>MLAY01000023.1 GCA_001890965.1 marine bacterium AO1-C | reverse complement strand
ACACTAGGTAGTTAATAAATAACTCCTTTGGGTTAGCGTAAAGATAATTATTTCTTGGAAAAAACTAGAATCTTAAAAAAGTTATATCAAATTCCTTGTTTTCGAAGATAGTATCTAAGGCGGAAAGAAAGATGCTGCGATACAAGCACTTTTTATATTTGATAAAAACCATCAAAATGCAAGTCGTAGCAGATAAAAATTAACGTACGGTTTTGAATATTTTTCACCTTCAAAAACGGTCAATGAAGTTTAGTTTCATTGACCGTTTCTTATTGCCCCCTGGTTCAAACATCACTTACAGTATATAGATGTCGCCTCGACTTTATACTCGAAACATAAACATTCATCGATTTTTTATAACAAAACAACCAGCACTCCAGTATACACACATATCTGATCAGGCTTATACACTAACAATTACAATGTTCAATCACTAAAAAACACGCGTATGGAAACCTTAATAGATAACAAGTATAATCGAATATATCTTGATCCAGAATACTCTATTCATTATCACATTACCAAAAAAGAAACGATGTACATGTCCGAAGAAGAGTTTAAGGACATGCTGTTTCGCTGGAAGCAAACAATATTTGATACCCGACCTAAATACAGCATTGTAGATAATCGCGACTTTAACTTTTTTATCTCGCCCGATTTACAAGTATGGACGGCTGAAAATATTGCAAACTCTGCTTACGAGATCCTCGAAAAATTTTGTTTTGTAATGCCCGAAGAATTCATTGCTAATCTGTCTATAGCCCAGCTTACCGATGAAGTCAATCAAAAAAATGAGGAAAAAAAGATGCACTATTTCAGCGATATAGCGCAAGCTAAAAATTGGGTTTTAACTGGCTCTTGATAAATGTAAAAATCCTGTTGATTAGGCATTAATCAACAGGATTTTTGCTTTTATGTATCAGTAAACTATCGTCTTCTCATAATTCCGCTTGGAAAAACTACCGGACTTTCGTGGCCATCTTTGCTTACCGAAGATACTCCAAACAAGAAATTATCAATCACGATATTTTTTAGAGTAAATTGGTCGATATTTCCTACAAAACGAGAATATTGCCATTGAGGTGCAGTAGTCTCTCGCCAGTAAATTTTATACCCTGCCAGGTTCGGATCATTGCTTTTTTCCCAGGCTAAAGTGGTAGAAGGCTGCACTGCTCCACCAATTTTCACATTTTGAGGTGCAGTGGGTGCCCAAGCCAGGCTCGCCATTGTGATGGCGTTTACAGCGGTAAGCTTCGCAGCATATTCAAAGTTTACACCTTCTATTACATCGCCATATTTAATTCCGTTTTCGGTACGAATGTCCTGATGTTGTCGGTAATAATTTTCATGAGTCTCCATGATTCGTACCCCCGCAAAACCCAAATCATTGAAAGGACGGTGATGCCCTCCCCTACCAAAACGATCCAAACGATAAATCATAATGGCTCTCAAGTTGGTCATATAAGTATTGGTAAGCCTTGCTACATAACGGGCCAATTGACGAGAATTACCATCTATTTCTCCTCCATAAAAACGCTGTAATCTGCGCTGGCGCTGGGTAGTGGTAGGTGGAGTTGGTTCTGAAAAAACCCTAAAAGTAGTGTTGTCTTTCACTCCATCTATTCCTTCTATGTTGCCAATCATATCGTTGTTGAGCACGCCCAAAACATCCCATTTTTCTTTTTGGGCTACTTCTGCCATATGCTTACCACCAAACAAACCTTGCTCCTCGCCCGAAAGCGCGGCATATACAATACTATTTTCAAACTTATACTTGCTCAATACTCTTGCTGCTTCCAAAGCACCAGCCACTCCAGTAGCATTGTCGTTGGCGCCAGGTGCGTCTTTTTTGGTATCGGTTACATCGTTGCCACGTGAGTCGATATCGCCACTCATGATTACGTAGCGATTGGGATTTTTGGTACCACGCTGAATAGCTACCACGTTCACAATATAAGTGTCGTTAGGAATACGTCGGCTCACACCTTTTTTTACGAGATAACGCTGGTATTTTACCTCCAGGCATCCTCCACAAGCTTTCGAGATTTTTTCAAACTCAGCTTTGATCCAGCGTCGGGCTGCTCCAATACCACGGGTATTTGATACTGTGTCTGAAAGGGTATTGCGAGTACCAAAACCCACCAGTTTACGAATGTCAGTCTCAATACGCTTGGGCGAAACTGCATCAACAATTTTATAAAGTCTTTGGTCAGTAGAGGGTGGAGTGGTATTGGTCTGTTGCGCCTGAGTACTTAGGCTAACAAGCAAACCAGCACAGATATAAAAAGAGAGGGTAAATAATTTTTTCATTTATTAACGGGTTTACAAACATTAAAAACCCAAAATACATAATTGTGCTTTTTTAGCCCATACGTATCACTAGCATAAGTTTTTTTTAACAAAATGTGACTATTTGTATAATTCACTCATAAATACAATGATTGTTCTTAGAAAAATCACATAATATTTTTAGTCTTTTTTAGTAGAAAAGTCCAAAAAATCTATGTATAAAGTTTACTTGGTTTCATAAAATACTTTTCTTTGTTGGATATTACACTTACTGAGGGGAAATCACACAATCTATTGTCTATCAGAATCATAACCAGATAAAAAGCAAAAAACAGCCCTACTAAAACGCTTAATCTATACTGTTTTATATAGACGTTTGGTTGTTCCCTACTACTACTAATCAACACCACAAACATCTAAAAAAATGAAAACTTCAGCTATTTACCCCAGAAAAAGAATCTATGAACAAATAATTCTAGTCTTACTGGCTTCAGCGATCCCATTATTCAGTTTTTTCCACGATCTAAAAGCACAAAATAACCCCGCAGTCCCAGTATTATCTCATTTGCCCGAACACCAAAAACTGGATCATCTAAGCATAGATTCCTTATATAAACTAGGCTTATCAGAAAAATTCAATCACCCAGTATCTTCGAAATATTTCTCAAGAGGCCTTCAATTAGCACTCAAACACAATGATTTATTAAATATCGCCCAAGGGCACGTGCATTTGGGTAATCTAAACCTACATTATAGAGAGTTTGAGGCCGCTCAGAAGCATTTTCGATTAGGGTGTAAAATAGCCAAACAGCATCGGTTTTATCTCCAGCAGGTGGATTGTCTAAACGGCCTGGGTCCCATTCTTATCATACATAATGAACACCAGCAAGCCCTTAGTAATTATCACAGAGCCTTGAAAATGGCTCGGAATCTTCGCAATCAGGCCAAGATTTGTCATACCATTTGTCAGATAGGGGATTTTCATCGCTTGCAAAAAAACTATGCCCATGCCCACGAATATTTACAAAAGGCGCTGGGTTATGCCCGAGACTTTCAGTTGCCTAAACAAGCGTATCAGGCATTGGCGAAGTTGGGCATTTTGTATGCTGATCAAAAAAAATATCAATCATTGAAGCAATGTGGTCTGGATGCGTTAAAAATTGCTCAAAGACTAAACGACCAGGTCATATTATCCAGGGCTTACAATCTTTTGGGCATTGCTTTTTTCAACCTGGAACAGTTTGATAAGGCCATTCACTTTTACAAAAAAGCATTGGATTATAAATTACTCACCAATGACTTTGACCGTTTGGTCATTCTCTACCATAACATTGCAGAGGTATACAGAACTACTTATCAATATGAAGAGGCAATTGATTATTTCAAAAAATCGCTCTTATACGCACAAAAAAGAGGGGATTTGCTGGCAAGCGGAGTCATGCTTCGGAATATTGGTGAAATCTATCATCTGCAAAAGCAGTACAAAACAGCCGAAGATTACCTCAAGCAAAGCCAGGCACCATTTGATCAATTAAAATCATTCAACGAGCTTTGTACAAGTTATAAGCTACTGGCCAAGAATTATGAAGCTGCGAAAAACTTTGAGCAAGCCTACTTTATGCATATCAAATACAAACAGGCTTATGACAGTATTTTCAATAATCAGAAATCGGAAATAATTTCAAAGATTGAACAGCGCTACAAAGACGAAAAAAAACAAGAAGTGATCAGCTTGCTGAAAAAAGAAAATAAGCTGCAAGAGCAAAAAGCAAAACTCCAACGCAAACTGCGCAACATCGCCTTGGTGGGTTTGGGGTTATTGGGAATTGTGTTGTTGTTGTTTTTTAAGCATTATAAATTAAGAAGCAAAGTACTACAACAAAAAAGCTTGCTTCTTGAAAAAGAGAATGAACGCCATATATCTGAAAGTCAGCGCCTTGCCATAGAGCAAAAGCTCAAACAAGAGGAAAATAAGCAGCTACGCCTGGAGCTGGATTATAAAAACCAGGAATTGGCCACTTCTACCCTTTTGATCCACCAAAAGACAAGTATACTAGGTAACATTCAGCAAGAACTTAAGCAGTTTCAGCAGGTAGACCCTAACAAGTGGCAGGTACACCTTGACAATATACAGAAGATCATCAAAGAAAATACGGACCTGGAACAGGAGTGGAAGCGACTTAAGGTACACTTTGACCAGGTACATCCACGGTTTTTCAATACTTTGCAACAACAGTACCCTCATTTATCGCAGTACGATTTACGCCTCTGTGCTTACATTCGTATCAACCTCACGAACAAAGAGATTGGGCGAATTTTGGGCGTTGGGTTTCGCAGTATACAGGTGGCTAAGTTTCGCTTAAAGAAGAAAATTGGTTTGGAAAAGTCACAAGACTTAAGTGAGTTTATTCAACAGGTTTAAATAAGAGTATGTTTAAAATTCATCCTTCGGACTAAAAAAGCACCTTTTACGTGCTTACTTTGGTAATTTTTTCGTCAATAGCTTTGGCTATTCACTTAAAAATATACCTCGTCATCACTGAAAAATCGCATTTTTATCTCCAAAAACGAAAGTTTAAACATGCTCTAAAACCTAAACAATCCCAGCATCACAAAATGATGCTGAGGATTGATTCATTTTTATAAAATATCAAATTGTAATGAAAACCGCACAAGTTTAGGTCAACACTAGGCTGTAAGGCCGAAACTAAGGCTGACGCACCTTGTGCTGATTCTGATAGATATTTAGTGCAGCATTAAAAATTATTTCATCACCTTAAATCGGATAAATTTTTGGATAGAGTTAGTTTTGAGCTTGAGAATGTACACCCCGCTCTTAAGCCCATTGCTGCTAATTTCAATATTGGTTTCACCTGCTTGTCTTGTTTTGTTATCAATGACGTTTTTTATTTTATTCCCCATCAAATCATAAATCGCCAAAGAAACCACTTCGTCGGTAGGTAAAGTAAACCTTGCAATGGCTTTGCTACTCATTGGATTAGGGAATACTGCAAGATTTTGCATTTTATCGATGGCTCGCAAGCCTTCTAAAATAACTTCTTTGGTTACTTTTTCCTGTGCTTTGGTAGAAGTAGCAGTTCGGGCATTGTTGCAGGCAGCATCGAAATAAAATGGTGCTGCATAGGCACTCGAACTTAAGTAGGCTCCGGTATTATCCAATGCATTGATAGCACTCTGACTTAAATTGCGGTACAACACCGTATGCGCATGGGCTCCAGTAGAGTTTCCAGTACTGCCAATATATCCCAATAAAGTACCCTCAGCTACGGTTTGTCCATCACTTACTGAAATTGTTTCCAGGTGGGCAATTCTAAAGGCAAATGAACCGTTTTGGTTGGAACGGACTAATACCTGATAGCCATAGCCTGCCGTGCTCCAGCCTGCGTAAATCACAGTACCCGACATAGGCGAGTAAAATGGTTGATTGAAAGTGCCCTGACTAGTTACCCAATCATCTGCATAATAGTCGCTGTTTACGTGCAAACCACAACCAGTAGAACAGGTTACATACCATCCATTGGTTCCTGCCAAACGATTGCTACAATTGATCTGAGAACTACCATAAGGCCAAGCCAGGTGAGAATCGCCCGAAGTACTCAATACTACTGAAGAACTACCATAAATTTCAATTTCCGGGATGCGCGCAATGTTGTCAATCCCTGGGTCTGTAATATAAATTCTAACATATTGAGTTGTAAACGATACAGAGGAACTAGTGATGTTTTGCTGGGCACTATTGTTTACATTGGTTGCAGTTACCCAACCACCATTGTAGTATTGTACGGCGTAAGCCTGGGTATTAAAATAACTGGGTTCTCCTGCTGCTCCCGCGTGTTTTACGGTAACTGTTCCTACCGTTTGGCTGCTCCCTAAATTAATGTAAATCCAATGAGGCCCACTCACATTGGCGCTCGTCCATTTGCTGGCAGCCGATACAGTGCCATCGTTAGCTCGATTACCCCCATAAGCGGGCCCATAATCACTACTGGTTAAGGTACCTTTGTACAAAGCCAGGTTTTGTGCCTGAGCCGCAGTTGTCAGACTAAATATTATTAGGCATAGTAATAGTTTTGCCCATTGAAACCGGGCGTGCATCTTGTAAATTGTCATAATATTTTATGTTTTTGGTTAATTAAATTGATGGGAACAAATTAACCCTGCCTGGCAGCAGAAAGCTATTCTGACCACTATACACCGACAATACACCCAGATAACCTCACTATACATTGACAATACAGCCTGAAATTGGTTTACTTATATTTTGCAATTATGGCACTTCACAAACAATACAACAATCGCAATCAAGTCACTTATTATCAAGCATTTACAAACCAAAGTAGCACAGTTGTTATCTCTCAAAAAAAGACGACCGTTTGATATTCTGCAGAAAAATTAAGGGTTTTATTAAATCGCCTATTGCTAATATTTGATTTGTGTTTATATTTACTTGATGAGAATAAGAAAACCCTTAAACATAGAAAACGAAGACGATACTTTATTAATGGCTCAGATTGCCAATGCCTTAAGCCATCCAGTGCGTATTGCCTTGCTCAATTATGTAAAATCTAAAAATACGGTACGCAACGATGTCTGCAATAAGGATTTAGTAGCTCATTTTCCTTACAGCCAATCCAGTCTTTCGCAGCACGTCAAAAAACTGGTAGATGCCCAATTATTTACTGTAGAATATAAGGACAAGTATTCCTTTTACTCGGTAAATAAAGACACGCTCAACCGATATATTGAATTATTACAATCACTTTAAATAACACACCATAAAACCAACATTGATATGATTACTCTCGCAACTCCACAAGATTGGGAAGCCATCAAGGCGATTTATGTAGAAGGCATGAACACCCACAATGCCACCTTTGAAACACCTGACAATTTGAGTACTTACGAACAATGGATCAAAAATAAAATCGCAGAAGCGGCTTTTGTGTATCGCCAGGACCAGGAAATATTGGGTTGGGCAGCACTTTATCAGGTAAGTGGTCGCTGTGTATATGCTGGCGTAGTAGAATTAAGCATATACATTAGCGAAAAGGCTCGTGGTAAGGGTGTGGGCAGTGCATTGATGCAGCATTTGATCGATTATACCGAAAGTCACAATATTTGGAGTATTCAGGCAGGTATGTTTCCCGAAAACAAAGGCAGCAGAGCACTACATACTAAGTTTGGTTTTCGTGAAGTGGGCATCAAAGAGAAAATAGGCAAAATGAATGATCAATGGCGAGATGTTTTGTACATGGAGCGTCGCTCTACGACTATTTTTTAAACACTCGCCAAGCAGTATCCTGAGGTAAAGTCCAGGTATAGTGTATTTAGGCCAACAGCAACAATCAAGTCTAATGCTTCAAAAGCACAAAAACTCACGCTTATTCTCTTATTGTTGATTTAACAAAAGTGAAAGTCAAAATCCTATCCGTCAACTACTTATAGAATCTTGTATAGCATTTGTAGTGCCTAAAAACCTACATTTTTTTAGATTTATGGGTAAAATTGCACGTACAAAAATTGAAATTAGAAGTAAGCGTAATTTATAACTAATCAAATACACTATACTACGACTATACACCCTATGATCCATCGAGTATTACCATCACCTAAATCACTTGGCTTTAGTTTTATATTGCTTGGTTCCCTATTTTTTGCCCTACAATCCAGTGCTCAGAAAAACAAAAAAATTGCAGTACTCAAAAAACAATTGAGTGATAGGCTTCCTGACACGGCTCGGTACAAGGTCTTATACGAACTTGCTCAATTGCATCATCTTTCCCCTACTCAATCTTTTGCCTATTATGAGCAAGCCTTCAAACTTGCGCAAAAAGTTGATTATAAAAGAGGTGTAATAAAAGCTCTCAATGCAATGGGGGAAAATCACTTAAAGGCAAAAAAATTCGCAACCTCGTTGAGCTATCTAAAAAAAGCACTTCAGCTTGCCCAAGACTATCAAGCTTATGCTCAACAGGTGAGTGTTCTAAACAATTTAGGGAGATTCTATATGACGAATGGCTTGCCAGTTGAAGCTTTGAAGCAATTTCAATTTGCTTTAAACATTGCCAAAAAACACCACCTACCTTTAAGACAAGCTCATACCCAGCGATTCCTCAGCAGGTTTTATATAAAGCAGGGAAACTTTGAAAGAGCCTTAGAATATGCCAATAAAGCATTAAAAACAGCGCGCAAAGCCAAGAACCAATCTGCTGAATATCAATTTCTTGGACAAAAAGGGCGCGTATTTATGTATCAGGGTGCGTTAGATTCTTTGCTGAATAATGATCAACAGATGCTACAAATTGCGTTTGCTCTCAAGGATAGCTCTTCTATCACAAGGGTTTACAATAACATGGGTGGCACTTATGGCGAACTACGTAACAGGGATAAATCAATCGCGTTTTTTAAGAAATCGCTTCAACTCTCCAAGAAAATAGCTGATACTACCGCTATTTTTGCCACCTTTCATAACCTGGGACGCACCTATAGCAAGATAGAGAACTATGAAGCAGCCTTAAAGATACACGAGCAAGGTATTGAATATGCCAGCGCCAGGCAAGATAGTGCCTTGGTTGGGGTGTTTATGATGAGTATTGCCAAGCTCTACCACAAAAAACAAAAATATCCCCAGGCAGTAGCATTTGCTCAAAAAAGCATTTCCTATCTCCAAACAGATTTCACCATATTTAACCTGGGAGATTGCTATCAGTTTTTAGCCAGTTCCTACGCTACGCTGGAACGATTCGACCAGGCTTATCAATATCAAAAGTTACATACTCAGGCACAAGACAGTCTTTTTAGAACAAAAAAAGCCAAGGCAATAGCCAAACTTGAACAAAACTTTCAGATCAAAGAACAACAAAAGGAACTTGAAATTCTACGCAAAGAAAAAGCTTTGCAAAAACAACGTTCTAGTTTTCAACTCAAAATGCGTAATTATGCTTTACTGGGGTTGATGTTGGTTTTGTTTATTTTGATTCTGCTATACAACCGATACCGTTTGCGTCATCGCATTATCCAGCAACAAAGTGAGCTTTTGCAACAAGAAAACGCCCGTCATATAGAAGAAAGCCGAAGACTAGACGCTGAAAAACGCCTGAAACAAGAAGAAAATAAACGGTTATTGATCAACCTGGATTATAAAAATCGAGAACTGGCCACTACCACGATGCTCGTCCAGCAAAAAAATGAGGTGCTGCAAAGTATTCAATCTGGCTTGGTCGATTTCGAGAATCAGCTACCCAAAAAATGGTGGAAAAATATCTATCAAATTCAAAAAATCATTCGGGCAAATACCAACCTCGAGGAAGACTGGGAACGATTACAATTGCATTTCAATGAGGTGCACCCCGAGTTTTTCAGCAAATTACAGACTCACTTTGGTACACTTTCGCAAAACGATCTTCGTTTGTGTGCCTATATCAGGATTAACCTATCTAACAAGGAAATTGCTCGCTTGCTCAACGTAGAATTTAGGAGCATTCAAATGGCCAAATACCGCCTCAAGAAAAAATTACTTTTATCCAAAGAAGAAGATCTGAACGAGTTTATACAGCAATTTTAAGTTGCTTAAAAACTACTTCTAATATCATAAATCAACGCCAATTTATTAAACTTTTTTCAAGCCTTATATAATCCCCAAAAGATGCTTCATCTGCTTGATGATTATAAGGCTACAGCTATCACTATATACCTATGAATCACAAACAAATATTACCGGAAGAATTGCTAAAAAAATGCCTGCAAAGTAAAATCACGCAAGATTGGGAAGAAAATGTGCAGCATAAATGGCATCGGGAACGTTGGTATAAAAGCTTTAAACATCATGCTACCAATCCTCCATTAACCACTCAACAGATTGTGAACTTACCCAATGGATTTTATATAAGTTTAGCCGATGAGATCAATCAGGTGATTCAGAATAAACTAAACCTATCTAATCGGGAAATGTCTCGTTATACTACTTCGGCTTCGTCGCTCAAACGCTTTCTGGGTAAAAGCAAATCTCAAAGTAATCATAATGAAAAGAAAAAGACTGGATTGACAATCTATGTGGGTTATCGACGGGGCATTTTTTATCTCAGCGACTGGGGCGATTTTCAAACAACTTATCAGGAATATTTAAGGTTCTGGAATTACTGGGAACAAAATACCTTAAAAAGCAAGCAATTATCCGCGGCAAAAAATATCATTCATCAAGTGGAATTAATTTCAGCAGAGGGACAACCACCCCTACCCTCTTATACCTTAGAAAAATACCAGGTTTTTCACGATGCTTATCAGCTTTCTTCTACGATAGAGCTTACTCCTCATCAGCGTAAGGTCACCCCCAAACCTAGTCAACTACTATTGTTGTTTACTACCATTGCAATACTGGTAATGGTTGGGTGGGTGAGCCAGTACAGGTGGAATAGTGATGATTCAAAAGTAGACATGGCTTTACAGAAAGCTCGAAAACAAGTAAAATTTGCTTTAGTGAAACACATCAAAGGAAAAAATAAATCTACACTTGCATTCTCGTACGATTTGGGCAATGCATCTCTAAAAGACTCTTTTTATATACGCTCTGCTGGGGATGCTATCCCCAAAAAGCAATACCTGACCCAGTCTAAAGGAACCATTAGCTTTGTATTTTATAGGCCAAGTGGAAGATTTATTTTAGGCAAAAACGGAAAGACGATTAAAGCCATAACAGTATACCAGGAATCATATGGGTGGGTGGGTCACTCAAGGAATGGGCACAACGAACACCCCCTAATGAGTAACTGCCAATTGATCAAAAATGGTTACCTCACTTTCCCAATAGAACTCGTTCCAAAAGCTCACCAAGATTATTACTTCTCACATATTTATAATAACAAACATTTTCAAGTGCAGGGCAATCGTATGACGCTACAAATGCGTTTTCGTCTTGAACATCTTCCAAGCGATGCCAGTTGCAACAATCTCACCATCGATATGAACGGTTCTGAGGCGGAACTCCCACACGCTGTTAGTTATCCATTAGAAATAAATGGTTGTGAGTATTGGATGATGCATCATAATGCTAAGTTTTTACCTCCTAGCAAAAAAACCGTAAGACCACGAAACATCGGTGAAAATTATGAAAAGAGATTGGAAGTATTTACCAGGTTTACCCATGACCTCGCAACTTATCGCCGTTGGAACACTATTAAAATAGTAATCCGAAAAAATACTGCACTGTATTATTGGAATGACCAAGTAATCGCCAAAGTACCTTTCAGTGGAAATATTGGGGAAATCAAAGCAATTCATATATCTGGCAAAGGTTCTTGGGCTATAGATTGGATTCGTCTAAAAGATGGTCAGGGAAATACCAAATATTATGAAGATTTTGAGGATTGTACCAAAGTACAATAGACAAGTAAAAACACCTTTCTGAGGCTCTCAACGCAAAATAACACCTTGATCAAATTTTGATCAAGGTGTTATTTTTTTTGATCAACTTAGGCTTTGTCTGTCACCTTTTCTTTCCCGTAAATTCATTCAAACTTTTCTCAACAACGGGCTTTTTCGCTTGCCTATTCTAAGCAAAGCCCATTGCTGTGAATGACACAAGCTAACATATAATCAAAATAAAATATAACAGTGCAAAGCATGAAAAGTATTCAATGGATTTTAATCTTCACGAGCTACCTTATCATCAGTAAACCTACAATTGCTCAAGACTCGCTAAAAATCACGCAACTTCATCAGCTTCTTCAGACGGCTACCTCTGATACAACAAGGGTACAAACTTTTTATCAGCTAGGTGATGCTTACCGGAATCACCCAGTAAACGAAGAAAGGTATATCCAAAAAGGGCTGAAACTCGCCCAGGCTATAAGTTTTCACCAAGGCATTGCCACTGGATGGATCGAGCTGGGTGCACTCAAGTTTCGTAAACAACAAAATGAACAGGCACTTGAGTATTACGAAAAAGCCAAACAGGTGGCTATACAACAACGTTTGCCAGCATTGCAAGCACAGAGCCTGAATGAAATGGCACGTATATACAGCCGTAAAAATCGCTTTATAAAAGCATTAAAGACTCACCAAAGCGCTATCAAGATGGCTCAATTCAGCAAATCATCTCGTCAAATCACGCTTACGCTATTTTATACTGGGGAATTTTATAGAAACCGTAAAAATTACCCAAGGTCTTTGGCCTATTTCAATGACGCAGAAGACAATGCTAAAAAGGGTGGCTTGATGAAATTGCAACGAAAGATTCTGGCTTTTAAGAGCATGGTGTTTGCCGATCAGCATTTATACAAAAAAATGGAGGCCAGTGACTTAAAGGGGCTAAAGATCGCAAAAAAGACTGGAGATAGTTTGGAGATTGCCTGTGCCTACAACAATCTGGCAGGCACCTACTCTGTGCTTAAGCAGTCCAAAAAAGCCATCCTTTTTTATAAGAAGGCCTTACAAATTAACGCTGCAAAAAAATGCATTCGGCTAATGCACGCATTATGTCATAACCTGGGAAGCTTGTACAAAGAAGCGCCTAAAAAAGCGTTGGTGTATTACAAAAAAGCCCTGCAATACTGTAACAACGAAACCACCAAAGGCATTACCCTAAGAGCAATTGGGCAGGTTTTATACCAACAAAAAAAATATGCTCAGGCCAACGCTCAATTCAAACAAAGTATTGCACTTTTACAAAAATCAGGCATATTGGATGAGTTGATGAAGAGTTACGAGCAAATGGCCAAATGCTATGCGGCAACCCAGCAATTTAAATTAGCCTTTCAATATCACCAATTGTACAAATCTTCACACGATAGCATTTTTAATCTTCGGAAAGGCCGTCAGATTGTGGCTTTGGAACAACAACTAAAAGACGAAGAGAGAGCAAGTGCCATTGCATTATTAAAAAAAGAAACGCATCTCCAAAAACAACGAATCGCCCATCAGCAACTACGCCATCGTATCATGCTGGTAGGGCTAATATTGATATTGTTGATTGTGGCATTGTTATACAGTCGCTATCGTTTACGCCATCGCATCATTAGGCAGCAGAGCAATCTACTACAACAAGAAAATGCCCGATATATAGAAGAGAGTCGCCGACTGGATGCTGAAAGACGCCTCAAACAAGAAGAAAACAAACGATTATTAAACAACCTGGATTATAAAAACCGAGAACTAGCCACCACGACCTTGCTTGTTCAGCAAAAGAATGAAGTCTTGCAAAACATTCACACTGGACTGGTTGCTTTTGAAAATCAAATACCTCAGAAATGGAGTAAAAGTATTTATCGTATTCAAAAAATCATTCAGGAAAATACAAACCTGGAAGAAGACTGGGAACGCTTACAGCTTCACTTTAACGAAGTTCATCCTGCTTTTTTCCATAAGTTACAAAACAGTTTTTGCAATCTTTCGCAAAACGATCTTCGCTTGTGCGCTTATATCAAAATCAATCTATCCAACAAAGAAATTGCCCGCCTGCTCAATGTAGAGTTTAGGAGCATTCAGATGGCCAAGTACCGCCTTAAAAAGAAACTGGGTTTATCAAAAGAAGATGACCTCAACGAACTGGTGCAGCAGCTATAAACAGGTGCAGTTTTTTGCCAGTAAGTTTATCTATTAAGACTATCCGTCGCTAAGCCACTTCTTAAATGCAGTTACTTTAGGTTTGCTAACTATTACATCGGTAGGAGGAAGTGGCTTAAGTTCAAGCTTTAGCTTACGATTAAAATAAGTAATCGCTGACACTATTGTTTTTCGGGAAACGATAAACTGGCGATTGGCTCTGAAAAAGTGCTCGGGGTCTACCTGATGAATAATCTTATCAAGTGATTGATCAATCATATATTTTTGATTGGCATAGGTCAAGCAAAACACTTGCTCTTTCTCCAGGAAAAAAAATGCAATATGCTCTACATCAATGGGAAGTATTTTGTCTTTGATGTACACCAGAAAATTCTTTTTATATTTCTTCTGATGATTGGTTTGCAAACCCTGGATTGCTTTTAGCAAATTCGTCTGATCCAAAGGCTCATTTTTTCTATAAAAGGTATTGTATTTTTCTATAGCTATACTAAGCGCTCCTTTCTCGATGGGTTTCATAAGGTAATCTATACTATTTACCTTGAAAGCTCTCAAGGCATATTCGTCATAAGCAGTAGTAAATATCACAGGAAAGCTGACACTTGTTTGCTCAAAAATTTTAAATGAATTGCCATCTGCAATACGAATGTCAAAAAAACCAAGATCAGGGCTGGGGTGGGTGTTAATCCATTCTACGGCATCTTGTATAGATTCAATCACCACCAAGATTTCTATACCTGGCGTTACTTCCTGTAACTTATCACACAAGTCTTGAGCTACTCCAGGCTCATCTTCTACAATCAATACTCTCATAAAATTGGCAGCTTTACCCGAAACCAAAATTCCTGTTTTTCAATAACAATTTCTTTGCCTGTCAGTAAACGATAACGGTTTGCCAGGTTTTGTAGGCCTATTCCCAGGCTATCAGAGGTTTCCCTTGGCTGCAAATTATTTTCCACACAGAGCCTGTCAGCTTCGGTATACAAGCGAATAGTCAGTGGTAAAGCTTGTGTAATGATGTTATGTTGAATCGCGTTTTCGATCAGTAACTGCAAAGCCATAGGAGGTATCTTTGATGTGTGAATATCATCGAGGTTTTCAGCTTTATATACCAGTTTTTCGCCAAACCTTTTTTTGACCAAAAATATATATGCATTCATAAACTCAAGTTCTTCCTGCAAGGTCACCAGATTTTGTTGCCCACTTGCCAACGCATAACGATATACCCTTGACAGGTCTTGAATAAACTCTAGCCCTACTTCTTTAGCTTCGTTTCGCACAATGGTACTGAGTGATGTGAGTGTGTTAAAGAAGAAATGAGGGCTAATCTGTTCCTTGAGCGCTACAAGTTCTGCGTGCTTTTTTTCTTCCTGAAGTTTTATCTGGGTTACCTCTGCAGTTTTTACTTTGTGCAAAAGGATTAAAAAATACGCTTCAGCCACTGCTAATATGGCTACTGCATAATTGGCAAAGAGAAAATAGGTGGCAAAACTTCGTTGAAGCACTACATATTGATTTACAGTCCATCCCAATAGTAAACCAAATAATATATAGATCAGCAAATTACCTGTTATAATCAGAAAAATTTGAATTCCTCTGGCCAAACTATTACGAATGAGTAAATTCTTCCAGGTATAATTAAAAAAAGCCAAAAGATTGAATAGCACAAAATGTCCCGCAGTATTGATGATCAGAAAAGAAACCTGTGTATATACCCCAGTCCGAAACCTTACCTTGCCTGAGTTTTGTAGAAAAACAAAAAATCGACTATAGTTCTCCCAATTGAAAAGTATCGCTATCAGTACTGCCGATACAATAATAATCCAGTGATAATATTTGTGTGTTTTATTCATTCAGGTCTTCAATGTTGGCATTTTTGTAGGAGAACGAAAACTCCGTTCTCCTAATTTGTCCTGCAATGGTCAAACTTAAACATTTTTACGATGCTTATTCACTTCCCTGGTTTATTGGCGATCCTTTACCCGTTTGAGTAGTTCCTGAATTTTACGTTCAATAGGCCGTGCTCCAGTACCATAATTAGACATAACTGCTACCACATACCCTTCGGCAAGGTGTATGTCCAGATTCGCGCTTATACCCAAAAAACCTCCACCGTGCCCTACAATACGCTCAGTAGCCGAACCTCTTACACTAAAACCATAGCCATAGCGAGGTGAGTTTAATTTGGGTTTTGGTGTATAAAGCTGCTCTGTCATTTGTTTGCTCAATAGCTTATAGTTTGTAAGGGCCAACGCAAAACGATACAGGTCTTTTACGGTAGAAAAACCACCTCCTGCTGGCCCTCCCTTGAGCACATGCTGATAAATGTTGTTTTTCCAACCAGTTTCGTTCTTGTAGTTAGGTTCATAGCCAATGGCCAGATTGGGTATTGGTTGATCCATTTCGTAGCTATCAGTATTGACCATGCCAGCAGGTTTATAAACATACTGGCGGATATAGTCAAAATAAGTTTGTCCACTTATTTTTTCAATCACTACTCCCAGCATAAACATGCCTGTATTGCTATACCCCCAACTGGTACCTGGTTCAAACCTAAGTTTTTCACCTTTAATCAAAGGTTTATAATCGACTAGTGCCCGGTAGTTGTTTTTAGAATTTTTCATAAAAGAAGGATTAAAATAACTCCCCAGGCCAGAGGTGTGGGTTAACAAGTGACGAATTTCAATTTTGTTGGTTATTTTTTTAGGCAACCAACTTTCATCAGCAAACTTGCTCAACTTATCGGTCAAGGAAAGTTTGCCCTTTTGTACCAATTGCATAATAGCTGTTGCAGTAAACATCTTATTCATAGACCCCATATTAAACTTGGTTTGTACATTATTAGGCACATTAAAACGTTTGCTGGCCAACCCATAAGCCGCTTTGTACAGCACCTTGTCACCTTTGGCAAGCAATACACTTCCCGAAAACACATTTCTATTGGCCATTCGTTTTACATAACCTTTCAGTTCGGTAAGGGCTTGCTGCATCGTAAGTGGTTCTGGTTTAACAGATGGGCGAGCTGGCGACAATCTGACCCTGGTAATTTTGTATGGTTTCTTGGTAGTAACCTTAAGCGTAATGGCTTGCCAGAGTTCTGTTCTTTTTGCCTTTAGAATCACCACCATTTCATTTTTTGGCGATGGCTTTTTATAACGACGTACTCCTTGATACACAAGCTTACCCTCGTTTGCATGCATACGCCACAAGTGATTTACATGTGCAACCATCGGATGTCTATCGCGAAACCCTGGTTCATAGTTTTTCTGAATAAAGGCTTTTATCTCATCTCTATTACCAGAATTAATCACCTGAAGCAAGGGCTTGATATAATGAGCGCCTGGTTTGTTAGGCAGTTTTGGTGAGTCAGAAAAATCTCCCTGAGCAATACCTGGTAGGCTGTAAAGCACGAATAAACCAATGATTATATTTTTCATGATTATGTTTTTTGAGTAAAAATTTTTACCAAAACTAAATCAGGACAAGCATCGGTGAAATAAAAAACCGGGGAGGTGGGCAAAATAAAGAGGGAAGTGGACAACGCAGGGTTAAACCTGAGGGTTATAACCTAAACGCCCATAGATGTTATAAATCTACGGGCGTTCTAAAACAGGCATCAAAGGTTTTAAAGTATTATTTCAATCGACTACAGGCAATCTTCTTTGGTTTGTCATTATAAAGAACCAATTTTCCGTAACGGCCACCCCCTTGGTAATCTTGAACCAATCTGGCATAATGAACGAAGTAACACCATCCATCTTTGCCTCTAAATGTGATGGCAATTCTGCCGTTTGATTGCTTGTATTTAGGAATACCCACATCATTCTTTTCAATTTTCCAGTCGGCTGCACCAAAGGCTACTGGATGTATTTTAAGAACCTGAGCACAATTACGAATTTTAGCCATCAACATTCGTCGAATATTCGCTGAACTTAAACGAGCATCTTTAAATCTTTTGGCAGGGTAAGTAAAAATGGGAGGTAATGTTCGAAGGCGGGCAAAGTTGTTTTCGGACCTCTTAACTGCTAACTCAGCATTTGTTTTCAATTTAGTTATATCCGCCCCTGTCCAATCCAAGGTAATTTTATCGCTGGCTGCTCGCTGTTTATTGGCTCCTCCTGAAGACCAAAACCAAACCTCCAGGGTGTGTTTTCTTGGAGAAAGTTCGGCTAATTTACGGTACCAATCCATTGCACTGGTTTTATGAATGGCCAAATTTGGATCAGGAATGATCTCCAGCAAGAAGTAAGACTGATCCACTAATTCTCTCTCAAATGTGAAGCTTATATTATTGTGAAACTCTTGTTTCCCATTGAAGCGTAGGTTATAACGCGCTTTTTTTACGTGGGTACTGTTGCTATACCCCATCTCTTTCAGTGCTTTGTCAAAGTATGCCACTGCATAAATTTTGTCGTTGGCATTGAAGCTGGTAGTAAATTGAGCAGGATCTTCTTTGCCAATCACGATGGGGCGTTTAGAAAACAATATTTTGCCCATATTTTTCAAATGAAAATCACTGGTAGCTACGTTTTTAAGGTTTTTGTTCTTTTTGCCCTGTAAATCGTTTAATCCCTTAGCAACCAAGTCTTGTGCTGCTTTAAAACTGGCATCTTGCTTCACTTCATCGCCAAAAGCAAGTAAAACCTCCCCATAGTCTTTTCCTCCTTGCATGGTTTCCAGAGCCATCTCTATCCCATAACTTTTGTTCTTTTTGTAAGCCTCATCGTAATACTCATTCATGAGCTGAATATAATGCTTCTTGAAACCGTCCCAACGTTTTTCTTTGAACTCAAGCAAATAGTCATAATAACGATCTTTCCCTTGAGCCTTCTTTTGAGTCGTTAATTTTTTGTACACATTAGGATAATCTAATTTTTGAGCCTTCGTCTTTGCGGTTCCTGGTGCTGGAGAAATGTTATGTTCTAAGGCCTTTAACAACTCATAATTGTCATAAATGTATTTGTTGTAAGCCTGATCTTCAGCACTTACATTGCCATACCTATTCGTATTTCTGGTTTTCTTCTTACCAAGCTTTTTCTTTGCTTTATTTTTCAGCTTTTTCAAGAAGCCTTGCGCCTGCACTTCCATCATAAATTGAGGAGTCGTTATCAATAACATCATAGTCATTACTTGAACAAAAAGCGTTTGTTTTATCAGGTGTTTCATTGTTTTTAGAAAATATTGATTACAAACACAATTACGCCCAAAACCATCTCAAATGCTCAAAAACCGAGTATACAACCACCCTACATATCATATACAAACGCCCTACTATCTCCGTTTTCCCCAAGCATATTGTCAATAACTGCCCATAGCAAAGCAAGCAATTTAACGGATGTTTCGCTTGAAATATTTTTGCGCATGTAGAGCCTTTGTAGAGTGTATAAATTCTGTTTTTATACCCTCACTTCCTAACATTGCAAGCATAACCTACAATTATGAAAACCATCTTATCCTCAACCTTTTTTTTCAATTCCAAACCATTTCATACGAAAACCAATACAATGAATCAGATAAATACCCAAAACAGCTTTACCCCAAAAGTACCCACCGCCAAGGGGCGCTTTATTATGGGAAATGTACAAGATTTTAAAGCATCTCCAGTGGGCTTTTTCAAAAAACTAGAGACCTTCAAGACTCCAGTTGTCAAGTTTAGGCTAGCACATATTCATTGCTATTATCTGGCAAGCCAGGAAGCGGTACAACAAGTACTAGTGAAGAATAACAAGAACTACCTGAAGGGGGGACCTTTTATGGAAACCAATAAAAAAATTGTGGGCAATGGTCTGGCATTTAGCGATAAGGAATTGTGGCAAAGGCAACGCAGAATTATGGCTCCAGTTTTTCACAAAAAATGCATTGATTCATTTTTTAAACTTATGCTTGATTTTACTGACCAGTTTGTGGAAAATATTGGCCAGGAAAAATCAGCCTTGGATGTACATAAGCACTTCAACCAACTCACGATGGATATAGCCACACAGGCATTGTTTGGTACTGAAGTAAAAAAAGATGAAACCGATACACTAATGACAAATTTCCAGGTATTGGTAGAAGAATCTATTCGGCGTACTACCAATGGTTTTTCGTTGCCTTTTTGGATACCTACACCTGCTAACCAAAAGCTCAAAAAAGCCATCAAAGCTTACGATACTACGATGGTGAATATCATTAAGAACAAAATCAAACAACCAGGGCATACCATGCTCGATTTATTGATCCAGGCAAAAGATCCTGAGTCGGGCGAAGCCATGAATCCTCAACAACTCATTGACGAGGTCAGAATATTTTTTGCTGCTGGCACCGAAACCAGCGCCAACGCCCTCACCTGGACTACTTATTTGCTGAGTCAGCACCCTGAAAAGATGAAGCAACTAAGACTTGAAATCCAAAGAGTATTGGGAGACAACCCTCCTACTTTGGAAGTGCTCGAGCAATTGCCTTACCTGGATCAAATAGTGAAAGAAAGTCTTCGCCTCTACCCTCCTGCCTGGATTTCATCTCGCACCAATGAGTACACAGATAGCTTTAGTGGCCTCGAAATACCTGCTGGTTCCAATATCTTTTATTCGGCTTATATGCTACAAAGAAACCCTGCCTACTGGACACACGCCAATAGCTTTATGCCTGAAAGGTTTGCGCCCGAAAATCAACCAGACTTACCTTTACAAGCATTTATCCCTTTTGGAGCGGGTCCTCGCAAATGCATTGGTGATCGCTTTGCTTTGATGGAAATTAAAATCATTTTGATTCGCTTGCTACAAAATTACCATTGGGAATTAAAGACTGGCTTTCAGCCCAAACCTGCTTTTTTGGGTACTTTACAAGCCCAAGAGGGTATGTGGGTAATGTTTGTATCCAGAAAGGGTTAATCTGCTTATTCCGATACTTGGGTTAGAGAAATATGTTTTTTGTTAAAAAGTTGTTAGTCAGCTACTTCCTTTCAATTATTCACTTGTCTAGAAAGTAAAACTGGCACACACAGTAGCAACACCATCATAACTGTAAACACATATTTCTATGAAAAAACAAACCTATTTATCTTTACTCATTGGCTTATTTGTTTTTGGCTCATTAGCACAAACTCAGGCCCAGTATACACCACGATTCATATTCGAAAAGGATCACAGGAATCATTTTACTTATTCCAGATATAGCTGTATCATCTCCTCTTTTGTCAACAATACTCATTATGAGACCTATATTGAGGGGGCGATGGCTAATCCTTTTTATGCCAAACAAACAGTCAAAACTCCTGGAAAACCAGCAATTACTCGTTTGCTTAATAATGATGAGTTGAAGTTGTTGCCCTCTCTTGGGACTATGGTAAGTGCCAAAGTATTGAGAAAGAATCCACTCACCACTGAGGTATCGTCATGGAGTGTAATGCCAAGCGGACTAATCACCAAGGCAAAAAACACAAGTGATCAAGTGAAATTCCTTGATTTTAAAGTAACAGAAGTCAGGATTATACCATTTTCCAGAAAAGATTATCGTGCCTTGGAAAGCTTACAAAAAAACTGGCTAAAAAAGCGTAAGCAATGGAATAATACTTACACCTTCGTAATAAGACAAGACAGTGTTTATTTCAAAGAAAACAAAGCTTATGGTATAAGAAAGGTGGTAAAAGTGAAAGAAGGAAAAGTGGTGGATATACAAGCTTTCAAAGTAGTACAAAACTGGTTAGGGCGTAATAAAAACAAGAAAGTTTATGAAGAGAAAGCCTTGGAACTCTCGCAAGAAGAACTAAATGCAACGTCTAATCTAGATCATTTTTTCAGCCTTTCATTGGCTATCATCAAGCAAAAGTACAACACTTCTTTTTATAAGAAAGACAAAGGCGTGACGTTTGAAATTAACCAGTTTTTTAGAGATAATCGCATAAAAACTTATGTGTTAGAAAAGGTATCTGTTGGCTAAAATGATCATATAAAAAAGGCTTGTGTAAACTACTACACAAGCCTAAAATATTGTACAGCGAACAATTTATATTTAGCTCACCAAGTCTTTTTGTCGTCTCAGGAATGTTTCGTTTAATTTCCAATAGATAATTGGTATTTCCAAGGCATAATCAAGTGGTATCTTGTATAAATCAGCATCTTCAGGAAAATAAACTTTGAAACCCTGTTCAGGCTCCCCAAAGGCGGTTTCTGCTCCAAAGAAATCCTCACAGATATAGGTCTTATTATCAGAGTCCAACATTACTTTACCATTCTTTACAATGTATAGCCCCTCTTTGTCTCTTAGCTCAAACTGCTCTCCCTGTCGGTAAGATTCCTTCTCTATTTTTTGCGCTGTTTTGATATACACTGGCAATGAAATATTATCACCAAACAACCAGGTACATTCCAAATAATGCACAAGTGATTCTACCTCATCCAGTTTCTGAATCATCTTGTTTCTTCGTACAAAATCTTTGTACAATGAAGTAGGAATTTCCACGGCTTGTACATAACAAGAAGTAATACAGGTAGATTTGGCTACTATCTCACGATCGTCTATATAATACCCAATGAGTGAACCCGCCGAAAGCGAATTACGAATACCCATTTCAAAGATCAACTCCACAAAACCAGTCAACAACAAATAAATATGATCAGGCTGCTTGCCTTTTCTAAACAGCGTTGTACCAGCATTGATCGTAATAAAGGGGCAATTGACCAAGATAGCTAGTTCGTAGTCTGGTGTATCTGGGAAGTAAAACCGTAGATAGTCGTAAGCAAACTTTGTGAGCACATTTTGATTGGTAGGCGTCAATAAATCTACACTACCAAAAGGCGCTACCGAACCCACTTCTTTTTGAGCATCTGTCAAAGGTAAGTCAGTGTGTGCCAGCACAATTTTATCAGAAGTATCTTCAATAAAATCATTGGCGTCTCCGTGTACGTGCCCACCACCTATATCTATTTTCTTAAGGTTGGTAGGAGTCAAATAAGCATCCTTAATCTTATGGTATAAGTTATAAGAGCCATTTTGACTAATACGATCCGCAAACATTGAATCCAATTTTTTCAATGAAGAAATGTCTGCCAAATGGGCATACGTACGGTAGGTGTTGTCCCAGAAGGTGCGGAAATAAAATATATTGGTTTCTATTGGATGCAACGAAATCATAGGCTTTACTTCCAAACCATTGATGTTATTCCATTCATCCAATTCCAGGTCTTGTACGTCAAAATAATGATTAAAACTCTCCTCGGTAATAGACATCAACGCACTCAGTTTCTTGGCTACCGAAGCGCGTACCAATGGAGAGGCAAAGTATTTAATACGATGATCAGATTTTAGAAAAGCAGTCAATCCTGCAAAGTGGTCATCGTGGGCATGGGTATTAAAAATTCCTTCAATCTCATTGATACTAATCCCCAAAGCGTTCAGGCTAGTCATCAAATCTGGCCCAGCATCTATCAAGTATATTTTCCCCTGAAACATGACCACACTTGCCATACAAGGGCGGTTTACATCCCAGGCATTGCCTTCGCCAGTATGCAAAACTGCAAAATATTCTCGCTTAATATTATGATACCCCAAATAATAGGGTGCTTCGTATTCTTCGCTAGACTTGAGGTTAAGGTTTACTTGTACCACCGACTCGCCATAAGCAAACTCATATTCATTGAAAGCTTTACGTGCTACATATACTCCATCCCGTATTTCTACCTTGCTATCTTCTACAATCAATTGATCTACCAATTCGTCAGGAGTAGTAATTTTACCAAAGGCAAACTTGAGTTTAAATCTTAGAATTTCTTCGGCTACTTCTTCACTAATCCCTGTCGCAAGGATTTCTTCTTTGGTCACTAAGCCATAATTTCCCCGATGAATGTACTCCAGTTGGGCCTCCATTTGATCTGCTGCACCTATGATCAAAGGCTTGGTTCCAGTATTGTTGGGGTGATTTGGGATGTGCATCCCTTGTGAATAGAGCATTTGCAAAATTGGAAATTCCGCAAGGTTTGAAAACCCTCCGTTTTGGAGCAACGCATCAGACAACAGAATGGCGTTTGGTCCAGTTTCATACTCCAAATCATCTCGCTCTACTTTGGCAATCAGGCCTCGTTTTTTAAGATGTTTTACACTATCTGCTGGGCAACCACATAAGATATACAGATTTACCTCTGGTACCTGAACCCAGTAAATCCCGGTGGCTACTTTTATCTTTTCTATTTTCTTTGGTGCAATGATCATCTGTTTTACGTTTCTTTTCGCAAGCTTTTACTAAAGCTTATTGTTTGAGGTAGTGTGCCAAAAAGTGAATATAAAAAAGTGTATATCGGTTAAATTTAAATGATTAAACACTCCATTCAAAATAAAAGTTAAACATTATGCATTTACTTTCATACATCTATTAACCCTTGCTCACTCATTTTATCTTTGAATAGTTGGCCAGGTTTAACTCCTTCATAATCCTCAGATAATTCGGGTAAAATACTTTTGACTAAATACATATCAATTTCTCCTTTACCCTTGGCCTGAATTTTACCGTGATATTCACATACAAAAAAATCGCTCACCAGTTCAAAGGTCTCTTGAGAAATACTAATCTCATTTACCACCCCGTTGCTTTCCATTCTACTTGCAGTATTCACGGTATCTCCCCACACATCGTAAGCAAATTTTTTGGTCCCGATCACCCCTGCTATTAATGGGCCAGTATTGATTCCTAAGCGAAGCTCCCAAGCCTGCTCTCCTCGCATAATTTTTTCAGCCCTAAACTCCGCCATAAACCTTCTAATCTCGAGGGCAGCCAGTACCGAATCTATTGCATTCGTTTTATTATCAATCGGAATACCTCCTACACACATGTAAGCATCTCCAATTGTCTTTATTTTTTCCAAGCCAAATTGCTCTATAATTCGGTCAAAAGCCGCAAAACAAGTATCTAAATCTTTCACAATGTCGGCAGGATCAGTAACAGAAGCTATTTTTGTAAAGCCCTTAAAATCAGTAAATAAAACTGAAGCCATGTCGTAGTTGCGTACCTGCGATTTACCATTGGTTTTCAACTCCTCAGCAATATCGCTAGGCAAAATATTGAGCAATAACTTGTCTGATTTCTCTTTCTCAGCATTGATTACCTCATTTGCCTTTTGAATTTGTTCACTTTGAGCCATTACTTCTTCATTCCGATGCTTGATTTCTTTGTTCATTTGCTCAATCTTGATATTTTTCTCTTGCAAAGAGTTTCTTTGTTTCCTGAGCAATACAAAGCCGCGTAACATGACCAATACAAAGATGAAGATCAGACCTAAACCGATAACAGCAGCCCATAGGCGTTGGTCAGCCGCTCGTTTTTGCGAATCTCTAAACTTAAGCATGTAATCATACTTCAGGGATTTCCCCTTGAGTTTATCATCGGCAATACTACTTCTAATGGTATGAGATTTTTCATAGCTATTCAAAATCTTCTGGTCATCTTTCCCGAGGCGAGCTTTAAGATCCCCCAGTACTTCGTGCATATCTGAATAACGCACCAACCATTGATCAGAGAGCTTTCCTTTTTTGTAAAACACCTCTAGTATTTTCGTAACCTTTTCAGCAGTTTCGAAAGCCTTATCATAGTAGTTTGAATTGAGGTAATGAAACTTATAATAGAAATTGGCCAAATGAAGTAAAATATCGGCTTGTTGGAGCGAGTCTTGTTTTTCTCCGTAATATTCCAGTGCCTTGTCATAATTTTCTACGGCCTTGGCATAGTCGCCCCCTTTGGCGTTTTCGTGAATTTTACCCATAAAGGTATATACCGTAGCCAGGGTAGCAGGATGTTTAAGCCTTCGGGCAATGCTTACCCCAATTTTTGCATAATAAAACGCCGCATTGGTATAATCTACCACTTGGGCAGTGGTACCGTCTAATTTTACCAGGGTCAAGGCGTAATCCATACTCAAAACAGCACGAACCGTGTCGTTTCTGGTAGAAAAAAGTGCCTGACGCACACTATCCAGATGTACCTTTTGAGCAAAAGAAGTGTATGTTATTCCAAAGAAAAAAAATACGAAGAATGTGTTCTTAAAAAATACCCTCATTAATTTGTCAGTTGATAGTAATCTATGAAGTCCAAAAGACTTCTATTAGCTGTTGATATCTAGTATTTTATAGGCACAATTCTTTTGCCATCCTTTTTTAGGATTCATTTGCTGGGGTGTGCGTTTTTTCTGATTCTTCACGCATTTCTCTTATTTTTCCAAAAAACTCTTCATTGGGCACAGTTCCTTCGGCATCTTCAGCAAATTCGGGCTTTAACCGGTCTACAAAATACATATCTACCTCGCCTTTTCCTTTCGCGTTAATTTTCCCACGATAATCACACTCAAAGTACGCCTTTATTAGCTCATAAGTAACACCAGATACATTGACCCGATTTACTTCTCCATTGCTCTCCATTCTACTGGCTGTGTTTACTGTATCTCCCCATACATCATAAGCAAACTTGTTTTTACCAATCACTCCTGCTACTAATGGCCCAGTGTTGATGCCCAACCTTAGCTCCCAACACAATTCATCGCTTCCTGCTTTTTCTTCTTTGTGCTTATTCATAAAACCCTGCATTTCCAGTGCAGCACACACCATCTCTATAGGGTTACTCTCGTTAGGCTGTGGAATCCCCCCTGCCGCCATATAAGCATCCCCTATTGTTTTGATCTTTTCGAGACAATACTTCTCCATAATCTCGTCAAAACCAGTAAAATAATATTCGAGATGTTTTACTACATCAGTAGCAGACATCTTTTCCGAAGAGCTGGTAAACCCTTTAATATCTGCAAACAATACCGATACTAGTTCATAGCTTCGTGCTTCAGATCTTCCTTTTCTTTTTAATTCTTCTGCTATTTCTTCGGGGAGAATATTCAGCAACAACTCATCAGATTTGGCTTTTTCTTCTTTCAGTTGTTGGGTTTTTTGCTGAATCAACCGATTGCTTTCGGCCAATTTTTCTTCAAAGTAATTTTGACGACGAGATCGCTTAATCAACACATTTAAAATACCTCTTACAATATCAATCTGATCCATCATGATTTTGTAAAACACATCTTGGGTAAGCTTCAACAAACGTGTATGTACAATGGCCGATACTGAGGCAGAGCGTGCCTCCGTATCGAGCATAGAATACTCACCAAAGACCTGCCCTTTACGCAATACCGCAAATACATAGCTTTTGTCGTGTATTTTCACGGCACCATCTGCAATAATATACATGGCTCGGCCCTGGTCTCCTTTATGAAATACCGCCTGTTCAGGCCTAAGTGTTCCTTCTATAAGCGAATCGGTGAGATCGCCTAAAATTTTTTCGTCGGTAGTCGAAAAAATCTCTACTTTCTTCAGTATTGCTATACGTTCTTCTTTGGTTACTGATGGCCTGGTAACAATATTCATAATTGTATTAGAGAGGTTATAATAATTCTAAAATTAAGAACATATGTATATAATTCAAATATATTGCCTAGTATTGATTACTAAAGTTAAAATTCACTCCAAGGCTCCTTTATATCAGGGTATTATATCACAGTTTCACCATACAAATATACTTGCCTAATGACTAAGTAAAGCTGAACTCAGCCATTGAGTATTCGAGCAAAATCGTATATTGCAGCTCTATTAACTACTTGAAATTTATGTTTGTTTTTACCCAAAAGCACTCCATTGCCAATCAGTTCATCGCCGAACTCCGTGACCAAAATATTCAACAAGACAGCTTTAGGTTTAGAACCAATATGGAACGCCTGGGCGCTTTGTTTGCCTATGAGATTTCGAAAGAATTACCCTATCAGGAAATCTCGGTAACAACCCCTCTTGGCAAAGCCACTACCCATGTGCTTGCCCAACAGCCTGTATTGGCTACTATTTTGCGGGCATCGCTGCCATTGTACCAAGGTTTTTTGAGTGTGTTTGATAAAGCCGAAAGTGCTTTTATTGGTGCATACCGTGGCCCTCATAAAGAAGACAATTCTTTTGACATTGTACAAGGTTACACAGCCACGCCAAACTTACAAGGTCGAATCCTTATCTTGATTGATCCTATGCTAGCCACTGGAAAATCAATGGTTTCTACTTATCAGCAGTTGTTAAAATATGGCCAGCCTGCTCAAATACATATGGTATCGATTATTGCCAGCAAAGCAGGGGTCGATTATGTTAAAAGTTCTCTACCCGAAGCTCAACTTTGGATGGGCGATATAGACGAGGAGATGAACCATAAGTCTTATATCATTCCTGGCTTGGGAGATGCTGGAGATTTGGCTTTTGGAGAAAAGCTTTAAACCATCACTTTCTGACATTGTTTCTCACCAGATTTGCAAAATACAACACTACGATAGAACTTTGCATTCTATCATTTTATAAAAAAAGGGTATGAGTATCTGGTTGAAGTATTTGACAGTGATTGCGGGAAGCATGTTTAAGTTTTTGTTTGGTCCCTTATTTAGTCTGGCTTATAAGCTATCGTTTTTGGAATCTTGTATACTTACCGTCATTGGCATGATGTTGAGTGCGATCATTCTTTCTTTATTGGGTGAGCAAATCAAAAAGCACATTTTCAACAAATATTTCAAACCAAAACGCCTATTTACCAAGCGTCGCCGCCGTACTGTGCGCATATGGCGAAAATACGGCTTAGCTGGCGTTGCTTTTCTCACACCAGTGATCTTTATGCCAGTAGGAGGTCCACTCATTGCGACTTATTACGGCGAAACCTGGCGACGAATTGTGCCCTACATGTTCGTAAGTGCCGTTTTTTGGAGTCCTATTACTACGGGATGGGTATATTTCCTAAAAGATGTACTATTTTAATTTTCCTCTTCTGCCGATTGTTTTATCGTAAAGGTATCTTGTGGCTTAAAACTTTCACTGAGATAGGTCTGCCAGGGTATAATCGTTTGCCCCACTTTTACAACATCCTGTGGCATCAGGCGAAAGGGTTCATTACTTATTTTATGATCATTTACATAAGTGCCATTGGTTGAGTTAAAGTCCTGTACATAGTACTCATCGTTGTTGGTTAATGTTAGTGAGGCATGCTTGCCAGAAACCTTATCATCAAACAAAATAATGTTGTTTTCGGCAGATCTGCCAACTGTAACTATTTTCATAAATTAAGTAAAGAAAGACAAGAAGTAGGTTTAGATTTATTAGAAATTAAGCTAATAAACAAGGCTTAAAATTCTCAAAAACTTTTATAAAAAATAAATTATTAGGAGACTATTTTAATAAGATAATAATGGGGTGTTTTTAGAGAGAGGCCGTCAGTATAACGATTAATTTGGGATAAAACGACACAAAAGTAGTTAAAGAAATGAGGGGGTATTGTTATTAATTTGTTAAAAAAAATCTTACAAAAGTGAACATTTAGTATCTATTTCTTTGTTTTCTGCTCAAAAGGTATAAATTGCAAAACGCTTATTGCAAGGTATATCACACTTTAAACCCTTAAAACTGATTATATGAAGAAAAGTTTAAAAGCCTTTCGTGATTTAACATCACAATTATCTCATACGGAAATGCGAACTGTTAAAGGAGGGATTGATGAAGCTCAGTGCCATCAACAATCGGATTTAGATTGCCATAACTATACCAATGCTAATACACCTCCAGGTGGTACTACTAGCACTGGTAATACGAACGAAAAAGGTGGCAAAAGAAACGATTTGGACGATTAACGTTTATCTTCCCAATAACCTTTTACCTTCTAATTTTTAGAAGATATTTTATAAGTAAAAACTTGTTTGGATGTTGAAGAAAAGACCATTTTTTGACATTTAAACAAGTTTTCTTTTTTTACACACAACCTTATACTTGGACTTATGGCTTCTAACACGCGGTTTAGAATAAGTGGTTTGTTATTTACCAGGCTTTTTTTGCTATTGCTAACCATCGCGTGCTTTTATATAAGTTTTAAATCTGCTCCTGCCAAAAGAGTTGCTCGCTTTTTATTGCCTATAGACTCGCTGGATAAAGAAGAAGCCTTGGAAACGCCCAAATTTGCTATTAAAAAGAACGTAGGAGTATATCGCCTAGAGATTTCGGCCTACCCTACAATTGCCCCTACTCATAAAAACTTCATTTACCTAATGGCCGAACTTTATGATCGTAAAGGAGTAAGAGTAAACGAATTTGAAACCGAATTTTGGTGGGAAACTGGTACCGACTCGGATGGAAGATGGACCGAAAAAGATATCTCAGAAGATTGGCTTATGAAAAGTCGTCAAAGCAATGATTCTCTTTACCTGGAAATTGTTGGTGAAAAATCCCTGAGAGCCAATTATCGTCGAAGTGGCTACAAAAAAAGATTTACCGAAAGCATAGAAGTACAAGTATGGGAAGATCCACAAGCTCCTGTAAGGCGTTATTTCCGAGTATTTGCTATTGTATGCTTGCTTATACTTTTTATTTCTTTATTTGTAAAAAAATAAAGCATGGCTTAGTTTCCTACCTAAGTCACTATTTTCGACTGGCCAGTTGAGCCAATACAAACTTCCCCATTGCCTCATTAGTCAAAGTTACATCGCTGTCCAACACCAGGTTACCTAATATATCAATGGCTTCGTTTGTGCGATTCTGCATATCCAGCACCAAAGCCTTATTGATGAGTAAGTTGCCTTTAGTCTCAAGGTCAGGCTGCTTTGAAAGCCCTGTTTCTATAACTTCGGCTCGTTGAGAGGTATCGGTAAGCAAGTTGGCGAGTTCTTTCCAGGCAGGTGCAAAATCAGGCGTTTGTTCAGTAATGGCTTTTGCAATCTCTAGTTTCTCATCTTCGTCATTTGTCCATTCTATGCTCAAATAATGAAGATATTGCCCTACTGGAAATAGCTTATCCATTTCTCCTTCTAGCGCATAAATGGCGGTTTTACAGGTAAAAAATCCTCGAGGCTCTAAACGATTAGTCAAGCGATAATAAGCCAGTGCTTGTTCAAAATCCTTTTGTAAAAGATAAGTATAAGCCAAATCATACAAAGGATAAGGCCAATCAGGTGCTAGTTGGTGGGTTTTGGTGAGTAAATCTATAGCTTGAGCATAACGCCCATATTGCCCCTCTTGTCGAGCCATTTGATGCATCTCTATAGCTTCAAATGGAATGGATTCACGCCCAATTAAGGAAAAGTCTATTTTGCCTGTTACATTGGCTAAATCTTCACGGGTAATTCGGTTGCCTTGCTCGTCTTCGAAGATAATATCACTCATATGTATTGATTAGGTTAAGGTGATGCATGAAGCCTTTTTGACTCCATCAACCAGTTGATAGATACGCAAATATAGCATCTGTTGGTTTTTTGCAAACTTATTATGATGATTACTTATTACTTTTATTAAAACAAAGGCATTAGCTTGGAGTCTTTTTTCCCCTAAATTCCTTGATTTTTTTTGGACTCCTGCCCCAAAATATCAACTTACTCACTTGTGAATCAGCTAATAGCTGTCTATATTTGATTCTAGTGTCTTTTTATGGACGGACAATTAATAGCAAAATACTTCCCCAAATTATTTAAACGACACAGTGGATCATCATAAGGCATCATCTAATCAAGATAACTCTAACCATAATCCCCTCAACACTAATGGAGTAGCACTCAATGGTTCTGCCAACGGTAGTAGCAATGGTGAACATCAAACCTCTTCTACCAATAATGAAGCAAAACCTACCCGTCAGTTTACCCAACGCTACCGAATTGCACTTACCATTACGGCTTTGATGTTTTTAACTAGTTATCTATTAATTAGTTATGAATTGAAGGATCAGGCCAAATTCACCAATTTGATTAATGAAGTAGGTAAGCAACGGATGTTGAGTGAGCAAATTGCCAAATCAGCCGTATTGATTGAGCATTGCACCAAAACCAAGGAATGTAAGGAACATGTGGCTGATTTTACCCGCATGCTAAAAAGCTGGAAAAGACGACAAGCCGAATTGCACTATGGAGATTCTACCAAAGGAATCATCTTACAAAACAGTGATACTATTAGAGCTATGTATGCTCAAACCGATAAATACTTCCAACCTCTTCGTCATGCTTGTGATCGCCTGGATGCCTTAATGCTCAAAAAGCGCATCAGTAAACTCCTGATTAGGCGCGCAGTGCAGTTTATTCTTGAAAATGAATCGGACTATCTATGGCATATGGATGCCATTGCCAACCAATATGATGAAGAGGCCAAAGCTTCATTGCACCGATTAAACAACATTCAAGTGGGTTTATTGGTCATTGCTTTTCTGACTTTGATTTTGCAGGAATTTCAGATTTTCCAGCCAGTGGTGCGGCGTATGAGAGTCTATTTGGATAGTATAAGAGATGCCAGCAAACAGTCTAACCAACAAAATAAGGAACTAAAGGTAGCTTATGATTCGCTGAAAGAGGAAGAAGAGAAAGCCCGACAAAATGCTGAAGTACTTACCGAAATAAATAACAACCTGCTTCGTACCCAAATGGAGCTTACCTCGGCTCATGATCAACTCAAACTTAAAAATAAAGAGTTGGAAGAAGCCTCAGAAATTATTAGCCTTAATGAGAAGTTAGAAACTGCGCGTTTTTTTGATAATTCAGTGAGTCATTTCTCAGCGGTTATGAACTGGAAAAATAATCAGGACTTATATAGCTGGAGCGATAACTTGCTTACTCACCTGGTACCTTTTGTAAATGGTCTACAAGCGGTAATTTATAGCTACGACGAAGACAAAAACAAATTGATGGCTACTGGAGGGCACGCAGTGTCTAAGGAGTTTTATGCGGTGCGGAAAGCATTAGACCTGGGGGAAACAATGGTGGGGCAAGTGGCCAAAAGCAGGGAAGCCATCTACGTACAAAACATCGAAAGTAGTCATTATGAAACACTAGCGGGTACTTCTGAGATTTACCCAAAAAATATTTTTATCCTACCGCTTATTTACAATGAAGCACTCTGTGGAGTATTGGAACTTACCAGTATCGAATCCTTTGAAGAACGTCACTTAGAAGTATTGCGTCGCCTGAGCGAAACTATTGGTGCCAACCTCAATGCATTGCGTAGCCAAAAACGCATCAACCAACTCTTTATGGAATCTCAAAATGCCCAAAGAGACCTGGAAGATAGTTTGGTTAAAATTCAGGAAACAGAGGAGCGTTTCCGTAAACTAGCAGAGGTAACTCAGGAAGGGTTGTTGTTTTTGGATGAAGAAACCCAGGTAATTAAAGATGCAAACTCTGTATTGGCTAAAATGCTGGGATATGAGCATGCCAGTGAACTATTGGATAAACATTATCTTTTATTGATTGCTCCTGAATACCGCCGTGAAGTAGAAAGAGTATCCATCATAAACAAACACACTGTCTACGAAACAATGGCCTTGCGCGAAAACGGTGACACTTTTCCGATTGAGCTACAGGGGCGAAAAGTAAATTATAACGATGTAACCATGGTGGTGCTTTCGGTACACGATATTACTGAGCGTAAAAAAACCGAAAAAGAACTCGAGGAAGCCAACCGTATAGCCAGTCTGGTAAAAGAATTAGAGAAAAAGAACAAAGACATTACGGCTAGTATCGAATATGCCCAACGCATTCAGGAAGCTATTTTGCCTCAACAAGATATGCTCAAGGGATTTTTACAGCATTTTGTATTATATATTCCTAAAGATATCGTATCGGGTGATTTTTACTGGATGGCAGAAAAGCATGAGCATACTTTTATAGCTGCGGTAGATTGTACTGGCCACGGGGTACCTGGGGCTTTTATGTCATTAATTGGGTATTCGCAGCTTAATAAAATCATTATTGAACAAGGAACTACGCGCCCTGACGAAATATTAACAAAGCTCGATGCAGGGGTAAGCGAAGCACTTCGTCAACAAGAAGGGAAATCAAAATCGAGAGATGGTATGGACCTCGGGCTAGTTGCCTTGAATATTTATGAAAAGAAACTCAGTTTTGCGGGTGCCTATCGCCCTATGTATTTGGTAAGAGGCGGAGAATTGACTGAGTTTAAGGGTAACTCATTCTCGATGGGAGGAAACTTCAAATCCAAAAAGAAAAAGAAAGAGTTTACTCAGACCGACATGATTTTACAAAACGGAGATACGATTTATATCACCTCCGATGGTTTTGCCGACCAGTTTGGCGGCCCCGAAAACCGTAAATACATGACCAAAAACTTTAAGCGATACCTCACTACTATTCAACAATATGACTTAGAACGCCAACGAGAATTGTTGAATCAGGAGTTTCATCAATGGATGGGAGATCATCGCCAAATGGATGACATTTTGGTGATTGGGCTTAGGTTTTAATAAATGGTGAGTAATCGCATTTAATCAAAAACTGATTACTCACCATTTGTAGCAATTTTAAACCGCCAGTTCTTCTCTGGTCAGCACTTCTTTCTCTACTTCAGCAATCCAGGTATTAAACAACTGTTGCTCCACCTCACAAATAGCATCTGCGTGTTGCTTCCAATCAGGTGAAAAATCTTTCAATTGCTCAATCATTTCTTCCAGGTGCCCCTCCTCTTCTATAATAATCATTTTCACATGTACCTTACTATCAGTACGAGTGAGTACTTTCTGATATACTGGATACAATTCATCGGCACGTACCTCTATAGCATAAGTTACCAGTAAATAGGCGGCATACTTAAGGTCATAGTCAGCCAATGAAAAGTGTTTTTTAATGTAACGACTTGCCGCTACATCGAGTGCTTGTAAGTAATGATAGCTTTGGCGAGGTGCCAGCAGATACGCTGATGCATAAGTAGGATATTTTGCCAAATCCACCAGTTTACCCATTTGCCTTTTCAGCAAAAAAGCGTGGCGTGCTTCTTCCGCAGCGTGTTTCAATATGGTCAGATTTACATCGGTAGGATGCTCTGAAGCCGAAATCTTTCGAGCCCCTACATTTTCCATCATAGAGAGGCTATTTAGCCAGCGAGCGTGTAAATCGTTGTTTGCTACTATTGTGTCTATCAATTTTTCTAATGCAATCATACCAAGGTTATTAAAGAGTTCTTGAATGCAAAATGAAATATGTCTTCTTTTTCAATTTACAAAAGTGGTAAATTCTCAGAATTGACAACTACCTGATAAGAAAAAAGTTTCGATATTCTGTAACCTCTAAGGTTTCGTTAGGTTCTCTCTCCAAACCATTATTTACCATATGACCATTATTATGAATTATAGAAACCATCTTTATTTAGTTTGTCTACTCACTTGTTTTCATTTGGCTGCTTATGCCCAAAACAAATCCAGAATCACAAACCCCGTTATTGATCAATATGTAAAAGAAACCATTAAACTACACCAAATTCCAGGATTAGCGTTGGCAGTCATTAGCAAAGGCAAAGTAATCCATCAACAATATTATGGCAAGGCATCTCTTGAGCAAAATACCCCCATTGATGATCAATCTATTTTTAGAGTGTATTCTACTACTAAGTTGCTGGTAGCGGTGGGTATATTCCAATTGGTTGAGCAAGGGAAGCTTTCGCTTAAAGATGCCATTGGCAAGTATTTACCTCATTTGCCAAAACATTGGAAAAGTCTCAAAATCAAACACATCCTTACTCATTCTTCTGGACTTCCAGATTTGCTTCGTTATCCTAGCACATTGACTGATCAGGCTTTAATGGCCAAACTCTCTCAAGACCCCTTAGCATTTCAGGCAGGAAATCAGTTTCGTTATAACCAGACAAATTATTGGTTGCTGGCTCAGATTATTGCTAAGGTAAGTGGTGAATCTTTTGAAAACTTCATATTCAAAAATCAGTTTGCTACTGCTAAGAACCAATCAAAAAATGGGGTACTTTTTTCTTCTAACTCTACGATCGATATTCCTCATAGGATTTCAAAATATCACTATGATAATAAAGCACATCAATTCAAACAAACTACATATAACAATGGCCCTCGTGCCCATGCGGCCAATGGTCTTAATATAAGTTTGCCAGCAATGCTGGAATGGAATAAAAAACTAGACCAAGGTAGCTTGCTTAAGGCTGATACTAAGGCTAGTATGTTGACTCCGTTTTTGTTTGCCAATAAAAGAGATCGTTTTCTTCATGGATGGGGCGTTTATCGGGTAAATCAACAGCCTTCTTTTGGATTTACAGGCGGTGGAGTTAGTGGATTTAGAAAGTTTCCCAAAGAAAAGCTCACCATTATATTTCTCAGTAGTGGTTATAAATATTTTCCTGTACACAACCAGGTAATTAATCATATTGCAGGTTTGGTGCACACTCAATTACAGGACAAAAGACAACTAATGGATGAAAAAACAATCAATGCCTTTTTACAACAAAGTGTCCCGCAAGCCATTAATACTTATCGTACGATGAAAGCCAAAAATCCAGCCCATAATTTTGAAGGAACCATCAATAGATTGGGTTATGTGTTTTTAAGATCGGGCAAACTTCAGCAAGCCACTCAACTATTCCAACTGAATGTACAAGAATACCCCACCTCGAGCAATGTATACGATAGTTTAGGTGAGGCTTACTTTGTGGCCAAAAACTATCCATTGGCTCAAAAAAACTACAAAAAGGCTTTAGAACTAGATCCAGCAAGTGATAACGCAAAACAGATGCTTAAAAAAATAAAAACCTATCACAAGTAATACACACTATTGTGGTTTGTTTTAGGGTCAATATTCCCAGGGTGGAAGAAAGCAAATATCATATTTTGTTGAGGATTACAACTAATTTATGGCTCTAAACTTCCACAACTTTTCACGGAATTTTCTGTAATAAAAGAGGGGGAGGATATGTTTTCTCTCCCTTTTTTGTAATGCTTTGGGAGATGAATCGTCTGAATTTTATCGGGTGATCGTAACCTTTTCTCAATTTCCAGGTTTCACCTACAAATCGATATTTAGCATATAAGCCAATATAAGAAAGTACTGATTTTCAATTGGTTAAACAACAATAACTTCAAATTTTGCTATCCCAACCATATGCATTTATGCAATGGCGAAACTTTTTTAATAAAAAAAGCATCCTTGCATTGCAACTAACCTAAAGGAGTCATGTCCTTCAGGTACCAAATGTAAGAAATGAGCATATAACCTAATATTTATTAAAGGAACATTACCAACGATTGTAACCATGAGAACTCTCTTTTCATTACTTGTTTGTCTATTGATTTTATGTGCTGGAGCACGAGTTCAGGCAAAGAAATTGACAAACAAGAAACCAAATTCACTTAAGGCAACTAAAGTAAAGAAAAAACCTCGTATAGATGGGGTACTCAATGACGAAGTTTGGCAAAGTAATGCCAATTTTTATGATGGCAACTTCATTCAAACTCGTCCTAGCAATGGCAAGCCATCTTCTCAGAAAACTCAAATCCAAGTTACTTATGATGACTTTGCAATTTACATTGCCGCCAAATTGTATGACTCTGAGCCCGACAAGATTTTAAAAGAATTTGGTCAGCGAGATTCACGAGGCAAAAACGCTGATTATTTTTCAGTAAGTCTGGATACTTACAACAAACAACAAAATGCATTCTCTTTTATGGTATCAGCCGCTGGTGTACAAACTGATATGTTTATCACAGCCAATAACGAAGATGTAAACTGGAATGCGGTTTGGAACAGTGCTGTAAACATTACAGATGAGGGCTGGACAGTAGAAATGGAAATCCCTTATTCGGCTATACGTTTTCCTCGTGATGCCAATCAGAGTTGGGGAATCAACTTTATGCGTAGAGTACAGCGTACTCAGGAAGAAACCTACTGGAATCACGTAGATGCTTCTTTGAATGGTTTTGTAAACCAATTTGGAGTATTGACTGGCCTACAAAACATTAAGCCACCTGTTCGTTTGTTTTTGCTACCTTATGCTTCTTTTTCCAGAAGACATGATGGCGTAAATGGTTCAGTGGCTAACTCTTATGGAGGTGGAATGGACCTCAAGTATGGTATCAGTGAAAGTTTTACTTTGGATATGAGCTTGATTCCTGATTTTAGCCAGGTACAATCTGATAATGTGGTATTAAACCTGGGACCATTTGAAGTATTCTTTCAGGAAAACCGCCCTTTCTTTACCGAAGGAACCGAATTGTTTAACAAAGGAGGGTTATTTTATTCCCGAAGGGTTGGGCAAAGTTCTTACGATTTAAAAGAAGATCTGCGAGAAAACGAAGAAGTCGATAAGTGGCCGGGTGAAACCCAGTTGATCAACGCTACCAAAATATCGGGTAGAACCAAAGGGGGATTAGGAATTGGGGTATTCAATGCGGTTACGCAAGCCTCTTATGCCACTGTAAAAAACACTGAAACTGGTGAGACCAGACAAGTATTGGTAGACCCATTGACCAACTACAGTACTTTTGTACTTGACCAAAATTTGCCTAATAACTCTAATATTAGTTTTATAAACACGAATGTATCTCGAGCAGGTGGATTTAACCACGCCAATGTTACTGGAACCGATTTTCGTTTCCATAATAAGAAAAACACTTATCGTTTGAGAGGTTTTGCCGCAGTATCGCAGCGTTTTAGTCGCGATAGCGAATCAAGCAACTATATTCCAGATGTAGGCTACAAATACAATGTGTCGTTTAGCAAAGTACGTGGCAACTTCCGTTTTTGGGTGAATAGAAACGTAGAAAGTGACAACTACAATCCAAACGATATGGGCTTCTTACGTGCACCAAACGAGGTATCACATAATGCCGAAGTGGGGTATATGACTTTTAAGCCAAAAGGTATTTTCAACAGAATCAACTTCTGGACTGGAATGTGGCACAACATGCTTTATAAGCCTTTTACTTATACCAATATGGGTGTTTGGGCAAACTCTAATGTTACGTTCAAAAACTTCTGGTACTTGGGCTTCAATGTAAATGGAAATCCAGCAGAAACCTATGATTACTTCTCTCCTCGAGTACAAGGCAGATATTTCAAGCGTCCACAAGCTCGTGAAATAAATACCTGGTGGGGTAGCGATAGTCGTAAAAAGTTGAGAGTAACTGGTTATTTTGGAACTTGGGTGCGTCCAGCCTGGGATCAGCAAGATACTTGGTTTGGGTTCAGACCTCGCTACCGAGTAAATAATAAGTTATCTTTTACCCACGACTTAAATTATACACATCGTTTGAATGAGCGTAACTGGGCCAGTAATGTAGATGATAATAATGGTAATACGCACATTATCTATGGTAGAAGAAATGTACGAAACATTACCAACACTTTTACGCTGGATTATGCTTTCAATCGTTTGACAAACTTCCAGTTGAGAGTAAGACATTATTGGAGTAATGTAGTATATGACAAGTTGTATTTATTACAGGAAGACGGCTCGTTGTCAGCTAATGAAAATACGCTACAATCTTTGGACGCCCATTCAGAAAATGTAAGCAATCCAATCACTCATAACCAGGATTTCAATGCTTTTAACATAGACTTTGTATTTAACTGGCAAATTGCCCCAGGTAGCTTCTTGACCTTGATCTACAAAAACGCAGTTTCTAACTTTTTGGCTGGCCAGGATGTACCCAATCTTGGATTTGAACGCAACTTCCGCCGAAACGTAATCAGTGCACCTCAAATCCATACTTTTTCTGCGAAAATAATCTATTTCTTAGACTATCTATATGTAAAAAAATGGTTCAAATAATTGATTATAGTCTCATATAATTCTATATTTTTCTGAGAAAAGTCTGTCTCTGGTGAGGCAGGCTTTTTTACGTTTATGGGTGTTAATAAAACCCTATTCCGAAAGATGGCTTTTCTATTCGTGCACAAAATCCTTAACTTTAAACATAAAAAGCACTCAATAATATAAACCCATGCGTAAATCAATACTTTGTCTAATCATGTTTTGTATGGCATTGCCCACTCTGGTAAGTGCTCAACAAAAAAAGCAACCCATTCCACATAGCGTTTATGATAGTTGGAAAAACATTCGTAACCAAATTATCTCTCGTGATGGCAAATGGGTAATTTATTCACTCACCCCACAAGAAGGCGACGCTCGCTTAATGGTACACCAACCTAAAAAGAATACCAAAAAAGGTTTTGAAAGAGGAACTAGAGCTAAGATTTCTTACGATGATCAATTTGTAGTTTTTAAGATTAAGCCTCAGCTTAACAAAGTAAAAGATCTGCGCCGTAAAAAAACCAAGAAAAATCGCTTGCCTAAAGATTCCTTGGGGATTTATAATCTGGCTAAAGATCAATTGGTTAAAATACCAAGGGTAAAGTCTTTTAAGATGCCCAAAAAAGCAGGCAAATGGCTGGCTTATCAATTGGAGGTACCCAAACCCAAGAAGCGTAAAAAAGGTGCGAAAAAGAAGGGAGCAAAATCGCCTGATAAACCTGCTAACAAGCCTAAAACTGCCAAAAAGAAAAAGGCTCGAAAAAAGAAAGAAGGTAAAAAGAATGGTACCAGATTAGTCTTGCGAAATATGCAAACTGGCAAGCAGGATACTTTTGCTTTTGTAACCAATTATCAGTTTAGCGAAAATGGCGAATTGTTAACTTTTATTTCTATGGGTAAAGACAAAAATTTCCCTAGTGGAGTATATGTATATGATTTGAAAAAGAATCAACTAATGCCTGCTTTCCAGTTCAATAAAGCCAAGTTTGCGGGTTTGTCAGTAGATAAAAAAGGAACCCAGGTGGCTTTTATGGCAGATACAGACACTACCAAGGCCAATAAAAAAGCCCAGATTAGGTATTATAAATTATATCGTTGGGCCAAAGCCACAAAGAAAGCACAGATGTTAGCCGATCAATCTAATCCTGCTATGCCCAATCAGTGGATTGTCAATCGTTATGGTAGAACCAGGTTCTCTAAAAATGGTAAAAAACTCTATTTTGGTACTTCTCCCAAACCATTGGTACGCGACACCTCTCTCCTACCTGAAGAAATTGTAAAAGTAGATGTTTGGAACTGGAAAGATGGACAATTGCAACCTCGCCAAAAAGTACAACTAAAAGCAGAAAAGCGACGCTCTTACCAAGCGGTGATTCATTTGGATAAGAATAACAAAATGGTACAATTAGCCACCCCTGCTATACCCAACTTTGTTGATGCTCAAAAAGGAAACGCCAATGTAGGGATGTTAATGACCAATAAGCCTTATGAAAAGTATATGTCTTGGGTAGGCTTTCCTGCCTATAGCGACCTTTACCAAGTAGATTTGACTACTGGTAGTAAAAAGAAGGTTTACACCCGACGTCGTAACGCTACCATTGATCTGTCTCCTAATGGCCAATACATTGCCTGGTACTCAGTAACCGATTCCGCTTGGTTTAATTATTCTATTAAAACCGGGAAAACATACAATCTTACCCAAAACGCTCCTGTTGTATTTTACCGCGAAACCCACGATTCGCCTACCGAACCTTACCCTTACGGAATAGCAGGCTGGACTGCCAATGACCAAAAGCTCTTGATTTATGATCGCTTTGACATTTGGGAATTTGACCCAGAGAATCGCCAAAAACCTCGGAAAATCACTCAAAACGGGCGTGACAAAAAACTACGCTATCGTTATGTGAAAACCAATCGTGAAGAAGAGTTTATTAATGTGAAAAAGCCCTTGTTGTTGCACGCTTTTAATGAAGTAACTCGCGATGAAGGTTTTTACTCATTGAAACCCAATCAAGCTCCTCAAAAACTGGTAAGTTCGGCACATCGCTACTCTACACGAAATGTACGCAAAGCAGCTAAAGGCAATCAGGTGATTTTTACCAAAGAAAACTTCCAAAAATTCCCTGATGTTCACCTCAGTGACTTATCGTTTAAAAACGCCAAAAAACTAAGTAATGCGAACCCTCAACAAAAGAATTATAGCTGGGGAACGGTAGAAATGGTAAGTTGGACCTCTACCAATGGTCAAAAGCTCCAGGGTCTTTTATACAAACCTGAAGGCTTTGATGCAAAAAAACAATATCCGATGATTACTTACTTTTATGAAAGAGTAACTGATCGTATTCATAGTCACTGGGTACCTCAACCTAGTTGGTCTATTATTATCCCAAGTGTATACACCAGCAATGGCTATGTGGTATTTATGCCTGACATCCCCTACTTTGATGGATATCCTGGCCATAGTGCTGAGCATGCCATTCTTTCGGGTGTAGCCAGTATTATCGACAAGGGCTTTATAGACAAAAAACGTATCGGGATACAAGGACAAAGCTGGGGTGGTTATCAAGTAGCGCATTTGATTACTCGCAGTAACATGTTTAGAGCAGCCATGGCAGGAGCTCCAGTAGCCAATATGACCAGTGCTTATGGTGGTATTCGTTGGGGAAGTGGACTCAGTCGTATGTTCCAATATGAGCGTACCCAAAGCCGTATTGGCGGAACACTATGGGAAAAACCATTACAATACATCGAAAACTCACCCTTGTTTAGTGCAGACCGAGTGCAAACGCCTCTACTAATGATGCACAACGATAACGACGGCGCAGTGCCCTGGTACCAGGGAATTGAATATTTTGTGGCACTTAGACGTCTACAAAAGCCTGTATGGATGCTTACTTACAATGGAGAAGCCCACAATTTACGTAAGCGACAAAACCGTAAAGATTTGACCATTCGCATGATGCAGTTTTTTGACTATTATCTGAAAGGAAAACCGGCACCAGTGTGGATGACTCGAGGAATACCTGCCATAGAAAAAGGCATTAACAAAGGGTATGAGTTAAGTAATGAAAATAGTGTAGAACAGAAAAAGCGCAATCAACTGCGTAATAAAAAATAAAGCTTATCTTGATTAATAATCAAGGTTGTCCAATAAAAAGCCCCTCAAAATCGGATTTTGAGGGGCTTTTTAATAAGATTCTTATTCGTCTAGTCTTGTTGTAACTCCTTCGTACTAAACAACCAGGCTTTAGCTTTTTCTAAATCTGAAAAATACTGGGTAATAAGGTTTGCTTCCTGACTCTCCTGAAAAGTTTGTTCAATTAAGTGCTGGCTACGATACCCATCGCTCATGACTACCGCAATTTTTTTTCCTCCAATGGCTATCAAAGGCCTAAAAATCTTATCACGTTGCCAAATCTGGGTTTCCTGTGGTATTTCATACATAAAGAAACGATTATCCAATAAATATTTTTCAGCTCGATATACGCCTTCCTGTGCTTTTTGGGCAATAAAGCTTGTCAGCTCAAGGGTCGTATCACGATATTCGTCGTCAGACATTTCTTCGGTGGCAATTTGCCAATACAACTCAAAGAGCTTTTGTTCAGGATGACAAAAAACCTCTACATATTTATTTGAATACACAGCTTGTTTGAGCATATAAAAGCATTATTCCTGTAGCCATTCATTGGCTTGTTGCAAATCAGTAAAATATTTAGTTCGAAAATGAGTAAATTGATGTTCTTCAAAAGTTTGCTCAATCGTAAACTGGGTAATAAAATCGGCGCTCATCACCACAGCACATTTTTGAGTCACAGTTTTTGTGGTTTTGGTAAACACATACTTCGCCTGCCATTCCTGAAGTTTTGGAGACATTACAAAACGAAAATCCCGGTTGTCCAATAACCAGTTAGGGCTTGACCATACCCCCTCCTGGTATTTTCTATTCATCAGGTCTACTATGTCAGTCACAATCATACGATATTCAGCCTCAGTCATTTCTTTGGTAGCTTCTTTCCAATAAAGCTCTACCAAATTCAATCGTTCATCATAGATTGCTTCCAGGTATTTATCTGCGTGTAGTGTAAACTTCTTCATACATTAGTCCACTTCTTGCAACCACACATTTGCTTGTTCCAAATTTCCGAAATATTGAGTAGCCAGCCTTGCTTCACTATTTTCTTCAAAAGTTTGTTCGATGGCAAATTGACTGATTAAATCTTCACTCATAACCACTGCTCCTTTTCTACAACCAAGCTCTAGCAATGGGCCAAATATCTTGTCGGCTTGCCATTCCTGTAGTTTAGGAGACATGGTAAACATGAACTTACGATTATCTAACAACCAATTGGGGGCTTTTTGTTTTCCTTGCTCTACAATTTTGTGTATTTCGTCTGATATATCAGATATAATCATGCGGTACTCAGCCTCTGTCATATCTTCGGTGGGCTCTTTCCAATAAAGCTCTACCAAATTCAGTTTTTTGTCATAAAAAGCCTCAAGGTAATTGTCTGAGTGTAGGTTTTGTTTGTTCATAATTAAGGTGATTTTTATTCTTGTAACCAGTCAGTTGCTTGTTCGTGGTTGTAAAAATATTGGGTACGTATATTTAAATAATTATTTTCTTCAAAAGATTGCTCAATAGACATTTGACTCACCACGTTTTCACTCGTGAGTACTGCTATCTTTTTGGTACCAATGTCGTTTATTTTGGCAAAGATGTTTTCAGCCTGCCAACGTTGGAGTTTGGGAGACATTACATACAAAAAGTTACGGTTGTCCAGTAACCAGTTAGGGGCGCGCCACTTCCCTTCATGTACTCGTTCAAGAACTGCTTCAGTAATATCAAACACAATCATTCTGTATTCTGCTTCCGTTATTTCTTCGGTAGCTTTTTTCCAATAATATTCCACCAGGTTAAGCTTCTTATCGTAGATCGCATCCAGGTATTTATCCGTGTGTAGATGAAATTTATACATACTTACTAAATCTATACTGTTGAAAAAACTCAAATGTTACTTCATCTCTTGTTGTGGGATGGTAAGCTGATTTTTTTCAGGAAAAATTTTGGATTAAAATGCACATATAAGCCAATAGCAGCTTCTATTTCTTGGCTGTTGAAATCATAGCTTGGCTCAATCCGAATAGTAAAACGAGTATATTCACTTATATTAAAATTACGTAAATATCGAACTAAAAGTAAATCTCTATGGCGTTCGGTAAAGGTTTTATCACTCACCCCTGTAGACCGATACAGTCCTCCTCCCTGAGCCGAGTTGAATCGGTCGCCTAACCAAAGGCTTGTCATCAGATCCCCCCATTTGGTCTCAAAGGTAAGGTTTCCATAAAAAGCCTGACCATTGTCAAAGTCTGGTTGGCCAATGGTTACTTCTGCTGCCTGAGAACCCAGCACATAATTATCTAATTTTATGGATTGTATAAAAGCAGTTTTGTGAAAGCCTAAGTGGATTTGTAAGCCAGTGGCGAGGTTCATAGTATTGAGGATTGGTTTAGCGATGAAGGCCTCCTGCCCTCCTTGATGTAATATAGTAAATTGTAAAGGAATTTGAATTGTCAGGTAAGGTTTATTGATAATTTTGTAGTAAGTGTGAAGCCCACCAAAAATTTCTTCCTGAAGAGGAGCGCCTCGATCAATGGCTTGTTGCCAATCTACCCACAAATCAAGATACCACCTTTGTCCATTGTGCATAATTTGCAAGCCATTTTCCAGGCGATTCGTCAGCACTCGGTCAAAGTCGTACATGGGTTCCACCAAACGATGGGCTAAATTTCCCTGAAGAGTTCCCAAAGTAAGGGAGGTATTACTCTTCTGAAACTTTACCGAAAAAACCGGTGCTACTCGGGTAAATTGCTCTTTACCAAAATCACGTAACACGTACATTCCTGCATCTACTCTTACATTTTTGGCAGCAAAGTATACAAACCGAGGCTTTAGTTGGTATCCAAAAAAAGTTTGCCCTGGAATAATGTCATTGAAGTACTCATTATTTTTTACAAAATTCAGATTTTGAACTTGTAAATAGAGTTTATGCACTTCTTTAGGTTGAATTGAGAGCGAATCTACAAATATCTGGTTGTTCAATTGGGCAAATGACACGTTTTTGAGCAAAACAAATCCCAAAAACCAGAAAAACGAGCATATTTGAGGCTTCATGAAATTAAAAAAGAAAAAAAAAGTAAATTTTGCCAAATTTATTTTAGCAAAACCATCCCTTTTATCCGTAAATGTTTGTATATTTGCTTTCATTAATAGCAAAATGAGGGATTGAAAGTAAGTAATTATTTTACCAATCCATTAAAAATTAGGATAAAGTACCTAATTTATAACTTATCAATCAAATCATTTTTTAACGCACTTTTCTTATGTCAAATAATAACACTACAGAAAAACTAAAGGCCCTCCAAATGACCTTGGAAAAATTAGACAAAGCTTATGGTAAGGGTACTGTGATGCGTTTGAGCGACGAACAAGTAGTAGATGTAGAAGTAATTCCCACCGGATCATTGGGTTTGGATATAGCACTTGGTGTTGGAGGTATTCCTCGCGGTAGAGTAGTTGAAATTTATGGCCCTGAATCATCAGGTAAAACTACTTTGGCCATGCACTGTATTGCAGAGGCTCAAAAATTGGGAGGTATTGCCGCATTTGTAGATGCAGAACACGCTTTTGATAAATCTTACGCTGAAAAACTAGGCATCAACACTGAAAACTTATTGATTTCGCAGCCTGACAACGGAGAACAAGCATTAGAAATTGCAGAACACTTGATTCGTTCTGGCGCTATCGATATTATGGTAATTGACTCAGTAGCTGCCCTGGTACCTAAAGCAGAGATTGAAGGCGAAATGGGAGACAGCAAAATGGGTCTACAGGCTCGTTTGATGTCACAGGCTTTGAGAAAACTTACCGGAACCATCAACAAGACAAGTTGTTCTTGTATTTTCATTAACCAATTGCGTGAAAAGATTGGGGTAATGTTCGGAAATCCAGAAACAACTACTGGTGGTAATGCATTGAAGTTTTACGCTTCTATTCGTATGGATATTCGTCGTATCGGACAGATCAAAGAAAGTGCAGACAATGTAGTGGGTAACCGTACTCGTGTAAAAGTTGTAAAGAACAAGGTAGCTCCTCCTTTCAAAGTAGTAGAATTTGACATTATGTATGGAGAAGGTGTTTCTAAAGTAGGAGAAATTCTTGATTTGGGAGTTGAGCTTGATATTATCAAGAAATCAGGTTCTTGGTTCTCTTATAAAGGCTCTAAGTTAGATCAGGGACGCGATAAAGTGAAGAAGTTGATCTTAGACAATCCTGATTTGTTTGAAGAATTAGAAATCAGCATTAGAGCAAAAATCAACGGAGAAGACCCTGAGCAAGCTGTGAAGAAAAGAAAAAGTAACGGAAAACAAGAAAAAGCGCCTGCTGCTGAAGGCAAAAAATAATCTTTTTTCTGTAGAACATATTTTAAAACCAAACATTGAAACCCTCAGTGTTTGGTTTTTTTAATTGTACAGTTTTGTTGAAAATGATCAATTTTTGTGGTATATTTTTCTATCAAAAAAATTAGTAGCCACTATTCTGTATCCACAATATGTCGAAACAATTACCTGTCAACACCCAAACCCTTGAACATAAAGCCAGACAAATGTGGAATACCTTCGATGAAGTGAAAACTCGGCAGGCTCTAAACCCTCCTTTACAAAAAGAAGCACGGGAAAAGTTTTGGGAAAATTATCAGGATTTATTGAAGAAGGCTCAACGCAATGCTGAATTGCTAAAATCGCCTGCACACAAGTATCAACCTCAAAAGCGTCGCCCCTCTCCTGCCTTACAGCTCACTGGTTTATTTATGATGGCTGAAAATAAACTCACCCCTTTCAAAAAAGCATTGTTCCTCCACAAACAAATGCCTAGCATTGCTACTACTCTATTATTGGTACTCGCACTCATCATCATCAATGTGGGATTGCATTGGCAACTTATTACCCTGGTGGTTTTGGTTGCTGCTCTTACCGCAACTATTCGGTATTATTCTAATAACACACCACTTGAAAACACCATTATTGAGATTCAAACCGATAAAATTGTACGCCGAGGAAGCCGCCTCACTACTTCACTTATCAAGCTTGATAAGCTTACCCACATGCAAGAAAATAAACTAGGCCTGGTGTTAAAGCAAAACGGTTTTTGGAATCAACTCTATTACCTCTTTTCTGAAAATAATATCATTAAAAACGCTCGGGTGGTTTATATTCCCAATGCCATAGAATCTTATGATGAAATCAAGGTGTTTTTGGAGGAAAAGGTAGCTAAAAATAAAGCAATCATATAAATGCAAAAACCAGTACTCCTTTTGAGAATACTGGCCAAGTCATTGTCTTTTACTCTTTCTCTTTCTAGACCAATTTGATCATTTGCTTATCAGAAGGGTCCAAAGCAGCACTTTTCACATCTACGTCGGCTTCCACAAAATACTTGGATTTTTCTCCACTGGCAAAAGCAGATACTTTGCCCAATGCCCCTAAAGCGCCTCCTTTTTCTTTCAATTCGTCATTTGAAGATTTTACCAGTCGGTAAGGTACCGTAAAAGGAATTTCTTTGGTTTCTCCAGGTTTAATCGAAAATCCACCATCAATTTCAACCTCTCCCAACTCAATATCAGAAGTAGACTGATCATCACCTCTCCCTTTGGTGTACTCTTCTATCACTTTTACTACCATATTCACAATTTCTTGCTCGCTTTTGGTAGTCAAAACGATTTTACCTTCTATTTCGCCTTCATCTTGCTTAGGTATTTCACCAGGAATGTCTAAACGAACTTTTACTCCGCCTATCCCTAACTTGTTTTTGATTTTAGTTAAAAATCCCATAATTGAGTGTTTAATGATTAGAGTTTATTTTTAACACAAGATATACAATCCCTCACCTTGTGGGCTCACTTCAGTCATTAATTATTTATTTACTTTTTTTTAATAAATCCTTACTTATTATTGGTAAAAGCATTTACCCAAATGAGCACCCTCGCAAAAAGACCATAAAACACAAGTAAAGCTATTTTTGAGACCCTACAAAGGCTCTACACGACTCAAAAAAGAGCAAATCCTGCAATATTTTAGAAAAGATGTGGGCTTCTATCTGAATCGAGTAACTTTATAGCCTTATTGCCCCAATCAATGATGTATAATTCCTAATATTTATGTTAGAAGTAAGTCACCTTTCTAAGGCCTATCAAAACAATGTCATTCTACAGGATATTCAGCTTTCGTTGGCTAAAAATCAAGTGCTGAGCATTTTAGGTAAATCGGGTAGTGGTAAAACTACGCTGCTTAAGATTCTTGCAGGCCTCGAATATCCCGATGAGGGTGATGTGAAAGTGGATGGCCAAAGTGTATTGAAAACCCCACCTCATCGTCGCAAGATTGTATACCTTTATCAAGAAAGTTTACTCTTTCCTCATCTCAATGTATTTGAAAATGTAGCTTTTGGGCTCAAGCTCCAAAAGCAGCCGAAAAAACGAATTCAGGAAAAAACAAATCAGTTATTAGACGCTTTAGGTTTAGGCGATCAAGCCCATAAAATGCCCCACCAAATCTCTGGGGGGCAAAAACAACGGGTTTCGTTTGGGCGCGCTTTGATCATAGAACCTCAATTGCTATTGCTGGACGAACCATTTGGTAGCCTTGACCCTGGCACCAGAGAACAAATGCAGGATTTGCTCAAACAAATGATTGCTCAATACCAGATTACAGGAATGTTTGTTACTCACGATATAAAAGAAGCTATGTTGATGGGAAACCAAATTGCCTTGATGCAAAATGGGCAGTTGCGAACTTTTCAATCCTTGAATGAATTTATAGAAGATAAGCAAACTGGTGCTAAAGCTGAAATTGAGTTTTGGAAACAGTATATTAGTCCATAGTCCATGGCTTTTTATTTTGAGGGTAATTTAGATTTAGTCTTTGATACTCATTTATCACCTGCTTAAACTCATATGATGAATTCATCTATTTACCATAGGTACATCATCCAGAAAATTGCAGTTTTTTAAAAAGCTATGGACTAATGATAAAATAAAAATGAAAACAAACTTTGAACACATAGAATCGGTATACTGGGTATTTACGCAATTGTGCAACGACCAATGTGCCCACTGCTATAATTTATCAGGCCCCAAAGGTGCCCGAATCACTGAGGAAGAATGTCTGCAAATTGTTGATAACCTCCCCCCAAAGATTGATCGCATTATTCTTTCGGGTGGCGAGCCGCTGGCCGAGCGTCAAAAGTTATACGCGATTTTGGATAAATTACAAGCACGCTATCCCACCCATACCCAAATCATGCTGCAAACCAATGGCGATTTGCTCACAGGAGAAATCTTGGATACTTTGATTGAAAAAGGAGTGACTCGTTTTGATATTGCCAGCATCGACCGTTTCCACAAAAAAGCAGGCGCTCGATTAATGGAACTGGCCGATTTGTTTGAATCGCGAGGAGTTAATGGAGACGATAAAGATCCTTTGGTAGAGAAAGAAAGTTACTTACACGAAAACTCATTGAGCTGGGGGTACTGGGGAGCTACTGACGACATGTGGCTAGGTGGCAACTGGGCCAGAGGACGTGCTATGGAAAAGAACCTATGGAAGAAAGATCCTGAACATAATTTTTGTACAATTCTATCGGGTGCTCGCAATTTCCTGGGAGGGTATGAGGACATACCTCAGGAAATTTCTATCCAATTGTGGCAAATCAATCCCTGTTGTCCTGGTACCAAAGAGGCTATGGGTGATGCCCGTACCGAAAAAGTGGCGGATGTGTTGGCAAAAGTGGCAAAATCGCCCATTTGGCAAAAGCTCAACGAGGGCAACCCCTGGCAAATGGGCGAAAGCGTAGGCATTACCGAAGAATTTGCCCGTGGACGTACCCAGAAGCTTCAAAATGTATGTTTATGGTGCGACGAGTTTTTTGAAAAGCATTGCAAAGGCAAGTTGGTAGCAGCAAAATAATTGTCTACCTCACATTGTAGATCAAAGCAGGCCTGAGTATATCAGGCTTGCTTTTTTATTTTAAAAACATTGTACATCAATATTTTATTCATTACCTCTAAATTCTCACAAAAAAATTTCCATGCACCTACCTGAAAAAAGGTATATAAAAATGTATAAATACAAACTAAACAAAAAGTGATAATAGTGAATAGATCTAACCAATTCATCAAATACCTGCTTGCTTTGGTAACAGTAACCTTTTCTACCATTTCTGTAAATGCCCAAGTAAGCTTGGTAAAAGATATTGATACAGGTACCACTTATCTTTCAGGTCTCCCTTATGACATCACTCCAACAGATTCAAGCACCTTTTTCTTTTCGGCTGTGAGCACCCAACATGGTAGAGAGTTATGGATAAGTGATGGCACGACGGAAGGGACCAAAGTTGTCAAAGATATTTACCCAGGGACATCGGGGAGCTTCCCATCACGGATGACCATAGCAGGTAATAAAATCTATTTCACAGCCAATGATGGTATTCATGGCTATGAATTGTGGGTAAGTGATGGAACCGAAGCGGGTACTAGACTCTTGAAAGATTTATTACCTGGAAATATAGGTGCGTTTGAAAGCACAACCTTATCGGAAAACTATAGGCTGCTTACTGCGGTGGATAACAAGGTTTACTTTTCATTTGATGATGGTGTACACGGTAGAGAACTTTGGGTAAGTGATGGTACCAAAACAGGTACCAAGCTTGTGAAAGACATCAATCCAGGAAAAAATGGATCAACATCATTGCTCCTTGTGGCAGCTGCTTTCAACAATAAATTATATTTCAGTGCCTATGAAAATACCCACGGAAATGAACTTTGGGTGAGTGACGGAACCGAAGCGGGTACCAAACTATTGAAAGATATTGAGACAGGAAGTAACAGTGGTGTACCAGAGCTATTAACCGCTGTTGGAGACAAATTTTTTTTCAGAGCATTTTATGGTGGCATAGGCCATGTTTTATGGGTAAGTGATGGAACCGAAGCGGGTACCAAACTCTTGACTGACATCACTAATGGCACGAGCAGTTTTTCTCCTGATAAATTAACCAAAGTTGGTAATAAGCTCTTTCTGGTGGCAAATGGTGGTTTATGGGTAAGTGATGGTACTAATGTCGGAACCAATGCTTTAAAAAGCTATGGACTCCCAAACAACTCCAGCAGAAGCTTATTTGCAGTAGGCGATAAGTTGTTTTTTGAGGACTATAACAATCTAAAAGGCACTGAGTTATGGATAAGCGATGGTACCTTGGCTGGTACCCAGTTCGTTAAACTCATAGGCCCCAACAAGATTATAAGCATAAGTGAGGGCCAGGCTGCTGGCAATCAATTGATTTTTGCAGCCAGTCTTGCAGAATCTTCCGTAGGCGCAGAACTCTGGATAAGCGATGGCACTGAAATAGGTACCAAAATTATCAAAGATATTAACCCTGGTAAAGAAAGTAGTGACCCAAGAGAATTAGCTACTGTTCAAAACAAAGTATTCTTTTCGGCCAATGACGATAACCATGGCTATGAACTTTGGGTTACCGACGGTTCAAGTGCAAATACCCAGCTTTTTAAAGACACTCAACCTGAAAAAACTGGAAGATCAGGTTATGCCTTTACTCGTGAATACGCTAAATCAGGTAACAAGCTCTTTTTTCCTGCTCGTGACAGCATTCATGGACACGAGTTGTGGGTGACAGATGGTAGTATGGATGGCACTACTTTGCTCAAAGATATTACCTCAGGGGAACGAGGAAGTAATCCCAGAAGTTTAATCCCTTTTAAAAACCAAGTGTATTTTGCAGCAAACGGTAATTTGTGGGTGAGTGATGGAACAGAAGCAGGTACTCAACTTGTAGCAGATGTAGATACCAGTGATCGTAACAGTGGCATTTTTGAAATTTTTGCCTCAGAAAATCAATTATTTTTTGTGGCAAATGATGGTATTCATGGCCAGGAGTTATGGGTAAGTGATGGTACTCAAACTGGTACTAAACTGGTAAAGGATATAAATCCAGCTTCATCATTTAACCCTTTTTGGGAAATGGTCATATTCAAAAATAAGCTTTACTTTTCGGTTAATACAGATAAAGGAAGAGAGCCTTGGGTAAGTGATGGCACAGAAGCAGGCACTCAAATTTTAAAGGATATCGTTCCAGGTTTAAACTCTAGTGAACCATCTCGTTTTCGAGTGGCGGGAGATATGTTATACTTTCAGGCAACTGATGGTACACATGGTATTGAATTATGGGTAACGGATGGAACCGCCAATGGTACCAGAATGGTAAAAGATATTTTTCCAGGCGCTTCTTCATCTAACCCCAGAAATTTCACCCTATACAAAAACAAAGTATATTTTCGCGCCCAAAATAGTGAAAACAATCAAGAATTGTGGGTGAGTGATGGAACAGAAGCGGGCACCATGCTTCTCAAAGAAATAAACACAGTCACCGGAAGTGCCTATCCTTCAACGTTTATTGAATATAATGGCAAGTTATACTTTCGAGCAGAGGATGGAGTACATGGTAATGAATTGTGGGTTACAGATGGTACTTCTGAGGGAACTCAATTGGTAAAAGACATTCACGAAGGGCCACGAGATAGTAGTCCAACAGACCTACGAATTTTTGCTGGAAAATTATATTTCTTTGCTTTTGATATAACCCATGGGTATGAATTATGGACAAGTGATGGAACCACAACAGGAACCCGCATCGTAGCAGATGTCAACCCTGGCATTGGTGGATCATCAACCTTTTCTTTAGGTGAGCTAAATAATCATTTGTTTTTCTTTGCCTATACCCTGTCTATAGGTAGTGAACTATACAAGTACAATCCAGCCGTTACCATTACTGATTTCTCCCCAAAGTCAGGTAAAATAGGCGATGAAGTTACCATTACAGGAACCAACTTTGAGACAACTACTACCAATAATACGGTGAAGTTTAACGGAACTCTAGCCACTGTCATTTCTGCTACCACTACTCAATTAAAAGTAACTGTGCCTAATGAAGCTACCACAGGGAAAATCACCGTAGAAGCAAACAAGCAAACTGTTACTACAAAGGATAATTTCACTCTTAAACCTGTAGGCTTGGCCGAAGACCTGCTTAACCAAGCCTTGAAAGTATATCCTAATCCTGTTGCCCAAATGTTAAATATTGAGCTACCAGATCAGTCTTTTCGGGTAAAACTATTTGACATTCAAGGGCGAGAAATAAAAATCAAATATCAAAATGGATTGATAGATTTGAGTCAAATCCCTGTTGGTCAATATTTGCTTAAAATCACCTCTAAAGGCATTACGGTGAGTAGAAAAATACTGAAGCAATAAAATTAGAAGTTGCCCTAAGGGAAAAGCAGGATGTCTATTTTGAAGTCCTGCTTTTTTATTTGCTGAATACGTTAAACTGCTTTCTGCTTTTTTTGAATGAGTCCCACTCCCTTTCCAATCATCCGATCGAGCATACGATGAGGCAATAATGTGGGGATTGTCCAGTTTTTAAATTTTCGGGGTACAATGGCATAGTGGGTTTTGGGTTTTCGTTTTTCAAAAATATTGGCAATGCGATTGCCCACATGCCCAATAGAAAAACCACTTTTGCCTTCTTTGATAGCGAATGCAGCAAAAGTTGCGGTAGTATCACCATAAGGTGTATTCTTGTAAGGGCTTACATCTACGCCTTTATCCCATATAGGTGTATTGACAGAGCCTGGTCGTATAATGACTACATCGATACCATACAACAGCAATTCGCGTCGCCAGCTTTGGGAAATCCCTTCCAGGGCATGTTTGGTGCCTACATAGGCTCCAATAAATGGTGTAGCAATTCTGCCATTGATTGAGCCAATGTTCAAAATGCGTCCGGGAGCTGTTGGGTGATTTTCGCGTGCGCCTAGCAAAGGTAAAAATGCCCGAGTTACTTCTAATAGCCCAAAAATATTGACTTCAAAATGTTGGCGTATTTGATCCATCGGTTGCAGCATCAGAGGGCCACCAATGGCAATTCCGGCATTGTTGATCAAGCCTCCCAATCCCTGATCTTTACCTAGAGCTTTTTCTACTTCTTTTACCGCATTTTGAATACTTTGTGTATCGGTTACATCAAATATCAAAGGAACAAAGTTATCTCCCAATTCATTGCTTAGCCTCTCGGCGTCTTCTGCCTGAAGCACATTGCCAAAGACTTGATACCCTCGTCGGTGAAATTCCTTGACACATCCGTAGCCTATGCCTGTAGAGGCTCCGGTAATTAATATTGTTTTCGCGTTTTCTTTCATTGTTTTGTGATTACAGGTAGTAGTACTTGAGTTAACGAGAGTAGTCAAATTTGGAAGCCTTGTACTCAAATAATTGCAATGAAAGTTGATATTTTTTTCAAAGAGACAATCACGCTGAAAAAATCAGCTTGAAAACAAAGCGTGATTTCTTAAAACCAGATAATCACGCTCTATTGGATTCCACTTAGTTTTTTTGGAGTAAGACCTGTTGTGCACTTGCCAATAAAAATGCTTTTACCAATGGATGGGGAACTTCTTTAGACGAATTATCCTGAGGCACAAATAACGTAGCCACAAAAAAAGGATGGGCTTTTAACTCTAAAATTCGGGCTTCCTGATGTTTATCAGTACCTACAATACAAAACCCATTTGCTTCAAAGTCTTTTTGATAAACTGGATTTAGGCCAAAGTTGCAATAGTACTTTTCTTTGACTTCTGATTTTTGATAAGTTTCATACACTTTTGACGCTTTGTCAGTAATTGAAACAACCAAGGGTTCCCCTTTTAAATCACAACTCAAAGGGTTTACAACCAACTTAGATGCATAAGGATCATATTCGGCATGTTCAGCATCTTTAATAGCCAATACATTGCGGGCAAATTCTATGGCCATATGTTGAAAACCACCACAAGTGCCTAAAACAGGAACTTTGTGCAATCGTGCGTATTGTATCACCCAAAGCGCTGCCTGCATATTTTTATAAGGACTTCCGGGAGCAATCCAAAAGCCATGATATGGTTTGATCGCCGCTTCGTTTTGTAAAATATGTTCGGTAGAAATCCACTCTGCCTGAAAATCGACCTCAAGCCATGGCCTAAGATGTTCCAGTGCTTCGTTGGTGGCTACATGCGGACGAAAGTTTGGGTCAAATTCACCAATAATTGCTATTTTAAACATAGTATGCTGTTTTTAACCCAATAATATCAATCTTTCGGTTACTTGTCTTGTAATATATTGCACCCTTGCCGATAAACCTTGGGACTTACCCCCGTATATTTCTTGAAATATCGGGTAAAATTGCTTTGGTCGTAGAAGCCTACATCCAGAGCAATCTGGCTCAGCGTTTGGTTTTGAAGCAATTGTTTCTTGGCAAGTTCTATTCTCAATAACAGGATGTATTCAAAAGGTGAGAGCCCCAGCTGTTGTTTGAAAACTCTTATGAGCTTGTATTTATTAAATCCTACTACTTTTTCGAGCATGGTCATATTGATCTTTTCGGTGTAGTTTTCATCAATAAATGCCTTGGCGGTTTTAAAGTTATCAGTGATTTTTTTGTTATCCTCTGGCAAATGTTCATTGCTTACCTGCACCAGTAGCCGAACAATTTCTTGCAACAAAAACGAAGCATCTTGAAAGTTTTCGGCTTGCTTATGAAACTTCAAAATCAGCTCGAACAATTGAGGATGGTCAATTACTTGATTTTTTGTTTGCACTCTTTTACCCGCCAAAAAGCTCATGACTTCTGGATTGAGATACATCATACGATAATTCCATCCATCTTTGTCAAAGGCATAATTGGCATGTACTTCGTGAGGATCAATGAGAATTACTTTACCAGCATTGGCCACTAGTTTTTTATCATGAAACTCTAGAAACTCCGCACCTTGCTCAATTAGCCCTACACAAAACGTATCATGATAGTGTTTAGGAAAAGCCTGCGAAATATAACGAGCCTTAAGAAACTCCAAGTTATCAAAAGCATTGACTCTCCATATTTTAGCCTTTTCCATCATCTATTATTTCTTCTTGATCAACCCGGTTTGCTTGCCTATGACTCGGTCAATCAAACGCTTGGGTAACAAACGAGGTATGGTCCAGTTGGTCATTCTTTGGGGGACAATGGCATACCGTACTTTGGGTTTGCGCTTCTCAAAAATATTAGCAATTCGTTTCCCTGTAAACTCTAATGTGAGCCCTTTTTCGCTTTCGCCACGGGCATAATTGGCAAAGTTGGTACTGGATTCGCCATAAGGCGTCTCTTTATATTTATCTACGTTGATCCCTTTGTCCCAAATAGGCGTTTTTACAGCGCCAGGCCCAATAATGATTACATCGATTCCATATAGCAGCAATTCGCGCCGCCAGCTTTCGGACAAGCCTTCTACTGCGTGTTTGGTGCTGGCATATGCGCCAATAAACGGAGCCGCTATCTTTCCGCCTACCGAACTGATATTCATAATCTTACCTGGTGCTACCGGATGGTTAGGTTTGGCGCCTAAAAGCGGTAAAAAAGCTTTAGTGACTTGAATCATTCCAAATACATTGACCTCAAAATGTTGGCGTATTTCTTCCATAGATTGCAGCATCAATGGCCCACCAATAGCTACTCCAGCATTGTTGATCAAGCCTCCTAAACCTTGGCCTTCCCCCAGGAACTGAGCTACGGTTTGTACTGCTTCTTGTATTGCTTCTGGGTTGGCGACGTCAAACAGCAGTGGAGTAAATCTATCGGGCATTTCGCTTTGCAAACGCTCTGCATCGGCAGGTTTTCGCACGCTCCCAAATACATGGTATCCTCGCCTATGAAATTCTTTGACACATCCATAGCCTATGCCAGTAGAAGCGCCTGTAATTAAAATTGTTTTGGATTGATTCATGGTGTTGGTCTTAAAGTCTATGGTGAAATTTCGCAAAAAAACAGGCGAAAGCCCAAATTCGCTTATAGAAAACTTATAAATTTGCAGTTTGGACCATTGCAAAAACAAGAGAAAACTAACTAAGTTGATTCATGCAGCATTTAGAATTACCAGAGTTTGATCATCAGATAAAGAAACAAGACGATAAGCTCTGGATTTTTGACATACTCCGCAAGAAATACATTTTTCTAACCCCAGAAGAATTTGTACGCCAAAACCTTATTCATTATTTAATTCAGTACCACCATTATCCTAAGGCTCTTATCAAAGTAGAAACTGGCCTGAAGTACGACAAGCGCCAAAAACGATCTGATATAGTGGTATATGATCGTGCTGGACAAATTTTTCTTATTATAGAATGCAAAGCCATGCATATTAAGATTGGGCAAGATACTCTAGAGCAGGTTTCGGCTTATAATCATGTATTAAAAGCCCAATATATTATGGTGACCAATGGCCAACATTATCTGGTATACGCCACCGATCATGAAAGCAAAAAATATCAGCTTTTGGATCAAATCCCAACTTTTCCGACAGTCATTCACTAACTAGATAGGTCTTAAAGTAGAGTGGTTTCTCTTTAAGAGAAGGAAAAACCACTCTTATGATGATTTAATAGTAGCATTAATTTGGGTTGTATTGCCAAACAGGTCTTTCACGACTATAAGGCATCGCGACATAAGCTTTTCCATCAATCGCAAATCCAACGCTTGGAGTGCTTGTCATTTTAAAGTTTGTTCTCGTTTTCCAGGCATTATTACTGGGATTATAAATATAGAGTGAAGCAGCCTGAACAAGATAACCTTCATTCCCAAGAGAAAAGGAACCTGCCAAGCTTATAATAGAGGGTATATCTGCTTTTTTACTCCACATCCCCGTACTTGGGTCATATTCCCAAAAATCGCTCAGCCTTTCATTATTACTATCAACTCCACCTCCTATGTAACCTTTTCCATTAATCACAAACCCAAGCGCATTTGACCTTACTATACCTGAAAATATATCTTCACCAATCAGCGCCTTCTGAGTCCATTGATCAGAAGAGGGCGAATATTCCCAAAAATCATACATTTGAGTATTGGAGTTAATCCTACCTGCACCAACATAACCTTTTCCATTAATGGCAAAGCCTGCTGCATAAAACCTTCCTTCCCCAGGAAAATCGGCTTTCTTACTCCACGTATTATTTGTAGGATCATATTGTTGCACATCTCTTGCATAACTTCCTGTTACTACATACCCCTTTCCATCAATCGCAAAACCAACTGCTCCCTGTCGCTCATATATCATATTTGCTACCTGACTCCAAGTATCGGTTATTGGACTATAAGCCCAACATTGTTTTAAAACAACATTATCGTCTAAATTACGCCCCCCTCCAACATATGCTTTACCATCTATAACAAAACTCGTAGAGCCATCAATCAGTTTCCCTGTGGCATAAGCAGAAAAGTCTTGTTTTTGATTCCATCCATCTTTTGTAGCAAACTTAAAAGAGCCGCCATAAGAAGCATTTCCTTCGTTGTTAATTGTATAAATCCTTGCAAAATATTCAGTATTTGCTTCTAGCCCCTCTACTTTACTTTCAAAATCAGCAGGATTATTAATTGCTCCAAGTGAAGTTTTATTAGGGTTATTATCCAAAGTAGGATTTTCTGTTAAACTCCAAACAAAACCATGATCAGTGATCCCATCTGATCCTATTACTGATATTGAACCTTTAAACACAGCTGTAAATAATGTGATATCACTTACTGAAAGAGAGGTAATCTTAGTTTCAAAAACTTCTTCTTTTTTACTACAGGCCTCTATAATAATTAGAAATAATAGTAGGGTAATGTAATTTGTACTTTTAAAACTCATTGTTCTAATTAAATTTATAACATTAAAAAATTATAGCTGATTGATAAACTTGTTATATATTTATATATGATAATTAATCCTTCTAATGGAGATTTTCTTCTGTTTTTATTTAATAATCCTGCAAAATTATAATTAATAATACCTGAATTCCCAACCTTTTCAGACATCCAACAGTTACTTGTTTGGTATTGTTTAAAGTCTCAATTTTACCTCTGGAAACCTCAAATATTACGATGGAAAACTATTGCACCATTTATTCCCACACATTGGGATATGACACCATTTTAACCACCCTACAGAAAGTATATCCTTATGGCAAAATTGAAACTTCTGAGGAAGAAACTGACGGAGACAAACGTCGTATCATCAACATAGGTATTTCCAGTGGCTTGCTGGGTAGAACTAAGAAATTGCGTATTTCTTATCGGGAACGCGCTCAACCATCTTATCAAATTACATCTATAGACAGCCCACTCACCCAAAACCTGGCAGGGATGCTCAATTTTGTGGCTTCGCTCGAAACCCAAAATGAAGAAATTAGAGGTTTATTGGTAGAGAAAATTAAAACTTTGAACTGCGAATTTGCCCTCATTTGCCCTTCTGGTTTACATGCTTCACTTACCGAATTCATCGAAACCATTGTGTTAGAGTTAGACGCTATTGTGTTTGCGCAGGGAAAAACTCCTATTGGAAGTTCTTCAGTACAACATTTTTTGGACAAAAACCTGGAACTCATATTAGACCTGAATGGAGAAAGTGAGGTAGATACGCTCGGAATTCAAATTGACTCTCATTATTTTGATGCCTCTAAGGAAGCCGCCACTCCTGCCCAAAAAGAACGTAAAACACACAATGAGGAAATTCTTCAAACTCACCAAATCAAAGTAAACCAAAATTTACCCGTCATTGCGGATGAGGAAAGTGTTCAACTAAGAAGCCCACAAGCCATTGCCGAGCGGGTTGCTTTATTGGCAGTTACAAATATTGTGGCCTTCAATCAAATGACAGGTGAACAGGCTACGGATTACTTGAAAAAGTTTAACTTATGGGATAAAGCAACACCAAAAGAGGTAGATTTTTTACAGAATCCTACCGATGAACGTAAGGCTTACGAAACCTGGAAATGCGAAGGAATCTGGACGCTACTTTGGGCACTAAATGTAGTACCAGACCTGAATTTTCCTGATAAACTTGCCAACTTGAACGATGTACCTCCTGCTCAATACCCTATTGGGCCAGATAAAAACCCAAACGACTTTATTGCTCAAATCGCTGAGGCACGCTCCAAAGCTGCCATACTAAATGCCAATGACTTGTATTATCGTATCAATTGGGCTTGTGTAGATGCTCGCCTTGGCGGCAAAGAGATTTCTCAGGTAAATCCGGGGGTAGTCTATGAACGACACTATGCGTTGAACTGGCTCATTAATTATCGAAACCAGCCCTGGGACGAAGTAACTTGTGATACTTAAAACGATCTTTATGAAAGGGCTATCTAGTCAAGGTAGTCCTTTCTCTCTCAAAACACTCCAAATTATATTTCACAAAAACACCTTCCACATAATTTTAACATTATATTACAAAGTTTATCCTATGCAATGTCTTGCAAAAGTCACCTCTAGCCAATACTTTAGTTAAACTAAAAATTTAGGCATTCAAGCAGGGGTAACTCCTCTCTCATGGGTCTAATATATACCAACTTGAAAATTTAAACGATACCCCATGAAGAAACTTTACACCGTTTTTTTTATAATCTTATACACAAGCCTTCAGCAATTATCTTTTGCCCAAAGCTTTCCAGTGGTCATTCAAGGAAGGGTGCTAGATGCTGAAACCAACCGCCCCATCCCCAAAGTCAATGTGTTTTTGTCAGGAACCACGCTGGGCGCGTCTAGCGATACTTCTGGTAAATACACGATCCACGACTCAATACCTGCTGGCAAGTATTCTTTAGTTTTTTCTCACATAAAATATGGCACTGACGCCAAGGGTCTTACGATCACCACTGGTGATACGATCAAGGTAGACATGTTGCTCATTCCCAATAAAACTACCTTGGATGAAGTAACTATTAAAGCAGAAAAAGATTTTACCTGGAAAGAACGTTTTAAGCTTTTTGCACAAGAATTTTTAGGAACGTCTTACTTAAGCAAACAGTGTAAAATCAAAAATCCCTGGGTACTAGAGTTCAAAAAAAATCGAGACACCTTACTTGCTTCAGCTTCCAAGGAAATTATTGTAGAAAATCAGGCACTGGGTTACACCATTTATTGTGACTTGGAGAAATTTAACTCGGTCAGTTTTTTTACAACCTATCTGGCTTATTATCGCTTTGAGGAGCTCACTCCTAAAGATGATAAACAAGCTCGTAGATGGCAAAGAGCCAGATTGAGGGCCTTTTATGGCTCTTTTCGGCATTTTGCCAGCGCACTGTTACACAATCGTTTAAATAAAGAAGGTTTTCAGGTTAAGTATAGCACAGTTCCTCCCCAAACGCTCACAAAGCAACAGCAGTTAAAATCCATTAAATCGCACCAGATGCATTTTGATAATGAGATTTTGATGCCCAATTATCTTAAGGTGGAGTATAACGAACGGGAGGAAATGGAGTATATAAAATCCGCAGTTCGTCAGGGAATCAACCTTAATATCAAAGTAAGGTATGACCAAGGGGTAAATCAAAGCTCATGGGTTTATATTCAAGGGGGTAAGCTCAAAGTCAGCGACTTGGGCATTATTATGGACAACCCGCTTAAGCTACAAACCTTTGGGTATTGGGGTTGGCAGCGAGTGGGTAATTTACTGCCTTTTGATTTTTTTCCTGAAGAACTAGGTCAGGCTATCAAGCTTTCTAAAATTGCCAAAGTAAAGCAACTGAAACAATACACCCGCAATCGTCCTCAAGAGAAAGTATACATACACCACGATAAACCTTATTATGCATTAGGTGATACCATTTGGGTAAGTGGCTATGTTGTAAATGCTCAAAGTCATAAACCTAGCAAATTGAGTGGCATTCTCTACCTGGATTTGATTGATGAAAGAGATCAACTCAGGGAGCAGCTTATCCTCAAAATAAAAGAAGGTAAAGCGATGGGAGACCTGGTGTTAGACACTACTTATACTACGGGCATGTATCGGTTGCGAGCCTATACCAAACTGATGACTTATGGTGCTCGTGATTATTTGTTCCAGCGCAAATTTGAAGTAGGCCAGAGCAATCGCTCAACTTTTGAAGGAAATCTTACTTATCAATACAAACCTGACAATAATCAAGAGTCAGTTCAATATAAGCTATCCTTGTATGATCAATTTTATCAGGCCTTGCCCAATCAAGTATTTGAAGTAATGGTCAAAACTGATCAAAAGGTTTATCCTAAGCAAAAAATGACTACCAATGCACAAGGTGTTATTCAAGGCACCATGGATATTCCTTCTTCGGTAAAGTCGCCCTATATAGAATTAATCGCCATTGCTAAAAATAAGTCATACAATACTTCCAGAAGCTTTTATATTCCAGTCAATCATACCAAAAAGCATCTCACTTTCTTCCCAGAAGGAGGCAATCTTGTTGTAGGAATACCCAATCGGGTGGGGTTTAAAGCCATTAATCGCCAAGGTTTGGGGGTATCGGTACAAGGACATATTATCAACGAAGCAGGTAAAAAAGTGGCCGAGTTGAAGAGTACTCATTTAGGCATGGGAAGCTTTGCTTTTACTCCACAACCAGATAAGAAATATACCGCAGTTATCACTCAAAAAAATGGTGCCGAGCAACGTTTTGAACTACCACAGGCTTTGTCGCAAGGTTTTATTTTAAAAATTCAGCCTTCACCGCGTAACCGCTCTCTCTTAATGGTACAATCTTCTTTGCGTAAGCGAAAAAAGTTTACAATCATCGCTCATTGTCGGGGAAAATCAGTTTTCACCGCCTCAGGCACCACAAAGAAAAACCGTCCCTTTAAAGTAACACTTAACCACGATCAATTGCCTACTGGTATTCTTACATTTACGGTTTTTGATGGCCAAATGACCCCTCAATGCGAGCGTATTATCTTTTCCCGAAATACTCAAAAAGCTTTACGGATTAAAATAGATACGACCCTGAAAAACGCTGCACCTCGTGAAAAAGTAACGCTTAATCTGGATGTGAGTAGCCTAAGACGGATGGGTGCCAATGCCAATTTATCGGTTACCGTGGTGGATGAAAACATGGTCAAAGAAAATCCCCAGCATGCCAATATTTTATCTTATTTATTACTTGCCTCAGACCTCAAAGGGTATATCGAACAACCCAATTTTTATTTAAAAGATGAAAAGCTAGAGACTCGTAAGGCGTTGGATTTGTTGATGATGACGCAAGGGTGGCGAAGGTTTACCTGGAAAAAAGTAGTAGTAGATAATTACAAAGTACCTGAGTATAAAATAGAAAAAGCCCTGAGTATTAGTGGAGTAGTAACTAAACCTGGAGGCCGCCCTGTAGATGATGCCTCAGTAACGCTACTATCCCTGGATAAAGAGGTGTTTCAAACCACGCAAACTTATGGTGGAGGAAAGTTTACTTTTGATAATCTTCGGGTAAGGAAAGGAGCTCGACTGGTATTTAAAGCAACTACCGCCAAAGGTAAGGATAAGCTCAAGGTAAAAATAGACAAATTGGCTGATACCCTGGAAATCAAGGCATTTACTGAAGATCCTCGAGTTCAAAACAACTTGGCGCAATTCGAGCAAAAAAAGGTATATTTACAAAACCAGGCGAAGCGTGTTCAATTGAAAAAAAGCTTAACTTTTGATCCAGCTATAAAAATGCTGGAAGAGGTAGAAATAAAAGCGAAAAAAATAACTGGACAAGATTATAAAAAAAGAAAGGTACAGCTTTATAGTCAACCCAGTTATAGAATTAGGGTAGACTCTGGTCACTTTAAACCTAAAGATGGAGATGATTTCATGAACTACATCCAAGGGAAAATACCTTCTTTAAAAGTGTTTTATACCGCAGCTGGTGATCGTTTTACCATTACTTTTCGAGGATCGGAATTAAATGCAGTGCTTGGTCGTAATCCTGAAATCTTGTATTTATTAGATGGTCAACCAGTAGATTCGGAGGTATTGAGAGTACTCCCACCTCAAAGCATTGCCTATATTGATATGATCGGGCCAGGACGTGCGGGCATGTATGGAGCCACCGCAGTAACCAATAGTGGTACCGCTATGAACGGTATATTGGCCATTTATACCAAAAAAGATTATAAACATCCATCTACTTTTCGGCACAAGGGCATACAAGGTATCATTTACCAGCAAGGCTATTACCAAACCCGGCAGTTTTATGTCCCCCCTTACGATAACCCTGCTTTTGTCAAAAACAAATTACCAGATTATCGTAGTACCATCTATTGGAACCCATCGGTGAAGGTTGTCAATGGCAAAGCGCAGGTATCTTTCTTCAATGCGGACTCCGTTACCAATTATCGGATAATTGTAGAAGGCATTTCTAACGAAGGAGCCATTGGTCGTACAACCTATCAGTATCAGATCAAAAACAAAGAGTAATCAATCTTTGCTTCTTTACAATCATTATTTCTGGAAATAAGACATCCATAAGTTGAGCTCGTCAAAGGTTCTTCTTATGAGTCTTATCATATATCACATAAAGCCTTTTCATAGTCATCTTACTATGAAATAGCGAATTCATTACCACAACTCATTTTAAGTTTATTATCATATGAAGATCAAATTTTACTTTATTCTCCTTGCGGGCATCCTCATTGCAAGTATTCATCAAACTACATTTGCTCAACGTTTTCCAGTTGTTATTCAAGGAAATGTACTGGATGCCGAAACCAATAAACCTATTAGCAAAGTCAATGTTTTTTTATCGGGAACCACTATTGGGAGCTCTACAAATGCTCAGGGTAAGTATACGATTCAGGATTCAATTCCTACGGGAAAATATTCATTGGTATTTTCTCACATCAAGTATAGTACTGATGCTCAAGGATTGATCATTACAAAAGGCGATACACTAAAAATAGACATACTGCTAATCCCTAAACACAATACCCTCAACGAAGTCACGGTCAAAGCTGACAAAGATTTTCTGTGGCGAAAGCAGTTCAAAACTTTTAAAGAAGAGTTTTTAGGAACATCTAAACTTGGTAAACAATGTAAGATTCTAAATCCCTGGGTATTAAATTTTAAACAAAACCAAGATACTTTACGAGCCTTTGCCCAAAAGGAAATCATCGTAGAAAACAAAGCGCTGGGTTACAAAGTCTATTGTGATTTAGTCAAATTTCACAACGTCAGTTTTTTTACCACCTACCTCGCCTATTATCGCTTTGAAACACTTAGTCCTCTAAATAAAAAGCAAGGCAAAAAATGGCAAAAACAAAGACTAAAGGCTTTTTATGGTTCCTTTCGCCATTTTGCCAGTGCATTGCTACACAACCGCCTAAAACAAGAGGGTTTTCAGATAAAATATAGCAAACTACCACCCGAAGAATACACCCCAGACAAGCCCTTGAAACGCATCAAATCCCAAAAACTGCACTTTGATAATGAAATCATTTTACCCGATTACCTCAGTATTGTATATCGCAAACGGGAAGAAATAGAATTTATTAGGTCAATTATTCGCCAAGGTCAAAGGGTGAATGCCATGGCCAGGTTTAACCGTGCAATCCCTCAAAACTCTTGGATGAGTATCAAGGGAGGAAGACTTAAAGTGAGCGATTTGGGTATTACTCTGGATAACCCACTAAAACTACAGACTTATGGTTATTGGGCCTGGCAAAGGGTTGGCAACTTATTGCCCTTTGATTTTTTTCCAGAAAAGCTAGGCCAAGCCATCAAACTCTCTAAAATCAGTAAGGTGAAAGAGCTTAAACGCTACACCCAAAACCACCCTCAGGAAAAAGTTTACCTGCATCACGACAAGCCTTTTTATGCACTAGGCGATACCATTTGGGTAAGTGGCTATGTAGTAAATGCGCAAAGTCATCGACCTAGTAAACTTAGCCGTATTTTGTATGTAGATTTGATTGACAACAATGATCACCTGAAACAACAGATTAAGCTAAAAGTAGCAAATGGCAAGGCTTTCGGGGACTTTATACTGGATACAGCTTATGCTAAAGGAACATATCGTTTGCGTGCCTATACCAAGCTCATGGCTGTTGGCAGTCGGGATTATCTGTTTCAACGCAAAATTTTAGTAGGTCAAATAAACAAACATTCTTTCGAGGGAAACATTAGTTATCAAAACACAAGCACTCAGGATCAGAAATCTATCCAATACAAACTGGCCTTACATGATCAGTTTAGTCAAGCATTGGCCAATCAAGAATTTGAGATATTGCTGAAAACCAACCAACAAATCTATAATCAGCAAAAGCTCAAGACTAATGCCCAAGGGGTGATTCAAGGATCGCTCAATATTCCTAATTCAGAAAAAGCTCCCTACATTGAGCTAATTGCAAAAACTAAAGGAAAATCACCTCAGCATTTTTATATTCCTACATACTCTTCAAAAACGCAGTTAGGCTTTTTTCCTGAGGGGGGGCAATTAGTTGCTGGTGTTGCCAATCAAGTAGCTTTTAAAGCCACCAATCACCAAGGATTAGGAGTACCAGTCAAAGGGCAAATCATCAACAGTGCTGGAAAAAACATCATTGACTTTAAAAGCAAACATCTGGGAATGGGTAGTTTTACTTTTACCCCACAGGCAGGAGAAACATACACTGCTATTTTATCAGCCGAAAACGGAACTGAGCAACAAATTGCACTACCTCAATCTTCGTCTCAATATTTTGTATTAAATATTCACCCGTTGCCCCAAAACCAATCCAAGCTCATATTACGCTCACCTCGTAAGCGTAAAAAGTTTACCATCATTGCTCATTGCAGAGGTAAATCGGTATACACCGCTTCTGGCATTGTAAAACAAAACCGTCCTTTTGTAGCCATCATTAAACACAACCAACTACCCTCTGGTATTCTTACTTTTACTGTTTTTGATGAAGAATTTATCCCTCAATGCGAACGTCTTGTTTTTTCGAATAATTACCATAAAACGCTACAAATCAAGCTAGGTACGCCTATTAAAGCAGCGCTTCCTCGCGAAAAAGTAGTTCTTGATTTAGCGTTGAGTAATTTAATTGGTGCTCAACCAAACGCCAACGTTTCAGTAGCTGTAGTAGACGAAAGTCTGGTGAAGGAAAGCCCACAACAAGCCCATATTTTGTCTCATTTGTTGCTCTCCTCAGATATCAAAGGACACATAGAGCGCCCTAATTTTTATTTCAAAGACAAAAAACTGGAAACTCGAGAGGCACTGGATTTATTAATGATGACTCAGGGGTGGCGAAGATTTACCTGGCAACATGTCATGGCTAATCACGCAAAAGCGGCTAATTACCCCATCGAGCAATCTCTAAGCATTCGTGGAATTGTCACCAAACCATCTGGCAGACCCGTTGCCCAAGCCTCTGTAACATTGTTATCATTGAACCAACAATCGTTGAAAGTAACTCAAACCAAAGAGGATGGCAGGTTTACCTTTGATAATTTGCATTTAAACAAAGGGGATCGTCTGGTATTCAAAGCAGTGACTGCTAAGGGTAAAACCAAGCTCAAGGTAAAATTGGATGAATTGGCGGATACATTAGAGATAAAACCTCTAACAGGCGCTTCTTATGAAAGGATCAATGTTGCTGAGTTTGTCCAAAAAACAATGTATTTGCAAAACCAGGCAAAGCAAGCAAAATTGACCCAAAGCTTGCGGCTTGATCCTTCTGTAAAAATGCTAGAAGAAGTGCAGGTAAAAGCCAGAAAAATAACCGGGCAAGAATACAAGCAAAGAAAGGTACAGCTTTATACTCAACCTAGTTATCGTATCAGGTTAGATTCAGGGCACTTTAAACCTACGGATGGAGATGTTTTCATGAATTATATTCAAGGAAAAATTCCTTCATTAAAAGTTTATCATGATAATAATACTGGTAAATATATCCTTACTTTCCGAGGGTCTGAGCTAAATGCAATACTTGGCGGTAATCCTGAGATTATGTATCTACTCGATGGGCAACCAGTGGATTCGGAGGTGTTAAGAATTTTGGATCTACAGAGTATCGCCTATATTGATATGGTGGGGCCATCAAGAGCTAGCATGTACGGTGCCTGGAATTCTGAAGGGAGCGGAACAGCCATGAACGGGGTATTGGCCATTTATACCAAAAAAGATTATAAACATGGCACCAAGACATTTCGCCACAAAGGTATTAAAGGCTTAAATTACCAGGAAGGGTATCACAAAACGCGGGAGTTTTATGTACCACCTTACAACAACCCTAAGTTTGCTAAAAACAAATTACCTGATTATCGCAGTACGATCTACTGGAATCCATCGGTGAAAGTGGTTAATGGGAAGGCCCAGGTATCTTTCTTCAATGCAGAGGCTATTACCAATTATCGGATCATTGTAGAAGGTATTTCTAACGAAGGAGCTATTGGTCGTATGACTTATCAATATCAGATCAAAAACAAAGAATAGTACTTCTTTAACATCACTATTTCTGGCCATAAAACATCCATAAGTTGGGCTCTTGATAAGTCCAATTTATGGATATTACATCAAGCAAAAACGTTGAAGTCCTCATTTTAAAAAAAATAACTTAGTGTCTACCTGAGGTAAAGTCCACTGCCCTTTGTGTCCAAGTTCGTTCATCAAAAGGTCTACTTTTTTAACAAATCTACGAATGTTGTTGAAAGGTACCGCTCTGGGCTTTTCTTTGAGTCTATTAAGACAGCAGAAGAAGTTTTCCCAATGAACCATAACTACATGGTGTGGTTGCAAATGTTTAATCAACTCAGCGGGGTACTTTTTGACATATTTGTAAGAAGCTACTCCCAGTACGGCAATATCTATGGGATGTTCAGCCTTAAGTTTGGCTGGAATAAAGCCATTGGGAGGGTTGCTACTAGAGGTCTGTACAAATATTCTGGCAGTAATCTTTTCGTCCTCATCCAAAAAATCAATCAAAAAGGAATAGGTCTGCCCTTCTTTGAAACCGCCTAATTTTGTAGGCCATTTGTCCTGTTTGGCTTTGCCTTTATAAAACTTGATAGGGATGCCAAAAAAACGGGTATGAGGGGCATGCGCATTTACAATGGGATAGACCCTTATCTTAGGTTTTCCCATTTCGTATCTCTTGCCAACTTTCTGTAAGTTGGTAGCCACTGATTTTTCTACACTTTCAATTTGGCCAGCAGGAATATTTGCTCCTCGTAAATAATGCCCCACTGTAGGACTTCCAATGAAATTTATTGTAGTTTGGTTCAATAATTTTTGGTGCCATAATAGGGGGACATCCATTAAATGATCATAATGGGCGTGGCTCACTAATAAGGCTTTAATCACCCCCTTTTGATCTTGGGCCTGGCCAAAAACACGTTTAAAATAATGTTGAACGGTATTGGTATCTGGTGTTGCTTTTTTGAAGAGATTACTGAGCAAAGGGCCTGGGTTTGAAAAAAACGGATCCACCAATACTGCTTGTTGGTTTTTACGAATAAGCATTCCTCCTGCTCCTATAAAATGCAATTCAAGGGCAGATTTATTCGTAGATTTCGAAGGTGTGTTTAGGTGAATGGTATCAACATCTTGGGTAAGGTATTTTTCAAGCCTTTTGCCTTTCCTTATGCCACTACAGGCATTTGCAATTAACAAAATGAATAGCCAAGTAGTATATTGTTTCATAATGCTCAGAAGCTGAATGAGTATTTCAATAACATATTTTCAAATTACTGTGTTTGTGGAAATTAAGGTGGTTAAAGGATGAAAATACTTCAAAAGAATATTTTTTATGTGCCTACACTTTTAAATAGACACGATATAGTAACGATAGGCCAGATATTCCAAAAAACAAATTTTGTGTCAAAGGCCACAAAACATTGATGAATGTTGCAATCATGATCACAAGGGAGAATATAAATAATAAAAAATGCAATTCTCTTGATATTGTTACCCCACTTAACCTATTTCCAAACAAAGGTTCTTCGGTAAGCTGTACTTTTTGAGGGTTGTCAGGCAGGTATAAAATATCGATGTGATTCATTTCATGAATGCGTCCAATCTCGAATTCGCTCACAAACTTCTCTATCGAGGTATTTACTTTTTGACCATCATCGGTAGTGTAGGCAATATCAAACCTTACCTGAAGCTTCCTATTATAGCGTATGTTCCCCCCAGTATATTGCGTAATATGCCCAATGGATCGTTTGCCGTAATACTTAAAGTCACCCCTGTTGCCTTTCATTCCAGAAGCGTTTTTTAAATAACGGAATAGAAAATAGAGAAAAAACGCCGCTACCGTAAACCAGAATATTAAGGTAATGGATGTTTTGTTTTGAAATAGAGCAATTGTAGTGTATAAATCTTGCCCACCCATAACCCAAAGGGGTTGTACAATAAAGGTGTATAGGCTATAAACAGAAACAAAAAACAGGGCTAAAAAGATAGCAAAAGTTTTAAAATTGGCTTGAGATCGTGCATCTACTAAAGATACTTTTTTATCACCAATAGCGTCTTTACTCAAACTTAACTTTAGGCTGTTGCCTACTTCATAACGTTTTTGCTGAGGTTGAGCATCAAAAAAACGGAATTTTTCCTGAATACGGGTACCTACAAAGTTATTAAAGGCTACAATGATCTGAATTCGCTGACGTCCATTTTTTTGTGGGTTACCAATGTATTGCGACTCGATTATCTCACCCTCGATAGGTACACCATTTTTAATAATCCGCTGCTGTTTTTTTTGTCGTTTAAAATGATTGAAAATGGGATAAAGAAAAAGATGGTAAGGCCAATAAATAATGATTAGGATAATGGTTCCAAAAACAATATAAGTATTCATCATGGATAAGGTGATTAGTTTTTTTTAATAAAAAATGATATGAATGCTGATAAAACAGCTAATTTTTGAGATGCTTATGGCAAACTACCGCCCATAGGTCCAGGCTATTTTACCAGTATTCAGGTTCAACCCTACTGCTTTGTTGCCCTTGGCCATAGCCAATGTATTTTTCTGCGCAGGATCATCCATCAGAGTAACTTTATCAAGTCTGCTCACTAAAAACGCCAACATCTTCTCCGACTTTAGCTCTTTTTCCCAAACTATTTCTCCTTTGCTATTTTGGCAAGCGAGCATTTTTTTCGCTTGAGGGCCTAGCTCAGTTTTGTAGGTAAACAAAACATGATGTTTGCTAAAATGAATACTAAAAGTATTCACCAAGAACTTACACGCTTCGGGTTTGCTCAACAGTCTGGTTTTACCTTGTGCCACCAAACCTCGCAGTTTCCTTTCATTTATCGTCCTACCTTGATTGGGTTTCCGACGCTTATTTTCTTGGTATATTTGAGTCAGTATAAACCTTGTTTCTTTGGGGTTGTCAGGGTTATAAGACCTTACCCATTGTGGCACCCAGCCAGCATTTCCTGTTTGTGATGGACGCTTTTTCCTAAAAAGCGTCCGTTTATCCACCAAGGTATCAGACACAGGGTTGTAAAAATAATCCTTGCCTCTTTTGGTAGAGAGTCTTACCCATCCATCAGATCGGGAAATATTTGCCTGACCTACGCCTCCTGCTAATTGATTTGCAAACTTTTTTTCAAGTGCCACATTGTTCAATGTTACTCCTCCGGTAAGCATATTACGGGCTTCAATTACCACCTTTCTATGATCATAAGCATACACAAGGTTTGCTATCTGGGTTCGTGGAACTAAGGCTCGGGAAATAACCAGTTTTTTAAGCACTTTGCCTGTAGCAGGTTGTAAAATATGGATTTTCGCTTGTGTACCTATTTTTTGTATTGCCCAGATTACCAGTTGTTTGTCTGCTTTAAAAAGCCTCAATTCGTCATAGTTAGGAAGCTCACTTTTATTTTGATCAGTAATAGGTTCACGCTCGCGGTTGCCCAAGGTATTCTCGGCAATTTCTACAACATTGGTATTCTCTGAGCTGCCATTGTCGCAAGCCATAAAAAGTAAGGTACTGGTGGTAATCAATAATAAAATCCTAAAGGTTTTAATATGCTTCATATAAAATCTGATCTTTTAAATTTAATAATCACAGGTTGGTTGATATGTTATTTGTAATTCATCATTGATGGTAGTCTTATCAAGTGCATCCATCAGGAAATACCTCCCCAAACATAGATTACTCCTATAAATGGATGAGCAGCACATCCGCTATTTTTTTACAAGCCTCTTGATAATGATTGTTTTGTCTACCTGAAAGCGTAATAAGTAGTGCCCTTGGGGCCATGTTGAGGTGTCAATACTTTTCTGCGATCCTTTTTCCAGGGTGCCACTTCTAATTACCTTGCCTCGGTGAGTCATTACTTCAAATTGTAACTCTTGAGTATCATTATTTTTCAGGGTAATCTGTACAATATCGGTGGTGGGGTTTGGATGCACTTGAATAGCAGCTTGAGATTGATTCGTAATGTCACTTATCATTGCGGTCTTAAATTCCCAATCGCCTTTCTCTAAGCCCACAAACTCGTTGCCAGGCGTATTTCTAAAGGCCGATGAAGGTATCCTAACGTAGTAAGTGGTATTAGGCTGTAGTTTAGATGTATCGAGTTCAATACTTACTTTTTTTCCATCAATGGTTACCGCTGAAGAGCTTACCTGAACAGCCTCGGCTAAATCATCATTGGCGGCGTATAGATTAATTGATCCAACACCTTTTTGCATGGGCTCCGAAAAGTGCATCGTGAGGGTATTAAACCCTGCACTCACTGTACTCTGGTGAGCTGGATAAAACGTTTCTATCAGAGGAGGCTGGGCACTGGTAGTAAACTGCCAGGTTGTTTTGTTGTTGATCCCGGCAAACTCCCAACCTGCCAAGTCTTGGAAGCTTCCTGGAGAAATGCGTACATAATATTGAGTATTTGGCTCTAGTGACTTATCTAACAAAATGTTCGCACTTTGATCGTCCAGACTTATGTTGTCAAACTGAACCGATACCTGTGCTACGACTTCATCATTGGCTACTTTTCTAAGCTCTACTTCTCCGCTGGTTCCTAAGGCTACAGTTTCCGAAAACGTAATCCCTAACGAGGCAATACTCACCGAAACATCGGTACTATGATGCCTTGGGCTGGTTTGGACAACTGTAGGCTGTTGAGGATTACCTAAGGTAAACTGCCAATCAGTGCTCTCCTGTAAGCCGTCAAAATGGTTGTCCCCTGCATCTTTGAAAGCTGTAGCAGGTACAGTTACATAATAACTTATTTCATCATTTAGTAATCCTCCAAGGTTTATGGTAACTTCCTTGCCCTGAATGATGACTTGGCTACTTTGTACATCTATGGATTTTGCGGTAGTATTCCCTCTACTTCTTTTGATATGGATATAGCCCGTACCTTTCACTATTGTTTCAGAAAAGGTAATTTTTAGCGTCGAAAGTGAGGCCGTATTAACTTGGGTGCTATTATTGGCTGGAAAAAAAGTCGTAATCACTGGTTTTTCGCGATCTGGAATAGAGAAACTCCAGGTAGTAGCATTAGCAATACCTGCAAATGGATGTTCTCCCAGATCGGTAACACACCCTGACGGCATCGTAATGTAATAAGCCGCCGCGGCTAGATTTCTACTGGAAAATGTCAACGCACGATCTTGCGAAGTAATTGTCAAATCCGACGCCTCATAACGTTGTACAATGTGGTGATCACTTGCTCTTTTGAGCAATACCTCACCACTACCTATCTTTATCTTTTCCGAAAAACGAATCGTGAAAGTAATATTTCCATTTGGAAGACTTGAGCCATTGGCTGGAGTCACACTAACCAAAGTGGGGGCTACTGCATTGGTCACTTCTATGGTAACTAATTGACTCTCCAAGGTTAAGTCAGGCGCGGTAGGGTTTGTTACTTTACATACATAATCTCCTGCATCTTGTCGGGCTATTTTTTGCTTGTAAAACTCCTGTCCCGAGAACTCCTCTTTCCCGTCTGCTCTATACCATTTGTAGTGATTGCTACTGCCCTCGACAAATCCATCAATGTTTAAAGTTTCTCCTTCCTCAAGGGTAATAGTAGTCACCTTAGGAATGTATTTGGCTTGGGGGGCATAACTGCTAAGCTTTGAAATATTAGGCAAGATATGCCCAAAATGCAGCTGATTATTATCCACTTTGAATACAGTTGGGGCAAATGTTGGCTTCTCTGACAAATCAGGCAAGGAAGACAACTGGTTATTTTGCAATTCAATTTCCTTGATCAATGTAAGAATACCAATCTCGGTGGGCAGCGTACCCTGTAGCTTGTTATTTGCCAAATACAGGTATTCAAGCTTGGTAAGCTTTTTTATGCCTTCAGGCATTTGTCCAGCCAAGCCGTTGTTAGATAAGTTAAGCGTTCTTAGCTTAGTCAATTGGCTGATCTCGTTGGGAATTGTGCCATTTAAATCATTGTTGGAGAAGTCTAAAAAAGACAATTCAAGTAACCCACCAATAGAAGAAGGAATGTCTCCAATCAATTCATTGTTAGATAAATCTATCCAATATAATTCGAGTAAGTTCATTAAATCTGGAATGGTTCCAGTAAGTTGATTTTGTGATAAATCCAGGTCTTCTAATTTAGTTAAATTACCAATAGTAGTTGGTATAGGTCCAGTAAGTTGATTTTGTGATAAATCCAGGTCTTCTAATTTAGTTAAATTACCAAGAGTGGTAGGTATGGTTCCATTAAGCTGATTTTGTGATAAACTCAGACCTTCTAATTTAGTTAAATCACCAAGAGTGGTAGGTATGGTTCCATTAAGCTGATTACGCGATAAATATAGTCCTTCTAGTTGAGTCAAATCACCAATAGTAGCAGGTATGGTCCCGGTAAGTTGATTACCCGATAAAGCTAATTGTTCTAGTTTGGTTAAATTATTAATGGCAGGCGGTATAGTTCCCGTAAGTTGATTACCTGATAAAGACAATTGCTCCAGGTCGGTCAGGCTACCTACAAAAGTAGGAATCGCTCCATCAAAATCATTGCGTGACAAGTCTAACTTTTTCAATTGAGTCAAGTTGCCTATAGAAGCAGGAATTGCTCCACCAAAGCTATTGCTTGACAAGTCTAATTCTTTCAATTGAGTCAGATTACCTATAGAAACAGGGACGGTTCCACTAAGTATATTACCTGATAAGTCTAGTGTTGTTAGTTTAGTTAAATTTCCTATAGATGCAGGAAGCGTTCCGGTAAGCAGGGTATTTTGCAACCTGAGCTCCTCCAAATTGGTTAGGTTGCCTATAAAGTCAGGAAACGTACCATTTAAGTCATGGAAAATTAGTGAAAGCACCTTGAGCTTTGAAAAACTACCAATAGCATGAGGCAAACCCGGGCTTGGATTCATAAGGTCAAGGTTGTAAGCGTATAGTTCAATGCGTGTTACATGGCCACCTTCTACTGTGAGTCCTATCCACGAACTGTTTACATCATTGGCAGAAGCAGAGGCAAAATTCCAATTGAACAAATCACTGGAGCTTCCCAAATAAAAATGCAATTCCTTAAGGGCTTCAAACTCCTGTTGAGTTACTTGGGCCTTCGCAAAATGAGTGCATAATACTCCGCATATCAACAATAGTCTCCTGATTGATACTAAAGAAAGATTCATAAGATTAATGGCGTTTTATCGTAAAAGTTATGTTAGTCAGTCAAGCTGTTTTTATTTATAAATAGCGGCAAAAGGGGTTTATTTTTTTGTCAATAGATACTCCTGAAAATCAATATTTGATCATCTTATTTTTTTAGATGATTGGCTCTGGTTATTTAGAGTTGTTGTGAGTAACATTATATTTGAGGCAAATGTAGAGACTAACCTGCTAAGTCGATTTATAGCTAACGGAATGAAATCGACGTTTAAAGGAGTAAATCAGGATTTATGAAGAAAACATTGTATACCCAAAACTTGGAGAACATAGCATTGGAGGCTCAATATCCTCAAAACTACTTGGTAGATAGTGAGACAGGCATTATAGAAACAATGTTTAGTGGTCATCTGATTGGTGTCGAAGGGTTTTATCGGGAATTGTTTTCAGAAAACATTCATATTGGCTATGGTAATTTACAACTCAAAAATGACTTGGAATTGGTTTTTGAAAGTGACTTTGAGACTGTAGAAATGCGTTTTATGCTTCGAGGAGATACCTTAGGCCTGGATAATAAAAATAATCACCAGTTCAGTTTTGCTACCAATCAGTCTAACATCATGTATGCAAATGGTTTTTGTGGCAAAGCGCTTTTTGCTAGTCAACCACAAGGAGTCTTATTTTTTGATGTAAATCTACCCTCTGCATTTTTTGTCAGATATTTGCCAGAAGAGAGTAAACAATTGTATCGGTTTCTGAAACATATCGATACCCAAACTACAGCTGCTGTCAATCAACACAATTATCACATCACTCCACAGATGCAGCTTACCATTCAGGATATTATGCATTGCAATCGTGTTGGCATATTCAAGAAAATGTTTATTGAATCTAAGGTGATGGAGTTGTTGATGCTACAACTAGAACAAATTATTAGCGCTGAGTATAAGATTTGTTCTATCTCCAAAAAGGATCAGGAAAAGATGCACGCAGTGCGAGAAATTATCAGCAAAAACCTTGATAAATCCACTTCGCTGATTGATTTGGCCCGTAAAGTAGGTACCAATGAATTTACCCTCAAAAAAGGCTTTAAAGAAGTATTTGGCACCACTGTGTTTGGCTATTGGAATGACTTAAAAATGCAAACAGCCAAACAAATGTTATTGAATGAAAATGTATCTATAAGCCAAGTGGCCGAAAAAACTGGTTACAAAAATCCACAACATTTTACGGTGGCGTTTAAGCGGAAGTATGGCATTACTCCAGGTAAGCTCAAACAAGGTAAATTGTAGCTAGCGATTGTAATAGATTCTTCTGCCCATATTTCCTGGCTACAAACGATAATAAAGTGACATACAAAAGAGATAGAAGGCAACCTGGTTTTGCAGTTAACCTTATGCAATCATTTCGGCTTCTATGTAAAAAATCTACTCACCTACTCCCCACGATCATTCACCCAGTAATCAAAGCGGTTGACCATTTATCGCAATTCCTAATGCTCCCTTTATCTAAATTGCCCAGAAAAGTTCGCTCAAGTATCAGCTTTAAACCAAGAAGTCGTCTCAACTTTTAATCCTGAATTATAAAAAATCGAGATGATTTCTAATCCTAAACTTTATAGACAATGCCAAGTCCATTAGAAAATCTAAAAAAACATAATTTACAATTACCAGAACCTAGCACCCCTGGAGGCACTTATACATCCGTAAATATTCGCGATAATATTGCTTACGTTGCTATTCAATTTCCAATAGAGAACGGGGAATTTAAGTTTCAAGGCAGGCTTGGAAAGCATTTTTCTACCGAGGAAGGGTACCAGGCTATGCAATTATGTACTTTGAATGTATTGGCTCAGATACATAAAAAAGTAGGTTTTGACAATATCTTAGGCTTAAATCATTTGGATGCTTATTTTCAAGCTGCCCCCGATTGGGATGATTCTCCACAAGTAGTGAATGGTGCTTCAGATTTATTTGTGAAAATTCTAGAAGAAAAAGGGAATCATTCTCGGGCAATCTTTGGTGTAGAACGTTTACCCCGTGATTTCTGCGTAGGGCTCACCTGCACCTTTACCCTTAAAACTCCAGAGTCTATTTTTATTACATAAATGTTTTCACAGCTCAACACGACCCTCTATCTACTTTGGCTGTTTTGTTTGGAAAATGTAGCAATCTAAAATCAAATAATCCACGCTTACTATGCCTCCTACATTTTACATTTAGCCATCTTATTTTTATTAGAGATTGATGCTCGTTATTTAATATTGTTATGCTTGGGGCAAATCAAGACTTATGAAAACAGTATTGTACGCAAAAGACTTAAAGGAAGTAGCATTAGCAATCCAATACCCTCAAAACTTTTTAGTAGATAATGGGGCAGGAATCGTAGAAAGAGAGTTTAGTGGGCGTGTGGTTGGCATTGAAGGGTTTTATCGAGAATTGTTTTTAGAAAATATTTATGTTGGTTATGGTAGTTTACAACTCAAAAATGACCTGGAACTAATTTTTGAAAGCAATTTTGAGGCAGTAGTTATGCGTTTCATGCTTCAGGGAAATACATTAAGCAGGGATCATGAAAATTATCATCAATTCAGTTTTGCTGCCAATCAATCCAATATTGTTTATGCAAATGGCTTTCATGGCAAAGCACTCGTAGCCCGACAACCACAAGGTATTATGGTTTTTGATATAAAGCTTCCTGCCTCATTTTTTATCAAGTATTTGCCAGAGGAAAGTAAGCAACTATATCAGTTTTTGAAGCATATCGATACCCAAATCACATCTCCTGTCAGTCAACACAATTATTACATCACCCCACAGATGTACCTTGTCATTCAGGGAATTATACATTGCAAGCGCACTGGTATATTCAAGAAAATGTTTATTGAGTCTAAGGTAATAGAGTTGTTGATGCTACAACTAGAGCAAATCATTAGCACTGAATATAAGATTTGCTCTATCTCTAAACAGGATCAGGAAAAGATGTACGCAGTACGAGAAATTATCAGTAAAAACCTTGATAAGTCTACTTCGCTGATTGATTTGGCCCGTAAAGTAGGCACCAATGAATTTACTCTCAAAAAAGGCTTTAAAGAAGTATTTGGCACCACTGTATTTGGCTATTGGAATGACTTAAAAATGCAAGCAGCTAGGCAAATGCTATTGAATGAAAATGTTTCTATAAGCCAAGTGGCCGAAAAAACTGGTTACAAAAACCCACAACATTTTACGGTGGCGTTTAAACGAAAATACGGCATTACTCCTGGTAAGCTCAAACAAGGGAAATTGTAGCAAAATATAGCTTGATTAGCCCCTCTCAAAGTCTTTCCTTCCCCTCCTCTGTCCATTGTCTGAAAGGAAAATATTTCTAAGGAAAAAGTCATTGATTATATAGCCTACCCATACCTGGTCAAAAGCAAATAGTGCTTGTACTGTTTGGTTTCTCAGGTACTCATTATTTTTTGGCCAAATACTAGGGGCCAGCAACAAATAAGTCCGTCTTTATCAGAAAGTAATACACCCAATATGTAACCATTTCTTCAAGAAAGTATACTGTCCACAAGCATGTAATACTGTATCTTATTGGTACCTCAGGCATTGCATCAGTGAGCACAACCTCTTGCCGACTTGGATGCATATCTAAGCTAAATCTAAACAAACTACTAAATGAAACATTCGTACTTACGCTGGATTGGTATAATCCTGTTTATCAACTTCTTTCAATATACCTCGGCTCAGAAAATACTCATAACGATCCAAGGCCAGGTAATTGATACTAAAACTAAAAAACCAGTCAATAAGGTTAATATTTTTCTTTCGGGAACCACTATTGGCACCTCTACCGATGCTAAAGGTAAATACACTATTCAAGACTCGGTACCTTCAGGCAATTATTCGCTGGTCTTTTCACACATCAACTATGAGGTAGCTACCAAAGGTCTGAGTGTTACCGATCAAGGAACACTTGAATTGAACCTCGAGCTGAAACGCCTTGAGAGTGGCCTCAATGAAGTAACAGTTAGTGCCAAAAAGGATAAAACCTGGAAAAAGCAATTCAAAAGATTTAGAGAAGAGTTTTTGGGAACTTCTTCGATGGCCAAGAATTGCAAGATTGTCAATCCTTGGGTCGTTAACTTTCAAGAAAAAAACGACAGCCTTTATGCTTCGGCCAGCAAAGAATTAGAGATTGAAAATCCTGCATTGGGTTATAAAATTTATTGTAACCTAAAAAACTTCGCAAATGTAAGCTTCAATACCAACTATCTGGGTCTTTACCGCTTCGAAGCGCTTAAACCTAAAAGCAAAAAACAAGAAAGAAAATGGCAAAAAGCCCGCACCAAAGCCTTTATGGGTTCTTTTCAACATTTTGCTTGTGCATTGCTCTATAAACGCCTCAGCAAAGAGGGCTTTTTTCTCAGCTATAGTGATCAATCCCCAGCTACAACTCCCGATATTGAAACCAAACCACTCAAGGGCGAACAAATCATCGTGAATGATAAAATAGTATTCTCCAAGTATCTCAAAATCACCTATAGTGAGCGAGAATCCAATGAATACATTCAATGGATTACCAAACAAAACAGGGCAATTAACCCTATCAAAAGGGCCAATTTGGCTATTTCAAAAAGCTCTTGGGTTAAAATCAGAGGCAAGGAACTGAAAATAAGCGACTTGGGAATCATTCTGGATGATCCAACCAAGGTACAATCATTTGGCTATTGGGCCTGGCAACGAGTGGGCAATATGCTCCCTTCTGATTTTTTCCCAGAAGAACTCATGCAGGCTATTAAGCTTTCTCAGGTACAAACAGTCAAGCAATTGTATACTTATACCAAGCGACGACCTCAGGAAAAAGTATACCTACATCAAGACAAAAGTTTTTACTTCACTGGAGACACCTTATGGATGAGCGGCTACGTAGTAGATGCCCAAACTCATAAACCTTCTGACTTGAGCAAGGTATTGTATGTAGAGTTGATTGACGAAAATCAGCAGATTCAGAAACAGCTCCATTTGCGGGTAGATGCTGGAAAAGCCGCAGGACGTTTTATTATGGAAGATTTTTTAGGAGTCGGCAAATATCGTTTGCGTGCGTATACCAAACGAATGGCAGATGCTGATCCCTCTTACTTCTTTAACCAGTTTTTTGAGATTGGAGGTACAGGCAAAAATCCCACTTCTGTAAAACTGACCTATGAAAACAAAAAAACCACCAATCAATCAGCGGTCAAGTATGCAGTCAAATTATCAGATAGTCAAACCGCAAAATTGGCTGGTAAAAAAGTAGAAATAGTTGTAAAAACAGGCAATAAGACTTACAAAAAAAGCGTCCTTAAGACCGATGCGCAAGGCAATATCCAGGGAGAAATAGCAGTTCCTACCACTGAGAAAGCGCCTTACCTTGAAGTAATCGCTCAATCGCCTAAGTCTGCTGATAAAAAGACCAGATTTTCCAAAAGCTTTTTTATCCCTATCAATCGTCATCGAGACATTATCCGTTTTTTCCCTGAAGGAGGTGAACTCATTGCTGGGTTTACTAATCAGGTGGCATTTAAAGCCATCAATGCTCAAGGCTGGGGGGTAGATATTAAAGGGCATATTGTAGACGACAAAGGCAATAAAGTAGTAGACTTCCAGTCTATGCATATTGGAATGGGTAAGTGCTCTTTTAAGCCAGATAAAAAGCGAAGTTATTCAGCCATTATTACCCAAGCCAATGGCGTAGAACAAAAAATAGCCCTTCCTACGGTAAAAGAAAATGGCTTTATACTACATATCAACAACGATTCAGAGGATTTTTTGGCCATTACACTGCGTTCAACCATTAGTAAAAAACAAAATGTTAGTCTGATAGGCCATAGTAGAGGAAAACCTGTCTATACTTTTTCTGGCGAACTACAAAAAAAGAAATCCTTTACCCTAAAAATTGCAAAAAATACTTTACCTGCAGGTATTGTCTTGTTTACTTTGTTTGATAAGGCTTTTCAACCTCATTGTGAACGATTGGCATTTATCAATAAAACAGAGCAATTGCAAATTAATCTGGAAACCAATAAAGATAGCTTTAAGCCTCGAGAAAAAGTTGAAATTAAGTTTCAGGTAAATAGTCGCAAGTTTGATACTATACCTACAGCACTATCTCTGGCCATAGTAAACGATGAGTTCTCTATACCAGTAGCCAATCAAACCAATATCTTGTCTAACTTATTGCTTACTTCTGACCTAAAAGGATTTATCGAAAATCCTGGCTTTTATTTTAAAAACAAGAAGAAGGAAACTCGTCAGGCACTGGATTTACTAATGATGACTCAGGGCTGGAGAAAATTCACCTGGGCCAAGGTGTTGAAAGACAATAAAAAAACACCCAAAATCAATATCGAGCAAGGCCTCACCATTAGCGGCAAGCTCACGACAAAATCTGGCAAACCAGTAGCCAATGGTATTGTAACGGTACTGGCTCCTCAAGTAAATTTGGTACAAACTACGGTTTCAGATGAAAAAGGCCGCTTTGCCTTCAAAAACTTGATTCTTTTTAACTTTTCGAAGGGTATTATCAAAGCTACCAATGCTAAAGGTAAACCCAATGTAAAGGTGGTATTGGATAAAAATCATCAATCTTTAGAGGTGGATATTTACCAACCCCACAATCAATTCATTGCCCATAAGAATGGGCAATCGTCTACCATAGAACAATACCAGGCAAAACTAATTAAAAAGAAAGAGGTATTGGAAGAGGTGACAGTAACAGCTAAGAAAAAGCCTAAAAAGCTTACCAAACGCAGAACAGGTCAACTACATGAAAGCCCTACCCATCGGTTAAATATGGAAGATGTTACTTCTTATGGGGCCAATAATCTACTGGATTATCTACAAAACAAACTGCCTGGAGTAAAAGTAACCCAAGCCCAACATGCTGAAGTTGATGGTAACGGTAATTTTGTAAATGGTACTGCCCAGCCAATGATTCTCATTCGTAACTCCAATTCCAGTTTTGTTGGCCTGGTTAGTCCCAGCGATTCCACTAGAGAGGGAGGATCGCCTCAAGCCAACATAGAGCCGTTATACTTACTTGATGGCACTCCAGTCGATATCTTTACTTTACTCAACCTTCCTATTCAGAACATAGCTCAAGTAGACGTATTAAGCTCTACCCGAGCCGTAATTTATGGTGCAGCCGCTCGTAATGGGGTCATAGCAGTGTATACCAAACTAGGCAGAGGGTACATTCCACCCTCAAGACCTTCTTCTCGCAAAGGACTGCTCAACTTTGTATTTAGCGAAGGGTATAATCAAAGCCGAGCGTTTTATGTACCTCCCTATCATCAGGAAAAGTTTAGAAAACAAAACCTCCCGGATGATCGCACTACTTTGTATTGGAACCCACACGTGCAAGTAAAAAAAGGGGAAGCCAAGGTTTCTTTCTATACTGCTGATAATCCTGGTAGATACAAAATAATAGTGGAAGGGCTTTCAAAGGAAGGAGAAATCGCGCGGAAAGAGATGTATTTTGAGGTAAGTAAGAAACAATAGTTTCTAAAAACATTTTTTCTCAAAAGCCACTTGATAATAACTGTCAAGTGGCTTTTGTGCTTTTTGGCTTTCCAGAGTGTATTTAAAGATTAGTTTTTCTAACTGATTTTAAAGGTGAAACAGCGCTCACCTTCGGTTATAATTTGGGTTAAAAAAGCGCCTGATCAACACTAACTTTAGCGTTTTTTTCGTCAATAGCTTTGGCTATTCATTCAAAAAAGTGCTGCATTATCGTTGACCATTCATCATTTTTATCTCTGAAGACAAAATTTAAACATACTCTTACTATTTTAGTCGTTTCAATACTACCTATCAAATCAAGAAAATACATGCAAAAAACCTTATCAAACCTGATTTTATTGGGAGTCATGGTGGCTTTTTTCCAATGCAAAACTACCAAAACAGCTAAGACCAAAGTCAATATTGCCCCAAAAGCATCGCTCAAACTTAAATTCAAATCATCCCGAGGTTATAATGCCTCATCAGTGGTTTATAACCCCGACAAAAAATTGTACTACTCCATCATAGCAGGAAGCTATCGCTATCCACTTGAGACATTTGATGCCCAAGGTAAATCTTTACACCAGGAAAAAGCCAGCATGAGCACCCGAGGCATGTGGTGGAACCCTACTACTAAACAATTGGAAAGAAATGTGAAAAAAGGCATTGCCGCCTCTAAGCTTACCGACAAGGGATACGCTAGTAGTGATGGACTCAAAGTAGTGTTGAAAGGAGAACTGCATCAACCTAACGGGAATTCCTGTGGTGTGTATGACCCTATCAATGATGAGATACTGTATTACAGTTATGAAAAAATTTATCGCTATAGCCGCAAGGATGCTCAACTCATCTCAAGTTATTACCTTATTGGCTTACCTACCAATGGCGACAACCTCAATGCTAACACCCTAATTTATACTGGAAAAGCAGGAATGGAGCTTGGCTTGCTAGATTATAAGGGCAAAAAGGTACACTTGTTTGACCAAAAAACCCGAAAATTTGCCAATACCATCGATTTGCCTCAATCGGCCATCACTTCCAAAGAATATCGTTTTGGTTATGCCAACAATCACGTGTGGCTCTACGACAAAGGTGAGCGAAGTTGGGTAGGGTACAAAATATTTGATTGATAAGTAACTGGTGCTATCCAGTTATATAATGGTTCTATTGCTATATGGCTAAATGGTTGCGCGATGCATTGCAGAACAATATAGCCATAGAACAATGGAACCATATAAATAAACAAAATAATATTACGTTAAAACGGAGGTTCGTCATCAGGATTGGCAGGTGGCGGAAATCCAGCACCTCCTAACCCCTCATTACCAGCATTTGGATTAAAAGGATCTGGCAATTCACCACCGCCGCCACCAGTGGCTGGGGCATCACTCTCTTGTTGGTTTACCTTACTACCTAATGTAATAGCCCCTCCTGACATGTCAAATTCAGAAGAACCACCTGAGGGAAACCCTCCTCCTGCATCATCCATTCCAAAAGTGTCAGTCTCGAGGTTATCAAACTTGGTATACTGTCCAATAAATCGTAGAGGAATATCTGCCAATGATCCATTACGGTGTTTAGCAATCATTACCTCCCCTATACCAGCGGTAGAATTTCCGGCAGCATCTTCAGTAATACCATAATATTCGGCCCGGTATAAGAAGAGTACCATATCGGCATCCTGCTCAATAGAACCCGATTCCCTCAAATCCGATAGCTGAGGTCTTTTGTCTCCCCCTCGAGTTTCCACCGCACGACTCAACTGAGACAGGGCAATCACAGGTACATCCAATTCTTTAGCAAGTTGTTTCAGTGCTCGGGAAATAGAGGCAATTTCTTGTTCACGGTTTCCAGCCCCACCTTTACCAACATTTCCAGTCATCAGCTGCAGGTAGTCAATTACTACCATTTGAATATCGTGTTGTGCTTTCAAACGACGACATTTAGCCCGTAGTTCCAGAATAGAAATAGCTGGAGTATCGTCAATAAATATGGGCGCTTCGGCAATCGCTCCGATTTTGGCATAAAGCTTTTCCCATTCCCAATCGGCCAGCTGTCCTTTTTTAATTTTTTCACTTTCCAGTTCTGCTTCTGCCGAAATCAAACGGTTTGTCAACTGCACCGCCGACATCTCCAAAGAAAAGAAAGCCACTCCTTTTCCAAAGTCAATGGCTGCATTACGTAATACTGATAACGAAAAGGCCGTTTTTCCCATCGCAGGTCTTGCTGCCAGGATAATTAAATCGGAAGGTTGCCAACCCGCGGTTACCCGATCCAAAGCTGTCAATCCAGTAGGTACTCCAGTTAAACCATCTTTCTGGTCTCGGCGTGATTCCAGTTCACGAATGGCTTCTTGCATAATAGTACGCATATCGGCATAGTTCTTACGAATGTTACTCTCCGAAATATCAAATAAGGCTTGTTCGGCCTTATCTAATAGGGTAAAAACGTCTGAGCTATCCTCAAAAGCATCTTTTTGAATCTCTGAAGCAATGGCAATCAAATCTCGCTTGATGGCTTGTTCAGTAATAATACGGGCGTGATATTCAATATTGGCGGCCGAGTTTACCAGTGAGGTAAGCTTCATAATGTAAGAGGGTCCTCCTACCATCTCTAGCTTGGCCATTTTGCGGAGCTGCTGAGTCACCGTAAGCATATCCACTGGCTGAGACTCCGAGAAGAGTTCAAAAATAGCTTGATAGATTTCCTGGTGGGCAGGTTTATAAAAGCTTTTGGGCTTAAGAATATCAATTACATCATTGAGTGCATCTTTTTCTATCATGAGGGCACCCAGTACCGCTTCTTCTAGCTCTATTACCTGAGGAGGTACTTTCCCCAATTGGTTGGCAATATGTAAATTAGGTGCATTCTTCTTAATGGGTTTATTATTACTCTTGCTATTGTCGGCCAATTTTGTAAAAATTTAGGGTTTCAAAAAAACACATGCATTGGTAAACTTTACCTCTCCCCTTCTTATAAATTTGTATACCCTTGGTTGAATATTGTTTGCAGTGTAAATCTTTATCAATTGTATGGATAGATGTATGTTTATAAAAGGCATACATCGGTAGTCTTCTTTGTTGGGGTTAAACAAAAATACATATTTATTTGCTAAAAGACGGGAGCGAAAAACAAAAATATTTTCTCAAAAATGCTAAGGATTTGGCAATGAGCGATTTATTTTTTTCCGCTCAATAATCTAATCCAAAGAATGCAAAGAGCAAATACTCTATCACAAACAATTCATTTCCAACACTTTACACATCAAGTAAGTAGTGTACAATTCTTTGAAAACCAAAAATACTGTAAGATACCTTGCATTGCATAGAACTTTATGCTATTTTTGTCGTAATCAAATACAAAACATTTTTTTTAAACCAATACTTGGTAATGCATAGAACCTTTGATGAACGTATATTAGCGCTCATTAAAGTTAAAAAGTTTTATTTACTTAAACGCATCGTAACATTATGAATATAGAGAATACTCAAGTGCAAATGCGTAAAGGCATCCTTGAATTTTGCATTTTACACATCATCTCCCGAGGCGAAATTTACGCTTCCGACATATTGAAAGAACTGAAAGATGCCAAAATAATCGTAGTAGAGGGTACACTTTATCCCCTATTGACTCGCCTTCGTAAAGCAGATTTATTGGCTTATAATTGGAAAGAATCTAAACTTGGCCCACCACAAAAACATTATACCCTCACCGAAAAGGGGAATGAGTTTTTACAAAAATTAAATATTACCTGGAACGAGCTGGTAGCGTCTACCAACAAAATTATCCAGAACAAAAGAGAGACCATCGAGATACCAACCCTCGAGGAAATAAAACTCAAGAAGAAATAAATCTACAAACATGCAGATGTAGCTCAAAACCATATAGCCATGAAAAAAAACATTAGTATCAACATCAGTGGGATTATCTTCTATATAGAAGAAGATACCTACGAAGAACTCAAAAACTACCTTAACTCGGTAGAAGCGTATTTTTCTTCCTATGAGGATAGCAAAGAGATTATTGCTGATATAGAAAATAGAATGGCAGAAATCTTTATGTCTACCCTTAAGAATAGTAAACAAGTAATTACCCCTGAAGATGTGCAAAATCTCATTACTACCATGGGTAGTGTGGCAGATTTTCAGGCAATGGAAGAAGATCCGGCTTATCAACCGATCACTTCTAATCCTGTGTTTACTGAAGGGGCTCTTGAGCTACAAACAGAGGCTGAGTATCAGGAGTCTTTGAAAGCTCAGAAAACTTCTTCTCAGTCTACCAAAACTGGTATCAAAGAAAAGGAAGAGTTTGTATTGGCTACTAGCCAACGCCAAACCATTGATTATGCCCCTCAATATACTGGAAAAAACCCGCTCAAAACCACTCGTTCACGCCGATTGTATCGTGATGGTAAGCATCGGGTATTGGGTGGTGTAGCTTCTGGGTTAGCCCACTATTTTAACCTTGATGCTATGTGGGTAAGGTTAATTTTCATTGCCCTTACATTTGGTTTGTTTATGTTTCCAGCCATTCCTATTTCAGCCATTGTAAGTTACATTGTCTTATGGCTGGTAGTACCATATAACAATAAACTAGAGGAAAACCCTCGTATCAAGCGATTTTATAGAGATGGGCAACACGCCACTGTAGGAGGTGTCGTATCTGGCTTATCTCATTACGTAGGTATTGAGCTTTCACTGCTTCGTATCTTGTTTGTGATTGGTATTTTCTTAGGTGGTTTCAGTTTGGTATTGTACCTGGTACTATGGGTAATTTCTCCTGAAGCCAAAACCATTACTGATCGTATGAAAATGGAAGGTGAACCCATCACCCTGAAAAATATTGATTCTACAGTACGCAAAACCATTAACGATATCCCTAAGCCCAAAAATGCCTACTCTACTACCAAAGCAGGTCAGATTGTAATGTTTCCTTTCAAAATGGCTGGAGTACTCATCAATAGTTTGAGCCCATTGGTACGTCCATTTTTTGTATTGGCCTCTGAAAGTATTCGTATTGGCGGCGGGGTCATCGCCTTTATTACAGGTTTGGCGCTTACACTTGGTTTTACTGTAGCCGTAATTGTTACTTTGGGTAACTTCCCTATCAATGAAGCATATGTAGGGCCTATTCCATTAAGATATTATTACAGTAGTGTAGAAATGCCCGAATTACTAGCCACCAGCTTGTATTTTGGATTTTTAATCCCAAGTATATTTGCCATAGGCATCGGGGTTTCGTTGTTGCTACGTCGTTGGGTAATGCGTTCTCGTTTTAGCTGGACCATGCTAGGCCTTTGGGTAGTGAGTTTGATTGGAATCGCAGTTACTTTGCCTCGTAATATCAACAACTTTCAATATACCAACTCGGTTGGGCAAGTACAAGACTACACCTTCCAGGGTGACCAACCAGTGGTACTAGATGTAAATTGGGACAATGGTGAAGAAGACTTACGCCACCCAACGCTTACGTTGGTAGGTCATGGGGAGTCAAACTTCAAATTAGAAACTGACTATGTAGCTTGGGGCAATAGCTATAAAGATGCCGCCAGAAATACTAAAGTTATTAAATACAATGTAGCGCAAAAAGGCAGCATTTTATCATTTGATCGTGACATCACGCTTGGGCCTGATGTAAAGTACCGTGGTCAACGAGTACGAATGAAGCTTTTTGTACCTATTGACAAACCATTTATTTTAACTCATAACGTTCAACGTATCATCCACGCTCGTGGGGGTTACCGAGACATGAATGGAGAAAATATCTGGAAATTTACCGAAAGTGGGAAACTAGTTTGTACTACTTGCCAGTCCAAAAACGAAGATGCAGAACGTTCACAGGTAATTATTGATAGTGAGAGATCTTCTGAAAAAGGTGAGCGTGTGTTCAATATCAGTGACTTTAATGCACTCCACGTAGGAGGTATTTTTAAGGTAGAGATCGTAAGAAGCAATGAGACTTCTTTGGTAGCTCACGGACGTGAAGCTGATTTAGATAAGATTGAAGTAAAAGAATCGGGAAATGAACTTAAAATTAACCTCAAAAACCGACGTCGCTTCAATTTTGGCTCTAAAACGATCACATTGCAAATACGCACACCAAGTTTGAGCCAATTGAATATCAGTGGAGCTTGTAAGCTTGAAGCACGTGGTTTCCAGGAAAATGAAATGATTTTAGATGCTTCGGGTGCTTCTAAGATAAACTTACAGGACGGAAGCGCTAACAAATTCATTGTTAATATGAGTGGAGCTTCTAAAATCGATGCTTATGATTTTAAAGTAAAAGAAGCCAGAATGGATCTTTCGGGAGCGAGCAAGGTATATACCCACGTAACCAATCGCTTGGTAGTAGACGCCAGCGGAGCAAGCAAAGTACGCTACCACGGTAATCCAAAAGTAACTACTGATAATTCTGGGGTAAGTTCAGTAAGAAAATCTGACTAGCCTAGACTAATCAATTGATTTGATACTAATTTTTTTAACCAATACACAACCATATAACCATATTTATTTTATAGATAACTCCATATAAACCTGAAAAACCTAACTTAAAAACACTCGCTGGTAGCGGGTGTTTTTTTTTGAATAAAATCCTCACCACTTCCTTTATTCCCTCAAAATGTACCAATCAGGTACACACTTTCGCAAATGTTATTAAAAAACTGGCTTCAATTCCTGGCCTAATCGCCTGATTTGCAAAAAATACTAAAACTCAAAAACCATTAGTAAAAAATAACCATCTATTCAGGGATATTTCAGTATATTAATCAAAACACTTTTAATTATTGAAATACGAACAACACTATGAAACAAGTAGGTAAAGTTTTAGGCATTGTAATCGTTCTTGGAGTCGTTGCTCTGGTGATTTACGCTATTTTGCATTGGTTATCTACCCCACCAGGGTCCTTTGTAGACTGGATGGTAGGCATAGGTGCCACCATTTGGTTAATTGTCATTGTAACGGTTCCCTGGAACCTGTACTTTGAAGCAAAAGCAGTATTACAAGATGCTCATCGCTCTCAGGAACGGAATATCCAGATCAATCATCAAGAATTGGCTTATGCTCAAAAAGTAGCCAAAAGCTCGCTGTGGGTTGCATTGGGTCTACACCTGCTTTCAGCAATTGGGCTATACGCATTGGCACATTTTGAGATAAGTGTGGTAGGATATTTTGGAGCAGGCGCCACGCTATTGCTTACCCTATTACGTCCCGCTATTCGGGCTTATGAATTTATTTCGGCACGATTAGCCACGCTAAGACAAGAGGTTTCATATCCCCGAGAAGACGTACTTAGTTTGCGACATAAAGTAGAAGAAATAGAAAGTTCTCTGCAGTATTATCAACAAGAGTATACCTCCAGATTAGGTGGCCATGACCAAGATTTGCAAGCACAGGCCCAGCAACTTACTACTTTAAAAAATAGCCTGTCTGATTTGACGACTACCAATGAAGCAGCCCACGTAAAATTGGCAGAAGAAACTCGTCATGCCGTGGCTCAGCTTACCGAGGATGGCAAGTTTATCAATAACATTGTAGAGATTATTCGCTTTGTGAAGAAGGTTTGATTTTACGGTTCTATGGTTATTGGCATCATAATAACCATAGAACCCACTTTCTCTAAGGTTTCATCACCAGCTTAAGCATTCTTCCAAAAGTTACAACATGCATCATTTTATCTTTGGGGCTATTCACTTCGGTGAGATGCACAATCACCATATTGCGGGCGGGAACCACCACAAGGCTTTGTTCACCCGTACCTCTTGCCGAAAACGAACGATCAGGAAATTTCACAAAAGGATAGTGTTCCCCGCGAGAAGCCACCCACCAGCAAAGCCCGTATCCTCCTAAAATACCCAGTTCCGAATATACCTTGGTGCTCCGATCTATCCATTGCACTGGAATAACTACTTTGTTATCCTGTTTCCCTTGGTTCAATAAATTGATGCCTAGCTTCAGCAAGTCCCTTCCTGATAAGCGCCAAATAGTAGCTTCATGCATAGATACTCCTGCTTCGCGAATGTAGCTTTGCTTTTTGATATCATAATCCTGAAATTTTAAAGGATCAGCTATCTTTTCCTTAAATGCTGCAAATACAGTTTTTCCAGTAGTTTTCTCGAAAATAGTGGTCAATGCATTGAAATCCCAATTGTTATAAAACCAATGGGTGCCAGGCTTGTGACTCCCTCTTTTGGGGCGATTTTTCATCATTCCAGGTGTTTCGTAGGCTGCTTGATGATAAACGCCTGACTTTGCCTTAAGTAAATCCATTATTGTTGCTTCTTTTTCCTGCTCAGTGAGTTTATTAAAATCATCAATACCTAGTTTCTTCAAATTAGCATTAAGATTTATTTTACCTTCATTGGCATAAATACCATACAGCAAACTCACCATACTTTTACGCATCGAAAAGATATTATAGTCTTGTTTCTGGTCACCATATTCAAATACCAGCTTCCCATTTTGATACACTAGCAACACTTTAGTTAGCTGCTGTTCACACATTTTTGTCAAACGATCTTTTTTGGCCTGGTTCCACTGGGGTAGTTGAGCATACCCAGAGAAACAACCAAGTATTAACAAAGAGAGAATCAAGAGATTTTTCATAGAAGTGTAAATTATAAGGTAAGAATAATAAGAAGGGTAACCCAAAGCTGGTACTATGGTTACAGTGTTTGTGATGAATGGTGAGTTTTAAGAAAAAGTCGAATAAAAAAAGCCTCTCAAATCAGAAATTTGAGAGGCTATATTGTATCGTCAAGTTGTTTTGAGTTGCCCGACTAGGGCTCGAACCTAGACTCTTCTGAACCAAAATCAGACGTGTTGCCAGTTACACCATCGGGCAATTTACTTGATAGTAAATCAATTAGAAAAAATGTTTTAGTTGCCCGACTAGGGCTCGAACCTAGACTCTTCTGAACCAAAATCAGACGTGTTGCCAGTTACACCATCGGGCATTTTTTCTAAAGGCTCTGCAAAGGTAAGAGGTTGATTTTTTATTTGCAAGATTTTTTTTCAAGTTTTTTTTCAGCCTTTCTTCAGGCTAAGTACTTAACCCACAGAAGATAGCACTTTTAGGGGATGCATGGTGCCAAATTTCTCTGCCACCTCTTCAAACTGATTTTGACGAATGGCCAACGTCATAGTACAATTCATTGCTTGATCTTGTTGTACAATCTCCAGTTCATAGTCTTTGATCATTTTCATGACCAAATTCATTTGATCATATTCAAATTGAATCTTGAGATCACTGGTAATCAGTTTTTCTTCTATTTCGGCTACCTGTAATGCTTCGGCAGTAGCAGTTTTGTAAGCCGTAATCAACCCTCCTACGCCAAGTTTGGTTCCACCAAAATAACGCACCACTACTACTAAAATATTCGTAAGATCAAAGGCTCGAATTTGCCCCAAAATAGGATCGCCTGCCGAATGCTTAGGCTCTCCATCATCACTGGCTCTATAGTTTTGATGTCGGGCTCCTAGCATAAATGCATAACAGTGATGTCGAGCATCGTAATATTTTTTTCTCAGTTCTTCCTGACGGGCTTTTACTTCTTCTTCATTGCGTACTGGATAAGCAAAAGCCAAAAATTTACTTCCTTTTTCTTTATAAAAACCCTCAGTAGGACCTTGAATCATTTGGTAGGTATCTTTCATATTTTTATGCTTTTATTTAAGCCCTTTAATTGCTTGTTTGATTTGCTTCTTGAGCCACTCATACTCGGTATGTTTACGGGCCTGCTTAAACAACGCTTTAGCAGCTTTGCGCGCCTCTTTGTTAGTTTTCCGGGACATTATTCTGGCCAATCCTGCTTTTGCCAAAGCCCTAAAGTCACGACTATAGCGTTGGTCAAATCCTTTGATATTTACAGCTTCACCATATAGTTTTTTGGCCATATTATCATCTTTTTGCAGTCGTTCTGCAATAATTCCCTGTAGAACTCTTAAGCCAATTTGGTACATGGGTGAAGAAAGTTTTTGAAATTTAGCAAAATAGTTTTGCGCTTCATAATATCTTCCTAAATGCACCAAACACTCCGCATATTTGAGTGCAAAAAATGAATTGTTGGGAAATTGCTGTAACAATTGCCCAAAAGCCAGGGATGCCTGGTATAGGTTAGATTCGTATCGTAAATAAATATCTCCCAGAAAAACCAAGGCTTCTTGACGGGTAAACAAGGCTTTTTGAGTAGCCATTTGTAGGTTTTGTAGTCCTTTGGATTTATCTCCTGCAGGAAAAAAAATCATAAATGGCTTGATAATCGGGCGGCTTTTTGGGAACTGTTTGGCATAATAACGATACAATCCCGTAGAAAAATAAAATTCACTAAACTGAGTCTTCAACTTAAAACCTCGCTTTACAGCACTATAAGCTTTGCGTCCATAACCCACTGCTCGTCGCAAAGAGCCACTTTCTACTTCTGCCAAGGCTTTCAACCCGTTAGGCATTAGCTTAAAAAACACTCCTTCCAGTTCGTTTTTGTCTTTTTTCAGGCGTACCTCAGCCAATTGGGTACAACGATCGAGCAATTGTCCATAGGCAGTATATTGAGGATGGCCTTTTTCTAAGGGCATATATTGCCAATGCAACACCAGCGCTTGCAGTAAATAATAAGCTGGATGATTGGCGTATGTAGGTTTTAGGGTAGTAATTTTCTCACGGGCCTGGTCAAACTCCCAGCTATAAATGTGATTTAAGATTTCAAGTGCAGTTTGTTGGGCAGGTTTATCTTCAATCAGTTTTTGAGCATAGCTTAATTGTATGCTCAGTATCACTCCAACACTCCCTAACAATACTTTACTAAAGCAATACCTCATCCTTGAATGTACTTCATAATCTCCTGATAAGCAATGCAAAACATCGCCAAAATAGCTACTAGAATACCTACTTGATTCATACGTGACAAACGCTCCTTGAATAAAATAACTGCCAAAATAGAAGAGAATAAAATGATACCGATATTTAGAATCGGGAATATAAAGGCCCCATCATTATTAAAAGCAGAAAGTGCCTTAAGCAAAAAGTATAAGGAAAAAAAGTTAGGAATCCCCAGATAAATCCCTCCTACCAGATTGCGCACCAAGAGCTTGTCTTTGCCAGTCAATACGCGAAAAATCACAAACAATGTCCCTGTAAGCGCCGCTACTCCAAACAAAATGATCAAAAACATGGCATTAGTCTCAGGGCGAATATGGGCGTAGTTGAGGTAGTTGAGAGAGGTATCGCTCAACCCGCTTAACAAAAACACTGATAAGGCCAGTAGAAAGTTTCGTCCATTAGAGCTACTCACTTGGCTTTTTTCTGAAGAGGTTTTCTCTTTTTTGATTGTGCTCAAAACTATGGCTACCAGCGCCAACACAATACCTGCATAATTGATCCAATCAAAAGCCTTTTGCTGAGTCTTGAACACATATAGACTAAAAATAACCGGAATTACCAATGAGGTTTTGGAAGCCAAAGAACCTACTGTAACGCTTACCAATTGGGTCGTAAGTGCGGTTAAAAAGAAGATAAGCATAAAGGCTGCACCTAGCATCAAGGTATATTTAAGCCAGGGGTTCTGAAACGAAATCAAAGATAATTGGCTGGTTTTGCCAAAGGTAATCCACCCAGTAACTACACATATATAATAATTGACTACTACGGCTTGTAGTGTATTGATTTTGAAGGTTTTATAAGAACGGAAAGCTAGAAATAAAAGTACCGAACACAGGATACAAAGTAGTAAGTAGATCATTTTGTTAAGCAGTAAATAAAAATTGGCGGGCAAAGTTAGTGTATTTATGCTAAAATCTTTACTGTTGTATAGTTTTGTTCTGCCTTTGGCTTTACTCAGGACAATGTGTTTTTATATTGTTTCGTCTTCAGCTTTATTGTTACATTGCTAGTTCCTTCAGCTTCGCTCGGGACTGTGTGTTTCGTGACGCATTGTATCACAATGGTTAGTGGTTAATTTTTATTGCTTTATTGTTTCGCCTTCGACTGATTATTAGTTTCTTCGGCTACGCTCAGGACAACGTGTTACGCGATGCATCGCAAAACTATGAACAGTGGACTGAATACTATGGACTAATTTTCGCTTCGCACCGTTTTTTCACTTTTCACTTAAAAACTCTATGTACAAAGGGACATTCCATAATTATCAGATTCTAATCAACCCCAAAGCAAGTCAACTTTACCCAGCTAACTTTGTCACCTATTTGTACAATAGTAATGACCATCTGGCCCAGCAGCCCTGTAACGAGCAAGTATCTTTTTACCTTACCAATGCTAAAAAACGGGTAACTGAAGCTGCATTTCATATTTTTATCGAAAACGAAGAAGCAATTAGTCCTTGTCGTGCACCTTTCGGAAGCATTGAGTTTAATCCTCAATTACACTTGGAAGTATTGCAGTTTTTTTGGGAAAATGTAGAAGCCTTTTTACAAACTCAACATCTCAAGTCACTGAAAATCAAAGCATATCCCGTTTGTTATCAACCCGAAAACGCCCAGATATTACACTATTTGTTGCTACACAATGGATTTCAAATCAATGCTCATGATTTAAATTATCACTTACCAGTCAATGATCAAACCTTCCAAGGTAGGCTACATCAGTCAGAGAAACGTCGTTTGCAAAAGTGTCATCAGCAAGGCTACATATTTGAGCAATGGGCTACTCCAGATTTTGCCTGGGTACATCGTTTTATTCAACAAAGTCGCGAGCGTAAGGAATACCCTACTTCGCTTTCGGCTCAGGCACTTCAGGAGCTCTACCAGAAGTTTCCCAAACATTGTACTCTATTTGTACTGAAAGACGGTGAACGTATTATTGCTTTGACTACTGGGATCAAAGTAAATGAAGAGGTATTGTACTATTTCTTACCTGCCGATGATGAGGCTTATCTGGTCGATAGTCCTATGGTGCAATTGCTAGAGGGTATGTATTTGCATTGTCAACAACAAGGCTTTAAGCTATTAGATTTGGGCATCTCCACGGCAGACAGTCAGCCCAATTATGGCCTTATCAATTTCAAGAAAAACCTGGGCGCTCAAACCAGTCTAAAATGGACGTTTTTGAAGATGTTTTAACGTAGCATCTGAAGAAACTCTATTTTCATTTTAAATAAAAGCGGAAATATTTTAATTTGAATTCTGTCTTTGCAAAACTCAACAACATGAACGAAGCATTCAAAACCAGGCTCAAAGAAGCAATACTCGATGAAATACCAGAACTGCTTGAAGCCCTGCAACAGCATTATGAACAAATTCCGTCTTACCAAAAAGGAACATTTAACCAACTCAAAAAAGAATTCATTGCTCAACCCAATAATTTCAGCCTAGATGGTTGGCGAAGCCGTTTTTTAGTCTTGATTAGCGGCTTCAAATTTGATGTGGAAGTACCCAATACGTCCTCCTCTGGCAGTCCATCAAACTACTCCAAACCTACTGTTACCCAACACCATAGTGGCTCAGGAGACAATGTGGCTGGCGATAAAATTATAGGCGACAAAGTAATGGGTGATAAAATTGGAAAGCAGATCAATGTGGGGAGAGATTATATAAAAACGCAATATGTAAATCAGGGAAGTAGCGAAGAAAATAACGGAAACAGGCAAAAAATCTTGTTTTTAAGTGCCAACCCTATGGATGCAGATCGCCTTCAGATAGATCGAGAATACAGCACTATCCAAAAGCGTCTGGAAAGTAGCAGCCAACGAGACACTTTTGAGTTATTGAATCCGGCCTTAAGTGTTACAGTGCAAGATCTCATCAAAGCGATGAACCAAAAGCCAGAAATTGTGCATTTTTCGGGACATGGCGGCGGAGAAAAAGGTATTTTGATTGCCAATAGCCTCAACGAAGCCCAGTTGATGCCTACCTCTGCGGTAAAACGTTTATTTCGCCAACATCAGGATAGTACCAAACTTGTAATACTCAATGCTTGCTACTCAGCCGAGCAAGCCGAAGTTATTTCCCAACTAGACATCTACGTAGTAGGCATGAACGATGTAGCCGATGATGGTGCCGCCATTAGTTTTGCTGGTGGACTATACAGTGGCTTAGGTGAAGGAAAAGATGTAGAGCGTGCTTTTGACGATGCCATGATCATTATCGATACCGATTACCCCAACTCTTCTCTTAACCCTGAGATTTGGCACAAAGGTGAGAAGTTGGATTTGTAAGACGATGATGGCAAAAAATTAATCACTCACCGTTGACCATTTTAAATAAGTTACATCGTTTCCAAAATACCCTGAATCATTTCTGTAAAGTAAGCGCCATTGTAGGGGCCAAACCAGTTCATGTGGCGAGTTTCGGGTTCGTTTACATCATACCATTTGTCGTCGGTAATGTAGCCCACATAACCTCCGTTGAAGCTGGTAATAATGGTTTCGATGTTTTTCTTTTTACTGATAGCATCAAAGCGAGCGACTAGTTCTCCTGAGAAATCGCAAGGGGTGCCCACAAACACCAGATCACCAATACGCAAGGCTGTAATACTGGAAGGATAATCGCCATAAAGAGCATAAAACAGCCAAGGACGTAAGCGTAAACCTTCCGAGATTTTTACGTGCGGAGCTCGTAGCTCTATCTTCACTGAACGCATAAAGAGCTGCTGTTCGGCTTGAGTGGCTATGCTGTCTACATGATTAATTACCAGCTTAGAAATCTTTTGAGAAATGTTTTCCAGCTGTTTGTAATCATTACCACCTGGTACATCTACTGGGGCATGGCTTCCCATAGCTCCAGCAAAAAAGGCGGCAAAATCTATTTTAGGATTTTGTTCAATCAATTGAATCGTACGATTGGGGTAATCGCCCGAAATAGGCTTTTGCTCCGAAGCAAAACAAGTAGAGTGAGCAGCAAATGTGAGCAAAGTAGCCGTTTTGCCAGATTGCTGTTGAATTTTTAGCACTCGAAGCCAAGGATCAAGGGTGCCTTTCTCTCGTACCAAGCGATTGTAAACCAAATCTTTAGCATCAATTTTCTGAAAGCCCAAACGCGCATATTCTTTGGTACGTTCAGCTTGTTGCATAGCCTCTATCATAGCTCCAGCAATGCGGTCTACAATGGCTTGTTGATATGATCCAGCCAAAAGTCTCCCAACGATTTTGGTGCCCCAATGCCCCACACTGTTGTGGCTATGCGTAGCCGATAGATACACGTTTTTCATAGAATACCCTAACTTAGGTAATCTCTTCTGTAGCGCTTCTAATACTGCAGGTGGTACAATCAATAAATCAATCGTTACCATGGCTACCTTTCTTTCGCTATTTTCAAACACAAAGGCTCGAGCCATCAAAGAATCCTGCAAACCCACACTGTTACCATAGCGATCACCATAGCCAGCCAAATGCACTGGCTTGTTGGGGGTAAAATTTGCACGTCCCCACCCTACCTTGAGCGAATCTGATTGAGGCGTAACCTTGGGCATATCGGTATTGTTGAGCTGAGCAATACGCTCCATGGTGGTCTTGTAATAAGCCATTTGCTGGTAAGGCGTTTTATCAATTTTGATAATATTGAAGGCTAAAAACAAAGCCAATACCAAGATAAAGACCAATAGAAATTTGAAAATAAAGAAGGTGATTTTCCTGACTACTCTTAATGCGCTTTTCACTATGATGAATTATTAATTGCGAACGATTGATTATTCAGACTAATAATTAAACACCAATATTACGCATAGGTGTGCCAAAACCCAAAAACTTACTCCCAAACCTACTCATACATATTAATCAACATCAATTGTTGATAGTATTTGGGCTGGAGCAGCTTTACTGATTTGAACATATACTCATCGGCCTGAATCTCGTAGATTTTTTTGGGCAATAGTGGGTAAGATTGAGCAATTTTGGTAGCTCGATTAATGTAAGTTACACCTGTTTCTAATACTTGTGGTTCTTGCCCATTCAATAGCAAAGTTAGTCCTACTGATTTCAAGTATTGTGACAGTTTCATGTCATAATCTTTAGGATTGTGACGGGCCAACTCCTCGTACATTTGTAAAATACGTGCCTGATGTGATTGTTCGTTGAGGCAATAAATCAGCTCATGCATGTATTTATGAGGTTCAGCTAGTGCCAGGGTTTCATAAATTTTCACTGCCTTTTCGGCTTGCTGATTATTTTTGTAAAACATAGCCAAGCTTTCGTATAGCTCAGTAGCATAACGATGCGCATGAGGATGTCCAGGGTTACTTTGTTTTAGTTGCTGATAGTGGTACCATTCGTTTAAATAAATATTCTCGATGGCTTCGTTGTGGTTTTCAGAATGCCCAAAGTTTTCCAGATTCCACAAAATAGTCAGCAATGCATAATTATGTTTTTGTGGCAGTTCCCTTGCCAATCTTCGGCTGATACTTAGACCTTTCTTATAGTAAGTCAATGCCACCGAATAACGTTCCTCTTCAGGAATGTTGCTCCACTCCCGATACAAATACCCCATACAATGCAGGTTATAGATCATACGAGGCAAAAACTTTCCAGCATTTTGTTGGGCCAGTCCCTGGTTGATCTCGAGGGCCTTTTGAAAAAATAACAAAGCAGTGTTGTAATGCTCAGATTCACGGTACCAATTCCCCAAATACTCGTAGCATTCAGCCAGATAAGCCCGATACTTTTGTGGTTCGGTAGTCGCTAGTTTTTTGTAATGTTTCATTTGGTTGTGGTACAAACGAAACTCCGCCTGACGATACTCAGGAGCATCACAAAAACTGTATAGAAACGAAGCCTTCTCAAGGCATTTCAGCTTTTGTTCATCAGTAGTGGCTAATTCCATTGCCCGCAGGCACCATGGTAAAATTTCTTCTTCGGTACGGGCTTTTTGTAATGGATGACGAAGTACCGATGAGGCTGAGCTCAAGTACTCCACATAATACATGAGGTATGGGTAGTATTCATGATGACGAATAGCTTCCCTAAAGCATGATTCTGCCTCATCAAATATCTCATTAGTTACTAGAAAGTGGGCTTTCAAAATCAAAAAACCAGCAACATGCGTAGGCTCTGCAATTTGTTCCACACTTTGAGGCGACATGAGCAACTTGCTCACCTTGGCCAGATTGCCTTCAATAAAAGCAGCAAATATTTGTTCGTAGAGAGGGAAATCACCCTTAAACTGTTTGTCCGAAAAAAGTAATAACAAGTGACGCACCTGCTTCAGAATGTTTTCCTTTTTTATGAGCAAATCGGCCAGTTTGGGCTTCAGGGCAAAGTTTTGTTCTTCGGTAGCTTGAGCAATGTTTTTGCGGTATACATCTATTAGGTCATCCTCATAAAAGGTGTACTGTTTCAAAAACTTTTGAAAGGAAAATTGTTGGGGGTTAGGGGTATTGGCTTGACCTTTTAAAATGATGGTATCGGTTTCTTCATCAAAGAATAAGTATGGATGGGGTGTTTGTTCCATTGTATTGACTTGTGTGCGACCGCAAATTGCTTCATATCCTAAATTGTGCAGAACCCCTCACCTAAACATTTAAAAAACCACGTGAAAAGCAGGTTCTTAATGTAATATAAGAAAAAACCTGAATTATAGGAATGATTTAGGTTATTAATAAAAAGGTATTTTATGGAATACACATTTTACAAAATTTAATTCGTTATACATCCGTTTCAAACAATCATCCTAAAAGTAAAATGGCTGTATGCTGTTTTATGTCATCATTACGAAGCACAAAACAAAGCATTACAGCCATTTTGTAATCAAAGTTGTTTACTTAAATCTTATTCAGCCAGAGTGATCATGTCTACTCCATTAAACACCGTACGTAGAATTACTTCCAGACTATTTTTACTTTTATCGCTTAGGTTGAGTTCCATACGAGCCTCATAGTCTTTACCCTTGGCTTTAAAACTTTCAAAAAGGCTCAAGCTCTCTTGTAGCTCTCCAAACTTGCCTTGCAATTGGTCTTTGATGTTTTGTTGGGTACTTTTTGGGAACTTATCAAAGCTTAAATTCATGTACATGTAGTTGTTATACTTGGTTGCCTCTTGTACCATTTTATTACCAGACAAATTGCCGTTATTGCCTTTATCGAGCATTTGTTCCAACAACTTTTCTCGGTTCGTTACCATCAACTGTTGCTTTTGGGTTGCCATAAAGAATGGCATCTCTGCTACCTCAAACTGGTAATAAGGTTTACCCTCTACTTTGTTGGCCGAAAGGAAAATCTGCGCTGTTTCGATAATCTTTTTAGGAATCATATCACTTTTGAAACTTACAATACCTAACACCTCAGGTGCATAAGTAGTACGTGTTTTACGAGGAATTTCACTTAATCTTTTGCGAAAATCGGCTAGTTTGTTTTCATCTACATCATGATCAGCCAGCATCTGGTTAAGGTAGTCTCCATAGCGTGAACCTTTCTCCTTGATTTCAAACTTTTCAAAACCTGTCATGGCCAATACTATTTCCCCCTGTAGAGCTTTTAGTAAGTCATCAGATGATAAGCCTATTTCTTTGGCCTGCTTTTCAAAGGCTTGCTCTACTCCTTCTACTCTCTTTAGCCAATTGAACAAACCTTTGAAGTTCCACGAAAAACCCATAAAGCCCAACAGTTGCTTGTAAGGAATGCGCGACAATAGTTCTTTACTCAGGTTTTGTCCGTAGGTTTCTTTATAAAACTTTTTTAGGTTTTTGTTCAAGTCATATTGGGTATTAAACAATACCTTTCCTTTCTCAAAATTAAGATTATACTGAATATAGGAGTTCTGAAAGTTGAGAATTTCATCCAACACCTGTTGATCACGGTTAGAATAGCGGTACATATTCAGTGCGGCTGTCATATCTTTCTTGGCAGCTTGCAAACTATACCAAACCGATAAGTCGTTGTTTTTAGCAACAAATTTACTAAAGTTTTTATTGGTTATCAGTGAGTTATCAGGAGCAAGGTTAAAAAAGCTGTACAAATAAGAGCGGGCACTCAATCCTTTACGTTCTCCAAGACCATCGCCCGATTCTGACTTAATATACATCATTACCTGGTCGTTCCAGCCAATGGCTTCATACTTGTCTAACTCAACATATTTATAACCTTTTTCTTCTTTTTTAATTTCAATATCCTTGTCAGATAGCTTTAACATCTTTTCCAAATTCCCAGCATTTTGCACGGCTGCTACCACTCCAGTATTCGAGCTAAAAACCCCTCCTCCCGAATAAGTGTACACAAATACTTTTTTTCGTAAATCTAAACCACTCACAGTTGGATCATTTAGATTCTCCAAAATCAAGTCATTCATTTTATTATTTTCTTCCATTAGGTTTCCTTTCCACTTTTTAAACCCAACAGAATTTTTCAAACTCTTAAAATTTCCTTTTTGATATAGTTGTTTTAGGTCAATAGAAAACACAGCCAAGGCTTCTTTGGGAATGTATTTGGCATGATTGTCTTGAGGTTGTGTACATTTGGTAAACATGGCCAGGAGTCCGAAGATAGCCACCCACCTTAATAGATTATTTTTTCGTATGATCATTTGTATTTATTTAGTTGTATTTAGAAATCATCTCGATTTCCTAAGGTTATATACTGTTTTCGACAAAACTTTGGTTTAATTTTATTATAAAATTGATTGCTTTTTTAAATTAAGCCTTCACCAATACAATTTTCCTCATATAGGATTGTTGTTTTACAATTGTCCTCCAACATTTCCTTCCTCCAATCAGTTGTTTTTATGTTTGAAAACAGTACTGACCACAAATTTTCATATTCTAAAAATCCAGAAACGTCCACTATCTTTTGAATCAAATTCTACATTTACAACTATAAATTCACTTAAACTAAATGAAAATTTTTGAGTCTAAATACAAGTCAGTCGCTTACCAGGAAGACCTATCACTGATGATAACCCGATGGAACCCTGATAGTATAGAGCTGGATGAATCTACTTTTAAAACTCAAATAAAGGCCTGGCTAAGTGAGGTGAAGCGATTAAAACCTTCGTGCCTATTAATAGATACTACTCATTTTAAATTCATTATAGAACCCACAGTTCAAGATTGGTTCGATCAGGAAGTTTTTTCTGCTTACTCAAAAGCTGGGGTTCAAAAAAAAGCCTTTTTGATGTCTCAAGATGTTTTTACCCAAGTAGCCCTACAGCAACATACCGATGAAGTAACTAACCAAACCTTTGAGGTAGCTTTTTTCTCTACAGAAGAAGAAGCGCTGGGATGGCTCAAAAAATGAATACCCATTAACAGAAAATGGTTTTATGACAATACCTCATAGAAGGTAAAGACCATAAAACCATTTGTAAATTATATAAAACAAAAATGATTAAAACTTCCCTCGTAAACTTACAATAAAGTTACGTCCTGGTGCATTAAGGCCGGTAGCAAATACTCGGTAGTGTGTATCCAGAATATTTTCTACTGCTACCTGCAGTGTAAGCATAGGGTGTAAGTTATAACTCAAACGATAATTAAGTGTAACCCAGGCAGGCATTCCCTTGCCAGGCACGGCAAACTGAGGTCGGTCTACACTTGAGCCACTGTATTCGTCCCAAAACTTCCAATATTGGTAATTGGCAAACAACTCATGGCGCATACGCTTCAGCTTGAATTGTAGGCTGGTTTGCCCAAAAGCAGGTGGAATGTGATCCAGATTGCGGTTGGTGGCCCCTTCGGTACGATCTTCACCTTTGGTCCAAGATAGTGATGAGAACAATAATACGTTACGTGAAAGCTCTGCTCTTATGCTGGCAAAGGCACCATAAATCACCCCCAAACCAATGTTGCTGTTGTGTTGTACCTGGCTTAGCTGTCCATCAAAAAATAACGAATCTTGTCCATTAAAGGTAGTATTGGAGATACGTAGCATATCCTGTAGCCAGATATAATACCCAGTAAGTTCTATTTGTATTCGTTCGTCCCAAAACGATTTAAAAATACTCACATCTAGGTTATGGGTGCGTTCAGGATTTAGGTTGGCATTGGGCACCCTCACAATTCCTCCGCCCGAGTCAAATATTTTCCCAATATCATCTACATTAGGCGTGCGAAATCCAGAAGAATAAGATACAGCCAGTCGCCATTTTTGAGGCAATTTTGCCACCAGTCCTAAGCTACCCGTAACTCCTTTGGTACGCTTACTTACTTGCTCTACGGGTAGGTTTAATGGATTGTTACCAAAGTCTGCCATGAGTGCATTGGCATTCATTCGCAAGCCGGCCGAACCAATGAGCCAATCGTTGAAATGGTTTTTCAAGTTGACATACACTCCCAAAAACCGCATTTGGCTTCCACCCTGTGGGTAGCGAGTCTCCGCCGGATCAGTCGCATCATCACTGGTTCTAATCGCCCCAGTCAATATATTTTCTTCTCGGTTAAAAGAGGTGACCTCGTTGTGGTAAAATTCAATTCCGTAATTCAATTGCGTTTGTTTGCCAAATTGTCCTGCATCCAGGCTTTTTTGCCAATCGATGTTTAACCCCAAAATATTCAAGGTTTCGGTACGGTTACGCAATCGGGTACTGCCAAACTTGCGATCAATCCGCGACTCCTCAATGTTTTGATACGAAAGTGTCAAATTCATCTCGTTATAAAAACGAGTCTTAGAGGTTTGCTGCATACGGTAGCTTGTCAGTAGTCTTTTTTGTGGGCCATAGTTCCAAACTGCGCTTTCGGGAGTGCCATCGCTTTGGATAACAGCTAAGCGATCGAAACGAGGAATATCAGAAGAAACAGAATACTGAAAATTCAGCACATGCTCAGTATTTTCACCCGACTTGACTCTAAACTTTTGGGTCAGATCTAACTGATTGTAGCCAGTATTTCTTTGCAAAAGTGGATCAGTGTTTTGTACGGCTACATCAGTATCGTTTACTCTATCGGCATACACGGGCAACTCCCAGCGAAATCCATTGATAAAATTGGAGTTGGCTCCTGAGCGTAAGTCTCCAAAACGGGAATAGCTCACACTGGTAAGAGAAGCAAAATTCTTAAAACCCAAATTAAAGTCCAGGTGATTGGTATATTCATTACTAACCGAGGCGTATCGGGTCATAGCGTTTACTTGCAAGGGCAAATCGAAGGTGGGATTTTTAGAATAAAAATGCATCACTCCTCCCAAAGCATCACTACCATAAATAACCGAACTAGAACCAAATAACACTTCTACTCTATCCTGAATATTAGGATCAAGGGTGATTACGTTTTGCAAATGCCCTCCCCGATAAATCGCATTATTCATTCTTACGCCATCTACTACAATAAGTACCCGATTGGCTTCCAGTCCTCTCAAAACCGGGCTTCCCCCTCCCAGCTGGCTCTTTTGTATAAATACTTTTCCAGTAGAACTCAACAAATCGGCTGAGGTAGGCGCATTTTTTAAAGCAATATCTCGTGCCGAAATAATCTCAATTTGTTGTGGCAGGTCTTCCCGTTTCTCAGGTAAACGATTGGCCACTAATACTACCTCGTTGGTTTCTACAATATCTTCTTCCATCAGTATTTCGTTAACTCCAGGCTTAGCAGTAGCCAACACCAACGAAAAAGTCTTATAACCCAAAAACTGAAAAAAAATCTTCTCACTCTTTTTGAGAGCATTTACTTTTACTTTACCCAGATTATCGCTTACTGCCTGGAAAGTTTTAGAAGTATTGTAGGCAACAGCTCCTACGAGTGGCTCTTGGGTTTCTTTATCTTTGAGTTGAAATATGACTTGGGCCTCGCCTATTGATGCACCCAATAAGGATAGCATAAAGGCTGATAATAAAATTCTCAAATAACGCATGGTTTCAATGTTTTTCAATAAGTGCTTTATAATAGATATATAGTAATACAGGCTATTTGAGAAATATCGCAAGGGCATACGTACTCCTCCATAGCCAAAAGCTTGTGGTTAATAATTATAGGGTAATTCTGATGAATGAATAAGTCATTTAGACACACTCAATCCATCGTTTGTCAAGAAATATTAGAAAACTAGACCTGTGGGGGTGGAATAGGTACTTCCTGCATGCGTACTGGCACTGAAGTCGCCATTTGATTAGGTGTGATTGATAATTGATGAAAGTTAGGAGCAGTACAAAAAACAATTGCCTGGCCCGATAACCAGATTTTATCAAATACTTGGTTAAGTGCTATCTTAGATTCTTGAGAAAGGGGAGTTTGGCTGGCTACTTGGTGTCGTAGCGTTTCTTGTAGTTTTTCTTCGTATTTGTCCCATATGCAATAATACTGGGTTACTTCTCCTTTGGCAACAATTTTTACTATATCATACAAATTGCCCTGGTATCGAAATTCTTCTTCGTCAACCCATTCAAAATCACCACTGTGTTGTTCTTGGTTGGTCAAAGAAATCACTGTTAAGAATTGAGTTGGTATTTGTTCGGCATGGATTTGCTGCTGCATTTGGCTACGTTGCCAATGTAAATCAATAAATAGCCACAATGCCCCAAAAGAATGGACACTCATGACTACAATTAATAGATATGTTAGCAATTTTTTCATCCGTGCTTTGGCTGCTTCTCTCCAACCACTTTCTCCTTTTTATGTCTCCTATTTTTTAGATGAGTTACAAACTATCTTTGCAGAGGAGCTGTTACAAAATCAAATGCCCATGATACCAATGAAAGTACAAAGCTAAAGGCAAAAGCCCAGAAAATATCTCTGACATCGAAGCCTTTCTCTACCAGGTTATCTACCAACATAATCAGTAGCGCATTCAATATCAAAGGGAAAATACCCAAGGTAAACCATTTCAATGGTAGAGTCAATACTTTCAAAATGGGTTTGATGTAAGTATTAATCACAGTAAGTAGTATAGACACGATTACTGTAGGTACTACCCCTACTAAGGTTACTCCATCCAGCAATTGAGCCGTAAAATATACCGATCCAATGCCAACGGCTGCTTTTACAATCAGTTGTATCATTTTTATAACGATTTTGAAATACAACGATAGTGTCTAAAACTATCGTGTATAATATACAAATATAGGGGTTTTAGAATTATTTTGCGTTTTATTGATAACATTACTCTATGATAAATACAAGGAGAGGATTTTAGGCAAATTTTTAAAGAAATAAGTGAGTTATTAAATTTGAGGACAAATTATTGTGTGGCTTCGTATTAGGTTCAATCTGGGACTTGAATTATTGTAAACATTTAAAAAATATGAAATATCAAAAAGTAAGCTTGTTACGCTATAAAAAAGGATTCATTCTATTGCTATTTTTAACAATTTCTGCTTCTACTTTTGCTCAATACGTACCCAAAGACAAGCGAAAGAAAGATTCAGTTCAGGTAAAACCTAAACCCAAAAAGAAAGAAGAGCCCAAGACAACCAATCGCAATAATGACAATGAAGATGAGATAGGACGACGCTGGCTTACTGGTGGTAACTTTTGGTTACAATTTGGCAACCCTACCTTTATAGATATATCTCCCACTTTAGGATACAAACTCACCAAAAACCTCATCGGAGGGGTGGGTGTTGGTTACCTTTATTCTCGCTTTCAGCTAAACAATCGTTTTGGACAAACGCTGGACTTACAAAACCAGATCTATTCTGGCAGATTGTATTTGCAATACATTATTAATACCGAGCAAATTTTTGGAGAAGGCAACCGCCTGTTTCTTTACAGTGAGTACGAACTCCTTAGATCAGACTATTACGATCGCACCAACGAAATTCAGCGAGTGGCTTATATACAACGCCCTCAAATTGGCGGCGGACTTCAGCAGCGTTTGGGTCGTGTTTATGTCAACCTAATGGTTTTGTACAACCTAAATTACCTCGAGGATATCACTCCTTATCCTACCCCAGTTACAGTTAGAATTGGGTTTAACGTAGGGATATAAATTACTCAAATTTTGAATTTCAAATAATGAACATCGAATCTTAACCCGGTGAAAGTCAACCTACCTTGATTCGATGTTCAGCGTTCAGTTTTTGTTAGTCATTCATGTACTGCCACATCATTTCATTCCTCAAAAGTCGATACAACTTCATACATTACTTTAAAGAATTTTCTTATTTTCGTCTTTTATCATTTCATTTACGACACTATACTCACGATATAACTATTAAAAAAGATGAGAATAACACGACTAGTCAATCAAGAATTAATAAAAACCAGTGCTGTTTGTATGGTTTTACTGCTAGCTTTAAGTTCATTAAGCTATGGGCAATTTGTAGAAAAGAAAAAAGCAGATTCTACGAAGGTAGATTCGGCTAAAAAAGTTGTAAAGAAGGAACCTGTAAAGCCAGTAACCAACTCTATTGTAAAAGTAGTAAAAGAAGAAGCTTACGATATTCCTAAAAGACAATTTGGGGTACAAATAGTGCCTCAATTGGGTAACCCTCTACTATTAGAAGTAAGCCCCTTTGTAGCCATTAAGCTTGGTAAAAAAACACTGGGAGGATTGGGCCTTACCTATGCTTTTTCTCAAGTTTCGGTCAACGGAGTCTCAACCAACGCCAGCCACTTTGGTGCCAGAACTTTTATACAATTTTACCCTACCAAATATTTCTTTGCACACGGAGAAATAGAGGGTATGAGCCTGGAGAATACTACTTCTACTATTGACCCCAATACTGGACTTGCTACTTCTACCAGCAATAGAGAAACCATTTTAAACTTATTGGTGGGTGCTGGATTACGCTATCCGATTTCCTCTAAATTTGCCTTACAAGCGATGGTATTGTATGACATGAATCGTCGTACAGCTGGTGCTGCAGGTGAACTCCATAGCAATCCAGTATTTAGAATAGGGCTTACCTTCTAATTCTAAGACGTTCTGGAACCAGGCAGGAGTTTGTCGCCTTCTCCTGCCTGTTTTTCCATAGAACCATGTATATTTATACCAGATTCACCCTAAGACACTTATTGCATGCCTGAATATTTAGTGAGTATTTTATTGTTTGCCTCTATTCCTATCTCAAGTGGTTTGGTAGGTTGGGGCACCAACGTAATGGCGATTAAGATGACCTTTTACCCTATTGAGTTTGTGGGTATTCGTCCAGTAGGTTGGCAAGGAATTATTCCCTCCAAGGCAAAGAAAATGGCGGTGAAGTCGGTAGATATGCTTACTACCAAGCTCCTAAAGATAGAAGAACGTTTTGGATTGATCAAACCTGAACGGGTTGCCGAAGAAATGGGTCCATCGCTGGATAAGCTCGCCCGACAAATCACCGATGAAGTCATGCAAGCCCAAGCTCCTTCTATTTGGGGCTCTACTCCTAAGTTTGTAAAAACCCAAGTCTACGAAAATATCACTAAAGAACTACCTCAACTAGTGGTGCAAATGATGAACGACATCAAAGACAACATCAATGACTTGCTCGACTTGAAAACGATTGGAGTAACCGCTCTTACCAAAAACAAAGCTTTGCTGAACGACATGTTTATTCGCTGTGGCAAGGAAGAGTTTAAATTTATTGAAAAATCGGGGATATATTTTGGAATTCCCTTTGGATTGGTGCAAATGGGGTTGGCTATTTATTTTGTCAATGTCATGAAAATTGGGACTCCCTGGTGGTTGTTACCACTATTTGGGCTAATCGTGGGCTATGCCACCAATTGGCTGGCGCTCAAACTCATTTTTGAACCTTTGTATCCCAGAAAGTACTTGTTTGGTTTGTTTGAATTTCAGGGTTTGTTTATCAAGCGACAACCTGAAGTGGCAGTAGAGTACGCCAAAATCGTATCAGGAGATATACTAACTACCGAGCGTTTGTTTGAGTTCATGGTAAGAGGTCCAGGAGCTACTCATTTAGCCGAAATTGTACGCGATAATCTTGAAAAATCTATAGATACTACCATTAACAGCACCCGTGGCTTGGTAAAATGGGTAGTGAGCGATAAACAGCTGGAAGTCATCAAAAATATTGCGGTGTATCGTTTTATGCAGGAAATTCCCATTTCCATCCGCGATACATTCGCTTATGCTGAAGAAGCATTGGATATGGAAAATATGCTCGAGGAAAAAATGGCTGGCTTAACCGAAAAAGAATTTGAAGGTTTCTTACGCCCAGTCTTCCAAGAAGACGAGTGGATTCTTATTATGGTAGGAGCTGTACTGGGGATGCTGGCTGGAGTATTGCAATACATTCTATTATTTAGATAAAGGCCTTATGAAGTTCAAAAATGCACTGTTATTTATACTTTGGCTTAGTTCTCAAGTATTTCTTACTGTAGAGGGTCAAAATCTACAAAAAACACTCAAAGAGTTTCCTAGCCTCAAAGAAAAACCTGCCCACCAGGTACTTGTTTTAGGCTCCTTTCACTTTAATCGTAAACGTGACGGAAGCGATGTCATCAGTAAAAATCACCTCAACATCTCTTCTAAAGAAAACCAAAAACAAATTCAGGAATTGGTTAGTAAGCTCAAAAAGTTTAGGCCTACTATTATTGCGATTGAGTGGCGACCCAAACGTCAAAAATTGCTCGATTCTTTATACCTAAAATACAAAAAAGGACAATGGAAACTCGGCAAACACGAGAGCTTTCAACTAGGGTTTAGATTGGCTAAAATGTTTAATCATGACAAGCTCTATGCAGTTGATAACCGACCTCCTCAGTTGCCATCGGTGAATAAGTTAGAAGATATCGAGAAATACGCCGCCAGTCTTAATCAAACCAAGTTGCTACATGCTTATGATGCAGCCAACAAAAAGTATAATGGCTACTTAGACAATTTACAGACAAAAATGTATGTAAAAGATTACCTTTTACTCTTGAATTCTCCTGTTAACACAGTACGCTCTAAACAACTGTGGCTAACTGGTTTGGTAAACTTAGGGGTGGGTGATAGCTACGTAGGTGCAGACTTGACAGGGCACTGGTTTCAACGAAATACTCGGATATTTGTAAATATTCGCCACCTGGCCAAGAAAAAAAGCGAACGTATTTTGGTAATTTATGGCAATGCCCACAAATGGATATTGGATGAATTGTTTCAGGCAGCACCAGACTTTAAGGTAAGACAATTGGGTGAGTTTGTGAAGTAAAAAAGCTTTACTGAACTCGCAATATTGATATTATTCAAATAAGGCTACTATTTATCAAAAACAAGGTTTAGTTTTAAGTTCAGCAAAGCATATGTTACCATAATACAAATTTTAGATAAAATTTAGCAACATTTACCCAATAAAAATTTACAAAACCCTTTTATTGCAAATAATTACCTAATCTTTTTACTACATCACCTATTAAAAATACCATACAGCCCGCCAAACTTAAACCTGCCGATATCAAGAAAGCCCATTGACTGCCTATTGCGCTCCATGCACCTCCCATTAATAGAGACGCAGGTAACAAAGTCAAACCCACCCCTGTATTGAACAAGCCGTAAGCAGTAGCTCGCAAATGATTAGGTACTAAATCTGCAATGTAAGCTTTAAAGATTCCTTTAGATAAGCCATAATAAATACCATAAGCGGCAAATAGCGCCCAAATCATCCAGGATGCTTGCGCAAAAGCAAACATCGTATATAAAATCGCATAATATCCATAAGAAATGGCAATGAGTGGGCGGCGGCCCAAACGATCGGAAAGATTTCCCAGCAATGGTGCTGCCAACGTACACACCGCATTGTAAAGCGTCCACAAAAGCACCATTTGCAAAGCCGAAAACTTCACTTCTTGTGCCTTAAGTATCAAAAATGCATTGGAAGAGTTACCAAGGGTAAAAATGATACAAGCCACCCAAAAAATCATGAATGGACGATTTTTATACAATTGTTTAGTTTTCAGCGCTTCTTTTTGAGTGGGTTTGGCACTTATTTTTTCTTTTACCCAAAATACCAGTGCAATGGCTATAACTCCTGGGATAATTGACAGCAGAAAAACCAGCCGTAGGTTTTCTGGGGCATAATATAAGATCAGCAAAGCCAACAATGGGCCTAATAAAGCACCTGCTCTATCCATTGCCAAATGCCAACCAAATGCTTTGCCTCTTTGCGTTTTATCAACCGATCCAGCAATCAACGCATCTCGAGGAGGATTTCGTGCCGCCTTACCCAATCTGTCTATAAAGCGGATAGAGAGCACCTGATACCAGTTAACCGCCCAAAACAAGGTAGGCTTAATCAGATTGGATAGGCCATATCCCACTAACACAAAAATTTTACGCTTTTGCCAAAGGTCAGACAATCGCCCAGCTACAGTTTTAAACAATGCAGCGGTAGCTTCGGCAATGCCTTCGATTAATCCAATAAATAATACCGTGGTTCCCAGGCTTTTCAAGAAAAGTGGTAATAGTGGATATACCATTTGGCTGGATATATCTGAAAACAGGGATATAAATCCTAGTAGAAGAATATTTCGAGAAGGGAAATAGCTTTTTTTCATGGGTGTAAATCACGCTGATGACCAATTGCTTAGCTCTCAAATGTTTAAGCGTATCATATAATCATTTAGCAATTGAACAATCAGCGAAGTAGCAAAACCCAAAGACTTGGTAAAATTAGCTCCTAAAAACGCTACATCTCGTGCCTCTTAGACAATCTTGACTATTTTGTTTTGACAATGTAGCGGCCGTCTTTGGCAAAGATAATTGTAGGCAACTCCTTGGTTTCTTCAAAGTATTGATAACCAGGCTTAAGGCTTTCCCAAAACTTCACCAAAGAATCTGCAGCTTCATGTTTAGCTTTCAATTTATCAAAATTGGCTTCATCCAAACGAGCCGGAAATATATTTACAGGAATTTTCTTTTGTCCTCGCGCTTTGGCTTCTACTGCAAATACATACAGTTCACGAATATTGTTATCGGTAATAGGAATACATCCTACCGTAACACAATCGCCATGGATGAAAATATCGCCCCCTAGGGCTGTGGTATCACCCAATACTTTGTCTGAACGGTTGGGATAGTTCACTCCCAATGATAAATGGAATTTACTTACCGGGTTAAATCTATCTATGTGATAAAAACCTTCTGGAATCTGATTGTCTCCTTCTTTGCGTTTGGGACCAAGCACCCCAGATGATTCACAAAACTTATACGTTCTTATAAGTTTAAATTTTTGAGTCCCCTTTTCACGTGCCCACACTTCTACCAAGCGCTCTTGTTTCATGGCTCTGATGAACAATTCAATATTAAGCGTGTTAATATTTTGCTGCTTAAGCAAACCTTTGATGATGGGTAGCTTTTTGCGATAAGCATAAGTCACTCTCTCATAGGTCATTTGCTGAGTTTTGAAAGGCGAATTGGTATCTTGAATCGCCACAGTATTATTATTGGCAGCATCACCTGCTGTATTTGTAGAGGTGCTTTTTGTATTCTTATTCTTCATGGACGATTTTTTCGTGTTTGCAGACTTAGCCGATGGCTGTCGTGTACAGTAGGCCACCGTGAAAAAGACCCCTACCAACAATACAAACAATACAATAATTGAAGAAACCTTCATAAAATTAAAATGTTAGGACTATAGATGCTAAACTCAAAATAAGTTCTCTTGATCAAGGCAATGATACAAAAAAAGTCTTGTTATGTAAAGTTACTTATCTGTGGTTATATTTTTTGGCTCAATATTGTCCAAACAAACATTGAAATACACATAATATAACTAAATATAGATAAAGTACTATAAGCCCCTATTTGCATTGTACTTTTTATAGAAAAAGCCCTCTCAAAAGCTGGATTTTTCAAGATAATTTTGTATCATTGCAATAGTGCCTAAACCTATTTATTCTCAAAAAAGCATAAAATGGTAAATAGGAATATTCTCATGCGATTAGATTGAAAGAAGTACATTAATTATGTCACAAGACGTTTATCAAGAATTACAAATTCAACTTAAAGAACGACTTAGTCTGGCACTTCCGGGCATTGCAGCTCAAGCCCACATGGCTCCTCCCCAACGTTTTCCTAAAAATCACCAGCAAGTATACAAACCCAACGCCAACACTCGCATTGGCTGTGTATTGATTTTACTGTATCCTGGCGAAGATCAGCGTGTATATTTCCCATTGATTGTACGTCCCGAATACGAAGGAGTGCATAGTGGTCAGGTAGCATTGCCAGGCGGCAAAAAGGATGAAGAAGACCTGGATTTTATCGCTACTGCCTTACGGGAAACCAGTGAAGAAATAGGGGTAGAAGTAGATCGCTCTTTGGTATTGGGTAGGTTGAGTCAATTGTACATCCCTCCCAGCAACTTTATTGTGCATCCTGTAGTAGCTGCTATTCCTCACAAACCCCAATTTATTCCTAGTCCACGAGAAGTCGCCAGCATGATTACCGTAGATTTAATGAGCCTGTTGGGCGATGCCAAACGTGAGGTAAAAGAAGTACAATGGAAAGGACAAACCGTAAACTTGCCCTTTTATAATATTGATGGTAACACAGTATGGGGCGCCACTGCTATGATTTTGGGTGAGTTTATCAAGATTATAGACGAGCTTCAACTGTCCCCAATGTTGGATTAAAAATACACTGAAAATATGCATATAAAAAAAGGTGAGACCTTATCAGGCTCACCTTTTTTTTATATATGTATATGCAAAATTTTTGCTTTGGTTACTTTCTACGCTTGATACGAGCAATGTTGATCAAGTTAGTGTCGTTGTTACGATCTCCTAACTTTACAAAATCGCGTACGGTAGAACCAGTATAAATCTGACGTGGACGGCTAATTGGATGCTGTGCTTCACGCATTTCTTTCCACTGAGCAATCCAACCAGGAAGACGACCCAATGTAAACATTACGGTAAACATATCTACTGGGAAGCCTAACGCACGGTAGATAATACCAGAATAGAAGTCTACGTTTGGATATAGTTTTCTTTCTACGAAGTAGTCATCACTCAAGGCTACTGCTTCCAGTTCTTTGGCGATGTCTAAGGTAGGATCAGAAATTCCTAATTTGTTTAATACTTTATCACAAGAAGTCTTGATGATACGAGCACGTGGGTCAAAGTTCTTGTATACACGGTGACCAAAGCCCATCAAACGGAACGGATCGTTTTTGTCTTTAGCTTTCTCAATGTATTTCTTCACGTCTCCACCATCTTCGTGGATTTTTTCCAACATCTCAATCACTTGTTGGTTAGCACCACCGTGTAATGGTCCCCAAAGAGCACTGATACCTGCTGATACAGAAGAATATAAACTTGCTTGAGATGAACCAACCAAACGAACTGCAGAAGTAGAACAGTTTTGCTCGTGATCGGCGTGTAGAATCAATAATTTGTTCAATGCCTCTTCGATATCTGGATCAATCAGGTATTCGTAAGTAGGCAAAGCGAACATCATTTGCAAGAAGTTTTGCACGTAGTTTAACTCGTTGCGTGGGTAGTTTACCGGATGTCCGTTAGAGTTTTTGTATGACCAGGCAGCCAAGGTTGGAAATTTAGCCAATAAACGAATAATGGTCAGGTTTACCAAGTCAGGCGTACGGTGTGGATCGATAGATTCTGGATAAAATGAAGCCAATGAAGAAGCCAATGACGCCATTACTCCCATTGGGTGAGCATTTACCGGAAAACCATCAAAAATAGTCTTTACTCCTTCGTTTACTAAGGTACGACGGGTGATTTCTGAAGTGAAATGAGAAAGTTCGTCTTGGTTAGGTAAGTTACCATAGATAAGTAGATACGCTACCTCTAAAAAGCTGGCGTGTTCAGCCAAATCTTCGATGGCATAGCCACGATAACGCAATACTCCGGCCTCTCCGTTCAAAAAAGTAATACCACTGGTGGTTGATCCGGTATTCTTAAATCCTGAATCCATAGTTACCAAACCAGTTTGAGCCCTTAGCTTGGTAATATCAACCGCTTTCTCCCCTTCACTACCTTCGATTACAGGAAGTTGATAAGTTTTACCGTCAATGGTAAGTTCAGCAAAATTTGACATATATATGTGTGATTGTTTGAAGATTACTACTGATATGTAATTAATTCTAGTCCAATATTTACCCTCCCAAAAGAAGGGACAATGAGGTGGAAAAACCGCCAAATAAGCTTCTAATCCCCTCAAAAAAAGGTTAGCGAATATATGCTAAAAAAAACATATTTCAAAGATTAAGCATTTGCGAAATTTCGCTTTGAGCTAATCTTTATATTTTTAGAACTAAAAATGATATTCGATGGTTCGCAAAAAAATAAAGGAATGTAATTATTTAGAACAATCGCTTTATATACTTGTATTTTTTAGGGGTTCGATGATACATAAATGAGTCAAAGTCGTTTTATGTAAGGTGTGAAACTATAGTTTGAAGATGAAGTTAGACCTGATCACTTTTTTTGCAAGTCTTGGAGTTATTCAAGGAATCTTTCTTTGGTTAGTAATTTGGAAAAAGCAGCAACCAACCAAACCAGCTAAGTACTTACTGCTTGGTTTGATCACCATTCATAGCTATGTACTATTTATGTACGTGCTCATGCAAACTAGTCTACATAAGGTTGTTCCTCACTTTATTGGTACCCATATACCATTTGCACTTTTGATTGCTCCTTGTTTGTGGTTTTATCTTCAATTTTTGGCGCAGGCAAAGATCCAATTTCTTCGGTACGATTTTCTGCACTTGCTACCCGCGCTTCTTCAATTTATCATTCTAATACCATTGTATGGCCTGAGTGGCGAGGAAAAAATCAATGCTTGCTTTTGCGAATTTTATCCTCTAAGGCTAGAGCTTGTGGAGATGGTCAAACTCCTTATCTCATTTTCTTATGGCTGGTTAAGTTTTCGGTTGATTAGAAAACAATTAAAGCTTAACCTTAATAAAAGTCAAACCAAGATTTTTAAATGGGTTTTGCTTTTTGTCGTCCTTTACTTATTAGATAGCATCGGTTCGTGGGTATTTCACCTTACCTATTACCTGAAAATTCAAACAAGCTCATTGGCCTATGGATTATCAATTGTTGGGGTATTATTATTAACTTTTGTGTTGTATGGTTTCGCCTATTTGGCCATCATCTATCCCGATTTTCTGAGCAATAAGGTTGAACACTCGGCCAGCAACTCGCCTAAATACCATTCGTCCTCGCTCAAAGACTCCACAAAAGAACATTATAAGGATACTTTAATCGCTTACCTAGAGTCTGAAAAACCCTATATCAATAATACTCTCAAACTAGAAGATGTAGCCAGGGTATTAAACATACCTACCCCTCACCTCTCTGAAATTATCAATCAGGATTTAGGGAAGAATTTTAGTGAATTAGTGAATGGTTACCGAGTAGAAGCCGTCAAAAGCAAAATATCAGACCCTAATGAATCTCATAAAACATTGCTTTCATTGGCTTTTGAGGTAGGTTTTAATAGTAAGAGCGCTTTTAATCGTTTTTTTAAGGAATATACAGGTATGACTCCTTCTCAGTATCGTAAAACCATAGTGGCCAATAAAACATAACTTAACACAAGGCTTAATTATGAAACCTTGTGTTAAAAGAATACAGGTTATTTGCCAAAAATTTCTGCCAGTTTCTTTTCCAGTGCTTTTCCTTTCAGAGATTTTGCAATGATTTTACCAGAGGGGTCCAGTAAAAAATTACTAGGCAGTTGGCTCACCGAATATGTTTTGGCTACAGGAGTGCTCCAAAACTTAAAGTCCGTCACATGGGTCCAATTCAAGTGATCTTTTTTAATAGCTTTCAGCCAAGGGGCCTTTTTGCGGTCCAATGATACTCCATACACTGTAAACCCTTTGTTTTTGTACTTTTGAAAAGCGTTTACAATTGCTGGATTTTCGGCCCGGCAAGGCTTACACCAACTCGCCCAAAAATCTACCAATACGTATTTACCCCTTAATGAGGTTAAATTAATCACTTGCCCTTGCGGGTTTTCGAGAGAAATTTCTGGTGCTATTGCACCTAAAGTTACTTTTTTGAGCCTTTTCAAGGCCCCCACCATTCGCTGAGTAGACTTACAGTCTTTATCAATAGATAGGAGACGTTTCGTTGTTTTTTCAAAGAAATCGTCATCTTCATTGTACCAGTAAGATTTTGATCCATACACTGCTAATGGAGTAACCATTTTATCAACAAACTTTTGCAAACGCAGTTTAAACTCAATCTTGCTGAGTTTACCTTCCCATTTTTTATAGAAAGCCTCAAAAGCTCTTAATTCATTGGTAGATTTTGATCCATTTACTGTGAATTCATTCTTTTCATTGTGTATTACATCTACTTTCTCTCCTGGCATAAGGGCAAGCCAAACCAGCTTTGAGCCAACGTACAATTGGTACAGTTCCTCTCCTCCTCCAGTTTCTATTTTAAAGTTTCCCTGATGGTCAATTTTAAAATTCCCTATGTTACTATGTTTGTTATTCTCAAAATCTATTTGATATAACATTACTGTTTTAGCCTGAGAAGGGTTTGACACTTTACCATTGATTGTAATTTGCGTAAAACCGACCTGAGTTATTAATAAAAAGGTAATCAAAGCCCCCAAAAAGGTTGGATTATTTTTTTTCATCGCTATATGATTTATATTGATTATAAGGCAAATGTAAAGCCTCTGGACGTTGGTGTCGTGCCAGATAATAATATGAAACCCATTTTTTAGTGGCTAACAAGAGTGCTTTTTAAAAATAAGCTCTGTAATACCTCAATTCAATTCATTCAATATCAAGTCACTCATTTCAAATCTTGGAAAATCTCCCGTATTGCTCAATAAAATAATAGTAATTTGCTCGTCGGGTTGCTTTACAAACATTGAGTAAAAGCCTAAATCGGTTCCTGGATGATGATGAACTTTGTGACGTTTAGAAACCAAAAACTGATACTTATCAATCATCCAACCATAGCCATAATCAGACTCCCAATCCAGGTATTCGGCTCGTGGCACAAACAATTGGTTACGCAAGGTTGCTGGTAATAATACGTCTTTGTCTAAGGCCTGACTCCATTTAAGTAAATCTTCTACGCTAGACACAATCCCCCCTGCTCCAATATTGTTTTGGCTCGGATAAGTAGGTTCTGGCTTGCCATATAAGTAGCCCTTGGCCAGGTTGGCATTATCTCGGTTCCCAAAATAGGTTTGAGTCATCCCTAGTGGTTTTAAAATCTTCTCTTGTAAAACTTCACCATAAGGTTTTCCTGTAATCTTTTCAATCACATTTGCCAATACCACATAGCCTGAGTTAGAATATTTGAATTTGCTACCAGGAACAAACTCAAGCGAATCGCTACTGAATTGTTGCATCATCTGTTGACTACTAAAGGGCTGAGATAAAACTTGTTGTAAATACTCAGAGTTGTTGGTATAGCTTGGAATACCCGATTGATGCGTAAGTAGTTGGGCAATAGTTACCTGAGGATGGGCATAGTTGGGTAGAAATTTACCTACTGGATCGCTCAACTTCAGTTGATTGCTCTTTACCAGCAGCATGACCAACATAGAGGTAAAAGTTTTGCTGGTAGACCCAATCCGAAACTGGGTATTGGAAGCATTGCGGGTATAGGCTCGATTATAACTTTTGTTCAATAATACTTTTCCCTGATAAGTGACCAATGCATTGCCCGCAAAAAGCCCCTTACGATGGTAATAGGTTATAATAGAATCCATTCGGGCGGCTTTATCCTTAGGACCAGAGCGTAACCAATCTTCTACCTCTACTTTGAGGATATTGGCGCGGTTTTCGGCGTCTATTTTTTGGGCAATGGTAGCAAATGCCACCTCAGGTAATACAATATTGTAGGCACTCCAAAAGCCCTTGTCTAAAAACTCACTTTGATTTTCAATCCATTTCTTATTGCGTAACACCTCTTTCTCAGAGAATGGTGTGGCTTGATTCATTTGCATATTGGTTACAGCATAATGCAGCTTACTTCTGGATAAGTATTGAAAATTGCGCACACCATTCCTAATAAAATTATCTAAGTCTACTTGAGCCTCTTTGAAATAATATCGATTGCCTATTTTCTGATAACGGTACCGTTGGCGTTCTTTTCGTAATTTAATCTTAAGCTTCATGAGTTTCATCAGTGCTCTCTCGGCCAGATTACCCACTTTTAAATAGCCAATCCCCTGAGGGCTTCGCCCGAAATCGAACCATACAAAGGCAAAAGATTGAGTATCTATCCAAAATTCCCCTTTATAACCAGGCTTTTTCCAACCAGGTCTTTGGTCAAACTCAATCACGTATACTTGAGCACCTTCATAAGTCCGCATCCCTTTCAGTTTGAATATATGATTTTTAAGCCCTTTTTTGTTCAATAGGCGAAAGTCATCCAAATGCTGGACAATATCGGACTCAAAAATAGAGGCTGGCTGCAGACGAAGCTCCATGTTTTCCATCAAACGTTCGTGCTTGATTGCCCGCATTTTGTTAAGCTTCAATTGGTTTTTATTGGTAGGTCGTGCATTGTATACCTCAAAAGAAGCTTCGGATGCCTGAATGTATTCTTTATCTTCTTTTTGGGTGGTCAATCTATAAAATCCTTGATGGGTGTAAGGCTTTGCATAATAGTTTTCTGGGATTTTATCTAAGGCTTTGCGAATAATGGTAGGTGCGGTTAGCCCAGTTACTACCACTTCTTGCAAAACTTGCGCATCTTCTTCAAGATAATATGATTTTATGTTAACTATCTGTTGAATACCCAATCTTTGCGATTTGTACCCAATGTGAGAGAGCACTAAGCTGGCATTGTTGAACTTAGAAGGAATTCGTAATAAAAACTGTCCCTTTTGATTGCTTATGGTACCAATGGTTTGCCCTTGTATAGCAATAGTGGCAAATGGCAATGGCTTTTTGGTAGCCTGGGCGTAAATGGTGCCTTGTACTACGATTTGCGTATTGCTTTGGGCAAATAAACTGTTTTGGACAAATAGTAATAAAAGAATGAGTGATAGTTTCAGGGGCATAATCTTCTTCTTGTTAGAGGTTTTTCAAACTTTACGAAGGTTTATGAATAAGTGTGACTATTATTTTAAATCAGGACGCTTATATTTAGTCCTGTAAAAATAAAAACATTACTCATGAACCAACTTACCTTTGAACTTCTGTCGGGCATTTATAGCTTGTGCCGCCTGGAACCTCACGAAGGTGTACCCAATTGGGTGTATTTATCGGCATTTTATAGCATTACGAAAAGCAAAGAAGAACTCTCAATTGTATGTGAAGAATATTTAGTACCCAACGATGTGACAGTAGAAGAAAGTTGGCGTTTATTACGCATTAAAGGTACTCTAGACCTGTCTCTTACAGGCATTACTGCTAAATTTTCAACACCTTTGGCAGATGCAGGTATCAATATTTGTGTAATTGCTACTTATGATACCGACTATTTGATGGTAAAATCAGATAAAATTCTAGATACGCTCAATACATTAAGCCACGCTGGCTTTGGCGTAATCACTTAAATATATAATAATAAAAAAGACATGTATGATGATATACCTTACCCATACATGTCTATATTTAGATCACTTATTTTTTCGTCTTGGACTTCTAAGTGACGAAAACAAATTGGTTTACCCATAATTTTTATGGTTATAAGGCTATATAACCAAGGACTTGATGATATATCACACAATTCACCATAAGCCCCTTTCTCAAAATTCTTCTCAAAGAGTATCTCTTCAGAAGAAACTATATTACACTTTTAGTAATGTTCTGTGGTATATTTTGCACAATGCAAAGGAAATAAACTTACCTAAATAATACTTGGACATATGTTGCAAAAAGTTGGTCGAATCAATCAAATGAGCCCTAAAACCTATGTAAACGACATTGTATCAGCTTTACAAAGTCAGCCAAGATATTACAAGCTCATTTGAATTACTCGGTTTTTCGTTTTAGCTCAACATAAATCTTTTCATTCAGATGGTTTAAAAATTGGGGAATCTACAGGTACATTTACACAATCTAATTGCACGATCGTCTCCCTTCCAATATTCTTCGCAACCACCTGGTTTTCTTAAATGATCTGGGCAATGTGTTCCAGGATACCCTCCTCCTTTAATCACTTGCAAATCTTTTACTGAAACAGTATACTTTCCGAATTTTTCTTTCAATGTTTTCATTATAATTAAAGTTATGTTTTATGATTGTGCACTTGCACACTACAAAGGACATAATAATTCATTCATTGGGCCTAGTCATATCAGTCAAACAATTGGTCAATTCAACCAATTAGTAGAATCTAAGGTATTTATAGGTGAAATTTTTAATAGTAAGGAATCCTTACTATATTTACGTCATTATTAGATTAAGCTCCAAAGTGTCGTCTAATAAAATGTAGGAGATCAGTAGAAATTTTAATAATTATTATCACATAAAAAGTTAGGACTCCTACTTATAACTCATTGGTTATTCATTCACTTAAACACATTAAAACTATGAAATGCGCTGTATTTGATACTTGGGTAGACCGTCGGGAAGGTGGTAAAATGCATTTTGACATTGTTGTACCCGAAAACACTACGTATGAAAAAGTGGTGGAATTTGGCAAAGCATACCTTCAGCAAAAAGGGCAGGAAGGCCAACCACTCAATCCTAAAAACTGTGTATTTTGTCATAATGAGCTTGCAGGGGCTGATTTTTTGAACAGTATCGACGAAAAAGGCTACCACATTATTGAAATGCAAGGATGTGAATAATTTTGACTGATACCTGATAGGCTTTGGCAACTTATCGGGTATTATTTTTTTTCTCGCAACGCTAAACCAATAAAATTATGGAAAATCAACCCTATATTCCCATCAACTGTAGCTTTCATGATGTACTCTTGCATTTGGCTACTCGTCGGATTTACTCAAGAATTCACTATATTACCCCCATTGGAGAGTGGTTGTATACCGATGCTTTGATCAAAGATGTATTTACTCGTAAAAAAGAAGAGTTTATAGAGCTAGCAACGGGAGAATATATCCGTTTGGATCGAATTGTACAGGTCAATGAGCAGGTATCGCCCCACTACTCAGATTTTACCGAATTTAGTTGTGATTGCTAATGGATAACGAAAGTGTATTTGACCCAGAACATCAGGTAAAGAACCTGGAAAGTAAAATTGTAGTGGCTTTAGAACGCATTGCCGAAAGCTTTAGAGTAGCACTGTGGCAGGAAAGCAAAGAAAACAAGTTGAGTCCGATTCAAATGCAAATTTTGATTTTTTTGCTGTTTCATACCTCCGAAAAGTGTAAGGTAAGTTATTTGGCCCAGGAGTTTAATATGACCAAAGCTACGGTTAGCGATGCAGTAAAGGCTTTGTCCCAGAAAAAACTCATTAGCAAACATACCGATGCCGTAGATAGTCGCAGTTATGAAATACATCTAACTCCTGAAGGAAAAACAGTAGCTCAAAAAGCGGCAGCGTTTGCGCAACCTATAGCAAAACCGCTGCATACGCTTACGGCAGATCAGAAAAAGGTATTGTATACCAGCTTACTGGAACTCATTCATAAGCTCCAGCAGGCTGGCATTATTTCAGTACAACGCATGTGTTTCCAATGTAGGTTTCACAAAGTAAATCAAGGGCAACACTTTTGTGCGTTCCTGGATCAGTCGCTTCAGGAGGCTGAATTGCGGGTAGATTGTGCTGAGTTTGAGGCAAAAGGTTAAATCAATCCTTTATCTCATAAAAGAAGCCCAACGAAAGTGCAGGAGCCGCAGCTACCAGGTGCCCCGAAAAAGCACCTCCCATGCCAATATTGAGACCAAAATTGCGCTGGAAATAAAAGATTCCCTTGAAACCAAAGCTTACATATTCCTGATTATTGAGGAATAAACCAGTCAATACATTGTTGAATTCTTCGGTACGGTTTCCGTTTTCAAGCGAATTGTACATATTGACAAAACCAATAAGCCAGTGCTTGTTAAAAATTTTGGTACCAGCTTCTCCGCCAATGGTTAAATGATCACTATAATCGTTGGAATGCCAGGCATATCCAGCAAATACTTGAAAAAAGCTGTTGGCACTACCCTTCCCTAGCGAAATAGTAGGAGTAACACTCCAGGCATCTAAATCGGAACGTAACCCAGTTTTATCATCATAAGAAGAGGTGTTGGCCTGTACATCTACCTGACCACTAATGGAGACTCCTCCGCTATATATCTTATGGCGAAGTCCTAGTGATACATTACCAAGTGTGTTTAAACTTCCCTCCTCAATAATAGGAGTAGCAATCTGGGCACTACCCGCCTGAAGAAACTTGTAAGGCAAATTGGCCACTAGAGTAAGGTTCTTAGTAAGTCCAAATTCGCCATATAGCTGTGCGGTACGGTCATTGATTTGGCGGGCCAGTTCTATGGCGTCTCCATCTCGGTTAAACAATGAATTGTAACCCGAAATGCTATGAAAAGCCACTTGGAAATAACCATTCCCCTGGCCTTTGATCCAGGCGCTTTGGGCGTAGTTACTCCCTATTGTAAACAACATTAACAAGCAGATGATTAAGGTAATTTTTTTCATTGGGTGCTAGATTAGAAATAAGGTCCTTAGATAAGTTGAGGTTGTGTTAAGGACAAAAAACAACGCCAGTTAAACAAGCCAACCCTATGAAAAGTTTCTGGGAAATGAAATTCCTTTTAAATCAACTCCCGAAGATAGCTACACTCCCAAACATTCTTCAAAAAAGGATATTTCAGCAAAAAATTATACTACCAGGAATATAATTACCTTTGGATGGATTCAAGGGCCAGTTTAAACACTCTTGAAATTGTAAAATGCTTGGCAAAATCCTCTCATTATTCAAGACTTCCCCTTCTCAAAACTTCCCTACCTCAAAAATTCTGTTAAATTTGTTCTTTTAGCAGAAAGTTTATCCAAATATTATGAAGCGCGTACTCAAAAAATTAGGCCTGGGGATACTTGCCCTGATATTGATATTGGTGGTTGTCTACTTGCTAGGCCCCACGCCAGATACTCCCCAGTTGGCCCCTGAACTTCCCACTATAAACACGCCCCTTACTAAACTAGATCAATATTTGGCCAACAAAGAAAAACAAGTCAAAGACCTTCGTCCCGACAACGAATCGCGCATTGTATGGGCCGACTCTTCTCAAAAAACGCCTACTGAGTACGCCATTGTTTATTTGCATGGGTTTTCGGCCAGTTGGATGGAGGGCGAACCTGTTCACCGCCAATTTGCCCAGCGTTTTGGTTACAATTTGTACTTGCCACGTCTGGCCAAACACGGCATTGGCAACGAAAACGCTTTTTTGGACTTGACTGAAGATGAGCTGTACAATTCGGCCAAAGAGGCCATTGCTATTGGGAAAAAATTGGGTAAAAAAGTGATTATTATGGCTACTTCTACAGGAGGGCTATTAGGTTTGCATATTGCCGCCAATCATCCTGAAATCGCTGCTTTGATTCTATACTCTCCTTTAATCCGCCTCTACCCTCCCGAAACCAAGCTACTACACAGACCCTGGGGATTACAAATTGCCCGACTGGCCATAGGCGACGATTTTTATGACTTTACCAGCACCAGCAACAAACCCAAACGACAATACTGGACTACTCGCTATCGCCTGGAAGCTACTGTTATGCTCCAAAACCTGGTGATGAACTCTATGACAGAGGAAACCTTCAAAAAAGTGAAACAACCGCTGTTTTTGGGGTATTATTACAAGGATGAGGCAAATCAGGACAAAACCGTATCAGTAGCAGCAATGAAGCAAATGTATGCCCAAATAGGCACCCCTGCCAACCAGAAGCAAATGGTGGCTTTTCCTAAAACAGGGGCTCACGTCATTGCCTCGAAACTTATCAGCAAAAACTACCATAGGGTACTGTCTGAAACTGAGAAATTTGCGGAAAACGTTTTGAAGTTAAAAATGAAAAATGAAAAGTGATAAGCGTTGTTAGTCGCTAAAAGACAGTCCAATGCTGTTTCCTTAAGGGTATTTTATTAATCATATAGCAGACCAGCATCCCACAAGCTCGCCCAACATTCCCCGAATGTTGTCGGCTCCTGCTCTCAGGAGGAAACTTCTTCGCCTCGCCATATAGACTCGAGCAGTGTTAAGGAAAATGCATTAGACCACCGCCTATGGATTAAATGGCTCCAAACTACCAACTAAACACTAAAAAACTACCAACTATTAATCTTTTGAGCGATTTTTGCGTAGAATCTTACACGCCGATATTCAACTATTGCTGACTGTTACTCACTTAACTAATTGAAAATGCACTTGAGACAATCTTTACTTCGCGGGTATTACTATATCCGTACCTATTTTGCTGTAGGCCTATTGGCTTGTACAATGATAGGTTTTATCTCTCCTGTCCACAGTCAAGACAATACTTCGTGGGCTCAAACCTTGCGTAAAGCGGAGCGTCTTTATCAAAAAGGGCGTTATAAAGCAGCCGTCAAAAGAAATCGAAAACTTGCTAAATCCTTACAAAGCAAAAACAATCGTGAGGTATTGCTGGCCTGGAATGCCATACACGAAGCCAAAAGCCTGGAAGCACTGGGGCACTATAATAAAATGGATGCCCGCCTCAATGAGGGTTTGGACGCACTACTTAAGGTAAAACCTCAAAATTTAAATGATTTTCTAAAGGGGGTAACTCAGGCTGCTGAGGTATACCTTGAATATGGCTACTATTCCAAGGCCCGCCAAGTACTGGAAAAAGCAAAAAAAGACTGGCAAAACCAACCTGCTGGCGACTCTACCAATGTCAAAGATTCCGTATTACTAGCCGAGATAGATCATCGCCTTGCCCTTACTTATATTCATGTGGGTAAACTCAAAGATGCAGAGGCCTTACTCAAATGGATAGCACCTTTTTGGAAAAATAAGGTGTTGACCAATTTGTCATCAAATAAAGCAACCCGCAAATATCAGAAACAGCAATATGTGCGCTTGCTCGTTACCCAAAGTTTATTGTTGACCGACCGAGGCGAATATGATAAGGCTCGGGAATTTTTACTAAAGAACCGAAAAGAAGCTAAAAAGTTGGTCAAAAAGAAGAGTTATACCTATGGGCTGTACCTTAAGCACATTGCCGATAACTTTTATAATGATGAACGTTTCTTTTGGTCGATGTTTTGGTATCGGAAGGTGCTCAAGATTTCGAGTCCTAACCTGTTTTGGAAGCGAGGTTATTTAAAATCCAGCAAAATGTATTTACAGGCATATGATCAAACGATCAAGCTATATTTTGAGAACCGTCGTCCAGTAAAAGCCAGCAAGCAACAAGAGTATCGCGATCGTGTTATGTATGCTTATTATCGTGGGAAAAACATTCATCGTTTAAAGGGGCAATTCTTAGATGCAGAACGCGCCAAGTACTACAATATGGGAAGTCGTCGTACCAAGCGGCGCTTTGATGAACTGATAAAAACTGATAGTACTTTACTTCCAGTATACCATCCTTTACGGGTACGTCTGGTAGAAGACTTGTACGATTTGCATATGTACAAGGAATCGGATTTGGATCAAGCCGAAAAAGATATTAATCAACTATTGGTTCTACAGAAAGAGCTGTTGGGGGAAGATGCCCCCAAGTATGAGTTATACAAGCTCAAATGGGCAAATTATTACCTACTTCACGCCGACGATTTAAGCAAAGCAGAACAGATATTTACTGAAAAGAAATATCAAAAATACCTGGATGAGCTAACTCCTCAACACAAAGATTATGTACCTATCAAAAACCATATTGCTTCTTATTTAGACGTAAAGGAGGATTACAAAGGGGCTTTGAAAATATTGGAAGATAACCTACAAGTCCAAAAGAAACGTTTTGGCGATGACGATCGGGAAACAGGTAAACAAATGGCTAAGTTGGCCGAAATGCAAATTAAAGTAGGGCAATACAAAGAGGCTGAAAAAAACATTGAAGAATCACGTAGTATTATCCGGGCAAAAATTAAGCGAAAATCGTTTGAATACGCCGATGCATTGAGCACTGCGGCTCGTTTGTATGGGATTATTGGAGATTATTATACTGCCGAACGTTTACTGCGCCAAACTCGCCGAATTTATTGGTGGATGCGGGCCCGTGATATTTCTCAACAATCTAAATCGGTAGAAAACCTGGCCTTTTTGTACATCCGCATTGGAGAATATGCCGATACTGAGCGCTTGCTCAAAAAATCGATTGCTCAAAAAGAGTCAAAATATGGTAAGAATAGTCGTAAACTCATCAACTTACTCAATCAACTGAGTCAGTTGTATGTGATTACCGGAAAATATGCCGAAGCCGAAAAACTGGCTGTAAAAGCTTCCGAGATTTCTAAAAAAGTATATGGTGCCAATACCATCCGCTATGCTGAAAGTATAGGCCTACTGGCTGAGCTTTACCTGGCCATTGGGGATTACCAGAAGGCCGAAGAAAACGTGCAGGAGGTTATTAAAATTCGTAAAGCTAAGTTGGGCGACGATCACATTACGATGGCAGCCGCCTATACCAATCTGGCATTGGTGAAGTTTAACCGAGGAGCTAAGGATACTACCGAAGTGCTGCCTTTGCTGAATCGCTCTAAAGACATTTACCAAAAAACCTTTGGAGAAAAACATCCACTCTATGCCGAAGCCTTGAAAAACCTGGCTTATTATGAAATAGAGAAAAATAATTACGACAAAGCCTTTGAACTCCTTACCAAAGCAAATGACATTTGGGTATTGGCTTTTGGAGAACGCAATGTAAACTCTGCCAGAGTAGCCATGCTGATGGGAGATTTATATGCCAAGCTCAAGAAATTTAAAACGGCAGAAGCAAATTATAAACAAGCGCGTAAAATTTATCGCAAAATATTTAGTGAAGAACACCCTGAATATGTAAGGGCTTTGAGCAAAATCGGTAAGATTGAATTTGTACGTGGGCGCTATAGCAAGGCTAACAAAATATTGGCCGAGACAACCAAGCAGTATTTAAAATATATAGGCACGTATTTTCCAGTATTGAGCGAAGGTGAAAAATCTAAGTATTGGCAATTAATCCGTACCGATTTTGAGTTTTTCAACACCTTGGCAGTACAACAGGCACGTCGTCGCAGTCGCCAGAAGCTCTTGGGTGAAATGTACAACAATACCTTGGCTACCAAAGCTTTATTACTGAGTTCTTCAAAGAAAGTCCGCAATAGAATCCTAAACAGTGGCGATACGCAACTGGTAGAATTGTACAATCGCTGGGTAGAACGCAAGGAATTCCTCACCAGTATTCTCTCTATGAGCGAAGATCAACTCAAAGATAGTGATATTAAGCCTCGTAAGGTAGAAAAGGAAATTGAGCAATTAGAAAAAGAGCTCAACAAGAAGTCTAATTTGTTTGCCAAAGGTTTTGAACAAAAAAAGCATACGTGGCAAGATGTACAGAAAACCCTAAAACCAGGTGAAGCTGCTATAGAAGTTATTCGTTACCGGGAATACGCTCAGGATTTTACGGATAGTATTCGCTATGCGGCTTTGATCGTAACTCCCGAAACCAAAAGAAATCCTCAGTTGGTATTGTTGAAAAACGGTTACCATTTAGAAAATCGCTTTCTGAAGTATTATCGCAACAGTATCCGTTTTCGTCGCAAGGATCGCTATTCTTATAAAAACTACTGGGAATCTATCGATAAAGCATTGACGGGCATCAAACGAGTATACCTTTCGCCTGACGGGGCGTTCAATCAGGTCAATGTGTCTTCGATGCGCATCAAAGATACTACCTATGTAATTGACCGCACCAATGTAATGCTGGTGAGCAATACCAAGGATTTGGTATTGAAAAACCAGAAAGCAGGCTCGCTCCTTGCCAGCAACGAAAACCACACCAGTAATACTCAAGGCAATACTGCGGTATTGTTTGGCAACCCAATATTTTATGACGATGCCAATAGCATCAAATTAGCCCGTTCGGCAGCCCGAAAAGGAGATATAGGATTTATCACTCGTTTGCCAGGTACCGAAGTCGAGATTCAGGAAGTGAGTAAATTGATGCGCAATAAAGGCTGGAAAACTACCGTGTATACCGACCAAGTGGCTCAGGAAAACAACATTCGTGGCTTGAGCAACCCCAGAGTATTTCACGTAGCCACTCACGGTTTTTTTGTAAGCAATAAGCAAAAAGACATTAAAGGAACAGAAGGTCTTCGCAGTAATCAAATCACGAGTGGCCCATTGCATCGTTCAGGCTTGCTTACCCGAGGGGCAGGAGATTTGCTGGCCAAAACCAATAACTTCTACAGCAATGACGGTATTCTGACGGCTTATGAGGCTATGAATCTCAATTTTGATAATACCGAGTTGGTAGTGCTTTCGGCTTGCGAAACAGGTTTGGGAGAAGTACAAGTGGGTGAAGGGGTATTTGGTTTGCAACGTTCGTTTTTGGTAGCAGGTGCCGATATGCTTATCATGAGTCTGTTTAAAGTGTCGGATGATGCCACGCAAAAACTGATGACTAAGTTTTATCAAAAATGGCTGGCTACTGGCGACAAACGCAAAGCCTTTGTAGAAGCCCAAAAGGAGATTAAAGCAGAATATAAGTATCCCTTGTATTGGGGTGCTTTTAATATGATGGGAATTGACTGATTTGAATGATAAAGATTAACCAAAGCATTAGCCTCGGGTAACTTATTGTTACTTGTTGTTACTCGGGGCGTATGTTTTACGCCCAAAAACTATTAATCGCTTTGATTAAGGCTTCTTCTGAACAATTTCGTCCTTCTTTGACTATCTCAGCAGGATTCTCTGATGAATTTATTTCAAAATCAAAGTCATACAATAGGTTGGATTGATTGATGTAATTTGCGGTAGAAATATACACAAGCTTGTTATTAGTTTTAATGCCAATTGCGCATAAATCAGCCTCCCAATAATCGCATATTTCGAAATGATCATTAAGCATTTTTTCGAGCTTGGCAATCAAGTTTATAATGCTCCTGTGTTTGTTCAATTTAGCCTTCCCTTTCATAACATCACTTGAATTAAAATCCCTTGAGAGCAACTTCATTCCTCTCAACCATATTTGCTAGTTGACTCACCGCATTTTTATGGCTATTAAATGTATTGTTTGCCGCAAATACCTGCAAAGGAATATCTGGAATAACTCCTGATACTTCATATACTTTGCCATCAGGAGCCACATACCGTCGGTTAGACGAAGTGGTATAAAACGGCCCAATAGATTTACCAAGCATATCTGATAAAATGCCCAAAGTTGGCATTCCAACCAGTTTCACTTGAGGAATGGCTTTCATTTGCATGGCAAAGGTTTCGGCAGCGCTTCGACTTATATCGGTCATGAGTAGATACACTGGCTTGGTAAAACGAGCACCTTTGGCAGGACGAACGTAGAGTGGCGATTCGTCGTAAAACTGGCCTTGCTGAAATACTTGTATTTGATAGGCTAAACGAGAGGTATCGGTAAAATAACTAGCAATGGTAAGGCCGGCAGCATCGTATCCACCAAAATTGAAACTAATGTCTATAATCAAAGCTTCCTTGTCTTGCAGAGCCTTGATGATCTGCGCCATATGATAATTTAGCGTATCTATATGTTGCTTGCGAGGTAATTTGGAGTCTGCAAAGCCAGTCAATGAATGGATATGAATATATCCAATTTGCTCACTTAAGCTTCCCCATTCAATTTTCTGATTGGCCACCTTCTGCCCTTTGCCTTTGAGCAAGCTGTCGGATATATTTTTATAATTATTGTCAAAGTACAACCCAAAGTATTTGTTAAGTTGACTTACAGCTGTTTGTTTACGGAATAGATCAATCACATATTGTGCAGATGGAGTACGGGTGTATTGCAATTTTCTCCCATCTTTGGCAATGATTTTAGTATGATGGTCTTTGGTAGATTTGGTGATCTTACCCATCATCTGAAATAGCGCTTCGTGTGTGGTACTATCTGAGATTTTCTCACTAAGATCTTTTCTTATTTTTGCCCATTCCAGTTTTCGCTCTTTGCTAAAGGCGTAGTTTTCTTCCAAAGTCTCGATAAATAGATCGAATAGTTTTAGCGGAGGCAGTTGTTGTAATTCATCAAAACTGAGGTGGTTTTCGGGCAATTTCTGTATTCTGACAAAATCTCTCCTCGACTGCAAATGCGTTGTTTGGGGGCCAAAATCCATCAAAAAGATACTCAACGTATCGTTTTTTTGATGGAATTGAGTTTGAGAGTTCATTAAGCGCTCGAGATAGTCGTTTTTCTCTCTATAACAAAAGCTTTTGGTGTAGCTATACAAGCGAATACTATCGGCTGAAGCATCCAAAATATATCCGTGGCCAATAGATTTCCAATACCCTTTCAATTGAGTATTTATTGATTTGATTTTCTTTGAAAAGGCATACTGAAGCTTGGGCACCTCTTCAGTAGTCGTTTGTTGGCTTTGGGCACAGCCCATCAAAAGGCCTAAAGCCAACAAATAAATCGGTAAATGGTTCATACACAGTGGTTAAGTCTTATTCTTTTGTGGTTTTGTATCGATAAGGTTTGGTAATCCCCTTGGACTCGAAAAACTTTTTATTCATTTGAAAATGCGACTCAGCAACCCCATTTAAGTATTCGTGCAGAGATTCCATTCCTACCGCTTTTCGGTAAGTATCTACTTTTTTAGGGTTTTGTAAGGGTTTGGGGTAAGGTTTGCCCACGCTGTTGTCGTACAATACTTGTGTACCAAACTTTTGTTTCTTACCCGTATTTACCAATACCCGATCGGTTAGGTAGGCGTAATTGCTTCCATCTGCATTGCCTCGTTTTACCTCGGCTTTCATCACTTTGAGAATTTTCTGCTGAAAATCTACATATTTATCAAGGTGCTGTACCATCAACCAAAAAGCTTGTGATCCAGGTTTACCTACCAAATCATACCCGGGAAAACCATATTTGTCAAATACTTCTCCCAATCGCTTGCGATGGGCCTTGAGCACACTGTCTTTGTAGGTTTGTCGTTGCTGAGGAGTCATTTTTTCTTTGCGCGGAGAAATATAGTTTTTATATACGGCAATTTGGTCAATCTCCTGCATTTGGAGCAGCTCTTTTTGTAGAGCTTCATTCATTTTTTTAGACTGCGCCCAAAGAGCAGACACTGATACGAGCCCAAGCAACATAATAATGGTGGTGACCTTTGATAGGTTTTTCATGAGATTCCCGAATTTAAATGGTTTAAAATCAGGATGCTTCCCGCAGCAAAAAAGTTTTAAACAAATCTATAATAGTTATCAAATTCCGGTTTCGATAGAAGTATAAATCAATGTTTGAAACACTTCTTTGCCAGATTGCAAATGCCCCTGAATCTTGAAAGCAGCTTTGCTAACCCTCGTGATGTACCCAAACTTACACATATCAATTTTGATGTTGTAATGCATTGCTTTAGGATTTACTGGCAAAAATTGAAATTGGCGATCGTATACATGATCACCATCTTTGAAAGTAGCCGAAATGGTAACTGTAAGGTTTTTAGCACTCGAAAACGCTTGTTTGAGTGCATCCCAGGGATAGATATTCAGGTCAAATTGATAGATGCATTGTTCGGGCACCGAAATCTTCAAAGCCATTTTTTTATCATCAAAAAGTGCTTTTCCTTTCACTGGGTCAAAAATCACAAAACCTTCGGAGTCTCTGCCTTTGGGCAATCCTTTTTGCTTTTTGAATATGATCACTGAGTCTCCTTCGTACTCAATTGCTGAAGAATCTTTTGAGTACTTATTATTGAGTACACTCACTGAATCTTTTTTGGGTTTTTCTTGCTGACCTTCTTTTTTAGAATCATTTTGACAAGCACCAAGAGCCAAACACAGTAGCAGACATACAATAAGGTGAGCTTTCATCTTTTTCGAATAAATATCTTAGCTTTTAGTCAGTTTCAAAAGCTTACCAGGCTTTCTTTTTCCAACATTTGGTTATACACTGCTTTTTTATCATAGAATTCGTCTCGACTTTTTGAATGATTTGCAACTCATTATTAAAAGTCGAGATTAGTTCATATTCAAAAAACACAATAAGTTTGATCAAAACACGCAAAAAATGTCGCAAAACAAATCGGTAAAGCAGGTAATTCTTATCGGGCAATTAGTTGTCAATGTTCCCGTAACGCTTATTATGATTGGCCTTCCCTATCTCTCTTGGCATCTTTTCGATAACGGTTGGTTGATAGGAACTGGCCTGAGTGTGGGTCTTATCCTTGCCTGGACCTGGTGGAGTTTCAGTATTGTTTTTTGGCGTATTTGGGCGTTTGAACACACTTCTAAAAAAGATTGGCTCGCTTTGAAAATCAGAGCGATCGAAGCACAACTTATCTGGCCAGATGGTCATCGTTTTGAAAAAACCGAAATAAGAACTAAAGCTCAAAGAAAAAAAATTGAGGCGATCAATAGAGAAATTGAAACTCCTCACTTTTAAGATTTCACCATTGGTGTTTTGTGAATTCCCCGCTTTTTCCTCATATTTCAAAGCTAATTCAGCTTCATACTGACTAAACCAATTGATTACACTTTATGCAATTAAAAGAAATAGACTGGGCCATTGTGGTGGCTTTTTTTGTAGTCTCATTGGCCATTGGCTTGTGGGTATCCAAAAAAGCAGGTAAAAACGCTTCTGAGTTTTTTTTGTCGGGGAGAAACATGCCCTGGTGGTTGTTGGGAGTATCGATGGTAGCCACTACCTTTTCGGCCGATACGCCCAATTTGGTCACCGACATTGTGCGGCAAAACGGGGTATCGGGTAACTGGGTATGGTGGGCTTTTTTGCTCACAGGCATGCTCACCGTATTTGTGTATGCCAAACTATGGCGAAGGTCTAAGGTATTGACCGATCTGGAGTTTTATGAATTGCGTTATAGTGGCAAAGCAGCCGCTTTTTTGCGAGGCTTTAGAGCCATATATCTAGGGGTATTTTTCAATGTCATGATTATGGCATCTGTGTCGCTGGCTGCTATCAAAATTGGTAGTGTCATGTTGGGCCTCACGCCTGTTCAAACTTTATTGATTGCTTCGGTAGTCACCGTGATTTATAGCTCGTTGGGTGGTTTGCGAGGGGTTATTATCACCGACTTTATTCAGTTTGGTTTAGCTATGATTGGGGCGGTATGGGCGGCCAATGTAGTCTTAAACCTTCCCCAAGTAAATGGATTGGGCAATTTGCTTACCCACGAAAACGTAGTTGATAAGCTCAACGTAATGCCTGATTTCAATGATGCTAAAAACTTAATTGCGGTTTTTATATTGCCGCTGGCAGTACAGTGGTGGAGTGTGTGGTACCCAGGCGCCGAACCTGGTGGTGGAGGTTACGTGGCCCAGCGTATGCTCTCAGCCAAATCAGAAAAACACGCCATGGGCGCTACTTTGCTGTTTAATTTGGCTCACTATGCCTTGCGTCCCTGGCCCTGGATTTTGATTGCCCTGGCTTCGCTTATTATCTACCCAGATATTGCTTCTTTGCAAAAAGCTTTCCCTACCATTGATCCCAAAGTAGTAAAAGATGACCTGGCATATCCTGCAATGTTGGTATTCCTTCCTGCTGGGTTGATTGGCTTAGTGGTTGCTTCTTTAATTGCAGCCTTTATGTCTACCATTTCTACCCACCTCAATTGGGGATCGTCTTATATTGTCAATGATTTTTACAAACGATTTATCAAGCCTGAGGCCAACGATAAAGAGTTGGTGGCAGTGGGTCGCTTGTCTACTGTAGTTTTAATGATTTTGGCCGCAATATTTGCCCTTTTACTGGAAAATGCCCTACAAGCTTTCAACATATTACTACAAATTGGAGCGGGCACTGGATTGATTTTTATCCTACGTTGGTTTTGGTGGCGTATCAATGCTTATACCGAGATTGTAGCTATGTTTTTCTCATTTTTGCTCGCCATTTATCTCCAAATTGTTCATCCCGCCCTGGGTTTTGAAAAAATACCTGGCCATTGGCAATTGCTCTTAGGAGTAGGCCTCACCACCATTGCCTGGTTGGTAACTACTTTTGTGACTCGCCCTACAAGTATGGAAACACTGAAGCAGTTTTATGCCCTCACTACTCCTGGTGGACCGGGCTGGGCCAAGGTACGCGAAAACATGAGTGATTTTGAAGACAATCAAAAAGCAGCTGCCTGGCAAGTACCTCTCGAAATCACAGGGATGTTTGTGGGCTGTATCACTGTATATACCGCTTTGTTTGCCACGGGATTTTGGTTGTATGGCAACACTACTCCAGCACTGGTGTTAACCGTAGTTTGTGGCTTGGGTGCCTTTGGGTTGTTTCAAATTTGGGGAAGACTGAAGACGAAGGAATAAAAGCAAAAAAAGCTTAGTGTCTTGGTCATTGATGTAATTGCTACCTATTGTATGATGTTACTGATAGAGCAAAATAGAATATCGAATAATGAAAGAGAAACTTCGGAATGTTTCTTTTTCCAAGGTCAGCGTGCGTCAGCCTCCTTCTAAAATCGTTAATCAGGGTTCGTTAATCAATATTCTTTCACTCACTGACATTGACCGATAGGGAGAGTGGTGTACCTACAAGCTCACCGAATGTTGCCAGCTCTTTGGTCTCGCTACGCTAAGACCAAAGACTTGAGAGTAAAAAGCAAAAAAAGCTTAGTGTCTTGGTCATTGATGTAATTGCTACCTATTGTATGATGTTACTGATAGAGCAAAATAGAATATCGAATAATGAAAGAGAAATTTCGGAATGTTTCTTTTTCCAAGGTCAGCGTGCGTCAGCCTCCTTCTAAAATCGTTAATCAGGGTTCGTTAATCAATATTCTTTCACTCACTGACATTGACCGATAGGGAGAGTGGTGTACCTACAAGCCCACCGAATGTTGCCAGCTCTTTGGTCTCGCTACGCTAAGACCAAAGACTTGAGAGTAAAAAGCAAAAAAAGCTTAGTGTCTTGGTGATTGATGTAATAATGTAATATTTTAACTGATAAGTTTCTACTTCGTTCAAATTCATTAGAACAGCGTTATTTATTTGAGGGATAATCATTTAGTGAATGTTAACTTAAAAAGGTCTCAATGGAAGCCATAAGTCTTTTTTGAGCACTCTAAGTTATAATTTTGTCATTAGACTATTTACCAAATATTAACCCCAAAATAGATGAAAGAAAACGACAAAACTAATCGACCATCACCACTGGAGTTTTTTAACCAAATGATGGAAAACCAGGAAGCCAATGCCCAGTCTTCGGAAAAACCAGGAGAGCAAGCAGACAAAAAAGTAGTTCAAAAAACGCCACAAGAAAAAGAGTTTGAAGCTCGCTTGTTACGGTCAATCGAACGAGAAAGCAATAAGGCCAGAAACAAAGCCATTAGTAACGCTCTTCTAAGAATAGTCATTGGAGTGATTATACTTGGAGTGGGTATTGGGCTCACGGTGTTTTTAGAGGGCGCAGTATTGTTTTATGGGGCTATTTTCGTAGGAGGTGCTACCATTATTTCCGCAATCAGAACATTGATAGAGTTTAATCAAAAGTAACGATACGATATATTTTTGGCCGCATTTTTTTGCGGCCTTTATTTTATAAAAACGCTATCAACAGCTATTCAACTACTTTTGCAAAACTAGCAGTGTAATATCCTACGTCTCCTAAGCGGCTTACTGGGACACTGTTCTTTTCATACAATATCAAGTATTTATTATTGATATTATATACCAAAAACAGGTTGCCCCAAGAAACCATTGACCCATTTTTACGCATTAGTTCCTTATAGCCAAAAATACCTCGCCAAGTGATCGTTGTAATTCTTGTGTCGGAACAATTGTGACGCCTTAAAGTTTGCAACAACTTTTTGGGGGCAAGTTTCAAAAATTTAAGCCTTTTGGCTGGTCTATGAAGTAAACTATCTACTTTCCCTGGTAAATTGGGGGGAAATTCGTACTCTCCACAATGAGTCTTGAAAACGATTTTGAATCTCGTATTGATATCTAATTGCACACTAGGGTCTGCCTTTGAATTAATCATTTCCTGCAGGAACTCTTGAAACGTAGCCTTGATGCTATCATTCTTTGGGGTATAAAGAAATTGTTGACCCAAACCAAGACTTGATAAACTAACAAATAAGATCAATAAGATAAGCCTTATATTGTTCATAGCGGTATCTCTGTATTAGGTCGTTTGAATAACTTATAATCATCCAGAAATCTTCTTCAAAAGGCTCTCCCGAAACGCTACCTTATCAGGAGTATTTTCTAGGGCAATGGCTTGATCCATGCTTTCTATTGCTTCCTCATAACGCACCAACGCATCCAAAATCTCTGCACGGGTGTGGTGTCCCAGCGCAAAATCTTCGTAGTTGGCCAATAATTTATCAATACAATGGAGTGCTTCATTCAAGCGATTAAGCCTAAAAAAGGCAAAGGCTTTATTGTTTTGAATCGTAGGGCGATCAATCACCAAAATATGGTATTTGTCAAAATCTGCAATCATTCGCTCAAGCTGCTCAATGGCCTCTAATGCATTGGCAAAACTCCCCACTCCCGCATATTCGTTAGATTGATGTAGCACCTCATTGATTTGCTCAAGGGTATATTTGCTTTCTCCCTCTTCTCGTGTTTTGGGCAAAATGTTTTTGCGTTCCGCAATGGCCAATGCATTGGCTTCTACCAAATCGTCTACCAGGGCCTTATAACTATATTGATCGTTTAGAATCATCTCGGCTCGCATAGGCAGAGTCGCCATAGTGGCTTGTTCTACTGCTATATAAGTCTTGATAAGGTTTTCTAAAGCATAAAATGTCTCAGCTACCGAGCGGGGGCGCAATTCAATAGGCAGCACCAATCGGGTTTGATGCAAATGGGACTGCAAAATGGCTCTTAGGCCCTCCACAAAACTGGCTTTAGTAACGATTTCTTGTCTCTCGAAATCCTGTAGTTGAGCTTTTAGGTCTTCGCCCAAAGTCAATAATTGGTTAATCTCTCCGTCTTGTAAATCCTTGAGGTATTGCATTGGTTTTCTGAGGTTTAGGTTAGTTTGTCTATGAAACAAATTTACTCAAAAAATCTCCCAAACCTACAAAAACAAAAACTGCCTTTATCTCAAAAAAATATAAAGATGGGTAGGACAAGTTGGTTACAACCTGACCACTATTTAACTTACTTTGGTATTTTATTATTTACTTCAGTTCAAGAGTAAATTTTTCGTGGGAGTTTATAAAATTTTCTCTTTGATAAAATCGATGCGTAGCCATTCGTTTTTTATTAGATGTAACCTCCAATTGAACAATTCCATTTTGCTTGGCTACTCTTTTTAATTCATCCATTAGCTTCTTGCCAGCGCCAATTTTTCTATTTTCAGGACTTACATACATTTCTTGAATTTCACCAATTTTTTGTCCTCCATGATGTAACAAGTACTGCGCATGGCAGCTAATAAATCCAATGGGTTTTTCATTTAACTCTGCCAGTAGATAAATAAAGTCCGGATTTGCGGTATTCTGCTTAAAGGCAATTTTTTGCCCTTCGGCCTCAAAAACTGTCTCCTCTAATTCATTCACAAATTGATAAATGGCACTAAAGTCTTTTTCGTTTGCCCTTCTTATAATTAGTTCATTTTGCATCTTTATTTTCAGTTTTGATATCTTTCATTGTTGCATTGCTTCATTGTTCTATTGTTGCGCAATGCAACAATAAAAATATTCTTATCAAGACATTTTTGTCATAGTACTTTATACTACTTGAAACAATCAGTCACCCATAAAAACAAAAACCACCTTTATCTCAAACAAGATAAAGATGGTTTGTAAAAATATATACTGTTTTTTAAGCTATCAATTGCAAAGTGATTAGCACAAGATACGTTAGCCACTAGCTACGCTTTGTGCTATTTTTCAATTTTCATTTTTAGCTTTTCACTTAGTTACCATTCATTCTACCTTTCTCGTTTTCAATACCTGTTTTACGCTTACGAGCACGCTTGATTTCTTTGCGACCAAAGTTATAAGACAAAGTAAAGGCTACGTTGCGGCTATCCCAACCACCACTACCTTGGATCGTTAGATCAGGAAAACGAGTATCGGCGTTCCAGGGAGATGAGTATAAAATATCGTTGAAAGCTAAACGAGCTGTCAGCTTGTTGTTCATTAGTCTTTTCTGGAAAGCCAAGTTCAAAGAACCCAAACTTCTTACCCGATAAGTTCCTCCCCACAATGAAGGTGAATTGAACCAACCAGAAACCTGAGCGGTAAGCCCACCAGGAAGTTTGAAGGTGTTTTGTGCATAGAAATTCACGGTTTCTTGTGAGATACCAATAAATACTGGGTTGGTGGCTTCAAAGTCACTATAGAAAGCATTCAAGCTGAAGTAAATGCTCCACCATTTGGTAAGCTTGGCTGGGTAAGAAACTCCTAAGTTGATGATTCTCTGATTGGCCACGTTACGCGTATTGATAAAGTTACGGTTATCACCTGGGCCAAAGGTTTCGGTCACTTGAGCCGAGAAGTCAGAGATAAAGCTATAACCCAACGAAGTAGTCAAGGTATACTTATAAGTATGGCTTATCTTGATGTTGTCGGTGTATTGAGGCTGCAAAAATGGGTTTCCTTTACGGAACGACAACTCATCTAATTTATACTCAAACGGGTTCAATGTTTGGTAATTAGGACGACGAATACGACGGCTATAGTTCAACGCAAATGAATTTTTGCGATTCAATTTATAAGTCAATCCAGCACTAGGGAATAAATTGGTGTAGTTACGGGTAACCTGATCATTTACATTGGCCTGGCTACTTTCTAATCTTCCATCCGATTGGGTGTTTTCTACTCTTAAACCAAACTGTAAGCTAATGGCCTTCCAGCGACGATTATAATTGAAGTAAGCCGCAATGATTTGCTCATCATAGAAAAATTCATTGGAATTGGCGGTATTCAATACATCTACCCCATTGAGTCTGTCATAAAACTGGAAATTGTTGCTCGTGCTTACCAACGAATACTTTGTTCCAATCCCTAATACTCCTTTCAAAAAGCCTTGGGTATAATCGATACGTCCAGAAGCAATATCAATGTTTACCGGGGTATCAAAAAAGTTAACTACTTCGCTCACTACCTGAGTTTCGGTACCATTAAAGTAACGGTTAGGCTGTAGGTTGGTACGGTCGCTGGTATATCTACCATAATCCAAATCTACATTCAAAGTTTTTCCTTTGCCATTGTCAAAACGATAGTTTATGTTCCCGTAGCTATTCAAAGTAGTGTTATGGCCATCACTTTCGGCTACCAATACCTGCACTGGACTGGTACTACCTGCCGGGATAATGGGTGTACGAGTATCGCTGTTTTCAAAGTTATCGTTAAAATTTCCTGTGGCAATGATCCCAATGGAGTGCTGCTTATTGATGTAATAGTCAAACCCTAAACGAAGGTTGTGGCTATTGTTATCACGAACTGATCGGGTGCGAGCATCAAACACATTGTTGTTTTGGCTACGATACAGGTTAATAAAGTTGAAGTTACGGCCAATACGATTGCTGTAGTTTCCGTAGAAGCTTGTTTTTTTACCTCGGGTATTAAACGAAATCGAACTATTATATCGCTCATACACTCCAGCAGTAGCCCCTAACAAAAGGCTTCCGTTGGTACCTAGCGATTTGTCTCTCTTAAGTTTAATGTTTACGATTCCGGCGTTTCCTTCAGCATCGTATTTAGAAGAAGGTTGGGTGATAATCTCAATAGACTCAATGTCACTTGATTGGAGCGTTTTCAGATAGTTTACCATGTCTTGCCCACGCAATACAGATGGCTTACCGTTGATGTAAAACAACACCCCCGATTTTCCTTCAACAATTACATTGTCGTTGTTGTCAATGGTTACCCCAGGCGCTTTTCTTAATAGTTCAAACCCTGAGTTTCCCGCGGCATTCACGGTGTTGCTTACATTAAATACCGTTTTGTCGGCCAAAACCTGTACCATTGGTTTTTCGGCCCGAACGGTTACTTCTTTCAATTTTTCTATTTGAGTGTCCAAGGTAAGGTTAGGCACCGTTACATTGGAAGTACCCACGGTAAATGGTTTGGAAACCAAGTCTTTGTAACCCATCACCGAAACTTTCACTTTGTAATTACCTGCTTTTACCAACTTGATGATAAATGTACCATCGTCGCGGGTAACTGCCGCTTTTACAAATTTGTTGCTCGGTGACTGAAGCAACGCCACAACGGCAGCCAATACTGGTTCGCCGTCTTTACTTTTAATGGTGCCCGTTACATCAGCTTGAGCAATGACCTGATTGGAGAGCAAAAAACTGCTCAACAATAGCAATAGACTAAATCTTTTCATGGTTTATTTTATATGGTTCAATGGCTGCTTTTTTTCAAGCAAGACAACATGTTTAACGCATTAGACGCATTGTCGATAAATTTATTACACTTCGTTAAACAAAATTTTCATTTTTTTTGAAAAAAGCGCGTTTCTATATTTTAATAGGTAACCTACAACCATGAAAATGGTTACAAGGAAGGTAAACTTTTATTTACCAAAACCTGCTAATCATCTTTTACCATCTTTCCCGATTTGCTCAATCTATATTCAATTCCCTCCTTTTTAAAGAGGTATATTTTTCTTTGGTCGTCATAACGAACCAATGCATATTGACAAGGCACTAGTTTCTGCCCTTGCTTGTCAACCAAGCCATACAAATTGTTTCTTTGAACTACCAGTAGGTTTCTCCTTTTGTCTTCATAAACAAAATATAGCTTATCGTATATACAAGAAATTAGTTGCTGTCCTTTCTTATCCAGAAGGCCTAGTTTTTTGTTTTTGCTCACTAATAAATATGGGTAGTATTCCTTTATTTGATCATAATCTTTTAAGCGAATAATGTGTCCCCGGTAATTCGCCAATATATCTTTGTTATTTTGTCTAAACATCACCAAAGCATTCGATTTCCATCTAATCTCATCAAAAATTAGTGGTAACAAAAACTTATTACTTTTATTAATCATGCCCCATTTACCATTGCGTTGTGCTATTATAACACCAAACCAAGGGCAAAGCCATTGGTAATCCATAGGAACAATTATTTTTCCCAGTGAATCAATTAAACCAAACTTAACTTTTGTGGGGTTTATAATGTAGTTTTGATATTCAGCTCCTCCTCTAGGATACACAGTGAACGCATCTTTAGAACCATCCCTCGAGTATACCTTAAACCGATAAGGATATTCGGCCAAGTATTTTTTCGTTGTGTCATATTGGTATTTTGGTTTTTCGAATTGAGACATATAATGCATTTGCATTCGCATCAATATATTAAGTGGAGCGATCTTTTTACGTTGAACCTGTATATCTTCCATATTAAAAACTTTGTAATACCCCTCAAAATTTATGTTTTCAAGTAAACCATGGGTATAGCGTTTATTCTCAATATGAGATCTTCGGCTGATGGTATTTCTGAAAGCAAACTTTTGTAATGAATCCAGACTCACAGACGTGTTAAATGCTCGAATAACCTTTCCTTGCTTATCTCTAAAAAAATATTCGTTAGAGATTGGAGGAAGCACTGGATAAGCAAGAGATAAACCCCTTGTCATAAATTGATAGCCATAAATAACCTTGTGGGCATTCCATAGTTTCATATGGTCGACTTCTATCATTTGTATACCATTACGATAAGGGTAGTATATGGTATCAGGAGTAAGAGGAACATATACTGTATCAGTAATCTGAGCATTCAAAGGTAGACTAACGATTAAAGCAAGTAAGCCAATTAAACTAGTGATGTATTTCATATCATTGATCCTTTATCATTTTACCCGATTTGCTCAATCTATATTCAATTCCCTCCTTTTTGAATAGGTATATTTTTCTTTGGTCGTCATAACGAACCAATGCATATTGACAAGGCACTAGCTTCTGCCCTTTATGGCTGATTAACCCATACCGTCCATTCCTTTTGGCAATAAAAAAGAGCCTTCTTTCATCACTGTCATAGAAGGAAAGATCGTCATACGCACAAGCTATAATTTGCTTTCCCTGGTTATTCAACACACCCTTCTTTTTATTTTTAGTCACTATCAAGTATGTTTCGCACTCTTCTATCCCATCATAGTCATTTAACTTAAAAATACGCCTATGGAAAACTGCTAGTGCTTCTTTTTTATTTTGCTTAAAAACCACAAGATTGGCTGATTTTCGGCTTATTTCATCAAAAACTAGTGGAAACAAAACCTCATTGTTTCTGTCAATGATTCCCCATTTGTCATTCCCTTTTGCAAATATTAAATCTTGCTCAAGTAATAGCTCTTGATATTGTATTGGTACTATCACTTTTCCCGATATATCAATTACTCCAAATAACAAGTCTTGTGTATTTACAATATGGTTGGAGTAACTAATTCCAGGTATCACATCTAAAGATTGGGAGCGGTACGGATATTCATAGACTACATTGCGCAGCTTGAGAAACTTCATATCAGGATACCTCCCCATAACCTGTACACCAAAAGTACGCCTCCTTAACACTGGGGTTTGATGTTTGAGTTTTATACGTTTGACATTGAAGATTTTGTAGTGGCCTTTTGCTGGCAATGGCCTCATATAAGATTTCACTTGACGATTTTTGCGAGAACGAAACTTTACAACACCTTTTCTAAAAAACTGCTTCAAGGAATCTAACGCCCAAAAACTATTAAATGCCTTTATAAAATTTCCTTGTTTATCTCTAAAAAAGTATTCATTAGACACAGATGGATGTACTGGGTAGGGCCTAAACATACTCTTAAGCCTAAACTGTGACTCATAGAGCGATTTTTGACTCTTCCAATGTGCCAAATGGTGAACCTCAATCATCTGTAGGCCATTATGGTAAGGGTAATAAATAGTGTCAGGGGCAGCAGAAGCATAAGAAACAATTGCTCGGGGGTCTTGCCCTTGTAAGTTCAACCCAAACAGCAAGCAAAAAAGTGTGATCACCCACCCTGGGTTTATGCTGTGTTTCATAATGTGTGTGTTTGATTACTATTGAATAATATTAAAGTAAGATAACACCCACACTACGAAATCACAATCATTTGTTTCAGAGGATCAGAAAAATATCACTTCTTTTCAGGGATTTTGAACTTTGGCTTCCCAATTTTCTCAAAGCAATCAGCTGCAGGGCGTTTGGTGGGGTCATTGAAAAAAGTGTTGGCCAGTCGCATGCCACAAGGATTGCCCCAATTCAACGAAACGGTATGTCCCCAGCCAGGAAATACGATATGATAACTATTGGGTAGATTTTGTTTCATTTTAGCCGACCATTCAGGAGGGGTGTTGGGGTCATAGGCTCCATTGAGCAACAATACAGGAATGTTGCTTTTCACTGCCTTTTTTTCTCGTTGGTCTACTTTTTTTACCCGCCATATTTTACAAATTTCTTCGGAAAACACTTTAGGGTTGTATCCTTTAATGGCAGCATATTGAGTGGAAGCTTTTTGAAGCTTTTGTTGGTCGTTAAAAGGCGTTTGTTCGGCACACCATACCGATAAACGTAACCCGATTTGAAAACGAGACCCTGTATAGGCTAACAACCTTTGCAACTGTTTTTTGAGTTGGCTATAATCTCCTGCCAATAGACGATTGATAGCTTGTGGAATATTTGCAATGGCATAGGTGTTTCCTGGATCTAAAAAATTAATAAGGTCTTTGCCTTGTAAGCGAAAAGTGTATGTTTTTTTGGTTTTAGGATGTTTTATTTGCAGCTCTAGTGGATTTTTGGTTTTGGCTTCCAAAAATTGCCAAAAGCGACTCTCTAGATCTTTATAAACCTCATTAGTAGCACAATCCTGCAATAGTTTTTTGAAAGATTTGATCAAATTATCAGTAGCTTTTTCATCGTATTGCACTTCTAGTGGTAAGGTGCCATCCATCACCACACTACGAATACTGTTTGGATAGTCTCGCATCATGACCTGGGCGATTTGAGTGCCATACGATACAGTAAATAAATTGAGTTGTTTGATTTTTAAAGCCTTTCGAAAATCTTCCACATCATCGGCAATGGCCTTGGTAGTATAGGTGCTTAAATCTATATTTTTTTTGGTAAAAAGCTCTCGACACTTTTGGGCGGCTTGCGCCATGATTTGCTTTTTTTGTTCTTTGCTCACGTCAGGCTTAAAGGCTTTATTTTGGGCAATGTTCCATTCCGGGCAATCCAGATTAGGTTGGGCATAAACCGCTCCCCTTTGCTCAAAAAAGATCAAATCACGATCCTCTAAAAATTTATAATACCCCGCATAAGGCGCATTGCGCATATTGCTCATTCCGGGCCCTCCTACCAGAAAGAGTACTGGATCTTTTGGAGGATTGGAGTTCTTACTTTTGAAAATATACACTGGTAACTTAATAGTAGCTCCCTGAGGTTTAGAGCGGTTTTCCAGCACTTCCAGATAGCCAAAAGTATATTTCAACTTGGAGTTGATTTTAGAAAGCGGCTTTTTGGCTGGAACAAATCGAGGGGTAAAGGTCTGGGCTGAAGCACAATGGAAGCCAAATAAAAGTACCGTTTTTATGAGAAGTAAAACTGTTAGTTTTTTCATGATATTATCTATTGAGGAATAACATTTTTCTTCAAAAAACTTATTTTTCATTTATTCTGCTCAAATAACAGAGATAAATAAGTTCGGTATTTCATCCAAAAAGTCCAGTATCCTTCTAAACTACTGATTATCAATGTTATATTTTTAAGTTTTGATTACTTATTTTATCCTCACAATCCTTATTGTATTGAAGCGGTGTCAGACGCTTCGCATCGTAATTTTTAATACACTCCTTTACTTCCTCTACCTTGGTTTGGCTTCATCAAGCAGTCAAAGAAACTACTCAGTTTTAGTTTAGCTACAATAAAGTTGATAAAAAATGGCTTATTAACTGTACTAACTCAAATCCTGCTCTAGCTGTGCCAATGCCCGATTTTGCACTTTACCAAAGGATTTGGCAAAACTACCCGCAAACAAACTAAACCAATGCATCTTTTTGAATTCAATGTACACATCCCAAACAACCTCAGTAGCATCAGCACTTATTTCTTGTAGGCTCCATACCCCTTTGTGATCTACCAACCCTGGCATCTTACTAATAATCTTGTAGATATAGGATTTATTTTCTTGAAAATCTATAATCTCTTCCTCGACCGTAGTCCATAATACAGGCTTAAAATGAACTTTACGAATGGCCCTCAAACCATTCTTTTGCTCGCCTTCTTTAACGATTAATACTTTGTCTACTTCTTTTACCCAACGATGAGTCCCTTCATGATCAGAAATAATCTTGAATATAGCTTCCTGGGAAGCCTTGATCGTTTTTCTGGCCACAATTTGTTTGACAACAGTTTTCATATTTCAAATGCGCTTTAATAATATCTTTACTGTAAAAATGGTCTTAACTCTTTCATAAAATCAGCAAATACTTCTCGGTGTAAAAAATGGCCTGCGTTTTTAAAAACCACGCTTTTAGAACCTTTAGGCATTTTTTGATTCATCGCTTGTACGATGTCCTCAGTATACACTCCGTCCTGTTCGCCTACCAAAAAAAGCACTGGCACTTGGGGTATTTTTTGATAAAAAGCCACTATATCAGGCTTTCCCTGATCTACTCCCAGCGAAGTGTAGTATCCCAATGCGGCCTCTAACCGATGAGGGAATTTAAACGTCTCCTTGATCTCGTTGCTGGACTTTTGGAAACCTTTATAATCAGGTGACCACCTTTGGTATAACCGGTCTATATAGGCAAAGTCATTTTTGCGCGTATACCTCACCCCATAGTTTCCAGTACCAAACAACAAAAAATGGCGGCCTGCAAACAGTAAACCAGGGGTAAGCTTAAGGCAAGTGGGATGCGGAATGGCAATAGATACGACTTTCTTTACCTTATTGGGCGCAAGATTGGCTGTGGCATAACTAATAGAAGCTCCCCAATCCTGCCCCACCACTACCCACTCTTTGATGGCTAGTTTTTCCATCAGTTGCACCATATCTCCAGCAATGCTTTTGACCGAAAAATCCATATTTGTCGGGATACTGGTTGGGTAATACCCTCTAAGAAATGGGGCAATTACTCGATAGTTTTTAGATAATTCTGCAATAGTTTCGTCCCAGGTATTGGCCATATCCGGGAAGCCATGGAGTAGCAAAATTACTGGCCCTTGCCCTTTTTCCAGGTAGTAATAATCAAGGTTGTTGACACGTGCCTTTTTCACTGGGTGCTTACTCAGTCCAGACAGTACCTGTGGGGTTATGTTTTCGGTTTTATCGTAAGTTTTTCGGCCAAATAAACTAACAGATACTACAATTAAGAGGCTCAACCCAATAAACAATGCTATTTGCAGCTTGGAGCTAAAAACCGCAGGAGCCTTTTTGCTGAGTATGGAAGATGTCCAAGGCAGCAAAAGAATGCCTAAAATCAGAAAACCTACGCCGTATAAGGGTTCTTCTAAAGTGATGGTAAGTATACCGATTAACAACAATACTATACCCGCTAAATAGCGAAGTACTTTACGGAAGGTTTTCATAAGACAGCTTTTATTGGTTCTACTTTAAATCAAGTTTGTTTTTTTATAAGCCCACTCCAACAATAATCCAATGCTTGCTGCAGCAACGTATCGGTTATGTCCAACCCTTGTAGCTTGAGGTTTACCATCGTCATGATGTTGTCGTAGGTCAAGTATCCAAGCACAGTTACATCTCGATCTTCCAGCAGCCCCTCCTCTATTCCTTTTTGGTAAAACTCAAACACAGGCAACAGGTATTGCCCTGATTCCAAATAGGTTTGTTCGGTAATAATGGGCGTATTATCTACTTGCTGCATAAACTTAAACTCTAATGGATGCGCTACAAAATGATGATAAAAGCCCAGCCATACCTGCTCAAATTCTTCTTTAAACGCTGGTTTTTTGGCTTTTACCGTATCAATCACACCTTTGAGTTTTTTTCTGATAGTGCTGAATATCTCGTTGATGATTTCTTCTTTGCTTTTGAAATGGTGATAAATGGTTCCGGTAGCCACTCCTGATTTTTTAGCAATTTGCGACATCGGGCTTCCATTTACTCCTTCTTGAGCAATCTCCTCCATCACTGTTTGCAATATTTTCTCTCTCTTATCCATAGATTGAATGTTCATTCTGTTTTTTGCAAAAGTAAACAAAGTTTCAATCAGTAATTTTTTGATGGTGATAGAGAATGGAGAAAATCACTCGACCGAATATTCATTCGGTTTTTACAAAAAACAAAAATTCCACGGAGAGATACAAGAAAACGCCACATTTTCTTTTATCCCACTTGCCAAAAAAACCGTTCTTTGTTTTTGCTTGTTGCACCCAGTCTGTGGTAAAACCGAATGGCCCCTTCATTAAAATCAGGGGTTTGCCATTGTATTTCACTCAATCCCAGCTTTTGCGCTTCTTCTTTTATTCGCTGCATGAGTTGTTCTCCAAGCCCCTGCCCTCTCGATTTTTCATTGAGGTACAAACAATCCAGATAGAGGTAATACCCTGCATCCCAGGTACTAAACTGTTTCATATAAGTCGCATAGCCAATGATTTCTTCGTGTTGCTCTACTACCAAACAATACAAAGGAGGTGGAGGACTAAATAAGCGCATACTCAATGCTTCTTTCTTTCCGTAAGGGTCATAGTCTGCCTTTTCGTAGGCGGCGTGTTCGGCACAAAGTTGTATGAGAGCGTCCATATCCAGCGGACTTGCAAATCTGATAATCGCGGTGGTGCTCATAGTTCAGTGGTAATGGTGTCTTTCAAATAGTTTTCAAACGATGGCTCTGTAGGTTGTTTGAGCACGTGGGTTAGCCAAGACATGCGCTCGTAATTGATCACCTCTAGCTCCCACACACAAGCCATGAGCCCATCGCCAGAGATTTTTTCAAATGCCGCTGGCTTTTCGTGGTGTGCCATAAATATCAGGCTATTGAGCATATTATCACCTACCCACCAGTTGATGAGCACAAATACCCCTTCGGTACCTTCGTGAATGATTAAAAAAGCCATTTTTTGATGTTCAGCATTGAAGCTATTTTCCATCTTCAGCCATTGAGGCAATTGACTCACTGCTGCCTGATAGGCAGTTTCTGCTCCAAAACTCGCGTGCTTGGTAATGGTGTAACTTTTTACTTGCCAATCATCAATTGACAGCAATTCTCGAAAAGCAATTTTTCGTGTTTGATAGGTTTCCATGGTTTGGTAATAGGTTTATGCTAATACAAGTGAGGGAACTTTCGGTGTATTTCCCGAATGTCTTTGAGTAGAATATGGTTTCCTCTCAAATTAAAGGTCTTAAGTTTCTTGAGGGCAAACACCTCAGACGGGATCTTAGTCAGCTGATTATTTTCCAGCGAAAGTGTTTCCAGGTTGGTTAATTTACCAATCTCCTTAGGCAGTTCTTTTAACTGATTATTGTCCAAAAACAGGCTCCGTAAGTTATTTAGTTGGCTAATTTCTTTTGGAATACGCTCAAGTTGGTTATTGCGCAACGACAAGTGCTCTAGGTTTCTCAAGTTCTCAATGGTATCGGGTACTTGTTGCAAATGATTGTGGTCAATCTCGAGGTACTTTAGTCGCCACAAGCTACCAATTTCGGAAGGCAAAATATGGATTTGATTATACTTGAGGCTCAACTCTCGCAAGTTACTTAAGCGTCCTATTTGCTGTGGTACATTTTTAATAGGCACATTGTATAAACTCAGGTCTTTAAGTTGCTGTAGCAAGCTAATCTCTGCGGGCAGCGTATTAAACTCATTGGCCCCCAGCCATAATACTTCTAGTTTTGAAAGCTCGCTTACTACCATTGGGAATTCCTTGAACTGGTTGCGAAATAACTGAAGCGTTTTTAGATTCCTCAACCTTTTGAATTCATCTGGCAAGTTACTCAACTGATTATAGTTCAACAGTAGTTGCTCAAGCTGCGAAAGCTGCGTAATGGCTGATGGCAAAGTCGTCAGTTGATTCACATTAAGGTCAAGTGCTTTCAAAAAGCTCAAGCCCGCGATCTCTCGAGGCAATTGCTTCAACTGGTTGTGCCCCAAATACAACTGTTTCAAATGAGTAAGTTTTCCGATTTCATCGGGCAGGTTGGTCAATTGCATTTCTGAAAAATTGAGCGAATCGAAATGCCTCAGGGCTGCATATACGCCTCTTTGTAAACAGAGTAAAGTCTTTTCTTTGGTATCGGTTACCATTTCATACAACTCTGGCGAGATACCTTCCCCATTTTCATCCTCCGAAACCGCTTTCATTAGTTGCAAAGCCAACTCCAGATTGGGAGATTCTTCGGTCTCGATCAGTTGTTTTATCTTTTGAGTGTATGATTCTGTGTTTTTCAAGGCTTATATGTGTAGTATTTGATGTGTCAAAGTTCTCAAAAATATGATTTTTTTGCCATATTTGAATACAGTGGAAATGAAACATCGCACAATTAAATGAACACTTTACCCGTGATTCACTGTTAGGATACTAAATATACTCAAAGTTTACCCGTGATGAAGCAAAATAGTTATTCAAAACAAAGTTGGCGATGGATGTATTGGGCTGTATTACTCAGTGCCTTGTTATATCCAATATTTATGTATTGGTTCTCCTGGTACTTCAGCAAGTAGAAAAAAGAAATATAAGTATAAAAACATAAAGGAATCACAAGCCCTCAGGAAGTTTACTACTTCTGAGACACTCTTGATAAATACAGCAATCGCATATGGGGTTTATTGACTGGCTTGTTTTGGTGGCATTTTTCGCGTACACATTGTGGGATGGCCTTCGTAAAAACAAAGAAACTAAAAATATTGAAGATTTATTGCTGGCCAATCGAAGCATGCCCTGGTGGGCTATTGGGCTTTCGGTAATGGCTACGCAGGCCTCGGCTATCTCGTTTGTGGGTACCACTGGGCAAGCCTACATGCATGACATGCGGTTTATTCATATTTACCTGAGTATTCCGCTGGCAATGATCATCTTATCGGTTACACTTCTTCCCTTTTATAATCGCCTCAAGATTTTTACGGTATACGAAGCCCTAGAGCATCGCTTTGGCTTACGAGTAAGGCTTTTTACCAGTTTTTTGTTTCTTATGTCACGCGGCCTATCAATGGGGCTTACCATTGCCGCACCTGCTTATGTACTTTCGCTTATTTTAGAAGTCCCTTTAAGTTACACCATCATTGTCATTGGTATTGGTGCTACCATTTACACCGTATTTGGGGGTATTACTGGCGTTATTCGTACCGATATCAAGCAAATGGTCTTGATGATGGCTGGGCTGATATTTTGCTTTGGTTGGATTTGGTGGAAGCTCCCCAAAGATGTTGGACTCAAAGGAGCCATGCATTTGGCGGGCACTATTGGTAAACTCCAAACCATAGATTTCAACTTTGACCTTTCCGAAAAATACAACGTCTGGAGCGGCGTTTTGGCAGGTGTGTTTTTAATGTTGTCGTATTTTGGTACCGATCAATCCCAAGCCCAGCGCTACCTTACTTCCAAGTCATTGCGCGATGCCCAAGGATCACTCATGATGACTGCCTTTGCCAAAGTACCAATGATGTTTTTTATGTTGCTGCTAGGAGTACTATTGTATGTATTTTATATTTTTCAAGATGCTCCCGTATTATTTATCCCCGAAAAACAAGTACAAACCGCAGGCATTAGCAAAGAATTTAATCAAGTACATGCCCAGCGTAAGCAGGCTGCCAGGGCTTACCTAAAAAACCCTAAAGATTTGGCAGCCAAGCAGGAGTTTGTGCAAACCGATCAACAGCTCCAACGTTTACGACACCGTGAAATCATTAGACAACAAAAAGCAACTGGCCAAAAACGAAACGATACCAACTACATATTGCCTTATTTTGTACTCACGCAAATGTCAGCGGGGCTGATTGGGCTGATTGTGGCCACCATATTGGCTGCGGCTCTCTCGAGTATCGATAGTGGGCTTAATTCGCTGGCCTCAAGCACTGTCATAGATTGGTACCAAAGGCTAAGCCCGACCGAAAAGTCGGATCGCTTTTTACTCAATGCCTCGCGGATGGCTACTGCCGGATGGGGAGTATTTGCGGTATTGGCGGCTTTGGCATATGGCGAAACCGACTCCATTGTCGAATTGGTCAACAAAGTGGGGAGTTATTTTTATGGTGCTATATTGGGTGTCTTTGCCCTGATATGGATCAAACCTGCCAATGGTTGGGGTGCTTTTATTGGGCTAATTCTTGGAATGCTTACCGTATTTTTGTTTGATAATTTGTACGTAAACCCTACTACTCAAACTTACCACTTCTTTGCCAATAACGAAGCTTGTAAAAAGGCACTCTCCTACTTATGGCTCAACCCCATTGGTACATTTTCGGTCATTTTTTGGGGAGTGGTGATTGGAGTTTTGTCCAGGAAAAAAGTAGCTTGATCTCACTATGGAGATTAAGCCTGAAATGAGTCATCCCGAATTTTTTGAGTGACTTTGACTTTTGATTGATAAACTTTCAAACCGTACATATTATCATAAGCATAGAAACTAAATGAATTTTATAATCTTGTAAAAGCCTCTCCCCTTGGGGGAGACTGAGAGGGGTTTAAAATGGATAAATCAACATGAATAACCTGATTAATAAAACCTCCCTACGTCCCGCGATCTCACCCAACATTTACCAAATGTTGGTGTCTCCAAAGGAGAGAAATGATACTCGCAAAAGTGACTCACTTTTATATTTCAAACTAATTTTATTCTTGTACTTATATCTAAATATACAGGAGCGAAAATGACTGTTAATCAGTAAGTTTTGGGTATAAAATGTAGATTATTTATCCCCAACAACCATTCATTTTTTTCTTTAGTTATGGTAATAGTCGGTGACTGTTGAGCCAGCCTGTGGGATGGAGCCCCAAAAAGCCACCGCACTTATGAGCAAAAAAGATGTAGTTGATAGTATTACCGTACCCGTTTCTTTTGCTCTTCCCCTACCGATTTGTTATTATATCGAGCTTTTTTGATTTGCCCAAAATTATAAGTCAACGAGAGCCTAAAATAATTGGTCGTCCATCGTCTATTGTAATAGATGTCGGTGTCACCTACATTATAATTACCTGAAGCAATGTATCCGTGAAAAATATCGTTTGCAATCAGTCTGACTTTCAAAGCTTTGGCAAAGAAAGACTTGCTTACTGCAATGGTGAGATTGTGCATGCTTCTGCGATGATAAAGCCCTTCGTAGTTATCGCCCAGATACCAAAATAGCACTTCGGCTTGAATAGATTTGGTAAGGTCAAAACGATTGTTAGTGTAGAAATAAAAATTAGGTCTCGAACCAATTTCCTCAAAATCGACCTCTCCTTTTAAAAACCTGGTATAATTAACATTCAAGGTATTGATAGAAGTCCACCATTTGTAGCCAAATGTCCTGGAAACGGAAGCAAAAAATTGACTCTTTGCCTGTAAATTTACCCGGGTAAGCACATAGCTATTGGGGGTATCACCTCTAATAGCAGCCCCTGTAAAATGATTGTCGGTATATGTATATCCTACTTTATAGGTAGTTGCTTTGATTTGGCTGTTGAGTTCAAAAGCGTGTGCTTGTGATGGTGTCAGAGTTGGGTTACCTTGTATAGAAGTATAAGGATCTTGGTAAATCAACACGGGGTTGAGTCTTTGGTAGGCAGGGCGCCGAATACGCGAAGTATAAGCAAAACTTATGATACGCTCATCTGCCAGCTTTAAGGAGGCCGAAATATTTGGAAAAAAGCTCAAGTAACTACGTTCAATGAGTTGGTCTGTAGCTTGAGAAACCTCTAAATTGTATTGGGTATATTCGCTTCTTAATCCTACAGAATAATTCAATTTGTTGCTCCTGGTACTTCCTTGAAAAGTAACATAAGCAGCTCCTATCGATTCTAAATAACTAAAACGATTAGATAAGTTATTATCCCTTACAAAATCTCCTTCGTTTTGCCTCACCATAAAATCAGTGGCTGACCCATTGTCTACATAATTGTATCTTAGGCCTGCCTCCAGGGTATTTTTGTTTGCAAAAACCTTCTGAAAATCGGCTTGGGCTGATAAAATATTGATTTTCAAATTGAGCAAACTGTTGAGGCTACGAGATAAGTTTACCCCACCTTCCACACTATTTTCATCAATGAAGTTATCAGCCCGATTATCAAAACCAGAATACTGCCCTCCTACAAATAGGTTTGAGCCTAAGCTATCTAAAGTTAAATGATAATTTAACGAAAAGGAATGGTTTTTATCCCTTTCATCAAAGTACATATTGTTCTGATATACGCTTGAATTCGTATTGTCTATAATGTTATTTTTACTGTATTGATTACCCCCCAGTACTTCCGAAAATCCATCATACTTAATCGAGAAATAGCTATTTTTCGTTAAGTCATATTGCAGCCCCAACCCATAATAAGCATAGTAATCAAAATCGTATTGCCAGTCAGTGTCTACACTGGTGCGGAGAAAAGTAGCAGCATCGTCACGGTTTCTGGTGGTAAACAAATGCATACGTTCTTCTCCCAAACGAACCGAATAATACCCCTGCCCTGATAACCGCCCCTGGTTATAATTGAGGTTGATGTTTGAATACATTTGACTTCCCCCAAATTCAGAATGACTCACGTTTTGTAATAGCCTTACCTGATAACCATCATCGTTTTTTTTGATGGTTTTGATGTGAATGACGGCTGCCCCTTCTGCATCATATTTGGCAGAGGGATTTCTTATAATTTCAACCTTTTGAATATTCGCTGGAACAATCAACGCTAATTGATCTTCGGTAATTCTTTTGCCATTGAGATAAAGAATTGCATCGCCTTTGCCAAACACCGATATGCCTTCGTCGTCTACAATTACGTCGGGTGATTTGGACAAAATCTCTCTTACCGAATTACTTGATGATAATACCGTATTTGCAATTAGTACTTCCAGGGTGCCATTGGCTTTTTGTTGGTAAACGGGCTTACGTGCCGTGATCGTAATGTCATCTAATGATAATTCTTTGACGATAACTTCATTGAGTGTGATGACAGGGTTACCCTCATATTTGACCTGAAGCAATAGAGGTTCAAACTCTAATGAAGAAAATTTAAGCAACACTTTTTGGTGGGTAATGTCTTTTAAAGTAAAAATCCCTTGTTGAAAAAAAGCGCCTTTGATAAATGTAGAATCATGTGGATGAAGGGCTACTACATTTCCCGAAGGAAGGTATCCGCTTTTGGTTTGTACTTTACCTGTAATAGAATAGTTGATTTGCCCCAAAACCTGCTGTGAGTCCAAGAAGAATGTTAGGCATACAATGGCTATAATTATTTTTTTCATGAGATTTGGTTTTTGTATAGCGCAAAACTATGTGGGAAAACAAACCAGAAATAATTAATAGCCCAACCCCCAATTTGGATAGACAGAAAGTCTTTTATGGGTTTAGTAGACGTAAACGCGGGAATGGTGGGGAGTTGGCAAGGGATTGGTCGATAATATCGTTTGGGAAACCAATTTTAGGTTATTTTTGCCTGATGCCTAAAGACAAAATATGCTAAGACAAAGAAGATGTTCAAAGAAAAAATAAAAGCATACTATCAAAAAACCTGGGTCAAGCACCTTCTATTCTGGATTTTGGTGTTTTTGTGTTATAGCCTCAGTATGATAGATTATCACCACGGTTCTTTCCAGGAAATATTCATCACTTATGGGTTTAGGGTAATTCTCCAGTGTATGGCTACTTATATTTGCCTTTTGATTCTTTTACCCCGTTACCTATCTCGTAAAAACAACCTGGAATTAGTCTTGTCGTTTTTGTTGGTATTGTCCGTGGTTCACTTTATAGCTACTACCTGGCGGGTGCTTTATCTGGAGCCCACTTACCCCATTACTTACCTCAGCTGTATAGTAAAATTTAGCCACCTCACCTATTGGCAGCGCATTTTGGATGCCCAAGTCCTCTTTTTCCAAACACCTGTCAAGTATCTACAGCCTACGTTTATTCTCATTGCCATCCAGTATTATAGTCGCCTGAAGAATCTAGCCGAGCTGGGTGAACGTAAAAAGTTAGCTGAATTACAATTATTAAAACATCAGTTGAATCCTCATTTTTTGTTCAATACCCTGAACAATTTATATACTTTGGCGCTCAAAAAATCAGATAATACTCCCGAAGTCATTAGTCGTCTTTCTGATATTTTAGATTATACCCTTTATCGCTGCAATGGTCAATATGTATCTATAGACAAAGAAATAGAACTCATTGAAAATTATTTGAGCCTAGAGAAAATACGTTATGGCAAAAGGGTACTTATCAATTTTGAGACTTCTCTTGACAGGCAGCTTGAGATCGCTCCTTTGCTGCTATTGACTTTTATAGAAAATGCCTTTAAACACGGGGTAAGCCAGGAAATAAACCAGGCAACCATTGATATTGCCTTGCAAACAACGGATGAACACATTACCTTTTCAGTAAAAAACTCCATTCCTTCCACGACTTTGCCAAGTGTTCGCCAAAAGGAAGCGATTGGCCTTAACAATGTCAAAAAACAACTAGAATTACTGTATACCAATGCTTATCAACTAACCATTGATCATACGCGTGACCTTTATTCTGTACAACTAAATATTCAGGCAGCATGACTTACAAATGTTTGGTAGTAGACGACGAAGAACTGGCCAGAGAACTCATTGTGGATCATTTATCAAAATTAGACGAGTTTGAGTTGGTAGCAGCTTGTGCCAGTGCCATTGAGGCGAGAACACTCCTTAAACAAAAAAAGATCGACCTTATTTTTTTAGATATTGAGATGCCAGTTCTGAAGGGTACCGATTTCTTTAAGCATCTACTACACCCGCCCAAGGTGATTTTCACCACTGCCTATCGAGATTATGCGGTAGAGGGTTTCGAGTTAAATGCCGTTGATTATTTATTGAAGCCCATTACATTCGATCGCTTTTTTAAAGCCATCGATAAGTTTTTACACCAACAATTGCCCCCTGCACCGCCTGCTATCAATGCCTCTTCGTCATCTGTGGTCAAGGAGCCCTATATTTTTATTAGAAAAGATCGTAAACAGGTTAAACTCTTCCTGCACGAAGTGATTTATATCGAGAGTCTAAAAGACTACATCCAAATACATGAAGCCGATCAAAAACACGTGGTGAAATATAGCCTTGCCTCTTTTATTGCCCTGTTAGATCATCGTTTTTTGCGAGTGCATCGCTCTTATGTAATCAATGTAGACAAAGTGACCGCCTATACCAAACACGACGTTGAACTTGGCCCCATCGAAATTCCGATTGGAGAAAACTACAAACAAGCTACTCAAGAGTATTTTCAAGCATAAGGCTTCGTCAAGTCTTATGAAACTCATAAAAAATGTTAAATGAGCATAATCAATGGGTGCTATTCAAAAATTGATTCTCTTTGTAGAAAGAGAGAACAATTAAAACATCACAAACCCATATTGATCATTGAATTATGCCCACCATTAAGCTTTTATTATATATTATTTTTACGCTACTCATTAGTACTAGAGTAACCGCACAAAATAGCATTCGCGGAAAGATAACAGCCCAGGACAATAAAGAAATTGTGGCAGGAGCTTCGGTATACATTAGCAATACCACAATCGGGACTGCTACCGACGGCAAAGGGTTATTTAAACTCAATAATATCCCCAAAATTCCCTTTGACCTCAACATATCTTCCATAGGTTTCAAGACCAAAGTACTCAGAATTAATCCACTGAAAGATACCGTCCTGAATATAACACTGGCTCCTCAAGTACAAAAATTAAGAGAGGTGGTGGTGAGGCCCAAAGATGATGATTTGTGGGAGAAGTTCGGGCAAAAATTTATAGAAGACTTGATAGGGTATTCTAAGTTTTCACGACAATGCAAAATTGAGAATATACAACATGTAATTCTTGAATATGACAAAAGCCAACAAAAATTAACTGCTTTTTGTAGAGAACCCCTCATAATTGTCAATCGAGCTTTGGGCTATAAAATCAAGTATTGGCTGGAAGCTTATGAGTATTCATTCTACACAAGAAGAGTCTTTGTTTCTGGATACCCTTTTTTCGAAGACTTAGCAACTACCAAGGCTTCTCGGCGAAAAGTAAAAAGATACAAAAAAAACCGCTCCAGGGCTTTTAATGGTTCGTTGACACATTTTATTCAGGCACTTTATGCTGGAAAGGTAAAAGAAGCAGGTTTTCGAGTAGACTTAATGCAGCAGGTCGAAGTGAGTAAAGCCTATAAGCCAAATGTCAAAAAAACAGATACCATATTTTATAACAATGCTACCGTAGAGAAGATTTACCAAAGTATTTTAACCAAAACTAAGAATGAAGCATTTGCCAAGCGATACCTGCAATCTATCAAGAAATGGTATAAAAGTAAATCCAAGAAAGATTTAAGGTTTAAGCTGTTTTATAAATCGGGTCAAAAAAGAATTGTAGAAGCTTATGAGCTGTCCAGGGATCAGTTAAACCCTGAAAAAGTGACAGTAAGTAACTACCAGGTAGATCCTAAAATTGAAAGGCGAGCGAAAAAAGGAAAAGTAAATGTAATTGTCGCTCGAAACATAGATGTCAACCAGTATGTAAAAACAATCAACAATGCTGGTAAACTCTTTAAATTTCAGCACTTTTTGTACATTACTTATCGCAAAGAAATAGAAGAAGAAGCTTATCAAAGGAGACAATACCCCTTCAGCGACTTTGTAAGAAAGAAACAAACGACTATTCTCTCTATGCTTCATCAATCTGGCATATTGATTTACTCTAATGGCTATTTTTATCCACCAATAAACCTGCTGAGCGAGGGATACTGGGCTTTTGAAAAAGTAGATAAATTATTGCCACTTGATTACAACAATAAGTAATCAAAAAGCCGTGGCAGTTTCCTGACTCAGGGAGTTGTCACAGCTTTTTGGCTTAACTAGTAACTGTTTTCAGCCACTGCTCGGCAGAATTGTAATCCATAAACTTGTGCACAATATCGGTATCGGGCATCGCCTGATTAGCCGAGAGTTCTGCAAAAACGTTGTCAGGAAACACCCAGGCAAAATGCGTAAGACCAGCTTTGATCATTTCGGGAAACCAGTAATCTTGCGTCCAACCTGCGGCTTTGTTCCAGGGGCCTATTACCTTCCGATTGTCATTGAGCACTTTGTGACAATCTAACTTTTGAAAAATCTGTAAAACTTCTTCTCCAGAGTCATATATTTCTTGTTCTCGCTGAAACCCAATCCAATCGATGTGAATGTAATTGACCTGTGGATAGTAGGTGACCACTACATTTTTCTTGCTTAAAAGTTGTTCGTTCATAGATCGTTGTTTTTAATAATTATTTGGTATGATATGGTTTAGTAAGCCAGTCAAGGAGATTTCATCTAATATAATACATTCATCCTATTCTTGATAAACAATCGTAGCCTATTCCATTATTAAAAATTTTGTATCAAAAAGACCATACAATACATCACTGCCCTTAAAAAATCAGAAAAGTAGCTAAATGTTGAATATTTACACAAAAACATTAAACAAAAACCAAACAACTACTGTTAAACAAAATAAAGGAGTTTAAAACAATATTTTAACCACTTAATGATTTCACACGGGATGTTTTTTAAAATAATCCTCAATATACAGTAAATTTAAGCGCGTCAAGGTGAAAATTGATTAAAAAACCATCAAAACAGTTAAACAAAACAAACAAAAAAGGCATTAAACCATTTAATATTTTTTATTTTTAGCCTTTATTGAATATGTAAGCACATTTTTCAGCTAAAAACTCAATATACATCGTAAAAATTTTGCAGTAAAATCCCTTCACACTTAAAAAACTCCTTATTTATTAAGGGTTGATTTACTAGCGAGAGCTTTTTTTGGAGTTTTAACTTCTAAAAAGTTAAACAAAATTAAAACAGCAATATAAAACCGAATTTTGGACACATAGCTAAGAACCCATATCACAAAGTTTGTACAACAACTAATAATAATACTGCTCAATGAAAGCCTTCATTATTGCCCTACTTTGCCTGAGTATATACATACCCGCCCTTGCGCAAGGCAGTTTCAAAATAGATTCCTTAGAAAAGCAACTCGCCGTCGTTTCTAATGATCATCAAAAGATAAAAGTGCTCAAAGCACTGGCCAACCAACTCGCACGTAAAAGCAAGTTCAAGTTAGCTCAGAAATATTATACAGAGCTAATAGCTCTCTGTAAAAGGCTAAAAAACCAAGAGGAACTAGCTGATGCTTACTTAAAGTTGGGTCGGATATATCGTGAAAAAGGGCAATATGCGCAAGCAAAAGCTCAATACCAACAAGCAAAATCAATTGTGTTTAAGCTTAAAAATCAGCAATTAATTGCCGATTATTATGCTGAGTTTGGTATCATTCACGAACAACAAGGAAGATACGAGCAAGCAAAAAAATGCTACAATGCTTCGCTCAAAATTTATAAAAAAACAAACAACCAGCCAGGTATTGCCAGTACTTTAAACAATATTGGAATCATACACGACATGCAAGGAAAATATACTGAAGCATTGAAGTATTATTCTCAATCATTAAAAATTGATCGGCAATTAAATAGAGAATACCAACAAGCAAGTACACTTACCAACATAGGCATTGTACAACTATTGATGGGAAACTATGAGCAATCAAGAAAATACCTCTTTAAATCTTTGAAAATCAAAGAAAAAATCGGAAATAAAAGAGGTTCGGCCATTACACTGTTAAGCATAGGCACTAGCTATTCTGACCAGGCAAATTATCCTAAGGCTCTGAAAAACCTTCTCAAATCTTTGGCAATTGCCCAAAAAATTGGGGACAACCGCATTATTGCCTACGGTTATAACAACATTGCCTCTATTTACCTACTCCAGGAAAACTATCCAAAAGCATTGGAAAACTTGAGTAAGTCGTTGAAAATCAACCGGAAAATGGGTGACCAAATTGGAATTTCCAGTAATTATCAAGAAACTGGGGACGTTTATCAACGGCAAAAAAAATATCATTTTGCCAAGGAGTATTTCAATAAGTCACTGGAAATCAGAAAAAAAATTGGCAATGAAGAAGGTATTGCCAGTTCCTACCTGGCTTTAGGTGAACTTGCCATTCGCCAAAAAGCCTACGACAATGCCATTACTTATTACACCAAAGCGTTAGAAAGTGGCAAAGTATTGAACAGTGCCCCCAGGATCGCTCATGCTCAAGTAGGCAAAGGAATAGCATTACATTATCAAAAGAAGCCTCAGCAAGCTCTTGAACATCTCGATCAAGGAATGAAAATCGCAAAAAAAATTGGCAATCCATTTATTCTTAAATTAGGTGTAGCTGCCCTGGCCAAAACCCACGAAACATTGGGAAATTTCAAAAAGGCTTATCAGGCTCAGATATTGTATAAAAACCTCTCAGACAGCTTATTCAATAAAGAAAACACTGCAAAAATCACTAGATTACAAGCAGAGTTTGACTTCCAAAAAACCAAGGATTCCATCAATTTTGTACAGGAAAAAAAGCAAATAGCCTTTGACAAAGAACTGGAAAAGCAAAAAATCACTCAACGAGATACTTCTATTGTATTAGGCACTGTTTCCTTGTTATTGTTGATTATGGGCTGGCTATATATAAGCAAACGTAAAGTCAATAAAAAACTAAGTACTACTCATCAAGAGCTTAATTTAGCACATTACGAACTGTCTTATTCTCACGAACAAATCCAAATTGCCCAGGAAGATACTAAGGCTGTGAATGAAGTATTGCAACGCACCCTCAAAGTAGCACGCGAACAACGCGACCAAATCAAGGAGCATCGTGATTCTATGCAAGATAGTATCCGCTATGCCCGCAGGATTCAACAAGCGATTCTGCCCAGTACCAGAACTTTAGAAGAAGCCTTACCAGAGCACTTTATCTTTTTTCGCCCTCGAGATGTTGTATCAGGAGATTTTTATTGGTTTTCCCAGGTGCCTTCGCGTCCTGTCTACGAAGAGGTATCGCTTTTCGACGGAACCAAGCGTGTTTTTAAAGGTTTTAGTAATGAGTTAAAAATATTGGCGGCCATAGATTGTACAGGTCATGGAGTGCCAGGTGCATTTATGAGTATGATTGCCAACGACTTGCTCAATTATATTGTCAATGAAAAACACATCACCGAAGCCGATAAAATCTTAAATCACCTCAATAGAGAAGTTGTCAGAGCACTACACCAGGACGAAACCCAAAACACTGATGGAATGGATATGACTCTGGTAGTAATTGATGAAGAAAACAAAACAATGCAATTTGCAGGCGCTAAAAACTCACTGGCATATTTTCAGAATGGGATATTCAAACATATTCGTGGCAATAGGTTTGGCGTAGGGGGCGATGTATGTAGCAAAGTGTTTACTAAACACACCATTAGTCTTGAATCGCCCGTGACATTTTATATGCATTCCGATGGTTTTCAGGATCAATTTGGAGGCCCTAAAAACAAGAAATTCTTACGAAGTAGACTCTATGACATGCTCAATCATATGTATACTCAATCAATGGAAGCTCAGGAAAAAACAGTGAATGACACTTTAGATCTCTGGATGCAAGGTCAAGATCAGATTGATGATATTTTGGTGGTTGGTGCCAAGGTAGGGTAGTTTTTATCGCGTAACACGTCAAAAAGACAAGCTACAAAACACTGGCAAATGGTCAGAAACCCATAAACCCTCCTGGGTTTTGTCATCTATATGGGTATATGACATTACTTTAAAATCCCTTACAAATACATAGTCTATTCGCTTCAGCAACATTGGTTTGGCTCGGAAACCATTAAAAGTGCCTTTAGGCCCATAAAAGGCTTTTTGGGTAACCTTTTTACCATCTTGCAGCTGTTTTTTCAAATAGCGAATTGGTTTACTAATGGGCAATAGATTGAAATCTCCCATTAACATGACTGGTAAATTATCAGTGTTCAACTCATTGATTTTACGCACAATCAACCGCGCCGATTGGTTACGTGCCTTCGCCCCCCGATGGTCAAAGTGGGTATTGAAAATCCAAAATCGCTTTTGGGTAGCTTTATGTTCCAGCAAGCCATAGGTACAAATACGCTCCAGGGCTGCATCCCACCCTACCGAAGGTTTTTCACTGGTTTCGGACAACCAAAACGTTCCTTGTCCCACCAAATTTACTTCCTGCTGATTGTAAAACACCGCACTATATTCTCCGTTGGTTTTGGCGTCCTCACGCCCTACCCCAAAATAAGCATAGTCTATCAGGCTACTGTCCAGGTAAGCTACCTGACGATGTAACCCCTCTTGAATTCCTAAAACTACTGGTTCGTAGTGCTTAATCAAGTCAACTACTGACTGCTTACGAAAATCCCAGCGATTCTCGCCATCATTGGGGTTATCATAGCGAATGTTATAAGACATTACCTTTAAAGTTTGGGCAGTAGTAGTCATAGGTATGAGTAAAAAAATCCAGCAAAAACATTTAAGAAAAGTGCGTACCATAAAAAAGTGATTGTCAGCAGTATTGTTTGAGTGTTCAATATAAATAGCTGGCAAACTGTATTCAAACATTTAAAAGCCTAATGACTTAATTTCTCCATTGCGCATAATCTTAAAAATATGTACACCAGTATGTATCGTAGTTTCGCCAGTCTTCCTAACAGTTTGCGTACTTTTTTCATCACTTATAATCTTGCCCCATTTATCAATAGAAATAGTTCCGCTATAACGCCCAACATAATATAGTGTACCAACCATTTCATATCCCCAGGAAACAATAGTATCACTATCGATAAACTTCCCAGATTGACGATTAAACATAGCTAATTTGATATGATTAATGGTTCCATATTGATTGCAATATAAAATACCCATCAAACTTTTGTTAAGTTCAAAATAAGCAATGCCGTAGAAACTTCGTGCCCCTATCGATATCTGTTGTTCATAATTTTTTACCCCTAGGGTTTCTACCTCAGCACGATTTAATACTACATCAAAGCTTATGGTTTCATCACTAATTTTTAAAGGCAAAGATCCCTTCTTGTTTTTTTGAATCAATGCTTCTAGCCTGGCTGCTTCTACCGATAACTTCTTAAGAACCTTGCCCTCTTTATAAGCGGTAATCTTAAGGTCTTTGTCAAACTCTAGCCATACCTCCAGCGTAGTATCATAACCTGCCCACTGCTGACGCACTACTACCTTAGTAGTGTTTTCGTTCAATACTACATCTTTTAAATAAGGAGTATATTTTACGCCTTTCTGGGAGCTTAAAAAACGTTTAGCTTCAGCTGCAATCACTCTTGGGGTTGTATTTTTTATGGTAATCCACTGGTTTACTTTGGCTGCAAAACTTTTACTGGCCGCTTCATAATTACCTCTATTTAGGTATTCAAAGTAATTTTTTATTCCGCCAATCGCTTTTTTTGTCTTAAGCTTTTCTGAGTTACCTGACTTTTTTGAGTCAATTATCGGGGACTCTTCGCTAGACGGGATGCGCTCTCTTATGGGAGACTTATTGCTTTGTTTCGTTTGTTCGCTTTGGTCTTTACAAGCACCTAAGGCTAATAAAATAAGTAAGTAAAAGGTAGCTGTTCTTTTCATAAAAATAGACGTAAGTATAATCACTAATACTTCTTCTTTAAATCTTTAATGGCTCCATTACGCATAATTTCAAAACGTTCCTCGCCTGAGCTTTTGGTTGTCTTATTGGTTTCCTTAATAGTTTCAACAAATTCCCATTTATTGACAATCAATTCCTCATCAATAAACAAAGTACCGTGCTGAGATCTATCCGCATAAGCCCTACCTACATGATCGTGGCCCCAAAAACCAATATCATTCATATCAATCAATTTTCCTGACAGGCGATTAAACGTAGCCAGTCTCACATAGTGAAGTTCTCGGTACCTATAACAGTAGACAATCCCCACTATATTATTGAATACGGTAAAATAACCAATGTGAAAAAACTGATTCTCTGGGGTTTCTATGTAGTCATCTACTCCAAACATTTTCATTTCTGCGACGCTCAATGATTTGGTACTATCGGCTGCCCATAAGTAAGCGCCATTCATTTCAAAAGGAAAGGATACCTTTTTGATTTTTTGAATCAAAGCCTCCAATTGGGCCAATTTAGGCGATCGCCTCTTAATAATCCTGCCTTCCTTATAAGATTTAATCTTAAGGTCTTTGTCAAACTCTAGCCATACTTCCAGGGTAGTATCATAACCTGCCCATTGCTGACGCACCACAATTTGCGCTGTATTTTCTTTCCATACCATCTTGTTTACATCAGGGGTATACTTTACGCCCTTTTTGGCGCCCAAAAATCGTCTGGCTTCATTTGAGATTATTTTTGGAGAGGTGTTTTTGACCGTAATCCATTGGTCTACCTTAGCCGCAAAGCTTTGACTGGCTGCTTCATAGTTTCCTTGATTTAAATGGTCAAAGTAATTTTTGATCACATCAACGGCTTTTTTTGATGTAAGGCTTTTCAATTTCTTTGAATTGATATGAGGGGATGCTTTGCCAGATTGATTCACCTTTTTCGTGGAGGCTGTATGGTTGTTTTGGGAGTTTTTAGGTGTTTGTTCACAGGCAGTCAACATCCACAGAATCACCAAATAAAGGATTTTCTTCATAAAAATAGGTTTAAGTATAATCACTCACTCCCCATTACGTAACTTAATCGTAAGAGTTTTTCTTACAATACCTTGATTTTGCCTAAATCTCACCCAACAAAATGGGACGACTTGGCAGAATAAAGGAAAGTATTTTTTAGCACAAAAAGAAGAGTAAATGCCTCGTAAATGATGGATGATAGTACTACCTAAAAGTTTAAATATTCTAATAAAGAAGAGTCCATACACCTTTAGAATTATATTTGGTCTTCTAAAAAATCAATTCTTTACACACCCGGTGCTTCGTCCACCTAAAACCTTTCAGGCGACACTTCATTTAAATAGTAATTTTGCTACCTTCGCGCCCTTCACGAGCAAATGAACACGAATTATTTATAATTTTTTCCAGAACATATCCTTTATTGTATTTATTGGGAGACTAAAATGAGAAAGTACTTTAATTTATTTGACCTGTCGCAAAAAGTTGACTATAAAAACGAAATTTTATCTGGTTTAACTGTAGCATTGGCCCTCATACCCGAGGCAGTAGCCTTTGCTTTGATGGCAAACCTTTCGCCACTTACCGGATTGTACGCCGCATTTATGGTAGGTTTGGTTACGTCTATTTTTGGAGGTCGCCCCGGTATGATCTCGGGAGCCACTGGTGCCATTGCCGCTGTAATTGTCACGTTGGCCAAATCGCACGGTGAGGAATATATTTTTGCTACTGTTATTCTGGCGGGGATTATTCAAGCCTCAGCTGGATTTTTAAGACTAGGTAAATTGGTACGTTTGATACCCCAACCTGCAATTTTAGGGTTTGTTAATGGATTGGCCATTATCATTTTTATGGCTCAATTGGGAGAATTTAAAACCTCTGACGGCAACTGGATGACTGGTAATTCTCTGATGATTTTTATGGGATTGGTGTTACTTTCTATGCTCATTATCTGGGGCTTACCCAAACTTACCAAAGCAGTGCCTTCATCGCTGGTAGCCATATTGACTATTTTTGGGATTGTACTTCTTGCAGGCATCGATACTGCTACCGTAGGCGATAAGGCTTCTATTCAAGGTGGCTTCCCTCCTTTTCATATTCCTGGTATCCAACTAAATTTTGAAACCCTGCAAATTATCTTGCCTTATGCATTCATTGTAGCCGGGGTGGGATTGATTGAGAGTTTATTGACGCTTAATATTATTGACGAAATTACCGAAACCCGAGGACGTGGTAACAAAGAAGCTGTAGCTCAGGGGATGGCCAATATTTTCTCAGGATTCTTCTCAGGAATGGGCGGATGTGCCATGATCGGTCAAAGTTTGATCAATATTTCTTCAGGAGCCCGCGCTCGTTTGTCAGGTATCGTGGCCGCTGTTCTTTTGCTAACTTTTATCATGTTTGGAGCCGATATTATAGAGAAGCTTCCTATGGCAGCACTTACTGGGGTAATGATTATGGTATCTATTGGTACATTTGAGTGGGCCAGCTTGCGTACACTCAACAAGATGCCTAAGTCTGATATTTTCATTATGGTGTTGGTAACACTAGTCACCGCAGTGCTCCACAACCTGGCCTTGGCAGTAATCATTGGGGTAATTATTGCAGCATTAGTATTTGCCTGGGACAATGCCAAACGTATTAGAGCCAGAAAACACGTTGACGAAAACGGTACCAAGCACTATGAAATCTATGGTCCTTTGTTTTTTGGTTCGGTAAGTACTTTCAATGATAAGTTTGATGTATTGGGTGACCCAGAAGATGTGATCATTGATTTTGCCGAAAGTCGAGTGGTAGATATGTCAGCTATTGAAGCTTTAAACAAAATCACCGAACGCTATGAGAAGGTAGGTAAAACGATTCACTTGAAACACCTAAGCCCAGACTGTCATAAATTACTCAAAAACGCTGAGCGCATTATTGACGTAAACATTTTAGAAGATCCTACCTACAAATTGGTAGTCGATAAGGTATAAGTCAAAGAGCAATGAATTGCTCCAATTCATATAAAAAGAAGAGCTACTTGAATATTAAATCAGGTAGCTCTTTTTGTTTTTAATACTATGATGATAAACTAAGAAGCCGATAAAAAATGCCACCAGTTTTGGCGAGGTTGCATAGGCACGCACACTCGACTATATACATCTGGCGCTACTTTTTCTCCTTCTTGTTGGCGTTTCCATAGGGTTACAAAGCCCCCCGAAAACATACAATTACGTGCCATTTCGTTCAAGAAATAAATTGCTTCTCCGTTTCCTACAATGCGTTTTTCAAATACGGCAAATTGTGTAGCAAATAAATCTACACAGGCCAAAAGTTCTTGAGTAGCCTGAGCCGAAAGATTTCGAAGTTTTGAGATGTACCCGCTCGCAATAATATCAGCATCTACATAATAAGCATTCTGTCCACTGGTTTCTTCTTGCTGAAGCAAGTAAGTTGCTATATCATCTAATCTTTGAGCAAGCGATTGAGTTAAAGCCAAATCCTTTTTATTCATTCTCATTTGTGTTTAGGGTGTTATTTATTCGGTCGTTTTGTGTATTTCCTGAATAAATTCAGGTAAAAGCTATGGTGTTGTTATAAAGGAAACAATAGAGCACATCTATGACTTCCTTACACTTATGAAGTCGAAATGGTGGGCTGTGTAATTAAATTATTTTGAAAATTGTATTAAAAAGGGATTCTCTGAAGGAAAAGTGACAATATTTATTGATTAATTCCCTCCATTTTGAGCAAATAATGATTGGCATCTTCGTCTTCAAAACCAACTGCTCTCCTAAAATCGGTTTTGGCTTCACTTATTTTATTCATCTGGTAATTGGCCAGACCTTTCCAGCGATAAGGTTCCGCTTTGTCGGTAAAAAACCATACTGCCCGGGCAAATTCATCGTGGGCATCCTGATATTCTTCCAATGTATACAAAGCCTTGCCCTTGATTAAATAACACTCTGATAAACTGTAATCATAATTGGCGACTTTGTCACAATCATAGATGGCTTCGTAAAGATTACCGAGCCCAAAGTTGCATTTGGCTTTATACAACCAAGCCACAGCACTTTCGGGGCGTTTTGTAAGAATGGGGTCAAAATATTGGAGAGCTTCTTCGTATTTCTCTTGATTTACCAGTTCAATGCCTGGTTGAAATTTCCTTTGATCTTTGATTGTTTGGGTAATGTGATGCCCCAACATCAACCGAATAAGGATATAACCAACAAAAACGAACCCTATTAATAAAACTTCCATGCGCTAGTGCTTATACTTGTACTTACCAACTCTTCTGAACTCATTCAAGTTCATCGAATATCCATTTTACTCTCTAATTTCAGTAAATAGTCATTGGCGTCTTCATCCCCAAGGCGAACTGCTTTTTGAAAATCAGCTTTGGCCTCTTCTAAATTACCTATGCGATAGTTCGCCAGCCCCTTCCAACGATAAGGAATTGCCTTCTCTTTGAAAAACCATACTGCCCGAGCAAACTCATCGTGGGCTTTTTTGTACTGTTGCAATTGTAACAAAGCCTTGCCTTTGATTAGATAACAATCTGATAGGCTGTAATCAAAATTAGTGGCTTTGTCGCAATCATAAACAGCTTCGTTAAGGTTATCCAGGGCAAAATTGCAACGAGCTTTACAAGCCCAGGCAATTGCACTTTTAGGTGAATTAATCAACACGGCATCAAAGTACTGGATTGCTTCCTTATATCGTTCCTGGTCAGTTAGTTCTATACCTCGCTTAAACTCCTCGCTTTCGCGCATGGTATCTGTAATATGATGTCCCAGTAGCAATCTAATACCAATGTAGGCCCCTGGAATAATAAAGTAAAGCCCCAAAAAGCCGATCAATCCGGCCAATAACATAAAAACTTCGTAATTGCTCATATAGTGCGCATTTACTTAAATTTACAAAATTGTTGTGAAGGCTAAAAGTTTGTTAAAAGGTAAAAAATAATATTGATTAAGGCATCGAGAAAAAAAATCACATTTTTTTGACAACAAGTATTGCTTTTTATCAACAATGTATTACTTTTGTCATCCCAAACGGGAAGCACAATAAATGGCAGCTGTAGCTCACCCGGTTAGAGCGTCGGTTTGTGGTACCGAAGGTAGTCGGTTCGAGTCCGATCAGTTGCCCTCAAAGCCCTGTAAAGTTTGTCTTTACAGGGCTTTTTTTATGGCCTATAAATTAATATACGTTTTCAAACTTAATTGATGATATAATCATGGTTCTATTCCCGCCTACTCTTAGGATTCCTTATAAAGATGAACTCCCTAAAGATATTACCATACTCAATCGCTGGAAAGCATCTAAACAAGCCAATATTGTTGCTGGATATCAATTGACACCAGTGCCTATTAATGAAGATTCAAATTTTAAATTCTATGCTCAAATCAATGTAAATAATCAACAGCTCTGGACACTTTTTATAGCCTTAGCAAATGAATTACCTGAAGATGTCACGTTGGTATTTGGTATTCAAGACAACGAACTCCAATACAGGGACTTCTCTTCAAAAACAGCATTATTAAAAAGCCTGATATTTTACCAAAAAGAGCTTACACAAGACCCTTATTTCCAATGGGGATTATTATATCAGAGTAATGAAGGGCTCACTGAAGTATTTATAACTCCATTTAAATATCTTCAGTTTTGGGGCAACGATCAATCTGTTTTTCAGAGTATTATGAAACAACATGGGCTTGAAGAAATTCCCAATATTGATTTTATAGATGCATATCTCAAAATAACTTTTTCGCTCCAAAGCATAGATAACTCCACACTTGATTCAGAAGAATTGATGGAAAAACTGAAGCATCTTTAAAGAAAATGAGGTTATCTTTCCACTCTACGTTATCTAACCAGTATGTACAATGAGTAACAATAAAGTTTTCAAACATGACTTTATTCAAATTTGCACATTCTATGATCAAACTCACCTTTATCTTTCTCATATTCTGTTCTTCAAGCTTGATTGCTCAAAAACAGAATCTAAAAACAAGAGTGAAGGAATCGAACTATATCGTGGTTGCTTATGTATTGGGTTATCAACACAATGGTATGCCTCCTCCCCACAGTAGCTACATCAATAAACTCAGAGTAGTCAAGGTATTGAAAGGCACAATTAATCGAAAACAAATCGCAGTTGTCACGGGAGGTTATATCGAAGCACCCAGTTTTACTCCTGGCCAAATCGTAGTTGCCTATTTAAAGAAAATTCCCCGACAACCTTTGTACTACATCCCTTGGGGGACTGAAGGAGTCAATGAAACCAATCATAGAGGGGCTGATATCTATATAAAGCGCATTCAGGAAATGCAGCAAATTTTAAAAATAAAAGACACCGTACAACAAGCCCAGGCTACTTTTGATTGGTCGCTGCGTTGTTTTGAGCATCCTGCTACGGTTTTAGAAGGCAAACTTATGCTTATGCCCACCTTTTCTATAGAGGCCTATCGCGGTATGCCTTTTGGGCAAACGTTTGGCAAAACTCCTATGCAACTCCGCCGTATTCGCGAAGCAGCCCTTGCCATTTCTCGTTTACCTCAATATGGTGCAGATGTTATAGGATTTGTGGGTTTTGCCAGCCAGCAAAATGACCCTGATGTTATTCGCTACCTCCTACACCAGATTCAAACTGCCACTCCAGAAAACGTTTATAATGTTTTATATTTTACTGGTTATTTAAATTATCTACTCATTACTACAGCTTTTTTGGCAGGCAAGGAAACAAAACTTACTCCTTTGATTGAGCAAATTGCAGAAGTAGCCCGCAGGCCTGCCAAACGCAAACGACTAATTCGTAAATTCACCGAAGAAATTTTGAAATAATAGCCTTGTCAATTAATCAGTACCTTACTCCTCCACTCTCACAAAATCGTCTCCGTCTAAATTCATCTTATGGGCAGGCTTTCCTGGTACTATGGCAAAGCTTACTTTCCAATCGCGCTGAGGTACCATTTCTACTTTTACCGTATTTTTGGCAGCAGCAGGTTTGGTCAATGAATGTAAGTTGCCATGGGTAATTTTGAGCATGCCATCTACCACCTTGACAAATACTTTCCCCATTTGCTTGCTAAAATAAGTGCCTGTATAGCTTTGCAATGGCTCTGTCAAGTTCCACTTTATCAAAGCTTGTTTCTTTTGTTCAGCCCGTCTTCGCTGTTTGATCTTGGCAATTTTCTCTTTGATGATCTCGATAGATACTTCTACGTTTGATGTTTCTTTCCCTTGGCTAAGCCACCAATCGTATACAAACTGTGAAATTTCATAGGCTACTGTTCCCCCAATAGAGCGGTCGTTGGTCAAAATAGCTATCCCAATTTTTTGCTCGGGCATCATTGTAATATGGGCTTTAAACCCAGGATAGCTTCCATCATGTTGCAGCATCTTTTCTCCTTTGTACAATGCATTGCCCCATCCTAAACTATAGCCAGTATATCGATAAGGTTTGCCCGTACCATCTAGTTTTGCCCAGCTCATATGGGCAGTTTTGAGCACCTTAGCGGGCACGATTTGCTTGCCATGTAGCTTGCCTTCGTTCATATTAAAAGCCAACCAATTGGCCATATCCTCCACCGTAGTAATCAACCCTCCAGCCGATTGCATCGTGTTGTCGGCTTTCATCAGGTATAAAGCTTCTGGGCCATTTTCTCCCGAGGCAAAATAAGGTTGGGCACATTGCCAGCCTTTCTTTTTGGCCAAAGACATATAGGCTGTAGTACGCTTCATTTGCAAAGGCTTGAACAACAAATTATTTAGCACCTCTTGCCAGGGTAGGCCTAACTTTTTGTCAGTCAAGTGCGTGTAAATGTTATACCCCAGATTAGTGTATTCAAACTTACCCATTTCTCCTTTGCGTCGGGTTTCGTTTGCCAGCACCCAATCCATTTCTTTGCGATCTATATACCCTGAATAAGCTGCTCTAAAGCCAAAAAAGCTGTTTTTGAGGCCTGAAGTATGGCTAAGTAAGTTGCGTAAAGTGATTTTTTCGGCTTTTACTTCTGGCTTAAACTTGATATAAGGCAAGCCATCGGCTAAAGTAGAATTTAGACTTACTTTGCCTTGATTATCCAATATGGCAGCTGCCATTCCCATAAAAGACTTGGTAGAGGAAGCAATGTAATAAGGGGTATTGTTTTGTGCTTTGATTTTTCGGGCAATATCGGCATATCCGTAACTTTTCATAAATACGGACTGATCGCCTTTGACTACTACAATTGAAATACTAGGGAGTTCGGGAATCTGGCTGGTAATTTTGGTGATAAATTGATCCGCTTCTTTGGCAAATTGATCTGCGTTTTGCCCGATGCTCCATTGAAATAAAAACAATAGGATAAGTGTTGCTAATGCTCTCTGTGTAGGCACGCTTTTTTTCATGATTAATGGTGTTATTGGTATTCCTAAAAAAATATACGCACCAAAGACAGTCGCAATTTTTCAAGGGATGCACAGGCCTTTTCCCTCAGCAAATACTATATTCCATTGTTCATTCCAGCCTGAAGCATTACCCAACAGCATCTCTTAATTTTGAACAAATTATTCAATTTCAATCATAAAACAACCAAAAGATGTTAGCTGTAATCTTTGAATTAATCCCTCAGGAAGGGCAAAAAGAAGCTTATTTTGAACTTGCTACCGAACTAAGGCCTTTGTTAGAAGACATCGACGGATTTATCTCTATTGAGCGATTTCAGAGTTTGAACAATCCTCAAAAAACCTTGTCGCTTTCTTTTTGGCGAGATGAGGCCAGCATTCAGCAATGGCGAAACCTGGAAAAACATAGAATGGCTCAAGCCAAGGGTCGAGCCAGTATTTTTGAGATGTATCGTTTGAGAGTAGCCGAAGTAAGCCGTGATTATGGTTTGCAAGCGCGCCAGGAGGCTCCTGAAGATAGTCAGGGGTTTCATTCGGGTAGACAAAGTTAGTTCCATTGAGTGAAGTGATGGTTGGGTTTTAATTTCCCTCCAGTCAAGTCTGCATCTACAGTATTGGTCATCAAAACGCTCAAATAAGATGATGAAATTATTAATGATACTACCTTTGTTTTTTGTAATGCAAATAGCCTGGACACAAACACCCCTGCAAGCAGATAATCACTATTTTGAATATTATTTGGGTGGGGGTATGGGTAATCTCGACACGATTAATTGTCTGCAATCAGTTGATTCCACAAAGTTTATTAAATATGACAATGGTTCTATCAAGGAAATTCAACGATTTAAATATTGCCTTTTCCAACGAGACACGCTCACACAAATTGATTCTTTGACCAAGCAGCCCATCAAAGTAATTCAAAATTATTTTATTTACTATACCACTGGTATTTGGAAGCAATATTCTCAACAAGGAGAATTACAGAGCCTCAAATATTGTCACAAGGGAAACACAATCTTAATCACTGCCGATACCAGTGTATCAAAAACCGATACACTCACGATTACCAAAGACTCGGTAAGCCTCAAAATGGCTGATTACAAAGATCAGTACCGTTATGTAATCAAACGAAGTAAAAACAACCAGAAATTATTGTTGCATTTTGTCACTCTGCTTAGCCATAGTGCCTGGGAAATTTATGATCGTAAACCAACGTTTAATGGTTTTTTGGATCGCTGTACTCAAATAAAACCCATTGAACGCTTTTTTAAGATGGATTATCCTGGCAAACATCATCGAAATTATGCTGATTTTGGCAAGCGTCCCAACGGGGTATATTATGTATGTTATTCTCCCCTTGGCTTTACATCGTTTATACAAGAAATCGTGCTGGTAGACGATTAACTTTTCTCACCATATTCTCAAATTCTTCTACTCTATTGAAGCATTGCTTGGTATCGCTCTCAAAATATTTCAATAAAAACCTCGATTGTGTATATTCAAATAACGATTATTAAATAGCACCTCTCATGGGTAATGCTTGTCAAAAGCACCCATCGGAGGCACAAAGTGAATGAATGTATACAATCGATATGAAAAAAGTTTTTACTGTTTTTACTTTTCTATTTTACGCCATCGCTACCCAATATACTCAGGCCCAGTCGTTTACCGGGGATCAGAAAAATCAGGGATATGCAGCATTTGGCAGTAAGGTGACCTTTATTTTTGATGAGGCCTTGTATGACAAAGCCCCCAAAAAAGTGGTGGTTACGGGAGATTTTCGCAATTGGGATCAGAATATGGATGCGGCCCCATGGCAACTCAAAAAAACCGGGCAGCAATGGATGCTGACCATAGACAATGCAGATTATAAAATCATCAAGCCTCGCACAAAATTCAAATATCGCATCAATGATGGGGAGTGGCTGGACCCACCCGCTGTAGCCAAAAACAAACAAGGAAGCGATTTGGTATTTATGCCCAATGCTTTTATTGCAGGACTCAAGGCTGAACTACGCAACGAAAGGCTCATTTGGGCAGACGTAAGAGCTAAAAAGCGCCCTTTGCTTCCTTCTGATTATAAAATAACCAATGCCCAGGGGCGAACCATAAAAGTAGCAGGAGTATTGCCCAATGGAGCTACTTCTACCTTAATCACTCCTGCTGAGCCTTTGAACAAAAAGCGGGTGTATTTTTTGGAAATTCCTTCGCTTAATCTCAAAGTTCACTGTTCGTTTGACGGTTGGTTTCGGGAAGCATTTTCCAGCAAAGAGCTAGGGGCTAATATCGACAATGGTAAAACCACTATTAGAATATTCTCGCCTCGTGCCGAACAAGTAAAATTGTACTTGTATAAAGGGCGTACAGACAAAAAAGCCTATCGTACAGAAAACATGAAACAAGACCAGGATGGGGTGTGGGAAATCGTCATTCCAGAAGATTTGCATGGGGTGTATTATGATTTTACCATCCATGGGGCCAAAGAACCTGGTAACCATTTTTACGAAACCAATCCAGTACACATCAGTGATCCTTATACTCGAGTAAGCGACGATACATGGGGTAAAGGGCGTATTTGGCGACGTACCAAGCCCGCTACACCTCTGAAAAACGGCATTCCCAAAATGGAAGACGTAATAGCTTATGAGGTACATGTGCAAGACTTCACCGATTTGCTCCCAGTCAAAAAGAATTTAAAGGGCACCATCAAAGCCATGGGTGTTTCGGGCTTGCGCAACAAACGTGGACAAAAAATTGGCTTTGATTATCTGGTAGATTTGGGTATTAATACCGTGCATTTGATGCCTGTACAAGAATATGTACACTTCCCCACTGATGACTGGAAGGCTTCTTTTGGCGAAGATGCTTACATGAAGAGCCAGGGTATCAACGAAGAAAACTACCAATGGGGTTATCGTACTTCGCACGCTTTTGCAGTAGAATCACGTTACCGTAGCAAGGGCAGCGAACCAGGAACAGAACGAGAAGAATTTCGGGACTTGGTACAAGCTTTTCACAATAAGGGCATTGCGGTAATTATTGACATTGTACCCAACCATACCGCCGAAAACATGGATGGCAATTTCTGGAGTTTTCACTTCAATGTATTGGGCAAGCAGTATTATTACCGTACCAAAAACTTCAAGCACATTGGAGCTTATGGCAACGAAGTAAAAACCGAAAACCGACCAATGGTACAGCGTTGGTTGATTGACCAATGCCAGCATTTTATCAAAGAATTTGGTATTGATGGTTTCCGAATCGACTTGGCAGGGCAAATAGATGAACAAACTTTGAAAGCCCTCAAAACGGCCATTGGCGAAGATAAGATTGTGTACGGGGAAGCCTGGATTGGTTCCAATGATCCCAATTTTGAGAATAACCCCGACTGGGACTGGTACAAGGCAGATGCACCCATTACTTTTTTCCAGGATGATTCACGCAATGCTTTTAAAGGGCCTGTGTTTGAGTTGAAAGATCCGAAAAAAGATCGTGGTTGGCCAGGAGGTAAATACGACGAACGCGCCAATGTAATGAAAGGGCTGGCCAATAAGTTCCCCGATGATAAAACGCCCTTAAGTGGTATTAGCTACCTCGACATTCACGATAATTTTGCCTTGGCCGATCAGTTTGGGAAAAACTTTGACGGCCGTTACGAAGTAGATCAGAATCTCTATAAAATCGCTGTTACCCTACTCTACACTACCCTTGGCCCCATTGTAACCCATGGTGGCTCAGAGATTATGCGTAGCAAGGCTTCAGCTCCGCTCAAGGAGGTTGTAAAGCAAACCAAAAAAGGATTTAAGGTATATATGCACGGCTATCGTGACAGTTACAATCATCGCAAGGCCAATCACTTTTTATGGGAAACGGTAGGCCAAAGCTCTAAGTCTAAAAACAAAAATAACTACCGAAATATGCAGGCTTTTTGGCAAGGCATGAACCAGTTCCGTCTATCGAAATATGGACAAATATTTCGAGTAGCCAAGGCAGTGCCTAAAGGTTATTACCAGTTTATGGCCCCCAAAGATCGCCCCGATGTATTGGGCTATTTGGTAGACAACAAGGTATTGGTATTGCTCAATGCCGGACAACAAGGGTATGATTTCAAAAATGTAGACTTACCCGCTGGCAAATGGAAGCAAATTGCCAACACTGATAAAATAAATCATTTGAAAGGTGTAGGTAAAAAACTTAACGGAGGTAAAACGCTCAATATCAAACTTAAAGGAAAAAGTTTGGGGATTTGGGTGAAAGAGTAAAACTCATGATGAGATACTTCCCACATCAGCACAAGAGTAATAATGGAGCAAAGTCAAACAATTGCTTTGCTCCTAATTTCATGTCTCTTAGCATATAGCCAAATTGTATTATTTAGCCACTCATAAACTCAAACCTACTACTCATAAATTACAATAGACTCAGCGAGCATTTTTTGTATAGTTTCACTCATATTTCATCAAAACGCTCTATGATATGTCTGAAATACATGAAAGCAAGTTGCCTGAAAATCTCACAGCTCTACTAAAAGATCAGGAAAAAGTAGAACATTTGGCCCAACCTACCCAAGAGAGTTATGAGAATTTGTTTCAAAAAACTATAGTTTCCTTATTGATAAGTCTCATTGCGGTGAACGGCTTCATTTCATATTCTATCAATGCCTGGTTTATTGGCTTCAAAGACCTTCCTTTCGCCACTTTTGTCTACTACCTCATATTTAATCTATTCAATATAAGTTTGGCATCCAAGGCAATGGGTATCAAAAAATCATACCCCAACAGTTTTTATGCTTATAGCAATATGCGGTTGTTTTTTATGCATCCTCAAAACACCAAGATTGAGTTTATTTTTTTCAAAGATATTCATGACTTGAAGATTCAAGGACAAGACATAGTAATTGACAGGAATGATACCTACAATAGCGCTTCCGGGAACCAACACAAACGCCTGCAGTACATTCATGGAGTTCAAAACCCTGAAAACTTTGTGAAGGAAATTGATCAAAAATTATTAAGGTATAGATTGTAGTTTTCACCTTTGATGAGTTTCATAAATTGGCGTTTGAAGACTAAATTTGGAAATGGAATGGAATGATGATCATAACGAGTCTTTTAACCCAGAGTTTTGCCATGCACTGGAAACAGCAATGGTAGCAGCATTTACCTTTACTCGTAATCCAACAGTGAAAGGATTTTGGAGCGATGGAGGCATATCTTATCGCCCCAAAACAGATTATATGATTAGCAAAAAGAGTGTCAATGATACTCGCAAAATTGAGACATACGCAGAGTTTGGCAAAAATGGTGAAGGAGATTATTACATTATCATACATTTTGGTAAATATTCACTCCGTAGATATGCTCGTGGCACTAGCTTGATAGACTGCATTCCTGATCCTACCAAATGTGATGAATGGATCAAAGTAGATCTAAAAACCCAAACAATAGAAGTTTGGCTAAAATAATCACTCAAATCACGATTAATTCAACTCAAACTGATCAAAAAACTTCCACAGTTCTTCGCTTGCCTGAATGTCTAAGTTGGTAATGCCCAATGAAACCTTGGATATTTGCACTCCTGGCCAAGTATGACCTACTCAAGTCTGTGGGACGCTGGTCTCTCTTCGATACAATGTCATTAAGTGAGTAAAAGAATGTTGATTAACGAACACTGATCAACGATTTAAGAATGAGGCTGACGCCCTAAAATCCACCATTCAAAGTTTGGTTTCCTTCGTTATTCAATATTCATTTTGGCTACAATAGTTTTTAACTTAATGACATTGCCTTTCGGTAAGGCTAAGCAAGAGGTGGGTATTTGAAAAATTTTGATGTAGTCATAATGTAAACTAAGTAATTTGATTTTTTCAAAAGAACACTTAAGTCTTTGGTCCTAGTGTAACGAGACCAAAGAAAGCATTGCTTGGTATCCCTTCGATAAGACCAAGCAAGAGGTGGGTAAAAATCAATACCCAAATAAAAAGTGAAAGTATAGGGGCTTCGGGTAATAGAATGATTAAATTTATAATTAGAGATCCTATAAAATTAAATAAATGACCAAATCTCACCACACACACAATCTCACTCCACAAGACGTCAAAACGCACCAAAACTTCTTTGAGCAATGTGCCAAAGATTACCGAGTACTGGCTGAAAAATTAATCCGTCAGTTAGCAATACACCTCAATCAACCTTTTAATGAAGAATTACCACTGGCCACTTTAAACCCTTATGGCCAAAGAGGCTATGTCCAGTTTGGAGAAATGGACGGGTGGCGTTATTTCTTTCACGGCTACCACTGTAATTTCAAGCATAAAATTACTCAGCAAGATATTGAAGTACCTCTATCTTTTGGACTCGAGTTTGGCATACTCGATCCTTGGTTTTTTGCTCGTTACATTTGTTCTACCCCTGATTACCAACCCTTGTCTTTAAATATGAAAAATGAATTTGCTGATGGGTTAGTAGTCATCGAAAAGATGTTGAAACTTGGCTTATACGAGCAAGTGAATGCCAATACCCAAGGGCATTCAGGTACAGTGGTAGCCGATCGTCAAAAGGTAAAAGTGAAGGTTTTCACCTCTGATGAGTTTCATCAATTGGTGTTTGAAGGTTAACATTCTCTATCCAATCTACTTCATTCAATAAAAATCATTTTTTTCCTTAGTTTTGCTCCACACCAACGAACCTTAGCAACCATGAAAAAATTGATTGGCTTAGTGTTACTTGTATGGATACACCAGGCAACTATTGCCCAATTGCAAGTAGCTATTACCATAGATGATGTGCCCAATACTCGTCAAGCAGGATATTCATCTAAATTGCTGGCACAATTGGACCAAATGAATGTTCCAGCCACCATTTTTATCAATGAGTCTAAGGTGTATTCCCTCAAAAATCCTGGTGCTAACGTGCAACTGCTAGCCGATTGGATCAAGGCTGCCCCTATTACACTGGGAAACCATACTTTTAGTCATTTGCGCTACTCCAAGGTAGGTCTCAAAGCATTTCAAAAAGACATCACCCGAGGAGCACACCTTAGCAAAGAGCTGGGGCATTTGTACAAAAAAGATATCAAATATTTTCGCTTTCCTTACAACGATTTAGGCAATGATTCGCTCCAACACCAACAAATCAAAGCTTATCTGAAAGCCGAAAAATATACCCTCGCTCCTTTTACTATTGAGAGCTCTGACTGGATGTTCAGCTATTTGTATGAGTATTATCTTGAGAAAGGCAAAAAACAAGAAGCTGTACGTGTAGGCAAGGCTTATGTCAAAGCTACGCTTGATTACTTCACTTATTTTGAGAATTTGGCCAATGGCTTGTACAAACGTCCGGTAAGTCATATTTACCTTTGTCATGACAATCCGCTCAATGCTGACTATCTTCCTCAAATACTCAGCGCATTACAAGCGCGCAGGTATGGTTTTATCAGTTTGGAAGAGGCGCTCAAAGATGAAATATATGCCCAAAAAGAGCAGTACTATAAAAAATGGGGAGTCTCGTGGATTTATCGCTGGATCAAAGATACCCGATATCGCTCGGGCTTGATGAACAGAGAGCCTAATATAGGAGCTATTTTCAAAGAATATCAAAAAGTAAGTTCAAGAAGGTAGTTACCCATTTATCATTTACAAACAGAAGTCATCTCGACTTCACATAATAAATATCATATGCCTAATTTTATTGTAGATTGCCCACAAGACCTTGTTTCTATGCAAAAGCATGTCAAACTTATGCAAACCATTTCGGATGCAGCAGAAGCCACTGGGTTGTTTAACCCTCAGGACATCAAGGTAAGAATTCGCCCTTATGAATATTATTTAGTGGCCAACAAACAACAAGATTTTATGCATGTATTTGGTTATATTCGCGAAGGACGTACCGATGAACAAAAGGCAATGCTATCTCGACAAATAGTTAGCGCCCTGAAGCAACTCTTTCCTGAATTTCCCGTCATTTCAATGAATGTGATGGAATTTGACAATGTGAGTTATATAAATAGCCGTATGTTGTAATCTATCATCAAACATGGGAAATTGGAAATCGATTTTAGGGATTTTTATCATCATGAGTGCCTTATCGGAGTGCATTAGCACTTTCAAAAAATACCGATCGGGTGCCCTAGAAAGCTGGCCCTGGGGGCTTACTTTGGGAATGGTTGGGGTTGTAATTCTGGGCATTTTGTTGATAAAAACCGGATGGAAAAAGAAAAAAATTTGAAACACTACACTTACTAATCTACACACTATGAAAAACAAGCCTTATTGGATGATTTTCGCACTTGCCCTGATGCCTTGGTTAATTAGCAGTTGTGGCGGTGGGCCTGAGAAGTTGGAAGAAACTGACTTTCAAGAAATTAAAATTGGCAACGAGTACAGCTTAAAAATACCCAAATACCTGCAAAAAACGGATTCGCTGCAAACCGATGCTGCGGTTACGCTACAGTATCAAAACAATGCAAAACAGGCTTATGTTATTGTATTGGGTGAAACCAAAGGAGACAGTGCAGAGGTGATCAAGGACATTAAAGGGTACAACGATAAATTATCTATTGTGCAAAACTACCGTGATTTTCGGATAAAGTATACCAAAGATGTGATCAAGGTAACTAAAGAGTACCCACCAAAGTCTTTAAAAATTAATGGTCTGGATGCCGAAATTGTAAACATTGACGGAGTAATTGACCATCAGGGAAAAGAAGGGCCCATAGCCTACTCGATGGCCTTTATTGAAGGAAAAGATAAAATGTATTCGGTAATGGCCTGGACCAGTCTAAAACAACGTGCCCACTTTGAAGATACTTTTCAGAAAATACTGACTTCGTTTAAGCAGTAGCAAGTATAGAGATGAGTGAAATATATTACGGAGACAAGGAAACCTTTGCCGTCAGATATGTACCAGGCTTTAAACTGGAAAGCGAAGATGGCACTCAGAATTTTTATGCAAATATGCACCTGGTTTTAGGTGGTCAAATCATTGGCAATCCAGAAGAACCTTGTCTTTTATCACTTTGGCTTCCAGGTGTTGATTGGTTGCAGGACAACCTACATGATCGCTTTGATTATTTGTACGATAAGGAATTTGAAGGCCGAAGTGATGAAGAGATTTTTGTAATGATTTGGAAAGCCAATGAATTGGAGTCTGACTACGATCCCAAGTACCTTTATTTACCCAAATTAAATCAGGTAATTTGGGACATTTGTACAATCAAAATTGATGAAACCATTGATGCCTGGTTTTTAGCTGTTATCAAGCATAATGACTATCAATTAAAGTTTTTGTGGAGAAAATGGAATGAACATATATGTCCAGAAGTTTCTACTGACTTATTTTCTGTAGTTGTAGACAAAGATTTTGCAGTAGAGACCCTTAATCAATGCATGCAAGAAGTACAAATGCATTGGATGCATTATCCATTAGAAAAATAAGTACTTTTATCCCTACATGCACATGAGCCTTACCTACATATTGCCACTGTTGGGAGTAGTACAAGGAGTGATCATCATTGTAGTGATACTCCAGCGTAAGGTAAGTCACCCCTTAAAATTGGCCAACCGCTTTTTTGCAGCTTTTACGGCCATTCTTACCATTGCCACCCTGGGGCTTATTTTGGATAGCGTAAATTTTAAACAACTCACTGCTACTCAATCACTTCTATTGTATACCCTTCCTTTTCATTTTATCATGTTTTTAGGACCAGTATTATGGTTGTATGGTCGTAGTTTGTTCGAGAAAGACTTTAAGTGGAGCTCTCGTATTTATCGCCATTTTTATTTGGGCATTCTCGATATAGTTCCTTTTTTGACAGGCTATATGCTCGTGATCCCTTATAATCTCAATTGGCTATCTACTAAGGAGTTACACCCAGTTTTTCATTTTGTAGGAAACTATAACCATTACATAGACATTGTTCGCTTTGTATCAGTAACGATTTATATATCCATCATTTGGCGAAGCCTGCCTCGCTGGAAAAAAATGGCCGATCAACGCACTTTCCGTTGGTTCAAAAATCTATTAATTGGGGTGACGATCATTGATTGCATTTGGGCGCCTTATTTGGTGGTGTATGTATCGCCGTGGCAGGCCCAACTGATACACTGGGTAGATTATTTCCCAGTATATTATCCTATAGTGGCTTTGATATATTACCTCGGGATTCGTCTCATGACTCAAAATCAGCCCTTGCGCCCCAGTCAATTTGCAGCCGATGAAATGAGTCAACACATTGCATTGTTGCGACAAAAACTCCACGAAGAAAAACTTTATCGCCAAACCAACCTCAAGCTAGAACAACTTAGCGAGCAAACGGGCATCACCACCAAGCAAATCTCTTTTATTTTAAACCACCATTTCAAAAAAGGCTTCAACGATTTTATTAATGAATACCGTATTCAGGAAGCCATTGATCAGATGAACGAAAATGCTTTGAAAAACACCACTATGGAAGGCATTGCCCTGGATGTAGGATTTTCGTCTCGCTCTACTTTCTACCGAGCGTTCAAGAAGGTAACTGGCGAAAGCCCTACTGCCTACCTGAAAAAGTGATTTTTTCTTGTATCAAATCGCGATTTGCCCCCTGCACGTGTATTAAAAGCGGTTTATTGCCTCTGTAAAATTTTATACAACCAACAGAAAAATAATACTAAACCTTACTAAAAACCCGTACAAAATCAAGTAAACTTTAAGCTTTGAGTTGTGTGTTCAGTTAAGCCGTTCATTTTTTTCTTCAGTCAAAAAAACGAACCAAAAAAGACCGCGGCGGTACCCAGTGTTGCCTAAACTTGCTACACTACGTCTCAACGGATTAAACTCGCTCCGCTCAAACAAGTAATCCGTTGCCCTACGGGACAGCTTCGTTACTCAAGTTCTTAACGGCCACTGGATAAGGCCGAGACCAAAGCGGACGCAACTTGTATAGATTTTCGTAAAGGATTGGTATAATAAACCAATAGTATCATGTGTATATTGAATAAAATCAAATTCCTCGTTTTGGGAGTCGTTTTTCATTTAATGATTATCCCAGCTTTTGCTCAAAACTCCACCTTAACTGTTCCTCAACTAAAGAAAGACTTCAAGGTGTTTCGAGGCATTTTGGAAGAAATGCATGCGGGCATTTACTGGTACAGTTCCAAGGCTGAAATGGATCAAGCATTTGATCAAGTAGCGCAAGCTTTGAATAAGTCAATGACTGAGCAGGCCTTCTTTCAAAAACTGGCCAGTATTACCGCTAAAATAAAATGTGGGCACACCTGGATAGCTACTAGTAAACCCTTACGAAAACACCTCTGGGAACACAATAAACTAATGCCTGTACAAGTAAAAATCGTTCAAAACAAGATGTACTGCTTTACCAATGTAAGTGACAATCAAGCGCTAAAACCAGGCAATGAAATTCTTCAGATAAACCATCTCAAGGTAGATTCTTTGATCAAATTGATGAACTATTATTCGCCAGGAGATGGCTATATTGATCAGGCACGGGTAACTCGAGTGCAACGTTATTTCCCTTATTTTTATACGTTGTATATTGACCAACCCTCGCAATACCAGATTACCTTCCTAAACAAGCAAAAACAAAAGCAAACCATTACCCTTGCTGCCGAACCCCTACAAAAAGTATTACCTAAACGAGAGCGAAAGCGCATTCCACTGATTCAACTTAAGTTTATCAAAAATCCTAAAGTAGCGGTTTTGAAGGTCATCGGCTTTGACAATTGGAAAATTGGCAAGAAAAAATACAAGTTTAAGCGGGTGCTTGAGCAATGTTTTGCCAAAATAGATTCAGCCAAAGTAGACAATCTAATCATTGATGTACGCAACAACCATGGGGGCGTAGAAAAATTTGGAATGGCTTTACACGCTTATTTAACCGACAAACCTTTCCATTTTTATAAAGGTATGTACTTTCGGAATAAACGTACCAAATACCGTCGCTATACCAGCACTTCCTGGCTGACCTACCAACTGTATAAAATCGCCCTCAAATTTGACAAGCTGAATGACTCGACTTATGCGCTCAAAAGCGATGATAATATGGATTTGTATCATAGAGCTGGCCAATCTTTCAAAGGTAAAGTCTATGTACTTATCAATCGTGAAAGCTATTCTACTACTGGAGATTTTGCCGCAATGACTCATTATAAAAAACTGGCAACGTTTGTAGGTACCGAAACTGCAGGAGGGTATTATGGCAATACAAGTGATTACGAGTTTGAAGTAAAACTTCCCAACTCTAAGATTCGCGTAGGAGTTCCTCTGTGCCGTTACGAAACCAATATTCCAATGGATAAAAAACTTTTTGGAAGAGGTACGATTCCTCATCATCGAGTAGAACCGACTATGGAGGATATTTTAAATAAAAGGGATGTAGCACTGGAATATACCTTACAACTGATCAAAAAGATCCAAACCAAATAATCAATTATTTGAGCCTCGGTTAGGTATTCATTTAGCTGAGGCTTTCCCAATTCAATCCCTTATGAAACTCCAATTTATCTTCACACTATTCATTACTTCTATAGGTCATACTGCTTTTAGTCAGTCTTCTTATGATTCCAGTTTTTCAAACAGTTTTTAAGTATTTTAAGCAATAGAATCAACCTATCGCTTGTAGTTTAGCCACAAAAGATCAAACTTTGGTAAAACAATTTTAAGTGATATGAAAATCAAACTCATTTTAGGCCTGATGGCCAGTTGCCAATACTTTACCCTATTTGGCCAAACCTCCTACGATTCGCTTACCATCCAGTTAGAACAAATGGCTGCCCAACAAAGGGTCAATGGTTTTGCGGTAGCGCTGTTTGATCAAGATAAGTTACTGTATGCCAAAGGCTTTGGCTATGCCGATGTAGCCACCAAACTTCCTTATAAGCTTCAAACTGTACAGCCAATTGCTTCTGTTTCGAAAACATTACTAGGAGTAGCCATTATGAAAGCCCAGGAAATGGGCAAGCTTCATCTGAACCACGATATCAACCGATACTTGCCCTTCAAGGTGGTGAACCCTTATATCCCCCACCAAAAAATCACCATCAAGCATTTGGCAAGCCATACCTCAGGTATTTTAGACAACAAGTACTACGTTCGTAGCCGCACATACACCAAGGAAATACCTCCTATTTATAAAAATATAAGCGAAAAAAATCGACGCAAGCGCATCAAAAAATTCGTAAAAGAAGCCAATGAAGGCATTAAAATGCCCCTGGCGGATTTTATGAAACAAATGTATCACTCAGAGGGGAAATGGTATCGCAAAAAGCATTTTAAGAAAGTACAACTGGGATATCATTTTTATTACAGCGATGCCAACGCAACTTTGGTGGGAATGATCATTGAGAAAGCAACAGGAATGCCTTATAAAGCATTTGTAAAAAAACACATTCTTGAACCATTACAAATGCGCCATACGGGCTGGAGCCTGAAAGATTATCGTTCAAACGAAAAAAGCACCCTTTATATTGAGAAATATCCCCTCCCTTCTTACGAATCTATCACTTTTGCCGATAGAGGATTAGTGACCAATGTAGAAGACTGGAGCAAGTTTTTCCAAGCAGCCCTACAAGGGTACCAAGGAAAAGATAATATTATCAAGGCTGAAAGTTGGAAGCAATTATGGCAGCCAGTATCTTATTTGAGTTATGCACTTTTTTGGGAAAGATATCCAGCAGGTTATGGATATGGTGGGGGTGGCCCAGGAATTCAAACTTTTGCGTTCTTCTCAAAAAACAAAAAGAAAGGAATGATTATTTTCTCCAATAATAGTGAGTATGGCGACTTTTCAGATAAAATGCTGCAGGCCCTCTCCAAATATTTTTAAAGTAGTTCAAATTCGTCTTAGAGTATGTTTAAATTTTGTCTTCAAAGTTAAAAAAGATGAGTTTTTTGTGCTGAAAAAGCACATTTTTAAGGGAATAGCCAAAGCTATTGCTGCAAAAATTGCTGAACTCAGTGCACAAGAATCGCTTTTTTAGCCTAGATTATAATTTTTAAACATGCGCTTAGACAGATGATCCATGAAAAAAATTAATTGGCAATACGCATTGGGCGAAATCGTCATCGTAATCATTGGAATTACGGTGGCCTTTGCGCTTAATAACTGGAAAGACACCCGCAACAATCAAAAAATCAAAACGCAGTATTTGAGTAGCTTGAAAACAGATATCCAGAAGGAAATCAAGCAGTTAGAAGAATTGCAGCAGTTGTTTAGACAAAAGATGAGGCTTATTAGTCAAGTAATGCAAACCCTGAACAACAAGGATGCTTCCCGCGATTCTACTCTCCTACGTATTTATGAAATTGCTCGTTTGAAAAGCTTCATCCCCGAAAATACTACCTACCAAACCTTGATCAATAGTGGGGACATGAAACTCATCAATGATCTCAATCTACGTCACAAAATAGAAGAACACTACGCCTTGCATCAGGTAGTAATGAAGGATTATACCCGATTAGAAAAAATCTATAACAAGTATCTGGGCGATTACTTTATTTTTGAAATGGATTATGAAAAAATTCGCCAAAAAGACTGGAGTTTTTTAGACAAACCCCTTCTTAAAAATATTCTTCGTAGCATCAATGGTTCTTATTACATGACCATCAACACCAATAAAAAATGCATTGCCAGCAACCAAAACTTGCTAAAGGCTCTTCAGTAATAACTAGCCACATCATGCCTGGTCTTACCAAAGGAAGACTACCTTCTTTGGTCTCGCTACACTATAATGTTATTAAGTGAAGCCTTCGGGATAATTATTATCGTTTCGAAGAAGTTCTCTCCTTAGAAAAAGAGAGCTAGAACAGTGTGCTACGCGAGTAACAGACAGTCTATACTTTCCTTCACTAAATGACATTGCGCTACACTAAGGCCAAAGATTTGAATGGTAATCAAAAATGATTATTCAGTAATAACTACTTTACAAAATCTTCCAATAACTGGAGATCAATGTGGTCTCCTATGTTATTACCATATTTAGCATAGCGAACAATACCTTGTTCATCTATTAAAAAATCGGCAGGCATAGCCGAACCATTAGTACCAGCTTCCTGACCATTGCCTGTCATTCCCAGGCGTAAGGCTTCGTTGTAAGTCTCTAGCAAACCAGCTGCTTTGAATATCTCTGGAGTGGCTCGCTCGGGGCGTAGCTCAGCTCCATACAAGCCATAGTACTTCCGCTCATTATCTGAAACCACATAAAACTTATCATCTCTTAGTATATATTCATTAAAAAAAGGACTTTTGAGTAATATACTGTTCACAGACTCATAAAACACAATTAGTTCTAGGCCTTTATTTTTTAATTGATCTACAATTTTGGTGAGTTTGTACAAATGTAAACTACACAGTGGGCAACTGGCATTGCGCAAAAACGCGATATATACTTTTTTTCCTTGATAATTTTCTAAATGGATGGGGTTTCCTAAAACATCTTTAGTTTGAAAATCAGGCGCTTGTTGGTTTATTGATAATCTCATATACTTCAATATTTTATACAGTCGTTCATGTAATCCGTGTACAAAACCCCTATTTTTCACAAATAGTTTCTGCGTCAAAATCAAACCTTGTTTTGGCTGTATACATTAGAAAATCCTTATTTCATCTAAAAAAATTGCATAACAAACAATTTGCTTATACATTCGTTATGTTTTCAAATACATAACGAAGTATGGCCGATGATCCAATCAGTTTTCGAGTAAACGTACGCATTTTTCACGGAGAGCATCCCTTTTTGGGCAAGGGTCGCATCCAACTTTTGGAACGTATCGAACAATTTGGCTCTATTGCCCAGGCAGCCAAATCTATGGAGATGTCTTATCGCAAAGCTTGGGGACTAATCAAAGAAATGAATGCTATTGCCCGTGAACCCCTGGTAGAAAAGCAATCAGGAGGAAAATCGGGTGGAGGAGCTATAGTAACCAACGCTGGAAAAGCCACTATCCGAAAATACCAACAATTGATGCAAAGTTTAGAAGCTCATTTGACCAAACTAACCGAAGATACGCATTGGATCTGAACTCCTTCCTCATGAAAAATAGACAAAGCAACAAAAGAAACTATTGGATATTAATCTGGCTAAGCCTGGTACTGAGTGCCTGCCACTCCAATACTTATCAAGGCATTACCATTGCTACTGCGGCTAATGTGCAATATGCCATGCAAGAGCTTACTCGAGCTTTTAACCAAAAAGAAGGCATTCCCTGTCAAACTGTGATTAGTTCTTCTGGAAAACTCACCGCTCAAATCAAAGAAGGGGCTCCTTATGAGCTGTTGGTATCAGCCAATATGAAATACCCCCAAAACCTGTATCAGCAAGGATTGACCGTTGAAAAACCCAAGGTATATGCACTTGGCAAATTAGTGCTTTGGACCCAACACCAGGACTTAACCCCTTCTACCCAAGCTCTAACACAACCTAAGGTGCAGCATGTGGCTTTGGCCAACCCTAAAACCGCCCCTTATGGAGAAGCCGCCCTACAGGTATTACAAAAAGCTGGATTAGCTGCTCAGTTGAAAGAAAAATTAGTATTTGGAGAAAGCATTTCACAAACCAATCAGTTTATTCTCTCCCAAAGCGCCGAAATTGGTTTTACGGCCAAATCGGTAGTAGTTTCTCCCCGACTCAAAGGAAAAGGAAAATGGGTTGAAATAGATGAAACATTTTATCAGCCTATCAAACAAGGGGTAGTATTGATCAAACAAGCGGACACGAAAAAAATGGCTCAAGCCCGTAAATTCTATGAATTTCTTTTTTCAACAGCAGCGCAAAAAATCTTACAAAAATATGGCTATACAACTACTCCTATCTCACAATAAATGAACAGGCTTAGCGCAACTATTGCTCAAATTCAACATCAGGAATATTTATCCCTGGTTGGCCTACAGGTAGATCAGGCATTTTTGCAAGTGTTGCTTACCGACACACCCCAATCTACTGATTATCTGACAGTTGGCAATACAATTGATGTATTGTTAAAAGAAACAGCCATTGTGCTGAGCAAGCGCACCCTTCATCAGGAAATAAGTATTACCAATCAAATTCCTTGTACCATTACCCAAATTGAGGAAGGGGAAATACTAAGTAAAATAAAGGTGAGTTTTGGCAAGCAGCATTTACAAATCATACTTACTACTGCGGCTTATCAGCAAATGCAATTACAGGTTGGTGAATCGGTAGTCGCCTTGATCAAAGCAAACGAAATAATGTGTAACCCATGATTGATTGGAATCCCATCATACTTACCTTTCAGTTGGCCTTAGTGACCACCACATTGTTGTTTTTTGTGTCGCTTCCTTTGGCTTATTGGCTGGCTACTACCCGGGCTCGTTTCAAGCCCATACTTGAGGCCATTGTAAGTATGCCTCTCGTACTCCCTCCTACGGTTTTAGGTTTTTATCTTTTGTTAGCACTTAGTCCTCAGTATGCTTTTGGCACTTTTTTGCAAAACTATTTTGGGCTTAAGCTCATATTTTCTTTTGAGGGGTTGGTGCTGGCTTCTATGATTTATAGTTTGCCCTTTATGGTACAACCCATTCAGGCTGGTTTTGGCAATTTACCGCCCTCTTTAACTGAAGCAGCTTATACTTTAGGCAAATCGAGGTTTACTACTATAGTCAAAGTTTTACTCCCCAATATTCGTCCTTCTTTGCTTACAGGCGTAGTGCTGGCATTTGCCCATACCATTGGAGAGTTTGGGGTGGTGCTCATGATTGGTGGAAACATTCCCAACAAAACCAAAGTGGCTTCGATAGCTATTTACGATGAGGTAGAAACCCTCAATTACAGTGCTGCCAATGTCTATTCTCTGTTTTTGTTAGTTGTTTCCTTTTTAATTTTATTGACTGTTTATAGTATCAATGGAGGTTATTTTAGAAACAAAACGCCTTAGTATTTAGCCCAAAAATCATGTTAGAAATTAAACTCCACAAAACTCTACAAGCTGCTCAAGGGCCAATGAATTTAGCCATTGATGTAAAGATCGAAGCTGGGCAAATCGTAACTTTATACGGTGCTTCGGGAGCAGGCAAAACTTCTATTTTGCGTATGCTGGCGGGGTTACTACTACCCGAGCAAGGTCGCTTGGTTATCAATGGTCGAGTATGGTATGATGGAGCTAAAAAGCTTTGGTTGAAGCCTCAGCAACGCACCATAGGCTATGTATTTCAGGATTACGCCTTATTTCCCAATATGACCGTTCGCCAAAACCTGGAGTTTGCCCTGCCTAAGAAAACCTCAAAACAACAACAGCAATCACTCATTGAAGAACTCATCGGAATAGTGGCTTTACAAGAGTTACAGCATCGTAAACCAAGTACCCTTTCGGGAGGACAAAAACAACGGGTAGCCTTGGCCAGAGCCTTGGTTACTCAACCAGAAGTATTGCTGTTAGATGAACCACTTTCGGCGTTGGATCAGGCAATGCGGCAAAAACTTCAGGATTACTTGCTGGAGTTGCATCAGAAGTTTCAAAATACGATCATATTGGTGAGCCATGAGGTGAGCGAAATTTTCAAGGTTTCGCATCAGGTGCTGGTACTTGAGGCTGGAAAAATTATTCGCCAAGGAACGCCTACTCAGATTTTTACCCGTCAACAAGTAAGCGGTAAGTTTCAGTTGGTGGGCAAAGTACTTCAGATTATCAAAGAAGATGTGGTTTATATTGTGTTGGTACTTATTGGAAATCAAGTGATTAAAGTAGTAGCCAACAATGACGACGTGCAGGGCTTACAAACAGGAGATCGGGTAATGGTAGCCTCCAAGGCTTTCAATCCTTTGATTCAAAAAATATGAAAGACGATAAAGAAATACTTTTTAGAATTGAGTTTACCAGAAAATTGACCGAAGCTGAGCAAGATGTTGCCATTGATAGTTTCATTGATTTGCTGGAAACCAATGGTTTGCTTTGGGGAGGAGGTGGCGGTCTAACGTACATAATGGGAGGACTCAGCCATAAAAACGATGATTTTTTTAACGAGACCAAAGTCAAAAACTTACTCCTTCGCTGGGTAAACCAAACACCCTTAGCCGCAAGCATAGACTTCAATATTGATTTTTCTGATTAACTTCTTTCTAATAATTATAACAAAACTTCAAGGCATCCCGTAAATTAAAACAACTACTATCTATTACATAGTACCAAACTATACATAATTGCGCAAAAATTGGGTGATTTGCCCATAGTAATTATATTTGTTACTTGACTAACCTTGAAACATCAGACAATGAAGAAAAGAAGAAAAACGGATGAATGCCTCAATTGCGGGCTCGTGTTTGAGGTACCCGACGAATTTTGTCCCCGTTGTGGGCAAGAAAACCACCAGCGCATCAAATCTATCCGTTTATTTCTTGTAGATTCCTTCAAAGATGTGGTAGACATCGACTCTCGCTTTTACAGAAGCATCAAGCCTTTTTTGTTTAAGCCAGGACGCCTAACCAACGAATATGTAATGGGGCGCCGTAAGCATTTTGTTCAGCCCATTCGTCTATATTTGATATTGAGCTTTATCTATTTCTTTGTCTCCTCTATGGAGCTAAATAAGCTCACCAATAAAAAAGACTTTAAAAGTCAGATCAAGAAATCAGCCATTTCGGATGACGTGCGTCGCAAACAAGATTCATTGAAAATCAATGAGTTACTCTATAAATACTATAGGGTAAACCCTGCTACCTTATCCGATTCTATCAAGAAAAGTACCCTTACTCCTGCAGACTCTCTGTTTTTGGCCAGGATCAACGATGGCTTTCAAACTTTATATGTCAAAGGCCAATCACGAGATTCGTTACGAAGGATAAAAAGAGATTCTGCGAAACACGCCAAGCGGCTGAAAAAATACTCGAAAAAACTCACTTCTTATCGGAAGAAACTAGAAAAAGCCCAAAAACCCGAAAAACGAGAAAGATATAAAAAAGCAATTCAGAAAACAGAGAATGATTCTACCCGAAGAGTTATACGATACCAACTAAAAACCAATCGCCGACTTTATCGTGATAGTATCCATCGTTTTATAAAAACCACTGAAGATTCTATCCGAGTAGTAAAAGCTCTGGCAGATTGTGAGTTTAAGTTAGATTCTATTAATAAAGTGATCTTTAAGTATTATAACCCAGATCTAAAAAAAGATAATTTTAGTGGCTTAACGATTATGGATGTCAATATCCAAAAGGTGACTGATCTTTCAGCAGAAGGTTTGAAAGAAAAGGCTATTATGGATTCGTTGGGACTGGAAAACACCTGGGTAAATAAGTTCATAGTACATCAGAGCATTCGTTGGGCCGATGCAACGCTGGCCCAGTTGGCTTCTTATACGGTAGAGAAGTTACCTATTGTAATGTTTTTTGTATTACCATTCTTTGCGTTGCTACTTTCCTTGGTATACGTAAGGCGTAAACGCTACTATGTAGAACACATCATTTTTACCCTTCATATTCATAGTTTTGCTTATTTACTCTTTGCTTTAAGTATTTTGCTGATGGAGTTACTTCCCAACGGAGCGCCTTACATTGTAGGGGCTACCTTTTTGTTACTCTTCATTTATAGTTACAAATCGTTTCGTAATGTGTACAGCCAGAAACGCCTCAAGACTTTATTCAAAATAATGATTATAGGCTTCTCCTATACTTTTGTACTCATTTTTGCCTTTACCCTAGGCGTATTTATCAGCCTTTTACTTTTCTAACAAACACGCCTTATACAACAAAAGCCCTCACTTGTTACAAGCGAGGGCTTTTGTTTTGATTTATAAAATTGATTATTTCAATTCTAAAGCTTTATTAATGTATTGAGGCAAACGTCTGGCGCTAGGTCTCAAAAAGTCATCGTTCAACAATTCTCCTTTTTTGCTCACCAACATATAACGAGGAATAGTTCGCACCTTGAATCGTTTCATGATTTCACCCACCTGCTTTTGGTCAGGCTTCCAATGATAACCATTGATTTTATACTTTTGAATGCCTTTTTTCCAGGCGTTTTCGTTACGATCCATAGAAATATACAAGAACGCTACGTCTTTACCTTTGTATTTTTCGTGTAATTTTTCGCTGTAAGGCATTTGTCCAATACAAGGCCCACACCACGAAGCCCAAAAGTCTACATAAACGACTTTGCCCTTAAACTGTGCCAAAACTTCATCAAATTTTTTGCCTTTGGCATCTATAAAAATAACTTCATCACCATCACTAGAAGTATTCATTGGAAACGTAGCGGCCACTGCCAACCCGGCAATGAGTACCATCACGAATAGTCTAATTTTCTTCATAAGTATTGTCATGTTTGGGGAATAATTTTCTTTTCTAGTTGTCTAACGAATAGGTTTCGATTGATTTCTAAACTTAGTACAGTATAAACCTATGATTAAGTTGTCTCTTGAAACAATTTGCCTACAATATTTTGTTACATAAAAACAGAAGTAGACTTGTCATATTAGCAGAGCAATACAACTACTATTGAGAATTACGCTCAAAAAAATGATTTGTTATTCTCTTAACCAGTAGTACAATCACATTAACACTATTTTAACCTAAGAGTTCCTCTTAATGAGACAATAACTAAATTAAATTCGTTAATAAAGTTAAAAGACACAATACGCATTTTTATTATTAGTCATTCATTTGTATTTTTGATAATTACTGATTACATATTAAAGTGATTAACTCCCATAAGTTTAAGATTCGTTAATTAATCATGATTATGGCCTTGAAACTCAACAAATTCACCCAATATATTCTCGTTTTGGTCGCTTGGTTTGCCTTTCAGCAAGTACAAGCCCAGGGAGATACCCAAACCCTTGTTTTATCGGGAGTCCTTATTACTGGAGAAAAAGCCGAGCCAGTGCCTGGTGCCCACGTATATGTATACAAAGCAGGTAGAGGAACCACCAGTACCAGTATGGGTACTTTTGCCATCACCGTAGTACCTGGTGATAGTGTAGCCATTTCTTCTATTGGATTCAAACCTCACTTTTATAAAATACCATTAGATAAAGATGAAAACATGTCGGTGGTTATTGAACTGAAAGAAGATGTACAAATGCTGGATGTAGTAGAGGTATTTCCTTACCCTACCGAAGAAATCTTTAAAGAACGTGTGCTTGCCATGGAGTTGCCCGATGAGGAAGCCATTCAAACATTACGCAAAAACCTGAGTCAGCAGTTTTTAGCTCAAATGGCTTTTAGTATGGGAATGGATGCTGGCGCCAACCATAAATACTATGTCAATCAATACGCCGTCAATTTAGGAAACCGTTACATGGCCCCATCTTTATCATTGCTTAACCCATTTGCCTGGGCGAGATTCTTCCAATCTCTCAAACGGAAAAAGAAAAAGAATTAACGCTTTTCATTAGCCACTAAAAAAAACAGAAGCCATTGAGATGATTATCCCAATGGCTTTATCGTTTACAAAGAAGATGTGAAAGTTATTTCTTAGCCAAACGCTCATCGTTTGATATATTTTTCAAGCTAGTTTCTTTTTTACCAGCCTCCTTCTTTTCAATCTTTTTATTTGCAGCATCTTTTGTGGCGTCGGTATCGCTATTGGCCATAGCAAAAATACCTAATGTAATGAAAGCTGCCCACACTACGAAGTAGAGCCACATTTTACCTAAACTAGTTTTTGAGTTACCTTTTTCAGTTTTTCTGTGAGGATTTTTAGTCATTGCGTTTTCCATAAAAATATATAACCTAATGTAGTATTAAAATGCCTAATAGTTTATTTCTACAATGAGAAGGCGGCCATCAATGCTTTGTAATCAGTATTGCATTGTTTTTTTCATAATTTTAAAAATTTAGTAAATCTTCTCATCGTACACTTCGGTAAATACTCAAAAACAAAATTTAAACCCGCATATAAAAATCAGTTTTAAAAAAGTGATTCAATATGCAAAAGATATCTATCTGATAATCAGTGGTATATTTTACGGTTCTACATCCTACTTGAAAAATAGATTCGCGCTTATTCCTATCTCTTCTCACAATTCGGCTTATATCACACGTTTTCTGTGAACCATCGAATTCATTATTAAAAATCGAGATAATTTCCATAACATAAGTGATTGATTAGAGGGGACATTTTTGTGAAAAGTACCCTTTTTATTTTTACAGGTATTTGTACCCATAGGAGTGCATTTGACTTAACATATCTTTGTTATAGAAAAGTAGGAACAACTATACTACTTGATTGGGTGGATGCTGAAAAACCTTCAACAGAGTAAGCAAATAACTTAATTAAACAATCACAATTATGTCTGACTACGCAGTAAAAAATCAATGGGGAGGATCTGGTGCTCCCTGGCACAATGCTGGAACTTGGGTTTTGGGCTCCAGACAAAATCAATTAGTAGTAAGCATAGACATTGAGTCTAATGATAACGGAAAGACCTTTTCTGGAACTATCACCTATGAAGGTGAAGGACCTATTGGTTTTAAAGCAGAGCAAATTTCTGGCAATAAATATAATACACAAAATCAGTGGGGTGGAAATGACGCTCCCTGGCATGAAGGTGGTACTTGGGTAATAGGTCAAAGAGTTGACCAACGAGTGGTAAGCCTAAAAGTGCACTCTGATGATAAAGGGCAAACTTTAGTAGGAAATAACACTTATGATGGTGAAGGCCCAGTAGGTTTTATTGGAGTATTAGTATTGGTTGGTGCAGCATCTCAAAAAACTAACCAAGTGGCTACTCACGCTTAAGGGCTTTTCTTCTAGCAATGCCTGTCACAAAATTATTATAAAAACCTCTTTTGAATGAAAGAGGTTTTTACATCTATGTACCTTGAGCTTTCTTTAAACAGTATCTTCATTCTTAGCTTATACAAACTTTTTAAAAATCACGGTACTGTTGTGCCCACCAAATCCAAAAGTATTGCTCATAACCAGGTCTACATCTTTTTCTAATGGTTCATTTACGACTCGAATATTCGCAGGAACTTGTGAATCTATATTATCTAAATTAATCGTTGGAGGAATGACACCATCATTCAATGATTTAATACTCAGGATAGCTTCTATGGCGCCCGCTCCACCCAACAAATGTCCTGTCATTGATTTGGTAGCTGTAATATAAAAGTCATCATTGTTTTTTACATGCCTCATTACAGCTTTTAGCTCGCTTATATCTCCTACTGGGGTAGAAGTGGCATGAGCATTGAGATAATCAATATCCTGTATATTTATTTTTGCTTCATCCATAGCAAATTTCATCGCATGATAAGCACCTTCGCCCTCAGGGTGAGTGGCAGTTAAATGATATGCATCCGCAGTCATACCAGCTCCTACTACTTCTGCATAAATATTGGCTCCTCGTTTTTTGGCATGAGTATATTCTTCTAAGACCAAAGCGGCTGCACCCTCTCCCATTACAAAACCATCTCGGTTGATATCAAAAGGTCTTGAAGCCGATTGAGGCTGATCGTTTCGAGTAGACATAGCCTTCATAGCTGAGAATCCACCAATGGAGGCTTCTGTAATAGGTGATTCAGATCCACCAGTAACAATTGCCTTTGCTTTACCCATTCGGATATAATTAAAGGCATCCATAATGGCGGTATTAGAAGTAGCACAAGCAGACACTGCGGTATAGTTAATCCCCATAAAACCGTATTTCATAGAAATCATCCCAGATGCCATGTTAGTAATCAACTTCGGAATAAAAAAAGGGTTAAATCGTGGTTTCCCACCATTCTGAGAAAAAGATTTCACTTCTTGTTCAAATGTATCCATACCTCCCTGGCCAGATCCCCAAATTACCCCTATATCGTAAGGTGTTTCGCAGGTATTAACATTCAGGCCAGCGTCTTCAATTGCTTCACTGGTAGCATAAAGTGCGTATTGTGTAAATAAATCAGATTTTTTGATTTCTTTTCTATCCAATTTATCCGCAGGGTTGTAATCTTTCACTTCACAAGCAAACTGCACCTTAAACTCTGAAGGATCAAAACGAGTAATTCGGTTTGCTCCACTTGTACCTTTCAGCGCATTTTCCCAGTTAGTAGGTACATCATTTCCTAATGGAGACAATGCTCCCAATCCTGTTATTACTACACGTGTATTATTCATAAGCAATGTATTTACTTACTAGTAAGTAAGTTAATTGTATAAATTTTTTACAATACCCCTTTCAGTGCATTTCTAACTGATCCGAAAACATTACGGGTATTTATCTTATCCAAAATCAAAGAAGCAGCCAGAGTGGTTATTACTAAATCGGCCATTTCTGTAGTAGTACATTTAAATGAAAAAACTTCGTCTTTAAGACCTTCCTGCAAGAAACCTTCTACCCATTGCTTAATCTCCCCAGTGGCATTTTGCAAACTTTTTTGCATGTCTTCAGGCAAAGAATCATAAGAAGCGCCCAAGGCTCCTACAAAACACACACAATTATTTTTTTTACTTGTAGCATAAATTTGAATAAAAGCTTCAAGTTTTTGGGCAGGAGATAGTGTTATCCATCCAGAGGTTTGGTCAGCAAAGTTAGTTTGGTTTTTTTCTATAACGGCAATTCCTAAGTCTGATTTGGCAGGAAAGTGATAATGAATGGCTGCATTTTTAATATTCAACTCCTTCGCAATATCTTTATAACTGAAGGCATTATACCCTCTAGTTCTAATTAATCGTTCTGCGATGTCAATGATTTTCTTTTTAGTATCAGACATGTGTCAAAACTACTTACTAACTAGTAAGTAAACAAATTTTCATTTATATATCTCTTAAAAACAAAAAACCTCCTTTATAGAAAAGAGGTTTTTGCACACACATTTACAACAAGTTTTAATACTACCATTAAGACATAAATGCCTTAACTATCTATAAAAGGCCAGGCCTTCTGTTTTGTAACTATTCGTTTCAGTTTTTTTTCAATTTTATTGACCACTCCGTTGCCTACACCACCTAAAAACAAAAAACCTCCTTTAAAGAAAAGAGGTTTTTGCACACACATTTACAACAAGTTTTAATACTAC
>MLAY01000022.1 GCA_001890965.1 marine bacterium AO1-C | reverse complement strand
ACACTAGGTAGTTAATAAATAACTCCTTTGGGTTAGCGTAAAGATAATTATTTCTTGGAAAAAACTAGAATCTTAAAAAAGTTATATCAAATTCCTTGTTTTCGAAGATAGTATCTAAGGCGGAAAGAAAGACCCTGCGATTCAAGTACTTTTTATGCTTGATAAAAAATATCAGAATGCAAGTCGGAACAAATAAAAATTAGTGTACGGTTTTAAAACCTTACTAATACTTCTTTCCCAACAAAAAAATCATCACCGTAAGTTTAAACTGAAACAATCGCTGGGCTTCCTCTATCTTTTCAGCATCTATAGGGTTGTTTTTAATGTCAAGGCGCACCAGGTTTTCGGCCTGATACAATGCTTTGGGTACTTCCTCAAAGTGATTGTCTGATAAGTAAATCGTTTCCAAATTTTTAAGTCGAGCAATTTGGTTAGGGAGCTTTGTGAGTTGATTATTATTTAAGTATAACTCTTTAAGCTTTTTGAGTTTCCCAATTTCAGAAGGTATCTCGATCAAATAATTATAGCTTAGATCGAGCTTCTCGAGTTTGGTTAATTTAAATACCTCGGGGGGAATGGTTTTAAGTTGATTATTACTCAAATTTAATTCTTTGACTTGCTTACATTTCTTAAAGCTTATGGGTAAGTTTCTTAGCTTATTACCCGCCAGTGAAATCTGCTGAAGACGGTTCAAATTTCCAAAATCGTCGGGTAATTTACTCAGTTCATTGGCTGATAAATCCAGTGCTTCTAAGGCAGGCCAGGCTACGCCAATTTCGGGTAACTGACTAAATGCATGGCGAATAAAAGTCAAGGCTTTCAATTGCTTGAGCTGCAAGAGTGTTTCGGGGAATTGTTTAAACAAATAACGAGGGGGCTGTAAATGATCACCTTCTAAATGAAAATTAGTAAGGTTTTCGATGGGTGGGGCAATGCCATGCTGTATGCACAAGGTCTTTTTATAAAAATCGTCTCCCATTAATGGATACAACGATTCTGGGAAGCCTTGCCCTTCCATGAGTTGAAAAGCTAACGCTACATTAGAAGAATCTTCACTGGTTAATAATCGCTGTATTTTTTGGGTATATTCAGTAATCTGCATTTGATATCCTTATTTTACGGCCTGCATCAATAGGCTTCGTAGTGCTTTATACACTGCTTGATTGTTGAAATTTGCCTGCTGGCAAGTTCCTAATAACTTCTCCACTGCACTGAGTACAGGATGTATTTCCAGCATTTCAATTAGCTCACAAAAATGTAAAGCCTGATCGGCTTGATGAGCATTGATGGCTACTTGGAGTTGATCAAAAATAGTACGAATGAATGCAGGTTGTTCCAAATTGGCAGGTACAGGGATAGGGTAGTTTTGCTGTGTCCACGCCTGAAAATGCGTATCAAATGTGGTAGGGCTGGTATTATTACGTAAGGCTACTACACTGGCATCGTCTTGATAATGAGGTTGGTAATGCTGAAATAATTTGGTAACACCCTGATTAAAATCCTGGAATTTCCAAAGTGGCGTGAGTTCTTCTCCTAATTGATATACAGCCTGATAAAATCCATCAGACGCCAACCAGCAGGTTTCACCCGGTAAAAATGACCGAGTTTGTAGGTCAAATTGCGCAGTACCATCTCCTAAAGCCTGGGTAATATAGCTCCTCAATTGAGTCTGCCCTCCCATCTTTTTGGTTTGCTCTACGGCATCATCTACCGTCAATTGCTCGAGCTGGCTAGTGCTTTGCAAGTAAATCCTCGAATCACCTACCGAAGTAAAATGAATCTCCCCTTTAGCCCCATCCCATACTACCGCGCAAAAGGTAGTCATCATCTTTTCACAGCGTTTGGGAGCATTTGTTACTTGTTCATCGGCTTCTTGGCAAGCCTGTATCAGGCGTATTTTTAAATCTTCTGTCGAGGATTTATGAAGGCTTTGGAAAAATGTTTTAACTGCAGTGGCCGAAGCTTCGTAATCACAAGGTTTGCCCCCTACTCCATCAGCCAACGCTAACGCTACTATGGGTGGTTCTTCTTGTAATATGATATAATCGCAATGGTCACCATTTTTTGGTTTATCAGCTTTAGCTACTGATTTTGCAAAAACTTCAAAAGATTTGATCATCTCCCCTTCCTCTAATTGGGTTATCTTAATCTGCGATATTTACGCAGGAAAGCTTTGGCTTCTTTATAGCGTTTACTTCGTCTTTTAGCATATTTTTTCACCTTGCGATAATACCGCTTGGCCAAACGAAATTTCTTCTCATCACGAGCCATTCGTGCCAGTTCTTTCAACGCCGACTGATAATATCCAGATTCGTAAGACTTGCTTTGCTCGGCATATTTGACCGTGAGTTGAAAATAGTCTTTTGCCCGCTCTTTATCCGGATAACGATAGCGATAGGTGTAGCCTAGAAAATAACTCGCATAACGCCCACTGATGGCTTCATATCCGGTTTTGCCCGCGTTGATTTTATTCATGATGCTGTTCGACACCTGAATAAGCTCTGAATACCAACCCGCAGTAAATGCAATACTGGCATAGCTTCGCTCAAAGTAGGGGTTGTCGGGGAAGGTTTTGTATAAGTATTGGGAAAACTGGAGGGCCTTGGCGCGGTTCTTTTCATAATAGCGGTATATCTCCATCAGGTGGTACTGTGCTTCGGTACGGGTATAAAATGCATTATAAGCTACCTTGGTTAACTGCTCGAGGCCTTTTTGTTTATTTCCTTTGGGAAACAACGCCAACAAAGGTCTTAAAAGCGGTTTTTCCTTGCGCAGTTGGGCGGTGTAGTAGTTATACATGGCATCCCCAAACAACAATTCAGGACTCATTTGCTGGATTTTTTTACCTCTGCGCAAATATTTCAAGGCAGCTTTGGCATCTACCAGCGATTTGCGCCATTTTTTACGATAGGCATAAAAAGTAGCCTTCAGGCCATATCCTGCTGATAGAAAAAACGATGCTTCAATGTCTTTTTTGTTTTTACGGTACATCCCCTTGGCCAGAGTGGTTACTTTATCCATATAGTACAAGAACTTCTCATCGTGGGTTTTGATTTCCTGATTGGGCATAATCTTCCAATAGTTGCTCAAACCAAACAGAAAATAAGGCATGGGATGATTGGGGTGCTTTTCGCGAAAGAATTCAAAGCTGTTTTCGGCCAGTTCAAATTTAAAATTGTACATCGCATTAATCGCATGGGCAATGTCAATTTGGGTCTGCATATCCAGCAACAAAGGCTTTTTGTCGTCTTTGCTATTATCGGAGTTTTCTGTTTGGGCATAGGTGTGAGGTACGGCCCACATAAGCGCCAATATTAGTAAGCAAATCTTGGTGTATTTCGGTGACATATAGTGTTTCTCTTTTGATGCGGCTTTTTCATTCACAACGACAAATTAGTAGCTGTAGTTTGAATACACAATTAATTTTACACAAGTCCTCCAGCTTTTGTCATAATTCAAAGTTATTTCTGTCTAAAATCTATCTTAGAACGCTCTATACCCTCATCTTTTTTATATGAATTATTACTAAAAAATGATTTTCTTCCTAAATTTGGGCCTTCTTATAAAAAGATAAGAGATTGAAAATCAAACAGGTGGAAAAATTAGAAATAAGCGGATAAACGGCATTATTATTTTTTTCCTGCCTTGTAATTGATACCATTAATATAAAAACATTGATTTTCAATTGCTTATCTAATCTTTGGTTTAGCAAAAAATTTACATTTTTAACGTGCATACTGTCCAGTTAAAAGACAAAACCTTCGAGTTGTACCTCGATGCCGAGTCCATTCAAAAAGAAGTGGCCCGCATTGCTTCTGCTATAGATCAGGATTATGCACAGCAACCCTTGCTTCTTGTTTGCGTGCTTAATGGTGCCTTTCGTTTTATGGGTGATTTGGTAACACACATGTGTACTGAAGCTGAAGTAGCTTTTATCAAGGTGGCTTCTTATGAAGGCACCCAAAGTACTGGTAAACTAACCGAGGTGATGGGTTTGAATACTTCGCTTGAGGGGAAGCATGTAGTAGTGGTGGAAGATATTGTAGACACAGGCTTTACAATTGCTCAATTGCTTCAGACCTTTTCTAAACAAAGTCCTGCATCTCTCCAGGTAGCTACTTTGCTCACTAAACCTGAGTGCTTAAAGGCAGATGTTCATCCAAAATATGTAGGTTTTGAAATACCTGACAAGTTTGTAGTAGGGTATGGCCTGGACTATGACCAAAGCGGAAGGACTTTGAACGAAATATATGCAATTCAATAATTGCGCTGACTCGTGTACGCGTTGGTATACTTGCCATAAGTTGTCCAGGCGTGTTTGAATCTATCATCTAAATATGTCATTCAAGTTGAGGGAAATCCTCAATACAAAACTTTAATTTTAAATAAACTCTATAATGCTTAATTTAATATTGTTTGGCCCTCCTGGTGCCGGAAAGGGAACTCAAAGTAAAAAAATCATTGCCAAGTACAGTTTGATTCACTTATCTACTGGAGACTTATTACGTAGCGAAGTAGCTGCTGCTACTCCTCTAGGTCTCAAAGCTCGTGACTTGATGAGCCAGGGAAAGTTGGTACCTGATGAAATCGTAGTAGGTATGATAGACAACAAGCTGAAGTCGAACCCAGATGCTAAAGGTTTTGTCTTCGATGGTTTCCCTCGTACAGTAGCCCAGGCCGAAGCGTTGGATAAAATTTTGACAGACAATGGCCAAAGCATTTCGCAAATGATTGAGCTAAAGGTAGACGATCAGGAGCTGGTTTCTCGAATTTTGGAGCGTGGTAAAACCTCTGGCCGTCCTGACGACCAACATGAAGGTTTGATCCAAAGCCGCTTAGAGGTGTATAAAAGTGAAACTGCCCCAGTAGCAGATCATTACAAAGCTCAAGGCAAATATGTAGAAATCAATGGTATTGGCACAATTGAAAGCATTTTTGATGCACTTAGCAGCAAAATAGATGCTTTAGCTTAATTGTTATTTCCCTAAAAAGGTTATTCACTAGTACCAACTATTGGATAACCTTTTTTATTTTCGATCATTCAGTATTTTTCAAATTTTAGCAACACTTTCGTTTTGTCAAATTCCAATTTTATAGATTTCGTAAAAATTCAGTGTCGTTCGGGACACGGAGGCGCTGGTTCTTCACATTTTCGTCGGGAAAAGCACGTACCCAAGGGAGGCCCCGACGGAGGTGATGGTGGTCGGGGTGGCCACATCATATTGCGAGGCAATGCCCAATTATGGACCTTGCTACACCTTAAGTACCAAAAACACGTAATTGCCGAACACGGAAAACCAGGCGAGGGTGCAGGGCGTACCGGGGCTCAAGGAAAAGACATTATACTGGAAGTGCCTATTGGTACAGTGGCCAAAGATGCTGAATCGGGCGAGTTTAAGCTTGAAATTACTGAAGATGGTCAGGAAATTATTCTTACTCCAGGCGGCATGGGTGGTTTGGGTAACCGTAATTTCAAATCATCTACCAATCAAAGTCCTCATTATGCCCAGCCTGGTACCGAAGGCGTTGAAGAATGGATCATATTGGAGTTGAAACTATTGGCCGATGTAGGTTTGGTGGGCTTCCCTAATGCCGGAAAATCTACTTTGCTTTCAGTAGTATCGGCAGCCAAACCAGAAATTGCCAATTATGCCTTTACTACCTTAGTACCTAACCTCGGAGTGGTGGCTTATCGTGATTATAAATCATTTGTAATGGCCGATATTCCAGGGATTATTGAAGGAGCCTCAGAGGGTAAAGGCTTGGGAATAAGGTTTTTACGACACATCGAACGCAATTCTATTTTATTGTTTTTAGTTTCGGCCGAAAACATAGATATCAAGGCCGAATATGAAACCTTGCTGGATGAATTACGCAAATACAATCCCGAGCTATTGGACAAAAAACGTATTCTGGCAGTATCTAAGTCGGATTTATTAGACGATGAACTAGAGGAAGAGGTGCAAAAGATTTTAGACAACGAAATTCCTGAAAATGTGCCTTCTATTATTTTTTCTTCGGCCACTCAAAAGAACCTGGATCCGCTCAAAGATATGATTATGCAAATGTTGATGAAGAAGGATGAGGAGATTTTTGATTGATTACACTTGTTCTATAAAACAATAAGATTAGTAATGAAGCAAACAACACTTTGGGCAGATTTTGTGGTAAGAAACTACGAAGTAGATGTGCATAATCGGGCCTCTATAGTAACTATTGCCAATTATTTACAAGAAGCCGCTGGACAACATGCCGATCATTTAGAGATTGGGGTACGTGACCTTCTCAAGCATGATTGGACCTGGGTGCTTACCCGATTGAAAATAGAAATGCAGCATTTTCCTGCCCAACAAGAGGTGATCAAAGTACTTACCTACCCCATTGGTTTCGATAAATACTTTGTGTACCGAAATTTTATCTTGTTCAATGCCCAAGAGGAAGAAATTGGCCGCGCTCAAAGTACCTGGGCAGTCATGGATATACAAGCCCGCAAAATGATTGGGGTTCCTGAAATAATTACTAGTATATCTCTCCCAACTGATCCTCCCTTTGTAGAACAGTTGAAAGGAAGAGTTGCCAAAATAAAAGCCCCACAATACCAGGAAAGCTTCAAAGTACGTTGGTTTGACCTGGACACGAACAACCACACCAATAATGCTTATTACCTGCAATGGGTGATAGAATCGTTGCCTGAAGAGGTATTGAAGAATAAGCAATTGGCTTCGGTAGATATTATGTATAGAATGGAAACAGTCTGGAAGGATGAAATCATTGGGAAGGCCGAATCAACTGATGATCAATCTTTTGTGCATCAGCTTGTACGTCAGAGCGACCAAAAAGAATTGGCTCAAGCAGCAACAACCTGGAGATAGTCGTTGTGAATAACGAATCTCGAGTCTAGAAATTTACAACACCTCGAGATTCGTTCATCTTAAAAATACATATTATCGTGCTCTTTTCATTGTCCAGTAAATCCAGTTGGATTGAGCAGCACAAGAACCAATGTCCCAGCCATTTTGCCCCATTTCGTTCAAAGTGGCTACGATTTCAGCATATGTTCCGGTAGATTGATGTTCCTCTCCGTTTGGTAAGTTTATGCGAATGTTTCCTGAATCCCAAAGCCATTCTACACTGGCGTATTCAAATTGTTGATCCATAATAAAAGGTTTTTGATTTTGAGGTGAATTTATCTTTGATAATTCCTGAAAGCTAAAAGTTAACCCTCAATCCTCAAAACCAATCTATTATTATTTACTCACAAAGCGATGCCCCTGGCGATCAATCAATCTTTTACCTTCTTTGGCTATTACAAAAGGTACATTGTCTATTTCCCAATCAATCACCAAACCTTTGGCAACACCATCTGCGGCTTTCTTACCATAGAGTAGTTGCACCAGATATAAAGCAGCTTCAAAAGAACGAGCTCCACCTGCCGAGGTAATGTATTTGCCATCGTGTACAAACCATACTTTGTCTACCACATTTAGTTGCGAAAAACGCTTTTTGAATTTGTCTACATCGCCTGGAAAAGTAGTACAAGCTACTTTATCGAGCAAGCCGGCTTGGGCCAATACAAAGGCTCCATCACAATGCGAGGTGATATATTTGGCTTCTTTATCTACTTTTTTCACAAAATCAATCAATGCCTTGTCTTCCAAATCGGTATCTAAATGATGTTCGGCACTAGGCACAACCAATACATCTATTTTGGGGAGGTTGCCTTCGGTATAGCTATAATCAGGCAAAATACGCTGCCCCTCGAAGGTACGAATAGGTTCTTTGGACTTGGCTACAGTGAATACTTTCATACCAGGCTTGGCGTGAAAAATGGTATGCTGAAACATATCAATGGGGGCCGTCAGTTCGGTGTTGTAAGTCCCATCCATAATCAAGAAAGCCACATTCAGGGTATCTTTGGGCTTCTCTACTTCGGGTAACACGATTTTGTCTAATTTTTGGCCTCCTGTGGGAGTAGTTGGGGTAGTCGCATCTGCTGTTTCGGATTGCTGACTTTGACGGTCTTGTGCTTGTGGTTGGCACGCTACAATGAGTGTAGCCAGAGCTATTACTTGGAGAAATTTGTTCATCTTGTTTGTGCTTTTAAACCTGACAAGTTTGGGAAACCTATCAGGCTTGAAAATAGTCTACAATAAATTTCAACAAAGTTAGAAAGATTCGCAGGAAATGTTTGTTAGCAAAGATTTAAATACGCTGACGAGCTTTGGACTGGTGCGCATTTGCAATGCGTATCCATTTTTGGGAGCATTTGAATGCGAGTCGCATTTTTATTTAGCCGAATCTAAGTGGTAAACCAACTAAATCGCATTTAAATGCTCATATATGTAGGCACTCATTGCAAATGAGCGCCAGAACTCTCCCCTTTAGACTGGTGCGCATTTGCAATGCGTATCCATTTTTGGAAGCATTTGAATGCGAGTTGCGTTTTTACTTAACTGAATCTAAGTTGTATCAACCAAACCGCATTCAAATGATCTATATATAGGCACTCATTACAAATGAGCGCTAGAAGTGCTGATGTAACTCCTCTATATTTCCTCCTCAAAATCCACAAAAGATTCGTGCAATCCGCCAACGTTTTTGCCAGTTATTTTCCCTTCTGAATTCACCTCCTTTAATACCCAACCTGGGTCACCATTGGTATTGTAATTACCTTCATCAATCAAATTTATTACTTGCCACATTACCCCTTTGGTATATGATTTCAGGAATTTATTCAATCCATCTTCGCCAATGGCCGTTTTTAATTGGTTACTCACTTCCTCAATATCATCTTCATAGCTTTCATCTACATCCTCAGCAAAGCCCATATTTCCTTCAATGTCTTCAATTATCTCAAATAATCCTTTGAGCATTAAAAAACGAGCAAACTGAGGAATGCTTTCTTCTACGTTACTTAATGCCCAATCCAATGGTTTTTTGGCTCCCGCCTTTTCTAGCCTATCTAATAAATCTTCTAATTTCGCTTTTTGAGTTTGATCCAATTGATCCAACCTTTCTCTGTAATACTTTTCATTATCGGAACTGGCAATATACTTTTCAATTAAGCTCATTATTTTCTGTTATTTATGTTTTTTACTTTTTAACAAAGAAGTCGTTTTGATTTTTAGGATGCTAGTGAAAAACTTTCCTGTAAGGAGTTGTTTTTGCACTCCAATGGAATCTTTTTTTGTGGAATACGAACAAAAGTAGCGGCTTTTGTTTAGAATCAAAGAAGTTTTTCAAAAGTCAATGTTGTCCTGATCACTTAACTATAAACCTAAACCTTATTTCGGTTCAAGGCTCATTACATAGTCATAGCCCTCATCTAAGTATTTGGCTAGATGATCCAAATCTTCCAACATATGTTCTGGAATGAGCACATAGCCGTGCATCACAGAATTATAAGATTTGAAAATGGTGGTGCTAAACTCTTCTATGTATTTCTTTTGCACTTCTTTAGAAAACCTGATTCCAATTTCTCCCGCTTTGTTAAGGAGCGAAAACATGTGTCCATTGGCCGAAGTATAAGGCATTGTTTTTCCTTTGCGCTCAAAGCGGTCGCATTTGGCAATGAGCGCATCATAAATTTTTAATTTTTCTTCCCACATAGTTATCTGCTTTAGACTTTATTGTTTTTCTACAAAATCCTTGAACTGTTGCATCCATTTGTCGCCTTGTTTGCGATACACATTAGGAAACAAGATGGCTATAAGTCGGGGCATTACCCAGTTGAGGCGAGTGTATTCATAAGCATAATCATATCTCGTTTTGCTCTCTCCTAATGTGGTAAATGTGCACTTCATGGTGTTGTCCATATGCTTGTGGTGGTAAAAGGCCTCAAATGAGGCAGGAAGGTCATTAGCCACAATGGTTTCGGTGAGCACCATATCTCGTTTGCCATAGGCATAATACATTTTAGAAACAGCCCCTACCTCTCCTGCTTGCCCGCTTTGGAGTTCTTTTTTCACAAAGCCATCCTGGTATTCTTTGAGACTGTTGGGGTCGGCAAATAAGCTAGTGACCAAGGCTATGGGTTTATTGATTTCAATCGATCCTGAGTATTTCATAATGATGATTTACGTTTGATAGAACGCAGCATAATTATGAAAAAAGACCTGGAACGAGGTTACAAAAGGGTTTTGTAACCTTATTTTTTATAAATTCTCTTGTTTTTTGATCTTCTCAAGATACTCAGAAGGTGAAATTCCTTCAAACTCTTTGAACACCCGATAAAAAGAAACTTTGTTGGTAAAGCCCACTTGAAAAGCAATGTCTATCAGTTTCACTTTTGGGTCGTTGTTTTTTTCTATTCTACGCTTGGCTTCCTGTAATCTATATTGGCTAATCAGTTTTTTGAAAGAGCAATTGAATTTTTGGTTGACTAGCTCGGTCACTTCGGCAGCAGACAACACGATTGCATCTGCAAATTTTTGTAGCGTCAATGTATCATCCAAATAAACCTGGTCTTCTTCTAATGCTTTTATAATCAATGCTTCTTTAGCCCTTCTTGCCTCTAGATTGCTCAAATCAGGAATTTTGGCATTCATCAAAGTCGATTTGTCGAATAGTTTAAAAGCAATGGCCTGAATAATAAAAGTCATTGCCAACAAGCTGATTTGATTGATAAAGGCCCAGTTTAATTGCCAAAGAGGCTGTACTACAAAATAGGCCAAATGCAACACCAAAAACATCGAATAGCTCACCAATACCACTCGGAACCAATTCACTAAGGTGTTGTTTGTCACATATTTTCGTACTTGACTCAATTTTTGGATGCTCCAGAAAATATAAATCCCGATATACCCAAAAAAGCTTAGGCTAAAGTAAAACATAAAGCTTTTGTACGAGGGGATTTTGTCCATAAAGGCTTGTACGTTGGCCAATTTTTCGGCACCACTCAAGAAATAAAAAGGTAGGTTTAAAAGTAACATTAAACCGAAAGGAATGAGGTGTAAAAAGCTTTTTCGAGAAAGTTGAAAACCTTTTACGGTAATGGCTAGCGTCATAAACCACATCAGGGGTGGTTTTAAAAAACTAATGGGATAAGCCGCACCCAGTAAATGAGGTACAGAATTAATCAAGGCGGTTTCTACCAACAATCGCTCAAAAAGAATAATGCCTTCTACAATCAATAGTGTGGCAAATAACTTTTTAAATAAGGTTTTATTCGACGATCTAAGCAGGATAACAGCAATAAAAAAAGCCTGGCAAGTTCCATAGGCAATGAGGGCATTGATTATTGGGGCGCTTTGAGTCATGGGCGGTCAAACAAAAGTCTTGTATCAAAGGCTTTGAATATACAATTTTTGTTGATACTCCCCCAAACTCCTCAGGCAAAACACCTTTACACTTACCCTGGATTATTGAAGTAACCAAATAAGGGCTTCTTTCAGTTCGGTATTCCAGGCACTTACATTATGTCCACCTGCATAAGGATGATAATTTACTGCGATTTGATGATTTTTCATAAAATCAACCATATGCTCCACTGCAGTTACCTGGTCAACTTCCTGCAATAAATTGGTGGGTGGATGCTGAACATTTGTGTCTTTTTCCTGGTCTCCTACACTGATCCAAAATTGATTGTTTTTTATTTTATCAGGGTTCATGTTCTTCAAAAGCCATTCTTGCTCCCACCAAAAAGAAGGTGATTGGCACAAGATACGATTGAATATTTCTGGATAGGTATAAGCAATATAGGCACTTTGCAAACCAGAAAGGCTAAGTCCACCTATCAAAGAATTGGTAGTCTGTACATCTGGGTAGTGGTCATTGATCCAGGCAAGTACATCTTCAGCCACAAACTTTGCATACGCCTGATTACAGGTATAATCATAATGGCGGGCTTCTGCATCTAGATTTGAAATAAAAACTCCAGTAAAAGGGCCATACTTCTTCCCTAGTTCTGCCAAAAGCGTTGAGATATTCATACGCTCTACGTAGAATTCACCATCCAGAAAAACCATTAATCGACCAGATGGTTGATTCTCAGTAGATATCAACCAGGCTTTACGCACATATTGACCATCACGGCTATAAAGTACTTCTTGAATCATTTTGCCAAGAAGCTGTAATTTCTGCCATTATGCAAAATTGCGACTTATTTTTCCCTCATACCTAAAGCTTACCTGGCAGGTTCCAAAAACCCACCAGGCCTAGCTCTACACCATTATTTGATAAACCGATGAATAGCCTCACTCGCATTGTCTTGGTAAACTTCGTTGGTTAAATCTTGAAAAATACTGCTTTGGTCTACCAATGGTCCGGTAAGTACATTCTTTTTACTGGCATAAAATACCCCACTCTTAAAAGCATCATTGTTGATACCTTCCACGAATCGCTTGGCGCCTTTTTCTAAACTGTGCGACATCCCCATCAAAGGCATCACAATTGGCATTCCGATGTATTTAAACATAAAACGTTGCAAGAAAGGCATATCATCAAAGCCCTCAGTACCTCTGGTACCACCTGGACTCATACTAATGAATTTGATTTCAGGGTATTTTCTGGCCATAGACGACATCCACAGAGTTCCACCGTATTTTACAGCTCCATACACTTCCATAGGGTCAAACTTTTTCCCATAGGCGGTACCATCAAAAACAGAGGCGAACTCTTCTACCGATGAGGTTTTCAAGTCGGGGCGTTTCATACCCATTTTTTTAATGCCTCGTGCTGCTTCAGAACTGGCAAACAACGCTACATTCTTTAGCTTTTTTGCTTTTAGCAACTCATCTACTAGTACAACGTGCCCTAGCAGGTTACTTGCCGTAATATTTGTCACCCCGTCTTTGGTTTTCTTTTCGGGGTCTTTGCCAGTTCCTCCAGCGTTCATAATCAAGGCATCGATAGGTTCGGCAAGGCGATCTACCGCATCTCTAACCGTCTCAGGCTTAGATACATCCATAATGATGATTTCAAAAATATATCTCCCCGTTTTTTCTTCTAAAAACTTCTTAGCAGCCTGAGCTTTGGTGCGATTTCTACACGCCAAATAAATTTTTTCAGTACCCTTTACTAAGGCTAATTGTCGGGCGGTATCTTTGCCAATTCCTGCATTGGCTCCAGTGATCATGACTGTCTTATTCATATTGTTGTTTTTTAAAAGGTGAAAATGATTTAGTGACTAAATGATTGTTTGTCTTGATAGACTTTGAATAAAATGGCTCCAGTAACTCCCAGTACCAGCTCCAAACCAGTGGCTTTGACCAATCCATCTACTGGCATGCCATCGCTTATAATGCTGATGATTCTACCAATACCAATGGAAAGGAAAATAATGACTGAAAGTAAAGAGGAGGTGAAAGCGAGCTTTCTCGAGAAGGCTCCCGAGATAATCAATAAAGCAGCTACCATCAACAATGCACTAGATGCTCTGGTGTCGTTGATCACACTAATGTTTCCAGCAATATTGATCCCAGCGCTGGCTTTCATAGCTACTGGCATAAAAAGGGTAGCTCCTCCTATAAATGTGAGTAGTAAACCCGAGAGAATTAAGAATCCTTTTAAGACTTTTGAATTTTTCATTTCCTTATTTTTTTATTTAAAACAAAGGTCTTGAAAAGCTCAGAGACGATTATCTCGTTTTAGTCCAAAGACATGTCATTTTAGCTCACTCGGTATTCTGAGGGGGATTTGCCGTAAATGCTGTTGAAATTTCGGTTAAAAGTAGACAAAGAATCAAAGCCCACATCGTAAGCCACATCCGAAATTCGCAACTCTTTTGACTTTAATAATTCTGCTGCTCTTTCTACTTTTTTGCGAGCAATGTACTTTTTGGGACTTTCGTCGAATACTTCTTTAAATTTTCGCTTAAAGGAAGAAAGACTTAGGTGACAAAGTTGGGCAAGTTCTTCTAATGAAAGGTTTGCATATAGGTTATGCTGGATCGTGGTTTTAAAAGCTACCTCATTGGGTTTAAACAATGCGGCTAAAAAGTCTAACTCAGAAGGGGCCTGTTGCGATTTAGACATCAGCAAAACAAACTCCTTTAGTTTGGTTTTAATCATGCTCTCATCGGCCAGCTCAGGATTGTCCAGCAAAATGCCAATGCTTTCACGATAATGATCCAACAGTTTGTCTACCTCTATTTGTTTGAGGTTAAAATCGACGGTGTAATTGGAAGCTGAAAGGTCAAATTCAAATAAATCTTTTACCAGCGAAGGATATAAAAAAACACCCACCGACTCAATTCCTTCGTCGCATTTGCCAGGATCATCACTGGGTTCAAAGAAATAATTGAGGCACTTGGCCAACATGGCTTTGTTTCGGTTGAGCTTGAAATAGTCCTCTTGCGAACGTACCCCTACCTCTCCTTTGTTGACAAACATAAAGCAAGCTTCGTCTTCTACATAGTGCTTTAGGGTTCGGTCAAAAAATGGCATAGAGAGCCTTATAAAAACGATTTTTTCTTTATACTGTATTACTTGTTCTTTGAACTCCATTACTTTATGCGATGATCAGCTTACGAATATATAACATTCGCCGATTTAATCCTCAGAAAAACAGAAGCTCCCTTTATTTTTTGCCCTGAATTAACTGTAGTGCATAATTCAACTGAGTGTCCTTGCTTTTTATCAGATCTTCCCGAGTGAGTTCAATGGCGTGGTCAGGCAATACTCCACTACCCAAAGGAGCAGTTTTATCCTTTACAAACTTGTTTATCTGCACCAATGACATATTCACGAAAATCCTGGAATGGGGCAATTTGTACAACACGGGGTATTGTCCGGTATGCATATAGTACCCTCCACCCGTTTCTTCCCCAATGAGCGGGATATTAGCATCGTTTTTAGCACTTAGCGCAAAAGCCACTCCTGCCGAAAAGGTTCTCCCCCCAATCAATACACAGACTTTGCCTTTAAAACGCTTCTTTTGGGGTTGCATCATAGGTTCAGCTCGATCTACAGTGAGTACCCAACGCTCGTCTAGCTTTTTGGCAGGGCCAAAGTACATTTTTACAAACTTTGCATAATCTGACATGGTATGTACTGCATATTGCGATTCGGGTAATTCTTGGGTGATAATACTTTCTGATGTTCGCTGTTTGAAAGGCGTAGACGAAACATAAGAGAACAGGGTAATGGCGTTGGCTCTATATCCTCCAATATTTTGGCGCACATCTATAATGAGGTTTTTGGCCCTTTTCTTCCTGATTTGCTTTTGCAAGGCAATCAATCGGCTTTTGAAAGCCTTGGGTTCTAAGGCAAACGAGTTGACAGCCAAGACGGCAGTTTTGGTGTTGGGTATAAAGTACACGTAAGGCAGGCGAGGATCTTTGGGTCGTTTTTTACCTACCAAATGGCGATACTCTTTAAACAAGGAGTTTCTCTGACGATACCTTTTCCCAATGCTTTGAAAGCTTTTGCTTGGGATTGTTCGATTTTTGACACTTCCATCAGGTGTTTTATAAATCACCTCAAAGTCTTTTTGGTACCCAAACTCATACAAATACAAAATCCCAAATTCGTTTTCTATTTGGCGGTATTTTTTGGTGCGATTGTAACCATCAGTGGTAGGGTACTTCATCAGGCGCTGCAGCAATTCCTTGCCTTCTACTTTGTTGATGGTTACAAGTTCGGCCCCTACCGGAATTCCAAGATCGTCGGTGTCGGCATATAGTTTCTCATTGATGATTTTGACCCATATCGGAAACAAGGGAGGCACTTTTTCCATAGTAGGAGGCAATACTCGAAAGTGTCCATCTTTCACGTAATTGGCCAGACGACTAAAGGCTTTGAACAAATCTGAAGCAGTTTTTATAGTCTTGATTTCCTCCTGCTCAAATCGCTCAAATATCTGTTCCCAATCTGCCTCGGAGGTATATACATATAAGCTGGGATGTCCCTGAGTCAGTACATTTTTGAATATTTGATAATCTTGCTGTATTTGTTGAGGGGTAAGCGGAATTTGAGCCAGAGAAGCAAATGAAAATAAGCTCCCTAATAAAAGTCCAATGATTTTCATGATTAATTGGGTAATAGTATTTGATGATTCTTAACCTTTACCCGCAAAATACATTATTTGTCCCTTATCCCCTTTTTTTTCAGCAATAGCAGCCAATTATTTATAAACTTTTCTGCATTGCCTGTCTGGCTTGTTTATTTTTTTGCACCAACATATAAATGGCGTGGGGCAACATCAAAAAGGTCATTCCTGAAAAGGGAATCATAAATACTCCTACCAATACCACGATCAGATAAGCCCGTATAAAATTTTTGGGCAATTGGTTATTGGTTTGCTCTACATAATGGGCTAAAACTCCAATGGGGATGAGCAATAACCCAAAATAAAAAAACCAAAATGCCGCAAAGTTTTCGTAGTTCATGGTGCCATTCAGCAAAGGAAACTCAAAAAGTCCTTCGCTTATTTTGAAAAAGAATTGCTTGGCAAAGCCCTGGAATTGTTTCCCAAAGGCAAAAGGAGATATGCCCAAAAGGGGGTGAATGATGCCAAAGAAAATCAAGATTTTCCCGTTGGTTATTTTCATAATGGTGGTTTACTTTTCTAGGTAGCAGATCGTTTTAAAAGCCAAGCTGATGTGTACCAACTCAGCAATTATCTTACACCATTCGTGGAGGATTTGTTTGGTGGGAAGGGGTGTTTTTGATCATCGTGATCATGCCACCCTAAGGCTTAATATTTTGGTGATCAGAACTCATCAATGATGATGACCAAACGAAACCTAAAAAACCGTGTCATTCTGAATGCAATGAAGAATCTGCGTGTATTATCACTACCTGGATTCATTGTTTTCTTATACTTTTTTGGCTATTGTAACTACAAACTCCTTTCTCATCTTACCATCGTTAATGTAGTTGAAGAGTCTGAGTATAAACACTTCTACAGACCTCAGATGCTTCGCAAGCTCAGAAAAACTTCCCTACTTATGCTATCAATGCCCCATTCTCGACACTTCTTTCCGCTGCCATTCTTCATTATCGTAGACACCTTCTAATAATGCGTGGATATAGACATCCTCTGCGCTTTTGTCACAGGTACGCTGCATGCGCCCTTTTCTTTGGAAACGTAGCAAAGTATCAAAATCATGGTAATAAGGTTCTTGCCCTTGTTGTACCCGATAAGCACACTCTTCACAAATGCAAGGTACTTTCTCAAAGGGCTTAAGACTAGGGAATGACTTACGGTGAATATCGTTGATTTCGTCACGGATGGAACGCAACACAAACTTACGGTTATAATTGCTACCCCCAATTACCGAGATGTCAATTACCTTAGAGCCTTCTTCTCGGGTTTCCCGCTCTACAATCTGAATACGACATCCTTCTTTTTTCAAATATACGCCTTCTTTCCACACCATTTCTTCGTCTTGGTGGGTAATGATGAATTCGCTCTGGCGCACAATGAGGCGAGTTAAGATACCAGGAGGCATAAAAGCATATTGATAGCGAAAACGTAGCGCAGCCTGATGTCCCCAAGGGTATTGGGCGGCTTGGGTAGGCAGCAATAATGGGGTAATAAACTCGCCTGCCTGAAGGGTAGGAAAACAGATTTCAAATACATCTTTTTTCATTAAGGCCAACAGGTAGCCTTGCTCTACAAAGCCATAACCTTGCTTTTGCCAAATATTGCAAACGAAATCTTGAGTAAAACGACCATTGTTATTCACCACTTCAGTATTTGTAAGAAGGCTATAAATGGCATCTACTGCCCATTCAGGTTTAAGAATGATAAAGTTACGTAAGTCGCCTGCATCTTGCTGAAAGTGCAAAATAATACCCAAATCATGTAAAAACCGACTGAGCACCAATTGATCTACTTGTTTGGTAATCTGGTGGCGCTCACAAATCTCCGCATATTGATCAAAACTAATATAGCTTTCCCTTCTTTCTTGTAATTCTTGCCGAATTTTCACCCAATTGGCTGGAAGCTGAGCTTTGCCAATATGAGGCAAATCACTGAGCATTTGTTGAATTCGCTTGACCAAAGCAAAATATCGGTCGTCATTTTTAGAAAAATCAACTTCCTGCAATTGAATGTTCAGTTCCTCGTACTGTTTACGATATAACAATAAATCAAAATTAGTAACGGATTGATGCTTGTTTTCATTGAGCACTACCAATATTGGACTATGAGTTTGATCATAGGCGTCTTTTCCTAACAAATGAATAATACGAAACCAGTATGGGAAGTTGGTATTTTGCTTGCGATCATCGGCCAAGAGCACATAAAGTGAACGAGGAGTCAAAAAAAACTGGTGCAACATATATTGGATTTCCTGTCCGCCAAAGTCCCATAAATTAGCTTTGAATTGGATTTCTCTCTTATTAGCATAAGGGAATGACCATCCTTCATGCACATTAATACCTACAGTAGATTTTTCTTCATTGGGTACTTCATAGCTTTCATCCAATAATTTATTCAATAAAGTAGTTTTACCTGCACCAGGTTCACCAACAATGAGCGTTTTCGCCTCATAGATAGAGGTTTTTTCTTGAACCTCTAACTGTTGGAAATAACTCAATATAGCTTTGCGACCTGCTTCAATAATTTCTATTGGAGGGGCTTTCACTGGATTAGCATGAATGTCAATAGTACTGCCTCCGTGCTTTTCTAAGTTTAATGAACCTCCTTTTTCTATAATATTTTTACAAGGTTTCAAATCATTTATCTGATTATTCCTAAGGTCCACTCTAAACAACTTGACCATTTTAGACATAAAACTTATATCAGTTATGTCATTATTACTAAGATCGAGGTTAGTTAATTTTTTCAGATGAGAAAGTATATTAACATTGCTAACTTTATTATAACTTAAATAAAGTGTTTGCAAATTAGTCATTGTCTGTAAAAAACTTATATCTCTTATCTCATTATAATTCAATGATAGTGCCTTTAAATTTGACAAAGATGATAGAGCATTTCCATCTCTAATTCTATTATTACTCAGAGAAAGGCTTGTAACACTTGATAAAGAAGTCAAAAAACTAACATTTTTGATTGAACACCCTCTTAAATCAAGTTTTTGTAAGATATTCAAAGAAAGTAGAAAGTCGAAATAACGAATTTTGTTAAAACTCAAGGAAAGGACTTTTAAATTAGGTAGAAAACGTAAAAAGCTCGCATCAGTAATTTTGTTACGATTCAAATGTAAAGCACTTAAGGTTTTTAGGCCTATCAAGAATTTTAGATTTGTAATTTTATTATTACTAAGATCAAGAAATTTAATACTCCCAAGAGATGAAAGAAAAGAAACGTCATCAATATCGTTGGAATTAATGACAAGTTGCTCTAGTTCAACCAAAGCCGCAAGAGGCCTTAAATTTGAAACTTTATTATTACTTAGGTTAAGGTTTTTTAACCCTTTCAACCTAGAACAAGCAAAAATATGTAGAATCTGGTTATCATTTAATGTTAATGTTTTTAGATTCAACATAGAGTTAAGAAAACCTATATCTTGTATTTGGTTATAAGATAAATTAAAACTCTGCAAATCTCTAATTTCACACCCTACACTTAAGGATTTTATCTTATTATTTGACAGGTTAAGGTTTTTCAGGTTAGGACTATCAACAATAACAGAAGTAGCAAAATTATTACTCAAATCTGCATCTTCTAAACAAACTAAATTATCATCAAGATGTATTTTATTACAATTATTATGGCTAATGTCAAGTATTTTTAAATTTCTTAAATGAGAGAGAAAGCTAAAATCAATTATGTGATTATAACTAAGATCTAAATGCTCTAGTTTCAATAAAAAAGAAATACTACTAGCATCTTGAAGTACATTCCCACTTAATCTAAGGTTTTTTATTTTCTTTAACTTCGCAATAAAATCTAATTCATAAATACGGTGTGAACTCAAATCAAGAACTTCTAAATTTTCTAACAATCCTAACCTAGAAAAAGAGGCCGGAGTAATGCTTGAGCTACCAATAAAACCAAAGCCATTAAAATAAAAGTTTTTTAAATTCACTAACATTCCTATTTCTACTGGAATCACGCTTAAAGTATTTGTATAGCGACTATTCTCACTCATATATAATTGTCCTGTCTCAAAATCTTTATAATTCATACCTAAATTCAACTCCTCCAACCACACACAATCAAACAATTCCTCAGGCCATTCGGTGAGGCCACAGTTTCCTAAGTCTAAAAATTTACTTTTGGTGCGTTTGCATTCAGCAATGAGTTGTTGGGCGAGATCAGACATAATTCGTTTTTTTAGTTCACGGACAACAGTTGGCTGTCCACAGTTTTTAGTGTATTTGTTGAGAGTTTATAGTTGGGAGTTCGTAGTTTTTAGGGAGGGAAAGGGCATTGGTTTGAGGTTTTCATATTTGTGTTGTTGGATTGAGTTCCTGATTGGGAAGTTAAAATAATAAAAAGCGGAAAAAACAGCAAAGCATAATTATAAATTGATGAATTATTCATGATGAATTTGCTTAGGCAAGATTGAGTGAAGACTTAAAAAAGCAAGTTTTGATAAGATGAATTGAAGGGAAGTAGCTATATTGAATTCTTTGCCAACTTGAGCTTAGTGAAGGGACTTAATTCAGATTTCTTGGCAAGCTCAGAATAACAAAATCGAAGTACTAACAAAACAGAAAATATCATATATGAGAAAATCAATACTAGTATTACTCTTAACCCTGGGCTGGGCAGTAGCACAGGCTCAAACTACAATTTATTTGGTGCGTCACGCCGAAAAGGCCAAAAGCAGATCGCGCGATCCACAATTGACCGAAGCAGGTAAAGCTCGGGCTCAGGTGCTCAAAAAGTTGTTGAAAAAGGAAAAAATTGCGGCAGTGTATTCTACCAAAACCACCCGTACGATGGACACAGGCCGCCCGGTAGCCAAGGCCAATAATCTTGAGGTACAAAATTACAATCCACGTGACCAGGAATTTTTAGCAGAGGTATTGCGTAAGCATAAAGGTAAAACCACATTAGTCGTAGGGCATTCCAATACAGTTCCGGCTTTACTCAATCGTTTGTTGCAGGAAGACCGCTACAAAAACATGGACGAAAAGGTGTACGATAACCTGGTAAAAATTACCCAACGCAAAAACGGCAAAATAGACGTGGCTCATATCAAGTTTGGCCAAGTCAGTCCTCCTACTTTTCCAAAAAATAAAGCATCTAAGAAACCTTATAAAGCCCTTGATGCCGATGTCAAAACGATTGATGGCTTTATCAAGGCTTTGTATGACGTTATTTCAGGCCCCAAAGGTCAGCAACGCAACTGGAAGCGTTTTATGTCGCTTATGCGCAAAAACGCCCGTATGCAAGCCATTAGTACCCGCCCCAATGGCAAACAGGTAATGACTACGATGACTCCTGAAGGTTACATCACTCGTTCAGGGCCTTATTTGGTAGGCAATGGTTTTTTCGAAACCGAAATTGGTCGTCGAGTAGAACGTTTTGGTAATGTGGCCCACGTGTTTAGCACTTACGAAAGCCGTAATACCAAAAACGGAAAGGTATTTATGCGCGGTATCAATAGTATTCAGCTCTCTTATGAAAAAGGTCGCTGGTGGCTGGTAAGCATCCTCTGGAACAATGAGACCAAGGATACTCCCATTCCTGAGAAATACTTGAAGAAGAAGTAATCTTTATTGTCGTTCTGAGCCTGCCGAAGAATCTGAGTCGTAATAAGGATCCAGATACTTCGGCAAGCCCAGTATGACAAACGCTGCTGTCACCTTCATTTATGTTTTTTGAGTAACAAAATATCAACACCAAGGAAACTCTTTTATTTTCTAGCATTGCCAATCCATCATTGATGCCTATCAGCTTGAACCGCATTGCAAATGCTCGTGAAAATTTAGACACTCATTGCAAATGAGCGCCAGTCTGAGCACCAAGGATTATCAAGATAACTTATTTTCTAGCATTGCCAATTCATCATTGATGCCTATCAGCTTGAACCGCATTGCAAATGCTCGTGAAAATTAGACACTCATTGCAAATGAGCGCCAGTCTAAGCTTGAGCCTCTACTACTCACATCCAATTTCCTTCATCATTTGGGCATTGCGCGCTTTCCCCCAAGTAGGCATCAAACTATTACCAGGTTGCTTGAGCTCAAACTTTTTAGCTGCAGACTTAAACAAAGGACAGGCACTCTCAGTGCCTCCACCATACATGGTAGGCATGTTCAGCTTTAAAATACCCAATACAAAATCAGGGCGAGGGTTTTTGGGGTTTAGTTCCTGAGCTTCGGCTACTTTGGTAAAAACCGAGCCACTATACTGACGCCCTCGGGTGATAGAATCTACCGATATCCGAATCAAAGTCAAATAAGCATCTAAGGCTACAATCTCAGAGTTTTTGGGCGATAACTTAGCCGCAATTTTCAATAATTTATCTGCCTTGTTGAGCAACTGGTCTTTGGGGGCCGCCTCTTCTTCCAGTCTTGCCATTTGCACATACACAAAGGCTCCATAATAATTGGGTAACCATTTACTTTTTTCGTTGCTGGCAATGCGTTCAAACTCATCGGCTACGGTCTGCATTTCAGCGAAAGTTTTGGCTACTTTCATTTTGTTCAAGTTGGCCTTCATGGCTTTTTCATACTGAGCAGGCTTGGCCTGAACTATCCAAACTGTCAATAAGCAAACGAGTGATAGGGTGATTTTTTTCATGGGGATGGGTTGTTTTAAATTGATATTTAGTAAATGTTGAATGAAACTCCCCTCGTAAAATCATTAGCCGAGGGGAGCATACATATAAACCAAACTATTGGCACTCGGCCCTCTTCATCATTTTAGCGTTGGTTTCTTTGCCCCAGTTAGGCATCAATTCGGTTTTAGGTTGAAAGCTCTCAAAGTTTTGCGCTGCAGACTTAAACAATGGGCAAGCCTGGTCTTTTCCTCCACCAAAAGCAGGTGGCATATTCATTTTAAGGATGGCTTCTAAAAAGTAAGGACGAGGATTTTTTGGGTTCAATGCCTTGGCTTTTCCCGCTTTGGCAAATACCATCCCGCTGTATTCCCGGCCTCGGGCCATAGGGTCTACCGACAAACGAGTCAAGGCCAGGTAAGCTTCCAAAGCCACTACTTCAGAGTTGTTGGGAGCCAGTTTGGCCGCTGCTTTTAATAATCCATCGGCTTTGTCAAGTACTTGGTCTTTTTTGGCAGCATCTTTCTCAAAGCGAACCATTCTAATGTAAGTGTAAGCCGCATAATAGCTAGGCAACCACTTACCTTTTTCGGCACTGGCAATACGCTCAAACTGATTCGCAACGGTTTGCATATCGGCTTTGGTTTTGGCGTTTTTCATTTTGCCTAAGTTCGTTAACATAGCCTTCTTGTATTTATCAGAATTGATAAATGGGGCCTTCTTATATTTATCAGCATCGCCATTGGCAAATAGGCTGAGGGTAGTCAAAACACAAACGAGTAATAGGGTGATCTTTTTCATGAGGTTTGTTTTTTAATGATGAATGAGTAAGTGATTTATATTTGTTTATTCGGTTTCTTTTAGTTTTTCCAAAGCGGCTTTAGCTTCCTTGTTTTCAGGTTTTAGCTGTAAAGCTTTTTGGTAAGCTTGCTTGGCCTGTATAGTGTCCTGCTGCAACTCGTACAACTTCCCCATCCGCCACCAGGCATAAGTAGGTGCTACTATTTTGGTATTCTTAGCCGAAGCCTTGCTTATATAGTAGCGCAGGTATTTAATTCCTTTGCGAGTTTGCATTTGGGCAAATACTGCCGTACGAGCATATTGGTAATAAGCCATAAGGTAGTCTTCATCTGCTTTCATCGCGTGTCCAAACTCCTGAAAGGCCCGAACGTATTGCTTTTGGGTTTGAAACAACATACCCAGTTTGTAATACATTGCCGCCTGATTATCAGAAAACTGCAAACTATTACGGTAAGCTTTTTCAGCCGCCGTATATTCTTTTTTGCCTTGGTAAATGGCACCCAACAGCTCATATCCCTTGCCTTTGTTGAGTTTTAGAATGGCTTGGGCTTGCTTTTCGGCTTTGGTAAAGCTTCCTCCTGCAATGGCAGGAGCACTGATATAATACATCGCCAGCGAGTAACGAGCCTTTACCGATTGAGGTGCTACTTCTACTGCTTTTTTGTAAGCATTTTTCATTTTGCGGGCCAGGGTTCCTTTTGCCATAAAGTTAGATGCCCGCTTCAGGCGTTGGTTATAAGCCTTAGCCAGCCACAAGTAGTTGGCTTCCTTACTAGGCTCAGCCTTGGCTGCTTTTTTAAATGAAGTAATGGCTGCTTCGTATTTTTTCTGGGCAAACTGTTGCTTGCCTAAGGTAAAATCAGTGTTAGTCTGTGCCCAGGTTTGGCCCAAGGCCAGTAACAAGGCAAATAAAACGGTCGTGAGGTATTTTTTCATAATTGATAATGGTTAAGAAGTGGTCTAGTTATTTTTTGCCAATAGTGATGAACATTCCCACAAACACATTGCGGTCTACGGCTTGTCCTACGGGTTGTCTCTGACGACCATCGGCCGAGTAGCGATAGCCAAATACATTCTGTACCCCCAATAGGTTATTGACCGAAGCAAATACAATCGTAGAGTGATTAAACACCGAGGTCAAATAAGTATAAGTTAAACTCAGGTTGTGAAAAGCTGGGGTCTGATCTCCGTGAAATGTTTCATTGTTGGGGTTGAAATAAGGTCTCCCCGAATTGAAGGTGTAAGTGAATCCTACAAAGCTGTTGATCGCGCTGAAATACTGCTTATACACTGCCGAAACCGTGTGTTTAGCCGCAAAACCAGGGGTAGCCAACGTAGGGAAATTTTGAAAATCGCGCTGGGTATCCAAAAACGAATAAGAAATCCAGTAGTCTACATTCTTCAAAGTGGATTTATCACGCCAAAACAGCTCTATCCCACGAGCAAAACCATAGCCCTGATTGTTCAATTCAGGCATAGTTTGGGTAGTAAAATTCTTTACCAGGTTGTCGTATTGTTTGTAGTAAGCTTCTACTCTAAAAGTGCGCTTACCAGGGATCATCCATTGATAATTGACTAAATAATGGGCGGCTTGTTCAAACTGTAAGTTGGAAGCCGTTTGGTTCAATTGAGCCTGCATCAAATCATCCCTTTGAGGAGTTTGATAAAACAATCCATAAGCAGTAGACACTTGACTATATTTTCCTGTTTTATAAGCCAGTGACACTCTTGGCGCAATATTTTGCTGCTGAATCATTTCTGAATTTTCCCAACGAACTCCTACTCTACCCGCTAGCTTTCTGGTAAAGAACAATTCGGTTTCTACAAAAGCGGCCACGTAGTTTTCTTCCAGGCCTCGGAACAAATCATTGATACCCTCATCAAAGTTGAATTTTTGCACCTCGCCTCCAAAGCTAATGCCCGAATTCTCGCCAATGGTTCTTTGCAATACCACTCGGCCCTGCTGCAAACGTTCTTGCTGAAAAATGCGGTCGCCATTGAGCAAAATCAAATCGTGGTCGTGGCTATAAGAGGCTCCCAGTTGAATCATCCAGTGTTCGTCCAAAGCTTCTCTCCAGGTAGTGTTGATATAGGCATTGTCGTTATCCAATCCTAAAGCATTGGTGGTATTCCCCAGGCTTATGTCCTCATAATCCATCGCCAGCTCCGATTGGGCATAAGTACTGTACACTTTAAACATTCCAGTTTTGGAAGTCTTCTGACGAAAAATCAATGAACTCTCTAAGTTTTCAGGTGGTTTTTGCCAGTTTCTATTTTGTGGAATCACCGCAAAAGCTGGGCGTAGATTGATGTAGCTGGCATTTAGGCTTAATGAAGTATTTTCCCAACGTTGGGTATGCCCCCCTCCTACGCCTACCGTCATCAAGTTTATATTCGTTTCGGTTTTATCAGCTAAGTCTTGAGATTTAAGCACCAATACCGAGGAAAGCGCCTGCCCGTATTGGGCCGAATATCCCCCAGTACTAAACACGGTTCCTTTAAACAAGAAAGGCGAAAATCGTCCACGTTGAGGTACATCTGGTACCGAGCTATAAAATGGATTTTGAACGGTAAGTCCGTCTATCAAAGTTTTGGTTTCATTTGCCGCCCCTCCTCGTACAAAAAGCCCCTCGGTTTCGCCTACAGTTTGGGTACCTGGTAAAGATTGAAAAGCCCCAAACAAATCTCCTGCAGCTCCTCCTGCAGTAGTAGCAATATCTACCGAGTTGAGCACCACCACTCTTTTTTCGTCGCTGGCTTCAAACGCCCCCGCAGTAATTACCACGGTATTGAGTTCGTTGGCTTCTTCTCGGAGCTTAATCGTAAAAGTCATTGCTTGTCCCTTGGGCTGAATCTTTTGACGATAGGTAATAAAGCTAATGTAGGTTACCAACAAGGTTACTTCTTTGGTTTCTTGGGTAGTAAACTGAAAGCGACCATTTACATCGGTAGAGGTTCCGTCATAGGTACCTTCCAGCGATACGTTGGCCCCAATCAACGCTTCTCCCTTTTCATCGATTACCAACCCACTCAACTGGGTTTGGCCCAACACCTGAGCGGTGGTGAAGCAGAAGGTTAAAACTGTGATAAAAATAATTTGGAGTTTAGTCATGGTTATAAAGTTTGGCTAATGATTTAATACAAAGTAAATGGCCAAACCCATGACATATTGGGTTCCGGGAATGAACTGGTCAATCGGTTGAGTGAAATGTAGGCAAAGGAGAATGAAATGTGATCACTTTATTTTTCTACTGTTCCATTGTTTCGCCTATGGTGAATTATAAATTATGAATTGATCAATTATGTTTTTTAGTAATCATTCTATTGTTCCATTGCTTCGCCTTCGGCTGATTGTTTTATTGCTAAATGGTGAATTATGAATTGATTAATTATGTTTTTTAGTGATTAATGATCATTCTATTGCTTAATTGCTTCGCTTATTGTTAAATGGTTTCGCAATGCGTCGCCAAGCTATGGACTGTGGACTAAAAAAGCCATGAACTACCAACTAAAAACTCCTGACTACGAACCAAAAACTATGGACAACGGACTGAATACTATGGACTAATTCCCGCTTCGCGCCCATTTTTCACTTTTCACTCAATTTGCTTCGTATTCGCTAGTGTCCTAATCAAGTGAAAATAAAATAGCCATTAACTCCCAAAAGAATCAATGGCTATTAATCAATAGCTACAGTAATAAGGTATTATTTACCCGAAATTTTTCTGTTTTTCACATATTTTTCCAACCATTGATCTTGCTCCCATAATAAGTGCATAATGCTTTCTTTGGCTCTATATCCGTGGCTTTCCTTAGGCAACATCACAAGCCTTACAGTGGCACCCAAGCCCTTCAACGCATTAAAATAACGTTTACTTTGCATAGGGTAAGTCCCAGAGTTGTTATCAGCTTCTCCATGAATTAATAACAAAGGAGTTTTCATTTTGTCGGCATGCATAAAAGGTGACATCTTGTAATACACTTTAGGTGCTTCCCAATAACTTCTTTCTTCGCTTTGGAAACCAAAAGGAGTCAAAGTACGGTTATAAGCACCACTTCGGGCAATACCCGCAGCAAAAAGCTTAGAATGAGACAATAAGTTGGCTACCATAAATGCTCCATAGCTATGCCCTCCTACGGCTACTTTATTACGATCGATATAGCCTAGTTTATCTACTGCATCAATGGCTGCTTTACCATTGGCTACCAATTGCTTGCGGAATGAGTCGTTAGGCTCAGTGTCTCCTTCTCCAATAATTGGAAACGAGGCTCCATCTAATACCACATATCCACGAGTAACCCAATAGATTGGTGAACCATAATAAGGATATGTAAAACGATTGGGGTTTTTGGTATTTTGCGAAGCACTCTTTTTGTTTTTATACTCTACTGGATAGGCCCACAAAATCATTGGCATTTTTTCTTTTTTGTTCTTGTCATATCCTACTGGCAGGTACAAAGTTCCGTTCAGGTCTATGCCATCATCTCTTTTGTAGGTAATTACTTCTTTGTGTACATTTTGTATGGCTTTGAAAGGATTCTCAAAGAAAGTAATCTGGCGCGCTTTTTTATTTCTCAGGTTTCTGAAATAAAAGTTTGGATATACATTCTTAGATTGAATGCTCACCAACAATTGATTCTTTTTGACATCGTACTCATAAAAGCTCTCTAATTTGTCAGTAAACTTAGACTGATACAATCGCTTTTTCTTGAGCGTTTTTAAACTCATTTTATCTACAAAAGGAAATTGGCCTTTTTTAGAAAAGCCATCACCCATCAAGTATACTTCACTCTTATTGATCGCTAATACATTTGTATTGTACTTGCTCCTTTTGGTAACAAAACTTCCTGGATCGCTGTATCTGTCTCGATAATTGCGGTCAAACAAAATAGTAGCCTTCTGGGCAGGATTAGAGGGGTTAAACTTATAGGCCTTCATATTACGGGTATTCCACCAGTAGTCATAAGCAATCGCTACTTGATCATTGCCCCACATTACATTATAGAGTCGGTTTTTGGTTTTCATAAGGCTTTTGCCTTTTCCAGTAAAAGGAGCCTCCAGAGTAAATAATTCATCACGATAAGCTACTTTTTTGGCAGGGTCTCCTTCGTCTAATGCCACCATATAGTATAAACTCGCAGGTTTATCAGCTCGCCAGCTAAACCCTCTCTTACCTCTTCTCACTGACATAAAACCTTTAGGTAAATCCTCAAGTAACTCGTGCTCAATCAATGTCGCTGTTTTCTTTGCGTCTTTGGTGTAAATATCAATGTTGGTTGGAAAACGATAGTAAGGCACCAAATAAGAAAAAGGTCTCTTGATGGTTGTTACCATTACATAATTACCATCAGGCGAAAAACCTACTGAGCGGTACATGTTACCTTTCATCCATAGCTCTTTTTTGCCATCTAATGACACCTTGTGCAGCTCTGACAAAGCCAATTGTTCGAAATTATGCTCATCAGCTTTATTTTTAAGTAAATCCTGATAGGTACGGTTTTGGGCTTTTTTACCTTCGCTTATCGAAATAGTAGGCCCAGTAGGCACCGCAGTAGCCACGTTGATTAATGACTTACGATTGCTGGCGATCATTTTTACCAATAAAGATTTACTGTCTTTAAACCAGTTGATAACACTACCCATATTAGCATTTAGCTTTGCCTGGGTCAGTTTTTTGGCCATCTGAGTGTTTATGTCCAACACCCATAGTTCTACTCCGTTAGTTGCAGAATTGGTAAAAGCCACCTTTTTGTAATCTGGCGACCAGCGAAAGTTGGACAACCTGGCATTGGCAGGTAATCCTTTTACCTGAATAGCATTACCATTTTTTTGCTTTAGGTTTTGAACCTTAATGTTTTTATAATAATAAGTGCGGCTCCCAATAAATAACTTTGGGTTTATTCTTAACCCCGCCAATCTCAGTTCCTTAGCTGATAAATCGGTAATGGTGGGATAAGTGTCTCGGTATAGTAGCAGCATCGCCTCGTTATTGCCGTCCAGACGAACGCTAGGGGCTGATGGCACATCTACTAAATCTAAAATTGGTTTGGGTGGTTTTTGGTAGGTTAAATTTACCTGGGCTTGTAAGTTGAAAAAGGCCAACACAAGCATAATTGAAAGAAGCTTTTTCATTGGTCAATAAATTTTGTGATTAAATAATAAATACTAACATTTGATCAATTAGCTAGCTAAAATTACAATTTATTGACTCCAGATTCTAATTTAATGCAATCTAATAATGGTAAATGATCAGTGGTGAATGGTTAAGGGTGAATTATAAATTATGAATTGATCAATTATGTTTTTTAGTGATTAATGATCATTCTATTGCTTAATTGCTTCGCCTCCGGCTGATTGTTTTATGGTTGCATTGTTCTATTGTTAAATGGTTGCGCGATGCGTCGCATAATAATGGTAAATGATCAGTGGTGAGTGGTTAATTGTATTGTTTCATTGCTTCGCCTTCGGCTGATTGCTCTATTGTTCCGCGATGCGTCGCAAAACTATGGACAATGGACTGAATGCTATGGACTAAAAAACTCTGAACTCCTGACTACAAACCAAAAACTGTGGAATAATTTCCGCTTCGCGCCATTTTTCACTTTACACTTTTAGCTTTTCACTTAATTTGCTTTGCGCCCACTTTTAACTTTACGTTTTACATTTTTAATTTAATCGGTTTCACTTATTTGTCCACTTTAATCCGTTGAGGTCGATTGGCTACTTTCCAGGCAGTATGGAATATCAAACGGGCAATTTTTTCCATTTTGGCGAAATGAATTTTATCTACGGTATCGGTAGGACGATGATAATCGGCGTGGGTACCATTAAAGTAAAAAATCACTGGAATACGGTTTTTCGCAAAATTGTAATGATCGGAGCGGTAATAAAAACGATTGGGGTCGTTTTCGTCATTGTATTTGTAGTCCAGTTTTAGGTTGATGTATTGCTTGTTGGCTTCTTCGCTGAGTTGATGCAATTCGGTAGAAAGCTTATCTGAACCTATCAAATAAATATAATTCGGATCAGTTTTGTAACGATCATCAATTCGCCCAATCATATCAATGTTTAAGTCTACCACGGTGTTTTTTAATGGAAACACGGGATCTATATCAGTATAAAAGCGAGAACCATATAAGCCCATTTCTTCACCGGCCACAGTAATAAATAAAATGCTACGTTTGGGGCCTTTTCCTGCCTTTTTGGCTTTTACAAATGCTTCAGCCAACTCTAATACTGCTACCGTGCCTGAACCATCATCATCTGCTCCATTGTTGATCTGATTGCCATATTTTCCAATGTGGTCATAATGAGCCGAAATCACTACAATTTCGTCCTTCTTAGTAGAACCTTCCAGCAATCCCATCACATTTTCGGAAGCCAGAGTAATCTTTTCTGCTTGAGTAGCAAGCGCTTTTACGTTTTGCCCCTTTGTTCCTAGTTTCAACCGATTTTTTGTCAAAGTAGTAACTTGAGTATTAAGCATTGTAGCCGCAAGGCGAGGCGATATATAAAAAATAATCTCTGACTTAAACGTTTTTTTGCTCAGTTTAGGCCCTACCCAACGCTTTACATAATAGGCATTAAAGTTCAGCAAATCTTCGTATTCATCTTTAGTTTTGGCTCGCAATACAAACAAAGCTTTGGCTCCTAAATCGGTGGCTACCTTTCCCTTTTTTACTGCTTCTGCGTGATTTTTAGCAAAATACACCACTCCTTTATCTTTCACCCCAGCTTGTTTCATTTCTTCGGGTAAGCCATTCCCTGCAAACACTACCTGACAAGCCAAAGGAGCTTTCATAGCTGATACTCCCAATGCAAACACATCCTTCATAAACTTGTAGCGTTGTCCTGCAGTTTCTACATACACCTCTTTCCATTTAGTACTTTTCATACTAAAATGCTGGTAATAACTCATTTTGTCACCATTTTTTACTGGTGGCTTTAACCCTAGTTGCTTAAAATGATCAGCAATGTATTTGGCTGCCTTTTTCTGTCCACGAGTACCTGTACGGCGCCCTTCCATCTCGTCGGAGGCTACAATGTGTAAGTGTTTAGATAAATCCTTTTTGGTGATGGTCTGGGCAAACTTGATGGCTTGTTTATCTTGATTTTGTTGTGCCCAGGTAGTGGCGCAGTAGCCGAATATAATGCAGGCAAAGAAGAGTTTTTTCATAGTTCAGGTTCAATAGTTCTTGGTATACAATTAACTGTACACCATTCAAATTATTATTGATACTTATTTGAAATCAGTAGTTCGTAATCAAATATCAATAGTCTATTAAGACATTATAAATTTTCTAGCAGTTCTTCTAGCAAACGACATTGGGTGGTATGCGAAAATGTTTCTTTCACTCTATTTTGACCAACTTGAGCAAGTTCCTCGCGAAGGGTTTTATCCTGGTAAATTTTCTTCAAGGCCTCAGCCATTGCCCCTTCGTCTTGGGGGGGGATCAAAATACCCGCTTTGCCAAAATCCAACAATTCAGTCGTTCCCCCAGCATCAGTTCCAATCACAGGCAAGCCAGTAGCCATTGCCTCAATCGTTACCATACCAAAAGGCTCCGAGACTGACCCCATCACAAATACGTCTAATGCCGCAAATGCTTTTGGTGCATCATCTACAAAAGAACGAAAGTGGATCAAATCTACCAGACCACGATCAATGCTTAATTTCTCTAAATAACGCAGGTGTCCTTTCTCGCCTCCCACAGTTTCGGCTCCTACACAAAGCCCATACATAGGTATGTCTTCTTTTTGAAGCAAATCCACTGCTCTTATCAAGTATTCCTGACCTTTTTCTTTGTCGATACGCCCAATAATGCCTGCTACAAAAGCATTGGGGGGTAAATCAAACATTTTGCGGGCTTCTGCACGATACTGTTTCGCCTCTAGAAAACGATCAACTTCTATAGTCAAAGGAATCACGTGCACTTTGTCGGCAGTAATGCTAACATTGGCCAATAATTGCTTTTTCAGTAATTCCAAAGGCACAATCCAGCCATCAATCCGCTTATAAAAATAACGATGATACAGGTCTTTTTTGCGGTGCTTCATCTGCATTTGTTGCAAATACACCGTTTTGAGGCGCTGTCGGGAGAAATGTCGGCTGAGCATCCCAATATAAAACTGGGTGTAGTGACCAATCATCAAAGTAGGAATTTGGGCTTTGTCCAACAATTTGGCCAAGCGACGAGCAGCTCTAAAGTTCAAGTGCTTGCCTTTGTAGGTATAATGCAAGGTAGCCACTCCCACTTCTTTTGACTTTTGTGCAATAGTGGAAGTATCATCACAGAAAATCGTAATCTGATGCCCTCTTTCTGTAAGCCATTTCGCCAGGTTCAACACGTTGATCTCCAAGCCTCCCCAGGCATACGAACTACACAAAATCCCTACTTTCATCCGCTCTTTGTTTAATGATTAAACGTTGTAAATAAATTCTGAATATTTCTCCTGATTCTGAAGAATAAACTGAGGAAAGCTCTCATCTAGCGCCACAAACTTGTGTTCCATATTTCGTCCAAAAATATCTTTACCATTGGCAATCAATTCCTGAATACGTTCACGATCCTTGTATTGTGCTTTGTTTACCTCAGGGTGAGCCAGCGATTCAATTTTAGAAATGATTTTGTCAATCCCTCCCAGATAGCTAAAATGCCATCCTGCATTGTCAATAATCGTATATTGCTTACTTTTTTCCTCGTTACGGTAATCTTTTCTAATGGTCTTGATGGTAGTCAAGTCTTTGTAATTTAACATCACCGAACCCAACCACATGTGCTGGTTGTTGTCTTCCTTTTTGCCGTGCATAATCACACAGTTTACGAAGTAACAGCAAAACACCTGGTTAAAGATTTTCACCCCTGGTTGATCTTTATATTCAATAATTTTTTTAGGATCAGGAATTTCATCCAGATCCGATATAATGATCACATCATCAGGCTGGCAATTGGTTAAGCCTTGTAAGATTTGTTCTTTTTGATGGTTGTCATAATCCATCGATTTCGGCACACGAAACTTCGAGAAAAAGTTGGGATAATGATCTACGACAACATGAATAATCTTGTCGGCAAAAGGTGCAAAACGAGCTTTATTTTCTTCATAATGTAGTGGTTTAGGCTTTTTTTGGAAAGTACGAGTTGCCTCCACCAACACAAACTTATCTACCACATCATTCAACTCATTGAGGCGAATCTCAAGCAAATCCAACTCATTAAAAAAGGGAAAACAATCGTAAACCATTCAACTATCAATTATTAATTAAAAAAATAACTCTTCGTTTAGAGTAGAACAATACTGTGCATCAGCCTTTTTATCAAGCTGATCTATTTCTTTTTACCAAGGCCAAAATTACTATGTTTTTTGAAAAATACGCGCAATTGTTGCGCAATGGAAGGTCGCCCTGCGGTTAATTTCACAAATAATTCATCTGCTTCCCGAAATGGCAACATAAAGGTTGGATGCTTCAACTCCTCAATTGCGTAAGTAGGTAGGCTTGCTACTGGATTTTTAGCATCAAATGTAGTACCTGCACCATCACCAAAACCAATATTGGAAATCAAGTTCTGATTAGGTGTGATGGCCAAGCCACCTTGCGCAAAGGTTGCATACGCCCAAGGGTAATCCCACTCACTTTTGTTAGAATGCTCGTACACTCTTTTGAACCGCTTGAGATAACGCTCATGCATCACCCGCATAATGTTGAACATTTGATTTTGTTCTTCAAATTTTGGGAAAGTGCTCATTTTAAGATCGTAGTGTTCCCAGGCTCGACGCCAGGTAGCCCACCCCCAAATGTTTACATGTTGAGAAAAGAAATAAGAACCATCTCCAAAAGTTTTCCCTCGTAGCAAATTACTTCCAGAAATATGCATTACTCGGGTATCATAGCGGTACTTTTCTAACAATTCGGCACAAAAAGTAAAAAATGTGTCGTGTGGTAAACAATCATCTTCAAGAATAATACCTTCGCCTTCGTGCTCAAAAAACCAATGGATGGCTTCGCTTACCGCAATTTTAGTCGTCAGGTTTTTCTCTCGGAAGAGCGTTTTTACTTCGCAATCCCAATCCACTTTGTCCAACACTGCCTGTCGGAGTTTTTGGCACTCTTCAGCCTCTCCTGCTACTTCGTCTCGCGGACCATCTGCTGCAATGTAAAGCTTTTTAGGTCTTGCTTTTCGGATTTGATCTACTACTCGTAAAGTGGTGTCAAATCGTTTGAAAATTAACAATAAAATAGGGGTATTCAACGTGGTATTGTTCATTCGGCAAACTGAGCTACAGTGGCAAACTGCAAGTATTTGATATCAGAAAATCTTCCTAAAAATAAAATATTGAAGAGTAAAGGCTTGATTGACTTGGTGGCATTGATTCCTTCGTGTTGTAGGACATTATAGCCTTGGCCTTCATACATCTTTCGAATACTTTTAACAGTAAAAAAACGAAAGTGCGTTTTATCCATAATCCCATTATCGGTATAGTCCCAGTTTTTACGCCATACAAAATCAAAAAGATTGCGGAAATAACGGATATTTGGAATAGAACTCACAACTATTCCACCTGGCTTCAGTTTGGATTTGAGTTGCTGCAACACACTGTAAGGATCTAGCAAATGCTCTAATACATCATTGAAGATTACCACTTCAAAATGATTATCAGGTAATTTCGGAATTTGGCTTTCTACACTACCCGATAATACTTTGTCTAGCTTTTGGGCAGCTTCGGCTGCTTCATCCTCGGCTAACTCTATTCCCCAAACTTCCGATTCTTGCCTTTGCTGTTTTAAAGCATATGCAAAATTACCTTGCCCACAACCTACTTCTAAGATCACCTTTGACTCCTTGGGGATGTATTTCATCATCTCTGGACGACTTAAGGTGTAGTAATCTTCAGGTTTTACCTCTAAATTTTGATGCATGATTATTCGCTTAAATATCTAACTTTACCACATTGTAAGCTTCTATCTCTTGGCGCATTCGCTCAATAATGGTATTGATAGATTCCTTACGGTTATACTTTTTAAGCAATTGCTTCATACGCTTTTTAGATTGTTGCAATTGCTTAAAACGGCGCAAAAATAGAAAAAAAGCTTCATAAAACCGGAAATTAAGTGCCAACCAATATATCATAAAGTCGACAAATACCTTTAGGTTCCAAATCACCTTACTAACTCCTTGTAAGTGTAAAGCGTGCATAATGAGCTTGTTACGTGCCGAAATCACATAAATTTTTCGTTTTTTATGATAATTGGCAATCGTCACCGATTCGGGATGATGGCATACTGCCTCGTGCTCATAATAGCAAGGCCAGCCAAGTCTCCAGGCACGAACCGAGAGGTCTACATCTTCTACATAAAAGGGTGCATAGATCTCATCAAACCCTCCCAATTCCTGGATTTTTTCCCGATCTACCAATGCATTGGCTCCTGATAAATACAAACTTGGTAGCCAATAGTTTTTGGGCATAGGGTCTAGTACAAAATCGATGGTAGACTTAATTTTACCAGTAGGCTTTTGCTGTGGATACTTGGCCACATCTTGTACTTTTTCTCCGTCTAAATCTAGTATTCGCCCCATCACGCCAAAAGTATCTTTCTTTGTAAAATACTTAAACAAGGGCAAAAAATAATTGGGAGTAAGTTTTACATCACTATTTAGAGCCAATACCAAGTCTTTGGTAGCCGCCATAATGCCTCGGTTAATGGTAGGAGAAAAACCTCGATTGCGTTCATTTTGCAATAAGACTACCTGAGGAAAAGTTGTTTCTAAAAAAGCCACCGATTCATCGGTAGATGCATCATCCACTACGATTACTTCAAACGACACTTCGGCCACTGTCAAAGCTTCAAATACTGATGGAAGGTTTTCTTCCAGTAAATAACGTCCATTATAATTAGGAATTACCACTGATACGCTGCGTTTCTCCTCCATTCCTATACTATCTTCCATGATTGTTAATTCTCGTCCAGACTTCGTTTATGATTCTCAGCAAATTCTAGCAGCTTGGATTTGATTTGAGCAATGGTAATTGATTTTACACAAGCACAAGTTTCGCTCTTACGACAATCATTACATTCTTTATCTAAGGTTATGTAGTGTGCGTTTTTACCTATTGGTTGCCATCTACCAGGGTGCATAGGGCGAATAGGCGGATAAATTCCTAAGGTGAATTTTCCTAATGCCGAAGCAATGTGTAATGGCCCAGTACTACCTGCCAAAAAGCCATCTGCTTTACCAATTAGGCTCATCAGTTGAACTAAACTCAAGGCACCTGTTAAATCTTGTACATGTGCTTGTTCAAATAATTGAGGTACTTGTTGTTTCAGTAAATCCCCCTCTTCTTTAATGCCCGTAATCAATACATTGAAATCTTCAGCTGGTAATTGTGCTACTAAGCCAGTATAATTCTCTACTCCCCACTCTTTAGCGCTTCCTTTAGATTTGGGATGTACAATCAAATTAAATTTATCAGCTACCAACCATTGCGAAAAATCAACGTCTACATCATCAAACTCAAGTCCATACCAATTCTTAATTTGATCAAAAGAGGGTTCGGTAAGCATTTGAAGGGGCTTCAAAAGCTTAAAATTCAACTGAGCTTCATGTAAATCTGACTTCCTGCGGCTAAAACTGACCCGCTCATTACAATACAACCAGTGATACACCTTATGGCTTGTACCAACCCTCACAGGAATTGCTGCTTTGGTGGCAGCTTGGGCCATTGATTTATCAGGCAATACAAAAATTATGGCATCAGCATTCAGTTCTCCTAGTATCAAGGGATTTTGCAGAACATCTTCTTTATCTATAAACTGATCTACAAAACTACTGGCTTCTATTACCGAGCGAGTATACGACTTACCCAAAAAATACACTTTGGTTTCGGGAGCTATAGATTTTATATAACCTGCCATCGGTAGTGTCACAACTACATCTCCCAGGTTATCAGTACGGCTAATGATGATGCTTTTAGGCGGGTTTTTCAAGATTATGCAGTTTTGTATTTATTGTACATTTTCTTTTCGAACTGGAGGAAGTTCAAAATCAAAATCTATTTCTTGCATACATTTAAAATGCCCTTTGGGGCAAATATCTTTTCCAGACTTTGAGCAAGGTCGGCAACTTAAATTGTTATTTTCTAAAATTGTATGAGGAGTTTCATAAGGGTAAAATCCCAAGGTAGAAGTACCTCCATAGATAGCAAATACTTGTTTACCAAAAGCTGCTGCAATATGAGTAAGCCCAGTGTCTTGTCCAAAAACTGTTTCTGCTTGTTTCACGATAGATGCTGACTGGCTGATGCTTAACTCGTTACAAGCGTTAAATACAACTACCTGGCTATCTATCTTTTTTGCAAAATAATTCGCGATCTTTTCTCCTGTAACCTGATCCTCCTTTCCACCAATTAAAACTAACGGGCGATCAATTTTTTCACACAACTCAATCATTCTTGCCACTGGGAGCCTTTTAGTAAACCTACTTGCTCCAATTACAAAAGCTACATACCCATGCTGATGAGTTTCTGGTAAATATTCTTGAATGTTAATTTCTTGAGATTTAGGAATAAAAAAATCCAGACCTTTATTATCATAATGAATTCCTAGACGCTTTACAGTAGCTAAATAGCGATCAGCTACATGCAAGTTGGGCATTGTATTGAGTTTAAACTTTACAAATAGCCATCTTCTAAGGGTAAGCTTATGGTAATGATAAGCTTTGCTTCTTAATTGTGCTCTAATAAGAAAAGTTCTTACGTTTTTATGTAGATCAATGATTATGTCAAACTTTTCCTTTTTCAACTCCTTGATTAAATCTCCTAATTTCTCATGTAAAAAGTGTAATTTATCGATGTATGGATTGGCTTCCACCATTTCTTTATATATATATTTTGTACAGAAATGGATTTCAGCATTTGGGATTTGAGCTTTTAAGATACGTATTGTTGGTGAAGTCCAAACAATATCGCCTATAGCCGAAAACCTTATTACTAATATCTTTTTCGTTTTTTTCGTATCCATATCCTAAACAGGCATCCAGTCTTCCAGTTGTAATCCTTTTTTTCTGAATATTTAAATCAATTATTCCCTCTTTGTTGTTTTTGATATTCCCGAAGTTTTACATACTTCAAAAAAGTGGCTTGTGCATCTATTATCCCAATAACAAAGCCTGAATAACCACTCAAAAAACCTCTTTTCATAAAATATGTTTTAACAAAAGCAGCCAGTGGTTTCACTAAAATTAGAAATAAATTAGATCGTTTACCTCTATGATAATAACTTTTTGCCGAAATAGAAGTAAATTTATTCATTTGAATGATGTGCCCTTCTACTGAATCATAACTATAGTGTAATAAATTCCCTTTTAAGTGGACTATTTTACTATCCGCCTCCATTACAAATTCGTCGTGAGGGTTCATTCCTGCCCATTGACCTTTTTTACTATCCCAGAGCCTTAATTTAGTATCGGGATACCACCCTCCATGCCAAATCCACTTCCCACAATAGTTGGTTACTCTATTCATTTTATAACCATCTGCTTGCAAGTCATTTTTTACTTCTAGAATAGCCTCTCTCAATGTTTTATCCAGCGCTTCATCTGCATCTAATGATAACACAATGGGGAATTTGGCCTGGGTAATTGCATAATTTTTCTGCTCAATATGCCCTTCAAAAGGGTGTTGTACAAATTTGACTTCTTTTTCGCGGCAAATGGCTTCTGTTTTATCTGTCGAGAAAGAATCTACAACTACTATCTCATCTACCACCCCCTGGAGAGAATCAATACAACGACCAATATTTTTTTCTTCATTAAAGGTAATAACTACCGCGCTTATTTGAGGCATGTTTTTGTAAAGCAAAGATGAATACCAGCGACAAAGGTAAACAATATTCATAATTTTGTTTATAATTACCCAAGTCATCCTATAGGTAGCTATTCAAATATTATTTTTTTAAACATAACACAGGCTAGTATTGATATTATATTAAATAATTCACCCAGCATAATTTGCGCAGTCTATCACAATTTGTAGTTTTGTTTGAACGTTGACCGATTCTGTCTTGTATGGAAAAAACACCTCAAAAATACTCAGAACAAGAGAAAGATAACATCTTCAATAATGAGTTTATGCCTCATATAGATGCTGCTTATAACTATGCCTTTCATCTTACCCTTAATGAAGATAATGCAAAGGATTTGGTACAAGACACCTATTTGCGTGCTTTCCGCTTTATTGAATCTTTTCAAAAAGGAACTAATGCTAAAGCCTGGTTGTTCAGGATATTGAAAAACAGCTTTATTAATAACTTCCGGAAGAAAGTTAAAGAACCTGCCAAGGTAGACTATCAGGAAGTTGAGAATATCTATAATTCTGAGGATACCGAACTCAATGTTACCGCGGATTTAAGAGTTGAAGTATTACAGAGCATGATAGGTGATGAAGTAGCCAATGCGCTGAATGCTTTGGCCATCGATTTTCGTACTGTAATTATCCTGTGCGATATCGAGGGCTTTACCTATGAAGAAATGTCTAAAATATTGGACATTCCTATAGGAACAGTACGCTCTAGGCTACACCGGGCTCGTAATCTTTTAAAAGATAAATTGAAAGAATACGCGGAAAAAATGGGTTATCAGGACAAACGTAGGTCTAAAAATAGCTCCAACGTTTAGTCATCCCAGTACGTACATCTTAATTAAACTTGAAAATTTAAACTTTACATCTATTGTTGATATGTGGTCATCAATCAAAAATCTATTTGGAGGTGGTAAAACTTCCAATGGAACAAAATGCAAGGACCCTCAAAAATGCCTCGAAATGTTACAATTAGTGGTAGATAATGAGGCCGATCCTAAAAAAGCAGCCAAATTCTTGAAACAGATCGAAGGTTGTAAAATGTGTACCGATTGTTACGAACAAGATAATTGCATCAAGGACATTTTAAGCTCGAAAGTAGAGCGCAAATCTGTACCTCAAGATGTGATTGATTGTATTAAATTGAAACTCAATGAAGAGAAGAACTAAGTAAGCAATGCTTATCATTTAATCTTTGGGCTTTTGTTTTGTATTTCAAGGATAAGTACTCATTTTTGTGAATGGATAACACTCATACCAAACAAAATAACGCTCATCCAATATCTAACCCCAAACCTGGGGCAAAACAAGGAAAAGTCATCATTTTTTCGGCTCCTTCGGGCTCGGGAAAAACAACCATTGTTCAACACCTGCTCAAAAACTACGATCAATTTGGATTTTCAGTATCGGCCTGTACTCGTGAGAAACGCGCTTTCGAGGTAGATGGCAAGGATTATCATTTTTTGACTGTAGATGAATTCGAAAAAAAGAAGGCTGCTGATGAATTTGTGGAATGGGAAAAAGTGTATGAAGGCAAATATTATGGTACTTTGAAGTCAGAAGTACAAGGTTTGCGTAATACAGGCAAACATGTGTTGTTTGACGTGGATGTCCAAGGTGGTATCAACCTCAAGCAATACTACCAGCAAGATGCCCTATCTATTTTTGTGGAAGTACCTTCTGAAGAAGAGTTAGCAAAACGTTTACGTAGTCGTAAAACCGAGACCGAAGAAAGCCTGAAGCAAAGATTGGCAAAAGTGAAAGAGGAAATGAGATTTAAAGATCAGTTTGATAAGGTTGTAACCAACCATGTCTTGGATAAAACCCTCAAAGAAGTAGAAAAAATCATCAAAGATTTTATTGGTTAAACTTACGCATAATACATGAAAATTGGCCTTTTTTTCGGTTCATTCAACCCTATCCACATTGGACATTTGATTATTGCCAATACTATGGCCGAAAATACTGAGTTGGAGGAAGTGTGGTTTATAGTATCCCCCCAAAACCCCTTTAAAAAACAAAAATCTTTGCTTCATGAATTCGATCGGCTGGATATGGTCGAAAAAGCTATTCAGGATAACTATAAACTTAAAACATCTGATATAGAATTTCATCTACCCAAGCCGAGTTATACCATTGATACCTTAACAGTTCTACAAGAAAAATATCCTGAACATGAGTTTGGGTTAATCATGGGTGGTGATAACCTGAGTCACTTCAAGAAATGGAAAAATTATGATAAAATTTTAGAATATTTTAGCTTGTTTGTGTATCCTCGTCCCGATTCGCGCCCAAGCGACTTAGACGACCATCCCAAGGTACATTTTGTAGAAGCTCCTTTGATGAGTATTTCTGCTACTTTTATCAGAAAATGTATCAAAAACAAAAAATCAATTCGCTATTTGGTGCCAGAGTCAGTGGACAAATACATTGAAGAAAAAGGGTTTTATCAATAAAGTTTGGAATAAATAAATATCGGGTAATGAATTCCATACAAACCTATTTGATTAATTCGTCTTCAATACCCGATATACTCTTATCTAATTATCATTAATGTATACTTTCTTGCCACGATCATTACGATAGAAAATTCCTTTCTTATCACGTTCAAACTTTCGTTGTACAAAAGGTTTTTTGTCTTTAGGGGCAGCTTTGAGGTGCTGAACTGGCTTTTTAGGATTTGACCAAAGAATCCGCTTGGCTTTGGGGTTAGACTTGGTAGCTTTGTACATATAGTTTCCCTTATTCACCGCCTGTTTATTTAGAATCAAATGTACTTTCAACAAGTACCCTTCGTATTCTCCTGCACCATCCAATTTAGCATTGACATACACCCACTTACGTTTATCCTCTTTTTGTAGACTTACCAGTTCTATCTTACTTACTTCACACCCAGCATGCAATACCACCTGCACCTCCGAATTAAGGTCTGGTTTTTCGTATAAGTTAGAGCTTTTTACCCGCACATACGCCCTTTGTCCTATAGCCAGTGTAGTGATCATTAAAAACGCACCTGTCGTTAAAAGTTTTTTCATCATCTCTTATTTTTCCAGCATTTGCACTTAAAACCTAAATGTTTGTAAAATACCTGGACAGTTAAATATTTAATTGTATTTACCCAATATTTTACTCAGCAACCAAGCCTCAAAAACTCCTCCAGTAATTCTTCGCTTGAAAATTCAATATGTTAAAAAAAAACATCCCCAAAGTTGTAAAATCAGTCGAATTGCTGCTAACTTGCGCGTCTAAAAGTCAAGACATAAATAAATACATGGAGGCTGTTTTACTTTTAGAAGACAACACAATTTTCCGAGGCAAAGCCATTGGCAAAATCGGAACCACCACAGGGGAGTTATGCTTTAATACAGGCATGACTGGTTATCAGGAAATTTATACTGACCCCTCCTACTTTGGGCAGATCGTCATCAATACTACGTCACACATTGGTAACTACGGTACTATTCGCGAAGATAATGAGTCGAATAGTGTAAAAATTAACGGCATGGTGTGTAATCATTTCTCACCCATGTATTCACGAACAACTGCGGATGATTCTTTGCAAAACTATCTGGAAAATGCTAACCTGGTAGGAATTAGCGACATAGACACCCGTGCTTTGGTGAAACATATTCGCCACAAAGGTGCAATGAATGCAGTTATTTCGTCTGAAAACACTGATATTGATTTCTTACAAACCAAACTTCAGGAAACACCTTCTATGGATGGGCTAGAGCTTTCATCTAAGGTAACAACTGATAAACCTTACTTTGTGGGAAGTCAGGAAGCACGCTTTAAGGTAGCAGTATTAGATTTAGGAGTTAAAAATAATATCCTGAACAACTTCCAATCAAGAGATTGTTATTGCAAGGTGTTTTCAGCAGAAACTCCTTTTGAGGAAATGCAAAAGTTTAAGCCTGACGGGTATTTCATTTCTAATGGCCCTGGCGATCCAGCAGCCATGCCCTACGCAGTTGACACTGTGAAGAAAATCTTAGAAAACGGAATGCCAGTATTTGGTATTTGTTTGGGTCATCAGATTTTGGCATCGGCTATGGGGGTAAAAACCTATAAAATGCACAATGGCCATAGAGGATTGAACCATCCAGTAAAGAATTTAATCACTGGGAAAAGTGAAATTACCTCTCAAAACCACGGATTTGGGGTAGATCGTAAATCTTTGGAAAACAATCCAAACATTATCATTACTCACGTAAACTTGAATGATGATACTATAGAAGGGATTAAAATTAAAGGTAAAAAAGCTTTTTCGGTACAATACCACCCTGAGTCTTCTCCTGGGCCACACGATTCTCGATATTTGTTTGACGAGTTTATTCGCCTGATGGCTGAGTAAGCAATCAGAACATATTACGACTTATACCAAAAGGCTCTTATTTAGAGCCTTTTGGTGCTTTAGCTAGTTATTTTCTTACCATAGATCAAGTTTTGGCAACAAAGAATATTCTAACTTTGTTCTTATAAATTGAAACATCTCAAATCAAGCAAACATTAGAAAGACAATATGAAGAATTTTGAACTATACGTTCCCACTAAATTGGTTTTTGGCGAAGGTGAAATCAAAAAATTGGAAGAGCTGGTACCCAAAGACAAAAAAGTGTTGATGCTCTATGGTGGTGGTAGTATCAAGAAAAATGGGGTATACGAACAAGTAACAGCTGCTCTAAAAAACCACACAGTAGTAGAATTTGGAGGAATTGAAGCCAATCCAGAATACCAGACTTTGCTGAAAGCATTGGAGGTTATCAAAAACGAAAATATTGAGTTTATGCTGGCTGTAGGTGGTGGCTCGGTGATCGATGGCACCAAGTTTTTATCATCTGCTGCATTGTATGAAGGTGATACCCCCTGGGATATTTTAGCGAACCGTATCCGTACTTATGTAGGCCTTCCTTTTGGTACAGTACTTACTTTACCAGCTACAGGTAGTGAGATGAACAGTGGTTCGGTCATTAGCCGCAAAGAAACCAAAGAAAAATTAGGGATGGGTGGTCCTGGATTATTTCCACAATTTTCTATTTGTGACCCTACAGTTATCCGCACCTTACCTCAACGCCAAATTGCCAATGGAGTAGCCGACGCATATACCCACGTAATGGAGCAATACCTGACTTATCCTGCTGATGCATTTTTGCAAGACCGTATCTCTGAAGGTATCTTGCAAACACTGATTGAAATTGCCCCTAAAGTATTGGCCGATCCGAATGATTATGTGGCAGCAGCCAATTTCATGTGGTCTTGTACCATGGCACTTAATGGATACATTCAGAAAGGTGTTCCTACTGACTGGAGCGTACACATGATTGCTCACGAACTGACAGCCCATTATGGTATTGATCATGCCCGAACTTTGGCTATCATTTTGCCCAGTGCTTATACCAAAAAATTCGAACAAAAGAAGGAGAAACTAGCCCAATATGCAGAGCAAGTATTCAATATTACCGAAGGCTCTGTAGAAGATAAAGCCAAGCAAGCCATCGAAAAGACCGAGGCATTTTTTCAATCATTAGGTATTAAAACTCGCTTAAGTGAATATACGGATGATTATCAAGGGTTTGGAGCAAAAGTAGCAGAAAGCTTAAAAGCCCATGGAATGATCAAATTAGGAGAGCATCGTGACATTACTCCTGAAGTAGCCGCTGAGATTGTAGAAATGGCTTATTAGTCTTTTTATAAATATAGCTATCCATCATTCTATGGGTAGCTATTCTTTTTTGCAATCATTTCACACCATATATTGATATTAAAAGCTAAAAACACGCTTATAAAGTTCACTATAGCACAATTTTCTTCTATTATTTTGCGCAAATCCCTCTCTTATCCCCTGCTTTTATTTTCAAACTCAAAAAAACGTTTAAATTTGCGGCTTCAAAATCTGTATTTCCAATAATTGCCCTTCCAAAACACTGGTAAGGCTTAAACTAAAAAGATAATGAGTGTAATAGATGCTATTCACGCCCGACAAATTCTGGATTCCCGTGGAAATCCAACTGTAGAAGTAGATGTGTATACTGAAGAAGGTATTTTGGGACGCGCTGCGGTTCCTTCTGGTGCCTCCACCGGAAAGCACGAAGCTGTAGAGCTACGTGATGGAAACCCTAATTATTTTTTAGGAAAGGGAGTACAGAAAGCAGTACATAATGTAAATGAAACCATTGCCCGTGAGCTTATTGGAGTATCAGTGTTTGATCAGCCCTTGATTGACAAAGTGATGCTTGAGTTGGACGACACTCACAACAAAGGACAATTAGGAGCCAATGCCATTTTGGGTGTATCGCTAGCAGTAGCCAAAGCAGCTGCCAACACTTTAGAACAGCCTCTTTATAAATATATTGGTGGAGTAAATGCGATTACATTACCAGTACCTATGATGAACATCCTCAATGGTGGCTCACACGCAGATAATGCGATTGATTTCCAGGAGTTTATGATTATGCCTACCAATGCTCCTACTTTTTCAAGAGCGTTGCAAATGGGTACTGAGGTATTCCATCACCTAAAGAAAGTATTAAAAGGCAAAGGATTGGCAACTAACGTAGGAGATGAAGGAGGTTTTGCTCCTAATATTCCTTCCAATGAAGAAGCAATCAAAGTAGTATTAGAAGCCATCGAGAAAGCAGGTTATCGTCCTGGTGAAGATATGTACATTGCCATGGATGCTGCAAGTTCTGAGTTTTATGACGAAGAAACGGGGTTATATCATTTGGCTTCTACTGGTGATAAACTTACTTCAGAGCAAATGGTGGCTTACTGGAAAGACTGGGTAAATAAATATCCTATTCGCTCTATCGAAGATGGTATGCACGAAGATGATTGGGCTGGCTGGGAATTATTAACCAAAGAAGTTGGTGACAAAGTGCAATTAGTTGGTGATGACTTATTTGTAACCAATGTAGAACGTTTACAAAAAGGAATTGATCAAAATGTAGCCAACTCAATTTTGATCAAAGTAAACCAAATTGGTAGTTTAACCGAAACGATCAATGCTATTCAATTGGCCACTCGTAACAGTTACAAAAGCGTAATGTCACACCGTTCCGGTGAAACTGAAGACACTACTATTGCTGATCTTGCTGTAGCCATGAATACTGGACAAATCAAAACTGGTTCAGCATCTCGCTCTGATCGTATGGCAAAATACAATCAACTACTTAGAATCGAAGAACAATTAGGCGACACCGCTTATTACCCAGGTGATAAGTTCTAAATAGTCCTATTAAAAATATATTTTAAGCAAGCATTTGATGAAAATCGAATGCTTGTTTTGTTTTTGGAGGTCGGTCATTTTCGCATTTCAACCACTCTTCCTATGATATATAGGTGGATCAATTTTTTTTTCATAAATTGTACAGGTAATTAATCAAGGTAAGGCGTACACTCTTTTTTTAGGATTATAAACGCTCAAATTCCAGCGTATAATGTTTAACAAACATATCTCAGAAATTACTTTTGAAGATGTTTACCAATTGGTGCAAGAAAGAAAAACATCTCCTAACAGGTATTTAGAATATCAAATGCCAGGCATGGACGCGGTTTCATATCTTGAAGACCTCGAGAGTTTTGAATCGTACCTTGCTCAGCAAACCAGTGCCTTTGCCAATACTCAAGGCGGATGGCTCATTATTGGAGTAGATGCACAGCAGCAAAATATTCCTGGAATAGCACCTCAACTCAATAAACTTACTATTGAGGATTGGATTGCCCAAACGCTCTTACTCAATGTAGATTTTAAGTTGCCCTACGACATAACATCCATTGCCATCCCCGATGATGACAATGAACAGGTGGTAGTAGTCATGCACATCCCAGAAAGCCCTACCAAACCCCATATGGTAGTGGCTGATAACAAATATTTTTTAAGAAAAGAGGATTTAGTAAAAGCTGCATCTCATCAGGAGGTAAAAGATTTATTTTTGAATACTCAACACCAGATAGATGCACTAGATCGTTTTCTATATAAGCGTAACTTACTGGATGAAGAAAATCCTAAGTTTGGCTATAATATCAACTCTTATAATTTATACAATACTATAGATCGGGCTAAAAAACCATTTGTATTGTTTTCTTTGATTCCTCACTCCCCTGATAAAGATAAAATACCTATGGGGGTAAAAGATTTTAAAGAATGGCTCAAGCGCAATTCTCGCAATTACCAACCATCGGAAAGAGCCAAGTTATTCTCTACTTACGATATTGATACCAGTTTGAATGGGGTAACCCTGAAAAATATCAAGAATAGAAATGAGTTGACTTCTTATTTTGAGATTCTAAATAATGGTTATGTGGAATCGGGCATGTCGCAGCACGTAGCCTATGAAGAAAGAGCCAAACATCGCGATGAAACTATTGGCATTATCAACCTTACTAATATTGTGGGGTATCAGATGATGCTGCTTGACTTTGCGCGTAGTTTTTATGAATTACTACATTACGACGAAGAAATCATGCTTCAATTAAGTTTTGTTGGGGTATTGCATTACACCTTATATGGATTTCACTCCAAGTACTTCAATTCTCGCCTCTATTACTTCTATGACGAATACCAAAATAAATATGACCCTAATTTTAAATTGGTAGAAAAATTTCACCCTTCGAAGCTTACTGACCAAGAAATTTTGGAGATTACAATGAGAAATTCTGAGAAGATTTGCAGAGCATTTGGCCTTGAACAGGACATGGCTTTCTTCGAAAATCAAATCGATCTTACAAATTTCAGTTATTTCGATTTATAATCTCGTATAGTTTCTTACATGGTATTATTGTTGAGGTAGTTTACTGTTAATAAACTTCTATCCCAAGTACTACCAACAACAATTACTCATGAACCAATTAGTATTAGGCAACACTTATCAGGTACTGTCTGTAATGGAACCCAAAAGTATTGATTTGGCGTTCATTGATGTCCCTTCTGATATTAAAAATCCACTTTTGATAAATGGTAAAAATCAAGCTTCAAAAGAGTACAAAAAGTGGCTAAAAAATACATTAGAAAAAATCGGTCCTCTTTTGAAGGAAACCTCTAGTATTTTTATAAATGTGCCTTCAGGCACTATCGAGTGGGCTTGTAAAAATGCCGCAGTGCCTATTTTTGGCAAAAAAAATTACAGGGGAGAAGTCAAATGGCAAGCACCTGATACTGAAGGAAGTTTATCTGTAAATTCATCACTTGCCCAAACGAGCTTGTTGTATTTTACTGCATCTGAAGATTATACCTATAATCATCCCACTCATAAACCTGTTACTTCAAGTAACACACCTTTTGTATATCGTTCCAAAAACCCTATCAATTTGCTCAAACGCATTTTGCAGTATACTAGCAATGAAGGGGATACGGTACTTAGCATAGGGGTACACAATCATAGATTGCTCAAGTTGGCCGACCAGCAAAGAAGGTTCTGGGTAGGGATTGATGATTCGGTTAAAAATATAAAATCGACTGAATATCAACTTAATAAAGAAGAGGTACATCCATTTTCATTACGTATTTATGAGTACGAGCCTTTTACGCGATTACATGGCGAAGCAGATGGTTTTGGGCATTGGGTAACAAGTCAATTTTCTGATGCATTAGAGGAAGAAGCTTGCGTAGTGCTTAAGTGTGACCAGAAGTTAGGCTTGCAGGCAGTAGATCAAATGGTGGAAACCCATGTAAATCCCTTTAGAAAAAAATGGCTTGATTCTCAGGAAACGAAATTACATGGGGTACTTGTAGGGACGGGCTTTAGTAAATATGCATTGGAGGAGGTAAAACGACTCAATACTTACGAAAATATTCGCCTTAAACTTGTGACGCTCGAAGAACTAATTCCTGCTCCTCAAATTCCTGATGTACAGTATGTTATTAATGATTCTGAAACTGATTCTCCAGAAGTTTCTTTTAGTTTGCAGAACTTTGATCAACCACAGGAGGCATATTATTCATGGGATTTTAATTATAACCTCAAGGATCAGATTTTTCGCCCACAAGTAATGCTTAGCGAACAAATAGAGCTTACCCGAAAATTTGCACCTGGTGAATACACAGTAGCAGTACAAACTACTCAAAAAGACGGTTTATCTTCTTTACAGATTCTAACCCTGGAGATTGCCAATCATTTGGAAGAAAAAATTGCTTCTTAGTAATTATACTAATCCACTAAAATAATCCGTACAAGTTTACGGCTAGAAGCCTCCTAATATCACTCACTCTAGAGCCGAGCTAGAACGTATTCGTCGCTTGCCTCGGGGCAAGGGACAACTATTATAGGGCCTCTGGCCCGTTTTAGGTGTACGAGTTTTCTCAAAGGTTTGGTATTATAGAATTCATCTCAACTTTTAATAATGAATGACAAATTTTGAAAATCATTGAGCAAAAGTAAGATTCTTTACAGAACAGATTTTCATTAATATTTAAAAAGTCAAGATGAGTTTATATAAAAAAATCTCACCCTAAAAAAGGATGAGATTCTAAATTATATATAAAACCCGTTTAAAATTAGTTGCTGTAATAATTTACATCCCTACGTTTTCTACCTTTATCACTCTACTCTTTCCAAATTGCCCCACTCCTACTGTGGCTAATGCCACCCAATCGGTATGAGGAACTCCAACTAAAAATGAAAATACAGCCTCAGCATTATCTTCGTTGAATTTTACAAACTGAGGGTGTTTGATAATTGATTTACGTAGAAAATCTGGATTAAGATGTCCTTTAAATATTTCTTTGCGGATAATATCTTTACCCGTTTGCTTTCCATTCAAAACAACCGATACTTCAGTTTTATAATTGTGTGAAATCAAGTAAGTACGATGACTTCTTCCATCCATTGCAATTACTTCCTGAGCTACACCTTCATCATTTAAACAAACTGTTTTGTAATTGATTTTGAAGGCATTATCATTCACAGTAATGGTTGTATCTTCCTGAAGAATACTATAATCCTTTTGGGCATATTCTAACTGAGCTGAGCCTTTCAATTTCAAACGCTCAATGGCTGTTAAACGACTTCTCTGCCCTTTCACATCCTTTTTCTCTGGATGTTCTACCAAGTAGCCATCATCTTTGGTGGTCTTGGGAGCTTCCTTCACCTTTTGAGGTGGTTTAGGCGTTTCTTTCTTTTGAGGAGTTACCTTGGTCTCCGTTAACAATACCTTTTTTTCGTTTTTAGGTTTGGTTTGTGCCTGTTTTTCGTCATCCTTTTGGGAATTACATGCACCAAGCCATATTGTTAATAAAATTAGTAGTAAAGTTTTACGCATGATAGTTAAGTGGTGCTTAATATTTAGTGGTGTTAAAGTCAAAATCAGTTTTTACTTTTATATGTTTATACGGTTTTTTTGCGAAAAAGGTCGTAGAAAAAACAATATTTTAAAAAATATTCAGTTCGACTTACTTTTTTACGAAATCACCGCTCTATTCATTAGTATACCTAATACGGCGCAAAGTTAACAGAAATTTCAAAAATTGTTTAATCTTTATAAACTACAAAAAAATTACGCACACTTTTATTTCTATTTGGCTAACTACGCAAATTCAGATACCTTTGCTCCCAATGCCTGCATCATTTATCAAATCAAATACAGGTAAACTCTTACACACTTAAAATCATCTCAGGATGTTATTACTTATTTTTTATCTCTGTCTGGCCATCATGGTCTCTTTCCTTTGTTCTATTCTAGAGGCCGTTTTGCTCAGTATTACTCCCTCTTATGCAGCTTCATTGGCCCAAAAAGGCAGTAGCCTGGGCAAAAGAGTGACTGAACTCAAACAAAATATTGATAAACCTCTGGCGGCCATTCTTTCGCTCAATACCATTGCTCACACTATAGGCGCAGCGGGGGTAGGTGCTCAAGCAAGTCATGTTTTCGGGGCTGAGTATCTTGGCTATGTATCTGGAGTTTTGACACTACTCATCCTTATCCTCTCCGAAATTATCCCCAAATCTATTGGAGCCAGCTACTGGAAGCAGTTAACTCCTTTTACAGTCAATGTATTACGCATTATTATCATTGTACTTTATCCTTTGGTAGTCATTTCTCAGGTTATTACGAAACTATTATCCAGCAAAAAAGAAGCTACTTCTATTACCAGAGGCGAATTGGAAGTAATGACAGATATAGGAGAAAAAGAAGGGGTTTTTAAAGAAGGGGAATCAAGGGTTATTAAAAACATGCTCCGTTTTAACTCGGTATTGGTAAAAGATATAATGACTCCACGCACGGTAGTAATGGCGGCCCCTGAAACTCGTACTGTCAAAGAATTATTCAGTGATAAAAAGTTTTTACGAGTGTCTCGTATTCCTATCTATAAAGAAAATATTGATCAGGTAGAGGGCTTTATCCATAAGCATGATTTATTGGAAAAAATGGCCAATGATGAGCATAACCTACAAGTGAGTGCTATCAAGAGAACCATTATGATGGTCAAAGAAGATACCCGCATCCCTGCTTTGTTTGAACAGTTTTTAAACAAAAGGGAACACATTGCTCTAGTAGTAGACCCATATGGAGGTATGTCAGGCATTGTCACTATGGAAGACGTGCTGGAAACTTTGCTCGGCCTTGAGATTGTAGATGAGTTTGACGGTGCACAAGATATGCAAGCCCTGGCTCGTGAACAATGGAAAGCCAGAGCAGCCAAATTGGGGATCAATTCAGACATCAAAGACAAATAACTAAAGAGGGATTGTTACCTATGAGTTATTTGTAATATAATATTTAAATAAAGAATGAAAAAACTTCCAATATATCAGGTAGATGCTTTTGCAGACACCATATTTAAAGGAAATCCAGCAGCTATTGTTCCGTTGAAAGAAGAATGGCTACCAGATGAATTAATGCAAAAGATTGCTGCAGAAAATAATTTGGCAGAAACCGCTTATATTATCCAGCGTGATGGACATTACGATATTAGATGGTTTACTCCAGCAGTAGAGGTAGACCTATGTGGGCATGCTACCCTGGCTTCCGCCCATATTGTATTGAATATGTTTCACGTAAAGGCCAAACAAGTAAAATTTCATTCCCAACGTAGTGGAGTACTCACTGTTACGAAAGAAAAAGACCAACTCATTTTAGACTTTCCTACTGATACGCTTTCTAAGGTTGATTTGCCCGAAGCTTTGGTACAAGGATTAGGCATTGTTCCGGTGGAAACTTATAAAGGTAAGACGGATTATATGTTGATTTTTGAAAACCAGGAACAAATTGAGCGTTTACAACCAAACTTTAACTGGATTGCCAAAGTAGAAGCAAGAGGCATTATTGTAACTGCTCCTGGTAACGATAAAGCAATAGATTTTGTATCTCGTTTTTTTGCCCCTCAGTCAGGGATTAATGAGGACCCAGTAACAGGCTCGGCCCATACCACATTGGTGCCTTATTGGGCTGAAAGGTTAGAAAAAAAGGACTTAACAGGGCATCAGATTTCACCACGAGGCGGCACCTTATACTGTAAGCATTTAGGTGATCGGGTAAAATTAGGTGGCAAATCTGCGTTATATCTGAAGGGAGAAATCTTATTAGAAGATTAAATACTTTTTATCAGTTAAATTGTTATATGGTTTCGTGATACACTGCAAAACCATATAACAATTCAAGCATACATCCATTTTACTCAGCTGTTTTCTTTTTCTTTACGTCCAGATATTTCACTACTCTCGGGATGCTATAGATTTCGCTTTGTCGCCCTCCAATGTATTGAAATCCAGTTTGGTCAAAAAAGCCATCCTCTTCAAGCATAATTCTCACTACCTTATTGTTCCATTCCGGAATAGCTACTTTGGCGTTTAACTCGATAGAATAAGCGGTGTTATAATACAGTGGATAATCTCCTTTACCTGGTACCCCTCCTTGCTGATCCCACAAACCAATTGTTGGTCCCGCTCCATGGCCATGAAAACCAATCGGATGAGTATAAATTGTCGCTTTAATCCCTTCTCTTTTGGCTTGATCCAGAGCGCCTTTCAACACTTCGTTTCCAGTACGCCCTTTTTTAAATTGACTAGTAAGAATATCCTCCAAACGGGTTCCTACTTTCATAGCTTCTCGCAAACCTTTGGGTACTTCAGTTTCGTTGGGCTTCAAAATATAGGCAAGTTGCTGGGTATCAGTATTGAGTCGTAAATAAGTAATCCCAAAATCTACATGAATTAAGTCACCAGGCATAATCACTTCCTCACCAGGCTTAGCCGCAAAGCTACGGTTGGCTTTAGAGCGATCAGTATCATTACGCTGTACGTCTACCGTAGGGTGAAACCAAGTTTGGAGTTTCAATTCGGCAATGCGATCTAAGTACCACCATTCTACATCTTTGGTAGTAGTTACTCCTGGCTGAATTACCTTTTCTGAAAATCCTTCACGAATAATCTGGTGGGCAATACGCATTACTTGAGTATATACAGCCATTTCTTGAGGAATGCGGGTTTCTAACCAGCCAATGGCTAGTTTTTCGCCCGAAACAATTCTTTTGGCATATTTAGCAGGAATGTTTTTCTTCATTTCTTCCATTTCCATCCAGTTAACTCCATCAGCCAAGCCAAACTCTTTAGAATAGTTGAGTGCTATTTTTGCTGGATTTCGCTGCTTGATTACTTCTGCCAATGCTTGCCATTGATTTGGTTGTTTTTCGGGGTTCCAGGCTCGTTTAAACACTTTTCCCACATTGTATCGGGCAATCGCCAATGTTTCCACTTTTTTCCCCTTGTCTTTTACTGGACCTTTGGGCAAAGAGATCACCAAAATCGTACGACGTCGTGCGGCTCTCCATTCTGCGGGTAACATAGTTTTGATAACAGGATCTTCATTGTATTCGCGTGACATCACAATCCACATATCAATGCCTTCTCGTTCCATCAACATAGGCATAATGGTTTGCGCACGGGTATATAGCCAATTATTAATCACTTTGGCTCGTTCTCGCATTGAGAGTATTTTGGGCATGTTGCCTTGTGCCTGAACAATGATAGGCAAACCTAAACTGATAAAAACCAGCATAGCAATCATCCGTTTAGTAAAGATTCCGAAGTAGTTTTTTACTTTCATATAATCGGGTTTATTTCGTTCAATAATTTGTATGATCATTTTTTTAAAGGTAGGAATTTAATAGTTTTTTAAATAATATGCCGAACCAAAATTGCCAGGGCACTTCTAAGGCATTTTGAGGGAGCTATTTAACTAAATATCAAGTTCTTTATGGATGAACACGGAATGGATTGGTACGATAAGGCGCTCGAACATTTTGGCGCGAGGGAAAATTGTCAGGCATTGTTATGCATTGAATATTTTGAGGAACTTGAGCCTGAGTCTGAGCCAGCTAAATTACTGAAAGCTAATATTTTAATTGGGTTATATCGTTTTAATGATGCTCAGGAAATTTTGGATGAGTTTCCTATTGAGTTGCCTCGACACGAGCGGCTTGATTTGGCTATTCGCAAACATTATTACCAGGTAAGAGGTGATTTGCTCGATGCTCAGGGGTTCTATCTGGAAGCAGCAGAGTATTACCAAAAAATCATTGATTTAGAGCCTGCACATACACTTGGCTATATTATGAAAGGGGCTTGTTTGGCCAAAGCTGGTGAGTTTGAAACTGCCAAAGAGCTTCACGATTTAGCCACCGAGCTGGAAGGTGATCCTGATGAAGCTTATTTAAATTTGGGACTAATCTATCGGGCAGAAGGAAAGCTATATGCCGCAAAAAAAGCATTTGCAGAAGCACTCAAAATTTCTCCTGATTATTTTGAGGCACAGGATGGATTGAATGATGTAAATCAAGCGCTGGAATTGGAAAAGGAAATCTATGAATTAAGGCTTAAAAATAACCCCAATAACGACGATCAGGATTTATGAAAAGGTATGTAGCTGAGACACTCGGCACTTTTACTTTGGTATTTTGTGGTACAGGCGCAATAGTTATCAATCAACAAGCTCAAGGGGCTGTAACTCACCTAGGCATTGCTGTTACCTTTGGACTGGTAGTAATGGCACTGATTTTTGCCTTTGGCAAACTTTCGGGAGCACATATTAATCCTGCAGTAAGCCTTGCTTTTGCCCTTACTCCTATTTTTCCAAAAAAAGATTTGATACCTTATATTATTGCTCAGATTATCGGAGCATTATTGGCTTCTGGAATTTTAAAACTACTTTTTCCTACAGTAGCTACTCTAGGAGAAACCTTACCAGCAGGTAGCGAAATGCAGTCTTTTGTATTGGAGATTATCTTGACTTACTTTTTAATGCTCGTCATTTTGATGGTAAGTCAAAACACCCCTGATGTAGGTCAGTATACGGCCATTGCGGTGGGTGCAGTGGTTTTGTTAGAAGCGCTTTTTGCTGGGCCTATTACTGGGGCCTCTATGAATCCAGCTCGCTCTATTGGGCCAGCTATTGTAGCTGGAAACTTTAAAAGTTTGTGGGTTTATATTGCCGCACCCATTATAGGCGCTGTACTGGCTACTTTTAGTTGGCAATACTTCAAGGATTAAGAAATCAAAAATACGCTGACGGAAACTTAATTCCGTCGCGTATTCCTGTCTTAAACTAAACTAACACATCTAAATAAGTTCCTAAAACCCTTACTTGCTCTTGCTCATTGATGGAGGCAAGATTACTCTGTTGATTACGTGAACTACACCATTTTTAGCTTTTACGTCGGCAATCACTACTTCGGCACCGTTCACCATTACTTTTCCGTTTCTTTTCACCACGGTAATTTTTTCACCTTCTACCGATCCAACCATTTGCTTACCGTTTTTCAAATCACCAGCCATTGCTTTAGCTGCTACCACGTGGTAAGTCAATACTTTGATTAGGGCTTTTTTGTTCTCGGGTTTTAACAAGTTCTCAACGGTTCCTTTTGGCAAAGCAGCAAAGGCATCGTTGGTAGGAGCAAATACTGTAAAAGGCCCATTGCCTTTCAAAGTGTTTACCAAACCAGCCGCTTTTACCGCAGCTACTAAAGTTGACAAATTTTTATTTCCTACTGCTAAGTCAACAATGTCTTTGTTCTGAGCTTTAACTTGGAAAGAAAGGGCAAATACTGCCAATAGGGCGATAACGAATTTGATTTTCATGAGTACTGAATTTAATATTTTGATACTAAGATAATTTTCAAGTTTGGCTTTAATCTGTTCCGGATTTGATTAAAATCTGTGCTACTTACGGCGTGTTTACTTTGGTTGGATTTCAGGAAATGAAAAAAAAATTGCAACTGCTTTTTTACTAAAATGTTTTGGTTAAAACATTGATTACGATTTTTTTACATTGAAATAAATTAGCCATAAGAAGAGTAAAAAGAGCACTAACTCATTGATTTTCTATACCTTTTCCCAGTGGCTTTTTATTTTTTTATAAATTGTTAATGATTCGTGAAAACGATATTTATCCCTTAGACTTAGACCCAATTTTTTATGAAAAAAAATTATAAAAAAATTTTCGTGACTACCCTGATCACGTTGTGTTTCTTAAACAATCTGGCGATTGCCCAAGTAAAAAAAGCCCCCAAACGGGCTGAGGGAGATGGCCCTTATAAGCGATTAATCATTCGCGGAGTGAATCTTATCAATGGTGCAGGTTCGCCCCTGCGTGGTCCGGTAGATATTGTAGTAGAAAACGATCGCATTACCAATATCAAAGTAGTAGGCGCTCCTGGTCTACCTATCAAAACCGAGGATCGGCCCAAAGCCAATCCTGGTGATAAAGAGCTCAAAGCTGAAGGAATGTTTCTGATGCCAGGCTTTGTAGACATGCATGGACACATTGGAGGAACTGGACAAAAAGTGCCTGCCGAATATGTATTTAAACTGTGGATGGCTCACGGAGTAACTACGGTAAGAGAACCAGGAAGCTTTAATGGGGCAGAATGGACGTTTGATCAACGAGAGAAAAGCAAAAAAAATGAGATTACAGCACCACGTATTATAGCTTATGTAGGGTTTGGGCAGGGGAGCAAAAAGCCTATTTCTACTCCAGCAATGGCTAGAAAATGGGTGCAGGATTTAAAAAAACGAGGTGGTCAGGGAATCAAGTTTTTTGGGGCAAGACCCGATATTATGAAAGCTGCGCTGGATGAAGCTAAAAAACAAGGATTAGGTTCGGCCTGCCATCACGCCCAGACAGATGTAGCATGGTTAAATGCATTGAACACCGCTCGTATGGGATTGACCTCAATGGAGCATTGGTATGGTTTACCTGAAGCACTCTTTCAGGATCGAACAGTGCAGAACTATCCATTGAATTATAACTACCAAAACGAACAGCATCGCTTTGAAGAAGCAGGTAAACTTTGGAAGCAAGCGGCCAAGCCTTATAGTGCTCACTGGAATAAAGTAATGAATGAGCTGATTAAGCTGGACTTTACGATTGACCCTACAATGAATATTTATGAGGCCAACCGGGATTTAATGCGGGCACGTCGGGCTGAATGGCACGAAACCTACACGATGCCTTCATTGTGGCGGTTTTATCAGCCTAGCCGTATTTCGCATGGGTCTTATTGGCACTATTGGGGCACTGAGCAAGAAATTGCCTGGAAGCGTAATTATCAATTATGGATGACTTTTATCAATGAATACAAAAATCGGGGAGGGCGAGTAACAACAGGCTCTGACTCGGGCTTTATATTTCAATTGTATGGTTTTGCTTACATTCGCGAGTTGGAATTACTGCGTGAAGCAGGGTTTCATCCACTAGAAGTTATCCGTGCTGCTACCTTGAAAGGGGCTGAAGCTTTGGGAATGGATAAGGAAATAGGGACGGTAGAAATTGGTAAAAAAGCGGATTTTGTCATCGTGGAAGAAAACCCTCTAGAAAACCTGAAAGTACTGTATGGCACAGGGGCCATTAAGCTCAATGAAAAAAACGAGGCTGTGCGAGTAGGTGGAGTAAAATACACCATTAAAGATGGGATTATCTATGATGCCAAGCAGCTACTGGCTGATGTAAAGAAAATGGTAGAGGAAGCTAAAAAGAAAGAAAACTACCAAATTATTCAGCCAGGGGAAAAGAAGAAATAATGATAAAATTGTCTGTATCAGGGTTTGTAAGGTTTTCTTATTGATCCTGATACTTCTTAATAAATAAGGGTCAATATTTTTGGAACTTCCCAGATAAATTTAAACTCTTTGAAAGTCTAGACATCCCCCTGCCCCCTTCAAAGGGGGAATTACACCTAATTTTCAAGCAACAAATTTTTCCCAAAGCATCGTGATTTTTGTATTAAAATCAATCTACCTTTTTTCAGAGTTTCACAAATAGGTTTACTTCTCAAAGTTAATACATACTCCCCTTCTTTGAAGAAAGTGTTTGGGGTGTAGAAAACCTAATTAGACCGAGAAGGAAATTGTGGTTTATCAAGTGTCTTTAATGTCAACTATCCAGATGTTTCCCTGTTCCTTCAAAGGGGGAATTACACCTAATTTTCAAGCAACAAATTTTTCCCAAAGCATCGTAACTTTTTGTATTAAAATCAGTCTTTTTTTTAGATTTTCACAAATGGGTTTACTTCTCAAAGTTAACGCATGCAATCCCCCTTTGAAGGGGGACAGGGGGATGTAAATACTCTCTTTCCAACATCATAAAAGTTACAATTCTTTATCATCATTAGTATTCTCTTCAATCCAATGATAAATCTCATTTACAACCGAGGCCAGATTCTGCTTCACTTCTAGATCATCAAATCTTAAAAAGCAAACTCCTTCTGCCTCGAGCCTCTGTTGTCGTGTGATGTCATTGGCAGCAGTATCTTCATGAGCGTGGCTTTCTCCATCAACCTCAATTGCCAAAGCCAATTCGTGACAATAAAAATCTACAATATAGTCTAGCATTGGCACCTGGCGATGAAACTGATAACCTAACAATTGTTTACCCTTAATTTCACACCAAAGTAAGACTTCTGCCAAAGTACTATTTTTGCGCAATTGGCGAGCTAATAATTTCAGTTCGGGGCGATAAGGTATTATTTTATTTTTGGGCATTGATGGATTTCTTTGATAGTAAAAATCAAGTATTAGAAGCTACAGTAAACACCTTCTGCCGCAAGCGGCATCTATTCAAAACGAGAGTTTTCTGGTTGCTTTAGCTTTATGAAATCATAGTAAATTCAAAAATTGTTTTGTACAAAATCCAAAGTTTCTAACTTAATCTTTCAAGTATCTTGAACTCACTGCGGCATCTATTACTTCCGATTTTTTAAAGTAAATTCTACTTCCTAAACGATAGAAAGGGATTAAACCCTCTGACTTCCAGTTATTAACGGTGGCCTTACTTACTCTTAACCATTCACATAACTCATCAATTTTCATTAAATCTTCTTCTTTTTTAATTCCACAATCCAGTAAGGCTTTTTCTACTGCTTCTTCAATAAGAATAGTTAACTCATCTGGTGACATTACGATGATCTTTGTACTTAATTTATTCATATTATTGGTGATTTAACATCAAAAAATCTCGAGTTTAAATTAATTATACAGAATAGAGTACATAAGCAAAGGCTCTATAGTTGAAGTAAAATATCCTCCACCGCTAGCGGTACCTCCTTGAAAGGAGGATTTTACACGCTGTTTTGGAGGGTTATAATTTATACGATTCTTATTTTATATAGTGTCTATTATGTATTTAGTTCTGATAACCTAAGTACACCATTACCCTGTAAATGCTACAACTGTTCCCATACTTGATTCATCTTGGAATGAATACTTATTTTATTATATCCAGCATATGCCTGAAGAGATTTCAAATCTTTATGCCCTGTAATCGCCATTACCTCTGCATTTGTCATTCCAGCCTCTAAAGATAAAGTAACAAATGTTCTACGAGCGGTATGAGTGGTAATAAATTGATACTTTGGCCCACTTATGTCAATGCGTTTCGCTCCTTGAAATCTTACGATTAGAGTATCCTCATCAATTTCTGCCAGTTTACATACTTCCTTAATAAGCCGATTCGTGTATGCATTACTCATTATAGGTAAGGGAACTATCTCATTTTTATACTTCTCGAGTATAGTCATTGATAAATTAGTCAAAGGTATTTGTATAAAATCTCTGGTTTTTTGTGTGTATAAATGCCAAGTATTACCCCTGATATCCTGCCTGTGAATATCCCTTATATCAGAAAACCTTTGTCCAGTAAAACATCCAAAACAAAATACATCTCTTACTTTGTCCAGTTTTTTATTAAATGATAAATCCAAGAGGTACAGAGACTTTAACTCATCTAGAGTCAGATAAACTATTTTTGTTTTCCCTTTTGCATTAAACTTAAAATCTCTAAAACTTAAGTTTTCAGTATAACCATGTGCTACACACCAATTCAGAAAAGTTTTTAAGTTTTTGATATATATTGCTAAAGTTCTATTAGTAATCTTGGCATCTTTTAGCAAGTATAATTTAAACTCGTCAAAAAAAGCTAAGCCAATTTTTTCAAAAGTAAGCCTTTGCCTATATAGATTTTCGTAGGTTTTGAGGTGATTATATAAAATATTAAACCTTTGTAGTGTACTACGAGCTACTTCTGGTTTTCTTGATAATATATATTCCTCATAAATATTTAAAAGGCATGCAGCATTTTTATCGTCCTGTTTAAAAAGTCCTTTTTTTATAGCTCTTTTAAGCGATTCAAAAGAATGATCGTCTTTCATCAAGTCGTCATAATAAGCTTTATATACCTTCATTCTAATTTTATTCAGGTATGCATTTATCTCTGGACTACTTTTATGCGATTTTCTGACTTGTTGTTTACTAAAGTCCCACTTTTGGGGATGGACAGATATTTTTAGGGATAATTTAAGACGTTGACCATATATACTCACAAATAACAGAATCAGAGATTCTTTATTTTCGTTTCTAGATTGCCCTGGATTTTTTAAATAAAAGTTAATCTTCATCACTACTTCTATTATGAGAGGAACACAAAAAGCACAATGGTTTCATTGAAATGAAAAACCTTATTATTGATGCTAACTAAAATATGTAGAAGGGTTTTGAAGGGGAAAGCAACAAACTTTTGTAGTGAAGTATAGATGAGTAGATACTTTAATATACAATATTTTTCGCACTTCATTATCATAAATGGGAAAATACTTTTCTACTTTCCAAACTTAACATACATCAAGTAGACTCAGTATTAGGGCCAGTAAATTTGCAGCAGTTAGCAATTAATCATTCAAATATTCTTATGAAACATTTAATTTTTGCGCTGCTCATGATGAACACGACTTTGATCTCGGCCCAATCGTTGAAAAGCTTTAACGATGAATTTGATAGCAACTTGCTCAACCACTGGAAGAGTTTTCACGAAAGTGAAGGATGGCCCAATTTTGTAAAAAAAGTAGATGTAAATATCACTACACCAGGCAGTTTTTATTTGGAACCACAGGTAGGTTTTTGGTATGGAGAGGTACATGCTGGCCCTTATTATTTCAAAGAATTACCCAAAGGGGATTTTACAGTTATTACCAGAATAAAAGTAGAAGGTCGCAATACACTCAGTCCAGTTCAATCCTTTTCGTTGGCAGGATTAATGATTCGAGCTCCGAGACCGATAGAAGTTGAAAAAACAGCTAAAGGCCACGAAAACTGGTTGTTTACGTCTACTGGATATGCCAAGGGCAAAAAAGAACCACAGTTTGAAACCAAAGTAACGGTCAATGGAAAAAGCAGGCTAAAAATTTATCCAGCCCAATCGGGTTGGGTAGAGTTGGGGATTTCACGGGTGGGCACTACCTTCAAGATGGCCTACAAAAAAGATGGAAGGTGGATCACGGTAAGAACTGTAGAAAACACGAATATGGGTGCCGAACTTCAGGTAGGGTTTATTGCTTATACCGATTTTAATGGCAAAATGAAGCGGCGCTATGTGTTTGGCCGCAAAAAGCTCAATACTACGGTCTACCAAGATGGTACTCCTGATGTAAAAGCAAGTTTTGATTATATCAGGTTCTATAGTCCAAAAGAAATGCCTTTTGAGGTAGCTAATTAAAGGTATTTATCTTTTATTTTCGTTTTCCAATTGATGGGTAGGTTTAGCATAACCTGCCTTTCTGGCTTCAGTTTGAGGTCTTCAATATTTTCCGCTAAATTAAAGGCCATGAAAACCACTTTTCCCGAAAAGATTCGCTACCATATCAATCAATTTATCTTTGATCAAGGTTTTGCCCCCTCTCCTACCCAACTTGCCAAATTGAGTCATTCTTCGGAAGAAGAAGTAAAAGTAGCTCTGGATCATCTTGTTGAAAAACACACTTTGGTGCTACACCCCAACTCATTTAAAATATGGGTAGCTCATCCATTTGCCTTGTTTCCTACTTTGTTTTGGGTAACCAGTGACGATAAAAGCTGGTACAGCAACTGTACCTGGTGCTCATTTGGAATAGCAGCTTTGTGTCAACCCAAAGATGTACAAATACATACCAAGCTCAGCGGAGAAAAAGAAGCGGCTACGATTCACATTGTAAATGGTGAAGTACAAGAAAAAGACTGGCTTGTGCATTTTCCAATACCTGCCAAAAAGTTTTGGAACAATGTTATTTATACCTGTGCCAATATGCTCACATTTGAGTCTACAAATGCCGTAGAAGAATGGTGTGAGCAACACCACGTAAATCAAGGGGAAATTAAACCTTTGCCCCAGGTATGGGAACTGGCCAAAATATGGTATGGCAATTACCTCTCCCCTAATTGGAGCTATAAATCAGTAGAATATGCCCATCAATTATTTGAACAAGTGGGCTTTAATACTGATTTTTGGAGGCTCGATTGAACAATACTATGAAAAAATTCTTCTTATTCGTTTTTCGCTTCTTATTAATGATTGTGGCCATTGCATTGGGAGCCTATTTGGCAATGAAAGGGTATGACTACGACCAACAACGTCAACAAGAACACCGAGCAACACAAATGCTGGATAAAATAGCGCAAGAAATGAAAATGAATGCGGGGCAGGTTAGTTTGAGCCTGGATTATCATACAATGGTAAAAGACACGCTGGATTTTTTGTGGGCTACGAAAGATAGTGAACCACTCAGCCTCCGACGAATTCCATTATGGAAGGGAATTCAAGCTCCTCAAGTGCGAGATGCTGCCTATCAGGAAGCCATTGCTTCACACAAGTTTGATCACCTCTCTTCGCTCTTACTGGAACAAATTACCCAGATTTATACCTTACAAGCAGAACTACAGCGGCTTAGCTCTCCTACTTTAGAGATTGTCCTACAAGAAAACTTAAGGGATAAAAGTCGCAGGCAAGAAACACATAGAATCATTGAAAAATTAGTTAAAGATTACTTCAAGGCTGAAAGCAACTTGATTCGTATGTATGATCAAGCCTTTCAAAGTATTCGAAACTCTAGAAAAAAAGTAAAATAATATGATAAAACGCTACCACTACCTTTTTTTACCTTTCCTACTGTTTTTATTAGCAAGCACTTCGCTCCAGGCTCAAAAGCAATACAACAGTGAAATTTATGGCAAAATCACCCAAAAACTACCCAAAGATGATTTAGGTGTTGTCATTGTACTCACCCCCGATTTTTTCAACAAAGAATTATACAGCGGGGACATTCAAAAAGATGGTACCTTCCGTGTCCGCTTCAAAAAATATTTTGCTGGGGTTGTGTTTTTCAAATACAACCAAAAGAGTGAAGCAGTATTCATTCGTCCAGGCGAAAAGTTAGAGATTAATTTTGACCCAACTGACTTTCAGAATTCTAAATTTGAGTTTGCGGGTAATAGCCCCAGTGCTTCGTTTAATCGGGCCATGAATGCCTGGGAAAAGCAGCGCATTCAAGGAAATCGCTTTGCGAAGCTTATGAAAGACCTCAATTTTACACAGGTGCAAGATAGTGTGGTTCGCTTTAAACGAGAAGAAATGAAACGTTTGCAAAGGTTTTGTTTGAGCAACCAATGTCCTAGTGAATTCTTAAAATGGGCTCGTCTTGATGTCCTTTATCGCGAAGCCAACGAGTTGATGCGTTTTCGCTGGTATCAACCTGTATTGAATGGACAAAGCCCACTAAAAGTTATTCCCAAGGGTTATAATTATCAGTTTACTCGAAAATTTAGCCTCAGTCAACCCTTGGCCATGTCTTCTCAAAATTACCGAGACTACATCCATGAACACAACATGCATTGGCACTACATAGCTTACAGCAAACAAGCCCTCGATCCTGAGAATATTGACCCTGAGAAAGAACTCAACTGGGTATTACAAAATGTAAAACCTGGCCTGGCCAGAGACCTAATGCTAGCCGAAAATTATGGCGAATTGACCCAGAAAGGAAATAAGGCTTTACTTAAAGAACTCACGCCCAAATTTTTGACAAAGATGAAGTACCAGCCAGCAAAGGATTACATCAAATACCAGGCACTGCAGCACGAATAAAAGCATTCCAGGTAAATTTGTATATTGCTCATAAGTGTATCAACAGAAAATCGTAACCAACAATCAAACAATAAATCTTTAACACATTTATGAATCATTTTTCTCATCAGCTTCTTCGCTATCAAATTGAAGAAAAGGGGTACGAAAACCTCATTTTTTCTCCAGCCAGCTTTGAGGTTATTTTCGCTATGCTATTGGCAGGAAGCCAGGGAGCAACCAGACAATTGCTTCTCAAAACTTTAGAAATATCTGAAAATGAAGTCAGTAGTTTTCTGCAAAACCAACAAACGTATATTCACTCCAGCTTTAGCGAATATCGTTCACCTTCTGACGAACCAACTATTAGAAAATTTGCCAATGGCTTATGGTTTAGATCCACTGAGCAAATTCGAGCCAGCTATCAAGGTGATTTACAACATTATTTCTCAGCTCACATTCAGCCTTTTGACAGTTCCCTTGAAAAGACTCAACAACAAATCAATCATTGGGTAAACACACACACCAATCAGCTAATTCCCAGTCTACCACTTGTATTAGATGATGCCACAATCGCAGTTTTGATCAATGCCTTGCATTTGAAAACAACCTGGTCATACGAACTCACGCCAAGGTCGATAGGAGATTTTCATTTATTGGATGGCACTACCCAACCTTGTCGCTATATGGGCCTGAAGCAAGACTCCCCCACAAGTGCTGAAGCTCTATATTTCAAAAAAGAAAACTTTCACGCGCTGGCTTATCTTAGCATAGACAGGCGAATTGCTTTGACGATGTATCTGCCTTTTGAAAAAGATGGATTACCCCAGCTTCTGGAAGAAATCACGCCTGAGTCATTAAAAGCCTGGGACGATTTGTTTGAACCTATTGAAGTCTTTGATTTCAAAATCCCCAAATTTGAGATTGCAAGTGATTTGAACCTGAGTCAAATTACCAAAAAAATGGGCCTTGCTGCGCTTTTCCAACCATCTCAGGACTTTGCCCCTATATTTGGAGATAAAACATTACAAGGGTTTGGTGAAGTATCTCAAGCCAACAAAATTTATGTTCATGAAAAAGGTCTGGAAGCTTCTGCTGCAAGTTTTATAGCCTTAACTTTGGGTATGTCTAGCGCCACTAAAGTGTACTTTAAAGCTACCCATCCTTTTTTTTATTGTATCAAAGATTTAGCAACTAATCAAGCGCTTTTTCAAGGTATTTTTACTACACCTACTAATCCACAATAATGCAAAAGTTCATTCATAAATTACTTCAGCTTGAAATCGAAGAAAAAGGGTATTCTAACCTCGTTTTTTCTCCCTTAAGCTTAGAAATGCTTTTAGGAATGGCACTACCTGGCACTCAAGGAAAAAGCCGCGAAGAACTACTGCAAGCCTTAGAAATTTCGGAAGAGGAGGTCAATAGCTATTTAGCAACGCTGCAAACCGCTTCAGAATCTTTATTGGCTATTCAACCCGACCGCGCCGAAGAAGTCAACTTCACAAAAGTACAACTCGCCAATAGTTTATGGCATCGAGGCGATATTCGTCCCAATGCTCACTACGAACGTACCATTAGCACACGCTTTCCTTTGGAATTATTTCCATTTAGTGACCCTATCGAGGCTACTACTGAGCGTATCAATCAATGGGCTAATGATAAAACCAATGGCTTAATTCCTGAATTACCGATTACTTTAGACCAAGATAGTGTAGCAGTTTTGTTGAATGCATTATACTTAAAAGCTTTTTGGTCAAAGGCATTTGATTCATACCCTCAAGACACGGATGTGTTTCATCTATTAGATGGTCGTGAAGTGACCGCTCAATATATGGAAATTAGGCAGGATACCGATGGAAACGCCCAGGCTTATTATCTCAAAAAAGACACATTTCATGCGCTCAGGTTCATGTGCAACGATCAACGAATAGGGTTGGAAGTTTACTTACCTTACGAAAATACTGGGCTGGATCACTTTATAAATAATATTCAGCCAAATGATTTTAATCAATGGAAGGAAGAGTTTATAGAAGCTCCTTATTTTTACTTCTTGCTGCCAAAATTTGAAGTAAATGGTAGTTTTAAACTCAAAGAAGTTGCTTCTAAGCTAGGAATTGCCGCCCTATTCCAACTCTCAAAGGATTTAACTCCTCTGTTAGCGAGTAAGGAACCTTTAAAAGTAACGGAAATTGCTCAAGAAGCCCGAATCAAAATAAAGGAAGAAGGTTTGGAAGCTGCTGCAGTGACTTTTCTGGCAGCTGTAGCAGGATCTGCTTTTTTTGAAGAACCAGAAAGACAACAAATGATCGTTTTTGAGGCCAATCATCCTTTCTTATACCGCATTGTAGATACCATCACCGACAAAACACTTTTCCAGGGAATTTTTACCCAGCCCAAAAACGCTCCTAATGTTTTTCTAAACCATTTAAATACTCGTTTGCTTAAAGAGTACAAGCAAAAAACACAACAACTCACTGATAGCGAAAGACTTGTATTATCCTTAATTTTGGTAGAACAGGCCCTGAATCAACATCCCCTTAAACACAATATCATTCATACGATGATTGATGATATTTGGCAAAACCTGGCTTTAGAGATCAATCATCGTAACCAGAAAGTACCGCTCACTTATCGTGAATATATGGACTTTTTAGATATCCTGATAGAGAATGGTCTTGAGGAAGATAATTGGAATCATTCAGCGGATCACATCGATCAATTTAAAGCATACAAAGAGTTAGTAGATCAGAAAATATTACGGGTTTTAAATTCCTTTATTATTGGCTTTGACACCTTGGTATCACTCGAGAATAACCAGTCATTGCATTACTTTCTTGAAGCAGTTGTAGAGGCTGAAGTTCAACTCCCTCATTACGAAAAAACCATTGCTATCATAAAAAAATCTAAGCAAAACGATGTTTTTCAACGAACCTCCATCAAGCAATTAACTTTTGATGACCTACCTACCGAAATTGTATACACTGAAGAAGAAAAGCAACAAAGAGCGGCCACAAAAGCCCGACAAACCCTCGAGAACACCAACCCTAACTTAGAGAAGTTTTTCAAAATTGGCTGGCTGAATTATGCTTTTTCTATGGTAGTAGATCAATTTGGTGGTAAATATCATTTCTTGAGAAAATTAGTAGACAAGATTTGGGAGTATATTCAATATTCTAATCCATCGCTCAAATCAGAAATTGCCATCATCCTTACTTGGATTACTGAGTCAGATACTTATCAAAACCATCCTCTAATCGATACAAAAGATAAAATCTATTTTAGATTGTTTAGAAAGAAGTATGCAAAACACCTTTTGTTTTGTAAACTATGGTTGAAATATTTTGAAACCCCTGCTTACTGGGACTTGTTTGATGAAATTGATTGGCAAGAAAGAGAGCCTGATATTATTGATAAAGCGATCAATTTGGTAAATGTTGAACTGGGGTATCAACTGCCTAATTTTACTTACCTTTTTGAAAGTTTTTTAAAAACTGTAAATCAAGAATCAAATCTAGTACTTGATTATAATTTTTTTGATAATCTTGCAAAAAATATCAGCACCAACTAATAGCATTCATTAGCAGAATAACCATGCACATTGACAATTTCGAACAACACATAGACACTACGATTATAGAACGAGGCTTCGAGTATTTCGAGGATGACTTGGTAAAAGACGTAGAACAAGTAGACCAGGGAGAGTTTAATGCCATTGTAACAGGTAATGACAATTATGAAGTGTACATACGTTTGGATCAGGATGCCAATATCATCGAAAAGGATTGTAATTGCCCTTATGACTGGGGCAATACCTGTAAGCACGAAGTAGCCTTGTTATTTCATATTCGTGAGCACGCTTTGCATAAACAAGCCCTGTCTTCTATCGAATTACGCATTATGCTGGATGAACTCAGCGAGGAAGAACTAAGGGATTTTGTATTTATAGCCCTCAAAAAAAACCATACGCTTCGGGAAGATTTCACCAGTAAATTTGGTTAGGGATCATTTCCATTTATGAACTCAAACCTACCATTAGTTTTATCAAATAACCTCCTTATAAATTTATAGAAGGCGATTTGACTCATTTTGGATAAATTAGCTACTATAAAAGCTATTGGATCCCTATGAAAAAAACTACCCTATTCCTCATTGTATTGATGGGATTATACCAAATTCCGCTAAAGGCTCAGCAATTCAAAGCCAGTTTTTTGGAAGGAGTGTGGGAATCTACCAATGCAGCCCCCCGAGCAGTTTTTGAGAACGGCAGAGTCATTTATACTGAAGCTGAGCCTATACTTTACAAAGTAGAAGGCAATAAAATAATGTATAGCAATGGAGAAGAAAATCTCATCATTCGTCTCAATTTCAACGAGTTTGTAGAAAAGTCGAAAACCTTGGGAACTATTAAATGGACTCGGATAGTAGAAATCCCTCCCAACTACACCCAATTGTTACAGAGCAATTGGAAATACCAACCGCCCAATATGGGGATGCCTTCTATTCTCAATTTCAAAGGAAACAAGGTAAGTATGGGAATGATGGGCTATTATAGTTTTAAGCTCAGAGGAAAAGTATTATATTACACTAACATTAAGGACGGCGCAGATTTTAGCCAGAAGGTAGTCCAAATTACTAAAGACCGTCTGGTGTTACTTTCAGCAGATCAATCAGAAGTAGAAGTCTACAAGAAAAAATAAAAGATACCATTAGATATTACTGTCAGGCATATTTGAGTAAATCGAGAAGTACCTCTTTTGGGGTGCTTTTTTTATGCATTTTTTTGAAGGTTTTTCTCGGGAGGTTGTAAATTGACAATCTTATGGCCAAGCCTACAAACTAAAAAACTATCTTATGATTCATGTAATAGATCTTCACTTTCAGAAAAATAATGAAACCATTGCTGCCTTTTTGGTAGAAACCACCGACGGCCCAGTACTGATCGAGACTGGCCCCTACTCTACTTTCAACTATTTGAAAGAAGGGGTAGAAAAAGCTGGTTTCAAACTAGAAGATATTCGCCACGTATTGCTTTCTCATATCCATTTTGACCACGCTGGTGCCGCCTGGGCCTTGGCCGAAAAAGGCGCCAAAATTTACGTCCACCCTTTTGGAGCCAAACACATGGCAGAACCTGGCAAGCTCACCGAATCGGCCCGTCAAATCTACAAAGAAATGATGGATGTGTTATGGGGAGACATTCGCCCAATTGATAAAAACCTTATTCATGAAACTGCCAATGAAGAAGTAATCACTATTGGCGATAAAACATTTCAGTCCTGGCATACTCCTGGCCATGCTGTACACCATATCGCCTGGCAATTAGATGATATTGTCTTTACGGGAGATGTAGCAGGTGTGCGTATTGGCCGTGGTCCAGTCGTTCCTCCTTGCCCTCCACCTGATATCAACATTGAGCATTGGATAAACTCTATTAATATTTTACGTAAAATCAATCCTGCTAAAATTTATTTGACCCACTATGGCGCTTTTGAGCAAGTAACCGAACATTTAGATGCGCTAGAAAAACAATTGCATGCTTATGCCAATGCTATCAAAGAAATGATGGAAAAAGGGTTGGAAATGGCAGAAATGACGAAAAAATTTGAAGAGTTCGTAGCCCAACCTTTACGAGAGCTAGGCTTTTCGCAAGAAGAAATTGCTCAGTATCATGCAGCAAATCCTGCTTTTATGAGTGTTACGGGCTTAATGCGTTATTGGAAGAAAAAAGAAGCATAGTTTAATAGTCCACAGTCGCAGGTCGCCTGTGGACTACCAACTATTAGCCTTAATCTAAAGTAGAAAACTTATACAATGTAGTAGACACAAACTTCTCTCCTGGTCTTAACTCCGTAGTAGGAAAATGACTTTGATTGGGTGAATCAGGAAAGTGTTGCGTTTCTAGACATATTGCCTGATGAGGTTGAAAACCCAACTTAGGGTCTAGTGAATTACCAGTATATACTTGAATGCCTGGTTCTGAAGTAAATACTTCCAGTTTTCGTTTACTTGTTGGCTCAGTCAAAGTAGCAGCTAGCTTCACTTCCTCACTATTTTTATCTTTCAACACAAAGCAATGATCCAACCCATTGGTTTGCTTAACTTCTTCTGATTGTTGATCAAATACCGATTGAATTGTTTGAGGAGTTCGTAAATCAAATGCGGTCCCTTCTACAGGTTTCATTTCTCCCAAAGGAATAGAGGTGTCGTCTATAGGTAAATAACGATCTGCCAATACTGACAATTCATGTTGCTTGATGTCGGCTTGCCCTTCCAAATTCAGGTTAAAATAGGAATGGTCAGTAAAGTTCACCACCGTAGGTTGATCTGTAGTAGCTTCGTATTGTATACCCAAACTGCCGTCAACTGTTAGATAATAGGTTACTACAACTTGTAACTTTCCTGGATAACCTTCTTCACCATCTTCACTGGTATAACTCAGCTGTAAAATTGCTTTATCTTCTACAATCCCGGTTCTGGCCTTCCACACTTTTTTATCAAACCCTTGCAATCCTCCATGAATGTGATTCTCCTTATTATTTTGAGCCAAGGTATACTCCTTTCCATCAAGGGTAAACTTTCCTTTGGCAATACGATTGGCATAACGCCCTACAGTAGCACCCAGTTTGGGATGTTTCTCTAGGTAGCGATCTATTGTATCAAAACCCAATACTACATTTTCGGCTACACCTTGTCCATTGGGTACTTTTATAGTTCTGATAATGCCTCCATAAGTCAAAATTTCAACTTCCATGTTGAATCCATTCAACAAAGTGTAAGATTCTACCGCTTTACCATCAGTAGTTCTTCCAAAAGGTTGTTCGATAATCTGTAGCATGCAATTTTTAATGTTAATGGTTAATAGTAGATAGCCAATGGTCCACTGTCAACAGTTTTTAACATCTAATAGCCAGCTCATTTTTGATTAACAAACTACATGAAAAATAAAATCTGTAGACTATTGACTGTGGACTAATCATTTAAAACCCAATCTTCTGCCCATCGTTTACAAAATCCGATAAATCCTCATTCAACGGCTGATTGAATATTTGAGCTAAGGTAACAGGCTCTTCAAAGCTTTTATCCAAATCCTTAAGCTTGGCAATACGATTGGCGTGAGTTATCGGTAGTTTGTCAAACTTATGAATCCCCAACAAACGTCCTTCTCTCAAAAGCGCCTTATCCAGGTTTTTAATATTGGTATTAAAAGTACAAATGATTTTTAAATTGAGCACATCTGACAACAAACCATCTGAAATATTCAATAAATTGGCAATAGAGGTTTTATCAGAACTACCACCCTCTCGAGTTTGTACCGAATCTTCCGATTCTTCCAGAATCAGTACTGAATTTTTATAATCAGAAATAAAAGGAATGATTTGAGGACTAGTCAATTCCCGAAGTAATGCAATTGGATAAAAAATAAAATTGAGTTCAGCTTTACATTGGTTAATCAAGTAGCGAATGTAGTTTGTCTTTCCACTACCAGTAAGTCCGTGAAAAATAAATAACCCTGATCGGTTTTGCTCTGAAATCTTGTCTACAAAGCGTTGGTGTTTATTCGAAAAGCCTTCTCCATAATATAAATCTAAATCAGGTACTTCAGGATTCTTAATCTGGTAACGATTCATCTTAAGTCCCTTACTGTTAGAGTTTACAATATTGATGTATCGTACTTTGTCATCTTCTATTTCGCTTACACAAGATTCGGCCAATTGCATAATTTGCACAAAGTCTTCTACCTGCACCGACTCGATACCAATCATATAACTCAATCTAAAGTAAATTTTAGCAAGGTCTTTTACTTTATCCTGATCAATTTTTATAATAATCTGCTCATCGCGAAGAAAAAGATACCAATACACGGCAAAATGCCCCTCCTTCTTGTTGTACTTCGTCTCGTTTTTGTAGATAGTCACTGGGCCAAAACCGTTATCCTCTAATTTTTGTATAAAGGAAAACAAGTCTACCAATTGATTATCCTCGAAGTATTCATTTGCCTGAAACTCCACTATCTTTTGATCAAATTTATTGATCAAATAATAAGTTTCTTCAAAATAACTCCCATCAAAAACTTTATATCTGCCTAGAGGAGATGCTTCAAACTGCCCCATATATCTGTAGTAATGCTATTCATTGATTTTCAACAAAAACAAGGATGCAAAGATACAAGATTTATCAGCAATCAATTAAGATAAGTTATAATTTCGTACTTTACAGATATCGCCATAATTAAAGGAACAAATTCACCAAAAAGAGCGATTATATAAATAAACGTCTTATATTTTACACAATAAAGTCGTCTAGACTTTTAGGATGCTGATGAGAATGGTTGCTTTTGTTCGATCATAAAGCGTTTTTTGAGTCATAGCAGCGCTACGGCAATAACCGAGTCTGCAGCTTTACTGTGACGAACTCTGCTTTGGCTAAAAAATCTCGAGATTAAAGGACAAAATGAATCATTTTTAATTCATTATTAAAAATCAAGATGACGTCAATATTCTTGTACTTATAGTATAATACCCAACAAGCTTATTAAATATACTTGCCGCTATAAAAAAGTTCGCCTATGGAATCAGATTTACCTATTCACAACCGAGAAGAAATAATTGAGGGTCTACAATCTAACTATCAAAGAGTATTAAAATTTATAGAACCATTGGATGACACCCACCTCAAATATAAGCCCACGCCTGAGGTTTGGTCTATTGCTGAAAACTTGCAACACCTCATTTTATCGAGTAACCCAGTAGCTACCTCCCTGGCTATACCTACTATGGTATTATGGGTATTTGGATTGCCAAAACCCCGACCAAGTCGAGATTACAACCAACTGGTAAGCGATTACCTTCAGGCACTTACCCAAGGATTTCAGTCTCCACCCGAATATGTACCTTATGTAGGTAAAAACAAACAAGGCTTGCTAGAAGCTTGGCAACGTATGGAAACCAAACTCGTCAGGAGGTTAAATAATTTATGGCGTGAAGAACAGCTAGACAAATATTTGGTTCCTCATCCTTCTTTAGGTAAAATTACTATTCGTGAATTACTTTTTTTTACAGTATATCACGCCGAACATCATCTAAAAAATATGCAAGAAAGGCTACAAGAAGCACAGTTATCTCACAAGAATTAGTGCATTTGGAATAGCAATTTTCAAGTATTTAGTCTAAATTGAACGATACAGACAATTATTATTCTTACAAAATCAGAAAACATTATTGTAATTGGATTTTTGGCAAGAATTTAGCAAACTTTGTTATCGAGACAACCAAAATGATTTGCCCAAGCATTGCGATGAAAGAAAAGTGGAAGTTTACATGGAGAAGTTGTACAATTTTGAGTCTATTTTTAGTACTCATACTGGATAGTTTCTCTACCCAAGCCCAACAATCTCACCTATTAGGCCCTGTTTCATTACTTTCTTATACCAAGGTAGTAAACGATACAGCAGTACGTGGTAGAGTAGTTACTAAAAACAAACTCCCGGTAGATGGAGTGAAGGTACTGGTAGCTAATAGCCAAATCCCCCCTGCCACCACTGATATTGACGGCTATTTTACACTCGATTTACCCAAGGATTTTTCTTTTGGATCTTCCAACAACATCATTGTTTTTGGAGCAAAACTTAAAGGTGTAGGTTATGTAGTTTCCAGAAGCAACAACTTTGTCTTAATCACGGTGAATCGCGAAGATTCTGAGAGGCTTAATAATGTGGTAATTTTTGATAGCAACAAAAAGCCTATTTCTAAGCTTAATATCTTGATAAATGGTTTTAGTTACATTTCAAATATTACTGGAAAAATCATTTTAAAAGGTACAATTACCAAATCTGCCAAGTTCCAAATACGAGACTATCGCATCATTAGTAAAGTGTTTGTACAAAAAGCAGCTTCTGTACATTTGTATGTATCTAAAGTAGAAAAAGAAGTAGTAAAAAAACCTCCCAAACCTGACACTACCACTGTAAAAGACACTACCGAGAAAGTAGATACTACTGACCAGAAAAAAGATACTACCATTCAAACCCTTACTGCTCGTCAACCTACGGTTACAAACAGAAAGACTTACATTGATGCTGACTTTTCGGTACTAGAAAAAGCAAAGATTATATTTAAGCTGAAATCTGAAAAAATTGAAAAGCAAATCAATGAAATTCAGAAAAGATTATCTAGCGATGCCAACTTAGATAGTGCCGACCGTGCTCGTTTACAGGCTCAATTAGAAAAGCTTCAGCGAGATTTAGCAAAAAATCGAGCTGATTATGATCGCTATCAGGTAGATGTTCGTCGGCGAATCGCCAAAATGAAAAAATTATTGAGCGATACCAAAGAGGAGCTTGCCAGGACTCAACTTGAGAGAGAACTGGAAAAACAACAAGCTTTTACCCGAAACATTATCTTTATATCGCTGGCATTGATAGCCGCAGTAGTGGCCATTTTCTTGTATTTTATTAGTCGTCGTCGCAGAAAACAAAGAGAACAGTTAGCAGAGAAAGTACTGGAGATTAATCAACAAAAAGAAGAAATCACAGCACAGCGTGATATGATTGAGGAACAAGCTATTGAACTTGAAAAACGTAACGAAAAAATCACTGATAGTATTCGTTATGCTCAAACCATTCAAGATTCCATCTTGCCTACCAAAAACATGATCCATGAAGTTTTTCAGGACTCTTTTATTTTTTATCGTCCCAAGGATATCGTAAGTGGTGATTTTTATTGGTTTACTCAAAAAGATGACGATTTGATTATTTCGGCCATAGATTGTACTGGGCACGGGGTTCCAGGTGGATTTATGACTATGATGGGTAACAGTTTGCTGAATCAGATTATCAACGTAGATAACATTCTAGACCCAGCTGAAATACTTAACCTGCTAGATGCTAAGGTAAAAGAAACCTTGCAAACTCACCTAAGAGAAGAAGATGATGAAAGAGGAGGGGATGGAATGGATATGGTATTGCTTAAACTGAATCTTAAAGAACGTAAAGGAACTTTTGCGGGAGCCAAAAACCCACTTTACTACATACATGAAGGGCAAGACGATCTTTTATACATACGTGGTACTAGCATGTCCATTGGTAGTTTATTTAGCAAAAAGGGACGCACTTATAAGTCACATGAGTTTGATATCCAAGGCGATGAAACATTCTACTTGGTTACTGATGGTTATCAGGATCAGCTGGGTGGTGCTTCCAAAAACCCTGATGGAAAACGAAAAAAGTTTATGCGTCAACGCTTTATGGACATCTTGAAAAGCGGTAGCAAACTCCCTATGAACGAACAAAAAGCTATTTTGGATCGTGAGTTTGAAGAATGGAAGGAAATTGGAGATCAAACAGACGATGTTACAGTCATTGGTATTAAGATAGATCTTCATAAGATGCAAAACGGACATATCTAAGATCATCCACAGAAGTAACAATACTCAAATATCAATTTTACGCTACAAAAAATGCTCTTTGAAAATTTCAAAGAGCATTTTTTGTTTGCATATCTATAATAATATTGATTTCGTTATCCGCTATATATACTCCTCTCCTTTTCCTTTTGCATCATTAAATAAGTCTTTCACCTTTTGCTCATCCTCTTTACGGCAAATTAACAACACATTATCGTACTCTGCTATAATATAGTCACTAAGCCCTTGTACTACTACTAATTTTTCACTAGGAGTTTTAATAATATTATTATAGGCATTATATGTTAATGCATTTCCTAAAACCACATTTTGATCTTCATCTATTTTGTCTTTATCCTTGCGAATTTCGCTATCTAAAGATTTCCACGTACCTAAATCTGACCATTCAAAATTAGTCATAACTACATATACGTTCTCTGCTTTTTCCATCACTCCAATGTCGATAGACACATTTTTACATAATGAATAAGCTTTCTTGATGGCAAGTTCTTCACCTTCGTTATAAAAGTCTTTCCTCGCCTCTGAAAATATCTCGTGCAGGTCGGGCAAGTTACTTTTAATTGCCTCAATAATGGTACGTGCATTCCATACAAAAATGCCCGCATTCCATACAAACTCACCACTATCCACAAACTGCTGAGCCATTGGCAATAATGGCTTTTCTGTGAATGTTTTCACTTTACGCACATCGTTTTGTTCTCCCTCAAATTGAATGTAGCCATAACCTGTATCAGGGCGTGTAGGTTTGATGCCCAAGGTTACCAAAATATCTTTGCTTGCCGTAGCCTTCAAAGCTTTCAGTATAGCTTTTTCGAATGCCTCTGTATCATTAATGATGTGATCAGCAGGAGAAACAATAATATTTGCATCAGGATTTCTCACCGAAATTTTGTGTGAAGCATAAGCAATACAAGGAGCAGTATTGCGCTTGATTGGTTCCAATAAAACTTGATCATCACTCAAAAAAGGAAGCTGCTCTTTTACCAAATTTTTGTAATCCTTATTAGTAATTACAAAGATATTTTCTTTGGGGCAAATATTTTGAAACCTCCTGGCAGTGGCCTGTATCAAGGTCTCTCCAACTTCTAAAATATCATGAAACTGTTTTGGGTAAGAGGTGCGACTAAAAGGCCATAGTCGGGAACCTACTCCCCCAGCCATTATGATCACAAAGTTGTTTTGATGGTTCTGTTGTGTCTCAGAAACTGGATTTTGATTCATTACTTAAAGTTTTTATATTCGATAAGTAAAGTAATGTAATCATGAGAAAGTTTACAAATTTACTACACACGAGATTTTTATTGTTGTTTTTTCCTTATATTTATAAATAACTTTTAGTACCTTCGAAATACATTTTAAGCTAAAAACCTAAGATGTATTGTATTCGCAAATTCTCTATTTTAGGGGATTTGATTTTTTTTATGAAGCTATACTTTTAAGTAATTGGCAAGAATAAATATACCAAAGTTAGTTTATAGCCACTTCATCAACATATGGAGACAATTAGTAAATTAGACTTAAAGGAGAAGTTAAAAGAGGTGTTTGGATATGGGCATTTTCGAGGTGCCCAGGAGGAAATCATCAAGAGTATATTGGATGAAAAAAACACCTTTGTAATAATGCCTACCGGAGCAGGTAAATCTCTTTGCTACCAACTACCCGCAATCGTATCACCAGGCACTGCAATCGTTATATCTCCCCTCATCGCCCTGATGAAAAACCAGGTAGACCAGTTGAATGCACTTGGAATAAACGCCCAGTTTCTAAACTCTACCCTTACCAAAGGCGAAATTACTCGTGTAAAAAAAGACGTATTAGATGGCGTAGTAAAACTACTCTATGTAGCACCTGAGTCGCTTACCAAAGAAAGCAATGTAGACTTTTTGAAAAAAGCACATATTTCGTTTGTAGCTATTGACGAAGCGCATTGTATTTCTGAATGGGGTCATGATTTCCGTCCAGAATATCGTAAAATTCGCCAAATCATTGATAACCTAGGTAACTTACCTATCATAGCACTCACGGCTACTGCTACTCCTAAAGTACAACAAGACATTCAGCGTAACTTACAAATGGAAAACGCTTCGGTTTTCAAAACCTCGTTTAATCGTCCCAATTTGTATTATGAAGTACGCCCCAAAACCCACGTTAAGAAGCAACTCATCAAATACCTGAAAACCAAGAAAGGACTTTCTGGTATTATTTATTGCCTTAGTAGAAAAAAGGTAGAAGAAATTTACGAGTTTCTAAAAGTAAACGATATCAAAGCCTTACCTTATCACGCTGGGCTTGAGTCTGGGGTACGTATGCGCAACCAAGATGCTTTCTTGAACGAAGAAGCTGATGTAATCGTAGCTACCATTGCTTTTGGAATGGGTATTGACAAACCCGATGTCCGCTTTGTCATTCATTATGATGCCCCCAAATCTCTGGAGGGATATTATCAGGAAACAGGACGTGCTGGAAGAGATGGACTGAACGCTGACTGTATCATGTTTTACAGTCCAAATGATATTCAAAAACTAGAAAAGTTTAACAAAGATAAACCCGTAACCGAGCGAGACAATGCCCGTCATTTGTTACAAGAAATGATGGATTATGCTACCTCAGGGGTTTGCCGTCGCCGACAATTGTTGCATTACTTTGGTGAAAAAATGGACAAAGACGGCGGATTTAATGACAATACTGACAAGCCTACTGGGAAGTTTGAGGCTACTGAGCACGTATCTTGGGTTTTAAAAGCCATTAAAGAAACTGATAATCGTTTCCCTATTCCACATATTTCTGATATTTTACTGGGTAACGAGACCGATTATGTAAAAAGTTATGACCATAATCAAGTAAGTGTATTTGGCAAAGGTAACGACAAAGATGCAGCTTACTGGCGCTCAGTAATTCGTCAAATCTTGTTGTATAACTTTTTAGAAAAAGACATAGACAACATTGGTGTTGTAAAGATTGCTCAAAAGGGTATTGACTTTTTAAGTAATCCATTCAAGATAAAGCTTTCTGAAGATCACGACTACAGCAAAGTAACTACTGAAGAAGAGGACGAAAAAGAAATGGGCAACAATGTCAACACCAAGGCTTATGACCCAGTGTTGTTTGACATGCTCAAAGGTCTTCGTAAAAAAGTTGCTAAAGAAAAAGGATTTCCTCCCTATGTTGTCTTTCAAGACCCATCAATGGAAGAAATGGCCACTACCTACCCTACTACCAAAGAAGAGCTAACTCAGATAAATGGTGTAGGAAGAGGAAAAGCCGAGAAATTTGGTCGTAAGTTTATCGAACTCATTGCCAAATATGTCAAAGAAAACGAAATAGAAACGGCTTCCGATGTAGTAGTAAAATCGGCGGTTAATAAATCCAAAATCAAAATCTATATTATTCAGCAAATAGACCGCAAAGTAGATTTAGAAGAAATAGCTGAAGCTAAAAACCTTAAGATGGGAGATATTCTTGCCGAAATAGAGCATATCTGCTACTCAGGTACTCGTCTTAACCTGGATTATTATATAGATCAGATTTTGGAAGAAGATCGTCAGGATGACATTTATGAGTATTTTATGGAAGCTGACAGTGATCATATTGGTACAGCCTTACAAGAGCTGGATGAAGAGTACAGCGAAGATGAACTAAGGCTTATGCGTGTGAAATTCTTATCTGAGGTAGCTAATTAAGCAAAAAGTGAGCGCGAAGCGCAGAATGGAACAGAAATCAAGAGAAAAGCAGAAGTAACGCATCAATTTCTAATTGACCATTCACCACTGATCATTACATCCTCATATTTAAAAATTATTTGAAGTAATAGTTCCACATTTTGATAAATTTGCGCTGAAGTTTCAGTACAACATCAAAGGTAGAGCTATTACTTTTTTATTTGATGCCTAATGCTGGTATCACTCATCTCTCCTTTGTCATAATTTAGCATACTTATTTATATGAAAATATTAATTCTTGGGTCGGGAGGAAGAGAACATGCTTTTGCCTGGAAAATTGCCCAAAGTAATCATTGCGAAGAACTCTTTGTGGCTCCTGGTAACGCTGGAACAGCCCAAATAGCTACCAACATAGCTTTAGGTGTAAACGATTTTGAGGCTATTGCTAATTTTGCCACCGAAAAAAAAATTGACCTTATTTTAGTAGGCCCTGAGGCTCCTTTGGTAGCTGGAATAGCCGATTATTTTGCCGCTAATGAACAATTGCAGCACATCAAGATTATAGGCCCTAATAAGCAAGGAGCCATTCTTGAAGGCAGCAAAGACTTTTCTAAAAACTTCATGCGCAAATACAATATTCCTACTGCGCAATCACAAACCTTTACCAAGGATACTCTAGAAGAAGGTTTGGCTTATCTGGCTACTCAAAATACCCCCATTGTACTCAAAGCCGATGGTTTGGCAGCAGGCAAAGGGGTAATCATTAGCGAAACTTTGGAGCATGCTCAAGCCACTCTGAAAGAAATGCTAGTGGATGCTAAATTTGGCGATGCCAGTGCCCGAGTGGTTATCGAGGAGTTTTTACAAGGCATCGAGATGTCTTCTTTTGTGATTACTGATGGTAACGATTATTGCTTATTGCCAGAAGCCAAGGATTATAAGCGTATTGGCGAAAAAGATACTGGTTTAAATACTGGGGGAATGGGTGCAGTTTCACCTGTACCTTTTGCCAAGGGTGATTTTATGCAAAAAGTAGAAGATCAAGTAATTCGCCCTACTATTGAAGGACTTAAGGCTGAAGGCATTCAGTACATTGGGTTTATCTTTTTTGGTCTCATGAATGTAGGTGGTAATCCTTACGTGATAGAATATAACGCCCGCATGGGAGACCCAGAAACTGAAGTAGTATTGCCACGTGTGAAATCCGATTTGGTAGAGCTATTAATCGCTACTGCTGACAATAAACTACAAGATTATACGCTGGAACTAGACCCTCGTACTGCTGCTACCGTAATGCTGGTATCAGGTGGATACCCTGAAAGCTATGAGAAAGGCAAAACCATGACTGGGTTTGATCAGGCGCAGGATGTTATTTTGTTTCACGCAGGCACCAAAACCAATGATACTGGTGAAACAGTAACCAATGGAGGCCGGGTAATTGCCCTTACTGGGTTCGGAAACGATATTCCACAAGCCCTTGACAAAAGCAAAGCTGCCGCCGAGCAAATCAGTTTTGAAGGTAAATATTATAGAAAGGATATTGGGTTGGATTTATTAAACTAAAATATCACTTCTTAAATCTTGATATGTCAGTTTGCTTAACTGTCATGTCAAGGTTTTTTAAATAATCCCTGACAGTTTTCAGTAGTGGAGGTTGGATCGCAACTACTAAAACGTTGCTTGGCCTCTAAAAGAATTGTTTTTTTTATCTCTTTTAATTCTTCTATTTTTTGATCTATATCAGCGATTTTCTCGCCTACTTTCGCTGATATCATTGCACAATTGGCCTGATTTACATCCATCAATTGTAACATCTCTCCTATTTCATTGATTGTAAACCCCAAATGTTTGATTTTTTTAATCATCATCAAGCGTTGAAATATGTCCTCAGTATAATCTTTATAATTATTAAAAACTGGATTTATTCGTCCAACCGTTATCAATCCCTTTTTCTCATAAAAGCGTATGGCATCCCTGCTCAGGCCTGTTCTTTTAACTATTTCTCCTATTCGCATATCTTTTTATTAAAATTTATCAAATTTTCCTTGACCGTAGCCTATACACCACGGTTTATATTTGCCTTGTATCTTAAAATTACAGAAACCATGGCATACAAAAAACACCAATTTATTCTAAGTTACTTGCTAATCATCGCATCAGTTAGTAGCAGCATTGCACAAGTCAAACAATCAACTAATAGTAACTCTTCTCCAATGACAAATCAATTTAAAAGTATTGATAACCAAACCAATACACTCGTATGTAAGCTTACAGGAAAAGCATTCGCTGAACGAAAAAAACTATTGCAAAAGCACATATTTTCGAAAGTCAAAAAACAAGAGGAAACACCTCAGGGCTACATCTTTTACTTTCCATACAATGCTGACTTTTTAATTAAATTGACTGATTATATTATTATCGAGAATGATTGCTGTCCTTTTTTAACATTCAATGTTACCTTATTAGGGCAAAATGATATTAAGATGAAAATATCAGGGGATACACAGACCAAAAAGATTATCAAGGAAGTTTTCGTTAGGTAAAGTTTTTAAAAGTCACTCGATGCTTATCGGGTGGCAATCTTATTTCTCTAATTTTTTTATGCTCAGAAAGGCCTTACTTGCCTGAAACATCTACCCTAAAGCAGCATAATCAAATGAAATCATCATCTTACCATTAATCATCCAGAACAAACCATTTTTCATTTTACATTTTCTCCTCCTTTTGATTATGCCCAATTCTTGCTAAATTGTTCGTTAGTTTATTTATAAGTGTTGATACAACGATTTTATCGGTAGTTGGCCTACATTATATTTGGCCATACCCCCAGAACACACTTATTCAATTTAGAACCTAAAAACTTTATATATAATGGGATGCAAGGCTTGCGCCTCTGGCGGAGGTTGCGGCACCAAATCAGGCGTAGCTGGTTGTAAAAACAATGGCGCTTGTGGCACTGGTGGCTGCAATAAGATGAATGTATTCGATTGGTTGGGAAATATGGACATCCCCACTATCGAACGCTATGATGTAATGGAAGTCCGTTTTAAAAACGGGAAAAAAGATTTTTTTAGAAATGTAGATAGATTAGATCTTGTAACCGGTGATTCGGTAGTAGTAGAAGTACAAAATGGCTATCACTTGGGTTTTGTGTCTTTACAAGGTGAATTGGTACGCATCCAGATGATGAAAAAAAAGGTGATTGATGACGAAAACATCCACCCTGTACTACGTTTAGCTACTGAGCGAGATTTAAACAAATTTGAGCAAACTCAGGCTCGAAACTTACCTACCCTTTATCGTACCCGAGAGATTATTCAGGACTTGGGGCTCAAAATGAAGCTTTCTGATGTAGAATTTCAAGCCGATAATAGCAAAGCAACTTTTTATTATTCTGCTGACGAACGCGTGGATTTTCGTGAGTTGATTAAGGTGTTGGCTTCGGAGTTTAAAATTCGGGTAGAAATGAAACAGATTAGCCTGCGACAAGAAGCTGGTCGTTTGGGGGGAATTGGCTCTTGTGGCCGTGAATTGTGCTGCTCTACCTGGCTGAGTGACTTCAAAAGTGTATCTACTTCAGCAGCCCGGTATCAGAATTTATCGCTGAATCCCAGTAAGTTATCAGGGCAATGTGGTCGCTTGAAATGTTGCCTCAACTATGAGCTCGAAACTTACATGAACGCTCTGGAACACATCCCAAATGTAAGTGCTCCACTAAAAACAAAAAAAGGTTTGGCGCAGTTACAGAAAACTGATATTTTTAAGCGCATTATGTGGTTTGGATTTCAAGGAGAAACCGTATGGCATCCACTTACTGTTGAACAGGTAAATAATGTTTTGGAGCTCAATCAAAATGGAGTTTTTCCAGAAGATTTAAAATCTATAGATGGTGGAGTGGTAGAACTTGAAGAAGTAGAAGTAGCTCCTGAACCAGAATACAATGTTGATTTGAGTTTACCCTCTGAAAGCGTAAAAAGATTGAATGGAAAGAGTAAAAAGCAAAATAAGAACCGGCAACACAGTAGAAGGAACCGCAAAAATCGCAGAAACAAGTAGTTGGCAACCAGCAAGTAATCGTTTCTCACTCAAAGTTTTTTTGGGCGTATTGTGCATCGCACTTACCAGTTTAAGCGCTTGTAATAACAACCGAGTATTTGAAAAGGACATGGATATACCATCCATGAAATGGCATAAGGACAGTGTATTGGTATTTAATTTTGAGATTAAAGATACCTTGAGTCGTTATAATTTTTATTATAATGTCCGCAATACGTTGTCTTATCCATTTTATAATATGTATGTCACTTACTATATGCTGGACAGCCTAAACCGGAGAGTGTCTTCTGATCTACAAACCTTTGATTTGCTTCATCCCAAAACCGGAAAGCCTTATGGGGATGGTTTAGGAGATATTTATTCCCGCTCTTTGTTGGCCCTCAAAAATGTACGATTCAAAAAACCTGGAAAGTTCTCGTTTAAACTCAAACACTATATGCGTCTTGATCCGCTACCTGAGGTAGTATCTATGGGACTACGCATCGAGAAAGTACCACCTTTGAAATAATACAAACCCAACATTCAGTAACAAAAAAGTTAGTTTACTGGTTAGGATTATAAACATAAACATTGATATGCCCAGAATCTGGGCATATTTTTTTTAACCGATATTTCGGTTCTAACAGAACAATCATCTAAAAACAATGGATCAAAAATTTCTCCCGCTTTTCCCTCTTAGTTTGGTAGTGTATCCCAACGAAGATCTTAACCTACACATTTTTGAACCTCGCTACAAGCAGTTGATAAATGATTGTGTAAACGAACAAATTAATTTTGGCATCCCATCTTTTATAGATAACAAAATCACTGATTATGGAACAGAAGTAAAGGTTTTAGGCATCGAGAAAACCTATGATGATGGCAAGATGGATATCAAAACCAAAGGAGTGAGTGTGTTTAAGATGTTGGACTTTGAGAAAGAGGCACCTGGGAAATTATACGCAGGAGGAACTGTAGAAACCATCATCAATGAAGAAATTGCTCCAGAAGAAATCACACTTGAGTTGATTAACCAACTCAAAAAACTGTATGATATCTTAAAAGTAAATGTATCTATCTCGGTACAGAGTTTTAAGATGTTTTCATATCAGTTGGCTCACAAAATCGGCTTATCGCTGGACCAGCAGTACGAATTGTTATTGATTACCAGTGAGCGGGAGCGTCAGGTCTATTTGCTGGAGCACCTGAACAAATCAATCCCTATGATGGAAGAAATGGAACGTACCAAGGAAATTATCCGTATGAACGGGCATTTCAAAAATCTGGATCCGCTTGATTTCTAAAGCATAAAAGGCAATGTCTCTCAGGAAACATTGCCTTTTCTTTTATTATTCAATAAGTAATTACAAAAGCTTGTAACTTACTGTAAACTGAATCGCATTGGTTTTAGTATCATTATTGGCAAAAACACCAGTGTTATCATATATTTTTGTTAAACCAATCTCGTATCTTAAATCAAGACCTAATCCTGCTGGCAAGTTCAGACCTAATCCAAGTTGTAATCCTGCCAGAGGGCTACTGGTATTGTCAGAAGCATCCACGGTTACACCTGAGTTTTCAATCTCAGAAGTTACAGGGAAACCAAATACAGGACCTAAGCCAATACGTACTGGGCCAAATGTTTTACCTACAAGAATTGGAATATCTAAGGTATTAACAATCACAGTTGTTCCACCACTTAGCTTACCTCCTTTTTGAGCAAATACTAATTCTGGCTGTACAAAAATACCAATTACGGGAACTTTGATACGAGAATAAGCGCCAAAAACTAAACCTATACGAGAACCATCATTGCTAGAACCACTTGGTAATGATGATAAGGTGGCAAAGTTTAATCCACCCTTTAAGCCAAGGGTTAGTTGGGCATTAGCAGAGCTTACTCCCAACACTGCTACCATTGCTAGTACTAAAAGTTTTTTCATAAAAGCTTATGTTTAATGTGAATTTGAGTGCAAAATTATGGGGTTCACTTAATATAGCAAACCTCGAGATATTTATTTTTCCTGTATTAAAATTCACCCCTCTTCAGCAAAATAATTTATGCTTAAGACCGTTGTACAATGTCTTCTGATATTATTTCAAAACGATCCGCATCTAAATGCGCAGGAAACTTGGTTCTAAAGCGTTCCAAAGCAGCTTTGTCTAACTGCGTAGTATGGATAATCTCTTCGTGCGCATTTTCAAAAACAGTATCTCCTTTGAAATCAATAATGGCTGAATCACCTGAATAAGGAATATCGTTTCCATCCTTTCCCACTCTGTTTACCCCTACCACATAACTCAAATTTTCAATGGATCGAGCCTTAAGCAATGTACTCCAGGGTGCTCTTCTTACTTCAGGCCAATTGGCAATGTAAATGGCTAAGTCATAGGCTTGATCTACATTACGGCTCCATACCGGAAAACGCAAATCGTAGCAAATGAGTGGTAAAATTTTCCAGCCTCGCCACTCTTTCACTATCATCCGTTCTCCAGCAGTATAATGGTGATGCTCTTTGGCCATTCGGAATAAATGCCGCTTATCGTAATAATCAAAAGTGCCATCAGGCTCCACCCATAACAACCGATTAAAGTATTGTCTATTTTCTACACAAATAAAGCTTCCCACAATCACAGCATTGGTTTGGGCCGCCATTTGTTGCATCCATTTATGGGTAGCCAGATTCATTCCTTCAGCTAATTTTTGGGCTTCCATGCTAAAACCCGTTGTAAACATTTCAGGAAGTACAATCAAGTCGGTAGGTTCATCGATTTGCCAAATTTTTTCCTCAAACATGGCTCGGTTAGCTGCTGGGTTTTGCCAGTGCAAATCCGACTGAATAATAGAAACTCTCATAATGTAAAGGTCGTAGTCATTTTTAATAATGGATATTTAGTGCTTTTTGCTTTTATACTAGGCAGGATTCTTTAATAACCTGGCATTTTTTATCAACTGATCTACCGCTTGCTCCATCGTTTCATACTTTTTTGCAAAGCAAAATCGCACCACTTTTCTATCTACTTGGTCAGTATAAAACACCGAGGTTGGAATCGTAGCTACTCCTACTTCACGCGTAATTCGTTGAGCATATGTCACATCATTTTCCTGGCTTAAATGTGCATAAGATGCTAGCTGGAAATAAGTACCCTCACAAGGTAATAATCGAAAATCCGTAGCTTGCATCATTTCGCGAAAGCGGTCACGTCTTTCTTGATAAAACTGAGGTAGTTCTAAATAATGTTGTGCTTGCTCCAGAAAATCAGCCAACGCAAATTGAGCTGGGGTAAAAGTAGAGAAAGTAAGGTATTGGTGTACTTTTCGAAACTCTACTGTCAAAGCTGAAGGAGCTACGGCATATCCCATTTTCCAACCAGTATTGTGAAAGGTTTTGCCAAAAGAAGAAATTGCAAAAGCTTTTTCTTTGAGTACAGGATGCTTTAGCACACTTTCATGTGCAATATCATCAAATATAATATGTTCGTATACTTCATCGCTTATCAAAAATATATCTTGTTGCTCTACAATAGCTGTTAACTCTTGCATATCAGCGGCTTTTAGCACTGCCCCCGAAGGATTGTGAGGAGTATTGATAATGATGAGCTTGGTTTTGGGATTAATAGCTTCTCGTACTTTTTGCCAATCTATTTGATAAGTATCTGCTTCAAGCGCAATAGGTACTACCTTACCCCCATTGAGTTCAATGGCAGGGACATAAGAATCATATGCTGGTTCAAAAATAATTACCTCGTCATCTTGGCTCACGATGGCACTAATGGCCGCAAATAAGGCCTCTGTGGCTCCAGAAGTCACGGTTATTTCATCAACAGGATTTACAGTACATCCATAGGTCTTTTGAATCTTGTCTGCGATTTTTTCCCGTAAGGGTAAAATGCCTGACGAAGGCGCATATTGGTTGAACCCTTGCTGCATATATTGATGAGTGAGACGAATCAACTCAGGATGACACTCAAAATCAGGAAAACCTTGAGACAGATTCACCGCCTGGTGCTTATTGGCCAATGCTGACATGATCGAAAAAATCGTCACTCCTACTTTAGGCAATTTAGAGGTAATTGTGGTAGTCGTACTTTGCATATGATAGAACCTATTTTTGATCAAAGTTATTGATTTTTGTCGCTTTGTTCTTTGGGAAGTTGAAATATTATTTTTTTGAGGGAATTGTGTAAAAAACAACAAGAAATAGCCCCAGCTTCTTAATTTTAGTTTTTTTTCTATAATTTACTTAACGAAGTTACCTCAACTTCCACAACTAACCCTACAAAAATGCAATACAGGAAATTTTTTACGTTTTTCACACTCATTATTGGTCTATCAATTATTGCTTCGAGCTGCCAGAATCAGTCATCCAAGGACAATGCACAAAGTACAGACTCGCTCACGAAAGATTCTACTCTAACGACAAAGAGTGATTCAATTGATAAAGCTTCCTATGTGGTAAAATCACTTTTGGGTAAAGAACTCAAAATGCCCAAAATGCCTGAAAAACTCACCCAAAGATTAGCCGACAGCATCAAAGTTTTGAAAAAACGTTATGAAGAAAACCCTACTGAGGCCAACGCCATTTGGTATGGGCGACATCTGGCTTATAACTACCAGTTTGACAAAGCTTTTGAGGTATACACCGAAGCTTTAAAGAAATTTCCTGATTCTTATAAACTTTACCGTCACCGAGGACATCGCTATATTTCGGTACGTAAATTTGACGAAGCCATTGCTGATTTTACCAAGGCAGCCGAATTAGCCAAAGGGGCTAAGGTAAGCATAGAACCAGATGGTATGCCTAACAAACTGAATCAACCTCTAACAACTACGCAATTCAATATTTGGTATCATCTAGGACTGGCGCATTACCTCAAAGGTCAGTATGACCAGGCCATTGAAGCTTATCTGGAATGTATGAAGTTTTCGGACAACGATGATACTAAGTGTAGTACTAGCGACTGGCTATATATGGCCTATCGCCGTAAAGGGGAAAAAGAAAAAGCTTCTAATGTACTAAAGCCCATTAATCCAGCCATGAAATTGATCGAAAGTGATGCTTATCACAAGAGATTGATGATGTATAAGGGAGCCATTGAACCCGAAACTTTGTTGCAAGCTAAAGGAGAAGACATACGGGATCAACAAATTAAACTTGCTACCCAAGGTTATGGGGTGGGCAATTGGTATTTATACAATGCGAACAAAGCCAAGGCTAAAGAAGTTTTTGAAAAGGTATTGCAAACCAACAATTGGTCGGCATTTGGTTACATTGCCGCCGAAGTAGACTTGATGAATTTGCAAAAAAACTAATGAATTGAATGAAGAAAAAAGGAGCCAATAGTAGCTATTTTGGAAATATAAGGGAGGGAGTACGCACATCTTTGGTAGGGCTTAAGCTCTCTATCAAACACGCCATACAAGCTCGTAAACGACGTAAACCCGCGATATCTATCGCAAACCCTGCTTATTTTGATACCAAAACGGGTATTTTCACTACACAATACCCTTATGAAGCCATTCCTGTACCCGACAATGGACGTTATCGCTTGCACAACGAGATGGATGACTGCATCGTGTGTGATAAATGCGCTAAAATCTGTCCAGTCAACTGTATCGACATAGAACCCATTCGTGCCACTGGCCAGATTGGGACTGCTTCTGACGGCTCCCCTATTCGCCTTTATGCGGCCACATTTGACATAGACATGGCCAAATGCTGCTATTGTGGTTTATGTACTACAGTATGCCCTACCGAATGTCTCACAATGACCAAGGCATATGACTACAGCGAGGTAGATATCACCGATATGATTTATCATTTCTCGAACCTGACTCCAGAACAGGCCCAGGAGAAGAAGGATTTGTTTGAGCAATACATGAAAGAAAAGGAAGCTACCAAAAAACAAATGGCTGCTTCTAAAAAGGCCAAACCTGCCGTTAAAAGACCCGTGGCCAAGCGTCCAACAATTGCTAAAACCAATGAAGCTGATGAAACTACGGAAGCGAAACCCAAAACTGGTTTTAAGCCTCGTATGAAGCCCAAGATAAAACCTAAAACAGAGGCTACTGGCGAAACAAACGCAGAGGCAAAACCTAAACCCAAAGTAAAGCGCCCTGTGATTAAAAAGCCTGCCACCGAACAAGCAAATACTGAGGACAAACCAGCAAGCGAAGCTAAACCCAAAAGGGTAAGACCTGTGATTAAAAAACCTGCCACCGAGCAGGCAAATACTGAGGACAAGCCTGCAAGCGAAGCTAAACCCAAAAGGGTAAGACCTGTGATTAAAAAACCTGCAAACGAGCAGGTAAATACTGAGAACAAGCCTGCAAGTGAGACCGAACCCAAAAGGGTAAGGCCTGTGATTAAAAAACCTACTACTGAGCAGGCAAATACTGAGGACAAGCCTGCAAGTGAGGCTAAACCCAAAAGGGTAAGGCCTGTGATTAAAAAACCTA
>MLAY01000021.1 GCA_001890965.1 marine bacterium AO1-C | reverse complement strand
AAAAGCCTGCCACCGAACAAGCAAATACTGAGGACAAACCAGCAAGCGAAGCTAAACCTAAAAGGGTAAGACCTGTGATTAAAAAACCTGCCACCGAGCAGGCAAATACTGAGGACAAGCCTGCAAGCGAAGCTAAACCCAAAAGGGTAAGACCTGTGATTAAAAAACCTGCCACCGAGCAGGCAAATACTGAGGACAAGCCTGCAAGCGAAGCTAAACCCAAAAGGGTAAGACCTGTGATTAAAAAACCTGCAAACGAGCAGGTAAATACTGAGAACAAGCCTGCAAGTGAGACCGAACCCAAAAGGGTAAGGCCTGTGATTAAAAAACCTACTACTGAGCAGGCAAATACTGAGGACAAGCCTGCAAGTGAGGCTAAACCCAAAAGGGTAAGGCCTGTGATTAAAAAACCTACTACTGAGCAGGCAAATACTGAGGACAAGCCTGCAAGTGAGGCTAAACCCAAAAGGGTAAGGCCTGTGATTAAAAAACCTAAATCTGATGATGGAGAGCAATCATAGAAGATCATTATTAAAGGAAAAGATTTATGTTATTTGAAATTATATTTTTTGGATTTGTAACTCTTGTCGGACTATCTACGCTAGTATTAATAGGAACGCGTAAGGTATTATACGCTGCCTTTGCTTTATTACTTATTTTGTTGGGCATAGCTGCTTTGTATGTATTTGCAGGAGCCGACTTTTTGGCCATTACCCAAATCATTATTTATGTGGGTGGAGTTTTAGTACTTATGCTTTTCGGGATCATGTTGACTAACCGCCCTCCTCAGAATCTAAGTATTCGCTTTAGTAATCCGTTTGAAGACGCTGCAAAAACCGATATGCAACCAAAAACCAAGATGCGTAATGCAGGTTTAGGAGTAGCGGTAGGGGTTGGTTTGCTTGCAATTTTTGTATATGCTATCCAAAAAGCGAACATATCAGAAATTGGCTGGATAAAAAATGCTTCGCAAAATCAAGAAGTGATCAAGCAATCTACGATCCAGGGGCTAGGTATTCAGTTAATGACTCAATATGTGTTGGTATTTGAAGTGATCGCAGTTTTGTTAATGGTAGCCTTGATAGGTACTTTATTGATTGCCGGAAAAAAAGAAAACAAAGTCTTATAAAACCTCTATGAAAGAAGTTTATCGTAGTCTTTACCAAACCTTCATTTTATTTACCAATGAATCGCTTTTGGTAGAAATCTGGAACGAAACCAGTGACGACCTCAACGATGAAACTTACAAACAGGAATACCTTAAAGCACTTGATGCCCTAGCACCTGTTTTTGATCAATACGATAAAATTCTCATAGATGCTCATAATTTTCAATACCCAGTCTCACCTACCTTACAACAATGGCATAGCGAGCACATACTATCGCAATTTAGCCATAAAGCAGCTATTAAAATCGCGGTGATAAAGAGCAAAAGCCCTTTGGCTCAATACGCGTTGGAACAAACCTTAGAGGAAAACAACCTGACTGAAGGCGAAACCATCAAGTTATTTGATCAAATGGATAATGCTAGTCAGTGGCTTACAGGTAAGCAACTGGATTGTCGTACTACTTCTGCTCAAATCATTTGTTACCAACAACGTAACGAAACACTTACCCAAATCTGGAATCCCCACAGTGAAGATATTGAGCAATCTACTTTACTCGATGAATTCCAAGATTTTGCTACTATGGTAAAATCTCACCAGCCGTTCAAACTAATGCTGGATGTCTTAGATTTAAACTTTCCCATTTTACCCCAAGCTCAAAACTGGTTTAATCAAAATATTACTCCAAATTTACTCATTGGTAATATCAAATATATCGCATTAGTAATTAGTAAAAACGCCCACGTACAACTCTCCATAGATCAAATGTTAGAAGAAATAAAAGCCTATAATCTTACAATAGAATCTTTTGACACCTACCAGGAAGCCGATCAATGGCTGAATCCTTAATTTTTTTTATTGCTTATCGTTTCGCCGATGGTGAATTATAAATTATTTTTCTTGTTCCATTGTTTCGCTTCGCTGATTGTTAAATGGTTTCGCGATGCGTCGCATAATAATGTTAAATGATCAGTGGTGAGTGGTTAATTGTATTGTTTCATTGTTTCGCCTTCGGCTGATTGCTCTATAGTTCCGCGATGCATCGCAAAACTATAGACAATGAACTGAATGCTATGGACTAAAAAACTCCAAACTCCTGACTACCAACCAAAAACTGTGGACTAACTTCCGCTTCGCGCCATTTTTCACTTTTCATTTTTAGTTTTTCACTTAATACCGCTTTGCGCCCACTTTTCACTTTTCATTTTTAGTTTTTCACTTAATTTGCTTCGCGCCATTTTTCACTTTTAGCTTTTCACTTAAATGCTGTCATAAACACCTGCTAGTTCACGTATTGGGTAAAAAAACACCAAAGTCGTTAGAGTATCAAACCTTTAAAATTTACCCACATGAAAAAAAAATTACTACTTCATCTCTCACTCTTTCTCATTTTTATGGGAAGTTCTGCCCTACTATTCTACCGAGGTCCAGTAGATCCAGCCCAAAACTCGGCTTACCGGGCTACCTACTTGTCCCGTACCGAGATGGATCAAGCCATTAAACTGGGCGAAGCACAGCCATTGGTACAGCCAGGTAAAATCTATGTTTTTGGACAGTATTTGTACATCAACGAGAAGTACAAAGGAATCCACATTATCAATAATGCCGATCCAGCTTCTCCCAAAAACATTGGTTTTATCAATATTCCAGGCAACATAGATTTGGCCATTAAGAACAACATTTTGTATGCAGACAATGGGGTAGACTTGGTTTCTATCAATATTGCCAATCTCAACCAAGTTCAGATTACTCACCGTAACGAACGCGTTTTCCCCGATAACTGGGCTACCTCTCCTGACGGATACCAGGTTCCGATGGAAAAAGACAACACTATTTTTGCTGGATGGGAAAATAAATAAGTGAACATTCTAAAATTTTTAAACGTATGAAGCGAATTATACAAGCCCTCAAATATGCCAATATTGCTTTTGCCTTTTGCTGGGCAGTTTATTTATTAAGTAGCTGTGCAGGACAAAATGATGCAGCCCCTAATAGTGCTTCTCAAAATGGGCAGGGAGGCTCTCTGGCCAGATTCACTGTTGTTAATAATCATTTATATACAGTGGGCAACGAAGATCTTTCGGTATTTGATATTAGCACTCCTACTACTCCACAAGTTGGTCGTCGTATCCAGTTAGATTGGGGAGTAGAAACGATTTTTCCTTTTCAAGATAAACTATTAATTGGGTCTACTACTGGTGTATATGCTTATGATATTAGTCAGCCTGCGAACCCTCAGTATTTAGACCGTTTGCAGCATGTTCGCCGCTGTGATCCCGTAGTAGCTCAGGGTAATTATGCTTATGTAACCTTGCGAGGAGGCGGTGCTTGTGGTGGCGCCAGTAACCAATTAGATGTGATTGATATTTCAGATATTAGAAATTTAAAACTTATGAATTCCTATACTATGGAGAGTCCTTATGGGCTAGGGGTAGATGGAAATTTTCTATTTGTATGTGATGGGAATGCGGGTTTAAAAGTAATCGATAATACCGATCCCCTTGATCTTAAACAAATTAAGACATTTCCTAATATCAATGCCTATGATGTAATTCCATTGAATGGAGCTTTACTGCTTATAGGGGAAGATGGCCTGTTTCAGTATCGTTATAATAACAGTGAAATGGCCCTCATTAGCTCAATTCCCGTTGTCAAGCAATAGAGTTGAAAACTAAGAAAGCCGCTTATATATTTAATTTAACCATCAGGCAAGTATTACGAGTCTGATGGTTTTGTTTTTTTCCTATAGTTTCTATTCTCTCTTTATTCTAAGATTTATCAAAATCTTATCGTCTAATTCATCAACAGTATGCTTCTGGGCCTAATTCGGTGTAAGTTTATCTATTATAACTAGCGTTATTATAATAATTAGTTCAATAATTATCTATCACTACTTTTGATGATTAGACTATTAAGGTTCTGTAATTTATTATTACAAACCAGATATTCAGGTGATTTCTATTGGCAATCCTGATACTAATAAAATGCCTTCCATTATTGTATACACATAACTACCAACAGGCAAACTTCAGCCATTTTTTGGACTAAACCATAAGGAGTAAAACATTGATTGAATTAAAATAATATTCTATCAAAACAATAATTTCAATCAATTAAAAACATAAAAAAGCAATAATTAAAATATTATTACATATACTACATCAAAAACACAAATTTTTTTTGGCTGAAATATGGTGAAAACTCAAGTCATTTCTGCTTACTCAAAGTACACTTTTTGTATTTCTGGAAAACTTATCTTCTTAAATTTTATTACATATTCCATAACAAAAACGGCTAATCTGCCAGCTAAATAGCACAGATGAATTTCTACTTTTACTCTTTTTTACTATTAACAGCACGCAAGTACTTTATTTTCAAAAATAGAACATTTAAAACAAAACACATCTTAACTCTACAGATTATAGCAGCTAAGTATATGATTAATCGGGTTTTATACTTGATTTTAACAAGAATGCTCAGATTGCCAATGCCTCCATTTTTGATCAAGTGTAGGGAGTTCGTAAAAATAAACCTTCCCCAAAAGGAGCACTCAACTCCACCAGATTCGCCTAAAAAAAAGCGCAGAAAAGGCCAACTCTCGTGGTTTGTCTTTTAAACGCTATTATGAAAAGTTTTTCAAAGAGCTAATTGATTGGAAATGAATGAGCTGCGATTGTTTTTTAAAAGAAACAATTGGCGTTGGCTACTGAGAGTATTTTCCAGTGTTTGCCTATAACATTTATGTAACTCACTGAATATCAACACTTACGATTTATTACAAGCAAATCTTTTTAGTTAGATAAAAAAACTATACTCGATATCAGAAGCTTATGTAAACCTAATTTAAAACCATGTTTACTCTTTATATTTCTGATAATCAAATACTTACAAAAAACCTGTTCACTTTTTTGAACTCCAAACATTTTCACTTTTCAAAAACCTTGAAAAAAGCGTGCATTTTACTACCTAAACACCTGCATATCAACAATATACATACCCTTCGTTTACCCAAAAACTCCATTATTAGGCTATACTGTACGAAAAACCACTTTCCAAAGTCAAATATCCTTACAACAGGCCTACGATTGGCTCAGAAGCTAATTCTAAGAGATTTTGTAGTATTGCCGTGACGTCAAGCTGTGGATGATCCACTTATTCAACTAACCATTTAACAAAACATTTTTATGAGAGTACCCAACCGCAACTCTTGGCTATTCCTCTTGTTATTGCTGGCCTTCTTCCAACAGGGCTTTGGGCAATACAATTACGGAGAAGTACTACAAAAATCAATTTTCTTTTATGAAGCGCAACGATCTGGGCAACTCCCAGCCAATAATCGTGTCAATTGGCGAGGCAACTCAGGTGTAAACGATGGCAGTGATGTAGGGCACGACTTAACTGGTGGATGGTATGATGCTGGAGATCATGTAAAGTTTGGATTCCCAATGGCTTTTTCAGCTACAGCTTTGTCATGGGGAGTTTTAGAATACAAAAATGGTTTTGTAAAAGCCAACCAACTAGATGACATCAAGAACAATTTAAGATGGGTGGCCGATTATTTTGTCAAATGCCACACTGGCCCCAATGAGTTTTGGGGGCAAGTAGGTAATGGACAAGCAGATCATGCCTGGTGGGGAGCCGCTGAGGTAATGCCTATGGCACGCCCTTCTTACAAAATAGATGCTACCAATCCTGGGACAGACTTGGCTGCTGAAACTGCTGCGGCCTTGGCTGCTATGAGTATGGTATTTGCCGATGACGATCCAACTTATAGCGCTACTTTGCTACAACACGCGATCCAGCTTTACGAATTTGCCGACACTTACCGTGGTAAATATTCTGATGCTATTACTGATGCCGCTAACTTTTATCGCTCCTGGAGTGGATATCAGGACGAATTGGTATGGGGGGCTATTTGGTTGTATAAGGCCACAGGTAACGCAAACTATCTCACCAAAGCCAAACAAGAATATCCATTGCTAAACACCGAAGTTGGAAGCATAGTGAAAGCTTACAAATGGGGACTGGCCTGGGATGACAAAAGCTTTGGTTGTTATGTATTGCTGGCTCAACTCACTGGCGAGCAAGAATATATCACAGATGCCGAACGTCATTTGGATTATTGGACAGACCCAAGTCAGTTTACCTATTCTCCTGGAGGGTTGGCCTGGCTTACCCAGTGGGGATCGCTTCGTCATACGGCCAATACTTCTTTGTTGGCTTTTATATACAGCGACGTTGTGCAAGATCCAATGAAAAAGCAGAAGTATTACAATTTTGCTGTAAGTCAGGTAAATTATATTCTGGGAGACAATCCACAAAACCGTAGTTATGTAGTAGGGTTTGGCAACAATCCACCACTCAACCCTCATCATAGAACTGCTCATGGTACGTGGACCAACAACTTACGCACTGGCGGGGATGATCAAGGGAACAATAGGCATATCATTTATGGCGCCTTGGTAGGAGGGCCAGATAAAAGTGATAGCTATGTAGATGATCGGGGTGATTTTATTGCCAATGAAATTGCTTGTGATTACAATGCTTGCTTTACTGGTATTCTTGCGCGTATGGTAGAAGATTTTGGAGGTACTCAGCTTGCGGGTTTTCCAACACCTGAAACTCCCAAGGATGAGTTTTTTGTAGAAAGTAAGGTAAATGCCAGTGGCAGCACTTTCATTGAACCCGCCATATGGGTATACAACCATTCGGCTTGGCCTGCCAGAATAGGCAATAATTTGTCGGTACGTTACTTTGTAAATTTAAGCGAAGGATTTGCCGCTGGTTATAGCTTGAGCGATTTTACTGTAGGCGGCAGAGGTGCAGGCACTATTGGTCAGTTGATGCCTTGGGATGAAGCAAATCATATTTACTATGTAGAAGTAAGCTTTCAAGGCGAAAACACATACCCTGGTGGTATTTCTGAAAGTAGAAGAGAGGTACAGGTACGCATTGCACTCCCTCATAGTGCCAATGCAAGCGCCTGGGATGCTAGTAATGACTGGTCGTTTCAGGCAGGAAATAGCCTTACGCGTAACGATCGTATCCCAGTTTACGACAATGGGCAGTTGATTTTTGGCCAGGAGCCACAAGGTGGAGGATTGCCAACAGCGGCCTTTACTGTAAGTAGTAACAGTGGTTTTGCACCTTTTGTAGTAAACTTTGATGCTTCTCAGTCTAGTGATCCAGATAATGGAGCACTTACCTATCAATGGAACTTCGGGGACAACACGACTGCTACTGGAGTACAAGCCAGTCATACTTTCACCACTCCTGGGAATTATGTCGTAACCCTTACCGTATCTAACCCCGGTGGGTTGAGTGCTCAGGTAACAAAGAATATTGAGGTAAAAGACAAAACACCCATTGCCGCATTCACTGCCGATAAAACCAGTGGGTTTGCGCCTTTATTGGTCAATTTCGATGCATCAACCTCTAGTAGCCCTGCTGGTGATTCGCTTACCTACCAGTGGGACTTTGGGGATGGTACTACCGCTACTGGAATACAGACCAGCCATACTTTTAGCACGGTTGGTAATTACGTAGTAACGTTGACAGTAACTGCACCAGGTGGGTTGAGTGCTCAGATAAGCCAGAATATTGAGGCTAAAGAATTCGACAATACACCTACTGCCTCTTTCACTACAGACAAAAATAGTGGGTTAGCTCCTCTGGTAGTAAACTTTGACGCCTCAGCCTCTAATAGTCCTTCCAACGATTCATTGACTTATCAGTGGAACTTTGGTGATAATACAACTGCTACTGGTGTACAAACCAGTCATACTTTTAATACCCCTGGTAGTTATGTAGTTACCTTGACGGTGACTAATGGAGCTGGTAAAACAGACAATGCTACCCAGAATATTACAGTTAATGATACCACCAATTGTAACGAAGGTAATTATCTCAAAGCAGTTGGAAATGTGTTGTATGATTCAAAAGGCAAAAAAGTTCGTTTGACTGGGGTAAACTGGTTTGGTTTTGAAACTGCACTGATGATGCCTCACGGCTTATGGACACGTGACATGAAAAGTATGCTGGTTCAAATCAAAGATTTAGGTTTTAACTGCTTGCGAGTACCCTGGAGCAATGCCATCTTGAAATCTGATGCCAGCATCAGTATCAATCCACACGGAAGTGATCCTTACACAGGTGCATCCCCTATGAATGCAGAGCCTGCTACCAAACAAACGCCTTTGGAACTGCTGGATTTATTCATTGAGTATTGTCAGGAATTGAATCTAAAAGTGATTTTAGACAACCACTCCCGCGAACCAGATGGTTATTTAAACGAAGCGCTTTGGTATACAGCCGCAGTATCAGAACAAAAATGGATCGAGGACTGGGTATTTCTGGCCAATCGTTACAAAGATAAAGATGCAGTGATTGGGATGGATATCAACAATGAACCGCACGGGCCAGCTACCTGGGGTAATTCAAACCCAGCAACCGACTGGAACAAAGCTGCAGAACGTTGTGGAAACGCTATCCTGGCTGCCAACCCAAAAGTGTTGATTTTTGTAGAAGGTATTGAAAAGGTAAATGGCGAGACTTATTGGTGGGGAGGAAACCTGGCTGCCGCGGGTGACTATCCAGTAGTATTGAGTAAACCAGAAAAGTTAGTGTATTCATTCCACGAGTACGGCCCCAGTGTATTTGACCAACCTCATTTCTCTGATCCCAACTTCCCGAATAACATGCCAGGTATCTGGAACGAGAAGTTTGACTACTTGTACCAACAAGGCATTTCTCCTTTATTCTTGGGAGAATTCGGCGCAAAGCAAGAAACCGGAGTAGAAAGGGTATGGTTCGAAAACCTGATGACTTTTGGCGGAGATAGATATTCGTGGACTTTCTGGTCCTGGAATCCAAACTCAGGAGATACTGGTGGCTTATTAGATGATAATTGGTCTTCAATTGTAAGCTGGAAATATAATTTACTACAGCCTCATTTGGCAGCCGAAATTCCAAATGGTTGTGGTGGGGGCGGCCCAGGAAATAATGCACCTGTGGCCAATATATCTACTGATAAAACCACTGGGACAACTCCACTTACGGTTCAGTTTGATGCCAGTCAATCCAGCGATCCTGATGGTGACCCGCTCACTTATGTTTGGAACTTTGGCGATAACACTACAGCTACTGGTGTACAGGTAAGCCATACTTTCCAAGGTGTACAAAACTACACGGTGACCCTCACTGTAAGCGATAATCAAGGAGCTAGCACTACCGCCAATGTTGTGATTAGTGTACAGGATAGTACTACTGGGGGCGATTGTGGGAATTTGCTCGAGGCTTTTGATATGCCACGAAGCACTCCGTTGCCTACGATGAAACAAGCACAATATGAATATGCTCACGTTTTTGGTACAACCAACCTTGATTTGAGTAACCTCAACAATTTTGTGATCAACTGGGATAATGAACCTACCTATAATGAACTTCATCAATTGTCAATCTTGACTACCAATGGAGTCCCTAGCTGGTGGAATGACTTAAAAGGGAATGCGACCCACTCGTTTGCATCAGCCAATCCTCAGCTTACATTGACAGGAACCGGTTTTGTAGGACTTGATGGTGTGTATTATGTAAATGTAGATGCCTTAGGTAACTTTATCCTGGTAGAACAAACAGGTACTTATGCGATCTATTTCAGTAATAGTAGTACGCCTCCTTTCGAATGTCCAAACTTGAGAAGTACTCGTCAGTTGATCAAAACCAATATTGCCTTAAAAGCATTTCCTAACCCAGTAGAACGAGTAGTTTCTCTACAAGGAATACCCAAAGGAAAGTTTAATTTAAGAATATATGACAATAGTGGTAAATTGATTATGACTAAACCAATAGATAGTATAAACGCTACGATGGATATCAACTTGGAAAGCCTTAGTAAAGGAGCCTATGTAATACTCATCTCTGGTGAAAAGTACCATCAACAACTCCGAATTGTCAAAGAATAATTGTTTTTAGTACATAACAAGTCATACTAAAGATTAAAATAAAAATGGCTTAACTTATAAAAGCCTGCCTGTACAACCTGGCAGGCTTTTTTGTGTCATACTCCCCTCGATATATTGTGAATGGACTTTTATCACTTATAGGGGAATAAGGTCTATTATGGTATCTATAATAGCAGCAATCACGAGAAATATCTCGTGATTGCTTCCGGTTGTCAAACAACAGGAGTCATAAGTAAGAAAACTGCTATATATTTAATTTGACCATCAGGCTTGTAAAACTTGTCTGATGGTTTTCTCTTCTTAACCTTCTCTTTTGGCTACTCCCCTTTTATTTTCTGGTCTTATCAAAAAAAGTTTACTAGCTTTGATTTTTAGAAATCATACCAAAAGTGTTTTGCCATACAACGTGAATAAACTCATTCAAACTTTATCAGTCATTATTTTTCCCGTTATCTTTTTTTCGCATTCGGTACATTCACAAGGTGTACTCGCTGCATTGGATCAGGAAAAAGTGTACGATTCATTTGAAGAGGCTTTTAAAACCCCTGAAAAAGTAGTCGTACTGGATGTAAGTAAACAAAAGCTCACCAAGCTACCCGACAATATAGATCAATTAACGAATCTCAAGAAATTGGTATTGAGCGAAAACAAACTCAAAGAATTACCTGCCAACATTGTAAAGCTTCAGAACCTGCAACATCTGGAAATAGCTAAAAATAAGCTCAAAAGATTACCCACAGGCTTTGAACAATTGCAAAGCTTACGCTACCTCGATTTGGCCAAAAATAAATTCCGACATATTCCTGAGGCTGTTTTTCAGTTAAAACAATTAGAAACATTCTACTTTTTTGGAAACAAGGAACGTAAAGTTGCCCCTGCTATTGCCCAAATGCAGCAACTCAAGGTGTTACGTTTAGGTGATAATCGCATCCGACAACTGCCTGATAATTTTGGGCAAATGCCAAGGCTGAAAGAATTGTTTTTACCTGACAATCGTCTAAGAGCTCTCCCCTCGTCTTTTAATCAATTAGATAGTCTTGAGTGGCTCGAGCTCAACCATAACCGCTTTCGAAGCTTGCCTCAAGAACTCAAGGGTCTCAAAAACCTGCACATTACCTACTTCTGGGATCGTGGCTTCCCTCAAAAAAACAAAGAAGATGTAGAGAAAGCGTTACCCAAAACCCAATTCAATTATGATGATAAATATGCTGGTAAATATTGGGGTATTTATGCTGGTTTTCAGCAAGGCAATCAAAGTGTAGTAGAACTTGGCTGGGTCAAAGGATTTAAAAAGGATTTCCTAACCTATCATTATGGGTTGGGTGGAGAATATTATCTCAATGGCAATACTCTGGGAATCAAGGCTGGCGGATGGGTTAATGCTTTGATTGCAGTAGGCTTACAAGCAGGTTTTTACCTGGAAGACGATAAAAAAGCAGGAACCATTCGCCCCGAAATTGGTCTGGGACTCAACTTGTTTAGTCTAATGTATGGTTACAACTTTGTTATTGGTGATAAACTCAATAACCTCAACCGTCATATGGTCTCATTGCGGGTGACCCTGCCAATAGCTCCTTTCTTTTTTCCTTAGAATATACTTAAACGTTTTTGAGTACTAACAGATATCCTTTTTATTTGCAATAAAAATACGCCTATGAAATTTCATAAAGAAGGTAACTTCATTCTACTAATTTCATTTTTGATATTAGCAGGCATCAATGTCACCGTCATCTTGTTAGTAAACCTGCCCTGGCTGCATTATCTACTGATCACTGCTGCAGTTATTTTATATGGGTTAATTGTACAGTTTTTCCGTAACCCTACCCGTACTTCTCCTACCGACCCTAATTATATATTGGCTCCTGCCGATGGCAAAGTAGTAGTGATAGAAGAAACTACCGAGCAAGAGTATTTAAAAGATGCCCGTCGCCAAATCTCCATTTTTATGTCTCCACTCAATGTACACGTAAACCGTAATCCAGTAGGTGGCGAGGTGACTTATACCCAATATCATCCTGGTAAATATTTGGTAGCCTGGCACCCAAAATCTAGTACCGAAAATGAACGTAATACTTTGGTAATTAAAGCAAAAAACGGGGTAGAAGTCTTGTTCAGACAAATTGCAGGTGCAATGGCTCGCCGCATTAAGTGGTATGTAAAACCAGGCGATGAGGTAGTATCTGGCCAAGAATTTGGCTTTATTCGCTTTGGCTCTCGGGTAGACGTGTTTTTACCATTAGATGCTGAAATTAAAGTGAAAATTGGAGATAAAACCCGAGGAGGAGAAACTGTGTTGGCAGAGTTTAAATAATGGTCAATGGTGAATTGATAAATTATTTTTTAGCGTTTAATGATGTGCTTCTTTTTTATTGTTCCATTGTTTCGCCTTCGGCTTGGCTCAAGATAGCATGATCCGTCGCAAAACTATGGACTGAATGCTATGAACTAACTTCCGCTTTGCGTTAATTTTTCACTTTACGTTTTACATTTTTAATTCCACCTTTCACTTGCTCAATGCTTCCTCGCACAATCAAGTACTGGGCTGTAATATAGGTAACCATAATGATGAGGCCAGCCTGAGGCAAAGGAGTCACAAATTTGTTGATGGCAATGCAAGCGTCAGATACGATAAAGATCAAGGCCCCAAAAAATATGTACTGATAACTCATAGTTGATGTAGTGCCTTTGCGGTTCAAGGCAAAAATGCCCATCAGCACTATAGTGGTAGCATATATAGCTACAGGTACTGCCAACTCCTTAAGTGAAGGGAACAAATACATATAAAGGCTCACCCCTACCAACAGAAAAGGTAGCACCCAAAAAGGCTTTTGCGCTATATACCCTTTTGTTTGACTCAATGTTACAGCACGATGGTAAGCCAACACATAAAAAATGTGCGCTATCAAAAAATTGCCTAAACCTATCACAAAAAATATAGCCACTTTATCTATAAACATGAGCGATACATCGCCCAACCAGGAAAAGATCAACGCCAGAATAATAAAACGAGCAAAAGAACGCTGATAATCAGCTTGTTGCCTTACTTCTTTGATTTGCTCAAAAAAGTACCCCAACAACCAAAGCATCAGCAAGGGCTTGAAAATATAATCTAATATTTGAGAATTAGCTACTCGTCCAGCAAGGTCTCCAACAATGATGAGTATAAAAATAAAAGGATGGGTGAGTGATTTTATCATAAGATATAATAGAGCATGGCAGGCTTAATTGCTAGCACAATCAAGCACTTACTTTACCTTTCTTCTCTTCTTTTTCTCTTTGACGATCTTTGTAGGTCCAGTAAATCAAAAATGCCATTCCTGCCAACATCAACACCATCAATACATTGGTAATATAGCGTACTTGTTTGCGAAAATTATTGTGGCTCAGCTGATTGCTTTCTTTATCAATATCATCATAAAAACTTCCTACATTAGCCGCAGAAATTTCTGCATTACGCAAACTTTCCCCAGCTACCTCAATGGTAGTTCTCGCCTTCAGGGTGTCATACCTTTGGGAGTTTAGGTTAAAATATATCCAACCAAAGTAATTCTTCAATTGATATTTGCCTGCTTCTTTGGGAATAGAGTGAAAATTGAATGTTTTCCAACCACTTACTCGTTGGCCAGCTCGTTGTACAGATTGGTTGATCGTAGGTGGGTAAAAACTAAAGTGCTCGTTATTGTTAATCTGAGGAGCTCTAATGGCCGAAATATTGCCTTCTCCCCAAATTCTAAACCCATACTCGAAACTCGCACCAGTACGAATTTTCTTCTTGGGCACAATCTCATACAAACTAAACACTCCTACTGGTACCTGATCACGTAATGGGTGAGGAGGTAACTCCTTCACTTCAATTCGTTTAGGCAAAGTGTAATAATATTTATCTACTTTTTTAGCCTTGAGACGAGCCTCCAATGACATAGGATCATTCTCTCCCTTGGGAAGTTGATGTTTGAGCATTTTAAGGCCAACCCGAGGGAAAATAATGGGTTCGTTATTGAGTGGGTAAAAGGTAGCCTGGTAGAGTTTATGCTGGCTATATTTTTTGCCATTAATCGTTACATCTACTGGGGCAATTTCTTCAATCTGAAAATTCTCCTCCCAGGACTTAGCAGGGCGTATTTTTTTAAGCATATCCCCCAGTTGATTTCCTAAATTAGGTGGAAACTCCAGGATAGCTTGATTGGTGGCTGCTACATAAAATGCCAATGTAACCGTAATGCCTTCTCCTACAAATACTTCATTTTTATTTGCTGATAACCCCAGAAAAGCTTCATCTTTAATATCTACGTATTCTTTGTTCTTCTCTAGATCCAAAAAGTCATTTAGGGTAATCTTAGAAGGTTCTCCAAGGTTCTTATCATAAGGCCCTACACTCACGGTAATGCCGGGAGACTCTACTACTTTGCCGTTTACTTTTATAGAAAAAGGCTTAATTACATAAGTCCCTTCTTTTTCGGCATAATAGTTTTGGATCAAGGCATCAGTCGTAGTAATCTGTCCATTTCCTTTATTGTTAGAAGAAGTAACTGACGCCAAGGCGTGTTTCTTAAAACCAGCAATAGTAGGAAAAGGGTCGTGAGATTTTACCTTGGCATTTTCAACCTTAATCGTAATAGTAAAGGCCTCATTTACCGCAATATTGGTTTTGCCAAAATCGATAAACGCCTTCTGTGCCCAACTATTGAAAAAGCTAGCACATAAAATGAGTATAATCCCAACAAATCTTTTGTAATCGTGCGATTCCACCGTAATTTAACTATGTTTAATTTTGTAAAAGTACAATAAAATTGTATTTTTGCTATACAAAGTTCTATAAAATAATGTTCTTGAATACTCCGAACATATTCGGTTTAGTTTCGTATTAGTAGTGTGCTATAATTGACATATCAACTTTACACACCAAAAAACCATTTTTTTCAATATGCTGGAATATGTAAAAACCATTCTCCAAAAAGTCAGTTTTGACAAAATTCTATTTGAAAAAGAACTAAGAAAATCCATCTCGAAGTATTTAGAACCCAACGAGATTGAACAATTCCGTGATTGGTGTTATCAAATGTTCAATCCGGTTTATCCCCGGGTACTTGAACGCTGTTTTAGTTAAACACAAACACTTAGACGATTTAATAATTTAGCTTATTATCATTTATTCAGGGCTTGAAACGAAACGAATGTTTCTTTTTAAGCCCTTTAATTTTGTCCTTTTCACGGCCGACTTTCGAAACAACTCCCGAAAAACTTCCTCTGTTATTTCTTCCCAATCTTGTTTGCGCATATTTCTCAAATCAGGATGAGGCTCAAAAAGCGGTTCCTGATGTGGTTTGGAAAAACGATTCCAGGGGCAAACATCCTGACAAATATCGCAACCAAAAATCCAGTTTTCAAACTGCCCTTTTACTGTAGTAGGTATTTCTTCTTTGAGCTCTATAGTAAAATAAGAAATACAACGACTGCCATCTACCACATAAGGCTCCACAATGGCATCAGTTGGACAAGCATCTACACAACGGGTACAAGTACCACAATAATCTTTGATGGGTGCATCTGGGGTAAGCTCCAGGTCTATGATTAATTCGGCTATGAAGAAAAAACTTCCAACCTGGCGATTAATCAAATTGCTATGCTTACCAATCCATCCCAGTCCACTTTTGTTGGCCCAGGCTTTATCCATTACCGGGGCAGAGTCTACAAACACCCTCCCTCCTACTTCACCAATCTCCTCTTGAATAAATTCAAACAGGGCTTTCAATTTGTCTTTGATCACAAAATGATAGTCCCGGCCATAGGCATATTTTGAAATCTTATAACTTTCTTCCTCAGGGTTTTGTTTCTGACCATTGCCTTTTGCAAGGTCTTCCTTCGGAAAATAATTATACAACAAAGATACCACCGACTTGGCTCCATCTACCAATAAACGAGGATCAAGCCGTTTATCGAAGTGGTTGGCCATATAGGCCATTTCGCCCTGCATCTTTTCTTTCAACCAGGTCTCCAGCCGAGGCGCTTCTTCTTCCAGAAACTCAGCCTTTGATACCCCACAAGATTCAAACCCTAGCTCTCGAGCCTTTTGTTTGATGAGTGTTGTATGTTTTTGTACCTGTATTGAGTTCATTTCAGCCTCAAAGATAGCACATTTTTATGGCTATCTTATTGATTGTTAGGCAAAAGTAACGCCAGTTTAATTCAGACGCATGGTTTATGGTTGTTTTGTAATAGAAAAGACAAGGGTTTGAGGAGGAGGTTGCACGGCATTTTTGATTAGTCTATCCACAAAAAAAGCGTGAAAATCGTTTGATTTTCACGCTTTAGCTTTTAGATGATATAGGTTGATTGATCTCAGGGATCTGTGCAAATACCGGCAATTACTTTTTATGGACAACGCATAGTAAGGATGATTGCATAAATATAGTGTCCAGTTGGATGGTTAAGTAATTAAGGATCTTCACCAGTTGTATTTTCATTGGTAACAATGCTTATCTTTTGAAAAAATGACAAAAACGCTCATTTTTTTTCCAAAACTTTCTCTATTGGCTGCAAATGCGTACTTTACTGGAAAAAATATTTGATTCCTTTGGAAATTAACCCCAATTAAAAGTACCTGTTTATGAAAATAATCTTACAAAATGTTGGCGCATTGCTGTGCCTATTATTAGTATATAAAGGGCAAGCCCAAAAAGCCTCTTCTCAACAAATGCAAGAATGGGCCACTGCCCAATCAGTAAAATCGTTTAAAGAGTATCGAGAATTTATCAGCCTTCCTTGTGATGCACATTTTCCGAAAGACATGCTCAAAAATGTCGCGTGGTTGAAAAATGCTTTTTCTAAAAGAAACTTCAAAGTAGACATTTTGCCGTCAGAAGGAAGCCCTATTGTACTGGCTTCGCGTACTTCGCCCAAGGCCACGAATACGGTACTATTTTATATGCATTTTGATGGGCAACCTGTAGATAAGAGCAAGTGGTTTCAGGAAGACCCGTTTAAACCTGTACTCAAGAAAAAAGATGCCCAAGGCAAATGGAGCAAAGTGCCTTGGAATAGTTTGACCCAAAAACCTTTAGATCAAGAACTTAGATTTTTTGCACGCGCCGCTTCTGACGATAAAGGGCCCATTATGATGCTCATCACTGCTATAGACATTTTAGACCAACAAAAAATCTCGCCTGCGCTCAATATCAAAGTAGTGCTGGATAGTGAAGAAGAAATTGGGTCGCCGAATTTGGCGCCTGTAGTAAAGAAATACCAAAAGCTGCTCAAGGCCGATCGTATGATTATTATGGATGGCCCCAGACATATGAGTGGCAAACCCACGTTGATGTATGGTTGCAGAGGCAACTCCAGAGTCAATATCAAGGTTTTTGGGGCACGTGTACCCCAGCATAGTGGGCATTATGGCAACTACGCGCCCAATCCTGCCATGCGTTTGTCACAACTCTTGGCCACTATGAAAGATAAAGATGGGAGAGTTACCATTCAAGGTTTTTATGATGGCATTACCCTGGATAGTCAGACTCAAAAATTGTTGGCTGCAGTACCTGACAATAAAAATCAAATTCACAAAAAATTGGGCATTGCCGAAGCGGAAAAGGTTGGTAAAAACTTGCAGGAAGCCTTGCAATACCCTTCACTCAATGTTCACGGGTTGAAATCGGCCTGGGTGGGTAAAAACTCCCGTACGATTGTTCCCAGTGAAGCAGAAGCTTCTATTGATATTCGTTTGGTGCCAGAGAGTGACCCCAAAAGGTTGATCAAGCTTGTGAAGCAACATATCCAAAAACAAGGGTATTACATTGTATCGGCCCCTCCGACCGAAGCTGAGCGCCTCAAACATCCTAAAATTGCGATGGTTCGCTCAAGAATCAGTTCAGCTCCTTTTCGCACCCCAGTAAATGGTGCTATGGGACAATGGCTTCGTAAAGCAATGAAAAGTACTTTTACCCAAGCCCCAGTACAAGTCAGAATTATGGGAGGTACGGTGCCCATTGCTCGTTTTATCAATATTTTGAAAATTCCAGCGGTGGTAGTTCCTTTGGTAAACCCTGATAACAATCAACATAGTCCTAATGAGAATTTGCGCGTGGGTAATTATGTAGATGGGGTTAGGACTTGTTTGGGCATTTTGACTACAAAATTTTAACGCTTGTTTTCTTCCTAAGGTGATGTTATTCAATACGTCATTCACGAAATAAATTTTAAGGCATTGCATACTCTTGTAGTGCCTTTATTTATACAGAAAAAATTCCCCCGATTTACCCTCCCAAGTCTTTGGTCTTAGTGTAGCAAGACCATATAAGAGGTAGAATTTAGTATGCAGTTTTTAAATACTTTCAAAAAAACTTTCCTCAGTTTAAAACTTTTTTTGTGCGTATTCTATCTTGACCTAAAAGTACGAAAAACTTCGTATTATTAGATTAATTACGCTAAACACCATATTTCTATGAAAAAGTTAATTTGCCTAATTTGGGCATTATTGCTCGTCTCTCACTTCGCAAAAGCACAAAAAAAAGTTCGTTTATCAGATGAATTATACCAAAAAGCCACAAAATATTTTGCAGAAGCCAAAAAACTCTCTGATCAAGATAATGGGCAACTTTGGGGTAAGCAGTTATATGGCCCTATGTTGTTTATCAAATTCCCTGAAAGAATTTTAGTAGCCAATGAACCAGACAAAGAAGGTCATTTGCACCCCCAAGGAAAACTATATGTAGGGGCATTGACCAATAAAATAGGCATTGCCAATACTGCACAGGAATGGAATGGAAAAAAATGGACTACTGTCATTTGGTTTAGGTTTTCGTCAAAAACCCGCACCAGTTTATTTATGCATGAGTTGTTTCATCGCATACAACCCAACTTTGGACACAAGGGTAGCACCAATGTACATTTAGATGAAAAAGAAGCCCGTATATTGCTTCGCCTGGAGTGGAATGCTTTGCTGATGGCTTATGTAAAATCACAATTACAAAAATCACGAAGAGATGCAATTCGTGATGCCAAATCGGCTTTAGCTTATCGTGCCTACCGCCACCTGCTATATCCTGGTAGTTATCAAAATGAACTGGCACTACAGATGAATGAAGGGCTTGCCGAATATACTGGAATAAAACTATCGGGTATGAATGAGGATGAAACTAACCAGGCTTTAGACCAAAGCATCACAAATAGCACAAAACGTCGCACCTTTGTAAGATCATTTGCTTATATCTCAGGCCCTCTGTATGGTTTGTTACTAGATAGATATGCTGCTGGCTGGCACAAAAAACTAAGTAAAGAAAAAGGATTGGCTGATATGCTAGCCCAAGCTTTCCAGTTTGAGCTTCCTAAGGATAAAAAGGCGTTGCAGGAAATTTTTCAAAAATGGGAATACCGCTATGAGCGAAAAGGGATTGAGCAATCTGAAGAGGTTCGTTACCAAAAGAAATTACAGCAGGAAAAAGTATATCAAGCCACTTTGGTAGACAGGCCAGTACTTAAAATTAATCTTACCAAACAGTTTCGGTATAGTTTTGATCCCAACACGCTATTTCCACTCAAAAAACAGGGCGTAGTTTATCCTACCATTACTATCCGAGACGATTGGGGCATATTAACAGTAAAAAAAGGTGGTGCACTTATGTCGGCCAGTAAATCTCAAATTACAGTACCTGCCAAAATGAGGCTCAATCAGGCAGGAAAAAAAGTAGAAACTGAAGATTGGGTACTAGAATTAAAACAAGGATGGGAAATTGTACAGGAGGGAAAAAATTGGGTATTGAAGGGTAAATAATGCAAGCCTTGTTAGGTAATAGTTCCATTGTGATGCAAGTACATCGCAATGGAACAATTTAGTTTATCGCCACAAATGACTAGAACAAGTTGCGTGCTTCTTCTTTGATATAGCTCAAAGCACCAAAAGTGGGATTGATGTCGTGCTCACGGGCGTTTTCCAGAATTTTTTTGGATAGCTCTATCCCTGGGGCATCTTCTTCTAATGATGCAGCCGAGTTGTTAATCAATAAAATGCTTTCCTGAACTGCTTGTCTGGTTAAGTTCCAGGCTTCGTCGGACATGTACAATTGCTGAGAAAGGTTATGATTGAATTCGTTGTTGATTTCAAGTAACAATACTTGCTGAAAAGCACCTACAACTACTTCGGCCGGGTTTAGGCGGCGCAACATATTACCAGGTGAAATTCGCTCCAATAACAATATAATTCGTTCGTAAGCTTGTAATCTGATAGGCAATGATTCTTTTTTGTTTTCTATCAGTCTTTCCTGTTCCTGGGCTTTGATAACCGCATATTTTTCCTTCAACTCTTTGTTGGTAAATGAACGTACTACCAAAAACATGGCATATAAAACCAATCCGGCAGGAAGGGTGATTTTTAAAATCTCAATTAATGCATCCATAAATTACTTCTGACTTATACCTGATGATCAGGCATTTGTTACTCTTTATTGATTAGTGTTATAAAATATCTCGCTTGGCAAAAGCACACAACCCTTTTGCATTTACTGACAATTCTGGTGTATTTTTACTTTCACAAACTTATTCCATTATACTAAGGTGTACAAGACCAATGGAGCTTTTTTATATTTTTTTTGTTTTAAGAATACATTTAAATTTTTAAAAACATCAGACGTACACCAAATAAAGTATCTCTATTATTATAATCAATGAAAGAACTTCCCTTAACAATTACCCCAGAGGCGCTTGCAGCTACTCAACAAATTATGCAAAGTAAAGACATTCCTGCTAAATATGGCCTTCGGATAGGTATTCGGGGGAAAGGTTGTGCTGGAAGTCAGGAGTTTTTGCTCGGGTTTGATACGCCTTCTGCGCAAGATCAGACTTATGAATATGAAGGGCTGCCCATTTACATAGACCGGGCACATTTGATGTACATCATTGGGCTAGAACTGGCCTATGAAACAGATGAGGAAGGCAATCAAGGGTTTGCGTTTAATAATCCAAAATGAGTTTTATTACCAAAATCATCATATTAACCTTTCCTCAATAATAGATTTTATCAAGGAAAGGTTAGTGAGGGTTGTAAAAACAGCCCTCACTCTATCAATTTTGCATATTTTTGGGTCTTACTGGGGTCAATCTTTACCAGTATTTTGTAAACCTGTTCACGTATTTCTTTGGATGCCCTTGAGAAAATATTGATCAGTTCATCGGCTTTGGCTTCCATAAAACTTCGGATCAATATGGCAGAAGGCTTCAGAGTATTTACTTGCTCCATCTTTTTGAGGACTTCAAATATCTTTTCTCTGGATTTGTCTGGGGTAAATAAGAATCGATCCAATCCCTGACGGTGATATTCGTATACTCCTTCGCGAAAAGGCTTCATCTGTTGACTCATGAGGTTTTCTGACAACCAATAACGGTTTCTACGGTCTTGATTGGGTCTCCAACCTGGTTGTGAAGCCGACTGGGCATTATTGACTACCTGTAGTGCTCTTTCGGCGTAAGGATTTCCTCCTCCTACTTTAAAACTATCATAGTCCATGGCCATTACTACATAGGCATAAAAAGCCAACATAGAGGTAAGATTGTTATTAAAGGCGTTGTCGTTGTAGAGCAATGGTTGTGATTGCGAATAGTTGAACTGAAAGTTACGATCTACATAGTTAATCAGCACTGATTCGTAGGTGGTTTTGTATACAGGGCGTACCGCACGTAACTGAGCCGTAGCCTGAAAACTAGTCAGACTTAGGGCATTGGTGATATTAATACGTAAGTCGCAATCTATTTTTTCAAATTCTTCAAAATCATCTTCACTCCAACGCTGCCCATTCAAGAAGGTATTGATATCTGATTTGAGGTTATTGAAAATCGCTTTTTCGGTCACCTGCGCAGTGTTCAACTGGCTGGTGATTACTTCTACTCTCCACTTGATTTGGGCCTGGGCTTGCACCATTAACAAACAAAAGAAAGGGAAAATCAATTTTTTGATCATAGGAATTACACTGTTAAACTTTTGGTCGGCAATCTATACGTGTTGGTGATCGCAAAAATGTACGTTAATTGACAAAAATATGAAAAGTAAGTCAGGATTATAATGATTTTTAAGATTAGCGCTATTGAATTAAGTAAAACCAGGGTTCTGGTCTGTCCTAGGAGGTGATAAAAACCGGCATTTCCTCTTCAGTTGGGTTTATCAATAACTGGCTCAATGGTTTGAGCACCTTTTGCAGTTGGACATGTTCGCCCTGAAATATGGCTTTTACTTTGGTTTTTTGGCGGTGTAACTGGGGAATGAGCTTCAATAAGCCTCCTAATGAACTCTCAGGAACTGCATTGGCAATGAATACAATGTTTTGTGCTTGCTGAATCATTTGGATGACATAGTCTATGATCATTGCTTCTGAGAAATTATCGAAATCGTACCAATAAAAACCGGGTAGCTGATTGACTATCTGATCTTTGATAGGGATTTGATACTCAAATGAGGGTTGAGGGGTTATTTTTGCGTATAGGCAAATGTTTGCAGGGAATTTGGAAGACATAGGTTAGGCAGTCACTGTTTTTATGGGTTATAAAAACCACCTTGGATACAGCTTTTCTCTTTTTCCAGGCCTTTAACGCTGCTACCTCTGGTGGCTTACTTTTTTGATTGGCCAAAAAACTAAGGAAAAAAGCCTGAACAGCATATGCCACCGCACAAAATCCAACGCTCTCTCCTACCATACTGTTCACCTTCCCGCAAGCGAAGCAATGACTACAAGATCGTCTTGACTATTACTGACAGGTTACCCCAAAGGTAAAACACAATTGCGATAAATAATTGCGCTGGTTCATTTTATGTGACTTGGCGAAAGGAGGATTTGGGGCTTCCGCAAAGTGAACAGGTATAATTAGGTGGTAGTTGAGCAAAAGGAACACCTTTGGCAATACCTGCTAACTCATCCCCAAAATCTTCATCATAAATGGTCATACAATTGGTACATTGAAAAATTAGCTTGGCTTTGGGTACTTCTTTCGAATAAGCAGATTGATCCAAAGTGTTTTCGGGGGATTCTAGCTGATCATAGTACATACGACTCAGCTCTATCAATAAGGGGGGAATAATTTCAGTATGAATGTTCTTTGCATAATAGAAGTATTCGCTCAGATTTGGGTTAAAATCTTTAGAATATAAAATATTGTAGGTATCTGGCTCATTGATACTTTGACGAGGATTTTTTTCAATGACTACTGAGGTAAATAATACTACATCTCCTTGAGTGTTGACAGTAAACGTAAGTCCATAGGTGCTAATGTCTTGCTGATCGAGTACTCGTACCAGATAATTTTTCAGTTCCAATGCTTCTTCGTCCAGTACTGGTAGGTGCCAGTTGAGCTCTAGTGACGAATGGCGCATGTTGATACCAAACTTCCCTAAAAGCTTTTCCCAGGCAAATCGATCTTTTTCTAAAATTCCGTGGACAATGAATGATTTCCAGGGGGTTAGGCTTATTTTCCCAATTTTGGTCTCCAAACAAAGCTTGCATAACTCTTTCAAGAAATTACTATTAAACTTGTTGTTTCGCCAATACAAACCCAACCAATATTTTCCTTCTTCGATTCGGTTCATCCCTTCATAATATGGAAAATTAGCTGCTGGATATACCAGGTCTTCTTTGATATCCTGCGTATGCACTTTTACGCGCTCATTGATTTTTTGATAAAGCTCTACATAGTTATCAAACGATTCGGTATATACAATCTCCTCTATAGCTTTGGAAATACGCGCAATGTCCAAACCATAAATAAGATGAGGCATCCGCCAGGGTTTGGTGCTGAATTGGTCGAGTCGTAAATACAAATACCAATAGTCGGGAATGGAAGAAGCTATAAAATTGACATTCCCCGTAAATAATGGCACCAAACTTTGGGAAGGGTCTACTAAGTTGACTTTTAAACGAGGTTGATAATCGAAACTCTCTAAGATGTAATGATAAATGTGGGGAGCTAACCATTGTTTGTTAGGCATCACGTCTAACGCTACATAAGAACTCATAATGTTTTGGTATTCCTCCTCCGAAAAATAATAATCTGCTTGAATGGGCACAAGGATTTCATTGAGTTGCTCCTGAGTATATTGGGTAGAAGGAAATAAAATATCTTGTCGAGAACCAAAATGCACATATTTATTCCCCAATTTATTAGACACTTCTATCACTTTTAGCAAATCACCTGGGGAAATGATTCCTCCTTTTACTGATACTCTTACCAGCTTTTGTTTCCTTGCTTTAAGGTCTTGAATGTTGCTTTCTATAATTGCCTCTTTATCCATAAATGTATGCTTAGCCTTTTTTCAAGACTGCTAGTTTATAATTTTCTACCAAGTTTTTTACTTCCGATTTGCAGGTACCACACCCCAGACCAGCTCCAGTTTGTTGGCAAATGACCTCAAAATCAGGCCCATTGGCTTCTATGGCCTGTTGAATATTACCTACCCCTACATTGCCACAAGCACAAAGCAACTCCCCTATCACAGGTACCAAGTTACCACCTGAGCGGAGCAATTCCATTCTTTTTTCTGAAAGTTCTGTTCCTTCCTCAATTAAGCTTTTAAACTCGGCAAACTCGGCTTTGTCTCCCATTAATACCGCCCCCACCAGTTTATCCTGATATACAATGCATTTTTTGTAGTAGTGCTTGCTCTGATCCAGTAAAATAATTTCTTCGTACCCTTTGGCACCATTGGGCACTTCGGATATGCCTAAAGTACATAAATCAATTTCGGCTAACTTTAAAATATTCATCGAAATTGTTCCTTTATAGATACTTCCCAAATCTCCGCTCAGGTAATTGGCCAATACATTGGCCTGGGCTTCGGCTGCCGCCGTGATTCCGCTCAATTTTTGGCGATGTTCAGCTATTTCGCCTATGGCAAATATATCAGGATCATTCGTCTGTAAATAATCATTGACTAATACCCCTCTGCCACATCGAATGTTTATAGCTTTGGCTAACTCTACATTGGGGCGAGTACCTATAGCATACACCAGAGCCTCGCAATGAATAGATTTTCCACTTTTGAGGTGGGCTATTAAATCATTGGTATCTTCTGATGAGGCAATGTCTTTTACCTCATCATTTAAAAATACCTGCACGCCCATATCTTCTATAATTTCCAGCAAAAGTTTGCTGGCCAAGGGATCTAATTGCCTTTGCATAAGCCTGGAGGCAAGTTGCACAATGGTTACTTCTAAATTGGCTTCGCGTAAAGCTCCAGCCAGCTCCAACCCTAATAAACCTCCTCCTACAATGACTACCTGCTTTTTACCCTGTAAATGTTTTTTAAGCTCATCGGCGTTTTTTCGGCTACGTAAGGTAAAAATACCAGGTAATTGCATAGGTACTCCTGGAGGCAAAAATGCCCGACTTCCCGTAGCCAAGATGAGTTTGTCATAAGTATGTGTATTCCCCTTGGAATCTATTACAGTTTTGGCTTGTTGGTCTATCTTCTCGATGCTGGTAGCTCTGTGCAGGCAAACGTCTAATTGCTCAAACTCTCCATTTTTGAATTTTAGAAGCGCTTGCCAATCGAGGTGTTCATTGACGTACTCAGACAATAGTACTCGATTATAAAAAGGGTATTCCTCTTTCGAGAATACATGAATTTCATCGGCTTCGTTTAGCTCACGATAGGTATTGATGAATCGATAAGCTGCCGCTCCTGCCCCTACTACTATCAATTTTTGTTTTGCTTTTTTGTAACGGGCTACTTGCACTGCCGAAAACTTGTACCCAGGTTCCTTAGAAACAGGATCATATTTTCCATCAGTGAGATTATTGGCTCTCCTAAAATCCTTGCGCAAGGTTTTGCCCCAATGCATCGGAAGAAAAACCACTCCTTGTTTGATTTTTCGGGCAATTTGCACCCTGGTTCTTACCTCCCCTCTTGAGTTAGATATTACGGCCAGATCGTTGTTTTTCAAGTTGCGGGCCTTGGCATCTTCAGGATGCATCTCTAAAAATGGCAAGGCGATGTGTTTATTGAGCTTATTTACCTTTCCAGTTTTGGTCATTGTATGCCATTGATCACGTATTCGGCCAGTGGTTAAGATCAATGGTAAATCTTTAGTCGTTTTTTCGGTCTCGTTAAAAGCTCCTGAAGGCAAGATTTGGGCTTTTTGGTTCGCGGTATGAAACTGATGATCGGTAAATAATCGTGTAGAACCAGGGTGTGATTTAGAGGGCACTGGCCATTGAAAAGAACCTTCTTGCTGTAAGCGTTCATAGCTCAGTCCTGAAATATCGATGTTGGTACCTTTGGTAAGGGCACAGTGTTCGGCATATACTTCGGCTGGGGTAGTAAAGTCAAAACCAGGGAAGCCCATTTTTTGAGCAAATCGACAAATAATTTCCCAATCAGGTAAAGCCTCACCAGGAGCGTTGATCACTTTGGAAAGGTGACTTATACGTCGCTCAGAGTTGGTCATGGTTCCTTCTTTTTCCAGCCAACCTGCTGCGGGTAATACCAAATCCGCATACGCCAAGGTATCCGATCTATTGGAAATATCTTGTACTACTACAAAGCGAGCCTTTTTCATAGCCTCGTCCATCAAGCGCGCATTGGGTAAGCTCACCGAAGGGTTGGTACATATAATCCAAATCGCCTTCATTTTATCCTCTTTCAAGGCTTTGAACATATCTACCGCGGTAAGTCCAGGCTTATCAGGTAGGCTGTCTACTTGCCAAAACTGCGCAACTTCTTTTCTATGTTCAGGATTTTGCTGATCTCGGTGAGCAGCTAGTAGGCTGGCCATTCCTCCTACTTCACGCCCTCCCATGGCATTGGGTTGGCCCGTTAGAGAAAATGGGCCTGACCCAGGTTTACCAATGTGACCCGTGATAAGATTCAAGGCCAATAGCGCCAGGTTTTTATTTACGCCTTCGGTACTTTGGTTGAGGCCCATCGCCCACATCGTCAGAAAGCCCTCAGCATTGCCAATCATTTGGGCTGCCTGACGAATGTCAGCTTCTGAGATATCGCAAATTTGGGCTACTTCTTCCAAAGAACGCTGCATTACCTCTTGTTTGTAATCCTCAAAGCCATTGGTGTGTTTTTTAATAAAAGACAAATCAATATCCCCTTGCTCTATCAAACAACGTCCAATGCCTTGATAAAGGGCTGTATCACTCCCGGGCCTTATTTGCAGGTGTAAGTCCGCCTCAGCCGCAGTTTGGGTAACGCGAGGATCTACTACAATTAATTTTACGTGGTGATTTTTCTGTTTATGTTGCTCAATGCGACGAAATAAAATAGGATGACACCAGGCAGGGTTTGCGCCAGTAATAAAAAAGCAATCTGCCAGCTCGATATCTTCATAGGCGATGGGTACTGAATCCTCTCCCAATGTTTTAACATATCCTGCCACTGCCGAACTCATACAAAGTCGCGAGTTGGTATCAATGTTATTGGTACCCAAAAAACCTTTCACCAGTTTATTGGCCAAATAATATTCCTCGGTAAGGCATTGGCCCGATACATAAAACCCCACTGAATCTGGCCCATATTGTTGAATCAATGACTTGAACACCGCAGCGGCCCGAGTCAATGCAGTATCCCAGTTTACCCGTTGTAGTGGGTGATTTTTACCCCAACGCATTTGAGGATACAACAAACGATCTGACTGGTCTTGTACGGTATAATGCAAGTTCATTCCTTTGGAACAAAGCATTCCTTTATTGACTGGATAATCAGCATCTCCTTCTAACTCCAGATTACCCTTGGCATCTTTGTGAATCTGTATGCCACAGCCTACACCGCAATAAGAACAAATGGTTTTGTAGGTTTCTTTTTTGTTGATGGCCATTGGTGGTATAATGTATAAGAAGATATGCAGAAAGTGTATAACTCCCTACATATCAGTGTATAACGATATATTATAGTATTCACTCGTTTTAAGCTTGGGTAGGTTTTTCTACTATTTCTTTTTGGTAGTGAATAATGTAGGTTTAATGGTTAACATAACCCAGGCCCAGTTGTTAAAGTTGTTTGTGTTGGCGGTTCTGCCCTTAATTACTCCCATAGCATCTGTGGCAAACATTTGCGAATATCCTACTTTCAGGTTCGCTCCTTTTGCCATATTTATATTAAGCACTAGGTCTATCTCATCACCCAACGTTCTAGAGTCTTGCCCAGGAATTGTAGCCTCACTCTCAAAATGATGATAATGGGCGATCAAAGCAGTTTTTTTACTTAGTTTAAACTTGGTTTTAAAGAAGATATCTACCAATCCCACATTACTGAATCCATTTCCTACATAGAAGTAGTCCATTAAACCATAAAATTTGTGGTTGGTACCATACAAGGGGTTAAATGAATTGTCTTTGCCGCTCATGCTGCCATCTGCATTTTGGTTGGTACCCGATACATAATCAAATCCGATGGTTAGAGGGGTTAGCCCTGTTTTGTATGTGGCACTGAAAGAACCCAAAAAAGCATCTACATCTACACCTGCAGCATTTTGCCCTCCTTGGTAATAAAATTCGCCATCAAACTTAACATTCCCTACTTTGGTACTCCCCATCAATCCATAGGTTTGACGATAGCTCACCATTGAATCGGCTTCAGGTGTGCCTGCATTCAGGATAGTTTGACGACCATCGTTAAAAACCAAAGCTGATAATTTGGCTGTTTTATCAAAATCTTTGTGTAACCACAAATACTGCATGGTTTTGTAATTGTTGACACCAGAGTAGAATGTGCCAGATAGTTGACCTGGTTCGAAAGGAACATTTTGATTGAAAGCACCTCCTAAGTGCGCTTTAAAGCCAGACTTGGTTTCATACTTTAAGAGTAAAGCGTCGTGGCTACGGGCTTGTTGTGCCCAGGCCAAATTTCCCAAAAAACGTGCATTGTCATAGTTTAGGGCTTGTCGTCCAGCTTTGATAGAAAATGCCTCGCTAACGTAATATTCTCCCCAGGCTTCATATACATTACTCAGTGCGGGGTCTTCTTTGAAAATTTGCGATGCATTTCCCCAAATCCTGACATCTTGTAAGGTAAGGTTAAATTTGACTTTGTCTTTTTTATACACAAAATATAAGCGAGACCTTTGTTCAATAAAGGCTGCGGGATCATCAGAAGCTCTACTGATTGTTTTGAATCCATTTCTGAATTCTATCCTGGGTCTAATCTCTCCGGTAAGAGTAAATTGTGCTTTCACAGTTGATAGTGACATTACCATCAACAGAAGCAACATAAGTGGTAATTTTCTATACATAAGCATTTTTAGACTAGTAGTTTTGTTATATGGCTACAAGTATAAAAGCTTAGCAAGTATTTTTAAGTAAAAACACGTAATTTAATTCAAACCAAGGCCTAAATATTTACGTAAATTGTAAATTTATCAGAAAAAAAAGCACGATTTGTAGCAAAACACCTAAACCAAACAAATTTTATGTTTATACACTATTATTGAAATAATATTTCATTTATAGCTATAAAACCTAAATTTACTTTATTTTTCTAATACTGAGCGTTAGTGAGCAGCTTACTGGCTTCAATGGATGGGTAATAGCCGTGTTTGACTCCTATAACTATAATCACCTCATCAAAACATTTATTCTTGAAATAATAACAAAATCAGTATTTATTTTTAAAAACATTCTTTACAAGCATATTTACCTTACAATTAGTAAGCTTTAACAGAATCTATACTCACCTAAAAACTCTTTAAAATCATCTATCCTCAAGTGCTTTTCCAGCAGCATCACACAAAAAATAGTTCGCTGAATATAACTTTTCCAAAAACTACTTAAATAATACGTAGAATTTTAAGTTTTCAGATCAAAAATAAGTATAATTACTTAGTTTTTTAATTTACAAGTACCTAGATTTGGATCATTGATGTTTAGAAGCTCAACTAATGTACACTTAAACAAACATAAAGCATATGAAAAGATTATTACTGGGTACTTGTACCTTATGCCTACTTATTGGGCTTTATGCCTGTGGTGGTGGAGGTACAAGCACTGCTACAGCAAGTACCAATACAGCTGATAGTGTTTCAGGAACCAAAACAGGAGGTACTATTCCTTTAGAAGTAGAGAAGTCAGAGTTAAAATTTGGCTTTATAAAATTAACAGATATGGCCCCTTTAGCCATTGCTAAAGAGTTAGGTTTCTTCGAAGAGGAGGGCTTATACGTAACAATTGAGGCCCAGGCAAATTGGAAAATCTTGCTGGATCGGGTTATCAATGGTGAACTAGATGGCTCGCATATGTTGGCTGGTCAACCCATTGGAGCCACTATTGGGTTTGGTACACAAGCTGAAATTCAAACACCTTATAGTATGGATCTGAATGGTAACGGCATTACGGTTTCGAACGAAATCTGGAAAAAAATGAAGTCTAATGTGCCTATGAAAGATGGTAAACCAATCCACCCTATTACTGCTGATGCTTTGAAACCTGTAGTAGAAGAATACAAGAGTGCTGGCAAAGACTTTAATATGGGTATGGTGTTTCCGGTTTCCACTCATAACTATGAAATCCGTTATTGGCTGGCTGCCGCTGGTATTAAGCCAGGTTTTTATACCAAAGATGATATTACCGGCCAGCAAGACGCCGATGTTTTGCTTTCGGTAACTCCCCCTCCTCAAATGCCTGCAACCCTTGAAGCAGGAACCATTTACGGATATTGTGTAGGCGAGCCTTGGAACCAACAAGCGGTATTCAAAGGTATAGGGGTGCCAGTAACTACTAACTATGATATTTGGAAAAACAACCCTGAGAAGGTGTTTGGGATGACTAAAAAGTTTATCAAAGAAAACCCCAACACGGCATTGGCCATTACCAAAGCTTTGATTCGCGCTGGGAAGTGGTTGGATAAAAAAGAAAATCGCTCCAAGGCAGTTGCTATTTTATCTAAACCTGAATACGTAGGTGCCGATGAAGCCGTAATTGCTAACTCGATGACTGGAACTTTTGAGTTTGAGAAAGGCGATAAAAGAAGCATGCCCGATTTCAATGTATTCTTCCGTTACAATGCCACCTACCCTTATTATTCTGATGGTATCTGGTTTTTGACTCAAATGAGAAGATGGGGCCAAATCACTGAACCTAAAAAAGATCAATGGTATCACGAAACCATCAAGAATATCTATCGCCCTGATATCTGGATGCAAGCCGCCAAACTATTGGTAAAGGAAGGCTATTTGAGTGAAAATGAGATTCCTAAAACTGATGGCTACAAGCCAGCTACCAAAGATTTTATAGATGGAAATGAATATGATGGAAAAAATCCGGTGGGTTATCTCAATAGCTTCAAAATTGGCCTGAAAGACCCCGCAAACTAATCACGATGAGAGGAATTGATGATTTACCAAAGGTTGAATGAAGAATAACGATGAACGAACGCTGAATTTCGAAGGTGTCGGTAATGTAGCATTACTCCTAAAAAATAACCACAGGTTTATCAATTTATTTAGGTTTTCACCACACCTCGCGTGTTTGACATTCATTTACACATATCATCAACTCTCCACTTAACAATATTCAACATTTATAATTATGAATAGTAATCTAAATAAAATAGAGGAAGAAAATACCGAGGTCATTTCTATTCCTAAAGATACATCACCCCAAAATGCAGAAATCCAGGTTAAGAAAAACGAGCAGCCCAAAGCCCCACCACCCCCTCAGAAACCAACCTATGAGCGGGTGATCAAAGTGCTTAGGATGGTAGGGCTGGGTTTTCTCGAATCCTTGATAAGGCTAATCGCTGGGGATGATGTAAAAAGCCAATTGAAACGTATTTGGCTAGGAGTGGGAGTACCCATTATTGCATTTATGATATTTGTGGGAGCCTGGCAAATTACGGCAAGTACGCTGAAATCAGACCTTGGAAAAATTCCCAGCCCTTCGGAAGTATGGGGGCAAAGTGAGGTATTGTGGAAAGACCATGTAAATGAAAGAAAAAAGGAAAAAGCATTTTTTGAAAGGGTAGAAAAGCGTAATGCGAAACTACTTGCCCGCAACCCTAAGGCAAAGGTACGTACTCCTGCTTATACTGGTAAACCCACGTTTATCGATCAAATCATTACCAGTTTGAAAACGGTTTTTGCTGGTTTTTTACTTGCCTCTTTCATTGCCCTGCCAATCGGCATTTTTATGGGGCTGAGCAAAACCCTAAGGATTGCTATTAATCCATTAGTGCAAATTTTCAAACCCGTGTCTCCTGTGGTATGGCTACTCTTGGTAACGATGTTTGTGAGTGCACTTATTTCACAAAATGCCTTCTTAGGAATGCCCAAAGCCTTCATTATTTCCTTTATCAGTGTTGCCTTGTGTTCTATGTGGCCTACCCTGGTAAACACAAGTGTCGGGGTTTCATCGGTTGACAAAGACTTTATCAATGTAGCCCGAGTATTACGCCTCAACACCTGGAATAAAATTGTAAAAGTAGTATTACCTGCTTCTCTACCATTGGTGTTTACTGGATTAAGAATCTCTCTTTCTATTGCCTGGATGGTGCTGATTGCCATTGAGCTATTAGCCCAAAACCCTGGCTTGGGCAAGTTTGTCTGGGATGAGTTCCAAAACGGAAGCACCGATTCTAATGCAAAAATCATTGTAGCACTTTTTGTCATTGGCTTCATTGGTTTTGCGCTGGATCGTATGATGGTAGTAATTCAAAAAATGGTGACTTTTAATAAGAACGACATCGCTTAATCACTAAAATTATGGCTTTTTTAGAACTCAGAAATGTAAGCAAATCATATGGAGAAGGCAGCTCAAAGGCGGAGGTTTTAAAGAACATTAATCTTTCGGTAGAAGAGGGCGAGTTTATATGCATCATCGGGTTTTCGGGTAGTGGCAAAACTACCTTGATTTCTTTAATCGCGGGTCTGATTGAACCTGACGAAGGTGAGATTCTTCTCAACGGAAAACCCATCAAAGGCCCTGGACCCGACCGTGGCATTGTCTTCCAAAACTACTCACTGCTTCCCTGGCTCAATGTATTGGGCAATGTAGATATGGCCGTAAAAAAAGTCTTTCCTAAATGGAGTAAAGACGAAAGGACGGCTCATTCTAAAAAATACATTGATATGGTAAACCTGACTCCCGCACTCGAAAAACTACCTGCGGAGCTTTCGGGTGGAATGAAACAACGGGTTTCGGTAGCACGCGCTTTGGCAATGGATCCTGAGATTTTGCTGCTAGATGAGCCTTTAAGCGCTTTGGATGCACTGACACGTGGCACGCTACAGGAAGAAATTGAGAAAATTTGGGCTAGAGAAAAGAAAACAGTGGTCATGATTACCAATGATGTAGATGAAGGAATGCTTTTGGCCGATAGAATTATCCCGTTAAAACTAGCCCCCAACGCTACTTTTGGCCCGGAATATAAGATTAACATTGCACGCCCAAGAGACAAAACCGAACTGAATAATCACCCTGAGTTTAAAAAAATCAGGAATTCAATCATCAAGTACTTGATGGAAATTGGCTCCGAAATACACGATAGTTCCAAAGAACCTGCATTCGAATTACCTGACCTAAAACCTGTAGAATTTTATTAAAACTGAAAAATTATGAATGTAATCGCTCCTAATAAATGTATGCTGGAGATAGATGAACTATCAAAGGTATATCCCACTCCCAAAGGTCCTTATGTTGTTTTAGAAGGATTGAATCTAAAAATTCAGGAAGGCGAATTTATTTCCATCATTGGTCATTCGGGCTGTGGCAAATCTACTTTATTGAGTATGGTGGCTGGATTAAATCCCATTACTAAAGGTACTATTGATCTTAATGGCAAAAAAATCAAGCGTCCTGGTCCTGACCGTGGGGTAGTTTTTCAATCACCCAGCTTATTCCCCTGGATGACAGCCCTCGAGAATGTCTTGTTGGGTGTTAAGCAGGTTTTTCCGCATGGAAGCAAAAAAGAAAAGGCTGACATTGCAAAATACTATCTCGCGAGGGTAGGACTAGCCGATGCCTTTCATAAAAAAGCCTCAGACTTATCGCAAGGTATGCAGCAAAGAGTTGGCATTGCCAGAGCCTTTGCATTGAAACCCAAAATTCTTTTATTAGATGAGCCTTTTGGTATGTTAGACTCCTTGACTCGTAACGAACTACAACAAGTGTTATTGGAAGTCTGGAATAATGAAAAAATTACCGCTATTATGGTTACCCACGATGTAGATGAGGCCATATTTCTCTCGGATAGGGTCATAATGATGACCAGTGGGCCTTATGCTAAGATTGGGGATGAACTGGCCATACATTTAGACCGTCCACGCCAAAAACTAGCAGTAATGGATCATCCAGATTATTACGATTTGCGCGCACATTTAATCAACTTTTTAGAACACTAACCATTCCTAAATTATACCAATGATAGTAGCTTTTTGATTATACCATGTGACATATTAACTATCTAAGAGGAGCTTTTTCAAGGCAGGTTCAGCTTCTACTTTACGCAGTAAGTCTACGACATTGCTCACACCTACTTTTTTCATGATGTTGAAGCGATGCGTCTCGATGGTACGAATACTTTTTTTGAGTTGGTCAGCGATTTCTTTGTTGTTTACTCCCTGGTAGAGCATTTTATAAATCTGCTTTTCTCTTTTGGTTAAATCATAGGTGATCGTAGAGGTAACTTGCATTTCTGAAGGTGAAGATGATACTGCTGGTTCACTTTTCACGCTTAAATATCTGTTTACCAACACTTTGGATATATCGCCACTGAAATACTTTTCTCCCTTGGCTACTGTTTCAATGGCTTTGATAAACTCTAACTGATTGGTATCTTTTAATAAGTATCCGTAAGCACCACAATCTATAGATTGCAAGATATATTCCTCGTCGTCGTGCATAGATAAGACTAATACTTTGGTCGCTGTCTTGGCCTGTGTCAATCGTCGAGTGGTTTCGATACCATTCAAAACAGGCATCCGAATATCTACAATCAAAATATCGGGTTGCAGGGATGCAACTTTCTCCAATGCTTGCTTTCCGTCTGAAACTTCAGCGATTACTTGAATATTGCCTTGACGCTCTAAAAGTAATTTTATGCCATTTCTGACAATTTCGTGGTCATCAGCAAGTATGACACGGATTAAATTCATATTTTTCTAATTTATAGGTACCCCAACTTTGATCTTTGTTCCTTCGCCTACCGCAGTTTCTATTTCAAATTGCCCATTGATAAAACTTGCCCGTTCCCGCATGTTAAAAAGCCCATGTCCCGATTCGGCAAAGTGGCCTTTTTCCTGTAAACTCGCATAATCAAACCCTGTCCCATTGTCTACAATCTCTATGTTTAGTTTATGCAAATTATGGCTAAAAACTACACTTATTTGAGTAGCCTGGGCATATTTAATTGCATTGTTTACGCCTTCTTGAATAATTCGGTAAAGGTGCGTTTCTACTTTAGTATTCAGGCGATTGATAAAATGGGTTTTATTCTCAAATGTAACATTGATTCCCATTAGTTCTCCTACTTCGGTGCAAAATTTTTTGATCGTAGGTGCCAGCCCAAAATCATTTAAACTACTGGGAGTCAGGTTAAAAGCTACGCGTCTAACCTCTTTGATAATATTTTTTAAAATCCCTCTACTTTCTTGTATACGCAATTTAGTTTGTTGGTGATCGGCAATAATGGTAGCCTCAAGATTAAACTTAAGCGCAATGAGCATTTGTCCAATACCATCATGAATATCTCGGGCAATTCGCTTACGTTCTTCTTCCTGGCCTTCCAAAATAAGTACCGAACGGTGTTGTTTTTCCTTTACCTGTTTTTCTATTCTGGCTCGATTTATTTCCTTGGATCGTTCTTTAGCTTCTTTCAGCTCAGTTACATTTGCCCCTACTACCATCATTTCTATGTCATCTTCTGGCAATTCGGCATTGTCGGGTTTGTTAAACACTGGAATCAAGTGGGTATTTAACCATAAAAAATCCCCGTCTTGAGTTTGTACCTTTACTTCACCATTCCAGGACTCCCCCGCCGTAACACTATCCATCAATCCATCTAAAAACTCTCTTTGGTAGCCTTCATTCTCTAACCAATTGAATAAATTAATTGGAATATGGTCAAATTCTAACAAATTTTGAAGCTTTTCCGAAAAATAAGTAATATTCCCGAAGGTATCGGTTTTAATCAGTAAAGTGGGTTGTTCTTCTTCTGCGTCTACATCGGCCAATTGTTGATAGGATGTTTCTAAAGTATTATACAATACCTCTATTTCTCTGGCCATTTTTTTGGCTATATTCTCTGAACGAATCAAACTCGCTACGGTTCGCTTCACATTTTTGCTGGTAGGCATAAATATAAAAGCCACTTCAAAGAAAATGATAGCCAATGAAATAATAAGTAAAGCAATTTCGGTTTGTTTAAGGCTAATCACTTTAGTTCTGGCTTCTTCATCGTACTGAAACACGATCTGATCCATCTGTTGCAAAAAAACACCTTCATGAAATAATACTTTATTGATATGTGGCCGCAATTCTGCCTGAGCATAAACTGGCTTTTTTAAATAGTACAATATGGTATCAGTATGGGCTACCATAGCTTGGTAATGTGGCTGGATTTGCCTAAACATTTGATTGACTATGAGGCTATTTTGTCCCTTTAGTCCTAAAGTTTGATCTCCCTGCAATAAGCCTTGATGCGAAGTTTTCCAAAGTTGCAAGGCACCTGTAAGTTCACGCTGAATTTTTTGAATAGAATCTTTAAAAAGTTCAGTGTTGATTTTTAATACATTTTTGCTGATTTGCTGACTCAACATACGCTGACGCCCTGCTACATTAATTACCCGTGAGTCGTCTTGCTGCTTATTTATGGCACGTTGAATCAATATTTGGGTACTTATAATCACTCCTGCGATTCCTGACAACGCCAGCATATACCACAATCCCAATTTATCGAAACGCCCTTTAGTTAGATGATTATCCATGATTGTTGATACTACGTAACTACTTAAATCTACTGATTTTGGACGCGAAAGCAAAATCTAGCCCTATGAACCAAAAGAGGAAGGTTTTTAGTGAATCGTCTTTATTTTGTGAACATTTGCATTGAATAATTGTCGGGTCATTATTTCTTTTTGCACACCTGCCAGGTTTTCTTTTACTACTTGCCCAATCACGATGATGGCAGGTGTACCCATGGCTTGCTTTTTTGCCAGAGATTCAATGTTGGCTATGGTGCCAGTTGCTATTTGCTCATTGTGTCGAGTGCCATTTTGTATAATGGCAATTGCTTCCCCATTTCCACGATATTTTCTAAATAATTGCGTAATCTGTTGCAGCTTTCGCATACCCATCAATACCACAATGGTTGCTTTGGACTGTGCTGCCAACAATAAATCCTGAGAAAGCCCACCACAACACGTGGTAGCAGTTATGACCCAAAAGCTACGAGTAATTCCTCTCTTAGTTAGGGGAATATTCTGTAATGCTGGTACCGCAATAGCACTACTAATACCTGGTACTACCTGGGTAGCTATGCCATGGCTTTGCGCATGCTCAATTTCTTCGGCTCCCCGACCAAACACAAATGGGTCTCCTCCTTTGAGGCGTACCACATCGCCTAATAAAAATGCATACTCCACAATCAGTTGATTGATCTCGGTTTGGGTAAAACTATGCTTACCCGCTCGCTTGCCTACATATACTTTTACACAATGCTCTGGTGCGTGTTTTAATAAAGCTCTATTTACCAAAGCATCATACAATACCACGTTGGCTTGTTGCAAAGCTTTTACTCCTTTTAATGTAATCAGCTCTTCATCTCCAGGGCCTGCTCCTACAAGCGTCAGTTTTGGTTGTTTTGTCCTATCTAACATTGATTTAGTACACATTTTAGTATTATTACTTATTTTTCATCATAAATAAACACAAAACAAAGGTAGTTGCAAATTATTTTTAAGTATAATAACGTATAAAATTACGTAAAACACTTAAAGTATTACGGGTTTTATCACAGCTAATAGAAGACCAAACCCCAATTATAAATAAACACAATATGGAAAAGATAGTAGTGATTGGAAATGGAATGGTAGGTTACAAATTTTGTGAGAAATTATGCAAAGCGGATCACTCTGAAAGGTTTTCCGTAACTGTTTTTGGTGAAGAACCACGCCCAGCCTATGACCGGGTACACTTGAGCGCTTATTTTACAGGTACAAGTGTTGAGGAGCTTACGATGGCTCCCCGTAGTTGGTACCAGGAAAACAATATTGAACTCATTACAGGTGAACTGATTACCGCCATTGATCGCGACAAAAAACAAGTAAAAAGCCATAAAGGTACCATTACACCTTATGATAAGTTAGTAATTGCCACCGGCTCTACTCCTTTTGTTCCTCCTATCCCAGGCGTAGAAAAACAAGGTGTATTTGTATATAGAACCATTGAAGATCTGGATGCTATTATTGCTTATGGACAAACCGTAAAAAGCACCGCAGTAATGGGAGGTGGCTTGCTCGGGCTGGAAGCTGCCAAAGCAGTGTTGGATTTAGGATTGGAAACCCATGTAGTAGAGTTTGCTTCTCGCCTGATGCCCAGACAATTAGATGACCAAGGGGCTGCTATCTTACAAGCCCAAATAGCCAAGCTTGGGGTGAAGGTACATACTCACAAAAACACCCAGGAAATTTTGGGTAATGGGAAATTAGATGGACTTGTGTTTGCGGATAGTGAAAAATTAGCGGTAGAAATGTTGGTGATTTCGGCAGGGATTCGCCCTCGGGATGAATTGGCTAGAGATTGTGGATTAGCAATAGGTACTCGCGGAGGTATTGTAGTTGATGAATATATGCAAACCAATGATCCCAGTATTTACGCCATTGGGGAAGTGGCTCTTTTTGATGAGATGATTTACGGATTGGTGGCCCCTGGGTACGAAATGGCCGAAGTAGTGGTAAACCAATTACTGAACAGCAACGATTCCACTTTTGCTGGTGCTGATATGTCTACCAAGCTCAAACTCATTGGAGTAGAGGTTGCAAGCTTTGGCGATGCACTTGGCACTGCACCTCATCAAAGTGTCATAATTGAAGATCAGTTGCAAGGTATATACAAACGGCTCAATGTATCGCCCGATGGACAGCATTTGTTAGGTGGTATATTAGTGGGCGATGCCGAACAATACAATCAATTGCTCCAGATTTATAAAAATAAGCTTGCCCTTCCTCCTCACCCAGAGGATTTAATCATCAAAGCGAAAGGTCAGGAAAATCAGGGGCTTGGGGTAGAAAGTTTGCCAGCCGAGGCTCAGATTTGTTCTTGCGAAAATGTAAGCAAAGGTATCATTACTGCTGCTATTACCGAACAGGGGGCAGAAAATGTAGCCCAGATCAAAGCTTGTACCCAAGCAGGGGTTACCTGTGGAGGATGTGCTCCCATGCTTTCTGATATCTTAGACGCTACGCTCAAATCTATGGGAAAACGAGTACGCAAAACTTTGTGTGAGCACTTTGACTATACCCGTCAGGAATTGTTTGATCTGGTAAAGGTGCAAAACATTCGTACATTCAATGAATTATTGGACACCTATGGCACTGGGGACGGTTGTGAGACTTGTAAACCCGCCATTGCTTCTATATTAGCCAGCGCCTGGAATGATATGATTTTGGATAAATCTATGACCATTCAAGATACCAATGATCGCTTCCTGGCCAATATTCAACGAGGGGGCACTTATTCGGTAGTACCTCGGGTTCCAGCGGGCGAAATCACTCCTGATAAACTCATTGTATTGGGTACTGTGGCTAAGAAATACAATTTATACACAAAAATTACGGGTGGCCAACGCATCGATTTATTTGGCGCTCGGGTAGACCAACTACCCGATATATGGGAAGAACTCATCAACGCTGGATTTGAAAGTGGCCACGCTTATGGCAAAGCCTTACGAACCGTGAAAAGCTGTGTAGGATCGAGTTGGTGCCGTTTTGGGGTACAAGATTCGGTATCGTTTGCCATAGAAGTAGAACAGCGTTATCGAGGGTTACGTGCCCCACACAAGCTAAAAGGTGCAGTTTCGGGCTGCATACGGGAATGTGCCGAGGCTCAAAGCAAGGATTTTGGCATCATTGCAACCGAAAAAGGTTGGAATCTGTACGTAGGCGGTAATGGGGGTTCTAAACCCCAACATGCGCAGTTACTTGCCAATGATGTAGATAGTGAGACCTGCATTCGCTATATAGATCGTTACCTGATGTTTTATATCAAAACTGCCGAACCGCTCACTCGTACCGCTCCCTGGCTCAATAAATTGGAAGGCGGATTGGACTACTTAAAAGATGTGGTAGTGAATGATTGCCTCGGTATAGGCAAACAACTGGAAAAGGAGATGCAGTTGTTGGTAGATGCTTATAGCTGTGAGTGGAAGGAAGTCGTAAATAATCCAGCGCTTCGAGCCAGATTCAAACATTTTGTCAATTCTGATGAGTCGGATGATACACTACAATTTGACCAGCAAAGAGGACAAAAAGTACCAGCTGCCTGGGGCAAATAATAGAGTAGGTTTTGTAAAGGTGAATTTCGAAAGAAGGTAGATCTGTTATTAGGGATTAAATTCATTTACTCTTACTTATACACTCATAATCAACCATTTAGATAGTTTTATCATTCACCATTAATCATTTATAATTAAAAATGATCGAGTTAGAAAAATACCAAACCATAAAAATAAACGAGGTAAATCATTGGTTCAAAGCCGCTAAAGTGGCTGATTTTCCAGTAGATGGGGGGGCTTGTATAAAATTCCAGGATATGCAAATTGCGGTGTTTAATTTTGCCAGAAGAAATGAATGGTATGCCTGCCAAAACCTTTGCCCCCACAAAATGCAAATGATTCTATCAAGGGGCATCATTGGTTCATCTAAAGGGGAACCCAAAGTGGCTTGCCCATATCATAAAAAATCATTTTCGTTAAAAACTGGTGAAAATATCAATGGAGAGGAACCTGCCATTGCTACTTATCCAGTCAAGATAGAAGATGGCTATGTATATGTTGGATTTCGGGTTTAAGCAACTTGTTCGCAATAATTGTCTCATTTTTTCTGCTTTCTGGATTGTTGGGCGCGGCATTTATACATGCTTAGAAAAATCGGTTTTGCGACGAAACGACATGCGCTCTTTCACGGGTTGAAACCTCACCCCTACAACCAGCATGTCGTCTACTTGCTCCTGCTGGGCAGCATCAGCCGAAGGAAAACTCATCCACTCCTTCATGGTAGTGTCAATAATACGATATTGCTCTTCCATTGGCTTGTGATAAATTTCCTTGAAAAGCTCTCTCAGTTTACGACGCATAAACTTCTTGCCCTTGGGTCCACCAAATTGGTCTTGGTAACCATCCGAAGCCATGTAAATACTGGTTGGAATATCAAGTGGGAAGGTGTGGGTGGTAAACTGATGATGTTGGTTAGGCTGCCAACCTCCGATAGACACAGTATCACCTCTTATTTCGGTCATTTCGCTATTCTGAATGATCCACAAAGAGTTTCGTGCTCCAGCAAAGGTCAGTTCCTTCTTTTCCATGTCAATTACGACTAAGCCCATGTCCATTCCATCTTTGTTTTCGATTTCATCTTGACGCAAGGCTTTCCTTACCCCATCTTGCAGGGCTTTTAATATGCTGGCAGGTTCGTGTAAACGACGGTCAAATACAATATGATTGAGCAAAGAATCGCCAATAGCTGACATAAAGGCTCCTGGCACACCATGTCCGGTACAATCTACTGCGGCCAATATGAGTTTTTCATTCTCAAACCCTTTGAGCAACTTATTTCCCTGAAAATCGGGCGAATCGGCATACAATGGAAGAGGCTCGGTTTTGGCAAACCAGTAAAAATCACCACTTACGATATCACGCGGACGGTAATAGATGAAGTGTTGAGGCAAAGCCTGCTTCATTTCATCCTTATTTGGTAAGATGGCCTCTTGAATACGCTTGGCATATTGAATACTACTCTCAATGTCTTGGTTTTTGGCCACAATCTCGTTGTTACGCTCCTCTATGGCATCTCTCTGGGCCAGTATTTCTTCTTTTTGCTGGTTGATTTCTTCGTTTTTCTCACGCAATACATTTCGCTGCTTTCGCAACACTCCATTTACCCTTTTGCGTCGCTGATTGCTCACGTATAAGCCTACTATACCTATGGCCAGGATAATGATAATCATCAGTGTAAAAATAATAATGGACTGACGACGTGCGCTTTCGGCCTTACTACGTTCCTCATTGGCCTTGAGTAAGGCTACTTCGGCTTGTTTTTTTTCAAGTTCGTAGGCACTCTGTAGGTTAGACACTTTTTTCGTGTTGGCTTCATTGAATACTTCTTCTTTGGCAAATAGATGGTAGGTTTGGTATTCGTAAGCTTTCTCGAAATCTTTGAGTCCTTCATAAATTGTCATCAAAGTTTCGCTCAATTGCATCACCAGCTCTTGCGAGTTTACCTCCTCTGCCAACTGGTACCCCTTGAGGGCATAACTTAACGCTTTTTTGAGTTTGTCTTGGGTTTGGTAGGCATACGCAATGTTATTTAAGGTACCCGAAGCACTTGTTTTATTCCCTGCTTTTTCATCTAACTTTAATGCCTTTGTATAATAGTCAATGGCCTTTTCTACCTTCTTTTCAGCAAGGGCTACCAGTCCTAAATTGTTATAGCTAATAGAAATACCTGCATCATCCTTAAGGCTTTCTTCAATTTTGAGCGATTTCTCAAAGTATTCCTGAGCCTTTTCAAAGTTATCTTCCTGATAATAAATACTGCCTAAGTTATTGAGAATGCTAGCCAATCCGGTTTGGTCACCATTTGCTTCGTCAATCTTTTGTACTCTTACAAAATAAGTCAAAGCCTTTTTGTTGTTTCCTTGGTTACGGTATACAATACCGATGTTATTGAGCACATTGGCAATGCCCGATTCATCTTTGATTTGCTCAAAAATCTTTAAAGACTGGAGATAGTTTTCTAAGGCCTGAGGGTAATTCCCCTGATATTGGTACAGCACCCCGATGTTTTTCAAAGCTACTGCTTCTCCTTGGGTATATTTGTTGGTTTTGGCCAATAGCAAGGCTTCCTTGCCAAAACCTAAGGCTTTTTTAGGGTCAGATTCGTTTAGTTCCCAACAAAGCTCGGTGAGTACGTCTACTTTTTGTTTGATTGCCTTGGCATCGTTGCTTTTAATGCCTTGCCGTACTTGTTGCAAGCTATCAATGCGTTTATTTTGTGCTTGCGCAGCATAAAACACCAAAACATTGAATAACAAAAAGTAGCGTATAATCTTCATGTAAATTTTATAAGCTTAATAGATAAGGTATTGTCTGTAATGTAACTTTGAAAAAAGTAAAAATAAAGAATTATCTCAAATTTGGAGATGATGTTTTGGTGTCACTAATTAAAACGGGAAAGTAAAGCAAAAGGTATAGCTATTCTGAGTGAAAAGCTAAAAATGAAAAGTAAAAGGAGTAAAAGATTAAGTGAAACCAGAGTAAGTGAAAAGTTGGCGCGAAGCGGTATTGAGTGAAAAACTAAAAATGTAAAGTGAAAAATGGCGCAAAGCAAATTAAGTGAAAAACTAAAAGTTAAAAATGGGCGCAAAGCAATGATAAATGCATTGTGGAACAATCAGCCAAAGGTAGAGCAATAAAAGATTAACCACTCACCACTGATCATTTACCATTATTATGCGACGCATCGCGCAACCATTTAACAATAGAGCAATGAAACAATTAGCCAAAGACGAAACAATAGAATAGTAGAGCAAAGCAATGAAAAATCACTTCTTAGGTTTGATCTCCAGGCGCTGGCGTTGGGGTTTAAAGAAGGACGAAGAGGGAAAGTGATCGTGATAGCCTGGTAAATCCTGAAAAGGAGCAATTACTTCGGGAAAGTTGATATGGCGGGTATGACGAGATTCAGTAGAGAGGCAATAATCGCTCAATGAAAACCGCTGTAACACTTGTTGTTTTTGGGAATAATTTACCTGCCGGGAACCTTTGAAAGGCACGATAAATAGCACCAACAATACAACTATTTGTGCTGCAATAACAATCAAAAAAATACGGGCAGGAGCAGTTTTCATAGTAATAAATCTAATAGGTCGGTTGTTAAAAGTCAGCTAATTTCTTCCTCTCATTTTTCATCGCCTATTACAATGTTGTATTCCAGTTTTTATAATAAAACAAAGTTCTGAGTTTTATTAAGCCATTACTTTTTTCTCCAGCTAAAAAAGGCTGTTTTTCACCTAAACTGTCAGTAAAAACGCAGGGTATTTTCATCAATCTATTAAAACAACCTGACAGGATTTAAATCCTGTCAGGTGCAAAAATATCTATAAAATTAAAGAGGAATATTGCCGTGTTTTTTCTTAGGCAAAGTATCCACTTTATTTTCTAACATCTTGAATGCACGGATCAATTTATCGCGGGTTTGTTCAGGCATAATTACTTCGTCGATGTATCCACGATGTGCCGCACGATAAGGCGTGGCAAACTTGCGGGTATACTCATCTACTTTTTCTTGTAATTTAGCTTCTGGATCATCAGCCTCTGCAATTTCTTTCTTAAAGATGATTTCTGATGCACCCTTGGCTCCCATTACCGCAATTTCGGCAGTTGGCCAGGCATAGTTCATATCAGCACCAATGTGTTTAGAGTTCATTACGTCATATGCTCCACCATAAGCTTTACGAGTAATTACCGTGATTCTTGGTACAGTAGCCTCGCAGAAAGCATACAATAACTTGGCGCCATTGGTTATGATTCCGTTCCACTCCTGATCGGTACCTGGTAAGAATCCAGGAACGTCTTCCAGTACTAATAAAGGAATATTGAAAGCATCGCAGAAACGAACAAAACGTCCGGCTTTGGTACTGGCATTGATGTCTAATACACCTGCCAATACTGCTGGTTGGTTACCAACAATACCAATACTACGACCACCCAAACGGGCAAAACCTACCACAATATTTTCGGCAAAATCTTTATGTACTTCAAAGAAACTATCGGCATCTACTATTTCCTCGATCACCTCGCGCATGTCGTAAGGTTGATTAGGATTGGCAGGTACTACATTATTAAGCTTATCACGAAGCTCATCGCCGTTGTTTTCATAAGGCAACATGGGCGCATCCTCCTCACAGTTTTGAGGAATGTAGCTCAACAATCGCTTAAGGTTATTGATACATTCTACTTCATTGGCAAACGCAAAATGGGTTACTCCACTTTTGGTACTGTGGGTACTGGCTCCTCCCAATTCTTCAGAAGTTACTTCTTCGTTGGTTACGGTTTTTACCACTTTTGGCCCCGTTACAAACATATAAGAAGTATTTTCTACCATCATGATAAAATCAGTGATGGCTGGTGAATACACAGCTCCACCCGCACAAGGCCCCATCACCGCCGAAATCTGAGGAATCACACCAGAAGCCAACGTATTGCGATAAAAGATATCGGCATAACCTGCCAGCGAAATCACTCCTTCTTGAATACGTGCTCCTCCAGAATCGTTCAATCCGATCACTGGCGCACCATTCTTCATTGCCAAATCCATGATCTTGCAAATCTTTTCCGCATAGGTTTCTGAAAGCGAACCTCCAAACACGGTAAAATCTTGCGAAAACACATATACCAGACGTCCATTGACTGTGCCATAACCTGTAACAACACCATCCCCCAAATAGTACTCGTTGCCTAAGCCAAAATCTTTGCAACGGTGCATTACAAATTTGCCTATTTCTTCAAAAGAACCTTCATCCATCAAAAGCTCAATACGCTCTCGGGCGGTGAGCTTTCCTTTTTTGTGTTGAGATTCAATACGCTTTTCACCACCTCCCAATAAGGCTTCGGCATTTTTGCGGGCCAGCTCGTTGAACTTTGCCTGTAACACGTCGTCTTGTGTGTTTGTACCAGATTTATCCATCGAATATATATGAGTATCTTAATTGACTAACTTTTAAATAACTAACTGATATTCAAAAAGTTTAAAGTTTAAACTTCCTGTAAAATCGTTTAATAGGGGGTGAAAATACAAATTATTTGAAGAAAATGAGTTGTTGGGTCTTTTTTTAGTACTCCTCCCTCAAATATTTGTCAGTCCCATCTAGAAAGCAACGTAAGTCTATGATCTCTCCCCCTCAGGCAATTTAAGCTGCATTTGACCTATATCACCTATTATCTGGAATATATGTCCAACTCGTTTTGAAAGATATTTTCGTGATTTGCTCTCAAATAAATTTCAGGTTTCCTGAGCTATGATATGCATTTCTAACAAATTAACATCAAAACATTTTATTTATGAACAAAATCATCACGTTCTGCTGTAAATTAGTATTACTACAAGTTTTTTTATTCAACCACTCATTTGCGCAAGTTTCTTATACAATTAACACCATTGCTGGGGATGGTAATGTAGGTTTTGCTGGGGATGGAGGCCCTGCTACCAGTGCTCGTTTTAGTGCCCTTTCGGGAATGGAAGTAGACGCTGCCGGAAACATTTACGTCGCTGATCTGCTCAACTATCGCATCCGTAAAATCGATGCTGGCACGGGTATTATCCAAACCATTGCTGGTACTGGGGTAGCTGGTTCTTCGGGCGATGGAGGCAATGCCCTGCAGGCACAAATAGAGCCTGTAGACATTGCGTTGGACGCTGCTGGCAATATTTATGTGTTGGATCGTAACGCACATCGGGTACGTAAAATTGACGCTATTACCAACATCATTACTACCATTGCTGGAACAGGCACTGAGGGCTTTTCAGGCGATGAGGGTAGCGCTACTTTAGCACAATTTTCTTCTCCTACTCGTATTGCAGTAGATGCCGCTGGCCACCTTTACATTGCCGATTTTAAAAATTATCGCATACGTAAAATCGATGCTGGTACAGGTGTAATTACTACCATTGCAGGCAATGGCACTTCAGGGTATTCGGGAGATGGTGGAGATGCTACTCAAGCTCAAATCCACAGTGTAACTGATGTAGCTGTAGATGCTGCTGGCAATGTTTATTTTACTACTGGCGACAATCGGGTAAGAAGAGTAGATGCTTTTACAGGCAAAATCAGCTTGGTAGCAGGTACAGGAGTGCATGGATACAATGGAGATGGCGGAGATGCTACTCAAGCTCAATTGAAATCTCCTTTTGGTGTAAGCGTAGATTCTTATGGAGATGTATACATTGCTGATTATGTCAATGCTCGTTTAAGAAAAGTAGAAGCCTGTACGGGAGTAATTACTACTGTAGCTGGAACTGGCACTGTGGGATCAAGTGGAGATGGAGGTAGCGCTATAAATGCCAATGTATTGCCCATCAGAGTATTTACCGATCAGCATAGTAATATTTATACCCACGAGAGTACCCGCATCAGAAAGCTCACCCCTACACTTGGAAGTGATTTGAACATTAGATCTAATAAACTACAGGTAGCTGCAGGAAGCACTATTAAGTTGCCTGTTCGTATACAAACGAAAACATCTATTTCAGGTTTTCAGTTGCAAGCCGAGTTTCCAACCAGTATGGCTGGTTTTGTCAAGATTAGTGATGTAAATACTAAACTTGCTGGTTTTGGTGCTTCAAATTATAATGAGATAAACCCTGGACAAATCAAAGTACTTTGGTGGGATGCAGCCTCTAGTCCTATTGATTTAGAAGCTGGTGAAGTTTTATTTAATATTGAACTCACACTTCCTTCTACTTTGGTAGTAGGTGATAACTTCTCAGTCAACTTTACCAACCTGGCGGCAGTCTTTGGTTCTAAGCATGTCGTATATGTTCACGCAAAACCTGGCTGCGTAAGCATTGTAAACAAGGTATATAGCATTGCAGGTAATATCAAAACCCCTAACAATGAACCTGTAAAGGACGCGTCTCTAGTGCTGGTAAACAATGCCGATAATAGCAGTGTGACAGCCACTAGCAACGCTGAGGGTAATTATAGCATTGGCGGATTGTCTGCGGGTGATTACACCTTGATTCCTAATAAAAACCAGAGTAGTGTAACCAATGGGGTAAATGTGGGTGACCTTTTAATAATCCAGAGACATATCTTGGGTTATGCTGAGCTAGATTCTCCTTACAAAATGATTGCCGCCGATGTAGACCTTTCAGGCACCATTGATTTAATTGACTTAGCCAAAATCAGGAGAGTTATTTTAGGAATGGATACCGAGTTTGCCAAAAATTGGCGATTCATCCTAAGCAATTATACTTTTTCCAATCCTCACAGTCCATTTCATGAGGGGGTACCTGAATTCACCTTTATTCATGTAAATAACGACATTGTCAATCAGAGTTTTATTGCGGTAAAATCAGGAGATGTATCAGGAGATGCCAACCCTCAGCTGAGAACCACTGGGGAAGCTTTGACCTTAACCACCCCTAAGCAGCAAACTTTTACTGGCGAGGTAATTCGTATTCCAGTAATGGTAGAAGCCAATTATAATCAGATTGCAGCTTTACAGGGTACTTTAGAGTTTGATTCTCAAATACTCAAATATCAAGGACTTGAGGCGGCAGGTTTATCATTCAAAGCCAATCACCTGAATACAAATCTGGCCAGTCAAGGTTCCATTGCTTTTGTATACAACGATTCTCAAGGCCAAGCCATTGATCTTGATAATGGAAAAGTATTGTTTTATTTGAATTTCGAGGTCATCGGTCAAACAAATCAATCTACTGCGGTTCGCCTGACTAGTCAAATTGCTAAAACTGAAGCTTTTAATGGAAAAACCAACACTATGCAAAGTTTACAACTCAATGCAGGTGAGGTTACTATTACTGAGCCACAGGTAGCTATTTTCCCCAACCCTGCCAAGCGTTTTCACATTACTTTTGGTGTACAGAATAATCAAAGTAAAGTGAGCTTTTCTTTAAGAAATTTGCAAGGCCAGATAGTAGGTAGGCAACAAAAAACCTTTAATCAAGGACAACAACAATTAGATTGGCAACCCAATGTTGCTCCAGGCACTTATTTCTTAATAATTGAAACGCCTCAAGCTAAGTTTACCCGAAAGGTTATGGTCAGATAATTTTAAGTGTTTTATGTTTGCAAAGGGGTGAATCTTTTGAGGTTCACCTCTTTTTTATTCTCAAATTTGCTTATTTGAAGGAAATCTCGTCTTTTATTCTCCGCCACTCACCGAAAATTGACTCATAAAGTCGGCGCAACCCTGCTAAAATATTATATTTATAGGGAATTACTCTATTCAACCGAGTTTGGCATAAATTACGCTCGAGGGTTCCCTAGTGATTGTTGTCAAACTTTTAAATTACTACTCCTGAACATTTACTATGAAGCGTCGTTTTAAATTCACTGCAGCTCAATGGCTAATCATTCGCGCCTCCGTGATAGGAGTGATACTACTCATAGGTATTACCATTGCTTTTATTGCCTACCTGGAAACCAATCAGAAAAAAAATAGCCTTGATGTACTCAAAGCTGTACGAACCGCCAAAAAACAACAAGTAGAATCTTTTTATGACAACCTTCGCGAAGATGCACGAGTATATGCCACCCTCGATGTGGTTACCCATGGTTTCAGTCAATTAAGTCAGGCATTTTATCAGGGAGGAATCAATGCTCCAAGTTATCGCTTGGCCGATTCGGCTTATCGTCTCAAACTAGATGCACTTTTGGGAGCTCAACGTTACGATGATTTATATTTGGTAACCAATCGTGGCGATGTGGTTTTTTCGGTAAGACAACAAGAAGATTTCAGTACCAACATAGCCCGTGGTGCTTACCGCAACCAAATGATTCATCAAGCCTTTAACAATGGCAAAACCAGTACTTTTCTCACTGACTTAAGTAATTATAAACTTGTAGGTAGCAAGCTGCCAATGGGTTTCGCTGCTGCTCCGGTATTTGATGAAAAAGGTGTTCGTTTAGGAGTATTAATTCTTCGCTATTCAGTGAAATCTGTAAATAAGATTTTGGCCAGAAATATTTTACAAAACAATGCGCTAAATCCTCGCATCTTTATTATTGGGCAAGATTTTTTAGTAAGAGCTACTTCTCTCCCTGAAGATTACAGTCAATTATTAGAAAAAAAATCTGCCGATCAGGCTTCTCGAGCGGCGCTGGATACCAAAGGCAGTGTTGAGGTAACTGATGACAATTTTACCACAGTAGGTGACTACCTCTATATTAAAGATTTAGACTGGCATTTGATGGTGGCTTTGCCTAATGATAGTGTACGTCAGGGGCTTACTTTAATAGAAAGTGAAATTCTTATCATTGTTTTTATCATCATTCTATTCTTTGTAGGAGTCCTTTATTTCTACAATCGCACCCTCAAAAAACCAGTAGTAGTTGTCAAAGAAGTAATTAGTGATTTATCACATGGTGTTTTACCTAATACCCAATTAGAAAGCAAACACGACGATATTCAAATTCAAGGCACCATCAATAATTTGGTAGATGGGCTTAAGAAAACCTCTCACTTTGCCTCCGAAATCGGTAAAGGTAACCTCGAGGTGGAGTTTAATCCATTGAGTGAAAACGACGAGTTGGGCAATGCTTTATTGGGCATGCGCAATAATCTGCGACAAGTGGCAGTAGAAGACAAAAAGCGTAATTGGACAACTGAAGGCTTGGCCAAATTTGGAGAAATACTACGTTCTAACAACGACAACGTAGCCGAACTTTCTTATAGCATTATTGCTAATCTGGTAGATTATGTAGGAGCCAATCAAGGGGGGTTATTTAGACTCAACGATGAAGACAAACACGATGTTCACCTGGAACTCATTGCCGCATATGCCTTCCAAACCCAAAAGTTTCATACCAAACGTATTAAAGTAGGAGAAGGTCTGGTTGGAGAAGCAGTTCGGGAAAAACGCACCATTTATATGACTGATGTACCCAATGAGTACGTCAGAATCACTTCTGGTTTGGGCGAAGCCAATCCTCGTAGTGTACTGGTGGTGCCTATGAAAGTAAACGACCAGATTCATGGAGTCATCGAGATTGCTTCTTTTATGACTTATGATGCCTACCAAATAGAGTTTATCGAAAAATTAGCAGAAAGCATTGCCTCTACCATTGCCAGTGTGAAGGTAAACGAACACACCAAAAAGCTGGTACAGCAACTTCGTACCTCAGAAGAAGAAATTCGCCAGAATATGGAAGAACTCCACGCTACCCAAGAGCAAATGGAGACTAAAGAAATAGAATTGACTGGGCAGTTGGATGCTATCAATAGTACCTTATCTACAATAGAATTTGACGCTGAGGGATATGTAATGGCAGCCAATGACATTTTCTTAGAGGTGACCGAATATACCCTGGATAACATCGTTCGACAACCACACACAATCTTTGTAGATGAAGAATACGCCAATTCGGTTGAATACAAGCAGTTTTGGCTAGACCTTAAAAAAGGGCTTAGTAAGTCGGGAGAATATAAATACCAGACCAACCTGGGAAAAGATGTTTGGCTCAATGCTACTTACACCCCAGTAAAAGATTCGGTAGGTGCTATTTATAAAATCATTGCACTCGCTACCAACATTACTGAACAAAAGAAAATGGCACTAGACTTTGAAGGTCAGTTGGCAGCCATTTATAAATCTAATATGGTAGTAGAGTACGATATGCAAGGGCGTGTGGTATATGCCAACGATGATTTCTTAAAGCTTCTGGGCTATGACCTGGATGAAGTGCAGGAACAACCGCATACGATCTTTATTCCCGAAGAAGATCACGAAAGCAAAAAACTACAAGAGTTTTGGTCCGATTTGCGTCGTGGAAATTATCAAGCAGATGCTGTCAGAAGAATTACCAAATCAGGAAAAATTATTTGGACAAGGGGGAGTTTCAATCCCATTTTAGACCTGAGCGGCCAACCTTATAAGATTGTTGAATTTACTCAAGACATTACCTACCACCGCGAGCTCCAAGCCAAAACTGCCGAACAACTGGAATCTATTCAGGTCAAAGAAAAAGAACTTACCGAAAATGTAGAAAAGCTCAATGCCATTCAAGAGGAAATGGTAGTAAAAGAAGCCGATATGGCGGCCCATTTGAATGCCATTGACAGAACTTTGGCCACAGTAGAGTATGATTTACGAGGTTTTATCCAAAAGGCCAATCGTCAATACCTGCAGATTATGGGGTATACAATGGAAGAACTGGATGGCCAACATGACAAAATTTTGGTAGACCCTGTAGAGGCCGAAGGAGAGGATTATCAGAGCTTTTGGAAAAGCCTTAAACGAGATGGTGAGCGTTCGGGGGAATTTAGACGCATTTCGAAATCGGGCAAAGAAATTTGGTGGCAAGCTACCTTTACACTGGCGTTTACCTCTAAGCGCAAACCTTACAAAGTCATTATGTTGGCGCGTGACATCACGGAGCAGAAGTTGGCCAGTCTGGATATAGAAGGTCAACTCAAGGCCATTCACAAGTCGAACGGGGTAATGGAAATAGATATAGAAGGACATATTTTAAGCATTAATGAAACCTACCTCGAGGCTTTGGGCTATACCGAAGAAGAAGTACTAGGACAATTACATACTATTTTTATAGAGGAAAAAGAGCGTCATTCTACTGAGTTTACCGCCTTTTGGATGGATTTGGTACACGGAAGGTTCAAAACCGGAGTTTTTGAGAAAATCACCAAAGATGGTACTACCCGTTGGTTTAGAGGAAGTTATAATCCCATTTTTGACCTCAAAGGAAAAGCCTATAAAGTGGTGCACTTTGCTCAAGACATTACTCAAGCCAAGCAACTGGAAATAGAGGCCTTGCAACAAGCCGAAGAACTGAGAACCCAAGAAGAGGAAATTCGCCAGAATATGGAAGAGCTGACTGCTGTACAGGAAGACATGAAGCGAAACAGCATGGAAATGGAAGCTGCCCTGGCAGCCATTGATCATACTTTGGCCACTGCCGAACTAGACCTCAGTGGTACCTTTATGAAGGTAAACACCATTTTTGCAGAATTGGTGGGCTTTAAGGTAGACGAACTGATTGGCAAAAACTTCAAAATGCTGGTGCCTCCCAAGTATGCCAAAACCGAAGAATATGAAATACTGTGGGATAAGCTCAACAATGGCTTGGCACAAGAAGGGGAAATTAAATTCATCACCAAGGATCATCAAGAAGTATGGGCCAGTGTAACATATACTCCCGCCAAAAACTCCTATGGCACTATTTATAAAATACTGATCTTGGTAAACGACATTAGCGAACTCAAACATGTGACGCTCGATTTTGAAGGTATGTTATCTGCTTTTAATCAAGCCAGCCTAATGGCAGAATACGACCTCAATGGCATGATCACCAACATCAATGACCGTTTTCTGGATTTGATGCATTATGAGCGAGGCGAAGTATTAGGAAAGCATCATAAAATATTTGTAAAAGAGCAGGAAAAGAAAAGTAAAAAATACAAAGACTTTTGGCAGCACATCCTCAAAGGCAATCACCAAAATGGTGACTTCTTACGCATTGACCATGACGGTAATGAAAAGTGGCTACGCGGCAGCTATCACCCTATAGTAGATGCCAGCGGTAAGCCTTACAAAATTGTAAACTATGCGATGGATGTTACTGAATACAAGCAGGCGATTTTGGATATGGAAGCTCATATAGCCAATCACCAGAAAAACGGCAAGAGTGAAGGTAAATAAAGAATTGCCTGAAACCCAGCGCTTATAAGTAGTAGGACAATTTTAACTTAGCGTCGTTCATTGCTTTCTCATTCTATTGTTGTGCAATGCAATAATAAAATATACTTATTAAGACGTTTTTGTCATAGTGCTCATAAATACAAAATCAGTTACTTATAACTTTATTCCCCATAGCAAAATATCGTCTCGTTGTTCGGTGTATCGCATATGTTCTTCCAATGCTAGTTGCAATAACTGTTTTTGTTCATTAAGAGATTTTTCCCGGTTTTTATAGAGGGTTCTCTTTAGCCTATTTGTTCCAAACTTTTTTCTATGCACATCATTTTGGTCGGTAAAACCATCAGAACCTAAATAAAGAATCGTTCCTGGTTTAAATAAAAACGTTTGATTAGTGATCACACGATTATCATTGTAAATCATCCCAACAGAAATACTACTTCCTTTGATCACTTGTACCTCTGGGCTGTCTTCCTCAATGTACCATAGAGGGCGTTTGGCTCCAGCAAAAGTTACCTTAATCTCTGACTCGGGAGTGTCTTCCAGTGTAATAAAAGCGGCATCCATACCATTTGTTCTCCCAGTATAATCTTGTTTCAACGCATGGTGTATTTCCTTCCTTAGTTTTTCTAAAACTTGAGCCGCATCAGAGATTTGCTGAGTATTGATGATTTCATTTAATAAAGTAAATCCAATCATACTCATAAACGCTCCGGGAATTCCATGCCCAGTACAGTCAATCACGCCCAAAATCCGTTTGTCACCAACATTACCCAACCAATAAAAATCTCCAGAGACAATATCCCTTGGCTTATAAATGATAAAATGCTCTTTGATTTCTTTACTCAACCTTTGTTCAAAAGGTAAAATGGCTTCTTGAATGGTGCGCGCTGCTTTGATGCTTTGGGTAATTTTATCGTTTTGTTGATTAAGCAAATAATTTTTTTGCTCAATGTCGTCTCTTTGGGTTGTTATTTCCTCTTGATTTTGCTGCAGTTCTTCATTCATTTCTGTAAGCTCGGCACTTTGTTGAGAAAGCGTGTTATTCAACAATTTTTGCTTTTGTCTGCTTCTGAATATAAAAACAGCAAAGACGATAACTGCCAATAACCCAAAAGAAATGAACCAGTTAATGTTTCGTTGTAGCTTGCTCGCCAGTTTTTCTTTTGCGAGTTTTGCATTCAAAGCCACTCGCTCTTTTTCCTGGTTGAACCGTATAGAATCTTTCTCCTTCTCAAACTTATAATTGGCGGCAAGTTGAGTAATTTGTTTGGTGTTTGCTTTATTCTTTAAACTGTCCTTCATTTGCGTAAACAACACCTGGGCTTTATAAGCTGATTCAAAATTGCCTATCATTCCATAAGTTTGCGCAAGGTATTGTGCGCCACTTTTAATCGTTTGGGTATGTCCTATTTCTTGGGCAATCTTTAAACCTCTCTTAATTTGCTTAATAGCTTTTACATATTTTTTAAGCCCTTGATTTGCTCTCCCCAAAATGATTGAAGCATTCGCCACTCGTGACTTGTCTCCTAGCTGATTACCTATTTCGATTGCCTTGAGAAGATAATTGGATGCTTCGTTATATTTTTTGAGATATACCTGTGCCTCCCCTATCAATTGATAAGTTTGCGCCAAATAATGCTTATTCCCTACTTGCTGAGCTATTTTTAGTGCATCCTTATAATGCCCCAATGCTTTGTCGTATTGCTTTTGAAGTTGGTAAATGGTTCCGATAGCATTGTGACTAGCTATAGCTTGTGTTTGTTTTCCTAATTGCTTGTTTAAATCCAACGATTTGAAATGGTACTGTAATGCTCGAGCATAATCATCCTGTTCAGAATAAACAGTTCCAATATTATGATAGCTCTGAGCAGTCAACGGCTTATTACCAAGTTTTTCCCTAATTTTAAGCGCTTTAAAATAGGCACTCAATGCCAGTGGGTAATTTCCTTGTGCACTATATATTGTACCAATATTATTATAATTAAAAGCCGCAGCATATTTGTTATCAAGCCGTTCAGCGATTTTTAGGGATTTACGATATATGTCTATTGCTTTTGGGTAGTCTGATTGGCGCTGATAAATGATCCCAAGGTTATTGTAAATTTGAGATATGCCTAGTTGATTATCTGTTTTTTGATATATAGCCAGTGCTTGTTTAGAATATTCAAGCGACTGCTTATAGTTACCTTCACTATAACTCACCAATCCTAAGCCATGATAACTACTCCCTATCCCTGGTAAATTATTGGTTTTCTGTTCTATCTTCAGGCTTCCCGTATAGTTTTCTAATGCCTTTTGATATTTACTTGCACGCCAATAAACGCTTCCTAACCCTCTATAAACTTTAGCTTGTCCTGCTGCATAGTTGTTTTCTTCGGCAATTTTGAACGCCTTCTGATATGTTTCGATAGCATTGGATTGGTATCCCTTAATAGATAACATATTACCTATGTTGTAGTAGGCTTCCACAATGCCCTGAGGGTATTTGATTTTCTTTGATAAGCGAATACTCTCGTTTGCATACTTGACAAGTTGAGTCGAATCACTCTTTCTTCTATATATCTCTATTATTTTAGTATAAGTGTCTACCCGCTCTATGTCCGACAAATCCTTTTTAAGTGTACCTAATAGAGAATCAAGGGTGTTATTCTTTTGTTGAGCCAAGCCCTTACTTATAATGAATAATGAAAGCAGGCAAATCCAAATTTTGTGCATAAGGTGTTGTCTGTATTTAACCAATCAGTATATAGTTATCCCATAAAAGATGGGCAACTGTATTATTGTATTCTAAGATATTTAAGGGAAGTTAGGCATTGTATAAAGGAAGGATTAAGAATGTTTAGGATTAAATATTGAAGTCATCTCAGAGTTTAAGACTTACGCAACATTACTTATCCCACGGCTGATTTAAATATTAACCAGCACCAATTTTTGTTCCTTAAGTAGCACTTGCTGGTTTTCATAGAATAAGTTCATTAAAAATACATAAAAAACAATTGATTATTTCAAAAACCTCTACTTTACAAGAAACATATTTTAAACAGGTATATAGGAAATCACTCTTCGGCTTTTGGCTGGTTATTTTTAATCACCTACCACATCTACCAAAAGCCAATCGTCATAGACCAAACACTAAAAACCTCAGAAACAGCCCTTTAAACTACTCTTAATCCAACATTACTCATTTTATATCCTAATTCTGCTTCTGTTCGTATACAAAAAAATTGAATTGGTAAAAAAATTGTATCTTTTGCTAGCACAAATACGATCATACTACCAGCTATTAAATATTATTGTGTTAAACTCATTATTAATAAACAAAATGAACCAATTGAAAACGTTGTTATTAGGTGTATTTGTAACATTTTTATTTACTAACTGCGATACTTTATTAGTGGCTTCTCGCTCTACCAGCTCTGGCGGAAGTCGTACCTCGGGAGGCAGCACCAGCGGAGGAGGAAAAACCATTGAATTAAAAACTACTGGTGGCTCCAGCAAAAGTTCTGGAAGTGGAGGGTCTACCTCGAGTGGGGGTAGTAGTGGTGGCAGCAATGTCGTGAGAACACTACGTGGAAAAGCCTCTTATTACCATAATAAGTTTCACGGGCGTAAAACCGCCAGTGGCCAAACCTACAACCGTTATCGTTTGACTGCCGCCCACAAGACGTTGCCTTTCAACACCAAGGTAGAAGTGCGTAACCTTAAAAATAATCGTAAAGTATTGGTGGTTATCAACGACCGTTTACCCAGAACCTCTACTCGCTCCATAGATTTGTCCAGAGCAGCTGCCGAGCGTATAGGAATGATCAGAGATGGGGTAGTAAGTGTAGAAATGAAGATTCTCAGAAGATAGACTCTAATATCCTCTAACAATATAAAGAACCTCAGCAATTAATTTTGCTGGGGTTTTGTGCTTTAGAGTATGTTTAAATTTTGTCTTCGGAGATTAAAATGATGAGTTTTATGTGCTGATGAAGTACATTTTTAATGTGAATAGCCAAAGCTATTGACGCAAAAATTACTAAAATCAGTGCGTAAAAGACACATTTTTAGCCCAGATTATAATGTTTAAACATGCTCTTAGTTACCTCTCCCCTATTTACTCTTTTTCCTTGTATCTTTTTCTGGCCTATTACATTACATCTCCAAACACAATTTTTCAACAAAACCAATAATCAAATGAAAAAGTCAAGCCATTGGATGCTGTTTATGCTCATTAGCTGGGTATTGGGTGGATGTATCAAAGCCGAAGAGGTTATCAACCCAGATACTACCGAAAATGACTGTCTACTCTCAGCCATTAATCGTAATGGAGACAAATCAGAAGACTTCGCGTATGATGCCTCTGGTAACCTTACCAAGCATCAGCGTTATGATGCGTCTGGTGAGGTATACCTGTTTACAAATTATGAAAAGGCAGGCAATGTAGTTACACTGAGGGCTTTTAAGCGAACTCAGGGTAATACACAAGAGTTTCGCAAAAACCAAGTAAAGGAATTTGTACTCAATGAGGAAGGCTACCCTATCAGTGAAAAAACCATTATTTATGATGATAACGAAACGCCTTTTTTTGATGTAAAAAGCAGCTTCCAGTACAATAAGGATGGGTATTTTATAGAAATGACCCGTGAGATTACTTTATTGCAAGTCTCTATATCGACTGACAATCCCGAAAACAGAAAGTTATTCATTACCAAAACGTACAGTTATCAAGACGATAATACACTCGCATCGGCATATCGCAAACGCACCAATAACTACGATAATAAGGTAGTGGAAAATAACTACAAGTATGAATTCTACGCTCAAGATAATTCCAAACCGTTTCCTATCAACTACAATATGCTTGTGGATGAATTCAACCATTATCCTTTTGGCAAGCGTCAATCAAAATTGCTCAAACAAGCAACCGGGGTTTATACAATTGATGGAGTAAAATACCAAACATCTATCTCAGACTATTCATTTCAACTAGATGAGCAAGGCTATCTCGCCAAGATGAAGCAATCTTTTACAGATGAAGAAGGTAAGACTACAACACAGAATTATGACTATGTAAAAAACTGTGTGGAATAATCAGCACTTTGAATATACAAACAAAAAAAGAGATCCTGTAAAACAAGGTCTCTTTTTATTCCTAACCACAAAGCTTATTAAATATCTTTAACTATAATCATTCAAAACTGGAACCAATTCTTTTAACTATAAGAAATAAAATCATAACTACCTGACTATCAAACAAATATTTTTCACTCTTCTTCAAATCGTTAAACTATCCGTATTCAAAAACATCATAAAACACACGATATATCGTAACAAAAACGATTATTCGTAAGCCTGCCAACCCTAAACATAATCGCCATGAAAAAAGACTCGATAAAACCGAGTCCTTTTTAGACAGCAATCAATTCTATCAATATCATAAAAGCTATATGGTTTTGAATTGATGCTGAGAATGGTAAAACCAAATGTCTTGATATCACATCAGTGATTCTATTTTTTCTTTGTTGTATCTTTTTTAGCTGCTTTCTTTTTCAATTCTTTAAAGTTGAATACAATAGGAATTTTTAGAGCAGTCTTGGTGGGTTTGCCATTAATGGTGGCTGGGTGCCAGTCAGGCATGTTTTGCACAATACGAATGGCTTCCTGATCACAGCCATAACCCAACCCCTCTAGCACCGATACATTGATGATCTTTCCATTGGTATCAATCTCAAAGCGGGTCAGCACTTTTCCACTTATTTTATGTTTGCGTGCTTCATCAGGGTATTGCAACGCTTGCTGTAAATAAATATACAATGCATTCATACCTACCATAGGAGCAGCTTTGGTAAACACGTTCAAAGCCGGGGCCTTCTTTGCATTTGAGTTTTCTTCTTTAGTTTTACCCATATTTGCAAGTGTATCTTTCATTGCAGTGGGTTCTCTCTTAGCTACATTTTTTGTTGTTGTATCTACTAAAGGTATTTGAGATGTTATTACTTCGGGGGATTCTTCTTTAACCGTTTTTTTTTCTTTGGGAGCTTTTACAGTTACCCATTGCTGGACTTCATTTCTCTCTAAAGCAGTTTGTGCTTTTTGCGCAGAAACAGTATTCTCGTTAGTGGTTTGCCACCAAAAAATACCTACGATAGCTATCGCTCCCCCTAGCAAAGCGACAGTAAATACATTTACTGATTTCCAAATGCTTGTTTTCTGGATATTGAGCTGAATATCTTCTCTTAACCCTTGATGCACCTGTTGGTATTTATCCATCAACTGATCAAAGTCAGGTTTTGGATGGGGTTGTTTAGAAGAATTATTCGCATCAGATAAATCTTTCATAGGTGTATTTTGAGTTTTCCAATCTGTAACCAAACAGGTTGTGGATCAATATTGATAAAACTATTTTGTAAGTATTTTTTTGAGTTTAGCCAATACCCGATAAGTACGCACTTTAGCGTTGTTTTCAGTAATTCCTATCTTTTGCCCCACTTCTTTAAAAGAGCAGTTTTCATAAAATCGCAAACGTAAAACAAGTAATTCCTTAGGCTTTAATTTTTCCAATGCAGCCAACAAACGAGCTTCTTGTGCTTCCCAATCCTCATGATCTACTCCAAACTCGGTAGCCAACTGGTGTACCCAGGCTTCGTCCAGGTTTACTTCCTTTAGTCTTTTATGATTACGGTAATACATGTTTACCTCATTGCGGGCAATGACATACAGCCAGGCTGTAAACGGAATATTTCTAAATTGAAAAGTATTGATCTTGAGTAAAGCCTTCAGAAAAACCTGGGACGTAATATCCCCGCTTGGCTCACGTTGCTGTACTTTTTTGTATACAAACGCAAATATCTCGTCGAAGTGCCTCTCATAGAGCACTTTAAACTTCGCAGGGTCTTGTTGAGCTTCTGCAATTAGATTTGCTTCAGATTGCAATTTTTGATGAATTGTAATAGGTTCTGGCAATGGGTTCAAAGTGTAGTTTTTGTACATACATGACTCCAATGTGCAACCCTCGGAAAAGATACAGGTGAAATACTATTTTTTTTCAGGGAAATAAAATAGGTGCAATGTTACACTACAACTTCATAAATAATTTGCCTACAATATGGTTCTCTGGTATCAGTCCCCAATAACGGGAGTCCATCGCATTGTGGCGATTATCGCCCATCATAAAATAATAATTTTGAGCAAATGTATATGTCTTGATCACTTGTCCATCAATACGTAGTTCATCATCATTTATTTGTACTGACCGATGCCCTTCATATTTTCTGATCAAGTTACCATACAAAATCAAATTTTTGGTAGTAACAGGGAGCTGCATTCCTTTTTTTGGCACTTGCAACGGCCCAAAATGATCGGCATTCCAGGGAAAAGCAGGGTGCTTGGGGTAACCCTCGTATATATTATCTTTGGGCGGATAGGTAATTTTCTTTACCTCTACGATTATATTTTTCAGCTCTTGCTTAAGCTGGGTTATCTCTTTTGGTTGGGCAAAGATCCGCATTGTCTTATTATCAGGCGATAACCTATAGTCGTGATGCTTGCTAAAACCTCGCTTTGAAAAAAACACTTCTGAAACAGGTGCCCCATTGAAAACAATTTGGTATTCATGCTGCACTTTTTCGGGTGGCGTTTGCTTACGTCCATTTACAAATACTTCACTATTGGTAATCTTAATTTGTTCGCCTGGTGCTGCCATACATCGAGAAATAAACATTGTTTTAGAGTCAATGGTAGTATGAACAGAATCGGCTGGCCAATGAAAAATAGTCACGTCTCCCCGCTCAATCTTTGGAAAAAACACATATCCAATAATGCGGGAATCTACAGGCAGTGTGCCTTTCATCGAAGGGGTAGGAATCACAAATTGACGCAGGGTTACCACTACAAAACCCACCAGTAAGATCACCGCTCCAATGAGCGTGTATAAAAAGAAACGTTTCATATGCTAATTTTACAAAATAAGCCGCTAATCTTCAAAACTAATGTTCTTTTGAATAGCCCGACGAAACTTTTCGGGTCGGTGAATGTAGGTAAATTTGCTGGCTGCCCCTCCCGATCCAGTAATTTCTACGTGGCCAAAATCCATAATTCGAGCAATTAGGGTTTGATCTACTTCCACGGCTTCTATTTGGGCCAAAATCATCGAGGTAGTTTTACGCCCCAGTACCCCTTCCTGCACAAATACCCGCTGGTTGGTTACTACGTATTCGGACGTACGGTGATGAAGGTATTCTTTCAGAAAACTAATGATACCAATACCAGTAGTAATGTAACCCAAGTATAAAATATATTGAGCAAAGGTACCCAAATCCAGTTTTTTCTGAAGAGCTATCCAGGCTAATCCTCCTCCAAATAAGATCACCAATACTGGAGAAATAAAATAAAGCCAATGGGGATGGGTACGGTAAATGACCCTTTCGTTGGCCAGCAAGTTATTTTTGATGCTCATCGTTTTGTGTAAAATTAGTAGTGTAAGCCGTTGGTTTTCAATGGAAAGCAAATATACCAAAAAAGGCTAAAGCAAAAAAAAGAGATGGTAATTATACATAATTACATCTCTTTGAGTAGTTTTATTAAAGTCAGTTTTTAAGATTTGGTGAAATAGTAGTTTCGCTGCTTTATACCAAGGTTTAATAAAGGTCACCCATCTATTAAATTTTTTTTCAAAAAAAATTTTTAAAGCCCTCGGCAAATACTCAAATCCAATAATTTATAGCGAACAAATAATCCTCCTCTTATGTTTTTTCGTTAGATTTAACAAAATCAAGAACTGTTTTCAAAGTACAGCAACCCTTCAAGTTCCTTTATTGTATTGATAAGGGAATCGTTTACTGCTGCCCCATTCACATCAGAATTTGTATATATATGCTGCGGCTCAAAGTTTTAACTTTCTTTCTACTCTTCATCACTTCCTCGGCTATAGCCCAAAAACAGGGTAATATTTGGTATTTTGGCTTCGCTGCTGGAATGGATTTCAATCAAACACCCCCTCAGGCGCTCACCAATGGCAAATTGGTAACCGATGAAGGATGCGCCACCATTTGTGATGAAAATGGAAATTTACTTTTTTATACCGATGGTATCACTGTTTGGAATCGTTTGCACGAAGAAATGCCCAACGGAACCCAATTATTTGGAGATCCCTCGGCTACTCAGTCAGCAGTCATTGTCCCCTACCCTGGTAATAGTAATTTGTATTATATTTTTACCGTAGACAATAACCTGGGAGTCAATGGTTTTGCTTATTCACTGGTTGATTTGACTCTGGACAGTAATAAAGGAGATGTAGTTCAAAAAAACATCCCAATGTTTACCCCCACTACCGAAAAAATCACCGCAGTTCAGCACCTCAATGGTACCGATGTATGGGTAATCGCCAAACCCTGGAACAACAATGAGTTTCATACTTATAAAATCACTACGCAAGGATTAGATCCCAACCCAATCATCAGTTATTCGGGGCTTATCCACAGTGGTTTTACATTTAATACCCACGGCTACCTCAAAGCTTCGGCTATGGGAAATAAATTGGCAGTGGCCATTGGTACAGATGGAGTTTGCCAATTATTTGATTTCAACAATGAAACAGGCATCGTTTCCAACCCTATTACACTTGATAATCTCCAGTATGCCTATGGTGTAGAGTTTTCACCCGATGGTAGTAAACTCTACATTAGTCGCAGATATTACACTGATATATACCAGTATGAAATTACCAGCAACAATGAACAAATCGTTAAGAATTCGCTCTCGGTCATTCCTACCAATTTTAATATTGGAGCCTTGCAATTGGCGCCTGATGGAAAAATATACTGCTCGAAATATGGGTATGCATTAGATGTAATCAATAATCCTGATGCTAAAGGTAGTGCAGCGCTTTATCAACAAGATGCAGCTGACCTTGCCGGAAGGGTAGGTTCTCTGGGTTTGCCTACTTTTGTACAAAGTTTTTTCAATACCATTGCTTTTACTTTTAATAATAATTGTAAAGGACAAACCACTACATTCAACCTGATAGATGATACTGATGTATTAGAAACACTCTGGAATTTTGGTGATCCAGCTTCAGGAGGAGCCAACGTATCTTCCGAGCGTAACCCCAGCCATCTTTACCAATCTACGGGGACTTACATTGTAAAATTAACCATTACCTACACTGATGGTACTCAGCGGGATTTTGAGAGGTTTGTAGTTATTACCTCCGGGCCGCCAGTAGTAGACCTAGGCCCTGACAAAACCTTATGTAACGAAACTGTATTACTGGATGCTACCGACTCCACTGCCCTTAGTTACCAATGGTTTAACGGCTCTACTGAACCTGTTTTTAGCACTGATACTGCTGGAACTTACTGGGTAGATGTAACCAATAGTTGTGGTACCACCCGGGACACTATTATACTCAGTAACCCCTCATTCAAACCCGATTTAGGGCCAGATAGAGTAGTGTGTTTGGGAGATACGGTATTGCTCAATGCTTATATACAAGGGGCTACTTATCGTTGGCAAGATGGCTCTACCGATTCGGTATTTATTGTTGCTCAAGAAGGTATTTATACGGTGGAAGTTACCAAAGACGGTTGCACCCAATCAGATCAGATTAGAGTAGATGCCATTGAGATATCCCTACCTGCTCAAAATCTGGTACTGTGCAATGGTCAATCGGCCACGCTCAATGTATATCAAAATATTCCCAATGTTGACTTTACCTATACCTGGCGTAGAGTAACCGATCCTTCTACAGGTGCCACTGTAGTAGTGAGCACTGATTCTGTCTATACGATTACTTCTTCGGGAGAATATACTGTAAGAGTAGCAGGTGGTGGCTGTTCTGCTACGGGAAGCATCAATGTTGGCATAAGTACGGCTCCTCCCCCAGTAGTAGATTTGGGCAACGATACCACACTCTGTTTTGGCTCTACCCTTACACTGGATGCCACGCTTTCGGGCGTAAGTGCCAGTTATGTTTGGCAAAATGGGGCTACCAGTCCTACTTTCACCGTGAGAGATGGAGGGGTTTATTGGGTAGATGTTACAGTAGGAGCTTGTACCACCCGAGATTATATTGTAATCACCATGGTGTCACCTTTGCCTCTCAACCTGGGGCCTGACCAAAGTCCTATCTGTGATCCTGTAAATGGTTTACCCTTAGTAGCCTATCACCCAAATGCTGCTTCTTATTTATGGAGTGATGGGTCTACCAACGATACCTTGATTGTTAAACAACCAGGAACCTATTGGGCAACAATTACTTCGGTCAATGGCTGTGTTTCCAGCGATACCATCACCGTTACCGATCAGATTGTTACCCTGAATGCTTTTGATTTGGGTGCAGATACCACCCTTTGTAGTGGAGAAAGCTATACGCTCAATAGCGGGAACCCTGGTGCCAGTAAAATTTGGCAAAATGGGGCTACCAGCACTACACTTACGGTTACCAATTCGGGTAAATATTGGGTACGTGTAACCAATGGTTGTGAGGTCATTTCAGATACCATCAACATTACATTTACTCAAACCCCAATCGTTGATTTTGGAGAAGATAAAACCTTCTGTGCTGGTGATCCAGTTACGCTCAATGCTTATCAGGAAGGGGCCACTTACCTTTGGCAAGATGGCTCTACCGATTCGGTGCTGGTAGTAAATACGGCAGGTACTTACGCGGTAAAAGTAAGCCGTGGCAAATGTGAAGTAACCGATACCATAAGTATAGATTTTGCGATACCGCCCGTGACTAACCTTGGCAAAGATACGGTACTTTGCGATGGTCAAAGTTTATTTTTGGATGTAAGCACTCCTGGCGCTACTTATTTATGGCAAGATAGTACTACCAATCCTTATTACAATGTAACCAAAAGTGGTACTTATTGGGTAGAGGTATCGATTGGAAATTGTAAAAAAAGCGATACCGTAGTAGTCTCATTCCCAAATGCCAATTTTAACTTACCAGATAGCACTACCATTTGTAATAGTAGTTCTTATACTTTAGATGTAACCAATCCTAACCCTGCCGCAACTTATTTGTGGCAAGATGGTTCTACCAACCCTACATTTACAGTAACTACCCCTGGTTGGTATTGGGTACAGATCAACCTGGCACATTGTACCGCCACCGATTCAGTATATATGGATTTTGTCACTCCTCCAGTGGTCAATCTGGGAGCCGATACTGTGATATGTAATGGCAACCCACTATCATTAAATGCTTTTAATGCAGGTGCTACCTATCTGTGGTCCGATGGATCTACCGACCCTACGCTTACTGCTACCGCATCAGGAACGTATTGGGTCACCGTTTCCAAAGGCTTGTGCCAAGTAACTGATACGATCAATGTTACCATTTTTGATGTAGACTTTGGCTTACCTCGCGATGTAGTTTTGTGTAGAAACGATGCACTCTTTCTGGATGTATTCATTTTAGGGGCAACTTATGAATGGAATACTCCAACCGATCGCACCGATTTAGATAAATATAAACCGTTTAAAAATATCACTGAAGCAGGCACCTACTGGGTAACTGTAACTCTGGGAGCTTGCCAAAAAACTGACACCATTACGGTATCCTACACCGATCCACCCACGATTAACTTCCCAAGTGATAGCTTAACACTCTGCCAGGGAGACTCGCTGGTACTCAATGCATTTAACAAAGTAGGTACTTACTTGTGGCAAGATGGCTCAACTGATTTTCAGTATGTTGCCAGAACTGAAGGCTGGTACAAAGTCATTGTGTCTATTGGGCAGTGTGTGCGTTCTGACTCAATTTATATCAATATATTAGACAGGGTATTTAGCTTTGATCAAGACACGCTCCGTCCTTGTCAAGGTTCGGTACAGTTACTCAATGCCTACAATGTAGGGGCAACTTATTTATGGGAAGATGGCTCTACCCAACCCTTCAAACTAGTTACCCAAAATGGTTGGTATAGAGTCACGGTGAGTTTCCAGAACTGTGCTCTCACTGACTCTGTCTTTATTGAATTTACCAATCCTCCAGTTGTTAATTTGGGGGCTGATCGTATTTTGTGTAAAGATGAGACCATTACTTTGGACGCCACTACTTCAGGTGCCACCTATGAATGGCAAGATGGCTCTACCAACGCTACCTTTACCATTACCCAATCGGGCAAATATTGGGTAGCTGTTAGAAGGGGTGATTGTATTATAAGTGATACCATTAATGTAGAATATCGTCTGGTAGACTTTAACCTGGGACAAGATCGAGTACTCTGCGATGGTGCCATCGAGTTTATCGATGCTTACCGAGTAGGCGCTACGTACCGTTGGCAAGACGGCTCCGAAAAGCCTTTCTACTTTGCCGATAAGGTGGGCACTTATTGGGTGGATGTCACTTTTGGTAATTGTTCGGTAAGAGATTCTATCCAAATTTTACCTCCTATTGTAAACTTTGGGGCTGCCGACACTACCATTTGTACTGGTTCTACCCTGGTATTAGATGCTACATTACCGGGCGCTATCAATTATGTATGGAGCGATGGGAGCCAAAACCCAACCTTGAATGTAACGACCGCTGGGACTTACTCGGTAACCGTACAATTGAATAATTGTCAGGCTACTGGGTCTATCAATGTACAACTAGCACCACTCCCTGATCCTAGTTTGGGCAGTAAAAGTGACACTACGCTTTGTACTGGTGGGTCGGTAATTTTACAACCACAAGCAGCCAGGGATGGTATTTCCGCTTCTTATTTGTGGAGTGATGGCAGCACAAATGCTACTTTGTCGGTAACCAACCCAGGAGAATATTGGGTACAGGTGACACAAGGTTTTTGCGTAGCTCGTGATACAATTCGGGTGTTGCGTGCCAATTGTAACCTATTTATTCCAAACATCATTACCCCTAATGGTGATGGTAAAAATGATGTATTTAAGATTCCAGGGCTTGATCCTACTGGATGGCGACTAGTGATTAGCAACCGACTGGGGAATGTTATTTACCGCAGCGATGATTACCAAAATGATTGGGGAGGAGGCTCAGCACCAGCTGGACTGTATTACTACTCGTTGCGTTATAAAGATACTAATGTGGGCTACAAGGGTTGGCTGAAAATTTTGAAGTAGTCTTTTATGGTTGCATCGCTCTATTGTTGCGCGATGCACCTCAAAGCAAGCTATTCTGAATGAATTCGAAGGAACTAGCTATTTAATAATAAGTAAAGTGACATAATTGTAAAATGTCCTAATAAGCCCAATTTATAAAAGCACTTTGCCTATATACAAGTATATAGCGCAAAGCGAACATTTTCTCCCGAATATTCCTTAAATTTCTTCCCTAAAACTGTGTAAACTTCATACCCACTACGTGGATAAAGTTTATTTCACTAATTAACCTAAACCAATGAAACGCTTATTTTTTTATTGCTTATTGCTTGTGCTATTTGTACAATGTGGAGGAGTCAAAAGAGAACAAACCCGCCAATACGAAGAAGCCCTCGATAAAGGAAATACCTATTGGGCACAAAACAAGTATAAGGATGCTAAAACTTACTATGCTCAGGCTCTTAAGCTACGCCCCAATGATGTGTATGTCAAAAACCGCCTGACTGCTATAGATTCATTGTTGGCATTGCAAAAAGCTGAGAAAAAAGCTCCTGTGAAAAAACTACTTCCCCCTAAAGAATATGCCTTTGAAGATTCTTTTGTAGAAGGGTTTGCTCGGGTAAAGAATGGCAAAAAATGGGGCTACATAGATCGCAATAAGCAAGAAATTGTAGAACTCAAGTACGATGAAGCTTCTCACTTTAGTGGTGGTTTTGCCAGAGTGCGCATCAAAGATAAGTTTGGCTTTATAGACACAACTGGAAAAGAGATTGTAGAACCCAAAGACTATGAGAAGGCTGGAAAATTTGGCGAGGAAGGCCTGGCATTTGTAATGAAAGAGAACAAAGAAGGGGAAAGCAAATATGGCTATGTAGATACCACTGGCAAAGAGGCTGTAGAACTCAAGTACGATTGGGCGGGTAATTTTTCAGAGGAACGCGCCAAAGTTTCGGTAGGCAATAAGTTTGGCTTTATTAACCCTAAGGGCAAAGAAGTAATTGCTCTGGAATACGATGGGGTACGCAACTTTAAGAATGAGTTGGCAGCTGTGTGGAAAAACCGTAAATGGGGATTTGTAGATGATCAAGGCAAAGAAATTATCCCTTTTAAATATGATCGGGTAGAAGATTTTCGCAACAAAAAATACAAAGACAAATACGGAAATAAGAAGGAGGACATTCTGGCACTGGTAGTACTGGAAGGTAAAACCTTCTTTATCAATAAAAAAGACAAATGTGTAGTAGATTGCGAATAACCTGCTAAAGGGAGTTGTCTTGATTTTTAATAATGAATTATAAATAGCCCATTTCATCCCCCTAACTTTGAGGTCTAAACTTAGTAGATTACTATTTTTTGCAGATAAAAAGTTTAGTTTTGTAAAAGCACAAACAGAAAGTAATTTGAACAAACTTTTGAAAATATCGTGGTGGTCTTTTTTTGTGGTAATTACGCTGGTAGTTTCCTCAGTAAAAGCACAACAAACTCAAGAAGATTGGGACTTTAGCAAGGTAAAACACCGACGCTTTGATCAAACTAAAATAGAAGAATACAAGAAAGACAAACGTTTTCAATACCAGCAAACTCCACGACCTAAGCAACCTTCTCTTTGGTTTAGGTTTACCGAATGGCTTTGGCGAAATATTGCTGATCCCTTAAACAACCCCCGAAAACACCCTGTTAGAAGTACTATTTATTATTTAATCATTGCCGGGATTTTGATTTATGCCATCTTAAAGCTCATCAATGCCGATTTATCTTTTTCGGGCAGGCGAAAAGCTCAAAGCCAGGTTACTTTTGCGGAAGTAGAAGAAAACATCCACGAGATGGATTTCGATCAGTTGATTACGGAGGCCAAGGCAAAACAAAACTATCGAAGAGCGGTACGGCTTTTATACCTCCAAAACCTAAAAAAACTGACTGACAAAGGGCTCATCCATTGGCAAATAGATAAAACAAACCACGACTACGAACGAGAACTCGCTCAAACATCTCTACATCAGAGCTTTCAGACCATTACACTACGTTTTGAGTATGCTTGTTATGGAGACTTTCACATTGATCGTGAGATATATGATGATACAGAGCCTATCTTTCTTGAATTTGGCGACAAGCTGGCCCAACTAAAATCTAAATCTACCCAAGTCCTACTTTAAACTATGAGAAAGCAAAACACGATATTCGTTGCCATTATTGCTACTATCTTAGTGATACTGATGTGGGCCGAGCAAGCCAGACCAAAAAAAATTAACTGGCAACCTTCTTATTCTTCTGGGGACAAAGCTCCTTATGGTCATTATATTTTGCGCCAGGAACTCCGACAGTTGTTCCCAGCCGAAAGAATAGAAACCCAGCAACGTACGATTTACGAAGCACTCAAAAGAAATTATACAGCACGCAAACACTTCGAAGACGGAGACTTTAATTATGTCTTTGTCAATCGGGTGTTTTCTCCCAGTGAAACCGATTTTGATGTTTTAATGGACTTTGTAGAAAACGGAGGGCAAGTGTTTATTGCGGCCCAACTATTTGAACGCCATGTAGCCGAAAGGTTAGGCATCAAAACCAGTTATTTCTTTATCAATGCACAAGATTCACTCACGCTTAGAATGGTAAATCCTCGTTTGGGCAAAGACGAAGTATATGGTTTTAAACGAGGGACAGTGAGTGAATACTTCCAAAAATACAACAGTGTCAATACCAGCGTACTAGCAGTCAATAGCGAAGATAAACCTGTACTGCTCAAAGCTATTCATGGTAAGGGGAGCTTTATTCTAAGTAGCACTCCTTTAGCATTCAGTAACTATCATATGGTATTAGCGAACAATTCGGAATACGCATCTAAAGTATTCTCTTATTTGCCCTTGCAAATGGTGTATTGGGATGAATACTATAAAGATGGACGGATTCAGAGTACCAACAAGTTTCGTTTTATTATGAGTCGGGAGTCTTTGCGATGGGCTTTGTGGCTTACCATTATCACCTTGGTCATTTTCATTATTTTTGAAGGGAGGCGCACTCAACGAATCATCCCCATTATCAAGCCCTTGCCCAACACCACTCTCGAGTTTACCCAAACAGTGGGCAAGCTATATTACCAGCGAAAAGACCATAAGAATATTGCTGAAAAGCGCATTACGCATTTTTTGGAGTACATACGCACTCACATGTATGTTTCTACCAATCAATTTGATGAAGCGTTTATTAATAAAATTGTCAGCAAGACCAGTCAGCCCAAAGAGCACGTAAATCAGCTTTTTCGCTTGATTACCAATGTGCAAAAAAACTCCAGCATCACTGATACTGAGTTATTGTATCTAAGCACTCGTATAGATCAAATGAAGGCTGCTTATGAAGGTAAACCAATCAATACCGAAGCTTTTTTCAAAGCACAGCGTCGCTTCAATATTCATCTCATATTTGGGATATTTTGGATAGTGATGGGGGCTGCAGCTTCGTTTACTTATGCGATGGTTTCTAGTGATGCCTCTATTATTTTCTTCTTGTTACTCATAGTATATGGTATTTATCGCACGGTGATGGGCATCAATCAACACTTACAACGTAATCATTACAAAGTGACGTTAGGCAACGAAGTACAAGCAGAAGATACCTAATTTAAACCTCTAATTATTTCATCTATCGAGTCTATACCTAACATATTGTTCAAAGAAAAACCTGGACACTGGAATGGGTTTGAATTGATAGATTTACCATCACTACTAAACAATCCACTTGTTGAGCTTGATCATAATCCTCATCACCCCCATCGGTTGAGCTTTTTTGCCATTATCATTATTCAAGACGGCGAGGTGCATCACGAACTAGACTTCAAGAGATATACTCTCAAAACGGGAGATTGTTTACTGATTTCCAAAGGGCAAATCCACGCTTTCGATGCTGCTTCTCATTATCAAGGTTGTATGGCACTTTTTACCGAAGAATTTCTCCTGCACCATGTTGCACCTGCTACCTTACAAAAAATATCTCGCCTGTATAATTACCATCTCAACTTGTCACAATGCCACTGCCCTCAAGAAAACACTCAGTTTTTGGCAAATATTCAGGAAACTCAAGCGTCTCCTACGTCATCCATCACGCCAAATATCCTGGCCGCTTATCTTACTATTTACCTGCTAAAACTTGAACAGATCAAACATCTCAATGTCATTACTAAATCTTTTGATCGAAAATATGAGGTATTTGATGCATTTAAACAAAAAGTAGAGAAAAACTACCCCAATAGCCGCAATGCCAAAGATTATGCGCAACAACTGGCCGTTTCGTACAAATATTTAAATGAAACTTGTAAGGCTTTTACCAATAAAACCGCCAAAAACTTTATCGATGATTTTGTAGTACTCGAAGCCAAACGCTACCTGTCTTCTTCGGCCTTATCTATCAAGCAAATTAGCTTTCAATGTGGGTTTGATGAACCAACCAACTTCCAAAAATATTTTAAAAAGTATACAGGTGATACCCCTGCTCAGTTCCGGCAGATGTACTTATAGGCAGGAAAGTCTTTTAGTTTGTAGTTGGTCGTTCGTAGTTTTTTAACCCATAGCATTCAGTTTATTGTCCACAGTTTTGCAACGCATCGCACAACACTTTGTCCTGAGCATAGCCGAAGGAACTAACAATAGAACAATAAGCGAAACAATGGAACAATAGAAAAGAAACACCTGATCATTAATCGCTAAAAATAATTGATCAATTCGTCATTTATAATTCACCATTATTACTTTACCAGTTTCAACCCAACCTAGCATAAATCATATGCTGTAAAAATTGAGGAACAATGCTTATCAGGTATTAAAGATTAAAGCCAAGCCATTGTTACATAAGCTGAATTCAATCGTCTCCACCACAAAACAAATAATAATAACTAAAATCTATTTATAATGACTAAGAATCTATTTATGGTGGCTTTATTTTTTATAATCCTATCGGGGTTCCAAACCAGCCAAAAAGATAGTATTAAAGCAGAGAAGAAAACTGAAAAGCTAACCATTGGAAACAAATACACAATAAAATCAACTATTTTGAATGAAGAAAGACCAATCATAATATCATTACCAAAAAACTATGCCACGTCTAAGGCAAAGTATCCTGTTTTGTATTTGACCGATGGACTACAAAATATATGGCACGTGATAGGAACATTAGAAGTATTAACAAGAACGGGTAGTGTGCCACCAATGATTGTAGTGGGTATTGAAAGTACAAATCGAATGAGGGATTTTACATTCACTGCCAGTAAAAATAATTCTGGAAGTGGAGGTGGAAAAAAATTCCTGACTTTCATTGAAAAAGAATTAATTCCTTACATAGAATCTAATTACAGAACAAATACCTATCGAGTTTTAGAAGGCCATTCTTTAGGAGGGTTATTTACAGTGTCATCTTTTATGGAAAAACCTGATTTATTTGATAGCTACCTTGTCATGAGTCCCTCATTGTGGTGGAATGGAGAAGAGCTTACTAAAAAAGCCCCAAAGTTTTTCGAAACACATACTGATTTAGATAATTCATTGTTTTTTGGCATCGGAACTTATGAATCAGGCGCAGAGTATGGTATGAGGAAAGAGCTTAAAAATTTTGTGGATGTAATTGAAAAAAAGCAACCTAAAAACTTAAAGTCTATACGTAAAGAGCTTGAAAAAGAAGGGCATATGTCTTCGGTTTTATTATCAAACTATCATGGGTTAAAATTTATTTTTTCAGATATGGCTTTACCTATCAGTCTTTATAAAAATTACACGGATGAAAAGTTTCTAAAACACGAGAACCACATTATGAATAAATATGGTGCCTCGGCAAAACAATCGGCGGAATCTTATGTAAATCTAGCCGCCGTATTAATACAGCAAAAGAAATACTCAGAAGCAATTACGGTCATTAAAAGAAGCGTATCAGTTTATTCTTTCGACGTAGGTTTAATGAACTTTTTAGCCAATACATATGAGAAGAATGGTGATGTTGACTCAGCCATAGCAACCTATAAAAAGGCAATAAAGACTTCTAAAGAAAACAATTACAACCGAGAAAAAGAGTTTGAAAATCAAATTAAACGACTTTTGAAAAAATAACTGCGTGAGCTAATTTTTAAGGAGAGTGTGGTTTTAACTCGCTCTCCAATTTTTAGTCTATAGTTTTGCAACATATAGCGCAACCATTTAAGAATAGAGCAATAAACAATTAACCACTAATCATTGATCATTCACCATTACAATGCGGTGCATAGCGGAACACTTTGTCCTGAACCAAGCCGAAGAAACTAACAATAGAACAATTAACAAAGAGAAACAATGGAACAGGGACAAAGGCGGCGCATTGCGAAACAATAAAGCAATAGAATGATCATTAATCGCTAAAAACATAATTAATCAATTCATAATTTATAATTCACCCTTAACCACTTACCATTAAAAAAGTCACACATTTACCATAAACCCTCCATTTTTCACCTTTATTACTAACCCCAAATACGCGTCCTTTGTATCACTCACTTATTAAAAAAACATTTTCATCTATGAGTCAAAAACTAGAGAACGCCAAAGCCCTTTATCTTGAAGGCATTCGAGATGGTAATTACGAAGAAGCAATTCATAAATACAGTGGAGAACGCTACACCCAACACAGTACCGGGGTAAAAGATGGCAAAGAAGGTTTCATCGAGTTTTTTGGCAATTTTATCAAAAGAAGCCCCGTACGTGACATAGAAGTTGTTCGTGCCTGGGAAGATGGCCAATATGTCTTTTTGCAGGTGTTTCAAAACATCAACAATGGAGAAGCTCAATGGGTCACTGCCGATTTTTTTGATACTGATGCCAACGACAAAATGATTGAGCACTGGGATGTGATCCAGGCTTATACTGACAAAACACCATCAGGTCATACTTCTATCGATGGCCCCACCGAAATTATAGACTTCGACAAAACCGAAGAAAATAAAGCCTTGGTGCGCAGTCTCATCAAAGATGTCTTGATGCAAGGTGGTGATCCCACTAAAATGGATCAGTACATTTCTAAGGAAAAGTATATTCAACACAATCCTGAGGTAGCAGATGGATTTGAGCACTTCTATAAGCTCGCAACTGCTCCTGACCGCCCTCTAAATTACCAGGAAATTGTGTTGTTGGTAGGACAAGGAAATTTTGTAGCTACACTTTGCAAGGCCACCTGGACCGAAGGTGGAAAGTCGCAAGATTTTGCTCAGGTAGATATATTTAGGATAGAAAATGGCAAAGTAGTAGAACATTGGGATTGTGTAGAACCTGTGCCAGAAAACAGTGTAAATATTGGTAAGTTTTAGATTCAATTTGCACCCAGTATTCTGTTTAGCAATAAAAAAGCCTGAGGTCGGGAAATCTCAGGCTTTGTACCTTTTAATGGCCCAATAATGCTACTGAATAAGTGTATTCGTATCAAGCTACATATAATCAGATAACTTCACTTTAGTATCGCACATACTCGAGGTTACTTTAAAAAGAAAGCGATCCTTGAGTCCTCGTTTTGCCGTGTATACCTTCTTTCCAGGAATGCAGCGAAACGTACCAGAAGAACCTTTGAAGATACCACTGATGGTTCCTCCTCCTACATTTTCTACATATACATATACCTTTTGATTGGTATCGTTTATTATCTTAAAATAGTTGGCTTTTTCAGCCCCTTCATTGCCCTGATTGGGGCTTATAAACGAAGCCAGGCTAAAAATAAAGCAAACCAAAAGTAGGCTTTTTAATTTTCTCATTGTCTTGTTTTGACTTAAGTATATTGAAGTAGGTAAGTCTGTATTAGGTATGAAAGTACACAGTAAAATTTGCAGAATAGAGTAATGGTTATACTATAATTGAATGCTCTTATACTTTTTGTGAATGACTCATGAAGCATAGAACCTTCATTTATGAAAGTGAATCTTTTAGCAACAAAAAAGCCCGAAGTTTCGCAACTTCAGGCCTGGTGTTATTATCCTTAAAATATCTGTACTATCCCTGGAAAAACTCTTTCATTCGTTCAAAGAAGTTTTTGTCGCTTTTCTTAGGATTTGGGGTAAAGTTTTTCGCATCACGCAATTTTTCTAACAATTCACGTTCTTGCTTGGTCAAACTTTGAGGAGTCCAAACATTGATATGCACCAATTGATCTCCTTTGCCATACCCTTCAATATCTTTGATTCCTTTGCCACGCAAACGTAAAATCTTACCACTTTGAGTACCTGCATCTATTTTAATCTTGGCCTTTCCGCCAATGGTTGGTACTTCTACCGAAGTTCCCAAAGCCACGTCTACAAAGCTCAACTGAAGATCATAGATTACATCGGTACCACGACGCGTCAAGTGCTCGTGTGGAGTTTCTTCTATTACGATGAGTAAGTCACCAGGTACTCCGCCCCTTGGGGGAACATTTCCCTTGCCCGACATTGACAACTGCATTCCTTCGGTTACCCCGGCAGGAATACTTACTGGGATTACTTCTTCTTCCAGTTGACGACCTTCTCCTGCACAAGTATCACATTTTTCGTTGATGGTTTTTCCTTCACCATTACAAGTAGGACAAGTACTGGTAGACACCATTTGTCCCAACATTGTATTTACTACTTTGCGAACCTGACCCGAGCCATTACAGGTAGAACAAGTACTGAGTGAGGAACCATTTTTGGCTCCATTCCCACCACAAGTGTCACAATTTGTGTATCGTTTTACTTTTAATTTTTTATCTACCCCTTCAGCAATTTCTTCCAGGGTTAGTTTCAATTTGATTCGTAAGTTGGAACCGCGTCGGGCTCGAGCACCTCGGCCACGACCACCGCCACCACCAAAGAAACTCTCAAATGGGCTACCTCCTCCCCCAAAAATATCACTAAACTGGGAGAAAATGTCATCCATGTTCATTCCACCGCCGCCGCCGAAACCGCCAGACATGCCTTCGTGTCCAAAACGATCATAAGTTGCTCGTTTGTCGTCGCTACTCAATACATCATAGGCTTCTGCTGCTTCCTTAAACATTTCTTCAGCAGTAGAATCTCCCGGGTTTTTGTCAGGGTGATATTTAATGGCCAGCTTTCGATAAGCTTTCTTTAGCTCATCTTTAGAGGCACTTCTACCAACTCCTAAAACTTCATAATAGTCCCTTTTAGCCATTCTCTCTTGTATTTATAATTTGCCTTTTGCCTTAGCTTCCTACTACTACTTTTGCAAAACGCACTACTTTATCATGCAAATAATATCCACGCTCAATCTCATCTACTACTTTCCCTTTTTGGTCTTCGCTTTGCGCGGGAATCTGGGCAATAGATTCATGCTCTTCCACGTCAAATACTTTTCCGATAGAAGATTCCATTGGTTTCAAACCTTTGTTTTGTAAAGTTTTACCAAATTTATCCTGGATCAACTTCACTCCTTCTTTCATTGCTTCCTTATCTTCTGCAGAGTCAAACGACTTGAGAGCACGCTCAAAATCATCCAATATCGGTAACAAATCTTTCAGTAAACCTTCATTGGCCAATTTTACCTGCTCAATTTTCTCTTTGGCAGTTCTGCGTCGAAAGTTTTCAAAATCGGCATACAAACGCACATACTTATCTTTGGCTTCCTGTAGCTCGGCTTGAACTTTCTGAAGTTGGTCGTCCTGAGTAGCCTCAGTATTTTCTTCAGAAGCTGCGTTCTCAGCAGTTTCTGAGCTGTTTTCCTCATTGGTAGTTTGAGTCTCTTGATCTGTCAAGTTTTCAGCGTTTTGGTCAGTAGTGGCAGATGCTTTCTCTGATTCTGAATTATTGGTCATAACAACACTCTGTTTAAATCGTTTAAAGTCGCTTCAATGAAAGTCAATTTTTTTGCCAAACGCCGAATTGTGACAACTTGGCTTATTTTTACGGAAATTCATCCAAATAATTCTGACTTTTTGGGCATTTGCAAAGTTACACAAAGCCTACTACCCTGCGAAATTATTAATTGTTTAAAGTTACAGATTCACCTGAATAACCTACTTTTTATCAGGTTAGTTTAATTTTTAAGAGGAACTATCACGGGATAAGACTTTTCATCAGGAATTTGCCAGGTTTTGAGCCATTGATTGTACTTGCGTAAAACCTGAAAATCAACTCCTCGACTTCGGGCAATTTGTTGCAAGGTTGCCTTTCGGGAATTATTGAAGTGAGTCAGGCGATGAGGGGTTCTGATATAGCTATTTAGCGGCTTCTCAAAGGCCAGTTTATGCGCCAGAAAACGACGAATGTACCAATGAGTATTGCCATCAATTGTCATTTCTTTAGTAGCAGTGGGCGTATAATTCATATAACGATCTTCCAGATACACTTGGGTGCCAGCGAAGCCTAAATTGAATGAAAGTAAGGTGTGTAACCAGTTTTGAAAAAACAAATGGTTACGATTTAGGTAGCGGGTAGCGCCTGATGTAGCTGCCACAATGTTCAATCTTTCGTCTACTTTGTCGTCGATTTGCATGCCTACTTCCAGAGCAGCATCTTTTTTAAACTGCCAGTACCCCACAGCATTAGATGTAGACACGGCATTGGCAATCATAGAGCTTTCTAAAATAGGTAAAAATCGGAAATCTTTAGGAATACCTTCTTTGCCCAGTATGCTTTTGATAATCGGCATATATTCTTGTACCCGCGCCAATTTTTTCTTGAAAAACCTTGGTTGAGCAGTTAATTGATTGATGTCGTGCTGAATCAATCGCTGGGCATAAGCGGTGAGGCGAAGTTTCATACCCGCCACATACATTGTAGCGGGTACATCTGGCGAAGTAGATGCCGCCTTACTGGTATGATTTACCCAGGCAGTATGCATTTGTAAATCGCGGGGATTGTCAATAGAACCAGAAACTGCAGGACGAATAATAAGGCGTTTACCCACAAATACCCGATCATCACGCATTTGATTCAAGGTTTTGATACGAGCCACCGACATATTGTACTTTCGGGAAATCCGATATAAATTTTCTCCACTTTTCACCAAATGAGTTACAGCGGTTCTTGGTTTACGACGTGGTTGATATTTTCTGAGTTTTTTATAATTGCTCTTATTGATAGAGGTTCCTCCAGCATAGCGTTTGGTGCGTTTTCTGGAAACAGGTCGGTTTGCCGCGGCTACCAAACGTAGTTTTGACGAACGGGTGGCCAGTTTAGACGGGGATTGCATGTTTATCTGTAATTTTTGCCCCGCATTCAAACGATTGTTGGGCAATGCATTCCATTTTTTAAGAGCATATACCGATACCCCATACAGCTGAGCAATACTATATAAAGTTTCGCCACGGCTTACAATATGTTGTGCTTGCTTCAGATTGGCAGGAGCAGCTGCATATTTCTTTGCTGTATTATTTTTAAATCTCTTATGGCTTGGTTTTACTCGAGAAGCTACTTTAATGTTTCTACTAGGCGAAAAAGTTGGCATAGGAATCACCACATAATATTTGCGCCCTTTGGGTATTACCTTACCTCTAAACCAGGCATTGTAGCGCTGAATAGTGGATGCAGGGATGCTAAACTCTCGGCCAATGCTGGCGAAAGATTTATTATTTACTAAATCGTACCTGATCAAAGTTACCGAGTAACGTTTCTTTTGTTCTATCGATGGGCGATAAGCTTCTACCGTAGCCAAAAAACTCAGCAAAAAGCGTGGAATGTCTTTATCTAGTTTGAGGGTTTTGGCTCTGTAATTATAATGCTTTCTCAAAAAATTGTTGGCGTGAGAAGAAGACATCGCATAGGAAAGCAAGCTCACCATCCAGTTGTACCTGTTTTTGTACCGTTTATGGAAAAACCTCGCCATTGCTTTACTGGTCATCACAATATTGAGAGATTCATCCAGCAAGGCATGTACCCTCAGGCCTAGCATAGGCGCCATTCGTTGAGCATCGTTCCAAAACTTAATGCTGTCACGAGAAGGGTTATTGACCAATGCTACATATTTAAAAATGTCGGGGACTTTGTGAGCGCGTAGTTCCTGGGCTACCAGTGGCAAATGCAAACTGGCTAAACGAACCTTATTGGTCCGAAAAAAAGGACTGGCTTGAATATAACGAGCCTCTTTCTTGATTTTCAATCGAGCCTGATAACTCAGTTTTACTTTGATGTTACCAATCTTCCAGGTTTGCGGGACGGGCTTAGCCTGGATTGTAGGAGATTGAACAAAAATACATACACATAAAAAAGCCATGAAAGGCTTTAAATAAAATGCCTTAGATACAGTTAATTTAGTCATCTTTGCCTAAAAAATTCTGGGTGTTGGGTCTAATTACCTGACGTCGTGTTTGTTTTGTTTTTCAATTGATTCTTTATATTTCCTGAGCTTACTCAGAAGATTGATTTGGGTTAGGCATTTAGTCTTCTTACATTTGAGATCACTATTTAAATTCTAAAGTAGAATAAATCCAAAAAAAATCAGAAAAATTGCTAATTTTTTGAAAAACTGCACGTTAGGAAACATTCTGCTAAGAAAAATAGTAAAGGAAAGGAACCCCAAAATCTCTTGTGAATTTTGAAGACTTATGATAGAGATAGAAAACATAACGAAATCGTTTGGCGATAAAGAAGTACTTAAAGGTATTAGTGGTGTATTTGAGCAAGGCAAAACCAATATGATTATTGGTGCCAGTGGTACTGGCAAAAGTGTACTGCTTAAATGTATTGTAGGATTGCTCAAGCCCGATACTGGTACGGTCAACTTCAATAATCGGGAGTTTACTGGGGGCGATAAAGATACCAAACGAGAAATTCGTCGAGAAATTGGTATGTTGTTTCAAGGAGGGGCCTTGTTTGACTCCAAAACAGTGGAAGAAAATGTGATGTTTCCGCTAGATATGCTCACTAAAATGACCAAGGGTGAAAAATTAGACCGAGTGAATTTTTGTTTGCAAAGGGTGGGGTTAGAACACGCCGCCAAGCGTATGCCTTCGGAAATTAGTGGAGGAATGAAAAAACGGGTAGGTATTGCCCGCTCTATCGTGATGAACCCCAAGTACTTGTTTGTAGATGAACCTAATTCGGGCCTTGACCCTCTCACGGCTATCAAAATTGATAATTTGATTCAGGAAATTACCAAAGAATACAACATTACTACCATCATTGTATCGCACGATATGAACTCGGTGATGGAAATTGGGGAATATATTATGTTTTTGCACCAGGGGCACAAGGTGTGGGAAGGTGACAACCAACAAATTACTAAAGTAGAGGTAGAAGAGTTGAACGAATTTGTGTTTTCTAATAAGTTATTACGTGATTTACGTCAGCACTTGTAGGAACCACCACTAACTGTATAACTTCAAAGCTTCACCCAAAACCTCCTGAATCGTATCTATTGGTAAATCTTCGTTGGGATCAATCCTCAATATCTTCATACTAGAGCGATTGCCCTGCTCAAGCAAAGGGTGATCAATTTGTTTTCCTTTACAAACTCCGATATAGGGTTCCTTAGTGGCCTTATCTATCCAGAAATAACAAAACATTTTATTCTTATGGCAAATAAAGGGCATTCGGTATTTCCAGGCATCGTTAAGGTTTTCATCCAGGGCCAGGATCAATTGCCGCAAAGCCAATAAACAGCCCTTGATAGGCTCGGGTTGTTGGTCGTAATATTGTTCGAGATCGTTGAGCATCATATTATTAGATGGTTAAATTGCTTGATTGTTCTATTGTTCCGCAATGCGTCGCGAAACATGTTGTCCTGAGCGAAGCCGAAGGCGGAACAATGAAACAATAAAGCAGAATTATTTATTCTTCATTCAGCGCAATAAAAATATCTACTTCAGCATCGGCTGGATTTTGAGCTTTTTCGCCAAACACTTCAAAATCAGCCGTATAAGCTCGAGGAAGCTCAGTATCCCAAATTTTCATCCACTCGTTGGCCACTATCCCTTCTGCTAAATTTCCACTGGCTACAAATTGGGTATAAGTACCTCCATCAAAAGATTTACCCATCATTCCTTCTGGAATTTCGTCCAAATGACTCACTCTACAACCTAGTAAAGTAGTATAAGGCTTGGTATAGTCTCCTTCATAATCGGTATAGATAGAGTACACCTCAGCTCCCATCTTGTTAGGAATTTTTTGCATCACCTCCTCAGTCATAAACTTTTGCCACAAGGCCTCAATATCCTTAGCTCCCTGGCCATTTTCGTTAGTAGTACGTACCGAAATACCAATTACTTTGAATGCATCAATCGTTGTTTTATCCATTGTCTTGATTACTGTTTTGGTTGTTTGTTGTTTTGATGATTCAAAGGTAATGGCAGGTTATGACAAGGGTATGTCAGGGGGGTGTAACATTTTTTTTCGGCATATCTCAAAGTATTCCTGAAGGGTCATTGGGTGAGGTTCAAAATAGGCTTCTTGAGGTTGCAAATCCTGCATACAGTCTAGTCGGAAGGCCCGAAAATCATTTCTCAAACGACAAAAAGCAATCAATACCCAATTGCCCTGCGTACTATACACCGCAAAAGGTTCTATCAATCGTTCTGATGCTTCGCCTTGTAGCGAAAGGTACTGTAGCTTTACTAACTGAAAGTTGGTAATGGCCAATTGTAGCGAAGTTAAATACTCGCTGGTCTTTTCATTGCTAAGGTTTACCCGTATTTGGATACGCTCCGAGAGTAGTTGTGCTTTGGCTTTTTGGGAATTTTTAAGGACTGCTTTTATCTTAGAAATGGCCTCACGATAATTCTTCACCAATGATTGATCTTTGTCTTGCAACATAAATTTTTCGGCTGTAATCAAAGCATTGGCTTCTTGCTCGGTAAATGTCACTGGTGGTAGTTGATAACCCTCCACCAGTGAATAACCTTTGCCATCTTCTGCCACGATAGGCACCCCCGATTGTTCCAAGGTTCGAATATCCCGATAAATAGTTCGGATACTTACCTGATATTGTTCGGCCAGCTCCCGGGCTGTAATCACTGGTTTCGACTGCAGCAGGGTGAGAATAGCGGCCAAACGTACCAAACGAGGTTTTCCTTCATCGTTCATGGCTTAAGTTTTTAAGTTAGAGTTCCATATGCAAAATAGGATAGGGTTTACCGCTACTATCTAATTCGGAGCGGGAAATGACTTTAAATCCCATTTTTTTATAAAACGCTGCGGCTTTGGGGTTATCTTCGTTTACATCGACTTTATTAATTTGAAAGTGCTCAAAAGCATATTCAGTCAACTGACGCCCCAACCCTTTACCGATATAATCAGGGTGAAGAAATAACATTTCGAGGCCTTGTTCAGCTACCCCCAAAAAGCCTACGATAACTCCTCCTTCGTCTCGAGCCACGCGTAACTCCACTGCATCAAGGTATTGATCTAAAATCAAAGGCTTAAAATGTAAAATATCTTCTTCTTTGAGGAAATGATGGGTAGCCCTTACTGAGGCTTCCCAGATTTCTATAATATCCTGATAGTCTGACTTTTGTGTTTTTTCTATGCTGAAATTCATTTTTTACTTTATTAAATGGTGTTCAAAGTACAAAATAGAGCCGTTCACGTATTCTGTCTCAGAATCGCAGTTTCCATAGGCTGTATCTTGTATTTTTTGAATAATCTTTACTCCATTTATTTTATTTTTATAGAGTAAATCAGCATTACCTATCCACCCATACAAATCCCAGACCTCCATCTCTCGAGTATGCCTGTCTGATTTCGCAAAGGGAATAAATAATGATAACTTATGCTTCAATGCATAATGATTACATACCAGTTTGTTCCAAAAGTTCAGCGATCGTTTTACATCATCGTATCATTTAACAAATCAACTATTGGCTTTTATACCAAAGTGATTCAATAGGTTATGAAATAATTCCTGCAAGTTAGTTAAATTGTTGCTTTGTGAGTTTTCAAATCTCCATAAATTCCCATGATAATTGTTTTTGATGCTATTAGAGATCATTTGTTCCTTCAAGCTCTGAGTAAATTGGCTGTTCAAACGGTGGGTTATCTGTTCTTCGGTATACCCTCGGGCTATTAATCTTTCTTTTTGTACTTGAGGATTTACGGTTACTAAAACAATGTTATTATTAGACAAATAACTCATCTCAGATTCCGAAATCAGTGCACTGTCTAATAAAATCAACCCTTTTTTTCCATAAACTTCTCTCCTTAGCTTAAGCAGCAAAGGCTGATAGAGCATTTCATTAAATATTCTTAATTTCTCGGTAGAAGTAAAAATGATTTTGCCCAATTCTTTGCGATCAATAAAGCCATTATTCTGTTGAATATGTCCTCCAAAAGCATTAATGACTTCCTTTCTAAACTTCTGATAGATTGGTGCTTCTAGTGTTCCTAGTATTTGATGACCAATTTTGTCGATATCTACCACATGCACTGGTAAATTCATCTTATCTCCCAATGCTTTCATTTGTTGGCTCAGCCAAGACTTTCCACAGCCAATTTCCCCTGTCACCCCTACAATATATTGCCCTGATAGACGCTCTTCTAGTTTTTGTTTGGCACATAAGGGCACATATTCATGAATAAGGCCTTGCTCCAGTTGTAAGGCTTTTACAGCTCCTGAACTCACATGCATAAGTTCCTGACTGGCAGGAAGGTATATTGTTTCAATGTTGAGTTTTTGACTAGCCCCTACTTGATGCAACATTAACTCATAATTAAAATCTTCACTATTTCTAATCCCTCTTACCACAGTAGAAATCCCCTGCTCATAGGCATAATCTACCAGCAATCCGTTGAAGGCAATGACTTTTACATTTGGCAAAGATTTTAAAGAATTCTCTGCTATTTGTCTTCGCTCATCTAGCGAGAAAAAATATTTTTTGGCAGGATTCATCCCAATGCCTACAATCAATTCTCCAAAGATGTTGATAGCTCTTTTGATCACATCAATGTGTCCATAAGTGATAGGATCACCCGAAAATCCATAAATGGCTTTTTTCATATTCTTTTCTTGTTGATCAGTGATGATGAAACAATCAACCTAATATTAAAGCAATGAGTGATATCTCCAAATATTTGCACTATATGTCCAAGCCACTCCACTTCTTTTTGTATTCCTTTGTATCGGTAATTATTTGACCAAACTTAAAGTTTAACACAAAATGAAAAACAAAAAATTTTCAAAGTTTACCGCGCTAAACTCAGAGCAAATGCGCCAGGCTTGGGGTGGTAAGGGTTTCGCTCCTCCCAAGGGAAGAGGTGGTGTAACTACTTGTGGATCTAAAAATGCATTAGAGAAACATAAACCTTACTCTAATTGTGACGATGGAAGTGGCGGGAGTTAAATTATACTTGTCAAACAGTTTTGCTTAATATAGGGAGACATCCAAGTAGTGATTCTCCAACAATGGATCAAACAAAACAATTACTCAAAATGAAAAACAAAAAATTCTCAAAGTTTACTGCACTCAATACTAAGCAAATGCGCCAGGTTTATGGTAAGGGGCTTCCTCTACCTAATAATTCACAAGAGGATGGAGAACAGGATTGTAATAATGGAGTTGGCGAGTGCTAAATTGACAGATTTTGTACAAGAGCTTCGTTTCATCATATCTTTACAAATATTGAAAGCTCCTCCAGACATAAAAAAAGGCAGTGTTTCCACTGCCTTCAATAACTCTATATTATGTTAATAAGTAATTACTTACCCATTTCTTTCATTCCTTCAGCTTTGAAAAAGCCATCTTCTACATCTAAAAACTTCACATTAGACACTTTGGCCGAACCAATTTTTTCAGTCAAGCCCTTGTCGGCTTTCCATCCCCAAAATGCCCACTGAGTAGCTACTGGTATACCATCTACTTTTTCGTAATTCAGGTATTCAATTGCGTGAGGATCAGCTTCGGCTTTTTCTTTAGTTTTACCCGCGGTAACAATGTAAGCTGCTACATCCAATTGATGAGTGTTTTTATCGGCATATACTACATACCAATCTTCAGGCGAATCGCCAGTAGCGCCTTCAAACGTAAGTTTTTGCACATCATAGGCCTTCTTACTGATAGAATCTCCATCTTGCTTGTTCAAAGTATCCGCAGCAAATTCATTCCATTGGGTTCCTGCGTCGCTAAGTTTAAAAGGGAGCATAAAGAAATAACTCCAGGTATAGGCATTGAATCTTACTCCTTTAGTGTTTTCCATATCTGCTGAATGAAACACCTTACTTTGGTCAAACATAATTTTTTCCCCGTTAGCCATCTCAATCATTCCTTTAGTAGAGTTAGTCAAAAGGGTAAACTTAGCTTTCATACGTTCTTTACCTCCAAATATCAAGGCAAAATCGAACTGTACTGCCTTTTTTTGCATAAAAGCAGTCTTGTTATGGGCAGTTTCTATGTTACCTACAAACTCATTGGCTGGCTTGGGCAACTGATTCTCGGTTGTGGTGGATTTAGTAGTATCTGTTGCTTCTTTTTGGCCTTCGTTTCCTTGCTGTTGGTTCTGACAAGCCACAAAAAACAATAATACAGACACCCACCCAATAACTCTTGCGAACATAGTTTCTTTGGTTTCGTTCCTTTATTTTTTAATAAAAGTGAATGGTTCAAATTTGAGCAAATGTCAGATACATTACAAAACGCTATGTAATAAATGTAGGTACATAGGATTTATCATTTTTTTAACAATTCTCTTCCATTCATATCAATCTACCACTCCACTTTCCAAAATTGAAAAAGTTTGTTCCTCACAATCAATTTGAGCATTTACCCCATAAGGAAGCGTGAAAATAGGTGCGGTATGCCCAAAATCCATCCCAGTAATCACTGGCAGTTGATCCAGTCCTTCTTCTTCTCTGATGACTGTGTGCAAAACTTCATCATACTCCTGATGATACAGGTTGTCATAAGGACGCGCCACAATCAATCCCGCAATGTTGGCCAAAATTCCAGATGCAGCATAGTTTCTCAATATCCAACGAAACTGATGAGGCAACATTTTTTCCTCAGAAGTTTCTATAAACATAATTTTCCCTTTCCATTCTGCTGGTTGCACCCAAAACTTGGTGTCCTTCAAAGACTCCATCACCTCCAAACAACCACCCAGTAATGCTCCTTCTACCACCCCTTTTCCTTGCAAAAACCGCCAACCAGTTGAAGGAGTCAATGGCCTCTTAATCAATTGATTTTCAGGATTTGCCCAATCCAAAAATGCAGATGTCCAACCATCTATATTTGGAGAAACTCTTCCAACAGGTTTTGCCGAAAATAAGTTATGCTGAATATCTTTTACCTGATAAGCATGCATTCCACCATTTTCAGCAAAACCAGTCAATACCGAAGTGCCATAAAAGGACACTACTCCTGCTTTGAAAAAGCAAAAATGGGTAATTGTTGTATCCGAGAAACCTATAAAAATCTTGGGGTGTGCCTGGATCACTTTTGGATCAATCAATGAAAGGGTTCGAACACTATCTTCTCCACCAATATTAGAGAAGATGGCTTTAATGGTAGAATCTTCTAATGCTTCGTATAAGTCGTCCACTCTGGCTTGTGGATTTTTGTATATCCAATCCGCCGATTTAAGTGCATGGGAGGTTTCGACTACTTCTACTCCAAAAGCTTCTTGAATCTGTTTTTTTCCAACTTCATAACGGTGAGGCAATTCTCCTGCCCCTCCCCAGGATAAACTAATGGTAGCTATTTTATCGCCTTTTTGTAGTTTGGCTGGCTTTATCATATATCTCTCTTTCTATTTTAATAAGAACAAACACTCCCAATAAAAAATCTAATATCCCTCAATTGAGCACAATCAAGGCTCACATTGTTGCATACTATCAAATAAGTTATCACGTTTTAAAAGTAAATAAGTGTCAACTAAAATAAGTGATTTATGTTTGGTAGTGCAGCCCATATGATTGCCTCGCTTAGAAGCAACAAGCGAGAGCGTGAAACAATTTTTGAAAATAAGTCATCCATTGGCAAAGCCAGGAACACAGGATTACCTATGCAGGAAATTGACCCTGCTGAATTGAAAGCCTTCCAGGAAAAAGTAAAGAGAGAAAAAAGGCATTCGGATATCCGGGTAGCTATTATATTAGGAATATTCTTTACTCTCTCACTCCTATTTTTCTTAAAGATAAAACAGGTAATATAACACCAAAAGCAAAGCCCAATACCAGATAGCATTGGGCCTAAACTCATAAATAGCGTAAAATCAATGCACTTTTAATTTTGCGATCATATCATCCGTCGTATCTTCAGTATACACGCCATATCCATTAACCAACAGGCCCTTCAAGTCGTGCTTGTCAGATGAAATGGCATATAAAATACTGGAATCTCCTGGGTCACTCATTCCTTCAAAGCGAAAAAAATGATCTACTTTAAAGTCGTTGGGAGCTACCAGTATGTCTAGGTTGCGGCATTCTAAAGAATGAGTTTGTAGATTAAAATCTTCTACATATCCTTCCTTTCGCAAGGCATTCATTGCCTGGCTGAGCGTTTCAAAATCTTGCATGGTGTTATCCTAATTTTAGTGATTAATAAAGCTTGAGATCTTATTATATAAGGAATTTATAGGAGGGAATGTTTAAGCTTTTATAGAGCAACCATTATTCAAAAAAAGGAGCCAAATCGTAGACTTGGCTCCTTTTAAATATTTTAGGTTAAGTTGCTGCTGATGGGATTGTAACTAGGCTGACTGCGCCAAAAAATGCAAGGCTTGGTTCTCATGGGTAAAATAAAAGTTTCCCCGATGACTGATAGGCTTGCTTTGACGATGATAAGAAGTAATCTTCGTAAAGAAGCTACTCGTAATGTTTAATGGCAACAAAAAAGTATTGACTCTTTTTTCTCGCAAATTCAACTGATCCATCTCCTCTACCGACTGGGGATACCATCGTTCGGTAAGCCATTCTAAATCTTGTCTTGTAATGCCATAACAATCTCGTTGATCTAAAAACCAATGGTTACAATGATTTTCTTTAGCAATTTGTAAGGCGTTTGTCCAAGCTTCGCGGTAGAGTGGTGAATCGGAATACCCAAAAAAGCGAATCCGAATCACATGTAATTGAGGGTCGTAATATATTTTAGCTATTCTATTCAAAAAACTTTTCACTATGTAGATAAGTTACAATATCAATATTGGACTATTTTAATATAAACTATAAAGCAAGCAACTTGTGCACTTATGAGTTTTTTTCCAACATAAAATTAGCACATATTCCTATGGCAAAAAAATCATTATCTTAAGCTTAAATACACATGTATTTTCGTGTAGTACAACCCTATGATTCTTACTCAAGAACACTGTTTTTAGTCATTTTTTGATTCATTTCACACGTAGCCTGTTGGTTGCTTTTTCTGACAAAACATCCATTTAAAGCCAGCAAAAGAACTAAAGAATATTCCGAATACTTTTTTTGATACAAAAACAAAAAAAAACTTATAAATAATAACCAAAACATTACAGCTTACGTATAAGCTGATTTTTCAACCATAATTCATAAAAAGTTTCCCTCTGTTTCCTGCTTACGTTCGTTCAACTCCTCAATTCATAACATTTAAGCAACATATAGTTTACAATCACACTGTATATCATTCATAGAAAAAGCTTATTACAGCTTAAACAAATTCTAAATTATTACGAGAATTTGCTTGAACTATTTGCACATACCATTAGTTATCAAATATGTACTATATTTGTACTCATTCAAGGTTGAAAAGGAATAAATATATCTTATGAATATAACTCAGGAAGCGGTTTTAAAGGCTCTTAGCACAGTAGAGGAACCAGATCTTAAAAAAGACCTGGTAACCCTAAACATGGTAGATAAAATCAGTGTAGATGGTAACAAAGTGAGTTTTACAATCATATTGACCACTCCTGCTTGTCCTTTAAAAGAATTGATTAGAAAACGCTGTGTGGATGCCATTCACCAGCATATCAATAAAGATATTGAAGTTACAGTAAATCTTACTGCCGAGGTAACCTCTACTCGTTTTGGCACTACCCCAGTACTGCCTAAAGTAAAAAACGTGATTGCAATTGCTTCGGGTAAAGGTGGAGTTGGTAAATCTACTGTTACCTCTAATCTGGCTATGGCTTTGGCCAAATCTGGGGCCAGCGTTGGCGTATTAGATGCTGATATTTTTGGGCCTTCCATCCCTACAATGTTTGGCGTAGAAGGTGGCCGACCAGAAGTAACCGAGGTTGACGGCAAAAATATGATTATTCCAATAGATAGCATGGGCATTAAAATCATCTCTATGGGCTTTTTGGCGCCTGCCGAAAACGCTGTAGTTTGGAGAGGTCCTATGGCTAGTAAAGCACTTACTCAGTTTTTGGGTGATACGCTTTGGGATGAACTTGATTATTTATTGATTGATTTACCTCCTGGTACCAGCGATATTCACCTTACTTTGGTACAGGCAGTACCTGTAACTGGAGTTGTGATTGTAACTACTCCTCAGAAAGTAGCTTTAGCTGATGCCGTGAAAGGAGTTGCGATGTTTCGTCAACCACAAATCAACGTACCAGTGTTGGGAGTTGTGGAAAATATGGCTTACTTTACCCCTGCCGAACTCCCAGAAAATAAATATTATATTTTTGGAAAAGATGGCGGTAAGCAATTATCTGAACGTTTTGAAGCACCTTTCCTTGGAGAGGTTCCGTTAGTACAAAGTATACGAGAAGGAGGAGATAATGGGGTACCAGCAGTAAAAAATGCTGACGAAGCTACCACACTTGCATTTGAAAACCTGGCCCAAAATGTAGCCAGACAAGTAGCCATTCGTAACGCTACTCAACCCAAAACCCAAAAAGTAGAAATCAAAGTATAGTCGTTATTGGCTTACTTGCTAAACTAAGAAAGATATGGATACTACAATAGATATAAAAGAGCGTGTAGACAGCGCGCTAGATACCATTCGGCCTTATCTCAAAACCGACGGTGGAGATGTAAAAGTGCTAGAGGTAACTGATGGCGTGGTAAAACTGGAACTTATGGGCTCTTGTGGTTCTTGCCCTATGTCGGCTATGACTTTAAAGGCTGGTATCGAGGAATCAATCCGCAAAGCTGTACCCGAAATAACCGAGGTGCAAGCGATTAACGTGACGCCTATGTAAACTTGTCCATTCAAGAGTTTTGATAAATGAGGTTTTCCCGACCTCATTTTTTTTTGCTATATTATGCCGCTTGCATTAAGTAAAACGAAAAAATAAAGTAGTCCAAATTTGGTGTAATACCTTTTTGTTAGACAATTGAAAAACTGATGTTGATATGCCAAACTCAACGTAGCTATAGTTTCTACTGTTCCTTACAAGACAAGTTGTTGAAGAAGCATGGCGACAAGAGGTTAGTCAAATGGATTAGGTTATTTTAGTAGTCTTACTAAATACTTAATTAAATATAATTATATGTACACGCCCAATTTAACCCTGCTGTCAAGATTTATATGTATTGCCATTTTGTCTTTCTGGGGACTGACCAGTAAAGCGCAGCAAAACCCCAAAGTAGAACGATGTATCCCTTATAAGCCATCTGTGGCTTTTGAAAAATGGCTCCACCAAAAAGTACAAGCAGAAGCAACTAACCCTAAAAGAATTACAGCTGAAATTATCAATATCCCAGTAGTGGTACACGTGATCCATAATGGAGAAGCCATAGGAACAGGTACCAATATTTCACAAGCACAAATAGAATCTCAAATCCGGATTCTTAATGAAGATTTCAGAAAAAAAATTAATACGAATGGCCACAATACTCACCCCGCTGGAGCTGATATCGAAATCAACTTTCAGTTAGCTGTGCAATCTCCCGATGGTATTCCAACCGATGGTATCGTAAGAGTCAATGGTGGACGAACAAGTTGGGGTATAGTAGATGACCCTACCCTTAAAGCACTTAGCTTTTGGAATCCAGAACACTATCTTAATGTATGGGTATGTAATCTACCAGGATTACTAGGTTATGCCCAGTTTCCAGAAACTGATTTGATTGGGGTACCACAAAACTCTGACACAAGAAATCCTTTGACTGATGGAATCGTGGTACACTATCAGTCTTTTGGCGATACTGGAAACGTAAGTGCTCCTTATGATAAGGGTAGAACTGCTACCCACGAAATAGGCCATTACTTGGGCTTATTGCACATTTCAGGAGATGCTTTTTGCCCAGGTGATGATTTTTGTACTGATACCCCTCCCGTAAACGATCAAACCCGTGGTTGTCCTTCTTCTATCCCTGTAGCTTGTGATGGATCGGATTCTCAAATTGAAAACTATATGGACTATACCGATGACCGCTGTATGAATATGTTTACAGAGCAACAAAAAACTCGTATGCGCGCTGTTTTGGCCAATAGTCCTCGTCGCAAAACACTTAAAGACTCTCCAGGCCTGCAATTAGTAAATCTTATTGCCAACAATGCAGGGATCGCCTCTATTACTCAAGTACAAAGCTCAAATTGTGATACTGATGTAAGCCCGCGGGTAGTCATTAGAAACTTTGGCAACAATGCACTTACTTCGGTAACTATTACTTATAACATAGACGGATCATCGCCTCAAACAATTACCTGGCAAGGTAATCTGGCCTCTCTTGACACCATTACAGTACAATTGCCCACTACACAAACAACCCGAGCCGATCACCAACTCAATGTAGAAACTTCTTTACCCAATGGACAAGTAGATACCGATATTGTCAATAATACCAAAAGTGCCAATTTTACAATAAAGCCATTAAACGCTATACCTCTGGAGTATAACTTTTCTGACACAACCATTCTCAATAGTACCTGGGAAATTGTCAATCCTGACCAACAAGAAACCTGGATGCCTATTGTAGTTCCAGAACAAAATCAGAGTCAAGGAAATGATGTAATGGTATTGCCTTATTTTGACTATCCCGAAGTAGGTCAGGAAGATCAGCTCCTTACACCATTATTGGATGTGTCTGGTGCACAACAGTTACTCTTAGAGTTTAGAGTAGCTTATGCTCAATTTAAGAGCGGAGATGAATTGTCGAGAGACGGCCTTAAAGTAGGTGTAAGTACCGATTGTGGCCAAACATTTACTATAGTATATGAAAAATATGGAGACACTCTGGCTACTGACGACCCTGTATCAGAGAATTGGAAACCAATCCGAACCAACCAATGGCGCAGTGAAATTATCAATTTGAGCGAATGGGCAGGCAAAGGAAATATACAGGTAGGTTTTATCGGTGTAAACAGTTATGGCAATAATGTATACATCGATGATATCAACCTCACCCCTTCTGCATTATCTACCAATCCTGATGATTTTGTAGTGATAGCCCCCAATCCAGTTATCAACCAAGAAATTCAGTTTAATTTACGCTTGCCCGAGGTCACCAATGCATTGGAATGGGCCTTGTATGATCTTTCTGGAAAACGCGTCAAAAATGGACAAGTGGCCAATGCTCAGTTTCAGTCGATTACCATTCCAGCCAAGACTCAGCTACTAGCAGGGGTATATATTTTAAAGGTAAGTACTCCTCAATATACTGTAACCAAACGAGTTATGATTTTTTAAAAGGTTAAGCAAAAAAGGTTCGTAAATTGAATATCAGTCTTTTAAGTATTTTTGTGCTTTTAGGAGCCATCCAAGGCTTTACGTTGTGTATTTATTTGTATCCAAAGCGTAAGGCCAACCCCTTGGCTTTTAAGTTTTTTGTACTCTTTCTTTTTAACCTGGCATTTTTCAATTTTACTTATGCCATGTTGTTGCTGCTAGGAGATACTTTCTCATTGCCTATCCCTTATGAATACCTCATTGGGGTAGGCTTCTTTTTTTATATCAAAAGCAATATTACTGATCAGGGCAAGGTGTTGTTTACCCCAAAAGAATACCTATTATTTATACCAGCAATTCTCTATGCGGTACTTCGCAGTTATTGGTTTATTCTAAAGGTTACAGGCATCAACCCCTCAATCATATTCGATGTATATCAAACTCGTTTTTTTACCTACAATGAGTTTGTTTATCTATTATTCAATTTATGCCTGGTAATACTTGCCTTAAGGTGGGTCAGTCACCACCAAGACAGGCTCAATCTCTCTGGCCAAAAACTTAGGCATTGGCAATGGCTAAAACATTTCTCTCGGGTATTTTTGGGGTTTACCTTGTTTAATCTCGTTCATCAAATCCTAACTATAGCTTTTTCTGCTCAAGATAGTGGATTAGTCTACTCAATCACTCTTTTATTAAATTCCACCTTTATCTATTGGATTGGGTTCATTGGTTTTTCAAAATATACTTTATTATTCAAGACATTAAAGCTTAAAAAAGAAGTGCAAAATATTACTCCGCAAAAACCGCTTTGGTTGGGCACCAAATTACAAAAAGCCATTGAGGTAGACGAAGCATTTACAAACCCCAATCTTAACATTGAGCAATTGGCTACTCAGTTAGAGGTTTCGTCAAAAGAGCTTTCTCGTTTTATCAATGAAAACCATGGTGTAAATTTTTCGGAATATATTATGCATTATCGGATTGAGAAAGTAAAAGAACTGCTAGCTTCTCCCGATGAAGAAAAATATACGTTGGTATTTATCGCCGAAAAATCTGGTTTCCGCTCCAAGTCGTCCTTCAATGCTTCTTTCAAAAAACTCACTGGACTCACCCCTCGCCAATACAGAAGACAGCTATCCTCAAAAAAGGTCTAAGATTCCTCTTTTTGGACGTTCTTGATGCTGTTTTCGCACTTTTTCTTGAAATCTCATTTTATGTTTGCCCCTATACAAAAAACATAAAACCAAGATATCTCATGAAAAAACACCTGATTTTTTTATTCGTTAATGTGCTTCTTTTTGCAAGTACTAGCTTTGGACAAACCTTCTCGGTAAAGGACAGTATCAACACTTTTTATGATAGTTTATTTTATCATTTAGAAAACAGGTATCTCTATAAAAATGAAGTAGACTGGGGCAATATAAAACCTTATATCAAGCAAAAAGCTTTGAAAAGCCCAAGCTTCGCCGCATCGCTTAAAACAACTACCCAACTCTTTGATACCATTGGTGGGTCACATTTAAATATTTTCTCCTCCTTTGGTTGGTTCAAGAGTACTTTGGGTAAGCCACTTTCTCAAAAGGATTTCAATGTCGAATTCCTAAAAAAATATCAGAAAAAACCACCTTTTGAAGTACAAGTGCTCAACAAACAATATGGCTATGTAATGATCCCAGGAATGCTGTTGATGGATATTTCGCAGGATTCGCTCAATCGTAAAACCCAATCTATGTACGATGCCATCCTGAAAGCCCAGCAAGCTTATAACCTCAAAGGATGGATTGTCGACTTAAGATTTAATATCGGGGGAAATGTATACCCAATGTTGGCGGCACTATATCATTTATTAGGCAATGCCGTTGTATACAAAGTACTGGATATCAACAAACAGCCACTAAAAAAACAAACCCATACACTCAAGAACGGAGCTTTTTATTCGGGGCCAAAGATGGAAACTGTGGCCAAAGTAAATGGCACACCTAATGTAAAAATACCAGTGGCACTCATCATAGGAAAAATGACAGGTAGTGCAGGTGAGCTAATCGCTGTAGGCTTTAGGGGGAGAAAAAACGTGGTTACTATTGGTGAAACAAGTTACGGGTTACTCACCTGCAACGATATGGTTAAGCTTCCTTTTGGGGTAAAAATCACCCTTACTTATGGCTATCTGGCCGATAAAAATAATGTATACACTGAGGCAATCGAGCCAAACATTAAAGTAGTAAAACAAGCAAACTTCAAAGACCTGACAAAAGATCAAAATGTTGTGGAGGCAATCAGGTTTATTAATGGACGGCAAAAAAAATAGCGCTCTTCTAAAAGCCATTCTTTCCTATCTGCCAAGATTATAAATCCCTGGCAGATAGGTCATTCTAAATTAAACAATTTCTTCTTCCCATTCAAAGTCAAACAAATGATCCAAATTGCCACAATTATTTTTCTGATAACACTATGTTCATTATTGTTTCTAGCTAAAAATAAAGGGCAAATCAAAGTCTCGCACCTTTCTAAAACACTGGTACTACCACATCACAGGCTTCCTCAAATAATCAGGCCCAAAGTACCCTTAGAAACTCAGCAGAAATTATCATTTACTAAACAGTACTTCAACCCAAAAGAATTGCTAGCCTGGAAAGTGAAGTTAGAAGAAGTTATGATTGATTCTAAGCCTTATTTAAACCCTACATTAACATTGGCAGATTTAGCAACAATTCTTCAGACCGACAATCTAACAACGTCCCGAATTATTCATGAAGGCTTTCAGCTTTGTTTTTATGATTTTATCAATACCTATCGTATTGAGCACTTTGTTCAGTTGAGTAAAAGCGAAAACTATCAATACTACACAACTTTAGGCTTGGCTTACGAAGCTGGTTTTAATGCCAAAAGCACTTTTTATAAAGTATTTAAGAAACTAAAAAATACTACACCTGCTATGTATCTAAAGCTTATACACGAAAACAAGAATAAGTGAGTGAGACTTCTTGCAAGATGATATTTAGAAAAACTTGCTCAACCTGAATAAAATGGAGATTGTAATCAGCTCAAATGTAAGTTTAATGTTAATCCTACGGCTTTTGAATCACAAAACCTGTGAAATTGATAACTTGAAGTTAAGTTGTCTAACCATACTTACGAGCCATGATTCAAACCACTCAATCATTGATTTCTCACCTTGCCTGTGCTAAATGCGGGACAAAATATTCCCATGACCAATTACAAACCTATGCAACTTGTTGTAATCAACCGCTGGTAACTCATTACACAAAAGGGCAAATGCCAAACCCTGATGATTTAGCCAAACGAGAAAACTCTATGTGGCGTTATGCTGAAATGCTTCCTTTGCTAGATCAAAATAACCGTGTTTCGCTAGGAGAAGGTATGACACCTATTATTCCACTAAAAAGACTGGCAAGAGAACATCACTTAGAAAATCTGTATCTAAAAGATGAAGGGCTTAACCCAACTGGATCGTTCAAGGCTCGCGGTCTAAGCATGGCCATATCAAAAGCAAAAGAGTTGGGAGTAACCGAATGTATTATACCTACTGCGGGCAATGCTGGTGGGGCCTTGAGTGCCTATTGTGCCGTTGCAGGAATGAAGGCTACCATTGTTATGCCGCGAAAAACCCCTTTAATCTTTCAGCAAGAATGCCAATTTTATGGTGCAAAACTTATACTGGTAGATGGATTAATTGATGAATGTGGAAAGCTGGCTAACCAAATCACGCACGATACAGGAGCCTTTAACGTATCTACTCTCAAAGAACCTTATCGCCTCGAGGGTAAGAAGACCATGGGCTATGAGATTGCCGAACAAATGAAATGGCAATTACCCGATATCATATTGTATCCTACTGGGGGCGGCACTGGGCTACTAGGTATTTGGAAAGCTTTTCAGGAAATGCGTGCACTAGGCTGGCTTACAGATCAACCATTACCCAAAATGATTGCTGTACAAACTGCCAACTGTTCTCCAATTGTAGACCTAATAAACGGTACAGCCTCTTCACCAGGTAGCTATACTATGTCCATTGCAAATGGGTTATCGGTTCCGGTTGCTTTTGGCCAAGATATGATTATGCAAGTATTGCAAGCTTCCAAAGGAGGGGCAGTTAAAGTAATAGAAGAAGAAATTAAACAAGGCGTACACGAAATTTCAGCCAAAGAAGGCATTCTTATTTCTCCTGAAGGAGCCGCCATTTGGCAGGCACTCAAACGATTGGTGCAAGACGAAAAAATACAACCTCACCAACAAATCTTATTACTCAATACCGGGAGTGGATATAAATATTTGGAAAACCTTAATTAACCTCTGGTAACAAGCACTAAAAAAACCCTGATTATTATAAAACAATCAGGGTTACAAATCTATATATAAAAACTATTGTTGCTGTTTACTTGATTTATTTTCAAATCAGGCACTTATCCTTTCAAAATAGCTCTAGAGATCACTACTTTCTGAATTTCAGAAGTACCCTCTCCGATGGTACAAAGTTTGGCATCTCGGTAAAACTTCTCCACTGGGAAATCTTTTACATAACCATAGCCACCTAAAATCTGTACTGCATCATTAGCCACTCTTACTGCTACCTCAGAAGCATAATATTTAGACATGGCAGATTCTTTACTTACCTTCTTACCTGCGTCTTTCAAATCCGAAGCACGATCTGTCAATAATTTAGCAGCATCAATTTCGGTAGCCATATCTGCTAATTTGAATGAAATTCCCTGAAAAGAAGCAATAGGTTTACCAAATTGTTCTCTTTCTTTGGCGTAATTAAGGGCCGCTTCGTAAGCACCTTCAGCAATTCCGATAGAGAGTGCTGAGATAGAAATACGACCTCCATCCAAAATGGCCAATGCCTGGCGGAAACCATCTCCTACATTACCCAACATATTTTCTTTAGGAATACGACAGTTGTCAAAAATCATTTCTGCGGTTTCAGAAGCACGCATTCCTAATTTACTTTCTTTTTTTCCTCCCGAAAATCCTGGAGTACCTCTTTCTACTACAAATGCCGACGCATTGCCTGAAGTGTTAGGCTCGCCAGTACGTGCCACTACTACTGCCACGTTTCCTGAAATACCATGCGTGATAAAATTCTTGGCACCATTCAACACCCACTCGTCACCTTCAAGAACTGCGGTTGTGCGCATGTTGCCTGCATCAGACCCTGTATTAGGCTCAGTAAGCCCCCAGGCTCCAATCCATTCGCCAGTAGCCAGTTTTGGCAACCACTTGGCTTTTTGCTCATCATTAGCAAATTGCAATATATGATTTGTACACAACGAATTGTGCGCGGCCAACGAAAGGCCAATTGAACTGTCAATTTTAGATAATGCAATGATTGCAGCTACATATTCTCTATATCCTAATCCGGCACCGTTATATTTCTCGGGTACCAACATACCCATTAATCCTAAGTCACCTAATTGTTTAAATAACTCCCGGGGAAAAGTCTGGTTGTCGTCCCAATCCATCATATGAGGACGTATGTGTTTGTCACCAAAGTCAGTTACACTTTGGGTAATTTCGGCAATGAGTTCTTCTCGATTGATTAATGTCTCTGTTTGCATATATAAATTGAATTTTTCAATGCAAAAATAGCAATAAAATTATACAATAAAAATTTAAAAATGCAACACTGGCTTTTATTAGGCACCATAACTCTACTGACTTACAGTTTCTTAGGATAAAATTTGGCAAAAATCAAGAATCAGCGAATTTATTAGCTTCTATTGGAGAATTTTGACCTTCAAAATTTTTTTCTAATGAATTACATCCCTGTTTTTTTAGCAAAATCTAATGAAGGGGTTTGCATTTTTTCTCCAATATTTTGATCTCTTTTCATTTCAACTTTTTGAAAAATTGCATTGTTTATTAAAAATTGGTAATTCATCTAATAATCCCCTAGCTTTGCCTTCAATATTTTGATTTGTTATTAATAATTATTTGATATATGAAAATAGCAGTAGTTGGTACTGGATATGTTGGTTTAGTTACAGGTACTTGCTTTGCCGAAACTGGTAATAATGTAACTTGTATAGATATCGACGTTGAAAAAGTCAATAAACTTAAGCAAGGTACAATTACAATCTATGAACCAGGCTTAGATGTTTTGTTTGAAAGAAATATCAAACAAGATCGTCTTCAATTTACCACCAATTTGGAAGAAGGAATTAAAGATGCTCAGATCATTTTTTTAGCGCTTCCAACCCCTCCCGGCGAAGATGGATCTGCCGATCTAAAATATGTACTAAAAGTAGCCGATGATTTAGGTCACTTGTTAGAGAGTTACACTGTTGTTGTAGACAAAAGTACTGTTCCTGTAGGCACTGCCGAAAAAGTTCATGCTGCAATTGCTGCAAACGCCAAAGTAGACTTTGATGTAGTATCCAATCCTGAGTTTTTAAGAGAAGGAGTAGCAGTTGAAGATTTTATGAAGCCTGATCGAGTAGTGATAGGCACTTCTTCTGACAAAGCCAAAAAGGTAATGGAGAAACTCTATCTACCTTTTGTTCGTCAAGGAAATCCTATCATATTTATGGATGAGCGTTCGGCTGAAATGACTAAATATGCAGCAAATGCTTTCTTGGCTACCAAAATCACCTTTATGAACGAAATCGCCAATTTGTGTGAGCGTGCTGGAGCTGATGTTGACAACGTGCGTAAAGGTATTGGCACTGACTCACGAATTGGTAAAAGATTTTTATTTGCAGGTATTGGTTATGGAGGAAGTTGTTTTCCTAAAGATGTACAAGCACTGGCTAAAACTGCAAATGAATTTGACTATGATTTTAAAATTTTGAATTCAGTAATGAATGTCAACCATCAGCAAAAAACCAGGCTTATTCCTCAGTTAAAAGCCCATTTTAACAACAACCTGAAAGATAAAACTTTGGCTGTATGGGGATTGTCATTCAAACCTTACACTGATGATATTCGTGAAGCTCCTTCGTTGGAAAATATCCATGCTTTATTGGCAGAAGGTGTCAAGGTAAAGGCATATGATCCAGAAGCCATGGATAATGTAAAACAAATTGTTGGTGATAAGATCGAGTATGCAGATAGTGCTTATGGTGCATTGTTAGAGGCTGATGCATTACTCATTTTTACTGAATGGCCTGCTTTCAGAACACCCGATTTTGAGGTAGTATCTAAACTATTGAAAAACAAGGTGATTTTTGATGGAAGAAACCTATTTGACCTGGATCAAGTTCAGGAACTTGGCTACACTTATTATAGTATAGGCCGTAAAACAGTCAAGGGATAAAATAATTGTAAGGTCTGGTTTGGCAGCCAGACCATTTTTTTATACCGTTTTTAGAATTTCTTATTACTTTATAAATAAACACTCAATGAAAAGGGTTTTGATAACTGGGGCTGCTGGTTTTTTAGGTTCCCACCTATGTGATCGTTTTATCCAAGAAGGATGTCACGTGATAGGAATGGATAACCTTATCACTGGTTCTATGACTAACATAGAACACTTAATGCCCAAAAAAGAATTTGAGTTTTATCACCACGATGTCTCCAAGTTTGTACACGTTGCAGGTGATTTAGACTATATTTTACACTTTGCATCTCCTGCCAGTCCTATAGATTATTTACAAATTCCTATTCAAACTCTAAAAGTAGGATCGCTGGGCACCCACAATTTACTAGGCCTGGCCAAAGCCAAGAAAGCTCGCATTTTGGTAGCATCTACTTCTGAGGTATATGGTGATCCATTGGTACATCCTCAGAACGAAGATTATTGGGGTAATGTAAATCCTATTGGTCCTCGTGGTGTATACGACGAAGCCAAGCGCTTCCAAGAAGCAATCACAATGGCTTATCATACTTTTCACGGACTAGAAACCCGCATCATAAGAATTTTTAATACCTATGGCCCCCGCATGCGCTTAAATGATGGACGGGCTTTACCAGCCTTTATTGGTCAAGCATTGCAGGGCAAAGACCTTACAGTATTTGGTGATGGTTCACAAACGCGCTCTTTTTGCTATGTAGATGATTTGGTAGAAGGTATTTATCGTTTATTATTGAGTGACTATGCTCATCCGGTAAATATTGGTAACCCTGATGAAATTAGCATTAAAGATTTTGCAGAAGAAATTATCAAGCTTACTGGTACAGATCAAAAAATTATCTATAAGCCATTGCCCAAAGATGATCCTAAACAAAGAAAGCCTGATATTACCCGAGCTAAAGAAATTTTAGGCTGGGAACCTAAAGTATCTCGTGCTGAAGGTTTGCAAAAGACTTATGCATATTTTAAAGAATTTCTAGAAAAGAACGCTACACAAGAATCTCAACTTTAAACACAGCTGTATGAAGGTTTTGGTAACTGGTGGAACTGGTTTTATTGGTTCACACGCAGTGGTTTCTTTGATTGAGGCTGGCATGAAACCCATTATTGTCGATAATTTTGACAATTCATTACCTTCTGTATTAGAGAATCTCAAGGCCATTACTCAAACTACTGTGCCTTTCTACAAAATAGACTGTAATGACCAGGAAGCAGTCAATGAGGTTTTTGAAACAGAAAAGGATATAGAGGGTGTCATTCACTTTGCGGCACACAAAGCCGTGGGAGAATCAGTTATCAATCCATTGAAATATTACCAAAATAACATAGGCTCTCTAATAGTTATTTTAAAAATGATGAAAAAACACCAAACTCCTCATTTGGTGTTTTCATCTTCTTGTACTGTGTATGGCCAACCTGACCAACTTCCAGTAACCGAGCATTCTCCCATTATTCCTGCCCAATCTCCTTATGGAAATACTAAGCAAATCTGTGAAGAAGTAATACGAGACACAGTTAAAAGTGCACAAACTGAGCAGGATGACTTTCAATTGAATGCCATTTTACTAAGATATTTCAACCCTATTGGTGCACACCTAAGTGGACATATTGGTGAATTGCCTTTAGGAGTACCTAATAACCTGGTGCCTTATATTATCCAAACGGCCGCAGGCATAAGAGAAAAGTTAACCATTTTTGGTAAGGACTACAATACGCCTGATGGTACTTGTGTGAGAGACTATATCCACGTAATGGATTTGGCTGATGCACATGTAAAAGCTCTACAGCTTTTGGTCAATAAAAAGCAAACAAACAATACTTGTGAGGTTTTTAATATAGGTACAGGCAAAGGAAACTCGGTACAAGAACTAGTACAAACTTTCGAGAAAGTAAATAACCTTAAGCTCAACTATGAGTTTGGCAATCGTCGCCCAGGTGATGTCGAGCAAATTTATGCATCAGTCGCCAAGGCAAATCAAGAACTAGGATGGCAAGCCCAGAGAAGCTTAGAAGAAGGGCTGAGAGATGCCTGGAATTGGCAACAAAAGTTAATGAAGTAAATCCAGATCAAGTAAATGATGCATAAGTCGATATTTATAATAGCTCTTTTGATAGGCGTTGTATCTTGTAAACAACCTAAAAATCAGGAAACTCAAACCACTCCTGAACGCAACGCAAACGTGCGCAAGAATTCTTCATCATCACAAACCCAGGCTTCAAAACCAAATTCAAACGATCCTGCCTCACAAAACTTACCCAAAGGGCCTGTAAAACCACAGGAAAACCTTTATAAGGGTGCTTCTTTTGAAACCAAGGTCATTACTGGCAAAGAAAATACGTTTGGCTATGAAATCACGGTGACTCTCAATGGCAAAACTCAGCGTATTCGTCAAGAACATAAACCAAGTGTACCAGGGATCAGGGGCTTCGATACCCAGGAAGATGCTCAAAAGGTGGCCGATTTTGTTGTAAATAAGATCAAAACTAAAGGCTTTCCTCCTACTGTTACTCCCGAAGAATTAAAAGCATTGGGGGTGATTAAGTAATTACTTAGGCTATTCCAACCACTTTCTCAATTTAACAATCAGCCAATAGCATATCAGCATGTATACTGCCCAGGCACTTACTACTCCTATTGGGGCATATTCAGGAAACCAAGTCTTAAATAACTGGTTTTGAGAAACCTGAGAAGGAATCATAGATACTAATCGCAGGATTGGAATGCTAAGGGCGAACACAATCGCTAAGATTAGTTTTGATTCTTTTTGCACTAACAAAAAGATCAGTGTCATAATAAAAGGAAAACCTAAAAACATAATACGGGTCATATCTCGCCCTGCCAAAATACCAAATGCCAAATGGAGTATTACTAACAATACTAGTGGAGTACGCATTTCATCATGGCTCCAGGAATATTCCCACATTTTTTGACAAGCCAACAACCAAAGTCCCCCAAACCCTATAAACATTGCCACTATCCAACGAACTAAATCTAACGGGTTTTGTAGGGTGATTTTGACAAAATAAAGAATCGTAATCAGAGAATTTTTACTCGTACCCTCCAGGGGTCCAAACCATTCATTGAGCACCCACTTGGTAGCCATGGCCAGAATCAATGCTCCAAAGTATAACCAGAGTTTTTGATAAGAGGCTTTTGAGCTAAAAAACCGTTGATAGACAAATTCATATAAAGTGAGTAATAACACAATGGCAAGCCATGATTCTTTTTGTGCTGTGGCTATCGGCGTAATAGGAATGAGTAACCAAAGCCAGCGAGGACGGATCAACATCAAAACCAACAAACTATGGAAAACATATGAGGGAGCATCTACAGTGATGGGATCGTAGATGTTGAAACGTATAATCCCAGTCCAGTGAAATAATAGCCATACTATCCCTACCACTTGTAAGTACCAGGGAACATTGAGCCATTGCCAGGCGATGAGCAATAAAATAACGGTCACTAAAGTACAGGCCCATAACAATATAAAAAAAGCCTCCTTAGAGTTTTTGAATGGTAACTGAGCCGTCAGCCAAGGAACCAATACTCGGCTATGAAAGGGGAATTTCACCTGATAATCGGCTTTTTGACCTCGAAAATATTCATAACCCGCCTGATATTGCACTCCATCACACAATTCACAGGCATTATAGTTTATCGAAGTTTGGGCGCTTTGGAAGTACCACAATCCCGCAATAGCAAGACCTGAAAAAAAAATCGAGAGAAAAATAAAAATTAAAACCTTTCTACTCATACCTCATATTGGCTAATCCGTTGATTTTCATTGTTATTTTATGTGAGTATACATAAATTTGGAACTTCACCAAAATATTCATTTCACCAAATGATTGCAGTCATACAAAGAGTATCTGAAGCATCGGTAACGATTGAACAACAAGTAAAAGGTGCGATCCAGCAAGGGTTGTTGATCTTGCTCGGCATTGCTACTGATGATACTGAAGAAGATATTCAATGGTTGGTAAAAAAAATCGTTAATTTGCGTATTTTTGGCGATGAAGAGGGCAAAATGAATCTTTCATTAGGAGATGTATCAGGCGATATGTTATTGATCAGTCAGTTTACCCTACAAGCCAGTACCAAAAAAGGTAATCGCCCTTCTTATATAAAAGCAGCTCGTCCTGAAGTGGCGATCCCGATGTACGAAAATTTCATCAAAGTAATGGAAACCTCCTTGGGTAAGCCCATTGAAACTGGAGAATTTGGTGCAGATATGAAAGTACAGCTTTTGAATGATGGGCCAGTAACAATTATTATAGATACAAAAAATAAACAATGATTATTTGTCACTGTATTTCTGAATATTTTATATTGAAGTTTTAGCAAACCTCGCTTAAGTTTGCCCACTGCAACTATGACAAAACAACAGTTTTATAACCTAGAACAAGCCTTAAAATCCCCTCTGCAGGTAACTGAATTGATACTAAGGTATCAAAAAGATTTGCCTTTAGAAGAAATTGCACAATTACAAAACCTGGAAGTACTTCATTTACACAATCATTCTTTTAAAAATTTACCCGAAAACCTTTTATCGCTCACTCGCCTGCATACTTTGCATTTGTTGCATACGCGTTCGGCTAAAGTACCTGAGTTTATTTTTGAATTCAAAAACCTAAAGGTTCTAAATCTTTCATATAATCCTATTACCCGCATTCCGGCTTCTCTCCAAAACCTAGAAAAGCTCACCGAATTGTATTTGCATAATTGCAAGCTAAAAGCAGTACCCGCCAATATTCATAAACTCAGCGCTCTGGAGGTACTCAACCTTGAAAATAATCAAATAGAAGCTATTCCTCAAAATATTGGGCAACTCAGCAACCTAAAACAACTCATTCTCACGAATAACAAGATCGAGCGTTTGCCTGGTGATTTTTCGCTGTTGAACGTAACCAAGCTCCACTTAGGGTCTAATCCCTTCTATAACAACCTGGGGCAAAAACAAAAAACCATTGGGGCACTTCTCAAACAATTCCAAAACCGAAATTATGCAAGTGATCTACGACGATTGTACTTTCATATTTTTATGGGAGAAATGAACGAAGCGGAGAAAATAGCAGATTATCCAGCCATTGTGCAAGGCCTGAACTCTCCTAATCAAGTAATTCGTTTGAATACCCTCTCATATTTATTGGATAAAGAGCCCAACCCTTTCGAAAAAGTTAGTCAAACGCCTATCCATGTACACCTGGCAGGTAAAATCAATAGTTTTGATACTGAAGATCTCACCAATCGCCTGGAAGACAGCAATATTGTCATAGACGATCGTCTTAAGAAAACTACTACTCATTTGGTAGTAGGCGAAAATCCCAAGAAAAAGCTCGACAAGGCATTGACTATGGGGATTCCGATTGTGGCTCAGGGCAGGCTCAAGGATTATTTACACAATATAGAAGAGCATTATCTTGCTAAAAACGACCCGGCTACATTACAAATGGCCAAAAACCTGAGTGATCTATTGCAAAGTCACGAAGAAAACAATCAGGAATTAGGTTTGGAAATGGCTATGGGTGGCGGTATTCATCCTTCGTTTTTTTATGACTTACTCTTGCTGTACTTGTGGAATCGTAACCTTAAAATAAGGAATCTGACCGAAAAGGTGTTGGAAAAACATTTAAGCTCTAACTTATTTATCCATCTAAAAACCAACGCCAAAAACTATTACAACGACCCTAGCGAAGACGCCATTAGCACTTATCTGGAAAATATTAGTGCGCATGAAGAAATAGATCCCAATGAATTGGGCATTCGTTTTTTCCGAATTACTGATCGTGGCAAACGTTTTTGTTTGCGATATCCCAATTCATTTTTGGAAGTATGTAAGCAAGAGATCAAGGGTTCGGTATTAAGGCTTGTAGGCCTCAAACTAGACAAGCTTAGTGAAAGCATCAGTAAATATGCCCATTTGAAAATACTTTATCTGAATGATAATAGCCTCTATCAGTTGCCTGCTTCATTTGAGCAATTGCATAAACTGTATGTGCTATCATTGCGGAAAAACAAGTTTACCGAGTTTCCTGTCCAATTACTCAAACTTAAGGAGTTGGATAATGTAGATTTATCTTTCAATAAGATTAGTGAATTGCCCGAACAAATTACGCAACTTACCAAGCTAAAACGCTTAAATTTACGTAACAACCGTATTGTATCTTTGCCACAAAGTATGCAAAACCTCACGAATCTGAAAACTCTTAACTTGGAAGGAAATCCTATCAAAAAAGACGAAAAAGTCAAAACTCAGGCTCAGAAGCTTTTGCCTAATTGTAAGATTAGTTTCTAAAGTGTTTTTTCCATTTTGTAATTGATTAAGATTTCTCCTTGTCGCTCGTTTTCTTGCTTTTGAATCACAGCAAAACCATTCTTTTCAAAAAAAGAACGAGCGGTAATACTTACATCGGAGGTAATGGCCAAAGCCTGTTCACTTTCAGCATAGCTCATCAGGGTTTCAAACAAGGTTTGAGCAATGCCCATTCGTTGAAAATCAGGATGTACATAGAGTAAATCTAAGTAACCAGTGGAAGTAATAGAACCAAAACCCACCAACTGGTCACTATTTTCTACTAACAAAAAGAACTGCATTTCTATACGTTGTTGCCAACGTTCGGTATTTTCTGTAGATTTTGCCCACACTTCTACTTGCGCAGGAGTATAATCCTGACGGTTGATGGTGGTAACTGTGGCTTTAAATAACTCAAGGATAGCAGGCACATCTTTGAGCGTAGCTTTGCGGAGTTTCATGGTCTTTGCTTTTAAGTAGAAACGTTCACAATAATAAAACAAAAAGATAAGCAAATTTAGATATGAAAAAATAACATTGTAAATTAACTAACAAATTAGTTTTAAGTGATTTATAACAATTAAAATGAAAAAGCGTTTCTTACCAATCATTCTTTCCCTTATTGGTTTTATTAGTCTTGCCTGCATGTGGGATAGGGACACCATTTCTTTTGAAAAAGAAAACTTCCCTTCTACACTTGAGATTATCACGGGAAATTTCATACGTCATTCCCCTGAGTTTTACCAATGGCGTATCAAAGACCGAGAAACCAAACTTAAGTCCAATCCCAAACAATGGAATTATTATGATGACCTAGCGGTGGCCTATGACAAATTAGGCAATCATACCAAAGCCATTGCACTCATGCAAAAAAAGGATAAGCTGTACCCTAATCAGTATGAAACTTATGCAAATCTGGGTACTTTTTACATTCACAATAAGGAATACAAAAAAGGCTTAAAATACATTGATAAAGCCATATACATTAATCCAGATGCACATTTTGGCAGGGAGATTTACCAGAAGTATTTAGTAGAATATTTACTTTCCAAAATAAAAAACGGCCGTTTTACATTGCCCTTAAACCCGTATGCACAAAATCATTATTATCAAAGTGGTTTTTACTATTACCTTAAAAAGAGACAAAAGGAAAAATTTAATATCCATAAAGCCAGATTAGGACTCATGGGAATGGTAAAATTTGGTAAGCATAATTCACCAATTTTGATGGAAGCATTGGGTGATTTGCTGGCTGGTGAAAACAAAAATATACCTAACAATGCCCCATACCTTGCTTATTTGGCTTACAAAAGAGCGGGTATGTGCGTAAAAAATGTTGCTGCTCAACAATTATACAACAAGAAAAACCCACCCAAAAACCAATGGTTTAAGCTTAAGTATTATATGCCCCAAAAAATCGCTTTACAAAAAGTGATTGGTAGGTTGGATAAAAGTTTCACTCAGGAAATCAAGGAAGCACAAAAATTAGCTTTTCAGATTCGCAATGATGAAATAAATTGGATAGCTACTGCAACTGACCCAGAAGCAAAGTTTGATGAAAAATACCTTAAAAAAGACAATATTGCTAAGTACATAAATGGCGCAAGACAAGGTTTATTTATGATGGAAAATCGCAGAAAAAATCTCAATAAAGAACTTGACACCATTGCTAACAAAGATAGTGTTTTAAAACCTGAAACTATAAGACAGACAGTACCTCAAAAAAACGCCACAAATAATAATTCTCTTAGCTTAATAACTTTTATAGCAATAGGATGCGTTGCCTTGATTTTAGTTGTCAGACGCTTTATTCGAAAAAGCTGATCATATTAAATTAATTCTATGAGAAGATGTGCTACCCTCATAGCTATTGGTTTGGTTTATCTTTGGGATCAAGATACTGACTTAAAATCAACCCTCAACAATGGAATTATTATGATGATTTAGCAGTAGTCTATTTCGCTTTCCAAAGAAGTAAAACAACGCTTGATTACTCTTGCTTTACCTTATATTTCAACCCATTCTTCCGATACTCTCCCATAATGAGATGAATCATCAAACCATAACTTTTGATGCCCTCTCGTTGAGAATTGGCTTTGAGGAAAAGATCGTAAAAAGCTCTGGAAAGCGGTTCCAGAGGGTTTTGGAACTGATCCCAGTACTTGCGGTTAGCTCGAAGGTCGTGTAGAAAACCAGGGTTAAATTTTTTACGTAATCGTTTAAATGCAGTAGAATCGGTATAACGCAAAGCACTCATGGCATAACGTACTGCCAACACATTGCCTGAATATTGAAACACGGGCGAAGGATGATACTGGCTCGTCATATAAGCCATATAATTGGCTTCAGTTTCAGAAGCAATCCCAATCTGATGAGCCATTTCGTGGCAAATAGTGGCTGGCAACAAAAAATCAGGCATATCCATATTTACATTGGCCTCTCCAGTAAAAGGAAAATAAATACCTCCGTTACCAAACAAAGACATCAACTGTGGTACAAACACACTTTTAACCGACCAGTATTCATATTGGTATTGAGGAAACACCTTGGCAAAGTTTTCATACCCCTTTACTGCCTCTTCTCTCATTTGGCGATGGGTCATCTTAAACTCAATAGCCTTGGTAGTATCTTTGGTTACTGCATCTCGACTGGTATTGGTCAACTCAATCAAGCGGTCACACATTTGCTCTAGTTCGTCAGGAGATATCTTCTTTACCTCTAGTTTTACCGCTTTTATAATACTAGGGCGATGATAGTTGAGCCCCCAAAATACCATAAACAAAAAGTAAAACAGCGATACCCCAAACAAGCTATGCAAGGCTGTGCTTCCGAAAAACTTCTTCCAGGTGATCTTTTTGCGAATGCGCTTCCAAACCTGACGTAAAAACCAATAGGTCGCCAAAAATACCAGGGTATAAAACACAATTTGCCCAAAAGCAAAGGGCAAAAACCCAAACATGAGTCTTAAGGTTTTGCTTAGCCAACCATAAAACCCATAAGTATACCAACGCTCCAGCGATTCTGGGTCAGAAGCCAACCATTGTACCACCAATACCTGAATGGGCAAACTAAAAGCAATGATGTGTTTCCAGTATTTTTTGATTCTACGCATACGCTTCTACTAGCTATAGAAGTCGAGACGACTTCATAAACAAAAAATGGCATCGACCGAAGCCAATGCCAACAAATATAATGTTTTATTCCGGGCTTAAACCCTTACAACCATTGATTAATCTGCCACTTGGTTTTGGGCCAAGATAAAGCCATTCATGTTTTTAGAGCGCATAATTACTACATAACTTCCCCCACCTTCGGCTCGGTAATTATACTCTATCGATTTCAATCTCCCGTTACTGGAACGATTGACCACCATTTGGTCAGTCCAGGCATAAGATTTTTTGTCAGGGTTATCAATTTTTTCTTTGGTTAAACTCCCCCCCTCTGGAAAATTCAATTTGACAGGTATACCAAACAATTGCTTGGCTACAATGAAAGCCTCAGTCCAGCTTTGGGTAGGAATATGAATCGCATTATTGAACTGCTGATATCCATCATAATCCTTATTACCGCTTTCGGTCATCACCCGAATACCACTTTTTCGCAGTATTTGCGCATATTTTTTTACTTCAGTGTATTTTTTAGGTGCTACAAATTTTGAAAGGTAGCCTTCAAACACATAACCCACTTTGCCTTGATAACTCACCTTGGCCATACCACCTTTGATATTGTCTACCATTACCATTTTAGATGGAACTCCCGCCAGGTAAGTTACTCGAGCCCCATAAGGCAATCGGGCGATCTTTTTGGAGGAAGTACTGGCCGTTTGGCGTAGGTTTAGCCCACTGGGTGCCAATACATAATAGTATTTAGCAGCATTGGAATGATTTATGGGTGCCTTTGCCTTACTTGAATAGTTCGTAAATAGTAGTGCGCTCAAAAATGCACTCTTGAGCATTATAGATAATAGTTTTTTCATTATTGTAAGTAATTTTTTAACAATTGTATCTGTTATCCATAACGCATTTGTCTGGTAAATAATCTGAAAATGAATAAATAAAATCAGAACTTACCACACCTAATAGGTAATAAAATGTAACCCTATAAATAACACGTTTTTAAACAACTTCCAGTCATCAGTGTAAAACCAGTCAACTTGTACTTTACACAGTGATTGGCGATAATTTACTCACGATTTTCTTTGTTTGATCACCAGATTATTTTTAATAATTTTTTCGTACAATAGTTCCTTATAACGCTGGCCTATGGGTAGTTCTTTGCCTGTAGTCAACTCCACCATATTGCCATAGGTAGCCTTTATGTCTCCTATAGAAATAATGTAAGATTTGTGTATTTGCAAGAAAGCCAGTTCGGGCAATAGCTCTTTAATTTTCTTCAGGTTTAAATAGGTAATCAGGCACTGCTGTTGTTTAGTATGGATTTGAATGTAATCCTTGAGGCTTTCGATGTATAAAATATCAGCAAAGTTCACCTTTACCAGTTTTTTATCCACCTTTACGTAGATAAAATCATTGGTAACTGTTTCTTCATTTTTCGCTGACTGATTTCGGAGATTGAACAGCTCATAAGCTTTTTGACAAGCTTTTAAGAAACGAGGATACATAATAGGTTTGGCCAGGTAATCTACCGCGTTGAGTTCAAACCCTTCTAAAGCGTGTTCGGTATACGCCGTAGTAAAAATAACCATCGGTGGATTAGGCAGCGATTTCAACATGTCTAACCCCGTAAGTAAAGGCATATTGATATCCAAAAACAACAAGTCAACTGAGTAATTAGCCAAAAACTCTATCGCTTCAAAAGCATTACCACAAGTTGCTGCCAAGGTCAAGAACTGGGTTTGCTCTACATATTCACTCAGCCCTTCACAGGCAATGTGTTCATCGTCTACTATCAGGCATTTCATCGATTTGCTCTTTGTTTAAATTAATTGTCAACTGGGCAGTATACATGTAGTCACTTAACCTGTACTGGTAATTGTATGCATTGGGGTACAGTAACTCCAGGCGCTTCTCTAAGTTAGGAATGCCTATTCCTCCAGGTTTTGCCACGGCCAATCTGGGCACCGAATTTACTATCTTAAATGTCAATTGATTACCCTGGAGGTCGCAATTAATTTTTACTTTACTTTGTTGGATACCTCTACTATGCTTGAAAGCGTTCTCGACCAATGGCAAAAATATAAAAGGCTCTATCAAAGGGTTTTGGGTTACATTCTCCAGGTTGGTATCTATATGTAGTTGTTTTCCCTGCCGGATTTTTTCCAGATCAATATAGTTTTTCAACTGCATCAATTCATCTTGTAAACGCACCTGTTCCTGGGAAGTACGGTACAATTGAAACTGAAGGATTTCTGATAACTTACCCAAAACCAGCGAAGCTTTTTCAGGTTGTTTAGGAATTAGAAAATGGGCACTGTTTAGCACATTAAACAAAAAATGAGGATTTATTTGTGCTTTCAACATATTCAACTGACTTTCTATTTGATTTTTCTCTACCTCTTGTAACCTTTCCTTTGTTTTATAACGGTCAAAAATAATCCAAACTGAAGAGATGCCTATAATCAATAAAAGATTATGAATAAAAGAAGATAATATAAACACAAACTCCAGGTAGTTTTCTTGCTCATCTACCTCTGGTTCATGACGAGCGATATCTAATAAATAATAGAGTAAAACCCAGCCTAGCGAAATAGATACCGACAGGGTTAACATAGAAGCGCCATAAGTATAAAATTTCTTTTTATTTAAAAACTTTGGAATAAACCAAAGCACATTGAAATACACCCCTACGATCAAAAATAGCAGATCAACTGTAGCTACCTCAAACCCAAAACGCCAGCCATCATTCCGCCCGATATCCAGCATATTGATGATAAAATATACCAGCCAAAAAACTATTTGTAACCACACGCTTTGAGAGCGGGAAAAGTATTGATTCATGAAGCCTATTTTTATTGCCCAATTTATCACCATATTGCTAAATGATTTAAAGCCATTTAGCAATATTTGATTTAGATACTAAAACTTATACCTAAACCCTAAGCTTACCCTACGTGTATTGGGTTTGCTGGTAGTATCAAGGGTAAAGTCCTGACCCAGGCTACGGTAAGTATATTGTAAGGTATTGAAAACGTCGGTAACGGCCAGATTGATGCTTCCTTTATCTCTTAGAATATTCTTTTTGATGCCAATGTTCATTGTATAATATTCATTCGTACGAATTTGAATTTCGTTTTCAGGGGCATTGTAAAACCCTTTTAATTGAACTTTAAACTTTCCTGGCAGACGGAAATTATGAGTCATTTTTGCACTCCAGGTTTGGTTAATGGGCTGGAGTTGGTCACCTTGGCTATTTACAGGTAAGGCAAAACGTGTTTTGTATAAAGTAGCACTCGCACTGATTTCCCACCAAGGGGTCACTTCCAGATTCAAGGTGTTTTCCAGGCCCATACTACGACTATCCGAGAAATTAACATAAGTGGTTTGGGTACGGTTTTGATTAATCAACTGTATTCTACGCTGAATTACATTGGTAGTTGTTCGGCTAAACAGGGTGGTTTGAAATTCAAATTTCTTACCCAGGCTTAGTTCATAAGCCAACTCCAAAGAATGAGCAAATTCAGGTAACAATTGAGGGTTTCCTTGCTCCAGACTCAACGGATTACTGTAATCTATTACAGGGTTTAGTTGTTCATATTCTGGCCTTCTAATGCGTTTAGAGTAGGTAAACTGTACACTTTGAGGTAGTTTTTTACTTCCAAAGCTAAAACCCACTTGAATATTTGGAAATACTCGCAAGTAATTTTGAGTTACTACTTTAGTATTGTTTTTATCTCTTCCTTCAACGGAATACTGCTCTACCCTTACTCCAATGTTGTATTCAAATCCTGCGATTTCACTCATATTCATCAAATAATACGAACTCTTTGACTGTTTTAAATTTACTACTTGAGAAAGCGCAGGTTGTGTCCCGAAAAATGTGCTATTTTGAATATTTTTGTATTTCATAAAATTAGCCTCTACCCCAATATCCAACGCCCCCAATACGCCCACTGGGAATAAATAATCTCCGCTAATTTCATAATTAAAACCCCGCTGATCGTTATTGTTTAATTTTACACTACTATCAAAAATTGTGTTTTGCAAATCTGTATTTTGGGTATTGAAAGTAGATTGGTTTTTCCAATCTGATACAAAAGCATAGCCTACTAAACTAAGTTTATGATAAGGGTTATCAAACTCTTTTTCAAACGTCACGGATGTTCCTAAAATGCTAAAATCAGTTTTATTGGCGTTTTCCAGAGTAGCTCTTTGTTGGGTATTGGCCAATGTAAGAGAAGTATTCAATTGCTGCGTATTGCTATTTTCCAGGTCTTTTTCTACAAAACCATCAATTTTTATCATGGTATTCTTATCAAAATCATAAGAAGTTCCCAACAACAACATATGGCTTGATGCATCACTGTTAGAACGATCAATTTGACGATAACTCCTTATTGGGTTAGTAATGTCCAGAAATTTACCCTGACTTGTTTCCGTTTGTTGATCTTTCCCTGCACTGAAGGTATAGTTTACAAAAGTATTCCATTTATTCTTGCGGTAATTGGTATTGATCCCAACCTCTCCCTGAACCGGGCTTACTCCAATGCTTCCGCTCAAATCTACATTGAATCCATTTTTTTGTTTTTTCTTTAAAACAATATTAATAATGCCTCCTACCCCATAAGCATCATATTTTGCCGAAGGATTGGTAATTACTTCAATTTTTTCGATGCTCGAAGCAGGTATTCGCTTCAGTATGGCAGATGCAGAGCTATTAAATGGCGTATCTTTTCCGTCAATTAATATGTAAACATCGTTATTACCTCTAATGCTTATATTCCCTTTTACTCCTATATCTACTGAAGGTACCATTTGTAGAATTTCAGTGGCAGCCCCGCCAATAGTCGATATGTCTTTGCCTACATGAATTATTTTTTTGCCCAGCTTGGTTTCCATATAGCTTCGTTCGGCAGTTACCTGTATTTCGCTCAGTACCTGAGCATCTGCCTTAAGCTCAATCTTTTTCAGATTCAACACTGGCTGGGCTTCAGAAAGTAGTAGTTGGGGTATTTTCTTTGTTTTGAAGCCAATTACCGAGATTTGTAACTCATAAGTCCCGGTTTTCAATTGTTTAAACTGGAAGCTACCATCCAACTCACTCACTACCCCTGTAAAAAATGAGGCGTCATTAGTAGCACGCAACACCACATTCGCAAATGAAAGCCCCTCACCTGAATTGCCATCCACTACCTTTCCCTTGATTCGATATTGACCTAATACGGCCTGGCTATATATTAAAGCAATCAATAGAAAGAAATATAATTTGAATTGTTTCATGATTTAAATCTGGTTTTGTAACAATTCAAAAGTAGGAGAATGTAGATGGTTCGATAAATTTATTATACCTATCAGGTAATCTGCTATATAAACACTGTCATTTTACAAAAGTTGAATTTATGAAGTTGTGAAAATTATCTGATTATTGGCTATTCAGGGCAATGAGCTTGTAGACAACGAATAAGATTTATACTAACGATACTTATCATTCAAACCCACTCCTTCCAGAATCATTGGCGTAATTTTCTCCAAACGCTTCGCTTTGGTGGCTGCTCGTTTGGCTTCGGCAATGTATTCTGCAAACTCTCGTTTTTTGGTCAAATTCAATTGCTCAAAAGCAGTAGCCAATGATGCATTCTGTTTAAACGCTTCCTGCAGCTCTGGCGGAATTTCTAAAGGTTTCTTTTTTTCAGGCAATATCTCTCTTCCCTGCCGCTGATTTTCTATGGCTTCTAATACATAAGCTTTCACTAGCTTTTTATCAATCACCTCTTTGGATTGAAAACGCCATTGACGCATCGCCTTGGTTTTTCCCTCCTGAGCATTCATCAATACTCCTGCTTCATCTTTCAAAAATACTCCCTGATGAAACCATAGTCCTGCATATGCTTTAAAAGCGCCCAAACCTACCACATGTTTTCCATCGAGTACATAAGTGGGTGCTCCCCATTTCACTGTTTCTTCCAATTCAGTTTGCAGGATAATTTCTCTCAAAGTTTCCAGAATCTCTTTTTGTTCAACGTGGTGCTCCAGATACTCCTCCACGCTCTTGGCCATATACATAATTATAAATTTTTAGAAGTTAGATAATTATGTAAGATACTAAAATCTGGCCTGTAATTAAATCGCTTGCGATGCTTTCATAGATGATAATATGGCTTCCCAAAGTGCTATATCTTCGGTCAAAAAGTGTCCTTTATCTTTGATAAAGTGGGTTTCGCAATGAGGAATTTTAGTTGCCAATTGCTCAATAGCACTAACGGGTGCCATGGTATCGGCAGTGCCATGCCACACTTCTACTGGAACCTGAATATTTGCTACATCGAACCCCCATTTGCCAGTAGCCAATTTAGCTTCTGACACTATGCCTTCTACTCCTGGACGTAAGGCTTCCCGCATGTGCTCCAGCATTGTTTCGGCAATACCTTCTTGTTTCATTACGGCTTGATCTGAGGGGCACAAATGCCCTATATTTTTACGTACACCCGCAATGTATTTATCAGGGTGGCGATCCAGCACCTTTTTTTGCTGCCAAAAGACAAACTTCAACAACCAGGGAAGTCTTCTGGCTAAATTAAATGCTGTACGGTTTTCACGACTCATTTCTTTAGGTGGACGTCCCTTTTCAAATTCGTCGGTAGTGGAGATCAGACCAGCTTTTATTACTCGTGTGGGTAGCTCATGGGCACACGTTGCCGCAAAAATACCTCCGCCTGAAACCCCCATTACCGAAAACTTATCTATACTTAAATGATCGGCCAATTGGGCAATGTCTTGAGCATAATCAATAATTTTACGATCAGGATAAAAGTCTGAGATTCCATACCCTGGTCGGTCGGTGGTAATAAATCGAATGTTGAGCTTTTGGAGCGTTTCGTCCTCTTCGGTAAACCACACCCGAGAACCAGGTGTGCCATGCAAACCAAACACCGGAAATCCAGCTAAATCGCCGTGTTCGGCATAGCCTAGTTTTCTTCCATCTTTAAGGGTAAAAGTGTTATCAATGTTCATATAAACAGGTAGTTAGTATTGTAAATTTATATTATTCGTCGTAGGTGAGATTTGATTCTTACACATCAAAATCATTCGTTTGTAATAGCCTCTATCTATTACAGATTAGATAAGTCTCTCGAAAAAACAGGGCAAGAATTGTATGTTTTCAAACTTGATCAACAACTGGCCAGTAATCATTGCAGTTCTATGTGGAAAGAAACCCCCAGTATTCTTATCAAAAATACCTACAAGATGAGACCTATAATCGAGACCTGAGCTTTGATGTTATTAGAAAATAATATAGAATTGACAGGTACAGAAGAGTTGTGGAGCATATATCACTGGTTTGATGAAAAGATTGAGCATAGCCACTCTCATTTGGATTTTCAGCAAAGCAAAGAGCAGCTATATCAAGAAATGAAACAACGTGGACTGGATTTATGTTTTAAAATTCCTTCTAAAACTCCTATCCAGTAATCTTATCCGTCCTTTCTCCTACCTTCCAGCAGGTTTTTAGATATGTCATCTGATTCGGGCATCATCAATTACTTGACCTTCTAACCAAAGACAACATTAATCCACTGAAAATTAATAACACTCCCACAATTCTGTTTTGTAAATGTACCTTCTCCTGGTTTTCAAGATATAGCTTGAGCCTTTCTGCAAACTGAGCATAAATCAATAATGACAAACCATCAACCGCCAGATAGGTAATCGCCATAACAACGACCTGTGGCAAAAAAGGAGCATTGCTTACAATAAAAAGGGGAAATAAAGCAGCAAAAAATACAATGGCTTTGGGGTTGGCAGCCGACATTAAAAATCCTTCAAGGTATAATTTACCAAAACCCCTTCTTTTGTTACCTTCTTGCTCATTGGCAGTCGACAAGTCAATTTGAGGTTTGGTCAAAATCTTGTTGATACCCATATAGATGAGATAAGCTACCCCACACCATTTAATCACTTGAAAAAGTTCTCCTGAAGATACTACAATAGAAGCAAGTCCTAATGAAGCTAAAATCATTTGACAGAGATTGGCTGACAAATCGCCCAGAATTGTCCCTAAAGTTCTTTTGGTGCCATATTTCATACTATTGGCGGTAGCTAATAACACACTTGGGCCAGGGGTAATCGCCAAAACAGCCGCGGTTCCTAAAAATGATAGCCAGAGAGTAAATTCCATAATTGTTTTGTGTTTAATTGGTACACAAAACTTACTATTTTTTCGTGAAAAGGAAAAGAGGTATTGCTAGATTCTATCCCAATGCTGCAATTCAATCAAATTACCATCAGGATCACGGGCATATACAAAAGTGATCTCTCCTACTCCTTCTACTGGCTTCGTTGTTACCTCACCGTTGCTACGTCCTCCGTTTGCTTCTAAATCGGCCAATACCTTGGTGACATCTTCTACCTCAAAGGCAATGTGGCCAAAGCCGCGGGTATTAGGGTTTATTTTGGCTAAATCTTCGGTATTGCCATATTGATAAATTTCCAGGGTAGGGCCATTGTCTCCATAACCAGGCAACCGCAAATGGGCACCCTTCAAACTGGCGTTGGGCACACCTGTTCCTTGCGATAGCCAATCCCCCGATTGGTTTCTTTCGGGTGGTACAATGGCACACTCAAAAACTTTGATATAAAAATCGGCCAGTTTTCGCCAATCTTTACTAATGATGTTCGTGTGGACGTATTTCATTGACTTAATACAATTAAGGAATAGACTTAGTAAGAAGTGGGATTAATCATTAAACCAGTAATTTCCACTACTTCACAAATTGCGGTTCTCAACCCTCCTTCCATGAAATATCCTACAGTTCCTACTTTAATTCTTTCCTGGTGATATTCCCTCAAATTTGGATTAAGAATCCACATAGTAGCAATTCCTTCTTCAAGCACAGGCCCTTGTTCAATTATTTTACCTTCAGCATCTTCAAACTCTGGATGAATAATAAATATGCCATCCATTGTATGGTGATCATGTTCATACCAAAAGTCTGATCTAATTCCTTGGTGGGGCACTGACTCTCTCCCTCCTTCTTTTCTAGTATAAAAACGATACTTTACTTTAAAATCACTATCGTGTTTAAAACCTTCTTTATTGGGGATATGGATTTTATCCTTCATTGTAAATATTATTTAGAATTACCTACCCCCGATCAATCTCAATATCATCTAAATTGACAAATTGCACCCGATCGTATTCGTCCAGGGTAATCGCAATAACGGAATCTTTGCGAAGCTTACCAGCTAATATTTCTTTGGAAAGATCATTCAACAAGCGTTTTTGGAGTACTCGCTTCAAGGGTCTAGCACCAAACTCCCGTTGGAAACCCATTTCGGCAAAGGTGCGTAATACGTCGTCAGTTGCTTCCAGGTTCACCCCGTTTTCGGCCAGTTGCTTCTGTATTTGTCGAAATTGAATCTTGGAGATTTGTACCATATCTCGCGGCGATAGCTGACGGAACAACACAATTTCATCAATACGGTTCAAAAACTCGGGCCTTACCCCCTGCTTGAGCATATCAATGATGTCTTCTTTGGTATTTTCCATAATATCAAACTCCGTCTCAACCGTGATTTCCTCGAAGTTTTTGTGAATCATCTCAGATCCCACATTAGAAGTCATAATAATGATAGTATTGCGGAAGTTAGCCACTCGCCCTTTACTATCTGTCAAACGCCCCTCGTCCAGTACTTGCAACAATATATTGAATACATCAGGATGCGCTTTTTCAAATTCATCCAGCAAGATTACCGAGTAGGGTTTACGTCTTACTGCTTCAGTCAATTGCCCGCCTTCATCATAACCTACGTAGCCAGGAGGTGCTCCAATCAAGCGACTTACTGCGTGCTGCTCCTGATACTCTGACATATCAATGCGTACCATCGCGTTTTCATCATTAAAAAGGAATTCTGCCAAGGCCTTAGCCAATTCGGTTTTTCCAACTCCCGAGCTTCCTATAAATATAAATGAGCCAATGGGTCGCTTAGGGTCTTGCAAACCCGCCCTACTACGACGTACCGCATCTGAAATTACTTTGATGGCTTGAGCTTGGCCAGCTACTCGCTTAGCCAGTTCATCCTCTAACTGCAACAGCTTGTCACGCTCGCTTTGCATAATCTTAGATACAGGAACCCCCGTCCATTTAGCCACCACTTCGGCAATGTCTTCGCTGGTTACTTCTTCTTTCACCATAGAGTTATCTGGGGCATTCTGCATTTCTTGTTGCAACTGCGCCAAACGATCCTCGCTTTCCTTTATCTTGCCATAGCGCAACTCTGCTACCTTGCCATAGTCGTGCTGGCGTTCGGCTTGCTCGGCCTCGAGCTTGTAGCGCTCAATATTTTCCTTTTCTTTATGAATACTCTCAATCAAACTTTTTTCGCTGCGCCATTTGGTGCGTAGCTCATCTCGCTTGGCCTGTAGGTCAGTAATGTCTTTAGAGAGCTGTTCTTCTTTTTCCCGATCGTTTTCTCTGCGAATGGCTTCTCGCTCAATCTCCAACTGCATTACTTTACGATTTACCTCGTCGAGCTCTTCAGGCATAGAGTCTATCTCTATTCTTAGCTTGGCCGAAGCCTCATCCATTAAATCAATGGCTTTATCGGGCAAGAAACGATCTGAAATATAACGATGCGAAAGTTCTACTGCGGTAATGATGGCGTCATCTTTAATATGTACCCCATGGTGAATTTCATAACGCTCTTTGAGTCCACGCAAAATAGAAATGGCATCTTGTACATCAGGCTCATCTACCATCACTGTCTGAAAACGACGCTCAAGAGCCTTGTCTTTCTCTATATATTGTTGGTATTCTTTCAAGGTAGTAGCACCAATGGCGTGTAGTTCGCCTCGTGCCAACGCAGGCTTCAATAAGTTGGCGGCATCCATTGCTCCTTCACCGCTACTCCCTGCTCCAATCAAAGTATGAATTTCGTCTATGAATAAAATAATTTCGCCTTCGGAGTCTACTACTTCTTTAATCACGGCTTTGAGTCTTTCCTCAAACTCACCTTTATATTTGGCACCTGCTACCAGCAAGCCCATATCCAACGAAACAATGGTTTTGGATTTCAGGTTTTCGGGTACATCGCCAATGACAATACGCTGTGCCAGTCCTTCGGCAATAGCAGTTTTACCCACTCCTGGCTCTCCCAATAAAATTGGGTTATTTTTGGTACGTCTGGACAAGATCTGTAGCAAGCGACGGATTTCATCATCACGCCCAATGACTGGATCTAATTTACCCGCTTTGGCAAGTTCATTTAAGTTTTTGGAATATCGCTCCAATGATTGGTACTTGGCTTCAGCGTTAGGATCGCTTACTTTTTCGTTGCCTCGTAGCTCTTGAATGGCTTTGACTAAATACTCTTCACTAAAACCTACATCTTTCAATAGTGAGGAAACGTTGTCGTTTCCAGCCAGCATTCCCAGCCAAATATGCTCGATGGCAATGTATTCATCTTTCAGTTCATCAGCATATGCCTCTGCCTTTTGAAATGAATTCACGATATCATTAGACAAATACAGTGATCCCTGAGCTTTGGGGTAGCTTTCTATAATCTCGTCTAGTTTGGTTCTGAGATAAGTCGGGTTTACGTTGAGCTTACGTAAGATAAAGTTTGACAAGTTTTCGTCATCTTCCAAAATTGCCTTTAGCAAATGTCCATTCTCAATTACCTGATGCGAATGTCCGGTAGCAATTTGGGTAGACTTTTGAATGACCTCCTGGGCTTTTATCGTATAGTTACTAAAGTTCAAAGCGTTCACAGATTAGGGTTGTTTGTGACTAATCAATTTAAAAAGTAAAACTGGTAAATATTATGTGTATGGGCAATCACGGAATTTACACATTTATACAAGTATTCACAAATTATGCACCAAGCGGTTTTACTACTTAGTTGTGGGGATTTCTATTATAAAAGGGGAAATTTTGACAAGGCGAGGGTGACAAGCTGGCATAAAAAAAGCGCAGTATCAGATACTGCGCCTCGATATTTCTAAAACAGTGGTTTCTTTCTTCGTTTTAGGTCGTTTTAACACAATGTTGGTGTTAACAACTTATTGCAAGGATTTTACCTTGTATAAGTTCACATCTTCATAACGTTTCAGCAAAGTACTTACTGAAATCAACCCATTGGAGAAATCTTCTCCTCCTTCCAGGTACTTGATAGTGCCATAGGGTGCAAAATGCATTGCTATGACCAAGTTAGTTTTATGAAGCCAAATGCCTCTGCGATAAGTAAATTCGTATTTGCCACCCATGGCTTCATACATTTTGATCAACTTTCGCATTAGCTCATCCTGTTGTTCACAGGTCATTGGTCGTTTATAACCGTTTGCAGCAATCAAGTGATCTGTTACTTGATATTTACCATAAGTAATCCCGTATGGATCTACTACCTGGCACTGAAATCGGCTTTCTTTTTCTGCGATTATGTACATTAATCGATCATAATCGTAGGTAAATTGTGTATTCGCGTTTAATAAAACCTTAAGAATAACGATATATAACATATCATTGCATCTAAATTGCAACTACCTTTCTTTTTGATTTTTATGCAGGAAAGGACCACTGCATACCCATCTTGTCTAGTTGTTTAGGCCAGACGCTTTGGTGTTTGTCATTTTTGTTTAAAGGTCTTGACTCATTGTCAATGCTCAGTACCGTTGTACAAGCACACAATGGAGTTAAATACTTATTGCCAAAGTATTTTTATCTTAAGGTAATATTTTGAGCATCAGTGAATATACACATACCTCTCTACTATTAATGAGTAGATTCAATAATTAATATTGACTTAATAAATTCCCGAAATTAATCTAGCAAGACACTTGCTTCAAGGTGAGATAAATCTAAGATATGGTTATTCCTGACAGGGTGCTATTATAGTATAGACAAATACACGCTTCAACAGAACTCTTGTGAGAAGAGTTCAAAAAGTACAACCAACATGTAAGAAAACGTAGCATTTTTGAAAAGTATGCCCAACTTTGCATTTTAAAAAAATACCCAGGGCCGGAGTCGAACCGGCACGGTATTGCTACCATTGGTGTTTGAGACCAACGCGTCTACCAATTCCGCCACCTGGGCTTTTTGTCAAGTGCGATGCAAAGGTAGTAAAAAAGAAATTCTACAAACAAGTAAACTCGAAAGTTTTTTCAAAAAAACGCCAAAATTTATACATTTTCTACCCTCAGTACCGAAAAAGCGACTGTTTTGGCTGAAAAAAGTGGTTTGGTATAGGCCCACACTTCTTTAAAAAGTGCAGAATGCCGATAAGTTTCGAGGTGTTCTTCCGACTGCCAATGACTATGAGTCACATACACGTTTGGGTCTTGAGCATCCCGCCAAAGTTCTAAATGTTCGCATCCATCAAAGCCTCGAATCTTGTGTTTGATCTGTTCGAAGTTGTCGAGAAAAGTCTGCACTTTGTCTTCCTGGAAGGTCATTCTTACGATTCGTATCAACATAGAAAGTGTAAGTTTTATTTATTTTTTAAAATAATTTTATTCTAGTTTTACACAATAATTTCAAAATATCTTCTTCACTACTCTTTTTACTCGAAATATTTAACAAGCAATTCACACAAAAAACCAATCTTTGTATTTCCTGCATGTTAATTTGATATGAAAACAAAGTTAAGATAATAACTCCACATGAAACAAACTCTGGAAAAGATCAAACCCTTGCTGGCAAAGACCTTGTCGCAAAATAAGCTTGTTACTTTTTTAACTGGTGCAGGAGTATCTGCCGAAAGTGGCGTACCTACCTATAGGGGATCGGATGGTATTTGGGTAGAAGGCACCCGTAATTACAAACCTCAGGATTTTGCCACACTTAAGTTTTTCAAAAACAATCCAGCAGAAGTCTGGAAATTTATGCTTTATCGAAAAACTACTTTTAGAGATGTTCAGCCCAATGCAGGACATATAGCTTTGGCCAATATAGAACAGCTATTGCAAGATCGTTTCAGGCTTATTACTCAAAACATAGATCGTCTTCATCACAGAGCAGGTAATTCCTCATCCAGAACTTATGAGATACATGGTAGCCTGGAAACTGTAAGATGTAGTGAGGAGTGTAGCAATGAAATATACCCTTTTCCTATTGATGTAAGTGAGGCCCCTTACGATGCATCATTGGTTGAAAAAAGCTGGGAAGTATTGAAATGCCTACATTGTGGTAGTATTACCCGTCCAAACGTGTTGATGTTTGACGAATATTATGACGAACGACTCTATAAAATGGAAAGTGCTATAGAGACCGCCTTAAATACTGGAATCTTATTTATTGTGGGTACCTCTGGTGCCACTAATTTACCCAATCATATTGCATCTACTGCTCGCTTCAAAGAAAGCAGTATTGTAGACATTAATCTGGAAGATAATGATTTTACTGCCGAAGTTGCAGATGATCCTAACGGACTTGTATTACGGGGAAAAAGCGGTGAAATATTACCTAAAATAGAACAGATTTTGAGAGAGCTCTTAGAAAGTGAAAACTTGTAGCTAAATAAACTACAGAAGCGTAATATCTCGCAAGAAGTTTGTGCAGAAAATTCAAAAAGGTTTTCAATCGAGGCATTTTCAATCTATGCAAATTTTGGCGTTTTCAGGCACACTTTGGATCATTTGGGTTTATGGGTTATTTTTTATTCCACAAACAACTCAGGCACAGTCAGATACCGTGTTTTACAGTATAGAAAGTGCCCTAAAAAATAAGGCCCAAGCCAAAGTATTGGAACTTAATGGAGGTGACAGTCTTGTAGTATTACTCAAAGAAAAGCATGTCCGAAAACTACCCCATCTCAACACGCTTATCATCAATTCTTTGGAGTTAACAAATTTACCTAAAAATCTTGCTCGGTTATCGCAGTTACGTCACCTGGAATTGGCAAACTGTAACCTTACGAAAATACCTGATGTGGTGTGGCAATGCAAGAACCTCCAAACCCTCAATGTAAGTTGCAACCAAATCAAAGAAATACCTCCTTCTATTGTCCAGCTTCAGCAATTAAGAATCTTGGTCTTGGGTTCTGCGGTTTGTGGAGGTAACCCACTCACAAACTTGCCCGAAGCGCTTACCAAGTTGCCAAACCTTACTGATTTACTGTTGAGTTATACCGACTTTGAAAAACTACCAGACCTTGTGGGTGATTTAGTGCATTTGAAAACGCTACAAATGCTCCATATGAAACGTCTAAGGGAATTGCCTGCATCTCTTATTAGGCTAAAAAACCTGGAAGTATTGGAAATACACAGCTACGCCCCCATTGAGTTGTTTACTGTACCTCATTCTGGTTGGTATCGTCTGCGTAAGTTACGTTTGTTATATATGAATTTACCAGGTCTCAAAACATTACCCCGGGCAATGTTTCAATTACCTTACCTGCAACATTTGTCATTGATGGGCAATCGGGATTTATCACAGGTTTCCAGTCAAATTCGGACCCTTCAGTCATTAGAAGTATTAGATGTATCTTTTACGCAAGTCAAACAATTGCCTGTGGAGATGAAACAACTGCCTCACCTCAAACAGATTCGTTTGATGGGTACTCCTTACTTTGACCAAAAAACGCTGGTACAGCTGGAATCCCAATTGCCTGGAATAGAAATTGTAAAATAGCATCTTCTATTTACCAATCATCACAATGCCTGCCCAATGTTTAGGATGCACCCCTTGCCTCATAAGCTTTTGTTGAGCAGCCTGAAGTGCTGCTGAATAGCTTACTCCATTGGTACCCAAAAATTGCTTGTAAAAAGCTATCATTAGCTTACGGGTATAAACATCGTCGATCTCCCACAGTGAAAAAACAATATTATGTGCTCCTGCATACAAGAAACTTCGCGCCAATGAAAATACTCCTTCTCCTTTAATCAATTTACCCACTCCCGACTCGCAGCTACTCAATACCAATAAATCCGCATTGAGTTCCAGATTATACACTTCACTGGCCAATAAACATCCTGATACATCTTTGTTATTGCCACAACCAGCAAAACGAATTTTAGCTAAGCCAGAATTCTTACGGTTGGCTTCGCTATGGCTGGCAATATGAATAATATTGGCTTTTTGGACAGTTTGGACAAATCGCTCTTTGGTGGCAACTGTAGATAAATTCACCTCGGCTTTTAACCCTTTGGCTTTGCAAAGGTTAAATATGGCAGACACTTCTACTTTGCTCTCGGGTAAGCTTAACCCTGAACCTCGTGTAGTACTATATACGTTTCCTTTACCTCCACTAAAAGGTGCAAAGGCTACTAGGTTTACTTTTTGAGGCTTCGTTTTTTCTAATTGCGATTGATGCCATAAGGTTGCCGAATAATGGTAACTAATTTGAAAACGATTGTTGAGATAATCTAACTTGGAAAAATCATTGCCTACTGATTTTGAGGGCAGTTTGGTTACCATAGCCTCGAAAGGAGCACTTTCTAACGATGGAGCGATCACTACCAGTTTATCGATGTCTTTGAGGTACTTTTCTATGGGTTTAAACAGGAGCTGGTATAGGCGATTACTTGTCTCTGCAAAGGGTTGTAGGCGAGCTTCAGATTGTAATTTTTGATAGTAGAGATTAGTGTACTCCTCTAGTTTTTTTGGAAATGGCAGGTGTATTAAACGTGCTTGATTTTTAGTAATCAATAATACATAATTATTATTCCCACGATTTAGTGAATATCCCAATAATGCTTCTCCTGGCTTTAGTTGGGTTTGAAGTTGCGTAATCCCCACTTGTTTGGTATCAAATTTTAACCGAGCATATTTAGGATATTGTTGTTCAAGTTGGTGAATCAAGGTCTCATAGCGTAAGTTGAACTTTATCAATGAATCGCGTATTTGCTGATTAGGTTTAGAGATCGCGAGATTCTGATATTTAGCCACTTTTTTTCTCAAATATGCTTCTCGCTGCAAAAGTTCAGGAGATATATCGGCAAATTTTTTAGCATTGGATTCTGCCAGGGTACTCATCAGGTAACTTGCATTTCCTCGCTCAATAAAATAAAAAGCGGTGTCTATATAAGCCTTTTGATTGGTACGCTGATACAATGCATTACAAGCATATAATACATTTTTACCAAATCTTCCTACATTTAGAGCGTTGATATAACGAGCTACCAATAAACGATCATTTTTACGAAATACACTCTTATAATAATACTTGATCAAGCTATCAGCCATTAAAGAATGTCGCAACGACTGTTTGAAATCTAAAGTATTTTGAGAACGATGACAAAGTAGGAAAGCTTTGCTTACCAAGCCTGAAAAGTGATATCCAAGATTGTAATAATCGTTTATTTTGGGAGCAGTGTATACATCTAAATTACGATGCTGGTGAGAGTTTGCAATCAACATTTTTTGTGTCAACTCTAATTCTTTATCCCATTCCTTTAAAGTACCAGCTGCTCCTGCCCAACGACTAAACAAAGGCACCAAATGGGGGTTTGCAGTACCATAAATTTCTTTGAACAAGTTATAGGCTCGCTGATAAAACTTAATAGTTAATTTATATTGTTTTTTCCCTTGATAGACGGCTCCAATATTCACATAAACTTCCCCTAATTCTGAGTAATTGACAGGTTTTGACTTTTGATATAAATCAGCACTTTTTTTCAGATGATACAAAGACGAATCCAATCTTGGCATGCTTTTCTGACTTAGTCCTTGTGCCAGAAAAACTCTTGCCAGTAATTTGTGCGCAAATGCCACTTTATCATAGTCGAACCCAAAATGCTTTTGGGTTAAATCAATATTTTGTTGATACTTAGCAATCGCTTGTTTGAACTTACTTTGATTTTTGTATGAAATGGCCTGACGCGTATAAATGCTTATTAGATAATTCAAAAATCGCTTTTTTGGGGAAAGATCTTTAAGAAGCTGCTCTGCTTCGTAACAAATATCTAATGATTTATCAAAAGCTCTTTGATCAATATAAAGTCGGCTTTGTAACAACAATAACCTAAGTTTGATTTCTTTAGCTTTTTCATTTTGAGGCAGTTGCTTCAATTTTTCTAAACAACGTTTAGCCATTTCAAGCGACTCACGAGGATAAGCCATTCGTGCCTTACAGGTAGCTATTAGTCGCTGATTGTCAACTTGAGTCAAGTTTAGGTTGGGACTCAATTCTTGCGCTTTTTCTGCTAGTTTGAGTGCTTGCTTAAAGCGTTTTTCCTCATAAGCTGTTTCACCTAAAGTCTGATAATATATACTTTCTACTCCTGGAATATGTAGTTTTTCTACTGTTACTAAATGCTGACGAAGCAGGCGACGAGCTTGTGTGTATTGTTTGAGGTAAAGATGCTGTTTAGCCAGTTTTACTTGTAACAGATAATAAGGCTTTTGCTGTGTTTGAGTTTCATAAAATTTTGCAGCCCTCTGATAATACACGATCGCGCTATCTGTCATCAAATTGTCTGCAAAACCATTGGCCTTGATCACGTATTGTTGAATTAGCGCATCGGTTTGACCAAACAATATGGCAGGGCAAAAGAGGATGGGGAAAAATAAGCAATGAACCGATAAAAGTTTTCTGAAGAGGTAGATCATTGTTAATACTTTAAGTAATCACTTAAGCTAATATTACTAATTTCTTTTTAAAATTTATCACCCCTGGGCTGTTTATTAAAGTACTTTACTTACCTATCATCACAATACCAGCCCAATGCTTAGGGTGCACACCTTGCTGTACTAGTTTTTGCTGGGCAACCTGAAGTGCTTTTGTATAATTTATGCTTTTTTTGCCTAAAAACTGTTTGTAAAAAGCGACCATCAGTTCTCGAGTGTAGGCATCGTCTACCTCCCATAGTGAAAACACAATATTGCGCGCACCTGCATATAAAAAGCTTCGAGCCAACGAAAACACACCTTCTCCTTCTACTAGCTTACCTACTCCTGATTCGCAACTACTTAATACCAGTAAATCGGCATTGAGTTCTAAATTATACACTTCGCTGGCCAATAGACAGCCTGACAAATCGGGACCATTGCCACAACCCGCAAAACGAATCTTGGCCAAGCCAGAATTTCGACGATTGGCTTCACTATGGCTGGCCACGTGAATAATATTCGATTGCTTAATCTGTTGTATAAATCGTTCTTTAGTAGCCGTAGATGATAAACTCACCTCTGCAATTAATTTGTTCGCTTTACAAAGATTAAATATGGATGATACTTCTACTTTACTCTCAGGTAAATTTAAACCCAAACCTCGCTTAGTACGATGGGTACTCCCTTCACCCCCACTAAAAGGGGCAAAAGCTACTAAATTGAGTTTTTGAGGTTTGGCTTCTACTTCCAGTTGAGAATGGTGCCATAAAGTAGCAGAATAATGATAGCTAATTTGAAAACGATTGCCAAGGTAATCTAAACGATTAAAATCATCACCCAATGATTTAGGAGGCAACTTGGTTACCAAGGCCTCAAAGGGAGTGCTTTCTAGGTAGGGAGCAACTATGATCAGCTTATGAATGTCTTCAAGGTGTTTTTCCAAAGGTTGAAAAAGTACTTGGTATAAACGATGGCTTGCTTGGGCAAATGGTTGTAAACGAGCCTCAGATTGCAATTCGTTGTAGTAGGGCGTAATATAATTATTAAGCTTACTTGTAAAAGGCAAGGATAATAATTGAGTAGTTTTTTTGGTAATCAACAATACATGGCTGTTTTTTTTAGACGATAAAACATAAGTCAACAAAGCTTCACCATGCTTCATGTGTTTTTTCACCTGCGCAATATTTATTTGCTTAGTATCAAACTTTAGTTGTGCATATTTGGGGTATTTTTGCTCTAAGCGATGAATCAGTTTTTCATACAATTGATTATACTTGATGAGAGAATCTTGTAATGCGGATTTTGTCTCAACAGATGCAAGGTTTTGATATTTTGCAATGCTTTTTCTTAAGCTTAGTTCTTGTTTTAAGAATTTAGGAGGGATGCCAGCAAATTTTTTGGCATTGGCTTCTGCTAAAGAACTCATTAAGTAGCTTGCGTTTCCTCGCTCCATAAAATAAAAAGCCTGTTCTAAATACTTTTTTTGCTGTGTTTTACGATACAATTCTTTGCAAACATTTATAACTCCTCGCTTTCTATTACCTACAATTGCTTGATTAATCCACCTTGCTATTAGTAGTTGGTCTTGCTTGCGAAAAATGCTCTTGCGATATTGCTTCAGGAAGTTATCAGCTACCCAAAAGTGATCTAATGAAGCCTTTAGATCCTTGATACTTGTAGATAGATTACTCAATGCCACTGCTTTGTTCATCAATAAGGTATGAAAAAACAGAGGGTTATAATACCCTTGGGTTGGAGGAAGGGCATATACATTGGTATCTCGGAAAAAACGTGAATTAGCCATCAAACCCTTGTGGGCCATTTTTAAGTAGTCATTTACTATAAAATTATAAAAAGCTTTGTAAATTACAATTTCACAATTGTATACCTTCTATGCGCTATTTATCCGCCTTTGACTCCTCAGTAGAATATGAACTAATGTCTATATTTC
>MLAY01000020.1 GCA_001890965.1 marine bacterium AO1-C | reverse complement strand
TATTGCTGTAAGGGAAGGGTTCGAACCTTCACGGAGCGGTTAGTCCCTGTTGGAATTTATCCCTAACTCTCCACCCTCGAGACCGGAGGGCACGTCTTCCTGTTTCGTCACCTTACAGTGTGTATTTTGTCAAAAACTGATATACCTACAGCTTAGTTGCCGTCTATATTACACTTCAGATTATGGGCTCTTGATCAAACAATATTTTACTCACACATTTTCGTTTGTACTGTCAAATTGTTAAGCCGCAAGTACATCTGTTTTTGATGTGTCATTCATTAAACTTGACATTACAAATGTATGCGAAATGCTTATTTTATTCAAAATTTCTTAAATAAAATGAAAAATATTTACTGTATTCTTATTATAATTGTTTCTTATGTATGAATGTCTAAAAATGATTTAATAATAATGGCTAAAAATTTAGAAATCGATAATGTAGATCGTAAGATTTTAGCATTACTTGCACAAGATGCTACCATGCCCTATACCGAAATCGCCAAAAATGTATTTGTATCGGACGGTACAGTGCACGTACGGATGCGCAAAATGAAGCAAATGGGCATTATAAAGGGCTCACAACTAATTATTGATTACACCAAACTAGGGTGGGATATTACAGCATTTTTGGGAGTATATTTAGATAAGAGTTCTTTGTACGATGATGCCGCAGAGCAATTGAGAGCAATTCCCGAAATTGTAGAAATGCACTATACTACGGGGATTTATAGCGCATTTATCAAGATAAGATGTAGGGATACCAAACACTTACGAGAGGTGTTACACGACAAAGTACAGAAGGTAAAAGGGATTCAACGTACCGAAACGTTTATTTCACTGGAAGAATCTTTACATGAGACCAAGCAACTGATTGATCCTTGAAGTGGCATAAAACAATTAATAGTTGTTGGATAGAACATTGCCAACAACTATTTTAACAATGCTTTACATTTTTGTGGCTTTACTATCATAAGCTAAACATGATGGGTGAGAAAATGGTCAGTGTCTCGCGTAGTTTTTCACTTAAAACTGGTGAGATTATTCAACTTTAAACCCAACAATAAGTATGTCATCGGTTTGACGGTTTTTATGCTGCCACTCTACCAATGTCGTATTCAAAAACGCTCGTTGGGCGACCATCTCTTTGCTATGAGTTTCCAGAAGCAATTGATGAAATCGTTTTTTCATAAACTTCTTGTCTTCTGCCCCTCCAAACTGATCCTGATAACCATCAGAAAAAATATAACATACAGTAGGTTTATCTATGGCAATGTGATGTTCTTCAAAACTTACTTCTCGTTTTCTTATTTCCCCACCAATGCTGTACTTATTACCTTTGATCACGTGAAGCTCCTCGTTTTGAATATATACCAATGGGTTACGGGCTCCAGCAAAAGTGAGCACTTTTTTGGTTTTATCCCACACACAGAGCGCCAGATCCATTCCATCCCGGTTTTTGGTGCGGTCTTGCTTCAATAGAGTCTGAATGCCCTTATCAAGCGTATCCAGAATATCGGAAGGACTCAAAATATTTTTGACAGATACAATTTCACTCAATAACGAATTACCAATCATAGACATAAATGCACCAGGAACCCCGTGTCCGGTACAGTCTACTGCTGCGATCACTATTTTATCGTTTACTTCGGTAAACCAATAAAAATCACCACTCACGATATCTCGAGGTTTAAACAAGACAAACGAGTTACCCAAAGTATCTTCTATTCGTTGGGTATTGGGCAAAATAGCTTGCTGGATACGTTGCCCATAACTAATACTGGCAGTAATGTCATCGTTCTTTTGTTTGATCTCATGATAAGCATCGTTGAGCTGCTGAGTTCTTTCGGCTACTTTGTCTTCCAGATTTTCATACAATAGTGCGTTTTCTACCGAAATAGCCATTTGAGACGAAAGTACATTCAACACCTCTAAGCGTTCGTTGGTAAATGCACCAGTGGTGAGGTTATTTTCAAGGTAAAGGATACCTACTGTGTTGCCCGATTTAAGAAGAGGCAAACACAACAACGACTTGGTGTGCTGAGAAGTAATATATGTGGTATGGGTAAATTGGCCTTCCTGACTGGCATTATTGAGTACCAGGGTTTGTTGGGTGCGGGCTACAAAATTGACAATTTCATCGGATAAAACGAGTTGCGCTTGGTTGATTTCCTTCAGGGGAATTGTTTGGAGCGTGGTAATTTTTTCGGTGCTCACATCTACCTCAGCTTCCAGATACAATTGCTGGTTGCGATACAATAGCAAAAAGCCACGTTGTGCACCTGAATTCTCGATGAGGGTTTTCATCATTTTTTCAAGCAAAGCGCCCAGTACCACTTCCTCAGAAAGTGTTTGAGAAGCTTTTAGAATAGTATCGAAATCAAGTTTTTCGCCAATGCTACCCGATTTACCCGATACCGTGGAGTGTACAGTGGTTTTTACGGTAACGCCCGCTTGGTAATCAAACCCACCCTTTAGCAAATAAGGATAAGCTTTTTCTAATTCACTTACCTTTTTGGTGGCTCCCCAAATGTTGTAAAACTGGTGGGCTTGCTGCCAATATACTCGAGCAATGGTCGCCTTGTTGATTTTTTCGTAAAATGCTGCAGCTAATTGGGAAGCAATCGCGTTTTCAAGCAAAAAGCCCTGGGCTTTCCCAGCCTCAATAGCTTCTTCATATAAATCCATGGCTTGTAAATAGTCGCCTTCAATGTGAGCCAATTCAGCTTCGATGAGTTTATATTTGTTTAAAAAGTTATCAGGGTTTAGCTCACATAGCTGTTTTAGTTTATCTATAAAATCCTGGATTTGAGGCAGAATTTCATCTTTAGTTTCTGGTTGGGCCTTAATGAGTTGTAGGTGAATAAGCGGGAAATAGTATTGAAAAATGACATACTGAACATTCCCCACGTTATAAGCGATTAGTTTGAGGCATTCCCCTAAGCTTTGGGTAGCAGCCTGAATGTCTCCAAAAATCAATTGAGCAATGGCCTGATAAGTATGGGTATTGAAGGTACTGGAAAATGTTTGATTTTGAGTAGTTCGTTCCAGAATGGCTTCACTTGTATGGGGCAAATTTCCAGGAGGAATCGCCTGGGTGTCAGATAAAGCATTGGCCAAGACATAACTGGGCAAGATAATGTCCATTGCAAAAAAGTTTTGATACTTTAAGGCAATATGCAGGCTTTCTTCGCTATGGGCTAAGATCGTACTCAAGGGATTGCCTTGTACAAAACTGGCAACGGGTATATTCATAGCACTGTAGGCGGCAAATTGCAATTCTCCTGATTGCAGCCCTACTTGTAAACCTTCCTTGAGTATAGGAATCGTTTCTTTGGCGGGCTTAACAGGGGTAGTCAGGAATGTACCCATTACAAAACAAGCATTACACTTGCGTTTGAGGTTATTGTATTTTTCGCTCAGTTTATAAGAAAGCTCGCCATACTGGTAGCCTGATACAAAGTCGGTAAATACCACCCCGCATAAAATGCCATAAGAACTATAAATGGTGCACAAGTCAGGCGTATTCCCTTTTTCAAGTCCCAAAGCAGTGGCTTGTACAATAATAAACGTCCACAAGTTAGGGTTGATAAAATAAGCTGGGGGAGCCATATTGCCTAAAATCTCAATAATAAGGACATCGGTCGCATCTGCCACATCAGGTGCATCCACAATACTCAAAATAGGACGTCCTGCCAAGTGCTGAGCCACTGCCCCAAACCCAGCTCCAATACCAGCCTCTAATTCTTCGTCTTTGGGAATGTTGAAACTAAGCAATTCCAGTGCGCTTTTTCCAAAGCCAATGGCTTCAGGGTATTTAGCCAGTAGGGTATTTTGGATGATGAGTGTGTTGTAGATAACTGCTTTCTCGAGAGCAGTTTGGGCCTTATCCAGCGTAATTTGAGCGTATTTTTCGGCTTGCTCATAATTACCATTGAGGTACTCTACCTCAATCAACTCTTTGTATAACTGATAGGTAAGCTCATATTGGGTATCCCAGGCATCTGCCTGAATGTACTCGAGGACTTGATGGAGATAGTTCAAGGCACTGTCATAAGCCGTGGCATGTTTGGCTTTTTGGGCGGCTTGAAAGTTCAATGAGATTAATTGGTCAATGGCATCCTCGTCGGTAATTAAGCTTTTGGCCTTATTGAATTGATTGGCCACATTAAAAATTTCTAACTCAAGCGATTCTACCGAAGCATTTTGTAATAAATTTTCCCCAATGCTCAAATGAACTTGAGGAGCGCTTTCTTCTGATATAAGCGAATAAGCAGCTTGTTGGATACGGTCGTGCTGAAACTTATAACCGTGCCCTGTTTCCAGAATTAATTGTTCCCTAAGAGCTACATCCAGTGCTTTCTCTATTTCTACAATAAATTTGTCCTGAACCAATGCCTTGAGAATGCCCGTATCAAACTGGTTATTAAAAGCTGCGGCTAGTTTGAGCAGATCTACTGTTTCGGCAGGGAGTTTCTCTATTTTGTTAACCAATAGCTCAATTACATTATCGGTCATGTTTTTGCCTTGAATGCTGTCATTGTCCCATTGCCATTGAGATTGGTTATGGTCAAAAGTCAACAGTTTTTCTTCGTAAAGACTATTCAAAAACTGATTGACAAAGAATGGATTTCCTTCAGTTTTGGCAAAAATCAATTGAGCCAGTGTTGCTACTTCCTCACTGTCGGTTTTGAGGGTATCGGTTACAATGGCATTTACGTGGGCTTGTTCTAAGTTTTTGAGGGCGATACTTTGAATCTCAGTCTGCTTAGATATTTCATTCAGACTAAGGGTAAGCGGGTGGGCATCATCTACCTCATTGTCACGATAAGAACCTACGATGAAAAGGTACTGGCCCTGGGCATTTTTCAAGAAAAGCTCTAGCAATTGCAAACTGGCATTATCGGCCCATTGCAAATCGTCTATCACCAGCATAATAGGGTGTGCTTTTTGGGTAAAAACCTTGATGAACTGCTCAAAGGTATAATTGAATCGATTCTGGGCTTCTAAGGATGGGAGCTCTTCTACGGCGGGCTGTGCCCCAATGACTAACTCTAGTTTAGGAATCACTTCGATAATCACTGATCCGTTTCCTTCCAATGCTGCCAAAAGGTAGGTTTTCCATTGTTGTAGCTTTTCCTGTGGTTCGGTAAGTATATGATCCATCAGTGCATCGAATGCCTGAATGATGGCCAAATAGGGGATATTTCGCTGAAATTGTTCAAATTTCCCACGAATGTAGTACCCTCTTCTTTGGGTAATGGGTTTTTGGATTTCTTGAATAAGTACTGATTTACCAATGCCTGAATATCCTTTTACCAATACCAATTGGGCTTTACCTTCTTCGCAGGTTTGGTCAAATGCATTGAGCAATTGAGAGCGTTCGTTTTCGCGGCCATAAAGACTTTGAGGAATTTGAAATTTATCAGAATAATCGTTTTGCCCTAAAGTAAACGTATCAGCGTTTACTGTTTTACCTTCCTGTAAGTGTTGCAAACAAAGTGCTAAGTCGTGGTGTACACCTCTGGCTGATTGATAACGGTTTTCTGCATTTTTTTTCAATAATTTCAATACAATTTTAGAAACCAACTCAGGCACTTCAGGATTGAGCAAGTGAAGCGCCTGAGGCACAACCGCTATATGGGAATGAATCAACTCCATTTGTTCGGTGGCCTTGAATGGCAGCTCGCCAGTAAGCATCTCATACAACACAATACCCAATGAATACAAATCAGTTCTATAATCTATATTCCGATTCATTCGACCAGTTTGCTCAGGAGAAATATAAGCCAAGGTTCCTTGTAAATTATTGACGGTTTCGATCTCGGTTTTTTCTATGCTTAACTGAGTGGCAATGTCAAAATCTATAATGTAGGGAGTAAGCGTATCGGCCTTGACAAGGATGTTGTTGCAGTTGATGTCTTTGTGAATAACATTCTTGTGATGGATTTGCTCTAGGGTATTGGCCAAATGAATGGCAATTTGCAAAACTTCTTGTACAGATAGCGAACGGTTCTGTAGCAAGTTTTTGAGAGTGGGAGCCTCAATATATTCCTGCAAAATAACCAAACTATTGCCCTGTGGAAGAAGTGATAATACTTTGGCTACCCCCTCATTCTGCACGTTTTGACTGATTTCATATTCTCGCTCAAAACGCTTGAGTTCTTCAGGCGTGGGGTATGGATTGGTGGTTGTTTTGAGGACAAACTTTTCTTGTGCATCATCAGTAGCTAAAAAGACACTTGTTTTCTCACTCTTATACAAGGTCTCCGTAATACGATAGTTCGCTATGTTATTCATAAGTTTTTGATATTGCAGATAATTTCATAATTCGCTTATGCTGCATTGGGTTGAAGAAAAAAACTACATAAATTATATAGGCCTAACCGAAGTTAGGGTACACATGTTTTTCAAATATTTCGCGTACTTTTTCGCGATGTTCAGGCTCTACTTTGTTAATCAAATCTTCAAATTCAGCATTGATACCGTTCGCCACTCCTTCGGCAGCACCAAGGTTGGGTGTCCACAACGAATGGAGCGTAAAGCCAAAGTCAAACGCTGGGTGGGTAAGGGTACAAACCGGGCCTTGAGCCAAGTTAACCGCATCGAAAATCCACACCTCACGCAAGTAATTCAATACATTGCCAGGTTCTTCTACTCCATTGATCATCGTAGTAAATAAGTAGCCATCCATGCTAGGGTCTATGGCCTCATTGGGAGTACGCCGAGGAACAAACTGGATGGCACCCAAGGTATAATTATCAGGGTATTGATAATAATCCTCTAGCTTCATCGTATCTGTATTCAAACGAGCGATTTGAAGCGGAACTCCTTTTTCACTAAACTTTTCAATATCTTCTACTGGTACAATTCGGTTGGGGTAGTCTTTGTACAAGTCAAAAATAAATTTGGTTAATCGCCGCTGCTCAAGTGCGCCAAATTGCCAGTAAATATTTTTAATTTCATTGACTGCTACTTCCGAGGAAATAAAATCCCTAAATGTGTAAAACCCAGATAGCCAGGTATGAGGGCCTATATCACCAGGGCTATTCAAATCCCCGGTTTCGTGCAACATCACTTCCTCTTTGATGGTAGCGGTTTCGGGGTCAATCACTACTTTGCCCACTCTGCCCACATCCATAGAACCCACACACAAAACTCCCTCTGTACCTTCCTCGATAGGAACACCCGGGAGTAATTGATCATAGTAACGTACCCATTCGGCCAAACAAGCCGCCGCGTTGGAAGCAGTATAGATAGTAATCAAGTTATCAGTATTGGCGTAATTGGCGGTAAAATGAATAAACTCAGGTTTGAGGGTCAATTTTTTCGCAGTTACGGTTTCATTGCCTGCTACTAAATCCGAACGCTTGATGATGTACATGGGGGTGTTGGCGAGTTGGGCACTCGTGGTATGCTCTCGCAAAAAAGCATCAATCTTAGGATTGTTCGGAAAAGGATTGTTGAGCAACACATCTATAGTAAGCTTGAAAGCCGCGTCGATGAGCAATACATAGTCTTGGCTTAGGCTTGTTTGGTGCATACATTGCCAAATCTTGATATTTTCTCCTTGCTCGTCTACTACCCGCCAGCGATCATTGGTTAAACGATCGGTAAAACGAAGCAAATAAACAGTATCTTCAAGCGTGGTTTCTTTCTCGATAAAACCCAGCGCTTCTTTGAAGAAATTAACAACCTTTGCGATCAATCTGCCAAACCAGGTGTCGTGTTCTGCCTCTTCAATTTTTTTCTCCAGGCGCAGCAAAAACTTATCAAAAACCTTTTCAGTTTTATTTATAATGCCTTCAGCATTCATTTCATCAATTACTTCCTCAATCAGTTTTTCTACCTTTTCAGGCTCGTTTTTGAGCATAGGCAACAGGCCAGAGGCTTGCAGCAGGGTTTTGACTGATTTGGTATAATTGACTGTAAATAGTTCTTGTGTAACTGGATCGAAGGTAGGGTGAGCGGTTCCTTCAATCAACTTAAAAATCCAAGGTACAATGGCGGGAGTAGCAGCTTCATAATCGCTAAGTTTGCCAATAGGGGCGATGATGTCGAGCGTTTCACCATTGAATTCATACGCCCGCCCCAGGTCGGCTCCAGCCAATAGCCTTGAGGTTGCTTCCCCTTTAAACCTTACCGGAATAACGGTAGTAGCTATTTGGGCTGCGGCTCCTAACAACAGCGACAAACGAGCAATGCCCCAGTTTCTAAAACCAAATAACTTGTAAAGTGATGTGCCATACTTGGTAGCTTCGTCGGCATAGTAGGAGGGAGGTTTTAGTAGATTGGTTTGCATCTTCACTACGCCAGGTTCGGTGAGGTCAAACTTAAAAATATATCCTGCGCCGCCTAATAATGGAGAACTATATTCTTGGTTGTGGGTACCATCGGGGTGTGTTTTTGGATAGGGAAAAGCAGAGTTTACGGTACCATTGGGAGTGTTGATAAACACGTAACCAGATAAGTCTTGAGGAATGGTTCCTTGCTTTACTTCAAGGGTTACATCGAGGCTGTCTCTGGTCGAAGAAACTAGTGGCCTTACAGGGATAGTATTTTGATTAGACATTGGTAGAAAATGGATTTAAGATTCGTTTCGCAATCGCTGCTTAAAATACTATAAAAAAAGAGCAAAACGATATTTTGTACGGATTTATTATAAAATATCCACAAGAACTATGCTGAGTACGACAATAGAAAAAATAAAGAGTAACAAACGAAACACTCCGCCCAATATCTGAGGCATAGAAGCAGTACTGGCGTGTAGCGTATTATCGGGCAACTGTACCTGTTGAGGGTTTTCGGGGAGATACATGACCTCAAGGTGTTGCATCTCGTGAATACGTCCAATTTCGAGTTCGTCGATTACCTTTTTTACCGATGAGCTGATGGTTTGGCCATTGTCGGTGGTAAAGGTAATGTCAAATTTGACCTGAGGGTTGTCATTGATTCGCATTCCGGTTTTAGCATAATGGGTGATATTGGCAGTGGCTTGTTTGCCGTAGTATTTAAAATCACCTCGATTGGCTTTCATCCCCATGGAGGTTCCCAAAAAACGAAACAAAAAGTAAACAAACACCATGACCCCACCATATATCATCACCAGAAGTGCTGCGGTTGGTTGGTCAAAAAAGGGAATGATGGTTTCCAAGTCTTGTCCACCTCTGAGCCAAATAGGCTGGATAATGAAGGTATAGGTGCAATAAAATGCTACTGAAAATAAGGTCAGGAAAATGACCAAAAACTTGAGGTTTATTTTGGGTTGACCTCCTGCCATGACTACTTTTTTGCCACCAATGGCCTGGTCGCTCAAAAATAGCTTGATGCTTTTACCCACGGTATAACGTTCTTGTTGGGGCCGAGTATCAAAAAAACGAAACTTTTCCTGAATACGAGTACCTACAAAATTGTTGAGTGCCACTGTAATGCGGATTTTACGAATACCATTGCTTCGGGGTGCACCAAAATATTGTGACTCTACTACTTCGCCATCTATAGGCATTCCTTCTTGCGAAATGCGTTGCATGACTTTTTGCTTTTTGAAAAGATTGAGGATTGGACGTAAAAACAAGCGGTAAGGCCAATAAATGAGAATAAGGGCCACCGCACCAAAAACAATGTAGGCATTCATCATGGAAGTAGAGGTTAGGGTAAATTATATATCTCAAAATACGATTTAAGAGGCGCTTTTGCAATAGTATGATAAGAGCAGGTTTAAAATTCATCCTTCGGACTAAAAAAGCACCTTTTACGTGCTTACTTTGGTAATTTTTTCGTCAATAGCTTTGGCTATTCACTTAAAAATATACCTCGTCATCACTGAAAAATCGCATTTTTATCTCCAAAAACGAAAGTTTAAACATGCTCTAAAACAACCCCTTTTGGATTATATTCCCAGAGATACCAAATGAAGGATAATCACAGATATAATAAATAGAGTGGCTTGCGGTACTATTTTGTAACTATCCCATTTGACTACTTTGTGAATCTCTTCAGTACGTTGCACCTTGGTCGGGCGATCAGGCAAATACAATACATTAAAATGAGTCATTTCGTGAATACGCCCAATGGCCAGTTCGTCGACCACCTGCTTTATCGAGGTCTTAATGCGTTGCCCTTGGTCGGTAGTAAAAACAATAGAGAACTTTACTTGAGGATTTTTATTGACTCGTACCCCTGTTTTTTCATAGCGGGTAACTGTGGCTTGGGCCTGTTTGCCATGGTATATAAACTCAATTGGTTTTAGAGACTTACCTGTAGCATAATCAAGTAAATGGAAGAAAAAGAAATTGAACAGGCCAATACTTGCAGCTAATAACACTGGGAATACTAGTTTTCCATTGTTTAAAAATATAAGGGTGGTTTCCAGGTTCTGCCCTCCCTTTTGCCAAATAGGCCAGGCTATAAAAGCGTATAAACAATACGCCATTAGGGTAAATAGACTTAAGTAAATGGCAACCAACTTAAAGTTGACTTTGTTGTAACCCCCAACCATAGCCACCTTTTTGCCAGCTACTGGCTTATCTCCCATCCTGAGTTGAATAGCTTTACCTAATTCATAGCGCTTTTGTTGAGGAAGGGTATCAAAAAAACGAAACTCTTCCTCAACACGAGTGCCTACAAAATTCTGAAAAGCCACTTTTATCCGCGTTCGTTGGGTACCATTGCTTAAAAGCTCACCCACATACAGCGACTCTACGATTTCGCCTTCAACGGGGGCACCCTCTCTTATAATGCGTTGCAACGCGGTTTGTTTCCTGAAAAGATTAACAATTGGACGGAGAAAGAAGCGATAGGGCCAATAAATGATAATAAAGGCCACCACCCCAAAAACAAGGTAGGCATTGGTCATGTAAGTAATGGTTAGGTATGTTTGTAATGGTTATAATTGCATACACGTTTTTAGGGGCGAGAGGTTTATTTGCGTTTACGAGATTGATAATAATCTAATGGCGCTTTACCACAAGGTGGGCAGATGCCATCATCGGGTAATTCGCTAATTTTTTTAATTACTTGCTGAACAATAGCCTTGGTATGAGGCCGACCATCTCCTTGAGTACTTAAACTATCCAGAGTAGGGCGAAACACTTTGTGAAATTGCTTGCCCAGCCAGGCACTATTAAAAATAGTCAGCTTTTTCTGTTGGTTTTGATCTTTGAGTTCATAACGTTGGTTAGCTTGATTCCATTGGTATTTAACGGTTTCTACTCCCCTAAAAATTGGTTGATCAAGACTCTCAAAAGTATAAGGCGGATTGGAAAGAGTAGCAGGCCCTTGAATACGTATGCCTGGATAAAATGCGTAGGTATAACCCAGGGTAATGTTTTGTTGGTTTACATAAAGTACCCGCGCCTGCACTTTTTGATTTAAAATACTTAAATCGGCTACAGTTGGGGTTGAATTATAATCGCTAACTGTTGATAATACTGTTTTGACACGATTATTTTCAATCCTGAAAAAGACTTTTTTCATACATCCCTGAATACCCGTACCATAAGTTCCTGGCGTTTGAGAATGATAGGTTGTTAATTCAACAATTTTTTTTCCAGGGTTATTCGCATGAATAATGACTTGATTGTTAGGTATAGGACCTCCAAAAGCATTTTCATACAACAAACACCATTTTTGACGAATTTTTTTGATGATCGAGAACGATTCCCAGCGGTCGATACGGAGATTAATCAACAGTTCATTTTCAGGCGATTGATCCAAGTTGACAAATGTAGGATTGATGGAGAGCAAGGTGTTGGTCCACGGCTTTTTTTTGTATAATAAAAAGTAAAATTCATTGACCAATTGAGAACTTTCTTTCTGATAATTTTTTACTGCTTTCAACTTCTCAATCCACTCATCAGGAATTTGTGCCAATGTATCTTCAGGTGAGGCAATGCCTGTCGAGGTTGATTTTTGCTGATTGCAACTGCTTAATAAACAGGTGATTAAAATACCTGTGTAAAATAGAATTAGAGATGTGTTAGGTGTTTTCATAGGTAATGAAGGTTTATTTTTTTGCGCGAGTTTCGTAGTAGGAAGGCCCGTTGTATCCAAAAAAGACAGAAACAACTTTCTTGTGTGGTGTAGTATCCTTTTGCTCTGCTGCAATGACTTTTTCAAACACCTCTATAATTTTATTCCTGTTAGGGTGAGTACTTTGCTTAATTTCTGGGCGAAAGGCTTCATAAAACTCACTGAGTGATCCTGATTCATTCATAAACTTTTCTTTGGTTTGTAAAGCTTTATCGGCCACTTGGTATTTTTTAGTTGATGAGTTCCACACGTAATGCAGGTTGATTGTACCTTGTATAAATGGTACCCACATGAGAGTACTATCATTTTTGCAAAGATAATCCTCTTCTAAATCGTTGTGAGCTCTAAAGGTAAACTTGTAGTCATATAAGATATTAAGGTGATTTGCATCTTTTATTTGCACCTTCGTGTGTACATCAGTTGATACATAGTGTCCAAAGGCATCAACTGCCCCACTAATTGCTTTTAATCCGTTGATGACTTGGTTATTTTCAACTCTATAGAAATGCCATTTTCCCCATCCAAACCCAGATCCACGCCCATACAAATGCGCCACGTAGAAAACCTTCGGGGTGCTTGTAGACAAAGAATCACCAATTCTTAATGTAGGTGCTACCCAAAGCGTGTGATGTTCCTTGCTGTACAGTAAGCGCCACTTATCTTTGATTTTTTTGATAATTGCAAACTCACTTATTTGAGCATGGCCTATCCATAATAGCAATTCCTTTTCAGGAGACTCATCTACATTGATAAAAGTAGGCTTGAGGAGTAAATCATCTGTGCTTCTTTTCTTCACCAGGTTATCCTTTTGTTCAGGATATAGCAAAGCTTCAAACTCATTGATGAGTTCATGGGCTGGGCTTTGTGGATTTTTCAACTTTTCAATCCATTCATTAGGAATTTGTACGAGCGTATCTTCAGGTGAGGCAATGCCTGTAGAAGTTGATTTTTGTTGATTGCAACTGCTTAATAGGCAGGTGGTTATGATGCTGGTATAAAGCACCCAGAGGTAAGTTTTGATCATTATAGTAGTTTGTAGTGTGGATAATTTTCTTGAAGCTACAAATTTTTTTTTCGGTATTTAAAACTTTTTTTCCAACCCTGACATCTCATTAACAGAAACCCAAAAAAATGAGCAAATTGAGTACTGAGCACTTAAAAACCCATATAAACAATGCAAATGGTGCATGATGAAGTATTGATCAGTAAGGCGCGCAATGGGGATCAAAAAGCATTTAACCATTTAGTGAATCTGTGGCATAACCGTATTTACAATTTTGCATTTAAATACTTTGCCGACCACGACATGGCAATGGAGATCACCCAGAGTACGTTTATAGCGGTCTACAAAAATTTAAAAAATCTGGAGCAAGTCGATCGCTTCCGTTCCTGGCTTTATCGCATTGCGAGTAACAAATGCCACGAAGAAGATCGCCGAAACAAACGCCGCTGGACGGTGTCGTTGTTTAAGTCGGCTGGAAAGGACGAAGACGATACAACGCCCTGGGGCAAGTTTGAAAAAGACAATAACCGATTTGCCAATCCAGATCAACAATACCAAAAAAATGAGTTGGCCCAAATGTTACAGCGGGCACTCAAAGAATTGAGTGAAGAACAACGCATTATAGTGATTATGAAAGAATACGAGGGGTTGAAGTTCAGAGAGATTGCCGAAGCATTGAACATCTCTGAGAATACCGCTAAATCGCGGTTGTATTACGGGTTAAGTGCGCTCAGAAAAATTTTGCAAAAGTGGAACATTAACAAAGAAACTATACACTATGAATCATAATAAATATATACCGGACGAAGCAACTTTGATGGCCTACCTCTACGAGGAGCTAGAGGGAGCCGAGCGAAAAAAGGTAGAGGCTTACCTGGAGCAAAATCCAGAAGCAAAAGCCGAACTGGAAGGTTTGCAAAGCACTCGTGGTATTATGGGGATGCTAGGCGACCAGGAGGTAGAGCAACCATTGATTCTAATGGCCAACGGTACTGAACGATCGGTGCCAGCAGCCGCGGTAATACCACAGGAAACTGCACCAGCCATTAAGCCTAAAGAAAAACTCATTACGATGGGCTTTGCCCGTACGATGATTGGCATTGCGGCAGCTATTATCCTGGTATTTTTGATGGGAGCCTTGACCAATCTCCAAATCAAGTCTGGCGGGCAAGAAGGTTTTGCGATTAGTTTTGGTGGAAATAACGAATCAAAACAACCAATAGATCAAAAACCAACCATTATTCGTGAAGAAGTAAATAAGCAAGACGTACAAAAGCTACTGTCGGCTTATATGCAAAACTATGGCGATAGCTTCACTAAAAAACTGGGAAGCTTAGAACAAAAAATGGCTTTGCAAAATCAGCAGGTGCTGAACGCCCAAAAAGCAAACAATCGAGAAAACGAAGGTAGCGGATTTACGGTGACTGAGATGCAAATGATGCTGGACAACCTGAAGAAGGAGAATCTAAAGACAATGGTAGAGCTTATTCGCTTGTCTAACAAGGATCAAAAAGATTATGTAGGACGTGCCATTGCCGATTATGCCAATTTTTTGGATGATCAGCGTGATAGTGACCTTAAAAATATCAACCGAACCATTAGCAATCTGGACAACCGCACCAAGAGTCAGCAATTACAAAGCGATCGCTTGTTGGCGAGGGTTATTGAGCGGGTAAACCAGAATCAAACCAATAAAAAAGACAGTAAAAATCGCCGATAAGGCTGCTGAAAAGTGGTAAATGGTTTCATTGCTCAATGATCTTGCAATGCCTTATACAACAAGGAAACAATGAAACCATACCACCATCAAAACAGACAATTACATCATATAACCCAAGAAAATATTATGAAAAAACGAGTAATATGGAGGCTTGTAACCCTAAGCCTAATACTAGGACTATGCGGTTATGAGTCGGCCCAGGCCCAGGTAGATCAGCGCAAAATGAGCGCGAGTATCACCAGTGCTACCCAAAAACTCAACCAAATGTTGGGGAAGTATAAAGAGCGGCACGACTACAACCTCAGAGGATACATTCATTTTAATAGGGATGAAGATGCCCGAGGAGTATACTTGCCTGGTTATGGCGTGGTGTTTAAGCTACCTCGAGTAATTTTGGGCATTCGTAGCCGTCGGGTAAGACGCAATCGCAAAAATGGAGATTTATACATTAGTGTGGGCAATAGAGCCCGTATGCGATTGACTGCTGGGCAGTACAACTACCGCGATCGGGTGTACTTTATGAGATCAAAAGACCAGGATACTTACCAATATCGTTTGGTAAATCGCGATAGTGTGATCACAGCGCGCAAAAAAGTAATCAAGGAGGCGATGCAGCAATTTTTGGCACAAGCCACCGATATTATGAATCAACTACCTGACAACGAGCGCATTGATTTGATTCATAATTATCCAAACAGATACAATAGTTATTATTATAACAACCAAAGCAAGAGCAAACTTCAGATGCCTGACCAAATAACGGCGAGCATTACTAAAAAAGCCTGGCAACGCAATAAGAATAAAGCCAAAATCTCGGAAACACAGACCAAACAAAAAGATCCGAATTTTCAAGTGATGTCGGGGGTTTTCAAAGGGCTATATCGTCGCAGTGTTTCCAAATCTTTTTGTAGTTACAGCGATGTAGCTTATTATCCACTGGGTAAATATGGCGTATTGTATAATTTAGATTTTATTGATCGGGTAAATATTAGTAGTGAAGAACGATATCTGCAGATTAGAGAGGGCAAGGTGATAGATTCGGATAGCATACGAGCCCGCCAAAGTGGAAACTATGAAGCGATAAAAGCCGAACGGCAAAAAGAAAATCAAAAGGCTTATCAGGTTTTTGAGCAAGAAATAAAACAACATATCATTGCCTATGGTAAATTGATCAAAGGTCTTGGGGCCAATCAAACCCTGGCTTTGCGTATTACAATGCCTAAGCACTGGTATACTACCGATGACTCCAATGTACCCAAGAATGTATTGATTACAGTCAAAGGAGATGTACTACAAGGACTCAAATCTGGCAAACTCAGTGAAGAAAATGCCAAAAGCCAGGTAAAGCTCATTAAATATTAATACGAATTGAAAAAAACTAGAGTATCCTTTCCAAGGAAGAAAAAATTGAAAAGAAACATGCAAACATTCAAAAACATAAAATTCTTTATCATTGCGGTAATCGCCGCCGGACTTGTGGGAGTACAATCCGTAAATGCCCAGAAAGTAGACGAGGAACGTATGAATCGGGACATTAGAGTGGCGGAGAAAATCCTGGCCGAACTATTCAGAAGTTCAAGAGAGCAAGGAGTTCATACATTGTATTCGCTGCAAAACACCAGCCGCATTCGTGGTACTTACGTGCCCAACTATGGGGTGTTGTTTAGAGTTCCCCAAATATTTGTGACCAACATCAGCGATGGGGTAGTATATACCAATTCTGAAGGCAAAAAGAGCGTTATGCGTGGCAGGGTAAAGGTGTTGAATATAGATGATTATAAAACAGGCGAAGTAGTATACTGGCTGGATAAACAAGCTCGGACGATTGCACCAGTAGTGGTAAATGGCCGTGCTCGCAAGGTAAGAGAAGTAAAAGGCATTAGTATAGATAGTGTGATTGATGGCCGAAGAAAGAAAGCAATGGGTTTGATCAAAACTTTTTTGAGCGATTATAGCTCTTTGCTGAGTCAGCTTTCAGACAACGATAAGATCGTAGTGACTTACGACCGAGTACTAAATATGGATAGATTGTTTACGACTTTTCCTGAAAAACTAGACAAAAACTCCTTTATGGTATCGGTAAAATATGGGGAGGCAAAGAGCAGTCGTGGAAAAAGTCTGGAGAGCAAAATGAAAGTTTCTACTTTGAAAATAAGCCAAAAAGAACGCATCCAATTCAATGTTTTCAAGCGAATTTTAGACGAGATTTTTGAGCGAAGAAACACCGATGGCCGAAGCTTTTATCGTGGTAGCCGTTCTACTTACACTTATTTGAAAGACTTTGGTGTAATCTACGACCTACGTTTGCGTAAACCTCGCAAAAACAGAAGAAGAGGATACGGATACGTGATTAACGACAACGTAGGAACCATTGTAATTGACGACGGAGGCAAAGTGACCAAAACCGAAAATAAGCTTTCGGATAAAGAACGTAGAGCCAAGCGTGAAAAAGAAAAAGCAGCTTATAACAAAGTGGTAAAAGAAGCTTATGCCCAGCTCGAGAAAGATTTGAAAAAACATATGGTAGACTATGGGCGCACCTTGCGAAGTTTGTCACCCAACGAAATGTTGATGTTCAACGTACGCTTGTCTTCTTCTTATAACTACTATGAGTTCTATGGTCAGAATGAGCAAAACAAAAAAGAAGAGCGTGTTCCTCGCCTGATGGTAATGAGCATTAAAATGTCTGATTTGGACAGCAATAACGCCGAAAGTAAAATTTCTATTAAAAAATATTAATTGATCTGTAATGTTTGAGTAGGTGCTGCGTCTCCTAATTACAAAACACCATGTAACCTTTTAGAGAAGTCGAAGTTACTTACTCAAACTGAATAAAAAATTACTATACCATATAACCAAACCGAATTTCAGACTCAAGATTTATAAAACTGTGTTTAGTACGCAATAGATTCCTAAAATCTCTTAGAAAAACCTGGATAAGTTATCCAGGTTTTTTTTATACATTTAAATCACCTTGATATTGTCGAAAGTCTACTTTCAATAATATCCTAAAGATAGAAATGGCTTTTTTACAGGTAACCAAATGATAGATAACAGGAAAAGAGTATGGATGTGCCTTTGGGCAAGTATAGTGTGTATTGGCATATATGACAGCAATGCACAATCCGATAAACGGGGTAATAAAATACAGACAGCAATAAAGATGAGTGCCAAGCAGCTCTTAAACGATCCTAAGATCAATGCGGTGTCTATTGGTGTTTATAAAGCAGGACGGGCTTATTCGGGACATTATGGAGAACTGGACAAGGGTAAGGGAAACGTGCCTAATGATGCCACCATCTATGAAATTGCTTCGGTGAGCAAATCATTTACTGGTGCATTGGTAGCACAAGCGGTAATTGATAAGAAATTGAGTTTAGAAGATGATATAAGAAAATATTTAGAGGGTAATTATTCAAACCTAGAGTACCAAAGCAATCCAATCCGAGTAAAACATTTGATCACGCATACTGCTGGGTTGCCCAAATTTTTGCCTGCCAGCATCAATGCGTTATTTAACAATATTGATGAAAACCTGCCCTTTAGAATTTACAATATTGAGAAAGCATATACTAGGGAAGCATTTCTCAAAGACCTCAAAACAGTGACTATCAATATTGTTCCAGGTACTCAATATAGATATTCTAACGCAGATGTAGAGTTAATGGCGCACATCCTGGAGAAAGCATACAACCTAAGTTTTGAAAAGCTACTCTTGAAGTATATCACTGGAAAAGCACACCTGAAAAGCACCAAAGTACACCTTTCCAACCAAGAGAAGCGTCGTTTGGCCAACGGGTATGGCGAAACCAACAAGCTTGTACCACATTTTGCCAATACACTATGGGGTGCGGGTAGTGGCATAAAATCTACTTTGCCCGACTTGATCAATTATATGAAGTTTCAGCTTGATGATAATAATCAAGCAGTGAAGGCTTCTCACCAAGTACTCTACGCACAAGAAAATATGCAGATGGGCTATTTGTGGCCAATATTGAATAGTTCTGAGGATGGTACTTATTACCGCATTCACGGAGGAGCATTTGGGACTCAAAATTTCTTGATGATTGTACCAAAATACAACTTGGGCATCTCTATCATTACGAATCAGAGCGGGCCAGAAACTCAACCAAAGTTACTCAATGCCTTGAACAATTTATTTGCTAAAATCAAGTAGAAACTTATAAGAATCTGTGTTTTTGTAATTATTCAGAAACGTCCATCTCTTATATGGTTTTACCACCAGGGAGACCATACAATACTTGCTGTACTAAGACTTGAGGGGCTGTTCTATCTTGGCCCTCAGGTATTAGACTAAACTTTACTGAAAACCTACACAAAATCAAGTAGTTTTTAAGCTTTAAGTAGTCATCGAGTATCATTTTGTAATCTACATTGAGTACAATTCTTAAGTTTTTGTTTACGCTTTTAGCTCGGTTGCCTTTGGCGACTAACTTTTTTGAGGCCAAAAAAGTCAGCAAAAAAGCCTAGACAGCATATGCAGCCGCACTTTCCAATGCACCCTCCTTCCATGCTGTCCACCCACCCGCGAGCGAAGCAACGAGAAATTGAATTCACACAAGATTTTCATAGCATTCAGTTATAGCGATAGCTAGTAACTATTGAGCCAGCCTATGGATAGAGTCCAAAAAAGATCACAACCATGTTCAGTGACTGAGACTACAGCAGACATAACTTGTGCGGATTTTCGTAGAAGATCGGTATTACTTCTGAAAAGCCTGCTGACGAAGGATTTATTTTAGATAGAAAACGTAATTTTAAATCCAGCACCTTCGCTTTTGAGTAATTCAAACGAACCTCTGAGCTGATCGGCAAGCCCCTGTACCAAATGAAGCCCTAAAGAATTGAGGTTATCTAGCGTAAATTCAGGAGGCAAACCAATGCCGTTATCTTCCACAACCAAAATACAAGATTCGGCTTGTTGAGTAGCTTTTACATGAATTTGCCCAGTGGGTTGGGTTGGGAAAGCATATTTTAGACTGTTGGTAATCAATTCATTGATAATGAGTCCACAGGGTACCAAATGATCCATCTTAAGCGTGATTTTATCGATTTGAGTCACAAAAGCAATGTTTTGTTTGGCCAGATCATAACCATTTTTGAAGTGTTGAATCAAGCTCTCGAGATAATTTTTTAAATCAATAGAAGCCAAACTATCCGATTGATAAAGCTTCTCATGAATAATGGCCATGGTTTGAATTTTATGCTGGCTTTGTTTGAGAATGACGGTTGGGTCTTGCTTTTGGTTAAACTTTCCCTGAAGGTTGAGCAAGCTTGATATAATCTGTAGATTGTTTTTTACCCGATGATGCACTTCTTTAAGCAACATTTCTTTTTCCCGGAGTGCTTTGGCAATAATAAGGTTTTTTTGTGCCAGGAGTTGATTCGATTTTCTTTTGATTCGATAACGATTGATGAGTAAAAGAAAAAGAATACCTAATATGCCCATCGCTAAAAACAGTGCTTGTTTGGTACTTTTTTGCTGTTGAAGTTCCAGGGTCTTGATCTTATTTTCTTTGGCCATTAACGCTACTTGTTTCTGTTTTTTATCCAGCTCATACTGTGCTTTTAGCTCTTCAATTTGTTTGGATTTTTCGATGCTAAATAAGGAGTCTTTTACCCTGTTATATTTAAGCAAATAGTCATAGGCTTTTTGGTATTGTTGACGACTTGCATGAAGCTTGTGAAGCGAATGATAGATATCGCTGGCAACTGGCATTTCTTTGTACTTGAGAGCGTTTTTCAAAGCTTTTTGATAATATTCCCCTGACAAGGCAGGTTTTTTCAACAAATTGTATGTTTTGGCAATGGTTAAGTATATAGACGCCATTCCTAACCAAGTTTGGTGCTTTTGATGAGCTTTCAGCGCCTTTTGACTGTATATCAGGGCCGAATCGAGCTTATTCTGCTTTTGATAGACCTCTGCAATATTATTGAAGCTGATAATGACTTGTCTGTAATCATTTACTTTTTCTGCCAATGATAAAGATTCCCGTAATTCCTTGAGTGCTTGTGGGAATTGCTGATTTGAGATATATATGCGACTTATATTGCCCAAGAGTGTTGCCGTAATCTCATTTTTATTAAGTTTTTTACTTACATCAAGCGCCTTTTGGTATTGTTCTAATGCTTTTTTGGGATTTTTTAAACGTACATGCATATTACCCAGATTGTTGTGGGCTCTCAGGATATCTAGCTGATTATTGTTTAATTCGTGTATTTTTAAAGCCTTAAGGTAGTGTTTCATGCTCAAGTCATATTTGCCTTGTCGAGCATACACTATCCCCATGTTGTTATATATATTTGCAATAGCACGCTGATAATTGATTTCTTTAGAAATGCTTAATATTTTTTTATAAAGTACCATTGCCTCAGCAAATTTTCCCTGACTAACCAATAGATTCCCTTGGTTCAAAATAAAAAATATGATCGCCTTTTTATCCTCCCTTTTTCTGGCAAGTTTTAATCCTTCTTCGATTAAAACAGTTGTTTTTACCAGATCATTTTCAAAGTATTTATAGACTAATTTTTTATAAACAGCGATTTGCTCAGGTTCAGGTAAGCGTTTAATACTATCGATCAAAGGAGTTTGAGCAAAAAGAGAAATAACAGGCAAAAAAAGGCCAAATGAAAATAGCGTTAATTTTTTTAGCATAAGATATACGATCAATGAGTGGTTAATCAGTTGACGCTTTGGGTTGTTTTGTAAACAATCTATAGCAGGTTTGTACTTGTGGTTACAATATTTAACCCACTAACCTAAGTATTTATCCTGCGCATCAGTACTTGAGACTGATTATCATTTGGTTAAATATCCACACTTTTTTTACCAGAAGCTTTGTAATAAAAGCACAACTGCTGCCCAAAAAACCTCCAGAAACAGGCATTCTGTTATGCATTGGTTTTCACCATAAAATCAACTAAACATCTGTTACCCTTTCCCGTTATTTGATCACAGTCGTGGATTGATTTTTGGTCGATACAGAGCTTAATGTAGCTACAATATTTGTGTTTACTTCATCCTTAAAGAAATTAAACGAGATAGTTTAAAGGTCAAGTAACCAGCTTTTATGCGTTTTTTCAGCCAAGCATTGGTATTATACTACAACAAAACCTGCTAAGTTTATTAAATCTTATGTACAAAGTATTAATCGTAGAAGATGAGTTTTCTATAGCATTGGATATTCGAATGCGTCTACAAGATATGGGATATGAAGTAGTGCAGATTGCAAAAAACTACGAACAAGCCCTAAAATATGCTCAACAAACGAATCCTGACATTGTGTTGATGGACATTAATCTTTCACAAGGCAAAAGTGGTATTGAAGCGGCAAAAGACATTTATGAAGCCTACCAAATACCAGTAGTGTTTTTGACAGCTTATAGAGATGATGCTACCTTTGAACAAGCATTGCTTTCTCAACCCTTTGGGTATGTTGTGAAGCCTTTCATCGATAAAGACCTGAACTTTACATTGCAAGTAGCCCTCAAAAAATCAACCGAAACAACCCCAACACAAGAAAAAGAACCGCCGGTTTCCAGTCCTCTGAAAGATACCTTATTTATCAAAGATAAATCTCAATTAATAGCCATTAAACTTCAGGAAATTTTATGGGTAGAAGCGCTGGGTAATTATGCCTTGATCATTACCCCGACTAAAAAGGTAGTGGCTAATTTATCCCTAAAAAATATTGAAAATAAACTCCCTCAGCACCTTTTTTTAAAGGTACATCGCTCTTGTATCATTGCCTTGGAAAAGGTAGAAAAAATAAAAGACAACTGTGTATACATTAACAATACCCCAATATCAGTGAGTAAATCTTACAAGAGTCAATTGTTAGAAAAGTTGAAAATCTTATAATACAGCTCCTAATGCTTTCTAACAATGCTATAAGTTTTGTTCTATCATTGTTGTCAGTTGCTGTTCGAAGTCAGGGGGAAACTTAGCATCAAAATCAATATTGAGTTTTAAACCCTGTGGTGCCTTTGTAACAAAAAAATCTTGATCGGTCGACTCAATATAAAAATCATCAATTTTTTGTAGTGCTTGCATTCCCATATCATCCTTCGCTATATCGTTTAATGATTTGCTCAGAGCTGTAAGAAGCTGATGGTATTGATATTTTGCGTTATTTGTATGCTGGTTTGCATTCCAAAAAGTATTCTTCAATGCAACCCCATAAGTTTCCTTGAATTGCTCTTGGATTTCGTTGAATATCCTTTTCAATTCTAAACTACTGGGCACTTTATCTATTGGGACTTCAAAAAAGCTTCCATCAGTTAAAATATCCAATACCTGCTCAGGGTTTAAAATATTAATGATGATTAATTCACTAGAATTGAAATAGGCAAGACTTTTTTCTTGTATAAGAAATATCACCTGATTGTCTTTGTCAATTTTAACTGGAGCTCCCTCAATCACAACAGCTTTTGTTAGTGTAACACGCACTGTTATGAGCTTTTTGTCACTGCCTGCCCTATCATTATATGAAATGATTTTTTTTAAAATGTCCAGAGGCTTATTAGTTTTAAGTAAAGGCATCACCTGTCTTAAATCTATCATTTACACTTTATGGTTTTAACTTAACTATAAGGTTTTGTATGCATAGTTATTTTGGTTTTAGGAATGAATAATTTCATATTGAAATAAGCAAAGGTGTGTTTAGTGTACAGTATCGCTAGTTAAGATATGTTTGGAAACACAAGTTCTTAGGTATGATGAGTTTATGATCAGCTTCAAATACTTTTCCCTAATAATTCTCGCCCGATTTACTCACCCTCTTATCACAAAAAGAAGATATTTTAAAAAAAATGGAGAGATATGGTTGGAAGGAGGGGTAAACGTTTCCTTACTAATAATGAGTAGAAAATACCTAACCTGCCTACAAACCTCACTCTCCTGAAAATTATCAATACAACTAGATAAAAGGTCTTTTCTTGTTTAGCCTCTATTGTGATTCATAAATCATAACAGAGAATCTAATTGACCATTTAGAAGCATTTATAAACAATTATAAAGCATCTTCTAGCATTTTCTGTAGTTGCTTCTTACGACTCTTAAAATCATCGTGGTTAACGCCAATTTGATGATCCAGGGTAAGTATGCCGTCCTCAAAACTTGACCATTGAGTATAAGAGTATATCTCATTTTCGTCTTTGATCACAATCTTTTTTAAGGATTCCTGCAATGCTTCTTTGCCCATGTCGTCTGCACCAATTTCTTTAAGTGCTTCGATCACTGGAACGAAATATACTTTTTCAAAGCCATCCTCGTATGAACTTACATTTTCAGTTTTAGCTAAAGAATCCCATAAAACTTCTACCTCGATTTCAAATCCTAAAGTATCTAAAACCTCTTTTTTTAGAGATGGAAACAAATTGTCTTCTAATGATTTAACAGCTTTACGTTGTTTTAATCCCATTATATTATTTTCTTTTAATAGTTTTTAAATAATTGACTAGTTTGAAATAATTGGGACAAACCTATAAAGTTTTTATCTGGCTTTCACGTGGTACATGACGGATCAATTGATTTTCATGATGAGTATCAAAGAAAACATGATTAACGAAAATGTGACCTTATCTTTTTCGCACAAATGCATCAAATGATTGTAGAGTGGTTTTTCGGTTGAAATCGTACATTTTTATATTAGGCAATACTTGAATTTGAAAGTAGCCTCATAAAAATAACTACTAATCTGTTGGGTTGTAAATTAAAACTTAGTATCGTGTAACTCAACAGCCGTTCATTTTTTTCTTTAGCTAAAAAAACGAACCAAAAAAAACACCGCTGTAGTTTGATCGCTAAAATTTACTTCATTGCGCCTAAACATCTCAAACACTCTCTCGGTGATCTGTTTTTAACGGCTGCATTGCGCAAATTTCTTAACGTTGACAAACCTGTTTTCAAGTGCTCCAAATTGCTAAAGTAATTGCCTTGTGGAAGAACAATTAGGTGCTCAGTTAGTGCTCTGAAGAAAATGTTTGAATGCTTTCTCCTTCTATGTTGTCCACCTCTGTGATATTTTTCTTTTAAAAATGTACAAAAAAGCACGTGCAATAATTTGTGGAGAAAGCCTGCATTTTCGTGCCTAAAACCCTATTCATCATGTTTTTGTCATCATTCATCCAATAACTGGTTACAACAATCATGTATTTTGGTAAATGATAAAATCCCACCTTAGCTTCATATCAATCATAAAATTACAGTGTTTAAACAGCACTTATTCCTTACATTATAAATAACTACAAAACATGAAAAGTAAGTTTTTAATTAACTACCTCATAGTATACTGTGCGGTATTCCTAACCCCTATTCTTTGCCAGGCACAGCAAAGAGGCAACAGTATTACCCAAAACCGAGATGGGGTTACCTTTACCTTTACTTTCAATTGTGAGGGTGGCCCCTGTACCTATGGCCAGTTTGTTACTGGAGATTATTGGGTGATTCCTTCTACCCCTGGTGGAATAGTAACCATCACTGCGATGACTCCCGACGGGGAACTCAACCCTGCACTGGTAAACCCTGAAGATGTACCGAGGGATGCCTCAGGTAATCCTGTTGGGGAGAAAAAACAGGGATTGCTCAAAGCTTATAATACATATGATGCGAGCATGAACCTGATGAATCAGCTTCCTTACCAAGCCAGAGGTGGGGAATCTATCTACAAAGCAAAGTCGCAAAAAGGCTTAAGTTGCGATACCAAAAGCATAAGACCTGGGTGTATAGCCACGGCTACGATACTCACGGTTTTGTCAGAAGCACCTCCTAACAATGGAGCAACAGTCTTCAGGCCTCCCTTGCATGGTACCTGGAAACCGCTCTACAGTACTACCAAAGTCAAAATGAATCGTTTGCCTCGCTTGCCGCAAGTGTCAAACGGAACCAATGGAGTGATTGGTGGTCCCAATGGATTTGAGCGTTGGGCTCCTCCCGAAATAGAGCTTTATCATAAAGGATTTAGTGAGTTACATAGAGCGGTAAAGCCACATTTGGCCCAAGGAGGGTATGCTGCTACTCAAGCACAATACTTGATAGAAGATATCATCAAATTGTTTGGTCAAGAAACCGAAGAAGAAAAAAGGCCTGGCACATATAGCATTATTCAAAAAGGAATAGACAATTATGCAGTGTTCAAAATGGGGGTTCCTTTTAGTACTGGAGCTGGACAACACTTAGGTAAAAAACCTCCCATTGTTTTCTTTGCTGCAATGTACGACGATCCAGTACTTTTAGAGGAAGTAAGGGCCATCTCCTTAGATCCTAAATCTACCCAGGTATCCTATTTTCAGGAGGATTATCAGGTAAGACTGGGACATTCAGGGATGGCCATTTGGGGCGATGCCTTTGATGATATCCATGGGTATTTTAATAGGATATACCCTAAAGAAGACGGGAAAGGGACAGACGCTGATCCCTTTGGCTATATTGATGGCCCGGCAGGAATCATCTATGAGGATCCTCGTACAAGTCCAAAACGTAATTATTTGTCGGTAGCAGCGGGGCCTTTGATTGGATATGCATTTTTACAGCACTTAATGCCTTGGTTGAAATATGCCGCAGGCGATCCTGAAATCCTACTTTTTGCCGACCGATTTTATTCTGGGTATGGCATAGAGAATTTTAATGGAGGAATGTGGACACTTCCTGATCCAGTGGCACCATATGATAGAAGAGAGTCTAACTGTGACCCAAGAAAACTGAATTCTACTGGAATTACTGGTTGTAATTATTATGGGGTAACCTGGGGGCCTGATTTAAACGATTATAGTAAGTTTATAGGACATGGAGGTGACCCAAAAACGAAGGGGAGAGCACCAGATCATCACGGCTACACAATGCCACTTACAAGAGTGCATTCTTTGGTTACAAACCAATGGGATAAGTTAAGAGATTGTTCTGACCCTGCCAGCCCCAACTATCCTTGTAATGGCTTGGGAGAAGTTCCTAAAGTGCTGGTCGATCAACACATCGCTATTAGTAATTTTATGCCTCAATCAGGTGCAGTAGGTACTGAGGTAACCATTACTGGCGGGGATTTCAACACGGTAGCTTATCGAAACGTGGTAAAGTTTAATGGATTGATGGCGAAAGTGATTTCAGCTACTACTAACGAGTTAAGAGTGATTGTACCTCTTGCGGCTACTACGGGTAAAGTAACTATAGAAACAGGCGCAAAGACGGTTGCAGGTAGTGTAAACTTTGTCGTGAATAACGTAACAACTCCAGTGATAAATCCAGCCATTAGTAGCTTCGCCCCCCAGTCAGGAATTGTAGGAGCTGAAGTCACCATTAGCGGAAGCAATTTTAGTACTACTGCTAATAATAATACGGTGAAATTTAATGGTACTTTGGCCATTATAACCTCAGCTACTGCCACCGAACTGAAAGTAACTGTGCCCACAGGAGCTACCACTGGTAAGATTACAGTAGAAGTAGGTAACAAAACGGTTACCAGTAGTGCAGACTTTACCGTAACGACGACCCCAGTTACAAATCCTGTCATTAGTAGTTTTGCTCCTCAATCGGGCGTAGTAGGAACTGAAGTTACCATCAATGGGCAAAATTTCAGCACTACGGCTAACGATAACCTGGTGAAGTTCAACGGGGTTCTGGCCACTGTTGCTTCGGCTACATCTACGCAACTAAAAGTAAACGTGCCTTCGGGAGCTACCACGGGTAAAATCACCGTAGAAGTGGGAGGTGAAATTGTCACGAGTAATACTAACTTTACGCTCACTGTACCTACAAATGGACAAGCAGTTACCAGTTTTACGTTGATAAATGCCGAGACCAATGCGGATTTGTTTGACCTGACCAATGGGCAAACGATCAACCTGGCAACTTTGCCTACTGATCAATTAAATATTCGAGCCAATACATCACCCGTTACCGTTGGAAGTGTCTATTTTTATGAGAATGGAACCTTGTCTCGTAAAGAAAACTCCGCCCCTTATGCGTTCAAAGGCGATGATGGGGCAGGTAACTACGATAGTTACACGCCAGATTTAGGGAGCATTACCTTAGAGGCTATTCCATTTACGGGAAGAAATGGCTCAGGTACTGAAGGTACTGCTTTGACAGTTCAGATTACTTTTATTGATCAAGCGGTTACTTTGCCAATGGCTCCTGCTAGTTTAAATGCTCAGGCAACTGCACCAGGTATCGCGGTACTTAGTTGGACTGATAATGCTGATAATGAAACTGGGTTTTTGCTAGAGTTTACTGACGATACATTTTCTACCAATCCTACCTGGAACACCCTTGGAAGTGTATCAGCAAATGTCACCACTTTTACTGACAATACTTTGGGGGCCTCCGAGGGACGTAAATACCGAGTAAGCGCTACCAATACTGCTGGTGGGTCAGCATTTTCTAATATAGCGGAAGTAGCTAACTTTCCATTGGCACCCACTAACTTGGCGGCTACTAATATTGCCAAAAGTAGTTTTTCATTAACCTGGACTGAGGCTCCTTATGGCAATGATTACTTGATAGAGTATTCTTTGGACGGCTCTGATGGCTCGTTCCAATTCTTGGATGCTGCCTATTATGGAACCAATAATGTGGAGCTTACTGGTTTGCAAGCAAATACCACCTACTATTTGCGCATGCGTACCAATTTCAATAGTGTAGCCTCCAATTGGTCGCCCGTATTTACTGCCACCACTTTACCCGATGGCTTGGCTGTGACTGAGTTGATCTTAGTAGATGCAGATGCTGGCCAAGACCTTCGCACGCTGAGAAACAATGATACATTGAACTTATTTTATTTGCCTACATTAAATGTGCGGGCCCAAACTTTTCCGACCACGGTAGGAAGCGTAGGGTTTAACTATGATGGAGATGAAAACTTTCGAACAGAAAATGGTGCTCCTTATACCTTGGCAGGGGATGATGGTAATGGAACATACGAACCCTGGAATCCTACTTTGGGTACCCATACTATAGTAGCTACTCCATACACCGAAAGGAAAAGAAGAGGAGAGGTTGGTTCGGCCAAAAGCATTACTTTGGTGGTAATAAATGAAGATACTACTATCACACAACCTTCGGGAAATGCTACGATCTCAGGTGAGCTCAAAAAATGGCATAAAGTCACGCTTTCGTTCAATGGACCACAAACCAATGAATCGGCAACGCCTAACCCTTTTGCTGACTATCGTTTGAATGTGACTTTTACCAATGGTACTAAATCGTACACGGTTCCTGGATTTTATGCAGCCGATGGCAATGCGGCGAACACTTCGGCTACTTCGGGACAGGTTTGGCAGGTGCATTTTAGCCCCGATGAAGAAGGAATCTGGACTTATACGGCTTCTTTCCGTACAGGAACCGATATAGCCATTGATAACACACCAAATGCTGGTACTTCGGCAGGACATTTTGATGGCGCCACAGGTAACTTTACCATTGCTGCTTCGGATAAATCTGGTCGGGATTTGCGAGGAAAAGGTAGGCTAGAGTACGTAGGAGAGCATTATTTGCGTTTCCGCGAAACTGGAGAGTACTTCATCAAGGCAGGAACCGATGCCCCTGAAAATACTTTTGGTTATGAAGATATAGATGCTACCCCCAATAACCAAGGTTATAGAAAAAGCTGGCAATACCATCAACGAGATTATGATGCCAGTGATGCTGCAGCTTATACTTGGCAAAATGGCAAAGGAACCGAATTGCTGGGGGCTATAAAATACCTTTCTGACCAAGGAATGAACGTATTCTCGTTTTTGACTTTTAGCCTGGATGGTGACGATGATAATGTGTTTCCACACTTAGGGAAAACGGCAAACGTCGCTAGCTGGAACGATGTACACCACGATCGTTTTGATGTGTCTAAGCTGGCTCAATGGGAGCAAATACTGGCTTATGGGGACAAAAAAGGAATGTATTTACATTTTAAAACTCAGGAAACCGAAAACGACCTGAAAATGGATGTAGGTAGGTTAGGACGAGAGCGTAAACTCTATTATCGTGAATTGATTGCCCGCTTTGGTCATCATTTGGCGCTTAATTGGAATCTAGGAGAAGAGAATGACATTTGGCAAGAGCTGGATGATGCTCAAAATACCCATATAAAGTCCTATACCCAGTATATCCAGAATTTAGATCCTTACAATCACAACATTGTACTTCATTCTTACCCTGATCAACAAAATGAATCATACAATCCCTTGTTGGGTACTGCGTCTCAGCTTACGGGTGTTTCTATCCAAACACATATCGACAAAGTACACGATGATGTAAAGAAATGGGTAAATGAGTCGGCTAGCAATGGAAAGAAATGGATTGTGGCCAATGATGAACAGGGACATTATCGTTTGGGAGTCGGACTCGATGCAGGTTATGATCGGGTAAATGGACAAACACCAGATGCCAATGATGGCTGGATTAACTTTGATAATAGAGACGAAGTACGTAACAAAGTGCTTTGGGGCACCCTCATGGCAGGAGGTGCTGGTGTAGAGTATTACTATGGCTACCAAACAGGTTATGGCGACTTGTATTGTCAGGATCATCGTACCCGAGCTACCAAATGGCAAGATGCCAAAGTTGCCCTGGATTTCTTCAATACTTATCTTCAGTCCCATCTTACTCAAATGAATAGTCAGGATGGACTTACTGCTGACAATGGAGATTATGTGTTTGCTCAAACTGGTGCAGTGTATGCAATCTATCGTCCGAATGGTGGTACAACTACCTTGGACTTGAGTAGTGTAGCGGGTTCTTATAAGGTACAATGGTATAATCCCCGTAGTGGCGGTGCATTGCAAGATGGCTCAATCACTACCTTGACTGGCGGTAACAGTGCAGCAAGTATTGGGAACCCACCCAATCAAACTACTCAAGATTGGGTAGTGTTGGTTACTTTGGACGCCGCTGCTCGCCAGACTACACAGACCTTCTCGTTGGGACAAAAGCCTAGAGTATATCCAAATCCATTGCAAGATGATGTGAATATTGTGTACCCTGCTTTGCGTAGCAATCAAAAAATGCAAATAGAGGTGCAATCACTACAAGGTAAAGTACTCAAAACGTTTACCATCGCCCCAACTCAGGTAGCGCCGATTAAGCTAAACATGCAAGATTTATCTAAGGGCGTATACTTGCTTAAAATTATACAAGGTGACAAAATCAGTATTCATAAACTGATCAAAGAATAATAGAATAACAAACTAATAAGCATGGAAGCCATCCTGAATTGTTGGGATGGCTTTTTATTTATTTTAAACGATCTTCTAACCAAGCATAAATGATCTTTAAGGCTTTGGGTGAAAATGATTCTGTCAGTTTTCCATATTCCAATGGAGAGCCTGTTTTGGCGGTTTGGAAGATATGATTTAGGCCAGGAACTCGTTGGATAGTAACATCAGAGTTACCAGCTTTTATGAGCGCTTGCCGAATAGCCGCTAGATTTTCCTTAGGCATAATTACCCGATCCAACGAACCATTGAGCGCCAATACTGGGCATTTCACCTTTTGTAACACTTGGGTAGGGTTAAAGTCAAGCTGATAACGATACCAGGGACTCAGGTATAAATCAATAGCCTCTTCTTCGTTTTTTGCAAAATAATTGGGTAGTGATGGTGCATTCTTATACTTTTTCATGAGCTGCTTAATCTTTTTTCGGGCTCTTCGGTTGTCTTTTTCGGTCGCAATGATCTGAAATAACTCCTTGCCTCTCTGCTGAATCTGGGTAATCTGATCAGTGGAATAGTTCAGCGTTTTTCCCAGGTTTTTACCTTGTTTCAGGATAATTTGTTGGGTGTTTATTCCAGGAGCTGCCAGTAAAATAATGCCTGCTACTGCTGGATTCAACGATGCGGTTAAAGCGGCTACTGCACCTCCTTCACTATTGCCTGCCAGGTAAATTCTTTTGGAATTGATTTGAGGATGTTTTTGCAAAAAACGAATAGCTGCTTGGGTATCTTCAGCAAAATCGGCTATGGTAGACTGAAATAAACTCCCTTGTGATTTTCCTACCCCCCGATCGTCGCTTCTCAAAACCGCAATACCTTGGCGTGTAAAATAATCCGCAACCACTGCGTAAGGCTGATGCCCAGCAAAAGCCTGATTCCGATCATTAGGCCCAGCTACGGTAAGTAATATTAGTGCAGGTACTTTTTTATCAGTTTTGGGAGGAAGCGTGAGCGTGCCAGCCAAGGCAACTTTATCAGAAGCATTGGTATAGCGTACTTCTTGAACTTGGTAAGGAAAGGGTGGACGAGGAGTTTGTGCTCTTGCAAAAAAAGCCTCCTGTCTATTGATTTTGTTAAAACTCAATAGTAGCTTTTGCCCTGCTTGTTGCCAAGTTCCTTGTATCATTTTATGGTTTTGGGTAAGCATACCTTGATAAACTGCTGCGTAGGCTTTGATCGAAAAATTGAGTTGGTTGTTGGCTATTTTTACTTCAGGAACTAGCAAACCCGAGAGCCCACGACTGGAACTGAGTTTTACTACTGGTTTTCCAGCGTTTTGGTTAATATGTAGAATCATTCCTACCTGTTGCGTTTCCGAAAGTTTGATAAAACCTTTCCAATAACCCATGAAAGGGGAGGGGGCATTTTGCGCGATGCCAGCAAGTGTGAAAAAAGAAAATAAGATAGACAAAAAGAATTGAGTGCTTTTCATGAAGCATTAGTTTAAATGAATAATACCCCAATGATAAGTGCCCTGATAATGCTTTAGCGACCGAATACGTGTATTCGTACCTTTATTGAATCATCCTGTAAGTTAGATTGACTGAATATAACGCTTTGTGATGCTTTGCTCATAGAGAGGTGGAGCATTGTTATGTCTTTAACGCAAAGTGAGTCTATTGGTGAGTAACGTTTTCTCTTGGTACGGAAGAGGGTTAGTTCTGATCAAATTCAGGTTTAAAACTTAAGAAAACAGTAATAGATGTAATTTGTTAAAAGTATTTTTAGTCATTGATCCTCTATTACCGATTGTTTCCTGAATTGTGAAGGAGTCACCCCAGTGATTTTTTTAAAAGCAGTATTGAAAGACGACTTAGAGTTGAAACCCACCTCATAAGCAATGGCTAGTACAGTGAAACCTTTGCAAGAAGGATCAACTAACATTTGTTGGGCAGCCTTGATTCGGTAGTGATTCAAAAACTCATAAAAGTTTTGTTGCAACTCGGTATTGATAGCCTGGGAAAGTTGCCGTTCGGGAATATCTACTTTCCGAGCCAGGGTTTTTAAGGTAAGGTTGGCGTCGGTAAATGGCTTGTGTTCCTGCATATAATGGGTAAGCTGGTCTACCAGAGTGCTGGTTTGACTGGGCTTTAGAGGAGAGTCTTTGTACTTGATAGCTGGTGTGCTAAAAATTGCAGGGTTTTGCATACTCATAAAGGTGAGTGCGTATAAATATATCGCCAATAAAATACAGGAAATATAGACGAACTCAGGCGCGAGGAAATGAATACTAAACACCACCAACAATTTACTAAACCCAATGGCCCATAATAATATGGCAGCAATGAGTATGTGGGTTAGCCATTGTTTGCGAGGCTTTGCCAGGTATTTTTTTTGTTTTTGTAAGATGTTATAAGAGAGCATTAAATAAAAAACAAACTGACCCAACAATATCAGGTTAAACCCAATAATTTGAGCATTGAGGTAAAGTGCAGAAGGGGTTTCAAGTGTAGTATACAAAGCCCTGAGATAAGAAACTTTGTACTGATAGCTATGACTGTGGTATACATACAATCCATACAGGATGTACAACCCAAAAAAGGCAAAATGCCAGAGATAACGACGCTTGAAACGAAAACTGGGTAAGGAAGATAGCGTAATGAGCCATACTAATGGCCCATAAGTGACTCTAAACGGAAAGCCAAGCAAAGCAGTATGAGGGTATTGCAATGCATATCGGGTGTTGATCCATAGGTAATCCCAAAGATTACACAAAAAGCCCATAAGAATCAGGAGGAGGAATAAGTTGCTCCAGGTATGTCTTTTACGGCTTGATACCAAAAAAAAGCAAAGAAATAGCCCTTGCGAAAGGCCAATAATATTGATGATCGCCAAGGCCGACATACATCTAGAGGTTTAATAAGTCATCTAGCTTGTCTAACACTTTTACAGGTTCGAAGCCTAAAGTTTCCAATACCTTATTTCCACGCTTAAGCCACATGGCCTGCAGACCAAATGCACTGGCCCCTGCTACATCCCAGGTATTTGATGATACAAATACAATATGCTCTTTGGGGGCGGCGAGCCCATCTACTGCCAATTGGTATACTTCGGGGGTGGGTTTGTAATGTTGGATAGTATCTGCGCTTAATATCTTAGTAAAACAATCCGTAATTTGGTTATGTTGAGCGCCTGCTTCCAACATTGCCAGATTGGCATTTGACAAAATAGCGAGTTTGTATTTTTGAGCCAATTGCTGAAGCAAGTCAGGAACTTCGGCAAAGGTGGCTAGGTTGAAATATTGCTGCATTAAATCTTCCTTGACAGCATCATTTAGTGCTACCTCCACCTGGTTGCAAGCGTATAATAAAGCTTCGGCTGTTACTTCTGAGAAGGGGACATACTGTCGCATCAAAGATCGCAACCAGGTATATTCCAGTTGTTTGCGACGCCATATTTGGTTGATTTCATCGGCTTTGTCACCAAAGTGATGTGCCAGGCGTTGATCCAGCGAAAAAACATCAAACAAAGTGCCGTAAGCATCAAATACAATGGCTTTGACTGTAGACATAGAAGCAAGGGTTATGAGTGTTATAAAGGGAATTCAATATAACAAATTAATCCAAGAATCGGGCTTTTAGTTCCGGAGTAGGCATCATACATTGGTCTTTTTTGCCATACCATTTGTACCGATTTTGAGCAATGTAGCTATACACCTTGTCTCTAATAAATTTGGGAATAATGATAAACCCATACATCAATGGCCACACACCTTTGAAACCTTTGATAATGCGCAAAGCAGCAGATGATTTGGTGTAGTATTTATCACCTTCTATCAAGATCACAGTATCTAAATCTTCGGTGGGGCGGTTAAACTTTTTGAGGTAAGCCTGACCCACTTCAGACTGCAAAGAAGCAAATCTGAATTTCCCCTGTGCATCTTTCTTAATAATGGTCTGTACTGAGCTTTCGCACAAATTACAAACGCCATCAAAAAGCACAATAGGATTATTGGTTTGTGGAAGAGGTTGATTGTTTTGAACGATATTTTGAGCTTCAGTATTCATTGATTTATGGTTTATACTACAAATTTATCAATAAGAACGAGATTTGTGGTCTTAAAGTTTCAGTAAATATTGAAAGTTTTGAATTTGTGTTTAAAATAAACTTCCTTGCACTGGAGGGCGGTAAATTTTTGGTTCCTGAAGATTAAGTCCACATTTTTCGTTCAACTGGCGCACAAAATACAACGCTAGTTCAGGAGTAGCCTCATTTTCATCAGGTTGATGGATAAAAATATAGGCTGATCTTAAGCCTTGGTCAAGCCAGCTTTGAATTCGATCTATCCAATCATCTGCGCGTTGATAATCGGTAGGGTGGAGGTTGTTGCCCACAAAACGCAACACCAAATCGGGAGTCGTTAATCGCATATGCAATGCGTCTCGTCTTCCGGCTACATCGGTAATGACTGTGGCTACCTGATGGTCTTCCAATAACTGAGTTGTTTTGTCAAAATTACTTGGCAGAAACCAGTTTTCGTGACGAAACTCAACAGCTAAAGGAATATGCGAAGGAAACTCTTGTAAGTATTGCTCCAGGTACCTGATATCATTAGGTGAGAAATAAGGAGATAATTGCATAAAACTAACACCTAGTTTGTCATCCAATCCTTCCATTGCTTTTACAAATACTTTGGTAAAATCCTGCGCTTTGCCCTGTGGCATCAGTTTATGACTAATCTCTTGAGGTATTTTAGGGCTAAATCTAAAATCTGGAGTGCTTTGGGTTTGCCATTTTTTGATGGTATCAGCATTGGGCACCGAGTAATGTGTACTGTTAAGCTCAATCGTATTGAACTGACGGGCATAATGAGTAAGATATTCCCCAGCAGGAGTACGTTTGGGGTACAAAGTGCCTACCCAACTTTTGTTGCTCCATATAGGGCAGCCTACATATACTTTAGGCGCTGTTGAAGTTGACTGGGCATTTTTTGCAAGTACCTGTTTGGTTCCGGTTGCATCAGTAGGAAAAGTAAAATCTACCTTGGAAACATCAGTTAATTTACCAAATTTCATAGGTGGCTAGTTTATTTCAAACAAAAAAAGGCTGGTAATTTACATACCAACCTTCATAACTTTATAATAATTAAATTGTTTGTTGCGGTTTATTTTAGACGGAACACAAATTGTCCACCTTCGTTACCTACTCCCTTTAGTGGGTTACCAATGGGGTGTTGTTCGGTGTTGTCGGCTACTGCTACAGTTACGTATTGAATCAACTCCGAAACGGCAAATTTATCTTTCAAGTTATCTTTCAAAAACTTAATCAAATAAGAGGCAAACGGACTGTTTTGCCCTGCTTTACCATCTGATACATACTCGAGGTTACCAGAAGTCAATCCCCAACGAGATTTTACTTGCTCTACCTTCTCAATGTAGCCACGGTGAGCTTCTGAGAATAACGAACCTGAGAAACAAGCATCTGCTACTAAAAATACGTGACGATGGTTCAAAGCCTTGATATATTGCTTGATTTTGGTATTAGGGATATAAGAGCCTGTCTTTCCTATTTTTCCTTCAGAAGGTACCCAATAACCTTCATCAAACGATGCATCATAAAATCCGTGACCTGAGTAGTAAATAAATAAATTATCTACTCCACTACCTTTTTGCTTAAGCTTGGCAAATACTTGCTGTACTTTGTCCAGGTTTACATCTTCGTTGTATAATTCGTATACATTGTCTTGAGCAAAGCCGTAACGCTTCATCAAAATTGTTTTTACGTCATTGGCATCTTTTACCGGGTTTTTAAGCGATTTCCAGTATTTATAGCGATCTACCGCCAATACCAACATGAAGTTTTTTCCGGTACCTCCTACGTCAAAATCCAAATCATCATCCCCACCATCCTTATTTTTACGCAGGTACTTAAGATTAAAGTTGAAATTGCGACTATTGGTGACTGCTTTTCTGATTTTTTTCTTTTTAGCATCATCCTGGGCATTGGAAGGGAGCGTAACAGCCACCAACCCCAAAAGTACCAATGTCCATATGAATAAGAATTTAGTTGTTTTCATTTTACCGAACCTTTTCTATATATTCTAAGCCAAAATTTAGTTTTCTGTACTATATAATCAACGATTTCTGGCCAGTTGTAGTTTAATTTGAGAGTTAATAATTCAGCCTCTCAAGGGGTGATTAGTTCAAATTTTCATCTACAAACACAATAAATATGTCTTTTCGGGCATTTTGTGTACCAAAACTCTCCGTAGAACCAATCAATATAAATTGTTTGCTTATGGGGTTATAAGCGAGTTTTTGCCCTTCATCTTCTTCTTTTCCTCCAATTAATTTCACTGTTTCTAAAGTGCCCTGACCAGTATATTTGGCCACAATCATATCTTTACTCGTCAAGATGTTTTCGTGGGTTCCCAGTACCACAATATTCTGGTTTTGATCAAAATTTACATCTGTAAACGATTCGGTACTCAGCTGAAGTGTTTGCAACCAAACCAAGCTTCCCACCTCGTTTACTCGGGCTACAAAGGCATTGGTCGAGTCACCCGTAGAATTAGTCGTTTCTCCTACAAAAACAAAATCTCGGTTTTGTGCCTGGATTACCGATCGGGCTTTACCAGTAATACTTAATGTAGTATTCCATTGGATTTTAAAACTAGGGTCAAATTTTACAATCAAAGGAGCATTGTCCTCAAAACCAACCACCACAAAGCCGCCATCCTGAGTTAGTTGCAAGCCCGATACTGTCCAGTTAGAGCTGCTCACCTCTTGTTTGTTCAATAGTACGCCATCCCGAGTATCGTATACTTCAAACTGAATAGAGGACTGGCCTCCTACAGCTTGTGAAGAACCTACCACAACCAATGAACCATTGATATCTTGCACGTCATTAAAAATCTCATTTAACTCAGTAGATACAACATTTTGCCATTGTAATATACCGTCTTTGTCTACCTTTAGAATAAAAGCGTCGTTTTCGTTGGGTTTGTCTTCTATAAAGCCTACAACCACAAAGCCACCATCGTTGGTAGGGCTAATCTTTTGTCCAAATACTTGCCCGTCTGAGAGATTACTAATATCACGGGTCCATACTTCCGTGCCATTACCATCTATTTTTTTCAATTGTAATATATTGATATTCTTTTTGGCCATCAGGATAGTAGCCTGCCCATCCAGTGTAGGAGTAAAGTTAAGCCCCACTTCATCATCGGTAGACTGACCAAAGGTGGTGAAGTTAGTGGCAGCAGGAGCAACCGTGGCAGGTAATACACTTACTCGCTGAGTGGAGGTATCTTGGGTAATACCATCTGCCTTCGTAACTGTAAGGGTTACAGTATAAGTACCAATACTATCATAAATATGGGTTGGTAGCGGTAAATCACTGGATTTGCCATCGCCAAACTCCCACAAATATTTTTTAGCGACTGTGGTAGAGTTTTGCTGAAGTTTGAGTGTATCGCCTACCTGAATAATATTTTGAGGAATTAAAAAACTTGATTTTAGCTCTATAAAACTAATTTCCTGTACTTGCAAACAGCCAATCAGACTCAATATCAAGCATCCGAAAATGATAATTTTTTTACGATTCATTGCCATTTCTTTAATGAGTATAACCTTAAAATCTCCAGATTAGTGATAATTGACTACTTCCAGTGAATTGATTGACATTAGGAATGATTAAAGGCCTTAGCCAAGCTGTTTTTTTCTTTTCTTCTTCTTTTTTGGGTGCAAATTTTCTTCGGTTTTTTAAGCCCCTAAAATAGACCCCTACAATGTCGGCCAACCAAATAGCCCCTCCGGCAATGAATAAACCATAAGATAAGTTGCGGTCGGTACGAGCGTTTCTAAACAACCTTTCATGTTCATCTCGAGTATTAGGCACCCGACTGTTGTAATCTCGCAATTCACGATCTGCTTTAAAATAGAAGAAAGCCCCAGCGCCCAACAAAATGTAAGTAGAGGCCGCAATCCATTCGTAGTGATAGCCATTCCTTACTTTGAGGTCTCCCAATCCTGGCAACAACAACGACCATAAAGCATTTTCGGGACCAGCGGTAGCGATTTTAGGCACTTCTTCAGCTTCTATTCTAAACATGATGTTTTTCCCGTTGAAGTAAGGGTTGTCTTTCAAAAACTCCCAGTTTACTTGTTTGCCCCTACCTGCTTTAATACTATCTCCAAAATCACCCTTAAGTGATCTTAGTGGGCCTTTAAATGAGTTTCCGTTGTTATTGGAATATAATAAACGAAGGTTATAGTAGCGTCTTTTGGGACCTCGCAAGTCATAGGTGATTTTGATAATATTGGTAGAGGTATCCAGGTCGGCTCCCAAAAATTTCACTTTTACTGGACGGGAATAGAAGATTTGTGCCTGACTAAATTCGGTATTCAATAACATGAATACGAATATCCACACAAGGGTTTTTAGTAGTTGTTTTGCCATACTTTAGATTAGTTTATACGATCACGCATACTATACAAATATAAATAAAAATAGTAATTTGCTTATCTGAGATTTAATTTTTATAGTACAATAGTATTATTTTTACGTATCGAATATTATTCAAATCAGGTTGATGCTATCATTTTTATATAAATAAGTTGATTTTTATTTCACTCATGTACAACAACATCAAAAACTCAAGATTGAAACCTATTATTTTACAACGTTTTTTTACTCCTTTTTTCTCTTTCCTTTTGCTCTTTATTACTCTTGACGGACTTTCTCAAGATAAGGTTTTCTACTCCAACAATACAAGTATTATTAGTGCCAACCTAAATGGAAGTGGACCTATGACAGTGTCTGACCCAGGTAATAACCCAAAAATATTTGTAGATGCCAGTGGAGGGCATATATACTACACAGGTAGTGGAACTTTGAGAAGAATGAATTTAGATGGGTCGGGAGATATAAGCACTGGTATTTCTGGCGGAGCATCAAATTACGCTTTCGACTTTGCAGCAGGCAAAGTATACTATGTAGAAGAATTTACCACATTAAAGAGAGCAAATTTAGATGGTACCAGTATAGAAGATTTACAAACCACTTCAGGAGCACCAGGAGGGGTGGCTCTGGATGTTGTGAATCAACGAGTATTTTGGACATCAGGTGTAGAAATGCACCGTATGAACTTTGACGGATCTGGCTATATGCTGTTAGATATGACCACTGGATTTACCTATGGTGACATAGAACTGGACTTGGTAAGTAATTTTTTGTATGTAACTAAAAACGACCAAATCTATCGGGCAAACTTTGACGGAGGAGGGCTCACTGTCTTTGCGAATAACCTGGCAGGTGACCAGTTTCAAGATTTGTCGCTTGATATTAAAAATGCAGTATTATATGCTTCGGCTGCAAATGATAATATTTTTCGGTTCAATTTATCTGGGGCGTTGCTTGGCGATTTTGGGGTGAATAATACCCAAGGTTTAGGAGTAGGGATTCCAGCTGATATCGATATTACACAAAGCTCAACATCGATTCTTTCAGGTGGAAGTTATGACTTTGGTAATGTAGCTTTAGGGTCTAGTAGTACTACCATTACTTTTGATGTCGAAAATGTTGGTGGCGAGTTTTTATTAACCCAACAAACAGTAAATGTTACAGGTACTCACGCAGGTGATTTTACAGTGAATACGAATCCAGGACAATTCGTAGCCCCTGGGGCTAGTACCTCTTTTTCGGTTACCTTTACTCCGTCGGCCAGTGGTTTGCGCTCGGCTGCATTGTCTATCCCCAGTAGAGACCCTAATGAGAATCCTTACATCATTAATATAAGCGGTACTGGACTCGCCCCGGAAATCAATGTGCGACAAAATACAACCAATATTGCCAGTGGTGGAAGCTTTGACTTTGGAGGAGTGGATGTAGGTAAAAATGATGCCCTGCTTTTTACCATAGAAAATACCGGAAATAGTAATTTAACGCTCACAGGTGGGCCACCTGTACAAATTGGAGGAACTCATTCTGGTGATTTTACGGTATTGGTCGATCCTGGATCACCCGTAGCAGGGGCAAACTCTACTACCTTTACTTTACAATTTGCTCCATCAGCACCAGGGGCGCGATCCGCAACGATTACTATTCCTAATAATGATTCAGATGAAGCGCCTTATACTTTTACCATTACAGCCACTGGTTTAGAGGCAGAGATTAATGTACGACAAAATACTACTAATATAGCCACTGGTGGTTTCTTTGATCTTGGGTCAAGCCCAGTATCTACTGCATTATCAGACGTAACCTTTACCATAGAGAATATAGGGAGTACTTTACTCACTTTTGTGAATAGTCCATCAGTTCAAATTACTGGAGTCAATGCCTCAGACTTTCTTTTAGTGAGTAGTCCAACCCAGGTAAATGTGGCAGGTAGCGAAACCTTTGTTATTCGTGCTACACCTTCCGCAGCAGGGGTGAGAACCGCTATTATAACCATTGAGAATAATGATTTAGATGAGGCTTCTTATTCTTTTACGATACAAGTAACCGGAACAGCACCAGAAATTAACCTAAGGCAAAGCACGACCAATATTGGCAGTGGGGGTAATTATAATATGGGGGCAATAGATGTAGGCAATAATGGGGTAGCGACCTTTACTGTAGAAAATACCGGGAATCTGGCATTGAATCTTACTGGAGCCCCTTTGGTACAAATAAGCGGAACCAATGCTGCTGACTTCGTAGTGACGGCTAATCCATCATCCACAGTAAATGTAGCAGGTTCTACTACTTTTAATATTACATTCACCCCAGGTGCAGGAGGAGCTCGCTCGGCCACAGTGACCATTGAGAATGATGACGCTGACGAAGGCACCTATACTTTTACTATCTCAGGAACAGGACAAGAACCAGAAATTGATGTGTCTCAAGGAACCTCGATTGTTTCAGGAGGAGATTTTGATTTTGGGACTGTAGATGTAGGAAATAATAGCGGAAATATCACTTTTACGATTAATAACACAGGTGATGCAGCTCTTACATTGACAGACTCACCCAATTATGTAAGTATTGGTGGAACCAACCCTGGGGATTTTACCATTGGTCAACCTACTATTGGAACCATTGCAGGAGGTTCTTCTACCACCTTTACGGTGAACTTTGCCCCAGGAGGAGTAGGTGCCAGAGAAGCTACTATTACGATTCCCAACAGTGACAGTGACGAAGGCCTCTACACAATTACTTTGAAAGGAACTGGAAATGCACCTGTTCCTGAAATAAACTTGCGACAAAATACCACGAATATACTGAGTACTTCGGGAAGCTATAACTTTGGCGTATTCAATGTAGGTACGAGCAGCTCTCAAACAACGTTTACGATTGAAAATACAGGTTCTGCTACTTTGAACCTTGGTGGAGCACCGCGAGTACAGGTATCAGGTACGCATGCTGCCGACTTTGTAGTAAATACTCAGCCTGCGGCGGCCGTAACAGGAGGGTCAAACACTACTTTTGACATTACTTTTACGCCCTCGGGTACTGGGGCCAGAGTGGCTACGGTAACCATCATCAATGATGACGCGGACGAAAACCCTTACACTTTTACTCTTACAGGTAGTGGTACCCAGGCTGAAATCGATATAAGACAAGGAACTACGCCACTGGCAGTGGGTAGTACATTTTTTATGGGAAATGTATCGGTAGCCAGTGGAAATAATCCGGTTACTTTTACTATTGAGAATAACGGAAGCTCTAATTTAAATCTTACAGGTACTCCTATAGTGCTGGTGACAGGCTTGCATCCATCAGATTTTACCGTAACGACCCAACCTGCCAGCTCAACTTTGGGCTCAGCTTCAAGTGTTACTTTTGTGGTAACGTTTGATCCCACTGCAGGAGGCACACGCACAGCGATTATTGCGATTGCCAACGATGATGCTGATGAAAGTGGCTATACTATTAATCTAACAGGTATAGGTGATGCCCCGTTGATTGGAGTAACCAATGCTAGCAGCAATGCCATTACCAATGGATCTACCACCCCTTCTACCGTTAATAGTACCGATTTTGGCAATGTAAATGCGGGAACTGCTGCTACCAACACGTATACAATTACCAATAGTGGAACCGAAAACCTGGTTTTTTCTGGTTCTCCTATTATTGCTACAAGTGGAACCAACGCAGGCGACTTTAGTGTAAGTTTTACCCCACCTGCTGGGAACACATTGGCGGCTGGGCAGACTGTAAACTTTACTATCACTTATAATGCACCTGCTACCCCAGGAGTGAGTAACGCGACGATCACGATTGGTAACAATTCCAACAATGCATCGCCGTTTACTTTTAACATTCAAGCGACTTCGTCTGTAACGGTGAATGCGCCGTCTAATTTAGCGGCTACATCGAATGGCTTACAGGTACAATTAACCTGGACAGATAACTCGACCAATGAAGACGAGTTTATTATTGAACGTAGTACCGATGGTACCACCTTTACAGAGCTTACTCGGGTAGCTCAAAATGTAGTAACTTATGATGATGCCACAGTGACAAGTAATGTGACTTATTTTTATCGGGTAACTGCCAGCAATGCTTTCAATACTGGCGTATCTACGGCCGTGAGCATTACCGTTGGCGATGTATTGTCGCCTCCCGTAATATTGACTACTACTGCTACTTCGGACGAGGCAGTGATTACCTGGCAGGATGTAAATACCTCAGAGACAGGGTATGCCATTTATCGAGCGCCAGTATTGTCTGGTGGCGTAGCAGGAACGTTTGAGTTGGTCTTTAAAACCCAACCCAATGAAACCAGTTATACCGATATTGGGCTTACCCCAAGTACTAATTACTATTATCGTATGTTAGCGGTTGCGCTCAATCCTGTTAATAATTCGGCTTTGACTTCTAATGTATTGGTACAAACCCAGGGAGTGATTCCAGTGACTCCAAGTAACTTGAATGCTTTGGCTTTGTCACAGACTGAAATTCAGGTAGAATGGAAAGATAACTCAACCAATGAGTCTGGTTACCAGATATTTAGATCGTTGTCTGGAAATACTGGAACCTTTGTCTTGATTACGACTACGCTTCCTGATGCCGAAACCTACGTTGACCAAGGATTGACTTCTAAAACAACTTACTATTATCAGATAAGGGCAACTGCGACCAGTGGTTCTTCCCCTTTTACCAATCCTGTTTCAGAGACTACTTTGTCTAACGCGCCTGGGTCTCCAACCGATTTGGTCGCTTTGCCTATTTCGGGTACCCAAGTACAGCTCAATTGGATAGATAATGCGACCAACGAGGGAGGTTTTATTATTAGTAGGGCAGTGGATCAATTTGGTTCCTTTACGGTGATAGACACTGTGGCGGCCAATGTAACCTTATTTGCAGATACGGGCTTAACCGAAAACACGAACTACTTCTACTTTGTACAGGCGTTTAACAGTGATGGAACCTCAGAGTTTCGTACCAATATTGCAGCAGCTCGTACGGCCAATGTACCATTGATTCCACGAAGTGTTCAAATCACGGTAAATAGTGCCACAAGTGTGACCATTAATTGGGTACTGGATAACGCACCTTCTACGGTGAGAGAGGCTCAAGGTTTTAAAATAGAAGCAGCCAATATTCTGGGAATTAGACCTCCTGGAGGACGAATTTCTAAGTTTGCCAATGGTAAAAAAGTATATCGTACCGCTGAAGACGAAGATTTAATTTTTTATGAATTAGGGACTACTACCGCTGGCGTTACGAGTTTTGACGCTAGTGACTTAATTGCCAATCAAAAATATGTTTTCAGGGTAAGAGCCTTCAACGACAATGGAAACTCTCCATACAGCCCCGAAACTACTACGGTTACTTCAATTGACCCCTCGAAGTCGCTTCCAACGGCTCCTAGTAATTTGATTGCAGAATCGGTGTCTCAATCGGAAATTGATATTTCATGGCAAGACAATTCAGACAATGAATTGGTATTTAAAATAGAGAGAAAGCGAGAAGATGAAACTGACTGGACTGAGATTGGACAGGTAATCGGAGGAACGACTGCTTTTAGTAGTACAAATCTGGTGGCTGACAAAAGCTATAGCTATCGGGTAAGGGCTAGTAACGAAGGCGGAGATTCTGAATATACCAATATAGATTCTACACGTTCGGAGTGTAATTTATTGGTACTCATCAATAACGTTTCGAGCAGTGGCAATACGATTTGTGCAGGAAAGGCCGCTTTACTGGAAGTGAAAACCAATGTAACAGATGCCACTTATCAGTGGAAACGAAATGGTATCAACATTCCAAATGCTAATCTACCTGTGTACAATGCCGACCGAACTGGGGAATATGATTGTCAGATTATTTCAGGAGATTGTAGAAAATCATCTTCTACACCAGTGATTGTGATCGTAGAGCCAAGCTTTGGAGTAAATATTACGATGAATAATGATACACAGGCATTGGAATCAAGTGTAAAAGGTGCCCAGTCTTACCAATGGTTCCGAGATTATCAACCAATTAGTGGGGCTATTGAGAGTTCTTATTTACCGCCTGTAGATGGTGTGTACTTTGTAGTAGTGACCAATGAAGGTTGTTCAGCTACGTCTAACCTGATGACAGTGACAGTAAATATAACCAGTGTTGAAGAAACTACGCTTTCTAAGCGAATGCGTTTGTCGCCCAATCCTGCTGAGGATGAATCAATATTGGAAATCAATAACGAGGTATATGGCAAATACCAAATTCTGATTACCGATATGCAAGGGCGTGTACAAATGGTACTGGATGGAGTAAAACAACAAAAGGTGTTGAAGAAAACATTGCCAGTACAAAACCTGGCCCAGGGAGTATATCTGATAAAAATACAGCTCAAGGATCAAAAAGGGTTACAAAAGCTGGTGAAGAAGTAAGAAGTTTTATGATCTAATCATAGGAAGCCTGAGTAATTTGCTCAGGCTTTTTTGTTGGTTACTGTCCACCAATGGACGTTTATTGTTTCGTAGATGGGCATTTGGTCGAGTGCATTTTTTTTGTTTATTTTTGGAAAGCCTTTGATAATGAAGCGGTTGTAGAACTGGCAAGAATCATGAAATAAGTGAAATTAGTCCATAACTGACGGTCAATAGTCCACTACTGTTTCCTCAAGGGTGTTTTGATACTTGCGTAGCAAACCATCTTAGTCTTCCTGCGCTCAGGAGGAGACTTCTTCGACACGACAATGGACTCGAAGAGTTGTTAAGGAAACGGCATTGGTCCATAGTCCATAGTTTTGCGACGCATTGCGAAACACATTGTCCTGAGCATAGCCGAAGGCGAAACAATGAAGCAATAAAAATTAATCGCTAACCATTGATCATTCACTATTATTTGTAATCAATAACCCAAAAACTGCATGTCTAAGAAAGTAGGTAAAATATTAATCGTAGACGATGACCAATATGTGACACTATCGCTGCGCATGTTGCTGGAGCAGCATTTCAAAAAGGTAGAAGTGCTCAATACCCCCAAGCTTATTCCTGAAACCCTCTCTCGTCAGGTGTTTGATGTAGTGTTATTGGATATGAATTTTCGCCCAGGAGAAACCTCAGGCAAGGAAGGCATCAAATGGTTACAAAAGATCATAGAGCAAGACCCCAACACCAGCATTATTTTAATGACTGCCTATGGAGGCGTAGACATTGCGGTACAGGCCATCAAAGATGGAGCGGTAGACTTTGTAGTAAAACCCTTTCAAAACGAAAAACTTATTACCACAGTCACAGCGGCTTATCAGTTGAGTCAATCCAAAAAAGCGGTAAAACATCTGCGTTCTCAAAAAGAAATATTAAGCTCGGCCATGGATCACCAGTACGCCAATATGATTGGGCGTTCTGACATTATGCAGTCGGTATTTCATACAGTAGAAAAAGTAGCCCAAACCGATGCCAACGTGCTGATTTTAGGAGAAAACGGTACAGGAAAAGAATTAATCGCCCGAGCTTTACACCGCAACTCGCCCCGGTCAGGAGAGGTCTTCATCAGTGTAGATTTGGGAGCCATTTCTGAAACCTTGTTTGAAAGCGAGCTCTTTGGACACAAAAAAGGCGCTTTTACCGATGCCAAAGAAGATAGGGTAGGGCGTTTTGAGGCCGCTTCAGGAGGAACCTTATTTTTGGATGAAATCGGGAACCTTTCTTTGCCTTTACAAGCCAAGTTACTTACGGTGCTACAGGGGCGTAAAGTAGTAAGGGTAGGAAGCAACAAGCCTATAGAAGTGGACATTCGTCTGGTATGTGCTACCAATATGAATTTAGCCAAAATGGTAAAAGAAGGCTCTTTTCGCCAAGACTTGCTGTATCGAATCAATACTGTAGCTATTAATCTACCGGCCTTGCGTGATCGCCCCGAAGATATACCATTGCTGGCGGAACACTTTCTGAAAATTTATTGCAAAAAATACCAAAAACCAGAGCTAAGAGTGCCTGAGTATGTGGTAAAAAAATTACAAAAGTATAACTGGCCAGGTAATGTACGTGAACTACAACATGCGTTGGAACGAGCGGTGATTCTGAGTGATGGAAATAATCTGAAATCGTCTGATTTTCAGTTTTTAACCGAAGAAAGCGAAGAGGAAAAAGAGTTTGAAAACTACAACTTGGAAGAGTTGGAAAAATGGGCAATCAAAAATGCGTTGGTCAAACATAAAGGAAATGTAAGTCACGCGGCCAAAGAGCTGGGCCTGACCCGTGGCTCAATGTATCGCAGAATGGAAAAATATGGTTTATAAAAATGTAAAACTCAATGTGCTCTTTCGCCTCCTCATTTTGATGACCCTCATCGGAATGTTGATGTATTCGGCTGTAGTGCTTGAGCGCTACCTACGTAGTGTGTATATGGTTGTATTTATCGTATTAGCCAGCATTGAGTTTTTGTGGTATGTAGATAAAACCAACCGTGATTTAGGGAATTTTTTGCTGGCATTGCTACACAACGATTTCACCACCCGTTTTTCGGGAAGCCACAAAGGCAAATCACAACAACACCTGTATAGCTCTTTCAATGCCATCAACGATAAATTTCGTCAACTCAATGCCGAACGAGAAGTGTTGTTTTTACACCAGCAAATGCTCGTACAGCATGTCAATGTAGGTATTATCAGTTTTGACAGTAATGGTAAAATTCACCTTTTTAATGATGCTCTTAAGCGCATGTTTCAGCAGCCCCACCTGCACTTACGAAGCATCAACGATTTGGCGAAAATCAATCCCGAACTACTCAAAACAGTACAAAATATTAAAGCAGGGGAACGACAACTCATTAAAATAAACCTGGAAACTGATTTACTACAACTAGCCATCCAGGCTACAGAATTTACCCTAAAGGGCAAGTATTTTAAACTTATTTCGGCGCAAGACATCAAAGGAGAGCTCGAAGAGAAAGAACTGGAAGCCTGGCAAAAACTGATTCGAGTCCTTACTCATGAGATTATGAATTCGGTAGTACCCATTACATCATTGAGCGATACTTTGCATTTGATTGTCGAAAATCAAAGAAACAGTGAAGAACCCATTAGTGATAAAACCATGACCGATATAGGGCTGGGCCTGGAAGCTATCCATAATAGGAGTAAAGGCCTGGTAAACTTTACCGAAACTTATAAAAACCTCACCCGTATTCCCCCTCCAAGATTTGCCAAAGTATCGGCACAGGAGTTGGTAGAACGTATGCAAACCCTGCTACGCCCTCGCTTGGAAGAAGCCAAAGTGCCTTTATTAGTAGATGTACCCGAAGAAGATGTGTTCTTTTTAGCCGATGTGCAATTGATTGAGCAGGTGTTGATTAACATCCTTAAAAATGCACTGGAAGCCCTTGAAGAACAAGACCATCCTCACATTACCCTAAATGTAAACCAAAGCCGGGAAGGCAAAACCTTGATTAGTGTAAAAGACAATGGACCTGGTATTCCTCCCGAAGTACTGGATCGTATTTTTGTGCCTTTCTATACTACCAAAGACGAGGGGTCAGGCATTGGACTTAGCCTTTCCCGACAAATCATGCTTCAGCACAAAGGTAGCCTGCAGTGTAGCTCTGCGGTAGGAGAGGGGACAGTGTTTACAATGAGTTTTTAAGAAACATTTCTAACTTAAGTCTGAGACTGTCTATTGTTAATAATTACTCGAGGCACACGCGAGAACGGCGTGCGCCAGCCAATGGTTGGATTGTTAAATTGTTCTGTAATGCATCGCTTGGCAATAGAGCAATCCAACTTGGAATCAATTCATTATTTCTTCTTCATTTTCTTTGTCCAAAAGTCAATCTGGATTTCTACATTGTTTCCCAAAAACTCCTTCATTGTAGTATGCTTAAATTCGCTGCCTACTCCATACACTTGCCGATTGATACTCCAGCGAATGCTAAACCCCAAAGTGTTTTTCCCACTTTTTCCAGTGTATTTAAAAGGAATAGCTACTGATTTTGTAACGCCTCTCATAGTGAAAGCTCCATAAGCTACAAATTCATTTTTACTGCCTGTTTTTGGCTCAATTTTATTGCTTTTGAAGGTAATGTTGGGATGATTTTCGGCATCAAAAAACATCTTGGACTGTAAGTGTTTGTCTCGCCCTGAAATGCCCGTATTAATGCTGCTCACTTTGATGTTGGCTTCTAAGGTAGATTGGGTAGGGTTGTTTTCGTTCCACGCTATTTTAAGGTCGTATTCGGTAAACTTCCCGGTTACTTTACTCAAATTGGCGATTGGGATGGCAAAGCCAATAGTGGAATGGTTGGGTTCGGCCACTAACAGACGTTTGTCTTGAGCGTGCAGGTGCAAACCACCTAACAAACAGGCAAAAAGTAATAGAGTAATTTTTTTCATGGTGATTTGATTTTATGTGTAGAGATGATAGTCAATATAATGATTTTTCATCACTAAGAGCACAGCTGGTGAGAATACCTGACTGTCACGCTATAGGCCAGCATTACGCTATGGGTAAGGCAGCGGTCGCGGGTTCGAGTCCCGTGAAGGTTCCCTTGTTACGACTTAGTCCCACATTGGGATAAAGCCATGAGGTATTTAAGTGATCCGTTGGGTTCATAACCCGAAGATCGGGGGTTAGAGTCCCTTAAGTCACGCCCCTTCGTGACTATTTGGGAGGGTATTGACGGGCGGTGTGTACAAGGTGTAGGAATGTACACACTTATTTTGCTATTCAGGTCGCAGTTCAACTGGTTAGGGCGTTGGATTCGTAACCAAAAGACAGGTATATTGGCTAAAACGATTGTATTCCAAGTAGTAATCACACAGATTCAACTTACCTAACAAGGAATTTCGCTACCTAAGAACCGTTATAGTACCAAGTCACTCAAAATTCACTGTAAATTATTCAGTATGCTGTTATTATTTGACGTGCCTCCGTTAATTTTTGTGAGAACACTCCACAAAGTGTGGACTACCAAGGTATCTAATCTGGTTTGCTCCCCAGGTTTTCGTGAGTCATCGTCAATTTTTGAGGTGTTTTTATGGAGAAACTTATTGGTTTCTGGAATTACCGAATATAACCCTGATAATTACCCGATAAACCTTTAAAATGCCCGGGTTTCTTATAGATGAATAAATAGCTAAAAGTGTATTTATGTAGTAGTAGAGTGGCTTTTATTAACATTATTAGACATTGTAAAAATTACTGAAAAACACCTTTAAATACCACAGGTTTTTACCATGTTCTGGGCAATATTTGACGAGATTTAGAAGTGTTTTATTAGATGAATCTGATCCTGTTATATTATTCTTGAAAAACATCAATAATCTGAAGGGATGTACTTTTGTTGATGTCAAAAATGCTTGCCTATGCCCTTAAATGCTTCTGTTTTTTCTATTGAAACCATGCTAAAACTTTACTCAAGTCCTCACCACTCGTGCAACCAGGAACTTGCAGGTTCTAAATCAATTGCTCTACCAACTGTACAAGGGTTTTTGTCTCTCCAAAACGTGCTAATCTGCGATCTTCGGAACCCAGTCTGCAACTCGACACGTAGCACCAGCCGACATCGAGGTGCCAAGGCCTCTATAAACAGCGATCGTAACTCCAGAAAGGCAATCGATTAGCGCATAGATTAATAGTTTTGCATGAAAAATTGTATTTTAGTCTAACAGATCACCAAATCAATTTTTAAAATGCAATACGACGTACAAACCCCCACCGAATATATAGAAGCCCTAGAGCAAGATTGGAGAAAAGAAAAGCTGGAAACCATCCGAGCGCTTCTTCTGGAAAAAGCACCTGAGTTGGCTGAGGGTATACGATACAAAATGTTGAGTTATGGCGAGGAGCCGGTTTTTTGTTTAAATGCTCAAAAAAATTATGTGAGTTTGTATGTGGGCGATATTGAGAAGGTAGACCCAGAAGGGCAACTATTGAAAGGGTTAAATATGGGTAAAGGTTGTATTCGCTTCACAAAAACTAAAAAGGTAGAAGAGACCAACATCGGAGCGTTTATAGAACGAACCTTTAATTTATGGAAACAGGGAGTTGATGTGGGATGCTAGTTCAATTGCCAAGTGATCAAAATTCATTCTGGAAACAGGCGTTCGATTCCCCTTGGTATAGCAATACACTATTTGTGAGAGTAGTCAACTAAAAATATAGAAACACATAAGCTAGATTTGAGTAGATTATTTGATATTTGAAAAACTTTAATTCCTCTATACCATGAACTTGACTTCCGAAAGACTCATTTACACTCAGGTAACTCTAGCCGAAAAAGAAAACTACATGCGTTGGTACACCGATGATGTAGTCATGAAATACATTACAGGAGCTGGGTTAAACAAAGAGCAAGCCGAGGCGCGCTTTGCAAAAAGCCTCGATACAAATCAAACGTATCCTAATATGGGTTTTTATACGGTTAAACATCAGGAGAGTGGGGAATTTATAGGAATTGCAAAATTTACCTATCTAGACGAAGAGCAAACCCAGATTGAGGTGGGTTATGGTATGATGCCTGAACATTGGGGGCAGGGGTATGCTACTGAAATGTTACGTTGTTTGATGACACATGCTCAATCATTTCCACAAACCAAGGAATTGATTGGCATTGTAAACCCAGAAAACAATGCTTCGGTAAAAGTGCTCACCAAGCAAGGCTTTTCACTGTATAGAGCTACTTTTGGCGAGCAGCCAGCAGAGTATTATAAGTTTGAGCTATAAAGATTTTATTTCACCTTCGTTGTATCCTTCTTAGCAGAAGAATCTTTTTTAGTTTTAGGTAAAGCAGGAGGCCGAGCATTGATCTGAGGATTCAATACCTTGGCTTCTTCCAGTTCTTTCTTTTCCTTTTCTTCCAAAATCACATATACATCTTCGCCTTTTTTCTTAAGAAAATACTTTTCTCGGGCAAATTTCTCTAATTTTTTAGGATCGGTAGAAAGCTTTGCACGCTCTTCTTTAATATTTTTAATTCCTTTGGTATAAAATACCTTATCACGTTGCAATTGCTTCAGCTTTTCGCGACGCTGGTATTGAGTATACACATCGTTGATATCAAAAAACACCATCCAAACAATGAAGATAGTACCTATTAGAAAATAAAAACTGCGGAAAAACTTCGGCATCTTTACTTTCTTGGGAGGCTTTGCCATATCTCTGAAAACATTGCCCACCCGGCGCGAAGGCTCTTTGGGAGTGTTTGTGATTTCGAGTTCTTCTTCTTCGTCGTCTTCGTACATAATTTCTTTAAGTTTTGATTAGTATTTACCTGGTCTAATCATTATATATCAACCCATACATCTTTTTCAATTCAGGGTTTTTCTCGCCTTGTTTAATTTTACGGAGCAAATCAGTCACCCCTTCTACATCTACAAGATAACTTAATGACTGATAAGCTAAAAACTTTACCGCTTGCGCTTCATTTTTATTTTGAGTGATATCATTCAAAAATGCGGCACCTTTTTTCTGGGTGGTAGCATCTGCTCCCAGCAAATAAATTCCAAACGACTGCAAGAGTTGATGTTTGGTCAATTGAAAAGTTTGCTGAATCTTCTTTACAAACCAATCATATTTTTTAGGTGTGCTATTGTCAGCGTAGTATTGAGCCACTACCGACACCACTTCCAGCGCATTATAATCTTCAAATTTAACAATTTTTTCTGAGATGTTCGCGCTTTTTTCTTTGACCAATGCATCCAAAGCAGCGCCCACCACTGCATAAGATTTAGCTTTTAAGCTTGATTCATACAAAGATTGAAGACTCGAGGCTGCATTGGTTTTATTGGCAAAAGAAGCCAAACTTGTAATGGCCGAGGCTCGAACCAAAGTTTTAGGGTCGCTTTGGGCAATTTTTAATAAAGTATTGGTTGTAGCCAGCGTTTGTAATGTATTGGTGCCTGCTATCTTTTCAATAGCTCTTTGGCGAATCGCCCAGAATGGGTCATTGAGTGCCTTAAGAATCGTTTTTTCTAAAATAGGAGAGAGTTGTTCACGATTAAAAAGCCTGTCCAAAACCTCCATCCGAGCCTTATAGGTAGGCTCCTTAGCGTATTGATAGGCCAGTTCTTCATCTGTTTTTTTATGGGCAATAAGTCCCAGTAGTTGTTGTTCAGCATCAAATACCACCAAATTGGGTTTTTGAGAGACTCTAAAAGTAAATTCTTGTTGGGTTTTATCAATCAAGATTGGAAACACCTTGCGCTTCCCATTGCTCCAAATAGCTACTTTAAGGGGTAAACGATACACAAAATCTGCTGAATCATTCACCTGTTCGGTAGTAAGAGTTACCTGGCCGTTTTCATAACGATGATTTACCCGAATGGCAGGATGGCCTGCGTGAAAAAACCATTGATTAAAAAACCAGCGTAAATCTTCACCAGTGGTTTGCTCAAAAGCTTGTCGGAGTTGACCAATTTCTACCGATTTAAATTTATTCTGGGTAAGGTATAAGTTCAGTGATCGCCAAAAAGCCTCATCGCCTACATATTTACGTAGCATATGTAGTACTCGCCCTCCTTTGTTGTAGGAGTGGGCATCAAACATATCTTCACGATGTGCATAGCGATATCTAATCAAAGGAACTTGTTTATTATCAGCTTCTGTCAAATAACCACGCAACTCGATTTGGGCTAGATAATCAGCGTCTTCTACCCCGTATTTGTGTTCAGCCCACAGGTATTCTGAGTAATTAGCAAAAGCTTCGTTTAGCGGCAATTGCCCCCAGGACTCACAAGTGACCAAATTACCAAACCATTGATGAAATAATTCATGGGCAATAATCCCATCCCAATGAGCATCCAATAAAGCTCGATCATCTATTTGTAGCCCTTCATTAAATACCGAGGCGGTGGTGTTTTCCATAGCACCCGATACAAACTGGTGTACTACTACTTGTGCATATTTATTCCAAGGGAAGGGATAATTTAATTTCTTGGAAAAAAAGCCAATCATCTCAGGAGTCCGACCAAAAATGCTTGGAGCATACTTCAAAAAGGGCTTGTCTACATAATAACTAACTGCCTTGTCTTTCCATTTGTCCTTATAAACTGCAAAATCGCCCACCGCAAGCATAAACAAATAAGGTGCATGGGGCAAATCCATCCTCCAGTAATCAGTACGGGTATTATCGGCATTCTCTCGAGAATAAACCAATTCTCCGTTAGACAAAGTTTTAAACTTTTTATTTACTGTGATGTACATTTCCTGTGTACAGCGTTCGTTGGGGCTATCAATGGTTGGAAACCAACAAGAACTTGCCTCAGTTTCTCCTTGTGTCCATATTTGTTGAGGAAGGTTAGGGGTTTTACCTGTTGGGTTAATGAAGTACAAGCCTTTATCGCTGGTAATGGCATCGCTACCTCCCTGGGGCAACTCTTCAGGCTTGGCAGTATAATCTATTTCCAGAGTAAATGATTCTTGGCGTTGGTATGGCTTGTCTAAACGAATCGTGAGTTTTCTTTGATTGTATTGATATTTCAAGTCCTGTTCAAATTCTTCCTCATTTTTGGTAGTGATTAACTTCACCGAATGAATGTCAAAGCCTTTGGCATCCAATACCACACTGTCTTGAGAATAAAAATAGGGGCGAAGCAGTAAGGTAGCTTGACCGATCACATGCTGTTTTTTCCAGTCAAATTTTATGGCTAGTTTGGTGTGAAGCAAATCATATAGTCGGCGGTTGCTGGCACGTAAAGGCAATAGTGGTGCGGCTTCTACAGAGTCGGTTTTTATTTCATTTTTATTCAGCGAATCAGCCAATGTATTGGTTTGTTTAGTAGCTATTTTTGAGGACTGACAGCCTACCAAAAGATTTCCTAAAACCAAGATCCAAACCCAGAGGTTTCTATGAAAGGTAAACCATAAAGGTGCTTTTATTTTAAAATGCAACGTGTTTTCCGACATTTATGCGCTATTTTGTGACCAGATGCTAGACTACCCGCAGATGTTTATTAATTTTGAATTGATTCATATGCTTATAGTCTTGATTCAATAATAATGAATTAAAAAATATTATTTGATAGATACAATGTTAAAGATCACTGTAAACTCAATACAAGCCAATCAACAAGCAGGAAAAACCTTTGAAGTAACCCGCGACAAAGAAGAATTAAAACTGAACGGAGAAGCATTTGCCTGGGATATACTGCCTCAACAAGCCAATAGTTTCCACATTATCCATCAAAACCAATCTTATCAGGTAGATGTGCTCAAGGCTGACTATGAAACCAAAAATTTTACGCTTCAAATCAATGGTCATCGCTATACAATAGACGCTGAAGATAAACTGGACTTGCTCCTCAAGCGCCTGGGAATGGACAACCTAAGCCAAAACAAAGTCAACGATATCAAAGCGCCTATGCCTGGATTGATTTTGAGTATCAACGTAGCCGAGGGCGACGAAGTAAGCAAAGGCGATTCGTTGTTGATTTTAGAAGCCATGAAAATGGAAAACGTACTCAAATCTCCTACTGATGGCAAAGTAAAAGCCATCAAAGTAGAACAAGGGCAAAACGTAGAGAAAAATCAACTAATGATTGTGTTTGAATAATCTATCGAATAACAATTTTTTTAGTGACAAAACCTGCAGTGGTATATGCTCGCAAAAAGTAAACGCCACTGGGGAGGTCTTTAAGGTTAAGATTGAGTTTGGTATCGTTTACCAGTGCTTTGGTTAGCATCAACTGACCTTGAAGACCAACTATCTCAATATTTTTAATGAGCACTCCGCCAGTTTTCACTTGAAAAGAACCTTCATTTGGATTAGGGCTAATCGTGAGGCGGTTTTTAGTACTTAGAGTAGGAGAGAGGTTGCTTACTCCATTGAGTAATTGCTGAATGGCTTCGGTTTGTGTTTGTATATCTTCCAGATTATCGCCTACTACAAAAGCAAAAGTAATCGTGGTAGATGCATTGGGAGCCAGGGTAAAAGGCCCAGCACCTACTACCTGGCTTACATCGGTAGCCCCTGATACTGGAGCTGTATTGTTTGTGGTGCCCGAAGAAAGTGTTTTAAACTTCTCATCATTACTAAACCCGTCCGAAAGTATGTTTTCATTGCCTGTTATATTTTCATTGACTAATGCATAATAGGCTGGATTAACATCAGAAGAAACCAGTGCAATTCCTCCAAAATTTGAAGTCTCACTTTCTATACTGTATACATACCCCAACTTAAAAGTTTCGTCCCAACGTGCCTGATTCAAATTATTTCCACCCGAAGCTGGATTCACATCCCAATCGGCAAACCATCCTGCATATAAGTTTTCGTGAGTTTCAGTACTGGTATTGGTGATGGTATGCTCCAATACTATAAATTTATCATTAGGAGGCTTATTCCATACATAATAGCGCGTTTTTATTTCCAGACCTAACCGATTACTTCCTGCATTGGCATCTGTTACTATTCCTTCATATTCAAAATCTGCCAATTTGGGATTAGTCACCGCAGTAATTGGTTGGGTAGGAGTAAAGTGATCGTGAAAAAATGGTGTTACATCTGATTGAACCGCATCTACCAGCCGAGTGGCACTTTTACCAATCATCAAACCCGAAGAAAACAACAAGCGATTGTTTTTATATACCAAACCCTCACCTTGTAAATAATTGAGGTTTTCATCGTTACCCACGCGTCCATAGTCACTCAAGGTTACCTTTACTTGGTTTTTTTCAATCGTGAGGTAATCATTAGAGCGGAGCTTCACCGTGAGGTTTTCAGTAGCTTGATAGGTACCTGCACGATAGGTAAAGGTGAGCGTGGTAATCCAGTGACGGGGAACATCAGCCTTAAATTTTAATTGCAAAGGAGTGCTACTATTGTTAAAGGTAGCCAATGAGTCAAGGTTTGAAGAAGTGGTAATGCTATCTTCAGCAACCTCAAAGAAAGTACTTTCTCCTGTTACTTTGATCGTAACAGGGGCTGTAGTATTAGCCAATAAGTTGGTAAAAGTAGAGGATATTTTCAGTATATCTGCTTCTTCTACCAAAGTGACTTGTTCGGTCATTCTAATGGCAGGCGGAGTGGTTTCGGTCAATGCACGCAAAATATTTACCCGACCCTTGCCTAAGCCATTTCCAAAACTTGGGTTTAAACTTTGAATGTCATCACTGGTTGCTTTCAAAATCTCAGCAATCTGGAGTCCAGTAGCTTTAGGGTATTTTGATTTTACCAGTGCAGCGGCCCCAGCTACTATTGCCGAAGCCATAGAAGTTCCCTGACGCACATTGTATAGCCCATTGGCTATCGTGCTCATAATACTTTCTCCCGGAGCACTTATATCGGTATTTTCTCCATAATTACTAAATCCTGATTTAGCGTCTTGATTGTTTACACTGGCTACACTCATTACAAATTGATAAGCAGAAGGATCTTGGTACAACGTATTGGTGTTGGTGTTACCAGCAGAGGTAATCACCAAGGCTCCTTTGCTGGTAGCATAAGTAATAGCTTCTTGTTCTACCTTAGAGTGTAAGTCAGAAACACCTCCCCAGGAAGCATTGATAATGTGTGCTCCTTGATCAGCGGCATAAACAATGGCTTCATATCCTCTGGCCACCTGATTGATACCTGAATCGTCTCCAATTTTAACGATGAGTAACTTGCAATTTGGCGCAAGCCCCGCAATTCCAACATTGTTATCCAGAGAGGCACCAATAATGCCTGTAACATGAGTGCCATGTTCCTGACCATTGGCCCCAATATCGGGGTTATTGTCAGGTGTGGGGTTATCTAAACTGGAGCCTATAAAATCCCAGCCTAATACATTATCTACATAACCATCATTATCATCGTCAATTCCATTTTCATCTATCTCATCAGTATTTTTATAAATATTATTAATCAAATCTGGATGATCCATATCTAAGCCTGTGTCAGTAATGGCAATAATCACCTCAGAAGACCCTTTGGTGATATCCCAAGCCAAATCTGCTTTAATTTTTTTCAAATAACTTTCCTGATTCGAATACAATGGATCATTAGGCGTGAGCATTTGGGTAGTATGCAAAAAACTAGGTTCAATATATTCTATAAGCGAAGGGTCATTCAAGCGTTGTATGGCTTCTTCTACCGATACATTTGCTTTAAAATTAATGCGATACAGCAAAGAAAGGTTGGGTGCTTTTGGTAGGCCTACTTGTGTAGTACGCAATGCCTGAGTAGGAGGTTGGTAGTTTGGAAATATAGGAGCTATTTCTCCCTGGATTTGAGAAAGTCTATCTTGAAAAGAAGCCGAGAAAATAGATTGTTTCCTAACTGAAAAATCTGCCTGAGGCTTCAGTTTTAAAAGTACAGTGTGCTTCTCGTAATCTTTTCCAGCAACAAGCTTTTTCCAATCCTGAGCTTTCAATTTACATGGCAGCAAACAGGCGATACAAAGGGTTATAAATAATTGGGCGGGTTTAAGTAAATTCATAGTAAAGATACGCTCTTTTAACAAATATAGTAGTGATACTCTGTAGCTGGTAAATCAAAAAAAGATAGGGTAGAAAGTCTACCCTATCACATACTCTAATAGCTTACAAAGAGTTATTCGCTAATCACAATTCTTTTAGTCAATTGGTATTTACCCAAGTGTAGATTCACAAAATATACACCAGGTGTCAATTTGTTAGGAGTGATCTGACCCGAAAATTGCTTGCCTACATTATTAAAAGTGGTACTATATACTTTCTGACCACTAAGGTTGGTAATGCTTACAGGCATAGCACCTATTTGTTTCTTGAAAGTAGCCTGAATATTTAATTGTCCTTTGTTAGGGTTAGGGAACATTTTAATATCAGTACTATTTACCTCAATAAATTCTTCGATACCTACTACCCCATCTTGAATGTTAAGGTTATCTACTGCAACTCCCCATCCGTGAGCTGCCTGATCGGCAAAAAGTCTAAAACGAATTACCACAGTAGCTCCTGCATCAAAAACATCTCGTAGGTTGTAAAAGCGAGGTTTAAATAAGCTTGGAGTTCCTGTTCCAGTCGAGTTGTTGTTAGAAATGGTATTGTTATACAATGTTTCCCAGGCTGAATTTGCTCTGGCGTCATAACCATCTCCCAATCGTGTCCAGGTTTTTCCATCATCAATAGAACCTTCTACAATGAAGTAATCCCAGAACTGAGGTGCGCCAAACAGCGTTCCATCTTCACCAGGTTCTACCAATATAATCTCATCAAAAGTCATCCAGGCATCATCTCTATTGGCGTTTACAATGATAGGTACCCTCAACTGATAAGTATAGTTACTTTCGTCACCAGTACCACTACCATCCAGGTATGGGTGATCAGAGTGAATAGCTCCATCATTGAATCCAGTTTCTACTCGGATAGAGAAATTATTACCCACAAAGTCATCTGATGTAGTAGTTACATCATTGAAATCAGTTTTATATTTGTCTTGGGCTGCTTTTGAACCTTGGATATCTATTTTGTAGGTACCAGAAGTAGGCAACATCGTGGTATTTTTTGCATTGGAGTTATCCTTGGCAACAATTCTATAAGTAATAGAATCTCCATTATTCAATTGCCCAGTAGTAAATCTCATAACCCCAGTATATCGGTTGACATCAAATCCAGTTCCCACAATCATGTCAACAGGTGTTTGTGCTACTCCATTGATAGAATACTCTACCTGAACGGATGATAAACCGAAAATATCTGTGGACTCAGCCGAAAATGCTGCAGTATCAGCCGATGCAATCAAAAAGGTAGTAGGTGTGTGTGTAAGTGTAGGTGCAACATTATCTACCCCTACAAAGAAGAAGAAAAACACTTTGAAGTCAGTAGCTTGTGAGGGTGATTGAATCACACGCCCAGCGTTATCTGTGACTTCTGCATAGTAAGCTACGGTGCTACCATCGCTCACTCCTGGAATGGTTACTGAAAATTCATTGGCGTTACCAGTAGCAGTTGGTGTAAGCTCAGTCTTAGTAGCCATACTGTCCAACGAATAGTAGAACTTTAAATTGGCAGCTGCATAAGTAGTATCACTATTGATAGTGAATCTTACTGGATAATTTGCGGCTGCGGTTTCAGTACTTTGGATCGTATCCAATACTGTAAGTCGAGTAGTACGCCATCCCATATCATTGAGCATGGCAAGTGCTACAGGCCCAGGATTATGTTCGGCTACTCCAGCACCTACCGAAGATGTCATCAATGAGTTTACCGTATTGTTATAGATGTTATCCAAGTGGGCAATACTAGAGCCTGGAGCAAAAGTAGCAGGGGCGTGTAATTTACTACCAACAGTACTACCTGCAGCCGTATTGGTCGTAGGGCCATTAAAGAACAGGTTATTGTTAGTTACCGCAGTTCCAAGTTCGGTAGAACCATTTTTATAAAAAGTAGTGTCTCGTAAAAAATTACCACTTCCATCTACCATACGGTAAGTGTATATGTCAGGAATACCACTAGAACCATAAGTATAAGTTCTATCGGTTTCATTAAAGCTACGAAGTGCAATAAAGCCTAAGCCGTGCCCTAACTCGTGCAAAACGATTGATACTAAATCAAATTCATTGGAACCTGGATTACCATCGGTTCCGAAATACCAATTGATAGAACTACTAAAGTTTGCACTGATATCGGCATTGGTGCCATTAAAGCTTTCTCCTGCAATTCGCTCGGCCAATGCAATAGGATACCATACATTTCTTAGAGGAGCATTTTTAAAGTTTACTAAAAAGTCGGTAGCCCCAGCGGAACCCAATACTCCAGGATCAAGTGCCCGCCAGTTAGCGGTTACTCTAATGGTATCTGGCGCAGCTAACAGAGTTTCCCATATTTCTACTGCAAACTGGAAGGCAGCTTGTGCCTCAGGAGTAAAATTGTTATAGGTTACTTTGATATTACTTTTTTTGGCCTGAGTTCGTTTGCCAAAACGCTTTAAAAATTCGGCTGGAGGAGGGAGATAGTGGTGCTTTCCATGTACTTTACCATGTGGACATATAACCTCCTTACCTTTTGTTTTAAGAGGTTTGATGTCTGATACATTTTTTGCTTGTCCTTGAGCAAAATTAATGTTAAGGGTTACGAATAGTGCACTTAAAAAACAATACGTAAACAAGTGTTTCATAAACAATATTTTGGAATACTATAATTGATAAGAGATAAATTGGGCTTTTTTTAAAAAAAGCCATTTTTACAAATATATTAATTTTAAGGGATATGGTATTTACTTTGATACTGAAAGGGTGTTTTTACCCTATGACCAATTCAACTATTTAACTATATTTGCACGATGTTCTCAAAAATGTATTATCATAATTTAATACATTTTAATCAATGCAAATGATACATTGAGAGTTCCATCCAACAAATTGTTGAAAAATCTCTGGGATATATAGAGACTAATTTTTATTCGGATGAAATACAAACGCATTCTTTTAAAGTTAAGCGGGGAGGCTCTTGCTGGCAACAAACAAAGTGGTATTGATGCCCAAAGACTGGAGCAATACGCACAAGAAATCAAAAAAGTAGTAGCAGAGAATATTGAGGTAGCCATTGTGATTGGTGGCGGTAATATTTTCCGAGGGGTTGAAACAGTAGGAACGGGCATAGATCGAGTACAAGGAGATTATATGGGGATGTTGGCCACGGTAATCAATGGTATGGCCCTGCAAAGCTCGTTGGAAAGCCACGGAATGTTTACCCGATTGATGTCTGGTATTAAGATGGAGCAAGTATGTGAGCCATTCATCAAGCGTAGAGCGGTAAGACACCTCGAGAAAGGTAGAGTTGTAATTTTTGGGGCAGGTATCGGAAGTCCTTATTTTACGACGGATTCTGCGGCAAGCCTGAGAGCTATCGAGATAGAAGCTGATGTAGTGCTCAAAGGTACCAAGGTAGACGGAGTATATACTGCCGATCCTGAAACTGATTTGAATGCAACTCGTTTCTCAAATATCTCTTTTGAAGAAGTATATAGCAAAGGGTTAAATGTAATGGATATGACTGCATTTACGCTTTGTAAAGAAAACAATCTACCCATTGTTGTTTTTGATATGAATACCCCCGGAAACCTCTTAAAGGTGGTAAAGGGCGAAGAAGTTGGGACTCTTATTACCGTAGACTAAAAAAACAAAAACTGGTACCCTAGGGTACCAGTTTTTGTTTTATAGATCAGTATACCAATGATGCAGACTATGTATCTGCGTTGTTTCTCAAACAAAAATACCTTGTAAAATGGAAGAAGAAATACAAATGTATTTGGCGGAAGCCGAAGAGCTGATGGAAAAAGCAGTGAAACACACCAACAGTGAGTTGAACAAAATCCGCGCTGGTAAAGCATCTCCCAGCATGTTAGACTCTATCCAGGTGGAGTATTATGGCTCGCCTACGCCTTTGAATCAAGTAGCTTCTGTAACTACTCCTGATGCCCGTACTTTGATGATACGCCCATTTGAAAAGTCGGTGATTCAAAACATTGAGAAGGCAATTCGCGACAGTGATTTAGATCTTAATCCTCAAAACGATGGCGAGAATATCAGAATCAATATTCCAGCGCTTACCGAAGAGAGAAGAAAGCAACTTGTGAAGCAGGTGAAGCAAGAGATTGAGAAAGGAAAAGTGAGCATTCGTAATGTTCGCAAAGATATCAATGGAGGTTTGAAAGACTTACAAAAAGATGGCGCTTCAGAAGATGATATTAAAAGAGCTGAAGAAACAGTGCAAAAGTATACAGATAGCTATGTAGCCAAAGTAGATGAATTGTATCAGAAAAAAGAGGCAGAATTGATGACTGTTTAGTTGTTTAAATTAGAGCCACAAATAAAAAATCCGATAAGTTATTCAACTTATCGGATTTTTTATTTGAATAATATTTTTACCTATTCATCATCACTTTCGGCTTCTTTTCGTCTTTTCTTATCCACTTTACGAGGCTTAGGCATCAACCATTTAGCTTCGCGAGAGTTATATTGAAGCTTATTAGAGCGATTATTACGATAAGCAGGAGGGTTACTATTTCGTTTACTAAAACCTCTGCGTAGGCGACGCTGATTGTAGTTGGCTACGCGACGGTGGCTACGTGAACGAGGAGCGCGATAAGAACCTACTGAAGCATTTCTTGGAACTCTTGGACCTGAACGACGACGTAAACGATAGGTAGTTTTTCCCATAAAAGAGGAAATACGACGCGCTTTTTGAGCACGGTGTGCTTTTACGTTGACGTAACGAAAACGTCCACGGAAGCTATTGGCACGCCCTCTTTTGGAGGATCTGGCTGCACGATAACTTGATACACTTCCAGAAAAGCTCTTTTTACGAAGATTACCTTTCTTGGAAGATTTACGGTAACGATAATTTCCAGTAAATTGGCTAACTCGCGAGGGACCTTTTTGTTTACCTCGGGCGCGTAGGCGGTGAGAGGCCAAACGACCTTTTCTACCTCTACGATTTTTATCAACCCTTACATTACCTGTGTAACGAGTAATTTTGGATTGAGTGGATTTTCTACGTTTGCGAAACGACTCAGAACGATTAGGGTTTTTAAGGGTCCGGTTATCTTCCTGAGCCTGACTCTCAAAGTATCCGCCTATACTAATGCAGAATACTAAGATGAGTTGGATAAATCTTTTGAACAGTTCTTCTTTGACAGACATCGTTAATTTGGGGTTAGCAACCTTTGCTCAGATTTCTTCCATTTTTGTTTAGATGATTATTAACTAAACAAAGGCCGTAGCAGTGTATATAATTTAAAATTAATAGCCACGCAGGCCGCGACTGGTTCTGGATTCTTTCTTAAATCCGCGGTGCGTTTTGGTTTTGTTGCGTTTTCTTTTTCTTCGCTTAAGTCTGGTGGTCTTTTTCACCAATCCAGTTTTCTTATCTCTTTTTACTCTAATGTAAGCTTGTTGCTTATCAAGTATTTTGAGACTTTGTTTACGAAGCTCAGCTGGAGTCTTACCACCACTTTCAAAAACCCTAATTGTTCCTCCAGTACTCCTTTCATAAGCAGGACACTGCGCTCTTTGTGAACACGAGAAGGATAAAATGCCTAATAATGTAATAAATGAATAAGTCCGTAGTAATTTTCGTGCTAACATGACGGGAATTTGTTGATAAATGATTTAGAGTCTTTCCAAAAAAACGACTTTACTAACCATTTACGTATAAAAACTTCGTCAAGTTAGTCATTTTCAAGGATTTTTAAAAATTTAACAAGGTTGTCATCTTTTCCTTGATACGCTCTTTAGGCAAATAAATCTGCTCTAAAGTAGAGGAAAACGGTACTGGAGTATCTAGACTTCCTTCTCTCATGACAGGGGCATCCAGGTATTTGAAACAGTGTTCAGCAATCCAGGCTGCAATTTCGGCACCAATACCACCTGTGATGTTATCTTCATGAGCTACAATTACTTTGCCTGTCTTTTTCACGGTAGCTTCTACGGCTTCTTTATCCCAGGGGAGGAGAGTTCTTAAATCCAGTATTTCCACTGTTTCAGGGTTATTAGGAAACAACTCTGCGGCGATTTGTTTAGCCCAGTGTACACCCATGCCATAAGTAATAAACGAGATATCTTCGCCCTCTTGTACAACCCGTGCTTTGCCAATAGGGAGTGTGTAGTAATCGTCAGGAATGTCTTCGGTAATAGAACGATACAAAGCTTTATGCTCAAAATACATAATCGGATTGGGTTCTTCTATTGCCGCAGTTAATAGGCCCTTGGCATCGTAAGGGCTAGAAGGATAAACAATCTTTAGGCCAGGAGTATGGAAGAACCAAGCCTCGTTAGACTGAGAGTGGAAAGGACCTGCTCCTACACCTGCACCAGTAGGCATACGTACGACTACATCGGCGTTTTGTCCCCAACGATAATGAATTTTTGCCAGGTTGTTTACAATTTGGTTAAACCCACAGGTTACAAAGTCGGCAAATTGCATTTCCACAATGGCTTTATACTTTTTTACTGAGAGCCCAAGGCCAACTCCTACAATGGCTGATTCACACAGGGGAGTGTTTCTTACCCTTGCTTTTCCAAAATGATCTACAAAACCTTCTGTAATCTTAAAAACCCCACCATATTCGGCCACATCTTGCCCCATCACTACTGAATTAGGATATTTCTCCATAGATTGTTTCAAACCATCCGAAATAGCATCTACAAAACGACGACTACTTCTAGAGGTAGACTGAGGAGGAGTAGGTGTAAAGTCATAAGGGGCAAACAGGTCGGTTTCCTCGATGGCAACAGAAGCCTCAGGGAGTGGCTCATTGTAGGCAATTTCTAGCCCTCCATCTATTTCTTGTTTGATGGCAGCCCTAATATCCTGGATGATATGATCATTTAGAATTCCCTGACGCTTGAGGTAAGTTTCGTAATTGGCGACAGGATCTTTTTTACCCCAGGCTTCAAAAAGATGTTTGGGTACATACTTAGTACCAGATGCTTCTTCGTGTCCACGCATACGGAAAGTAAGTGCTTCCACCAAAATAGGGCGTGGATTTTGGCGCAAATCATTGGCGTAATGTCTGATGGTATTGTACACTTCCAGTAAGTTATTGCCGTCAATCTGTATAGCTTCCATACCATACCCAATACCTTTGTCTTTGAGCCAGGCACATTTGTATTGCTCATTTACTGGGGTAGATAAGCCATAACCATTGTTTTCAATCATAAAGATCACAGGAAGGTTCCATACAGCAGCTACATTCAAAGCCTCGTGAAATTCGCCTTCACTGGTTCCGCCATCGCCACTAAAAGCAATAGTCACTTTTTTATCATTATTGAGCAAGTTGGCCAGAGCGATCCCACTGCCTACTGATAACTGGGGGCCCAGGTGAGAAATCATCCCCACGATATGATGCTCGTTTGATCCGAAATGAAAAGAACGATCACGCCCTTTGGTAAATCCTAAGTTTTTTCCTTGAAATTGGGCAAACAAGCGCTCTAATGGAATACCACGACTGGTAAAGACTCCGAGGTTACGGTGCAGAGGTAAAATGTAGTCATCAGGCTCGAGGGCTAAAGTACTACCGACTGCAATGGCTTCTTGACCAATCCCTGCAAACCATTTACTGATTCTACCTTGACGTAGCAGAACTAGCATTTTTTCCTCAATCATGCGAGGCTTTAGTATGTATTTGTAAAGTTCAAGGAGTAAATCGTCTTTATAATTCTTTCGGTCAAATTTCATTTTCTGATAATTTTTAGAGATGTGTGTTTGTGTTTAACAAGCTATTACCTTGGTGTAAAAATCTGGCACAAAATAGATTATAAAAAATACGATAAACAAACTTTCTTTTGGGGTTTTAGCTTCAATTAGATGGTATGAAGTCTAAACCAGAAGTTTCCTGCTTTTTAGCCTGACATATAGTTTTTATGTTTACCTAAACTTAGATTGATTATATATAACATTAGGATAAACCAACCTTGTGGTGGCCTAATCTACCTTTAATAAAGCTAAAGCAGCATTTTTTATGACAAGTCATACTTAGTTGAATTTAGACTGATTACAGATATGTGCTGACTATGGTTTGTTTCAAACCTATTGAATAACTTTAAGTTATAGTTTTGTGCTACAATTCATAAAACAGCATTGAATTGTATTTTTTTTGACACTAAACCTCAGACAACGATGAAAGATTTAGTAAGACTTAAAACCTCGTTAACCGAGGAGATGGAGCAGATTTTAAACGACCAAATAAAAATAGAAGGTAACTCATCCGCTAAATATCTTGCCATGGCTTCTTGGTGTGCCGAAAAAGGTTTCGAAAATGCGACTGCCTTTTTCATGACTCAAGCCGATGAAGAGCGTACACACATGTTAAAGATCTTTAACTACATTGTAGAGCGTGGTGGTAAAGCAATGTCTCCTGAAGTGACCAATGTGCGTCATGAGTATGATTCATTGCGTGAGTTGTGCGAAACAGCTCTTGAGCAGGAAATCAGCGTAAGTAACTCTATCAATCGTATTGTAGAAGCAGCTCGTAAAACCAACGATTATGCGACTGACAACTTCATGCAATGGTTTGTAAGTGAGCAAATTGAAGAAGAAGCAATTGCTCGCCGTATTGTAGAGTTATTTGACATTATTGGTGAAGACGGTGTTGGTTTATTTACCATCGATAAGCAAATAGCTAAGGTACGTGGTGCTTATGATGCTGCTGAATAAGCAAACTCATTATAGAAAAAACAAAAAAGCTCCTGACAACTCAGGAGCTTTTTTGTTTTTAATCTGTTTTTTTCTTTTTAGGTGGTTTAATAGCTTTCTTGAAAAGCTTTTCCACTTTGGTATCGTCTGCCTGGCCATACCATTTGTTTTTGGGCATCGTTCCTACAACAGGAGCCATTTTGCAGTTTCCAGTGCATTGTAAACGCATCACTTGTATATCATCTTTTACTTCCTCTTTCCTGATCATTCCTCTTAGGTTTTTGTAATGCGTATACCCACCTTTACTACCACACTTTTTTCCAGTGCATACCAGCAAAGTTTGTTTGGGAAGTTTCATTTTCTTGCTCATGTTGTATTCTATTGTAGTGATTGGTTTAGACAGATTGTTTGGCGCGATCGTCGGCTGATGGGCCGAATAATCCTGGCACGTGAGCATCTACCATACGCAAAAATACAGTTAATTGCCCACGATGATGCACGATGTGCTTTATTTCGTTTTTGAGCAAGCTTTTGCGCGTAGTTTCCATAAATACTTTTTCTCCAAAAGTAGCCTTCCAGACGATTTGCAAATCGTCTTCAGTTGCTTGCTTCAGCTGGTGAATGGCCTGTGCTAGCGTTTCTTCAAAAAAGGCTAGAATATCATCTACACTTTCTGCCTTGGGAGCTCTCATATTTACCTCACCAAAATCAATGGCTTCTGTAGTGAGGCCAGTGACAATCCAGCGATTTAGGTTGCTGATATGCATTCCCAGACGAGCAAACGTCATTGATTTTTCATGAGGCTGCCATTGCAACTGATCCTGAGGGATTGCTTTTAAAAGTTTACGGGTACGAGCTGCTTCATGCTCAAATTCAGCAATGTATTCTTCTATAAAACTCATAAGTGCGAAATTGTTTATCTATCAAGGTTGATTTGTCCGTTTAGAGATATAAATATATCATTTATGACATCAAATCTTTGTTTAGCGAAGTATGAAAGAACACACCAACTATTTTTTAATACTTACTTTTCTGTTAGTATCAAGCTTTATATCATTTAACGTCCAGGCTCAGACAGCTAAAATTGACACAATTGAAAATCTGGATTTTGGAGAGTTTCGAGTGCTTTTGTCCAACGATCGGGTTACTAATTATAGTGTGGGGCGTAGATTTGTGATGGGGCAAAAAATAATCGTCCGTTCTCACAGATACATAGCATTGGTACACCGAAGCGGTGGAACAATTGAGATCAACAAAGGGGGAGCTTATGATGTGGAAGATTTAAAGGGTCAATTACTGAAGTATCAAAAGCAACAGCGAAAAAAGCGTGTAACCTTGCGGCTCAATAATGAAAAGAAACTTTATTATATAGAAGCCATGTATCCTACTGGGCTTCCAGTGTATCGTTGTAAATTTCACAACCTAAGGTTTCTGATGCCTCATAAGCTATATACTTTCACTCCTAAGATACAAGTAGCTTGGAAACCGAATACATCGGATAGACCAGAAAAATACAAGTTGACAGTTATGAATTTTTTTGAGGAACAACTGGCTGTATATCATACAAAACGGACTACTTATACCATTGATTTGAGCACTTATCCTGGATATCGAGAAACACAGTCTTTTTTACTAAAAATAGAGCAAGGCCCAAAGGATGCAGAGAAAATTGCTTTGAGTTGCCCGCCAGAAGATATTACCAAGCCTGACCTGGAAAGGTTTTATAAACTGAACAAACGACAAAATAAAGGAATGAACCGACTGCTGCTCGAGGTTTTCTTTTTGAAAAAACAAGGCTTAATGTTGCTTGCCAGGGATACTTTTCAAAAACTTCTCAAAAAATATCCTGATTATAAAATGCTTTATCGAGGGTTTTCTCAGTTTGAGATTGAAACTGGGTTTAGAGAAAGTAAAGGAAGTCTTAGAGCGTTGAAAATAGGTGAAAAATCAATATATGATCGATGAAAAAATACAATATAAGCTTACTATTACTCTTACAAGCGTTTGGTTGTTTATGGGCACAGGGTAAGTTTTATCCCAAGTCGCAAGATGTGGATTTTGGCATATTCAGAGTGATTGCTTCTACCGAGTATAGTTATTACAAGTACACAATTGGCCGCTGGTTGGTAAAAGGTGATACTTTGAATATTCATAAAAAGAAGTATATGGCGCTACTTTATCGCAATGGTGCTACCATAGAAATCAACCGAGAAGGAAAATATGCAGTGGAAGCATTGGAAAAGCAACTGCTTGAGTATCAGAAAAAACATCCAACGAAACCTGTCCATCTAAAAATCAAAAACGCAAATGGCCTTTCCTACCATTACAATGGGTACCCCACAGGTTCGGTAAGCCGTCATCATTATTCACCTTTTCGATTAAACATACATTTGACAAATTCAATAAGTGTGCTTCAGCAGCAAATACCTATATATTGGAGGCCTGTCAAGCGTAGAGGTATAAAAGCAACTTATGTTATCACCCTGAATAATGACTTTGGAGAGGCAGTATTAGAGAAAACAATAAAAGACACGATGCTAATGGTAGAATTGCCGAAGAAAAGCCCAAGTGTAAAAGAAGATATATATGTGCTGTCAGTTGCTGCACGAGTTGGTAAATATAAAAACCATAGTGGGCCCATTATGGTTGGTTATCTTTCTAAACAACATTTCTTAGCAGGGTATAGAAATTTTTGGCAGCAAAACCGAAAGAACAAAGGAGTAGCAGCGGGTTTCCTGGAGGTATATTATTGGTCAGATAGGGAATGTTATTTGAAAGCAGATCGGGTTTTTCAAGGTATCTTACAAAAACATCCCAATAACAAGGTGTATCGTATTGCTTATGAGCACTTTAGAATGTTGAATGGGCTGGGAGACGAACCAACTCATACAATTGTAAAAGATGATTGATAAATAAGGAATGGATGAGATAATTTGAAAAGAATCAGGTGATAATCCAGTTTTCCCACAGTTTATAAGTATTTTAGAGTTACAATTGCTTTGCAAAAATGACTTAACTATTGACTACTCATTACTCTATGGATAATAATAATATACAAGCGTACTTTCAAAAAATACTAGAGATCAAAAACCAACGAAAAGGCCTCAAAGAAGCAGAACTGAAAGAAATTGCTCTGGAGTTGGGGATGTCAGAGGCAGAATGGAAAGAAGTAAAAAAGGTTGGAAAAGGACATATAGATCGTGGGTACAACTTTTTGGAACATAATAATCGAGAAGATGCCCTCAAAGAGTTTCAGCAAGCTTTGGTCGTTTTCCCAGATGAAGCCCGGGCGTTGTATGGGGTGGCGCATATTCATGAATTACGTTTTTTGGAGAAGCGTCAAGCCATTGAAAAAACAGAAGCGTTGAAGTTTGCACATCAAGTATTACAAGCAGCTCCAGCACATAGCGATGCGGCCCGCTTGATTAGTGAACTGAAAGATATGAAGCCAATAAGTACTTGGCAAAGAATACGTAAACCTATTTTTTCGTTATTGTTTCTCGTGTTGTTGGTAGTAGTGGGCTATCAGTTCAAGAGCCAGCTTTCGTCGGAAATCAATCACTTGAAAGAAATATTTCAGGCCCGTGAAGGAGCCAAATTTGTCTTAAAAGAGGTATACTTTGAGTCGGGTAGTACCGAGTTATACGATAAAAAATCCGAACAAGAGCTGATGCGTTTGGTAGCTTTTTTGAAAAAACACCCTAAAGTAAAAGGTGAAATAGCTGGACATACCGACAATACAGGAGCAGCTGCGGCAAACTTGCAGATTTCTACCCAAAGGGCTTTGGCAGTATATCAATACGTGGTTGAAAAAGGAGCAAATCCAGAACAATTATCTTACAGGGGATATGGCTCGGCTCAACCTAAGTTTCCTAATGATAATCCAGTAAATCGTCGTAAAAATCGTAGGATCGAATTTAAAATATTGAAAGTGAAATAATCCAAAAAATGATTTGCGAATTGACATCAACCAGTGTATTCGCACAAAATCCCTTGATTATCTGGAAAAATCTAATCTCTGATATCCTAAATCACGTTATATTTGGCAACATATTCTTTGAAGAACAAGATATTAGCATATCAGCCTCAAAAAAATAATGCATATGAATTGGAGATCGCTATTATTTTTACCTGCAATCATTATTACTTTCTTAACGAAAACCAACGCACAAACTGGCGCTTTGTATGTACAGCACTATGGTACTCCCATTACTCATTTAACTAATCAAAACCGAGCGTTTGCTACGACAAATCAGGGGACAATGATGGTTGCCAATGCTCAGGGAGCCCTTCATTATGATGGAGAAAATTGGCAGCTTTTAGATACCAAAGCTACGTTGTACGCCCTGCTTTCAGACAGTAACCGTGTGTATACTGGAGGACGATCAAGTTTTGGCTATTTGGAGCGACAAAATACTGGAAAATACAAATATTTTAACCTAACAAATGCTGATAAAAAAATGCCTCCTGTGAAAGGAAATTTTTGGCTAATAGGCAGCAATCAGCAGCATGTCTACTTTTTGAGCGAAAAATTACTGGTTCAGTTTGATAAAAAGGAAGGCAAGGTAACCAAGTTTTGGGCAGCTAAAAAAGGGCAACCTTATACAGGATTGGTAGTATGGCAAAAGAAAATATTTGTAAATATTGGAGGCAAAGGCCTGCATCAATTAGTAAATGGTGCATTCAAATTATTTACTCAGGGAGGAAACTTTAAAGATATTCAAATGACCTCCGTATTTACCTCCAAGTATCTGCCCTTTTTTACGGCAAACAACAACTTCTTGTATCGTTATGATGGTACTGTTTGGCGTAAAGTGCCTATCAAAGATCAAGAATACTTAAACAAGCATACCCTAACAACGGGAAGTATTTCTAATGATAGATACGTTGCTTTGGGTACGCTGGATGGGGGAGTAGTACTGCTGGATATTTATGAAAAAACGAAAACACTGCATATCATCAATAACCAAACGGGCTTGCTTGATGATGAGATTTTTTCGTTGGGGTATGATCAACAAGCGGGATTATGGATTGCCCATCCTTTGGGTATCTCCCGAGCGGCTATGAACCTGCCTATCCGAAGTTTCCAGCATTATCCAGGAGTTGTCGGAAACCTCACGGCTGTAACTCGCTGGCAAAATAAATTATATGTAGCAACTACTGAGGGGGTTTTTTATCTGCAAAAAACCAAAAATTACCAGGATCTGGTGAAGTATGTGACCACCCAACAAGAAAATACTACCAAAGAAGAGGAACCAGTAGTAACTAAAATTATCAAAGAAAAAGGAGGAGGAACAGTTGTAGGAAACTTCTTGAATAAAACCTTTGGTAAGAAAAAAGAACAGGTAGTGATTATCCGGAAACCAAAAGTAACCCGCAAAAAGAATGTACAAACCCAAAAAACTACCGAGCGTCTGCTCCAACAGCAAATCTATGCGCTGAAATCTTTTCCTTACTTCTTCCAAAAGGTCAATGGTTTTGAAGGCAAAGTAAATCGCTTGTTGGCTTTACCTAATCAACTCTTGATTGGTAGTAGTAAAGGGCTATATCAATATCAGAATAATACCATAACCGAAATACTACCCAATGTATATGTAAACCAACTAAAACTGGATAACAACACCTTGAATATAGCCACTAACAGCGGGCTAAGAAGGGTACAGAAAAATGGAAATGGATGGAAAGTAGTAAGCGGCTTTGCCCAAGTAAAAACTCCAGTGTATTCGTTGGTTCAAATCGGTCAGCAAATTTGGTTGGGAAGCGAAAATGAAGTGATGAAGGTAACCCTCAATGCTCAGGGGGCTTATCAAGGAATGCAGCATTATGCATTGCCTCAGTATTATCTTGAAAAAGTGCAACTGGCTGCTATCAAAAACCAACCAGTATTGTTTTTATCAGATGGAATGTATCGTTTAAACAAGAAGGGGGATAAATTTGCAAAAGATACCACAACCAAAGCAAAACGACTACCTTACCAAACGATTCAGGGACAGGGGAATGAAGTATGGACAGATATTCAAAGAAAGTGGGTAAATATACAAGAGAAGGGAGGGGCAGCCTATTTAGCCTTGTTTGGTAAAATCGATGATATTTATCAGGATACAAAGAAAAATCAACTGTGGGTAGTGCATCAAAACTTATTGCATAGCATTCCAGATACGGTCAACACTAGCAAGGCCAAGTCATTAGAAGTACTGATTCACAGCGTGACCAACCTCAAAAACAAGGAATTGTCATTAGATAAAATTCGCTTACGACAAGGAACTAAAGCGTATGGATTAAAGATTCAAATGAGCTTGCCCTATTATTTAGATGAAAATTCGGTAGAGTATCAGTATCGGATCAAAGGCTTGACTCGTGGTTGGACACCCTGGCAAAAATCTCCTGAGCTTTTATTGAACCTGTTGCCTCGTGGCAAACATACTCTGGAAATAAAAGCACGGAATGGACTGGGACAAGAAAGCACTATCAAACAATTGAAAATACGAGTAATCCCGCCGTTTTGGAAAACTTGGTGGTTCTTCTTAATAGAAATTTCAGTACTAGTTGCCTTGTTATTAGCGGCAGCATTATCCAGCCGTTTCTCTAAGTTTGAGCGTTATTCTTATATCTTAACCTTTGTAACCATCATTACGGTGTTCGAGTTTGTAGTACTTTCACTCGAGCCTTCAGTAGATGATTTTTCAGGAGGTGTACCAGTGTTAAAACTGGCGGTAAACATTATCTTAGCCATTTCACTAAACCCTATCGAGCGTCGCCTGGCTGCCTGGTTGAGTAAGAATAAATATAAAATGCATGCTTAAAGAGCGATCAGCATCAGGATTTACAGGATTATTGTTTGATAATAAATCCTGTAAATCCGCTAACCTTGATGCTGACAATTTACCAGATATTACTGAATAGTATCCAGAATGGCGTAGCTCAAATGCTCAGTAGCTTGTACAAAAGCATACGTTTCGTGTATGGTAGCGCCTACTTTCTTTTTCTCCATTTCGGCAGTAAATGCTAAATCTAAAGTTTTGCATCCCAGTGCTTTAGCCCTTACTACTGCCTGATACAGAATTTGTTTATAAGTATTATATTCTCGTACATACTCATAGTTGAGGCCTACCAATAAGGCATTATACATAGCCCCATTTTTATGACTAAACAACACACCTACCGGATCAGTATTACCTTTGAGGTACAAGCGAATGATGTCATAGTTTGGGTCATCATACATCATTTCAAATAACTTATAGGGTAATTCAAATACATTCATTTCAAATGACTTGTCAAACACATTTTTGTAAAGCTCAAAACAAGTGCGTTTTTCGAGTTCGGTCGTCGGTTTTTCGTAGCTTACTTCAAACCTATCAGCATATTTTAGAATCTCTTTGCGTAAACTGTAGCGATACTTACTAGTCAAGGTTTTATGGTAAGCCTCGTCACTTTGCCAAGTCATATTTTCTACCACACAATTGTTAGGCAATTTATAATCTACCAAACCTAATTCGAGCATTGTAGTACGCAAGGCGTCCTTGTTTTCAGCATCAAACTCTCTCAGCATCAGTTTGGTCGCATTTTCTTGCTCTGCCACTTTTTGCATTTGCTGGATAAGCTTCTCAAGACCTTGTTGCCATCGAGGATGTTCCTGATTGAGGTAGATAGATTTACCCATCGAAAATAATGACCCTGTCATTACTTGCTTAGAGGTAAGGTAGTAAGGATCAATTTTACGCATTTGCTCCACCTTCTCCGAAACATTAGCATCTGCAAACATGTCATCTTTTACCCAACCACAAGAGAAAAAAGCCAATGAAACCACCTCGTTGTGAGCATCGGTTACTTTATGAAAATAAAATTGGGCGTTATCTTCTTTCAATGCATTGTTTGAAAACACTTGCTGTAATCGCTGAATATTTTTATGAGAGTGGCATCCTTCCTGACCTAACAAGTGGTCCCACTCATCGGCATTCATCGCGTCAATACTCAAATGAAGTTCTTCCTGCAGTGCTTGGTCTTGCCCTTGAGAATTGTTTATGTTTTGTTCTATATCAATTTCAAAGGCAGGTAAACGAAAAACTCTGGCTACTTCAAACGTACTACTGCCTTCTTCGTGTAACCCCAATACATAGGCACGCTGCAGATGATACAGCATATCGTCGATTTCTTCGTAGGTATGGTGAGCTGTGACCATAAAACGAACCCCGCTTTTTTTCATTGGTACTGCCGGAAAAGCAGCCGTATTTAGATAGAAACCATATTCCTTCATTCGGTTGTTGATGTTATAAGTGATTTTGGGCAAGCCAACACAAATGAAAAACAAAGGTGTATCAGAAGGGCAATATTGGGGGAGTTTTAACTCCTCTAATCGGTTGTTGACATAAGCAATTTTTTCTTTCAAATCTTGCTGCAGTACGGTGAGTTCTGTCTGTTGATGGAGCTTGGCCGAAGCAAGTGCCGCACCTAACATAGGCGGCTGAATAGGGCCCGAGAAAATCAAAGTGCTTCCACAGTTTCGTACTTTGTCACGCATTTCCTGGTTAGGAAATACCATCAACCCACCCGCTGAAGCAAAAGATTTGTTTAGTGAGGTTGCCAACACCATTTTATCGTGGTGGGCTATTTGGCTACGAACATACCCTACACCATTTTCACCTGCCCAACCCATACCATGGGCATCGTCAATGTATAGATGAAATTGTTTATAGGTATTGAGCATACGCTCTAGTTCTCCAAGTGGAGCTACATCGCCATACATAGAGTAAACCCCATCGGCCAGGTACCATATTTTTTTATGCTTGTTTTGTAGTTGTTTTACCTTGTTTTCCAAATCCTCCATAGAGTTATGGGGAATAATGTAGATAGGTATTTTACGGGCTTTCAAGATTTGAGTAGCCATTTGTACACTAGAGTGTACTTGTAGGTCAAGAATCACTGCATCTTCGTCTTCTACAATCACGGGAAGTGTAGCCAGGTGCCCTAAAGTGGTACTGGCAGCAGCAATTAGTGGTTTCTGGAAGATTTTGCCTAATTCGGTTTCTACTTCGTCATATAACCCGAGTGAAAGGTACATGCGGGAAGTAGAAAACTGAGTTCCGTAACGTTCTACGGCTTCTTTTACACCCTCTTTTAAAGTATCGTTATACTCGAGACCCAAATAGCTACAAGAGCCAAAATTGGTTAAATGTTGATTGTCAATAGTAATTTGAACGCCAGAGATGTTTTCATCAGAGGTAGATCTTTGTGCCAAACCTCGATTAATTCCATCAACGATAATCTGGTTCAGAGTATCAATTCCTTTAGACATAATTGGTTTTATTATAGTAAAAAACGTATCGTTAGTTAGGGCTACAAGTGTATTTCCGAAAAGTGTTTCACTGGGTTTCATTAACCCTGAATGTTTATAAATACACTCACGCCTTGCTTTGCTGATAAATGAAGAATAAAGCGCGCTCGATTATATAAAGGATTGAACAGCTAGGTTGTAATAAGAAAAAAATGAAAAATAGATTTTTTTGAGTAGGGTGACTTCCAGAATTCTAGGAAGGAATGTTCTTTATGAGATTCAATGAAAAGCATAATTGTATTATTTTGAGATCACTTATATGAAAAGGTTTTAACAATTTGTATAAATTGTGAGCTGATTAAATGATGGAATGACAACTGGTAGGGGGAAATTCGCAGCTATTGATAAACAACTTTCAGCGAATGATATGTTTATTTAAATAATAGTATAAGGGTGGTTTTGAGGATATTTGTGCTGAATAGATTACAAACTTACAAATGATTATATAAAAAACCATATGTTTCAATGATTTATCTAATATTATGATAACGAGAGGGGCAAAAAAGGCATTAAAAGCAGCCTAAAGGAGTAGATGTGAAGTCATGAACTTAAACTTTAAAGTGAATACATAAACAACATGTTACAAGAACAAACCAAATCGATACGTGCCTTTGTAGGGGCCAAAGATTTTGATATTTCCCGAACTTTTTATCGGGATTTGGGCTTTGAGGAAATCATAATTTCTGATACTATGTCTTTACTAAGATGCTCTTCTATGGGGTTCTAACTTCAGAAATACTACGTTGAAGAATGGGTAAACAATACCATGTTATTTTTGGAAGTGGAGAATGCCGCTGAATTTTGGGAGCATTTGCAAAAACTTAATCTGCCCGAAAAATATCCCAGTGTGCGCCTGGGCGCCATCAAAGAATATGATTGGGGCAGAGAGTGCTTTATTCATGATCCCTCTGGAGTGCTATGGCACGTAGGAGAGTTTTATCAATAAAAGCTATGATTGAGGGTCTTTAGAGCTTTGTACTCGCTTATAGATTTTGATCAAGTAAACCAAGGCAATAAACAACCACACCAGGTTGAGCAAAGCAGAGGGGAGGGCACCATAATAATAAGTGTTTACCATTAAACAAATGCTGCCAATCAGGTTCATCCATTGATAACTAGCGTGGTTGGCAGTGACTTTATTCATACTAATCAATCCAAAAGCCAACAGCAACAAAACCATCCCAATGTACCCCAAAATATCTACCAATAACGCCATAACTATGCTATCAAATATTAGATTGTAACTACTCCTTCGAAAACAGGTTCGGCTGGCCCAATCAGGTAAATATTGGTGAAGTTTTCGGTTTGTTGCTCAAAAGAGATCTGAAGGTCGCCACCCAGCGTTTTAATGCTTACCGGGCTTTGCATGGCTTGCAAACCACTGGTGAGCGCCGCAGCAGTAACACCCGTGCCACAAGAGTAAGTTTCATCTTCTACACCGCGTTCGTAGGTTCGTACAAAAATATGCTGCTCGTCAATCTTTTCTACAAAGTTGACATTGGTTCCTACTTCTTTAAAACGATCGTTATAACGAATGGCTTTGCCTTCGGCAAAAACATCAAACTTTTCTAAATCATTGACAAACTGCACATAGTGGGGTGAGCCAGTATCCAAAAAATAATGATCATTGTTGGTTTCTACCTTGGCTACATCATTCATTTTCAAATGCACCAAGCCGTTTTCTACCTTGGCTAAGTGTTCGCCATCTACCGCAATAAATTTTGTTTCTGTCTCAAAAACTCCTAAAAACTGGGCAAACTTCACAGTACAACGCCCACCATTGCCGCACATAGAACCTTCACGTCCATCGGCATTAAAATATACCATTCTAAAATCATAACCTTCAGCATTGCGTAGCAAGATCAAGCCATCAGCGCCAATGCCGAACCTACGGTGACACAAGCGAGCAATGAGTTCGTGATTTTCTAAGGGAAATTGTTCTGAACGATCATCAATCATTACGAAGTCGTTGCCAGTTCCTTGGTATTTATAAAATGCGATGTTCATTTCAATGATTATAAATGTTGGAATATTAATTATCAATTTTGACTCAAGAGCAATTTGCTCATAAACGGGGAGTATTATTGAGAAATTGAATGTTATTGTTTGGAAACAAAAATAGTGAATGGAAAATTCAAAAAGTGGACTTCAGGAAAGGAAATAATAATCTATAAAAAAACAAGAAGCAGACAAGCGGTTTGTCTGCTTCCTGAAAAGGCATTTTGCTAATATTAAAAAGCGATAAATGCTTATTTTTTTTCTTTGATTCTGGCAGCTTTACCAGACTTTCCACGTAAATAAAATAAACGTGCGCGGCGAACTTTTCCTCTTCTTACCACCTCAATTTTGTCAATATTTGGAGACAATAGTGGGAAAATTCTCTCTACTCCTATACCCCCAGACACTTTACGAACTGTAAAAGTCTCACCATTTGAGTTGGGGTTTCTTCGCTGAATCACAGTACCGCGGAATTGCTGGATACGCTCCTTGTTACCTTCCCGGATTTTCACGTGTACATTAACCGTGTCACCAGGTTCGAAATTAGGGATATCTTTGCGTTGTTCCTGATACTCCTCTTCTACCAATTTTAATAAAGGGTTCATAACACTATATATTGATATAATATCTTGCAGTTTGCCAAAACGAACCGCAAATATACGGATCAAAAATTCGAATCTCCAGTTTGTAGTAACTTTTTTATTTATTGAGCTTTTAATAGCTGGTTTAAATAAAAAGGTTGTGGGGTTTTAACCAGCAAATTCGTCACGATATGGTTTCTCAAAAGATGGGCGAATGATCTTCCAGATTTGCTCCGAATAATCTTTGTTATCCAACATAGAGAAGAGAACATTTGGATGATTCTGTTCCTGAAAATACAATGCGGCTTCTTTTCGAGTGTCAAAAGTTTTAAATGCCCGTTTAGATTCAGACTCAATTGCTAAGTATTGAGCTTCCAGGTCTGCTTTAATAGATTTCACCCAATTATAAAATTCATCGGGAACCTGTTCTAAAAAATTGTCAAATGGTTTTCCAGATTTTAAATTTTCCCAAATAGACACATTTGAAAATTGAGTAATTAAGGTATGAAGCCTAAAATACTCCTGAAACTTTACCTTCACCCTAAATCCACTTTGGAATTTCAGTACAAACCCTTCTGAATTAGGCGTATTGAGTGCTTTGAGTTGTTGGATGTCTTTTATGCCATCAAATCTATTGACAATCGGAAAACCAATGTTTTCGAGAGGCAAATCCTTTTCAGATTTGTTATCAATAATGCCTAGCAGAAATAACTCCGTTTTTGAGCCATAATCCACCACTATTTTATTTTCTGGATAGATAATCTCAAACAAATACGTTTTCCCTTTTTGTAAATGTTTAATGGAGTCTTTATAACGAGTATGCAACCAGTCAGAAGCCAGTAAAGCTTGCGGTGATTCAAAGCTTTTTCTGGTGCAAATCATGGGCTTGTCATGGAGCCAATAAAGAATGCCCAATGAGCCGTCCATTTTTTCAAAAACTTCAAAAGGCTCATTGGGAATGTTGGGCATACCATCTATCTGATGCTCTTCCCAATTGAAAAATTTTTTGAAAGGAACTGCTATTTTATTCAAGTCTTTGTCCAATACTCTACCCCGACAAGCAAGGGTTAGGTCATTCCAATATTTTTCATATTGGGTTTTAGGAGTATAATTATAAATCCATAAATCAGATTCAGGATGTTTTACGGCATTTATATACCCTTCTTCAATCATCCTGTGCAAGTCAGTAGATAAATGCTTCATATAAAATAAGTAGATGCAGTGGATGATAATACGAATGCATAAAACCCTGAAAGAGCCTAATTATATTTGAACAAGTGACAATTAGCATTAAAAATTTATCGTGAGATTACTTCTTAAAAATAAGTCGTCTTTCACAAGAAAATTTTGAATAAAACTAGCATGACGATAATTGAGACTCATTCCAAACGAGAGAAGTTTGGTAATGGCAGTTCTTAGGTTGACATTCATCAAAAAACGATAGTTTTCAGTGAGGTTAAAAGAAGTTTCGTTGTTGATGTCATAAAATGCAGGCTGAAGATAAGCTACCAAACTCAAAAAAGTACGAGACTTTTGATTGACTGTATAGGTAAAGCTCATATAGTTGTTCCAGCGCCAAAAATTGGTTTGGCTAGGGTATATTAAATCCCGATCATCTTCTTTTACTTGTTCAAATTCATACATGATAGATGAGCCAATCGAAAGGCTTATCTTTTGGGGAACTTCAACTACATCAAAACGAAGTCCTACTCCTCCTAAGTTTCGGTTTTGCAAACGAATGAATTCATTGACCTCATTTTGTCCGAATGCTTCCAAATTCCAGCGACTGACTGAGTCGTTGTCTATGGCATAGTTGTATTTGCCATACAAAAAACCGATACGACGAAATACATCGGTGGTTCCGTCTGAAAGTCGGGTTTGACCAAAAACATAGCTTGCTGTACCAAAAAGTAAGTGACGTTTGTATACAAAGCTGTTGCGAAAACTGCCAGAAAAGATGTCGTTTTGGCGGTTTCCACGGTTGAGCGATAAACTAGCCCTTATTTGCCCAATATATCCTTGATTACGGTTTGATGGCCGATAAATTTCGGTGTTTACCTGGGCCATTAATTGAAAGCTACTCAGGATTAAAAGTCCCAGGATGCAAAATTTCTTCATGTCCGTATTATTTAAATGCTTTTATTTGGTGTACTAGATGTAGAGAATCTAAAGATAAGTTCAATAAGTCCAACTAAGCCACTGCCTAGTCCTAATAATATTAATTGCCAGCCCATAAGCTTAGCGTTGTAAACATCTACAGTCTGTAAGCTTCGGGTAAGCCAGTAAAGTCCCATAAAATATAGACCAAAAAATAGCCCTACGCTACCCAGGTGTTTCTTCCAAAGGGTAAATTCACTGGTAAAATAAGCTGCATTGCCTACCATCCACAATAAACCAGTAGCCGCAAAAAAAACGAAAACCTCCTGATTAATGATGTACTGTTGTACACCATAACCCAAAAGACCCCATAGCAAGCCAACTACTAAAATAGAGCTACCTATACGATAAGGTAAAGCGAGTAATTTTATGAGGTACAATTTATATTTTTTAATAAAGTTAGACATTTTAAAGTGCTGATATTAAGGGTTTTTGGTAGATTTTCCAAAACAAAAGATGGTTATTCAATTCCGTGATGCAACCGATACGCTCATATTAGTATCTAACTATTAACGACGATACCATTAAATATTGAACCATGAAAAAACAATTAGTTGCCTTCCTTCTTTTTTGGGGTTGTGTCCTGTTTACGACAGGTGCTTTTGCTCAAAAAACATATACATTCCCAGCAACAAATATCAAAAAGCTCTATTTGAGTGGCTATGTTAAAGTAGCGCTTATTGAGGGGGCTAAGGAAAAAATCACGTTTACAGCTTCACCAGATATCAAAGAATTAGTAAAAGTGAATGTCTCTAATGGCAAGGTGTATATTAAAGGGAGCACTAAAAGGCTTAAGCAGGTTACTAATCAAAGGTTGGAAATTCAGATTTATTACAAACAGTTGGAGTTTATAAAAACTCGGGATGAAGTTCATCTAACAGGAAAAGGTCTGATTAAAAATGAAACATTCGATTTAATAGCAATTGATAGGAGTCGAGTAAGTTTAAAGGTACACGCTCGGGATTTAAGAGCCAGAATACGCACAAAATCTGTGGTTTTGTTAGAAGGTGGAGTTGATGCTTTTGACGTAAAAATCAAGAAAGGCGCTTCACTTAAGGCATATCATCTACAAACAAATACTTGTCAGGTGAGCGTAAAAGAGGAATCAAGTGCGAGTGTGTTTGTACGAGAAGCCATCTATATATCAACTGGTACAGGTAGTTTGATAGAGTATCGTGGCAATCCTAAGAAAGTTTTGAAGAGGCGAGGAATCTCATTCAACATAGATTTTGGAGCCTTGAGCCTTATATAAATTCATAATTAAAAATTGGATGAAATTATTAAAATATTGAACCATGAAAAAACAATTCATTACTTCCCTCTTTTTGCTGGGCTTTGTTGTTTTTACGACGAGTGCCTTTGCCCAGGAAATGACTACCTTCTCAATGAAAGATATCAAAAAGCTCTACCTGAGTGGGTATTTTAAAGTAGAATTAGTAAAAGGCACCGAGGAAAAGGTGGAATTTAATGCCCCAGATGATATCAAGCGATTGATAAAGGTAAAAAGTAACAAGGGAGAGATTGTTATTAAAGGAAAATCCAAAAGGCTTAAACGTCTTTCGCGTCGTCGCTTGAGCATCCGTATTCATTATAAGCAATTAGAGGCTATTAAGGCTCGTAATGGCGTGTATGTGGTAGGCAGAACTCCTTTGGAAAACAAAGATTTTGAGTTGGTAGTCATTGAAGGGAGCCAGGTAGACTTAAAAATGAATACCAAAGATCTAAAAGCGAGAGTAAGTATGGGTTCTGAGGTATTGCTTGAGGGTACCACTGATACTTTTCAGGTAAAGGTGAAAATGGGTTCTTCGCTCGATGCCTATGGCTTCAAAACCAATATTTGCTATGTCAATACTGGCATGGGGTCTGATGCCAGCGTGTTTGCCCGTGAAGCTATTTATATGTCGGCAGGCATGGGAAGCTCTATCAAGTATCGGGGTAGCCCCAAAAAAGTGCTAAAATCAAACGCCTGGATGGGAAGTGATATTAACCGGAACTAGTTTTTGAATGAGTATGGTGGTTTTGTAACTTGTAAAAAAAGTTGGGATTGCTTCTAAGTATAAATGTTGAACGCTCTTTTTTGAATATAGCATCATGGCTTTGAAAAATAGAAGAAGATGGTGGAGAATATTGGTAGGAAGCTTGACTATTGCAGGGATTGGATTTTCGGTCTTACACTATTGGGTTGATCCGTATAACCCTGGATTTCTCAAGTTTACAACACTGACCAACCTACATATCATTCTGGGGATTATTTACCTTGTATTGGCTCCATTTCAATTTTTATCGATAGCACGTCCTGGATGGATGAAATATCATCGTTGGGTTGGTAGATTACTTTTGTCATTTGCTTTGATAGTAGGTGTTACAGCTTTTATTATGGCAATTGTAATACCTTTTTCGGGGTTGATAGAGAGCATAATTGTTAGTTTTTTTTCCTTGATCTTTATTTGGTCTATCATTCAAGGATTTATCACCATTAGGGCTAAAAAAGTTGCGCTACATAGAGAATGGATGATTAGAGCATTTTCATTGGGTATTGGGATTGCTTCGTCTAGGCTAATTTTTTTGCCAGTATACTTTAGTCTTATAAATCCGACATTAAAAGATATTAAAATACTATTCATTACCTGTTTTACCTTGGCTTTTAGTTTACACCTCATTTTTGCCGAGCTATGGATTCGTAAGACTCGATTGAAAAAAGCTAGAGGATAATGTTTTAAGGAGTTATTTGTAAGCTAATTGTTTGTGAAAAGCGAAATATATAAATAGGCGTATGAAATAAGACCATAGTTCTTTCATTTGTGCAAAGGATTAATATTACCTAATAGACATAAAAAGTGTTGATGCAGAGGTAATCAGATTCCTAAAGCGATCAACACTTTTTTACTTTATGAATACAAGGAACTATTAAGCACTTTTTCTCAGCTTTCTCATTTGAACTTTCTTAGCCTCGGCTACCTCACCCGTTTCAGCGTATACTTTCAATTCTTCTAAGACTGTTTTAAGCGCTTTTAACGCTGTTTTTTTCATTCTACTGCCAAATAAAAAGCCCATAAATCTTGTAAGGCGAGTAGTAGCCTCCATTTTGATGATAGATTGGTTGGCTCCCACCTCGTGAACTGTCCAGTGATTACTTGCCAATAAAACAAAACGGGGCAATCCTTTGGTTACTTTATAAGCAAGTTCCTTGTTAGCCTCGTTATACATCGTGAGTTTTTCGTGTATGTGGTCATAACCTTTAATATTGGTATGACAGACCCGTTCGCTCACAGAAGCGCCTTCAAATTCGGGTTTACCTGCTCCTGTTGATCGTTTTAGTGTGGAAGTCCACTGGCCCACGTTCTCGAAGTCGCTCACAATTTGCCAAAGCGTTACCGCCGAAACATTGATTACCTCGCTGGTTTGGGTAATTCGAATTTCTTTGTATTTCCTTGTCTTTTGCGTTGGAATGACCGCGTTCAGGGGTAGTGTTGTCGAAGATGACTTTTTCATAGTTTAAAAAATGTTTAATTGACAACACAAAGGTCGGTAAAGAGCTACAGGATTATTTTCTGCTTTTGTTCAACTATTTTCTGATTTGGTTCAAACGGTACTTAGTAGGGGAGTTGTTAAACTTTTCCCGAAAGGATGCCGAAAACGTAGTAACATCCTGAAAGCCTACTTCAAAGGCTATATCTGCTATGGAATGATTGGTCGAACACAGAAGCTGCGCCGCAGATTCTAAGCGTTTTTCTTTGATATAATGGGCAGGAGTGTCATTGTATATTTTCTTAAATTCTCGTTTAAAAGAAGACAAACTTTTATGGCAAATAAATGCCAACTCTTCCAGGCTTAAGTTGTTATAAAGGTTACTTTCAATAGCTGAGGTAAAGTGTAGTTTTTCGGGAGTAAAAAGTGTGGCTATAAATTGTCGAATGTTTTGATATTGTTCTGATTTTAAGAGAATTAGGATGAGCTCTTTTATTTTGAGCAAAGCCAATTCTTCATCCATCAAATCTGGGTTTTCAAAATAGATAGATAATCCCTGAATAAATTTATGCAGCAGTTCATTACCTATCATTTTTTTTGGTTGGATGGTTTGTGTTTGGTTGTCGAGAAAGGAAGGTGTTTGGTATTTATAAATTTCGTGAAGAATGTCAGGGTAAAAGAAAATAACGATTCCATCCCAATCTCCTTTTTTGAGATGTGCCACATAGCTCCCACATTTTTTTAGTAAAGCTTCTTTAGAGCCAATTCTTACTGCCCCATGCGTATCGAAAACTTCATATGCTCCCTCAATCATATAAAATAGACAGGCCATGTCCTCCATTTTCCCAGCTACCTGAAAAGGTGTTTTGAAACGTGCTCGTTGAAACAAGGGTCTTCCCTGAAATTCAACCGTACTTTCTTCTATTAGCATAGGGTAAAAATAAGGCTTTTGACATTTCTACACTTTCTGAAAAAGGTCAAAAATTAATTCTGGTACTGGCTAATTAACTGAAAGTCATAAAACGAGAGGGTGTTCATAACCCTTTGAGATCATCAAGGGCTTTTTTGTATTCTTCAGGGTGGTTGGCATTGGTCAATACCAAGGGTTGAGAAATCTGAAGCAATTGTATATCCGATTCTTTGAGAATACGCATAGGACTGGTATTGTCTTCTGCAATAAACTTCTCGATGATAGGCTTGCTCTGAGGCTCCCAAATAGTAAGCAATGGCTCAGGTAAATCGTTTTTAGGATTTATAAAAGCGGTGGCTATTTTAGAGGGGTTGCGTTGGCGAATGAGTTGATCAATGGTTTTTTCGTTCAAATAAGGTAAGTCACAAGCGACCACCAACCAGGTGGTGTATGGTTTGAAATCGAGCGCTGTAATGATACCCGTGATAGGACCCAAATCATAGCGGTCATAAAGGAAGTTATATTCCACATCTTCTTCCCAGGAACCTGCCTGATCTACCCTACATGAGATATAGGTTTTTTCGCAAAAGTTTTGCAGCAACTCATATAAATATTGTCTTTGGGGCACACCATGATACACTAACGCTCCTTTATCGGTTCCCATTCGGCGGCTTTGCCCTCCTGCCAATACTAATCCATACATAATCTATTAAACAAATTTTTGTACTTGGTATATTTTGCTCACGAGTAAGGCTTAACCATATGCATGAACAATGCCTAATTATTACGGGTGAGCCTTGGGCGCAAAAAATATATTGGGTTTAATTTTTACTTTCGTTCAAAGTCTGTTTTGCCTCCAGTCTTCTTCATGAGCTTAGTTTCCTGAATCACAATATCTTGCGATAAACCTTTGCACATGTCGTATACTGTAAGAGCGGCAACGGTAGCTCCAGTCAATGCTTCCATTTCTACTCCGGTTTTACCTTCTACGCGTACAAAACAATCGATGACGACTTGGTTAGGTTCTTCTACCCGAATGTCAAACTTGCAACTATCCAGGCTTAATGGGTGACAAAGTGGGATTAAATCACTGGTTTTTTTAGCACCCATAGTGCCCGCAATAATAGCGGTTTGAAACACCGATCCTTTTTTAGTATAAATGTCCTGGTCTTTTACTTGTTGCATGACCTCGGGGGGAAGCTGTACAATGGTACGGGCCTGAGCGTGGCGAGTAGTTACTTGTTTGCCACCTACATCTACCATAGAGGGATTCCCTTCTTGATCTATATGGGTGAGTTTTTTGTCATCTTGCATTTTTATCGGATAGTTTTCCTATAGTATAACCAAAATTTTGTCTAAGTAAAGGGTTATTGCGTTAACAAAAAAATCCGACTCAACAGACAGAGCCGGACTTTTCATAATTAAATACTACTTCACTATGAATTTGCGTGGTGTACGCAATTAAGATTTTCCTCTTCGTAAACGATTCCATCGCTTACAGTAGGCTTTTTTAAACCACCTTACTCTTCGCTTTACCTTTCGTTCTCCTGGCAAATCATAAGTTTCTAAAAATGCTTTGCAACGATTTTTTTCTAAACGTTGGCTATCCAAACTAAAATCTACCTGGGCCACATCGTTAGCCAGTTTACGAATGCCATCTTTGTGGGCTACTCTATCAATGTATTTGTTGATTAACTCGTTTGCGAAAGCGTGATCTTGTTTTTTCAAGAAATACACTGTGCCATAAGCCCAAAACGAAGCGTTGACAGTTTGGCTAATGTAGGCTTTCAAGTTGGGTTGCTCTATACCAAAAATCTTAAGGTTAAACTGCTGATAATTTTGAGCCACTTGCTTGAAAAACTGAATCGCTTGCTCGTACTGACTTTGGGGGCCATAGCCTGCCAGTTTTCTAAGCTTCTGCCAATCTAAAGCATATTGGCGTGCATTTTTGTAACGGGTCTTGAGTTGTTGTGCTATTTGGTCTTTAATACCACAGGCGGCGTTTGCCTGTGCCTTGGCAATGGCTTGATCGAGCAAATCCCAGCCTTCGATAAATTTTTTGGCGTCAAACTGACTTCTGGCTTGCGCTAGAAATTGATCATAACTCTTTTGATTAAGCTCACATTCTTTATCCTGAATGGCTTTTTTCAAAATAGTATACCTACGATTCATCGTTTCGTCTTGCACCAACGAATAGCGGTACTTAGATACCAAACTTTGTATTTCTTGAGAAAGTCCCTGTGCTTTGGACAGGTTGTCTACCTTGAGGGCAGCATACGCTTCATCTATGTCCAGTTGAATTAATTTCTGAATGGCATCTTTTTTATAAAAGTCAATGTCTTTTTTTAGAGAAGCCGTTTCGTCAGCATTATTTACATTCAACAAAGCGCTTTCGGCCAAACCAATGTGTTGTAGAGAAGCACGATAGTTTTTTTGCCCATTTTCTTTGATGGCTACCCCTACATAAGCTTGTGCCAGCCCTAACTGAATATCGTGGGTATACTTGGCCTTATTAGTAATGCCAGTCTGTACATCGCCCAACAGATCGTTGGCCAGCTTAAATTGCTTCAAGGCATCAGCAGACCTTTTTTGATAGTTGGCATCTTGCCCTCTTTTAATCACCTTGGCAATCAATTGATCGTACTGGCTATCCAGTTGTTGTTGTTTTTGCCCCGCGTTTTGCATAAACTGACGGTTTTGCTGATAATACTGACGTGAATTCCTCAGTATTTCGGCGGCATTTTGGAAATTACCCGTGGCTACTGCTTGAGTAGTATGTTGCATATTCTGGTCAAAAATTCCACTATGTGCCGCTGTTTTTACCTGACGATAAGCCATCGTAGGGTTTACTTGTCGCTGTTGATTGGCAATATTTTCGGCTAACTGTAACTCCTGTAATGCTTGCTGATAGTTGTGGTTATTTACCTGACCCTGAGATCTTTGAACGATACGATCGTATAACTTTTGATACAAAGCCCCATGACGATTAGGGATTTGCTGCCCAAATTGTTGCTGAAAACTTTCAGCTTGTTGTAAACGTTGGTAAGCCGCTGAAAAATTGGCTTGTTGTAGCAAGTTATCAAACTTGCGTAGATGGTTTTGATAATGTTGAATTCTGGCTCTGGCGATTAGTCGCTGAGTTCTACCCTGGCAATTTGAGATATTAGCTCTTGAGCGCCCACATAGCTCTTGGGCTTTGCGATAATAGTTGATTTTATCTTGGTAAAAACCCTGACGATTTCCAAGATTGATGTAATAGTCGAAAATGTTTTGGTAAATCCCTCTTACTGCACTATTAACCAAAGTAGAAGAAACACGTACGTTTCTATCCAATAAATCTAATTGGTGCAATGCATCTTCAGGATGATTGTTTTTTAAGGCCAATGAGGCTTTTTCCAGATAAGGAGGTGCATAATTTGGGTTTTGAGCAATGGCTAAATCCAAATAGCGAGGTTGTCGGGTGCTTACAAACTTATTGTAATATAGCTCGTGCCATTTGGTTTCAGCATTGTGAAACTTGGTGTCAGCCTGATTGAGCCTGTTTTGTAAACGAGTCAATTTATTACGAAAGTTAGCGGGATCTTTTTTTGCAAGCTTAAGACTTTGCTCAAAGTGATAATTCTGAATCTGATCCAGGTTATGATGAATATCATGTAGCTTGTCTTGGGCCTCTTTCAACTGATCAGGATCATCGTAGTGCAAATAATTAAGTGCCTGTAAATGTTTGTTCAGGTTGGTTACCGACTGATAGTAGCGATCGATTAATTGCTTTTTGCTGGTAGAGCTTCCCTGAGAGCTGTAACGTGCCTTGATGCTACTGGCCTGAATTCCTTTAATAGCCTTAGCACTTTTGAAAGAGATGCTGTAAATGTATTCTTTATTACTATTTACTTTTACGTAAGCATTCCCTTGGCTAAATACTGTTCCTTGATCACCGTAAGCTCTAAAGCTAAATGATAAAGCCTTGGGTGGCTGATTATTGGTAAGCGAAAACCCACGGTATTGGCTACCACCTTCAATATGATGTACAGTAAGCTTTACTTTTGCAGAATAATAGCCGATACCATTCTCCCGCTTGGATTCCTGATACTTACTACTTTCGGTTAAGTGAATAATAGTACCTGATCCTCCATCTATTCGGTGGGCTTTGGTCTGAGCTTGAGTGTTTATGCTAAAAAATACCAACAGTACTATAGCGCAACAGTAATGAAAAAAAAGTGGGGGTAAAAAATGAATGGGAGTAAAAGTTTGTTTCATATTTTATTGAGGCTTTAAGTTTATTTATATGGCTTTACTAATTGTTACGTGCTTTATTATATATGTTTAGCGCTATTATACTAAAATTCCCCGCTTTTATATAAAGAGTAGACAGTAGTAAAACAACAGTAAAAAGATGCTCTGAAAGTATAATATAGGGTAGTTGAAAATTTTGTAGAAAAAAAACGTTTTTTGCTAGAAGATAAACTTTACTTGAGCTAATAAAGCTTCATACTTTTTGATATTTTTGGAATCGAAGTCGTCTCGACTTTTAATAATGAACTATTTCTCACAACATCCAAAAAGTTGAGATGACTTCATCCACAGAAAACATTCTATAACTATGAAAATCACATTAACCAATCTTCATACTTATCCTATAAAATCGTTGCAAGGCATTGACTTAGATACGGCTATTGTAGAAAGCCGAGGACTCAAGCTAGACCGTCGCTGGATGATTATTGAACCTGATGGTATGTTTGTTACTCAGCGAAAATACCCTCAATTGGCCTTGGTGCAACTCAAGGTAACTGAAGCGGCTTTGGTACTGGATGCTCCTGGTATGAGTACCTTAGAAATTGGCTTAACCGAAAATACCAGAGTGTCGAAGTATGTAAAAGTATGGAGCGATGAATGTGCTGCTTTAGAAGTAAGCAAAACCGCTAATCAATGGTTTTCAGATTATTTAAAAACACCTTTGCAGTTGATGTATATGCCCGATGATACCAACCGCTTGGTGGAAGCTAAACACAACATCAACAATCATATTACGAGTTTTTCGGATGGGTATCCTTTTCTGTTGATTTCAGAAGCCTCATTGGCCGACTTAAATGCTCGTTTGGAGCAGCCAGTCCCCATGAATCGCTTTCGCCCCAATTTGGTCGTGTCGGGTACTGAGGCTTATGCCGAAGACACCTGGAAGAAAATTAGGGTAGGAGAGGTTGTATTTCATTTGGTGAAGCCTTGTGCACGTTGTGTGTTTACTACGATAGACCAAAAAACCGGGGAAAAAGGTGCAGAACCTCTCAAGACGCTATCACAGTACCGTAAAGAAGGAGCCAAAGTATTGTTTGGGCAGAATTTGCTGCAAGAAACCAACGGAGTAGTCAAGGTAGGGGATGAGGTAGAAGTGTTAGAAGTGAAAAGCTAAAAGTAATTTTTAGTGTACAGTTCAAAAATGAATTATTGAAATTGGTCAAAGATTTTTGCGTTCTAGGCTTTGACCAATTTTCTAAAATAAAAATTAAAAACTACTGGCTACAGTTAAGGTAAAGCCACTATTGGCAGGTACCAAACGGCAAACCCCACCTACACAAATGAGTCCCGCACGCTGACGACCATAACTCAGCGAGAAGCGATTGGCTCCTTTGGCAAAAGCCAGCCCTCCATTGTAGTAATGTATCGGAATACCTTTTTGAAGCCCATTATAATTGATTTCATCGGAAGCGAAGAATAAGAAATTGCCAAAACCGACCTCTACCAATGCCATTGCCCAACTACCAAAATCTTGACGGGTAGCCAAATGTTGTAATTCCAAACGAACAGAAGTGCTATGACGAGGCTTGATTAAGATATCGGCTACTACAGTGTGCGATTTTACTACACCAAATCCTGAGGTACCTTCAATTTGATCTTTGTCGTATTCCAGGTACACATAGGTAAAATTGGTTTTGAGCGAACGACTCCATTTTTTGCTGAACTCTACATTAAAATCCTGAAAATATTTACGATTGCCGATCTTCCAAAAATCAGAAGTATAGCCCTGCTGGGTATTGGTGACTTGTTGATCTATGCTATTGGCCACTGCAAAGTTGAAGCTCAACGTTGTTCCATATTTTCCTCCCAAAGCAGAACCTCTTTTGAAGGTATACACCAAATCGGCTTGAATTCCTACCTCGCCAAATACCTGAGTGGCATAAGGATAAAGAGTCAATAAACGATACGTGTGTTGCTTGGTATTGACAGGGATAAAATTAATCATCAGGCTATTGAGTTCGGCTTCCCGATTAGAACGATAATCCATATTTTCTATCCTACGTGCCTGAATGTTGATGCCTAAGCCATTATTGGCGTAGCCTAAATCTAAAAATACGGCCGAGCCATCGTGGTTGATGTAGTTATTGCTGAGCATAGGCGTGGGCTTTTTGTACACATATTCGGCATCCATATTAAGAACCCCATTTCCGATAGACAAACGTCCCGCAAAAGCATCGCTTTGAGGATCTACATAATCTAGAGTACCAGTGTAGGGTTCATAATTACTTACAAAGCTTCCTCCCACAGTAATGTTGGTATTACTTAGTGGAAATAATAACTTATTGAGGTATACTTCACCATCTACTGCGCGAATAGTGCCTTCTCCCATTGTAAAGCCATCACGTTGCTTTCCAGTAAGGGCTTTTACCTGCGCCAGGTCGTCAAAGCGATATTTAAGCGAAATACCATCTATGGCGTTGTCTATACCCACAGGACGGTTTTCTTGGGCTCTTAAAATAGCTCCGTTGCCAAATTGCTCATAAAAGTGCCCAGCAGTTACCTCCAGGCCATCTTTTTGGTAACTAACAAAGCGATTGACAATGCCTTGCCCTTTAAAATTAAGAGGGTAACCAATCAGAGGAGGTAAATAGGCCTCATAACGCACTCCTGCGGTGAAACTCCCTTTACGGTAAAATAGATTGAGGTAGTGGTTAGAGGCCATCCTATCTGCACCAGGACTTATGGTAGCATTGATGACCGAGTCTGCCTGGTAATACTGAAAATCGGATTGTAAACTTCCCGAAATAGTTCCTTTATTAGACGATTGCTGGGCAAACGAAAATCCAATAGCCAAGCAATGAATGCTTAACCATCCAATGCTCCAGCGGATAAATTTCTTCATGATAGATGACTGTCTTTGTTGTTTTATTGCCTTTACCTGATGTTTTGAAAGTGGCTTGATGGGTCAAAACCAATATGTACTCGTGAGTTATTTAATTGATTTACCCTCTGCTATTTTCTTGATGATCTCGTAGTATTTTTCTTCATCGCCAGACTTGTAAGAGGTGTGTTGCCATACAATTTCCCCTTTCTTGTTTAAAATAAAAGTATGCGGAATATTGATGACATTCATGGCTCGCTTGAGGTTCCAGTTTTCATCGATATAAGTGTCAAATTCCCAGCGCTTGCCTTTGACCAGGGTTTTGGCACGTGCACTGCTACGGGCATCATCAATAGAGATGGCTATGATTTTTACTTTGGTATCTTCTTGCCAGTCAGGGAGCTGATCATGCATGGCGTTGAGCTCTCGCAGGCAAGGTTTACACCAGGTAGCCCAAAAACTCACAATCGTAGGGTGACCAGTAAGTGGTAAATCGGTGGTAGAAAAAGCATTGCCATCCAGGGTTTTGATGGTAACTGCAGGAATATTTTTCATTCTTTGCTGGGCCGATAAAGTAAAATTGACCAACAGGCAACACAAACTTGTGGCGCAGATGAGGCGTGAAATTTTCATAAGTATACTTGAATAAAAATGAGCAAGGTAGAAAAGCCAATAAGTGGTTCTCTAGATGCATAGAAAACCACTTATTGGTGAATGATTAATGAATGAGAAAGATTAATCCCAATTATGGCTTTGGCCTACTTTTACAGATTGAGCATTTAGAATTTCGCCAGTGTCTTTATCGGCTACAAAGGCAACAATTTTTAGATTGTCTTTATTTTGCATTTTGCCAGGCATTGTTTCCAGCTTGAACATACGCTTATAAGTAGAACCAGCCGTAAGTCCACAGCCAGGTACCTCAAAACCAGCAAGATCAGTGAGGGTGGCCAATTGTACCGAGTTGTGTACATAGTCTACAATAGGGTCACCTTTTTGGTAATAATTAGAGCCAGAATCGTTGTTGTAATAGTTGGTTTGAGGGTAGCCAGTCATACCATCCTCAGTCAACACTACATGGATCAAATACTTACCTTCGGCTTGTACCCCAGTGTATACCAATACTTCTATTTCGTTGTTGCTGGTAAGCGCGGTTTCGAGAGCAAGACCTACCGTAGTTGAATTACCCACTATGTTTTTTACAAAACGATCTGGATTTCCAGACTGTAAAAATTGATTGTTGATCTTCTTACGATTCACGATATACTTAGGAATAGCATTTACCGCAAAAGTCTGGGAAATGTAGGTAGACATGTTTGTCTCCAGGTTGTTAGACAAAAACAAAGTAATGGGGTAAGCCTGGTCTTGTCGGGTAGTGGCGGTTGTTTGTACATGTTCAGACGTTTCGGGACAGTAGCCACACCAGGTAGCAGTAACATACTCTATTACCGCTTTTTTGGTAAAAGAGGTTGGGAGTGTTTCAGAAACTGAGCCATTCGTGTTATAGGTACAGCTACAGTCGTCATCGGTAGCGTCCTGGTTATAATTGGTTGCGAGTGGATCGGTACAATTAGTAACTGTAGGAGTAGGTGTGCCACCATTGCCGTTTTGGCCAGAATTGGGTTGAGGGTCTTCTTCGGTGCCAGCACAACCATAAACCAGAAAGCCTAATGTCAAAATGATTAAGAACGCAGGTATTTTTTTAAAGATATTCATTGTAGTACGTAGTTTACAAAGTAAACCCTTAACCCAAAGTTGTCTTGCATCAACCGCATATATCAAACGGTATGACGAAAACCAATGGTGACGTTAAGGGTACTTTGTGGTTAGAAATTTATAATTCAATTCTACAAAAAGTGCCACAAAATACTATCCATGCCAAGAATTGAGGGTGTAACATTTCATCTCATTTTTTGAGAAAATGTAGACAAACTGTTCAAAAACCAATAAAATACAACGAGAGAAAATGCTTTGGAGGGCAGATAGGCAATAAAACTGACTACAAGTCACTCGGAAAAATGATAAAGATGCATTTGTATTAAATGTGAAATGAGGGTTTTGGGGAGTAGATAGGCTTTATGAAGGTATAGAATGCTTGATTTTTACATTGATGTACCTTAATAGTGTTTTTTGGAGTGATGAAAAATAGAACCTACCCAATTATTGACGGTAAAATATAATTGGGTAGATTACTAAAATATTAGTTTATTTAGCTAGTGGGCTCTTTAAAATACCCCATTTTCCATTGAATTTTGCGGCTGCATAACCTTTGTCAAATTCACTGGCACGCTCAAACTTGCAAGGGAAAACCAGCTTTCCTTTTTTATCTATAAATCCTCGTTTGCCATTGAGTCTCACCTTGGCTAATCCTTCGTGAAACTGATAAGCAAAATCATATTTGTTAGGAATTACCATTTGGCCTCTTTTGTTGATGGCACCCCACTTGTCGTCTTTTTTTACAAAACAAAGTCCTTCGCTAAACTGCCACACAGACTGATACTTGGGAGCAATTACTTCTTTGCCCATTTTATTGATAAAGCCTCGTTTACCGTCTTTGCGAATTTTGCCCAAGCCTTCATAAAACCAACCAGCTTCTTCGTAAATGGCTTTGGTGATTTCGCGCCCCTGGCTATTAATAAACAACCATTTTCCGTCTTTTTTTGCGCCACTCATGCCGTCAGTGAAAGGCCACGCATAACCATATATAAACGACGCTTTTTCTTGCCCGGTACGATCTATATAGCCCCATTTGCCATTTTTCTTTACTGGGGTCCATTGGGCTGTTTTATCATAAAAATCCATTACCTGCTCATACTTGAAATCTACCAGCGCTCGGTCTTTACGATCTATAAAACCCCATTTGCCTCGCAGCTTGGCCGCGGCTACTCCATTGTACAGGTAATTCAAATCGGCATATTTGAATTGCACTACCGGACGGTTCTTTTTGTCAATAAATCCCCACAGGCCTTTGCGTACCTTGGCCAATCCATCACGAAAATGAAATCCTTCGTCGTATTGAGGTTCAATGACCATTTTACCAGTGCGGTCAATGTAGCCAAATTTTCCATTGAGTTTTACCGAAGCCATTCCGTTAGAAAAGTCTTTGGCACCTTCGAATTTGGGAGCAGCAATTTCTTTTCCTTGAGTATTGATATAGCCCCATTTGCCATCGTGGCTTTTTACTCTAGCCAGGCCTTCGCTAAACTCAAGTACAGTTTTGTAATCTAAACGGGGAGGAACATGCCAGTTTTGAGCCAATACCACTGAAGGTAAAAAACCGAGCATAAGCATTAGGTGTAGTAATCTGTGCTTCATCATGCATTTATTTTTGAAAAGTTGTAAATAGGTTTCTTTTATAATGTAAAACGGGTAAGGATTATTGTGGGAGGAATTTAGGGAAAATTGTTTTGAAAGTTAAACAATCTTGAATTCATCCCCAAAACAAACAAATGTCTTGAATATGGTGTAATGTATATGATTTGTACGCAAGTACCGAAAAGTTATCAGGCCAAATTGGCAAAATCTGCAATTTGATCGTATACTTGTAGCACTTTAGAAGCACCTATGACATTATCAATCAAGGAAATACAAGCCCCTATCAAAGAGGTAATGGCGAATTTTGAAGGCAAGTTTCGCTCATTCATGAAAAGTGATGTTTTCTTGCTCGACAAAATCATGAACTACATCATCAAGCGCAAAGGCAAACAAATGCGTCCGATGTTTGTGTTTTTATCGGCAGGAACCGCAGGCGAAATTACTGAAGCCGCCTATCGGGGAGCTGCTTTGATTGAATTGTTGCATACCGCCTCATTGGTGCATGACGACGTAGTAGATGACTCTAACTATCGTCGAGGCTTTTTCTCAATCAATGCCCTTTGGAAAAATAAAATCGCAGTGTTGGTAGGTGATTTCTTACTGGCTCGTGGTTTAATGCTTTCGACCGATCACGATGATTTTGAGCAACTTAAGATTGTAGCCCAGGCCATGCGTGAAATGAGTGAAGGCGAACTGCTTCAAATTGCCAAGGCCCGTCGTTTAGACATCACCGAAGAAATATATTATGAAGTAATTCGCAAAAAGACAGCTTCTTTAATAGCCTCTTGTTGTGCTATGGGCGCTTCTACGGTAAGCGAAGACAAGGATAAAATAGAGTTGTTTCGTCAATTTGGAGAAAAGGTAGGAATGGCCTTTCAAATGAAGGATGACCTGTTTGATTATGGTACTGCTGAAATTGGCAAACCAGTAGGTATTGACATCAAAGAGAAAAAAATGACCTTGCCTTTGATTTATGCCTTGAATAAAGCCTCCCGTTCCGAAAAACGACACATCATTAATTTGGTGAAAAACAAAAGCCACAAATCGGATAAAGTAAAAGAGGTGATTGCTTTTGTAAAAAATAGTGGAGGCATTGAATACGCTCACGATGTAATGCATCGCTACACTAAAGAAGCCCTCGATCTCATGAACGACTTCCCCGATTCGGCATATAAAACTTCATTGATTCAGCTGGTACAGTTTACAATTGAACGTAAAAAATAAACTACTGCACCAAGTACTTGGATTTGGCCAGGTACTGACGATCATTGGCGTAGATAAAAACACAACTTCCTCGCTTGATCTTTTTGATAATAGGTGTGGCCAAATGCACTGGCAGGGCAGGACACCCCCAACTACGACCTACGTAAGAAGCATTGACATATTTGGCGCCATGAATGACAATATAGCGACGGCGCGCCCGATGGTTGATTCCTTTTTCTAACCCATCCAATTTCAAAGAATACCCGTGCTTTCCGCGATAGGTTTCGGCGGTTTTATAGAAGCCCAAACTACTCATTTTGGAGCCATTGCGATTAGAGAAGCGGGTGGCATATATCAGGTTACCCGAGTTTTTGCCATGGGCTACCCAGGTTTTATAGCGTATTTTGCGACGTTTTAAATCAATTACAAAAAAACGGTGTTGCGAGGCAGGTTTGGTAAAATCTACAATGGTAATGAAGCGTTTTTTGGAATAGTTTAGATGGTAAAAGCCAAACATTGCTTTCTTAAAAATAGGATAAGAAAGCTCATAACTTCCTAATTGAGTGTATAGTTGCTTGATTTTTTGTTCGGTGACTGCGTCGTATTTTACATGATGTGGGTTATATCTGGGTTTACAACTACCTCCAATCACCAACAACCCCACCCAAATAAGACTGAATAGTTTTTTCATAGTGTTTTGTTTAAACATTATTAAGCGTCATTTTCTCAATGGACTTATTTATGTTGATGGATTATTCAAAAATACAATGTTTAAATATCTTACAGGAAGGTTTCTCTTTTATACGACAAAGCTAAAAAGTATTTTCTGAGTAAACTGATCGCCAGCATCTGGTTTTGGCCTTGTCTTAAAATGCATTACGGAACATATATTTCGATTTGTCTAAATACCGACGGTCGTTGGCATATATAAACAAACAACTGCCACCTTTTATCAGGTGAATGATGGGGTGGGTGAGGTGTAAAGGAATGGCTGGACAACCCCAACTTCTCCCTACACTTTTGGCACTTACGTATTTGGCACCATGCATAACGATATAGCGTTGTCTGGCTTTATGGTTAATCCCCCATTCCAATCCATCTAGTTTAAGCGAAAAGCCATGTTTGCCCTTATAGGTTTCAGAGGTTTTATAAAATCCCAGGCTACTCATTTTGGAGCCATTCTGGTTAGAAAATTTAGTAGCATAGCTATAGTTGCCAGAGTTAAGCCCATGGGCTACATAGGTTCGGTAAAGTACCTTTTTCTTGGCCAAATCAATTACAAAAAGCCGCTTTTGATACGCTGGCTTAGTAAAATCTACAATACTCAAAATTTTTTTATTACGAAAGTATAGGTGACGTTGGCCATAGACTGCCTTTTGGAAAATGTGAAACTTGAGGTATTTCTGGAGGCCTAGTTTTTTATGCAAACGTTTAATTTCTTGGGTGGTGGTCCAGGGTGGTTCAGTGATTTTTTGAGCCTGAGTAGATTGAAAAATAAAGGCATTGATTGAAAATGTTAATATAGAGCATATGATCAAATATTTCATTGGTGGTATGATTTCTTGTGGTATGATCGTCTGGTTTTTTTATAACGGATTTATCAGGTGGGATGATGTCTTAGTAGTAGAAATAATAATTGGGCGAGGTAGTTTTACAATGATATTATGCTTAAGTCTGTGATCTTTACTAACCTTGTTCGTTTCCTGGCGATATGAGAGCATATAAGAGGAAAAATAGGTTTTTAAACCTATTTTTCCCGAAACTCGATATGTACCATACGGTCGCCCTCGCTCACAAAAGTAGTTTCTATGACACCCAGGTTTTTGAAAGTATAAAACTTCTTGGCGTCCAAACTTGGGTATTGACTACCAAGATACTTGATCACCGACTGGATGCGGAGCCCTGCCATTTTTTTATCGGCATCTCCACTACTATTGGAGCCTTCAAGGTAAAATGTCATTTTTCCAGCAAGTACTTTTTTAATTAAACCTGCGGCCAGGCTTTGCATCAAAAAACGATTGATTGATTGCTTCGCTCCATCATCAAGACGCATTTGCCCTTCTTTCTCAAAAAAGATATTTACCATAGGTTTCGTAGCAAAGTCTTTTTGCAATTCTTGTGCGTGATAGGTTTCCTGCGTTTTGGCTTCTTTAGTTGGAATACAATTGCCCAGCATGTCGACATAATAAGGGTTTTCATCAGGCTGAGATGAGGTAGACAATAGCCTTGGTAAAAACTTTACCGGAGCTGCTACCACCTGAATACTATCCGATACTTTTACGGTATCGCCAATTGATCCAGCTTCTGAAAAAATAAAAGGAACTTGTGTTTCGCCAGTAGGGTTGATGTACCCCCAGCGTTTGGCTATCAGGTTATCTAAGGTATCTGCCAGACAAACTGCGGCCAATTGATGAGAAAAGGGCTTTACAGCAACGTATTTTGCTTGAATTGCGATTTGACCACTTTTGGGATCACGATATCCATACAACTTTGTGTTGATATCTTGAAAGATTTCTAAATTTACCATGGTTGTTTTTTGCGCCTGTTTTTCGCTAGAAGAATGGCGGGATTGCGAACAAGCCGACAATCCCACCATTACCAATATTAGCTGCCAAAAGGCTACCTGTGTTTTTTGCACTTAGTTTGTCTGTTTTTATATTTTTACAAATGTGATTTCTACCCTTCTATCTCCTGCATTAATAAAGCCTTTCTCTGATTGAGTTTCGCCCATATTGCTATAAGTAAAAGCACTAGAAGATAAACCAACTTCTTTCATAATGAATGTTCGGGTAGCAGCCATACGTTTTTGGGCAATCCCTTGATTGTAAGACTCTGAATGAGAACTACTTGCGTGGCCTTCCAAACGGATTTGATACTGACCAGATTTTACTTTGTTAAGCATCATTTTGGTATCTCGCCTGTTCAAAAATGCCTGAATACCCTCCTTATCATCCCCAGTCAAACTGGATTGATCTTCGTTATCAAAAAATACATTGTCAAGAGGAGTAAGACGTTGCTGAATAATACGGAACATATTGATTTCTTCAGCGAGTTTACCACCAGTTTTGTAAGCGGTTCGTTCCGACTCGCTTATCTTGGTAAAAGTATCACGTTCGTAAGTATAATTGAAATGAGTTCTGAATTCAGCCGCTATCTCAGGGGTAACGTTGAGCTCTAGCTTTTGTTTTTTCAACAGCTTCTCGATGTCTTCTCCACCCAAGGACTTAAATTTTTTCAATAATCTGCTCAATTTACCCTTAAACATGAGTCGGGAGCCTACCAACATAAGCACGTCGTTGCCATCCATTACCAGGTTTATTTTGGCCTTTACGTCTAATCCCAAATCTATCCCGGTTTTAAAGTCCCAATCCTTATGGGCGTGTTTGTAGGTATTTGTGTTTTTGCTGTAGGTTTTACCTTTTATGTTTTTTACAAAACCAAGCTTATAGGTAATGTCGTCATGACTATTGTTTTGAATAGTCTTGATATAATTATAATTGTTTTTATTACCACCTTCAAAGGCGTGTTTTTTCTCGAATACCGCAGTATTGCCACCATCGGCATAAACACTGATAATCCCGTTAGCACTGCGCTGATAACTGAACGTACTCACAAACTCAGAGCCTTTATCTTCTTCATACCAACCCAGGTTTTGGTCAATCAAAGAAGTGACTTGTGAAGTTAAAATAATTTTTCCTTCATCTCCCATACTTTTGTTGTCAATCTTATTGTCAGTAGCATGGTTCAATGTTCTGTTAAACTTGCTTTTGTAGCTTGGAGAAATTTCTGCATTGGTATTTACCTCAAAAAAGCTATCATCGGTACCCATTGGATTCCAGTTTGTGATCTCTCCTTTGCCTTCCAGAGAGTGCCTTTTAAACTGCGTGACTTTTTGTTGTACAGGGTTACTCTGAGGAGCAGTGGATTTCATTTGAGCAGGTGACTCAGGAGTTGCTTTCATTTGCATCGCTTTGGCTCCCATGTCATCTGCTTCTTTTTCCAGCTGAGGGCTATCATTAATGGCTACCCCGCCACTACTGGTTGTAGGCTGTACACGTCCTTGCTTTTGTTGTACCACGTGCCAGGCTTCATGGGCCAAGTGTTTGTCCATGCCAGGAGCCAAATGAATGTCTGACCCCTGAGCAAAAGCTTCAGTTTTTTGCTGAACAGGTGCTTGTTTGGCTTGAAATACCTCCGAGTTGGCTTTGGTATCTATTTCGGCAGGTTTAGACGAGTTACGGTGTACTTTTACGTCTGACAAATCTACACCTCCCATAGATTCCATATTGGTACGCATTTGTGCTGGTAATCCCTGTGAGCCAGCACTTTTACGTTGTAGTGGCTTTCCACGTCTGGCCTGAATTGGGGTAATTGGTTTCCCATTACCATTTTTTGCTTGTATAGGCTTTTTTTTCTTTTCCTTGGTAGGATATGCCTGTTGCGGATTGGCCTTCTTTTGAGCAACCAGTGAGCTTTGATCTGATGCTTCTGTTTTGTGATCTTGTTGTTGCATAAATGTGTGTATGTTTATTCGACAAATAGTGGTAAATCCTACAATGGATTGATTGCACTATTGATTAGTTAATGTTTTACAACTGATAATAAAGTTAAGCAAACCAACAGGGCTGTATAGGGGGTAATTCACCAAGCACGGACATGACTTCACCAACGGTAGGTTTAACTTTACGAACTCATTTCGACTTTCTGAATGTTTGTGAGAACTCTTGCTTTTTTGAGTGGTCAAGAGGTTGTGGGGAGGCATCATAAGCCATCGTTAGCACTGGCTTAAAATGGCCTGCTTAGCGGTTTAGCTAAAGAATCCCTAAAACAATATTCAGGATGAAAAAGCGAGACAAGTTCTTGTTCGAGAGAAGAATTAAATGGATGTGTACATACAGATATCTAGTGTATAATAAACATTAGGTTTTTACAATGAATGGGTTAGAAAACAGGAGCAAAAATGCCTGATGTTGCTACATTGCAAGGGTTAGAATAATCACTTATATTTTTCCGCTCCTTATATTAATTACAAACACGAAGTGTTTACCTTTCATCCTGAGTTTACCTCATTCTTCTGCAGAGCACTAATATGCCTGATGGGCCAATTTGTTCTTTAATAAATTCCATAATTGTTTCTTGATTTTGTTAAGGTTTGCTTAAAAATAGTAGATGAAATAATGACTTAAAACCTTCGATCTACATTCGCTCAAGGTGGGTGTATATTCGATGGAGCCGAGTTTAGAATCGAGAAAGAGGGCAGGAGTGAATGTATGTTTGAATTTTATCCACAACCCATAAAAAAAGCCAGACTTAGTCCAGCTTATGGTTTGTGAAAAGTGAAAGAGTTATACTAATCCACTACAATAATCCGTACAAGTTTACGACTGGAAGCCTCCTGATATCACTCGGCTAGAGTCGAGCGAGAACGTACTCGTCGCTTGCCTCGGGGCAAGGGGCAACTATCATAGGGCCTTTGGCCCGTTTTAGGTATACGGGTTTTCTCAAAGATTTGGTGTTATATTAGAGTTTATTACGATAAAATACAGGTGCTGATAATCAGGGAGTTGTATTATTATTTTAACTGATGTTTTAAATTGTTCAGTTGTTTTGATGCGTTTTTCTGTGGCAATCTCTTTTTTGCGACTAAAACAAGATTACCACAGGAAAACACCTTGTAAAGGAACATTTGATTAATTTTCCCTCGCAAACAACCATTGTTCAAATATTTGATGGTCAGTAAGTGGTTGGTATAAAAATTATCGTAGTAATGTCTATTACCTAGGCCTTCCGGTTCCTTTGAAATAGCGAATATATTTTTTGCTCCACACTGTACCCTTATCGGTAAGATAATACCCTTTGCGCACACTACGCTTTACTTTTACGAGTTTGCCATTTACTTTTTTGAGCCCCCGATAGCCAGCATCTATAAAGTAATAGCGGATTTGTTTGCCTACTGTATCTACTCGATTGATAACCATCACGTGGCTAATACTCTTCAGGTCACGAACTTTGCCTTTGCCAATAAATACATAATCGCCCAAGCGTACATCGCTTACTTTGGTGCTATAAAAGCCGTGTTTTTGGAGGACATCCGCCATTTTGCCACTAAGCGAACTTAACTTGTTGGCATAGAGTCGTTTGTTAGTAAAAAATGGATTGTATTTGACTAATTCATGGGGAGCTAAATACCCTTTTTGTTGCTTGATTTTACGGGCTTCCTCCGACTGAAAGGTGGCTTCTACCTCTCGGATAAAATAAGAACAATCCAGCTTTTCGCCACGAGCTTTAGCCTTGGGGTCACCTCCGTAGGTGCGAGTGTCTTGTGGGTTTTGGTAAGCCTCTTCAGCCAATAAAGCCCTTTTTTGCCCAGCAGAGGCATCGTAGGGGATGTTTAACTGGTGAGTTACTTTTTTAGTGGGAATAGATGACGGTGGTTCTTTGTTTACTATGGGCTTCCGTTGAGGTTGCTTATTTGCAGAAGTGTTGCTTTGCTTTTGATGAGTAGATTCCTGGCAGCTCCATAAGCTACCAAGAATCAAAAGAAAAAATAGATGTTTCAAAGTTTTAAGTGTTGTGGTTAGGAACTCTTATCCCAGCGAGCTTTTGTACCTCTAATGTCATAGTGCACAAAGGTATTGTAAAGCCCCAACCCTCCTTGAGTCATCTTTCCGGCCTTAGTCAATTCCTCTATTTTAGCATGCACTTGCTTGGGTGTATAGCCTTTTACCACTATATCAGAGGCTTTGGCATACAAATGTTGACTGTTAGAAGCACCACCCACCGATGCATTATGAGTAGGTGTACGGTAAGATGAATTAATGGTTATAGAATTATTGCCCATTTCGCTTCGCAATACCTCGAGCTGAGCCATGAGGTTTTTCACATTGGGATAATACTCAGGTGGTACTGCGGTTCCATCATTGCAAGCAAACTCCTCTATCTTAAAGTTGGCCGATGTAGGCACCGAAGAAGCAGAAGTTGTAGTAGTACTTGTATCTGTGGTATTGGTTGTTGTGGTGGTAGTTGTTGACTTGTCTTCTCCCTTCTTTACCGTAGGTTTGGTGGCTTTGCTCGCCGTTTTTGCTGCGGTTTTGGCGGTACCCTTACTACTACTCACACTAATTTCATTACCTTTTTCCGGGCGTCCTACTCCTTTAAAGTAACGGTCATAACCCGTACCTTTCCATACTACACCGTCTTCGTCCATGTGGTATTTGCCCCGTACACTTCGTTTGCCACCAGTGTATTTGCCATCCTTCAGCTTGGCACCACTCATTCCCGAATCAATGAACTTGTATTGTTTTTTGCCACCTACTGTCACAATTTCGGTAATTATCATAATGTGACTAATACCACTGACTCCAGTAGATTTTCCTTTACCAATAAACACATAATCACCTACACTTACATCTGATATGTTGCTGCTGTAGGTACCGTGATTTTTGAGCACCATGGCCATTTGTTTGGTACCACGGTCTTGTTTGGTAGCTTCCATACGGCTACTCGTAAAGAAGGTATTGTACTTATCCAGTTGCTCTGGTGTAAGAAATCCATTTTCCTGCTTAAGTTTTCGGGCTTCCTCAGAGTGATAAGTAGCTTCTATTTCTCGGATCAAGTGTGAGCAATCTACCTTGTCTCCCTTGGTTTTGTCGCTATAGTCCCAACCGTAGGTACGTTTATCGTTGGTGTTGTTATTGGCTTCATGTGCAAGTGATACTCGTTTTTTGGCAGCATCAGTAGCCGAAATCTTGGTAGTCGACCCAGAGCTTTTTTGTTGATTTACAACGGCTACATATTTAGCTGATACCCATTGACCTTTGCCTACTCGGTACCAACCATTTTTTTCTTCCAGAATGGTTACCTGAGTTCCTTTACTAAGCGCTGCACCACTTTTGCCAAAAGAGGTACCTGGGCCAGTTCGTACATTGAGCGCACTGGCGGTAATAGATCCTTTTTTGGTCGTACTTTTCTTGATTTGCCCTCCCAGTACTTTGTCTATTTTCTTCTTCTGTACCTGACTGGCAGCATAAGAGCTGCTAAACCACGATACATCCCCAAGCTCGCTACTCATGCGCTGGAGAACTTGCTTGTCAAAGGAGGCCAACGTGCTATCACTGCTGTGGTTGCTCATGACATAGGCCAGGTTGTCGCGGTGCACCCAGGGAAGCTTATCAAATATTTTGGTAACATCACTCGCACGAGCACTGGCAAATGGGATCAAAGCAGTACCCAGAGCAATCATATCTATTTTACCCTCATCATATTTTTTGTACAAGGCATCTACCGGATTCGCCTTGGTTGTTTTAGGCGTTTGATTGGTGCTGGTAGAAGCAGATTTGCCAGTAGGAGTGGGGGCCGTAAACTTAGCGCCATTTTTATCCGCATAACGTCCGATAAAACCCATTTGATTCTTAATATCAGCTTCGTAGCTCTTATCACTTACTCCGCCATCGTCTACCTGGTAACGTTGACCTCGTTCGTTGATAAAATTCTCGAGTAATTGGTCAGATGTGCGAGCCGATAAATAATCCTCAGCCATAAGATGGTAATACATGGCTACGCCCATATTGCCATCCTTTATTTTGCTGACAAACGAGGCGGTGCTGTTGTTGTATTCTCCAATGTTGAATGGGTTTTTGGAAGCGCTTCTGCCCGTCATCCCCAAGTGGGATTCAAACTGTGCCTGCGCCAGCGCAAATTCTACGGGTACTACCTTGCTCATATCTTTGCCATAATGCAAGTAGCTCCAGCGAGCTGCATTGGCAAACATAGCCCCAGTGATTTTGGTTTTGCCTCCCCATTTGCTTCCCGAGCGATCGAGGTACACTTGTGCACGCTTTTCGTATTCTTCAAAGTATTTTTTCTCCTCATCAGTCAATTGATTCAGGTCTACCTTGGTATTGTAGGCTTCTTCAAATTGACTGTAAGTCCATTTTTTGGTAGTAGATGGACTCTTTTTGGTTTGTAATACCTTACCACGGGTAGCTTTTACTGGTGAGTGTTTGGCTTTTAGTTGTGTCCCTCTGGTAGCTTTAATTCCTCTTTCCTGATTCGAAGAGGTTTGATTTTTAGACATAGGAGTATTGTTGGTTACTCCCTGATTCATCTGCAGTAACTTATCAGACATTTGTTCTCAATTAGCTTAATGGTGTTGTTAGTATTCCCTTATTAGTAAATGTGCTTTAAAGCTATAATAATTTTTTGCCAAATGTGTGTTATAATTTACCAATGTTTAGGGGAAAAAATCGTGTAAGGTTTTACTTATAGTTGTTATGAGATATTACCCCGCCTGAACGTACCTGACTGAGGATTTTTGCCTAACTTTGCCCCAATTTTAAAGAGTCTTCTGTGAAAAATTAACAATAAAATAAAATGCAAAGAAAAGTAGGTATATTAGGTGGAGGGCAACTAGGGCGTATGTTGATCCAGGCAGCCATTGATTTTGATTTGGATATTAGCATTCTCGATCCCGATCCCAATGCGCCTTGTAAGCTGTTTGCCAATCATTTTGAAGTAGGTAAACTGACCGATTTTGACACCGTGTACCAATTTGGGCAAACCGTAGATTTGCTAACGATTGAAATTGAGAATGTAAATGTAGATGCGCTCGAAAAACTAGAACAAGAAGGTAAAAAGGTATTTCCTCAGCCTCAGGTAATTCGTACGATTCAAGATAAGCGTGTGCAAAAACAATTTTACCAAACCCATCAGATTCCTACTCCTGACTTTGTATTGATTGATGATAAAAGCCAGCTTGAGGCAAATGCCGACTTTTTGCCTGCTTTCCAAAAATTGGGTAAAGGTGGGTTTGACGGTAGAGGGGTACAAAAGCTAAGCACTGCAGCTGATTTTGACAAAGCCTTTGAGAATCCTAGTTTGCTGGAAAAACTGGTGGATATTGACAAAGAAATTTCGGTGATTATTGCCCGCAACGAAAACGGGGACATGACTACTTTCCCAGTAGTAGAATTGGTTTTTCACCCTGAACATAATTTGGTAGATTATCTGTTGGCCCCTTCTCAAATCTCACCCGAATTGGCCGCCCAAGCCGAAGCCATTGCCAAAAAAGTAATGTTAGCATTTGATATGGTAGGTTTGTTGGCCATTGAGATGTTCTTGACTAAAGATGGTGAAATTTTGGTAAATGAAGTAGCTCCTCGTCCGCATAACAGTGGTCACCATACCATCAAAGCCAATGGCACTTCTCAGTTTGAGCAATTGTGGCGCGCAGTATTGAACATGCCATTGGGCGATACCAGTACCCAGAGCTTAGCTGCTATGGTCAATGTATTGGGTGCCGCTGGACACACAGGTGATGCCAAATACGAAGGAGTAAATGAAACTTTGGGAGTTACAGGAGCCTATTTGCATTTGTATGGAAAAAAGCTCACCAAACCTTCTCGTAAAATGGGGCATGTCACCATTTTAGACCAAAGCCTGAAAGGTCTGCAAGAAAAAATTGATTTGATAAAAAACAGCATCAAAGTAGTTAGTAAGTAACTGTTAGATGGCTAAATGGTTGTATGGTTTTGCAATGCACTACCAACTTAGCGAAGTGATCTTAATGAAAGACCATACAACCCTGTAACAATAAAAGAGCATGTCACAGATTAAAATATATGGACTGAAATCGCATTTGGATGAAGTGAAGGCTGAATTGTCTCGTGTGATTCATGGATGTGTTGTAGAAGTGCTGAAAATGCCTGCCAACAAGCGGTTTCATCGTTTTATTGGGCTGGATGCAGCAGACTTTATTTATCCTGAAGATCGTTCTGAGGCGTATACCATCATCGAAATCATGATGATGACTGGACGAACAGAAGCCACTAAAAAAGCGTTGATTCAGGCACTTTTTCGGGAAATATCTGCTCAATTGCCAATTACAGTCAACGATTTGGAAATCTGTATTTTAGAGTCGCCTCCCGCCAATTGGGGATTTAGAGGTAAAACAGGTGACGAGATACAATTGAATTATAAAGTGGAAGTTTGATTTTATCCACTCTTTCTTGTATGATCTTATCGATAGGGAGACCAGGCACTCTTTGGTCTCACTACACTAAGACCGATCCACAGACATAATCCGTACAAGTTGCGCCAGCTTTTGTTTCGGCCTTAGTCCGTTGCCGTTAATAATTTATGGAATAAAGCCATCCCGAAGGGCAAATGATCATTGTTTGAGCCAGAGGCGAGTTTGAGCATTTGAGGCGAGATGAAATAAATTTAGGCAAAACGGACTACAGCCGCGGCATTTTTGGTTCGTTTTTTTGCTGAAGAAAAATGAACGGCTTAGCCAAACACGGGACATGAAGTTTAAAGTCAACGTGATATTGTACGGGTTTTTATTATGGATTAGTATAAGACCAAAGACTTGGGAGAGTTTGCCTTTTGTAAAAAACCGATCAAAGCAACCTTGATCGGTTTTTTATATAGATGATCGATATTGCAAAATGATTGAAATGTCTGGATTTTTGCCTGAATTGTCCTAACCCCTGCTTAATAATCACCCATAATTTTGTATCAAAAATTAAGAACGATATGTATGCAAAATTTTTAGCCATTCACAATGTCTTTCGTTGGCTGGTGTTGATAAGCCTGATATTGGTGGTGGTCACAAGTGCGCAAGGACTTATAAGCAAACGACGATATACTGCTCGGGACAAACTGTTGAGAATCATTGCCAACATGGTGAGTCATACCCAGCTTATGTTGGGCTTTACCCTTTATTTTTTGCTAAGCCCTGTTACCAGGTATTTTATGAAAAATGGTGGAGGAGATAATTATCAAATGTGGTTTTTTGGAGTATACCACATCTTGATGATGCTTACCGCCGTGGTGTTGATGACGATTGGCGGGAGCTGGGCCAAAAGGCGGGAACAAGATGCACAAAAATTTAAGGTAACCACCCTTTATTTTTCTATAGCATTACTGGTTATTTTATTAGCCATTCCTTGGTTTAGACCATTTTTACGACATTTCTAACCTTATCCTATATGAAACATTTATTGAAAACACCATTGGGTAGGTTACGCATATTGGCATTTGTCGAAGGAAGCTCTTTTCTGGCTTTATTGTTTATTACAATGCCACTCAAATACGCTTTTAGCTATCCAGCACCCAATCAAGTATTAGGCATCGTGCATGGATTATTGTTTGTGAGTTATGTATTGCTGGTACTGCAAGTGAAAATTGACTTGAACTGGCCCTGGAAACAAACAGGCCAGGCTTTGTTGGCTTCTATTATTCCTTTTGGAACCTTCTGGGCCGATAAACATATCTTCCAAAAACAGCATTCATGAATTACTCCAAAACATTCAGTTACAATGCCGATTTTGGTTGGTACGAAAACCAAATTACCCTTGGCAAACAGAGCATTCAACTGTTGGTGTCAAGCGAAGTTACGCTAGATTGGGCACTGGACTTTGAGTGGTTGCACCAAAGGTTAAAAGAAGTCGTAAACTGGGTAATCAAAAACCAACCCCAATGGGAAAGTTATTGTCGCAATTTACAAGAAGGTGATCATGTTGATCTGGTAATGGTGAGTCTTGAGAAACAGCAACATTTTGAGCTTATGTTTAAGGTTCAAGACAAAGAACAGTTTGCATTGCTAAGCTTCAATGAAGCATTCCAACTGGAAAACTGGCAAGTAGATGGCTGATAAAGCAGGTTGAAGGAGTTTTTGGGTGATTAATCATAATATGTATAGGAAGTAATGCCTTGAGGTTTGTCCTTTTCTATCATTTCTATCACCCTTCCTTTTTTATCAAAAGTATACAAGTAAGTTATTTTTGCATCTCCTTTCACTTGGGAAGATTTCAGGAGATTTTTACTTGATTTGCCGTAAAAACGCTTACCATAATTAGCATTTCCAAGAGTGTTTAATTTGTCGAGGTAGTACTCATTATTAACAATGAGCGTGTCTTTGGGAATGTTTTGCTGAGTATTGTCATAATAGAATGTAGTACTTTGGACTAAATTGCCTTGATGATACTTGTAAAATGTTTTAGACACAGACTGACTGGGGGATAAATTGATCGTCTCTTCATACACAAGATGCCCGACTTTGTCATAACGACGTTGTTTCAAATATCTATAAGAAATCCAGGAGCGGATTTTTTGTATAAGTTTTTGAGGATTCAAAAAAAATGTATGTTTCATTCCTCTAAAAATATGTGGTTCAGGTGTTTCTATAAAGACTATGCCACGAGGGTTAGGGTAGCGAGGATCGTGATGATATTTATTGGTAATGCTATCCTTGTAATAGGTGTGTTTTTCTATAATATAAGGCCCTAATGTATCTTTTTTCCCATCTTTATTAATGACATAATTAGACATGATGGTAGAAGTAACATCACCTTGCTGGTTGTAGGCAAAGGTGGTATGAGTGTATTTGAAAGAAAAGCTGCTAAAAATACATGATTTAACCAAGGCAACTTTTTGGGGGACTTGAGCATAGGCCTGAACGCTTAAAAAAATAAGCGCCAGATTTAACAATAGTTTAGTGGTCATTGATTGTATAGGTTAGTTGGTTGAGTAAAAGATACAGAAAAGACCCTAAGGTTGCATATGGTTTCAGTTATAATAAGTGCAGGTCTTGCGAGGGCTAATCGTAGTAAGCATACTCCGTTCGGCTATTAGGTTCCGCTATTTTAATTCGCTCAATTACTCGCCCTTTGCGATCAAATCTATAACGGTAATAAGCTGCACCTTTGCCATATCCCCTGAGTAGGTTTTTGCTGGACTTACCTAAAAATAGTTCACCAAAATTTTGATTGCCAGTGGTATTTCGGGTATTGGGATAAAACGTACATATGGTAGTACCAGGATCAGGCTTCCCGTTATTGTAAGAAGTCATTGTTTCTGCAGTTCTATTGCCATTTTTAAACTGATAAGAATACTGATAACGAATTTCTGTGCTATCATAAGGGTTATAGTCTATCCTGTTTATCAAATAGTTTTGTTCGTTAAAGGTGTTACGTTGAATGACGCCATGGTCTGCATGCTGCTTGTATGAACGATATTCATAAGCCAGCTTTTGTTTATTTAGTAACATCACATAATCGGGACGTTTACCCTTGAATACCTGAATACTATCCTCAAAGTATTTGTAGTAGGTTTTACCAATACGATCCAGTTGGTTCCATTTACCTTGTTTACTTACAGTATAGTGCCCTTCTGTAGACGAAATAACCTGGCCTTTTTGGTTGTATTTAAACTCGTATTTTATTGCTCGGCTATAAAAAAAATGGGCCATGGTTTTAATGAGCGGTACTTTGGAGGTTGTTTTTTGTCCAAAACAATCGTATTGAGCCAATAAAATAACGAGAAAGAATAATAGATTTTTCATAAAGAGAAAGTTTGATACAGAATTAAAGGTCGAGACGATTTTATATAAAAAAGCCACTGAGTATTGGGGTATTCAGTGGCTTTTTATGAAATAGAATGTCTTATCAACGTTTCAGAAGCTTAAGCAAAATCAGCAATACTACGGCACCACCAATAGCGGTGGCAATGCTTGGGATGCTTAGACCACCCACGGCAGCTCCGGCAATTTTAAGCTTTACAGCCAACCAGCCACCAATAAAACTACCCGCAATACCTATGAGAACATTGCCAATGAGGCCAAACCCAACACCACCTACCAACTTGCTAGCCAGCCAACCAGCTACTGCGCCCAAGGCAACCCAAATTAAAATACTTTCAATTGTCATAATTGTCGATTTAAGGTGAAAAGAGAATGGAATAACTCTGGGATGAGCAAATTCCACTGAACCAATAATAGCAAAAAAGCCTTATCTTTACAATGGATTTAACATGCATGTCAACAACACTATGGAAAACCCAACGAATCATTCAAAAGCTGAAAAACGAAATACATCGGCCCCTATGGAAATGTGGAGGGCCTTATTGGCTACATTCCCTACCAAAACCCTCAAAAAAGGAAGCATCATTCTCAATCCTCAAACTGTAGAGAGTAAGGTGAAATATTTGGTGAGTGGTATTGTGCGTGAGTTTTATGTAACCGATAAAAAAGAACTCAATGTAGACTTTTATGAAGCACGCGAGTTTATCACCGATTGTGTGTCTTTGCATAATGCCATCCAATCCAAAAAATGGCAGGAATGTATTACTGATGTAGACATTAAAATGATTCCCCGAGCACAATTTGATCTTTTCTTGAGCAAGCATGAAGGCGTAGATGCAAGCTTTAAAGCAGCTTTTTTAACGTTATTAGGCCAACGCGAAACCCGTGAGTTTAGCCGGTTGACCAAAGGTCCGGAAGCGTTATATCAAGAACTCCTCGAAACCAAACCCAGCTGGATTCAAAACATTCCTCAATATCATATTGCGTCTTACCTAAACATAAGCCCCGAAACCCTGAGTCGTATTCGTCGTCGCATTTCTTGATCGAAATCAATGACACCAGCCTTGCTTTGCTATTTACTTTGTAATAAATCAAAATAAATACAAAAGCAATGAGCAATATTCAATTATTAAGACACGCAACAATCGTTGTAAATATGGCAGGTAAAAAGCTATTGGTAGACCCAATGTTGGCCGAAAAAGAAGCTTTTGATCCTGTTCCCAATTCAGAACCAGCCCTCCGCATCCCAATGGTAGATTTGCCCTTGAGCGCTGAGGAATTGGCAACTTTGGTAAAAGAAATAGATGCAATTTTTGTAACGCATACCCACCCTGACCACTGGGATCCCGTAGCTCAGGCAATGCTTCCTAAAGACACTCCTTTGTTTTGTCAAGCCCCCGACGAAAAAGCCATTAAAGAGCAAGGATTCACCCAGGTAACGGTGATTGAAGATAAAGTAGAATGGGAAGGCATTACGATTCATCGCTTTGGTGGAGTGCACGGCACTGGGCAATTGGCCGAAATGATGGGCCCTGTTTCGGGGTTTGTATATAGTTATGAAGGGGAAAAAATTTATGTAGCGGGTGACACCATTTGGCACCCCGAAGTAGTAAGAGCACTAGATACTCTAAAGCCCCAAATGACAGTATTAAACGCAGGAGGGGCCCAATTTGTACAGGGTGACCCAATTACTATGACTCCCGAAGACGTTGCCAAAGTACATCAACAAGCGCCCAATACCAAGATTGTGGCCATTCATATGGACGTAGTAAATCACTGCAACATCAAGCGCACCGATCTACAACAAGCAATGGATGATAAAGGAATTAAGGTAGAAATCCCCGCAGATGGGGAGGTGGTGAATTTGTAAGTAATATGATAATTTTAGTTCAACATTTTTTATTGTTGTATTGCTTCATTGTTCTATTGTTGCGCAATGCAATGTTAAAAACATACTTGTTAAGACTTCGTTCTCCTAAGTTTGAGCGAAGCGATAACTTAGAAGCGTTTAATGATGGCAAGTTTGTAGCTTGTCTGGCTTTGCTAAATTATACCAAGCATTTTGTCTACGCTAAATAAGCTTTTTCTGGTACGCATCTGTGATGCGTACCTTTTTTAGGAGCATTTTCAATGCAATGTTGGATACATAATAACAGCTCCTTGTTCTCCTATTCTGCTTCAAGCTAAGGAAAAGTGTGGAATCATTTTTTATATCTAAAACTACCTTTTTTAGGAGCATTTTCAATGCGGTGTTGGATACACAATAACAGCTCCTTGTTCTCCTATTCTGCGTCAAGCTAAGGAAAAGTGTGGAATCATTTTTTATATCTAAAACTACCTTTTCTGGTGCGCATCTGTGATGCGTACCCTTTTTAGGAGCATTTTCAATGCGGTGTTGGATACACAATAACAGCTCCTTGTTCCCCTATTCTGCTTCAAGTTAAGGAAAAGTGTAGAATCATTTTTTATATCTAAAACTACCGAGAATTTTATTAATAATAGGCATTTTTTTGTCTCCTTCAGTCACAGATATAGTTAATTGACCTTGGGGGGATTTTAAGCAAAGCATTTTTCTATAACCTCCTGCATCCATCATTATTTTGGGGATTCCTATATAACCCTTTAAACCAGAGAATTGTACCGCTTTTGGATTCTCGATATCTTCTTTACAACTTATTGTACTATTACGTTCAAAGCTTATTTCCAGGTAGTATTGACCTTTTTTTAAGCCAGGGATATAAATACGATTACTATAGTTCTGAAACCTTATATATCCGTGACTTGTGCTATAAAAAGAACTATTAGGAGGAATGAGTAGAGAAAAGTGGTAGTCTTTGTTGTGATATGTCTTCCAGGTTTTGCTTTTATGTTGAGCTTGCAATGATAAACAAGTGAAGAGTAAACCGAAGGTGATATATACTAAAAATTTGTGTCTCATAGAGAAGATTTTTTAGTTTATACCGATTTTAAGAAAATGTAATACATCAAACCCCAAAAAACCTTACAAACATCAACCCACCCACAATCAAGAGTAACATCGAGACATAGATACGCATTGCTTTTAAGTTCAGTTTTTTGGCTACAATGGGACCAATCTGCCCGCCAATCAGCACTCCTGGGATTACGTAGATGAACATACTCATAATGGTAGTGGTACTGCCTTGTAAAGCCGTGAGGAAAGAAGGCGTAAGGCGGCATAGTACTGCACTAAGACTAGATATAAAAACAATGATCACCGTAGTACCAATGGCTTGAGCGTGATGATTGACTTTCTGGTGATTGATGTTGCAAGGGAGGATCAACGGACCCAAACCTACCGATACCATTCCTACCAAAAAGCCGCCCAGAGCACCTTGTGGGTATTTTATTTTTTCCTGCTTTTTAGGAGGGGTATCATGGGAAGTTTGTAGCAGTGTACTTTTGAGCAATACGATTGATCCATAAACTAAGGCAAATATGCCAAAAATGAGCAGGAGCCAGGTTTCGTTAACATACTCTATGCTACAGGCTCCAACCACCGCAAAGGGTATAGTTACCAGAATGTATTTCTTTACCAAACTATATACAATCGTGCCTTGCCTGCTATGCCCAATGAGTCCGCCAATGGAACCAAACAACATCGCCACCAGCGACAGCCAAAAAGCTACCAATAAAGACACCTTCATCAACAGAATAAATACCGGAATCCAGAAGTTGGCACCCGAAATTCCTGTTGAGTTATAAAGAGTAGCAATCAAGATTCCCAGTGGTAGCAAATACCAATAAGTAGTATAATCTAGCATATATTAGAAAAACATGCCTCGCTTGAATAGTTCGATGATTTTGGGAATTATTAAAAAAAAGCCACCCTGAATTTTCAGGATGACTGTGATATTTAATGACTATATAGATTAAACTCCCTATTGGTTAATAAATAAAGTAGCCGCTCGCATAAACTGCCCTCCATCATACAATCTGAATACTCTCAATTGTCTTCTAGAGCCATAAATACGACGAAGTCTCCAAATACCGTTACCTTTCAAGTAAGCGTGGGTGTTTATCCAGCTACCATTTACATTGCGGTAAAAACCCACGATCACCTTGCCACAAACCTTATTGGTCCAGGTATCGGCCGTATCAAAAAGCCCGTTGGATTCCTTATCCAGATTACCCACTACATGCGAATCACAGGTGCCGTTTCCACCTGGAACTGGTATACAAAAATCTTCTTGAAACCCAATATAATTGAAACAAGCACTTGTTCTTGCATTGGTAGTATTTCGCGCTTTCACAAGTTTAGCCATTGCCCGAGAAGGAATACGCATTTGTTCGCCTCCATAGCTAATGGTTCGCTTGGTTTTAATCTGTCCGCTTTCTGGGTTTCGGGCAATTTCTATGGGCATGGCTACCGATGGATCGGTCAAGGCTTCAAAAATCTCATATGGTTCAGCCTTATCAAACTGATCCAGAATTCCTTGCTTTCTGGCCACATTGGTGAGGTCTTCGCCAATGGTAATGCCCTCCTTATCTGCATAAAACTCTATAGTACTTATTGGACCCTCTAGAATGGCTATAGGGGTAGAAATTTTTGCAGCCCTCAGTTCAGCCGCAATGTCCTGCGGTGGTTTTTCTTCCGCTGCTTGGCGACAGGACGCGAAAGTCAGCAGGCTCATTGTTACAACGATCAAAGATAATCGGAGCTTTGTGGTATTAAAACACATCATTATTTGAATGTTTTGTGGTTGTAAAAAAGTGTATGTGTGGTTTGGTTAAAACAGTATTTACTGCCAAATAAACAACGAAGTAGCTTGTTGGCTACCTCGTTGTACCAGAAGTCTAAATAGTATGAGAAGTTATTTGAATGGTGCTTTTATAGTGGTACAGCGTTAAACACAGGATTGGTAAATGCGATATCATCCAGCATCAAAGTTTTGTTGAATCCTCTTCCAAGGTCAAACTCTACCGCGGTTATTTGTTGGCCATTGTAGCCAAAAGCAGAAAGTGGCATTACGTAGCTAGTCATCACATTACGAGGGCAGTTGATGGTATTAGGGTTAATCACTTTACCACAAACAGCACTCATGTTGGCCCAGCTACTGACTGCATTTCGACCAATGCCTTTGTAGATAAGCCTTACCCGAATATCAATTCCTGTTGCGCTGTAGTTTTCTCCTTGATTAAAGTCAAATAGCTGCCCAGCTCTAAATCTAAGATGTTGTTTAAACTGAACTGTTCCTGGAAAATCGATTTTAAAGCTAGCCGCTGGGTTACCAATTTGAAAAATATTTTTGGTGACTTTCAAAGTATAAGATCGATGCAAAGTACTGGTACGTTCTGGATCATTACCCAAATGACGATAAGCTAGATTTTGTGATAAAAACACCCCATTAGGCGTAAGGGTAGACGTTTGCCCAAAGGGTAATGCGGTATATACTGTTTCCTGATTCGCATTGTCCCAGTATTGTACCCAGGTACCTGCCAGCTTATTGGATTGGTGGCGAATATGTTGATTAAACAATGTTTTGTTGTTTTTGAGGTAAGCCAACGCAATGGCTTTCGTGAGTGTCACTACCTTACTGTCATCTTCTATATAATGGCCACTTATAATCGAGTTTAATAGAACATACGCCCGTTCTGCATTTCCCGAATATCCTTCAAAAATGGGCACTTTTGCCTGGGCATTAAATGTGTTGGTTACTTTTTCAAAGTGGCGACAAGGACCTCCGTCCATATCACCCGTACCCTGAATGATAAAAAATGGCGTATTGCCCAATGAAGGGGCGCCTACATTCATTGTAGGTGCCAAGCCTACTACTGCTTTTAAATTAAGGTTGAGACTTTGTACCACCGATTTACCCTTATACAAAGTAGCCCTTCCACCTGCGCTGTGTCCAAACAGCATCACATTAGTAGAGAGCGGTTTAAGGATTTGAAAACCACCTCCTTGTACTACAGGTAAGGTTTGCCCATTTTTGTCGAGATACAATTGCTTTAAATGTGCAGTGAGCAGCTCATCAAAATCATCGTACTCATCCATATCGTTGGATTTACGATTGATGCTGATTACATACATGTTCTGAGCAGCCAAAGCAAAACCAATGGCATCATAATCTTTGTAATCCTGATTAGTTCCATCAGCGTGCGAAATAACCACTACAGGCAAATTGAATGTATTGGTGGGGTAGTAGTGCCTGCTATAAAAAGGCGTATTGGCACCATTCCAGTTAGCATAAAAAACTTTATCAGTTTTTTGTAACAAATTAAAACCAAGGTTTTGAATGTTTGCCTGGTTTTGATTGACTTGTTTTTGTTGTTCGAGTTCGTCTAGTACCGAATTTTTACAGGAAGTAAATAAGATACCCAATAGGGTAAAAATCAAAAAGATTCGTTTCATTGTGATTGGTAGTTAAGTAATAATAAATCAAGCTTTTGTTTAGCTTGACTATGTATACGCCCAACTACCAATAGGTCCTGGGGGGGAATCACTTAAGGTGCATCAACCCGATAAAAAGTACCACGAACCTGTTCTGAGACTGTTTTAACGGTTGAGCCAATCTTTGAATGCGTGTGCTCTTTCGATACTCACCACAGGAGCTTTTTTGGGAGTAGGTACCAATCCCAGTTTTACACGCCCTCGGGTATGTTTTTGCATTTGTTGAATGGCACTAAAATGAACGATGAATTGTCGGTTGATCCGAAAAAAATCTTGTGGGTCTAATAAGCCTTCCAAAGTATCCATTGTATAATCTACAATAAACTGTTCCCTTTGTTGGGAAACCAATATTACATAACGTTGATCAGCTTGAAAATAGGCCACATGATCGGTTGGAATAGATTTGATTCGCTCACCTACATTGACCATAAAGCGTTGCTGATAATTGGTTTGAGTCTTTTGTTGACTTTGTTGTAAACTTTGCAACAATTGATCATACGATATAGCAGAGCGCTGGGCGTGAAGTGTGGTATATTTATCAAGGCTTTTTTGCAACTCTTCTTTTTGGATAGGCTTGATGAGATAATCTACACTATTTACCTTAAACGCCTGGACTGCATAAGTATCAAAAGCAGTTGTGAAAATAACAGGAGCTTGCGGTTTTATTTTTTCAAAAATTTCAAATGCCACCCGATCTCCCAAGTTGATATCCATAAAAATAAGTTGAGGATTATGCTTTTGTAGCCAATCTACCGCTTTTACAACTGTGGGTAAAATGGCTTTTACTTGAATTTGAGGATTAATTTCATTCAATAATGTGCATAAACTTTGGGCGGCCAGAGGTTCATCCTCTATTACTATTACATTCATAAACTTAAGGGTAATTTAACGGTAAAATCAGTGGTACTTTCTATAAATTCGGGTTGCTCCTTGCCAAGAAGCTTATAACGTTCTTTGATATTTTGTAAGCCAATGTGGGTGGAATTGGCGACATGTGTGGCTTTTTTTTGTAAGTTATTCTGAACAACCAGTTTTTTTGCTTCCTCAAAAATGCGAATATGTAAAGGCGCTTGCGCGGATATTTGATTATGTTTTACAGCATTTTCCAATGCAATCTGTAAGGCCAGCGGAGGCAACGATACCTGCGATTTGTCGGTGCTTATTTCATAATCTATTTTGAGGTTGTCTCCAAAGCGAATTTGCTGGAGCGCAAGGTAAGCTTCGCAAAACTTGAATTCGTCTTCCAGACTTACGATTAAGTTGTCTTTAAGCTCCAGTACAAATAGGTACAATTGAGAGAACTTAAGCGCAAATGTATGAGCCTTTTTACTGTCTTCTTGAATCAAGCTCGCCAGTGCATTGAGGCTATTGAGTAAAAAATGTGGACTTACCTGATGCTTGAGATATTCAAATTGTGAAATTACATTTTGTCGCTTGAGCCTTTCCTTAGCCAAACGGGTTCGCTGGCGCTGGTTGATGAATAGCCACCCTGCGATGATTACCAGTAATAAAATTGCAATACCACCTGAGATCAACAAATTACGCTTTTGTAATGATGCGTTCTGCAATAAACTAGTATTGAGCTCATCTTTTTTGGCCAGAAACTTAATTTCCTGTTGGCGACTTTTTTCTTGTGTCTGAAAAGCCCTGGCTTGTTGTTCCTTCTCAGATGCTATTTTTTGGAGGCGAGCCTCTCGCTCGTGTTGTGCTTGCTTAAACACAAGTGTTTGTAAACGCTGGCTTTTTTTTAGCAATTCTAAATTAGCCTGTTTCAGTTGAATAGAATCCTTTTGTTTGGCAAGGTTTAGTGTAAGCAAGACAATGCTGTCTTGTTTTCGTTCGGTTTCGTAGATTGTTTTAAGCTCTTCCATTTCCTTCAACTTGGTAGTATTGAGTACCGAATCTTGGTAAGAAATGTAGGTTTTTTGAAGGTCATACGCTCTTTGGTAACCCCCTTGTTGATAATAGAGATTGCTCAATACGCGTAATGACTCAAGCACATGTCTTTTTAAATTTAATTTTTTGGCTATCTGATAACTTTGTTGCGCGTATGTCAGCGCTGTATCAAGTTGCTGAGTACGCCAATAAACATCTGATAACCTGATGAGAGTCAGGCAGACGCCTTCTTGATGTTTGATTTGCCGATGCTTAATCAATGCTTTTTGATAGTATTTAAGAGCAATTGAGTATTGTTTTTGCCTAAATGCAAGCATTCCTAAGTTCGATAAATTAGTACCCCACCCTTTGGGTATTTTCAACTTTTGGTTGAGTTTTAAAGACTGTCTATAACAGCCTTCAGCGAGATTGTATTTTTTTTGAGCATCATAAATTTCCCCCAGATTATTCAAGGCAATGGCTTGGCCCTCTAGGTTTTGTACTTCTTGAGCTATTTTGATAGCTTTTTGGAAATATTGTTTTGCCTTTTCATAGTTTTTAAGGTATTGTTCTAGAATACCTATATTGCTCCAGGAGGCACCTTCCCCTTTTTTGTCCCCTATTTTTTGACGGATACGCAATGCTTTTAAGTGATAAATGAGGGCAATTTTATATTGTCCCCGCATTTTGTATACATTACCTAAATTGTTTTGGGCAGTGGCTATGTGAACAAAGTGTTGGAGACGTTGATTAATTGCCAGCGCTTTTTGGTATGCGTCAATGGCTTGAGCATAACTACCTATATCATAATAGATAATCCCTATGTTATTGAATATCATAGCTTTTCCCTTGTCATCTTGGGCCTGATGATAATGTTTGAGGCTTTTGAAAAAAGCCTTTAATGCTTTCTGAGATTGATTTCTTATAAGATAGGTAACACCAATGTATTTATTGGCTTCTGCTTCATAATGAGGGAAATTGTGTTTTTGAGCAAGTGCCAAAAGTGTATTGGCCCAATAAAAAAAGGAGTCAATTTTACTTTGGTAATAGTACATCCTGGCTGTTTTATTGGCTTCCAGAATACTCTGAGGAGTTTGCCGCGATGTAGCTGCATTTTGAGCTACCAAACAGGTAGCAGAAATGCAAAAAGCTAAAGTGAGCCATAGCACTTTTTTGTAGGTTAAGATATTCAACATTATAGTGTGTTAGTTAGTAATTTAGGGTATGGATATATACAAAAATAGGCGTAAATAGTTGTGTTGACGCGTAAAAAAATAGAATATATGTAAATGTTGTCTTCAAGGTTAAGGATGATAAATCACTCACTTAGTTTTACTGAATAATAAGTATTGTCTCACCAATGTCGCTGGTTTTCTAAATCACATCATTTGATTGTATGATGGATTTTGCATTGAATTATATTTGCAAACATATCATACCTGCACATTTTGCCATAAAAAAGCCCAGTCCAGAAGTCCGTATTTAAAAAAAACGAACCAAAATAATTCAAAAAACGATGTATAAGTACTCATATGAGCCTACATGTTGTGTTTTCGGAACCCATCTCCTGAGTTTTGTCAAATATGGCTAAATGGTTAAAAATTACATTTTGGATAAATCGGGCAAACTCATCAATACGATAAATGTTAATCAATTGAGAATGAATGTTGGCTGTTTCCTGGTTCAAGAGAGTTGCTAATGAGTAAGCAAAAGTTTGAGTGTATTGGCCAAGTCAGCTTTTTTGAAAGTGGGGTTTTCCTGGGTTGGATAACGAGTGATCACTTCTTGAAGATTCTTACTTTGGTTTAGCGTTTTGTAAGTTGATAAATACTTGATTTAACATATCGAGACGAAATGGTATATACCACTAGAGAATTGATGAAAATATTAAACTAATTCTTTGGCTTGATAAAGCACATTTTAAAGGATGACTTGAGGCTATCGGTAGTGATGAAAGCCATTGCCAAACCCTATGAATGAGTTTGCAAAATATTCAAAGATAGAGCGTTTGTTATACTAGAAAACCCCTTGGTAATCAACTTACTAAGGGGCTTTAATTTTGGTAATATTGTCAAAATTAAACAGTTATTGCCAATACGTTACTTCGCACAGAGCGACTGCTTACTTCTTAATAACTTTCTTAGTCACCTTTCCCTGATCAGTGTCTATGGTCAATATATATAAACCAGGAGGCAAACTCTTAAGACTAATTTGGTTGTTTTTTAAGGCAACCTTATAGGCCTTGCCTAACAGGTTTTGCACTTGTACCTCCTTAATTTTTATCCCTGGTGCCTGCAGGGTTACAATATCACTTACCGGATTAGGGTAAGTCACAATTTGCTTGTTCAGTTGATCAAGATTTTGGTCAGTGCTGCGAGCGCGAGTAGTTACCAAAGTGAGTCGGCCAGGTGCTAAGACTTCCTCAGCCAAGTTATCCATAAGCGGTGTAAGAGCGTCGATTTTACGATTTGTCATGATGGCAATTACAAGCCCATCATTACGGTATACTCTCAAATGAGCATGGGTTCCAGTTGTGCGACCTGAATGTTCAGCAATCTGACGACCATTGACAACACCCAGCCTCCAGGCAATTCCGTTAGGGCTAGGGCCCACATTTTTCCACAGAATATTATCACGAGCGTTGGCGTTTACAATGGTTCCGTTGAGTACTTTCCAGCCAAAGCGTACCAAATCTGCTGGTGAAGCTTCAATTCCTCCGCCCCAAACTTTCCAGCTGTTGTTGCTTATAGATGTAGGGTTGTTGCTGTCATTGTAAGGGCGTACCCGCTCGTAATTGAAAGGTATAGTAGAATTGGTATACATAGCCCTCATAGAAGGCAATCCATAAGGAATCGCTAATTCCGAACGAACCAAATCGGCTGATCGTTTCCCAGTTACTTGTTCTAGTACCGCTGCTATGTAAGTAAAAGCATGGGTGGAATAATTACGACTAATGCCAGTAAGACAACTGCTCAGTTTCGAGTTCCAGATTTGTGTCAAAGCATCAATGGCCTTGTTATAATGCTGAATATTTGGTTCAGGCCCAGTACTATAATGCGGTATACAACCCAAATGAGCAAACAATTCGGCTACGGTGTGGAAATGAATACCTGGCAAAGTTACCAATGAGTTGTCCGATTTTTTTACATTGGTTAGGTAAGTGCTGGTAGCATTGTTCAGGTTAAAATTTATCGGGGTACCATTGTGTAGTTGTCCTTCATCGTGTAGCTTGGTAGCAATGGTTCCGCAAATTACCTTAGATACCGAAGCTCCCAGGTAAATCGATTCACTGTGCGCTACTTTTCCGCTTTCCTTATCCGCAAAGCCAAAACCTCTTTGGTACAACATGGTGCCGTTTCGCATAATAGCTACCGATATACCTGGTAAATTATTGATTTGTTGAAACGAGCTTACCAAATTGTTCAGTTGGTTTTTTTTACTATAATGGTAACGTGAACTATTTTCCAGCCAAATGCCCCCATAACGAGTACCATCGCTGGTAGCATACTGCTCATAGTCTACCAAACGAAAACCTTTGTCGCGGTATTCTCGCGAGCGATTGGCAAATTCCAATGCCGTGAGATTGGTTTTTGAGTGGTACGCATAGCCAGATCGTTTTTCCCAAATGGCCGCATACTTTTGCACCCCGTCAATTTGGTACGACTCATAGTCCACCATTACATAGCCCTGCGAAATTTTGGTTTGTGCTTCTGCTACATAAGTAGTGCGTGACATATCTCTTTGCTGAGCCCAGACGATACCTTCAGTGTTTTTTACCCAAATAGCTGCGTAGCGAATGTTACCATTGACATTGTAAGCTTCTATGTCAGTGATACGATACCCTTCGCTTTTTTTATCCTGAAAAATAGTAGAATACTCGGCAGCAGTCTTGTTTCTGTATGATGCCCACAGGTAACCTTCTTTGTTTTGCACCCAAACCCCAGCGTATCTTTGTACCCCATTGATGGTATAGCTTTCCTGATCGAGCAAACGGTACCCCTTGCCACTCATTTCATTCCAACGTTGACTAAACTCCGAAGAGGTCAAGTTGTAGTAAAGGTTCCAACCCCTGTTATCAGTATTTTTGCGCAAGATCATTGAGTAGCGTGCTGAACTGCCTATGGGGCGAGCATCAAAGTCAATCACCATATAGCCCTTGTTGCTATATTCATGAAATTTTTGGTTAAACTGTGAACTCGTTTGGTTTTGGAAGTAATACCAACCAAGACCTTTTTCAAATTTAAGAATAGCTGCTTGACTGGGGGAAGCAAATATTGCCCAGCCAAGTAATAAAGATAGAATTAAATTTTTCATTGTTTTATGATTAAATGATTATTTATCTAGGCTAACGCGAGCCTGAGGAGGGGGATGTTTGCCACGGCAGATACGGTGCATAGGGGTGTTAAATTCTATAATGAATGTGTGTAAAAAGGAAATGAATGTTTAGCCCGTATTCTATCTTAAAAATCTTCGGATTAGTGAGGGGCTATTCCTATAAATTTAGGTGACTTATAAAATGACTTCAGTGAAAATATGGCATTAAATTATAATTTTATTCAAATACTAGATGCAGGAAAATTAGCACTTTCTCAGCGGCCTAAAGTAAAGGAAATCAAAGATTTAGTAAGTGCGGATTGTGATCGGGTGGTGACTATTTTATCGGTAAAAGACCGACCCCAAAATATTGGGGTTGAGGCAGAAGCATGTGGAATGCAATGGCATTGGCTAAAAGTGGCCAACGCTGGTAAAATTACTGATCAAGAACATTTATTATTCAAAAGCATGGTGCACACCATTTATGATGCAATTCTGGACAATCAATCTGTTTTGGTGCATTGTTCGGCAGGACTTCATAGAACAGGAATGTTTGCCTATGCCTTACTTCGCCAAGCGAACCTGGATAGAGAAGAAGCACTGGAAATAATCAAACAAATGCGACCTGCCACTCAGGAAGCTTTAGAAGAAAAATACCTGAGCCTTGCCGAGGGACTTTATTGAAATTATAGAGGGGTTTAACTATTGAATGACTTACCAAAAAGCACCTCAACAATGAGAAGTGATCTTCGATTTCACACCCTTACAAGTACCTTTCCTTGATAATGTTTAGGTGTCTTTTTTCATGTCCTGCTATATGATAAGCAAGCGCCCTAACGCTTCTGTTATTAATATCATCTATTGCCAACCCTCTGCGGAGAAAAGCCTCTTCTGGTAAATGTTTAAACAAAGTAATGGTAGCATTGCGTACTGCTTCATATTCCTCGAAAATACTATCGAGGCTACGTTCATTGGCTCTTGAAATGTTTACATAATCCTCTTGTTCAAAACCAGGGAGTTGTGTTTGATCGTTTCGGGCATAACATAATGCCCGATAAGAAAAAATACGTTCATCATCGATGATATGAACCAAAATTTCCTTGATTGTCCATTTACCCTTTGCGTAACGATCATATAGTTTTTCCTCTGGTAGGCTATACACAAGTTGTTTAATTTCAGCAATGCTGTTTTGTAAATACTCGAGTACTTTACCGTTATCTTCCATCAAATCCATGTAAATATAGGAATAAGCAGGGTACTCTGCTGGGGTAGGTTTTTGTATATATCTCATAGGGAGTTTTCGTTAATTGTAATGCTTATTTTTCGTAGTTCTTTGCCCATTCCTTAGCCCATAAGCCAAGTGGCTCGAGCAAAGCAAACAATTCTTTGCCTTGTGGAGTGAGCGTATAACCTTCCATCGTTCGCTCGATTAAAAATGCTCCTGATAGTTCCTTGAGTCGCTTATTAAGCGTAGTAGGGGAGATATTTTCACAATATTCCTGAATTTTTCTAAATGTACTGGCGCCTTTGTCTAAATGCCAAATGATGCCCATTGCCCAGCTTCTACCCAAGAGGTCAAATAGTGCCATAATAGGTTGTCCGGTTTGGGAGCCACGTACAGGTTTTCCCGGAATTGGTTGTTCCATCATGATATTATATTGATTGCTACATAATGTGTAGCAAAGCTACTAAAAATGTAGCGTTTTATAAAACTATGCTTAAATTTTATAAATGCAGTTAAATTGTTTCTCCTATATTTGCCTCGGAGCTTGTTTAATTTTTCGTATTTAGAAGATTTTATGATGAGATTTTTGCTCAGATGCGTTAAATTTTGAGTAGAAATATCGCTTAAAAGAGCTAATAGATGAATTTTAAACACGCTCTCAGAAGTCATCTCGACTTTTAGGATATCTATAGAAATGACTGCTTTTGTTCGATAACAAAGAGATTATTAGCCCTAGGCAGAGCTCGTCACAGCAAAGCTATAGACTCGATTTTGAGTCATAGCAACGCTACGGGGATACAAAATCTCAAAGTTTGGGGACGAAATGAGCTATTTATAAATCATTATTAAAAATCGAGACGACTTCCCAAACTAAAACTACTTTCAAACAAAAATGAGCAACAATAACAACCCACAAGTAGGCATTATTATGGGGAGCAAGTCAGACTTGCCAGTAATGCAAGATGCTGCCGATATACTCAAAGAGTTAGGAGTCTCCTATGAAATCACCATTGTATCAGCTCACCGTACGCCCCAACGTATGGTAAACTATGCCCAGGCAGCCCAGCAACGAGGCCTCAAAGCCATTATTGCCGGAGCAGGAGGCGCAGCTCATTTACCTGGGATGGTAGCTTCATTGACAACCCTGCCCGTTATTGGTGTGCCTGTAAAATCCAGAAATTCTATCGATGGTTGGGATTCTATTCTTTCTATTTTACAAATGCCCAATGGGGTTCCAGTAGCTACTGTAGCCCTCAATGCAGCCAAGAATGCTGGAATTTTGGCTGCCCAAATGGTTGGTGCTTTTGACCAAACGGTGCAACAAAATTTGCAAAATTATAAACAGTCACTCGCCGAGAAAGTGAAAAACGATGCCCGTGAATTAGGTGGGGAAGATGAATTTTAGGAGATGTTTAAACCCAAATGCGTCAAAAGCCGCTAAAATCTTTTAAAATCTGATTTTTTGGGTTAATTTGAATCTTATTCCCAAGCTGTGAAGTTCTGGGGACCAGGCACTTGTAAACTTCCAATGTAAACGCAAAAAATACCCTAATACAATCAAACACTATAACAATAAGCAACTATGAGTGAATTCCAACCTTGCGGCTGTGAAAACGGCTATTTTTATCCTGCAAATTTAGATCAATGCCCCTATTGTGAAGATGGCAAAGGTGGTGGTAATGTGCAAGATATGCCCCCCTCTCTTCCACAAATGGGTAATCAAGGTTTGGATGATGACCCACCTATGGGAGGTTTTGGAGGCTTAGCTAAAACTAAACTTGATTTGGGCGATGATGGTCCCGGCCAGGGTGGTGGTTTTGGTGGAGGAGGCTTTAATTCCCCTCAAACCGAAATATTTGGAGTAGGTGGTGGAATGGGTGGAGGTGGCGACCTCAGCCGAACCCAGATTTTCTCAGGAGGAGGAATGGGAGGCTTCGATCCCACACCTAATTTTCCTTCAATGCCCCAACAACAAGGGCGAAAAATGGTAGGTTGGCTGGTCTCTTTTACCATCGATGAAAACGGGATAGATTTTAAACTTTACGAAGGGCGCAATATCATTGGAGCCGATCCAGGATGCGATGTTACAATCACTGGCGATCAGGCAGTATCTGGCAAACACCTCACAATTTTGCATCGTATGGGGCACTTCAAATTCAGAGATGAGTTTTCTACCAATGGAACGTTTATTAATGACGTGTTTGTAGAGGAAGGTACGCTCAAGGATGGAGACGTGATTCGTATTGGGGAAACCATTTTTAAATTTCGAAGCATTGCCTAGAGGATAATCATACTAACTTTAGCTGAACGATCATATGAAGAACAAAGCACTAAAACCAATCTATTTGCTGCTAGGGCTAATCATTGGGTGGAGCATTCCATCTGTTGCTCAAAACTTCAACATAATAGAAACTGACACTACGAAGTTTCCTACGCTTAAAGTGAAAATACTTTTGCCCGATGGAGGCAAAGCCTCTGAGCAAGACTTTAAAGTGTATGACGAAAAAGACCCCAATACTACGCTTTCTATCAACTTAGAAGCGCCCGATGCCCCAGATAGTAGCAACACAAATACCAAAAAAGATCGTTTGATATTTATTCTGGTAGACGGCTCTGCCATTATGAATGGAGTGCCTATCAATAGTGTCAAAAGAGCTTTGGCTAATAGCTTTGGTGTTTTTTCTTCTACCGATAAAGTAAATGTTGGTTTTTTTACGGACAGTGATGAGGTAACTTGGGTTACTCCAGGCTTTAACAATAAATTTAATTACCTCAGCCAAGAAATTAGATCCAAAATAGAGGCTGCTCCACCAGTAGATTCCACTGGTGAATATACCGCCAAACTATATGCGGCCATGTATAAAACCTTAGAAGACATTGATAAGGATGACATGGAAGGGCAGAAAATTCTGGTAGTAGTTTCTGCCGGACAAAACAAAGGAAGTGCTTTTACTTCTTCAGATTGTATTGCTCGTGCCCGACAGATGGAGATTCCAGTTTACTCCATTACCTATCAAATGAGTAGTGATGATAAAGTACCCGATGGGCTAAGCCGAATAAGCAGTGAAGTAAGAGTAGGAAGCGCTTCTTCTGGTTCTCCAAGCAGAATAGTAAAAACGGCGGGAGAAATCCAAAATGCGCTGAGTGACTTTTTCGCAATCAAAGAGGAAGTGGTTGTACCACAAGGTACTACTTTATTTATCTCTTTTGATACGGATGTTCCTGCGGATGGAAATGAGCATTCGTATATGATTAGTTACAAAGGGCAGAATCAAACCCAACGCTATTTTTCTCCTTATCGTCCTGATTCTGGAGAGAGCTTTTTCAAAAGGTATGGCACTTACTTGATTATTGCTGCAGGAGCTTTGTTAGGTATCGTACTTTGGATGCTGTACAACCGCAGAATGAAACAAGCTGAAGAGGAACGTATTGCTGCTGAAGAGGAAGAAGAAGCCGAAGAGCAAGCAAGGTTGGCCGCTGAGGCAGCCCAACGTCGTCAACAAGATGCTGTCGCACGTCGTCAGCAAGAACAAGTTTCCAAACAGCAAGAAGCTACCGATCAGCGTTTAAAAGCACTAGAAGAACAAAATATTCGTTTACAAGAGCAATTAAGATCCCAGCAACTACAATCGCAAAACCAACCCACACCCGATCCCAAGTTTGACATGAAACGAACCATTATTTCAGGTGGTGGGGGAGCCCCTACGTTGATGGTATCCGCGGGGAGTTTTAGCCAGACTTTTTCATTGAATAAACCTAAAGTATTTATAGGCCGTGCTCAGGAAAACGATGTAATGATCCCTATACAGACTGTATCTGGGCAGCATGCTACAATCACCATCGAGAATGGAAGCTTCTATCTAACCGATTTAGGGAGCACCAATGGTACTTTTGTGAACGGTTCACGAGTGACCAAAACTATTTTGAAATCAGGGGATATGATAAAATTAGGTGCTGCCAGCCTTAAGTTTCATATTTAATCAAGAGAAAATAAGTACTGGGGCAGAGAAAAAGTTAAAAGCAATATGAAGAACTTTCATTTTGGTAGCCATACTGATATTGGTCATGTACGTAAGCAAAACGAAGACGCTATGGGGTACTACGAAACCTCGAATGGTTATGTCTTTGTAGTATGCGATGGCATGGGAGGTGCTGCTGGAGGTGCCACAGCCGCTCGCATGGCAGTAAACAGTATTAAGATTTTTTTTCAACATCAATATTACCCAAGCCCCCAGGAAGCAATCCGACAATCCATTCAATATGCCAACCAACAAATTTTTCAAGCAGCTCAGAATGCACCTGGCATGCAAGGAATGGGTACTACTTGTGTAGTGGTATTGGTACGTAATGATCAGGTATTTTATGGACATGTAGGCGATAGTCGTTTATATCGTCTCAGTCAAGGCAGCATTTCTCGGGTTACTAAAGATCATTCCTTTGTACAAGCTTTGGTAGACCAGGGAGTAATCTCCGATGATGAAGCCGAAACTCACCCTCGACGCAATGAATTATTGCGAGCTCTGGGAACCCAACCTATGGTAGAAATAGACGTGGCTACTAACCCGATTGTTCCTGATAGAGACGATATATTTTTGTTGTGTACCGATGGACTCAACGGCTTGGTTCATGACAGAAGCATAGAAAGTACCTTAAACTCCCCCATAGATGTAGAACACAAAGCCATTAAACTGGTACAATTGGCAAACAACCTTGGTGGGTATGATAATACTACGGTACAATTGATTGAGTTTTACAATGTACCAGCCAAAAGAAAATCAGGTTTTGGTGAACAAAAAAGTGCATTAGGAGGTACCCTCATTAATCCTTCAAATACAACTGATAATTTCTCAGATTCTTCTGGTATAGACAGCGATTTTTCAAGAGATAGTAGTTCGGATTATTTGAATGAATTTAAACCTGCTCCAAAACCAAAACCTCAACCTACACCAAAAAGCAGTACCCCTCGACGTAGGCCACAAGAAGATAGAGAGCCACCTAGAAGAGAACGCCCCCAAAAAGAACGAACCAAAAGAGAAAGGAGTAGAAGAGGAGACTTTAGCCTGGATTTAGATTCTCCCATTGTGCAGGTAATTGCTCGTTTGGCTTTTGTAGTGCTTCTTTTTTATGGAGGGAGGTGGTTTTACAAATATGCGGTGAAAGAGGGCTACATCAATACTGAGTTTCTCAAACAAACCCGAAGAGTGTTTGACAGTGGCAAAAAATCTGTCAATGATATAGGCGATAAGTATAATGCATTTCGCAAAAAAATAAGAGAGGCCAAGGATTTTATCAATTCTACCCAAAAGTCACTCAACGATGCGCTGTTGAAAATGGATAGCATCCGTAATAAAATTGATCATACAGTGGTTAAAATCACTGAAAAAACCAAAGATCTGAAAAAACTGGCCGAAGAGCAGGGGTCAAAACTAGACTGGGTTTTGGAGGTGAACGGCTTGAAGTCTTTGGATGAAATCAAGAAAAAGAACATCACCAAATTGATTATACCTAAAGAGAGCCCCAAAAAGATTATGGATAAAGTAAATGAACTCAAAAAGAAAGCAGCAGAGGCCATTGAAGAACAAAAGCGTAAACTGGAATAGGAGGGGGGAATAAAAATTACAAAATTAAATCTCAAGGTTAACTAAAATATGTTGTATTTTTGCTCTGAAGTTGCCTTGACTTTTAGGATGTGATTGAAAATGTCTGCTTTAGCTAAAAAATCTCAAAAGTAGTGGGCAAAATGAGTCATTGATAACTCATTATTAAAAAGCGAGACGACTTCTTTTAAACAAAATTGTGATGGGCGAGAATATTTTAAATTACCGCATAGAAGAACTAGTTCAGGAAAATCAGGTTTTTAGATCTTATTTGGGAACACACACACAGTATCCCAAAAAAGTATTGATTAAAACCCTGAGTCCTCTGCTGGATTATAACCCTGCTGCCAAAGAAGCATTCATGGAGGAGGTGAAAAAATTAGCTGCGGTACAGCATCCTTATATTGCTACATTATATGATTGTCTGGAGCAAGGCAATGATCTCTACCTGATCTATGAATATCTGGAAGATTTCTCTCTGGCTCAAAAAATTCAACAAGGTGGGGCATTGCCTGAACCTGAAGCCATAGAGTTATTTATGAAAATCCTCGAGGCTTATCAATATGCCCACCAACACCAACTGATCAATGGTGCCATTAATCCCAATCATATTTTTGTTTCCAAAGACCAACAAGTAAAATTGTTGACCTCAGCTCTAAGCAATGTTTTCTTAGTAGAAAACCTCAAGTTGCAAAATGCTGCAATGGCAGCTTATTTAAGCCCTGAGCAAGCGCAAGGACATACCGCCGATCGACGAAGTGATGTATACTCCCTGGCAGTAGTACTTTATTATATGCTTAAAGGGCAGCATCCTTATCAGGGGCAAAAGTTGGTAGATATTCAGCGAAATATCATTCAAAAGAATTTTGAAATGGATGGTATTAGTAATGGACTGGCGAAGGTTTTGCAAAAGGCATTGTCTAAAAACAATAATTATCGTTATGCCAATATCGAAGCTTTTAGTAAAGCACTTAAAGAACACATTGAAGCTACTACTGCAACACCAACCCCACCACAAAATACTACCACACTACCTGCCAACGATTCATTAGACAATACAATTTATCCTGAGGATTTAGAATCAGAAGAAGAAGAGTATGAGCCAGGTGAAACAAAAATCCTCAACTTGCCCTTGTTTATCCTTATTGGCTTATTGGGTGTGATTTTGATTTATAATTATGCCAAAGACAATACTCGTAGTTATGTCAATACTGCGGTGGTCTTTGATATTAAAGATACCACCTCTATTCGCAGTATGCAGGATTCTATCAAGGTGGCCAATGAACAACAACGTATTGCCGATAGTGTGCGACGAATGAATATTGGTAAAAACCTTGACAGTACTAAGATTTACATTCATAAAGCAGGATATGGCGAAACCCTCGAGTGGTTGTCTAAAAGGTACTATGTGCCTTTGGAAATGCTGGAAAAAATGAATGATATGAAACGTACTGATAAAATTCGTCCTCGAACCGGACTCAAAGTTTTGGTACGTGACATATACAAACTTAAGGAAAACGAGAACATTTATCACGTGTCTCGTAAGTACCGAATTAATCCAAATATTATTTTATATGCCAATGGTATCTCGTTGGCACAGGTCAAGAGAAAATACGACGAAGAGGGTAATTTAATAGAAGAAGATAAGCCCATTTATGAAGGTAAAGAATTGGTAATCCCTTTGAATGCCCCAAGATATTAATGGTGCGTTCTTATGCCTCACTTCGGTAATTGTTGAATAATGCCAGGGTGAGGTATATTTTTGGAATACTAACGCTGTTTGGACTTTAAAAACTTAACTAATAATGATAGGGGAAAAAATTCTAAATTATCGTATTGATTCACTGATAGGTGAAGGAGGAGTAGGAACCGTATATCAGGCTACCCATACACAATTGGGAAGAACAGTAGCTATCAAAGCGTTGAATCCAACCTTGGTAAACAACGAGCAGGTGAAGCAACGTTTCCGCCAGGAAGCTACTACTTTGTCTAATCTACAGCATATCAATATTATTACTTTATACGACTATTTGGAAAACGAAAAAGGTTTATTCCTTATTATGGAATTTGCTAAAGGAGAGGCTTTAGATGACTTTATTAAAAAGCGTCCCATTCCTGAAGAGCAGGTTAGGTATTATTTCAGTCGTATATTAGATGGGATGGAATATGCACATAAAAAAGGAGTGATTCATCGAGATATCAAACCTTCTAATGTGATTATTACTGAGGAAGCAGATGCCAAGATTTTAGATTTTGGGATTGCAAAAATTCTAAAAGAAGGAAAAAATACTTTGACCCAACCTGGAGCTCAACTTGGAACAGTGCTGTATATGAGTCCTGAACAGGTACAGGGCCAAACTGTAGACCACCGCACCGATATTTATTCATTGGGAGTTACATTGTTTGAAATGCTCACTGGTAAGCCTCCTTATGACGAAACCCAGACAACAGAGTTTGAAGTATTTAATAAAATTATTAATGAGCCTTTGCCTGCGCTGAACACCTTCAAGGAGCAACTGTCAGATCGTATGCAATGGTTGATTGACAAAGCTACTGCTAAAAACCCTGCTGAGCGTTTTCAGAGTTGTGCTGAGTTTAAGGAAGCGTTGTTAAAACAAGAACAAGCCCCCGCTAAGACGGTAAATGAAGCTATAGGAGGTAAAAAGGAGCTACGTCCAACCCAAGTGAAAGCGACCAATACTGGACAAGAAGCTACGACAGCAAAACCAACCTCAACCCCTCCTAAAAAGCCTACAAATGAGGGTTCTCAAGGAAATAAAGGGAAAGGAAATACTGGTAGCAGGCCCAAAAAAGGCATGTCACGTACTCCACTATACATTTTGATTACAATATTAGTAGTATTGACTGGATTCTTGATTTATAATGAGTTGTCGGGAGATAAGAAAGGCAGCAGAACGTTGTCTGAGAACACTACAAAAGACACGGTAAAGAAGGCTGAGGATAACACAGTGACTAACGATGATAACAATAATAAAACCAACGAGAAGAGTGAAGAGGATAAAAAGCGAGAAGCCCGTCAGGCACGCTTAGATAGCTTAATTGCTCGCAAAAAACGTTTAAATGATACCTTGAAGTTGGTGAAAAGACAACGTTTAGATTCTTTGAGAAATGCGTTGCTGGTAGATGGCAGACTAATAGAGCCAGAAGATGAACTGGCAGAAGGAATAACGGTCGAGGTAGAATTGAGAAACACTCGTGAAGATGTGAAATTTAAAAGCATAGTTATTTCGCTAAAACTTTATAATGATGCGGGAGTGGAAGTTGAAGATCACGAACACAAGTATGGAGATTTAAATAAAGAGGTCAATCAATCAGTAACCTTTAGAATTACCCGAGAAATCGAGGCATCAAAATACCAATGTACACTTAAATCAGTAGACATTCGAGATTTGAACCCTCCCAAGAAGGTAGATTCACTGAATAAAGTAATTACTAAATTAGAGGAAGAAATTAAATCTATAGAGGATAACTAACCTATCTTTTTGTTGAGTGTTCAAGCAGAGCAACACCAACAAACCTGTTCTTAGATTGACTATGTTCTCCTGATATAAAAAAACGTCTCTTGTGTATCACAAGAGACGTTTTTTTATGTCTTAATAATTTTAGAAATTAACTTCCAGTCATTGTTACTGCATAAGTTACATCACCAGTTTTGGCATTAGTGATGGTCACTTTAAAAGTCAATTGGGTATCGGTAACTGTAACATTGGTAAAAGTAGCTGCATAAGGAGTACCACTAGAAGGAGTAAGGCTTAGAGTGTTACCACCAAAAGTATAAGTACCTGTTTCAGTAGTAGTGCCCAGATTGTGGGTATAGGTATTATCTGTGTTGAATTTGGCAGTTTTGCCTGAAAAGCTTGATGTTATATCAGTGCCGCTGTTGGTTTCGTCTATTACGTTAGAAATAGTCCAAGTTTTGGCAGTTAGCAGATCGGTAGTACTTGGGCCGGCATCACCACCACCGCCACCACAGGCTGTAAATAAAAATACACCAACAAGGGTTATTAGTAATAGAGAAAAATAATTTTTTTTCATAATTTCTCGAGATTTTAAATATATCAAAGCAAAAATAACTAAAAAAACAATATTATTTATTCCACTTTTTTATAAAAAAGTCTATTTGTATATATATGTACTGGCAAAGAGGTAACTAAACGGACAAAAATTTTAAATTATTTTTTTGAAATTAGTACTGTGGCCATAGCAGCTACACCCTCTTTACGACCAACAAAGCCCAAACGTTCGGTTGTCGTAGCTTTTATTGAAATATCTTCTACCGGGATCGCCATTACCTCAGCAAGACATTGCTGTATCTCAGGAATAAACTTCCCTATTTTGGGTTCCTGCAAACATACTACAGCATCTATGTTACCTATTTCATAATGCGCTTCCGCTAATAATGTTACAACTTCTTTGAGTAAAATTTTACTATCTATTCCTTTGTATTTTGGGTCTTTGTCTGAAAAATGGTAACCAATATCACGCATATTGGCTGCACCCAGTAATGCATCGCAAATGGTATGAATCAAAACATCTGCATCAGAATGACCCACTGCTCCGTGGGTGTGAGGGATTTTGATACCTCCCAGCCAAAAGTCGGCTCCTTCTTCTAACTGATGCACATCATATCCTTGACCTACTCGTATTTTCACAGTTTTTTTGTTTAGTGAATGAATGCGCTCAATATCAAAATTTTAATTACATAAATCAAATTTTCTGACAACGCTCACCACCTTTAGACACTATGATAATAGAGCGTACTGCTATTCTGTGGTACTAATATTTGATTGGCAAGTGCTTGTATTTGATCTGCCTGAACTGCCTGGATTTTTTGTGATTCAGTATTTACCAGAGTTGCATCACCTAGCATAGCTGCATAAGCCAGATTCATGACCCTGGTCAGGATTTCGACCTCCGAAAATACAAGAGTAGATTCTGCCTGATTTTTTACTTTACTTAATTCTTTTTCATTAATGCGCTCATTTTTCAATTCTTCAATGATTTTTTGAATAGCGGCATCTCCTTGCTCGAGTGCTACACCTTCATTTAAGTTCCCATGAACCACCAACATACCAGGTTCTACCGAGCCTGTGATATATGCATTGACTGAGTTGAATATTTTTTGTTCTTTCACTAGTTGATTATACAAGCGAGATGATTTTCCCCTGCCCAACACATCACTTAGTAAATCTGCCGTAAAGTAGTCTGAGTTAGTACGTGCAGGCATATGAAACACCTTGTATATGGCATCATTGGGTACATCACCCTGAGTTTCTACATATCGTGCTTCTTGTTGACCAGGTTCTTGTGGTAAACTTCTATGATAGTCTTCCCCAGCTGGAATATCCCCAAACCATTTTTCGGTTAAATATCTCAACCGTTGAATATCTATATCGCCTGCCACTGTAAGAATAGCATTATTAGGGATATAAAACTTATGAAAAAAATCTTTTACATCTTGCATAGTAGCACGCTCGATATGCGAAATATCCTTGCCAATTGTGGCCCAACGATAGGGATGTACCTTATATGCTATAGGACGCAACTTAAGCCAAACGTCCCCATAGGGTTGATTCAAATATCTCTGTTTAAATTCTTCAATTACTACTTTACGTTGAGTTTCCAGTACTTCTGGGTCAAAAGATAGACTCATCATACGATCCGATTCAAGCCAAAAAGCAGTTTCTATATTGGCTACTGGTAGGGTGATGTAATAATTGGTAATGTCAGGTGTGGTATATGCATTGTTTTCACCGCCCACTCTTTGAAGAGGTTCATCGTAGGAAGGAATATTTTTGGAACCCCCAAACATTAAATGTTCGAACAAATGAGCAAAACCAGTTTTGGTTTGATCTTCATCTTTGGACCCTACATTATATAAGATATTTACCGCTGCTATAGGGGTAGTTTTATCCTCGTGTAAATATACTTGCAATCCATTGTTGAGGGTAAAGTGCTGATAATCAATCATATGATAAGATAAAAGAGCTTGATAGATTGTTTGATATAGTCTATAGTATGTATATAGAACGAAATAGCCCGAAAAAAGTCGGATTTTAGATAGGCATATTTGACTAACCAGAAGTGTAAACAGTAAGTTTGAAAGTTGTAAATTTACTTGAGTAGACTTTTATGAACCTATTTATAGGGAAAAGGCTCTAGTTGAAATTTTCGTACTTAGAACAGTGTAGATAGTTTAATTGTAGGAACAGATTAAACAAAAGCTGAATACAATCTTTCGTTTAAAATACTATTGAGCTCAAGCATTACTTTGGTACCGTTGAGCAAATCTTTGAGTTCAGCAATTTCGGTGAGCGTAAGTACATAGCAACGGTCACAGTTGCAGGGAGCAATAATTTCGTAATCATAAGCTGCTCCAGGATTGGAAGCCATCAAATTAAGATCTATGGCATCTACTGCTTTCTTGAATTTATACAAGCAAGGAACCTTATAAGAAGTAAGTTCACCATTAAATGAAACCCAAAAACAGCGATCCTTATCTGATTGATAAACAGCACCATTAAGAGTTGTATATACTTCTATAAAATGATTCGGGACATTAATCATCGGTTACTCGCCTTTTGTTAATCAATGCAAAAGTAGATATTATTTATAATGAGTCCAAATAAATGTAATATTTAACTTCATTTACACAGACAAAGATGAGTAAACGCACTGATAAATTGGATGACAAATATCATTGGTCTATTGATTCACTTTCTTCGGTAGATAGAATTTGGTCGTGTTGGACAATAGCTGTAATGAAATTCTCGATAAATTGTTTTTTGTTTGTGTCACTAAGTTTATCCAACGATAAAAACGGGTTTAAATCTTCTAGTTCTACCAACAATAGGCGACCATTTGGTAAGCGGCAGGCATCCACTCGTTGGATACCACACTCCATATTATTCCACTGAATAAATTGTCGAGCAAAATCTAAGTCAGTCTCATTAGGTATAAATTCTTCTAATTCCCACCTTTTGCTCTTGTTGGGAGCATACAATGCATACTCAAATTGATTATTTAAAAAGTAAAACGATAACTCGTAATTGAAATTGATAAAAGGCTGGACTAACATGCCGTGTAAATTTGGATTGTTTAAAGCGTCTTTGGACAGTATCTTCATCCCAATAGAATCTGCACCAAATTTGGGTTTAACGATATAGCGTGAAGCATCACCCAGAATGCTCAAATCCATTTCTTCGGCGTGCTCGATGGTTGGAATTACTGAAAAATCTGCGTTGGTGAGTTCCAATAGGTATTGTTTGCCTTGCATATCAGCCTTGCCATCCAACGAGTTAAAAACAGTCACATTACGATCGCGCGCTTCCTTTACAAATTTTTCATAATACTCTTTGTAATAAATTACTGATCCTGAGTTTCTGATGATAATCATATCAGCTACCTCCAAAAACTCCAGCACTTGATGAGGGTGGCAAATCAATATATTGAAATGATCTTTGAGGCAGGAAGTAATATACAAATCTTCTTCGTAGTAGTTTCTTCCTTTGGCTTTGTAGTATAAGTCGGTAACGTATAGGATGGATTTCATAATCAACAGGCTAGGCTAGTACTTTACTAAATAAAAAAGCATAGATACGAATATCTATGCTTTTTGAATAATGATTTATATAAAAGTTAGTAGCCTACTAAAATTTATTATGCCCACAAGCACCATGAAGACCAAAGCCAGTCCCAATGGGTGAACCTGCTGGTGCTGAAGCAGGTGTGGTGAATTTCATGGGATGATTGCCTTTTTGGAACTTGTCGATTTCTGTAATAGCAAAGAAGTAGTGTGCATTAGCAGCAGTACCCTGATTAGTTTTTTGTTGTTTGTTTATCAACCATTTTTTTAGTTCCTGAAGCGTGTAACTGGCAATGGCTTTTACCTGCGGTGCAGCTCTCTGGTTACTGGCTAGCTTCATTAATTGATACAACACTACATTGTTTACCACTCGTTGTACCTCAGCCATTTGCCCTTCTTTAAAATCAGCTGTCCAGGTAGCATCCAGGAGTTGCTTTACTACTTGGGCAAAACCTGGATTTTGGCTATTACGAGCGTGGTATTGAATCAAGCGAGCCGCACGTTCGTGATGCAAAATCATTGAAACTGTCATATTAGCGGCGGTTTCGGCCGCTGCCATAGGATCAAATGCTACTCCTGTACGTGGTTTAAAGTTTTCACGGCCTCTGCCATACCCATAAGCTCTGGGGGGTAATATTTTGAGTAGTTTTTCTGACAATACCAAAGCTTCAGGCTGGATGGTATTGAGCAGAGCTTGTAAAGCTTGTTGTTGCTCCTTGGCAGGAACAATTTTGGTGATTTGTTGGCCGTCTCCTCGTAGAGCATAAGTATAATATAACCCACCCACAACCTTAGAAGCAGCTTCTATCTGATAGCGATGCAACAAGTAGATGGGTACTAGCACATCTTCAAGGTTAGACATAGGTTCACCCATGCGAATATTGTCTGCTGAAAACTTTTCTAATGCTTTAGATCTTAGTTTCATTACTCGATTCAATTCATCAGCAGCACTGGTGCCATTATCCCATAAATGAGCCAGTGGGTGTGCACCACCGCGTGGCCGAGCATCCGCATCCGAAATGTAGTAAAGCCCTTTTTTAATGGCATTGGAAATGATTTTATTCAAAGCTGTTTTTTCATTGGTACCAGGAGGAAAATCAGAGTAACCATATTGGATGGCTACTTTGTCCCATTCACCTATACCAGTAGCATAAGCATCTGACCAATCTACCGAACCATTGTTTTTAAGCTTAATGAGTGGGTGAGGGTAATCCATTACTGAAGCGCGATTGTTTACGCTTGAGGCAAAGTTGTGTGACAAGCCCAAGGTATGACCAATTTCGTGGGCCACTAATTGACGTAAACGAGCCAGGGCAATTTCTTGCATATCTTTGGGTACCTGATTGCCATTTTTATAGGGTGCAAGTAAGCCTTCTGCTATTAAATAATCCTGACGTAAGCGGAGTGAACCTAATGTAACATGACCCTTGATGATTTCGCCAGTACGAGGATCGGTTACAGAAGCTCCATAAGACCAGCCACGGGTAGAGCGGTGTACCCAATTGACTACATTGTAGCGCAAATCCATTGGATCGGCTCCTTGGGGCAAAACTTTTATCTGGAAAGCATTCTTATATCCGGCTGACTCAAAGGCTTGATTCCACCAACTGCCACCTTCTAACATAGCCGACTTGATAGGTTCAGGTACTCCAGGATCAATATAATATACAATGGGTTCTACGGCTTCACTTACTTTAGCTCTTGGATTTTTTTTCTTCAAACGGTGACGAGGAATCACACTTTTTACGATACGATCATTTAGTCCACTGGCATAGTCTACATAGGTACGACGCCAATAACCCGAGCGAGGGTCAAACATACGAGGCTTATAATTATTGTCGGGGAGCTCTACCAAAGAATGGTGTTGACGTACTGTAACAGCTTCAGGAGAAGGGGTAACACTACGAATATAGCCTCCTTTGGCATTTCCAGTAAATGTTAAGGTAACTTCTACTTCAGTGTTTTTAGGAAAGTTTTTGCTACGGGGAAGATAAAATGCCGAACGAGATTTATCTAGGCGATAACTTCCTTGTTGGTTATTACGCAAAGTACCTACCACGCCGTGGGCATCACGCATATAAAAAGCTGTAGCATCTACCAATACGCTTTTACCTTCTTCGGCGCTTACCCTGAAGCCCCAAATAGCTGATTGCGCAAATGCTAACTCCACAGCCTGTTTTTCGGCGTTATTATTTGAATTGGCCCGATAGCGATAATTTGGTTGAATCATCAATACCTTGTTACCTATTCGCTTAAATTTTACAATTCTGGTATCCCCCAGTTGTCCTCGATCCAGACCGATGTCATTTGATCCAACACCAGCAGATAATGAATTTACATACAAGACCTCTTGGTCGAGTTTATCAATTTCCAACCAGATTTTGCCATTTTCTTCATCCCAATAAAAGTTAAAATAGCCAGGATATTTTTTCAACCCAGCAGTCTTTTGCTTGATGGTAGGGGTTCCTATTTGCACCTGTGCCCATATGCCTAAAGGCCAACAGATGATAATTGCAATCAGTAGTTTTTTATACATCGGTAAGTCTTGCGTTTATTGAATGCTGTATGATTAAAATTTTAGACATGATTTGCCTTAATGTTCGTGTAGCTTATCCGTAGTTACGCTGAATATTTATCAAAAATATTGTAAAGTTTAAATTTTGCCCAATGTTTTATGGAGTAATTGTGATAAGCGGACTATACAAAAAGCTATTTTGCTTATAAAAAAAGCAAATGAAATTGTAAATTAGCAAAACAAAAAACTCCAAATCACGCAAGTTATGAACATTGAAGAATTCAGAGAATATTGCATTAAAATGAAGGGAGTCACTGAGGAGCTCCCCTTTGACGAAGACACGTTGGTATTTAAAGTAATGGGAAAAATGTTTGCTCTTACAGGTATTGAGAGTTTTGAGAGCATTAATGTAAAGTGTGACCCTGATACTGCTGTAGAATTAAGAGAGCAGTATAATGCTGTAAAACCGGGATATCACATGAACAAAAAGCATTGGAATACCATTGTAAACAACAGCGATATGTCTGATCAGGAAATGCGAGAATGGATCAAACATTCGTATGACTTGGTAGTAGCTAAATTGCCTAAGAAAACCAAAGAAGAACTCGCGGCTATGGAGTGATTCTTGAAATATTAAAGGTGTCATGACATTTATCAAAAAGGTAATCCGGTTTATATTTAGAGCTGTATTAGGGTTGGTAATCGCGATTGCTTTGTATTTGCTGGCAGCAGTGTTGGGTACTTGGGTTACCACAGGTAAGCTAAGTACTCAAACTACTGTCAAAGATTCCGTAAATATTTATATAGTGAGTAATGGCATGCATACCGATTTTGTGTTGCCCTTACATCATTTGGTAAAAGATTGGCGCCAACACTTCAATCGATCGCGTTTTGGTGCTTATTACCAGCATCGGTTTATAAGCTTTGGTTGGGGTGATCAAGCGTTTTTTTTAAACTCCACCAAAGAAGGTTTCCCTAAACTAGGTACTACGCTAAAAGCAGTACTTTGGCCCACCAAAAGCTTGATGCATGTATCTTTTTATCGCAGCATCAATACCCAGGCCGACAATGTTTATAAATTGAATATCTCGGCGAAGCAATATCAGGCGCTTGTCAAATTTATATTTGACTCATTTGTCACGAAACAAGCTCAAAAATTCCGTTATGTGGCCAAGGGTTATGGAGATTATGATTTTTTCTTTGAGGCCCATCGTTCTTATCATCTCTTTTTTACTTGTAATAATTGGACCAATCGTGGACTTGGGGCAATGAATATTCGTTCGGGTATTTGGACTCCCCTCGAGCAGGGGATCATATATCATATAAAGTAGGTGTTTGCTTGTTAAGTGAAAGCTAGGAGTGAGCAGTGGTATGAAGTATTTTTAATTTATCATTAATATCAAGAGGCTGCTCGCTGTTGTGTATGTTGATAATACTTCTCGAGCAAATCTAGCCTTTGGTAAGCCTGATCTAGCAATTGTTGTTTTTCTTGTAAAGCTACCTGATAAGCCTCTATTGCTTCTTCGGCCTCGGTAAGGGCTTGAGCTTGTTCTTTGAAATTCAAGAAAGGTTGATTTTGGGTAGTAAATACTTCTAAGGTATCCTTAAAGTACTCAAAACGAATGGGTAAATATCTACTTTGATAATGTTGTTGGATAGTCATCGGAACCAATTGATTTTGGTGCAAAACCCATACAAAGAACTCATTACGGTGGGGGGCATATACATAGTACTCTTTTAAGTTGGGTTTACGGACAATTTGTTGCCATCGTTGGCACATCTCCACCCAGGATATTTCTTGAGGAATGACATCAAAGATGATCTTATGAGGCTTCTTGTTTTTATCATTATTGAGATTTTTGTTCTGTTGAATGATAATACTACTAAGTAATTGGCTGCCAATCTGGTGAATGCCTAATTGGATATGTATAGGCTTGTTTTTATCGCTATTGAGTGTGTTTTGCATATTTTGGCAAAAGGTATAAGCCCATGCAAATTGTGAGAAGTTGAGTAAGTTCATATTATTGTTGTTTTATTATATATGCAAATGTAATAATTATTCTCAGATTTTAAATATTGTTTTTTCATTTTAACATTTTTATCGCATTTTGTTAATGGTATTTGGCAAATGTTACAGTTTGCTTGTGAAATTAGAATATAAGCTTAATGAAAGTAATTGACATTTTTATGAGTATAATCGCTAAATATTTATATACTTGAAGGGATTCTATAATATATAATTGTTTTGCAAATTTGCATATTTGTTTCAAGTCAAGGGTTGAATATTTTATTAGTGATGTGGTTAAGAGCCAGGACACAAAAAAAGCCTCTGTCCACCCAAAGTGAACAAAGGCTTGATATTATATTAAATGTTAGAAGCTAAAAAACTACAAACTTCCAACTACTCTACATCTTATCGAATTGTCGTAAGAAACGCACATCATTTTCAGTAAATAAGCGCAAATCATTGATTTGGTATTTGAGCATTGCAATACGTTCGATTCCCATACCAAAAGCAAAACCCGTATATTTTTCGGGGTCAATATTACAATTGGCCAATACATTAGGATCTACCATACCACAACCCATAATCTCTACCCAACCACTATATTTACAAATATTGCAGCCTTTGCCACCACATATAAAACAAGTAACATCTACCTCGGCACTTGGCTCTGTAAATGGGAAGTAGGAGGGACGCAAACGAATTTTAGTGTTTTTACCAAACATTTCTTTCGAGAAATGATAGAGCGTTTGCTTCATATCAGCAAAACTTACATTTTCGTCTACATACAAACCTTCTACCTGATGAAACACACAATGGGCCCGAGCCGAAATAGCCTCATTTCTAAATACACGTCCTGGTGACAAAGTACGGATAGGTGGTTCTTGGTTTTCCATTACCCGAATCTGTACTGAAGAGGTATGCGTACGTAGTGCAATATCATCGTTTTTGTCTTCGCCTTGACCTTGTTTTTCAATAAAGAAGGTATCCTGCATTTCGCGGGCAGGGTGATTATGAGGGAAGTTCAACGCACTAAAGTTGTGCCAGTCATCTTCTACTTCTGGGCCTTCAGATACATTGAATCCAATACGCTCAAAAATTTCCACAATACGATTGCGGGTAAGAGTAAGCGGATGTACTGTGCCTAATGTATGAGGAACCACAGGCAAAGTAGTATCTACCACACCTTGCGCGCTTTTTTTCTTCGGGCGACCAATACTTGCCTGGTGTTTTTTGAGCTTGTCTTGGGCAAAGTTTTTTAAATTGTTGATGGCTGCTCCAAACGTTTTTTTATCTTCTGGGGCTACATTTCTTATTTCTTGAAAAAGTGCTCCAATCTTGCCTTTAATAAAGGTTCTTTTGAATTCTTCGAGTTGTTCGCGGGTTTCAATGACGAAGTCTTCTGCCTCTTTTTGAACCCCTTGTACGTCATTTAGTGATGCCATAACAATCTTGATAATTAAATAGTAATTAAAGCTTAAAAATGAGTGATTTTATAGATATAAAAGTACACAATGTATAATATTCTTAACTTTTATTATTTACATTATCACTCTGGTTTTGAGGCCTTTTTAAGCAGAAAAAAGCATTTTTAGGTATAAATATACCTAAAGCTTAAAATTCACTACTTTCGTCGAAAGTAACAAATAATAAGTATAAAACTTGTAGACTATCAGTAATGAAAACGTATACCTAACTGTTACTTAAGAATGGTTATAAAGTAGATCTAACAATCAGAATTTTAAAACCTCATTTAAATTAAAAAAGATGAAAAAATTAGCCAAACTATTTACTCTTTTATTGGTAGTAGCATGTTTTGTTGCTCCCAAATCTTCTTTCGCTCAGGATGGTCCAAAAAATGTGATCAAAACGAACATCTTAAGCCCTATTGTTGGTAGTTATAACTTTTTTTATGAAAGAGCGCTTGCCAAAAATACTAGTCTTCAATTAGGTGGTGGATTTACAAGTATTGATATCTCTGGAACTAAATTAAGCGGTTTCCGAGTAACTCCTGAGTTTAGATATTATCCCTCAAAAGGCAAAGATGCACCTAAGGGTTTCTTTGTTGGACCTTACCTTAATTACCAAAGCCTTAATTTAACTGTAGGAGCAACCGCAGGTACTACCAGTGCCGAAGGTAAAGCAACTCTAAATACTTTTGGAGGTGGTTTAGCTCTTGGTTGGCAGTGGATATTTGGAGATGTAGTAGCGCTTGACTTATTCTTTGGTCCAAGCTACAACTCTGGAACTGTAAAGGTAGAAGCGACTGCAACTTCTAGTGGATTTACTGAGAGCGATTTCTCTACAGGAGCTTTCTCTGGATTTGGTTTCCGTTTTGGCCTTTCATTAGGTGTAGCATTCTAAATAAATACAACTAATAATATAAGATACTTTATAACCAAAAGTCAGGTGTTGTATGCACCTGGCTTTTTTTATGCCTTTTATTTTTGGCTTTCTACCTTTAGGATGAAGTCTTTGATTTTTTGGTGATAAGCCGCAATTTTTTTTAAGTTACGTTGCTGTACTTGATAACCAGCATGGCGCCGCCCTCCTGTATAAAAGGTACGCCCCAGGCCCAGTCCAGTAAAAAATGCTGATACATAATAACCATTGATAGCACTAAATACGCCGAAAGTGAGTGCGCCCAAAGTGAGTACGCTAGATGAAATTCCCCGACCTACTGCTCCTGCATACATTTGTCCTGCTCCAGGGAATATCCAGGAAAGAGTTTTAGCCTTTTTAATACTTTTGAAAGGTTTTTTATCCACAAAACCATACAATGCATCGATGTCTTGCTCTAGTTGATGATCCTTTATGTACTGAGCACACAATTGTTTGGCTTTTTCCCACTGGTAAGTTTCATTGAGAGCCAAAATTTCTAAAAAAGTAATACTCTTAATCTTACTGGAGTCTTGAACCGTGGTTTTTAGAATATCTATAAACTTAAGGCTTTGCTTATATTCCTGCGCCAAATAAGCGGTAAGCGAAGCTTCGTACAATAATATATAATTGACCGAATCTTGCTCAGGTAATACCTCGGCTCGCTCAATAGTGGCTTGTGCTTCTTTGAATTGCTTGAGTTGTTTGTGGCAATAAGTTTTATAGAGCAACGCTTCATTTTGTAGAGTTTTGCTTTTGGATAAGAACACTACTCTTTCGTATACCAATTGTGCTTGAGTAAGTTGTTGGTTTTTAAAGAATTGATGTGCCCTTTGTAAATGTTGTTGAGCTTGTGACTCTCTGGATAAACTATCTTGTGCATTAGCGAAAAACCAACCGCAAAGGCACATCCAGATTAAATAAAATTTCTTGATGAATAGTTTCATAGGCTTCTCGTTGCTGGAGTTTTACCGACAAGGCACTGCCCCAAATATTACCAATATAAAAGATAGAAAACAGTCCTCCGAAAATGATAAATCGTGGACTTCGAACACCGTCAATAAGTAAGGCCTCTACAGCTTGTGCTCCCATAAATAGGTTCTGTAACATTAGGTTTAACCCTTGTTTGGGTTTGCCAGCGTACATTTTTCCCGTGCCAGGGATAATGGCTGAAAACAAACCCGCTACAAAAGCCGATCGGCGAGGAATTTTTTTGAGCTTTTTATGCATTACCAATAACTTTTTTTCTTGTGAGGCAAACTGAGCGTATTGGTAACTAAAAGACTGCGCTTTTTCAGTAAACTTTTGATAATCTTTTTGTAGTAGTGCCAAACCTGCCAATTGGAAATGATATAATTCAGTCTTTAATGGGGAGAGCTGAGCTTCAGGCAGTTTGACCAAGGCCTGAGTAGCTGCTTGGTATTGAGTGAGCTTGGCCAAATCTAGGCTTTGATAAAACCGAGCCTTGTCATATTGGGCGAAACCTGGAGATACTTGGGCGAAGTAGTAGGCAGCTGAATCTAGTTTTTTGAGGTAATGGTGCGCAAAACCCATCTCGAGTGCCAGGCGACTTTGCTGATTAGATTGGGAAAATTTGCTTTTAAGTTGTTGCCCTAACAAAAGCACATTCTGGTATTGACTCTGCTTGAATAAATGTTGTATAAAAGCCATTTCGTCTTCAAAAGAAGGAGTTTGGGTGAAGGCTTTCAATGGTAAGAGCAAGCTAAAAAAGCCAATAAATACGATTTTTATCAAATTCAATGTTTGACGTGTTTAATCAAGAGAATGGTTATATAATAAGATAATGCAACCGTGTATTTTTTATACAAGCCACGAAAATAAATAACTGCTGCCATACACATAGATAGCAACCAGGATGAGTTCACCCACAAATAGTGCAGTTAGAAACCTCAATAAGTTCATTTTGATTGTGCCTGCTACATAACATACTATATCGGTAGGTACCAAAGGGAAAAATGCCCAGCCTAGCACATAAAAAAAGCCATAACGATGATTTAAGCGTTTCCGAACGGTTTGAATTTGTTTGGGAAAGCGTCGTTGAAAGAATTGATCAAAACCCATAAAATTGGAAAAAAAGTATACCACAGTAGCCGAAAACATTATCCCAAGCATAGAAATGAGCAGCACCAAAGGCAAATTGTCTGAGAAAATCAGCGACCCTGCGACCACTAATGGCGTGCTGGGAACCAATGCCAGCCCCCTGATCAGGCTGAGTAACAAATACCCCAAAAGCATTTGATTGCCAAATTGCTTTAAAAAGCTTTGTAAACCTTGAGCGGTAAAAAAGGCTGGGTTATAAATAGCATACCCTAAACAAAACAACAGCAACCCAATCCAAAGCACCAATAAAACAGTTTTGGTTGTTTTCATAAACACAAATATAAAGAAAACTGTAAGCCTAACAATCAAGGAAGTTTGTGCTGGTGTTGGTGAGAATCCTGGAGTAAAACATCGCGAATTTTACCCTTGGAATTGAAATAGATACCAGGTGTTTCTTCTACAGCACTGTGGGTACAGCGGCTCAACCGATCGGCAGTCAAGGCGATGCCTTTGATGATTCCGTATTTTTTGATGGCAATACGACTAAAACGTGAACAGCTCGTTTCGTACACACAACTGGCCGAAATTTGAGGAGAGATTACCTGTTGATAAGTAGTGAGCAACCCTGAAAAAGCCCAATAAAAAGGATTGATGGCTTGAATAAAAGTAGGTTTCTTTTTTTTAGGATTGTCATAAAGAGCCTTCCAGGATCTTAAGTCATAAGGAGACTTGCTTTCTCCCAGCAATGCCAAATCGGTTTGTTTATTTTGCGCCAATAGGGGAGAAGTAGCAATCAACCCTAGCAAAGTAAAGATCATCAAAAACTGTTTCATACTTTTTCTTTTCAATACGTAGGTCTATAGTTGATTGCCACAAAGAATAAATTTATTGATAGTAGGCTACGCTTTGCGCCATTTTACACTTCTCATTTTTAGTTTTTTACTTTACTTAATTTTCTCCAAATCTTCTACACCTTCCCGGTCGGCAGCCCCAATGCTCCAGCGGCCCAACATTTTATTGCCATTAATGGCATAGTTTACCACACCAAAACTGCTGCCCATTCCCCAGCCTACCACCAGATAATCACCTACTTTAATGCCTACTCCCTTAGCGTTTTGGCCAGCAAGTTTCCAATCTACCTGATATACCGAACCAGTTTGCTTAATAATAAGACTTCCAGAATAAGGCTGTGTTTTTCCTGGGTTGTTTCCTGAGACTTGGTAAGTGCCCGCAATTTGGCCCGCGGTGCCTCCTGACAAGTTTTCAGTACCAATAGTGCCCTTGGATTGAGCAGCCATCCAACGACCCGACATCGTGCCATCACCGTTCATTTTGTAAGCCACTACTCCGTAAGTTCCATTGCCCCATCCTACAAATAGATTATTATCATTTCGGATAGCAATTCCTCCATAGCTACCTGCATTAGTATTCCATTGTACACTATAACCTTCCCCTTTTTGACTAAACTTTACTGCACCTTCGTATGAGTCTCCATTAAGGCTAAACGACTTGGTTATTTTCCAGGTGCCTATCAACGATACTTCCTGTGTTTCCTCGGTAGAGGTCTCAGAAACTGTATTGCCTTTAACATTATTTACCTTAGCAGTTCCCTCTTCATTCCCCTCCATTTGCTCTAGCTTGTCTACATATTTTTTCTTAAAAGCCTTTTCGCGGGGGTCACGCTCAAAGTATCCTTTCATTTGTAATAAAAGTACCGCCATAGCGCCCAAGAAAAGCAAAAATGCCACTGTCTTTTTCATAGTGAGTATCTGTTTTGATGATTTATAAGTGAAGATACTCAAAAAAACAAAAAAGTAGAGCAGATAAAGTTCTCAAATTACCCATTCTATTGTATTACCTCTGCTTTTCCTACTATTGTGTAATAGTTAAGGACAACCGTTATCATTCCAACCATAAACGATACGTCCATTGGGTAGGTAAATGTCTAGCCAATCGACAGGATTTTCGCTATAGTAAATAGCAGTTAAATTGGGAAGTTGTTCAACTGATTTTGGGATAGCGTGCGCATGTTGTAGTTGGTTGGCTTGTATTCGCAATTCTTCCAGGCTAGTCATCTGTCCAATTTCCTCTGGCAATTCCGTCAATTGATTGCTATCTAAACATAAGTTTTTTAGGTTTTTGAGTTTTCCAATACTAGCAGGGAGTGTCTTTAAGGCATTTTCACTAACTGACAAGCACTCTAGTTTTTCAAGATTACCTATTTCATCAGGTAAACTTTGGAGTTGATTACCATCAAGTAACAATCTTCTAAGGTTTGTTAAATTTCCAATCTCTTTGGGGAGTGTGGTTAATTGATTGTTATACAAGTAGAGAGTTTGAAGTTCCTGAAGGGATTGGATATCAGGAGATATTGAGGTGAGTTGGTTATAGCCTAAACCAAGGCGCTTAAGAGACTGCATAGATTGTAACACAAGAGAAGGTATGTCAGCAAAGAGGTTTCCATCTAGAAACAATTCTTCTGGGTTGGGTAAGTGAAGCATTTCGGGTGGTAGTGTCTCTAAGTTTGCATTGTCCCAATCAAGCCAAGGATCATTTAACTGGCGAATATGTTGGGCCTCAATAGTATCTATTGTTAGCACCTTGTTGTAGACCTGTCGTTGAATTGTGAGGTAAGGTATTAATGCCTCCTGAAATTGAGGCTGATTTTTGGCAATTTGTAAGGCTATCAATACATTCTTTTCCTCGGTCGAATGTAGGAGTTTTAAAAAGTTAACTTTTTCATTCATGGGAGTACTGTTATCAGAAGCTACGTACATTTTCAATGCGACCTGTATTTCTGTTTTAAATCAAGTCTCTTAAGTTATACTCGCAGCTAATAGTTACTTCGGCCTTGCTCAGTATTTCTGGTTTAGTTTTGTTAAGATCGTCTAGCTAAATTCGCAATGCATTGCAGAACCATATAACCATTAAAATGGTGTACTTCAAAATAACTGCGTAACACAAGTTACTATAAATAAAAATAACGGCCTCAGAAGTGTATTTCCAAAGCCGTTAGTAATCTTATAAAACCCAGTTAAAATATTGCTTAATGCCCAGCCCTTATCGTTGGTTGTTCTGAACCATCTTGCTTAGGTAGTTTACTTTTGCCAATCTGCGAGCCTTTCATTCCATAAAATACCAAATAGATATAGCAAAAAATGACGATGGCAAATGAGTCTTGAATGCCAATTTGGGGCAAATCCGCCATTTTTCCCTGTAAAGGAGGTACTATAGCTCCGCCCAAAATCATCATCACCAAAAGTGAGCTTCCCTGACTGGTGTATTTGCCCAAACCATCAATGGCCAGTGTAAAAATATTGGACCACATAATAGAGTTGAACAACCCAATGGCGATAATAGTCCACATGGCCAGCTTGCCATCGGTACTAATAGAAATACTCAACAACACAATTACGATAGAGGCAAATATCATCAGAGTCTGTCCAGAAGAGCCTTTACCCCACATAAAAGCCATAAAGTTTAATACCATAAAGCCCAAAAATGGCCATACTTCACTGAATGGAATTTGGGTAATAATCTTGCCATCTATAATACTGATACCAGCAATGAGATAAATAGTAAAAAAGGCTGCAAGGGCTACCAAAATCATCAAACCTGTTTGTTTGACCGTATTTTGCATTTTGCTTAGTGATATAGCACCCAAGAAGCGCCCAATCATAGCACCACCCCAGTAAAAAGCCAAATACTTGCCCGCAGTTTTTTCACCCATATTGGCAATGTTTTCCAATCCAAGATACTGGATAATAATACTGCCAATGGCTACTTCGGCTCCTACGTATACAAAAATCGCGATCATCCCTAAGATAAGATGGGGGTAACGAAGCGCCACGGCTTGTCTCTCGATCTTTTCGCTGGCAAAACTGGGTAATTTGATAAACCAAATAATAGCAGCCAATGCCCACCAGGCAGCAGCCAACCCCAAATAAGGGAGCTTGACGGAGTCGGCTCCTTCAAACTTACCCTGAAAAATCAAATAAGCCCCAATAATAGGTGCCAGGGTGGTGCCTAGCGAATTAAAACCTTGCGAGAGATTCAGCCTACTTGCCGCAGTATCGGGACTGCCCAAAATAGCTACATAAGGATTGGCTGCGATTTGTAAAACAGTAACCCCAGAAGCCAGTACAAACAAAGCTCCCAAAAAAAACGGGTAGCTTTTGTACTCGGCTGCAGGATAAAACAAGGCACAACCAATACCTCCAATGGTTAGCCCGATAATGATTCCATTTTTGTAACCAATTTTGGCAATGGGATCGCCTCGAAGTACTGAAATCGCAAAGTAGATAATAGAAATGATGAAAAAGGCCCCAAAAAAAGCAGTTTGCACCAACATAGACTGAAAGTGAGTCAGTGAAAACACCCCTTTGAGGTGGGGTATTAATATATCGTTGAGGACGGTTACAAAGCCCCACATAAAGAATAACATCACCACCACGCCAAAGGCAAAGCGGTTTTTTGTAGTGTTAGTTTCCATTTTTTACTTTTAAATTGTTTCGCAATGCAACAATGAAGCAATTCAACAATAGTTATTTCTTCACCCAATAATCCGCATCAAACATTTTGTTTTTGCCCGATTGGTACAAAGCATAGTTGAAGCCTTTATGAATGCAATAAGCTCCGTGATTACCCTTTTTGTCAATGGCCAGATAGCCAATTTGCATATCTTTGAACTGTTGTTTGGCTACAATACGTCTCACACCCTCTTCGCAGGCTTCTTGTGGTGTGTAGCCTTGGCGCATGAGTTCCACAATCAGGAAGGAACCCAAGGTTTTCATAACTGCTTCACCCAAGCCTGTAGCACAAGCCCCACCTACTTCGTTGTCTACATAAAGCCCTGCCCCGATAATGGGCGAATCGCCTACACGTCCACGCATTTTGTAAGCCAAACCACTGGTAGTACAACCTCCCGAAATATCGCCTTTTTTGTCAATGGCTAACATACTGATAGTGTCGTGGTTTTCTACATTGATAATGGGCTTATATTGCTTTTCTTTGAGCCATTTTTGCCAATCTTCCTTGGATTTTTCAGTCAATAAATCAGTCTTTTTGAAGCCCTCAGCCAAGGCAAATTGTCGCGCTCCCTCTCCTGCCAACATCACGTGAGGCGTTTTGTCCATCACTCTTCGGGCCACCGATATAGGGTGTACAATGTCTTCCAGAAAACAAACCGAACCTGCATTACCCGTTTCGTCCATAATGCAGGCATCAAGCGTTACGTGCCCATCTCTATCAGGTGCTCCACCAATACCTACTGTAGTTCCTTTAGCATCCGCTTCAGTTACTCGTAGGCCTTTTTCTATGGCATCTATAGCTTTGCCTCCGTCTTCTACTACCTTCATCGCCTCCTTGTTGGCAGCCAATCCGTGGTACCAGGTGGACACCACAATGGGCAATACTGCCTTAGAAGCGGGATTGTGTTTTTGCTTTTTTTGACCTTGGTTGTGTTGTTTATCCTGGTCTTTATCGTTGTGCTGTTTGTCTCCTTTATCCTGGCAACTTATCAGGCCCAAACCAGCGGCCATCGAGGCCAATATTCCTTTATTGAGAAAATTTCTTCTTGAGAACATATGTTATATTGTCATATGGTTCTATGGTTAAATGGTTGTGCAATGCATCGCGCAACCATTTAGCCATAGAACAATTTAACCATTTATTCTATCACGATTTCATCCGCAAAAATCCAGGATTTCCCCCCAGCGCCTAAGTGCCATTCAGGTACCTCCCCTCGATTTTTAGCAATTACTTTGATGTAACGGGCTTTGGTAGCCTTATTCAGTGCAAAATCCTTGATGACTACCCCCTCTGCCTTTTCATCCACGCTATTGTTCACGGTGCCTAGTTCTTCATAATTGGTTCCATCGCTAGAAACCCAAAAAGTAACTGAAGCAGGCATAAATACCCACGAACGCTGCTCTTGCAAAAAGCCCATCGCGACTTTTTTGATATCCTGAGTTTTGCCCAAATCTACAATGGCTTCTACATCTTGTCCCTGATAACCTTGCCAGCCACCTAGTTGGTAGTTTTTCCCCCCTCGCAAAAAGTCAATCATGGTAGTAGGGCCATCAGCGGCGTATTGGTTGGCGTATTTGCTATTAAGGGTGAGTTTCCGCCCTGCGATAATTTTTACATACTGTGTTTCAATAGTATCACTGGCTTGATCTTTACGCTTGGCAAAGGCTCGTACCTGAGTAGTTTTGTCCACACTAAAAGGCTGGGTATATTTCTGGAAGGGCTGTCCTTCTACCGAATAAAATACCTCGTCTACATTGGGTAATTTGCTAATTTTTACCTCCGCTTTGTTTTCAAAAGTAAGCGAACCTTCAAAGTAAGGAACCGGAGTAATGGCAAATTCATCGATGCTGGTAGTGGGCTGATGCTCAGGTTTACTTCCCCATTCTTTATTGGGTGTTTCGCCCATTTCAAATACTAGCTCTCCACCATCCATAATGGCTTGATGTTCTAGATAAGTTTTAGCGTAAGGCTTGCCATTTAGGGTAGCCGATTGAATGTAAATCGCTTTGTCAGACACGCCATTGGCCTTGACGGTAAACTTCTTCCCGTTTTCGAGATTAATAGTAGCTTGGGGAAAAACGGGGGTACCAATCACATAATAAGTTTTGGTAGGCGTTACGGGATAAAAACCCATTGCACTCATCACGTACCAAGCCGACATTTGGCCGCAGTCCTCGTTACCCGAAAGGCCATCAGGGGCATTGCTATACAAAGTGCTGAGGATTTGGGCAATTTTGCTTTGAGTTTTCCAGGGCTTGCCTACAAAGTTGTACAAGTAAGCCATATGATGACTAGGCTCGTTACCGTGGGCGTATTGGCCAATCAACCCTGTGATATCAGCTTGATTACGACCGCTGGTTTTAGAAGAAGCCGAGAAAAGATTGTCTAACCATTGGTCTAGCTTGGGTTTACCCCCCAACATATTGGTGAGTCCAGTAATGTCTTGAGGCACATACAAACTGTATTGCCAAGAGTTGGCTTCGGTAAAGTTGAAGTTTACTTCTTCGGGGCGAAATGGCTTCATCCAACGGTGATTTCGCTTACCACGCATAAACCCTGTTTTGGGATCAAAAATGTGCTTATAAGCCTGAGCGCGTTGCATAAAAGTGCGGTAATCACCATCTTGTTTGAGGTCTTTGGCCATTTGGGCAATGCACCAATCGTCATAAGCATATTCCAGTGTTTTAGAAACCGACTCTGATTCATCAGCTGCTGAAATAAAACCTTGTGTTTTATAAGCATCCAAACCAAACTTATCTTGAGTAGCACTGGCTTTCATGGCTTCAAAAGCTTTGTCAGCAGGGAAATTTCTAATCCCTTTTTTATAAGCATCGGTAATCACAGGTACCGAATGGTAGCCAATCATACAATTGGTTTCGTTGGCAGCCAACTCCCACACAGGCAGTGTTTTACCTTGTTCGTATTGCTTGATAAAAGTATTGATGAAGTCGTTGGTGCGCTTTTGCTGAATAATGGTATACAATGGGTGGGTGGCCCGATAAGTGTCCCATAGCGAAAACACGGTGTAATAATCAAATCCTTCGGTTTGGTGAACTTGGTTGTCACGTCCTCGGTATTGCCCATCTACATCGTTGAATACATTAGGAGCAATCATAGTGTGGTACAACGCGGTATAAAAAATCGTTTGCTCTTGTTTGGTGCGACCTTCTACCGCAATTTTAGATAATTCGTGGTTCCAGGCATTAGCCGCTTTTTGTCGGAGACCATCAAAACCCCAATCCGGAGCTTCAGTTTTCAGGTTTTTGCGTGCACCCTCGATGCTTACTGCCGAAATCCCTACTTTTACCAGCACTTCTTCGTTGGCCTTGGTGCTAAAAGTAAAAGCTGCTTTAAGGGCTTTGTCAGTCGCTTTTTTCGCCTCAATTACTTTACCTGCCTGTTCAATTTTGGCTTTGCTAAAAGGTTTGGAAAACTTGGCTACAAAATACACGTGTTGGTTGGTAGCCCAGGCTTTGGACTTGCGATAACCCTGAATTTCTTTATCACCCACTATTTCCAGGTGGCTATCAATCACCTTGTCGCGGTGTACCAAATCCAGAATGATATTGCTTTGAGCGCTTTCGGGAAAAGTATAGCGATGTATGCCTACTCGAGGAGTAGTGGTGAGTTCGGCTTTTACCTTATAATCATCTAACTGCACACTGTAATACCCTGCTTCGGCTTTTTCGTTGTCGTGGCTAAAGGCCGAACGATAACCTGGTTTGCCATCAGCCCCATTGTGATACCTTACTTCGCCTGTGGTAGGCATGAATAGTATATCGCCATAGTCGGATACCCCAGTACCACTCAAGTGAGTATGCGAAAATCCGTACACGTATTTGTCGGAATAATGGTAGCCCGAGCATCCATCCCAACCGGTCAGTCGGGTGTCAGGACTGAGCTGTACCAAACCAAACGGAACGGTAGCTCCTGGATAAGTATGGCCGTGCCCACTCGTACCAATAAACGGGTTTACAAATTGGCGATAATCTTTGCCATTGTAGGCTGGTACATTCCATTGGCGAATGGATTGGGTTTTGGTATTGGCCGTTTCTTGCCCATCTACCTTCTGTTTATCATCCTTTTTTTGTTGGGTACAAGCGCCTCCCAATAGAAGACTGACCCCAATAAGACAATGCGTAAAAAATTTCTTCATAGGCTTAATTTTTCTGAGTTAGGTACTTGTTCAAAATAAGTTTCCAGATTTAACAAAATTACTCAAAGTTAGACGAGACGCTTTTTGTATGTATAGCCATAGCTACGCACACAAAAAGCAACGAAGTATAACAAAGAGAACCGCAGAACGAAGTTCAAGCTCTGCGCAGCTAAATAAAGCTCAATCAGATAGTTATTGCGAACAAGTTCCTTAGTAGCAAGCTTGTTTACCTGTTTGGATGTAAACATAGTAAATAAATAGGGGATTTTTGGATAATTGGGGGATGGGGTGAAGGTTGTAAAGGCTTTTTCTTTTTTGTCTTCCTGAGTGAGCGAAGGATCAGTTAGAATAATAGGAAGTATCAGGTTATTAACTAGTCAAAGTTACTTCTTTCTATTGCAAGAGTTATTTGAAGTGCTCAAAAGAGCCACCTTAAATTTTAAATAAAGGCAAGTCTGGGATCCTTATAGGACAGAGGGTGCGGTGAGGGTTCACGAAACTTGATGATTTCTTACTCCATTCTCATTTCATTCGGAAGGATAGGGCAAGTTTCGTGTTTTACTCCCATATTTCGAATGAGAAAATTTATACTGAAAATATTGTTGTAATTTATTGTTAGACAGTACTTTATGTGAATGGTTTTTGATAATGTTTGGAGTGTCTACTGAAATAATAAGGAGTACTGAGTTACCAATTGATCCCTCTTTTATAATGATAAAAAACGTATTTGATATTCAGATTATTAAGCGTTTTGCCAAGATTCTTTAATGCCTCTCACTCTATCAACAAAGGTATCTTCGTCGATTTCATTCGTGCCAAATCGTTCTGTGAATATATTGGTGATTTTACGCATCCAGGTTCTTTCTTCGCCTGGATTCATTCCTTCAGCAGTTAATACATCTTGAGCAAATTCATCAGCCATATAGTATTTTGCTTTGCTTATCCTATCGCTATCTTCAGCAGGAATGCAAAATCCCCATTTCACACATAAGTCATAAAGAAGATAATCTAATTCTCGCTCCATTGGAGGAACATCTCTTTTAGGTTTGTATCCCATATTTTTTGTTGGTTTTAATATGTTTATAATGATGGTATTTCAGCTGTTTTTATTAAATCCATTAGACGCCTGTTTTTCTCAAAAATGCTTGTATCTTTAGTAATCATCAGGTACTGCTTTTTATATTCCCCAAGTGCTTCATTTTTAGCTATCCCAATTAGATAAGGCTGCTCTAATTTTATATCTTTTAGCATTTGATTTACGCTTTTAATTGTTAGTTGATTGTCAAAGCCAGTAGTGACTGGATAGTATCTATAATCTGATCCTTCAGCTAAGTACTGGATTAGGTTTGGGCGTAAAACTTCAAGTGTATGTATCAACTTACTACCTATATTTCTTCTTGGGTCCTCATACTCTTGTCGAGCATTCCAGAACATACAATGGTATGAATAAAAACCTTTAATTTCTATATATTTTTCAAGATCTAATTTTTTCATAGTTATACTTCCAGTCTGCTCAAGGCTATTCATACGGTTATTGTATTGGGAAAATATAACACCCAAAGGTATTGGAACTAAAAATAGAAAAATCAATATGCGTAGAGATATTTTCATTTCTTATGAGTCTAAGTTTCTTTATAAATATATACCTGATTATTCTTTTTTTATGGATGCTTTTAAAAAGTTTTTTGATTTTCCACTAGTGCGCGCCTCCTCGCGCGTATTTTGTTATTCACAGTCACGCATGAAGACACGCGCGCTAGCTTTCTAAATAACCAAACCCAATTACGTTATTTGCTCAATGAAATTCATTTACTGTATTGGCTAAGGAAAGTGAAAAGTTAAGAATAATCTTAAAACACCTGCCAGATTTGTGCGGCGATGCTGAAGAAACCTGACAGGTGTAATTGAGAAACTCATAACAAGTCCCACTAATACTATTTCACTTTAGCAAACCATTGATTTCTGGCGCGGTGATTTGTCACCTTAAAACCCGTGGCATTGCCTTGAGCATCTCGCTCAAACTGGACAGAATTTAAATACCATTGGGTGTTTACAAAATCATCGTTCCAGGCCTGGGCGAGCTCAAATTGCCCATTACGCAAGTGCGATAAGTACAGCTTTCCTTCTTTCACCATTACCTCATAAGTAGTTTGTAATTCTGCACTCCAGTAGCGTCCTGCCAAAGTAGCCATTTGCTTAGAGGTAAGAGGGGGAATATCTTTCATTTTGAGGCGTACTTTATTGCGATAAATCAGGCGATTGATTTTACCTTTAGCGTCTCGTTTGAAATCCATAGATGATCTGTAAGCAGGTATCCAAAACATTCCTGGGGCAGTAGCCGTCATGGGGAATTTATCTTCATTGGTGGCTTGGGTCATCAGTTGGTCGCCTTCGCGGGTGATGGTTACATACCAGCCAGCCCCAAAGCGATATATGCCTACGTATTGATCCAGTTTTTCCTTGGATACGCTGATACTTTTCTGAGCTTTTTTAGATGACTTTTTAGTCGTTTTGATTTTTTTAGCATTTAGTTTCACGCCTTTAATATACCACTTGGCTATTTTTTGGGCAGGACGCCAGGAGCGTGCGTAGCGGTTGCTAAATACCGCTACCGATAGCTGATGTTCGGGAAAATAAATCATGTAAGTATCGAAGGCTGCCCAGCTACCCGAATGTTCGGCTACCTTGGTACCCCAGGCTTCCCCTACGTCAATTCCAAAAGCATAAGAAGATTTCTTGCCATTATTGAGTTTGCCAGGTTCAAACATTCGCTTCACCACTGCTTTTCCTCCCACTTTAGGGTTATCCAAATTCATTAACCATTTTGCCATATCGGTAGTAGTGGTATGTAATGAGCTAGAACCCAAAGCTGTGAGTTGATTGGATCTTACTTGATACTTACCTGATTTATGGCGTTTGTAACTCAAGGCCTTATTGGCAATTACTTCTTGATAATCGTCCGAAAAGTGAGTGTGGGTCATTCCCAATGGCTTAAAAATATTTTGATCGGTCCACTGGCGAAACGGTTGTTTGGTCACTCGCTGGATCACTTCCACCAAAAGGTTGTAGCCTGTATTGGTGTAACTATATTCTGATCCTGGTACAAAATTGAGCGCTTTTTGGTTGTAAGCCATTCGTAATATTTGATCAAAAGAAATCACGTCGTCGAATTGCACACCGCTCAACGGTAGAGTACTTGTCCAATCGCGGATGCCACTCGTGTGATGCACCAAATGATTGATGGTAATGGTATGGCCAAAATTAGCAAGTTCAGGGATGTATTTTCTGACATCGTCGTTGAGCGCAATCTTTTTTTGTTCTACCAACATCGAAATGGCAAACGCTGCAAACTGTTTAGAAACAGAGGCAATGTCAAATACGGTATGAGGAGTGATGGGCGTCTTGTGCGCCAGATTGGCCAGACCATATCCCTTGTTCAAAACCACCTTACCGTCTTTTACTACCACTATGGCACTTCCAGGCGAGGTGTTACTAGTGGTTTTTTCAAAATATTTATCAACTTCTTGTGCTAACTCTTTAGCCGAAATTTGCGCCATTAATGGCTGATGCAACACAAGTAATAGACTATAAAGGAATAAAAAGCGTATTTTCATGGGTATCAAGGTTATTAAAGATATGAGTAATAAATAATATTTTGTAGGTATTTGAGCAAAGTACCATCAGTAGTAGTTATAGTTGATACTTTGCCTAAACAGTAGTCTTTCTTCGAAAGACTTAAAATCTTCTAATTCATTACAATTTCCCCTACCACTCGCTGAAAGCTTCCAGGGTTTACCAAATTGGTGTTGCCCAATACAATGATGGTGATGCCGTGATCCATCAAACGGCCTACAAGGGTATTGATTCCCCAAATACGTCCGTAGCGTTCGGCTACTTTCACCTTTGTTTTGTTATAAGTAGAATACCTCACCCAAAGCCCATAGCCATAGCCTCTGGTTTGGAGATAATTTTGCAAAAATAGCTTCATAGAGTTTGGTTTGAGCAAGGTTTTTTTGTCGTACAAAGCATCGGCAAATTTGGCCAGATCTGTAGCAGTAGCATACATAGCTGCTCCAGAAAAGTAGTTTTGGAAAAGCTTGTCGGCATCCCTTGTTATTTTTTTTGTTTTTCGATTCCTGGTATAACCCTGCGCCAGGTTTTTGGGCTTATTGGTATTCGTAATCAGTCCACTACTTTGCATTTTCAGCGGTGTAAGAATTCGTTTTTGCAACACATTTTGATAGGTATCTTTGGTGAGTTGCTCTATGATTTTGCCCAAAATAATATAATCACCATTGGCATAGTTGAAGGTAGACCCAGGAAGGTGAATAAGCTCGCCACTGCAATATTTTTTGACCAATTCATCGGTAGAGATGGAATCGGAATAAATATCGGGGAAGAGGTTTCCTTCAGATTGCTTGTCTTCGCTGCGCTTGAGCCCCGAGGTATGGGTGAGCAACTGATGAATATTTACTTTATCACGACCAGGGCCTTGGTAGCTGGGTAAATAATGCCCAATGGTTTTATTCAAATCAATTTTGCCTTCTTCCATCAATTGTAAAATGATAACCGAAGTGAAAATTTTGGTAATAGATGCAATAGGGTATTGGGTGTTATTTTGATGAGGGATACTTTTCTCCCGATTGGCCATTCCGAAGCTCTTATGATAAAGCGTTTTCCCATTTTTGCGAATAAGAAGCACCCCACTAAATTTTTTCTTTTTGATGTAAGCATCTACTTTGGTGGCAATGTCTTTTTCCATTGCTACCCGAAAACCTTTATTGACCGCAAACCGGTTTACTGGGAAAGCATGGTCTCTGGCAGAAACCCGAGCGTCTTGATTTTCGTTGTCCCAGCTTCCACCTCTGAGGACTCGCGACGATCCCATGGCGGGACCAGTAGGGTTAATGCCCGCCTGGAGTACCTGGCTATACGCGCTCGAACACCATTCTTTGAGGTTGCCACTCATATCATGAATGCCCAATTCGTTGGGTGTTTTTTGCCCTATAGGATGCGTACCTACATCCCCTTTAAATTTCCATCCAGTTTTAGAGTTAGCTGCATATTCATAAGACCAAGCCACTGCCTGTGGAGTGTTACTACCGCTATAAATGTATCCTTTACTTTTTTGTCCACCTCGGGCGGCATATTCCCATTCGGCTTCGGTGGGTAATTTATAATTTTTGTTGGTTTGTTTAGAGAGCCAGTCTGCATAGGCTTTGGCTCCGTACCAGCTTACATTGGCTACTGGATGATTTTCAAGTCCTTTTTTGACTACATATGTGCCTTGAGCAGTTTTCTTAATTAAGGCGTATTTATTCATTAGATACCAAGGAGCCCCACCTTCTTTTTTATTGCCTACCTGAGACAAAAACTCGGCATATTGGGCATTGGTTACTTCGTATTTACCAATCCAAAAGTCATGGAGTTCGACCAAAACAGATTGCTTTTCATCGCTGATGCAATGTCCTTGTTGCTCTTTAGTGCAGCCCATCAAAAACTCGCCCCCCTTTACAAAAACCATCGTTGGTTCGGTTACTTTGGAGGTTTGGGCGTTTGCTACGTAGTATACAGTAAGAAACAATATTAAAAATAAGGTGCTTTTCATAGTCATATAGTTATTATGGGAGACTACAAAAATACCTTATGATGGGTTTTAAAAATTGTAAAAATGCGAAGTGGAGTAATAGCTGGTTGGTTAGTAAAAGGAATAGTTCCTTACTTAAGAGCTCAGGATAAATAGGGGAAGTGTAGTAAAAATTAGCTTGCCTGGGTGTAAGTAATAGCAGGTGCCAGCGGGAACTGGTCTACTTTTTCCAAGTCGGTATCGTAAATTAATATGCCTTGGTTTTCCTGGTCTAGCTGCCCCATGAGTTCTCCCTGATTATTCCACACAGAACTTTGCCCATTGCTCAAAAAGTTGTCACAATATCCCACACAGTTAGACATTAAAATAGGAGTATTAAACTCTCTGGTAATGGAAGGAAAATGTACGAAGGCTTTGTTAACTCCTCTGTCTGGCTTGGCTACGCTTGCGATGTAGATATCTGCATTATTTTCTGCGGCGTTTACAAAATGCGCTCTTTGTAAAGTTTCATAACAAATTCCGAGGGCAATTTTCTTTCCTTGAATATTTAAAAAAGGCTGTTGATGCCCACTTACAAAATAAGGCAGTTCATCTTCATGAAGCAGTCTTTTTGAATACACTAATCTGGCTTTGTTTGGCTGAAAAATTAACATGCTGATATTGATTCCCTCACTGTTGTCTTTAGCTTTGGTGGGCATACCTGCGCCAATTGTTATCCCGTGTTGGTCAGCCAATGCTTGAAACGGGTTAAATATTTCATCATTTACCTCACACGCCAGTGCTTTGGCCAGCTCGGGTTCATAACCTGTAATGGATAATTCTGGAAATACGATCAGATCGGAATCTAGCTTGATGGCTTGCTCAATGACTTTCAGGTGATTTTGGATGTTTTCGTGCACTTTTCCTTTGAGTGACTGGGTTTGGGCAATACAAATTTTCATTTTTTTGGTTATTTGGTTTTACTGTCTTCAACAGCTGAATATACAATATATTTGTTTTTATACAGTGCTTAGATGGGGCATTTATCAGGAGTGATTTCTGGAAAAACAAGCAACAAAAAACGGCTTGAGTTGACCCCCAAACCGTTACAAAGCTACCTATTGTGAATAGTTTGTTATGCGAGTTTTTTTAATAGCAAGTCTGCTACCAATTCCGAAGAAGCGGGGTTTTGCCCTGTAACAAGCAAGCCATCTTCTTGAGCGTATGGATTCCAATCAGGCCCTTTAGAATATTCTCCACCATTTTCTTTCAGCATATCTTCTACCGAAAACAGCACAATGTCGGTAAAATCAACTGCAGCTTCTTCTGAGTTGGAATAAGCCGTAACCTTTTTGCCAGAAACCAATGGTTTGCCATTTGCATCTTTGGTGTTTTTAAAAATAGCAGGGCCATGACAAACCGAAGCTACTGGTTTGTTATGCCGATAGAATGCTTCAATGAGGGCAATAGAATCTTGGTTTTCAGATAAATCCCACAAAGGGCCATAGCCACCACTATAAAAAACAGCGTCGTAATCTTGGTGGGTTACGGTAGCTAACTTCACCGTATTGGCAAATATTTTTTGGGTGGCTTCATCTTCATTAAACTTACGGGTAGCGTCAGTCTGAAAGTCAGGCAATTCGCTTTTAGGGTCAATGGGTGGTTGGCCACCTTTGGGCGAAGCCAAGGTAAGGTCTATGCCTTGATCCTTGAAAAAGTAGTAAGGGGCCGCAAATTCTTCCAACCAAACCCCCGTTTTTTGTCCAGTAGTGCCTAAATCCGCATGGCTCGTGATTACAATCAATATTTTTTTCATGAGAATGTTTTTTAAAATGATTTGATGTCACAAAACTGCGGCAAACACCTCCCAAAAAAATTGATCTATGGTAAAAAAGGAAGAGCGATTAATATTTCTGAGATCACTATTGTTGGATAATTTCTTTCCTAACTCTGCTCAAACTTTCAGTCGTAATACCTAAATAAGACGCAATGTGGTAGTTCTTGACTTGCTGCTCGATACTCGGGTATGTCTTTATAAAAGAGAGGTATCTTTCTTTGGCGGTGAGCGCTAAATTACCAAGGGTTCTTTTATGAAATGCTTCCATTCGCTTCTCGAGTTTTTTTCGGAAGAAAGTCTCAAATGCTGGAATATCTATATACAATTGCTCCATGTTTTTTCTCGACAACCGATAAAGCGTGGCGTCTTGAATACACTCGATATTCATCATTGCCTTATCTGCCGAAAAAAGCGCGGTATAATCACTGATCCACCAATCCTTAATCCCAAATTGTAAAGTATGCTCTTTGCCAGAGTTGTCGATAAAATAGGTTCTCAAACAGCCACTATAAACAAAGTGAGTATAGAGTACAGTATCTCCCTGACGCAGTAAAGCGTCTCCTTTCTTGAGGGTTATTTTTTTCAAGAAAGTCCCAATGGTACTGAGTTCTATTGGTGAGAAAGTAGCTGTTTTGTTAAATACCTCTTCCAGTATTGAATTTTCCATATTGGAGTTGATTGTTCCTGCCTTTAATTTAAATAGCAAAACTATCAACCCATCAGAAATGGAAAAATAAATTGTTGAAACCGTTTTTACCTTTTAAAAATCCAGAAAGCAAAGGTTTTAGTAACCTGGGGCATTACGAGGTAAGTCATAAGGGGCACTAAAATGAGAGACACCGTTAGTATGCGCAAAAACGTAGGTAGAAAGTGCAAATAGAAACCTACCAAAGTGCTTAAAGTTAACACCAGCGGATAAATCACCATCCAGGTGAGTATGGCCATTTTCCATTTTTTAGGCGCGGCAATGGTAGGTGTTTCAGGCATAGAAAACCAAAATTCTATCCCTTCCTGATAGCGTATTTCGCTCTCCTTGATTATGTATTCTTTCAATTCTTCAAACCATTCGTTGCGTGGGGCTGATGCTGCCCAGGTTTGGTAATTAGCTTCGGTATCAAAGCGAATGAGGAGCACGTATTCTTGCTCTGCTTTATTTTTACCTTGGATGATCTGGATTCCTTCGTACCCTGGATAGACTTTAGCTTTTTGGATGACTTGTTTCAGCGCTTGCTCAAATGCCTGTGCCTTTTCTTGTTTCACAAAGTGAGAAACTACCACCGTAAAATTATTTTCCATTGTATAGAATTGATTGAATCATAAACAATAGCCCCAAATACCGAGGCTATCATTCATGAAGTCTTGATGATTTTGTAAGTATCACAAAATTATCATAGAGGCAAGTGGAATAAATTGATGTATGGTAATTTACAAGGTATGAGTGCTTACTTTATTGCAAAGTCAAAGCCATATTGTCATAGCGATTGCCCTTTACGAGTCCATACAATTTATCCAACTCGCTGATCTCGTCAGCACTTAATTGAATCTTAAGGGCATCTACATTTTCCAGCAAATACTTCTCTCTTTTGGTACCAGGAATCGGAATGATATCGTCACCTTTGGCAAGCACCCAGGCAAGGGCAATTTGAGCCGCTGTGGCATTTTTTGCGGCGGCAATGGCTTCTACTTGTTCCACAATCCTTCTATTGGTTTCAAAGTTTTCGGCCTCCATTCTGGGTAGGTGATATCGGTAGTCATTTTTATCTTCAATCTTGTTAAACTTCCCAGTTAAAACACCTCTACCCAACGGACTATAAGCCACGGAAGAAACACCCAGTTCCCGACATTCTTTCATATTGGCTTCTTCGATGTCTCGAGTCCAGATAGAGTATTCTGATTGTACTGCAGTAATAGGATGCACTGCGTGAGCCTTTTTCAAAGTTTCACCTTTTACTTCTGATAGGCCAAGATACCTTACTTTGCCTTCTTTTACCAGTTCGGCCATAGCACCTACAGTTTCCTCTATCGGAGTGTTAGGGTCTACCCGATGGCAGTAGTATAAATCTATGGTATCTATGCCTAATCGTTTTAAACTGGCTTCGCAAGCTTGTTTTACATAATCAGGTTTGCCATTGACCCCTAAAAACTCGCCGTTTGAGCCTCGCATAATGGCAAACTTGGTAGCTATGGTTACTTCATTAAGTTTGCCTTTCAAGGCCTTTCCAAGCAATTCTTCGTTGTGTCCATTGCCATACATATCGGCAGTATCAAAGAAATTCACCCCCAGGTCTATTGCTTTGTGGATCGTTTGAATAGATTGTGCTTCATTGGTTTCTCCATAAAATTCAGACATGCCCATAGTACCCAATCCAATGGGGAAAACTTGTAAATCGCTGTTTCCGATGGTTCTTTTTTGCATTGTTGATGTTGGTTTGTGTTTGATAATAACTGGGGCAAAATTGGATGATAAAACACAACAAACGGCAACCACGATCAAACAAGAAGTGACCAATTTCAAAGAATAACTTATACCTGATGCGATTTTCGGAATATACTGGGGGAAGTTTGGGTATGTTTTTTAAAGAATCGGCTAAAATGGGTAGGTTCGCTAAAGCCCAGTTTATAAGCAATTTCCTTAGACGAATAAGAAGTATTCATAAGCAAAAGCTTCGCGGTGGAAAGTGTGCGACTCGAAATCCATTGATTGACTGTATTCCCGGTTTTACTTTTAATAACCGAGTTAAGATAATTAGGGTGCAGGTTTAGCTTTTCGGCAAAATGTTGGACTTGTAGTTTGCCTTCTTGTGGAGAGTTTTCCATTAGTTGCCGAAACTCTGACTCCAACAAATGTTTGAATGACTTTACAATTTGAGAATTTCTATTTCCTTCAATAATAGGGTCATAGTTTACCCAGAACTCTTCTTTTAGCTTGAGCAACAGTACCACAAATAGATTGCCCAGTATTTTGTTCTTGTATACCGAAAGCTTCTCGTATTCAACCATTATTTGCTTATAAAGGGTTTCAAATTCACTGAATCGTGCTGCTGACAGCTTCTTGGGAGGGACGATTTCGGCCAGTAAAAAAGGAAATTCTTCGAAAATATTGGTATAAACATTTTCCCTTAAAAAACTTTCAGTCAAAGTAATCATGTAGGCATCCTGTAGCTCATCTACCTCAAATGATTTGATGTGCCCTGGGTTGGAAAAATAAATTGTATTTGAATCATAAGGAAACCTGTAATCATCAATGGTATAAGACCCGGCACCATCTTTTACAAAACCAAAAGTAAAATAGTCGGCGCGATAAGTAGGCGATGCACAGGGAATTTCAGGAAGAATAGCAGGCTTAAAATGAATGGTAAAATCAGTTTCCTGCTCAAATGGTAGGTTGAGCGATTTGTATAAATCTGCAATGTTACGATGAATGACGATGTCCATATTTTTGTAGGCAGTGTTAGAGGTAAAATATGCTGGGATTGCCAACCGTGTTTCAAAATAACGATTTACATAGACTTTACACAACCCTGATATCTATAAGAATCAATAATCACCTATGTTGTTTAATAAACTGCGTAGGATCAAGATATCCAGCAGCATTACGCGCATATCCACCACCAATGGGCATTGTAATGTTGTCTCTTATTTCGAGGTGGAGGTGAGCATAATACTTACCATGAGCGGTTCCAATGGTGCCAATTTGTTGCCCTTTCTTGATCCAGGTATTGGGTTTTACCAATATAGAATCGCAATGTGCGTAGACTGACTCGTAGAATGTGCTATCGGGTAATCGATGAATAATTCTAATTACATTTCCCCAACCTCCTTTAAGGTCTTTGGCAAAATTGACATAGCCATGGGCAATCGCAAAGATAGGATCACCCAGATCGGTATTACCGCCCGTTACTGCGTTCCAATCGTCTCCCAGGTGATTGTTCTTGCGAAACTTTTGGGCATTGTAATACCCCTTGGCGTTGGGTTTCCCTACTGGGAAGTCAAAACCGCGAGCCAAATAGTTGGGATGAGCCTTAAAAAGCTTTTGAAATTTTTGAATGGTAGATGCTTCTGTTGGTTGTTTTTTGTTACGGCAATGGGGGAGAAGCAGTACAATTAATGTTAAGTATATAATGGAAGGTCTCATTTAAATGATTTTTGCAAAGTTTAATTCAATGAAAACAGGTCTTTCATCTTTACCTTTTGGATAATACCATTGATTATCGTTGCTTTTTTTCCATACATTTCACAGGTTTTGCCTTCAAAAGTACCTGAAATTGTTTGTGTTTTTTCATCCCATTCTGTTATAGTTACTTTGAAATCAATAGGATTACATTCATAATTAGTCAAACTGGTATGTTCATAAAACCGCTGTATAACAAACCTTAGAGTAGGACGGGAACCTTTTTTATGATGTTTGGATGGTTTTGATGTTGATCCAGAAGAGTTGGTTTGATCATATTTATGGTCTTTGAAGGTAATAGATGGCAAGCGGTAGTTTGATTTAATGTAAAGAATTACTTCTACTGGATATTGTTTTTTCGGTTTTTTCAAATCTCCTTCAATGAGAATAGACACCTTGTCTTTTCTCTGGGAAATTCTAGCTTTTGCATCAAATAGATACCTTGTGTTTTTTATTCTAAAACTGACTTTTCCAGCAGGAGTAGTCTTTTGGTCTTCTTCTAATGTGGGAGTACATTTTAAAAAGAGGAGGCTTATAAAAATCAATAGAAAAATACGCATATCACTTATTATGTTGGTAACAAAACAAAAATAACGATTCCAGAAGTCAAATTTTACTTTAACTCCCAAAATCGTTATCTGCCGTTAGGCCAATTTGTCACTTTACGTTTTTTACTTCTTCAGCCATCCATACTTCTCCACAAACTTCGCAGCCTGCCCTGGGTTGATCATATGCACAAAAGCCAGGTAACCACGTCCGTAAGCGGTAGCATCTTTGCCCAGTTTTTTGGTCATGGCTTCCGCGCCATTTTGCTCATATTGGTGCAAAAACGCCCGGAAGTTGCGAATGTCGCGGCGTGATATACGGATTTCATCATTGTTTACCACCACCCCAGTTACAGTTTGGCGCTGGTGGCCTCGCATCACCATTGTTTTGTCGGGGTGTATTTCAAAATTTTCTTCTCCAATGATTTTCTTTGAGAGTCCCAAAACGTGCTTGAGTTCTGCCTCTTTTTGTGGAGTAGAAAACACCATATCATCAGCATAGCGGGTGTATTTCCAACTAAGCGTATCACTCAGTTTACTTAAGCGATTGTCCATCTTGCGGCAAATCAAGTTGGTAATGGTAGGAGAGGTGCAAGCCCCCTGTGGCAAATAGCGATCGCCCAAGGCTACAAAATACTGCTTGTTTTCGAGCTTGGCGCTTAGGCGTAGGGCATCGGTACAAATAAGACCCAATACTGTAGCAATCCCTTCATTATACCCAAACGATTTGAACAATCCCTTAACCCGACCAAACTTGATAGAAGGAAAGAAGTCCTTTAGGTCGATGCGAATCAAAATTTCAGCGTTAAGGTGCAAGTTGGCGTTGTCGGCAATAGATTTACCTGCCTGGAATGCCATTGCGGCTTCGTGAGTTGGGACTTTACTCAAAACATTGTCCAGAATCCATTGCTGAGCTACCCTCATTTTGGGCTTGGGTGAGGCAATGGTTCTAAATCCTCCTTTGCGTTTTGGAATCTGAAAACGACTATAATGGTCGATAGAAGCGGCTTTGCGATGATACGACAGCCACAAAATATCGCTTTGTGGCATATTCATTTGTTCTGCTAAATCCTTGACATTGTGTACAATAGGCAAGCCTGCTTCCTGAAGCTTGGCCTCTTCGGTACCTTCAAACTTGAGCCCGGCAGATACTCCTTCCCCCAAATAATAAGGCGTGTCCTTTTTACGTTGAGCGATTTCGGCTTTGCGTGCTTTTTCTTTCTGAGCTTTTTCGGCTTTTTTGATCGCTCTGGCTGCCCGCACTCGCTCAATACGGTTTTTGCGGATTTCTTTAATAAGTGGCGTAATGTCCTGAAAGCCTTCTAACTCTTTGCTGAGTTTGCGTAGTTGGGCATTTACTTTATTAAGCTCTGTGTATTTTTGTTTAAGCAATTCCAGTTCTTCAGGTGGCATTTTCAAAAAGCCCATTCGAATCATTTCCTGAATTTCAAAATATTGCTTCCCAACTTGTTTGAGTTCCTGCCGCCAGTTAGTAGTTTGATTAGTATCTGCCATTTCAATCGTATTTATAGTAAGTGTTATTAGGTTGTTGTTATAGAAGTCAAGATGACCTCATAGAATTGTTTCGCTTTGCTGATGGCTCAATTGTTAAATGGTTCTTTCGCTTTGCTTCGCGCAACCATTTAACAATTGAGCCATAGAATGTTAAGCGTTTTTCGAGATATAAATCACACTCGCCATAATGTGGGCACAAGGGCCTTGGCGTAGTTTATTGCGGCGGAAAAAACTACAACCACATTCTGCAAACTTGATACGCCCGTCGAGATCGAGGTGAATGGTAGGCTTGTAGAAGTTTTTACCCTGAACTCCTAGCTTATATTCAGTGAGTCCGCCATCTAAACGGCTTGAATCAAGTATTTCCACATTGCCTTGTTTTACTAAAGAAACTGCGTATTTCAGACGCTCATCTTCTTCATTATCAGTGAGTTTTATGTCTTGTTGGAGCAATTGTCGCCAGCGGTAAGTACCCGTTAGATGATCGTACATCGCTTGCCCGTTTTTAGACAATTCTTGTAAAGCAAAAGTGGCATTGCTACGATCTACGCCCATTGCTTCAGCTACTTCTTGAGGAGTGGTAGCCAGTTTTTGAATCAACACCTGCTCTACTTTCTTGATATCGATGTTTTTGGTGTTTCCGGTAGAAGCCAGCAAATCAAAGTTCCCTTTTTTGGCCCAATCGTTTGAGGTCCAGCCCGATAGCCCCAAATCAAAACGATGCCCATCCATTTCTACAGTCCAATAAGAAGGCATTCCAGTACCCAGCAATTTTACATGAACCTGATCAGTGTAGGGAAGGAGCTCCTTCAATACAAACAAACGACGACGCCCCCATAAGCGAATTTCGCCTTCTTGAGTACCATTATAAATATGGGTGTCTTCTACCTCGATACCCCAGGGATCAATGATGATCTTGGCTTTTTCGCCTTTTTTTAGGATAAAACGTAGCGAACGAGGACTTTCTTTTTCTTTTTTGCGCTCCAATTCAGACAAAATGCGGGCTACAGTTTGCGAGTGAAGCTTAACCATAATACCATCTAAGGTAGAAGCCGACTGTACTTGCAAAAATCCACGTACCCAGCTTTCTGGCAAATCAATTTTCTTTTCTACGGTGCCACCCACTGCGGTTGAGAGCTCTACTTTTTCAAAGGCTACTTTCAACCAAGCGGGACGATAACTACGTACTCGGTAGATTTCATCGGCCAGTGCCTGACTAAAATCTATATTGGTGGTACCATAGTCTACATCGCCAATGGTTTCCAGCAAATTTGAAGGAACCGAAATACGCCCATAACTTGATTCATCCAGCGAGAAGGCCTCAAAAATCACGGCATCTGGATGTACACTAATCACTGGATCGAGGACAATCCACTTGTCGCGATCGTGTTTATAAAGCCAGTTATAATACTCACGGCGTGCCTTATTGATCTCAGTTTGTGGTTTGCTGATTTCTTTGCGAATTTCCTTTTGCTTGATCTTGAGTTTTTCCCGCTCTTCGAGTTTTTTTACTTTTTTGGCTTCTACACCTTTCAAGTGAGCCGGTAATTCTTCCATATAGCGCTCCATCACCCATTCCTGATAAGCAGTGTGGTCTTTTTGGGCAGGACGCCAATCACCTTTTACTACTTCGCGCAAAGCAAGCATGAGGCGGGCATAAGATAGGCTTTCTTTAATAATGGCATTGATAGACACTGGCTTACGAGACATTTCAGCCGAAAAGTTGAACTTCATTCCCTCGGAGTCTACCTGAGAAGTGCTCGGACGCGCATATGATTGGGTTACTTGCATCGTTTTTTTTATTTAGTGTTTGTTTGAATGATTAGTGGTTAATGGTGAATGATTAGTTTTTTTTAGGTAGAAGTTTCGAATCAAATCCATCAACAAAGTTTTTAAAATTATTTAGGTTAATCTATTCATTCTTAGTAGGATAGTAAAGCGAAAACTTTAACCCTGAATGATGTTTTAAAGATAACATAAAATTTTTCTTAGCTTCATATCTTTTCGAACCCAATATTTAAATAATATTTTTTATTAAAGTTGAGGATGAAGATCTGGCGAGGTTCAGTCAATCTTAAAAGCAACTGCCACATTTGCATAAAGCCCACGAGGTTTGCCTCTTGCCTGACCTGGTAGCCATCTGGGGGCATTCTTTAACACTCGAATTACAGCTTGATCACAAGTAGGGTGCAGGCTTTTAATGATGCCAGATGGGATAATCTCTCCATAAGAATCTACCCTGAAGCGTATGATCACGGTACCTTCTATGCCCATACGACGAGCTTGTGTGGGGTATTCAACTTCTCGTTGAATGTATCTTAAAAAAGCTGTCCTGCCCCCTGGGGGAGTTTGAGGTTTATACACAACATAAAATATTTTTTCTTCTTCATCATTTTTTAGTGAATTGGTTTGGGCACTTACTACCGAGGTAATCAGCAACAAGATGAATAATACAATAACATAAAAGAGTTTTTGTTTTGATTTGGAATCGTCTGAACAAGTCATAAAACAATCACATCTATATTGGGAGTTTCATTTATCTTTGGGTACAAAACTAGCTTAAAATGATAGTCGAGCTTGTGAGTAATGATAGTAATATTAAAATAATATTTTTTGATAAAGTTGAGGGTGCCTAAAAGGTGAGCAGAAGTTAAGAGAAAGATTAAAAATGGAAGCTCATAACCAAAAAAGTAAACACCAATATTATGATAACCCTAGAAACTTATGTCCAACAAATTTTCTGGTTGGCTAATTCTAACTTGATTGGAAATGTAACTAAATCTACCAGAGCAATTCTGCTAAAGGTAGATGAAGAAAAGAAAGTATTTCATGTAAAAGGCTTCTTTAATAATCCCGTATCGGGGCTAAATGAAGATACAATAGTGGATTTAGCAGAAGAAATGTTTGAGGATGGAAAGCGTAGTGGTGTAACAATCGCAGAGTTTACCTATGAATGCGTTTATACTGAAGAAAAATTAGAACATCCGAAGGCAGGAAGTAATGAATATTGGCTTTTTTTGAGATATGAAGATCTTCCTGATATTTTTTAGTTAATAATCTTAAGAAAATGAAAATACCTATCTACCAAATTGATGCTTTTACTAATAATTTATTTGGAGGAAATCCAGCAGCAGTATGCCAGCTAGAAACCTGGCTACCCAATGATGCGATGCTAGCCATTGCGGCTGAAAACAACCTGGCTGAAACGGCTTTTTTTGTACCCTCCACAAATGACCCAAACGCAGACTTTGAAATTACCTGGTTTACTCCTGCTTACGAAATAGATTTATGTGGGCATGCTACCCTAGCCACGGCCCATGTCATATGGCAATACTTGGGTTACTCAAAAGATGAAATCAGGTTGCGTTCTCGCCAAAGTGGCGACTTAGTCGTGAGGAAAAGCGGACAATATATGGAATTAGATTTTCCCAGTCGCCCACCTCAGCCCGTAGATACCCCTCCTGATTTTGAAGCCGCTTTGGGAGTAAAACCTGTAAAAGTGCTCAAAGCCAGAGAATATGTGGTGGTTTTGGAAAATGAAACTGCAGTAAGGCAGGCAAAGCCCAATTATACTTTATTTGCCGACTTAGATACCATTGGGGTGGTGATCACGGCCCAGGGTGATGATTCGGCAGTAGATTTTGTCTCTCGTTGTTTTGATAAACTGGAAGAAATTGGCGAAGACCCAGTGACTGGTTCGGCCCATTGTTATCTCATTCCTTATTGGGCCAACATACTACAAAAAGACCAGTTTTTGGCGCATCAAATCTCCCAAAGAGGCGGAGAGTTGCACTGCAAATTACTGGGAGATAGAGTACGTATTGCTGGCCAAGCCGTGACTTATTTGGTAGGAGAGATTCATCTTTAATAAGGGCAAAAAACAGTTTATAAACTCAGCACGACAGTTCGTGAATTTGTAGAGTAGCCAATGGGTAGGTTTGACTAGATTTGGAATATAATCAAAAAACTACCCTTGAGATGTATCGAATAAAAAAGCGTATTGGCCTGTTTTTCTTAGTGTTATTGGTGGTAAACTGTGGTTTTTCACAAAGTGACAAAACGTATGAATCATTAGAGGAAGCGCTGAAAAAACCTGCTCAGGTATTGTACCTTGATTTGGAAAACTTAAAAACCTGGCCCAATGAATTGAGTCAATTCTCTGCTTTACGTTCATTGACTATTGGGAATAGCGAAGTAACTATTTTGACAAACGACTTCAAAAGCTTACCCAAATTACGCAAACTATCCTTAACCGATAACAAAATTACGCTTTTGTCCAATTCTATTGGTGACTTAGCTAATTTACAAACCTTGGATTTAGGAGGTAACAAGCTCACTTTTTTGCCCAAAGCAATCGGTAAATTGAAAAACCTACAGGAACTCGAGTTGCTTGGTAATCAACTTCAAAGGCTCCCCGTAGAAATAGGTCAATTAACCCGTCTAACTACGCTATCTGTGCAACGAAATCAGCTGAGATCGTTGCCTGCAGCCATCGGGAATTTGACGGAACTAAGTGAATTACAATGTGCTGAAAACTTGTTGTCTAAAGTTCCTGCTTCAATTAAGCGCTTGAAAAAACTTGAAACGTTGGAGCTAAGCAAAAATCAACTTACTACATTACCAAACGAAATAGGTAGTTGCGTAGCGCTGGAATCTATAGATTGTAGTACAAACCTGCTAAGTACTTTACCTGACAGCTTTCGGAGTTTGGGAGCGCTTACTGACCTTGACCTGAGTAATAATCAATTTGAAGAGTTTCCACTAGTACTATATGCTTGTACAAGCTTAAGCGAATTGAATCTAGGGTACAATCAACTCAAGGCATTGCCTGAAAATATCCATCAACTCAACAAGATGAATGAATTAAACCTGTCTGAAAACTTTTTGACTCAGCTACCGGTAAGTTTTGGGAAAATGCAAAAGATTACTCAGTTGGATTTAAGGAAAAATCAATTTAGTCAATTTCCTAAGCCACTTACGAAATGTAAGAATTTAGAAGAATTAGATTTGAGTTTTAATCTGCTTAAATCATTGCCTCAATCTATTGGGAAGCTGCAAAAAATCTTTGAGTTTTATTTAGAAGGAAACCAATTGCAAGCATTGCCTTCAAGTTTTAAGCAATTGAAATTATTATATGGTTTACGGCTAAACAACAATCGCTTTGTTAGGTTTCCAAAAGTGCTCTATAAGTGTGTTGCCCTAGAGGAACTAAACCTCATGAATAATCTTATGACAACGTTGCCCGATGATATTTACAAACTTAAAAGCGTCAAAAAACTTGTGTTGAATGATAATCAATTGAATGCACTACCCAATTCAATAGGCAAAATGCAGAATTTGGAAACGTTGATGCTGGAAAACAATAAATTGGTTAGGCTACCCGAAAGCCTTAAAAACCTGGCAAAACTTCGAAGGCTGTTTTTAGGAGGAAACCCGTTGTCTCAAAGTGAAATTCGAAAAATAAAACGTTGGCTTCCTAAAACTCAGATTATTTTTAGAAATAAATAATGTATTGAATCTCTGGTGTTCTGTCAAGCATGATACTTTGTTATCGGAAGATAGAGTACGTATTGCTGGACAAGTCGTGATTTATCTGGTAGGATGTAACTGGGATTGTATGTGAGGCTACAAGCATTTACTTCCCATGCATCACATACAATACCTTCGCATCTGCTTTCCTGATTTTTACGTGTACTACTCCTCCAAACCCGCTTTTATTAAAAGTACCTTTGATATGCCAAATGCTATCTGCTTCTAAAGTGATTTGAAAAGGTTGTTGATCGTATATCCCTTCTCCATAAATGGGTACGCTAATAGCCTCGGCAATTCGAGATGCGGTTTTGGCATCGGGTACATAGCCTCCACGATTGGGTGGTACATCCACATATTGCATTTGGTTAGGTTGACATTGTATAAGCAAAATACTTAACAAGAAAAATAAGCTATATCCTATATGTTTCATGGGGTAAAGTTTTTATAAAATGCTCTCTGGCTAGCACAAAATGAGTGCTGAAATTACTCTCAAAATATCGATAAAAACGCGAAATATCGAGAAAATTGGCTGACTTTATTTTGATAGATAAGCTTTTTGCGTAGTTGTAAGTGTTTGGTCTTCAATGGTATATGCTCTGATTAGAGAAAGTGGCATTGATCTGGAATAAGCAATGAGTATTTTGATGCTTAAACCACGCTGATTCTTTACTATTATTTTTACTCAATATACGATACCAATGGAAAATTTTGTAATTGCCAATCAACGAAACCTCACCTTTCCTCAAGTTTACCTGGATGTAGATTCGGGCAAATGCCAGATTGCTGGAAACTCTTACATGGAGAATGCCCCTGATTTTTATCGCCCCATCCTTGACTGGATCACTCAATATATAGATCAGTACCAAGGGGAGTTATTCTGGGATTTTAATCTGGATTATTACAACTCTTGTTCAAAAAAGATGTTGATTATGATTGTCAAAAAACTGTGCAATTATAAATCCTCAGGAGGAAATGCCGCTATCCAATGGTATTATTACCCCGAAGATCAAACAATGCTGGAAGATGTCGAGGATTTAAAGATGTTTACTAAAATTAGTATCAAAACCATTGCTCACAAAACAGGGCGATTGGCTTTAAGAATGCCTCCTCCTAATTTACCAAATATTAACTGTTAATGAAGGTAATAGAGAGTACGTCATAGACGAGGTGATTTTGATCATTTGATCCGAAAATCACCCGGATAAAATATGAATCGTCTGGCGAAACTGATACATTCGAGCTTACAATCACCAATCAATTAAGCATGAAAGTTTTAGTTACGGGGAGCACTGGCCATTTGGGAGAAGCCATTTGTAGAACTCTCAAAAAGCAAGAAACCGATTTTATTGGCATCGATATCAAAGAAGGGCCTATGACCACCATCATTGGCTCTATCTCGGATAGAGCGTTTGTACAGAAGGCAATGAAAGGAATAGACTATGTTTTGCATACGGCTACCTTACATAAGCCACACGTAGCTACCCATTCCAAGCAAGACTTTATCGATGTAAACATTACTGGAACGCTTAATTTGTTGGAAGAAGCTAAAGCCAATGGAGCAAAAGGCTTTATTTTTACGAGTACCACCAGCACTTTTGGCGATATACTAACGCCTGCTGAAAACGAACCAGCAGTTTGGGTAACCGAAGATACAGTACCTGTACCCAAAAATATTTATGGCGTTACCAAAACTGCTGCAGAGGATTTGTGCCAGCTATTTTATCGCAACCATCATTTGCCCTGCATTATCCTTAAAACCTCTCGATTTTTCCCCGAAGAAGACGACAACAAAAAATCCCGAGAAGCTTACGAAGATTTGAACCTCAAGGCCAACGAGTTTTTACATCGCAGAGTAGATCTGGAAGATGTAGTGTCTGCCCACTTATTAGCTATTGAAAAAGCAGAAGTTTTAGGCTTTCAAAAATATATCATCAGTGCCACTTCTCCATTTACCCAAGCTCATTTGGCTGATTTACAGGGTAATGCACCAAGCATAATTCGTGCAATTTATCCCGAATTTGAAGCATTATATAAAGCAAAAAAATGGAAAATGTTTCCTAAAATAGGCCGAGTGTATGTCAACGAAAAAGCCAGGGTAGAACTGGACTGGCAGCCAAAATATGATTTCCAATATGTGCTAAATTGCCTTAAAAAAGACCTGGATTTTAGAAGCCCCATTACCCAACAGATAGGTAGCAAGGGCTATCACGAAGAGACTTTTGAGGATGGGCCATTTCCGGTAGAGAATAATTAGTGAATTAAATTGACCTTTGTTGGTGTTAAAGCGCAGCGTCACCAACAAGTACACCAAGCAACGGTAGAATGATTTATTAAACTATTCCTGTTTTTTGTTGTATTATTTAACTTTTTTGCGTTTCCAAACTGTTAAATTTTGACTTAAGACTTGACAAAAGCCTCGAAAAACCATTACCATTGCAAAAAAATTAAGGGAAGCACTTCCCATTATTCATGTTGAGATTTTCTCACATATTGCCCATCGCAGCACGCTGCAACGCACCTCGTCCCTAATGGGACGAAACACTACCATATTGCCCTAATTTGGGGGTATCACAAACCCCAACCTCTACCAAATCTGATCTTCGGTTTGTTCAAGATTTTCCAGAGAGTTTTGTTATCTTACCCTCATTCATTGAGGTTTTCTTAAAAAAAATTATCAACACTATTTATTGTCTTTAAAACAGCAGAAAAATGTTTTCTGATTTAATGATTGCTGGGAAAAACCTCATTAGGCCAGTTAGTCGAAAATATTCAAAACCTGGAACTCTACACCTTAAATCTATGACCAATACAACTGTGGTTCAAGTGGCCAACGAAAGTCATTTCAGTTATGCCGAAGCGGTATGCCGAATGATAGAAGAAGCTGCCAAAGTGCGCGGTACGGGCATTGCCAAGCGCGAACCTGAATACATTAAAACCAAAATGCGGGAAGGCAAAGCAGTCATTGCACTGAAAGGCGAAGCATTGGCGGGGTTTTGCTATATCGAAACCTGGCAACATGGCAATTATGTAGCCCATTCAGGACTAATCGTAAACCCTGAGTTTAGAGGTGAAGGATTGGCTAAAACGATTAAAGCCAAAGCATTTGAATTGTCTAAAGAAAAATTTCCCAACTCTAAAGTATTTGGCCTTACTACTAGTTTGCCAGTAATGAAAATCAACTCTGAACTAGGTTACAAACCTGTTACCTTTTCAGAACTAACCCAGGACGAAACTTTTTGGAAAGGGTGTCAGAGTTGCATCAATTATGACATACTCACCCGAACCCAACGCAAACACTGCTTGTGTACAGGAATGATGTATGATCCGGCCAAGGCCAATCAAGAGAGCGAAAAAAGTGAGCAACAAACTGCCAAAAAGTGGAAGCATTCTTTTAAGGTATACCAGCGTTGGATGCGCTATAAGCAATTTGTGCTTACCAGCATAGAAGATCGCAAAGAAAAGCGAATGCTTAAAAAGAATGAAAAACTAGACAAAAAGGCCCAAAAAATAGAAGCGAAACTGGGCAAAAAATTAGATAAAATCCAAGAGAAAAAAACGAAACTGAACCCTGGTAAAGATGAGCCAAAATAAGATGACTAATAACAAACCCAAAGTAATACTAGCTTTTAGTGGAGGGCTGGATACTTCGTATTGTGCCAAATACCTGGCCGAAGACAAAGGAATGGAAGTGTATGCTGTGGCAGTAAACACTGGTGGTTTTTCAGCCGAAGAAAGCGAAAAAATTGCCCAAAGAGCTACCCAGTTAGGTATAGAGCATTTCGAGATGCTGGATTGTACCAATCAATACTATGCCGAATGTGTCAAATATCTCATTTTTGGCAATGTATTACGTAACCAAACTTATCCACTTTCGGTAAGTGCTGAGCGTATGTTTCAGGCGCTGGCCATTGCCGAATATGCTAAAAAACAAGATGCTAAGTATGTAGCGCATGGTAGTACAGGAGCTGGTAACGATCAGGTTCGTTTTGATTTGGCTTTTCAGATTTTGATTCCTGATGTAGAAATTATTACCCCCATTCGGGACTTGCAGCTTTCGCGCGAAGCAGAAATTGAATATTTGCAAAAACACGGCATTCAAGATAATTGGGAAAAAGCAGCTTACTCTATCAATCAAGGCTTGTGGGGAACCAGTGTAGGTGGCAAAGAAACCCTTACCTCTCATTTGCCATTGCCTGAAGAGGCGTACCCAAGTCCATTGAAAGATAACAGCGAGCAAGTGGTGACCCTTCATTTTGAAAAAGGTGAACTAAAAGGAGTAGATGACCAAACATTCGAGAATCCAGTAGATGCTATCAATACCCTGCAAAAAATAGCCTCGGTATATGCCATTGGCCGGGATATTCACGTAGGCGATACCATCATAGGCATCAAAGGGCGTGTTGGGTTTGAAGCCGCAGCTCCATTGATCATTATCAAAGCCCACCATACTCTGGAAAAACATGTACTTACCAAGTGGCAACAATACTGGAAAGAACAACTAGGCAACTGGTATGGTATGCTGCTTCACGAAGGGCAGTTTCTAGACCCTGTCATGCGTAATATTGAGACCTTCCTGGCCGATACCCAGACTACAGTAACCGGAAAAGTTCATGTACAATTACAACCTTACCGTTTTGAAATCCAGGGAATTACTTCTGATTATGATTTGATGCAAGCTAAGTTTGGTCACTATGGTGAAATGAACCGTGAATGGTCGGGAGAAGACGTAAAAGGTTTTACCAAAATACTGGGGAACGCGCATAAAATTTATCATTCTGTCAATAAGTAGAGAGGGGACAGCAAGGATTAGAGAACAGGAAATAAGAGTATAAGAAACTAAAATAGGAAGTATGGATCAGAGAAAAAGGAGCAAGGTTTGAATCAATACTAAGAAACTTGTTCCTTAATTCCTGATCTATGCTCTTCAAAACTCTAAAAAATGAAAGTAGGAATTATTGGGGGCGCTGGTTATACCGCTGGCGAGTTGCTCAGGTTACTGGTGCATCACCCTCACATCGATATCACATTTGTCCATAGTAACAGCCAGGCGGGCAAGCCCGTGCATCATATTCATAAGGATTTGCTGGGCGAGCAGGAGCTGGTTTTTACAAACAACTTACCTCTAAGTGAGGTGGAGGCAATATTCTTATGTATGGGGCACGGGCAATCCGGTCTTTTTTGGGAAGAAAATTCTCCCTTACCCGAGCATCTGAAAGTCATTGACCTAAGTCATGACTTCAGGCTCAAACGACCCGACAATCCATTTATTTATGGGTTGCCCGAAATTAATCGGCAAGAGATACAAAAAAGCAGCTACATAGCCAATCCGGGGTGTTTTGCTACCGCGATTCAGTTAGCTTTATTGCCACTGGCTCATCAGCAAGTGTTGAAAAACGAAGTACATGTACATGCGATTACAGGCTCAACCGGGGCAGGACAAAAGCCAATGGCTACCACCCACTTTAGCTGGCGTAACAACAACGTATCGGTGTACAAAGCTTTCAAACACCAACATTTGGGTGAAATTGGACAAAGCCTACAGCAACTACAAGAAGGTTTTCAGCAACCGATTAATTTTATTCCAGTAAGGGGTAATTTTAGTCGGGGAATTATGGCCTCCGTGTATACCGAATGTGATTGGTCGCTGGAAGAAGCACAAAGCTATTATCAGGATTATTACAAAGATCATCTGTTTGTGCACGTAAGCGATACCAATCCCGATCTGAAGCAAGTGGTAAATACCAATAAGGGACTGCTTTATCTCGAAAAACACGATAATAAACTGCTCATTATCAGTATGATTGATAATTTGTTAAAAGGAGCTTCGGGACAAGCAGTGCAAAACTTAAATCTGGCAGCAGGTTGGGACGAAACCGCTGGCCTGAAGCTCAAAGCAATTGGGTTTTAGGGAAAACATTATTTTCTAATAAGCGATCTTGTAAAAGCTTCTCCCCAAGGGGGGAGACTGAGAGGGGTTAAAGTTGGAGTTTTTAATTAGTAAGTCATGATTTATTAAACTCACTTAATCCTTTCAAAGGAGGGGAAATTACTCGCCAAATTGCTTTTATAAGGACTTCTGAAAATTAAATATTTCTCTATGATTCAATTGAATTATGAGCTTTCAATATGAATTTATTTGACGTATATCCATCATTCAATGTAGAACCAGTAAAAGGTGAAGGCCCCTATATTTGGGACAAAAATGGTAAAAAGTATGTAGATTTTTATGGAGGGCATGCGGTCATGTCTATTGGGCATAGTCACCCATATTATGTACAAAAAATAGAAAGCCAATTGCGGCAATTGGGTTTTTATTCCAACTCCACTCAAAATCCATTGCAAGAGGCTTTCGCCCAAAAGTTAGCCCAAATGAGCGGGTATAGCGATTATCGCTTGTTTTTGTGTAACACAGGAGCCGAGGCCAACGAAAGTGCTTTTACTTTGGCTTCACACCATACTGGGCGAAACAAGATTTTGACATTTACCAAAGGGTTTCACGGGCGAACTTCAGCCGCAAGATCGGTCACTGATTTACCAAAAATTGCTTCGGTGAATGCTCAGCACCAGGTAGTAAAGGTGTCATTGAATGATATTGATACGGTACAAAAGCATTTGCAAACGCGTGCGTTTGCTGCAGTAATTATAGAAGGAGTACAAGGCTTTGGTGGAATATATGTGCCAGACAGCCAGTTTGTAGAACAGTTGGCAGAAGTGTGCAAAGCTACCCAAACAGTCCTGATTCTAGATGAGATTCAATCGGGTTATGGGCGTACCGGGAAGTTTTTTGCGCATCAGTACACCCATATTTGCCCTGATGTTATTACAATAGCAAAGGGTATGGGCAACGGTTTCCCAATAGGAGGAATGTTGATAAGCCCTGATTTTAAACCCTGGAAAGGAATGCTGGGGACTACCTTTGGTGGCAATCATTTGGCTTGTGTGGCTGGAATGGCGGTGTTGGAGATCATAGAACAAGAAAACCTGATGACCAACGCAGCCAAAGTAGGACAATATCTAAAGCAAAAGCTCAAGGGCATTGTCGGGATCAAAGAGGTGCGAGGCAAAGGCTTGATGATTGGATTAGAGTTTGATTTCCCAGTACAAGCCCTACGTGAGCAGTTATTGTATGATTATCAGGTATTTACTGGTATTTCAGGATCCCATGTGTTGCGCATTTTGCCACCATTAACAATTACCCAAAGCGATGCTGACTGGTTAGTTGGTGCTTTGCAAGATATATTATGTCAGATTATGATCAATTATGAATTATAAATTGATGAATTATTTTTCCAATGGTTGATGATTAGTGGTAAATGGTTGATTTTTATTGTTAGTTCCCTCGACTCCGTTCAGGATAGCGTTTTGCAAATGTGAGAATTTAAATTACTTCATTGTTCTGCTATGCATCGCGAAACCATAAGCGAAGCGGAACAATGAAGCCATAAGCCGAAGGCGAAACAATAGAACAGTGAACAAAAAAACTGAAAAAAAAATGAATCTATTTGAAGTATACCCCTTATTCGATATAGAACCCATCAATGCTGAAGGTGCGTATTTGTGGGATCAAAACCAGCAAAAATACCTGGATTTGTACGGAGGTCATGCCGTGATTTCTATTGGACATAGTCATCCGCATTATGTCAAAAGCATTGAAAAGCAGCTAAACCACATTGGGTTTTATTCCAACTCGGTACAAAACAGTTTGCAAGGCCACTTGGCGCAAAAACTAGGAGAGCTGTCAGGTTATGATACCTACAGCTTATTTTTATGCAATTCGGGGGCAGAGGCCAACGAAAATGCTTTGAAACTGGCTTCTTTTCACACGAACCGAGGCAAAGTATTGGCCTTTAGCAAAGGTTTCCATGGCAGAACATCAGCCGCAGTAGCTGCTACCGATAATCCTAAGATTGTAGCCCCTATCAACGCCAATCACGAAATTGAAAGAGTGCCTTGGGGCGACTTAGAGGCTGCCAAAGCACATTTAGAAACCCAACAATTTGCTGCGGTAATCATAGAAGGGGTGCAAGGAGTAGGAGGAGTGCAAATTCCAGAGCCTGCATTTTTGGAAGCATTAGCACAAGTTTGTAAAGCCACAGCTACAGTCTTGATTTTAGACGAAATCCAGTCAGGGTATGGGCGTACTGGGAAGTTTTTTGCCCACCAATATGCCAATGTTCAGCCCGACCTGATTACTATTGCCAAAGGAATGGGTAATGGTTTTCCAATAGGAGGAGTATTGATTAGTCCCGATTTTAAACCTTGGTTTGGCATGTTGGGCACCACCTTCGGGGGCAACCATTTGGCTTGTGCTGCAGGCTTGGCAGTGTTGGAAGTACTCGAACAAGAAAAACTCATCGAGAATGCACTAGAGATAGGAAATCATTTGAAAGAAAAACTAGCTTCCATCGAACACATCAAAGAAGTAAGAGGACTAGGTTTGATGATTGGGTTAGAGTTTGATTTCCCGATTGCCGATATGCGTAAGCAATTGTTGAAGGAATACCATATTTTTACTGGGGTGTCGGGCAAAAACATCATTCGTTTGCTACCTCCATTAGGTATTACTCAAGTCGAAGCCGATCAATTTATTGACGCATTACAACAAGTACTGAATCAGAAAATTACTACTAGTATAAATTAAAGAATATGTAGGCCTGGCAGGTTTCTAATGTCTGTCAGGCCTGGTACACGAGAAGAATCAACAAAAACATGAAACATTTTACTGCTCCCTCCGACGTGCCGGGTGTGCCCGAATTGGTACAAAAGGCCTTAAACGTAAAACGAAACCCCAGAAGGTATGCCCAATTGGGGAAGGATAAAACCTTGGGATTGTTCTTTTTCAATCCAAGTTTACGTACCCGGCTGAGTACCCAAAAAGCAGCTCAAACCTTAGGAATGTCAGTCATGATGATGAACTTTAACAAAGATGGCTGGCAACTGGAAACCGAAGAAGGAGTAGTAATGGATGGTGGTAAAGCTGAACACGTAAAAGAAGCCGCCGCAGTAGTGGGCCAATATTGTGATATAATAGGCCTGCGTACTTTTGCCAAACTGGAAAATGCTGCGGAAGACTATAAAGAAACTTTTATTCAACAATTTAAGCAATATGCAGGAGTTCCAGTCATTAGCCTGGAATCAGAAATAAGACATCCATTGCAGTCTTTAACTGATTTACTCACCATTGAGGATTATAGAATAAAAAATAGTCAAACCCACAAGCCTAAAGTAGTACTTACCTGGGCTCCCCACGTGAAGGCCTTGCCTCAGGCGGTCGCCAATTCTTTTGTAGAATGGACCAAACAGATGGACTATGATTTGACCATTACTCACCCTCAGGGAGCCGAGCTTTCTACCGAATTTACCGAAGGTGTCAACATTGAGTATGACCAAAAAAAAGCACTACAAGATGCTGATTTTGTGTATGTAAAAAACTGGTCTTCTTTTGCCAACTATGGCCAAGTGATTGGGGCCCCAGATTGGACCATTACGGCCGAAAAAATGGCGTTAACCAATGAAGCACGTTTGATGCATTGCCTACCTGTAAGGCGAAATCTGGTAGTAGCCGATGAAGTATTAGATAGCCCCCAATCCATCGTGATAGAACAAGCAGGGAATAGAGAAATAGCCGCTCAAGCCGTATTGCAGGAAATTTTATTACATTTAAACTCGGGCAAATCACTCAGCGATTTATCCGAGTCATTGATAATATAAAACTATACTTGCTATAATGGAAAAATTAACGATTGTCAAAGTAGGAGGGGGAATTCTAGAAGATCAAGCGAAGCTAAAGGCGCTCGTAAAAAACTTTGCAGACATTGAGGGTAAAAAAATTCTGGTGCATGGAGGAGGAAAAACCGCGACTCAAATGGCCGATAGACTAGGAATTAAAACCCAAATGGTAGAAGGGCGGCGAATTACCTCTACCGAAATGCTCGAGGTGGTGTTGATGGTATATGGAGGATTGGTCAACAAAAAAGTAGTAGCTAAGCTACAGGCCCATAATTGTAATGCGCTGGGTTTTACCGGAGCCGATGCCAACATTATTTTGGCTGAGAAACGTCCCGTTAAAGACATCAACTACGGCTGGGTAGGTGATGTAAAATCGGTGAATGTACCTACCTTACAAGGATTACTCGATCAGAACATTGTACCCGTGATTGCTCCACTAACTCACGATGGCGAAGGACATTTGTACAATACCAATGCCGATACAATGGCTTCGGTATTGGCAGGTGCACTGAGCCAGTTATATGCAGTGCGCTTGTGGTATTGTTTCGAAAAACCTGGGGTGCTCAAGGATGCTGAAGATGACAGTTCCTTGATAGAGAAACTCTTTCATTCATTGTATAAGGCTTATCAGCAATCAGGTATCATCAAAGATGGAATGATTCCTAAACTAGACAATGGCTTTGCAGCTCTACAGCAGGGATCAAAAGAGGTGATAATTGGAGCCGCGTCGGCTCTTAGTCAAGATAGGTTTTCGGGCACTCAACTAGTATTGAACTAATGAAAAATATTGATAAGTCACAGTATATCAATTTGTTAAAACAGTTGATTGCTACCCAATCGTTTAGCCGAGAAGAAGATAAAACCGCTGATATTCTTGAAGAATTTATCAAACAACAATCTTTGACTCCTCAACGTCAAGGTAATAACGTGTGGGTTAAATCAGTCAATTTTTCTAAGGATCAACCAACGATTTTACTCAATTCTCATCACGATACCGTGAAGCCTGTCAAAGGCTGGAAGCGTGACCCATTTGAACCTACTGAAGAAGCAGGGGTAATTTATGGTTTGGGAAGTAATGATGCAGGCGCTTCGCTGGTGTCATTATTGGCCACTTTTGTATACTTAAATGCATTACCTGATTTGCCCTACAATCTTATTTATGCGGCTACCGCCGAAGAAGAGGTTTCGGGTAAGAATGGGATTGCGAGTATTTTATCTGAGCTAGATCATATTGACCTGGGCGTAGTGGGCGAGCCCACCGAAATGCAAATGGCCATTGCCGAAAAAGGCCTGATTGTAATAGATGCTGAAGCTAAAGGTAAAGCTGGGCACGCGGCTCGAAACGAGGGCGAAAATGCGATTTACAAGGCTTTGCAGGATATTCAGTGGATACAAAACTATCAATTTCCAAAAGTATCGGAATGGTTAGGCCCTATTAAAGCCACAGTAACGCAAATAGAGGCGGGGTACCAGCACAACGTAGTGCCCGATAGTTGCAAATTTGTGATCGATGTGCGTACACAGGAATGTTACAGCAATCAGGAAGTAGTGGATATTTTGCAACAGCATACCCAAAGTGAATTACAGGCCAGGTCTTTACGGTTAAATTCTTCAGGGATTTCGCCAGATCACCCCATTGTACAGCGCGGCAAAACTTTGGGGTTGACAACTTACGGTTCACCTACACTTTCCGATCAGGCACTTATGCCATTTACTACTATTAAGATTGGAGTAGGGGATTCGGCTCGTTCGCATACCGCAGACGAATACATTAAACGATCCGAAATAGAACAAGGAATCGAACGCTACATTCAATTATTAGAAAATTTAAAAATATAGCCATACAACAATATAAGTCATGTCAAAACTCTGGGATAAAGGAAATAACGAAAATACAGATGCTACTCAATTGATTGATCAATTTACTGTAGGGCGAGATCGTGAACTAGACGTGTGGCTGGCACCTTATGATGTCATGGGTTCAGTGGCACATATACGAATGTTGGAGAGTATTCAATTGCTTGAAAAAGAAGAGTTACCACTGTTGATTGATGCTTTGCAGGGAATCTATCAAAGTGCTATAGTGGGTGATTTTGTGATAGAAGAAGGCATTGAGGATGTGCACTCTCAGGTAGAAATGATGCTTACCCAACAACTGGGCGAAGTGGGTAAAAAAATCCACAGTGGCCGTTCTCGTAATGACCAGGTTTTGCTGGATTTGAAGCTCTACATGCGTCAGGAAATCAAAGAAGTGGTACAACTAACCAAATCTTTATTTGATCGCCTCATTACTTTGAGTGAAACGCACAAAGATGCGCTCATCCCTGGGTATACACATTTGCAGGTGGCGATGCCCTCTTCATTTGGTTTATGGTTTGGTGCCTATGCCGAAGGGCTGACCGATGATTTGTTGTTGTTACAAGCCGCTTACCGTATTGCCAATCAAAACCCGTTGGGTTCGGCCGCAGGCTATGGTTCTTCGTTTCCGCTCAATCGCCAAATGACGACTGATTTGCTGGGTTTTGAACGCATGAATTACAATGTGGTATACGCCCAAATGGGACGTGGCAAAGTAGAAAAAACGGTAGCTTTTGCTTTGGGCGCGATTGGTGGAACATTGGCCAAAATGGCAATGGATGTGTGCCTATATATGAACCAAAACTTTGGTTTCCTCACTTTTCCCGATCACCTTACGACGGGTTCGAGTATTATGCCTCATAAGAAGAACCCCGATGTGTTTGAATTGATCAGAGCCAAGGGTAATAAACTTCAGGCGCTCGCCAACGAAATCGTGATGATTACTACCAATTTACCTTCGGGTTATCATCGTGATTTACAGTTGATTAAAGAAAACTTTATGCCTGCTTTTGCAGACCTAAAAGCCAGTTTACAAATTGCGGAGTTTATGTTTCAGCATATTCAAATCAAGCAAGACATTCTTAAGGATGAAAAATACCAGTATTTGTTTAGCGTAGAAGAAGTAAACAAGCAAGTGTTGGCAGGTATTCCTTTTAGAGAAGCTTATAAAAATGTGGGACAAGCCATTGAGCAAGGAAACTTTCAGCCTGACTATGAGGTAAATCATACCCATATGGGGAGCGTAGGCAATCCTGGTAATGAACTGATTCAACAAAAAATGGATACCGTACTACAAAGTTTTGACTTTGAACGAGTGGAACAGGCCCTGGAGCAGTTGTGGCTTGTATAGTTGGTCTCGTTTTAGCAATCGCTTTTGCAATGAGGTAGGCAAAACTTTAGATTGGTTTTGATCTACCTCTTTGTTGAACGATCCTTTAACTCGTTTGAGTTTCCATCCACCATTCTCCATCAATCCAACCTAGGTAAGTAGTAGAGCAATCACACAGGTCAAAGCGCTTTTGGTCTTTGGGTTGGTCAACGACTTGATGTTTAATACCATTCATAATTTGTAGAGTAAAGCTACCAGGGTGACTGGGTACTCCTTTTTCTTCATCGTACTGATGATAGGTTGGGTAGCCCCCTAATTTGGTAGCCGCTATATGCCAACTGTACATATTGTCCCCTGCAAATCTGTTGCTCGCTTCAAAATACTCTTGCGTAGTTTTATCAAACCATTGGCGTGGTTTGGAGCGATAACAATGAAAGGGAGTTTCATCAGAAATGTTTCTCCATTTTTCGGGCAAAACATCATATTCTGTGGAGCAATTATCCAATACATCAGTTTCTTTTGTCCACGAAATTTGAGCGGCTTGCCACTTTTTTGCTTTTTCTTGAATCTGGTTTAGGGGAATCTCTCTGACTTCTAGCTCATCTAATGAGTCATAAGTTTTCAAAATCCAGTTTTCCCCATTAGGATGACTCCCAAGTAGCATTGCCTCCAGATCCATAAAAACGCTCAACCAGGCTTTACCTCGTAGGATTTCAGGAAGATAAGGAACATCGGTTAGGTTTACCTGTAGGATAGGTGTCATTATCTGCCCATTATTTTCAGGAAAGTTTTCTTGAGGAAGAAGTACTACCTGATTCCCTAAAAAACGAGAAGTTTTGCAGTGAGTGTCCTGATCAACTGTTTGAAATTGAGCCACCGAACAAGGTTTGCCTGCTTCCTTCACGTATTCGTGCATCTTTTGGATAGCTAACTCAAATTGACGTTGTTTTTCTTGTCTTTTCTGTTCTTCCAGGGCTTTTTTGGCTCGTTTTCTCATCAGTCTACTAAGTTTTGATAGATTTTAATTTCTTCTGCTGTCCAGCCTTGACTCTTGGCCAGCTGTTGGGCCAATTGGAGGTTTTCACTTTCTTTGGTTCGCATCAATTGCCATATTTTTTCTACCGCTGGTAGTTCTGTCAAATGTGTATAATCACTAAATGGTTTCCTTTCCCATTTGGCATATGCATACCAGATAGGAGGGGCCTGCAACTTGGTATGATCAATTGTAAAGTCAAAAATGAACGGAAGGTTTTTCAATGGACTGATATCTTGGATAGGGTTGTGGGTGAGATGCAAAAACTTGAGATGTGGCAAATGAGCCAGCGGTGAAATATCTTTGATATTGTTCCTCTGCAAATTAAGATGAGTTAGTTGTGTTAAGTTTTTGACAAAGGTGATTTCTTGCAGGTTTGCTCCAAAAAGATTGAGAAACCGTAGATTAGTCAAGTCCTTGAGTGCGTTTGCATTGTGAATGAAATTTCGTCCCATACGGAACTTTTCCAGCTTTTTTAGAAAATGGTTGAAGCGAACGAATGTTATTATTCCAGGCAATCAGCGTTTTTAAATTCCCCAAATTTTCTAAAAAGGTGATATCTTCAATAGGATTGTGAGAAATGTCCAAATACTGCAAGTTTGTGAGCTGCCTGAGCGGACTTGTTACTTCAATGTTGTTGTGATGGAGCGTTAGTTTTCGAAGACTCTTAAGAGAAGTCAAAGCCTCAATATTTTCGAGGAGGTTTTTACTTAAATGCAGCTCTTCCAGGTTTTGTAAGTGTGATAAGACCTCCAGATGCTGAGCATTGGTTTGTTCTATATTGAGTTGTTTTAGCTGAGTTAAATTTGTTAAAAAATCTAAGTTTTTGATATTGACACTTTGGTTATCCTGAAGGTTCAAACCTTCAAGTTGGGTTAAATTGCGTAAAGCGCCAAAGTCATAAATTTTATTGAAGCCTAGATTTAGCCTTTTTAAACGGGTTAAATTTTTGAGAGAAATCATGTGTTCACTTTCGAGGCGATTATTGCTCAAGTTGAGATCTTCCAGCTTCATGAGATTCTCCAATCCTTTGAGGTTTCCTATGCGGTTGAAAGTTAAATCCAGGTATTTTAAATTGTGGAGATTGCTCAAGGTATCTACATCCTCAATGTCATTGTATTGAAGCGAAAGTTTTCTCAGACTTGTTAGTTTAGACAAAAAATGAAGGTTGGTAATTTGTTCCTCATTATGATCCAAGACCAGGGTTTTCAACTGCTTTAACTGAGCAATGATGTCCAGCTCTTCAGGCAATCTGATATCGCCAAAAAAGTGTTGTAATTGAGGGAGGTTTTCTATAAAATTTATACCCTCGACATTGGCGTTTGATACATCCAAAAACTCAAGTTGCTGGAGGTTTGCCAAATATTGTACTGCCTTGAGTTTTTCTTGAAAAAAGCAAGTTAAGACTTTGAGTTGGGTTAATTGGCCAATCACCTCTAAATCCAGATTTTCTTGATTATCTGTTTCTAAATGCACTAAGTTTTTCAAGGCCAGTAGTGGAGCGTAATCCTGTACCTTTGCTGGGGTTTCATTATAGTCTATGTCACCATTAAGGGTGAGTTTTTTTAAACTTTTGGGTAAATATTTGGGGATTTGGTGTAATACGTTTCGCTCTCCGAGATTTCTTGTTTCTGCGCCCACATAAATTTGCTCTTGAGCATCGAAATTCCAATAATAATCCGAGAGGATGAGGGTTTGCAGATGGGTGGTGTTTTGTAGAGGCTGAAACAGGTCATTTTCGGTACCATTCAGCCCACAGCGACCAAGGTCTAAGGTAGGGTGGAGGGTTTGCAGATTTTCTCTGATCAATTTTTCGGCAAGCATTAAGCAAATATTTGGGAGTAAGTGATAAAGCCCTATTAATTTATAACATTCAACGATAAAATGTTAACCTGGGTATTATTACAATCAATCTTTTTGCTTGATAAATCAATCGCACAAGGAAGAGGAGATATAGTCAAATGATTGCATAACACAACCGCTAACCATTTGACCATATAACAATATAGCTGTTTATACCAATTTTCCATTCCAGCCCATTACTCCACCTTTGAGGTTGTATACATTTTCAAAACCGTTTTTTGCCATTATTTTGCAGGCACGAGCACTACGCATGCCACTGCGGCAATACACATAATAAGTTTTGGTTTTATCCAACGACTCTATCTGGCTTTTAAACCCAGGAGCCATTACATTGATGTTTTTAGACTTGGCAATGTGCCCCGACTGAAATTCTCCAGGTGAACGTACATCTATCAATTGTGCTTTTTTATCTTTTTTCAGAGCTTCCTGAAGCTCGCCCGCATTCACGCTTGCATAAGCTGCTCCACTGCCGCCAAATATTTTGAATAATTTACCTAACATTTTACAAAACCATTAATGAACATATTTTAATGTGTTAATGCAAATATAGAGATTATTTTGAAAAGCTGGTTTTTAATGACTAACAGATTAGTCTTTTTCTATCAACTCTTTGATTTTGGCATGCATTGTAAACATGCCTGCAGGAGGGATCAAAAACATAAAAAAATCTTCCAAGTATTCAGAAAATTTGAGTGTTTCTCTTAATAAGAGAGCTTTATAAACTTTTGCCAAAAAGTAAGCACAATAGGCAAGAGAAAAAATACCTAAAACATATAAAGGGAAGATAATTGCTAAATGGTTGTTGAATTGATTTCCTGTGAAGATTATAAAAACAAACATGCCTATAAAGTCAATGGCAGTAATACAAAAACCAATTTTAAACTTCAGGGAATGCATTTTTGTTTTCGCAGGTACCTTGGGGTATAAACGGGCATATACCGCCCACAACCAGAGGAGAGAAATAATAACCATAGGCAACAACAGTGCATAAGCAATGGGTTGATAGCTACTGAGTACATCTCTGAATTTGTGCATATCCTCAAATGATATTACCATCACTCGGACGCCAGTAATGATATGTCCTAGCACAAAAGGACCAAGTGAAAGCCCGATTAATAGTCCAGGCTTAGTTTTTAAAATTTTGTCGATCATTATTTTAAATTTGTATTGAAATATAATACTGCCCTTGTTTTGAGCACCTTGCAAAAGAAATGTGCTGATTATGCCTGATACATTGTATAATTTCTAAAATTTCTTTCTTTGATAATTTCTTCTTTGAATGAATCTGATAAATGGTTAGTTCAGGCCCCAAGCCTAATTTTAAATCAAGGTATAAACCTTCCAAATTAGTAATAGAAAACTCTAGCTTGAAGTGATCATAATTTGAATTTGTAATGCTTAGTAAAAATGCCCCTTTTTTGAGTTCAGCCTTTGCAATTCCGTGTATATCAGTAAAAATGTATTTGCTTGTTTTATCTTCTGTATTAGTTACTTGGATAGCAATTAATGGTTGTACTTCACCTCTATTATCAACAATGCGCAACTTAATTTGGTGAGGTGTAATTGTTTGGGTAAGCTTATATGAGCTAGTATCTCTTTTATGTTCAAAACTAAAGCAATATTGATACTCATACTCTCCTTTGGCAGTATCACAGGGATAATATTTTTGACTAGAGGCTATATAATGGTTGAATAAGACGAGGATAAGTAAAAAGACAAGTTTATGCATCACCTAAAACTTTTAGTTTGAGATATATTTTAAGTGATGCATTCAGCCTTATTCCTCCACCACACTAAAAGTCACTCCTGCATTTTCCTGCAAGCGATTGAGCAGGTGCGTTCCCATAGCTGTACTAGGGGTAATCACGCCAAAGTTTTGTGGCAAGTTTTCCCGATCTTTGGCCAAACATACTGCAGCTTCGGCCAACATTTTGGAGGTAGAACCATAGCCTGGATCACGATCCCCTTTTACTTTTACCTTGAGGGTTTGATCATTGGCCGATTTGCCCAACAATATTGCCTTAAAGAAACCAGTTTCTCGTTGTCGTTTAGAAGGGCCTTGACCTGGATCGGGCAAAAATTGATCAATGATTCTTTTGAGAATAGACCCTGGACTAAACAAGGCATCGGTTACAGTAGCGGTAATGCTGGCCTTGATACGATTGGCAATTCCTGAACCCACATGAGTAGCTTCTTCGTAACGAAAATCTTTGCCATAAGGGTAATTACTTAAGGCGTGACTTCGGCGTACAACCTTGGTATTGATCACGGCCATTACAAAAGGGGCAATCCAAGCCTGAAAATCCTCATCATACGCCGACTCTCGCAAATCAGGTACATCTTTTCCAGTTTGTTCGCCTTTGGGGTTCAATCCATAAGGATTTAGGATCACCTCTTCCATCAATTGAGGATCTTTTTGGGCTTCAATAGCCACATTGTCCAGACTGGCAATGGTACCGCCACTTGGCCCCCCTTTGGCTCCCATCAAACGAAACTTGATTTCATCGGCGTAGGCCTTCCAGCGTTTTTGGGCTTCTTGTTGCAAGAAAAACACCCCCATATCTGAAGGAATAGAGTCAAACCCACAACAATGCACAATTTTTACCTGATTTTCCCGCGCTTTTTCGTGATGAGCATCAATCGTACGACGCATCCATTGCACTTCTCCCGTGAGGTCGCAATAATCTACCGAATGCGCTACACAAACCTCTAAAAGCAAATTGCCATACAAAGCATAGGGGCCTACCGTAGTGCAAATTACTTTAGTTTGCTCGACCATTGCTTCTAGCGATTCACGATTGTGGCTATCAGCCACTACCAGAGGAATATCAGTGTTGCCGAGTTCTTCGCGAATTTTTTCCAGCTTGGCTTTATTACGTCCCGCCATTGCCCAGGACAAATCCTTGCCTACACTATATTGTTTTAATAAATATTCGGCTACCAAACGCCCGGTAAAGCCTGTAGCTCCCCAAAGAATGACATCGTAGGTTTTGCTCATGATAGTTTCGTGTTTTGAGAAAGTAAAAGTTGAAGCAATTGTCAACTTTTACTTAACCTTGGCGGGATCAAAGAGTTTTTCACAAACAAGGAATAAATTAGTCCTTGTCTCCTTTTTTCTCATTTTTGTGATGGTCATCTCCACCTTTGGCAGGTTTGAAATCCTTTCTAATTTCGGTATGACGAATTTCCCCACCACTATTACCAGTTTGTTGGGCAAAATACAAGGTAACTACTGAAAAAACAGTTACTACCAATGTAACGATGCCAGCAAAGCCTTTTTGTTTCAAGTTGGCCCAAAGCCCAATCACAGACAATAAACCCAAGCCATACATTACCAAAACAAAAGTTTCGGCTTTTTCTTCGTGTTCGTGAATGATGTCATGGCTAATCCCCAGTTTCTCTACAATTTCTTCGGCTCCTTCTCCCGTGACATTGGCTGGAATGGCAGTAATGGTTCCTAAAATAAAGAGACAAAAAGCCGCTCTTTTCACAATATCAGATTTGGTTATCAGGCCGCCAATCATCACCAATAGCCCAACCATTGGGATAATAATAGGCAAGTGATTCAAGGCAATATGCAAGTAAGCATCATTCATGGTATTTATACTTTTAGGGTTTACAATTAGTTCTTAACCTCCAAATTTACAAGGTTTAGGTTTTTTTACAAGATGAAATTGTCCTTTGACGGTGATTGCCAATTCCTCTATTTCTCCTTCAGCATCAGTTCCATAAGCTTGATGGCCGCAAATTGCCCTTTCTTTTTGATCAAAGCACGAGGGGTATGGTCTCCAATCTCGAAGGTAAGAGCTTCGGCCTGGTGCTTCCAAAAGAAGTAGCGAGCTGAGGTTACGTAGGCACTGCCGCTTTTCATACTAGGGCGAATATTGGGTTCGTAATTTTTGATTTCGGCGGCAGCAGCCTTGATCATTTTAGGAACCAATCCAGGCATATTTCCTTTCAATTTGGGATCTACAGTGTAATAAATGTCTTCCCAGGTAGAATGAAAATCCACTCCAAAATAAAATTTACCACCTTTGCGCGCTTTGATCTCACGCATAAACTTCTGTACAGCTTGAGTTTCGGGCTGGTTAGCTGCTTGCCAGTCGCGGTTCAAGTCAATACCGCCCATGCCATGTCGCCAATGCCCATTGTCTACCCCGTCAGGGTTTACCATGGGCACCAGATAAGTGTTGTAGACCTTTCTAAACTTCTTGGCAATGGGGCGATCGCTGCAAATGGTTTCTATAAAAGCCCGCATGCACAAATAGCCAGTGACTTCGGGTGGGTGTTGTCGCGAAAGCACCATAATCATTTTTTTATCATTGGCCTTTCCAATTTTGAGCAAATGCAGTGGACGTCCTTCTCGACTTTTGCCAATCACCCTTTTGGTGACAAAAGGCAACTTACTCAGTTTGTCGCTCCAGGCATTGTCATCACTAGAAGTCATGATTTCCTGTGCGGCTACCCAAAGTGGCTCTCGGGTGAGGTCGAGCCGCATCGTAACTTCGGCAGGCAATGGGCGGGAGCCTTTAGCCTTGATAGCCTTTCCTGGGAAATAGAGCCTGTTATGTAATGATGTCCAGTCTTTACCATTTCTACTCAGTTTGGGATAATAACGGTGTCGTACCCCTTCCAAATAAGTAATGCGAACATACATAGGCCTGGATTTTTTTGCCCAAATCTTGAAGGCATACCAAGGACTAAAATTGATCGGAGTGTTTTCGGGGGTAATCAATATCGTAATGAGGGTATCGTTATTTGCTACTACGCCATTTAGTCGTGCACCAGCAAAATCATTTGAGCAATATACGCCATTGCTGAGCTCAAAAACGCCTTTGTATTGCTTCTGTACGGGTTTGGTAGCAGTGCTTACTTTTTGAATCGGAGCCTGACCTTTCCAGGGTTTCTTGGTTTGAGCGTTACTCGTAAGGCTAAGCCACACCAAGCATAAGCAGAGGGGTAGAAGTGTTTTCATATCTATGCATTTTAAGGAATTGAAACATCTAAGTGTGGAGTAAAATATGGATTTTTTGGGAAAGAAGGTTTTAAATCACGAAAAAACACCTTTTGTAAACTAAACAAGCCTGCTCGAAAATCTCAAACAGGCTTATAATTAAATTCAGTAACTACATTATTTTACCCAACCTTGACTGAGGTCATACTTAGGCTTCCAGCCAGGAGCTTGTCATTAAATAGTATCAATTCCTCTTTAGGCTGCTGTAGTCCCAAGGTGTATATTAAGGGCAAATAATGATCTGGGGTAGGAATCGCAAGCTGAAAGGCCTTGCCCTGCTTTTCATATTGTAGCAGAGGCTTGTAGTTACCATCTTGCAAATATTGGTTAATAGTAGCTCTGGCTTCTATGGCCCAATCATACCCGTAGTTGTCTTTGTGCGCGTTGCGAAAATCAACCAATCGTAGGTTATGGATGATATTACCACTTCCGATAATCAATATACCCTTTTTCCTAAGAATGGCCAGTTTTTGGGCCAACTCGAAATGATAAGTAGCAGACTGACTATAGTCAATGCTCATTTGGATGACGGGCACGTCGGCATTAGGGTATAGGTGTTTGATCACCGTCCAGGCACCATGATCCAGCCCCCAGTTGTGGTCTAGTTCTACCGAAATTGGTTGCAACAATTGTTGGGTTTCTTGAGCCAAGGCTGGATTGCCTTTAGCGGGGTATTGTTGCTCATACAATGCTTTGGGAAAACCACCAAAATCGTGAATGGTGCGAGGGTTTTCCATTGCTGTAACCTTAGTACCTTTAGTAAACCAATGAGCCGATATACATAAAATTGCTCGGGGCTTGGGAAAAGTCTGCGCAATATCTCTAAAACCTTTTACAAATTCATTTTCTTCAACGGCATTCATGGGGTTGCCATGACCTAAAAATAGCGCAGGCAATGGCTCTGTGTCTTCCAACGACATAGAGTAACTGTGCAACTCATTCAATCCATTTAACCCAAACAATAAGGAAGTAGACCCTGCCAACCGTAAAAAATCTTTTCTGTTCATGTTGTGTTCATTTATTGTGTATGACACAAAGGTAGGTGGGATAAATAAGTATCGAATTAATCTGGATTAAGAAAGGAATGAAGTATTTACGATCACCTATGCGCTAATTTAGGTTTGTAATCTGAATCATTCCTGTGGTGAAATGATAATTCACAAAACAAAGAATCATAAATCCTTTACAATCTGCTTTTAGATTGTAAATCTAGAAGAGCTAAGTATCTTATCAATAACATATTCGCTGATTCAGATTTATAATCTGAATCGTTCCTGTGGTGAATTTATCATTCACAAAACAAAGAATCATAAATCCTTTACAGTCTGCTTCAAGATTGTAAACCTAGAAGAGCTAAGTATTGTTTTTAGCGATTTCTCCTCTGATTTTGCTCAGGGCTTCAGGGGTGATGCCCAAATAAGTAGCAATCATTTTCAGGGGAACCCGCTGCATAATGTCAGGGTAAGTTGTTACAAAATCTTGATAAAGTTCGGTGGCAGTAGCGCTCATGAGCATAATGATGCGTTTTTGGAGCACCATATTACGTTTGATAAGTAGCCTTGAGATATTTATCCCCAGTTTGGATAACAGGCCTTCCGAAATCTCAAAGAAATCGTTGGTGAGTACTTCTACCGTGGCATCTTCCAGTACTTCTATAGATAACTGAGAGCTTTGTTGGAAGGTAAGCGCTCCCAAATCTGAAATAATCCACCCCTCAGGCGCAAACATAAAGGTTTGTTCTTTGCCTTTGGCATCCAATACAAAACTGCGCAGCAAGCCTTGTTTTACAAAATAGCTTTTGGTAGGCATATAACCCGATTGGTGGAGGAGTGTGCCTTTGGGATATTGCTGTATTTGAATTTGAGCCTTCAACATATTCAATGCATCAGGTGTAAGCTTTGCTTCTTGTGGAATAAGGTCTATGATAGAGGCCATAAAGCGTAGTGACGAATTTAAAAAACGAGATAACTTCTTTGTTTTGAAATTGCAAAAAATAGAATTCTTTCCCAACCATTGCCTTTCTCAATTTTTCCTCCTAACATGAATTAGAATCAATCATCAAACATTAATCATCAAAACAATGCGTTATAAACTTTTTGGAAGAAGTGGCCTGCGAGTATCTGAGCTTTGCCTCGGTACAATGACATTTGGCACCGAATGGGGGACAGGAGCTGATTATGAAACTTCAAAACAAGTATTTGATGCTTATGCCAATGCTGGGGGGAATTTTTTAGACACCGCCAATCGCTATACTGAGGGAACCAGTGAAAAATTTACTGGAGAATTTATCCACAGCGACCGTGATCATTTTGTACTGGCTACCAAATATACCTTATATGACCGACAAGATAGTCCGGGTTTTTCGGGCAATCATCGTAAAAACATGATGCGTTCAGTAGAAGCAAGTCTGCGTAGGCTAAATACCGAATACATAGACTTATTGTGGGTGCATGCCTGGGATTTTACTACGCCTGTTGAAGAAGTTATGCGCGGGTTAGACGACTTGGTAAGCGCTGGCAAGGTTCATTACATTGGTATTTCGGATACCCCTGCCTGGATTGTTTCACAAGCCAATACTATAGCCGATTTTCGAGGTTGGTCACGGTTTGTTGGTTTGCAAGTAGAGTATAGCTTGATTCAACGCACACCCGAGCGAGATTTATTGCCCATGGCCAAGGCACTGGATCTTGCTGTTACTCCCTGGGGGCCATTGGCGGGGGGAGCCCTAACAGGTAAATATCTAAAAAATAAAGATGAAAAAGGCCGCATCAAAGAAGACAGCGTGCGACGCAATGAGCGCAGTACCAAGATTGCCGAGACTGTGGTAAAAGTAGCGGAAGATTTGGGCGCAAGTCCTGCACAAGTAGCTGTACGTTGGGCCATGCAACAAAACCAAACCGTGATACCCATTGTGGGCGCGCGTAAGCTGTCTCAGATAGAGGATAGCCTGGGTTGTGTAGACATTGTAATTCCAGAGGCGCAAATGAAAGAACTTAATGAAGTTAGTGCGATTGCGTTAGGTTTTCCTCATGAATTCCTTGCCGAGGATCGTGTCAAACAAGTCATATTTGGCGATACTTATAGCAAAATCGACTTCTAGATGAGGCTTTTTTGAGAGATACCTTTATCAGTAAATAAAGAACTGGTAAAGGTATTTTGATTAGGAAGCTACTTTAGTTGTGTTTGGGGGTGACGAGACTTTGTCGCAAAATAGACAATGAATCTAATCTGTAACAAAGTGCCCAATACAGAGGGTAAAAATTGGCTGTAGGGTTGATAATTCTCAAAAACAGTCCCCGAAAAAGCCGACAAAAGGGCAGAGAATGCACCAATCATTTTGAATATATGCTCATACAACCAGAGTTGTTTATAGCGATGTGAGGGAATAAGGTAGCGCAAAAAATCATAGCCCACTACCATAAATAAGGTGCCTACCGTGCTATAAATAATCACTGGAGACCAAATCATCCCAATAGATTTGAAATAATACAAGAAATAACTCACCGTGATTAAGGCCAGCAGCGCTACAGCGATGTCCAGGGTTTTGGGTTGATTCGATCTGGTTTGTAAGGTACGATATCCAGAAAACCCAAAATAGCCGCTCAGTACCGTGATAACCAATAAAAATGTGTTTCGCCCAAAGCCAAACACCCCAATCAATCCAGTGATAATGACAAAGGATAGCAACCACAAAAATATTTGTCCGTTTCGGGTATGTGCCCCTTTTCTTTTGGGGGTGATTAAGGCAAACGTTCCCAACAACAAAGCCAATGAGCCAGCTATTACATGGATCACAATGTTGGCCGAGTGTACAAGTGAATGATTGTCCATAATGGGTTATTCAAGGTTAAATGGGTATTATTTTAAAAGGTTTTTTAAATGTACAAAAGCTGCCGAGGGAATAACAGGCGTTTGCGAAGAAACCACCAAAAATGCCTATGAACAGAAGGTTTTATGGGCTGAACTGAGAAAGGCAGAGGCTATAAAATCAAAATCCCCTAACTGAGTAAACAGTTAGGGGATTAGAATATTGAGGCGATATATGATTAATGCATCACCTTCATATCATGCGATACTTTATCAATCATTCTTTGCAGAATGACTTCGTTCTTGCCAATTTTCTTTGCGAATGCATAGCATAACTCATACTCACGATCGTGAATCTCGTGATCAATCATCATCATCTGGATAATGTATTCCAAGTGTTCAGCTTGTTCCTGTGGGTCAGCAGGGATGATAAAATCAAGATGGTTGATTTTTTGCATAATGTCACGGGCTTGAGAGCGACTTACGCCCATTTTTTGCCCTACTTCCAGCAACATTTCTTTCTCTTCGCGGACCAAATAGCCATCAGCTATTGCTATTTTGTAAACGTTGCGGAAACACGCCAGTGCTTTTTCTTTATTCGTCATGACATCTCTCCTTTTTTGGGTTTAGGTAATAATTATGATTAAGATAATAAAACAGAATAATTCCGATAAAATAGTTGGTAAATCTCGAGCAGCAGGGTGCTTATTCTGAGTAGGTAATTTGTGATTTTTCAAGAATTACGGTTAAAATATAGCGATTAGGAGGGTTATTTACAATTATATTTGGTAGTTTTAAAGATTTGCCAAATCAAAAACTTGATATTGTGCAAGTTTTTCTCGAAAATGTATAGATAGATAATTGAGAAAGCGAAAAAAAAGTTCAATTCTTACAATAGTTATATGTTGGCTTGATTTAGGGATTTTTACAACCCAACAAAGTAAAAAAAATATAAAATAGAATTGTTGGGTTGTAAGGTGTATACATCAAAAAATTAGAGCATCATTACGCCCTCAATTTTTGCTACTTCCTTGTACTTTTGGATGATTTCGTCACTCGAAAGCATGACTACTTTGACCGTAACACTGGTAAATTTCCCTTTACTTGATTGGCGACTGGTAATATTGGCTTCTTTGTCAAACAAAGCCGATACTTTTTCTACTTTGTCACCCAATGAAGGTACTATAAATTTAAACATATACATTGTTGGGTAAGAATGTACGTCTTCCAGTTTGGTCCTTAGCGAATTATAAAATTCTTCATTACTCATTGCTGTTGTTTTCCTTTCTTCACGAAGCCAGTCCGACTTCGAATAAAAAATTATAAGCGTTTTTTACCCAAAATTAATTATTAATCGGGGTAATTGCCAATGTTTTGATAGTTGGCATTTGAAATGAACCTAATACTACCTAAATTATGAGAAGTAAATCACCTAATGGAATCATCTGCTAGTTTTATGAAAACCATCACTGTCCAAATGTTGGGCATTCTCTATTGTATGCTGTTTTTAAGCTGCCAATGGGCCTTTGGCCAAGGCGAAACCGATGAGCCCCCCAAAGAAAAAACACCCCTGGAATTGCTCAATGAGGGCAATGCCCGTTATCAAAGAGGGGATATTCTGGGATCTATCAAAAAATACAATGCCGTCATTGAGAAACAACCTTTCTCTGCCATAGCTTTCCAAAAGAGAGGGCGTAGCAAACGACGTATTCAAAATTATCAGGGAGCCATTAAAGACTACGAAAAGGCCATTGAACTTAAACCCAATTTTGTAAATGCCTACTTGGGTAAAGCTCAAGCCTATTTGGCGTTACAGAATTACAATGCGGCCATCAAGGCATATGGGCGAGCCGTAGATATGAACCCTGACAAACCCTATATTCCCAAAATATATTATAACCGTGGGCTGGCACATCTGGAGCAAAAAAACTATAAAGAAGCACTGGCCGATTTTACCAAGGCTATTGAATTAAACCCCAAAATGGACAAAGCCTACCTTAATCGGGGGAACATTTATTATCATTTCAATAAAAGCAAAAAGGCCTGTGCCGATTGGATTCAAGCCAAAGAACTTGGTAACGAAAAAGCCAAAGTCAATTTAGAAAAGGGATGTAAATAGTAAAGTGAAAAGCTAACAGCGAAAAATGAAAGGTGTCGCGATGCGTCGTGGAAGGAGTAGGAATGAAAAAAGCTAGAGTGGTGTGCTATGCAAGTAATCAACAATTTGTATTTTCCTTAATGCTCAGTTGATCACTAATAAAAGCAAAATAATTCATCAATTCATAATTCACAATTAATCATTAGCGATTGTATTCTCATATTTGCAAAAACAAGATTTGAGCATGCAGAACCAAATCTCAACAATCAATAACCCTATGATGCCGCGAGAAACTGTAAAGCCATGTTATAATATAACAATCAATGCAGTGAAACCTAATAATTATGCGATTCCCGTAACTATTTTTACCTCAATGTTGTTACTTTTGTGCGAAACAAGAACAAATTTAATTTAGATCCCATCATAGACAATGAGTGAACTTAAAATAACCATTCAAAATGGGGAATTGGTAGTTCCCAACACTCCTGTTATTCCTTTCATCGAAGGTGACGGAATTGGACCAGATATTTGGGCCGCTGCACAACGTGTATTGGATAGTGCCGTAGAGAAAGCTTACGGTGGCGAGAAAAAGCTTATGTGGAAAGAAGTTTTGGCTGGACAAAAAGCGTTTGACCAAACCGGTGAATGGCTTCCACAAGCTACCTTAGATGCCTTCAATGAATATTTAGTGGGTATCAAAGGCCCATTGACCACTCCAGTAGGTGGTGGTATCCGCTCTCTAAATGTAGCCCTTCGCCAAAAGTTGGATTTGTACGCTTGCGTGCGTCCAGTACGTTGGTTTGATGGGGTTCCTTCTCCTGTAAAACGTCCTGAACTTACCAATATGGTTATCTTCCGTGAAAACACTGAAGATGTATACGCAGGTATTGAGTGGATGAACGGTGAAGAAGGTGCGGAGAAAGTGAAGAACTTCTTGATCAATGAGATGGGAGTAGATAAAATCCGTTTCCCACAAACTGCTTCTTTTGGTATCAAGCCTATTTCGGTAGAAGGTACAGAGCGTTTGGTGCGTGGTGCGATTGAATATGCTATTAAGCAAAACCGTCCATCGGTTACTTTGGTACACAAAGGTAACATCATGAAGTTTACCGAAGGTGCTTTCAAAAGCTGGGGATACGAGTTGGCTGAGCGTGAGTATGGCGATAAAGTATTTACCTGGGCACAATACGATCGTATTGTAGAAGCTGAAGGTAAAGATGCTGCCAACAAAGCTCAAGATGAAGCTTTAGCTGCTGGTAAAATCTTAGTAAAAGACGTGATTGCAGATGCTTTCTTACAGCAAATCCTGACTCGTCCTTCAGAGTATTCAGTAATTGCTACTATGAACCTTAACGGTGACTACATTTCTGATGCTTTGGCGGCAATCGTAGGTGGTATTGGTATTGCTCCTGGAGCAAACATCAACTATGTAAGCGGACGTGCAATTTTTGAAGCAACTCACGGTACTGCTCCTAAATATGCTGGTTTGGACAAAGTAAATCCTGGTTCAGTGATTTTGTCTGGTGCTATGATGCTTGAGCACTTAGGCTGGCAAGAAGCGGCTGACTTGATCTACAAAGGATTGGGTGGCGCTATTAGTGCTAAGAAGGTAACTTATGACTTTGAGCGTTTGATGGAAGGTGCTACCTTGTTGAAAACTTCTGAGTTTGGTACTGAGATGATTGCTCACATGTAATCATTCAAAAGAAAGTAAAGATGGCTGGTAGTTTTTCATACTACTAATCATTCAAATAATAAAGGCAACGAATGAGTAATCATCGTTGCCTTTTTTCTTATGTCAAATGAATAATTTCTACATTGGGGTTTACTTCCTGAAAGTATTCAGCAAGTAATCTACGGTGGCACTTTTCAGCAGTATGTTCACTACATAGCAAGCAATTTTCGTTTAGTTTTTCAATTTCTACTTTGGTTTTTACTTTTCTAATATCTAACAAATTCAAATATTCCTCTTCATACTTTTCCCAAGTAATTTGCCCTTTGCGATAGTTGGATAAGAGCTCTTTAGTAGGAGCAAAGTCAAGTTGGTGATTGTAATGAATGTTGGCAACTTCTTTAGAAAAGAATGCTAAATCATCACCTTTAGCAAAACCAGACAATTGCGAAGTATTATTTACTCTGGTATCTACAAGGTGCTTGACTCTATTCGATTTTAAGAGCGTAAAAAATTTTCGGGCGCTTTTCTTGGTAAACCCGATAGTAAATAGCTTAATCATAGTATTTTAGTTTTATAGTGCTTTCAATTGTTTACTGGGAGGTGTTTCTTTACGAGAACGAAAATTGGGACATTTGGGTAAGCTTATCTGGAACTTTTAAGTGGTAAGCTTGTTTTAAAATAAATAATTTTAAATAAGCTCTCAAAGAAAAATGAAACACCCTGTAATCATCATTGGTGCAGGCCTTACCGGATTAACCGCCGCGTGGCTATTAAAGAAACAAGGAATCAACGCGCTTGTATTGGAAGCCCGTGATAGGGTAGGAGGACGAATAGAAACAATAGAAGGAACAAACCACACACCTATTGAGATGGGGGCTACTTGGTTTGGCGCCAAACACCAGTTTTTGGTAAACCTATTAAAGGACTTGCAAGTTGTGGCCTTTCCCCAATTTCAGCAAGGTAAAGGGCTGTTTGAGTCTATGTCGTTTACCCCAGCGCAAGAGTTTGAAATGCCCCAGGGTGAAGAACCGAGTTACCGTATTGTGGGAGGTACTGAAGCCATTATTCAAAAATTGAAAGATGGCCTTGGTGCTGACCAAATTGTTACCAAAGCCAAAGTACATACTATTGTGCAGCAGACTGAGGGGTTGCAGGTTTTTACCCAAGATACCCAATATCTGGCTGAGCAAGTCATTTCCACTTTGCCTCCCAAGCTATTGATTGATACTGTAAAGTTTTCGCCTGAATTGCCTGAGACCATCACAAATCTATGTGCCAACACTCATACCTGGATGGGAGAATCAATCAAGTTTGCCGTAGAATACAAGGCCCCTTTTTGGCGGGAACGAGGTTTTTCGGGTGCGATATTTAGCCAGGTGGGCATTGCCAACGAAGTACACGATCACACCAACTATGAGCAAAATACGTTTGCGCTTAAAGGTTTCTTGTCAGGCGGAAGCCGCCAAATGACCAAAGCCCAACGTGAAGCAGAAGTTTTGAAGCAGTTTGAGCGATTGTTTGGCAAAGTAGCCCTTGAGTATGCGGGTTATTATGAAAAAGTATGGGCCAATGAACCTTTTACTACCCACCAGGTAAATGAGTATTTGTTGCCTCACCAAAACAATGGGCACCCTGTGTTTCAAAATGTTTTATTAGATGACCGATTTGTAATTGCAGGTACCGAAACCTCTCCTGTTTTTGGAGGCTATATGGATGGTGCAGTTCACTCAGCCCATTTGGTAGTAGAGCGTTTGCTAGAAAAGTTAAAGGCGAAGGATCAAGTTTGACATTATTCTTAGCCTTTTCTATTCTTAGAAGAGGCTAAAACTACTGGGCGGCTTCATAAGCCTCTTGTAACCAGCCTAATAACTCCTCATCTACCTCTTCTACAGCAGTAAGCCTCACCCGATGAGTACACATGGTACCAAAAGGCCCAGAGTTTTCCAGCCTGTCGGTGGTAGGTTTTCCTTTAATCTTCAAGCCCAGGTCAATGCGGGTTTTGGTAGCAGGTTTGATCAAGGCAAATTGTTTTTTACGAATCATACTTACACTATCCTTTTTAGGCGTTCGGGTAATGTCGTCACCAAATTGAGTGATTTGCTCTACCAATTTTTCATAAATGGGTTTCAATACCTCCTTGCCTTTGTATTGGTTTGTTAGCAAATCGGCATCATCAATCGAGCCTGCGTCGGCTTCTCGCGCCTTTAGGGCTACAAAGTTGGCAAACCCATGCGTAAAACCGTGTTCGGCCTTGAGGAAATCCATAATGGCTTTATGCTTCTCTATTTTTGCCTTTTTTACCACGCCAATCCAGTGCTCCAGCGATTGTCCGGTTTTTTCTAATAATCCTTTTTCCATTGTGTATAAAGTTTAGATTTTTAAGTATCAAGCTCATTACCAAGCGCCCAAAATAGCCTCCATGACAGTTAGTGCAATAATACAATAGCCTGCGTTTACGGCATATGCGCGCATTGTTTGCATCTCAAACAAGTATAATATGCCTAATAAAGTAGCTACCCAACCTACACCAGCCAATAGGCCAAACATCAAGGTTGCTTTCACTCCAATAAACATCTCGAGGGTAAGCGCCGCAACAAACGCCAAAAACAACGACAAGCCAAAGGTTTTGGGAATGCTTCGTTTTTTGAGATCTTCTTCAGTGAAGTGAAAAGCTTTCATCCATACTTTGCCAAAAAGAGGGCCATACCAAATACCGCCTACTAAGAATGCAGAAATGGCAGCTACTACTACCGAAAGCCAATTGATATGGGCAAATGCACTTGCTAAATCCATAATTATTTAGTGTTTGTGTGATTGATTAAACTACACTACAATGTTAGCAAAGTGGGCAGGCAATGTATTGTAAAAAATTAACCTCAAGAGATTTAGGTTAACTTTCTTCTCTGTCTAGCGGGAAAAAATTGCCTTCTTCGTTGTTCAAATCCCGTTCTAAAAACTCCTGAGGATTGAAACCTGAGAAATGACGAAACTCTTTGATAAAATGCGATTGATCAGAATAGCCACAATCGTAGGCCACCTGGGCCCAGGGCAGGCGCTCTTCTTTCTTAATTTTACCTAGTATTTCATTAAAACGTAAGATACGATGGTAGTATTTAGGGGTAAGCCCTACGTATTTTTTGAACTGATTGATCAAGTGTTTTTGGGTGCTGGGATAATTCTCAATAATATTATAATGATTGGCCACAGGGGCTTGCTGGAGTTGGGTGAGTAAACCTATCAAATCTTGAGGAGGGAGCTTTTGCGCATCATAGCGTTGGGTGAGCCAGTCTTGAGCCAGACGAAACTTCTCAGCGGAGGTTTCTGGCTGTAGCAAGGCTGCCTGTAAATCTACCAATTCATTGCCTAACACTTCGGTAGAAGCCACGACTTGTTCAGTGAGTTGTTGTACTGGAAAGTGAAAGAATGGAAACGCCCCAAATGGCTTAAACTGGATGACAAACATCTCAGAATCTTGGTGAGCCGAAATGGAAATATAATGACGATGTTGTCCCGAAATCCAAACTTTGGTATAGTTGGCATTGGGTTGTAGTGTATCGTTATCATAAGTATGGCGCTCAAAACCATCTAGTTCGAAAATGACATAAATATGCCCGGTAGGTACCACCCGCTCTATGGAATGATCAGGCTTGAAATGCCTAAAGTGAAAAATAGCTTCTATGTATTGATTCAAAGGAGGGGAGAGGAGCGCGTTTTCGAAGATCATAGGTCTGTTTTTGCTCAATATAAGAGATTTGTTGAAGAAAAGCTTCTCAAGCGATTTGCTAAATGTGTACATTTTTAGTCTAGTAAAGCAAGGTCAATTGATGTGTAAGCTGACCTTGCTTTGAAAAAAACAATGGTTGAGTAATTATCATTGACAAATTTATAACCTAATAAGAGTTAGGATGCCTATACTTACTATCACTACTGTAGGGCTTTTTTCGTCGTATGAGTTGAAAAAATCTTTCACTTTGATGGCTTGAGAGGTTGTATCTATAAGTAAAGCTTCCATTATAACAATGAATTTTTAAAGAATAAGTATAGAAACTTTGACCCTCGTGTTCATCTTCCTTTTCTTTTACATAGACTTTTCCAATTTTTGACCAAGGCAAGCGTCTTCTAAATAACATGAATGGCTTGTAAATGGTGATTCCTCTTTCATTGATTTTGAAAGCATGAGTTGTATAAGCGAAGAATAGGGGTAAGAAGCCAAAGGCAAAAAACTCGTATATTCTAATAACAAGCCTAGCTTCTGCATCAGGTTCGATAGCAATAGTCATTGGGACATAAATAATTAAAACGAATGCATATTTAAGGGCAAAAGTTATATAATATTCTGATGGAGGTGAAAACCATTTGATAGGAATAGCTTGTTCTTCTTTCATAAGTTTGATCATTTAGTAGTACAATAATATACGTAAATACACTTGAAAGAAGTTGCAATGCAATCCTGACCTTAGACTGTGTTACTGGCCCAAATTAATTCAGTAGGGGTAAGAAAAATTAAGCTAAGATTGTCTCAATTTTTTGTGTAAATATGCTTGATATTCAACAAATGCTGACTCATATTGGTGTTTATCGAATTGAAAGCTGGGTATTGACCATTCTTTCTCATAACTCCATTTCCAAAAAATAAAATTCTGGTCACAGAAAACATTCACATCCCAACTACCACATAGTCTATCCCAACCACAAGCTCCACAACAGTATAATTGTACGTCTTGTGCTTTGGCTGGAAATGGTTTGTCCGAAGCATAATCCCATCGCAACCATTCTATATTTTGAGGAGTGTTAGGTAAACCTAATAGCTTTTCACAAAGAAATAAGCCCCAATCGTATTTTCTATAAGACTCGACAAACTCAAACACTTGAAAATATCCCTGAAAAAAAAGGTCAAATTTACCCTGATAAGAAGCATATTTAATCATTTGCTCTAGATACCTGTCATTAATCACAAACTGTATCCTTAGCCTGATATCCTCGGTTGATTGGGTTTTCATAGATTCCATTTCCAGAACGAAATCTTCGATGGATTGATCTTTAGGTTTTTCCTTTATAATACGCCATTTAACGTGTTGATCATTCCACAAATCATTGGGAGAGTCTGCATTTTTGTATGCTTTAGAATAAGTAAGTTTTTGTATAGACCACCTAATGCCAAATGTATCCATGAATCCTTTTTAGGCAAGACGTGTAATCTGCTTAGAAATCACAATGTTTGTTACAAAACCAACTTCTGATCAAACTCCAAAAAGTAAGGATAGCCCAACGAAGTCATAATCATTGTAGCTTTGTTTTGCTTACATTTTTCATCCATCAGCTCACAAGCTTTTTGAATGTTACCTTCATCGAGGTGGCTAAATGGTTCGTCTAACAATAAAACCTGGAAGGGTTGGATCAAAGCCCGAATAATGGCCACCCGTTGACGTTCACCGTAAGATAGCAAGGCCGCTTTTTTGTCTAGTACGTGGGTAACACCCAACAGCTCTGCCATTCGGCTAATTTCTTCCTCAAGGTTTTCTTTATAGAGTACCGCTTTTACCTGAATATTTTCTCGGGCAGTAAGATCCATAAATAAGCGTAAATCCTGAAAAACAATGGAAATGTCTTGTTGGCGCATACTGGCCCAGCGTGATTTCTTGATTTGAGGAACTGCCTGCCCATCAATCGATACTTCTCCTTCGTAGTCGTGGCGCACTCCGTACAAAATATGGATAAAAGTGGACTTACCCTTGCCCGATGGGGCGTGAACCTGATAGCGTTTCCCTTGTTCAAAAGCAACCGAGGTATTCCATATTTCGGAATTACCTTCCAGTACGTGGGCCAATGGTTCAGGCACTACTTGATTGAGCTGAATTTTCATAAATAGAAAAGTAGGTGGTTATCAATTGAAAAATAGGAGAGGGGAAATGATGAGTAGTAAAGTAGATAAGGAATGGTTGATTATCAATTACTCATTAATAATCAACCATTAATCATTACAAATTATTGCCCAGAGAAAAGTTCTGGAAGACTCATTACCGATTTATCCATTTCGCGGAACATTTCCATCAAGGCTCTGAGCGAATTCTTTTCTTTATCAGTAAAGTGAATGACCACTTTGGTAGTAGACAAATTCTTTTGAGCGGGCGTGGTTTGTATAGAGAATGACTCAATAGGAGAATTCATTTTCTTTAGCGTAGGCCCCAAACCAAATGGCACCAAATCAAGATTCTCATTAGGGAATTTATTCAAGTTTTCCTTCTTGATGTCTGCAAAGAGCGAAAAAGCACTATTTTTCCCCAGGTTTACATATTGCTCATCCAAACGAGCGCCTTTGTTTTCCATCACATAATCCTTGATGGTTTTGGTCCAGGTGCCAAACAACATTTTATCTTTTACGAATAGATAATTGATGTTATCTCCCATTTTGAAGGTGTATACCTCTCCATCTTGTTCAATATTTCCGTTGCTGGATAATTTACCCAAGAGTTTATCTAGCGACTCCATATTGTGGATTTCAGCACCCAATAAGAACTTATAGTTTATCTTGGTAACAGTTCTGGATTCTGGATTACCTTCTTGATCTACAGTTTGTTCGGTTACTTCAGACTTGTTAATATCTATCAATGAAGCCATCAGGTCACCGCTCAACATATCAAACATTTGGGTGGTATTTAGCCCGGTATTGCGTTTAAGCCAGGAGTTTATTTGTTTGTTTAGTCCAAAGCTATTCAGGATTTCCTCAAAACCCTGAGGATGCAAACCAAGTCCTAACATCAACATAGGCTCTTTGGCTGGCACGTGGGCCAACAGCTTGTTATCGATATCGTTTTTGAATAACCCTTTGTACTGGCTCAAAGCTTTGGTCATATGCCAGCGAATGTCGGTAGAGGTTTTGCCTTTTTCAAAGGTAGTTACTCCAGTGATATAATTCTCTTTGAAATTGATTCCTGCAAAGTCTAAATAGTTAGAATAGAACTTAAGAGTAGGGTTTTTCTTGAGTTGTTCTACGGTATTGCCCCAGTTTAACCAAGCCGCCGCATCATAAGATTGCTCTTCAAGCTCAGCAAAATATTTATTGTTGGCTTCCAATGATTCCTCTTCAGGTTGATCGCGCAATCTGAGTAATCGTTTTACCCATTCTTTCTCTGGAACAGCAACATTTGCTCCGAGCATAATGACTGCTCTATTGGCCCAACCAATGATTACTTTTTTCTCTATGATAGCATACTTTACACCTTCGGCCGACTTTATTTCCAATGGGGTTTTGGCAGGAGCTTTTCTTAAAAAAGCATCAAACTTACTTTCATCACTTAGCATAAAAGTAAGCCCTGCATAATTGTTCTTGGTATTTTTTGGGTCCCATTTAGCAAAAATGTAAGCTTTTTTGGCAAAATCTACCCCCGAGTTTTGAATGCGTTTGGTATCCTCATCCAGTAAATCTTTGAGTGTCACCAATTTACCAGTCATTTTTTTGAGGTCTAAGCAAATTACAGCAGAGGCATCTTTGGGAATAAATTTGCTGTTTTTAGGAGGCTTGCCGCAACTACTGAGTAACAATCCTAAAGTTACGATCATTAACAAAGCGCGTAAAATGCGAGGTTGATAAATGTTTGTTAGTTTCTGAAAGTAACGAAGACTATTCGAGTCATTCAGGATTTTCATAGTTTTGAAAAGTTTAGAGTGCGATCATGAAGTCTACAATTATATAGATTATTTTAATCTTTAAGAAATTTTTGCAGGCCAATTTGAGGGCTTGATACGATACTAAAAGCCACATTACCCAAAATCAAAAAATGCCTGTTCTATGGAAGATACAGGCAATATTGGGAAAGTACTTAGGTAATGAAGTACTATTTATTTACCCTTACGGGCACTTTTCAGCAAATCTTTTTTCAAGCTATTAAACAAAAGCACCAAGGCATTTTGGCGATCATCTTTAAAATTGACCACAAACTTGGCTTGAATGGCTTTTTTGTTTGAATTGGTAAAATAAAGCCGAATGTTGTTAGTAGGCGGAAATTTTATGTCTTTCAACATCTTTACAAAAGCAGCAGATTGACCAAGTTTTTCAGTAAAATTGGCATTGGCTTGAATGGCCCCACTCTTGTTTTGCATAAATTGAATAAGGTTGTTGTTTTGCATTTTTTTGCCATCTAGTATGGCCTGACGCAACTTGGCACTGTTGGTAAAATAGAGCACTTTATCGGTTTCTATCATAAACAACTCCTTGTAAAACGTAAAATGGGTACCGTCTTTTTGTACCAGGCCACTCTGCAAAAACGTACTCATCAATCGTTTATAAACTGCTTCGTTTTCTACACCAATGGCAAACACATAATCAGCTACTGGGCGATTTTCTTTTTCTACATATACCTCCTTGGTATATTCGTCTACTATTTTCTTTTCTCGTTCTTCTATGCGAATATCACTAAGGCCAAATACAATTTCGCCATCCAGCATATTAGAAATTTCTTCCAGTGTTACGCCCAAAGGTTTTAAGCTTTTGTTTACTCGGTTATACAATTTTTTGTCTTTGAGTAATTGTTTTACCCCAGTCATACTAAAACTAGAGGCGGCCAATACAATGGGTTCATCCAAAGGAATGCTATTCACGATTTTTCCAGTAATCTCAGATTTGAATAACTCATTGTACCGTGTTTGGGTGCTATCTCCTGCAAAATAATCAATATCTATCTCAATCTTCCCTTTGCGATAATTGGTGAAGAAGTGGCAGTAATTATTGGTTAAGTCAGACTTGTCGGTAATCATCTGCAGGGTTTTACTTTTGTTGAGCTCCCCCATATTGAGCCATAGCCCCATGTCTGATTTGGTCTTTTGAAATTCTTTGAAATTTTTGCTGGCGTGCACTAATTGTTTAGAATTACCAAGATTATGCAATCTAAATAGCTCCTCTTTTAGGCTTTGAGTCTCCTTAATTTTGACAGAAGTTAAAAACAACAGGTTTTTATCGCTCCATCCCAAAATATTGCCACTGCCCAATTCTACGAACTTGATATTTTTTTCCTGGGAAATGGTGACCTTGGGATCAGTTTTTTTGATGAAACTTTCTAGCTTTTTGGCGCTTTCGAGGGGTAAAGCCAAGGCAAAATATCCCTTGTTCAAGGCAGTTTTACCTCCAAAAATATAGGGGGTAAAAAAGTTGATACCCGTGCTTTTCATTTCACTAAAATTATCCTTGCTTTGGTTGCCCAATACTTCGCCTACCAAGTCATTAATGAAGGTTTTGCGTTGAGGGATTTTAAGTCCAATTTTTATCATATTGGCTTTCCCTACAAAAGAGGCATTTTGAGGAATTACCGTAAGGTGAGTCGATTTTGTACAGGCACTCAAACAAATTACAGCCATCAACAAATACATCAACGGCATTCTAAATAAAGTCAGGTGGTTTCTTTTCATTACTAAAATTATATGCACTATTTTATTCGATAGGGAGTACCCCATTCACTGTCATCATGGTTTGATCAGTTGAAAAACCTAGTAGTTAATAATATAACACATATCGTACGAAAGTATTGTAAAAGCGACTTTCGTTCTGATTTTTAACTAAAGATTAAATGACTATACAGGTTGATTGTTTTAGAAAATAGAAAAAACAGGATTTTTTTCAGTCAAAACCTTGAGTTACATACAAAAATAGCATTTTTTTTAGAGGAGAAAGAAGAAGAAAGAGGAGAGATTTATTTTTTATTTTTGGATAATAATCTGGCCCCTAACTCATCGCCAGAGGCCAAATTCGAAGGACTAATTTTTTCTTCTACGTTTTTTTTCTTTTCTGATAAGCATAAACTCCCGACTACTTTGCCCCGCTACTGAGGTGTTTTCATCGGCACGACGAATGAGGTAAGGCATCACCGAGGCTACTGGGCCATAGGGTACATATTTGGCTACATTATAACCTGCTTTGGCCAGGTTGAAAGAGATGTGATCGCTCATCCCAAACAATTGTGAGAAGTAAATGTTAGGATCGTTTTGGGGGAGTTGATATTGCTCAATAAGCTGGGTAAGCAACAAACTGCTTTGTTCGTTGTGGGTGCCTGCACAAAGCGCAATGCGATGGCGTTGCTCCATACTGAATCTTAGCCCTGCATCAAAATCTTGATCTGAAGCCGCTTTGTTGGGCTGAATCGGATCGGGATAGCCTTTTTCTTGGGCACGCGCCCGTTCTTTTTCCATATAAGCCCCTCTTACCAATTTGGCACCCAACCAATAATTGCCCTGTTCGGCTTCTTCAAAAGCAGCTTTGAGATTGCCCAACGAAGCGGTGCGATACATTTGATAGGTATTGTATACAATGGGTGAGTCCTGATTGTATTTTTTCATCATATCGTAGGTAAGCGCATCTATGGTGTCTTGAATCCAGGTTTCTTCGCCATCTATAAATATGCGTACACTGTGTGCATGGGCCTTTTGGCAAATCTTATTTACTCGTTCTTGGGCACGCGCCCAGGCTTGTTGTTCTGCATCGGTAAGTGACTCATCTGCCTGAATCTTGGCCATGAGATCAAACGAAGCTACGCCAGTCATTTTAAATACACAAAAAGGAATTTTCTCGGGTTGTTGGCTCGCCTTTTCTATGGTAAGAATGGTTTCCTGGGTGGTATGGTCAAAACTAGCTTCGTTTTTTTCGCCCTCTACCGAATAATCCAGAATGGTTCCAATGTTGAATTTGTCCAGAGTATTGATCGTTTGCTGTGAATCTTCAATACTTTGTCCTCCACAAAAATGCGCAAATACCGTGTTTTTTACGGCCCACTTTACTAAAGGTATTCTAAATTTAAAAGCCCACTTTACAAAACCAGTTCCGGTTTTTACCATCCAGCGACGGTTCATAATCGAAAACAACCAATACATTTTCCTCAATTCCTGATTAGACTTATGGGCAAATGCAATAGAAGTATCTTCAAACGATAATGGTGTGTTTTGTTCCTTTAATTGTGTGATTTCCATTGTATTATAGTATCAAAAATGTAAGTCTGCAAAGATCAGTCAAAATGACGAAATAAGGAATGTTTTGTAATATTTTCAGTCAAAAAAAGCCAAAGTTCTGCAGTTGAACCCTGGCTCCAAGTATTATTTTGATATTAAATGGTTGTAGATTGATTTTGTTTGCAGTTTTTCCGTGGTACTACCACAATACCAAACTGGGAATTGTAATAAACACCGAAAAACGATGACGAGTAGGTGGTGGCCCTCCCTCGAAACGGTTGACCTGATTGATTTGGTATCCATAAGTAAAGTGAAACAACTTGACGATATTGAGGCCAATTTCAGGGGTAACTACCAAACGATGGTTTCGCTTAGGGTAATAATTGAGGTTGAGGCTTGAAGTAAAAACAACTCCCCAGGTAGCCCCCAGGCTAATTTTAGGAGATATTTCATCCCCACCAATTTCAACACCAGCAGCAAGTCCCCAGTTTGGGGCAACGATACCACGGGTGTTATAACTACCAAAGCCTCCTAATACTTCTACCCAACGGTTAGCATCCAGACGAGTAGTGCCTATTTTAAACACCCCTGTAGTTTCTTGTGCTTTGGCTAACGGAGCAAGTAGCGTAAGCATTATAACGATACCAATCAAAGTTTTAAGAATATGTATCCTTTTCATCTTGTTCGTTTTCATTGTATTAGGGGGGAGGTTTAGTGGATAAATACAGGAATGGTTAAAAATACCGAAAGGCGATGCTTGCTTACATCGTTGCGTCCTTCGTAGAGCGATGCCTGGTTGAATTGATACCCATAGGTGACATGGACAAGCTTGAGTAAGTTGAGTCCAATTTCGGGGGTAAACACTATCCGATGGCTACGCTTGGGATAGTAACTTAAATTTAAACTGGTAGTGAAAATCAGCCCCCAGGTAGCCCCTAAACTTACCTTTGGGACAATTTCTCTACCGCTAAACTCAAACCCACCAGCTACTCCCCAGCTAGATTCAAACATCCCCAATTCGTTACCAGGAATATTACCTACTCCGTATAAAACCTCCCCCCATTGATTATTATTCACGTTAGAAGTTCCCAGTTTGATAACAGAAACATTTTGGGCCTGAAGGGAAGAAAACGCCCCAAAGCTCAGCAGGCTTAGTGTACAAAATAGTCGTATCGTGTTCATAGTGTAGTATATTCAATGTTGTTGATTGTGTATTTGCTTAGCGTTGAAACCAGAGAAGTGGGATGGTTAGGAAAAACGAGAGGCGATGAGGTGTGCCACGACTGCCATCTCGTCGGAAAGAGTTGAAACGATACCCATAAGTTACATGGAGCAGTTTAAGCAAAGCGCCACCGACTTCTGGAGTAAACGCAAATTTTTGCTCTCGTTGGCCAAAATAGTTTATATTCAGGCTTGTTGTAAGAGAGAATGGGCCACCAGTATTAAGCCCCACACTTACCTTGGGAGAAAGCTCGTTGTCGTTGCTTTCTATACCCGCGGCAACTCCGAGTGTGACCGATTCTATGCCAAAGAAATCATAGGGAGAGCTATCACTCAATTCAAAACCATAACCTACCATGATTTCCCGCCAGGTTTGGCCATCTTGTGGAGTAATGCCTAACTTGATTACTGGCTGGGCTTGAGTATGGTTATAGCACTCCAGGCCCAGTAATAGTCCTGTTATTAATAAAAATCGCATTTGAATAATGTTCATAGTGTTTGTGTTTTTTTACGGATTTATGGCCAAAGGTTTATCGGCGATATTGGGCAAATTGGCAACATTTACCAGTAAGACAAGCAAAATGAACTTAAGTGGGAAGGAGGGTTAAGGTTAGCCGCAATTAAGCGATAGGATTTTGAAGGATTTGCAAATAAAAATGAATGTATTTGCAGTTTTTGCAAAATAAAACACCAGAAATAGAGATGGTTTCTGTAGCTAAGAAAGTGTTTTCACCATATGGTAGTCTTCTTCTACGTGGCCATTGTCGTAGGTGTGGGCTACTAACTGGTGGATAGCATATCCAGCTTTCTGGTAAATATTGATAGTGTCTTCATTGAGTTTGTTTACATACAAATCTATGCTTGTACATTGCCTGGCTTGAGCCTGTACATCCACAAACTCAAGAGCGGCTTTTCCAATTTTATGACCTCGAAACTTTTTCAAAATATAAAGCTTACTCAAGTGCACGTTGGGTTGTTGTATTTGAATGCCCAAATAACCAGTCACTTGCTCATCAAGACAGAGTAAGTAATAATGGTAATTCTTGTCAGCGATTTGTTCAGCAATGGCTTTTTCGGTTTGAAAAGAATCGATAAAAAATAATACATGGCTAAGAGGCATAGGAGGAGTATACACACCAGGGAAAATTTCTCTAGCGAGTTGTTCTATGGTTTGAAAGTCCTCAGGCTTAGTTGCTTGCTTGATTTGTATCATGAATGACTATTAGAATAACGGTAAACTCGATGTAGGCCAAACTCCAGCAATTGAATATCTTTTTCGTGCACACCGCCCAATCGCACCGCCAACTTCTGAGAAGGTTCATTGGTAGGATCAATGTAACTTACCAATGTTGCTCGTTTGAGGGTTTCGAGTGCGTGATTTTTTACCCGTTGAGCTGCTTCAAAAGCATATCCTTTACCTTGCATTTCGGGAAGTAGCCAATAACCCAATTCCAGTTCTGGCCAGGGTTCTGACTTCCACAGACCTACACACCCTACGAGTTTTTTTGTGTTTTTGTCTTCTATAGCCATATAACTAAACCCATTGAGCTGATAATGACCAATATAAGTAGCCATAAGCCGCCAGGCTTCTTCGCGGTTTTTTTGGCCGCCTACATAACGAGCATTGGCTTCATCTGCAAAAAAATGGGCAAAAGCCTCAAAATCGTTGGCATTCCATTGCCGGAATTTGAGGCGATCGGTGGTTAAATCAATCATAAATTAATGTTCAAACAAATCTGCAATTCTTTGATGGGTTTTGTTCAGAGATTCCTGAAACGTTTCGCCGCCATATTCTTCGTTTTCCAGGGTTACTTCTGTAATATCCTTGATACCCATAATGCCAAAAACAGTCCTGAGATAAGGAGTTTGAAAGTTCATATGGGCATTGAGTTCTCCCTGGTTATATCCAGCGTCTCCCCGACTAGTCAAGATATACATTTTTTTGTGATTTACCAGACCCACATATTTTCCATCTGGCTTGCCCGACTCAAAAGTCCAGGTTTGGTTAAATCGCATTAAATGATCTATGTAGGCTTTGAGTCCACTCGGGATAGACCAATTGTGCATAGGAGTACCAATCACGTATACATCAGCCGATTTGAACTCAGCCACCAATTGGTCGCTCAACTCCATCGTTTGTTTTTGGGTTGGACTAAGCCTTTGTGGTGGGGTAAAGGCACTGGCGATCCATTCTTCAGTAATGTGAGGAATATTTTCTTGCCCCACTTCGCGATGAATGATGACATCATTGGGGGCTTGTTGTTGCCATTTTTGCGTGAATAACTGCGTGAGCTTACGGCTATGTGAACGTTGTCCTCGTGGACTGGCATTGATTACTAATACTTTTCTCATGGGTGAATATTTATTGTGTTTCAATGCCCAAAATTACGAGATGGTGTGCGAGGTATTGCTTGAACTAATTTAAGAAAAGCAATTGAATTAGTTTAAGAAAATGGTGGTTTATGATTCTTTTTTCGAGCGTATTTTGCTTAAAAACTCAGGCGTAATGCCCAAATAAGAAGCAATGAGGTATTGAGGGAGGCGTTTGTTTATCTGAGGGTATTGCTTGATAAAAGCCTTGTAGCGTTCTTCTTTGGTTTGGCTAATGGTACCTAAAATACGTTTTTGCAACGAAAACAAATAGTTTTCGGTAATGATGCGAAAGTAGCGTTCAAATTGTGGAATTTGTTTGAGTAATTCTTGAAAAGAAGGATAGTCAATTTGTAAAAGCTGACAATCCTCGAGGGCCTGAATATCGTAGGTAGCAGCCCTTTGCTTTACAAAACTCTCTAAATCACTAGCCCACCAATCTTCCAATGAAAATGATAAAATATATTCTTGCCCGGTTTGCCAGTTGGTATGAAAAATTTTTAAGCAACCCTTCACTACAAAACTATCATATTTGCACACGTCGCCTGCCTGTACCAGGTATTGTCCTTTTTTGAGAAAACGAGGCTTCCAAAGCGAACAAAAGAAATCTATTTCCGCCTGATTGAGGGTGATTTTAGAAGTAATGGTTTGTAAGAGCGAATCAATCGGTTTAGCCATTCAGTTGGTGGTTGTTTACCCAAAATTAAGACAAAACCGATTGATTCGCTACCAATGGTCATATTACAGAAGTATTTATAAAGCCTATTTTTGTAATAGAAACTTTACAGGAATGTCCAGTCGTTTTTTCCAGGCATCTTCAGAATGGTTTTCACCAGGAAAGACTTTCGTAACCCAATTCTTTTCAGTGTAGCCTTTTGCCTTCATTACTTCGTCTACACGTTTTTGGTGAGGGGCATATAATGCATCTAAAGTGGCATCTCCGTGGTCAAAATAAATTTTGTGCTTGGCAGGGTCAGGCAGGTTCTCCTTCAAATAATTGACAAAGGCAGTAGGTATGGGATTATTGTCATTGGTAAAAACACCTGGCCAATGGGTAGAAATGCAAGCGGCTCGGCTAAATACCTGTGGGTATTCACAAATAGCATACATAGAGATCAATCCTCCCATGCTTGAGCCTGCAATTACGGTGTTCTCTGCATCTGTGTAAGTCGAGTATTTTTGATCAATATGAGGCTTGAGTTCCTCCACCAGAAACTTGAGATAATTGTTGGATTGTATCTTGGCAGCATACAAAGGCGTTTCTCCTCGTTTGATCTGAAACAATGAATCTTGCGTTTTGGTAGGCAGACTCTCAAAAGGCTTTTGAGGGAAATAATCAGAATGACGGGTTTTGTCACCATTCCAAACACCTACTACAATACAAGATTTAATGGAACCTTCCTGTAACAATTTGCCCACTACCTCATCTACTGCCCATTCTTGCTTATTCCAGGTAGTACTGGCATCATATAGCATTTGACCATCGTGCATGTACAATACCGCATACTTTTTGTCTTTGCTGTAACCTTCTGGTAACCATATGTCTACATTGCGTGCTGTGACGTATTTGGAGGTGAAGCTCTCGAGGCGTTCTACCCGCCCGCTGGCTACTTTGAGCACTGATTTTACCTGAGATGTTGAGGTACTATCCGTAGTAGCAGAAGTACTATCTTGATCGTTGGTAGTATTTTTTTGTTGAGAGGCTGACCCGCAGCTTGCTAATAATCCAATGAAGATAAATGTGACTAAATATTGACGCATTTGAGTGATTTTTTTGATATAATGCTCAATATAATGAGGTTTAGTTTTTTTCTCCTCCTTTGGGACCGTAAAAAATAACCCAAGTGGCAAAATCTTCACTAAAGTTGATAAAACGGTGCTCTACACTGGCAGGAACAAATAAGAAATCTCCAGGTTGGAAGTTGGTTGTTTGTGTGCCATTGACGAACTCTCCAGTACCCGAAATGACAATATAGACTTCGTCGCGATCATGAGGAGTTTGATTGTCTTGGCCTATGGGCTGGTAGATTTCTATGCTCAAAGTACCATGTTGAAACAGTTCAGCAAATGGGGTGTCTACATTTTTGAGTTGAGCAAGCGCTTCTTGTACAGATATTTGCATAAGTATGTTGTTTTAATATTGAGATGATTTTGTGGGTTAAAGTTCTATTTGTAGTTCGTCGGAGGATACTTCTAACCAAGGGATTTGCTTGATTTGCTCCAGAACGAATGCATCAATTGGAAATGCGTAGCTATCCTGAAACCAAACTACTGCCAATGTAGATGAAGGATACTCCATAATGTCATCCTCGTCTTCTGGTTCTTCAAAGCTTTCCAGGCACTGTAATAATACAATACAAGTTACGTTGGGCAAAGTAGCGAACTGATAGTTAAAAGGGTTGTGTCTTACTACATAATGGAGAGGTTTCTCGAGCGGCTCGATTACATAAACTGGGTACATATAATTTTCCTGCTTTGCGTAATCTTTGGCTACTGCTTCTACCTCTTTGAGTATGTGCCGATTGATTTTTCGGTTGCGGTGGCCTGCCAACAAATGACGGTAAGTAGGATATTGGTAAAATCCTGTAATATGTGCCTTATGACCATTTTCAATTGTTAAGCTATTCATTAGTTGATCTGTATTTTTTGATTATGATATAATCATTCTTTTAAAAGCGTAAGTTTTTTGATAGAAGTTTCGTTTTCAACCATAGATAATATTGTCATTTGTTCAATTAGCCAAAAAGGTTTGGTAAGTTAATTAATAGATATATACAATCTTTTGAGCTTCAATAGGTGTAAAAAAAGTATTATTTTTTTATTACCTTTTATTATTTTTAGAAAGTAAATAAATAATAAGTGTTTCTTTGGAACTTTGTTTTAAAAACGAAGGCATGTAGGTTCCTACCCAATAATGACCATTATTATCTGGTTTTTTATTGTAACTTTGTCTAAAACAATTCAGAAAAATATAATCTTTTAGTCTCAAGAAATACAAAAATGCTTGCTCATTCAAGTAGTATTTTTTTTAATCTAGAGTTCCCTTTACCCAAGGAAAACCATCCCCTTATTATCTCATCACATTTTTTTTGCAATAAGTTATCATTTTGGAAATATTCGGTAGATGTAGTCAAAGAACTTTTGTATAAGCAGTCGCTTCGTTTCCTGTAAGATGGATTTGTTGCCCAAAAATCGTGTGATTTAATGAGTGAAAAAGGAAAGATTATTGTTGAAATTGTAGTAGTAAAATTTAGGATAAAGTGGGCTTTCTATAGCCGCAAAAGTGCATATTAAATCTAAAATTCATTCCAATGGAAAATACACCTGTATATAAAGTATTGGTGGTAGACGACGAGCCAGATATTGTAGAATTGTTGCAATACAACCTCGAAAAAGCTGGTTACGAAGTAAAAACAGCTAATCATGGAAAGGAAGCCATTAAAGTGGCTAAAACGTTTTTGCCTCATCTTATTTTGATGGATATCATGATGCCTAAGATGGATGGGGTAGAGGCTGGCAGACAACTTCGGGAAATGCCAGAAATTGCTGATACTTATATTATTTTCCTGACCGCCAGGGTAGAAGAGTATTCCGAACTGGCTGCTTTTGATGTAGGGGCCGATGATTACATTACCAAGCCCATTCGTCCTCGTGCTTTATTGAGCCGTATTGCGGCTTTGTTTCGCCGAGAGCAGAAGAAGCATCAAAAAGAAGAAAAGAAAGATAAAATCCTGGTGGGTAACCTAACCATCGACCGCGAAAGCTACATCGTATACAATGACCAAACACCGATCACACTCCCTAAAAAAGAGTTTGAAATGCTGTTTTTTCTGGCGCAAAACCCTAACAAGGTATTTAGCCGTGACGAATTGCTGCAAAATATTTGGGGAACCGATGTATATGTATTGGCGCGTACTGTAGATGTACACATTCGTAAGGTGAGAGAAAAGATTGGTGATGGGTACATCAAAACTGTAAAAGGTGTAGGTTATAAATTAGTGACTGATTAAATATCAGTTGCTTTACGTGCGTTATAAATACTAAAAACTATATCTAAGAGGGTCTGCTCATGTCATCGCGCATTATATCATTACTGTTGTCTGTTTCTATTGCAGCAGTAACCACCGCCTTTACATCTTTACTTTCCGGGGTTTCGGCCACTGCACTACTGGTATGCTTCAGTATGGCGTTTTTTTCTTCTTATCTGCTATTTTACTTTGCGTTGGAGTTTTTGGTTTTTAGAGAAATCAATGAAGCCAATCGTATGATCGAAAAGCTCAGAAAGAAGGATTTTAAGATTGCTAAAAAACAAGCAAAACCCACCCTAAAGTTTGTAAAGAAACTAAACCACGAAATTTATTCTTATGCTTCGAACAAGCAGAAAGAGATTGACCATTTAAAGCAAATGGAAATTTTTCGGCGAGAGTTTTTGGCCGATGTATCTCACGAACTCAAAACCCCCATTTTTGCTGCCCAAGGCTTCTTGCATACATTGCTTGATGGTGCCATTGATGATCAAAACGTGCGAGACAAGTTTTTGCATAAAGCGGTAAGAAGTCTGGACGGATTGAATGCCATTATTCAGGATTTGCTCACGCTCTCGAAGATGGAGGCTGGGTTTATCCAAATGAATTATGACATATTCAATATGGCGTTGCTTACCCGTGATGTGTTTGAACAACTGGAAGAAAGTGCGGAAAAACGTAATATGACTCTTCAGTTTGACCAACCTTACGAAGAAGTATTGGTATATGCCGATACTCAGCGTATTCGCCAGGTAATGATCAATCTGCTAGGCAATGCCATTAAGTATGGGTCTAAAAATGGAAATGTAAAGGTGCATTTTGAAGAAATTGATAAGAGACTCATGAAAATTACGGTGAAAGATGATGGGCCAGGTATTTCGGCTGAACACTTAGATCGTATTTTTGAGCGTTTTTATCGGGTAGAAAAAAGCCGCTCTAAAGACAAAGGTGGTTCTGGATTGGGACTGGCCATTGTAAAGCATATCTTGAGTGCGCACGATACCGAAATTAAAGTAAATAGCAAGGTCAAGAAAGGCACCTCTTTTTCTTTTGAACTACAGGTGGCTCCCGCCGAAACCGATGAGCTAAAGGAACCTCAAAAAACCACTGTGTACAAGGAAGTACAGGGGGTAGAATAAAATTATTTTTAGTCGCTCGATACCTGTCGGGCGACAAATTTTTACAAACTTTTGTGTTCTTCTCTGGAAACACTCTAATAAAACCTCGCTATTTTTTACTCTCCCCTCATTTGTCTAATTTTGTGTTTACTTTTTAAAGAACAAAAACCCGGTAAATGAAAAAACTCCAGTTTGAGGATTTAATCATATTCGAAAATGAGGATTTTATAGTTATCAATAAGCCTCCTCAGGTATCTACCCTTGACGATCGTGCCCCTGAGGGCAAAGACAACATCAATGGGATGGCTAAGCAATATATTGAGTCGGCCCAGGTGTGCCACCGCCTCGACAAAGAAACCTCAGGGATATTGGCTATTGCCAAAAATCCAGAAGCGTATCGTCATATGGCCATGCAGTTTGAAAAACGTGAGGTAACCAAAGTGTACCACGCCGTGATTGGAGGTATTCAGGAATACAAAAATGTAGAGGTAGATAAACCTATTTTGCCTAATAGAACAGGAGGTGTAAAAATTGACCTAAGTGGCAAGCCTGCTCAAACTGTTTTCAATACGCTTAAAATTTATAAAGCACACACTTTGGTAGAGGCTCGCCCAGTAACTGGTCGCATGCACCAAATCAGAATTCACCTGGCGGTATTGGGAAGTCCCATTGTGCAAGACGAACAATACGGAGGCAAACCATTGTATTTATCCAGCATTAAGAAGCACTTTAACCTAAAAAAATATACCGAAGAAAGGCCTTTAATCTCAAGGTTTGCCTTGCACGCGCAGGCTTTGCACTTTAAATTAATGAATGGAGAGACCAAAATTGTAGAAGCTCCTTATCCCAAGGATATTCGTGCCTTGGTGAATCAATTAGAAAAGAATACCTAATCAATTCATAAGTTCTTGGGCAATTTTTGCCCGAGAACTGGTGTGTACTTGCAAATGCGCACTAGTCTAAAGAATAATACCTAATCAAAATCAAATAACATCACTTAACTTACCATTATGACTAATCAAGAAATCTTCTTTGCGAAAGGAGACAGCCCTGAAATGCTAGAGGCTTTTCGCAAAGCACAAGAAACCTTTAAGTATTATTGGCGGGAAGTGTCCTGGGAGTATCGCCGGATCATTCCAGCTTTGGAAGTGGCCTGTGTAAAAGTAGCTTTTACGCAACAACTGGCGGATGATGAAGAACCTACCGTAGAACATATGTGGATTAACAATGTGAGTTTTGACGGGGATGAAATAAGTGGAACGCTTGTAAATGAACCACAACAACTCACCAATGTACAACTAAACGATGAAGTGACAGTGCCACTGAGACAAATCAGTGATTGGCTATTTGCCATTATGGGCAAAACTTATGGAGGCTTTACTATTCAAGCGATGCGTTCTTTGATGAGTGAAGATGCTCGGAAAGCCCATGATGAGGCTTGGGGAGTAGATTTTGGTGATTTTGAAGAAGTTTTGTGGGCTTACGAGCAAAAAGAGCATCCTGAAAACCTGGAAGAACACCCCATGAGCCGTAGTATGAAAGATCAATGGCTTAAGTTTGTACAAAACGACTCTGACGAAATTACCAATCAAGATGAGTATGGATACAATTTGTTGCACCGGGAAGTAGTGGCAGGCAATGCTACTTCGGTAGAAATATTGATAAATTCGGGGTATTTTGATTTACAGGTGAAGACTAATCAGGGGAAAACTGCATTGGATTTTGCTCATCAATTGGAATGGTCACACATTATCCCGTTGTTGGAAAACAATTAAAGTTTTTTGATTGAAACATCAATACCTCAGCGATTTGGGTTGTACAAGTAGCTGGGGTATTGTTTTTTGGGTGTTTATTTACAATGAGTGTCTAATTTGTACCCATAAGCATCAATTTAGGCTTTTTAAAAATTTCACCTGCTAATCAACAAAGTATCTATTTAAAAACCGGACACTGATAGCTTCAATAGCCTTTTATTTCGTAAATTTCTTAACGCCAACAAAATAAGGCAGAAATTAAGACCTTATGACTTAAAATAAACTGCCCAAAAACAGCTGTTCATGTTTAGATATATTTAATCATAAACTTGACATCAATGGTTTATAACGACCTGGTTTAAGTGTTTACAAATCATTTATTGGTGTTTTGTTTGAGCGAAATCTCATGATTAAATACATATCAATATTCCTTATCCGACAATTGCTCAAGAGTGACAAAAACACCAATCAGCGATTTTCCTTTTTCTGATAAAGTATATTCTATATGAAGAGGTTTTTCTTGTACAACTTCCTTCACGAGTATGTCCTGTACTACCATTTCTCGTAAGGCTGTGGCCAGGGTTTGTTTATTGGCCCCTTCCAAATCCCGCAACAATTGATTGAAGCGAATAGGCTTGCTGGCAGCCATTTTAAATATTTGCGGTTTCCATTTACCACTGAGGGCCTTCAATAATTTTTGTGCAGGGCAGTTTTCTGATGAGGTATCCATGGTAGTCATGTTTTTTTGACTAATTGACTCAAAGTAAGCAGATGAGTAATTTTGTTTAGAACAAATGCTACAACGCAAATTGTTTTACAATTGAGTAGTTTCATTTTTAACTTGTCAAACCTATATGAAAAATAGCCCAACAAAAACTTCTGATAAAAACCCACTCCTTTGCGATCCTGAAACTGGCATTTGCGAAGTGCCTACCAATGAAAACGAAAATTTGGCCGAACAAGGTTCCACTATGCAAGCTACCAAGCCTATTCAAATTACCTATTTTACCGATCCTATTTGTTCTTCTTGTTGGGGCATAGAGCCACAACTCAAACGACTAAAACTTGAGTATGGACAATACTTTGAGATAGATTATAAAATGGGAGGATTGTTGCCTTCCTGGAAAGTATACGATAGTGGGGGCATTAGCAAGCCTGCCGATGTGGCCCATCACTGGGACGAAGTGAGTCAGCATTACAAAATGCCCATAGACGGCGACGTATGGCTGGAAGATCCATTAGATTCTTCTTATCCTCCGTCTATTGCTTTTATGGCGGCCAAAGAACAAGGAGAAGCAAAAGCCCGAATGTTTTTGAGGAAAATACGGGAAATGGTGTTTTTACAAAAAAAGAACATTACCAAATGGGAACACTTGAAAGAAGCTGCTGTGACATTAGGTTTAGATGTAGAGGTATTTAAAACAAGTTATGAAGGCAAGGCAAAAGATGCTTTTCAGCAAGACCTATCGCTGGCCAAAGTGCTGGGGGTGAGAGGTTTTCCTACTTTATTGGTAACCGATGGTGCACAACAGATAAAAGTATATGGTGTAAAACCATACACAAACTTTGAACAAGCCATTCTTAAACTCTTGCCACAAGCTCAAAAAACAGCGATTAAGGATGACACTATGCATTGGCTCCATAAATTTGGCACACTTACCACCCAAGAAATTGCGGTGCTACTAAGTAGAAGCTTTGAAGAAGTAGCGCAAGAAATGAAAATGCTATTGAATCAGGAAAAAGTGACACAATTGACTACCAAAAATGGTGTATTGTGGATGGCTAAATAAGAGAAGCGGTTGTATAGCAAGCCTTTCTATGTCATTAAGGTAAGAACTTCTCTTATAAAAATGAATAGCGAATATCGATCAACGCATTTCGAATAATGACTTTGATTGAATCTTTGTTTTTAGCACTAAATTCCTTCTGAAACCTAACGTATTGAGCTCACCACAGGTAATCTTGATCAGTATTCGGTAATCAACATTTAAACGGCATTGATCCTAGTCTTGCTGATCTTTGGGAGGGAATTTTTTGTCTCGACAAAATCATAGAAAACCCCCGAGGCAAGCGACGAATAAGTTCTCGTTCGGCTCCAGCCAGTTGAGTGATATATAGGAGGCTTCCAGCCATAAACTTGTACGGATTATTGTAGTGGGTTAGTATTGTTCATGATTTATTCAATATTTTATGAGCCAACCCAGGAAATAGAAACGCAACCCAGAGGAAAAGCCTCATTTTTCTCACAGTCAGTATTTTACGTTCTTTTTTTAGTTGAGGAATGATATGGGTTACCAGTGCGTCACTCGACATTTTGGCTTCAGGTCTACCCTGAGTCATAGCGGTTTCAGTAACTGGAGGAATAAACTCCAAAACTTTGATGGGGGTGTTCTTTAAACTATAACGCAAACCTTGAGTGAAATTTCTTAAGGCAGCTTTGGTGGCACTATATACCAATCCGTCAGCCTTTGGAAAAGCCCCCAACCCAGAGGTGGTATTGATGATAAAAGATCGGTCAGCTTGATGCAGCAATGGAATGAGTAGTTGGGTGAGTATTAATTGCCCCGTTAAGTTGGTGCATACCTCTTGTTGAATTTTGTGACTAGAGACTATATCCTGCGTAAACTGATAGTTGTATTGTACTCCTGCATTATTAAATAAGAAGTTGAGGCGAGGAAAATCCTGCTCAATGCGTAATACGGCTTGCTCTATTTCTGTTTGATTGTTCAAATCGCATTGAATGGTGTGAAAACCTTCCGCCTTGGCTTTGGCAAGTTTGGCTGAGTTTCTACCTAATAGAATGACCTCATTGCCTAGTTTGAGTAGTGCTTGGCCAAGCTGCCAGCCAATGCCCGAAGTACCTCCTGTAATTAATATAGTATTGTTGGTGAGTTTCATGTTAATGAAGTTTTTAATGACTTTAGCAGATGATTTAGCTTAGAAACAAAGCTAAGGTGTATCATAAAAGCCTACATTAACATAGGTTAAAGAATGCGCTAAGAGCTACTGTTTTTGGCCAGTTGTGCCCGAATACGGCTCAACTGGATGGGCGTAATACCCAAATAAGAGGCAATATGATATTGAGGAATTTGGTTTTCGAGGGTAGGAAATTCTTGCTGAAAAATGCGGTAATTGGTTGTAGCATCATTGGTGACCATACGAATGTCGTGACGTTCTTTTTTGATCCAGATTTGTTCTAAAATTGCTCGGAAAAGAGATTCCAAACAACGATGAGGGCCAAACAATTCTTTAAAAGCTTTATAAGAAAAACGAATTCCCTGACAAGGTACCAGAGCCTGGAAAGAAATAGCACAGGGAGCATCTGAAATGAGCGCAGTAAGCGGTGTAGGAAAAGTTCCTGGGACAAAAAAAGTCTTATTATATTCATTGCCTTCTTTATTATAAAAGACCCTGACGACTCCTTCGGTCAAGATGTAGCAATACTTTGCGGTTTCGCCTGCTTGAATCAGGTATTCGTTGCGTTTTAATGTGAATGGTTGCAGTAGTGGTTTTAGGTCTTCCCAGGCGTGAGTAGTGATAGGGGAGATATTTTGGAGTAGTTCGAGGATGTTTGCCATTGAGCAACTGTTTTATTATCGCAGGTAAAATATAAAGCTCCCTACTTGAGTTTTGTTTCCATATCGTACTACACTGATTTTAAGCGTATTATTTCCTTTTTTGAATCGTTTGGTACCTACTGGGGACAAATTCATCGTTACGCGATTGTTTGATTTAAATTCATTACGATACACCTCTTGTACCGGAAACAAGCTTCCATTGACAAACACCTCCGCAATTAGTTTTTCGCCTGGTTCTAAAGAACGGGTAAGCTTATATTCAGCTTTGATGCGGGTAGTACGACGTGCACGCGTAGATTGACTAAACTTTCCTCGTAGTATTTCACCAGGGCGTACCTGAAGGTGAGTTGCAAAGAGTTGCTCACTCAATTGGCCATTTTTTTCCAGGGCATCTTCCAGTTGCTTTTTCACGGCACTATATTCCTCTCTTAGTTTTTGATAATCTTTGAGAGGCACTGTACTGGCTGTAGCTTTACCAGAAATTTTAGCCACACTATCCTGATAAGAAGCAAATTTAGACTGAAGTGCTTCGTCTTTTTGCTGCAATTGATCTAGTTCGGCAGTAATTTGTAAGATTTTTTTGAAATCGAGTTTACGAGAAGCTTTTAAACGACGGATTTCTTCTTTTTTTTTCTGTAACAAAAGAATTTGTTCTTGCAATTGTTCACGGGTGGACTTATCAGATTTGGATACCTGATGTAATACCGTTTCTTTCTCTTCTATGATTTTGTTGAGTGACTGAGTGTACTTGTCAAGCACTTCCGATTTTTTTACAATGATATGATTATCACTTTTTAGAGTTTTATGATCGAAGTGTTGGAAAAGTATCCACAGCAGTAAACCGACAATGGCTACCATGTAAAATATTCGCTCACTAATGCGAATAGTGTTTTTCTTATCCTCCATAACTCGTAATAGTCTAACTACACCCTTGGGCTGAATAGGGTTCCTGATTGTTCTCTTGGTGAAAATAGTATAGCACGAATATACACTTTACGTAAAGATTTTGACTAGGGTTATGATATAAATTTGTTGGATGGGTGAGAAAAAGGGAGAGATACGTGCCTTGGTAGAGTGTTATTAATTGATGATGGATATAATCTTGAGCGACTATATCCATCATTGGGCTATAGTTGATGAGTATTCCTTGTATGATACCAAACTATTCTTTGAGCTCCTTCTCTAATTTGCGAGCAATGTTGTATTTTCTCTTGACTCGGAAAACCTGATAGTATTTTATCCATCCATTTACCAGCACAGACTTGGCTTGAAAAGGGCTATATCCTTGAGCTATAAAATAGTTTTCTGTCATATAATTCAGGTCTATGTGATTGATTTTGAGTGACTTCTTTTTTTTCTCCTTAAGATACGCAATTTTATGTTTGAGATAAGCCACCATGTTTCTCTCACTTATTTTAGGCAGTGCGGGGAGTTGTTTTAACTGAGCATATCTTTTTTCACTATTACAAATCAACCCACTGTATTTTTTGCTTGTTTTTTTGGTTCCATCAGCTTTTACTTTTTGAAAAGTAGGATCAAAATTATCACACGCTTTGAGTGCCTCATCTCGCGTAGTAAAAGATTCACCTGTCGAAAAGCTAAAAGCCTCTTTATCAAGCCACCTGATGTGCCATATTACATAGAGGTCCATATAATCCAGTTTGACCGCAATGTTTAGCTTATTATGGTTTTTGCTGTATTTGAGAATGCTAGATGGAGCAACTTTTCCATTACTTTTATAAATCAATTTTTGGGGACTGATATCCAGTTCAAATGTTCCATCAAATGATTGATAAAACCATTTCCCGATAGGCAAATCTGTTTGAGTATAACCAGATGCTCCAAAGGTAATTATGAAAAAAAGTGGTAGTAGTTTCATGAGTTAATTTAGTTGTGAAATAATGGTGTGTCAGATTTTATAATTGAGGTTGTTGCGACTTTTTGCTTAGAAGAGTGTTTATCCACAAAAAAACTGCGCCGTATCTTGACAGCGCAGTTTTTCGTGAACTTACTAAATAAAAATAACACTACTTCGATTTCGCCTGGTTTTTGGCTTGTTCGAGAGCAATTTCCCGAATAGCACTGAACGAATCGTTATTAGCCGATCCTTCA
>MLAY01000019.1 GCA_001890965.1 marine bacterium AO1-C | reverse complement strand
TAACCGAGAAGGAAAGTTAGTCTACGAAAGTAAAAACATGGACGAGTTTTTGGGTAGTAATGAGTTCGGAATTAAAACCAGTGAAACCGCTACCAAGGGTTGGGATGGTACTTTTGAAAATAACCCCCTACCCAAAGGTAATTATGTATGGTATTTGACTGGTAAATTCAAAAATGGCGTGGAAATTAAAAAATCTGGAAATGTGCTGTTGGTGAGATAAGTTTATTACAAAAAGCTTTCAGAAGCCTTTATAAAAACGTATTTTTTCTTAAATATAACCAACCCCTTGATTCTTATTTGTAAGAGCCAAGGGGTTTATTGCATAGGTACGCTTACTATCCTTCAAACAATGAGTTTATCAAGTTAACATATTCTTGCTTGGCTTCTTCCTGATCTTTTCCTTTAAGTTTTGCCCAGGCATCATACTTGGCTCGCCCTTTAAAATCCATCATTCCTGGACGACTTCCTGTTACATCTCCATCACTGGCTTGCTTATACAAAGAATACATTTGCAACAATACGTCATTGCTAGGGCGAGTCGTCAATTGTTTAGAGCGAGCTGCCGCTGCCTCAAAATCTTCAGTTAATCCCATAATATAAAAATTTAAAAAGTGTAACTTCTATGTTGAACAAATAGGGTGATATTCTAAAAAAAATTCAAAAACGGTTATATTTCAAATGACTGTTAGTCATTAAATAAACATAAATAAAATTATTGTATATCACTATAAATCAATGCCTTTGAGTATAACGAAATTTTCTAGGCACATTTAAATTATAAATAAACCATTCTAAATTTAAATATTTAAACTTAAATTTATTAAATTTGATCAAGAAAAATATTGTTGAGTGGCTATCTAACAATATTTCTAATATATAGTAAAAATATTCAATTTTGTTCTACTCCTATGGCAAACAGCACTACCCGAAACGGCGTAAAAACCGCCACTGCACCTAAGACAAAAACAAATGTAGCAACAAAAACTACTCAAGCGAAAACACCAGAAGAGATTTTGAAGGATACAGAAGTAATTGAGGTAGAGGCTGAAGTAGTTGAGAACACCACACAAGAAGATGCTTTACTATCGGACGAGATCAAGAACAATACTCATATCTTTGATGAGTTTTTTGACCTCGACTACGCCAAGAGTCTGGCCAAATTACTAGAACCCATTGACCGTTACTACTTTAGAGCTACAATGATTGGGTTCGACGATGACCTTGGTGAATTTCCAGAAAGAAACAATCCTAAACGCCCACTAATATTTGTAAGTAACCATTCTGGTATGGCATTTCCCTGGGATGGGATGGTGTTTGCCTCATCACTAATGAAAATGAATGGTTATCGTTTAGATAAAGCCGCTCGAGGCCTTGCTTCACCCCTGCTCTCCAAAACCAATCTCATGAATCCATTCCTGATTCGTAATTTTTGGAAAAGAGCTGGAGGAATTGATGCAACATCACTCAACTTTGAAACAATGATGCACTATGGGCAGTCTAACTTCTTAATTTATCCTGAAGGAGTAAAGGGAATTGGGAAAGGCTTTGATAAAAAATACCAACTACAGCGCGTGTCATCTTCGGCAGTGCGTATGAGTATCAAATATAAAACTGATATTGTTCCTTTTGCCACGATCAACGCTGAATATATCAACCCATTTAGCTACAGTCTCAAAGCCATCGATGAATTGGCCCAAAAAGTAGGCATTCCATTTATTCCAATGGGGCCCCTTACTTCGCTTATATTATTACAGCCTTGGATGTTTTATTTTGCGGCTCCTGCTAAACTCACGTATGTACGAGGCAAACGCATTAAGCCCTATGAGATGATTGACAAGCCTTTTGAAGAAATTACTTTAGAAGAGTTTAGGGGGATCACTCGAAAAATCCAGAAAGACATGCAAGCTGAGCTAACCCGTATGGTAGACATGTATGGCCAAAAGCCCTACGATTGGCCTGACTTCTTCCGTAGTATCCTTCAAAATTTCAGCAAACTTCCTTTCTTCATTCCTATTGCCTGGCCATTTTTATTTACAGAGCATGAACGTCGTTATCGTCGTTTTAAAACTCGCCTGGCTCAATTGACAGAAGATGCTCGTGAAGCATTTAAGCAAGCTTATATGGATGAAAAACCACGAGAGGAGTCTCTTATGGGATTGGTAAAAACGGCTACTGATACTATTCTTAAAAATCCAGAAGTGTTGCTTTTATATGTACCAGTAATAGGCTGGATTCCAACACTTATTAAAGGTTTTAGCCGAGATGAAGAATAATTGTTACTAGTAATCAATACATTTAATGTAGACCTTCTTAGAAATTCTTGTGTTTTCTAAGGAGGTTTTCTCTTTTTAAAAAAATGTTCATAAATCACGATGATTTACGATTAATTACTTGAATTAATTTTACTATTTTTGTCTTTTTGCTCTTTCTGATTAATTGTTTTTATGGCATTGGCCAATAAAAACATTCTAAAATCGTGGCAATTCCACGGATTAAGCCTAGAATGTTTTGATAAAATGGCGAATGCATTTATTTTGTATTAAAATTTGAGGTTCATGTCTGATAAACAGAAATTTATAGATATTAAACGTGTAATTTCTGACAAAAACCCCAAACTTTTGAAATGGGTGCCAGGCTTTGTGATTAGGTATTTGAAAAGAATACTACACGAAGATGAAATTAATCTTGTAATTGATAAAAATCGAGACAAAATGGATTTTGATTTTTGTCAGGAAGTAATCAATTACTTTAATATTGAACTTACGGTGCAAGGCATAGAAAACATCCCCGATAAAGGAGGTTGTGTACTGGCAGTAAATCACCCACTGGGTGGTATGGATGCAATGGCTATTGTGACCTTGCTGGAACAAAAAAGAAGCGATATTAAGTTTATTGTAAACGATGTATTGCTCAACCTCGAAAATCTTAAAGGGATGTTTGTAGGGGTAAACAAACTCGGAAAAAATGCCAAAGATTCATTAAAAAAAGTGGATGAATTGTTTGCGACAGACCAGCTAATATGCATATTTCCTGCAGGCTTGGTAAGTCGCAAGAAAAAAGGGGTAGTGCAGGACCTGGAGTGGAAAAAGACTTTTATTACCAGGGCCAGAAAACACAAAAAAATAATTGTGCCTACGCACATCAATGGAGAGTTATCCAATTTCTTTTACAGACTCTCAAATATAAGAACCAAGTTAGGAGTGAAAGCCAACATAGAGATGCTCTACCTTGTGAATGAGATGTTTAAGCAGCGAGATAAGAAAATGAAGGTAGTTTTTGGAACTCCTATTGATTCAAGTACACTAGACCGTAAGATTAAGCCCGATAATGAATGGGCAGAAGATTTGAAGAATAAAGTTTATCAGTTAGATAGATAAGATGGCAGAACAAACGATTATACCACCTGTAAGCAGGGATTTACTAAAGCAAGAACTTAGTAAAGAGCGCTTTGTGCGTTACACTCGTAAAGGAGACAACGAAATTTATGTTGTAAATTACCACAACTCTCCCAATACATTGAGAGAAATAGGTCGATTGAGGGAAGAGGCTTTTCGAGGAGCCGGAGGTGGCACAGGTAAAGAATTAGACATAGATGAAAACGACACTTCGGAGAACTGTTACCAACAATTGATTGTATGGGACCCGGAAGATGAAGAAATCATCAGTGGTTATCGTTTCATCAAATGTACAAATGTGCTTGACACAGTTGGGGCTGAGGATGGCCACCATAGCTTAAGTACAGAACACTATTTCAAATTCGAGGACAAATTCATTAAAGAGTACCTTCCCAAAACCATCGAATTGGGAAGAAGTTGGGTACAAACTGCCTACCAACCCATCAACTCACCTCGCAAAGGACTATATGCGCTTGATAATATTTGGGATGGACTGGGTATTATTACAGTTATGAATCCTGAGGTAGAGTACTTTTTTGGAAAAGCTACCATGTATCCTCACTATAATCTGGAATGTAAAGCCTTTTTATTGCATTTTATGCATTATTATTTTCCAGATAAAGAAAACTTGCTTACTCCTAAACACCCTTTAGAGATTGATTACGATGCTGCTGCTTTTGATCAAATGTTGGAAGGACTCAATTTCAAAGAGGGATTTAAGGTATTGAATCAATATGTGCGTGAGAGAAAAGAAATTGTGCCTCCATTGGTTAATATTTACATGCACCTATCTCCTTCTATGAAAACTTTCGGAACCGCTGTGAATCCGGATTTTGGTGGTGTAGAAGAAATAGGTATCATGGTAAAAATAACTGATATTTATGAGGATAAAAAAGCACGTCATTTAGAGTCCATTAGACGATAAAAATCAACAAGCAACTTTATTTAGAACAACCGTTGGGTACCCACTCGACGGTTTTTTTATTTTCTGAGTACTTTTATTTGTCAAAACACAGTACAAAGTTGGCAGTATCGTCTTACCAATAAAAGGATGAGCATAAACCCACATCAAGCACAAACTCTCCTACCCATCCCCTTAACTGATAAATTGACTAAAATATGGATATCACCACTTACAAGAAAGGCAGAACATTTCAAACCAAGTTGACTTTTCATAATGATGAAAATTTAGAAGTAGAACTCAAACATGAAGGCAATTTTTTCAATATTCAGGAATTAAGTACTTTGTCATTGATTCTACATAATGTACCCTCTAACGAGAGGGGATTAAGAGCTCTTTGTAATGCCTGGCATTTGCACGAAAAGTATGATTACCAAAGAGGTATTTCTCAAGAGTTTTTTGGTTTTTATGATCAAGTAACCAAGCTCCTGCAAAACATGCAGCCACTAGAGGTACCTGAAGAATTTGCAAGATACTTCCAATTGGTTATAACAAAACTAAAGTGGATACAACAGCTTTATTTGAAAATAGCCACGTTGGAAAACATTAGCATCGGCAAAACCATATTCAAAACTAAGAAGTTGGCCACAATGAAGAAGCGTCGTCTGGAAAAAACAATCAATAAATTGATCGTAGCAGCAGAAAAAGAAGGGATTATTGCCTCAGACGAGATGCTTTGCCGTAAAAGCGATATTCTTACCAAAACATTTCACATATCATTCTGTGTAGAGCCTTGTTATTAACAACTTTATACTATATAGATTTTGAACGTCTTCTTTGTAACCTACGAAGAAGACGTTTTTTGTTTTACATTAACTCACTGAAAATAATTTTTTGGCAAGTGTAAGTTTTTGAACTTCAAAAGCAACTTAACCATAAACAGTTCGCTTATGAAAAACTCAAAAACCACCTTTATGATCATTTGCCTGATATTATGGCTTTGTGTCAACTTTGTTTATAGTCAAACCCCAGTTCGTCAAACACTTCATAATTACCTCAAAGCATTACACACTCAAAACGGTTTCAGCGGAGAGATTTTAGTAGCCCAAAAAGAGCAAATTATCTTTCAGCAAGCCATTGGTTTAAGTTCTCGGGAGTTGGGAGTTGCTTTAAAGCCTAACCAAAAATACCGCATTGCATCCATCACCAAAACCTTCACTGGAGCTCTGTTGGTATTGGCTCAAAGAGCGGGTAAGCTTAAATTAAATGATAAAGTCTGTAAATACATCCCAGCACTTTCAAGTAAATTCAAAAACATTACCCTAAGGCATTTACTCAAGCATACCTCAGGTTTACCTCACTATGAAGGCATTAAAAACTATTGGCTACAAAAATCAAAATACCTGTCTAAGCCCGAAGCAATTATAGCTGAAATCAATCAATTAACTTTATACTTCAAACCTGGCAGTAATATGAAGTATACAAGCCTTGGCTATTATCTCTTGGCCAAAGTATTGGAAAACGTACACAAAGCTAAATATGCTACTATACTGAAAGATCAAATATTAAAGCCGCTCAAAATGACACACAGTGGAGTTGAAAGCTCATTGGCTATTGTTCCAAACCTGGTCAATGGGTATCATCAATTAACTGATGATCAAGTTATTAAATCTCCTTATCGCAACTATGCTATACTCAAAGGAGCTGGTGATATGTATTCGTCAGTGAATGATTTGCTTGTTTGGAGTCAAAGTTTTTTAAACAACGATCTATTAACATCACAAGAACAACAGCAAATTTTTGAACAAGATAAGTACGGTTATGGATGGTTTATTGGTAAATCTCAGTTGCAGCACTATTATCACGGAGGTGGTACTTGGGGGTACTCTTCCTACCTGGCTTTTTATCCCAAAAAGCAAGTCAGTATTATTGTTTTAGCCAATGTATCAACGTTACCTGTCAAAGAAACAGGAAAATTTATAGCGCAAATCCTATTCAACCGATTGACTAAAATTCCAGTATTACAAACCCAAACACAGCACGAGTTTGATCCAATGCTTTATACAGGTGTTTTCAAATCTGATTCTGGCAAAGTGACTTTGAAAATCACTACTAAAAACGCTAAACTTTATGCCCAGGTAGCCAATAGGCCTGGTTTTCAAATATATTCCAAGGGTGTGCATCAGTTTTTTGGTAAAAAAGTGGCTGTTACTTTTTCTTTTGAGCTTGAGAATAGGCAAGTAACAGGCTTAACTACTCAAAGAATGGGGAAAGTGTTTCATTTTAAAAAGCAATAGCAAATGTCATCAGAAGCTTTTTTAGAGCTCATTGATGCTCATCAGAACATTATTTATAAAATCACACGCACCTATCGTGATACTAGGGAAGATCAGGAAGACTTGTTTCAGGAAATTGTGTTTCAGTTGTGGAAGTCTTATGGCAGTTTCCGACAAGAAGCCAAAATAAGCACATGGATTTATCGCATTGCACTCAATACTGCAATTGCTATGTATCGCAAAAAAAAGGTAGCAATGAATTATCAGGAAAAGATGCCTGAGAACATTCACCCTAGTGATTACCAGGAAATATCTGAAAATGAAGAACGGATGTATCAGGCATTACGCCAACTGAATGATGTGGAAAAGGCGGTTGTTTCGTTGTATCTGGAAGATTATTCTTATCAGGAAATCGCTCAGATTACAGGCATTAGTGAAAACTATGTGGGTGTACGCATTAATCGTATCAAGCAAAAACTCAAAAAGATATTAACAGTATAAGTTATGGAATTAGACAAACTCAAATCTCAGTGGCAAAATGTGGAGGTTGCTCATAAAAACAAGGAAGAGTTACAACAAATGACCAAAATTCAGCATCATCCTCAGTTGAGAAAGATTAAAACAAGGCTGATGATAGAAATTGTATTGCTTACCTTATTCTTATTGGTATTCCAAGATTTTTTTGACGGGCCACAAAAACCTTTTTGGGTAAATATTTTATTAACATCAGGCATACTACTTTCTGTAACTACTAACCTTTGGGGGTACTTGGTATTGTTTAATCCCATTAGGGCCTTTAGCCTGCACACTTCGCTCAAAACATACTTCCAAAGATTAAAACGAATGGCTATTTTTTCAGTAATTAGCTCATTGTATTATGGAACAACCCTGATTATGTTTTTTACAGCTAACTTACATATGACCACTAAAAAATATGTTTTTGTAGCATTGATGGGTGGTTTTCTATTAATGATGGTTTACTTCTCTCACAAACTTTGGCAGAGTCATATTCAACGAATTAGGGGAATTCTTCAAGAGTTTTAGTTTATCCCTTAATCGATATCAAAATATTCGGAAGAATGATAATTGATATTTCTTTCACTTGAAGTGTTGCCTCGAATGGTAGGGTATCCCTTGTAATCACTCGGTTTTTGCAAATATTTCCTAATGCCTAAGGCCAGAAGTGGAATACCTAAGGAAAGACCAATCCCACAAAGCCAATATAGGATTTCTTGCGTAGCGTTTTTTGTAAAATTATGGGGAATTAGCAAAAAACAAGGACTGATAAATAGCATAAAGCCTAATAGAATGTACTCAATTCCTCTTTGACGATTGCTTTTGCTTTCTACCTTGTAAAGTTCTTGATTATCTATAGCTTTAACCAAACGATTAATTACTTCAGTATTGAGGCCTTTTTGAGAGAGTTCAGCTCTGATTTGCCCAAAGTCCATTCCTTTAAACCTCTGTCGCACATAGTAGGTAACCACCTGGTTAAAAGCCAATTCATCCATATTTCTCTTTGATAAGTTATCACTTTTTATCTCTTTAAACGAGAAAACCAGAGACTGGTTATAGACCTTCCAATCGCTTAATAATTTTAGTCTCATTAGTTATGATCACTAAATAATACCAGCCTTTGGGCCGATCGCTCAGATTGAGACTATGTAAAGACAAACCATAAGTAGGTGTAATTTCTTTTTGGAAGATCACACGTTGGAGAGCATCCAGTACTTGCACTTGCACCTTGGTCACTTGTTGTCCATTAATGGCGACTGAAAAACGCCTGGATGGGCTTGGGTTGGGAAATACTTGCACCTCAAAGGCGAGCGTGTCTTTAGGAGAGACTGGAGCAGGAGTTTGCGTGTAGCCATTAAGACACACACATAAGGTTAATAATATAAAAAAAGCAGGAATTTTCATACAATATTCATTTTGGATGAAAACGCCTGCTGATATTATAAATTGTGCACTATTTATGAACTCATAGCTATTTGCTTTTCCGTTTGTCTGGGCTTTTCGTCATAGTTGATGTCTTGTACGTGAATCAAGAACCTACCCAATGGAAATACCGCAAAAGCACTAAATATATGCCATAAGAAATGAGTACCCTGAGTTAATATAGGAAGATATAAGGGTACTGTTCTATCTAATACTCTAAATAAGAGTGCTAAACCAATACAGGTCACCGCTAATACGATAAGATTCCATTGCTGCCAACGAGTTTTCACCAAAAACATTACTACTGGAGTAAGTAAGGTAAGACCAGAGATGAGATAAGTCACATTAAATGCTCCCTTGAAATTAAATACTTTGTACAAAATATAAGTCAAGCAAAAATTTAAAGTGTAAAATCCCAGCACTATGAGTACTCCCTTGGCCCAAGACAAGGTAATTTTTCGCCAAAAATAACTACTCAGAAAAATTACCATCAACATAGGAGGCAATGCATCTAATAAACCAAATACAATATTAGGCTTAAATGCATGAAAAAGGGTTGACCCTAACCCGTTTAAAAATAACAAAGGTAAAATGGCCGCCAATATAGGATATTTACCAAACTTAGGTTTGAGTTTTAGTATCCAATAAATAACCGGAATAAAGAATACCAGCGAAGAAATTGCATTCCAAGGTTGCTTAATAAAATAATCAGCATGATATTCTTGATACATATGGGGTGTCATCTGTAAAAACATGACATTCAAATTCATAGCGTTATATATCTAATTATCAACTTTAAGTTTATATCAGTAGTAATAACTAGACATCTATTCAATAAGTTTCTAACTTAATAAAACACCAGTTGATATTTTTGATAAAAACCTATTGATTATCCTTAATATCAACGACATAAAATCTACCTATCTTTACAACTTTCTCTGGTACGTTGGCATTCATTGTGCTCAAACGCCAATAATATAATCCTGGAGTCAAGCGATGAAGGTAATTCGTCGTATTGGCAGGCAATGGTATGCGTACTGGCTTATTTTGGTTTTCTTTTGTCAATACTTCCAGTAAGAGCGCCTTATCTGGTGTAGTTACTTTCCATTGAAAAGATACGGGTTGTTGAGCAGAAACCAAGGTATCTAACCTTGGATGTGCCTTTTTTGTTGGCTCACCTCCTCCTCTTTTTCGTCCAAACTTCAAATCTGTATCAAATGACTCAATACGCGAGTTTTGGTATTGTTGCTCTGCTTTTATTTTTAGAGCAGCATACAATTTCAGTTCATCTTCGTTCCCTGAAGATCTCCACTGATCTTGAATAAACCATACGCCTCCTGCCAGAATGAGTAATATCACAGCAGCTGCATATCGTCCGTAAGTACTAAAAAAAGACACACTTTCATGTTGATTCTTTAATTTTACTTCTCTGATTTGCTTTGATGGTAGTTGTTGTTTTTTCCAGGTATCTTCTAATTGATCCATCACGCCTCCTTCTCCAAAGATTTCTCCGGCAAGGTTTAACTCTTGATAAAAAGATAATTCTTGGCGCAGGGCTGGGTCTTCATGCAATTCTTTCTCAAAAGCAACCTTTTGGCCTTCATCCATCTCGTTGCTTAGGTACGCTAAAATCTTTTCTGTGCTTTCCATTTTTCCAAAACTGTCTTAATTATTCAGGTCAGGAAACTTATAATGCTTCTTAAAAGTCTTCCTAAAATACGGCAAGCAGGTCGTATTTCGTCTTACTCTGATGTAATCCTCCTTAAGTCCGGTTTGTTTGGCGATCTCTCGATCTTTTTTACGCTCCAAAAAAAACATCCGAATGATCTCAGAGCAATGTTTTAATCCTTTTTTACCGTCCATTTCTTTCAAGACATCTACGCTGATTTCGTAAATTGTCTTAATTCTTTCATAGTCGTTCTCTACTGGTAGCCAATTGTTATCTATTATTTCATTTTTTTTTGTCCTTTCATTAAATTTTTTGAGTCCCTTCTTTCTGATTATACCAAATACGTACCCTCCTAAGTCATCTATTTCTTTTCCCTGAACCAAATTCAGGTATAAAATAGTGACTGTTTCTTGCCAAATATCTTTGGCATCCTCTTGTAAACTATCTAGCGGGTATCTAATTGATTTCAAAAACATCTCGGTTTTAGGATAATAGCGTTTATAGGCTTCTTGCCACGCAACAACATCTTTAGCCCTCAATTTTTCAAGAAAATTATTGTTGTCCATCGGATATAGCTTAATTCTGGAAGAATTTTTTTAGGGTGTGCAAAAAAATCAGATAAAACTACTAACAATTTTTCAAAAAAGAGAACGGGTACATGACAAGCAATAAGTAAAACCTTGAAATTATTCATTTACTCTTACAATAACAGGCATATGAAATCATCCCCAAAAACAGTTTCTAAGCCTTCATTGGACTCGTTCTTTACTTATCCAGTGAATGATTATCCTTTGTTGCATATTGACGAAAACCATAAGTTTTGGATTGTGACTAAAGTAAGGCAAGAAGTAAAAATGTCGCCGTTGTGCAAGGCGCTTTATTTATTATTTTTACAGCATCCTGATGGAATTTCTTTGTATGAACTAAAAATGCATCAAGCTGATTTATTGAACATTTATAAAAAAATTAGCCGAAAGAATGATTATCAAATGATGAGAACAAGTATTATTCATTTAGTTAATCGTTGTGAAAATTCTATTCACGAGAAGTTTACCCGAATCAAGCAAGCATTTAACAAAGTTCTGGCTCCATCGGTAGCATCAATGTATTATATCAAAGGAGAGAGAGGAAAGGAAAAAAAAATATTGTTGTCCCGTCAATTGATTCATCAGGAACAACAATATCATTAATGTTACATTGTATTCTTTAACCCGCTACTGCTGAATAATATTTTAAAAAACCACTGAAAACATAACCAGTTTTACCCTTGTATTTTACTTTGATCCACCAGCCCTTTTTATCCTCAATTTGCTGCTCTTTATTTTTATCCAGCATATCACATTCCTCTACTACTTCTACATTTTCTGCATCGGGTGCTACAATAATTTGTTCACCTTGTGCAGTAGGCTGATCACGTAGTGTTACTCCTGATTTGGTATCTACCAACATATACATAGGATTTCTTAAGCCATTATATGTTCTTACAAAAGGGCTAAACACATAACCTTCTTTGTCTTTGTATTTCACTTTATACCAACTACCTACCCTTCCACCAACACACATCTGCTCTGATTCCCCAAACGATAAAATCTTTATTTTAGCCTCATAAGGAGCAGCACTCATCTGTTTACCCTCAGTACTTGGCTGATCACGAAGTATTACTCCTGAACGGGCGGCTACAATGCCTTCATCTTCTGCTTCTGGTATGGTATACTTGTTTGAGTCAAACACTTTTTGCTCTTCACTTTGTTCTTCTCCTTTGGAGGTGTTAGTACCACCCATACTCAAAAAAGCACTAAATACATATCCCTCTTTTTCTTTGTATTTTATCTTGTACCAACTCCCACTTTTGCCATCAATGGTAGCGCCTGGCCCATTTTTATCCAAAATCGTGACTGCTTCTTTGTTGGGAATTAAAGTCACTTGTTCGCCTTCAGTTTTTGGAGTTGACCTTAGTGTAAGCCCCGATGGAGCATTCACAGTAGCAGCCTCTCCTAAGGAGTTTTTTTCTCCACTCTTATTGCCACCATCAGTATTATTGCCTTCTTTACCTCCTCCACAACTCACCAAAAAAGCCATTGCCAAAAGCAATGAAAAAAATTGTACGGATAACTTCATGATACTTTTTTTTGATTGTAAACTTGTTTCAAGTTCCTTTGAAGAACCTCTTGTAAAAGTTAAGGGTTTATCACAAAAAACAGTACAAATCACTTATTTTTTTGCACAAAATCAACAGGCCTTTTAAGATGTTATTAAAAGGCTAAATAATATAAACTGTTAAACTCCTTTTCGAGAACTTGTGTTGGTTATTGAAAAAACGATTATGACGAAAAACTACTACTCAAAAGTTATTTTAAACTGCTTGCTCATTTGCTGTCTTTTTGCCAAAACACTAATGGCTCAGAAAGATACGTCCCAAACCACTACTTTGGATACTATTAAAGTTACAGCATCCAGATTACCCTCAACCGAACTCCTTACCCCCTACTCATTAAGCGTAGTAGACCAATTTTATTTGCAAACCGGGCAACGTCAATTGTCGGTTAATGAGGCACTGCAAAATATTCCTGGATTACTGGCCCTAAACCCTGATAATTTCGCGCAAGACTTACGTGTTTCAATCCGTGGTTTTGGTGCACGTTCTGCTTTTGGTATTCGGGGAGTAAAAGTACTAGTAGATGGCTTGCCTGAATCTACCCCTGATGGACAAGCACAAGTTGATAATCTTGATTTAGCTGCTTTTCAAAGAATGGAAGTCATTCGCGGATCAAGTGCTGGGTTATACGGAAATGCCGCAGGTGGAGTACTCAGTTTTACGAGCGAGTCGATACCAAAAGAACCTTTTGCTGAACTACGATACACTGCTGGTTCTTTTGGGCTGCAGCGTTATCAATTTAAAGGAGGGCTGCAAAAAGGAAAAGTCAGTGGCTTTGCACAACTATCTCATACTCAGAGCAATGGCTACCGTTCACAAAGTCGCCTCGAAACCACTCAATTGTATAGCTATATCAAGGCTGACTTTACTCCCAATACACAACTAAAGCTGATTTATAACTATGTATTTTCACCTATAGCTGATGATCCAGGAGCTTTGAATCGGGACGATGCTACTCAAATACCCATAGAAGCACGTGTACAGAATGTAACTTTCGATGGTGGAGAATCAGTAGAGCAAGGTAAAATAGGGCTTGTTCTCAATCACCAATTGGCTATTGGCCATCAATTGATTTTCAAAGGCTTTTTCATTAATCGTAGCTTCGACAATCGGTTACCGTTTCAAGGAGGTGGAATTGTAAAGTTAAATCGCGATTTTTTTGGTTTTGGAGGACAGTATCAATACGATGGTAAGCTTTTGCAGCTACCTTATCAACTAAAATTAGGAGTAGATTTTGAACGTCAGCAAGATAATCGCCAACGGTTTGATAATTTGAATGGCATTCGTGGAAATCAAACCCTAAATCAAAGAGAATTATTTACCAATACTGCCATTTATTTGCTACAGAGTCTTCAGATATCACCCAAACTTAAGTTTAATGCAAGCATTCGCTATGATGCAATTCAACTAGAAGCCCAAGATCAATTCTTAAGTGATGGTAACGACTCAGGCAATCGTTCTTATCAGGTGTTCAATCCTAGTTTGGGCTTATTGTATAGTTTTTCGCGCGTAGCCAATGCTTATTTCAATTTTTCTACCAGCTTCGAGACCCCTACACTTAGTGAACTTTCAGCCAATCCAAATGGAGGGGGTGGTTTCAATCCTGACCTCACTCCCCAAACGGCTATTAGTTATGAGCTGGGAGTAAAAGGTTTGATCATTAATCGTTTGCGCTACAGTGCTTCTGTTTTCCACATCAACTTACAAAACGAATTGTTACCATTTGAGCTAGCAGCTTTCCCTCAGCGTACTTTTTTCAATAATGTAGGAAACTCTACTCGCCAAGGATTAGAAATAAGCCTGGCTTATCGTTTTTTTAAAGGTTTACATCTTTTGGGTAGTTATACATTTTCTCGTTTTGTGTTTGATAATTTTCCAGATGGCAATGATGATTTTTCAGGTAAAGTGCTTCCTGGGGTTCCTGAACATATGGGCTATGCCGAATTGCGTTATCAAAATCGTCGTGGTTGGTATAGTTCATTCAATGTACGTTTCAATGGAAGCATGTTTGCCAATAATGCCAACAGTGTAGAAGACCCTGGCTATCAATTGGCTAACCTTAGAGTAGGTTGGCAGAAACAGTTAAGAAACTTTGCATTGGAGCCGTTTTTAGGAATAAATAATTTATTCAATATGAGATATACAGCCAATTTGCGGATCAATGCTTTTGGTGCTCGATATTTTGAACCAGGTATGCCTATCAACTTTCATGCAGGTGTCAAACTAAGGTTTCAAGGCAACTAACAAATTATTTTTCCTGAAAGGGTAAACTTTACTAGAACTATTTTAATTTTGCACCTAATAATTTGAGAATGATTTATTATATTTCTTTCTAACGAATAAATCATCTTTTACATTGCCAAATACGTTTTTACGTATAGAATGTCTACCAAAATTAATTTAATCTATGGATAACGGGGAATTCAGCTATAACCAGGCTGTGTTTGGCCTTATGCTGATGGGCGCAAAAGCCGATGGTGTATTACAGTCAGAAGAGAAACGTTTACTGGTGGATCTTACCAGTGAGGAGCATCATTTGACTGCCGAAGAATATAAATTTGTGATTACTGAAGCCAAAAAATTATCGGATGGTGACTTTGTTGAGAAAGTATACGCTACTTTAAACGAACACAACTATGCTGATCGCATCAAGGCGCTTTACTGGCTATTGAAGCTTTTAAAATCAGATGACAGCTCTGACAATGACCAGGAAGGTAATCTCAATGAAATGGAAATTTACAGAAAAGCTATTATTGCGCTGGGAGTTACAACAGAGGATGTAGAAGGGTATGAAAGAGAAAAAGATGGAGTAGCTTAACGATTATAAATTATTGATGATTGATTATTAGTACAAGTCAATAACGAAACAATGGATCACATTCTTTGTTTTTGATTCAATTAATAATCAATCATTAAATCCCAATCATTGGCATTTAGTCTTCCAACACATTGCTCATAAATGTACTCTTAAGGGCCAACCAGATAATCAGGAAAATAATAGCCCAGGTAAGGTATACATAATAATAATCCTTAATGCTCTTAAATCGGCTTTCGGTCACTTCTGTTTTTTCAAGCGTGTTAATTTCGGCAAATACATCAGCAAGTGCTTGGTTATCAGAAGCTCGATAAAACTTTCCCTCTCCAATTTCTGCAATTTTCTTAAGCGTAGATTCATCAATAGTATTTTCCACATACTGAGGCTGGCCAAACATATCTTTTCCATAAGGTACCTTCCCTTCTCTTCCTACCAAAATCGTGTAAATTTTGATGTTGTAGGCAATCGCTAATCGCGAAGCAGTTATGGGATCAAGGTTTCCTGCAGTATTGTCACCATCGCTTATCAAAATCATTACTTTAGATTTCGATTTAGATTCTTTCATACGAATAGTTCCCATCCCTAGAGCACTTCCAATGGCTGTCCCTCCTTCTTGAATCATATCTTCGCGAATATCTTCTACATATTGATTCAACAACTTATAATCGGTAGTAAGCGGAGATACAGAATACGCCTCTCCTGAGAAAATTACCAAGCCTATACGATCATATTTTCGTCCTCTGATGAAGTTTTTAGCTACTAGTTTGGCAGCTTCAAGGCGATTGGGAGTAAAATCCTCAATAAGCATGGATTCAGATATATCCAGGTTCAACAAAATATCTATGCCTTCTGAGGTTTGAATAATATTTTCATTGGTACGTTGTGGACGAGCCAGTGATAACATAATAAATGCAATTCCTAGCATTAATACAAAGGAGGGAATAAACCTTAGCCAATGAAACTCGCTAGCCTCTAATTGCTCTTCGGCAAAAGCTACCTCTACGTTTTGACGAAACCGCACATGAATGAGCCATCGCAAGGCAAAAATCAAAGGAATGGCTGCACACAAATAAACATATAACGTATTCTCCCACTCAAAACTCAGTAATGTCTGGGGCAAAAACCACTCGAGAGAAAACCACTCCCACGTACTCGTAACAATATCATTAAGCATTTCTCAGGCTTTCTTGTTTTGACTCAAATCTCAAGATAGAAAAATCTTTCAACACTTCCAGAGCGTCGCTGGTTTTGTCATTGACAGATTTCCCATAAATCACTCGGTCTATCAATTTGAGTGACTGCACCAATTCATGATTAGGTACTATTTGCCCTATTTCTTTGGAGGTGTAGGTGCTAAAAGGTTTATCTTCTATAAGTTCAAGGTGCTTTTTCCAAATCGTGAGTGCTTTCTCGATGTCATGAATAGATTTTCGGGATTTGAAACGATTTGAGAGGCGATTAAACTCACGTAAAAAACGAGTATGCCTTGACTGAAATTGATACAAGCTTAGAGATTGTCGAATTCTTTTTCCTAATGCAATCCACCCTATGAGCAATAAAATAACCACCCCTGCTATAATGGCAATGAGATAAGGATAATTAAAGATTTCTTCCATTGGCTGAGGCGCAATGTTTTCCTTGGTTTTTAGCTTTTTTACATCGCCTTTTACCAATTCTTTTAAAAATATAGAATCAGTTTCTGGAAAAACCTTCACACAATCCTTGGGTGTAAGAATAAACACAGGAAGGGCTATTTTTTGCACTTTATCTATTTCAAAAGTAGCCAATTTATATACTACGCTGTCTATACTTCCCCCAGAGGTGGTTTTAGTAGGGTAATACTTACTTTCGTAAAACTCAAATGGGAAAGGCTCCCCAAAATATTCTTTACCAGGAAAAATAACTTCAAGATTGGCTGGATGTTTAAAACTGAGCGAATAATAAACTGGCAGACCTATCCCTGTACTATCTTGAACAAAATAACCTACGGGCTTGTACTGAGCATATTCTGGTGGCAAAGAAGTGCCTGTTTGTCCCCAGCTCATTGTCACTGCCCAGATACTAATGCAAATACTATATAAAATTCTAAACTTCACCTTTGAAAATTTAACTCAAACAACTCAATACTTATCTATTGACTGCCTTTTTGTTTCTCACCTTAAATAGCTTAATCAATTTTGGCACAATATCTTCATTTGTCTGAACATTTAGATAATTCGCGTGATATTTTCGGCAAGTGCTCTCTAGATTCTGGCGGTTTTCACGATAACGATCTATCAATTCTTTGCGAAAAGATCGAGAAGAAGTATTTACCCATACAATCTTCTGCGTTTCTTTATCTATCAAGGGCAGAATCCCAAGCTTAGGCATGTTTCGCTCTTTTTCGTCTACCAAATGAATCACAATAAGGTCATGCTTGCGTGACATAGCTTTGAGCGAATGCAGGTAGTTTTTGTCATCTATAAAATCAGAAACCAAAATCACAATGCTACGCCGTTTCATCAGGTTGAGGGCATAATGGATAAATTTAGTGATATCAGTTTGTGAAGATTGAGGCTCTAATTTGAATAAATTCAATACAATTTCGTAGCCTTTCTTCATTCCTTTGTCAGGCTTTATATACTTTTCCTTTTGATCACTGAAACAAATTAGCCCAACCTGACTTGACTCTTTTACTGCTGAAAGTGCCAATACACTGCATATTTCTTTGCCAACTTCTAACTTGGTACGCTTTTGAGATCCAATATTTTGAGAATCGCTCACATCCAGCAAAAAATAGATGGTCTGTTCCTTTTCTTCTCTAAATACTTTAATATATGTCTCTTGTCCTTTTGCGCTTACGTTCCAGTCAATACGGCGCACATCATCACCATATTGATAGGCCCTTACATCATCAAACTCAAGACCAGAACCCTTAAATACAGAATCAAAGCTCCCTCTCATTTGGGCATTTACTGCTTTTCGAATACGAATTTCATAATTTCTTATTTTCGAGAGTATTTCTTTCATTTCCATTTTCAGTCCATAGTTTTTTAGTTCATAGTCAGACTTCGGTTTTTTATTAAGGTACAAATAGTTCTGTTTGGGGTTGCATTCTCACCTTTTTCAAATCGTCCTTGGTCAAAGTCTTAAAATCTGGTGTTCGAGGCATTTGAGCTAAAGTTTGCACCAGTTCTTCTGGGGGAATGGTCAAACGACGTTGTTTTAAATTCATCCAACCTCCATATAATTCAGCAAAAGCCGCGTGACTTCCATCTTGTTTATAAAAATTATGATGAAAATGAAAAAACATATAGTTCTCAGAAGCCCCTTTGAGCTCCAAGGTAATGTATACTTGCTCATTGGGCATCATTTCTCTAAAAAAATGGAACCCTTCATTGAATACTACTGGTCCTATCTGATATTCTTGGAATTTAGATTGAGGAAACCCGTATTCGCTTAAAAACTTGATCCGAGTGTGTGAGCCATAATTCATATAAGAAGCATTAGCTAAATGCCGATTGGCGTCTAAATCAGACCAACGTACCTCAAATGAACAATAATATCTATCCATACAATTAACCGATGTAATATGAAACAGTGAATATACAAAAAAACGTTTATGTACCACGATCTCAAATTTGTTTGCACAAAAAAACAGGTGAAGGCATCTTTCTCGTTATTCGATTTGTACTGATTATTGCTAGAGGCTATTATTTTATCAGGTAGTCCTCAACTTATTTCTAAAAAAACAGTCTATAACACTTGGGTAACACAAAGGCTAGAAAGTTTGACTAAAACAAAGACATCTTACCCAGAACTATTTTGTTTGCTTGCTAATTGGTTAATTGATATGTATTGTAAGTGCTTTTTATTGGCATTGATGATTTGGTTAGGTCAATGCAAAATTACCTATGGACAATGTAGTGTAACTTCGACCGATGGGTATACAGTAGAGATACGAGTAACTCCTCAATCCATTGTAGCTCCTGCTTCTTGCCCATTTGGATACAATTATAATGTACAGATGTCTTATGAAATAAACTTTACAGGGCCTGCACCCGCTTCGGTTTACACACTACAAGGTCACTTAACCTGTAATCAAGGTGATCTCTTCTTTAATCTACCTAATAGTCCTGGCTCGGGAACTTTTGTTACTACTGTCAACCCTTATAACACCGATACAGATTGTGCTACGGCGACTGTTACCTCACTTGGTTGTCAGGATGTTAATATAGATATCAATGGCCCTGGTATTCCTGCGCAAACGATTAACTGTACCAATAGTGGTTTACCCATTGAGTTGCTCCGTTTCAAAGCCTATGAAAAAAATAATGAAGAAGTACAGCTTGACTGGATTACATTGTCAGAAATTGATAACGACTACTTTACTATAGAAAGGTCTAGCAATGGGCTAAAGTGGAATGAAATTCAAAGAATCAAGGGGGCGGGCAATTCCAAAGAAATACTTCATTATAGATATGTGGATCAATATCCACTGTCTGGAATTTCTTATTATCGCCTCAAACAAACCGATTTAGACGGAAGCTTTACATATTCTAAAATAGAAAGTGTAAATATCATTCAACCTAAAACAACACTAAAAATAAGTTATTCCAGTATTTATCCTAATCAGGTAACTATAGAAGGAGATTCTCAAAACCTGCGTTTTGTGCAAGTATATAACAAACTCGGACAGGTGTTTACTTCAAGGGTTCCAGTAAGTAGTATCCACGCTTCCAAGCTAACCTTGGATCTAACCCAAATACCTTCTGGTATTTATTTCATAAGGACTCAGACAGCCTCTGCCAGGGTTTACCGTAAATAAATATTATTTTTTCAATCTGTTTCGCATATAAAATACCACTAGAATAATCAAACTCACTCCTATCAATATCAACCACCAGGATCTTATTTCTACAGTTACTAATTCCATAATGCTTCTACTTTTGGTATAAAACAATATAGCCTATTTTAGGGTTATTTTCACCTCAAAGACTTTTTTCTCTACATTTGCTGAAAAATTTTATATTGAATGAAATCAAGACTCCTTTATAGAATATTAGTCGTTTTTGCGGCTTTAGCCCTATATTCCTGCAAAACAGCTCCCGAAATATCAGGGTTTGACTCTAAGCAATGGAAAGATGACCCAATGGGTTGCAAAAACCAACGAGCAAAGTTTTTCCCGATTTTAGAAAAAAATAAAGACAAGTTTATTAAAGTAGAATCAGGCCAAATACTAAAACTTTTGGGACGTCCTGACAGAAATGAGTTATACAAACGTACCCAACGTTATTATGTATATTTTGTAAACTCTGGCAGTCAGTGCAAAGGAGTGAAAGGTAATTATGGAAAAATATTACGCATCCGCTTCGACGCCTTACAAAGAGTATCTGAGGTAATTACCAATTAATGATCATTTTACCAAAGAAGTCATCTCGACTTCAAATACTAAAATCGCTGATATCTTGAAAAGTCATAATATCAGCGATTTTTATTTATGATTTGCTTAGCTGTGCTCTACCTAGCGACAGTCAGTGCTTAACCTTGCACTTAAGCCCTTGGTTTTCACATTAAAACAACGATTTCGTCTGAGTGTGATATTCTGGCGGTACAACTCTGCCCAAGCCGTTTGCTTAAGGTATCTAATGGTTACCTTTACATCTGTAGCATTGGCAGGCACATCAAAGGATCTGCTCCAGTTTGGAGCTTTCTTTTCCTTTTTAATAACCCTTTTCTGGCCATTTACCCGATAGGTTAGTCTATAGGTTACCACAAAAATACTATTGTTCTTAAACATCACCCGATAAGATGATTTACCCAAGTTGGATGAGGCTCCAGAACTCCCACAATCGGTATTTTTGGGTTCTACTCTAAAGTTTCGGATTTCACTCCAGGCAGTCCATCGTCCATTAATCATCGCTCTTACCTTCCATTTCCAACCAAAGCGATTACTGTTGGCAACAATTCCTCTTCGGTTGATGCTATAAGAATTATTTCTAACCCGTTGTTCGTTGATAAATGGATTGGCGCTTCCAGAACGATATACTCTTAAATGGTAATATGAAGCTCTTGCTTTGCGTGCCCAGCTAAAGGTCCAATTCATTCCATTTCGTCCATTGGTACAGCCATTATCTAAGGTAGCATTATTGACTGGACGATTGAGATATACAACCGAGCCTGTATTACCCGTATTGCCTCCACCCCCTCCTTTAGAAAGCATAACTTGCAAAGAAGAAGTTCTATTATTCCAGGTACTGTTTAGGGAGGCTAAAGAATTATAGATGGTTCGGGTAGCGCCTTTAAAATTTGCATCTTGATAAAGCACTACTTTATAGCCTCGAGGTACTCTAATAGAGCTTAGGTTGTCATTACCAATACCCAACTGGCTCATATTATAACTCCCCATCTTAAACCCTTTTCGTCTCCCAGTGTAATTATTACCTGAAAAGATATACACCTTATTTCGTTCAAAGCTATTATTTCCACCACCAGTACTATTACCCTTTCGGTACAAAACCTGGATTCCGTTCATATACTGTCCAGCATATACTCTAAATCCTACAAAATAGCTTCTATCTCTCACTATATAGCTAAACGCCTTTCCCCCTTTTTTGCCAAAAGTTTGGGAATAACGCCCTCTGTTTGTTCTAAATTGCAATGAAGTAACATACTGACGGCCATATGTTCCATAAATACCAACTACCTTTTCGCCAGGCCGCAACGTAAAAGTTCTCATGCCTCCCCCTCTTCCACCTGCCAATTGAGTCACCTTGGCACTACCTACTATCTGAATACCATCTATCCAATCACCAGAACGAACCCTAATTGCTTTAATATTATTCACTGAGATGGAATAATATTTACCATTTGTTTTACCATAAACATAAGGAGAAGCAGTTTGTGCTTGAGCAGTCCACCCAGCCACAAACAAAAAACCAATAAGCATAAAAGCTTTGTAATAGTTTTGCATTTGAATTGTGTAAATTTTAATAAAAAATTGAACAGTATTAGGGCTGATAAAAATGAATAAAGGTTGGGCTTATCCTTGCTGTTTTGCTGGAGTATTTTTTCATGATGCAACTATTATTAGTTACATATTCAATCAAATGGTGTGTTTATTAAGAGGTGTTTATATGTTATAAACTAGACCCTTACAATAAAATTGTATTTTTAGCATGATTTATTGCAAGGTAAGGTTTTTACTAAAAGATGTGCTATAAAATTTACTTTTTAAAGCGTTGTTCAAACGTTAACCTATATTTATTGCCAACTGGCACTACCTCATCTTTGAGTCTGATTTGGTTTCCTTCTATTTGGTCTATCTTTCCTAATGATACAATATAAGATTTGTGGACCCGCATAAATTGGTCTTCTGGTAGTTTTCCACTAATATTTTTCATTGTATCTGCTACCATAATCATTTTTTGTTCAGTAAAAAACTTCAAATAGTTACCATATGCCTGAATGAACAAAATATCATTAAGAAAAACTTTGTGCGTAATTTGGTTTTCCTTTAGAAACAAATATCCATCTGCTTGCTGTGAAGGTTTGTTATTTGTTAGGGGAGCATTTGTGGAGTTTTCTTGTGCGGTGCTTGCCGCTGGTGTTTGCTCTATTACCCGATTTACAGCCTTGAGAAAGCGAGGAAAAGCAATTGGTTTAAGCAAATAATCAACGATTCCAAATTCATAACTTTCCAAAGCAAACTCAGAGTAAGCAGTAGTTACAATCACTCGAGGTGGACTAGGAAGCGTCTTTAGCATTTCAAGCCCGTTGAGTTCTGGCATATGGATATCCAAAAACATAAGATCAACTTCGTGCTCATAAAGAAAGTTAATAGCCTCCACTGCATTATAACAATTTCCAACTACCTCTAATGTGTGCAAGCGATTTACATAGTTTTGAATGACTTTATGAGCTAATGGTTCATCATCAACCAACAGGCATTTTAATTTCATAATGGTGTGTTTATCAAGCAATATTCAGTTCCAAGTGTACTTTAAAGGTATTGTTTTCCGCTTGAATTTTCAAATCATATTGTTTTTTGTAGAGCAAGTCAAGGCGACGACGGGTGTTGTCCAATCCTGTTTTGGTAGATATTTTACTTCTCTTTTTGCTTGGGATGCTATTTTCAGTAACAAAAGTCAACTTATGATCTTCTATTTTCAGGTAGATGTTGATAAAGCTTTCTTCCAGCGTATCTATACCATGCTTAAAACTATTTTCTATAAAAGGTATGAGTAACATTGGGGCAATTTTGGCTTGCACTCCCTCTCCCTCGATTTGTAGTCGGACATCTGCTCGTTCGGTCAATCTAATTCTCTCTAAATCAACATAATTTCTTATAAAACTCAGTTCATCTTCAAGGGGCACCATCTCCTTTTTACTGCTTTGTAGTTGATAACGCATCAACTCTGATAATTTGAGAATCATATCTGAGGTTTCGGGCAGGCTATCTAAGCTAAGCGCATAGATGTTATTCAGGGAATTAAACAAAAAATGAGGATTCAACTGTGCCTTCAACAACTTCATTTCCATTTCCTGAATCAATATTTGGTTTTTGAGCTTTTTCGGGGTTTGAATAATGCTCCTTTTTGCCAGAAGGATGGTGAGTCCTACCAGTAAAATCATAATATTACCGAAAGAAGCCAGAATAAAACGTTGACGAAAGTCCAATACTTTGCCAAAAACTTTTTCTCCTGGATCAATCAACACAGACAGGAAACTAATGCCAAGCCCTAATAAAATAAATATGATAATATACTTGGTAAACCTGCCTCTATCAAAATAACGCCTTACTAAAAAAAGGTGATTGAAATATATGGGAATTAAAGTGCTCAAAGTAGCTATAATGTTTAGAAGCAACATCTTGCCTGTAATTGGTTTTTGAACCTGCTGCATTACTAAATACATAAGGTAGGTTATCAAAAAAACCAATAAGTCCTGCCATCCAAAATTGCTTCTAAAAGTCTTAAATCTACGTTTTATATTATTCATAGTGTTCAGCTCACATTTTCATAGTCTTTTACAAGTACAAAAAACCGAGAATTATTTCAATTAATCAATTAAACATGATGAACGTCATTGATCATCTGATGAACATCGTTGGTCATCGAATTGCCAGAGCTAATCATCTTTTTTTTTAGAAAAACTTGGCCTTAATCATCTTTGTAACAAGTTAAAGAAAAGCATAAACCCATTTAAACCTATTTTACTAAGATGAAAAACACGACTGCTTCTACCCCTTCTTTACTTGGAGTAATTTTGATCATAGCACTTACTTTGGGTATGTATTTGGCCATGAATGTATTCAATGGTGGCTTGGCTGAGAACGAAGTGAATACTAACGTAAAAAACTCAAAAAAACTCTTAATCAAAAAAATAAGTGCCGATACAGGCAAGACTATTATTGAAAATCAAAAAAAGAAATTGATGAAGAAACTCCCTCAAATATTTCAAAAAAACTAATTAGTAAGATAAGCACATGAAAAAGATTCAACAAGCTGTTTTTGTAGGCATATTAACTGCCTTGTCCATATTATGGCTATTCTTTTGGTGGTGGGGGCTCCCCAAACTAGATCTGTTGCTCATTGGCGGTCTATTTGCTGGTGTATCGGCAGTTATTGCCTTGGTGTTATCTTCTAAGCACTTGACTCGCAGGGATTAAAAAAAACCGACCCTGTTTCCAGAATCGGTTCAAGAAAATATTTGATCAAAACTAGGCCAACCAACCTTCTACTTCTTCAAGCGAAGGATTTTTAACCTCTTTTAATTTCATTTTTTTACGCATACCCGATACATCTTGGTGCAACTTGGCAGCTTTTACAGCCTTAAGCTTATCTATCTCAAAATAACCTAATTCTTGAATAATAGGAATAAGCTCTTCTCGGATACCTATAGCTTTATAATCATCCTCGGTAGCATATACAGGTTGTTTTTCTGGCTTCATCTGAGGGAAAAACAAGACTTCCTGGATCGTAGGTGAATTGGTCATAATCATTGATAAACGATCAATCCCAATACCTAAACCAGCTGTAGGAGGCATTCCATACTCTAAGGCACGCAAGAAATCTTCATCCAAAGTCATTGCCTCATCATCACCTCTTTTGCCCAAATTCACTTGCTCCTCGAAACGCTCTCTTTGATCTAAAGGATCATTTAATTCAGAGAAAGAGTTACAGATCTCTTTTCCGTTAGCAATGGCCTCAAAACGCTCTACCAAACCTTCGTGAGTACGGTGTTTTTTAGCCAAAGGAGACATTTCTACGGGATAATCGGTAATAAAGGTAGGCTGAATCAAGAATGGCTCACACTTCTCTCCAAAAATTTCATCAATTAGCTTTCCTTTAGCCATAGAGTCATCTACCTTGATCTCTAACTTATCGCAAGTAGCTCTTAATTGGGCTTCATCCATTTGAGAAACGTCAATCCCAGTAAAATGCTGAATCGCTCCATACATCGTATAACGTTTCCAAGGACGCTGGAAATTGATGACGTGTTCACCTACTTGTACTTCAGTAGTACCATGAAGCGCCAAAGCAACTTTTTCTACCATCTCCTCTACTAGGTTCATCATCCACTCATAATCTTTGTAAGCCACATAAAGCTCGATTTGAGTAAACTCTGGGTTATGGAAGCGGCTCATACCTTCGTTACGGAAGTCCTTAGAAAACTCATATACGCCATCATATCCACCAACGATGAGTCTTTTGAGATACAGCTCATTGGCAATACGCAAGTAAAGCGTCATGTCCAATGTATTATGATGCGTTTTGAACGGGCGAGCTGCTGCTCCACCATACAAAGGTTGTAATATAGGTGTCTCTACCTCAAGGTATCCTTTTTCATTCAAATACTCTCGCATGGTATTCATCAGCTTGGTACGCTTGATGAAAGTATCTCTCACCTTAGGATTTACAATTAAATCCACATAACGTTGACGATAACGCAACTCAGGATCGGTAAAAGCATCATATACATTGCCTTCGTCATCCGTTTTAGGCTGAGGCAATGGTTTAATGGCCTTTGTTAATAAAATATATTCTGTTACCCAAATACTCAGTTCTCCAGTTTGAGTCTTAAAGACATATCCTTTTACACCAAGAATATCTCCCAGATCTATGAGCTTTTTGTATACATTATTGTAGTATGATTTATCTTCCCCTGGACAAATTTCATCCCGGTTCATATAAATTTGCATTCTTCCCTGTGAGTCTTGTAACTCAGCAAACCCTGCTTTTCCCTGAATACGGCGGCTCATCAATCGCCCCGCTACGGAAACCTGTTTGTACTTACCCTCCTCTACCTTTTCACCTGCGTTCAAGTGATCGCATTCGGTTCTAATTTCGGCACTGGTGGTATTTACTTCGTACAAGTCAGCAGGGTAAGGGTCTATGCCCAGTTTGCGCAGTTCTTCCAGTTTATTGATGCGCACCCGTTCCTGCTCAGGTCTCATGTTAAATTGCATTGAATTTATTAAAATTAAGATTATAAATAGCTATTAATCAATAACTTTAAACTTAAAGGGTACAAAAGTAAGTAAACCTAAGCAAGGTTACAAATAATCTAATCAAATGACTTTTTTTGAAATTGATATCCTTTGTATATTACCCTTGAATTGAGTTATGCGTATGATAACATATATACTAAGGTATAAACTTTGTACTACTTGAGGATTGAAGAAATAAATCGTATCTAAAAATGGAAATACTGCACTTGATCGAAAATATCGTCAATCACATTGATGCAGGTTTATTTTTACGTGAGGTATCTACTTCAAAACCTATTTTCTATAATCCTGGATTTTATAAAATATTTGATACTGATGAGAATGGTTGGCAAGAAGATGAAAGCTTTTTCTTAAATTTTGTACATCCAGAAGATAAACCACAGATAGCAAAAAACCATCAAAAGTTTCTGGCAGATCATATCCGTAAGGATGAAGAGTATCGTATTATTACCATTAAAAATAAAGAAAAATGGATTTGGGTACGCACATTTCCAATGTACAAAGACAATGAGTTATATTGTCATGCAGGAATTATAGAAGATATTACCTATCGGAAAGTAGTAGAGCAGAATCTTACAGCCATTACCCAATCTAAAGATGAAATTCTCCGTATTTTATCCCACGATTTACGTAGCCCACTGCAGTCAATTCTCGGGCTTACCCAACTATTAGAAATGGAAGCCAGTAATCTGGATAATGAGAACATCAATCAATACATACAGCTTATTAGAGAAAGTTGCAATTTTGCGAATAATCTAATGGCAGACTTGCTGGATACTCACTCATTGGAAGAGGGTAATGAAGAGTTGCATCTTTCTCCTGTAAAATTAGCGGGCTTGTTAGCTGAGGTTTGCCATATGTTTAAGCAGCAAGCCAATAAAAAGGAAATAGAAATAGATTTATCTACTGAAAATGCTGAAGATTTACAAATAGCATTGGATGCGACCAAGGTTACTCAGGCTTTTAATAATATTTTATCTAATGCCATTAAATTTACCCCTCAAAAAGGCAAAATAAGTGTTACGCTTGAGGATCAAACCAATTATGCCCAAATTCATATTGAAGATACAGGAATCGGTATTCCAGAAGATAAGATACCAGTCTTGTTTGACAAATTCACCAAAGCTCGTCGCGCAGGCACTAGTGGCGAAAAAACTACTGGATTAGGGATGTCTATCACTAAGCAAATTATTGATCAACATCAGGGAGAAATAAGTGTAGAAAGCAAAGTAAACGAAGGAACTACTTTTACAGTAAGGTTCTATAAAGATTAGTGCTTATACAGATTTGGAATTTGAGATAATAGGTACGATATCTAATATTTCTTCCATTTCTACTACTACACTAAAGCACTTGTGTATACGATATTTATTACAAACAATTTGGGCATACTTTCGTGAATGAAAAGGCCCCACCAAAAAAGCTTGCCCACCTGCTACTTCGCTTTTGTGTAAGGTTGGGATAGTTCTCAAAATTGCTTCTTCTTGTTCTTTGCTTTGAGGAACAATGGCAATACTATAAAGCACAGTACTAGGATCTTCATCTTCATATTGTTTGATCAATCCCATCAGTTCCTCCAATACCAACTCTTCTTCTTCCGAGATAACCCCATCAATTCTCACCAACATATTGAGCACATCACCCAACTGAGATACTTGATCAATGGGTGGTAATGTATTGAGGTACTCTACCATAGAATCTCTCAATTCGCTAAAAGTCACAGGGTTGTCCTGGCCATTTTTTCTCGTGAATTCTTCCCAATCAAAGTGGATATTCCAGGATTCTGCAAATTGTTGGATAAATTCTTTTTCACTTTCATCTAAAACCTCGTCAATCATAGCCACCTTGCTCAAAATACCAATCACTTTATGAGCTTGCGAAGGGCGAAAAAATGATTTAGCCAGATCGGCCGCTTCCCTACGTTCTAATTTCAGAGACCTTTTTACCAAAGTCCAAAACCCTACCTTTCTCTGTCCAGCAACCCATACACCAGCTCCAATAAAAATTTGTACAACTGCCGCAAAGACCCAGAAAAAGGAGTTGATGGCTCCTTGCCAATGTTGAGAAAAGGAAAAATTGAGGACAAAAACGGTACTGGTAAAAAAGCCAATAAACTTACCAGTAATAGATATACTCTCAGCAACTTTGCGTTCATGCTTGCGTTTCCAGAGTTTATTTAATGTAAGGTAAACCTCCATAAAAGTAAAACCAAGAGAAGCATAGGCAACAAAGCTTATGACAGTCTTAAACGTTTCAAGCATAAATTTTGGTGATTTTGTAAGTTTACCCAGCAACAAAAGTAGATAAAACGCTTATAAAAAGCCAAAAAAAGAGGTTTTAGTGGCTATAAAGCGTTCTTCTGAATAACTTTAAACCATTGAATAATCGCTTAAATAGCATTTAGCAATTATTCAACCATTTGTTGAGGGGTGCCCAATGGTAATTGGAATGAAAACATCGTTCCCTGACCATTTTCAGTAATTACATTTATAGAGGTTTGGTGAGCTTCTAGCGCAACTTTACAAAAGGTAAGATCAATGCCTGCAATGCCTTGATCAGTAAATGAACGGGCATCCATTTCCATCAGTGGCTTAAATACTTTTTGAAATTCGTCGTATAAGATGCTTGCCCCACTATCACTAATCGTCAATTTCATACCTACTATTGGAGTTGTTTCTGCGCCCTCAGGAATAGCTTTTCCAGTAATTGTTACCTTACCCCCAGTAATGGTATGTTGTACTGCTTTACGAAAGAGCTTTTCTATAACTCTACTAATCAATCCTTTATCAAACAATCCCCAGTATTGGGTTGGAACCTCATTTACAATCTCAACTCCTTTCTTATTTGCTCTTTCCATCCAGGGATCAATGGTATTTTGTACCATTTGGTGAAAATTGTAATCACCTTTTTTGATATCAAGCTCCTTATTAAGGTATTGTTGAATCACCAGCATTTCTTCAGTATACTTTTTCATTTGGCTACCAGCTCCTTTGATAGCCACTAAATCCTGACTACGCAACACCATGTCGAGCGGTTTCTTCAAATCTTGTGCAATAGTCTCAGCCAACTGAACTTTCGAATCTTTCACTTCATCAAGTTTCTTTTTAATTGCTAGCGATTCCTCTGTTAGCTCTACCAACTCTTCTTTTCTCCCATCAATCTCAGATAAGTGGCGTTGGATTGTATATTTTTTATCCTGAATTTCATCTGTTTGGGAAGAAATGGTGTCCTCTGCATCTTCTAGTTTTGACTTAGTAGTAAGTAACTCTGCATTTTTTTGTGCTAACTCTTGCTTTACTCGCTTGCCACGTCTTGCATTAAAGTACAATTTAGCAGCTGAATAACCCGCTACTATTACACCCGCAGAAGCCAAAAACAGCAATACAATATTCCACCATTTACGACTATTATTATCTGACTCTAACTCATTGTTGATTCGTTGTCGATTAGCCGCCAAAGCTTTTTCAGATTTTAAATCACGGTCAAGTTTTTCTATATCTTCCGCCTGACTTATTACCTGCTTCCTCAACAATGTATTGTGTCTTCTGAGGCGGCTTAAAGCATTATCTTTTCGTAGTAATTCTTTTTGAACAGCGCGTAGTTTCTCAGAAAGATTAGAAGCAGCATTCCCACTTACATCCGCTGATTTGTTCAAGTTTTTAATAAAAACATTAAGCAGATCAGCTGTCTCTGCATTATTTGATAAACGCACTCCTTTTTCTGCATAATAAAGTGCCAATTTCATATTACCCGATCTCGCATGCACTTCGGCTATATCAAGGTAATTTTTAGGCGAAGTTTTGAGATTTAAAGCTTTACGCGCATTCTGTTGGGTTCTGTAATAGTATGTGAGGGTATTATTAGGTAGGGTAATCTTTTTCTGCTGATGTAGGTCAATGATTTTATCTACATTTTCTAATACACCTGCCTGATTAGCCCTTTGTTGGTAAGCTTTTACTAACTTAAGGTAGGTATTGTAAGCATTTTGATAATCACCTGCTTCTACAAATTTTTCCGCAGATAAACTTAGTTCACGTAACTCTCCTGCAGGTTGACTGGTTAGTTTTGAACCAGGCTGTGCTATTACTATTGGTGCCCAAAAAAGTAAAAATACTCCTAAGCCAATCCTTAAGTCTCTGTACATTGTGATTAATTTATTTTAAACCTGCAATCAGGCGTCATTTATGCATTTACTTCTAGCTTATTCCAAAAAGCTTTATTTGGCTTAAATCCTTGTTTATCAGAAGAAAACTCAGGCTTTAGTCGTTTCACAAAATACATTTCAACTTCTCCTTTACCTTTAGCCTTTATTTTACCTCTTGATTCAACCTCAAAATAATCTTTCACCAATTCATAGGTATTATGAGATATATTAACTTCCCCCACTGCCCCACTACTTTCCATACGAGCCGCAGTATTTACAGCATCTCCCCACACATCATAGGCAAACTTCTTCTTTCCAATTACTCCTGCGATTACCTCTCCTGTATTAATACCTAATCTTACATCCCAACATTGCTTATCTTCTCCATTTCGTTCTCTTTCTGCACGTTTTTCTCTCACATATTGTTGAATCGCCAAACCTGCTAGCACTGCATCTACAGGGTTAGTGGTATTAGATTGAGGTATTCCCCCTGCTGCCATGTACGCATCTCCAATGGTTTTGATTTTCTCTAAATTATATGTTTCCATAATCTCATCAAAACCTGCAAAATATTCATTTAAATTCTCTACCAATTCCCGCCCGTCCATTTCAGAGGCATGTTCAGTAAACCCTTTAAAATCTGTAAACAAGACAGAGCTCATACTGTAATACTTTACAGGAGCTTGTCCGTTTTGTTTCAATTCACTGGCTACTTCTTCAGGTAATATATTCAACAATAGCGCATTAATTTCCTTAGTACGCTCTTCAATCTTTTGTTCTAGAGTAGCGTTGTATTCCTTTAGTTTTTCGTTAGCAGTTTGAAGATTCTCGCTGGTAAGTTTAAGTAATACGTGAGTCTTGATGCGAGACAGTAATTCTATCTTTGAGAAAGGTTTTGTTAAATAATCGTTGGCTCCCGCATCAAACCCCTCTACAATATCCTTAGGTTGATTTTTGGCAGTCAGCATAAGTATTGGTAACTCTACCAATGGATTTTTTTCTCTTACTTTGCGACATACTTCGTAACCCGACATCTTAGGCATCATTACATCTAGCAAAACTATGTCAAAAGGCTCTTCACTTTTTTCAATGATTTCCAGCGCCTTTAGACCGTTGGAAGCCTGTGTAACATGATAGTTTTGAATAGACAAATGGTTCTCTAAGACTTGTAAATTTACTGGTTCATCGTCTACCGCCAAAATTTTCACTTGATAATTGCTATTAATATGCGCCATTAGGCGTTCATTACTCTCTATATTTTCTAAATCAGGTGCGTTTGAGAAATTATTATCAAATGCCGATTGATTAAGTAATGCTTCGTCTGAGACAACATCAGGAGCTATCTCATTCGTTGTGGGAATATTGACAGTTTTTAGTACTACATCTTTTTTCTTACGTGCAATGCTTTGATTTTGAGATATGGGTAGGGTAAAAATAAACTCTGATCCTTTACCTACACTCGAAATAACCTCAATAGTTCCTCCATGTAACTCTACCAACTTTTTGGAGATTGCAAGTCCTAAACCAGTACCACCATAAATTCGGGAGGTAGAACCATCTTCTTGTTCAAATGACTCAAAAATGCGATTTTGGTTTTCGGGTGAGATGCCTATTCCTGTATCTTTTACGCTCACACTCAAAAATGCATCAGTCGTTTTTGCAGAAAGGGTTACTTGTCCTGTCTCAGTAAATTTTATAGCGTTTCCGATTAAATTATATAAGATTTGCTGTAGGCGATTTTCATCACCCTCTATAATGGGAATATTTTCATCAATGGTGTTGACCAATTGGAGGTCTTTTTCTCCAATCAATTCTTGGCTAATCCTCACTACAACATCTGCAATTGCATAAAAATCAGTTGGTTTTCGCTGTATACCCAATTCATGATCTTCCATTTTAGAGAAGTCAAGAATATCATTAACCAAGGTAGACAAACGTATTGCACTACTATTAATCAACTCAAGGTTACTGGTAAGTTTTTCATTCAGTTGTCCTGCCGCCCCATCAATCAATGACTCTGTCAAGCCAATGATACCATTCAAAGGGGTACGAATTTCATGTGAAGTATTCGCCAAGAAATCAGATTTATACTTATTGGCCAATTCCAGTTGTTCAGTTCTTTGAGCCAATTCCAAACGAGCTTTTTCAAGTGTAGCATTTTGCTTCTTCAGCTCCTCTTGCTGGCTTTTTAGCTCTTCCTGATTCTGTTCTAAACGAACATTTACCTCATTAATTTCATTGGTATGTTTCTCCAAGGCCTCATTACGCAATTGTAACTCCTCAGAAGTTGCCCGCAATTCTTCTTGTGATTGCGCCAATTCTTGCGCCTTATGCTCTGCTTCTTGCTTAGATTCTTCGGTAAGCACTAATAATCGCCTAACCTCTTCTGTTTGCTGGGCTGAATGCAGATAAGTAGTTAGAATACGATCTGCTTCTTCCAAAAAGCGTTGTTTTAGGTCAGTAAACTCTTCAAAGGAAGCCAACTCGATTACTCCGTGAAGCTCTGTTTCAAATACCAATGGCATAGCATAAATAAACAAAGGAGCTTCGCTTACAACTCCTGAATTTACTACAGATTGCTGACGAGTAACATTCTTCAATAAAATTGGTTTTTGTTCCAATGCCACTTGACCTACCAAGCCTTCGCCTAGTTTATAAGTATTTGAAATATCATTTCTCTCCTTAAAGGCAAACGTAGCATAAAGATGTAAGTGCTTTTCCTCTTTATCAAAAAGATAAATTACTCCCTGAGCTGCTCCTACATAGCGTGAAATAAAACTGATAGACTCGCGGCAGATTTTTTCAAGCGAGATATCACTGGATATATCTTTACTTAACTGATTAATACCATCTTTAATCCAGTTTTCTTGTTCATTTTTTGTCTTATTATCACTTAAACTCTTAGTCATTTGCTGCAGTGCTATGCTCAATTCATCCTGGTCGCTTCTGAGATCAATTTGCACCGAAAAGTTTCCTTTGGCGATCTCATTGGCCTGCATAATCACCTTTTTGAAGTTATCAATCATTTGATTGATAGAATTTGATAAGGTATCTTTTGTGCTTTTTACTTTCAAAGCATCTGCTACATGTCCTTTAGATAATTCGGATGTAACCGCGCCGATTTCCCGAAAAGTGTTGACCATTTGCCTTACTGAACCATAAATTCCTTTATTTTGACCAGCATCAAAGTGAATGTCTAAGTCTCCCTCCGAAGAAACTCTACGTGCCACGCTGGCAATTAAATGTGGCTCTCCTCCTATTTGATCCCGTATATTAGCCGAAATCGCCATTGCAATCAAAATACCTAATATAATAGCCACTACTAGTATCACCCCAATTTCTTCAATTGACTTCACATGTATGTATTCGCTTTCGTCTACGGCTTGCCTACTACCATCATTATTTACTTCAATTATTCTATTCAACTTGTCTTGAATATTCCTGATAGCCTTAGCATTTTCTCCTGATAAAATCAACTTAGTGGCTTCCTCAATCTTGCCTTGCCTCGACAACTCTAACACAGGAGCAGAAAGACGAGAAAAATAATCCTGACGCATTTTCTTTACCTCACGCAACAGTTTTTTTTCATTGTCTTTTACAATAATTTTTTCGTACCTATCAAGACTCTTGCGCAGTTTTCTGCGAATATTAGCCATTTCTTCCTCAATTTGCTTTTTTGCAACAGCATCGGTAGAGTTAATATGCTGAAATTCGCTAATACGATAAAACCCTAAGTTTGCATTAAACTCTGAAATTTCGCGAATGTTGATTAACCAGCTCTCGTTGATTTCTTTGGTCTTGTTGTGTAATTTTTCCAATTGTTGGATCGAAAACGTTGTCATCGCCAGCATCAATACCAGTAATACACCAAATCCAATCCATAGTCTTCTTCTGATAGGAAGTTTAGAAAACCATTTGTTCATATAACCTATAATTTGTTAGGAGCGCAAGGCACCAATGTAAGTTCCTTGATTATTTATCTAAAAAAAGTACGCGCAAATTCAGTACTAATTTAATTGTTTTTTGAGTAAAAAGTGTTCTTTTGCTTTGTATACTATCCATTTTTTTCGCTTGTGAAAATACCACAGTATCAAAGCCAGCATAATAATCCAAGTGCATAAGGATGTTATATACACATTTAAATATTTCTCTCGACTATATAATTTTTTTGTAGCAACTGGATAATACTGATCTAAACCCAGCAATACCTTACTAAAGCTTGCTTGAAACTTTTGAGTATACAAAGCATTTTGCCCAGGATTGTAAGAGATATCATCTGGTGACACCAAATTGCTTAAAGAATCGGGTTGATAACTGGTGGGTAATAATAAATATAATGATTTTATTTGATCTTGCTGGAATGAGAATACCAGGGAAGGCACAACAATTTTAGAAAAATACTTCGCCCTCATATCATATAAGCTTGTAATTTCTTTTTTAAACCTTTTATTCAGCTTGTTTTTGCAATCGCGCAAAGCTTGCCTAACTGAACGCCGGAAAACCGCCATCTCTTCTTCGAGTTGTTTTTTCGCTAAACGAGAAGAATCCAATACATGCCTGCATTCAAGCGTTGAGTAATGGTTAAAATAAGTCATAAAATTAATGAATCTCGCATAATCTTCTACTAAGTCATGTTTAGCTTTATATTGGGGAACTGGCTTTTTCCATAACACTCCCAGCATAAGAAAATTTCCCAGAATAATGATGGGTATTAGTCGCCTAAAAAGTAGCGATCTATAGATTTTTTCAAAAAAGATCTGAGCTAAAACCAGTGTTAAAACAGAAATTGCTAAAAAAGCCTGGGCTACCTGACCTAAACCTGTGGAATGAAATTGGTAAGCTTTTTTTTCTGGTGTTAAAAGCCTTTCCGCCTCATCAGGTAACAACTCTATCGTTTCCTGAAACAACTCTTCTAGTTTTTTTAATAAAACCCGATGGTTACCCTGCATTAAATCGGTTAAGGCTTCTACATTATTATTTTGCGCAACTAGTTTTTTAATTTGCTCTGAGTTTTGGCGATACTTTGCTAATGTCAAGGCTAAACTATCTACTGATGGATTACTCAGAATACTATTTGCCTTGTAAATTTTTATTGAGGTCTGAATTTTATTCCAAAGGCTATCTATTTGACGATTCAATAATTTTTGCTGATCTTTTTTATCAGTAGTTACCAGATAAAACTCCCTTAACTCATAAAACCCTAAAAACACATAGGCTTTACCAACTGCGCGGATTCCTTGCTCACTTTTTTTTAAACTTTGTTTTTGTTGATTTACCTGATGTATACTTATAAAAAAGTAGATAGATATGATCATTAAAATCCCTAAGATAGATAGAGATACTATAAAGAAAATACGTGGAGCTTTATATGGGCTATGCGCCATAAGATATAAAAGTAATTGTTAGCTATTTTAATTTCTTTAATAATTGGTAACTTAAAAATTTCCCAGAAAAAAACATAATTATGGAGAGTATCCTTTCCACACAATTTTTGTTAATTTGGGTTTCATTCAAACATAAAAAACCTACCTAATTATATAATGAAAAATATACTACTCATGATGTCTTTGTGCTTAACAACCCTCGTTGCTATTGCACAAGAGGACAAAAAAACACAAAATGACATCAAGATATCAGGGTTTGTAGATACCTATTACACTTATAGTTTCAATACTCCTGATGATAAAAATATAGGATTTGCTACTCAACCAGCCAGGCACAACGAGTTTAACCTCAATTGGGGCATTTTACAGGCCGATTATGCAAAAGGAAAGGTGCAAGCTTCGTTGGCTCTACAAGCCGGAACATTTGTAAGAAATAATTATGCTGGCGAAGCTCAATTTATACGTAATATTTACTTGGCCAATGTTTCTTATAAGCTTTCTGACGAACTCAAAGTAACCTTAGGCATTCGGGAAGCAGCTATCAACCTGGAAGATAATCTTTCTATTTATAACCCAATTTATTCTCGCTCATTTGCTTCCGACATCATGCCTTATTATCAGTCGGGTTTGGCCTTCGTTTGGACTCCTTCTGAAAAGCTTTCTCTGGATTTATCTATTATCAATGGCTATCAACGAATTCAGGATAATAATTCAGCAAAGTCATTAGCCATTACCGCAAAGTACCAGTTAAATGACCAACTTTTGCTTGGCTATGGCAACTATATTGGTAATGACAATCCCGATAGCCTAGCTGCTCAGGTAAATCTTTTTAATGATTTTTACGCACAATACGATATTACCGAAAAACTACAAGTGGCTGCTACTGTGGAAGTCAATGCTCGAGAAAAATTCAATCAAGATGGTTTTGATGTCGCATTTGATTTTTTTGCTTGGCTACGCTATAAATTCACTGAAAAATTATCTGCTACGATATTTTTTGAAACTTATCGAGATCCCGAACAAATCTTTATTTTTACTGGCACTCCCAATGGCTTTACTTTAAATACTGCTTCTTTAAACGTAGCTTATCGCCCAGAGAAAAATCTTGCCATTAGGCTCGAGGGGAAGTTTTTCAGTGCGCCAGATAATATATTTCCCCAAGAAAATCAATTAAGTGATACTGATGCTTTTGTGAGCCTTTCGATGGCATTAAAATTTTAAAATACAATACAATGGAAATTAATAAGTTGTACGAAGCTATCGCAGATGGCGAATTATTTCACACGATCAGTAAACAAACTAAAAACAATAAAACCTACCTTAAGTTTAAACGTCATGATAGCGTTTTTACTTTCATCTACACTCCAGGAATGGTTTCCGATAAAGGAGAAGAATTTCCAGCAAAATATGTACTACTCAAAGAAAAAGAAAAAGCTCGTTTGGGAACATTAAGAGCCATGTGGCAGGATTATCTGGAAAAGAAAAGTAATTAATATACTTACACATTTCTGCACTAAACGAAGTCAATTACACACTTACCGATGAATATTTAGGCTTAGTCGAAATTCTTTTTTTCTTAACGGCTAAAAACCAGAAATTTATGTAACAGCAAGCATCAATAAATGTTCATTTGTTTATTTTTATTATGTTTTTTAAACATAAAAGTTAAACAAAAGCTAATATAAGTGTAACTACCTATGAAATAGTTAGCACTAATACGGATTTTGACCTTTAATCGAAGTTGCGCCTACACTTATGCAAACATTTACAACGAAATATACTAAGATATATATCACTGCGCTCTTTCTTATAGCAGTCTTTACAATAGGCAGCCAACTCTTCCTACAATTATACTTACAACAAGAAGAGGCAAATTCTCATGTGATCAATATTTCGGGGCGTCAAAGAATGCTAAGTCAAAAAATAACCAAAGAAGCAATCCTTGTATTAAAAGCAAAAAATACTACTGAATTTAGCAAGCGGCAAAAAAAACTAGCTGCCGCCCTTGACCTCTGGAACCGTTCCCATAATGGCTTACTAAAGGGCGATTCATTGTTAAATTTACCAGCACCTAACCTTTGCTTGATAAACCAAGAGAATTTCGAAAAATTAAAGCCCTATAAAGATAAAATAGCACAAGCCGCCCTAAAACTCACTAAAGCCAGGTTCTCAATCAGTAAAGTCCAACAAGAGGCAGAGGTTAACCAAATACTGGCAAACGAAGATCATTTTCTAAAACTCATGAATGACATTACCTTTAGGTTTGATGAACTGAGTAATGAAAATATCGTCAAGTTCCGTATACTGGAAATTATACTTATGAGCATTACTTTGTTATTACTTGGTTTAGAAGGTTTTTTCATCTTTAGGCCTACATTTCGTAAAATTGATGAAGGAGTAATTGCCATTAGGGAAAATAAGGAAGAAATAGAGACTCAAAATCAAATGCTCAACCAAGTACTGAAAAAGGTGCAAATGCAAAATGATAACCTCGTCGCCTCTATTAAGTATGCCGAAACTATTCAAAATGCCACTTTATCATTAGACCCTTCTGTTGCTTCTTGTTTAAATAGTCAGTTTTTTATCATGTTTAGACCACTACAAGTGGTTTCGGGAGATTTTTATTATGTAGCAGATACTGAACAAGAATTGATTTTGGCAGCTGTAGATTGTCACGGACATGGCATCCCAGGTGCACTCTTATCCATGATTGGGGTAGCAATTCTGAATGACATTATCAAAGCAAAAAAAATTACTAATCCAGGCGATATATTGTTCAATTTACATCAAACCGTTAGGAAAACGCTTCACCAGGAATCTAATGATAATCGAGATGGAATGGATATGGCTCTCATCTCTATAGACAAGACAAGTAATCTGGTAAAATTTGCTGGTGCCAAGAACCCACTTATTTTTATTACTGATAATGAACTTGAAGAAATCAAGGGGGATCGGATAACTGTAGGGGGGAAATTAAAAAAGAAAAAAGACTTTACGACACACAGCATTATTATTAACCATCCCACGATGTTTTATTTATTCTCAGATGGTTATCTGGATCAATTTGGAGGCCCTGAAAGAAGAAAGTTTATGAGTCCTCGCTTTCGTCAATTATTAACAGACAATCATAAAAAAAGCCTCCAACGACAAAAACAAGTGCTTGAAACTACTTTTGATGAATGGAAAAACACCCACAACGACATTCAGGTAGACGATGTACTAGTCATGGGTGTTAGATTATATCCTATTTAGATTAGAAGCCTAATCCTGTCTCTTCTTTGTCATCATCATTGTCTTCTACGACAGGTGGTGGTGCATCCTCGGCATAAAAAGTCATTCGTCGCTGAGCAAATGAAATATCATTTTCCTTAAAATAATTCATAATACGCACTCCCAACTCAGTCTTAGTGTCCCAATAAGGTGCATCGTTTTTAATATAAAATACATAACGTACCATTACCGAAAAATCAGAAAACTCTTGTAACGTAGTTTTATTATCGGTTTCTAAATGCTCGTGATTAATAGATAATTGCTGCAAAAACTTTGTCAAGGCTGTAATTTTGTGCCCAGGTGTTTGGGTAGATATATTTAAGAAAAATACTCCTTTTACCCCAGAAGCTGCCGAAATGTTGACTACTTCTTTGTCAGTAAACACTTTGTTAGGAATTGTTACTAAAAAATCATCGATAAAAGTACGCAAGCGAGTATTACTTAACCCTATTTCTTGCACATAACCATCATGGCCGCTTATTAAAATCCTATCCCCTATCTTAAATGGTTGATTAATCAATACACTTAATCCGCCAAAAATATTCATAATTGTTGTACGGGCGCCAATAGCCAATGCCACCCCACCAATTCCCAATCCAGCCAAAACCGTAGCCACATCATAACCTGCGTTGTTTAAGCCAACTACTACTGCTATCACCCATACGATAACTTTAAAACCTCGACGAGCAATTGGCAAAATAGCATCATCCAGATTACTTTCTGATTCTTCTACCAATGGCACAATATATTCCTCTATCAGCCCGTCTATGGTTCTAACAATTAACCATGCCACATCAAGGATAATAATGAGGTAAATAAACCCCTCTATTTGATCACGAGTCTTTTCAGCAAAACTTAAATATGAAATTCCCCACCAAAAGCCTGCAATCACAATAGCAGCCACAATAGGTTCTTCTATTTTATCAATAATAATATCATCCAGCTTAGTTTCTGTCTTTTCAGTAAAAATTCGTACAATTTTAGTAAAAAACCAATACAGGATTCGGCCTACAATCACTGCCCCTAGTATAATTGAAAGCGCAATGAGCCATTGATAAATTGTACTACCATAAAACTTCTTGGAGAAGAAACCACCAGAAGACTTCTGTTCAACTTTCGCAGTAGGTTTTTCCTTTTTTTGGAGGGAGGTGTTTTTTGTGGTACTCTTAGAAGAGTCCTGAGCGATTGTTTCTGGTGAAAAAAGTCCTATAAATAAAAATAACCAAGCAACTACAGAAAATACTCGTAATTTTTGGATGTGTCTGCTCATAATTTTTCTCGCTAGTGATTGCCCTTTTATTCTGTTTGAATCAAACAATTTTAAAACCGCATACAATTTGTTTAAGAATTACTAAACAAGTTTTATACGGCATAAATTGTTCCTTTTTATACATACATAGGTCGTCTATCAAAAATAAAAAAATAATGTTTCTTCAGGTATAATTTTTTCAAATAATTATTTGATTATCAAAATATAAGAGGTTCAGCTCAACTGCTTAGAAATAACAGATAAAAAATAAAATTTAGGGGTAAAATTATGACTTTATGAAGGCAAATTGGTTCTGGAAAGGCATGAGGTAACCCAATGCTTACGATAAACACAAGATTTTGTTGGGCTTCTAGTATACATGTTTAAATATTTTTTCAAAACCAAAGAAATAATTAATTATTTCCCCTAAAAACATAACAAACTAAAATATGTCACGTAAAAGTGATAGCGATTTCCCCTTAAACCAGGGAAGTAATTATTGGAAATACACCAAAATTGAAAAAACATGTAAAAACCAATTAGTTGTAGATTTCGTAATTACAATAGTTAAGTTTGTTTAAATATTACTTTTTACTGAATTCTTTTGTCAAAATAAAATTCTAAAAAACTAAAAAAAACACTAAATAATTTGGTAACTAAAATTCTGATTAATTCTACACGTGTGATAGTCACACTCTAAATGTAATTATAGTTTCTTTGAAAAGTAATATTTAGTATTTAACTATTTTCGTAGCGAGCGTTTGTTCGTGTTTCAGGTGTTAATTTTAAAAACAAGACGAGCATTGAGCCAATTGTAAAACTTTTTTGAGGTAAAGCAATAACCCAATGATGTACTCGTTTATCAAATGTACAAGAAAATATGGCGCACAATCAGATAAGTGATAGCACCCTTGTATCACTTTATAAAAACGGAGATGAAAAAGCGTTTGAAACGCTAGTTCACAGGCATAAAGCTAAAGTTTACACAACTATTTTATTAATTGTTAAAGATCATTTTATTGCAGAAGATTTACTACAAGATACTTTTATAAAAGCAATAAAAACAATCAAAACGGGGAAATACAATGAAGAAGGTAAATTCTTGCCTTGGATAACTCGTATCGCCCACAACTTGGCGATTGACTTCTTCCGTAAGGAGAAACGTTATCCAAAAGTATTACTCGAAGACGGAGCCAACGTATTGAACACATTGAATTTTTCAGAAGATTCAATTGAAGCTGCTCAAATAAAAAAAGAAACATATAGCAAGCTTCGTGTGTTAATACAAAAACTACCAGAAAAGCAGAGAGAGGTTCTTATTATGCGTCATTATGCAGAAATGAGCTTCCAGGAGATTGCAGATGCTACCAGTGTGAGCGTCAATACGGCTTTGGGTAGAATGCGTTATGCGCTCATCAACCTTAGAAAGCAGATGAATAAATATAAAATTACGTATGACAAAAGTGTATACCCCAAATGACCTGGTGAGGTATATTTATGATGAAACTTCACAGGCGGAGAATGAAATGATTGAAATTTTGTTACAGACTGACACCAAATTCAAAACTTTGTTTGACCAATTGACATCCTCTAAGGATGGTCTGGATGATTTGATAGAATCACCATCTGATGATGTGGTTCAGAAAATTATCAATAATGCTCAATCACTGGATATGTACTCGGTTTAAGCTTTATCATTGAGTTCAAAATCTCATTCTAAGTTATAATTGCTTTGTGGTTAATGATCAAAATTCGTTAATTGCAAAGCAATTTTTTTATATAAATACCCACAATATGAGGAGAGCAGAACGCTATGATCATTTCATAAATTATTTCACAGAAAAATTTCCTGATCCCAAGACTGAATTAAGCTATCGCAATCCTTACGAGTTACTGGTAGCCGTGATATTGAGTGCTCAATGTACCGACAAAAGGGTAAATATGGTTACTCCTGCCCTATTTGATAAATTTCCTACCCCTGAATTACTCAAAGAGAGTTATTTTGATGAACTATTTCCTTATATCAGGAGCATTTCCTACCCTAACAATAAAACCAAGCATCTATTAGGAATGGCTAAAATGCTGGTAGATGATTTTGAATCTGAAATACCCAATACCGTTGAAGATTTACAAAAACTACCCGGAGTAGGTCGAAAAACTGCCAATGTGATTGCTTCAGTCATTTATAACAAGCCCACAATGGCTGTGGATACCCACGTTTTCCGAGTATCTAAACGAATAGGATTGGTGAACCAAAACCTTAAAACACCACTAGAGGTAGAAAAAACATTGATAAAGTACATTCCAGAAGAATTAATTCCTAAAGCACATCATTGGCTCATACTCCATGGGCGTTACGTTTGTTTGGCGCGTACTCCCAAATGTGAAGAATGTGCTTTGACTAGTTTTTGCCGTCATTATGAAAAAAACGTGGCTAAAAAGTCAAGTAACTAGTTTGTATCATACATGTGTGGAATTAATTTAATCATTGACAAACGAAGGAAGTTAGACGATACCCATATTCAACTCATGAATCAGGCTACCCAATATCGGGGACCAGATGGAAGCTTTCATGAATCGCTACAAATAATGCAGTCTAAGGTGTTTTTAGGGCATAATCGCCTAAAAATATTAGACTTAAGCAACCAAGCCAATCAGCCTTTTTATTCTCATGATAATCAGCACATTTTACTCTTCAACGGTGAAATTTATAATTACCAAACCTTAAAAAATCAACTCAAACATAAATATCACTTCAAAACTCGATCTGATACTGAAGTATTATTGTATTGGCTGATAGAAAAAGGGATTGAAGGTATAGGTCAATTAGAAGGAATGTTTGCGTTTGTGTGGGTGGATATCCAACGGGGGATGATTTTTTTTGCCAGAGATTCATTCTACATTAAGCCCTTGTATTATTATAATGATGACCAATATTTCATTGTATCATCAGAGATTAAAGGCATTTTGAGTACAAATCTGGTAGACCAATCCCTTAATGAAGATCAAATTGTACATTACCTTACTTATAAGTTTGCTCAAGCTCCTCAAACTTTCTTTCAAGGCATTATGCAAGTGTCTTCTCTCATGTCTTTTGAGATTTCAACAAATCGGTTGGAAAAAGTTAAGATAGAAAACACTAAATCAGCCCCACAAGATTTACCTTCAGTTGCTGATTTAGAATCACTACTCATACAATCGGTTGAGCAACAGCTACAGGCAGATGTTCCAGTAGGCATTTTTTTGAGTGGAGGAATCGACTCTACACTTTTAGCAAGCATTATTCAAGAGCTCGGAATAAAAAATACACCTTCTTTTAGCTTAGTAAATAGTGTAAAAGAAGAAAATTTTGGAACCCGAGATCATTATTATGCTCGTTTAGCCGCTCAACAATTTGGGAGTGAGTACCAGGAAATACAAGTCAAACCTACTGACTTTCAAAGCTTTGATATTTGGGTACAATCATTAAATCAGCCCATTGCTGATGGAGCTTTTTTCTTAACTGATTTGTTATCCCAATTTGCCCGCAAATCAGTTAAGGTAGCCCTATCAGGTGCAGGAGCAGATGAGCTATTTGCTGGCTATAATCGTCATAGTGCATTTTATAGATATCTTAATAATTATCGCGTTTTTAAAAGTTTGTCCTCAAGAAAAGCATTATTTAGCAGTATTGCATTGGATGGATTTGCTCATCCCTGGCGAAAAAAATCGCGTTTAATCAAAAAGTTTGTCCAAAGCATTGATTCATCACCTGCCCAAACTTTTATAAATTTCACCAAACTAAGTGGCATTCCGTTAAATTATCCTTCATTGGAATCCCAACCTTTGCCAATAATACCTCTCGATGCCTCTTCTGATTGGTTCAGGTGGTGCCTGAAATATGATCAACAACAGTTTTTAGCTCAAGATGTGTTGGCATTAACTGATGTGATGTCTATGCGTCACAGTTTAGAGGTTAGGGTACCATATTTATCTCAAAAATTGTATCATAGCTTGCAATATTTTAATCCAGTTGATTTATTGCAGCAAGGCCGTAAGGGTTTGCTCAAACAATGGTTGCTGAAGCGAGGAGGGGAAGTTTTTGTCAAACGCTCCAAAGAAGGGTTTGGAATGCCCTTTGGGTATTGGCTACAGCAAGGAACACTCCCTTGGGTAGAAAACCACTTAAAGATGCCTCAATTGTTTGTGTACAAATGGGTCAACTACAAGGGGTTTCAGCAAATGCTCAACCTTCATATGAAGCAAAAACACGATTATACCTCTGAAATATGGGCAGTATTCTTACTATCTCAATGGTTAGAAGCTAAATTTCCATCTTATTCATCTTGAAAATCATTTATTTACATCAATACTTTAAAACTCCTAAAGAAGGAGGAGCTATTCGCTCGTACCATATTGCTACATCGCTGGCAAAAGCTGGATTTGATGTTGAGCTTATCACTTCATATAATGGAAAAAAATATAAGAAAAAGTTCATTGAGGGTGTTTGGGTACATTACTTACCGATCCAATACCATAATAATCTCGGTACTTTTGCAAGAATATGGGCTTTTCTAAAATTTATCCGTAGCAGTTATCAATTTGCAAAAAAAATACAACAACAAAACCACTCTACTCCCCTACTCTGTTATGCCACTTCTACTCCATTGACTGTTGGTTGGATTGCCTTACGTTTAAAGCGTAAATTAAACATTCCTTATTTTTTTGAAGTAAGGGACTTATGGCCACAAGCTCCTATAGAAATGGGCGTAATTAAGTATTCCTGGCTAGAAAAAGCTCTATTTAGGCTTGAGAAAAAGATTTATGAACAGTCTGAACAAGTGATTGCTTTGTCTCCTGGGATGCAACAAGCCATTGGCAAAAAAATTCCTCTTGATAAAATCAAAATGATTCCCAATATGGCGGATAATGAATTTTTCGAGGCAAAACAGGATGGCTATTCGTCAACAAAAAATCAATTTGTGATAAGTTATTTGGGAACTGTAGGCTTAGCTAATCACTTGGAATATTTGGTAGAAATTGCTCATTTGGCTCAAAAAAAGAAAATTGAACAAGTAAAGTTTTGGATCGCAGGAGAAGGAAAACAATTAGAATATATTAAATCGAAAGCCACTGATTTGACGAATATTAACTTTTTAGAACCAGTTGATAAGCAAGGAGTTAAAGAAATATTAAGTCAATCGCAAGCCACTTACACCTCTTTTTTACAAAAACCAGTATTGACGACTTGTAGCCCAAATAAATTTTTTGATTCGCTGGCCATGGGAAAACTTACAATTGTCAATACCACAGGGTGGCTCAAAGAATTGGTGGAAAAACATAAATGCGGTTTTTATGCCAATCCAAACAACCCTAAAGAGTTCATAAATAAGTTAACGCCATTTCTGGAAAGTGAAGATTTGTTGCAACAATATCAACAAAACGCCCAAAAACTGGCCGTTTCTCTATTTGACAAACATAAATTGTGTGCAGAAATAGTAAATTTGGTAGAAGAGTATTTTATCGGGTAAATTGTATATTTTATAGAACAAACCGCTTGATAAATATAATAAAACAGTATTATTCTAGTATTTTCTTAACGTTTAGTCGTCTAGGGCCGTTAAACCAAACGTAAGGATTTTAGAATTTAGTATACCATTTTTAGAAAATTAGAATTTTTGAGACAAAAGGCATGGTTTAATCATTTAAATAATTTTGCATGATTCAACTCTACCAACAACTTATCTATTCAGATAAAACCTATTCATTCAAATACACATTATGAGACGACTTTTTACTTTTTCTTTATTGATGAGTTTTGGTGTTTTGGCCATGGCCAAAACACCAAAAACAGCAGCAACTACAAACTATGCGGGTATTTCTTTTTATAAAGGAAACTGGAATGCCTTATTGGCAAAGGCACGACGAGAAAGAAAACCTTTCTTTGTAGATGTTTACACTACGTGGTGTGGCCCTTGCAAAGCAATGACTAGAAACACTTTCTCAAACTCACGGGTTGGAGCTTATGCTAATCGGAATTTTGTATCATACAAACTAGATGCTGAACGAGGTGAAGGCCCTCGCTTAGCCCGAAAATACCGGGTAAATGCCTACCCTACTATTTTATTTTTTGACCATCAAGGTCGCCTCAAAGGTCGCCAAGTGGGCTACCAGGGAGCCAATGCATTTCTAGGAACCCTGCAAAAATACGGAGGTCGAACTAAAACAGTTGGCGGTGGAAGTAGCTATAATTCTGCTGGGGTGAATTTTTATAAAGGCAATTGGAATGCTTTAAGAGCACGAGCAAGAAGAGCAAATAAACCTTTTTTTGTAGATGTTTACACTACGTGGTGTGGCCCTTGTAAATCAATGACCAGAAATACTTTTAGTGCCTCATCGGTAGGGAGCTACGCAAATCGTAATTTTGTAGCTTATAAATTAGATGCTGAAAAAGGTGAAGGCCGAAATATAGCCCGAAAATACAAAGTAAGGGCCTATCCTACAGTTTTGTTCTTTGATGCCAAAGGAAATCTTGTGGGTCGTGAGGTAGGTTATCAAAATGCTAATAGATTTATAAGCACTCTCAAAAAATACAGAAGTAAAAGAAGCTATGGTGGCAATAGCGGTAATGTAAACAATAATAGTTTGCGACCAGTCAAGATTTATGTACACCGAGATTATAAAGGTAGGTACCAGTCTTTGGGTGTTGGGAACTATAACATGAGACAACTTCGCATTGGTAATGATCAGTTAAGCTCTATTAGAGTACCAAGAGGTTATAAAGTAAGGGTTTATGAACACGCCAACTTCCAGGGTAGGTACCGCGATTTTTATGGTTCATCAATCTTTGTTGGCAACCAATGGAATGACAGGGTGTCTTCTATCAAGGTAATGAAGGTAAGAAGGTAAGTTACAACTGCACTATTTATAAAAAGCTCATTGTTAGTCTTTAACTGACTAATAATGAGCTTTTTATTTTTCCATATACTCCTCAAAAAGCTACAAATATGCCCCCTTTTTATAATCATTTTTAAGGTGATTTCTCAATTTTCATTTTTTTTAACAAATTAATTGTCAAAGTACCTATACATTCAACAAATGTCGTATCTTTAACCGAAATTTAGTTTAAGTAAGGGGAATGTCGGCCTTTAGTAACTAAAGTAAAGGCTAAGGTTTCCCTATTTTTTTAATTTAGTAATACAATGAACAAAGGAGTTGTAAAATTTTTCAAAGAAGACAAGGGTTATGGCTTTATAACTAATGCTGATACTGGCCAAGATATCTTCTTTCACGTTTCTGATACCAAAGATCAATTGTTTCAGAACGACGAGGTAACTTACGAAGAAACCCGTGGTAAAAAAGGCATGCAAGCAATCAATGTAAAACTTGATAGATAATTGCATCATTACCAACCTTGTTTTTTAGAATGAAATCGATATAACTTGCTGACTTTAACCTGATTTGCAAGACTGATTACACCACAATCTTAGTAATTGGTTGGGATGAATAAAATTTTAGATAAGCCACGTAAAAAATCATGCAATAGCCTGACTATTAATAAATTTTTAACTCGTTTGTTTAAAAGTGCTACGTTAAGTTTCGACATTTTATTTTGAACTCATTCTCCATAATTTTACAAGCAGGCAGCCTTTAGTTGCCTGTTTTTTTTTGCCCTTCTCTTTTATTTCGGCTTTATAAAAATAACTCCTACATTTCATTCGTTTTTTATTGGACAGATTTTTGGTTAATCATCGATACAAAAGTCATCTACCAGCCTTATTAACAGGGAATTGAACTCCCCACCTAATCTTCCATAAATTGAATTTAAAACGTAATGAAAAAGTTAAGTGTACTGACCTTGATCGTTTGCCTTACTTTTATAACAAAATTGCAAGCCCAAACCAAAATTGAATTGATGCACGAAGCAGGCATCAGCAACCTCTTTTTAAGATATGAATTTGGAGTGAATACCAGCGGAGTTACTACAGTGGATGTTAGTGATGCTCAGGCTTTTTATGGCATCAATTATTCGCCACGCCTTAATTTTTTTGACGAATCAGGAGATGGTAGTAGTAGCTTCTCTATCAACCTCAACAATGACCTTCTTTTTGGTAATCTAATTTCCCGCACCTTTGAAAAACAATCACTTGCTTTTGCTACCAATTTATCATTTAATCTAAACCTGGGAGCTGGAGCTACCCGAAATACGCTCAATCAATTTGGTGGTTTTATGGGAATTGGTTATACCTATTCTAATATAAACCTGATAAACACGAATCAATTTAATCGGGTAATTCAAGAAATAAACACCGATCCTACCATTACTCCTGACTTTACAAAAGCTATCATTCCTCTTCAGGGAATTTATTTACACTTGGGCGGACGAATGAAATTAGGAAGTGGGGTTATTTCTTTAGAAGGCTATACAACCTTAAGCCCTGAGCTAAACGGAATTTATACAATAGGTATTAGGGCACAATATGGATTAGGCATTGCCTTTTAAGTAATACCAACAAATCAAAAAAGGCGTTTCTTAGATGATAAGAAACGCCTTTTTTATATAATGATTATTTCAATTCTATGATATTAATAAGTTGTGTGTGCCTGATTGAGTATATAGTATTACACATTCATTTTACACTGTCATTTTACACACAACTTTAGGGCTGGGTGAGTTTGTAATTGCAAGGTCTCGAACCCAATATCTTATAAGGCAATTAATGTATATGCCAATTATCTTTTAAACCTAAGCACAATTATACAAATAATCATATTAAATCCAACATAACTCAGGGCTTTTTTAAAGTAAAGATTAACTTTAGTTGATTTAAATTATATTTTAGTAGAGTTATACTAAATATCGCATATTTAAAAAGTACTACTCAACGTTGATTCATAAAAAAAGTGCCACTTCCGTAGAAAGCAGCACTTTAAGATTAAGACTCTAAAATATTTTTTAAGCAATAATATATCACTATTTATTGCCAATCAAGCTCACACTTCGCTCGATAAAACGAGTAAGGTTGCTACCTGACAACATATTTTGCGATAATAACGCCAAATCATAGGATTGAAGCACCAAGTTCTTCTGAACAGCTTCATCAGCTTTTAGTATTTGCTGAACAATGGAGTGATTTCCATTGATAGATACGGTAAGTGCCTGAGGAAAATCGCCTAAACCTAACATTCCACTGGTTTTGGCCATTTCTTGAGCACGACGCATAAATTCAGGTACAGTAATTACTACTGGCAATTCGTCAGTTGGTAAAGCTTCTACCTGCAAGTTCAAAGCCTTGTTATTCAACGTATTTTCAAAAATTTCTTTGATCTTGGTCTGCTCATCTTCTGAAAGTACACTCTCTTTCTCTGCTCCAGTATCGATGAGTTTATCCATAGTGTCAGCATCTACCCGCTTAAAGCTTGAGTTTTCCAGCTTAGACTCCAGTGACCCTACAAAATGACTATCTATCATTTGGTTGTCTAGAATGAGCACATCAAAATTTTGCTTCTTAGCAGAGCTAATGTATGCATCTTGCTTATCTGGATCATTAGAGTACAGATATACAACATTTTCGTGCTTATCAGTTTGTGCTGCTTGGATATGCTCACGATACTCGTCTAAAGTAAAGTATTTGTCATCGCTGTTTTTGAGCAAACAAAACTTCTTGGCCTTATCATAAAACTTATCTTCGCTTAGGATTCCATATTTCACAAAGAAACCTACACTCTCCCACTTTTCTTCGTAAGCCTGGCGGTCTTTTTTGAAAAGTTCGTCTAGTTTATCAGCTACTTTACGCGTTACATAACCATTAATTTTCTTCACGTTACTATCAGATTGTAAGTAGCTACGTGATACGTTTAGAGGAATATCTGGTGAATCGATTACCCCACGTAACAACATCAAAAACTCAGGTACTACATCTTTTACTTCGTCGGTAATAAATACCTGGCGAGAATATAGTTGAATTTTATCTTTATACAGATCGAAGTTATTGGTGATCTTTGGAAAATATAATACCCCTGTTAGATTGAAAGGATAGTCTACGTTGAGGTGAATCCAAAATAATGGATCAGGAGACATTGGGTAAAGCTCCTTGAAGAAGTTCAAGTAATCTTCATCAGTCAATTCACCAGGTGATTTTGTCCAGATAGGAGTAGTATTGTTGATTTGCTCTCCATCAAGTTCAATCGCAATTGGCAAAAATTTACAATACTTGTCTAAAATGCCTCTTAAGCGAGCTTTGTCCAAGAATTCTTTAGAATCTTCAGATACATATAAAATAATGTCAGTACCTCGCTCTTTCTTTACAGTAGAAGAGATTTCAAATTCCGTGCTTCCTTCACACTCCCATTGAGCCGCTTCTGAACCTTCTTTGTGAGATAAAGTAACGATTTTTACTTTATCGGCCACCATAAATGCCGAGTAGAAACCCATACCAAAGTGACCAATGATTTGTTTATCACCAGAATCGTCACTGTCTTTGTATTTTTCTACAAACTCGGTAGCACCAGAAAATGCTACTTGGTTGATATATTTTTTAATTTCTTCAGCAGTCATACCAATACCAGCATCGCTTACCGTAATGGTACCTGCTTCTTCGTTGATGCTTACCTGTACTTTGAGATCGCCTACTTCGCCCTGGTACTCGCCCATCGCAGCCAATCTTTTCAATTTTTGGCTGGCATCCATGGCGTTGGCTACCAGCTCTCGCAAGAAGATTTCGTGATCAGAGTATAGAAACTTCTTGATAATGGGGAAAATATTTTCAGTACTAACCGAAATTGTTCCTTTTTCTTGCATGATATTAAGCCATTTTTAGATTCTGAATTACTAGCCATGCCTGCGCTCAAAACTTATTCCAAAAGCAGGAAAATGCCATATTGGCAGAAATGTAAAAAATTATTCACTTGTCATCCAGAAGCTTGTGGTTTATTTTAACAAAGTGAATTTATACCAAACTTTCCTTTTATATTTCAATTTTTTCCCTAATTTGCATAAAGCACGTTTCTAGAAATAAATCTAGCCCAAGAGACTACATATCGCAAAAATGCCTGTCTTTTTAGCCCAGGTATTTTTTATAATATTATAAATTCTTATGCAAAAATCACTTCTAATACTTACACTTATGTTTGTGGTAGGTTTAGATCTACCTTCGTTGGCCCAAGCCCAGACACACCAACGATCTACCTACTCGCCTACAACTTCTATGATTTTGGAATCCAGAAACATCTACAGTTTTACCTGGAATACTGAGGACAAACAACCCAGAGTCATAGAAACAACCCAAGATAGAGTCATAGGTCTCACTCCTCGGCAGACTTTATATCGCTATAAGTTTTATGATCAGCATTCTAAAATCATACAGGCAACCTGTGTAGATAGTGAAGGTAAAGCACAAAAGATGGAGGAAGTGTTGTGTGGTAATCGCAATATTCAGGGGATTTTTTATTCTGATGCTCAAATTTGCCGATATCCGTTAGAATTTAAGAAAGCGGGTGAAACACTTACACTCAAAACCACCAAACACTTCAATGATGTAAAATATCTTACCAGCATTTATTTCCACGAGGATTTACCTATAAGCACCAAGTACATATCATTTGTCATTCCAGACTGGATGGAGGTAGAACTAAAAGAGTTTAATTTTGAAACTTTTGATATTAAAAGAACCAAAAAGTATTTGCCTGAAAAACAAGCCCATGTCTATACCTATCAAATTAATAACCTGGTGGCATTTGCGCAGGAGGCCTTTATGCCAGGAAGCTCTCATGTCTATCCGCATATTTTGGTTTTGGCTAAAAGCTTTACAAAAAACAATCAACGCCAAACTCTATTGGCATCCACCGACGATTTGTATGCCTGGTATGCAAACCTGGCTAATCAAGTAAATAACAAGGCCAATAACTTAAAACCTTTGCTGAAAAGTATTCTAAGAAATAGTCAATCTGACTTGGAAAAGATCAAAGCCATTTATTATTGGGTACAGGACAATATTCGGTACATTGCCTTTGAAGATGGCATTGCGGGTTTTAAACCACAATCTGCCCATAAGGTCTTTCAACAAAAGTATGGTGATTGTAAAGGGATGGCCAACCTGACAAAAACACTTCTAAGGCTTGCTGGATATGATGCCCGCCTCTCTTGGATTGGTACCAATCATTTAGCTTATGATTACTCTATCCCCTCACTTGCCGTAGATAATCATATGGTTTGCACAGTACTGCATCAAGGCAAGCGGTACATTTTGGATGCCACTGAAAAATATAACGCTTTTGGTGATTATGCTGAACGTATTCAGGGACGACCAATTTTAATAGAAAATGGTAAGAAGTATATTTTGGATAAAGTTCCTGTGTTGGGCAATACCCGTAACCTGGTCATTCAGAAGCAATTACTCAAGATTGACGGGGAGCAATTAACAGGTATAGGAAATTTGGAGCTTTCGGGTGAAAACAAGCAAATGCTGCTCTATTACCTCCACAAAACCCCAAAAATGCATCGAGATAATTTCATTAAGGGGATCATTTCTTCACGTAACGAAAATTTTGAGGTATTGGCTAACAAGATTAGCAATATTGATAATAGAGAGCAGGCGTTTAAAATTGATTATCGTTTTAAAAATCCTGCCCAAGTAACCAAGTTTGACAATGATATTTATCTGGATATAGATTACTCCAAGGAATACAAATCAGCTATTATTGATATTAGTCGTTTGTCATATGTCAAATTTCCAGAAAAGGTACTCAATCTAAGCTCTATAGTGCTTGAAATCCCCAAAGGTTATAAAATCAAGCATTTGCCTGATAATATGGAATTTATGCACGAGAAGTTTTCTTTCAGAGTCAAGTTTGAAGCAAATAAAAACAAGTTGGTTTATGTAAAAGAAATTGTGGTAGGCGATGGAATCATCCCCAGAGGCTGTTTCAAAAAATGGAACGATTGCATTATAAAACTTAATAAAATCTATGAAGATCGCATAATTTTAGAAAAAGAATAGTGCTGCTATTATCAATAAGCAACTTCACAGTTTGGCAATAATTTCTTGATTCTTTCCTTTTCTTCATCAGACATTGGACAATGCCAAAGCATCAGTTCTGACAGATTTGGTAACAATGCCAGATCATCTGGAATAGTAGTTAAAGGGTTGTGATCACAAATCAACAGACGTAGGCTATTGAACTTAGTCACTCCTTCATTTAACTCAATGAATTCGTTATTTCGAAGCACTAAAGTGTGTACATTAGACAAGGCTGCAATTTTGACTGGAATGGAAGTCAGTTGATTATTCTCAACATCCAGCGTGTCAAGTTTGGTCAATTTGCCTATTTCTTCTGGTAATGTTGTCAGTTTATTAAAACTTATCACAAATTCTTCTAAATTCACCAATTGCCCTATTTCAGTAGGCAGTGCTTTCAACTTGTTGCTACTGATTTCCAGACTCTCCAAATTAATAAGTTTTCCAATTTCCGTGGGAATTTCTGTCAGTTTGTTACCTCTCATGTATAGATACTTAAGTGCTGACAACTGGCCAATGGTTGTCGGAATGTTTTTTAGTTTGTTATACCCTATCCCTAAATACTCCAGCTTGGATAGTTTTCCAATCTCGTCTGGTATTTCCCGTACTCTAGACTGTGAAAAATGCAGAATCCTTAAATTAGTTAGTTCGCCAATTCTAGGAGAAATGGTCTCTACCCTGGTTTTTACAAATGTCCATTCCTTCAATTTTTTCAATTCGAATAACTCATCAGGGATTGCACTAAATTTATTTTTTCCCATTGCAAGTTTTTCCAGGTTTACCAAACCACCAAGCGATGAAGGGAGTTCTTCAATCAAATTATCATAAAAATCGAGTTCTTTGAGATTATGCAACGCCCCAATGGATTCTGGCAGTACAGTTAACTTGTTTTCGTGTATATCCAAATCTTCCAGTTTACTCAAACGTCCAATTTCGAATGGTAAAGAGGTTAAGCGATTCCACAAAGCATTAAAGGTTTTCAGGTTTGTGAGATTGCCAATGGAGGCAGGAAGTTCTGTCAATTTATTGATCCCCAGGCTCAAATGCTCCAGGTTTGTCAGGTTTCCGATTGATTCGGGCAAAGTTTTAAGTTTGTTTCCCCACAGGTCTAAACGTTTCAAATTAACTAACTTACCCACTACTTCGGGTAATACCTTTAATTCTTTTTCTTTCCATTCAAGCTCTTCCAGGGTAAGGAAATATTCCATTTCAAGCCCATGTTCCAGTGCCTCCCAAAAGTGTTCAGTGATCAACAATTCTTTTACGTCATTGTCATACCCACCTTTAGCATCCAAGCACATTTTAAAGGCTTTTTGGTGATCACGTTTGAGATGGCTATGTAGCAAGCAAAGCATCTCTTTGTTAGTTTCGTTGGAAATCGTCATATATAAATATTTATAAACCTGAAAACAATTCAAGGCTTCTAAATTAGTAATACCGATGAGCTCCAGGAAGCTTCATTAATGCTTTGTGGGAATAGGCTTATGTTTTTTTTGAATACCTTTTGTCTTTTTGAAATTTCACAAAACCTTGCCTTACAGGAAATGTGTTTCTTTTTATAACCTTAATCATTTATATTTAAACACACACTAAACACTCCCATTCATTGGTGATCATTATTAAGAATAATCTTTTATCTATGAGAATAAAAATAAAAGTACTAGCCCTTGTTGCACTTTGTGCCATTCACTACTCAACTGTTGCTCAGCAACTTTCACCAGCGGCCCAAGAAGTAAGAAAAGAAATATGGGGTACACTCGATACCGATTTTTCGGCGACGGTGGCTCCAGAAAAATGGAGTAAGGAGTCAGCCGTAATTTTAGGAAGAAGCTTCAGATTTGAATATGGTTTAAAGCGAGGCCTTAGAGAAATATACAAGCGTATTTACCTGCGAGAGCGGGTAAAACTTATTGATAAGGCAGCAGTTGAAGAATATTCGGAATTTAAGTTTAAACAAATAGACAAAACCTGGGGCGAAAAATTATACTTTGGTATCAAGGTGGTTAAAGCTGATGGTACTGAAAAGATTATCCCATTGAGTGAATCGGTAAAGATGCAAACCCAGCAAGGGAGCAATACTTCTTATTATCAGAAATTAGCAATCCCAGACCTGGTGCCAGGCGATATTATTGACTATTACATTTTCTCCAAGCAATTATTAAGTACTACTACTACTTCATCGCTCCCCTCCCGAACTATTCCTTTAATGAGTACCTATCCTATTGTGCGCCAAAAAATTATTCTGGCTATTGATCCCTATATCTACTTAAATGCTCGAGCTTATAACAATGCACCTGATTTTCTCTACGATGAAGATGAGGACCTATACACACTACGAGATGGAAACCGAGAAAAATTAGAAGAACCGCAATGGTTTTATGAAAGCCGTTCGGTGCCAACCCTTAAATTTCAGGTATTCTTCAAAGAAAATGCTTTTACTGGCGAAAAAGGGAAGCCTAGTTTTGCTATAAAAAAAGCGAATGTGCTAAAATTTGCTTCACAGTTTCCTGTCAAGGACAAAACTGTTACGAATTTTTATAAACAGTTCAGGAGCTATCTTAAGGCAAGAAAAAAGCAAAAATTAAGTAATGAAGAAAAAATCAAAGAAGCCTATTATTTTTTCCGGCACCAATACCAGATCAAGACGCTCGAAAAGATATTGATATTCCAGAACCTTGATATGAAGCAACTGAAGCTGGAAAAAGATTTTATAAACATCATGGGCTATGTATTGACTAAATACAACATAGATTATGACATAGTAGTGGCAGTTTCGCGAAAAATTGCATCACTGGATGACTGGATTGTACCAGAAGACTTGTCTATTTTATTAAAGGTGAATGGCAAAAAACCTCATTTTTTACAAAACCCGGTTTTTTATGACTTTTATGGGGAGATACGCCCAGAACTACAAGGTGTGAATGGGTATGTGGTTTCGGCTAATCGTACGCCAAAAACTATTCGCAAAATACAGCTTCCAATATTAGATCATCAATACCATAGTAGTTTTACACGATCTGAGGTTTGGATGAATAAAGATTTCAATACCTGGAAAATCAAACAAACGGTCAGCCTTAAGGGAGGAACACGTGAAGGTTATCAGACGTTTTTGAATGACCCATACGTGATGATTAAAGAAAGCACTTTAAAATATGGCAAAAAAGGTTCTAGCAATCACAAAGCCAATGAAGTAGTCAAACAAGGCTTAACCGAAAAACGAAAAACCACCTTCAAAACTTTGCTAAAAAATGAATTTGATGCCCCAATTTTATCGCTTGAACAATTAAAGGTTTTAGAAAATGGTATTTGGGATTCTCAACCTATCCTCAAATATGAGAGTGAATTTGTTTTGGGTGGACTCGCAAAAAAAATAGGTCCTAATTACATTTTTGAGGCTGGAAAACTCATTCGTAAACAGGTAGATTTGAAAACGCTTAATCAGAAAAGAACTTTTGATATTTATATGTTTCACGCCCGCTCCTATAAAAATGAAATTATCATTCACCTACCAGCAGGATTTAAAGTGCAAGGTCTTGGTAAGCTCAAAAAACAAATGGAGAATGAAACTGGTGGTTTTGTAAGCTCTGCAAAAGTAGATGGACAAATATTAACAATTCAAACGTATAAATATTACACCCACAACTACGAACCTCTAAAACAATGGGGAAATATGAAGGCATTTTTGGAAGTGGCTTATCAGTTTACTCAGCAGAAGCTATTGTTGAAGAAGGAATAATTTTCTATCATTGAACTTATCTTAACTTTTAATTTCAAAAGTTTATTACATATAAACCAATAAGTGCATGAAACTTAAACTTTTAATAAGCCTTTTATCTGTTATCTTACTATTGATATCAATAGATATCAAAGCACAAGAACCTGAAGGTGAGGATTTCTCTGTAATCCTTCAAAAAAAGGCAATAGATTGTGGACCAGTCTGCTTACAAATGATTGCTCAATTTCACGGACGCATGTGGAAGCTAAAAACATTGAGCACTTATGCCAAAATGGACAGTAGTGGCACCACCTTATTAGGCATAAGTGAAGCCGCAGATACCATTGGACTAAAAAATGTAGGAATTAGAACAACTTACAATAATTTGCTTCAGGAGGCCCCTTTACCTTTTATGGTTCATTGGAATAACAATCACTTTGTAGTGGTTTATAAAATAACCGATAAAAATGTTTGGGTCGCTGATCCTGCCATAGGTAAAGTCAAATACACCAAAAAAGAGTTCTGTAAACATTGGTTAACTTCCTTAGAAGAACCTAATAAAGGTGTGGCCATGTTATTTGAAACGAAGGATGATTTTTTCGAAGTAAATAATCAAATCCCAGTGAATCCTAACAAATACAATAAGTCGTTAGAAGCGGATTTGCTGGTAAAAAGCAAAAAAGGTCCTAAACTAGGCTTGTGGATTAATTCTTCGGTTTGGAAGGCATTAGGTCGTCCTCTCAATGAAAATTTTGAGCTTACATTTACAGCAAAAGAAGGGCAAATCTATGCTGCGTTTGCCGTGGATACAACCCAAATTCCTCTTGAATTGCTAAAAACACAAACCCATCTTACAAATCTTAAAATAGATCCTAAAGCCAAAATACTCAAGGAAGAGTATCGTATGGTAAACGGCTTAAAAGTATTATTTGTAAAGAGACAAGCTGTTCTTGAAGCAAGTGAGTTTGTATTTTTAGATTATTATTTTTCTGGTAAGTATGGCACAATACAGGTGGTTACTTTCTCTACAAAAGCATTTATAAATCAGTATCAGGATTTTTGTGAAAAATTAATGAATGGCCTTGTAGAGCTAAAATAAGGGGGAGACCTATTCCCTTATGCTAACCTATAAAGTAAGCTTCTAAATTTTCTCTAAACCTTTCAATTTAATTTGCGTAATCAAAAACAAATACATACTTTGCAACTCAAAGTACTTTACTTATACTTAAATGAAAGAACAACAAGCTTACGAAGAAACTCTTACTGAGATTCGCTCGTTGATGGAGCAATCTTCTCGTTTCTTGTCCTTAAGTGGATTATCAGGTGTATTTGCAGGTATTTTTGCTTTGATTGGTGCTGGCGCAGCTTTTTTTTACCTCAAAGCCCCTTATGATGATTATTATACTCAAGCACTTAGCGATGGACGTCCTAATATTAGTTTCATCACGTTTTTTATCATAGATGCGATGAGTGTATTGGTATTGTCGGTAAGTGTTGGCGCTTATTTCTCGTGGCGAAAGGCGAAGAAGCAAGGCTCTAAACTATTTGTAAAACCAGCTTCCCGATTGTTCTGGAACTTGATGATTCCCCTCATTACTGGCGGCTTGTTTTGTTTAATATTAGCTTTCCACGGAGATTATGCCTTGATTGCTCCTTGTACATTGATTTTTTATGGCTTGGCTTTGGTTAATGGAAGCCGCTATACTTTGAACGAAATCAGGTATTTGGGCATCACTGAAATAGCATTGGGGTTGATCTCTTCTTTTAAAATAGGGTATGGTTTATTATTTTGGGCGATTGGTTTTGGCGTATTGCACATCGTTTATGGCGCCTGGATGTGGTATCGCTACGAAAGATAACCCACTAAGTTTGATGTTGTGGAGTTTTGAGTAAGCACTTATGAGTATAATTGAAGGTTTAAATAAAGCATTTGAGAATAAGTTTCGAATAGGCACTATGGCTATCCTGGTGGTTAACGACTGGGTAGATTTCAATACCCTAAAGAAACTCTTAAAAGCCACTGACGGTAATTTGGCGAGCCACCTTATTGCTTTAGAAAAAAAGGAGTACCTTTCAGTGAAAAAGGAGTTTATAGGAAGAAAACCGCGTACTTCTTATAAAGCCACCGAATCAGGGAAGGCTGCTTTTCAGGCACATTTGAATGCACTAGAGAAACTCCTGAAAAATAACTTAGGAGGAATTGATGGCTCTTGAATTAGTTATATTTTTTTCACTATCCACTTTGTAATTCAAAGTACTTTAAACATCATTTTTATGTCTACATTCTATATCATTGCGACCACATTGTTTGCTATTTACCTGATTCTGGTGGGCTGGCATACACTACGTAGTTTGCGCTACTCTCCACTGGGTTATTCGCCAAAAGCCAACAATTATTGGATCAAAAGTGCTGAAATTCTTTTTCTGCTAATGGCCCCCATTCTAGGGTTTATTCGCTACCAAGAGTTTCAAACTACGGGGGAAGTTGTGTTTTCGCCTGCACATTTACCTACGCTTATAGCTTTGGCTGCTTTGGGCGGCATGAGCTTTTGGGTGTCTCGTTTTTTTAAATACAATGCCCCTCCTTGGTTGACAATCTTGTTGCCTTTAGGGCTAATTCAAGGCATACTTATCAATTTAATTTTAGTAATTCATTTTGGAAAGTATATGCTTTTGGGTGCCGTGTTTCCTCTGTTAGGTTTTGAGCTGATTGCTCCCTTGTTTAATGTCATATTCATTAGCAGAGAGCTGTATCATCAGCATTTGGCATTGAGACAGCATGTCAAAAACGAACCCATCTATAGCACTAACTATTTGGTATTAGGGCTGTTCTTTTTAATGGATACACGCTTTTTTACTAAGCTACGCATTTGTATGGTGCTATTTGTACCTGCGTTTCTATTCCAAATCACGCTGCTAGTGCTATGTGGCCAGAGTCCTGATGCCATTGTGCAAGTATTTACCGATACAAAGGGCTTTACTTTCTCTAGTCCAGGCAAACGCACAGTAGAAATTTTTATGAGCTTTTTGAAATAATTTTTTTGAACAAACACTTTGTATTTCAAAGTACTTTAAACATTATAACTATGCAAAAACAACCCATTTTAACCATTGGTTGGGTAGGTATTAGTCTTATTTATCATTTTATCTTTTGGGGAGAAAAGCTGGGCCTCAATGTAGGACTGTACCAGGGAGTGATCACACTAATATTGGTCAAACTATATCCATCTGCATTTAAATCCAAATCGGTTTTGGCAGCTACACTATTTACTTGGGCAGCAGTATTTATGATCATTTGGCATAACTCATTCATTAGCAAACTCGCTTATTTTGCTTCTTTTATGGTAATGATTGGATTTATCCATCAACCTAGGTTAAATACTGTGTTTTATGGATTATTACACAGCCTCCAGTCCTTCATGGTTACTTTCATTCAGGGTGTTCAAGGCTTGATTGCCCTACCCAAAACATCTCGTTTGTTTAAAACCAGCAGTAGTATAGCTTTTCGTCGTATTCGTTTGGTAATCATACCATTGATAATTTTTTTGGTGTTCTTTATGATTTTTCAATTTGCCAATCCAGTATTCAACCAAATGACCACAAAAGGTCTACAAAATTTTGGGCAATGGCTTGGTCAATTTAGTTTCTCTATATCCCCTACCTGGATATTCTTTATCATTTTTGGAATATGGATATCGGCATTTGCTTTATATAATTGGCGTAGAGATGATGCCTGGCTCCTTGAAAGTACCAAAAAGGTTCAGTTAATCAGAAGAAAACAACCCAATAAAGAACGATTGTTAGACTTCCACATGATCAGCTTAAAAAACGAATACAGAGCTGGATTGATCACTTTTGCGATGGTCAATGTGCTTTTGTTGGTGGTCAATAGTATTGATATCAACTTCCTTTGGCTAAATTTTGATTATGATCGAGCTGGCAACCTCAAGGTACTGGTGCATCAAGGTACTTACTTATTGATTTTCAGCATTTTATTAGCAATGGGGGTTATTTTATATTTCTTTCGCAGAAACCTCAACTTTTATCCATCCAATCGTTGGCTGAAAGTACTGGCCTACGTCTGGATTATACAAAATGGCATTTTGGTGATTTCGGTGGGGTTGCGTACCTGGTATTATATAGACGCCACTGGGCTGGCTTATAAACGCATTGGTGTTTTGATCTATTTATGCCTCACAATGTTTGGGTTGTTTACGATGTATCGCAAAATAAACCGACGTAAAACCATCTTTTACCTTTGGAAAACCAATAGTTGGGCAGTATATACCATGATGATTTTGATGACTTTTATCAATTGGGATCGCTTAATTGTAAGCTATAATTTTAATTACCACCATTATACAGGTAAGTTTGTACTCAATCGTTCAGTACGCACCCTTGATTTGGTAAATCAATACGTACAAACCCTGAATACTAAAGACAAGCAACAAATAATCTATATTCGTGATCTTTATGGGCAGTTACTTCAAATGAGCAAGGAAGATTTTGTAGAAGAGCGTATAGATGCTTTTTTACTTGAACAACAAAAATATTCCTGGCTTTCCTGGAATTACGGCGATTGGCGCACAAAACAACGTTTGTTGGCGAAAAATAAACGCGAGTAAAAGCGATTGTCAAAAATATTGAAGCAGATTTATATAAACTCGGTGTTCTTGCTCAGTTATGAACACCGAGTTTTGGTTCTATTAAACTGTATTAATGCAAATTGGTTCTAGCCTTAATAATGGATATATATTTTGGCATGATTAAACCTTAGACCTCCCCTATTTCTTTCAATAATACCCACAAATTGTTTTCCGTAAGGAGGAAGCCTTAATAAATCCTGACGTATGCGACGAATACGCGTGTTTAGATTATATTGATCTATTTCTCGAAATTCTTCTTTGGAGAGCTTATTGGTCAATTGATCTACTCGCATCCAGCCTTGATCTTTGAGCGGCATACCTGCCTGTATATCTTTTTGGCGTTGTTGGGCCAATATAAACAAAACCTGATTATAGGTCTTGTTGCCCAAATCCATTTCGCAATCCCCTACCCTAATCTTTACATTTACCTTTTCCTGATCGGCGCTCAAGGTAAACCTAAAATCGGCTTTATTCTTTATTTCCTGATAGTCTATAGTATCTTCTGCCTGCTCGTTTTCTATAAACACCCATTTTTCTCCTTGCAAATTCAGGGTTTGCTTATCGGTCAATAGATAGGTATTACCTTCGTTTTCCAGCGCCCAACCTGCATCGGTTTGCAAAAGCTCCAGCGTTGGAGACTCTTCGTTAGGCAATGCATAGTAAGTATTGGCTAATACCAGTTTTTTGCCCGAATACAAGGATTGTAAATAGTTTAAAGGTGGAGAGAGGTCTATTACTTGCCACTCGGTAGCTTGCTCCTGACCAAACTTGATGATATCTCCCTGGGTAAGAGTTCGGGTAGCATTGTTGAGAAACCGATTGTTTACCAGTGTGCCATTTCGGCTACGATCGGTGATAAACCACTGCTGATCTTGCCAATATATCTTGGCGTGATCAGTGGATACATCCGCTATTTTTATTTGTGTATTGTTTGTCTTTCCCCTCCCAAAAGTATGTAAATAGTGTAGATATACTTGTTCCTGGGTTGAATGATTCATAATGGTTGCCATACTTTCCTTATTTTTAAAGTCTTTCGAACTATAAAAATAAGCGTTGAGTTAAAAAAGGCAAATTTTGTATAAGAAAAGCCATATAATTTTAGAATATTCTAATCCCTGGAAAGCACAACAGATTTGTCAGGTGTTTACAATTACCTGAAAATATCATACAATAATCTAGATGTAAAGTGAATGAGGGTTTAATGCATCTTCAGATTTCGGGACAGTAGTCCAGCCCATTTTTATAGGAATGTTATACAATCGTTGAGCTTCCAATTGAGGCCAGATATGACACAACCCTGGCACTATTACTTTAGCAGTTTTAATGGGCAAATCGGGTCGGCTATAATTAAGCACCAAGGTCTCAAGACCATTTTCTTTAAGTTTTTGTACACAAAATAGAATATCATCCTTGAGAGTAGATGTTTCCAACTGAATAAAACTGTTGAAAGCCTTTGCTTCCCCTTGAGGCATTAAAAAAGCTTCAGGTCGAATGGCGTCGAAATCAAAAGGTGCTCCATTCTGATCTCTGATAGGAACAAGTTGACAAAGTTCGGCAAGGGCTCGCTGACAAGCCACTACAGCATTGAGATGACAACCAAACCCTAGACAAAACTTGCCAGTATCCTTATGCTGGGCAATGCCTGCCATAACTGGAATACCTAAATCTGTGGTAATATTGAGCACCCAATAACGCCAATCCTGAAGGGCTTGCTCAAACTTTTGGGCCTGTTCAGCAGGTAAGTTGCACAAGTCCATTGCTTGGGCTTCAATTCTGTTATACCACCAAATAGCGGTAGCATCCCGCTCTATCAACTCAAACAGCCCTTGTAAAATAGCTTCTTCCAAAGTGTTACCAGCCGCACAACCATTGGAGTTCCAACGTATGTATTGGTTATCTGTCTCAAAAGGTGTATTAGCAAAACCATAGTTAAATGGAATGTAAACTTTTTCTTGACTTGTGACAGACCATGTCGGTAACCAATGCAGAGGAGATGCAAGATCGTATCGTTTTGTGGCAAACTTGGTTCTGGTAATGGACTGACGATCTTCTAAGAAACTTTTATACTGTTTTGCGCTAAATTGTACCAGCTGGTTTGGGGTATAATATCGGGCTTCCAAATCCTGTGGGCAAGCCAATTGCCAGTATTCATCTCCCTGATATTGTGCTGCAAAACGTTCAATAGATTCACAAAGAGCACTGGCTCGTGATTGCATTGGATCAACGCCTTTTCCTAATGATACTTGCACAAAGTCCTGTTGATCAATGGATTTGAACGATGAAGGAGTCTTAAAAAATGCCGTGCGATAAATTTTTATGGCATTGGCTCTCGAGGTTGGAAGCTCCATTAAATTGGTAATCATTCCAGTAATGGGGCTGATAAAACTCTGTAAGGACTGCACAGTATCCTGCGCAGAAAATGTCCTTGACCCTCCATCATTCGCAATTTTGTTTCCTGAATGCTGTAACACAATTGGATGTTGTATTTGCGTTTTCATCCAATTTGAATCGCCACAAGCCGCACACTGAGGATGATGATGCACTACGTGCTTTTGGCTGCTAAAATCGCAGCGATTTATTTCAAACAACGCATAAGGTTCGTCTAATGCTTGTTGAATGAGCGGTCGTAGTTTTTCAAAAGGTGGCAAAGTATCATCCAAAAAAATGGGCAAAGGCACGTAATTAGTATTTTCCCTGGCTTGCACCCACCTTCTCACAGGTTGGTTTGCAAGCATTTGATTTGCCAAACATTGCCAGCAAGGGGTGCTGGGCTTGCGGGTCAGATAAGGGCCAACAAATAGCCTTTCACCAGTGAGTTTTATCAATAAAAATGGAGAAGATATTTGTTGCAATAAGGTTTTAATCTGCGGTTGTAGGTAATCGTCTGCCACAACAAATGTAATGGCACTCTGGGTAAGATGCTCAACAACAGAAACAGGTAATGTCGCACTCGAAAAATTGTAAAGGTGTTCATGAACTTTAAAGTCGGCCAGGTTGGGGGAAGTATTAGGAAGAAAGTAAGTTAAGTCTGTATTACTATCTATTAGTAGTTGTTGCTTGAGCAAATTTTCAATAAATCGCTGTAGTCGTAGTGCTTGTGTATGGTTTCTGGCTTGGCTAATCAAACTACCTACACTAGTCTGATTAGCAACTCCATTGATAATATTCTGGAATTTTTCTCCTGTTAAAAAAAAGCACTGCTTCTCACCAAGCAATACCAATCCTCCATCAGAAAGCGGGTATTGCTTAAATTTTGGGTGCCAACTGATGGTTGTTTGATTATCCATAAATTATAGGGCAATAAAATGAATCATTTATGATGGCTTTGAATCCAAAATCCCAGGTATTTTCCTTAATTCGTAAGTTGTCAGAAGCAAGTCCAAGAGAAAGTCCAATACGAGGCTTATTAGTTAAGTTAGGGCCACTCCCATGAATCAAATCCCAATGATGAAAACTTACCCCACCCGCGGGAAGCAGTACATTTACTTCTTCCCACTGATAATTAGGATTTTCAGTAGTTAATCTGTGAGATTCTTGTTCAATGTTTTGAAACGCCCCTCCTGCTGGGGTTGGAAAACTATCTTGTCGATGCGAGGCCGTAATATATTTCAAACATCCAGATTGCTCTAATATGGTATCTAGTGCAATCCAAGCTATAATGATATCTCCTTCAAAACAATCGATGTGCTGTGAGTCACGATGCCAACCTACATTTCCAGTGATTCCTTTGCCTGGGGGTTTGTAGTACAGTTGTGATCCCCAAAGTTTAATTTGCTTTGCCCTTAAAATCTCACTGGCCAATTTTCCAACCCCAGACTCGCTAATCAATTGACGAATAGCAAAATTAGCTACATGCACCTTCGATATACGTTGCAGTGTATGCTGATCGCTAGAAGTAGCAAAATTTACGGGTGCTATTCCAGTATCATATGCTCCTTGCCTAATTGCTCGAATACCTGCTTGTGCTCCTTTTAGTAGAGCATCAGAAATGACGGGGTGATCAAAAATCAAAAATCCAGTTTCGGCAAATTGTTCGGATCGCGTTGTAACAACATTCATAATATTGTATCAAACAAAGTGTTAGTTTATCGCAAGATCAAGTGTTTCAACATAAGTACTTGATTGTGGAATGGCTCCTTTTTCTTCAAACTCAAGCAATAGTTCAGGTTTGGCAATAATGAGAGGTACATACCACTCGTCTAATACTATTCCCAACTTTTGAGCAATGGCCCAATCAAGATTACGATTTGTTTTGGGCCTGTACCTTGCTGGATTCATAATGTCTATTGCAGTACTCTCATCAATGATGTGCTGCTCCTTTTTTCCAATATTGGCTCTATAATCATAAATCTTATACCCCTTGGGGTGCTTTTCTATTACCAGCAAGGTAGAACTCCAGTTACCTCTCCAGGCATTAATTTCAGCGTCAATTTTTTCAATTACTTCCTTTTGTTCCAGCGATTCAGAGGGATATTCGCCCATAAAAGCAAATGCCAACTTATCGAGATTGGCCCATGGGGGGAATATCATATGATACACCTCATAAGGTTGCATATTTTCAATGCCAAAACTCGTTGGGTCTTCATAATATACCGAATGTCGTTCTAAATGTATGCGATTGAAGGTAACTGGTGGCTGAAAGTGATGAATAAGTGGTAGTATTTCCAAGTAGTTCTTATAGGGGTCAATGGTGTCTTTTGGGATACCCCACAAAAAATTCCAATGGGTTTGAATACCTACTGAGCGAGCATTTCTTAGAAACAAAAGGGTATTTCTGCCAGGGGTCCCTTTTCTCAACAGTTTCAACAAGCGGGTCGACATTGCTTCAAGGCCAGGATTTATCTGGTCTATATTGGCTTTCTTAAGAGCTATGAGTTGTTTCAGGTTTACATTACTCAATAAGTAATAGCACACTTTAGGCGAATCGGGCAGGGCTGCAAGTTTGGGTAATAACGATTCATAATAAGGTAAAGGCATGTGGTCGTCAGTCACAAAAATGGTTTTACCAGGATAAAGCTGATGCAAAGCCTGTAAATCATTCAATACGGTTTCGGACGATTTGTGCCGTACCGGAATGCCATCAAATACTCGGCTACAAAAAGAACATTTGCTTTTTTTTCCCCATACACAACCTCGACTAGTCTCATAAAAAAGATAAGGAGGGGTGAGGGACTCATCTTTCAAAAAAGTTTTGAACTGAGTAATGTAGCTTTGATAATCAGGCAACGCCATTTGATCCAGGTTGGAGGTGGGTTTGCCCGTAAAGATTGTTTGACGTGCTGGTAAATTAGCAATCTTATAGTTGTCTAGAAAGGTACTGAATGTATCTTCTGACTCATCTGAAAATACATAGTCAATATGCTTACTTAGCGAAATCATACCTTCGCTCATGTCGCCTTTGCAGTTGGCGCCTCCTACAATAGATATTACCTCGGGGCATAATTCTTTGATCGCATTGAGCAGAGCAATGCTACAATTGGTTTGCCCTAGATTTACGGTATAAGCTATGATTTGATATGATTGCTTAGCAATAAATTTGCTAACCTCGTCGATAAAAGTAAAGCAAGTTTGCTCTATTTCGTAAAAAAAATCCAGATTAGCCTCATTGTCTCTGGTAAAGAAAGAAATGTGTTCGCGCTCACCTCTCGCTGATAATTCTTCGTCAGTAATCAATTCTGGACGATGGCCTAAAGCCGGTAATCCATAAGCTTTTCTGGCAAATAGTCGTTCATTCAGCATCGACCAATATTGAAACAAGTCGAGCCCTCCTAGTTTGGTAGAAAGGTCAAAACCAATGATAGAAGCCAACAGTAGGTCAAGGTAAAGAATCTCTACTTTGTAGCCTTTTTGCTGGGCAATGTTTTGTAATAAGTGTACCCCCAAGGCTGGAGTATAGCTCGAAAACGGAGGAACGACAAAAAGTATGTCGCCCCCATGCAAGGTTTTGTTCAATAATTCCTGAACATCATCTATGGTATACATATGTGCAGGTTAAGAGCAGGTAAAAGGTTGGTTTCTACAAATGGACATATAATCTTCCAAAGCACTGGGCATATCGTCATCTTCGGCGGGTTTTGGGGGGATAACCACTACCATTACTCCTGCCAAACTCGACAAATCTTCATATTTCCAGCCATTGGTTCTATTCCTCAGATTAAATAAACGAGCATAGTCCTCAAATGGGCATTGCAATGCAAGTTCTCCATAGGTTTCACCAGATAAGAAATTTTTAACTGTTCCATCAAACTTCAGAGGATCTTTTACTGCTTTACCTCCATCCTGGGTAAAGGGCTTTTTTTCAACTATAGGTTTCAGTGTAATCTCAAGATTATCCTGCATTTTGTCTAATACTGATTCAGAATCATTTGTTAAGGTGTGTTTACTACCAGGCTTATGATTTTTGGGGATAAAGTGCCCTTTAAGCGTAAACAAAACATGCTCGTCTTCCTCGGTGGGTGCTTGTATTTTTTTTAATACCGCCTGTACCTCTACTGGTATTTGTTTTTGCTGTTCTTTAATCTTTGTACCTTCAGGCCATTGAAGTTTTAGCTTTATTGTTTCTCCACGTTCTTTAAGAGAACGAGAAAACTGCTCCAAAATAATCAGTTTTTGATCACTGTAAACCCCTTCTAAAAATTGTAGAACTCTGGCTAGGTATTTTTCAACCGCTTTTACAAAAGTTTTTTTATCCGTGCTGGGAAATAAAAAGTCTTTTATAAATCCTCTAAGCTTTTTCTCAACTTCTTTGGGAAGTGAAAAAGAAATTACCTTAATCACCTGAAGGGTTAAATCTTCAATCTTTTGAAAGTCTTCTTTTTTTAATGTATTCTTTTTTAGTAAACGAGATATTTCCTTCAAATCAGCCAAAACGCTTGGGTTCTCCAACTCTGCTACCTGCAAAGAGATAGATAACGCCTTTCCTATGTTCATTAAATCACCTAAGGATTCTGCGTCAAATTCTTTAGCTGTATCTGACAACTCTTTAATCTTTAGATCCTCAAGCCCGTCTTCATTCGAGAATTTTCCCCCGTTAACATCTGACCAAAAAGTAATAAAATCATCATTAGACGATCTACGACCAAAGTACTTTAGGGTGTATAATTCTAAACTTTTTCTTATTTGCTTGATCGTAACAATCTTAGTAGCCAAACTACTAGAGTATTTAACATCTTCTGGGTTGAGGGGTTCAATAAACTTAAAATCTTTAACGATATGAGCATTTGTTGTGGCTTCTGAGTCAGGAGGGCTTTGTATTTTTTGGGAAGTAGGTAAGCTCTTATCACTTGTTGAATCCTCTTCAGAGGCACTCTTATGAGAAGTCACTACCTCTTGATTGTGCGAGTAAGTTACCTGGTCATCAGTGTCAAATACAAATTTAATTTTTGTTTTATAAGAAGGTATTTGAGGATTAAACCCAAAAGCAGCAAGGTAATACTCTGGATATAGCTTGACATACATGAGTTCTTCCGGGTCATCCCAATGAGTCCAAATGTGATTAATAACCGCTGACAAGGCAATGTGCCATTGTTCTATAGCCTCTAAGGTATCACCTGGGGAAGTACCACCACTTTTAGGATCGATTTGGTTTAGCATAATTTTATTTTTGTTTGTGTTTTTCAAGAATTTGGATCAAGGTATTGTTTGGTAATTATTCAGTCGGAAGTGCCACTATATTAGCTCACACCTTTCAGGTAATGATGCTCCTTTAGTATTTGGGAAGCTCGTTGAAATTGAGGAAAGTTGGTTTCGTTTTGTTGGCTAAACCACTGTTGTAAGCGATCTAGTTGAGGCATAAGCAGGGCTGTCTTTTTAGCATCTAAATGATTGTTAAGCTGGAAATAATTTACTAGAATTTCTAATTCAAAAAACCGGGCTTCTTGTGCCTGGGCATCCGCGAGTGCTTCCAGCAAATAAGCCTCTACTTGTTCCGTAAATTTTTGCTCTTTCTCAAAATAGGCAATGGCCAGCGTTTGTTTCAAAATAGGAAATACCGCGATTTCCTGCACCTCAGTAGCTCGTGCCAGCGTTCTACTCAATAAGGCAATGGCTTGGTCTATTTTGCCAACTTTTATATAGGCAGTAGCAATAAAGTGAACATACCATCCAGTGGCCAAATCTTGCCCTGAATCCAGCTGTTTTTGGAGATATTCTTCAGCCTTTTCGGGTTTTTGTCTGATAGAATAGTATAGCATGTAAACAAAAATGCTATGCCAGACTTTGTCTTGCTTATCCCCGTGTTTTAGGTTGTAGTTTTGGGTGACCTCCATCACCAGGTCGTAATCTTCTATAAAATAAGCCTTCACTCCTGTAAACATGGTAGCCAGGGCAATAGATGGGTCGTGGGCTTCTTCTTCAGAAAGCTTCAATGATTCCTGGGCTTTGGCAAGGGCAATGCTTGGGTAGCCTAAATGCAAGTATGATAATGAGGATAATGCCAGGTTTTGAGTTCGGGTATCTACCCCATACTCTTCTACTTTTCCCTTGTCGATTGCTTGATCATAGATAGCCAAAGCTTCTTTATAGTACTTGAGTGATAGAGCCAGTTTGCCATCAAATGTATGGCATTGGGCCAAATGCACCAAAATGGCCATAATGCTTTTTGGTTTTTCCTTAAGCCTGAATTTTTGCAGCAATTCTTCTCCAAACTGACTGGCCTCTTGCCGCCTTGAACAATAATGATGGCTCAAGAAAATGATCCAATCACTTTTCTCGATGAGTTCTTCCCGATAATGATTGTCATCTTCTACTTTTAAACCATCCAAAAGATTTACAATCTCTTTAATACGTTTACTCAGGTTTACTAATTGGTCGTTGCCGTATCCACCTACAGTCATCACCGCAGAAAGCATAGCATCAAGCGTTCTTAGTTCAATTTCTAATTTACTTTGTTGATCAATAATGCCGTTTATTTGTTCTATAACCCAATTTCCCGTGGTAACTGCTTCATAATTTGCTGAATTGTTTACCTGTTTCTTCACCATCTTTATCCCATACTCACCCGCTTGTTCAAACTGTTCACTGCCCGCAAAGTGTCTAGCCACTTCAAAAGGATTCTCTTCTGCAATCTCAGGAAATTCAGTGGCTAGGGTATTTGCAATACGGCCATGGATATCTTTTTGAGCGGTTTTAGGCATACCCTCATAAGCAGCGTCCCGAATAAGGGCATGGCGAAAAATATAGCTTTCGCCTTGTACCCGACGTTGGCGGTATACCAAGTCAGCATTCATTAGCTCATCCAAATCAGCTTGTATAGAAGCCTCATCTCTCAACGAAGCGTTCACCAACAAATCATAGTCAAAGTTTCGTCCAATGGTAGCAGCCAGTTGTGCCGTTTCCTTTGCCAATCCCAAGCGGCCTAAACGCATATTGAGTAAATCCTTAAGGGTAACAGGAACATCTTCTGCATCCTGTTTTTCGTCGAGTAGATAAGTCTCGTTTTCCAGTATTATGTAGTTTTGTTCCTCCAACATATGAGTTAACTCCTCCACAAAAAGCGGAATACCATCAGCTCGCTCAGCAATATAGTTTACCACTTTGTCGTCCACTGGCTTATCTCCCAATACCCCTTGGATCATATGTTGAATAAAATGCTTATCAAGTGGTTGTAATTCAATATTTGTGAAATGGTTGTAAGTCCAGGTTGGGGCAAATTGAGGGCGGGTAGTCATCAACAACAAATAGCTATGTTGACCTAGTCTGGCAAGCAAACGTTCTAAAAACTCTTGACTGGTGGGGTCTAACCAATGCAAGTCTTCTACAATAAGCATAAAAGGCTCACCTTTCGCAATATTGAGAATCAACCGCTCTAATGTACTCAATAATATTTCTTTTTGTTTTTCAGGAGCCTCTTGAGGTGCTTCATAAGTATCAGTCAGCGGAATAGATAACCAGGAACAAAGTATGGGGAGCGTAGTAGTCAAGTCACTCTTTATGTCAGTTAATACCTGTTCCAATAAATCTATATTACTATCTGGCTCCTCCCCTTCTTGTAAGCCCCAATGTTTACGCAACATATCAAAAAACGGAAACAAAGCATTGTTGGCCTGTTCGGGCAAACAACGACACTCTCTCACTATAAAACGCTCACTACGCAGTTGTTTTTTAGCTTCATAAGTCAACTTGGACTTTCCAATGCCTGCTTGCCCACTAATCAAAGTAGATAAACCTTTTCCTGTTTTAACTTTTTTCCATAATTCTAATACTTGTTGTTTTTCCTTGTCTCGCCCAATCATTTGTCTATTGGCACTCCAGGGGCGTAAAAAAGACATCGCTTCTGTTTGACGCTCCCCTACCAAGGCATGGATTTGAATTACGTGAGTAGTATTAGCAAACTTGTATTGATTGGTTACCTCAAACTCCAGATAAGGGTCTAATAACTGCTTCGTAGTATCGCTTACCCACACGCTTTGAGGTGGTGCTTCTCGCAAAAGGTTGAAAGCCACATCGGCAGTAAGTCCTTCTGGTGCCTGATTCGGGCGAATGAGTGCTTCATCGGTGTGTAAACTAATGCGTATGTCCAGAGAAATGCCATGCAAAGCTTCTAGTAGGGCTGCTCGTTTTTGGGTTTGGCTTACCAATTCAAGTGCGGTTCTTCCTGCGCGTCGTGCCGCATTATCACTTACTTGCGGATAGCCAAAATAAGCCATCGTACAATTTCCTAAAGTGCCCTTAATGTACCCTCCATAACGGATAATCGTATCTGAGCAACCGTTAAGTTGATCCTTTTGTAAGGTATCTAACAATTCTGATTCTATGGCGCAATCTTGCGGAAGTTTTAAACTCAACTGCACACACAAAACCGTGATTTGCCGTTTACTGGTATGGCCTTTTATCAATGCTAAATCACTATCCAAGGTACCCATATCTTCCTCAGAATGGTCTCCAGAGGTAGTTTTGGCGATCTTACCCACGATTGTATTGAAATTGATTTCTTTGTACTCGTCATAGAGTTTAGTCGCATCTCCAGCGCGGGTACGAGGGTTTTTGTCTAGTACTCTACGAAGTAGCGGAGCTAAATCATGACCAATGATCGCAGCAGGAAGCGCAATGTTGGCATTGTCTAATTGTTGCTTGAAGATTTCGGCCAATGAATTACCGTCTACTACTGTTTGTCCTGTCAGACACTCTAGCAAAATCAACCCCCAGGCATATAAATCCGATTTGGTAGTGGGGGGTTCGCCGCGCAGTTGTTCAGGTGCACTGTAACTGGGGGTACCCACCATTTCTTTGGTTAGTGTTAGGCTTTTATAATCATTGGGACGGTATTCGTGGGTAAAGGCTCCAATGCCAAAATCTAATACTTTGATATGAGGTGCAGCTCCAGTTTGAGCCACCATAATATTTTGAGGCTTTAGATCGCGGTGAACAATGCCTTGTCCGTGGGCACAAGCCAAGGCGTCCAATATCTGCCCCATGAACAACTCGGTGATTTGGGCCGATAGCTCTCCATTTTGAATAATGTACTTTTTAAGATTGGTGCCTTCTACATACTCAAATACAGCAAAAGGGGCCTTTTCGTTGGTTTCGCCTTGATCGAGTAATTGTACAATGTGTGGATGACGTAATTGAGCGCATAGTTGCACCTCTCGGGCAAATCGTGCCTTGCGGTGTTGAATTTGTTGAGGATCAGGCATTGTATCCGAATCTACTTTAAGCACCTTGAGGGCTACTTGTTGTCCGGTATTTACCTGAGTGGCTTTGTAAATAATACCAAAGCCACCTTCGCCGATTTTATCGACAATAGTATAGTTGGCGATTGATGGATATGCCATAGGTTGTCTGAGGATTTTGTTGTTGAAAATATCAGTCTTGCTGCGGCTAAAGGCCGCTCACTTTTGTACTTGGCTCATCTCAGATTAATAATCTTGCCTTACAAATAATAAGTGAACCAGTCACTATTCAATATAGTGAAGTTTTTCGAATAGCTAGTAAAGAATGGATAAAATTCGCGATTAAGCGATGATAGCGAGGTGTTACCATCTTACCTCGCTTGCTGAGTTAGAGCAAACAGTTAAATCATGCAAGGCTGGTATGAAAAAGGCAAGACAAGATGATTGCGTAGATTTTTGCTTTTGCCAAAGTCAAAGACCCAGTATAAAACTCTCTGGTAACGCAAAATTGCCCTGCCTTGCCTACTGATTAGAAAAGATGTTTCAAAAGTAGCAATTGATATTCAAAAGAAATATGTCGATCTATGACACTTCAGTAAGGCACTGATAATAAGCGATTTATATCTTCTGATATCTACCAACACGATCCAACACTCTATTTTTTTGTGGTAAACTAATCTCAAAAGTTACCCTACAAACCCCAAACTGCGATTATAGGCCACTGTCATATCTTGATATATTTCTTTTCAAAGCCCCTCCCCACTTTTGTAACATAATTTCGCTTCAAATCTTGGCGAGATAATTTTAATCAATCTTTTTAACTTAAATATTACAACTATGTCAAATACCGAAACTGTTGTTGGAGGATGGACTACTTTTAGTTTTGAAGTTTCTGCGGAAGCTGCCAAAGTATTTAACAAAGCTACTGAAAATTGGGCTGGAGTAAATTATACACCGCTGGCAGTAGCTACTCAGGTAGTCAATGGAATCAACTATTGCTTCTTGTGCAAAGGCGTTTTGGTTACTCCTGAGCAATCTCAAATGGCTGCTTTGGTGTACATTCATCAACCATCTGGCGGTCAAGATCCTTTCATTACTGAGGTTAAGCAAATCAAGCCTTAATCACAACTAGCTATACTCCTGTCAGATTTTTAAAGGCTGACAGGGGTATTTTTCACATCTGAGTTCGTCAATCAAAATACCTCCTCCCCTCAATATACCCTATCGAGAAATCATCTATCAGTTTCTCAGCGAATTTGTGTGTTTTGACCTAATCTTGAAAAAGACATAAAACACGATTTCATTGCACAAAAGCAATTTCCCATAAAACTTCTGGTAACTCAATAGAAGCTTCATTTTGGCTACAAAAACCCGCAATACTGCTACAGCTAATAACTAATATTAGAGGACATTTGCATCATTAATTAACAAAATAACAAATGATGAAAAAAGCGTTAATCACTGGGGCAAATAAAAGTATTGGTCTTGAAACTGCTCGTCAACTGCTACAAAAAGGATATTATGTATATTTGGGTAGTAGAAATCAAGTAAAGGGTTTAGAAGCTATCAAAAAGCTAAAGTCTGAAGGTTTCAGCCAGGTAGAAATGATCCAAATAGATGTAAGTAATGATGAATCGGTTCAAGCAGCTCGCACTGCAATTGGCAAAAGTACGGAGGTATTGGATGTTTTAATCAACAATGCTGGCATTAGCGGGGGTATGCCACAAACCGCACTTGATACAAACGTTGAGGTCTTTAAAAATGTGTATGAGATCAATGTGTATGGCATAGTAAGAGTAACACAAACATTTATAGACTTATTAAAAAAATCGTCTACGCCTCGTATTGTAAATGTAAGCTCTAGCCAAGGCTCACTCACTTTAGCCAACGATCAATCCAATAAATACTATCATTTCAAAGGAGCCGTTTATCAATCCTCAAAGGCTGCTTTAAATATGTACTCCATTGTGTTGGCCTATGAGTTAAGGAATACGTTAGTTAAGGTAAATATGGTTGACCCTGGTTTTACCAAAACCGATTTCAACAATCATAGAGGCACTGGAACAGTCGAAGAAGCTGCTAAAAGGGTTACAAAATATGCGTTTATTGATAACAATGGACCAACAGGAAAATTTTTCAGTGAAGAGTTTTATCCTGAACAAGGAGAATGTCCCTGGTAAAATTAAAGAATATTAGAGTATGAACTCGTCTCGACTTTTTGAATGTTGATGAAAATTACTGCTTTTGCTCAATGGTAAAGAGATTTTTTTGAAGCATAGCAGCGCTACAGTGATAACCGAGTCTGCAGCTTTGCTGCGACGAGCTCTGCTTTAGCTAAAAAATATCGAAATCAATGGGTAAAATGAGTGATTTGTAATGCATTATTAAAAGTCGAGATGAGTTCTATGTTCAATCAATGAAAAAAAATGTAATCGTTCCTTATCAATATAACTCCTTAACTGATATACATCGGATGCTTGGGTTGCCAAAGCCCAAACATCCGTTGATCAGTTTTGTAGACAACATGGATGGTAATGTAGATTTAAACAGGATGTCAAGCCCTCATACCTCTACTTTTTACAAGATTTCTTATAAGGCAAAACTTCAGGGTAAATTAAGATATGGACAGCATTATTATGATTTTGATGAAGGCGGGTTATTTTTTGTTTCCCCTAATCAACTAGTGGCTGACGCAGACAACAATAAAGATCATACTGGCTATACCATACTTTTCCATCCCGATTTTTTGCTCTCATACCCTCTTGCAAAGAAAATCAAACAATATGGTTTCTTTGCGTATACTGCTAATGAAGCATTGTATTTATCAGAACAGGAAAAGATGACCATTCTATCTGTTTTGAAAATAACCAAGGAAGAAATAAACAGTAGAATTGACGATTTCAGCCAGGATGTCATTATTTCTCAAATTGATTTATTATTAAATTATAGTAACCGTTTTTATAAACGGCAATTTATCACCCGAAAATTTGTTCATAATCGTTTGTTACAGCAATTAGAGGAAACTTTAACTAATTACTTCACTGATGAAAAACCTTTAAATCATGGCTTACCAACGGTTCAATATCTCAGTAGTCAATTAAATGTTTCTCCTAGTTATCTAAGCGACATGTTGCGCACAATGACAGGTCAAAATACCCAACAACATATTCATCATTATCTGATTGAAAAAGCCAAGGAAAAGCTTTCAACTACTCAACTCTCAGTAAGTGAAATTGCTTATCATTTGGGGTTTGAGCATCCCCAATCATTTAGTAAGTTATTTAAATCAAAGACTCATCTAACTCCTTTAAAATTTAGGCAACGTTTTAATTGAGTTTATACAAAATAAATTTTTGGCATAAAGAAATGAAGCAGGAAATATCTAAATTCAAAGCATAAAAAATTGATGTGACGTATGTAATCAAACTATTAAAGGTCGAGACGACTTCTTAGATAAAAATTTATATGTTTAAAAAATACACTTCTATAGAAAACACCTATCGTGACGAATTTTTGGATAGAATAAAAGGTCATGGATTTTGGGAAGATGAATTTATTGTACAGGAGAAAGTGCACGGAGCCAATCTCAGTTATTGGACAACAAATGGCAAGGATTTTTTCTCAGCAAAAAGAACCGCCCAACTCTCTAATGAAGAAAAGTTTTATAATCACGATTTAATTCTCAGCGAAATACAACCCAAACTTGAAAGCATTTGGTCAGACTTAACAAATGAAATAGAGGATTTAAAGCAATTTACCATATTTGGGGAGGTCATTGGAGGAGACTATCCTCATCAGGCCGTGGAAGCTGACCGAAAAGCCATCATGGTTCAAAAAGGTATTTTTTATAGCCCCAAAAATCACTTCTATGCCTTTGATATTTTGATCAACTCAGAAACCTACCTGGATGTTGAGGTGGCAAATCATTATTTTGACAAACAGGATTTACTATACGCTAAAACCATTTTCAAAGGCAACATACAAGCCTGCCTGGATTACCCCAATGATTTTAATTCAACCCTCCCAAAAGAATTTAACCTCCCAGAACTAACACCAAATATTGTAGAGGGAGTAGTGATTAAACCAATAAAAACCAGGCATTTCAACAATGGAGTTCGAGTGATTTTGAAGAACAAAAATGAAAAATGGTCGGAAAACAAAAAGTATCACAAAACAATCAAATCGGAAGAAGCTCTTTCCGAAAAAGTAACGAAGCTTCAAGAGGCAATTCTAACTTATGTAACTGAAAATAGATTAAACAATGTGTTGAGCAAAATCGGAGAAATTTCTCCAAAGGATTTCGGAAAAGTATTGGGCATGTTTAATAAAGATGTGGTTGAAGATTTTTTGAAAGACTATCATCATATCACCGACGAACTGGAGAAAAAAGAATTAAAACTAGTCACGAAATCTTTTGCCAAAACTGCCGCTGAACTGGTGAAAAAAAGGGTACAGGAATAACTTAAAACAAATAATGAAAGATTTTAAATTCCCCAAGTCAATTACAATTGAACTCCCAAAACTCGAAAAAGAATGGCTACAGAAAAACCCCTTGCTAATTTCAGTCAAAACATTCGCAAAGAATAAGATTGCAGATAATAAGCTTTGGGGAGGTTATGATCATCATCTCGATATGTTACTACTCCGAGATGTGAAAACAGTTTTTACTGGAGAATTCTTAAAACGCTATGATTCTCTTTGTAGAGATTTAAGCTCGATGGAAATACGACCAATTGAATTTCATTACAGTCTTGTAGAGATTGAGTTAATGAACAAAGAATCATTACAACATTGGATGAAATATTTGAAACAATCGAAACATCATTTTGCTTATGAAGATATTTTGGGAACTGTCATTCAATTGAAAGAACAAATTAATAATTCAGGAAATAATTCCATTAGATATCAAAATGAATTCCATCGAATTCGTGACTTATGGGATTCAGATACTGATGAAAAAGAATACAAATTTGAATTTGAACGAAAAAAATAAATATCACTGGGCACAAAAAAGTAATGAAGCTTCAAGAGGCAATTCTAACTTACTTAATTGAAAATAGATTAAACAATGTATCGAGCAAAATCAGAGAAGTTTCTATAAAGAATTTCGAAAAAATATTGGATATATTTAATAAAGACTTAGCTGCTTCAAGCAAGGCCCCTTGGAATTTGTATGGCGTAAACTAACCTATCACCCAGCAAAATCTAAATGATGTTACAAGAGAAAAAACAAAGCTTTATGAGCAAAATAATAACCTTATTATTGATATTTTGGGCTTCCTCGGTGTTTGGGCAGACACGCTACCAAAAATATTTTGACAGTTTGGGGGTAAAAGGAAGTACTTCTATATATGACTACAAAAACAAACAATGGATTTTTACCGACGAGAAAGATGCCGATGTTTTTACGCTACCAGCCTCTACCTTTAAAATACCCAACTCACTTTTTGCCCTTGAGTATAAAGCAGTGAAAAACGAGAATGAAGTTTTTAAATGGGATGGGGTACCCAAACTACACTTGGGCAAAGTAATAAATATATGGAACAAGGACACCAACCTAAAAAATGCTTATAAATACTCCACCGTTTGGGTGTATGTAGAAGTGGCCAAAAGAATAGGAAGAAATAAGTATGAAAGCATTTTAAATAAATGTAGCTATGGAAATGGCAATTTTTCTGAACAAGGCATCGACTTTTGGAATTATGGGGATTTTGCCATTTCACCCAAAAATCAAATTGATTTTCTAGTCAAGTTATATGAAAATAAGCTTCCTTTTTCAAAAACAACCATTGAAAAAGTGAAAGAACTCATGGTCTCTAAACAAACAAAAACCCATACCTATCGAAGCAAAACAGGTTGGACAAGAAAAAATGGGCAAGATATAGGTTGGTGGGTTGGTTATGTAGAGGCAAAAAACAATGTCTACTTTTTTGCTACGCGACTTATAAAAAGAAAAGGTGACAAAAACCCACATTTTTTGAAAGGTCGGAAAGCAATCACAAAGTTGATTTTAGCAAATATTGAAAGACAACGATAAACTCTCCTCCCCGATAATATTTTTTTAAGCAGTTCCTTTCGCCTACATTAAATGCAACATTGTTGCATTCATAAAAAATCACTTACTTTACAGTAATGTTGGGTTGAGTGTTTATATGGAATCATTTTGACTCCATCATTCAAATATTCAACTCATTACAATTCAAGCGTAGCCTTAACTGATATTAGCAAAAGTTCTGGCTATCAGCAATATACAAAAACTTATACACTTCTATAAAATCAAATTTGAAATGAATCGTACTCGTTTTCTCAAAAACTTTATGGGCCTGGGTCTCCTTTCAATATGGGGATGCCAAACCGGAAGCAGCAAAACAAACCTTGTAGGCCTTGAAGGCACCACAAACAAGCAAGATGATCCAGAAGCTACAAAATTGCTTCGACAAGAGTTAAAAGCGGCCTGGCATCGCTCTGAAAAAATGACGATGACTAATGTAGAACAAATGCCTCCTGAGTTTTTCAAGTTTAAATATACCGATGAAGCCATGACATTTGCTGAGCAATGGCGACATTGTGTCATTTATACCTGTGGACAATTATCTGGGCGTGCAGGACTCAAAAACCCTTATAAAGATGTGAAACTACCTGTACAAATGCCCAAGGAGGATGTCATCAAAGAATTAAAAAACATGTACACATTTGTACGCCAGTCTATTGATGATCTATCCAAAGAAAAACTTTTTGCTACTTGCGATTTTGCTGGTGACAAAATCCCTGTATGGCGCTTATTTTATGCGCTCGAAAATCATATCATCCACCATAGAGGGCAATGTGTAGTGTATTTGCGCTTAAATGGAGTTGTGCCCAAGGGTTTTTATGGATGGTAAAAGAAAAAATACTACTCACTATAAAATGTAAAATCCATTTTACGCCATACATTGCATTTAATTTACTTAAACAAAACGATGACAAAGAAAACAACACTGCTAGCTTTATTTTTTTTATTGACTTTCGGATTCTCAGAAGCACAATCGATTCAGGCACTCAAAGAAAAAATCAATCAGGTGCTAAAGGGTAAATCAGCTACTGTTGGGGTAGCCATTCAAGGGGTTAATGCAACAGATACGCTTTCTATCAATGGTAATAAGCATTTGCCTATGCAAAGCGTGTATAAGTACCATTTGGCAATGGCTGTGCTACATCAGGTAGACCAAGGGAAGTTTAGATTGGATGAAAAAATTTCTATCAGTAAAAAGACGGTAAAGGCCTATAGCCATTTATGGAGTCCATTGAGAAAAAAATACCCCAATGGGGCAAAGGTCGCTTTATCAGAAATCATTAAATATACAGTAGCCTGGAGCGATAATGTCGGGTGTGATTTGCTTTTCAAACTCATTGGAGGGCCTAAAGTGGCAGAAGCATATATGCACAAAATAGGTATTCAGGACATTGCCATTGTCGATCCAGAAATTAAGATGCAAGCCAAATGGAAACGCCAATATAAAAACTGGACTACGGCAAAAGCAGCCAATCAGGTCTTGCAATTATTTTTCAAAAACACCAACAATCTATTAAGCCCTAAAAGCTATAATTTTCTACTGAATGTATTGAAGGGCACCAAAACTGGTAAAAAAAGCATTAGAGGGTTGTTGCCTAAAGATGCAGTAGTAGCGCATAAAACAGGGCATTCTGGAAAAAACAAAAAGGGCTTGACTGGGGCTTTAAACAACATTGGGATTGTGTTTTTGCCAGGCAATTCTTACTTCTATATCAGCGTATTGGTAAGCAATTCAATGGAAAGTAGTGCTACCAATCAAAAGATCATTGCTGAAATCGCAAAATTGACTTGGGACTATTTCAACCATCAATAAACTATCTACCTCGCTAGTTCAGATTTGTAACCTGAATATCTCCTGTAGTGAATTTATAATTCACAAGGCAAGGGATTATAAATCTAGAAGAGCAAAGCAATGTTAAGCTATTCAGTTTACAAAGTATTTAGACCTAAGTATGAGAATAAAATTAGTCTAAAATATAAAAGCGGGTAATTTTTACGAGTATCATTTACCTTCTTTGGAGACACCAATATTTGGTAAGATCTAGGAATGCAGGGAGGTTTTATCACTGCTAATCAAACTGTTAGCATTTTGTTTATTCATTTAAACCCCTCTCAGTCTCCCCAAAGGAGAGAAGCTTTTACAAGGCTGACATATTAAAATTAATTTAGTTTTCTATACCTACTTCAGAACAACATTTATAGTAATTGACAAAAAATTCAAATGGAGACTCAGAAAAAAGCATATAGTCGAAAAGAATTTATTTCATTTTTGGGAAAAGCCACTTTAGGAGCCATAATCGCTCCTCCTTTTTTGGCTAGCTGTGGCAACACCAGTACCCCTACAAACGGAGAAGTGGTATCTAAGGACAGTCTTGAAACGCTCAAAAAACTGGTACTGGAAGGATTGGCGGCCTCTGACAAAGATGATTTACTACTTGCCAAAGGGTTAGATTATCACACTGTTGTAAAATGGGGCGATAAAATTAGTGAAGAAGACACCTTTGGATTCAACAACGATTTTACCTGCTTTATTCCTTTGGATGACAAGAACCCAAAGGATGGCTTACTATGGGTCAATCATGAATACATCAATCCACTTTTTGTTTCTGACTTTGACTACAGAGCCCACGAAAAACCAAGAGAGCATCGTACCAAAGAACAAGTAGATAAAGAAATGTACAATGTGGGGGGAAGTATTGTAAGGGTGAAAGAAGAAAATGGACAATGGAAAGTGGTACAAAATGATCCACTCAACCGACGAATTACCGCCCAAACCCCTATAAAATTAAACTGGGATGCCCCCATCAAAGGTAAAACTACCGTGATAGGCACTCATAGTAACTGCTCAGGTGGCATTACTCCCTGGAAAACTTTTATTACCTGCGAAGAAAACTATGATAGTTTTTTTGGAGAAACCGAGTATGACGAAAACAACAAACCGACCCATAGGCCAAGTTGGTATGATTGGGAAAAGTTTTATAATTATCCTCCAGAACACTATGGTTGGGTAGTAGAAGTAAACCCCAAAGATGGAACCGCTCAAAAACACATTGCCTTGGGAAGGTTTGCCCACGAATGTTGCACTATGTATGAGCTAAAAGATAAACGAGTAGTGGCTTATACTGGAGATGATAAAAACAACGAACATTTGTACAAGTTTGTATCTTCTAAACCTGGTTCTTTGAAAGAAGGGACCTTATATGTGGCCAATACCGAAAAAGGTGAATGGTTGGCGTTGGACTGGGAAAAACAACCCGTATTGAAGAAAAAATTCAAAGACCAAACCGAGGTTTTGATCAGGGTAAGAGAAGCAGCTAAATTATTAGGTGCCACTGAATTGAATCGCCCCGAGGACATTGAAATTGACCCTATTACTGGGAACATCTTCGTTTCGCTGACCAATAACAAAAAGAAAAAAGATTATCACGGCTCTATTCTCAAAATTGAAGAAACCCAAGGAGCTTTTGATGCCTTGACTTTTAAGGCTTCTACTTACCTGGCGGGTGGTGAAGAAAATGGATTCTCTTGCCCCGATAACTTAGCCTTTGATATGGCTGGGAACCTGTGGATGACTTCCGATATGTCGGGTAGCTCGATGAACAGAAAAGATAAGCCCTATATGCCATTTAAAAACAATAGCTTGTTTGTGATTCCGAGACACGGAGAAGATGCTGGAAAAGTAATTCGGGTAGCCTCTGCCCCAACAGATGCCGAGCTTACCGGCCCATGGTTTTCACCTGATGGTAAAACTTTGTTTTTAAGTGTACAACATCCTGGTGAGCAAACCAGGGACTTGAAAAATCCAACCAGTAAATGGCCTTTTGACAAAGACAACATTCCTAAATCTGCCGTGGTAGCCATTAAGGGAGATTTGATAGAGAAAATGAATAAGTTGAATAAGATGTAGGACTTTTTGCTCTGGCTGGTGGTGTATTAGGACACTACCAGCCAGAGCAACTAGATTTTATTCGTAAAAAGTTAACTCATATTCGATTGCCTGACTAGGATAACGCTTCTCTTTAATGCTTTTTAGTAATCCACTCTCAAAATATTCGTAATATTTTTGTTGATGACTTATAATAGATGCTGAAGGTTGCCCCAAACCATCATTAGATCTGCTAGTTGTGGTTGTTATCTCTTCTTTTATCAGTTTAAATTCTTTATTAAAGTATCTGGTTATCGTTCCGTTACTTGAGATAAAACCTCTTGAATCATGTTCTCCAAAATTAAACGATGTTTTACAAACAAACATTAGAATGCCGTTTACAGTAACAGTATCTACTTTATCATCCTTACATTGGGCTAATAACACAGGATTGATACATCCAGCTTCAGGAAAGAATTTCTTCGGCCATTTAGGCAATTTATTGTTGGATCCTAACAAACGCCCACACTCATCATATTTTTGTGAGGTTTTAATAGTATCTCTTTTTAAACTTTTTTCCTTTAATTGATTGTTGGGATGGAAAGACAACGCAATAAAAGTAGGATGCTTAAAGCTTGGCGGATAACAATCATAATCACTTTGTTTGCAATAATCACCTTTGTTTGAAGCTATGTTTACAGATAATGTTTTAAAATCATAACTTATAGAATCATAACGGCTAAGAAATTTTTTGGCTGGAAAATAAGAAAACCCTCCTTTCACTGGAATATTATCATACAAAAAAAACACTTTCGATACACGCAAAAAATTATTGGTATCAAAAACCCACTCATAATGCGCTGTATTTCTATATTGTGATCCTTTATACTTCCAAATAAATATTTTTATCAAATTGCCAAGAGAATCATATTCATAATCTTTTTCTTCTTTGGAAGAAATAATAGGTTTTTTGTAAATATATTTAGGCTTACCATCCCGTCTGAATGTATGTTTTTCCTCTAGATAACTTTCAGGTAAATCATCACGAGTCTTGTAGTAGCGAATGTACTTTTTGATTGATTTAATTTTATTTGCTTTGATAATGCCAGGTTCAAAACTGAGGTGTTTCGCTTGAAAGTGAGCGATGGTAGCCTGCTTTAAATCTTGACCATAAGAAGCACTTAATACCAAAGACAAACTAAAAAAAAGTATTTGTTTCTTCTGGGAAAAACTCATTTATTTTGAATTAAATTGTGAAGTCGTCTCAACTTTTAAACCCAATACGATGAAAACAATAGATCTGTTTGTGATACCAAAATATGGAAAAAGCAATTCAACTTGCCACCACACATGATTTGATTGAGAAAGTAAATACGATTTAAGTTTAGCTTTTTCCTAACTAGGTAAACTTTAATAAAAAGTCACTACCTAACTATTAACCTAACTCAACCTTGACAAAAAGAATATACCTCTCACTCCTCCTATCTTTCTTCCTCGGTGGATTTGTTCACACGCTATTTGGGCAAACTGAAAATGCCTCAGCATGCCTAAAGCTGACCAAATTAACTGGGACTACCTACGTCCACACTTGCAATTACAACAATGGATTGGTTTATATTGCTGGTAAAGAAGCAATTATTGTGTCTACCCCAGATTCTGATGCTGAAACTCAACATTTGATCGATTGGGTCAAGAAAAAAAAGAAAGCCAAGATTGTTGGATACATCATTGACCGGTGGCATCCCGATGCCATGGAAGGCTTAGATATAGTGCACAAAAACGGCATTAAAACCTATGCCTACGAACTCACCAGAAAAATAGCTAAAGAAAAAGGCTTACCCATCCCCAAAGTGGGGTTTAAAGATAAACTAGAACTGACAGTTGGTGGGCAAAAAGTAATTGGTCACTTTCTTGGAGAAGCTCATACCAGTGATGGAATTGTGGTGTGGGTGCCAGGCGAAAAAGTATTGTTTGGTGGCAACGAAATAAGAAGCAGAGGAGGCTGGCTTGGAAATATTGCCGATGCTAACCTAAGCGAATGGTCAAACACTGCCAAAAGGATTAAAAAGTATTATGGCCAAGCCAAATACGTCATCCCAGGACATGGCCAACATGGAAGCACTCAACTGATTGACTACACCATTGCCCTTTATTCCTTTCCTAAAAATATTCCCTGTCAAGATAGCATCCCATCAGATACTTTAATTAAAGAATCTATGGATGGCTTCCATTTTGTAGCTATCAAAAAACAACAAACCCCTGATAAAGTAACTTATTTAAATGGCAAAGTTTCATTTACCAAAAAAGGGAAACAAATAGAGATACGTGCTCAATCTATGAAATACACCCCCGCGAAGAAAAGCTTATACATACCCACAGGGTACGTGCAGTTGAAATATAAAAACCGAACAGAAAGCTTTTCTTTCAATAGACTGTATGTAAACCTAAGAGAAGATGAAGTAGAATTCACTTTAGTAATTAAAGAAGTAAAATAATCCATTCCCTGAGCCTCGCCAACTGAGCAGTGGGTATTGTTAGTCTTACGGATGTTTTGAAAATATTTAATGGTATTCAATCTCAATGTTGATGACATCACTAAGGTTTCCATTTTTGCCCAGGTATTTGACACTTTTTTTCAATCCATTGGGGTAATAAGTATGAAGAGAATGGAAGGTTGAGGAAATCATTTCTTGTGCAAGGTTCGCATAAAAGACCTTGGACTCAATGAGTTGCCCTTTGGTGTTGAAAAAAGAGAAATCGCTTTTATCAAGTTTTTTATTTTTGTTATAACGGTATTCCTTCACCGATAAATTGCGGTTTTTGTGATCAAAGGTTTTAATGGTTTTTCTCTGGTAATCTAAAATAGTGACCTGAAGATGTTTTTTGCCTTGCCAATTGTAGTAACTACTGTCAATTTTATTGACCCTACTTTTAAAGGGGGGGCGACTACAGGGTTCAGGATAAAGGTCGCTGTAATCATTGGCAGAACCATATTGATATTCATAAATGAGAAAGCCACACTTGTTAAAACGCTGAATCCTTTCTACATCCCCTTTTTTGCTTTCAAACTTTTCCTCATAACGTTCACCGGAATCATAATATTTGTAGGAAAGTATTCGGCACTTTTCCCCTTTTTCATCCAGCGAATACGCTTCTATTACTTTATTATTGGCATTGTGAATGTAATATTTGGTATAGTAAGCTTCCCCTATGCGAGTAATTTTTTTACGTAATTGACTCTTTTTGTCATATACCCATTGATCAAAGTCAGCCTTGGTGCCATCAGGCTTGTATGTGATGCTTGATAGAGGTTTCCCCGTAGAGTCGTATTTGTAGATGATATACTGTGCTGGCACTGTATATTTGACATACTTCTCAATCAAGGTGCCGTTTTGATGGAATATAAAATATTCCTGTACCCCATTATCGCCTAATTTACCGTTTTGATGACGGTATAGCGATTTTTTGATGGATTTCACCTTGTATTTTCTTACCAAAGACTCATTGTAATCTTGGCCGTAAGAGGCAAAAGATAAAAAGAAAAATGAGAGCAGAAGGTAGTTGAAATTTTGCATGTTGTGAGGCTTATCTGAACACAAATTTTCTATGACATTCAAAGTAACCGTTCCAAGTTTAAAAAACAACTCACTCTATCCTGAGCGGAAAAGGATTAATCTATTGAAAATATCATTCAATATCTTGCCTTGACCAAGGAATACAGCCAGCCCAAAAACCATTAAAGTCAGTCTGGTAAATAGGGCTGGCTGTAGGTGTATTAGTATCAAACATCCAATGCTGACAATGCACTTGAAGTTCTATAAAAAACTGTTTTTGAAGTTAAAATACTTACTGCGATTTTGCTTGCTCAACTGCCTTCTTCACTATAAAGAGTAAATCTTTAGCATACCAGGTTTTATCGGTGGCCACAAATATTTTGAATGCCACATTTTTGACCACAAACAAGAAGCAGTGCTGACGTTGAGGTAAATCCATTGCTTTGATCATATCTTCCATACGCTTACTTTCTCTAAACACCCGTAGAGCTTGGGCATCAGTAACCTTATCATTCAAAGTAACCTTTCGGCCATTTTCAGAGTTTTCCTTCAGTTTAGCCTGATGGTACCTTAAGGCTTCTTCGGGAGTATCAAATACCCATCTAATATCCACTAATCTTTGAATATGAGGGTGTTTAACAGCATTCCATACCCGCATATGGGTTGTAGTTTGCACTTTTTTTAGTTTGTGTCCAGTGAGAAATTTATCTGGTATAAATAGTTGGTTTGATACTGAATCCTGTGGTACAGGAATACCCTTGGATTTGTCGTTAATTTGTCGGGTTTTCAGACAGTACCTTAATAAATAATTAAATACTTTGTACTGGAGCGATTCAAGTTTTTTATTGTCTTGTAGATAGTTTGCGCCCAATTCTCCCTTATTAAGATAAACTACCATCGATTTTGTAAAACAGTCCATCAGTTGTTGGCCAATGGCTTTCTGATTTTGTCTAAGACTGATTGTATCTTGACATTGGCAATTAAACTCAGCCATTCCCTGAATAGTAGAATCAGCCACGTTTTGCCCTTGGGCAGAAATATGAATTCCTCCGAAAAAGATCACCAGAATAGTTGATAATTGTATAAGTTTCATCTTTTATTATGTTTGTGTTTATCCTTTCAACATTAGGCTGAAGGGTGGACAAATTAAGTATAAAACCTGAAAAGATATGCTATCATCTTTTGAATTCCAGATTACACAGGTAAATCCAAGGCTTGTCTAATAAATGTATGGATTAGAATCTTCAGACACGATTTAATGCTGGTAATGAGTTTTTTAATAAATGGCTTGACTCCTGAGATGTAATACTTGGAGGTCATCTCTACTTTTCCCTTTATTAGAGACTGCAACAAGCTTTGTCCAAACTAAAGTATATGCGATATTGCCTGTCAAACAGTAACCATACGCATATATCTATTTCATCACATGGAGAATTTGAATCATTATGTAGCGATATACAAAGAACAGTTGAACAAAGGAGATATATTGATTGCTTACAATCAATTAGTGAAGTTTGTAATGAAGCTAAGAACCGATTTCATTAAAAATCTATCCGAGCAATATTCATTTACAGGGATTCTTCATGGGTACCTGGATTATACCTATTTCTACTACTCCAATGATTTTTTGAAGAGTAAAAAACTAAAGTTAGGATTGGTGCTCAATCATTTGGAAATGAGGTTTGAAATTTGGCTACTTGGTAATAAAGTAAATATTCAAAAGGAGTATTGGGATTTGTTCAAAGACTCTAAATGGAATAAGGACAAAGAAGAAATGCCAAAATACTCGGTTTTGGAATCGGTTATTAAAGATAAACCTGATTTTGATAACTTGCCCTTGTTAGCCAAAAAGATTGAAAAACGACTCATCGAAGAATCCGCAGAAATAATTAATGCTTTAAAAATGCTGAATTAAAACCCCTGTGCTCAACTGATATTTGACCTCTTAGTATAAAGTTGCGAGCAATGTTATACTTAAGTACCTGTAAGTCCTAAACCATTTTGTCTTTTTTAAAGTTAGTATCCTGCAAGATTGATGCAACAGTGTTGCACTAAAAAGTTAATGACTTATATTTGTAATCTTTTGCAGGTACAAAAAGTAGATAAAAAATGAGCACAACATCAAAACCCGTAACCATTCTTACTGGCTTTTTAGGTGCTGGAAAAACCACTTTTCTAAATCATTTGATTGAAAAAAACGCTACTACTCGTTATGCCATTATAGAAAATGAGTTTGGAGAACAAGGCATTGATAGCGAATTGATCATGCGCCCGGATGACACCATCGTGGAACTTAACAATGGTTGTCTTTGCTGCACGCTCAATGACAATTTATATGATATCTTGAATGAACTTTTTGAGAGAAAAGACGAATTTGACGAAATCATTCTTGAAGCCACGGGGGTAGCTGACCCTACTGGACTTGCTGAGCCATTTGTATCTCACCCCTTGATCAAAGAATTCTTCCCGCTCAAAGGAATTATTTGTTTGGTAGATGCAGAACAAGTAGAACAACAAATACAAAATACCGAAGAGGCCATCAAGCAAATTACTTTTAGCGATGTGTTGTTGCTCAACAAAAGTGATTTGGTAGGTGAAGAACATTTAGAGTTTTTGAGGAAGAAAATGCAAAAGCTCAACCCCCTTGCTCAAATTGTATTAGGCAACAAAAACGATTTTCCAAACATCGATTTAGTAAAGCAAAATACCCAACTTGAAGAATTATTTACCAAAAAAGACACACCCCATCAGCACAAAAAAGAAGAAAACAAAGAAACAAGTTTCCCAGTAAAAAAGCCTCATGCACACCACCATCATGAACATACCGAGGAAGTAGACTCTCAATCATTTATTCTTGATCAACCTTTTGATTATACCGCTTTAGACCGACATTTTTTTGCATATCTCACCCTACAAGCCAGAGACCTATATCGTATGAAGGGGCTGGTTTGGGTAGAGGGTTCCGATGAACAATATTTGATACAATCGGTAGGAAATCGGCTCGATTTTGAAAAAAGAAAAGCTTGGGAAACAACCGAAAAAAAGCAAAGTGTTGTGGTATTTATTGGTAAAAATCTGCAACGCAAAAACTTAGAAGAGCTACTCGATCGCTGTCTGGCTTAAAATCAACTATTTAAACTATCAAGACTTTATAACAAACATGCTTAATCTTCAGTCTGTACAAAATACCCGTAAACTTGACATCTTAGGAGCAAGTGCCAGTACTTTATGTTTAATACATTGTGTGGCCACTCCCTTTTTATTTATAGCCGAGGCAAGTGCTACTCATCTTCAGCATCACCATCATCACGGCGACACCCCACTATGGTGGAGTGTGATTGATATAGTGTTTATCATTATATCTTTCTTTGCTATCTATTTTTCGGTAAAAACAACCTCTAAAAATTGGGTGAAATATGCCTTATTTGCAAGCTGGGCTTTGCTCACATTCATCATCCTCAATGAAAAACTAGAGGGCATTCATTTGGCTGAAGAGTGGGTATATCTGCCTGCATTGAGTCTGGTAGGTTTGCATTTATATAATCGCCGATATTGCCAATGCGAAGACGAACATTGTCCAGTTCCTAATGAAAAGGTAGCTTAATCTTTATAAATACTGATGCCCTTATAAAAAAATCACTCACCCAATTCATACTGAACGAGGTGAGTGAATAAGGAATATAAAACTCAGATTATTGAATATTCAATACAAACTGCAAGTTAAAATCAGTATCCCCATCAGTTGCTCCAGAGGTAGCAGTTTTTACACCTGGCTGGTGTTGTAATCTAACTGTAAAAGTACCACCGGTCAATTGAGTAGTTGAAGTCGTCCAGGTAGTCATTAAACCTACTGGATTTGTGCCATCGGTATCGTTATAGTTGATTGGATCAGAGGCATTGTCAATATTTCCGTTGCCCATAGGATTGCTAAATGCATTGTCTGAAAAGCTAAAGAAAAACTGATGCTCGTCATCCTCTTCTTTGATTTCATCTCCAATGTTCTCACCAGGAGTTTCAAGATTGTTGAAAATCTCATAAGTCAACGTGTAGGTTTTGCCTACACCCAAGGTAATGGGGTCTAATACTGCTAACTCTCCTACTCCAGGTCCGTCTGCATCTTGAGCTCTTGCCGTAACTATATCAGTAGCATCACTGGTATTGGTGAAGATAAGTTTTACATCTGTAATTACCTCTAATTCATTTTCTGGCGCAGGATCATCCTCATCTTTTTTACATCCAGTAAATAAAATACCAACAGCCAGTAAAGCATAAACACTGTATTTTTTAAAGTAGTTGATTGTACTCATTTTGTCGCCGATTTAGCGTTAAACATATAATTAATTGTAAAAAGAAAATTCCTACCAGGTTCATCAGCGAAATACCTCATATCATTGAGGTAGTTTCGATAACGAGTATTCAATACATTTTGAATTGAAAAGCTGGCTCCAAACTGTTTTATCTTAAAGCTCCAGGCAATATCCAATAGAAAATACCCCTCTGGGGCATCTCTGAAATCAAAAATCTCAGATTCAGGGGTAATGACTACTGTACCGTCGATCAACTCATCGGGTCTAACAGTTCTTGGGGCTTGAAACTGGGTAAATGTATAGCTGGGTTTTATAGAGAATCGGGAAGATTGAAATTTCCATAAGTCTTTTGTTTTCCAAACCATTTTGTAGCTGGTCGTAATAGGTGGTTGGTTGATAAGCGGTTCGTTAACCTCTAAATTTCTCGACCATAAATAGTTGATACCAAATGTTCCGTTAAACGAGCGAGACCATTGTTTTTGCCAGGTAAAATCTGCACCCGCAAACACCGTATTGGCTTGGTCATAGATAAATACTGGCATGGGGCCTCTAATAGTACCAATCACAGCCAATGGCCGATCATATATAAAGTTTTCTATATAGTGAGCGTAGGCAGTAAGGGTATAAGTATTGGTTTTCGTTTGGGTTTGCCATTCGTTTACCCATTTATATCCCTTTTCGGGAGACACATTGCTCTCCTGCAAAGCGATTACCCTATCAGTTCGAAGCTGCCCTTCTTGATTAGAGTAGTAGCGAAGCAAACCAAAGGAAGTCTTAAATCCATGTTGCCCAAAGCTGAATAACTCTGCCATATTGGGGGTACGCCAGGCAGTTGCAAGATTTGTTCGGAAGGTAGTATTATCTGAAACTCGCCGAATATAGCCTAGCGAAGCAGTAAGGTTGGTAAAGTTGTACTCATCCCGGAAAAGATTCTGGCTAACTTCTCTTCCTCGTACATTGTTGGTCTCATGATCTACGCGAATGCCTACCTCATAAGTGTTTTTACCTTTTTTTAAACTTTCAATAATAAACCCACTGAAACGTAGGGTGTTGTAGTTGGGGATGAAAGGGGTTGTTTGAGTACCAGGATTGTTGTCGTTGTTTTGAGTGAACACTTGCACCCCTAGCAAACCATCTAGTCCAAACCAGTCAGGGTGCTTCCATTCCAATTGATAATCATTGGTCACCAGGTCAAGATCAATGATAGGTATGTTTGCATTTCTTCTTACATCAAACTCTTCTCGTTGGTTAATCTGGCTTCCAACTCTCAATGTGAGCTTTGCCACATCAGAATACCGCCAATCTACCTCTATTTTACCCAAGTAATGCTGGACCAATTGATTGGGTTCATTAATATCATATGAAAATGGTCGGATAATCACAGGCTCATCAGCATTGATAGCTCTTACAAAAGAGGTTCCGCTATTGGCAATAGAAGATCTCAGTAGTGCTAAATTTTGGTTGAGATAGCTATAATATACTCTAAAATCCCAGTTTGTAAGGTGGTATCGCAGCCCTCCATTCACCGATATTTCTTCTTTGCCAGTATTGGTAAGAGAATAATCTGGGGTTTGTAAATCACCCACTCGAGTATAGTTGGCCCCTAAATGATAACTCAAGTTTTTCAGTCCCTGGCCTATTTCATAATTCGCAAAATATCCTTGCCCGTTGGTCTGATAACCAGTCCCAATGCTCGTTCTTAACGATTCGTTTAAATACAATGGGTCAGCATCTACAATAATGGCTCCTCCCAAAGCTTCTGGGCCATAACGAACACCAGCGGCTCCTTTCACTACCGTTACACTATGGGCAGTCGATACGTCAATTTCGGGTGCGTGGTCAGTTCCCCAATTCTGAAACCCATGTTTTACACCATTATTAAGAATAAGTACCCTATTTCCATACAAACCATGAATAACGGGTAGTTGTACGTTGTTCCCTGTAGAGGTAAAGGTAACTCCTTCCACTTCTGATATGGCTGAAGCCAGCGTTTGGGTTGGGATATTAGTCAATCCCTCCTTGGTAATGGTTTGTTGTGAAATAGAAGCAGTTCCTTCGTTCTTGTTCTTTCCCGCAGTAATCGTGACTGTGTTAAGGGACTCTACCTTTTGTTTAAGGTATATTTGTGGTCTTCTGGTTTTTCGGTGAAATTGTGTACAAGTGGTATCGCAATAACCAAAGCAAGATATAATCAGTGTATTATATTCACTACACAACCCTTTAAATTCAAAACGTCCTTTGAGATCCGTTTGTGAAACACGTTGGGTGCCCCTCACTTTTATCAGGGCGTAAGGCAGTGCTTTTTTTGTATCAATGTCCAAAATGACACCTTTCAATTCATAGTTACAAGAATCTGTTTTTTGTGCTATTGTGGGATGGTATACCGCAAAAAATAAAAGCACAAAGAAAATCTGTTTCATTTAGGAGTACTGTTTTATAATAAATAATGCCTTGATGATTTTTTGGTTTAATTGGTTGGTGCTTAGGCTTTGGTGAGATATGTAAAGCCAGGAGCGAGGCAATTGGGGTTATGGCTTTGCGTTTAACTAATTTAGTCCAAATCTAAACAGGCAGCGAAAAAAAGCCTGCTACCAGATCATTCTAAATCTCTAAAAAATCCCTCAACTGAATCATATATAGGTTTAAATTTAGGTTATATGTTTTTTTCATTTGTTTTCTCATTAAATGCAACTATGTTGCAATAATAATACAACGATCACAAAAAATGCAACAATGTTGCAATAATATTTATAAACTAACCTAACAATATGATGACAAAACAGCACATACAAGACTACCTCAAGGCTCGTGGGTTAAGAAAGACAGCTTTTAGAATAGAGTTATTAAAGTTGTTTTTGGAAAGCAAACATAGCCTTTCTCATCAGGATATTAGGAGAAAAATCACCTCTACTCAAGATAAAGTAACCATTTACAGAGGATTGACCACGTTTCTTGAAAAAGGTTTGATTCATAAGGTGCTTGATGCCAATCAGGTTTTTAGATACGCCTTGACTATTGAAGAAAATCCAGAGGATGCCCCCAAACACAATCACGCCCATTTTTTATGCAAGGAATGCCATAATACTTTTTGCCTATATGAGGTTAAATTACCAGAATATAAAGATGTGGATGGATTTCAAGTAATCAATTCAAAGCTTACATTGGAAGGATATTGTCCAGATTGTATCTAAAAATACAATAACACAAAGATTGGTCAATTCTGTTCTTTTGTGCTTGCTTCAATTTCCGACAATTCCCTTAAATCATTGAAAAGAACCTATTGTTTTTCAGGAGTTATATCTTCTCCTGAAACGCTGACTATCATTAGGGCCTAAACAATAAATCCCTTGTGCATACTACTATATAGAGTCATTGTGGCCAAGTTGTGATTGTGAATTATTCAAATTACTTTTGCAACATAGTTGCATTTAAAGACGACTTGATACTACGCACAAATTTATAAATGGACACTATTATAAAGAAGGAAACGAACTTGGAGAGCCTGTAAACCAAATGGTTCGCTGAATCTAGTCATTACACTAAAAAAAATGAAAGTCAAAATATTTAAAATCCCAAAATACACTTCTCTTACTCCTTACTAGCATTTCAAAAAAAGAAACATATGAATAAACTAGATACTGCCACAATCATTGAGTTGGAAGAGGGCTTAAAACTGACGCCTCAGTTTGCCAAGCGAGGAGGATTGCTGCCAGTGGCTGTACAAGAAACATCCACTGGGCAGCTACTGATGATCGCTTCAGTAAATGAAGAGGCTCTGGCACTAACCCTTGAGACAAAACTAGCGACATTTTGGAGTACGTCCCGCAATCAACTTTGGACAAAAGGCAAAACCTCAGGAGACCTACTCAAGATAGATAAAATCCTGATTGACTGTGACCAGGACGCCTTAGTGTATCAGGTTACGCTATTGGGGCAGGGTGTCTGCCATACCTATGACTCCCAAGGCGACCACCGCAAGGCCTGCTTTTACAGAGAAATAGACCTGGAAGAAAATAGCCTTCAGTTCATCGAAGGTATGCAATAATTGAGAAAAGAAGTAATCATCAAAGCAGGTAAATCTCAACACCTTCTGCTGGTGATATACTTATTGAAAAGGTTCCTTCTAAACCAGAATTGACTCACAAAATACGCTGACTTGACAGCCTGTCTTTGGTCTAAAAACCATTGACTCCAATAATTATATAGATAATAAAACCAATGTAAATCACCATCGCCAAAGGCGAAGGCTTATCACATTTAATAACATATGATAACAGAAAAAAAACTTCCTGTAACTGTATTAAGTGGCTTTCTCGGAGCAGGAAAAACCACTCTTCTTAACCACGTATTACACAATAAAGAAGGCTTAAAAGTAGCGGTTATTGTGAATGACATGAGTGAGGTGAATGTGGATGCAGAATTGGTAAAAAATGAAAATACTTTATCTCGTACAGAAGAGAAATTGGTAGAAATGAGCAATGGGTGTATCTGTTGTACACTAAGGGAAGATTTGATGGTGGAAGTGGAGCGATTGGCCAAAGAAAATCGATTTGATTACTTGCTTATCGAGAGTACTGGAATAAGTGAGCCAGTGCCTGTAGCACAAACTTTCTCATTTGTAGACGAACAAAACGGAATAGACCTTTCGCGCTTCAGCTATATTGACACAATGGTAACTGTGGTTGATGCCTTCAACTTTTCCAAAGATTTTGGTAGTCATGAGACATTGATGGATAGAGAACTTACCGATATGGAAGGTGATTACCGAACCATTGTAAACCTACTGACCGACCAAATAGAATTTGCCAATGTCATCATTCTCAACAAAACAGATTTAGTAACAAAAGACCACCTGGGTGTTTTAAAAGCAGCGATTCATAAGCTGAATCCATCGGCACGAATTATAGAATCAAGCTTTAGCAAGGTAGCACCCAAGGAAATTCTGAACACAGGTCTTTTTGATTTTGAAGAAGCAGAACAAAGTCCAGGTTGGATTGAAGAACTCAACAAGGGTGAACATACCCCCGAAACAGAAGAATACGGCATTAGTTCTTTTGTTTATCGGAGCAAAAAGCCTTTAGATCCCAATCGTTTTTGGAAATATATTCAGGAATTTCCAAGTAATATTATTCGAAGTAAGGGCTTATTTTGGATTGCTTCGCGGCCAAACCAAGCCTTGGTTTGGAGTCAAGCTGGGGGTTCATTAAGAGCAGATAGTGCTGGGGTATGGTGGAGCAGCATGCCTTATGAAAAACGGATTCAATACTTACCATTCATTGAAAATCAAAAAGACATTGAATCTGGATGGGATAAGACTTTTGGCGACCGAAAAAATGAGATTGTATTCATTGGACAAGATATGGACCAAGCCCAAATCAAGAAAGCGCTTGAAGCTTGTCTGGCAACTGATGAAGAATTGGCCAGCCAGCAATGGAAAGAGGGCTACAAAGATCGCTGGCCGGTAGAGAGAGCTTATCCTATGGAATAAAAACACTAATTACAGCAACACTTGGGATGTGCGATCTGGCTACCCTATTTGCATATTCTGAGTGTTGTTACTAATTAGAATAAAATAGGCATCTAATCTCCTAAATACAAGAGTCTTGCGTCAATAAAAGTTATCCACTATTTAAGTTTCTGCAAAAATAAAATTTCATTTTATGCCCAAGATTGTAACATACGACTTATTTCTTTGCTTGAAAATACTTCACTATTTTGCTCCTTAAAGCAGTATACTTCTGCGTATCAAGGCCTCCCTCAGGCTGATTAATTATCTTATCAAGGTATTGAATGCTTTTGGCATAAGACGCATACCTAAAATCTATTTTAAGCTTTTGATTAATAGGGTATTGATTCTTTACAGTTTCTAAAGAAATACCTTTGAATACAATTACTCGAATGTCATATTTTGTTTTGGGATCAGCATCTCCATGGGCATCCCATTGCCACCATTGAAACCCTATAAATTCATGTGCCAATACTTGAGGACCAAAGTCATCATAACTCAGCATTAAAGTTTTGGAAGAAGAAGAGAAGTTTTTGTCCTGACTTTTGGCTTGACCAAAAGCCACAGTATTTACAAAAAGTAAAATGGCAAAAAGAGTGGTTTTCATGGGCTTTCTGAATTGCATATAATACCTAAATATACCACATTTATTTTTGTACTGTAAGTTTCATTCTGATTTTACCAATGGTTCCCCGTTGCTATCATTATTTCTTTCTCTTTCGTACTCGCTTTTCTTTTTATCCAGCAAAATTTGCACAGCCTCTTTACCCAGCTATTGCTTTACAACATCAAACGCCTGTCTCGCCATTAAGGCTCCAAAAATATTAGAATTCCGTATTAACTTTCCCCCTTTTTCAGGCGAAAAAGTTTACTTTTAATCATCAAAAACAGGAAACGTTTCGCCTCTTAAAACACAAAAGCGAAACGTTTCTGTAAAGTTTGTTGGCACTAAGTATCTAACAAATACTACCTCTTCTTTATCCTAACCGCATATGCATGCAATCTCCCATTATCAGGCCTGATGTGATCTTTAGAACCTACCTCGACTTGAGTACCACTCAAAGGCCTCATCATATACAAAAGACGTCCTTTTCCATTGTACTCGGCGTAGGCACCTACACTTGAAAGCACATAACCATCAGATGGGAGGGTAAATGTAACCTCCTTTGGAGAATATTTGACAGACTGATCTTCTGCTGATTCGATGTCTGTCTCAAGCGAACCAAAACCCGGGATATACCTTTTAATGCCAATGGCATAAGCCTTTATCCTGGCAGGATCGCTAATAACATGATCTTTCGACTTAACCACCCAGGAAGAGCCTTCTGGGTAAGATGCCACCAGCAAACTTCCCTTATGATCATCTCTTATTTGAACCCCTCCACCAATGAGGGCATAACTGTTATCAGTTATGATGGCCTCTGAACGGGGGGCAGCCTCAAGGTATGATTCTTGTCCAGGAAAAATTTTGAGGTGTTGCCTCAGTTGATCTGCTGTAACCCCTCTGAGTTTTAACCCTATGGCATAAGCGTGTAATTTGTGCCTGTCTTCTCGAATATGGTCTTTGGAAGTAACCACCCAACCTCTGAAATCACCAGTAGGACGGCTTTCGGTAAGGTAAGCTCCGTGGACTTTGTAATCAGCCAAGCCGCCACCACCTACGCACACATAGTCTGGTCCTACATTTACAGCTCTTTCATTACTGTTAGGATGAGAGGCCGGCCCGAAATCATTACAAAAAATCTGAATGGTAACTTGTCCTGATGCATCATGGAAGATACCTCCACAACCACTTATAATGCTCCGACTACGTTCCAGTACGTTGCTAGCTGATGGAGTCAGTTTCTTTGAGGTTGAATTTGAGGTTAGGGGCTTTACTTCCTTACGATCTTTGTTACAAGCTTGCAAGAATAACCCACAGGCTACTACAAAAAGGAGCAGTCTGGCTTTTAGGAAAATTAACTTTTTCATTATTAATAATTGTTTTGGGTTTTTAGGTTTGCACCAATCATTACAGATTGATAATCAAACTTTTAAAACATATTTACTCTTTCAACAACCTATTGAAAGAAATGTAAATCAAGCGTAAAAAACATCAGGTAGCGCCTCAATGCTTCCATTGAGACGTTTTATTTTCTGGCTCAACTAAAGTTCTGCAGAAATAGCTTATCAAGTTTCTGAATAGCAACACCTTGGATATTCCCTAAAGGATATTTTATATCAATTTTAAGCGCTTACTTGGTGTTTTTTACAATTGTGTAGAGGGTATAAATAGTGGCTGTTCTTTGAGAATTGTGAGAATCAGGGGGGTGAAACGAATGACATCCTTTACAAGATTATCAAGGGTTTCGTTATAAAGATAAGCCAATACTTGGCACTATGAGCAAGGTGGAAGATATGGATAGTATATCAGTACCCATTTGACTAAGCAAAAACAAGGTTTTTCCCGTTTGGACTTAGTCAAATTTTAGTATAAAGGTAGAAGCTCACGATGTGCTAAAAACAAGGGATTAGCTGGATACACGCAATTCTTCCATTATGAATTTCACACGCGCTTCGCAACTGGTTTTGGGCAAAGTAATCAATTGATAACCCAGTTGTTCGTAGGTTTCTTTAAGCAAGGCGGAGATTCGGCATGACTCTTCATACTTTTGGGGACGTTCCTGATCGTTGACATAGATTTGCGGCCAGGGTGGGGCAAAAAACACTCGTTTTTCGTAAGTCTTTTCTCGCAAAATCTGCTCATAAACTGTTGGAACAGCTTCTCCCCCATTTCGGAGGTAAGCTATAATGTCGGGAATGGCACGGTCATAGAAATTTAGGCATTGAGGCTGTGCATCAGCGTGTTGAGTCATCATTTGTTCCAAGCATAGTTCAGCAAAAAGCGGCAAGTTAATCCAAGGCAATGCAGGATTGGGTTGTTGATGTTGTTCCTGAATCAATCGTCGGGAGACCTCTTCGAATACCAAAACATCACGCTGTTTTAGATGCGCCAACAAAGTGCTTTTGCCTGTACCCGGCCCCCCAGTAATAATAAATCTTCTAATGGGTAAATCTATCTTCATGCGATCCATTCCAAATAATTTATAATCATGATCCCAAGTACCATGCAAAAAGTGACCTTGTAGTTAAGCCGAGCAACTCGCTCAAACTCTTCATGGGCAATCGTTCGATCTGTCTTCCCTATATAAGGTTTTTCCACCAGTTTTCCATGGTACATATTGGAGCCACCAAAGCGGCAATCTAAAATGCCTGCCAAGGCAGCTTCTGGATAACCCGCATTAGGGCTTTTATGCTGATTGCCAAACTGACGAACAAACTGAAAAGCCTGCAAGCTCCCTGATACCATTACCATCAACAATGCAGTAAGTCTGGCAGGAATAAAATTGGCTGCATCATCCAACTTAGCGGCAAATTTACCAAATTGCTCAAAACGCTCATTACGATAGCCTATCATAGAATCCAGAGTATTGATCATCTTGTAAGCCATCATTCCAGGCATTCCACCAATCGCATAAAAAAACAAAGGAGCAATCACTCCATCGCTCAAATTCTCAGACATGGTTTCAAATACTGCAATCCGTATTTGACTTGGTCTAAGTTGAGAAGTATCGCGCCCCACAATCCACGACAATCGTTTACGACCAGCCTCTAGTCCTTCATTTTGTAGCTTTTCAAATACAGCGCTCCCCTCTTGGATTAAGCTTTTATTGGCCAAGCCAAAAAATACAAATACTCCCTCAAAAATAAGCGCCAGTATAGGATGAATGCTATTGAGCAATTCAACCACTCCCCAAAAAAAGAAAAAGATACCTATTACCAACCCAAGGGTAAGTCCAGTCCCTTTCCAAAACTGATAGGCTGGTTTATTCAGTAGTTTTTCACCACGAGAAATCAACCAACCAAACAAACGAATAGGATGGGGTAGATTTCTTGGATCCCCAAAAAGCAAATCCATTAGATAACCTACACCTAATGGAGCAATCACCCATAAAAACGTTCCTAACTCACTCATGACTAGCCCAAGTTTTAAGTGCTTGTGTCAACAATTGATTCTTTTCGGGCGACAGTGACGCTATTCTGAAGTGATGCTTGGTAAGTCCCTGAAAATTAGCGGCATCCCGGATGAGCAATTGGTGGTTATTCATCAAATATGCCTTCAAATTCGCGGCAGTATCGCCTACTATTTCTCCCAAAAAAAAATGGGTATTGGTTGGGTACCATTTAAACCCAGGAATGGTTTGCAAAACAGCTTGCCATTGTGCTCGCTCCTGAAGCATGGCTTCTATGGGTAATATTGGCTGGTGCATACACTGATCAAAAATATACTTACCTGCTTCGATGGCCAATGCATTGACCGACCAAGCCACCTTTACGGCTTGCATTTGTCGAATTACCTGGGGAGCAGCCAATAGATATCCTAACCTCAAGCCGGGAATGGAAAAATTCTTGGTGAGTGATTTCAACACCATCAGGTTTTCATATTTTGCCAACAACGGAATGTGGGAATCTATAGCCTCCGTAAAATCAATGAATGCCTCATCTATACAAAAAAGCGTTTTTGGGAAGCGCTTAAGCAAACTCTCAATAAGTTCTACTTTGATGGCCACCCCAGTAGGATTGTTGGGATTGCAGATAAAGGCCAATGAAGTAGTAAACTCCCAATCGGGCAGTTGCTGCCAGGGGGCAAAAGTTAACTTGTGTCCATACATTTGACAGGCATCGGCGTATTCAGCAAAGGTAGGAATGCAAATAGTAGTCGTTTGTTCAGGCAACATGCGCGCTACCAAATGAATACCTTCTTCGGCGCCATTCAACACCAATACATTGGGCGCTGGTAGTTTATGATGATGAGCAATTTTTTCTCTTAAGCTTTCTGCCAACACCTCTGGATAATGATTGGCTACCTCCCAGTTTTTCCACAAGTGCTCCTTCAATCCTTGAGGTTCGGGGGCATCATATACATTGGTACTAAAATTGGCAACAATGGTATTTGATTGTAAATAAGCATCATCGCCGTGACCATATAACATACTTTTTTAATTATAAATTGTGAATTATTAATTATGAACTCGTCTCGACTTTTTGAATGTCTGTGAAAATCTGTCCTGTAAGGGTCCACATTTTGCTTGGTCTTACCGAAGGGAGACCTGCGTCCAACAAGCTCGCCCAACATTAACTTCGTTGAGCTCCCGTTGGTCGGTTCCCCAAATGTTGTCGATTCTTTGGTCTCGCTGCACTAAGACCAAAGACTTGAGTGTTCTTTTGAAAACATCAGCTTATTTAGTTTACAGTGTAGTTAATTAATCCTCAGACTGAATTAGCACCTCTGACATGCCCAATTGCACCTTCAAACAATAGTTCCATACCGTGTCATCAGCAGGATCAAGCCAAATGATGGCCAACAATCTACCCATTTTGTCTTTGAGGCGAATCCCTCTTTTTTCGGGTCTGAATGCTTCATAAAAAAACTCGGTTACTAATACCCTTGACCTTTGTAAAGCCATTGGTTCCGTTTTAGGAATCCCAGCCAGTGTAAAAGCCAAAGTAGCATCGTTGAAAACCACCTCTAGCTGATATTTACCATACTCCACCGATTGAATGTCTCGAAATGAATGGGTTTGTCCGTGAGGGAAAGTCAAAGTAGCAGGGCCTTTGGTTTCGGCAAGGTACAAAAACAAAGGATAAGTGTATTGATCGGTGCTAAAACCTCTGGTGGAGTAAATTAATCCTAAGTCTTCATCTTCTACTAGAGAGAAAGGCTTAGGCACTTTTTTAGGGCGTTCCTTGTCGGAGTTGATCACTGTGCTCCCCTCTTTAAACACTAATAGCTCTTCTACTGGCTTGTCCTCCTCCAAATGCTTTTTCATCACCTTAATTACATTTTGGGCATCGAGGTTTTTATACCAATAATCTCCTGGATGTACAATCGCGGCTGGGGCATCTTCACAACGCCCAATACACCGAGTTTTGATGGTATGGGTAGTGTCCCATAAGCCTTGATTACGCAAATAAGCACGGGTAGCGCGCATTACTGGGTCGCTGCCTGCTTTACGGCATGAACCTCCATCGCATACATAAAAGGTAGTGGTTACTTGAGTTAGATTTTTTCCCATGGCTATGTTGTTTTAAATAATTCCTGATAGATATAATCGAGGTCAATGTTTTCTCTTAAAAAATCGGCAAGTTTATCATATTGAACCTCTTTAAAAGCTTGATAATCAAAAGATTTAGCACTTTCAGTAGATGTAAACCTGGAAAGCAGATCATCCACCACAACCTGGTTATCCAAAATACCATGTAAATAAGAACCCCAGGTGTATTCATTGAGCTGGTAGCCTTCTTCTATTTGATTATCTAATTGAGTTAAAAATGTTGACTCACTTTCCTCATCAAGGCGACTGGTCACACCCATGTGAATTTCGTATCCCTGACATGCTTCAGGGTAATGCTTGAATTGGAAAGTTCGTTGTTGGGTGGTTTTATCGGTACTTAAAACCGTTTTGATTGGTAAGATACCTAAGGCAGGCATATGAGTTATGGTGCTTTCTACCTGATGAGGGTCCTCAATAGACTGCCCCATCATTTGGTAGCCACCGCAAATGCCAATCACCGTTTTTCCTTTTTGATGTTGCTCCTTGATAGCTTGGGTAATACCTGCATTTTTCAGGTCAATTAAGTCCTGGATGGTACTTTTAGAGCCCGGTAGAATGATGATATCGGCTTTGTTTACTTCTCCTGGATGCTGGGTGTAGAATAGATTCACTCTTGGATCACGCTCCAGCACATCGAAATCGGTAAAGTTTGATAATCGCCGAAGTAATATAACTGCCACATTGATTTTACCAGCTTCTGCTTGTTGGTTACGTTTTTCCAGCCCAAGTGCATCTTCTTCCTCGATGTGAATATCTTTGAAATACGGCAACACTCCCACTACTGGTACTTGACAAATCTCTTCCAGTATTTTGCGTCCTTCGGTAAAAAGACGTGCATCCCCTCTAAACTTATTGATAATAATACCTTTGATTAATTTACGTTCTTCGGGTGGAAGCAAGGCAATGGTACCATATACCGATCCAAACACCCCTCCCCGTTCAATGTCGCTAATCAAATAAGTATCAGCTTGGGCGTGTAAGGCAATGCGCATATTAGTGATGTCCCGTTTTTTGAGATTTAGCTCCGAAATACTCCCTGCTCCTTCTATCACGATAGGGTTGTATTGCTGAGCCAAACGATCATAGGCTTGGGTAACCGCCTCGAAGAGTTCAGCTTTGTCGTTGGCAAAATAATCGTAGGCTGATTTATTACCGATAGGCTTTCCATTAAGCACTATTTGGGATGACTTTTCGGTGGTAGGTTTCAACAGCACTGGATTCATGTCTGAGAGGCAAGGAATACCTGCAGCTTCGGCCTGTACGGCCTGTGCCCTTCCTAGCTCCAACCCTTCATGCGTTACATAGCTATTCAACGACATATTTTGGGCTTTGAAAGGGGCTGGATGAAAACCATCCTGGCGAAAAATCCTACAAAACCCCGCATTGATCACGCTTTTGCCTACATCGGAAGCAGTCCCTACAAACATGATCGGTTTCAGTTTTTGACTCACTTTTGCTTAAAATTTTGAAGTTGTACCACTTTTTTCTTCCAACACATCGTCGGCTTGCAAATAAATTTGCTCGAGTGCTTCTTTTGTTTCGGGCAAAGGTGATTTCCACATTCCTCTTTGAATCGCTTCCAGCATGCGTTCCGACATGTCTTGCAAAGCCCAGGGATTTACTTCTTGAATAAAATCGCGGGTGGTTTCATCTAACAAATAAGCCTCGGTAATGCCTTCATACATAAAATCCTCAATAAGATCGGTGGTAGCATCATAGGCAAACAAATAATCCATGGTAGCTGCCATTTCGAAGGCTCCTTTATAGCCATGTCGCTTCACTCCCTCTATCCATTTTGGGTTAATTACCCGACTACGATATACCTTAAGCAATTCTTCTTTGAGGCTTTTCATCTTAGGGTTTTCGGGGCGGGCATGGTCACCAAAATATATCTCAGGAGAAGAACCTTTTACTGAAGTAACTGCATTACTCAAACCTCCCTGAAATTGATAATAATCATCGGAATCCAGCAAATCGTGTTCGCGGTTGTCTTGATTTTGCAATACGATTTCCACGTTTTTCAAGCGATTTACAAAGGATTCATGGGCCGATTTCCCTCCTTTTTTGGTGTAAGCATATGCACTCCATTGAATGTACACCTGTGCCAGGTCATCGCGGGTTTCCCAGCTTTTTTCGTCTATCAAGGTTTGTAATCCAGCACCGTAAGCTCCTGGTTTAGAGCCAAACACCCGGTATAGGGCCTTCTCGTTGGCTACTTTTTCTGGCACTCCTTGATCTTTCCACTGTTGTTGTTCTTTTAAAAAGTTGGCTCGAATAGGGTTATCTTCTGGTGCCTCGTTCAAATGGGCTAGTTTTTCTACTACAGCATTGAACAAAGAAATCATATCGGGAAAAGCATCTCTAAAGAAACCCGAAATACGCAAAGTAACATCTACTCTAGGGCGGCCTAATTTAACCAATGGAATAATCTCGAAATCACGGACTCTACGTGAGGCTTTTTGCCAAACTGGACGTACTCCCATCAAAGCCAATGCCTGGGCCAGGTCATCACCACCAGTACGCATGGTAGCAGTTCCCCATACCGAAAGAGCAATGTGGTGGGGGTAGTCGCCATTTTCTTGCATGTAGCGTTCAATAAGCAACTGAGCACTCTTTTGTCCTAAGGTATAGGCTGCTTCGGTAGGTACAGTTCTAATATCTACAGAGTAAAAGTTTCTTCCAGTGGGTAAAATGTCTAATCGTCCTCGGGTAGGCGCTCCTGAAGCACCTGAAGGCACATAGCCTCCGTTAAGCCCCACCAATAAGTTGTCTAGTTCCTGCCGGGCGGCTTGCACTTTGACTAATGTATCGGTCTCTATCTGATGGATTAGTTGCTCAAACAAAGGCCATATTCCTAAGGATAAAGAAAATTTATGTTGAAGCTTTTGAGTGAGGTAAGTCTTAGCCATAGTTTCTAAAAGAGCCACTATATCTCCCACATTTCGAATCATGGGGGGTAATGTTACGCCCAATGCATCTACATTAGCAATAAGCTGCTGATTAGAAGTAAGCCTTTCGGTCTCCACCAAAGTTTCATAATCGTCCTGAATAGGGTCAATGGTCAGCTGTAAATCCTTGGCCAATGCCTGAGTAATCCCCAGGTTTCCGTCTTGTGGAACCCGATGAAGTGCCACTAGCAAATCAACCAACTGCTCGTTTACTGGGGCTTGTCCCAAAATATGCAACCCGTCCCGTATTTGTGCTTCTTTGATCTCGCATAAATAACCATCCAGCGTTACCAGAAGAGCATCCAGGTCATTGGTCTCAATCCCTAAATCACTCGTTAACTGGGCTTTTTTAGTCAAGGTTACAATTTGTTGCTGAAGCAGTTTAGTACGCTTAGGGTCTAAATTCGCTGCCTGATAATATTCATCAATGAGGTTTTCTAACTCAAGCAAATCGCCGTAAGTTTCGGCACGGGTCATAGGAGGAATGAGGTGGTCAATAATCACCGCTTGGTTTCGTCGTTTGGCTTGAGTTCCTTCCCCAGGGTCGTTGACAATGAAAGGGTAAAAATGAGGAATTGCTTGAAATATATGCGCAGGGAAACAACTTTCAGGGTTTAATGCCACACTTTTACCTGGCAACCACTCCAGGTTTCCGTGCTTGCCCAAATGAATAAGGGCATCGGCTTCAAAATGCTTTTGTACCCAGTGATAATAAGCTAGATAATACCAGGGAGGGGGCAAATCGGGTGAATGATAGGTAGCCTGGGGGTCAATATGGTAGCCTCGACTAGGTTGAATACTCACAAATACATTTCCAGCGATAAATCCTGCAAACACAAAATGATTGTTTACAAAATAAGGGTCATCGTAGGGATTGCCCCATTGCTGTTGGATGGCTTCACGCAATTCTTGAGGAATCGTGGTATAATATGCCTCAAAATCAGCCTTTTCCAAATATACTTCGTAGCGGCGGTAATCTACCGTGTCCAGATCATTGGTAATGTGCTGGGTCAGGCGTTCCATCAACATGGCACTATCCCAGACTGTTGCCTCTCCCAGGGTGTAATCAGCATCCTGCAATTTGTTCAGCACGGCGGCGGCGCTTGCAGGTGTATCGAGTCCTACCCCATTTGCCAAACGACTGTCTTTATTGGGATAGTTAGGCAAAATCAAGGCAATCTTTTTGTCTCGATTTTCTTTATACTTTAATGTGATGTAACGATGGGCCAAATCGGCTACCCATTGGCACCCTTCTATATAAGGCTCATACATCACCAAATCGGCTTCGGTCAACGCATCTTTCTCTAATTGTTTTTTAAAAGAAATGGGTTGAGTGATAATTCGTCCATCTACCTCAGGTAAGGCAATGTTCATGGCAATATCGGTAGGTGACAGACCAAATAGTCCTTCTTGCCAGCTCTCTCGGGTGGCACTGGCCATGATGGCCTGAATGACAGGTACTTTCCAGCGTTCAAAAATAAAATTAGCCTGCGCCTCCTGCCCCATTGGCTTGATTGAAAAGCTGGTAGTATTGATCACACAGGCAATATTGTACGCCCCATTTTGTTCTAATAAATTATATAGGTTATCAGAAACGTGATCATCGCGTAGTGTATGGGCAAAAACCACAATAGGTTCTAAGCCATAAGCCTTTAATTGCTCGGCCAGAGTGTGAATAGGCGCCAGGTTATTCGCCAGATAATGAGTACGATAAGCCAATAGCACTACTTGAGCTTGCGTTGAATCATTGGTGGGGGAATACTCTTTCGCAATGAACAAATCGGGCACTGCTGTTATTGGTGTCAGGGGTGTTTTGAGAGAAAAAAATGACGCCAAAAGGTATTTTAGGCAATTATCAAGGTTTTCATTTCCACCTGCAGCCAAATATTGCCAGGTCTGATGCACCACCTCAAGGGGAACTGTTGAACAATGCATCAGTTCCAGATCGGGCGTATCGTAACCAGGTAAAAACAGGATAGGAATATTATGGTCCTCGCACACTGCCTGAAATGCCTCAATCAAATATTGAAAATAGGCTTTGCCACCCAACAAACGCAGTACTACCAGTCGAGCTTGTGGAACCACTTCCTCCAGATAAGTATCTATGGTAAGTTCTTGCTTAAAGTAGAGCAAATTGGCCAAACGTAGCGATGGCAACGCTTGTACTGCTGTACCATCTTCCTGAGTAAATATCTCTGGGGTTTGGTGTAGGTCTGCCCAAGCCTTATGCAGCGACAGCAATTCGGTATCTGCCGCTGATAAGTAAATAATATCGCCAGGACTTTGCTCAATATGAAAAACTCCATCGTCGTCAGGATTCCACCCTCCCGGAATACTGGCAATTAAATGCATACTTTTAAGTGATTTTCAATAATAGCTTTCAAATCCAGTGTTTCTACATCTTCGCCAATAATGACTAACTGGGTTTTACGGGTTTCTTCTGGTTTCCACTTACGGTCAAAATACTTATTAAAACGATCGCCCACTCCTTGAATAATCATACGCATGGGTTTGCCTGGTACATCAATAAACCCTTTGATTCTATATACAATATGGTCTTTTACCAATTGATCCAATGCTTTTTGAAGGGTATCAGGCGAATGTGAGGCAGTAATATCTACCACAACTGACTGGATGTGGTCATCATGGTGGTGATGATCATGTGGATGGTCGTGGTCGTGATGATGATCGTGCTCGTGGTGATGCTCATGATCATGATGGTGATGATGATCATCGTGGTGGGTATGGCGATTTTCTATATCTTCTTCTGACTGGCTATTGAGCCCCAACAATACATCCGCAGATACTCTGCCTTGCTCAATGGTCATTACTTTTACCTGAGCAGTTCTCACTCTGCCTTCAATAATTTGCTGAATCTCGGCTAGTTTTTCAGTCTCTACCAGGTCTTTTTTGCTAATCAACACCATATCAGCACAGTTAAGCTGATCTTCAAACAACTCTTCAATAGGAGTTTCGTGATCCAGGCTATCATCAGCTTCACGTTGCGCTTTTACTTTTTCCCGATCGCATATTTCACCAGTAGCTACCCCTACGGCATCTACTACGGTAACTACCGCATCTACTGTCAAATGGGGCTTAAGATCAGGCCAGTTCACCGCTTTTACTAAAGGCTTGGGCAAAGCCAGTCCTGAAGTTTCAATTATGATGTGGTCAATTTTATCTTTACGCTCCATAAGCGTCAGCATGGTAGGCAAAAACTCCTCTTGCACCGTACAGCACAAACAACCATTGCTCAACTCTACTAAATCTTCTTCGGGACATTCACAACTGGCCCGAATGATTTCCCCATCTACGCCTGTTTCGCCAAACTCATTGACAATAACAGCAATGCGTTTGCCGTTGGGGTTTTGCAAAAGATGGTGTACTAGGGTGGTTTTACCAGAACCTAAAAATCCGGTAACTACGGTAACAGGTATTTTATTGGTAATCATTGGAATCGTGGTTTTAATATTTTTTAAATGGTTTTATTAATCTCATGCGTATTTGAAATGCTGCTACTTTTATTCAGAGCATTTCGTCTTTCCAGAATCCCGAGCTGGTGCGCATTTGTAATGCGTACCCTTTTTACAAGCATTTATAATGCGGTTCAGCAAAACTATCTTTATA
>MLAY01000018.1 GCA_001890965.1 marine bacterium AO1-C | reverse complement strand
TATCTTTATAGGGGATGTTTTGCTTGCTCAAAAATCGCGTTACAAACGCTCCTAAAAATTAGACACTCATTGCAAATGAGCGCCAGAGTTACAAACATTTACCGAGCTGGTGCGCATTTGTAATGCGCACCCTTTTTACAAGCATTTATAATGCGGTTCGGCAAAACTATCTTTATAGGGGATGTTTTACTTGCTCAAAAATCGCGTTACAAACGCTCCTAAAAATTAGACACTCATTAAAAATGAGCGCCAGGGCTAACCGAGCTGGTGCGCATTTGTAATGCGTACCCTTTTTACAAGCATTTATAATGCGGTTCAGCAAAACTATCTTTATAGGGAATGTTTTGCTTGCTCAAAAATCGCGTTACAAACGCTCCTAAAAATTAGACACTCATTAAAAATGAGCGCCAGGGCTAAATGCCAGCATAAAAATTTATTTAAACTTAGGGCGAGGTGCCTTTTTGCCCTCTGTCTTTTCTGCAGGTTTCTCTTCGCCTTCGGCTGGGGTTGATTTTTTAAATTTTTTATAAAGAAACAATTGCCACTTTTCTTCTTCTACCATATTCTTATCCATTTCGGCACGAGCCAGGGTAAAAAACAAATCAGACAGGCGATTGATGTAGGCAGGAATGGCATCATGTACTTCATCTTCTTTCATAAGGCTTACCAGACGTCGCTCTCCACGGCGCATCTGAGTACGAACAACATGGCAAAGCGCGGATACTTCGTTACCTCCTGGTAGTAGAAAATAATCAGAAGCTGTCGTTAGGCTACTTTCAAGCGCATCTATCCATTCTTCACAAAAAGCTGCACCATCTTCAGGCATGGGATTCTTATTGATTTTTTTGGCATCAGAGGGGCGTGCCAGGTGAGACATCATATCCATCATGTCTTTTTGGATTTTGCGTAGGTTGGTTTGCCATTCGTGATCCAGGCCCAGTTTGGCTCTAAGTAAGCCAATTGTAGAGTTTACTTCATCGAGGGTTCCATAACACTCTACTCGAATATCATCCTTGAATACTCGCTGGCCGCCAAATAAGCCTGTTTTACCAGCGTCTCCTTTTTTAGTATAAATTTTCATGAAGTATTAGTTTGAGAGCAGCAAGAGACAAACAAGTGATGATACAGTAAACCTATTAAATCAATAGAATCACGCAGGTTAGACAGCGTCTGATAAACTTATGATTGATTCCACAAGAAATAATAGCCTTAGGTGAATAAAAATACCCTATGAATTTTAGGTAATAATCTTGTTTTACTCTTGATTTAGCTCTGGTTCGCGAAAGCTTTATCAAAAATCAGTTAAGGTAAGTCTCCTGGCTTGTGGTGCTTTTGTGGTGCCTTCCCATTTTTTCAAACAGTGGCCTTAGAAATGATTACAAAAGCAGGTACCACTTACAGTTGCGCGTCAGCTCGTGATTTGCACACGATTCCTTGTTACTCGAGAGTTTTTAAACAAATATTAAAAACCCGATCGAACCTCACCTGAGTAGTAAATTATGCTGGTAAAGGTAATGAGTGCGAATAGATTTGCCAAACAATTGTTACAATACCTGATAATCGCTCCCCAACTGATTAGCCAAGGCTTGGGCTTTACCTAATTTGATAAAACTGCTCTCAGTATCTACTACCAAAGTATAGTGCAATGACTTTAGAAAAGTATGGTAGTAATGAATAGCCTGCTCGGTAGGAGACCACTGAGATTGATTACCACTATTGATTCGTCCATCGGTAAAAATATAAAGTTGTTGTTGTATTTGAGTACTTGAGCGATTGCTTTGCATCAATTGATGAACTTGTTGTAAACCTGCCACCAGGTTGGTTTTGCCACCTGTGGGCAATCGCTCCAGAGATGCTAACAAAACTTGGGGATCTTGAGTAAGTGAATGGCAAACTCTAGCTTGTCCTTGTAATAAAGCAATGGCAGCAAAGCAAATGCGCTGCCCCCGATGACCCTCCAAAGTATGCGCAATAATTCCTTTGGTATAGCTAATTTGTTTTTTTCGTGCCATAGAGCCACTCGAGTCCACTAAGAAGTATACCCAAAGTTTAGCTTTGGCCTCCTTATGAGGTGGAATAAGTTTGAACTTGTCTCTTAAAGTATAATGACGCAGTGTTTGATAAACATCTACGCCAGTGCTTGTTTGGTTTGGATCACTTCGTAACGTGTTTATTTTGGGTAACTTTATTCCCTGTCGGCTTGCTTTAGGACTCTTTTTGGGCTGTAAATTCATTGCTTGCGCTGTATTGGCCTGCCCAAAAACTTGAGTTTGGTCACTTCCTGTACTTGAATGCATTTTACCGTTATCAGAGGCATTATCTTCACCTTGTGGCTCATTGGCCTGAGGCTCAGGATTGTTCTCAGGAGTCGTACTGGGAGGAGTCTCAGGTGGGTTGGGGTTTTTGGAACGATGCCTCAACACAAAAGGAGCAACCGTTTGTAAATGCATTTCAGATATTACGGTATCTCCTTGCCAGGCAGCATAGGCTTTAGCTGTCTTGAGTAACAAGATATCAGCCCGCAAACCTTCTACTTCATGGGCTTTGCAAGTACGCGTTACCCAATCATAACAAGTATCAGGTATTTCGACGTTAGGCAGGGTCCTTTGTGCTTCAACAATACGCGTTTGCAGCGCTTGTTCTTCGGCAGAAAAACGGTCTTGAAAAGCTGCTGGATTTTGGTCAAACGCCAAACGATGACGTAAAATGGTTTTGCGTACCTCTAAATCTTGTGGTGTAACTACTTGCACACTCAAACCAAAACGATCGAGCAATTGAGGGCGCAGCTCCCCTTCCTCGGGGTTCATTGTACCCACCAATGCAAACTGACTTTCTTGCCAGTTAGACAAGCCTTCTCGCTCAAGATAATACCCCCCAGTAGCAGCCGCATCTAACAAAATATCGATGAGGTAATCACTGAGAAGATTCACTTCGTCTATGTACAAAACTCCTTGATGCGCCTGGGCCAACAATCCCTTTTGCAATATCTGGGTTTTATCGTTTACTAGTTTTTCTAAATCTATGCTGCCCAATACCCGATCTTCGGAAGCCCCAATGGGCAAATTGATCAAGCGAAAATCAGGCTTGATGGGGTTCATTAAGTGGCTGATGGCTCTTACTGTAGTAGTTTTACCTGTACCTTTATCGCCCAAAGCTAATACACCACCAATGCTACGATCAATCAAGTTGAGGATAAGGCAGAGTTTGAAATCATCCTGGCCCACAATGGCGGAAAAGGGGAATGTTTTATGTTTCATTTATTCTATTCTTTGGTGGTAAACCATTTCATAATCAGGCAATAATTCCGGGTGAAAAATCTTTACAAAATCTTTTAAGATAATATGTGGATGCGTGATACCCGATTGCCAATAATCATTGGCTCCTTGCGAGTTTTGTCGATGGTTGTTGTTGTAAATATGATTTTCCTGAAAAGAGTTGAATGCTTTGTAGCGTACATCTTGCTTTAGCAAATCGGCCTTGGTGCGAATCTGCCGCCCAGGATTAAGCCAATAATTGCTTTTGAGCCCTATAGGGTATACTACCTCAAAATCAAGGGTCAATAAATCAGTTTTGGGGTCATCTTTCCAGGAATAAGTTGCTCCCGCATCCGCAATCAACTGGGCCAAGTAACTGCGCCCTCCATTGGCATACCACGTGTTTTTAAATAAAAGTCCTTTAAATACTGAGGGGTGGGTTTTAGCTTTTTCAGCCAATTGTTTTACTTGCTTATATTCATTTACTACTTCGTCAAATTTCTTATTCACCAATGCTTCCTGATTGGTTAAAGCCGCCATCAGTTTTACCCATTCTAATCTTCCCAGAGGGTGGGTTTCCAACCAACCACTATTCACCATGACTGGAATACCCACCTTGATTAATTGCTCATATTTACCAAAAGCAGCCTTAGATACCCCGCTTGTCATCAGTACATCAGGTTGTAGATTCATCACTACCTCATTGTTCAGGCTTTTACCAGAACCAATGGCTGGAATTTCCTTCTGTGCTATTACTTGTTGTAAAGTAGTGTCATAAATATGCTGGGTTTTGCCCACTGCCACAATGCGATCATACGCGTTGATCCATTGTAAATAAGCCAGCGGTGGTGTACTTGTCAAAGCAACATTTTTAACTGGAATACGCACCACTTGAGCTTCAGAATATTTAGCAGGTTTTTTCACTCCTTTGGGAAGCAGCACATAAGTAAAACCCTGGTTACTTCCCGAAAACGCTTTTTTTACTTGCACTACTTTGTAGTTCTGCTCATAGCGAAGCGTAAAATGCTGAGCATATTGTATGGTAGTGAGTGGATCGGTGCTTTGTTCGTGAGTAGTTTCCTTAGGCTTGGTGTTACAATTTGCCAATAACAAGCTACTGACCAGCCCCAATAAATAAATGATTAATTTGTTCATGGTATTTTTAGACCCGCCAGGTTCCTGAGTTAGAGTATATTTAAACATTATAATCTGGGCTGAAAATGTGTCTTTTACGCACTGATTTACCTTTGGTGAGCTCGGCATAGCGAAGCTGTAGCCTCGGTTTAGTAATGTTAGCCGTTGGCAGAGCTCAGCACAGCAAAAGCTGTAGCTTCGGTTTGCGTAAATAGCTTGCATCTCGCAGGCTGGCTCAACATCCACTGGATGTTGCCATACTTAAAAATGTAATTCATCAGCACAGAAAACTAGTTTGTCTGTTTATTTTCAAAGGTGAAACAGAGCTTATCATTCAATTCCATTGAATGAACGGTTCATCATTTTAATCTCTGAAGACAAAACTTAAACATACTCTTAGTTTTTAGGAACCTGGCAAGTCTGATATCATATAAAACCTTATTTTTTACAAACTTAAAGTATAACGCAGATAAAATGCTCTTCCTGGCAAGTTAAATCCTCGCTTTTCGTAGTAGTTTTCGTCAGTCAGGTTGGCAATGCGTAAGCCAATCTGGTGTTGTCCCGCTATTTTAAAATTCAAGCTATAATCCAATACCATAAAAGAAGGGTATTTTATATCGGCATAGTCTCCATCAGGATTCACTGTAGTCCCACCTAAGTAATAAGACCAGTCAGTATCAAAGCGACGGCCTACATAACGACCAGAGAGCTGGGTAGAAAACCACTTCAGGTTGTCATAGCTAATCCCATAATTGATCGTAAGATCAGCCACGTTGTGCATTTCCAGCTGAGTTTCGCCTTTCAAGAAAATATCACGAATTTCTTTAGCCTCTAAAATCACCGTAGAATTAGCGAAAACTTTCAAACTGTTTTTGTAATTGTTTAAAGCACCCAAATCGTAGCTAAAACCTATCTCTAAACCATTGAGAGTAGTAGCCGCAGCATTGGTGTAGGTGTTAAGGTTACGTATGGTATTGCCACTTCCGCTAGGCGTAGGGGTGTTAGCATCGGTTTGTATTTGGGCCACTACATTGTTGGTAAAGTTGGTGTTAAAGAAAGTAACATCCGCATTTAAGCCTGTTTTCCTGCTTTGAAAGCTGATGCCTACATCAAAAGTAATGCTTTGAGGGTTTTCTAAATTGGCGTTTCCTTGCCAAACATCTGCTGTAGCCGTAGGATTTCCATTGGCACCATTCACCACTCTTTCGTCATATCCAGCAATTTGGAAAGCACCTACCGTAGTAAAACCAGTCCCAAAAGTTCCATGTAGATTTAATTGTTCATTGATTTTGAAATTTAAACCTAAACCAGGACTAAATACCTGGTTGTTTTGACTTCTTGCCTCAAAATTATCGGTACCTGTAATGTTGTATTGAATGTTTTCGTAGCGTACCCCTACTGTAGCATTTAGGCGTTCTTCCAGAAAACGGAAAGTACCTTGAGCATAAATACCCAAGTTGCCTAAAGTAAAGTTAGGGCGGCGAATATTGACTGGATTTTCTATACCAGTGCTGCTAAATGATATATTTTCTTGGGTAATATGCTGATAATCAACTCCAACAGTAATAGTATGGGCATTCAACTGAATAATATCCTGAATTTGTCCACCTACCCAGCGATTATTGTTATCACCAGATTTGTAAGTACTTAAAGCATTACTATTAGCCACGCTTGATACGCGGTAACGAATATTGTTTTCTACGCCCAAATAAGCTTTAGCAATTAAGGTATTATTGGGGGCTAATTGGCCTTGGATGCTTAGGCCGGTAGAATAACGATCTACATCTTTGAGTCCTGGGTTACCAAATCCGCCAATAATGCCTGCAATATCGGGCCCGGTATTTACCTGATTGGCAAAAAAACGCTCTCCTTTAATATCGGCTCTCCACTTTTCATTGATTTGATAGCCCAAGCGCAAGCTACCCGAGTACTTGTTATATTGAGTACCAGTATAATGTCCACCATCCAAACGAGCGTCATCAATTTCGGTAGTTTCGCCGTTCTCGGTTACTCGCTCGGCTTTATTGCTACCCAAAGCATCACGAAAAATATTATTAGCGCCGAGGCGGTAATCCTGCCCTAGTGAAAAGCTGCTAAAACTTAAGTCAAAATCTAGTTTTGGAGAAACGTTGCCCCCTAGTGCCAATCCAGTTTCAGTGGTGTTAAAACTCCCAACCGAGGCATATACCTGACCAGTGATATTTCCCTGGCTTTTTTTGGTAATGAGGTTGATTACCCCTCCCATGGCTCGTGAGCCATACAGTGCTGAGGCAGGTCCTTTGAGTACTTCGATGCGCTCAATATTATTCATATCAATGAGTGCCAGATTAGTAGCTCCTGCTGGACGACCATCAATCAAAAGTAAGGTTCGTTGGTTCACTCCTGAAAACTCGGGGCGAAACCCACGCATCCCTATGCCTGCAAGTAATCCAGGGTACTGAATGACATCTACTGCGGCATTTTTTTTCAATAGGTCACTCACGTCATTGGCAATGGTATTATTAATTGTACTTTGATCTAATACCTGCACTCTCTGAGGTAAGCTTTGGACATCTGTTTTAGTACGAGTAGCAGTTACCACCACTCCTTTGCCCAATTGAATAACTGACTCTTCTAGTGTTATCCTAAGTGTGGAACCAGTAAAGGTTTGTTGTCCAATCAACAACTCTTTTGACTTATAGCCCAAAATGCTAATCAATAACTTGTTTTTACCCTGAGGTACTGTCAACTGGAAGTCACCCTGGGCATTGGTAGCTACTCCCAGATTGGTACCTTTTACCACTACTGTAGCTCCCGCAATTGGTTGCTGTTTACTGTCAGTAATTTTACCCGAAATCGCTTGATTTTGGGTCTGCGCCATACTTATTGCGACTGTAAGCAATAACATAAAGGTTAATGAAGATTTGAAAACACCTTGCACAAAAATGCGTTGTTGAGATAATTTTGTTCTCATGCTTTTAGTTTTAAATAAAATGTGATTGTCTGCAAGGAGTGAAATATAGAGGGGCCAATACAATACCTTCAGAGTAACTAAAAACAACTCGTTTTTAATTCCAAAAACGATCGTTTCCAACTACTCGTGCTTATAAGTATTGTGATGCACACCTTTTCGCTTTCACCCGAAGCTTAGTGTATATTTTGTTAAATCACTCAGGCAGATTTTCTGGCTTATATTACCCCTTTGGGTCAATACTTACAGTAGCGGGGACTGCTCCGGATTTTCACCGGTATTCCCTTTTAACTCTTGCTTTTCAAGACTCGAATTAGCCTGATAAGCAAGAGCACCTGAATAATTGCCTTGAACCGTATGCTCAGGGACTTGGCTGGTTGAATTATTTTGTATTTTATATACTACTAGACATTTTTCGGTTGTGTAGAGACAAACCGAGGCGGCTGCGCCAATGTCATTAAGTGAAGTACTACTCTTACAAAAATGAATACCGAATAGCGATCAACGAATATCGAATAATGAAGGAAAAACCTTTTATTGGGAGCATCAGCCTCCTTCTTCAATCGTTCATCAGGATCCATTAATCGTAATTCTTCTACTAACTTAACAACATTGTCACTGCGCTGTTAGCAATGGCCTCATTCCCAACTTTAGCTAAAATGTCTAGTAGTATGGTACTTTTTATAACTTTCTAAGTACCTGCAATAAGTCTTTTACCGAATGGCAGGCATTTTCTGTATCATCTGTTCTGATAGTCCAGGAATAATCTTTGGATTCATCACCCGATAAAGCCACTTCACAGGAAACATTGGCATCTTGAGTTACCAGGTATCCTTCTCTTTCCAAGGCTCGTTGGGTCCAAAATGCTTGTATACCAGTGCCCCGCAGATAAATTTTCTTCTGATCGGGTTCATTAATTTTGAAAGCCCCAGTATGTTTATCAAAATGAAAACCGTCTTTGGCAAAGGCTCGCTCAAATGTTCCATTCAATACTAAATCCTCAGGCGTTCCAGTAGTAATATGGCACTCTCCCTGGTCATTCTTTTTACCCATTAGCCAAATATGATCTGCAGCCTGTAGTGCTAAATCCAGTTCATGGGTAGTAAGCAAAATGGCTTTGCCTGTTTGCTTGGCCAACTTACGTAACAACTTAAAAATCATCACCCGATTGGGTAAATCAAGGTGAGCGGTAGGTTCATCCAGCAAAATAAGTGGGGTGTCTTGCGCCAATGCTCGAGCAATCATTACTTTTTGCGTTTCGCCATCACTCAATTGGTTGACATTGCGATGACGAAATTCGGTGGTTTCGGTTACCTCTAGTGCCCAATCTATAATTTCCTGATCTTCAGGTCTTAGGCGCCCCAACCACCCCGTGTAAGGCGTACGCCCCAAACTTACCAACGCTTGTACCGACAAATTACCTACAGTGATTTTTTCAGTGAGCACCATACTCAAGCGTTGGGCTATTTGAGCGGGCTTGAGTTTTTTGAGTAAGGTATTATCTAACAAGACTTCTCCTTTTATAGCGGGTTGAACTCCCGCAATAGTGCGCATAAGGGTTGACTTCCCGCTCCCATTGGCTCCCAGCAAGCATACAAACTCTCCTGGTTTCAAACACAGCTCCAAATCACGCGCTACAGTTCTGATGATCCGTTGGTTCTTGAGATATCCTATGCTTAACTTCTCTATGCTGAGAATATTTTTCGCGGCACTTTTTTCCATATGTTAAAAGGAAGCCCTCAGGTTTTTACGTTGAATAATCACAAAAATAACAACGGGGGCACCTATCAAGGCCGTTACCGCGTTGATGGGCAAAGTTGCACTACTACCAGGCACTTTGGCAATGATGTCGCACACCAGCATTAAAATACTCCCCAATATGGCCGAAGCGGGTACCAACAAGCGATGGTCGGAGCTATTAAACCACGAACGAGTAAGATGAGGCACTGCAATGCCTACAAAGCCAATAGGACCGCAAAAAGCCGTAATACTGCCAGCTAATATACTGGTGACTAATATAATTAATATTCGAGCTCGTTTTACGGTGAGTCCAAGACTTTGGGCATAGTTTTCACCCAACAACAAGATATTGAGGGTTTTGGTAAGCATAAATGACCCAAGAATGCCTACTCCCACACAAATAGATAACACCGCTAAATGCTTTTGAGTAACTCCTCCCAAACTGCCAAATGTCCACATCAAATACTCCTGAATTTGCTCGGGTTCGCTAAAATATTGCCACACGCTCACCAAAGCAATGGTAAGGTTACCAATCATAATTCCCACAATCAATACAACGATATTATCGCGAATACGAAGCGAAATAACGAGTACTAAAGCTAGTACCAGCGCTGAACCAAGGATGGCTGCTACTACAATAAACCAACTGCCCAAAAAACCAGTATTGAGTAGGCTAAATATGCTAATAACAGAACCCGAAGCCAGCATTACTACGGCAACTCCCAGGCTGGCACCTGCGGTAATACCTAATATAGAAGGCCCAGCCAATGGATTGCGAAACAGTGTCTGCATGTGCAAGCCTCCCAGCGATAAGGCGCTCCCTGCCAACACGGCAGTAATGGCCTGGGGTACTCTGATTTGAGTAATGATATTGTTCCAGGCAAAATTCCCGCTTTCGCCTGTAAAAACAATTTGTAGCACCTTTTTTACAGGAATAGCTACTGAACCCAACGTGAGGTCTATTATAAATACCAGTAGTAAAGTAACTAATAACCCTCCCAATAAAAACGTTTGCCGTAGAAAGGCTGGGTTGGTGGTCTGTCCCTGATTAGTGAATGGTTTCATGGGCAGGTATTTTCTTATAAAATATTAATTGATGCTGAAAAACACAATCGCATACAAATCGTTTGAGGTAGCTTGAATTGCAAAGAGGTGAGATAGTTTCGTGGTACAAATACGTACTATAAACTATTTGAAGTGTCAGAAAAAGTATTGATAAAAAGATGACTTCTTCTGTATCACTTGGCATTACAGATCGGTTGGATAATTGACGATGAGTCAAAGCGGCACAGCCAAATATCCACACAAATATTTGAAAACGAATCTTTTGCATATCTCCTCACTTTTCACCCGAAAGCATCAGTGGAACCATTACTTTGGCAGGTCTTCTGACTTCCCGAAAAGCTGATACCTTCCCATTAAGTCTCTCATTAACAGTGGTATATTATCAGCCTTACTTCTTTTAAACAACAGTTTATCCAAAAGTCGGATTACAGCAGCGGGGACTGTTCAGGACTTACACCTGATTCCCTTTTAAGCATGCAAAACTTGAGGTTTGCATCCACCAAAATTTCACGCAAATGTAGTTAAAATAATCAAAGTTGCAACCGAGTGGGGCTATTGAGAAGGTGTATTTTAGAAAACTGTTTATAAAATAGGCTATCTTATGGGTCATAAAAACATCTTACTTTATCAAACATTCATCAACTCAACAGTCTTTATTTGCGTAAAAATGGTGTTATCTCATAATTATGCAAAAACTAACTAATCTCTCTCATACCCAAGGAGAACAACTATGGCAAGATTTTCTAGAACATTTTCAACCGGATACTCCTTTGTCTCCAGATTTTGAAGAGGCTTTTTGGATAGATTATCAACAAATGATTTTCCAGTCTGCTACCCAAAGAGTCGCACAAGCAACACCACCCAAGACAATGTTCAATGAGGATGATTTTTTGATGCCTTATGATCATCAAGAAGGCTTGAAAACGATTTATCATAAGTTTTGGCCCTTTCCACATACCGCCCATATTCTTCAAAACGAGGAGGTTTTTATAAGAAGAGGAAAATCAAAAAAGCAACAACAAAACTTCATCGTTTTTGGCTGGTTTGTCAATATTAGCCTTTTTTTCTTTGGTCAAGGGGGCGCGTTTTTTCTAGGAATGTGTGTTTTATTGTTTTGGCAGATAATGCTGAACAATCGCAAAAAAATACCAAGAACTGAGGAGTATTTTTGGTTCAAACCTCTGTATATAATTCATAAAAAAATTGAAAAAGATGAGGTTATACAGGAAAACCATATCTATTACAAAGACATTTATTCTCTTCAGAAGCGAGGAAAGGATTTACGAATTTATTCAAGATCGCGCGCTCAGGAAATAGAGACCTTTATTCCCCAAAAGGTAGAGACCATTGACAAAATTGAACAGTTTTTCAATCAAATTGTACGGTTTAACCAACGTCGTTTAAATGCTTAATGATTAAAATTTTCTTGAACCATTGATAAATAAAAATAAATTGAACTTTTATATTTTACCGAACGTTTGGTTATTATAATAGAAAAATATAATTTTGTAATATGAGACCACCCAAAGTAGAAGATCAACAATTACTGGAAGGCCTGATGGGGGTTTTACGCTCAAAGGGTTACGATGGGGCTAGTCTAAACGATTTGGCTAGTTCTTCTGGATTGAAAAAGGCTAGCTTGTACCACCGATTTCCTGGGGGTAAAAAAGAAATTGCAGGAGCTGTTTTGCAGTATGTAAGCGAATGGATAGATAGTCATATCAAACAAATATTATTTAACAAAGACCTTCCTCCTGCTGAAAGACTTGGTAAGGCCATACAAAACATTGACGCTTTGTATGATCGTGGTAATGAGATTTGTATCATCAGAGCACTCTCAATGGATACTGGGATTACGCTATTTGCCGAACAACTAAAACAAGGTACTACCCAATGGATTGAAAGCTTTAAATCATTAGGGTTGGATATGGGTTTTACGGAGGCTGAGGCACAAAAAAAAGCTCTACAGGTAATTATTAATGTTCAAGGAGGTTTAGTCGTATCTAAAGCTATGGGCGATAATGCCCCATTTGAGCACGCCTTGAAAGGTATTTTAGAAATGTATCAACTTAAGGAAGTTTAATCTAATTTTAAAAACTAGTGAGTGATGCACTAGTTTTTTTAGAAATCAATATTTTACCGAACGTTTGGTTATTAATCTTTTATAATTATGAACGAAGTATATCATTCTGGAGAAATACAAGTGCAGGAAAGTACAGGTGAGCGTCAAATAGCAATGTCTACTGGCCGTGTAATCACCAATACTATCATCAAAGGTGCCATCAATTTCATAGAACAGCAGCCTTTGTCAGTAGTAAGCAGCATGGATGCACAAGGTCAAGTTTGGACATCTTTGTTAGTGGGGGATTTTGGATTTACTGAAGTGCCTGATCAAAATTCATTGATCCTGCATGAAAACAAAATATACAGTCCAACAAATGACATATTTTTTGAGAATATCCAACAAAATCCTACCATTGGCACCTTGTATATAGAGTTGAGTACTCGCAGGAGGTTTCGCATCAATGGGCAAGTGCAAAGACAAAATCAGCAGATTTTTGTTAATATAGGAGAGGCTTATCCCAATTGTCCTAAATATATACAACGACGTGTCAATGGCAACCCAGAAAGATTTAACCAAGTGGAAGCAAAAGTTACTAAGGGCAATGTATTGACCGAAATGCACCAACAGTGGATCAAAAAAGCAGATACCTTGTTTGTAGGAAGTAGCAGCGGAAATGATGCCCAAGCACGGTTAGATGCTTCGCACCGAGGAGGCAATACTGGTTTTGTACAGTTACTGGATGAGCAAATACTCAAAATTCCTGACTATAAGGGCAATGCTATGTTTAATACGCTAGGTAACTTTGCCAAAAATCCACAGGCAGGTCTTTTGTTTATTGATTTTGCCCAAGGCAAAACCCTACAACTCACAGGCACAGCAGAATTACTGCTTGACCAAAACTCAGCAGAAGACCAAGACATCACTGGAGGCACTGGTAGGTACTGGACTTTCAAAACCAAACATTGGATAGAAACCGAAAATCATCATAAGGTAGATTGGAAATTGATGGACTATTCTCCTTTCAACCCTTAAAACATTACAAGTAAATAATCAACAACAATTATCTAATTATTACGACTATGGACAATATTCAAGAAAAATATATGCGTAAGAGTATCGAGCTAGGCCAACAGGCACTTCAGGAAGGTAATGCCCCGGTAGGCTCAGTGATTGTACATCAAAACAAAATCATAGGACAAGGCATCGAGGCTGGAAAAACAGCCAATGATGTAACTTATCATGCCGAAATATTAGCTGTAAGAGATGCAATCAAGAATGGATACCAGGACTTGCTCAAAGATGCTACAATGTATACTACTCATGAGCCTTGTATTATGTGTTCATATGTGATTCGTCATCACAAAATACCACAAATCGTATATGGTTTACCTGTAGACTTTATTGGAGGGCATTCTTCTCAGTTTGGCGTGTTAAATACCGAAGAGGTGCCCAACTGGGGGCATAAACCAGTGACAATTGGAGGGGTGCTGTTGGAGGAATGTGCACAATTATCGAAAGCTTATGAGCAAACTAAAAAATAACCGTATACAATCAAGAAATAGGAAAAGACTTAACGACCCTATCCTATTTCTTGCTTAAGGGTTTTGATATCTTCTACCAAACGCTTGGCTTCTAGCTCAAGGGTGCCATTATACACTCCACGGATTCGCCCTTTGGTATCTACCAAAATCACATGCTCAGTATGTAGGAATTCTTCTTCGTCTTTATCAAAACCAGGTTTTTCTTCAGCAAAATAAGATTGACGCGCCAATTGATAAATTTCGTCCTTTTTGCCAGTCACCAGATGCCAACGCTTAGTATCTATTTTCTTTCTTTTGACGTACTTGCGCAAACGAGGCAGAGAGTCTACCCAAGGCATGACTGTATGTGAAATCATCATTACTTCTTCGTCACCATCAAACTCCTCTTGGATTATATGCATATTTTCAGTCATTCGTGGGCAAACACTTCCACAAGTTGTGAAGAAAAAATTAGCCACATAAATCTTCCCGGCGAAAGTCTGATTTGTAACTGCTTGATTGTCTTGATTGATAAACTTAAATGGTGCAATGGTATGTATTTTTGCGTATTTAGGATCATTCTTTTGAATCCATTCTGGCGTAAAATCGGCTTTATTAAAGAATGGCAGTGGCTTTTCTTTTGTTTTCTTCGAGTTACAAGAAACCAACCCTACAACCATTATTGTAATTATCCCCCAATAAATTCTGTATTTTTGCATCAGCTAATTTTGCTTTTTTTCTACTACATTTTTACAATTCGTTACGCCAGTTAATCCATAACGGCGCCCATTCTCAACCACATAGTTGGCTTTGATTCGTCCATCGCTTTTCCAGGCACGTTGATGCCCTTCTTCCTTTCCATTTTTGTAATTAAAATCTTTGTAAAGCTTACCATCTTGGTACCAGGACTTCACGTTTCCTTCGTAAATATCTTGAGTAACGTGTGCTACTTGTTTTATTTGTCCACTTGGCCACCAGACTTTGTGTATGCCTTCTTTTTTACCCAATATATAAGGACGCTCAAACCACTTAGAACCACCTGGATACCAACCTTGGGAAACGCCATGTTCCCCTCCTGCATAATAACAGGTTTTACTTTTGGTAGTTCCATCAGGATACTTCTCAATAATCCATCCAGCATAGGGCTTACCTTTGTAAAACCATTTACCTCCTTGTCTCTTCAAGCCTTGATCAGATTTATTCAGTTGGGTATGAGGGATTTGAATCGTGCTAATATCAATGGAGTTGCCTTTTCGATGGCAACCCCATGAAAGTAGTAGTATACTAATAATATAAATTCTTAGCATCAATACTGTTATTGAGTAACGGTTCCTGCGGTTCCGAAATATCCGTCTCCATTGATGTATGGGCTTTCGGTAGTAATATGATAATGATAAATACCAGAAGGGTAATCGGTAGTAGCATGGCTATGTCCATGATAAGCATCCAAGTCAGCATTTGTTATGGTTTTACCATTTTCCATTGGTCCATAAATTGGGAAACCATCCAATAAGAAACCTACCAATCCATCTTGGTTGTTGTTGGTTAAGTATAAAGGCTCGATATGATAATGGTAAGTACCTGAGCTGGTTGGGTGACCATTGTATTGATCAAAAGTGTTGATTTCTTGAGATAAATCGTCGCCAGGTGCGGCAAATTGATTAAATATAGCTACTCCGTTGATAGCTACTCCGATTGCACCAAATCCTGTAGCTTCTTTTCTACTCGCTTCAGCAGGGTTTAATGGAATACGGAAGGTATAATTTTGCTCAGAAATAACATTTGGGTTCTGCATGTAATTCACATTGGTACCATTGTAGGCTTCATACAAACTATTGTTGCGCTCATAATAAGGGCTTCCATGGTTTGGAATACCTTTGGCCTTGATTACTACAAAATCGCCATCAAGTGTTACTTCCGAGTCATTGACAAATTTACTAAAAGCATCTGGTAGTTGGTTGGTAGCTGGAGTGGTATTGTCATCGCTGCTATTATTACACCCTGAGACAACCACCATTAAACATAAACAAAGAGTGAGTAGTGATAAATGTACAAATCTCATATTCAGAAGATTAAATTAAAATTATTAGTGAAAAACGTATGTTAATTCCCTATTAATACAAAGGAGCATCCCTCAAAAATGTACTCTGCTAAAGATAATTTTTTTCGTTCATACATTCGATTATTTTTAGACAAAAAACGACGTTTGAACAGCTTTATCGTAAATGGGGTTATTTTGTAGGACAGGTAGTGAAAATATTTTTTAAATTAGAAAACAGATAACTTTTCACTTGACTTGCTATAAGATTAAATGGGTCGATTTTATTTTAAGGATAAAAGAGTAGACAGGCTAGCGCGAAAAAAAGGCTATACTTCTTATGAAATATTTTATAGTCCAATTTCGCTTTGGATTAGTTATTATATATCAATGCTTTTCATTACTATCACCTCGATAGGTTTTTTCTTTATAGATTATTGGTTGGAATGTGCGATTTTCTTATTGTCTGCATATTTGGCTGCTGCCTACCTCAACCACAGTTTTATTGTAACCCAAGACAAACTAATTATAGTGAATACAAACTTTCCTTTTACTAAAACCACGGTTTACAATCTCAGTGAGATTGAGGATATTGACATCAATAAATCAGGCTTGATACCAGGGTTAATGTTCCCTTTCTTTATTCTGGTCGGCAATTATGTACGCGTAAATGCTCACAACAAAAGCAAAAGGTTTTATTGTGTCTGCCTACAAACTGAATGTTATGATGAAAACCACACAGCAAAGACGATTGAAGATTTAACCAATGCATTAGGTAATCAAGGCCTAATCGTACATTTTGAATTGTATTGAAAAAATTAACCAACCTCAGGCTCCAGAACATTACTTTGTTTAATTACCACATTGCGGTAAGGATAAGGAATTTCAATTTGATTTTTCTCAAAAGCTTCTTTCACGCTCTTAAATAAGTCGCACTTTAAGATAAACCCATCCAACGAAGAATTAGTCCAAATACTGGCTCGTAACGTAATGGCGCTCTCGTTCCAGGCAATAGTGCGAACGACTACTGATGGAATTCCAGCCTCTATATCCACTGGAGTACGATTATCTACAAATCGGGGATGCTTCATTGCTTCATCCTGCAAAATAGCCATTGCCCGATCCAAATTAGCTGAATAGCCAACACCCACTTCAAAAAACACACAAACTTTTTCATCAGTTATGGTAGAGTTAAGTATCGTGGCTGAACTAATAATGGAGTTAGGGATTACAATGCGACGATTTTCAAGGCTGTTAATGATGGTATGCCTAAGGGTAATATCTTCTACTGTACCAGGGTTTTCGGCGCCTACCTTGATCACATCACCTACCCTAAATGGCTTAAAAATCACGATAAAAACTCCTCCTACAATATTGGCAAAGGCTTGTTGGGAAGCAAAACCTACAATGGCAGCCAAAATACCTGCACTGGCCACCAGGGTATTGCCAATACTACGCAAACCTGGAATAGATCTAAAAACGACAATGGTACCAATCAAAAAAATGATAAAAGTGACGCCATTTTTGAAAAAATTATAGTTGGTGGGGTCTCCTTTTAGTAATGTAACTGCTTTATCAAAATAGCGATCAAGAATTCTTCTCAGAACCTTAGATAAGATAACACAAGCCACTAGTACAATGCTAGTGATGACAAGGCCACTGATCACTGGATTTTTTAGGTATTCATTGATTAGTTCTCTCATAGATTATTTGCATTTGTGGAATAGGTGGTTTTTTAAATAAAAGGCTGTTGCTTAGTTCTATTTGTCTTTTTTATAATATGCTATGTCAATGCCTTCCAGGCCCATCAGTTCTATACCAAAATTCCTTAAAGTTTCTACAATCGGAATCACCATCTTTCCCTTTTCGGTAATGCTATATTCAGTTTTAGGAGGTACTACAGCATACACTTCGCGATGAATAAATCCATCGGCTTCGAGTTCCCGTAGTTGGGTAGTGAGCATTTTGTCTGAAATGTGGGCAATGGATTTTTTAAGCTCACTATAACGATACACCTTGTCTTTGAGCCTCCACATGATGGGCATTTTCCAGGTTCCTCCTACTCTATCCATGGCAAATTCCACTGGATTGTAGTATATTTTTCCATTGTAAACAAAATCGGGCATAATCTTAAGTATTTGATAATCAGCTTACTTTCCAAAAAGTAAGTATCATACATAATAGTCAGTATACAACTAATATAAAGCGTGATCGGTAATATTACAAAGAAATTATTCACAAACAGACAATTAACGCTTTATATCCAATGAATACTGTACAAGAAGTTCAAAGCTACGTGCATGCCCATGGTATGCCCACTAAAGGGAAAATTTTGATGGTAGCCAGTAGTCCTACCACCTCGGCTCAAACTGGATGGCCTATAGGTTTCTGGGTAGCAGAATTAACTCATCCTTTGCGTGTTTTTCAGGAAGCAGGCTACGAGGTAGATTTGGTATCTACTGAGGGAGGCAAAATAGAGATGGATTCATATTCTAACCCTACCGATGCCAGCGGTTATGCAGCTCATGATATTATTTCGCTGGGCTATATGCAACAAGATTGGTTTAATGAAATGCTAGGGAATACCCAAAAATTCTCTGAGGTTGATATTGCTCATTATGATGCTATCTTTTTGGTAGGAGGCCAAGGCCCTATGTATACCTTCAGAGGAAATCAAGCATTGGAAAAACTATTTGCATCTTTTTTTGAACAAGGCAAACCCAGTGCTGCAGTATGCCACTCTACAACGCTACTATTAGAAGCTAAAACCTCTCTAAACGAGCTATTAGTGAAGGGTAAAACCTGGACTGGATTTGCCAATGCTGAAGAAGATTATGCCGATCAGGCGGCAGGGATAAAGATTCAGCCTTACCGTATAGAGGATGAGGCTAAAAAACTCACAGATACCAATTTCAAAGTTGCTGCTCCGTTTTCTTCTTATGCCATTGCTGATGGTAACCTGATTACTGGGCAACAACAAAACTCAGGAGCCGCAGCCGCTGAGCTAGTTGTACAACAACTCAATCGCTAAAGTTTTAAACTAGCTTTTAAAGGTGGTAGAAAAACCACCTTTACTTCCCTGATATCTTTTTCTTTAAAAACAGACCAAATGATTGTCAAAAAAAATTTTAATCCACTCAAAATACTGGTTTACATCTGGCAAGCTATTTTGTTTAGTGGTTTGTTATCTACTTTAGTATTTGCAACATACGAGGTGTTTTTATTTAAATCTATCGCCCTGCCTTTTGCAATTGTAGGGGTATTAGGCACTGCGCTGGCAATTTTTTTAGGGTTTCGAAATAGCTCTTCTTACGGACGATGGTGGGAAGCGCGTCAGGTTTGGGGAAAAATCGTAAACTCTAGCCGTATTTTTTCCCGCTTGGTTTTTACTTTTACTGATAGTCACCAGCACCAGGAAAATTACCAAAAAGAACGCAGTGAAAATTTCAAACGATCCCTTATTTATAAACAAATTGCCTGGGTACATGCTTTACGCCTGCATTTACGTCAACAAAGTAATTGGGAAATACTCCTGCCTTTTTTATCTGATCAAGAATTTGCTGAGTTAAAAGATCGTCAAAATAAGCCCAATTATCTGCAAAAAATGATGGGGCAACAAATCTATCAAGCGATGGGCAATGGTACGCTGGGCGGTTTTGATAGTTTTCAAATGGAAGGTCAATTGGCCGCCCTGGCCAACTATCAAGGTGCCTGCGAGCGCATTAAAAATACCCCAATGCCTCGACAGTATCATTTTTTTACCCGAGTATTTTTATATGTATTTATGCTGTTTTTTCCTTTTGGTCTCGTGGCTACGTTGGCCAAAATGGGCATAGCCTGGGTGGTAATCCCTATCACGATGATTGTTGCCTTTGTATTTGCGGCCATAGAACGAACAGGTGCTGTCAATGAAGATCCTTTTGAAAACCGCATTCAGGATGTACCACTCACTGCGCTTTGTAATACTATCGAAAGGGATTTGAAAGAAACACTGGATGAATCGGGCTTACCTCAAAAACTAGTACCTGAAAATGGATATCTATTTTAAGATAATAGTCATTTGCTCAATACTTCCTTTGGGGTTACAAGCTCAAGTAAATGAAAGTGACACTGCACGTTTCCAACTACAAACAACTCTGACTGGAGTCTGGCAAGAAGGAAATGCAGAAGTTTTGATATTTCGCGCTAAAGCTTTAGCAAGTTTTAGAGCATCAAATCGATTAGTTTTCAAAACCCAAAATGCTCACCTCTACCAAGAATTTTTCAAGCGTAAAGCAGATGAGGATTTTTTTAGTCGTAATTTTATTTATTACCGTCCATCTCAAAAGGTTTATCCTTTTTTGTTAGGATTCTTAAACACCAATTTTCGGCGTAAAGTTGATTTACGCTATTTTCTAGGTGGTGGGGTTACCTGGCAATTGATCCAGGCACGGTCACAATTGTTGAAGGTGGCCATTTCGGGAGAGTATGAAGAAAGCCGATTTGCCCAAAGTAATTTTTCAGATAATCGTTTTGATGGAAGTTCTACGATTTCAACCTGGAGAGCCACTGTATGGTTGTTTGGCAGGTATCAGTTAGGGAAGAAATTAATCCTTCATTATGAGGCTTATTACCAACCTTCTTTTCATTTGGCCAATAACTATCGCTGGCAAACAGATATTGGACTGGAAATTCCTTTGTGGAGATTTCTTAATTTTAGAGTAAATCATTTATATACTCACGAAAACGTGGTAGTACTAGGAACCAGACAAACAGATAGTATTGTAACTTTTGGTATTAGATTAATTTTAAAGTAATTATAAAAACTGAATCCATATATGAAAATAGCTATCATAGGAACCGGAAATGTTGGAGGGGCCTTGGCTACTCAATGGGCCAAAGCTGGACATGAAATTTTTTTGGGAGTGAAAGACACTGCTCAATTTAAAGGAAAAGACTTATTGAACAACCCCAACACTAGTGTTCACCCTATAACAGATGCAGTAAAAGCCGCAGAAGTGATTTTAGTGGCCACCCCACCGCAAATTGCTCCTGATCTTGTGCAAATTTTTGGCGATGTTACCCACAAAACGATCATTGACGCAACCAATGCAGTAAGAACCAAACCAGAAGGGTATGCTACTGCTTTTCACGTATTTGAGGCACTGACAAATGCTGCCGTGGTGAAATCTTTTAATACTACTGGCTTTGAAAATATGCAAAACCCTGATTATGGTAGTGTAAAACTAGATATGTTTATGGCAGGAGATAGTGAGTCCGCTAAAAAAATCGCACACCAACTTGCCCAAGATGCAGGTTTTGAAAGCTGTTATGATTTTGGTAAGTCGGATAAGGTAGAACTACTGGAACAGTTTGCTCTTTCCTGGATTAATCTGGCCATCATGCAAGGAATGGGGCGAGATATTGGATTCAAACTAGTCAAGAGATCATCAAACTAAAATTTTTATGCCTTAAGCAACAAACCCTCATTGTGTAGTACAATGAGGGTTTTATTTTATAGTATAGTAATGCCCTTTATTGAATCACTATTCTTCGTTGTTTCACACCATCTATTCCTCCATTAATGGTTGTTTTAATGATGTATATTCCTTTCGGCAAATCCAATTCTCCAAAAGTAACAGGAGCACCATTGAAGTTTTTATAAGTTTGACTATATACCTGATTACCTTTTACATCCCAAACGCTTACGTCTACTTGATCTCCCGATTCGGCTGGAACCAGCACTTGGATATCTCTAAACTTACGCGCTGGATTTGGGAACACTTCAAGGCTTCGGGTAACAGCTAATTGAACCTCAATTGTGCGAGAGCGACGAGCACTTCCGTGGCTTTCTACCTGGCGAATACGGTAATAGTTAATACCATTTTCAGGAGACGCATCTACAAAGTTGTAACGATGGGTTTTGCTCTCATCACCATTTGCTAACACTACACCAATCTTCTTAAAGTTTCTCCCATCGGTACTTCGTTCTATTTCGTATTGTTTGATATCTCTTTCATTGACTGCAATCCAATCCAGTTTCACTTTTTTACCCACCAGCTTGGCTTCAAACGATAACAAATCTACTGGCAATGCAGTGTAGTTCCACGCCAGTGTAAATGTTCCTGTACCCAATGTTGTAAAAGAGTTGGAAACCAGAGTAGCTGAACCAATACTAAAGTTAGTGATATCATCTACTCCACCTCCAATATTATTCCAGGCCATTCCTGCGGTTGCCAAGGTTGGAGTTTCAGTCAATAGACCTCTACGGTCGGTTCCAGGGTCTTGTAAAATTCTCAGTTCAGCCAATTCAGCCAATGCAAGGTCTGTCACCAAAGTACCTAGTGGTAATCCTGGATTAGCTGCCTGGAAAGCCGCAATTTGAGTATCAGCTCTTTCGTTAGAACCACTAAAAGGCAAGCCTATTTTTCCGCTGGTAAAGAAAACTTCGTTTCCTCCATTGGTTGGGAAAGCAGAAGTAATTTGTGGATAACGCGCTAAACGAACTTTCCAGTGTCTACTTCTGGATAAATAGTTTACATTATCGGCTGGCACAGGTGGAAAAGTTCTTCCATCCACCGCAGCACTTTCAAATTGCTCAACAATATACATTGCAGATGTAGTAGGTGCATCTGGGGTAGCATTTAGCTGAATCCCAAGCGTAACACCACTATTATCACCAGGATAAACATCATTTTTTCCGATAGGAAACGATCTGGTAACAAATGTAGAGGCTGAATTATAAACCCTTCCAACTGGCCCATCTACAAAACCATTGGTTCTTGTCCAGTTGGCGTTTAAGCCTAATATTACTTCTGCATCTTCGCTGGAAATCAGCTTTTGATTGACTAAGTTCAATGTCCCTGCATCTAAGATTTCTACTCGGCTTTTGGCAGTCACATGTTCATTATTTTTGTTTACTGTCAAATTAAAGAACTCCTCTGTTTCAGGGCTTACCAGTCTTATGGTTGGTGCAGTAGTATATCCTGTCCCTCTGCTGGTTACTGCAATTCCAGTTATTTGACCATTTGCATCTATAGTAGCGGTAGCAGTAGCTCCTGTACCACCTCCTCCTTCAATCTTTACAATAGGAGTCTGTGCATATTTATCACCAATATTGGTTACATTAATTACATCTACTTCATCACCTGCCAAAACGGCATCGGCAGTAGCCTCAGTACGAAAACCTTTCCCGATGGTTTGGGGGAGGTTTGCACCAAAATAAACCGTACCATTGTCAGGTTCAAAAGTTCCTTCGTTTGTCCAATTACCCCATAATTCAATTGGGTTATTAGAGGTTCCTAGCTTGGTACTTGTATTTTGAATTTTCAAGTCGTTCTTTACTCTGATGTAAGAGTTTAGCTCGGTAGTACCATCTTCTATAATCAAGTTATAAAAAGCATTGAACTTGTTATCATCAACCCCTACATCACTATTGGGATCAAAAGCTACTGAAGAAGAAACAGCTTTAATTACTCGAGTAAATGGTTGGTTAAACCTTACCGTTCCAAGTCCAGGTTTGAATGTTCCTTCGTTACTCCAGCTACCTCCTACACTAATGGTTGCATTATCATTGACCACCGCAACCTCCGCATCCTTAGAGATGGTAAAGTTCTCAAGAATTGTCAATGGCTGTTCTACATTCAAAAGGATTTTTCTCCTGGCCGACCCATCATTTGGCTCAGGCAATAAAGTCTCTATGGTTAAACTTCTACAAGTAATCGGGTTGGTATTTTTACTTAGGTTCATGTCTACTACAAAAGTAGAAGGTGAAATTACATCTGGTGGCCCTTTCAATAAGTTCCACTGTAAGAATAACAATCGGTGATCAATGATTACAAAATCACCTGGCCCAGGTACTTTGTCAGGGCGCCAGTTGGTTGGGTCATTCCAGGCAGTACCTGCACCAGTTAGCCCTCCATCCCACCGTACTACGTTTGGCTCTCGCCAAATAATCATACTATCAGTTTTTATCCCAAAAGGATTGAGTCCCGTTGAATTGTCGTTGTTATCACTTACATTGGTTTCACTGTCAAAATCCTCCCCTGAAAAAGTTCCAATAGCATCTTTAAATATTACTCGATTCAATGGATTGTTATCACTTGTTGAACCAGTACGCTTCACATTACTTGGTGGTGTGCTAAAAACCAACGTTGGGTCTGGATTACTGGGGAAAACAGCATTATAAATTGTATCAATCGCTGGATTGGCTGCATAATCGTGGGTCACATTACCTGGTAAAGCATCAGTAGTACTATAAGCATTAGAACCATTACGATAAGCACTATACCCCTTGGGGAAGGTAATGAAGGTACTTCCATCCTCGGTAGCATTGGTAAAGATGGCATCACTAAATGAAGCTACTGGATAAACCTGACCAACAGTTGGTATTATCTGATCTACTGTTGTAGGCATTAGATAAGCTGCAGCTACTGCACTAATTGCATTAGAGCCTCCGCCAGTAAATACCACCTCAGGAGTACCCGTAAAACCAGTACCAGGGGCTGTTAGTGTTACGCTTGTTACCCGACCACCAATTTGTGCCGTAGCAGTTGCCCCAGAACCTGTCGGATCTGAAATACTCACATTAGGTACTGTAGTATAGCCCGAACCAAAGTTTACAATGCCTATGCTTACGATTTTACCATTGATTACGACTGCCTCTGCGGTGGCTTGAGTTCCTCCACCACCAGGAGCATCAATGGTAATTGTAGGATTACCATAATTAGCACCACCTCCTGCTAACACAATATTTGTTACTTCGCCACTGGAAATAGCTGCTGTAGCAGTCGCTCCACTACCACCTCCACCTGTTATTGCTACTGTAGGCACAGATGTGTAGTTTTTTCCACCATCCAGTACCAAAATATTATTAATAGTTGTTGCTGTTAACAAAGCCTTCCCTTCTGCCCCTCTACCAGTCGCATCTTTAATAATTACGAAAGGAGTACCAGTATATCCAACTCCACCACTCGAGACAGTATAGCTTCCGATGCTACCAATTGTGGCTGCACTCGCAGTAGCGGTAAATATATCGCCGATTCCACCAGTCAGGGTTGGTGCAGATAAGCTTACTGCAGGTGCACTTACATAACCATCTCCATTGTTAGTCATCGTAATAGAGGTGACACTTAAAGTAGCCTTAGCAGTGGCCGCAGTAGTAGGACTTCCCCCTGAAAAAATAATATCAAAACCAGCAGTGTAGTTCGTCCCAGGGTTTATTATTAAGCCTTTAGTTACTTTTAGCTTAGAAGTGCCCGTAGCAGTCGTCATTCCTGAAGGAGGATCAATCACTACTCGGGTTAAATCAGAATACAGATTATTACTTCCACTGTTATCTACTATAATATCGGTAACAATTCCATTGATCACTGTAGCAGTCGCAGTAGCTCCGCTTCCTGAACCAAATGGATCTACTATAGTTACATTAGGAGCAGAAGTATAACCTGTTCCTCCGTTCACTATAGAAATATTTGTAATAGAGCCCGTAGATGTTGTTACCTCCCCATTAGCTCCTGGTGAATCTATAAATATTGTTGGCGCTCTTTCGTAGCCAGATCCTTCGGTATCAATCGTAAGTGCGGTAAGCGTACCCGAAATTACAGCGCTCAATTCAGCCACTGTACTATCTAGTGTAGTTGGATTATCCACAGTAATGTTTGGAGCACTGTTGTAGTTGCTTCCAGCAGCTGTAACATCTACTCCGGTAATACTAATCATTGCATCCATTGTGGCTGGAGTAGTATTGGTTCCTGAAATAGTAATGGTAGGAATAGAAGTATACCCAGAACCATTATCAGTAAACGTCAAGCCAGTAATGACTCCATCATTGATGATGGTAACATTTGCATTTGCATTAATTCCTCCATCACCATTGGTAGTAAAATTCAAGTTTATCGCGTCAGTGCTGGCATAACCTGCTCCTGGATTAGTAATTACAATTTCTTCTATTTCACCATCTACAACACTGGCTTCTGCTGTGGCGTTGATGCTAGGAGTTCCACCAGTGATCACTACTTCAAAAGTACCATTTCCAGTACCTGTGCCCATGAGGTAATTGCTACCTGGATCTGTCACAGTGATTGCTGTAATTTCACCAGTAGAAATGTCTACATCAGCGGTAGCTGTAGTACCGCCGCCGCCTGGTGCCGAAATAGTGGCAGTAGCAGATGTATAGCCTGCCCCACCTACTAAATTGTTTATGCCTGTCACACTTCCTTTTAGATTAATTGCCAACCCACTACCATTGGTACCAGTATTGTCAATCGTGTGACTCGGAAAAACAGCATATCCTGACCCTGCGTTATCAATAGTTACCGAAGAAACCGAACCAGTAATGGTAGCCGTAGCAGTTCCTTCTACAATGGTAGCTCCAGTGGCATCTACTAATGAAACATTAGGTGCACTTGAATAACCCGCTCCTCCATTTGTGATATTCAATACGTCCAAACTTCCTGTCACCTTTCCTACAGCACTTACTCCTGCACCATTCGAGAAATTTACCGTAGGCATTTCATCATAACCTCCACCAGTGCTCGTAATGTAAATACCAGTTACTCCACCTGTAATGCTAGCAGTTGCACTAGCTGCGGTGGTAGCGGTTCCCATAATCATTACTGTAGGTGCTGATAAATATCCTAAACCACCATCTGCCAAATCAATCTTAGTGATACTAGTCGATACTGATGCGGTAGCAGTAGCTCCCAGGCCACCCCCACCTGCAATGGTTACTTCGGGGGAACCAGAATAATTTTCTCCTCCTCCACCCTGTACAATCGTCCCTGGGCTTAATATTTGAGCATTCTGATCGATGTTTACCCCATCTTTATCCATATACTCAAGCAAGAAATAACGAGCCTTAAGGGTACCATTCACATCAAATTTGTAAGTACCAGAACTAGAAGGGTCATGCGTAAGTTTGGTATACTCAGAAAAAGAACCCATCAACTGCATAAAGCCTCCGCTTCTAATTTGCAGTTGACCACCTGATTTGATTTGTACTTCAGAGGCTGTTCCGGTGATTAATTGCCCACGGTCACGGATAATCATATTAGAGCAAACGAGCTTTTTACCTCCATCTATCTCCACTATTCGGTTCTCATCAATTTCTATGTTATTCAATGACTCAAGATCGTCTGTAATTTTATAAATCACATCGCCAGGTTCATTCTTTGCTTTTTGTCCTTTAATATCAGTATTAGAAGTAGTACCAAAAGGGTTGGTATCAGAGCGGTGTCCACGCTTACCACTTTTGTAAATCTTTTTATTAAAGTAGATATTACTAAACCTTAAACCGCTGGTTCGGATAGTTCGTGTGGTGTTATCACTTGGAGTAAAAACCAAACCCGCAGTACTGGTTCCTCCGTCGTCGTTGGTTCCTCCAGTGATATTCAAATTACCTTGAATATTTACTGGGGATTTAATAAACTTAAAGTTTCCACTTGTTTGGATGAAGTCTCCCATAACCAACATAGGGGTGGAAGATACCAAAGCAACTTCCCCTGATTGTAATACAAAATCGTTTCTCACGACCACGGTATTCATACCCACGCTATTCTTTCCTCCAATTCCTTGCATACGGGCACTTCCTGAAGCCTTGTTGATGGTGAGTTTGTAAAATGAATTGGTACCAATACGTATTTCCTGAGAAGAAGTACCATTGAATATAAAGTGTGATTCTTGTGGAGTAAAATCCGCAAATTGAGTAAAGAAATCTCTTCCAATCGTCACGGTTGCCTTACCTCCATAAATTCGTCCATCACGATCAAATGGCGAGTTTTGAATTTCTCCCTGTACAGTCATTGAATAGGGAGTTGTATTATCAAAATAAAGTACTCTTCTTCGCTGCCTCGTTACTCCATTATTTTGCCCATTGTGGTGTACATAAATGCTCCCAGTGAGAGAATAATTGCCATCTACATAGCAACTACGGGTAGCACGCGCCAAAATATAGGCGGTGTAGTCTTCATTTCCAGCAGTTCCTGGAACTACTCCAGTAGGTAATGGTTCCCAAATCAGATCGTTTAATGACCAAACATTTGACACTCCAGAACCATCGGTAGAAGACCAAAGCGCTACATGATAGTCATAATTGCCAGCTGCTGCTGCCGGAAGTGTTGGATTACTTCCTGTATAACTATCATAAGGATCATTTCTAACATAAGTAGCCGTTCCAGTTGGATTAAAGCTTCCCGAAGCACCTTTCTTACCGGTGTCCCATTGTTTATCAACGCCACGAGCTGTAGGAGGCCCCCACCAGTATACTGGGGTAGGACTTTGCCATATTACTTTATTATCAGCAGATCCACCATCCTTGCTTTCTCCATTCGCTCCTCCTGCTTGTCCTGAAGAGTTTTCTACTGTAATCGTATTACCACCTGTATTATTATTCACAATATTTCTGGCAGTATTTCCTCCATTTCCACCAAAACCTGTATTCAAGATTCGCATCTTTTGCCCAGTGTTGATGGTTAAGTGGGCTCCACTCCCTCCCATTCCAGCAAATCCACAATAGCTAAAACTACTATAATCGGCGTCATAAGTGGTAGGATTCTCATTAGAGAAAGTTGGGGTAGCCATATCCACTAATTCTAATTCTCCTGTCAATTGGTTTTCCTTAAAATGGAGTAAAGAAGCTCCGAAATAAGTTTTAAAACCTCCTACACTACCATTTCCTCCTGCATTTCCTTGAGCATCGGTAGATACACCCGTATCTCTTAGTCCAAAATCATTGGAACGTCCTGCTTGTTGTTGAATAAAAGTATTTACTACTGCGGCTTTACCACCAGAATAAACCCCTACTCTATAATAAGTACCTACTCGCCCATCACGAATCAAAATATTAGTATTATCGGCAGTACCTAAGATTTTTAATAATCCCCCCTTTCGTACCCGCATGATAGTCCCTCGGTGTTGTCTACCAGTATTCATCTTTATGGTTGATCCAGCAGGTGCATTGAATGTACCATATATATTTACTTCGTCACCATCAGCATTGGATTTTCCATCATTCTGATCAGCTTCCGAACGATCTCCAAAAAGAAAGGTGCGACCGTTCACGTCAAAAATCCCGGAAAGGAGTCTTAAGTCTCCAAAAATTCTTAGGTTAGAACTGGCATTTATCGATACTTTTTTGTCAGATGGTTTTCTTATGATTACTTCTGGGAAGGCAATGCCGATTCCCTCGGTGGGATTGTCGTTATAGTCTCGTAGCCAAGCCGTGGTACCTAATCCATTGATTCCACGAATATCCTGATCACCATCACCATCAAATACAACCGTGGGGCGACGATCTTGTCTGCGGTTTACTCTGGAACCATTGATATAAAAACCGTTACGTTTCCCGTTGGTGCGAGAAGGTTCAATGACGTTTAAGTCTTCAAAATTTCCTCCAAGGTGTAAGGCGATGCTGCGAGGATCAGAGCTTCCACCTGTAAGGTCTAAGCTAGCCCCAGTATAGGTTCCCGTTCCTACATTAGCGTTTGCAATAAACACATTTCCTCTTACATTGATGTCTGAATCTGGTATGGTCCAAACCCAGCGATTGGCCGCTGTATTGTCTGACCCAGTAAATGTATCTTCTCCCAATGTAAAAGAGCCATTGGTTACGTTTTTTACAATTAAAGTTCCACCATTAATTGTCAGGTTTCCAGTACCTCCAATCGTTAGAGAAGTACCAGTGTTATCCATTACTCCAATCAAAATAGGAAAACTAGGATCGTTGGTTACAGTAGGGTCAGTTGCAGAGGTATTAAGGGGATCATTCTTCACTTTGTTAAGTACGAGGTTGTCTATCGCACCATAAGTGAGGAAATGATTAAAATCCATATATGGGTCTATTTTTGCCTGAGAGGCGGATACTCGGTTGGTAATATTGGTATTACTTCCAGTAATGATTGAACTGGATCTACCTCTTAGGTCAAAAGTTATACTTCTTCCAGTAGTTGCATCTTTCTTGGTTATACGACCGTTGATGGTTAGGTTTTCATTTACCTGAATGGTATTGTCACTATTAAATACGACCAAATATCCACCATCCTTTAAATTAAAAAAGCCTTCTACCTGCATTACAAAAGCTTCCATTAACAATACTCCTCCACTTTCAATAGTAAAATCACCATCAGTGTAAGTATTAGAGGCAGTCACAAAAGTCCCTTTAACAATCAATGACTTTGTATCATCATTGTTGTTCAAACTAGCCTGGTTATACAAACCTCCTGACAAAATAAGTGATTTACAAGAAGGGCGGGAGACCGCTTGAGCACCCGCATCGGTAGAAATTGCAGTAGCTGTACCCGCAGCATTTACATAATAAGAAGTAAAATCTTCTGGTATCCAACATACCGCAGTATTTGTAGGTATTACTACATCGGTATTTACATCAGGTAAACCTGTTGTAGTAGGAGTTCCTGTCCAGGTCCAGTTGGCTGGATCATGCCAATTATATTGTTGTAAATTATTGTAAAAACCACTGACATCCTTATCAGCAGCTACTACTGGTGGGCTCCAGGTGGCTGTTTGTGCATGAGAACTTAAAGAGAATATAAACACTGTCAACCAACCTAACAAAAGCACTTTAATCGATCGTAAAATCATTGCTTATTAAGGTATTTAGTTTTAAAACTTGTCTGTCTTTTGTTGTAAAATCTAATCTTACTTATGGATGGTGGTTAGTATATTACTATTCTCAGAATAGTGATAATGGTAGTCTAATAAGGTGTGTGGTAGGTAGTAATTTTTCCTATATATACGTTTTCGGATAAAAATGTATACGTACAACTAGCAACCATAACGAAAGGTTCTGAAGGAGTTATGAGGGGTAGTCTTTAAAAGCCCAAAAACAGTTAAAAACTTGCTTATTTAGTGATCAGGATTCTTTAACAAGAATTCGATTAAAGCTTATTCAGAGGTGATTAACTACTTATAAATTCGGTAAGGAGAGTAATAAGAGATGAATCTTTATGATTTTACGCACATGTAATATTTTAACACCTTTTCTACGGTAAAACAGCTTGTTTCAAGTAGGTATAAAAAAACGGGCTATGCATACCGTTTAAAGCATAAGAATATTCCCCACGCTAGTGTTTATTCAAAAAGTACAATTTTACACTAGAGTTAATCATAAATTACTCCAAGCTTTTTTAATCTAAAATATACCGCACTTTTGGTACGCTCGAAGTAAGACGCTATGTCCTCTATGGATGTGCCTGAATTAAACATAGCCACTAACTCATTTTCCTCTTTTTCAGTCCATCGTTTATTCGCATAAGTAGGCTGGCTTTTGCGAAATTGAGGAACTGCAGTTGGTTTGTTTTCTTTTTTTGAGACCTTAGGAGGCCTCATTACTTGAATATGATGAGTAGGTGGCACATCAAAACCTTTAGGAAGCAGTTTTTCGGCGATTCGTAATTTATTCTTTGAGCGAGTAACTGCCACATACAATAAGTTGATCTCTTCTGTCAAATTATCTGCCACTACCATTCCTTCTTCACGAAAAAGCTTCTCTATGGAATCCTCAGTAATAAAATCATCCAACAAGGTTACTTCGTCATACTCCATTCCTTTGCAACGATGAACCGTAGAGAAGATCATATCTGCCTTACTTTTATCACTATCGGCCAAATGACGTTGCTTGAGTTCCTTCATTAAGTAGGGCAATTTTCGTCCATATTTTTTTACAATTTCAATAATGGTTTTCAGTTCAGTATCATCAGTTTTCTCGGCATAAGTTTCCAGTGCATCCATATTGGGCATGGAACGGATTAGCTTGTCTCGAATTCCTTGTTTATAGTCGTTGTAAAGGCTTAACACATCATAGATAGAGCCTCCATCTTGAGCGTAGGTATATGAAGAAAAGTTTCCTTCAAAATATACATTTTCAATTTCCCCATTCTCAACCAACATATCGATGGCTTTAACCAATAAGGCCAGGTTGGTACGTCCAATGGTGGCTTTTACTTTAGTGTTTCGGTGCTTGCCTACTCCTGCAATGTTTATATTTAAGTTGGAAGCAAATAAAAATTTATAATGAATAACCGCCTCGGCGAGTTTACTTAGGTGAGTATTGAGGCGAAAGCTTTGAGTGAGGTAATAATCCTTGAAACTATCTACTTGTTCTAGTGAATTAATTGCAAAACGCCAACGATAAATCTGTTGATGGGTGTCCCCTACAATTACTCGAATGGCATGATCTTGTCGCAAAAAAATATCCAGCATTGCTGGAGAGGCATCTTGTCCTTCGTCAAACAGGATGCAATCATAGGGTAGTATAGGCTCATGCAACTGAAATTTTTTCAGATAAAAATCATGCGTAATATCCACCTCTCCCCGATTCATTTTGGCTAACAATAGTCGAGTTTGATGAATAATTTCATCGTAATGTTTTTTCACAAACTCGTAAGCTTCATCGCCTGATACAGTAGCTAAATAATCTAATTGTTGCACTTTTGACTCACTGCTGTTACAAAACAGGCGCATGCATCGGCTAATATGGCCAGCCAATACATATTCTGATAAAGCCTCTCCTTTGGGTTTAAGATTTAGGATTTCCTTAATTTGGTAGGTTGTAAGGTCATTTTGCTGGATACGAAAACGACTTCCACGCACGACTGCTCTATAGGCCAACGAATGAGCAGTTTCTATTTCTACATGGTGGCAATCCGACTCGCCAAATTTGCGTATTGCTTCCAGTTTCACTGACCGGTTAAAAGCAAGGTATAAGATTTTTTGTTGAGGTCTTGCCTGAGCATAGGCCAGCAAAGTTGTTGTTTTTCCTGAGCCAGCTACTGCATTGATTTTAATATTACCCTCACTTTGCACTATGGCAGTCTGTTCTTCGGTAAGTTTCAATCAACTGATATTTTGGTGTCTATTTTACTTTGTTTGCCTGATAGCTTTGCTTTTTATTGAACTAGATGTTTCAAGGTTGTGTAGTTTGTATAAACTCAAAAGGAATTTTAGTAAAAAAACTAAAATCTTCGCCAGCATCCAGTTGGTCTTCGTCTTCGCCATAGTACCACAACACCTTTATGTTAGGTAACACCTCCAGCATTTTAAATAAAGAAGTGAGTGATTTACTGTTGGCAGTGCTCACATACTCTAGCTCAAAAGATAAAGTAGTATGCTCGTTGGGGTGACTAAGATAAGACTGCCACCATAGAAAAATAGAATCAAAGAAAGCGTGACTGTCCAGAGTAATAAGTCTTCCCTTCATTTCAAAAATTCCCTGGTCTGCATCTAAATTAACTTGTGGCGTGTGTTCAGTTTCGGCTATTTTCAACGGCTTCATTGTTTATTTTTTAGCAAAAATAAACATTTACCTGACTTTCTCCTCTTTTAGCTTTACAAAACTATAATTGCTTTGATAAGTTGTCGCATATTCCTGCATCTCCCAATCATCTGGGTTGTAGTACCATATCAGCTCCACATTAGGAATATCTTTAAGCACATATAGCCATTGCATCAAAAAGTTATCAGTAGCCAAGGTGTAATAATTCAATTTACACACAATCTTGGTCTGTGGATTGGGGCTTTGTTGGTATATTCTCCACCAACGATTAATTGTTTGAAAAAAAACTTTATTATCCTCCAACATAAGCGTTCCCTCCATTTCAAATACCCCATTGCCTGCATCAAATATTACCCGGGGAGAAAACCGGGTTTGTTCGTAAACCAGTGGTCTCATGAAATTTATTAGTTGATTGTTTGAGGTTAAGAACAGAAGCCAAAAGTCTACCTTTACCAACGGAAATAAAACTCAAAAGGTACCTTCAATAGTTCAGAAAACTCATACCCTGTCTCTTCCAATTCCTCATCGTCCAGCTCCAGGTGCCAAACAATAACTGCATTGCTTATCTCATCCAACCTACTAAATACATCTAATAGTAATTTACTTGAGGAGGTGTTCCAATAATGCAAGTCGACATGAAATCGAGTGACAGGATTAGGGCATTTTCGGTATTTATCCCACCATTTTAGCGTAGGCTCATAAAAAGCAAAAGTTTCTTCCATGATACTATTGCCTTTCATTTGAAAAACCCCATTGATTGAATCTAATAAAATCATCGGAGAATCTCCGCTTGCTGGATGCCAATATCTTGATTGATAGGTTTTTAGGTTTGGCAGATTGTATATGTCACTTAGCAAAAAACGCAGCTCATTTTCTGGAATCCATAGTTCTTTAATTCTCTTAAGATATTCTATAGATTCATCATTCAAATCCTGCAAATGCTCCATAGACATATAAATACGCTCTAGCTGAGGCATATGAGGCAAAATATCGAACAGGTTGGCAATAGGAGTACCAGTAATATGAAGTGTTTTGAGCTTAAGTAAGAAAGATAAAATTAATGGTAATTGTTTTAATGGTGTAAAAGATAAATTTAGCTCTTCCAGGTTTGACAAGTGTTGCAAAAACTTTGGAAGGGAAGTCAAAGATGTGTAGGCCAGGTTGAGGGAACGAATGTAGTTGAAGTATTCTAGTCCTTGAGGTAGGCTTCGTAGTTTGGAATCATTGGCAAAGTTGAGCCCTTGCAACCAATGTAACTGAGAGAAGTAAGGCAGAATGTCGTTGAATCTTAGATTATATTCAGTAACACCTAATACCCCAGGCGAGTTTTGGAACAATTGTAAAAAGCCTTTTTGTAAACAAAGGCGGCGCACCTTTACAGGGCGATAAGAAAGGAGTAAACGGTGTAGTTCACGATCATTTGGCAAACCCATGCCTTTTATCAATTGTAAGGCAAGATCTATGTTTACCAAACTTTCGCTTTCTATGAGTTGGATAAGCTTTTGGATATGTTTGGTATCATTTATTTGCATACAATTTTCCCTTTTTACATCAAGCCTAAGCATGCCTTCTCTAATGTAAAAAAATTTAACGGGAATTAAGTAAATTACTCGCCAAACTTACACAGGATAAATCAAAGCAAACCAAGGGATGGTTGCTATCATCAGAAACTAGCTGCTTTTGTAGAAGCAACAGAGTGTTTATAATTAAAAATATGAAATGAAAACGCTAAATGTTCTTTATTTCGAAAGGCAAATCAAGGTCCTCTGCGTAGTCTTCCCCCATTTCTTTCATGTCTTTGCCACCTTCTTTGGGGTATAACCAAACTACCCGAGTATTGGGTATTTTCTTAAGGGTAAGAAACAAGTTGTATAAAGTACGCGTGCAGTCAGTATTGATATATTCTAGCTTTATCAACACCTTTGTCTCTCGATTAGGGCGGTTTCGATAAACTCCAAACCAGGCAAGCACCGGCTGCAAAAACTCTTCGCAATATTCGGGGTACATGCTACCTAAAATCTCAAAAACACCCTGCGCTGCGTCTAATTTCACTTCTGGAGTATATTTGGTGGCTTCCAGATATAGTGTATCCATAATTTACTCTTTTAACAACTTTCTTTAAAACACTAAGAAAATGAACTCTAATTTAAGCTTAATTAAGTCAAAATAAGGCAAACCCACAATCATTCGTATTGGGCTTGACAATAATTGATAATATCACTTTCAGAAGGATTAACCTTTAAAAAGGCCGGGTTTGTTCATAAAAACTTTCTTTTTACTGTAAAGCTTTAACCCGCTCATAGGCTAACCATTATTTAATTTTAATCATTGCCGTTCTTTTTCCCAAAAAAAACCTCTGATTTTAAAGCCGAAATTACTAAAAGTTATAAATTTTTCAATAACTGATTGATAATTATCTGGTAAGAGTAAAAAATTATTGAACGGAGTTATAAAATATTGTGTAGATACAAATGAAAAAATCAACAGGCAAACAAATAATTATTGATCATAAGCCAAAGGGACTTCTGCAAAAGTTTTCACAGTCTCTTCCCAAGGTGATAAAACAGCCCCTTGTTCTTCTGCATACCTATATTGTAAATCGGTGAGCAATGTTTGGCGTAAATCTGTTCCTTTGAGGATAGCCTCTTCTAAAATAGTGGCTCGCAGATCATTCCAACGCAAACTGGCTCCTCCCAAATTAGCACCTCTAAAATTTGCTTGTACCAATATACAGCCCCTCATATCAGTTCCTCTTAGCTCAGCTTCTGTTAAATCTGTTAAAAGAAACAAAGCTCCTTTCAGATCGGCTATATTCAATAAAGCTTTTGTCATGTTTGCTTTTTCAAACCTAGCCCCAATCAACACGGCACCATTTAAATCAATGTTGGTTAAATCTCTATCTGATAAATTGGCTCCTATCATATGCGCTCCCTCATTGGCTTGATTCAGTGTTTGAAGCATTTTTTCTGAAACCTGAGTACTTCCAATTTGGTTTGCAGTTTTCGCGATGATCTGTTGCCCACATTCTAAATAAAATTTCCTGGTTTGATTCATTTTACCAAAATCAAAGCTTTTCGCAAATTCAATATTGGAAAGATATTTTTTTAACAGGAAAAATTCCAAAACTGATTTATGGGAAAATTTGCAATAGCCCAAGGCATTACGGTTGAGCAAAGAACGGCTTTGCATTTCAATTCTGCTTAGGTTAATCTGATGTTTTCGAGCAAAATCTTCCAACGCTTTGTAATGTATAAGATACTGCCCTTCTACTGGATTTTGGTATAAGTGCCCAGCTAAATCTATCGAAAATTGGTATAGATGTTCTGAAAATCCTTGACGGTCAGCTTCAGGTACCCTATCAGCTTCTCGCTTGATCCAACGGGCTACCATAGCTTCGTAAATCTCTAGGCTATTGTTATAGCTTTTTTGATGCTCGAGTAAATCATTAATGTAAGCCAGCAACATGGGACGAGCCATCAAATGGGGAACCTTATCTACAATGGCCTTGGCTTGACGTTTTTTGGTATTGCTCCAAAATTTCAAATTCCCTCCAAAACGTTTATTCAGGTACTTCTCGATGTCTTTGTTGTCAAAGGGAGCTACATAGAAATGGCGAATCTTTTGAAAGCCCCTGTTTACCGAAATATTCGTTTCTGCTAAAATATCACCTTTGGTAGGGAAAAACTGGGTGCGTGAGGTTATAATAATCTTATAAAAATCTTGAGTTTGAGTAACGATGTCACGCAAGCGTCCTTGATAATCTTCCACAGCAGCGCGATCCTCGTCAAAGGCATCCAGTAGCAAAATGGTTTCCTGTGCTTTACCCAGTCGTTTGATCAGAGCGATTTCTTCCCAGGTTTGAGGAGCTGCTATATGATACAATCGCATCTCTTTAGATCGTTTTTTGGCTTGCCACTCCATAAACAAATGTAACATAAAGGTCGTCTTTCCCATGCCAGAGTCGGCTAACACAAGAAAAAACTTATAATCGCTTTGTCGCTCTACTTTGTCAGTAAATACCCGATCCATCAAATGAGGTATCAGCAAATCTGGATTATTATGTAAAAAAGCATCACTCAACTCTTGTTCTTCCGAAGGTGGGTCTTTCTGCCAACGGGTAGGAATGTAGTATTTTTTCGCCTGAGCAATTTCAGAGGGTACGTAGTAAGTTGGAATAGTTGGTGAGGGTAAGTTTTTAGATTCAGGTAGTGTTTGATTCACATAAACTGTTTTGTTACCTGCTATATTATCGCCATCTCCCAAATGAGATTGTTCTTGTTTTGCCATAGAAAATATCGTGACTTTTTAATCTAAAAATAGCAAAATCAAGCACATAAAGAAACCCTCAATAGAATAAATCAACCATTCTATTGAGGGTGTAATCTTTCCTAAAAAGGAATTGATTTAAATATCTTAAACAGTGAGTGATTGCAAATTGGGCAGTTCGTAAAGATCGTCCGCATTTTTGACTAGGTTATCACGTAAGTTCAAATATTTTAAACGCTTCAGTTTTTTAAGAGGGGTTACATCTACAATTTGATTATTGCTCAAATCCAGGCTTTCCAGATTACTCAAAAACTGCAAGTCGTTGATTTGCCTTAGGCCCTTTGAGCTTAAATCCAGACGATTTTTGTATAAGAAATGGTCTAACTGATCTATATCTATCTGTATATCATTGATTTGCAAAAAGCCCAGGCTTTTGAAGATGCGCAATACCTGCATATCATGCGGATCAATTTTAATTAACGCTACCTGGCTTACTTTTTCAATGTCGTTTGGCTTGATGTTCAAAAACTCTTTGCTTTTGTTAGAATCATAAGTCTTATAACGTCCAAATAATGATTTGGCTTTTTCAAACAAAATCTCTTCTCTAAACAACTCTCCCTGTTCTAATTCTGATAAGTCTAGTTTTTGGGCAAAACTTGGATTGTAAAAAGCCTCAGTCACCAAGAAATACTCTAAAATAGATTTGTGGGCAAATGTACATTGGTGCAAAGAGTTCATATGTAACAATGTTCTGGTTTTGAGTTCTAAAGTACCCAAATCTACATTGTTATTTTCCGCAATTACTTTCAGTTCATCATCCGAAATAATCATTGCTCCCCGTTTCTTACGCTGATTGTACATATCAATGGCCACCTCCTTTGAAAACTTATACAAGTCTTTACGGTATTTTTCCGGGTCTTTTTGGCGACGCTGCACCTCGCGATCAATCCATCTGGCAATAAGCTCAGAATATATCTGGTAGGTAGAGCTATAATGATCTCGACTTTTGATCAAGTCATCAATGTAGCGCAAAAGCATAGGTCGCACCATCAAGTTGGGAGAATGCAGGACTATTTTTTCGGCTTTTTTTCGTTTCACCAGACTAAAAATCCCATAATTCTTTTTCAAATAAAGTTTGATATCCTCAGGATTGAAAGGAGACAAATACAACTTACGGAAATGGTAGTTCTTCTCTTCATATCTGAACTTTAGTACGCCGATTTCATCGGAATACTCTTCTTTTTGAGGAAAAAACTGTGTACGACAGGTTAAGACCACTTCTTTGAAGTTACCTACTTGCTGTAAAATAAAGTGAAGACGCTTTTGGTGCCCTTTAATAGCTTCCTGATCTTCGTCAAAAGCATCTAACAGCAAAATTGTACGAGGGCGTTCAGGGTTGGATACATGCAATACTTCCCTCAATACATTGGGGTACCCCATAGGTATGAGCTTGATCTGGTAGTCAGTTCCTTTAAGTTTCTCCATATAATGTGCATATAGGTTAATCATAAAGGTGGTTTTACCCATGCCAGCTTCTGCCAAAATAATGTAGAATTTATCTCGGTGCTTTGAGTTAGACAGATCACGGTTAATAAAAAAGGGTATCAATTTTTGACGGGTAACAAAAGCATGTTGGTTTTGGGGATCGTTTGCTAAGCTAGGAGGAATGTTTTGACAATGGGTAGGCACATAATTTTTCAAGGCCTTTTTTACTTCTTGTCGACTGTAATACGGGTTTAGATGTTCAAAAACGTTCTGTACATTCATTGCGTGGTTTTTTAGTGTTGTTTATACATTAGCGGCGCGCATAGAAAATTTCTTAGAACATGAGTCCATCAAAATATACTGGTAGAAGGTTACTTAATACAATAAATAGTTCGAGTGTTAAATGTTGGCCTGATAAGAGAAGGGTAAAGTATTTTCTTCTTTATAAAGAATCAAAATGTGGTCATTCCACAATAAAGTGATTGATTGGATTTTGTTATTTGTAAATTAACGAATATAAAAGTTTAATTTCAAATAGTAATGAATGGTGCTATTACTTACAGGCAATTTCAAAAAAACGATATAAATAACAGGGAAATAGGCAAACAACTTACATTGTGCATTTTTTATTGATTTACTCAAATTATAATCAATGTACAAAAACATTCTAGGATTAATCATTGATCTCTAATAATCAACACGTTGTAAATCGTTGATTAGACTTTATAGTAAATAATACTAGAAGAAATTTAGCATATAATCCTATCTAAAGGCCAAATTTCAGGTAATATTTCTTAATAAAAGTAGCTAAGTTTTCTTTCTTACAAGTAGTGTATTATTGGTTTTATTCAAAAAACACTTGAATCTGAACATAGGTGATTAGTATAACAATAGCACATTTATGTATTTTAGGTTCATTTATTACATTACTCACACGGTTCAGTATATAACTAAAAATACCGATCAAGTCTAAACTTAATCGGCATCACATCTAATTTAGTTTGTTGTATTTTAACGGTAAGTATTAATTATCACTCTTATCTAAGATAAAAAGGGGATCATTACCAGCATTCACACTCCCAATTCCTCTTACTCTTATATTCACTCCTGCACCTGGCGCTCCACTTTGCCCTCCTTTTACAAGGGTCAATTGTTTGGTACTTAAAACAACGCCATCGAATTTTAATAATCTTTCTTTTTTCATACGTATATTGTTTTAATAGTTTGATATTATTTCAGAACAATTAGGCTTTGACAAATTTAAGTAAGTCTCTCAGCCTTGGTTGGCATTTTATCCATTCTTAGAACTCAAGCTCCCCTGTCCTCTTACCAATACATTAATTCCTGCACCTGGGGCTCCGCTATTTGCTCCTCCCTTGATTAAATTCAATTGTTCGATGCTTAAAACTGATTTGTCTGATGTTAATAGTTTTCTCTTTCTCATATATGATAAGCTTAAAAGATTTGATAAAGAAGTCGAGATGATTTCAAAATTTAATATTATATGATTTATTCTAATACGGCAATCTTCGTTACAAAGGTTTCCGTACCATCAGAATTAGTACTAAAAATCAGGTAGATGCCACTTTTGGCTCGGAAACCGGTGTAGTCGCGTAAATCCCAGCTTACAGTACCACCTTGAGCTTGGGTCTGATAAATAAGTTTGCCCGAAGTATCAGTAATTTTCACTCTGGCATTGGCTACCAGTCCCGATATGCCTACTAGCCCAGTATAATTAGGCCTCACTGGGTTGGGAAATACTTTCACGGTTTGATGCGTCGTAGTGCCCTCGGTAGCAGTACCACGATAAGAAACTACTCCTTTATCGGTCGCAATAAATACTTCACCAGTTTGGGGCTGAATGGCTATGTCAAGAATAACGTCAGAAGGCAAAGGGCTATTTTTAGTAGTAAAATTATTCACCAATTGGGTGCCATCAGGGTTAAAAAGCCACAAACCATTGTTGGTTCCCATCCACTTGCGGTTCCCCCCATCTACTGCAATAGTATTGACTGTCTCGGCGCGTAGTAAATTTTGCCCATCAAAAATAGGCTTGGTTGCATCTATAGCAGACTGAAAAGCATCACCTGGATTGAAAAACACGGCCACTCCCCGATCGGTTCCTACCCAAATCTGCCCTTCTTTGTCTTCCACCAGGCTATATACATTAGTACTTGGCAGGTTTCCATTGTTTACTTGACTATTCAGGATTTTACTTCGTCTTTGACTAGGATCATATACCCAAATACCATTACCTGCCAATGGATCAAGGCGCATCCACAAATACCCACTAAACGAAGTAATTACTCCTCTGGGTACCCCTGTCATCGTAGCAGGTGCAATAATACTTTCCCAATTTCCCTGGGAATCTCGTCTGTGTAAAAAACGTTTATTGATGTCATTAGAAGGGTTAGTAACCCATAAACGTCCCTCTACATCTACTGCAATGCTTGTTACACGTCTGGTATTATCACTAGTATTAATCACCAATGGGGCATCTGTTACCTGAGTAAGGGTGTTGTTTTCAAAGGTATACAACCCTGACTGATAAGAACCAAGGTAGAGTTTTTGATCGTTGCTATTAAACTTTAACGCCGAGAAGTCTTTGATATCAGCAATGCTTTGAGAATTCAATGGGTCAAATGCGTTGAAATTTTTCCATTGAGCAGTCTCAAACAAATACCAACCTGCATTGGAGTTTTGGGGCGTGCCATCTGTTAAATATCCTCCTGATAAGGTAATAATTTGGTTTTGAAAGTTACCCAGAAATTGACTTTGAGCTCTGGCAGGTCCATTCGGGAAAAAAGATTGAAAGTTTCCGCTTGTACGCTGAACCAATCCATTAATAGCGTCTCCTATCCATAAATTACCATCTGCGTCGTATTGACTGGCTTGTGGGGTCGTCAGGCGGGCATTAGTGATGGTTTGTACTTGGTTTGATGCATCTAACAAATATATTCTATCATCCAGGCTTATTGCTAATTGACTGGATGAAGCATTCAAATCCCGAATATTGCCCGTATTTGGTGCAGTTGGAGTAGGCAATGTAACCTGACTCCAGGTTTGGTTATGATTATAAACATAAAGTTCATTGTTACCCCGAGCCACGTATACTCTATTCTGAAAGCTTATTATATGTTGAAAACCGAGGGTATCTATACCACTGGTATTCTCAAACCTTTGCCAATTGTTAAAGTCCTGGAGATTTACATTATCATTAAAAGGTGCAAAATAAATCCCGTTTTCGGTAGCCAAGTAAATACTGTCTTGAGAAACCGTAGCCCCACGAATGGCAATACTCCGTCCATTTACTCCCAGGTTTTGATAGGTAGCTTTTACTTCATTACGCGCAACATCTAATACCACTACCCCAAAATCAAGCGAAAGTAAGGCATCATTCCCATTCATCAGAATATGATTAGTTTGGCGAGAAGTGTTAATGGCTTGATTGTTTTTGATCAATGGAATATTGACGATTTCATTGGTTTTGAGCAAATCCAAGTTTCCATTCTGATAAGCAATCACTAAGGTTTGTAAGGCCTCATTATAGGCAATTTCACTAATTTCAGTATCACTCAACCCACTCACTTTCGAGAGGATATTCAAGGTTTGATCAGTCTTATCAAGATAAAAGAAACCATTATTACTCGCTGCATAAACTCGGTTTCCGCCAACAGCTACACTTTTTACAAATTGATAAGAAGCATGAGTGCGCCAAGTTCCCAAAGGGATATTTTGGGCTTGTGTCAAATAATGTTGGGTAAACAATTGAATGAAGCCCAAAAGCAGGCAAGGCAATAATTTATTCATAAATCAGCAGTATTTTCTTGAAATAATCAAGGAGGTTTAAGAAGTGACACTTCTTCCAGTGAGTCTTCGAACCAATTACGAAAGTAATAGGTTTGAAATTTAAAATTATTCAAATTTTAAGTTTTTTGATGAGGATTTGATGGGTCTTGCTCATAAAAAAAGTGGATAGTACTAAATCACAGCACTATCCACTTATCAGTTATATAACTATCAATAATATTTATCGCTTGAGAAGGCTTACTTTTTTGGCCACCCCATTTTTTTCAAAATACAAGATATAAAACCCTTTAGGGAGCTTACTGGTATCAACGGTAATATGAGTACCTTCGGTTCTCACTTTGGCTCGGTGAATCACCCCGTCTACCCCAATCAATCGTATTGAGCGAATGGCTTTGCGAGAAGTAATGCCTTGAATGTTCAATTGGTCACTAAAAGGAACCGGGAACACCTTAATACCAGAAAAGTCATGTAAATCTACTTTTGGAGGCACCTCATCAGTCGTTACCTCTTGCTGAGCCTGTACAGTACTAGTCTGACGCTCATATCGCACGGTAAGCTCTGCTACTGAGGCCCATCGCTTGTCGTCTACTTCAGATAGTGCCCGGAAATAAACATAACGACAACGAAACTTGGCAAAATCTACCGTTTGCTTTAAGGTAGATTTTTGGAATGACCCAGTAGATAACTGCTGCCAGTTGCTCCCATCCCAGCCAAAGAATACATAATCTTTTACCATTCCAGTGGTTCCAGTTTGTCGTCCTTGGTACGAAAATCCTACTAAATCTCTCTCCTGCCCTAAGTCAATGGCAATGTAATGTGGATGAGAGCTGTTATCATCGTACCAGTTGGTATGCCAGTAAGTATTCAAATCTCCATCAGCCGCTTTTTCCTTGCCTTGGTCTGCACGTTCGGTTTCTTCACTGTTGGTTCTATACACTCTACAACCATCACAATTGTCTACAATGCTGGTTACATCACTCACTACTGCTGCTACCGTATTAGAATATGCGGAGTACTTTTCACTATCATAGGCTCTAACCCGATATGTATAGGTACCCGTTGCCAAATTAGCATCCGTAAAAGTAGTAGTATTTGTTCCTACAAAATCAATTCTTTCAAAAGCACCGCCGTTGCTTCGCTCAATCGTAAAACCATTTTCATTGTTTGAATTGTCTTGCCAGGTTAAGACTACATCCTTAGCATTTACCTGTGCTACTAAATTACTTGGCGGATTAATTTCTGTTACTACACTACCAATTACTGCTTGTACCGAATTAGAGTAATCCGAGTATTGGTTACTATCATAAGCTCTCACTCTATACGTATAAGTACCTTCAGCCAAACCAGCATCCGTAAAAGTAGTGGTATTTGTTCCTACGAAATCGATTCGTTCAAAATCGCCACCATTGCTTCGCTCAATCGTAAAACCTCCTTCGTTGTTGGAGTTGTCACGCCAGGATAGCGTTACATTTTGATTATTTACTTCCGCAGTCAAATTGCTAGGAGCATTAACTCCTGTAGACACTTCATCGTACAAATCAGCCTCCCAAATACCTCTACCATAAGTAGCTACTCGAATCTTACGGCTTCCATAGTGAATTTCTAATTCGGACGTTTGTACTCCTGGCAAATTAGTAGAGAATGGTACCCATCCACTGAGGTTATCATTTGTATAATACACTCCTGATTGCATCCCTACATACAGCCCATTGGCAGGGGTATCGTCAAACACTACACACAAGGCCGAAATATTGGGTAGATTTCGTCGGATATTTGTCCAGGAACTTCCTGCGTTTTCAGATTTATATACTCTGGAACCCGTAGTTGCGATGGCTACTCGCTCAGGATTGGTAGGATCCACCGCAATGAAGTTTACATCTCCACTAAAGTTACTTATTTCTACCCAGGTAGGATTGCTACTTTGGCCATTTTTGGTACGCCAAAGTCGTCCACGTTCTGCAATGTAGATGTAGTTGTTATTAGAAGCTGCAATGGCCATTTCGTCTAGTTTTCCACCAATATTGAGACTTTGGGTAATGTTTCGCCAGCTCCCACTGCTACCACCATTGGTGCTACGATACAGATCGTTATACCCTACATATATTTTTCTATTATCAATGGGGTCTATCATAAATGGAGTTACCCACTCGCCACTGAAATTTCCTGGCTTGCTAATATTACCAATGCTGTTCCCTCCATTGGTACTTTTGTACAAGTTTCCAAATTGGGTGGTACCATATACCACATTTTTGTTTTTATGATCAATAAAGCACTCCATACCATCGGCGCCCAACCATTCTTTAAATGTTCGGTTGCTACCACTCATAATATTGGTGCCATTGTCTTGTGCTCCTCCTACAATCATATTAGCATCTGTAGCAGCACCACCAATACGGTAATATTGTCTTACCGCAAGTCCCCCTTGGGTAAGGTCAGCCATGTTATTACCACGATCTCTACTACGGAAGATGCCACCATCGGTTCCTGCATAGATAGTACCGTTGACATATTGTAATACTTCTACGTCGGCATGTATATAAGAACGATCATTAGGAGCATTCCAGGCCGCTAGTTTAGTAAAACTCACTCCCCCATCTAATGAACGAGAGTAGTCCATCCCTCCTACGTGTACCTCATTGGCATTGGTATTAGATACAGTTATGGCCATATCGCGAGAAGCTTGAGTGAAATATACCTGGCTGGTAGAAACAGTACTGTAGTTAGATCGGACACTGAAGCTAGCACCGCTATTTGAAGAACGGTACAAATACCCAAAACTGCTTCCTCGTTTTTGTACCAAATATACTAAGTCAGGGTTTGCAGGAGTAACTGCCATTTTCAAACGCTCACTACTCACAATACCACTGGTAACCCGACTAAAAGAAGAACCTCCATTGGTAGAGCGATAAAAACTATTGCCACAAGCATATACTATGTTGGTATTGCCAGGTTTGAACTCTACATCTTCGGCTTTGGTATTAAGCACAACACTAAAGCTGCTACCTCCATTGGTAGAGCGATAAAGGGCTCGGGTAGTACCCACAAAAATGCGGCTACTGCCAGGGTGAATCAAAATTCTGCGAGGAGTACCACTTACTCGATATATTTCTGACCAAGTGCTTCCTCCATTGGTAGATTTCATAATCTGACCAGCCGAATTTCCTAGAAAAACAGTATTTACATTGTTTGGGTCAATGGCAATAGACCAAATCGACATATTGGTCATACGATCACCCAAGGGTTGCCAACTCTGTCCAGCATTGACCGATTTCCAGATCCCTCCACCTGGCGAACCTGCGTACATGATGTTTTGTTGAGAGGGCTCTACTGCAATAGATACAATTCTTCCTAATCCAGGGGACCAGCTCTGGGTTCGCGTCCAATTGAATGGCCCTAGCTCTCTCCAACCACTGCTACGCTGTCTTTTACTATGTGAAGCAGGGTTATTGATCCAGGCTCTCTGAAAACGCTGGCGCTCTTCTAATACTTGAGCATCACTAATTACTCGGCCATCAGTGCCAGCATTGCGTTTGGCCCAATACAGCTTACGCATATACAGTTTATAACCGCTTCCTCGACCCTTATCGCGATTCTGAAAATAGCGTTTTCCAACACGTTCTAGTTGTTTTATTTTGACGTGATCATCTTGCATAAGCTCAAATACTTTTTGAGCACGGGCTTGGTAATGCAAAACGGTGCATAGTACGATAGCAATGAACATCCATCGTTTATTAGCAGACAATGTGTTTTGTTGTTTAAACATGACTTGGTTAAGTTAGTGTATAAAATTAGATATATTAATTGCTGGGTTGTTATTGCCTGATCTAATATCTATGCCTGAATATTCAAAGAACTTTGGGATAAACCCAGACGCGAAAGTAGCCTAAAAAAAACATCTAATTGTGATCGATTGGTTAAATTAGTGGGTATTAATGGGTAATTCATTCAATATATTACCATTCTGAGGAGTATAGGCACATTGTTGCAAGTGTAACATTACTGCATAAAATCATTAAAATTATCTCATCAAAATGTTGTGTAGTTGGGCAGGGTTTTCAAATTTTGTGCAGTCAAAAAGCAGCATTAACTCCCTATTAAATTGAATAAAAAAATACTCCGTCTGGCCATTCCCAATATTATTAGTAATATCTCGGTACCACTACTCAGCATGGTCGACCTGATGCTGATGGGGCATTTAGAGTCTGAGGCTTACATTGGAGCTGTAGCGTTGGGGGGTATGATCTTCAATTTTATTTTTTGGGGATTAGGTTTTCTACGCATGGGAACCACAGGTTTCACGGCGCAGGCTCTAGGTAATCGCAGGTTAGATGAAGCCTTACTGGTACTTACTCGAGCGGGTGGTGTAGCCTTGTTAGCTGCCTTGGTAGTTATAGTGTTACAAATTCCCATTGGTTGGTTAAGCTTTCAATTGATTCAAGGAAGCGCTGAAGTAGAACAGATTGCCCTCTCCTACTTTTATATCCGAATATATGCTGCTCCAGCAGCATTGGGACTTTATGCGCTCAATGGGTGGTTTCTGGGTATGCAAAACGCCAAAGCCCCCATGTTTATCAGTATTTTGGTCAATATTGCCAACATTGGCCTCAATTATTGGTTGGTGGTAAAACTGGGACTCAAAGCTGAAGGAGTAGCCATAGGCACTGTCATTGCTCAATATTTGGGACTGATTGCTGGTATATTCATTTTTGTCACACGTTACCGCAAGCTATTTAAATATTTTTCTGTTAAGAAAGCCGTCCAAAAATCAGATCTATGGCAGTTTTTCAAGGTAAATAATGACATCTTCATCCGTACCTTGGCCCTTATCACCACCTTCTCATTTTTCTATGCTGAATCAGCCAAGTTTGGCAATCAAATGTTGGCAGCAAACTCGTTATTGATGCAATTTTTATCATTAATGGCTTACGGAATCGATGGTTTTGCTTTTGCTGCCGAATCTTTGGTAGGCAAAGCGGTAGGTGCTCGTGATGCTTCTTTGCTTAAACACACTATTCGGTATATTTTTCGTTGGGGTATTGGATTAGCCGCGTTGTTTTCACTTACTTATGCTGTGGCAGGCAAAGTCATTCTACAGGTACTTACTAACCAGGCACAAGTAATTGAAACCGCCATGAATTATATTGGTTGGGTTATACTAGCACCTTTAGTCAATGCTTTTTGTTTTATATGGGATGGAGTGTATATTGGCGCCACCGCCTCTAAGGCAATGCGTGAAACTACTCTAGTGGCTACTTTTGAGGTATTTTTACCTGCTTATTATATTACAATGGCTTGGGGGCAAAATCATAGCCTATGGCTGGCTTTTACGCTTTTTATGGTGGCAAGAGGAGTAGGATTGGCTCAAGAAGCTCATTATTATATACGCATCTCTAGTACAAATCATCGAAATGCTTCATACAGAGGTATTTAACAATTAAGAATCGAAACAAAACTTACATACTTTATATACCGTTAGATTTTTAGTAGCATGTGTTGCACATATCAACTATTTTTGGCAAATAAAATAATGCATAAACCTGCTACTGAATGACACAAGTCGTAGTAATCAACAAAATTAAACAACGCCTGAAAGTATCTTCGAAAGACTTATTTTTTACTGCCATCATATTGGGGCTTGTAATTGCTTTGCTTTATAAAATCACCCAAACTGGATTTATGAAGCAGGAAACACGTCTACTTGAGCAAAAAAATCAAGTGTTGGATACCTATTTGTCTAAATTAGATCGCGACATCAAAGATCGCCAATATCAAATTGCTAATCTGGATAGCACCAATCAGGAACAAAAGGAGGATTTAATCAATCAACTGAACTTTTTGAAGCAAAAACGTAAGGAAATCCTCAAGCTTCGCCAAGAAAAGGAAATTAACTACCAGAAAATACTCGCCCTTACATCGGCCATTGACCGTCAACAGGCTAATAATCAGAAAGTAAAAGATTTACAAAGAAAAGTAGCCTGGCTAAATGACTCGATTCGCTCTATGCTCGATGAAGATGGTGATATAGAAGTTCCAGGTTGGCAATATAAATTTGAGAATTTACAAAGTAGCTATAAGGAGCTGATGAGCGAAAACCGAGTGCTTAAGACGCGGCTTTCCACACTTAGTGGAAAGGTATTCGCTACCAATATCCATAGCCAACCAGGAGAAATGCTTCGGGGTAAATTTGACCCATCTACCCGAGCACGTCGTACCTCCCTTATCAAGTTAAAATTTAAATTAACCCGGGTTTTGCAAACCCAGGAAAAACTCATTATCAAACTTTTTGATCAAAATCAACAAGAGTTTGCTTTAAAGGGCAATTACTTGAGTGAATTGAGAAAACAGGCCACTAATTATAAAACTATTTATCTTGAGCCTGCCAATACCAAGCGTTTCCGTAGAGGGAAAAACACGGTAAAATTATTTTTAGCTAATAATGGTCAAGCCAAGCCTATTGGGGTGCACTCATTATACTTACGCTAGGTGCTTTATATCTCATTCTATAAAAAACCTCCGGCTTGCATTGCTTCCACTACGCTACTAGCCAATTGTATTCCACTAAAAAACAGTCCAACCCCCAATACCTTTTGCCTGCTACTAAGGCTTACAAAAGCAATGGGTAGAAAGGTAACTGACATTATCGCAAAAAATACTGGATACAACACAAAACCAATCAACGCAATATTTCCTGAGGTAGTCAATATCATCAGTAACGTAATTACAAAGCCTATACCTCCTGCCCAGGCTGCTTTCACGACCGAAAAACGCTGTGCCCACAAACTCAATGGATAACTCAATACAGCTGAAAAAGCAATCAACGCAGAAGTAAAATAAGATCCTTTGAATCCATCAGCACTTAGGAATGACAGCTTCTGTTCAGTCATTTGTGGAAACAACTCGAAGAAAAACATGGTGGCTAATCCCAAAAACAAACCTACAATTATTACTACATCAAAGCGTGATTTCTTAATGGCTGTTTCTGAACCTTCTTGTACGCTAGCATCTTCCCCAATAGGTTCAAAACTACGTAGCGTACGCTGTAACCATATTCCAGAACCAAATACCAATACTCCTCCTACTGCAAAAGTAACTGGTGCACCAAAAATGGAGATTAGGTCTATGATAGATGGCTCAAGAGATGCAGCCACATCGGTGATTACAGCAAAAATAGCCATTACCTGTGGTAGTTTTTCAGTAGGTACAAACATCTCAAGAGTAGAAATAGCCGGACTATGAAAAATATTCATAAACACCAGCCACAAAACAATCATCAATGGGAACATTAGGCGTACCAGGCCTGAGGGATTGGTCCAAATGGTAACTGCCACAACCATAAAAATCATAGATACAAAGTTGATTCCTACGGTAACTACAGGCAGGTGCCCACTCCCTTTGCGGCGGGCTCGGTCGGCAAACCAGCCAGCAATAGGTGGGGTAGCAAACAAAATAAGACCTTGCACCAATGCCAATTGAAATTTGAATTGATCAAAACGAAATTGTTTCAATAATTCTGGCTGATATTTGTGGTAAGCAATCCAGCTAATCACAATGGCCAGGTCAAGGGCAACCAGACTCCACACTTGTCGCCACTGCACATTTTGGTTGTGCAAAACATTGCTATTGCTCATAAAACTTATATTCTAATTTAATAATGATTTGGTTCAATTTATTTTTCTTATTGCTATTAATCTTGGTGGAGTTTTTTGCGCAAAAGAGCTCTAATATAATGCCTGAGTTGAAAGACAACTTATGTACGAAAAAATAAATTGGGTGGATTTTAGGAAGATATAAAATATTGAGCAGGCTTCGGTCCTCGCTGTTTCAAATATTTGTAAAAGATAGATTTAGCAATGTCTAGTTTCTTTGACAAAAAGCTTTCGTTCTTTGCAGAGGGCTTCGGCAACAAAAACTAAGATTAGAACAGAAAGCACTATTTTTTAATTTAAAAGGTAATAACATACTTTTAAATAATATAACTTGATCGCTAAACTAAAGCAATTGCCCATGTCATTTAGAAAACAATTTGGTGGAAAGCTTACCAAAGAAATCATTGCCCAATACGAACAGTCGCCCAACTGGAAAAATGGCGCCTTTGAAAACATAGAACCTGTAGATATGAGCATGGGGCTTAGCAAAATGCCAGGGATTATTTATAAGCAGTTGTCCAATCGAAAAGTGCGACAGCCCCAAAAACCATTACCTATTCAATCATTTGATCAAGAGGCCTTTTTACAAAACTCAGACCAAGCTCAAATGATTTGGTATGGACATTCGGTGTTGTTGTTACGCATGAGCGGCCTAACCATATTGATTGATCCAATGTTGGGCAGTAATACTACACCTATAGCACCTATGCCTACCAAGAGGTTTTCTGAAAATACCCTACAACTGATTGACGCTTTTCCTGAAATAGACTTGGTGTTGCTTACCCACGATCATTACGACCACTTAGACTATGCCAGCATAGAAAAACTACGCCCTAAAGTAAAGCAGTGGGGAGTCGCATTGGGGGTGAAACGGCATTTAGAATATTGGGGAGTAGCAGGAACTACTATTACAGAGTTTGATTGGTGGCAAATGATGACTATTGGCAAGCTTATTTTTACTTTTACACCTACCAGACACTTTGCTGGCAGAGGGCTAAGAGACCGAAACAAATCGTTTTGGGGTGGCTGGGTGCTCGAAAGTCCTCAAGAAAAAATATGGTTCAGTGGGGACGGTGGCTATGGCCAGCATTTTAAAGAAATAGGGCAGCGACTAGGGCCCTTTGACTTTGCATTGCTAGAGTGTGGACAGTACAACGACGATTGGGCTGAGATACATCTATTTCCACAAGAATGTATAAAAGCAGCACTGGATACGGGCACAAAAAACATAATGCCTGTGCATTGGGGTGGTTTTGCGCTTTCTTACCAACATACTTGGCAAGAACCTGTCGAAGATTTTGTAAAAGCCGCGGAAGCAGCTCAGCTGCACTATACATTGCCACGTTTAGGAGAAATCTTCAATATACAAGATCAAATAACCGAAAAGTGGTGGCTAGACTTTGACTAATCCCAGTTCGCGACCTATCAATGGGATTGTGACCAAGCTGAGTTTGGTAAATGTCTCATTTTCTCAAACTCAGCCTAAACCTGCTAAAATCATTATAAGTCTGTTGAAACCGTTAATTTTATCTCAAAATTAGATCGTAAATTAATATAAAAATCGGCCTTCTTAACTCAAGCAGGAAGGCCGACTCTTAATAAAGTTTCTATAAGGTGAAAAACGTAAAATCATACATTCTTCACTTTAAATCCACCTAAAACGCTATCGTTGGGTCGAAAGCTAATCCTTAGGAAACAGAGATTTATCTATGTTAGGAATTACCTTGAGCGCATTTTTATAGTATAATTTCTTAAGTACTTCGTCTGGTAAGTTCAAACCATACATTTTCCAGTAGGCGTGACGCTTTCGGTAATAGTCAAAGTATTCATCTTCGGTTTCTAACACCCTAAAATAAACCTTATACTCTTCTGGTCTCCAGGTATCTTTGCCAAACATTACGCGATTCTGATATTTAATCAACCATTTGCGAGCAAAACGAGGCTGACGCCCCAACTCAGCCAACACCGCACCTATTTCGGTGTACACATTAGGGCATTCATCTAACAATTTACCCAAACGATTCAGGTCGTTGCCCAGCCACCCCAAGTGTGCATCAATAAACGTGGTGTTTTTATGCTTACGAAAAACGTTATGTTGCTCTTCCATAACTACTTCCCAGGATGGGTATTTAGATGGGTTACGATAACGCCCTGGTTTTTGCTTTAATTCCAACCACCGTTCGTTGCGGCTATCGCGTGGTAACCAAAATTGAAATGGTTCCCCCGAATGAATAAGTACTGGGATACCTAATTCGCCACATTTTGCCCAAATGGCATCAAGTCTTGGATCATCTGTTCTGATGCGATTTCCCTTGCTGTCTTTAGCGGTTAGTCCCAGGTTTTTGTAAATTTTTAAGCCATTTACGCCATATTTTTTCACGTCACGTTCTAACTGAGCCACCGTAGTTTTGGTCCAATCAGGGTCATCTATTCCATTAAAACTTATATTAGTAAATACAATGAATCGGTTCTTATGTTTTGAGGTCTTTACGTTGTTCATTACTTTCTGCAAAAAACTGTCACCGTTACGATTCCAGCCTCTCCCACTCAAGTTTACCATCACTTGCATATTCAATGCACTCATTTGCTGGGCCAATTCGCTCAAATTCTGATTACCCATACGCCATTGATGATTATGTACATCTATAAAAGGATACTTTGCCTTAAGTACTTGGTGTTCGGGCACAATCAACGTAGAAATTGGATTGTATTCCTCAAAGCTCATTTGGGTTGGACTTCCTTTGCCTCGCTTCTTTTTGTATTGCTTGCTAAACTTCTTGTCATTATAAGTTTTTGGATCGTACTTTTTTTGTCCGTTACAATGCGTAAATAAACACACACTCAAGAACAGTATAAGGGATTTTTTCATAGTAAAAAATATCAACTATAAGGTAGATTTTTCAATGTATAGATTAAGTAAATATATGAAACAAGTTTTGCTTTTCTTTATAATAAAAAGTTAATGTTAATCACCTTTTGCATATGCATGTTACCATAATTTATCAGATAAAAGCCTATTCTTTTTACATAAAACCCTAGAGCAATTTCAATTTATTAAGTAAGTTTTTTGATACTTTTTAGAAAAAAAACAGGTTTATTCTACCTCTCAACACAAACACAATCAAAACATAAAAACCTTTAAACCTCTTAAAAAGTAAAATATAATTCTACTTTTAGCACCTAAACCCAAATATTACACTTATTATATTGAAATATTTTTTCTTCTTCTCTGAAAAAAAAATCACCAATGCAACAACCATTTTTGAATATCGAGTTGTAAGGGAAACAAAAGCGAACCAATTATATTAATCATCTATTTACTTATGTTGAAGCAATCTGTATTAAATGTCTTGATGTATTATGATATTTTTCACTATCCATTAACGATTGAGGAAATTTTTAAAAGTTGTGACCAAAAATGTTCGAGAGCACAAGTAGAGTGTATTGTAGAGGAATTGGTTGATGATAAAATAATTTTCAGGTTTGAAAAATTTTATAGTTTACACAACAAACTTGATCTCATTTTGAGGCGTCTTGATGGCAATCAACGAGCTGATCGTTACCTAAAAATTGCCCATCTGTTTATAAAAATCATTGCTTCATTTCCATTTGTAAGAGCCATTTTCGTATCTGGATCCGTATCTAAAAATTATGCTGACAAAAATAGTGATGTTGACTTTTTTGTAATAGCAGCCCCTAATAAGGTTTGGATATTGAAAGTTATGCTTGTTTTGTTCAAGAAAACTTTTTTGCTCAATCACAATAAATTTTTCTGTGCCAATTATCTCATCGACAGTGACCATCTAACCATTTCCAATAAGAACATTTATACCAGCCTTGAGATCGTAACCTTGATTCCTGTATATGGTAAAAGTTATTGCCAAAAATTTTACGAAGAAAATGAATGGGTGAAGGATTTCTATCCTAACTATCCATTACCTAGTCTTGAACAAGTGCCTAAAAGCAGAAGAAGAAGTGGCAAGTTTATTATGGAGATGCTATTGAGTAATAAGCTCGGCAATAAACTGGATGATCTAATGCTAAAACTGGTAACGAAGTACTGGAAAATAAAGCACGGTAAAAATTACAAGTCACAAGATGATTATCAAGCAGCTATTACCAACACTAAACAAACCTCTCGTGCTCATTGGCGTAATTTCCACAAGTCAGTTTTCGTAGATTTAGAAACCAAGAAAGAGGCTTTTAGAAACACTTCACTAGTAGATTGAGCAATTAAGATGAAGAAATTGTTATTTGCAAATGCGTATTTTTATCCCCTTGATAAAAAACAATGGAAAGCAAAACAACCTTACCCTCCACTGGGTACTATCCAGGCTGCGGCTCTAATGCGTGAAGAAGGATTTGAGGTAAGCTTGTTTGATAATAACCTCCGACAAAATGCTGAGGAGATCATCCCAATACTTAAAGAGGAAAAGCCAGACTACCTGATAATCTATGACGACGGGTTTAATTACCTCACCAAAATGTGCCTTACAAGCATGAGAGAGGAGGCATTCTCAATGCTTAGACAAGGCAAGCAACAAGGTTGTAAAACCATAGTATGCAGCTCTGATTCTACCGATCATTACCAAACATACCTTAAGCAAGGCGCCGATTTTGTTTTGTTAGGAGAAGGAGAACTTACTCTAAAAACTTTAATCCAAGCACTGGAAAACGAAGAAGATACTGATAAAATTTCGGGCATTGCATTTCAAAAAAATGCTCAAAATGCGGTACAAAAGAATTCTAAAAGGTCTGTAATACAAGATTTAGATACCCTTCCAATGGCTGCCTGGGATTTGGTAGACATAGAAGCGTATCGTAAAATATGGATGGCTCATCAGGGTTATTTTGTTTTAAATATTGCTACTACTCGAGGTTGCCCTTATAAATGTAACTGGTGTGCAAAACCTATTTATGGCAATCGTTATAATTCTCGCTCTCCCCATAAAGTTGCTGATGAGATCGAGTTTCTCATGAATAACTATGGAGTAAATTATTTTTGGATGTGTGATGATATTTTTGGTTTAAAGCCCAGTTGGCCTCAGACATTCCGAGAAGTTGTAAAACAACGTCAGTTAAACTTTAAATATAAAATCCAGTCCAGAGTAGACTTATTACTGAAAGAAGATACTATTGCAGCATTGGCCGATTCTGGATTAGATACAGTTTGGGTGGGTGCTGAATCAGGCTCGCAAAAGATACTGGATGCAATGGATAAAGGTACTAAGGTAGAGCAAATATATGAAGCCACCCGAATGCTTAAGAAGAAGGCAGTAAAAGTAGCTTTTTTTATTCAGTTCGGTTATTTAGGAGAGCAAGAAGAAGACATTGCTAAAACTTGTCGCATGGTGCTGGATCTTATGCCTGATGATTTGGGAGTTTCGGTATCATATCCGCTACCAGGGACTAAGTTTTATGAAAATGTCAAAAAAGATTTATCCAAGAAAGCAAACTGGGTAGATTCAGACGATTTGGATATGATGTTTCAGAACACATTTCCTCCTTCTTATTATAAACGATTGCATCGTTATTTACACAAAATTTATAGACGCAAAAGAGGGTATCAAACCTTATCCAGAATTGTTAAAAAACCTTTTCAAACTACCTTTCAAAAACTCAAATGGGTGACGGCAGTGGCGTATTATGAACCTTCTGCAAGAATCGATGCCTGGCGTTTGAAAAAAATTAAGCAAAATTATTCATCATGAAGGCAGTTTTTGACTCTATAGCAAAGGAATACGATGCTCAATTTTCGCATTCATTGATTGGGCAAGCCCAAAGAAACGCCGTCTGGGGTTATCTAGCAAACAAACTGAAAGCGAAGACACAACTGAAGATTTTAGAAATAAGCTGTGGAACAGGTGAAGATGCTCTATTTTTTGCCCGTCAAGGCCATGAGGTGTTGGCAACTGATGCATCACCGCTCATGCTGCAAGCAACAAAGGATAAAATCAGTCAATACCAATTAGAAGCTCAAGTAAGCCGCTTGCAATATGATATTAACAACCTTGATGTCGAGTTTTCAGAAGCATCTTTTGACATTGTTTTTTCAAACTTTGGCGGTATTAATTGTTTAAATAGAGAAAACTTGCCTCACTTAATTGCACAATGTAGCCGTTGGTTAAAGCCCGGAGGACATTTGATTTGGGTGATTATGGGAAAGTTTTGCTGGTGGGAAACACTCTACTTTCTGATAAAAGGGCAAACAAGACAAAGCTTCAGAAGAGCAACTAATCAAGCGGTTGAAGCTTCAATAGGTGTAGAAGGTCAAACCCTTCCAATTTGGTATTATACTCCCTATCAAATTGAAAAAGAAGCTTCTCATTATTTCCAAAAACAACACCTGCAAGCCATTGGGGGGTTTGTTCCACCATCATATTTAGAAAAGTTCTTCTCCCACAAACAAGGTTGGTTAAAACACCTTGAATGGTTAGATAATGCGACTAAAAAGCTCCCTTTTTTGGCTTACCAATCAGATCACTTTTTGATAGATTTTAAAAAGAGCATAAAATGAGTAAAGTAGTACTTACCCATGGATATTTCATAGATGAAGACGCAAAAGAGCAAAAAATTATGCGTCCTTATGCTCCTCTAGGCATATTGAGCATCTCAGCTTTTCTTACTGAAAACAATATTACAAATGAAGTATTTGATACTACTTTCTCAAGCAGAGCCAAGTTATCACAATATCTACTAAGGCAACGCCCACAATATTTAGGGATTTACATCAATCTTATGACTAAGCCCTATGTGATTCAACTTATTCAGGAAATTAAAGCGAATGCTGCATTACAAAACATCACAATTATTTTGGGTGGGCCTGACACTCGCTACAATGCGGAAAGTTTACTAAAGGCTAATGCTGATTTTATAGTGATTGGGGAGGGTGAACAAACCATGCTTGAACTCATAGAAACACTAGAGGCTGGTAATTATGTCCCGGAACAAATACAGGGCCTTGCATTTATGAAAGAAGGGAAGTATCACCAAACTGCAGAACGCACCAAGGTGAAAAGCATAGATATATTACCATATCCAGATCGTTCAAAAATAGATTTGAATCAGTACCTAAGTGTTTGGAAAAAACACCATGGCCAAAGCTCTATTACTTTAAGCACGATGCGAGGGTGTCCATATACTTGCAAATGGTGCAGTAGGGCCGTCTACGGGCTAAGTTATCGAAGACGCTCTCCCGAAAAAGTAGTAGATGAAATCGTGCATTTACAAACGCACTACCAATTTGATTTGATATGGTTTGTAGATGATGTGTTCACAGTAAGCCATAAATGGTTAACAAAGTTCAATGAAGCGATCCAAGCCAGAAAAGTAAAAGTTCGCTATGAATGTATCACGCGAGCTGATCGCATGAATGATGAAGTAGTTCAATTACTTAAAGAATCTGGGTGTTTTAGGGTTTGGGTAGGGGCTGAAAGCGGTTCTCAAAAAATCATTGATTTAATGGATCGTCGGGTAGAGATTACCAAAGTACAGGAAATGATACAACTGGCACGAAAAAATGGTATCGAGACGGGAACCTTTATTATGTTGGGCTATCCACAGGAAACCGAGGAGGATATAGAAGCTACCATACAACATTTAAGAAAAGCCAATCCAGATCATTTTACCATTACTCTTGCATATCCTATTAAAGGAACCGAATTGTATGAAGAAACTAATGATATACAGATACGCCCTCTGGAATGGGAAACTACCACTGATCGTGATATCGACTTTAATAGAACTTATTCACGCAAATATTACAAACACGCACTAAGCAGAGTCGTGAATGAGGTGAATTTTTATAAGTTTTATACCCAGCAGCCTCTCTCAATAAAAACTTTCAAACTAAAAGTGCGAGTAGTAATAGCCAAAATGGGAATGTGGTGGGAGCGTCGAAAAACAACTTCTTTGTCCTAAAATATCACAAAGTAAATAAAAAGAATCACAACAATTCATGTCATATATTATCAAAAAAGTATTTGCCCGATCAGTAATTCCCTTAGTAAAATGGTACTTGACGAAAGATCGGAGTTTCAGATACAAACAATTAAAAATTAAAGTGTTTAGTGGTGTTTTTCACCCAGGGTTTTATTTTTCTACCAAGCTCCTGCTAGATTACCTTGGAAACTTATATTTAACCCGAAAAAAGGTACTGGAACTGGGTGCTGGAACTGGAATTATATCACTGTTTGCTACTCGTCTGGGTGCCAATGTAACCGCCTCAGACATTAACCCTAAAGCTGTAGCTAATATCTGTCATAATAGTCAGAAGTATAAAGCAAATATCGAGGTCATTCAATCTGACTTATTTGACAGCTTTGTTCAACAAACATTTGATTATATCGTAATCAACCCTCCCTATTATCCTCAAAACCCTAAAAGTGACGAAGAATACGCCTGGTATTGTGGCGAAGATTTTGGCTATTTTTCAAAACTTTTTCAACAACTGCCCGCATTTATGAAACACAATGGACAAGCACTCATGATTTTATCTAGTGATTGTGCCCTTGATCAAATTCGGCAAATGGCACAAAAACACCACTTACAATGGCAAGAAATAAAGAAGGTTAGGGTTTGGTGGGAACACAATTACTTGATTAAAATTACTCATCATCCATCAATAAACACCCCATGAACATTCCCCAAAAGATAAAAAGTGCTAATATAAGATTGTATCCACAAAAGCTCTTTTACAGCCCTGAATGGCTTGTACTGGGGGTAAACAATGTTTGCAACTTGCATTGTAAAATGTGTGATGTGGGGACACAAAATCTTGAGAGCAACTTCGCTCAAAACTTAATAGGTACTCACCCTATTAATATGCCATTGGATCTACTCAAAACAATTATAGATCAACAAGCGGCATACTTCCCTAACAGTAAGCTGGCTTATGCATTTACGGAACCCTTAGTATACCCTCACTTGGTAGAGTCATTGACCTATGCTAATCAAAAAGGTCTATTTACTACACTCACTACCAATGCTTTAACGCTTAAACACAAAGCAGAAAAACTAGTGCAGGCAGGCCTTAACGAAATTTATATATCATTAGACGGGCCACAAGATATTCACAATGAAATAAGAGGGCATAAACGCTCATTTCAGAAAGCTCTTGAGGGTATTGAGAAATTAAAGTCATACCCAAATGCTCCTAAGATTCTTATTATTTGCGCCATTACGGAATGGAATATTGGGCACCTAAAAGCATTTACAGACAGCTTTAGAAAAATAAATATCGAGGAAATTGCTTTTATGCATACCCAGTTTGCCGATCCACAAATGGCTATCCTACATAACCAAATCTGGGGAGAGCAATATCCAGCCACTGACTCCAACCTGGATGAGATAAACTTAAAGAACATGAATTTACCTGCATTGCTAGAAGAAATCGACGCAATCAATCAGGAAAACTATCCTTTTAATACCTATTTCGCACCTAATCTTACCACACTTGATTCGCTTACCAAGTATTATCAAAAGCCGCAGGAATTCATAGGAAAACGTTGTGGGGCAGTGTTTTCCAGCCTCATGATCAAATCTGATGGTTCGGTAATTCCAGCCCACGGACGTTGCTATAATTTAACTATTGGAAACATCTACGAGCAATCATTAAACACGATTTGGAATAGTCAGGTAATACAAAAGTTTAGAAAGGATCTATTAAAAGCCGGTGGGTTGTTTCCTGCCTGTAGTCGTTGCTGTAGTGCGTTTTAATTCATCATAAGGAAAAGCTTATAAAAATTATCATGAAAGCAAATAAGGTAATATTATTCAATCCAAGAAGTGCCAATCATGGCTTTAGAATCCCTAACAGTATTCTACAAATAGGGGCCTCTATACATGAGCACTATGAATATGTATTGGTAGATGGTAATATGGAGAGGGATCCTTGGCGTACCATTGAAAGATACCTTAAAACTGGTGAATTTAAATATTTTGGATGCACTGTCATGCCTGGGCCGCAACTTTCGCAAGCCATTCCTTACACAAAAAAAATTAAACAGAAATATCCAGAAGTCATTAATATTTGGGGTGGATATTTTGCTTCAAATCAATATGAAGTAGTCATGGACTCTGGTTATGTAGATTATGTGATCAACGGCCTGGGTGATTATGCTTTTCCAGCATTACTTAAAGCCCTCGATGAACAACAGCCACTGGATGATATTCATAATTTGATTTTCAAAAAGGACGACAAAATAACTAAAACTAAAAAAGATACTATCCTGGATTACAACCAATTACCTGACCTGCCTTATGATTATTTGAATCAATTTTATCCTGTAGAACGCTATCTGGGTAAAACCTTTTTGGGTAAAAAGACCATCGGGTATCATTCTAGTTTTGGGTGTCCTTTTACTTGCTCATTCTGTGGCATTGTACCCATTTTCAAAGCTCGCTGGAAAGGCAAATCAGCCGAAAAAATGTATCAGGATATTATGCATCTGAAGGAAAAATATGGTGCAGATGCTATTGAATTTCATGATAACAACTTTTTTGTATCAGAAAAACGAGTAGTAGAGTTTGCTAAACTCGTTCAAAACGAAGGGCTTACCTGGTGGGGAGAAGGACGTATAGATACTATAGATAAATACAAAGATGAATCGTTGGCCCTCATGAAAAAAGCAGGCTGTAAAATGATTTTTCTGGGAGCAGAAAGTGGCAACGATGATTTATTAGATCAAATAGATAAGGGAGGTACTCAAAACGCCGCACAAATGAAACGATTTGCTGCCCGACTCGGGAAATTTGGAATTATTCCAGAATATTCATTTGTACTGGGTTTTCCCGCTGAAACCTCTGAAAAGGTAATGCAGCAAATTGATGATGACATCCAATTTATCAAAGAAATTAAAGCAATTAACCCTGATACTGAAATTATCATTTATGTATATAGCCCTGTGCCTCAGGAAGGCTCAGAGATGTACGAAGAGGTAAAAAAAACTGGCTTTAAATTCCCTCAGACGCTAGAAGATTGGCTCTCACCAGATTGGCTTAATTTTGACTTAAGAAAAAATCCACTGACTCCCTGGCTTACCCCAGCAATGGTCGACAAAATCAAAAACTTCGAAACAGTATTAAACGCAGTATATCCTACTGCTTCTGATTTTAAGATATCTCGCCTTCAACGTTTTGTAGTGCGCAACCTTGGGCTCATGCGCTATAAAACCAGTTTTTATCGTTATCCTTATGAGATAAAGGCCTTACAAAAATTTTGGCTAAAATACCGTCAACCAGAAATTGAAGGTTTTTATGTAGAGTAGTTATTTGGTTAACACCTCTTGATACATTTGTATGGCTTGCTTGGCAATGGCCTCAGCACTAAAACACTTCTCAAAATGAGCCAATACCCGGCTTTGTTCCTCGGGTAATGGCTTTTCTAAAATTTCTAATATTTTTTTACACAACATTTTACTGTCGCCAGAGTCAAACAATGCGCCTACTTCTCCTCCATCGGTTAAGCTTACAAAAGATGGTATGTTAGTCAAAATGGGCACTACTCCACAAGACATGGCCTCTATAGCAGCATAACCGCTACCCTCTTTATGACTTGCCGAAAGAAAATAATCGGCACTGTTGTAGTAAAACTTAAGCTCTTCTCGTGTTTTACTCCCCAACAAGAATACTTGTTTATCTAATTGATGCTCACTAATCCATTGTTTAACAATGTTTCCCATTTCATTCAAGCGATAAATCATATAGAGCTTTGCCTGCGGGTAATGTTGCAATATTTTCTGAAAAGCCCCGAGTACAGTTATAGGATCTTTATTCGTATTTAGATTTCCTACCCATAAAAAAACGGGTTGCCCAGTCAATTTGGTGATTTCTCGACAAGCATCTCTGGACATTGACCTAAAAGAAGATGAATTCTCCATAATAAAAGTGCACTGCTCCTTCCTGATTATTTTATTTCGAATCCAATGCTCTTCTTGTCCTTTAGCGGCAAAAATAATCCTATCCATATGACTAAGCCCTTGTTTTAACAGTGGCTTTAGTAATTGATCCTTCAAAGAATCACGTTTAAAAACCGATCCATGATCCTGAATAACCATTGGCCATTTACTAAATACACGTTTTAGTCTAATGTTTGTCCGTATATCCCGAATGTTGTGTAAGTGAACGACATTTACTTCCAACTCCGTTAATAATCGTTTTACATCCCGATAAAATACCCCAGGATTACTTTTAGAGTTGGTAGCTTTTTTATCAGCAATAAAGTAATAATGTACCCCTTCTTTTGTGATTTGGTAATTCCTGGAATAACGATAAATTACCGAAACCTTTACTCCTTGTTGAAAAATTGCTGTTACCCATTCCACAATAGTAAAATACTCTTCTAGTAGTTCTTCGGGTGTTTTTTTAGAATGAAATACGTGAGACACAAAAGCTACATGTACATCAGAAATTATCGAGGTCTCCATAGGTAATTCTAAGTTTCGATAGGTTCCAATTAGAGGAAAAATTATACACGCCTAAGGTCCAGGAAGGCTGAGGTGCGTAAAAACGTGCAAACATCTGTGCTAATGGCAAATCAGGACTAGTCTGGAAGATAATTTCATGCACTCCTGCTCCACTGCTTAGTTTTTGTAACCGATGTATTATTTCTTTAAAGTGAGCATCAGTCTCTGGCAGCTCCATGTCTCCAATCCAAAGGTAAATACCTTGTAACTTTAGCCATATTTTGACCCCACATAATCGTATAAAAAAGCTATTTCCTAATTTTTGTTTATAATCAAAAAATGCCTCATCTCGCTCAATTAACACAAAGTCATTGCTGATAAACCAAGGCTTACCAGGTGTGGGTAAAAAGTAATTTTTAAACCCATTTCCTGTCAGTGTACTACTTAAATGCTTTACTCTGGATAAAATTTTAGATTGGATTGGTATATGAAAGCGTTTGATTTGATGCACTGGTTGCCATCCCAACCTATTAAAAAAAGCATTGTGAGAAGCCTGATTAGGCAAACCAAATATACAAGCTATGTCTTCCTCTCTCAACTGACTTTGTAAATGAGTAAATAATGTGGTAAAGAGTCCTTTTTTACGGTGTATTGGCACCACCATAGAATCAAGACTTTGTACCGCAAGCTGCAAATCATCTCCTTGACGTAGTGTATAAGGAATAGCCCCATTAAACCCCACCACTTGTCCGCCTTCATAAGCCAGTATACCAAAATACTTTGTTTCATTGTTCAGATGATTTGTATACTTTTTTCTCAAATATTCAAGAGAAACCGCTCGACCATAAGATTGTTTGAATACTTCTGGCAACATTGCCAGGTTTTCTGCTGTTAATCTTTCAAAATGGTAATTCATGAAACAACTTGGTTAATACCCACCTTTATAGGCGTAGTAAACTTGCGCTTTTGGTGAAACAAAAGGATTATTACCCATTCTATTATATATCTCCTCATGATGCTGCAAATCGATATCAGTCTCATTAGCCAAAAACTGGCGTTTAAACCCCACCATTCTTCCCCATTCTATACTGGTATTATTGGCCCACCCATGAGGATATGCAAAATCAGTAATAGATTTTTGAGTAATATCTTCTAACCGATGTTTTGATTTTTTCATTTCCTGAAGTGCTTCTTCCTGGGTTAGCAAGTGAATACTTGTATGCAACACACCATGGGCACCAATAGTAAATAAAGGGTTCGAAGCTAAATCTTGCAGTTGTTTGTCATTCATTAACTGCCAATAGTCCTTCAACTTTTGCTTATTCTTGAATTTTACACAGGAACCAAAAGCTTTATAAACCTCCTGAATAAACTCACCATTTTGTTGTGTACAAGCTTGCTTAAGGCTTCCCAATTGTTGATTATAAAATTGGCTGTTCTTTTTGATAAAAAGATAGTCACCTATACTTACTTGACTTGGAGCTTCCACAGTTCCCAAATCCAATAAATCAGCCCAAAGAACATCGTATCCATGTAGTTGTGGAGTAGCAATAAAGAATGTAGCAGGTATCTGATATTTTTCTAAAATTGGTTTAGCATAGGTATAGTTATTCTCAAAGCCGTCATCAAAAGTAATGGTGATTTGTAGTTTTTGTGGGCTTTTTTCTTTTTGACAAAAAGTAGCTAAATCTACTACCTCAAAATGCTTTTTCAATAAAGCCATTTGTTTGTCAAACTGCTTATACCCTAAAAACTTTGTATTCCAATGAGTACTATTGTATTGATCGATCCCGTGATAAGCCAGGATTAGCTGGCCAGACGCTTGCTTAAAGTGAGGTAATGCCTTAAAAAACTGATACTGCCCAAAGATTCCTTTAATCTTATATTTCAATTTGTATAACATAATTAGCCAAGATGTTTTTGATATAAATTATCAAACTGTTGTATAGTCCAATCTATGTCATGCTGTTGGCTCCAAGCCACTCCTTTAGCTTGCAAATGTCGATAGAGCGCCTCATTTTTAAGTAGCTTGAGTACATTTTGGGCAAGTTTCTGGCTATCTTTAATGGGTGACGCCAACGTACACTCATCTTCCAGATCATCAATAAGCCCTACCTTGGTACCACATACTACTACTCCGCTGGCCATTGCTTCGGCTACTACCATGGCTTGCCCTTCATACAATGAAGTATGTAACAGGATATGGGCTTTGTCTAAATAGTCTACCGTTTGCTGATAAGGTACAATGTCTACAAAGCTTACTCGATCATTAATTCCTAATCGTTTGGAATATTGCTCTAATGCTCCTGCCAATGTATCTCCACCAACAATAAATAGTTGCCCATCCACTTCTTTACAAACTTTCTGGAAAGCATCTAACAAAGTTGTTTGAGATTTTACAGGGTTAAGGTGTGCCAGGTGGAGAAATTGATAAGGAGGCTTAAGCTCTTTTGTTTTTGGTTGAAACAAAGCGGTGTTTACTCCAAAAGGAATTACTTCGGTTGTTTTCTTAGTAAAATGTTCCTGAAGCTTACTCTGCTGAAAATTAGTTAATGTAATGAGTTCGTCAGTTTGTTGATAAGTCCATTTAATGAGTGCTTTTTTCACCTTGGAGGCCTGAAATACTCCATAGTTGATTTCTTGGATAGCAGTGGCATCTCCTCCCTGAAGATGAATTATCAAAGGCAATCTAAATCTAAACTTGAGCAATACTCCCAAAAAACCAGCTGGAAACCCCCAAAAAACATGGATGAGATCAATTCTTTGTTGTTTTTGTCTCCGTGCAAACACTTTTTGAAGCCAAAGAATTTGGGTAAATAGGCTTTGGGTATTCAAAGGAGCAATAAGTTCATACCCTTGTGGTTTAAAACCTGCATTGATTGGATGTAAAGAGAAAACTGTCACTTTATAAATAAGCTTCAGTCTATCTACAAAGGTATGGATAACAGGAATGCCTTGTGAATAGCTACCAGTGCCAATACCTCCTGGAATAAGAATAGCAATATGTTTTCTCATCAGTATTGGGCGATTAAATTTGCTTGCTTGTAAGCTTTATCCAGGGAAAAGGGCTCTTTCGTTTTCTCAGTAGCTTTTGCCACAAGCTTGGTTTGTATAATACTTCAGGAGCAAAAGAAGCCAACGCTTCCCAGGTATGATGATGATAACTCGAGATCATTTCTGGAAACCCAAGTTGTTCATAGTATACTTTGCTTCGTTGTTTGGCAGCAGATTGAGTAACATTGGCATAAAATGGTGTATCTAGTATATGTATTTCTCCTGATGGATTTAAAAAGCTAAATAACCTATTCAAAATCAACGACAAATCGTTAAAATATTGAATACTACCCGCCAAATATATTAAGTCAATACCTGCTCTAAAATCATCAAATGATTCGCTAAAAATATTGCCATAAATCAATTTAAGCCTTTCGTGAGCAAAAACCCGTACTGCTTGCTTGAGTTCTGGTTCATTTAGATCCAACGCATACACATCAGCGCTGGTGTTGTTACAAACTCTGTTTGCCAGCCAGCCATTTCCGCATCCAATCTCGAGAATGACAGGTTTGGGATTGACTTGCAGATAATTTATCAAATGATCAGCGCTTTCTTGGCGAAGTGGCCACTCTTGTGTATGCCTTATAGCCTGCTCAGGAAGTAGCATAAGCTCTTTATCCGCATATACTCTTCCTTCTTTTTTTCTTACCTGGAGATACATCTTTTCGAAAGTGCGGTCTACTTCAGAAAAATAGTAAAGCCCCTTGGCAAAGTGCGCGTTTGTTAATAACTCTCTCATAGTCAAACATCAAGACAGCTTGGGGGCAGGTTTTATCTTTTCAATGATATACTTTTCTAAAGGAAATCTGAATTGATTTTTTTCGCATCGCCATTGACTCAATTTCTTCAAAGGATATAGAAGACTACTCTTTTTATTATTGTAAGCCAATTTTAGATAAAACTTAAAGTGCTCGAAAAAGCGCTCTTTTTCGGGGGTAACCCAAGGTCCCGAAGAACCTACATAGTCAAAATCTCCCCAATCCAAGGTCGTTTTAGGTAATTCGTACCCGTTTTTAACTACATCTTGAGTAATTTGAGAACCTGGGTAAGGTTTGAAATAAAATATGGGGGTATCAAATTTACGACTGGTTTTGCGAAGCTGCTTTACCACTTTTACAGTTTCACTTACACTTTTATCGGTTTCATTAGGAAAACCAACAATAAAGGGGAAAATCACCGCGATATCCAGTTCCTTACACTTATCAGCACAATAAAAAATCTGGGTAAGCTTTACATCTTTTTTCATCCAATCCATCATTTCCTGCGAACCAGACTCTACTCCTATCAGTAATCTTCGTAAACCAGCCTCTTTACAAAGCTTCCATACATCATCTGGGAGCCTTTCTCCCTGATCAGCTCGCATAGTACCTGCCCACGAAAACTCCACCTTCTCTTTAATCATTCCTTCCGCCAAAGCTTTGATTCTTTTGGTGTAGGTAAAAAATGTTTCGTCTTGGAAATTGACATCTTCAAAACCATATTTTTGTTGATAGTAAATCAGGTCTTCTACCATTTTTTCTGGTGAAACTGCCGAAAACTTTCGCTGATAAACAAAAGGGTCAGCACAAAAAGAACAACGGAAATAGCAGCCAATAGAAGATATGTAGTCAAATTGTCTTTTTTTCTTTTTTCTAAAGTATTTTTCTACATCTATCAGATCATAGTTTACTCTTCCAAACTGATTCATATCCGCTATAGGTCTGGGCGGATTTTTCACAGGTTGTCCTTCCAAACGATAAGTGATACCCTTTACATTTTCCAGTGTTTGTTCTCTCTCCAAATGTTCAACTAACTCCTTAAAGGTATCTTCGCCTTGTCCTTGTACTGTAATATCTATAAAATCGTGCTCTTGAATAGGTTCTTTGGGAAATAAAGAGGTATGCCATCCTCCCCAAACTACTGTAAGGTTGGGAGCCAATTGTTTCACTTGAGCCGACATTTGCAAGGCATCTTTAATAGGTGCTCCTGTAATTACAGTTACTCCAAAACAGATCGCTTCTGAAAGGTGTTTTTTAATAATTTCCAGAGGAGCATCCTCTACTCTGGCATCTACAATAATTACCTCATATTTTTTTTCATCCAACACAGATCCCAACGCCAGTAGCGCCAGTGGCATATCGAAAAACACAGCCTGAGGATTATACAAAATCACTTTTTTACGGTTAGGCATAAGAAAATCTAAGCATTATTTAGAGACAAGAATCACAAATATTACAGACAATAGATACAAATTGGTTGCTTTACAATGCTTATCACTAGTATTAAATCAGGAAATGAGCGGGTTTATATTTCTGTTGGATGGGTTATGGATCATTATATCTCCTAATACAGGAAAACTCAATAAAGAATTTATTTTGAAGTAAATTTTCAAAGGTAAGACAGAATTTTTGATGTTCAAGCAAGCAAAACATATGTAACAAGTTTTTGTTTTTTTTATAATGAAAAGTTAACATTTCCCTGTTTGAAACCCTCGCTACACTTATCATCTTTGCGCACCTAAATAAGGATGTTAGCTAACTCCCTTCTAAATTAAATTACACTTATATAAATAGAATCTAAACCAATGAACCACAATTACTTAACCAAGTGGTGCATATCCCTATTGGTGTGCCTCTTGGTAGGAGTGTTTGCCCACACTCAAGCCCAAACTACCGTAACTTCAAGGGTATCGTCTACAAGTGATGATGCTGAAGAACATGGAAGCGATGCTACCAGCTCTCCTGGCCAAATGTACCTCAACAGCTCCGATTTAGAACTAGTACGTGATGGAAGCTCCCGTGGAAACCAGCTAATTGGTATGCGTTTTCGAGGCCTAAATATTCCTCAAGGTGCAACAATTACTTCTGCATACATTCAGTTCACTACTGATGAAACCAACTCTGGCACTACCAATTTGATCATTCGTGGTCACGACACCAATAATGCCAGCGCCTTTACCAGTACTGATGGCAATATTTCTTCTCGTAGCTTTACCAGTGCTTCAGTAGCCTGGAACAGTGTACCTGCCTGGAATAGTGTAGGTCAAGCTGGAAGTAGTCAGCGTACGCCAAATTTATCTAACATTGTACAAGAAATCGTGAATCGTAGCGGATGGAGTTCAGGTAACTCAATGGTGATGATCATTAGTGGAACTGGTGAAAGAACTGCAGAGTCGTATGATGGAACCAGCAGCAGTGCTCCTCAGCTTGTGGTTACTTATACTACAGGCTCAAGCAACAACTGTAGCACCACTGTTCAGAACTTCCCTTATACAGAAAGTTTCGAAAGTGGTTTTGGAAGCTGGTCTCAGTCCAGCGCAGACAACTTAGATTTTACGCGTCAATCAGGGAGCACGCCTTCTAATGGCACAGGGCCTTCCAGCGCCAATGATGGTGCTGATTATATATATGTAGAAGCTTCGGTTGATGGTACTGGCTACCCTGACAAAGTAGCCATATTGAATAGCCCTTGTTTTAATATTGCTTCAGTAAGCAACCCTACCCTGTCTTTTGCCTACCATATGTATGGTTCTGCAATCAATAATTTAAAAGCCGAAGTAAGCACCAATGGTGGAAGTAGTTGGACGCAAATTTTCAGCAAATCTAGTAGTCAAGGTAATAGCTGGTTTACTGAATCAATTAACCTTAATGCATATAAAAGTGCCCAAACCCGCGTTCGTTTTATAGTAACTACTGGTAATGGATCTTCAGGGTGGAGCAGCGATATTGCCTTAGATAAAATCCAAATTACTTCTGGCAGTGGCTCTGGTGGTGGCAACAACAACTGCACCGCTACTATTAACAGCTTTCCATACTCCCAAAGCTTTGAAAGTAATTTTGGCAACTGGCAACAATCTTCCTCAGACGACTTAAACTTTACCCGTCAATCAGGAAGTACCGCTTCCAGCAACACTGGGCCATCTGCGGCAAGCAATGGCTCTACCTACATTTATGTAGAAGCCTCTAACCCAAATTTCCCAAGTAAAACTGCGATCATTGAAAGCCCTTGCTTTGATATTGCATTGGTAAGCAACCCAACCCTTACATTTGATTACCATATGTATGGTTCTCAAATCAATAATTTGCGTACCGAAGTAAGTATCAATGGAGGAAGTAGTTGGACACAAATTTTCACCAAATCAGGTGATCAAGGCAACAGCTGGTTTCCTGAATCTATCAATTTAAATAGTTATAAAGGCGACCAAACCAAAGTACGCTTTATTGTAACTACTGGTGCTAATTCTTCTAACGGTTGGCAAAGTGATATTGCCCTTGATAACATCAGAGTTACTACCGGGACAACTGGAAACGCACCCAATGCTAATTTCTCAGCCAATGTTACTACCATTAATGTAGGTCAAAGTGTTTCTTTTACTAATACTTCCAGCGGAAACCCTACTGGCTTGAGTTGGAGTTTTGCGGGCGGATCGCCAAGTAGCAGCACTGCCAACAATCCTACGGTTACTTACAATACTGCTGGCACTTATCAAGTAAGCCTTACAGCAAGTAATGCTTTTGGTCAAGATACGGAGACTAAAAACGGCTTTATCACGGTAAATGAGCCTTCTAATACTTGTACCAAGATTAGCTGCTTTACTTCATTAGGCAATATTGGTCAATCAGGCACCTTGAGATTGCCTTCTTCGCACCGTTTCCAAATGTTGATGAAACAAGGTCAGGGATATACCACTGGTGGTGGTTCGGTACCTGGTAATCACGATTTTACAGGTTATGTTCCCATAAGTGGTAGCAGCACCAATGGGTATTTGTCTGTAAACCACGAAAACACCCCTGGTGGAGTATCTATGATGCAGATTGGCTACAGTGGTTCTTCTAAACTATGGAATGTAAACAGCAATCAGGCGATTGATTTTTACAATAATGACTTGGTAACCACTACTCGTAACTGTTCAGGAGGAGTTACTCCCTGGGGCACAGTCATTACTTGTGAAGAAACTTATAATAGTGGCGACAACAACGGAGATGGATACACTGATGTAGGCTGGTGTGTAGAAATAGACCCAGTAACCAAGCGCGTGAGAACTTATGGCAGCAGTCGCCAGGAAAAGCTATGGGCTTTGGGACGTATGCGTCACGAAAATGTAGTAGTAGCAGCTGATGAACGCACGGTATATTATGGAGAAGATGGTGGTACAAGTTGTGTCTATAAATTTGTGGCCAATTCTCCTCGTAACTTATCTTCTGGTACTTTGTATGTGTTAAACGTCAGTGGTAGTTCTGGTAGTTGGATTCAGGTTCCCAATGCTACTCGCAGCGACCGAAACAGTACTTCTTCTTTGGGTTCTTCTTTGGGAGGTGACAATTTCAGCGGTGTAGAAGACGTAGAAATTCATCCGCTTACTGGCCAAATTTATTTTACTTCTAAAGGCAACGGCCGAGTATATCGCTTTACCGACAATGGCTCTACCATTAGTGGCTTCCAAACTTATGTAGGAGGAACAAGTTACCCTATTACTACTAACAGTGGCACTTCTAATGTAAGCTGGGGCAGTGGCAATGACAATCTTGCCTTTGACAATGAAGGGAATCTATGGGTATTGCAAGATGGTGGAAACGATTACATTTGGATGGTAGGAAACGGACATACTCAAAGTAACCCCAAGGTGAAAATCTTTGGAGCCACTCCAAATGGTTCAGAGCCTACCGGAATCACTTTTTCTCCTGACAACCGTTTTATGTTCTTGTCTATTCAGCACCCAAGTTCTTCTAACAGTTCTCAGACTGATGCTACTGGAAACAGTGTACGTTTTAACCGTTCGGCTACGATTGTAATCGCTCGTAACGAAAACTTAGGAACGCTGACTACCCGTACTACCAACACCGATATTAGCCTGGAAAAAGACATCAAGGTGTTTCCCAACCCTACTTCGGGTAAAATAAATGTGGCTTTCACCAATGAGTTTGAAGGACTCGTAAGTGTAGAATTGTTAAACATTCGTGGACAAAAAGTGGCTACAATTGCTCGTAAAAACTTTAATGCAGGACGTCACCAAGTATCTATAGATGTAACACAATATGTAAAAACACCTCAAAACCTAATGGTGGTAATAGTAGCTAATGGCAAGCGTACTGTGAAACAAGTGAGCTACCAAAAGTAGATATTAAACTACCTTTCTTTAATACCCAAACAGGGGTTCTTTCTTAAGAACCTCTGTTTTAACCACAATGACAAATTATACAAAATGAAAAAAATGATTTTAACCCTCGTTTTGGCCCCTGTGTTTTTTAATGGCACTCAAGCCTTGGCTCAAATTCCTACTCCCAAGCAAGGGATGGTATATACCTCTATACAACAAGCAATTGTGAACCAGGGTACGTTACTCAACTTGCGTAATCAAGAGCTGGAAGAGGCTCCTACAGAATTGGCAAAACTACCCCAACTTAAGTTTCTCAACTTGATGAAAAATGGCCTTACAAGCTGGAATCCATCTATTTTGAAACTTAAACACCTGGAAGTATTAAATATTCGCCAAAATAAGTTGACCGATGTACCCACGCAAATTGACCAATTGGGCAGCCTTATTCGCTTAAACCTGGCCAAAAACAACATTGAAGAACTTCCTGCAAGTCTCGGGAAGCTCAAAAAACTGCGTTTACTCCACTTGACCAAAAACCAGTTGATTAACCTTCCCGCTAGCTTGGGTAAGCTGGAAAGCCTGAAGGTACTGGATGTAGACAGAAATAAATTAATAAGTATTCCTACCACCTTTCATAAGCTTAAAAATTTACGCTCTTTGATTGCTGGATACAATAAAATTGAAAGTTTACCTAAGGAAATTTGTCAGCTTACCCAACTCGACAAACTCAACTTAGAGCATAATTTATTAAAGGCATTACCTGAAAACATAGGAACAATGCAAGCATTACAGGCATTGATTTTGTCTGGCAACCAGCTTAAAGTTTTGCCTGAAAGCATCACAAAATTGAGCAAGCTAGAGCTGTTGATTTTGAGCAACAATCAAATAGAAAAAATGCCTCGACAACTTGGACAATTAAAAGGTTTGAGAACCTTGATTCTTTCAGGAAATCCACTTTCAGAAGCAGAGAAAAAACGAATTCAAAAGGCATTACCAAGATGTGATATACGATTCTAGTTTATTGGATCAATCATTTGCAATAAGCCCAATAGACTTTTTAAAGTTTAATTTTTCGCTTGAAAAATTAAACTTTTTTTTGATTTATACGTAATCCTCCAAAATAGCGATTAATATTATTCAACCTAATATCTAAAAAGATCACGAAAATGAAATTGGTCTACAAAAGTAATTATCAGGAGATTTATTATCTGAAAAAAGATTCTGAGTTATATTTTCAGTGGACACCTTTGACCTTGCAAATGGGAGATGAAGATTATCAGCAAGAAGTTTTGCAGTCTCTGAAGTACCTCAAAAAATATAAACCCCAAAAAACGCTGTTCAACCTCAAACAATTTGCCTACACGATAGATCCCGATATGCAGGCTTGGGTTAAAAAGCATTTTTTGGATATGATGGTACAACAAAACCTCACAAATGTAAGCGCATTGGTGATTTCGGATGATTTCTTCGCTCAAAAATCAATTGAACAATCTTACGAAGATACAGTACAAGAAAACTACTCCCGATACTTCGATTCGGAAGCCGAAGCCAAAGATTGGCTGGTAGGTTAAACCTGCACCCACAAAACGCACAAGAGCCTGCGTTTTCGGATACGAATGCAGGGAAAGGTTTCAATAACGATCCCGTGTGAAAGCACGGGATTTTTTATTGTCTAAAAATTTTTTGGTCGTATTTTAATTTTTCGCTTCCTCAAAGCCTTCACAAGTTCTATCCAGTTTTTTTCTCTTAGACTCCCTGCTGGAAAAAAAGCAGCCTTAAAATCTTTAGTAATAATTCTTATACCATCAGAGCTCTCACCTACACTATCAAACACTACCTCCTCTATATCTTCTAGATGGTAAACTTTGATGTAAGGCCTCCAAACATGATTTCTCACTACCAAATGATATCTCCCCAAATAAAAATAATTGAGTTGTCGAGCAGATAACACTGCTGGTAAAAAAGAAAGTGACATAAAAATACTGGTACCTATACCCCCAGTGATCAACAATACTATCAGCCAAAAAAGTGTCATACTGGTAAAAAGTACTATAACGATCCCATTAATAGAGAACCAAAAATCACCACTGTATTTGGTCAATGGATAATTAGGCATTTGCTGAGAGGTTTGCTTTAATTTATGCTGCTCTAACTTCTGAATATCGATGGGTTGGCCTCTCAAATGTTGTTTTTTCACTGTATTTAGAGCCGTTTTCAACAAAGGTGTATTACGATATAGTGCATTTATAATAAAGACTTTTTTACCATTATGTAGGAAAAAGGTAGTAGCCTCTTGGGGTGTAAACAACCAGTTTTCTTTGCCGTGAAGTTTTATCGCTTTTATTTCAGACCAAAGAATTTCTTGTCGTTTAAAAACGGTTTGCAGGACAATACCTTGATTGGTAAGGCTAATCGTTTTGGAAACTTTTAGAGTTGAAAACACCAATAATAGAATTAAAGCAGATAAAACAATTATCCAAAAAATATACTGATAATCAGACTCTTGGGAGTGATTAGACAAATAAGCAAAGACAACGCCTATAAGCATCCCACCCGAAAGAAGCAATAATACAATAAAGACAAGGTAGGTGTGTACCCAGGAAAACTTACTTTTAACTTTTGTCATCATGAAGTTTGATCAAGTTTTATAAATATAACACTCTCGTGTTCTTAAACAGAGTTTCTTATTGTCTAAAAATATTTTGGTCGTATCCTAATTTTCTTCTTTTTCAGGCTTTTTTCAAGCTTTTGCCATGTCTTAAGGCTCAAACTCCCTGCTGGGAAAAAATTAGATTTGAAATCTTTAGTAATCACCCTTAAACCATTTGAGCCATGACCTATGCTATCAAAGGCCACCTCTTCTATATCATCCAAATGATAAACTTTGATGTAGGGCTTCCAAATGAGATTTCTTACTACCAAATGATGCTTTCCTAAATAATAGTAGTTGAGTTCACTAATCACAAAGGCAATTGGCATCAAAGATAAAAGCATCACCAAAATACCTTCGATATTACCGTCTATCAATAACATTTTCAGTCCAATAGTTTTGATAACAACAAAAAACATAGGTACCCATCCCTGAACAGTAGACCAAAAGTTTCCACTATGCTCAGTCATCGGATAATCAGGCATTTTTTTAGAAGTCTGTTTTAATTGATATGGCTTTATATTCTCAATATCAATAGGTTGGTTTTTAAGATGTTGTGTTTTTACAGTATTTAAAACCGATTTTAGCAAAGGCGTATTGCGATACAATATATCGCTGAAGAAGTGTTTCTGCCCATCTTGTAAAAACAGCGTAGTGGCCTCATGAGGCGTATATAACAAATCTTCTTTGCCATGAAGCTTGGTCGTTTTCACCTTTGCCCAGAGAATTTCTTGACGTTGGAAAACTGTTCGTAGGATAATGCTTTTGTTGCTAATTGTAATAACCTTAGCCGTTTTCAGAAATAAAAATAGCATCCAGAAAATCGGAATAGTTAAAACAATTAATAAACAACACTTTTTATATTGAGAAGATAAATACACAGACCTAGCCTCTATAAGCATTCCAATTGCAAAAAGAAGCAATATACAGAGTCCAGTGTGTATAAGTCTCCAAGCAAACTTGCTTTTAATTTTTGTCATCATAAAGTTTGATCAAGTTTTATAAATACTGAAAGCAAGAGGGTTATTTTTTGCCCTCTGGTGGTGAAACACTGTCTAACAATAATAATCCATCAAAATAAGAAGCCAGCACCATTTTTTTACCACCATTTAAGTTAATGAACGTGTCATTTACGATAATTGGTTTAAAAAGCCATTGATTGGCTACGGTTTTCTTTTTAGGAATTGGCAAGAAATAAGCATATTTGGGCAGTGTATTGATATAATGTTTCAAATCTGGTGCTCTTGCCTCAGGAGCTTTCATTTTTCGTGTATTGCCATAGTTTCCGTGATAACTACCCTTGGCCGCGAAGGTGCCTAAAACATACATTTGCTTTCCATATTTTTTTGCCAAAAACTCTCCCATCACTTCTTCTTTCTGGTTGAACCTGGCCACGTGAAAATTATGTGCAACAATGATGACTTTCTGCCCTTTGAACCTATTTTCTATCAACCAGGCTGCATTGTTGGCCATTGCCGAGTCGCGGGCTGTCCAGCGTTGGTGCCAATTTTTATCTTGCACAAACTTGAGGCGAAACCTCAGGTAGTGTACACGATTGAGCAAGGTTTGCTTTACAATTGGCAGGGCCTTGTATTCCTTCTTTTTATTAGCAAACTCATTCAACAATTTCTCATAATCACGAATCAATTGGTCAGTAATCGGTTTTACAGCTTCGTATTTCGTTTTTTTAGATCTTAACGCTCTGCTAACCCTTGTAAACCTTTTTTCCAGTGAGGTATACAAAGTAGTGTCTATGTTATGTTGTTTGGCTACATCCTTCAGCAAGCGCGTAAAAGCTCCTCCAAAACGCTGTACATCAAACCCTCCTACCGACAGGTTATGTTTTTTAACATATTGCATCAATTCCTGAAAAGCTTGATTGCGCCACCCTCCCAAAAAACCATAAGTCATTTGTCGGGCCGAAAGTTGCGATTTGTGTAAATCTATCCAAGCAAGTTCTCCAATGCCAGATTCAAATAGTATTACATTGAATTGATGCTTTTTATGCAGGTACTTGATCAATTCGTTGCGCAGATAAAAAACTTCCTGTGCACCGTGGTTAAACTCTCCTAATGAGACAATTCGTTTTCCTTTAATTGCTTTATCAAATGCTTGCCAGTTTGTGTTAGAAAAATCCTTTGTATTGGCAATGAGTTTTGCATGCTTGCTTAGAAACGCTTGCTCGGCATTTGTCAATGTTTGTCCTTGTACATTAGACACGTTTGCAATAAATAAGCAAATAAATCCAATAGAGAATAGATATTTCATAAGTCAGGTTTTATTGGGGAGATTGTTTGAATGATGGAATCTACAAAATAAAAACCCACAACAGTCAAACTATTGTGGGTAAGCAATAAACAAATATAAAATCAAATGACGATTTTTAACGACGACGGATAGAACCTCCACTTGAGGTACTTACATTAACTTTGGTAGGATTGCCAGTATAGCGAATGCTACCTCCTGAGCTTGCACGCCCCATAATGGCTCTTTTTACATTCATTCGAATGCTTGCGCCTGAGCTCACTCTTACATCAGCGCTTTCGCAGCTAAACTCTAGTGCTCTTACTCTACCACTAGAGCTTCCTTTGGCCACCATGTTCGAGGCGTTTCCTCCTGACAGCATCACCCCTCCTGAAGAAGATACATTTACTCTCAAGCTATTGACTTGAACCTTTCCTTCAAAATCTCCTGCTGATGAAGCCTCAATCTCTACATCATTGCCCTTAAGTGTACCTGTAGCTACAATGGAGCCAGCTGAACTTACCGAGATTTCTTCCAGACTGTTGATGTCTCCTTTTATTTGAATATTAGCCGCAGAACTAGCAATGATACCCGTGAGTTTTTGATAGGTAATTTTCACCTTCACCTTTACCCTACGATAGCGACGGCCATCTTCCAGATGTACTCTCAATTTGTTTCCTCTGATTTCAGTCAATACTTCTCGTGGGCTTATGTTGCCCTGAGTGGTAATTTCAGCAGTAGATTGATTACCAGATACTAAGATAGCCTCTATCCCTTCTGCTACGTGAATACGTGAAAAGTTTCCCAGGTTTCTATTGGTAGTAGATTGGCTTTGAGCATTTAAGCTGAAAAATAACAGCCCAATGCTCAATAATAAAATATTATGATAAGTAGATTTTTTCATTGACTCAAAGATTTATTTTTCCTAATCTATTCCAGTGTTATAATACTGCTATAAAGAGGGCTGCGAAAAATAAAAGGTTGCAAAACACCTTATTAAATTCACAAGATCTTAATATTTGAAGCTTATCAATTTTGAGAAAAATCATTTTTTTTAGGAAAAAATGTCCATCGAGGATACTCAAATTGGGTATCATAATATATAATGTCAATTATTAAAAAAGACAAAAGTTAATCATAAACATATGCACAGTATTCAACATCGCTTCCTACAAGCAATTGTAGTATTCCTTTGCTGGGGAGCTTATCAGGTAACTTATGCACAAATAGACCGAAGTAATCGCCCTCAATATGCCGTCTCCAACATTTCTGAAGATCTTTTGGATGGTGCAGATGTGGTATTGCGGGAAGACGAAAATCATCTTAATATTTTGAATAAAGGCGCAGGTGTTTTCACCACATCTTATGCCATCACTATTTTAAATGAATCAGGGGATCGTTATGCCAATTATGAGCTTGGATATGACAAACTGCGTAAAATCAATTATATGCGGGCAAGGGTGTTCGACAAGAATGGAAAATATGTGAGAACCCTCAAAAAGCGTGACATCAAAGATTATAGCGCAGCAGATGGCTATTCGCTATACTCTGACAACAGGGTAAAGTATGTGAAAATGTCACATAATGAATATCCATATACTATCTTATTCGAATATCGCAAAACCTATAATGGCTTACTTTTTTATCCTAGTTGGGTGCCACAAAGCAGTAAAAGAATGGCAGTAGAAAAGTCAGAATTTACGATTGTAACCCCACAAAATCTCCCATTCCGTTACAAAGAAATCAACCTGGAAAAGGCAAGCAAACCCTCTGGAAACACTGGTAGGCAAACCTGGAAAATAAAAAACTTACCTACTTTTAGAACAGAACCATACACCAACAAAAATCCCTACTCGATGCTATTGCTGGCACCCAGTAATTTTTCTATCAAGGGCTATACGGGTAATATGAAAAGCTGGAAAGACTTCGGGCTTTGGCAAAACAAGCTCAATGCAGGCCGCCAACAAATAAGTCCTGCCACCATACAAAAACTAAAAAGCCTCACTAGTGGACTCTCCACTACCGAAGAAAAAGTAAAAAAGGTATATGAGTATCTACAGCAAAATACCCGTTATGTAAGCATTCAACTGGGGATTGGAGGCTGGCAAACCTTTAGCGCTGAAGTAGTAGATGACAAAGGTTATGGTGATTGCAAAGCGCTTAGTAACTACACTCACTCTATGCTCAAAGCATTGGGCATTCGGTCGCACTATACATTGGTAAAGGCAGGCAGACGCGAAGCCCCCATAAGAGCTGATTTCCCGTCTAATCAATTCAATCACGTAATACTCTGTGTACCCAGTCAAAAAGATACGGTTTGGTTGGAATGTACCAGTCAGCGAGAATCGTTTGGTTATTTAGGGAGCTTTACTGGAGATCGCGATGTACTCCTTATTACCGAAGATGGAGGTAAAGTCGTACACACGCCAGTGTATAACCAATCTGTAAATACCCTGAACAGAACTGCACAGATAACTATAGATGCCGAAGGCAATGCCAAAGCAAGCATACAAACTACTTACCAGGCCATTCAAGCCGAGACCATTGCGCGTTTGGTAAATAGTAAACCTGATCGACAGAAGAAATGGCTTTACAATAACCTGGATATTCCTAATTTTGAGATTGAGAAGTTTCGCTTGGGCTTACAAAAAGGTAAATTGCCTCAGGCTACCGAAACACTTAGCCTAAATATTAGAAGATTGGCCTCTAAAAGCGGTAAACGATTATTTTTAAAACCCAACCTATTGAATCGTTTTAGTGGAGTGCCTAAACGATCAAAAAAACGCAAAAATGATATTTTTGTCCCTGCAAGAGCTGCTTATACCGATGTAGACAGCATTAGTTTTAAAATTCCTGAAAAGTATCACGCCGAATATAAACCAGCACCTATTCAAATTAACAGTGACTTTGGTTCGTATGAGATGGAAGTAATAATGGATGCTGGAAAAATGACTTACATCCGTAAAATGGTGGTAAAAGCAGGTACTTTCCCCAAAGAAAAGTACAACGAAATGGTGCAGTTTTATAAAAAAGTAGCCAAGGCTGACAAAGAAATGGTGGTGCTGGTAAGTGGTACATAAAACATCGGTGAAAGTTTTCGATGAGTTTTCTTTTTTGTAAATTATCAATGCAATGAAGTTATCTCGACTTTTATATAAAATAAGGCAACAACTATGAACAAGAAACCATTCAATACTCAAGACTTGGGTAATTTCGACAAAGTATATCGTCACGGAGATGTGATTATTTTTCAATTTCCCGAGGCCAATTTATCAGCAATTGCTTTGAAAAAAATGAATAAAGTAACATTGGCCTATGGAGAAGTAACAGGGCATGCCCACCGACTGAAGGGAGATATTGCAGTGGCAGAACAAATTCCTGAAGCAGGGGTAGAACCTGTACTTTTTGAAGTACAAGCGCAAGCAGTTTTGACACATGAAGAACATGATACTATTGTACTTGAAAGAGGTGTTTATTTAAAGGTAAATCAGGTAGAATATGACCCTTTCAGTGATTTGATAAGAGCGATTAGAGATTAATTAAACCTGAAATAAAAAAGCCAGTACTATCAATTGTGATAATACTGGCTTTCTTGTGAATGAGTAGCAAGGTAAATTATTTCTTCTTCATTTCTATTTGAAGCATATTAGACATCGCTCGTGCAATTAGTTTACCTTCTCCATTATACAATTCACCTGTAATATTAATAATTTGCCGCCCTTGTCGCACTACGTTAGATTTGGCCAAGATGGTATCACCCAGCCTTGCTTTTCCCAAAAAGTCAACGTTCAGGTTCACTGATACCGCAGGCAAAGGTTTATCTAATGAAGCCACGGTCATACCAATCACCTCATCTAAAATAGCTGCCTGAACTCCTCCATGCAGCAACCCCAAAGGATTAGTCATTTCTTTTCTTACGGTAACCTCTAACTCAAATTGTCCAGGAGTTACCGATTTCAAGGTAGGTTCCAGCCATTGCGTAAAAGGTGGGGCATTTTCTTTCATAGGTTTGCCTACCTGGCTTTCAAATAATTTATATAGGGAATTGTTCATTGCTATGTCACTTTTAAAATGAATGACAAAATTATAACAATCCTCTCAAAGTATGCGCAAACCCATAAAAAAAGGTGGTCATTATTTGACCACCCATCTATTTTTTTACTATAACCGTTTATTTAACAGTGTAGATTTTCTTACGGTTAGCTTCGTTTAAAAATACTAATTTATTATCGCTCACATCTTCTACTTTGAAAACAGCGTTTTTGCCTTTTCCATTGTAGTTTACCAATTCAATAGAAGTTTCACCTTTGTCTTTCCAGTTAGCCCAGCCTTTTGAGGTAGAAGAAAGCAAACCTTTGCCACTTTTTCTTTGCCAAGCCAATTTACCCTTTGATTTGTAGAATTGAAGTGAGTGTGAACCCAAAAAGTTAGCAATTTTTTTCACGTCCCCTTTCAAGTTTACCACATCTGAGCCGTTTTTAATTCCAGCATCAGTCATCGCCTTACCTACTGCAGCTCGGCTGGCTTCTACATCATAAGTCCACTTCTTGTCCATCATTTTTTGGGTTTTGGCCGAAAATTTACCGCCTTTGCCACATGAAGTCATTCCAAAAACTAATACTAACGATAGAATACCTAAGATTGAATTCTTAATCATAATTTCTGAGAGTTATGGTTTTGATAATTTTAATAGTTTTGTATCTGTTAGTAGCGCCTCTATGACAAAGGTTAGCACTGGTTTCAAAAAAAAATAAAAATTTATGCGTTGGTCGTTTTCGTCTTATCGTCAGTTTAGTTTTTGCAAACGTCAATGGTATTACCATCATAAAATGGCCAATGCCAACGCCACTAAAGATCCTGAAAGAAAAGAAGCAGCCATTCTAAGGCAGCTACAATCGTTGAATGCCTGGCGTGGCTCGATGGTAGACTACATCATTGGGCAGGAAGTAATCCCTTACTTACGTCAGGGTATTTGGCCACAATACAAACAAGTAGTTGAAGCAATGAAACAATTGTTTCAGGAACAATATGCATTTGCTAAAGATCAAAAATATCGGGAACCAGGTATTACTAAATCAAAGGCAGGTGATCAGTTTTTAGCTTTGTATGATCTGGAATATGCACCTGAAAAGATCACTCGGGATAGCCTTAATCAAGCTTACCTGGAAGCGATCCAGGCGCTCAAAAACCTCTTTGCTAATCAGCATTTTTTAGAATACCTCCGCTCAGCGGATCAACTCATTACCCAGCGACAAGACATCCAAATTAAATACAATGACCATTTTACGATTACCGCTATTCCAGATTTGGTGGTGTTTTTGGATCACCCATTTCGGGTACATATTGTAGATTGGAAAGTACACTCTAAGGCCAACCGTACTTATGAAGAGCAACTTTTTTTGTATGCCTGGGTGCTTAAAAAATGTACACGCCCCCGTGACTTTCCAGCAGCACTGGAGCAACTACCTATTACCGAGATAAAGCTTACTGAGTATCAATTACTTAAAAACGAAGTACGTGATTATACTATTACCCTGGAAGATATAGCCAATATTGAAAATAACATTGCTCAAAGTGTAGAAGAAATGATGCTGGCTCAAGCACATCTAAAGTATACGCAGCTGGACATCAACCGCTTTCCAGTAAATCGTTCGGAGACCAATTGTGCTGGGTGCCGTTTTCGCAAAATATGTGAGCAGCCCATTCAGCAGCACTCACAAACTTCTCTATTTTAAATAATCATTTGTGTTTCTATTCAAAAGAGACACGGCAACCTGGCAGCCATTGTTTAATTCTTTTCTGCTCGTCAGCAGATAACAGGTTTTTTCTCAGGTCTAGTAAAATGAGGTTACTTAAATTTTTGATATGTGGAGGTAATTGCTTGATCTGATTGAAAGCTATCTCCAACTCTTCCAGTCTTTTCAATTTTGTAACAACTTGTGGGAAAACTTTCAGATCATTCATTGTCAGGTATAATCTTTCTAAGTCTTTTAGCTGACTTATGCTATTTGGAAGCATTTTTAGGGCATTTTGTGATAAGGCGAGTACTCGTAAGTTTTTTAATAAACCAATATTATGAGGTAAAGAAGTCAATTGGTTTTGTCCGACGTTCAAATAATCTAGTTTTTGTAACTTTGCTAAACTCAAGGGTAGTTTTTTAAGCTTATTTTCATACAGATTCAAGTCCTTGAGATTTTTAAGCTGACCAATGTTTTTGGGAATACTGGTTAACTTGCACCCCATCACAGTCAACTTCGTCAAGTTTTGTAACTGCCCAATATTGTCGGGTAATGCTTTTAATTGATTCAGGTTCAAAAACATCCACTTCAGATTTTGTAATTGCCCAATGCTTCCCGGCAATGCCGTGAGTTTATTATTGATCACCCCAAACTCCTGAAGGTTTTTAAGTTGACCAATCTCACTTGGCAAGTTGACTATCTGATTATTAGAAAGATATAATTTCCGTAATTTTCTCAAGCGTATAATATTAGAAGGCAGGTGATTCAGCTGATTATCGGTAAAAAATAATTCCTGCAAGTTTTTTAATCGCCCAATACTCAATGGAAAGACGTTAAACTTATTAAAGTCTAAACGCAGTGATTTTAAACCATCTAATTGGCCAAAATTCTGGGGTAAGCCTTGTAGTTGGTTATTTGATAAATTGAGTGCTTGTAGTTTTTTCAATTGCCCAAAACTGATGGGTAAATAAGTAATTTTGTTATGGGTCAAATCCAATTCTTCTAAGCTTTTCAGTTGGCCAATCGCATCAGGTAGCCTAGTTAATTTATTAAACTGTAAATTGATCACCTTTAGCTTGGTCAATTTACCAATGCTGGCAGGCAGCGTGGTCAAATCATTGAACGATAAATTCAAGACCTCTAAATTCTTCAACTGCCATATACTCCGGGGTAATTTTTTTAAATTCTTAGATTTTAAATTCAATCGATATACCTGTTGAGGATTCTTGAAAACACTCTCAAGAGAAGTGTACATAGAGTCTGGCTGAGCTTGCGTAATACTCAGGCTCAAAAAAAGAGCTACTATACAATGGTACAAATATTTCATTGGTGATGATGGGTTAGTAAAAATATCGTTCTCAACAACTGTTTATACCAGCAAAAGAGGACACAGTGGAGAAAATAAGATTAAACCAAAACCTCTAAAAATCATTTCCACAAGTTTTTTATTCATCTAAAAAACTACATAAATTAAGAAAACTAAAGTCCCAGAAACTGTCGTGAAAAACTATATTTTAGGCAACCCTGAATTAACAGCGAAAATAGAACAACTATTTTTTAGTAATGATGAAAGCAATGTAGCATTGGCTTGTGAACTCATGAAAACTGGCGGGGTTCCTTTAAGCATTCAGGGAGCACTTAAAGATCAAGAAGCTCAATTGTTTTTTCTGATCAATTATGGACTTATTTATCCTTTTTTAGAGTATAAACATCTGGATATAAGTCGGCTGGGTTTACAAAATATTCCGCAAGAACTGGGTCAATTACAAAGTCTTGAATCTCTCAATTTATTTTATAATCAACTCACCTTGGTGCCTCCTGTTGTTTGTGAGCTTACCACTTTGAAAACACTTTGGCTACACCACAATCAACTGGCCGAAATACCTGAAAATATCGATAATTTAACGGCACTTGAGGAATTAGCATTAAGCTTTAACCAATTGACCACCCTACCCGCTTCTTTGGGGGCGCTTACCCAGCTCAACACTTTGTATTTGCATCATAATTCACTCACCAGCTTGCCTTCTGAGCTAACAACTTTGCCTCACTTACAAAAAATAACGCTTTGGAACAATGCTTTTACCCTGGAAGAAGAGCTACTACTAACCGAAGCTTTTGCACCTATAGAATTGATCTTTTAACAAATAAACCCGAATGAAAATCTAAATTAATTTGTTAAAAAGGCAAGTTATTTAGTGGAACCCCATACAAATGATGTCTCCCTTATAAACTTGGATATTAAGCGAAATAACGATTTATTTGTTATTTAAAGTCAAGTACAATTACTCAAAATATTACACTCCTACTTCCCGTAAAGATATGAAGAGAAGATTTTCCCTGGTGCTATTGATCTTATGGTTCGCAATTTTTGTTAACATTCCCTCTACACAAGCCCAAATCCCTTCCAATCAGTTGGGTTTAAACCCGTTATCGCTCAAATGGAGCCAGATCAAAACTGATAAAGTACAAGTAGTTTTTCCTCGTAACCTCGAAAAGCAAGGCCAGCGAGTAGCCAACATTGTGCATTACCTTTGGGAAAACTCCAACGAAAGCATTGGTAACAAAATGATGCCAGTGACCATATTCTTACAAAACCAAACTACCAACCCTAATGGGTTTGTATCTCCTGGACCATTTCGTTCTGAGTTTTACATGACTCCCCCTCAGTTTATGTTTAGTGGCTCTACCAGTTGGCTCGACCTACTTACGATTCATGAATACCGCCATGTAAAACAATTTAGTAATTCTCGTCGGGGGATATCAGGCGTGGTACGTACCTTATTAGGTTCCTGGCCTTGGGGAGGTGTTGTGGGGGCTGCTCTCCCTCGTTGGTATTTTGAAGGAGATGCTGTAGTAAGTGAAACCGAATTGAGTAAATCGGGGCGAGGACGCCAACCAAGTTTCGAGATGGAGTACCGTTCGTTGCTTCTAAACGATATCCATTATGGTTACGAAAAAGCCGCCGCTGGTTCCCTCAAAGATTTTGTACCTGATCATTATCGCTTGGGATATTATATGATCAACTACGGGCGAAGAAAATACGGAAAGCAATTGTGGGCGGGAGTGATGCAAGATGCCGTAAAGTACCGAAGTATTTTTTATCCATTTAGCCGCGGGCTCAAACGTCGTACAGGGATGACAACTCCCAAAATGTATAAAAAAGTACGTGCTGAGCTAGACAGTATTTGGAAGGCCCAAGACAAAGAAATTAAATATTTACCCACTCAAAAGATCAAGCATCCATCTAAACCTACCGTAGTTAGCTATGAGTTTCCCCATTATTTTGGCAATAGTGACACCTTGATTGTACAAAAAAGTGGTTATAACGAGGTAAGAAGCTATTATAAAGTTTTCCCTGATGGTACCGAAAAACTTATTACCCTTTCAGGGCTCAATTCTCGCCTCAATAACAGCCTTTCGGTCAATGCTGGTAAGCTTTGCTGGTCTGAATCCAGGTTTCATCCACGCTGGGGCTTAAAAGATTATTCGGTAATTAAGATTTATGATCTCAAAACCGGACACAAAAAAAGAATTACCAAAAGAAGTAAATACTTTGCTCCTGCACTATCGCCCGATGGCCGCAAAATTATTACCGTAGAAACGGGTGACAATCTACAACATACCTTGGTGGTGTTAGATTCTGCCGGGAAAGTGCTCAATCGTTTGGGCAATCCTGATAACAACTATTACACCTTCCCTACCTGGGCCGATAATGAAAACATCGTGGTAGTAAAACAAAATGTTGAGCAAAACCAATTACAACTCATCAATACTACTTCGGGAGAGGCTACTAGTCTTACTCAGCCAACTTCCCAATTGATTGCTTATCCTTATGTGCACGGAGACTTCATTTTCTTTTCTGCCGCATATACTGGAATTCACAACATTTTTGCCGTAAAAAAAGGCGAAGAACAGCTCTATCAAGTTACCTCTTCTAAATTGGGTGCTTTTTATCCTAGTGTTTCAGCAGACGGCAATACCCTGGTAATGAGTGAGTTTAGCCCCAAAGGGTATGATATCACGACTATGCCTATAAAGCCCGAGAATTGGCAACCCTATAATGACGCTACTCCTGTAGATAATGGTTTTTACAATACCATTAGTGAACAAGCGGGTGGAAGTATTATAGACAAAGTACCTGATAATAAATTTCCAGTAAAAAAATACAACAAGTGGTCTGGTTTTATAAACCCTCACAGTCTGATATTCAACGTATTGCATCCCAATTACGGGCTTCGCTTATTGTCAGATAATAAATTCAGCACCTTATCGGCAGAAGCCTTTGGCTTTTTCAATGCCAATGAGGAAACTTTTTCTTATGGAGGTACTTTACGTTATGCTGAACTATTCCCGATTATTAATGCCAGTTATCAGAGAAGCAATCGCAATCGTATTATTGGTACTTCATCTATCATCAATGATACGACTATTACTTTTGGCATCAACGAACAAAAATGGACTGAAGATCGCTTTTCGGCTGGATTTGAGATTCCTTTCAACTTTTCGGGAGGGGCTAATTTTAAAAACATTACGTTTAACGCCAATTTCCACCAAATCAATATCAATTTTGATAACGAGGATATCAATGTTTTCCAGTTAGACACCCTGGTAGGTAGTGGTGCATCAGGCTTTGCTCAAAGAAACCTGGATTTTGCTACTTTTGAGAAACAAGGCATTCAAGCTCTCGAGTTCAGGTTTAGGGTAAATATGCAACAACAACGGGCCATCCAACACATCAACCCTCGTTTTTGGTTTTATCTGGATTTGTGGTATCGTGGCACTATTGGGCAAGAGGTCAATTCGGGCAATGTATTTACTGGACGCTTCGATCTTTATTTACCTGGCTTGGCCAAAAATCACAGCTTATATTTCAATACCGCTATTCAGACCGAAAACTTCTACAATGCCTACAAGTTTCCTAACTTCTTTCCTTATTCCCGAGGATACGGAAGCTGGTTTGAAGACAGCGCTTTCCGCTATGGTATTAATTATACTTTTCCTTTGTTATACCCTGATTTACCATTGTCATCTTTGTTGTTTATCAAGCGTATCAAGGCCAATTTATTTTATGACTTTACCAGTTTAAGTTCTAGCTTAATCGATAGAATATCAGCGGTACAAGGGCCTCGTTTTATGCGATCTGCTGGAGTAGAACTTACCTTTGATGTAAGAGCCGCCCGCTTGTTAGAAATAGACTTAGGTTTTCGCTGGAGCTATTTGTTAGATGCCAGCACATTTGGTATTACCAACCCCAATAAATTTGACTTTTTGCTCTTACGCATTGGGATTTAATATTTATATGTTTAATTTTCATAACCTTAAGGATGAACAATTCATTGAAACAATGAATATTAGCTAACTGTTCTGGTATCAAAACACAATCTTATGTTTGATTTTTATTTGACAATCATAAAAACACTGGTAAAAAGCGAGAAAAGCGAATTCAAAAACAAGTTCAACAGTTTGGTATATGCTGACAAAACTTTATCAACTGACGAGAAGATGTTTTTGATGGAAGAAATGCAAAAAGAATGGATTGCTCGGCAAGAACGTAAATCCAAAAAAAATGATGGGGACAAAAAATAGCCCCATCTAACCTATACCTTATTATTTGTTGCCATTTGTAGGGAGCCACGGGAAGCATGCGCAAAAAAGAGATTCACCATTCGTTTACTTCATTCATTCCTTCTTGTTTTTATCTGTTACTCACACTAGTTTCGAGTACTCTAGCCACTCAAGCCCAAAATAAACCCTATCTATTTCCAGTAAACCCTGGCAAAAAAAGCTGGCTCTCGGGTAATTTTGCTGAAATACGAAGTACCCATTTTCATGCAGGGCTAGACATTGCCGCCAATCCAGGTACTCCTGTGAGAGCCGCCGCCAATGGGTATGTGTATCGTCTAAAAGCCTCTACCTATGGCTATGGCAATGCTATTTACTTGTATCATCCCCTTACCAAACAACAAACGCTTTATGGGCATTTGCAAGGATTTGCTCCCAAAATCGCCCAATTTGTCCAGCGTCGTCAATACCAACAACAAAACTTCTTTTTTGAAGAATACCTAAAGGCCTATGCCATTCCGGTAAAAAAGGGAGAGATCATTGGATATATAGGCAATACTGGAGCTTCGGGCGGTCCTCACCTTCATTTCGAAGTGCGTACCCTTGATGATGTAGCTCTCAACCCTTTTCGGTACAGTTTCAAAGAAGTGGGTGATGATAAAGTAGCTCCAATTATTCGTTCGTTGGCTATTAAAACCCTACATATCGATGGGCGAGTCAATCATCGGTTTGGTCGCTTTGAGTTTAAAGTCAAAAAAATAGGACATAATCGCTATGGCTTGGGTAAAGTGATCACCGTAAACGGTAAAATTGGGTTGGAATTGCTCACCCATGACCTCATGAATCGCTCAAGAAATACCTTTGGCACTACCAAAATAAAAGTGGTAATAGATGGCAAAACTACCTTTGAATCGGATGTTACCCAAATAGATCATCACATCAATAAAGCCATGCGAGTACACGCCGATTATGCTCGCCATGCGCAAAGTTATCGTGGGTATCAGCGTTGTTATGTAGCAGAAGGCAATCCATATACTTTTTATAAAACCAACAATCAAGGCATACTTAATATACAAGACACTAAACTGCATCGTGTGGCTATTTATGCCTCCGACTATTGGGGCAACACCAGTGTACTTGCGTTTAGCATTCGCGGCAAGCTCCCACCCATCACAAAATTTCGCCCCACTTCGGTGCCTCGTCGTTCTTTTTTGACCCACCAGGTGATGGGCAACACCTTGATTGTCAAAGGAAACTACATCCGACAAAAAGTAGATGTGGCTCGCTTTAGCGTGGGCGGATTGTCGTATGACGTGCCATTGGTGTATATGCAAGGCTACGCCTCGGTATATCTATGGGATTTACGACTGGGCCTACCCGACTATGTAGAGTTGGGGCGATTGCGGAGAAAGTTTAACTTCAAAATGTTGGTACCTTCCAACCAAACTGTTAGTTATAAAGAAGATCGCCTGGAAATTGCGTTTCCTCGGGGGGCATTGTTTGACACCTTGTATCTGGAGACCCAAGTATTCAAAAATTCCTTTCAAATTAGTAATGCTTTTATCCCACTGTTTAGAGATATCCAGGTTCGGTTTAAACCCCAGATAGTACCTAAATACAAAAAGGGTTGGAACATTTATCGGGGCAATCGTTTTATCAAAAGCCGTTGGGAGGGCAATACCATTGTTTTTGAGTATGATAAGCTAGGAGGTTATAAGCTCAGGTATGACAAAACAGCCCCCACCTTACGATGGATACGCAAATCATTATACAGCATTTCTTTTAGGATTAAGGATAACCTCTCAGGCATTGAAAACTTCAAAGCCACCCTGAATGGCAAATTTCTTTTGATGAACTATGAACACAAAGCTGCTCGAATCTGGTCGGCTCCTGCTACCAAAAGGCTAAGAATGAAGGGAAATTTGGTACTGACTATTACCGATAAAGCAGGTAATATAAAGTATTTTAAAACGAGGCTTTGACAAAAAATAAAATCAGCAAACAATCTCCCTCAATATTGATTTTTGATAAGTGACTCGAGTACTTTTTGAATTTCAATGTGCCCTATGAAAAAGACTGCCTTTCCCTTTTTTACCGTAATGTTTGCTACTGCGGGAATTGCTCATTTTGTATTTCCTACTATTTTTTTGAAGGCCATGCCTCCCCTATTTCCTGCCAAACTTGCGACTTTTTTAAACCTACTGGTTGGAGCAATAGAAATTGGCTTAGCCATTAGCTTTTGGACAAAGTTTAGGCAGGTAGGTGTGTACGTCTCTATATTTTTATTGGTCATATTTCTAGTGCTTATTCACAGTTGGCACCTGCTCATTGGTAGGTTTCCTGGCTTTCCCGAAGTGAGTCAAGCAGTTTTGTGGCTACGGGTAGCGGCTCAGCTTTTTCTGATTTATTGGTTTTGGTTGGTGAGAAATGAGTAGTTATGCATCGTATATCAATTCAAATAAAAAAGACAGCCTCTCGACTGCCTTTTCAATTTTACTTTACTAAAAGTATATTACAAACTCGCCAGACTTTCTTCCAACACCTTGATTTGGGCCTCGGCATCGGCTAGTTTCTTGCGTTCGTTGTTTACAATTTCAGGTTTGGCATTGTTTACAAACTTCTCGTTTTTCAGTTTATTAGACGATGTATTCAAATTGCGCTTTTGACGCTCAAGCTCTTTTTCAAGCTTCTTGCGCTCTTGTTCTACATCTATCTTGCCTTCCAATGGAATAAAGCATTCGTGATTTCTAACTACAAAGCTCGCTGCTCCGGCTATCTTGTCGTCTACAAACTCGATTTCCGCGATACCTGCCATGTTTTGCTTTTGCAAGATTTGGGCAAACTTGGTAAACAAATCCGGGTTGTCAGTCTTTACCGCCAACTTTAATGGATCGTGTTTTTTGATACCCTTCTTGGCACGAATTTCCCGAATGCTTGCCACCGCTTCAAATATTACTTCAGCTTCTGAAACAATTTGTGGATTTTGCGCTCCTGGCTTAGGGTATGGCGCAAAACAAATGGTTTCTTTCTCCCCTCTTGGCTTGATACGTTGCCAAAACTCCTCGGTAATAAATGGCATAAACGGATGCAGCATGTTTAACAAACGCTCAAAGTAATCAATTGTAAATTCATAAGTTTCCTTATCAATTGGCATTGATTTACCTGCAGCCTGATCATAATCAGGTTTTATCATTTCCAAGAACCAAGAACAGAAGCCTTCTGTCCAAAATACTCGGTAAGCTTGAGTCAACGCTTCTGAAATACGGAAATCATTGAGGTTTTGCTCAATCTTGGCCAATTCTTGATTGAAGATACCTTCAAACCACTCAAGAGCAACTTTATTGGGATTCGGTAAATTTTCATCTACCTCCCAACTCTCAATTAAGCGATAAGATTGCCATACCTTATTGGCAATATTTCTTCCAACTTCACATATTTTAGAATCTACATCCAGCTTGTTAAAAGCCTCAATGTCTTCTGGCTTATCAGACTTGGGTACATCCGTATCAAAAATGATATCGTTTCCAGCCGCTGCACTAGACAAAATTCCGTATCGTACACCATCGGTACCGTACTTCTCCATCAATTTGAAAACATCAGGAGAGTTACCCAAAGATTTAGACATTTTGCGACGCATTTTGTCCCGTACCATTCCCGTAAAATATACGTGTTTGAATGGTTTCTCATCTTTGAGAAAATACCCAGCAATGATCATTCGCATTACCCAGAAAAAGATAATATCAAACCCAGTTACCAATGTAGTAGTTGGGTAATAATAATCCAGTTCTTCAGGGTCAAATACTGACATAGGCCACAACCACGACGAAGCCCAGGTATCCAATACATCCTCGTCTTGTTTTAGGTCTTCTATCTTAATGTTGGCGTCTTTGGCTTTGGCCAGTTCAAAGGCCTCTTCCAGGCTTTTGGCTACTACATATTCCCCGTTTGGCAAGTAATAAGCAGGAATACGATGTCCCCACCACAATTGACGCGAAATGTTCCAGTCCTGAATGTTGTCGATCCAAGACTTGTACATATTCTCAAAAGACGCTGGATGGAACTCTACATTTTTATTGAGTACGTTCTCCAAAGCAGGCTCACACAATTTTTTCATTGCGATAAACCATTGCTCCGACAAACGCGGCTCAATAATCGCCCCAGTACGCTCCGAAGTCCCTACCTTGTTTTTGTATGGAATCTCTGCGATAAAGCATCCTGCTTCTTTCAAATCATTAATGATCTCTTTACGTACTACAAAGCGATCTTTGCCAATATGAATTTGAGCATTTTCGTTCAAGGTAGCGTCCTCATTGAAAATGTCTATGACTTCCAAATTGTGCTTTTTGCCCAAGTCGTAGTCATTCATATCATGGGCAGGTGTTACCTTCAGGCACCCTGTTCCAAAACTTGTATCTACGTATTTATCACCAATAATTGGTACTTCACGATTTACCAACGGTACAATCGCCGTTTTACCAATCAAATGCTTATAACGATCATCCTCAGGATTTACACAAATTGCAGTATCGCCCAACAAAGTCTCGGGACGAGTAGTGGCAATGGTTACATAGCCTCCATCTCCTGCAATGCGGTAATTGATATAATATAGCTTAGAATCTACTTCTTTGTAAATTACCTCTTCGTTCGATACTGTGGTCTTCCCTTCTGGGTCCCAGTTGATCATGCGCAAGCCACGGTAGATGTGCCCATCGTTATACAACTTAATGAACATATCAATTACCTGCTCCGAACGCTCAGCATCCATCGTAAAAGCCTCTCTATCCCAGTCGCATGAAGCACCCAAAGTCTGGAGTTGTTTCAAAATAATGCCTCCATACTTCTCTTTCCACTCCCAGGCATGCTCCAAAAACTTCTCCCGACCAATATCCGATTTCTTGATACCTTGAGCTCTTAGCATTTTTACAACTTTGGCTTCAGTAGCAATTGAGGCGTGGTCGGTTCCAGGTACCCAGCAGGCATTTTTGCCTTCCATACGGGCTTTACGAATCAAAACATCTTGGATGGTATTGTTCAAAATGTGTCCCATGTGCAATACCCCGGTGACGTTTGGCGGTGGAATGACGACCGTATAAGGCTCGCGCTCATCGGGGGTGGAACGGAAAAACTTGTTGTCTAACCAATACTGGTACCACTTTCCTTCAATCGCTGAAGGCTCGTACTTATCGGCTAGCTCTCCAATTTTTGGGTTTGAACTTCCCATTTCTATTGATGTTTAAAAAACTTATTAAATAAAAAATTGATTGAATTTCAAAGGTAGGGATTTTTTAGAAAATCTAGCAAATCATCTTGCGGCTTTCTTTATTTCATTGGCTTGATTTTCAATAAGCTAGCCTTTTTTAATTGTCACATTCTTATGTGATATAGTATTTTGTTGAGAGCGTCAAAAAGCTACTTTTTTCTCCTGTTTTTGCCTCTAGCTTTTCTTTTTTATTGAAAAACAAAGTCACTTAAGGTCTTATAATATCCCCAATCCAATAAATAAGCTCAATTTTATGCTGTCAGCATCTCTTCAATAAATTGTTGATTTTCAATGCTTATCAAGTAAACAATACCTTGGGATAATTGAGGATCTGAACTGATTATCAAAAACTTCCCTGTTCACTTTTTGTTCACTCTATTTTTTTGGGATAGCCACCCAAAATAATCTACTTGCTGCAAAATCCTAAATAGTATATATACCACGTTTAATTACACTTATCATGAAACATAAAATCACTATTGCTTGCTTGTTGCTACTGGCAGGATTTGTTGTGATGCCTGCTAGTGCACAACAAAAGTACAGCCCAAAGCGCACTAAGAAATTACAAAACCTGCGCAAAACTTATCAAAACAAATATGTAAATACTCGCCTGAAGGCTTATAAACGAGCCCAAACCGAGAAAATGCCCCTTAGATTGGTAGAAGAAGACGGAAGCATTATCGAGCTCCAGGGTTATTCTAAACCACAAGGAGGGATTCCGTTGTATTTGGCTACTGACAACATCAATGCTGCAAAAACCATTGGGACTTATAATACTCAAGTACAATTGGGGCTCACTGGTAGTGGTGTTACCCTTGGTATTTGGGATGGTGGCGGTGTAAGAACCACTCACCAGGAATTTGGCAACCGAGCCATTCAAAAGGACAGTGCTGCTGCTTTGAGTTCTCATGCAACCCACGTGGCAGGTACCATGGTAGCATCTGGGGTTAACTTTGGTGCCAAAGGTATGTCTCCTAATGCTAATCTTCATGCCTATGACTGGAACGATGACCTTATTGAAATGACCAACGAAAGCGCTCAAGGGTTATTAATCTCTAATCACTCTTATGGCTTTATTCACGGCTGGAGATTTAGTTCTTCTACTGGTTGGCGTTGGTACGGAGATACTACCGTGAACGACACTGTAGATTATCGTTTTGGTTTTTATGGAGATCGCTCACGTGATTGGGACCAATTGGCCTACAATGCTCCTTATTATTTAATTTGTCGCTCTGCTGGAAACGAACGCAACGACAATCACACAGGCGAACACCAATATTACAATGGCACTGCCTGGGTAACTTCTACTACTAATCGTTCTCCAGATGGAGATTATGACTGTCTGGGTACCGATAAAGTTGCTAAAAATATTCTTACAATTGGCGCCGTAGAAGACATTACAGGTGGTTATACTCAACCTGCTGATGTGGTGCAAACTTCTTTTAGCAGCTGGGGGCCTACCGATGATGGCCGAATCAAGCCTGATATTGTAGCCAATGGATCAAGTGTTTATTCTACCGATGACGACAGCGATACTGACTATACTGTCAAGAGTGGAACCTCCATGTCTACACCTAGTGTATCTGGTTCTTTAGGGCTTTTACAGCAACATTACCACAAGCAAAACGGGCGCTATATGCGAGCTGCTACTCTCAAAGCATTGGTGATTCACACTGCCGATGAAGCTGGCCCAGCAGACGGCCCGGACTATCAAAATGGTTGGGGTTTGATGAATACCAGAACTGCAGCCGACGTGATCAATAATGATAAACAATTGGCCATTATTAAAGAGGATTCCTTAATAAATGGTGTTTATCGCATCCTAACTGTAAAGGCCACTGGAAAAGAGCCTTTAGCAGTCACCATTGTATGGAACGATGTTCCAGGAACTCCAGTAGCTCCTGCATTGAACCCACGTGACCCTATGTTGGTAAATGACCTCGATATGCGTATCAAGCACTGGAGTGGAGTGTACAAGCCTTGGAAGCTCGATCCTGCAAATCCCTCTGCGGCCGCTTTTACAGGAGATAATGTGGTAGATAACGTAGAAAAAATCTACATCGCCAACCCAAGAGCAGGGTATTACCATATTGTTATCAAGCATAAAAATACTCTTGTGGGAGGTGGTCAAGCCTTTTCTCTTGTGGCTACAGGTATTACCAAAGGTTCATTGTTTTTCCCAGTTCCTGAAAATTTAAAAGCAGAAAACGTGTCAACTTCTACTGCTGACCTTCACTGGGATCGTGCTGGTTATTATATAGGTTATGATGTACGTTACCGAGTACAAGGTAGCAACGAATGGACAGTGATCAGAAAAGTAAGACGTCCTCATTTGGCTTTGAGAAACCTGACTCAAGGAACTACTTATGAATTTCAGGTAAAATCAAGTGTTAAGAGAAAACGCAGAAGAAGACATTACTTCTGGTGGAACAATGATTTCCTCGATAGATTTTTCAGTAGCGCCTATTCGCCATTGGCTACCTTTACCACTTCCTTGCCCTGTGTAGCTTCATTTCCTTACAACGAAAGCTTTGAAAATGGTTTTGGCCAATGGACTCAGTCAACCAACGATGACAGTGACTGGACTCATTATTCAGGAAGTACGCCTTCAAGCGCCACTGGGCCTACAGGAGCAAAAGACGGTACTTTCTATGCTTATATGGAAGCTTCTGTGCAAGGTGTGGGTTATCCTAACAAAAAAGCAGTTTTACAATCTCCTTGCTTTGATGTGAGCGGCCTAAATCAAGCCACCTTTAAGTTTAGCTATCATATGTACAATGAAAGTAATCAAGGTAGCATTGCATTAGAGGCAAGCAACGATGGTGGTACTACCTGGACCTCTATCTGGAGTCCAGCTGATTCGGTGCAACAAGACCAATGGTTGGATGTAGAAGTTGATTTGGCGAACCTTTTGGGAGGCAGTTTGAAGCTACGATTTGCAGGTACCACAGGAGAATCTTTCCGTCCAGACATTGCTATTGACAATATTTCATTAACGACCGACCAGGATAGTCAACGCAAGAGCAAAGGTGAGGCTGCTAGTCAAGTAAACTTGCAGACTGTAACTATTTCGCCTAACCCAGCCAGCGACCAAGTAGCAATAACTACTGAGGCTCAAAACAATGATTTGGTGAACTTTAGTTTGATCAACCTAAACGGAACTATTCTAAAGAGTGTACCTGTGAGAAGTAAGAGTGTTGTAGCTACTCAAACTTTCAGTGTGGGCCAATATCCCAAAGGAGTTTACTTTATTAAAGTAGAAACCAAACAAGGAGTAGTGGTAAAAAGAGTTGTTATTAACTAATCCATCCGTCTATACATATCTAAATTCAAAGCATAACTGACCGTAAGGCTGGTTATGCTTTTTTTCATTATTATTCTATTACCAAAGTTCATGGCGATAACTCAGATAAGGAATGTATAATTGGGTTTGAGCCTGGGGGTTATTATTATATGCATACAGAAAACCCAGATCAAATGAACTTTCTTTGTTAATAAAGCGAAATCCTAGCATGGTAAAAGGAGTGAAATCTTCCGCGGTTTGAACTGCTACCTGAGTAGGCACCAACAATATTTCTCCTATAAAGGCAATTCGGTTAGAAGGGCGAAGAAATGTACCAATATTTATCATAGGTTGAGCAGATATTTCACCATCAATCATTCCATAACTCGTCCCTATTGATACATTATAGCGAGGAGAACCATAGGTAGCTGCCAGATTTAAAAAACCTATCTTACCAGTACCAGGAAAGTTCATCCAATTGAACCCCACTCCCAGGTGTAAATCTTTGGCTAACTCCAAAGTAACTTTAGGATTGATAAAATAAAGTTGATCATCAATGGTCAATCCTGGCAAAAAAGAAGTGCCTGCTCCTATCGATATATGATCAGTGATTCCGTAGCGGGCTCCAAGCATAAAAATATAGGTATCTTCCAGATAAAAATCATTGCGGCGAAGATTGTAACCCGTAGTACTTATAAAGTACTTTTGATTGTTCATGCGGTTGTCATACCACCGAGGCTTTACAGGCTCTGGTGTCTTTTGACCTGTATTGGCAGACATCAAGGTCAATTTCAAAATATTCTTCAAAGGCACTTTTACCTGGCCCAAGTCTTGTGTTTCGAAGATCAAATAATCCTTTCCACTCTTCACAATTTTACCAATCAACAGGCTACCATCCTTTATTTGTAATTGGTAAACTCCTCTTTGAACGGTTGTATCAGTGTTATTAGGTATTTGTTGCCCCTGCACAATCACAACTTGGCCAAGGCAAAGCATTACCGCAAAAAACAAGGTTTTGGTGACAGCAACTAGAATTGTGGCAGATTTTTTTTTCATTGCAGATCGTTTATTTTACTTTATTGAGCGTATGTTCAAAAATTAGTTTTTCCAACTGATTGCAAAGGTGAAACAGAAATCGCCTTCGGCTAAGTTATAATCTGGACTAAAAAAGCAATTCTTATACGCTGAGGAAACACATCTTTTTTAAACCTAAAGACAAAACTTAAACATACTCTGATGCAATACGTATCAGGCGGGCAAATTGTAGAATAACTTATGCAAATTCACTTCAATTTTTGGGTATTTATTTTTCTGGTGGCCTTTTTTCAGGGATTGTTTTTAAGTACAAGTCTATTAACTATCAAGCCAAAGGAAAATCTCAATAAGCGAATCTTATCAGCATTGTTGATTGTGTTTAGCATCATTTTATTAGAAGAATTGGTAGAAGAGGCACATCTTTATGCTACATTTCCGCATTTTATCAAGGTATCTACACTCCTACCTTTTTTGTTTGGCCCATTGCTCTACCTCTATTTTATATATCTGAGTGATTCCTCTCCAAAAAAAATCACAACTGTCCATTGGCTTCATTTTTTACCCTTTGGGTTAGCATTGCTTTGGCACTTACCTTTCTATCTATCAAGTGGAGCCTACAAACTCGCCAGCTTCAGGATATCTACCGAGCTTTTGGTATGGATTTACTTAAAATTTGCGCACATTTTATCATATATTACACTGATAACCAACATCTTAACAAGGTTAAACTCAAGTAGTCAATTAACTCAAAAACAACGATGGTTTGCTAAGGGCTTTGTAGTATTTGCGGTGGGTACTGCGGCCACTTATCTATTGTTTTCATTGTATTGGTTCAATATTTCGTGGTGGCGTTATGCAGATCAGCTAGGAGGCTTGGTAATGGTTTTCACAGTGTTTTCCTTAAGTTTTATTGCGGTAAAAAATAACGAAGAGTTATCAGCCCAATGGTCAAAAGTAATACAACAAGCCAGCCCCCGTTACCAAAATTCTCCGCTCAAGGCTTCACAAAAGCAAGCCTATTTGCAACAGTTATCTGAATTATTAAAAACTCAAAAACCCTTTCTAGATCCCAAACTCAACTTGGCAGCTTTAGCGCATATGTTAGCTGTTAAACCACATCTGCTTTCTCAGATTATCAATGAGATGACAGGTAAAAACTTTTACGAATTGATGAATGAATGCAGAGTAGAAGAAGTAAAACAACGTCTCAAAGACCCCAGCCAACAAAATAAAACCTTGCTGGCTATCGCCTTTGAGTGTGGTTTCAATAACAAAACCAGTTTTAATCAAGCATTTAAGGAGTTTACAGGAATGACACCTTCGGTTTTTAGGAAAGTAAATGGTTTATAACCCACAGTCGACAATCCACTATGGACTAATTCTAATGATGCGACTTTCCATACTTTTTAAGCCCTTGAGCTACAGTAAGTTTGGGCACTTGAATCATTCCGTTGCCAATATTTTTGCCTTCATCGGGATCAATATTGCTAATGTCGTAAGACTTTCCCTGCTGTGGATTCAGGTTAAAAACAATCACATCAAAAGTATACGCTTTATCGGTCAATGCCTGATACCAGTGAACATTGTCTTTTTCGTCAGAAATAGAAGTAGCGTCCCCTGCTTTGCCTACTTTAAGAATAGTGGGTTTGATAATCATTTCCTGAGCATTTTCGCTGATTTTATCATAATGTTTTACGTCAAAATCTCCTCGCAAAATCAAGTGAGCTGAAGCCATGTTTTGGTGTCCATGAGGAATAATGGCTCGTCCTTTTTGCATACCAAATATCTTTTTGGCAAATACGGTACGGGCAGGTACCCCAGACAGACGAGGAAAACGCACCATTTTGGCTGTTACTCCCAGGTCAGGGTATTTCATCGTACGGATTACTCGCTCAAAATCAATGGATTTCATCAAGTCTGTTAAACTAATCCTTTGCAACAAGGACTCTACCCTCTGTTGCCAAAGCGCTTGAGAAATTTCCTGAGTTTTTAAATCCTGACAAATGGTGTTGAGTTCTCTGGCCCACTGGTTGGTAATTGGGCTAATTTTTTGGGCAAACAAATCTTGCCCGATGAAGGTTTCCAAAAATGCAAAGCCTACCAAACCTTGTGAAAACTTTTGGTTAAATGTTCTTCTATCCATATCGATTTACGGTTTGTAAAAGGTTCAAAAAAAGCCTTTCTGGCGCAGCAAATCGTCAATCTGGATAGAGGTTGGTAAATTTACCTCTTTATCTGAACATTTTTTCCAGTATATTTGAATCTGATTTGATTTAATCTAAATAAACTTATGAATCACACACTTGATAAATTAAAGAAGAATACTTTAGCTGAAGTAGTAGAGGTAATACCTGACAAACTTACTCCTATACTTACTGATATGGGACTATACCCAGGCAAAAAAATTAAGATATTGTTCAAGGCCCCTTTAGGTGATCCGATCGCCATCGATGTAGAAGGGTATACATTATCGTTGCGCTTACAAGAGGCCGCCCTCGTAAAAGTAAAACCCTGCTAGTAACTATTACCGTAAGCGAGCTTTTCCCCAACCTTTGGTTTTAAGATAAAAGCGGTATAAACGAAAAACCTTTATTCGGTAACGACTCAAAAAAACCAATATTTGGGCAAGTTTTGGAGTATGATCTAATCTTTGAAGTAGCTGATAGAAGCTTTTTACCAAATCGAAATATTGCAGGTAAAAAGCCAAACGAAGAAAATAATATACCTGATGAGCAAGCAACTTATTCTCTTCGTTTGTTACGTTTTGTTCTAAAGCCTTATAGCAAACTTTAAGGGTGCTTTGCAAATGAGACGAATAATTTCTTCTATAAAATTTACTTGAAAGAGAATTTCTTACAGCCCTTTTTAGGGTTGTTGCCTCATCAAGGTAGTAGTACAGATATTTTCGAGAAGTTCTGATCCAAAAATCAAAATCTTCGTAACTCAAGTCTTCATCGTATCCCCCCATTTCTTTTACCACCTGGGTACGCATCATCATAGTGGGTGTGCTTATAAAATAATGCTTTAGCACCTCCTTGTACACATCACCTTGTGGCACCTCTACTTTACTTTTACCCTTGTTATCTACTGTATAATGATATCCTTGCACCGCTCCTGCCTCATTAATATTCAAAGCATTGGTAAAAACTACAGCATAGTCATCCGCAAGTTGCTCAAATGCATCTACTTGTTTCTCTACTCGGTCATCCAGCAAAACATCATCGGTTGAAAAATCAATGATGTATTTTCCAGTTGCTCTTGTTAAGCCAATGTTAAAGGATTTACAATTGCCCAAATTTTCTTGATTTCTGATAAAAATCGGCTCGTTTTGTAACTTCAATGAAGCATTTTTCGTTTTTTCTGTCAAAGAACTTACATACACTCCATCTAACACATCTTCAATAACTTTACAACTACCATCACTACTAGCATCATCTACTATAATTAATTCAATATTGGTATAAGTCTGTAAAAGCACAGACTCAATGGCTTCGGCTACGTATTTTTCGTGATTATAACACAAGCAAATAATGGAAACTAAAGGTGATTGCATAAACGTTAATTAAATGCCACTTGAGTAATAAACATTATTAATAATCATTTTAAATAGTCGGGGTCCGCTTTTATATTTGTAATGTCAAATCCAAATCACCCAAAAAATGAAAGCAACAAAGTTAGAATACAAAGTTATTACTTCAAGTGGGACTCCCCAAAATCCAGCAAATATAGACCAGGCCATCGAAAATGCCGGCCAGGAAGGATGGGAAGTAACCAGCATCACCCGGGATGAACACCCCAGTGATCAAGATAAAACTGAAGAAGTAGTTTGTGTTTTGCGAAGAGAAGTAAAGGGTAAGGCTGCCCCCATCAAATAACTTTTTCCAGTAATAGATTCCTTCAAAGCGACTAAAAATCTTAATTTCATATATGCTCTCAATCTGTCTTACTTTATTAAAAGGCAGATTTTTTTTATGCCCCATTTTACTTCAGGCTTTTAGTTTATTCCTATAGGCTCACTTCTCTAGAATTTTCCCAAAGTAATTTTCAAACTTTATGATTATCAATGAGGTTACTTATAAAATAATATCAAAAACAAACTTTATAAAGAGAGATGAAGCCAGAAGAAAAAATTCGCCAAGGTTATATAGATTATATTTTAGAACACAATCACCCGCCAAAATCGGTGTATGCCCTATGCAAATCTATAAAAATGAAAGAGGATGCATTTTATGAGCATTATACCTCGGTGAATGTCATAGAAAGTGATATTTGGAAAAGCTTTTTTGAAGAAACAATTAATCGTATCGAGCAAGAGGAAGTATACAGTACCTACACTGTTAGAGAGAAAGTAGTCGCCTTTTACTACACCTGGATCGAAGAACTCAAAAGCAACCGAAGCTTTATTTTGACTGTTTATCAAGCCAAAAAAGAGCGAGGAATTCGCTTAGAGGACTTTAAAGTATTGAAGGCATTCAAGCAATCTTTTCAGGACTACATGACCAATCTGGTAAATGAGGGGTTAGAAAGTGGTGAAATTGCCGAACGCCCTTATATTACTGCTCAATATTCTAAAGCTTTGTGGGTACAAACGCTTACTATTCTTCGTTTTTGGATTAAAGATCACAGTAAAGGTTTTGAGAAAACTGACATCTACATTGAAAAAGTAGCCAACCTAGGGTTTGACCTTATGGGCAAAACTGCCCTCGATTCGGCATTTGACTTAATGAAGTTTGCCTTTCAAAACCGTATGCAATAAATAACGTTCCAGAACCAACAACGCCTGAATGTGCGCTTTGGCGCTATGAACCAAAAATATACAGCATGAAGTCGCAAAAAAAGATACCAACTTCTAAAGTTCAACGAGCTACCAAATTTGTCAAAACTGGGGTAAAAGTAGGCAGAAATTACCTCAAGCATTACACAAAAAAAGCCATCAATCCATCTACTAGTCGCGAAGAGCTACATGAAGACAATGCCCGCGATATTTACAACTCTTTGAGCGAATTGAAAGGGAGTGCCTTGAAAGTAGCACAGATGATGAGCATGGAGAAAAATGTATTGCCTAAAGCCTACTCTGATCGTTTTACTATGGCTCAATACAATGCTCCTCCATTGTCAGGCCCTTTAGTAGTGCGTACCTTCAAAAAATACTTTGGCAAAACACCTCAGGAAATTTTTGACAAGTTCAATATGGAAGCAGTTAATGCCGCTTCTATTGGGCAAGTACATGAGGCTTTTGTTGGGGATAAAAGGTTGGCCGTAAAAATTCAATATCCTGGTGTAGCCGATAGTATCGAGTCTGACTTAAAAATGGTGCGTCCTTTTGCGCAGCGAATCCTGAAACTGAACGAACAGGATATTGAAAAATACATGGGCGAGGTAAAAGAAAAGCTCATAGAGGAAACCAACTATAAGCTTGAACTAGAGCGCTCTGTTGAAATTTCAGAAGCTATTCAAAATGCCCAATTAGGAGACTTTGTTTTTACCAAATACTATCCTGAATACTCAAGCGAAAGAATCCTTACAATGGATTGGATGGACGGTTTGCATTTGCCAGAATTCCTAAAAACCAACCCTTCACAAGAAGTCCGTAACAAAATTGGTCAGCTACTTTGGGATTTCTATGATTATCAGATGCATACCCTTAAGAAAGTGCACGCTGATCCTCATCCAGGTAACTTTTTAATGCATGAAAATGGCGCGTTGGGTGTCATTGACTTTGGCTGTGTAAAAGTAATCCCTGAAGATTTTTATGAATTATATTTTGTAGTGCTTCAACCCGATATTATTGATCAGCCCGAAGTGCTTGACAAAGCATTGTATGCGCTCAACTTCCTTTACGAAGATGATACCGAAGAAGAGATTAGGTTTTTCAAAGGTATTTTCGAAAAGTTAATCAACTTGCTTTGTCGCCCCTTCCGTTACGATACCTTTGATTTTGGCAATGATGAATATTTTATTGAGTTATACACCTTTGGCGAAAAACTTTCCAAAATGAAAGAGCTGCGAGAAAGCACCAAATCCAGAGGCTCTCATCATTCGCTATATTTAAACCGCACCTATTTTGGCTTATACTCTATGTTGAATGAATTGAAAGCAAATATTAAGATCACCAAGCCATTTTAAACAAACAAGCTCCTATTGAATCATCAATAGGAGCTTGTTTATTCATTACTTCACCAAAATATTTTTAGTGACTCGTTGCTTACCTGTTTGCAATACCATTTTATACATTCCTGGCAAAATCCCTGTTCTATTCCAAAATATTTGATGTGTTCCCGAGGTTTGCTGTTTATTTACCAACGTGCGTATTTTACGTCCTTGGGTATCAAAAATGGTCAAGTTTACAGCAGCATTCTTACGTAATTGATACGAAATTTTGGCTTCCGATACGACTGGATTGGGAGCATTGGTAAATTCAAAATCTACTGCTTTCACAGTTTCCAACCCAGTAACCACCGCTGGTAATTGGATATTATACTCAGCTAATGATACCTGAAAAGCACCATTTCCGTGCGTGCCAATTTGCATTTTGCCAGTGTTGTAATTATAGCTCATATCTACCACATTGGCTGGATAAGGTAAGCCTTTGTTGTAAGCTTCCCAAGTTGTTCCCCCGTCTTCGCTTACATACACGCCCAAGTCATTCCCTACAAATAATAGATTGGGTCGTTCCATAGGAATAAAAATACAAGAATGCGGCACATTAGGTAAATTGCCTGAAATATTTTCCCAGGTTGCACCAGCATCTTGGGTACGGTACACATGCCCAGTACCAAACCCTGAAAACACAACATAAAATGTATCATCATTGTTGGGGTCAAACTCTACATCAATAGCCAAACGGTCTGGTAAATTTCCAGTTACATTTTTAAAAGATGCTCCAGCATCGTTTGAATATAGAATTTGGGGCTTTAAACTAATACTTGGGTCTCGTGGAGCAGTAGCCACTACAAGTTTATCTACATCAAAATAAGACAGGCCTATACTGGCAATAGGCATCGTTAGGTCTTGTACTGGATTAGTACCATTGGGCAAAACCCAGGAATTCCCTCGGTTAGTCGAGCGATAAATCGCTCCTCCACCAGCATAAATTACCTTTGGATTCACGGGAGACAACGCATAAGGAGCTACAAAATGAGTTCCAGTGGAAGCAGGAGTACCTGTTTGAAAGTTGAGCACCACAGTGAAGTTTTGCCCTTTATCAGAAGAACGATTCAGATATAAAAACTGTGCAGTAGCATATACTTCATTATCGTTCCCAATATTATAACGAGTAATCATTCCATCTCCACCAATCACCCTACGCCATTCTTTGTTGCCATTATAAAAAATGGAAGCATTGTCTTGTAAACCTCCCCCAATTGCTAAAGAATCATCCTGCCCGCTGGCAATGCTATAAAACTGTACTGTCTGTAATCCTCCGTTGAGTCCTGTATAGGAACTTCCAAAATTGTCGGTACGAAAAACACCTCCATCACAAGCCAGGTAAACAACATCAGGATTATTGGGATCACTTACCGCATCATGATGGTCTCCATGAATGTAATCGGGCCCAGTTCCCTCTGGCTCACCTATACCCGCATTAAAATTCCATTTACGCCAATCACTTACCTTTACCAAATTACTCCCTTGATTTCCTGATCGCCACACATCTACCCCAGCAGTCAACACCTTATTGGCATCAGTATCATGCGCCAATACATAATGTGCAAACCAGTATTGATAAATACTATAATCGGTATCTGACTTTAGCTCCCAAGTCACTCCCTGGTCGGCTGATCTTAATAAATAAGTGGTGCTTGGTTGTCCTCCAGATGCATCTACTGCTCCTACACTGGCATATACAGTATCAGGAAAAGAGGCCGCTGCATCTAATAATACTTTGCCACTGTAAGCAGTTGGAAAACCATTGGTTATTTTGGTCCAGTTTTTACCTCCGTCAGCAGAACGATAAAGTCCATAGTTAGCAGATTTGAAAACTCCACAAGCTGCCAACACAACTGAAGTATCTTTGGTATTGATTAGGATGTCGGTTACCATGGGTACATCCAGTGTTTTAGACCAACTAGTGCCCGCATTGTACGAAACATATAGCCCTTCGGTAGTGGCTGCCATTACAGTTTGACTCTTTTTAGGATTAATTCGTATTTTCTGTACCCCAGTAATATCTTCCTTAGGCCAGCTTAGTGATTGTGTCCAGGTTTTACCTGCATCAGTAGATTTTAGTAGACCCACCCCATAAGTACCTCGAGAAAGGCGATCGGTACGTCCTCCATCGGTGAGTTTATAACGATATACTTCCCCAGTACCAATATATACTGTTGAGGAATCGTCCTTTGGAATAGCTACCGCACTTACGGCCTTTACTGCAAACCCAGTAGCTATTTGGTCCCACGCATCAATACCTTCGCCACCGCTATAGCTTCGCCACAAGCCTCCACCAGCAGTACCTGCATACATTGTTTTCGAGTTTTGGGGATTCAGGCAAATTGCCAGTGTTCGTCCTCCAATATTATGAGGTCCCAATGAAGACCATTCTGATTGTTGATGAGTACGAAAGCTTGCGCCATTACGCTTGTAGCGCGCCAATTCTTCTTGTAACGTTTCTACTGGAAATTTTTTATATGGATAAGTTCTTTGAAAAGAATACCTGCCTAAGGCCTCAAAAGCGCCAGTAGTAGGAATCTTTGCCTGATGAGGGCTTATAACCTCCTTCACTTCAGCATTGATTAGTTTAGATTCGGTTTTGGGCGAGGTTTGATAAATAATTAGCCCAATCGTGGCTATTATCCACAATAGGGTAAGTGTAATTGTTTTGGGTGTTAGTAGTAATTTCTTCATGTTATAAATATTTGGGCGTGTAGATGATAGATTTTTATACTATTTGACTCTTTTAAAATGCAAATCCCCCTAAAAAGATACAGGGAAATTAGGGTAAAGCACAAAAAAAGTCACCATGAATGATGTAACATTCATGGTGACTTTTCGCAATCAAAAAATTTTAATATAAAAAGTCAACCCTAACGGTCTTCTTTTACTGAGGTAGGCTGCCCATCTATAAATTCTATGATTTGTACTTTTTTAATTCCAAGGCTTTTTAAATAACTTCTAAAAGACTTGGCTTCATCGAATTGGGCAAAATTACCCAACAAGCGATAATAATCGTTCGATTTTTCGTTATCACCAATTCTTACTTTATAGCTTACTCCTTTTGTAGAGAAATTCTTAGCCTCTATCTCTAACATTTCACCCAAAGCATCTGCAATTGGGATTCTTTGTCCATTTTTAAAAGCTACCACCCAGGCTTTCTTTACACCAATGGTGGATAAATAATCTCTCAAGGTTTTGGCAGGCAAATAATGATTAAAATACCCTAAGGTATGTTTAATCAACCCACCTCTCTCTTCAAGTTTGTAACCTTGTACATTATTTTGGCGATAGACATCAGTTTGTTGTTGTTTTTGGAAAGCGCCAATCTGTACTCTAAATACAATACCAGTAGGTCCTGTATTATTCTGAACGAAGGTTGTATCACCACCGCCTTTTCGCTTTCGACATTCTTCCAGCTCTTTCTCCAAATCCTCTACTCTCTTGAGTAATACCTCCTTCAATTGCTCAAAATCATACTCTTTGCCCTTGGCCACTCGATAGAGTTTTCTAAAAGACTCTACCTCTTTTTGCAAAGATGCAAGTGAATCTTTCATTGCCTTGAGCTTTTCTGGATTTCTTCTTAAATCACGCGCCTCGCTACGCAAAGCCCGCCTCTCTTCGCGAGAAAGTTCAGGGGTAACTACCTGAAAAGCAAGTAGAAACACCAATCCTGAGAGTATGGAATACTTGAATTTGGATAGTTTCATAACTTTGATCTTAAATAATTTTCTTGTTGTATCTTTTTACGTTTTAGCAGGGGTATAATCAGTTTTTTGCAAAAATAAGAAACCTATGTTAGCTTACCTCACAAATCTAAAGCTGATTGTTGATTAAATGTTATTATACTGTGTACGATATTTTGGCTCTAAAGTACATTATTTTATGAATTAATCTCCTAAATGTAAGGGATTTAAGAAATTTTATTCGAAAGAAAATTCAAAAACCTTGCAAACCATCTCACCACAACCTAGTTTTAAGAATCATTCTATTATTTATTTAAAAGCGAAAATTCATACTTACATATGCGAATTATTATCATTGGGTATGGCAAAATGGGAAAGGTCATTGAGAAGATTGCCCAACAAAGAGGACACGAAATTGTAGAAAGAATCGACGCAAACAATGGTCATCGTTTGCAAGAGCTTACCAACGCAGATGCTGATGTGGCTATTGAGTTTACTCAACCCGTTTCGGCGTATGAAAACGTAAAAACGTGTATCCAGCAGCAAATCCCGGTGGTTTCGGGCACAACTGGTTGGATGGACAAAAAGCCTGAAATAGAAGCGCTTTGTGCTGAAAAAGGAGGCACCTTTTTTTATGCTTCAAACTTTAGTGTAGGGGTTAACTTGTTTTTCCAATTGAACAAATACCTGGCTAAAATGATGAAGCCCTACAATGATTATCAAGTTAGTGTTGAAGAGATTCATCATACCGAGAAAAAAGATGCGCCTAGTGGCACTGCCATTACATTGGCTGAAGGAGTAATGGATAGTTACACCGAGAAAAAACAATGGATCAACGAAGGCAGTGAGCGTGCTGAAGATTTGTCTATTGTATCATTAAGAGAGCATGATGTAAAGGGTACCCACTCTATTTACTACAAATCGTCTATTGATGATATCGAAATAAAACACACTGCACATACCAGAGAAGGTTTCGCTACTGGAGCAGTAATGGCTGCTGAATGGGTAAAGGATAAAAAAGGCGTGTTTGGAATGGCTGAGATGTTAAATTTAGAAAACCTTTAATTTATAGTCCACAGTCCATCGTTCACAGTTTCTAAACTATTCCTTAAAAGCAGGTAAAAACTATGAACAGTGGACTATGGACTGACCAACTGATCTACTATTATATTTGCGACTTTTTTCGTGATTTAAATTATGAAATCTGCTTGCAAAACCGTAAACTTGTATTTACTTGATTGTAAATGAAGCAATTAGGAGGATTAATTGAAAAGTTTTCCTGATTGATTTGCCCATTTAAACTCCTGGAAAATATGAGTGTACCACCCCCTACTCCCAACCCAGACGCGGATCAGGATTTGGTTGTTGTTCCGAAAAGACGCCCTCGAAAAAAACGATCAGGTTTTGGGTCTTGGCTTAGAACATTGTTTGTTGCCCTAATCCTGTCTATCATACTCAAACTTTTTTTCCTGGAGGCTTTCATCATCCCTTCCGACTCGATGGCTGGCACACTTCAGAATGGTGATTTTATATTGGTTAATAAGTTGCATTATGGACCACGTACTCCTCAAACCATACTGCAAGTACCACTTACCCACCAAAGTATGCCTGGGCTAAAAAAATCATACAGTGATTTAGTAAAACTACCTGTAAGACGATTGCCAGGGTATAGTCGCATCAAACGAGGAGACGTAGTGGTTTTCAATTTTCCACCTGACTCGAAACACCCACTTTCACAAAAAACACATTATATCAAACGCTGTGTAGCGTTGGCAGGAGATACACTCAAAATTGTAAATACCGAGGTTTTTGTAAATGGCAAAAAACAAGATACCACGGGTTTTAATCTCACTTTTCAATATGAAGTAGGAGGCAAAAACAGTCAAAAAAGCAAAGTACTCGAAAATTCAAATATTCCTTTTCAAATAAATGGGGATGCTTACCGTTTTTGGGCATCACCCGCGCAAGCCGCAAAATTGAGCAAAGATAAACGATTGGCTCCCGATCCCAGTAAAAAACCTTTATTGAGCGTTTCAAACAACGGGGTTAGAAATCCACATGTATATCCTCAAAGCGAGAGATTTGCCTGGAATGAAGACTTTTTTGGCCCAATGGTGATACCTAAAAAAGGGATGGTTATGTCTATGATACGTTTCCCAGATAATGTGGCATTATACAGTGAGCTAATCAAGAAATATGAATTGCCTAAAGCCAAGGTAGAAGTTATTAATAATCAATTAATTATTGATGGTGTATTGATTGAGAGGTACACTTTCAATAATGACTACTACTTCGTGTTGGGTGATAGTCGCCATAATTCGTCTGATTCAAGATATTGGGGTTTGGTGCCTGGCAACCATATTGTGGGGAAAGCGGCTATGATCCTATTCTCGACTAATAAAAATCAATCCTGGTTAAATATTAGCAAGTTTAGAAAGAAACGTTGGTTTAAAAAGATTAAGTAACGATTACAAATCTGGAATCTAAATTTCCAGAAAAATAAGATATAACAAAGCCCAGTAAGTTAAATACTTATTGGGCTTCTTTATTGAATAAGATTAAGAAATAGATAGGGTAATCATTAACTATCACTTACCACTCTACTTCTGGTAATCCCTTAGATTTCAAAAACTCATTGGCTCGGCTAAAATGACGACATCCTACAAAACCTCGTGCCATTGGCGAAGGGTGAGGAGCTTCTAACACGTGGTGTTTATTGCGATCTACTACCTGTCCCTTGTTACGCGCATATTTTCCCCAAAGCAAAAATACAACGTTTTCCTTCTCGTCTGAAATAGCCTTAATCACTGCATCTGTAAACTCTTCCCAACCTTTGTTTTGGTGCGAACCAGCAGTTTTGGCCCTTACTGTAAGTGTCGCATTCAACAAAAGTACGCCCTGCTCAGCCCAACGCTCTAAATTACCCGATTTAGGAATGTCTTTGCCCAAATCTTCATTAATTTCTTTGAAAATATTGCGCAAAGAGGGAGGTATGCGTACTCCATCGGCTACCGAAAAACAAAGCCCATTGGCTTGGCCTGCACCATGGTAAGGGTCTTGGCCTATAATTACAACTCTAGTTTGATCAAAAGGTGATTTTTCAAATGCATTAAAAATTTGGCTACCAGGAGGATATACCGTATGACTTTGGTATTCTTCTTTTACAAACTCTACCAAATTCTTGAAGTAAGGTTTTTCAAATTCAGCGTTAAGTTTTTCCTTCCAGGAATCGTCAATTTTTACGTCCATAGGTTAGATAATTAGGTAAATAAAGTTTATTGGTAATGATTCAAAAATTACTTTTTATTTGAGTAATAATTTTTTGGCCTTACACTTAGTTTTTAACCTAAAGGCACTGCCTCAAAACAAGCAATTTCCTTTTTAAATAATCCTTAAAAATACAAAACAATTTTTTTGGAAAAAAATTTGCTAATCGAAAAGTAACACTTATATTAGACAAACTATAAATACTTTGTTTTCAAGGATATAAGGCGTTTTTATTTGCTTAAAACTGATCGTCAACTTTAACACTTTTAATAAGATGATTACACAAATTACTGATGGTATAAAAGTAAGTGTTGTCACTGAATATCAGGCCGATTACTCCAGCCCTCGCCAATCTCATTATGTATTTACTTATCGTATTACAATAGAAAACTGTAGTGCCTATACTACTCAATTGCTTCGCCGTCATTGGTTTATTTATGATTCTAACAGTACCAAAAAAGAAGTTGAAGGAGAAGGTGTAGTAGGTCAGCAACCTGTATTGGAACCTGGTGAAACCCACCAATATGTTTCTGGTTGTAACCTTAAAACTGGCCTTGGTAAAATGAATGGCACTTATTTGATGGAAAGAGCTGTAGATGGCAAACAATTTAAAGTAGTTATTCCTGAATTTGTATTAATTTTGCCCTATTTGCTGAATTAATACTATTCAAATTGCTTAAAGCCTACTTACTCCATTTGATGAAGGCCAAAACGGCCTATTCATTACATTCTCCTTTTGTATTTGATTTGTACACACGTTGTATAAACCATTCAAAATCTTTTGAGGCTTTTCACTCAATAGAAAAGCTCAGATCATCTTTATTACATAACCCCCAATTAATTGAGGTTACCGATCTTGGAGCTGGTTCTCGGAAAAACAAACAAGATTTCCGTAAAGTCAACGCCATTGCTCGCCACTCTATGTCTTCTCGCAAGGTCAGTGAGTTGCTGTTTAGGTTAGTAGATTACTTTCAACCTCAACACATTTTAGAATTGGGTACTTCGCTAGGTATCAACACGTTATATTTGGCAAAAGCCCAACCTTCAGCACAGGTTACTACTATGGAAGGTTGCCCCAATATTGCTTCTATTGCTCGTAAAAATTTTAAATCTCAACAGGTGGAATCTATCCAATTAATGGAAGGCAATATTGATAAAACCTTACCTTACTTTTTAGACAATGCCTCTAAACTAGATTTTGTATTTCTGGATGCCAACCATCGAGAGGCGCCCACCATTCGTTACTTTGAGCAATGCCTTGCCAAATCTCATGAAGATAGTGTTTTCATTTTGGATGATATTTATTGGTCACAAGGCATGCAACGTGCCTGGGAACAAATTCAAAAACACCCACAAGTAATGCTCACCATTGATTTATTTCGGGTGGGTCTGGTATTTTTTAGAAATAAGCAGCCCAAGCAACATTTTAAGTTACGCTTTTAATTATTTTCCTATTTTTGCTGGCTGGATATATCAAAGTCCGCTATAAATTAGATGTTACACATTAATATTTTTTAATCTTTAATAGAATCATGAGAGCAGTAAAAATCGGAATGAGTAGTGTAGTATTGATGTTTTTGCTACTAGGCGTATGGAGCTGTAAATCGGGGCCTACCCCAGAACAAAAGAAAAGACCTGTAACAAGCGATAAACCCAACCCCAATGCGGTAAAAATGCCTGACTTTAAGTTTACTACTATCGACGGCAAAGCTTTTACCCAAAAAGACCTAAAAAAGCAAACTACGGTATTTTTCTTTTTTAGTACACTTTGCAAACATTGTAAAGATAACGCCAAGCATTTGGTAGAAAGAGCTGATGACTTTAAGAATGTACAAGTAATCTTGTTTTCTACCGAAACTCCTGAAATTATCAAGAAATTTAGAGATGACAATAAACTGAGCGATTTCCCTAATTATCAATTAATGCATATCGAAAATAAAGATGTGTACAATGTTTTTGGCCCTATGCAGGTACCTAGCACACTTATTTTCAATAAACATCACGAAATGACTCAAAGAATTATTGGAAATACCTTCTTTGACTTTATAGTAGGTAGCATCCCAGTGTAAGCCAACATTCTTTTCACAAAAAGGCCCTCTCTACAAAAGATTAGTTTTGTAAAGAGGGCTTTTTTGTAGCTTATGAAAAAATGGTTAAACCAAAGTTGACTTAACCATTCACCATATAACCATATAAACCATATTAAATTAAATGCTTTTTGTCTTTGATCATATCAAAGAGTAATTCTTTGGCTCGGTGTAGTTGAGCTTTTACCGTGCCCAAAGGAATTTCAATTTCTTTGGCGATTTCGTCATAAGAAAACTCCTGGAAATAACGCAAGCGAACCAATCGCTGATACTTGGGTGGCAACTTGCTCACAATCATTTGCATTACTTCAATTTTTTGACTTCTAATTGCTTCCTCTTGCGGGTCACGATTTCCGTCTTTAATATCCAACCCTACTTCTTCCCCATTATCATCTTTGAAAGAAGAACTGATACTCAAGGTTTCTAGCTTTTTCTTGCGGATAAAGTCAATACAGTTATTGGTTGCAATTCGGAACAACCAAGTACTAAATGTATATTCTTTTTTGAATTTACTCAATCCCTTGAAAGCCTTAGCAAAAGCCTCGATGGTTAGATCTTCAGCATCGTCAGTATTTTTCACCATTTTAAGCATTGTATGATACAACGGCTTACGATAACGGTCCATTAATTCAGCATAAGCTTTTTGATCGCCTGTTTCTTTCGCTAAATCAATCAGTTTGAAATCTCTGAGTGCCTTTTCTGAAAATTGTTTGTTTGATTTGCCTTCCATCCTAATTTTTTTCTGCTAATTGCTAATGTCCCAATAATAAATATATAAAAAATGTACAAAAATTCCAATTGTGGTATCCACCATAGATTTATGTCAATACGCAAATTACGAATTATTACTTTATAAACTGATAGTAAAACTAACATTCTCAAAGAAAATAGAAAAATTATTCCCTTAAATATTAGTTGATTTGCTACGTAAAAATCATAAATCCCCGCTAAAACCAATGTAAACCAAACAATCGTTTGAGTAAAAAAAATTCCCCCCAATAATAAATGGTGAGTTGATTTGTAATATTTCCCAACCGATAAATGTCTGATTTTCTGTTGATACCAGTCTTTCCAGCTAGTTTTAGGGATAGACTTCATATGTGCTTTTGGGTGAATACAAATTGCTGTATTTTCGCTAGTAGCCAGTTGGTTAATCAACAAGTCATCATCTCCTCCTGTTACTGATTTATACTTTTCAATGATTTTGCCATTTTGAAATAATTCTTTTCGATAAGCCAAGTTTCGCCCCACTCCCATGTAAGCTTTTCCCCATAAAGTGAAAGATAGGTACTGAACTGCTGTAAAAAAGGTCTCAAACTGGATAAAACGATTCAAATTTCCTTTCATTTTAAAATATGGAGAAAATCCTAAAACAATTTTAATAGCAGTATTAGCAAAAGGACGAATCATGTGTTGAATCCAATGAGGAGATACTACTTCACAATCAGCATCTGTAAGCAAAATCACCTCGTGAGTAGCTTGCTTAATCCCTTGAACCAGTGCATATTTTTTAGCATTCCAATTTGGATGAGTTTCGCTCACGCTCACCACATATAACCGACTATGAAGTGTACTTTGCTTATGCAACCATTCTGAAGACCCATCAGTTGAACGATCATCTACAATGATAATTTCAAAATTATCAAACTTCTGGGTCAACAATCCAGGAAGTAGTTTTTGTAAATTTTGATATTCGTTATGCGCACAAACAACCACCGATACAGAAGCAGCCGCTTGGCCTGTACCAGGCTGGTCATTGGACATTTTTACTTCTTGGGAATGCCTAGCCAATTTTCGAAACACCACTAAATAAAAATAGCATTGTCCCAATGTAGCTACCAACATTGTAGCTAATAAGAAATACCCTAGTTGTATCATGGTAGAATTATTGAGACACGAACTTCTATATTTTTTTTTAAAATCCTTATAATCAAATGCTTATTTTAACATCAAGCATTGAATAAAGCAGGATTCTTTTTTCGATCAAAAAATAAAAATTTAACCTATCCTCCCCTATCTTTGTTGTCTTTTTTACTGACATCGATAATATGAAATTTAAACTACAAGCCAACGATACCGATAGCAGTGCCCGTGCTGGGGAAATCACTACTGCACATGGTCAAATACAAACCCCGATTTTTATGCCTGTTGGCACTGCTGGTACAGTAAAAGCAGTGCATCAGAGAGAATTGAAGGAAGATATTCAGGCACAAATTATTTTGGGCAATACCTATCACCTATACCTCCGTCCAGGATTGGATATTTTGAAAAAATTTGGTGGCTTGCATAAATTCAACGGCTGGGATCGCCCTATACTGACTGATAGTGGTGGTTATCAGGTGTATTCGTTGTCAGACATGCGTAAAATCAAAGAAGAAGGGGTTACTTTTCAATCGCATATAGATGGCTCCAAGCATCAGTTTAGTCCCGAAATAGTGATGGATATCCAGCGAGCGATTGGGGCAGATATTATTATGGCCTTTGACGAATGCACACCTTATCCTTGTGAATACGATTATGCTAAAAAATCGATGGAAATGACGCACCGTTGGCTCAAGCGCTGCTGTGATCGTTTTGATTCTACCGAACCTTTGTATGGCTATGAACAAACTTTATTTCCTATTGTGCAAGGAAGCACTTATAAAGATTTACGCAAGCAATCGGCTGAGGTAATTGCCAGTTTTGAACGAGATGGCAATGCTATTGGAGGGTTATCGGTGGGCGAGCCTCACGAAATGATGTATGAAAGTACTGAATTGGTATGTGGTATTTTACCTAAAGACAAGCCCCGCTATTTGATGGGCGTAGGTACTCCCGAAAATATACTGGAATGTATTGCCTTAGGTGTAGATATGTTTGACTGTGTAATGCCTACCCGCAATGCTCGTAATGGCATGTTATTTACTACGCAGGGAATCATCAATATCAAAAACAAAAAATGGGAAAATGATGAAACACCTATCGACCCAATGTTAGGAGGTTATGCCAGTACTTTTTATTCAAAGGGTTATTTGAGGCATTTGGTACAAAGCAAAGAAATTTTAGCAGCTCAGATCGCTTCCATCCACAACCTATCGTTTTACCTTTGGCTGGTAGGTCAGGCTCGTGAGCAAATACTAGCAGGTACTTTTTTGCCTTGGAAAAATAAAATGGTAAAACAGGTAATGCAACGACTTTAGTCTTGGCTAAAGGCTAAAAGAAAAATTAAAGCTCAACTGTTAAATTGATGGTAGATTTTCCCAAAAAACAACAATTTAGCAGTTGAGCCATACTGGTTTAACTCTTACTTACTCCAGCACTTTCAAAAGAAGCCATCTCATTCAGGAAACTGACTGCCGATTGCAACAATGGATATGCTAAAGCTGCTCCTGTTCCTTCTCCTAATCTCAAGCCCAGGTTTAGCACAGGTTGTGCTTCCAAAAATTTAAGCATAGTCGCATGCCCACGCTCATCTGACTGATGACAAAATACACAATAGCTTTTTACCTCAGGGTAAAGTGCTTGTGCTACCAATAATGCCGCAGAAGCAATAAAGCCATCTACCATAATGACCATACCCAGTTCAGCTGCTTTTAAGTAAGCCCCTACCATTTGAGCAATCTCAAAACCTCCAAAAGTACTGAGTATCCATAATACTTGAGCCTGCCCTTCTTCATATTCAGTATCAATATCTTCGAGGTGTGCCTGATGAAAATCCAAAGCAGTTTGTAATATTTCGATTTTCTTTTGCAACCCATCATCATCCAAACCAGTACCACGGCCTACGCATATTGATAAATCAATCTTGGTGATTAAATGCATCAACATAGCTGCTGAAGCAGTATTTCCAATGCCCATTTCTCCCAAACCAACAATATTACAGCCTGATTCGCGTACTTTTGCTACTACGTTCGCCCCCAGTTGTATCGCTCTTACACATTGCTCCAGCGTCATTGCAGGGCTATCCAGAAAACTTTCAGTACCCAATGCAATTTTTTGATCAATTAGCGCTTCATTTGGTTCGAAAGGGCTAGCTACTCCAGCATCAATTACTTTGAGTGCGATACCATTTTGTCGGCAGAAAACATTGATGGCTGCACCGCCAGTCAAAAAATTAAGTACCATTTGATAGGTAACTTCTGAAGGATACTTGCTTACTCCTTCGCGGGCAATGCCATGGTCTCCTGCAAAAACCAATAAATGAGGATTGCTCAAAGTAGGAGAAAGTGTATTTTGAATCGAACAAATATTATGAACAATATCTTCTAATTGCCCTAATGCCCCAATTGGTTTGGTTTTGTTATCTATTTTTTGCTGAATTTGGTCACGTAAATCAGTAGAGATTGTAGGTATCGAAAACTCAATCATAGGTATCAATTTATGCTATTGGAATAAATAAGTGGACAAAGTTAAAAGATCGGCAGGAATTATGTGGAGATAATCCAAAAACTATAAATTATTAATCAAAACGCAATAATATGCACTTATGAAGGGCGTTTTAGTTAATAGTTTATTATATCTTTCAGGTAAGGCAAAGCTTTAAATATACTTTTTAATAACCCGTTTTTTTTATCACCACCGGTTAGTTATGAGAAACTTTTATCTAAAAGCCACACAGGGTATATTTTATACTCCTGAAGTAAAATTAAATGCAGATACTGGCCATTGTAAAATCATTGGCGAATCACAAGCTGACAATTCAGTCAAGTTTTATACCCCTATCATAGAATGGATTGAAGGTTATATGAAGCAAGTAAGAGAAATGCTTGTTTTTGACTTCCAACTCGTTTACTTCGATACAAGCTCTTCTAAATTTATTCATCAAATATTAAAAAAACTCCGAAAATATGAATTACAAGGGGGAAAAGTAATCATTAATTGGCACTATCCCGAAGACAACGACGATGTGTTGGATGAAGGATTACAATTTAGTGAAGATACTGGGCTGGATATCAATTTTTTACCCTACGTCAACGATGAAACCTATTAGATTTTAGCATCACAATCTGTGATGCTATAGCTTCCATCCTCCGGCTACTTCAATGTTTACTCCTGTTAGGTATTGTCCTTCTGGTGCCAGAAGCATATCCAATACATGGTTGAATTCAGCAAAAGTAGCCAACCTATTCTTTGGTATTTCGTGCACAGGTTTGCTTTCACTATTTTCAAGCACTCCAGGAGATAACATATTCACATTAATGTTCTTGGAGGCTAGCTCTTTGGCCATCGATTTGGTCAAAATCAAAACACCATTCTTGGCAATATAATAAGGTGCAACCATTGGTTGAGCAGTAGATTGTCCCAAAGAAGCAAACCCAATGTTGATGATATGGCGAGTATTTTCTTTAGACGATTTGTAGAGCCAAGGCAGGGCATGGTAAATGCAATAAAACGTACTATTTAAGTTAGAATCTAACATTGCATGCCATTCATTGACTGAAGTTTCGATGATATTTTTTTTAATGTAATTTCCTACATTATTAATAAGTACATCTAGTTTTCCAAAAGACTTGCCCACTTCATCCATCAAGCGTTTTACATCGGCTTCTTTGGTTACATCGGCTTGTTGTACCAGTGCTTTGCTTCCTAATGCTTCCAGTTCTTGCTTTAATTGAATCGCAGCTTGTTCGCTACGTTGATAATGAATAATTAAATCATATCCTTTTTTAGCCAAGTGAATCGCCATTGCCCTACCCAAACCTTTAGCGCTCCCCGTAATCAATGCAGTCTTAGTATTCATTGGTTGAATCTTCTTTTACAAATTTTATAACTTCTTCTATTAGCAAGCGTGTAGGAGTGTTTAAATCCATTTTCAAAGCTTCTTCGGGCAACACCCACACATAACTTTGGGCCTCTTCGTTAAGAATTACGTCCTCGGGAGAGTTGTTCGTCTTGCAACGATAATTCAAGAAAATAAAATGTTTTGGCTTATAAAATTCCTCTGAAAAAACCACGTCCTGTGCCAGAATAAATTCAACGTCATAGATATCCAGGTTGGTTTCTTCCTTGATTTCTCTTATCAAGGCTTTTTCGCTGGTTTCGCCAACATCTATCTTGCCACCCGGCAAACCATATTTGTGATGCCATTTATGGGTTTTTATAAGTAATAGCTGATTATTGGTATTGAAAATTGTAGCACCTACTGTAGGTATAGGGTATGCCTGAGTGGACATATAATTATATTTAGTAATGAATTATGAAACAAAAAATGGGTTATTCAAACGCTTTGAACGACATAGTGCTAATGTAGTAACGAGCCGCATCACTTAACAAATCCCGGTGCATTCGCCAACGATCGCCAAAAAACGCTATGCCAACTTCTGTATCTAACAAGAAAGTTCCCATAATGTTCATCACACCTTTTCGAGAAAACACGCTTTCTGCATATAAGATTTTTGCCCCTTCTCCTTTTACATTTAGTACTCTTGCAAAATATTGTGTAATCGCATGTTGATCACGGGCAGCCTTAGGGCCAGAAACTACCACAATCAACTTTTTTTTGTCTTCGTCGCTCAGGCTGGCATAAAACTCCTGGGTGTGTTTGTGAGCTACTTCCAGTTGAGCAGTGGTGGACTCTAACACATTTCGTTGAATCAACGGGCGACTTTTTTCTAAAAACTCTTTTAGATCACGATGCAGAAAATTATTAGTTCGTAAACATTTATCTATAAGGTCAATGGCCAAATCGGATTGTAGATATTGCGCTTTACGCTGATCGTTAGAAGTAAATGATTTAGATTTGATAGATTTACGCGCCTCATTAACCAATAATAATAAGTTTTTTAATTCCGTCAATTTTCCAGTAGATAGTCTCCCCTCTTTCTCTAAAGCAAGAATTACATACAAAGCCAACGGTATATGAGAAATAGTTTTGAGGTCGGTATAGAGGGCTGGAGTAATATTTACCCAACGCGGCTTCTCTCCTTTACGTACAAACAACAAACCTCCATTGACAAAGGCAATGGCAGGCGCATGTTTTTCTATCATGACCTTGCGGGTATTGGCATAGGACTTTCGGAAAAAACTGTTTAACTTAAGAAAAGGGTCATCTCCTTTCTTTATTTTCCCATGTTGTGCCTGAACAGTCAAAGAAAGACAACATAAAATCAAGCCTAGCCCAATGTATTGGAAAATTGATAAATTAAAAAAGTAACGTTTATTCATAATTATTAAAATCTATAATTTGACACCAGCAATATAAGCATTCAGACAAGAATTGGGCAAAAGCCAAGATTTAATATTCACAATTCAAACTAAAAATCAGGGAATTATACTAGAATATCTATTTCTTAAAATTTTGATTTTGAGTACTTAAAGAAATTGATTTTCATAAAAAATTGTAGTACTATTGATTGAATAATTGATGGCCTACTCAATTTTTGACATAGGTGGGTCATTTTGACTAAAAATTACTTTGAAAACTGAAGTTGACTCAAATTATCACAATACTGGAAAGTTAGATTGTACAAATCAGGTCAATAAATGTACAAATCGGTTGATCAATTGTTATCGGCCATATCGGTTTTATACTATGTTACAAAAAAAATTATTTTATCCTCTGGTTATTGTTTTCTTGTTGGGCTTTGTCGGGACACGGCAGGCAAAGGCTCAAACTAAAAATTACCTGTTTCAAGCGGCTTATCTCATCAATTTTACCCAATCAATAGAGTGGCCAGCCGAGAACAAAGAATTCATAGTGGGTGTATTGGGTAGCCAATATACCAGTCGCTCTATCTCACGAACATTTGCCCAACGAAGAAGTAAATTGGGTGGCAGAAAAGTAACTGTGAGACGTTTTCCATCCATTTCGCAGATTAAAGGGTGCAACATTTTGTTTGTAAGTGCCAATAGTACCAATAATATAAGAAGGGTACTCCGAAAAATTCAAGGGAAAGCTACACTAATCGTGACCGAAAAAGAAGGGTTTATTGGCAAAGGTAGTTGTATCAATTTTGTGGTAAAGAATCGTCGTATGTTATACGAAATTAACCCCTCACAAATCAATAATTTTGGCCTTACCATTACCAACAAGCGCTTGGTATCATATGCGGTAAACAAGTCCTCCATCCAAAATGCTACCGAATAATATTTCCTAACTACTCAAAAAAACCCTGTTAAATCTTTAGAACATGAAGAAATTTTACACAACCATTTTTTGTCTGATTTGTTTAGTAGCAGGTTTATGTCAGACCGAGGAAGTGCAAGCACAAACTAAACGAAAATATACACAGGAAGAACTCAAAAAAATGCCTAAAGATAGCGTGCTCAAGATTTTGGCCGCTATGGAATTAGAAGACTTAATCAACTTGGAGTTTGATGATGCAGATTTGCGTAAATACCTTGATCAGGTACTTAATGTAGATATTAAAACCAGTGATCGGGTAAAAATTCAAAAGTCGGATCGGGTGCCCGCTACCGTGATTACCATTAGCGCTGATCTCATTCAAAAACGAGGTTATCAATCCATTTGGGATGTACTACAAGATTTACCCGATTTTAAATTAGAGTTTGCAGCTACTCAGGAAGCCTTCAACATTGCCACAATGCGGGGTCTTGAGGGAATGAGCAAGTTTATCATTCTAATGGATGGAATCAGAATCTCGTCTCCTACCAACGAACGGGTTCCTTTATTGACAAACTATCCGGTGCATTTGGCCAAGCAAATAGAGGTAGTTTATGGCCCGGCATCTGCGCTTTATGGAGCCGATGCATTTGCAGGTGTAATCAACATTATTACCAAAAAAGCAGAGGATATCAAAGGAGCCGAGGCTACACTTTCATCAGGAATGTATGGCCAGTACTTGGGTGGCATCACAATGGGGCAGCAGCTTTGGAAAAAGGCAAGCCTCACGCTATCAGGTCATTATATGTTTGACCAACAACCCAACTTAAGTAATTTCTATAATAAAAATGGTGAGTTTAATGGTTTATCGTCGCTGAGTACTGGGGTCTTCAATACCGTATTTGGCACCCAGACAATCAGCACGGATGGTATTAACCCTGAGTATGATATGCCTATTAGCACGTATGCCTTGCATGCTGCGTTTCAATGGGGTGGCTTACGCATTACAGGGTTTCGTAACTATTCTCGCACTCCTACTGCTACTGCTCAAACCCCTGACAATGCTTTATATAATAAATCAGCCTTTGCTACCAATCGTATTTCGGTAGGAAGTGCCGTATATGAGCATAATTTTGGCAAAGTAACTTCTACTACTATGTTGGTGGCCAGTCGCTACGACTTCCAGCCAGAATCGGGATTCCAAAATTTGTTTACCAACCTACAACGTACTTATAAGTTTGCCTATGGGCGTATGTACAAAGTAGAGCAACTGATACAATGGTCGGCTAGTGATAAATTATCGGTGATAGGTGGTGCCACTTATGAGAATTTCTTTTCTTACCCCAAGGGACACGACTTGGCACAACCTACTTTTAATTTCTTTAACCCCAGTGGTGTTTTTGTAGGCACAGTACAAACCAATCGTCCTCAAGGATTACCTGTGCAAATTGACAGCTTGAGTTACTCAAACATTGGCGGTTTTATTCAAGCCGAATATTCTCCATTGTCTAACCTATTGTTTACCATTGGTGGTCGCTATGATTTCAATACTCGCTACGATCCAGTGATTAACCCTCGCTTTGGGGTAGTATGGCAACCCAACTCTAAAACTACAGTAAAAGCTATGCACGGATGGGCCTATCTGGCTCCATCTCCTTTGCAAGCTTATGAGCAGTTTGGTTCTTTTTCTACTGCTGATAACGGTACTACATTTAGTTCAAGCTTTTTCCGTTTGCCCAATCCAAGTTTGCAACCTCAAACTATTAAAAGTACCGAGTTGCACTTTAAAACTTATTTGAATGAATCATTGAGTGTATCAGCTACTGGTCATTATTCGGTTGCTGATAATTTATTTGCTACGTCTACAGATACAAATCGTCCTGAGGTAGCTCGTTATGGAGGGCAATACCTTGGGTGGCCTGTAAGCACTATTGAGGTAAGGGTAAACGAAGGACAACAAATTATTTATGGTGGAACGTTGCAGTTAGATTATTTCAAGGATTTTGGATTGCTTTTCCGAGGGGACCCTATTTCTGGCCAATTGAGAGCTTATTTAGCCGTTTCTTATATTGATGGACGAGTAGATGAAGATGCCAGTGGCCCTGCTGACCCCATTGAAATTCCTTACATTGCTCCTATTAGTGTTAAAACAGGCTTTGACATTACCTTGGGCAGAACATTTATTGGTCTGAGAGCTCAATACTATAATGAGCAACGAGTGCCCAATGTATTTGCCAATGACGCTAAAAAACGTCAAACCCTGGATGGATACACAGTACTCAACTTAAGCTTGGGGTATCAAGTAACCCCTAATGCCAGAGCATTCCTCAAAATTGAAAACCTTACAGATGCTCGCTACCGCAATATCGTAGTAGGTGCCGATCCTGAATCGGGCACAGTAGGTAGCACTGGTGAATTTGCTTTTGGTTCTCCTCAAAATCCTTTACGAGTAAGCGGAGGATTCAATTTTAAGTTCTAAGAACCAGGATTGATTATCAAAATATTGATGGCAAGTGAGCGTTGACTTACTTGCCATTTTTTATATTCATTCTAAAAATTAGTATTTTTATACTAAAAACTTGTACTTACTCACTTGATTTTGCAAATTTAGGTAAGTAAAGTCTCACCCAATTAACAATTTATACAATGCCGCAAACTACTCATTATAGAACCTGTCACCTGTGTGAAGCCATGTGCGGAGTAGAAATCACCGTGGAAGACGGTGTAATCAAGACTATCAAAGGGGATAAAAAAGATCCTTTGAGTCAAGGACATATTTGCCCCAAAGCTATGGGGATGAAAGATATTCACGAAGACCCCGATCGTCTGAAAAAACCACTCAAACGTACCAAAGATGGCTGGGAGGAAATTAGCTGGGAAGCAGCCTACGAAGAGGTAGTCACCAACATCCGACAAATACAGGAAAAATATGGGCAAAACGCGGTAGGTATTTATAAGGGTAATCCTAATGTACATAATTTAGGAGGGCAATTGTATGGGGCTAATTTCTCGCGAGCCATTAAAACCAAAAATAACTTTTCGGCTACTTCGGTAGACCAACTCCCCCACCACCTGGCTTCATTGTTTATGTTTGGGCATTATTTGCTTACGCCTATTCCAGATATTGACCATACCGACTATATGCTCATTATGGGAGCCAATCCGATGGTTTCTAATGGAAGCTTGATGACGGTTCCAGGATTTGGCCAACGTTTGCGTGCTTTGCAGCAACGAGGAGGTAAAGCAGTTGTGATTGATCCCCGAAAAACTGAAACGGCTGATAAAGCCTCCGAACACTTTTTTATCCGCCCAGGCACTGATGCCGTCTTTTTATTGGCTTTGCTCAATGTATTATACGCCGAAAACCTGGCCAACTTAGACAAACTTGCCGAGCTGGTTACCAACGCCGAACTTATTCCAAATTTGGTGCAGGCTTATACTCCAGAAATAGCTGCCAATATTACTGGAATCACAGCAGAAAACATTCGCCAAATTGCCCGAGACTTCGCTTCTGCAAAATCGGCAGTGGCGTATGGACGAATGGGGCTTTCTACACAGGCCTTTGGAGGTGTTTGCCAATGGTTGATTAATGTGATTAATATTGTAACGGGTAATTTTGACCAACCTGGTGGAGCACTATTTACCACGCCTGCCATCGATGTAGTCACTTTGTTGGGTTTTGTAGGAGCTACGGGTAATTTGGGTCGTTGGAAGAGTCGGGTAAGAGGACTGCCTGAGTTTAGTGGAGAGCTTCCAGTAGCGGCTCTTGCCGAAGAAATACTCACTGAAGGCGAAGGGCAAATCAAAGCAATGGTGACTATTGCGGGGAATCCAGTGCTTTCTACTCCCAACGGCAAGCAGCTGGATAAGGCTTTTAGTGATTTGGAGTTTATGGTGGCAATAGATATTTATTTGAACGAAACTACCCGTCACGCCAATATCATTCTCCCTCCTGCTACTGGCTTAGAATCAGAGCATTATGATTTAATCTTTCATTCGTTTGCGGTGCGTAATACTGCTAAATTTTCGCAAAGAGTATTTGACCCTGAACCAGGAGCCAAACATGATTGGGAGATCATGCGTGACTTGGCCAATTTGCTCAAAGGAGAACCTGATAATCCCAAAGAACAAAAAAATCTGTTCCGACGACTTTCTCCCGAAGCCATTTTGGATTTAGCTATTCGTAGGGGGCGTTTTGGGACCAAATTCAACAAAGAAAAAGGGCTAAACCTCCAAAAGTTGCGGGCCAATCCACATGGTGTAGACTTGGGCCCTCTGCAATCTTCGCTTCCAAATCGTTTATTTACCAAGGGAAAGAAAATTCAGTTAGTGCCTGACTTATTTGTAAAAGACTTGGAGCGATTAAAAGCGACTTACCTGAATCCTGAAGGGCAAATCAATGACGATTTTAACTTGTATTTGATAGGGCGCCGCCATTTGCGTAGTAATAATTCCTGGATGCACAATAGTTATCGCTTGATTAAAGGTGGTAATCGCTGTACTATGCAAATGAACCCGCAAGACGCTGAAACTTATCAGTTGGCCAATGGGCAACAAGTAAAGGTGAGTTCTCGAGTGGGTAGCATTGAACTGCCCGTAGAGATTACAGATATTATGATGCCAGGAGTCGTGAGTATTCCACACGGTTGGGGGCACCACCACCAAGACATTCGTTTAAAAGAGGCACAGGCCAATCCTGGAGTAAGCATCAATGACTTGACAGATGAGTTGTTGATTGATGAACTTTCGGGCAATGCAGCCTTTAGTGGGGTTCCGGTAAAGGTGGAGACTTTATAACACCGATACCTTTTAGTCACCATAAAAATCGTTTTGTCTGTCCAGTTTTTAGTGGTGTGATTGACATGCCAGAAAACAACGCAGATGAAACGATTTTTCTTTTTATTGATGTTTGGCTGGTGTTTAATTGCCACCCCTCAAGTACAAGCTCAGGAATCTCAACAATGGTTATTTATAGAAACCGACCCTATGTCTACCATTATTGGAGCACGCACGCTTTGGCTTGGGATTGAACCCAGCAAGCTGAGTCACTTTTCTTTTGCAGCCAACATCACAACCGCTGACTTTTCTAATGACATTGATGATTTGCTTAATCCTCATAATAAAGGAAAAGGCCTGGATGCTCGAGTAAAAATAGGTGGAGGACTTGCTATAGATTACTTTTTTCAAAAACAGCAAGAGAAATGGTATTTGGGTATCATCAATTTGCTTTTTGTCAATGAGGTTTCGCTCAATAATCAACAAATGACAGCGCTTACCCATAATGTTTTTGGACGTGTAGGCTATCGCTGGTATCCATTTCAGCAAAAAGGGTTTTATGTCAATCCATTTTTAGGATTTCGCTACGAATACTTGCCCAACGGTCGGGTAATGTTAGAAAATCAATTGTTTGAGGCTGCAGGTTTGCAGCCTTTTGGTTCGGTACACATTGGCTATCATTTTTGAGATGGTCTCTTTTATCAATACTCCATAGTGATTTTAGTCAAAGTTGATTGCTGCTTATCAGCCTCTTATGAATGCGAAAATTATTTAACTACGTGTTTAGGGGTAAAACCGAAACCCTTTTAAAAATAAAGCTAGTAGACAGCTTTAACATAAACTACTGGTTTTCAATTATTAAAAGAGTAAACATACGTTCGAGTTGGCGGTGGACTATTGTTTTATCAGTAAACAATGAAAACGGCAATATAGTAACTGGCCAAAACGGAGTAGGCATTACCCGCTTTTTTACTATATTAACATTCTAATGGTTATTGTCATTCCAAGACGCAATATTTTGCTACACATAATACATCAATGATGATGACAACATTATACAAACAACTGCTTGCCAGTTATTTAAGGCAAGATAACTTCTTCCTTTTGTCCTTCCGAATGAAATGAGGATGAAGTAAGAAATCATCAAGTTTCGTGAATCCTTACCGCACCCTCACTGAGTTTGGGAGGACAGGGAGCGTTTTTGAGTAATACACAGGTCATCTCCATTGGTGTATTTTGAACAAAAAACCAAAGCTATAGCTCTGCTATGCTGAGCTCAACGAAGTTAATTAGGACTCAGAATGACAAAAACATAACGTTGTCATCGGTAGTTTGACCAAAGAGTCTAGGCATTGTATAGTCTCGCTTTGCCAAGATCATACAAGAAGTGGATTATTTAGTGAACCTGGGATGACACAAAATACAAACAACGAAAACAAACCTCAATGAGTGAACTGGCCAAACAACTAATTGAAGAAAATATACAGACAAAAAGCTTTAGACTTGACCTTGGTCGTTGTGGCTTGGATGGTACCGAACCTGAGCTGGAAAGGTTGGGGGCTTGTGATCATTTAGAAACGCTAATTTTCAGCGATAGCCGAAACGTATTCAACGAAGATGAGCAACGCTGGAAAACCCTGCGAAGCCCTAACAAAGGCAAGAAAAACCGCTTGGTTCAGTTACCTAACCAGCTCCCGCCCAATCTCAAACATCTATTTGCCAGTGGTCACTCCTCCTCTCCCTGGAAAATTCAGCACATTGCCCCGTTGGCATCTCTTAAACAGTTAACTCAGTTAAATATGGGGGAAAATCAAATTAAAGATATTCACCCCCTGCAAAATTTAACCAAGCTCACCTCTATTGATTTAAGAAATAACCAGATTGCCGATATCCAACCTTTGGCAAATCTCACTCATTTAAGTCAGCTTGTGTTACGAAATAATCAGGTTGCAGACTTGGGGCCTCTAAAAAACTTGTCGCAACTAACGATTCTGGTTTTGAGGCATAACCCAATATCGGATGTAAGTGCACTAGCAAACCTACAACAACTCCATACGCTCACTCTCCGCAATAACCAGATTGAGAATATTCAGCCTTTAAAGGGTTTACAGCAATTGAAGAAGCTCTATTTAAGTAGCAATCTGATTGAAGACCTTGCGCCTTTGGAAAACCTCCATCAACTGGAAGAGTTGTATTTGAATAACAATAAAATCGCGGATATTGAGCCTTTAAGGCATTTGCCCCAACTTAAACAGCTTTTTTTAAGACATAACCAGATATCAGACATTCGGCCTTTGCAAAACTTGCAACAATTAACTGAGCTTTATTTGGGGAAAAATCAAATCTCAGATATTGGGGCTTTAGCAAAGCTGCAGCAACTAACCATTCTCGATTTAAATGAAAATCAGATTTCAGATTGTCAGGCTTTGGAGGGGCTTAAGCAACTCATTATTCTCAATATAGTAAGTAATCGCTTAACCGAGATTGGGCCTTTAGGGCGTTTAGCAAAGTTGATCCATCTTTATTTAAGCGATAATCAAGTCGTTGATATTCAAGCATTAGCAAACTTGCAAAAACTCAGCATTCTTAAGCTGAGCGGTAACCAGATTTCTGATATAGCATCCCTAAATAAGCTCCAAAGATTGACTGATCTGGGACTTGGTAACAACCAAATATCAGATATTAATCCGTTGGTAAACCTACCAAAACTTACCGATCTCAACTTAAGAAATAACCGCATTCAAGAAGTATCTGGTGATTTTCTTCTATCGCTTCCTCAGTTGGCATTTTTTGACATTTCGGGGAATCCGCTGCAAAATATTCCTCCAGAAATTACTGGAAAACGACCCAAGGCAATCCTGAACTACTTGCAGTCTATCCAAACTAAAGAGGAGCAATACCAACTCAACGAAGCCAAATTGATTTTGGTAGGTGTAGGCGAAGTAGGCAAAACTGAACTGGTAGAGGCACTGAGCAATCCCACTTATCATTTCAAAGAAGGGCGACAAACCACCCAGGGAATTCGCATCAAAAGTTGGCAATTGACCGGTTGTATAAAGGATGGAGAAACGTTTGATTTTACCACCCACATTTGGGACTTTGCCGGGCAAGAAATCAACTATGGTACCCATCAATTCTTCTTGACCAAAAACTCAGTGTATTTGTTTTTGTGGGATGGCCGCAAGGGTGAAGACAACTCCAAATTTGATTACTGGCTGCAGGCCATTGCCCTACTCTCTGACCACTCTCCAGTGTTTGTGGTGCAAAACAAGGTAGATGTGTATCAGGTGGAGATTAACCAGCAAAACTGGAAAGATCGTTTTGAGAACATTGTAGATTTTAAGAAAACATCATGTAAAAACGGTACAGGCATTCAGGATTTGCAGGTATCTATCAAAAATCAATTGATTTCGCTGGATCACATTGGCGAAATATGGAACAAAGACCGCATGACGGTGCGCAAAATTCTTGAAAACAAACAGGCGAATTATATTAGCCATCGGGAATATTTGCAGATTTGCGAAAAGTATGGGGTTAATCGGGAAGACGCGGGCTTTTTGAGCCAGCAATTGCACGACATTGGCATCATACTTTATTTTGAGGATGATTTTGCCCTACGAGATACGGTGGTGCTCAATCCCGAATGGGCTACTAAGGCGGCTTATAAATTACTGGATAATCAAAAAGAAAACAGCCCTATTATAGATGGGCATTTTCACCAAAATGTATTGACTGAACTTTGGGATGAACCAAGTTACGACGGCAAACACTCTTTTTTGTTGCGCCTGATGGAGCGCTTCGAACTCATTTTTCAGTTGCAAGGTACGTCCGAATATATCATTCCTGAGTTGCTGCCCATTAACGCACCCGAACAAGCCCAAAACACCCAACCTGGGGCAAATCCTGCCAAATATTTGCGGCTCCAGTACCACTATGAGTTTATGCCTAAAGGGGTCTTTAGCCGTTTTCTTTGTAGGATTCACGAGCGCATTCACGAAGATTTGTATTGGAAATATGGGGCAGTGCTGGCCCATAAAAATAGTCTGGCCAAGGTGCTATGGAACGATACTACCACCATTAAAACCATTAAGATTGAAGCGTGGGGTGCCGAGGCTGATCAATTGATGTTTTTGATTCGGGATGAACTGGAGCATATTCATAAAAAGCTCAACAACCCACCCTTGCGAGAAAAGATTCCTTGTATTTGCGAAGAATGTCGCGACAGCAAATCACCTCACTTGTACAACTACCTGGCCCTGATCAAATTTCAGAAGAAAGGCCGTCCTAATGTGTTGTGCGAAAAAAGTGCGGATGATGTATCTATTCAGGCCTTGCTCCACGGTATTTTGGAGGAAGACAAACAAGAACATATGGAGCAATTGCTGGAGCTTATCAATGAGTATCGAGTGGCTGACTTTTTTGAAATGACTGAACACCTCAAAATCAAAGACCCACAACTGAGTGTGCTTCGCCGCCAATTTATCCAAAGTAAAGACAGCTTTGCCTTTACCGACCAGCTCAAAACCTGGACGCTGGATTATTTTGGCGATGGTAATTAGTGTTCCCCCAAGTAAAACTGCATCAATAACCTAATCCATTTGGCTGATCTCTTGGAGCTATACTTCCTCAAAAAATAGTTCCGTAGCTTTGGCTACGCAAAGATTTTTTGACTCGTCTAACCACAAGATATTGCACCAAATTTGGATTACTTTATTTTTTCCGTTTTACCAAGCAAGTGAATGCCATAGGATTTATGCGTTTTTTTACTATATTACCTTTGTCATCTTGACATGAGGAAAGATCAGTGGGAATATGAGTACCTGGAGCTAGTCCAATGCTTGGCTTAAAGTACTAGTGGTTCCTACAGCCCCCTCGGCAAGCTCGGGGTGACACGGAATATGAACTAAAAAAAATCCCTCATGAGCGAACTGGCTAAAAAACTGATTGAAGAAAGCTTACGCACTAAACATCCTTTACTCGACTTAGGAAATTGCGGCTTGGATGGCACTGAACCTATTTTAGAAAGGTTGGGAGAATGTGATCATTTGGAGGTTTTGAGTTTTAGTGATACATATAGTATACGAGATGAAAAAACTCGTGAATGGGAATCTCGGAAAAGTAATAACCAAGGTGATAAAAATTTATTGGTTTGCTTGCCCGCCAAACTCCCTCCCAATTTACTTGCCTTCTTTGCTTTTGGCGAGTTTGACAACCATTGGAAAATTCGAGATATCGAACCCATTACCTTGATTCATAACTTAATCTGGTTGGATATTGATTACAACCAAATTACTGATCTCAAACCATTAGAAAAATGTAACCAATTAACGAACCTCTATTTACAGGAAAACCAAATCAGCGACATCAAACCGCTGGAAAAATGTAACCAATTAACGAACCTC
>MLAY01000017.1 GCA_001890965.1 marine bacterium AO1-C | reverse complement strand
TGGCGAATGGTTTATATCTTTACAGGGTTATTATGAAAGTGAATGGACAGGCCATTGAGCAGCGAAAAACGAGTGCTGATAAGGCTTTTAAAAATGGTTTTGGAAAGCTTTATATACTAAGGTAGATGTAATAGTGATCTTTTGGAGAATAAAAGAATGGTTATAGAAAGTTTATATCTACTTATAATTAAGCTGTCAATTCTTCTTTTGTTTCATTATTCCTTAACTTCGTTATAATTTCACAAAAAACTATGGCTTTGTTGGTATGTTAGCGTAGCATCACTAGCAAAAAAGCACTCAAAACTCCTCATTACAAATGCTCAAAAGGTTATTCACGTTTATAGTATTTATTCCTGTTTTATGGTCTTGTGATCGTTACGTTCGCGAAAACGATACCATTTACGACGTGCCCAATCCTGAAAATTACGTATCGGATGCCAGCCTCAAGGCTTTAAACGATGCCGTAGAAGATTACCCAAAAAGTGGCGAAAACTATTATAAACGAGCATTGTATTATTATCAAAAACAAGATTTGGCCAAGACCTTTGAGGATTTACAAAAAGCCATTGAGCGTGATAATCAGAAATCTAAATTTTACTTTCTGCTCTCGCAGGTGTACCAACAAAACAAAGAGTTTGACAAGGCACTGGGAGCCATTTTGGAAGCACGTAAACTAGATCCTCGTAATCCGGAAGTAATGATTCAGTCAGGAGAATTGTTACTGATCAATAAAAAATTTGACGAATCGGGCAAAACCCTCAACCTCGCTACTCAAGTACTGCCCAAAGACCCTCGCATTGATTTCATCAAGGGCAACCTGGCCCTTGAGCGAAAAGATTCAGCCAATGCCCAATATTTCTTGTTTCGAGCCATTCGCAAACGTCCCGATTATGCCAATGCTTATAGTAGTTTGGCTACTTTATACAACCAATACGAAATGTATAAAACGGCTATTCAATATGCCAGTAAAGGGCTCAAATACGAACCCACGCACGCCTACCTCAACTACAATAAAGCAGAAGCGCTTCGTTTGAGACGTAAAAAAGACAGTGCCCGCATTTATTACAAAAAAACCTATGAAGCCAATCCCGAAATTTATCAGGCGAGTTATTACTTAGGGCGCTACACCTTTGATTTGGGCAAGCACAAAGAAGCAACTGAATATTTGGAAAATACTCGTAAATATGATCCCAAGTTTGAGCGAAACCGCTACTATCTGGGGCTTTGCTATACCTACCAAAATCGTGATCAGGAAGCGCTGAAAATTTTAAAGCTAGCGATGGACCAGGACCCCAACCATATTGCAGCGCGAGATGCCTATTGGGGAATTCGTAACAAAATTCAATTGGAAGAACTCAGAAGGAGAGAGGATTCTATTCGCAAGGCTTACTATGAGCAAGAACAAGAGTATTTGCGTAAACTGAGAGAACAAGCAAAGAAACGTCAGGAAGAGTACCAGAAACGTCTCAAAGAAGAGCAAGAACGCATTCGTAAGCAACAGGAAGAGTATCAGCGTAAGCTGAAAGAGCAGCAAGATCGCATCAAAAAACAACAAGAAGAGTATATGAAAAAACTGCGGGAGCAGCAGAAAAAAAACTCTGGGAGTAATAATGATTAATGTTGCCCTTGTTTCACATAAAGAATAGTCTGACTTTTAAGTTAGACGTAAAATGTATAATCCTGATAAACTTTGAAACAGAAAAAGAGTTAAGGATTTAATGCCAATCCTATAAGCAATGTTTGAGTAAAATGATGAAAAAGCTAAGAAACAGTAGTTTGACCACCTTTTTTTGGCGGTTAATGGTTTTATACATGCTTAATGTGTGTATAGATGCACCAGACGCGCTTCTTCATCATATGCCAGAAGATTTATCATACAACGATCAGGAAAGTATTGCAGAGGTAATTTTGGAAAAAGTTTTAGGATATGAAAATGCAATTCCAGAGTATGATGACCGAGAGACCGATCAGAACCTCGTTTTCAAGACTTCTCTAACGTTAGATAATTTTACTTTACCAGAAACTGATTCAAAACTTGGACTTTTGGCCTGTCAGGCAAATACGCTGAATAGAAGTTTATACTTGTTATACTTTCCTATCCAATACCTGGATATACCCTCCCCACCCCCTAAGCCCGATGTCGTTTAGTTAGTAGAAAAATGTTGATTAACGAACGCTGATCAACGATGTAAGAAGGAGGCTAATACTAATCCATAGAGATAACCCGTACATCTAAAACGGGCCAGAGGCCCTATGATAGTTGCCCCTTGTCCCGAGGCAAGCGACGAATATGTACTTGCTTGGCTCTGCCGAGTGAGCAATATAAGGTGGCTTCTAGTCGTAAACTTGTACGAATAATCATAGCGGATTGGTATAACACCAACTCAGGTGCTTGTTTCATTCATTATTCGAAGTTCGTTGATTGATATTCGGCATTCATTTTTTAAGAACAGTTCTTAACTTCATGACATTGCCCTAAAACCTCATTAACTCATAAGGTTTAGAAGTCGAGATGACTTCTTATTCTAATTGCTGCTTTACTCCAAAAGCAATAGAGTATTTTATTGTCTTAAGACTAAATAAATTCATAATGAAAATTCTTAAAAATATATATATCATTTTGGCCATGCTAATGCCTGTCAATGCGATGGCCCAAGCCTCCCAAAATTCTACTACTCCTGATAGTGTTCGGGTACAAACTCGAAAACATAAATCAGATAAAGTACGCCACGCGGAGCCTTTATACATTGATCTGATAAGAGACCTGGGTGCACGAAAAGGGGAAAGAGAATGGAATGTAGGGCTTGGTATTACTGATAATGAAACCTATGATCAATACGAAGCCCTCATAGAATACGAATGGGCACCAGTTAATCGGCTAGGACTAGAAGTCGAATTGCCATTTACCCTTTATTATCCTACCAGTGAGAATGGAGAGGCACCAGAGAGCAAATTGAATAGTATAAAACTGGCCGCTCAATATTCGTTTTTTGTATCTAAGCGATATAAAACAAGCCTAGCCATTGGTTACATTCACGAATTTGAGTTGACTACCTTTTCCCGTTATAATGAAGGTCGCTTGTTTGAAGGGAATGTATATAACCCTTTTTTGGTGGCAGCCAAAAGATGGGGACATCACTGGCATACTTTGGTGTATACTGGTCCATCTGTGCTGTATCGCTTTCAAGACGATTCAATCCAGACCAAATGGCAAATCAATAGTAATATTCATTATATGATTCCGGGCACAAAAAACTTTATCGGGGTAGAGTTTAATAAAACATTGAAAAGAAGGGATTTTGATATGACACTCCGGCCACAAATGAGGCTAAGTATTACTGATAATTTGTTGGCAGGCATTGTGGTAGGTATACCTATTCATCGGGAAAATGAGCGTTTTAGTTCATTCCTGAGATTGATATATGAACCTGGCCACAAAAAAGGCCACCTTTAATCCTAAATCAGGATAGCATTTTACATATTTATTTTATAAACAACACCTCCTTTGAGAACCATTCCCAAAGGAGGTGTTTTATTATATAAAAATGCTAGGATTAAGCACCTTTTACTTCATGCATATATACTTCTTGATGTGGGTAAGGAATACTTACACCTTCTTTGTCGAAAGTAAGTTTTACGTTTTCCTGCATATCAAAAAATACCCCCCAATAGTCAGCGGCATTTACCCACACGCGCATTACAAAATTTACGGAGCTATCGGCCAATTCTGATACAGCCAAAAAGGGTGCTCTGCCTTCTTCTTTCAAAATACGACTGTCGTTGGCAATCAATTGATTCAAAATCCCCTTGGCTTTGGCAATGTCATCGTTATAACCAATACCAAACACCATATCTACTCTACGTTGTGGTTCTACCGAGTAGTTTACAATGCTCGAGTTGGCCAATCCACCATTAGGAATCACAATGGTTTTGTTATCCCCGGTTTTGATAATGGTATTAAAGATTTGAATGTCATTAACGACTCCAGCATGTCCCCCAGCTTCTACAAAATCCCCTACCTTAAAGGGACGGAAGATTAAGATTAAAACACCACCTGCAAAATTAGACAAGCTCCCTTGCAAGGCTAACCCAACGGCCAAGCCAGCGGCACCTAATACGGCTACAAACGAAGTCGTTTTAATGCCTACAATAGAGGCCACACTAATAATAACTGCAGCCTTAAGGGCAATACTTACCAGGCTTACTAAAAAGTTTTTGACAGTGGTATCAGTATCTTTTCTGTCCAGGCTTTTTCTAAAAAGATTGGCAACAATTTTTACAATCTGTAACCCAATAAACAGGGTAATAACTGCTAATAAGATTTTGGGTGCGTAATCTACCGCAGATCGGGTAATTTGGTTAATATACTTTTCCATAATTTAAAGATATTAATAGGTTTATGTGTACTTGCGAATGTATCTGGTTAGAATAAATTAGAATTTTACGAGTAAGCCAATATCTAGTACATGCTTAAACTGGATAGCCCGGGCACTGGCGCCATCTTCCTGTGGAATGAGTACATCATTGTCGTACAGTAATTGGGTTCCAAAACTAGCATTGAGATACTTATTAATCTTGAATACCAAATTGGTAGTCCAGTTTACATCTATAAACTCAGGAGTTTCATAATTGGCAAAAAGATTCAGGAATGTATCAAAGGTAACATTTTCCATTGGACTAAACTTAAGCTTGAATGTAAAGTCAATACCCAACTCGTTTCGTACTTTTTTACCTGGACTTACGCCAAAGGCTCCTGCCTGAGAAAGCGAATCATCTAACACTACCGTGATCTTATTGGCAATAGGCGATAGTACCGCTGAAAATAACTTATTTTGATAACCAATACCTACTGTAGGTAAAATATAAGCAGGAGAAAAGAAATCAGAGATTTTCTGGTCAATAGATTCCTGACCCAATGAATCTGTTTTATAGGTATAACCCGGCTGGAGCTGAGTTTGGAAATTCAACGCGGCCGATATATTCCAGTTTTCGGTGAGCTTGTAACCATATTTGCTGGTGAGTATTAGTTGGTCTTTGGTTTTCTTGAACAACTGATCGTTATCCCCCACACGGGCAAGACCATAGTCAACCACCAACGAATTGTCCCAAATGCTACGCTTAGTTTCTCGCTTGGCTGCTAGATTTACCACAGCTCCTAATGCTATAGAGTTTTCCCCTCCTGCGGCCCAGTTACTAAGGCCAGTGTTGTTAAAGGTAAGTCTGAAAAAACCTCCTTTAGTCCAGGGAGAAGTACTGGTAGTGTCTTGTGCTTGAGCAATACAAAAAGACGAAAGCAAACCAATGGTTAGAATAAGTTTTGTAAAATGTTTTTTCATGTTTTTAGATTTACAAATGATATAAGTTTACAAAAAAACAGGTCGTTTTATAGGACGGAAAGTTAGCAAATAGGATAAAAAAAATAGGTGAACGACCAGAAATTACCCACCAATCCAAAAAATATTTGTATGAACTTGAGTAAAACAAACCAAATTCCCGAACTTGCGGGGCAGTAACCTGGAGGCATTGAGTACCGAGCGTGCAAACATGTTCCTCTTCACCTCCAAAACCTGTTAAAATTCACAACATGCGGCATTTATTAGGGATCAAGGATATTTCGAAAAATGATATAGAGCGCATATTTGAGATGGCAAGCCATTTTAAAGATGTGATTAATCGTCCCATCAAAAAAGTCCCCTCATTGCGGGATATTACCATTGCTAACGTATTTTTTGAGAACTCAACCCGTACCAAACTTTCTTTTGAATTGGCCGAAAAACGCCTTTCAGCAGATGTAATCAACTTTTCGGCATCGGGCAGTTCGGTCAAAAAAGGCGAAACCTTACTGGACACTGTCAATAATATTTTGGCAATGAAGGTAGACATGATCGTGATGCGTCACTCAAGTGTAGGAGCAGCCCATTACCTTTCCAAAAGAGTAGATGCGCGCATTGTAAATGCAGGAGATGGCACTCATGAGCATCCCACTCAGGCCCTGTTGGACTCTTTTTCGGTGCATGAAAAACTAGGAGATGTAGCAGGTAAAAGAGTCGTAATTGTGGGAGATATTTTGCATTCCCGAGTGGCCTTATCCAATATTTTTGCCTTTCAAAAACTAGGTGCAGAAGTGATGGTTTGTGGCCCTATTACGCTATTGCCCAAATATATCCAATCGCTGGGCGTAAAAGTAGAGCTAGATGTACAAAAAGCGCTCGAGTGGTGCGATGTGGCCAATGTGTTGAGAATTCAGCTTGAGCGACAGCAAATCAAATACTTTCCCTCTTTACGTGAGTACTCTTTATACTATGGTATTGACAAAAACCGTTTGGATCGCCTTGACAAAGAAATCACGATTATGCATCCTGGCCCTATCAATCGAGGCATAGAGCTTAATAGTGATGTGGCTGACTCAGACCACGCCATTATTCTTGAACAGGTCGAGAATGGTGTTGCAGTGCGTATGGCTGTGCTGTATTTATTGGCCGAAGGCATCAAACCTATGTAGGGTAGCGGGAATTGGAATAAACCAAATGATTAGAAAACAATGGAATACAATATAAATATGCTTCAGGTAGCCTCTAGCCAAAATTGGTTGGAGACTGTCATGAATGATTTTGATTCTTTCTTGCAAGACCACGCCGATTGTGAGCGCAAAGCTTCTGCTATGGCGATGAGCTTTGTGGCCAAGTTTCCCGATCGGGTAGAAATCATCCCTGAGTTGATAGACATTGGAGTAGAAGAGCTACAGCACTTCAAACAAGTGTACAAAATTATGGAAAAACGAGGTGTACACTTACCTGAAGGAATGGCTAAGGATATGTATATCAAGCGTTTGGTCAACTTATGTCGTTCTACCAAAGAAGAACGTTTTATGGATCGACTGATTTTGGCTTCCTTGGTGGAATGGAGAGGTTGCGAACGTTTCAAAATGATTGCCGATGCACTGGATGCTGACAAAGAACCTGACCTGAAACGTTTTTACCAGCTTTTATGGGAATCGGAAGCTCGCCATGGTGAAAGCTTTATTGACATGGCTCTGCGTTATTTGCCTGAAAAGGCCGTAGAAGCTCGCCTGAGCTATATGGTAGAAGAGGAAGCGAAGATTTTGCAAGGTTTAGAGTTACGAGCGGCTTTGCATTAATAAATGATAACATCAGGTGTTCATAAAAGTGAGCACCTGAAGTTACTTGTCTTTTATGATTTATTAGTTGACCAACCTAATGACTACTAAGTCTATTATAGATAACCCCGCAATAAATAATGCCCATTGCCACCATTTCAAGTGGAAATCTTTAGCAAAATAATAATCCGCAATACACCAAATAGTGATGTAGCAAACCCAGATACGCCAATCCTGTATATGCTGTACAATTAACACGATCATTCCTATAATGAATAAGGCATTGGTAATAAGAAACTTTATCATAAATCTTTGAATCAGTGTTTATTCAGATTCAAAATTTGGGTGTTATACCAGAAAATATTTTGAGAGAGATCATTTTATTTTTGATAAAAATTTATCAAACAAAAAAATCCCGATAGACACACCTGTCTATCGGGATTTTTTATGTGACTGTTTTGCTTTTAATCTATACTTGCGCGATATAGTTTTCTCTTATGTTTAATGATTTTGCGAAAGGCCAAAGAGATTTCTGGAATACCATTACTTTCGTTGAGCGGCAGACTAGAGCCAAAGCGTAAGTCATAGCTCAATCCTATAATAAAGTGTGGATTGTAGTATTCAAATGAAAAAATCATTGCATTATCCAAACTGTACCAAAGCCCAAAACCCAGGCTAGTATAAGGATCTTCTTCATGTTTCGGGTAAAATTTTCCTAAAGCCCCCACATTTACCTGGCTACTCTTACCTTGCAAAATCCAACGAGCATTGGGTTGAATTGTCATTTGGTCGTTATCAAATACTCGCCAGCCTCCAGTTACAATCATCCGAGCTGGAAGCAAGTCTGTGTTTTGTCCTGCTGCTCTCTCAAAGAAGGTAACATTGGGTTGGTTAAAATTATAGATAGAAATTCCCAAGTAGTTTCTAATACGAGCGTGCTTATCATCTGAGTACACCATAGTACCTGCACTAAAGGTGGCAAACCCAACAGAATTACCTACCAGGTTTTCGTTCGTGGGTAGCGAAGGGTCTATCCCTCCATATACAAATTGACTTTCTGTGGTAAAATCAGCCACCAGACGACGGTTAAAGTAACCTACCTGCATACCCATACTCCAGTGACTCAACCCGCCAATATCCAGGTTATGAGCATAGGTTAAGTGTCCACCTGTAGTTTGGAGTTTGGTTTGGTCACCTGCTACCTGCGAGTCCTGTAACAATGAAACTCCCAGACCTCCCCAGCGATGTACTCGACTTACTTTTCCAAAAGTACCACTTACCCGATCTTGTTTGCTAATAAAGGGCAACACAAAAGAAAACATTGGAGTGGAAAAGGCTTGACCTGCCTGGGTAAACTGGGTGCGGTAGTTGAGCATCACCAGCATTTCATTTTTCATAGCCACAGTAGCTGGGTTCAGCATAATAGGACTATGATGAAACTGCGAATATTGAATATTTTGAGCAATGGCTGATTGATGGGCAGAGAAAGTAATCCAAAGAAAGCTTATAACTAATATTTTGTAAAATAATTTCATTGCTTGAGTTATTTATGGTTAAGGTCTGCTTGAGTTATTGAGAATATAAAAATGAAAGTCACTTACCTGACTAAAATCACGCTTCCATTATTATTTCCATTAAAACGAATGTTGGTGCCATCGCTAAACTTGCCAGTAACATACCAAAGATATACTCCAGCAGGCTGATCTTTGCCGCTAAACTGACCATCCCAGCCAAAATTCGTTGCTTCATTTACATCACTGGTTTGATACACCATCGTACCTAATCGGTTAAAAATGCGGAAATTGATTTCACTAACATTTTCATGTGTTACAATCCTGAAAAAATCATTGGTACCATCCCCATTAGGAGTAAAAGTATTGGGTAGGAAAGCATTGCGGTTAATACCTGGATCAATGGTAATGGATACTTCTTCAGACCATTCAGAACCAGCAAAGGTATTGTCAATTGCTTGTAAGCTAATATAGTAAGTCTTTCCCCAAGCTAAGTTGCGAAGCGTCCAGGTGGTACCACCAAACACATTACCTTGGCCTACAATCCGCCTGACACCTGTAGTGCCATCCGAATGGGGGGACTGGGTTTGTTGCTCGCCTGGTTTGAGGCCAACCCGTAGATTATAAGTGAGTGCACCTGATGGAGTAGTATCGTCATTGCCTGCGTCCCAATTAATGACCACCGTATTAGATTGAGCTGGGGTAATAGCTACTGTGAGGTTGGTGGGGGCAGTGGGTTTGGTATTCGCCGCAAAACCAGTAGTTCCGTTTCTATAAAGCTTGGTCTGTCCGTCAAAACTTGTGCTATCCAGCCCGGCGATCACCATGTCGAGGTCTCCATCGTTGTCAAAATCGCCCCAGGCTGCGCTGCTTATCTGGGCTTCGGTAATAGTCCTGGCAGAGGTATCAGCTGCTAAAATGTTGAACCCACCAGCACCATCTCCTTGATAAACAAAAGAATATACCTGACGAAGCGAATCATTGCGGCCAGTAAGCAATATATCCAGGTTACCATCATTGTTGTAGTCTCCCCAAAGCGCTTTTCCTTCATTAGACTGAGCCACATCAGCATTGAGGTCGGTAAATACAATGCTGTCTGCTACCAAATCATTGCGGTAAATTTTAGTAACCGCCTGAGTACTATCCCATCCGGTTATCAACAAATCAAGATCACTGTCATTATCAAAATCGCCCCAATTGATAGAACCCCAGGCCACAGATTTAAATCCAGTGATATTGCTGTTTTCAAAAGTTCCATTGCCTTTATTGCGGTAAATTTGAGTAGTTACTCCAGTAGAAAAACCATTGGTGGTACCGATAAATGCCAAATCACTATCACCGTCATTGTCATAATCACCAAATGATATTGAGCCATTATAAAATCCGGGAATGTTATCTATACCACTATTTACAAGATTGCCTTGTCCGTCATTGCGGTAAATAATAGTGCTGGCTCCAGCAGGTAGGCCATCTGTGGTTCCAGAAACCGCCAAATCCAAAAAACCATCATTGTTATAATCTACCCAAGCCACCGAACTGGAAGATACTGCGGCAATACCAATCCCACTGTCTACAAAAGAGCCCCCATCGTTGCGATAAATGCGGGCAAAAGTAGCGCGGTTGGCATCTTCGCCAGTAACCACAAGGTCCAGATCTCCATCATTATCATAATCTCCCCAAGCCAAGTCGCCTTTCTGTACACCCGTTAATTCCACGCCAGTATCAGTAAAAGACCCATTGTCATTGCGGTATAATTTTGTCACAATCTGAGTAGTAGAGGTATTATTACCACTCACAATGTTAAACCCGGCAATCGCCAAATCAAGATCTCCATCGTTGTCATAGTCTCCCCAAACCAGGGTACCATTATAAATGCCTAAAAAGCTGGAAGTGCCCCCTACTGGGTTAGTCACTTCAGTAAATGTTTGTGCGCTAAGATTAAAGCTGGTGATGAGGCACAATACTCCTGTTAATAGTTTTTTTGTTAGCATAAAAAATATTAATTCGACTTTGTGATTTTGGTTGAAAGTTAGTGAAAAAAATCAATATGAGTGACTTGATGCACTGGTTGAAAGACGAAAATAATAGTTTTTAAATTGGGATTAGTTGCCAGGCTTAATAATCTGGTTTCTCAAAACGGTTACTTCCTGAAATATTTGTTTGAGAACCTTCATCGGAATTTCTTCTTTTTGTTGTTCCACCACCAAAGTACCATCGGCTCTTTTACGGGTTACTTGTTTAGTGGTTTTTACCTGATCAAATATTTTATGAAGCTTTTTCAATTCCATAATCATTTTATGGACATAAGGCTTGCTATCATAAAAAGAGAGCAGTGCTTCTATTTGCTCCAAAATCAATTTTTGAGATACAATTTCATGAGTCAATACCTTGTTGGGCTTTTCAAGATCCATACTCACGGTGAGATACATCGATTCTACCCAACCGCCAGCTAAACTCAATAATGAAAGCTCAGGCTGCTTTTGCTCGTGAAACTTCTTGTCCAATTTGGCAAAAATATCATTAGTAATGGCAAACAGAGAGTCCAGCTGATTACTATGTAACACCAGGCGCTGGATGATTTCAAAGTTGAATAAATCTACCGAATGGAGACTGTCTGCCAATCGTTTCACGGCAGTTAAGTGGATAAAAGCCTGTGATTTAGCTTTGGCGTTTTCGTGGTAAATATTGATATACCCCAAGTCAGTGCTATATACCCCTAAATTGAGTGCTTGTTGGGCGGGGGTTCTATAAAATTGGGCGTTAGATACTGGGTTGAGCAAATCTTTATGAAACTCGATGCCTACGTCTTTGATCAGGTAAGATATCTCCAAAGAGTTAGGCAAGGTTTGCATAACGTTTTGCAATAATTGCTGTTCAAAACTTTGGGCGGAGGTTTTAGATACGCAAAATGTAAGTAGTGAAAATAAGGTAATGATGTATTTCATAGACTTTAACTTTTGTTCAATTTTTGAAAAAATTAACAGGCTTGAACCGAAGAATAATCTTATGAATCCGCTATAATCATACCTTTTTATGTTTCCCTATACTTTTACTCCCACAAGGGTAATGTCATCTCTTTGCTCGGTATTACCCTGAAACTCAGACAGTGTTTCCTGAAGAGCAATTTTCTGCATACTCATGGGTTTATGTTTATGAGCATCCAAGGCTTTAAGCAAACGCCTTTCCCCAAAGTTTCTTCTTCTTTCGTTGGGAATATCGGCAAACCCATCCGAAGATAAATAAATGGTATCTTTGTGCCTGTCAAGAGATAATTTGTGTGTAGAGAATATACGTTCAGTTTCCAGTTGAACTCCTCCAATGCTCATTCGGTCACCTTTGAGTTTATGGATTTTATTTTGATGGGCATAATACAAAGGACGCTTGGCCCCGGCAAACAGCACTTCGCATTGTTGATGGTTTATTTTTTCTATCCGGCACAAGCAAATATCCATTCCATCACTGTTACGTTTTTCGGCCTGCTTGAGGCGTGACCTAATTTTCAGATGTAGCTCTCCCAATATTTGCCCAGGGTCAGTAATCCCGTTTTCGCTCACAATTTGGTTGAGCAAATTGCTGCCAATCATACTCATAAAAGCCCCAGGTACTCCGTGTCCAGTACAATCTACCGCTGCTACGAACACATATTGTTGGAGTTGAATTGTCCAGTAAAAATCTCCTGAAACGATGTCTTTAGGCTGATAAATCACAAAATAGCCGCTAAATAAGCTGTTCAGCACCCCTTTATGTGGCAATATGGCCTGCTGAATGGTTTGCGCATATTTGATGCTCGACGTAATAAGCTTATTTTGGTGTTCAAGCTTTTCTTTTTCTTGTACCAGTATTTGTTGGACCTCTTCCAGCTGATGCATGCTGGTTCTTAGTTCCTCTTCTTTTTCTTTAATCTCTTGGTAAGACTTCTCTAAAGAAACTGACTGATCTTTTAAAATATCATTTTTGACAGAAAGTTCTTCGTGTGAAATCTCTAGTTGAACCTCCCGTTCCCGCATTTTTACCTGAGTAGTTTCTAACTCTTCTACGTGTTGCACCATTGCTTCTTCAGCAGCACTTAGTTCTTCGGTTTGTAGCTTGTAGATTTCGAGCAAATAATGAGTTTTCTTGCTTACCCTCAAATTGGCAATAGAGTTGGCTATATCTTCCCCAATTTTCTCTAAAAAAGCTACTTGAGAATCAGTAATCGTATCAAAAAAAGCCATTTCCAATACACCTTCTATTTTATCCTGAGTCATACAAGGAATCAGCAACAGTGCCTTAGGAGGCATATCTCCCAGCCCAGACTTTACCTTAAGGTAGTTGCAAGGAAGATCGGTAAGGTAAATATTTTTTTTCTCAAACATTACCCGTCCTAATAAACCCTCCTGAGTGCAAAATTTCTTTTGGGCATATCTTACTCGATCATAAGCCAAAAAAGCCCCTAACTCGAAATAAGGCTGTGTCTTTTCAGGGGTTTCAAGTGTATAAATAGCACATTGTGCAGCTTCGAGATAATTGGCTAAAAAAACAACTGCTTCCTGGCAAAGGTCGCCTATCTGCTGCGAGTGTTGCCTGATTTGATTGCGGAATTTTAATAAACCTTGGTTCTGCCATTGCGCTACTTGTTCCTCTTGTTGATATTTTTTTAGGTTTTGAGCAAGTTCTACCAGGTTTTGCCTCAACGTATCCTTTTTGCCCAATGGAGCAAAATTTTGGGTATAATCTCCTTGCTTTAGACTATCCACAAATTGGCTGGTATTCTGAATATAATCAGTGATTTTTTGCCCTAAATGGACCACTTCATAAAGCTCATTACCAGGAGCAATAGTGGGTGGAGTAGGCCTGTTTCCGCGCATGAGTTGTTTGAAAAAAGTGCTGATTTGATCCACCTTGCTTGAAAACTGAACAAAAAAGTAATAACTAATGGCGATACTGGTAACTAAGCATAATGCAATAAAAAACCACAGATATTGATTAAATGCTTGGGTTTGGTGTTGGTCATTTGCTTGTCGTTGACGAATATATTGCTGATTCTTTTCAAGAATGATAGTCAATTGCAAAACCATCGCTTTGTGTATGTTTTGCTCAAGGGCAAAAACTTTAGCTTGTTTACGTATGACTTGTGATAGATTTAAAGCAGACTTATCTCGCAGCAATAGCTCAAGCTGAGATACCACGTCTTGATAGCGAATCAAATTTTGCTGTAGCAATTCCCAGTCAGCATAACTTAAATATTCATTGTTGATAAGGTAGGCTTCGCAGGAGTGTATTTGTTGCCAGGTACGAGCAATTTTTGCTTGCCAAAGGTGCTGCGAAGTTGTATTAATATCTGTAGTGGAGGCTGGCACCAAGCGATTCATCAGATGAGATTTTACTTGATGTAGCTCACCCAAAAGCTGCTGGGTGTAGTAGTTTAAGTCCTGAGCCTGCCGAAGGCCAGCACTGCTTCTACTGGCAAAAATACCATAAAACACAAATAGCCCAATGTAAACTACATTGAGCGCTAGAAGTTGGTATTTGAAACGCTGGAATAAAAACCTGATTCGTGTCATCTAAAAGGTATTATGCTATTTCTAAAACCTGAATTTTGCCCACAAACCATTGCTTATCTAAGAAAGTCATCGTAGAAAATTCAAGATTAACTTCTACTCCTTCACCTTCTTTATTATTGAGTAAAATGCGCTCAGTAGATTTTTTTGAATTAGTCTGATGTTTCTTCACAAAGTTTTTAAAGTTAAAGCGGGTTTTTGACGGACCTACCAGCACTTTGAGTGATTTACCGTGAAGTTCATCATTGGTGTATGTTAATAATCTTTCGGCAGCAGGGTTTAGCATATCAATCATCCCATCTTGGTTTACCAAAAGCATAGGGTGTGGGGTAGCTTCTGTTAAAACCTCGAGTTTCTCAAGCGATTCGTTCAAGCTGTCTATTTGTGTCTTTACCTGTTTTTCGCGTTCTACTTCGTGGGTTACATCTCTTACAAAAGAAGTAAATAGTTGCTCTCCATTGATAAAAGAACTTCCTACTGTGATATAAGCTGGAAACGAAGTGCCATTTTCTTTGAGAGCGGTCATATATCTGCCCAGCCCTTGTTGTTTTTGGTTGAGGTTATTAAAGTTGGCCTGCAAATATTCGACGTAGGTTTGATTGTCTGTAAGGGGTAAAATAAGATTAATGTTTTTTCCAACGATTTGCTCGGTAGTATAGCCAAAAAACTTTTCAGCCATTGGGTTAAACTCCTGAATAATTCCTTGACCATTGCAGGTAATGACTGCATCGGTGATGCCATCAAAAATTGACTTGAACTGAAGCTTGGTGATTTCAGTATTTTTGATCAATTCCTCCTGAGTTTCTGTCAATTGCTCCAGCTTTCTTTTTAATACATCTTCCTGAGCTTTGAGTTGATCATTTTGTTCTACTGCTCGAGCTTCAAGTCTTTTCATTTCGGTAACATCAGTAGCTACCCTAATCACCTTTTGTGGGATGCCATTTTCGTCCAAAACAGGAGAGTAAGTAGCAGTTAAAAAGACCTGATTGTCTTCCTTACCTTTTTCTTCTACATGTTTAGTAACTGCCTCACCATATTTTAGTTTTGTCCAAAGTTCTTGATAATCAGTTGCTTTGCCATTGGTGTAGTTAAACAATTTCTGGAAGTTTTTGCCCTGTATATCTTCCAAATCATAATGCCACAAATGGAGTTGCTTTTCATTGGCTGAAGTAATGGTGCCATCCATCGTAAACTCAGCAATGGCAGCATTGTGCTCAATATTTTCGAGCTTAATTACTTGTTCACGGTTTTGGCGATAGCTTTTAGTAATATCAAATGCCACCTTATGAACTTTTTCTGGTCGTCCTTCGCTACCCAAAATTGGAGAATAAGCGGCTTTGATCCATATTTCTTCTCCTGTTTTTGTGATCCTTTTAAATTCCCCAGTTACATTTTTTCCATTTCTAAGGTCTTGCCAAAACTGTTCATAGGCCTCAGACTGAGTATATGTCGGGAGGCAAAAAATGCGATGATGTTTATTCACCACTTCTTCACGGATGTAACTAGTGGCTTTTAGGAAATTATCATTGACTTCTGTTACATAACCGTCCAAATCAAAAGTAACCGAGAGCAAAGCATTATCAAGTGCACTTAGTCTTCCAGCTAACTCACTCTCTTTTCTGGCCAACTCATCTTGAGTAGTTTGTAATTCCTCATTGTTTTGCCTGATTTCTTCTTCAATGGCCCTTAGAGACTCACTCTGTTCCTGAGATATCTCGAGTAGCCTTCTGGTTTCTTCATTGGTTTTTACACTAATGATAGAAGAGGCAATGCTTTCGCTGATTTTTTCTAAAAAGCCTACTTCATGGGTATCGAGTAATTCAAAAGAAGCTATTTCTAATGCACCAATGACGGTCTCGTTATTGATGAGTGGTACAATCACCAGGTTTTTAGGAGGAGCATCTCCCAACCCTGACGTAATCTGAATATAGCCATCGGGTACCTCTTTGAGATAAACTGTTTGTTTTTCAAAAATAGCCCTACCTACCAAGCCCTCATAAATTTCTTGACGGTAGTTTACCTTACGTTGTCGGTCAAAAGCAATACAGGCTTTGAGTTCCACATATTCATTTGCTCCCTCTTTTTGAGCAATGTCTTTTTCTATGATATAAATCCCTCCCTGGTTCACCTTGGTGTAGTTAACTACAAAACTGATAAGGCTGGCATACCATTGATTAATATCCTCAAAATCGGTTCTAAGCATTTGTCCAATTTTGGCTTGTCCCTCGGTAATCCATTTTTGTTTCTTTTCTTCTATAGATACTTTTCTGAGTTTTTGACGCATCTGCAAAAGAGCATTACCTAAGGTGTCTTTTTCGCTGGCAGGTTCAAAATCTTCGTCAAATTTGCCCTCCCCAATATGAAGTGCAAAAGTAGAAGCTTGCTGTAGGTTGAGAGCCAGTTGATTACCTGAATGAATAATGGCACTCAATTCATTTTTAGTAAGAGGCTCTGGGGGAGGGATTACCCCTTGAGAAAGTGCTCCAAGCAAATGGAGTGGCGCTTTGATCGATTTTTTTAATGATTTGACTAACGATATAGACAAAAGCGTGGTAATGGTAAAGGAGATGATAAAAATAACCACACCCAAAATATTGGTATTAGATAAACTAGAACTTACGTCTTTCACCTCAGCTTCCAACAAACCCAAATTAGAATTGGCCAAAGGAAATAATAAGTTGCGAAGATTTTTACGGGCAGGAGAAGCTCGTTCTTTGACCATTTTTTCGAGGATATCTCGTTTTTTACGGAGGGTATTTACATACACAAGCGTTTGTAGGCTATTGGCAGAGTCAAGCTTGAGAGGTTTGTTTTCGTTAATGTTGAGGTGCTCTAGCAGATACTTATCAATGTCTTCCTGAATGATTTTGTATTGGGCCACCATCATTTGTATGGAGTCTACCCGAGCCTTATTAGAGGTCAAACTTAAATTGTCACGGGCATTGACCAATTTTTGGAGGCTGGGTTCAATCTGGTTTTGCCATACTGTAAGCCTTTCCAATCTAAAAGGTTCTTCCTTAGTCATGATATAAGCCCGTTGAGAAGCAGAAACTCGATTGAGCCCACTAATGACCGACTGTGCCGCAAGGGTAATGGGAACGCGAAAGTCAATGACTTTTTCGCTCACACTTTGTGTTTTCCTGTTTTGGGTAGTTACTACAACCGTAAAGGTTAGAAGCAACAGCAAGAAAATGATACCTAGTAAAATTATTCTGCCCTGTATGGATCGAAAATCCAATAGTTTTATTCTTCGCGAACTGTTCATAATCGTTGGGTTTTTAGTCTAATTAGTTGAGTGTGCTTTCCTAAAAAGACATGCAATAATTATTTGCTGATGAATGTACTTATACTTGAACTTTCGCTTGTAATAATGAAAAACTAAATAGTTACGAGTTAAAATCTACATGCACTACCTTGTTAAACTTGTTTAGCAGAAATGATAAATTATACTAGCTATGGGGTTAAGATGTATCTTTGCTTGCTATTAATTTGGGTAAGAATGAGTGTTTTTTTCTAAGTTTTTAAGGACTTAAAAACAATAAAACACTGTCAAATAAATTTGAGTAATATTAAATTTTATTTGATATACCACTATAACTGGGTTGAACCCCTTTTGTTGATGAAAAGGGGTGAAATATTCGTTTTTTTAGACAAATGACAATTAATTAAAGGGGAATTTCCATATTTAACATAATGTATGGTTACTTTTCCTCTTCGTAGCGCCAAACCTGCATTTGTAATCCATAACGAATAGCAATTACTCGTATCACAATCACCAAACTTACTCCACTAATGGTTGTATAAGGTTCGGCTACGCCAAAATATTGTAAAATCATAAATAGTATTCCTCCCGAGAGGCAAGCCATTGCATAGATTTCTTTGTGAAAAATGAGTGGAACTTCGTTCACCAAAGTATCACGAATTACCCCTCCAAATACCGCCGATACCATACCCATGAGCACGGCTATGGTGGGGTGTACCCCCAATAGAAGCGCCTTTTGTAAGCCCAACACCGTAAATACACCAATACCGATGGTATCAAATACCGCAAAGGTCCGTTTAAGCGAGATAATGTATTTGCGAAACAACATAGCACACAAAATACCCAGCCCAATGGCATCAAGGTATATGATATTTTGAACCCAACCCAAGGGGTAACTACCCAATACTACATCGCGAATGGTACCACCACCCACAGCAGTAATAAACCCAATAAAAGCGGTCCCAAAGAAATCCAAGCGCTTTTCGGCAGCTGCCAAGGCTCCGCTAATGGCAAAAACAAAGGTGCCTATGATATCTAGTATGCTCAATATGTCCATAAGGCAAAGAAAGGAGAGCAGGGATAAAAATCAATGTGATTTCACGCTGATTTTCTCTGGGAAAAGAAAAAATTTAAAAATAATTTACCGAACGTTTGGTAAAAATAAAAACACTTCTTATGTTTGCATCATCGGTGAGATGAAATATGAATGCTATTATTGAATGATTCATTATTTGGTCACACTTGACGAAGTGCTATTTGAGATAGCCACTTCTATCATTTGCAAAAATTTTTTATCCATATTATTTACCGATCGTTCGGTAATAAATTAAAATACACAAAAAAATGAGTAAAACAGCAATCGTTGTATTATCAGAACCAAAAGCTGGTTCAGAAGAAGCCTTAGGTAGAGTTTTTAATGCTTTAGCAGCTGCTTATGATTTTAAAAATGCCGGGGAAGATGTAAAAATTTTGTTTCAGGGTGCAGGCACTCGCTGGCCAGCAGAACTACAAAAAGCTGATCACCCAGCCAATAACTTGTACAAAGCTATTGAGGATAAAATTGAGGGTATTTCTTGTGCTTGTGCTGATGTGTTTGGGGCCGAACCTGCAGGCTTGGATTTGATTAAAAATAACCCAGTACCTGGTACTTCTGGTTTGCCAAGTTTTGTGAATCTACAAAAAGACGGATTCAACGTAATTACTTTCTAAAAGAAGTAAAGGGGAGGTTCATTGAGAGTCTCCCTTTTTATTTTGTAACACCATTGAACACTTACAATAATGTATGCCGATTTTATAGTAGACCAAATCATTGAGGAGAGCCAAACGATTAAATCGTTTTATCTGAAAAGGGGAGATAAACAACCACTTGAGACTTATCACCCAGGGCAATTTATCACTTTACAAATAGCGCCTGGTACGACTGGAAAAACTTATACACGCAACTACACCTTGTCGGATAGCCCAACCAAGCCCTACTACCGCCTTACTATAAAAAAGGAACCTGAAGGAGTGGTATCTGGTTTTTTGCATAGCGAAATACAAGTAGGGGACAAGCTACAGGTAAGCAAGCCCAATGGACAGTTTTATTTAAGTAATCAGGTTCAAAATCCTATTTTGTTGTTATCGGGAGGAGTAGGCATTACACCTATGTTGAGTATGCTGGAGTATGTAGTAACTGAACAGCCGAATCGTCCAGTGTACTTTTTGCATTCTAGTAGCAATAAAGAAGTACAACCTATGCAGGCTCGTCTAAAGGAGTTAACGGAGCAGAACCCCTATCTTAAGGTAGAAATTTATCATACCAAACCCACAGCCCAAGAAGTTGCAGGAACAGATTATGACTTTGAAGGAGTGATCACTTTAGAAAGTTTAAAACGATATGCCCAACAGACAGGACTAGAAACTTATTTGTGTGGCCCTGTTGGATTTATGGAGACTATGTACACACATTTGCTGGAGTTAGGAATCCCGACAGATAAAATATTTTATGAGTTTTTTGGAGAGGGTAAACCTTTAGGGCAAACGCCTGTGTTTAAGGATGCTGACACCAATACATTTGAAGTAAGTTTCACCAAATCGGATAAAAGAACTAGGTGGGAAGGAGCGCAAACTAATTTACTAGAGCTGGCAGAAGATACTGGTCTTGCGCCCGAATTTGGTTGTCGTATGGGAACTTGTTCAAGTTGCGAAGTGTCTATCAAAAAGGGATCTGTTACTTATGATCCTGAACCTTTTTTAGAGGTGCCAGAAGGCAAAGTGTTGCTTTGTTGTGCCCAACCTACGTCAAATGTTGAAATTGAAATATAAATAACCAATGATTAAAAACTTTACCGATATTGCTTTTACCGAGAGTGTAAAACAAGTACAAGAAGCACAGGGCTCCCGCAAACATATGGAGCGCATGGAAGAAGTAGCTTACACAGAGTTGTATTTCCGGGAAAAGGATTTTATTGAGAGCCTGAATATGTTTTATATGGCTACTACCAACGAAGATGGTTGGCCTTATGTGCAGTTTCGTGGCGGCCCTCGAGGGTTTTTGAAGGTACTTTCGGGCACCCAGTTAGGCTATGCCGATTTTAGAGGCAACATGCAATACTTGTCGGTAGGAAACCTCAACGCGAACAATAAGGTAGCGCTGATATTGATGGACTATGTACGTAAAATGCGCCTGAAGATTTGGGCCGAAACTGAAATTGTAGCGGCTGAAGATTACCCCGAATTGGCCGAGCAATTGATTTTGCCCGATTATAAGGCTAAAGTAGAACGATTGATTTTATTTAATGTAAAAGCCTACGACTGGAACTGCCCCCAACACATTACCCAACGTTTTAGCCTGGAAGAAATGACTAATTTATTGCTCAATGGCACGCTTAAATTGGGTAAAGATATGTTGGCTAAGCTCAATGAGATGGAAGAAGAGTAGAGAAATTGTGCTTTTCAAAATTCCTCAATTTGAATTCGACAATGTGGTAACCAGCTTTTTATTTTTTCTATTTCCTGAACGGAAAAGAGGTTTTCCTCAAGAGTTAATAGAGTTAAACTTGTTAAATTTTTAATACTTTCTGGGAGTGCTTTTAATTGGTTATGGTTGAGCCGTAGTTCTTCTAACCGTTCAAGCTGTCCAATCGTGTTGGGTAGCTCTTGGATTTGGTTCATGTCCAAGTCCAAAGATCGTAAGTTTGTTAGGTTTCCAAGAAATGAGGGTAGCTCGGTCAAGCAATTACGTTGTAAAATTAGATTATCTAACAGAGGCATCGTGGCAATATGTGATGGGATGTTTTTTAATTTGTTCAAGCTGAGATCTAGTTCAAGCAATAAGTGAAGTTGATGGTCTTTACCAGGTATTGAGCTAATCTTGTTTCTGCGAAGGTTTAATGTTTGTAAGTTAGAGAATGATAGAAAGCTTTCAGGAATAGTGGTCAGTGAATTAACACTTAAGTCGAGCTTTTTTAAATATGATAACTGCTCAAGGTTTTGAGGGAGTGACGAAATCTGATTGTTACTTAGGTTTAGTTCGTCCAAATGGGTAATAACTCTTATCTCTAAAGGAAACTCTTTCAAGCCTTTCCGAGGTAAAAAAACAATTGTGGTACCATTAATATTTGCAATGTTTTTGGGTGATAATTTTCGCAATTTTTGTTCTGTAAATAAATAATCAAGCACTTGATAATCTTTTAAATATTCCCCTAAGTCAATTGTAGGAATTCCTTTGGCTATCTCTAATGCCAGCGTGACATTGGTTTCATCAGTAGAGCGTAATAACTGTAAAAACTTCTCGTTCGTGTTCTTCATGAGCAAATTTTATTTTAAATATATTCTAACTCACCTATTTAAAATTCTGAAAAATTCCCGTTTGTAGTAGTTAATTGTTAAATTTTGCAACAGGCAATGAGCCTTTCTGCGTCTAAACTTTAGGATTGGCAAATATTGCAAAATTCTGATTTCTATTGGCAAAAAGCGATTTCGGCCCACCCGTACAACTGGTTACATTTGTCTTAAAAATAATCTTAATCTGATTTACACTATGAACAAGTTAAAATTTCAACATGACCGGGGAGTAGAGTTTAATCATGCCCTGCATCGTCGCATTAAGACCTATTTTGACGAAAGTGGTCAACCTCGTACTGGAAATAATGCCATGGTGGCTAAAATTGCCCTGTATTTTACATTGGATATTCTGTTTTACTTTTTGATGATTCAGGCTACCAATGTTACCCTGTTTTATGTGTATTACTTATTGATGGGTTTTTTTGTGTTGCTTACTGCCTTTAATGTATCACATGATGCGGCCCACGGGGTAGCTGTGAAGAGCAAGCGCTGGAACGATTGGTTGTTTAAATTAAGCTTTAACCTGCAAGGAAACAATGCTTATGTTTGGGGCAAATACCATAACGAATCGCACCATGCCTATACCAATGTAGAAGGCAGCGACATAGATGTACTCAACAACCCCTTGATTAGAATGACGCATTCTCAGCAACATCGTTGGTATCATCGTTATCAATATTTGTATGCTCCCGTCTTGTATTTATTTTATTCACTTAATTGGTTTTTGTTTCGGGAAACCTTGATGGTGTTGGGGATTAGTAGTCGTACGATTCACATCAAGCTTCCAGCTTTAGAAGTAGCAAAACTGTTCTTTTTTAAGCTGGTATATATTGGGTTTATGATTGTAGCCCCTATTATGCTACTGCCTTTTGGCTGGGCACCAGTAATCATTGCTTTTTTGCTCAATCATGCGATGGTTTCCATTATTTTTACCGCGGTACTGGGGGTTTCGCATTTGTCAGACCAGGTACAGCATCCTGAACCTAACGAATCTGGGGAGATTGATATGAGTTGGCCTACTTTGCAAATGATTACTTCACTGGATTATAATTCGGGGAGTCGTTTGCTCAACTGGACTTTGGGAGGGTTTAATGCCCATACATTGCATCATTTGCTTCCCAATATTTGTCATATCCATTACCTCAAAATATTACCCATTTTTCGCCAAACGGCTGAAGAATACGGTATAGAGTACAAGGAGGTGCCTTATCATAAAGCATTGCTGTCACATTTTAGGTTTTTAAAGCAAATGGGCCATGCAACCAGTAGTTAATATTACCCGCCATACCAAAAACGAAACCCACGAGCAGTGGTACCGAGAGATACAGCAAGCAGTGCAAACCGAGTTAAAAAAGCACAAAAATATTAGGGATAAATTATTGATAAAGGCAGTATTTTATACACTATTGAGTGGGAGTTTATATGCTGCAATTTTTTGGACGACTAGCCTTACGGGCTTATTGTTGGCCTATGTGGGCTTTGGTTTTACGATTTTGTTATTGGGGTTCAACTTTGCCCATGACCTATCGCACAATGCTATTTTTAAGAGTAAAAAACTCAACAATGCCTGGTTTGAGGTTTTATATGGTTTGTTGGGGGCCAATGGTTATTTATGGAAAAAACGCCATTTACATTCCCACCATCATTATCCTAATGTAGATGACCACGATGCTGACCTAGAGCTGGGAGGCGTCATTCATTTGTCGCCTCATCAATCACCGAAACCTATTCATCGATTTCAGCATTGGTATGGGCCGTTGTTGTATGCCAGCTATACTTTGTATTGGATTTTTTACAAGGATTTGGTGTACTTCTTTCGAAAAAAACAGGCCAACCTGTACTTTGAAAAACACCCTGTAATGGAATGGCTCAAACTCGTTGGGTTCAAAATGTTTTATGTGGGGTATTTGGTACTTATTCCTTATGTGTTCACAGGTTTTGGCTGGCTGGAAATTTTAGGAGCCTTTGGGCTCATGCATGTGCTCATGTCGTGGTTTTTATTGTTTACGTTTCTCATTACTCATCATGTAGAGAAAACAATGTACCCCGAAGTAAAGCTTAGGATTAATGCTTCATGGATGATGCATCAAATTGGTAGCTCCAACGATTTTCATCCTTTTAGCAAAGTGGCCAATTTTATTTTTGGTGGGTTCAATTGTCACGTAGCCCATCATTTATTTCCAAATATGTGTCATTTGCATTATCCGACTGTAAGCCGAATTATTTATGCTCACTTGATTGCACGAGAGGTAGTGCCCAACCAAACTGGATATTTTGAAGGCATTTGGTCGCATATTCGACTGTTGAAACGGAGTGGAAGTGTAAAACAGCAAGCATCTGAATATTGATGCCTTTACTTAAGATTTTTTATAAAAGCCTTTGTGAAGTTTTTCGCAAGGGCTTTTCTCTTTGAACCAGGTTTTTGCTAACACTTTTGTTGGTTACAAACAAACTTTTAAATGCCTGTTGTAGTAAAAGAATTGATCACCATTGGTACCTGTAGATAGGTAAAATACCTAATTTATTAGGTGTTTAACATCAGAGGATATTTTTCATCAAAAAAAAGATTTATTTTCACTCGTAGAAGATAAAGCAGGCTAACACAAATAATAATGCACAAACTACTACAAAACGCTTTTTTGACTTTACTGATATTGTTGCCAAATTACCTTATTGCTCAAGGACTTATCAATAATGGAGGATACATCAAGGTAAGCGGAGGAGCTTATCTAAAGGTAGATGGGCATCTTACCAACCAGGCTAATGCCACCATTGATAATGAAGGAACACTTTGTATTCACGGAAACTTTAATCAAACTGGAACCAGTACTACTTACACTGGTAATGGAAGCTTTTGCTTTAGTGGGGCCAGCAACCAAACTTTTTACAGTGCCACCACTTTTAGCCTGTATACCCTCCAAGTAGACAATGGTCAGCAATTGATACTAGGTTCTAATCTGGGAGTTACCAATGCCCTCGATTTGGCCAATAATGGTTATGTGGCGTTAGGTAATTTTGATTTAACGATTGCTAGTGGAGGTTCAGTGACCAACTATGGCACAGGTGGTTATGTGATTACTACAGGTACTGGATCACTTATTCAAGAAGTAGGAAGTAGTGCGGTGGTGTTTCCAGTAGGCAATGCAGCCTATAATCCAGCTACAATTACCAATGCAGGAACCATCGATAACTTTGGAGTAAGACTGGAAGATGAATTACTTAATACTTATCCATCAGGGACAGCTCTTACCGATCAGGTCGTAACCCGTGCGTGGCACCTCACCGAAGCCACTACGGGGGGATCAGATGTAACGCTTGCTTTGCAATGGAACGAGTCACAGGAAGCAGGTGCCTTTGATCGGGCTCAAAGCGGTATTGCGCATTGGAACGGCTCTAGTTGGGATCGTCCTGCCTATACAGTTGCCACTTCTTTAGGGAGTAGCAATTGGAGCCAAACTTTGACTGGAATCACGTCTTTTTCGCCTTTTGGAGTTGAGAGCAATGCTACTGGTTTACCCATAGAGTTGCTTAGTTTTGAAGCCAAAAGAATAAATGCTCAGCAAATAGTGCTACAATGGAGTACGATTACAGAAACCAACAACCGTGGTTTTGATATAGAGATGAGTGCCGATGGACAGCACTACAAAAAGGTGGGATTTGTAGCAGGAGCAGGAGATCATAAAGGTATTCTAAACTATGAGTATTTTGTAGTGAATAGTCAAGCAGCTTATTACCGCCTCAAACAGGTAGACTATGATGGACAATATGCCTATAGCCCCATTCGCTATGTAGAAGGGGTAGACCTGAGTTTGTCGTTGCAAGTGTATCCAAATCCTACTCAGAAGAAAGTAATTTTAAGTCTTGAGAACTATTCCAAGGAAGCAACCCTGTGGGTACATGATATACAGGGCAAGGTTTTGCTGAAAACCAAGGGTTCTTTACCTCAACTCAATGAACGCTTAAACACCCAGTTGCTTCAATGGGCCGATGGAACCTATCATCTTAAATTAATCACTCCCCAACGTATTTTTATGAAACAATTGGTGCTAAACCGAAAATAGACACTGCCTTGCTTACTGAGGTGGTATAATGCTTTTAGAGGGTTCATTTACTTAGGGTGAGATGATATTTCTAAATGATCAGGGTATCACCATTGGAACAAATAAAAGTTGGGCTAGCTGTCAAGACAAAATAACCATCGTTTTAAGACCATAGTAAAAAAGTTAACGACTCAAAGTTGACTTTTTTTCAAATTATCGGGTTCCCAACCTGAAGTGCTTAAGTTACGTAACGGGTAGGTATTGAAGTATTTATGTTAATTTTGCAATCACAATACATAAAACTAATATTGAGCATCATGAAAATTACATCTAGCTGGCAAGGGATTACCTTGCTTTTTTTATGTCTTATAAATTATACGCTTTTGGCTCAAAATGTAGCCATTAATGCAGATAATAGTACTCCTGATGCCTCAGCTATGTTGGATATCAAATCTACAACCAAAGGTTTGCTAATACCTCGAATGACCACCAGCCAAAGAACCAATATTGGTTCTCCTGCTACTGGATTATTGGTATATGATACCGATTTTAATGTGTATTACTACTATAATGGTACTGTCTGGGCAATCGTAGGTTCTACCAGTGCCGATAACTTAGGTAATCATACGGCCACTACCAATCTTCAGTTGGGTAACTATTGGTTATCGTCGGATGGAGATAACGAAGGACTATTTATTAAAACAAGTGGCAAAGTTGGAATAGGGATTACACCATCTTCAACTTTTGAAGTATCTATGGGTACAACTGCTACTTTGGATCAGTCTATGACGGTGACTACCGCTATAGCAACCACTCATGCCGCGGCTTGGCAGTCTTTTACTGCTGGAGCAACAGGGGAACTTTCTTTAGTAGAATTGTTTCTTTGGCAAGCAAGTGCACAAACTTATACGGTGAGCATTTATGAAGGAGAAGGTACCGGAGGTACTTTACTATTTAGTGGAGCAACAGCTACTGGAAGCAACATAGCTAACGAATGGTTGGTTTTTGTATTAGATGAAGTGCAGCTAACCGCTGGAACAAAATACACCATTGCAGTAGATGATTGGTATCATCTCGGAAGTGCTTTTAACCAGTACTCAGGAGGGCAACGAAATGGAAGTGCAACAGGTGACCTGAATTTTAAAACCTTTGTAAAGCAGGCCAAGGGTAATTTTAGTATTTCTAATACAGGAGTTACTGTAGGTGATTATACTTTACCCAAAACCGATGGCACCACTGGCCAAATATTGACAACCGATGGAAGCGGAAATGTGAGCTGGGGAGGGGTTGGGAGTAATAATGGAATTACCAATAGTAGTAATACCTTACAATTAGGCGGAAGCTTGAATCAATCGACTACTTTGACGCTAGGGACTCATCCTTTGGTGTTTAATCTGGATAATTCAGGTGATCTTTTTATTCAGGATAATGGTACTACTAAATTTTTATTAGCAGATAACGGATCAAGTTTTTTTGGCGATGATGTTTATTTCAGAGATGCAAATACGTCTGGAACCAATTTAGTGATTATAACTGATGATGGGGACGATGGAAGGCTTCGTATTTATGAAAACGGTATTACCTCGATAGATCTGGATGCCAATTCAGGGTTTATTTTCAACGAACAGGCTCTGGATCGGGATTTTAGAGTAGAATCGACTAGCAATCCTAACATGTTGCGAGTAGATGCGGCCAATAACCGAGTAGGAATAGGAACTAGTACCCCAGACGTTATTTTTCATGCTACAGGAGCGGTGGCTTCTAACTACGTTGCCAAAGTAGAAAATACAGAGAACAGTATAGCTACCCAGAATAACGGATTGTTAGTTGTGGCAGGTAATTCAAATCCATTGGTGTTTAGTGCATACATGATTGGTTTTCAACGCCCTGATGGCACACTCATAGGAGGTATTCGTCAAAATGGAGCTAGCTCGGTGCAGTATAATACCACTTCTGACATTCGCCTCAAAGAGAACATTCAAGTTACTCGTTTTGGTGTAAAAGATTTACTTAAAATAAAGGTAAGTGACTATAATTTTGTAGGAGAAAAACAGGTGAGTACTGGCTTTTTGGCTCAGCAACTCTATGCAATTTTTCCCGAAGCGGTGAGTGTAGGTGGGAGTGATCCTAAAACAAATCCCTGGACAGTAGATTATAGTAAATTGACACCTTTGTTGGTAAAATCGGTACAAGATCAGCAAAAGCAGATAGCAATACTTAAGGCCGAGAACAAGGATTTTAGACAGCAATTATCAACTGTAAAGCAGCAAAACAAACAACTCAAAGACCAACTTCAGGAGCTGGATGCACTCAAGGCACGGTTGGCTAAAATAGAAGCTTTATTAGGTGCTAAAGCTAAGAAGTAATACGCATGATGAGTTAGTGGATAAGAGTTGGTTGTTTACAAAAAGCGATCAACTCTTAACTGCTAAACACTCCCAATTTTAACCTCGTACAATAATTCTTTATGTTCATCTGCGAACGAAAAAAGCCTCTCGAGGGCCTTTAAACAAAGATTTATTTCATTTTCCCTCTCAAATGTTTGCCCGCTTGTTATTCAGCGTACTATCTTTCTGTAATAGAATCCTGGCCAGTACTACATAACCCATTACGTACTTATTAATATCTTATAATGAATCACAATTACAACAAGCTTTTGAGTGCAAGTCTTGCCGTTTTTTTATGCTTTATTATTTCCAAATTATCAACGGCCCAAAATGTGGGTATCAATGCTGATAATAGTTTGCCCCATACCTCAGCCATGCTGGATATTAAGTCTAATTCCAAAGGACTACTCATTCCACGAATGACAACTAGCCAACGGACAAATATTATTTCACCAGCGACGGGATTATTGGTGTACGACCTAAGCCTTCAATCTTTTTATGTGTTTAACGGGAGCTCTTGGGTGCCCATCAGCACTGACAACTTGGGCAATCATTCGGCTACCACCAATCTTAACCTGAATGAGCATCATATTACCAATGTAGATTACATAAGCACCCGTGGTTTAGGAAGCTATGATAAACTACGGGTATGGAGTAATGCGCAGCATACCATTGGTATGCACAACTCGATGACTTATGGCTATCTCAACGATTATGCAATGACTTTTACCATGAGTGCTGTTGCCGATCGTGGCTGGATTTGGCGAGATTTTAACCACACCAAAGCACAAGGGGCTATGAGTTTAACAACCGATGGACGTTTGTATGTGGGTAATAATAGTACCATCAATGGAACGCTTACTTTGGGTAACTATACCCTACCCAGCACTGATGGTACTGCAGGGCAGGTTCTCAAAACTGACGGTAGCGGAGCAGTGAGTTGGGGTTCGGTGGCTGGCGACAATTTGGGTAACCATGTGGCCACTGCCAATTTGAATTTAAATAACAACCTATTGACGAATGTAACCACGCTTAGTTGCCGAAACCAAGATAGTTATGATAAGTTGAGAGTTTGGAATGCCAGTGTATTTACCATAGGTATGAACTCTGCCATGACTTATGGTTATTTAGATGGTTATGCCATGACCTTTACCATGAACAATCAGGTAAACCGTGGTTGGATTTGGCGAAACGCAGCTCATTCAAAATCTCAAGGAGCTATGAGCTTAACTACCGATGGCCGTTTGTATATAGGCAACAATAGTACAGTGAATGGAACCTTGACGGTGGGAGCTTATACTTTACCTAGTAATGCTGGTTCGAATGGACAAGTATTGACTACCAATGGTTCAGGAATAGCTTACTGGGCTAATAGTACTTCTGACAATATGGGCAACCACACCGCAACTACTAACCTACAAATGAATGGAAAGTGGCTTTCTTTTGCAGGGGAAAATCGTGGTGTTTTTGTCAATAGTGGGGGAAGAGTAGGAATCAACAACAATACACCTGCGGGTGCTTTTGAGGCGGTCTCCAGATCAGGAAGTGGCACTATCATACCCGACCAGGACAATTATGTTACTACCAGCAATACTTTTCCTTCCAATACCAGTGCTTACCAGACATTTACTGCTGGCATGACAGGAGAGCTTACCCAACTATGGCTCAACTTTCAAAATACAGGAAGTGTTACTCGTACCGTAAATATTTACGAAGGGGCTGGTACAGGGGGAAACCTTATTGGGTCACTTACTTTTGCGACTACGGGGAGCTTTATTTTTAATTTTGGAGGAACGATGCTCATCAAAGGGCAGACCTATACCATACACATTAATGATGCAATAGGTTGGTATTATCAGGGAGGCAATCCATATACAGGAGGCTTTGCTAATTTTGGCAGTAATAATGATTTTAGTTTTGCTACTCATATGCGTAAAGCAACCAGCTTTTTGGTGTCTTCTCAGGGAGTTGGTATTTGTAACACAAACCCCAGCGTAGCTTTGGATGTAGATGGTGATATTGAGTATACAGGGAGTATTACCGATGTATCGGATCGTCGTTTGAAGGAAAGCTTTCGCCCCATTCGGAACCCTCTCAATCGTATAAAACAAATTCAGGGCTTTACCTATCATATGAAAGATGATCCTAAGAAAGTGCGAGAATATGGAGTAGTTGCGCAAGATGTTCAAAAAGTTTTTCCAGAAATGGTAAAGGTTATTGACCAAGAGAATGGTTATTTGGGGGTGAGTTATATTCAACTGGTGCCTGTATTATTGGAAGCAGTCAAAACTCAGGACGCCAAAATTGAACGCATAGAAAGAGAAAATAAGTCTTTAAAAGCCAAACTAAAGGAAATGGAGATTCTGAAAGCTCGTTTGGCTAAAATTGAAGCTATTTTGGCTACAAAAGCAAAGCAGTAGAAATTTGTAGGCATGGGAATAAAATATTAAAACCGGGCTTAAACCCGGTTTTGCATTTTTACCACAATAAGACTTTGGCTTTTTCTACAATGGTAGGAGTGAGTCCACACCAGGGATCTATTTTTAAGAAGTTACGTTGCTGGCACAACAGCATATCGCTTTGATCATCTAAAATTACATATTTGGCATTGGCTAGTCTATCGGCCAACTGTTCACGGTGTTGTTCGAGCCAAGCCTGAATTTCGCAGCCACGGGGTACTATATAGGGTGCAGGAGTAATCTGTTTGAAGGTAAGCGAAGGTGTTTGATCAATGATTTCTCCAGTAACTCCTTGTAATCGTAAAATCTCGGTGAGTTCTTCTAAGGGATAGCCCTCTCGCCAGGAAGATGAAATTACAATTTTGGCTTCGGTGGTATCGGTTAATTCATTAAGCAGGGCTACTGCTTTTGGGTCAAACCACTTGGCGCGGGAATTATCTTCTAAAACAAGCTTACGCTCTTCGCTTTGGAACCAAAGTGTATGGTTGAGTACTCCGTCTATGTCTAAAAAAATAACCTTCATAGGTATTTGTCAAGATTTAGTTTTGAGCAAATAATTGATGTATCTTTGTTATTCACAAGAAACGATCTTTAGAAACGTAATGAATAACAGACTGACCGACCTTTTCGAGAAAAAACAAGATAATTTGCTAACTATTTACTTTACAGCAGGTTATCCATCTTTAGAAAACACTATTGAAGTAGCTAAGGCCACGGCAGATGCGGGCGCTGATATTATTGAAATTGGTATGCCATTTTCTGATCCTATTGCAGATGGCGAAACCATCCAGCAAAGCAATCAAAAAGCTTTGGACAATGGGATGAATTTACAGTTACTTTTTGAGCAGTTAGCGCATCTACGTAAAGAAGTACAAGTGCCGGTCTTGTTGATGGGGTACATCAATCCGGTAATTCAGTTTGGAGTGGAGGCGTTTTGCCAGAAAGCCAAAGAGGTAGGTATAGACGGACTAATTTTACCTGATTTGCCTATGTTTGAGTACGAGGAGGTTTATCGCCCAATATTTGAGAAGTACAATTTATCCAATGTTTTTCTGATTACCCCACAAACTTCGGAAGAACGTATTCGCAAAATTGATGAGCTTACCACTGGTTTTATTTACATGGTTTCATCAGCGAGTACTACAGGTAAAACTGGAGCCATTTCGGGGGAGCAAGTGGCTTATTTTGAACGCATTGCTCAAATGAACTTAAAAAATCCAAGATTGATTGGGTTTGGAATCGCTGACAAAGCAAGCTACGAAACGGCTTGTAGCAATGCCGACGGTGCCATTATCGGAAGCGCATTTATCAAAGCATTGACCAAAGGAGAAAATTTAACCGAAAATATTCATTCATTCATCCAAAGCATTCGCGACGAAGCCGTAGTGTCCTAAGCACGGCAAGAAGATATGGGTACGGGGGTATTTTAGTAAAGCATTGCTGGAATAGTTTAACGAACTCGCTCCTGTGCCCTTTTTTAGTTATTTAGTCCATAGTTTACCATTCTTTCGCAGGCTAACTATCATCTCACAACTAGGCGATAAAAAATTTACCACTGATCACTTACCATTAAATTTAATCTATGATAGAAATCCCCTCACGTTTTTATGAAGTTACTTACAATGGCGCACACTATCCTGGATCGCCCAAAACCAACGGGCTGGAAGGAGGAGCCAACTGTCAGGTATTTGCTTATGAACTGCTCAAGCATCACGGAATTGAGGTACCCGATTTGCGCTCAAGTGATTTGTGGGAAGACACAGAGCATACTATACAAGTGACTGAATTAGAACCTCTGGATTTATTGCTTTGGAACAAAACCGACAATGCCTGGGGAGCACATGTGGGGCTATATATGGGCGAAAATCAAGCAGTGCATTTGTCAAAACAAAATAATGAATTGGCTATTTGGCCTCTGGAAAAGTTTTTGGATCAGCCACTATACAAAGTGTTTATTGGAGCCAAAAGGGTGCTAAAAAAATAAAATTGACCTTCTAAATTAGTAGCTCGTTTTGGTTGATTAAACCGCCAAAATGAACCTTTAGTCTATTTTTGAACAAGAAATTATAGCAAAATTGCATACTTTTTGGTTTTTGTTCGTAGTTAGAGTGTAAAATCAATTCAAATTACTGAAATGTTAAAACAAAAGTTTATCGGGGGGCTCATCTTGGCAATGTGTATCCCTTTAGTACTAACCGCACAAGACAAGCAAGGACAACTTACGAACTACAACTACCCCTGGAAAAAGCAACGTCTGATGGTAAAACTAAATCCTGCCTGGAAGGTAGCTAAGGTAACACCTGAAAAGATGACTGCCAGTAGTGATGATTTAAAACTAGAACTGACTCCCTGGACTCAAGGTGGATCTGACCCCAAGGCAATTACTAAAGGGGCTATTAAGTCTATGAAGGGCATAGGCAAAGGCATCATATTAAATGAACAAAACAGAGGAGAGAAGAGAGGGTTTAGTCAGCATCTGGTATTTACTCAATACAAAGGAAAAGATACCCAATATTTTGTATTGGTAGGTCTCAAAGATACTCAAAGTAGTAAGCGTATTTTGGCTAAGTTTCACTGGAAAGGTAATAAAGGAATTTCGGCCAAGATGAAAAAAGTATACGCCATTGTAGATGGCTTTGAAAAACTCACTAAGTAATTTACCCGATCTATTATATAAATTTTAAGCCTGTGTTCTTCGGAATACAGGCTTTTTTTGTGCCTAAAGTAGGCTAAATATGCTGTGAGTGATGCTAGAGTATGGTTATGTTAAAAATTTGGCGAAACTAAGAAATTTTAGTATTATTGTAATGTATCGCTCATCTTAATCACCAATTTATTTTGTCATGAAGAAGTTTTTAGCAATCATCTGTTTAGTGGCAGTAACAGGGCTTTTTATCTCTGCCGATGTTATAGGTCCAGCACCTGCAAAAATAGAGAATAACATTGCACCTGCCATTGTGAAATCGGCAAAAAAACTGGAAACGAAGCGTTACAAATGTAAATACAGGACTTACTCATCTTGCAAGTATCGTCAGGCAACGGCCTGGAAGGGTACTTGTAATAAATACAAAGCAACCACAGAGGAATCTAATCTTGTAACTCCATAAACGATTGTTACTCAAATATTTTAATTGAAAAAAAACGGGGCATAGCTCCCGTTTTTTTTGTTTGTAAGTTTAGGCTAAAGACTAATTAAGCTTACAAGTTTACTCCAATCATTAAGAAATGTCGCATAAGGTTCAGCTAGTTTTGGGCTTCAAACTACTAATCTTATTAAGCCATTCATTTCCATAGATTCTTAACGCCGACCTACTAAGGCCGAAATAAGGGCTGACGCGAGTTTTATTTCTCAAAAGTCAAAATTTCTATTTCTTTGGTTTTTTTAGCTTTCAATTCAAAGGATTGGCCTTTGAGATAGCGATCAAAAAAGCCTTGCATATAATATAGTGTGGTTTGTAATACCTTAAGGGCTTTTTGACGTTGGGCATCATTGCGAGCTGTGCGATAATTGATATCCAGAAAACTGTTGTGATTGGTACCTGCCAATAACACACGATAAGCCTTATTATCGATTTTTTTGCAAAAGTTGTTTCTTCTTGTGTGCAGTTTCTTATAACCAGGATGATTGTTGTAATCAGTTAAGTCTTCAATAAACATAAAAGGCTTTTTGAGGCCTTTGTGCATGACTACCGAAGGAGGAGTGCCATCTAAATCAAGCACAGCTGAAAATCTGGAATCTTTGAAACTAGCAAAAACCGAAGCCGCCCCTCCAATGGAATGCCCCCAAACACCTACTTTATTGAAATTGATGGATTGAGCAAATGCACTTTGTTTAAGCTGATCAAGGCAAAAGATCAGGTCTTGCCCTAAGACCTCTTGTCTAAGCCCTTTTACTTCACGGTATTTATCTACGGTGATTTGAGTGGGAATATTGAGCGTTTTTAAACTGTCATGAAAACGATGATTGGCGGTAAAGACTTTCTTTTGAGCGTTTACTACATATTCGCTTTCATATAAGTGATTGACACCTGCTACAATGTACCCTGTTTTGGCCAATCGCTCTGCATAGTAGGAATATTGGGCGATGTTACCTCCCAAACTGGGTGAAAAGATAATAAGCGGGTGTTTGGTAGAGTTTTGAGAAAGAGGAGCGCCTACCAAAGCAGCAGTAGGAATCTTTTGCACCATTTTTACATCCTTCTTTGACCAGTTACCTAACTTTTTATAAGCCAATTCTATTTGGTGATAATAAGGAGCCTTTTTGAATTTTTGAGCCTTTACTGAAGGTGCAACGGGATACCATACTTGTACATTGATGAGGCGCTTTTTGCCATAATATGGGTCGGAACGTTGGGTATCTTGCCATTGAAAGTAACGAGTACCAACCAAAAAATCTTCTGGTATTTGGGCTTGAGGGGAGGCTTGGCAACCAAATAACAAAAAGCTTAAAAAAATAATGAATTGATTTTTCATGGGTATATGGGGGATAATTTGATCATAAAACTGGGGTAAATAAGCAGTTAAAAAAATGGTGAATCTATTAAATTTATAAATCTATCAGATAAAAAAGGCGATTCGCTCAGATTTGACAGTTGATTGGCTGTTAATATGATATAAAAATACCTGATAGATCTTTTAATCCATCAGGTATAAGCTTATTTCCCGCTATAATTAGGGCCTAACGATTTTACTTTATTCGTTTAAATTCATCACCATCTAGTATTATAGCACTGGCTTTTTTACCGGCCTCTATTTTAAACAAAGCTACCCAACCTCTATTAGGGACAAGCTCAAGGCGGATGCTGTTTTCTTTGACGAAAGGGGTAGATTTTGAGCGAAGATTGCCATGGAGAACTTCTAGCACCCCATCAGTGATTTTTACTTGAGTCTCTCCCAAATCTTTGTTGTAATAAGTACCTGTATAGCTTTTAAGTGGTTCGGTCAATTGCCAGGTTCTTTTGGCTCTTTTGGCCAATCCAGCTTCTATTCGCTTGTTGAATTTTGCCAAACGTTTGACCATGGCCCCAACCATTTTTTTTGCGTTTTTGCCAGTTTTACCTCCACTTAGCCACCAATCAAAAGCAAATTGAGAGATCTGGTGTGCAATAGGAATACCTAACATTCCTTCATTTACCAATACCGTAATACCAATCTTTTCTTCAGGCATCATGATTACATGGCAGGCAAACCCTGCAAAACCACCGTCATGCTGAATGATTTTTTTATCATTATAGGAACCCGTTTCCCAGCCCAATCCATAACCATCTCTTTTGTAAGTTTTACGTATGCGCCCTTGTTCTACCAATTTTGAATGAGCCATTTTAACTACTTGGGCAGGGACAATTTGTTGGCCTTTGAACTTGCCCTCATTGAGGTTGAAAACGAGCCAATTGGCCATATCTTCTACAGTAGTAATGAGCCCTCCTGCAGATTGCATCGTATTGTCTTTTTTCATCAAATAAAGTTCTCGGGGAGCATTTTTGCCGAAGGCAGCATAGGGCTTGGCATACTTCCAGCCATTCTTTTGGGCCAAAGACATGTAAGCAGTGGTTCGTTTCATATTGAGCGGCTGAAATATCAATTCATTCAATACATCTTGCCACGGTTTGCCTAGTTTTTTGTCAGTCATGTGGGTATACACATTATACCCAAAGTTGGTATAACTGTATTGGCCAATTTCTCGTGCTTTTTTGGTTTTACTTTCCAGCACTTTGTTCATCTCGTTGCGATCAATATTACCTGAATAAGCTGCCCGAAATCCAAAATAGCCATTGCTTATTCCAGATGTGTGATTCAATAGCTGCTTTAGTTTTATTTCGTTGGCCTTTACCTCTGGTTTAAATTTGATGTAGGGCATGCTTTCTTCTAAAGTAGCATCCAATTTTACTTTTCCCTGATGGTCTAAAATGGAAGCAGCCATCCCCATGAATGACTTTGTAGAAGATGCGATGTAGTAAGGGGTATTGACCTGAACAGGGTACTTATTGGCAATATCAGCGTAGCCATAGCCCTTCATAAACACGGCTTTATCACCTTTGACCACAACTACCGAAAGTCCTGGCAATTCTTTGATATTTTGGGTGATTTCGGTAATGAAAGCATCAATGTCTTTTGAAAATTTTTGAGTGTTTTGCGCATGAGCTGATGGATGATGAACGAAAATTCCTGTGATGAATAATAGACCAATCCAGCGTTTTAACGACAATAAATTCCTTAACATAAATATAAAGTTATATGGTTTAACAATTGTTTTGCTATCTAAATGACTACATAGTTTAGCCAATGTCATAAGGCTTTAAAATCACCTTGATAAGCATTGGAATAAACTGGTAAGGCACTGAAGCAAAATGGTTCATGGTTTTTCAAAAAAAGGTAAACATTTATAAATGTTACCAATTTGGGGTACCTAAGGTAGTTAATTCAGGTTACAAACCAAATGAAGTTAAAACCATGCAAACAAAATTTGTTATTGCACTTGCTTGTAGTGTTGGGTTAGTTTTACAGGCATTTAGCCAAGATGAGCAAGCAGTTAAAATTCTCAAAAAAGTAAATCAGGCCCAGACTCAAAAGGCCACTCAGGTTTATTACAAATACACTTACAAAGGGTGGGGAAAACTGGCTGGAAGGTTCGTTGGCGAAGTAAAAATTTCCCGTAAGAACGGGATGCAGCTGTGGGTGCATTTAAAAACTTTGGATGAACAAGGACAGCTAAAAAGAGATGAGTTTATTGTGACCAATGGGCGAGCTATCCAATTACTGGACAACACCGCAAAAATGTACAAATATGGTACGGCCAGAGGAGGAGGGGCTTACCTTATGTCTTATGCCTGGTATGCGGTTTTTCAGGAATCGTTGCGTCCCCAACCTTTTGCCAGAGCAACAAAAGACACTACCTTGAAATACGAGGGGACCAAAGATATTGCAGGAGTAAAGTGTTATGTTATAAGCCGAACAAATCCTTATTTTCAAGATCGGGAATATTGGTATTTTGGCACTGACGATTATCTAATCCACGGGCAGCGTAAAGAAAACCATCAACCTGCCACCGAAGGAGGCTTTACGTTTCATATGTCAGCGTTAAAAACAAATATGAATTGGACCAAAAGTGACTTTGCCTTAAATGTGCCCAAAAGCTTTAAAAAAATAGACGAGGATCAGCGTCCTGTAAAAGTAGGTAACCAGGCACCAGAATGGACTTTGGTAAATACCGCTGGCAAAACCATTAATAGTCAGCAATTGAGGGGCAAAGTAGTGGTGTTGGATTTTTGGGCAAGTTGGTGCAACCCCTGCTGGCAAATTATGCCAATGATTAATGCCCTGAAAAAAGACTATGCTCAAAAAAATGTAAAGGTATTGGGGGTAAACGTATGGGAAAACCCCAAACTTGATCTTAAGAAATATTTAAAGAAGAAAAAGCTGGATCAGTATGAAGTGTGGCTAGACAAAGATGCTACTGTGGCTAAATTGTTTAAGATTGCTTACTTGCCCCTCATAGTGGTGATTGATACCCAGGGTAAAATTGCTTTTTTGTCTAATGGCCGAGATGCCCAACTAAATAAGAAGCTTCGAGAAGCGATTGATAGGGCATTAAAATAATGGTTTAAGGGAGGGATGTCTGAACAATCTCTAGTCTTTGGTCTTACTGAAAGGAGGCCAAAGGTGATTTAACCACTTTTTGAAGCCTTGCTTATCCTGTAATAAAACGGCTTTTTTTGTGGGTCTTACTGCAGGGAGACCCACAAACTAAAAATGAATGGTAAATATTAAAAACCAGATGATTAAACGATAAAACCTATCAGTTATAATTAAATCAACATTTTCTTTTTGTACTCGCTGGGAGATAAGCCAGTATATTTCTTAAAAGCAAGGTTAAAAGAAGTCTTGTTGTTGAATCCTACCTCGTAGGCTACTTGATTGATTCGGGGAATTTCACCGAGCAACGCTTTAGCTTCTTCTATACGGTAAGCATTGATAAAACCCGAAAAATTGGTTTGGGCATGTTCATTAATCACTTGAGATAATTGATGTGGGGTGAGCGAGAGGTTTTGGGCCAACGACGATAGACTTAAGTCGTTGTCAGTAAAGGTTTTATGAGTTTCTAAGTGTGCTTTTACCCGATCGTACAATTGACGACTGGCCGAAGTTGTGAGTGTAGTCGATTGGTATTTGTTAGTATTTACAGGTAGCCCAGTCAATACCTTGCTTTGGCTGTAGCCCAAATATCCTATAAAGTAAATGAAAATAGTAGAACCAAAAGCGATGATGTAGTCGGTATTGGGGGAAGACAAACGAGCGTAGAGTAAAATATAATACACGGTGAACAAGCTGGTGAAAATAGCAAATGCAAAAAAGGTTTGGCCAACCCAGTGTTTGAGAGACAAGATGGTAACAGCTTGTTTGTTTTGGATTTTACGCAAAAAACGAAGCGTAACAATAGTATAAGCAATTAGACAAATAAGGCCGAGCCAGGGAAGAATAAGGGCATTGATAATGTTTTGATACCAATGCTCGAGCATACGCAACTTACCTTGAGCTGGACTAAAATAATAAGGAGTCAGGTATAAAAACGCCAAGGCAAAATGGGAGAAGTGCCAACGATATTTTTTCCAACTAAAGGTTTTAGGAGTTAGTACTACCTGAACATACCCTAACAACAATGGCCCATACAAAAAGGGAAAAGGCATGCTTAAGCCCAACAGGTGTGGGTAGTCTTGATAATACCCCGACCAGTACATCACATTATCTACTAGCGAAACGGCAAATAATAAAACCAGTAAGGCTAATACCCGATTGCGTAGTGTACTGGTTTTGGCAAAAAAGAGTAGGATAGCCAAAAAGAATCCCAGGCCAGCAGCGATTAAAAAAAGCGAAGTCCAATGGTCAAGCGATCCTTTCATAGCAATTTGAGCCTAGGTATTATAGAATTTACGAGCCTTGGCAATCCATTCATCAAAAATGTTTTCCAATGCTTCATTGGTCCCTCGTATACCTGCTACTACATCGCAGGCCCAGTCAAGGTATTCGAGTTTACGCTCCAATGTCCATTTTTCGGGAGAGTTAATCACCAAGTCACGTACATTACATACTTTATCAGCGATTTTGAGAAGTTTGGCTTCGTATGAGGCAAAAGGGGCAGTTTCTATTTGTAATTGCTTACGGGCCTCCCAAAAAAGATTCTTGTCATCCGTTACTTCCATGACCAATTCGGCCACTTTCTCCCCAAAAATCTGCTGAATTTCCTCTTCGGTAGTGTCAGTATCTTCAATGGTATCGTGTAAAATAGCGGCAATGAGTAAATTGGTGTTGTATTCTTCCCCCACTGATATTAGCATACTTGCCACCTGGATAGGATGATTTATATAAGGGAGGTTTTCAGGGCCTTTGCGGCGTTGATTTTTGTGTTTAAAGGCGGCAAATTCCAGTGCTTTAAACAGCTCAGGCATGTCAATTGCTTTATCAAGCATAAATTATTATTTACTTAAACTTATTGTATGTCTGGTTCTTGGGGTAGTAAGCGATTACTGCTCCATCCACTGAGTCGATCAAGTATATTATCGGCAATTTGGTCAGCTTGCTCGGTAGCGTATCCAGTGTGATATTCTACATAAACAAAAAAATCGTTAAAGATATCGTATATTTTCTTTTTTGAATACCCGATAGAAGAAAGATAATATACATAGGCTTCCAGATTTACAAAATCATTGGCCTCAAGATAACTCAATAATACTGGTCGATGTTTTTTGAACACCTGCAAACGTTGCTGTATTTTTTTGATATAATGTTTTACATATCCCAGGGGAGCATCACCTGTATAGTTGCTATACCACTCTAATATTATTTGATGGGTTTGATCATAGGCACATCCTTCTCCCAATAGTTTATGAATCATCAGGTGGAGAATTCGGGTGGAGTTTTCTGCTTGAATAATTTCGGAGAAACTGCGAGAAGCTATTTCAGTGGCCTTACTCATATAATCAATCAAAAATAGAATGTGAAGCCATAACGACTTTTGTCTCCAAAGATAATATATGCAAAGGAATAAGAAAATGATTGTGCATAGTTTGTAGCTATTCCCCTACCATTACAAAAGCTCCCCAATAATAAGGCGATGCATAGGGACGATTGCCTGATTTATCTTTATAGTTACGCAAATATTCTCGTGCTGCTTTGAGTGCTTTTCGTTTACTACGTTTTTTTTGTATCCATTCTTTGTAAAAACGGGTCATCAGCATTTGGGTCGCTTGATCGTCTACCTTCCAGAGGCTCATCATAATTGTTTTGGCACCTGCTACCAAAAATGCTCGCTGTAGCCCATATACTCCTTCGCGATTTTCTATTTGGCCCAATCCAGTATCACAAGCTGAAAGTACTACCAAATCGGTATTTTGTAAATTCAACGCCGCTACCTCGTAGGCAGTCAGAATGCCATCTTCGGTAACTAATTTATCATTAGATTTTTGGACACTTTCGGCCCCTGCCAGTACCAGACCTGCTCGGAGTAATGGCTCAGCATTAGAACGCTTTTTCCGAATTTTTTGTATTTGATTATTGTCATCTATACGTGTGATTTCTTCGTAGGCAGGCACAAAAAAGCCATGGGTGGCAATATGTAGAATTTTAGGAGCTTTGGTGTTTTTGATAATTACCTCCTGTGCCTGATCGCCTATATGTAGTATTGCGTGATATTTACTGTAGTTTCGTAAGATATCCCTGATTTTTTCCACTTCCTTTTGAGTCCCTGGAAGATCTTCCCAGGTGGTGTGCTTTGTTCTTTTGCGATATAGGTTTTTAGCAACAGGTGTTCCCATGGCTGAATAATTACTGTAAACCAATCTTTGTTGATTTTTAGTAAGGTGAAAGGCCACTTCTTGTTGACGTAGCTGCTCGATGGGTAAACGATAATTGGGCCGACCAAACAGCCTTACTATGTGATTTTGGGAACTTTTGGTCGGTTTGTTTTTAGGCTGGGTTATTATTTCACGTAAATTAGTGACTAAATGTAATGTGATTTCTTGCCCTAAATACTGCCCACTGTTAGGGTTTAAAAGTGTATTCAAATTAAGCTGATGGTATACCCCATCGGAAGCAAGGAAAACCTTGCGAACATTTTTTGCTCGTAAATATTGAGCAAAAGGCTGCCAATAGGCTTTATAAGAATAGCGATCATTTCTTTTAAACGCGATGGTTTGTTGATAGTAATGGGCATTGCGCGTTTCCAAATTACTTCCATTGTTGAGAATGATGACGTGAGGGTAATCAGCTTTAGGGGTGATTACCAGACCTACATAAAGTGTGTCAGGTTTTGGTTGTTCATCAGTTATCAGACGGATAATATCAATGGCTGCTTCTTTGGGCTTAAGTATTTGTTGGATGGATTTAAAATCACCCATTGACTCGCTAAAGGCAGTGATACCAACAGCTAACGAAAGCTCTTTTTCCAGTTGCTTAATTTGTTGAATCTTGTTTTTAAGGGTTTTATGCGTGTCACTTATTTGCAGTTTGGCATTATTCACCTCATTCTGTATGGCAAATTTTAAGGTATTGTATTCGTTGAGTTTGGCGGTGAGTCTGGCATCTTGGGTATTGTTCAATATATGCAGCATTTTCCGCTGTTGAGAGAGCAATTGAGCTTTGAGGGTTAGTTGCAAATTAAGCAGATCAATAAGCAAACCCTTTTGGGTAGCATCTTTTTGCACATATGCCAATACAAAGCGTTGATAATTGCTAAAATAAAAGGCATTGCGATCCAGGTATTGTTTCTTCTCACGTTCGCTCAAGAATATGGAATTATAACGCAACGTTTGATGCAGTATCTCGAGCATTTGCTGGTATAAAGGAGCCGCTTTTGTGAATTGTTTTTGAGTCCAATATACATAGGCAAGATTGTGCAGTGCAGTTACATAATCTGGATAAGCACGATTCAGCGAAAATTGGCTGACTTGGTCAGGAGTAAGACAGAGGGGTTCCAAAGCTCCATAAAAACGGTTTTTTCGGGAACGTGTGCCCACAATGGCAGGATTTGATTTTGATAATTGAATGACCTTCTCGTACAATGGAATGGCCTGATCGTATTTTTTTTGATGAAAATATACCCCTGCCAGAAAGTGATGTGCATTGAGATATTCACCAAAAGATTGCGGCTGTACGCTTTGAAGAATGCGAATAGATTGCTTAAAGAAACTTTCTGCTCTTTGATAGTCTTGCTGTACCTGGTATAAAGTAGCCAAACTATTGAGGGTACTGGCGTAATAGGGGTGGTTTTTCCCCCATTTTCTTCTCGCTTTTTTGCGGACTTTTTCAAAAATTTGAGTGGCCCTCGAATAATTTCCCTTTTCGAAGGCCTGAGATGCCTCACGGCTCAATTCGCGAATGCTTTGAGCCTTACTTTTGCTTGTGTACCCCAATAAGAAAAGTAGAATAAACGCGCAACAGGTGGTTACCCTTTGTAGATGCATCATTTTGTCATTGAATGATTCAATCATTTCTCAACTGCCAAATTCCCTGAGGATTAAAGAATAAATCATCTTCTGGGTATTTGTCATAATATACATGCTTGAGGGTGTATTTGGGCTTTTCGGCGGCCAGTGCAAAAGTATGGTCATTTTCAAGTTTGGGTTCGTCTATGAGCAACGAAATTAGGAAAACATCCAATACTTGTAATTCTCCACGACTCAAACCATCTTCGCCAATGAAAAACACCTGCCCTTCGGGATAGCCCAGTACCTGCATACCATAAGACAAATAAAATTGGGTAGATTTGGCCACTGCAACAAACGCTTTATATAGGTCTACGAGTTCATCGTTTTTTACAAAATACATCCAGTCTTTTTTGAGATGGGCAATACCCGAAGATTCTACCTTAACGGCAATACCTCCTGCGTTTAATACAGCTCCTCCAGCTTTGATCAACTCTCGAGCCAGCTCAGGACTTCCTGCCTCACCGATAATGTACACTGTCAGTGTATGGCGGTCTACCGCAGCAATGTCGGCATCGGTAAAAGTTTTACGCCCACAATAGGTATAAGATATCTTGAGGTCGGGGTCGTGCTCATATATTTCCAGCTCAAAAAAAGCCTGGGTCTGAGTGTTCATTAAGGTGCTACCTGCACAAATAAAATCTTCGTTGTTGGCAGCGATTTGTTTTACAATCTCTTCTCGGTTTTTCCAATATCCTGGAACCCCAATGACTGCTTTCATGTAATTCTCCTGATTTTGTTGAATCAATACTCGAAATTAGTGCAAATAGTTCAATTTCCCTATTAACCAGCAATTGCGTAAGTTTGTAACTGCTGAATACAATCAATACAGAGACTAAACCATCAAACCATTTGAATACATGCGCTTCGAGGAGATTATAGGACAAGAAGATATCAAACAACAATTGGTGCAGGCCATCCAAAGAAATCATGTGGCGCACGCCCAAATGTTTTGGGGAGCCGAAGGAGGCGCTGCTATGTCACTGGCTTTGGCATATGCCCAGTACATTCATTGCGAAAACAAACAGGCCAACGACGCTTGTGGCAAGTGCCCAGCTTGCATAAAATGTCAAAAATTGATTCACCCGGATTTGTCGTTTGTGTTTCCAGTAGCTACTACCAAAAAAATATCGTCCAAGCCGGTGAGCCAGGATTTTATGGAGGAATGGCGCGCTTTTTTGGGCAAACACCCCTACATCAGTCTTAGCGATTGGCTGGCACACATCGATGCCGAAAGTAAGCAAGCCAATATTTCGGTAGAAGAAAGCCGCCACATTATTCAACAATTATCGCTTAAGCCTTTCGAGAGTGAATACAAAATATTGGTGTTGTGGTTGCCCGAGTTTATGAACATTTCGGCGGCCAATGCTATTCTGAAAATCCTGGAAGAACCTTCGCCAAAAACCCTGTTTTTGTTGGTAAGCCAGAATCCTAACCAATTGCTGGCAACGATTATTTCGCGGGTACAGGCTGTACAAACCAGCCCCATTACCGATGAAGAAGTAAAAGCTTACCTCACCCAAAACTTACAAGTAGCGGACGAAAAAGCCCAACAGGTAGCTTATATGGCCGATGGTAACCTCAATGCTGCCTTTCATTTACTTGAAAATACCCACAATACGCAACACGACTTATTTGTAGAATGGATGCGGGCCTGTTTCAAGAAAGATATGGGGGAGTTGGTTACAATGACTGATGCTTTTGCCAAACTTACCAAAGATCAACAGAAAGGGTTGTTTCATTATGGATTGAACATTTGTCGTGAAGCATTGGTTTGGAAACAGGGCGACGAAAAGTTGGTGAGACTGGGAGGTAAAGAATACCAATTTGTCCAAAACTTCTCAAAAGTGCTTCAGGTTGACAACACTGCGTTGCTTTATGAACAATTGAATGAAGCAGTTTTTCATTTGGAAAGAAATGCCAGCCCCAAGATCGTATTTTTAGACACTTCGTTGCACCTCATTCAGGCGATTAACCCCGCTCGTAAATAATTGATTTTGAGTAAAATTATTCACATATTTGCCAGTTAACATAGTAACAAAAAGTGAAATTTCGATTACGATAATAGCAAAAGAGGCTTATTATCGGAGTAAAAAGAAAGGATTGTTTCATGCACATCAAAATTGGAACCAGAGGAAGCAAATTGGCCTTGTGGCAGGCCCAGTATGTCGCTGAATTGTTAAAAAAAGGAGGCGCAAATCCAGAATTAGTCATTATAGAAACGAAGGGTGATAAAATCCAAAATAAGGCCCTCTCAAAAATAGGCAGTAAAGGGGTATTTACCGAAGAATTGGAAGAGCAACTCCGGAAGAAAAAGATTGATATTGCCGTACACAGTGCCAAAGATGTGCAATCTAATCTGGATGATGATTTATCATTGATTGCTTTTAGCGAAAGAGAACGGGTAAACGATGTATTGATTAGCTTTAATGGCGCTGCTCGTCTGGATACCTTTAATAGTTCTTACATTATCGGAACGTCTTCTACCCGCCGAATTGCCCAATTAAAATATTACTACCCAAGAATTCGTACCGCTGATGTACGAGGCAATCTACAAACCCGCTTAAAGAAGCTCGAGAAAGGTAATTATGATGCTTTGATTTTAGCTTATGCCGGGGTACACCGCATGGGGTATCACGATTATATTGTAGAAATTTTATCTACCGAAAAATTTACTCCAGCTGTGGGGCAAGGTTGTGTGGCCATTGAAGCAGCAGAAAACCTGGACAAAGATAAACTAGCCTTGATTAGGCAACAAATCAATGACGAACCTACCGAAAAATGCCTAAGAGCTGAAAGAGCCTTTTTGCGTACGCTCGAGGGAGGGTGTAGTATTCCGGTTTTTGGTTTGGCTACGCTACAAAACGATCAAATTACTTTGAATGGTGGCATCATTAGCCTGGGTGGAGAGCAATTGGTAAAAGAGCAGGTGAGTGGACATTTTGAAGAAGCCGAAAATCTGGGTAAACAATTGGCCCAAAGCATACTCCAAAGTGGAGGAGGCCAAATATTAGACGAAATCAAAGCCAATCTTTAGTTTGTTCCGTACGTTTTCAGCATTAAATAGGCTTGAAAACTTTATTGTATGGGTTGAGTCCCTCTTTAAGGCATCAAAATTGTAAATTATTGATTAAGAGTCTACTTATTCAGCGTTCGATATTCAATTTTTCATTGTATATTCCTGCATAGAACGCGTTGGTTCTTCAAAAACAAACAAGTTTTCAAAAAATGGCAAGACTTTTTGGTAGAGAATTCAATTTTAATTTTGGTGCAATAAGAATCCGCCTGATCGCGAGCTTTGGTCTGGTGGGCTTGTTTGTACTCATTACCATATTGGTGGCCTATATGGCTACTAATAGTACCATTAGGCAAAACGATCAGGTAACCAAGATTTATCAGCCTACCAACCAATATACCCAACAATTACAAGCTGGTATTTCAAAAACAGTCGCTAAGTTACAGGAACAGGTATATACTTTTTATGATGGCAAAGAGAGCTATGGCAAGAAAAAACGCAAGGCACTGCGAAATATAGAGCGGCTAAAGCGAGAAAAAATTGATAGAAATCTAGAGAAGCTTGTCGAGCTTTTTGCGCAATACAAAAGGGAAGATCTCCAGGATATTTTCTATGAAATACAATCCACCCTCAAAAAACTAGACAAAGAGATTGCCAGAGGAGTATTTGCCATAAGGGTGGTAGAAGACAAAAAGGCAAAGCGTTGGGTTTATCGCCATGTGACTGCCTCTAATGTACAGGATACAGTGGCTTTGTGGTATGATTTGGAGCTTGCGGAGATTATGGATGCCAGAATTTATCCATTAGAGGGAGATATAGAGCGTCTGGTTAGAGATCTGATCTTTAAGAACAATATTGTAATTCAGGAAACAAACAACCTGCTCAATGACAATCTGAATATTTTGCTGGTGATGGAGTTTATGCTGGTAACAGTGCTGGTATTGATTATGCTCTTTGCTATTCAGCTGCTGATGCGTTATCTGAAAAATGATCTTGAGGTAATTATTCTATTTGTAAAGAAGTTGCTAAGTGGGGAAATACCCAAGCGCCCATTTACCAAGAGTCACGAATTTATGGGATTGGCGCATTACCTAAATGCTTTAATTAAGGATTTGGTGAATCTGCGAAAGTTTGCACTACGGATTGGGGACAATAAATTTGACAACGACCTGGTGCTATTTCAGGATTCGGGAGATTTGGGAGTGGCCATGGCCAAAATGCGGGATGGCTTGAAAAACGTATCGGAAGAAAACAGGGTACGTTACTGGACCAATGCGGGAATCGCTAAGTTTAGTGAGATTTTGCGAACCAATGTAGAGAATCTGGCCGATATGGGCAATGATTTGATTTCTAATCTGGTAAAATACCTGGATATCAATCAAGGTGGGTTTTTTACGGTAGAAAGGGACATAGAAACTGATGAAGAGTATTTGGAGCTTACAGCTTCGTATGCCTACAATACCAAGAAATATTTTGAGAAGAAAATAGCTCGGGGACAAGGCCTTATTGGACAAGCCTGGATCGAGAGAAATCCTATTTATTTAAAAGAAGTACCTGCCGACTATGCCTCTATTACTTCGGGAATGGGAGAAGCTACCCCAAGTTGTATTTTGATCGTGCCTTTGATCGTCAATGATGAGGTACTTGGGATATTAGAATTGGGAGCGTTTCAGGACATTGCAGAGTACAAAGTGTCTTTTGTGGATAAAATAGCCAAAGATGTGGCTTCGTCTATTGCGGCTACCCGTGCCAATGAACAAACGCGGGTACTATTGGCCGAATCACGTGGTAAAACAGAAGCAATGGAGCGACAAGATGAAATCATGCGTAAAAACGTACGTCAGCTTCAGGATACTCAAAATGTGATGCGTCGAGCTCAAAAAGAACTTGCTACAAAAGAAGCTAATCTTGACGCCTTGATTAACAGTACACCACACGCGATGATTGCTTTTGACCTGAGCTATCGGGTGACGGCCATTAACAAATCCATGCGTCAACGATACCTCGAGCGAGGAGTAGACCTTATATTGGGTAATAATATGCTGGAGGCGATGGCAGAGGAAGAAATAGAAAGGCATCAGCACGAATACAAGCGGGTACTGTCTGGTGAAAAGTTCATGAAGTTGCGTCAGTCAGAGAAAGGCGAAAAACAATTCTTTTATCTGCTCAATTACAACCCCATCAAAGATAACAACGGAAAGGTAATTGGGGCATCGCTGTTTATCGAAGATATTTCGCAGCAGCAATTGGCCCAAATGAGCCTGAAGGAAACTGAACGCAACCTGAAGTCGCTCATTAACAACACCGAGGATGCAATTGTGGCCTTTAACCGAGAGTATGAGGTACTGGTGGTAAACGATAAATACAAAGAAAAATACAAAGATCACCCGCTAAGAATGGAAGTAGGAGCCAATATGATGGACTTCCTGGAAAAAGGCCATGAAGATGAGTGGAGAGGGTATTATGCCAAGGCAATGCGGGGAGAAAGCTTTATGCAACTGCGCGACGAAACAGTGTTTGGATTTAAGCCTAAATACAAGGAATACTGGTTCAATCCTATTGCGGATGACAGCCAAAATATCACTGGAGTATCTATTTTTTCAAGAGATGTAAGCGAGGCTCGTACATCGGAACGAAGGGTGCGACAGTTGCTGCTGGAATCGCTGGAATCGGAAGAAAAACTTCGCCGCCACGAAAATGATATGCAAAAACGAATCTTGAACTACGAAAAACGCATTCAGGATTTAGAAGCACAACTCAAGATGGCTCAAGATTCTTTGAATTTGGATGAGGAGTAGGAGGGGAGCCAAGAAGTATCGAACAAAATCAAATAATAGAACCCGATTCAAATATACTGAGTCGGGTTTTTTGTTGAACTAAATAATCATCAGGAATATGACAAGTAAGGTACTACTAAAGCAAATTTACTTTGTCTACAATACGAAAGGCCATTCACCAAATAAAAAATGAGTACTGGTTATATCGAATACTTTAAAACAAGTGTTTATCCACATATCAAGGATTTTGATTTTGTGCACGACTTAGCAGAATACAATCATAAAAGAGTGGGATTGTCGCTAAATACTGAAACCCAAAATATACCGTCGCTTGCTGATTATACAAATTTAGAAACGCTCCATTGCTTTCGTGTATCTGAAGCCCAATTAAAAGATTTACCGAAGCTAAATACTGTCAAAAACTTAAATATGATGGCAAGCACAATTGAAGACCTAAGCTTTCTAAAGCAATTTCCAAATCTTATATTTTTAACAATAGATGGTTGCCCTAATTTGTTATCTACCAGTGGTTTAGCGGCATTGAGTCAAATCAAAATATTGAGTTTTGTTGGTAATCTGAATTTGAGAGATTATACTGAAGTAGCCGCCCTGAAAAATTTGACAGTCTTAAAGCTCACAGGTACGACAGCAGGTTCAACCCTTAAGATGGGTAACCTGAAGTGGTTGAGTTCTCTTCAAAACTTAGAAGATTTGACTTTAGAAAATATTTCGACTCCAAAAGGTGAACTCAGCCCTATTGCGAAGCTTCGCAATTTGAAAAGGCTTATAATCCCAGCCAAAAGTAAACTTGAGCAGATTGCCTATTTAATGGGTAGTCTTCCAGATACAAAATGTTTTCATTTTGCGCCATTTCATACAGCATTCAATAAGCATGATGAGTTTTTGAATTGTGTCAATTGTGGAACACCAAAAATTAGATTAACAGGAAGAGGAAAAGGTAGAGTGATTTGTAAAAAATGTGATGTAGAGATTCTGGATTTACACATGAAAACTTTTAATGAATGGTCTGAAAGGGGAAGAAAAGAAAGAGATGGTTGAATGAGAAAAATTATACATACCTAATAATGAACACTGAAAACAAAATATCCAAAGACAAAAATGTATTGATTACCCTGCCTTATGAAGGGAGTAACTTGGCAGAGTTAGAGTACTTGATAGAGAACTTTTGTGGTACTGTGGCTACTGAGTTGTCAGAAATCTCTGAACCAGACCATAAGCAGGTGTATGTGTGTGGAGATTTGTCTAAACTCAAAAGTACAGGCATTACTTTACGCATTATCGAAGAACTGTCTTACAATTATGAAGGGGTGGATAATGAAAACCTTCGGGTAATTTCCCTTGGTCAAGTACCAGTGGTTATTCATAATGCTGGAGTTTATTTCAAGAACTTTTTTAATGATGGTGATGATTATTTCAACCAAATTAAAACCGAGCATGTGTTTCAACATCTAACCGAGTCTACTAAGCCGTCTAAAGCATTAAGAAAAGGAATCTATTTGACCGAAGTTTCAAAACAAGCAATTGAGGAAAACCAAGAGGCATTACATTACTATTTGTTGAGGTGTTCGAGTAATTTGACAGGCCCTACGGATAACTTTCGAGCAACCGATCATAAAATCATGCATGCTTTGAATGGTGCTGTAACACAGGTGTTTGAGCAACCTACTAGCCTGAACCATGTACTGGCTCAGATTTATGAAAACAGAAAGAACGTAGGCCCTAAAGGGAAAGAGACCAAAGCCAAGATTGCGGCCCATTCTGACAAAACCAAGGACATGCGCAAAGATGGGCTAATTGTGTTTTGTACATTTTATGACAAAGCCAATTTTGAACATCTATCTCCCTCAAAAACTGATAGATACGATTGGTGCTACAAAGGAAAAAGTGGTTTGACCAGTCTACACTTTAGGCTCAAAAACTCAGTAAAAGACGACACGTTGGTCAAAGAATTCAGTGTGACTTTATATCCAAATTCTGTCTTTTTGATTCCATTGTCTACCAATCGTTTGTATACCCATGCCATTAGACCTTCGGTGCTTAATGTAGACAGGATTCCCACCAGAATGGGATATGTAGTGCGTTGCTCTAAAACTGAAGCTTTGTATGTGAATGACCAAGCTTATATCAAAGAAGGCGAAGAGCTAATCAAGCTGGCTCAAATGACCACTGAAACTTTGGGTGATTTGCGTACTACTTATTATGAAGAAAATACGTCAGAAAAAGAGATCGCCTATGGCAAGGTACACTTTAGTATGAATTCGGGCGATTATCTAAAACCAATGTATTAGCATGGAAAAACAAGGTTTTTATCAATTGACGCTTCCATTAGCAAACGATTTATTCAGCGAATTATCAACTTCTATTGATTTTGAAGGAGTAACCAATGGGAGAGTGGGTAACCATTTGGTAAATGTGAGTGATGAGGGAATTCCGATTGTGAGAACTACCACCAAATACAATATACCTGCCCATCGTTTTGATGCATTGCATCGCCAAATTGCAGAAAGTATTAAGGAAGCCGTAGGTGAGCAAGGGCAAATTCAACTGCCCGAGGTACCCTTCAATAATGCATTGATTGAGGTATATGGTCAGGAATATTTTAAAATGGGCTACCATTCTGACCAATGTTTAGACCTGGAAGCGGATTCATACATTGCGCTTTTTTCTTGTTATGAGCGGCCCGATGAACTTACCCGACATCATACAAGAAAACTCAAGGTACGTAGCAAAACCAGCGAAGAAGAGTTTGAGTTTTTACTGGAAAATAACTCAGTAGTGTTGTTTTCGTTGGCTACCAACACTCAGTTTCAGCACAAAATTGTACTGGAACCAGTCAAAGGGGCAAAGCCAGATACTGATAATAAATGGCTGGGAATTACTTTCCGAAAGTCCAAAACCTTGATTCGCTTTCAGGATAATTTACCCCATTTTGCAAATGGAGGCGTATTAAAATTAGCGGACGAAGCCCAGAGAAAGGAATTCTATAAGCTAAGAGGGCAAGAGAATAAAAGGCTGGATTTTGAGTATCCAGCAATTACTTATACTATTAGTGTTGCTGATACACTGGTGCCGAAGACAAACCAGGCGAGTAATGTATAATATATCTTGGGGAAAGTATAATGTTTTTTCCAGCAATTGCCAAAAAGTATACCTTGTAGCAGTTTTAACGATCAAATAAAAAAATCTTACTTAACTGCTATTGCTATGAAGCCAATCAAGCTAATTATCTTAGTTTTAATTCTCGCGAGTTGCAAAGGGAAGAAGGACGCTGCGGAAAATCTTGCTGCTGAAGAACAGGAATTGAAAAAATATGTTGGATTTTATGAAATCATCTCGTTCAAATCAGATATTGCTGTGGATTTGAATGGTGATGGCATAAGCTCTTATGAACTACTTGGTGAGTTTAAGGATTATGATTTTTATTTTAAGGATTTGGAAATCAGCTACTATCCCAAGAACTCGGCAAAATTGATTTCTTTTCTTATACCCAGAACAGCGCTTACCTTTATTGGCCCTGACGAACCTAGTGTTCAATTTGCAAAGTATGCATTCATTACCAAGTATACTCAGGAAGAAGGTGCAATTAGACTAACCGAGAACACTTTTGTGGTAGAAGACTATATAGATAATTTAAAACGTACCTGGACAATAACCTTTGGTGAACAAATAACCCTTGTTGATGCCAACCATTTGAAGGCAACCGTGGCAAAGGAGTACTATGACCTTAAGGACAAGCGTTGGAAACTACTCCACATTGATATATTGTATGAAAGAAAATATATTGAGCAATAAAAATGCTTTAATGCTGACTTAATCGCCCATAGTTGAGCCCAACAAACGTAAATCACATTAGTTCAAACTACGATACTTTGTAGGGCTCATACCCGTCTTGGCTTTAAAGAGCTTATTAAAACTTTGCGGAAACTCGAAACCCAGATTATAGGCAATTTCACTGATGGAGTCATTAGAGCCTAAAATGTTGGTTTTGGCTTTTTCGATGATAAATTCCTGAATATGATCCTTGGCACTTCGGCCCGTTTCGTTTTTAATCAAATCGCCTAAATAATTAGAAGACATGGCCAGAGTGTTTGCACAGTATTTTACAGTAAGCACTCCGTGTTCGATGGGGCTTTCGGATTGGTAGTATTCACGCATTACTCGTTCAAACTTCGAAATTAAGTCCTTGTTGAGATTGGTACGGGTATAAAACTGGCGATCATAATAGCGTTTGCTATAGCGTAAAATCATCTCAATATTGGCAATGATAATTTCCTGACTGTGCTTGTCGATGTTTTGCTGGTATTCTTGCGATATTTTGTTTGCAAGCTCAGTAATAGACACCTTTTCTTCATCAGATAAATGAAGCGCTTCGCTTACTTCGTAATCAAAAAAAGAGTACTGATTGATGGCTTCACCTAAGGATGATTTTCGGATTAAATCAGGGTGAAAAATCAACGTCCAACCAGTACCTCCCTGATAATCTGCACTATTTTCTACTTTCACTATTTGATTCGGCTTGATAAAAGTCATCGTACCTTCCTGAAAATCATAAGTGTTTCTTCCATAGCTTAGCGTGCCTTTGATGCCTTGCTTGAGACTAATTTGATAAAAATCAAGCGAGTAGTTATCCTGACCATAATCAAACTTTGTCATACGTTCATCGATGGGGAGCACCGTAACCAATGGGTGTTTGGGTTTTTCAAAACCAAAGATTTGGTGTACTTCACTAATGGATTTAACTCGAATGATTTTTTTCATGTCATATAACTAATTTGATTCTACTTTCTTTTTCAATGCCTGATTTAATCGGGCATAAGCTGCTTCTACTGGTTGAGGGCTCCAAAAGTTGACCCCTATCCCTGCATAATCTTCGTGGATGACCACTTTGGTTTTATTACCCATTGATATTAGCTCATAGCGGTGATCGAAAGTAAGGATAAAAGGCAAACCTCCTGCTTGATTGAGCAAACGTTGAGGAATGATCTTTTTTACCTTTGCAGGAATTTCGCTTACCCGATCTTTAGCCTGTGTAAAACGGTATTTAACCCGACTTCCTTCTTTGACTTCTCCCTCCACCAAACGCATGACTGGGTTCCAGGAATCGTATTCGGAGGTATTGATTAATACCTCCCACACTTTTTGAGCACTGGCATTGATGACAATTTCATGATGAACCGATTTGCGTCCGGTAAAATATAAAACTACCAATACCAGCACCAAAAATGTGAGTGCAATCATCCATTTGTTATTGATCAACTGCATTACTTCATGTGTTGGTCATACCACTCAATCATTTGCTCTGGGTGCTCCGAAAAATAAGTGTACCCGTGAAAACGCCAGGGAGTGTCTTCTACATAATATACCTTTTTATCTTCCACTGGGGTACTGTCAAACATTTCCTGCACGTCGGTCCAGCGAGAGTTCATGTCTTGTCTTACTTGCAAGAAGAATGTTGGAATTTGAATGTGTTTGGCCTTGGGAATAATGTTATGATCTTCGATATGTAGCCCAGTCAATTCATTATAAATGGCATCAAATGCCTGCAAACCTTCCTCTTCTGGAATCTGCATTTGCTCCATGTTTCGTTCCATGTTGGTTTGACCTTTGAGCGGAGCAATGGCAATCAAGCTCTTGATATCCTTAAAAGCTTCAGGCTGTTTTTCCATGGCATTGATGGTAGCATTGGCTCCCATACACATGCTCATCAGTGATACATCGCTATTGGCCGTGTCAGGGCGATTTTTGATATATTCTATAGAAGCCAATACCTCTTGCCACTCCCAATAACCCACGCCAGATAAGCCTTTTTCTCCGCCTTCGCTTTCACCGTGGGCACGTAAATCATAAGCCAATACATTGTACCCTGCATCGTGCAAAGCCTTATAGCGAGGCAAAAAGTTTACTTCAAAACCACCAGCAAAATCTAACCCTTCCAGATGTCCGGCAAAACCATAGCGATTGGCTGGTGAAAAGTGGTTGCTAATGATTACTTTGTTAGAATTTGCTGGAATAAACCAGCCTTGAATCTTGATTCCATCTTCGGTTTTAAAGAATACTTCTTCGTACGCCAAGCCATAATCTGCAGGAGTTTTCAAAATAGGGGTACGAGGTGGTGTTGACAAACCTTGCGCAAGCATGTTCAACATTTGAGTTTGTTGTTCGTTCATTGTTATTCAATTGTTTTGAGGGTAAAATTTTATTAAAAGCAGTAACGATTAGCTGTTTGTGAATGGTCACTCAACAGATTCAGTAATTAATGCATGTGCTTGTCAAACCAAGCAAGAATTTTTTCAGGGTTTTTAGTGAGGTAGTCGTAACCTGCGGCACGTTTCTTTCCAAGGTCTAGCCACATCATTTCTTTCTCTACCACCAATGCCTCATAGTATTCATCAATAGATTGTTTGTTCAGGTATTCATCGTTGGAGTTTTGTACCAATAGGGTGGGCACACTAATGTCTTTGACATTGGGCATAAAAGATATTGCGTTCATATCTATGCCTGTTCTTTGATTGTTTTTCTTGGTAACTCTTTTCCCAATAAAGTTATTGAGCCCCAGAGCCTTGATAAAATCGGGATAACGCAAAGGCTGAATAGCCACCATTGCCTGAATATTTTTGTAGTTCTTCAGCCCATTCTCTTTGCCAAAGGCATAGGTAGAAGAAGCTGCCCCCATGCAGATACTCAAGAGACCTATTTGGGCTTGACTATAATCGGGGTGTTTGCTTACATAGTCTACTGCTGCCAACACATCTTTATGTTCTTCAGGCCCCCAGGTTACCCAAGGACAAGTTCCTGCATCACTATTTCCGTGGTTTCTAAAGTCATACATCAGCACCGAATATCCCTGCTCAACCAAATACTTGACGTGTTTCAGGAAAGAAATATTCTCCTTCCACATTTTTCCCATTCCTTTGCCTTGAGGTGTATAGCCTGAGCGACTTGCTTGCACTCCATAATGAGACTGGATGATGATTTTATCTTGATTGCCTTTGATGAGCCAACCAGCTAAGGAAACCCCGTCCTGAGCTTTAAAAGTTACGTCTTCGTAGACTAAACCGTAGTCTTTTGGGGTGTCAAAAACGGGTGAAACGCCGCCTTTTACAATGGCATTTGATAGATAACCTGTGATCATTTCATTGGGTGTTTAAGGGTTAAAAGAATCTCTGAGCTTTTTGAAAATTGATATTACAAAGGTATCTATCAGGCAATCCACCAACTTAGCCGTATTACTGGATTACTTATCCGTTTTACTTATGTGGTTCCTAAAAGGTCATTGAAATGCTACATACTTAAATATTTGTAGGCAAAGTATAAGTGTGGGAGAGGGGAAAGTATTATATTAGGAATGTAAATCTTACTCGAGTAAACAAGCTTTTAAAATACAACTTATGGCAACAAAGAAAAGTCAAGATGAGCGTATTGCAGAAATGACATTCGCTTCTGTATATCCACATTACGTTACAAAAGTAGAGAAGAAAGACCGAACCAAAGAAGAGCTGCATCAGGTGATAGAATGGCTAACTGGCTACGACGAACAAAAGATGCAGGAATTGATTGATGAAAAAGTCAGTTTTGAGGTGTTTTTTCAAAATGCTTCATTGAACCCAAATGCACATTTGATCAAGGGGGTAATCTGTGGCCATAGAGTAGAAGAGATAGAAAATACCCTGACGCAACAAGTAAGATATTTGGACAAGCTGGTAGATGAGTTGGCAAAAGGGCGCAAGATGGAGAAGATATTGAGAGTTGCGTAAATCAACCAGCAAGAGCTGCAACGCTTATTTTCCAAGTTTTAAAATTCTCAAGGCCCCTTGAATTACCAAGCCAAACACAATGGTTCCAATGATTAAGTCGGGTTTGTTGGACTGGAGCCAGTTTACTAGTACCCCTGCTATAATTACTCCCAGATTAATGATTACATCGTTGGACGTGAAAATCATACTGGCTTTCATGTGAGCTTCTTCTTTGCTACGAGATTTTTGTAATAAGTATAAGCAAAGCCCATTGGCGATTAGGGCAAAAACAGAAACCACAATCATTGTAGCATAATCAGGAAATTGTTCGGTGCCAAAGAAACGTCTGAGCACTTCTATAAACCCAATAATGGCTAGTACGATTTGGAAATAACCCGCCATACGGGCAATGCGTTTTTTTCGGATGAGACTTCCGCCGACAGCAAATAAGCTTAGTCCATACACCAAAGCATCGGCCAACATATCCAGACTATCTGCTACTAGTCCCATAGATTTGGAAATAAGACCAGTAGTAATTTCAACCAGAAAAAAAACAAAGTTGATAACGAGTACTTTCCATAATAATGAGCGCTGATTGGCTTGTTCTGTGAAATCAGTCTGGTCGGTCGGTATTGTGCTTAGCTTTTGCCCTCCCAGGTTGAGAGCCTGAATTGACTGCTCGATTTCGTCAAGTTGACCTGAATGAAAAACGGTTAGCTTCCGCTCAGGAATGTCAAACTGCAAATGCTGAATACTCGATATACTATCTAGTTTCATTCGGATCAGATTTTCCTCAGAAGGACAATCCATTTTGCTTATCTCGAATACCGTTTTTTCCATCGCCATAATTCTTTTAGCAATTATTTTTTAGACTTCATTTTCTCAATCTTATCAAGTACTTTTTGCATACGTGCTTCATTGGTAAAATCTCCATCGATTTCGAGAACTTCGCACTCTAATAATTCTATCCAGCGACGGTGCTGGCTAATGTTTCTACTTGCAAAAGAGGGGTCATCGTATTGGGAGGCCCAAGTTAAAAATTCGTGCATTTTTTTCTGGCGATATTCACTCTCCAAAGCTTTTCCATAACGATCTATTTCGCGTTGCTTGAGCCTTTCCATGCGCACTTCGTGAGGGATTCTGAGAAATATGCCTAAGTCAAAAGCCTGAAGCCAATATTTGCCCCAGGTAACCAACGAACCACTTATAATGACCTGCTTACTTGCTTCAAGGTCTTGTCGGAGGTTTTCATGACGCTCTTCTAAAGGAACCTTAACCTCGTAAGGAATGGGCGTGTTGGCCCAATAATAATCATCGGCATCTAAATGTGTCCAACCAAGTTGGTGTCCCAATGATTGGGCCAGTGTGGTAGTACCTGCACCAGAGGCACCAAAGATGATGAGTTTCATTTTTTGGATGACTTTATAAGATAAAACAGAAAACAACGCTCAATAATACTAGCTTTTTTGGAATGCGAGTCTTGCCCAATACACATCTTTTTTATTTTTCATCAGGCTAGGTTGGTTTTCAAGCTTTAAAACCGGATGTAAACCACACTGCTTAGCCTGACGAATGGTCTGTTGGACATTGGTAGCAAACACATGGGTTCCTGCACCTGCAGGGCCATTACGGAGAGAAAGGGCAAATATTCCGTGTGTGGCTAAAAGTTCTGAGACCCTATGTAACGAATTTACTTGTTCGTCAGCATTTAGATGATGCCATACCCCAGAGGCTAAAATAAAATCATAAGAAGTGTGATTGCCCAAAGTACTTAAATCCAAAGAGCTTAAATAAGGAAAAGCATCAGCGATCCATTCAATAGGCGCAGAAGAATACAACTGTTGTCCAACTTCTCTAAATTCTTCCAAAGGTTCTACTGCCGTTATCTGATGCCCCATTTTCCATAACTCAAAAGCATCTCGCCCAATGCCAGCACCTACGTCCAGCACTCGGCTTGGTTTTTCAGGGATAAATTTTAAAAAATCCTGATGCAATGCTTCAAATGAAATTGTACTGGTTGCCTCAATAAACTTTTGTATTACTTGGCTGTACCCTTGAGTGCCTAAAGTTTCCATCTTTTTTATGACAGTTTTAAAAATTAAGATAAAATGTATTCAACAATGGCCTGAGAATGAATTTTTGTAGTGTCAAAAACTGGAATAGAAAAATCGTCTTGACTTAAAAGTAGTGGGATTTCGGTGCAGCCAAAAATGAGGCCTTGTGCCCCTTTTTCAATCAAATTATTGGAGATCTTGATAAACATTTGCTTTGAGTCAGGGTTGATCAGGCCTTTCCCCAATTCACCTTTGATAATGCTTTGCATATGTTCTCGGGTTTGCTGAGACTCAGGAATCAATGCTTGAATTCCTTTTTCTGCGAGCTTTTCACGGTAAAAATCCATTTCCATTGTAAAAATGGTACCTAGCAGACCTACTTTTGTTATACCTTGTTGGATGATTTTTTCGGCAGTGGAAGTCACGATATGTATGACTGGAAGCCCTAGTTTTGCTTGAATATCGGGTGCGAATAAATGGGCAGTATTGGCACAGAGGGCCAACGCTTCTACCCCACTTTTTTTAAGATTTTCGGCTGCTCCCAAGAGTAGTTCGAAGGCATTTTTCCAACCTATTTGTTGCAATTCCCCAAAATTTAATGAATAAATAATGCACTCGGCTGCTTGCAATCCACCAAGTTTCTGGTTGACTCCTTCGTTGATTAATCGGTAATAATCTTGAGTAGAAGCCCAACTAATGCCGCCTATCAATCCAATTTTTTTCATAAGGATGACTTTGAAAGTGTTCTGATTTTGTTTGTAAAGTTAATAGAAAAAATACCTGACTGCTGGAACTTTTCTTTTAAGCAATTGAATTCATCAGAATACAATATATCTGGAAATGAGCCTTTGTAGTTGATTTAAAGTTGAACTATGTAATGCCGTGAATGTATACGTTTGACGCTAATTCAGTTTTCTATACTCTACTTACCCATTGTAGGTGTTTTAGTGAAACGACACCTACAATTTTGCCCACTAGGGGCAAGCTTTCTTTGGTGTTACTTCGCTTAAACACCAAAAAAGGGGAAAGTAGAAATGTGATGTTGATTCTATTGAATCAGTAACTTTATATTTAAGCCTAAAATCAACATGGTTTTTTGCTGATATACTTCACAAATAGGTGATCTTACCTGCGTTATACATTATTTCACCTTGATAAAAGGTATTGATAGTAAGAATTTTCGTTGAGCACAATGACTCATTAAATAACAAAAAGCAGTATAGCTTAACTGTTTTTGTTTCACAAACAGGTGTTTTAATTAATCATTTAAATTTTAAATATGCGCTTATATTTTCAGACTCTTATTTTGATCTTAGTAGTAACGCAAATGAGTAATGCTCAGGGAGTTCGTTTTGAGCAAGGCTCCTGGGCAGAAGTTCAGGCAAAAGCCAAGGCTACAAATAAATTCATTTTTGTAGATGCGGTAACTGCTACCTGTAGCCCCTGTAAATGGATGGAAAAAGAGGTGTTTCCTAAAAGAGCAGTAGGTGCTTTTTTCAATAAACATTTTATCAACTATAAGTTTTTTATGGAAAAAGGGGAAGGCATTGCATTTGCTAAAAAGTACCAGGTATTTGGCTATCCTACCTCTTTATACTTCACCCCTTCAGGCAAATTAGTTCATAGAAATATTGGTGCGCTGGATGATCAAGATTTATTCAGAGAGGGACAAAATGCATTGAACCCTCAAAAACAATATTATACCCTTAAACAGCAATACGAATCAGGTAAGCGTGTGCCTAAATTTTTGAAAAACTATGCAATAGCCGCCGCCTGGAATGGAATGAATGAGATAAAGCCTTCATACTACAATAAATTAGTAAACACGTATCTTACCAAGATAGGCAAGGCTCGTTGGTCAACTCCAGTTGAATGGAAGTTTATTCAACAATATGCCCTTGATATTCAATCTGAGGCATTTGCTTATGTAATGAAGCACCCAGATAAGTTTACCAATCAAAAAGAGGTAGATCAATACAGAGAGAAAGTAATTGGAGTGCGATCTTATCAAGTAATACGTTCTTCTAATATGGGTACTCTCAGTAGATACAAAGAATTATTACAGCAACTATTAGGAGCAAAAGCGGCCCCTGTAATAGCAGAAGTTACTTACAAATTCTACCAAAGACGCAAAGAGGCTACTTTTGAACAAGCACAACAGTATTTTGATCGCCATTGTAATGATGAGTATGAATTAAATCAAGGAGCTGAATGGGTGAGGCAAAAATATACAACCAAAGATAAATTAGAAGTTGCGCTCAAGTGGGTGAATAAATCAATTAGTCTGGAAACCAATGCTGACAATACCGAGATAAAAGGCCGCTTGTTATTCAAGCTCCAGCGTTATGTTGAGGCCAGGAAAGCAGTAGAACAAGCCATAAAATTTGCTAAAAAAGAAAAACGTGATATGCAGGCACTCACAAGTTTGTTGGAAGCTATCAAATCTAAGTTATGATATCCTTAAGGTTTTTAGAGTATGTTTAAACTTTCGTTTTTGGAGATAAAAATGCGATTTTTCAGTGATGACGAGGTATATTTTTAAGTGAATAGCCAAAGCTATTGACGAAAAAATTACCAAAGTAAGCACGTAAAAAGTGCTTTTTTAACCCGAAGGATGAATTTTAAACATGCTCTTATAGGCTCAAAGGCATCTCAAAATATAATATAACTTGCTGTTTAGTTTAATTTTCTATACTCTACCGGACTGACTCCCGTCTTGTTTTTGAACAAACGCGTGAAACTTTGCGGATACTCAAAGCCTAAATCAAAGGCAATTTCGCTGATAGATAGGGTGGAGTTTAACAAAATAGTTTTGGCTTTGTCTACAATCATATCGTTGATATGTTCTTTGATGCCTTTGCCTGTTTCTTTTTTCAACAAATCACTCAAATAATTTGAGGACATATTCATTTCTTTACCAAAGTAACTCGAAGAAGGAATCCCAAGGTTCACAGACTTGTTTTCGTTGAAATATTCTCTGAGCGTGGTTTCAAACCTTGAAACAATGTCTTTGTTAAAATTGGTACGGGTATAAAACTGACGATCATAAAAGCGTGTGCAGTAATTGAGGAGAAGCTCCAAATTAGAAATAATCAGCCGTTGACTATGCTTATCTATATTTTGAGAATATTCTTCATGAATTTGTAGCACTACTTCAAGGATGAACTTTTGCTCTTTTTCTGATAAATGCAGGGCTTCGTTTACTTCATAGGAGAAAAATGAGTAATTATCTATATTCTCTCCTAATGGGGACTTTCGGATTAGGTCAGGATGAAATACCAAACTCCAGCCTTTACTATTTTTTAGTTCCTCTACATGTTCTTTAGAGGGAGCCTCAAATACTTGCCCAGGCCCCATGAATATCAAGGTTCCTTCCTGAAAATCGTAAGAGTTTCGCCCATAACCAATGGCACCCGTAATGCCATATTTGTACATGATGGTATACATCTCGGAAACATATCGGAAGTTAAAATACTTTTCTTCTATGACCAGGTCTTGGGGCCGTTTGGTATCGTCAAGAAAAGAGATCAAAGGATGGCTTGGTGGGGGCCACCCTATGATTTGATGTAGCTGCGAAATATTCTTTATTTGAAAAATATCATTCATTTGTTCTTTGATTTACAGCTTTTATGCGTCTAATCCTACCAATTCATAACTCTTTTTTACCAACTTTCGGGCGGCGTCCATATCATGGGCGTGGGGGTTGGGTGATTGCATTGGCCAGCCTCCTTTTTTACATTCCTTGTCACGATAAAGTACACTGTGCTGGCTGAAGTAAGCACCGGAATGTTTGGGAGCATCATCTGAAAGCAATACGTGTAACGAGGTTTGAGCGGCTTCCTCATTACTGTCAGAGATAGACCTGGTCAAAGGTTTGGCTACAGCCATCAGGCTTCTCATCAATAAGTTGCCACCTTTGCCAAAATTGGATCTTGCCCAACCCGGATGTATCGATGCCGTAGTTACCCCAGTTCCTTTTAGTCTATCGGCGAGTTCCAGCGCGTATTGTACAGTAGCTACCTTTGCTTCTCCATAGGCGGCAAAATTGTTATAGTTTCTTTGTTGAAAGTTTAAATCTTCCAGATGTACTTGATAGCGGTTTTTGGGACTGCCCGCGTGTACTACCGAAGACAAGAGGCCAATTCTGGCAGGAGCACTTTTTTTGAGTACCTCAAGCAATAGTTCAGTAAGCAGAAAGTGCCCAATAAAGTTGACGCCCATTGTCATCTCGAAGCCATTTTGAGTAAACTGTATTTTATTACCCATCACTACCATTCCAGCATTGCACATGAGACCATGCAGGCGGTCGTATTTTTTAAGAAACGCCTCAGCAAAATCACGTACCGATTGCAAATTGGCCAAATCGCAAGCCATCACTTCAAAACTTCCTTTTAAGCCTTGAAAAGCCTTTGCTTCTTCCTCACCAGCACTTACTCTTCTACAGGCCATTACTACGTGGCCACCTTGTTTGACAAGTTGTCGGGTAGTTTCTAACCCAACCCCAGAGTTTGCCCCAGTTACAATATAAACTTTTCCACTTACATCTTTTGAGAGGGTGTCAGTGTCACACCAAATTACTCTTTTATTAGCCATTTTTACGATTATGTTTGGTTCTAATTGTATGATGAGTACAAAGCTAGGGGAGAGCGTTTGCGTCTACTTAACCGTTTTCCAGATGGTTATAACATTTTTATGGATTTGTGTAGAAAAAGGAGATAAAAGAGGGGAAATAAAAAAGCCACCCCAAGATATTTTGAGGTGGCCATTGATTATTGTTAAAGCTAATTAATTATAAGTTTGCTTGAGTTTCTGCCAGTTTGTGTTGGCTTTTTTCACCAATTTGGAGTGGTTTTTTTCTGCCAGCCAGAGCTGCTGGGCATCCAGTTCTAAATTGTACAGAAACAAGAAGTACTTCCCACCTTTTACAATAAACTTGTTAGGATCGGGGCGAAACTTGGCTCCAGCATACACGCCAAAAGCGCAGAACCCTCCATATTGTGGCAAGTACTTGGCAGGGTTGCTATCAAAGGCTGCTTTTTGTTTGGCATCGGTAAAGTAATAAATCACGTTTTGATGCTTGGATTTGAACTGCTTGACCCCTTTTTGGGCAATGCCCAAATCCAGGTAAGAAACTGGGCTGTAACCCTGCAAAGCAATGTTGCTGTTGTCGATGTTGTTGGCTTTTTTGTCTTGGGCAATTAAAACACCGAAAGACAATAAAGATATGATGATAAAACTTGTGAATGATTTCATGTTGATTTTTTAGTATTTGAAGTCATCTCGACTTTTTTAAGAGATTGTGTTAAATGATCTTCTTTAGAATATGTTTAAATGAGGAATTAGTTGGCATTAAAATATTCTTCCTTGATTACCTTGCCTTCAGCGTTCCAGATGCGACGAATGATTTCGTGCCAGTAGATTTTACTGCCATCTTTCATGTCAAAATCAAAGGTAAATTCAGAGGCAGACACATTGCCATCGGTGATAGAGTGATGATGAGTAATGCCATTTACCTGGGCAATGGCTCCCAGAAAACCTTCCATCTTTTCTACCATTTGTTGACGGTTGCCAGTAGTGACATTGCCGTAATCGGAAGTAGAGGCTTGCTCGGCAAAAAAATCTTTTACTGCATTTACAATATCGCCTTTGGCTACCAGCGCATCCATTTTTTGAACTTGTTCTTGAATGTTCATCTTTACAATTTGTTGAGGTGAATAACTAATTACAATGCAAAGATGGGCGATTGAACGTGGCTTTTGAGTACAAGAAATGCCCGATTTATGGTACTTTTTTAGAAAGAAATTCGGTAGGGGTTTGTTGGGTGTAGTGTTTAAAAAATGCTGAAAAATGATTGGCTTCTTCGAAACCCAGGGCAAAAGCTACTTCTTTGATCTTTGCTCCAGCTTGCAAATGCTGTTTGGCGGTTTTGATGATCTGGTGGCGAATGAGCTGACCAATAGACACATTCAATTTGTCTTTTACTTTTTTAGAAAAAGTCTTTTCGGTCATAAACATTTTCTCGGCATAAAATGCGGTTTGCCGATTCGAAGTATGAAACTCTCTAAGCAATTCAAACAACTGTTGCTCGAAAGAATCTTCTAATGAATGCCCAAACTTGTCACGAAACTCGCCAGGAGATACCCCAGTTTTGTTTTTAAAGATGCGATTAAAATAACTGGGATCTTTGTAGCCATAATCAAAGGCAATAGATTGGATAGTTTTGTCAGAAAAGGCAATGTCTTTTTTGCTTTCAATGATTTGCTTTTGGGTCAATAAGTTTTTGACCGTTAGCCCCACTTTTTCTTTGACCAAATGATGAATATGCTGATTTTTGAGTTGAAGGGTTTGGGTCAAAGCGGGCACGCTCAATTGGCTTTTAAATTGTTGATCAATCACTTCCTTGAGGTCAAAAATCACCTGATACTCTTCTTGATTGGCATTGAAAGGGTTTTGCCAATACCATTGGTTAATGGAGATGTCAATGATGTCTTTGGGAGATGAAAACACAGTTTCGGCAAGATATCGTTGGCAGGCGTCACATTCCTGATAATTGATATACCCCAGCGATACCAAGTGCTTAAATAGGACCCGCACATCCTTATTTTGAAAGGTTTTTTCGTCTCCAAATACGATTTTACGCACCGTAAAAGTATCGGAGTTGAATTTAATGTATTGTCCTTTCTCCAGAAATATAAGCTTATCGTCCCAATCCAGGTAGTTTTTGAAATCTACCTGAATTACTCCGCTTCCTTCCAAAATGTGAAACAAAGTATATTGATTGATAAAGTATACTTTGTTTGTTTCCGGGCTAAATTTCGTGACCATTGCTTTGTGGGTTTTAGGCATCTAAAATACGCCAATCAAACTTAACCACTATTATTAGATAGCAATTATTTTAGGCCTCTAGTTGTTTGAGTTGCTTTGTTCTTAGCAAAAGGTACCCCGCAAACCCTACCGCTACTCCTGGTACGAGTCCTAACACCAGACAAACCCAGCCGTGCTTTACCCGAGGAGATTCATACAATACCCAAATGAGCAAAATGACCCAGCAACACACCACATCGGTAGAATAACCCGAAGCATAAGGATTGACAAACCCTGCCGAAAATGCGCCCACAATATCTGGATTTTACATCAAGGGGGGCACTACAATCAGGCAGAATAAAACGGTAAAGGTGAGTGCAGTGAATACAAGTCCAAGATGAAAGAGTTTCTTCCTCATAATTTTTGCTTAAATGGGTGGGTATGAACAGCTTTATGGAGGTCCAATCTACAATTTTTCTTTCTATCCGTTATTCGTTACCTTACTATAAAATCTCCTTTTACCTAAATATCCTATCCTCATGACCAATCAGGAAAAAGATAAACTGATACAAGAGCTTCAAGCAAAGCTTGTCAAGTATGAAACAAAGAGATTCAAAGCTAAAGCGAAGAAGAAGCGTCTATTTAAACTTCTTGGTTTGTTTTTATATAAGTCTTCTTTTAAAACCTTTTTTGGTGCAAGAGTTTACACCGACTTTCAAAACTTCTGGGACAAATGGTCTATTTGGATCAAAACCGAGCGCTCCCGTAAAACATTACCAGAAAACGCAACTAGAGATTTTATTGCAAGTCTTGTGGCAAGAGTAGTGAGAATTGGACTTATAGGGTTTTCTATTGCACTTATCCCCGTAGTAATGGTGGTTTGGCAAAGCTTTATGATTAATAAGCAAAATAGGCTTCTTGCGATTCAAACTAGGCAGGTAGAAGCTCAAACTCAATTAGCAGAAGCTAACCGTAGAAGCTCCTTGGTATTTTTAATGAGTAATATTATGGATAAAGTGGATCAAGAGATTAGAAATGATAAACAATATCAGGATACTTTAAAAAATCCCCTAGTTTTAACAGCAAAAAGGATAACAGAACACAAACTTGAGTTTATTTTTAGAGATGATGGAATCTCATTAGATTCACTCCGTGATGCGATTCCTAAAAAGAAACTTTCATCTCAACTAGAGGGGCGTATTATCTCCCTGTGTAATTCCCTTAAACCTTACAGATATTTAGAGGAAGGTTCGTTGGTTCAACAATCGTTAAGCCCTGAACGTGGGCAACTCTTGGTTTCACTTATTGAGTCTAACATTGATACAAAGTCAATTTTTAAAAAGACTACTTTTGAAGGAGCAGATTTAGAAAAATCTACTTTTGAGTATGCAGACTTAAACTTGTTGAATTTAAAAAAATCTAACTTAATGGCTGCAAATTTATTTAGGGCCTATCTGATAAAGGCAAATCTTGAAGGAGCTAATTTGAACTACGCAAATATGAAGTTATCAGCTCTACTTGGTGTTAACTTGAAAGAGGGGAGTTTAAATTATACAGATCTAAGTTCAGCGAATTTAGATTATGCGGATTTAAGCGAGGCGAATTTGATTAAAGCAAATTTAAACGGAGCTTATTTAATGGGTACAAATTTAAGTGGTGCTAATCTAAAAGGTGCATATTTAGGAAAAGCATTTCTTTTAGGAAATGTTTATGAAGGTTCGTTAGATAAACCAATTAGCAAAGTGTTTTCAAAAGGAAGTTCAGGGACAATCGCTCCAATATTATATAAGGCTTTACTGAATGATGAAACTAATTTCGACGGTGCTTATGTAACTGACCCTAGATTTTTTCAAAAGATTAATAAATATATTCTTAATGATACAGAAAGACCATTTGACTTGAATAGATATAAAATTACAAAACTCAAAGATGAAGATGTTGAAATATTAATGAGTAAGCACTGGATAAGGAAAAATTGGAGAGTTGGAAGAAAAAATGTGCCCATCTACCAAATTCGCCTCAAATAATGTGAGAAGGACTGCCAACTAACCCCTTATCCCAAAAACTCACTTGCTTTTGGGATGAAGAGACACCATTAGGGAATAATCACAATATTCCCTTTTTTGTGCCCTGATTGGGCGTGACGATGCGCCAGTTGTATGTCCGAAAAGGCATATGTCCGATCAATGACCACCTTCAGGGCTTGTTTGTCAAATAGCTTGACGAGGAAACTAAGCCGCGCGGTGGTGGGTTTAGAGACCCCCGTAATGAGCTTGTATTTGCCAGTTAGAGCAGTGAAAAACGACTGGAAAAGTAAGGACAGGTCTACCGCCACCGTAGCATAAATGCCTTTGGGTTTGAGGGCTTTTTTGCCTTGTGCAAAGTTGCTTTTACCCACCGCATCAAAAACAACATCATACTTTTTGGCCTGTTCAGAGAAATCTTCTTTGGTATAATCTATTACCTTGGTAGCCCCTAATGATTGTACCAAAGGTATATTGGCAGTACTGCAAACTGCTGTAACTTCAGCGCCAAAATATTTAGCGATTTGCACCGCAAAAGTACCCACGCTACCTGACGCCCCATAAATGAGCACCTGTTGCCCTTGTTGAATATTGGCTTTGCGTAAGAAAAACAAAGCAGTAGTAGCTCCTACGGGTAGGGCTGCTGCGTCGGCATCGGGCATATTTTCGGGTTTTAAAACCAACGGGCCATCTTCGGGTACTACCACATACTGAGCGTGTGCTCCAGCTTTATCGCCAGTACCTCCAAAAATGTGATCTCCCACTTTGAAGCGAGTCACGGCTTGCCCTACGGCTTCTACCACACCCGAAAATTCGTGCCCTAAAATGGTGCGTTTAGGTTTGCGCAAGCCATTGTATAGTTTGATGGCAAAAGGTTCGCCTGCCCGCATGCGCCAGTCTCCCGCGGTCATACTGGTGGCATTTACTTTTACTACAATTTCGTTATTTTCAGGAGTAGGTTTGGCAATTTCCTGAATGTGAACTACTTCGGGGTTGCCGTATCGGGTATAAACAGATGCTTTCATCGAGAGAATGATTTAAAAGTGAATAAATGGGTGATTGATCTCGATGACAAAAGTGCGAGCGAAATAGCTCAAAAGCGTTCTCAATTATTTATAGAGGTTCGGGATTATAATTCAGAACACCTTTTGGTGGTTATGGCAGGTCTTCCCACGAAAGTCGCTGATAATCTTTGCCTGCTATCCAAGCTTTTTTACCTAAAGGATTTTGAGTGGCAGAACGCAGGTGCGCAGCATCTACATAGCGAAGCATCAAATCTGGAGCTCTATGCTTAGGCAAGCCCAATCTGCGGCAGCGAATAATAGACTTGGGGCGATAGCCAGCGTCTTCTATAAAAAACTGCTCAGCATCAAACTGTTTTCCATCCCATGCTGATACCTTTAAATCAAGGGCACGCGCAAACAATGCCTGCCCTGCAAGTAACTTGTGAGCTGGGCGTGGCCCCTTAGCTCCAGGGTTGAGTTTTTGCATGGCATCCAGTGATTCTATGCTTGATGTTTTATCGATCCAGGGGCGTCCTCCTTTTATAAGTACTACATGACCACCTCCCGTGACACTGATGTTGAATGAATCGCCTCCCTGGCTCATATACATATAAATAGTACCTGCTGGTGACCACATAGATTCCCGCTCGGCTGTGCGCCCAAGCCATGCGTGGTTCCCTTTGTCTGACCCATAAGCTTCAGTTTCTACTATGGCTGCAGCCAACCATAAATTACCGTATTTTCGGCGTACTACCTTGCCTATCAATTCTTTGGCTACTACGGGTGCCTCACGCTCGAAAAAGTCATTAGAGAGCATAAATCATGTGGGTTATTTTCTACTCAATATAAGCCATTTTATTCAAAATTGGCGCGACTAAATAGGTTACACCAACTTTGAAATATACAATGGATTAGACTTAGTACACTGTCAAGTAAGTTTTTTACATTTCTATGACTACGCCAAAATTTTTCAAATACCCACATCTTGCTTGGTCTTACCGAAGGGCAAAGTCATTAAGTGAGTAAAAGAATGTTGATTAACGAACGCTGATCAACGATTTAAGAATGAGGCTGACGCCCCAAATCAACCATTCAAAGTTTGGTTTCCTTCGTTATTCAATATTCGTTGATCGATATCCGATATTCATTTTGGCTGCAATAGCTCTTAACTTAATGACATTGTACCGAAGGGAGACTGGCATCCCACAAGCTCGCCCAACATTAACTTCGTTGAGCTCCCGTTGGTCGGTTCCCCGAATGTTGTCGTTTCTTTGGTCTCGCTGCATTAAGACCAAAGATTTGAGTGGGTAACACCAACTTTGAAATATACAATGGATCAGCCTTAGGCAGTAGCTCGAAAGTACCCCAAGACTTTTTGGTTGAAAAATGACAAGGCCAGAGAAATTATCGCGATAAGGATTCCAATGTAGGCACCCGTGGGGACGGCGATTAAAATGTTAAGGAAAAATATAAATCTAGCTCCGCGAATATTCATTTTTACCAAAAAGAAAACTAAAACTGCGAAACTAAGTATGTAAGCTATACCCGTGTAAACCATGTGTATAGGCTCTAGGTTTCCGATTCTTATATTTTTACTGGTAATGACTGCATAAAACACAAAAGGCAAGATCATCATCAAAGCGTTGAGGATAAAAATCACTCTCAAAGGAATCGGCTTTTTTACTGAATTTTGTCGATTTGTCATAATGTTATGGGTTTATGTGATAAACAATGACACAAATTTCAGCATTAGACTTCTGGTTCTTTAGGTCAATCGGTTCAGATATATGGAAATTCGGTTCACTACTGGTTTTCGTTTCGCATTTACATAAGGGAGTATCCAAAAAATAACATACCCAATTCATCGCTGTTCTTTCGCGAATATATTTCGTTATTTTTATTGCCCGTAGCGCAGCTATGGGCGCAAAAAATAGCCTCATCTATCCGAAAAATTACTCGCACTAATGGGGAGACTATTTTCTGCACCCTCCCTAAAATTACTCCTACTTATTCATTACATCTTTAGATTTTACCTCTTTATGCTATAAAAGTCGCATATTTTAATCAACGCCATTAACGAATTTTCCACAATGTATAAGAACAATCATCGCCAAGTATTGGTAACTGGAGGCACGGGGTTTCTCGGCTCACACTGTGTGTTACAATTGCTCAACCAAGGTTTTAAAGTACGCACCTCTTTAAGGAATCTAAATAAGAAAGAAGGAGTGTTGGCTATGTTGCAGAATCAAGGGGCTAGATCGCTTGAAAACCTGTCCTTTGTGGAAGCCGATTTGGCAAAAGATGATCATTGGGACAAAGCAGCCGAAGGTTGCGATTATATACTGCATGTGGCATCTCCTTTTCCTTTTAAAATGCCCAAAGACGAAAGTGAGTTGATTAAACCTGCCGTAAATGGTACCTTAAGGGTATTGAAGGCCGCCAGTAAAACAGAGGTAAGAAGAGTGGTATTGACTTCGTCGTTTGCGGCAGTGGGGTATAGTCACAAAGACTTTAGCAAGCCCATTACCGAAGAAGATTGGACCAATCCACAAGACAAAAACCTTTCGGCATATACCAAATCCAAGACACTAGCCGAAAAGGTAGCCTGGGAATACATCCAAAATGTAGACAGCACGCTGGAGCTTGCCGTGATTTGTCCTCGCTATATTTTAGGGCCTTCGTTGGGTACAAATTTGACTACCAGCCTCACGGCCATGAAGCAACTCTTTGATGGTACTATGAAAGCGACCCCCAATATTAGTTATGGCATTGTAGATGTGCGTGATGTGGCCGATTTGCACATTCGGGCGATGACCGATGAAAATGCTAAAAACCAGCGATTTCTGGCTTCATCTGGCCCAGAAATGTCTTTCCACGAAATTGCGTTGTTTTTAAAAGAAAAATTAGGCGAACAAGCCAAAAAAGTGACTACCAGGGTATACCCCAATTGGTTGATAAGACTGGTGGCATTGTTCAATCCTGCCGCTAAGGGTATTGCTCCTCATTTGGGCAAAACATTGGTCTCCAACAACCATAAGGCCACCAGATTATTAGGTTGGCAGCCCCGTAGCAATCAGGAAGCAATTCTGGCATCGATAGACAGCATTTTGGCAGTTGATAAAGTCTGAGTTTTATTCTACTACAAAGGTTAATCGTGCAAGTGTAATAGGAGGGAAGTCATCGTCCCAAAGTTGGGTTTGGTAAAAATGAACGGTGACTTCTCCTGCTTTGAGTAAATGGATACAATAACGGGTTTGAATCGCATCTCCTGGTTTTTCTTCTTCTACAACAATATTATCCAAACGCTCTACTGTAGCCAAACCTTCGTTGCTGACCTCCCATTGAATAGTAAGCCCAGTACTGCCTCGATTTGCCAGCACTAGTTCGTGGGTTTCACCCGCTTTTTTTGAGATGGGTTGGGTAGTCATAGAATTTTAAATTTTTCCTTTTATTCACAAGTTTTATGAAAGCTCAAGAGGGTAGACGTTTGCGAAGGGTTTTGGCAACTTCAGGGCTAAACCCAATTGCTTGAATCCAAAAGCCTGAAGCAATCTTTCGGGGATGCATTTCCAGGTTTTGCCTTCTAAGATTGCCACAAAATGACGGAGAGGAAATGATGTTTTCTCCAAAACCTTACCGTCATTTTTCGCAAACATACCCACCTTAGATGTTGTAGTTCGTTGTAATTTTATTTAAAAAACCTATTAGGCTCAGCATAATATTCAATACTTTGTAAACTAAATTTTTTTATGTTTCTATGACTACGCAAAGTTTTTCAAATACCCACATTTTGCTTGGTCTTACCGAAGGGAGACCAAGCAATGGCTTCTTTGGTCTCGCTGCACTAAGACCAAAGACTTGAGTGTTCTTTTGAAAACATCAATTTATTTAGTTTACAGTGTATTCAATTTATCTTCTCACGATTGCTTAGTACTCCAAACGGGCGTTTCTTCATGATAAATAATGGCTTCTCCATCCATCTGGATAGTCAAATAAGCGTTGGGATGTCCTGCCGTATTGGAAGCCCACACCTGCGTAGCGCCTTCATACATCACCAAATTTCCGTCGGCTTGCATCACTACTTTGTCTGATGCTTTATCAGTAGTTTTGGATGCCCAAAGTTGAGTTTTATCGGCAGTTTTACTGAGTACCAAATTGCCATCTTTTTGATAGATGAGTTGATAATGCCCATTGTTAGACACTAGTGCCTCTCCTTTTTGTAGGGCGTGGTTTTCGGAGCCAACCAAATGATTGCGATAAACCACTGGAGGCAAAGTAGTACCAGACATTCCAAACATAGGGTAACCCTCCATATCGCATTGGCCATACCCAATATTAAAAAATCCTTGCATGCCCCATTTACTACCCCACGAATTTTTGCAGATCCAATAACCATCCCCATTGTTATCGTTGTATCCCACAATACACACACAGTGCAGACCATCATATTGTCCCTTGGTATGTTTATAAATTCCTGATTTGTAGGAAAATATATCGGTATACAGTTTTAGGTTAGCAGCCAGAGGCCCCACCTTAGCCAAATGTGCTTTAGCAGCATTGATAGAATTGACCGTGTGTACGTTGGTGTAGGTAAAAGCGCTTTCGGCCCGATGAGGAACCGAATCACAAGTGATTTTTACTTCATGGGTAGGCTTAATATTGCCACCAGGAAAGGCATCAGCAAATGGAAATAAGTTTTCTTGTACCACTCCTCGGGTATGATTGGCACTAAAATAATCTTTGGGCCACCAACCATTACAATTTGCGCCATGATTGGAACAGAAAAAAGCATCGGCTACCGATAAATCAATCAACATATGGCTAGAGTTATCCAATTGAGAAACAGGAAGTTCGTGCTCGATGGCAATCATACTCTCAAATACCGCAGTAGCACTAAAACCTACACAAGAGCCGCAAGCCCCCTGGTATTTTACATAAGTTACATAGTTGCCATTGTTTTTACGCCAATCGATAGAGGAGGGGAGTGTTGTAGCATCTACGGCTTCGTCGGCAGTAGGGTCAGCTTTGGCATCAGCAGGTGGAATGGCCCCATGCATTTTTTTGCGAGTGGTTTCATCCAGAGCCGTCATATGGTTTTCTTCGGCCTCCCAATGATGCCCTTTATCTTTAATCGCTTGTTTAATTTCGTGAACATCAATACTCATAGTTCGATGATTGTTTTAGTTTCAGTTGAATCGGTTTCTTGCTGTGTAAAATACTAAAGGTCGTGGGATTTTTGGTAGGTTCTCCTGCTATTTTTTTATGGGTTTTTTCAGTTGCCAGTGTTTTAACATTATTCGCTTTTATACAATTTTTTTTAGGCTATTCTACCCTAAATTTGATTTGGCTCCTTTAGGAGCTAAGTACACATATAACCATTAATTCATATCATACATACCCATGAAAAATTTAACTCACTCCCAAGTGTTTATCTTGTGGATCATACCCTGTTGTTTGTTGCTGAACACAGGTTTTAAAGAAAAATATAGAAAGAACAAGGCTTCATTTTCTAACGGTGCCATGGCGTATGCTTATCCCATAGAGGGGATCACTATAGATGGTGATATTGCTGACTGGCCAAAAAACCTGACACGTTTCCCGATCAAAGAGAAAGTGTTGTATGGCGCCCCAGCCAAAAACGAAAAAGATTTAAAGGCTTATTTTCAAGTGGGTTACCAACTGAGTTCTCGCTCCCTATATATGGCAGTAGTAGTTACAGATGAAAGCCACCAGGTAGATCATTCTAAAGAGGCAAAGTGGAACACCCAGGATGCTTATTTACTATATGTAGATAAGCAACATTTGCCCAATGGCTCTGGAGTGAGTTTATATGAGATAGGTGAAAAACTAAAACGCATACCTGACCCTTCAGGAAGCTGGGACCCTGCCGTAAAGAAAGCCGACTGGAGCAATGTAAAAGTAGTTTGTAAACGCGTAGGAAATCAAACCATTTATGAATGTCAGGTGAAGCTTGGCAAATACCTAAAAGCAGGAAATACGATTGGGGTAGACCACATCATTGCCGACAAAGACGCTGATGACGCAAAAGGACAGCTATCTTATATTGCCTGGGGCAAAGGCGGAGGCAAAAGTAGGCGTTCAGGAAAATTGGGCGTGGTGTTTTTGATGGAGCCTGCTGCGCAAATGGGATCAATCACAGGACAGCTTGCCTGGCAAGACGCAGGCCTCAAGAAATATCCTCATAAGCTAAGGTTTACTGCTGAGCATAATCCTACTTGTTGGACAGACGTAAGCGTCAATCGTTTTGGGGAATACGCGGCCAAGTTACCTGTAGGGACTTATAAAATATCATTGGTTGGAAGCATTCATTATGAAAACCGAAAGCGAACAAAAATTGGTGGTTATTCCCAGCAGATAAAGGTGGAGGCTAACCAAGTAGTGAAAGCTCCTATTATCAAGTTGACTACTATGTCTCCTCCTGACTTGATTCCTGAAAAAGGGGGTTTATTGGATTTTGACGCAAGCAAGACTAAAGCTATAGATCAGTTTGTAAAAGCTTACCTGGATTTTTATGAAATACCTGGAGCATCGCTGGCATTGATCAAAAATGGCAAAGTTGTTTATCATAAAGCCTATGGTACAAAAAACATTTTTACTGGAGATAAAGTGACAAACAAAACATTGTTTGCGGCTGGTTCGGTTACCAAGCCAGTTTTTGCTTTTGCGGTATGTCGTTTGGCAGAACGAGGCATCATAGATTTGGACAAGCCCCTGTATCAGTACCTGCCTTTTAAAGCCATTGCCCACGACAAGCGACATAAGTTCATCACCGCAAGGTTTGTATTAAGCCATCGTACTGGACTTCCTAATTGGATTTATAACAAATATAGCAAGGTGAATTTGAGGTTTACTCCTGGCACCAAGTTTAGTTATTCAGGCGAGGGTTTTGAATACCTTAAAAGAGTGATTGTAAAAATTACTGGAAAAGACATCAATACTGTGTTACAGGAAGAAGTACTTACGCCATTAAATATGAAAAATACCTACTTTAAAAAAAATAAGTATTTGGCTAAAAACGTGTCCCATGGGCATTTGGATAACTTGCCAACCTTGACAGAATTGCCCCAAAACCCAGGCATGGCCTGGAGTATGCATACCGAAGCCAAGGCATTTACAAGCTTTGTTTTAGGATTGTGGCACAAAAAAGGTTTGAAACCCACTACCTATCAGGAAATGTTCCGTCATCATTCAAAGGTTTCTTATGTTTATCTCCCGGGGTGGCAAGAATATTTTGGGCTGGGTATTTCAATGGAAACGAGTCCTTTTGGGCCTACCTTTGGCCATTCAGGAGACACGGGCGATTTTAAATGCTTGTTTAAAATGTATGAGAAGCTAAAAGTGGGTTTTATTCTTTTTACGAATAGTAATCATGGCACCGAGCTTAATAGAGCCATTGACAGATATTTGGTTACTGGTAAGCTGGAGAGTGATAAGAAATGATTTTAGTATGGCTTTTTTTGTCCTATGATCTCACTTTGGTAAGATCATAGGATAAATTTCTCACTCATTCTTTCTTTTCAATACCTCTCGTTCAATAACTTTAGTAGCCCATTCGCCAAGCCTTGCAAACTCAGGTTTAATCAGTTGAAACTGCTTTTCAGTAATTTTTGCGGATGTAAGTAATTCCTTTAATGCTGATCCTGCCATTGTTTGGTCTGAATCTTCCAAAGCAAGTTCAATAAAATTTATAACCTCCTGATCCAGTAATTTTTCTCTTTTATCAAGCCAATTTAAAAAGGATTTATAGCGATAATGTTCAGGATTTGGATCATTTCCAAGGTGAAATTCATCAAGTTGTAATTTCAGCATTTTATCATTGAGAAATCCGTATTCAATCCATTTATCAGAATACCCTAAATCGTTTAAACCCATTCTTATAATTTGTTGATTCTCAATTATTTTTTAAGCGTATCAATCAACTTCCTCAATAAACTCACCTGCCCTAAATGATAATAATTATGCTCAATGATTACTTCCACGTTTTGGGCATAGCTTCCATACTCCTCTTTTACAAAAGTAGAAGCTAATTTTTCGTCGGACATGGCTTCCACTTTTTGGGCAAACTTTTCTGTGTTATCCCACAATTTCTGCTGGAGTTGTTCCCAATCTTCCTGAGATTTGATAGGAGGTAAGTCAAAACTATAGCGATCCCTAATTTCCAGATCGCCACCCTCAAAAACATCGAGTACTCCTCCAATGTAATAGTTTACATGAAACGTAAGGTGGGCAATGGTGTTTAGCCCCTCTATTTGCTGGGTGGCTTGTTCCCAGGTTACTTGAGTCAGAGCGTCTCTAAAATTGGTGTTGGCAATTAATTTCCCATTTAAGATGACCTCTCGTAAACGATGAGCCAATCGCTGTGCTTTTTCCATACAATGTGGTGCAAAATGATGATAAATTGAGATAGTCAAATTAAATAAATTCTATGGAATATTTTGCAATCAATCGGGCAGCTTCAGCAGATGAAAAATTGTGATAGGCGACCAAGTATTTTTTTAACAACATCAAGCCTGTATTTCGAGTCTTTACCTCATTTTTGATAAACTCCTCCAGAGTACCTTCACGATTATTTTCTCTGAAATGCGCATAGCTCAGCGATAGATTGGTCAGTATTTGTTTTGTATTGATTACCATTTATTTGTAAGGTTATACCTAATTGTGTGTGGGTTTTTCTATCACGAGATTATTATTAGCTGTATGCATCACTCCCCATTTGCTAAGTTCAGTCAAAACCTGTTTGAGGGTAGTGCCATAATCAGTCAGCGAGTATTCTACTTTGGGTGGTACTTCGGGATATATTTTTCTGGCAACAAGCGCATCTTGTTCCAGTTCTCGCAATTGCTGAGTCAACATTTTCTGGGTAATATCAGGGATCAGCTTTCGCAATTCGCCAAACCTTTTGGTGCCCGATAATAAATGGTGCAAAATAATCGGTTTCCATTTGCCTCCAATGGTTTTAATGGTAACATCGATCGGGCAGTAATATTTTTTTTGATTTTCTTTATTCATAAGTCACTGATAATCTGCATTAGTTACTTTTTAGTGGGTATCATACTATAAAGTGCCTACTTGATGTAAATATACTATGGGTTTACTTTTGTCACAACAAAATTGAAAACATAGACATACAATGAACGCAATTATTATTGATAAAACCGGTGATAACAAAGTGTTGCAATACCAAACAGTGGCAGATGCCAGACTAAAACCTAATGAAGTAAGAATGAAGGTGACTGCAACTGCGGTAAACTATATCGATACCTTGATTCGCTCGGGAAACATGCCTCCTGGTATGATGCCTTCTTTGCCCTTTACTCCTGGAGTAGAATGTATTGGCGTAGTAGAAGAAGTAGGACCACAGATAAACAACCTCAATGTAGGAGATAAGGTAGCTTATTTTGGCAAAATTGGAGCGGCTACCTATGCCGAACAAGTAGTGACTACCCACGATCGGTTAGTAAGCATACCAGCATCGGTCAATGATGTAGCAGCGGCGGTGGTTCCAGTAAACTATGCGACAGCTTACCATATGCTACACAATATGGCAAAGGTTACAAACAATGATGTGTTGCTGGTACATGCCGCTGCGGGAGGGGTGGGTACAGCCCTTATCCAATTGGCAAAACTTGTGGGGGCTACTGTAATTGGCTCGGTGGGTAGCGACGAAAAGAAACAGTACATCTTAGACCAAGGCGCTGACTTCGCCATTAATTATAAGACTGAAAACCTGGTCGAAAGCGTCAATGAAATGACAGAAGGTAAAGGAGTGAATGTTTCTTTTAACCCAGTAGCGAGCGAATCGATGCTTACCGATCTGCAAGTACTTGCTCCTTTTGGCCACCTGGTAATCTTTGGCTTTCTTGCTGGACTTCCCAATCAGCCATTGCAAGAAGCACTGCTGAATCATTTTGGCAAAAGCCTTACGGTAAGTTATTCTGATATTTATACATTGTACAATGCCGATTTTGAGCGATTAAAATCAATACTAAGTACCTTGTTTGAGTTTTTATCACTGGGAAAAATTGCCCCCAAAGTATATCAGGAAATACCACTGGCCAATGCTTCTACTGCCCACGAATTGTTAGAATCTGGCAAAGTAGTCGGCAAGCTGGTATTGGTACCTTAAAATAGAAAGAAGCCTGTGCAAAACAAGGTGGGGTGAAGGTGCGTTATTCCAGTACTGTCACCCCAAAGAACCCCGAACAAGCAGGCAATGAGCTCCATCAACGATAAAATACTACAACTGCTCCATACCGAAGATAGCACCAATATAGAACTTGCTTTTCAATTGGTAAAGGGAATGCATTTGGGGCAGTTGAATGAACACGCGAGACAGGCGTTGGGCAGGCATCCTTTGCTATGTTTGCAACACGTACCCAAGGTTTTGTCAGAGGTAGAGCGCTTGTATTTGGGGTTCAAGAAACTTCAGACCCTAAGCCCTCATATTGGTGCGCTAAAAAGCCTGAGGATACTTAATGTAGCCAACAATCGTCTTGGAGAAATACCGAGCAGTATTGGTCAACTGACGACTCTACGAGAGTTAAATGCTTATTTTAATCAATTGACTAAGATTCCAGATAGCATTCGGCAATTGCAAAACCTGGTGCTGCTCAATTTGTCAAGTAATCGCTTAATGAAGCTGCCCAAAAGTCTCACAACCCTCTCAAGACTACAAAACTTACAACTGGCTAAAAACCAATTGACTGACTTTCCCCAAGATTCCAAAGGTTTGCAAAACCTCGAAGTTTTAGATTTGAATAGCAACCAGTTTACCCAACTATCGGCTGGCCTAGGCAACTTGAAGCATCTGAAAACGCTGTATTTAAGCCATAATCAGTTGGTAGAATTGTCGAAATGTATAGGAGAGCTTCGCAAGCTGGAAAATTTGTATTTGGCTAATAATCAGTTAATTTACTTATCCGAAAATATTGGTAATCTAAAGAAGCTTGCCAGATTGGGGCTGGAAGATAACCAACTTGAGCAACTGCCCCTTAACCTACATTACCTGAAAAATCTGAAAATCCTTAACCTTAATGGCAACCAGCTTACCCAATTGCCCAAAAACCTGGGCGCATTACACCAATTAGAATGGCTGGGCCTGGCCAACAATCAATTCACCGAGTTTCCTGCCGTAATTTTTGACCTGCCCAACCTCAAAACCCTGGATTTGCGTGGTAATAAAATCAAGGACATTCCGATGGAGGCATTGATGATTCAGCATTTGATTATTGACTGATCAAAATCACAGGTTTTTCAATTGTTTTGAGAAACATTGATCCAATGTGAAAAATTTAATAAGAAAACCTGGATTATGGGTTAGTTGCCTTGTTATGTTGTTAAAGTATTAGTATATTTAGTTACCTTAACTAACAAAACAACTAACTAACAAAACTTATGCATACAGCTATTCATCGGCAGGTGGAGCAATCTGCTCCTACCAAAGCTACTCATGCAGCTATTCAAACCAAAAAATCGCCCCATAAGGCCAAACAGAAACCTGTACAGCGCCAAACAAAACCCCCAGTTCAAGCCAAACAAACCCCTATACAGCGCAAGCCAAATAATACTGGTTTACCCGACAATGTAAAGTCTGGGGTAGAGAATCTTTCGGGATATTCTATGGATGACGTAAAGGTGCATTATAACTCGAGCAAGCCTGCGGCTATTCAAGCTAAAGCCTATGCCCAAGGAACTGACATTCATGTAGGGCCTGGCAATGAACAACACTTGCCACACGAAGCCTGGCACGTAGTACAGCAAAAGCAAGGACGGGTGCAACCTACCATCCAGGCCAAGGGCGGGGTGCCAGTAAACGACGACAAGGGACTCGAGAAAGAAGCAGATGTGATGGGAGACAAAGCAGTGCAAATGAAGTGCAACCCCTGTAATGTAGGTCAACCCACAAGCACAGGAGGTCAGTCTACGCTTTCAAATCAACCTATTCAGAATAAAGTAATACAGGGGTATTTTGAAGCAAATGGAAATAAAGGAAACAATTATCGGGTTTCCGACGATAAAACCGTAGCCGTGAAGGTGGGTTATCCTAACCATATGCTATATGCCAAAACAGGCAAAGTAGCTACGGCTAATAGTTCGTTGCAATCGGTGGGCTCAGGTATTGAATTAGAGCAAACTGGAGGAAAAGAAATTACAGTAGGATCACAAACCCTGAAGCAAGTATTGCCTAAAAATAAGCAAAATTCGACTTCAGGTGATAATATGGAACTCTGGGCCGACTGTGGGAAAAGTTCGGGCGTAGTAGTAGGAGGCACCAATCGTACCGCTTTGCACGAAGATGCGATGGCTGGAGGCCAGGCAGAAACCAAAGCCACTTCGCCTTCCTTGATGAAAGCCGAAATTATGGAAAAACTCCTGAAAAAGTGGTTGACGATGTCTTCTACCGGACAGGCCTCGAAGAAGGAAATTCAAGAAAGCTTGACCAAGGCCGATGCCAAGAAGAAAGAAATGGAAAAAGCCCTGAGCGATCGTCGGGCAACAAGCGATTCCGCAACTAAGAAAGCATTGTTGAAAACCTACTGGCGTAAAGCGACTGAATATGGCGAGATCATGATGTCGTTCTACAATTCCCAGCCTGAAGACAAACGAGACGAGATAGATAAGTATCTGGGTATTAACCGATATGCCAACCCAGAAGTGGGACAAGGGTATACGATGTCGTCTGGTGGAGATAAATATTCTGGAGTAAGCACCTGGAACTTCCACTGGGGTGGAGTGGTCATGAAGAGTGACGATAACACTGATAATGTAACACTTGAAAACTATGCGGTAGGTGATGCCTCAGTAGAAAACGAGGATTGGGATTTTGCAATGTATGGTACCAGCAAAAAAGGACAAACTTTCCACGAGCAACACCACGATACCAAGCAACATGGAAAAACTCCAACCACGATGGTTGTTAAGGAAAAATAATGAAAAAAACACGAATCATTTACATATTATTGGCAGGGTTGGCCTGTAGTTGTTCTCAGGTGCCTGCCAATTCTTCACAGAATAAAATGACTGAGATTAAATTCAATCAAAAAACAACCCTTACTGGGATATACACTAAGCGTATCATTGCCAAAAAAGGACCAGGAAAGCACCAAGGACATTACAAAATTGTAGTGAACGATACCCTGGAGGTCAATTTGTTACCACCTTACGAAGCAGCAGCGGTGCGTTCGTCGGAGGAAGTAGCTCGTTTTGAGGGCAAAAAGGTAACCGTGACTGGATTTCTGGAAGAGGATACTTCTCTTTCGGAGCCAACCATCGAGCACGAACCTCTTACGGTGAATACGCCCTGTTTTGCTACCATAGAATCAATTGTTTTGGCAGAAAGATAACCTGGCATCAAGCATTTAGGGTATTGTGCTATGCATTGGCGCTCATCTACGGTGAGCGCCAATTTTGCTTGAGAATCAATGTGTTGACTTAATAACACTATGAATTCATCGAAACTTTTTGAATATTGTTGAAGCTAAGGCAGGTTCTGATTTCGTGATTAAACAAAAAGCATGAGAAGTATAAAAAATATATTGGGCAAACTAAATCCCCGCTCATTTGCTCACAAACCTATTCCCAACTTTGAGTCTATAACAAGCATCAATCAAATTCCTGAGATATTTGAATGGGTTTTCAATCCTGATATAAAAATAGCTCAAGATTGTGCCCACGCTATTCATCGATTAATAACTACTCAGACAACATTTCAGAATAAATCTTTATACGCTTCCTTAAGCTACATTCAAATAAAACAAGAAGACTTTACCTGGTTCAATAATTTTGAATTAGACATCCAAAAAAGTTTGATGTGTGTAGCCTCCATGAATGGTGATGGTTATATAAGAGAACACGCTTTAAAGTTCTTGATTCAGCATCCTACTCAAAAAACTTTTCTTTTTGTACTTTTTCGCCTGACAGATTGGGTTTCGGCAATAAGACAAGCCGCAGAGGTGAGCATCAATCAAATGGTTCAAGCGATAGATCCTCTGTTCCTTATAAAACATCACAAAATTATTGAGTGGTTGCTAAAAGTGCAAAGGGCTGACCTAAGAGGTATTCATAAGGATATTATTGAGCTTATTTTTGCTGAAGTCAATATTGATCAAATAACCCAAAATGTTGAGGCATACGAAGAAAAAGAGCGATACTTTATTTTCAAAAACTTAATAACCCGCCATACAATAGATGGTCAATTATTAGAGAAAGGCTTAAATGACAAAAGCTATTTAATTCGTTTGTTAGTAGTGCGAAATATGGCTATCAAAAAACATCCTGACGTGTTGAAAAAAATGTTAAGCGATAGGAATCAAAAGATTAGACATTATGCTATCAGTCATATTGCTGAAGAGCAATTAAGACAATTTCAGACTAACTTGGATTACCTGTTGTTTGACAATTCGGCTTCTATTCGAAGTATTGCCCGTCGTTTATTGTCAAAAATATGTGATATTGATTACCCTCAAAGGTATCGAACCGAAATTCTAAAAAAGATAGCACCTGGAAATATTATAGGTTTGGCAGAGGTTGGAGATAAAACAGATTTACACAGGTTTACAAGTTTATTACAATCAAACTATCCTAAACACCGTACTGCAGGGCTTTTGGCTATCTCAATTTTAGATTATGAGATGGCAAAAGAGGAAGCTTTCAAGTTACTCAATGATTCTTCTAATACTGTAAAAAAAGCGTGTTTAAGTATTATCACCAAGATGAAGCTAGCGAGTGATTTGCCAAAAATGCGAAACATTTATGATCAGGGTACCAGTTCTACCAAACGATTTGTTTTAAAAGCCATTAGTAGATATGGTGGATGGGGAATTGCAGGCGATTTTCTGAAAGGAATTCAAGAAAGTGATGTTCAACTTAAGAAAACAGCTTGTTCTTTTCTCGAGACTTGGTATAGTTATTCAATCAGGCTTGGAGCAAAACAGCCTGAACATGATGCAAGATATGTTATGGACATTTATAAGAATTTAGACTTATTAGATGTACCAGAAAACATAAAAAAGATCATTGATAACATTCCATTCATATTTGGAGAGAATTAAACAAGCTTTAACAATTAAATTTTTTAGGAGCCACCATTATTTTGATATTTAAAAACCTTGTTTGGTGTTTAAGCGAAGCGACACCAACAAATGATGATTCAAATATTTGAACCCACTTATTTTTTTCCTCTTACTGAGCGAAGTTATAGTCTATTACCCAGTAAATAATTGAAGGAGATCGATAAAATTTTAACTTTGCACCTGATCTAAAAATCTAAAACTGGATAATAAGCGATGAAAAACCTGAATAAATATATTCTAATCCTAAGCATTTTTATAGGCATTACTTCGTGTAAACAAACCATAAAAGAGGAATCTAGTGTACATACTGCTGAGCTACAAAGTTTAAAAAATGCGCTTGACGAATCTCAAAAAGAAGTAAGTAAACTAAAACAAGAACTTTCTGAAAAGAGGCCAAAGCAAAAAGAAAAAACTCAGGTAGAAGAGGAATCAAAATCACCATCGACTCAAAAGACAGTTACCGAAACTGAAAAGACAGCGCCTTTAACAAAAATGAGCGGTGTATATGAGGTATACAAAGTAATAACAGGAAGACAATATGATAAGAATCAATTGCTATACCTTGTGAAAATATCTCCAGTGGATAAAATTACTTTTATTTTGCCTTACGCAGGTGGTGAATCATACGAGTATGATATATTAGAAGAAGGTGAAGTGGGTTTTGAGGCTATCAATTATAAAAATGAGGGCAAAACCTGGGATTTTCGGGCAAAAGGCGATAAAGATTTAATGATTGTTAGTGGTATTAACAAAGACCATGATATTCGTTTGGGAGGCTCTGTGATCCCATTAGACGATAACTTTGAAAAGCTATTGGTATCTGGCACTACGCGAGAAATTATACGCAGTAAAAAAATGGAAGTACCTAGAAGTAAGCCTACATCAACCAAAGAGATTTGGATTAAGCGAAAATCAAAGAATGATTAATAATTGATTTTAGAAAAGTTGAAAAACTAGATTAATCCCTCCCCTTGTTGGGTATTTAAGCAAAGCGACACCAACAACGATTATTTAAGCACCTATCCTATCAACAACATTTTATTAGTGGGATAGATACCTTTTTACTAAGCGAAGTTTTTCTTTTAGAGTACCAATAACCAAGAAAGGGTTTATAAATTTAACCATGAAACTATATGGCATAAGTGGACTTGGAGCAGACAAAAGAGTATTTCAATACCTGACTTTAGATTTCGAGTTTATTCCAATTGATTGGATAGAACCTCTGCCAAAAGAAGCAATTGCGGATTATGCCATGAGATTAAGCAAAAAGATTGATACCAACGAAAGGTTTGGAATTATTGGGGTGAGTTTTGGAGGCTTGGTAGCAGTAGAGATAAGCAAGCAGTTGAGTCCAGCACTAACCATCCTTATTTCTTCGGCTGAAACAAAGCACGAGCTAAGAGCCGTTTACAGAGCGATTGGAAACCTAAAAATTCTTAAGTTATTCCCGAGGATACTTTTTAACCCGCCCAAAAAAGCCGCGAACTGGTTGTTTGGAGCCCAAAACAAGAAATTACTGGGACAAATACTGGATGATACTGATTTGATGTTTGCAAAATGGGCTGTGATTGAATTGACAAACTGGAAAAACACCACAAGATTGACAAATCATACGGTTAAGATTGCTGGTACAAAAGATAAGATGATTCCACCACGAAACGAAAATCATACGCAACTCATAGAAGGAGGAGAACACTTTATGATTGTAGATAGGGCCTCTGAGGTGAGTAAAATCATAAATAAAGAAGTGCAAAAACGAATAGATGGAAAACCCTAAGTAGTATTTTATAGATTTGTTATTAGATTTTCTTAATTAAAACAAAACGATTAAGCAATTGAAAAAGCGAAACTGGAGAAAATATACGTGGGAGTTTGTATCAATATTTGTAGCCGTTGTTTCGGCTTTTGCGCTCAATAATTGGAACGACCATCGGGTAAACAGAGACTCGGAACAAAAAATACTATCAGAAATAAAAAATAGCCTCAAAATAGATGTACACGATTTTAACATCAACATCTATGGAAATAAGATGAGCCTAAAGGTCGACTCCATGTTTAGAGGCTTGCTAAAGGGCGAAGATATTTCGCAAGATTCTATTGCTACTTCCTACATCATATTGTTTAGAGATTATATTCCAATCATCAACCGATCGGCTTATGAATCCTTGAAAGCCAATAACTTAAAAACCATCACCAACGATTCTCTGCGAATTCAAATCATTGCCCTGTATGATTATCATTATAGTATTATCGAAAAGCTTGAGTACGAAGTGCCCGAAATGAAATCATACAAAAATTACTTTTCCAGAATTAATACCATTCTGCACCCGTTTATGGAGTTTGACCAAGCTGGAAACCTGGTGAGGTTTAATAACCTGGATAAAGTAGGGGCAGATGAAAAAAAGGAAATATTGAGTTATCTGTGGAGGATTAGAAGCAACCGAAAGTTTAAACTGCGCAAGTACGATCAGATTATTGCTGTCATGAAAAAACTAGAACAGCGAATAGCCAAAGAGCTAAAAAAGTAGGATTGTGAAATCTTTTTGAATTGTATTATATTGAGTCAATATATGAACTCATCTCGACTTTTAATAATGCATTACAAATCACTCATTTTACCCGTTGATTTCGAGATTTTTTATCGCCGTAGAGCTGCTATGACTCAAAAAAATCTCTTTACCATCGAGCAAAAGCAGTAATTTTCATCCACATTCAAAAAGCCGAGACGAGTTCTATGATTTAAGATAAGCCCCAATCCAAAAGATATTACACAATGAAAAGAATAGTCTGTATTGTACCCAAAGATATGTTTTCCAAAGCACAGATACAGCAACTCGATGCTGGGTTTCAATCAATCTATAAAAATAACTACAGCCACGAGAAGGTCAATGTTTTTTGGATGCTCATGCCCAAAGGCTATGCCTATGCTGAGCGAAAGCCATCTGAAGCTACCATTATTATGGTAGAAGTAAACGAAGATATTACACGAGCGAAACGCGAAGAGTTGTTGAGCTTGTATTCCCGGTTTTTGCTAAAAGATTTTAATATTTCGCCACTCGATGCCGTCATTACGGTTGCCAATGCCTCCTTTGTTCAACAGTTTTCGGAAGCACAAAAAAACAGGGTACATCGCCCATATCGTCCCTGGATCAACCTGAAAACAATGGCTACTGCCTTGACCTCCAAAATAATGAATGGATACTACCGATTGAGGGTAAAAATGTAAAATTTCTAAAAATTAAATGTAACGATTATGCCGGTTTATAGCCTTACTTCCCGAAAGACCCTTTCAACTGCTAAAAAACAACAATTGGTAGACTTATTTACCGATGCCCACTGTAGCATTATGGTTGCTCCCGAACAATTTGTCCACGTGCTTTTTTCGGATGGTATTCCCATTTTTGACAGGAAAAGCCTGTACATCCACGCCAATGTAAGGCAGGGTAGAACCCCACAAACCATAGAAAAGATGAGGGAAACATTGATCGAGGGTTGTGCTAAAATACTCAATGTCAAAGCGAACAAAATTCACATCAACATACTAGAGATACAAGCCAAATGGATTATGGAAGGAGGATACATCATGCCTGACCCTGGAGAGGAAGATGAGTGGATGGAAAAGGTAACTAAAGATTTGGCAGCAAGAGAAAACTCGCTAGTACAAAAATGATTGGCAATCGATTTTATTGGAATACGAGCATCATAAAAATGAGACAAGTAACGGTTACTTTTGTTTTCCTTGTATGTTCATACTATTGTAAAGCACAAGGAAAAATCAATAGCATCAAGCATTATAACCTAAAACAGGTAGTATCATATTTTAAAGCCAGAATTGGGACCTCTCCTCCACAAGAGTTGATCAACTATTGGGAAAACACCTGGAAAAATAGAGCATCCTTTAACATTTATGAATATGGTAAATTTGATGTTTTATACCCTGACGGAATCTTAAAATTAACCTTGAATGCCCCAGCAAACATGGCTGCAGTGGATATTAAGAATAGATTGTACTTTAGGAAAAAGAAGGGTAAAATAACTGAGCAAGTATATGATTCACTTACACGCCGAACCAACCAAGACCCTCTTTTACAGAGTCAAACTATACACAGGCATTATCTCTCACAGGAAGGTAGACACATTAAGATAGACTATGCCATTGCCTTTGCGAAAGGAAGATATAAAAGTGGGACATTATTTTATGGTTTTGATGCTTCTCATAAAATGCGTGGTATTTATTATTACCAAAACGAACAAATGGCGTGGCCTGTTTATCTTGCAAAAAATATCAATGAATTGATCAATCAATGCCAAGGCAAATTAAGTGACGCTAGAAAATATATTGAAGCGAATGCAAGCTATTATGTGCGATTAGACGCCGGAAGTGAGGCGATTAAAAAGTTCTATAAAGATTCATATAAAAAAGTTTTTGGGGGCACTTTGAACATTTCTTCGATAGAAAATGGATGGAAACTAAGATTGACCAAATACAAAACATTTCATATTGATATCAATATTGGTAAAGGCTTAGGTTCTTATCAGACGATACGTTTGGTTCATGGTATACTGAATTTACAAGCGAACAATTATCAAATGGTAAAATATTTTGGCTATTATCGCTTAACACATGGTTATGTTTGTGTGCTTGGGACCTCACAAGCCATCGATTTTGCAAAAAAAGGACTCTTGTACCTAGAGTATTATAACCAACCTAATGATATATTTATTCCAAGAAAAAGATAAGTATAAGGCATTATCACGACTCAATTTGTAGTACTTCTCATCATCTACAATTTATCTTAGTAACATTGAAAAAATGACCCAGCCCCTTGTTGTGTGTTTAAGCGAAGCGACACCAACAAGTAATGAAATGAGTCGTAATCATCTTTATTGGCAACAAAGTTTCTACAAGCAAACTTCTGAGAGCTAAGAAGTACAATCGTGTGCCTGTATTTGCTCTCTTATGCAGAAGGCCACAAAACTATAATTAACCAATAAAATCTGAAAATGAAGCATATCAAACTTGTTGGGGTAACACTCGCAGTCATTTTATTACATACCAAGATAATTTTTGGCTTTCAGCAACCATCCCCAGGAAGCTTAATTGTCAATAAAGGCCACAGTAGCCCATTGAGGAAACTATTTTTTAGTGACGACGGGAAAAAGATCATTTCCCAGGATGTTAATTACAACATCAAAGTTTGGGATATTGACCAAAAAACACTGATTAGAGAAATTCATAATCATTCGTCCTCTACCAACTATGGCCACCATGCTTTTTCAGACGGAAAGTATTATTATTCAGACGATGATAATTACGGCTCTTACCTCTACGACATTGTAAGTGGGCGCAAGGTGCGAAAAATAAGTAATGAGTATGCGACTGTTTCTGACATTGTAAAGCACCCCTTTCAATACCAGGTATTTGTGGGTGCCTATGAGGGTATTGAGCGCTGGGATTATGCTAATGGTAAACGAACGAAACTTACATTTAAAGGTGCTGAAGAAATTTTTGACCTACGGATTAATCACGCAGGAACCATACTGGCAAGTTGTAATTACAATGGGCGAGAGATTGTTTTTTGGAATACAGCCAATGGCCAAAAGATTAAAAGCATTCAAACGAGTGAAGATGTCATTTCCTTTGATTTTAGCGCAAATGACAGGTACCTCTGTATTGTATATGAAGAAAGTTACGATGTAGAGTTTATAGAAGTTAATACTGGCAAATCAGCTTTTGTGCTTGCCAACGAGTATTTGGTGAAATATGCCGCATTTCACCCTAAAAAAACAATGCTGGCAAGTTGTGACGGTAAATACTTGAAACTGTGGGATACCAAAACAAAGAAACCTGTTTATAAGGTAAAGGATGCTGGAAACAAGGTTATTTTTGATAAAAAGGGAGAACAATTGGCCACTTATGGTGTAGGACAAATCAACATAAGAAATGCTAAAACAGGTGCTTTGATTCAATCTATCCCTTTTATGGATGGAAAGGCAGTTGTTGGGCTGGAAATAGACGCCAACAAACAATTGTTATGGGTGAATAAGTATTTAGAGGACAATTATCTCACTGCCTGGAATATTGATCAGAAAACCGTTCAAAGAAAAGTTGATGTTTGGCAGAAGGCTTCAGGAATGCACCCATCAAAAGTAGTGACGATTAACAGTCAGGCAGATACTTTTCATATCTACAATAAGAGCAACTCAAAAAAACTATATTCCATTGTCAACGAAGAAGGACAGAATAGTCCTGATCATTTTCTTGTGAATGATCAACTAATGTTGGTGAGTTTTGGCAATAAAGTCAAAGCTTATGATTTGGAGCAAGGTAAAAAACTATATGTACGAAGCGTAAAGGAAGATATAAGTGAAATGATTCTTAGTTCAGATAAGCCCTATTTTGCCATTGAGGGGGCTGACAAAATCTTTATTGGAGATTTAAAGACAGGTAAACTCCTGCATAAGGTGAAAATAGATCTTCCAGATGGGCTAAAAGGCTTTGCTTTTCGCAAGGGAAGTGGAGAACTTATGATTATTTATGGGGAAATATATTTATGGAATCCATTGAAAGAAAAAATGAGCCGTGTTTATAAGGTAGATAACGCAGATGTAGACTATGTTCGTTTTTCCTATGATAACACCACACTGATGGGGCTGGCTTTTCAATACCTGGAGTTGGTAGACGCCAAAACTGGTAAAAAATTCCCAGACTGGAGAATGCATAAAGCAGATATTTATCACGCGTCTTTTGTAGGTAATAATCGGTATTTAATGACAGCAGATGGTACTGGTACAATAAAAATTTGGGAATGGAAAACCAGAAAGCAGATTGCAAACTTATATGTAGATGCAAGCAAAAATGCCTGGGTAATGATTACTCCTGACAATCGTTATGATGCCAATCCAGAAGGGTTGAAGCATATACGTTTCAGCTATCAGGGAAAGTATGACAAGCTGCCAAATACTCGTTTTAAACGGGTGAAAAATCTTTTTGCGAATATTATTAGATAATGCTTCAACAACTGGCAGCTACTCCTTTTACTTGTCGTGTTTAGAGGTATTGAATCTTGCATATCAACTCTTCCAGACTTTCCTGAATGCTTTCTGCCTCCAGGTTAGTATCTAAAACAAACATTTGATTCTGGTTATCATTTCCATAGCCAATACACAAAGTTCTGGAAGATATTAAACTTCCAATGGGCAATATATGATGCGCTCGAAACTCTTTATATTCCTGTAGATTGTTCCAATAAGAAATCACATTTTCGGGACTATCAATGCTATCTATCCCAACTGTTTCGGTATTACTTTCAATGATTATTTCTGTGGAATTGAATGCTACAAGGCCAGTAGAGGTGTGTTGTAGGAACTTTGAATAATTATTAGGAAGTTTGATGGCTAGTTTTTGGGTAAATATTTCAATTTCATGAAGATTCAAAGCATCCGCGTGTTTTTCTCTTAACTTAAGCATGAGGGCATTTTGTTGATTTGGCTTATAATGTAAATCAAGCTTTAAATATGGGAAAGTGCTGAATAACAGCGAAATAAACAATTATAGCCTGAACTAAAAAAGCCAATGACTTACAATGACCAATAATTCTTTTCGAATTTAAGGAGGTGATTGTGGCCCTACAAAGCTAGAAGAACGTATAGCCAAAGAGCTAAATAATAAATAACCTAATAACCACTGATTAAAAATGAGACAATCTATAGTTCATATTGCGCTGGTTGTAAAAGACTATGACGAGGCAATTGATTTTTATACAAAAAAATTAAATTTTGAATTGCTTGAAGACACCTACCAGCCAGCCCAGGATAAAAGGTGGGTAGTAATAGCTCCTCCCAATTCTGCAGGTACTACCATCTTACTGGCAAGAGCCTCTAAACCAGAACAAGAGCCATTTATTGGCAATCAAGCAGGAGGGAGGGTGTTTCTATTTTTAAATTCAGATGACTTTTGGAGAGATTATAAAGAGATGACCTCAAAGGGAATTGAGTTTGTAAGGGAACCCAAGAAGGCTGACTATGGAACAGTGGCTGTATTTAAGGATTTGTATGGCAATTTATGGGATTTGCTAGAGTTAAACCCAGAACACCCCATTGCCAAAAGAATGAGGTAAATAGATTAACTAATCTTAACATTTTCGTCAAAATAAAAATGACACTTGCTATTATTATCATATGTAGATATTTTTGAGAAAACATATTCCATGAAAAAAGTTGAACGCAATTTTAGTTGGCTTTATTACGGCTTAATAGTAGTAATTATTTTTTTGCCATATGTGTCGTCTGCTTTGGCTTTGGCTGTAGGTATAGGGCTTGCCTTGTTTAAGTTGAAAACTTGCAGTATCCATCGTTATACTTCCAAAATTCTGAAGGCTTCTATTGTTTTGTTGGGCTTTGGTATGAGTCTTCGGGAAGTCATTACTACCTCAAAAAATGGTTTTATAGAGACTGTTGTTTGTGTCTCTTTGATTATGCTGGGGGGCATATTGTTAGGGAAGCTTTTCAAAGTAGAAAAAAACATAACAGTGCTTATTACTGCAGGTACGGCTATATGTGGAGGCAGTGCCATAGCCGCGGTTTCTCCCATTTTGAAAAGTAAAGATTATCAAACCTCCTTTGCCCTTGTAGTAGTATTTGTATTGAATGCAGCCGCCTTGTTTTTGTTCCCATTTATTGGGCATCAATTGGCATTAAGTCAAGAGGCATTTGGCTATTGGGCTGCCATTGCCATTCACGATACCAGTTCGGTAGTAGGAGCAAGCGCCGCCTATGGAGATAAAGCCCTACAAATTGCAACAACGGTGAAACTTATTCGAGCATTATGGATTATCCCACTTACCATTATGATCGCCTTATTCAACAAAAACAAAGATCGTAACTCTATTAAATTCCCTTGGTTTATCTTGTTATTTATTGGTGCCATTGTGTTCTCAAACCTTTTACCCGCTGGGCAAATAGGTTATGAGTATTTACGTTGGCTTGGCAAGCGAGGAATGGTGGTAGCTTTATTTCTTATTGGGTCCAATATTTCTATTGAAAAGATCAAACAGTCAGGGTTTAAAAGTTTTGCCTTGGGCATCTTATTGTGGGCCATTACCGCATCTGTGTCATTATTTGCATTAACCAGATAAAATGTGGTTGTTTGAAGTTTCCTTTGAAAAAATAAAAACATAAGTAATCAACGACAATTAGCCTATCACTTGAGGCCAGTGCTTTTTCTCATCTGGTACTTGCTACAAGTGAAGGTAAATACATACACTATGAATCTGAATAATTTGAAATGAAAGTTTTTTATAACAAACAACAAGTGGTTGAATCCATAGTTGTTGACTCTCCCAGTGCAAGAAAACCCAAACTCGTTTTGCAATCCTGGAAAAAGCTAGGATACCCCATGGAGATCATGAAGGTTCGTCCATTAACTGTAGACGAATTGTGTTTGGCTCATGACCCAGCTTATGTGCGAGGCATTTTGAGAGGGAATATCAAAAACGGATTTGACAACAAGAGTAAAGAAATAGCCAAGAGCTTGTTATGGACTACTGGCAGTTTTGCCAGTGCGGCTGCTCATGCTTATCAACATCGTGAATCGACATTTTCGCCCACTTCTGGTTTTCATCATGCGCATTATGATCAAGCCGCAGGGTTTTGCACTTTCTCTGGTTTAACAATTGCCGCTATTTTGATAAAAAAGCGTTTTGGGGCAAAGAAAATCGGGATTTTAGACCTCGATTCGCACTCAGGCGATGGCACCGACCAAACCTTGTATAAAACGGGACACGAAGACCTGGTAGAGCATTATTCGCTAGGGTACGACGATGTTGATATCTACAATAACGAACAATGGCTCACAAATCTTCCAGACTTGATTCGTGAACGTTTTAGTGATTGCGAAGTCCTTTTTTATCAAGCAGGTGTCGATTGCCATATCGACGATCCGGAGGTGGACAAGGGGCATTTTACTACCGAACAAATTGCCGAAAGGGAAAGGATTGTATATACAACTTGCCGAGAACTAGAGCTACCAGTAGTAACAAATTTGGCTGGAGGGTATCAAAAACCCATTGAAAAAGTAATTCGCCTACATGACCTCACAGCAATTGCCTTTTATGAAGCAAATCAATAAGCATAATTGAGTGAAATAATTGATAGTGAGCAACTTTATGTGAAAATTAGCAACGGAGATGCAGCCAATGGTTTAACTACTTTAGCTTATATCTCTACAATTTCAAAAACTTATAAATACTAATAAAAATATGGAACCTGAAAAAAAATGGGCAGGACTCGAGTTATACTATTTAACCATCGACACTAAATTACTACCTGCGAGACCTAACTTACCTGAGAGTTTCTTTGATGGAGATAACATTGTGGCAGTCACCATAGCTGAACAAAGATATGTACAGGAAAACGGCTTGGATAATAGACTGGTGCTGGGCTATATACAGCCTCATACTACCGATATCACAGAAGAGAGTTTTATTGCTCAAAGTTCGTTTATACAGTGGATATTGGTTGACATTGTTTTGCAGGAAAACTTTTCTGAGCAATATGTAATGCATGTAGACCACGCCAATTATGATAACAACCGAACCGAAAAAGTGAGTGACATAAAAGGCCCCTTTTCAATGGATGTGATTGATGACAGAGTTCCTCATGATCAAATACCTACTCCCCAGGATAAATATGGGACAGTGCATTTTGAAGATGGAAAGATTGTCAAAATTGTGGGGAACGAGGAATTTAGACTAGTTTCTCGTTTTGGAGAGCCTTGTTTCACTACTTTTGGTAGGGATTATTTAAGACATCTTTTGCTCGAAATGGGTGCCATTTCTGAATAGTGCCAACAAGTGACTTTTGTGCGAAAAAGGAGCGGCTAGTTTTGAATAACTAGCCGCTCTCTTTTAGAAAATTCTGAATAAGGTAATAGCTCACCGATTAACGGTTTACTTGTATGTTGTGTTTTTCCAGTGTTTTGTGTAATTGCTGTACAAAAACTGTTAGTTTGTTATTTGCCATGGCGTAGTCCATAAGCCTTAGGTTTGAATTTTTAAGTTTGGCTGCTTTTAAAAGTTTTAGCGCATCAGTATTGATTATTTCTTCAGAACAAAGGTGTACATACACATCATTATTGGGGATTTCGCTTTTATTGGCTCTGTTACGCTTAACGTAGGCCTGATAATCTTTCTTCTCATCAAATACATACACGTTGGAGCGTTCCTGAGCCGATAATGTTTGAAACAATGAGCCAATCTCAGCTAGTTTTACCTCTTTTTTATCAATCAAGTATTTGCCATCATTGGTAATAAAAATTGAAAGGCCAGTAGTCGATACAGGGTATTTTTCAAGTTGTGCTCTTTTGTTGGCAGGAATAGATTCATACAGCTTTCGGATTCTCCACATGTCTTTTACTTTTTTTACAAAATCGGTCTTAGGGTATTGGTTATAATACTTGGCCAATCTATTGTATTCGGCTATGGCATCGCTGGTATCCAGGTTCTCCAATATGACAGGAGAGGGACCGCTTTGAATTTGAGCCACCTTGAGCGATCTGCCGCTAAAACTAAAAAGTAAAGTACCTGTCAAAAGCGAAAACATGATTGCTTTCCGATAAAGTGTAGCGTTGTTTGATTTTTTTTGCATCATGAGAAATCTTTTTTTGATAAATGAATAACCAAAGGCATTAGAAAATGCGAGTGGTGGTTCGGTTATAGATAGTTTTAAAATGGATTCTTGATAATTACTTTTTGCTATTCCTCGATCCAGCACATACTGATCTGCCAAAAACTCGTGGTTTAGTTGCGTGGCGTTTTTCATCAGGTAAACAAACGGGTTGAACCACATAAAAACCCCCAACAGCTCCACAAACAGCAAATCGAGTGAATGTAACTGTTGCGCATGCGCCTCTTCATGGATCAATACTTCCTGAGGAATGAGTTGATTAGTATACCATTCTTTATTTAAGAAAATGTATTTTAAAAATGCGTGAGGGATCACTTCCTGGGAGATGAGTACATAGATGAATCGATTGACACGAACCACGCTGCTACGGAAGATTTGGGTAAAAATGTACGACAGATTTTTGATAAACCTGAGCCCAAAAACAAGGACCCCTCCAAAGTATACCATCCATAATAAGGTAAGCCAGGGTATCTGAGTATTTGCTGGTGAGGTAAGGGTAAAGTCGGTAGAATGCACCAAGGGCTGCAGGGATTCAACCTGTACAGACAAGACCTTTGCTGGGGCTTCGTACACGTACACTGGAAAGGTAATTAGAGGGATGATGCCTGCGATGAGTACTGTGGCTAGCAGATAGTAGCGCTTGATGGTATGAATGCGCTCTTTTTCCAGAAAAAAGCGGTAAAAGACCAAAAGCAATGCGTGGCATACCGCAAAGCTAAATATATAAGTAAACCAGTTCATTTTTCGTCTAATTTATTGTCAATCAGGGATTTTAGGTCTTCAAGTTCTTCGCGGCTTAGCTCTGCATTGGCCGTGAAAAACGAAGCAAATTGAGTTGGGCTATTGTTGAAAAAGTTTTTGATAAGCCCTCGGAGGTGTTTGGTAAAATAATCCTTCTTCTTGATTAGCGGATAATATTCTCTGGAATTCCCATAGGTTTTATAAGCTACAAAACCTTTGTCAATCATTCTTTTTAGAAGTGTAGCAACTGTAGTTTTGGCTGGTTTGGGTGCTGGATAAGCTTCCAGCAAATCTTTCATAAAAGCCCTTTCCAGCTTCCAGATGTGTTGCATTAATTGTTCTTCAGATTTGGTAAGTTTCATTTCTCTACAAATTTAGAGTTTGTTCTACAAATGTAGATATAAATATTAATTCTACAAATGTAGAATCGTTTTTTCTTGAAATAATAATATGAATGACAGGATTATGCTTATTACTCGCCATCTCCTGCACTAGCTATGGTGTGTTTTTGAGGAATGGAATGGAGAAGCAGACAATATTCTGCAAATTGTACTTGCATTAAATGTTAGATTTTAAAAAACGGATGTCCACATTATGGAAGCTAAAGCAACAGATACCTCTGTCACCACCGTGGTTCGTCACTTTATCAAAACTGATAAAACCCACTTGTTTGAAGAATGGGTAAAAGGCATTACAACTGCCGCCCAACAGTTTGAAGGATTCAAAGGGTTACAACTCATTCACCCGCCCGAAGGCCACACCGATTATTTGATTTTGTTTAAATATGCGGATTTTCAAACCCTCGAAAATTGGATGGAATCTGATGAGCGTGCTCAGGAAATCGAAAAACTGGATGGTTTGTATGAAAAGGAAATGGTTTTACGGGAAGTAACTGGCATCGATTTCTGGTTTGAAGCCCCCGACACCAAAAATGTGAGCGCTCCTCCCAAGTGGAAAATGGCTGTTTTGACCTGGGTATTGGTTTTTCCTGGAGTGGTGATCGTCTCCAAATTGTTTCGTTTTCTTTTCCCCACACTTACGCCAGTATTTGTCACCCTTTGTGTTACCCTTTCCCTCGTACCATTGCTCACTTGGGTGCTCATGCCCAATGTGGTAAAACTCTTGAAGAAATGGTTGTTTAAAGGTTTATAAAAGCGGCAGAATTCGTATTATTAGGTTCCTATGTGCGCTACACTGAGTAGACACAAGAAATAAACATACACCTATGAACCTGAATACAATAACAATTGAAGAAGCCTCTTTTGAGCTGGTGAAAATACCACAAGGAGAAATATTGCTCAATGATGATAGGATAAAAAAGAAATGGGCCGTTGAAATTGATGAATTCTATCTTGCAAAATTCCCTGTTACCCAAGCACTCTATTTTCAGGTAATGGAGGTTTCACCAAGCACATTTGAAGGAGATAACAGACCCGTAGAATCGGTGGCTTGGATAGATGCGGTTAATTTTTGCAATCGCCTATCATTGATCAAAGGATTAACACCTTGCTATAAAATAACCAATGACGAAGCAGTGTTTCGCAAAAATGAAAACGGTTATAGATTATCCACTGAAGCCGAATGGCAATATGCTTGTCAGGCAAATACCGGGAAAATCAGGTATGGAGAATTGAACGACATTGCCTGGTTTAAAGAAAATGCCCAAAACGAAACCCACGAAGTGGGACTCAAGCAACCCAATGAATGGGGACTATATGATATGTTGGGGAATGTTTGGGAGTGGTGCTCTGATATTTATGATGAAGAAGTGTATGGTGCCTACCGAATCTTTAGAGGCGGTGGCTGGGCCGATGTAGAAAGGAGTGTAATGGCCACCAACAGAAGGCGAAGTCACCCAACCGCGTTTAAAATTGATGACCTTGGATTTAGAATTGCCAGAAATACATAAGCCTTATACTCCATTGCTGGCGCACGTCGTCCTCGCGTGTGCCAACGAAAGTTATTTTAATGGAGCCAAAAAGGTATATAAGCACACGCGGAGAGGCTTGTGCTAGCTTGAAAATTATTCAAACTACGCTCTTCTGGATTTACAATCCAGAAGCAAACTGTATTAGATTTATAATCTACCATTGCTGGCGCACGTTGTTCTCACATGTGCCTACGAAAGTTATTTTAATGGAGCCAAAAAGGTATTGAAACACACGTGGAGAGGCTTGTGCTAGCTTGAAAATTATTCAAATTACGCTATTCTGGATTTGCAATCCAGAAGCAAACTGTATTAGATTTATAATCTACCATTGCTGGCGCACGTCGTCCTCGCGTGTGCCAACGAAGGTTATTTAATGGAGCGAAAAAGGTATAGAGACACACGCGGAGACGCGTGCGCTGGCTTGAAAGTTATTAAAATGGATTCTTATCACATCTTAAAATCAATTCATAAAGTAGGCCATCCAATGACAGGAACAGTCATTGGGTATGAGCCATCAGTAAACGATTTGGGGATAGGGATTGGAGGTAAAGTTCTTTTAGAAACAAACGCTGATTATGAGGTTGTTATACCTTACCATTACCTTTTTGACAAAGAGAACAACTTTGATGAAGTACATTTACCAGAGATCGGTGCTAAAATCAAAACTGTGATTAAAAATCATGTAGACAACACCTTATATGTAAGTTCAAGGCCAAGTGATCTGGAACAGACCGAGATTGATAAATTTAAGAGCTTTTATAGATTTGCTGAGGAGAATGAAGAAGGAAAAAGAGTGACAGGAGTTGTGAAAAAGGCAATGCCGTTTGGTTTGTTCGTTGACATTGGTTCGTCATTTATTGGATTGATTGATATTGGTCATACAAGTTTTAGTAGAGGAGAAAAACTGCCATATAAAAACTCGGACTGGCCTAAAGAAAATGAATTAGTCAATTGTGTGATTGGATATTATCGCTTCCATGAAAGGCAAATTGGTTTGGGCTGGATTCCTGGTTAGAGAAAGCACTGTAGTTCTATGGTTTGCAATCCAGAAGCAAACCGTATTAAATTTATAATCTACATTTACTGACATGCAATACAAACCAGAAGACGGATTTCCTTATTATTTTGAGTTAGCAAAAGGCGAAGACCTGTATCCTCTTTTTGCTTCACCCGCTACTTACGACTTTTTCAAGTCAATCGATGAGGCGAAAGCAAGCCACCGTTATGCGCCTGACAAATGGAGCATAAAGCAAGTAATAGGGCACATTACTGATCACGAAAAAATAAAAATGTTTAGGGCATTTCAACTCAGCAGAGGGGAGCAAATTGAGCTATGGGGGTATGATCAAAACCTTTTGGTAAACAATGCACGGTTTGATGAAGTAGAAATAGAAAAATTGATTACCGACTTTTCAAATGTTCGAAAAGCCTCCTTGAGTTTCATTGAGATGTTGTCTGAAGCCCAATTACAAATTAACGGCTCGGCCCGACAACATCAAGTGACTCTTCAGGAATTCCTCAGATCCATTATTGGCCACGAAAGACACCATGTAAACATTTTGAAAGAAAGATACTTATAAAGCTATGAATGCAGCGCTCGACATCCGTTTAGAAAAGCCCCATTATTTAGACTACATCCGCATTCGGAAAGAAGTGGGCTTTGGAGAAGTATCGCCCGAACAATCCCAGCAAAGCCTGGATAATTCACTGTTTTTTGTATGTGTGTATCAGGCAGAAAAACTGGTAGGCTTTGGCAGAGTAGTGGGCGATGGGGTGTTATTCTTCTATATTTCAGATGTAGTAGTTAGCCCTCAGGCAAAAGGGCAGGGAGTGGGTAGTATGCTGATGAATGAAATCATTTCGTACCTGAAAAAATCGGCCACTCGTTTGTCCACAATTGCGCTCCTGACGGCGCCTGGCAAGGAAGGCTTTTACACCAAGTTTGGCTTTGAAATATGCCCTAATAAATACTTTGGGCAAGGCTTGAGTTATTTAAAATTAATAGAGCTTGATACCTCATAAAATCTAATTGTTTGAATTTTATTGCCTCCCTCCAATTTTCCCCCTAACTTTCCTCCCATGCGAAACCTCAGAAATTATCTAACCTTACTTTTAGTATTAGGCGGCTTGGTGGCTTGCCAAAAACCAGTAGAAGACCGCAGCATTGTGGCGGCATTTGATGTGTATTGTGAGATGGTAGCCAACGATGCCAAACCCATGGCCTTGCATTACCCCATGGATTCCACCGAGTTGAACAAATGGTGGACCGCATTTGAACAAGTAGCCAAAAGATTCAACGTAAAACTTTATAAAGAAACCGATTTTCCGATTACAGCTTTGTTTAAGCCAGGACTCACCAAGGGCAAAACTGTAGTGCTTATTTATCGTGGGCCACGCCTGAAACAATACCAACAGCTCAAAGCCGACATACAAGCCTACAAAGGCAATGACGCAAAGCAAAAAATAGCCTTGGCACGTCGTTTTGGGCGTTTGCTGGGGTATAGTCCCCAAGGGATCAATGCCTTATTGAGCGAAAGCTCAGACTATAAAAACCTGGCTTCCTTTGACGTACAACAGCAAATCACCCATTTGTATTATGAAGACTTACCTAAAGCTATTGAGTTTTACACCAATACTCTAGGATTTGCCAAAACGGGCAGCAATCGTTTTCAAATCAGTGAGGATGCTTTTATCGAACTTCATCCTCTGGATGAAAATCATCCAAAAGACCAGGTTAAATCCACCGCCATTGCTTTTTTAACCGATCAATTGCCCGAATGGTATGCCCATGTGCAAAAGAAGAAGGTACCCATCAAATACACCTACAAACCTCGCAAAGGTGGGCCGCACGATGGTTTTGTAGCCATTGATCCAGGAGGCTATTTGTTAGAGTTTGAGCAATTCAAACAGCACCCCGAAAACGAGCTTTTTATGGCAAATTTAGCCACCGCCCCCCGCAAGAACACATCGGTCAAAAACCTGAATTTTTACGGTTCCATTACCTGGACTTACCACAAAGACGTGCTGAAAATGCAAAACTTCTATGAGCAGGTGTTGGGTTATCCATTAGTGGCCGATCAGGGTTGGACCAAGATTTATCAAACCTCACCCACTGGGTTTATTGGTTTGGTAGACGAGCGTCGGGGAATGGAAGATTATGCTGATACTAAGGCGGTAGAAATCGAATGGCAAATCACCAATAATGGTAACTTTGATACCTACGCCCGCAAATTTTGGCAAGACTATCAATACCAGCAGAAGTCGTTTGTAGGACCTGAGAAATATCGTTATCGAGTGAAATAGTTGGGATGAAGTAATTTGGAGTGGATAGCTTGCTGATATTCAAAATAACAACAACACAAGAGAATGTTATTGATGCAAATACTGTGATGCATTGCGAAACAATAGAAACATTTAACCATATACATAACCACCAAACAATGAAAGTTCTTATATTATCCGTATTGGTAGCCATCACTACCTTTCAAACCCATGCACAGGAAAAGCTAGCCTTTTGGAACCAACCACGTAAAGGAGCCAATGGCGATGGCGGTGCGGTTCAAAAAAGTGGTGCTACTCCACAGCGTTGGTTCAAAGCTGCCAAAGCCGTAGGTATTGAATATGTCCGCTTAAATGTAGCTGATTGGAAAGGAGAAGGCCCCAACTTTTTGCTGGGAGATGCCAATCAGTTTACCCAAATTCCGCCAAAAGATTTGGCTTATCTGAAAAAAGTACTGGATGCCGCCGAAGCGAATAGAGTAAAAGTATTGCTTACCATGTTTCAGTTGCCAGGTGCGGCTCTACGAGAAACAAAAGATGGTCGTAAAAAACGGGACTACCGCTTATGGACAAAGGAAAAATACCAACAGCAAGCCCTCAAGTTTTGGCGGCAACTGGCTCAAGCCTTGAAAGACCATCCAGCTATAGTAGGCTACAACCCAATCAACGAGCCTCATCCCGGACGACAATATGGTTTGTATGACCAGGACATGAGTAAATTTGAGGCTTGGCTCAAAAAAGTGAAGAATACCACCGAAGACCTCAATCGCTTTAACAAAAGAATAGTACAAGCGATTAGAGCAGTAGACAAACAAACTCCCATTGTGCTCAATGGCTGGATGCATGGCGATATCAAAGGGCTTACTTACCTTACGCCAGTCCAGGATGATAAAATATTGTATGCCTTTCATTATTATGGTGCCTGGCGCTATGTTACTTTTAGGGCCAATAAGGGGCAATTTAGTTATCCTGATAAAATGCCTAAGGGTTGGGGAAACAAAACCGAAAAGTGGAGCAAAGCTCACATTGCCCAACAAATGCAACCTGTGATTGACTGGGCCAAAAGGTATAAAATTCCAACGAATCGGATGATTGCCGAAGAGTTTGGTGTAGATCGCAGAGTAGGAGGGGCGCAGCAATTTTTGGCTGATATCATTCAAGTGCTCGACCAACACCAATGGCACTGGGCTTTTTATTCTTTCCGATCCAGTACCTGGGATGGTATGGACTATGAGCTAGGCACTAAAAAGCTAAATTGGAAATATTGGCAAAAACTAGAATCGGGCGTAGCTCGTGAAACCCTGGTTGAACCAATGCGGAAAGGTTACCCAATTTGGATGATTCTCAAGAAAGGCTTATTATCTGGAAAAAAATAAGAGAGTGGTAAAGCAACCAAACCTCTCTTAGTTATACCAATCCTTTATAAGAATCCGTACAAATGCGTCCGCTTTGTTTCGGCCTTTGTAGGTCGGCGTTAAGAATCTGTGGAGTGGAGCTGTTAAGAACTTTTCACTTGTTTGAGCGAAGCGAGCTTGAAAAGTTTAGGCGGAACAGAGCAGATTTAGCAACGAGCTACTGAAGCCGCGGTCTTTTTTGGTTCCATCCCACAGGCTGGCTCAACAGTCACTGACTGTTGCCATAACTGAAGAAAAAAATGAACGGCTTAACTGAATACGAAACCCAAAGCTTAAAACCTATTTGGTTTTGTATGGATTTTCAGTAAGGTTTAGTATTACATCACCCTTAGGTAAAACCAAGGGAGGTTATATGTTGATTTAAAAATAAGACACCCAAATGCTTATGAAAACAATATTACACTTTTGTACAATCATTATTTTTTGTGGCTTAGTCATTAGCTGCCAAAACAAAGCTGGTCAAGAAGGAAAGACACCCGAAAAAGACGAACAGGCAAACCAAAACATTCAGGGGAAAAAGACCTATCAGGATTTGGTGAGTTTGTTTCAGGAATGGCGCAAATTTGAGAAACCACCTTTGCGAGACGGTGCGCCTGACTACACCGCCGAAACTTTTGAGAAACGTTGGCCAGAATTTAAGAACCTACAGGCCCGACTGCAGGCGATGGATACTACCAATTGGAAAACTGAGCACAAGGTAGATTGGTGCATTGTATGGGCCGAGATGAATGGCTACGACTTCAACCATCGGATTCTTAAGCCCTGGGTGCGCGATCCAGCCTTTTATAAATCACTATGGACTTATCGCAGTGATGTGCCTGCCCACGAAGGGCCCACCCATCATATGACTACCGAAATCTGGACGTATAAATTTCCATTGAATACCACCGAAAAGCAACGTTTGCTCAATGACCTCAAGGTGATTCCTGCGCTCAATAAGCAAGCACAGAAAAATCTTACTGGAAACGCTAAAGATTTATGGATTACGGGCATTCGGGATATCAAACAACAAAGTGCTGAGTTAAAAAAAATCCTTGAAAAAGAAGGAGTCAAAGAAAACAAAGACTTGGTAACTGCCATCGAGACTGCTACCAAATCTACCGATGAATTGGCTACCTGGCTGGAGAAAGAGGCCAAAACCAAAACTGGCCCCTCGGGTATTGGCAAAGAAAACTACACCTGGTATTTGCAAAACGTACATTTGGTGCCACTTACCTGGGAAGACGAAGTAATGATCCTGAAGCGAGAATTGGCTCGTGCCTGGACTGCACTAAAGTTAGAAGAACACCGCAATCGAGCCTTGCCTGAACTCAAAGCAGCTGATTCGCCTGAAGCTTATAACCAACTGGCCGAAATGGCAGCCAAAAGCCTGCTTAATTTTCTAGACAAGCAAGACATCGTTACGGTAAAACCTTATTTCGAAACCGCCCTAAGAGAGCATTTATTGGAATATGTACCCGAAGAAAAACGCAACTTTTTCCTGATTGGGGCCCACTATGATCCACGCCCATTGTTTTCTCATTTTTATCATTGGTTTGAGCTGGCCCGAATGGATACTGAACCCAACAAAAGTGAGATTCGCAAAGGTGCATTGCTCTATAATATTTTTGATTCACGTAACGAAGGAGTAGCTACCGCAGTAGAAGAAATGTTTTTGCAGGCTGGTTTATACGACGATGCACCCCGAGCCAAAGAAATTGTCTACATTATGATTGCCCAACGGGCCGCTCGTGGGCTTGGATCGCTCTACGCCCATGCCAACGAAATGACAATGACCGAAGCGGGTGGTATTCATTCTGAATATACGCCCCGTGGCTGGATGAAAACCGAAAAAGACCTGTTGATTTTTGAGCAACACTTATACTTACGCCAGCCTGGCTATGGTACCAGTTACATTACTGGCAAATACTTGCTCGAAAACGCAATGGCCGATTTTGCCAAAATGAAAGAAGCCCAAAAACAACCTTTCCGTACCAAGGAATTCTTTGATCGTTTAAACGCCATTGGTTGTATTCCGATGGCCCTGAGTCATTGGGAAATGACTGGGAATGATGAGGGAATGAAGCGGATTGTAAAGAAGAAAACAAATAGTGATACAGAGCCAACGAAGTGACAAGACTTTTGGCTTAAATGATAACAATATGATTTTATATAGCAAAAAGCACCAAATAATTGGTCAAACTTTAGTCCTGATAATTTTGATGATGAGCGCTTGCGCAAAGAAGCCAAAACAAAAAGAGATGTGGAGGCGGTTTCCTCAGTACAAAACCACAATGGAAGTATATGGCCTTAAGAAAAAGCCTGAGTTTATGTATAGTATATACTATTCTGTATTGGAAAAGGATGGTAAGATATTGAGATGGAAAAAAAAGGGTAAATGGACTTCTGCCTTTAGAGAAGGTGGTTATGAGCGTAAGGCGGGAGGACATCATGAAGGCTTAGGAGATAGTCTGCTGATTGGTAAAACCATAGAGTTGACTGGGTTGGCAGAAAATATTTTCAATAAAGATTTTCACGAAATTGACAAAACTATATGGGAGATGAAAGCAGGAAGTAGTTTTCCAATTAATAATGACAAAGGATATATTAAAGAATATTATCGAACAATAAATGATAGTCTTTATAACTATAAATGGATTTTTGAATATAATCCTGAAGGAAAAATAACAAGCTTGTCTACCTATCAATATGATACCCTGTTTTTGCATAAAAACGAGCTAAAAAGAAAATATGAATGGCAAAATAAAGATGGGAAATTGTATCAAAAGATAGAATACAAATACGATAAGACCTGGAATGTGATTGAGCGGATTGTTAAAAATGAGCAGGGCAAAACCAAGCAAAGAAATGTGTATAAATATGGTAGAGGTAATCGTAGAATAGAGGATAGGCAGTATAATGCACAAGGGGATTTAACTGACAAGGTGTTGTATGAATACAATTCACGTGGAAACATTACAAAAAAGAGCGTTTTTAAATCAGGTGATACGCCCGAATATGTCAGAACCTATGAATATGATACTGACGGATGGAATTGGACAGAACGGATTTACTATGAGAATGGAAGGCCATTTTTGATTGTAGATAGAGGGTTTGTTTATTAAACGCTTTGTATTGATTACCTGCCTTTACGGATCAATGATAATTCAAACTTTGGATAATAAAAATGAAACAACTCTTCATAATTTTATTGAGCTTTTTACTGGCTTGTTCAAGTGGTGAGCAAAGTCAGCAAAAAGCAGAGACCACCAATTTGGCAGATTCCAGTACGGTATCAGATACCACTCAAGAAAAGCCAAAAGATACGGTAAAAGTGATTAAAAACCTGGTACCTTCAGGGAACGAACAGGTAGATAGAATCAGTGAGATTAAACAGATTCCTCATGTGACATTTACCCAACTGGGTAAAAACAACAGAGTTAGAGAGTTACACTGTGGGGATGCGTTTTTTTGGCAAATAGTACAAATGGGAGAAGAAGCAATTCCTTATCTGATTACGAAAGTACAAGATAGTACCAAAACAAATATTAAGATTCCTTGCCAAGAGGAGTATTTAAACGTGGGCACTGTAGCTTATGTCTTATTAAGCGGTATAGTAAACTTACCGACCATGTTGGTTTTTGATATGCAGTTTGATTCTTTTAACACCGATTGTAATCTTGGTTATGCTGATGGTATGCTTGAGTACATCAACAATAGACCTAAAGATGCACACAAAAAGCTGACAAGATGGTATCGTAAGTATAAGTCTAAAATCACAAAGGAAAAGATCAAGTTTGATAACGAACCTGATTGTCGAAAACAACACAACATTGTGTACAGGTTGAAAATTGAATATGATTGATGATTGTGAAATTGTTCAAATATCCACATCTAGCTTGGTCTTACCGAAGGGAGACCAGCATCCCAAATACTTTGTATTGATTACCTGCCTTGACGAATCAATGATATTTCAAACTTTGGATAGTAAAGATGAAACAACTCTTCATGATTTTATTGAGCTTTTTGCTGGCTTGTTCAAGTGGTGAGCAAAATCGGCAGAAACCAGATGCTACTGGAGTATCTATAGCTGATTCAGCATTAAATATTACCGAAGAGAAGCCGCGAGATACACTGAAAATTGCTCGGAAGTCAGTGCTTTCTGGACATGCATTAATAGATAAAGTGAGTGAAATCAAGAGTGTTCCTTATAGAAAATCTTCACTCCAAAATGGAAAGCTTGTAATAGAGAACCAATATTGTGGGGATACTCTTTTTTGGCAAATAGTTCAGTTAGGTCAGGAGGCAATCCCTTATCTAATTACGAAAATACTAGATAATACTCAAACACGTATTAAAATACCTTGTCGAGATGTTTATTTGAATGTTGGGGCAGTAGCCTACATTATTTTGACTCATATGGTTAGTATTCCTAAGATGTTGGTTTTTGATATCCAATTTGATTATTTTGAAATCAATTGTGATTTTGGCTATTTTAGCTATGAACTTGAGTACATAAATGATAGACCTAAAGATGCTCATCGAAAACTCACCAAATGGTATCACAAGTACAAGTCTAAAATCACAAAAGAAAAGATCAAGTTTGACAACGAGCCAGATTGTCGAAAACAATACAACATCGACTACGAACTGGAAATTGAATATGATTGATGATTGAAAAAATGTTCAATTTCCCACAACGAGCAATGGGTGGTAGTTCTTTTATCAATGATGAACCACCACCCATTTTACAAAATCACATAACACGTTTGATTTCGTTGAGAAGTTTTCGGGTATTTTTGAAACTTTTCCCCTCTTTTTGGGCAAGCCTTATAGATTCTTTTGCTGCCTTTTTGGCTCTTTTGTATCGTTTCAGTTTATAAAGCAGTTGAGCTTGGGTGTAGGTATTAAAAGATCTTTTATCTAGCTTTATCGATTTCTCGACCCAACCCAATGCTTTTTCCAGGTATAACTGTTCTTCAAATTTTTCACAATAATCGGAGGCAATGCGATTGAGTTCGTGGACATCATTGCAGTAATTATCAAAATAATCATAAGTGTATTGAAAACTTTTGGGTTGGTTACGAGCATAAAACAAGTGCTTGGTTCTGGCAATACGTCGCTGAGCATCAGAACCAAAAAAGGCCTGAAGTTTTTTAACAAAAGCATCCAGTTGATCTTGATTATTAGCGTTCACTACTTCCTTTACGCCTCGCACCAATACTTGAAGGATGTATCCATTTACCTTGTTTGAGCCATTTGCTTCGGCAAACTTCGCTCTGTTGGTAAATACATAGGAAAAAATGTTGGATAAAGCACTTCGCTCATATTTTTTAATGAATGCCCAATTTTCGTTGCTAGCCCAATCCTTCTTGTCTATTTGCGCGAAATAAATACCCATTGGTTCACTAAGGTTTTCTTTAGCATCTCCCAATACTTCTATATAATTCTTGAGAAATTGACTGTTTCGCTCGCCTTGCTTGAACCTTCGCTTGAGCACATAAAATTGCTTTTCAGCGTCTAAACCATTGCTTGCTCGTTTGATCAATGTTTCCGCGGCACAAGCACCTACTGTTTTGTGTACTAATTCTCCTTCAGGAGTAAAGTATAACATGGTAGGGTAGAGGTTTACTTGATACTTTTGAGCAAACTTAACTCCTTCGCCCTTTTCCATGTCAAATTTGTAAGACACGTAGTGTTTGTTGAAAAAATCACCCACCTTTTTCTGAGGAAAGATGTCTTTACTAAGCCATTTGCAAGGCCCACACCAAGTAGTATAAGCATCCACAAATATGTATTTGTTTTCGGCTTTTGCCTTTGCTTTGATTGTTGCCCAATTCCCTTTGCAGAACTTGATACCTTGAGCATTTAGAGCAAATGTTGCGAAGGATAATAAGGTTATTAATAATCTCTTTTTCATTGATATTGACAAATTAGAATTTTAAACAAATAGAGTCTTCTCGTCTTTGGGGATATTGATAAAATCTACCCTATAAGGATGGCTTTAATATGTATTATATTGATTCCTTTAACACTATAAGGTTGGTAAGTTAAGTATAAAAGCACTTAAATAAGTCCCAAATCTTTCTCTGGGACTTGTTTGTTTTATTTTTAAATGATCAAATAGCTGTGTTCTATCAGGAGATTTAATTAACTGTTGTTTCGTTTGTTTTAGCAAAAGTGAGGGAGCTTAAAGAAGAAAGAGCCTGGCTTAACAACAAACCTGATTGCGGAAAGCAATATACCATTAGCCCAAAAGCTGAATATGCCTGTTGATTGGTATAGATAGGTAAATATAAGAGGTTTTATTACAATGTGATATTTGTTTCATATTTAAATAAATAATGTTTTGTTTAAATACAAAAGTAGTTTTATAGACTAAAAAATAAATGATATTTTAATGCTAGAGGTGAAGTTAATTTAGGGCCTGTCTGCTCAAAAACTGAATAATCTCCTGTTCAAATCGCTCTAAAATCGAGTAATTAAACAGCAAATGCCCCATTTTAGGAATCAGTACCAGCTCCGCATTTTCAATAGCTTCTGCAGTTTGAATGCCTCCATATTTGTCTACGGCATAGTCTTCTTCGCCGTGTATAACCAAAGTAGGAATCTTGACTTTTTTGAGTGCTTCTGTTCTATCAGTTAAAGTTTCCTGCGCTTTTACGTGGGTAGCACCCAATGCGGCATCTATTGGCTGTCGTTTATAAAGATTTTTGGTATAATCTATGGCCAAGGCTTCGTCAAATTCAGCAGTACCGTTCAAATATCGCCAAACACCCAAAAAACCATACAAGTCGTTTTCGTAGTCATTTTTAGGCTGATGCGACAAATATACCTCCCAGGTTTTTTCGGGTGGTGGTGGTACGGTTGGTGAGTTGGTAGATGAAGAAAGCGATGCCATAGAAAGCACCCGTTCAGGATAGTGAATGCCTAATAGTTGAACAATAAACCCACCCATAGAATGACCCACCACATGGGCTTTTGCTATCTCAAGGGCATCTAAAATAGACAAGGCGTCTTTGACAAGCTGCATAAAATCGTAAGGGGTGCGATTCCAATCAATTTTAGTAGAATAGCCAAAATCCCGGTGATCATATTTGATCACAAAAAAGCCCTTGTTTACCAGGTTATTGCAGAGGTTTTCAGACCAAAACGAGCTGTTGGCGCCTGCTCCCGAGATAAATAAACAAGCCTCATTATTAGAATTTCCGTAGGTTTCTACCCACAGCTTAAGATCATCTTCAATGGTGATGTGTTTTCCTTCGCGCATATTATTATAATCCTGACTTGATGTAAATGTTCAAATTTGCGCAAAAAGTATGAGATTTTAATATTATGGGGCTTGCTGTGGGAAAAAGTGTAGAGGAATATTTAAACCTGCCAGATTTCAAAACCTGGCAGGTAGCGTGCGCACCGTCAACTCATTTTTTGTTGAAAGTGTTACACTTGTTTTTCTAATTGAGCACGTTCCCAATTTAGGCTTTTGGCAGCCGCTTCATAAGTGCTTTGCAAAAAGCCGTGGAGCGTTTTTTCAGGATTTTCTGATTTCTGTACATCCTCGTATTTCAAAAAGAATTCACCCATTTCTTCACTATAGAAGGCCTCTTGGGGCAATACTTTTTGCTGACCAAAACTTGCATTGGCGGGGTATGCATACGCGTAAAACACTGGCATTGGGGAGTCTTTAGAACCAGGCCAAAACCCTGCACTACTTACTTCCTGAGAGTAAGCTTCCTGCATAACATCCAGTGGCATGTTGGGCATTCCGCCTTGGTGTAGCGGTGCTGGCTTCCCCGAAAAGCGAGTTACTGCCAAATCAAAGGCTCCCCAAAACAAATGCACGGGGCTTGCCTTACCAATAAATTCACTCCTGAATTGATTGAAAACCTCATTAGCCCTTAGCATGGCACGCCACAGCGCATTGGCGGCGTTTGCATCGTATGATTTGTTAAAAGTATTTTCAGCAAATGGCGTAGCATGAGCCAATTCGTTAGGACGCGCGTGAATTTTAACGTGAATACCGAGGCTATTCAGTTTCTCAAACAATTCCTTATAGAAGTCGGCAACTGTCATAGGGCGCAATTCCATAGAAACGGTCGTAGACTGAGAGCAATGAATAGACAATTGGTGTTTTCTGAAATCAAAGTCTATTTGAAAAATTCGCCCATCATACGGAATACCGTGGGTAGAGAATCCATTGCTGGTAATATAAAGCGCCGTATGCCAGGAATGATTTTGCCAGGGCATTGTTTTTAAGCGTATTTTACCAACAATCTGAATCCATTGGTGCAATGTTTCAAGGGTATCCCGTATTTCTTCAAAATTGAGTACGGGCCAATTAGATGTGTTTGTATGAGTCATTTTAGTTCGGTGTTATCGTTTTACTTTACTTCTTCCTTACCATCACTATGCAAGGCAAATCGCCCCTTGTCTTTGGGGTGTACTACTTCAGTTTCGTTCCATGGCCAGCCTCCAAACTGCGTACGACTATATTCCTGCATCGTTTGAATAATTTCCTGCTGACTGTTCATCACAAAAGGGCCATGTTGTACCACTGGTTCGTTGATGGGTTTGCCTTCCAAAATCAAGAAATACGCATCTGCCTGTCCGTTTTTGATAGTGATATCTTCTCCTGCAGCTGCTTCTATCAAATAGTCATAACCTACTTGCTGTCCTTCAACCGTGATGCTATCACCTTTGTAGAAAAAGATTGTACGGTGAGCCTCAGCATTGGTTTTGGGCAAAGTCCAGGTTGCATTGGCTTCCATCTTTACGGTATACACTCCCACTGCATTGGCCGAGTTCGCCGCCCACGAATCAGGCGTAGGTGCTAAGGCATTGGTGTCAGCGATACTACCTGCTACGATTTGTACGGTAGTCACATAACCTGCCTCATCTTGGTGTTCAACTACTGGGATGTCCTCTTTCCATAACATTTTGAAATGAGGATCTACCATTTTAGAAGCACGGGGTAGGTTGAGCCATATTTGAAATATCTCTAATGGATTGCCTTGATCATCATTCACGAGCGGGAACATTTCAGAATGCTGCACACCTCTGCCAGCAGTCATCCATTGTACATCGCCTTCCATAAAACGACCTTTAGCTCCAAGCGAATCGGAGTGATCTACTACGCCTTCTTTGTTGATGGTGATGGTTTCGAATCCACGGTGTGGGTGATAAGGAAAACCTGGTACATTGGAGCCGTGGTACATACGCCATCCATCCTTCACCACAAAATCCTGACCTATATGTCTGCCTTGTTTGAGCGAAGCATCTACCCCCATATTTGAGTTTCCTTGAGGATATTCGTCTCTATGATAGGCACAAAACAAGAATGGATCCTGAGTTTTCCAGGGAAAACCGAGTGGTTCAATATTTTTTATTTTACTCATTGGTATAATAGCTTAAGGCGCCAGAAGGGCAGTTATCAATTTGATTTTTAAGTTCTTGGGTGGTTGCATTTTCAACTTTTATCCACGGTTTAGCCTTTGGGTTGTACACCTTGGGTAAAGTTTTTACGCATACGCCCGCGTGTTGGCATTTACTGGGTTGCCATACTACGGTAATTTCATCGTTTGAATATTCTTTGTTCATAAGTGCATGATTTTGCATTGATTACACCATAAACTAAATATTTAGTATCCCTTGCAGGTCTTTGGTCTTACCAATAGGGAGACCAAAGAGAATATTGTATGGTCTCGCTTCGCTAAGACCACACAAGAAGTGGGGTATAAATAAACTTAGTTGATAGTGTATTGATACTAAGAAGTCATCATAACTTCTAATACAAATTTGCACACTTATAAATTGTTTTGCATTCATCTAGATTAATTCCCAAATCCAGATTATTTTTTTATCTTTTTACCTCTGATGGTGCTCAGCGCTTGAGGGGTAATGCCTAAATAAGAGGCGATCATATGTTGGGGAATGCGGTGGGTTAATTCAGCATAGGTTTGTACAAAATAATTGTAGCGATCTACTGCGGGAGAGCTCATCTGCATAATCACTCGACGCTGCAGTACGCCCATTCTGCGGTACAAAAGTTTGGCGTTTTGTATAATCGTATCTCTGGTAGATTCAGCCCGAAACAAGCAATCCCGATTAAATACTACTACCTCCGAGTCTTCCAGACAATCAATGTACAATTCGGTGGGAGCATGAAATTCCAGAGATTCTACATCGGCAATAACCCATCCTTCTGGGGCAAACATAAAGATGTGCTCTTTGGCCTTGCTATCAATGATATAACTCCTTAACAATCCTTGTTTTACATAAAAAGTATAAATGCTTGACTCTCCCCTGCGTTGAATAATTTCCCCCTTTTTAAAATGTCGGGTTTTGGCATGGGGATCAAAATCAAAGATATTAAGATGGTTTTCCATAGATTTTTGTGACAATGGCTTTAACACATAGGTTTCTTAAGTTAAAACTACAAAAATAACCCAATTCATTTTCTCCGTGATGAGTGCTTAAGTGAAATAGCTTGATTTCTATTGGCTTATTTTTAAAATAAACACCATTGCTCGGCCTAAATTATAGCCATCCTGTATTGGTAGCAGCCACCTTTTATTTCAGTAATAATTATTTCCCAAATCAAGTGTATAAATAATGAATTCTATGGGAGGTTAGAAGGACGAAAAACAATTAATTTTGGTTTTATCGATAAATATGACTTGTTGAGCGAAAACTTGTTGTTTATGCTAGCTTTTTGCGTTAAAGTTGATAGATAATATTGAGAATACATTAATCTGTAGTGTATGATTTGGTGAAGGGAGCGTTTAAAGTTTCTAACAATTAGGGGGATATTAATCATTTATTAAACAATCATCAATAGCGTTATTTTTCATGAAACTATCAGTTTCCAACTACTCAAAAATATATATAGTTGCCTTATCTTTGATTGCAGTGTTCACTGTTAGTAGCCAAATTTTTGTCCAATTTCACCTCAAGGGGCAAGACTCCTCTTCGAGAGTTATTAACATCTCCGGGCGTCAGAGAATGTTGAGCCAAAAGATTTCAAAAGAAGCATTATTGTTGGTAAAAGCTTCTGATAAAAAAGCTTTTGCCGATCAATGGAAACTACTCAAGGCTGATCTAACCCTGTGGAATCGCTCACATCAAGGATTGCTGCAGGGTGATGCCAAACTCCAGTTACCAAAAACTGAGCTTGACCAAATCAACCAAAAATATTTTAAAGAAATCGCTGTTTTTAAACACAAGATAGAAGAAGCTACTCAAAGCCTATTGAAAGAAAGTTTTGCGGCCAAACAGCCTCAAAAGGAAAAATGGTTGAATATAATTCTGGCTAATGAAAAATCATTTTTGGGTTTAATGAATAAGATTACTTTTAGATTTGAGGAAGTAGCCAAACAAAAAGTGAGTAGTTTTCAACGTATAGAGCTGTTCTTGATGTGTTTTACTTTGTTTCTTTTGTTGGTAGAAGGAGTTTATATTTTTAGGCCTACCTTTAACAAAATCAAAGAGAGTGTTATGCTTTTGCAGGAAAATGCAGAGGAAATAGATGCTCAAAATCAGATGTTGAGTGGTGTATTGACCAAGATGCAAAGACAAAACGATAATATAGCATCTTCTATTAGATATGCCAAAACAATTCAAGATGCTTCATTATCATTAGACCCTTCCGTTCATTCTTGTCTTGACCAAATGGCATTTATTCTTTTTAGGCCACTACAGGTAGTATCAGGAGATTTTTATTATGTTGCCGATACACCCGAAGAAACCATTTTTGCCGCTGTAGATTGCCAGGGACATGGTATTCCAGGGGCTTTTTTATCAATGATTGGTGTATCAATACTAAATGATGTAGTAAAAGCCAAGGGGATTACAAAACCAGGGGAAGTGTTAAATAGTTTGCACCAAACTGTTCGCAAGACACTTAGACAAGCATCTACCAATAACCGGGATAGTATGGATTTAGCGCTTATTACTATCAATAAATACAGCAATGAAGTATTATTTGCTGGGGCAAAAAATCCCTTGATTTACGTGACTGACAATCAAGTACATGAGGTTAAGGGAGATCGTCGGTCAATTGGTGGTAAATTAAATGCTGCAAAGGCATCTTTTACCACGCATGCTATCACGATTGAGAAAGCTACTACATTTTATATTTTCTCTGATGGTTACATTGATCAGTTTGGAGGGCCAGACAAAAGAAAATTTTTGAGAAGCCGTTTAAAAAAGTCTTTACTAAACTTGCATTCCAAACCTCTTAAACAACAAAAGAAATCGCTTGATCAAAACCTGGAACGCTGGATGCAAGAAGGAAATGAATCCCAAATTGACGACATCTTGGTCATGGGGGTTAAGTTATATCCGATTTAAATCAATCAGGATGCAAAGAGATAATTCTGTCCTATCTTAGGTGTTTAAGTGAAACAATATCTATGACTATTGTCCAAATACTAGGAACAAAAGCAAAACGTGGCCTACTTCTTTCCCCGAATAAGCTCTACTGCCTTTTCCATTTCCAAATCACGTTTTTTTACCAAATCTGTAATGCTATAATTGACCTGATGATTGGGCAATACCCCTTTGCCAAAAGGATGTTTTTTGTACAAAGAACCAATGTGAATGTTGGGAGAAATGCGTACCATAATTTTGCTATGGGGCAACTGCACTACAATGCTAATACCGCCAGTAGGGCCTTCGAAAGTACCGCCACTTTCTTCCCCAATAAGGATGGCATTGGTGGTTTTGCGAATATCGGCAATTAGATCAGACGCACTGGAAAAACAACTACCATTCATCAATACATAGAGTTGCCCTTCAAAAACATCTTTTTTAGGAGCGCGTAAGCGAAGATTTTTGCTGTATTTGTAATTGTTGACCCAAAGCTTGCTGGAAAATTTTCGCATATAAGCATCATCGTTATTGAATAGCAATTTGGAAGTATCTCGCTCCACGATGATAGGTTTGAGCGGACGAAAGTCGATATGGCTTTGGTAAATGTGTTGATAAAGCTTAAAAGGTTTATTGTACAAATAAGCCATCAGCTCCATTTGTTGATGTTCGCTGCCTCCTTCATTGTTGCGCAGATCAATAATCAAATGCTGGATTTTTTTAGCCTTTAAGGTTGCAAAGGTTTTTTGTAAGAAAGCATCATAATTGGGGTCTATTTTTTTATTGTAAAACGAACGGGCAATAGTCAATACAGCATAACCTTTATCTTCTACCAGTTTAAACCGAGGCGAGGGTGTTTTGTACCAGGCTCTTTCGTCTATTTGATACTTTTCTTGCAATGCTTGCCTTCTTTCGGTTCTGGTCATTCCTCGTAGTTGCTTTTGTTTGATTTTGCCAGTAGGGTAGGAGGCATAGGTAATATTAAAGGTTTGGCTTTGATCTACATGCAAGAAATAGTACAGGTCAAACCCCTGAAAAGCGTAAGACAAATACCGCTCAATCAAGCGATTTTTACGCGTATTTATATAGCCATCCGTCGCGATGCCTGCTTGCATTTGCTGGTAAATTTGGGTAGCAGTTTTTCCATTGATGGATACAATTTTGGCCCCGTTCGGGATGGGGTTTCGAGGACTACAATCATTAAAAACATATAAGCTACTATCAATTACTTTGACATAAAAAGGCATTACTTTTTTGCCTAAAACCTCTTTTCTAAGTCCATACTGAGGAATGGTATACAGGTGACCACAATTTACTTTGGCGTTGAGTTTACTGACCAAACTCAAAAAACGAACCCCTGAGATTCCTGAGTTTTCAATACCTCGAGAAGCTTGATCAAATCTGCGATCTACGGTTGGCTTATCATCGTATTTATAAAGCCGAGGATGGACATACTCAAGCGAGAATCGCAGCCATTTTAAATCTTCCTGCGCTTCTTTTTGGGTGAGTTTTATAGGAGCCTGACTCCAGGATGGAAAGCAAACAAGGACGAATAGACAGCCAATAGTAAAAGTTTTCATGGGGACGGTTTTTTTATATCAAAAGACACTTTGTGTTAGATATTTGTAAAGAGTATCACAAAAGCGAAAGGTTGCAGCGCGGACGAGTAAAAGAAATATGTATTTTTAATCTTCAAGTTGTACCTGATTGATCAATGAACATCCCCAAAATATGAGTAAAACAGAAGCGCTATGGCTCAATGAAGGATACCTGATTTTTGCTTTGGAAGGCCCCAAAGGTGTCAAGATTGAGCGACTGGCCAAGAGACTCCAGAGAAACAAGTCAGCTTTCTATTACTTTTTTAGTACCGCCGAGATATTTACAGATATGCTGTTGGATCACCATCTGGCAAATGCCTCAGCAATGGCCGAGAAAATGAAAGAAGCTACCACCCTTGAGACACTCACCGATATATTAATTGCTCATAAAACGGATCTGTTATTCAATAAACAACTACGAGTCAATAGAGAAACCCCAGCGTTTGAGGCTTGCTTTAACAAAACCAACGAATCTGTAGGAGATGCCTTTACACCTATTTGGTCTACGATTATTGGCTTAGAAGAGGACTCCGATTTGGCCAGATTGGTATTGAAGCTAAGCGTAGAAAACTTTTTCCTCAAGATTACCCCAGAGACCTTTTATCCAGATTGGTTAAAAGGATATTTCAATGATTTTAAGTTCCTAATCAAGAACATTAAGAAGAGCCCCTAAGCCGCTTTTGTAAACGGCCCCGTCTATAAATTGATGCTGTAAAACAATACCTTCGCAGCAAGATATAAGACTGTTTGATAGACAAACTAAAAAGGATACTTATGAAAAATAATATAGGCGTAGTAGTCATAATCATTGGTGTGTTGCATAGCCTTTTGGGGTTCGTGAAGCACTCAGGAGTTTTTGGTGGAATGCTTTCCAATGGATTGCTAAATACAGGCAATACAATAGAACGAAACCTGGCATTTTGGTTCACTTTTGCGGGTATCACCTTTATGCTGCTGGGCTACCTGATCAAATACATAGAAAGCCAAAAACTGGCCGTACCCATCACTTTTGGTTGGCTTTTATTGGGAGCAGCGGTAGTTGGGGTCGTTATCCTTCCCATTTCTGGATTTTGGGCGTTATTTCTTCCCGCAATTTTGATTATTTATCAGGCAAAGAGTGGTTCACTAGCAGCGGTTGACAGAAAGTTGGGGTAAGTGATGCAATCCCGTCGCAGGTGTTTAAGTGAAATATCATTTGCAACCTGGTTCTTTCAGATTCAACGCTCAATATTTACTAGGCATTCAATCCACATCTACCGAAATCACCACCTTTCCCGCAAACGCATTTTTATCCATCATTTCGTGGGCTTTTGGCAATTCTGAGAAATCAAAAGTGGCGTCAATGTGAGGGTTGTAAATGCCTTGTTCTACCCTTTGTACAATTTGCTGAAGATTAGCCCCATCTTTTGTTACTGAGATAGTACCACTATCATAAAACCCCACTCGAGGTTTAATCATTGCCTTCATAAAGCTCCCCGCTTTGTCGGTGCCATAGCTATCGGCCAACGAGCCAGCCAAACAGAGGTGGGCTTTTTTGGAACGCAGCTTAAAATCATCGGCTACCGAAGTTTTGCTTACAATGGTATCTACCACGCCATCAGCTCCGTTGGGCCATTCCGCGAGTACTTCATCAGCTACGCGATCGGCCGAAACAATCACCTTGTGCATACCTGTTTTTAGCATTTTTTCTACCTTATGTGCGCTACGGGTTATCCCAATTACCTGCCCTTCTAAATGATTGACAATCTGGGTAATAGCCACCGCTAGAGCCGAAGCTCCAGGTCTTACCAACACTTTGGGTTTTTCAAATTTGTCTAGCTTGAGTGTATGGTAACAACATCCCCAGGCAGTAAAATAAGTTTCAGGAATGGCTGCCAGAGTTTTCCAATCCAATGACGTTTTCAGTGGAAACACATTGGTTACTGGCACCACTGTTTGTTCCGCATACGATCCATCATAGGCTCTACCCATTTCTCCCATAGCCGCAGCAACTGTTTGCCCTTTTTCCAATTCCCCTCCTGGGCAATCCATCACGATTCCTACACACTCGATGCCAATCACCTTTGGGAATTTCACTGCCTTACCCGATCCGCCCATCCGAGTAACTGCTTCGGCTCGGTTGAGGCCAAATGCCTTAATTTGGATTGTGACTTGCCCTTTCTGCGCCTTTGGGCTAGGAACCTCTTGCAACTCCAGTGCTTCGGGGCCGCCTGGATTTGTGATAACGTATGCTTTCATGGAAGAAATTTGTTTTTGATAAGAAGAAACCTAAAAATCTGCAAAAAGTATAGAACAGTCAAGTAGTCACTATAAAGTGTGCTAAGTAATATTTTAAGACCATTGTTGGCTATCAATACCTTATAAGTAACAATTGTATAAAAGTTAATCTTCTCAGGCTTATTTTGCCTTTTTTGTAGCGTCCTGTTTCAACTGAGAATAATATAATCGCCGAAAATAATTTCTTATTTTTATTTAAAATTAGTCTAAATAAAACTGGTAATTCGATTTTTATCTTTCATATTTGCGCCAGATTTAGTCTTTGCAAGGACCTGAAGTTTTAACGATTTTGAATTTAAGACATAATGAAAAAGATTACGTTTATACAAACTTTCATTCTTTTACTATTTGTATCTACCGTTTTTCAAGCTTGTACTAAAGACGATGATGCAACGCCTACATTGCAAGTACCAACTACTTATAGCTCTGCAAGCTTTGATGCTAACGTAACCGCCGAAAGAACTGTAAGAACTGAATTGGGAGATTTAACCACAGAATTGAATAGTGTTGAAAGTAATGCTGGGGTAGCCATCGTTACCGGAATCACTTACCCTACCAATCTAAAAGCGATCACTTTGCCAAGCTACGCTACTAAAATTGATACCTGGTTGGCCGAAATGATCAAAGCTGCAAACTCTGGTACTGGTTTCGTAAATCCTGGTACAGGTACACCTACTGGTGATGGTGGTAAATTAGGAAGCCGTTTATTAGATGAGAATGGCCTTGAATTGGAGCAAATGGTTCAGAAGGGTTCATTTGGAGCAGCACTTTACAACCACGCCCTTACTGTGATGGGTGGTACTTTAACGGCTGCTTCTACTGACAAATTGATTGAGATTTTTGGTACCGATATTACTTTTGATCCTACAAAAGTAACCCACGCGGCCTCTTATGCCAAGCGACGTTCAGACAACACCAACCAAACTGGGTTATTCTATGACATGCGCAACAACCTAATCACTGCCAAGGCAGCAATCGAGGGAGGAAGCGCTTTTGATACTGATAGAGATGCAGCATTAGCAGCTTTCAAATTAAACTGGGAGAAAACCAACTTTGCTACTGTAATTTACTACTGCAACAACGCCAAAACTAAACTACAGGCAGCTACTACCGATGCCGAAAAAGGAGATGCATTACACTCTTATGCTGAGGGAGTTGCCTTTGCTGCAGGTTGGTTAGGTTTGACTGATAAGAAAATTACCGATGCACAAATCGAGGAAATCTTGACTAATTTATTGGCATCGAGTACTGCTACTCCTACCAGCTACAAATTCTTGAATGATGCGAGTTTGCTTGCTAACCTGGATGCTACCATCACTTTGATCAAAGGTATTTATGGTTTTACAGATGCTGAGGTAACTGGTTTTTATACCAGCAACTAAAACAATATTGTAAAACTGATTATTTAGTGGATTGGTAACCCAAATGTGGTTATCAATCCATTTATGATATATAGAATTGACTAAAATAGATACGAAGAAATGGGTATGAAGAAATATTATAGTTTGCTATTGGTTGCAGTAATATGTGGCTTGAGCGCTTGTAGCAGCAATGATGTAGCCGTAAACGATAACGGCTTTGACCGAAGTACGCTTTTGGTGAATATAGCGGATAACTTAATTGTTCCCAGTTTCCAGGATTTAAAAACCAAAGTAGCTACTTTAGAAACTGCAAGCAATACTTTTACAACTACCGCTGATGCTACTAACCTCGACGCATTGCAAGCTGCCTGGGAAGCAGCTATGACTAGCTTCGTAAAATGTGCTCCTTTTGCTTTTGGCCCTGCCGATTTGCCTTTGGGTACTTTTGTAGAAGTATTGGGTACTTTTCCTATCAGTACTACCAAAATTGAGACGAATGTAAGCAACACAAGTTTTAGCCTTTCGGCAAGTTTTGATCGCGACGTACGCGGATTTATGGCTGTAGAATATTTGATTTATAACCTGAATGGTGATGCAGATGTGTTGGCCAACTATGGCACAGGAAGCGATAACCGCAAAAACTATTTGAAGCTGATTGTGGCAGAGATCAAAACTAATATTGATGCAATTACTGCAGCCTGGGAAGGGGCTTATCGTACGACCTTTACCAGTAATACCGAAACTTCGGCAGGTAGCCCAATTTCGTTGTTGTACAATTCCTTCGTAAAGGATTATGAAAATATTAAAAACTTTAAAGTAGAATTGCCAGCAGGCCTACAAGCTGGACAAACTGCTGCCGAGCCTACCAAAGTAGAAGCCTACTATAGTGGTATTTCTCTCAATTTGATCAAAGAACATTTTGCCACCACCGAAAAAATTTGGCTGGGAACAGGGCTCAGTGGTACCGATGGGGTAGGTTTTGAAGAATACCTCAATGCAGTAGAAGGGGGAACTGCATTGGTGACTCAAACCAAAGCAAAAATCGCAGAGATCAAAGCTGCTATAGATGCCATACCAGCGGGACGTCTTTCTGACAATGTGAGCAGTACCCAAGTGAGCACGTTGCATACGTTGTTGCAAGACAACACCGCAAATTTCAAAAGCTCTATGAGTTCTTTGCTAGGAATTAGCATTACTTTTTCGGATAGCGACGGAGACTAAACTGGACAAAATTGCTAAACGCTCAGAAAAACATAACTACCCATTTCTTTAAATCGGTATCTATTGCTCCACTAATTACCTTCCGGATAATTTTTGGAGCATTGATGCTTTACAGTACCATTCGATTTATAGCCAAAGGCTGGGTGTATTCGCACCTTGTGGCACCCAAACTGCACTTTACCTATTTTGGGTTTTCGTGGGTCAAGCCTTTGCCCGAAATGTTGATGTATGGGGTGTTTGGACTCATGCTTTTGGCCTGTGTGGGCATCATTCTGGGTTGTTTTTACCGTCTGTCAGCCATTGCGTTTTTTCTGACTTTTACCTATACCGAACTCATCGATATTACTTATTACCTCAATCACTACTACTTTGTGAGTTTGGTATCCTTTCTATTGATTTTTGTACCTGCTAATCGCGCTTTTTCTTTGGATGTACGCCGCAAGCCCGACCTCAAACAGCGCGAAGTACCCGCCTGGACGATTGGCATTTTTAAGTTACAAATTGCCATCGTGTATTTTTATGCAGGAGTAGCCAAAATGAATTATGATTGGTTGGTGAATGCCATGCCGCTGACGATTTGGTTACCTGCCAAAACCAGCTTGCCAGTTATTGGTTTTATTTTCAAGTACAAAATCACCGCCTATTTGTTTAGTTGGGCTGGAATGCTATTCGATACCTTCATTGTGGGCTTTTTGCTCTGGCGTAAGACTCGCGTACTGGCTTATATTGCGGTAGTAGTTTTTCACACACTTACCAGATTGCTTTTCCAAATCGGGGTGTTTCCGTTAGTGATGAGTTGCTGTGTCTTGATTTTCTTTTCAGCAGAGTTTCACCAACGATTGATTCCTCTAAATAGTAGCAGACTTGGCAATGCACAACGGTCGTCAACGCCATTCAAAGGACTCATTACAACCTGTTTGGTCGTGTTCTTTGCTTTTCAACTATTGTTTCCCTGGAGGTATTTGTTGTACAAAGGTAACTTGTTTTGGACCGAAGAAGGATATCGTTTTTCCTGGCGGGTAATGCTGATGGAAAAGGCAGGAACGGCCACCTTTTTTGTGAAAGACGCTAAAACCGGACGAGAAGGAGTGGTGCCCAATCGACAATTCCTGAATGACGAACAAGAGAAGCAAATGGCCATGCAGCCTGATTTGATCCTGCAATACGCCCATTTTCTTAAGGCACATTACGCCAAAAAAGGAGTGACTAACCCTAGCGTGAGAGCCAAAGTGCAGGTAACGTTGAATGCGCGCCCTAGCCAATTATTGGTTGATCCTCAGGTAGATTTGAGCAAAATACGAGATGGTTGGCAGCAGAAGGAGTGGATTTTGGAGAGGAAATAATCAGAAAAATAACCTGAAATATAAATTTTATTTAAACTTAGTCTAAACAAGAATAGTTTTCTACCTTTGCCCCGATGTTAGTTACGCAAAGAAAGTAGGATGCTTAAAAAGATATTCACCTTTATCTGTTTTTGTCTTGTAGTAAACGCAGCACAAGGCCAAAATTACCGAATTTATGGTAAAGTTACGTCCAAAGAAGACAATGAAAATATACCCGGTGCGGTAGTATTTATCCAATCTCAAAATATTCAGGCGCAAGTCAACGCCAATGGCGAATACGAAATTACGCTTCCCAAAGGAACTTATGTAGTAGAATGTTATGCTTTTGAGCGAAAGCGCCTAAAGCAGAAAATTACGTTAAAAAACCAAGACGTAAAATTAGATTTTAGCCTTCCCACACTTGGTGAAACTCTCAAAGAAGTGAAAGTAAAAGCTCAGCGAAACACCTATGCTGGCGTGGGACGCCTGATGGCGGTAGATGGCTTTGGAATTTACGAAGCCAAGAAAAATGAGCTCATTGTTTTAGATGATTTTGCGGCAAATAAAGCGAATAATAATGCCCGCCAGATTTTTGCCAAAGTGCCAGGACTAAACATTTGGGAAAGCGATTGTGCTGGGTTGCAGTTAGATATTGCCGCACGTGGATTAGGCCCCAGCCGAACTGCTAATTTTAATACTCGCCAAAACGGTTATGACATGAGTGCCGATGCATTGGGTTATCCTGAAAGCTACTATACCCCACCTATGCAGGCCGTAGAACGCATTGAGATTGTACGTGGAGCTGCTTCTTTGCAATATGGAACCCAGTTTGGGGGGATGTTAAATTTTAAACTAAAAGACGCTCCTGAAGACAAAAAAATAGAGTTTAATTCGGAGCAAACGGTTGGTTCTTTTGGCTTGATCAATACCTTCAATAGTGTAGGAGGCACCTTGGGTAAGGTATCGTATTATGGTTATTACCAATACAAAGAAGGGAATTGCTGGAGACCGAATTCTAATTTTAACTCCCACACTGCTTTTACAAAAGTAGCTTACAAGCCCAACGAAAAATTCAATGTAAGTCTTGAGTATACTTACCTCTATTATCGTACCCGCCAGGCAGGTGGTCTTACCGATGACGACGTAAGCAAGGGAAATTTTGAGATCTCTAAGCGTGGCCGAAACTGGTTTAAGGTAAACTGGAATTTGTTTGCTGTGAATATGGATTACAAATTTTCGGACATGAGTAAAATCAACATCCGAAACTTTGCCCTGTTTTCGCAAAGAGATGCACTAGGAAACCTGGAAAAAATAGACCGCCTGGATAACCCCAATGAAAATCGTACTTTGATACGAGATGTTTTTCGGAATTTTGGCTCAGAAGTTCGCTTTTTACAGAGCTATAACCTCTTTGGACAACGCTCTACCTTGTTATTAGGGTCTCGTTTTTATAGCGGATTGACTGACCGTAAACAGGGGGATGCCAACAACAGCGACCGTCCTGATTTTTATCATTTAAACCCTGATAATTTAGAAAACTTCAACTACGATTTCCCTAGTTTGAATTATTCATTTTTTGCTGAAAACATTTTTAACCTGACCAAGAACTTCAGCATTACCCCTGGTATTCGTTTTGAAAATATTCAAACATTTTCACAAGGTACTTTTAAGCAAACCATTCGCGATTTGGCGGGAAATATAGTGGTAGAAAACGATTTTGAAGAGGATAAAGCGGTGACCCGTTCTTTTGCTTTATTGGGTATTGGGGCCAGTTATTATTTCGAAAATGAGATGAATTTGTATGCTAATTTCTCTCAAAACTATCGCTCTATTACGTTTAGTGACTTGCGTTTGAGCAATCCTAACTTTTTGTTAGACAGTCTCATTACCGACGAAAAAGGTTTCAATATGGACTTTGGGTTCAGAGGTACCCATCAGCACTGGCTCAATTTTGATATAAGTGCGTTTTATCTACGTTACAACGATCGTATTGGAGTAATTTTGCCGCCTTCCACTACGCTGTTGTTCCGAACCAATGTGGGGGATTCTCGCCATTACGGGGTAGAAACCTTCGTAGAAGTAGATATTCTGGGCTTGCTCAAGGGTAAAAATACTCCCATGAATTTGATCTTGTTTTCCAACTTCTCCTGGATCGATGCCCAATACATAAGCTCAAAAGACAACGCCATTCGAGGCAAAAAAGTAGAATATGTGCCAGAGATTATGTGGCGATCAGGATTGAACTTTTCTTATAAAAACTTCAAAGCAACCTATCAATTTTCATATCTGGGAGAGCAGTTTTCGGATGCTACCAATTCGGTGTTTAACCCAAGCGCGGTTACTGGTTTGATTCCTAGCTATTATGTCATGGATTTGTCGTTTACCTATACTTATAAGTTTATGCGATTTGCTGCTGGGGTAAACAATTTAACTGATGCACGCTACTTTACCCGACGGGCAGCTTCTTATCCCGGTCCTGGTATCATTCCTGCCACGGCCCGTAGCTTTTATCTTACGGTAGGGGTAAAGCTGTAGTTGTATGATAAGGGGTAAGTTGATTATGTTATTAAGATAATCAATTTACCTTTTTGCGTATACCCTTATTCTATTCAAATTATATCGAATATCGATGCCTATAGATTGAGCTACATGCAACACATAAGGCATAGAGGGGGTGTTTGCGTTTTTCTCACCAGGCAGCTTAGAACCATAGTTTTCAAAATCTATCAGTTTTTCATAATCTACCCAGGCTACACTGTATTTCCTTTTGAGCTTTCCTTTTCGGTAATACGCAAAACCAAAATCATTGGTGGCGTGGTCTTGATAAGCAACAAAAACCTCATAGTGTCTCCCAATTTGTGCCGCCACATCAACATTCAATTGATCTTTGCTGTATTGGTGCCGTTGCCAAAGGTTGTTTGCTTTGTTGTCTAATACATGAACCCAGTTTTTGCATTCGGTAAGGCATATAGATTTTTTCTTGTCATATTTCAAGTAGCTTTCATTGGCTAGACCAACATATTTGTAGTCTTCAAGACTTATTGACTTGAGCACTTGCAAATCGGTGAGAGCGGTTGATTGTTTAATAAATAAGGCATAACCATAGAATAAGGACGGTTGGTTTTTTGACATAGTTTTTTTGTTAGTGTTCGATTTATGTACGTTGCCGAGGTTATCTCTGTTATTGAGCTTTTCGTTTCCACGAATCCAAATAGTTTTTTTTTATGCTTAAATTCAAGGAGCTTTTGTTTTACAAATTTGAACAAAGTATCCAATAATTAATTATATTGATTGAGTCTCTTAATTCATTTGAAACAGACGATTAAATTTTATTGAGGGTATATCAAATACTTCTTCACCGCTATTGATAAATTGTGCACATGTGTATTTGTATCTGGTATTGAGTCATGAATCAAACTATTTCATTATTACTATTTATTTTTGTGGTCACGGCTTGCTCAAAACCAAAAAATGTGAGTTTTCCAACGGACGAAAGTCAATATTCTTTCCCTAAAAAAATTAAAGCAACTCCCACCAGTCACCCAATACCTCATAACCTACCTTATACCACCATGCAAAGCCTTGAGGGCAATCGGGTAGGACAGTCTAATAAATCTACTACTGGTCTAAAACCCTATCTCATTCCAAAGGACTTGCCCAAAAAAACTTATGTATGGAGCGATGAACAGGACAAACTAATAGAGCGATCCTCAAACGACTCCATCACTTCTGCCAAATCTTTTTCAGTGGGCACACCTAAAGTAGTACCAGCTCGAGGAAAGGTAGTCATCGCTACTTCACCTATCTCGAGACCCTACATGTCACCTGTGATTAAGGACAATGATGTATATGGTATCTTAAATCTTAGTCAGGATCAGGGATTACCAAGCAATTTTATTGAGTGTGCAGTAAAAGACAGGTTAGGGCGAGTTTGGTTGGGTACCGATAATGGCCTGGTTCTGATGGAGGGCGACCAAATAAAAGTTTATACCGTAGACAATGGCCTTTCCAGTAATCATATTTCCTGCCTTTTGATAGACAACGAAAAGCTGTGGATTGGAACGTATACGGGGGGGGTAAATTTGTTTGAAAATGGATGCTTTACTCACTTTAAAAAAGAAAACGGGCTAATTCTCAATGATGTGAACACTCTTGCCAAAGTTGGTAAAAAACTTTGGGTTGGAACAGTAGGCGGTTTGATTTGTTTAGAGAATGATCAATTTACCCATTATACCACAGCCAATGGATTGTCGGCCAACTCAGTCATGCGTCTTTTGGTTGACAACAGCCGGTTATGGATAGCTACTTACGACAGTGGCTTGAACCTGCTGGAAAATGGTAGGATTACCCAGTACACAACAGCAAATGGCCTTTCGGACAATCATATTACCAGCCTTGTAAAAGGTGATCAGGGGCTTTGGATTGGTACAACCAATGGTGGTTTGAATTTTTGGAATAATAATCGGTTTGCTCACTATACAACCAAAAATGGCTTGCCTCACAATGAAGTAACACGCCTTTTGAAAAAAAATAATCAGCTCTGGATAGGTACCAAAGGAGGCGTGAGTTTATTAGAAAATGGACAGTTTACTTACTATAATGTCAAAAATGGTCTTTCCAGTAATAATATCAGTTGCTTTCTGGAAGCAAATGATAGACTATACATAGGTACTCAGGATTTGGGAATTAATGTATTAAAAAAGGATCAGTTTACCCATTATGGTGTCAAAGATGGCCTGTTGGATAGTTATATATCAAACCTATGGCTAGATAAAGATAAAGTCTATATAGCTACCTTAAGGGGCTTAAGTTGTTTGCAAAACGATCAATTTACCCATTATACCACCGAAAACGGCTTGAAAAGCAACTCTGTTTGGAGTATTGTGGGAGGAGACAGTGCATTTTGGATTGGTAGCTCCAAAGGGTTGAGCCTTATGATTCAGGATCACATGAATCATTTTACTAGCAAAGACGTATTGTTGGCAAGCAATGTATGGAGCCTGTTGCAGAACAATAGAATGCTTTGTATTGGGTACAACGGAAGTGGTTTTAGCATACTCGAAGAAGGCTCAGAAGGTAAACTTACCCACTATAATGCTGAAAGCGGTTTATCTGACGGTCATGTGAGTTGCTTTGCACAAGAAGGCAATAAACTTTGGATAGGTACCAATGGAGGAGGGGTCAATTTATTAAAAGAAGGAGTGTTTGAGCATTTTAATACCAAAGCTGGTTTGTCTAATGATCAGGTAACGAGCCTTTTGGCAGAGCATGGACGGCTTTGGGTAGGTACCAATGGGGGAGGAGTCAATATTATTGAGAATGGACAAATTATACATTATACCCGGCAAAATGGCTTGGCCGATAATGGCGTAACTCAACTGGCACTCGATAGCCTTGGTCAGGTGTGGGTGGGTACCAATCGGGGGTTGACTCGTTTTACCCGAAAGAATAATGGGTATTATAAGCTCAAAAACTGGACAAAAGCGGATGGGTTTAAATTTATGAGTTTCAATGCCTATGGCAACCCAATGGTTATTGATAAAAAAGGCAGACTATGGGCGAGTGTAGGTGCTGGACTTACCTCTTTTCAGTTGCCTGCAAAAGATACAACTTCTCCTAAGTTGTTTATTACTGGGGTAGATATAAAGCAAAAGAAAGTAAATTGGCTCCCAATTTCCCAGTTTAAGAATTTAGCAGATACCCTTTACAACGTTAATCAGGATATGTTGCTGTCAGCTAAATTGTCTAGAGACACCTCGTGGCTTGGCCGTAGTAATATCTCCTGGAATGGGGTAGAAAATGTAATGCCTTATTGGCTGCCCAAGAAATTGGTATTGCCCCACGATCAAAACTATCTTACCTTTCATTTTAGTGGGTTAAAAAACAGTGAACAGAGTAGTATCATTTACCGATATATGCTTGTGGGCTTGGATACCGAGTGGTCTACTTTTACCAAAGAAGGGAAAGCTGAATACAAAAATATGCCTCCTGGGCGCTATACTTTTAGGGTAAGGGCTAAGGGACGAAATGATGTTTGGAGCGAAGAAGCAAGTTTTCAATTTAAAATAACCCCTCCCTGGTGGCAAACCTGGTGGGCTTATACATTATATGTAGTAAGTGGTTCGCTATTGGTGTATGGGCTTATACTGTGGCGTACCCAGGCACTTAAAGCTCGACAAAGAATACTTGAACGAGTGGTAGCTGAACGCACAGTTGATTTGCAAGAAGCTAACGAAGAATTACGGAGTCAAAAAGAAGAAATTTCTACCCGGAACGAAGAGTTACATCAGTCTCAGGAAGAGTTAGAAGCCCAGCGTGATTATATTGCCCAACGTAATCAGGAACTCACCCGAAAAAACACCCAAATCAACCAAAGCATTAAGGCAGCCAAAAGCATACAGCAGGCATTATTACCCTCAGAACAGCGGTTTGCGGAAAGCTTCAACGATTATTTTATCTTTTTTAGGCCAAGAGATGTTGTAAGCGGAGATTTTTATTGGCTCACTAAAACCAAAAATACCTTGTGGCTGGCAGTAGCTGATTGTACAGGACATGGGGTGCCAGGAGCGTTTATGACAATGCTGGGGAAAAGCCTGCTCGAACGGCTTATTAATGTAAAAAAAATAAAAACACCAGCAGAGGTTCTTCAAAAACTTGACGAAGAAGTTATTTCAACACTTCGCCAAAAAGAAACCAATAATCGGTCAGGAATGGATATCATTTTACTAAAAATCACAAAAAATGAAACTATAGATATTCAGTATGCTGGAGCAAAAAACGCTCTATATGTAGCCAATGAAAATGGTGATATTATAACATACAAAGCAGATCGTATATCAATTGGAGGAATCAAAAGACGGTCAGATTGTTTTGCCAATCAAATAGTAAAGGTTTCAGAAAAAACCGAACTGTTTTTAAGCACAGATGGGTTTGAGGATCAAAATAATATAGATCGTAAGTCTTATAATAGAGGAAGGCTGATGACTCTGTTGCGAGAAGTAAGTACACTGCCGTCAGCTGAGCAAAAACACGCATTATTGAGCAAAACCCTGGATACTCATATGCAAGGTACCGAGCAACGAGACGATATTTTAGTGGTGGGTATTAAGTTGTAATGGCACAGCATAACGTCAAATAAAAAACCTGACCGTTTAAGATCAGGTTAGCGCTTAGACAAGCTCTTAATTCATTTTCTGAAATCTAAAGTTTTTTATACGCTCACTTCAGTAGTTTTAACAGCTGCCAGTACGTCGCTTGGTTCGGCGCGTTTGGTGTAGTCGGCTGGAACAAAAGCGTATTGAATCACTCCGTTTTTGTCTACTACATAGGTAGCAGGCATTGGTAATTCAAAAGTGCTATCTCCATTATGTTTGGCTACATCTAATCCAAAATCACTGTACAGATTTTGTAAATCGATGGGCATCGTAAACACTAAGCCAAATTTTCTGGTAATTTGATTACCTACATCACTTAATACCTCAAAAGCTAACTCATTCTTTTCCTGTGTATTGAGCGAATTATCAGGCGTTTGTGGTGATATAGCCACCAATTGTGCCCCAGCTTGCTCAAACTCTGGCAATAACTGCTGCAAGGCTCTTAACTCCATATTGCAATAAGGACACCAGCCACCGCGATAAAATGAGATAACCAATGGCCCTTGTTTGAGCAATTCACTACTGTCAACACTTGCTCCTTTGACATTGGGCAGGGAAAACTCAGGAATTGTATCTCCTACTTTCAGTGCCTGAGCTTCTATATTGGCATCTATCAAGGCCTGAGTGGCATTGGCCATTATAGCATTTTGTTCACCGGTTTTTTTGGCAATCGATTTGGCCTGGTAAGCAGCAAGCGCTTCCTTTAATATGGTTTGCATAAGATTATTGATTTAATGTATTTACATCAAATAAACCTAAAGGAAGTCCTGATTGTTCCCATCAGCTATAAAAGCATCAATAATTTACTTGTATGAATATTCTAAAAGTAAGATAGGAGGCAAAACCTACTTTAGAGAATTTTACTTAGATTTATAGAACTCATCTTTTGAACAAGTTTTACTAAAACTACTTACACAATGACTATTGATACATCAAAGCCAATACTGGTTACTGGAGCCAGTGGGTATATTGCTTCCTGGATTATAAAAAAACTACTCGAAAAAGGATGCACTGTAAGAGGCACAGTACGTGATAAAAGTAATAAGGATCGCTACCAACACTTGGTAGACATTGCTGGTCAGGCCTCGGGAACATTTGAGCCAATTCAGGCAGATTTGATGAATGCAGGTGATTTTGATGAAGCAGCTCAGGGCTGTGAGGTAATCATGCATACGGCATCACCTTTTATTCGCTCAGGTATCAAAGATGCCGAAAAACAACTCATTGCTCCTGCTTTGCAAGGAACCCGTAATGTATTGGAGGCTGCCAATAAAGCCGAGTCGGTCAAAAAAGTAGTACTTACCTCCAGTGTAGTGGCTATTTACGGAGATGCTGCTGACCTTAAGCAAACAAAAAATGGGGTGTTTACCGAAGAATATTGGAACGAAACCAGTTCACCTGGTCACCAGCCCTATGCTTACTCAAAAACGGTAGCAGAAAAAGAAGCCTGGAAAATCGCAGAAGCTCAAGATCGCTGGAAATTAGCCGTCATTAATCCCTCATTTGTATTGGGGCCATCATTGACCAATCGCAGAGATTCTACGAGTATTGCTACCATGTTAGATTTTCTGAATGGCACTTTTAAACAGGGAGTACCTAAAGTAGATTTTGGCGTAGTAGATGTGCGTAATATTGCCGATGCTCATATAGAAGCCGCTTTTCGTGCACAAGCCGAAGGACGCCATATTATGGTAGGAGCACACAGTTCGCTCAAAGGCATTGCCCAAAAAATAGAAGAAGCATTCCCCAAAAAATATAAGTTACCCAAGAGCACCATCAACAAATTGATGTCCTACCTGGTGGGGCCCATGTTTGGGCTAAGTTGGAAATACGTGAGTCGCAACGTAGGCAAACCTCTTAAGTTTGATAACAGTAAAAGCCTGAACAACTTGGGTATTGAGTACATTCCCTTCAAACAAACTGTACAAGAGCATGTAGCACAATTAGAAAATGATGGTTTGGTAAAGAGTTAGTGATAGAAATTTTAAAATGGTTATGTAAGGTATTGCATAGCCATTTTAAGTTTTAGAGGAAACATCTATAAGTAGATTAAAGTCTTTTTGAATTAAGTTGATTCCATAATAACCATTATTCTCAAAAATGATATTATCGGTAATGGCATCAGTATAAATAGTGCCTTCGACACAACAATCTTTGATAGTGGCATTAGTGAGGTTGGCGCCACTAAAGTCAGCTGTTTTGATGTTGCAACTGAGGAATTGTACATTACTTAAATTTGCGTTGTTAAAATCCAAAAACATAAAGCAACTTTCAAAAATTGCCCCGCTTAAATCTATTCCTGCAACTGATTCATCTTCGCCAAAATCCCAGTTTTTAAAATGCCTTTGCCCGTTTTTATAAGCTATTAGGAGTGTCTCAACTGATTTTATTTCTGGTACATTCATTCTATATCTTTTAGTAGGTTTATATTATACAAACCAAACGCGTTCTTTCAACTTTAGTTGATATTTCTTACCTTTAACTATCACCATTGGTCAGACTGACCTAACCATTAGTAAGCAGTACTTAATATCAGAATATCGCCATGAGAAAAGCAAACTATGAAGGGTTTCAGACCGAATTTCTAGAAGCACAAAACGCTTCTCAAGGTGATGCTTTGGCTACTTTTTCTTCTATCAATAAAGCCCTAAAGGCGATGAACAATGGCCAAAAAAGAATTAGGTTAGTACTGTACCGCAAACGCCTGCGAAAACTCCCTCCCAATCTTCATTTACTGGCTCGAGTACCCTACCTGGAGCTGGATTTAAGCGATAACCCTGCTTTAAATCTGGTGCCTACCCTCCAAACTTTATCAAACTTACCCAATTTAAAAGCCCTGGATTTATCAGGCTTGCGAATGGAGGATTTACCTGCCGAAATTGGTTTACTTACCTCTCTGGAACAGCTTATTTTGTATAGTAATGGTCTGGAAAGTTTACCCACTGAAATCAGTCAGTTGACCAACTTACAATACCTCAATCTACGCTCCAATAAAGTAAGAGACCTTGGTCCAATATTTACCCTTAGCAAGCTACGAAGGTTGATATTACGCAATAACTTTTTCACCAAAAAAACTTTTGATCAAATCGATCGACTTTCCGCACTGGAGTATTTAGATGTGCGTCGTTGTGGCATTATTCGTTTACCCAATCAAATAGGGTATTTATTTCATTTACACACTTTAGAGGTAAGCGGCAACAATATCCGACAACTACCAGAAACGTTTAGGGGGTTAAAAAGCTTAAAAAAAATTCACCTCAATCAAAACGCCCATTTAGATTGGTCTCAGGCGTTTACCGAAATGGCATATTTGCCAAATCTAACTGAACTTGATCTTCAAAAACATGACCTCACCGAACTTGTGCCTGCCATTGGCAAAATGCAACAAATTGAAATATTAAGACTTTCAAGCAATGCTTTGCAAGTATTGCCGCAAGCTTTACAAACCTGTACTAGCTTACATTATGTAGACATCAATTACAACCCAGCATTGGATTGGAAACAAGCTCTTCAGGTGCTGGGAATGATTCCATCCTTACGAACGCTAGAAATTAATGATCCTCGTTTGGAATCGATACCTACTACCATTGGAGAGCTAACTAACCTTGATGCTCTCACATTTAGAGATTTACCGCTAGTAAAACGTTTTCCAGCACAACTAGGTAAACTATCTCAATTGAAGAAACTGACAATACAAGATTGTAAGGTTATTCATGAATTACCTGAAGCCATAGGACAGCTGCAATCGCTCGAAGCATTGATATTGATTGATCTAATAGAGTTTGCGGGCAAATTGCCTGATACCACCCGAAACTTAAAACAGTTGCATCAGTTGTCTATAATCAATACCCCAGTATGGGAATTACCCAAGGGCATCGAAGAGCTAGCCCAAGTGGAAGAAGTTGTTTTGGGAGATTATTTTCAGGAATTTCCTCAGGAACTTTGCCGTATGACCAGCCTTAAGAAACTAAGTTTAAGTAAGTCATCAATCAAAAAATTACCTGCCGAAATTGCCCAATTACAAAATCTTGAGGATTTGGACTATGGAGAAGCTACCAGCTTGAATTTGATTGATGCTTTTGCCAAAGTGGCAAGTTTGAAAAATATAAAAAGACTGCGGTTAAGCAGAACCGATTTACGAACTTTGCCTGAAGAAATTACTCAACTTACTGCTATCGAGGAGTTGGACTTGAGAGGTTGCCTATCTTTGGATATGGAGCAAACCAATGAAGTCCTAAGTCCTATGTTGGCACTCAAAACACTTCGTTTATTGGTAAACGAGCAGGCATTGCCAGCTAATTTACCTTTACTGAAGCATTTGGCTACCATCCAGATAGACTACCCACCGCATCATAATTATCTGGATATGCAAGCGGCGAATTACTTACCTCTGGAATGGGGTTTATTTGAAAATACCTGGTTTGAAAGTAATACCGCTTATTTTGACAAGACCAACGAATTTATCCAACAATATGGCCAGTTAGATTACCCAAAAGATCGTAAAATGTGTTTTTATGGTGGCTATGTAGGTAACTTTGATGGCTTACTGGAATTTGTTGAAAACCCTTTTCAAAAAAGTAGTTTTTCGCTGGAACGTTCCTTGTTTTTTCTCACAGGTAAAATTGGAGGTTTTACCCAAAAAGAAGTAAAAGAGAAGTTTAGTCAATACGGCATTCGGGTGAGCGGTAAGATCACAACTCGGGTGACCCACGCGATTATTGGACGACATACCAAGCCCGAAATTCTGGGACAAATTATGGCCAAGCCCATTGCCATTGTGTTGGAAGATTACCTCAAAGACTTTATTTGGTCACAGGATCAGCCTTACCTCATGGCAGCAGATACCACCGATATGACCAATCACGTGACCAGTCTTCTGATGAGCGAAGATGAGGGGAATTTTCAGTTGGCTTTGCAAATTGTAGAGGGAGGAGGGGCCAATGCCACAATTGTAACATATTTGATGGTAATTTCACTGTTTTATCCCGACAATGATATTCGGAAAGAGGCCAGGAAGTTATTTAAAAAATATGCTCCTACCGATTTGCAGCAGCATGTGCGCACCCATTGGCGTACCAGTCTAAGAGATAAGATTCAAAGTTATTATTTGCGCAATTTGGTAAAGCATGCCGAAATCGATGTGGGAGAGTTTATGGTGATGCGTACCAGGGTAAGCTGGGCTGGGATTCGCTCCAATGTGCAGCGATCGTATCTCAAAGAAACCATCGATTTATCGCAAATGGGTTTGTTAAGGCTGCCTGAATCTATGACTAGCCTCAAAAGCATCCGTAAGGTGAACCTGAGTATTAATCATCAACTTGATTTTGCTCAGATATTTGCTGTACTTAAAGAATTACCTGCACTTGAGGAGGTGATATTGTCTAATTGCAAAATAAGCGAGTTTCCAGTAGAAATATTGGCACTTAAACAACTCAAAAAACTAGATATTGCGCACAATCAAATAAAGGTATTGCCTGGACAATTACAGCAATTAGAAGCCTTAGAAGAACTCATTTTAGATGGAAATCCTTTGCATACGCTCGAACCTGAGTTTTTCCAGCTAAAAAAACTTAAAAAACTATTTGCCCGCAATTGTGAATTGGAAAGCTTACCCGACGAAATCCAACATCTCAAGCAGCTACAAGTATTGGCTCTGAACAATAATTTATTAAAGACTTTGCCAGCAAGTATGGAGCATTTGCAGTGGCTTAAAGAGCTTCATCTTAATGATAATGCGCTGGAAACCCTTCCTGAACCAATGGGCTTATTAGAAGAACTTGTACGCATTAGTCTAAAAAATAATCGGCTTAAGACGCTACCCCAACAATTACGCTGGAGTAAGATATATAAGCTGGATTTAGAAAACAATCAATTAAGGTCTTTGCCCGAATCGGTAGTAAATTGTAAATATTTGAATGAGATTAAGCTAAGGGGAAATCATATTACCTCTCTACCCGATAGTTTGGCTCAGCTTACCACTTATTACTTTAATATTGATATCTCCCACAATGGACTTACTGAAGTGCCCGAAGTTTTGGGCAAAATCAAGCAGCTTCGCACGCTCAATTTAAGCCACAATCAATTGACCGAACTACCTGGTGAACTAAGCAAGGCCCAACAACTATACTACCTACGAGCGGCCAATAATCAAATTACTGAGCTACCCATTGATTTCCATATGATGGTGAAGCTGAGTAGTATAGATTTGTCATACAATCAAATCAAAGAATTGCCCGACCAACTACCGCCAGCCTTTCAGGATTCGAATGTCTACAGAGGTACCTTTTCGCTTTATGGCAACCCCATTTCATTGGATAACCAAAAACAATACTTGCAAAAATTTAAAGGTTTAAGATTTTAGCCTCTCCTGATTGTCATTATAATATGTCGTACTACAAAACCAGATTCTGTTCTGTATATATTTTGGAATAAAGTTTGGGGCTTCTCTCGATAAATTATGTATCTTTCTGAGAATATAACTTTTTGATTACTAGACGATCAGCTTAAGCCGACCGCTAAGTGTATTCTAAAAATTGAACGAATTTATGCAGGCAAGCAATGGAAATCCTGACAATAACACCAACAATGTGTTAACAACTGACGAAAGCATTCAGGAACGTCTTTGGCTAGACTCAAATCTTACCAAATTTGATGATATACTTCGAGAAAACTATGACAAATCTATTGAAGATTTCTCAGAGGCCATCATTACCTACTTATGCACACTAACCGATGCGATGCGCGGGGCTTTTTTTGTGATGAACTCCAATAAAGACCGGGTACAATTTAGTGGTGGGTTTGCCTGTACCGAAAATACCATGAAAAAAACCGAGTTTGAGGTTGGAGAAAGCGTGGTGGGACAGGTAGCTAAGTCGAAGCGAATCTCAAACCTCAAAGATATTCCTTTCCAAAATGTATACTTAGACTCTTCAGCAGGGCAATTAAGTGCTCGTTGCATGGTAGTGGTACCTTTAATCTTCAACGAGGAAGTATATGGAGTAATAGAATTGATATTCTTACATAACCTCGAGGATAAATACATTGATCTGCTACGTCGCTTAAGCCGAAGTGCCGCTGCAATGCTACAAAGCATTCAAAACAATATCAAGACAAAAAAATTGCTCGAGGAATCTATCATGCAGGCCGAACGACTGCAGGCAGCCGAAGAAGAGATGCGACAAAACAACGAGGAGTTGGTGGCTACTCAAGAAGAAATGGAGCGAAAGAGCAACGAGTTGGAGCGTTTGCTGTGGGAATCTAAAGCGAAAGAGCAGGAGTTGCATGACATCAAAGAAAAGCTCGAGAGTGAGCAAGAAAATTTTAGTCGGATGACTTCTTCGGTACCAGGAATGATCTTCCAATACCAAATCTACCCCAATGGCACCCATAAATTTCCTTATACAAGCAGTGGTATTGCCGAAATTTTTGGTAAAAAAGTAGGCGATTTTAAGAGCGTAGATGTGTTTAAGGAATTGATGCATGAGGATGACGTGAAAACCTTTGAGCAAACCATTGAGCGAGCGGCTGATATGATGCAGGTTTGGCAATGGGAAGGGCGATTTATGCTCAAAAATGGAAACGGCAGAGTAAAATGGTTGGCTGGTTCGGCCCGGCCAGAAATTTTGGAGGATGAATCGGTACTGTTTAGTGGTATTTTTACTGATATTACCTCATTGAAAGAAAACGAGTCGTTGATCCAAACTGTCAATGAGCGCTTTGAACTGATCAACGAAGGATCTACCGAAGGTATTTGGGACATGGACATTCCAGCAAATGAAACTCTGGATCGAGATACACCTGTTTGGTGGTCAGGCCAATGCAATGTTTTGCTGGATTGTCAGGATGGATTGGCCGAAAAGCTAGGGAGTTTGTATGATCGGGTACACCCAAGTAGTCGCGGATTATTCTTTGAGCATTTTCATCATCACTTACGCAATTATGAATCTACCAAGCCTTTCGAAAAATCATTCCGTTTTCGCACTCAAGAAGATCGTTATCGTTGGTTTCTGCTAAGAGGTACCATTCGTCGCAACGAACAAGGAAAACCTATACGTATGGCGGGAGCTTTGATTGATATTACCCAATACAAAACTTTGCAAAAAAAGCTAGATAAATTTAAAGCCAGAGAAAAGAGTATGTTGGCTAAAATTCATGAACTCGAAGCATCTGCCTCAAAAGAATAAAAATATCAATCATTCATAGCTTTTACTAGTACCACAATACTATGCTCGACGATAAACAATTTTATGATTTAGCCATTGCCAAGTTTGTAGATGTTATGCAGTGGCATCAAGATGTGGCGCTGGAGTCCTGGGCCGAAAACTTACTCGATAATCTGGTCCCTTTTGTAGAAGGAGTAAGGGCGAGTTTGTATGTAGCAGATCCGGAAGAGCAAGTCTTAACTTTTTTGACAGGCTTTGCTTTGGATACAGGTGATGAAATTAAACGCAAAATAAAATATGGCGAAGATTTGATCGGGCAAGCAGCCAAAACTCGCCAAATTATACAAATTGAACCTCAACTTGACGAAGGGGTTATTTTGGAGACTACTACTACTCAAATTCCCATCCGTCAAATCCTGATCCAACCCATTATCTCTAATGATCAACTGAGTGGAATTTTAGAAATTCTGTTTTTCCGTGAGCTTCAAGCCGAATACCTTGAGTTTTTAAAGCAAATCAATGCCAATATTGGTTCTAACCTGAACTTGCATATTCAGGAAGAGAAACTAAAAAAGCGTAACAGCGAGCTTGATAAGAAAAACAAGCAGATTACCAGTAGCATCAAATACGCCAAAAATATTCAAGATGCGATCCTACCTCAGCAAGATTACTTTACTCAAACTTTTGATAGTCACTTTATTCTGTTTTTGCCCAAAGACATTGTCAGTGGAGATTTTTACTGGGTTTCTCAGGTAGACGAAAAGATATTTTTGGCTGCGGTAGATTGCACTGGACATGGAGTAGCAGGAGCCTTTATGAGTATGATTGGCAATACGTTGCTAAATCAAATCATCAATGAAAAAGGAATATTAGACCCTGCCCAAATTCTTCACGCATTGAATGAAAACATTCAGGTAGCTCTCAAGCAAGACACTAGCAAAAACAAAGATGGGATGGACTTGGCCTTATGTTGTATTATGCCTCCCAATGAAGCTGGAAAGCGTGAAGTAATTTATGCGGGGGCCAAACGTCCATTGTATGTAGCTTGTCGCAATGAGTTGTTTGAGTTAAAAGGTGATCGGTATTCAATTGGTGGTTGGTTTGGCATCGATAGTCCCAAGTTTACCAATAAGTCGTTGAATTTGGATGTAGGCGATATCATCTATCTCACAACCGATGGTTATGGAGATGCCGCCAATCAAAATCGTAAAAAATTTGGTGAACGACGACTCAAGAAAATGCTCATTGAGTACCACAAAGAAACCATGAGCCAACAAAAGCGCTTATTGCTCAAAACCCTGAACGAGCATCAGCAAGGCACCGAACAACGCGATGACATTACTGTTATTGGAGTAAAGCTTTAGTTTTTATAGCTTCATTATTTTGCCTTCAGCTGATTGTTTTATTGTTACATTGTTTTGCTTCGTGTTCTATTGCATCATATAATAATGGTAAATGATCAATGGTGAGTGGTTAAGGACGAATTATAAATTATGAATTGATCAATTATGTTTTTAGTCATTGTTCTATTGTTAGTTCTTTCGGTACACTCAGGACAACGTATTCCGCAAAACTATGGGCCATTGACCGCCGACTGGGGACTAATTCCCGCTTTGCGCCAACTTTTCACTTAAGAAATACTCCTCTTCACATGATCACAAATTACCGCAGTAGCCATAGCTACATTGAGCGATTCTGCCTGACCAAACCTGGGAATAGTAATTTTTTCAGCAATGATAGAGTGCAAGCCTTCTCTAATTCCTTTAGATTCATTGCCTAGTACAATATAACCACTTCGCTTGGGGAAAGACCATTCATGGAGATTATGTCCATCTAAGAATGCGCCATACAAAGGCACTTGAGAATCTGTAAAGTGAGTATTCAAGTCTAAATAATAAGTATTGACCCGTAAAAACGAACCCATGCAGGCTGCGATTACCTTAGGATTATACAAATCTACAGTATCAGTAGAACAAAGAATCTGCTCAATACTGTACCAATCAGCAATTCGAATAATGGTGCCCAGGTTGCCAGGGTCTTGAATACCATCCAATACCAGAGCATACTCATTGGTTTTTAAAGTTGGAGGTGCTGTTTGCGAAGGAAGTGTTACAACTGCCAAACTACTATTATTAGTCTGGAAATAACTGGCTTTTTTGAGATCATTTTCTGGTACAATCCAAGTATCAGGTATCTTTGTAAGAAGTGAAGCGTATTTATCAGCAAAATAAGGAGTACAAAAAACTTCTTGTATTTGATAAGTTGATTTGAGAGTTTCTACAACACTTTTTTCTCCTTCAACAATAAAAGACTGGTGTTGTTTACGGAATTTTTTAAGTTGTAAAGCGTTTAACAACTTGAGTTGTCTTTTAGAAATATTTGCTTCTTCCACTTCGTAAGGGTTTAAAAACAAGATTTATGAGAACACTTACCATGTTCATAAAAAGCCAAAGATAAACTTATCAATTTCAGTTTTAAAATTTTTGCAAATCAAAAAAATACCTGCAATTTGGGTACACTGTCAGGCAAAAGGGTACTCATGTATAGTTTATAGTCATGAAAATTATTGGTATGTCAAAAACGATTCATTATTTGGGAGGATTACTGCTGGCGATGGGGTTTCTATCGGGATGTATCAGTACCAAAAAGTGGAAAAAAGAACAATATTTTTTGCGATCACAGAGTATTGAAGGAAACAAAGAGCTTTCATCTGGAGAACTGGAGGAACTGTATCGTCAAAAAACCAATTCTCGCGTATTGTTTGGCTACCCATCGGTGGTAGCTTATAACTATGGTAAACGAAGGTTTAAACCTGAAAAAGTACGCGAAAAAATGGCCAAAACCAGGGCCAAATACGATACCTTGATTGATAGACAAGAAGCTAAAATTATTAAAGTACCCCCTGGCCCAAAACGAGAGCGAGTACGAGAACGGGTGACGAGTAAGGTGCGTAAACTGCGAGAGAAAAAGGAAGAAAAGCTAAGGGATTTAAGTGTAAAGCTCCGGGATGGAAATTGGTGGATGCGATCGGTAGGAGAGGCTCCCGTTTTTTATGATTCTTTGAAGGCCCTTGAGACTGCGAGAGAGATCGAAACTTATTACCAAACCAAAGGGTTTTACCAGGCAAAAGTAAAAGTAAGCACTGAACGAAATGAGCGGATGAAGAAGGTAAGGGTAACTTATGATGTTGCAGAAGGCATCCCTTTTACCTTGGGTAAAATAGAGTATATTACTGAAAATAAGGTGATTGACTCTTTATTGACCCATCCCGAATTACGCAAAGCCAGCCCAATAAAAGCAGGAGAACGTTTTGACCAGGACGATTTTGATAAAGAAATTAATCGTATCGTGGTCTTACTCAAAAACAATGGGTTTTATACCTTTCACAAAAACTACATTGCCGTAAAGATAGATACAATGGTTTTGCGTGATACAACCAAACCCAAGCTGAAACCGATGTATTGCCAGATTGTGATCAATAAGCCTAGTGGTAATGAAAAATATCATCGTCAATATAAACTAGATCAGGTAACGTTTGAAATACAACCAAATCAAGAGATTGCTTCTTCTCTAAAGCCTGCTTACAACGAAAAGGTTTCCGAGAAAAAGGTAAAGTATCGATTCATTAATAAACGTATTCCCTACTCTTCTCATATTCTGGATAACCGTGTACAACTCAATCCGGGAGATTTGTATAAAAACGATCAGGTGCTGCGTACCAAAAGCCTGTTAGGGGCTTTAGATATGTTCAAGTTTGTAAATACATCCTTTGATATCCCTGAAAAAAATAATGACGGAAAGATTGGGCGAATTAACGCTCGCATTCGGGCCAGCCCTATAGAAAAATACCAATTTACCAGCGAATTTGGCCTAAATGTAGCCCAGAGTTTACCTGGACCTTTTGCTAATTTGTCTTTGAAAAACAGAAACCTGTTTGGCGGTGCTGAAATATTTGAAATTAACTTTCAGTTTTCTATTGACGGGCAAACTGCAGCCTCAGAACAAAATCGAGGGTTTAGTAGTCAGGAGTATAGCCTGAATGCTGCGCTTAATTTCCCATTGATATTGTTTCCTACTAAGCTTAGGTTTCTATTCAACGACTATGGGCCAAAAACCCGGATCAATTTAGGGTATAACTTTGTGAACAGACCAGAGTACTCCCGTACCAACTGGCGTAGCTCTATGTCTTATTTGTGGTTTAAACGCTACTCTAGCTATAACTTTACTCTTTCTGAAATTAGCCTCGTAAATGCAAACCTCTCTGATGCTTTTCGTAACGATTTGCTCCGATTAGATTCATTGGGTAACCCCTTGATTCAAAGTTTCCAGCCAGGGTTGGTAGGGAGTTATTATTTTACCTACACCTTTAACAATACCAATATTGGCCAGATCAGAAATGCACACTACATCAAGTTTTTAGGAGAATCGGGTGGAACAACCTTTAACCTGATTGATCGCAACTTCTTTGGTGGGACTGGTAAAATCGATAGCCTCACTTATTTTCAGTTTTTTAGAGTCAACTCCAGCTTCCATTATTATCTGCCACTGGGTAAAAAACAAAAGTTAGCTTTTAGAGTTCACGCTGGATTGGCGCGTCCTTATGGATTATCGGCTACCCTGCCTTATGAGAAGTTCTATTTTGCAGGAGGTAGCAATAGTATAAGGGCCTGGGCACCGAGGCGTTTAGGACCAGGAGCATATACACCCCCTACTATTGCTTCCAACCCCAATGAGTTTGACTATTCTTTTGAACAACCGGGCGAAATTATTTTTGAAACGAATGTAGAATACCGTTTTCCCATTTATAGTTTTTTCGAGGGGGCATTGTTTATGGATGCAGGCAATGTGTGGATGATTGAGGATGATTCCCGACAAGGTTCTGCGTTTAAATTTCCATCGTTTTTACAAGAATTAGCCGTAGGTGTAGGTTTTGGACTACGTCTAAACTTTTCTTTTCTACTTATTCGTCTCGATGCAGGCATCAAAGCTTATGACCCTGCGCGAGCAGTGGGGCAACGTTATATTTTAGGCGATTTCAACCTGTTCAATCCAGGTAAGAACGGGCAAACACTACTGAACCTGGGAATTGGTTATCCTTTCTAAAGGCAAAATGGCTAGATATATCATTTGCTGATACACCTAGCCATCTTATCTAAGTAATAAAGTGATTAAAACCTTAAGCTAAAGGACAAATTAGGGGTAAAGCCCAGTTGAAATACATTGAATTGCACTAATTCACCTTGAGCTGGTTCTCCTGGATCTCCCTTTTCTGTTTCTAGCTCCTGAAAAGAAATCTCCTTGATATTTTGTTGGTCATATACATTAAAAACCGAAAAGCTTAAGTTTCCAATACCACGCTTGCCAAATTTAAAGTTGTAAGTAACAGCCATATCCAAGCGATGATAGTCTGAAAGACGAGGCGTATCTCCTGGTTGTAGGTTACGTACATTGGTAGACACGTCATCATCATCTACCTCGAGGCTACCGTTTCTAATTCGCTCAAAAAAGGTGGCTGGTAAACGATACCCCTGTCCAGTACCATACACAAAAGTAGCCGAGAAATCCCAATTACGCAGACTTAACATATGGACTGTTTTAAACTCATGAGGTACAGAAACCGATGGAGTAAAATACTCTCCAAGATTAATGGTTTGAAATTTATAAAACAATTGGTTAAAAGAGTATCCCAACCAACCTGTATACTTTCCTTTTTTCTTTTGGAGTAATACATCAACCCCTTGGCTAATGCCTTCTCCTGTGAGGTACTTTTCAACATCAAGAGGTTCTCCACGGCCACCTCCTCCACCTCTTGGTGGCGGCGGGGGCGGAGGTCCTCCTCCTGGTGGAGGTGGTGGTGGATTACCACCGCCTCCATTGCTTCCATGGTTAGGCCCCATTCTTCTTGCTTCATTGGGCTTAAAGTCATAAAATACCAAACCTTGCAACGATTTGTAATAAGCCTCTATATCGATAGTGAATAGTTTTGTTTGATAAGTACCTCCCAGTATAAAATGATCGGACTGGATAATAGGAATATCAAGGCCATCTGGTAGGGTCCAAAAATCATAACCACTCTCTCTTAATTGACTGGTATTGATCTGATTAATGAATTGATAATATTTTCCCCAGGCACCTTTTAGTTTCAAGCGGTTGGTAATGTCATATTGGAAAGAAGCCCTTGGTGCAAAATAAAACTGCTGATTTACATTATAGTAAGTAAGTCGGGCACCAGCGTTGATTTGCAAATTACTAAATGGCTTTATTGCATCTTGAGTATAGAGTGTGTATTGAGTGCCGCTAATATTTCTACGTTCAAACACAATACATTCGTCTATCAATTGCTCGTACTGTATATCATTAAAAGTAGCAAGCAAGCCAAACGAAAGGGTATGATCATCACTTATGGTCCAGTCATTATCCCATCTGAATGTTACATCAGTCAATATGTTATCTTGTGATGCTGATGCTTGGATTGTATAAATAGAATCTGCGTCGGTTTGTACCTCTTCTGAGGAACCTCGGTAATTGCTGTAATATCTGGAATATCCTAGTTTAATATTGCTATAAAACTTCTGGTTCCATAATCGTCCCCATCTTAAACCTACTCCAGTGTTTCCCCAATCCAGGTTGTCATTTACCAGCAAGTCAAGGTCAGCATCTCGATCCTCTCCTGGATTTGTACCAGGAAGAGGGCCTGGGCCTCCATTGGGGTTAGGCACCACGTTTATTTTAGTATTACAAGTATTGTTTCGTCCATTGAGGGAGGGAGGAGGAAGCAGAATTTCTCCTTCAAAATTACTTTTAATATTGAGTTGATCTTGACCATTGTAAACACTGATCGAGAAAATATCTTTTTTAGTGGGCCTAATCGTATATTTTACATTAAGGTCATAGAAGTTAACATTGGTACCTATGCCTTCGGAGTCTTCTGGACTAAACAGGTAGCGAATACGAGGTTGGGTAGAAACATAATTCGCTAAGGAATTGTACACATTGGTTGCAAATAAATCACTGTAGGAGCGACGACCAGCAATCAACAGGGAAGAATTGTTCTTAAACGGCAGTTCTACAATCATATTACCACTTACCAGGTTGCCTCCAACGCCTACTCTGGGTTTATATTGGTCTCCCGATTTTCCTGTAATATCTATTACACTAGATACCCTTCCTCCAAACTTGGCTGGAAATCCACCTTTATATACCTGAATGTCTTTGATAGCATTGGCATTAAAGGCACTAAAAATCCCCAAAAAATGATCGGTGTGATAAATAGAAAAGCCATCAAAATAAATAAGGTTTTGGTCAGGAGAACTTCCCCTTATTCTTAATCCAGCGGTAGTTTCATTAGTAGCATTGATTCCTGGTAGCCATTGAAGGGTACGAAAAATATCGTTTTCCCCTAAGTTAGGCAATGAGGCAAATTTTGCTGGGTTAATAGACATTTGCCCTACATCGCTTGATGGTTGCACCATTTTAGCCTGATATTCTACTACCACTTCCTTCAATTCACTCACAATTGGATTAAGTTGAATTACAAAAGAAGTTTGGTCTGCTTTAGTTTTCACCTTGGCGGTTTGATAGCCTATGTAAGAAACCTCCAGAATAATTTCATCATTGGGCACTTTGGGTAGTGCAAAAAAACCATCTACATTGGTTACTGTACCACGACGGGTACCTAAGATGCGAATATTGGCAAAAGGTAATAATTCACCAGTAGTGATGTCTTTTACTTTTCCACTAATGTCTATGGTAGTAGGAGGGGAAGAGGCACTTTCAGTATCTGACTTTTTGTATAGTAAAATTTTATTTTTCTTAATGATACTGAAGCCAATAGGATGACCACTCAATATTTGTTTCAAAGCATCATTCAAGCTTAGATTTTTGATGCTTTGAGTAATTTTGATATCTCTAACCAGACGGGAGTTATAGGCTATCTTTACCTTGTATTTCTTGCTGATAGTATTCAGGGCTCGTTTCAAGGGTATGTCTTGAAAGTCCTCGCTTATAACAGTAGATTGGCTTTGAACTGGCAGCAAACCAACCCAAAGCCAAACAAATATAAAGAATAGAAAAAAACTATTTTTTGTCTTTGACATCAATCACGACTGTTTTGGTACCATTTGTTTGTATGGTATACTTCAAATTCATCGGTTCACAAATAAATTGCAGTGCAGCAGCTAAATCCTCTTTGTTGGAGAAACCTCCCGTGTACAATTTATCTTTGATGTCGGTTTTGTATTCAAACCGCACATTAAATTGACGGGTAACTTCTGCAAAAACCTGTGGAAGAGAAGTCTCAGTATAATTAAATTCGCCACTAGTCCATTTGGAAGCTTCTGTCTTATCAAACGAATACTTGCTTAGTTTTCCTTGATCAATTTTAGCTCCCATACCTGGTTCTAATATTTGTACAGCACTGCCAAGTTTGCCGGTGAGTTTTACTTTTCCAGTTACACACTCAACTTTAAGTGCATTGTTGCGATCAAATACGTTAAAACTCGTCCCCAATACAGCAACAGTACCTTTGTTTGTTTCTACTTCAAATTTACTCCCTTTCTTCACCTCAAAGAATGCTTCTCCCGATAATTTCAGATTCCTTTCCTGTTTCCAATCACTAGATTGATAACTTATGCGTGAATCTGCGTTGAGAGTTGCGGTAGAACCATCTGGTAATTCTACCTTTTTTTGTTCACCCATGGCTGTCATTTCTACAGTTGGGCCTTGGTTAAAGTTACGAATGATAAAAAAGGCACCTATCAAAATGATAACACTGGCAGCAACAGCATAGAATCTTCTCAACGAGAGGCTTCTGGTTTTAGTGTCCGAAGTTTTTTTTCCTCCTCCTTGCTGAATACCTTGGTCAATTTGTTCCCAAAGGTTATCAATTCGGGTTTGTGGAATCTCGATTTTTAGATTCAGATCCAAAACTAGTAAGCGGGCATCTTCAATTACCGAAACCTTCTCTGGGTTTTGTTCCAGATAAGTAGTCCAATGATGTTCAGAAGCCTCATCAGGTTCGGTTACCCAGACAAAAAACGAAGGATCATCAGCAAAGTCATTGGCTGTGTAATCTTTATATTGATCAATGGCTTCTATACCACTTTCAATATTACTCCACAAATTATCGATACGGCTGTCTATTCTATTCCAGAGATCGTCAATTCTATTCTGTGGAATGTCATCTTCCTCCTTTACTTGAATCAACCCAATCAAACGTTTGGCTTCGTCGATCAGCGACGCTTTTTCAGGGTTTTGTTCCTGATATACTTCCCAATGTTTGTTAGTGGTTTCATCAGGGGTAGTCACCCAGGCAAAAAATGAGGGGTCATTGGCAAAATCTTCCGCAGTAAAATCACTGTATTGATCAATGGCTTCCATACCACTTTCAATGTTGCTCCAGAGATCTCCAATACGGCTATCGATTCTATTCCAAAGGTCATCGATTTTGCTTTGAGGAATGTCATCTTCTTCTTTGACCTGAATAAGCCCAATCAAACGTTTGGCTTCATCAACAGTAGATGTTTTTTCAGGGTTTTGTTTCAGATAGGTATTCCAATGGGTTTGTAATGCTTCATCGGGTTCAGTTACCCAGGCAAAAAATGAGGGATCATTGGCAAAATCTTCCGCAGTAAAATCACTGTATTGATCAATGGCATTGATGCCACTTTCAATTTCACCCCAAAGGTTTTCAATCCTGGTATCGATTTTATTCCAGAGATTATCGATAGTAGATTGTGGGATGTCAGCTTCTTTTAACTGCAGCATGCCAATCAACGATTTGGCTTCCTCGATGATGTTGTGTTTTTCTGGGTTCAACTTCAACCAGTTGTGCCAAAAAGTCTTGGTAGCTTCGTCGGGCTCGGTGACCCAGGTAAAAAACGATGGGTCATCGGCAAAGTCTTCAGCGGAATATTGCTGGTATTTATCTAATGCTTCAATACCTTCCTCGATTTGGTTCCAGAGTTGGCTGACTCTTTCTGTGGGAACTTCATCTTCATTTACTTCGATAACGCTAAGCAGAATAGTACGCGCTTCGGTAATAACGGCATATTTTTCGGGGTGCTTCTCAATCCATTCGTTCCAAAATTGTTCATTTTCAGAATCAGGACTCGCCACCCAGGCATAGAAATAAGGATCTTCAGCAAAATCCTCTACTTTAAAGTCATGATACTTATCCATTATTCCTCAATAATAAGTTAGATTATTCCTTCTAGTATGTAATAATAGTTCAGTTGTTTACTTTAATAAGTAGGTGTAACCTAACTTGTACTCTTTACGTAAGCATTTTTTTCGATATACTACAACAAACCGCTCATAATGAGGAGTCCCCATGCCAGAAAATTTTTCTTAAGCGCCTTGAGTGCACTGTATACAAGGTTTCGAGCCGACTGATAGTTAATATCCATGATTCGGGAAATTTCATCGTATTCAAGACCTTGATAATATTTCAAATAAATAGCCTCTTTTTGTCTCTTGGAGAGTTTTTGCAAGTGCCCCTGCAATTTTTGACTATTAAGTTGCGAAGTTTCGTCACTAATAATTAAGTCTTCAGGAGTAAACTCAACTTCAAAGTTATAGTTTTCGACTGAAGCGTTTTTATCAATTTTTTTACTTTCCGAAGTGGATTTTCGGATAATTTTTCGACGTAATGAACTCAGCAGATACAATTTAATAGAATCTGTTTTTCCCAGGTTTTGACGATTCTTCCATATTTCCAAAAATAAATCTTGAATACAATCTTCTACCAGGGCATCATTAGTCGTAAACTTTCGTCCATATTTGTAAAGGAGCCTCACATGTTGGTTGAAAATTTGAGACAGGGCCGTTTTGTCTCCCTTTTTAAAAGTCTCCCATAACAAAGCGTCTTCCATATAAAGATTAAATTCTGTCTAATGTATTTTTAATAAGTTTCGTAGCTCAATATTTATGGCACAAGTTTCAAGCCATGTGCATAAAAACCTCTGAGGATGAATAGTATAAGTAGTTAACAAATATATGGAAATTTAGATGAGCCACAAGAAGAATAATAGGAATTTGAGCAACTTACCTTTCAAAATATTGATGGTTAAAACTTATCGTTTGTGATATATTTTGCGGTAAATTTCTTGCATCCTATCAAATAATTTGGCAAACTTCAGAAACGGTTTGATCGTTGAAAAATTAGTGAATAAAACGCTTTTTATAAAAATATTTTCAGAGCTTATTTAATTGTTGTCTTTTGAGTTAAAATAGACTTGATGAACGCATAATTATTGTGTTTTTCGCCCAATTAATTACCAAATCTTGGGTGGGTGTTGTTTTAACTTTGATAAACAGTCAGAAAACTATCTTTAAATAAGCTCTTAGACTTAGAACTTAAAAAAGGTGCTCGATAAAGCAAGAATTGAAAATCTGTATGCTCGTTTAGAAAATCTCAAGATCAAAATTGAGTTTTATAGTTTGCTATTACACAGTGACAAGATATCTACCGACAAACAAAAAGCTCAGGAAATTATAGATGCGTTGTTGGACGAATTTACGGACACCCAGCGCAAATTGGCAGCAGCAAAAGTGTAGTGACTTATACATTTAAAGCATTCATTATGTGAACTCGTCTCGACTTTTTTTATGAAAACCTGCCCTATAAGGATCTTGCTTTTGCTCAGTGATCAAGAGATATTTTTGAGGCATAGCAGCACTACGGAGATAAAAAATATCGAAATCATTGGATAAAATAAGTGATTCGTAATACACTATTTAAAAGGCGAGATGAATTCTGTTACTAATATATAAACACATACGACAAAAATGGCATCAGAAAAAGAGACTTTGGACATTGATTCTTATTTAACGAAGTTGTTAACATTACAAGACAAGAATGAGCAAAAAGGTACTATGCAGGAAATCTGTTCCTGGATAGAGTCATTGCCAATGCCTGAACAACAGGCTTGCATTCAACGGTTGCAATCAAGCATTCGCAAAGATTTTGAAGAAATTTCTACTGAACTGGAGAAGCTCTAAAAAATTATACTATGTTGAAAAAAATATTATACGTATTACTGGCCCTTATCTTGGTTTTGATAGGGGCTTTTGCTTTTACCTATCGTGGAGATGTACCTGTAGATAAGCTAAAAGCAAAGTATGCCAATAACCCGTCTAAATTTATAAAAGTAAAAGGGCTACAAGTACATTATCGGGACGAAGGTGAAGGGTTTCCGGTAGTGTTGGTGCACGGTACTGGGGCTTCATTGCATACCTGGGAGGTGTGGACTAAGCAACTTTCTAAACATTTCAGAGTCATTCGTTTTGACTTGCCTGCTTATGGATTAACCGGGCCAGACCCAAAACATGATTATCGAATTAGTGCCTATGTAGACTTTGTGAAACAGTTTCTAGACAAAATCGATGTAAAGAAATGCCACATAGCAGGCAATTCATTGGGAGGGAATATATCCTGGCAATTTGCATTGAGTTATCCTGAGAAGGTAGACAAAATGATCTTAGTAGACGCTAGTGGAATCCCTACCAATAAAAAATCACCTTGGGTATTTAGATTAGCCAAAACGCCAGTACTCAACAAAGTTGTAAGATATGCGACTCCTCGCTTCTTCTTTCGTAATAACTTGAAACAAGTATATAGCGATGATTCTAAAATTACCGAAGAATTGGTTGATCAATACTATAACCTAATGTTGAGAGAGGGCAATCGCGAGGCCTTTTTATACAGGGCCAGGGTGAAATACCAGGACAAGTCGCCTGAAATTAAAAATATCAAGAATAAAACCTTGATTATGTGGGGAAAAGACGATGCCTGGATTCCGGTAAAATTGGCTTACGAGTTTCAAAAAAGATTGTCCAATAGCCAATTAATTGTATATCCTAACGTAGGGCATGTACCAATGGAAGAGATTCCTAATAAAACAGCAGAGGATGCATTGAAGTTTTTGAAAGATGGAAGTTAATACAATGGATAAAAAGATTATTTTCCTTGGACTGATATTGGGCTTGATGTCCCAAGTGACACTAGCCCAAAGCAAGGCTAAAAAAATTAAACAAATTATTGGCTGGGGAAAATATACGCAAGACCAAAAACAAGCACAGAAATTTTTTGTAAAGCAATATAATCTACAAAGGAAATTGACTAAAGAACAAGACTTTAGGTTATATGTAGATAATACCTATCATTACAACAAACGTGGTAAGCTGCAAAGAGTAGATGGGTATGAGGGTGAAACAAGTTTTACTATCAAGTATAAATATGGGCGAAATGTAATCACCAAACAACTAGAAACTCCTGACGGTAAAAAAAGCAATACACATATCTATTATAATAAGAAAGGAAAAATAGTAGAGAAAAAAATGTATGATGCTCGAAAACTCTACAAACGTATTGTGTATAATTATAATCGTCGTGATAGCCTAATAGGAGAGATGCATTATATCTACACTGGCAAAAACCGAAGAAACTACAAAGTGATCTATACTTATGATACTAAGACCAAAAAACGCTTGCGCAGAAATGAATATGATTCTAACAAGCAAATTATTGAAAAGGTAGTTTACCAATACAATAATCAAGGTAATTTAAAAAGCATATCTAAAGAGTTTCCCCAACGCAAAAATAGTGATTACAATACTACCATTGTCTACAAATATAAGAATGGCCAGCTTTGGCAAATCATCAATAAAAGCAATAACAATCAGTATGAATCTCGGAAAATTTACAAAAATGGTATCTTGATTCGTACCCGCAAATATGAGAACGAAAAGCTCACAGAACTGATAGATTACCAGTATATTTACTATTAACGCTTGCTGTGTTTCCTCGAATAGTACAATAACACTGATAACTTTTCCTCATTTACTTCTTATCAAAAGCCCTCCGTAACCTTTGAATCCTGTTTTACTATGTTTTTGTGATATTTTGTGTTTTTGTTAGACTTATGCAAGTTGACTTGTTTTCCATCAAAAACAATTTGCTTTTAACAAAATGTTACACCAAAAGCATACAGGACGTTTTTTGTGATTTTAACTAAAGGTTTTTTTTGTATAAATATTTTGACCAGTGGTTATAAAAAAAATAGTAGTTGTACAATAATATGAGATGAAAATATGTTAATTTGAATATAGTAATGTATTTAATTAAGTTTTTTAAGTGAAAACGATTAAAAAGAATCTTAAAATGGTGCATTTCTAAGATAAGACATTACTTTTGAAAATACTTTTCAATTTATACTTCATAAAATTCACAAACAGACGTATATACTTATGAAAAAACTTTTATCTGTAACATTCGCAGTTTTATTTTCTGCCAGTTTTGCATTTTCACAGGGAGTTGCCATCGGTTTAAGAGGTGGATTGACCCTTACCAGCGGAAACACTAACCTTCCTGCTCAGCCAGCCAACTCATTACCCGAAATCAAAAATACTGGTGACGGACAAGGTGCTGGTTTTGCTGCTGGAGCTTTTGCTCGTTTCAAATTAGCTGGTTTCTTTTTGCAAGGAGAAATTAACTATGCTCGCTTTGTATTAAAGCAAAAGTCAAATACAAGTTTTGACTCACCAACTCCTCTTGGTACCGCTACTGCTACTTTGGCTACCAAAACTGAAACTACTCTAGATGCGATCAATGTTCCTATCTTATTTGGTAAAAGCTTCGCTGGTGGTTTAGTAAGAGCTTATTTAGGACCTTCTTTCTTGTTTGTAAGTAAAGCAGAGCAAAAAGGAGATTTCACTAGTTCAGCATCTTTTGGTGGTGTTCCTATTGTTCCCGCAACTACTTCTAGTGTTACACAAGACTTACTTACCTCAGACGCTGGTGTAGTAGAAGTAAAACCATTGATTATTGCTGTAGAAATTGGTGCTGGTTTGAGCTTGCCAATGGGCTTAGATGTTGACTTACGCTATGGAGTTCCTGCAATCACTGGTGTTTACAAAAACAGTGATGTAAGTGGTTTCTTAGGAATCCTTTCTCTATCTGTGGGTTACCGTTTAGCTAAATTAGGATTGTAATCTAACAAAGAAATATATTACTTTTATAAGAGAAGCAGGGGCAAATCGTCCCTGTTTTTTTATTTCGAGCCCTGATTGAACCCTTAGTATATTTACTTGCGTTTAATACTAAATAGAATAACATTGTTTGGTAAAAGTGGGTTATGGAAGTGTATCATTTTAGTAAATAAACTTTTTGTCATATTTTATAAAAACAATGCTGCCAAAAAAGCCACTTTTTGGCTTTGGTATAAAAACTGATTTTACTAAATTAAGTGATACTGTGTATCTCATATAACAGATACACACCATATAATCAACCCAATAAACGATTAGGAGAATATGCTAAGTGAAAGATTTTTCAGGATATTGAAGGCCAATGTGAATGATTTGATGGATAGGATTGACACTGTCAATTTCTCGAAGATCGGGCAAGACTTCGATAAGTTTTTAGATTCTATTTTTCCTGACCCTGACGAGCGGCGACAGTTTGAGCAAAAGTATTCTTCTCAAAAACAAAAAGAGCAAGACGAGTGGAATAAAAAGTACAACTATTACCAGCAGAAGTCACAAAACTCTTATCAGGATTATTTCAAAAACCAGTATCAGAGTTTTTATAATAATTTTTCGGCGGGGTATGATTACAAATACTACGATGCGCTAGAGATTAAGCCAGGGGCTTCTTTTGATGAAATAAAGGCGGGATACAAAAAGGTGATGAAGAAATACCACCCGGATAAATATCATAGTGATCCCGAGAAATATAAGTATGCCCAACAAATCTCGCAGAAAATTAATGAGGCTTACACCTACTTTAAGAAAAAGCACGGCAAATCTTGATTTGCTTATACATATATAATAAAAAACCGAGTACTCATCTGATGAGTGCTCGGTTTTTCTTTGTCAGCAAACCAAGGTTATGAGGTTTGGAAAACTTGCTTCAATCTATAAACATTTTCACCCGCAAACCAACTTACTTACAAAAGCGCTTGGTTTGGGTTGATGTTGAGTTCGTGTTAATTTTTTGAATTGAGTGCGTATTATTCTTTACTGACTTAGATTTTGCAACAGCATTTTTAGAGTTACCAATTTGAATAAATACAAATAGGGCGAACAAAATGCTTAAAAAGCTTAAATTTAATATTTGCTTGTTCATAGTGTTATGCAGATGTTGGTGTAAAGGTGTCTTTTAACTCGGTACAAAAGTACCTAAAATATTACATGACCCTTGGGGGATTAAATGATTTAACAGGGTTTTAACAGGCAACACATTTAAAGCATCACCTTTCTCAAAAACCTTCAAAAAAAGGCTATTTATTGAGGTAAATAGCCTTTGTTTAGGGAGTGATCTTACATCAAATGAATGATTAATCATCATCGTCGTGGGTAGATACCCAACTCCAGCTTGATCCTTGATCGGAAATGTCTTTTCCGGTAAGTTTCAGGATAAACTGACGATACTCTTCATATTGTTTTTTGTTGAGGCGTTTACCATTAATTTGGATGTAGCCATTTTGGATTTGTAAACGATAGTTACGGGTATTCTGATCAATGATGCCATCCGTTTTCATTTTGGCAATAATAGACTCGAGCTCTTTCATGCGATCTTCATGCGCTTGCATATTACGTCTGTGTTGGGCTTGATGACGCTCATATGCACGTTGAGTTGCTTTTTGAGCTCGCTTATGTTGTTGTTCAAATTCTTTGAGACGTTGACCTTGTTCATTTTGCCACTTTCGCATACGCTTATTGTACCGTTCCATATCTCGTCTATATCTATTATTACGATTATGACTTGGAGGGTTGAAGTTTAGGTTGAGATCATCGATCAAGGCTTGATGCTTATTATAATCTCGGGATGGTATGGTTTTACCATTGATACGTAATTTGGTAATTTTACCATTTCTCCACCTAACTTCTACCTGTTTACCATCTTTATCTCCAACCCAAGTGCCAGTAGAGTTATTTTCAGTATAGTGGTCATTATCATAATGATAAGAAGAAGGCGGAGTAGGAGGTGAGTTGTAGCCTGGTGAAGGTGGTGTAGGAGGCGTTGGAACGTTGGGATCATAATCATACCTGTTGTTGTACGATCTTTTGGGTTCAATATCAATCGTAATGGGGTTTCTACCTTTTTTACCTATCCTGATCTTTTCGTTGTTAATGGCAAAATCATTTTCATACTTCTCATAATCTTCTGGTTTGATGATTTTTCCATTTTTAAAAACAAGTACACCTACTCTAGGATTGGTTACAATCATAAATTTACCAAAGCGAATGGTATCTTCTACGCTTTTAGTAGGAGGAGTGGCTACCTGAGAAGGGGTGACAGCTGTAGGTAGAGAGGCCAAGGTGGGTAATGAGGCTTCGGTAATCGTTGATTTAGTCTCTTTGGTTGGCTGAGTGTGCATATAAAAAGATCCTAAAAACAGGAAACCTACCAATAATATAGCCGCCACAAATCCTTCAGAAAAAGTAGCATTGGTGCGAGGTGCATTGACAATTCTACGAATACGCCCTACAAGTCCTCCTTTTTTGCCAGCAAAGGCTACTGCCGCCTGGGGTGAAGCAATACGCATTTCTTCTAAAGTAGCTAAAGTTTTTACCAAGGTTAGATGATCATTGGTAAGCTGTAAAGCTATATCATCGCAACAGTGCTCACGCTCTTGTCTTACCTGACCTGAAATCCACCACATAGCGGGGTTGAAAAACAAAAATATTTCTACAATAGATTGTATAATGTTTATCAAATAATCGTTTCGGGCAATATGGGCCATTTCATGAGCCAGAATACTTTCTACTTGCTTGCTACTCAGGCCACTTATAGTGCCTAATGGTAATAAAATGATAGGTTTGAGGTAACCAATCACCATTGGGGTTTTGGCATTGGCAGATTCCATCAAACGCACAATTTTTTTGATTTTTAAATGATCAGCAATTTCTAGTATTTTTAACTGCCATTCTCGATTTACAGCCGATACTCGATGATGACGCATACGTTGTAGCAAGGCATATCCTCCTAAAAAGCGAAGCATCAAAACCACTACACCCAAAAGCCAAACGGTGACGATTAACGGTAAATGCTGCCCAAAATAATCGCTAAAAAAGGCAAATTTATCGGGTGCCTGAGATTGGATCGTATGTACCAGATTAGCTGGAGTGGCAGTCCCTATTTTGGGTGCAATTGATGGATATTGGGCAAGTGAAGAAGAAGTTTGATAAAGGCTGAGAAAAGTAATAACCGAAGCCAATACCAAGGTAAACAAAGCGCTAGTGGCTATAAAGTAACGTAACTTAGAGGAGTTTTTTCGTAGAAATATAAGGGTTAATGCCAACAGAATGGCCAATGCAGCTCCTTGCCACAAAGAGTGGATCAGAGTCCAGCCAAGGGCATTGGTGAGCTGAGGAGGTAATAGGTTTTGAATCCAACTCATGAGTTACCTCCTTTCTCGAGCTTATCAATCATTTTTTTAATTTCTTCCAGGTCTTTTTTGCTGGTTTTTTTGTTACCCAGGGCTTGCATGACCAGTTTCATGGCCGAGCCGCCAAAGGCTGTATCTACGAGGCGATTTACTAAATTTTGCTGGGTGTCTTCCTGGTTGAGTTGGGCCTGGTATACATGGGTGCGGCTAGAGGTATCACGGCTTACCAGACCTTTTTCGGTCATTAACTGCAACATTTTAAGGGTAGTAGTGTATCCAGTTTCGTTTTCTCGCTGCTTGTTCAATTCATCATTGACAAAACGAACCGTAGAAGGACCTTCTTTCCATAAAATCTGCAGAATCTCTAATTCTACATCGGTTGGTTTTTTCATAATTTATATGGGTTAAACTTTTTATACAATAAAATACGAACAAGTTCGTAGATACAAATGAATACGAAAGTTTTCGTAAAAGCAAATTATCGCAGTAAAAAATACGAAAGCTATCGTAATGATTGATTTCTATATACAATAGTTGCACATTCGCTAACAAATTGGCAATTTGAAGTCAATAAAATACCTTAAAACAACACTACTAATCAAAATTACTATGAAAACAAACTATTTAATTATCAGCCTGTTGGCCTTTGGTTTGGCGCTGGCTGGTCAGCACCCGATACAGGCTCAACAAAATGTGGCCGTGTTTAAGAATGGCTCTGCTTTTTTTGTTAATAAAATGAAGGTAGATGCCAGCAAAGGATTCTTTCTATTAGAGAAAGTACCAGCAGCTACCTTTGGCACCTTGTGGTTGACTGCTGAAAACAACACCATTAAAGGTACTCGTAGTTACATGGAAGAGGTAGCCAAAAAAATGAAAGTAACCAACAAGAAGGGGATGGTGAAGGCTCTCATTGGCAAATCGGCTACGTTTACCTTGACTAACAACAAAACCTACCAGGGAACTATTCAGCGAATAGATGGTAGCATGATTGTGTTCAAAACGGGAGGGAAGTGGATGACTTTTACCACAGATAACATCAAAATGATGGAATTGGGGCAAGCACCTGCTACTCAATTTGTCCAAAAAGAAAAGCAACGGGTATTGAGAATTGACTTTGCTCAAGCGCGTGCCAACCAAACTTTTGAATTGATGTATTTGCAAAAAGGGATAAGTTGGGTGCCCAATTATTCGGTAAACCTGCTGAATGATAAGAAAGCCGAAATTACGCTCAAGGCCAATCTAATGAATGATGTAGAAGACCTGAAAGATGCCAATATCAACTTTGTGGTAGGGGTTCCAAATTTTGCCTATGATTATCTACAATCACCAGTAGCTTCTACCCAGAGGGTAGGCGATTTTATTAGCCGTTTGAATAGAACTGGAGGACGTTTTAGAAGCAGTACCCGAGCTGATATTACAGCTCAGCAGCTTTCTAATAATTTCTCAGTAAATACTACCCCTGTTTCGGGAGGAGGGCTGCAAAACCTCAAAGGACAAAGTGCTGAAGATTTGTTCTTTTATAATACAAGCAAGATTACCCTTAAGAAAGGAGATCGGGCTTTTTATCAAATCTTTAAAGCTAAAGTGAATTACGAGCATGTTTATGAGGTGTCTTTTAGCACGAATAGTGATCGACGCAGCAGTTATTCAAAATCATATTCTGAAGGACCACAAACTGTGGGGCAAGTATGGCACTCTATCAGACTCGAAAACAAAACCCCTTATCCCTGGACTACTGGTACAGCGTTGATTACGAAACCAATAGATGGCATTGCAAAACCATTGAGCCAAGACAAACTAGGATATACACCCGCTGGTGGTAAGGCCAAGCTGCGCATCACGATTTCGCCTAATATCAATGTAAAACACGCGGAGCGTGAACTTTCCCGCGATGAGAATAAAAAGCGTAAGGATCGTTATACTTACGACTTACTCACAGTAGAGAGCAAATTTGAGATCAAAAACTATCATAACAAGGATATTAAGCTCAACATTAGCCGTTCTATTACAGGCGAACCGATCAAGTCTAGTGCTAAATGGACTACTGATAAGAAGTTTAGTGTGTATAACAACATCAACTTAAGTCATGACCTGGCCTGGGAGGTTGATCTGAAAAAAGGTGAGAGCAAAACGATCACTTATCAGTATAAAATTTATGTAAGGAGATAAAATTTTATGCTTTTCTGTCTAAGATTAGCCTCGTAAAATCGTATTATTGCCCACTTGATATCAACATCAAGTGGGTTTATTTTTGAAAGACAATTGAATTCACTGCAAATTCAAATACAGGCAATAGTTTTCAAGTTTAAATTAAAATTCCAGCAACTTAACATAATAGTTGGTTATAGATAAATATATGAATGCAGCTAAGTACGAAAAGTGGGAGAGTTTCTATCGACTAGCCATGAGCCACTTCAATCATTTAGGACAACCAGGAGATATAGAATTTATCACTGAATCCGTTTCGGAACAAATAGAAGCTATCAAGGTGTATCGGGCGTTGGATGGTCAATTAGTAATTGAGAAAATGACCTGGAATAGTGGTTTGGATTTTAAAAAATTCCAGCAAGCCAAGGTAGATTACCAACTACTATTAAATGAATTGAAGCCTACAATTTTTACTCAAACCTACCCTTTAGAACCTCAGGATTTAGATGAATTGGTTCACCTGAGCCAAGGGTTTGCATTTACCATGCCTGCTCCCCCTAAGCCCGAATTTGTTATTCAAGATGGTACTCGCTACGAGTTAAGGCTACACCATTATAGCGGCAAAGTAAATCTCGCCTGGCATTCTGACTTACCCGAAGAATGGTATGCCTTGCAGCCTTTATTGGATAAATTAGACGATTTGAAAATGCATTTCTTTGCTGAAACCACAAAAAAATAGTGATTATAAATATCTGATAGTGAGTTTTTTAACCCTCCGTTTAAGAAAAAATTAAATTTTTTTTCAAAAAAAGGTAGGGTGTTACAAGCGTTGTGCGGTGTAAGAGTAAAACAGCAAAAAATTATACTAAACAACTGAGTAATATGAAGACATTAAAATCGCTTGCAGCATTTATTTTGACAATTTTTGTTTTTGCCGCTTGTAACCAGCAAGAAGGATTGAACCCCACTACTTCTGACGATGCAGCGCTGATTGATGCGATTCAGTCGGCTACCAAACAAGAAGTAAACGTTTCGGCACTGCCTACATCTTCTCAGGATGAAGTAAACGGTGAATGTTCCCGTGATGATAAATATATAGCCACCGCACGTTTGGCCGATGGGTTAGGTTATGAGGTAAGCATGCGACAAACGCGTGGGTCGGAAGTAGGAGATGAGACTGCAGCTTATTTTGACCTAAACGGCAGACGGTTGAGTGAAGATGGTGGCCAGGGAGGAAAACCAAAAGGTAAAAAAGGCCGTCGCAAAGATTGCTTTGATTTTGTGTATCCTGTAACGTTTACCATGCCCGATTCTTCTAATATTACTGTTACCGACTCGAGTGGATGGAGTGCAGTAAAAGGTTGGTACGAGGCCAATCCAGATGTAAAAGATCGTCCATCTATCAACTTCCCGGTTGATATTACCTTTGAAGATGGTACTACCAAAACCATTACCAACGAAGATGAAATGCGTGATGCTAAATCTTATTGTGGTGGAACAGGCGATCGTAGAGGAGGCGACAAAACCCCTTGTTTTGACCTTACTTACCCTGTAAATATTACGATGCCAGATGGTACTAACTTGACTATTGAGAGCAAGGAAGGCTGGAGTGCGGTAAAGGAATGGCACCGAAACAACCCCGACGCTACCGAAAGAGGTGCCTTACAATTTCCGGTAACAATTACTTACGAGGATGGCAGCACACAAACCATTAATAATGAAGATGAAATGAGAGCTGCACGAGAAAATTGTGGTAACGACTAAGCTTGTAGTGATGTGAAATGGTTATATTGTTCTACGGTTGCGCGAAATGTCGCGCAGCCATTTTAACCAAATCGCTATTGATTAGATTATTCATAATTCCTTAATAATAATAACTTGAGCGGTACACCCACTCAGCAAGTGTCACCGCTCTAAACTTTTCCGATTTGACCAAAGAAGAGTTTAAAATATGTTTTGATCATTGGTTCGACGAGGTGCGAAATTATATCACCTATCGTTGTGGTGACCCCGATTTGGCTACTGATGTAGCTCAAGAAGCTTTCTTGAAGATTTGGGAAAAGAATATTGAGTTTCAGGAGAGCCGTACCAAGGGCTTATTGTACAAAATTGCCAATGAGCTTTGGATTTCTCAATATCGTAAGTCGGTTTCGGCCAAAAAATACCAGTTCTCTTTTAACTTAAAAGAGAAAGTACTGGAGGGAGTCAACGAAACCGAAGATCAGTTGTATTATCAAGAACTGAAAACGAGCTATGAACAAGCTTTGGCAACTATGCCTGAAAAAAGAAGGGTTGTTTTTTTGATGAGCCGGATGGATAACCTTACTTACCAGGAAATTGCAGAACGCCTAAGTGTAAGCGCCAAAGCAGTAGAGAAAAGAATGAATCTGGCTTTGAAAGACCTAAGAAAAATTTTGAGTCATGAAAAGTAACAATTCCCATAAAAAATTGACTCCTCAACAGGAACAAGAGTTTTTTGCCAAACTCGAGGTGCCCTATCAAAGGTCTAAAAGCGAGGTTTGGGAAAAACTATCTGCTAAAATTGATGAAACACCTGTTTCTGAAAAAAAATCTGCAGTTAAGGTGGTTTCATTAAATCGCAAAAGGGTTTATCTAAGCGTGGCAGCCTCGTTTTTATTATTGGCCGGGGTGAGTTTGTTTGCCAGGTTGTATACCAAAACTATTCAGGTAAATGCTGGAGAGTTTACGAGTCACACTTTGCCAGATGGATCACAAGTTCACCTCAATGCCGAAACTAAAATTGCTTATGCACCTTATTGGTGGCGGTTTAGCCGAAAAGTGAATCTTGATGGAGAAGCATTTTTTGAGGTAGCCAAGGGTAAAAAGTTTCAGGTAATATCAGGTAGAGGTATCACAGAAGTATTGGGAACTAAATTTAACATTAAGGCTCGTGGTGCTAGTTATGAAGTGTATTGTACAGAGGGTAAAGTAGGAGTAGAAGATTATAAAGCACATAAAGTAATCTTGCTACCTGGCGAGTTGGCTAAGTTTCGCAATAAAGACTTGAAAAAATATGCCAAAGAAGTAAAGCAAGAGGCGATTTTGTCTTGGAGACTTAATAAGTTTATCTACAACACTACTCCGTTGGCAAAAGTACTTAAAGATGTAGAACGACACTACAATGTGAAAGTTCAGACAGCATTGACTGACTTGGATGGATACAGTTATACTGGCATATTTAGCCGTAGTGTATCAGCAGAAGAAGCGCTCAAAGTTATATGTGTGAGTTTGGGACTGAGTTTAGAGAATACCAAAAGCCATTCGTTTGTGATTAAAAAATAAATATTTGACAATTTCTATAGTGAAATGTTTTGTGGCCCATTTTTTACGAGTGATGAGCATTAGTTTGTTCATCACTTTTGGGGTTTATGGCCAAACCATTCGCCTCAATTATACAAAGCAGCCCCTCAATGAAATTTTGCTGGATTTGAATCAACGCTATCAAATTCAAATTTCGGTAAATGCCAATCTTTCGTCTAATTGTGTGATCTCAATCAAAAAACAATTTGCCAGTACAGACGAAGCATTGGAAGCCTTAGCCAAAAAGTGTGATTTGCAATTAGTGAAAATCAGTAACGTCTATACTTTTCGTCAGCCTGTTCCTGTCAAACCTAAGCCTATTGTTAAAAAGGAAAAGCCTGCTTTCTACACCTATCGTGGGGTAGTGGTAGAAAGTAATTCTCAAGAGCCCTTACCCTACACTTTGATCCAGTTTACTAATGGGCACGTAGTGACTGATGAAAACGGATATTTCGCATTTAAATCACCTCAAAAAAATGTAACAGCTCAGTTTCGCCACTTGGGCTATCAAGTAACCAACACCCTACTACTGCCAGGGCAGGTTTCTAAGGTAGCACTACTTTCACAGCCACAGTTATTAGAAGAGGTAGTAGTGACCAGCAAGCCTACATTACAAGAGGTGCGTCAAGAAATACCTCGTACTCGATTGGGGCAGGATGCAGGACATATTGCTTTCAATGACATTGCTAATAACTTAATGCCAGGCAATAGCGATAACCTTATTTTCAATAACTTACGAATGTATCCAGGGGTGATGGCAGCGGGAGAATCTATTACCGATTATGTGATTTGGGGATCTTATGCAGGGCAAAACCACGTGATTTACGATGGTATTACTTTATTTAATAGTTGGGGGATCAACGACGACATTGGTCGGGTGAATCCTTACATGGTAAAAAATGTAAATCTCTACAAAGGAGGGTATAATGTGCCTTATGGTGAGCGAGTAGGAGGGGTAATTATGATTGATGGCCGTTCGGGAGATCGACAAAAGCCTGAACTAGGCATTAGCTTGAGTAATCAGCTGGCCAATGGATACATCAATGTGCCTTTGTTTAACAATCGGGTTTCTTTGCAGCTGGCTGGGCGCAAAACTTACTATGAATTATTAGATTTATCGTCCACTCCTCAGGCAGACAATGAATTCATTGTACCTGCTTATGATTATTCTGATTTTAACCTCAAGTTTACTGCTTCGCTTTTCCTCCAAGATAGGTTTGAGGTTAGTCTAATTGGAAGTCAGGATAGTTATAATGGCACTTTTACAAGCGAATTGAGGAGGCGAACCATCGAGGATATACAAGTAAGTTCTCGGCAAGCAGGTAGTTCAATAAAATATGTAAAAAGCTGGAAAAATAAAGGCGTTACCGATCTTTCATTTTCACAGAGCGAATATAAACCTGAGCTAAAAACCAACTATAGTGTAAAGGCTCCCTTTCCTGGCTTGCCCGATACAATTAAATCGTTTAACTGGGCCAATACCGTAAGTGAGCAGACAGCGCGTTTGACACATCGTTTGCCAGCAGTAAACCACCATCAATTGCAGCTAAGTGTAGGATGGATTAATCAAGCAACTTCGGTGAGTTCACAGAGTACCCAAAGGGTTTTAGAAGATATCAAAAGTCAACAAACCCGTTGGTCTTTGTATGCCCTGGATGAAATGCAATGGGGGGCTTTGAGCCTGAACCTGGGACTCAAAGCAGATTTTACTCAGTTTGAGGCTACGCCTTATTTACAACCGCGTGTTAATGGGCGATTCAAAATTAACCCAAAATGGAATATTAATTTTGGCTGGGGTATTTATAACCAATTCGTTTCTAAATATTCTGTAATAGATGAAATCGGCAATCAACGTGATGTTTGGCAAACCAGTAATGGAAACGCATTTCCAGTGTTGCGGGCCATACATCAAGTAGTGGGCGTATCTTATTTGACACACCAATGGGAGATAAGCCTGGAGGGGCATTTTAATACCTTTGACGGAGCCAATCGTTATTTTATTGGACGTAATGGCTTACCCTTTTTTGCTGGGGGAGACGCTCGTTCCTTAGGATTAGATGTATTTGTGAAAAAACGTATTCAAAACCACGAGTTTTGGATGGCTTATTCACTAGGTCAGGTAGAAGAGCGATTTGCAGTAAATCAACGCAGGTTATTACCTTATAAGGAAGCTCCCCAAAGCCAACGTCATGAATTCAAAATAGCTGCGGTGCTTAATTTTTCACCTTTTTATTTGACACTGACCAACGTCAATGGATCGGGATTTACTAATAACACAGTAGAGGTAATCAATCAGGATCTTGTGCCTTATTGGCGAACCGATATAGCGGCTCAATATCGATTTCGACTCAATAAATTGCGTTTTCAGGCAGGATTCTCAATCCTTAATGTATTTAATCGTAGCAACGTACGCCTCAACCAATCAGTCAACGTGCCTGATGGTTCAATTATCAACACCATTGGTATTCCTTTTACGCCTACCTTTTATTTAAATGTGGGGATTTAATATCATTACCTTGCTGGTTTAGCCTCCAATTTTTGGGTCTTACCGAAGGGAGACCCAAAAAAGCCAGGATTGAAAATCCTTTACAGCGAGTTTCTGGATTGCAAACCCAGAAGAAAAAAGAGGGTAATGATGTATATACTTGTGTATATCAACTAAATTCCTCGGCTTGCATAATATTTTGAGAAAATATGAGAATTTTTTAATGCATTCATATTATTTTTGAATAAAAGCATTAAATAGTTGAATTAAAATTAGAAACCACTCCCTATGGCAAATATAAAAATCATACGTAACGGGCTGTTCTTTGATGGTACGGGGACTCCCGGCAAAAAAACTGATGTAGTGATAAAAGATGGTAAGGTAGATCAGATTGGGCCTGCTTCTGCAATAGAAGGTGCTCAGGAAATCGACGCAGAGGGGTGTTGGGTAACCCCTGGTTTTTTGGATATACACACTCACTACGATGCTGAAGTAGAAGTAATGCCTGGGTTGGAGGAATCGGTGCGACACGGAGTAACTACCGTAGTTTTTGGAAATTGTTCGCTCTCGAGTGCAGTGGGTACCCAAGACGACATCTTAAACTTGTTTAGTCGGGTAGAAAATATGCCGATGGACGTTTTACAAGAGTGGATTGATAACAAAATTACCTGGAAAACTACTAGCGAATATTATGAGCATTTAGATACATTGCCAGTAGGGCCAAACGTCTCGTCTTTTATTGGTCATTCCAATATCCGAATTGCAGTAATGGGGCTAAATCGTAGCCTTACAGTGGCCAAAGCCAACCAAGAAGAAATTAAGGGGATGCAACGTATCGTAGACGAAGCAATGGAGGCTGGATACCTGGGGCTATCTATTGATATGTTGCCCTTCCACAGAATGGCTAAAGGAGAATTTAAAGGTGTATCGGTTCCTTCGCAACAAGCCCATCCTCGCGAATATAAACAATTGGCCAAAGTAGTAAGACAATACAACCGAGTACTACAAGCAACTCCCAATGCGATGGATCGTACCTCGGTGATCCATTTGTTGGGAATGACCTCGGGGTGGTTTCGCAAGCCTTTGAAAACCACCGTAGTGGCAGCCCTGGATACCAAATCTGACCAAAAAGTGCATTGGTTGGCTACCACCATTGCGGCTTTTACCAATTCGGTATTACGTGGAAATATGAAATGGCAGGCATTGGCCGAGCCATTCTTAAATTTTGCTGATGGTCCCATTACCCCTGTGTTAGAAGAGTTCCCTTCGGCGGTACAAGCCATTGGCGCTACCGTAGAAGAGCGCAAGGCAATGTTTGCTGATCCTAAATTTAGGGCTTGGTTCCGTAAAGATTGGGAAGCCAAAGGCGAGGCGGTATTCCATCGTAATTTGGACGATATGTGGATTTTGAAATCGCCCGAAGCCAGTCAAATTGGGAAATCTATTGATCAAATTGCCAAGGAAGCAGGCAAAGAACCCATTGAGATGTTCATGGATTTGATTGCTAGCTATGACCAGGATTTCCGATGGAAGAGTGAGGTAGCCAATCACCGTCCAAAACAACGCTTACGTTTACTTACGAGCAAACAAACCATTCCAGGATTCAATGATTCGGGAGCACACAATGTAAATATGGCGTTTCAGGATGGAGCCTTGCAAATGTTGAAACAAGTACAAGCCAACCCTGAGGTAATTCCATTGGAAAAAGCCATTTATCGTTTGACCAAGCTGCCTGCAGAATGGTTGGGGTTAAAAGCAGGAACCCTCAAGGTGGGAGACCGAGCCGATGCAGTAGTGATTGATCCGAGTAAGCTGCAGACAAACTTGAGTGCACCGATTGAAGATTATGATGAACGCCTTGGAGGGGGCTACCGAATGGTAAAACGCTCAGATGGGGTAGTAAAAAATGTATTGGTAGGAGGGGAAGAGGTTTTCACTGAGGGCAAGTTTGCCGAAGATTTGGGCAATCGCAAGTATGGAAAATTGCTAAGGTCTACTCATAAATAAAAATTTATAAATTGTACTTCAACGTTTTAATCGCAAATCACGTTATTACCTAGAACTTATTTTAAATACATTAGACTGTTTTATAGCGTTAGTGTTCATTATCGAACTATTTAATGAAAACTGCTATAAAACAGTCTTTTGAGTTTTTCCCCACCACAATACTTTTTAAGATGCCTTTTTACAAAACCCCTAGGTTTTGTCCAGCCTTGCACCAAACAGTTTAGGTAAATAATCTTCGTGCCATGAAAAACAAATACAATTTAACAATAGCCCTTTTGTTATGGCTAGGCGTAGCCAATGTCGCATTTTCGCACCCTGCAGGTTACAATTATTACAAAGTAGTAACCATTGACGCCACACAAGTAGCAGGTACCTCTAACTTTACCGATTTTCCAGTATTAATCAGCATTACCGATCCTGACTTGAGGCATACCAGCAATGGAGGAAAAGTAGAAAACTTGAATGGTACGGATATTTTGTTTACCCTTTCGGACGAAACCACAATACTAGATCGAGAAATTGAACGGTATGATAATGCTACTGGAGAATTAGTATGTTGGGTAAAAGTGCCTACGCTTTTAGCGACTACCAATACCGTAGTTCATCTATATTATGGTAATGGATGTGTAGCAACAGCGGCTACTAATGTTTGGACAAATAACTACGCGGCAGTACTTCATTTGAACGAAGATCCATCGGGTACTGCGCCACAAATGCAAGACAGTTCACCCAATACCAACGCTGGTACTTCACAAGGAGGAATGCTTACCACTAATTCAGTGACAGGAGCCATTGCCAACGGGGTATCTTTTGATGAGGCAGATGATGCCATCACTATACCTGATTTTGATTATACCAACGCAAATGCTTTTTCGGTGTCGTTTTGGTTCAATGTGGCCGACAATACCGGGAGTAACTTTCAGTATATGTTTAGCCACGGAAACTTTGGGGTAAATCATTCGCTGAATATTTACTTTGGTGAAGCTTCGTTGGCATTTGTGGCTGATCAAAATATGCTGAAGACAATATTTCAGGACGCCAACGATGCCACCAATACCAATGGACACGATGCAGGCAATACGCTGGTAGGTGGTAACTGGCATTATTACACGTTTTCGGTTTCAAGCCCAGGAAACCCCATTGTATACATCGATGGAGTGGCTGTAGCCAATATATCGTTTCAGGGAGGGCAAACTTTTGATCCTACCAGTGACATCTTTCTTGGATCAAGATCCGATTCGAACACCGATCGCTTTTATGGTGGAATGTTGGACGAATTGAGAATATCGAGCACCAATAGATCAGCTGATTTTATACTGACTGAATACCGTAATCAGTCTTCCCCTGGCACTTTTTATAGCATTGGTAGTGAAAATAACACTGGAGATGCCTGCTCAGCATTGCCGAGCGAATTGCTTGATTTTGAGGCCGCAGTAGGCAACGAATCCAGGGTGACACTAACCTGGAAAACTTCTAAAGAAATCAACAATGATTATTTTGATATTCAGAGAAGTTCCGATGGAATCGAATGGCAAGCCATTGGTAGAGTGGCGAGTAAGGGAGTAAATATTGCGGTGACTAATTATGAAACTGTAGATAATGAGCCACTATCAGGTAAATCTTATTATAGACTAAAACAAGTAGATTTGGGAGGTGGGGCTACTTTTTCTGAGATACGTTCGGTAAACTTTACAGGAATAGAAATTATCAACTCTTATCCTAACCCTGCGACTACCACCATTACGATACAGACAAATTCTTCGGAGAATGATACTGGTCATGTAACCTTGTATGATATTTCTGGCCAGGTGATGCTTACCAGTCAATTGAATATTCAAAAAGGGGTAAGTACGTTTACTTTGGATATTAGCCGTTTTGCAGCAGGAACTTATGTACTAAAGGTACAAACGGCTAATGGCGAGTATTTTGACCAGGTAAGAGTACATATAAGGTAATCTAAAATAGATGAAACAAAGCATTATTGAATTGATTGAGCGGTTTTTGCCTGAGAGTGAATATACCTCATCTGATCCCGAGCCTGTATCACCAGAGGATTTAAATGCTTTTGAACAAGCGATTAAGAAGTATTTTACAGGGTTTTTTGCGCCTGATTTTGTCAACACTCATTGGCGATTACCTGATGATTATCAGGCATTTTTGAGTTTAGGTATCAGGATTACCTATACTTCAGATGGTGCGTTGGAAGAAGACATTTACGCATATGATCAAGTACAGGATGCTACTACCCAACCTTGGTATGACTTTGATATGGATGAACTGAAAAAACGGGCAGAAGCTGATAAACTGTTGAAGTTTGATACTATTTGGTTGAATATTGGCTGGTGGGGCGACAAGCACGAATATTTTATTTGCTGTGACCAATCCCATCCATATTTTGGTAAGGTGATAGATGGCCACGATAGCACTCCTTGGGGCAGTGCTTATTTCAGCGAAGATTATGAGTCCTTTACCGATTTCTTAGAGAAGTTATTGAAAGAAGAAGAGGAGGAAGATTATTAACGATAAAAAATAAGGGGTGTGAATCAGATCCACATCCCTTTTTATATAAAGATAGATTGAATAGGTGCTATTGTAGGTGCATTTATGCCAGGGCTTCTTCTTCTAAAAATAGCCATTCTACTCCATTCTGATACTCGTTAAAAGTTTGGTATTTGAACGAATAATCAGCCTGGGCAATCTGTTCGTTGATTGAACGCATGGCTTCAATATTATCAGCATCAGGAGAATTAATGCGAGCTGCCTTGGGACGTTCTGGCATTTTTTTACCTTTCTGATGGGCAATTTCCAGAAACTCTTTTTTAAACCAACACTGGTTTTCCAGTGAAATAGCTTTGTGCTTGCGGGCATCAATCAAAAAACGATGGGTTTGTTGATCGGCCATTAAGTCCAGTGCACTTAGCCAGGCGGTACGATAATCTTCAGGGAATAGTACTCCCCTAAGGGTCAATATTACAGTATTGATGGTGTCGTCATATTTTACAGAATACATATAGTACAGAGTCTTTGAGATGAGAGAAGAGGAACCATTAATTTGGGGAGGTAATGTTGATCAATTGAATTGCACATTACTTGCCACTTTTATTAATATACGAAAAAAATATGGCTTTAGTCAGTTTTTATAGGATAATTAATGTTTAATAGTGTTTTTAACCAAACTTTCTGAAGACGGCTCCTCAACTACCCTTCACTAATTTCACCCCAAATAGCATTGCTAACTTCCTGTAAATCATGAGGGTTTAACCCTACCAAAATACCTCGCTGACCCGCATTTACGAAAATCAATTCCTGTGCCTGGGCCGAATCATCAATTACTACTGGATAAGCTTTTTTCATCCCTAAAGGAGAACACCCCCCACGGATGTAGCCTGTCAATCCCTGAATATCTTTCACAGGTACCATCGCTACCTTTTTGTTACTACTGGCTTGAGCCATGGCTTTTAGTGATAAGGTTTTATTGCCTGGTACTACAGCTACCCATATACCAGTTTTATCGCCTTTGAGCACCAATGTTTTATAAATAGAGGTGAGTTCTAGTTGGTTATCAGCCGCTATCTTGGCTACATCCAGATTTTCGGGGTCATACTGGTATTCTACGGTTTGGTAGGTTTTGTGGTGTTTTTCTAACAAACGAATTGCATTGGTTTTTTTGGTGGCCATGAGCAAATAAAAAAACTGAGAAATCAATTAATTTGAGTTAAAAATAATTGATTCTCAGTTAGTTTCAAAAATACTCAAGGTATCGGCTTATCTATTTTTTTTTCAAGGTCTTTAGTTGAGCTGAGAGGTTTTTCGCATGTTGGATCGTGAGGTAGTAAACCTGTGTCTTAGGAGATTTAAATTTTAACGAAGGAGACGTGCTGGTAGCCATCACTATATCGGATTCTTTGGTAAGTTTAAGTGAGGCATTGGTCAGTAGCTTTTGGGTCTTGGGGTCTACCAATTGAAAAATGTATTCTGATCCTGAAGATAAGATGAGCGAATATCTCTTCTTGATGAGCACTGGTTTTTTGAATACGGTAAAATAATCAGAAGTATCCTTTTTAGCCAAATATGCAAACTTAGATTTTCTCTCTTGAGCTTCTAGCAAAGTTACCTTGGCTTGCTTTGCCAAATTATCAATTTGGACTATTCGTGAGTTTTTAAGAGTACTTATATTGTCGGTAGTATTTGGTTTTGAAGCAAGCTCAAAAACTTTGGGAATATCGTCTTGGGTTTTAGATATGCTCTCATCCTTTTTTGTCTGTAGTTTAGTTAAATTTTTAGCTGGCAGAAGTTTCTTGGAGGCACTTTTACTTTCATTGTCATTCAAAGGAGACCTGGAAGACGTTTGAGTGGGTATATCTTGAATTTGTTCACCTATCAGGTTGACAACCCTGGATGGCTCATGAGTATTAAAAGAAGAAATGAGCAGACTGCCCAATAATAATGGCAGTACCAGCGCAAAACGTAATAACTGCCTGTGCCTGTATTGTTTAGAATACACCATTTGAACCCTCGCCTTGAGAGAGTTCATGGAGTTAAAGTGATTGGTTAAGTGTAGTGGATACTTTTTCATGAATGATTACTTTTTTGTGAGAATTGAGAAGGTTACCCGATTATTTTTGATTTTTCCAAACTCGGTATCATTTTTTGCCGCAGGCTTGGTAGAACCGTAGCCTTTGATAGTTAACCTTTTTTCATCAATGCCATTTTCTGATAAATATTGTTTTACTACTTGAGCCCTTCGTAAAGATAAACCCTGATAACGTTCTTCTTTATCTCCCCAATTGGCGGTATGCCCCGCTACCAGTAGTTTTATTTGAGGGTGTTCTTTCAACAACGTGACAACCTCATTAAGGTAGTTCATAGTAGCCTCATTTATTGGTTCAGCATTCTTGTGAAAGAAATAAGCGGATGAACTTAAAACCTCCTGCTGTCTCTTGGTTAGATTATATTTGGGAACCTGAGGGGAATCTACCTTTGCAGGCATTTCAGCTACAGTCAACTTAGGTAGAGCAAGTTTTTGTGGCGGTGGTTTTGACAAAACCTTGGTTTTTTTAATTGTTTGTACTGGCGTTGTTTTTAGTGAAAGTTGGGCGGTTTGGGGAGCAGGCAATACTTCCAAAGCAGTATAATAGGGATACACAAAGGCCAATAGTAGAGTTGCTCCCAATAAAACAGGAACTACCAGCATAAACTTAAACAATTGAGTTTGGCTATACTGCTTAGAATACAACATTTTAACTCGTGCTTTGAGCGATTCAATAGAATTAAAATGATTGGTAAGATGTAACGGATATTTCTTCATAACACTTGTTAGTTTTTCCAAATATTAACTCCTATGCTAGTTGGACCTTTTTCTGATTGAAGATCAAGAGTATAAGTACCACTTTTGAGGCAGCGGTACATAATGCCATTTTCTGTTTTTCCTTTTGTGTTTACATTATTGGCTAAACGTTTTTTATCAAGATATAAGGTCATTACTCCAGGTTCCTGCGACGAATACTCTCTAATGTTAAAGCTATAAATCAATCCCTTTTGTAGTTTAACTTGTCGTTTGCCATTTTTTTGTTGAATGCTAAAAACTGCTACTTGCTCAATAGGGTTCTCCTTACGGGTAATGTGATGTACCATTTGGCCAGGGCGATAGTCCAATACTTTGAGCGTATAGGTTCCATTTGCTGGAATATTGCACCGAAAGCCGAAATAGGTTTGGCCTTCTTTTACATTGGTGCTGATAATCATACCATCTTCGTTTAATAATTGTACTCTGGGATAAGTTTTAGATTCCATTTTAGGAAAACCAAAACCCGCATAGGCACCTTCTTTCATTTGTAAGGGCATTTCGGCTGATGTAAGATGATACATTGCATCACCATACCAAAGCCCATCGTGAGCATGTGGTTGAATACCCATCATATCAGTTACCACATCAGGGTTGGGCTGATGAAACCAAATTATTACTTGGTTTCGAAAGACAAATAATGAATAGGCCAACACAAATAGCATGAACAAAAAACTATATTTTAGTAAATTGGCCCTGGAAGAAGCCCTTTGATAAATCATTTGAATCCGGGTTTTGATTTCCCGAGAGGCATTCAATTGATTGGCAATATGAATAGGGTATTTTCTCATAATATTTAATTGAAAAAAGTGATTCTATGATAAATCATTTGAATACACTGTCTTTAACCTATACCAAGAGAACTACTGGAGTCTGATGGCTAGGTTATAAAAATGCGTCACTATATTGATTTCTGTAAATGCTTCATCTGCCTCTTTTTATCCTTGATAAACACCTTCATGATGCAAATCGTAGCAGATAAAAATTAGGGATTAGTTGTGAAATGTCGTCCACTATTTGATTTACTTGAAAATCCAGAGACTTGATGGTATATTCTCCTGTGACAGGAATCTGACATTTAAACCCTAAAAAAGTTTGACCATCCTTGGTATTTGTGCCTATCACACGACCGTTTTTATCTAATAGCTGAAATTTAGAGTAGCGATTCTGCTCCATTTTAGGAAAACTAAATCCTGCATAGTTTCCCTTTTCTAAATGCACAATTTGTTTAGGAGTAGTCACATGGTAACTATTCAGTCCATACTTTAACTCATCATATGTGGGTTGCTGCATATCATTCCTATTAGAAATGATTTCATAATGAGGTTGATCAAGCCAACGATCTACTTGATTTTGAAACACAAACAATGAATAAGTAAGTATCACCAACATAATCAAATAACTATAGTTGAAAAGCCTGAGGCGAGAAGAGGCTTTTTGGTAAATCATCCGAATGCGCTGTTTTATCAGCGGAGTGTCATTCATTTGATTGGCAATATGAATAGGGTACTTTTTCATAATATTTAATTGAAAAAAGTGATTCTATGGTAAATCATTTGAATACACTGTTTTATGTTTTTTAACCTATACCAAGGAGCTACTTGAGTCTGGTGTTTGGGTTATAAAAATTTGCCATGATGTTGACTTCTGTAAATGCTTCATCTGCCTGGACATCAAGCGTATAATCGCCACTTTCTAAACAACGATAGCCAAAGCCAGCGTAGTTCTCTCCTTCCCCTTTCCTTATATTAGTGGCTACTACCTGATTGCCTTTGTATAACTTCATAGTACCATATTCTTCAGAAGACAAGCTTACGATACCAAAAGAATAACTGATCCCTTTTTTTAGCTTTATGGTTCTTCGTTCCTTTTTTTGTTCAGTTAAAAACCTATCCACAGGTTTTGATTTTTGCCTTTTGGAGATGTAGTATACCATTTGATTTGATTGAAAATCTACAGCCTTGATGGTATATTCTCCTGTGGCGGGAATCTGGCACTTAAACCCAAAAAAAGCTTGATCATCCTTGATATTTGTGCCTATCACTCGACCATTTTTATCTAATAGCTGAAACTTGGAGAAACGATTCTGCTCCATTTTTGGAAAACCAAATCCCGCATAGCTTCCTTTTTCTAAATGCAAACTTTGTTGAGGAGTGGTCATATAGTAACTGTTTAGTTCATGCACAAACTCCTTATGTTTGGGTAGCTGCATCTTATTCATATTATGAATGACTTCGTAATGAGGTTGATAAAGCCAACGGTCTACTTGATTTTGAAACACAAACAATGAATAAGTAAGTATCACCAGCATAATCAAATAACTATAGTTGAAAAGCCTGAATCGGGAAGAGGCCCTTTGATAAATCATCCGAATGCGCTGTTTTATCAGCGAAGTCTCATTCATTTGATTGGCAATATGAAGCGGGTATTGTTTCATATTTACTTCGTCTCCTTATTTTTGAAAAATATACCAGCAATTAATAGCCTTTCTTGCTTACCCAAATCATTTACTTTGATATAATAAGTACCCGTTTTATTGAATTTGTAAGTAAACCCCTTAGCAGGAGTTTCGCCCGTTTCATTAGAAGCTAATAATTGAGAATCTCCATTAAAAAGCTGGAAATCGACAAATTTGCCTATGTCGTCACTTAGTAAAAAACCTGCAGTTTGTGGTTTTTTTACTTCAAAATACCACTCTTTGCTATTTTCACTGAAAGCCATTGCGTTTACGTGTTCAATTGCCTTTACACTAGGATTATAATGTTCATCGATGAGCACTGAGACAGGGGCTACATTCAAAGGTTGTTTTTGACAAGCCATGATACAAATGCTAGCAAATGCCACGACAAGTACACCTGTGTATTTCCAGGCTTTAATCTGAGCCGAACTTTTTTGGAAGATCATCCGAACGCGGCTTTTTACACTCCACGTTTCATTCAATTGATTGGTAATATGTAATGGGTATTGTTTCATTGTTGTTATTGTTTACTGATTCCAAGTGTAAACTTTAATCTCAGAAATATCTTTATCTGTTTGAAAATCAATAGTATAGGTGTCTGTTTTTAAGCAACGAAATATGAAACTCTGTTTCGCATTTCCCTTATTGTTCACATTGTTGGCCAAAGGCGTTTGACCCTGATATATTGTCAATGTACCAAATTGGCCAGGCGCTTTGTTTGCCAATGAAAATTCGTAAGTGATACCTTTGCTCAAGTGTATTTTATGTCTACTCTGTTTAGTAGTTATTTCATACTTTTTTATTTGCTTGCGCATCTTACTCTGTTGGGAGACCTGATGCACTGTCTGGCCAGGTCGAAAATTGAGCATTTTAAGGGTATAGTTGCCATTATGAGGAGCTTTGTAACTGAATCCAAAATATACTTGCCCTCTCTTTACATTAGTACTAATGATTTTACCATTGTTATCTAATAGCTGAGCTTTGGGATATTCCTTGAGTCCTTTTTTGGGAAAACCAAAAGCAACATAAGCCCCTTTTTTAAGATTTACCCTTAGTTCATTTGTAGTCAAACGATGTTGGGCTATTGCATACCAATGCCCATTTACATCAAGAGGTTGTAACTCTTTTACATTATTTATCACCGAGGGATTGGGTTGTTGAAGCCAACGGTTTAATTGACTACGAAACACAAATAGTGAATAAGCCAACAGTGCTAACATCAATAAGGCGCCGTATTTAACTAGATTAGCCTTGGATGATGCTCGTTGATAAATCATTTCAATGCGTTGCTTTGCATCAAAAGGCGTATTCAAGCGGTTAACAATGTGTAATGGGTATGCCTTCATAGTGGCTTTTTTATTTTTTTGAGTGTATTTCCACAATATTGAAAGTAGTGTTTGTTTTATCTGTTAAAACTCCCATAATGCCATCAGTCATATCTGGGCTTCTTGAGTCGGATGTTACAAACTTGATATCTCCTACTACTCCCTTCTTGTTTTTTTGATAAATAGACTTGTTTATATGTAAAGATTTAGGATCACGTGATAAGGTAAATGCTGTTGATACAAAGTAGGTTTCATATTGTTTGAGTGTTATTTCTCTATAAACCTCCTCTTGAGCATTACTTGCTGGCTTTTTTTCTGCGTTCCTCATATTAGTAATCATGTGCATCACTTGTTCGTTTTTAAAATTGTGTATGCGTAATACATAATCACCGGTTTGAGGAATTTCGCATCTAAAACCAAAAAAAGTTTGACCACCACTTTCATTACTACTTATCACTTTATGTGAACCATTTATTAACTCCACTTTTGGGTATACTCCTGGGGCTATTTCAGAAAAGCCAAAGCCTACTTTTGAACCTTTGTTGAGTAGAACTTTTACATGAGGAGTAGTGACAGAAAAGCCTTTAGATCCAAAAATTGATTTGTCATGAATCGTTGGCTTTAATTCTTTCATTGTTCGTACTATTTCCTGCGTGCCAAACCACTGGCTTTGAAAACCAAATAATACATAGGATGAGGCAACCAGGATGAGTAAGCTACTATACTTGAAAAGTCGATATTTTGCCGATGTTTGTGTAAAAATCATTTGAACACGTTGTTTGATACTTTCAGACTTGTTTAGTTGATTTGCTATATGTAATGGATATATTTTCATTGTTTACTAAGTTTGATTGTGGTGTTAGTTTATGATTTTTTATAAGCCATTACTACTTTGGGAGGCTCTTGGCTAGGATCACTTTCGATAACAAACGTATAGTTGCCAGTTTTACCACATTTATAGCTTATACCACTATAATATCGACCCCTTACGAAACTGCTGACAATCTTTTTTTCACCATCATATACTTGCACCTTAGTCCGATTGTCTTTGTTTTTCACAAACCGAACGGTATAAGTTATCCCTTTTTCAAGTTTCATGGTTTGGGTTTGTGTTTGACCTGTGAGATTAATCTCTTTTAATATTTTAAACCCCTTGGGAAGTGAAGGGTATGCCTTCGTAGTGTTCTTTTGAGCCTGTGAAAACACTTTTTGATTACAGGACGCGATAAAAAAGCATACAAAAACAATCATAAAGGAGATGTAAGGCCTTAATATCTGTGTGTTAGAGGTTTGATGTTGGTATATCATTTTAATTCGTGGTTTGAGATTGTAGTATACATTGAGTTGATTGATAATATGCAATTGGGTATATTTTCGTTGCTGGCTAGATTTGATTTGTATCTAGCAGTTGGCTTACTAATAGGTCACAGTATTCTTTTTTGTCTACACCGTTGCTAATCAGGGCGTTATCTACCAGGTACTCGTGTACATTTTTGATAGAGCGTTTGTAGAAAATACATACTGGGTTAAACCAAAAGATAATACCTAATAGCTCAAAATAGAGGACATCCAGCGTATGCCTTTGTCGTACGTGGGTTACTTCATGCTGCATTACCTGGGCTTGTTTTTCCTGAGAAATGGAAGTATGCGCATTCCAGAAAATCAAATTGCCAAACGAGAAAATGGGCAAATCTTCCAGACTGGTTTCAACCACTCTCTGTCCATTGATTCGGGTAATACCAAAGCGCCTGATCAGTTTTAATATAAACAATAAGGATCTTAGAAAGCGGAAGATAAAAAAGCCCATGCCGGTAAAATATACCCCCCACAAAAAAGCCATCCAGGGAAAATCAGCTTTTTCAGCCACTTGTTTTTGCCCTACTTGAGCATCGGTGGGGGGTGCTACTACTTGCACATAAGTATCATAAATAGTGGTTTGTTGTACTGCTTGGGTAAATACTTGAGGTATAGGTAATAGTGGTATACAAATGGCTAACAGAGGAGTCACCAGTAAGTAAGCCCGATTCCACTTGAAGAATGTTTCTCGCCGCAACAAACTCCAGTACAGCAAATAAAATAAAGCCATTAAGATACTGACTTGTACAAAATAGTAGTTCAATAGAGTGTTCATGGTGAGTAGGAGTGAAAAGGTTATTGCTTTGTTTTCTTATCGTTTTTGGGATCATCGGGCTGCTCTTGTTGTTTCTCTTCAATCAACCCCATGATATCATCCAGCTCATTGATGTCTACTTTGTTCTTTTTTACAAAAAACGACACCAGCTTTGAGAGCGAACCATCAAAGTATTTACCCATGACATCTTTCACCGCAAATTCACTGTAGTATTCTTCGGTTACCGTTGGGGTATAACGGTTAGAGTTACCAAATTTTTCATGGGCCACAAAGCCCTTTTTTTCCAACACATTCAAGACAGTAGCCACAGTAGTGTATTTAGGCTTTTGCTCGTCGGATTCTGGAAATTCTGCAATGATCTCTTTGACAAAAGCTTTTTTGAGCTTCCAAAGTATCTGCATAATCTGTTCCTCTGCTTTAGTGAGCTTTTTCATAAAGTTTGTTTGTTTTTCAGCGATGATAATGCAAGTATAATACTATTTTTATAGTAATAAAACTATTTAGATAGATTTTCTACTATTTTTATAGTAAATAAAATGTAAGGTGTTGAATAATAGGTTTTTATGGTTTTAAAGTAAAAAGCGGTTAATAAAGTGTGGCCGTAACTCCCAGCGAAATACCCCAGGCACTCTGATTGTCTTGCCAGAAGTCTTCCTGATTCCAAAACTGAGACTGGAGCAGCTCCAATGTAATAGCAGAGTTGCTATCCAGGTAGTATTCCAGGCCAATGGTTAGGCGAGAAATAGGCACATTTTTCCCTTTGTTTCTAAGGTTCAATACTGTTCCTGCCAATTCAAATTCAGGAACATCATAGAAAGATACACCTCCTTGTAAGAGCACAATCCATTGTAACTTGTCCTTGCCAAAACGATAACCTACCCCACCAATAAGGTCTGAAAAATTGACTTTCCCTTCAATTACATTTGTCAAACCAGTAGGTTGGATTTTGTAGGTAGCCCGTCGATTATCATAGTTTAAGCGAAAGTAAAACGAATCTTGAGTTTTGAGGCGATATTCTATAGCCGTTTTTACCATAACTCCTCCCGAAAGCTCCTGAGAGCTATAACCTACATAGCCAATTTCTAACGAAGGAAGGAAAATACGGTAACGAATCCCTTTTTTATCAGGATCATTGTCTTGACCAAAGCCATAAAACACAGTACACAGAAGTAGTAATAAAGTAGTAATTGTACGCATATACTTAATTGTTTAAAAAGTGATATTGAAAATGCCAATTTACTCAATGATGGGTAATTAGCGAGGATTAATCTAAATCAAGCCAATAAAACGACTGAAGTTTGTGGCATAAAATAGAAAATGATTGGGGTAATAGGGAGTTTTTTATAAGTTGGGTTACAGTTTATTGAAAATTCAGGCAATGAAAGCAAAAGTATATTCAAATCAATACTTGATAGGGGAGGCAAATCTACGATTCTACGATGAAGGCATGGGGGTATTGATTGGAGAATTTGAAGGAAATCAAAACTACTTTGAGCATATTCAACGGCATGTGTGGGAGTTTTGGGAGACAGAGACGCCAGATTATGATACCTGGTTGTCATTAAACTTTAATGTACAGTTAGACAATGGGTATTTTGTGTTTCCAGTGGGAGGATATATTTTTTCTGATATACAAGAAATCATGGATGTACCTTGCCAGATTGATATTGCAGGTGTAGACTGGCACATTATTCAAGATTATTTTAAAATCTCACCTCCCAAGCCATTTCTAGAGGGTAGTTGGGAGTCGCTTACGATTAAACAAAAGCTAAAACTTGAGCAAGAGCTAAAGAAAGCATTAGGCTTAGATAAAGGTAATTCTACCAATCACCTACTTACTCAATACCAATTTTCGGCACTTTGCCATCAATTAGATGAGGTAGTTTTTAGCCTGTATAGCTCCAACCCTGAGCTAAGGTATAAATATGCTTTGGTGCATTTAACAGGAAGAGACAAACAAGTGCAAAAAGATTGTCCTTATACGTTGTTTTTTGAGGAATTTGAAGACATTCAGCAATTGAGAGAGGGGTAAAAAAAATGTTTCGCTAAGTAGATGAGTTCATCACAAAGCGAAACACTTATAAGTGAAAAATGAAAATAGACTTATTTCTTCTTCACTCGATCATAATCTTTTTGTGCTTGGTGGTATCCGTGTTTTACCGCACGCTTATACCAATGACGCGCTCTGCGAATACTTTTAGAAGTACCTTTGCCCAACTCATTAGCTCTTCCAGTGGCGTGCTCAGCCATTCCCAGGCGTTTACCAGCTGCTTTACGGTATAGTTTATACGCTTTCTTTTCGTCTTCTTGTATTTCGTAGCCAAAATAGTAAGCTTCACCCAGATAAAACATGGCATATTTGTCTTTGCGATCAGCCGCTTTTTGTAGCCAGTTTAATGTTTCTTTGAAATTTTCGTTGGTTCCCAATCCACGGAAATACATCCAGGCCAGTGCCAGAGAAGCTTTAGCATTTTTTCTTAGTTTCTTTTCGTCTTTCAGCTTAATGAGTGTTTCATAAGCCAAACGGTAGTTTTCATTGTCAAAATAGCGAATACCAGCCGCGATTTGCCATGAAACTTTGGTTTTACCATTGCGGCGAGTACGGGCTTCTTCAGTACCCCAGTCAATAGATATAATCTGAAGGTCAGTCAATTGCGAAGGATACTTGCCTGAAGTACGGATGTAAAACCATAGCGGAGTCGTATTTTGATATACATAGCCATCCTGATAAGTACCTTTAAGCGTACGATTTGCCTTTACGCGAACGTAATAAAAAGGAACGGGCGCATTTTTATTGAATTTAACCTTGCCAAATTCCAGGTTAGAATAACTAATAGAGAGGCCTTTTTTGTACCAGGAAAAAATGTAGGATAAATAAGTTTCAGCTACGACCATTCTCGACATTGTAGCAGTTTGGGGAGCATCTTTTTTATCAAAATAGGGATAGATATCATTACAAACGTAAATATCGTTGGTTTCAAAAAAAACATCCACTACTCTTTCGTTGTAATCAACATCCTCAATGGTTGGTTCATCGTCTTGGTCGTCACCAATTTGTGTACCCGATTCATTGGGCTTGGGTTCCAGCGTTCTTAAAAAACTGGTATCACCCATAGAACTCAACATTTTACCATAATTTTCCAGCAATTTTTCTACACTTTGCTTGAAGGTCTTTTCTTGTTCAGGGGTGAGAGCTTCCTGAGCCAAAGCAGCAGATGCACACCATACAATGGCCAATAGCATACAAAATATTTTTCTCATGTCATTTGAAGTTATTGAATCAAAACCTAGTTCGATATACGAAACTGAAACTTTATTATTTTTTACTTTTAAAGTACTTAAAATGAGTTTTACATAAGGACACCCTTATTTTCTTGAAGTACGCATAAGTCCTCACTTTTAACAAATATATCAAAATATTATTGTATTTAGATTGCGCTTCTGTACATTTATCATGTACGGTAATTAGGTATTTTAATTATCAAAATCCTGCCGTATACTACCAATCTACAATATCCTCAATATTATGCGTTAATACATTTTAACCCTTTGCAGAAAAATATTTACTCCTTTGAAAATTTATGAGCGAAAGTAGCACTTTAAGCTTTTTCAATCAGCATCTACTTTTTGTGATCGAAATGATTTCCCGTTTCTTTCCTATAGATACTCACTTGCTGCAAAAATACGAAGATAAGTGGTACTGGGAAGGCATTAGCCAAAACGTACATATTGCCTGGAATCCTTCACTTTTAGAGAAGTATCAGTATAAAATTAATTGGGAATTATTGAGCAGTGGTTCTCGAAAACCTACTCATTCTCCCATAACCGATACCCAACAATGGGATAAGCTCAATCCTCAGAGCCTCAAGGTGTGGTCGTCAGAAACCCTCGAGCAATTTGAAGACGAATGGGATTGGAATATGCTCAGCCAGAACGAAGCTTTGCCCTGGTCGTTGGCTTTATTAGAGAAATTTCAAGACCATTGGAATTGGTACTTTCTTTCCGCCAATGCTACTTTGCCTTGGTCTATCGAATTAATTGAAAAATTTAAACATTATTGGGATTGGTCAGCATTAAGTAGTCAATCAGTATTGCCTTGGTCGGTGGAGTTTCTGGAGCATTTTGAAAACAAATGGCACTGGAGTATGCTGGAACAAAACCAATCTTTGCCTTGGTCTATCGAATTGCTTGAGTGCTTCAAGAGTCATTGGGATTGGGATGCATTGAGTAACCGTTTTATTTATCAAGAGATATTTCAGCCTTGTTTGGATACATATATGGTAGAACAAATCCTGGAACAAACTGGGGTAGGTGGCTGGTATTCTCAAAAGCTTTATGAGCTAGACCAACAAGAAGATTGGAACAAACTAAAAGAAATAAGCAATCAATACATCTCCCAGTTTCCAGAAAACGCTGAAGCATATTTTTTTCGTGGAAAATCCCAATTTAAATCCAATGGTTTTAAAGGAGTCATGAATGATTTAAACCAAGCCATTGAGTTACAAGCCAATTTTTGGGAAGCATTGTATTATCGGGGAGTACTTAGTGTCGAGATGATGTATTATGAAGATGCTTTGCGTGATTTTGACAAAATAATAGCTGTCAATCCTCGACATAGCAAAGCATTAGTCACCAGAGCCAATACCTTACAAGCCTTGAAGCATTACCAACGAGCTTTACAAGACATAGAACAAGCCCTGGCAGTGGATAAAACTTTAACAGAGGCCTATTTGGTAAGAGCTCAAATCTACCAGAAGTTAAAAAAATTTGACCTGGCCATTGCCGATTATACCCAAGTGATTGATCAGGAAAATACTGAAGGGGCACATTATTATCAGCGAGGATTGGTTTATCAACAAATGGATGATTTGGAGCGGGCTTGCGAAGATTGGAAAACCGCCAGAGATTTGTACCATTATCCATCCAGTATTTTATACAACCAGCATTGTAAAAAACGTTAAACAATCTGCAAAAAAAATGATGAACCACTAGATGCTATTTTCCAGTGATTCATCACAAATAATTTTTCTTCGCTTTTGTAGATAGAAAGCTTATACAAATGTATAAACCTATACTATCTTACTAGCACTTATCTATTGATTGGGTAATTTAACTTGCCTTACTTTCCTAAAATCTCTCTCCTTTTGGAGCAATGTTATCTAATAGCGTATTGTTTCAAATTTGCTTTTAATTCCTTACGGGCAATGTGAATGCGATTTTTTACAGTACCAATGGGAATCTCCAGGGTCTCGGCAATTTCGTGGTATTTAAAACCTTTGAAATGCATCATAAATGGAGTGCTGTAAGCCTTATCCAACTTATTAATTGCCTTGTTGATATCCTGCAAGGTAAAGTTCGCATACGCATTATTATCCACGGTGTTGTCTACAGAATTTATATAATGAAGGTTGTTTGTACTATCAATAAACGTATTACGACGAGCCAAACGCTGATAGTTTGTAATGAAAGTATTTTTCATAATGGTATACAACCATGCCTTAAGGTTAGTTCCCTTAGTGAACTTATCCTTATTGGTAAAAGCCTTTAACATGGTTTCCTGTAACAAGTCATTTGCCTGCTCAACGTCCTTGGTAAGCTTTAAGGCAAACGGTTTCAATGATTTTGAAACCTGATCTATTGAAGAGAATTCTAGTGATTGCATAATTTGTGTTATCTTTTTCCTTTTGTTTAACCAAATTAAAATAATATTAAACAAAAATACAAGTAGTTACATACATTTTTTAGAATTAATAACCATATAGAGTAGTAATACCTACAATATTTTGTTGGTTTTTCTCTATTTGTGTTTAATTATTTAAAAAATAAGTTAAACATTTTAGAAAATGACTTACGAAATGAAACGCAAAATGGATTGCGAAACCTTCAATTTTTGTTTAACAAAAAAGATTGAGGGAGTTATTGGAGTAAGAAATATTGAGGATAAACGAATGTACTTGTTGGCTTTTCGCCCTGAGTAAGAGCCTGTAACAGGGTAGAAACAAGGATTTATACAAGTTGCCCCCGTTTTGTTTTGGCCTTTGTAGGTCGGCGTTAAGAATCTGTAGAGTGGAACTGTTTTGAGAGGAGATTGTGTAACCTAAGCAGGGCTTTATTGATCAAGCCACTGCTTAAATTGACTGCTTTTTTCTCGACTAATCACGATATCAAGATCAGCCACAGCAGGCGACAGCATTATTTTGAGTTTGCCATGAAAATAATTATGAATGCTTTGAATAGCATCGATGCGTACAATAAACTGGCGATTGATACGAAAAAAATAATCGGGGTGGAGCAATCGCTCCAAGTCGTCTAAAGAATAATCAACTGGATATTTTTTGTCTTGCTTGGTGATCAACAATACCATTTTATCCCGAGCCTGAAAATACCCAATATTTTCCTCCGATACTGACTCAAGGCGATCGCCTAGTTTTACTAAAAAACGATTTTTATAACTGGCCTTATTGGGTTGGAGCGTTTCTAACAAATTACCCAATTGTTGCTGGTAGTTATCGGCCGATAACTGATTTTTGAGTTGTTGGAATTTATGAATGCTTCGAGTCAGCTCCTCCTTATTAATAGGCTTCAGCAAATAATCGATGCTATTTACCTTAAAAGCACGCAACGAGAACTCATCGTAGGCAGTTGTAAAAATGATAGGGGTTTGAATTTGAATTTTCTCAAAAATCTCGAAGCTTACCCCGTCAGCCAATTGAATATCCATAAAAATAATCTCAGGGGCAGGGTTTTGCTTGAGCCAGTTTACCGAACTCTCAATACTATCGAGCACGGTTATAATCTCGATGGTGGCATCTATTTCATGAATAAGCTTTTGCAAACGACGACTAGCAGGCGCTTCATCTTCTATAATAAGTACTTTCATGGGGTATTCTTATAATGCTTGATATGCTTTCATTGCAAAATAAAACTTGAAGGAATAAAAACAACCTCAACAATCGAATAGTTATTTCAAAAGTTTTACATCAGTAATTAATACACCCTTGGAAGTTTTCACACTAGACAATTTATCGGGTACCTTAGAGCCCAAACAAGTCGCACCTTACGGCGGATATGTAAGCTTTTGGCAAAACCTGCGTATGGGAGGAGTAGGTTCTATCAAATTGCTGTTTAAATCGGGTAATCGGGAGATAAACCATTTGCTCGAAACCTTGGGCAGTAAAAGATACGCTAATGAACATCAAATGCCTTTTGCCAACTTTCAGATTCTATCAGAAGGTCTATTGCTACGGATTCATGCCCACCAGATTTTTGCAATTGCTATGCATCTGGAAGAAATCCAAAGAGTAGAAATCACTCGCCGAAAAAATGGTGGCGTAGTATTGTTTTTAAATTCTTCGCCTACTCCTATAGAATTATTGGTTCAAAACCTGCCTGCCGCGAAACTTATTGCCCGCTATTTCCGTAAACGGATTTTCGATTTTGAGGTCAGAGTCTTGAAATAATCCCTTATTACAGGTTTTTTTCTTTGAAATATCTTGAAATATTTTTATTCGATTGCCTTTCATACATTTGTAATGTAAGTTCCAGTTGCGACACTGGACAACCAACAAAGTAAGGCATAGAAGTTATCTCGATTTTTAGAATGTTGATAAAACGGGTCCTGTAAAGGATCTTGGTTATAATTCATTATTAAAAGGTGAGACGGCTTCATAGTATAAACACATAAGACTAAAATATGAGGACGAAACTAAAGAACAATCAAGCCAATAGCCCCAAAGTATTGTATTCTGTAGAAAACCACCCCAACCCATCTCAATTATCAGCCAATAGGAAAGAACTAAAAGGAGCGATTGCAAGCGATGCTCAAGGGGTAATATACAAACCTGGCAAAAGAAAATAATCGAGGTAAAGTAAGTGTCTATTATTATTAAGGCAATAGTTGCAAGTATCCAACAATCAGCTCGTAACTACGCTAATGTTAACTATATGTTTTGTGAGTCTTTACCATATCTGGGATAGCATAAAACAATGCGAGGGAATTTTGTTAGCTCGGATTTTAAAATTATGCAACTTAGATAGCACTTGTTAAAATGAATACAAGGCCTGGTTTAAAATTGGAGTAAATGCTTCCAATTTTGACTGGGCCTTTTAAATTTCTCTGTTTCTCATTTTAAAACCGTACACTAATTTTTAATCGCCGAATCTTGTATTCAGATTAATTTTATCAGTTCAAAAAATGCTTGAATAACCAGGTTCTTGTTTCCGCCTTGGTTTATTGGCGTAAAGAAATTTATATAATGAAGCCGTAAAAAATGATCACTGAACGAGGCACGAGTGAATGTTTGAGCATTTTCGGCGCAATGGAGTAAATTTTAGCAACAATAAACTACAGCGGTGGCTTTTTTTGGTTCGTTTTTTTAGCTAAAGAAAAAAATGAACGGCTGTTGAGTTATACGAAACTAAATTTTAGCTTACAGCTCCACAGATCATGAGCTATTTTGAGGTGTAAAACCTCTCTCTATTTCAAGTATTACCTAATATAAAAGAGTGTACAGTTTCAAATTTTATATTCAATAAATTTTCCCCTTACTCTGTATCTTTTTAAACATTCAGCATTTTAACCAAAGAATCAAAAAAGTGTTGAATGAAAAAAATCATAAATCAGGTGTTCTATTGGAGCATTGTGAGCTTGCTATGTATACAAAACGCCATAGCGCAAACCCGTCCTCGCTTTAGTCAATACACCGTTAACCATCACCTCATCAACTCAGCCAGTACTGGAGCTTATGGCTATAGTCAACTCCATTTGGTTGCCAGAAACCAATGGCTGGGGCTTGAAGATACTCCTCGTGCATTGGCTTTTTCGGGACAGTTTCCCTTGACCTTATTTTCACCAAGTCCTGCCAAATCTCTACCCACCATAGGCACCATTAGTTATTCGAACCGTACCGATCGACCCGATGGGTATCAAGAGGCTCCAGGCCCAGTTCCAGCGGTGGGCTTTTTGCTCGTGCTCGAAGAAAACAACCGCCATTATCGTCGCCATACCTACTTTAACCTCGCCATACCTTTTCAGGTAACCAAAAAAATAACATTGGCACTGGGAGGAGGGCTTGGCTTGGTGGATTTGCGGCAAAAAAGCGATGGTATTGGTTTTTTAGATAGCAAATCAATCACGTCACCAGTAGTCGATGGAGGCATCTTTGTGTATTCAGATGATTTTTTTGGAGGTTTTGCTTCTGGAAAAATGTTTGAAGAAGAAGCTGTACTTCCCGAAATCCCCAATCATAACCAAACGGCCATTTATTATCATATAACAGGAGGCTATCGTTGGCGCCTCAATGCAAACTGGCAACTGATTCCTTCTGCCCAATTTAGAATTGTAGAAAGCCAGGGAGCAAATGTTACGCTAAGTACTCGGGCGGTTTATCAGGAAAAAAACTGGGCAGGACTTAGCTATCAGGAAGGCAAGGCCATTGGGTTATTAGCTGGAAAAGTATTTGGGCAAATTGAACTCAACTATGCCTATAGTTTTCCATTGAGTTCGGTAGCTTTCGATCGCATCAACAACCACGAATTTACCCTTAAATATCGCTGGCGCAAAAGTCTTTATCGTTTCCAACACAACCTTTTTTAAAACTTTGACACTATGAAATTTACCCACACCTTATACATATTAATAGCAATGAACTTATTGATGGCAAGCTGCAAATTGGCTCCCATTCGCATTCGTCAGCATCGCGGCGATAAAGTGCTGGCTATTAAACCTTTGAGTAAAAATATTAATTCCACTGCCGAAGAGTTGTCACCAGTTATTTCACGCGATGGTAATACCTTATTTTTTGTAAGAGGGCACCATCCTGAAAATGTAGGTGGTATAGCTGCAGGACAAGACGTTTGGGTGGCCAAGCGAGACCCCAATACCCAAGAATGGTTACCCGCGGTCAATTTGGGAGCACCCATCAACAACATTCATCATAATGTAGTATGTGGTACCAATCGCGATGGTACGGTGATTTATCTTACCCAACAATACCTCAAAGATGGCACAATGGAATCTGGTATTTCCAAAAGTGTATGGAAAGATGGTAAATGGAGTTTTCCCGAACCCATCGAGGTCAATGGTATTAAGAATCTATCGGGGCACTTTCATTTTTATATGGACCCTCGTGGGCAATTTCTCATTATCTCAATGCGGCCGGGTGGCAAACAATCCGTTTTTGAAGAAGACCTGTATGTATTTTTCTGGGATCGCAAAAGAAAATGTTTCCGTAAAAAACGACGGTTACCCAGCATTATCAATTCTCCTAATGTGTACGAAACAGCTCCTTTCTTAAGTGCCGATCGCAAACGTTTGTATTTTACCCGCTACGATCAACAAGCCAATGCCCACATTTATGTAACCCAGCGCAACGATGTCAATAATTGGAAGCGTTGGTCGGAGCCACTGGAAGTATACCAGGCTTTGGGAGAAAGTGCGTTTCATAGTGAACACTTTGAGGCTTATTTTGTGCTGCATAACAACAAAGATGAGATAGATGATTATGGTTTTTTTGCCACGGCTCGCCCTGGAGTGTTGCAAGCCAATACCGAAAAAGGACAGCCCTACAAAGCCGATATATTTGAGTTTAAAATTAAGCGCCAGTATACGATAGTAATAGAAACCCGAGACAAGAAAACCCGCAAGCCTTTGCCTACTCAGGTGGTGTTGCGTGATGCACAAGGAAACACCATTACCCCAAGCAAAACGGCTAAACAGACCCAACACGTTTTTAGCAAACTATCAATTCAACAAGCTCGAAAAGCCATTTTTACTGCTCAAGCCAGTACTCAAGACTCACTCTACATAGATGCCCAACAGGGAGGGATTAAATTTGGAGGAGTCAATTTATACAAGATCAAAAAGGTCATTTATCTTGATCCCAATCCAAGACCCTACACCCTCATGGTAGAAACCCGGGATGCCCAAACGAAAAAACTATTGCCGACTCAGTTGCGAGTAAAAGATAAAAACGGCCAAACCTTGTCCTCTTCAACCCCAAATGCAATGAACCAACCTACCTACAAATACTCTTTGCGATTGGCCGATATTCGTGACAATATGTTTGCTGCCAAAGCTACTACCAACAATGCATTGTACTTGCCTGCTACTGAAAATAACCTACGATTTGCCTCAGAAAAACAAATGGTGCTTAAGAAAACACTCTATCTCCAGCCGCAGAAAAATACCGAGACAATGCCCCAGCTTTCTTTTACCATCAATTTTGATTTCGATAGTGCGCGTATTCGCCCTTTAGAAGCCAAGTTACTGGAATTCACTGCGAGTTTTATCCAGCAAAACCAACTTCGTTTTGCCCTCCACGGCCACACCGATGCAGTAGGGCACGAACATAAAAACGATACGCTGGCTCAGCAAAGGGTAGAGGCTACTTTACAATATTTGTTAGGGAAATCGCCTGATATTCAGCAAAAACTAAGCAGGCGACAAGCCTTTGGTGAGCAAAAGTTATTGATAGCCACGCCTCATCGCGAAGAGCGAAACCGTCGGGTAGAAATTACCATTTATGGCGTAGCCAACGAACAAGCAAAACAAGCTTTTTTAGAAAAGTTGAGAGAAGTACGGAAAAAGTGGGAGGGGAGATAGTTTTGTAATTGGATATAAAAAAAACCTCACCCAAAATAGCGTGAGGTTTTCATAACATTTAACTAATTAATAGCCACAACCATACCGGCAGCGACCGTGTTATGGCTGTGTTCATCTACCAAAATAAAGCTGCCATTGGCAGGGTTTTCCTGGTATTGATCGATCAGAATTTCTTGAGCAGTGCGCAATTGAATTTGCCCCAAATCATTGAGTTTAAAAGCTTCTACCTCAGGGTTTTCCTGCAAAGTTTCAATATCTATTTTGTGCACAAAGTCGCTGATTTTTACCCGAGTAGTACTACTATTGTGGCGTAGCAAGTAAAACTGGTTAGGTTCCAAAGGTTGGGTATCCATCCAGCATATAGAAGCTGTAAGCTGGCGGGTAGCAGAGAGTTGCGCCTTGCTGTTTACGATCATATCTCCGCGGCTTACGTCTATGTCGTCTTCCAAATGAAGCACTACCGACATAGGCGCAAAAGCCTCTTCTATTTCTTCCTGGTTTATTTCTACGGCCTTAATTTTAGAGGTAATTCCTGAAGGCAAAATGGTTACTTCATCACCTTTGCGATAAATACCACTGAGCACTTTGCCCGCGTATCCACGGTAATCGGGATAATCGGCTGACTGAGGGCGAATGACCCATTGCACCTGAAAGCGGTTGTTGCTCAATTGAGGTGCACGGTCTACATTTACTTCCTCCAAAAACTGAAGCAATGGTTTACCATCATACCAACTCATTTTTTCCGAAGGTTTTACCACATTATCACCGTTCAAGGCAGAGGCAGGGATAAAGGTCAGGTTGGGAATATTCAAGTTTTGGGTAACTGACTGATAATCTGCTACAATGCTATCAAATTGCTCCTGACTATAGTCTACCAAGTCCATTTTGTTGATGCAGACTACAAAGTGTTGAATGCCCAACAAATTGCAAATAAACGAATGACGACGGGTTTGCTCAATCACCCCATTACGGGCATCAATCAGGATAATGGCCAGGTCAGAGTTAGAGGCACCCGTTACCATATTACGGGTATACTGCACATGACCGGGACTATCGGCAATGATAAATTTACGTTTATCGGTATTGAAATATTTATAGGCTACATCGATGGTAATCCCTTGCTCTCGCTCCGAGCGCAAGCCATCGGTCAATAAGGCTAAATCAATTTCTCCATTTTGCTTGTTTTTACTGGCACGGCTAATAGCAGCCAATTGGTCATCCAAAATAGATTGGCTATCATACAACAAGCGACCAATCAAAGTACTTTTGCCATCGTCTACACTTCCGGCGGTGATAAATCTTAATATGTCCATGTGATTTTTATCTTATCAGTTAAATGTTTGATTATTAGCGGGATATTACATGACAACTTCCCATTCATCAGTGATTTTTTGTTGCCAATCCTGGTATTTTTCATTGCCTCCTCTGGCTTCCCAGTCCGAGTCAATCGTAAGCTTAGAGCTAATACCTCCTCTTGGGTTACATACCATCAAAATGCGCAATCTTTCAGGCTCATAAGTATCTATCAAATGATCGTAAAAAACATTGATCAACCTTTCGTAAGACACAATGATATTGCGTAGTTGAAATACATACTCCTTAAGAGATTTGAGTTCTATGATTTTGTTTTTGGGGTAAAAAGTCAGAAAAACAGTCGCAAAATCTGGTTGTTTGTGTACTCCCAAAAAAGTAAACTCAGGTATCTTAATTTTTATCTCGTAAGCTCTTTTATCTGGATTAGGAATCGCTTTTAAGATTCCAGCCTCTATATCTTTATAAATTTTTTGCTCAGCCATGTTTGCAATAAATGATTCACAATAGTGTAATTGATTAAAAGTAGCTGTTGGGGTTTAAAGCATAACTTCACCAACAAAAAGGGCTAAAAGTATCCTACTTTCTTACGATCCTCCATGGCTGCTTCCGATTGCTGATCGTCGATACGCATACCACGCTCAGTAATGCGAGAGGCTTTGATTTCCTCGATTACCTCATCTATGGTGCTGGCTTCAGATTCTACTGCAGCAGTACAAGTCATATCACCCACCGTGCGGAAACGAACCGTTTTGTTGGTAAAAGTATCGTTTACGTCCAGGTTCAAATAAGGCGTATTGGCCATCAGTTGTCCATCACGAATGATACACTCTCGCTTGTGCGCATAATAAATAGAAGGAATGGCAATGCCTTCTCGCTTGATATAATTCCAAACATCTAGTTCAGTCCAGTTACTAATTGGGAACACTCGCACGTTTTCTCCTTTATTGATTTTTCCGTTATAAATATTCCACAATTCAGGGCGTTGCTTTTTAGGTTGCCATTGACCAAAATCATCTCTTACGGAGAAAATACGCTCCTTAGCACGAGCTTTTTCTTCGTCGCGGCGTGCCCCTCCAATACAAGCATCAAACTGGTGCTTCTCGATGGTCTCGAGTAGGGTATAAGTTTGCAAAGAATTACGACTGGCATATTTACCAGTTTGTTCTTTTACTTTTTTGCGATCTATGGCATCTTGCACATAGCCTACTACCAAATCTTCCCCTAATTCTTTCACCAATTGGTCACGAAACTCGATGGTTTCCGGGAAGTTGTGCCCAGTATCAACGTGTACCAATGGAAATGGAAATTTTCCTGGACGGAAAGCTTTCTGTGCCAAGCGTACCAACGTAATGGAGTCTTTTCCTCCTGAGAACAACAAAGCAGGTCGTTCAAATTGCCCTGCCACTTCTCTCATAATATGAATGGCCTCGGCTTCTAACTGATCTAGGTAATCTAAGGTGTATTGATTCATCGTGTTATATTTTTTTATTGGCTCTGAGCCTTTGATCGCTGGTTTTTAGTTTGTTAAATAAACGCTTACAACTAACTGAAAACTACCAACCACGAACTGCAGCCATTTTTCACTTTTCACTTTTAATTTTTCACTTCGCTTTAGCGACTATGTAAGCCGCACTCCTTCTTAGTAGGGTTTTCCCACCACCATCTTCCAGCGCGAATGGGTTCGCCTACTTTTACCGCTCGGGTGCAAGGCTCACAGCCTATGCTCGGATAGCTTTGGTCGTACAAAGCATTGTAAGGCACATTATTATCTAAAATGTATTTTTCGGTTTGTTTCAGTGTCCAGGCAAATAGCGGGTGGGCTTTTACCAGGCCACGACCATTGTCCCACTCTACCAAATCCATATTTTGACGATTGTCCGATTGGCCTCCTCTAATCCCGGTGATCCAGCACTCAACGCCTTCCAAAGCACGGTTTAGTGGTTGTACTTTGCGGATAAAGCAACATTCTTTACGATTTTCTACCGAGTCGTAAAAGCTGTAATTTCCTTTAGTATTTACCAGTTCTTCTACTGCGGTATTATTGGGAAAAAACACTTCAATTTTTTTTCCGTAGGCCTCGTTGGTGTCCTGTAAAACCTTATGGGTTTCTTTGAACAAACGCCCGGTATCCAAGGTAAACACTCGGATAGGAATCTGATAAGAATAAATCAAATCTGTAATTACTTGATCTTCCAAACTAAAGCTGGTCGAAAAAGCAATTTTCCCTGCAAACTCCTTGGCCAAATTGCGCAGGGTTTTTACTGGGTCTTGGTGATCAACCAAGGTTTGTAAATCTGCTAATTCCTTCATAATCAGTTAAATGTATTTATTAGTTTTTACTTGATCCGTAGTCGATAGCTTTATGAGTGGGTGATACTTTTTTACTATGGACTGTGGACTAGTTTCTTAGCTCAAAATCAAAAAATAACTTCCCAAAAGCGCCATTGTTAAACTACTGACTCCCAGTACTAAAGGCAACCAATAATGAGGCTTAATGCCTCGCTCAATGACTGCTTCCTGAGGTTTGGCTGGATTGTAGTACACAGGTACCGCTTGTGCAGGCGAAAGCTGCTGAAAGAAAGAAGTACGTCGTTTCCAGTTTTCGTATAAATTCAGTTTCTGGCAATGATAGTTTTGCTCTCCTACCTGATAGCTTAATTGTAAAGTATTTTGTACATGAAAAGCCACCTCGTCACCCGCAAATGTATCCTGAGCAGGTGTAAGCTTGCCTCGGGCCACTTGCCAATCCAGGCTTTTACGTGCTCGATTAATCACCAGACAGCCTACACAGGTCTGCCAAATGCCTACAATCAGGCAAGGCACAATGCCGACTAAAAAAATGATAAGATATTCGTTCATGGTTTTTGTTAATTGTTGATTATCAATTGTTTACCAAAGGCTCATTACCATATATCCACTGAGTAGAATAATGACAATACCCACAATGCGCATTAAAACTTTGGATTGTAAGCGTGCTGCCAAAAATGCAGAGAAATAAGACGCTGGAATACCGCCCACCAATAGCCCGATAATGATGAGCCATTCGTTGATGGAGAGCTGTACCAGGGTTAAAAATGCGCCTGTAGAAATCAAGGCAATGAAAAACTTCACAGTATTAACTGTACCAATTGTATAGCGAGGAGTTCTTCCCTGACTAATCAGCGTAGAAGTAATCAAGGCGCTCCAGCCACCACCACCTACACCGTCTAAAAAGCCTCCGGTAATAGCCAAAGGAGTTAAAAAACGGGTTTTACGCTTGCGCACTTTTTTGCGCAATGAGCGACGAAAAACCACCAGACCCATTCCCAACATATACACCGCTACAAAAGGCTTAATGACTTGCCCATTGATGGCTGATACCAAAAAAGTACCGAGCAAAACTCCCACGATGCCTGGAAATAACAAGGCCCGAAATAGTTTAGGATTGATGTTACCCAAACGGTAATGTGCCCAACCAGAAGTTCCGTTGGTAAACACCGCCGTGGTATGTACACTACTACTTACTACTACTGGGGGCAATCCCAGACTAAGTAATATGACTGAAGTAATGAGACCATAGGCAACCCCAATGGTTTGCACGGCAAACCCAATGGCCACATACCCTAAAAAACTCCAGGATAAATTAGCTGCCAATTGCTCTGCTGTATGGCTCACTACACAGGGGTGAGTAATTAAAAACACTCCCAAGGCTAATACAAAAGCTCCTAAAAGACTGTAAATAAAAGCCTTTGAATGCCAGCTTACCGCGCGTTGTACCCTCTCTAAATTCATCATTCGTTAGCAGTTTCTAAACCCAATGGGTTTGAGCCCCTAATGCTTTTTCTGTTGTACCATTTGTTCGGTCAGCGCATTTAGCATTTCCAACTTATGTTGAAAATCCCCATTGAGTTGGTTTCTAAACTCGTGCAGATTATCCAGCAAATACTGGATATCTTCGGGTATTTCTGCTTCAAAATATTGTCGCAGGCGTTTGGCTAGGGTGGGCGATTTTCCATTGGTAGAAATGGCAATTTTCAAATCTCCTTTGCGTACAATCGAGCCTAAATAGAAATCGCACAAATCTGGAGTATCGGCCACGTTGATCAATATCTTTTGAGCGCGGGCTTGCTCTCGAATCTCATAATGCAATGCTTGATTATCGGTAGCGCAAATCACCAAATCACGATTCTGTAAGTCTTCGTGTTCATATTTGCGTTCAATCAAAGACACCTGCGGAAAATCCTTCAGGTAAGCGCGGGTTTCGGGCATTACCCAATCAGCCACCACCGTAATATTGGCTTCAGGACTGTTTTTGAGCAAAGCACTGAGTTTCTCTAAGCCTACATTGCCTGCACCCACTACCAAAATATCGAGTTGGTGAAGTTTCACGAAAATCGGAAACAAGGTATTACCTTGTTGATTATTTGCTGACATATTGGGTGGTACTGATTTGTTGTTGAACCAAATGTTGTAGCGTAGCGGGAGCACTGCTGGCTAAACCTACTACTTCACCAATTACAATTACTGCGGGAGCAGCCAAACCTTGTTCTTCGGCCACATTGGCAATATTTTCTACTTGCCCAAAGCCAATCTTCTCTTCAGGTGTGCTTCCGTTCTGAATAATGGCTACTGGCGTTTCGGCTTTGCCGTATTGAGAAAAAATCGCCGTGATTTCGCGCAACTTTCGCATCCCCATAAGGATGATAATGGTTGCTGACGATTGAGCTGCCAGCACCATATCTTTTGACACTTCATGATTTTTTGTGGTGCCAGTGATTACCCAAAAACTTTCGTTGATCCCTCTTTTGGTCAAGGGAATTTTTTGGAGCGCAGGAACGGCTACCGAACTGCTGATACCTGGGATAACCTCAGTTTCCAACCCAAAAGCTTCAGCAAAAGCCAGTTCTTCATGGCCTCGGCCAAACACAAAAGGATCACCGCCCTTGAGGCGTACCACATGTCCGTGACGAAATGCCTCTCCTACGATTAGTTCATTGATTTTTTCCTGGGGCAAATATTTTTTACCCCCTCGTTTCCCTACAAATTTCTTGACCGCACTCTTAGGGGCATACTCAAGCAAAGCAGGATTGGCCAGAGCGTCGTACAAAACCACATCGGCAGTAGCCAAAGCTCTGATGGCCTTGAGCGTGATAAGTTCCGGATCACCTGGCCCAGCCCCTACAAGGGTTAGGCGGGGCTGAGGCTTAGGTATTTTGGCAAAAGCGTTCATAGTTACAGGTTCACCGGGTTTAATGTGGAAGAATCAGTATTGAGTTGCTGCGCGCGATAAGCCTTGATATTGCTTAAAAACTCACCTGCTTTTTGGATGTATTCTTTGGCAAATTCAGCAGTTGGCTCGTGTTGGTTCATTTGCAACACGTGGGCTTTAAATCCCCCTTCTGTGGCATAAGCCAAAGTTGGTTCATTGCCAAAGTGTTCCTCAAACTTGCGCATTACTGTGATTTGCGCATTGGTTTTTACATCTTCAGCCAATAGCAATGCTTTGGCACCATTGATAAAGGTGTTATAAGCGTGATAAATAGCATCGGCATAAGCTCCTTGCTGGAAAGTTTCTTGAGCCGTTTGATACTTTTCTTCGGTTTCGTATACCAGAGTGGCTACCAAATCTATGATTACTCCCGCACATTCTCCTACTGCTTTTATTACCTCAAAAGGATCGTTGTGCCCCCAATCGAGATAATCTTCTTGTGCAAGGTTCTCTAAGTTGGCCAAAGGCTTAAGCAATTGATAAAAATACATTTTGCCCAAACGACGATAGTAATCTGGGTAGTATTCACCATCCAATTGGTTTTGCTCATAGTCGGCCAATAATACTCTTAGTACATCTATGCCTCGCTTGCTAGGCACTTTGATTACTTTTTCAGAAACCAAACCTTCACCATCGCCAGCAACGCCACCACCCAACAATACCTGAAGAGCAGGCAATACCAATTTGTCTTTGGTTTTTACTGAGCTTCCGTGGAAACCAATGGTGGCCAAAGTGTGTTGACCGCAAGAGTTGGGGCAGCCACTGATTTTGATTTTAATATTCTGATTATGAATAAGATCGGGATATTCAGTATTGATCACCTCCTCCAAAGCACGGGTAATTCCAGTACTGCTTGAAATCCCCAGGTTACAGGTATCGGTTCCAGGACAAGCCGTAATATCAGCTACTCCGTCGTAGCCAGGTTCGGCCAAACCTAGTGCGTCTAATTCGGTAAATAATACTGGAAGAGATTCTTTGCGTACATATTTGAGCAAGTAGTTTTGGGTAATGGTTACCCGAATATCATCTGCTGCATAATTTTGAACAATCTTGGCCAGTTTACGAGCAGTGGTAGTGTTCATATTCCCCAGAGGCAACTTGATAAACACGCCATAGAACCCCGCTTGCTTTTGTTCAAACACATTGGTAGCCAGCCAATTGTCATAAGTTTTTTGATCCTGAATAGTTACTTGAGGGGTACTACCATTCAAATAAGCTGGGGGAGTAACCGCAGGTAAAATGTCTCTATCAATGGCGTAACTTTGATAAGGTAGGGCTTTGCGTTCTTCTTTGGCAAGTTCCAATACTTTTTCCAAACCAAGCTCTTGTACCAAAAACTTTAAACGGGCTTTTTGGCGACGCGAACGCTCTCCGTAACGGTCAAATACCCGCAAAACTGCTTCGGTAAAAGGTATGAGTTGATCTTCAGGCAAAAATTCCACGCCTAGTTTAGCCAAGTGAGGAATGGCTCCTAAACCTCCACCCAGCATTACTTTAAACCCACGTTGTTCGTTGCCTGCTTCATCGGTTTTGAGCTTTGGAATAAAGCCTAAATCGTGGATGAAAGTAAAAGCAGTGTCAGTTTCGCTGGAAGAAAAGGCAATTTTAAACTTACGACCCATTTCCTGGCAAACGGGGTTGCGCAAGAAATACTCAAATACCGTTTGGGCATAAGGCGAAACATCAAAAGGTTCGTTTGGATCAATGCCTGCTTTGGCAGAGGCAGTGACGTTACGTACGGTGTTTCCGCAGGCTTCGCGTAGCGTGATTTGATCTTGCTCAAGCTTAGCCCACAATTCTGGAGTGCGATCCAGACTCACATAGTGAATCTGGATATCCTGACGGGTAGTGGCGTGTAAGTTGCCATCCGAAAATTCATCGGCCACATCAGCTATGCGTAATAATTGTTGGGTAGTCAATCGCCCAAAAGGAATTTTGATGCGAATCATTTGCACTCCAGGCTGGCGCTGGCCGTATACTCCACGGGCCAGGCGCAGGCTTCTAAACTTTTCTTCGTCGATTTTTCCTTCGTGAAAAAGCTGGATTTTTTGTCCCAGGTCAAGAATGTCCTTTTCTACTACTGGGTTGTTTAAGTCTTCTAAGACGGTTCTAAAACTTTGCATTGTGTCGTAGTGTATCGTATGGTTTTATATTCGAAATTGTTTAATTTTCTCAGTCAACCTACTTGACCTTCTCAGTTTGGAAAAGGCTTGTACACATACGGCAACAAAAAAGCCTTTCCTGTTTTTAAGCAGAAAAGGCTTTTGCGTTTTTACAGATGAATCCTTCACCTGTATATATAAAAAAACCTCCCCTGCGAATAGGGAAGGCTCATGTATCTCTTAGTTGATTTTGTATCTATTTGAATACCATTCACCTTCCCAATCCACAGCAACAACACCAAAACCAGCACGCACAACGCTTTGACGCGGCGATTTTGTCATTGAATAGATATTGATGAGAATTTGAATTCATTGAGTGAATGATTTTTCTGTTTTGTTTAATGATTGCAAACGTATGGGAAAAAAATTGTTTTGCAAAAGTTTGTCTGAAAATTTTCTTTGCAGGTGGTACATTTAACTTTTTAGTAACAGCCAATCTGCCTAAAGTACAATTAGCAGGTTGGAGTAAGATAAAGTCTTGATTTTAAAGGTTTATCAAAAAGTGTTCAACTACCTTTTACATAAGTACTATACCAAACTTTATGCAGGTAATGCTTTGAATAGCAAGTGAAAATACTGCAATTTACTCAAACAAAAACAAGTGAGGCTAAAGTTCAAATCTTAGAATAATTAAATAAATGTAAATATGTGTATATGTTGATATTTGTGAATGACCAAATGATTTCTGTTATTTGTTATGGAAGGTTTTTGAGAAAAGAAGAGGTGAGGGTAGGGCACAAAAAAATGCTTAGCATCCTGATGTTAAGCATTCATTAGTGTTATAAATAGAATTGTTATTTTCGACATAGACATGGGGAACCATATGCTGGTATAATTCCTAAAATCTATAGACAAGAAATTACTTACTGTCCTTATCTTTCTTAGCCTTACTGGTCAACTCGTTTAAGATCGCTTCTCTGTTTTTATGAACAGCTTTTAACTCCTTAATTGCTGACTCTAGGTCTTTCATTAGTTTTTTGTTATCAGTAGTTGTCATCTTGATTAAACCTTACCTTGTGGAGTAAAAAAAATTAAAAAATTTTGACTTATTTTTAGCAAATATAGTACACTAATTTGAGAAATTAAAATAATGTGTTGCTAAAATTAATATATAAATAACTTTTATGCTGTTATTACTCCAAATAAGTCAAAATCACCTTCTATTTGGTGCAAGTCAAACATTTTTTAACAAATGCTGGTGATTTTTTGTTGTTTGTTTTGCACATTGAACAATTAAATAACTTAATAATAGTCGATTTTATTGTATAAAAGTTACACGTAAACATGAACATCCAAAAAAAAGTATGTAACCTTTTCATGTGGCTATTCGTAATCGCCACTTTTTTTGCCTGTGAATCATCTCAATACGACTCCGGAATGGTTCGTTTATTTCGCAAAGGCAATCAAAGTCTCAAAAAGCAACAGTATAAGCAAGCAGCATATTATTTTACAGAAGGGATCAAATTGGATAGTTCTTTTTCTGAGATTTATAACAACCTCGGCATTGCGATGTATCACTTGGGAGAATACGAACAAGCCATTGTTCAATATAATAAAGCCCTGAGGGTAGATTCTGTACTCATGGATGTCTATTTTAATCGCTCTAATGCCTACTTTGCTTTAGAAAAATACAAACCTGCGCTGAGCGATTTGGATATATTGGCAGCTAAATACAAAGATACTACAAAGGTGTTTTTCCGAAGAGCTACCGTGCATTTACAGCTCAAAAATTACCCAAAAGCGATTGAGGATTTGAATGAAGTGGTGCGTTTAGAGCCAAAAAATGCTGATGCATTGGGAAGCAGGGGATACCTTAATTATAAAGTAGGAAAGCTGGCAGATGCCGCTAAAGACTTAACAAGCGCTACCGAAATCAATCCGCGACAAGATTTAGCTTTTGCTAATTTGGCTTTGGTAAAAGCTGCTCAGAAAGATACGACTCAAGCATTAGACGCTTTTACCAAAGCCTTAGCGATTAATGCAGTAGAAACCTACACTTTGAGCCATCGGGCCATTGTTTATGCAGCTAACAATCAAATGGAAAAAAGCTGGAAAGACATTCAGGATGCCTTGAAATATGATGCCGATGCAGGCTGGCCTTATTTGGCGAGAGGGTATTATTATCTGAAACAAGGAAAAAAGACTTATGCTCTTGAAGATTTTCAAAAAGCCAAAAAGTTAGACAAGCAGATAGAGGTGACGACTTACGAGAAACTGGCTGAGGAGGTTAAGAGTGAAGAGGTAAAAGTGAAAAATTAAAAATGGTTTTGAATCAGAAAAATACTTATGCTAGATATATTTAATGGAATAGAAAAATGGCTTGCTGCGGGTAAAAAATTTGCACTGGCCACCGTAGTAGATACCTGGCGTTCGGCTCCCCGTGTAGTGGGATCGGCTATGGCCATCACCGAAGATATGGAAATCATTGGTTCAGTAAGTGGAGGTTGTGTAGAAGGGGCCGTGATCAAAGAAGCAATGAAAGTACTCGAGAGTGGCGAACCTAAAATCCTGAAATTTGGGGTAAAGAATGAAGATGCCTGGACGGTAGGACTGAGTTGTGGAGGCAAGATTACGGTTTTTGTGGAGCGATTTATAGGTTTAGAAGATTCACAAAAGCCAGCTTGGGATACGCTAAGAGCGCAAATCACCCAGAATAAACCATCAGTACTAATTAGCAAAATGTCGGGTACCCAAAGCGATCATGCGTTGATTACTCCAGATGGCAACACAAGCGGTACGCTGGCAGTAGATGATGCCTTGGCAGACATTGCCAAACAGGCTAGTTTGAATCACCAAAATGCCATTGTAGAGCACGAAGGAGCACAATTGTTTGTGCAGGAGTTTCCACAGAAAAATAAAATGATCATTGTAGGTTCAGCACATATTTCGCTGGATTTGATCGATTTGGCCAATACTTTCAATTTTGAAACTATAGTGATTGATCCGCGCAAGATTTTTACTGAGGAGACGCGATACATTACCAAACCGAATGAGCTACACCAAACCTGGCCCGAGGAAGTGTTGCCTGAGATGACGTTGGATCAGGATACTTATGCTGTATTGCTTACCCACGACCCCAAAATTGACGATCAGGCCTTGCATATATTGTTAAAGTCAGAAGTGGCTTATATCGGTTGTTTGGGAAGCAAAAAGACCCACGCCAAACGGGTGCAACGCTTACAAGAAGCTGGAATGACTGAAGAAGAAATTGCCCGAATTCACGCTCCAGTAGGAGTAGCCATTAATGCCAAAACTCCCCAAGAAATCGCCCTAAGTGTAATGGGGGAAGTGATTGCGGTGAAGAACGGGGAAAAGAAATAGATTACATTGTTCTATTGTTAAATGGTTGTATGGTTCTGCGACGCATCACGCAACCATTTAGCAGTGGAGCAATGAAACCATTAAGGAATAAACTAAACATTCAATAGTTATTTTATTCCACCACTTTTTCTATATAAGAAGAGTTAAGCAAGCCAAGTGCCCCCATATATTTAAGACGAAAAGCTACCAGATCGCCTACTTTGTATTTTTTTGGATTGCTCTTGAGGTCTAAAACCAACATATCGGAACTAGCACCAATGATCTCAATGTTTTGATCCTGCGGAATTAAGAAGTCTGGTTGGATATCCAGCAAACCTATATCTATGATACCTCTAAAGGTAGTTCGTCCAAAATCATCTTCATTCACTTCAAATACTTCCCCACTAGGGTTTTCGGCCAATACGCCAGCGGGTACCACAGGCTTTTCATTGATTTCAATGATCTCGGCAAATAGCTCAATCACGTCGGTTTCCATGCCCTCGATCACCTTGTCACTTTCAAACATATTGTTTCCCCAAAATAATGCCTCTCCTAATCTGAAATGATTAACACCTGCGGGTAACTGTTTACGTAACAATAATGGTAAAGTAGCCGTGGTTCCTGCCGATATATAAGGAATCTTTTTCTTGAATTTTAGCTCTATAATCTGTTTGTACAAACTTAATTGAATGAGTTTGTCCTCAGAAGGCATTACACCATGCAAGCAGTTTAGGTTGGTACCCAGGCCTACCACATCTATATTGGGTAGTTCAAAAATTTGCTCATAGAAGTCAACGATTTCATCTCGCATTACGCCTTCACGCAGGTCACCCAACTCAATCATGATAACGATTCTATGAACCTTATTTTGCTTTTTGGCTTCTTCTGAAAGCCATTTAATGGTATAAAGTTCTGTATTTAGACTCACATCGGCATAAGCCACAATGCTTTGGATGCTTCGCTTGGCGGGTGGTTTAATGTAGACTGTAGTAATAGACTTGTCCAGTTCTTTAATCATTTTCAGGTTGCTAATACGCGAGTCACACAACTCATCTATACCCAGGTTAATAATCTCGTCCAGGTATTTTTTATTGCCACAAAGCAACTTAGTTACAATTCCCCATTGGATGTGATGTTGTTTAAATAAGCTTTTTAAAAAATGGTAGTTATGTTTTAATTTATTTCTATAAAGTTTTACAAATGCCATGTATTCTAATGAATTAGTTAAAGTCTTGATTTTTTAATCTACCACTTGGCGTGGAATATTGATAGGCAATCGAGTTAGGAGTTCATAATTCAACTGATTGGTAAATTCTCCAAAAGAGGCTACCGAAATGCTTGCATCGCCTTGTTTACCAATAAGTACCACCTCATCACCAATTTGAGTTTCGGGAGATTCAGTAAGGTCTACCAGTATGAGGTTCATATTTACGGTACCAATCACACTTAGTTGCTTGCCGTGAATGAGTACTCGCCCTTGATTACTCAAAGACCGACTATAGCCGTGGGCATATCCTACAGGTACCACAGCTATCCTGGTATCATTCTTTACCAGATAGGTGGTTCCATATCCCACAAATTCGCCAGTAGTAACATATTTGATAGACATTACCTTACTTTTCCACTTAAGCACCCTGGCTAGTGGGTCTGTTTTGTCTTCTTTTTCTTTTATATACTGAATAAGGGTTTCCTGAGTTGGGAAAAAGCCATATTGTAGTATGCCCACTCTTACCATATCCAGGCGCGTTTCCGGGTAAGAAATCATAGCCGCGGAGCAGGCAGTGTGCTGATACTTCGGGGAAATATCGTGTTTGTTTAAGAGATCAATTCTGCGTTTATAGTAATCGATTTGTCGTTGGATACGTACATAATTGGCAATGCTTTCGGCACCAGCAAAATGGGTACATACTCCCTCGAGTATAAAACTATTAGGGTATTTCTTGAGTAAATCCAGTGCTTTGAGTAATTCATGTTCTTCTAAGCCTAAGCGATTCATGCCCGTTTCGAGATGCAAATGAATTTTAACTTGCTTTTGGTGCTTTTTGGCAATCTGAAGGGCATTTTCCATTCGCCCCAAATCAAAAACAAAGACCTCTACTGCGTTTTCTATGGCCCAAAGTAACTCCTCGTGGTCTATAGAACCCATAATCATCACCCCTGCACCATTTTGGCGATTTTTAAGTACTTGAAATGCTTCATCTGCTGAAAACACGCTAAAATGTTGTACACCTGCTTTTTCGGCCATGGGTACAAATAGTTCAATGCCATGGCCATAAGCATTGCCTTTGATCACCGATGAGAGACGTATCTGATCTCCAATCATTTTTTTTATAAAATTGATGTTTTTTTGCAGAGCAGATTGACTTAATTCAATGAGAGAGGTCTCGAACATACAATGTATTTGGTTTTGTTTTATACACCTATTGGTGATAGATTGAAAAAATAATGAGTGAGATACATATAGAATGGTCAATTAACACCAGTGATGAGAAGTTTGTTTTGTAGGGAGGGGAATATAATTGATAAAATAGAAGTGGTTTGGTAGCGCATTGAAAATAGTTAGGTTTTATGAGTTATTCTCAACTATTTAAGAATAAAACCCAGAAAAACAAGCAATTAGCTAAAAAGCTTTGAATATATATTATTCCAATAAACCTTTGGATTTGCCAATGTAAAACGCTACTCTGCATAGCTTATATCAAATTTATATACACTTATTATGCACATTGTAGACATCCTGATTTTTATTGTGTACTTGCTTGGAATGTTGGGAATTGGATGGTATTTCATGCGCCAAAATCAAAGTAAAGAAGATTACTACGTAGGAGGGCGAAACATTGGTAGTTGGCATATTGGTCTATCAGTAGTGGCTACCGATGTTGGAGGTGGTTTTTCTATCGGACTGGGGGGCTTAGGTTTTGCGATGGGGCTTGCTGGAAGCTGGCTATTATTTACGGGTTTGTTGGGAGCCTGGCTGGCAGCAGTATTCTTAATTCCCAAAATCAAGAAATTGGAGGAAACCCAAACCTTTTACACCTTTCCCCAAATTTTTCAATATTTCTATAATCCAAAGGTCGCCTTGTTAGCAGGGATTATTTCTGGAATTGGATATTTAGGATTTACCAGCTCACAAATCCTGGCAGGAGCCAAACTCGCCTCAGCTACAGTGAAGGAGTTGGATATGACCACGGCTCTGATAATAATGGGCGCAGTAGTGATTGTGTATACAGTAATGGGAGGTATCAAAGCGGTTATTTACAGTGATACCATTCAATGGATTATCTTGATGGTAGGGTTAATTTTTGTCGGCATTCCTATAAGTATTTATAAATTGGGAGGTTGGGCAAAGATACAAGCTTCATTAGCGGCAAGCTTTTTTGATATTACTAATATATCGGCAGTACAATTGATCAATTGGGGAGTAAGTATTATTCCCATTTGGTTTGTTGGAATGACACTTTATCAAAGAATTTATGCCAGTGCAGGAGAAAAGCAAGCAAAAAAGGCTTGGTTTATTGCTGGATTGTTTGAATACCCAGTGATGGCTTTTATGGGTGTAATGCTCGGATTGCTGGCTAGAGTAGCAGCTGATGATGGCCTTTTTGCTTATATGGGATATGAGACTGTGGCCAATTTAGACAAAGAAATGGGTTTACCATTGTTGCTTAGAACGGTATTGCCAGTTGGTTTTTTGGGAATTATGCTGTCAGCTTATTTTTCTGCGATTATGTCTACAGCTGATAGTTGTTTGATGGCCGCCTCAGGAAACATAGTGACTGACATTTTAGGACGCTTTTTTCAATTTTCGGATCAACGAATGTTGCGTGTTTCTCAAATTGCAACTTTGGCTATTGGAGCGATGGCTTTATTGTTAGCTACCTTTATTCAAAATGTACTGAGTCTAATGTTATATTCCTATGCATTTATGGTATCTGGTTTATTTGTACCATTGCTAGGGGCCTTGTATTGGAGAAAAAGTCATCCTACGGCAGCTATTTGGGCAATGCTATTGGGAGGAATGACCACAGTTATTTTATCGGTTTTGACATCCAGCAAACAGCTTTCATTGCCTTGGGGATTGGATGCCAACATTTTTGGAATTACAGTTTCATTACTTGCTTTCGTGAGTATATCTCAGATACTCTTCAAAGAAAAGAGTACGCTATAAATGATTAGTTGATTAAATACCAAGATATGAGTTTTAACATAGAAACATTAGAGCCATCGGGCATTCATTCAGAGGAAATGCTACAAGAGATTACCCTGTTTTTGTTCACTCATTTGGGTAAATTTGGCGATCCCGCTGAAGACATTCGCAAAGCCATTGATTATGCTCTAAACCAAGAACCTGGCAAAGGAGGAATGATATTGATCATGCGTGATGCCTCTAAAAACAACCAAATTGCAGGTGCAGTAGTACTAAACGAAACGGGAATGAAAGATTACATTCCGGAAAATATACTGGTGTATATTGCTGTGCATCAGGAATATCGTGGTGCTGGGCTCGGCGGACAACTTGTAGAAAAGGCCTTGACCTCGGTAAAAGGTTCAGTAGCTTTGCATGTAGAACCTGACAACCCTGCCAAACGCTTGTACGAACGTATGGGTTTTACTAATAAATACTTGGAAATGCGTTGGGAGCCTAAAGCTTAGTGTTATTTACAGTTGATATAATACGCAAAATTTAACTATCTTTTTCTATCACTTCTTGTATGGTCTTAGCAAATGTACTATGAAGTCGTCTCGACTTTTAATAATGAACTACAAACAGCTCATTTTGCCCCCTAACTTTGAGATTTTTTATCCCCGTAGCGCTGCTATGACTCAAAAAAATCTCTTCGTTATCGAACAAAAGCAGCTATTTTTAACAACATCCAAAAAGTCGAGACGACTTCTATGATTAAAAACAAATTTTAACTATCATTTTTCTAAGAGTTTAAGTGGTGGTATTTGTGGCTCCTATGTCTAGCAAAACTTACTTCTCTTGCTCCACAAATTCCTTTAAGCTATCCCAGCTTAGGGTGGCGCATTGCTCTCGACTGGGGAAGTTTTTGGCAGCAGCAAAAGCCAGAAAATCAGCGTTACTAGCGTCTTCTTTTTCTCCGTGCACAATTTGAATAAATTCGGTGATTATGGGTTTAATTTCTTCCAATGTTTTGCCTTCTATTTGTTGAAGTAAGATAGAAGTAGATGCCTTAGAGATAGCACATCCATATCCGTGAAAGTAAGCTTGTTTGATGGTATTACCTTCCATCTCGAAATACAAATGAAAATGATCACCACATAAAGGATTATAGGCTTCTACACTATGAGGCAATTCTTTAGCTTTCTGGAAGTGATAAGGTTCTTTGTTATTAGTAAGAATTACGTCTTGATATAGATCTGATAGTTTCTTTTCCATAGAATTTAATGTTATGGCTCTCTTGTTTAATTGTTCCGCGAGGTGAAGTTATTGAACAATATAACAATCAGCCCAGCAAAACAATGCAATATTTACTATTCACTTTTAACATTACTTTTTGCTTTTTTTCGGCGTTTTCGTTTACGCCTGCGTTTTTGGTCTTTACGCTTAAACTGAAAACGCTTTCGTTTGATTTTGATGAGTGTATCGTTGATTTCAATTTCTTCGCCATTAATCAAGCGGGTTCTTATGTTGGTAATGTCTTCTTTGATGGTATGTAGTGAGCCATTGGTATAGTAAGCCATCAAAATATAGTCGGGTAATATAGGAGTGCCACACAAAACAATACGAATGGGGCGCTTCATTTTGATCAAGTGCCTCAATAAAATGTAGTCTCGTACCTGAGAAGTAGCATCAGCAATCAATATTATTTCCTTACAATCAGGAAAAAGCTTGATGCCTTTGATCACTGCCTCGAGGTCGTTTTCGGGGCCATCGTCTCCAGTACCCTGCTTTTCGGCTTTGTGCATCGTGGCTATTACTTCGTCCAGGTTTTGGGCGCTGGTATAATGCAAGCCACCCGTTTGGCCAATGATTTTTTCTCCCAGCCGTTTGCCATCTCCATCATTGAAAAACAGAAAGTTACGAAGACGTTTTTTTTGCTGATGGAATATATCCATCCACACCAATAATTGCGCACCGTGATGATACATACTGCCTGTCCAGTCGATGACTACCAGCATGCTGTCCCAGGGGTTGCGTTCAAAAACTTTAAAAACCGTAGAGTCGTCAGGGATATATCGTTCTTGCACGATTTGGTAAAAGGTGTGCTGTTGAGTGAAATCAATAGTTTCGGGTGTGAGAGGCGGCATTGCAGTAATGCTGGATTTGAGACGTTCGAGTTTGAGTTTTTTCTTGATCTCGGTGGAATCAATTTTTTGAGTAAGCTCTGGGTTTTTAAAAGGGGGAGGAGCGTTAATGGTATCTTTTAAAGGGTAAAAATAAACCACCAGGCCGTGAAATAGCTGATAAGCTTCCTGATAAGTATCGCAATCGTTTTGGCCAAAATATCGCCACGCAATATCCTTAGATTGAATTTTTTGAGGTAAGTATTGTTGTAGATTTCTTAAACGGTTATAGTTGAGGTTTTCGAAAGATTTGTTTTTGGGAAATTGGGAATAAACCAGGTCAATGGCGAAGATTTTTTGACGGCGAAGGCGCGCCAGCACTTCAGGGTTGATGGCTTCAAATTTATCAAAAGCCATATTGAGCTTTAAATACCCGGTATCTACCTTGGGAAACTGATATGTGCCAATTTGGTATTTCGCGGTGTTATCTAAAATGGCGTTAATTACCTTATTTTTTTGTAGCGGCTTTTGGGCTTGTGCCAGCGGAGTAATCATCCATAAGAAGAGTATTCCCCAAACCCAATGCAGGCTTTGTTGATCTTTCATTCAATAGCGATTAAAAATATTGTCTGAATGGTTTATTCAATATAAGGAATAAATGTGATTATAAAAACCCCTATTTCTTATCAAAGCTATATTTATCCTGATATACTTTATATTTACCAACTACTGGAGACACAATTAAGTTTGGGTATAAAAAAGAGTTACCCAAATGGATAACTCTTACGGTTATGATTAGAGTTTTTATCTTTTAAAACATACCATTTTGGTGGGCCATTTTTTCTGGTACTTCCTGTATTACATCCCAGTGTTCTACGATTTTGCCATTTTCAATTCTGAATAAATCATAAAATACGTGGGTTTTACCTTTCCATTGCCCTTCGCTTTGGCTCAGTACAAAATTACCTTCGCCCCATACATGATGTATTTTGGTATATGTAAACATCATATTGGCTGCTGTCAATTGTTTAATGGCTTCGCCCAATCCCTTCAACCCATCTTTTACCAAAGGGTTATGTTGATCATACTGTTCAGTACTCACATACTCAGTAAGTTTGTCGTTTTTACCATTGAGCATGATATCATTCAGAAAATTCTTCACCAAAGTTTTGTTGGCATCTGTTTTATCCAAATCTGTGATTTTGGTAGGGCCATCTACTTGTGAACGACCACTGGCCGTTTTTTCTGCTCTGGGAATAATAGCATCCCAGTGCTCGGCTACTTTGCCATCTTCCATTCGCCAAATATCAAAAGTGACAATTTCTTTGGCGCCAAAGGCTTGTGCATTGTCATAACTATTGTGGAAAATGATAAAGTTTCCATCTTGTAATAGGCGATGATTGGTATAAGTAGTCCCTGCTTTTTTGAGTGCAGGTAAGAAACCAACTACTGGCTTACGCCCTGTAGGTACATTAGGGTTGTGTTGGATGTAATCTTCCTTGAAATGCTGTTTTACCCCTTCTTCGCTATAGTCTTTAAAAAGCGCATTTTGAGCTTTTAAGGCAATAGTTTTTAGATCTTTAGTACTTGCATTGTTTTCGCTTTCCTTAACCTCTGTTTTAGAAGTATTTTGCGCTGTATTTGCCAAGTTTTTTTCTTGATTTTTTTGCGGTTGTTGACAGCTAAAAAGTACCACTGCCAGCATTATGAAAGTGATGTTTGTTTTCATGTTGTTTGTGTTTTTAAGTACATCACAAATGTCTGAAAACAAGAAACTTAGTTTACTATCAAAATGGTGTGCGAATTGTCATTTTGTATTTTGCTGGCGAAATGCTTTGGGTGAAAGGCCAGTAGCTGTTTGAAAAAAGCGAATAAAGTTGGCTGGTTCGGAAAAATGGAGTTCAAAACTAATCTCGGCAATGGTTTTGGTACTAAACGATAACTCTTTTTTGATTTCAATGAGAAGCCTTTCTTTGATAAGCACTGAACAGTTTTTGCCAAAGTGTGACTTGAGTACCTTATTGAGATGAGAGCGACTCACCTGGAGCATTTGTGCATAATCGTTTACCTGATGATGAGTACGTATGTGGGTTTCCAGTAACTTACGAAAACGCAGGGTGAGTGCATCTTGAAAATAGCTTCCTTTGAGCGCAAAAGTAGCTTCATATTTTCGGTTGATCAGGATGAGTAAATAATACAATAAAGATCGTAATAAGTGCTCACTGTCTGATTTTAAAGAATTGATTTCTTGCTGTATTTCTTCCAGTTTAATAATGATTTGCTGAAAAGTTGGCAGATCGAATTGAACAAAAGAAGGCGTGTGAGTATTATTAAAAAAGTGGAAGCGGTATAGGTACAACGCATCATTGAAAAATTGAGCGATAAACTCTTCCTCAAACACCAAAAAATATCCATCTACCTTCGTTTTACAATCTTGCCATTGTCGCCAGCCATTAGGAGGTAATAATAGCACAGTGCCTGGTTCAAAGGGCATTATTTCGTTATCAAGTTTGAATGTTCCACTGCCTTTAGTAATAAATACTATTTCATAAAAAGTAACATAAAATGGACGATTGTCAAGAATGAGTTTTGGGTTTTTGGCAATTTTGAGACAATCTATGGAGAGTTCTTTGTCATATTTATTCTTGTGGAAGTTGATTTTCATTTTGACGGTATAAAAACTTTGCAGCTACTTTTAAGTTAGTTTACTACTACTACTACTACTACTATTCGTGGTCCAACATTCCGAAAAAATTATTGTAAACCACAACTTATTTTGGCTAAAATTTGAGAATTGATAAAATATATGGAATTTTGGGTTTTTGACTCTGATGAAATGATAGAATTTGCTACTATATGTAGGTAAAATTTTGCATATTTAGTAAAATTCATTATTTATTTTTAATAGGCATAGTAACGGACGACTTTACCAAAATTAATTGCAGGTGTATGAAGAACATTTGGATAGTATTAGTGGGGCTGGTGATCGGGTATCCAACCTTGGCACAAACTTCAAATAAAACCGATTCGCTTCTTAATCTTCTCAAAAACAAGAAATTATCCAATATCCAGAAAATTGATGTATATAATTTGCTTGCTGAAAAGCTTGCTTATAAAGATTCTATAAAGGCAGAAATGTACCTTTCTAAAGCGTTGACCTTGGGCAAGCAACATCAGTATTTCAAGGGCCAAATCAGGACTTATAATTTGATGGGGTGGATGGATATTGATGCAAGAAGGTTGGGAGATGCAGAGAAAAACTTTCGCAAATCACTCGATTTATCGCTTAAACACAAACACAAAAAAGGTGAAGGCAATGCTTATGCAGGAATGGGGGCATTAGCGATTCATAAAAAGAAGACTGAAGATCTCCACAAATATTATGAGAAAGCTCTGAGTATTTATAAATCTCTAAAGGCCCAAAAGCTGGTGATGATGATTTATCGCAACTGGGGATTTTATTACGAATATATCAATGATTATGAAAAAGTCATTGGCTACTACAAGCAATATCATAAGATTAGCATAGAGGCTAAAAAGCCCAAATCGACTGCTTTTATTTGTGGTAGATTGGGGTATGCTTATCACAAACTCAGTGACTTTAAAGAAGCACTTAAGTACCATTCTGAGGCACTAAAGGTACAAGTGAGCCTCAAGGATAGTAGTGGTATATCTGGCTCTTACAATGATATGGGTATTTTGTACGAATCAATGGGAGACTACAAAGGGTCGTTGCAGAGTTACCTCAAAGCGCTCAAAATTTTGGAGCAGACAAAAAGCAAGCAATTGGGTACCACGCTCAACAATATTGGCGTTTTGTTTTACGAACAAAAAAGCTATGACAAGGCACTCTTGTATTATCAGCGTTACCTTGATTTGAGCCTTAAAAATAAAGATGAGTTTTCGTTGCCTACTGCATACAACAACATTGCCCTCATTTATGAGCGCACCGATAAACTCAAAAAAGCCGAAGAAAACTACGAAAAGTGTATCAAGATTGCGAAAAAGCTCCAAATGAAAGATCTTTTGGGTTGGGCTTACAATGGAATGGCGATTATTCGCTACAAAAACAAGCAATTGGACGAAGCCGAAGAATGGGCTAAAAAAGGCTTAAAAGAAAGACAAGAGGTAAAAGAGCAAGAGCACTTGGCGCAAAGCTATAATACACTGGGTAAAGTTTACTTGTTGAAAAAACAACATAACGAAGCCCTGGAAAATTATCAGAAAGCAGCAGATATTTGCGAAAAAATTGGTTATCCACTCAATTACAAAGATGCTTTGGAAGGCCTGAGCAATTGTTATGAGGCAGTAGGTGAGACAACTAAGGCACTAAGCTATCATAAGCAGTTTCATCAGCTTTCAGATAGTTTGATCAACACCAAGAGTACGATCAAAATTGCCTATCTCGAGGCCGAGTTTGATTTCAACAAAGAAAAAGATTCCTTACAGGTGGCCCAAGAGAAAGAAAGACAAGGATTTGCAGAAGAAACCAAGCAGCGAAAAATGACTCAGAGAGCTACATTCATTGGCTTAAGTCTGGCGCTGGCATTGGCGGTGATACTGTTCTTGTTTTATTTTAGCAAGCGAAAAAGCAATCGGGTACTTACCAAGCTGAATCAGCAACTATCAGAAGCAAATGAACGCATTGTTTCAGAAACCAACGCTCGGGTAGATGTTGAAAAAGAAAGGGCACGTAGTGAGTTGAACCTAAAAAATCAGCAATTGGCTTCTCAGACTTTGCACATGTTGCAGAAAAACCAAATTCTGAATGAGCTAAAAGGAATGGTAGATGAGGTACGCAAAGAAAAAGATTATAACAAAGCCGCCAAGAAGTTTTCACGCCTTGCCAATCTGATTGATTATGGAATAAATTTGGATAAAGACTGGGAGGGCTTCCAAAAAATATTTGAACAGCTACACCCCGATTTTTACACCAATCTCAAAAGCGAATTTCCAGGACTTACTCCCAACGATTTGCATCTATGTGCTTTGCTTAAACTCAATCTCAGTACGCGTGAAATTGCCGATTTATTGGGTATAGCTCAGGAAAGCCTCAAAGTGAAACGTTATCGTTTGCGGCAAAAAATGGGACTGGAATCGGATCGCAACCTCAATGAATTTATCATTACTTTTGATGCAGCCTGATTTATTGATGGCTTTTCGTAACTTTGTATCTCAAAAGATCCCAAAGATATGTTAGTGAATTTACTAATCCTGCTGTTTATCAATGCCTTGTGTATAGTAGGCATTTATGAAGCTGCAGCCCAACCTAAACGACTCTTATACAATGTAAAAGCCTACCTGGAGGCAAAACTTCCCTATAAAATATTTGCGCCTATTTTGGGTTGTGTGTATTGCATGGCTTCAGTTTGGGGAACCTTGTTTTTTGCCATGTGTTTATTTCTGGAGATCATTCCTCTGAAATGGGGCATTGTGTGGCCTTTTTACATAGCAGCACTTTCAGGGCTTATTCACGGCATAGAGTTCTTGCGGGATAGATACAGTGGAGCCAAATAATGTAAATTTGATGATCAGATATGCTAGGGTAGCATGAACAAATTTCTGTAAATCATTGAGTAATACAACTATTGAATATTTAAAGCTTGATCTATGAAATGGTTAAAACGAATTTTCTTCTTTATTTTAATATTATTGGTCATTGGAGTAGTGGCCTTTTTTATTGCCAATGAATCTCGGCCTAATGGCAAAAGTGGTAAAGCAGCTGATGAACTAGCCACCAAAATGCAGCAAGCAATTAATCTGGAGGCTTGGAAAAACACTGGAGCGGTGAAATTTACTTTTTCGGGTTTGGGTAAGAGCAGGTCTACTTTATGGGATAAAAAGCGGCACTATGCCTGGGTAAAGTGGGGCGACTACGAGGCTTGGGTAAACATTAATCAACGAAAAGGAATTGTGAAGCAAAACGGAAAAGAAGTTGGTGGAGAAGAAGGGCAAAAACTGGTCATAAAAGCTTGGAAAATATGGGTAAACGATTCGTTTTGGCTCAATCCCATTGCTAAAGCATTTGACCCAGGGACTACGCGTAGTTTGGTAGACATGGGTGATAATAAACAAGGTTTGTTGGTTTCTTACAACTCGGGAGGAGCTACTCCTGGTGATGCTTATTTGTGGTTGCTGGACAAAAACAACCTACCAACTCATTGGAAACTTTGGGTATCTATTATTCCGCTTGGTGGCGTAAAATTTTCGTGGGATAATTGGAAAACGCTTTCTACTGGAGCCAAGGTGTCTACTCTGCATGAGGGATTGATTGATATAAAGATTTCGGATTTAAAAGCTGGCAAAGATTTACTGGAAATAACTGATAATCAGGATATTTTTGCTGCACTTGAAAAAGCCGTAAAACCACAATAGAATAATATAAGCAGCCGTTTAGAGGGTATGTCTTATCAAACTTTTACTACCCTCAAACGGGGCTATACCCACCCACTTTTTTGCGAAGATTTTTTGTTTACCCATCAGCTTGGCCAGCGTTATTTGGTAACAGCAGTGATGGATGGAAGCAGTATGGGCGAAACCTCTTTTTTTGCCTCAACTTTGGTAGCCAAGCTGTTGCGAAAGGTTTGCACTCAAGTTGTATATGCTCCCAATTTTACTACTGATATTTTAATCGATCAATTGGGAGAGTTATTGGCAAAGCAACTGTTCAATGAATTTAAGCAAGCCCGAAGTGCACTTTTTTTGAGTAAAGAAGAAACCTTTACAACCTTGATGCTGGCAATAACTGATCAACTTCAGGAGCAAAGCTGGGTGGTAACCATTGGAGATGGTGTGTTAGTAGTAAATGATCAATTGCAAATCTTTAATCAAGATAATCATCCCGATTATCTGGGGTATTACCTACATCAATCCGCTGAAGAATGGTGGAATGCTCAAACTCAAATGAATACTTTTTCGCAAGTAAAACGATTGTTATTGGCTACTGATGGCGTATTGGCAATTGACTTTGCTTCTCCTTCCAAAGATACCCAAACTTTGGCGAAAGAATTATTGACTACTCCTTTACCTTCTGCAAAACCTTATGCCTTGGACCAATTACTCAACCAATGGTTGAAAGCCCACCAGGCCACCCCCCAAGATGATATTGCTATAGTTTGTCTACAACAATAGTGCTCCAAACAATTGATGCTGTTGTATCTGTTTCTACTGCTAAAACCGCGTTTGTAGAGAGTTTGTAAAGTGCTTGTAGAGAGTTTGTCAACCCCTCTTTGTTGATGCTAGGGCATTTTTGCCTGTACCTTTGGCCACCGATGATGGAAACGACTCGCTTGGTTTTCATTCATCAACTAACCAATTTTTAATCATTAAAAACTTTATTCATTATGAAGAAATCACTGAAAGTGAATGGCCTAACAGCTCAAGAAATGCAGCAACTTAGAGGAGGTGGTTTGTGGACCCCAAGTGGTGATAAACCCGAAGACGATCAAACAAATAAAGGTGTTTGGACGCCAAGTGGCGACAAGCCTGACGAAGACCAGGTCAACAAAGGAATTTGGACACCAGGTGTCAATCAAAAAACAGGTGTTTGGACGCCAGGAGTATAGTGAGTATTCTACAATTTTATCAAAAGATTACAGTTATGAACAACAAACATTTGAACAAAAACAAAATGAATTTTGCCGAAATGAGCAAAATCAAAGGAGGTGGTTTGTGGACTCCAGGCGGTGAAGTAGCCAAAGATGAAACCAAGGGGTTATGGATTCCAGGCGGAGATAGTAAGGAGAAAGACCAAACCAATAGAGGTATATGGACTCCTAGTACTTAGTTTTATAGGAAAAAAGAAGAAAGTTGTTTTTGTAAAAACTAAAGTTTTACAGAACAAGGTATGGCACCTGTCAAGTTTTTAAAATTTGGCAGGTGTTTTTTTGTATGTTAATAAATGTTTGATTTATAGGGTTTTAAGCTGTATACCTTGCGAAAAAAATAGACAGTGTAGGGCGTTTGTAGACAACTCGTAGCCTCTTTGTATAGCCTTCGTTTTAGGTTTGCTGCCCTTTCCCTCCCTAGTTTTGAATCGTTTGAAAAACACTCGTCAGGTTTACTCAAACACCACTCAACATATTTTTAATCATTTATTAAACCTTATCAAAATGAAAAAAAACAATAAAAAATTCGAATCTATCAAAAGCGGAAAATTTGAAGCTTTTGCCATCAAGAATTCACAAAGCTCAAAGATAAAAGGAGGACGTTGTGAGCCTAATCCTGATTGTGCTTGTGATGTAGTGTAAGTCATTGTACTACCACAGTTTTGAGTTGTAATAAGCAATCTTGTGCAACTCAAATTACCCTATTAATCAACATAAAATTTAATTCAGATGAAAAACCAAAGCAAGAAAAACGCATCTATCAAAAAAGCAAAGTTTGAAGATCAGACAATTAATCATCAGGAAATGCTGAAAGTGAAAGGCGGAGGATGGGACCCTGGACAGATTAACATAGACCGTGGATAATGAATTAAAATCAAGCTTGGGTTTATAATACCCAAGCTTTACTATCAACAAGCATTAAAGTTTTACCCAAAATGAAAAAAACGAATAAAAAATTTGAGGCCATTAAAAAAGGCCAGTTTTCAGAAGTGGCAATTAGCCAAACACAAAGTGCCAAAATAAAAGGTGGTCAATTGTATGTGCGAGGTAAGGCCTAAACTCTGGGAGCAGACCAGAAACTTGAATCACTAATTTTTTTATCAGTAAACCTTAATTCAAATGAAAAACCAAAGCAAAAAAGACAAAGTGATAAAAGATAAAAAATCGCAGATGCATCCTATTGATCCTCAACACTTGAAACAAATAAAAGGAGGGCCAAGGAGAACAAGTAGGGGATTTAGCCTTTAATTACACAATCAGTTTGTAGTATTCATTACACATAAAACCTAATTCAAATGAAAAACCAAAGCAAAAAAGACAAAGTGATAAAAGATAAAAAGCCGAAGATGTATCCTATTGATTCTCAGCATCTGAAGCAAATAAAAGGAGGGCCAAGGAGAACAAGTAGTGGGTTTGGCCTTTAATTACACATTCAGTTTATAGTATTCATTACACATAAAACCTAATTCAAATGAAAAACCAAAGCAAAAAATTTGAGTCTATCAAAAACGGAAAGTTTGATAATGTAGCTATTACTAAAGCTAAAAGTGCCCGAGTGAAAGGGGGGATGCCTACGGTAACAGATCAAGGACTTGCTTTTGACCCAGCATAAGTAGTCAATCAACAGGAGGGGAGGGATAGCCACTGATTGCCTATCCTTCCATCTTTTAACATACCTGCTTTATCGCCCTTATGAAACACACGCTGATTTTTTCTCATCAAAAAGAGCTTACCACTTCTCACGTCATTGATTTTTTGCTCATGGCCAACAAACCCTTTGTAAGAGTGAATGGAGAAGACGCTGTGGAAGGGCTTCATTATCAAATTTCTGACGGAGAATTAACACTTTCTTTTTTAATAAATGGCAAACGTGTTTCTCTGGCAGACATAGATGCTTATTGGATGCGAAAGCGAGGAATACAAGTAGGTACTCAATTGGGAGAAGCCACTGTTATGGATGAGCACCTGACCGAGGTTTTGAAAAAAGAAATGATTCCATTGGAAAGCCACCTACATAACTTATTGGAAGAACCAGCCCTGGTAGATACTTCGGTTGACTCTTTTAGCAAAGCCAAATATTGCAATAAATTAGATGTGCTATACCAGGCAAAAAAACATGGGTTGTCCATTCCTGATACTTTGGTAACCACCCGAAAAGAAGCAGTGCAACGGTTTTTTGCTGAGCATAAGGGGCAGGTGATCACTAAAGGAATAAACACCACGATGGCCTTGAATGGATATGCTACAGGTACTTGCGTGGTTACTCCACAAGATATAGATGAATTACCCGAAGCTTTTTTCCCTACATTATGGCAGACACAAATCAACAAGCGCTATGAGTTACGGGTTTTTTATTTGGAGCAGCAATTTTATGCAACTGCTATTTTTTCTCAATTAGATACCCAAACTTCGGTCGATTTTCGCAACTACAATACAAATACTCCTAATCGGGTTATTCCTTTTAAACTGCCTCCCGAAATCAAAGAAAAGTTGCAAAGACTCATTAATCATTTGGGTTATGATAGTTGCTCTACCGACCTGATTGTAGACCAGCAAGGAGATTTTATCTTTTTGGAAATCAATCCAGTGGGGCAATTTGGGATGGTAAGTGAGCCTTGCAACTATTATTTAGAGAAAAAAGTAGCTACCATCCTTATGGGCAAACATACCTAAAAGACATTTAACCATGAACCATCACTCATTTATTGGCCTGGAGACTGTATCTTCCGATGTTGCCCTGCGGTTACCACTAAGTTTTCGCAAGTTATCGGAAAGCAAAGCAAGTCCAGTTGAAGGTCAAATATTGCATTTTAATCCTATATATCAGGGATACATAAACCTGCACCAATCTTACCGGCCTATTTCCAAGATGTTTACAGACGCACCACGGGTAGTAGCAACGTCAAATGTTACTGAGAAAGTGGCCACTACCTCTTCGCAATACAAGATGTTGTCATTGGCTGAAAACTCACATAAACCTTTTCGCTTGTTTAGTGCTTGCTTTATTACTCAGGGGCATACCCGTAGTTTGATCAGCGATCCTCAACGCGAAGCCATTTATTTCGTACCTGTTATTTTAGGTGAAATATTAACCAAAAATCAAGGCCTAAGCTTTACCCAGTTGGTAGAAAAATATGGAGAGGCCAATCGCTCTCATCTGGTAGAGTATTTTGAGTTTTTGCTTGAACGGCAATTGATCTTTTTTTTGGAAGATGACTGGGAACAAAGTGCTTTCCCAGCATTAGATCTATCAGCTTACGAATCGGCTCCAGTAATAGAACATTTGATTTTGGACATTGGGCAAGATACAAACTATGATCCTCGAATAGTGCTGGAGCAATTGAAAGAACTTGGGGTGTTTCACGTTGAAATTCGCTATTACACTTCGGTAAGCTTAGACAAATTGAGCTATTTAGAGGCTTTGAAAGATACAATGGTCAAAAGTGTAGAGGTGTTACTGCCTTATCAGACTGACTATACTCCCGAATTTATCAAAGCTCAAAAATTAAGAGAAAAATATCCCTGGTTGTTACAAATCACTTTTTTTGATGCACCCGAGGCGCAGGAGGTCAAGGAACAGCATTTATTGCTGAGCTATACTCCCCAAACAGTTTCCTCTGCTCAGCATTGTGGTAAAATTGGCTATTGGGCTTTTGCCAACGACTTACCAATGATTACACTCAACCAAAGCCATAATAGTTGTTTGTATAAAACAATGGGCATAGATGAGAATGGGTTCATCAAAAATTGCCCTTCTATGCAAGAAAACTTCGGACACATCAACAACACCTCCTTGACCGAGGCTGTCGCTAAACCTGGATTCAGAAAGCATTGGAATACTCACAAAGCGCAAATTGAAGTTTGTAAAATATGCGAATTTAGAGATATCTGCTCCGATTGTCGGGCCTATACCCAAAACGACGACCCTTATGGTAAGCCGCTTAAGTGTGGTTATGATCCTTATGTAGGCGAATGGATTACCAATACTCAGCTTATAGAACAAACTAACCTTACAATAACTCAATGATGATATCTATGAAAAAAATAATCGTATGTCTTGTCGTGATTTGTTTGTGGCTACCCACTGTATTTGGGCAAAGCACAGCAGACCAAGTTGTACACAACAAGATGCAAAACATCCACTTTATGTTAGGAAAGTGGCAAGGAAAGGGCTGGATTATGAAAGGTCCAAAGCAAAAGAAAGAATTTACTCAAACCGAAAACGTGGTAGCCAAAGCGGGGGGAATTGCTTTTATGGTAGAGGGGCTTGGCAAAGCATTAGACAACAAAGGTCAAATAGTGCATCAGGCATTTGCAGTCATTTCTTACAATCATCAGGAAAGTCGTTTTGAAATGAATGCATTTTCTAAGAAACATGGGCAGCAAATCACGAGACTCTACCAAATAGGAATGAAAAAAATGGCCTGGTCTTTCAAAGACGAACGAGGAGGAACCATCAGGTTTTCGATGGACTTTAGCAAAGCCAATCATTGGGTAGAAAAAGGAGAGTATTCACCAGATGGTGAGCGTTGGGTTCAATTTTTTGCAATGAACCTCAAGCGAAGTATTGATTAAGATTGAACTCTTAGAAAACAAAGAAACCGCTTTAACTTCAATTCAAATAACAATGGATGTTTCTAGCCAGGGTCATAATTGATAATTGAAGATTATCTTTTCATATTTTAAAATGTAGGTATAAGCCTAAAAGGGAAGGTTGTTTAGCCTTCTCTTTTGTTTTTGATGCGTAGCCGTCTAAATACCCTTTCGTTTTTCTGGCCTTACTGATTTCTATTGATTAAACAGTGAGTATAAAGAAGCTTCAGACCAACTTTCCTGCCTGATTGTACTTATAAAAAACACGATTTTGAGTACTAATCTGTCAATTCGTCTTACCTTTTCAAAAAAGTATTATCTTTGTGATTTAGAAGATTTTTGAATTGAGTGCCTTATTAAAGATAAGCATTTGGTTCAAAAAAATGTGTAGGAAAGGAGGAGTGAGTTCTAAGTAAATCAACCCCAAACCCACTAATTGTATTCAAAAATATTATATATAAACTGCTGTTTATATAACCCTAAAGCGCATAAACAAGCACTATGTTAGATTTTGTAGGAAAAACGGTCACCAAAATTTTTGGTAAGAAATCGGATCGAGACTTAAAAAAATTGCTTCCATATGTAGAGTCTATCAACAATGCCTGGCAACAATTGACTGGTTTGTCGGATGATGAACTCAGAGGCAAGACTGATGAAGTGAAAGAGACTATTGATGGAAGACTCAAAGAAATAGATGATAAGCTGGCAGAGCTTCGTCAAAAGGCAGAAGAAGACACCACCCTTACGGTAAATGATAAAAACGACCTCTTCAAAGAAGTAGATGACCTCGAAGAGGAGCGCAACAAAGAGCTGGAAAAAGTGCTGGAAGAGGTGCTGCCAGTGGCTTTTGGGATTGTAAAAGAAACAGCGCGTCGCTTAAAGGAAAACCACAAACTCGTAGTAACGGCTTCTTTCAAAGATAAACAATTTGCCGCTACGCGTTCCCATGTAGATATAGAAGGAGAGCAAGCCATTTGGCACAACAAATGGATGGCCGCAGGTAATGAAATTATCTGGGACATGGTACACTACGATGTGCAGTTGGTAGGAGGGGTAGTGCTACACCAGGGAAAAATCGCAGAGATGGCCACAGGGGAAGGTAAAACATTGGTAGCTACCTTACCTGCTTTCTTGAATGCATTGGCTCGTCGTGGAGTACACGTAGTAACGGTGAACGACTACCTGGCCAAGCGTGACTCGGAATGGATGGCACCTTTGTTTGAGTTCCACGGAATGACGGTAGATTGTATTGATAAATACGAGCCTCATTCGCCTCAAAGACAACAGGCTTACGAAGCAGATGTGACATATGGTACCAATAATGAGTTTGGTTTTGACTATCTGCGTGACAATATGGCACACAATCCTGAAGAGATTGTGCAACGTCGCCATCATTATGCCATGATTGATGAGATTGACTCTATCTTGATTGATGATGCTCGTACGCCATTGATTATTTCTGGTCCTATCGAAAAAGGTGACCAACACGAATATACTGAGCTTAAGCCTAAGATTCACCGCTTGGTGGATGTACAAAAAAAGGTAGTACAAGGCTTCATGAACGAAGCCAAAAAGAAGCTCAAAAGTGAAGAAAGCAACGACGTGAAAGAAGCGGGTGTGGCTATGTTTCGTGCCTTCCGTGGGTTACCTAAGAGCAAACCTTTGATTAAGTTGTTGAGTGAAACAGGTAATCAAGGGATTATGCGTAAAGCAGAAAACTACTATCTGCAAGATAACTCTAAAAACATGCCTGAGGCAGATGAGCCTTTGTACTTTACCATTGATGAAAAGAACAATCAGGTAGAGTTGACCGATCGTGGGGTAGAGTTTATTACTGGAAACAGTGAAGATAAAAACTTCTTTATCCTACCGGATATTGCGGTAGAAATCGGCCGTATCAAGGATGATGAAGAATTGTCTGATGAGGAAAAAGTAAAGCAGGAAAAAGAATTAATCTCAGAATTTAGTGTAAAAACTGAGCGTATTCACAGTGTACAACAGTTGCTTAAGGCTTACACCTTATTTGAGAAAGATACTGATTATATTATTGTAGATAACCAGGTAAAGATTGTAGATGAGCAAACAGGTAGGGTAATGGAAGGCCGTCGTTATTCAGATGGTTTGCACCAGGCATTGGAAGCAAAGGAAAATGTGAAGATTGAGGATGCTACCCAAACCTATGCTACGGTTACGCTACAAAACTACTTCCGTATGTACCACAAGTTGGCAGGTATGACGGGTACAGCAGAAACCGAAGCTGGTGAATTCTGGGATATCTACAAACTAGACGTGGTAGTAATTCCGACCAATAAACCGATTGCTCGTGATGACCGTAACGATTTGGTTTTCAAAACTGCTCGTGAGAAGTTCAAAGCGGTAATTGATGAAGTGGTAAGGTTAACCGAGGCGGGCCGTCCGGTACTGGTAGGTACTACTTCGGTAGAAGTATCAGAGCTATTGAGTCGTATGCTTACCTTGCGTAAACTGAACCACCAGGTACTAAACGCAAAGCTTCACCAAAAAGAAGCAGACGTAGTAGCAGAGGCTGGTAAGCCAGGTACAGTAACCATTGCCACTAACATGGCAGGTCGTGGAACCGATATTAAGCTTACTCCTGAATCTAAAGCTTCAGGCGGTTTGGCCATTATTGGTACCGAGCGTCACGAGTCACGTCGGGTAGACCGTCAGTTACGAGGTCGTTCTGGTCGTCAGGGAGACCCTGGTAGCTCACAGTTCTTTGTAAGTTTGGAAGATAACCTGATGCGTTTGTTTGGTTCAGATAGAATTGCAAAGATCATGGACCGTATGGGCTTGAAAGACGGTGAAGTTATTCAACACTCAATGGTGACTAAGTCTATTGAACGAGCTCAGAAAAAAGTAGAAGAAAACAACTTTGCGCAACGTAAACGTCTACTTGAGTATGATGACGTAATGAACGAACAGCGTAAAATTATTTATAAGCGTCGTCGCAATGCCTTGTATGGAGATCGTTTGGAGCTGGATACTTTGAATACTATCTATAGTTTGGCAGAAATCGTTGTAAACCAACACCACGGAGTTCCTGAAAATTATGATGGCTTCAAGTTAGATGTGATTGGTAAATTGAGTTTTGATACGAAAATTTCTCAGGACGAGTTTAATACGCTGGCTGCCAATGTATTGACTGAGCAATTGTTTGAAGAAACGTATACATCTTACCAAAACAAGAACAAGCAAATCATTGAGCTGATTAAGCCAGCTTTGGATGCCCGTTATGAACAATACAAAGCCAATGCACATGAGTTGGAAGATGCCATTCCTTTTACGATGGATGGTAACCAAACTGCCATGAACATTCGCTTTAACCTTAAGAAAGCGTTTGATACTGAGGGACGCCAGATTGTCAAAGAAGTAGAAAAGCTAAATACGTTGTTGTCTATTGACCAGCAGTGGAAAGAACACTTGCGTGATATGGATGATATGAAGCAATCGGTACAAAATGCGGTGTACGAGCAAAAAGACCCGATTGTGGTATATAAGTTTGAAGCTTATGAGTTATTTGCTCAATTGAACGGTAAAATCAACAATGAAGTAGGTACGGCATTGTTGGCAGCTAACCTGGCAGTATTTGAAGACGAAGAAGAGGACGTACAAATTCAGCAAGGTCGCAAAGAACGTCGTAAGAAGCGTCGTTTGAATGAGAGCAAAGCGGATGCAGGTTCTGCCTTTGGCGATGGTAGTGCTGGGGTTGATATGGGAGGCGAAGAAATTGTAGAGAAGCAAGCACCAGTGAAGGTACAAAAAATGCCTTCTCGTAATGCCAAAGTAACTGTACAATATACCGATGGTACCGTGAAGAAGGACGTGAAGTTTAAAACGGTAGAAGACGATTTCAGAAATAATAAGTGTGTATTGATCGAACAATAGAAGCGAACTTACAAGGTAAATGCCCTGCATCAAACGAATGATTTTTTTTTGATCGGGGTGTTTACTTTTCTTAATAAAACCAAACTAATTAAAAAGAAAGGTTGGTGTGATACAGGCGGGCAAACTTTTGAAACACGGTTAAATGCCCATGCACCAATGTCTATGACCTAATATACAGTAAGCTAAACATCTATGAAAAAACTCTCTACACTTGGATTTTTTGCACTCTTAATCGGGCTTGCAAGTTGCAAAACAACTAAAAACATCCCTCAAACTAAAAACGATCTCAAAGAAAACTTAAAAACCGAAAGGGTTAAGTACAGTTATGATATTGAGAAGTTTGATGGTAAAGGAGTCGTGATTAATGTGCCCATGGGAATGGACAGCACTGATTTCAAATTTTATATCACAGAGGCATTGAATGCCCTATTGGACAATCCAATTCCTAAAAAATTTGGAATTCATGTAGAAGAATATGAAGGGTACCGCATCCAGATTTATCGGGGACGTAGCAAAACACAAGCTGTGAAAGCCCGTCGGCGTTCTTATGAGATTTTCCCTCATTTACGCCCTTACATGGAATACCGTTCTCCCACGTATCGGGTAAAAGTAGGCGACTTTTTGGAGCGCTACGAGTACGTAAAAGTATTTAAAAGATTGAAAAGAGAATTTCCATCGGCGATGATCGTGCCCTCTATCGTGACCGTAACGGTAGACTATGGTGATAGGTAATTTTCTTGAATAAATACATAAAAACTAAGGAGCATTTCCAGGTCTGAATTAAGACTGAAAATGCTCTTTTTTTTGATGAAGGGTATATTACTTCAGGCTTTTGGTAATTTTAGCAGCTACTTGATCAGCTTGGGTAAAAATGCCCTCATGCCCTGCCCCCTCAATTAATAATACTTGCTCATTGTTTAATATTGGTTTTATTTCCTGAATAGATGCTTTGAACAACGGAAGAGATTGAGCACCCTGAAATAAGATAATTTTACCTTGGAGCTGGTTTAATTTGGCAATATTGATATAAAATCTTTGTTGGTCTTTTAATTGATCCAAAAATGTAAGGTAATTTAAAGTCATCACTGAGCGAGTCCGTTTATCCAAAAGTTTGTTCCAGCTTCCTACCCCAAAAGCGATGTTTTCGATGAATAGTTTGACTCCCCTTTCAATCGCTCCACTCTCCAACGCTGTTTTGGTTTGGGCAATTGTCTGCATTGCCTTTCCTACTCCTTTTTTATACTGAGGTTTATTGGCCAACAGGCCAAATGTAGGTGGTTCATATAAAAACAAATTTGCCACCAGGTGTGGGTGTGTATTGGCTAATTTGATGGTAATGTTTGCACCATAAGAATGTCCCACGATATGAGCAGAGTCGTAGCCTAGTTTTTTTATAAGCTTTGCGACATCATTGGCATCTTGTACGATAGAGCCTGGGGTGTTATTGGTAAGCACTGAAACACTATGCCCTCGTAAATCATAGAGAACAATAGGATTCGGGGTTTTTTTGGCGAGCAAAGCCGCGAGAGTGATCAAGGAATGGTGATCCTCCAGAGTTCCATGGATCAATACCAGAGGAATGCCAGTGCCTTTGTAATGTCGAGTGGCTAGTTTAGTATCTCCTATATCTACTAAACAAAGCGGTGCCTTTTCTTTAAACTCATTGATATGCTGCTGATCAGAGGAAGTGGTATTGTGCAAATGCTCTTGTGCGTAGGTTTGTAAACAAACAATCAGGAGCAGACCTATGCTGAATTTTAATCTTTTATATTTCATACGTATTGCTATTTTGAACATAATTATTGTATATGTTGCAAAACTAGCAGGCTATGACGAGGACAGGTAGCACAAATTCGTATGTCATATGGACAAATCGGTAATGAATTGACGAATGCTTTTGCCTGTACATTTTTTAAAGAACCGTGAAAAGTAAGAAGGGTCTGAAAACCCCAAATCGTAAGCAAGTTCTTTGACCGATACAGGAGCGTAGAGCAGGCGTCGTTGAGCTTCGGTCATTATGAGTGAGGCTAAGTATTGTTTGGGTGATTTTTGAGTAGATTTTTTTACAATTTTATATAAAAGACTGGATGAAATACTTAATTCCTTTGCGACATTTTCAATGGAAAGTTCAAAAGATAAGTTTTGATTGAGGTATTCTTTAAATGCAATAAAATGGCTAATGTGTTGATTATTAAGCGATTGTGATACATTATTGAAATAAGCCAGGTTAAATTCTTCTAATAGCACATTTAGATAAGATAAACTCAGCGAGTGGGTGCTTTGATTAGCCTGCTGTAGCTCGAGCAAAGTTTTAAATATCAAGTGAATTCTGGGCTTGACATCATCTGAAAAGCTAATCAGATTGGTATTGAATGGATTGCCCAGAAAAGCAAAATGTTCTTTCAGTAAAAATTGTTTGTGTTCTTCGAAATATAGCTTAAAAAAGACGTTTTCTGGGGATTCAATTTGTGGAGAATGGACCTGATTAGGGCATATAAACAACAACTCCCCAGCTGGTATTTCCAGATGGACCAAGTCTACATGGTGCGTACTATTACCTTTAACCAAATAATAAAAGTAATAATGGTTAGAGATGTGAGGTTGCTTAAGTAATTCTTGAGTAGAGGCATCATAAAAAGAATGTGCTTGAGAACAAACCCGAAATTGTAGTTTTTCAGAATCATAGGCTTGTAATATTTTTTTGACGGCTAGCATACGATCTCAAATTAAAAACTAAAGAAGTTAGTAATATTCTTGAGCGTATACAAGCATTTATTTTATCTCTTCGAAATAGGAAATAAAATCATAAGTAGGTTTTAGTATCCATTGACCCTGACCATCCATAATCCCTGATTTGGTTTTTACCTGACGTCCATTCCTCTCAATGACATAATTGGTAACAAATCTATTGTTAGAGGCTGCTTTTATTTCCTCAATATTAGGATTAGAAATGATTGCTTTACTTGCTGTAAATAGAGTTTTATGGCCACTTTTTTCATCTTTACCGACAAAAAATCCATTGCCTAAATAATGAATGTTATGATACTGACCAGGAGCAATATAAGCCTTGCCATTTTTATTAAAAACTCCTGTACCTTGCTTATTACTACGGATAATGAATTGCTGTTGGTTGATAGTAATGGTGGTACCTTTTATCGCAAGCAGTTGCCCGTTTTTGTCTACAGTATTGTAGCGATCATTTGGATGGGGAGGAGAGGTAGGTAATCGATTGCCATTGTCATCAGTAATGATGATTCCTGAACCAGGAATTTCTCGGAATTGGATGCTGGCCAAATCGTTTTTAAAAGGTCGGGCGTATTTGAACTGAAAATCGATGACTACTTTTCCTTCAGTATTAATGTAGCCATACTTGAGTTTTTTCTCGCTTTGTTTTCGCATTTCTTGCAAAAAATCGATAAACTTTGGGGTGTTGAAGAGGCTATCAATTTCTTTTTTACTGTCTTTAGGAAACTGTCTTTTGTGTATTTGTTTGAGGGAGTCAATTTGTTGTGGAGTATAAGCTGGCTTAGACTGTGTAGTGATATACTTGGCTACTGCGGCCAATCCCTCAGAGAAATCATCAGCGCTATCAAATTGAATAGGAATAGTAATTTTTCCTTGAGTATTTATAAATCCGGTTCTTTGGTTTAATTCTACGCGTGCAAATCCATTTTTAAATCGGTAAATATTATCGTAGATAGTATCCAGTACCAATTTTCCATTGGAGTTTAAAAGCCCAAAACGGCCATATTTTCCCGTACGGGAGTATTTGTTATTGTAATGAAATACAATAGAAAAACCTTGATGAAAGCTTTGTACTTCATTGAACCCAGGTTTGATTTTCATTTTTCCTTGCTTATCGATAAATCCCCATTTTTTACCAATTTTTACCGCAGCCAATCCGTTGGAAAAGGGCTTGGCATTTTCGTATTGGAAGTTAATTACTACCTTACCTTGTTTGTTAATAAAGCCATACTTATCGTGAAGTTTTACGAGGGCCAAACCTTCGGTAAATGAACGGGCATCTTCGTATTTCAATGGGATGATTTCTTTACCTGTTTTGTTCCAAAATCCCCATTTCCCACCTTTTGTCTCATAATTAACTTCTTTACCCCCCTTATTAAGAGCAATGAGGCCTTCTGAAAAAGATCTTGCATTGTCAAATTCAACCGGGATGACTGGCTTTCCCTGAAGATCAATAAAGCCAACCTTTCCTTGTTGTAAGGTATAGGCTAAATAGGTTTTTTGAGAAGATTGAGCAGTGACGAAAGGGCTAACTAAAACAAAAATAAAAATCCAGAAAAGTGATTTCATGAGGTATTATAAATAAAGTTTGAACCTCACAAAGATATAAAATCAATTAGTTGCTCTATAAGTAAGAAACAACTAATTGATAAAACGATGCTCAAAGTTTTAATCAAACCTACATCTTGCTTTTACTGAAGGGCAATGTCATTAAGTTAAGAGCTATTACAGCCAAAATGAATATCGGATATTGATCAACGAATATTGAATAACGAAGGAAACCAAACTTTGAATGGTTGATTTTGGGGCGTCAGCCTCATTCTTAAATTGTTGATCAGCGTTCGTTAATCAACATTCTTTTACTCACTTAATGGCATTGTATTGAAGGAAGACCAGCGCCTCACAAGCTCACCCAACATTAACTTCGTTGAACTCCCGTTGGTTGGTTCCCCGAATGTTGTCGGTTCTTTGGTCTGGTTACACTTAAGACCAAAGACTTGAGTGTTGCTTCATAGATAAGAAACAACTAATTGATGAAACGATGCTCAGGGTTTTAATCAAATCCACCAGAAACCGCGATTTTTTGCCCTGTGATCCAAAAAGCCTCATCAGATGCCAAAAATGCGGCTACTTTGGCAATATCTTCTGGTTGCCCTATCCTACCCAGTGGAGTATTACTCACAATAAAGCCCTCCATGTCGGTGCCTGCTACTTGATTACCTTGGGTCTGGGTTGGCCCAGGTAAAATGGCGTTTACACGAATTTTTTTAGCACCTAGTTCTTTTGAAAGCACACTGGTAATGGCATCTACTGCGCCCTTGCTGGCAGAATAAATCATAGAGGCAGGCATTGCCTTGATACTGGCCACCGAACCAATATTGATGATGCTGCCCCCGTTGCTATTGAAGTATTTAATAGCTGCCTGGCTTGTGAGCATAATACTTAAAACATTGTGATCAAACTGACGACGGTATTCTGCTTCTGTAAAGGCTTCCAAAGGTTCAAACTGATAAACCCCAGCATTATTCACGAGCACGTCTAACTTGCCAAAAGCTTGGGTAGCTTGTTGTAACAATTGTTCTACGTCTTTAGCTTGGGTAACATTGGCTTGAATAGCCAACGCCTTGCCGCCTTGCTGAGTGATGCGCTCTACCACCGAGGCAGCACCTGCCTGGTCGGTATGATAGTTCACGACTACTTGTGCTCCTTGTTGCGCAATGGCTTCGGCTATAGCTGCTCCAATGCCTTTAGAAGCGCCTGTAACCACTACAACTTTATTTTCTAATGTATTCATTTTTCTAAGATTTGGTAATAAAGCCAAAACTAGAGCAATGAAAAATGGAAAAGTTTGCGCTTTAGCAAAAAATCAAGAATGGGTTCGAATGCGGCTTAAGGTATAGGGAGAAATTCCCAGGTACTGAGCAATATGATTCTGTGAAACTTGCTGTATGATAGAAGGATGACGCAACCGTAATTTCTCGTAGCGAGTAACGGCATCGTCTATCAGCATTTCGCTTTTCAAACGGTGTTTTTCCAACAAAGCTTTTTCTTTTAGATGGCCGATAATTTTTGAGAAGTTAGCCACCTCGTTTTCAAACAAATCAAAATGCTTTTTCTCAATGGTTACGACCGTGCAGGGAGTCAAGGCGATAATGTCTTCCTCTGAGAAGGTTTGTTGCGTGAAGCTTTCTAAATCGACTGCAAAGTGCCCTTCGGTAATGAAATAAGGAATAAAGTCTTGCCCTTGAGCATTGGTTCTCACTACTTTGAAAATACCTTCCGACACAAACCCCATTTTTTTGCAAATGCTACCATAAGCAGAATAGTTATCTCTCTTTTGCAAAGATTGCACCTGCGAAAACTGTTGCATGAAAGCTGCCTCTTTTTGTGAGATGGGCAATATAGAGGTAAAAAGTTGAATGAGTTTGTCGATGTGATGGCTCATGTTTTGTGTTTTTCAGCAGTTACATTCTACGGTCTGACAAATATAATACTAATCCACTACAATAATTCGTACAAGTCTACGGCTGGAAGCCTCCTAATATATCCCACTCGGCTAGAGCCGAGCTAGAATGTATTCGTCGCTTGCCTCGGGGCAAGAGGCAACTATCATAGGGCCTCTGGCCCGTTTTAGGCGTACAGGTTTTCTCAAAGATTTGGTATGAGTAGATTTTATATGATCTTATGCCCATCAAAAAAAGAAGCCTGTTCAAAAGTAATTGAACAGGCCAAACAGGTTAATTTTGTGTGAAAAGCGAGTGTTAAACGGTTTCTCGTTGAAGAAATTCTCCCAGACGATCAAACACCGAACCCCAGCCATTGTAAAAGCCCATTTGCTCTTGTTGCTGGCAATACTCGGCAGTGGTGTGTACCACATTGAAGGTAAATTTGGTTTGGTCACCATCAGCTTCAAAAAACGCCTGAATTTCTACCCCTTCAGTCATAGGTTTAAAATCGGCCGTAGAAATAATCTTCTTGAGCTCCTCGATTTCCAGGTATTTACCTTCTGAGATAAACTCTTTGCCGTCGGGCATTTGCATACTGTATTTCCATTGACCACCTACTCGAAAATCATGTTCGATCACGGTAGTTTGCATGCCTTTTGGGCCCCACCAATGCGCAATATGATCTGACTGAGTCCAGGCTTCCCATACCAGTTGTAAAGGAGCGTTGAAGGTTCTCTCTAAGGACAGTGTCCGATCGTTGGGTTGTTGTTGGTTATTCATCTTCTTTTTTATTTGTTTTTAATTGGTTTGTGTTTACTTGATTGTCTTCTGTTGGCTCTTTTGATTGCTGCAATTCATTCAAATATTCTTCGAAAGAGTCCAACCTTGCTTCCCATAGTTTTCGGTATTGATCTATCCACATAAAAGCCGGAATAAGGCTGCTGGGTTGGATTTGACAAAACCGTTCTCGCCCTTGTTGGTGGATGATTACAATGCCACATTCTTCCAATATTTTTAGATGTTTAGACACCGCAGGCCTACTTATTTCAAACCTTTCGGCCACGGCATTTACAGTGAGCGGAGCCTCGGCTAATACCTGGATAATTTCTCTTCGAATAGGGTCGGCAATAGCCTGAAAAACATCTCTTCTCATGTTAATTCGTATTTTGTGTAACCGTTTGGTTACAAATATAAGTGTAACTGATTGGTTACGCAAGTCGAAAGCAAAAAAGTTTTGAAATAGAATTTGTAACGATAAAATACTTATGTTGATAATCAGGGAGTTATATTGTGATGTGACTGATATTCTGCGATTTTTCGAAGAAAAACGTCCTGCATTTTGAGTTTTTCAGCTGTTTTGATGCGTTTTTCTGTGACAATCTCTTTTTTTGAGACTAAAAAAGATTGCCACGGGAAAACACCTTGTGAAGGAACATTTGATTAATTTTTCCTCGAAAACAATCATTGCTCAAGTATCTGATTCTTAGAAAATTGTTTGTTGTGAGGAATTATCATAATAATGTCTAATAACTTTAAAAAAGCATAGGAGGGATGCCCTCTATGTGGAGATTGAATTTATCTTTCAATAAAGTACGGAAGGCTGCTTCGTTTGTGATTTTAGTGATTGTTTTTATGCCATTAGTAGTCGCGATGTGCTGATTGTTTACAATAGAGTGACGTCCCGTTTTGTGAGGCAAGGTGCATATAAGGTTTTGTACAAAATGAGAATTTGGAGAATGCTGTTTAAACTCAAATTGAGCCTCAAAATCAGCAAGCGCTCGAGGGGTGGTCGAAAATTGATACCTTTTGATAAATTTACTACCATTGGTTGATTCTGATAAAAGATAATTGGCACCCTCGATTTGCTCTATCTTAAAATATTTGAACCAATCTTGAAAGACTTGTCGGTCGGTAATTTGGATGGGCGAAATAAACAAATCGCCATAACCTACATCCAACAACCACCAATCGTTGTTTAGCACTACCAGCATAGACATATGGTCGTATTCGGGGCCTAATACACCTTCGCGATCATAAATCCGCGAAGAAACCATATGTGCCTTAAAACCCAAATGAGTAAGTAGACGATAAAAAAGATAGTTGAGTTCATAACAAAAACCTCCTCTATTTCGATTAACTACTTTGTCGTAAGTGGCTTCAAAGTTTAATGCAAACGGCACGTTGCAATGAATATCTAATACCTCAAACGGTACAGTGAGCACGTGTTGTTGATGCAAAGCTATGAGCGTATCCTGATCAATATTGATAGGTAGATCTGAGCACCCGATTCGTTGGAGGTATTGTTGCCACATATAGAGATTTGAGTAAAATGAGTTAAGGTAATTTGAATAGTAAATTATACAAATCAGCTTACAAATAGCAGCAGTCTTATATAAAAAACTGGGAAGGATGCTAACAAGCCTAACTCATGACCAATGGTTGTTGATTGCTCGTTTGCTCAGTTTTTACACCCTTGATGAGTAGCCAAATAGCAAAACTTAACTCGCCTACTACTACTATGGCCAGCAAGCCCATTGCCACATAGCCCACAACAGTTTGGTTGCCAAAACAAATCTTGTTGAAAGCCTCGAGGATGTAGCCAAAACTGCCTGCCAATAACAAATAACCCACCCAGGTAGGATGCTTTACCGAACGAATTACCAATACGCCCATCAGTACCAGGTGTAAGCCAAAAAAGAAACCCCACATCAAAATGCCATATTCATGTACATCAAACAGCAACTGAATGATGGCGGCAGTTTCTTCCGAAGTAAACATTTTTTGCATCATAGCATTTTTCAGCATCAGAATGGGTGTAAGGTAAACCAATAGATTGATGGCCATAATAAAAATCATCGTGAATCGTGCTACTGCTGCCACCATTGCCTGGGTTTTGTTTACGGAACGAAAGATTTGGAATAACAGCGTGGTAAGCAAAAGCTCAATAAAACATATCAAGATATCCAATGTGACCCCAGTCAAAAACAAGGTCTGATTGGCCTGCAGGTTGAGCATTGTTTGGATAGCAGTTTTGCCCACAATCACACTGGGCACGTAGCCAATGCTAAAAAAGCCAAGAGGAGCAATGATGAGATAAAGCAATCCAGCCAGTTTTCCAGTTTTTTTGCTGTTTGTCAAGTCCGATAAATTCGTTTCCATAGAGTGTATCTTTTTGAGGTTTTGAAATGAAGTTTGATACAAATCTAGGCTAAGGCTCAGAATGAAGTGTTCGGGATTGTAGGGGAGAGGTTCGGATATGTAATTTAGAACTAGTTATAGCAGGGCTCCTGTTTGCGAAAAATTTTGATTACCTCATTAAATCTAACTGATTCCTCGTTTTCAAAATTTTCAAGCAATCTATTGTTGGCTAATTGTTTCAATGTTTTCCTTCTTTCCGTTGGAGGTGTTTAAGAGAAACGCCACCTCCAACTGTTGTATGTGACTTTAATCGAACCATTAAAAAATCAACAAGATGCTACCCACTTTTCACTATAAACTTTTCATTTTTCACTCTCTTGTTGAATCCACTGTTTAGGGGTCATCCCTATGGCTTTTTTGAAATAAGTGTTAAACACCGTTTTGGAGTTGAAACCACTTTCGTAGGCAAGCCCTAAGATGCTGAGGTGGGCGTTGGCGGGGTTTTGGGCCAGTTGTTTAAACTGCTCGATGCGGTAGTCATTGATGAATTGGTTAAAATTGCCACCCATTTTTTCGTTGATCAACCACGACAGTTGGTTTGGGTGAAGCTCTAGCGCCTGAGCCAGCAACTTAAGCGATAATTGACTATCGAGGTAAGGCTTTTCGCTCTGTAGATAGGCCTGTAACTTTTGGGTGTACGCATTAGCCTCGGTCTCGGTGAGCAAAGCCTTTTTTCCAGCGCGGTTAGGGGCTGTTGTAGTGTTTACTGCATACAGTTGGGTCCGATAAGTTTCATAACGAGGGTCGGTTTTGAGTGGGTCTACCAACACATCGCAATAATGAATCAACAAAAAAGGAGAGCGTAGCGCTTGCTCTTGAGCTACCCAGGCAAAAGCCTGGTCGGGTTCCTGCAACAAGGCATACAAAAAAAGCAAAAACGAATTTTCCCGGAAGCCATCAGGTGCTTTGGCGCGTTGTTCCAGAGCAGCCAAACATTCGCGGGCACGTGCGTAGTCTTTCTTAAAGACATAGTACAGCGCTTCAATGCCCTTTTGGTCACCTTCTACCACAATACCCGCAGGCAAGGCATCAAAATACCCTACAGTTTCTTCCAAACGCCCCAAATGCAGCAAACAATAACACTTCAGAGTATGGGCGGGCACATTGAGCGGATTATGCACCAGGCTTTTATCCAAAATAGCCAAACTTTGGGCAAAATCGTGTTGCATATAGGCAAACAACGCTTGAAAAAACTGAGTTTCCTGCGATAGCGGATCAATGGTAGCGGTTTGCGCCAAATGGGGGCGAGCCTTCTCTATTTCTCCTGCAATGAGGTACAAAAAACAAAGGTGCTGGTTGGCCTCCGCATAATTGGGTTTCAGCCGATGGGCTTGTAAGGCGGCTTGCAAAGCCTCGTTATAATCTCCCTTGGTAAAAAACAGCAAATTGGAGAGTTGGTAATGCGCTTCGGGCAATTGATCGTTGATGGCCATTGCAGCGTGAATCATTTGGCCAGCCCTAGTCCAGGAAGTTTGGTGGTCAGCGGCTCCCGTAGTGGCCAAAAAGCCCAATGCATCGGCCAAACCCAGCATCGATTCGGCGTGCTGAGGGTCAACTGCCAAAGCTTTTTCAAAACAAGTCACGCTTATTTTGGCATCTTCAGGATTCCACTTGCGAAAATGAAAACGTCCTTTCAAAAACCACTCATAAGCCTGATAGCTTTCGGTTTGAGGAACGACCAATTGGTCTTGAATCTCAAAATGGCCTAAAAACTCTCGGGCCTTATCAGCAATCAACAAGCTAATTTCGTCTTGCAAAGCAAAAATATTCTCTACTTTGCGGTCCCAGGTTTCCGACCAAAAGTGAAAATCTTCGTTGGCCTCAATCAACTGAGCCGTAATGCGCATCATCTCACCTGCTCGGCGAATGCTGCCTTCCAACACCAGTGACACCTTTAATTGCTGGGCAATTTCGGAAACGGGAAGTGAGCGGTTTTTGAAATAAAACGACGAAGTACGGGAAGTGACTTTCAACCCTGGAATGCGGGTAAGAGCATTGATGATTTCTTCGGTGATACCATCACAAAAATACTCGTTTTCCTGGTCTGCGCTCATATTGGCAAACGGCAACACTACAATAGAATGTGGCAAATGGCCCGTAGAGGTAGCAGCACTGGTATTGATTTGATTGTCATTTCCCATGGCTTAAATATACGCAAGGCAATGAACTTTTCACTGGCAAAAGCTCACAACTTAAGAGTACCATCTAGCCACCACTCGAGAAAGGTTGACCCTATCCAAGTCCTGCTATCATTTTTGCGAAAATTTTCCTGAAAACATCATTTGTTGATTTTTAAGGTATGCTAATAAAAGTGAGAATTCAAGTAGGGGTATTGTCACCTAAAGTTCTAATAATTTTGTGCAACAAAATATGTACACCTGAATTTGCTTCAAGTGGCTAATAACCAGTGTATTATATAAATAGTATTTCTTATAAAAAAACTGCCCAAAGACAATCATCTCCAGGCAGTTCGATAAACAGCAATCTAGTGTATAGATTTTATTTCAAAGTGAGTGGAGCAGCTTGCAGCATAAACTTTCCTATAGCTGTAATGGCCGCTTGAGGAGCTTCTTCTTGTACAAAGTGCCCTGCTTGAAGCTCTACTACCTTGGCTTGGGGCAAAGCTTTTACCCATTTTTGGAGATAAGTGGGACGGATAAATTTGTCTTGCATTCCCCACAATATCAAAAGCGGCCTATCCTTTATTTGGTCTATTTGCTCGAACTGTTGTTGGTACCAATCCGAAGACCCCACCAATGATTGACCAATCTTAAGTAAACCATAACGACTTGCTTTGTTAGGAAATGGCTTGAGGTAATGACGATGGACTGATTTGTTTAGCTTCTTTTTGTCAAAAAAAGCCTGCTTGAGCAATACTTTGGGCGAAAAATTAGTGTTGAGGTACAGATAGTTACCCAACCAGCCGTGCAAAAGTTTATCAATCTTTTGAGCGTCTTTATCTGTTTTGGTTTCCCAAAGCCAGGTATTAAACAGCACAATCCGTTTTACCTTTTCGGGATGAGCAATAGCCCAGGAAAGCCCAATAGGTCCACCAAAATCGTGTACCACCAATGTCACATTTTCTAGTCCCAGACGGTCAATAAATTCCTCTAGGTTTTGGCTATGTGCCTGGGGTGTACCCACAAAATTTTTAGGTTTATCAGAGAGACCAAAACCCAAGTGGTCAATGGCAATGCAACGATATTGGGTAGATAAAGACTTGATAAAATCGCGGTACAAAAACGACCAGGTAGGGGTACCGTGGACAAAAACAATGGTTTCGCCCTGGCCTTCGTCTATATAATGCATTTGGCCTTGGCGCAACTGCATATAGCGATGTCTGAAAGGGTATAATGTCGGTTGAATCCAATCTTGATTTTTCATAACTCCTCCTTTTTTGAAACAAAAGTAGGAGGCCCTTGCCGCAAAAAAGTTGGTAAAAACCAAGATGTTAAATTCTTATTTTATTCATCAATTTGCTGAAGTTGGTCACATCAATTCTCAGGTAAGAAGCAATATCCTTTTGGGGGACAATTTGTAGCAAATGAGGGCTTCTGGCTACAAAAGCTCGAAAGCGTTCTTCGGTACTCAGGGCCATGAGTTGGTAATAGCGAGTCATCATTCCTTGAAAAATAAGCGCCCAGGCTTTGGAAAACAACCGCTCAAGTGCTCGATGTTTGTCCAACATTTGCAAATGTTCACGAAAAGAAATCCGCAAAAACTCACTATCAGTAATAGTTTCTAAGAAGCACTGTGAGGGAGTTTGATTCATAAACGATTCTGGCACCCCTGAAAAAGAAGGTGGATAAGTAAAGGCAATCACGTGTGACTTGCCTTCGTGCAGATAATAAGATTTTTGCACCCCTTGTTTTACAAAATAAAAGTAATGCTCTATGTTTCCAGCTGAGGTCATCAAGGTTTTCTTAGGAAGGTTAAATTCTTGCCAGCATTCTACATATTCGTCTAATATGGCATCTTCTACAGGGTGAATTTTATGCAAAAACTGCTTTAACATCTTTTTTATTTTTTAGAGTCGTAATGAATCATTACCTCTTTATTTTTTAAATATAATCGGGTACCAGTGGGCAGCTTTTGTTTTGTATTCAATTGTTTTTGAGAGTGTATCCACCAATCATAAGCAACGCCTTTCTTTTGCTGAATATCAATCTGATGCTTGTTGCCGCTTTGCGTATTAAAATACTGCAAAAACACCGCATAGGTATCATGAGTGACCAATACCTTTTGTGGCTTGTTTTCTGAGGTGATCTTTTGGGCAACCTCTATATGCGGATTAGGTGTATAAGCAATTTGCCGAAGTGTGTAGGTAGTAGTAATGCCATAAAATAGGAGGGGAGCGATCAAAGCCAAAGTAACTACGAGCGAGTATTTTGATTGGGAAGTACGCTTAGGTAACCATTGTATTATCCACCAACCATACAGCAATACCAGATATTGTAAAGTACGCGCTGGAGGTAACACTCGCTGGACTGAAATAATGATGAATAGTAATGCAAGGCTGAGTAATCCAAAATATTTGTGGGGCTTCAAAAAGAAGGAAATCAATAACACCACCAAAAAACCAATGCCTATACCCAATCCTGCTTCATCTCCCCAAAGTGCCTGACTTAGCTCTACCAAATACTGAGGAAAAAGTTGGATCCATTGCTCAAAGCTCAGGGGTTGTACCCATCCATTATGAATAATGGCGCCCAAGCCATTGAATAAAATAATAGGAGTATATAAAATGCTGGTAATCAGGCCAACTGTTACTAAATCCAATAAACAGGCTTTTAGCGAATGTCTATCCTTAGTAAGTAATACCTGACTGATTTTAAAAACAACCAAGGTAACAAAAATATACAAATAGGTAGGCACCAGATAAAACCCCAACACACTGCTTAATACAAAAGCAAAACGATGGATAGATAAATACTGAGTAGCCAAGACAACTCTCAAGCCCACCAAAGCCAACAACAACTGCATGCTATAGCCTCGCCCCATCACGGCATATACACTGAGGGTAGGAGTGAGCAAAATCAAAGAAGCCAATATCAAGGCCCATTCAAAACGAGTTTGGGTATTGAACCATTCCCATAGCAAAAACCAAAGCAGCAAACCGCCCACTAAACTGGGGAGCCGTAAAGCCAACAGCGAAGGCAGTAGTTGATTCAGTACCGCAGCTATTTCAGAAAACAATACGTGATTGTTGGGGCCAGGATAATAAGTAGCTGATACCAAAAGCCCTTTGTTGACTAAATGAATATAAGTAAAGGTTTCGTCGTATTGCAGCGGTAGTAGCCAATAGTAGTAAATACGACTAGCGGTTACCAAACAAAAAGCAATCAGCAGAGCGGTTTTTTGATTTTTAGAAAGATTCTTAAAGCTTTGCGTAGGAATTAATACCAATTGCAGACCTAGAGAACAAATGTGTATAAGCCAAACCTGTACTTGATGCAGCCAACGGTAAGTAAGCGCAAAAATGAGCACCAAAATCAAGCTTAAAACACGCAAGCTCAAGAATAACGATTGGGTTAAGTACTGATTTCTTAAAACGTCGAGTCGGTCGGTTTTACCACTCCATTGGGCGAACTTCAGAGTAATAGTTTCGTAACTATAAATATTCAAGAAAATCGCCAATCCACACAAGCATAGCAAGCCTCCCAACCAGCCAAGTCTGGTCACAAAAAAAGCCGGACGATTTGCCCGACTTAATTTTTTAATATGTACGTTGTTCTTTGGCAACTTGGTCAATAGCTTTTCAGTCTATAGTTGACTAAGCATATAAAGTAATGATATTTTTAATCAACTATGGACTGACGACTGTGGACTTTTATTTAGCGTAACTTACGGCTCTCATCTCTCTAATCACCGTGATCTTGATTTGACCCGGATATTGCATTTCTTTTTCTATTTTTTGAGAAATGTCGTAAGACAAAATGCTGGCACGCTCATCGTTTACCGATTCAGCATCTACAATCACTCGTAGCTCTCTACCTGCCTGAATCGCGTAACATTTATTGACGCCATCAAACGACAAAGCCAGAGATTCTAGTTCTTTCAAACGCTTGATGTAAGATTCCATTACTTCGCGTCTGGCTCCTGGGCGAGAACCCGAAATAGCATCTGCTGCCTGAATAATAGGCGAGATCAACGAAGTCATTTCAATTTCGTCGTGGTGAGCGCCAATCGCGTTACAAACCTCAGGGTGCTCTTTGTATTTTTTGGCCAGTTCCATTCCCAAAATTGCGTGAGGAATTTCTGGCTCATCAGGATATACTTTTCCAATATCGTGTAGCAGACCAGCACGCTTGGCTAGTTTTGCATTCAAGCCTAGCTCGGCACACATAGTAGACGAAATCTTGGCTACTTCACGAGAGTGCTGCAGCAAGTTTTGTCCATAAGAAGAACGGAAACGCATTCTACCTACTAACTTGATCAATTCAGGGTGTAAGCCGTGAATTCCTAAGTCAATAACAGTGCGTTCACCAATCTCAATAATTTCTTCTTCAATGCTTTTGGTAGTCTTCGCTACAATTTCTTCAATACGGGCAGGGTGAATACGACCATCTTGTACCAAACGCTGAAGCGATAGACGGGCCACTTCGCGGCGTACTGGATCAAAACCAGAAATGATGATGGCTTCAGGAGTATCATCTACAATGATTTCTACTCCAGTGGCCGATTCCAAAGTACGAATATTTCGTCCTTCTCTACCAATAATTTTACCCTTGATATCGTCGCTATCTATGTGGAAAATAGATACACAATTTTCTATGGCGTGCTCAGTAGCAGTACGCTGAATGGTTTCAATCACCACCTTTTTGGCATCTTTGGTAGCCGTAAGCTTGGCCTCTTCTAAAATGTCTCGGATTTGGGAAGAAGCTCGGCTTTGCGCTTCACTTTTCAAGGCTTCCATCAACTTCTCACGGGCTTCTTCTGCGGTAAGTCCAGCAATCTTTTCAAGTTGGTCTACTTGAGACTGACGCAATCTTTCTGCATCTTTTTTCTTTTCAGCAATAAGCTCAGTTTGCTCTAATAAGCTTTCTTTGATTTTTTCGAGTTCGTGATCCTTGCGTTTGTTTTGTTCCATGAGCTTGGCCAGGTTTTGCTCACGCTGCTTAATCTTTTGCTCATTGCTAATGATTTGATTTTTCTTACGATTGGCTTCGTCTTCAAAATCAGCTTTTAGTTTTAAGAAATGCTCTTTTGCTTCTAAAATCTTGTCTTTTTTGGAGCTTTCGGCCTCATTTATTATCTCTTTAGCTTCCTGGCGTACCTTTTCGGCTTCTACTTTTGCTTCTTTGATCAATAATTGAGATTTGTCTGCACTTTCTTCCTCCTTAATCTTCAATTGTTTTTTAAGTATGCTTCTATCTATTGCGACTCCGAGCGGAACAGCAATAATAGCCGTAATTGCTACGTAAATGATTATCATCATATATATATCAGTTTAGAGATTGGTACATGAAACACGCTTTTTGTTAAAAAGCATTGTGCTGCCTGAGTATATAGCGATAACTGCAACATTCATGCAGAAGAGAGTGAAAGGTCAATGGGGATGTGATTTACACAAAGAGTGGAGAGAAGAAAAATTTTACTCTAAGTAAGAAATGTACGGTTGTTAATATGTTATTCTGAACTTAATGCGGAGTCTATCAATTGATTCCAAAAAGCAATTTTCTTGGAAACCATATCCTGAACATCCTCATTTTCCTCGGTCAGCGTTAAACTTTCAACCGCATAATCAAGGGCTACCATCGCCAGTAAATCCTGACGGTCTTCTATGCCAAATTGTTTACGATACTCCTTGACCTTTTCGTTGATTGTTTTGGCTGCTTGCCGCAATCGACTCTCGGTATTGCTGTCAGTCTGCATAGGGTAGTCCCTATCTGCCAGTTTTAACTTTATTGAGAGTGATTGATTCATTCAAAATTAGTGATTAAAAAATATTATATATAATAACCGTACAACTCAAAAATGAATAGAGCCTGTACAAATGTATTTCTAAATTAACCTATATTCTCCAGCTATCTGCTCATCAGTGCAATGCACTTGTCAATCTCTTCGATATACTCATTTAGCCTCTTTTTCAATCCATTAGCGCCATCTGCGCCTGTTAATATTGAAGCAACAAGTTTAGTAAATTTTTCTTGATTATGAAAATTATCCAGTTCTTCTTTTTGTTTCCTCACAGTGTCCTTCAGATTGATATTTTCTTCCACCACCCTGTCCAACTCTTTTTTCATGGTGGTGGTTTTCACAATCAATTTTTGCATTTTTCGCTCAAATAAATCCAAGCGTTCTTTGAGTTCTTTGTCTTCCATAAGAAAGGTTTCAAATGATAAGCGACAAGCTTTAAAGTAATTACTATTGTTACCCAAAACTTGTCGCCAATACCTTATTGCTCAAAAATATTATTCTCTAATAACTGCCGAAAGTTCGTTTTCAAACGTAGTTCGAAGCTTCTTCATAGTCTTGTCAATCATCTTATCGTTCAGGGTTTTTTTGTTATCCTGAAGAATAAAACGCAAGGCGTAAGCTTTCTTGCCGTCAGGTATGCTTTTACCTACGTATACATCAAATACATTGATAGATTTGATAAGATTACGTTCCGTTTTTTCGGCCAACTTCTTGATTTCCTGAAAGGTAACACTTTCGTCCAAAACAAGTGAAAGGTCACGTTGTACCTCAGGGAATTTGGAAATTTCTTCAAAAGTAATTTTTTCCTGGTACAGCTTCATCAAAGTTTCCCAGTATATCTCAGCATAAAATACTTCTTGCTCAATACCACCAATTTGTAGCATTGCATCGCTTACCAAGCCTGCCTGAGCAATGACTTGATTCTTATAAGTATAGTTTACCCCGAAGCTAAACTTATTATCAGTAATAGATTCGTTTTCAACGTTTTGCAAGCCAAATTTCTGACAAACCCAGGCAATCGCAGTAGCCAGGGTATGAAACCTACTTTGTTGCGTTTGTCTCATCCAGGACTCCGATTGCTCATTACCCGTTACAAAAACGCTCAACTGACGATGCTCCTGGTATTTGCCTTCTATTTTTTGGTAAATCTTACCAAATTCAAACAAGCGCAAATCCTTTTGCTTACGGTTAATGTTGTGCTTGATTACCTCCAAGCCAGAAAACAACATCGTTTGGCGCATTACTTCCAACTCCTCGCTCAACTTGTTCAAAATCACCACATTGTTGTCAGATTTTACGCTTTCCAAAGCTTCAGCATAAGCAGGTTTGGTCAATGAGTTGTTCATGATCTCATTGAAACCATTGGCAGCCAAGGTTTGGGTAAGGTGTAGTTGCAATTTGTTGCTGTCTACCGCCGGGAAGTTGGCCAGTGATTCAGCTCCTAAGAATTCACCGATCTCAATGTTGTTGTAGCCATAAATTCTCAAGATTTCCTCAATTACATCTGCTTCACGAGTTACATCTACCCGATAGGGAGGAACAATCGCCACAAAGTCGGTATCGGTTTGTTGAGTTACCTGAATATCGAGGTTGTTCAAAATCGTCGTGATTTCTTCCTTGCTCAATTCTTTCCCAATCAAACGGTGAACATGAGCATATTTTACTTTTACCTCAAAATCTTTGAAAGGCTCAGGATATAAATCGACAATTTCAGAAGAAACAACTCCACCTGCGAATTCTTTAAGTAATTCAGCTGCTCTTTTCAAGGCGTAAAGGGTTCCGTTAGGATCTACGCCACGCTCAAAGCGGAAAGAAGCATCAGTCTTAAGTCCGTGTTTTTGCGCGGTACGACGAATGTAAGCAGGATCGAAATAAGCACTCTCCAAGAAAATGGCAGTAGTGCTTTCTTTTACTCCCGATTTGATTCCTCCAAATACGCCACCGATACACATGCCGTTTTCTTCGCCATCACAAATCATTAAATCCTTGGCGCTTAGCTTACGTTCTACATCATCCAGCGTTACGAAAGGTGTACCTTCTGGCAATGTCTTTACAATGACTTTATTTCCTTTGATTTCTGCTAAGTCAAAAGCGTGGAGCGGCTGTCCGGTTTCGTGCAACACGAAATTGGTAATGTCTACCACATTGTTGATAGGAGCCAACCCAATAGATTTTAAGTGAGCCTGTAACCATTTGGGAGATTCTTCTACCTTGAGGTTGGTAATGGTTACCCCAGCATAGCGAGGACAAGCCTCTTGGTTCTCAACGACAACCTCTAGGGTATGATCGGTATTTTTTACTTCAAAATCATCTACAGATGGCAAGCACAAAGCCCGATCCAGGGCCGCTTTTAGGTCGCGAGCCGTACCAATATGCGATGCTCCATCTACCCGATTAGGAGTAAGACCAATTTCAAATATATAATCTGCTTGAAGATTCAAAGCTTCGGTGGCAGGAGTTCCATTAGGCAAATCGGTATCCAATACCATAATGCCGTCATGTTCGGTACCCAAGCCAATTTCGTCTTCCGCACAAATCATCCCTTCCGAAACTTCACCTCTAATCTTCGATTTCTTAATTTTAAAAGGCTCGCCATTGGTTGGATAAAGTGTGGTTTTGGGCAATGCCACAATTACTTTCTGTCCGGCGGCTACATTGGGTGCACCACAAACAATGGGGTAATGACGATCCTGGCCTACATCTACTGTAGTTACACTTAATTTAGTTGCGTCTGGATGCTTGGCACAAGTCATTACTTCGCCCAATACCAAACCCTGCAGACCACCTTCTACTTGGTGGAATTCCTCAATGCCTTCTACCTCTAGCCCGGTTTGGGTCAGAATCGCTCCAATTTCTTCGGCACTTTCGGTTAAACCGATATATTTTTTGAGCCAACTGTATGCTATTTTCATAAGCGTTTGCTATAATGTCTGTGTCCAATCAAGTAATGTGATCTCAACTATTGAAGTTGTGATACTAGAGTGCTTGAAAACCAATTACTTATAAAGCACTCATCTTACTTCTAAATTTAAAATTATACACAAAAATAGATAATCAAAAAAAACGAACAATGATTTGGAGAACTTTTATGGTTTGAGCAACTTGAAAGGATTAATTAGGGCATTGAATTGCCCACCTTTGACATTCATAAGGGGCTTAATATACTATGAAATACATCTTAAATTTATCACTCATTATTTTTACTGCTACTATTGCCTGGAGTCAATCCAAAACATTGGTAGTCAGACAAGAGAAGGTTTTCTTGGTAGAAAAAAATGTGGCAGCTCGCTGGAGCATTGATCGGAAAAAGAAACAATGGTTAGTTATTAAAGATACCCTAACCAAACAACGATTGCCCTGGGGAGAAAAGATTGCCTGGGAAGTGGTAGAATCATTACCCAAAAATTGGCTCAATCAGGAGTTTAGGATAGACAGAAAAACCTACCAATTTACCCAAAATGGATATGTATTTATAAAAGACGCGGATTGGGAGATTTATCGTTATTCCCTGCTACAGATCAATGGCAAAACCATATGGGTAATATTGGATGAACACCGCCAAGTCTCACAATTTGTGATTAAGACCCATAAAAAAGGCTTTTACTTTTCTAAAGAGGATGAATATCTAGCATCTAAAACTACTGACTTTAGTCAGCTGATCAAGTTTGAAGATGTAAGAATACATCATGAAGAAATATCTTACTTGCTAAAAGACGGTGGGTTGTGTAGTCAATATGGTAAACTGGGGTTTCAGTACCAAGAGAAAGTGGTGATTCCGACCCATTATGATTCTATAAAAATATACGGCAAAATTGCCCGAGCTTATCAAAAACAAAACCTGACGCTCTATGACTTAAAGGGCAAAAAATTGGGCAAAAACCCCCGAACCTTTTATCTGTACTCTGGTAAATACCTGCAAGTTATCGATTCCTCAAACCAAATGTATTTTTTGTCTTACAAGGGAGAAAGATTAAAAGAACCCAAAGAAAAACGTTTCTATTGGGGCAATGATACCAATGGTAGTTGGTACACATTTAAAGTAAGTAAAAATCGCCTGGAAACATTTTTTAGAAGCGCCACTGAACAAGGAGTTTGTGGGTATTACATCAACGACTGGGAGCTGTTGTACTACTATTATAAGCAAAAAAAGGATTTGGATACTTACCGAAAAATGCTGAAAAAATACCTCAAGAAACAGCAAGGCAAAAAAGTGTTTTGCTTACACTATTACTTAAAAGATGACTTTGAATCTAAGGTTGAACTTAAAAAGTTGATGTTTGGCGAAAAGAACCTGCCTAAAGACAATATCCAGAGATCTTACTATGAGCGTAAAAAGCTGAATAAACGATACAAAAGAAAGCGATTTGTGAATGGTAAAACCAATTTTTCGTATGAAGTTTATTGGTACTACATAGGGTTTTACAAAATGCTGCCCCACAATTATATGTTGGCCAAAAAAGGGCGAAAACATGGGGTATTTAACTTTGAAACCAATGAAATCGTTCTACCTTTTCAATACACCAATATCACTCCCCATGGTCACTATTTATTGATCCAAAAGGGCAAGCTCAAAGGCTATTACCCTTACACTGGCAAAGAGCCTAAGTATACGGAACTAGCACCCTTTCAAGTACATTATGCCCGTTTTAAAGATGCTCAAGGCAAAACGGGCTGGGTAGATCGGCAAGGACAAATGTTTTTTGACTAGTCTATTGGTTCGACTGCTGAAATCTTTCGCTGGATATGTTGCGAGGCTGAGATTAAATGAAGTCGGTAATGCGCCTTTTTTTGGGGATACTTAAAATAAATCATAATGCTTACCTTTTGGATGTCTACATAGTGTTGACGAAAATATACTCGTTGGTTTTGGTCAGTCAAATACACTACAAAAGGCTCATCACTGGGGGTGTTAACTTTAATTTGTAAGGTATTGGGTAAATCTTTAGCCATTACCTCAAGGGTCATTTTTTTGATTTTATGAAGGGTATTTTTTTTCTTACGTGAACCACCCGTTGGTTTGCTAATAACAGCAGTTGCGGTACTAGAAGTACTTTTAGTGTAAACCATCTCCGTCACTTTTGAATTGGGTGATTGTTGCAAACGACGCTTTGCTGCTTGTCCCTGAGCGTGCTGGATAAGAATAAGGCTGTAAATGAATATTTGAAAGATTTTAAACATGATTTTAAATATTGTTGCAGGCATTTTTTATAGTTGCCAAACTATATTCAAATCCTGGGCTTATTTTTTAAGTGTTTGATTGTTAGTGATTTATGGTTGAGTCGGGAAGCTGGTTGTACCAAAATGAAAATGTGTTTTCTCAAAATGAGATAAAGGAATAAACAGATCTGGAATAAAAAAATGCGATATTGAATAGGTATAAGCTGTAAATCCATGCAAACACATTTTTCTATATGGTCAGTAATATCCCTGATTGGGACAGTGCAAGGAGGGTTTTTGGTAGTTACATTATTATTATCCGCCAAAAAACTCAAAAAAGCCTCTCTGATGTTGGTGATATTAGCGAGCATATTGAGTTTTCAAATGTTTGATCAATTTGCATTTACCACCAGGCTATGGTATGGGCATTATCGAATATTCTTTATACCAATGCCTTTGGTATACATGCCTTTATTATGGTTTTATGCCTTATTTATTATCAATCATCAACGAGGATGGAAAAAGCGTGATTGGTGGCATTTGCTTCCTTTTATGGTAGGTGAGTTAACGTTGATAGTTACTTATTTTAGTCACTATGGTTCTGAGCACTTATTTGCCCGAATAGCTCTGGTAAATGTATGGCTGGCTTATGGCAAAGGCGTGCATTTGATGACGTACAGTTGGTTTATTCTGAAGCTGCTCAATCGTCATGTGTGGCAAAAAGGTATTTTAGGACTGCCTCATAATAACTACCTTAATATTATCTGGCTCAAACGTACGCTATTGGTTGCAATGATGATATTTGTAGTGACTTATACTTTGATTACCCTTACCTACCTGAGAGTTTTACAAGTAAATGTGGATCAATATTTAGGACTTATATTAGGCGTGTTTTTGTATTCAGTAGCTTATATGGCCATTCGCTATCCGATTACTTTTATGTATGAAGAGCCCGAGTATTACCCTAGCCCTATCTTAATGAATGTTGGTGGAGCCAGGGAACCTGTGTTATCGGCAGAGACATATAAAGAAAAATATCAAACCTCTCCATTAACCACTGACCAAAAATCGCATTACAAACATTTATTGCTGAATCATCTCGAAACCCATCAGGCATTTACCAATAATGAACTGACTTTGAAAGCATTGAGCGAACAAATGGGTGTTTCGGCTTATCATTTATCTCAGGTGATGAATGAAGAACTAGGGAAAAATTTCTATGAATTGATTAATCATTATCGGGTAGAGGCAGTGAAAACATCGTTGGCCAACCCTCGGGCACACCAAACGAACTTACTCTCTATTGCCTACGATGCAGGATTTAACAGCAAGTCTTCATTTAATCGAATATTCAAAAAATCTACTGGATTGACACCTTCCGAATATCGAAAAAAATTAGCAAAATAACCTTAGGTTTCTCAAAATAAGACGTGTTATTCCAACGAGTGAAACAGTAAAAATGTACTAATAATCAAGGACTTGGTTTTATGAAGGTGCTAATCCAACGAATGGAGCGATTAGATGTATCAGATAAGATAGTTTTGGGCTAAATGAAAAATTTAACCTTATAACTATTGATAAAATGAAAAATCTAACATTGGTATTTTTACTGATTTTGGGAAGCAGCTTCGCCTACGGCCAAGTCTCTCGACTAGACAATTTTGATCCTCATAAATCGGCCAAGGCCAGTAGAGCCTTTAGAGCCAAACAGTTCGAAAAAGCCGCCCAACTATATTACGAAATAGCCAGTGCCAATCCCGAACGTGGCTTTTATTGGTATCGGGCTGCTATGAGCTATATTGGGATTAAGGACGTGCAAAAGGCCCATGAATGCTTCAAGAAATGTGTGAAAACCTCAGGCTATAGTTTTATGGTAAATCCTATGCTGGGTTTGGCGCGCACCTATGCCATGCTCAACCAACCCAAAAAAGCAGTTGAGACACTCAAAGAACTTTTTAGCTATGATGTCAACCGAATGGGGATGGTTTATAAACTCCCTGAGTTTCAGACCGAAGCTTATCAGAAAAATCCTGAGTTTTTGGCATTGTTTGGGGGAAAGTTTCCTGGCAAGCAATCTCGAGTAGCTGGCTGGCGTTTTGATCTGAACTTATTGGCCAAGAAGATGCGAGAAGTGCATTATAACTTGTTTGCCGAAGTAGACAAAACTACCTGGACGAATGCAGTAAAGGCTTTAGATCAAAAAATCCCCCAGCTGAAGGATTACGAAATTGTGGCGGAGCTGATGAAACTAGTGGCCTTGGATCGTAGCACGCAAATGTATACACCTACAAACCAGTATGCGATGCATCGTTTACCTGTGAATATTTATTGGTTCGACGATGGCGTTTTTATAAGAGCCACTACGCCTGAAAATAAGGCTTTGGTAGGTGCCAAAATCTTAAAAATTGGAAATCAATCCATTGAACAACTACTAAAAGCTGCCCGAAAGTACATCACCTATGAAAATGAAATGTCGTTTAAAGCGCGTGCCCCGCGATTTTTACAAACTCCAGAGTTGCTAATGATGGAGAATGCAACTAATTCTGTGGAAAAGGTAAAAATGACAGTAGAGACCAATGGTAAAAAGAAAGTTGTGACTGTAAAAGCCATGACTTTTGCCGAATTGCTACAAAAGTATGGAGCCGAAGTAAGCAAAATCCCTAATTTTGATGAGCGTGTTCCTATGAAGAGCTGGGTATCGATGCAAGCCTCTAACAAAACTCCTTTGTACCTCGAGAATCCCTACGAAAATTACCATTCCAAATATTTCCCTGAGCAAAATGTGTATTATACCCAATTCAATTTTTCGGGAAGCAAAAAAAGTGGTTCCATTATTAATTTCTGCAATGGGTTGACAGAAAAAGTCAATAAAAAAGGAGCCAAAGCCTGGATTATAGACCTACGTTTTTTGCATAGGGGCAGTGTATATAGCAATCGGGCTATAATGGAAGCCTTGGTGAAAGCGAACACCAATCTTAGAGGAAAAATATTCGGAATTATTGGTCGGGAAACCTATCAGGTAGGCCAGCACCTGGCGCAAGACATGGAATATCGTTGCCCGATGGTATGGGCGGGAGAAGCCACTGGAGGGCGCCCTAATTTTGCTTATGACAACAATGTACTCACCCTACCCTATAGTAGTATCAAGGTAAACATTCCACATAATTATGTGCAAGGTGGGCCTTCACGAAACCTGGATAAACGCCAATACCTGGGGACTTATTTGGGAGTAGGGCTTACTTCTCAGGATTATAAAGAAGGGTTTGATCCAGCACTAGAGGCTATTTTTAAATACATAAAAACTGATCCGCGCAGAGGGAAAAAATAATTTTAGCAAACAACAAGAGCAACCAATGCTACAAAATGAACAGGAGGCATTGGTTGTTTTTATTAAAACAAATATCATTTCATGTCTCATTATTTGAATTACGCCATGGCACTTCTATGTGCTTTGTTAAGCAGTAGTTGTGCAGAAGCACAGAAAAATAAAGGTTCTTTACAAGAAATTAACCAGCAGGCAGGCAAAGTGGAAGCTTTAAAAAGCTTTTTGATCAGTAAAAAAGGGAAATTGATAGGTGAATTTTATTTTCGAGGCCATAGTCAAAATGAATTGGCTCATTTACGATCTGCCACCAAAAGCATCATCAGCTTATTGATTGGTATTGCCGTAGATCAGCAAAAGATCCAAAGTATTGATGATCCCATCAATAAATACCTAAAAGGTGTGCCAGGCATAGAAGCACGACATGCCAAAATTACTGTTCGTCATTTGCTTACGATGACCAGTGGTTTTCGTTGGGATGAATCTTCTGCGGCTATTTATGATCGTTGGGTGATGTCGAGGCGGCCCATTAGGTTTTTGCTGGATCGTAAGATTGTAGATACCCCAGGGAAGAAGTTTGAATACAATTCGGCTGGTACTCACTTGTTATCAGTGATTTTAACTAAAGCTACTGGAGAATCTACGCTGAAATTTGCCCAACGTTATTTGTTCACCCCTTTGGGCATTGAGAAGGTAAGGTGGGGAAAACTTGGAGGCTACTACAATGGAGGGGCAGGCCTAGAGCTAATGCCTCAAGACATGGTAAAACTAGGAAAGTTATTGTTACACCAGGGGAAGTTTCAAGGTAAAACTGTTATTTCGAAGCAATGGATGCAAGCCTCAATAAAAGATCAGGTAGTGGTTAAAAATAAGGGTAGTTATGGGTTATTATGGTGGATTGCCCAAGAGAAAGAACGTTTGGTGGCTGCTTTAGGCTATGGAGGGCAAATGATTATTGTGTTTCCTGCATCAGAAGTAGTACTGGTAACAACTGCCTACTGGCAACGTATTGGCACTGCCCGAGCGGTAAAGCAGCAACGACAAATCTCCAAAATGATAAGAGAATATGTGTTGCCTTTTATCTATCAATAACCAAGAAATGTCGCCTTTGGGAGTTCTTTCTAAGAGCTGAAACCAAATTTCTATTTCCATAGTTATTTTAGTATCTTTACTTTAAGACCAATCATTTTAAATATTCTTAAAATCAAGATTATGAAGTTCATTCTAATCATTGATAACTGATCATTAATATATGTTAGGATACAGATTTACGAAATACATTCCTCCTCAAATGAAAGAGGCGGCTGATTTTGATAGATTGTTGAATATTTTTATGCAATTACTCACGATGACTTCCGGCGATGTGTCTGAAGCACTACAGTGGTTGAATAATCTAGATCAACAATATAATTTAACCAGCGATGAATACGGCATTGGCGATTTTATAGAAGATCTCAAAAAGAAAGGATACATCAAGGAAGAAGAAGGCCAGGGAGGCAATATGATGATGACTGCCAAAAGCGAAATCTCCATTCGTAGAAGTGCATTGGAAGAGGTTTTTGGTAAACTTAAGCGTTCTCGCAGTGGAGACCACCATACCAATTACTCAGGTAGGGGAGATGAGCGTGGAACCGATCGCAGAGCTTTTCAATTTGGCGATGGCTTGGAGAACATCTCGATGACCGATTCTTTGCGCAATGCACAAATCAATCACGGCATTGGCGATTTCACTTTGTTGGAAAATGATCTGGAGGTTGTAGAAAGCGAGTTTAAAGCACAAACCTCTACAGTGCTCATGATTGATATTTCGCACTCAATGATTTTGTACGGCGAAGATCGAATCACGCCTGCTAAAAAGGTAGCCATGGCGTTGGCGGAGTTGATAACTACCCGCTACCCCAAAGATACCTTGGACATCATCGTATTTGGAAACGACGCCTGGCAAATTCAGATTAAGGATTTACCTTATTTAGAAGTAGGGCCTTATCATACCAATACCATTGCGGGATTAGAGCTGGCAATGGATATTTTGCGCCGTCGTAAGAATCAAAACAAGCAAATTTTTATGATTACCGATGGTAAGCCCACTTGTATGAAACAGGGCATTCGTTATTATAAAAATAGTTTTGGACTGGATCGTAAGATTTTGAATAAAACCTTGAATCTGGCAGTGCAATGTCGCAAGCTAAAGATTCCAGTGACAACCTTTATGATCGCGTCTGATCCTTATTTGCAAGATTTTGTGCGAGAGTTTACAAAAACCAATAATGGAAAAGCTTATTACAGTAATTTGGAAAACCTGGGAAGCTTTATTTTTGAAGACTATCAGCGCAATCGTCGCAAGAACGTATAATTAATATAAAATTTTGATTAGAAACCCGTTGGAAACTTATGATTCAACGGGTTTTGTTTTTTTCTTTAATCTTGATTGTAAACCCTTTACTATCAGGGTTTTGCCTGGAGCCGTGTAGACTAACCATCATACATTTCTGAAAAAAATGAAAGAAACATGATTACATATCATTGCAATGGGCCTTTATATGTTTAGTTAAGGTGTCATATCTTAATAGTAGTATTAAAACTTGTTGTAAATGTGTGTGCAAAAACCTCTTTTCTATAAAGGAGGTTTTTGTTTTTAGGTGATGATATAAACGGAGTGGTTAATAAAATTGAAAAAAAACTGAAACGAATAGTTACAAAATAGAAGGCTTGGCCTTTTATAGATAGTTAAGGTATTTATATCTTAATGGTAGTATTAAAACTTGTTGTAAATGTGTGTGCAAAAACCTCTTTTCTATAAAGGAGGTTTTTTGTTTTTGGGTGATGTAGGAAGCAGAGAGGTTAATAAAATTGAAAAAAAACTGAAGCGAATAGTTACAAAACAGAAGGCTTGGCCTTTTATAGATAGTTAAGGTATTTATATCTTAATAGTAGTATTAAAACTTGTTGTAAATGTGTGTGCAAAAACCTCTTTTCTTTAAAGGAGGTTTTTTGTTTTTAGGTGGTGTAGGCAACGGAGTGGTCAATAAAATTGAAAAAAAACTGAAACGAATAGTT
>MLAY01000016.1 GCA_001890965.1 marine bacterium AO1-C | reverse complement strand
CCGTTACTTTACCACTGGGGTTGTTAATAAAGTATTTGCGAATCGATTGATTGGTCTTGTCACTGATATAAACATTTTGTTCCAGATCGGCAAAAACTCCGGTGGGGAAGTTAAACTGAACACTCAATGCAAAACTATTGTCGGTAGCCCCCGCAGATCCAGTACCTGCCAGAGTCGTTACATTGCCGCCACTGATTTTTCGTATCAAATGATTTCGGGTATCGGCTACAAACACATTCCCTTCTTTATCCACGGTGATTCCTGAGGGGTGATTGAAGCGAGCATTGGCCGCGGTGCCATTGGTAGAACCTGCGGTGGTTTGAGAAATATCTCCTGCAAAAGTAGAGGTGGTACCATCAGAAGTTAAGACTCTACGAATGATGTTGTTGTGACGGTCGGCTACGTATAAGTTGCCAGACAAATCCAGGGCAATACTGGTAGGAAAAAAGAACTGGGCAATGGAAGAAGCGCCATTGGTAGCCCCTGCCGGGAAAGCAGTACCCACCGGAGGACCCGCCAGAATACTCACCATATTGGTGTTCAAATCAATTTTTTTGATCTTATGGTTGTTCTTATCAGCCACATACAAATTGTTGGAAAAGTCTATTTCTACATCCGAAGGTTCACGAAAACGAGAGGCCGCCGTTGTGCCAATTACATCTCCCTGAGAACCATTACCAGCAATGGTAGATACGGTGGCTGTTCCATTGGGGTCTACAATTTTACGAATGGCGTGGTTGTCTTTGTCAGCCACATACAAGGTACCTGAAACATCGATGGCAAGACCAGTAGGGAAGTTGAAACGGGCCGCTGCCCCATTGCCATCTACTGGGCCTCCTCCGCCATTGTTGTTGCCCGAAGTACCTGCGATAACGGTCACAATGCCCGAAGAAATTTCTACCCGCTTGATGACGTGATTTCTTTCATCAGGCACATAAATGTATTGACCATTGGGGGAAATCACCATACTGGCGGTTCCGTCAGAAGTAGAAGTAGAAGAGGTGTTGAAATTAAAGCCATTGGCCAAGGTGTTGACTTCTTCGGTAGGACTACTTCCGCCATCAACTAAGGTAACCACTGTGCTGGCTTCAATGGCACAAATGCCTTTGGTGACCTGATAAGTAACGGTGTAGGCCCCACTGGTAAGCCCAGCATTCAAGGTGATCTCTCCCGTAGAAGCATTGATGGGTAGACCACCTGTGGTGGTGTAAGTACCTCCGCTCACATCAGCTCCTTCCGGACTGGTGAGGGTGACAATGGCCGAGCCGGCGTTTTTACACAAAGTAGCCGAAGCATAGGCAATTGTGGCCGTGGGGCAAGGTTCAGCAAACCAAAGCTCAGTCCCAATGGTGTTGTCCCCATCAAATGCTGCCAGAGCCAAGCCGTCTTTGTCGGTCTTTACTGCTACTGCGGTAAGGCCGCTGATTCTAGAGGTTCCATCAATCCTAGACATTGTATTAAAGTCCTTCACTAACACAGTACCAGCATCAGTTCCATCACTTTTCCATAATTCTCGTCCTACATCACCTGTAAATGCAGTAAAATAAAGTATTTCAGTTGTAATTCCATTTACTAGCCCTCTTACTACAGTCATATTTTGAGGACTGGAGCTAAAACCGACAAAAATATCTTTGACCAATACAGTACCTGCTACAGTACCATTACTTTTCCATAATTCTGCGCCATTGGTAGCATCTGCTGCAGAGAAAAAGCATTCACGGTTGACTGATACAAAGTTTGTGGGATTTGAGCTGTTGATTCCGTTATTTAGGTCAAGTTCTCTGGAGTTTGTACCATCACTAATCCAGAGTTCGGTGCCATGTTCAGCATCGGTAGCCGAAAAAAACAAAATATCATTTGTACTTAATAAGCCTGCAGCTGGGTTTGCAGTTGCACTTGCACCAGTGGTGGCTTCCAGATTGATTTTTATAGTACCTCCATTGGTTCCGTCACTTTTCCATAAGGCAACCCCTGTACCGTCATCGGCAAAAAAGAAACAAGTATTGCCAATTGCTACCAAATTACTTGGATTTGAATTACCTGCTGGATTAATATCTTTTACCATCATTGTGCCCGCATCAGTACCATCACTTATCCAAAGTTCTCGGTTTACATCGCTACCACCACCGTCAAAGTCGGCATCTGCGGTAAAAAATAAGGTTCCATTAATATTGGTAAGGTTTTGAGGATTAGAAGGGATTGTAAATCCTCCAAAAGGAGTTGTATTAATATCTTTTACAAGAGATGTTCCACCGGCTGTTCCATCACTCTTAAAAAGTTCTTGTCTACCTATGGGGTCTTGTCCAGCGAAATATAGTGTGCCACCCACATTTACTAAAAATTCGCCTTTGCCAATCCCCGGAGTACTACTTGCACTTCCTTGAGGGTTTACGTTGACTATAAATTCGGTAGTCCCATCAGCCACATTGGTGCGGTACAAGGCACCTGTGTTGTCATCATCATTGGCAAAATAATAGGCATAAGTAACACCACCTATGACAAATTCTGTAAAACCTTTGATGCCTGAGCTATTGCTTCCAGAAGCAATATTTCTTAGCAATCGCGTTCCCGCAGAAGTTCCATCACTTATATATGGTTCTCTACCAATACCAGAGCCAGTAGCATTAAAAATTAGTTTATCACCAATCGCAGTCAGTTCGCTTGGATTACTTGAGTTTGCGACTCCTGGGTATACGTCGATTACGACGGGTTCTTGGTGTTGGGCTGTTAGAGAAAAAATAGATAATAAAACAATTAATCCTATTTGTGGTATTCTGTTAGTGTATTTTGGTAATCTCATTTTTTTATAAATCTAGCAGTTGCAACAGGCTTTAATTTTAAAAAGTTAATGAAGAAGCCATCTCAACTTCAAAATCAAGTTCATGTTTTGTATGTATCTTCTAAGACTGATAGCTGGTATTGTTTGAAATGGTTAAACAGGCTTTGTTTATGCTCCTTAGGCTATGATGGTAACCTTTGATTGTAAAAGTTCTGACGAAGTAATATTCCTTTCGGCTTCTGAGGAGTTATAGGTAGGCTTTTAGTAACGGTCCCCGAAAATGGTAAGAGTTATTTCCTAATGATCGTGATGTGGGCTTGTAAATTTGAGCGTCTTTGGGGACTAATGATAATGCTTAGGGTGAATGGAGTATTTTAAAATCTCCACCCTGCACCAAATTCCAGGTTATCTACGCTTCCCCGTTGACTTTTGACATGAAAGCTTGTGAAAACATTGGGAGTAACAAAAAAACGTAAACCGTATCGTTCATATACCTGAGAGTCAATAATTTGAGGCTTGTAGAGATATACCCCTAACCCAATATCTCCTTGCAAACGTCCAGCTACCCAGCCTAAGCCAGCATTAAGCCCAATTCTGCCTGCATTGGCTTGTTCCTCTGGGCGAATAAATTCGTACAACCAAGTATTGTAGAACCCCTCTAAGCCAACCTGCCAAAAGGTAACCTTACCCCACATTTGCTGACGTGTTAGATGTAATCCATAGACTCGATATTTGAACCCATTGGTAGGGTATCGTTCTACAAAACCTATGCTTGAACTCAATAACCAAGCTACTCTTTTTCTTTTACTTACTTGGCTAACCGATTGTTTTTCAGGGTTATATGCTACCTGCGCTATTTGTGGACGATATCCAATGCCAATATTAGCGGTTGCCAGGTTGATTCCCTGATTGGGTAATTGTACTGCCCCGTTTGAGTAATGAATGATGCCAAACTCAAACATTAGCTGCCAGGGTGGTTTTATCTGCCATGCCAGTGAAAAATTTGCAATCCAGGATGAATTTAAATTTCCACTTAACATAATGTTTTTGTTATTGTTAATCCTGTCAAAAGGATTTGTAATCCAGGCAATACCCATGCCTGCCACAAAATTGAATTGCCAGTGCTTTTTCTTGATAATACTACGTTCACCAGTAAGTTGAGCACTCAAAGATTGGCCTAAGGTAGGATCATCGAAATCAAGGTAATTGATATTGATTCCAAAACGAGGGTACTGGTGGGGGGCATGCCACCATTTTTCACCATTGGTAGCTTTCAGGAGGCGCAACTCAATGGCCTGAGGATTGCCTCGAGCAATGGCCTGCGCTCCTCTAAAAACTAAGGCTTTTTGAGTATGTAATTCAATACCCCATTTTTGCGCATGGGTGGTGGTCCAAAATACTATGAATAAGATGGTAATATAAAGACGCATTTGACTAAATGTTTCTCATAAATTAGAAAGGTTTAATCATTTTTGAAAGAAAAGATTCATAAAATGAGCCTGGAATTTTAGGGCATCATTCTTTGGTAATATATTATCTTTGCTGATTTTTAGGCAAAGCTTTCGTTTACTGGTTTATTCACAAAACCTGGCATTTTAAACAATCAAAATATGTCTGAAAACTTATCCATCCCTTCTTTATTTAGAGGCCTTTCTGATTCTGTCAAATTTTTGCTCAGTAGTTTGGTTGAAGTTTCTATCAGGCAAGTTTACATGCAACCTGCCACTTTTAAGCATATTTGGAATAAAAAACTCAACCTTGAGGACATAAACGGGTATCTAGAAGGAGCGAAGAGGGAGCTTAAGTATATTGAGGACTTTGAGAAAGATTTATTTTTTTATTTGTCTGATCAAACTTTTAGCAGTATAGAAGAATTGATAAAAACTATTGAATGGGACACTATTTTACTACCATATACCGAATTGTTTGTAGCTGCTCCTTCTAAAGGAGGAAGTGTTTACCGAGGAGGATGTGAAGAAATGGGGTTTACCAAAGAAGATTTTCAGTGGTTAGTAGCTACTCCTCAAGGAATCTCTACAAGAAACTTAACTGATGCAGCTTATCGAATGAAATGTTCCAAATATCGTTGGGATGATGACAGTGAGGCTTGTTATGGTTTGTATGATATAAAAGAGCAAGAAAATCGTTTAGAGTGTTTTGTAGATTTTGATCGATCATAAAAATTACATTTCAACAAATTCAAACTAATCAAAAAAGCAAAATGCAATCACAACAGTATTTATTTAAGAAATGTAACGCTTATGTAGCTGATTTTATTAGCCGGTTGGTTTCGGAAACCATCAAACAGGTATATGTACACCCTGTAAGGTATGAGTTGATATGGAAGGATGAAGTAGATGTTTCTGAGTTGAAATATGCCAGTGATTTATTTCAACAAATATTTTATGATGAGGAGTTTGACAAGGATACCTATAAAGAATTCATTAAAAAAAGAGCCAGAGCATCACAAAGTCAGTTGCTTCAATGGTACAAGGCGGAACTATTTGATGCATTAACCATTGATCCACCTAGCGACGTTTTAACATTAGCAATGTCTATTGATTGGCAATGGGACACACTTTTATTACCTCATACTCAGTTGCAGGCGAGATCTCTACAAACAGGTAATAAAGATTTGAGAGGAGGCGGTTGTGGTCATATGGGGTTTACCAAGGCAGATTTCTTTTGGCAAACAGGTACTCCACAGGGTATCACTTTACGTGATGTTACAGAAGCAGCCTACCGCATGAAAGGTTCTAAATATGATGAGCGGTTTGAATCTTTTGCTAGTATGGACCTGGAAACGATAGGAGAGAACTTGCTAGAGTGTACCTGTGATTTTTCTTATCAAAGCTAGTAGTTTTTAACTTTTACATAAGTTAAACCGAAATCAAAATGATAAAGGCTACTTGGGTAAGATCAGGATTTCTATCTGTTCTTAGCAATTGGGAGTTTAAACCCCCAATTGTGTCGATAGGTCTGCGTACTTGTCCAAATAATCGGGATTACTTCGGTATTCTGATAAGCCCACCGTATCAAAGGCATCCATTCCTTTGCGTGGTACTACACCTAACCATTGCAAAGCCCCATTGATATCATCAATGGTTTTGCTGACTAGGTTTTGTCCTTGGTACACTTGGGCATATTGGGTACCTACTCCTCCAAAATAATCAGTAACTATGATAGAAAACTGAGCAAAACGGGTTTGAGTAATACTCTGTACTATTTCGGCAATAGCTACTTCATTGGGGAATAAAATATGCCCTGAGTTCTCGTTGATCTCTAGATAGCCATCCGATTTAAGCATTTCTTGCCAGCAAGCAGAATAATAATGGTCAATAAAAAACATTTGTAGGTCAAACCCTAGTTTTACGCCTTTCAAATCAAAGGTAAGGGCGAGTTCTTTGTCATAATTGCCTTTTAAAATAATGGCAGTAATTGCATGTCCCATAGTGTGTCATTTTGGTGTTTTTTGGGCAAAATCATAATTTGCAGAATACAAATATCTAAATAATTGATGAAACGATTGATAATATTTTATTGGATAGCCTTGTTAGGGTTGACTTTTTGCCAAAACGCCCCTACTCAAACGCCTCAAAAAATTGCCATCAAAAGCATTAACCCTATCATTAGGAAACCTATTAGACTTCTTAATAAAAAAAGTTCAGCCAAAGGAATTGATGCATTAAAGGGTGTATGGATTCGTAAAGATTTGGTGAAAACTATCAAAAAAACTCGGTCTTGGTTTGAGACAAAACAAATTCTAGAGAAAAAGCCTTGGTATGATGTTTTGGCAATGTCTATTGAGAAAGATTACAAAGATGATTACTTACAGGTCTGCCTTTCTTCATTTGGAACACAAATGCCTACTATTTTAGATATTTCTTGTGACCAAGAGGGTAAAAATAAAAGTTATCAAGCAACGAGCAACCATTATAAGTCTACTTTTTATCTAACAATTATTGATCAGGAGTTGGTAGTAGAAGTTAGAACAGGGAATACTATTCAAAAACTTATTTTTTTAAGACGTCCTTATGTGAAACCTGAATGTTTTAACCAAGTAAGAGGCACCTATGATGGAGTTATGATGGGTAATTACCAACTACTCAACGCCAAGAAAGAATATTTGCAAGACGTTTGGTTTGATGTTTTAGGGCGCACCAATATGCCAGATGGTAAAAAGTATGCACTTTTTCATTCAGCGATGAATTCGATACATCATTCTCCAGAACTGCATTATTTGAAAAACACCAGCAAGGAGGAGCTAATTGAAAAAGGTGCGGTTAACCAAGAGGATGTAATGTATCTCTATAATTCAGAAAAGAAAGGACCAAGAGAAACATTTATTGAAGGGCAACTTATTGTAGAGAAGATTCCTAATGGGTTTAAGTTATATACTATAAAGACCAATAAAGGAAAGGAAAAAGTGATTTGGGGGCTTTACTTTAAAAAACATTTAAAATATTACCTTATTCAAAAGTAAATACGTAGAGTTTGTTGTAAGCATCATAGAATTGCTTTTGTTTTGTATCTGAATTTATAAAAATAATTTCTACTTAACATAAACCACTATTATAATGCAAAAATTATTAAATATCGTGCTATGGATGGGAGTTTTAGTTGTAATGACCCAATGTAACCAGCGAAACAACGACCCACAAGGAACGGCAAGTGCTGATTGGCAGATTAATCCCACCGACGTAACCGAAGCAACCAATGCCACGGGTGAAATTACCAACCAGAATAATGGCCCCTTGGTAAAGTATCAGGTAGCTTCTTCGCTGATTTACAAAGGGGAGGGGAACTTGCATATTTTCAAACTACGCTTTACTACTCAAGATTCGCTTACTTGCTACATTGAGAAGAAGACCCAGGATTTTAATTACCACTCAGATGCAGCGAGCGATCAAAATAAGTTGCATATGGTAGTGTTCAACCTAGATACTTTGCAATTAAAGCCAAGTGCCATTTCTATCCAGCCTCGTCAGGATGAAAATAAGTTTCATACCGTTTCTAATATTCATAGTCAGGCTAAGGGAGATTTTAATGGTACTGTAAATGGCGTGCCGTTGATTCAATAAATTAAAGGTTGTTGAAAATATTATGATGCTCAATTGCTTTGTGATAGACCACGTAGCAATTGAGCTATTTTTTTATCAGTTAAGTTTTAGTGTAGATAGACTATTTAGTTAAAGCTAAGATATTGAGTTCAATGTCTATTTCGTTGCCTATGAATGGCTTACCGTTTTTTAGTTTGCGATTAAACTTCATTCCAAAATCCTGACGGTTGATGGTGATTTTGCTTGTGATGGCAATTGTATTAGAACGGGTAGGATCTACGAAAGGCCCTTTCATTTCGATTGGGAGCACGATTTCTTTGGTAACGCCATGCAGTGTAAAATCTCCCACTACGAATTTTTTACCACCTTTTTCATAAGCTCTTTTACTTTTGAATTTTATCTCAGGATGATTTTTTACATCCAAAAATGCAGGACTTTTAATGGCATTTTCCCGGGCAGTAAACCCGCTATACACACTGTTGGTGTGAATGGTGACTTCTGCCTGAGTTTTACTAAAATCATTGGCGTCAAAAGTGACGGTTCCTTGAAACTCATTGAACCTGCCTACCACATCTACCATACTAAAACGATTGACTTTAAAATTGATAAAACTGTGGGTTTTGTCTATAGTGTAAGTAGCCAGCGTTGGTTTATTTTCATTGTTGGGTAATGGGGTAATAAAAGCACTGGTAATGAGGGATACAATCGTGAGTGACGTTGCAAAAATAAGGTTTCTCATAGTTATTGGTTTAATCAAAAATGGTTAAACAACTGAAAATCAATTACTCAAACCTAGTAAACCAACCTCAAAAGTTGTAGGAGTTTTTAATGAGCCGAATAAAAACCTATATGAAGTGTGTGATTTTGGAAACGAGATGAGAAAGGCAAGGCTATAGGATTTTATCAATTTGGTCTTTGTAAGAGCGACTCAGCTTGTGTTGCGAACCATCTTTCATATAGATAATGTATTCTCCATTATAGTATGGTTCTAGTTCAGCGATTTGTTCGACATTTACAATAGTAGAGCGGTGAATACGGATAAACTTACGATCATCAAGTTTTTGGGCAAGTGCTCCAATACTATAATTGGTTACATGCTTTTGGCCAGCCTCAAAAACCTCAGTATAAGTACCAGAAGCTTTGATGTATGCAATATTGGCTACTGCTACTAGTTTTATTTTCCCCCCTTGCTTGATGGCCAGCCTTTCCAATGATTGAGTAGCTTGAGGTGATTGCTCCCGAATCATTTGCTGTAAATTGGTTTGCAATGTAGCCCATTCATCTTTTAGGATGGCAGCTTTTGCTTTATGAATACTTTGATAAAAACGCTCATCAGAATAAGGTTTAAGCAGGTAATCAAGGGCATTTACTTCAAAGGCCTTGAGAGCAAACTGATCGAAAGCAGTAACGAAAATAAAATAGGGCAGGGGGCGTATTTGTAAGTGTTGTAAAACTTCAAAACCCGTCATTTGGGGCATTTGGATGTCCAGCAGTACTAGCTTAGGGTGTAGACTTTCAATCAATTGTACTGCTTCTGTGCCATTACGAGCTTCTCCAATAAGCTCAAATTCAGGTTCTTTTTGTAATAAAACCTTTATAGAGTCTCTAGCCAGAGTTTCGTCATCTACAATAAGTGCTTTAATTGGGGGCATTTTGAGCAGTGGGTTTGGTTTGTATTTGAGCCTGAGCTGGTAATTGAATATGAGCTAGCACACCTCCGTCAGGGTGATTCTCGAGGGTTAAGCTAAAACTTTGATTATAAATTTTCTCCATTCTATGCAGCGAATTACTCAACCCAATCCCTTGATTTTCAGATAGTTTCCAGCCTTTACTTAAACCAGCCCCATTATCTCGTATTTGGATGTCTAATTGTCCATCTAATAATTTGATGACCAACCCAATATAACCATTATCCGACTTGGAACCAATACCGTGCTTAATTGCATTTTCGATAAAAGGCTGTAAAATCAATGAAGGGACCAGCATCGCTTTCACATCATTGCTTATCTGGATAGACACCTCTAAACGATCCTGAAAACGAATTTTTTCAATGTTGAGGTATTTTTCAATAAAAGCAACTTCTGTCTCAATAGTGGCAAAGTTTTCTTCCCCTTGCTGAATCGTATGCCGCAGGAGTTCGCTAAAGTCGGCAATCATTTGAATGGCGAGGTTATTTTGTTGGGTACGCACCAATGAGGCTATAGAATGCAGCGTATTAAACAAAAAGTGAGGTTGGAGTTGCTGAGTAAGGGTTTGTAGCTGAGTTTCAATCAATTGCGCATGTAATTCGCTATTATGTAATTCTAATTGAAGCCTTTCCTGCTGGGTGTTTACCAAAGAACGATACCATTGCAAGCCCACACCTACAAAGGTAATCATAAGGTAAATCAAGCAATTACTGGCAAAATTAAGTACAAAACTTCGGGAAGCTGATTGATAAATCACTTGAATATTCCAGACAAGTTTTTGGTTGAGATTGAGGGTGTGTATACCCACCAAAGCACCATATACCAGCAACAGGAAGCTGGCCAATACCAAGTGAATGAAGAAAGCCTGGATTGTAGAGAAACTTTGCTTTTTGTTCCACCTAACCAACCACAAGATGATGGGGGTAAAAAACATCCAAATATACCAAATAGGTGCTTGGCGGTAGAAGAACCCCAACCAGGAGGCATCGGGATAGGTATTGACAAATTGGGCAAATAAAAGGGTAGTGGCAAGTACCGCAATTACATTCCAAAACAAGAATATAATCAGATAAGGTGTGTATTTATATTTCAACAATCGGTCTTGCATTGTATAAGGTAAGAAGTTCCACGTTTGCATGATAGTGGAACTTCTCTGTAGTGATTATTTTTTTACCCAATCAGGGTGTTTCTTGTGAAAATTTGTAGCTTCCTGATAGGCCCTGGCTACTTGTAACAGCTTATCTTCTCCAAAGAGTTTTCCTATAAAAGTAATACTTGTAGGCGTTTTTTGAGGCGTAAACCCATTAGGCAATACTACGCAAGGGTGACCCGAAAGGTTGGTCATGGTAAGGGTGCTACCTGCAAAAGAAGGTGCTAAAAACACATCGATATTTCTGAGCTTTTGATGCATTTGCTCGATCAAAACAGTACGCAAACGATTGGCTTGAATGTACTCTACGGCAGGCACAAAACGGGCCATGCGGAAGAAGTTTGGCCAGGCTTGCTTGATTTGACTTACCAACATATCATCACGATTGCTACGAGTAAGCTCATCAAAAGCTGCGGCAGCTTCGGCCCATAAGATAAAAGTAATTTGAGGCATTTTGGGCAACTCTACTGGCACCAGTTCAAAACCGATTTCTTTCATCTTTTTGAGCGTAGCTTCATCATAAGCTTTGAAGCCATATTTTCGGTCAAAGAAGTTTTTCACGTAGCCCACTTTAATGGTGTTCTTCATTTGGGCTACAGTTTGGGTACCATTATAATTGAATGGAGCATCAAACAAGCTCAAATCTTTACTGTCTTTTCCATAAATAGCTTTGAATACAATGGCTAAATCTTCCACTGAGCGAGTCATAGGGCCGATTTTGTCCATAGTCCAACTGAGCGCCATAGCACCAGTACGGCTAATACGACCATAAGTTGGGCGCAATCCAGTAACTCCACAACGGGTAGAAGGCGATACAATAGAACCCAGTGTTTCGGTGCCAATAGCAAAAGGTACTAAGCCCGCAGATACTGCCGAGGCTGAGCCAGCAGAAGAGCCACTGGAACCTTGTTTGGTGTTCCAGGGATTACGAGTGGTACCTCCATACCAAACATCGCCCCAGGCCAATGCTCCCAAGGTAAGTTTAGCTACCAATACAGCACCAGCCTTCTCCAAACGCTGTATCACTGTGGCATCAGTATTAATTGTTTGGTTTTTGTAAGGTGCTGCTCCCCAGGTAGTTTTATAACCCTCTTTGGCCAACAAATCTTTGGCTCCATAAGGGATTCCATGTAACAATCCCCGATAGCGTCCTTTTTCTATTTCTTCATCGGCGCGTTTGGCTTGTTTGATGGCCAAATCTTCGGTCAGGGTAATCACACACTTCAGCTTGGGGTCATATTTTTTTAGCCTTTTGATAAAAAAACGAGTCAATTTTTCGGAGGTAATTTGTCGGGTTTTAATCAATATACCCAATTCACGCACGGTATAAAAAGCCAAGTCATTTTCGTTTTTGGGCATCATTACCCGTCCAATTTTGCCTGCTTTGAAAGAACTACTGGCCTTGGGAATGATGAAACCAGTGGGCAATGGGTTAAAATACAAAGCAGGTGGAACACTATTATCCAGCTTAACGCCGCGATTGCTGTTAAACTGCTGAATTTGGTTACGGAGGCCATTCATCATAGAATCTATCTCGGCATTGGTAAATTCCAATCCCATGAGCTTGGCTCCTTGTTGTACTGTACTTTTATCTACGGGTTTTTCTTTTTGAAAAGCATAAGTGCTCATATTAAGGAGCACCAAAAGCACCACAAATACTTGAGAGTTAGTAAATATTTTTCTCATTCGTTATGATAATTTTTATAATATAAAGCGGTAAAAATTTAATAATTTTGGATAACACTAGAACAACTTTAGGATCAAATACAACACATTTATGATTAATTTAACAAAAGGCAATCTATTTGAATCTACGGCTCAAGCCATTGTAAACCCAGTAAATACCGTAGGAGTCATGGGCAAAGGGCTTGCTTTGCAATTTAAGGAACGTTATCCCGAAAATTTCAAGCATTATCGTCAGGCATTTGAAACCAAGGAATTAACCACTGGTAAAATGCTTTTGTTCGAGGTGGGTGAGGAAGCTACTCCTCGTTATATTATAAATTTCCCCACCAAAAAGCATTGGCGAGGCAAATCTAAAATGGAATACATAGAAGATGGCATGGTGGATTTTGTAAAACTTATCCAAACCCATGACATTCAGTCAGTGGCCATACCGCCTTTGGGTGCTGGTTGGGGAGGACTTGATTGGGAAGAAGTGAAGGCTTGTATTTTAAAATACCTAGAGCCTTTAGAAGAGGTAGAGTTTTGGATTTATGAACCAAAGTAATGTATACGTTTGAGAAAAGTAGGTTATCCCTACTTTTCTACAAAAATCAACCAATCCCATTTTTGAGGATCTCCAACACCCACACCAGGTGTATACAAGAATAAATGAATTTTACCTTTAGGATTACTCTTTCTATAGGTTGCAATAACTTCTAAATCAGCAATGGCATTCCATAAAGCAGTATAATTAATCTCTTCAGGATAGTAAGCAAATTCATCATACATTACTTTCTCAAAAATAGCATTTGATGGTGCAGATAAAGGTGTTTCTATTTTGCCAAAGGTTTCTTTGGCCTGAATGCTTTCTGGAAAAACTCGTTTCCCTAGTCCTGCCCAAACAATGGTGCCGTCAAAGACCTTTTGCCCCTGGTCTCCATAAAATAGTTGAATCTCTCCAAAATCTCCAGGAGCCTGATAAGTAGAAGAAATTTTAAAATCCTGTTCTTTTTTAAGAGTATATTCTACTCCTCCCTCAAATTGATTGGTGGTAAAATCAACTTGTAGCATTGCTATTTGGGTTTGAGGCTCGGCTTCTTCTTGCTTGGTACAGGAGAACAAAAAAACAAGTAAAAATCCTGATATTATAGTGATTATTTTCATACGTTATAATGTGTTAGTTAATGATATTATGAACTTATCTGTTACTTCAGTTCTTGTATTATAAGTTCAAGATATAGACTCTATCTAACACCTTTTGCCCCCAATCAGTATCGTTTTCTTTTAGCCAAAGTACTTCAAATCGGTACTCTTTGCCTTCGCGAGCGATTTCCTCCATATTGTCTATGAGCAGGTCAAATCCAAACATGGGTGGGTACTTCCAATAGCCAGCAAAATTGCTTTGAGAAGTACGCAAAGTTTCTTCATGAATTTGATAATTGATGGCTCCGTCGATGGTAAGCCCATATTTTCGAAACAAATCTTCAATTCTGTCTATGGCACGGTAAGAAAAAGTATACACCCAAAGTTCGTGACCAGCCTCTCGCAATTGTTGCCAAATACCCACGGTACCTTCTCGCAAATTTTCATTGGATAAATGTTCATGAACCACTTGATTTTCTAAGGGGAAATCGTGAGATTCTCTTACTAAAGTTCCGTCTAAGTCGAATGCGATTTTCATTTTTTGTTTTTATTCTTTTGAATCCCTTACCTGAGCGCGTGCTTGTTGAATTATTTCCAGATAATTTTCATAGAAAGGTTCAATTAACTTGGTTTCTAAAATAGCTTCTAAATTCCACATGATTCGTTGCTCAGCTTGATCTTCAAATAAATTTGGATGATCAGATTCATTAAATCTAGCCAGGAACTCAAATAAAACAAGTGCTTCATTTTTAGAGAGTTCAATATTTACCTTTTCCATAAAATGTAAATTTAATCCTCAAATACTGCCACAGCTCGTACTGGTGAACCTGTACCTCCTCGGATTTTTAGTGGCAAACCAATAAAGCGAAAACGACCTCTACCCAAAAGCAAGTGCAAATTGATCATGTTTTCATAATGGGTAAAGCCAAGCTCCCCGCAAATGTGGTGTACTTCTTTGTTAGATACTTTGGGCACGCCTGGCGACATAGTTTCCACGCCAAAGGCCGCAATTTGTTGGTTGCCCAGCCAGCGTGCTGCCTCTGTAGTGATTCCAGGGCCATTGCCCCAATTTTCAGTATTAAAGTGCTTACGATAATGATCGGTACATAGCAATATGGTATCTCCAAACTTAATCTCCAAGCCGTCTTTTTTACAAGCATTCTGTATTTCTTCCGAAGTAATTAACTCTTTAAGGCCTTTGTGGCGAAAGTCTAAACAGATGCCTTCAGTGTAAAACATTGAGAGCGGCATAGTGTCTATAGATTGCTCTTTGTAGGGTTTGGCCATGTGGTTGAGGGCATCTACATGGGTACCTGTATGCTCACCCATTTCCATTTTATAAACTGCAGGAGTTTGGGTCGTTGGATTTTCTTCATCATCCCATTCTTCATGAGTATTGTGCACGGTCATTTTTACTTGGGGTAAACTCTTGTACACAGGCATTCCTGCAAAAATTTCCTGACTAAGGTCTATGATTTCGGGCATAGAGTAGGGGTTTGATTTTCTAAAAGCAGACGAAGATGGCTATTTAATTTGATCTAACCTAACAAAGCGATAGCCTTGCTTGTGTAACTGGTCAATGATGATTTCTACTGACTTTACAAAGGCCAATACGTCACCTTTTTTGCCGTCATGCAAATACACAATGCTGCCAGGTTGCGCATTTTTGATCACTTGGTTGGCCACCTTTTGAGCATTGTAAGGGGAACCATATTCGGCAGGTGGGTCATAAGTGCCAGTTACCAATGTTTTATTCATAGAGGAAAGCACCAGGGGCAATACAATAAATTTGGAAGAGTAGGGAGGGCGAAAATACTTGACATCTTTTTGCCCCAAGGATTGGATGAGCTTTTCGGTACGCAAAATCTCAGATTTGATAAAACCAGGAGATTTTAAAATCATGCGAGGATGACTATACGAATGATTACCAATCAAATGTTCTTCGTTGTGTACTTGTTGGGCAATGGTGGGATACTTCTTGATATTGGCACCCAACATAAAGAAAGTAGCCTTTACTTGTTTATCCTTGAGTAGCTTGAGCAGTGCAGGAGTGCGACCCTTGGCGGGGCCATCGTCAAAAGTGAGGGCAATTACTTTTTCTGAGGTCTGTATTTGATGCAATGGTGTTATAAACAAGGCATTTTTCCAGGGACGACTGTACAAAAACGCTCCTGCCAATAAAACAAGAAGGAGTAATACGCTGAAGCCAATGATTTTCAATATTTTTTTCATGGAGTTTCATAGTTAAGTTCGACCTCTTATATTTTTTTGATAAAAAGGTAACCTGTATATTCTCCTGTTTTTAGATATGAGACTATACATAAATCAACTTAACAATCAATGAACTTTCAAAGACTACTTATTTACCTATTGTTTTCCACCATTTCGTTGTCAGTCTTGGCACAAGACAATGAAGAAAGTGATTATTTTTTACCACTTCGTTATTCCATAGAGTTTGCCAATAGTCAAGAGTTTAAGGTGGGAAGTATTGGATTGCATCCTGAAATATTTCTGGGAGACAACATCAGCATCGGTTACAGCCTTCGTTTGGGGCTTACCCTCGATTCATCCAGTAAATTTTATATCAACTATCCACTAGGTGTTCTATGGGCGGGAGAGTTTTTTAGAAACTCAAACGATGACAATTTTTATTATAACATTCCTTTAGGTATTCTGGTAGCTATTATTCCCCAACGGATTAGCTACCATATAGAGCATACCAATAAATTCCGCTCTGAGATTTACCTGGAACCTTTGGCCACCGATTATATAGTAGATTTGCTCAACCCTCAACCTGTGTTAAGCACTGGAGTACGGCTTAATTTTATGGTGGGTCGGGTAGCCATTTCTCCTTATGGGGGCATACGTACGGCTTATGATGGCTCAGTGTACTTTGCCACTTTTGGGCTAATGTTGAGCGGGAGTTTTAATTGATAGTTGCTTGGGTTTTGGTTATATTCAAAAAAAGAATAAACCCATTCAAAAACCGAATAAGCAACGTAATGAATCCTGTGGTGGTTAGGCTTTCTTTGTAGTATCAAAAAAACGAATATTACAGGATATGAAAGCATTCAAAAACTTCGACAAATTTCTTCTTTCTAGCAATCAACTAACGGCCTTGCGAGGTGGATCTATAAACGGTGATGAAAAAGAGGATAAATCTGATAAACAACCCATCAATAGTGGTCTACACAAACCAGCAGCCAAGCTGAACCGACAAAAATAAGGTTGTAAAGCTATCACACATTAAGTCATTTCATTTATCTCCAAAATGCTTTTTTGCGTCTTGGAGATTTTTTTGTCGATGTCTCTAGTATATTTCTATTATTTCCTTGAATTACTATCATTCAATTAAGTAACACTGAAAAAATAGGTTTATTGATTTTAGATTAGAAACGAGGTCCTTTTTGCGCTCGTAGCCATAGCTACGGGTAAAAAAGGTAACAAAGTATCAAGCCAAAAGATCAGTCTCAAACTGAAAGGGTATTTTTGGTGTGTTACTAATTGAGTATTAACCAATTATTCTATAAATTTGCCCGCAAAATTTTTGGAGGTAGTAATCTAATACTACCCAACACTACTAAATTAAATAACCAAAAAAATGGAGACGACACTGCAAAATGCCCTTAAAGCGGCATTCGAGGAATTGTTTAATCATCAAGTGGACGAGATAGAGTTGCAGCCTACCCGCAAAGAGTTTGAAGGCGCATATACTTTCGTGATGTTTAGCTTCCTGAAAGCAGTGCGGCAAAAGCCAGAAGAGTTAGGGCAAAAGTTAGGCGACTATTTGGTAGAAAAGCTACCTGAAATAAGTGGGTACAATGTTGCCAATAAGGGCTTCTTGAATATTTCTTTATCCGAAAAAGTATGGATAGATGCCTTTGCCCAAATGGTCAATAATGAAAACTTTGGTCAACTACCTGCCCAAAACCAAAAGGTAATGGTGGAATACTCTTCGCCCAACACCAACAAACCTTTACACCTGGGACACTTGCGAAACAACTTTTTGGGCTATTCGGTAGCCAAAATTTTGGAAGCAGCTGGGTATGACGTGGTCAAGGCTAATTTGGTAAACGATCGTGGTGTACATATTTGTAAGTCTATGCTGGCTTATGTAAAGTATGGCCAGGGAGAAACGCCAGAATCTTCTGGAACCAAAGGCGACCACCTGATCGGTAAATACTATGTGAAGTTTGACAAGGAGATGAAAGAGCAAGTGAAGCCAATCCTGGCTCAAGTAGCTCAGGGTGACTTCTCTTTGTTTACACCTGCTGAGGAGCAAAATATTAAGAACTTCCAAACCAAGATTGCTAAAATCAAACAAGACATTGAGCAAGAACAAAAGAATCTACCTGCGCTCAAGGGGCAATTATTGGCAAGCTTTGATGCAGATTTTCAAGACTTGTTCAATGAGTGGGAAAGCACTGATTTAGCAACGAGTTCTACTTTTAAGAAATACATTGATAATGCGTCTTTTGGCAAAAAACAAGCACCTTTGGTGAAGCTGATTCGACGAATTATCAAATTGTATAATAGCATTGGCAAAGAGGAAGGCAACATTAAGCAGTTAGCCAATAACAAAACTGCTTTGATGGGTGAAGTAACCGAAATGTTGCAAAAGTGGGAAGCCAAAGACCCTGAAACCGTAAATTTATGGAAAACCATGAATGGTTGGGTGTACGATGGATTCAATGCTACTTATAAAGCCATTGGGGTAAATTTTGACCAAATGTATTATGAGTCTGAGACTTATCTATTAGGGAAAGAAATTATTGATGATGGTTTAAAGCAGGGCTTGTTTTACACCAAACCTGATGGATCGGTATGGTCTAAATTACCTCCTGAGATTTCGCCCAATGATAAATTGTTGTTGCGTAGCAATGGTACTTCAGTGTATATGACGCAAGACTTGGGTACTGCCGATGAAAAGTACAAAGATCATCACATTGATAAATCTATTTATGTGATTGGTAACGAGCAAGACTATCACTGTGTGGTGTTGTTCCATATTTTGAAAGAACTTGGCCGACCTTATGCTGAGGGTTTGTACCATTTGTCTTACGGAATGGTAGATTTACCCACTGGTAAGATGAAATCACGTGAAGGTACCGTAATTGATGCTGATGATTTACTATTGGATGTAAAAGGAGTTGCGAAGAAGCGAACCGATGAATTAGGTAAATTAGAGGGGATGTCTGAGGCAGAAAAGGAAGAAATTTACCGCATTATATCTTTGGGCGCGCTTAAATATACCTTGCTACGAGTTGACCCCAAGAAGCGAATGCTTTTTGATAAGAACGAATCGGTTGATTTTCAAGGAGATGCGGGGCCGTTTGTCCAAATGAACTACGTACGTACTCGATCTATCTTGAGAAAAGCTGCTTCGTTGGGCATTGATACCAACGAAAACTGGCAAATCGTTGACTTACACCCAATGGAAAGTGAGTTGATTATGTTGTTGTTGCAATACGAGCAGATAGTAGCGGATGCAGCTGGCTTGGTTGACCCTAAAATGGGTTATAATCCTTCGTTGGTGGCACAGTATGCTTATAATTTGGCCAAAACCTATAGCCAGTTCTTTGCTGAATGCCCCATCTTAAAAACTCCTGATGAGTCAGAGGCAAGCTTGGAGCGACGCAAGTTTAGAATTGCCCTCTCTACCAAAACAGGGGAGGTGATTAAGAAGGCCTTAAGCCTATTGGGAATTGAGGTTCCAGAGAGAATGTAACCAAATATGTTGGTTTTAGAGACGTAGGTTGTCCTCAATTACGTATTGTGGGCAGCTATTTGAATAAAATATTATACAAAAGCTCGCCAATCGCGGGCTTTTGTTGTTTATAGTGATAGATGGATATTTATAAACTAAAAATGATTTGGTATGAAAAAGATGACCTTTGCTTTTTTGTTTATTAGCTTCTTTGCCTTCAATGGGTTTGCTCAACAAAAGTTTTTACCAAAGGGACATTGGATTACGAGTGATTTGCTTGATGTAGCCGATTTAAAGGTAAGCATGGAAATCAAAATCTTTTCAGATACCCTGGTGTTTGACGTGATTGATGCCGAAAAACAGAAGTCTCTTAATCAAAGTGTATTTGTGATTCTGAAGGTAAAAGCAGATCAAAAGAAGGGGAAAATGCTACTCAAACTTGTGGGAGAAGATAAATACTCTTTTGGCTTCTTTTACAGACTAAGTAAAGACGACGTGATCATAGCACCTGCCAGGGCCGAAATCAACAGTAAACAAGAAGCCGAAGACAATTTTTCAAAAGCAGAAGCCTGGACAATCACAAGATTTAATAAACGACGGATAAATTTTGGTGAAAAAGCCATACAATATGTCGACCCCTATAGGCTTGGGGTAATTTTTAGAACCAAAGCCAGGGTAGATGCCCTCAACAAGCTTCCTGAAATAACGCAGGATAAACGGACCTATATCAAAGTGTTGGATGCTCTGATTCGTGCATTTAAGAATAGAAATAATCAAATATTGTATAATCAACCGAGCACTGCACTGTATTTAGTAAGTAGGGTTTATGAGCAAAATGGATTGAATCCTTTTACCTCTTTTGCTAAAATGAGTGATGGCCTGAAACGCTATGAGTATGACTCAGATGTACAGGACAAAGCTATTGATTTTAAATTTTATGTAGTGGCAAAAATGAATTGGTAGAAATTATGATAAAAAGAGTAATGAGTGTGTTTTTATTAGTTGGGCTATTTTTTTCAAGTGCATTGGCCCAACAAAAGCTTTTGCCAAAAGGCAAATGGTTCAATCGTCGTAATCCAACAGGAACAGTAGTTGAAATAACCCAATTACAATTTATGAAGGATTCAAGACTGGTATTCACCCCAGTAATGACCTACGATGAAAAAGAAAAAACATTACCAGTAACGGTGACTATTCATAAAATGATTCTAAACAAAAATACTGGTAAATTATTATTGAAGTTTACAGAAAAAGGAAAGGAAGATTTTATCCTTTATTTATATCGTCGACTTAACAATGATGAATTACAAATCTATATACCTGGTTGGTTTAAGGCTAAGGATGAGTCAGAAGCTTTACAAAGCTTTAAGAAAATAGAAGAATACCAAAAGATTGCAGACCAAGACTTAGAGAAGTATAGAAAATCCCCAGTAAAACGTTCTTCTATGTACGATTCAGGCATTATATGGCGCAGTGAGAAATTATACCAAAGATTAAACAAATTGCCAGCGTCACCTGAAATGAATAAAAAACAAGTGATGGCTACTTACCTCAGGGTTTTAGACTTATGCAAGCAAAAAAAGAATCAGATCTTTTTGAATGACCCTTCATCAAGTATTGAGGGAGTTCAGTATTTAATGGAGATTGCATTCATTGAAAAAGGATATAATCCTTTTACATTTTCTAAAAACTTTGTTAAGTCGCTCCAGAAGTTTAAAGGAGATAAAGATATCGAAGATTTGCAGAAAAAGATCGTGGATTTTGCTATGAAGGGTAATTAGTCATTGAAGTCATCCTGACTTTTTCTATGAGCTATAAAACTACCACATTACCCACTGATACAGTTATTTTTTATGCTCTTTTGATAAAAAAATAAGTATTATTGGTACATACATTATCCGTTGTTATTAAATATTCACCTGTTATAATCAAATCTATGAAGAAAACACGCTCTATTTTCACGATAATGGCATTCTTGGTGTTATGGAATGCTGAAGCCACCCAAGCCCAAAATAAGAAATTGCCTAAAGGCAAATGGCTTACACAAGTGGGTATGGGAATGATGAATATGAAGCTTATGATGAATTTTGTAGGCAATACCATCGAAATGGATGCTGTGATGAATGGCCAAAAACAAAAAGAAAAATCGGTGGTGTTAGAAATTTTGGCCAGTGAGATTAAAAAGAAAAAAGGAAAAATGTTACTCAAGGAGAAAGGCAAAGATCGCTATGGCATTGCATTGTTTAAGAAGCTTAGCAAAGATGAGATCATAATGATGCCCCCTGAGCCTACCTTGAGTGAGCGCAAGCAAGCCGAAGAGTTTTACAAAAACGCCGAGGAGAGTATTAGAAAGGAAATGGTAAGCAAAATCCCCACAAACAATCCTACAATAGATATGTATGAAGTAGGGTTTGTGTTTCGTACCGAAAAACGCATTGAGAAATTAAATAGCTTGCCTGATATGCCTGAGTTAGATAAAAAAGGGGTACTTGGTTTGATGGATGATATGATAGAGATATACAAAGACCCTAAAAACGCCGCCATCATGGGAAATCCAATGTCAAGTTTACGTCTAATGGAGCAACTATTTATCAAAAAAGGCTACAACCCTTTTACTTCATTATCTAAAATGATGAAAAGCCAGATGAAGTTTGCACAAGACAAGGACATCCAGAAAAAATCAGTAGAAATGCAAGAGTTGATGCGTAAGCATGTCAAGCAAAAGAAATACTAACATAGCGTTTGAATAAAACCATATCCCATCTGAAGTTTTTGGCTTCATTTGGGATTTTTTTATTGCGATGCTTTGAAGCGGTTTTCTATTATCAGATGGGTCAATTAAGCTATTGAAGGAATAGTTTTTTAGAGAAATGGTAGTATTATTTGTGGAATATCTCTTCTCCTTCAATACCATTCAATATTCGTTGATGGTAGATTTAATGAGTATAAACCGCTTGAAAACGTCGATAAAACCAGTTTTTATGCCTAAACAAGTAACAAAAACAGCAAACAAAATTTTATTTCAAGGAATAGTTTAGGCCAAAATATTATTGTTTTTTTAACAGATAATCTCTATGTTTGGCCCACTTAATATTGTACTATGGCCGCGTATGGGCTAATGCTATTTCTGTAAGCAAGCTGTTTTTTACAAAAGTTGATTAAGTATGAGATTACTCACTGCAACTGCACTATTGGTATTGTCTTGGTTTACATTTAGTACCTACACTTACCAAAAGAAAGGGAATACAGAGAAAAAAAAGGATAAGTCACCAACCAAAGAGAATGCTAACATAATCCTAAGTAATATGTCTGAAACCGATGTTCAAAGCGAATTCTATGCTTTTAAACTCAAAGCACTCGACGGCAAAACTGATATAGATTTCTCTCAATTTAAAGGTAAAAAAGTCCTTGTTGTCAATGTGGCCTCAGAGTGTGGCTTCACTCCTCAATACAAACCTCTACAAGAACTTCACGAAAAATATGGCGATAAAATCGCTGTTTTGGGTTTTCCTGCCAATAACTTTGGTAGCCAGGAGCCAGGTAATAATGAGCAAATTGCTACTTTTTGTCAGAAAAACTATGGCGTATCGTTTCAGATGTTCTCTAAGATTTCGGTAAAAGGTGATGACCAACACCCATTGTATCAATGGTTGAAAAAGACCTCTGGCAAAGAACCCAACTGGAATTTCTGCAAATACTTATTAGACGAAAATGGTAAGGTGCTAGAGTTTTATCCATCTTCGGTAGATCCTATGGGCAAAGAAATCTTAGCCTCCGTAAAATAGAAAGAAACTACTTAACAATATTTTAGATGCCAACTTAGACCAATTTTTTGGTTTTCGGTTGGCATTTTTATTTACCTTTACACCATGGTTAAACACTGGATTTCGGCATTTCGCTTACGTACCTTACCACTGGCCCTGGCAAGCATAGGGATGGGGAGTTTTTTGGCAGGAGCTTATCAATTATTTAGTCTTAAAATCTTTTTGTTAGCAGCTTTTACCACCATTTTTTTGCAAATACTTTCCAATTTGGCCAATGACTACGGAGACAGTATTCATGGAGCCGATAGCAGTGATCGCGAAGGCCCACAAAGAGCCGTACAATCTGGTAAAATAAGCCGTCAGGCAATGTATAGGGCAATGGTGATATTTGGTATATTATCGTTTGCCTGTGGAATTGCTTTGTTGTATGTAGCCATTGATAGCTGGCAAACCTTCTTTTTCTTTTTAGGCTTAGGCGTACTGTCTATTATTGCTGCTATTACCTATACAGCAGGCAAAAAACCTTATGGATATGCTGGCTTAGGTGATATTTCAGTAGTTATATTTTTTGGTTGGGTTGCAGTATTGGGTACTTTCTATTTGCACGCCCACTTATTTCACTGGACTTTGTTGCTCCCCGCAACTACCTGTGGTTTGTTTGCCACTGCGGTTTTAAACGTAAACAATATTCGAGACATAGAATCAGATAAAAAGGCAGGTAAGAAGTCTATTCCCGTACGCATTGGCCGAGCCAAAGCCGTTGTTTATCATTGGATACTTTTGAGTGCGGGATTGTTGTGTGCCCTAGGATATGTATTCATTAACTTTCGCAGTGGTTACCAATTCATTTTCTTAGTAATCATACCTTTGCTATGGCTAAATGCCCGAGCCGTAAAACAAAAAACTGAAGCGGCTCAGTTAGACCCTTATCTAAAACAAATGGCCTTGACTACACTGATCTTTGTATTAACTTTTGGTATAGGGCAACTTCTGAGATAATTCAGTTCTTACCCTGACAAAAATCATATTTTTCTGCTAGGTTTTTTAACTATATTTACCTCGTAAAGTAAGAGTATGTTTAAATTTTGTCTTCGAGATCACTGAACAAAAGCAATAATTTTCACAAACATTCAAAAAGTCGAGACGAGTTCATACTCTAAATCAATCTTTTTTACCAAATAAGGAAAACACTTATGAAAAAAGTACTTGTGCCTACCGATTTCTCGGATCAAGCAGGAAACGCGCTGAGAGTAGCAAATAAAATTGCCCACAAATCTGGTTGTGAAGTTATCCTCATGACAGTGATAGAGCCTACCAAGGCAATTACTGGCTCTAAGGATATGTCAAACATAGAAGATAGCATAGAGCAAAAGTACGTGAAGTATTTGGTAGAGAACGCAGAAGGGCGTATGCAAAAACTTGTAAATGAGATTGAGTTTGCAAATACCAACTGTACCACCAGAGTAGAGATTGGTAACATTTACAAAGCCATTACCGATATGGCCATGAAAGAGAACATTGACATGATCATCATGGGTACTCAGGGAGCCAGTGGCCTGGACGAAATTTTGATTGGTTCGAATACCGAAAAAATTGTGCGTAATGCCGTTTGTCCAGTGCTTACGGTAAGAAATACTCCCGAAGACTTTACTGGTGATAATATTGTATTTGCCACCAATCTCAAAGAAGAGCAAATCCCTTCTATTGATAAGTTACAAGGCTTTCAAAAATTATTTGATGCCCACATTCATTTGTTGTACGTGATTACTCCTGCTTCTTTTAATACTACCAGGGAAATCAATCAATTGAAAGATAACTTTGTAGAAAAGGCAGGACTGGATAACTATACCTTCCATGTGTATTCTGAAGCCAATGAAGAGTCCGGTATTTTGCATTTTACTGAGGATTTCGGAGCTGATATTATTGCGGTAGCTACCCACCAACGCAAAGGCTGGAGACACTTCTTCTCTGGAAGCATTGCCGAGAATATTGTAAATCACTCCAAAAAGCCTGTATTGGCGTTCAATATGAAGTAATTATAATACTGAAATAGATTTTGAGTAAATCCCTGAAAATAAATACATTTTCGGGGATTTTATTTTTACCATTCTCTCAAAGCATTTTTCGTTATATTTGTTTTTATGCAATTGCCCCTGGAGATATTGGTTTTGTTGAGTAGTGTAGGTGCACTACAAAGTTTATTTTTTGCGATTTACCTTTTTACCCTCAGCAATGGTAATCGAGCCGCAAATCGTATGCTGGCTTGGTTATTATTGGCGCTTACCGGGAGGGTAGCAAAATCAGTGGGTTATTACTTTACCAGTGACAATTTGCCCACCATGCTGGAAAACCTGGGCTTTGGAGCCAATACTGCCATTACTCCTTTATTGTATTTGTACTTTCTGGCTTTTTTGAACCCCCAGTATAAATTTCGTGGCAAGTACTTACTACATCTTATTCCATTCTTTGCCATTGTCTTGTTTGATCCCTTGATCAAAGATACTTTTTGGCTGAAGTGGGGAGGATACCACTTGGTATTGCATCATATGTTTGTGTATTGGGTATTGGCAGGTTATGTATTATATATCTATCTCATCAAAGGGCAAAAACAAAGCGAAGGTGTCATTAGTAAAGCTGCTCGTTCCTGGGTGCTTATTCTCTGGGTGGGCATAGGCCTGATTTGGGCTGCTTATGCTTCCAATTTCTTTTTGCAATGGGTGCCTTATATTACGGCCCCTGTTATATTTTCTTTATTGATGTATGTTGTTGGTTTTATTGGTCTAAAGCGTAACCAAATATTTTTTGAAAAAAGCATCATACAACCTAGTAAAGAGACGAAAACCAAGTACAAGCACTCAAGCCTGGGAGATCAGGAAGCCAACCAATACCTCGAAAAGTTGAAGGGCCTGATGCAAAACGAAAAACCTTATCAGTCGCCAGATCTTACGTTGCCAAAGCTTGCCAAAAGTTTACAAATGCCAGCCTACCTGCTTTCTCAGTTGATCAATGAAAAACTGAATCAAAACTTTTCAGATTTTGTCAATTCATATCGGATACAACAAGCCCAACAAATGCTAACTGATCCTGAGGGGCAAAAACAAAAAATTGCCAGCATTGCCTATGATTGTGGGTTCAATACCTTATCTGCTTTTAACCTTGCCTTCAAAAAACAAACACAAATGACTCCTTCTCAATACCGCAAACAACACCTGGCCGTAAAGTAAATGGCTGTATTTGTCTCTATTTTAACCCTTTCTACAAGTGTTTTTCCCTGATTTATAAATCCATCAGTGCGTTTTATAAAATAAAACTGCTTTTGATAAAGCTTTGCTGACATTGCAGTAAACCAAACCATTGACCATTATTTAATGTTGCGATACGTTCAACGTGAAGCTTTTAACAAAAGATCGGCACCTGTATGTGAAGGGAAAAAAGCAGGTAATAAACAAGCCTTAAACCAAGTGTATATCTATTTCTTCTGCCTCAATTGTTGCAATTATTTGCTTAGGCCTGTCAGAGACGAAATGGCTTTACATTATGAGTTAGCCCAGTTGCCTTATTTTTTTACCGGAACCTTTGCCTGTATGCTGGTGCTGTTTCCTTTGTTAAGCAGACTCAATAGCCTAGGAAATGAACATTTTATGCGGGTGATTCATTATTTTTTCATTAGTAATCTACTCATTTTCTGGTGGTTACTATCAATGTTAAAGGATAGTTATTGGGTACATTTATCTTTCTTTGGTTGGACAAGTGTCTTCAATTTGCTTTCAATTTCCTTGGGTTGGGGACTAATCACAAACTTATTCAGCGCTCAACAAGCTAAATCATCATTTGCACACATTGCACTAATGGGTAGTTTGGGAGGGATTACTGGTTCGAGCATTGCCTTTGTAGGCGCATTATTTTTTACTCCTGTATATCTGCTATTACCAGGAGTCGTTATGCTAAGTATTGTATTATGGAATATCCAGAAGTTGCACAAGGTTAAACCAAGTATAACACATACTTTTCGACAAACAAAACAGTCTACAAGCCTGATAGAGAAAAACGGTAAGCGCTACATTCGGCAAATTTCAGGTTTAGTATTGCTCTATACTTTGTTGGCCACCTTTTTATATTTCGAACAGGCCCATTTATTGGCTTATTCTCAGTCAAATGATGTACTAGTAGGTGTTTTTCAACTGAATCGCACAGCTGTTTTAGCACTCATGGCTCTTGGTATCAATGCATTCACGTTAGTTTTGCAGTTACTCGTCACCAAAAGAGTTTTGCTAAAAAGAGGTATGGCCTACGCTCTTTCCGTAGTACCTTCCTTATTAGTAATATGCCTGATTACTCTTAGCTTTTATCCGGTACTTGGGGTGTTGCTTTTCACCCAAATGATCTATAAAACTGGAAATTATGCGCTCATGCGTCCTGCTCGAGAAGCATTATTTGCCTTGATAGCCCCTGACAATAAGTATCGGGTTAAAATCTGGGTAGATTTAATTGTATACCGAGGGGGAGATGTGCTGGGGAGTTGGTTATTTGTGATGCTCCTGGGAGTATTTGGCCTTCAAATAGAAATACTTACTTTGGTAATCATCCCTATTGCTTATTTATGGCAACGCCAGGGGCGGCAAGTAGGGCGTTTGCACGAAAAACTATTGTTAGAAAAAACACATTAAAAAAATCACACAATGAATAATAAAAATATGAAAACACCCAATCAACCACCTCAACATACCCGACGCAAAGCATTGCAACTGGTTTTAGGGAGTAGTGCGGCTTTACTTACCTTTGGTTGTGGCATTAGTTCCGCAGACCAATCTAAGACCACTAATGTTCAATCGTCGGCTTTGGATAATCTCAATATAGACCCTGGCCAGCTAATCCAACGAGTCATACCTTCTTCGGGCGAAAAATTACCAATTGTAGGGTTAGGTACTTGGCAAACTTTTGATGTTGGAAGTAATAGTGGTGCTCGTAAGCGCTTGATGGAGGTTTTGACCATTTTGCAAAAAATGGGAGGGAAGATGATAGACTCATCTCCTATGTATGGGTCTTCCGAAACAGTAGTAGGTGATCTTTGCCAGCAACTTGGATTGAGAAAAGAAATATTTATGGCCACCAAAGTTTGGACCAGTGGCAAACAAGCAGGCAAGCGACAAATGGAACAATCGATTCAACGAATGCAAGCAAAGCCTATGGATTTGATGCAAGTACATAATTTGGTAGATGTAGATACACATCTTAAAACGTTTCGTGCCTGGAAAGAGCAAGGGAAAATTCGTTATATAGGTGTTACGCATTATACTACTGGTGCTTACCCTGGATTGATGCGGTTGATCAAAAATGAATCCCTTGACTTTGTCCAGTTTAATTATAATATAAAGGTAAGAGAAGCTGAAAAGCGTTTACTTCCGTTGGCAAAAGAAAAAGGAGTGGCTGTAATTATTAACCGCCCTTATGCGGGAGGTTCTTTGTTTAGGGCTACTCGAGGCAAGCAGTTACCCGAATGGGCCAAAGAATATGATATCAATAGCTGGGGGCAGTATTTTCTTAAATATATGTTGGGGCATCCTGCCGTAAATTGTGTGATTCCTGGAACCTCTAAACCCAAACACATGCGGGATAATATGGGAGCAGCTTATGGCAAACTACCTGATGAAAAGGGACGGCAAAAAATGGTGAGCTATTTGGAAAGTTTATAAAAGTTGAGAATCTGCTTGTTAAGCAATTGCAATGGGTATGATTGTAAGTACTTAATAAGCAGATCATTGTCGGGATTCGGCTCCTGCCTCCTTAATTTTTTTCTTTTTCTTCTTTTTTTCGGTTTTTTTATTGGTGGTAATCTTGGTGATTTTCTGCGTTTTAGGAGCAGGTTTCTTTTTCTTGAGGGTATGCAGCTTGGAGCGTAACCTGGAATTGAGCAACGCCTTTCTTAAATTATCAGCAGCTCCTCTGGGCTTTTCTGATTTTTTGGTGGTAGTAACAGTAGTTGTTGTGTTATTATTGACAACTTCTACCACTCGCCTTACTTCTACTACTTTAGATGGAGTAGGAGGTGTAGGAGGATTATACTTTACATGTCGGGGGATTAAGTGAGGAGAGGGGCGTTCGCCTACCGAACCTCGTAGAGCTCTCACACTTACTAAATCAAATCCAGGAGAAGCCCCTCTGGTATCTAATCCCAGGATTTTAACCGCAACAACTGGCTTTTTAAAGCCAATGTCAGCCAAATCAAACGAAGTCACTTTATCATCTTTGGCTCGTCCAAGATAGGTAAAATCTTTACCGTTGGCACTTACCCAAACTGCAGCTTGATCTCCAGCTCGTCCTACTTCTTCTATAAACAAATCATCTTGGTTAGGAGCATCAATGATAGTGTTGTCGGTAAAACCTACAGTAATAAAACTACCCTTGGGTAAGCTTACAAACTGATCGTTATTGCCTAAAACTGCACTAGGGCGCATAATCAGTGGATAAATGTCTCCTTTACCTCCATAAAAATACTCATATCTCGGGTTCGCATGACTATAGTAAGCCTCTATGATCACATCAGCATATGCTTTATCTACCTGAGCATTTGCCAATGGAACAAGGCCACATAAGCATATCCATAAGCTATTGAACCAATTTTTTTTAAGTAACATAAATATATGTGAGGTATTGCCGAGTAAATTTAATTTACTAAAAAGACAGCCTAATGGCAAAATAAGACGCATCTTTGTGCCTAAAATCATTTAACCCCTTCAAGGTCAGTAATTTATTGTGATTTGTAAACCTGCTGCAATCCATTTATCTTGCAATGATACCTTAGAAACGGATAAAATACTCAATACTTATTTTTCCATTGCTTTTGGTGAAAGTTACCAGGCTTTGTGGAAGTAAAATAGATATGGACAAAAGAAATTCCCAAAACAATGAAACAAAATCGCAAAACCGCCGCGATTTTCTAAAAAAAGGTTCTATTGCTACCTTGGCGGCAGCTTCTGGCGCTATTTTATTAGATAGTTGTGGAAACCCTGTCGAGAAGGCCAAAACAGTAAATATACAGCCCACCTCGAGTAAAAAATATCAGTGGAAAATGTCTACTACCTGGCCACCTAAGTTTCCAGTGTTAGGAGAAGGGTTAGAACTCATGGCCAAGTGGATTAAGGATGCTTCGGCGGGTAGAATGGAAATAAAAGTATATGGTGCAGGAGAGCTTAACCCTGCTCTAGAGTGTTTTGATGCGGTGAGGGAAGGTGCAGTGCAAATGGCCAGTGGAGTTTCATATTATTGGTCAGGAAAAGTACCTGCTGCTCAGTTTTTTGCGGCGATTCCCTTTGGGATGAACGCCCAACAAACCAATGCCTGGATTATCAATGGAGGAGGACTAAAGCTCTGGGAAGATTTATATGCAGAATATGGCTTGGTGCCTTTTCCCGGGGGCAATACTGGAGTACAAATGGGAGGTTGGTTTCGCAAAGAAGTCAACGGATTAGAAGACCTTAAAGGGTTGAAAATGAGAATGCCTGGATTGGGAGGAAAGGTATTGGATAAAGTAGGAGCCAAGGTAGTGCTTAAACCTTCTACTGAATTATACATTAGTCTGGAGCGAGGCATTATAGATGCCTTGGAGTGGATTGGCCCTTACCATGATTATAACATGGGCTTCTACAATGTTGCCAAATATTATTACTACCCAGGATGGCACGAGCCAGGTCCTATGCTGGAGCTCATTGCTAACCAAAAAGCTTTCAATGAATTGCCATTAGATTTAAGAGAAATTATTCGTACGGCGGCTATGCGCTTGTCACTATGGACTTTGGGCGAATTTGAAGCTAAGAATAATACTTATCTTAAAAAACTGGTTAAGGAAGAGGGGGTAAAGTTGAGAAAATATCCTGCGGAAGTTATGAAAGTATTGAAAAAGCACTCGAAGGAGGTAGCTGAAGAATTGGCTAATAAAAATGCGCAAACCAAGAAGATTTATGCTTCTTATGATCGTTTTCGCAAGGACATTAGTGCTTGGTCTGAGGTGACTGAGCAGGCTTACTATAGCGATATACAGGGCTCCTAACATCACTTAATAAAACCCAGTTAAATGAAAAATACATTTCAATATCTATTGTTGGCTTTGGTTTGTTTTTTGGCTCTGGAAGCCACTGCCCAACCTGCAACCCAATTATATTTGGCCAAAATAAAAGTGAAATCTTCGGGAGTAAAGGTTGGAAAGTTTAAAAAAATAAGCGAATTCAAAGGCTATAATAACCAGCCTCACTTTGCCCCCAATGGGAAAACAGTTTATTACACGGCCAATCAAGGAGGTAAACAAACCGATATTTTTGCTTATGAGGTGAAATCGGGCAAAACAAAACGCTTGATAAACACCAAGACGAGTGAGTATTCGCCTACTACTATGCCTGATGGCAAGCACTTTTCATGCATCATGGTAGAGCCAGATGGCACCCAGCGACTTTGGAAGTTTCCTTTAGCTGGTGGCAAGCCTAGTTTAGTGCTCTCATCTATCAAACCAGTAGGCTATCATGCCTGGGTTGACAACGATGCGTTGATATTGTTTGTGTTGGGAGATAAAAATAACCCAAATACGCTACAGTTGGCTTCAGCCAAGAATGATGAAGCTAAAGTGATTATTGAACGAATTGGACGTTGCTTTGGTAAGATTCCTGGCCAAGGTAAAACGATGAGCTTTGTACATAAACCCCAAAAAGGTGATTGGGTGATTAAGCAGCTAAACATTGACACACGGTATTATGCCGACATTACCTCTACACTCAAAGGAAGTGAAGATTATGCCTGGACTAAAAATGGAGGAATCATTATGGGACAAGGCGCTAAGCTGTTTTTATGGAAAGAAGGGCAAGAATGGAAGGAAATAGCAGATTTGAGTAATAATGGAATAAAAAAAATTACTCGACTTGCAATTAATCCTAAGAACAATTTGTTAGTGATAGTAGGACAATAAAATCAAAACTCACTTTTGAGGGGAATTCTGGTGTTGTTCTTGAGGCAAAATATGTGAAACCCAAAGCTTTAAATGAAATCATGATGAAACATATCAACAAGGTGCTATTGCTCGTGTCGCTATTTGTCGTAGTGGCTGGTTTTGAAATTAAACATCCCAAAGAAGCACCCAAAGTCCCTGGTTTAATTAAAAAAGAAAGCCCTTATTCAGTAAAGCAAACTGCTGAGCGAATGGTGAAAATCCTGAAGAAAAAGGGATTAACTGTTTTCAATACCATCAATCACACCAAAGGAGCCAAGGGAGCTGGAATGGATTTGCGTCCTACTACATTAATCATCTTTGGTAATCCTAAAATGGGCACTAAGCTGATGCAATGTGACCAACGAATGGGGTTAATGCTTCCAATGAAGATTTTGGTATGGAAAAACAAAAAAGGTAAAGTAATGTTGGGATATACTGACCCAATGCATTTCAAGGAAAGCTTTCAACTGAAAGACTGTGGAGGAGTATTAAACAAAATGCAGGGAGCCTTGAATAAACTTACCAATGCCGCTATTAAACAATAATTTACGATATAGATAAAACTCCAAAGCTCTGATTCATTGTCAGAGCTTTTATTTTTCTACCCCTTTGAGAAACTTTTCTAGCGATATCCATCCATAGAATTGCAAATCCATGAGCACGCTTTGAATGCCCTTATCAGCTGCATTGGCACGTTCTATCCTATCTATTGCTCCTGGCAAATGAGCAACAATTTGTTTATGCGTATTATATAGAATCCCTATTCTGAAGTGTCCTAATTTTTGCCCCTCCATACTGTATACATCCAATACTTCGAGATTATCGCTGGCGATCAAATAGGCTATTTGTTGCCGATTAGAGGTCAGGTACAACGAATTTTGGGCATCAATGTAGGCAATCTTTTGTCTGGCCTGGTTATATAAATATTGGGTAGGGGGTTGAGCCGTTAATAAAAAAACATTGCCTGTTAAAAAAACAAATAAAAGGACTGTGATTACTTTTTTCATGATTTAGGAATTCTTGAATATCCTAAAGTAAAAAAAGCAGATGATTCCTGAAAACCATCTGCTTCGTTTTAAGATTTTTATATCGATCTAACGTATAATATTAATTCGTCCCCACCTTTTTATTAAAGTTCCTGGGTTTTTGACATCCTCGAAAATGGCCCGCCAAACATAAGTACCATTGGGAGATTCTACTCCATGGGCAGTACCATCCCAGCCTCCATCGTTTTGAGACCTGGAAACATAGATAACTTCTCCCCAGCGATTGAATACCCTGAAATCCAGGTTAAAGAAACCTTCTCCGAAAATGACCAAGTTATCGTTTACACCATCACCATTGGGTGAAAACGCTGTGGGCACAAAGAACTTAACCTCACAAACATCTTGTACTACCATAGAGTCTATCACAATACAACCCGGGGTAAACTGAATAGTAGCAATGTAAGTTCCTGCGGTGTCGACCGTGATTTGGTTTGTAGTAGCTCCTGTATTCCAGGTAACCAATTGAGCAGTGCCAGTGGTATCTCCTGTGAGCGTAAGCGTTTCACCGTTTTCTACACATATAAAGGCCTGCCTTTCCAGCCCCCGTTCACTGGCTGTGGGTTGAGCCGGGGATACACCTATGGTTACCTCTGGTTTGGTGCCCGATGTTACATTAATGGTGGCCGAAGCAGTACAGGCACCACGAGTAACTGTAAAGGTATAACTTCCTGGGTCGCTTACAGTAATGGTTTGTGTAGTAGCACCTGTGCTCCAGGCATATGATGTAAAGCCTGTGCCTGCATCTAGCGTAATAGAATCACAAACTACCTGATCGGTGTTTACACTTAAAATAATGGTATCTACTGGAATGGTAAAGCTAATGGTAGAATCACACCCAGCATCATTGGTAGCCAATAATGAATAAGAAGAGTCTGCCGTGCTGCGTACAGTATAGGTAATATTGGTTCCTGTTTGGGTAGAGCCATCAGGCAAAGTCCAGGTATAGGTAGCTATGTTGTTAGGCCCGGTTGCCGTAAGCGCTATGGCTGAGCCAGTACAAGATGGGTTGGGGTTTCCAGAGGCCGAAATGGGTACCTTGGTTACATTATATCCACCTGAGTAAATATAGCTCTTATCGGTACCATAGCCTTGCGCATACACCAAAGCATTTTGAGCACCACTAACTGTTACTTTGCTAAAAGCACCACTGGGAATAAAAGTGGCTAAATCTATTGTAGCATGTACATAATCAGTACAGATTGTATATTGAGTAAACGATGTGGCTGGTATGGCCTGACCATTTAGTCGTAGATTGTTTTGGCTGCCATCAGGAGTAATAATGGTGACAAAACGATTGGTAATATTGGTGGTAGTGGCTACTGTGTCTATTGGAAAAGCAACAGAGTCTACTCCCTGCTGTACGTGTTTTAATACCACCATGGCTGGGCCACCTACTACTGGGGTGGAGCCATTACAGGTATTGCCTCGGAAAAACTGAGAAATTTGTACAGGCGAACTGGTTTCTATACAAACAGGCTGGGTCAATCCATTTAGTAATACTGATTGGCCTTTGTTAACAGTGGTGGTTTGCACACTATCTACCGAAATAGTAGTTCCATCGGTTGAACCTACGATTTTGACTGAATAATTTGAAGCCCCACCTGCTCCTGGTACAGTGAAAAAGCGATTTCCCCAGGTTTCAAATGGCATCATTTGATTCACCATCAAATTGGTAACTGTACATCCTTCAGTAGCTGTTTGACCACCCGCAAATACCAAAATAGGTTTACAAGCCTGTACTCTATAACCATCTAGACTATTGGTTCCAGTGATGGTGTGAGTTTGTCCTTGGTTTAACGTAACCGTGGTAGCAGTACCCCCTGAAGGCGTAAGAATAACATCGGTAGCGTCAACTGTAGCTACCACTACAATAGAAGAGCTCTGGTCAGAAGTATTTACAATGTAGTCACTAAAATTACCCACAATGGATTGTGTCCAGTCTTGAGCGGAATTATGAGGAAATACAATAGTACCATCTAAACTAGAGGGTGTACCTCCTGTCTGTGCGTTTAACAGTGTAATACTCACATTACGATCTGAGGTAAGCTTAAAACCCATATTTTCGGTATTACCTGCAGCAGAACCAGTAGTAATGTTGGCCACTGGAATATCAATGAAAGTACTTCTATCTGCAGGAACAGCCTGATTGATGGTAGTAAAGGCTGCATTGGCAGGCATGGTGATTTCTACATTGGCGGCCGAATCAGATACTACCATCACTCGCAAAGATGTAGCACCTGTATGGGGAGAAAACGCAAACCAGAATTCAGCACCTTGGGTGGCAATCTGGGCTTGCACTGATGAAAAAGAAATAACGGCAAATACTGCCAATAGCCAGCAGTACCGTAATGATTTGTATACTTTTTTCATGTGGGGTATATTCATTCCTTGATTATTTTATTCAAAATAAATGGGTTTAACACTGTAAAACTTCTATGTATTATAAAGCAAGGTTGAGGGTACATTTTCTCTGAAATATGCGACCAAACTTTCCTGCTTTCAATACAACGAATAGTTGGGGTTAATATTAAAATTCACCAGGAATTAAAAACCCCTATGCAAAAAGCACAAAAATATAAAAAACAAAAAAAATAAATGACAGACCACCAACACTTTAAGTAGGTTATTGAAGGACTGTCATTAAAACTTATACAAGAATTTGGCCTTAAGGAAGTTTACAACAAACTACGCCTACTAAAATTAGGAAAAGATTCCCTATAACGATTTTAAACACTTTTTTGGGTAGCAATTACTTCAAAGTCGTAAGTGATTTCTGCCGTTTTTTCTAAAATTTTGGCCACTGAACAATACTTATCCATAGAGAGCTCTACCGCTCTTTGGGCTTTTTCCTGACTTACGTCTCCAAACAACTTGTAATGCAAATGGATGGAAGTAAATAGCGCAGGTGTTTTGTCCTTTTCTCTTTCAGCAGTGACTGTTACCTTAATGTCTTCCAGGTTTTCGCGTTGCTTTTTCATAATGTCCACAATATCTATGGTACTGCATCCTCCAATGCCCGCTAACATTAGCTGCATAGGGCGAAAACCTAAGTCATGACCGCCACTTTCAGGGTTTGAGTCCAACTGAATAGTATTGCCTTGTTCGTTGGTGGCTTGCATATGAAAAGCATCGTTGAGTCTTTCTACTTCTATTTTCATGATTTATCAAATAAAATGGGAGTTAAAACTAATTTTTTTCTTGATGTTTAACGATTGTAAATATTTGATTTAGAGACCGTTAAAAGATATCACCTCGTGAGTCATTTTCTGAGATGATAAATGTCATTACAATCTACAATTTTAGGTTTTACCTTTGAAATATCAAAACAATATGACTGAACCACTAAAAATAAAAATATGAGCGTATTACCCCAAATTAACCGAACTTTTCAGCGAATAGGCGATCGTTTTGGTGAAATTATAGACAAAGATCACTTCATGGGGCGTACTGCCTTTCAGGAAAACTGGATGGCTCCTGACAAAAAAGTAGCCTTTGCCAATGTGAAATCTAACGAAAAAGAATATGTGTTGGAGGTAGCGTTTCCAGGGTATAAGAAAGAAGAAATTAGCATTGAGCTGGAAAAAGATATGCTTTTGATAAGAGCAGACAAAAAGCATAAAGAGAATGTAAAAGAGTCTGAGTTTTTGAGACAAGAGTTTTGCCACGATTCTATGTTTAGATCGTTTCGGGTAAGACCCAATATAGATGTAGAAAATATTAAGGCAGCATTTGAGCACGGTTTGCTCAGTATTACACTGCCTCAAAAGTATCCTTCCTCCGTTAAGCAAATCGAGATAAAATAGGCATGTAAAAATGTTCTGGGGACGAAGTGTTAAGCGGATATTCTGCTTAGCACTTTTTTTTTGAGGTTCAGAGAACCATGCTTTTTTATAAAACTTCCATAAATTTGTCTAGATTACAATCTCAGACCTTAAATTATTCTACAAACTTATGGAAGAATCTCCGGTACAGGATAAAATCGCCGATCTGGAAGCAAAATTAGCCAATACACCCTCAGACCTCTCTAATGAAGAAGCCCAGCAATATAAAGAATGGTATAAAGATTTGGGAGAGGCTTATACCGAAGCCAAACAACCCGAAAAGGCTGCTCAGTTATTTGAACAATTGATGAGTGAAGGCCCTGCATCTTTTCACGCGTTAGCTGCTTATGAATTGGGTAAACTTGCACTTGACAGCAACAATTACCAGTTGGCTAGTGAGCATTTTAATCAAGCCATTAGTTCAGGCAATGAGCAAGGAGATGAAGAAACGTTGGCTCGAGCTCAGCATGCCTATGCCTACCTCATTTTACAATTTGGTCAAAACACCCCCGCCCAGCAGGCTGCGTTTATGCAAAATATCGAGGCCGCTATTCAATCGTTTAGAAAGCAACAGAAATACGAAAACCTGGGCAAGGCTTTTATGATGCTGGCAGGATATGCCCAAGCTCACCTTAACATGTCAGAAGCTATTGCTCATTTGCAAGGAATGCTTGAACAATCCCAAAGCAATGGTACATCAGATTTAGAAGGGTTTATTCATTACCAATTGGGGATGTTCTTTGAGGCTGATGAAAACACCAAAGATGCCTATACCCACTTTGAGCATGCATTGCGCCTTAAAAATGAACATAATATTACGGTAGATCTTGGAGAAACTTATTATCATTTGGGGGCTTTGTATGACGAACAAGGGGAGGCCGAAAAAGCTTTTGAATACAATGTAACAGCCTTGCGCCATATGCTTGAAATGACTGAGATGTCTACCCATATTGGAATGGCAGTCATCTTTTTGCAAGCAGGACTGGAAGGAGTGACCAATGAAGCGTTGAAGTCTGAAGCCACTGCTTTGCTCGATAAGGCGAAAGAAAAAGGGCTAATGCCTGAAGATGAAGCTGAGGATGAGTTAGTATATAATGAGCCGAAAATTGGTGAGGTGCTAGAGCAAGCACGGGAGGAAATGGAAAAAGCGCAAGGACTAGCACTAGACGAGCTTAAGGAAAATTATAAAACTCAAAAAGCTGATTTGCCAGAAGCCGTGGACACTTTTGCTGAAACCGCTTATGATTTATTAGCCAAGTTGGAAGAAGGCATTGACCGCTCCATGTTTTCGTTTTTGGCGCGTAAGAAAAACAAGGCACGTCGGGCAGAATTAGACGACACCCTAAAGCAAACCCAAGATGCCTTGAATGGTTTGCTGGAAAGCCTGGAAGGTGAACAAAAAGAAAATGTGGAAGCCTGGTTGAAGAAGATGGAAGAAGATTTTGTAGAGTAGTTTAGAAGCCCTCAGAAGATAATATCTGAGGGTTTAGAAGAACCTGGTAGTTTGCAAGACTTCCCACTAAAACTCTACAATTGTTTATATTTGCAAATCTGTAGAATATCATCAACGATTATAGAACATTAATCATTCAGAATTCATGAATCCTGAAAATTTAGAATCATATAATGCTGAGTTGGGAAACGACCCCGAGTTGGACGGTAAATATTTGGGTACCATTACCAAAGACTTTGTAAAGGTAGCCAAAGTGCTCAAAGAAGCTTCTTACCAAATGCGCTCTCGAGGCTTTGAATTCCCGATTTTTCCGGTAGCTAAACATAAAATACCTGTAGGAGAATTATTATTTGAAGGCAAAGATTTGGGCCTTGAGTGGAACTACTTTGTTTCTTATAAGGATGTGTTTGTGCAAAATGGCTTGATTACCAAACCCAACAAGTTTGAGTCGGCTTACAAAGACCCCGAGGAGTTTTGTTGTCTATTTGTAGTAGACGACCCTTATACAAGCTTTATGTTTGTGCCTTACCCTGAAGAAGAAGACTAAAAAAGACAATACCCCATGTTTCGTAAATTATTTTCAGGAGGAGGTGGTTCTCCGTCAGAGCTTATCGATTACAAAAACAAGCTGCAAGAGCTGTCTAGTATGTTGCTCATCAATAGCAGCCGCTTGGTAGACGGTGATTTTGCGGAAAGCGCCTTTATTTATCACATTTGGAAGCTTAACGAAGGAGATAAGGACAATCTCAAAGATTGGGAGTTTAGGAAAAAGGTAGAGGATGCACAGAAAGAACTCAAAATGGTGTATACCTCCTTTAATAACCTTACGCTGGCGAACCCAGCCTTGCAAACTGCCAGTGTGCAAAAACTGTGTGAACGCTGGGAAATTTTGTTTCAATGGCTTAGGGGAAGTCTGCCAGGAGTGGTTGGTTTGAGCGAAAGTGGAGTAGAGGATTTATTTAGTATAGCCGATATATCTCCTCTTGAAAAATACGAACCATTGGCTGAAGATTTGGAACTCAAAAAACGCTTTTTGGATTTACCCTTTCGTTTTGCCAAAAGCCCCAAACCAAACGAAGAAGGAATACTGGGGAAGATTCAACTTATCAAGCGAGAAATTATGATTTTCATGGCCAATAAATAGGCGATATTGGCTAGAGTGATGCATTTATCTCGTAATATCCACCAGAATAAAAAAGTTCTGGTTCTGTTTTTACCAATTGCCCTTGGGGAAATGTCTTTTGGAGCCAGCTCAGAAAATCTTTGGCAACAAAGAAATTTCCCCATATTTTTTTAAGGTTAGGCATTTGTGCCACTTGTTTCAATCCTGTGAGTCCAAAAAGCGTTTCCAATTCCAGTTCTTCCAAAGCGTGTAAGTCAGCAAAGTTTTCGGGTAAAGGATCAGATTGATGGCCTTGAGGATGCTGGCTACTACTGTATCCTAAAAAAAGCCTTTTGAGATCAGGAAAAAGGCTTAATTGCTCTACAAGTTCTTCACTACTATGTTTCCATCTGGCCGGAAAATGATAATCCCTTTCCCAATCTTTACGGATGTCCATATCTTTGATTAACAAGCCAAAATATTCTAAAGAGGTTAGCTTAGTAAAACTTTTTGGCAAGCACTCCATCTGATGCACCATGAGGTAAAGTTCTTTTAGCTTCTTGAGCTTCCCTATGTTTGAAGGCAATCCCAGTAAGGACGTGGTAGCCATTCTAAGGGTTCGCAAATGCCGCAAATTATCAATATCTCCAGGGACCGCTCGTAATGCATGATTTACCAAACCCAAATGTTGAAGTTGTCCAAAACTGGTTAATATTACTGGAAACTGCTCATCTGTCCAATGGATGTATAAAGAGCGTAATGATGTATTAGACGCTAACTTTTCGAGTATGTTGTTGAGTTGTACTGTGTTATGAGTTTTAGCTAAAATCGCCACCCGTTTTGCTTTTTGCCAACCTTCCGGGAAAAGCACCTTGTCTTTATCTTCCTCATTTGTTTCCAGTATCAGGTGAGTTTCCCTGAAGTTTTGGAAGTGGTGAGGCATTCTATCTCTTTGAGGTATTTCTATTGGTGCCATTTGTTAGTGTATGTTTACTTAAAAGTAATCAAACTTCCCAACTTCTATAGTAGCTTTGAAAAAACTCTCCCCCTGAATAGGTTCTTGATGAAATCGACGCATCATGGCCAATTGCCCCACATGGGTTAGTACATCTGATATGGGGCCTTGCAATACTTTCTTTGCTGTTTCTAACCTGAGTTCATGGGCTTCGATACTTTGATCCAATTCCTGAAGCTTTTGATTGAATAAGGCTACTTCCTCGCCAAAGCTCTTTTGATGAATCGTTTGTCGCTCAATCGCTTGTATAGCCGCAATGGTAAACTGCAACACGTTATTCATATGATTCACCAATTCGGATGGAGTTCGTACACCATGCCCCAGTTCCAGGTTTCCAAACTGCTCATCGGCCTGGTATACGGCTTTTTGGAAGCGGTAGGCAGTGGCTGCCAAACTATGACGAAGTAATTCTTGCATATGGGTTATTTTTTAGGCCTTTTCTTTCTTTTGCGCAAAATGCTCACGTGTTCTTTTAGATATTTGGTAGCTCTGGCTCGCAAGTTGGCTGGCGCATCATTGCTTTGATAAGTTCTGCCATTCATGTTCAAGTAATAGACACTATTTTTCCAAATACCTGTTTCTGAGCGACCACTCACCGCATATACTCCCCAGCCGTTTTTTGTAAATATAAAAATCTCGTTAGAATTGCCTTCTGTTTCTGGTTTAAACAGTAATCCCCAAGTATTGCGGCTCATAGTAAATTCCAGCGTGTTAGAGACATACACAGTACCAATAAACTCTTGTTGGTAGCGAGGGTTTGATCCATCACCTTCTCGTGCATTTCGGATGGTATCTATTTGTACATTGGCTTTGTAAGCCTCATGATCAGTTAAAAATTTGCGCACATCGGTAGTGTCATACAAAAAACCTGGCTCCAGGCGATATTGGCGGACTGCCTTTTGTGCTTTTTTTAGCAGTGCATCTACCTGGTCATTGGCGTTTTTTTTCTCCCAAAAGGGCTTTTCCTTTTTTTTGGGCGTATCTTCCTGATTAGTAGTAGATTTGCTGGAACAACTTCCCAAAAATCCAATGAATGAAACGATAAAAATCAAGCGTAAGTAATGTAGGAAATTCATGTAGTTTGATGATTAAAATTTAGTAGGCTGTAAAGGTAATACTCCTCAATTATTTTCCGCTCTTTAGCGCTTGATAAATTTCGGCGCTCATTTTTCTCAGCTTCACTGGGGCACAATTTGACAAAATGATTACTACATCTTTTTGATCATTGAACATAGTAACCATGGCTCGATAATCATTGACTGAGCCAGTGTGGCTGATGGTAGGAGCTTGAATGCCCTGTTGCTCGAGGCGTTTGTCATTGATTACCCAGCCATACGCATAGCGATTCATATTGGGAGTAAACAGCTTTTGGCGAAGCTTGTCATTTAGCAAGCGATTGGTTTGAAATGACTTAAGCCAAACGTATAAGTCTTCGACAGTAGAATGCACGCCGCCAGTAGAGTAGGTGTTGGTTTGGCTACGGGGACGACCTTTGTCATAATCAAATCCACCATCCTTAAGCGGAGTTATATCATAGCTAGTAGCAAAATTGCGAAGCTTTTCGGTGTGGTAAGTAAAACCAGTACTTTTTAGCTCTAGAGGCTGAGCAATTCGTTCTTTGATAAGCTGACCATAGCTTTTACCAGTAATCTTTTCTGCAATAACAGCCAACAAAATATATCCCATACTACTATAGTGCATCTCTTGGTTGGGTTGGGCATGCATGTTCATTTTTGCAATAATTTTGGCGTATTGCATGGGCGTAAGGTTTTTATATTGAAAAGTCCTAAAGCGAGGCCTTAATCCTGCATAATGAGCCAAACCAGAGGTGTGGGAAAGCAACTGATGAATAGTGATTTTTGATTTTTCGTTGGACAAAAAAGGTAAATATTGAATAGCGTAATCGGTGAGCTTTATTTTGCCTTCTTGTACCAACTGCAACATGATCATAGAAGTAAATTGCTTGGATACAGAGCCGACCAAAAACTTGGTTTGACTGGTGTTTTTTCGTTGGGTTTTCTGGCGAGCCAATCCAACGCCTCCTTTCCATACAATTTGATTGTTTTGAGCCACCAATACAGCTCCCGTAAAGCCTTCTTTTTGATGGTATTTTTGTACCACAGCCTGTACCTTACTGGCCTTGTCAGGTACAGTGACATTGCTTTGCAAATAGGGTGACTGGTTGTTTTGGGGTGTGTTCTGGCGAGCAGCAGATTGGCAAGCCCAAAGACTCATAAGGAGTATAATATAAAAATAGACTGGCGCTTTTTTCATGTGATTTGGTTTTTAGCTATATGGTGTTTAATTGAGTAACAAGATAGCCAAATTCTTTTGATTAAAAACCAAATTGAGAAGCTGATAAACTGTATATAAAAAACGGGACAGCAACACTGCCCCGCTTTCTCACTAAACCCGCGAATTCTTGATTGGTAAATTACGAATTCGCTTTCCGGTAACCTTAAATATTGCATTACATACTGCTGGTGCAATAGGAGGGAGTCCCATTTCTCCCAAACCCATAGGATCTTTATTACTTTTGATAAAATACACTTCTATATCGGGAGCTTCAGCCATACGCAGCATTTTATAATCGTGGAAATTACTTTGCTGAACAGCTCCTTTTTTAAGCGTAATTTCAGCATTCATCATTACACTTAATCCTTCTAAAATGCCTCCTTCTATTTGGGCTTTAGCCCCACTTTTATTGATCAGTAAACCACAGTCTACCGCGGCTACAACTTTATTTACCTTTACCTGGCCATCGTTTGCTACTGATACTTCGGCTACCATGGCTACATAAGTGCCATAAGTAAAATGGGCCGCAATGCCCTGAGCATTGCGTTTAGGCATTTTTTTGCCCCATTGGGCTTTTTGAGCGGCCAGTTCAAGTACAGCCTTGAAGCGTCCAGTACTAATGGTTGGCCCTCCATGATTTTTGTAAGGGTATTCTTTAGAATCGCCCAACAACTCTAATTGAAATTTCAGGAAGTCCTTGCCTGCAGCGGCGGCTACTTCAGCCAAAAAGCTTTGATTAACAAATGCCGTAGTATTATGACCAGGAGCACGCCACCAGCCCAAAGGCATAAAGGTATCAGCTGGGGTGTATTGCAATTGAAAGTTTGGAATGAGTTGAGCTGGGAAATTATAAATAGATAAATCGTAGCGATAGGCTCTTTCATCTTTGCCAGCATAATATTTGTAAAGCGAAACACCTGTATAATGGCTTTTCCAGCCTATCAATCGATTATTTTCGTCTAAAGCAGCTTCAAGTTGATGCATACTGGCAGGGCGGTAATAATCAAATTGAATTTCGTCTTCTCGAGTCCATACTACTTTTACTGGTTTTTTGATTGCGTGAGAAACGGCAATGGCTTCGGCTGCATAGTCATTGTTAGATCTTCGCCCAAAGCCTCCTCCCGCACGTAGCATGTGCACTTTTACCTGATTGGCAGCAAGCCCAGTAGTTTTTTTAGCAAAATCTACAATAGCACCAGGCCATTGAGTGGCTGCCCATACTTCACACTTTGCATTGGTTACCGAAGCTACACAGTTCATTGGTTCCATAGGAGAGTGGGCGGCAAAGGGAAGCGCATAGGTAGCTTTAAGCGTTTTTTTAGCTTGAGCAAAACCTTGTTCTATGTTGCCATCATTGCGAATGACTTCTCCCGATTTGGCCAAGTTTTGTTCAAACGACTGGGTATAATAATCTGCATTATACTTTTCGTTTCCTTTGGTATCCCATTTTATTTTGACCAGTTTACGGGCTTTCATGGCTGCCCAGGTATTCTTAGCTACAATAGCTACTCCATCGCGTAATACTTCGTCATGGGCTTTGGTACGAATAGGCACTGCTTGAATAAATCCGGCTACTTTTTTAGCGGCACTGTCGTCATAACTTATGAGTTTTCCGCGCAAAGTAGGGCACTTTTGCACCACAGCAAACACCATTTTCTCTTTAAATTGAGGATAAGCATCTAAGCCATAAGTGACTTTGCCTTGCACCAAATCTTTATTGAATACCCCTGCCTGAGCGGTGCCAATCAGCTTAAAATCTTTGGGGTTTTTGAGCGATGGATTTTTGGGAACAGGCATTTGAGCAGCCATTTCGGCCAAGGCTCCATAAGAAAGCTTTTTGCGATTCTTTTTGTTGTATACCATTCCTTGTTGGGCATAGCAAAAGTTAGGAGCAATGCTCCATCTTTTAGCAGCAGCGGCAATCAGCATAGTGCGAGCTGTAGCCCCAACCTTACGGAGTGGTTTAAAGTTGTTCTTCACCGCAGTACTTCCACCTGCACTTTGGCCTTTATATTTAGATTTGTCATAATCTACGGTTTCTACTTTTACTTTTTGCCAGTCTACTTCCAACTCCTCAGCAATGATCATAGGCAGCGAAGTACTCACTCCCTGACCTATTTCTGGGTTTTTAGAAATAATGGTTACCGTACCATCCTTGGCTATTTTCAAAAAAGAGTTGAGTTCATAGGTTTTTGTAGGTACTGCCATGAGCTGTTGCCCCCAAGGCAGACTAAAGCTTAGCATAAAGGCCCCACCAGCTACTGTAGAGTTTTTAATAAAGCTTCTTCGGCTTAATTGATGCTTATTTTTCATGAGGAATGGTATTAGTTGATTGTAAATTTTAATGGTGAATTTCTTTATTGTTCCATTGTTTCGCCTTTGGCTGATTGTTCTATTGTTAGTTTCCTCGGCTACGCTCAGAACAACGTGTTACGCGAAGCAATGATAAGCGCATTGCGCCATTTTTCACTGTTCACTTTACGTTTTTCACTTATTATCACTTATTAATCAGCTGCTCGACGTATGGCTTTACGAATGCGGGTATAAGTACCACAGCGACAAATATTCCCCGACATAGCAGCATCAATGTCGGTATCTGTAGGCTTAGGGTTTTGCTCAAGTAAGGCAACTGCTGACATAATTTGCCCTGATTGACAATATCCACATTGGGGGACATCTTCTTCGAGCCAGGCTTGTTGTACTTTGTGCAAAGTATTGCCACTGGCAAGGCCTTCAATTGTCGTAATCTCAGCGTTGCGAATAGCCGATATGGGCATAGCACAAGAGCGAATAGGAGAACCATTCATATGTACAGTGCAAGCGCCACACAAAGCCTTCCCACAGCCAAACTTGGTTCCAGTCAGGTTTAACTCATCGCGTAGCACCCATAACAAAGGCGTATCTGCGGCTGCTTCTACCTTTATTTTCTGACGATTGATCGTAAGTGTATAAGAAGTCATGATAGGTTTTTTAATGCATGAAAAGAGAAACAAAGTCTTGCAAGGCTTTGAACAAAAATGGGGTAAAACAAAAAGGAAATGCTACGGGATTTGCCAAAGTATTTGATTGATTTATAAATCAATCATTGGGGAAAAGCCTGAAAAATTAGAGATATATTTTTACAGGTAAGTTAAAGTATCCATGATATTGGATATTTTATGTGCTCCTTGTATAGCCTATTGAAAGGCTCAATATCATGGATACTTTGTTAGAATAGCTTAATTCTTTGTATAATGCTCTTGCTTGTGGATAATAAAGGGCTTCTAATCGCTAATTTTGCTATTTTTATTTTTTATACACTTTGTTGGTGGTAGTTTTAATAATACTCCATGAATTTCCTCCACCATATTGCGATCCTAGCCGATTTGTATGTCCTAAAATTAAAATTTGATTTGAGGGAAGTTTTAAAATCATCTTGAATTCATCCCTTGAGTTGGTTTCAAATATTCTTTTATTTGTTACTTGGCCTTTTTCATTGTATCTAATCATTACGGCATTGGTACCAATAAATCCCGCAACATTAAGCATGCCATTGTCTACTATAATATCATTTCCCCAGCCATTAGCTTTACTCTCAATTCTTTTATGTGCCAATATTTTTCCCTCTTCAGACAACTTGTACAGTGCTATGCCAAATTTACCCTCTAATTTCCTATTCATTCCTGTAACATAGAAGTGATTTTTAAGATATACTAATGAAGTGGCTACATAGTACTCTTTTCCATCACCAATGGAAGAAAACCAATCTGTTTTTTCACTTTCTATATCCACCTGAAGAAAAAATGCATCATAGGTATACTTTTTTTCGCCTTTACGTGGAGGCTTAAATGGATGTCCATTACCTACGATTATAATTTTTTGGTTTGGGGTAATAATTGCATCTTGAAATGAAAATAAGCTTGACACTCTATTCGAACGAAAAGGATGTTTGATACTTTTTCGCTGTTTTTCTGTAAAATCATTATTTAGCCTAATTATCTCAATCTTGTATTCTTGAGAATTGCTTACGATAATAAATTCATTTTTATAAAAAAGTAGTTTTGGCGAATACAAATCTTTACAATACGTATTTTTAAATATTTTCTCCTTAATAACATCTAAATCTTTATTAATTTCTTGTATCCATAGCCTTCCATCGTATACTCCAACGAGATAGATTTTATTATCTGGACTTAGATATATATTCCTCATTCGTCTGTGGGATAAGCCAAACATTTTCTCTTTTAAGACTTTGCCATTCTCCGAAACTCTCACTAAAGCTTGTGTATGTTGAACTGCTCCCTTTTTTGTGAATCTTTGACCTACTATGTAAAAATCATTCTCAAAAAATATTGCAGAAGAAGGAATGTTATTGTCCTTAGGGTATAGTTCTAGTTTCCATTCTTTTTGCGCAAAAGAATTCTGACTTGAGAATAACATAATCAACAAAGTAATGTAAAACGTGTAATTTTTTTTCATTTCATGTCTTTGGGTTAATTGTATATTATCGCCAATGCTTGGTATCAACAGCTTTTCTATTGGGGTGGTTGCCAAAGATAACTGGAAAAATGCTGCATCTAACCCAAAAAGATAATAATTGATTTTCGACTCGGGTTAAATAACTTTTTCAACAGTGTAGTTACTTGGTATATCAGTAGATTGGATAAAAGAAATAGGTTTGGAAAATCTAAGAAAGGAAGTGATAGAGGTGACAATTATTACTTGGAAGAAGTTGAAACAAACATATATCCTGAAGACAACAAATAGCCTGACGATTTTCTTTTTTAATATTCAGAAAATCGTCAAAGGCCTAAAAAATTAAATATTTACGGCAACAGATACACCAAACCAAGCCAGTGCATCATCCATATGTTCAAAAAACTTGGTTTCAAACATATTAGGGATTTTATGAGCCTCTTGTACAGTTTGCTGTCCCGATAAGTTGGAAACCAAATCCTTAGCTAATATTTGACAGTATTTCTCGAGTCCAAACCCTATCCAGGCTGGGCCGAGCTGTTGTACTGTCCATTCTTGCATTTCAGGTTCCACAATGTATAGCCGATGCACCGAATAATCCACCATAAATCGCGGTTTTTTCTGGGTCGTCAGCTCTTTTAATTCCTCAACAAAAGATTTAAACTCTTCTTGAGACATAAATTCGGTAGAAGGCTTGTAATCAAATAAGAATAACCCTTGTTCTTCATAGAAGTAATAGGTGTTAAACTTGGTGTCTTTTAGAACATTTTTCATCATAATCGCTCAACATTAGTAATTCTAAATACTACTGGTTATACTGTAGTATAAGCGATTATGCTTGCTTTTGTTTGGCGTTTTGCCAATTTTTTGATAATAAATTTGCAACTAAAATCTAAAACTGATTGATCCGCCAATGCTTCTGGTTTGTGGCATGTTATAAAAGTCAATGCCAAAACCATTGGTGTCGCCAGTGAGATTGGTTTCTGGATCTACCCCAGTGTAATCAGTAATTAGGAATAGATTACGACCAATAAAAGAAACTGTCAACTCCGAAAGGGATAGCCCCTGAGTCCAGGCCTTTGGAAAGGTATAGGCGATGATGAGCTCGCGAAAACGAATCCAGGAAGCATCTTGTATATTAGCCTCTGCAATACCAAACTCACCAAAAGCTGTCAAAGGGCTAATTCTGGTAACAGTGCCAGGGTTGAGATTGTAAAAATCAACAGGAATGTCATTGGTAGAGCCATCCAACTTTACCCCAGGGTATACAAAGCCTGTGATTACTCGCTGATCACCTGAGCGTTTAGAGGTTCCAAAAAAGTCCAGACTGGCTTGGGTACCATTCCATACATCACCTCCTCGGCGAACATCCCAACGCATGTCTACCCTAAGACCCTTCCAACGAAAACTGCTGGTAACTCCCCATAGCCAATCAGGAGTAGGGTTACCCGTTGGGCCTGGAATCCCTAGTGTAGGAAATCCATCATTGGCAATAATGAGTTGACCATCGCCATTACGCTGAAAATTGTTCCCATAAAATACCCCGTATGGTTGGCCATTGGTAGCACTGGAATGAAACTGATTAAACCCTCCCAGGTTGATACGGCTGATGTTATCAGGCAAATCGGTGACTACACTATGAAAACGGGTAAGATTTACGCCCACCATCCAACTCAAATTACGAGTCTTAATCAGTTGCCCCATCAGCTGAAACTCCCAGCCATCGGTAGTAACTGTCCCTCCATTCACCAGTGCGTTTATGCCATTATTATTGGTATTGTTAACGATCTGATCGGTACTGGTCGCATTAAAATGATTGCCTTGAAACTGAATACGGCCTTCTAATAGGTTTACTTGTACGCCAAAATCCAGCATGGTAGTGGTTTCCTGACGTAGTTCGGGATTGTCGGCAGCCACAGAAAAAGGAATATTGTTACCATTGGTGCCTAAGGCCAGCGTAAGACGAGAAGTACTGATGTTGGTAAGACCTCGACTATAAATGTTGGCATCTCCTCCGATTTGACTATAATTAGCACTAAGTAACAGTTTGGAAAATATTTTATTTTTAGGAAGCAACAATTGGGTAACATCAATGGCTAAACCCGCAGAAGGAGAAACACTGGAAGTGTTATTAATAATAGAATGATTGATATTGACTATCCCTGCTTCCAGGAATATGCTTTTGAGATAATTGACCGAAAACTGTGCATAGATATTTTGCAAGGTATGATCTGAAGATGCGTCAGTGCGTCCAAAGTTGTTGCCAGTATCTAATGAAAAGTCTCCTAAAGTACGTAAAGGACTTACTGAAGCAAATTGGCTTTGTGTTGTCTGGAAGGTGCGCCAGAAGCCCACACTGGCATTCAAATCAAGGTTTTGTCCAAGCTTACGACTGTAATGTAATGCAGTTGTGAGATAAAAATCAAACAAGTTGTGAATGCGTTCTCCATAAAAACCTTCGTTGATGGTGGCCGAAAATATATCAAAAGCAATGTTGCGTTCTTCATTGCGTGAGTCAAAGAAAAGGGTAGCATCTAGTCGCCAGTTGGAAGCGATTTTCCAATCCAGGTTAAATTGAAACAATTGTCCGTTTACGTTGTCACTGTAGGGATTTCTTACCGAAGCGTAGGGGTTTTCTACTCCAAAGCGGCTGAAACTTCGCAAGGCATTGTCGAGTGGTGTAATAAAAGTAGACAATTGGCGAATGGCCTGAAAACCAGACCCATTTTCATTGCTATTGTCAAACGAAGGTGGGGTGCGCATAATGCCACGGGTGACACTGGAAGCCCCCGAACCTTTTTGGATACGTTGACCATGGGTACTGAAAAGATGAAGCTTACTGCTTAAAGTGAGGCTTTTTGAAGCCTTCAGGCTTGAGCTAAATAAGATACTATTGCGATAAAAAGTTGAAAGTGGTACAAAACCATTGCGTTGCATACGCCCTGCCGAGATATAGTATTGATATTTTTCATTTCCTCCGTTCACTGCCAGGTTGGTTTCGAAAGTAAAGCCTCCTACAAAAAAATCGTAAGGATCATAAGCTACTGCTGGCAAGGCCCCTGGCCCCGTAAAACTATTGGGAATCAATCGTCCTTTGTTGTCATACCCATCAGGGGTGCCATTATAGCTCAAAGAGGCGAGGGGTGGTCCCCAGGCATATTGATTTTGAGTTTCTGGTCCTTGATATATTGGTTGTACAGTTCCTGGTAGCCCTTGAGCGTACTGATTTTGCAATTCAGGCAAGCGATTGACCCGATCAGAGCTAAAGCGAGTAAAAAATGTAACTTGAGGTTTTTGCCTGAATTGCCCTTTTTTGGTTTTGATAATAACTGCTCCATTGCGGGCTTGCATACCATAGCGTAACAAACGAGGCGAAAAGGAGTTGAGGACTTCTAAGGATTCAATATTTTGTGGGCTAATATCCATCAGGCGATTGCTCTGATCTACGCTGGCTACTGAGTTGCCAATGGTCATATTGATGATGGGCATACCATCTATAATAATGAGCGGAGAGTTGTTGCCTTGGATAGAGCGATGCCCTCGCAACAACACTTGGGTAGCAGCCCCTGGCGACCCCGAAGAAGTAGTAATCCAGGCCCCAGCAGACTGGTTTTGAATGGCCTTGAAGATATCAGTAGAGTATTTGAAATTATCTGTAGCGATTTGATGGGAGGCGACGGTGTTTGGTCGTCTTTTTTTAACGGTAGCTTTTCTTAATACTACGTTGATGACTTTGCGGTTTTCAATTTTTTCTGTGATAGATACATACCCAAAATATGAAAATATAAGTGATATTTCCTGGTTATCAGGTACTTGTATTTCGTAAACTCCTTCTGAATTAGTAGTAATAGGTTCTGCACCTTTTTGATTAATGCTTACACCTGGTAAAGGAGCTCCTTTTTGATCAGTTACTTTGCCAGTAATGGTGCGAGTGGTTTGGGCAAAAGTAATGGTAGAAAGGCTAAATAGTAGTATAGTAAAAAATGCTTTGAGTAGAGTTAGTTTCATGCGGTATGGGTTTATATATACTTAATTTATGGTTACAAGATAAATTAAATCCCCAGAACCCTTACTATATCATTACATTTTTGCCTTTGGTTAGAAAATCCTTGCATGAAAAAAGCCCACACTACAAATGTAGGGGGCTTCGACATAATAAGTGTGTAAAATATGCATTGGTGAATGGAACTTAAATAACAGATAGGTTAGCAGAAAGGTCGTAAAAAATTGATGGAAAATGATAGGATGATCTAATAATCAATAAGTTACTTCTTTTTTTCTGTAAATCCAAACCACTGCCATTCTAACCTATTTTGTTCAATGCTAAACACTTACCCATTTCTTTGCCTCCTCGAGGTTTTCAAAATACCGCACAGAAAGCTGTTTACGAGGAGTGTTTTTTTGAATTTCTTCTACGCTCTGCTGAATAGATAAGTCACCAATAAAGTCACGGGAAGAAGTAAAAGCCATTTTCTTAATGCCCGATTTTTCCAAATGTGGGTTCAATTGTTTTACAGTCCATTCCTGTAGCTCAGGAGGGATAGGCTTAGAGAAGTATTGATCATTGCCCAACAATGCTTTAGGTTGTAATTCTTTGAGTACTTCCATACACATACACAGCACATTTTGAAAATCTTCATTGGACATAAAGGCGGTTTGTCTGTTCCATTCCATGTAGGCAATTTCGCTGTGCAGATCCATTGATAATTGTAGGTATTTATTTTCCAAAAGAAGCATTGTGTCGTTGATTTAAAGGTGGCAATTGTATAAAGAATAATTTATTCATGTATACTGTTTTTTTTGATATTTAGCGTGCAACTTTCGGTAAATAGTACAATTTTTACGGATAAATAGTTTGTTTTAAGGGTTAATTAACGGTTTTTTTAATAAAAAAGTGCAATTTAAAAGGTGGGCTACATGTTAAAATTTAACATGCTCGATGGTAGTTTTACAAAATAATTCCCAATTCTTTTTCTAAAGCCATTTTACCCATTTGGGTGATGACAACTTCTCGAGAGTGCTCTTTTTTTCTGACCCATTGTTTGTTCAACATTACTTGTAATAATGCAGCACCTAAAGAACCTGCCAGGTGATGCTTCCTTTCGCTCCAATCCAGACACTTACGGGCAAAACTCCTTTTTTGGCGCTGAAGCGAATCTACATCTATATTCAATGACTGAAACCAAGGTTTACCAATTGTATCGGTTACAATGTATTGTTGATGGGTCACTTTTAGTACCTCTCGAGCTATCAGCCCCTCAGTAATTTGTACACCTGCTTTCCCAGCCAAATGATCATAACAGGTACGAGCATAAGTAATTCCCTTGGCAATGGGGCGTAATTTGGGCTGGGGGAGATTAGGGATGAGGCCAGCAAGTGATTCTATTGCTTGAGCCACGTCATCGTTATGATAGCGGTAATAACGATGACGCCCTTGTTTTTCTACACTGAGCAATTGGGCATTTACCAATTTTACCAAGTGATTACTGGCAGCTTGAGGAGAGATATTGGCACAAATGGCTAGTTCGGTAGCAGTATAAGCACGACCATCGAGCAAGCTCCAAAGCATTAAGGCACGGGATCTTTCGCCCAAAAGAGATGCTAAATACGCGAATTGGTTTTCTATATCTTCCATGGTCTATTCATTTTTTTGAGAATGAAGTCATCGAGACGACTTCAACTAATAACTCTATTTTGCATCCATTTTTTGGAGACTACTTTTCCTTTTTCTACGTTATCTACCACCACAATCAATTGATGGTCATGGTCGCTATATAAAACCTCTATGTTGACACCAGCTTCTGCCAACATTCGACAAAACTTTCCTAATTGTCCAGGTTGATCCTGATGAAGCCTTTGTACAATCACCTCATTTATCTTGAGTACTTCAATTCCGACTGCTTCTAAAGCCGAACGAGCCTGATCTGCATTCTCGACCAAAAAATGCGCAATGCCTTCTTGATTAACCACCCAGGCACCACCACCTTCTACACTTATGGATGCTTTGGCCAGGGCTTCTCCCATAGCAGCCAATGTACCTGGTTCATTTTGTAGTCTAATAGTTAAGTCTTTCATAGGTTCTACTGGTTTTTAAGATGGTTGAATGAAATTGCGGCGTAAGAGGATATTGATCGATGCTGCATTGGAATAATACAGGCAAATTGATAATAGTAATTGATAAACAGTTTTGGGGAGCGTTTTTCCCAGGTTACTTCGGCGAAATGTTTCATAATAAATGTTTTGAATCTGGCTCAAAAATAACCTGGGATGAAGTCTGATGCTTCACTGAGGAATGAAATATGGATTACTCGTAGATCTTTACGATTTCTCCATGTTGGTGACCTTCTACACAGCGTATAAAGCCACGAAGCATTTTTTGCATAGGAATGGGGTGATGCCCGGGAAAATAATCCCGATATTTTTCTACTGAATCTTCCACTAATCCAGGGCAAACAACATTCAAGCGAAAATCTTTAATTTCAAGCGCGGCTGCTTGCACAAAGCTGTGAATAGCTCCATTGACCATAGCAGCACTTGCCGTTTTAATCACTGGGTCATCGGCCAAAATACCCGTAGTAAGCGTGATAGATCCTTCGGGATTCAGAAAATTTTGTCCAATTCGTACCAGGTTCACTTGACCCATCAGTTTACTTCGCAAACCAATGTAATAGTCGTCTTCTGTTAGCTCGGCAAAAGGTGCCCATTTGGCCTCTCCTGCAATACAAATGATTGCATCTAACTTGCCAGTTTTTTCATGAGCCTTTTCCAACCCTTGCTGAATAGAGGCATTATCAGCTAAGTCTATCTGTACATCACCACTGTTGCGTCCAGCAATGAGTACTTCGTGTTTGGCTTTATAATGGTCTCGTACTATTTTGCCAAGCGTACCATTACCTCCAATAATTAATATTTTCATTCGATAACTAGTAATTATACTTTGAGAAGATACAAAATGTAAAGTGTAACACACACCATATCGAAATACATAGCCAACTTGAGTTTTTTTGTGTAAGGCTTTTTGAAATCAGCCATCAATAACAAAATGAGGCCAACCTTTTCGATGGTAGCTGCCAATATGATGGGTTCGCGATAAATGGGTTGATAGCCAGCATACACCAACAAGGCTCCTACAGAAAACACCGTAAGGCCCCAATGTCTGGCATAAAACATTCCTGCCGGACTAGTAATTTTCACCTCATTTACTTTTTCTAACATCAGTTTTGGCAACAAAAACTGGAATATCATAGCAGCAGTAAGGCCACCTGTGATATATAAAATGATATTGATATAGGGTGTGATCATAAATGGAAGGTGAAGAAACTAAAGCAGAAAAGCAAACTCATTAGCAGGCCATCTGGAGTATCTCAGCATTTTTCTCTATTTATGCAGGAATTCCTGTTTGATATTTTTGAATATTATAAACTTGATCATGCATATGAACCTAGAAATGAATGAATCAGCCGAAGCAAGAATGGTTGTACAAGAAGCCGATTTGGCCAGCGCATTGCCCATATCAGAAGAGGATAATTTTCCAGAAGTTTTTGCTACTTCCAGAATGATTGCTTTGATGGAATTGGCTGCGGCCCGACTCATGCAAAAAGCTTTGACAGAAGGTCAGTTATCGGTAGGTGTAGGTGTAAACATCAAACACCTGGCAGCCACTCCAAAGGGCAAAGAAGTATGGGCGGTGGCTACTTTTACCAGAATGGAAGGAAAACTATACATGTTTACTATAGAGGCATTTGACGAAGCGGGTAAGATAGGAGAAGGGAGTCATAGCCGAGCCATTATTGCTACTGAAAGATTGCTTGCTGGAGCCAGCAAACGTTTTAGCAAATAATCTACATCATATTATTTTTGATTGCCCTTGCCTTACATCAAGGGCTTTTTTATTCGATTTTGGTCAAAAACTACGTATTTTTCTCTATTTCCCAGCATACAACAAAGCCCTACTTTTGTACTCGAAAATTAGCAGACTAGACTATTATCTTTTAGCCCCCTCAATAACATAAGCCCGTGAATCTATACTAATCTGGGGAAACATTAAAAGCACTCAATTATAAAACATCAACCAATCATCGAAAGATTTTTTGGAATGAAATATCTATGTCAAATAACTCAAAATGAGTTCAAAACAAAGACATAAGTAACACTATGAAGTCAAGCAGGCTTCTACTTTTAGAACCTATATTATCATTAAAAACTCATGAAAACCAAACAAATGAAAAAAACACTTTTGCTCATTGGATGTCTGTTATTTGCCCTGCAGGCCGAGTCGCAAATCCGAATATTAGGAAAGAAAGTCCCCAAGGTACGCATTGGCAAAAAGAAAGGAAATAAAAAAAATAATAACAATGCTACCAACAACACGGAAGACAATGTAGGTAAGGAGAAACTCAAAAAAATGCTGAAGGCTATGGAAGCAGACAGCAAAGCGTTTAGCAAAGCCTATGTTGCATTTAAGCACTATTGTGATGCCTACCCTAAAGGAAGATACAGCTATTCGTCTAGAGAAGAGCGTGAATCACTACTTTTGAAGGACAAACAAAAGATATGGCAGTTTGCCGATCAGGTAAAACCTGCTGAGGAAGCCCTGGCCAAATACACTAAAAAATACACCAGTGATGCAGCATATAGCAAAAAATATCGGGAAGCCCACTGGAAAGCATACCAGCTGGCCCATGCAGCTCCTAGCTTTTATATCCGCGACCTGAAAGAGTTATTGGATAATCGTACCAAATTGGCAGAATCGTTTTGCGAAAGCATGTGCAGTCAGGCAAATATTGATTTGATGGTATTGGAGTATAAGAAAAAGCCCAATGAAGTAACCACGATGATTTCTGATCTGAAAATGATTCTTAACATGGGGCTGGAAGTGTATCCTGTTTCGGAAAAAGCAAAAGGCATGTTAGCCAAATTGGATAACATCGAAAAGAAAAAGCTGGCTTTGATCCGCAAGTCGCGCATGGCCGCTCGTTTTCCCAAGACTCACAGTAGCTTTACCCCAGCTCAGGCAAACCAACTGGGGCAGGCAGCATTGGCTTATATCCGTAAGAATAAAAGAGACAAGGCTACTTACATCAAAGCGACTCCTATTCGCCCCTGGGAGGCAGTAAGAAACCATTTGGGAGTCATCTTATATTATAATTTGCCAGTAGCCATGGCTTATCAGGTACCCAATGATGGCGATGAAAAAAATGCAGTACATGTAGGATTGTTTTACCTAAAAACCAATGGAAACCAGCCCGTAGCTCCTTTTGGAAACCATGGGGTGGCTGTAGGGTGGGGGTTCACTATGTACAAGCAAAATCTTAAGTAGTTTATTAAATACCAGTCCAATGAAAATGGAGAGAAACCAGCACTCCATTCTTATGCCAGTTTTCTTGTAATAAGCAATAATTGAAAAACTGATATCTTTGACTGATTGGTTTAATTTATACCTGACAGACTATTAGAACTTGTCAGGTATAAATCTTACAGGATATAAAAGAACAACCTTTTACGATTGAGAACGAATTCGCCAGCCTAGCATATACTACTATTACCATATTATCATGATATTTCGTTTATTAAGAATAATGCCTTTTTTATTGCTGGTGGGGTATTCGTTTGCTTTAGCCCAACCTCAACAAAACTTTGCAGATAGCTTACAAACTGCACTTACCCAAACCAATGATCAAAAGCAAAAACTAAGAATATTGGCCATACTTACCGAAGTAGTGGCCTATCGAGACATAAAAAAGGCCTCTACTTATGCTCAGGAGGCACTGAATATTGTTTCTGTTCCTAAATACAAACCATACGAAACGATTGCTTTTCATTCTTTGGGATTCATTGAATATCGCAAAAGTAATTACCCACAAGCCTTAAAGTGGCTTCAAAAAGCTGAGGAGGCTTTTAATTCTGTGACTGATTCTCTGGATATATCGCATACCTATAAAAAAATGGGAATGGTATATACCCGCCTTGGCAAACACCCACAAGCACTCAGTTATCATCAAAAATCTTTGAAAATTGCCCAAGCCAGAAAAGACCAAAGAGGTATATCGGCTACCTATCATGCTATGGCCAATGTATATTACTTTAAGGGAGATTATGACCAATCCATTCGCTATTTTAAGGAATCGCTCAAGATCAATCGCCTGCTTAGCAAAACGCAAAACCGACAGGATGCAATTGGCTCATTACTCAACAACATTGGGGGATTGTATGGAGAAAAAGGGAATTACTTTCAGGCTTTGGAATATTTTCATAAGTCACTGAAAATAAGACTGAAAACCAAGAACAAACCTGGAACTGCAAGCTGTTATTACAATATTGGCGAAATATATCAATTACTAGCTGAATATAACAAAGCCATTGGGTTTTACGAAAAAGCGCTTTCAATACGGAAAGACATTGGCGAAAAAACAGGCGTAATAGAATGCTACAATAGCTTGGGAGCTACTCATAACAAGCTGGAGCAACCCTCAAAGGCATTGACATATTTTCTGCAGGCAAACAAAATAGCTCAAGGCATACAAAACAAAGGAGAACTAGGGAGAAGCCTTGTAGGTATGGCCGAAGCCTGGATGTCGCTGAATGCGTATTCTAAAGCACGTAATGCTTTTGAAAAATCCTTGAGACTAAGCCAACAAATCGGTCAAAAGGCACTGGTTGCGAAAAGTCAGGTAGGGTTGGCGAATTTGCTGGCAAAAGAACAAAAATGGCAAAAGGCGATTGAATATGGTATGCAGGGATATGCATTGGCCAAGAAAATTGAGCAAAAGAATACCATAAAATTAGCGGCCCAAGTACTTGCTGAGGTTTATGCACAAAAAAATGAGTACAAAAAAGCATTTGATTTTCTCACAATCTTTAAAAACACCAGCGATAGCCTAATCAATGCGGAGAATATCAAAAAAGTAACGGCTTTGGAAAGCCAAAAGAAATACGAAATTGAAAAGCAAAAACAAACACTAGAACAAACCCAAAAAGAGGCTTTGATGAAAGCTGAACTCAAACAACAAAAAAGATTACGTCGGTCTGCCATCTTTGGTCTAAGTATGAGCTTTTTGTTGGTGTTGGTGATATTACTATTTTTTTATTATCGTTACCGAGTGCAACAACGCCAAAAATGGAATCAAGCACTGAAAAATCAAGAACAATTGAAGAGAAATGCAGTGATTACGGCTCAAGAAGCACAGCAGAAAAAGATTGCTCAAGAACTCCATGATGGCGTAGGACAACTATTAGTAGCCCTTAAACTAAACCTCGAAGCAATCTTGAAACAAAGCCAGGGAAACCAAAGCCAAAAACCTTGGGAAAATGCCTTTCAACTTTTAGATAAAATCACCAACGATGTAAGGGGTGTATCGCATATGGCAATGCCCAATTTGATAAAAAGTGATGGGCTGGTAATGGCTCTTGAACATTTAATGGAAAAAACTTTTGGTTATCATACTATAGCATACGATTTTGAACACTATAATCTACAGGAAAAATATATCGAGCCTCTTGAAATAAATATGTATAGAATTATTCAAGAGTTGATTAGCAACGTAATAAAACATGCCAATGCTACCAAAGTAAGCTTACAAATTTATCAGGTAGAAGAAGTATTGTATGTGCGTTTTGAAGATGATGGACAGGGATTTGATGTACAAACAATGACTTCTTCAGGAGTGGGACTTCTAAGTATTGGCAGTCGGGTAGATTTTTTGGCAGGAGATATCAACTTTGAGCAAGAAGAAAATGGAGGAATGGTTGTAAATATCTCATTGCCATTAAAGCAACCTATGCATTTAGAAGTAAAAGATGGAAGATTGGCTGCATAAATTATTTTGCGAAGCTATCTGGCTTATGTAAGCAAAACAACCTAACCAAATAACTTTTATGAAACCTTGGCAATTCATTTTTAAAGCACAATTTCTATTTTATGGCTGTTGGATACTTGTATTGGGTAGCCTGACCTTACAAGTAAAGGCACAAGAACTAGTGGATAGTCTGGAAGTAGCCTTAAAGGACAACCAGGCCAATGCAGCAACTAAAGCAAAGATACTGAGTGAGTTGGTGGAAATATATGCTTATCGAGATATCAAGACGGCAGAAGAATATGTGCAAAAGATTTTAAGGCTTGCCGAAACACATACAGATTCCACTAATAGAATCATTGCTTATCATTCCAGCGGATTTATTGAGTATCGCAAAGGTCGTTATTCTAAGGCCTTGATGTGGTATAAAAAAGCCCTTCGCCTAATTGATCGTGACAATCACGCAGGCAAAGATGTGGCCCATACTTATCGCAAATTGGGGATGGTATATGCTCGCAAGGGTGATTATGCCAAGGCATTAACCTATTATCAGCAGGCATTGGGAGGGTACGAAGCGGTGGGAGATCAGCGCAATCGAGCAGTGATTTACAATGCTATAGGCAATGTATATAACAAAAGAACAGAGTATCAGTCTGCAATGAAATACTACCAAAAGTCACTCACCTTGCACCAAAAATTGGATAGTTTGACTAGTTACCCAGATCCTGGCACTCAAACTTCCTTGTTGGCGGGTATTGGACGTATTTGCCGCATCAAAGGAGAGTATTACAAGGCTCTGGAGTACTTTGGTATTTGTCTTAAAATCACCCACAAAACCAAGGATAAAACGGCGAGAGCCACCAGTCTTTTTTACATTGGGGATGTATATGCTTTGCTAAAGGACTATAAAAAAGCATTGACTTATTATGAAAAATCTCTTCAGCTAAGGTTGGAACAAAAAGACAAAAGTGAAGCGGCAGCCTCTTATAATAACATTGGGAAAATTTATAACCAATTGGGGGAATATGACAAAGCTCTTGAGTTTTACCAAAAAGCCAGGTGGTTGATAAATGAAGTTCGGAACAAAAGCCATTTGGGGGCAAATCTTTTGGGTACAGCTGCTACCTTTTATCATGCAGGATACCCAAACGAAGCATTGGAGTATTATCAAGAAGCTTTAGCATTGAGTGAAAAGCTGGGAGAAAAACTCTTGAAGGCCCAAATCAAGATTGGTATTGGGCAAGCATTGCTTACCAATAAAAAATACCAGGCTGCGATCACACAAACCAGTGAGGGCTATGCATTGGCACGCAAGCATCAACTCAAAGTGGTGGCAAAAGATGCTGCTCAAATGCTATCAAATGCTTTTGCCCAAATAAAAAATTATGAACAGGCGTATCGTTTTCAAATAATCTTCAAAAATATTAGCGATAGCCTAATCAATGCTGAAAATATTAAAACTGCGGCTTCTCTGGAACAAAAACGGAAGTATGAAGTAGCCCAACAAAGACAATTGCTCCAGCAACAAAAGAAGGAAGCCTTACTGGCCGCTGAACTCAAACAACAAAAACGACAACGGGTATTATCTATCTTTGGGATGAGTGTCACTTTCGTTTTGATATTGGTATTGTTGCTTTTTGCCTATTATCGCTATCGTATTCGTCAACAACATAAGTGGGATAGTGAGCTAAAAAAACAAAACAACTTAAAAAGGGACGCAGTATTCAAGGCACAGGAAACTATGCAAAAGAAGATTGCGCAAGACTTGCACGATGGGGTAGGACAACTGTTGGTAGCGCTTAGGCTTAATCTAGAAGCCACTGCTACCCCGATGGAGAAAAATAGGAAGGTTTGGAAAAATGCCTTTCAATTGCTGGATAAAATAACCCAGGATGTTCGCTCTATATCACACCTGGCAATGCCTAACCTAATCAAAAGCGATGGGTTAACGATTGCTTTGGAACATTTGCTGGATAACACCTTTAGCGGCAGTCAAATCAACCATTATTTCGAGTGTTATAATCTTCAAAAAAGATATCGGGAATCTATTGAAATCAATACCTATAGAATTGTACAAGAGCTGACCAGTAATGTAATGAAGCATGCAAAAGCTACTGAGGTAGAGTTACAGCTCTATGAGGTAGACGATTATTTGTATATTCATTTTGAAGATAACGGGCAAGGGTTTGACTCTACCAAAATAAAAAATACAGGCATTGGTCTATTAAATATACGTAGTCGGGTAGATTTTCTTGCAGGAAATGTTTCGTTTGAAAGTGGCGAAAATGGAGGGACTTGTGTAAAAATTACTTTACCAATGAAAAGTAATGTAAATCATTCATCCGATAAAATGCTAAAAGGAGATATACTGGTTGCCTAGCACGTTTTCAGGAACTTATTGAGCGGAGAAATAAGAACATAAAAATTAATTACATAATGGAAAACATTAACCTTGTGATTGTAGATGACCACGATTTAGTATTGGATGGCTTTATTTCTTTATTATCCAATGTGAGCGATATTCAGGTAGCAGGAAAAGCGTCTAATGGTCAGGAATTATTGAGCTTTTTGAACAATCATCCCCAAGAATCACCCAGCGAAAAAATACACTTGGTATTGATGGATGTAGACATGCCAGTGATGAATGGTATTCAAGCTACCAAGGTGGTCAAGGCCAAGTTTCCTGATGTCAAAGTACTTATCTTGACCATGCATCAAGAAGAAACCTTGTACAATAAACTCATTGCAGCCCAGGCAAATGGTTGTATTCAAAAAAATGCCAATAGTAATGAACTCATTAGAGCTATTAGGCAAGTAGTGGCTGGTAAAAGCTATTTTAACAATAAAACCAAACGTGCCCAAAAGAAAAAATCCCAGATTTCGGACGATGAAGTACACCTCACGAGTCGGGAAAAAGAAATCTTGAAACTAGTAGCCACTGGCAAATCAGCCAAAGAAATCGCTGGTATTCTCAATATCAGCTACCGTACAGTAGATACCCACCGTACCAATTTGAAGGAAAAACTTAAAGTGAAAAATACTGCGGGAATGATTAGAAGCGCGTTTCAGATGGGTTTGCTTTGAGAGTAGAAGATGTAAAAACAAAAAAGCAAGCCCTTGTTAAATGAGACTTGCTTTCTGTGATAATTTTTATAAAATCTATACCGTAACTTCTGTAGCACGTTGAACCACGCCCACAGTTACTAAAAAGTATTGTTTTCCTTTTTTGATCAACAAAAACTTGCCCTTCAATAATTGAAAGTTTGGCTTAGCCTCTGACTGATCTTTGGTCAATGTTTTTTGATTGATTTTGATCCCATTATTCTTAATCAATCGGCGAATCTCTCCCTTAGAAACCTTCTTATCTTCAGTAGACATTGCTGCTTCTAACAAATCAATCGTATTGTTCAAATCATTGAATTCAGCTTGAGTGAAATTCTTCTTCTGCAAACCTTCAAAAACATCCAACAAAGTAGCCTCATCGGTGCCTTCAAAGTCTTCCAAAGTAGATTTACCAAACAATAATCCTGAAGCCTTTTGGGCACGATCCAATTCCTCCTGAGAGTGTACCATACGAGTTACCTCTTCTGCCAAAATCTTTTTCAACATGCGAGGATCATTGGCATAGTCTGCTTCGTGTTTTTCAATAGTTGCTTGATCCAATAAGGTAAATACCCGCAACAAGCGACCTGTTTGGGCATCATCTACATTGAGCCAAAATTGGTAAAATTTGTAAGGAGAGGTACGCTTGGGATCAAGCCATACATTCCCACTTTCTGACTTACCAAACTTGCTACCATCCGATTTAGTAATCAACGGGCAAGTCACTGCAAAGGCATCTCCACCACCCATGCGGCGAATCAACTCTGTACCCGTAGTGATGTTTCCCCATTGGTCAGAGCCACCCATTTGCAGCTTACAGTTTTTATTTTTATTCAACCAGGCAAAATCGTATCCCTGAAGCAATTGGTAGCTAAACTCAGTAAAAGACAAACCTGTCTCAAGACGTTTTTTCACTGAATCTTTGGCAGTCATGTAGTTTACGGTGATGTGCTTACCAACATCGCGCAAAAATTCCAGAAAATTCATTGGGCCAAACCAATCGTAGTTGTTCAATAATTCGGCTGAGTTTTCGCCACTGTCAAAATCCAGAAACTTGGCCAATTGCTCACCAATAGCCTTTTCATTTTTGCGAAGGGTGGCTACATCCAGCAAGTTACGCTCGGCTGATTTACCAGAAGGATCACCTACCATTCCAGTAGCACCACCTACCAAGGCCACAGGCTTGTGTCCAGCCATTTGCAAGTGTTTGAGCATCATCAGAGTGGCCAGGTTACCAATATGAATAGAGTCTGCCGTAGGATCAAAGCCAATATAACCCACCGTCATTTCTTTATTCAGTTGTTCTTCCGTTCCAGGCATTGCGTCATGCAACATGCCGCGCCAGCGCAATTCTTCAATAAAATTCTTCTTCATCTTTGTTTTACTATATCGTTTTATCCGCAGGATTGGTGGGGTGCTCCTGCGATTCTACATAATTGAATTTGAGGCTGTAAATTTGACAAAGATTTTTGAGAACTACCAATGATTAATCAGGAAATGATTTTTATGAGCATTTTATAAGATGTCATTAAGTTTTCTTATAACCCTTAAGAATCTATTATTGAGAGTCGCGGTAACTTATTATTCAAAAAAAGAATAGACCCTTTCATAAATAGAATAACCAAGTTTTTGGAGTAAGGAATGTGGACAATAATTTTAATGTTTATTTATTTCAGGTCATTTAAAATATTGAGCCATGCTGAGTTCATCACAAAGAGAAATATTTCCACAATTTCGCCAATACCTTCTAATTCTGTTTTGCTTATTATTCTTCTTTCGAATAGGACACGCACAAGTGTCTGTTGTAAAAGATATTAATCCTGGAACATTCAGTAGCAATCCTCAAAATTTTATTGCCTGGAATGGTAAAGTTTACTTCAAGGCAGATTTTGGTTTATGGGTAAGCGATGGTACTGAGGCGGGTACCCAATTGCTTAAGAGGGCTTTTCTAAGCGCTGCTCGCATTGAGTTTGTGATCTTTAACAATAAATTGTTTTTTCATGACAATGCCCGATGATGGTACTGAGGACGGAACTCAGGAATTAAAAGTAATTAGCGATAATCCTTTAAACTATATATCTAAGTTTCAGGTAGCAGGCAACAAACTTTTTTTTGTAGTGGTTGAAGATACACATGGTGAGGAAGTTTGGGTAACTGATGGCACGGAAGCTGGAACTCGCCTAACAAAAGATATAAATCCAGGCAATGGTTTATCTTACATAGAAAATCTGATTGCTGCTGATAATAAAGTGTTTTTCAGGATTTTTGATGGTGTGCATGGCTCGGAAATGTGGGTAACTGATGGTACCGAGGCAGGTACAAAACTGACTAAAGATATAAACCCAAACACGTCTCAATCTTTTTCAAGTCAAATAGATATCGTTCTTAACAACAAGGTATATTTTACTGCCAATGACGGAACCAATGGAGCTGAGCTTTGGGTAACTGATGGCACCGAGGCTGGTACCCAAATGGTAAAAGATATCAATCCTTCAGGTAGTAGTAGCCCTGGTAACTGGGTGGTATATGATAATAAAATGTATTTCAGAGCCAATGACGGAACTAATGGGACTGAACTTTGGGTAACTGATGGCACGGAAGCTGGTACCCAAATGGTAAAAGATATCAATCCAGGAGTGTTAGGTAGTAATTTCACCAATATTTCGGTAATGGGTAATAAACTATATTTTAGAGCAAATGATGGCACCCATGGGGCTGAACTTTGGACAAGTGATGGTACTGAAGGGGGGACTTTTATGCTTAAAGATATTGTATCAGGAAGTGAAAGTAGTGTGGTGTCGATGTTAGACCAAGTAGGTACTTTCACTTTTTTCTCTGCTGATGACAATATAAGTGGCCGCGAGCTATGGGTAACTGATGGTACTGGTTTAGGAACTAGAAAGGTGAAAGATATTAATCCTGGGAACGAAAGTGGGGTGCCATCTGCTTTTTCGCTGGGAAAACAAGTTGCATCATTGGGAAACAAATTGGTTTTTGTAGCTAATGACGGTGTGCATGGAAATGAGTTATGGATGAGCGATGGCACTGAGGCTGGTACTCAATTATTACAAGATATTTATGAAGGAAAACTCGAGAGTAAGCTTGATTATTTTGTTGTGATGAATAATCGGTTGTTTTTCAAAGCACTGGACAAAAACCATGGGGTAGAACCTTGGGTAAGTGATGGCACTGAAGCTGGCACAAAGCTCTTGAAAGATCTCTATGTTTTTCCTGATGCAGGAAGTCCAAGATACTTGACCGAATTCAATAATAAGCTTTATTTTCAGGCACATGACAAACTTCATGGAAGAGAGCTGTGGGTAAGTGATGGCACTGAGGCAGGTACCCAACTAGTTAAAGATATTTTTTCAGGCGTGAATAGTGGGTTTCCAGAAAACCTAACTGTCTTTAAAAATAAAATATATTTTTCGGCTAATGGTGGTAGCGGTTATGAGTTGTGGATGAGTGATGGCACCGAGGCAGGTACCCAATTGGTCAAAGATATTGCGAGCGCTCCTGGTGGCTCAAGCAGGCCATCTGAACTGAAAGTATTAAATAATCTGTTGGTATTTGTAGCTGATGACGGCATTCATGGTCAAGAGCTTTGGGTGAGCGATGGTACCAAAACTGGTACTAAACTACTAAAAGACATTACTCCTGGCGTCAATACTGATAAACAAGTTAAATTGGCAGGAAGCAGTGTTTTTAATGGTAAACTTTACTTTGCTGCAAACAATGGTACCAATGGACTAGAGTTATGGGTGACTGATGGTACTGAGGCTGGTACCCAAATGCTAAAAGATATTCGGCCAGGAAACGAAGATGGTATATCGTTGGAGCTACGCAGCATTGTCTTTGGAGACAAACTGTATTTTGTGGGTAATGATGGTGTAACTGGTTCCGAACTATGGACAACTGATGGTACCGAAGCGGGCACCCAACTCTTCAAAGACATTTATACAGATGATGCAAATACCAATGGGATGGACCAAAGTCCTATATTTACTGTTTTTGATGGAAAGCTTTTTTTTGGAGCAAGAGATCAGCAAGCTTCTACTAGATTATGGGTAACTGATGGTACCAAAGCAGGCACCCAACGCTTTTTAGACAATCATACGTTGGGATTTATAAGAGGAATACGAGTATTAAAAAATCAATTGTTAGTTTTTGGAGGACTTAATCTTTGGAGAGTAAATGTTGTTAGCAAAGCTGTGGTACTTGTGAGGAGGCTTTCTGATTTTGGCCGATTATCATTGTACTCATTTAATACTACTGGTACTTGGGCAGAGACAGAAGATCGTCATTATTTACTTTTGGGTACTGGAACTTACGGTTCAGAAATACTTCAAACAAATGGAGATTCATTGGGCACCCAGGTAATAGATGTTTGGCCAGGAACCGAAAGCAGTATTCCCTCTGATTTGAAGGTTTTCCAAGGAAAGTTGTTTTTTACAGGTATCGATCCTAAGCTTGGACGGGAATTGTTGACTTATAATCCAGAACCTTTCCCAACAAGACCTATCATTACAGATTTTACTCCAAAGGCGGGTTATGAAGGGGTTGTGGTAACCATTACTGGAAGCGACTTTAGTGATTTACTTACTGAGAATGTTGTGAAGTTTAATGGAGTAACCGCCACTATTGATTCCGCTTCGGCTAGTCAGATTAAAGTAAGAGTGCCCGCTGGGGCTACTACTGGTGCCATTAGTATCACGGTAAATAGCACACTTACAGGAACAAGTACGGAAGATTTTACAATTCAAAGTAGCATTACAGGGCTTTCTAACAACACCGTCTCGCCTGGGGTGATTCAAGCATATCCCAATCCAACTTCTGATTACTTGATTGTTAACATGAGGGAGAACCGAAGTACTTCAATGAAGCTATTGGTGTATACTTTGAATGGTCGTTTGGTAACAAATAAATTGGTTAGCCTGAAAAATGGAATCACCCTATTGGACGTAAGCCATTTTTCCAGTGGGCATTATTTACTTGTACTTCAACAATCTGCCAAGGTGTACCAGGCGAAGTTTTTCAAGAAATAAGACTAATCCATACAAGTTTACAGCTGAATGCCTCCTAACATTACTCACTCGGTTAGAACCGAGCAGCAACTATTCTGATTTATTTTAGGTATATGGATTTTCTCAAAGATTTGATATAATATAAAGAAATAGCAAACTTCTCTGTTTTTGTTGTGTGTTCCCACCATCCGAGACAGAGAAGTATTTTTTTAATAATAATTCATAATTGAATTTTAGCTGATCACTTCCTCCTTAAAACCTTATCTTCGTATTAGGCAATAAATCTCTCACTTTATCCATTTCCCGTTTGCTCAATGGGTTATGATCCAACGATAAACTGGTAAGATTGGTTAGTTTACCAATGTTGTCTGGAATGTATTGGATTTGATTGTGGCTTAGCGTCAAAAACTCCATATGCTGAAGCTTACCTATTTCGGTGGGTAATTTCTTGATTTTATTGAAACTTACATCCAACCAGCGCATTTTACGCATGTAAAACACCTCTCCAGGAATCTGAGTTAAACGGTTACTTACTAAAGCAATACGTTCTAAGTTTTCTAAATGACGAAAAGAACGAGGGAAGCTTGTGAGGCGATTACCGTCCAGATATACCCGCTTAAGGGTAGACAAATGCCCCATTTCGGCAGGGAGTTCTTCCAGGTTGTTAAAAGGCAAAAACAAAAATTTGAGTCGAGGCAAATACCCCATGGCAGGCGGGATTTGAGTCAGTTGCAAGCGACTCAGGTTGAGTTTTTCTGTATGGGCAAAGGGAGCCGTAAAGCCATTTTCTAAGCAGAGTAGGGTGTGTTTTTCTTGCAATTCCTGATGCAAGGCCTGAGGAATGCCATTGCCTTTCATAAGTTCACAAGCCAGTTGTTGATTTACTTCGTCACTGCTTTGCAGCAGCCGCCTAATTTTTTTTTCATACTCCAGTTCGGTCATCAATTCCCCCGTTTTTGGTTAAGTAACGTTTTCAAAATAAGTGTATAGATTAAAAACGTTACTGAAATGTACTCCAATATAATAAAAAAGGAGGAATTTGAATTTAGTTCAATAGTTCTTTCATCGACTGAATCACCATTGGCCAGCCTTGTTTTGATTCTTCAAATCGTTTTTGAGCATTACCTACGCCTGTAAAATCCTGGGTGATTTCTAAGGTTGTTCCAGTGCCATTTTCAGCAAGTGCATATGTAAGCTTTGCATAGTTTTCAGGTACGTCTTCCAGCCCCATGTGAGGATCAAACATCGTTTGCGTGACACTTGTACCTGCTTCAAACGCAAGTATTTCGCCTTTTACGAAAGTAATGTCATCACCAGTCTCGGTTTTACCTCTCCATTCTATCAAATCGCCTACTTTCCAGTCAGAAATCACTTCTGAGCCAAACATGTATTGGCGAGTCTTTGCTGGGTTGGTTAATAAATCCCATACTTGTGCTTTATCTGCCTGAAAGCTAACAGTTTCTTTAATAATCATATGGTATTGAGTTTTGATTGTAGGCAAAACAAGCACATATCAGTCAATTGAACGTACAACATCGGGATTTTTTCTAACGCGATTGGGAGCCACCCCATAGCGGCGACGAAAGGCATTGGAAAAGTGTTGAGGGGAGCTATAGCCGATTTCATAAGCAATTTCCTTTACAGGTTTGTGAGTATCTAGTAAAAGTCGCTTGGCATGGCTCATCCGTTGGTGAAACACAAAGCCAAACACTGTAGTGTGAAATAACTCCTTAAAACCTTTTTTGAGTTTAAATTCATTAATACCTACCAATTTAGATAGTTCAACAATGGTAGGAGGGTTTTCCATATTTTGTTCGAGTAGCTCTCTCGCTTCTAATAACTTTTTGCGATCTGCACTGGATTGAATAAATGAATGAGCAGGGAAGTTTTGATATAAATCGGCCTGCAGTACCAACAACTCTATGCTTTTGGAAAGTAAAAATAAATCTTTTAAAGCATCAGAATATTGGCAATGAATGATTTCCTGGATTACCTCCTGCATTTTCAAATGATTGGTTTGCCAATAAGGAGACAAAATTACATTTTCTTGTCGTATTACTTTTTCTGTAAATGCCTTAAGCATATCATTACCACTTTGCCCAATCTTGATAAAGGCTTCTGGGGTAAAATTGATTCCAAATGTCTCCAGACACTCACTCTTATTAATTACTTCTAGGTCTAAACCCTTGGTATACAATAGGTTGTTGTGATGCCCCAATAAATCGTATGAACTGCCTAATTGAGGACAATAAAAAGAATAACCACCTTGTAAGCCAAAGTGCATGCGCACCCTTTCATTATCATTAGAGGCTTTGGCAAGCCCTGAGCTTTTATAGCCCATTACATTATGGCCAATCTCGATGCCTTCTATTTGCCAGGATTGGGAAGTGACAGTTTTGAGGTGCTCCATGGATTAAATTATAAAATCAAAACAGAAACAAATTTATCATTTTTTATCCACTTCGTGCCTTATTATAATGAATGTACTAAACAAAGCGAGTGAAGCTAATAAGTTTAAAAATTGGGAATTTCTATTGAATTGGGTTAATTAGCGGCAACACAATCAACAGAAAAACACACGATTTAAAATAATTTGATAGCTTATGAAAAGCGATATAGAAATTGCGCGCGAAATTAACCTCAAACCTATTCAGGAAATTGCCCAACACATTGGTTTGCCCCAAGAGGAACTGATGCCTTATGGAAAACACAAAGCCAAAGTGCCAGCCCAACTAATTAATACTGAAAATTCTAATGCCAATCTGATATTGGTCACCGCCATTACCCCAACCAAAGCAGGTATTGGAAAAACCACCACCTCGGTTGGGTTATCACTAGGCCTGGAAAAACTAGGCAAAAAAACCGTAGTAGCTCTGCGAGAGCCTTCGTTAGGCCCTTGTTTTGGAATGAAAGGCGGAGCTGCTGGGGGAGGATACGCTCAGGTGTTACCAATGGAAGATATCAACTTACACTTTACTGGGGATTTTCATGCCATTACCTCGGCTCATAACATGATTTCAGCCTTGCTGGATAATTACCAATACCAAAACCGAAATACCGATCATCAGCTTAAGCAAGTGCTTTGGAAACGTGTATTAGATGTAAACGATCGTGCCTTACGACAAATAGTGACTGGATTGGGAGCCATCTCCAATGGAGTGACTACCGAGTCGGGCTTCGATATCACACCAGCATCCGAAATCATGGCTATCTTGTGCCTTGCCAACAATATGGAAGACTTACGTTCAAGGATTGAACGAATCATATTGGGCTATACTTTTGATAACCAGCCTTTTACTGTGAAAGATTTAGGGGTAGCGGGAGCCATTACGGTATTACTAAAAGATGCGATTCATCCTAATTTGGTGCAAACGACTGAACACACTGCGGCTTTTATCCATGGAGGGCCGTTTGCCAACATTGCCCATGGGTGCAATTCGGTAGTAGCTACCCAAATGGCACTTACCTTTGGAGACTATGTGGTTACCGAAGCTGGCTTTGGTGCTGACTTGGGTGCCGAAAAGTTTTTTAATATCAAATGTCGACAAGCAGGTTTGCAACCTAAAGCTACCGTGATTGTGGTTACTTCCCAGGCACTGAAGCTACATGGGGGAGTTCCAGCAAGTGATATTTCCAAACCAAACATGGAAGGTTTAAAAAACGGCTTGGCAAATCTCGAAAAACACGTTTCCAACGTACAAAGCTTTGGTCAATCGGTAGTGATAGGTTTTAATCAGTACGGCTTTGATACCGAAGAGGAAATGAATTATATGCGAGAATGGAGTCAGGAACGTAATGCTACTTTTGCAATTAATAATGGCTTTACAAAAGGAGGAGAAGGAGCTACAGAGTTGGCTCAGGCAGTGATAGACACCACCGAAAACCGCCCTTCGCAACCTTTGCAATTTACTTACGATTCAACGGATGATATTCCTACCAAAATAGAAAAAGTAGCCACTAAAATATATGGTGCTAAAGAAGTAAACCTAGGTAAGAAAGCCAAGTCCAAGCTCAAGCGAATTAAAAAACTTGGGCTTGATAACTTGCCCATATGCATTGCCAAAACTCAATATTCTTTCTCAGATGATGCCAAGCAACTGGGAGTGGCTAAAGATTTTGTTTTTTCTATCGAGGATTTGGTGATCAATGCTGGAGCTGGCTTTATTGTAGTCATTGCAGGTAATATTATGCGTATGCCAGGACTCCCAAAAGATCCGCAAGCCAAACGCATCGACATGATTGATGGAAACATTGTTGGATTGAGTTAGTAGTATCTTAAAATAATTGATGTCAGTCAGGCGATTTGTTGATCAAAATTGTATATTCATCTCTCATAATGACATCAACTTATTGAACCGTGAAAATCAATAGCTACCTTTTATATTTTGTCAGTGTGTTGGGATTATTTAGCCTAACACACTGTTCTTCTTCGACCTCTAACCAAACCAACAACAACCCCGAACCATCAGCTTCTTTGAAGGTAAATGCTCCAAACACGGGCAAGTTTAAGTTGGCCAATTTGCAAGGAAGTGAATACATATGGGGCAAAGAACCTTGTTCTGGTGTAAATCGCTCTACTTTTCGGGCAGTGATGCTTTTCTTACCCAACAAAGCGGTTCGTTATGTATATACCAATGTGGTAGTGAGTGACAAAGGAGAGGGTAAAGAACAACAGGAAATATGGGAGGGAAGCTACCAGCAAAAAAACAATGACCTGACCTTACACTTTACTCAAATCACTCAGCTACAAAAAGGTTTCAATGATGATCAGGCACGCCAAACCCAGCAGGAAAAAATTGATAAAACCCTCACATTTAGAGCGGTTGCCTGTAGTCAAAATAAGGTAGCACTCCAAAATCTATCAGAGCTGCTTGATCCGATAAAAGGAGGAAATTGGGTAAAAAAATAGTGCTTAAATTCTCAAGTGCTTCAGTAAATCACAACCAAATTTAATCATGCTTTCTACCTCGTTAGGACTGGCATAACGTGTATTTCTAAAAATACAGATGGCAGTCCCATTACTCTCGATTTGATAAATCTCCTGAGATTGCAGAAATTCAATCAACTCTTTGTTAAACAAGTAAGTAATGTAGGCTTTGTCCTTTTCGGCACCTCGCAATAAAAACTTTGAAGAAAACTCTTTATGTTCCTCAAAATCGATTTCTCCAAATCCTGCCATTTTCATCAGTTTGTCCAGCAAGGCCTCTTTCTCCAACACAAACCTGGGGATTTTGAAAGGTAGATATAACACATGGATCGTGGAATGATACACCTCTGCGGCTGATAATGCACCTCTTTCATAACTCATATCAAATATCTCCCAGCGCGTGTTAAAATCCTCATGAACGCCTTGTATAATGTTGGTGCTATATTCCAATGTTTTGCTACGGAAATACGGAAACTTTTTCAACCTTTCATTGTCCCAATGTATCTCAGGGTGAAATGTACTCTCGTGAACTTGGGCAATATGTTGCAAGTCCAATTGGCGTTGATTCAAGGTTTGGCGCTGAGGACGGTGCAACACCCGCAATGCGCTGGGATGGTTGGAAGTAGTTTTGTGTACTGTGAGTCCTACTATATCCAATTGACCATTATTTTGCTTATAGCTATTGGCATAATCTTGTATAAACTCCAAAACGGTAAAATCGACAATGGGTGTTTTGGTAAAATCTAAAATAATATGTTGGCGTTCAGGGATTTGTTCCAAAATACGTCTTATTTTGAACAGGTTATAAAAGTTGGCAATGCCTTTTACCTGAATATGGTGCGTGTTTTCATCTTCTTCTTTACGCAAAACCTCAGAAAACAATAACTCGGAAATAAAGGTCTTATAACTTCTCTGAGATAACACATGATGGATGCCAAGGGTAGTAAGTACCCCAATACCAATCCCCCATAAAAGCCCAAAAAACAATGTCGCAAACAGGGTTGCCAGTACAATGGCCAATTGCTCCCAGCCTTTGCGATAGGCATCTTTAAATACTTTGGGAGCCGAAAGTTTATAACCTGTATATACCAAAATGGCGGAGAGTGCTGCCCGTGGGATTTCACGGATTATAAAACCGAAGAAAAATACAAAAATGAGTAAAATCACCCCATGGTAAAGGTTAGACCACTTTGTTTTTGCCCCGTTGTTTACATTTACTGAGCTTCGCCCTGCTACTGTGATAGCAGGTAGTCCACCGATTAAGCCTGATATAACTGTACTCAAGCCCACGGAGGCTAAGTCACGATTGGCATTAGTAGAGCGTTTATAAGGATCAATTTTGCCAATAGTTTTGCCGCTTACCAAGCTTTCTATGGTAGCCAGTAAAGTAATTTGTATCACTAGCATCCAAAATACACCTGTACCAATTTTGCTAAAGTCGGCGAGTTGGAAACCATCTTTAATATTTTGAGGAAGATTTACCAAGTAATCAGGCCCCACGTGATAACTTTGATTGAATAAGGGGATGGTGTGATCTTTAAAGAAGTTGAAAACAAAGACAAGAGGAATAGAGAATATAAGCACCCAAACTGGAGCAGGGATAAACTTGATGATTTTATTTTTAATTCTGGGATAAAAAATAAGAATCAGGAGGCTCACCGTAGAAATAATGGTAATAAAAGGATTCTGCTTCATAAAGGTTTTGGGCAAAGCCAATAAAACCCCAATAGTGCTTTCTTTAGGTGCAACACCGCCCATCGCTACGTGTAGCTCTTTGGCAAAGATCATGACTCCAATTGCTGCCAACATGCCTTGGATCACCGAAGCTGGCAAAAAGTCACTTATTTTACCCAATTTGAGTAAGCCAATAATGATTTGTATGACTCCTGCTACCACAAATGCCGCCAAGAGGTATTGCACACCACCCAACAGTCCTAATCCAGAAGCTACCACAACAATGAGGCTATTGGCTGGGCCATTAATTGCTACATGACTGCTTCGAAAAAAGGTGGTAATTATTCCGCCAATAACTGCAGAAATAATACCTGCCATAGGATCAAGGTCCGAAGATAACGCAATGCCAATGGAAAGGGGAAGAGCCACCAAAGACACACTAAATGCTGCAATAAGATCGCTACGCCAGTGTTTGGTAATTCCTTTTAAACCTGTGGGAGGGGTATTTCTAGTAAACATCATCATCCTTACAATTCCCTACTTATTCTAGATTCAATATTTTGTGAGTTAGCTTTTGTTATGCAAAACCTAAATATATAAAAAGCAAATACTTTTCACCAAATTAGTTGTATGTTTACCACGCATTGTGATCTGAATAAGAAGTAGCAAGTAAAACATTTATTAACTATCTGCTTAAGAATAGGATTAAAATAGAATGGATAAGAAATTAGTCAAAGTTCATCTGGCTTTGTTTACCGTAAACTTGATCTATGCGATCAATTATGTAGTGGCATCAAAACTTATGAAGGATAACTACATCCAACCTTTTGCCATTATTTTATTGAGAGTATGGGGAGCCACTTTATTGTTTTGGTTGCTGAGACGCTTTGTTATCCGTGAAAAAGTCCAAAAAGTATCCGATTACTTTCGCTTTGCCTATTGTGCATTATTTGGAGTAATCATCAACCAATTACTATTTTTTAAGGGGCTTTCTATGACAGTTCCCATTGATGCCTCCATTATCCTTACTTCTTCTCCAATAGTGGTGCTGATTGTATCAGTACTGGTTGCCAAGGAAAAACTAACCATTTTAAAAGCAGCAGGTATTTTATTTGGTGCTACTGGCGCCATTATGTTGATTGGTGGGGGAGATTTTTCCTTCAAAGGAGAAAATACCTTTGGCAACCTATTGGTTTTCATCAATGCCTCATCTTATGGTATTTATTTGGTAGTGGTTAAACCTCTCATGCGTCGTTATCAGGCCTATACTGTTATTAGCTGGGTATTTTTATTTGGGTGTATAGGCGTATTTCCTTTTGGTATTCGGGAATTCACACAGGTAGATTGGGCTGCTATGCCAGCTTGGGCCTATCTTACCTTGGCGTTTATTGTAGTGGGGGTTACCTATCTTGCTTATTTGTTAAATGCCTGGGCCTTGCAGTTTGTCAACTCTACCATGGTGGGTTTTTATATCTATTTACAACCTGTACTTACCAGCATTATTGCTGTTTTGGCAGCCCAAGACGAAATCACCCCAAAAAAGGTAGCATTCTCTTTACTTATTTTTGTAGGTGTTTTCTTAGTAAGTAGGGAAAACGCTACTGAGATAAAGACAGGTAAAGGTGATGAAAAAGAAGAAATGGTAGCGAAGTAGTTTAGGCTTATAAAAATAGGAGTCTAAAAAAACGCAGTGCGATCGTTCATGTACATTTGAAACCATTCTTGGTCTATATGTACGCCCATCAGCAAAATATCATCAATCTGAGGACGATCACCTTTCCAATCAGCAAATGTTTTGGCCAAAATCTCTTCTTGTTCGACCATTGGCTTGTTATGTATTTCAAGCAACAAAGTCTTGAGTTGAGATTTATTGAATAAACGATTTTTGTAGTTGGGTTGGTCTACATAACCATTGGTAAACATATACAGCTTATCATCCCTCTGAAGGGTTAAATGCTGAGTCGTAAATGGCTTCTCCTTAATAAAATGCCCCACGGGCTGTTTATCAGCCTTAATCTCCAGCAAAGTATGATCTCCCTGCTGCATAGAACGTATATTGGCTGTAAACTGAAAATTCTCTAACGAACGAGTAGGCCTGATTAGGTGTAAAGCATTATAAGCTCCCGCATACTGTAGTTCCATCGTTTTTGTATTGAGCATAGCCAAGGCCATTTCAATACGCCCTTTTTGCTCCTCGTTTTCCGAATCGTCTTTTTTAATCGTTTGCTGCACTTTTTCTCGCAACTTATCCAGAATGCTACCAGCATCAAGCTTCATATCATTTTGGACGATGTTGTTTAAAAAAGAAATGGCTAACATACCCACAACTGCACTTGGAACCCCTTGCCCCGAGCAATCAGCCGTTACCATTACTACATAAGGTTTTACTTTTTTCACCCAATAAAAATCACCACTTAAGATGTCTTTAGGTTGATATAGAATGAAGTGGTCTGGTAAAACCTTTCGTCGCCTTTCTGTATCAGGCAACATTACTTTTTGAATCTCGCCAGTGAATACTTTACTATCGTGTATGTATTGCTTATGCAAAGCCGTTTGCTGTTCGCTTTCTGCAATGGTCTTGTCCTTTTGTTGTATTTGCTTCTGATTGTTTTGTAATTCTTGCGACTGATTGGCAATGCTTTCGTTCAACTCATCTATCTGCTTATTTTTTTGCTCCAGCGTTTGCATTGTGTCTTGTGTACTCTGAGCATATGCTTTGGTACGTTTATTATTTCGCAAATAAAGCCTAATCAATACGATTGTTAGCCCTCCACCTATCAGGAATAGGGCTAATACCAGCCACTGTTTTTGATTATTGGCAGCATCTATTTTTTGCAGATGTTTATCGTTAATTCTTTCGATTTGTGTCTGCTGCTGGGTTTTTAATTGGAATGCTTGCAAAGCCAAACGTTTTTGAATGGTTCTGTTTTGAAGTGTATCAGTTAATGTTTGGTAGACACGCCGATATTCACCAACCTTTGCCTGCTCGTTTTTCTGATCATATATGTTTAGTAATATTTTTACAGCATCTCTGCCAAGCGCTGGGTTCGTATAATCAGAAGTTATTTCGTAGGCTTTTTCGGCAAATGATAAACCCTGATTGATGGCTTCTGTAGAAGCACCTGCCTTAGTTAGTAAGCGAGCCAGACACAAATAATTTTCACTTAAAAGGAACTTGGTATCATTATCAACAGCCATTTTTATGGATTGATTAAAATAATCAGAAGCTTTATTGTCTTTTTGAGTTGCTTTGTAGACAAGCCCTAAATAATGTAATCCACGAATCGTAGTTGGTTGATCCTTTGCTTTTTGGCTGTTTTGCAGTGCTTGTAGTAGTAGTTCACTCGCCTTATTATATTGTTTTTGTTGCAAATAAAGATAACCAAAGTGAGCATAAATAACTCCCAGTTCTTTGCTCTTGGATGACTTGAGCTGATTGGCAGCCTTGGTCGCATCTTGCAACATTTTTTCGAATTGCTTGCTGTTTTTCTGACTTGCGTAGATTGTGCCAAGGTGTGTAGCAGCAGCGATTACTCCAGCAGTGTATTTGTTACCACTACTGATGATTAACCCTTCTTCCAGATACTTGAGGGTTTGTGTCGTGTCTTGGTACTCAATAAAAACATTGGCCAACATTACATAACAATCTACCTTATTAGGCATATCCACCAAACGAGTATAAAGGCTATCAGCTTTCTTATAAGCTGAAATAGCTTCCAGAGGCTTTCGTTGTAACTTCAACAGAGTTCCTCTAATGGCAAATGCTTTGGCTAGCCCTTTTTGGTTGCTCGTGCTGGTAGCATGTTTAATGGCTTGTTGGTTATAGAGAATGGCTTTTTGATAGCGACTGTTGATATATGCTTCACTTAGTTGATTGAGTAAGGCAATGCGCGTAGGGTCATCAATTGATTTGCCCAAGCTTTCTTCCAAGCTATCTACATCAACAGCAGTGGTACTTTGCTGTCCATAACAAAGAAAACATAAAGGAGTGAATAAGAATAAAAGCAACCACTTATACATATTTATTCTGTCAAAATTTTAAATAATTTGCCGCAGTCAATTAATACTTCATAAATAATGTGCCGAAATAATTCGATAGATTATCTTCAATAATACATGATTCGTTTCAATTTTCGTTAATCCAGCCAGTCAAAAATTGTTTTTGTGATGTTTTCATAACGTCCATCTTCATTATTTGTCAACAAAACCACACAATTGTCTTTTTCAAGCCCCCGCATAATGGTACATCTAAACCCTCCACTACTACCTGAATGGAAAGCAGTATGGCCTGCTTTATCCAGGTGCCAGCCAAAACCGTAATTCTTTTTGAATAAGTTCTTAAAGTAAGGAGTAGGCGAGAAGGCTTCTTTCAAGGTGCTTTGTTTTACCAATCTTTCAGTGCGCAAAGCCTGGTCCCACTTATATAAATCCTCGGTAGAAGAGTAAATATTGCTATCGCCAAACATACGATCAAATAAATGGTCATCATATAACCGTTTATTCTGACGAAAACCATATACACGGTGAGGTATTTTAGGAGTTCGTTTTTTATCGTATACCAATGTACTGGTCATATCCAACGGACCAAAGATTCTTTGCTGAAGGTATTCAAAAAATGGTTTCCGAGAAACTTTCTCTACAATCAGTGCCAGCAAAATATAGCCAGTGTTGGTGTATAGCCAACTTTCGCCTGATTTAAAATATAATTTGGGTTTTTCATTGATGAGCCACAATAGCACATCTTGATTGGTAGGTGAGGTAAATTTGTACTTGGACGTAAGCACTACTTTGGCAAAATATTCACCATAATTAGGCAGGCCAGAAGTATGGTTTAATAACTGACGAATGGTAATATTAGGATAAGGAAAGCCTCTAAAAAACTTGCGAATATTATCTTCGTAAGTCAGCTTACCCGATTCCTTAAGCATCATAATAGCCATTGCCGTGAATTGTTTACTTAGGGAGCCCATTCTAAAATTGGATTGGCTTGTTAGAATGGTTTTGGTGCGAAAATCGGCGTAGCCATAGCTTTTTTGTAGTATTTTGAGGCCATTATGTACCACCATAATATTGCCGTTAAAATTTTTACGTTGGTGGAGGTATTTTAGGAGTGTGTCAGCATCATAGGCTATTTTGCTTACATAAGCATCCTGGGAGGAAGGAGTGATGGAGGAATTTTCTTTATTTGAGTCATCTTTGCCAAAAATACAGCCCTGTAATACAATAAAACACAAACAACTGAACCAGAGATACTTCATAACTTTTTTCCTAAAGCAAAAAGAATGCTGCCAAATCAAGGTTTGACAGCATTACAAAATCTTATACCAAAGTATCAACAAAATAATTAGTTGGCCTTGGCAGTATCAATTTTAGTAGAGTCAGCTTTTGGAGTAGCAGTACTATCAGTAGTGCTGTTTGAATCAGCTGCTTCTGCTGCTTTTGGCTTACCATAAAGCTTATCTTTGATTTTATTCATTCGGTCACCAGCGTTTTCAGGCGTTGGGTAAGTTTGCTTGGTTTGACGAGCAGGTTGTTCTTTGCCATCGCCATACACCCGGCTATCCTCGTAATTTACTTTTTTATCAGCCACTGCCGAAGAAGCATTGTACTTACCATACCCGCAAGAAGCCAAGGAAAACAAAGCTGAAAATATGATTAAGTGATAAAGTTTTTTAGTAAAAGTCATTGTCAATTTGATTTTATGCAAACCACATATGTTGGTCATATATTATCCAACTATTGAGCGCGAAATTAGTTATTTTTATTTTAACAAATCAAAAAAATATTCCTTTATTTTTTACGTAGGATGGCTCTTAAACTATATCCTGATAAAGCAGAAAAAGCCCCTACAAGTCCACCAATTACCCCGGTAATTACTAACAACCATTCCCCCGCAGGCAGCTTAAATACTTGAGCTATTTTTTCGGCAAGTAGCCCTTCGTTGGCTTGATTTATAAAAAATGCCTGTACTACCCACACAACTGCAACACCCAAAAAGCCTGATAAAAAAGCTTCGAGATTAGAACGACCTACCAGCGCTGCAGCTACGAAAGAAACAACAGCAATCCACCACCATGCTGCAAGTATGGATTGGCTAATGTAAACCAAGATGGCAATAATAATAAATAGCATACAATTATTATAACTAAAAAGTTATGGATGTTTTATCCAATTTAAAACCCCTGTACCAGCTGATATATGACTCCATTCGGCTACCTCGAAGGTTATAAGAGCCATGCCACAGGTAGGCATTCCCCCAACTGATTGCTGAACCAAATACTCTACCAGATAAGTAATTGTGGGATTGTGGCCCACCATCATTGCAAATTGATATTGATCAGGTATTTTATTGATCAACCAAAGCATCACTTCAACAGTTGTTTCATAAATGGAGGCATCAAATATGATGTTTTTTGGAGGATAATTCAATTTTTGAGCAAAAATTTCAGCAGTAGAGGTAGTGCGTTGAGCATTACTTGCATAAACTATCTCTGGAAAATAATCCAAGTCGGACAGTTGTTGAGACATTTGTTGGGCCTGTTGAATTCCATTGGGAGTAAGTTCTCGGGCATGATCAGTTTTTCCTGGTGCAAAAGTTTGTGCTTCGGCATGCCTCAATAACAATAACTGTTTTTTCATATTGAAATTAACCAAAAAGAGCTGGCACTTTTGTGATTCAAGTTGTTTATTTTTTTTTGGAAAAATAAACAACAAGTAATGCATAGTGTAAGATTTACACCTTTTTATGTTATTTTTTTTAGTATTGGTAAATATTTAGATGTTCTAAATGCTGATTTTTTACTGTTTTGCTTGTTTAAATCAAAAAACAAGGCTTTTTTAATGATGTTACAACCTTTTTTAACAAATTACGATTATAGACATGCACAAGCATTGCTCATAAGTTCATGTAATATTCTTGTTTTAAATTATCTTTATTTTCGCATTGCTTTTGCTTTTTTGTTTAAAAATAAATCATATTTGTGAGTAATCAATAATCGCGTTTACTGAATTATGCCAAAAAATCTAGTCATAGTAGAGTCACCAGCCAAGGCAAAGACAATCGAGGGGTATTTAGGAAAAGATTATAGTGTGAAATCGAGTTTTGGTCATATACGTGACCTTCCTAAGTCAAATGATGCTATTGATGTTGCCAATGGTTTCAAGCCTACTTATGTGGTTTCTGATGATAAAAAACAAGTAATTGCTGATCTCAAAAAATCTGTAAAGGAAGCAGAAATAGTATGGTTGGCTACTGATGATGATAGAGAGGGAGAAGCCATATCCTGGCATTTGCAGCAAGCATTAAATCTCAAAACAGAGAACACAAAACGAATTGTCTTTAGAGAAATCACTAAAAAAGCAATTACTAAAGCCATTGAATCTCCCAGAGGTATTGATATAGACCTGGTAAATGCTCAGCAAGCTCGACGCATATTGGACAGATTGGTGGGATTTGAGCTATCACCTATATTGTGGAAGAAGATCAAGGGAGGTTTATCTGCCGGGAGAGTACAATCGGTGGCAGTTAGGATTGTAGTAGAGCGAGAGCGAGATATTGAGAAGTTTGTTCCAGAATCTTCATTCAAATTAGTGGCCGAGTTTTTACTGGATGATGGCAAAAAACTGGTGGCCGAGCTTCCTAAGAAATTACAAGATGAACAAACCGCTCAAGAGTTTTTGGAAAAGTGTGTAGGGGCCATCTACAGTATCAAGAAACTGGAAAAAAAACCAGGAAAGAAATCGCCCGCACCACCTTTTACTACTTCCACTTTGCAACAGGAAGCCAGTCGAAAGTTAAGGTATTCGGTATCCCGCACAATGAGTCTGGCTCAAAAACTTTATGAGGCAGGTAAAATCACCTATATGCGAACCGACTCAACCAATTTGTCGGATGATGCTATACAAGCTGCTAAAAGCTCTATTGAAAACAGCTTTGGAGCAAATTACTTTAAACAACGAAAATATAAAACCAAGTCAGCTACTGCTCAAGAGGCACACGAAGCAATTCGCCCGACCAGTTTTGATGTACAAAGCGCGGGATCGAACCGAGATGAGCAAAAGTTATATGAGTTGATTTGGAAACGAGCCATTGCTTCCCAGATGGCTGATGCTCAATTGGAGCGTACTACGGCTACGGTAGAGATTGACCCAGTGGAGTATAACAAGGCGGCAACCCCTGCAGTAGATATGCCTAACCTTATTGCTAAAGGAGAGGTAATTACATTTGATGGTTTTCTAAAAGTGTACATTGAATCATCTGATAATGAAGATGATGAAGAGGATAATGCACTTACAAAAGGTATGCTGCCTCCACTCAAGGTAGGGCAGGTATTAAACCTGGACTTTATGAATGCCATTGAGCGATTTACAAAACATCCTCCTCGTTATACTGAAGCCAGTCTGGTAAAGAAACTAGAGGAAATGGGGATTGGTCGTCCTTCTACTTTTGCACCTACCATTTCTACTATTCAAAAACGTGGCTACATTGAGAAAGCAGAACGTGAAGGTAAGGCTAGAGCCTATCAGTTTTTTACCCTCAAATCTGATAAAATAAACAAGCAAACCAAAACCGAGATAACCGGGGCTGAAAAAGGTAAGATGTTTCCTACCGATGTAGGTATATTAGTGAACGACTTCTTGATTCAGCATTTTGACAATATTATGGATTATTCGTTTACTGCAAATGTGGAAAAGCAGTTTGACGAAATCTCACAAGGCAAGAAAGAATGGGTTAAAATGATTGAAGGCTTTTATGGAGGCTTTCATGAAAAAGTAGAGGTTACGGCCGATGTAGATGCCTCAACCTTGGGTAAACAGCGCCTATTGGGTGAACATCCCGATAATGGCAAAGAAGTATATGCGATGTTTGGTCGTTATGGGGCATATGTGCAGGTTGGTGACAACGAGGACGAAGAAAAACAGCGCAGTAGTTTACGTAAAAACCAAAGACTTGAAACCATCACTATGGAAGAAGCTTTGGAACTTTTCAAACTACCTCGTGAAGTGGGGGATTTTGAAGGATCGCCTATGCAGGTAAATGTAGGTCGTTTTGGGCCTTATGTACGCCACGATGGTAAGTTTGTATCTCTGGGCAAAGAAGATGATCCTTATACTGTATCTGCGGAGCGTGCCATTGAATTGATTTTGGCCAAACGAAAGGCAGATGCGGAGAAGTTCATCAAGTCTTTTGATGAAAACCCAGATGTACAAGTGCTCAACGGAAGATATGGGCCTTATATAAAGGTAGGCAAGAAAAATGTAAAGATTCCCAAGGGTAAAGACCCTAAGGAACTTACGTTGGCAGAATGCCTGGAACTTGCAGAAAAAACTCCTGAGAAAAAAGGAAGAGGGGGTACCAAGAAAGCAACAGCAAAAGCCAGTACTGCTAAAACCAAAAAAGCGCCTGCTGCTAAGAAAAAGCCCGCCGCAAAAAAAACAACTGCCAAGAAGAAGACAACATCCAAGAAAAAGGATGCATAAATAACTAAGAAAGCCCTGATTTTCAGGGCTTTCTTTATTTCAGCTATTTTCTTTTATTCTTTCGAAGGTAAGATAAGCTGAAAAGCCTTTGCCTACAATGTCTGGTGGAGTAACAAATGAAAGATGCGTACCATCATAATTAACCGTTCTTTCGTGGGTTTTACCTGTCCAGTTTGGCAACAGACTTAGCATTACATCAGTTTTTACTTTCTCCTGCTGAGAAATAAAATTAGCCTTCCCAACATAAGAAAAGTAGCTTTTACAAGCTTCATTCCTCTCATCACTGGTGGCGTTTGCAATACTACCCGAGGCAAACTCAGGGCGGTCTGATGCAGCAAAAGTAACCGAGAGGTAACTATCCTGCCCAATGATTAAATACCCGATAGCATCTTCTCCATAGGGATGTATTACAGTTCCTTGGCTATTTCTGTACTCAAAAGATTTTAATTGCCAGGTTCCGGCAAATGCATTGGTTTTATTGGTCATAATATTTGAATTTAGTTTGTGAATAGCTATTCACAAATAGGTTAAAAAAATTAAACCGCTTTTAAAAGTGATTTTTTACATATTTGAAGCATTCGGTGTTCATCTTCTGCCGAAATATTTTGAAACCTACCATCGTTGTTTATTCTGTTTTCTACAAATCGTTGGGGGAGGTTAAACAATACTAATTGAATTATCTCAGTATTCACGATGTTGGCAAATTGGGCCTGTCCTTTGTCTAAAACCTTTTTAGCTACTCTTTCAATGATGATAGGTCTATCACCAGATTTTGTAAAGGCCTTCTCTTGAGCAATCAGAAACATAAAGCGATATACTACATTATTTTCTCGTGCGTTTTTGAATACCTCTTTTACATATATTTCAATGACCTCCTGCATCTCATGAGTTTGAGCCAAGATACGATCTACGATTCTTTCAAAATTTAGACTGCGTTCCTCAAATATTTGCTGAATCATTGCTTGCTTGCCTTTATAATGGCGATAAATGTATCCAGCAGAAACACCTGCTGCTTTGGCTATGTCTGCTATAGTGGTTTTCTCGTAACCTTTTTCCACAATAAGATGTATGGCTGTCTTTTTTACCTTTTCTAATTGGTCAATGTCTGTCGGGCGGGGCATATGAATTTGTGAATATATATTCACAAATATAGAAATAAAAACCTAAAGCCTCAAGAAAACAGGTTACTTAAGGCTAATTTAGTAAATGATACTTCGCTTGATGATTATTTGCTTCTTCTCGGCCCTTTTGAAAGTCCTTCTCAGTGAATTTAAAGCCCATCAGCAGCATATCATCGGTTTGAGGCTCATTACCCTGCCATTGGGATATATTACGAGCCAGGATGTTGCGTTGGGCGTTTAAAGGAAGTTCTTGGATTTGATTAATCGCGGCCTTTAACTTCTTTGCTGTATACTTAGATTGGGTAGCTTCGCCAAACTGATCGGTAATACCATCAGAGAATAGGTAAATTGTGTCTTCTGCTTTAAGATTGATGGTAGTTGTTTGTAGCTGTTCATTGTCATGGGTTCGTTGGGTACGATTATTAAAATAATCAATTCCTCCTCCAATCGACCACTTATTGCCTTTAAACTCTACTACCTGCTGATTGCGTACCAAAAACAATGGACGATTGGCTCCAGCAAATTCTAATACTTGATTGGCGAGATCTATAATACAGAGCGATAAATCCATGCCATCAGTCACCATATCATCATTGGCTATATGAGAGGTTTCGTTTTGATGCAGTAGAATCTTCATTCGCCTGTTGAGATTGTGCAGGATAATCACTGGGTCAGTATTTTTTTCTACATCAACAATCTGGTAGAGCAAATTGTAAGCAATCACGCTCATAAAAGCGCCAGGAACCCCATGACCAGTGCAATCAATGGCGGCTATTACAATTTTATGGTTTTCAATTTTTCCAGAAGTAAGTGGTGATTGAGTAGGGGTAACTTTGCTTACCCAATAAAAGTCTCCTGATACAATGTCGCGAGGCTTAAAAAATACAAAGCAATGTGGCAGGATTTCTTTGATCATAGAATTGTTGGGTAAAAGGGCTTTTTGTAGCCTTTCTGCATAGGATATGCTGGCTGTAATTTGTCCACGTTGATATTGTATTTCCTTATTTTGGTCTTCAATTTCTTTGACCTTTTGGGCCAGATTGATATTCAACCCTTCTTGTTCTTCTATCTTGGAACGAAGCTGGGTAGCCATCCAGGTAAGGCTTCTATGTAAAAACTGTCGTTCATCATTTGATTTAAAGTTTATTTTGGCCAGAAAATTACCTTTACCATATTCTTGGGCCAGTTTGGCCAATAATACGATGGGGCGCGAAAAGTAATGAGCAAAAAGCAATGCAATAATAATCGCTATAATGATCACTGGAATAGAGTTTTGAAATAAACGATTACGGAGCTTTTGGGCAGGGGTGTAGGCCACTGTTTTGGAAATACTCGTTACCAATACCCATTCGCTACCAGTATAGGTAAGATAGCCTGGTTGACGGCGATAAAAAAAGATATCTCCGTCCGCTTCAAAAGAATGTTGTTTAAGCTTTGGACCTGAGCCACTCCATAAGTATTTGTTAAGTATTAATAATTTAGGGTGTTTTTTCTTCAATACGTCCTGAGGGCGGCTGCTGGAATACAAGAGCATTCCATTGGTATCTATTAAGTCGATTTTTAAATCCTGATTGGAACGAGGAATTATGTTGCTAAAAACTTCGTAGAGGCGTTTGATTAATATCCTTGAGACTACAATTCCTATTTTCTTTCCTGTTGGGTTTCTAATGGTTTGGGCAAAGTGCATGACAACCTCTCCCAAAGACTCTGACAAAGAAACATCAAATGCAGCTTCTTTGTACATGAGTTGCGTCCAATACTTGGTATAGCTATGGCGTTTGCCAATCTTTAGGTTTTTGGTATCAGCAATACGTATCCGTTGGGGGGTAAAGAAAGAAAAGCTTTCGTATAAAGGATTTTCTGATTTTATTTTGAGTAAACGATTGGTGATTTTTTCCCGGTGACGATTGGTTGCAGAATCTAGAAAAATTTGATCTTGAGCAATGTGTCTTATATCTGATTGGCGCTCAAATATAAAGTGGTCTATGCTATTAATGATATAATCAGATTGGTTCTTCAGGTTTAGGCCAATTTGTGACTCTAAGGATTCTTCGGTGTTTTGTTTAGAAACCCAATACAATGCAAGACCGGTAAAGAGTACCAATATTAAACTAAATATGGTAACTTTTAAATAGATGCTTACTTTCATTCTCCCAATTGCGTATAGCTCTTCTTAATGCTTTATAGTTACTTCCCTAAGTATTTTAAAGCGCAAACTTAAGGGATTTGTAAATAAGCAACGGAGAAAAAAGTATTACCTAATCATTATCATTAGGTTACATAAAGTGAGGCTGGATTAATGAGGGTAGGGGAGAAATCAGTTGGTCCAGCCTAATCAAAAGAAAAGTTGGGAACAGTTAGATTATTTATAATCAATAAATTCTTTCCAGAGCTTATCAAACTCTTCTTTATAAGGTTTGATAGAGCCTTTATCATAGCTTATTAGAATATTCTCGTGGTTATATTTGGCGGCGCTTCTGGTCCAGTTGTAGCTACCCGTAATCAGTATGTCCTGATCTATAATGGCGTATTTGTGGTGCATATGATTGGGGGTTTCATCGGTACGTATGGGAATGCCTGCCTGGTGCATTTGATAAATATCTGAGCCTTTGTCCAGAGTTTTGTCATCATCTGTTATGATTCTTACTTTAATACCTGATTGATGACAAGCGATAATGTTATTGGTAATGCGATCATCGCTAATAGTAAACACGCAAATCTCGATAGTGCTTTTGGCCTTTTGAAGTGAATGGTTGATAGCATTGAGGCATTCGTTTCCAGGACTGAAATATATCTCATTTGTGCGGCTATCACCTAGGTTGGGGTTTGATTTTAGCAATAATTTGTTAGCATTCTCCAGCCAATCAATAACTTGTAAGGCACTATAAGACTTAAAAGCTCCTCGTGCAATATCAAATATCTGATTTCTTAAATAACCTACCTGATTATTTTTAAGATTACTTTCTTGAATAATTTGGGTAAGGGCCTTTCGTTCAGCACTGCTTAACTTTTGATCTTCAAAAGTTTTCTCGAACATTTCCAGAAGTTCTTTCATATTTTGATTGGGGTATATTGATAGATAGCAGCCAATAGATCAAAAATGGTTCTATAATGTTATGGACATTGGATGAAATGCGTAATTTCGTGAAGAAAAGTTATCAACTATAAAAAATATGAATAAGAGACCATTTGTTATGCTGTTTTTGGGCAGCTTGCTTGCTTTGGCGGGATGCAGCCAGAAAGGACCAGGGGAAGGTGAAAATGTTCAAATTCCTCTGAATAGCGATTCTTTTACAAATTCTATGAGTCAGGGTAAATTGCAAAATGATAAAATTGATGAAGCTTCTGGGCTAGTGGCTAGCCGTAGTAATTCCAAGGCTTATTGGACCCACAATGATAGTGGAGGGAAAAGTAAGTTGTTTTTGGTAGATGACACAGGGAAAGACTTAGGTGTTTTTACGCTAAAAGGAATCAAGGCTAGAGATTGGGAAGATATTGCCCTAGGGCCTGGCCCCAAAGATGGGGTGAATTATTTGTATGTTGGCGAAATAGGAGATAATAAGGCCAAATATGATGAGAAGATGATTTATCGAATCCCTGAGCCTGATGTAAGTGAAGTGCAAACACCTGTTAAGCAGAAGATTAAGAAAGATCAAATAGAAACAATACGCTTTAAATATCCAGATGGTAAACGTGATGCAGAGGCTCTAATGATAGACCCTACTACCAAGGATATATATATTGTCACAAAACGAGAAGATGGTGTAAGGGTATATGTAGCACGTTATCCTCAGTCTACCCAGGAAGTAAATACGCTGGAAAGAGTAGGTACGCTGGACTTACATAAGATTGTGGCAGGTGATATTTCGCCTGATGGCAAAGAAGTTTTGCTAAAAGATTATGGCAATATTTATTATTGGAAAAAAAGTGGGGATGAATCTATAGAAGAATTATTGAAAACAGCTCCCATGCGATTGCCTTACATACCTGAACCTCAGGGAGAGTCTATTGCCTGGAAATTAGACGGAAGTGGATTCTTTACCCTAAGTGAGGAAAGAGGTGGGGTAGAGGCTGAACTTTATCTTTATAAGAGAAAATAAAACCACAAGCCCTTCTGGCTTCAGAGGGGCCTGTATGTCTATCATCATTGATAATGTTAATCATTGAATTGCTGCTAGTATGCAGCATTAATAGCATCATCTATTTCTTTAATTATAGATGCTTTACTTTTGTGAGTTTTGTTTTTTTCTATCAATTTTAGAATTAGCCTCATTAATGCTAACTGAAGTTTTCCTAATTTTCCTAAATCTATATCCTTTCTTTTGCCATGATGAACCATCATGCTTCTTATTTTATACATTTCCTTTATTAGGGTGTTTAGATATGTACGTTCCTCAATGTCATTTGTAATAAGTTTGGTTCCATACTTAACCAGTGAATCTTGAATTGGTGCGTTTTCTGCTGGCAATAGTAAGGATTCAAAAACAGAGAAAAGTTCAATTACCCTTTTGGGCAAGTCATTATTGGTTAGAGCATCCCCAAATCCTCGAATAGCATTTAGAATAAGATTGGTTAGCTCATTGTCATTGGGTTTCCCAATAAATTCGCTCAGCGTGCTTAGCTGTGGTTCCATGCTTAATCTGTATCTTTGATCTATAACCAGTGGAGTAAATTCGCGGCTTGAGGAAAAAGATAGGTTATTCATTATTTTTTTTGGGTGCATTAAACATTCACTTTGTGGATGTTTAGCCCTTATGTCTATATCAAAGCTAATTTCAGTTTTGGGGTGGAATAGAGTATTGGAGCAAATCTTAAGTACATCTACAGCCAGTAAGCAGCTTTCAAGAGCAAATTGCTGCGCTCTTTTTGGATGGGCCCTCATAGCGATTGCTGCCACTACATTTCCCTGATATCTCTTTCTAAAAAAAGAAACCCTCTCTTTTGCATCCTCTGGAAAGGACTCTTCCAAATCATTGAAATCTTTTTCTGTGAAATACTTTATTTGAACCTTTCCAATGTTGATAATTGCATTGATATCCAGGTTTATGATAGGGAAGCAGTAGACTTGCTCTAGAATACTTTCCTCAATAGATTGTGTTATGAGTGTACTAAGGTTTTGAGGAGCTTGCTGGGTTTGATATACATCTATCATCCACCTAAATGCAACTTCTTCAATGAAATCCTGAGTCGCAAGCTGATTTATTTCTTTAGCTCTATGAATACTTGTCAGCAGCTTTTTGAACTCTTTATAATTCTCCCTGTTAAAGCCAATTTCATAATCTTTAACTTCCATCCACTTATCGATCTTTTGGCCAACACTGTCTATCTCAGAGCCAATTGGGTTTATTGATTCATCAACTTGTATCTCTATTGCAGATATCCTTGCACCAAGAGACCCCTGTTTCTTTTGAGGTTTCCTTATACTCTTACGTTTTTCTATAAGCCCAACAAGTTCTATAGATTTATTATCCAAGTGCTTTTTAAGGTGAGGATTGAAGTCTAGCATAACAATTCAATGTTTTTTTAAAATAGTCAAACAACTAATCATTGTCGTAAATCTATAATTTTTTGAAATATTTCCGAAGCAAGCAGCCCGACTAAATTACTTATTAAGTTGGATTATGACATCTAGGAGAGTCTTACAAATATGGTTGAAATTACTGACATGTGGGAATCTGTTTTAGCTTTGATTGCTAAATATGTTAGCGATGCTAATAATGATTTTCATGTAGACAAAATGGAGTTTGTGTTCATGGTCTCATGGTTTTTACTAAGAGTCACTGCGAGCAAGCTAAATAGAATTAGCTTTTGATCTTTTGGTGACAAGAAAACAGTCAGAAATACAAGGCTCTTATTGAGGGGCTTGGGGAATGTGTAATATAGATTACGTCTAAAACAAATATAACTTTGAATTAAAGACGTAATTTGTATTTTCCCATGTTATGGAGGTTGAATTATTTAAAATCTAAAAATCAGCTCTAATTACCACAAGTGATCGACAAGTCGATTTTTTCAAAATTAATTGAAAATACTGTATTGACTCAGAACCATATTCCTTAGGTGAAAATATCCCCTGCCTGGCTGAATACCTAAAAAAATGATTATACGCTTAAATCTACCGTAATTTAGACATCTCTAAACCTCATGCTCACCTAGATATCAAGGCTCCTGCTAATGTATTGAGCAAAGATTATGATCACCTTCTGTTCTCCCCTTTTGCTGATTTTTTATTGATTTTGCTAAAAAAATAATAACACTGCTCAAATCCTTGGAAACCAAGTTTTGATATCTTAATATGGTTTCAGGTTAAATCAATAAGTCTTAATAACATTATAATTATGCGAAAAATAATACCACTCATTTGCTTGCTTTTACTGCCAGGCTTATTGTGGAGCCAAGGTACTCAGTTACTAAGGCAACCCACGATATCGAGCAGCCATGTTGTTTTTGTGTATGCCAACGATTTGTGGAAAGCAAGTCGTAATGGCGGCGAAGCCATTCGCTTGACAAGTCATGAAGGTTATGAATCAAGACCTCATTTTTCTCCTGATGAACAATGGATTGCCTTTTCGGGGCAATATGACGGAAACACAGACGTATATGTTATCCCTGCCCAAGGCGGAATCCCAAAAAGGCTTACCTGGCATCCCTCTGCGGACGAGGTACAAGGCTGGACTCCAGATGGTCAAGTAATATTTCGTTCTACCCGTGAGGCTCGCCCTACTCGTTTAAATGCTTTTTACAAGGTAAAGGCAACTGGTGGAATGCCTACCAAAATTAAGGTGCCACGTGGTGCTTATGGAGAAATGTCGCCTGATGGTCAATATATGGCTTATGTGCCCATAACATCCTGGGATGCAGAATGGCGAAATTATCGAGGCGGACAGGCTATGCCAATTTGGATTCTAAACTTGAACAGCCAAGAACTCATCAGGACACCTCAAGGAACTAAAGAGCGCCACCTGGATCCTGTATGGTATAAAAAAAAGGTATACTATCTTTCAGAGCGAGATTATGCCAGTAACATCTGGTCTTTTGACCCTCAAACCAAAACCGAGCAACAAATTACCCGACATGCTCAGTTTGATGTAAAAAGCCTGGATGCTGGCAAAGATGCCATCGTATATGAGCAAGGTGGCTACTTACATATATTAAATCCTGCTTCAGGAGAAAGCAAGCAATTGAATATTCAGGTAAACGCTGATTTGAATTATTCTCGAACTCGCTGGGAAAACGTAACTGCTCGACGGCTAACCAATCCCAATCTATCACCTAATGGAAAAAGAGCGATTTTTGAATATCGTGGTGAGATTTTCACCTTTCCCAAAAAAGAAGGTTCCTGGCGCAATCTTAGTAATTCTTCTGGTGCAGCAGATCGTTACCCTATATGGTCGCCTAAAGGAGACAAAGTAGCCTGGTTTTCTGATAAAAGTGGTGAATACCAACTAGTAATCAGTGACCAGATGGGGAAACAACAAAAAAGCATCAAATTGCCTAACCCTACCTTCTATTTCCGACCCGATTGGTCGCCTGATGGTAAGTACATTGCATATACCGATACTGATTATAATATCTGGTCTGTCGATTTGGCCAGTGGTAAAGCCAAGAAGGTCGATACTGACCGCTATGCTCACCCCAACCGTACCATGAACCCGTTGTGGTCACCCGATAGTCAATGGCTTTGTTATGCACGCCTCCTGGAGAGTAACTTTAAGGCAGTGTTTGCTTATAACATAAAAACTGGAGAGAAAATACAACTCACCGACGGAATGGCCGATGCTATTGACCCAGTATGGGATGCTAGTGGCAAATACCTTTACTTTTTGGCCAGTACCAACTATGGCTTACAAACTGGTTGGCTGGATATGAGCTCTTATGATCCTTCGGTGACTCGAAGCTTGTATTGCTTGGTATTGAACAAAAAAGACAAATCCCCTACCCTGGCCAAAAGCGACGAAGAAGCAAAAAAAGCTGCTGGACAAAAAGGCGGTAAAAAAGCTGGTGCAGGCAAAAAAGGCAGCATGAACATCCAAATTGATAAAGATGGATTGGCACGACGTATTGTACCGCTTAGGTTACCAGCCCGCAACTATGTAGCCCTACTTTCTGGCCCTAAGGGTTCAGTTTTCATTATGGAATCGGTTCCTAACCAGCGAGGCCTTACCATGCACAAATACAACGTGAAGAAAATGAAACCCAGCATTTACAGTAAAGGAGTACGAGGCGCTGTTGTTTCTTCTAACCGCAAGCATGTGATGATTCGCAGAGGGAATTCCTGGGTGATAGCCAACACTGCTGCAAAACCAAGAAAAACCACTCCTCCATTGAGAATTAATGCCAAAATGAAGGTAAACCCTGCTGAGGAATATGCTCAAATATTTAAAGAAGGCTGGAGATACATGCGTGACTTCTTGTATGTAGACAATGTACACGGTGCTCCCTGGAAAAAAGTATATAGTTGGTATGCCCCCTGGATCAAACATGTACGCCACCGTCAGGACTTGAATTATGTGGTAGATATTTTGAGTGGCGAGGTAGCCATAGGACACTCTTATGTATCTGGTGGTAATATGCCTCGGGTAAACTTTGTTCCCGTAGGTTTGCTAGGCTGTGACTTAGTATTGGACAATGGCTATTATAAAATTGCCAAAATTTATAATGGAGAAAGCTGGAACCCTAACTTACAGGCTCCTTTAGCTACTCCTGGTTTAGGAGTAAAAGAAGGTGATTATTTAATGGCAGTTAATGGTCAAGCGCTCAAGGCTCCTATGAACCCTTATCAACTGTTTGAGCAAACTGCCGGAAGAACCATTCAAATAAGCATTGCATCTGATCCTAAGCAAGCTGTAAAAACAGTAAATGTAGTACCTACCAGAAGTGAATATGGTTTGCGCACTGCGGATTGGATTGAAGGCAATCGTCGTAAGGTAGACAAACTCTCTAACGGTAAACTTGCCTATGTATATATCCCTAACACTGGCGGTGGAGGCTTTACTTCTTTTAATCGCTATTATTTTGCCCAACAGCATAAAAAAGGAGTCATTCTGGATGAACGCAATAACGGTGGTGGATCAGCAGCAGATTATATGATTGATGTAATGGCTAGAACAGTATTTGGTTACTTTAATAGCAAAGCCAATGACAATCGCCCCTGGACAACTCCTATAGCAGGTATTTGGGGACCCAAGGTAATGTTGATCAATGAGCGTGCTGGTTCGGGTGGTGATTTGCTACCTTATATGTTCAAAGCCAAAAAGCTGGGACCTTTGGTAGGTACTCGCACCTGGGGAGGCCTGGTAGGTACCTGGGACACTCCTCGCTTTGTAGATGGAGGACGAATGGTAGCTCCCAGAGGAGGTTTTTTTGATGCGGATGGAAAATGGGCTGTAGAAGGCGAAGGAGTTGCACCTGATGTAGAGGTTATTCAAGACCCTAAGTTGTTATTGCAAGGTAGAGACCCTCAATTGGAACGAGGTGTAAAAGTAGCCTTGGAATTACTAAAAAAACAGGAGTTTAAAGCTAAACCAGAACCCCCTGCCCCTATTCGTTGGAAACGCCCCAAAGGATTTAAAGCAAAAACTAACAAATAGAATAAATGGCGTTTGAATAAAGTAAACAAAAAACCTCTCAAGATAAGTCTTGAGAGGTTCTCTGAAATTTGCCAGTAATCAATGATGTGTTACATCAACAAGGCTGCGCTTAATGCTGGCAGCTGCGTGCTTGGCAAAAACGTAAAATTGGATGTAGGTACTTTCGCTGTTGTGCCTACTTTATTTTTTAGTTGTTCATTTTCTTGTTTTAGAAGAGCCAATTCAGCTTCCATATCTACCAGGTTTTGGATTAGAAACTGACTCAACTTATTGAATTCCTTTTTCAGGTCATTCATTTCTTTTTTTAGGCCTGAAGTTGTTGAGTTTGTTTTCTTTGCTTTAGGCTCTACTTTCCAGACCATTTCTCGAGGTGCTTCGTTCATCGTATTCATTTTTAAAGGTAATTTGTTAAAGAATATGTTGGTATTGTTTATTATGTGAGCAAATATATAAGTTTATGCTAATAAAATAAACAATTACTCGACTTTTTTTCGATTTTACCTAAAAAATGAGCAAAAAAACTTCAAAAATGCTCAAAAACAGAGCAATACTCATCGAGACTTTATACTTCCTCGCTTAGAAAGGTCACGTCTGCCCGAAGAATACATTCCCTCAATTGCCTCAATCTGACCATTACTACTTTTCTTGAATTTAATTCTAAAATCAGGATGTCCCTCTACTGCAAATACTTCAGTGTTCATAGGAGTCATCTTCTTAAGTTGTTTAGAAAGTCCTGGACGTTGATAATACAATTGATTGTTTTTGAATATAATCTTACGATTGGTGAAATCTCCTGCGTAGGCTTTCAAAACCTCACCAGAGATTGTTTGAGGATTTAGCTTGGCTTCAAGTCCTTCTAAAGCCCAATCAACCGTAGGTGAAGCTTTACCCTTGGTTTTCAGTTTTTTTAATAAGCTTAAATGGGCCTTATCCAATGCTTTATTGCTTGGCACTTTGATATGAGGAACAACGCCTACTCCCTCCCAATTAGTTTTTGTAATAGGGTTAATGGCTCTTCCAGTAGGAATAAACACCATAAACTGATTCTCAATAGGAAACATACCTCCTGGATTGGCTCCTCCCCCTGTAGTTTCACCCACTAGCGTGGCTCTCTTGAGGTTTTGTAGGTTATAGCTAAACTCTTCTGCTGCGGAGAAAGTATAGCCACTGGTGAGCACATATAATGGTTTTTCAGGCATTCTTTGTCCATTAACCTCTTTCAGGGTCCAGAATTCCTGCGTACGATCACCTCTTCGCCAATATAAGCTATTGAGATGTACAGGCTTTTTGCCAAAAAAGTAACTGCAGATGAGCTGTACCATTCCAGGGCTTCCCCCTCCATTGCGACGTACATCGAAAATAATTCCTTCAGTATTGGCCAAAAAGCCCATCACACTTTCCACAGTCTTAGCTCCATCTTTTGGGTTATTAAAACCTCTCAAATCTACATAGCCGATATTGCCTGTAAGAATTTCTACTTTCATAAATCCATAATTACGACTTCTATCACGTGCTTTTCTTTGACGAATCAAATCAGGGTTAGGGCGTCTTGGCGCTCCGGAGGCCATTTGTTTAGCAACTCTGGGATTGAATCTTACTCGGATGTGTTTGTCTTTGCTAATCTTTTGCAAGTCCCTGGTAAGCAAGTTTGCAAACATATTGGGTGAGTTAGCAGCATTGTACGCGTTTGCCTGAAATTGTTTCTTGAGGTAACTAGCCATTTGATCAGCCACCTTGGGGAAAACATAGTTATCCTTCATTTGTTGGCCAATCCCTTCTACTACCTTTTGTTTTAAGTCAGATGAGATACTTTGAGCTTGGCAGGCCAATGAGCCTATGGTTACCCATAGCAAACTAAGGGCAATTGATAATTTAAGGTTTTTCATGAAATACAAAATATGGTTATTTATACTTCAAATATATAAACAGGTCCACATTTCGTATTTCACAAAAATTGCTTATTTAGCCATTGGTTGATGCGTCTGACGAAACCTTCTGGGAGACTGACCATAAGCAGTGGTAAATAACCGGGTAAAGGAACTTAGGTTATCGAACCCAATATTAATACCTACTTGAGCTACGGAATTCTGGGTATGCAGAAGTTGGTTTTGAGCTTGCTCAAGTCTTATTCTGGTAAGCATTTGATGAGGTGTTATCTGAAAGACTTGCTTAAAGGCGCGGAGAAAGTGGAATGGTGCCAAACAAGCTACTCTTGCAAGTGTATCCACATTAATGTTTTCCCCATAGCAGGAATACATATAATCACGGGCCTTGCAAACTCTTTTATACATCTCCTGGCGGGTAGATGCTCTTACCGATGGTAGGTTATTGATGGTATCTTGTACAATTTTCTGTTCTTTTAGAAGCGCCAGCAACAAGGTATACAAGTGTTCTTCTAATAAAAATGTATCCTTCTCCTGATTTGCTTGAATATGATACTTGATGGATTGGATAACCTTATAAATGGCTTGATTAATAGGATAAAGCTTTTCAAAGAATAGCGATGAGTGAGTAGCTAGACTATCCTCTGGGTTGTCCAACAGGTAATTGTCGTTTTGAGACAGAGCGGCTAAGGTTTTGGTGACAAAGTCAGTAGCAAAGAAGACAGTGAACGATTCTACGCTACTCTCAGAATCAATGAAACTTCCATACTCTTGGCCATCATTCATCAATAAATAATTTTGAGGGCTGACTGCGAGTCTACGTCGGTCAAACTCAAAATATTCCTGGCCATTAAATGTACTCTTAAAAGAGATACAACCCGAATGAGGCGCAAAAGCATCTTTGGTAGAGTTCACTAGAAAAATGACATTCTCTTTACCAATCGCTTGAGAATAACGGGTATCACTTTCTGGTTGATTAAGGTTGACAAAATAATCAAAAACTTCCATAAATATATTTTCTAAAAAACACTACCCTACTGGTAATGTATAAGGGTTATAGGTTATATGTAATTATTATAGCAATATACGGAAAATCCTCCATTCGATAGATATACTACAAATGGAGGACCCCTATAATTAACTTAATTTAACAAGAACTATTTTTTCAAAGGCCCAATCGAAGGTGCATTCTTGGCTCTTAGCACAATGCCTGATTGATCCAAAATTGCCCTCAGTTTTAACTTGCTCCTGGTAATTTCTTCAATCTTAAAAACTCTTTCTTTGCCACCTGGTGAGATCATTGCAACTTCCTTTCCTGCCTTCATAAGTCGCCAGCGCCCCTCTTCGCTGATTTTTTCGTCCTTAAGCTCTACATTCATGCTTTGGCTACCATCTGCTTTGAACACAATAGAAGATTTTTTCATTTTCTCTTTCTGTTGCTCATCCATCACATTACCCTCTTTCCCAGGGGCCAATACAGCTTGTACTTGCCATTCATTCACAAGAAATACCTTTATGCTATCTTCACTATTTTGAGGAGTAGTAGCATTATCAGGTGTGTTGGTTGTTTCCGTATTTGTGGTAGTATCAGTTTGGCCTGTTTGGGTAGTATCTTCTTTTGCAGAAGTATCCTTTGTGTTATTGTTTTCAGCAGTTTTACTCTCTCCACAGGAAATAAGCAACAAAGAAAAAATCAACATTATATAATATTTTGTCATGGGTGCTAATTTTAAATATATAGTTTAGATATTCGATTCCAGAGAAATATAATAATTTGATATTGAATTGATACGTTGTAGTGTTGTTAAAACTTCAAACAAAATGATACAAAAATTTCGCCTTTTATTGTGTATGTATATGACTACTGTATTATCATTATCAGCTTTTGCGCAAGGTGAACTACAGTATGCGGGCCTATCTTCTAAAAAAATGAATTATAACGCATCTACCCAAAATAACACTCAATGGTGCTGGGCAGCCTCTATTCAAATGGTTCTGAAGTACTATGGTGTTCATGTTACTCAAGAGCAAATCGTAGAGCGTACCTTTGGGGTAAAGCGTAATGGCCAGTTGCCAAACTTAACCGCCAGCCCGGAGATTATTACAGCAAATCTTAACAAATGGGGAGTAGACAATCGTGGTCAGAAATATAGAATAAAAGCCATTTGGGGACAAAGTGCTCCTGCCCCCAACACGTTACTAAAAGAAATGAAAGCCAATCGTCCAGTAATTATTGGATATGAAGGCCCACAAGGAGGACATGCCGTGGTAGTTACGGCCGTGGGTTATGCAGATACACGACGTGGCCCTGCTATTGAAGAAATTATTGTGAGAGATCCCTGGCCATCCAGACGAAATCGACGCAGAAAAGGTCGAGTGGTATATGATGGTGCAGATTTGGCCAACCGTATTGGAGATTATTGGATTATCAGGGTTTATAAGTATTAGCAAATCAAGCAGGATACTGCGGCTTTTTTCTGAGCAATCCAAACACCAACACTGACGCATAGGCCCACATCAACCAAGCTCCAAAAGAAGCATCTGCTTTGGGGGATAAATTAGGAAACACTTGAGCAAAAAACTGGATACATACTACATCCAATAACATCCCTGGCAGCACCAGGTATACAGATGCTTCTATACTTTGAGGTTGGGTTAATTGATATTTCTGAAAGGCTTTGTTGGCAATAAACCCTAGCAAAGGAATTACGATGATATAAAGGCCTGTCATTATTAATGGATTTTCGGTAAAGAAGAAGTGTTGGCCCAAAAAACGAAATATTAACGTGGCCAATAACCATACAGCAAAACCAAGTAAGACACTAAATTTTTTATAGGACATAGAGGTAATCTTTGTTTGAAGCAAAATTACCCGTTTTTTACCAGAGCCTATATTGACATAAATCAAAAACTAGCCTAGTCTGGCACAAACTTGATTCTTAATAATCGAGAAAAATCAAGAAAGACTTAGTTTCTTACGAAGTCTGCTGAGGTATTCCTGACTAATACCCATATATTCTGCAATGTAGGTAAGTGGTACTCGTTGTACAATTTGAGGCTCTTGTGCTAACAAGTATTTATATAAATTCTCAGGAGTGTAAGTCAACAAACGGGTTTTAATCTTAAACTCCCTCAAGAAATAATTTTGAAAAACATCTCGATTGGGGCGTATGGCAGCAGGAAAAGCTTCGTAAAAGGACTCATACTCTTTTTTAGTCCAAACCAGCAAAGTGACAGATTCTAAAGTGTGTAGGTAAAATTCTGATGGGGTATCTTGAATAAAGCTTTCAAAACTGGTAAAAAACTCTCCTTCAAAGTGAAAAGAAACTGCTTTTTCTCTTTGGCCATCAAAAAATCGTTGCATAACCAATCCTTCTGCAATAAAATACAACTCATCAGCAGTTTTACCTACATCCATTAAGCGGGTATGCTTGTTTGCAACACGTATCTGACTATTTGTTTCAAGATGATCCATCATTTCCAGAGTTGCTCCTTCTAAGCAACTCACAACTTGCCGAAAATATTGATAGACTTGTGTTGGTTTAAGCATTTCAGTAAAAAATAACCCTTATCATTTTTCTTCTTCTTTTTTATCAGGAGCTTCCTTCTTGATAAAATCAGCTTTGGCTTTAAAAATAGCATTAAATAGCCCCGATTTTTTACCCAAGAATATGGCATTAGGGTTTATGCTGGTACGAATGTATACCTCGTTGTTTGCCTCAAAACCTTGTACAATCAAACGAGGGCCAGGAGCACCAGCGGCTTGACTTACCCCAGAAAGTTGCAATATAAAAGTAGGTTGTTGCTGAGGAGTAAAGCCATCTGCAAATTGATCGTTTCTTTTGGCCGATATGCTATTGAGGTATTGGGTCACCAAAGTAGAATCAGCGATATCCTCTCCCATTTTCCAGGTAGACTTGTCTTTAGCAACTGTAAAACTACTATCACCTTGGTAAGTAAAGCTTATTTTGTTGATAGCAGGAAAGTTGAACTTAAGTACATCCTGGTTTCTCCAATCATTAAAGCCCTTGTTAGCATTAGCAGCCAACAGGCTTCCTATAGCATAAACTTCATTATCATTGGGCAAACGTACAAACGACTCGCCTCCAGTACCTGCTTTACCAATTAATAGTGTCATTAACTCCTGACCATTGTTACCCAACAGTTTTACACGGGTGCAAAGCGAATCGGTGAGTTGATAAGTAGCCCATTTGGATTGATCGTTGGCTACCAGACGTTGAGGCTTTACACTTCTTAAATCTGACAGAAGGCTTTCTATTTTTCCTCTTTCTGCAACAGCCTGTAGCTTATCTTGCTGGGCAACCCATCCTTGTTTGCTGCGAGTAAACTTGATTTCCTTTTGTTGGGCTATTTGCGGATACAGCGAAATAGTTTGTACTTGTGCGGTGTCTACCGAGGCAATCTGAGTCTTGAAAGAACGGCTTCCCTGGTTGTTTTTCACAACCTTGGTGATGGCATATAAGGCAAATAGGCCTATAAACACCACTGATAATAATTTAGTATTGTACAACATGATGGGTGTCTAGTTTTGTGATTCAACCTTATTTTCCTGACCAGGTTTGTTAGGATCAATTGCTGTAAGCCCCATGCGTGCTCTGCGAATTGCTTTGCGTTTTTGGGCTCTAAATATGCCATAACCAATTACCAAAAATATAGGGAATAACAGGTTAAAGTATTTAGCAAATGCCTTGAATCCTTCGGTGACGTCTTTTCGTAATGGACGATATTGCACCTGCTTGGTTCGAAGCTCTATCAAGCCTGTATCGTCAGATAGCCAGTCGATGGCATTGGCCATAAAATTGACGTTATCCTGATTAAGAGCTTGCCCCTGCTGCTGAGGAACAATAAAACCACCATTAGCAAAAATTACCATGCGTGATTTTTTATTTCCTACAATGTTTCCTTCCAGTGCTGCTGCTACTACTTGTCGAGGCTGATTAAATTCACTTTCTTGCCAATTACGTTGAATATTGACAGGTACATTTAAAGATAAAACCCCTGAACGCTCAGAAGTATAGGCCAATGGTGTGAATTTTTTAGTAGAATCTCCATTGAACTTCAATGGTGTGGTAAATTGAAACAAAACAGCTTCTAATCCTTTGGATGCAGGGTGATCAGCAAACTTTGATAGCACAGGGAAATAAAAGAAGCGTTCTTCCGATTGCACCTGTATGTTGCCCAAACGGCGAGGCACTACTACCCTTCCACATTGTACATCAATCACCGCTTTATCTTCCAAAGTCACCCCTTTAGCCTTGAGCCAACTTTCCAGACCACTTTTTACTGGGGTAAGTGGTGTATTCATTTGCTTAGGTGCATCTACCTTATTCATGGCCAATACAATGTTTCCTCCCTTAGCCATAAATTCATCTAGTTGTTTAAGGTGACTGGGTGGAAGCGAATCTTTAGGTGATACAATGGCTATAGTTTTTACATCTTCGGGAATCTTGGTAGAATCAGTCAAAAACAGCGCTTCAGTTGTATAAAGAATTCCCAGCATTTGATTCAATTGCCCCAACATCGCCAAAGGAGGCTCTTTATGACCTTGTAAAAAAACAACTTTGGGTTTCTTGGTGGCTGATAGCTTCTTAATGTTAGAAGACAGGGCATATTCTATGGGGTCACCTGTAAGTACCGGAATTACTTCTTTTTGCTCACCCATTTGGATTACTGCCCCCATGTAGGCTTTTTGTTTCTTGATTTGATCTTTTTCCCGTACGCTTACTTCTATGGGTTGTACCCCAGCCTGAAGGGCTTGTTGCTCTACTATTGGCTTGCTGTTTGGATTGATAAATTCATATACCAATTTACCATCCGAACGATTACCATACTCTCTCAACATTTCTTCAAACTCTCTCCTTACCCGAGATAGTTGCGGGGGCAAATCAGTAGAGAAATATACAGTAACTGTAACGGGGTCATTCAGTTCTTTCAAAATGTTTTTGGTCACCTTGCTGAGCGTATAACGCTTATCAGCGGTGAAATCCAGTCGTAGCGAATATTCTCTTGCCAAAAGGTTGACGAGTAGTAAAATACCTGCAACCAAAGACGTGGCAATAATAAGTTGTCTGTTTTTCATGACGGTTTAATCTATGCAGTTTAGTCTACTACTTTTCTTTTGGTTAATGATACTTCGGCCAGAAAAACTCCTAGCCAACCCACTGATACAAAAAAGATGACATCCTGGCTATCAATCACACCTCTGGAAATACTTTCGAAATGAGCAGTGGTGCTGAGGGTTTCAAATAACTCGCCCAACCAACCAGTAGCATTAGTCGACAAGGCACCAAAAATAAGATGAAAGAAAATACCAATAAGAAATGAAATTAGAAGCGCCACAATCTGATTATTGTTAATACTACTGGCAAACATACCAATACCGATGTACATAACGCTCATAAGCAATAGGCCGAGATAACCACTGATGGTAGCTCCCATGTCTAAATCACCAATGCCTGAATAACCTACCAGAATAAAACCATTGATGGTAAACACATAGGTGATTGTAAGTAATAGAGCAATGGCTACCAGAACAAATATTGCTAAAAACTTTCCCCATACTACTTGGCGGTCAGTCACCGCTTTGGTCAATAACAACTCAATAGTTCCAGTCTTTCTTTCCTCAGCAAGTGAGCGCATAGTAAGCGCAGGGATAAATATGAACAGCGTCCAAAAGGCTACCCCAAAAAAGCTTCTTAGAGAAGCCTGTCCACTAAAAAAAACATCGCTGCCGCTATTCAGCCAGGTATAAAATCCATTGAAGCCCAGAAACAAAATCAACAAGATATAGGCTATCAATGAATCAAAAAAAGAGTTTAGTTCGCGTTTCGCAATTACCCAAACAACTTTCATATCTTGATTCGTTTTTTAATGCTAATAGATTAATTACTAGTAAGGTTACGGAAAATGTCTTCCAGGCGAGTTTCAATAGGGATCATTTCGGTCAATACCCATCCTTGTTCTACACATAACTGGAAAATATCTCTTTTAGAAGATTGCTGAGCTAAGCTTTGCACTTTGAAGTAGTCAGCATCCTCTACAGTAGCAGTTTGCACTGAGTCTAAGGCTTCTAGTTTTGCCAAAATATCGGCAGATTGCCCATCTTCTATTTTTACTTTTACTTCTTCTTGCCCTTGTGATTTGCTACGCAACGAAGCCGCTGTACCATCTGCCACAATACGCCCCTTGTCAATGATTAGGATGCGATCGCAAGTAGCTTCTACTTCTTGTAGAATGTGGCTACTTAGAATTACTGTTTTGGCTCTTCCAAGTTCTTTGATAAGCTTACGAATCTCTACAATTTGATTCGGATCAAGTCCTGTGGTAGGTTCATCCAAAATAAGGATATCAGGATCATGAATCATTGCCTGAGCCAGTCCTACCCTTTGACGATAACCTTTGGAGAGCTCACCGATTTTTTTGTGTTTTTCCCGATCAAGTCCGCATAGCTCAATCATTTCCCGAATACGGGCATTGAGCTTGCTCTTGGGCATTCCTTGTAACTGCGCGCAAAATGCCAAATAATCCATCACAGGCATGTCCAAATATAAAGGATTGTGTTCGGGTAAGTAGCCAATAAAACCTTTGAGTTTATCGGCATGTTGTTTTACCGATTTACCTCCAATAGTAATGTCTCCCTCACTAATGGCAATGTAGTTGGTAATCATTTTCATGGTAGTAGTTTTACCTGCACCATTAGGCCCTAGAAAACCTAAAATTTCGCCAGTTTTTACCTCAAATGATATTCCATCCACTGCCTTTTGAGCACCATAACGTTTGGTTACTCCATCGATTTTGATGTCCATAATTCAAGTTTCAAAATTCGAAGTGTTCAGTTGTTTTTCAACCATCTTATTGTGAAAACACAAGGAAATACTCCTCGTATAGAGGCCAAAATTATATAATCAATTGGAAAAAGAAAACCTGTGAACAATTCATTATCCACAGGTTTTACTTATTGGTTTATACTTGCTAACTAAATTCCTACTTTACGCCTTCCTTCAGTTTATCAGAAAAGCCTTTTTTCAACTTTTCCACCTTAGGGTCAATTACATATACACAATAGCCTTGCTTACGGTTATTGTTATAATAATTTTGGTGATAATCCTCCGCTGGATAATATACTCCTAATTCTGTGATTTCGGTTACAATCTTGTTGGGCCAAATTTTAGCTTCATCAGCTGCCTTTTTAGACTTTTCGGCAACCTTTCGTTGTTCGTCGCTATGATAAAATATCGCTGAACGATACTGAGTGCCTACATCATTACCCTGGCGATTGAGTGTAGTTGGGTCGTGGGTACGCCAAAATACATCCAACAACTCAGCATAACTAATTACCTTAGGGTCAAAAGTGATCTGGGCAACCTCAGCGTGACCAGTAGTACCAGTACACACTGCGCGATAGGTTGGGTTCTTTACATGTCCACCAGTATAGCCAGACTCTACTTTAGAAACTCCCTTTAGACGCTGAAAAACTGCTTCTACACACCAAAAGCATCCTGCACCAAAAGTAGCTTTTTCTAATCCTTCCGGGGTTGTTTGATTGTTTGTTTGTGTCATAGACGTTTTATTACTAACCTTATTTTGTGAATTACAGGCGATGGCAAAAAACATAAGTCCCGCCAAAATTACTTTCATTTTAAACAATTTATACATAAAATCTTATTTAGGCTTTGATTGTGTATTTTATCAAGAATATCTCTAACTTTTTGTCAGCTATGAGACATACGAGATAGTTTAACATTTGGCTTTTGCCATCCGATGGGTTTAACAAATCGTTAGGAGAAAGTGTTCACAGCAGGTGTGGGCTTTTTGCAATATTATTATAACATGGTAATTATTTTACCCAAGAACGCACTTGTGATAGTACTTAAATCAGTTTTTTTGTGTTTATTGCAGAAATTTTTGAGGGTAATATTACCTAACACCAAGTTTGCGAACCACTAAAAATGAGAAAAATCAAACAATTTGAATTAGTAAGTCTCCTTTCAGGCTTCTTTATGTTTGCCTGCATTGTAATTTTTGGATTCATTGCGTCAGGAAACCAACACAAACCTGCAATTAAGATTTCCAAATCGGCTGATTTGAGCAAAAAGATAGAAGCTACTCCCGACTCTAGTAGAAACTTGCACTAACAAAAAACTTATACTAACAAACCAATTAAGGTACAATCATCTATTTGTTCTTGTTTGCCTCGCCAAGTTTTAAAAATACTTTCCAGTTGTTGACCTTGTTGTTCTAAGCTTAATTGATGTGAAGCGATCAACTTTTCTTTGAGTTGTCTTTTCATGAATTTCTTGTCGTCATTTCCACCAAATTGATCGATATAACCATCTGTATATAAGTATACCCGATCTTTAGGTTTCAGATCGATCAAGATTTGCTCAAAAGGCATTTCTTTAGGATATGAACCAATGGGGTTTTTGTTGGGCTTGTATTCAGTGATATCCTCATTCCTCAGTAAGAATATGCCATTATTGGCGCCAGCAAAGGTTAATGTAGACTTCTGTTTATCAAACACGCAAATTGACATATCCATACCATCTTGTGGTTGATCTTCCTGATGGTTGTTCTGCAATGCGTTTTTTACCTTAGCTCGAAGCTCATTTAATATTTGAGCAGGTGCGGTTATTTTTTGATTGTTAACCAATTCATTTAAGAAAGATATTCCTAGCATGCTCATAAATCCACCAGGTACTCCATGCCCTGTGCAATCAGCGCAAACTACAACGATATTTTCTTTGGTTTCGGAAAACCAATAAAAATCACCTGACACGATACTTGCTGGTTCAAACAACACAAAGTATTCATTAAAATGCCTGGCAAGTTCCCTGCTATCTGGAATAACTGCTGTTTGAATAGTCTTGGCGTAGTTGATGCTTTGCAAGATATTGTCCTGTTGGGTAGCAATTTCTTCATTTTTTTCAGAAAGCTCCCCTATCACGCCCTTTAAACGCTCTTCGGCTCTTTGGGCTGCTCTGGAGTAGCTATTAATCAAAAATGCACTCAACATTACCGCAGTGACTGAATTTGAATAGAAAGAGAAGCTAACTGCGCGTGGTGGTAGATGATAAATTCCTTCGTAATTGAATATATAAGAGCCAATGAATCCAGCCATGGTAAGCAAAAGCAATGAAATCTGGACTTTATAATTCCAAAACGGGTTGAAAAAAGAGAGGCCAGCCAAATAGATAAACCAATACTGGGCACCTGTTTCCCACCCGAGGTAATAGACGGCTAATACTTGATGAAAAAATAACTCAAAAAAAGCGAAGGCAAAAGCCAATACATGCCTACCTTGGCGATTGACCATAAATGCTACTGAGAAGGCAGGCACACTAATAACTCCATTGAATAAAGCCAATTCGTTGATGCCTGATATCCAAAAAGCCAAACCTGCAAAACTGTGCCCAAACAAACCAATGAGATATACCCACTGGGTAGTTCGGAAAAAATTGGAATTTTGAGGCTCAACCTTGGTTGTTAGAAGATCTATCATCACATTTGATTCTAATACGTATTGACCATATGACAGCAACTTTGATCAATGTAATACATTATGGACTTCATTACTTAGTACCTGCCCTTTTGGCTTATTGGATTAGTCAATCGTCCTGGGCAAAATTGGACTGGAAACGCATCTGGGCAATATTAATAGCCACCATGTTGGTAGATTTAGACCATTTACTAGCCACCCCAATTTTTGATCCAAATAGGTGTAGCATTGGCTTTCATCCCTTACATTCCTGGGTGGCCATCGGAGCATATGGTTTGCTGCTTATTCCACGTCGTACCCGAATCATTGCTATTGGGTTATTGTTCCACATGTTTACCGATGGCCTGGATTGTGTGTTGAGGTCTCATTTTATCCTTACTTAAAGCCTAAGACTAACGAGACACGTTCTATATTATCAGAAGATATAGATCCAGCGCTTTGCATGGGAAGTACTCGGTGTTTCCATTCATACCTGCTTTCGCCGCTTAATATGAGTAACCCGCCTACAGGTATGGTGATTTCTTCCATTTGCTCATCTTTGGCAATTTGAAATTGAGCTTCACGTTGCACATTCATGATCATGGTAACTACACCATTAGACGGAATATCTACATGAAAAGGAAAACCAGCCACAGAGTCAGCAATACTTTTATAATAATTCACGGTGAGTTTCCATTGGGTTCTGCCTTCGGGAGGTGTAATGCCCACATTAATAAGATTTTGAGTCAAGCTTGTTAAAAACTCCTCATCAATAAAATCGGGTAAGTTGGCATTGCCCCGAAAATAAGCCAAGGCATGTCCATCTTCTCCATAGCGGGGGAAATACTCACAACGTAAATTTCGCTGATTGCTCTCAGCAAGGTTTACTTTTACAAAAGATTCTTCACTGGAGAGGTTGTGCTGGGCACTTCGAACAAATTCAGGCTGAGGGATATGCGCTTCCTGCAGGTGTTGGCCAGAATAGCCTTCTTCCAGTTTTTCATACAAAGCAAGCGTCTTTTGAATAATGTCCTGACATTGTGTATTAGAGAAATACTCAGAAAAAAGAAATAAACCTGAAACCTTATCAAATTTTTGCGTATTCATAGTGTTAGTTTTTTATGTTTTTTAGCGTTAACTTTCTGTTAACCAAGGTCAAAAGCGTTTTCGCGACCTAAAAGTACTATTTGCAACAATGAAAGACAAGTTGGCCACCAGTTGGGAAATTTATAATCAGATTGTATGGAACCCAAAACTAAATACGGAAGCTTTTTGGGTAGGCTTTGCCGATAGAATGGCCAAAACTGGCATTCGAGAAAAACCTTTGCTGGAGTGGGCCAACGAGAGTGATATCCCCTGGCACCGAATTCGTTATTTTCGCTGTGGAGAGGTAATCGTATGGCACCGGGAACAACGGATAGATTTATTTGCCTTAAAAGCTTTGCCGATTGAGGCTTGGTTGCCCGAAGAAAACATTGCTGCAGTAGCCCCAGAGGTGGTTTTAGATTTTCCAGTTCGTCCTATTTATCATTTTAATGGGGAAGCTTGGGAAGCATATTTGGGAGCAGTGGCTACTCAAGAAATCAATCAACTTAAAGTAGTTTCCTACAATGTGCTATGTGATGAACACGAGAAACAATTTGTAAGAAGTATCGAACGATACCCTGCTATTGCTCGATATCTGGAAGCATCAGATGCCGACATTATTGCCTTACAGGAAGCCACCCCTGCTCTGTTACAATATCTACAAACTCAGCCTTGGGTACAGGCTTATTTCATTTCAGAAGCTCCCCATCAGCCAACCTTGCAGCCGTTTGGTCAGGTCATTTTATCTAAATACCCGTTTGATCTGGTAGAACATTTGTATTCTCCCCATAAGCGTTTTTTGGTTGGCACCTGGAATTTTAATGATACGCCTATTCATTTGGCCAATGTGCATTTGACTAGTAATCGAAGTGAGCGAGCCTTGCAAATTCGTCAGGAGCAACTAGAGGCAATGGTGAGTTATCTGAATACTTTGCCTGGGGATGTATGGCTGGTAGGTGACATGAACATGCGCGAAGAAGAAGATAACCCATTATTGAAAACCCATTTGCTTGAAGATGTCTGGAAAGTACAACATCCTAACAAGACAGGTTTTACCTTTGATCCTACCGAGAATCCGCTAGCAGAGAAGTTAAGCCTTTCGGGAAAGCCAGGACGTCTGGATCGCATGTACTTGCGTTCATCAAACCTTCGTTGGCTACCCCAAGACATGGCTTTGTTTGGTCAGGAATCCATTGATGGGGACTATTTACGTGCTTCGGATCATTATGGCATTTGGGCTACATTTGAATTTGCAGGGGTTCAGCAAAGCACTTTACCAGTGTCAAAAGAAACGTTGGAAAAATTGCAAACAGCTCAACCCACCTACCAAAGCGCCATTGTATTAATTCCTTCTCAGGAAGTTTGGGAGCCTATTCAGCAAATTCGCCAAAAATACGACAGCAAAGTAGATCGTTGGATGCCTCATATTACGCTCATATATGGTTTTATCCCTGAGGATTTATTTGAACAAGCTTTGCCACTGCTCGAAAATGCCTTACAAAAACTTAGGCCTTTTGAAATCACCTTGACAGATTTCGGGTATTTTGAACATAGAAAAAGCACCACTGCCTGGCTAAAGCCAGCTACTCAATCCCCTGATGCTTTACAACAACTACAGGCAGCACTTCATGAACTGTTTCCACAGTGTAATGAACAATCCAGCCGAGCCAGTGGATTTACTCCTCACTTAAGTATAGGGCAATTCGCCTCTCCTGATGAAGCGAAAGCTACTCTCCCTCAATGGCATTCTATCAGGTTTACTGCCAAGAGAATAGCCTTGATTAGCCGAGGAAAAGCCACGCCTTTTGAAGTGAAATATGAGATTAGTTTGGGAACACCTTCTATCAAAGTAAATGAGCGCTTAATTGATTTTATAAATGAGGAAGCGCCAGTGCTTACTCCTTCACAACAACAAAGCAGACAACAAGCCCTTAAGGTGCTAGGACAAATTTGCAGCGAAGTTCTTAATCAACCCATTGATTTACAAGTATTTGGTTCTGCACTTTTAGAAGTAGATCAAACAGATAGTGATGTAGATGTGCTTTGCCCTATCCCTCCCCAAATGCCAAAAGAGGAATTCTTTGAAAACTTACAGGCGGCTTTAACCGATGTTGCTCAAAGTGCTCATTTAGTGACAAATGCCCGAGTACCAACCCTTAAACTAAGGTTGCAAAACGTTTATTTTGATGTACTGGCAGTACAAACTCCATTTTTTCCTCAATCACTCTACCAAACCCAGGTCACACACTTTGGCCAATTTGAGGAATTGAGTTGGCAAAGTCTGGTGGGCTATTTGGAAGGTCGACAAATTATAGAAACTGCTACTCAAAAGGTTTCATTGGAGCTATTTCAGGATTTGGTAAGAGCCATCCGTTTATGGGCTAATTGCAAGCAATTGACAGGCAATGCTTTTGGCTTCTTTGGTAATATTTCCTGGGCTATAGTTGCCGCAAAAACTTGTGAACAATTAACCAATGAAGAAACTCCTTCTTTAGAAAAATTGCTTACACAATTATTTCAATACCTAAATCAGCAAGATTGGACAAAACCACTCAGCCTACAACCAAGCAGCTATGTGGTGCGTAAACATCGCGATTGGATGCCCATTATAAGCAGCATTCCACCTTACAAAAATACTACCCGAAACCTTGCTCGATCTACTGCGCAGGTAATTCAGCAAACCATCAAACAAGCTTGCCAACAATTGAATAAGGAAAAAATAGATTGGCAAGCGTTCTTTGCTCCAATAGATGTGCCTATGCAATACGATCATTTGCTGATGATGGAATTGGAAAGTAGCGATGAATCCAATCTAGCTATAGCCTTAGGAAACCTGGAAGGCTCTCTCTTAGGTGTAATACTTGGTCTGGAACAACAGCTGGAAGCCAAAGTGCGCCCTTCTACTTTGGTGCAAATACAAGGAAATAAAGCAACCCTTACCTTGGGGTTAGCCTTTAATAAAAATATTGCTCGTGGTAGCCTGGAAGAGTTTATTGGAGAGTTTGAATACGAAAATGGAGCAAAACTGAGAATTTATTTGGAAGGGTAAAACCAACCCTTCTTTGTTCTTAACAAAAGCCCCCTATCCTTGAACAAAAGGAAGGGGGAAATCTTTAGTATCAAAACGCTCTCACAAAGCTTACACTGGCAATAAGTCCATCTCTAACTTCGTAAATAGAGACATACTTTGTCTTTTTGCCATTATTGGTAACTATTTCATGGTTAATCACATAAGGGCCATTACTTATCTGATTAACAATTTTGACATTTATAGATTTCTTTTCAAAATCAGATTTAAAAATGGCTCCTAACCTGCTCGATCCTGTGCCCATTAATTTATCTGGATAGGTATACACCTTCACATCTTTGTTGTAAAGTTTAATAAATGCTTGGAAATTATGCTGATTAAAAAGCGCCATTCTTTTGTTTACTATTTGTAATGGTGTCAAACCCGAACTTTGTTCCGATGTGATTGGGTAGGCGCTTTCATTACTGTTGGACCTTGTTTCACAGGCTACGGCAAAAAACAGCGCGAAACTGACAATTATTATTGATGTTATTTTCATGGCAGTTCTTGTGTTATTTTTTAGGGAAGTTTTTATGAGCCTTAATCTCTTTAATTTGTTTGATGTGGCGAATTGTATGTGCCGACATGTAGAGGATAATTTGATAGGCATCTAAGGCCCCAAATCCTACAAAATGATTTCTTAGATCATCCTTGGTTGTTTTAACATAGTAAATATGCTTGGCCCGCTTTATTTGAAATTCTTTGACAGTTGCATCATGGTTTCCATATTTTCTATGAGGTTTGAGACCTTCTTGTGTTTTTTCTTTTTTAGTACGATCTGCAATACGTACCAAAAGCTTCTTGTCTGAATATTTAATGTCTTTGCGTCTTTCTGGGCTTGCAGGGAGTGCCAATGACTCCTTAATTATGTCAAATACCTCATTTTCAAAAATTGCGATATGCTCTACACATTCTGCGACAGACCAAGATGAACTGCTACTTTTATAATTGAGTTGCTTTTCACTTAAACCATTGAGTACAGTCAATAACTGGTTGCGGGAATTTTCTAATTTCTTTACAGCAAACGCTCTTTCTGACTTTGTTAACCCTGTGTCAGAACTGGTAAAGCCTAGTAGGGCAAAAACCCAGGTGGAAATAATTACTTTGGTCATTGTTAATGATTTTTTATGGTGTTTTGGTTTTCTTTATTGGTGGGGTGATTATTTAATTTTGATCATCCGCTTTGTTAGCCCCTTTTCTTTGAGGTAATCAACTAAATCTGACGCTTCTCCAATCAGGGCGTGGTGTAGCAATGTAAGCCCATGAGGGCCTTTGGCTTGGATTAGTTCAGGATAAGTTTCCAAAACAGGTTTTACCAAACCTGTTTTCCCTAACATGGCAAGGATAAAAAGATTGGGTCTGGCTCCTTGAGATATTAAATAGTTCACAATTTCTTTATTGCCCAGGTGTCCAGCACCTTCAATGGCTTCTTCAAAATCTCCATTGCCCCAGTCATAAGCACTATAAATCAAATTTGGATGCTCCTGAAGCATTTCTTTAACTAGCTTTAGATTACTATGCCCAGCGGTCACAAATTTTTTCACCAACTTTACATCAAGCTGGCCTAATGACTTTTTTGAGGATTGAGAAAAGGTGAAGGCTGGCATAAAAAAGGTTGTTGTGAGCCCTAAAAGCGAGCCTCTAATGAATTTTTGTCTATTCATGATACAGCGTATTTTTAAATGGTACAACACAGGGTGTACCACAATTTATGATAGACAACATTCGGTAATTCTTGTTCAGGAAGCTTTAAAGAACATGTTTCTTTGAATAAAAAACTTGAGGTATTGATCCTTTATTTTTTAGTGAAGATGATTTGCCTGTATTGACCTAAATAATATTCTTTTGCATTGGGGTGTACTACCTTAAGAGGCAATGTATAGGGTAAGGTGAGTGTGACTTTCAATCAAAGAAACGTGTTCTTTAAAATATTTTAAACACATATTGTTGCATATTGCAGCATTTCACCTTTGTAAACCAAAGAATAAAAACTAAAAAGAATGCATATCAATTGCTGTTTTGTGATGATGTCATGAAAACAACAGCATTGCGCTATGCTTTCATTCTAAAATTTAGATTTGACTAATGTTAACCACTGGAATCATCCTTGTTTTGGCATCTTTAGGTCTGGCTCAAGGACTTTTTTTAAGCTTCTACTTATTTACTCTTAAAACAGGAGATAAAAAATCTAATATTTTCCTGGCACTTTTCTTATTAGGGCTAACCCTGAGAATTGGCAGATCTGTATTGAATTATTACATTCCTCTGCAAAATTGGCAAAGTAACATTGGTATTTCTGGGGTTTTAGTGGCGGCTCCTTCCTTGTGGTTTTATGGCATCACACTTATTGAGAAAAATAAGATCTTTACTTTTAAGAAGTACCTGCATTTTATCCCTTTTGCTATTTTTATTTTTTTTATCCCATTTGTTCCAAGAGGTGGCAACTTTGAGTCTTTTTGGAATTATGGAATCGTTGTTTTCATTCTGCTCTTCTATTTAATATTATCCTGGTCATATTTACATAAAAATCGTTCCCTTGTATCCAAAAGGGTATTGCATTGGTATCGTAACATATTGATTGGCGCCACACTTATCTGGCTTCATTATGTAGGAAATATGTTAGACTTTACAATGTATTACATTAGAGGGCCTATATTTTATACCTTTTTGATCTACGCATTTACCTACCTCTTCTTAAACCTGCACAAGTTTAATTTACAGAAATATGGCAGCTCCAATTTGGATAAAAATAGCTCGAGGGTGTTATTTCAACAGATCAAAGAATTATTTGAGGTTGAACAAGTGTTTTTGGATGACGCTATTACACTTAACAGTATTTCGGAAAAGTTAAATGTAAAATCCAGAGAGATTTCACAGGCGATCAATGAGAACAAGCAGCAAAACTTTTATGAGTTTGTAAATCATTACCGTATCGAAAGGGCCGAAACTTTGTTAAAAGACTCTACATATAAGAATGAAAAGATTGCCACAATTGCCTATGATTCTGGTTTTGGCAATGTTACCTCGTTTAATGTAGCCTTTAAGAAGAAAACAGGGTTGACTCCATCATCATACAGAAAGAAATAATCATTTTACTTATGGTTACTTACTCTCGTAATTTCCTCACCAACACCCCCATAACTCCAAACAATGACAAGGCAAACAATAACCCTGCACGAAGGCCAAATTCATCGGCCATAAAGCCAATAATAGGTGGGCCTACAAAGAATCCAGCATAACCAATGGTAGTAGCCATGGCAATGCCTTCTCCTGGCGATACACCTGGTGTGTTACCCGCGGTAGAATACACAATAGGAACTACCGTAGCCAATCCCAAACCAATAAAAAAGAAACCTAATAAAGTAATCCAGGTAAAAGGAAATACTAGCGGCAAAAGTAAGCCTACAAAAGCCAACACGCTATTATAAGTCATTAGACGATGCTTGCCCAGTTTTTCAGTTGCATAATCTCCCAATAAGCGTCCTATGGTCATGGCCACCCCAAAAGTGCCAAATGCCAAAGCACTGAAGAAATCAGTATTGCCCACAACCTTGCTCATAAATATGGCAGACCAATCAGCCATCGCTCCTTCCCCTGTCATTCCACAAAAAGCAATAAGGCCTAAAGGCAAGACCGCTTTGGCAGGAAGTTTCAAAAAGCTTTTGGGTTGACTAGCGTCACCGCTTTGGGTTTCGTTAGAATCAGATTCGTTTATAGGTTTGGCAGAAGAAACCTCCTGCTTTACCATAAAAAACGAAGCCATACTCAAGGCTATTAAGCCGAACATTGCCAACAAAGCCAAATGATGAAAAAGCACCCATTGGTATTTGGCAAATAATGCCCCTACTCCCGCTCCTATAGCCATCCCTATGCTAAACACTGCATGGAAAGAAGACATAATGGGTTTGGCATAGGCTCGCTCTACAAACACTGCCTGGTTGTTCATAGACACATCCAGTGTGCCAGCACTCATACCAATAAGAAAGAAAAAGACACTGGCTATTCTCCAGTCGGGAGAAATAACTAATAAAGGCACCATGGCTACAAATAATAATCCTGCAATGGGTGTAGTCTTATCACTACCAAAACGAGTAGTGAGCCATCCAGCGAAAGGCATAGAAATGACTGCTCCCATTGCCGATATAAGTAACAAAGCGCCTAATAAAGTATTGCTAAGCCCCAAAAAGCGTTGCAATTCGGGCAAACGAGCCGTCCAATTGGCATATAAAAAGCCATTGACGAAAAAGAAAGTAGCTACTGCAATCCTGTTTTTCTGGATTCTATTTTTCTGATAGGTATTCATAGATGATTCAATCCTGATGTTTTGCGCAGCAAAAGTAACTATATTGAATTTAATTACGCTAATTTTGACCATAAAATTCAATATAGTGTTTTGATAGCGAAAAATGTCTTAGTCTTTCAGAATTATCTCTTCTATAGTATTTGCAATTTCTCCTGAGTAGTGAATATTGGTGGAATTGTCCAAAACCACGATGCAAGTTTTAGTTTTGGTATCACGTATAATATAGTTTCTGGCACCCAACCAGGAGCCTGTATGGGATATCCTCCCTTCGTCACCCAACACCCAACCAAAGCCGTATTGAGATACTTTTCTCTTTTTGAGTGCTACTGGTTTAAAGGCCTCCTGAAGGTTTTCTTGGCTAACTAGCGAGTTGTTGTACCAAAATTTGTCCCAGATTAAAAAATCCTCCAGACTAGAGAATACCGCACCATCGCCTGCCACCCCATCCAAAAAAGAGGTTATGTGAGGATAATATTGATTGTCTTTTTGATAAAATCCAGTGGTCTTATTAGGAAAAGTTTTGCTTTTGGAAAAGAGATTCCACACTCGAGTGTTTTTCATGTTCAAGGGTTCAAATAACTCCTTTTGCATAAATGCTTCAAAAGATTTTCCAGTAACTTGTTCTACTATGCCTGCCAGCAACACATAGCCTGTATTAGAGTATCGAAAACGTTTCAAAGGAGTTTTGCTTTTCCTTTTGTTAGGAAACTTAGTCATCAATTGTACTACTTCCTTGGTGCTTAATATTTCTCCCACCTGATCAGAGTGTTTGTTGGCAAGGTGCATGTATAAATCTGGAATGCCTGAGGTATGATTGAGTAAATGGCGAACTGTGACGTTGGGATAAGGAAAGTCCGTAAAATAAGTGGTGAGGGATTTGTCATAATCTATCAAGCCTTTTTCTTTCAATAGCATAATGGCCGCTGCTGTAAAGTTTTTTGATACCGATGCTAAACGAAAAGAAGATTGAGGGGTTATTTTTTGCTTACGCGAATAATCTGTATATCCATAACCTTTCATCAGTAAAGGCTTATGATTTTTGGCAATCAATACCGCTCCATTAAACTTCCCTGCCCTTTGCTGGGCCTGTAGCCAACGATCGATAGAATCAATATTAGGTTTAGGCACAGATTGTGAAGCGATTGGCATAGATTTGATCTTGTAAAATCGCTGATAAGCATACAAAGAGGTCACCACTGCCAAAACAAGGATGACTATAAGGTACAATTTCTTCATAGTAACAGTTTTGTTTTTAGAGAAGGTTTTCTTGTAAAAGACAAGCATCCAAAAAAGCTGTTATTTCTCAATTTTGATTTGGTACTTTCCCAGCAAACCTGGCAAGCCTTGTAATGAAAAGCGCGCTTTTTTGAGCGAATTATTCTCTGGATCAATAGAATAATGAGTGGCTGTTCTTAGATCTGCCTTTTCCAGATTGGTATGAATAAACATAGCCCCTTTAAGATTACAGTCGGCCAGAATAGCCTCACTTAAGTCAGTTTCGGTAAAGTCGGCATCCTTAAGGCTACAATTCTTAAAGGTAGTTTTTTTTAGATTGAGCTGATAAAACGATGAAAAGTCAAGTTGACAATCCTCGAAACGCATTTCTAGCAAAAAATCGTTGCAGTCTGGAAATTGCAACCCCATCATTTTGCATTGTTTAAATACCACATCTTTAAAAGCGGTTTTGGCCAGTACGGCATTGCTTAGATTACATTGCTCAAATTGGCATTCCAAAAACGAGCAATTTGTCAAATCTGCATCTGAGAAAATACAATTGCTAAAGGTACAATTGTCATATTCCGCTACTGGTAACAATTGCTGGGTAAAGTCTTGATTTTGGTAGTGTTGCTCCTCTACAATTTTGTCAGGCATAATGGAATGGTTCAATGGTTTTGAATTGATTTTTTGGTCAAATGTAGGGGGAAATTAAAGGTTTTTACTCTCTGAGATAGCATTTTACCAAAGAAGTTGTTCTTTTTTTAGCAGATCTTCTCATATTTAAGTTTTGAAAAAGTCAGAATGACTTAAAAATTGTGTACACACCCAAAACATATACTATAAGAGTTTAGTAACGTGTCCGCAATAATTGTTTGCTTTTCTCTACTGTCTGAATCGCTGGCCTTCGTTATTTTTATTGCTCGTAGCGCTGCTATGGGCGCAAAAAATATCTTGTCCAACAATCCAGGCATATGACTAAACCAGACACTTATTTTGAAAACGTTAATTGGCACTCACAAAGATTAGAATAAGTATGCTTATGAAGAAAATTTTTACTTTACTGGGAATTCTATTTTTAACTATTACACAGTCTGTTGCGCAGGGAAAAACTCCACCCCCTGAAACCACCGTGATGGATGATGTATTGAATGCGATTAGTAATGCGGTATTTTTTAGCATACCTATCGGTAAGTTCAATATCCCCTTTGTACTCATTTGGTTAATTGTTGGAGCACTGATTTTTACCGTTTATATGGGTTTTATCAACCTTCGAGGCTTTGGCCACGCCATTGCAGTAGTAAGAGGTAAGTATGATGACCCAAATGATACTGGAGAAGTTTCTCACTTTCAAGCACTTACTGCGGCTCTTTCGGGAACAGTAGGGGTTGGTAACATTGCAGGAGTAGCAGTGGCTATTTCAGTAGGAGGCCCTGGTGCTACCTTTTGGATGATATTAGCAGGTTTCCTGGGTATGTCGTCTAAATTTGTAGAATGTACCTTAGGGGTAAAATATCGCGACAAACACGCTGATGGCTCCGTATCTGGGGGACCTATGTATTACCTTAGCAAAGGGTTGGCTTTACAAGGCAAAAAACAATTAGGAAAAGTCTTGGCTGCCATTTTTGCGGTGTGTTGTATTGGAGGTTCGTTTGGAGGCGGAAATATGGTGCAAATCAACCAGGCTACCCGCCAGTTGATTGATGTTACTGGTGGCAAAGAAAGTATTCTATACGGCCAAGGCTGGGTTTTTGGATTAATAATGGCACTAATAATTGCTGTTATTATCATTGGTGGAATTAAAAGTATTGCCAAAGTAACCGACAAGATTGTTCCCTTTATGGTAGGAATCTATGTCGCTGCTGCCTTGTTTGTGATTTTCGGAAATATTTCAAAAATTGATGATGCCTTTGCGGCTATCTTCGCAGGTGCATTTACCAAACATGCTGCTTTTGGAGGATTTATCGGAGTATTGATTCAAGGATTTCGTCGAGCAGCCTTTTCTAACGAAGCAGGTATTGGTTCAGCATCAATTGCACACTCAGCTGCCAAAACCGATGAACCTGTTAGTGAAGGAGTCGTGGCGTTATTAGAGCCATTCATCGATACCGTAGTTATTTGTACTATGACTGCACTGGTAATCATCATCACCAATTCCTATCCAATGGCGAGTCAGCCAAACATTCAAGGTATTGAGCTTACCTCTAAAGCTTTTGGTTCAGTGATGCACTTCTTCCCCACTGTACTTTCCATAGCAGTTATCTTATTTGCATTGTCTACCATGTTGTCCTGGTCTTACTATGGTACCAAAGCCTGGGCTTACTTATTTGGTGAAAGCAGAGCAGCTGATGTAAGCTACAAGATATTGTTCTGTACTTTTGTAGTAATTGGTTCTGCTATCAGTGCCAAGAGTGTATTTGATTTTGGAGATGCAATGATTTTTGCGATGTGTTTCCCTAACGTTTTGGGACTATACTTCCTGGCGCCTGAGATCAAACAAGATTTGGCAGTGTATATGGGCAAAATTAAAGGCATGCGTAAGGCCAAATAATTTAAAACTCGTATATACACTTAAAATATTGACAGGCCACTTTTTTATAGGTGGCCTGTTTTTTATTCCATCGTCATATAATATAGGTCAAACCCCTTTGACCAATAGTCTTTTTGGGATTCTTTGAGAACAAAACCACACTTTTCATAAAACTTGTAAGCAAACTGAGAGGTACGCACCACAATTTGTTGGATGGATGGATCGGCTTTAATATGCTTAATTCTGTGTTGAACCAACTGACCGCCAATCCCTTTACCGTGAGCTGCTGAAGCTACAAAATCCCAACTAATGTAGGCTTGGTGTTTTTCAGGAAAGTAGTTAATTCCTCCCGCTCCCAACAACTGTCCGTCTTCTTCATATACAAAATAGTCTTCCAGCTCATTATCCAGGTAATGAATGAGATCATCCAACTCGGCAGGAGCAAAAAACTCTGGGACATTTTGATTAAATATTTGCAATAATGCTTCACGGTCGGTGGTGGTATAAGGTCTTATCATAGTATTAAAAATAAAAGGTTCATTACTCAATATAGAGAATAATGAACCCTTAGTTAATGTAAAATTGATATTATTTGAATTTAAGCAGAGATACTTAAATAATTAACCCTTAATCGGCTAATTGATAATTCCTTTCGGTAAACTGCACAATGCTAAGCTTCTACTCCTGCTTTTTCCATAATAGAAGCCACTACTTCGGGATTGAGCAAAGTACTAATGTCGCCCAGGTTAGAAGCATTATTTTCTGCAATCTTGCGTAGAATACGACGCATAATTTTACCTGAACGTGTTTTAGGCAAGCCAGGTACCATCAGTATTTTGTCAGGCTTGGCAATTGGGCCAATAATCTTATTAATAGTACTGATAATGCTTTGCTGCATTTGACTTTCGTCGTGGCTAGCTGCATCAGCCTCACATACAATATAAGCATAAATACCTTGTCCTTTGATGTCATGCGGATAACCAACTACTGCTGATTCATTGACCAAAGGATGTTCATTGATGGCATTTTCTATTTCGGCAGTTCCCAGGCGGTGCCCTGATACATTGATCACGTCATCTACTCGCCCCAAAATTCGGTAATAACCATCCTCATCTCTACGACAGCCATCTCCTGTAAAATATAGGCCTTTGTAGCTGGAAAAGTAGGTTTGGCGACAACGCTCATGATCTCCATAAGTAGTCCGAATCATTGAGGGCCACGGAAATTTAACGCAAAGATTACCTTGTACGCTATTTCCTTTCAGTTCATTCCCCTCATTGTCTACTAGTATGGGTTGTACCCCAGGCAAAGGCAGCGTGGCGTAAGTAGGCTTAGTAGGAGTAATTCCTGGTAAAGGAGAAATTAAAATCCCGCCCGTTTCGGTTTGCCACCAGGTATCTACAATAGGGCACATTCCTTTGCCAATGTGGTCATGGTACCAGTGCCAGGCTTCCTCGTTGATAGGTTCGCCCACACTCCCTAATACCTTAAGAGAACTTAAATCATATTTTTCTACATATTCCAATCCTTTGGCCTGTAGGGCACGAATAGCAGTAGGCGCAGTGTAAAACTGATTGACTTTGTGCTTTTCTACTACTTGCCAAAAACGTCCCGCATCGGGGAAAGTAGGCACCCCCTCAAACATCATCGTAGTAGCCCCTGCTAATAAAGGCCCATATACAATGTAAGAGTGGCCTGTAATCCAGCCAATATCTGCCGTACACCAATAAATATCCCCTGAGTTATATTGAAATACATTTTTGAAGGAATAATAGGTATATACCATATATCCTCCAGTAGTGTGTACAACCCCTTTGGGTTTACCCGTGGAGCCTGAAGTGTACAAAATAAACAGCATATCCTCACTGTCCATTTCTTCAGATTTGTTTTCGATAGATACGCCTTCGATCACATCATGCCACCAAATATCTCTACCTGCTTTCATTGTCACATCACTACCTGTACGTTTAAGTACAATACTTCTCTCAATAGAAGGTGTGTTTTCCAGAGCTTCATCAACTATTTTTTTGATTTCAAGCACTTTAGCCCCCCGATAACCTCCGTCAGAAGTTAACACAGTAGTAGCTTGAGCATCATTGATTCTATCGGCCAGTGCATTGGAAGAAAACCCTGCAAATACTACTGAATGAATGGCACCTATACGCGCACAAGCCAACATCGCTACAGCAGCTTCGGGCACCATAGGCATATAAATTATTACCCGATCTCCTTTTTTTACGCCTTGAGCCAATAACCCATTAGAGAATTGGCAAACTTTTTCATACAAATCCCGATAAGTAAGGGTAATACTAGCTTCGTTGGGGTCATTGGGTTCCCAAATAATGGCAGCTTGATCTCCTCGGGTAAACAATTGGCGCTCGAAGATATTTTCGGTAATGTTCAACTTCCCATTGATAAACCACTCTACTTTGGGTTCATCAAAGTTCCAGTCCAGGATCTTATCCCACTTTTTTCGCCAATGAAAATTCTCCGCAATAGAAGCCCAAAAAGCTTCCGGGTCAGATACGCTTTTTTCGTATTCGTGGATATAACCACCCAAGGTGTGTATTCTGTCTGCCATATCTAAACGATTGATTTATATATAGGTCGGTTTTATGGCAGTCAATTTAAAAATAAAAATTTATGATGAAAACCCTTCGTTAGGGTAATGAGTGGAAAAATTTACCTAATGCCTCAATCAAAGTTGAGACATTAGGTTTTGCATTATAGATTTTAAAAATTAGACTATTTAAGGTTAAAAGGTGTAACCCACATGCAGAGTCATAAACATGGTGAGGGGAGCAATGTCATACGTTTGTTCTGCTATCTGGGCCTGGCCTGAAACTTTCGTGGTATAACCAATGCCTGCCCAAGGCTTCAAATACAGGCGATTGGTTTTGAAGGGTGCCCATACATAGCCCCCATAACTCATCAAAAGCAAATTTGTAAAAGTAGCTTGACCAGTACTTGCTGTGTTTTCTATTTCGTAATCCTGCAAACTCACCTGCCCTCCTATAAACCATTTCTGGTTCACCTTATCGAAATAGTACTCTCCAAACAATCCATAACCCAACTTAATTTTGCTGGTCCATCCTTTGTCCTTGTTTTCAAGGTTAAGGTCAACTATCAATTGTGGAAGTTGCATAGAATATACGCCCACTCCCAGCAAAAGATGTTTAGAGTTGGCTGGCTGAACCCTTAAATGGGCTGAATAGCCTGAAAAAACAAAAGTAGCTGGATCTATTTCCAGCGAAATACGCGTTTTCTGTTGTTGAGCAAATGCATTTACCTGGCACATAACTAGGCTAGTAAAAATGATAATTATTAATTTATTCATTATTTTAAATATTTATACTATATATCTTGAATATGTAGTTTTGGTTAAAAAAATATACATTTCATGTATTTGAAAGCATACGCTACATAGTTTTGGCTATGGGATCACAAACAAAATATGATTGATATTCTCTTAGTATCTACTAAGTTGGTTATACCAGTCAATGTATTATTCATGTTTTAAATATTTATATTATATATCTTGTATATATAGTTTTGACTAAAAAAATAGCCAATTATCAGCTCATTTCTTCTAGTATTTCAGCAATTGTTTTGGTAGCCAACGTCTTTTTCATTTCCCTTTCGGCTGAGTTGAGCAATTGAGCTACTGACTCTTGGGCTTTATCAGGACGGCCACCTTCTGCTAAAATGTTGAAAGAAGTTTGAAAGAGACTCTTATCACTTTCCATCGCATTGAATATATCCAATACAGTCAGTTCCTTAGGCGATTTAGCCAAGCGAACCCCGCCATTTTTCCCTTCTTTGGTTTCCAGAATACCTACTCTGGACAAATTTTGAAGGATTTTGACTAACGTGGGACGTGGAATATTAATTACCTCAGCGATGGTTTTGGTAGGCAAAAAATCGAACATGCCTTGTTGTATCTTGTCAGAAACAAATATGACTACTAAAATGGCTTTAGAAAGAGATAAAGAATAACTCATACTATATATTCTGAATATTTAGTTTCAAATGTATGATTTAAAATTGAATATTCAAACTTTTTGCTGGCTGAAGTTAAATATGTATGTCAAAAAGGTGGTTCTAATGCTTTTGAGCATCACCTGCTCCTCTTGGGAAACGGATTTGCTCTACCAGATTCTGAACATTGCTTGGAGGAGCTTCGGTATTGCGAGATACTACCAAGGCCACAATTGCATTTAGCAACATACCCAAGGTACCAATACCTTCTGGTGAAATGCCAAACCACCAACCAGCTTTAGTACCTCCCAAAAACTTAAAATATACAATGTAAGCAATCGTGAAGAGTAAGCCTACCACCATTCCAGCAATGGCTCCTTCTTTGTTCATGCGTTTGTCAAATATGCCCAACACAATGGCAGGAAAGAACGAAGCAGCAGCCAAGCCAAAGGCAAAAGCAACCACTTGGGCTACAAACCCTGGGGGATAAATACCAAACAAACCAGCCACAATTACAGCTACTGCAGCAGCTACTCGGGCATATAACAATTCTCCCCTTTCCGATATATTCGGATTGATCTGTTTTTTGATTAAGTCGTGTGAAACAGAAGTAGAAATTACCAGTAATAACCCCGCAGCAGTAGAAAGCGCTGCGGCCAAACCTCCTGCTGCTACTAAGGCAATGACCCAATTGGGCAAACGAGCAATTTCTGGATTGGCCAATACCATAATATCCCGGTCGATGTATAATTCGTTTTTGTTACCAGTGGTTTTGTTGACAACTACTCGCTCTCCTGATTGCCCTTTCTTTGCGTCAAACTTTGGTTTGCCTTCAAAAGGCTTACCAGGAAAATATTGAATTTGCCCATCTTTATTTTTATCAGTCCAGGCAATAAGCCCTGTATCCTCCCATTTCTTGAACCACTCTGGCATGGCTTTATATTCTTTTTTATCCTGAATGGTGGTAATCAGGTTGGTACGGGCAAATGCAGCAATGGCAGGCGCTGTAGTATACAAAATAGCAATAAATACCAACGCGTATCCAGCTGAAATACGGGCATCTTTTACCTTAGGCACTGTAAAGAAGCGTACAATCACGTGAGGTAACCCCGCAGTACCAATCATCAAAGCAGCTGTAATAAAGAAAACATCAATCGTACTTTTGGTACCATCGGTATAAGCTGCAAAACCAAGTTCTTTATGCAACCCATCCAATTTATCTAGTAAAGACACTCCGCCTTCGGTTGTACCACCAAAACCCAACTGTGGAATAGGGTTACCAGTTAATTGAATAGAAATGTAGATGGCAGGTACCATAAAGGCAAAGATCAATACACAATACTGGGCTACCTGGGTATAAGTGATTCCCTTCATTCCGCCTAGTACTGCATAGAAAAACACAATGCCCATTCCGATAATGATTCCCCAGTTGATGGGTACTTCTAAAAAGCGAGAAAACACTACCCCAACGCCTCGCATTTGGCCTGCTACATAGGTAAAAGACACAAATAAGGCACAAATAACAGCTACGGTGCGTGCTACATCAGAATAGTAGCGATCGCCAATGAAATCGGGTACGGTAAATTTACCAAACTTTCGCAGATAAGGAGCCAGCAGCAAAGCCAATAACACATAACCACCAGTCCAACCCATGAGGTAAACTGCTCCATCGTATCCCATAAAGGAAATGAGACCTGCCATAGAGATAAAAGAGGCAGCTGACATCCAATCGGCAGCAGTAGCCATTCCGTTGGCCAATGGAGGAACGCCTCCCCCTGCTACATAAAACTCTTTGGTAGAGCCAGCTCTGGATTTAATGGCAATAATAATATATAAAGCAAAGGTGGCCCCTACAATAATGTAGGTCCAGGTTTGTACGCTTAAGTCCATTTTGGGTAGTTTTAAAGATAGTCGCTTGAGATTTTTTTATTTATTGTCTTTTGAGGGACGCTCGTCTACATTGTATTTTTTGTCCAATTTATTCATCAATCTTACATAGACAAAAATTAGTATCACAAAGGTAAAAATAGCGCCTTGTTGGGCAAACCAGAACCCTAGTTTGAAACCTCCGAGACGAATTGTATTGAGTTCGTCTACCAATAAGATTCCAAAACCATAGGAAACAGTAAACCAAATGAGTAGTAAAATAAGTAAGTAACGCAGGTTTGTTTTCCAGTAAGCTTTGAGTTTTGTGTTGTCGTCCATATTCAGTTCTCTCAATTCAAAAATTTTGTACAAAAAAGTAAATGAATTGAATATTTACAACATTCCCGTGAAATCTCCTTTGTTTTTGTAGGAATAGATAGTTGATGATTATGGAAATTGAGACAGAAAGAGTCAAGAAAATCGTACTTTAAGTAGATACTAATAGATCAAACTTCATGTATAAATTTTTCTTCATATTCCTCTTTTTTTCTGTTGCACCCTAAGCCCAACCTATTCGCTTTCAACCAACTTTTATCAACCCCTGCAACGGAAAAGCAGATACTACAGTAATGTGGGATATTTGGGCCAATGAAACCTTTTATCAAGGTTACCCTAATAAAGCCATTGAATTGCCTAACACTGGAGATTACTATATGTCAATATTTCATGGGGTTCCTGCTTCTTTTATTGATCTAAGCATTGAAAAATCAAGCGCCCAAGACACTTTTTATTTAGCCAACTTAAAATATCAAGTGACATTTGGAAGGTACATCCATCCAGAGGAACTCTTTCGAAAACATATAGAGAGAAAGACAATCAAACCTGGCCCTTATATAACCTGTAATGGTATTGCTGACGGGAAAGTTGTAGATTATTATCGTAATGGAAATAAAAAAATAGAAGGGGTTTTTAAAAACGGTTATTTAAGCGATACACTAAAAAAATGGTTTAGAAGTGGGGAGTTGAAAAGCATAGAATTGCCTGTTAGTCAAGGTGGTAAATTCACTAGCTTTTACAAAAACGGAAATATGGCACTTCACATAAGTGATGAGATGGAAAGATATTATTATGAAAGTGGGCTTCCTGAAAAAACCTTTAAATTAAAACTGGGCTGGTTCAAACAAGAAAAACGTATTCGTTTCTATTTTGATTCTTTAGGTAAAAAAACACAAAGGATTGTTTCAAGATGCGACAACCAGTGTTCGGGGGTAACTTGTACAAAGTTAAAGCAACACCTTTTCAAGATAACTTATTATAGAGGTAATCGGCCAGTGCTTTTAATCAAGCGTAAAAAATCAAGTTATTTTATGTACGAAAAGGAAAAATACAAATGGCAGTTTAGGAAAATGCTTTCACTTGAGGAACTTGACAAATATTTATTCAAATAGCCTCAATATTGAAAAACCCCGCATTTTTGAAAATACGAGGTTCTGCTTTTTAAAGAGCTTTGTAACTATGCCTAACTAGCCAACAAAATCTCCTTTTCTCTGGGTACATCAGCACTTAGTAACCAATCTTTAGATCGTTTTTTTGCTTGAAATAAACCAATTTGATAAGCCTCATCGGACTTAAAAATCGTGTTGGTTTCATTCAAAAGTAATTGGCAAAATAAATGATCAGCCATCACAATCCCGAACTTATTGGGAATGTACTCGACCTCGAGAAGGCTTGGTAACCAAGATTTGTGCATCCAGGTAGTATGGGGAATGTAAACAGATACACGGCTACGATCTAGCAGCCATTGTTTAATAGAGTGTTTTTGGGCATATTCTCTGGCTTTTTGCCAGAGAATCTCGTTTTCGAGACTACTTCCGGGTTGAGTCCACTCGATCCCCATGAAGTGCTGTGCCCCCAAACGGTGATGGTTTACCTTCGCATTGGGCGAGGTAAACACTTTAATTGAAATTGACATTGTTGTAAAATAAGCTTTGTGATAATTTCTTAAAGTAACGGATTAAAATCTCTCAGGATAAATTCGTATTGTAATGTTTACCAAGTAATATGACCAAATGCTTAAATAATTGAACAAAAACGATAAATGTTACATGGATTCATTGGGTAGTGGTAGATTTGCGCTTATTTGGGTTGTTAGAGTGTTAAACCTCCCCTCTTTATTTGATATAGCCCTTATTTAATGTAAATTAATTTTATAAAAATGTACAGAAGCCTTAATTTGCGAAGTTTATAAATAAATGGTTTGTTCATAACACTTGCCACTTCAAGCGTACCACAAAATTCCATACAATCAAAAAACACGAACAATTCATCATGGATAAAAACATAATCAGAAGAGGAATAGGGTTCGTAAGCCTTTTGTTGATTTTTCAGATAACTCACGCCCAATTTAGAACTCCCAAGATACTTAAGCATCCCAAACGAATCCTTGTAAAGTCGCTCTATCATCTCAACTCTCCTTACCGGGAAACTAACATTTGTATATCTCCTGATGGAAAATACATGTTTTTTATGACTGGTCGTGGTGGTCAGCCCTGGTCAGGAAAACCTTCGCGCAGATGGAAAGGAAGACTAGAATATTCAGGCGATATTTGGTATGCCCAAAAAGTGGGTAAAAAATGGGGTACGCCCCGAGCGCTTCCTGCAACAGTGAATACCGACAATGGAGAAGACGAACCCAATGTATCACCTGATGGACAGAAAGTATATTTTCAGAGTTGGTATGGCAACTGGGAACAAAAAGGAGGTCCTTACTATTCAGCAAGCCTTTATGGGAGTCACTGGAGTCGCCCACGAGGATTGGGAGGTGGTATCAATGCTTTTTTTCAAAACCGCCAGGATATGGGAGAAGAATTGGCCACAGATGGCGCTTCTATGTCAGCTGATGGCAAGACTTTCATTGTAGCTGTAGGACCTTATGATGGTAATATGAGTCTTTATATCAGCCGTAAGGATCGCTTTGGCCGTTGGTCATTTCTTAAAAGATTGTCTGTAAGCACGATGGGGAACGAACGTTCACCAGCATTATCGGCTGATGGTAAAACATTATACTTTGCTTCCAGCGGTTATGGAGGCTATGGCGGGTTAGACATTTTTAAGACTACGATTAATTCCGACGGAAGTCATGGCAAAATAGTAAACCTTGGAGCACCATTCAACACAGTATATGATGATTATGGATTGGCATTGACCGCCCAGGGAGATGAAGCATATTTTATTCGAGAAGGTGATATCTATTTTGCAGATACCAAAGATGCCAACCCTGAAATGAAACCCAATACCTCTACTTTGATGGTTACTGGAGTGGTTACCAATCAAAAAACGAAAAAACCGATGGGCACGATCATTACTTTTATGCACGCCCAAACTGGCCAGGTAATTACCCGCGTTACCAGCAACTCTATTACTGGGCAATATGCAACTATGATTCCTCTAAAGGATAAAAATTTTATACAAGCAGTCCGTAAAAATGGCTTTAATAATTACAATAAAGGTTTTAGTATCCAAATCAAATCAGGGCTGAATAAAGTAATTGCCAATATTAAGCTAACCCCAGTAGAGAAAGAAGAAGTGATTATTGCTAAAAAAGACCCTGTAATCCCTCCTAAGATTATTAAGAAAATAACCAAAGTAGTCATTAAAGAGTGCGCAGCCGAAACAGGAAGGGATAATTAATTTGGGGTATAAAAAAGCGATTCGTTAACTTTTTGGAGGAGAGAGAGTATAAATATATGGGTACATGTTTAAAAATAATGTATTAATTTTGAGTGAAATTTAAACACGCGCCTGAAACACTTAGCTAAACAAGATGAAACACTTACCAACCTTAAAATATTTATTCACTGTTGTTGTACTTATTGTTGCGATTACTCACGAAAGTAATGCCCAGTTTACCCTACCTAAAATACTGAAGCACCCCGGCAAAATTAAAATAAAGCCTCTTTATCAACTCAATTCTGCTTATCGCGAAACCAACCTTTCTATCTCTCCCAACGGGAAAACGCTATTTTTCATGTCAGGTCGTGGGCAACAAACCTGGTCTACCCCAAGATATACCCGTTATCGTGGAAAATGGGAACACGACGGAGACATTTGGTATTCTACTCGCATCAAAGGAAATTGGTCTTACCCAAGATGCTTGCCTTCTACGGTAAATTCTCGTTCTGGGGAGGATGAACCAAACATTTCACCAGATGGCCAAACAGTCTATTTTCAGAGTTGGTTTGGTGGATGGGAAAGAAGAGGTGGCCCTTATTACAAAGCACAGCGTTATGGAACTCGTTGGATGCGCCCTAAAGGTTTAGGAGATGGTATTAACCAATTTTTTAAAGACCGAGCCAGAAAACAACTCTTTAATCGTGGCCCTAACAACTATGCCACCGATGGGGCTACAATGTCTGCTGATGGCAAAACCTTTATTGTAGCAGTTGGGGTTTATGATGGTAAAATGGATTTATATATTAGCAAAAAAGGTCGTTATGGCAGATGGTCTTATTTGCGAAGACTTTCGGTAAGTACGGCTGGAAACGAACGGACCCCATTTTTAGCTGCTGATGGCAAAACCCTTTATTTTGCTTCAGACGGATATGGTGGGTATGGTGGCCTGGAAATTTTAAAAACAACCTTGAATCCTGATGGTAGCCATGGCAAAGTGGTGAATCTTGGGGCTCCTTTCAATACTTATCTGGATGATTATGGCTTTATTATGCCTGCTTCGGGTGATGATGCCTATTTTGTGCGTCAAGGAGATATTTATTATGCCGATGTTAAAAATGCTAATCCTTTGATAAAACCATCCATCACCTTGATGATCTCTGGAAAGGTAACAGATGTAGATACCAAAAAAGGACTTGGGGCAGTCATCACGATCAAAGATGCTACTACCAATAAAGTAATTGCTACTGCTCGCAGTAATGCTTACACAGGAGAGTATGCAATTGTATTGCCCACCAAAAACCCTAATATCATTCAAGAAGTCAAAAAGACAAACTATGGCGGCTTCAATAAAAAATTTAATACTTCGCTGCACAACGGCCTCAACGAAATTATATCTAATGTGCCACTTGTACCCAATAAAAACAATACGGTACTGGCTGGCAAGTCACTGATGTTGATGGGAGTAGTTACCAATAGCAAAACTTCCAAGGCAATGAAGGCGAAAATTGTAATTCGGGATACCAAGACTCAGAAAATCATTAAAACGGTGTATAGTAGTTCCATTACTGGCTTATACAAAGTGAAAATTCCAGTAAACCAGTCTAGTTTTATGCAGGAAGTAAGCCAGCTAGATTTTGATGAATTTAATAAGAGCTTTAGCCCTACGCTCAAAACTGGTCTGAATAGAGTGGTGTCTAATGTAAAGCTCACTCCTATCACCAAAACCAAACCCATCCAGTTGATGATTTCTGGGATCATCAAAAATAAAAAGACACAAAGAGGAATGCGGGCTAAGATCACCATTATGGATTCTAAAACTAAACAAGTGATAAAAACACTTTATAGTGATCGCAATGGTAGTTATAGTACTACATTGCCTGCTGATAAGCCTAATTTTATGCAAGCGGTTACTCAAACAGGATTCAATAGTGCCAGCCGAAGCTTTGCTCCTAAATTGGCTCCCGGAATGAACAAGATTCGATCTAATGTGTCATTGGACCCAATTCAGATAGTAGTAAAAAAGAAAATAGAAGAAGCTGCCGCAGAAACTGGACGTAAATAGGCTCTACAACAGTTATGATGAATAGATTGGCTCGTGCTATTTTAAGAAATAGACAAAACCTGGCTGCTATCCTTGTGTTTTTTACAATAGTACAGGTAGGTTTTGGGCAGACTGATACCATAATTGCGGCTAAAACAAATCCGTTGTTAGATGATGCTTACCTACATCCAGTAGATGGCATGTCTCCCTATACTTTAAAAAAAGGTGAATGGATTTATGCCCAATCAATCCAAACACTTCCCTTTCCAAGTTGGGCATTTGTAGGCATTACTGATAAACTTACTGCACAGATTGACCTATTACCTTGGGTTTTTGGAGCTTTTTCGGAGCTTCGAAGGCCTATTCCTAGCTTTAACCTTCGATATCGTTTCAATAAACAGAAAGGCTTGATCCCAACCATTGCTGTGGAATCTATGTTTGTGCATTTCTGGGATACTCTTCAAAGGTTTGACACTCAAAACCTGACTATGTGGGAAAATGGTTCTTACTTTCATTTTAAACCTGTAATTGGCTATAAAATCAGGAAAAAGTGGTTTCTAAATCTTTCGGCAGGAGTTGATTACATTGGGGAGTTGATTATGCAAAATAAAGATTCGCTCAATTTTCAAACGAAAACTTTTAAAAATAGCTGGAATCCTAATTTTTCTTTCAGTTTGTCTTACCGTAGCTCCAAATGGATCAGTTATCATTTTGCCTATACTTATGGGGCTACCCTTACTTACCTTGAGAATATTCCTCGCAAACATCAGTTGAACTACGGCTTTCGAATTGCCCCATTTTATAAAAATAAATGGGCTTTTCTTAGAAATCTCCGCATCGAATTAGTAGCGATTAATGCTTTTTTTTCAGACATTAATGCTCAGGAAGTCTTTCCTTTACCTGTTTTCCCTTATTTTTATTGGCAATGGCAGGCAAAAAAGCGACGAAAAAGGCCTAAAAAAGGATAATCTTCCCCAAACCTTATTATTGCTTTAAACTTCTACTATAAAATGTCTAACAAAACCTCTAAGGCAACCTTGTGTGTGCACCAAGGTACGCTCCATAGCGAAGATCAACCAGGAGTAAACTCTCCTATTTACACCTCTACCTCTTTTGGTTATCTAGATACCGACGCTCGTACCTACCCTCGTTATTTTAACATTCCTAACCAAGACAGTATTGCAAAAAAATTGGCTGCTTTAGAGTCAGGTGAAGATGGATTGATTTTTAGTTCTGGAATGGCAGCGATTAGCACCACATTGCTTTCGTTGGTAAAAAAAGGAGACCACGTGTTATTTCAGAGCGATTTGTATGGAGGTACCCAACACTTCATTACCACCGATTTCCCACGTTTTGGTATTGAGTACTCTTTATCAGATGCTACCAACATAGAGATGTTTGAGGAAGCCATTCAGTTTAATACCAAACTGATTTATATTGAAACTCCCTCCAATCCATTGCTAAAACTTACTGACCTACAAAAATTAGTTGCTTTGGCTAAACAATATGGGGTGATGACGATGATTGACAACACTTTTGCGAGTCCTATCAATCAAAACCCTATTCCTATGGGAATTGACATTGTGATGCATAGTGGCACCAAGTACCTGGGAGGACACAGCGATATTTGTTGTGGAGCGATCATTAGTTCTAAAGAAATTATTGAACAAATTAAGGGTACTGCAGCTCACTTTGGAGGAAGCCTCAATGCAAATACTTGCTACCTACTGGAACGCAGCCTTAAAACGCTGGCACTTAGGGTAAAACAACAAACTCAGAATGCTCAGAAAATTGCCGAATTTTTAGAAAGCCATCCTAAGGTAAGAAAAGTCTATTATCCAGGGTTGGCCAGCCATCCGCAACATGACATTGCCAAGGCTCAGATGAACGGATTTGGGGCGATGTTATCGTTTGAGTTAAATGAAAATGCTGGTATAGCACAAGATTTTTTACGTAAGCTAAAAATAGCTAAACCAGCGATGAGCCTGGGAGGTGTAGAAACGGTGATTTGTGAGCCTGCCACTACTTCTCACGCTAAACTTACCCCAGAGCAACGGCAAAATGTGGGCATTAGTGATGCTTTGATGCGAATGTCGGTAGGCATTGAAGAAGTTCAGGATTTGATAGATGACTTTACCCAAGCATTGGGTTAATCATAGAAGTCATCTTGGATTTGTATAACAAAAAGGCGAAAGATGTAGCACACACTTTTCGCCTTTTTGTTATATGCTCTAAGCAGCCTCCATCTGTGATGCTGATTCTTTTTGCTTTTCTTTGATTACCCAACCTACCTGCATATAAATGAAGCGTGTCACATTTTTAAGCACCCATAAGTAAATCGTAAGTAGCAGGATACTCAAATGAGTATTGAATATAAAGAAAGACAGTAGAGAAGTAGCAATGAGAATAGACATGTAACTCAAAAAAGTAATGGCATATTTAAACTGGGTATTCTCGAAGGTTTTGACAAGCCATTTTTCAAATAAATTGCTGGGATAAAAAACCATTACTGAAATGCCGAAAAAGCAAACGAACAAAAACAGTAGAAACAATGGCGTAATAATATTATCACCATTGACCAAAGCCAAATAGGTATTGAGCAAAATCAGCGGCCCTACAGTTTCACCATAAATGGTTTCGTGCTTATCAGTTTGAAAGTCCCCAATAATAATAATTCGATCTTTAACATGCGCCAACACATCCTTATCATCGAGGGTGAGTAAGGCATCCAGGTTGTCTACCTTATAGTGATCCTGAGCAACAAATAAGTCATAATTTCGAATTCTAAAATCTACGATGAATGATTTTAACACCCGTTTGTTATTTAGCCAATAAAACCCATTCTTCTTCTTAAGCTTCTGTTTATTCAAGTACTCATACATGATCAAGGGTGAAGACTTAATGGTGTCACGGTGCAAAAGGCTAAACTTCAGAAAAGTATTATTGGTGGTAGTATAATCAGCAATCCCACGAGGTGCATCCAGAAATATAGGCAGGTCGAGACTGTCAACATCATTTTTGAAATGATAAGATAACACCACGTTTTTCATTTTCGCCAGCTCAGCCTTGAGCTGTACATCTGGCGAAATACTATCCCCTACACAATCATCTGGTTGGGCGGGATCGGCGAAAAAGATATCACAAATTACAAACTTTTGATTGTTGGGTTTACTATTCAAAATATTGAGAAACCTCGCCAGCTTTTTACGATCTATGATTGGTTGTTTGCCTATTGGAAAACCATTGGTGTCTAATTTATCAATTAATTGTTTGTCATAGGCCACATCGATGAACATAAAATCCTTTTTCGCAGGCTTATCTTCTATGTTCAAGATGATATTCTTGAAATAAGCCGCTCCTTGAATCAATGGCATTTCGTTTCCATGTAAAAAAGGCTGATTGAGCAACTGAAACGTGAAATAGATCAATACCAACGCATTGACCAACGTAGCAGACAATTTGAATATTTTAAAACTTTGTTGCTTTTTCATAATGATTTATATGCACCAAATTTCTTACCTAAAAGGCTAACAAACAATGAAATCTGATAAAATCAAATTTCTATAAAACAAGAAAACCTACGTGGGCTTTCCAGGTAGGTTTTCCTATATATCTAATGGATTGATTGCTTAGCTCATGGCTAGAGTATTGCGTAAATAGTGTTTGTAAGCCGTAGAAAAGAAATAAGCCCCCGAAACCACAAACATTACCGCACATATGCGGAACATAAAGGCAGTAGTAGTCCAGGTAGCTACGTAACCTAATATCACTGATCCTACGCTCACGCCTAAATCTACCGCGGCATAATAAGTAGCATTTGCAGCGCCTCTTCTTTCAGGAAGTACCATATTCATGATCATGGTTTGCAAAGTAGGGATGATAGATCCGCAACCAATGCCAATGATAAACCCTGAGAGTAAAAACAAAAACAATGAGTGGCTACTAAACGAAAGCGCGATAAAACCTACAAAACCCAGCATAAAGCTTGACAACATAATTTGATTTGGACCACGACGATCCATCAGTTTACCAGCCAACGGGCGAGAAATGCCTACGCCTACAGCTAATAAGAAAAAGAACAAGCCACTATGCCCTAATCCAGTTTCTTGACTAAACACTGCCACAAATGAAAATATACTGGCATAAGCCACACAAAACAAAAAAACCACTACCGAAGCATGACTTGCCTTGGTCTCGAACATTTTTCTTTTCTTTTTGGCAGGCTTTTCTTGAGCAGTAATAGAAGGTTTGTTTGTAATGTCTGGATACTTTACTAAGTAAGCCAAGCCAAATGAAACAACCGTGATTCCAAAAGTGGCATAAAACAAAAAGTCAAAGCCAGTTTCCTGAAGCATCCATAAACCTAATAAAGGGCCTAAGGCCATCGATAAGGTAATAGAAAGACCAAAGTAACCAATGCCTTCTCCCCTTCTTGACTGGGGCACCAAATCAGCTGGTATAGTACCTCCTCCAGTTGTAATCATTCCCCAGCCCAGTCCATGGAATAAGCGTAAAGCCAACAACCATAAAAAGGTGCTTGCATAGCTGTACAAGAAGGTAGCAAACGTAAACATTAGGAGGGAAATTAAATATACTTTACGTCTTCCCAGCGAATCGAGGGCATAACCGCTAAATGGCCGGATGAGTAGAGCTGATAAAGCATAAAACCCAATGATATAACCAATTTTGCTTTTGTCTTCTCCCAATACCTCAGTGACAAAAACAGGCAGGGTTGGTAACAGGAAGTAAAACCCCGCAGCCATTAATAGGTATGATGAGCAAAATAAAGCAAAATCTTTAGTCCATAGTTTTTCTTTGTGTCGCACAGTGTGTTAATCTTTAAGTGTTATATGATTTTAATCTCTGGTTATTTTACCAATTGCATGATTTCAAAATATTCTTCTTTTCCTTTGGGAGTTAAATGAGGATAATGTAGTGCCCAGATAGCTTCTAAGGCATTTTTTTTATCCATCAAAACTTTTCCATCTTCCTTGTCTTCATCCTTTCCATATTTGATCCAGACCTGATTAAGCCAAAACACCCGCACCATCCAAACCGCATTGGTGAGTTGGTCATAGAGGCCAGGAATGGGTTCAGGCTCAAACAGCCCACTACCAATGTAATAATTGATCAATGCCCGAGCCTGGTCTACCCTGCGGTGAGCTCTTTGCCGATATCGTTTGCCTATGTTAGGATAGTCACGCAAAATTTCTATGATATCCAGAAAGAAAAAACGGTACTGATCCTGAAAATCAATCATTTGCTTGAACAACTCGTGAAAATGAGTCAAGGTTACCAAGCCTTGCGGCATGATTTTGATCTCGTTGGTCTCAAACATATGGCGATAAACATCTTTAAATAGTTCTGCCTTTGATTTATAATGATATGATAAGTTACCTCGACTAATCCCTAAGGCATCAGCTAAATCACGTGAAGTGGTGTTTTTCACTCCTTGTTTGTTAAAAACTTCAATAGCTTTTAATACTATTTTTTCCTTGGTAGAAGACATCTACTAAATAAATATATGGGTTGTTTATCTATTGCAACGCTAAATTAGTGCAATAAGTTTGTAAATAAAAAGTTAATTAGTGCAAAATGACTAAAGTAGGTTAAAAAAATATCTATCAAAGCTAAAGGCCAGTAATTTCAGAGATCTTTTTTACCAAATCTGGTACATCCTCACTAAAGTCAATGACTGATAATTTTCCTAAACCCTCGTAATGATTCATTACAAAAGAAACATTGGTATAATACCCCTCTAACTTTTCCCAAATGGCTTCTACATCCTTGGTATTGGATTTTTGCATGCGCTCAATAATCATTTGTTCTTGAATAACGAGTGCCACTACTTGTAACATTTCAAACCCAAACGAAGCCCCTATTTCGGTAATTGCTTCTGCCTGAAACTGATTTTTAGGAAAATTGATAAATACCAGTAGATCTTCTGATTGATGCTTTACAAAACTCTCTAAAATGAGTTGTTCTATCAACATCTGAGGCATTACCTGGCCTTTTTGTAGGTAGTCTGGTAGTAGTTTCCCCATTTTAGATTTTTCTCTGATCTCTTTACGAATCAAATCACCTAACGACAAAGGAATTCCATTGTAATGTTCGGCAATCTGTAAGCCAGTATGACTACTTCCAGAGTATGGAGGACCATATATCACCAATATTTGCTTCATTAAAAATATTTTATCTGATAGATAAAGCTAAACCAACTAAATTTTCTCCAAGTTCTCTTTTGTAAAATCACTTGCCGATTGATCGCCAGTGTTGAGGGTATTTTTGGGTTCAAATAGCATTACTTGCACTTCTTCACCTTCATTTGTTCGAGGGCGATGCTCAACACCTTTAGGTACTATAATCATTTCACCAGTATTAAGCTCTACAGTCTTTTCACGAAAGTCAATCAACAAAGTTCCTTTGATAACCAGAAATAGTTCATCTTCATGGTCGTGCTTATGCCAGACAAATGCATCCTTAAACTTGGCAATTTTGACATATTGGCCATTCAATTCTCCCAAAATACGCGGATTCCAATGATCTTTGAATAGATCAAATTTTTCGGCCAGATTAATCTTATTATTCATGCGAAAATAGATGTATTAAGATAACTTTATAAATTCCAGGTGATCGGCACGCTCAGTATTTAACCAAAAACCTGCAATTTGCTGATGGTTATTCTTAAAAAAACGGATAATACCTAAGGTTGTTTCAGCAAAATCAGTTTCTGAGAAATATAAAGGCGTTTTCTTGTCAAAATTTATATTTAAATATAAGACATTATCTTCAATAAATAAGCAATACACCACTTTCAGCGAAGCACAATAGTAATCGCCAACATAAGCATCAAAATTGCCAAAGGCTCGGCTTGGTGGTGCTACCTTAGCTGCAATAATTTCTTGCTGAGAGGCCTTGAAAATCAAAAAAGGAACTTTATCTGGTTGGAAGTTCATAAACGTGATTTCAATTCCATAGTCCAACTCTACAAAAGTTTGTGGAGTTTTAGGTAAAATTGATAGTTCGTCTTCTGCGCCATATCTAAGAAATAGATGAGTTTCCTTTTTGACAATTTCGAGAGGAGATGCTGCCCCCAGGTCATAATGCCCAACATATTGCGTTAGTAAAGCTTCTGATAAATTTTCAACAGGTTGAAAATCAACATTTGTTGCTTCCTGAGCGACTTTCTTAGTTTCTTGCCCAACATCAAACAGTATATTAGCAATTTGTTCTACTAAAGTCCACGGAGCTACATCTGATTGGTTTGCAAGACAAACAATGGATAGTTGCTTTGAGGGAAAACGAATCAATTCGGCACAAAATCCAGCAAAAGCACCGCCATGTCTTTGTGTAAGCATTCCCTGATAAGTACCTAATATTAGCCCAAACCCATAATCAAAATGAGTTCCATCATTCAATGATCCAGGGGCACACAATAAATCAGTAAAACTGCTATCTTTTTTACCCAGTAGATTGTGATAAAAATTCTGATCCCACTGCAGCAAATCATCTAAAGAAGTGCGTAACCCTCCATCTCCTACAACACTCACTCCAGAGGTAAATACCTCAAAATTATTGGCTTGGGTTGCTCCATAACCTATAGCTCGATGCGGTATTACTTCTCTGGCATTGTCTTGAAAAAGGGTTTGGTGCATACCAAGTGGTGTAAAAATGTGTTGTGCCGCAAATTGTCGCAAACTTTGACCAGAAACTGATTGAATAACTTGCCCCAAAAGCACATAGTTGCTATTACTGTATCTTTCTTCATTGCCTGGTATAAAATCCAAATCAGGTTGACTGAATATTAGGTTTAGCGCAAAATCGGTATCATAGTGGGCATAGTCATCTAGTCCTTTTAAGTAAGCCAGCTCAAGGTAGTCTTTAAGACCACTGGTGTGATATACTAAATGTTTAAGTTTGAGTGCATGACCATAATCAGGCATTTGTGGAAAAAACTGGGCAATGTCATCTTCTAGGTGAATCTCTTCTTGTTCAATAAATAACGCCAGGCAAGCCGCCGTAAATTGCTTGGCCATTGACCCCACATCAAATACTGTTTGGCTGGTAATAGGGATATGATCTTCTATATTAGCCAAACCCAGACACTTTTTTAGCACAAACTTTCCCTGGTGAATAACCCCAAATGCAAACCCAGGTGAATTGTTTTGGTCGAACGGCTCAATAAGTTGATTGATAGCGTCTATTTGTTGCTCAGAAAGGTTAAACATGGGCACTTTTTATCACAAAGGTATGCTAATTTTTCGAAAACAGATTGCCTATCTTCTTACAATAAAAGTAGCTGTGAATTTTTCTATTCAATAACTATCTGATGCTCATCAGGGCTTGTAACTTGAATATACTGGCGTTGATTGCTTTTATAAAAACCAGAAGAATATGGGCGTTTATTTTTATCAAGTAGCTCTTTTAAGTCACCTAGGTTTTCAGACATAAGCTTAAGCTGTCTTAACCCATTAGGCTTGATTTGATTTGTTCGTAAGGTAAATTTGGCTTGATTTTCACTTCCCCAATAATATTGTAACTCAATAAATGCTTCCTCTTGCTGGTATAACCACTCTCGGTTTTCAATAGCATCAATATCGGCATTGGGAGGAGTTAAATCTTTGCGCCCCAAAAAATACAGCGTAAATCCATTGCCACGTTCTACATACATCCGTACCAATAGTTTTAGCCCCAGATTTTCATAAAACTGAATACTTTTGACAGGATCTTTAGTTCTCAAGGTGATTAAACCAAGTGATAATGGACCTGCTTTGTCAGGAGATGCGGTAGTCTTGAGATAAGTTGGGGTATTTTGCTGAAAGGTTCTTTGAATAAACTCAACCTGGTAGTTTTCCTGATCTTTAGTATGCATCAGGTAGCCTATATCACCAAATTGGTATGGTTCATTTGATGATATATTTTTGTTTTTCAAAAAACGATAAATTTGTTGAATATCTTCTACAAAAACACTGTATTTCCAATAGTTATCCTGAGCATTTTGCTGGTAGCTTTCAGTTGTTATATTTTTTGGGTTGTATAGTAATTCCAGGTGAGCATTACCTTTGGGAAACTGTAAGATATAAACAATTCCTGCCTCATCTTTAAACTCTCCCTGTAAGGTCATTCCAAAGGTTTTGGTATAAAAGTCTATTGCTTCTGTGGGCTTTTGTGTTTTCAGTTGTAAACTTATGATTTTCATAATTTGTGTTGTTAATTATAATGCTACTCAAATTTACTTTGAGCTAAACATAACTACACAAAGAAAGCAATGTCCAACTTTTATAAGTGGTGACTTTTAGCACAACGATCATAAAAAGATTCACAACAGACTCTATTACCTGTTGTGAATCTCCCTAATAGTATTATTATTTCGCTAATGTCTTAGAAATATCAATTTTATATACTTGAATGGCAGGAATCAATGCTGCTACAAATGCTACAACCAATACCAAAATAAAAATATTAAGTTCGGCAGTTAAAAACTGAAATCCAGACAGTGTCATTTGAGAGCTTCCCGCAATCATTTTTCCAGTAAACTCGACTGCCAGATGTCCCAATATAAAGCCTAATGTAGCACCTACTAAGGCTAAAAGTAATCCTTCCAAAATGATATGGGTGAATAGCTTGAGACGAGTAGCGCCTAAAGTACGCATAATGGCTAAATCGTACTCTCGTTCTTTAAGAGCGTTGTACAATGCAATAAAAATGCTCAAACCTGCAATAAAAATAATTACATACGCAAAATATTGTAATACATCAGCTCCAATGCCAATATTTTCTAAAAGTTTAAGGTACTCTTGAGCAGGAGAAACCGCCATTATCTTATCGCTTCGATTGGCCATTCCTGGAATCATTACAATAGCCATATTGGAACGACGTTGGATAAGCATTGCCGTGATTTCCTTTTCCTTCTCTTGTCCATGTATTTCTTCGTCTTTATGATCATGGTCGGTGTAATCTTTATGGTGTTCTCCTTCTTTATGATCATGGTCGGTAGAGTCTTTATGATGTTCGCCTTCTTTATGATCATGGTCGGTGTAATCTTTATGGTGTTCTCCTTCTTTATGATCATGGTCGGTAGAGTCTTTATGATGTTCGCCTTCTTTATGATCATGGTCGGTGGAATCTTTATGATGTTCTCCCTCTTTATGATCGTGGTCAGTAGAATCTTTATGATTTTCCTCCTCTTCATGGTCGTGGCTCCCATGTATTTCCCATACACTTTCAATATTGGTAAGAATCAGGCGATCTACCACTGTATTACTCACTGCCAGGATACCTGTAACTGTATATGCCTGCTCCTTATGAGCTAAATCTTCATCATCTTCCAACCCATGGGCACCATAAAATTTGCTCCCTACTTTGAGTCCAAGTTTTTGAGCAACAATAGCACCTATAGTCACTTCAAAGTTCTTTTGCCATAGTTTGCCTTGAGCAATTTTACATTTATAAAACTCTGGATATTCAGTGGTAGTGCCCACAATCCGATATGCCTTATAACTATCTCCCAAGGCTAGTGGAATAGCTTTTTTTACAAGGCGCTTATTATTGGCAATCATATTGGCCTCTGACAATGGAATATTACCTGTAGGAGAATCCATATGATAAATCGCATTCAAAATCAATTGTAAAGGGCTTCCCTTGGCACCAATTACAAAATCGATTCCTTGCGCGTTGTTTTTTAGTTTTTCTTCTGCCTGATTGACTACCAGCAATAAAAAGATGATGATACCTACCCCAAAAGACAATAGCAAAGTATTGAGGAAAGTATTCAGCCGCTTTTTGTTGAGGTAACTCCAGCTTAATTTAATTAAGTTCATTGGTTATCAAATGGTTACGTGTTTTTGCTTATAATTGAAATACCTTATCTATTTCGGCTTTTACCCGTTGATCGTGAGTCGCGATTACCAAAGTAGCATTTACTGCCTGAGCTTGTTGCTGCAACAACTGAATTACTTGCACTGTATTTTCATCGTCCAAACTGGCGGTAGGTTCATCTGCCAATAGTACCTTAGGATTGTTTAATACTGCTCTGGCTACCGAAACCCGTTGCATTTCTCCTTGACTGAGCTTATTGGGGTAAGACTTTCTGTGGTGTTCCATATTTAGTTGGGTCAATACTTCCAGACATCTTTGTTTGTTTTTTTTCACACCAGCCATATATTGTGCTAATAGAAGATTATCCAATACAGTCAAGGTTTGGATAAGGTGTGGCTTTTGAAAGACTAGTCCAATATGCTGAGCCCGAAAACGATCTAGTTTGCTACCACTTACCTGTTGTAGGTTTTGGCCAGCAATTTCTATTTCTCCGTTGGTGGGTTTGAGCAAACCACCCATAATATGCAATAAAGTAGTTTTGCCGCTTCCTGAATTGCCCAACAACAACCAGTGTTCTCCTTGGCTAGCGGCCCAATCAGTTGCTTGTAGTATTGTTTTGTCCCCGTATTTGTGGGTAACTTTTTTCAGTATGAACATATGATATTTGCCAATAACATTGGCTTTTAAAGCGAAAGTTATATGATTTTATTTAAAGCAAGCTTATTTTTGGTAAATGCTAATATAAAGATAATTGGCATAACCCAAGAGCAAAAGGTTAATAACCAATCTCTTATATTAGATACTTTGCGAAAGTAAAGTTATTAACTTACTTTTGCAACAAGATTGCAAAAACAGTATTTATGGGATTAAACACATTTTTCAAAAATTCTGACTCTATTGGGATTATCAGCTCTTTTCTCTGCTTAATTCACTGTATCTCGCTGCCTATATTGATTAGTGTTCAGCCAGTTACAGCTCGCTTTGTGGATGAAGATTTACATTTTTTAGAATATATCTTTCTAGGAGTTAGTTTGGTTGCAGTATATTTTTCTACTCGTTCGTCGCACGTAACTCAGCGAATGAAGTGGGCTTTTTATATTATTTTTGGTTTGTTTGCTCTAGGGATATTCTTTGAAGAGCAACTGGCTTGGTTGACCTATCTGGCTTACATTGGTTCGGCAGGTTTGATTATAATGCATATCATTAGCCTAAGACACGGAATTCGGTGTGCGGTGCCTGAACACCAACATGGGAAAGAGGCAGCTTAATAATAAATCGTAAAAGCTCAGTGATTATGCCATTAATTAGCTAACCACTGAGCTTTTTTTATGATTGTGTTTTTGTTTAATTCTATTACTCACAAAGTACAAGAAGTTTTAGCCAAAAGAAAACCAAAACTCCCAAAGGTAAACTCTAATATATTATTGTAAGTCAATCATTCCCCCTTATCCCCAGCCTCTTTACTTACTTCTTCTACTTTACTTATATCCACCTTAAATTCATCATCAAAATTGGCATAAAACAAAAACTTCAACTCACCATTTGTAAGATTTTTATGATTGATAATACCCGTACGAAGATCGGTAATAGTGCCTTGGCGTTGAAGCAAATCAGCAAAAGCGTATAGACGAATGATATGAGCTACTTTTTTGAGATCTTTGAGACCTTCCTCGGTTTCAATCATGTCTTGCCAACGGCGATTTTTTAGATTATTCACAAAAGCTTCGGGAGTTTCTTTCACCTGATTTTCTCCTTCTTCAACCAAACCTAACCTATGAATATTTACCTCTACTGGTAATGGCGTTTCGTGTGGGATAAAGAACATGTGAAAGCCTACCTCATTTTTGAATAAATCATATAATCCTGGACCCTGCAAATACAGATGAAGTTCATTGTCTTTGGCCTTAATAACTTGCTCTACTGGGTAAATTCGGTGGTAAAGACTTTCTAAATATTCTACTTCATCCTTGCCTGCTTTTTCTACCCGTGAAATGATGCTAATAATGATACGATCGTGGCCGTTTTTCTCGAAATTATGATAAAAAAACTTTGTCCAGGCCCAATTTTGGGAGGTTTCAAAAAATAATGCATCCGATTCACGTACAATTTTATCAGTTGCTTGAGCTACTTCTTCCAAGTATTCATAAATTTCCAGTTCGCTATACAGCTCTTGAAAATATTTCTTCTCTACCTTCGATCCTGCCGCATCGTTTCTAAGTAATTTATCCTGAGCTACATAACGAATCTGTACATTAGACTGTGATACATCAAAATTTCGCTGGGTATCATACTCATAAATGATATTCCGAACCTTTTGCTCAATATTATTTACTTCTTCTTTGAGTTGAATAAAGCTATAGTCAGTAGCGTCAGATAGATCAATCAGCCCTCCTTCCTCGTCTTCATCCAAAGATTGCATTTCGGCTTTTACAGCTTCTATTTCTTGCAATAAGTATTGAAAGTGCGCCACTTTCACCTCAAAATCTCCAATTTTTGGAACGGCTGATTCGTCCAGAGCTTCTACGTGTTCCAGCCTGGTTAACAGGGGTTTAAGTTTTCGGTCTTGAATGAATAAATTAAATATGACCGGGGTATCTGGCAACGTTTCCACTAACTGATCTGCAATCAATACAGTAAGTTCTTTCTCTATCTGGCGTTTCAGGGCGCGTCCTCCCATTTCTGGATCAAAACCATTTTCCGCCAGTTTTTGCAATACTTCTTCTGATACATTCAAAATAGTATGACGACGCATAAACCCGTGGCGCTTGAGCAATTCTTTGATTTGCAACCAAGCAATTTGCCCAATGTGCTCCAGACTTAGTTTGTTAAATATGATTACATTATCAATTCGGTTAATAAATTCTGGGCGGAAAAAATCTCGCACCGCTTTTTCGTAGGTACTATCAGCCAAATCAGCCCGCCGCTGAATATTAATCTCTTTGCCTACTCGTTCGGCTCCCAAGTTGGAGGTCATGATAATCACCGTGTTGCAAAAACTAATCGTGCGTCCCAAAGCATCAGTCAATCTGCCTTCGCCCAAGACTTGCAAAAGCAGATTATGAACATCAGGATGTGCTTTCTCGATTTCATCGAACAGCAACACACAATAAGGATTGTAGCGGATTTTGGTGGTTAACTGCCCTTCTGGATAATCTAAATCTCCCACCAAACGACTTACTGCTCCCCCGTCAATGAACTCGTTCATATCAAAACGAACCAAGCTATCTTCGTGATTGAACAAGTATTTGGCTACTACCTTAGCTGCTTGAGTTTTTCCTACACCAGTAGGGCCAATAAACAGGTAAGAGCCAAAAGGTCGTTCTGAATTATTCAACTGAGCCTTGATCACATGTAGCACATCTGTCAGGCAGTCTACTGCGGCACTTTGCCCTATCAAGCGACGGGAAATGTACTGACGAAACTCGTCTTTGGTAATTTTTACCTCGGGATCGGCCAAGCGTTCATTCAAATGGGTTTTTGAGCTAAACTCTTCTACAATTACCTGAGGAGTTACTTCTTTGAAAGTGTACTTGGAAGCTAACTGATTTAAATTTTCAGCAATGGCCCCAATCAATACCATATTCTGACTAAATCGCTTTTGCAGTTCAATTAAGCGTAATAAACCTGTATTGCTAATCTGAAAATCGTGTTCAGTTTCCAGTCTTACTCTTACTTTATTGATAATTTGTAGTGATTTGGCATCACTAGGTTCATACAAACGCATTACCTTAAAAAGATCAGTAAATCCACGATCTAGCTCACTGGCCACATCCCATTCTTCTGGAGTAGCCTCCAGAATTACCTGTATTTCTCGTTTTTGCAAATAAGGTTTCAATACATCACTCAAAGTCATATTGTTTTGAGCCGACTTTCCTATCCTAAACAAGGCAATGATGTTATTGAAGTAAAGCTTGTCTTTGCGATTTACTTTTTGCACAGGTTGCATCGCAAAACGAATAATGGATTCAAATCGCCGCTGCCACATTCCTACAATACTCATCCCTGCAATTAAACGAGAAGGGTCTACCATCCAAATATTATCCAAATGATACAACTCTCTTTCTGCATTTCGATCCAGGTAGCGATGTACTACTTCGTTGAGCAGAGTTGTTTTACCTACCCGACGTGGGCCTAAGATCACAATGGGTACATTTTCACGATTATAGATCAAGCGATCGAGCTGAGTAACCAAATCTTCCTGAAAAAATGCTCGTTGCAGTTCGGAAGGATATAAGTCATTTAATTCAAAACCTACTTTTTCAATTTCTTCTCGACCCTCGAAAGTAGTATTGGGGCGGAAAAACTGCTGAAACATCTCTTCATCTCCAAAACCCAGCGTAATTTTTTCGCCTGCGGTATGCATATACATATCTACTGTAGTACAAAACTCCTTGCCTACCGCCGCATATGGTTCCATTAAAAATTCTTCATCATATTCTTTTTTGTAGCGGCGTCCATAGCGTTGTATCTGTTCTTCTACTTCCTGTGCGATATCAGTTTTTTTTGGATCTTTAGTGTGCATATAAAACCACAAATCTCCAAAAGAAGGCAAATGAACAATGGTCTGGCCTTGGTGCTCAAACCAAGCAGTGGCTACTTTGCCATGAAAATAGCGTTGCCCATATGAAAACTCCAGCTCTAGATTGACATATTTGAAGTCGGGATTAAATAAATACCAGAGAAAAAAGTTGAGGTTTTCGCGATTGGTTTGATAACTTTTAAATTCGTTTCTAATAGATTTTATCAAGCCTTTCATCGCTCTTTCGTAGCGTTCATTGGCTACACTGGGGTTGGCAATAAATAGAGGCCGAATAATGTATTGTTTGTTTTTGTATTGCACCCAAACCGGGAATTCAAAGTGAATGGAGGCCATAAGTTTGACTATTGGTTTTCTCTAGAACTTATTTCGCTTATTGTCAAAATCCGAGACAAGTCCTTTTTGTAAGTTAAGTTTTGTTTTCAAACGAACCGCCAAGTTAATGAATTTATCCTATTAATTCACATCACATTCCTAAGCCTTATCAAAACCAGAATATACTTTTTGTTTTAACAAATAAACACAAGCGATCCTTTGTGTATTTAAAATAGGATTTGTGTAAAAAGTAAAAATGCAGAATATACAGTATGTTGATACGATAATTCGTTTCTGTTACGATATATCGTTTATTTTTAATAAAAAGGAATCAAGTTGCCTTATTCATGCAATATTTTATATGTTTGATAATCAGTTTGTTAACGCGCTTTATTTCAAGTGTTACTTTTTTGGCATTTTGTTTGGCTTATAGTGAGCAAAGATATTTAATAAGCTTTGTGGTTAGGAAAGGAAAAAGGTTTTGCGATGCGAAACCTTTTTTTAGTTACATTAGTATCTTTACTACTATTCGGAAAACCATTCATTTACACAATCTCTTTGAACACATATGGAAAGTTTATCTTTGACTCAGATGGAAAATTTATCAATAGAGCCCAGTAAGTTTAGCCCTCAGGTAGATTTTGATGGAGACACTGGAAGTCTGGAAATCAAAGGTGCCTCATTTATGGAGCACCCCCTTGAGTTCTATGATCCCATTCTTGCCTGGCTCGATCAATTTGCTAAAGTACCACACCCCAAATCTACCCTAAAAGTACACTTAAGTTATTTTAACTCTGGCTCGTCAGGAATCATCTTTGATATTTTCCAATTATTAGAAGAAAAAGCGGCCATGAGCCCTGTCTCTATTGAGTGGCATGTAGACCCTAATGATGAAGAAATGTTGGCTGAAGGTGAGGAGTTCAAAGAATGTTTCGAAAAGTTAGATTTCAACATTATCCAGAATTAAGATTCTGTGACCTAAAACTTTTCGGCTAACCAATGGTTTATCTTTCAGAATATCTCACATATTAAAGATAAACCATTGGATGAAACTCAAAATCAGCACCTTAGTACAACAGTCTTATCAACAAGTTTTTGATGGATTTACTAAAGACTTGTTTCTCAAATTATCCCCTCCCTTTCCTCCCGTTAAGTTAAAACGATTTGATGGATGTCGTACCAATGATCGCGTCGAGTTACAATTAAACTTTATCTTTTTTAAACAAACCTGGGAAAGCCTCATTACCGATTTTCAAGACACCGAACAAGAAATTTATTTTATTGACGAAGGCGTTAAACTTCCATTTTTCTTGAAATACTGGAAACACCATCACCGCATTGTCAAAGAAGGCAATCAAACGATAATTATTGATGACATTACCTTCAAAACACCTTTTTTACTGATGGATTATTTGATGTATCCTGCTTTATATTTGCAGTTTTTATATCGCAAGCCGGTTTATAGGAAGGTTTTCAAGAAGAAAAACCTGCCCAAAGTCAATAATGCTTCTTGATGAGTAACATCTACCTACGCTCTAATCACATTTGGATAATCTCACCAATTATTTGAGCAATATATCCAGTTATTTATCATTTTTTTTAAGCTAACTTGTAATCAAAATTTACAATACTCACTTATGAAAATGAATACATCATTTCAATCTTCATAAGTGGTGTAGCTACTCGCAAGTTTAGTGATTTGTTTGCTCATAGTTGCTACTAATCAGGTCTAAGCACAATCCAATCCCGAAAAGTTTTACCAAAAAATAAGAAGGCTTAAAAAAACAATGAGGTATGTTTATTAGTCCTGATCAGAATCTTTTTTATCAACCTAATCCATATTGCCTCAACAGTCAGGTAAAAATAATGAAAGAGCGCTCATTGGACATCAAACAAAGACGCATAGAAGTCTAATTTATCAAGAGCACTTATCGCTGTACATTTGTATTTGCCGTCAACATTCGATCTATGCAGTTAAGCGTCTGTACCTTAGCCCCAATTTCTATAGCTTGCTTGAACATCAACGGGAAGTTGGTAAAAGCGAAGAAGCCAACTATGACATCATCGAGCTTTATAACTTTGATTCAAGCGGTAAACAACTAGATTCTTTGATGGTAGGCCGCATATTCCCCATACTCTAAAACAAAACCCCCAAAGTGCAAACTAGTTTATATACTTTACTACCCAATGGTAAGTTTAAATTACAAGAATAGGTGTTATCTTGGTAAAAATATATCACTAGATTTTTTTTGGTTGCGGAGATACGAATCGAGGTGGCTGAAACACTCCATAACAGTTGACTTATGCAGATAAAAATGAATCATAATATTTGGTCCTTTCATAAAGAACTCCTGTTTAAATATCTTTTTCATTTGTTTTCCATTTTTTGCTTAACGGCTTGTAGTGGTTCTAAGGTATCACAACAAAGGTTGTTGACTTATGATGAATTAATGGGCCAACATGTTTATAAATCGATAAAAGAAGCATCTCATTTTCCTGAAAAAGTGTATTTTTTAGATTTAGGTAAACAAGGTTTAAAAACTTTTCCTCTAGACATTTTAAAGTTTTCTAACTTACAGGTTCTTTATCTAGAACGAAATGAACTCAAGGTAATTCCTCCACAAATCAAAAAACTAAAAAAGCTACAATATCTCTATATTTATCGTAATCAAATCAGGGATTTGTCAAAGAGTATAGGAAAACTGCAAAATCTTAAAGAATTGAAATTAAGTAGAAATAAGTTTCATCAAGTGCCAAAAGCCATCCTTGAGATAAAAGGATTAAAAACTTTGAATTTAGCATACAACCAAATCAAGAAATTACCCAAGAACATCAAGCATTTAAAACAATTGGAAGAATTGGACTTGAGTCACAATCAATTGACTGAATTGCCCTTAGAAATTGGCGAATTAAAAAATATTAAAAACTTATATCTGGGTAACAATCGGATTAAAAGACTACCCACCCAAATACAAAAGCTAAAAGCACTAAAGTATGTGAGTATACATCATAATTCGTTACCAAAGGGAACAAACAATCTAATACGACAGTGGTTAGGACCAGATATTAAAATCAATGGTTTAAAAAAAGGACAATATGACTCTTGGGATAAAGCTCTTGAAAACCCTTTGGATGTAAAAGAATTAATCTTAAAAGACCCTAAAATATTCAGAACTTTACCCAAAACAATTAGTCAATTAAAGAACTTAGAAGAATTGATGATTAGTGAATCACAATTAGAGTTTATAAGCACTGAGATTGGCGATTTAAGGCAGCTTAAGGATATTTTTCTAAATCAAAATAAGATCAAAAAATTACCTGCGTCTATTGGTAAACTGGTTAATCTCAAAGACCTTTCGGTTTCTCAAAACCAGTTAGAGCATTTACCAAGCACCATTGGTAACCTAACTCAACTAAAAAAACTAACTTTAAATGTAAATTCTTTAGTAAGTCTTCCAAAAGAAATTGGTAACCTATCACAGTTAGAAGGGTTGTCATTGACCCTCAATAAACTCACAAGTCTTCCACCTTCTATTGTACAATTAAAGAACCTGACTTATCTTGATATCAGCAGTAATTATCTCAAAAAATTACCAGCTAGCATAGGAAGGTTAAGAGCACTAAAGGAATTATATCTACAAGGTAACTTATTGCCACAAGCCGAATTAAAAAGAATCCAATCAGAACTTCCTAGTACAACAAAAATCTATTTTTAAGTACTACTTCTTTTTCTTGATCAACTTTGACATATCAATTTTATCAAAAATTCTACCTTTTGCCTTTTTAGCCACTTCTACTGGTAGTGGAGGTGGTACATTGGTAAACTCCGATGGTGTTACTGGAGTATGAATAATGATTTTGTGATCTCCTGTACCTATAACATCAGTGTGCACAACTTTTGGTAATTGTATACCACCATGTTTTTGGCAAAACTTCCTAAAGGCATCACCATCAACTCCTAGATGTCCTACCACAGCATTAAATATTGCTCCGTAAGGATTCAGGCCAATAATAAGAGATAATACATCAAAGAAAAAGTTTTCGGGTTTGCCTTCATATCTACCATCATGAATATCAGCAACGAACTTAGCAAAACCAGCTATTGTGCTTGCTGTACCAACAACTTTTAACCCCTTACCAAAAAATTTTTTAAGCTTATTATAATTTTCAACCCCAATCAGTTTTATTAAACGTTGATCAAATAGGTTATTTGATCCCATCTTTTCACGAGCAATGTCAATAACTGCCAACCCTCCCCCCAAGTAGTTGAGTGCAGTACCAATATCAGCGCTTTGTTTATCAGTCAATATTTTGCTTCGCCCTGCCTTTCCACTTGCTTTTTTATTGCCCCTATCGTTATTACTTTCTCTGTCCCCATCTATTTGGTTAGGGTGACGATTAGGAACAATAATAAAAATTGGCGAATCAGGCATAAACCCATCAATCTTGTCTTTAGAATTAAGCTTAAGATGATTAGCCTCTAACATAGCCATTACTAAACCATTGACTAGGTTGTAATAACTTCTCTCATTGTAAAACTTAGCATATTCTCCCCAATATTGATGCATAATTTTCCAAAGGTTATCTCCTTTTACGGCTACATATTGCTTCACTTTGGTATGTCTAAGTAATAGATCTAATGCTTTTGGGGTTAGCTTATGCCTTCCAAAAGAAGCCTGATTGGAGGAGCGACCTGAACCCCTCTTAGGCTGTTTTTTAGGGGCATCGTCCCTCTGAGAAAAACGAGTGCCTGGAACAACCATTACAGCATCTTTTTTCATATTAAAGTCAATGATTGATGCTATGGGAACTCCATACTTTTTAGCAAGTTGTTCGGCAGTAGTGTCCTCGGTTAGTTGCAAATCTAATATTCCAGAACCGAGAGGGATTCTAATATTATCTCCCTTGTAAAATGCATGTAATGAGATATTTCCTTGCATGCTAATTAATAAATCGGCAGTAATTTTATGCCTATTAGCAATTTGATATATGCTTTCGCCTTTCATTGGAGTATATAAATCTATATTTTGCCGATTTAGTCTAGCGAGTTTTACATGTCTACCCTCTTGCTCAAAATTAACCAATATCGTTTCTCCTGGCTCAAATTTTTTCCCTAACTCTTGATGCAACCTCTGAAAATCTTTGGTTTTAGAGGAATCGCCATAGTACCTTCTGCTTAATCCAGTGTAGGTATTTCCCGGCTCTATGGTATGCTGCCCATCATATGGGTTATAATGACCAAAGTTATTGTATTTTCTCCCATTAACTGTGTAAAACTGACCACCTCTATCCCAAAACCTGCTAAAAGGCTTTATGCCTTGATGCAAAGCCTTTCCTATTGTTGACTGAGGTAGATTATAATACTCGTTTTTACGTCGGAGGCCATTCGCCAACTCTTCATTACTGAAGGAGGATAAATAATTTTGGGGAGGAGCTAATGTACGCCCATTATGAGTATTTGAATTATCATTCTTTTTAGAAGCGGGCCTTGTAGGTTTTAAAGTGCGGGAAAAGCGGCTCATAGGAATTGTAAGTTTGATTCACACCTAATATATCACATACCTGGTATTTTACCAAGCCAATGAAGCCTATAACAAAATAATTTCAACATTTTGATGAGAATTTTCGAGGCCTTTCTTAAATTGTAAAATTAGCGATGAATTTATGACACCAATATCATCCATAGTTGTTTGCGAAAATTAGGCTATGGGTATTCTATCGAATAATTATGCAAAAAAGATGGATTTTTAAGGATCAACCCAATCCCAAAATAGTAAAAAAGCTAGCCCAATCGCTTGAGATCAGTGAGTCTATGGCTACTTTGCTGGCCCAACGAGGCATTGATACTTTTGACGAAGCTAAAATTTTTTTCCGCCCCTCTTTACAAGAACATCTCCATGATCCATTTTTAATGCAGGATATGGACAAGGCCGTTACCCGCTTGGAGAAAGCCTTACAAAACGAAGAAAAAATCTTGATTTATGGTGATTACGATGTAGATGGCACCACCTCAGTATCACTTGTGTATGGTTTTTTGCAACAGTACCATCGTCACCTGGATTACTACATTCCTGACCGTTATTTGGAAGGGTACGGCATTTCCAAAGCCTCTATTGATTGGGCCAAGGAAAACGATTTTTCTTTAGTAATTGCCCTCGATTGTGGCATCAAATCTATTGAGTTGATGGATTATGCCAATAGCCAAGGGATTGACTATATCATTTGTGACCACCACTTGCCAGGAGATCAGATTCCGAAAGCCCATGCGGTGCTTGACCCCAAGCGTAAAGATTGTCGTTATCCCTTCAAAGAGCTTTCTGGTTGTGGTGTAGGCTTTAAGCTCATGCAGGCTTATTGTGAAAAAAACGATATATCGGTAGAAAAGCTTTACCCCTTTCTGGATTTATTGGTGATTAGTATTGCTTGTGATATTGTACCTATTATAGACGAAAACCGTGTAATGGCCTTTTATGGCTTACGTCAACTCAATCAAACCCAACGAATTGGCCTAAAAGCATTGATAGATGTAGCAAAGTTTAGTGATGACACCGTACTGGACATATCCAATGTAGTTTTTGGCTTAGGACCTAGAATAAATGCTGCTGGAAGAATTCAACATGCTAAAAAAGCAGTCATGTTATTGGTGTCAGACAATAAACGGGAGGCCGATTATGTGGCAGAACTGATCAACAAAGATAATATGCAGCGTCGTGATTTGGACACTAGTATTACCGAAGAAGCTTTGTCCATGATTCACCAAAACCGCTTGGAAACGGCTAAAACTACGGTTTTATTCAAAGAAAACTGGCATAAAGGAGTCATCGGAATTGTAGCCTCTCGCTGTATTGAGAGTTATCATCGGCCTACAGTGATCTTAACTCAGCATAATGGCAAAGCTACTGGTTCGGCCCGATCTGTACCTGGGTTTGATTTATACCAGGCTATAGAATCTTGTTCGGATTTGCTTGAACAGTTTGGAGGTCATATGCATGCGGCTGGCTTGACCATGCAAGTGGAAAATATTGATCACTTCCGGAAGAGATTTGAGCAGGTTGTTGCCAAAAGCATCAACAATGATCAGCTGACCCCATTGATTGATATAGATGCGAAATTAAATTTAGACGATATCACTGGAAAATTTTATCGTATCTTGCAGCAATTTGCGCCTTTTGGCCCTGCCAATATGCGCCCAGTGTTTGTGAGTGAATATTTATATGCAGAGTATCCTAAATTATTGAAGGAAAAGCATGTAAAGTTTCGCACACGTCAACAGGGTTCAACCGCTTTTTTTGATGCCATTGGCTTTGGAATGCCTGAGTATTTTGAACGAATTGCCAATGGAGAAAAATTTGCGTTATGTTATAACATTGATGAAAATCGTTATCGGGGGCAAACCTCGCTACAATTAAGAATAAAGGATATAAAGTTTTATGATTAGATTAGTCCATAAAAGATAGTCAATAATTCATAGATTTATAAGAATTGGTAAAACTATGGACTGACAACTGTGGGCTATGGACTAAAAAAGAAATATGAAATTAGTTGCGGAGAATTTAGTTAAGAGGTATCGGGGAAAGGCCGTTGTGGATCATGTCTCTATTGAGGTAAATCAGGGAGAGATCGTAGGGATGTTGGGCCCCAATGGAGCTGGAAAAACGACCACATTTTACATGGTAGTAGGATTAATCAAACCCAACAAAGGTAAAGTATACCTGGATACCGAAGATATTACCAAATTGCCAGTATATAAAAGGGCTCGTAAAGGCATTGGGTATTTGGCTCAAGATGAATCTGTTTTCAGAGGATTAACTGTAGAAGAGAATATTCGGGCAGTACTGCAAATGACCAAGCTCTCCCCCAAGGAACAACGAGAAAGAGTAGATGATCTTATTGACGAATTTAACCTACACAAGGTACGCAAAAGCCCAGGAAAGGTATTATCTGGTGGAGAACGTCGTCGTACTGAAATTGCCCGTACTTTGGCTGTAAATCCTAAGTTTGTCTTGTTAGATGAGCCTTTTGCTGGTGTAGATCCCCTGGCGGTAGAAGAAATCCAAAGCATTATTTATCATTTGAAACATAAAAACATCGGAATCCTGATTACTGACCACAATGCCGATGCTATTTTATCTATTACCGATCGTTCTTATGTAATGTCGCTCGGAAAACGTTTTGCAGATGGTCCTCCCGAAGAGTTGGTGGAAAACGAAATGGTAAAAGAATACTACCTGGGTAGAAACTATACCCTAAACCGTAAGTTTCGTAAAGAAGATGTTCAATTAAAAATTGATCAGGAAAAGGGTTTAGGAAATGCCGGAAAGGGAGATTTAAAAGGCAAAACAGCCATTGAAGGAGAAAGCCAACAAGTCGATAATGGCAATACCGAAGAAAACCTTAAGCCTGAATAACTCGACAGGAGTCTGAAGAAAAATTTAAGAGAGCCTTATCTATAAATAAGTGCTCTTTTTTTATAAAGGTGTATAGAAAAAACGCCAACCTTGGCCTAATTCTTAAATCATAGCGGATTATTATCGTAAAATTTAATGATCATTCGAAACTAAATTTTATATTTGAATGATACAATGGCAATTATTGCCTTTATTCTATTTTAGGTAACTCCGCTTTAATTGAGAGTTGCTATTCCCAATATTTTAGATAGGGTACTATCCTTACAAACAGGTTTTGGAAGGATAAGCAGTTGGAAGAAAACATCAAGCACAGCCCATTTAATAATATTTTTGTTTTCAAATGGAACTCGTCTGTATGCATTTTCAAACAATCCATCTATTTTTGTCATTTAATTTAATGCAAAGGAGTACAATTTTTAATGAGTTAATATGAGCATAGTCGAAAATGTCATTCGTTGGGGTTTAAGAAGGCGCTGGCCTAAGATCAAGCACTTTATGAAACACCCCGAGGAAGTACAACAACGTATGTTCACTAAGTTGGTGGAGCTGGCAAGGAACACCGAGTGGGGAAAGAAGTATCATTACAAGGATATTAGAAAAGCTGAACAATTTCAAGAAAGGGTTCCTGTTTCAAGTTATGAAGATTTATACCCCTACATTGAACGTATGCTCAAGGGGGAGCAAAATATCTTGTGGCCATCCAAGATCAACTGGTTTGCCAAATCTTCAGGAACTACTAATGCCCGCAGTAAATTTATCCCGGTTTCTCGGGAAACCCTTCTAAAATGCCATTTTCGTGGGGGACGCGACATGTTATCATTGGTAATGGTAAACATGCCTGAAAACCGTACTTTTTGGGGAAAGGGGCTCTCTATTGGTGGCTCACTTTCGCCTAATCCACATTGGGCAGGTACCTATTATGGAGACGTATCAGCTGTGATTGTTAATCAATTACCTCGCTGGGCGCATCAATTACGTGCTCCTAAACTCGAAACAGCACTTATGCCTAACTGGGAAGATAAAATTGAGGCCATGGCTAAAGAAACCATTCCTCAGAATATCACCAGTGCCTTGGGAGTGCCTACCTGGACCATAGTACTCTTTCAACGAATCTTAGAAATCACGGGAGCAAAAAACATCAAAGAGGTTTGGCCTAATTTTGAGATTTTTGTCCACGGAGCAGTAGCTTTCCACCCTTATCGCGAATTGTTTGATACACTGGTACCAGGTATTCGCTATATGGAAACTTACAACGCATCAGAGGGCTTTTTTGGTTTACAGGATGACTTGAGCCGAGACGATATGCTATTGTTGCTGGATTATGACATATTTTATGAGTTTATCCCTCTTTCTGAAATTCATAAGGATCATCCAAAAGCATATACCATTGACCAGGTAGAACTGGATAAAAACTACGCAATGATTATCTCCAATAGTTCAGGACTATGGCGATATCAAATTGGAGATACCGTAAAATTCACTTCTTTAGCACCTTATCGCATCAAAATTACAGGAAGAACCAAGCATTTTATTAATGCTTTTGGGGAAGAAGTAATCATAGAAAACGCCGAAGCAGCTATTACTGCGGCTTGCAATGCCACTGGGGCAGTAATGACCAATTTTACCGCAGGGCCAGTATATTTAGGCAATCAGAGTAAAGGGGGCCATGAGTGGATTATTGAATTTGCCAACCCTCCTTCTAACATTGAATCTTTTTCCAATGTATTGGACAAAAAATTACGGGAAGTAAATTCTGATTATGATGCCAAACGTCATTTGGATTTGGCACTTATCAAACCTGTAATTCATAGTGTACCAGAAGGTACTTTCTACCAATGGCTCAAAAAACGAGGCAAAATAGGAGGTCAAAGCAAGGTGCCTCGTTTGGCCAATTCCAGAGTGTATTTGGATGAAATTCTTGACTTGGTAAATGGCGAATAATCAATTAGTCAAATTAATCAGTCTTAAGATTCGAAATATTGACCGGCAAAAGCGCCACTTCTTTAATTATCAGCTTGAGTATAACTAGAAATAATGGAAGAGAACGAAATTTTAGAAGTAAATTATCATAGCAAAATAAAGCAGGTATTCCAGGAAATTGGAAAAGTAGTAGTTGGGCAAGATTATATGGTCAATCGTTTATTGATTGGACTATTTACCAATGGGCATATCTTATTGGAAGGTGTGCCAGGGCTGGCCAAAACGCTTACCATCAGTACTTTATCCAAAGTATTACAACTTAAATTTCAGCGTATACAATTTACCCCAGATTTGCTTCCCGCCGATTTGATTGGTACAATGATTTACAACCAAAAAGAAAGCGAATTTGAGGTAAAGAAAGGGCCTATTTTTGCCAACCTCATTTTGGCCGATGAAGTAAACCGGGCACCAGCCAAAGTACAATCAGCTTTGCTGGAATCTATGCAGGAAAAACAAGTGACTATCGGCGAGACTACTTATTATTTAGACGCTCCTTTTTTGGTACTGGCGACTCAGAACCCAGTAGAACATGAAGGTACTTATCCCCTGCCTGAAGCCCAAGTAGACCGTTTTATGATGAAAGTGTCCATCGACTACTTAAGTAAAGAGTTAGAACTGGACATGATGCGACGTATGTCGAATATGAGTTTTTCGGGAGAGGTAGGAACTGTGCTGGATAAGTCGGATATTTTTGGTATTCGCAATGAGATCAATAAAGTGACTATTTCTGATTCTCTGGAAAAATATATCATCGAATTGGTATTTGCTACGCGTCGCCCACAGGACTATGGACTGGAAAAAGAAGCTGGTTATATTCAATTTGGTGTTTCTCCCCGAGCTACTATTCACCTTAACTTAGCCGCCAAAGCCCTCGCATATATGGACGAACGAGACTATGTATTGCCAGAAGACATCAAGGAAATTGCGAATGATGTTTTTAACCACCGTATTTCGCTCAACTATGAGGCTGAAGCCGATGGCATTAGTACTACCGAGATAGTCTCAAGCATTCTCAAGCAAGTCCCAATTACTAAGGAAGATAGCTAGAAAGTTAGTCCATAGCCTTTTTCTAGATAATAACTATGAACTATCGACTAGGATATGAGTCAAGTAGATTATTTTGAACACGAAGGAGTAAAAGCAATTAAAATGGGGCATTCCTACTGGGGAAAGCCCTTCTTTTTTGTACACGTCTATTGGCTGGATGGTTTGTTGATTGACAGTGGCCAGCGTAAAATGCAAAAACATGTGCTAAAATTTGCCCAGAAATTACCTATTGAACAAATGGTTCTCACTCACCATCATGAAGACCATTCGGGAAATATCAAAGCACTACAACAGCAACATCCTGAAGTGCCTATTTGGGCAGGTGATGAGACCCGTTCTCTGGTAAAGTCTGGGTTTAAGATCAAGAATTATCAAAAATTTGTATTTGGTAATATGCCACCTACCGACGGATTACAGCCTTTACCCCAGGAAATAAAAACTAATCAATATACACTTACGCCTATTTTTACCCCTGGCCATGCTCAAGATCACTATTCTTTTTTGGAAAAATCCAAAGGTTGGCTGTTTTCAGGAGATTTGTATTTGGGCAAAATAAAATTTACCCGTCAAGATGAGAATGTACCTCAAATGATTCAGTCCATTAAGACTGTGCTTCAATATGATTTTAGTGCCTTGTTTTGTGCCCATCACCCTCGCCTCACAGACGGCAAAAAACACATGCAAGCCAAGCTGCAATATTTAGAAGATTTACAAGGAAAAGTATACCAGTTACACCAAAAAGGACACTCCATTAAAGAGATCATCCCACTCTTGGGGCGAAAGGAAGTCCAGTTTGCTAAGTTTTATACTTCCAATGATGTGGGAGTGGATTATATGATTCGTTCTATTTTAGAGGATAAGGCTACGACAATTCTATAATAATTCGCAACCTTTTATTGCTTTCTGTGGTATATATGTTTGCTATAAAACTTAAACATTATATCAAAATGGCAAAGAACAAAAAACGAAAAAAGCCGCAGGTAAAAGCTCCTGAGGAAGCAAGCCTGCAAAGCATTGCGCATCAATCACGTAGCACACTATTTACCCGAAAGGTAACCTCCAAGAAAGTGTACAAACGTAAGCCCAAACATCGGAAAAATGATGATTGGGCTTTTTTGTTATTCTTTAGTAGCTGTAGAATCCCCCTTCATTAAGTTATCCAGGTGCACCTGCACATACTCTCTCGCCTTTGATAGTGGAAATTCGGTTTTGGATAAGCCAGTTCTTTTTAAGAAACGTTTCCAAATGAGCTTTAGGTTTTCATCTCTTCGATTTAAGAACCAATCTACTTCGCCTTTAAAATTCCCTTCATTAATTATGTCTGCAAAATTCAGTTGACCGATTTCTTTCAAACCGCCGGCGATCTGTTTATTGCGCCAATAACCCATTTGCTTTGCATTGCTTCGCCAGTATTTTTCTAAGGCTTTAAAATCAAATTGTGCCCAAAAAAGTGGCCAAGGCAGTGATGAAATTGTTTTTTCTGGCAACCATAAGGTTAGGCGAGTAGGCCTAAATTGTGTGGTCTTTTTGTGTTTGTCTACTTTTAGCCAGCCTTGTATGGTTACTCGTGTAATATCATACAAAGGAACATTTAGCGAATCTTGCACTAAATCATCATAATAGCAAAGCATACCTAAAAATCCCCCATAAGCGTAGTAATCATCATAATAGCCAGGCTCCATAGGCTTTGTGACTACTTTATTCCAGGGTTCTGAAAAGAAATAAGGAGTGATTTTTCGTTTGTGAACCCCTTCAATAATTGATTTTATCAACCCTTGCCCTTCTTGAAAAAGCGCAGCATTAGATAGATGTTTCAAATCTATGTGGTATGAAATCTTGGTATGGAAGAGATGATCGCTTTCTTGAAAGAAATCAGGATGGAAAATCAAGTGGTGATTAGAAGGCTGAATGGGATTGTTAGACGCTTTGACTTGGGCAAGTAGTTGATCCGAAAGGTACCTACTTTCGGTAATCCTGGAATCAAACAAACGCCTTTCTAAGGCTTGAGTAATGGACATTTGCAAAGCAGGATTGGAAGGCGATTGCCAACAGGCTACAAAAAAAGAGTGACTTTTGATCTTTTTACTGCATTTATAAGCATTTTCCAGATACTTTTTTACCTCTTCATAGCGAAACATCAACGTGAGATATTGCCATTCCGGGTTGGAGGTAAAAAGTGCCAAACTCTTGATTTGATAGCGTTGCTGTTCGGGCTTATTTACAGAGATAAAATCATAAGTTTCTTGTAGTTCAATCGTATGAAAATCTTCGGACCTTATATCTACCAGGTCTTGTACCATTGCTTCATATTGATGTAATCTCACCAGTAACTCTTTGACAGTAAAGGGGTGAGAAAAATCGGCAAAGTTTCCAGTACGTTTATAAGCTTTGATTTCTTTGTTGATCACTCCTTGAATTAGTATGTTTCGAAAATCGCCATATCGGGAAGTATAAGCCGTATTGGGGAATGAGTCTAAGTGGATAATACGCCAAACTTTGCCTTGAGCTTGGGTGTTTAGCATTCCAATTACTAGGGCAAAAATCAATAAAAGTCCATATTTCATGATTGATCACTGAGTTAAGTATTAGAAGTCATCTCGATTTCTTAATATTCATTGTCACAAGACAATACCTGATGAAGGTTAATCAGTGGAGTTGATTTTGTAACATTTGGCAATTTCTACACGTATTTGCACAAGATTAAGAGCTGTAAGACCTCTACTAAGATAAACCTGTAAACATCAAACGAATATGAAAAATAAACTAGAGCACTTTGAAGCGGACACACTTTCAATGGAACAAGCGGTTAAAATTGTAGGTGGAGGAAGAGATCATGGCGATGATGATGGGATTCCCCCTGATGGTCAGCTTAGGACAATGTGGGGAATATGGCCGTTTAATAAGTAATGATTACGCTTCTATCCAAATGAGGTAAAAGTAAAAAAGCGCCCAAAAGGCGCTTTTCGTATTTAATAGAAAGTGTTATTATCTACTTAGATATAAATTCCGTTCTCCATAAATCTTCTCAAAGGTTTCATCCTGTAAATCCTTGATAAAGTAGATGGCTTCCCCGGTAGATTTCATCTCAGGCCCAAGCTCCTTGTTTACATTCGGGAACTTGTTGAACGAGAATACTGGAATCTTGATAGCGTAACCCTGCCCTACTGGTATAAACCAAGACGTTGCTGATTTATCCAAATCAAAGTCTGCCAGTTTTTTTTCACCCAACATAATCTTGGTAGCGTAGTTTATATAAGGCTTTTTGTAAGCTTTACAAATAAACGGTACCGTACGTGATGCTCTTGGATTGGCTTCAATCACATACACATCATCTCCTTTGATAGCAAACTGAATATTGATCAATCCTACCGTTTCTAGCGCTAAGGCAATTTTCTTAGTGTATTGGGCGATTTTCTCAATGATTAATGGACTTAATGAGAAAGGTGGCAACACTGCATGAGAGTCTCCCGAGTGAATGCCCGCAGGTTCAATGTGTTCCATAATACCAATGATATACACATTTTCTCCATCACAAATAGCATCAGCTTCGGCTTCAATTGCTTGATCCAGGAAATGATCCAGTAAGATTTGGTTGTCTGGGAAGTAGTTCAATACATCTACTACATGCTCTTCCAATTCTTGCTCATTGATCACAATTTTCATTTTGTTACCCCCCAATACATATGATGGGCGCACCAATAATGGGAAATTCAATGATTTAGATAACTCGAGTGCTGCTTCGGCAGTGTTTACAGAGCCAAATTCCGGGTAAGGAATCTTGTTTTCCTTTAACAAAGTAGAGAAGCTTCCACGATCTTCGGCCAAGTCAAGCGCCTTGTAGGCAGTTCCGATGATTGGAATACTATAACGGTCTAGTTTTTCAGCCAATTTCAAAGCAGTTTGCCCACCTAGTTGTACAATAACTCCTTCTGGCTTTTCGTGTTGGATAATATCGTAGATATGCTCCCAGAAAATAGGCTCAAAGTATAATTTATCTGCAATATCGAAATCGGTAGAAACCGTTTCGGGGTTACAGTTGATCATAATAGCCTCATAGCCTGCTTCTTTCACCGCCAATACTCCGTGCACACAGCAATAGTCAAATTCAATTCCCTGACCAATTCGGTTAGGGCCTGAACCCAAAATAACGATTTTCTTCTTATTAGGAGTTACCTCAGACTCATTCAGGTTTTTAGTAGTCACTTCTTCATCGCCTCCTTCAAAAGATGCCTCCAAAGAAGTTCCAAAAGTAGAATAATAGTAAGGAGTTTGAGCTTCGAATTCAGCAGCACAAGTATCTACTTGCTTATACACTCTTTTAATACCCATATCCTGGCGTTTGTGATAAATCTCACTTTCCAGGCAACGCAATAGGTGAGCAATTTGACGATCAGCGTAGCCTTTTTGCTTGGCTTCCAACATTAGCTCTTTGGGTAAGCTCTCTATGTTGTGTTTTTGGATTTCCTTGTCAATTTTGGCTAGCTCTTCGATTTGGTATAAGAACCAATCATCAATTTTGGTAAGCTTCTTAATTGTACGGAAACTGATTCCCATTGAAAACGCATCTTTGATATGGAATAAGCGATCTCCACTTGGGTTTTCCAAACTATGCAATACTTCTTGTTGATTGGTTAATTCCTTACCATCGGCTCCCAAACCATTGCGTCTGTTTTCTAAAGACTGACAAGCCTTTTGCAATGCTTCCTGAAAGTTACGACCAATACCCATTGCTTCCCCTACGGCTTTCATTTGTAGGCCCAAACGGGTATCTGCGCCTTGAAACTTCTCAAAGTTCCAGCGAGGAATTTTTACAATGACATAATCAATTGTGGGTTCAAAATAAGCCGAAGTAGTCTTGGTTACTTGATTTTTAAGTTCGTCAAGATTGTAACCAATCGCTAATTTAGCGGCTATTTTAGCAATCGGATATCCAGTGGCTTTGGAAGCCAATGCAGACGAACGAGAAACTCGAGGATTAATTTCAATTACAATGATGTGGTCATTTTCTGGATTAACCGCAAACTGAATGTTACAACCACCAGCAAACTGCCCAATACCATTCATACACTTGATGGCCAAGTTACGCATTTCCTGATAAGCCTTGTCCGAAAGTGTCATCGCAGGAGCTACTGTAATCGAATCCCCAGTGTGAATTCCCATAGGGTCCATGTTCTCAATAGAACAAATGATAATCACGTTTCCGGCACTGTCACGTAGTAATTCCAGTTCATATTCTTTCCAGCCTAGAATACTTTCTTCTAAGAGTACTTCGTGAATTGGTGATGCTTGCAAACCACGGGTCAAAGCCGCATTGAAATCTTCTTCGGAGTTTACAAAACCTCCTCCATACCCCCCAAGTGTATAGGAAGGACGAATTACTAATGGAAAACCAATGTCTTGGGCAATTTCTTTTCCTTTTAGGAAAGAGGTTGCAGTTTTACCCTTACATACGCTTACATTCAATTCGTGCATACGTAAACGAAAGCGTTCACGATCTTCGGTGGTTTCTACTGCGTTAATGTCTACCCCAATGATATCTACATTGTATTTTTCCCAGATACCCGCTTTTTGACAATCGATACATAAATTGAGTGCAGTTTGTCCACCCATAGTCGGTAATACTGCATCAATGTTGTCATGTTTTTCCAGAATATGGATAATAGACTTTTTATCCAATGGTTTAAGGTAAATATGATCCGCCATGCTCGGATCAGTCATGATAGTCGCCGGGTTTGAGTTTATCAAAATTACCTCTATGCCTTCTTCTTTGAGCGAACGGGCAGCTTGCGAACCTGAGTAGTCGAATTCACATGCTTGACCAATTATAATAGGACCAGAACCTATAATCAATATCGATTTAATATTGGTATTTTTGGGCATCTTTTATTTTTGTTGATATTACCAAAATTGATGTTACACAAAATTGCACAAAGTTATAGAAACAAAACCTTTTATAGCAAGGCTTGTTCAATTTTTATCTTGTTAATTTTTAACATTTCTCAAAAGCAGGTGCCTGAACCCCTTTAGAAATCCTGTATAAAATCACAGCCATTTCGTATAAAATCCCTACTGAAATAACAAAATTCAATTGAGTGATATTTAGCTGTCAAAGTGTTGTTAGCCAGCGTGTTAAAGAGCTGTTTAGGCAGGTGATATTGTGTTTTACAACCTGACAAGCATTAGCTCAGCACAAACAATTTGGTACAACAATAAAACCTCGACAGCAGGCTAGCAATGAACTTAACCAAACCTTAGATATGGGTGGGAGCCGACGTACTCCAGGATTTAGAGCTAAAAAGGCTGTGCACCCTGCTTACTCATCAATGGCTTATTTTTATAGGAGTTTGCATAGGGTTTTGTCCAACATTCCCTATCTTTAGTATAAAGTTCTTAACCACTACCCTACCATACAACTTATGTAAGAAAAACTTCTATTTTATGACAACACAATTCAGACTTTGTACACTAAGCTTATTACTACTGGTTTCTGGGCTTGCTAATGCTCAATATGTGTCTAAAAAGCAACGATTTAAGAAAGATTGGGTGAGCAAAATAGAAATTGCCAAAAAGGAAAAACTGGTCCTAAAAAAAGCCAATATCTATTGTGACACCTTGATCATGCATGATTATGCCGTACTCAAAATAGACTCGGTCCAAGAGTTTTTTATGTTTGCCAATTATGTGCAAATAGGCAAAAAATGCGTGATAGATGCTCAGGGGAAAGCAGGAAAAAAATTAGCCCTGGTGAGTGATTATCCTAAAACTATTGGCAAGCCAGGGAAAAACCTCTCGCTTAAATTTAATATTTATAAGTTAGGTGATCTCAAGATTAATACTCGAGGTGGTAAAGCTGGCAAAGCTTTTTTTAAAGATGTTACTCGACAATTTGAACTGGTTGGTATTGGCGGCTCAGGTGGAAACGTGTCATTTCATTATTATGCGCCATTTACTATTATGAGACAAAGACGTTCCCGAAAAAAGCCCAATGTATGGTTCAACACCGATATTGGTAAAATGGAAGATAATATCCGGCAATACAATATGGCTCCTATGGATGTGCGTCAGCAGTTTTCTACCAATGCTGGACAGCGTATTGGAAGGTTTGAAAGTGAACGTAATATGGAGGTAAACAAACGAAAAAAAGGATTGGTAACTGTACAAAAGTTTTTAGCACCAATTACTCAATGACTTTTTCCTTCTAAAAAAGCCAAAATGAAAGAGGCCTAAATAATGTTAAGATGTTTTTTTCCAAAAACATTCGAGAAGCCCGCAATAATTTTGATAATTTCGCAAGGTTTTCACACAAAATAATATTTGCTTTGTTGCCAAATAGAACAAAGTGTAAAATTTGAGAAACTCATGATTCTTTCTGGAAAGGAAATTCAACGCAACTTAGGCACCAAAATTCAAATTACCCCTTTCGACGAAAACAGGTTAAACCCTAATAGTTATAACTTACGTTTGTCGGATGAATTGATGGTTTATGAGGATAATGAATTAGACATGAAAAAGCCTCACAAAACCAAGAGCTTGATTATCCCTCCTGAGGGGTTTTTGATGGAAACGGGTAAATTATATTTGGGAAGAACCATAGAACATACCCAAACCGACTATTTTGTCCCAATGCTGGAAGGACGTTCTTCAGTGGGTAGATTAGGGCTTTTTGTCCACGTAACGGCTGGTTTTGGAGATGTAGGTTTTAGTGGTTATTGGACCCTTGAAATGTTTTGTATCCACCCAGTGCGTATCTATGCTGGAGTAGAAATTTGTCAGATTTACTTTCACTCAGTGGAAGGAGCATATGAGCTGTACCTTAAAAGTGGAAAATATCAAAACAATAAAGGGATTCAGCCAAGTTTGCTTTACAAAGATTTCGAAAAAGGGAAATAATATTTGACTGTTTAAAACAAGTGAGTAACACAAAACAAATAAAGATTGGCGTAATCAATGTGTCAGATAGAGCCAGTAAGGGCATCTATGAAGACATTCCTGGTAAAGCAGTAGTCAGCACGTTGAATGAATACCTTGTTTCGGAATGGGAACCTGTATATAAGGTAATTCCTGATGAACAAGATCAAATAGAAGCAGCTTTTAAAGAAATGGCAGATGAAGCAGGATGCTGCCTTATTGTGACTACTGGAGGAACCGGGCCAGCCAAACGGGATGTGACTCCAGAAGCTACCGAAGCGGTTTGCCAGAAAATGATGCCTGGTTTTGGTGAGTTGATGCGACAAGAAAGCCTTAAATATGTACCTACTGCGATTTTATCAAGACAAACTGCAGGCATTAGAAACAATACTCTTATTGTAAATTTGCCAGGTAAACCTAAAGCCATCAGAGAATGTTTGGATGCGGTTTTTCCAGCCATTCCCTATTGTATAGATTTAATAGAAGGTCCTTACCTTGAATGCAATACAGAAGTTGTAAAGGTTTTTCGTCCCAAATCTTCTTAATGAAAATACTCGCTTAAAAATACAAAAGCCCAACAGATGTTGGGCTTTTTTTTATTCGTTAACTCCATTTTCCAGCTCAACGTCATCGTTTTGTTCAGCGGCTGCTTCTTTTCCTTCTAAAGGATACATTTGCAGGTTATTGGCCTTTCGTTGAAAATGGAAGAATATTTTGGACTCTATCTTTTCCTCAAAGGAAGCTGGAAATAAAAATTGTCTTACCTTTTTGCCTTGGTATAACAATTCCATTTCATCAAGCTCTACGTCGGGATGTTCGTTGAGCCAATCCAAATAATACGTGCCGCCATTGAGGCGTTTTAGATCAGTGATAGAAAATTCGATTCCTGATTCCCACAATTTTTGATATACAGTCACAACTCTAGGCTTACGACTTTTTTTCTTTTTCATAGCAATAATAATTTTTAAGGTAGAATGTGCATCCATTAATTATTGATGGATTCGTTGCCTGAATAGAAACAAAAAGGCAACAAATTGTGTAATTGTCTGATTATCAACAGACAATTAATCACAGGTTTCTACATTTGAAATTTGTTTTCCCACAATGGGAAAGTGTCATTTTAGAAGATAGTGGATGAATGATGATAGAAAAAAAGCCGTTTGTCACTCTAAGTTATAGCACCTGCTAATTTTATCGTTCTTTTGTCTTAATACCATAAGTTTTTCTGAAGTTTTAAATTCACTATTTATCTATTTTACAAAGCCAGGTGTTTGAAGAAATATTAAATTATTGATTATCAAATATTTATACTTAATATATTTTTCTCGATAAAACTACTACACTGGATTGAAGGGAGTTTTCTTGTAAAAATGGAACTGGAATTTAAGGCTTGTTATAGCGGAAGGTTATTGGTAGAGGATAAGAAAAGGATTATGCTAAACTTTATTATAAAATTAATACATTTTTCTTTAATCTAAAATTTATTGAAGTGCATAATATGGGTTTTAGGCACAGGAGCAGGTTTTAGCATCATTTGTTGATTATACTTTGCCCTCAATTTAAGAATAATTCCTCTAATTTCATACTTTTTTTAATTCCAGGAAACTAATTAAAAGTAGATTGAGTTTTCTGAAACATACTAAGTAGTATTTTTATGAGTAAAGGAGAAGAAACCAGAGCAAAGATATTAGAAAAAGCCTTCCATTTAATTTACCAAAACGGTTATCAAGCCACCAGTATAGATAATATTATCAAGCAGATTCAGGAAACTAAAGGGGCGTTTTACTATCATTTTCCTAACAAGCAGAAGATGGGTTTGGCGGTGATCAATGAGATCATTTATCCAAGGCTTATGAAAAACCTGATTGAACCTTTACAGCAGGCGCTCTCTCCTACTGAAGCCATTTATCATGCGTTTAGTCAGTTTTTACTCAAAACTTCAGACTTTCAAATTCGTTTTGGGTGTCCTACTAATAATCTAATCCAAGAGATGAGCCCATTGAATGAATCTTTTAATGAAGCACTTAAGAAAATCATCGACAAATGGCAAAACACGATTGTAGAGGTTTTGAAAACTGGGCAGAAAAAAGGGCAAATACAAACAGAGATAGATGTTGAATCGGTAGCCTTGTTTGTGGTTGTTGGTTATGAAGGCCTGCGGAGTGTTGGGAAAATTTACCAGTCCAAGACTCTTTATCAAGCTTATTTACGACAATTGAAGGCTTATCTATCGTCCATAAAAGCTTGATAGTAAGCTGATTTACCTTGGGAGATATCCCTTTAATCTGGAAAATACTAAGTAGTATATTTTGCGAATTATTCACACCTGCAAATTGTAAATGAGACTATTACTGGCCAGAAATATTTATCCACTGCCCCAGAAGTTCCTCTTCGCCCTTTACGGGTTTATTTCAGGAGAAAAAAAGATGATTAAATAAGACACACCTCTATTTACACCTATTTTTTTGATTAAAATGCCTAAATTTCCAGTTATTCACCAATAACCGGAAATTTATATGGTAAAATACTTACTCTATTTACTCACCTCAGGTTTAGTATTTTTGACGGCCTGTGGAGGTAACTCTCAAAAAAACAGTGAGAAAGATAGCACAAGCAATTCTTCAGAAAACACCGAACAAAGTACTGAAAACAGCAAAATCAAACAATATCTTGCGCAATACGCACCCTACGAAATGGCTTTTGATGCCAGCGGATACAATGATAAAGACAAACAAATCTTAAAAAAGTTAGTAGAAGCGGCTGAATACATCGATACCTTGTATTGGCTGCAAACCTCTAAATATGGTATGCGTCTTCGGGATAGCTTGGCTAAATTAAGTGATCCTGTGTCTAAAGATTTATATACTTTGGTAGTACGTAATGGAGGTCCTTTTGAACAATTGAATGAACATGAGACGTTTATGGGCAGTCAAGCTTTTTATGGTGGAGGGGAACTTTATCCACAAGGTATGACCAGTGAGCAATTTGACGCTTACGTACAAAAACTTCCCAAAGCAGAACAAGAGGAGTTTATGTATCCTTATACCGTGATTAAAGAAGATGGCACCAGCGAAGATGGGCAAAAAAAATACAAAGCAGTGCGTTATTCAGTAGTATATAAAAAATATCTGGACCCTATCGTAAAACTCTTAAACGAATGCGCTGATATTACTGATAATGAATCATTTGCTAAATTTTTAAGATTAAAAGCAAAGGCGCTTACTACTGACAACTATTTTGATGCTGATGTGGCCTGGATAGACATGAAAGGAAACAAATTTGATATGGTTTTTGGCCCTTTCGAGACTTATTCGGACAAAATAAAAGGAGTAAAAGCCAAGTATGAAGCCTATATAGAGATTGTAGACCAGGCAGAATCGGATAAACTGGAAAAGTATACAAAATACCTTACCCAAATGGAGAATAATCTGCCCATTCCTGATGAATATAAATCCATTGTGAAAGGGTTGACTGCTAAATTTATCATTGTCCAGGACATTATTCGTAAAGGGGAAGGTTCCATTGGTTATCAGGCAGTAGCCACCAATTTGCCTAATGATCCCGAAGTACATGCCAAGAAAGGAACAACCAAAACGTTTTGGAAAAACATGTTCAAGGCACGGTTTAATGCCATTATTAAACCAGTGAGTCAGGAATTGATTGATGAATCTCAGCTTCAATATTTGTCAGACGAAGGTTTTTTCCAATTTGTACTCATGCACGAGATTTGTCACGCAGTAGGTCCTCGTAAGGTAAAGGTTGGTCCAAAGAAAGGAATGGCTACCAATGCGGCTATTGGCCCTGACTATAGTGCTTTAGAAGAGGCAAAGGCAGATATTTCGGGCTTACACTCCTTGGCCTATTTAATGGATGAAGGCGTAGTGGACAAAAAACGAGAGCGAGAATTTTATGTATCGTTTTTGGGAAGTTTATTTCGTACTGTAAGATTTGGATTAGAGGAGGCTCACGGCAAAGCTGCGGCTATCTCGCTCAGTTACCTACTTAAAAATGGTGGATTGAAATACGATGACAAGAGCCAACGCTGGTCTATCGATTTTGCCAATATTCGGGAAGGCATCAAAAATCTGGCTCGAGAGTTGTTGATTTTGGAAGGAGACGGAGATCCAGCAAAAGTAAAGGCGTTTTTTGAAAAATGGACGGGCATGTCGCCCCAGCTTAAAACCAGCCTGGAAAAAACCAAAAAGATTGCCATTGATGTGTTGCCTATAAGATCTATTAAATGGGAATAGGTAATATATAGAATTGATTGTTAAATGGTAAAGATTAATTCAACCATTTAACAATCATATTTATTTGAGTGACAAACGTATTATATAATTCGCATTTTTTTAAAGAATAACTAACCGTTCCGGCTAGTTTGCACGTTATTAGCGTGACAAATACAGAGATCGGATTAAAAGCATCATGAATAATAAAATTTTAAAGGTTAAAAAAAACAGGTTTTGCAGGTTGGTAAGTATCCAATTGATGGGATTGATTTTATTTTCGATTCCAAATATTCAGGCTCAGGATGCTCACTTTTCGCAGTTTTACAATAATCCATTATATATCAATCCTGCCCTTACTGGAACCACCGACGAAGCACGCTTGCTGTTTAACTATCGTACCCAGTGGCCTAAGCTACCTGGGGAGTTTGTGACTATTAATGTGTCTTATGATCAACACATTGCCGAATATAATAGTAACTTGGGTGCTTTGATCAGTTTGGATCGGGCTGGTTCAGCAGGATTACGCAATACCAATATTAATCTGTATTATGCCTATACACTAAAGCTCAATTCGGAGTGGGCCATGCAAGCTGGTGCAGCAGTGGGTTATGGACAAAGAGCCGTAGATCAATTCCGTTTAGTATTTGGGGATCAATTATCGGCCACTGGTTCTACTGGTCAAGCCAGTCAAGAAGATATTGGTGGTTTGGTAGCCCGCTATTTTGATGTATCGAGTGGCTTGGTGGTATACAACGAAAACTTTTGGTTTGGAATTTCGGGTATGCATTTAAACCAACCCAATAATTCTTTTTCTAACGAAAACACCAATGCTCAATTACCAATGCGGTTATCGGCACAAATAGGAATGAAAATCCCGTTTTTGGAGTCACTGAGCAATCGAAATGTGGAATATGAAGGCGCTGTAATGCCTGCCATTTATTATAGTCAACAAGGGGATTTTCGCCAGTTAGACGTAGGAGCCAATGTGTATTACCATCCACTTACGGTAGGTTTATGGTATAGAGGAATTCCTATTCAGGAATCAGCAAATGGAGCGATTAGTCTGATGACAGCTTTTAAATACCAAAAAATCAGTTTTGCCTATAATTATGATTTGCCCATAGGCCAATTTGCTGGCATCACAGGAGGTGCGCATGAGTTATCGCTTATTATTAAAATGGGTGAAAATAAAAGCAAACGTTATAGCTATAGACGTCGCCGTAGAAATGCCCCCATCAGATTTCCCTCTATGATGGATTAAGACCTCTTCCTTCTTTTAAAAAGACTTAAATAAAAAAAGACGCTGCAAAACAGCGTCTTTTTCTTTTCCTAACCACAAAGCTTATTAAATATCTTTGATTAAACTATTGCAAGCTGGGTGCCAATAATATTATACAGGTATTGATTATCACATAATCACCTTGTAATCAGGTATTTACCTCTACAGTGATTAGTTAATTAAATTATCTTTTTAAATTCTATCTTGACCAAATATTACGGTATTTAGTAACAAGGTCGATATATCGTAACCTAAATCGATGTATTCACCAAGATGAATATGCTTTAAGCAAAGTTGTTAGAATCAGATAAATAAACTTCAATAATCGAGGAGATGGTGTATATTAAGGCCAGTCAAACGTTTATTAATACAATATCTATGAGCAAACAAATATTTGCCCTATTGGTAGGCATTAATCAATACCCCGATGGAGTGAGCAATCTATATGGTTGTGTGCAAGATGTATTGAATATGCAAGATTTACTTACCAGTGTTTATAAGGTTCCTTCTGCTCACATAGTCACACTTACAGACGCTGAGGCCAATCGGGAGAATTTTATTCAAACTTTTCGGACACATTTTAAACAAGCCAAACAGGGGGATACTATATTTTTTCACTATAGTGGACATGGTTCTCGTGAAAATTCGCCAGAAGAATTTTGGTCCTATGTTCCAGAAAAAAAGAATGAAACCCTGGTATTGGCAGATAGCCGAGCTGCAGGAGGTCTTGATTTAGCTGATAAGGAATTGGCTATTTTGTTACACGAATTAGCGCTCCAACAGGCTGATATTGTATTGAATGTGGATGCTTGTCATTCAGGCTCCATTACAAGAAGCGAAAGCGATTTATTGCAGCAACGCAAACGGCAATCTGAAAAAGATGGTGCAGACCGAAGTTTGGGGGATTACCTCGAGGGCCAATATCAACAAATGTTGGATAAGGAAGGAGAAATTTATATACCTCGAACCAAGCATTTGACGATGTCGGCTTGTTCTCAATTTCAATCTGCCTATGAAACCAAAGAAAATAAAGGGGCCTTTTCTACGGCTTTATTGGCTTCATTGGAAAGACCTGACTTATCTTATGCAGAACTTTTTGCCCAGGCAAACATCAAAATTAAACAATGGGCTTATAATCAAAACCCTGTCATTTACCCTGCTGAGGGGTTTAATACTTTTTGTAGTTTCTTGACCCACAAAGAATTAAAGAAAGATTTTAACCCGAATGTCTATTTTGATGCAGCACAGTGGAAAATGGAAATGGGCGCCATACAAGGGGTGCCAACCGATGCCAAAGAACCAGGAGCAGTTGAGATATTAACAACCGAAGAAGAGGTAATTGGTCAAGCCACAATTAGAGAAGTATTTACTGATAGCAGTGTGATACTACCTGAGAAAAATGTGGTCCTTGAGTCTGATAAGGTTTACAAGGCTAAAATCACCCATTTACCTGTATCGCAAATGCAGGTAAGCCTTGATGGAAATCGACCTAAGATAGACTTTTTTAAAAGTGAATTTAGCCAGAAAGATGTACGAATGCTTCGGGTTCAAGAAGATATACCCTTTGCTCAATACCAAGTAAACTGTACTGAAGAAAGCTATTTGATCACGGAAGTAGAGACGGGACAACTTATTTACGGAGTGGCTCAAGGAACAACTGGAAAAACAAGTTTATCCAAAAATAAAGAAGCCTTTAAAGAACTCACGCAAAAAGCGGCTATTCATCAAATTGTGGAAACTTTGGAGTTTATGGCTCGCTGGTACCAATTAATTCGATTACAAAATTACCAGGCCAAAACTGATCCGGCCAAGGTGCGTTTTAAATTTGAACGACAAGGTACAGATGAAGATTGGATTGCTTTTCCTTTGAAACATACCTTTTACCTTTCTCCAAACGAAAAAGCCATTAAATATCGCCTTGCGGTTTATAACGATAGACCCCAAACTTTGTATGCCACAATGGTTGAATTAACCGAAAGTTTTCAAATAAAGCTTATCGATCAGGTAACCTTGGCTCCCAATAGTAATACATTATTAACCAAAGCAAGCTCCTGGGTATTTGCTTATAGTGGTCTCCAGAAAGGGGGTGAGAAAACAAAAACATACCTACTCATCATTTCTACTGAACAGTTAAATAACCCCATAGTACCGAATGAAAAAGGGATAGACGTTGGCAAAATATCTACGATGAGGAGTGCCGAGATTAGAGCATTGGCTTCCAGAGTGGGGCATCGCCGTTACCCTGACATCAGAAATGATTGGTTTACGCATTTGATGCAAATAAAAATGGTAAGCTCACAAGGTGTATTGCCGCCAGGTGTTGATCAATCAGTTCAGCTCAAGAACACCATCATTAGCGTGAGCGGCCATCATTTGATTCAAGCTAAAATTGCTTTGGAAAGCATTTTCAGAAGAGAGCGAAAAGAACTTATGTACTCATTGAAAAAAGCGTTGCAAAAATCAAATTGGGAAACGGTAATTCTGTTGAGACGGGAAAAAGAAGATAAAATAAAAAAGAAGAAAGAAGTAGAGCTATTAGAAGTCCTGACTTTGTACGATGTAGAAGCTATTGATAAAGTCGACAAGGATAACCCGCTAAGTATTCGGTTAAATGTAGTACTGGATCAGGATGAAACCTTGTTCGCTTTATCTTTCTATGGGCAGGCAATTCATTTATTAGGAGAAACGAGCAATAGCCAAGAAATTCTTTTGACCAAACTAGTCCCCCACCCCTCAAGACCAAATGTTTGTCAAATTTGCTTTGCAAAAGGAAGGAAAGAAGACTTTGAGCTTGTTGTGGAATAAATAGCCTGCCTGGGAGATAGTGTCAGGCAGGCTTAAAAGAGTTGATAACAATGCTTTATTTTTGGGTTTGGTTTATGAAAAACTTAGCCACTTGATAGGCTTCGTTTTGGGCATATCTAGCCAATGCATTAGAAGCCAGTGCCACAACAATTTGCTCATTGGGTAAGTAAAGCAGAAAAGAACGCCCACCAGTAGAAGCCCCTCCATGATGAATCATCGGGCGTTTGTCTTGCTTTTCTAAATCGAATCGCCAGCCAATCCCATAACGTCGCTTTGTTTTTTTGCCGTTTTTGAAGGTCTGAGGCGTAGCCAACATTTTTAAAGTCTCAGGCTTGATCACTTTGGTATAGTTTACCATCATATTTACCAAATCGGTAGGTGTAGACAAAAAGCCACCCCCGGCCCATTTATAGCTGATGTCTTCGTTGTATACATCGGGTATGGTGGCTACCTTGGCGTTGTGCACCTCATGAATTTTGGCTTGGTTAATCACCTTGGCTGGATATCTTTTTTGGTAGTCTTGGGGCAAGATAAAATACAAAGTTGCTCGATTTTCAATCTTTTTGGTAATATCATCAGGCATTGTACTGGACATGCCCAAGGGAGTAAAAACGGCTTCTTTCATATAATCAAGGTAGGGCTGTTTGGCCACTTCTTCTACCACCCCACTTACCAACACATACCCATAACTACTGTATTGATATTGAGTACCTGGTTCAAACAACAAAGGGCGATTTTTGAAAATTTCCATAGCTTCTTTTACTGAAGTATAGTGTTTTTTGACGGTAGGTTCCTGAGCAGCATAATGAGGAACCCCTGATAAGTGTCCAGCGAGTTGCCTTACAGTAAATGGATATTTCTTTTTGGGGAAATAAGATACATAAGTACGTACATCTTCATCCAGGTTTAGCTTTCCTTGTTCCATTAGCTTACCCAAAGCCAATGAAGTCATAGATTTAGAAATACTACCTGCTCTAAATTTAGTCTGAGGAGTCACAGGCTTTTTACTGGCTATATCGGCATAGCCCCATCCTTGTTGCCATACAACTTTACCTTTTACGGCCACACAAACCGATAGTCCTGGCAAATGTAATTTTTGCTTGAGTTGCTTTAGATACTCAGAAGATTGTTGAATAGCCTGTTGGTGCTGGCTTAAGGAGAGTTGACTTATGAATAGACTTGCCAGCACTAACGTGTATTTCAAAATATTTTTCATGTTTATATTGTTTTGTTTACCTCGGCAAGTACTCGTTTAAAATCTGGAAAGTTGAGCTTTTGATTGGCAAACAAGTATTACTGCCTTCAGTGGTACTTTTGGAGGTATCAATGCTGGCAATGAGACGATTCTAAAGCTTATTGAGGTGTTATTTCCTGCTCACGGTATTGTTTTGGGGTAAGGCCAGTAATAGATTTGAACAGGCGATTGAAAGTCGCTTTTGATTTAAATCCAGCTTCGGTGGCAATACCAAAGATCGTTAAATGTCCCAGGTTTGGGTCAAGTAGGCGACGCTTGGCTTCTTCTACCCGGTATTCGTTTACAAACAGATAAAAATTCTTTTGTAAGCCTTGATTTAATGCAGTAGAGATTTCTTTGGCAGTGAGTTGGGTCTTGTCTTGTAATATTCTTAAACTCAGTTCTGGATTAAGATACAGTTTCTCTTGTTCGAGCACTTGCTTCAGCTGGGCTATGTGTTCATTCAACTGAGGACTAGCAGACACACTGGTTGCCAATTTTGGGGTTTCATTGGGAGAAATGTCAATATCTACTTGTGCTTGTTTTTGCTGAAGGCCAAGCAAACCTAACCAACTAATAATAACCACGGGTAGAAAACGATAAAAATAGGCTTCACGAGAGTAGAAGTCAAAAATCACCTTTGCCAAAGAATACAAACTGGCAATGGCCACAATAACCGTCATGGCTACCACAAATTTACGCAACCATTGCAGGGCCATTTGATCGGTATAAGACAGTTGCTGGGGTAAGTCTTCCTGATGCTTTTTGAGCAATCGCCAACTAAGTACAATATAGAATATCAAAGAAAAACTTCCCAGATTTGAGAGTTCATCAATTACAGCGTGAAGTTGTATTTGCGAAGGTGGTGGTATTCGGCCTACAATCAAGTGATATACACTATGAATATAGTCAATCGCAATAAGGTAAAAATGGGGCCAATGCTTACGTTGAAACTTAAAACTAGGAGAAGTAAGGCTGCGAATGTAAAAATAAAACGAGGGACCAATGACAAAAGCAAGGCCATAGGGCAACAGGTGCAACCAAAAAAAACGATCGAACAGGCGAAATTGCACTACAATGTAGATGAAATTGCTATACCCCATGCAAAAACACAGCAGGGCCAAAAACTGGTTGGCCTGTCGGTTTTCCTTTTTAAATAGTAAGGCAATGCTTAATACAATGGCCTGAAAAATACCAAATACAATGATAGTTTCGCTTATACTAAACTTCATGAGCAGGGGTTATTGCAACAGTTACTTGTCTTGAGCTGGACATTCTTTTTCTAAAAATGCGAGCAAAGTTAAGGTTTGCTTATCTAATATCAAGTCAAAACATTTACGAGTTTCGGGAGCACCATCGGTACTGTATACCCAATGAATATCTATGGCAATATGCTCTTCTTGCAATTTGGCTTTCCATTGTAAATCCTGAATGAGTGTTGTATACTGCCCCAATGGATAACGAGGATGCACTGCCTTCCATACGGCTTTGCCCATTTCCTGCCCGGTAATGGTGGCATAACCAGGAAAATCTTGCCTTAATTGAGGATGATTTACCTTAAAAAACTGCTCTACATACTGTTTGAGTCGTTGATGCCCTTTGGGAAACCCAAAATAAATCCATTCATCTGTTTGCCAAAGAATCTCCCAATTATACCCTATTACTTTTTTAATGCGATTCTTCATTCGTTTGGCAAAAAATGCTTCTACCGATTGTTCTTCTGCTTTTTCGAGATGTTGGCCTTGTTTTATTTCTAAAACCCTGATTTTCTTTTTGAATAAATTGAACATATGGGGAATTTAAGCATATAATCTACTAAATAAAAAAGCTTCTCCCCAAGTTTAGAGAGAAGCCGTATTAACTTTAATTGAAAGAATCGCTTCGAATTTTATTCCTTTTTCAACACAATTTGCTCGGCATGTTTTGTAATTACTTTCTCAAAAAACGTTTTCAAGGCAGGGTATTGTTTGGCCATAAATACTGAACGATTGATTGTAAAGTGGCTATTTACCAGAATAAATTCACCAAATTGACGTACATCGTACGAAAACATCGCATCTTGCCCTGGCAACGATAATTTTGTGGTTTTGGGTAGCGACTCTACCTTGTAGCCCTTGGGAATAGTGATTTTGATGTAAAACTTCCGATCGGTATGGTAGCCGAAGTCTACTGGAAACTTTCTTTCTTTTAGTTTGAATGGGTTTTCTTTGAATTGCCAGTACAGCATGGGGTTAAAATACATCATATTCCCTGCTTTTTGTACCTTATCACTGATGTTTACCTCAAGTTTGGTTTGTAAGGGCTTCTCCAGTTCCTTCAAATGTTTTATCTCTGCTTTTAGGACTTTCATCCCCTGCAAATCAGCCTTTTCATCTTCTTCATAATTTGCTTCTTCTTCTGTTTTTTTCTTTTTACTTCCTTGTTGCTGACGCTTGGCAATCCATCGACGCTCAACCAAAGCACTATAGCCTTCATCGGTGGCATCTATCTTCCCTCCAAACACTCCGTCCTCATTTAATGTAAGCTCTGCCACAATGTTTTCTTTGTACTTCTGCCCTCCTCTATTGAGCGGTATCCAGGTATTTGGCAAACTATAACCCGCCACAATACGCCCTGCACTACTTAGGCAACGCGAAGGAAGTTGATTGAAAGGCATATATTTATCGGTAGCATCTAGTAAGTATCCTTTGCCGTCTATAATTGCCAGTGCAATCACATAATTAAACTTATCTATCAAAGGGTAGAGTTTGTTGACTTGATCGTGGCTACGAGTGCTCAAAATCACTGGAAATGCTTGAAAACCCGCCCTTTTGAGCAAGTTTACCAGCGAGAGGTTCACATCTGCTGCATTTCCTTGCCCTTTTTCGTAGGCTTCTTTCAATGTAGACTTTACAAAACAGCTTTCGTGTCCATTGTATTTTATTCTATTCTTGAGGCCTTGGTACAGAACCTTGGCTTTTTCTATACCCAAAGGCTGCTTGGCTACTCTTTGCAACAAGGGACGGCCAAAATCTTTGCTGGCCAATTCTCCCCCAAAAAAAGAGGCCTCAAGTAAACCTTTGTCAAAATCGGGCCAGCTTGAAAAGAAATCCCGTTGCATAAATCGCCTCAACTGAAACTCTATTTTGGCAATATGGTTTGAGGGGGCTGTCATGTACTTTTCTTTTTCGAACTTGGGCACAAAATAAGCCACCCATTTATTCACCAAAGACGATACCACGCTCCTGCCAAAACGATCATTGGTCAATTCATTGATTTTTAACCGTTTGGCCAGGCCTTTGTCTTGCACCAGCCATACATAGTCGAAATATCGCTGGGGAATAGTGACCGTAAACTCACTGTATTTTACAGGTATCTCAGACTGAAAATACCAGGCAGGTAAGCTGTAAGAAAGATCAGAAATGACTCGATAGCTGTATTCTATGATGACACCTTCTTTAATGTTAGGGAAAACAATCTTTTTGGCTCGATAATATTCGTCTACTTTTTCATCAATAAACTCTTCAGCATCTATTCTAGTCGACCTTACTTTGTTGCCTACCAGGGTATAAACCCTCGCTTTGAGCCCTCTGATAATGTCACCTGTGGAACCTTTGCCTTTACGATAAGGTATTTCGAGGTTTCCCCACTCATAACCTTCTTTTTTAAGTATTTTAATCCGACGACGGCGCTCAAAAACAGAAGTGAGAACTGGTCCCTGATAAGACAGGTAAGATTGGCCTATATCGGCTAGAATTACTGCAGCTGCGCTGGTGTCCTGGTCATAAACCTTCATTTGAAGGTCTACTTTGCTCACTCTGCCCAACCTACGGCCTTGAGCCTGAGTGGTTAGGTGAAGTGTAAACAAACTAATGATAATGAATAGTAACTTGAGAGATTTCATGTTGGAGTTATCTATAATAAAGCTTCTTCCTATATCAGAAAGAAGCTTTACGCCTTATTATATCTAAAAATCTTATTTCTTTTTCAAAACAATTTGCTCGGCTTGCTTGGCAATCACTTTTTCAAAGAAAGCCTTCAAATTGGTGTATTGCTCAGGCTTAAAATTAGAGCGATTGATCGCCAAACGACTATTGACTAATATGGCGTCGCCAAACTGACGGGCAGAATATAAGAAAACCGCCTGACGACCAGGTAAAGCCAAGCTCAGTTGTTTTGGCAGAGACTCTACAGCATAGCCTTTGGGCAAGCTGATTTTTACATAAAAGTTACGATTAAGGTGATAGCCAAAATCTACTGGAAACTTTCGATCTTTCAACTTAAATGGATTTTCTTTGAGTTGCCAGTACAACATTGGGTTGAGATACATCATATTTCCTGCTTTTTGTACTTTATCCTCAATATTTACTTCCAGTTTAGTCAACAGAGGTTTTTCCAGGGTTTCTAAATTCTCGATGGCAGCCTTTAAAATTTTTAGAGTTTTCAGATCAGCTTTCTCATCTTCTTCGTAATTGTCTTCTTCGTTTTCACCTTCTTCCTCGTCTTTTTTCTTTTTACTCGCTTTCTTTTTGCGTTCTTCTATCTTGCGACGTTCAATCAACGCACTGTAGCCTTCATCGGTGGTAGTGATGTTTCCCGCAAGCATTCCCTCTTCGTTGAGGATGAGCTCAGAGGTTACATTTTCCTTGTATTTTTGGCTACCTTGGTTGAGCGCCACCCAAGGATTTTGCACTTCATAATCGGCAACAATGCGCCCCATTCCGCTCAAACAACGCGAAGGAAGTAAATTGAAAGGCATAAATTTGTCAGTAGCATCCAGAAAATAAGCTTTTTTGTCTACAACCAATAGAGCCACTACATAATTGAATTTGTTGAGCAATGGGTAAAACTGATTGACTTGAGCGTGTGTACGAGTGCTCAAAATAATCGGAAGTACTCGTTTAAATCCAGCTCTTCGCAGCAAATTGATCAACATAAGATTGATATCAGCGGCATTACCTTCGCCTTTTTCATAAGCCTTTTTGAGGGTAGTGTTTACATAGCGAGTTTCTACCTCATTGTATTTCATTTTGGCTTTTACTGCCTCAAATATCTTTTGGGCTTTTGCCTCATTGGCTGAAAGGCTGGCTACTTTTTGCAAAATATCTCCTCCAAAGGTTTTTCTCTTCAGTTGTTTGCCAAAATAGGCCGATTCCAACAAGCTTTTATCAAGGTCTTTCCAGGTAGAAAAAATACTTTCGTCCATAAACCGTTTCAACTGAAACTCAATCTTTACGATGTGGTTAGAGTAATGGGTCATGTATTTTTCGGCCACAAACCTGGGCAAATCGCGGGCTTCCCACTTATTGATGTTGCCAGATACCCTTTCGGTACCAAAGAATATATTTTTTTGGGAGTTGTTGATTACATGTCGTACCCAGCCATAATCTTGTACGATTTTCACATAGTTGAAAAACCTACTGGGAATCTCGGTGCTATATTCGCTAAACTTTACTGGAATATCGTCTTGAAAGCTCCAGCTATGCAAGTATATGTTGGGGGTTTGCTTTTTGTAGCGATACTCAATGATAGCTCCTTCCTTGATTTTTGGGAAGATGATTTTTTTCAGACGTAGATTTTTGCTTACTTTTTCGTCTACAAAATCTTTTTTTGACAACTTCAGGCTCTTCATCTGCCCGTTTTCCATCCAATATACCTTGGCCTTCAAGCCACGAATTCTTTCGCCTTGTTTGCCAGTGCGGTAGGGGATTTCTATATCGGCTTGGCCATAACCTTCTTTGTTAAAAATTTTTACTCTGCGATGTTGTTCTATCACCATAAATAAATCAGAGCCTACGTAATCCATCGAAACTCTTCCGATGTCGAGCAGTACCAGCGCATCAGCTGTAGAGTCTTTCTCGTAGGACTTCATTTGTAGTTCGGCTTTGCTTACTTTGCCAAATGTTTTGTTTTGTGCCTGAATGCTTATGTTGATCACCAAAAGCATAGCTACCGCGTATATATATTTTAATTTCATAATGAGGGTAATAAATAGGTTAATCTATTTGTAAAACTTTCATGTACTTTTCTATATATACCAATATCCTCGAGCGGGATGGACATTTTTTCGAAACTTTTTAAAATTGATAAAAGCCACACTCTCATAAATGAGAATATTTCGTTATCTTGTTTGGATAACATAGTTCCCTATTTATGAACCTGGAAACCCTCGAACGCGATCAACGTAGATTTCGCAAACGGCTAAAAAAAGGCCATCCCTACAAACCAGTTTTTGTGAAAATAAAACTGCTATGGGATTGTAACCTCAAATGCAAAATGTGTAATCATTGGCGTTGGCGGGGGAATATGTTGGATCGGAAGGTACTGAAGAAACTCATTCCTGATTTGGCGAAGCTGGGTTGCGAGCGCATTCATATCTCAGGGGGAGAACCTACCATGTATCCCGATTTGGCACAGGCAATGAAATGGATGCGTAAGCAAGGTATTAAAATCACGATGACCACCAATGCCACCTTAATTACCGAAGCAAAAGCGACAGCTTATGTGCAAGCTGGACTCAAAAAAGTCAATATTTCGTTTGATAGCCCCGATCCAGCAATGCATGACGACATTCGAGGAATGAAGGGCGCTTTTGAGCGGTCGGTGCGAGGGGCGAAATTTATCCAGCAAGCTTTTCAGCAAAAGGCCGAAGCATTGGCCAGTAATCCAGGGAAAATATTCATCAATATGGTCATCAATCAGGCAAATTATCGCCAGGTAGCTCAATTGCCCACCTTGGCGCAGCAAATTGGGGCCAGGGGCTTTCATCTCATTCCTATTTATGCCCGTAACGAGGAATTGAGCCATTTGAATAAGACCCAAATCATAGAGTTTAACGAGCAAATTGCCCCAAGGGCTTATGCCCAATCGCAGGCTTTGGGATTAGATGTAGTGCCGCATGATTTGTGGGTGTTTGGCACCACCGAGGCCCAGGTAGCAAGCAGTGCACAAGGCAACTACGCCCACCATTATTATCAAACCCATCCTTGTTACGCGCTTTGGACCCACGCCCTCATAGACCACAATGGCAATGTAGCTCCTTGCTGTACTTTGACTGATCAAGTGGTGATTGGAAACCTGCAAGAGCAATCGTTTAAGCAGATTTGGCAGGGAGATGCTTTTACCCAGTTAAGGCAAGCCTCCTACCCCATTCACTCGGCTTGTAACCGTTGTACCATGTTCTTACCCAAAAATCAAAGAATTGAGGCATTGGTGGAGGGGTAACTGGGTTGACTGATAGCCTTTGACTTAAATTAATTGCTAAAGCCTATAAATTTCAGAACTAGCTGTCATTTTCGATGCACACCAAGCAGATTCCTTTGGTTTTAAATCCTGCGAATCTCTCAATCCTGCCCATCCTGATACTGACAAAAATAGCCCTGCTCAACTCAATGAACAAGGCTTCTGTTTTTTAACGCTACTCACACGGCAGCACGTTTCGTAAGCTCTAAAACCGCATTAAAAATGCTCGTAGTAGATCAGAACGCATCAATATGCGCCCTAGCTGAACTAAGGCGTAGTTAATGGAATAAGAGAAACTTCTGCTCCAGCCTCCAACATTTTTTGAGTTACATATTCTGCTATCAAGTCGTCTTCTATAAGACAAAAACCTGGAGGTTTTTTATGATATATGTTGTGAGAAGTTTTTTCTCCATCTTTTTTTTTAACCAAAACATAATCATTAATATCTTCTTTCCACATATGACTAAAACACTTTTCTGCATAAGGAATGTCAAGGGTATGATTTAAGTCTTTTACATTTCTTACATGCAATCCTGCGGAAGTCAAATTGTCTACTAAACTATCTAAATCTCGGCTCTCAAAGGTTATAAATGTATATTCTACAATTAATTTATTTTCCACCAAACTCTTAGCATCAGGCAGGCTAAGGTTTAAGTGAAGAGACAAAGCTCTTACAGCTTGAGTTTTCCTAATTTTATCGTTAAGCTTTATTTCTAATTGATACATAAAAAAGCATTATTGTTTGTTTAATAACCACCTTTATTAAATTTTGTAGGTTTTTTATTGTCTGGGACTATCTCTGATCCACGTTGTTTTAAGTGTTCCATTGGATCGCTTGAAACAATTTAATAAAAATCAGTCTCCTGACTGATAACCTTTGGTTTAAATTAATCACTTATTTTGTAATAAAAACCTATGTCAGTCTATTAATTTCATAATCCAATTGTCATTCCAGTGCGCATAAAGCAGATTCCTTTGGTTTTAAATCCTGCGAATCTTTCAATCCTGTCTATCCTGATACTGACAATTTACCCCTCAAAAGAAAAAAAAACCTGCCCAACTTTTACATTGAACAGGCTTCGTATATCTTGCTATCGCAAAACAAGTCAGAGACTTGTCGTTTATTTTATACTTTCAAGTCACCCTTCGGAAGACTTGAAAGAACTAGGGACGACCGAAGGTTTTTAGGACCCCAAAACACACCTTGCTGTAGTAATCCAACTCCTAACCTTACAGCTTTTCAAAAGAAACAAAAAAAGCCCCGCTCAATTCAATGAACAAGGCTTTATATCGCTTGCTTACGCAATGTCAGTTACAAACTGACTTGGTTTCATTCAAACTTCATAGTCGCGCTGCGCTTAGACTACGAAGAATTGAGTTACATAAAATACCTTATAACCTCATTAACATATCCTGCCTGATTTGTATAACTATCAACCTCAATCATCTGAACTGGTAATAGTTCTTCATAGGGTTCTAAACAAATTACAGAAAAATCTAAAAAGCCTTTATCCCAAAAATAAATGTATCCTGAATAATTATCGGACTCTAATTCCACACCGTAAAGGCTACCTAAATTATTATCATAGCCTTTATCGCCAGAAATTTCTTTTCTGAACTTTATGTTTACATTTTTATTTACTTTTGGAATAAAGTTTTGTTGAAAATAATCGATAAAACTCATTTCTTAATTTGTACTATTTTCATGTTTCTATATTTGGGTAACATTGTTCCCCCTTTCTTTTTAAGCATCTTTTTCATTGTGCTGTTAGCACCAGGACCTACATTTTTAACCCAATCAGATCGCCCCCCCCAATAAACTTGTTGTTGGAACATCATATTCAACATAACGGCTACCCGATGGGACCTTGTTTCCAAAAGACTTAGGGCCAGAAGTGAAGCTTAGCGAGAACAGGTTGTCCCTTGATTATCAAGGAACCATTGTCTAGAGCTTAAAAGAACTAGAGTAAAACTCACCTACAAACCTGGCAACTGAAAAGTAGGAGGTTTAGTTTGCCCTTTTGCTTTTTGAGCTTCCGTAAGAGGTCGACCATTCAGCGAAAATTCATAGGTATAGTTATCTATATCAATCAATATTAGATTATTTAATTCTGGTATTATTTTATGATCAAGTTTCCTCTCTTTAACCCATCTTTTCACTAGCGTTTGAGACTTTTTAATAAAATTTGCAAAGTCTTTAACATCCATATATTGAAATAAATTAATACTTATCATATTATCATCTATTTGTTCATAATTGATATATTGTTTGGGTGACAAACTACTCAAGGTAACTAATTCAATATTATTTAGTTCATTCACTTTCCTAGAAGCAACTTTACCATTTTTGATCCAGTTTTTGACAGTAGTAGGTAATACTCCACACAATAATGCACACTGTTTTATAGTAACTTCCTTGCTCAAATCTATTTTAATCACTGTGGCTCTATCGGATTTTGTAGAAAGAACCTGTTGATTGTAATATTTGATAAATATTAAATCTGCTTCTCTTGCTAATTTATCTATCTCCTCTTCTTTCATTATGCTTACTTTTTTTTCTTAAACATATCCTCATAAGCTTCTCTTACCGTCTTCTCACCTCCAAATTTCTTGATAATAGGTGCCAGATCCTCGGCTCTTTTAGACATGAATGTATCAAAACGATTATCTATCCTTTTGATTTCGCCCTTTAACCTCTTAATTTCCTTTTTAGATTTGGCATTACCTAAAGCCTTCTCAAATTTTGCTCTTTTAGATAGTAGATTATGTTTATCTTCCAAAAACTCACCAGCTTTATAAAGCTCGCCTTTCAATCCATCTCCACCTTTTGCAACATCATTAGCCTTAGAATAAACTCTACCGTTATTATTCCCAAGTAAATTATCCACCAGACCATTAACCCCATTTCTAAGAGTATTAAGACCATGAGCGGTTTCAATTACACCTGCTGTTGCAACTACTACTCCCACTCCACTTCCTGATGTTACTGTACCAACAGCTGTTTTAGTTGATCCATCAAATATCTCTAGTGCACCCTGAATAATTGTGAATCCATCTCCAAAAGCTTGCCCAATTCTACCCCCAGTAGAGGTTTGCTTTTCACGCTTAATTAGTCCATAAGTTTTTCCATCAAGCGGTGTAGTCACAGATGTATTATTACTACCGACTGCATTTACAAACCCTCTCGCAAAATCACCTGCTTGACTATTAGCTAACCATTTCGCGCCATTTCTAAGCCGTTGCTTTAAATTACTTAAACTATACCAAGGCTTTGATTCAGTTACCTTACTTCCACCTCTTCCGTTTTTCTTCTCTAACCCTTCAAGTTCAAAGTCACCAGTAACGTTATTCTCACTAAATGCATAAGTACTATTGTACACATAATCTTCAGCAAGAGGATCAACCGAAAAGAATCTTCCTAATGCTACATCGGCATTTCGGTATTTAAAGCTAGACCAGTTTAAACCAAACTCTTTTTGCTCTTCTTGTCCTTGGAATTTCCATCTATGCTCTGGTTTATTCAGCTTGTTTATCCCCGCCATCTCCAACCCAAAGGGATAATAATGGTTTTCCTGTACAATGAGCTGGGGAGTAAAGACGACTTTTAGGTCATCAAACCACACATTTTTGTCTGAGGATTCATTGGCCGTATAAATCTGTAAAATGCCATTTTCGGGTATGTCAATGTCAAGGCTGAGCTTTTCCCAACCTGCTGTTGCCAACGAAGTTACAAAAACTTTCCCGGTTTTCACCGCATTTTGCCCTGCTTCGTCATACAATACATAACGCAAATATGCCTCGGGCTGTCCCCCCGTTTGGTTGGGTTGCCCATCAGGGCTAAACCCAACCCCAAGCAGCAATGTGTTGGGGTTATTAATGCCCGTTTCACCTCCATTGTTGTAGTTGGTCGCCAGGTTTTGTACAAATATGTTTAAGCCATTCCCCGAAGTTTGGGCAGGTGTACCACTAATGTGGGCATATACTTCGGCCGCTACTTTATCCCCTTTGGTTACCCTAAGGGTTTTCCAGGCCCCCAGTGGTTTAGTATCTCCTCCCAGTTCACTGGCCTTTCCAGTGCCATTGGGTTTGGTTTTTACAATGCTATGGTCATACTCAAAGCCCTGATTTTCATCGATAGAAATCGTCTCAAAGGTTGCCAGGGCAGTTACTTCTTGTCCTTCTCTAAACGCCACCCTCAAATTCCCCAAATGGTCTTTGTAATGGTATTCGTACAAAAAGGCCAGATTGCCTTCTACCGTGCCCGGAGCCAAAGCCCGTCCTTCGGCCGTATGAATAAACTGCAAATTATCCCCTTCGTAGACAAAGCTACCTACGTAGTTGGTCTTGCTTACCAGCGAATCGTTGCCGTGCTGATTTTGCCCACTATATACTTCTTTTTTGAGCTTAATCCCCGCCGCATCGTAAGTGTACTCAATGCGTCTATCCCCTGAAAAATAAATGGTGGTGGGCAAATTCAAGTGATTGTAAGCAATGCTGGTAATCTCCTTGTTTTTGTCCTGAATCATATTGCCATTGGCATCATAAATATAATCAGGATCACTCGTGGTATGGCTATGGCCATCTCTAAAGTCTCCTGCTACTCCTGTGGTGCTGGCCGCTTCCAGGTCTTGTACTCCCGTGAGTTGGTTTCCTCGGTAGCTGTATTGCAGGCTATCCATCGTGCCAAAGCTCATGTTTAGCTGAGCATCTTTGCTCAGCAGTCCTTGGCGAGTCAGGGTCTGGATGTTTCCGTTGAGGTCATACACCAGGTTGCCTACATCATAGCGTCCGTTTTCGGTGGCAGCATGAGTTGCCGATGAATATTTAGCTGTTTTGAGTCGGTTTAGGCCATCGTAGGTATAGTCATACTGGCGTTGTACCCCATCCAGACTACTTTTCCACACCATTTGCCCAATATTACCATTGAGGTAGTTTTGGAGACCTCCCTGCGCATACTTCAGCTCAAAGCCAAATAAGTCATTGTCTTCGCTTTGGGTGCTCAAGTTTGCGTCGTTTAAGTGGGTCATCCAGCCCCGAATGTTGTAGCGGAAGTTGAGGGTTTGGAGTGGGTTCACACTCCCCGTTTTTTCACCCAAATTTTTGGTAATGAGTTGCCCCAACTCATTGTAAGCCAACGTACTGATTTTCTCTACTGATGGCACGTTCTTAATCGTTGTGGTGTCTTTGTATACAAAAGCACCTCCCTCTTGTATTTCCTGATAGCTGCCTTTTACTCTTCCCGTGTGGTCGTACTTGCTCCACTGGGTTACAAAATAGGTTCTTACCGGAGCAGTCGTAGTATGTTTTACCACACTTTGCTCTACCAGGCCATCAAAGGCATAACGGGTCATGGTGCGATCCAGTCCTCCCAAGTGGTTGTCAGCCACGGTTTGGAGCACTCGTCCCCGGCAATCGTAGTAGCTCACGGTTGTGAGGTAAGTACTATCTCCCAAAATCTTGGTTTTGGTGGCGGTTACCTGTCCAGTATTGATTTGGGTCAGCGGCTCAACCACCAGATTGCTTAGCTCCCCCGTTTGGTCAAAGTTGTACTGAGCAGTGGTATCATTTTTCCATTGGTAATTGTCATAATAAGTCACCGAATGTACATCTAGCTCCGTTGTTGGGAAACTTTGATTGGTGTACAAGTGGTTGGCTTTTCCAGCAGCAGTGGTATCCAATACCTCGTGGGGCAAATAGTCCGCAGCACCAAAATTAGCATCCAGTACGGCTTGTAATTGGGCGCTGGTGTGTAGTCCTGTCATTACGGGGCGATTGAGCACATCGTATTTGGTAAAGCTCCATTCGTCGCGTTGGCGCTGGCGGGCATCTTGCGAAAGCACCAAACGATCACGACGGTCGTAGACCATCATTACTTTACCCGCTCCAGGTACTTCTTTGGTCATCAGGCGCTTGCGGGCATCGTAGTAATAGCGGTACCACAAACGAGGAATCTCGGTGCATACCGTGGCATGGCTAAAGTCCCAGTTGTGGGTGTCCAATACTTTTACTGCTTCAGGAGGCAGTACAAAGCTTAGCTGACCAAAGTCGTCGTATACGTAGTAGGTTTGGGCCTAGGTGTTGCTTTCTACTTTTGCGCGTTTGAGAATTACCTGCCCCGATTTGTTCTTAAACTCTTCGGTCACTTTGCCATCCTCATCGGTAATGGTGGTGCGTACCAATTCTCCTAGGGGGTAAAAGCCTGCCACAATGGGAGAATTTTGGTCTCCAGGATTGAGTTCCAGGGTTACATCGGTATCAGTGGTTATGCTAAACCCTTCCGTCAAGGTAATTCCATTTTGGGCACTATGACTAGCAATTCCAATGTCCGAGCTATTCAAATACAACTCATCCTGACCGGCAGCCAGTACATCAGCGTTTGTGGGATTGTTATTGGCTTTCAACAGTCTGATTTTATCCAAACCATTGGTGTTGGCATTGTTGGGATCTGGGTTAGTTTGTACACAAGTAGTTACCCCTTTCAAAGCACCTACCCAATGTTTTCCGGGAGCGTATTGCACCACGGCTCGGTTCAATGGCGACGCCTCCAGCGCCGTAAAGCTATAAGGATACGCCGTAGTCGCGTGGTTTTGAGTGCGAAGGGTATCATAAAAACTAGTAACACTGTCCCAAACATTCGGTTTAAACTTCGTGAGATGGGCCGCTGAGGTATAAGGCAAATGAGCCAATGGGGTGCGCCCCAATTCGTCGTACACAATGGCTTTTACTACATCCAGCCCTTCTGGCGAAGATTGTTGGGTAATAGACTGAATAGGACGCCCCATACCATCCAGGTAGGTTTTGGCCCACATGGTATGGCCTTTCATTACATCCAGCGTATCCAGCTTATGAGCATCGGTTACTTTTATCCGCATCGTTTGCTCCGCCGTAATGTTGAGACTATCCTCGGTAAGGTTGCTATAATTAGAAAAAATGCGTACTGGTATGGCCAGTTTTTGCCCTACACAACCTGATAAGGTGTCTTTGACGGCTACATAAATAACCTGAGTACAATCAAAGTTGGCAGTATAAGTAGCAGCATCGCCTGCTTGTATTACCTGAGGGTTTATCAAACCCGTACTCCACACATATTCTTGGGAACCAGTGGCACCACTCACTTCCAGGGTTTTATTGCCTGCTTTTTCGATGCCCAATGGAGCCGCCACCAAGGTAGGCTGTGGCAATGGGCTATAAGCCTGAATAGGAATGGCAGTTTTAGGCCCTTCGCAACCATTGGCCCCCACAATAGATACATAATACGTAGTAGGGGCAGTCAATACTTCGGTGAGTAACCAGGTACTCCCCGTTTGAATCACGTTACTACCTCCACTTCCATTGTTTGGCAAACCTGCTATAGCAGTGGGTACCCCTGAGTTTTGCTTGTACCAACGATAGCTCTCGTTCATGTTCGCTCCCGATGCCCTGATGAGTGTTTTACCGCCATTACAAATGGTGGGCAGATCGGTACTGTAAGCAGGAGCCAACGGTACCTGTCCCGCGTTTACTTGCAAAGCGGCACTATTGAGGGTACAACCTACATTATCAGTAGCTTCTATCCATACACTGTAGTCCCCATCCAATAAAAAACTATGACTTAATGCTCCAAGTGTGCCTGGTGTACTCAGCACTTGAGTAGTACCGTTTTTTTGGCGCTTCCAGCTAAAACTAGTCACACCAGTAGGCAAAGAAGGCACCTGTACTGTAGCAGTATTGTTCAAGCAAGCATTTCCGACCAAGGAAAGCGAAGGCAAGGTAAAAAAAGACGTAATGGTCAAGGAATTGCTCAAGCAACCCGCCATAGGCTCAAGGGCCAATTGATAACGAGTAGTTAGCGATAAACCCGGCAAGTTTGAAAAACTTCCATTTGTACTGCTTAACACATTACCTGATGGCTGCCAGGCACTCACTGGAAAGTCAGCAAAGGTTTCTACCGTCAAACGATAAGTAGCCCCTGCTTGAGCATTACTCACCGTTAGGTTTTGCCCACAATTGGTCAAATTAATATCCCCAATCGTATGAGGATTAAGCGCCTGTAAAGGGTTAATGGTTGCGGGATTGATAAACCCCTGACTCACACAACCAGTCGCGGCATCTTTTACTTTTACCGATACCGTAGTAGCAGCCCCTACTTGCGGCAATACCAATGAGGGAGCAGTGGTCGTAAAGCTTCGTCCATCGCTTATGCTCCACATATAGGCCGAGTAAGCACTACTCGGAGTACTCTTAAGGTCGAGCAATAGGTTTACATCATCGCCACAACGTACATTTCCTGGCACAATAATGCCGTAATTACTTAGGTTAAATGTAGGAGCGGTTACGAGCTCTTCTCCTCCCAAGCAAGTCCCATTTTTTACTTTATAAGCTTTGTAGCGTACAATAGACGACAGCGGATCAAATCCCAAAGCGCTACCATCAAATGTTCCCGTGCTGTTGTTATGAGTAGCTGCCGCGTGCCAGCTTCCCTGTTCATTTTCTTCTACCACAAGGCGATAAGTTTCCCCGCTCAAAGCTCCCCCCAGGGTTACCGTGGCCCCACAATTACTCAACTGCACCGTAGGTTTGGCAGGGGGCGAACCAGGTGTGAGGGTTGTATTGGCCACCAATGGAGATACAAGCAATCCCAAGGCATCGGTAATCCGCACCCTTATATGAGTGCTGGCCGCAATTGTTCCTAAGTGATTTATTCTGGAATTGGGGTTTAGGCCAATCGCAGTTTCACTACCATTTACTACCTGGTACCAGTTGTACACCCAGGTATTGGGTTCGGTACCTGAGCCAGGAGGGTTACCAGTTACGTTGGCCGTTACCGTAACCGAACCTGGCCCACAAATAAGGGCGCTACTATTGTGAGAAATAGAGGCACTTTGCCCCAAGGCCAATAGCGGAGCTCCCAGGAATAACATCAGCAAGGTGATGTGGTAAAATATGCCCCGTTTTTTTTGAATAAATCGTGGTATCATAAAATCGTTTGATCGTTTCATTATTGTTTGTTTTTATACTGATAAGTGTATCTTTTCAAAATATTGCCTTCAAAATCTCTTAAATATTTCAGGCGATTAAAACCATCATATTCATAATAAATGGCTTGGTGCTTTGCATCGGTTTTGGTGGTAATGCCTACCAGCGGACGATGGGTAAAAGTGCTCATTTGGGCATCTGCTGGGTGCAAACGCAAATCATCGATGCGCACCCCATTAGGAATGGTAATGGATGCCAGGTTCTTGTTGAGCAAGGTAGCCTCATACAATGACCAACCCAATACTGTTTTAAGCAATACCACTGTATCGGCCCCGGTCACAGTTACCGTGCCTGGACCTTTTTTCCAAAAACTCAACTTATAATCTTGCTGCGGCAGAGGATTCGCATTTTGGAGACTGGTAGTATTGTTTTGAGACAAAAAGCTTTGCTTTCCAGTATGAGTCTCAGTAGTGTCTAATGTATAGTTACCCGTGGTAAAGCTCCAATTCCCCCAATGGTTGGCATCTTCAAAACTACTAAAAGCAATCTCATTGGCTTGGGCATTCACTGCATGAGCCGTTACCAAAGTTCGGTGAGCATATCCCCATACAAACGAAGCCGTAATGTTTTCATCAGGCTTGCTTTCCAGCAAATTGCTGTAGGTGGCCTCAAAAGTCATATGTTCTTTGGGTTGAAAGTACACAAACTTACCTGCACCATCTACCTGATACAGGTCAGCCTCGTTGGTGAGTGGCACCGACAAATCGGCTACATACTTTACTTTGGGATAAACTTTGCTTCCCAAGCTATCAAATTCAGTAAAAGTAGCACCAATGATTTTATTGTTTTGGAGCGTAATGTTGATGACAGGTACATTGAGCATGTTTTGGCCAATCAATCGCTGGGCAGTGTTGTTGATCACCGTACCCTGACTTAAAACAATATCGCGCGGATACAGTATTTTATTCACGATTACATCCCCTTCACTATCTATTTGCACCGTTTTACTCACAAAAGCAGGTTGCACCTCGTTTACATGGTCAAAATTGCTTTCGTAGAAGGTTTGGTTGGTAGTCATAATCGTGGTTGGGTTACTACCAGTGAGGTCATTTTTCTCATAAAAATACTGCGTAGTACGGCTACTATCTATCCATTCGGTGCCATGCAGAAATAATGGTAATGGGCTTTTCGATGATTAAATTAAAAGCAGTATTGCGTGAGTCTGGCAAACAAGCCGAGCGTTTACGCCATTCGGCAGTTACACCATAAGTATGGGTATAGTTTATGTCAGCACTTGCCCCCAAAATACTGTAAAAGTTTTCACTGGCCTGGAGAACTCTCCCCCGTACATCATAAGTGCGTTGACGTAACAAATGCCCTCGCTTCCAGTCATTGTCCAGGCTTCCAAAGTCTTTTACAAAAGAAAACTCATGCTGGGTATAACCGTTAATGCCAGCTTCCCCGTGTAATACTGCTACTTCGCGGTAGCCAATAGGGCTTCCTTTGGTATACCCACTGGAAGCATTGCTCGAAGATGATAGACTAAAAGTTTGACAAATAACATCTAAACAACCTAAGACAGAATGAACATTTTTCGCAGCATATTGTCCTTTGCGACCATAAGTAGGCGGGTCGCCTGGTAATTCTCCACTAGAGGCCCCTGGGTTGTTGAATTGGTTGTAACGATATTCTTTGATTAAGTCGTTGCCTTTGTTCAATCCATCCGACATTACTACTTTGGCAATGCGCAGTCCAGGGCCAGGTTTGGTGCAGCCTTCAGTACCTAGTAATGTTTTTTGAGAAAATTCTACTTTAAAATATGCCGATACCTCAGTTTGGCTATCTGGCAAAGCCACTGGGGGCACCCAGGCCTCGGCTCGAATATAATAAGTGCCTGGTTGTAGGTATACATCACCTGCCAGACTTATATTACCTGGATAAGCAATTAAACCAGTACTATCGCCTTGCTGAGGCATCCAAAGGGTTACACTACATTCGTGATCGGTAATTCCTTGAGTATTGATCGTAGTTGTAAACCGTACATACTGAATGGTATCAATCACAAACTTTTTTTGAACGATTTGCTTTACGGCATCTGCCTGACCAAAGCTGGCTTGCCCTTGTAGCGCAATGGCCCTGTTTTCTAGGGTACCGTCACAGCCAGTGTATTGATAGGTATTGGCTTCCCAGTCAAAAATAGCTTTGCCACCAGTGGGATTACGCATTTCGGTCATTACTCCAATTTTGGTTTTGGCAGTATTTACTTCCCGATTTCCTCCATCATACGAAATAGAACCATCGGTACTGGTAAAGGCTGGAATCAGGCTTGTGTTGTTGGCCCCGTTGTAATACCCCCAATGATCTATACTACGGCTAAAAGTCGAGTCAATGGTTCCTAAACCCTCAGCAAAATATTTAAATTCATAGGCTCCTTTTTCATCAGTTGTTCCTAGGTTGCTCACTTCCTGAATGCGTTGCAACTGCAAAAACTTCTTGCCCATGTTGAGGTACTGGTAAAAGAACTCACAGGTTTTTACTGTTTCACCCGTGTTTGAAATTACTTTAATTCTTCCCAGTACTTTATCGCTATAGTCCAGACGACTAGCTCCTTCTTCAAAAACAATCTTGTGTCCGGTTTGCCCTATGATTTCTTTGATGTGTAGGCGCCCAATCACCCCAATGCTATTGATGCTGATGGAATAAGTATTGGGCGTATTGCAAAACCCAGAGTTGTTTCCAGGCAATCCATAACTTTTACTTTCAGAATATTGGGTTTGGTAATCAATTTTGTTGGTTGCACTTTGGTATACAAAACTAATTTCGTCATCTCCATTGGCACTGATCATTTTTTTGACATACCAAGCCGATACATATATCTCCGCTTGAATGCTGCCAGGTCCTGATTCGTTAGTTACATCTGTGCTTTCGGTAAACCCAACGCCGCCAAACAAGTACTGAGATCCATCAGGCAAGGTTATTTTCCATTCTCCACCAGCCAAATTAGCAGGAACTTCAATTTTCACATCCTGGTAAGGAATGGTATAAGCTCGGAAGCTACCATCTGGTCGTTTTTTTAGAAAAAATTTACCCGAGGCCCCTCCTACGTTGAAAGAGTAAATGTCGGGCTGGGTATCTGGGCCACTGCCCGAAGCCAACGCATCTAAGAAGTCCCAGTCAGCATTATTGGTATATGGTTGATATCCCCCTTCTTTGATAGGTTCGTTCAAACTCCAGTAGAGATGTACCTCGTACTGTACGGGTAATTACCCCTCCGGCATTCAAAGACCAACCTAATCCTACCCAACTAGGAGTTTCGTTGGGTTTTAGTCCGGTATAATGGTAGCTCAATGAGACAGGTACACTTAGGGAGCGACTTTGCAAAGTCGCCACGGGCACGCTAATATTGGGGATGCCTGTATACAAACTCACTGGTATATCGGCAAATTTCTCCAACGAAGCAGCATTGGGCGAAGGGGGCACGTTGGGATGTGGCTTCTTCTGATCCTCAGAAGCCTCTTGTGCCTGCAGCTGTACAAGCAAGCCTGTCATAAGCAAAGCCAGCAGGCATAGCCATCTTGTATATTGTTTGACTGTATTCATTTTCCTATAATTTTTGATAATTGTCCTGATCATTTATTTTACTCACGTTTAAAACTTCAACCCTCTCACCTTAGTGGTAATGAGGCGATTTTGTAACAGGTTGCGCTCTCCAATGGGCAGCTTGTTGAGTTGCATTTTGAAACTTTGCAGGTTTTTGAGTTTGCCCAAACTCGCGGGCAACTTTTGCAAAGTATTATTGCTCCACAAATTCAGCTTTTCTAAATTTTCTAAGTTGCCCAAGCTCTCAGGTAACTCGTTGAGCTGGTTGTAAGCCAAATTCAGGTTCTTGAGTTTTTTGAGTCCGCCCACGCTTTTAGGCAGGCCTTGCAATACATTGCCCCAGGTATCCAAACTTTCCAGATTCTTTAAGTTGCCCAAGCTTTTGGGGAGTTCTTCCAATTGATTTTTGCGTAGTTGTAGGCTTTTCAGAGATGCCAAATTCCCTAAACTCTCGGGCAGTTTTTTGAGGCCATTGGCTCGTAAACCCAGCCTTTCTAAGCTCTTGAGTTGCCCCAAACTATTGGGGAGTTCACTCAATCTGTTACCATCCAGGTTCAGGCTTTTGAGTTTTTCCAAATCCCCTAATGCTTCAGGCAACTTTTGTAAAGTATTACTGCGTAGATTGAGGGCCTCCAGGTTTTTGGCCTGCATTAGTTCTTTAGGCAGGCTCTGCAAACGGTTGCGTGACAAATCCAGGTTTTTGAGAGACCTCATTTCTCCCAGTTCTTTGGGTAAGCTTTTGAGCTGGTTGTTGTAAAGCGACAGCTTTTCTAAAGAACCCAGGTTTTTCAACTCAGCGGGAACCGTTTCCAAACGATTCATTTTTAGGTTGAGCTTTTGCAAATTTTTCAAGTTACCCACTTCTTTGGGGAGCCCTTTGAGCAGGTTGTTTTGTAGGTGCAGCTCTTTAAGGCTTTGCAAGCCCCCAATTTCTTTGGGGAGACTTCTGAGCGCATTGTTGTTGAGATTGAGTACCTCTAAGTTTTTAAACTTTTTCAAGTCCTTCATGGGTAACTGGCGCACGCCCTGCAGCTCCAATTGATAGACTTCTTCGGGCATTTTGAGGGCTTCTGGTAAACTGGTGAAGACCTTGGCTTTTTTGCGCAAAGTTTGCCATTCTTGTTGCAAGGCTTTGGAAGCTTCCAGTTTTTTGAGTTTGGTCATGCGCCCAAAGTTTTCAGGCAGTTGCTTGATATTGGTCTCTGCAATGCCTAAATGGGTAAGCTTGCGCAAGGCTGTTAGACTTTTTGGCAGTGCTTTTATTGGGTTACCAGAAAGTTTCAAGGTATGTAAATACCGAAGCAGACTCATCCATTTTGGTACCTCAGTGAGTTTGTTGTGGCGCACATCTAATATTTGCAAATTTGCTAGCACCTTCATCTCACTCGGTAAGCTATCGAGTTGGTTATGAGTCAAGCGTAGCTCTTGTACCTGCGTAAACACGTGGATGTTGCGAGAAATTGCTTTGAGGTTTTGTCTGGACAGATCCAGGCGAAAAACCTTGGTTGGATGACGCAGAGCTTTGTTCCACGATTTGTAGATGTGTTGTTTCGCGAGTTCTTTGGGACTGAGGAGTTTGCCAGGTATTTGGGCAAAGCTTCTCAACGGGCTCAGCAATACGAGGCTGAGTAAGAAAAGGCCTAATTGTTTTTTTATGATGTAATGATATTTTTTCATAAGAATGTTATTCAGATCAGTATTCATCAACAGATTCCTTGGCAAGCGCGGAATGACAGTAGAGTCTACCAGATTATTAGAAAGAGAAACCCATTCGGAAACGCCAGGGACTGGGAAAGGGACTTACCCCAGGTTGGTAGTTGAAATCACGCAAAAGCGAGACATTGATGCGTAGCAAACGCAACAGGCGGAAACGCAATCCTGCACCTAGTAGAGGACTCGCCTGCCAAACACGATTACCTGAGGTAAACTCAAGATTAGGCACATTCAAAGCCTCATATTCTCCTGACACAAAAAACCAATCGATGGGTTGGAGCTGGACAAAGCCATTCCCTCCATAGTTCATCGTGATGGAGTCGTTTTGGCGAAAGCGATTGTAGCGATAGTTGGCCCCTACTCCCACTCGAAACTTGCGACTTAGATTGTAAGCCATGGTAGGTGAAGCATCTACTACCACAGGATCACCAAACAAGAGGGCAAAGTTGCCCCCAAATTGCCAGCGTTTGATTTTGTTGTGAGGATTTTGGTTGGGATCACCCACTGTAACGGAAGGTGGTGGTGGCACCTGAGCCAAACCAAGGCTTGCACTAAGCCATAGCAAGGCCAGAACTCCCCATATTTGAGCAGAAAAATTGCGTTTCATCACTTGTTTATTTAATAAGCTATTCTTTCTTTTTCAATGCTTCCTCGATGCTTTTTAGGCGGGTTTCCAAATCAGCTAACTTGGTTTTCAGATCAGTATTTTCTTTTGTAAGTGTATCCACCTCTGATTTTAAGTTAGCGTTGGCTTTCTTAAGAGTTTCTACTTCAGTCTGCATACTTGTTTGTCCTTGGTTCAAAGAGGTAATAGAATTGTTTTTATCCTCAAACTTTGTATTTAGCTCTTTGATAGCATTAACCAGAATATAAGGTAGTGCTGAACTGTTGTACATCAACAGGCGAGTTTCGGTGGCATCATTTTTTTCTAATTTCCGATAAAATTCAGACACCATATAGGGGGCCACACTTTCTATGTCTTGGGCAATTACCCCAATACGTTTTTCGCCATTGTTTGGAGTTCCTCCTTTGCCATTGTATTTGTAGGTTTTGGGTTCAATGTTCAGAATGGTCTGCAAGCCATCCGAAAAATCCTGAATGTCTTTTTTTAACAGTCGGTCTGAAATTTCTGACCAGGCCCCTCCTCCCGACTTCATCGCATTGCCGTATACTTGTAATCGGGTAATGCCTGTTGGATCAGTATCAAGTCCTATTTGAAGGTAATTTTGAATAAAGCCATTACCTACTGGTGGGTCATATGCCCCATAAGAACTTGCGACCACTAAGCCACCTACTTTGATACCAGCTGCTCCCGTAAGATCAGGGGAAACAATGAATTGTAAAAATCGCTGGGAAATGGTGTTTCCAGTTCCTAAATACAAAACAGGATCGTTACCTGAGTTGAAGATAAGACTACCGTTTAAGTGTAGTCTGCCATCGTTCATCAATCGCATTTTTTCCAGACCATTGATATGAAAACCTGTGCTCCCACCAGTTTCATTATCTAATACTACACCTGTGCCAGAAGAAGGCTTTTTAATTTTTAAGCGAGTAGTGTTTTGTGCCTGAGTATTTGCCTGATTTCCCAATGCCAAAATGATGGTAAGGCAGAGGGTAATTAAAAAAAAGTTTTGTTGTTTCATTGTTTTGAATCACTTGTGTTGTTGTCCAACAGTTTGTCAAATATTTACTTAAAACAGAGGAGTTAATCTCCTGTATACTTATATATGCAAAACAGGAGGTTCGATGGAGTTTTTTGTGGAAGAAAAAACAACTGTGCATCGTAAGTACCTGATAGTGAGTAGCTATTTTTTAGCGTAAGCGAATCATAAACAACAAAAAAGCCTGACTCAAATGAATGAATCAGGCTCTTGAAAAGGTTTTATTAAAAATCAGTTTTATTCATAGTTTTTCTTGTACCAGGCTTCAAACTCTTCTTTGTTGGGCGAGCCGAAATGCTTGCGCAAGAAACCATCTACTGCCATTTTTACCTCAGAAGGTTTGCTCCCATTTTCCTTTACAAAGCTTACCATGTCATCAATGGTTTTCTTTAAAGGGCTTTCATCGTTAATAAATACAAGCTTAAGCTGACCAATTTCGTCAGGGGTACCATCTTTGTAATAAAACAGGCGAAAATCATTGATCCCTTCTCCCGAAATTTTTTCTCCATTGATTCTAAACAAACGATCTTGATTGATGAAGAAGTAGTCATCTTTGTAAGGCAACTTTTTATTGACATCTTCTCCCTTGTATTGGTAATTTATAAAGAAGAAATTTTTCTTATCCAGTGGGAAAGCTTTTTTACTTACCCTGATTTTTTCTTCGCCTCCCAATACCAAGTGCTCTTCATTGCCAAAGTAACCTCTTACCATGATACTGTTGAACAGTATTTCACTTCCTCTGGCGCTTGCTCTTCCTTTCGAAATTAGGTTACGCAAAATATAAGAGGTCTCGCTTACTTGTTTTTTGCGAGGATTGGCACTTAGTACCATACGCCCATATTTTTGGCTACTTACCAGTAGCATGGCTCTTGGTGTTACAAATTTGATTTGATCGTTGGCTTTGAGTTTAGCTCCCCGACGAACAGTTTTGCCGTTCTTGCTCACTTTACCCCGAATATTGATCACATTGTAGCTATCTTGTGCAAAGGCAGCTTGTGCAAAGATCATCAGCAGAGCAACGATAATTGTATTTTTCATACTTGAAAAGGTGTTTTATAGTAGTTCTTAAGCAGTCTTTAAAAGATTTTATTTATAAAATTCCAAAGACGTTTCATAGTTATTGTATTTTTGTGTTTCCGTTATTATAACTGCTAACAATGGAATTTAATTTTAAACTGCATTGATATTTTACGCTAAGTTAAGCAGAGAGTTTAGCAAAAAAAATTGTTTCTCAACAGGCCTGCAATAGTGTATAAAATATTTGCAAGGAAACACTCATAAACTAAATACTATATATGACCTTAACATTAAAATCAAAAAACTTATTTATCTTTATTAACGCTTGTTGTATATCTCTGATAATGAGCTGCTTTGTACAGGTAAAAGCTCAGTCAGTGCGACAAAAACAAAAGGCTAAAGTTGCCAAAAAAGTATATCAAACGATTGCTCGAGTAGCGCGGGATTCGCGCAAACAACCTGCATTTAATTTTATTTACAATAAATCTACCCCCTATTATAATGCTTACTACAATCCTCAAAACAATACCATCAATATTGGAGAGGGAGTGTATGATATTACTACTGAATTTGGAGTGGATTCACTCAATGCATTGGCTTCGGTAATTGGTCATGAGTTGGCACATTTTTACAAAGATCATGGCTGGGGCTGGTCGTTTGGCTTGGCCAATAAAGACCTGGATATTGCCAAAAAGATTTACAAAATGGATTTAACCGAAAGCCGACGTAAAGAGATGGAAACGGAGGCTGATTACTTTGGTGGCTTGTTTGGCTATATGGCAGGCTACAATACTCTTGGAATCAGTGGCAAATTTTTGAAAGTATTGTACAAAAAAGTAGGTTTGGATAAAGAAACTGAAGGCTACCCCACGCTGGCCGAACGTCAAGGCATTGCTCGTAACACGCTTAAAACATTGCGAAAGCTGGCTCCTGTATTTGATGCGGCCAATTACCTCACCATGGTACAAGCTTACGACATGGCTTCGGCTTGTTATGACTACATTGGTAAAACTTTTCCAAGTAGAGAAGTATACAACAATTCTGGAGTAGCCTTGGCACTACAAGCCATAAAATTATTCAGTAAAAAAGAGCTAAAATATTTTTATCCATTTGGACTAGATACCGATACCCGTCTGGATGGTTACACCACTCGAGCAGGTGGAGAAACTAAGGAAGAAAAACGCAAACGATTGTTGGAAGAGGCGCAAGAGCAATTCAAATCCGCGACTCGCATGGATAAATCGTATGCAGCTGGCTATGTAAACCTGGCCTTGGTCAATATATTGTTGGACGAGCGGGAACTGGCCATAGGATATGCAGCAAAGGCTGCTAAATTGGCAAAAAAAGAAGGAAACACTTTGTTGGAAGCCAATGCCTGGATGGCTCGTGGAATTGCTCAGGCTAAAGAAGGTGAACCTGATGAAGCAGAAGCGGCTTTCAAAAAAGCTCAAAAAGCCAATCCAACCATTGCTAAAATAAATTTGGAGGCCCTGAAGCAAGCCAATCGCTTTGGGTATGGTTTTAAAATTGTAAAAGCATCCGAAAAACCTGGCCCCAAAGAATCCATTGCTGAGGCTGATCTATCCATGTTGGAAGTGCTTATTGAAGAAGCAAAAAAGACTCGCATTCGCCAGCAAGGCGAGAAACATCCTGCTATTATGCTCAAAACTGCCGAAGATGATAGTGAGGGTTATCAGGTGATGGAAATTATTAGCTTTGGAAAATTAAAAGACAATGCCGCATTTTTGGCCACTTTACCCAATTATGCTGGTGCCACAGCACGAGGAATTAAGATTGGTGATTCATTGAAGAAAGTAGTAACCAAATACGGACAAGCAGGAAAACAAGTAGCTGGGGGTCAAAATACTTATTTGGTGTACGAAGGAGCCAAAATTATTTTCTTGATCAATGCCCAGCAAAAAGTAACAGGCTGGATGCTATATACCAACTAGATTTATATTCTGTCTGTACCCTAATTAGTCAAGTATAGCACAGACAGAATATAAAATAAACCAAACAACCTATCATCAAAAACAACTAATGAAACCTATGAACAAAGTCTTCAAACTAGGCTTGGTAATTCTCTGTTGGGGAATACTAACAATCCCTTTGCAAGCACAAAAAAATGATCTCATTGTCAACGTTGGACACCACGATAATGTAACTGCCATAGACATCTCTCAGGATGGGCGTTGGTTGGTAACGACTTCGCGGGATAGATCTATCCGGATTTGGGATTACCCCCAGAAAAAGCTTTATAAGGTGTTGCATGGTTTTACTTATCGTAAAATCAATGCACTGAAAATAAGCCATGATGGAGCTTATATCGCGGCTGGCGGCAACGATCAACAAATTAGAATATGGAAGCGTTCTTCTGGTGAATTGTTACACACTCTAAACTCACATAGTAGCTCGGTTAATGCACTTACTTTTAGTCCTGACGGTAAGGTTTTGGCAAGTGGAGGGCGGGATTCAAAAGTTTTCTTATGGGATGTGGCCAAAGGCGCTGAATTGGTCTTATTGAAAGACACCAAAGCTTATATATCTACGCTGGTTTTTAGCAAAGATGGCCGTTGGCTAGTGGGTGGAACCAGTAGAGGTAAAGTATTGGTATGGCAGACAAAGCCACGCAAGCTTATCAGAAAATTCATTGTCTACCCTAACAACCGACAAGTACATCACTTGGCAATTGGTCCGAATAATAAAAAAATTGTAACTGCTCATAATGGATGGTCTAATGGAACCTCGTTGGATGCCTGGGATTTTGCCACTGGAAACAGTATTGTAAAAATACCCATCAAGACAAAGCTCGCCAATGCATTTTACCTTCACAAAAAGGGAGATTTGGCTACTATAGGCATGGATCGAAGTGCAGAATTGATTCAATACAGTTTAACCACAGGTCAACCTGTGAAAACTTTTAAACCCAAATACACTGTAACTGCTTTGTTGTATACCCCAGACGAAAAGCAACTAGTATTGGGCGATCGGTGGAACCATATGCGTATTTTTGATGCACAAACTGGTCAGCAAACCCTTCTTTTCTCTAAGCCTCGTCAGGAGATTAACCATTTGGATTATGTGGGTGATAAATTATTAATTAGTCGGCATTCTGCCTCTAACCTACTCTGGAATGGGAATCGTTTTATTACACTTGAGCATACGGATGGAGCTCAGGCATATTTTGCTCCTGATGGTAAAACATCTATAGGCACAATAAGTAATAGAGGTTATGCTATATGGGACAACACTACAGGAAAGATTACTACAAAGTTCAACAAAAGAATTCGCCAGAATCGAAGGCAGGCAGCCATATCTCCTAAGGCAACCTATTACTTAGAGCGAGGGCGAGGTAGAACAATTAGTTTATACAAAATAAATAATATCCCGTCTAAGCCTTTTCAGATAATAGAACCTAAACAATCTTTTAAAGACTTTGCCTTCAGTTATGATGAAAGCAAAATAGCACTAAGTGGTGGAGGCAAAAGCATTGAGGTGTGGGATATTGCTGCAAACAAGCGCCTACATGAAATTAAGGGACATTATTGGGGTAGTACTGCCACTCACTTTTTTTATAAAGGGGATCGCTTATTAAGTAGTGGCGCTAAGGGAAACCTCATTGTTTGGAATATGGCCACTGGCCAAATGATCCATAATATGAAAGGCCATCAACAGGCTATTTCGGCGGTGAGCATAAGCTCTGGCGATCGTTTTATAGCCAGTGGAGGTTTAGACGGAGAATTGAGACTTTGGGATGCACGCAGTTATAAGTTTCTCAGAAAACTCAACGGACATAAGGCAGCCATCAATACTATACTTTTTACCAAGGATAACAAAAAAGTGATTACGATAGCCAACGATGGCGAGATCATCTTCTGGGATACTGCAACAGGTCTTCGCCTATTGCATGCGCTGGCACTAAACAATGGCAAAGACTATCTGTTTTATACACCAAGTGGACAAATAGAAGCTACCCAAGGAGCCAAATCTTTGATTTATAGGGCAAGAAATGACTCTATTATTCCATTAAACGCTTCTGATCAATTTGTGAAAGGATTATTGTCTAAGGTGTTGAATAGTCAAAACCCTGTAAGTAATAATACAGCTGCTGGCAAAAAAGGCTTCTATTATTATGACATTGCCCTCACCAACCCAGTAGAACCTACCGCCAAGGTTGCAAAAGAAAGCATAATTAAATACAAGGGTGAAAGCCTAATTATCAAAGGAAAGCTTAATAACCTGGTAGCATCTCAGGTTTCGCGCATCAAGGTAGATGGCCGACGTGCTACGTTTAACCGTAGCGACTTGACCTTCACTTCCCGACGCATTTCTTTTGTAGAATCTCCCTCCAAGGATGTACTGATAGAGGTATTTACTAAAGATGGCAACGTAACCACTCGTTTATTACGCATTCAGGCTACATTGAGCAATGTTTCTCAAAAACCTTCATTGGTAGTAACCAAAGGGCACAAAGGACAAGTGGTTTCGATTGATTTTCATCCTAAAGGAAAATACCTGATTACTGCTAGTAGTGATAAAACCATTAAGATTTGGGATCGCTCCTTACGACAGGAATTCCGTACCTTGAATGGCCATAAGCAAAGCATTCGCAAAGTAATATATAGTCCTAACGGGAAATATATTGCCAGTTGTGACCGCAATGAAGCAATTCTTTGGAAGCATCCCAGCGGTCAGGTTGTAAAAAGGTTTAAGAGTTACTATGCCTCTATATTTTTTAGCTCAGATAGTAAAAGGCTATTTATTCAAGGGGTAACTCCCGGATCAGGGTTTAGTGGAAACCTGCTGGCAATAGATGTAAAAACTGGAAATATTGCCAAAGAATATGATAAGATAGATTTGGATGAGCATGCTGCGCTACATCCAAGCAATCAGTATATGTTCACCAAGGGTAAACGCTGGGATCTAAACACAGGAGAAGACTTGGGTTACTTTGAAGACGGAGGACAGAAAGTATATGCCTGGTCTCTATCTGACGCTACTCAAACCCATTTTGCTGCTTATAATATCCAAAAACAGCAAATTCAGATTTGGAACTTGAGTGATCCCAAGAATCCCGTGGGTCGAATTCCTTTTCCTATAGCCAAAGGGGCAAAAAAAATACGTTTTACTAATAATGGCAAACGATTATTAGTAGGAACTCATTACTATCAGTTACTGATATATGCGGTTCCTACTGGCCGACTGGTAAGGGAAATCAAAGTAAACAAAGGAACAATTACCAAAAAAGAATATGACAATCGCATCAATACCAAAGGAATATCTAAGGAATTAGGCATTTTATACGATTTTGAGGTGAGTCCCGATGATAAAATGTTAGCCATCAATGCTCATGTAACCAATTATGGTACTGAAAAAAGGAATTTGGTGCCTAAAACAATGATCGGGGTACGTTTTATCTCATTTAAGAAAGGAAACGACTTAGGTGTTTTTGGTGGATATAACGAAGGACTAAGTAATTTTTCAGTAACCGAGAATGAAAAATATATGATTTCTTCTCATTATGGTCGTTCACCTGGAATAAGGCTCTGGAATTTGCGTAAAGGACAAATAGACGGATTTATTCCTGCCCCAATGAGTTTTTCTTCCAGTAATGGGAAGCAAATTGCTCAATTTAAAGCTCAGGACAGCGCCATTGTTGTGTATAATGTACCTAGCTTAAAAGTGGCTTATACAATCAAGAATGTGCTAAATGTTCAGGAAATCTATTTGAGCAAAAGTGGCAAACGACTGATCTTTAAAAAGGTGAAAAATCTGGGGAATTATCGTTTTGAAAGTAAACTAAGTGTTTGGGATGTATCCTCGCCTAAAAAACCAAAACTTATCCGAGAACTGGAGGCCCAAACCACAAACTTAAGAGCAGCTCAACAAATGATGGTTTTGGCTTATAAGGTAAGTCCTGATGACAACTATTTGTTGGTGAAAACTAAAGAAACGGCTAAAGATGGTAGTGGAGGATTTAAAGTCAAGAGCATCGCATTGGCCAGTGGTAAAACAGTTATGGAACATCGCCTAAATATGTTCTATGATCAAATATTAGATTTTGTACCCAATAAACCCCACATACTTGTTGCCAAAATTATTCAAAATCCTGGCGACTATAAAACTCAATTACTGGAACTCAATTATACCAACGGACAAAACGTAGGAAAGCTAGATACTGATTATGAAATCATTTTTGATGCTCACTTCAGCCCTGATGGTAAGTACCTGGTCACAGGAAGTGGAGGTTACTGGATGCCCCAAAATATTTATTTTGATGTAGCTATTTGGGATTGGGAAAACAAAACATTGAACTGTGTATTGGCAGGCCACGCAATCAATATTCGCCACGTGTGGTTTGGAGCTAAAGGCAAAAAAGTATACAGTGCTGATGAAAACAGCATTATTAAAGTATGGGATATTAGTAAATGTAAATTGGCAGCTTCGTTTTTAGGGCTAAACGATGACGATTATATAATTCTCAATGCTGATAATTACTACAAAACTTCTAAGGGTAGTATTGATGGTATTGGCTTTCGATATAAAGGACAATTACGTTCTTTTGGCCAGTTCGACTTACGTTTTAACCGTCCAGACCTTGTCATGAAAGATTTAGGAGCTTCCAAAATAGTGCAACGTATTTACTACAAAGCGTGGAGAAAGCGCCTAAGACGTGCGGGTATGACGGAAGCCATGATTGCAGGCGAAATGCACCTACCCGAGGTGCTCATTCCCAATAAGTTTGATTTACCGCCATCTACCAATAAATCACAGATCTCGCTCAAAGTAAAAGCATTTGATAAAAATGTGGCCCTCAAAAACCTGCAGGTATATGTAAATGATGTGCCCTTGTATGGCAAAGCTGGAATTTCGGCCAAACGTAAAAACGAAATGGAACGTACCTTGAACATTAAGCTTAATCAAGGGAAAAATAAAGTTTCGGTATCGGCAGTAAATGAAAATGGACTGGAAAGCGCCAAAGAATCTTTTAACATTGCGTATAACGTTCCAAAAAAGAAACCAAGACTATTTTTGTTGGCCATTGGTGTTTCGGAATATGAAGATGCCAATCGTAACTTGAAATTTGCCCAAAAAGATGCCAGCAATTTGGCAGATTTGCTTACAAAATCGAGTAGCTACAGCGATACCATTGTTACCCGTATCTTGAACAAGGACGCCACCAAAGCCAATATTCTAAAAGCGGGCGAAATGTTCAAAAAAACAACCGTAGACGATCAAGTGGTAATTTTTGTTTCTTGTCACGGTTTATTGGACGAAAAAATGGATTATTACCTGGCTACCACCGATGTAGACTTTGCTGATCCTTCTCAAAAAGGATTGCCTTACGAAGCTATAGAACAAATGCTGGATAAGATTCCTGCGCGTAAACGATTGATCATGATTGATGCTTGCCATTCGGGAGAACTGGATAAAACTGAAGTGGAAACTGTACAGGCTCCTGAGGTAGTACAAAAGAAAGACAAAAAGATTACGATTGCCTTTAAAGGAGGACGAACCTTTGTAAAACCTAAAGCAGGTTTAAATAACTCGTTTGACTACATGAAGGCCTTGTTTAATGATATTTCTAATCACTCAGGAGCTACGGTAATTTCAGCTGCGGCGGGGTACGAGTTTGCGCTTGAGTCTAAGGAATGGAACAATGGGGTATTTACTTATTCTATTTTGAATGGGATAGATTCAGGAACGGCAGATTTAAATAATGATGGGCGCATTTCGGTTTCGGAGCTAAAAGATTATGTGATTAGTCAGGTAGCTGAACTCACCGATGGCAAGCAAGTACCTACTACTCGTCGCGAAAACCAAAGTGTGGAAGTAGTAATTTATGAGAAATAGACGCTGATGGGTATGACAAAAATTGAAGTAGCTAAAAAATATATCGATTATCTGGCCCAAGGAAACATGGAAGAAGTCATTGCTCTTTTTACCAATGATGGCCAAGTACACTCCCCTATTTATGGGGTAAAACCAGCTTCTCAGTTTTATACCGACCTAAGTAATGATACGCTCAGTTCTAAATTAACTATCAATGGTATTTTTGAAGAGAGTCAGGCCAATCGTCTGGCTCTTTATTTTACGTATCAATGGACCCTTAAATCAGGTAAAATAGTAGAGTTTGAGGTGGTAGACATCATAACCTTTAATGAAACTAATCAAATCACTACTCTTAAAATTATTTACGATACATATATTACTCGACAACTGGTAGGGGAATTAGAAAGGTAAGCTTTACAATTGGAAGTTAATTAAATAATAAAGGGAAGCATCTATACAGAAGCTTCCCTTTAATTATTTTGGCCAAGTCAATTAAGGACAATGTTGACCTCTTCTCACACAAATTCCTGGCTCACAGAAAATAGGGCGATTCCATGGGCAATTTTGTGGTATCCATGGAGGCCAACCTCCAGTAATATTTTTTTGTGCGTTTTTATCCAGCACTTTCACGTTTTGTAGTTGTTTAAACTTTTTCATTATAAGTGTAAATTTATGTTAGATATAAGCGAAAGTACAGAATATTATTTCAATAAAAAGCCATTTACAAAAATAGACGCAAAATAGTTTACCTGTTTAACAATTAGATATGTTAAGCAAAAACAATCCAGCAAATTCATAAACATTACGCTTGTTTATATTCGCATTTTGAGTGAAAAATTTACGCTGAATGTATTCTGATACATATAGAATTAACACGTGTTGTAACAATCCATTAAAAAATGTAAATAAACAAATAAAAAGAAGCGATTTACAAAAGCAAAAAGGCCAACGAGATAAACTCACTGGCCCTTTCAATTTAGTAATCAAAACAAGGCTAGACGTTTAGCGAAAGTTGATATCTTCTATGGGTTGAGGGCCTCCCCCTCCTCCACCGCCACTTCCACCGCCGGAGTTACAGTTTGGAAAGTATCCAATGCTTCTATTACCCAACTGTCCAAGCAGATAAGAGACATAAGAGGGCAAATTGATGTTGAACTTGAATAATATATAATCGCCACAACGATTGATATTTGTCCTGGAAATGCTGGATAAACTCACGCGACTGTTAGTTAAAAATGGCATGCTAACATTTTGCGAGAAGTCAGTATCGTGAGAATCTACCTTAAAATTGATCAAATGAAGAATGGTTCCCAATAAGGGTTTTACAAAGATGAGCAGAGGGGCAGTAATTTTTATCGAGATATCTTCCAGGGTGGTATTATCAAGAATGATATTGCCAGAATTTACATCAAAGCTTATATCCATACGTAGACGAGAACTACCTTTAGCAGTGGCCAATTTTACCCACACTAGCTTTTTGGTATAGTAACGAAGTTCGGCATTGGCTGATAAAAACACCCTAATTCTGGTAGAACCTAGTGATTGGATCGTATGGAATCTAAAATTCTTGATATCTAGCTCCATCCGAGCACCCTTTTTTCGGTTGTTTAATCTCAAGCCAGGCAAGTTTCTTACTTTGCTGCTCAGTTGGCTTAGCTTCATACCAAAATCCAGCTGAGCAGGGCTGGTGTTCACCTCGAAAGCAAACCAATCTTTAGGTTGAGTGGCCATATTAAAAAGAATGCCATCAAATGACTGACGAAAAGCATCAAAAGATCCTTGATCCAAGTCGAAACCACTCCAGCGAGCGTTTCTCAATTGAACTTTAAGATTCTCATTAAACGCTTGCATGTCTTTTTTAAACTGCTCTTCGAAAGCCTTTCTGGAAATCCCATTTTCCTTTAAATAGGCTTCGTTTATTTGCCAATCTTCATTGGTATTTAAGGACGTTTCTTGCTCTAAGACTGGGGTTACCTCTTCTTGTTGTTTACAAGAGCCAAGCACCAAAAGTATCGCCAAAACAAGAGGCATTGAATAACCCAAAAACCTGTTTTTGGGGATAAATGAAATAAATGTGAACATAATTTGAGTAAATTTTAGTTTTATAGAACTAAGTTGAGTTACTGAGTGTATAGAAGTGCTTGGGTAATTTTGGCAAAATAAAATAACTCAAAAAGAGGCAAGCCTGTAAGGCAAGTGCCTACAGTTGCTTATATCATTTTTACTAAGAAGACTGGGTGATACAGAGAGATAGCAAAAGTTGATACAGTTTTACAATTAAACTTTTAAAAATCTCTCGAGTAAAGATCAGTGGGACAAGAAGCCTATAGCTTTCCTGCCAATCTTTGTTTTATGTGTGAAGGTGGTGTGGCTAGTATATTTTGGTATAGTAGAGCTGGAAAAATTGTCTTTAAATCTGAACTAATCAGACCATAATACGAATTAGATTACTTTGTAAAAGTACCAAATGCACTACGTTATAATACATTAGTTAAGATATGAGCAAGTAAAGGATATGTCAAAATACTTACCCGTTATTACTCATTTTTACCCGCTTTTACCCATACTGTCATTAACTCCCGATGTGATTACGAAACTTAAATGATTGCACTTAAGACAAGGGTTTATCACTTCTGATACAAAAAATTCCTTACCTTTGCAGTCTTAATATTTTTCCAAATCACCATTTAAGGGGCCACAGCTCCGATAACCTTGCAAGTTATTATGGCACTACATAACAAAATCGACAAACGCGTTCTTAAGGAGCAACTTAAGAATAGCAGCGAAGAACGATTGACTATTTCGTTCTACCAATACCATCATCTACAAGACCCACAAGCCTTCCGCGATGAATTGTATCGGCGTTGGGAAGCTTTGGGTGTATATGGGCGTACCTACATCGCCGCAGAGGGCATCAACTCGCAAATCAGTGTACCTACTGCTGGTTTTGAAGCTTTCAAAGCTGATTTATACAGCACGCATTGGCTCGATGGTGTACGATTGAACATTGCTGTAGAAGATGATGGTAAATCTTTCTACAAACTCAAGATTAAAGTACGTGATAAGATTTTGGCCGATGGCCTCAATGATGATACCTTTGATGTAACCAACAAAGGACACCACGTAGATGCTGAAAACTTTAACAAGTTGGCTGAAGATCCCAATACGATCATCATTGATATGCGCAATCACTACGAAAGCGAAGTAGGACACTTCGAGGGAGCCATTACTCCTGATGTAGATACCTTCCGTGATTCTTTACCTATTATTGAGGATATGATTGCTCCTCACAAAGAAGATAAAAACCTTTTGATGTATTGTACAGGAGGCATTCGCTGTGAAAAAGCCAGTGCCTATTTCAAACATAAGGGCTTCAAACGCGTATTTCAGCTTGAAGGTGGGATTATCAAATATGCAAAAGATGCTAAATCCCAGGGAATAGATAATAAGTTCATCGGCAAAAACTTTGTATTTGACGAACGCCTGGGAGAACGTATTAGTGATGAAATCATTAGTAACTGCCATCAATGTGGTAAGCCTTGTGATACCCATACCAATTGCATCAATGATGCTTGTCATTTGCTATTTATTCAATGCGAAGAATGTGCAGAGAAGTATAATAAATGTTGCTCAGATGAGTGCAAAGATTTTATAGCCTTGCCCAAAGAAGAACAAATAGCCTTGCGTAAAGGTATGGACTTGGGAAGCAATATCTTTAAAAAAGGCCGCTTTGATAAAATGGCAGGAAAGTTTAAACAGAAGATGCAGCAAAAAACCACCGAATCGGATCAATAATATAAAATTACCCCCTGACTTTGAAAGTATAGGGGGTAATTGCTTACGTATACTAAACAACCTCTATTTATTCTTTTTCTGCATGCATAAAGCCAACAGTTGCAGAAGTAGTTCCCACATCTGGCCCCTCAGTCCATTTAAAACGAGATGATATTCGCAAATTCATTGCTTGTCCCACATTTCCCAAAAATCTCCCTTTGTTTTCAGCAAATGCATCAAAACTGGCAGTTCTTCCTCCTTGTGACAAAGTACCTTCCTGCACAGGCATAGAAAAACCAATCTCGTCTGCACTTATATCAAAGCGAAATGCTCCACTTGTATTAAGTGTCCCTTCTGGGTTTTCAAATCCTTCAAGATTGGTAAAAAAGTTTGAAATTTTCCCTGTAAATGTTTGATTTGTTAAAATCTACTGTCAGCTCTACATCAGCATAGTATTCAATCTTAGCACTGGAGGTGGTTTCTTTTTCAAAGAACTCTCCACTATGCATGCCCTTGTAAGTAAAAGTGCCACTTTGTGGGAAGTTGGGTTGCCTGGTAAGGGGTAACCTGAATCCTTCTTCTTTCAATTTCTCATATTTGGCTTTAGCTTCTGCAAATGTGCGCACTCCAGTATTATCATCTGGAGTAACTTCGCTATCTTTGCTACATCCCCAGGCAATGATTGCGAACATCAATATAAAAAAGGGCTTTTTCATAATACTTTGCGTAGTTCATTGATTACAAACGTAAAATGATTGGGCAAAGCATCCTACTTTTCTCGCCCTTCAAATGCCCTTCACTCTCCCCTTTTTATACCCTTCAAAAGGAATTTTGTATAGATGAATAGATGTTTTGAATAATTAACAGAAGTGACCTTTGTAATCTGTCTATTTTATTTAAAAGAGATCAGTAGAGAAAATAAAAAACATCAGAACTATCCTTATATTTGAGGCTTAAGAATCAACTATTTCAATAAACACACGAATGCAAGATAAATCAAACAAAAACGCATCTTCTGAACACTTTGAAACAAATGCTATTCGCACTCAAGTGGGGCGCTCTAATGAACGAGAACACGCAGTGCCTATTTTTGCCACTTCTAGTTTTGTGTTTGACGATGCTGAACACGCTCGCTCACTTTTTGCCAACGAACAATCGGGTAATATCTATTCCCGTTATTCAAACCCCAATACCGACGAATTTGTCAAGAAAATGTGCCTGCTAGAGGGCACCGAAGATGGCATGGCATTGGCTTCTGGGATGGCTGCAATGTTTTTGAGCATGGCTTCTTTTCTTAAATCAGGTGATCACCTATTGGCTAGCCGTTCTTTGTTTGGGTCTACCCACCAAATCATCACCCAGATTTTCCCTCGTTGGGGCATTACCCACACCTATGTAGATGTAGACAAACCCGAAACCTGGGAGGCCGCTATACAGGAAAATACCAAAATATTATTTTTAGAAACCCCTTCCAATCCTGCGCTAGACATTATAGACCTTGAATGGGCTGGCAAATTGGCCAAAAAACATAATTTGCTTTATGTAGTAGATAACTGCTTCACTACGCCTTATTTGCAAAACCCTGCCAAATATGGAGCTGATGTGGTTACTCATTCGGCTACCAAGTTTATAGACGGACAAGGCCGTACCATTGGCGGAATCGTACTAGGTTCTAAAGAAGCCATCGAAGAAGTTCGCTTTATGGCGCGCCATACTGGGCCTGCATTATCGCCATTCAATGGTTGGATATTGTCTAAAAGTCTGGAAACTTTGTCGGTAAGAATGGAAAAACATTGCGAAAACGCCCACAAGCTGGCCGAATATCTGGAAAGCAACGAAGAGGTAAGTTTTGTGAAATACCCGTTTTTACCATCACATCCTCAATACGAATTAGCCAAAAAGCAAATGCGTTTAGGAGGAGGTTTGGTGAGTTTTGAGGTGAAAGGAGGCATTGAACAAGGGCGAAACTTTTTGGATGCTCTCAAAATGATTTCCTTTACGGCAAACTTGGGTGATACACGTACCATTGCAACCCACCCAGCATCTACCACTCACTCTAAACTCACCGATGAGGAAAGACTCAATGTAGGCATTACGCCTGGACTCATTCGAATTTCGGTAGGGCTAGAACATATTGACGATATCATTGCTGATATAGCTCAGGCAATCGAGGCCTCTGTTCCAGCAAGTGTCAATAGTTAATGAAAATACTTACGTTATGGAGGCAGAAATCACTTCTCCTCCATAACTAAATGAATACAATTAAAAGTGTTTTTTTAGCCTTTTTTATCTTGAGTCTATTAATTATCCCTATTACTTTGTTTGAAATGTCTAGTTATTATTCTTGTGGTTTTCATCATAGTTATTTCCCTCAACACCACGCTCTTGGCTTTGTACCTACTGTGGTTCAAAGTAGTGCTCCTGAATCTATCAAGAAACTTTAATTGAGGCAGAAAACCTGGAACTACCATCGAAATAGAATGAAACACACATTAGGGTATTAATTATGAAAATCGCCAAATTCAACGGAAAAGGAGAAATTTTTTATACCATACAGGGAGAAGGCAAAAGCCTGGGTAAGCCCACGGTATTTGTACGTAGTTCGTTATGTAATCTCCATTGCATTTGGTGTGATACCGACTATACCTGGAATTGGGACAATACCCCCCACCCTCATATTTTTGATGATATTCCTGGATATCAAAAATATCGCAAAGAAGAGCAAATCATAGAGCTAACTACTACAGAACTGATAGCTGAGGTAACTCAATACCCTTGCAAGAACTTGGTACTTACAGGTGGAGAACCTTTGTTACAACAAAAAGAATGGATAGCCTTGATGAGCCAACTACGCAAATTGGATGCAAACTACTGGTTTGAAGTAGAAACCAATGGTACCTTGTTGCCAAATCAAGACTTTGACAAGTTCATCGACCAGTACAATGTATCACCCAAGCTTGAAAACTCTAATAACCCAGTAAAGTTGCGCGAAAAACCAGCCGTATATGAGTTCTTTGCCCAAAGTCCTAAAGCCTGGTTTAAATTTGTAATTGCCGAAGAACAAGACCTGAATGAGGTATTGGGTTTGATTGATAAATACCATATTCCTGCCCACAAGATATACATCATGCCTGAAGGAACAACCCCGGAAAAACTCAACGCCAAGCAGCAATGGTTGGTCGAAAAATGCAAACAATTCGGTTTCAACTATACAGATCGTTTGCATATTCATATTTATGGAAGCAAACGAGGCGTTTGATTTATAGAGGTTGTTATTGTACTTTTTTGTGTTTCTAAGATTACAGAATGCTTAATAAGCTGCTAACCAGACGAGTTAATCGAGGGTGAATTGTATAATTTGTATTTTCTAACTAAATAAATGGAACAAAATGAGTTACATATGCGTTAGGTTTTTAGAAATCATAATATTTTTTTAACACAGCTTTTAATTAACACTCAGATGCTACTATTAGATGACCAAAATTTGACCATTGAGCTCCTCAAAGAAGACAATGCCCTGCTTATGACCTGGAACGGTTATACAAGCGATAGCCACTACAAACATTTGTTGGATGAGGTGTACGACTTGATGAAGAAACATGAAATCAAAAAAACCTTACATGATGTAAGTAATCATAAAGGCATTACGCCAAAATCTCAGGATTATGCGGCTGAACAATCATTGGCTTTTAGTCGTCAGCATTGGGATATGGAAAAAAGAGCCATGGTATTTTCGCCTGATCAGGACGTGTTTTCCAAATTTGGAATTCAACGCTTTGTCAAAAAGGTAGAAGATGCAGACTATAACCAACAACATCGTGAGTTTTTTGACAGCCTGGATGAAGCCAAAAACTGGCTACTAGGCAAAAGATAAATAATTGAAAGGGACTTCGGTTCCTTTTTTTGTTTAGTACCTAATACGATTCATTATCCATTGAGGCAGCGTATGATGCTGTGAGTGTACCTTTAAATATCGTTGTTCTAAGAGTTTAAAGTGAAGATGAATTTGTCCTTTGTTCATTCCCTGATCTCTCATTGGTTGCAATATCTGATGCTCAAACAATTGGGTAGCCTTACTATCTATCCCCTTTTTATACATTTTATAAAAATAAATTTGTGCTTCTTCGGCGCTGCCTACACATTCCCAGGAAATGTATTCTTTAAGTCCCAATAACTCTTCCCAAATGGGTAAAAGCTCCACTTTATCTAATAAGTTTTGCCCAAAGGCTTCTATAGTTTTATCATAGTTGCCATAGGTAGCAAAGCCTAAGAAGACATAAGCACATTTTTCACAGTGTCCACACCAGGGTTTCGCAATATTGCAAGAGTTGGTGGCATAAGGTAAATTACCCGATATTTCAAACAAGGTTTTAAAAATACGCACGTCGTGTAAAGGCTTTATCAGACTAGAGCGGTGAGCATCTACAAACATCTTTGCCAAAAAATCATTAATTAATTGCTCCGCTTCCAGGCTTTTACTCCATTGGTGCGCAATGGGCTCTCCTGTATCAGGTAGTACTAAATTAGGCAAATCAGCACTTTTTTCGTTACCCCAAGCCTGCACAGAACATCTGTGAGCCAACTGTACTGGCACGTAGGCTAATGATGAAATGAGTGTTTCTCCTGCTTCTACTCTAAAAGGCTTGTCTGGAAATATTTCACGAATGCTCCACTGAGTCAGACGTTCCTCTAGCCACTGATAATACTCATCCTCAAAATACACTTGATGTAGCCTTACTTGTTGGTTTTGACCAATCACCGAACGAAACATTTGCTTTTGTTGGTCAAACTGGCCATATAAGCTAAAAAAAAGGGTGACTAAATCGTATTCTATGTGCGCTTGTTCTAACAATTGAGCACACAACAAACTGTCTTTACCTGCTCCTGAAGTAAGCAACACTTTTTGACCATCAGTAGGCAACATACTGTCTTGAGCAAATAAGGGAAAAGTAGAAGGTGTATACATATTATCCCCCTTTTTCCAAGCTGGATGTTTGAAATCAGTCATTTCTAATTGATACCGATGTTCGCTCCATACACCTGGTAGCACTTCTTGCAAAAACTGATATACAAAACCTGGCACATATTCACTAAACTCGTTCACAGTCAAACGTTTGGGAAGCACTGCTCCAAAGCGGGCAAACCCTATGATGCCTAAAATCACGGCAAATGCGTGGAGCTCTGCCTTAGAAGAAAGCGCAAAGTCTTGAAAGAAATTGACCGAATTGTAACTTACCCGAAAGCGATGACCTTCACCATCAAGTGCATAGTGGTATTCAATGCTATTAGAATGAATTTTTATAGACTCTAAACTGGCTTCATTTACTCGAAACCGTTCTGCCAAGGAAGCTTTTTGCATTTTTGAAAAGTAAGGTCGGTTTTGGAGCGAAAATAAGGTATTTTTTCTTTTCGTTTTCTATTATTTTCCTAAACATCCCATCCCTTTATTGGTTTCTGTTCATAAACACTTATTATGCGAATTCAAACTATCTACTTATTGTTTATTTTATCCGTTTTGACAGCAGGTTGTGGCGAAAATCGGATGAAGTTTTCTACCAAATCTCCATTAGAAATGAAAGCAGAACAAATTGTACAACAACAGCTGGAAGCCTACAATAATCGTGACATTGAAGCATTTTCTGCGTTGTTTAGCGAAGATGCCCAAGTATTACAATTTCCTGACAATAAGGTGCTTGCTCAAGGCAAGGCGAATGTAAAAGAGCTTTACAAAAAACTTTTTGACAACTCTCCTACTTTGCATAGTGAATTGGTAAACAGAACAGTGTTGGGCAATCGGGTGATTGATCATGAAAAAATCACAGGAAGAGCTGGAGTAGATGTGTTAGAGTTGGCAGTGGTATATGAAATAGAGCAAGGTAAGATCAGTAAATGCATGGTGATTCGTCAAAAAACGGACTAGCCATAAAGTACTTCTTTGATCCTTCTATCCTTCTCGACGTTCTGAATTTACGAAATGTTTGAATAACTTGGATGTTGTATAATCATAATTATGTTAAGTAGATGTTTCTCTACTTTCTAGAAAGTCCGAATACGAGCAATGGTATAACCCGTAAAACAATCACCCTCACAGTTTTTAGTTGCAGTGCCAACCAAACTAACGAAGCCACTTTCACCGGTCTTGAAGAATAAATCTTTCTTGTCGGGAGAAACAGAGGCAACTTTGGTAAGTGCATAGGTGTAAAAAGCATCCAAAGTTCCAGTTTTTCTACGCTCTGCTCTGGTATAAAGGCGACGACTACTGGTATTGGCTTTGTAATCATCCCGTACTTCGGCAACCTTGATAATTTCACCGTTTCGCACATAAATTGTCCGTTCTGACCGAAAACCTTGGGCTTTACCTCCTGAAATGGCTATGAAGTAATAAGTATTATTCCATTTTGCCTTTTGTTGCTCCCACTTCACCATACTCACGATAATTTGCTCTTGAATACCCAATTGTAGGCTAATGTTTTTAATTCGATAACCTTCATAGCAATCACCTTTGCAGCCTACTCGCTCATAACCAGCATTTTGCAAAATGCCTTTATCATTATAAGTAATTTTCAGGTTCTGTCCTGCCGCTGGCCAAATACGCTTTTCTACATCTTGGTATATTTCATCAAGGGTAAGAATTCTACGGGAAGCATTGGGGGCAAAGGCTGTTCTTTGAGTAGCTCGATTGGGTATGGTAGTAGTGGCCAGTGCTGCCGTAACCAATCCATTTTGTACCACTACCCTTGTTTCTACCTTTCTGCCATGTGCACTATTCAGCAAAGTATAGGCATAAGTTTGCTTACATTGCTTTTGCAGTTTAGCCCATTGGGCTTTGCTTTGTTGGAATTTCTCTTTTAAGGGTGGTTTAGACTGAATCTGAGCCACTAAAGTAGTAGCAAATAACAAGAAACAATATATTAATAATGATCTTTTCATAACCTCTCATGTTGAGCTTTTAAAGGAGTCAATGAACTTATATAATACCCTCGGAAGCAGTCATCTACGCAGCTTTTAGATGAATATCCTGCATGTATAACCAAATCTCTGTTATCTGTTATAAAAGTAATATAATTTCTTCGGTAGGAGATTTTAGGAAGTTTTTTAATAAAACTATAAACGATGTCTAAAGTAGTCAATGAACTAATTTCTTCACTTGATAAGGGTATTTCTTCAATTTGCTGAACCTTTGCATCGTTTTCCTTTTCTCTCCCTCCTAATCCCATCTCAAATTCGGCAGGGTAATAATTACGCATATGCTTAGTTTGATACCCCTTGGTTACGTTGCCTTTTTCTACAATAACCAGTGTTTTGTAATAGAAATTATCAAGCACACTGCCAGTTTTCTTTACATATACATAGCTATTACCACACATTTTCTTAAAAGTTTCCCAACTAGCCAAACAATTTTTTATATCGTTTTTTGATGGTTTCCTATAATAATCTTCTACCACAGAATCATCACTATTTCCCTTGACTAGCCGAATAAGCTTATTAAAAAAACTTCTGATTAACATTGATGATATTATTTAATGACGGGGCTTACTGGTTCAGACCTACTAGAAGCAAAATAGCAGAAAACAGAATTTGAATAGAGATCTTTTCATCACCTCTCAGGTGAGGCTTTTAAAGGAGTTATTGAATTTATATGATACCCTCGAAAACAAGAGTCTACACAGTCTCTGGGCGAAAAACCAGCTTCTGCTATTAGGCCCTCTTTATTTACTTCAAAAAATATATCGTTAGCTCGAGAAGAAACCCTCATTAGTTTCTTAGCAAAAATATAAATTTCATCCAGTGTTTTTAGCTTACTAATTTCACCAGTTGTTAACGATCTCTTTTCTACTAAATCATCCCTTGTATTGTTTGCTATTTTTTTCACATCAAATTTTGAAAAGCTATCAACAATAAAACGATGTTTCGTTTCATATGCTTCCACTACTTTACCATTTTCTACTGTAGTGTATATTTTCTTATAATGTCTACCAAAATTATAGTATTCTTTTTTTTCATAAGTATAATTATTAGCACAGTCTTTCTTGAAAGCTTTCCAACTCGACAAACTCTTTTTTATAGCATCTCTTAATGATTTTTTATCACAAGTTTTATTTGACGTGATATCAATCACATTTAGTTTTAGTATATCTCTAATTCTAATAAAAAGACCTCTAATTGGCATCTACGCAATTTAACAAAGTGATTTGGATAATGTATCACCTCTAAACAATCATTTGTGCTCCAGTACATACAAGCTGATGCATACCTGAAAAAATAAGACTTTACTTCAACCGTTTTATTTCATCTATTTTATAACCTCTAAAGCAATCATCCATACAATTTTTGGGAGTATATCCTGCTCTTAAAATAACTCCGTTTCCAGCTACCTTAAAAGTAATGGAATTTTGTTTAGGAGATTGCTTGGCCAATTCATCCATTGCAAAAGCATATATCTCATCCAGGTTTTTCAACTTTGAGCGCTCTTGCTTTGATAACTTCTTTTTTTTCTCCTCTCTGGCCGACTTCTTATTGGTATACTGAGTAATACGATAAGCCTTAGCTACTTTCCCTTTTTTTACAGTCACATAAGTACGAACCGTAAAGCCTCCCAAACCACTGGTGGCCGAGGTAACATAGGTGTAGCAATTCTTATATTCTTTCTTGAGCGTTTCCCACTTTGCTTTGCTGGCTAATATTTTCTTTTGTAATCCTTTATCACTTTTTTGAGCTTGGACTTGACCTACGCCCAAAAACAATAAGGCAAAGGTGGTAATGATTATGTTTTTCATAAATCTCTTTCAGTTAGTTTAAGGGTGAAATTTTTTCCAGCGTATAACCGCGGTAACAATCATCTGCACATAGTTTTGGAAAATATCCAGCTGCCGAAAGCACGCCGTTGTCAAATACTTTAAAAGTAATATAATTGTCTTTGGGTGATTTCTTAGCCACAGTTGTGGAAGCAAACGTGTAAATTTCATCCAGCGTCCTCACTTGCTTCAGTTTTTCACCTGTAATACTTTCCTTGCCTTTAGTTACCTTTTCCCCTTCTTGAAAGCTGGTTACCTGACGGTAAGCACTTGCTACTTTTCCATTTTTTACAGTTACGTACGTTTTGGTTGTAAAGCCTCCCTCCCCACTCGTAAATGTATTGACATATAAATAGCTATCATTCCATTGCTTTTTTTGCTTTGTCCATATAGCCTTGCTTTTAGCAATCTTTGTAGCCAAGTCTCCAGTAATGGTGACTGATTTAGAGGTAACGGGTGTTTTGGTACAACTTGCGCTGAAAAACAGGCATAATATCAACGTAAATTTTAGACTCCTCATGAGGTATGAATATTTTATACAATAAGAGGGTATTTTACTCCCCATTAGCATTAACAATTACTTTTTTAATTTTTCGAGCCAAAAGGTATAGTTTTTATCCTTGATAATCAATTGATTGCCCTTGATTTGATATTTTTTTACCAGCTTAGAGGTCAAAGCCTGGGCAAATTTGGAGCCTTGAGGCGAGTCACAGCACATCGTGGAACAGATACCCCCTTGATCACCAATCCGAAACGTATTTGCAGCAAGTAGCAGTTCAGCCCCACATTGATTTTTTTCCAATTGGAAGCTTACATTGTCATCAGAAAAATTTACTGTATATGGCTTCTTAAAATTGATAATTGCATAAGTCGATTTGTACTGCATCTTCTTCACCTGCCAAGCACTATTGATCAATTCCCTTTGGTAATTCTTTGCAAAATGATCTGCGGTGAATGCCCATCCTAACATACTTGCAAAAGAAACGAAAACAAATATTGAAAGCTTTTTCATCGTGTCTATGGTTCTATAGTTTTAGTTTTATCTAACAGACACTCTAAACCTCAAAAAGGAGTAGAAAACGAAAAAAATTATGGGATAGTTTTTTTGATGATTATTTGCCTAAAGGATATACCTAGAAAACCCAAAAACCTGTATGAGTATTTATACTCATTGCCATCCGTATAATTGATCAATTTCGGAGATTAATCAAATTTTTCTTAAAAAAATGCAGACCTTTTGCTCTTAGATGTAGTTAAAGTAATGGAAGTAATAATTAAGGTACTTTCCTTATTGCCTTCAACATTTTTTATTTTCAACATTTGGACTATGAACAACTCAAGACGTTTATTCCTTACTTTGGGTTTGCTCGGTTTTATAACTTTTGCTACTTACGCTCAAAGCAATCACCTAGAGGCTTCACTCAAAAAAGAAATTCAAACTTATCAAAAAAGCTTTACTCAAAAAGTCATCTTCGATATTTCTCGTTATTTTAAATTTAGGGGAAAAGTCATACCTGAGATTACTCGTTATTTCAGAGGCATCAAGGTAACACGCAAAGAGGCTAACAGAGAACCCGCTTACTTTGAGTTCCTATACAAAAACAAGACATTGTACCTACCAGAAGCAGAGGTTCGCAAACTGGTTGGACTAAGTGCCCAGGTTACCCACAATTACGACAAAACTCCGATTGATTAAATATCTTTACTATACTACTTCCTAATCACTTCTTTTTAAGCTTACGATCAAAAAAATCAGCGGCAGCTTTATAAGCATTTACCCAATTACGATGCAACAAAAAGCCGTGTACTTCATCGGGAAATACTAACTGTTCAAACACTACTTTTTGCTTTCTTAATGATTCTGCCAAATCTACCGTTTCGCTAAATGGTACGTTGCGGTCATCATCGCCATGAATAAGTAATACTGGAGAACGCCACGTTTTTATAAAAGCAATGGGCGAAGAATCATATGCCAGTTTTGCAAACTTTTTGCGAGCCGAGGGATTGTAGCTGGGGATAAAGTTTTTAACGATCACGTTCCAATCATGTACCCCATGAATATCCACTCCTGCAGCAAACATATCAGAAGCCCTTGCCAAGCCCAGGGCAGTAAGATATCCCCCATAGGATCCTCCCCATAAACCAATCCTTTTTGCATCTACCTCGGTTCTTGACTGTAAATAATGTCCAGCAGCCAATACATCCTGAAACTCACTCGCACCAGTAGCCCCATAATTCAACGCCTCACGAAACTTCATCCCATAGCCAATACCACTACGGTAGTTTACCGACATTACAATATAGCCCTTGCTAGCCAGGTACTGGTTCATCGCATAGTTGTTATGATAATACCCTCTATGATGAAAACCCAACAGCATTTGTCGGCGAGAGCCTCCGTGAAAAAACAATACAGCGGGACGTTTATCACCTTTGCGAATATTTTGAGGCATAAACAATTGTGCGTGGATTTTTAACCCATCTTTACTGTTAAAAACTATTTGTTGAGGCTCAACCAAGCTCTTGGCAGGATAATCTTTTAAAGCATTGGTAATAAGTGGTTTGACCTTGTTTGGTGAAAGTGTTACATAAGCCTGAGCAGGTAAAGTGCCAGTACTGGCCAAATAGGCCAAACGCCCTTTTGGGGTCATTACCGGGTTCCATTCTACCCCCTTACCAGTAGTTAATTGTACAGGCTTACCTTTACGCACATTTATCCGCCAAATATGCTGCCTGTCAAGGTCATTTTGATTACCAGAATAAAGAATTTCTCGTCTATCTGCACTAAGAGAGACAAATTGTAGCTCAAATTTTCCTGGAGTTAATAACCTGGCGGTCCCTCCCTTTGCCGAAATCGCATATAAATGAGTCCAGCCATCACCTTCATAAGGGAAAACAATTTGATTGTTGGCAGTCCAAAATAATTGATTGCTGGCCGAAATATTTCTAAAAACACTACCTACTCCTGGTTTAGCTTGCCAAACTTGTTGGGTTTTCCCAGTAATAAAGCTGTGCACCCAAATAGCATAAGGTAAACCTTCGCGATGAGGTTCGAAAATCAATTGCTTTCGTTCGTTGGGAATTCTCAAAAATGCAATTTGAGCACCATCTGGCGACCAAACCAAACTTCCATCATTGTCTACACTAGGGCTTATATAGTTTAGTTGTTTTTTAGCCAAGTCATAGATTCCAATAAAAGCATGATCACCTCGAAAACTGGAAAAACCAAGTTTTTTACCATCAGGCGACCAACGAAGCTCTCCTGCTCCTCCTCTGGTTTTAAGTAGTGGCTTTTCTACATTGAGCTTTAGGTCGTACACCCAAATCTGTCCGCCACGGGTAAAAGCCATCATATCTTGGGCAGGGCAAATCGTAGGATTGTTACCAGTGGTTAATAAGTCAATTTCCTTAGAGCCATTCAGGCTTATTCGCCAAATCTGACGAAAAGCTCCATCTGGTATCAGGGCTGGATTTGGTATTTCGCCTCTATTGTTGGGCCCTCCTCCTCTCACATATATCAAAGCATTTTCTTTTCGAGTAAAGGTGAGTTGACTAATGGCTTGTCCATCATCTTCAGTATAATTTGTGAGTTGCTTAGAATCAAATGCTCTTCCTTTCTCTTTCATTTGAGCAAACCACACATTGCGTACTCCTTCTTTGTTTTGTACCCAAGCTAGTTTTTCTGATTTTTTGGAAGCAATGAGATTACTCGGAAACGAATAACTCATTATTTGCTCAAGGGTAGGCTTTTTTTGAGCAAACGATTGGAAATCAAGGCATAGCAATAGGAAAAAAAAGGGTAAGCAAAGTGCTTTCTTCATTATCGAGATATTTAAGGTTAGTAATGGTGGTACTCCCTAACTTACTACACTTACCCTAATTTTCCTAAAATCTGCTGGAAGGTTCGTTATTTCTTCAGGTAATTCTCAAGGTATTGTTGGGCATATTTCTGAGCGTCGTTAAAATTTGAAAAGGCATTTTTCTTTTGCCCCAGATCATCATATAAAGACAATAAACCTAGATCTTGTTGGTTGGCAAACCAATTCAATTGCTTTTTATACAATCCTTTTGTCAGTGCCTGGGCAAAACTCATACGTTCCGCATTATTCTCAGGGTTTACCCAAGTAGCCTCGTTTGTACCTTTTTTGCTTGCCTTTCGGTAGCTTTTGTTTAAATATGAAACCACTTGTGTGTACTTAAGCTGTGCCAACCTCAAATTCCCAAATTCGGTTTGAGCATTTGTTCCCTTTGGAATAAGAAAATGTATTCGTTCAATTTTAAAATTTGATTTTTGGGTTTGTGTATTTATTTCCCAATAACCTACCAGTTCTAGTTTATGAAGTTCAACCGACTGAATATCAACCGTATCTTCAGTACTTGATTCATAGTATGATAATTTACTAAAGAAATCTTCTTTTCTAAGACGTTTAAAATATTTCTGCGGAGTAGAAGCGTACGCATAGGGCTTAATTTTTCCTTTTCTAATTCCCTCCAAAATTACCTTCATTACCCCATTACCTTTTTGATACAAAGCGGCATTGGTTTTTGCTTCTAAGTCTATTTGATAGCGAGCAGTGGCTCTAAGAGTTTGCTTATTGATTTTTATCCATGGGGCTTGAAATATTGCCTTAGACATTGGTGATTTTGGTTGATAGCCACTTTCAGTCTTCAGCTTTGCTGCTGTCTGAGCTTCCAAGCCTTCGGTTTTTAGTATTTTGGCAGTAAATTTTCTGGATTCCAACGCTGTAGAAATAGACGTTTGTAGGGTGTTATTTTCGGGTGATTGCCAATAAGCTTTAAGTACCATCAAGTCTTTCTTACGACGAGAGCGTCTGAAGGCTTTGTTTAAGTACCTCTTAAAATGCTTATACTTCACCACAAATGATTTGGAAAATTCGGGCGCTTTTAAAGCTACGGCCTGAATTTTATATTTTTGAGCATTGGGAGCTTTCGAATCATACAACTCTTGAATTTCAAGTACCGAAAAATCACTTGGCCTTAGCTCTACCATTTCTTTCAAACCAGTATCGTAATATTGGAGTACTTTCTTCGTCTCGTTGCGAGGAATACGCTTTTTGAAATCGGCAAATTGATTTCTATAGGCATACACCTTTACCCTTCCTTTTTGAACTCCTTGAATCAATACTTGTCTAAATCCAACATCCTGGGCCGTCAAATGGGTATTTGGATACTTTGTTAAATCGATGGAACGCCAGATTTTTGCTTGAGCTCTGGTTTCGCTCAAGCCCAAAAAACAATATACAGTTAATAGCAGAAATACCTTTTTCATATGGTTTATGGAGAATTGAATGTTTTTAAATATAAATCAGTATAGCACTGGTTTTGTTAAAAATAAACTTGTGTCTTGCACTTTTTATTTTGCAGTGTTTCGGTTATTGAATACTAACTTATCAGGCACCAGTGGAGTATTTTTTAATGGCGTAGGTTTTCCTACAGGTTGGCTTCAAGGCTTACCATATACTTTTCACTACTATAAACTCCTGATTATCAAAGCTTTTATCCTTAAGCACTAGATACATATAAAATATAAGGAGCTGAGGCATTTCATTACAAGTTGGATTTGATCAAAAAAAAGAGGAGAGATAAAATCAAATAATACGGTGATATTCCAAATTAGCATAAACCTATTCCAAAATAGCATAAGCAAATCTTGGCAATCCAAATAGTTATCTGGAATTTTGGTAGAGAATCTAAACAAGCTCAGATTAATTATCCTTCCCCGTTTTCAGAATTCCCGAAATGTAAGATCAAGTAAAGTACACAAAGAGGTTTGTGTGAAATAAATAGCTTCTTTGAAAAGCATTAAAAATTAATTCTCAAAAAGTGTAATATATCTTAGATGTAAAAAGCAGGAAACTTTTGTTCCCTGCTTTTTTTATTTTTGACATTTCCTTAAGCTGCTTACTTACAATATCAACATGGCATCACCGTAACTAAAGAAACGATATTTTTCTTTTACGGCTTGGCTGTAAGCTTCCATAATTAGCTCATAACCACCAAATGCACAGGCAGTCATTAATAAGGTAGATTCTGGCAGATGAAAGTTGGTCACCAAAGCATTAGGAATCTTAAACTCGTAAGGAGGGAAAATAAATTTATCTGACCAACCCTCATTTTCTTTCAAAAGACCATTGGCTGATACCGATGATTCCAAAGCTTTTATAGCAGTGGTACCAATTGCACAAACCTTTCTTTTCTGTGCCAACGCATTGTTTACCTTCTCGGTAGTGATCGTAGGAACACTGAAATTTTCAGAATCTGCTTTGTGTTTCGTCAAATCCTCTACATCTACCTCACGAAAAGTACCCAATCCTATGTGTAATGTAATAGGGGTCATATCGATGCCCTTGAGTTCCAATCGCTTGATGAGCTGCTTGGTGAAGTGTAGTCCAGCAGTAGGAGCAGCTACCGCACCCACATGCTCAGCAAAGATGGTCTGAAATCTTTCGCGGTCGTTTGGATCAGTTTTACGATGTTGGTAGATGTGTTTAGGAAGTGGGGTCTCTCCTAATTCATCAATTAACTGATAAAATTCTTCGTCAGAACGATCAGTCAAAAAACGAATGGTTCTTCCTCGGGAAGTAGTATTGTCAATTACCTCGGCTACTAACTCGCCATTACCAAAAAATAATTTGTTACCAACTCTGATTTTTCGAGCAGGATCAACCAAAACATCCCACAAGTGGGCTTCCTGGTTGAGTTCTCTTAACAAGAAAACTTCGATTTGGGCACCTGTTTTTTCTTTGCTACCAAACAAACGAGCTGGAAAAACTTTGGTGTTGTTCACCACAAATACATCCCCTTCATCAAAATAGCTAACAATGTCCTTAAACACTTTGTGTTCTATTTTACCCGATTCGCGGTGCACCACCATCAAACGAGATTCATCTCGATTTTCTGTTGGATGTAAAGCCAGCAAACTATTGGGAAAGTCAAATTTGAACTCTGACAGTTTCATATAAGGCTTAAATATTTTAACTCCTGAACATCTTATTTAAATAAATATGCAAACTTACATAAATGTTTGAAAAATACTTATATTTGGAATTATAATTATAAACATTGTAAGTTATTTATAGTGTTTACGACTAATTGCCATATAACCTCGCAGAAAAGATCTAGAAAATATTTATGAAATTTTTCCTATACATAAGGCTCATGCTGGAAAGTTTCAGTTTTGCCTTACAAGCCCTTCGCTCCAACCTTCTCCGAACCACCCTCTCATTATTGGGAGTAAGCATTGGTATTTTTGCCATCATCACCGTTTTTACTATTGTCGATGCGCTCGAGCGTAAAATCCGAGACGACATGTCCTTTATAGGAGATAATGTGATGTATATCCAGAAATTTCCCTGGCAATTTGGTGGAGGAGCTTATCCCTGGTGGCGTTATTTTCGTCGTCCGTCCAACACAGTGGCAGAGTTTCGCCATTTAGAAAAAAATCTTGAAGCGGCTCAGGCCATAGCATTGATTGCAGGCCGAGGCGGAAATACCATCAAATATCGTAGCAATAGTATTACTGCCGTACAGGTGATGGGAGTTTCTTATGGCTATTCTAACGTTTCAGATATTCCGGTAGACAATGGGCGTTATTTTTCACGCCAGGAAGTAGATCGGGCCAGTAGTGTAGTTTTGATTGGAGCTACTGTGGCAGAATCACTATTCCCTAATCAATCACCTTTAAACAAAAAAATTAAAATCAGGGGACGACCAGTGCAGGTGATTGGGGTACTTAAAAAAGAAGGAAGCAATATTTTTGGAGGAGCTTCTCGTGATGAGCAAGTACTCATCCCCTATGGAACCTTTGGTAAATTCTTTTTGGTGGGGAGAAAAGGTATTGAACCTACGATTGCCATCAAAGGAAAACAAGATGATGTGGGTCTGCTTGAGGTAGAAAGTGAAGTACGGGGGCTGATGCGTTCCAAGCGAGGTCTTCGCCCATTTGATGATGATAACTTTGCGCTAAACCGCACAGAAGCTTTTGCTGATGCTATTACTTCTCTCTTTGGGGTATTGCACCTGGCAGGATGGATTATTGGTGGTTTTTCTATTTTAGTGGGTGCTTTTGGTATTGCCAACATTATGTTTGTATCAGTAAAAGAGCGTACCAATATCATTGGAATTCAAAAGTCACTGGGAGCTAAAACTCAGTTTATTTTATTCCAGTTTTTATTCGAGGCTGTTTTCTTAGGGCTCATTGGTGGTGGAGTTGGACTCCTCCTAGTCAACTTGGTCACTTTTATACCCTTGGGTAGTATCGAGATGATGCTTAGCACCAGTAATATCATATTAGGTTTTGTGGTTTCTTCTATCGTAGGAACCGTGGCTGGTATTATTCCTGCTTTCATAGCAGCTCGCCTTGACCCTGTAATTGCTATTAGAGCTTCTTAGTAAGTTTTTAAAATATTTAGAGTAGCCCGTTCTGGTAAAATGGAACGGGCTTTTTTATTGGCTTCATACTTTTTATCTCACAGTTATACGTTTCGAGATATAAGGGCCTCCTGCGTAAAACTTCAAAATATAAGTACCCGCTTTTTTAGGGGTAAAATCATAGATTTTCTCAACAGTTTTGATTACCTGGGCACAAACACCCTCCTTGGGGTAACGAATGTAAGCCTTTATCTCTAAGGTATTTTCATCTACCCACTTCTCCTCAAAACGATTAAACTCACCACATTCATTGCTAGCTGCCATGACCGCTTTGATGGACATCGTCTCGCCATTTCTAATTTCACTAAAAGGAATTCTGACGAATTGAATTCCTGCCAGTTTCTCATCAAACTCTTCTTTTTTGTTATTACAGGCATACACCAAGGGTAGTACCAACAACATGGTTATCAATGATCTTGAATTCATATGTGTGCTAGTTAAGGCTCGGGATTTTGTTTTGTGTACACCTTCTCTTTGCATAAAAGCCGAGCAGTTTATAAATAATTTTTCACCCCTTACGTAAGCCTCTGCCTATTTTGTGACACTTACTGAAAAAAATGCCTAAAATGTGTAAAAGCAGAAACAAACCAGTATTTTAGTTGCGTACTGGCATAAATTATTATACCTATTCTAAACATTTGCTTATGGGGAAACTTTTACCCAAATCTATTTTTGCACTGCTTCTTTTTTTAGGATTGGGGCTTGGCAATAACGCTGTTTATGGGCAAGCTGCACAAGTAAAAATTCTATCGGCGGTATTAGACCCTCTTAGTGAAAAAATCAATATTACCTACCATTTGGTAGAACCCAAGAAGCGAAACCTGAACTATAATGTCAATATTTATTACTCTACCGACTTAGGCAAAAGTTTTATAGGCCCTATGAAAGTCGTGAGCGGCGATGTAGGCCAAGGTGTGCCTCCTGGTACATCCAAACAAATTAGTTGGGATTTTATGACCGAAGCTCCTACTTTGGCCGAAAAAGGCAATACGTTGAAGCTACAATTTAGAATCATAGCTGAAGTAGATCCAGCATCAGCAGAAGCTTACAAAAAAAGATTGGGAGGGCCTGGTAATGCCTTTTTATCACTACTTATTCCAGGTGCAGGAAATCATAAAGTACGTCCAGGTACTAATGGATATGGTGCGATTACTTTTTTGACTTGGGGGGCTCTTGGAACCGGACTTATATTTCGCTTGAGTGCCCAACGTAACTATGAAAGATACCTCGAATCGAACAATACCTCAGAACTGGATCATTTTTTCTTTTTGGCAGAAAGCCATCATAAAGCCTCTCGTATTTTGATTACCTCTGCTATAGTAATTTGGGCCTTGGATGTAGCATTGGTAGCATATCAGGGTTTTCGTAACCTTAAGAAACGTCGAGCCATTAGCCTGTTCAACAAAAAAATATATCCCAGTTTGGGACTTGGATACAACACTCAATTTAATCAACCCAATATTGGCCTCAGTCTCAAATTTTGATGATGAAAAATATTAGTTTAAACTTGTTACTGGCCGGAATCGTATGGGCTTGCACTCCTTTGGATATTCAGCGGAAAACCCGATTTATCACCAAAGAAGTGACCATTGCATCTTCTACTTCTTTGGTGGCCACAGGAGATATATTAGATTTGGGTGATGTGGCTACTGATCATGGGCATTGTTGGGCTACTACTCCCAACCCTACCATAGAAGATAACAAAGTTTCTTTAGGAGCTGTAACGAACCGTGGGCTATTTATTTCTCAGATTACAGGGCTTACCCCAAGTACTACTTATTATATAAGGGCCTACTTACAAATAGGCGAACAAATTCTGTATGGAGATGATATTAGCCAGGAAACGCCTGAAAATACTCCTCCGCCTATTACTACTGGTATTTCTAATATTAGTAAATCTGAGGCTACTGCGGGAGGCAATATCAAACTGGGCAGTAATGAAATAAGCCAGCATGGGCATTGTTGGGCAACAACCCCTTCGCCTACCATCGACAATAACTTTACCCAGAATGGTCGAGTAAATATTCCAGGGGATTATACTTCGCTACTGAATAATTTGCAACCTGGAATGCTATACTATGTTCGTTCCTATGCACAAAGCATCGGAGGCATAAGCTATGGCAATCAAACAACGTTTCGTACGCCTAGAAATTGACCAATTTCCATAAACCAAGATGAAAACCATTTCTATGAAAATATTTGCTCCAACCCCATTGTTGTTTTTGCTGGTGATGCTTAGCCTTCTTCTAAATGTAAGTGATGCAAAAGCCCAGGCTCCTACTGCACCTATCAACCTCACCGCCATTTCGGAAACCAGTAATCGTATTCGTTTAAGCTGGCAGGATCAGTCCAGTAACGAAACCTATTTTATTATTGAACGTGCTCAAGATACTGATGACAATTTTGTATCTGTTGATTCAGTAGGAACAGATACTACCGAATACATAGACATTGACCTCACGGCCGAAACCACTTATTTTTATCGAGTGAAAGCCACCAATATGGATGGGGAATCAGCTTATAGTAATACCATTGGTGCAAGCACAGTACCCATAACTAACATTTCTGACGAAAAACTACAGGCGCTGATTAGGGTATATCCAGTGCCTACTCGAGATTATTTAAGGGTTGACATTAGTCATCAGCAGTCCCTTCCCTATACCTTAGTAAACCTTCACGGAAAAGTTTTGCAAAAGGGAAAGCTAAATAATTCCTTTTCCCTTAACATGAGAAATTTACCTAAGGGAATATATTTCTTGGTAATTCAGATTGATGAACTTTTGGTAGTGAGGAAGGTTTTGAAGAGTTAATGACTTATTCAGAGGAAGCAAAAAGAAACAAAAATCCCAAGCTTCTATCCTAAATTCAATAATCTCCCTTAAAAACACTACTTTTAAGCCTATCAATACCAAAGACATTTATCTATGATAAAATTTTACCCAATTACATGGAGTTTATTGTTAGGCCTATGCATCTATTTTTCGGGAGCAATGGCCCAATCCCGAACCATTCCAACAGACACCATAGTGGTAACCAACCATACCACTACCATCAAAGGAACTAAAATCAATTATACCGCAACTACTGGAACCCAACCCTATTGGGATAAAAATGGGAAACCGATTGCCACCTTGTTCTATACTTATTACAAGCGAAACAATACAGGAGATTTAGCCAAGCGTCCTTTGCTGATTTCTTTTAATGGTGGTCCTGGATCGGCTTCGGTATGGATGCACGTGGCTTATACTGGTCCTAAAGTGCTCAATATAGACGCAGAAGGATATCCTCAACAACCTTATGGTGTACATGAAAATCCTCACTCGGTACTCGATGTAGCTGATATCGTATTTGTCAACCCTGTAAATACGGCTTACTCCAGAATGATTCCAGCCAATGGTAAAGGAGTAGATCGTAAAAAGTTTTTTGGTATTAATGCCGATATCCAATATTTGGCCGAATGGCTCAATACTTTTGTTGCGCGTCACAACCGTTGGCTTTCGCCTAAATACCTGATTGGCGAAAGTTATGGAGGTACTCGAGTAGCAGGATTGGCGCTAGCCCTACAGGAACGTCAATGGATGTATTTGAATGGGGTAATTATGGTTTCTCCTGCCGATTACAAGCTTTTTGCATCTGATAGACCTGTATCATCAGCCATCAACCTCCCCTACTTTGCTGCGGCAGCATGGCATCACAAATGCTTACCTAATGCGCTTCAGTCTAAAGATTTGTTGGAGGTATTGCCAGAGGCTGAGCAATTTACTGTTGATAAACTCATGCCTGCCATCGCCAAAGGTGGATTTATCTCTCAATCCGAAAGAGCACAAGTAGCCGAAAAAATGGCTTATTACTCTGGTTTATCCAAGGAAGTGATTCTGCAACACAACCTCAATGTGCCTACCAGCTTTTTTTGGAAGGAATTATTACGCAGAAAAGGAGGATACACTGTAGGTAGGCTAGATTCCCGGTACAAAGGAATAGACCGCACTATTGCAGGAAGCAGGCCTGATTACAACTCAGAAATCACGTCTTGGCTACATACTTTTACTCCTGCCATCAACTATTATATCCGAGAAGAACTCAAATTTAAGACCGATATCAAATACAATATGTTTGGGCCAGTATCGCCCTGGGATCCTCGTAATAACAATACTCGAGAAAACTTACGCAAAGCCATGGCTCAAAACCCTTATCTACAGATTATGGTGCAGTCTGGGTATTATGATGGGGCCACTACTTATTTTGGAGCCAAGTACACGATGTGGCAAATAGACCCTAGTGGGAGAATGAAGAACCGCATGCGATTTAAAGGATATCGTAGTGGACATATGATGTATTTGCGAAAAGAGGACCTTAAATCGGCCAATGACGACTTGCGTACTTTTATCAAGGAAAGTTTGCCAGGTGGTAAATCTGCGAAGTATTAAATAACTAGACTACTAACCCCTCTTAGTCTCCCCTAAATTAGGGGAGAAACTTTTACAGGATTATCAATAGTAAGTAAAAATTATAACTGACTATAAATCAAATCCACTCCTTCTTTGGCTCCTAATGGGATAGAAATATGGCCATAAGGGACTTCGTAATCTCTTGGATTAATTCGAATCAGGGTGGCATTCAAACGTTGGGTAAGCATTTGAGAGTTGAGTCTTACCGTAGGTACAGCTTTTCCTGCACCCATCTCGATAATGGCTACGGGGGGACGTCCTGCTTTCACTTTATTAATAAATTGCTCAAAACGTTTATTTTGTTCATTGGTGCGGTCATAACTCCAATGGCCATCTCCAAACATGAGGATATTCGGGCGAGCCAATTCGCCACAATGAGGACAAACAGGCAAGGGATCACGAGCTTCAAAGGTTGATTCGTTTACCGTTACTTGTTCATTTTCAGCATTCCAGATAGTACCTTCACAATCATCTACACATTGAAAGTGGTGGATAGTACCGTGACATTCTTGTACATATTCTTCAGCAAAACCCGCTTTCTGAAATTGCCCATCTACATTAGAAGTAAACACAAAGTATCCTTCAGGCATTTGTTGCCCAATTTCCAGCAATTGATAAAAACCACGGTGAGGTTGAGTAGTACGGTATAGATTTAACCGATGTCCATAAAAAGCCCAGGCAAGTTTAGGACGTGCCTGAAACCAATATGGATCGGCCATTTCGGCAAAACTTAGCCCTAGTTTGGCTATGGGTGGGTAGGCTTTCCAAAAACCTTCTTTACCCCTAAAATCTGGCAAACCAGAATCTACTCCTATACCAGCCCCTGCACTTATAATCAGGGCCTTGGCATTTTTAATCACATTTACTGCGTCTTCGATAGACTGTTTGATATCTCCCAAATGCTTGTTCCTTATTTTTAATGGTAAAACTTTATATAAAAAAACACCAGTTTCTGTGGTTATGGTCGCAGAAACTGGTGTTTTTCAAATGATGATTCTTATTTTTTGTCTTTGAGATAAAACACAAATTCTCCTCCTTCATCTCCTACGTTTTTCAACGGATGGCCAATAGGAGTCTGATTCGCATTATTAGACACCGATACTTTTACGTATTGGATCAATTCACTGATTGGGAAACGTTTTTTAGTATTAGTAGTCAAATATTTAAGAAAATATTTAGCAAACGGACTACTTTTCCCTACATCTCCGTCTGATACAAACTCCAAACGTCCAGACGCAAATCCCCAACGGGATTTGAAACGTTCTACGTTATCGATGTAACCACGCTTACCTGATGAAAACAAAGAACCCGAAAAACAAGCATCAGCTACCAAAAATATATGACGAGCTTTGATAGCTTTGATGTATTTCAACAAGGTAGAGTTTGCTAAATATTGCGTTTCTTCCCCTTTTTTCGCATTAAAAGGAATCCAGAATCCCTCCTCAATGGCAGCATTATAAAATCCATGGCCTGAATAATACAACAATAAATTATCCTTGGGGGTAATCTTTTGTCGTAAGGCTGATAGCTTGCTCAAAATATTTTTAATGGTAGCTTCTTCGTTATAGATTTCTACTGTATTGGCATCTTCAAAACCATAACGTTTTTGTAACACTGCTTTTACTTTTCTGGCATCCGAAGCGGCATTGCTCAAAGTATCCCAAAATTTATATTTTCTGATTCCTACCACCAATAAGTAGTTTTTACCCTTGCCTCCTACATCAATGTCTAAATCATCGCCACTAAATACTTGGCTTCCACTTCCTTTATTATGAGTAACTTTTTTAGGTGCAGGAGTAGTTTTTACTTTTGTTTCATTGAGCGCTACTGGAATTTTTCCTGTGGTATACAAGATTACTTTGTTATCTCCGCCTCCCGATACCACCAAATCTTTGTTGATATCCATAGAAAGTGCACCTTCCTTGTGCATTTCGTAAGAGTCATCTTCTTCACGCGAAAGTTTATCTTTGTCCCATTGGTATACTCTAAGTCCTCGGTGTCTGCACGCTGTGACCAGTCTTTTTCCTTTGGAGTCAAATTCCATTTTCCAAATTTCTCCTCCATAGCTTTTTAAACTATCAACATATACAAACTTTCCGTTACGCTTTCCTCCTTTCCATTGCAATTGGAATATCCTGTGACGCACATTGAAAACAATGTTTTTGCCATCAGGATGAAAAGCAATAGCACGCGACCATTGCTTGCGATATACTTGTTGGTGTTCCTCAAACTTACCTTTACGAAATCTATAAATCACAATATGACCAGTAATTCCAGACAGCGCAAAGAACTGTCCATCAGCACTAAAAGCCATGTCTCGAAAACCTTGAAACCTTTTGTGGGTATATTTGAGGGTTTGCATAAGTTCAAACTTTCCTCCTTTCCAGGCCCATATTTTAGTCACTGCTGTTTGAGGTTCTCTTGATCGGCCAGATGTTACCAAAAACTTGCCATCAGGGCTATATTCCAATACTGGCCAACCGCCTGTTTTTAGTTTTTGAATGATCTTCTTTTGGGTAATGTCCAAAACTGCAGCGTCTCGTCGGGACTGATACTTAGAAAATACCAAATGCTTTTCATCAGGCGAAAAAGCCAACTTCATCCCATAGTTTTTTGGGTTATTTTTATAAGTCCAAATCTTGGAAAAATTACGATCCCGCAGCTCCAGACTATTGTCCTTAACCGCGATTGCGAGATAATTATTCTTAGAAGAAAACTTGGTATCTAGTATTTTATCTTTGTAATCAGTAAACTCTTTGAAGTTTTTAAGCGAGAAATCCTGCGCAAAAAGGTGAGTAGTGAATAAACAAAAGCCTAAAACAAGGCTTAGAAACTTTGTCATAATTAGGTAAATAGGTTGGTTAGTAAACAAATATACTGAATTTGGTAGAGGAAGGGTTTGGTAGTTACCAGTTATTTTTATTTCATTTTTTTGAATAAAGGTCCTTTTATCGGTCCAAAAGAAGAACTTGAATCAAGATATAGTAACAACTAGAGTTTATAAAATACCCCAAATAATACATCTATCGAAGAATGATGCGCCTCTCCTATTATGAATGAAACATCTTCCTTATCAAAGTTAAAAAAACTCCTATCATACCTGGCTTCAAGTGTAAACCTTACCTTTGCAAAATTAAGTGCTATCCCCGCTCCCAATATTCGAGATATGTCCAGACTTTCAGTTTCATATCTAAAGCTCTCGGTAGCTTGACCATCAGGAATATCAGAAATGACATACTTGTGAGTTGCTAAACCAGATGGGTCTGGGAAATAACGGATTTGTGCTGTTCTATTAGCATTTAATAAAACTGATGGAGCAATACCTATTCGTCCAAACAACTGAAACTTGTTGCCTATACGATAAGAAAGGCTAATGGGTACTGCCAGATATGAGAAACGAAATTTGACATCTTGACGAGGGAAGTAATCGAAATACTTTGCTGTTATTAGGTTTTGTTCAAAATTTAGCCCACTTTCTAAAAACAATCTTTTACCTAGTGCAAAATCAAACCTAAGGCCTCCTACATATTGAATATTACCTCTTAATATATTCAAATTCTGACGATCGTCAATTACTAACTGATTGGAAGAAAGTCCATTAACTAAACCAATGGAATGCATTTGACCGAAAATAGAGTGGGTATTAAAAACTACTCCCAAAAACAGTAAAATGATAAATGTTTTGCGTAAGTATTTCATGGGTTTTGCTTTAAAGATTAGCCGTTCTAATTTAAGCAGGAGGTCCATAAAACACCAGAAAGTTATATGAAATAAAAGTTAAATAGATTGGCTAAAAATTCACCAGTCTATTCAATACTGATTAGATACCTGAATTAAAGTCCATATCTCTCGATTAGCTTCTCTGCACATTTTTCTCCATCTATAGCAGCCGACATAATCCCCCCAGCATACCCAGCTCCTTCTGCGCAAGGGTACAACCGTTTCATCTGCACATGCTCAAAGGTATCTTTGTCTCTGGGGATTCGTACTGGCGAAGAAGTACGACTCTCTACTCCTACAATTTGAGCTTCGTTGGTCAAGTATCCTTTCATTTTTTTGCCAAACCACTGAAACCCTTTCCTTAAGCTTTGTGCAATAAAAGGCGGTAATACTTCATCTATAGATACTGATAAAAGTCCTGGTTGGTAAGATGTCTCGAGTAATTCATTAGAGGACTTATGCTGTACAAAATCAAGCATTTTTTGAGCAGGTGCAGTTTGAGTATCTCCTGCAATATGGCAAGATCGCTGTTCTATTTCTTGTTGAAAATACATGCCTGCTAATGGGCCATACTTTTCATAAGGTTTCAGGTCATCTTCTACTACTGATACCACCATTCCTGAATTGGCAAATTTTGAATTACGGCGTGAAGGTGACATACCGTTTACTACCACTTCGCCTGAAGTAGTGGCGGCTGGCACAATAAATCCCCCTGGACACATGCAAAACGAAAACACTCCACGTTGTTTGCCTTGGTGTTTTACCTGAGCTGCCAACGAATAAGAAGAGGCTGGCAAATATTCTCCCCGATCGGCCAGATTGTATTGTATTTGATCAATCAATTGTTGAGGGTGTTCTATCCTTACCCCTAGGGCAAAAGGCTTGGCTTCAATGTAAATATCTCGCTGGTGTAACTGAATAAAAATATCTCTAGCCGAGTGCCCAGTAGCTAAAATTACGCCTATTCCCTGTATATGGTCCCCACTCTCGGTAATCACCCCTTTCATCTCACCTTCTTTTAAAATAAAATCAGTGACTTTAGTATCGAAATGCACCTCACCTCCTGCTTGTAAAATACTCTCTCGCAGATTGGCTACAATTCGAGGGAGTTTGTTGGTACCAATATGAGGATGTGTGTCTACCAAAATATCTTCTACGGCTCCATGGGCTACCAAAATTTCCAGAATACGCCTTACACTTCCTCGCTTTTTGGAACGAGTGTAAAGCTTGCCATCTGAGTAAGTGCCTGCTCCTCCTTCACCAAAACAATAGTTAGATTCCCCATTTACCAAATGATCTTTATTGATAGAGGCCAAATCGCGACGACGGGCTTGCACATCTTTACCTCTTTCTAGCACAATGGGTTTGTAGCCTAATTCAATCAATCTTAAAGCAGCAAATAACCCTCCTGGCCCAGCTCCTACAATAACTACTGGGGTAGCATTACGCACATCTGGATAATCCAGTTGATATTCGGTGAGAGGAGGCACTGGTTCATTGATATATACTTGGGCTTGTAAATGAATTTTGATTTTTTGTCCTCGGGCATCAATGGAACGCTTAAGTTTTCGGAGGGTAAAATCTTCTTGATTGACAGAGGAGATTTTAGTAGAGATATAACGTTTTAGAGCCTCCTCGTTGTATGCTATTTCGGGAGGCAATGTGAGATTCAATTGCTTTATCATAAGTATGTAAGGTATTTATCCTTAAAAAAATGGCTTGCAATTTACGCATTTACCTGGAAAGCGTCTTTACAAAACCTAATTGAAATCGTGAAGATGTAATAAAAGAAGGGATATAACGCAAAAAACCTGAGCAATTGCCCAGGTTTCTCATATTTGAATATTTTCAATAAAGAATTATTTCATAAATCCAGCCATTGCATCTGGAATATTAATGCTCAAAATCAATACTGCAATTACGCCAATGGTAAAGTAATTGGTCATCGAAGCTGCTCCGTCATAGTCTTGAGCGATGCGCATACCAAAAAACAACATTACAAAGCTCAACACGGCAAAAGTGGCTCCATACAGGGCAAAAGAATATCCACCAGCTGCCCACAACTCTACAATACCAATCGCTGAAAATACCCCAGCAGCTAGTTCAGTAATCGTAATTGCCAACAATAATAGAGGTACCTGCCCTTTCAAAAAAGTTTTGGAGAAGTATTCATTGAGCCACGAAAGATTACCCGCTCGATTCATGACTTTATCAAGCCCTGATTGAATAAATAATATAGCAAAATATAGGGCAATCAGAGTTTTTAGAATGTTTAGCCCAAAAACAAAACTGTGGGTTGGTAGCCAATTCACCAATAATTCCATTGTATTAAGATAGTTTTTCGTTGTCTGATTTATATCCTAAAGTACATTGAGTACTTGTTCTTTAATTTTTTCAAGTTCTTCTTTCATCTCCACCACATACCGTTGAACCACGGCGTCGTTGGCCTTAGATCCGATCGTATTGATTTCACGACCAATTTCCTGGGCAATAAAATTCAATTTTTTACCATTTGCCTGAGCCGATGTAAGCGTTTCCTGTAAATAGTCAAGGTGGCTTTTTAACCTTACCTTTTCTTCTGAGATATCCAGCTTCTCTATATAATAAACCATCTCTTGTTCAAAACGGTTTTTATCGAAGTTATCATTGTTGTTGATCTCCTCCATGTGTTGGGCAATACGCTCCTTGATATTCAGCACTCTTTTTGGGTCCTGTTCTTTGACCTGCTCCAGCTTTTGAGTAATTATGTCTATGTTTTCCTGAAAACTCTTCAACAAACTATTGCCTTCGCTCTGGCGAAATTCCTGACATTTACTAATTGCTTGCTCAAATACACCCAAAATCACTTTCCAATCATCTTCCAAAAGGTCATCTTGGATATTTTGCGATTGTACATCAGGCATCATCATCGTAAGTCGAAAAATGTCTTGCTTGGCCGATCCCAAATCATCCGCCAAACCTATCATTTCCTGATAATAATTCTTGGCCAATTCTTTATTGATTCGCGTACCTAAAATCGAGGTATCTTTGAATTGAAACTCAAGCAAAACGCTGATTTTACCACGTTTTAGTTTGCTTTTGATCAATTCACGCAATATCAACTCCTTCTCAGCCGAAAGAATTCGGGGAGTGCGCAAGTTCACATCTAAATACTTAGAGTTGAGAGATTTCATTTCGGCAAATACCGTTAGGCGATCATTTTCATGCACAGCTGAGCCAAACCCGGTCATAGATTGTATCATATCGGTTCTTAGTATTTAATGAACTCACGAAGAGTTCGTTATGTGAACAATTCCTTAAAATCGAGAATGTAAATATTAAAATTATTTATCAGTATAACAATTATAAATAAAAGTTACACACTATTCGTCTGTCAATAGTTGAATTGTTTGGTAATGATTCGGAAAATTGTTGTTTTTATCATCCTTATTACCATCAAACAATGTTTGAGAACACGGGTAGTTTCGGTTCTTGGTATTAGGAAATTTGATTGATAGCCAGTAGCTTTACATATCGGTTTTAAAATTTTAAAAATAACTTTTGACAGACATGAAATTTGGTGTAATTGTTTTTCCTGGTTCCAATTGTGACGATGACATGGTGTATGTTTTAGGAAAATTAATGCAATTAGAAGTGGTGAAGTTGTGGCACAAAGACCGTGATTTGCAAGGTTGCGATTTTCTGGTTGTACCTGGTGGTTTTGCCTATGGAGATTATCTTCGTGCAGGAGCTATTGCGCGATTCTCTCCTATTATGGAAAGTGTTATTGAACATGCCAACAATGGAGGCAATGTGATGGGAATTTGCAATGGTTTTCAAATACTCACCGAAGCAGGCTTATTACCTGGGGCCCTTCTCCAAAACAATAACCAAAAGTATGTTTGCAAGAATATATTTCTCAAATCACAGACAACCAACTCATTGTTTACCCGCCACCTCAACCAAGAGCAAGCCTACAAAATACCTATTGCACACGGTGAAGGGCGTTATCATGCATCAGAAGAGATTTTGAAACAACTCAATGACAACCAACAGGTGTTGTTCCGTTATTGTCAAGAGGATGGAACCATTGATGATGCGGCCAATCCTAACGGTTCGATGGAAAACATCGCAGGTATTTGTAATGAACAACGCAATGTTTTTGGCATGATGCCTCACCCAGAAAGAGCTTCTGATGAATTATTGGGTAATACAGATGGACGTCGTTTCTTCGAGAGCGTAGTTGGTCAGGTATTGGCTTAATTGCTGAATCTGCTTAATCTGCTTAATCTTTGGAAAGTGAAATTACTACTAGGTTAAGCCATATAAAGTTTTGTTTTCAACTAGGGATTTCCCCTATTTTTGAAATAAATATCTTAAAATTCTAATTTGACGAAACCTTTTTTCTTGTTTTTCGAATAGAACAGATGTATAAGTTTATTACGATAAGTAAGTTTGTAATATGAATGATATTCAAAATATAAAGGGAGTTGCAAAAAAGTTTTTGACTAAAAAGATGGATACACAGGAGGAAGACGGGAATGATCTTGATTTAAGCTCATTTGGGAGCTATATCAATTCCTTTGAAAGTTTAGGTAGTACAAACGACGTAGATTATCGTCAGGATGCTTTGAAGAACATTAGTTTCCGAAAGCCATAAAATAGATTTTAATTATTGTATATATATAAGTTCGTGTCGATGGTTTTTATACCTTTGATACGAACTTTTTTGTTTGTAATGGTCAAAGTTTTTAAAAAATACCTCTACCTTTTCTATTTCATCATTCTATCAGGAATGTTGGTTGCTTGTGGAGGTACCAACAAACCAACCACCAGCAACGATTCGCCTACACCCCTCCCTTCATCCTCGCAAAAAGCAGTTGTAACTGCTCCTTCTGGGCTAATTCTCCGTCAGTCTCCTCAATCATTTTTTGATAGTGCCTACCTGGTGCCTTATAATGTAGTAGTAGATATTTTAGCCCAAACTGATAAAATAGAAACCCATCAGGCTACTATGGGCAAATGGTACAAGATTGCCCACAACCAACGCAAAGGCTATGTTTTTGGTGGTTATTTAGAAACTGGTACTCAATTAAACTTGCCTCAGGTTTATCCTGTGATAGAAAAAATTTTTGATACCGATCTCAAGGGAGTCAAACAACGTGCATTGGTGAATACCAAAACAAAACTTATGCTCAGAAAAGGCCCCTCTACATCAACCCCCAGTATTGTTGTTATTGATCCTTATGAAGAAGTGGCTGTATTAGAAATACTAAAAAAAACTGAAATAGTAGAAGCACGCGAAGGAAGCTGGTGCAAGGTACGTTTTGGTCAATATGAAGGGTATATTTTTAGTGGTTTTTTGGCATTTACCAAGGCACAAGTAAAATCAGAAAATGGCACAAAAATGCGTCAAAAACCTACTTTAAATGTAAAAATGGAGCTATTTATTCCTAAAGGCAGTGTGATTTTCTTGCTCAGTGATGAGCCAATCCGGCAAGAGTTTATCGGTAAAGCAAGTGGTTTTTGGTACAAAGTAGCCTATAAACGAAAACAAGGGTATGTATTTAGCACTGATTTGGACATCAAAGGCTACTAATCGTTAGCACCTACCCTGTAGCAGACATACTTCCTTGTTAAACCTTTTGATTAGATGAAATAAGCCTTAAATTAGCTATACTAACTAATTCAAATAAGCTTATTTTCGAATGACTAGGTCAGGCAGTTTTTTATTATTCATTCTTATTCACTTCACACTCAGTAGCTTTGCTCAAAACCGTCAATGGCGTGGTTTTGCACCACCCAAGTACTACCCTTTCAATAGTAGTGTTATAAACACTACCTTAAACTCTACTCAATGTCCTAATTACATCCTGACTAAGGACGTAAATAACGATGGGAAGTTAGACATTATATTAGACGCTCATCTATATCAAAATCAGTCAACTCAAGGCCCCAAAGTTACCCAAGCATCTATATTTCTTAACCAAGGCAATGGTTCTTTTGCTCCAGAAATACTTTTTAAAAAGAAAGACCAATACGCTTTTGTATCGGATGTGGCAGATGTAAATCAAGACAGCATTCCTGATTTGGTCACTCATCATTTTTGGAAAAATGGCTTTTGGTTGTATTTGGGTAAAAAAAACAAAGATAGTCTTCAGACACCTGTTTATGATACGCCTAAATTTTTTGCCACTGGTAGCCATGGTGGGGCTACTTTTCTGGTAGACTATGATCGGGATGGCACAGTAGACATCGCATCTATTTCGTCTGGAACTATTGAAGCGGTCAAGCTCCATTTATTCAAAGGAAACGGAGACGGCTCCTTTGCAGCTAAAAAAACAATATCGTCTACAAAAGGAACGATTTCTTCGCATTATGAAGCTTATGCAAAAGATATTAACCAAGATGGGCAAATAGATTTTATTGTAACGGATTCAAAAACCTGGATTGTTTTTTTACAAACAGCTAATGGGAGTTTTACTGTTCAATGGCAACACACCCCGATCCAAATGGCTTATCCAGCTTTTTATCAAAATTCTGATACAGCCTCTCAAGTTAATGTTTTAGGTGCCAAGGATCATTATTTATACGGGTATAGCCTTGACTCAAGCGGAAAGTTTTTGTCTGCATTCCCCAAATCTCAGCTTTCTATTCCAATCAAAACAGCCAAAGAACGTATGGTAGCGGGTGACCTTGACAAAGATGGACAGGTAGATATTTTAGGAGTGGTTCGTTCTAAGTTACCTCGTCAAAAACACCCTATCCATAATACTGCTACTGATACGCTGTTTTACGCCTTGAGAAATTCAGCAGGTAAATTTTTGAAACCTCAATACTTGCCACTTTTAGGGAAAATTGATGCTAAAAGGTTCGGTTATCAATTAGCAGATGTCAATGGTGATGGTTGGTTGGATTTATTAGTGATTGAACAAGGCATTGAAGAACTTGCTGTGTTTCTAAACTTAGGAACCCAAGGCAAAAGCGCTAAATCGCTTCATAATATTCCATTAGACAAAATACGTAGGAAAGGTCGTGTACTTCAAAAACCTAACAAACTAAATACTTATCGCTATTACCAAAAGCATATGTTGTTTGATATATCCAGCAAAACCAATATCTACAACAGGAGCCTGTTTTTATATGATCGAAAGATGATTCCACATCGCTTTTTTGTAGATGGGGAAATTCATAACCTAGAGATAGCCCTGCATAAAAAACTTAACCAAGCAATTATTCCAAAAGGAGCAGCACATTTGAAAATATACCTGGGTAATACATCTGATTCGGTGCTGAGTGAAAATCACAAGAATTGGGAGGAAGTATTAGGAAAAATGACCTTGGTATATGATCGTGATCCTGCCAAAAACCTAAACACCAACTATTTGCCTTTCAGAAAGCACCCAAATGCTCTCATAGATTTTGACCTCGATACCACATTTATGTTTACTCCTTCCAAGGGAAAAAACTTGCTCATGGCCATCGAGTATGTTCAAAAAAAATCTACGCAAAATAGCACAGAGTTCCAGGTATTTCACAACAAAGGAGAACTCAAACAGAACTACCACTTATTTGCACGAGGTAGCACTGATAGTATTAGCAATACATTGAAACAATCTAATGGTTTACGTCCCATGTTTACCTTCAACAATAATTTCGATTTGCGTTTAACCAAACTCAAAACAGATATTGGTCAGGAACTAGAGGTTGACTATCATAATATAGACCTTACTTTGCAGAATATTCGAATTCGAGAAGCTGACTTTGCCCTACATCCCTTAAGAATTCATTTGCGTAATACCGGGCCCGAAAAAATCTCAATCCAACCTATTGAAATCAAAAAAGGGAAGTTAGGCTTTTTTAGAGATACTACCATTAGTTTTTTTATTCCAGCGCTAAAAACAGGGGGTACATATAACCTGATTGCTTATGTGGAATCTGTAGATAATTATTTGGCAAATGATACTATTCAAACAAAGGTGTTGCTCAACAAAATTAACCTACCCCATGCAATGCAAGTAAAAAATATTCATCCGCCTAAAGCCAAAAAATACGGATGGACAGGTGTTGGGGTCAAAGAGAGTAGTCTAAAACAACAACGGCGCTATGGAATAAACTCTATTATTTTTCCTCTAAAAACCAATGATCGGAAGGCTCGAGTCGTGAGCCAATTATTCAAGGTTCCAGATCAAACAAGCGAATTGAGTTTTAAAGTATTTGCTACTGATCGCCTCAGAGGAAAGGTTCGTTCTATGCAAGTAGATGATCTGCTACGGGTAAAAATATCGCTGGATGGTGGTCGCACTTTCCAAACAGTGGCCAATTATGGTCGTACCAACACCTTGCCCAATAAAGCTACCAACTGCAAGGTCTCATTGGCTAAATATGCGAATCAATACATTCAGATTGCTTTTTATGGTTTAGGAGGAGCAGTTAATGGACAATATGAGTTACATTTGAGTGAAGTGAAAATTGGAAAAAAAGAGAACTAAGGATGCTTAAAAAAACGATAATTTTTGCGGGATTGGTTATTTTGTTAAATGCTTGTTTCATAGATGGTAGCATGTCTGAACATACACGCTATGCCAACATAGATTTTAAAAATTCCTATCGAAAATATTCAATACAAGATGGGTTTATACACTACCAGATCATTCAAAAACGAGCCAATAAATCCATTGATACCGTTAAGTATGAGGTATATTTTAACGACTATGGAGCAGAAGAGTTTATCCGTGAAGTATCAAAGAAGGGCACTCAAGAATTTTACAAAAAAGATAGCATCCAGTACCAAAGAGCATCTGATAAACAATGGTTTGAACAGAAAAATACTCGCCAATTCAATTATTTGTTCGAAAAAATGATCACCAATGGAACTTCATTACACTACAAGGACTTCTTTTCTGGTAAACCTATGAATAGCAAATACTTAGGTAGAAGGTGTAATCAGTTTCATATGGCACGGTTAAAAAACTCCTATCCTACCAGCGCTACTTTTTACCGTGGTATTCCATTAAAATTTAACCATGCAGATGCTATAGTAACCCATAAGCTAAGTACACTTAAGATAGATACTAGCCAACGTTTTCCTTTAGTGCTTAAGATTAAATAAGCAATCTATTTGTTTGCATAATCCACCTACAGGCAGCAAATTGCTGGTTCAAATTCAAACTTAAAACTAAGAATGACAAATCACTCATCAACTATAAATCCCCCGATTGCAGCTAAAAAACCAACTGAGCTGACTAAACACGGACACAACCGTATCGACAACTATTTTTGGCTCAATCAGCGCGAAGATCAAGAGGTACTAGATTACCTGAATGCAGAAAATAAATATACCCAAGAGGTATTGGCCCATACTGAAGATTTTCAAGAAAAACTCTTTCAGGAAATCAAAGGACGTATTCAAGAAACTGACCAGAGTGTTCCTTACTTTCACAGAGGTTATTTCTTTTATGTGCGTTACGAAGAAGGCAAAGAATATCCCATTTATTGTCGTAAAAAAGACAATATGGAGGCTGAAGAAGAAGTCATGCTGGATGTAAACCAGATGGCTGAAGGACAGGATTATTATCAAGTACAGGGGTTGTCGTTGAGCGAAAACCGAGACATTTTAGCCTTTGGAGTAGATACTGTAGGACGTCGTAAGTACACTGTTCATTTCAAAAATTTGGTTACTGGAGAAATTCTCGAAGACAAAATCACCAACACCAATGGCCAGATTGCCTGGGCAGCCGACAATAAAACCTTGTTTTATGTAACCAAAGATGAGCAAACGCTAAGAGATGACACCATTTGGCGTCACGAACTTAATCGCCCTCAAAGCGAAAATGTAAAGGTATATGTAGAAGAGGATGATACCTTTGGTACATATATTTTCCGCTCTAAATCTCGAAAGTATTTAATTATTGGCTGCTACAGTACGCTTTCTACCGAACAAAGAATATTAGCCGCCGATAATCCTACAGGCGAGTTTACAGTGGTTACTCCCCGTGAACATAAACACGAATATAGCATTAGCCATTTTGAGGATAAATTTTACATTGTAACCAACTGGGAGGCTACTAATTTCCGCCTGATGGTTACCAATGAAAATGCCCCCAATAAGGAAAACTGGCAGGAAGTAATTGCGCATCGGGAAGATGTGATGCTAGAGCAAATAGAAATTTTCAAAAACTATTTGGTAGTAGTAGAGCGTAAAAATGGCCTTGAGCATTTGCGCATTCGTCCCTGGGATGGCAGTGAAGAACATTATGTTGATTTTGGCGAGTCTACGTATTCAGCCTGGGTGGCTTACAATCCTGAGTTTGATACTGAGGTGTTACGCTACGGCTTCAATTCACTCATTACACCCCGTTCCACTTTTGATTATAATCTAACGACCCGAGAAAAAACTTTGCTTAAGCAGCAAGAAGTATTGGGTGGTTATGACCCTACGGCTTACGCATCAGAAAGGGTTTATATCACCGCTAGAGATGGAGTAAAAGTTCCTTTGTCATTAGTTTACAAAAAAGGACTAGATAAAAATGGGGAAAACCCTGCCCTACTCTACGGATATGGATCTTATGGCATTAATGTAACACCTGACTTCAGCTCTTCTCGCTTAAGCTTGTTGGATAGAGGATTTGTATTTGCGATTGCCCACATTAGAGGAAGTGAAACGATGGGTCGTCCCTGGTATGAAGATGGCAAATTGCTCAAAAAACTGAATACATTCCACGATTTTATTGACTGTGCCGATTATTTGGTAAATGAAAAATATACCTCCAAAGACAAACTGTTTGCAATGGGTGGCAGTGCAGGTGGTATGTTGATGGGCGGTATTATGAATATGCGTCCTGACTTGTTTAAAGGAATCATTGCCGCAGTACCTTTTGTGGATGTCGTAACGACTATGTTAGACGATAGCATTCCCTTGACCACTGGCGAATACGATGAATGGGGCAACCCTAACGAGAAAGTTTATTATGATTACATGCTTTCTTATTCACCTTATGATCATGTAGAAGCCAAGGATTATCCTAATATACTGGTAACTGCTGGCTTACACGATTCGCAAGTGCAGTATTGGGAGCCAGCCAAATGGGTAGCCAAACTTCGTGAACTCAAAACTGATAACAATACTTTATTGCTCAAAACTGATATGAGTGCTGGACACAGCGGCAAAACCGGACGTTTTCAACGCTTTAAGGAAATTGCTCTTGAGTATACATTTATGCTGGATTTATTAGGCATTAAGGAATAAATAAAATCTACAATAAACCAAAAGCCACGACAAATCGTGGCTTTTTTATTTGCATTGGTTGATAGACCTGGGGTTCTCAGGTTTGTTTCTGTATTTTTCTTTTGGTAAGGCTCAACAACAATAAAGCTACTACACTGCTGCCAAAAAATGTTACAAATAATGGCGCAACCGTTGTAGTGAGGTATCTACCCGCCAGCACCGCCAAAAAGACTGAAATAATAGTAGATATTACACTAAAAACCGATGCTCCTGTGCCTGCTATGTGGCCAATAGGCTGCAGCGCGAGTGCGCTCAAATTGCCTAAAATGAAACCATAAGATATAAACTGTAAAGTCAAGAAAAAGAGCAAAACAAATAAAGGAGGATTAGTAGATTGAGGAAATAGCAACAAGAAGCCCAAAGAAAGAATACTAAACAGAATCAACGCACGGGCAACTAGTTTCTTCATCCCATATTTTGTTACTAATGCACCATTGATAAAGGTAGCAAGACCGAGCATAAAGGCAATTCCTGCAAAGATGTAGGGAAACTCATCTACCAACTGATACTGATCTTGAAATACTTGTTTAGAAACGCTCAAATATAAGATAAATGAGCCCTCCATAAGCCCCTCGATAATGGTAAAGATTACAGTATTTCTAAATTTGAAAAATTCCTTAAAACCTTTTACAAATTCTTTTCTTGAAAAGGATACACGCTGGGATTCAGGTAGGGTTTCGGGCTGGCGTTTTTGGAACCAAACCACCGTAATAGTGATAAAAACGAGCTGAAAATAAAAAATAGCTTGCCAGCTAAAGCGCAACAAGATTACTTGCCCCAGCACGGGTGCAATCATAGGAATTAGGATGAAAATCACGCTGATAAACGACATAATTCTTGCCATGCGATCTCCACTGTAAGAATCCCGAATGATGGATATACTTACCGTACGAGGAGCTGATAACCCCACTCCTTGCAAAACTCTCCCCAATAACATCATTTCTAAGGTGGCTGCTGTAACACAAATAAAACTAGCCAACATAAAAATACCTACCCCCCAATATACCGTGGGCTTTCGCCCAAAACTATCTGAAAGCGTTCCAAAAATAAGCTGCCCGATGCCTAGTCCCAGAAAAATCATCGTAATAATCAATTGAAGGCTGGAAGCCTTGGCTTCGTGTAGCGAATGACCTATATGAGTCAAGGCTGGTAAAATAGCATCAATTGCCAAGGCCACATTGGACATGAGAAAGGCCATGATAGCAATAAACTCTAACTCTTTTGTACTGGTTGTTTTACCTTTATTTTGGGTAATACTTGTCATTTCCTGAGTGATAATTGATTAAAAAATAAGTAAGCGAACAAATGCTCCATAATTGGTGGTGGTTCTGGTGTTGGAAGCAAATTGATCGTAATTTGCAGCCAGTCCAAACTGTACCTGATTGATTTGTAAGCCCAGGCGAAATTGTTGATAGCCCCTGTCATAGGTGATAAAATTGGTGCTTACCAACACTTGTGCTCTAAAATAGCCACGAATACCTTGGCTAATTTTGGGGCGAAACTCTAGCAAAGAAAGCTGCGCAAATTGGGAGGCTTGCTGTAATGTGACTGATGGAAAAAGAACCAGCAACCATTGATTAGAAGCATAAACGTATTGAGCGCCAACAATAAAATTGGCCCCTGGAGGCTGTATTTCACCACCTATCCCTAGCGAAAATCCTTTACCCAACTGATAAGAAAAGAAGCTGGAAATCACAAAATCATTCTTGGGGCTTGTTCCATATTCGGCATCAAATGCTGCCACATTAAAAAAATTAAACCGACCAATGTCTTTGCTTAGCACATGCTGATAAGACAAAGCCCGGTGCCCCGCAAAAATTTCAACAGGTGTAGGTGCTTGTGATTTTGTAATTGAAGTAGAGTCCTGCCCCAGGACAACTACTGGTGACCAAAAAATAATGATATACAGGTAGTAAGTTGTTTTTTTCATAGTTTACATTATTTGTTTAGACGATACTTGTTTAAACAAATTTGTTTTCAAAAAAATAACTGCGTGAGCAGTTTAGTAAGTTTTACGTTGAAACAATACTCGTTTCAACAAGTTTTTTGGTAAAAAATTTTACTCCAATTTATCTAATAATTTATTGAGTAGTATCACTTCTTCGTCAGTCCACACCTCGGTTTTAGCGGTTATTTCGTGAATAATATCTTTGGCTTCTTCTGATTTCTTTAAGCCAGCTTCAGTCAACGAAACCAATACCATCCTACGATTATTTGCTGGCGTTTCTCGCTTCACCAACCCTTTCTTTACCATTCGGTCTATAATACGAGTCACATCAGAAGCTTCACTAATAAGCATTTTTGATATTTCGCCTGCCGACAAAGGATCAGGTTGATTGTTACGCAATGCTTCAAGTACGTTGAACTGTACTTCACTAATATCGTAAGGTTTCAATACTTGTTTAAATAGATAAAAAAAACGATTACCTCTCACTTGCAAATTGGCAACCAACCGCTCACGTGGACTTATATCTTTGGTGAGTTTATTTATATCTATAATTTTTTCTAATTTCATACGCTGTTAAAACGATATTTGTTGCAACAAATTTATAAAATGGTTTTTGTTTTTCAAAAAATTAATGAGTTTTCTAAGAAAAGGAGTTAATTCTTATCAAATACAGCCTTAATAACCAGTTTTTTCAAGCAAGTTATCCAATACTGATAGCATCGCCAGCGCCACCATCATGGCATTGTCATACACTGGATCATCAGTCGATTTGATTTGGTAATTGATGTAACGTTCTTCATCCAGTAATCGCTCTAACTGTTGGTTTAATTGACGGATTTCTTTAGGGTCGTTAGTAGTTTCCAAGTCCAATCTTACCTGATTAATGTCCGCTTCTACCTTTTTTAGATGTTCTGCCGTAATGGTATCCATATACATTACATCTTCTAGCTGTTGCAGCAATCTATGCAAATAATCAAACTTGTTGCTATTGAGAATCTTATGGAAGGTTCGGCCAACATTTACCGAAAACTGGCTATCTATCAATTGAGTGGCCAATAATCGGTTGGCTTTTTCTGGATGCAAAAGCATCACTTCTATTTTTTGCCAATCAGGCGAGTTTAAAATAGAAGCTGCCCGGTTGGGCACAAAAAAATAGAACATAAGTTTAAGAAGCTCAGATTTGATTTGGGCAAAATCGCGAGCTTCTACCAATGGATATATTTTAGCCGCAAGAGGTTTGGGCTTTAGTTCTTCTGGTTCCCACATTTGGGCGCAAAATTAACACTTCTCGCGCTTTTTTGGATAAAAAACTTCAAAAGCCTGTGCATAAAGCATCAATAATACCACTTAGAAAAACCACATTAACCTGCTTGAATACCTTATTTTTTTGCTTCCCCGAATCTTATGCTGAGTGTAATCTCGTGACTATCATTGGGGAGATCAGATGCGGGCGCAGAAAAACTGTACAAATAGCGAATATTCAAATAATTGCTCAAATCCATGCCTCCAAACAAAGTGATGCCATTGTATTGTTGCCATATTACACCTCCTAGATACTTTTTCTGATAACTGGCTTCCAACCCAAGCGATGCTAAGTTTTGAAAGTCTTTGTAGTAATGATAAAACAACCTGGGCGTAAGACTCCAGTCTAAATTGATTTCATAGGTATACGCTAACGAACCAATCATATAATCCCAGGGACTAAAAGTATCTTGTGCATCATTGGGTTTTAGAAATGGCCCAGGAACCACAAACCTAGGGATGGCCCACCCTGCCTGAAATTTACCTGTCCGATAGCCTACCCCCACTCCTCCATCAAATGCAGCATTACTTCCATTTTGTTCTATGGCCAATGGATCATCAGGATCGTCCAGTTTGTTGGCATCAAATAGATTGTAGGCAATCCCCAAAGACATTCCAAAGAACAAGAAGCTTTCCATGCCTACCTCTAAGCGATAACCTGCAGTAGCTTGCCCAGAGAAACTATTTATAGGCCCCTCTGTAATATTTGTTATTTTTAAACCTACACTGGCATTGGTAGTGCCCAGGGGGTGTTCAAAAGTCAGGTTGGCTAACGTAGGTGAGCCATTTACTCCCAACCATTGTTTCTTAAAGCCTATAAATAGCTGACTCACTTCTTGATTACCTACCCAGGCTGGATTATTAATGTATGGGTTAAAGTATGCTTGATTTTGAATCGGTGCTACCTGTGCCAGACTATTTTGGATCGTCATATACCAGCCCATTATCAGGCATAAACCTTTAAAAAGGTGTTTATTCATAAGTTTGTGATATTTAAAGAATTCGGAAAGTAAATGGTTGAAATAGGCCTTTACAATGAGCGCTACTTTTTATCCCAAAAATCACCTTATCAAAGTAATGAATCCACTCTTTGATTCTTTCAGCCCACGATTATTGGTAATGATGTTATAATAGTATATTCCAGCAGGCAGAAGCTTTCCTTTGTTGGTACCATCCCAAGGCCCTGTAACTGTGTAATTATCACTTTTGAATACTACTTGACCAGCTCTGTTAAATACTTTGATTTGGTGTTCAAGTGGTAACCCATCAATTTGCCAATAGTCATTCCTTCCATCATTGTTCGGAGTCACAATATTGAATGGACGAAATTCATTGCTCGAACTTACCGAATTGGTCGGAGTTGGTGGAGGTTCTACAGTAGCTCCAGTACCATCCAGATTTAGCCATTTAAATCCATTGATAGTAGTGATTTCGCGTAACTGTATAGAGTCAGGCAATGTTTGTAATTGTTCTGGGGCATTATTAGGAGCAAAGGCAAAAGCACTTCCTCCTTTGGCTTGATCTTTCTTCAATAAGACAGTGGCATAGCCCTTTTCAGGATGTTGTAAATAAACAATGATTTCTTCATCAGTTTCTGTAAACCGAATATCAAGATCTGCTGCGCCTTCGTCTTTAGCCTGAATCACATGCAGAAAATACTCCTTCTCTTCTTTGGCCGATTCTATCTGAATACGATGCATATATTGAAAGTATTCGCTGTAAGTATCTTCTGAAATCACCGTTACTTGTGGGTTTTCTGGCAGTAATGTGGTCACATTTACTGTTTGACCAAAATGAGTTGCACTATGGGTTTTACCATTTCTTTGAGGAGTTCCCATGAGGCGGGTTATCCAGGTTTTCCGAGGATCATTACCATGAGTAGATTGTACCCCATCAAATACAATAAAAGCATCCAACGATTTCACAAAAATAGTTTCTCTTATAAAAGAAGACACGTGCTCATTGTAGTACCTAATGTTATCATTCTGAGATTTGTAATTACCCGTAAGATCGACAGTGGTATAGAAAAATAATGAATCGCTTTGAAGCCTTAGGAGTTTAGATTCATTCATTTGAATGGCTTGTCCTTCTCCTCCAAACAGCATTACATTATGCGCTATAGAAAGATCTACATTAGCATCATCATTATTTTCATAATTAGGTATTTTGCCCAAGGTACTTCCCTTCCCTCTACCAGCAGCTTCGGGTAGCACTGTACGCCCCTTTCGCCAAATCTGAAAACTACCAGCATCAAGATGTGCATGACCTCTTAGGCCATGATTATTTGTCTGCTGAAAAACCACCATCATATCATCCCCCTCCCAATCGTTGGTAGACAGAGAATATAAGGTACTTTTTGACCCACCAGGCGGGATAAAATCCCTTGGCAAATCTTTTAAGTCAAGCGTGGGACCAGTTGGGTCATACAAATACGCCACATATTTTGGAGGATAATCTCTCGATTCATTTGTTTTATTGAGCCAGGCCCTGGCATATTTTGCGATGGTTGTACCTTCCCAATACATGGTAGCAAACATCATAAATCCACGAATATCAGTTGTAATGCTATTGCGAAATTTATAAGCATGTTCTTGCCAATTGTTGGCATCTCCATACGAATACGACCTATAGCTGTAATTATCATCACCTGGGGCTTCTCTTAGCCCATAAGCTTTGGTAGGAGTCGTATTATATATCTGAAAAAACACTGCTCGTTTAAAAAACACTGTTTCCTGCATGATATCCAATCCCATATTTTTGAGCGTACCTAATACAGGCAACAAATAACCTACCGCATAGTGTGCATAGTCGTTACCTTGTGGAGAAATCCCGCTATCGTTTACGTCTTTATAATATTCTAATAGTTTTGTTAATCGTACATCTACCCCATGTTCGAGATAACCTGCGGCTTTGGGATCATCGCCGTAGGCAGCAATCGCATACAAAATATTATTACGCAAATACCCTTGATTGTAATTATTTTGAGGAAAGTCAGGAGTTCCCCACCTGGTTTCATTATTCCACCTATCGAGGATAAAATTCATATTCGTGATGTAATCACTTCTCTCCTGAGCAGTAAACTCCCCGTGGCACCAGTCATATACGATGATAAATTGTTCTCCATACCAGCGACAAGAATTACAAGAAACGGAGTTGCCATTGCTTTCGTTCAATACCTCTGTCATCTTATACTTTACCCATTCTATGGCCGTTCTGGCCGAAGATTTATCTCCTGTCAGTAAATAATGAAGAGCTAGTTCAAACGGAGCTTCTGACCTATAATGAAGGCTACTTATATCAGCTGCAGAGGTGCCATAACCCGTAGGAACAAACGTGTCACCTGAATCATACTTGGCTTTGGCTTTATCCAACATCTCTTGGTTAAACCATATCCGAGGCCGCTCGTTGGGTATCTGTATACGTTCCGAAAGCTTTTGTTGAGCAAGTCCAGTAATCGTAAACACACTGCACAAACAAATAGTAAATAATAATACTTTGTGATTTAAGTTGTATAGCATTTTATTGGTAGATTTTAATAACTAAACCATCGAAGATTGGCTATAAAAAGAAATACGCGCTTGAGGAATGTGACTCGAGGTGAGTAATTTTTAGGTTTGACTGAATAAATATCGGATTTCAAATAGATCAGACAGTAGAATTCACTTTTCAGCACTCAAGTCTTGATGCCATAAATGTACTATGCTCAATTGTATTGGCGAGTATGCAAAATGGATTACAAACAATGGAAAGAGAACTATTGAATACTGTGAGTTTTACGGTATTGATATGGAGAGCATCCATATTTCGACTTAAAGGTAACCGAGTAGTTATTGGGGTAGACGTAGCCTACTTTTTGAGAAATCTCCTCGAGAGAAAGATCAGTATTGATTAACAAGGCCAGAGAAGTTTTTAGACGATAGTTTTTCAAGTACTGCCTAATAGTAGTTTTAAATAATTTTTTGAATTCTGTTTTCAGCTTGAACTCATTTATACCAAACTCTCGGCAAAGTTGGGCAATGGTTAGGTTTTGGGACAAGTTTTCTTCAAGATAAGCCTTTATTTCATACATTTTTGAGAAACCTTCAAATGATAAATCGGGCACTGATACCATTTGCTCGTCAAGCAAGAAAGCCAAAATATTACCCAGTTCTTTTGCATTAGTTCTTACCCAGGGCAAATGGTCTATTCCCTGCAATAGCAAGAGTTGGGCACCTCTGATACGCTGTTGAAGATAGTGGCTATGTGCCGCCGATATTAAGCGATCGTCTTTACGATGCATAATTAGCACAGGAGAAGTGATATATTCAAGGCAATGCCTTACATCTATCTTTTGAGTCATAGCCAAATCCAATTTGGCAGTACTGGGGCTGGCACTTGCTCTTAAAAACTTTGCCCAGGTATATTGCATACCTGAGTAATGCATAATACTGGGTGCCATGAGGTCAAGTCCATTTGGTTGCCCCCAATCAGCCAGTAATTGCTCTAAGATTTGTGTGCTTTCTTCTTGGGTTTGGCCTATAGGATAATCCTCTGCCTGCATTAATTTAGCAAAACCACCCGATACAATGATTCTTTCTACTTTTTCGGAGTGGTTGGCAGCAAAATACAATGCAGTAGCTACTCCCTCACAATATCCCAAGAAGCTAGCTTTTTGGATACCCAACGAACCCATGATGGCCTTGATGTCATTCGCACGATCTTCCATGTTGTTTGGAATCACCTTGTCTGATAACCCCAACCCTCGACGATCATAAATGATTATTTTAGTAAAAGATGCCAGGTAAAGTATCCAGGAAGGAAATTGATGCAGGTTCCAAATTTCTTCAATATTAGAAACCCATCCAGGAATAATGATGAGGGATTGTTGACCTTTGCCAAATTGTTGATAAGCTATACTTATTCCATCATTGGTAACAGCGTATTGAGTATCGGGTGCTTGCATAAAATTACTAGAGTATGCTCGTTGCCCTGTGCTTTTTTCAATGTAAAAACAAAACCTTGGATAATAAATGAATAAACATTTAAGGCCAGGCATAAATAATCATTAAATCAGTACAGAAGCATAGCGTTATTAAAACAAAAAATATACTCTAGCGAATAAAAGCAGGGAATAGCACAGATTCAATACGAAAAAATACTGATTAAATGCTTACCAATCTATAATCGAGGAAATCAGAAAGTAAGACAATCTTCCTGATTTCCTAATGGATAACACGACTAATACTTCTCGCGCTTTTTGGGGTAAAAGGTTTCAAAAGCTTCATACACCGCCTTATGCAAAATCGTTGCGTGATCTTCGGTAAGAATTGGTTTATAATACACCTTTAGTTTTTTATTACCAGATTTTTTGATAGCATCAATCAGCTTATCGGCTACTTTATGCATAACAGGATGTTCTTTACCCAACGATACATACACTCGTTTCTTTAGCTGTTGGTTATCCTTAAAATACTTTTTTGCCTTCTTAACCAACTTCATTTTACTCCACCAAAGTGATGGGCTTACAATGATGTAATCGTTAAACAAGTCTGATTTTTTCATCAAAAACTCGGTAGCCAACAAACCACCCAATGATTGACCTATGATGGTTCGCTGACCATTGGTTTTGTAGTTTTTTTTGATCAGTGGAATCACTTCATTGGCTACATAGGCTATAAATTGGGGAGACCCACCAGCCTGAGGCAAACGTTTTCTCTCGGCTGAATCGGTCGTTGGATGGGTAAAATCTCTATAACGAGAGCGTCCTTTATTGGCAATGCCTACTACAATAGACTTTGGCAATAAATCGTACATATTCATAAACTGAGCAAGCCCGGCAATGTGGGGAAAGTCTTCATGAGCGGTGCCGTCCAACACATAAATAGTAGGATAAGTTTGGGCTGAATCTGGATCATAACCATAAGGCAGATAAACATTCAGTACTCTCTTTTCACCCAATGCCTTGGAGTCAATTTCTTCTACCAAGGCAAAAGACATTGTTTTTTTGTTGGCAAATCGTTTGTCCATTTTTTGGGCTTTAGCTGTAAAAGTAACTAAAAGCAATATCACAGGAATGATTCGTTTATACATAATCTCTTGATAGTTTTATAAAACTGTAATTGAAGATAAAAGAATCATTCTGTCAAACAATAATTTGCCAACAACACTTGTCAGTGGTATATAACTATCCTATTTGAGATGTTTGGCAAAAAAATCAATCGCCATTTGGCTCACTTGCCCATGAATGGCATTACGATCTACACCTGGCAAGTCTATAGTAATAGCGGGGGCTACTTTTTTACCAAATGGCGTGGCTTCATTCAAAAAAATGTAATGATTAACCTTGTTCCCCAATAAATGGAGTGTACTGGTGGAAATCAGCCGATGATATACTTGGGCATTGCCCTTAATAGGTGTATTGGTATCTCCCCTACCTGCTACAATCAGAATAGGTGCAGTGATTTCTTTAGTTTGTTTTGGGGAATGGAAACCAAAACCTATGGCAGGAGCCATCACAAAAAAAGCCTTGATACGCTCATCCTTGACCTTGTCTTTGTATTTTTTATAAGAATTCACGATGTGTGTATCTGTATCAAAGTCTATCTTTTCATCGGTTTTAGGAAATTCAGGGGGCATTTCTCTGCCTTTTTCTCCTGTATGGTGGGCACGATCCACATAGCCACCTGCCAGGGCAATATTGGTATACCCTCCTAGCGAAAAACCGACCCCTCCAATGCGCTTCTGGTCTATTTGATTACCAAAAGTTGGGTCTTGAAGCATTTGAGTCAATACAAATTGGATATCTATAGCACGCTCCCACCACTTCACAAATTCTCGAGGCAATTTGTGGAAAGTATTATTTCCATAATGATCGAGCGAAACCACGATATAGCCCTGCTCTACCAGTTTTTCAATCATCCAAGTCAGCGAAAAGCGATTACCTCCTGTACCATGCGACATCAACAATAAAGGAAAGTTACCTTTTGCCAAAGGGGCATCCTTTGTTGTATTCAAAGGCTTAAATAATGCCTTGCTATTCTTTTTGATGATTTGCCTCTTAGGGGCTAAATTCGTAGGATACCATATTTCAGTAAGCAAAGGACGCTTACGCGATTGATCTACATATTTGATAGACTTCTGCCCTATAAGATAATTGGTTTGCGCAAATGAAATCTTCACGATAAAAATAGCAACAATTAATAGAGTATGTTTCATGGGTATTCAATGATTTGGTTGTATTTAAAGCTAGCAAGCCATCAAAAAAGAAATAGTGATTGAAACCACCTCGGCTTTTATTAGCAATGCCTAACTTGCAAATACATTTCCACACAGGTAATCATGTGCTCATAGGAAATGAGTAATGCAAGGCTTGTATATACTATAAGTGCTTGATTATAAAACACATACATCTATCACAAAATGGCTTATAATTATTTTGGTGCATAACATTTTCATGACATCACCTGTTCAAAAACGAGCATTTTTGTACGTACTTGAACAATTAAGTAGTCATTTACTATAAAATTATAAAAAGCTTTGTAAATTACAATTTCACAATTGTATACCTTCTATGCGCTATTTATCCGCCTTTGACTCCTCAGTAGAATATGAACTAATGTCTATATTTCGTCGTACCGATTTACTTAACCGCGAACGTCTTCGTTTTACAGCGGTTTACCTTAATGTGAAGCATAGAGTAAGTATTCCAGCTTTAAGTCAACAACTCTCCGTCAATTCAATGACTATTCATGGTTGGTTTAACCTCTATGAATCAGCTGGGCTCCAAGCTTTATTTGATGAGCCTCGTATTGGGAGAGCAAGTAGTTTAGAAGCTTATGATGAATCACTCATTCTAGCCCTCGTAGGATCGCATCCTCAAAACTTGGCACAAGTGGTTGCCCTACTTAGGGAACAACATCAAATAGAGACCAAGCCTGATATTTTGCGGCGCTATTTAAAAAAAAGGCTGGACTTGGCGAAGGATTAGAAACTCACTTCACAAAGAGCGCGACGAAATGATGTTTAGATTTTTCCAGCAAGAACTTCAAGCATTAAGCCGTTTGGATCAACAGGGAAGGCTTGATTTATATTTCAGTGATGAGGCTAGTTTTCACTTCAATCCTCAAAGTATGTATG
>MLAY01000003.1 GCA_001890965.1 marine bacterium AO1-C | reverse complement strand
TAACCGAGAAGGAAAGTTAGTCTACGAAAGTAAAAACATGGACGAGTTTTTGGGTAGTAATGAGTTCGGAATTAAAACCAGTGAAACCGCTACCAAGGGTTGGGATGGTACTTTTGAAAATAACCCCTTACCCAAAGGTAATTATGTATGGTATTTGACTGGTAAATTCAAAAATGGCGTGGAAATTAAAAAATCTGGAAATGTGCTGTTGGTGAGATAATGTATAGTTAAAATTTTATGAACTTTAAAATGAACCATAAAGCTTGGAAGATATTGTTGGGAATAATTGGAATTGTGCTGCTAGCCGAAGCAAAGGTTGTGGCACAGTCCATTGCCTATTCTCAATTTTACCTCTCTCCAATGCAAACTAACCCTGGAATGATTGCCTCTTATAACCAGCCACAGGCAATTATGAGTTATCGAAGAATGAACGTAGGAGGAGGCGTTGGAGCAGCGTTTGAAACTCCCATGATTTCGATGATGTATCCATTAATTACTAAAAACAGAGGGCGAGTGGCAGGATTTGGGTTTTCAGTAATGAATGATAGATTAGGTTCAGATGGAGCATTACAAATTACTGGTATAAGTGCAGGGGCTGCATATAATCATCAAATTGGATATGCCCAATACTTAAGTTTGGGAGTGCAAGGTGGTTATTTTTGGCAAAGTATAAATATTGATCGTTTGACAACAGGTAGTCAGTGGATTAATGGAGAGTTTTTAAATACTGCTACTCAAAACGAAGTGTTCGATGTAACTGCCATTAGTTATCCAACAGCAAATGTAGGGTTATACTGGTATCTTACAGATGCAGATACAATTGCCAGACCTAGGGCTTATTTTGGTATTGCAGGACAAAACTTGAATCAACCAAATGTTTCATTAAGTGCTCAAGAAGAAAAAGTGCCTTACAGTTTGGTATTTACGGGTGGTATTACTGCTTATCAGAATGATCAAATAAGGGTAATGCCTAGTTTTCGTTGGATCCAACAAGACGGAGGAAATCGTCAAGTCAATATAGGAACTTTAGTGTGGTATAACTTGTCTCCTTTTTCTGGTATTATAAAACCTGGAAATGTCGGAGGTGGTTTATGGTATGAACTAAATGGAGCTTTAATAGCTTCGGTAGAAATAAACCAACCTAATTATTCAGTGGCTTTTAGTTATGATATTAGTGTAGGCAACCAAGCGAAAAGGCTAAGTGCTTTTGAGCTAAAACTAGGTTTTAGAATTGGTAACAAAACGGTTAAGCGCGCGCCCAAGAAAGATGTTATTAAATCGGATACGATTGAGATCAAGGGTAAAGAAGCGATTTACACAGTAGTAGTTACTAAAAAGAATCGTCGGGTAATTGCAAGAGATACTATTGATACTAAACCTTTGGTGACCGAAGTAACAAAACCAAAAGAGATTAATACTCGGGATTTACAAATTCTAAATTCAACAGTATATTTTTACTATACCAATGATCAACTCAAAAATGAGGCATCAAAATCGTTATTGAATGATGTGGTCGTGATTTTGAAAAAGCATCCAGATATTGTACTTGAATTAGAAGGACATACCTGTAACATTGGTAAGACTGAGGAGTTTAATCAAGATTTATCTGAAAGAAGAGCCTCAGTCGTGAAGAAATACTTAATTGACAAAGGCATTTCGGTAGATAGACTCAAAACGGTGGGTTATGGTTCGAAAAAACCAGCTGCTTCTAATAACACTGAGTTTGGAAGAATTAAGAATCGTAGAGTTGTTTTTAAAATTCTTAAAGGAGGAAATAAAAAAGATTAAATAAATATTTTTTTTCAAAAAAAAAGCTCAATCATTCCCTTGGTTGAGCTTTTTGCTTTTTTATAAATCCTGCTCCAAAAATTTTGTTGTTTTGAGTTGAACTTCAACATAATTTGGTTTCACTATCATATATAAATTTACACCATATAAAATATGGTCGTAGGGTGAATAATATTTTGTTGGTTTTGATTCGAACCTAAACTATCTATCTTTCAGCTACTTGAGTGATTTTTATTTTTCGATAAAATTAATTTAACTTTGATCGCATTTAAAGTAGTTCGAAAAAATACTAAATTTATAGATTAGATGGCATATTTGTTTACGTCTGAATCAGTTTCGGAGGGACATCCTGATAAGGTTTCTGATCAAATTTCAGATGCACTTATCGATTATTTTTTAGCTTATGATGCCAGCTCAAAAGTAGCTTGCGAAACACTTGTAACCACAGGACAAGTGGTGTTGGCTGGTGAAGTAAAGTCTGAGGCCTATCTTGATGTACAAGAAATTGCGAGAGAAGTAATTCGCAAAATTGGCTACACGAAATCAGAGTATATGTTTGAAGCAAGCTCTTGCGGTATATTGTCGGCTATCCATGAGCAATCACCTGATATTAATCAAGGAGTAGATAGACAAAAACCAGAAGAGCAAGGTGCAGGCGATCAAGGCATGATGTTCGGTTATGCAACCAATGAGACTGCGAATTATATGCCCTTGGCGTTGGATTTATCACACAAGATCCTGAAAGAACTTGCAGACATGAGACGTGAGTCAGATGCTATCAAGTACCTTCGCCCTGATGCAAAATCGCAAGTAACTATTGAGTATAGCGATGACAATAAACCAGTACGTATTGATACAATTGTAGTATCTACTCAGCACGATGATTTTGATACTGAGGACGCTATGCAGGCAAAGATTCGCGAAGATATCATTCAATTGTTAATCCCACGTGTAAAAGCTCAGTTGCCAGCGCATATTCAAGCGTTATTCAATGACGAAATTAACTACCACATTAACCCTACTGGTAAATTTGTTATTGGAGGACCTCACGGCGATACTGGTTTAACAGGAAGAAAAATTATTGTAGATACTTACGGGGGTAAAGGTGCACACGGAGGAGGAGCTTTTTCTGGTAAAGATCCTTCAAAAGTAGACCGAAGTGCTGCTTATGCTTCTCGTCATATTGCCAAAAACCTGGTAGCAGCTGGAGTAGCTAATGAAGTATTGGTTCAAGTATCTTATGCAATTGGTGTGGCTAAACCTACCAGCATCATGGTAGAAACCTATGGAAGCGCTAATGTAAACCTGACCGACGCTGAAATCGGTAATAAGGTAGCAGAAGTGTTCGATATGCGTCCTTATTACATTGAGCAGAGATTAAAGCTTCGTAACCCTATGTATCAGGAAACTGCTGCTTATGGACACATGGGACGTGAGCCTGAGATGATCTCTAAAACCTTTAATAAAGGAAAATCTAACGAGAAGACAGTAGAGGTTGAGCTATTTACCTGGGAGAAATTAGATTATGTTGACCAAGTAAAACAAGCCTTTGGTTTGTAAATCTCAGTCATTTAAGAATATGATGCCTCCTGATATTTTATCAGGAGGTTTTTTTATGGTTTGTGTTTTACTTCATATAGGGTTCACTGATTTTCCAAGCCTTATCAATGGCGTGAGCAGCTTCTTGTACTGATTGGGCACAACTAAATAATGAATTGGCCAATTGTTGCCTTCCTCTTTCCTGATCTTTAGTGCCATCTACCTCAATTTTGGCTGATAAAGCCTTTAAGAAATCTGCTAATGCATCATATCTTAAGTTACCTAAATCTTCTGCTAAAAGATCGAGGCCGCCATCGTACTTCTCTACTTGTTTTGGGTGTTTCATAATGATTATTGTGGATTTTAATACAGAAGTCATCTTGACTTTTAATAATGAACTACAAAACAGCTCATTTTGCCCCCTAACTTTGAGATTTTTTATCCCCGTAGCGCTGCTATGACTCAAAAAAATCTCTTCGTTATCGAACAAAAGCAACTATTTTTAACAACATCCAAAAAGTCGAGACAACTTCACAAACAAAAACGTTTGATGCTAAGTTTTTATGAAAAATTATAAACACAAAAATGCAAAATAAATCATTTCCACGATGGATGACCGTGGTTTTACGTTTAGCTGCGGTTTACAACATTTTATGGGGAGCTTGGGTAACTTTATTTCCTTATCATTTTTTTGACCTGACGGGCCTTGAACGGCCCAATTACGCCGCAATCTGGCAGGCAGTAGGAATGATCGTGGGCTGCTACGGCATTGCCTACTGGATAGCTTCCTACAATCCTTATAAACATTGGGGAATTGTATTGGTAGGTTTCATTGGGAAGGTAGCAGGGCCTATCGGTTTTGTACAGCATGTTTACTTAGGTTCTCTTCCTTTAATTTTTGGCTTGCACAATATTACCAATGATGTAATTTGGTGGATACCTTTTGGTATAATTTTATTTAAAGCCTATCAATTCTATAAACAAGATCCTTTAAGAAAAGAAGTATTGGCCTAAAAATCATTTCATAAAATATCTTTTGGCTTGGTTCATGAAATCTTTATAATTTTACCAAAATTACTTAACTAAGATTTCAGTGGACGAACTCAAAGAGATCATTAAGCGAGAAGGCAAGCCTATTCCCATGACGGTGAATACTCCCTTTTTGATGGATCAACCCAATAAGGTTTGGTTTATCGATCAGGGGCAAATCAACGTGTATACTGTGCAGTTGGCAGAAGGAAGCCCAGAGGGAAAGCGTTTCTATTTTTTTACGGCCAATCAGCACCAAATGCTGATGGGGCTAGATTCTGCGAATTCTCAGTTCAATATTGGTTTTTCGGCAGATGCTACTGAAGATTCATTGGTATATGAGTTTGACCTTCATCGTTTGAAAGAGCTGGCACTCGATACAACTTTGGGTGAGCAATATTTGCCACTGATTGCTCAATTAGTAGGAGAATGGGTCGAAAATGTGTTTTTTGGTATTTCAGAAAATGAAAATCACCCCAATCAAGCAGCCAGCGTATTGATTAAAAAAGGAGAGCGGGTGATCTTGAGAGAGGGGGAGAGCATTGCTGCTCAGAAAAGAGTTGTTTGGGCCACCATTCGTACTCGTAAAGCTGATACCTTACTGATCAATGGAAATGGTAAATTGGTCAAACCAGCGTCCGATATACTACTACCTTTGTGTAGGGAGTCTTTTTGGGAATCTTCAGGAAACTTGGGCCTAAAGTTCATTGATACTTTAGAAGCGATTCGAGATGAAGCGGCCTGGCTGGGGCTCAAGACACTAGACGAAACCCTCTTTTCGCTTGAAAAACAAGAAATTGACTTTGTATCCAGAAACGAGCAAATCCGCTTAAAAGCCAAATATCAAAATCAATACATCAAAACAGTTCAGGCGTTAAAAGATGCTGAAGGAATCTTAAATAAAGAAGCCGCTGATAAATATGCTCGTAGCTTAAGAGTACAAACCGATGATGTATTGTTCAATGCTTGTCAAATTGTAGCTGAACCTTCCAGAATTCGATTAACCCCACCATTTGAAAATACCAAAGAAGGCTACGATCCTATCGGAGATATTGCCAGGGCTTCTAAAGTTCGCTATCGAGAAGTATTGCTGGAGGGTAAATGGTGGCAACACGATTCTGGTGCATTACTTGGTTTTTTGAAGGATAGCGAGACCCCCTTGGCACTAATGCCAGTAAAAGGGAATCGTTATGAAGCATATAATCCAGTAACTAAGGAAACTTTTCGAGTAACAGCCGAAAATGCCTCATTGATTGACAAAGTAGCCTTTACATTTTATAAGCCTTTCCCTAAAAAGAAAATAACACTCACAGATTTATTGAAATTTGGCTTGCTCAAGGAGCGGAGAGACATCTATATCTTGATTATTATGGGGGTTATAGGCACTGGCTTGGGGTTGATAACACCTATACTTACTGGAGTCTTGTTCGACGTTGTAATCCCAAATGCAGGAAAGTTTCAAGTACTTCAGGTGGGGTTTGCTTTGTTGATGGCTTTGGTAGGGTATGTATTGTTTGAGCTTACCGAAGGCTTTGCTTTGCTGCGTATTGAAACTAAGATGGATCATAGCCTACAGGCTGCCGTGTGGGATCGATTACTGGATCTGCCAGCTTCGTTTTTCCGTAAGTTTACCACGGGTGATCTGGCTGATCGGGCCATGGGAATCAATGAGATTCGTAAATTACTTTCAGGAGTAGTGATTACTACAATTTTGAGTAGTGTATTTTCATTGCTAAACTTTTTCCTGCTATTTTATTACAGTGTTACCTTGGCTTTTGTTGCATTGGGAATTTCGGTCGTGGAAGTTTTGTTAATGTATTGGATAGGACGTTGGCAAATTTCCCGAGAAAAAAAGGCCCTCAATTATGACGGTAAAACTCAAGGAGTGGTACTACAACTGCTTAATGGTATTAGTAAGTTTAGAGTAACAGGTACCGAAATAAGGGCTTTTAACCATTGGTTGCGTCTTTTCAATAAGTCAAAGCAATATTCTTTTGAAGCTGCTCGTGTAGAAAATATCCAAACCTTGATTAATTCAGTAATGCCACTGATTTCAAGTGCTATTATTTATGCAGCTTTTTTTAGCTCCAATGAATGGGGCAAGTTATCTACTGGGGAGTTTTTAGCCTTTAATGCAGCTTATGGAGCGTTTTTATCATCAATGTTAGCCATGAGTGCGGCTTCTCTTACCATCTTTCAGATTTTTCCAATATATGATCGTACCCGACCCATACTGGAAACAATGCCTGAAAATGATGACAGAAAATCGAATCCAGGAAAGCTAAAAGGGAATATTGAAGTATCTAAAGTTAATTTTAGATATAATAAAGATGCGCCATTAGTATTAAATGATATATCTTTGCGTTTACGATCGGGAGAGTATGTTGCTTTTGTAGGAGCATCGGGTTCGGGTAAATCTACCTTGGTGCGACTATTACTCGGTTTTGAGAAACCAGAAGTAGGTAGTATATTCTACGACAATCAAGACCTTAATAAGCTCGATTTACGCTTGGTAAGGCGGCAAATCGGAGTGGTTTTGCAAGATGGACAGTTGACACCGGGCGATATTTTTTCCAATATTGTAGGATCGTCGCCTCAATTGACGATGGACGATGCCTGGGAAGCCGCTAAAATGGCGGCGTTTGATGAAGACATTAAGCAAATGCCGATGGGAATGCATACCATCATTAGTGAAGGTGGTTCTACCTTATCGGGAGGGCAAAAGCAACGCTTACTTATTGCCCGTACTTTGGTACACAAACCGCGCATTGTGATTTTTGATGAGGCCACCAGTGCTTTGGATAACAGGACACAAGCGGTAATAACAGAGAGCTTGAATAAACTTCAGGCTACTCGTATTGTGATTGCGCACCGTTTGAGCACAATCAAAAATGTAGATAAGATATTTGTGTTTGATCAAGGCCGATTGGCACAAGTAGGAACTTATGATGAATTATTGAATGAAGAAGGGTTGTTTAAGGCGTTAGCCACCAGACAACTCGCTTGATTATTTTTTAGTGATCAACTGAATGAGCTTTTAATATAAAAAAAATGAGCATGGTAAAAGGTTGGGTTATTCTGTTTTTATCTGGAATGGTTTGTTCTATGGTGATTACTGGCTGTGGAGGAGGTGATGCTACTGTAGATCCAGAAGCACTACTGAATGATGTTGCTTTGGACAAGAAACCATTTTATACTTCTTTAGATGCAGCCCTAAAAGCACCCGAACAAGTATATAAGCTAAAACTACGAGATCAAAATTTACTGATCTTGTCACGTGAAATAAGCAAATTCAAAAATTTGCAGGTGTTGGACTTACACCGTAATAAGCTAATTAAAGTACCAGAAGAGATTAGTACACTCAAAAAGCTTCAAAAGCTTAATTTGAGCGATAATCAAATCAAAGAATTACCTTCTGTAATTGGTAATTTACCCAATTTGGTTGAATTAAGGTTGAGTGATAACCGATTGACAACGCTTCCCTCTGAGATTGGTAACTTGCATCAACTGAAATATCTGTACATTCAAAAAAATCGTTTGCAAAAACTGCCTGCTCAAATAGGCCAGCTAAAAAAACTGGAAAGGTTGTTTTTAGAACACAATCGCCTCAAAAACTTGCCTGCGACCATTGGGCAACTGCCTCGTTTAGAATCTCTCATACTTAATAATAACCAAATCACACAACTACCTCACGAAATAGGTGGTTTGAATAACCTGCACACTCTTTATTTGGTCAATAATCGCTTGAAAACGCTTCCAGTAGAAATTTTGGACTTAAAGAATTTAAGGAAGTTATATTTAGTGAAAAACCAACTGAGTAAATTGCCTCCTCAATTTATCCGTTTAACTAAATTACAAATTTTGGATTTACAGCAAAATCAATTTTCTGAAGTTCCAAAAGTGGTTACCAAGTTAGAAAATCTACAAAAACTCTGGTTGAACAAAAACCGTCTAACCTCCTTACACGAAGACATAGGAAAACTACAAAAGCTCCAGATTTTGTATTTAGAGGAAAACAACATCAAAGAGTTACCTTCAGCGATTGGTAATATTCAGAATCTGCAACACTTAAGCCTAAGCGACAATAAACTAACTTCTATTCCTGAAGAAATAGGGCGTTTAGAAAAACTACAGGCCCTTTACCTGCGAGGCAATCAGTTGCCCAAAGATGAGCGTAATAAAATCAAAGAGTGGTGCTCAAAGGCTTATGTAACGTTTTAAACTTTTGATATTAGGAAGCGTTTCAAAAAACGAACTTAGAATTTTCAAACGGCTTTTATGGATGGCGTGTCTATAAAAACCGTTTTGTTTTTGGGAGGAGGGAGAAGCCAATAATACCAATCACTCTATTTTTATAACAACCCAAGAGTGATCAAGCCCCCTTTTTTTGCAAATCAAAATAACTGAGTGATAATAACCCTGATTATCTATAACAAAATTTGGCCTAAAAACTGATTTTGTGTAAATGTTTGTAAATCAGTAATTTAACTTTCTCATACTTTTGTATGATATAGCACTTTTGCTTCTTTTTCATACCGATTCCCGATTGTGTAACCCATCTGGACTCGCATTCTTTGCAACACAATCAATTACAAAATCATGAAAAAGAAACAATTTTATTTTTTACTTATTTTCAGTGCAAGTTTACTTTTTACTACTGCCTGCAAAAAACAAGTAGAACCATCTGAAGAGCCTTGCACCAGTAATAGTTCACACCTCAAACGAGTGCAATACCAGGCTGTACTAGATAAGTATGTGGCACAAGGTATTACTGGATTATCGGCAGTTATGATAACTCCTCAAAATGGTACTTGGTCGGGTACTGCTGGCTTAGCAAATGTGGAGGATTCGGTTCAAATGAATCTTTGCCATCTTCACCATACGGCTAGTTTGGCCAAATCATTTACAGGAGTAGTTGTATTACAGCTTATCGAGGAAGGAAAGATATCTTTTGAGAGCAAGATTGCCTCATACCTATCTGATGAAGTTCAGAAAAGCATTCCTGCCGTAGAAAAAATCACCATCAAACACTTATTACAGCATACTTCGGGCATTCCTGAGGTATTTGACGATGGTTTTCTGGGAGAGGTTTTGGGTAATCCGGGCAAAACTTTTACGACTCAGGAACTACTGGCACGCAATCAGGGAAAGGCTGGACTTTTTGAACCAGGAACTGCACATTATTATTCAGATCCTAATTCTATGATCTTGTCCTTAATTATTGATAAAATTGAGGGTGACCATACAAAATCTTTTAAAACAAGAATATTTGAACCATTGGGTCTTGGTGATACTTTTTACCATAATAGCGACTATCCAAATCTTACCAATTTGGCCAGAAGCTATTGGGATTTTAAAGGTGATGGACAAATAGAAAATATAACCGATTTCCAGAAAAACCTCACAAGCTATATTAAAGGTTCTGATGGAATCATAGCTTCAGTGCAAGATATGGCTAAATTCTATACAGCGGTTTTTGAAGGAAACCTGATTAGTAAGCAATCGCTTGAGTATCTTAAAACAGATTGGGTAAAAGAGCACGGTTTAAAGATGAATACCCACTACACCCATGGATTTATGGTCATTGAAGCTGAGGATGGACGCTGGATAGGGCATACGGGGAGTCAATTGGGGGCATCAGGGTATGTGTATTACAATATAGATACTCAACAAACCATTGCATTATTTACCAATACTGGTACTTTGATATTTCCAAAAGAAATCGAGATGATATTTTTCCACCTTTGGAATGAGTTGAGACAGGTCATTTGATAAAATAAATAACGCATCAAAACCCCTTGTTTTTATAATACCCTAGGCTGCTCAAAGAAGAAGCTTGGGGTACTTTTCTTTTAGAGCTTGTTTAAAATTAGCCGAAAAGGCAGAGCTCGCCAGAGGCTCGGTTCATCAATCAGGCCTTTTACGAGCCTTTTTTGATTATATATTGTCAAAGTTAGCCGAAGGCAGAGCTCGCCAGAGGCTCGGTTATCAGCAATAGCTAGGCTATTCCTTCAAAATTTGACGCATCTAATCTCAAAATGCTTCAAAAAATTCACTGTAAACGAAAATTTAAACAAGCTCTTAAGCAGTTGCATAGGTGAAAGTCATAAAACTTTTGGGTGAGTTCGTTGATTATTTGATTGCTTCTTTAATATATTTCAAATAAATATCTGCTCTTTCAGCTGCAAAATGATCTATAATGTATGCCATCAATCCAAGCATCATCAGTGCTAAACTAATTGCTTTCCAATTGGGAGTGCTAACCAAAAAGAAAAGAATTGCTCCTCCAATTGTACAAATGATTGCAAACGGATATGAATACTTAAAGATGTTGTCAAATCCTTCTACTCTTTCTTTCTCTGATATGACAAACGTTTGTTGATTCTTTTCCCAAGCTTCCTGATAGTGACTAATGTTTCTTTGATTTGAAACGGCTCCAGAGATTCCGAATATTAATGGAATAATACCAACAACTAACATAGGAATCACCATTGCCTTGGCATAAGGTGTTGTTCCGAACTTCCAAAACGAAATTGCGCAAAGGACAATTACCACTCCTGCAATCGCCATAATTTTGGCCTCTAGAATTTCCCCTTTGACCCAGTCCAATGTGTGATGAATTAGCTCCATATCAACTTACTTTTCTATATTCGGTGGGTGTCATACCTGTTTTTTTCTTGAACAATCGGCTGAAATATTGGGGATACTCGAATCCAAGAACGTGAGCTATTTCCGAAACACTTAAGTTACTATTGAGCAACTTGTTTTTGGCTAAATCAATCAATTTGCTGTGCACGTGTTCCAGAATACTCTTATCTGTTCCTTTCCGAATGAGGTCACTCAGGTAATTGGCAGAGTAATCACATTTGTCGGCAAAATACTGAACTGTCGGAACGCCAAGTTCCTTCTGTAAGTCATCAGCGAAATACTGATCAAGTAGATGTTGAAAACGAATGATAATATCTCCTGAAAACCGTTTCCTTGTAATGAACTGGCGATTATAGAATCGCTTTGAATAATTGAGTAGGAGTTCCAGATTAGAAACAATGAGCTCTTCACTAAAGTCGTCAATATTTGATTCTAATTCCAGTTCAATTTTTTCAAGAATAGAATGAATTACCTCTCTTTCTTTTTCTGATACATGTAGTGCTTCATTAATTGTATAATTGAAAAAGCCATATTCTTTGATTTTATCTCCCAGTGAGAAAGTTCTTATCAAATCTGGGTGAAAAAAGAGTGACCATCCTTTATCAATTGTGACTTCTGAGGATGCAACTCCATAAGTTACTACTTGTCCAGGGCCTACATAAATGATAGAGCCTTCTTGATAATCATAACTATTCCTCCCATAACCCAAAGAACCTCCTTTATCTCCCTTGAATGATATTTGGTAGAAATCACATATCGTTTTTTGTTCAGGTACTGTCGTAGTAACTGGAGTCTTAGCGTAATCTAAAATTGCAATTAATGGATGTTTGGGAGATGGCAATTCCAGCAACTTGAACATCTCAGATAGCGTTTGTATTCTATTAAATGTGCTCATGTGTTCTGGTATAAAATTACATTAAAGTCCAACATGTTGTTTAGATAGCTTACACACTTTATCAACGATTTCCTCATTCAACGCTTCGGGGTTAGGATCTCTCTCTTTATCTTCATAAACGAACTTTCCCGTAACACCATCAAAATCCTTGGAGAATGCAAGACGAAGTATCCTGTCTGCCCCAACTTCAGTTTTAGAAGCAAAGAAGAACATGTATGGAACACCAACGATTCGTTCCCAACCTTTTAATTCTCTTAGAAGGTTTGTTTTAATAAATCCAGGATTTAAAGCATTCACCGTAACATTCGTCCCTTCAAGTTCTTTTGCCATTTTGCGGGTGGCCATATTCATAGCGAGTTTAGCTTGGGTATAGGACTTAAAAGTGCTCCATCCTTTTGAAAGCTCTATGTCCTCGAAGTGGATATGACCACTCTTTTCAGTAGCTGAGGAAAGATTAACGATTGTAGCTTTCGTATTTTCTTTCAATCGTTCCAATAGTAAATTATTCAATAGAAAAGGGGCGAGATGATTTACTGCCCAAGTCATTTCGTGGCCATCCTTTGTCACTTTTCTTTCACCGAAATTGGCCCCTGCACAATTGATGACATAGTCAACCTTGGGACATTTACCTAAAACCATTTGAGCTGCTTGCCGAATACTTTCCTGAGAAGCTAAGTCGCATTGAACAAAGGTTGTATTATCCTTTTTGGCAATTTTATTCAACTCTTCTACAACTACAAGCGTCTTTTCCTTGCTTCTTCCGAACAGCATAATGGTAGCTCCCATTTTTGCTATTTTTTTTACTGCTTCCTTACCCATTCCATCTGTTCCTCCAGTAAAGACAACCGTTTTCCCAGTTAAGTCTGTATTTAAAAAATCCTTGTTCATAACTATTTATTTTAATGATAGAACAAAGGTAGGGGTGGCCTGGGCAGTTGAGCGTATACAAATTATCTGATCTTGGATACAATACACTGATGTGTGCTTTGAATGCTAGATAAAGGGAGTGTTTCAGATAACTATGTTGCTATAAAATATGTCAAAGGCCGTTTCCTGCTCTGTGTAAAATCAAAAAACTACTACACTTCACAAAATATGGTTTGCTACTACGCACATTGTCCCGATAAATCCCTCTTTTACTGATTTAAGCAGCACGACTTAATACCCAATGGTATTTGCAAAGAAACTTTTCGTCTGAAAGCCCCAAGTATACAGGACTTAACGCATCGTACGCTGATCAACGGCTAAGATGGTACTAAATAACAACAAGCAAATATGCTGGTATACTGGCTTGGAAAATAAAGAACGATAATGTATCATTAACCCCAAGAACTTATCGGTAAATGGATGCATCATTAAAATTGTTGGGTCACCACTTTAATGGCTTGTTTCACTGATGAGTTCATTTTTAATTCTAAATGGCTAAAGTCGAGATAATGCCTGAATTAACAATAAACCCTTTAAATACCATCATTGCGGTTGCAATATTGTATGGGGTGCTACTTTCTTTAAATTTATTATATCTTAACCGAAAACACCGAAACGCTCAATTCTGGCTAGGTATATACCTAATAGTTTTCTCGTTTGAGTTATTAGATACTTACCTTAAAGACATTCACCTAGAGCGTTTATATCCATTTGTTAACTGGACATACTATCGAGTACTTACCCTTATTCCTGTATTACTCTGGGTATACATTGCCAAATTGGTGCACAAAGAGATAAAGCTAGGAGTTAAAGAAAGGGTATGCATTGGAATAGTTTTACTGGATTTTCTTGATCAGGTTTTTGCCTTCTTTCTCAAGGTACTGCAAGAAGAAAAGTTATTCCAAATGAACCGACGCTTTATAGATGATTGGCTTGACTTAATAGGCATTGCCATTACTGTTTTCGTGTTAATAGATGGCATTCGGCTGCTGAATCAATACGGCAAAAGATTACAGAATAATTATTCGTCTCAAGAAGAGAGAAAGTTCAAATGGCTCAAAGAAGTATTGATTGTATTGGGCATTATGATTTTTGCTTGGTTTGTCGCGATGCCGCTAAATATTTACCTCTACAATAGAGATATTTCATTTTACTGGATATGGGTTCCTCAAGCCATATACATTTTTTATTTTGGCATTAAGGGGCACCAACATCCTGAAATTGTTCATGACTTTTCGCTTGTAACAGCTTTTGACCAATCATTGAGATCAGCATCCTCTCCTAAACAGGAAGAACAATTACTGGTAAAGGGTTTGATTGACTTGATGGAAAAAGAAAAAGCATACCGTCATCCAAGGCTTACCGTTTATCAGTTGGCCAAAATGATGGACCTACCTTCTAAAAACGTATCACACCTCATTAATAATCACCTGCAATGTTCATTTAGTGATTTTGTAAACAAATATCGGATAGAAGAAATAAAGCAACGTATTCAACAGCAAGATGCCCAGCAACTAACCTTACTTGCCCTTGCTCAGGAGGCAGGATTTAGCTCTAAAAGCTCTTTTAACTTTATGTTCAAAAAATTTACTGGTGTTACTCCCAACGTTTATAAAAAGAAATATTCAAAATAAGTTAGTAAAAATTTAATTTGTTACTCATTTATTATCAGTGTGTTAGATAAATACTGAACCAGTTAACCCAGATACTGAACTTATTGCCTTCTCAAAACACCCTACCTCTATTAGCAAAATAAATACTTTTAAAGCATAGTTTTAAACCATCATTCAATTGATATAAAATTCACCATGAAAACCAATGCTTTAATATTAAAAGTTTACCTAATTGTTTTGTCTTTTTTATTGACTACCTGTAATACCAGCAATAAAAAAAACGCAGAAAAAAAGAGCGGTAAGAATCCTGATCTTCTTCAGGTTTTAACTCAAAAAATAGCGCAGGGAAAATATCCAAAGACCAATGCATTGCTTATTTCTAAGAAAGGAAAGGTCGTTTTTGAGAAATATTTTAATGATTATCATGAAGATAGCTTGCAAGACGTAAGGTCTACTACCAAATCCATTACTGCTCTACTAACGGGAATAGCTATAGACAAAGGCTTTATCAAAAGCGTGCATAGCCCTATGCTTGATTACTTACATCAATATAACAAAAACACCCTTCAGAATTGGGATCAAACCAAGGATTCCATCACCATTGAGCATTTGCTTACCATGCAAACCGGAATTGGCTGTGAACAATTTTTTGGAAATATGGGATTACCAGATTGCGAAGAGAAAATGTTTGATCAAAATGATTGGGTAAAGTATGGCTTAGATCAAAAAATGGCATTCAAACCTGGTACAAAGTGGCTTTATACTGGCACTGCTCCCATGATTATGGGGGCTGTTGTTAGTGAGGCATCTAATAAGTCAATAGACGCTTTTGCATCCGATTATTTATTTAAACCTATAGGGATCAGTCATCATTATAAATGGACAAAAAATCGGAAAACAGGAAGGGTTTTTACAGCAGGTAATTTACGGATTACCCCAAGAAACCTATTGAAAATTGGCCATTTGGTAATCAATGGAGGAAGGCACCAGGGCAAAAGAGTTATCTCAGAGCAAATGATTAATAGCATTACAAGTCAAAAAGTTACTTTGCCCAATAATTATTCTTTTTTTAAGACTGCAGGAAATACCTGGAAAGGGCAAAAACCTGCTAAATATGGATACTATTGGTATACCGAAGAGGTAAAAATGCACAACAAAACATTGACATTAAAATTTACCTTTGGAAATGGAGGCAACTATATCGTTTTAGTGCCTGAGCTTGACAATTTGGTGATCATATTTACGGGTAGCAACTATGGAAAGCCTATACTTAATAAACAACCATTTGACATGATGTATCAATACATTATTCCTCACTTCTTAAAGTCAAATAAAGGTTTGTAAATGTTCAGCTAAGAGATAGATGTCATCTAGGCTTTTGGATTTTGATGAAAAATTGCCCTGTTAAGGACCTCGTTTATAGTTCATTATTAAGAGCTAAAATAAACTCAAAAAAGTAAGCCTGCCTATGTATACACTCAGGCAGGCTTGTTTTAACGTAATCATCCTTAAACAGAATTCGGGATAACTCAGGTTCCTCAATATTTGTCATAATAAACTTAACTACTCTTGCAAAAAAGTAGGCCTGCTGCCTCCTCGCAAAACCCATTTGAGTCCAGGAGTAGTAAGAGCATCAGAGATCAATCCGATTCCCCAACCCATCATAGGCCATACAAACCAATAGTAAGAAGGATTGGTCAGTAGATTGATAACCACCAAGCCAGTGTTTACCAACACGTAAGCGAGTAAGTGAATGAAAAAGCCTCTTAATTGGTAAATTTTCAAAGTATGTTTATCTAAATTACTTAAGTGTTGATAACGTTTATGATAATGATTTTTATGATTGCACATAATGTTTGTTGGTTATATGGTAATGAATAATATTTGAAAAAATGATAGGTTATCTACCTTCCAAACCATCCAAATTTGAAAGTAATGGCTCCAAGAGCCCCGTTTAGGTCAATGGCTGATACTGCATCGGTTTTGAAATTATTCGAGAAAGCAATTTGATAACCACCAGTAAAAGCAACCTTCATGAATCTGGTTAAATTGACCTCTATGCCTAGCTCAGGAGTAATCACTCCAAAACCTTCGGTAAAAACGCTACGGTCTTCGTTGTCATTAGGAAAAGTAAGGGAGTTTATTTCCCTGTATAAGCGTAACCTACCCCAACCCAGGCGAGTACTGGTAGTAAAATGTATAAGGCTGGAAGGCGTAAAGTCATAACCAAGCCAAAAGCCTCCCTGGGATGTCTTCAAGTACAAATCTTCTCCACTAACTCTTCGCTGCACGTTAGACGATACCGTAGATAAGCCATAACCTCCAATAAAGAAATTGTTGATTAAAACAGCTCCACCACCACCGATGCTGAGTGTGGCGGCTCCGTCGAGGGTAGTCAATGCCACCATAGGCCCCCCAAATCCTCTGATATTGACCTGTTTAATGTTGCCAAACAAAGTAGCTGGTTCGTTTTGTGTCTGCCCTGCAGTAAAGACAGAAAACAGGATGCAGACACTGAATAAAAGCTTTTTCATGATTCAAATGGTTTTAGGTAATGATTTCGTTTTTTAAAAAAGGATTCTCCATTGTACCAAAGGAAATAATCCCAATTGGTAAGTAGTTTGAATATCGCGAGCTACTGGACTATAAGAGAAAGTAAACACGTTTTGGCGGTTGGTAATATTTTGAATGTCTATAAACCACTCTTGAGTGATGCGTTTGCCTTGCATCTTGAAGCCTAGCTTGAAATCCAAACGGAAATAATCGTCCAGCTTTTGGTCAAAAGATTGTTCATATATCAGTACTTCCTGGTTTTGTGTCCGAGAAGCAGCCAAATCAATGGGAATCACCCGGCGACCACCCGCGTAAGTTGCTTTTAAGTCCAGAGCCAGGGTGTTCTTTTTGCCTATTTTCCACTCCTTGCCAAATAACCCATTGGCTACAAAATTGCCGTTAAAAGCGGTGTTACGCTCTATCTTGTCAAACCCTTCGTACTTAGATTCAAAAAAGGAACCTGTTACCAGGAAATAATAGCCCCTGCTATAAAACTTCTCCAGAGTGATTTCTACTCCGTAGTTTACCCCAGTACCCTCATTTACCATATTGTCTCGTACTGGAATACCAAAGTCGGTTCCTGCATTTACCAAAGAAAACTGAGGCAGAGCTGGATCTACTGGAATGTTGTTTAATTGTTGGTAATAAGCTTCCACTTTGAACCTTAAGTTAGGAGATAGAGAATTATCATACCCTAGCACCAGGTGATTGCTTTGAGTAAAACCAAGGTTTTCATTGGTGCGAATTCTGGTACCTTCCTGTTCTTGAAAATATACCTGAAGTGGTTGCAATTGACTATGCATACCAGCCCCAATGCTAATAGATTGAGTAGGAGTGAAGCTATATTTTAAGGCTGCTCGAGGTTCTATAGCACTTACATTATTTAGTAAAAACTGCTGATAATGTACCCCGGCATTTAGCGTAAGCCGATCGTTGAAACGGTGCTGCCATTGAAAATACCCTCTAAGCAGCGCACTGCCACCATTAAAATCTTTGAACTTGCGAAAACGTGAGCCATTGTTCACCAAAAAGCTATCCACCATCGAGATTTGATACCAGTCCAGAATCACTCCTAGGTTGATGTTGTTTCGGGCGTTGATCTTATGATTGATTTGTTCGCGTAAGGTGTATTTTACTTGCTCAAAATTAAGGGCTCCCCGATAAATCAATTGTTGCACTTCTTTAGATACATCATCTCTAAGTACCGAATCAATCGTAACTCCTTCGGTAGCCCTGGATACGGCCAGGTTTAGCTGAGAGAAAGTGCTTTTATTGAAAAAATATAAATGGGTAAAGCCCACTACCCCCATACTGGTCTTTTGGCGAATGTCATCTGAGCTTTGGGTAAACAAATCATTAGGATCAAACTCGGTTTCGCTGGAAAGCAAATCTATATTACTAAATCCGCCTACTCCAAATACCGAAAAGCGCCCAGCGTTTTTAGTAGGTATGTCTACTTTAAACGACAAATCCTGGTAGTTGGGCACTGCGGTTCCCGTACCAAAACTAATACCTGCTGCGTTGAATAAAGCCAATGTAGAATATCTGTAATTGACCAAATAAGTAGCATTAGAGTTTTTAGAAAAAGGCCCCTCAGCGCCAAGTTCTAGGCCATTAAACCCAATTTGTGCCATATATTCTCGTTTGGAGTTGTTTCCGGTACGCATTTGCAAGTCAAACACCCCCGATACAGCATTTCCATATTCGGCAGGGAAGGCACCCGTCAGGAAATCAGAGTTAGCCAGTGTATTATAATTCAACATACTCACTGGCCCGCCAGTAGTACCCAAAGCCCCAAAATGACTGGGATTGGGAATATCTACACCATCTAAGCGCCAAAGCAAACCAGTGGGAGAGTTGCCACGAATGATGATATCGTTTCGGCTATCGTTGGCCCCACTTACTCCCGCAAAGTTCTGAGCCATTCGCGATGGATCGTTTCTACTCCCTGCATAACGCGAAGTTTCTTCTATGGTAAAGCCACGCGCACTTAGCAAAGCCATGTCGTTGTTGGTACGGGTTTTATCTTTTTCGGCTTTAATCACAATTTCCTCCCCAATCTCTATCGATTCTTGCAGGGCCAAATTGAGAATCGTCTGTTTCCCGGCATTGACCGATACATTAGGAATCGTTTGCTCTTGATAGCCTAGGTAAGAAACCCTGATTTGATGCCTGCCAAGTGGTACTGCATTGATCACAAAATAGCCATTGCCATCAGTAGCAGCTCCTTTCAATGGGTTAGTACCCAGCACGACTACATTGGCTCCAATGAGCGGAAATTTGGATTGCTTATCTAAAATGCGCCCACGAATGGTTTGAGTTTGCGCCCAAAGCGGAGCTTGGACAAGCAGGCAGGTGATTAAAAAACTAAGCGTGCGAAGCGTTTTCATAAGTTCAGAGATTTTGTATTGTATAAGATATAAGTGTTCTGGTGTTTTATAAAGGCATAATAATCCCATTCAAGGCCAAGCCTTGTTTTTTTGATACATTAAAACAAATTGAAATATTTTTAGAGTAGGGAAATGAAAAGTGATGAGTGAGGTTCAGAAATTAAGAGTTGCTTACGCATTTTTCACTTTTAGTTTTCTGACTTAAGAAATCAGGCTCTTTGATGTTTGGTCATTCCGCCCATCACCAATTTCATAATCCTTACTTTTCCCCAACGAGGCACCGTACGAAGCGAACCCACCAAAAACTTGGTCAAGAAGCCAGGCAATACCGTCGATTTTCGTCCAAGTGCTTTGAGAATTGGTGCTGCTATATCTGCAGGTTTGAGCGTCATATCCATTTGCAGATTGGCCCTTTCGGCAAACTCACTGGCTACCGGACCAGGAGCCGCGGCTAGTACATCTACTCCAAGAGGTCTAAGTTCGTGTGCCAGTGCTTCTCCAAAAGATTGTACATAAGCCTTGGTAGCCGCATAGTGTGCGGCATAAGGAACACCCTGAAAACCTACCATAGAACTCATCAAGATGATGCCCCCTCTTTTGCGGGCAATAAATGCCTGGCTAAAATGATGGGTGAGTTTCATCAAAGCCTCACAGTTTACCTGAAGCATATTTGCTTCTGATTCCAGGTTAGCCTTATGAAAGTACCCCGAAGTGCCAAATCCAGCATTATTGATAAGCAAGCCAATGTTTAAATCCTTGGTAGATTTCAACAAATGTGCAATGCCTTCTTCGGTGGCAATGTCTGCTATCACGATTTGTACATTGATGGCAAATTTGGCTTGTAAATTAGCCGAAATCTCTTCCAAAACCTGTTGGCGACGAGCAGTCAATACCAGGTTTAGACCTGCATCTGCCAGGTTTTCGGCCAATGCTTTGCCAATACCCGAAGAGGCGCCTGTCACCAAGGCCCATTCGCCATATTTGGCCTTGAGTCTTTCTTTATTTGATTTTGATAAAGCCATTTTTTTGATATTTAGTGTTCTGTATAGTGATGAATAATTAGTGATTAAAAGGTAAATGAATTGAGATCGCATCGATCACTGATCATTCAAGAATTATTTCAGGTTGATTATCGTGTTCATCCTACCTCCTTTGAAATAAATGCGGGCATCTTCAAAAGATGGTGCACTGAAACGAGCTCGGGCATCGCGTGAAAAACCATAATATTCGGTAGGTACCCCAAACATATTGGTGTTCATTTTGCCATCGTCGTTTTTGTCATGATAAGTAGCAATGGCATAATATCCAGGTTTAAGGTTCTTGAAACGGATCACAGCTTTGTTTCCGTTTACTTTGGTTACATTGGTAGCAACTGCATTTTTCACTTTAAGAAAACCATCTTTACGATTGTATACCGCCATATAGATCTTCCCTCGGTTGTATTTAATGTTTTGAACTGTCACAACGAGCTCTCCAGCAACAGGGGTGGGAGTAGTGATCGCTCCCCAGCTCATGACAAGGGCAAACAAGTAGTGTATCATCTTTTTAAAATTTAGAGTTATATGTGTAATCAACTACTCAACATCTGAAATGTTGTTGATTAATTATTGATATTCAAATTTACGGGTAATAAGCGTTTTATTATAGGAGAGAACGAAGAAGCAACGTAAAAAGAGGGTGAACCGAAAGTTTAGCTGGATGAAGTGTACAAGCAGAAATATACTGCCTAATCGAGTTCGTTGAGCATGGCAGTGCAATACGAGTCGCCTATTTGGCTTCCTTGTGTGTAAAAGAATTTGGCTAGCTTATGATTTTTATGAACTAAACTACATTCAATCGTCTTTTGATCTTTTTTACTTTTAGTAAATATAGTCTTTTTGAGAGTAACACCCCGATAGTATAAATCACCCAAACGACGGATTGCTAATCGATGCTTTTGCACTGCAGCATATTCATAGAGTACTATCGCTTTTTTTAAGCATTTGGCAGTCCCTATGCCCAACCTATACATTTCGGCTAACTCGAAGTAGCTTTCGGGGTCTTGTTCCTGCTCAATTTTCATTATAAAATAATCAATGGCAAACTTGATTTCCCTCAGCCCATGAAAATAAGGAAAGTGAGCTTTATGCCCTCCTGCGATCTGTTCTGCGAAGTCCGGTAAATAACGGTTTCTCTGGAAAGGAGTCGTCTTTATTTGTAAGGTATCAGTTTTTGCATCTTCTTGATTAGTTGGTACCATGATTTGCCCATTTTTAACCACAAACCGTTGTTGGTTTCCCATAATCACCAACGTATCTCCATTGGCACTACGCATAAAGCGAGCATTGGCTACATCGGCACTGTCGATTTTGATGGTATTGCCATTGCCCTTAATCACAATTACCTGATTACCTTCGTTGGTTATAGATTGTTTGTTTAGCATTACCTGGAGTAGGTTGTTTTTACCTTGAAAAATGACCTGAGCACTGCCTTTTCTTTGTATCCATGGAGAGCGTTTACCCTTTACTACCACCACATTGTTGTTATTGGTCGTAGTGGTGCGTGGGGTATAAGTTGGGTAAGATTTAGAAGAAGTGCAACTGCTGCACCATAGTATACCAAGAGTTGCTACACAAAGTAAGACTCCATGTTTTGCTAGTTTAGAAATGTTCATAGTGTTGTGTTTGATTGTTTGAGTGGATATACAACACGATGACTAGAGAGTGGAGAAAAAGATAACATTTTACGGCCAGAAGTACTTCCCGATAAACTTGTACACCCTAGGAGATAAAATATTTTTAAGTAAGTCTTAAGGTTTTTACTTTGGAGTAATTGTCTGATAGGAGAGGTTGATAAATATTTTGAAGAAAAATAAAATACAGGTGCAACCAATCTCATAAAGGGTGTGTCTTACCTTCAAAATAATGAGCAAACAAGTTTTTACAAGCGATAAAACTTCATCGATTATTTATAAAAAGTTTGCTTTTCATAGAAAAAAAGCTACCTTGCAATACAAATTACTAGGTGATCACAATTGAGATATTGCATTAAAAAACAAAAACTATTGAAAATCAGGTAGTTGTTTACTCAATCATTGACAATTACTTACCATATATAACCATGTTTGTTTATGATTACTTTAAAACAAGTCCACAAATATTATTCGGTGGGTAAAAACAAATTACACGTACTCAAGGGCCTGGATGTAGACATTCACGAAGGAGAATTGGTGTCTATTATGGGTTCTTCGGGTTCGGGTAAGTCTACCATGCTCAATATTCTGGGTATTCTCGATGATTACGACGAGGGCGAGTACCACCTGAATAATACCTTGATTCAAAACCTATCGGCCAAAAAAGCGGCCTATTACCGTAATCGCTTCCTTGGGTTTGTTTTCCAATCATTTAATCTACTCTCTTTCAAAACCGCTCAAGAAAATGTAGCCCTACCGCTCTATTACCAAAAAGTAAGTCGTCGTAAGCGCAACAAATTGGCTATGGAGTATTTAGAAATGGTAGGCTTGGCCGATAGAGCCGATCACACCCCCAGCGAACTTTCAGGAGGGCAAAAACAACGTGTGGCTTTGGCCAGGGCTTTGATTTCTCAGCCTAAGGTAATTTTGGCCGATGAACCTACGGGTGCTTTGGATACCCAAACTACGCAGGAAGTAATGGATATCTTCAAAGAAGTGCACCGCAAGGGTATTACAGTAGTAATCGTGACCCACGAAAACGAAATTGCTGAGCAAACCGATCGTGTTATCCGCCTACGTGATGGAATCATCGAGTCAGATGAGGTAAAACAAGTAGAAGAGGTTACCTTAAAGAATTAAAAGTGGCTACTAGCCCACGGTCGACTGTCGGCAGTCGACTGACAACTATTGATCAGAAAACCATATAACCAACTCATCATGTTTGATTTAGATAAATGGCAGGAAATCCTCGGGACGATGCGCAAGAATAAGTTGCGTACCTTCCTTACCGCTTTTGGGGTATTTTGGGGGATTTTTATGCTGGTTTTGTTACTAGGCGCAGGACGTGGGATGCAAAACGGAGTGCAGCGGGAGTTTGGTAATGAAGCCAAAAATAGTTTATGGATTTGGCAAGGAAAAACCACCATTCCTCACCAGGGAATGAAGCCTGGCCGCCAAATTAGATTTACCAACGACGACTACGAGGCCCTGGCCCGAGAAGTACCCGGACTTGCCAGCCTGGCAAGAAGAAACCGCCTGGGAGGTGACTATACGCTCAATTATAAAACCAAAAACGGTTCATTTCCTTTGTATGGAGCTAACTCTACTTTTTTCGAAATCAATGGAGAAAATGTACTGAAAGGGCGTTTTTTCAATTCTAATGACTTGGCCGAAAAACGTAAAGTAATGATTTTGGGGCGACGTGCCCGAGAAGTATTATTTGGCGATTCTATTCCACCCATTGGCAAGTATGTCAATGTAAAAGGGGTATACTTTAAAGTAATAGGAACTTATGAGCTAGATGGCGGAAACGGTAGACGCGAAGAGCGTTCTTACATCCCATTTTCTACTTATCAGAGTATTTTTGATACCAAGCGACGGGTAAATTTAATGGGTGCCCTCGCCAAAGAAGGGGTAAGTGCGGCTCAGGTAGAGGAAGGTGTACGTAAAGTGTTGGCTGCTCGTCATCGCTTTTCGGTAGACGACAAACAAGCCATTGGTATTAACAACAACGAAGAAAATTTTAAGCGTTTTACTGGACTATTTGCCGGAATTGAAGCTTTTGTCTGGTTTGTAGGTATAGGAACCCTCATTGCCGGAATTGTAGGGGTGAGTAACATTATGCTCATTATTGTAAAAGAACGCACCAAAGAAATTGGCGTTCGTAAGGCCCTGGGTGCTACTCCTTGGTCAATCATTAGCCTTATTTTACAAGAATCGGTATTTATCACTGCTTTATCAGGATACTTAGGTTTATTGCTGGGTGCAGGCTTACTGGAACTCATGAGTATAGGCATTCGCCAAATAGAGAAATCGGGAGGGCAAGCCCCTTATTTTACGCATCCTGAAGTAGACCTGAGAGTAGCCGTTGCTGCAACTATTATTCTGGTAATCTCGGGAGCTTTTGCTGGACTAGTACCTGCATTGAAAGCCGCCAGAGTAAAACCAATTGAAGCACTGAGAGCAGAATAACTAAGTGAAAAGTTAAAAACGAAAAGTGAAAAAAATTAGTCAATAGACCATAGCTTGAGGAATATATTCTCAGAATTGACAAAATAAATTAGAAAGGCTACTAGAGCTATGGATCATTGACTATCAACTATGGACTAAAAGCCAAAAAAATATAACCATGTTTGATTTAGATAAATGGAACGAAATATACGCTACTGTCAAGAAGCATAAGCTTCGTACCGCACTGACGGCTTTTGGAGTGTTCTGGGGTATTTTCATGCTGATTGTACTATTGGGAGCAGGCCGAGGGTTTCAGAACGGAGTAGAAGAAAGCTTTGATGTAGCCAAAAACGCGGTATTTGTATGGTCGCGTCGTACCAGTGAGCCTTACAAAGGACTCAAGGTAGGGCGTCGGGTACAATTTACCAACGATGACGTAAAAGCCATTCGTAACGAAATCCCCGAAGTAGATGTAATCGCACCCCGCAATGGTTTAGGAGGAGGTTTTTCGGTCAATTATAAAACCAAAAGTTCTTCCTTTGAAGTAAACGGCGAATACCCTGATTTCTTGAAAGTAAGACCTGGTGAAGTATTCAAAGGAAGGTTTATCAACACCCTTGACATTGAGCAAAAAAGAAAGGTTGCCGTGATTGGAGAAAGGGTACAAGAAGTACTGTTTGAGGAAGGAGAGAAGCCCATAGGCAAGTACATCCGTATCAAGGGAATATCTTTCAAAGTAGTGGGGCTTTATCGTGGGAAAGGCGATAGTGAGGATATCAAAGAAGCTGCAGAAACGATTATTATTTGCAATACGGCTTTACAACAAGCTTTTAATCAAGTAAATAGAGTAGGCTTTTTTGCCTTTACGCCCAAGGATGGAGTTCCGGCAGTAGTTATTGAGAATAAAATTAAAGCACTATTGGCCAAACGACACTCTATAGCGCCTACCGATAAAAAGGCTTTGGGTTCGGCCAATGTAGAAAAAGAATATGCCAGAGTAAAAGGATTGTTTTTTATTATTGGAGCCTTTAGCTGGTTTGTGAGTATCGGAACCATCATTGCCGGAGCGGTGGGGGTAAGTAATATTATGCTGGTAATTGTGCGGGAACGTACCAAAGAAATTGGTATCCGCAAGGCACTTGGAGCAACCCCTTGGTCTATCATTAGTCTAATCTTGCAAGAGTCTATCGTGATTACCGCACTCTCGGGCTATTTTGGGCTATTGGCAGGAACCGCTCTGATGGAGTTTATCAACTCTATGGGGGTAAAAGGTAACTTTTTTGCCAATCCCGAAGTGGATATGACCATCGCCATAAGTGCGCTGGCTACGCTGATTGTCACGGGTACCTTTGCTGGATTTATTCCTGCCAGGAAAGCTGCCAGAGTAAACCCGGTAGAAGCCCTGAGCGATGAGTAATTAAACCATTTAAACAAATTAGAATAAAAATATTATAAACTATTAAAGGCTTTTTAGATATAAATTCTTGAAAAGCCCAAAACCAAACATCACCATGAAAAAAGTATTTTTTGGAATCACCGGAGCGATTTTTATAGTACTTTCTGCCTGGTTAGGTAACTACTTCTATAAAAAATCGAAAAAAGACCCCATTGTTTACAAAACCGAAAAGCCATTTGTCAAAGACATTATCAAAAAGTCAGTGGCTACTGGTTCTATCGTGCCTCGCCGTGAGGTACAAGTAAAACCTCAAGTATCAGGTATTATTGAGGAGCTATACGTAGAAGCAGGTCAAAGAGTGAAGAAAGGGCAAATTATGGCTAGAGTACGTGTAGTACAAAACCTGGATGGCCGAAACCGAGACATGATCGGGATCAACACGGCTCAAAGTAATCTACAAAACGCCCAAATCAATTTTAACAACGCCAAAATAGAACACGATCGTAACAAGCAATTGTTTGATCAAAAAGTAATATCTCAGCAAGAGTTCAACCGTTTTAAGTTGGATTTACAAGTGCGTAAGCAAGCCTTAGATGCAGCCAAAGATAACCTAAAGCTGACCCAACAAGGAGCTTTACAAAGAGCAGGTAATGTAGCCAATGATATTTTCTCTACCGTAGATGGTATTTTATTAGATGTACCTGTTCGTGTGGGTAGTTCTGTAATTGAGCGTAACAACTTTAACGAAGGTACCACCATTGCTACCGTAGCCGATATGAATAATTTGGTATTTGAAGGAAAAATTGATGAGTCGGAAGTAGGAAAAATCAAGGAAGGCATGGACTTGAACTTGACCATTGGTGCTATTGAAAATAAAGTTTTTCAGGCCAAATTAGAGTACATTTCTCCCAAAGGAAAAACCGAGGAAGGTGCGATTAAATTTGACATTCGGGCCAAGCTTATTTTGAACAAAGAAGATAAACTAAGAGCTGGCTACAGTGCCAATGCCGATATTGTATTGGCAAAACGAGTAAAGGTGTTAGCCATCAAAGAAAAGCTATTACAGTTTGAAAAGGCCAAAACTAAAGGAGCCAAAGACAAGCCTTATGTAGAAATAGAAACTGGCAAACAAAAATTCAAACGAGTAGATATCAAAACTGGTATTTCAGACGGAATCAATATCGAGGTTGTGAAAGGACTGAAAAAGACCGATAAAATCAAGATTCCACCTCAGAAAAAACCAAAGAAATAAATAAAGTAGTTTACTAATATTTTGATTCTTTCAGAACTCTCTCTGACGCATGTTGGAGAGAGTTTTTTGCTTTAAGTATAATCAGGTCTTTAATTTCTGGAATACCCAGGCAATCACAAGAAAACCTGCGCCAGTAATGGGCGGAGGTAAAATTTTGGCCACAACTCCGATAACAATCATCGCAAGACCCAAGATAACGAGGGCAACAGAGGCAATATTGAGAACCGTCTTTTTATCCATATTTTTTGTAGGTGTAGTGATATTTGAATTTAAAGTAAATTTTGCATTTATTTGAATAAGCCTAATAAATACCTTGATTGAGGTTTTATAGGTGAATGTTTGTGTAAGTATTCAACGTATTTACCATTTAAAATTCTATAAACAGAAAAACTACGTACAAAACCGCTAATTATTTGGGAACTCCCTAAAAGCTTGTAAATTGAAGCTGAAGCCAGAAATTAGCTTTACATTTTAATTTTTTATTTACCCATGCAACAACTTTCCGGCCTGGATGCCACCTTTTTATATATAGAATCTACCCGAGCGCCTATGCACGTAGGTGGGGTGTATATTTTTGAACCTCCCAAAAAAGGAGAACGCATTGACTATTACCAATTTCGGGACTTTATAGAGTCTCGCTTACATATTTCCAGAGTTTTCCGTCAACGATTGGTAGAAGCTCCTCTGGACATGAGCCACCCTTACTGGATAGAAGACCCCAACTTTGACCTTGAATATCATTTACAATATGTAGCCATCCCTCAGCCGGGAGGTTCTAAGGAATTGCTAGACTTAGCGGCACGTATATTTAGCCGTACGATGGATCGAAAACGCCCTCTGTGGGAGCTGACCATTGTAGAAGGACTAAACATCGAGGGATATCCCAAAAACTCATTTGCATTGATTTCTAAGGTACACCATGCCGCGATTGATGGAGGCTCAGGTGCCGAAATGATGGGTGCCTTATTGAGCCCTTCTCCCAATAAAAAATCTGCATCAGATGATGAGCATTATTGGGAATCGGAACGCATACCAACTGGGATAGAGATAGTAGCCCGTAACTATATAAAATCAGTAGGCACACCAGTGAAGCTAGCAAAGTTTCTATACGATGCTATAGGCAATACTATAGACGTAGCCCGCGAAGCCATAGGCAAATGGATTGAGCCACCTCCAATGCCTTTTACGGCTCCTACTACTTTGTTTAATGCCCCAGTTACCCCTCATCGTATTTTTGATGGAGCCAATCTCGACTTAGCACGTATCAAGAAAATGAAAAACGTAGCAGGCACTACCGTAAACAATGTAGTATTGGCTATTTGTGCGGGGGCTTTGCGTAAGTATTTAAAAGACAAAAACAATTTGCCCAAAAAACCTTTGGTAGCCATGGCACCAGTTTCGGTGCGTAACGAAGAAGATAAAGGAGCAATGGGTAATAAAGTGTCGGCTATGTTGGTATCATTGGCTACCAACGAAGAAGACCCCCTGAAGCGTTTAAAACTAATTCACGAAAGTGCCTCTAGCTCTAAAGTATACAGCCGGGCTTTAGGTGCTGATAAAATTATGGATTTGGTACCTTCAGAATTGGCTGCACTTGCGGCTCGTTTGTATACCGAAACCAAAGTGGTAGAATATATTCGCCCAGTATATAACCTCGTGATTACCAATGTACCTGGGCCTCCAGTGCCATTGTATATGGGAGGGGCCAAACTCTTGAGTCATTATGGTACGGCGCCATTGATTGATGGTTTGGGGCTGTTAATGGTAGTATTTAGTTATGCAGGTTCTATCACCATTAGTGCTACTTCTTGTCGGGAATTGATGCCCGATTTGGATAAATTTATTGCAAATATTTATGAGGCAGCCGATGAGCTAGAGCAAACCTTAGGAGTTTTGGTAGCTGCCGAAGAAAAAGCTAAGAAGGCAAAGGAGGCTAAAAAGGCGATAAAAGCGAAAGAACAAAAGTAGGAAGCCTGAAAGAGACAAAACAGCAAAATGCTAGTTAGATATTATCACGAATCGTTTATGATGAGTTGAGACGATGTGCTTTGTTTAACATCCCAACCTGGGAGGTATTAAACAGTACTACTTCTTGGTTCACGTAAATAGAGGCGTGATAATGTTTAACAAATTTATATTTTTTAACCGGTTGATCATTCAACTACTACCCCAAACATAATGCTTAATTTTAGCAAAATTACAGTAGCATGTATTGCTATGTTCATGTCTCTATTGGCCTTTTCGCAAGCCACTATCGCCCAAATTCCAAAGTATTCAGGAAAAGTTACGTTACCCGGTCTTCAACAAAACGTTGAAGTTTTTTTTGATAGGTATGGTATTCCCCATATTTATGCAAAAAATGTAAAAGATGCTTACTTTGCCTTAGGTTTTGTCCAGGCTCAGGAACGCATTGCTCAGTTTGAGGTTTTTCGCAGATTAGGTACTGGTACCCTTGCCGAAGTATCACAAGATGCAGGTGCTGTATCGTCTGATGTGGCCGTAAGAACAGTCGGAATTGTTGAGTCAGCTCGCCAAACCGTAAAAGCGTTTAAGAAAGGCCCCAATACCGATTACAAAAAAGCATTGAAAAGTTATTTGGCGGGAATCAATGCGTATTTGGCCACAATTACCGATGAAAACCGTCCCAAAGACTTACCTAAAAGTACCCCTCAACAATACACCCTTGAGGATCTTTTTTCCACCTTTATCAACTTTCAGTTTGGTTTTACCTCATTAGGGATTCACTCAGATGCACTCACTACCCAATTGAAGAATATATTGGGTAACCCAGCTTATTTTGAAGATTTGAGTGTACAAACCGGAAAGCCCGTAAACAAATCATTCTTTCCTCAAACAAGTAGTACCAAATCCCAAAAGCATAAGGGAAGTAAGTCAAGCAAGGTAATGGATAGGGCATTGTTTAAAGCGCTTACCAGCATTACGACACATTATGAGAAATATGGTTTAAAAAACAGTAACGGCTATGCAATTGCAGGAGAGAAATCTACCACTGGCAAACCATTTTTCTCGAGTGATGGTCACATTGGACTATCAAAACCAGATTTGTTTTATGAGGCTCAAGTTGTATACCCTGGACAGGACCTATACGGCTTGTTTTTTCCTTTTTCTATCTGGTGCCTCATCGGACACACCCAAAAAATAAGCTGGGGAGTAACAGTTATGTTAAACGACGATGTAGACTTATACCGAGAAACCATTAACCCCCATAACCCCAATCAGGTGATGTTTAATGGCCATTGGGTAGATCTGGAAACCCGTATTGAAACCATTAAGATTTTGCAAAACGATGGTACCCTCAAGGATTCTACTTTTGAGGTAAAAGTGACTCCCCACGGAGCCATCATTAGCAATGTAAATGGTTTTATTGCAGAAGATCCCGTGTCATTATTCAATGTGCCTTTCCGCTCTCCCGATCGTACCCAGGAAGCTTTTTTTGGTATCAACAATGCAAACAATTTGCAGCAGTTCAAAAAAGCCGCTAAAAAACATATTGGGCCGGGTTATAATGTGCAGTATGCCGATAAGAATAACAATATTGCCTGGTTTGCAGTAGCAAAGCTACTGAAGAGACCTGAACACGTAAACTCAAAGGTGATTTTGGATGGTGCCAGTGGAAATGACGAGCCGCTGGGCTTTTATAAGTTTAACAAAAACCCCCGTTCGGTAAATCCTTCAAGTGGGTTTATTTATTCGGCAAATAATCAAATCGGCAAAGTAGATGGCAAGTTATATCCAGGATATTATGTAGCAGGCACTCGCGCCAAGGTGCTTAAAAAGAAACTAAAGAGCCAAGCTGTTTTTTCTTCCGAAGACCTGCAAAAGCTTTTCAAAAACACCAAATCAAGCGTTTTTAAAAAGTTAAAAGACAATGTATTGCACGAGCTTCAGGCAAATCCTGTACTTGCTAAATCAGCGAACCATCAAAAAGCCGCCAACATATTAAGAAACTGGAAAGGTAAGCATGGAGTAGGTGCCAAAGGCCCTGTAGTATTTTATCAATTGTATTTTCAACTGTTAAAAAGCATTTTTGAAGATGAAATAGGCCCCGATGTATTCGAAGTGTTTTTTCAGGGAGGTACTCCTTTGTACGATGTGGTGGATCGCTCTTTTGTAGATATCTTAAACAATGAATCATCTATATGGTATGACAACGTAACGACCCACAACAAGCATGAGAGCCGCGAAGATATTTTTGCCGAAGCATTTGATAACACCGTGCAAAAATTAGTAGAAACGGGCATATTGGGCAATACCTGGGGCGAAGTACATACCCAACTTTATGAAAGTTTTCCAGCATTATTTCTCGTACCAGAACAACTCTCTAATTTTAATTTAGGGCCATTTCCATTTGCAGGTGGTATCAATGTCTTAAACAAATCTGAACTTGATTTATTTGCCGTGGGTACTGCTGGCGACTATAGCGTGGCCAAAACCAGTGGCGCTGGCAACCGAACATTGGTTGATTTTTCTGATATCAATAATAAATCGCTAGGAGTGATCCCCACAGGGCAATCAGGGGTACCAGAGAGTCCATTTTATCAAGATCAGGCCTCACTGTATAATAGTGGCCAACTAAGGCCAATGTTAGGAGAGCGTAGCGATATTGAAAGCCAAAGTAGTAAGCTAGTATTAGAAAAGCCACTACCACCTGCACCTAATGTAGGGGAGATTTCTGGAGCCAAAAGTATTTGTCCAGGCGATAACATCGTGAAATATTCTGTAGATGAAGTTGCCAGTGCAGATCAGTATATTTGGGTGCTTCCTGATGGAGTGAGCCAAAAAGAAACAGGTAAGAAAGGTACTATAATAACCAGTACTTCAATTATAGAAGTGGATTTTGGAATAGGCTTTACAGGAGGAAGCATTACCGTAGCGGCTAAAAACAATACTTTAGGTGTAGGAAGTAAGCGTTCTATAACCATTGAGAAGTGCCAGAATGGTAGAGCTTCAAGTTTGTTGGTTCAGGAGATTGCAGGCAAAAAGGTTATGGTATTTCCTAATCCTGTGGCTGGTGTATCTAAGGTTAAAATACAAGTAGGAGGGACTGAGAATAATGCGCCTATTTTGGTGCAAATTGTTGATAGTAAGGGTAATACAAAAGCACAATTTAGCAGGAAACTAGTCAATGGAAGTTACTTTTTGGATGCCAACAACCTATCTAACGGAATGAACATATTGAAAATAAAACTCCACAATCAAATTTTCAGCTTTCAGCTCATCAAAGCTGAGTAATTTAAACATACGACGTTAAATAAAACTACAAACCTCATATGTATTCATATGGGGTTTTATTTTTGTGCTTATGGAAGCGCAGCTTGACAAAATAAGACAATTGATTGGTACCCAAAACGAGGCAAACATAGAACTAGCCTTACAATTGGCCAAAGGGTTAGAGTTCCCTATGGAGCTAAAAGATGAGTTTATTCCAAAATACCTCCTGAAATGCCTTGAAGTAGAAGCCATTCCGTGGTTAAATTCATTAAAAAAGCTGGCTTTTGGGCGTGATGATCAACTGAAAACGTTACCTGATACTATTGGTAGATTAGCGTACTTGGAAACACTTGAGTGCTCCAAAACTAACTTTACTGAACTACCTTCTACGATAAATGGTCTGAAAAACCTCAAAGTATTAGATTTTAACCGAGCTGCGCTTATGAGTTTGCCTCCCGAAATTGGCCAACTCAATCACTTACAGCAAATACGCTTAATTAATACCCCCATTCAGGCAATTCCCAAAGAAATTGGCCAATTACAAAACTTACAAAGCCTGATAATCAAGGCTTATCAAATGTACCTAGAGATAACGATGCTACCTCCCGAAATAGGCCAGTTAGCATCATTAGAAGAGTTAGACTTGAGCGGCACTTTATTGCAGAGTCTTCCATCTGAAATAGGCCAATTAAAACAACTGAAAATATTGAATCTGGGACGTACTAAAATCAAGACATTGCCTCCCGAAATTGGTCAGTTAAATTCTTTGGAAAGTTTATTACTGGGAGGTTCTGCGTTGGAAGTATTGCCTACAACTATTGGTACGCTTACAAATTTGCGGGAACTGTATCTCAACTTTACCCAAATCAAAACATTACCTTCCGAAATAGGTCAGTTAACTCGCTTGGAACATTTGTCGCTGTACAATGCCCACGCACAAACTCTGGCTCCACAACTTGGTCAACTTTCTCAACTCAAATCTTTGTATTTGCTCAATAACCCTTTAGATGAGTTGCCTCCCGAAATTGCCCAACTTACTCAGCTAGAAAAGCTAAATGTAGCAGGAACCAATCTAAAATACTTACCCCCCGAAATTGGTCAGTTGAAAAAACTGGAGTCATTGTCGTTGAAGAATACTGCGATTGCCGAACTTCCACCTACTATAGCAGATTTAACCCGACTGAAAGAACTAGATATTTCTAATACTGCCATTAGAAAGCTACCCAAAAAGATTGGACATTTAATCAAATTAGAAGATTCGGGAGTGTATCATAGCATTGTAAAAGAGAACTCGTGATGCTGTATTATGATACTGACCTATTAAATAGGTCGAAATAAAAAAGGCTTGAAAGGGACCAATCAAGCCTTGAAATAATCAAGTGAAGTCGAGACAACTTCAATATAAAAATAGGGTTGTTTCTAATTATCCTGGTAAATTCTTAGGTTATTACCACTGAGCGAAGTTGTAAACCATTCTAGCCTGGCGAGTGTATTATTATTGATAGGCTTGCCATCAATATCATAACGATCTCCGGTACTGTCATTTACAAACTCTTGTAGTTCACGATTAAACGAAAACGAATTACCTCCAGCCATTCCTAATGCGATGTATTTTTCCTGATCTACATAAGGCTTCGCCAAAATAATTTGATGATAAGTATGCGTATATCCTTCGCGATTGAGTCTACCCACAACCGATCCGTGAAGAATCAGCGTGAAGTCTATTTTATTGGTTGTTTTAACATTACTATTTGGACTAGGGGCTGGGTCAATGGTTGTTACAGGGGCACAACTATAAAGTGCCAAACCAATAAGGGAGCAGAATAAAGTGTAGGTGATTTGCTTTTTCATCGAGTCAGTATTTTGATTTATGCGCGTAACATAAATTATTGTTTATATTGGGCTTATGCAAAATTTAACTCAAAAAATCTTTGAAAAGTTTGCATTAAACCAAGATTTAAGAACTTATTCACATTTTTAGGGACTTTACCTAGTCCATTTCCAAGATTCGTTCTAAAAATACAGCGACTCGTTGGCGATACACCTCATTTTTAACACAGTTCATCACTAAATTCTTTTTTAAAACCCAATATTTTCTCAAAATGCAAGATGAGTTCAATGAAAAAAAGACTTCCCTTCCCATTTAAATATATTTTACTGATTGCTTTCGTGCTGGGTACCCTCATGGTAGGCAGGATGTACTTACCTTATTTGTACTGGAACGAGAAAGAAGAACTGTTTTTTTACAGGGTGATTATTCCGCTGATGCTCGATTATTTGTTTTGGGCTTTATTTACCCCCATTCTGTACGCTATATTGCAAAAATATCCACTCAATAAATTTACCCCGTTACGAGTTAAATTTCGCCATGTAGCCATTGGGGTAGGCATAGCTTCTTTGCACGAGTTTGTCACCACGTTTATTTATTTTGTGCCACTCCATCTTCTGGATTTATACAAAATTACGCCCATACGTCTACATTATTATTTAGCAGCCATTCCAGCGGGTACTCTACAACGTTTTGTAGAGTATTGTTTTATCATGGGTGCTTTTGTGGCATACGATTATTACCATAAATACCAAAACAAAGAAACCGAGCTGGCCAATATGGAAGCTGAACTTTCAAAGGTGCAACTCAATGCCTTGAAGATGCAGCTACACCCTCATTTCTTGTTCAACACCCTCAATACCGTATCCTCACTAATGGAAGACAATGTGCAAGATGCTCAAAGTGTAGTGGCCAAGCTTGGCTCACTGTTGCGAACCATGCTTGAGCAGAAACAAAGACACATTACCAGCTTGCAAAACGAATTGGTATATGTAACAAACTACTTAGACATAGAGCAAACCCGTTTTCACGATCGTCTGGAAATTGTCTATCATATAGCCTCCAATACTACCCAGGCTCAAGTGCCTAACCTTATTTTTCAACCATTGATTGAAAACGCGATCAAACATGGATTTGCCCAATTGCCCGAAGGAGGGAAGATTGAGGTAAGAAGTAGCCTGACCGATGATCTACAGCTCAGGCTGGAAGTAGAAGATGATGGTAAGGGGAGTCCGCATCACAGCCTCCTGTTGCCAGAGGCCAAGGGCATTGGTTTGGCCAATGTAAAGCAACGTCTGGAACAACTATATGGAGATAATCATACCTTTGAGATTATATCCCCTTCAGATGAATTGACGCAGCGAGGGTTTTTGGTGAAAATTACCATTCCATTTGAATTATTGTCATAAGCACTAAAAACGTATGAATACTATTAGAACCATCATTGTAGACGACGAACCATTGGCCAGATCACGCATTGCCAAATTGCTGGATCAAATCACTGAAGTAGTATTGGTAGGGGAGGCGCGTAATGGACAAGAAGCGGTTAATCTTATTGATCAAAAAAAACCTGACTTGGTATTGCTTGATATTCAAATGCCCGATATGGACGGCTTTGAGGTAGTAAGAACGACCACTTTTAAACCATTTGTGATTTTTATTACAGCTTATGACCAATATGCCCTTAAGGCGTTTGATGTCCACGCAGTAGACTACCTGCTGAAGCCCTATGACAATGCCCGTTTTTTTGAAGCCTTACAGTTTGCTCAACAACAAATTACTCTTAAGCAATCTGCCAGTTTTAACGACAAAATGATGGCTTTGGTAAAAGAATATCAAGTGCAAACCCAGGCATACACCCAAACTCTTGTACTCAAAGAAAAAGGGCGGGATATCCTGATTGAACCTGAAGAAATTTATTATGCAGAAAGCTACGGAAACTACGTAAAGCTACACCTGGATAATAGGTTTTATCTTTATCGTTCTACCATGCAAGCCATTGAAAATCAATTGAACCCCCGATTTTTTATCCGAATTCATCGCTCTTATTTAGTGCACAGCCTTTACATTCGGCAAGTAACCTACGAAGGCAATGCTGAGTACACCTTTTTGCTGAAAAATGGCGCAAAACTATTATCAGGTAGAAAATACAAAGCTCAGGTACTGGCCTATCTCGAAGGGTAGTTAGGCTTAATCCTAACCTTTCATCCCAAAAAACACGACTCATCACATAACCCTCGGCTTACTTATAAATTTTCAGGTTCTTCGTGAAAAAGAAACAAACCATATACCCATGAAAAGAACCTATACATTCCTCTTTGCTTTGAGTATGTTCCTGATGTGTAACCATTTATATGCTCAGTTTGGCGTTAGGGACGTACCAATGGCAAGTCAAAAAGCAGCTGTGATGCAGCGCATTGGCCTTACCGACATTACCATTACTTATCATAGACCCGCCATCAAAGGCCGTAAAGTATGGCAAGGAATGGTTCCCTATAATCAAGGCAAGCCGTTTCCATGGCGTGCTGGTGCCAACCAAAACACCACCATTCAGTTTTCCCAGGATGTATTTATAGAAGGACAACCACTAAAAGCAGGTACTTATGGCCTACACATGATTCCTTCCAAAGGCGAATGGACTGTAATTTTTTCTAATAACTCAACTTCCTGGGGGAGCTTTACTTACAAGAAATCTGAAGATGCTCTAAGGGTAAAAGTAACCCCAGTAAGTATTGATGAACCTCGGGAGTTTTTGACTTACAATTTCAGAGACATTCAATCCAATGCAGCAATATGTGTACTCGAGTGGGAAAAAAAACGCATTCCTATCAAAATGAGCATTGATTTGCAAAATACCTTAAAACAAGTAGAAACACAGTTGAGCACCCAGGCTGGTTGGCGGTGGGTAGGTTGGTTTGAAGCAGCTCGTTTTAGCCTGCAAAACAATATAGCCATCCAAAAAGGCATCTATTGGGCTTCTCGTTCGGTGTACATGAACGTCAATTTCTCCAATGCCTTGGTACGAGCCCAACTAATGGCAAAAGCAAGAAAACTCAACGAAGCTGAGACCAAAAAACAAATCCCTGGATTGATAGAAGGCGTTTTTGAACGCTATGCTGCGGGCTGGAAACCCTGGAATGCGGCTGCTCAGTATATGGCTCAACAAAAAGATTATAAGCAAGCCTTGGCCTGGAACCAAAAATCTATAGACCTACAACCCAACTTCTACAACCATTGGGCAAGAGTGGGTATATACACCCAAATGGGCGATAAAGTAGCTGCCAACAAAGCCCGCAAAAAAGCCATCAAGGTAGGTACTAAGGCTCAAATTAATCAACAAGGCTTTGGTTTTGTGTGGAGCGGAAGACCTCAAAAAGCCATTGAGTTTTTTGAAATAGCCGCAGAAAAATACCCCAAGGATGGCGATGTGCGCGATAATCTAGGGGATGTGTATGCCCGTACTGGGCAAAAAGACAAGGCCATTGCTACTTTGAAAAAGGCCCTAACACTAAAACAATCACCTGCCAGCCGTAAAAACTCCTTACAGTGGTTGAAAAAATTGGGCGTGGATTACAAAACAGAGAAATAGGATAAAATAAACGTACGACATATGAATTTGAAAAGCTTATTAATTTTTGGAGGGTTGTTTTTGCTAGGTTTTGCGGCCATTGGTCAAGGCATTAGAACGACAGGTAATCAATATGAACCAAGTAAAAAATATCCGTTTGGCCGACCCAATCCCACAGCACCCAAAGAAATTACCCAGTTTGCATTTATGGTAGGGCAGTGCGACTGTGTAGATTCTATTCGTTTGGTACCCGGTGATCCCAAATGGACAATCATGAAAAGTACCTGGGACGGCAAATACATTATGAACGGCACCGCTATTCAGGATGGTGGCCCCAATGGTCGCTTTAACCCTTTGAATATCAGGATATACGATGAGAAACAACAAAAGTGGGTTGTAACTTATTTTACTACCCCAAAATATGGCTCAGGAGTTTGGAAGGGTAAAAAGGAAGGCAATAAAATGATTATGCGACAAGCATCCACTAGCCCCAATGGACGCAAAGGCGAAAATCGTTTGACTTTTTATAACATTAGCAAAAATGGCTTTAGCTGGAAAGGAGAATTTGTGAGCGAAGATGGAACGGTGGCTTATGCTTTTTGGAAGATACAATGTACCAAGGTCAAGAGATAAATGGGGCTAAGAGTAAGTTTACTTTGAGTAAATAAATCACCAGATTGGTTATTGAAAGACTCCGTAAGATTTATGGGGTCTTTTTTTGAAATTTTCTCCATAAGCAAGCAAAAACTTCAAATCAAGACATTAAGGTTAAGTTTATTTGGATGAACCGATCACCAGATTGGTTTTTGGAAAGGCTTCACAAAGTTTGTGGAGCCTTTTTTTGTAATGGTGGTTTTGAGGGCTGTGGTATCCCTAAGGCTCAATGTCATTAAGTTAAGAACTGTTGCAACCAAAATGAATATCGAATATCGATCAACGAATATTGAATAACGAAGGAAACCAAACTTTGAATGGTTGATTTGGGGGCGTCAGCCTCATTCTTAAATCGTTGATCAGTGTTCGTTAATCAACATTCTTTTACTAACTTAATAACATTGTCCTAGGGCTAAGTTACTTAAAACAGTTATAGAGACTTGATTTGTTTGATATGATGTTCCAAGTGGTCAACATAATCCGTCATCAGAAACCTCAAGTCAGCTATTTCTCCTTTGTCTACTTCAATCTTAAAAGCCAATGTTTCCTCAGTTTGTTGCTTCATGAGGATTGAAATCCTTTGATTGATGGCAAGCCAAAACCCGATGATTTCACCGATGTCAGCATTTTGATAGTCGTTAGCTTTCACTAATTCATCTTGATTGTATTTCCTGATTTTGTAAGGTTTGCCTTCAAACTGTATTTCGGTAAACCGTTGCAGGTTATTAACTGCTGAATCAATCAGATGACCCAAGATTTCTTTCTTTGACCATTTCTCAGGGCCAGGCTTTTTACTTATGTTAGCATCAGTTGCTTGGTTAAAATAGTCTTGACCTTGTTTGAGCAAATCATCAAGTCGCTTTAATACATCTGTCATTGTTGAGATTTATTTTCCTAATTATATAAAACACGCTTACTGGTATTGTAGGTTTTCTCAGAAGGAGAAATTGAGTGATTTGAGTCAGTGTTTTAAGTGACCAAACCAAAACATGACTCCTTACCAATTTCAGATGTTAAATTATAGAAAATTATCAACAAAGCCGACTCAATTTTTAAGCTTGATTTTGACTGAGTTTATGGTTCTACTAGAGTTTTTTATCGTGAGTATTTCTAATTTTAGAGGGGGCTTTGCCTTCTAAGCTTTGGTGAGACTTGGGGACAGAAGAAAGGCAGAAAGAGGTTGGTCAAGGTAAGGCTTCAAAAAAAATAAAACAAATACTGCCTAAGAGACAGCATTTGTCCTACTATCACAATTTAATCCCGCACTTTTTTGTAACGCTCTTGTTTTCTGTTGCGAATATTTCCATTGAAGAATAAGCCAACAGATTTTGAGTTTTGCAGGTTCTCATATTCTTGTTCCGAAACATCAGTGTATTCGTAAATTCCACCTCGGCAAAAAACCACTTCCAAGACTTCGGTAAATGGATCGTAAGCAGTAGAGGTAATCAGCGAGGAATCAGTGTGAGTACGTTTAAATTTTGTCATTATTTTTATTATTTAGTGTTCATATATATTAACGTTTTTTGTAAGTAAAAGTTTGCTTTTTTGGTAAATATTTTTATATGTAAATTATTGATAATCAATTGTTTATAATTTATTTTTTGCAGCAAAAATACCCCTTGTAATGACTTGTTTTTGATCGTTTTGTAATTGTATTTTTCTGCTAAATTTTAGCAGTTTAAGGCCTATGCATTTTCCCTTCCGACCAACATAAATTGATACTGTGAACAACACTTCTCGATTATTTAGCGGATATTTTTTATTTTGGATAATCAAACCCTAACAAATCAATTATCTGCCAGCAATATCAAAAACAAACGAATTATGAAAACAGTAATCATAGCATTGCTGAGCTGCTGCTCTTTAGGGGTGTGGGCTCAGGTAAAGCCCCGTTTGCAGCTTCAGGTAGGGCATAGCGACAATGTAAACGCCATAGCATTTTCACCCGATGGTACTAAAGTCGTCACTGGAAGCCAAAGCGATGATGGCTCTATAAAGTTATGGGATGCGGCTTCTGGTAAATTGCTGCGTACCTTTAATGTATATCGCAACCTAAGGTCTTTTGATCTCTCTCCTGATGGAAAACACTTGTTGGCTTGTGCTGCCCGAAATGTGTATTACTGGGACATAAAGTCTGGGAAGCTACTAAAAACTTATGCGTATAAACGATTTACCCAAGTAGTGAAGTTTTTGCCCGATGGTAAACGCTTTTTGTTGGGTTTTGACAAAAACCTGGTACAACTCATTACCCTCAATAATGGCCAGATTATACGCAGCTTTCAGGGAGCCGCCAACGAACTGGATATCAAATGGTTGGATGTAACTCAAGATGGTGAAAAAATGCTGACAGGTGCTCGTTTGGGAATATCGGTATGGCGCATAAGTGATGGTCAGAAGCTCCATCAGTTTGACCAAACCAAAAAACGAACCCGTCGCTATTACAAGCATATGGAGTTTGCCAAGAAAGGCAATAAAATCCTGATTTGCACCGACTCAGTCAAAGTGTTTGATGCCAATACTTATCAACTACTTAAAAAATACAAAGGCCGAATAGCCACCTTTGCCCCCGATGGTCAGTCATTGGCACTCAAAGTTTCTTACAACCAATTACATTGGCAAAACCTCACAAATAGTTCTCGTTTGGCTCAATGGAAGTTTAGAACTGGCTCAAGTGATTTTGTATGCTCTCCTGATGGTAAAAAATTATTGATGACTGCCAGTAAAAAGAGAGGTAATTTAAAAGTTGCCCTGCTTTATGAAGCAAAAACCGGGAAATTGCTTCAAACTTTTGATGGTTTCAGGTGGCGCACCAATGTGGCCCGTTTTGTAAACAACAAAGAAATATTGCTGGCCGGAGGTGTGCCTTTTAGCACCCAAAACGAATACAATGTAGGCTTGACATGGAGCCTTAAAAATGGACAAATTAATCACGTTTTTGAAGGACACCAAGCTATTATTCAATGTGCTGCCCTTGCAGCCGATAAGCAAACTTTGTTTACGGGCGATAGCCGTGGAACCTTGATGATGTGGAACTTACGTGATGGCAAACTAAAGGGGCGTGCCAAAGCAAAGAAACGAAAGTTTGGAGGCATCAGAACGATTGCCCTATCTCCCAACGGCCGACATTTGTTGGTAGGGCGACCCGATGCTTCTCAGCTGTACAAAAAAAGAGGTGCGAGGTGGTACCCATCTTTTAGCATTCCCCATGAAGGCTTACCCATTAGCGCAGGCTTTTCTGCTGATAATCAAAAAGTACTGGTAGGCTTTAATCGCTATTTCAAAAGATCTCCCAGAATATATGAAGTCAAAACCGGGAAATTTATCGGAGACCTAAGCAAAGACAAAACCATTGGAGTGTTTAAATTTTCACCCAATGGTGCTCAAGTGCTGACCACCAACAATAAGGTTACTAAACTTCAGCAAGTCCAAAACTCGCAAGTGTTGCATACCCTCCCTCACAAGAATCCAATCGAATGGATGGCTTTTTCGCCCAATGGTCGCAAAATATTATTAGGAGATCGGGTGGACTATATGTACAGAAGGGCACAAGCCGATGTCACGATTTGGGATGCCAAAACAGGGAAACTACTCAATACACTGGAGGGGCATCGCCTCAAAATTACTGCTGCGAATTATTCTCCCAATGGTCGTAAAATTATTACTGCATCCCTGGACAACACTGTAAAACTATGGGATGCCAAAACTGCCCGATTGTTATGCACATTTTATCTCAACCAAGGTCAGAAAATGGCCGTAACTCCCGAGGGATATTATTTGGCCAACAAAGAAGCTGTCAATGATTTGGTGCATTATGTAGTAGATGATAAGGTGTATTTATTTGATCAATTCGACTTGCGTTATAACCGGCCCGATAAGGTACTCAAAGCCATTGGCAAAGCTTCCCGATTGAAGGTTAAAATGTTGCGACGCGCCTATATAAAACGCCTTCAAAAAGCAGGATTGAGTAAAAAACGCATAGAGTTATTCCTGAAAGGAGATTTTAAAAACGATTTTAGCGCACCCGAGATCATTCGTAAAGGGCAAGGAACAGCCATTCCCGAATATTTGATTGAAACCGATAAACCCAACTATACAGTACGTTTTGTGGCCAACGATAACAAATACTTGCTTGATCGTTACAACATTTACGTGAATGGGGTTTCTATTTTTGGCCAAAAAGGAGTTTCGTTATTAGCCAAAAACACTCAACGCACCTATATCAAAGCCCAAATACCTTTGTCGGATCGAGGCAAAAATAAAGTAGAAATTGTGGCCTTGAACGACCAGGGAGTAGAGTCGCTAAAAGACCGCTTTGAGGTGATATATAAGCCTGCCAAACCTACACCAAAACCCAATTTGCACATTGTATCATTGGGTGTTTCCAAGTATAAAAACAAAAGCTATAATCTCAATTACGCCCGTAAAGATGCCGAAGATATAGTAAAAGCTTTTCGGGCAAATGCTGATAATCAAGCAAAGAATACACGTTTTGGAAAAGTGATTGTACACGAACTACATGATAAAGCATTGACTTTAAGTAAACTCAAAGCCCTCAAACAAAAACTTCTTAAAACCAAGGTAGATGACCACGTCATTGTATTTTATGCGGGGCACGGTTTGTTAGACGAAAACCTCGACTATTACCTGGGTACCTACAAAGTAAATTTTGAAAATCCTCGTGAAGGAGGGCTGGCCTACGAAGATTTAGAATCTATCATAGATGGCATTCCAGCCCGCCAGAAATTATTGTTGGTAGATGCCTGCCATTCGGGCGAAGTAGACAAAGGCGACTACAAAGAGGTACAGGCCCAATTGGATGCCCCCAGCAAACAACCAGGCGAAAAGCAAAAGATCAAGTTTAGAGGGTTTCCTACCTCCAACACCAATACCCAACAGGCCAAAGTAGGACTGCAAAACTCTTATGAGTTGATGAAAACTTTGTTTACTGATTTGCGCAAAAGTACAGGTTCTACAGTGCTTTCCAGTGCAGGTGGGGGAGAGTTTGCCCTCGAGAGCGAAGAGTGGAACAATGGGGTATTTACCTACTCACTACTGGACGGCCTCAAAAATCGCAAGGCCGACCTCAATCAGGATGGTAAGATTATGCTTTCGGAACTACAAATATATTTAAACAAACGTGTGATTGAGCTTACCAAAGGACAACAAACGCCCACATCACGAGTGGCCAACTTGAGCAATGATTTTAGGGTATGGTAACTAATTAAGTGAAAAACTAAAAATGAAAAGTGAAAATTGGCGCGAAGCGATGATTTGTCGAGTCAAAGGATTACTTGCCTATTTAGCCAGGTTAGTTGGTTTTCTGGGTTAAAAACTAAAGATGACTCTCGCTATTGTAAAGGGAGGTTTTCATTGAGCACTGTTTTAGTATTGAAACTTTTACAAAACAGCTATGGACTATCAATCATAGAGTGAAAAACTAAAAATGAAAAGTGAAAAATTGGCGCGAAGCGATGATTTGTCGAGTCAAAGGAGTGCTTGCCTATTTAGCCAGGTTAGTTGGTTTTCTGGGTTAAAAACTAAAAATGAAAAATTGGCGCAAAGCATCACTAAAAACTGTGGACTATCGACCAATGCTGTTTCCTTAACAACTTTTCGAGTCCATTGTCGTGTCGGAGAAGTCTCCTCCTGAGAGCAGTAGGACTAAGGTGGTCTGCTACGCAAGTATCAAAACAACCTTATGGAAACAGCATTGGACTGAACACTATTGACTATAACAATCAAAAAGAAACGACGAATGAAACGACTATTTTGGGTAGGGTATATTGCATTCATTTTGGCTTATTGTACAAATACTCAGGCGCAAAGCAAACTCCGTTTACAAGTACAAATCGATCACAAGTCTGGAAAACAGGTAAGAATGTATGCCAAAAACTTCTACCTCACAGGTGGCTCACGGGGCAATATTATCAAATGGGATCGGAAAACTGAGCGAGTATTATGGGTGATTAGAGCCCATACTTCGCGTATTCGTGATCTTTATATTTTAAAAGACCAAACTTTTATTACTACCAATGGTAGCTCAGTGAAGCAATGGGATACCAACACTGGAACATTGATTAAAAAGTATTATGAAGACTATGTGGTAAAATTGAATCTAAGCCCTTTGCAAGACAAATTATTCATTACCAGTGGGGGTAGAGGCGATAAAAAGCTGGTAATAGACTTAAAAAAAAGAGAGAAAATAAAGTTGAGTACCAAGCGGGATGAAGTGCAGGCATATTTAAATGATGGAAAAAGTACTCGCTTCAGTCGTGATAGAAAATATATTTTTTACACAGCCAATTCAAAAAGCTTGAGCATTTGGAGTGCCCGCACTATGCAGCGTTTGTGGGGTGATTTCAATATAAAGGATGTCAAACATTGTATTTATCTACCAAAAGAGAAAATTTTATACACGGTGAATGAAAACCGAGTGAAGGAGAACGGCCGTACAGTCACAAAACGCTTGCTACGGCAATGGAACATAATCACTGGTAAAATAACCAAGACCTTGCCCTATCAGCCCTACATCCGCAACGTATTCGCTTTCGAGTCGTTGCCCTATTTTTTGGTATCGCTAAACGATAAGGTAGAATTTAGAGATAAAAAAACTACCCAACTCATTAAAACTTTAGACAAAAACCGAGTAGATCAGGTATACATTACGCCTGACAAAAAACAGCTTATTTTTAAAGAACGGGTATGGGTTTCCTGGGTGTACGACCTTGCTCAGGGAAAAATTGTTCAAAGGCTGGACAGGTCTAAAAGAGAACGAGGTAAACAACTGGCGATTTTGAACGGTCTTGAGGCAAAAGTGACCTCCTATGCAGAAGCCAACAAAATTAATAGACAAAGGAGTCAACCTTCTAATCCAACCTTGATAAAAATCAACAGAAAGTCTAAGTTTAGGGAGATTGCCAGCCAACAAGTGTTTTGGGGAGAGAGGGAGCAAACATTACGATTCAAGGATAAGCTCTATATTTTTGAATGGGATATGAAACACAATCGTTGGGCTTACACCAAACGCAAAGACAATGTATTGGCCAGGATGTTTGTGAAAGGGCCAAGGTACAAGCGTAAATATAAAGTGATTGATTGGCCTGAAACAAAAAGGCAATTCCTGCTAAAAAAAGTAAATAGTACCCCAAAGAAATATAGACATGAAGTAAGCATTTGGGATATAGAATCTCAAAAAATGATCATGACCTTTGAAGGAATAAGGGCCGAAGTGAACTTTATCAAGCCAATTGATGCCCAAACCCTCTTTGTGGCTAACTATAACGAAATACTATTTTATCGTATCGATCGGCCCAAGCCTTTGTTTCGATTTCCAGTGAAAACAAGTACCGTCATTAGTTCGTTTGCTCCCACTCGTGCAAATTATTGGGTAATACCTGGCCGAAAAGAAATACTCTTATACGATTTTGCTCTATTAGACAATGCTCAAAGTAAAACGATCAAACATTATAGTTTAGAAACTGGAAAACTAATGAGACAATATGAAGGGCACCAGAGCATTGTGAAGGCTATCCGGTATATACCCAATACCGATTATTTCATATCAATAGATGGCAAGGGAGTAGTAAAAAAATGGAATCATCGCACTGGGCAGGATGTATCTCCCAAAGGATTTAAAATTATAGGAAATCGGATGGTCATTTTGCCTGATAATCAAATAATGATGACCCCGCAGTATTTGAACTTTTGGAGTTTGGCCACGGGGCAAAAAACATTTGATTTAAGGAAAGTAGGTTTTGGAGGCCAAATAAATGATTGGGTAATATTACCCGACAAGCAAACCATCCTATTTGCCAAAGGGAGAAGAAATCGCAGAAATAAGAATATAATCAATGGGCAATTGTACTTGTTTAATTATAAAACCCAAAAGCTGTTATTCAAAAAGTCAGTTCGTGGTTCTTACCCTTCTAAAGTAATTCTCTTACCTGACCAAAAGACATTTTTGACGATACAAAATGACGATCAAATTTTTCATTGGAGTTTAACCAATGGCGAGTTGCTTACCAAATACCAAAGCCGCTTTGGTGTTCCTTCCCGTTATCGTTTAAACAAAGATTCCACCCAGATGATTACCACCCATCAACTAGGGGCAGTGACTTTATGGGATTTGCAGAAAAGGCAAGAAAAAGTAAGTGTGATTGTGCGTAATTCGGAGGATTATATTGTGATTTCTCCCAAGGGGTATTATACCACTACCAAAAGTACCATCAAAAACATCCACTATGTACAAAACAACAAAATCTTGTTATTTGATCAGCTCGACCTGGTTTTCAATCGCCCCGATAAAATATTACAAGCAATTGGGGTGGCCTCACGACGAACGGTAAATCGTTACAAGAGAGCGTACAAAAAACGCCTGAAAGGATTTGGACTCAAAGAGGAGTTTATAAAAAAACTAATGGAAAGCGACTTTGATGAAGAGTACGACTACCCCCAGATTTTCCGTAAAGGTCGAGGAGCCAATCGTCAAACAATTCCTTTTCGAAAACCAGTATACAAGGTGAAAGTGGCTATTTTAGACAAAAAGACCAACCTTGACCGCTATAATATATATGTAAATGGCGTGGCTTTATATGGAAAAAATGGGCAAGATTTGGGCAGTAAAAACCTGAAGCGATTTGAGCAAGAGCTTGCCATTCCACTGTCACAAGGTAAAAATAACATTGAGATTACCGCATTGAATAACCAAGGAGTGAGTGCGATCAAAGAAAAGTTTCAAGTAATTTTCACACCCAATAAGCCCTTACCCAAACCTACTTTACACATTGTAGCGATTGGCGTATCTCAATACAAAAACAAGAAATACCAACTCAACTTTGCCCGTAAAGATGCACAGGATATGGTTGCTGCTTTTACCCAAAACAGCAGTGATTTGTTTAAGGAAGTAAAAACCTACCCCTTGTTCGACAAAGGTTTAAGCACCAAACAATTAGAACGGATTAAGAAAAAATTGCTCCAAACCAGGGTAGATGACTACGTGCTGGTGTTTTATGCGGGACACGGTTTGTTAGACGAAAATCAGGATTACTTCTTAGGAACCCATTCAATCAATTTTACCAATCCCAAAAAGGGAGGCTTACCTTACCAACAGCTGGAGAACCTCATAGATGGCATTCCAGCCCGCCAAAAACTCTTGTTGGTAGATGCTTGCCACTCGGGTGAGGTAGACAAAGACAGCTACGAAGAAGTGGCCGTGAACACCGACAACAAAAAGGTGATTTTCCGGGGATTTGTGAAAGACAAGCAAAGCCAAAAGAAGCAAGCCACCTCCATTGGCCTCAAAAACTCTTACCAGTTGATGAAAGAGCTTTATACCGATCTACGTAAGGGAACTGGAGCCACCATTTTATCCAGCGCTGGAGGCGGAGAGTTTGCCTTAGAAAGCAAAGAATGGAACAATGGTGTATTTACTTATTCGGTGCTCAATGGACTCAAAAACAAAAAAGCTGATCGAAATAAGGATGGCAAAATTATGTTGAGTGAGTTGCAGGATTATCTCTATGACCAAGTGCAAAAGCTGACCAATGGCAAACAACATCCAACATCTCGAATCAAAAACTTGAGCAACGATTTTAGAATTTGGTAGCTGGTTCAAAGCAAGGCTTTGAAAGTGAAAAACTAAAAATGAAAAGTGAAAAATGGTGCAGAGCGGTGATTAATCCATAGTTTTTTACCTCTTGTTTGGTGTTTAAGTAGTTACATAGTTAAAAATTATAAGAATCTTGTTTGACTATAATTTAATCGATGCTTTGCTCGTGGGCAGGTAGACAGCATGGAAGGAGGGGGCATTGGCCAGTGCGGCTGCATATGCTGTCGGGCCTTTTTTGGGCTCAAAAAAGTTAGTCGCCGAAGGCAACCGAGCTGGAAGCATAGATAAATACTGAAAAATTGTATTAAATACAGATTTACCTCTTACCCCTTGTTTGGTGTTTGAGTGTAGCGACACCAACAAGAGATCATTTAGCTACTTGTTTGGCCAAAGCACCAATTCTTTTTAGAGCCTTATCTACGGTATCATCAAATGGTTTGGAAAAACTAATGCGGATAAAGTTTTTATATGCACCATTGGTTGAAAATACTTCACCAGGTGTAATAAGTATTTTTTCCTGCAAGCATTTTTTATAGAGTTCGTACCCATCAAATGGCTGAGGAAAACCTATCCAAAACACATAGCCACCTTCTGGTACCTGTAAATGGACTTCCTTAGGGAAAACACTAAGAATGGTGTCGCCATATTTGAGCATATTGAGGTGCAACTGTTTCCTGAGCCTTTTCAAGTGAAAGTCATAGCGCCCCGTAGTCATAAAATTTACCAGAGCAGCCTGGGTGACACTATTGGTACCCAACGACAACAACCGCTTGTATTTGGCAAACTCCTGGTATTTTGTACCTGGCAAACAATATCCTATTCTGAACCCCGGAGCCAATGTTTTAGAAAACGAAGAGCAATAATAAACCAAACCATCGGTATCAAACTGCTTGAGGGTAGATGGGCTGTTTTTTCCAAAATATAAATCCCCATATACATCATCCTCTATGATATATACTTGATGCTGAGTAGCTACTTCCACAATGGCTTTTTTCGCTTGGGTTGTTAAACTAGTACCAGTAGGGTTGTGAAAGTTAGAAGAAATCAAGCATAACTTGATGTGATGGGTAAGAAGTACATTTTCGAAGTGAACGGGATCAAAATCAGAAGATTCGCTAAAAGGATAGGTATAGATTTTTACATCCGTACTTTTTAGCAAAGACAATATATTGTAATAGTTTAAAGTATCTACTAAAACTGCATCGCCACCCTTAAGCAAGATTTTCAAGGCAATACCAATGGCCTCCAGACAGCCTGCAGTAATCACTATTTGATCCACCAGGTTGCTAAGATTCCCCTTGATTTTTTGCAGCGAGATATATTTACGAAGTTGTACTGCTCCCAGTGGGTTTTCATAAGCAATGAGGTCTTGTTTGCTGTCACCAGCAAGAGCCGACCTGATAGATTTATTCAATTTTTCTAACGGCAACATTTCTACCGAAGGCGTAGCAGAGCTAAAATCCACTTTAATATCATCGAGTTTGGCTTGCTCAATCTCCTCGATCATTTCGTCTACATTTTTTGCCTTTATTGATATAGAATCGTCAAGTAATACCTGCGCTTGATGCCTTATTTTCTTCAGCTGAGTGACCTTGAGGCTTACATAATAACCAGATTTGCTTCTGGCTTCTATCAGGCCACGAGCTTCCAATTCATAATATGCCTTAAAGACTGTAGAGGGGCTTACTGACATCTCTAAACAAAGTGCCCTCACAGATGGAAGCTTTTGCCCAGATACCAAAATCTCTTGCTGTATCTTTTCTTCTATGTTGAGTACAATCTCCTCATACTTATAACTTTTACCCATTATACTTTATCTATCTGATACGGTACAAAATTACAAAACTGCATCTGTTTTGTTTTAGTACTGCCTCATATTTTTGCATTGAAGTTTTTAACTGTACAAAATCTTAAAAAATGAATAAAAAAGCTTTTATCACGGGAGCTACTTCTGGAATAGGAGAGGCTACCGCACGACTTTTCTCACAGCACAATATTGATTTGATTCTTTGCGGCAGAAGAAAAGAAAAACTGGAATCCTTGGCCGAGGAATTAGGCAAGAGCGTAGAGGTAAAAACTTTGAGCTTTGATATAGGGATGCTAGATCAAGTCAAAAAAAGCATAGACTCTCTACCTACTGCCTGGAAAAACGTAGACATTTTAGTGAATAATGCGGGGGGAGCTTATGGCCTTGACTTGATACAAGAGAGCAGCATTGATGATTGGGATAAAATGGTCGACTTTAATGTAAAAGGCCTACTGTATGTATCTAAAACATTGGTGAACTATATGATTGCTGCTGGCAAAGGCCACATCGTAAACGTGAGCTCTATTGCAGGCAAACAAGCCTATGCCAAAGGAATGGTGTATTGTGCCACAAAGGCTGCCGTAGAATCCATCAGTAAGGGAATGCGCCTGGAGTTGGTGCCGCACGGAATCAAAGTAACCAACATTGCCCCGGGAGCAGTTGAAACAGAATTTTCTGTGAACCGTTTTCACGGAAATGTCGAGCGGGCCAATAGTGTATACAAGGGTTATCAACCACTAGTCGCAGAAGACATTGCCAATACCATATTTTATAGCATTAGTGTACCAGACCATATTCAAATCGCTGACCTCACCATATTTCCTGCAGCACAAAGCGATGCTGTAACCATACACAAAAACTAAATCATGAGAAACTTTGAGTTTAAAACATTGGCCGAACTTTTAGAAGGAAATTGGCAGGGAGAAGGCACTGGTTTTTTTCCAACCATTCAAACCTTTGAATACACCGAGCTTCTAAAATTTGAATGTGATTCAGAAAGAGCAATCATGCATTATGAACAAAAGACCTGGATAAAACCAACCTTGGCAAATACCGCAAGAAATGCCCATTGGGAATCTGGCTTTATATCTTTTGAGCAAGAAGAAAATCCTTGGATGATGAATGTACATTCTAATGGAAGGGTAGAATCACTGGCTTTGAAAAACATCACCTGTGATCATGAAGTTTTTGAACTAACCTTTTTATCAAACTACATAAAGAATGATGAGCGCATGCTTAGTTCTGACAGAAAGTGGATGATAAATACTATGACCAAAACTTTAACATATGAAATGAGCATGAGCACTCTAAAAGTAAGAGACAAACAGCTTCATCTGACTGCTAACTTAAAAAAAGGGAGTTAATAGAGTTTACTGAATCTGCCATAAGCAGCTTTGACCAAAAAGTGCCTTGTGTGTTTTTCGGGTTTCTTAAAATAATATGAAGGTAACAGTAAAATTACTTCTCTAAATTCAGAAGAGGTTTGAAATGATATATTGTTAATTTTTCGTATGCAAATCTACCGATTATAATGCATTAGAAACTCTAAATTGATGCGGAGTAATGCCAGCCATTTTTTTGAAGAACTTGGTGAAATTGGTGGGTTCAGTAAATTCCATTTCATAAGCTATTTCCGCGATGCTTTTTTCGTGTTGTTGCAGTAGGCCTTTAGCCACGATTAATTTATGGCTAAGTAATACTTGTTTCGCATTTTTTCCAGTGACTTTTTTTACACACTCAGACAAATAATTAGGGCTTATATTCAGCTGCGAAGCATAATCTCTGATGGTGGAAATTTTGTGTTCATCTTCAATTATTTTTTGCTCAAAACGAGTAGCAATGTGTTCACAAGTACTCGTGGTGACCAATGTAGGATTCAGTTTCAAAATACGATTAAAACTATGCAACAACACCTCTAAATAACCCTTGATAATTTCTCGGGCATATGATGTATTGCCAGTAAATTCTTGATAGATGTTTTTGAAAATGCTAATCATAGGCTGTAGTTGCTCCGATGTGAGCACATATTGAGGAAAAGTATAAGAATTGAAAAATCTAAAAATGTGAATAATTTCAAAACTTCTTTTATTGCTTACCAAAAATGAAGGCTTAAATGCCAATAAATAACCCCTATCCATTTGAAGGCTACCAAGGCTTCCAAAATCGATGGAAAAGGCCTGCATAGGTGAAACAAATACAACGTTGTTGTCTTGGGTTACAATCTTATCAGTCCCCACTTCTATAGATGGAGCGTTTGATTCATTTACACCAATAGAGATTTCAAAAAAATCTCTTAAATGCAGCTTGCTATACTTGGACAAATGTTCTTCGGTGAGGTTTTGAGTAAGTTCTTCTAACGACAAAATGATAAAGTCTTGATATGAGGACTGATCGCTTACCTGGGATATAGGATAATAAGAGAGAATATCTTCAAAAACATCCATAGCATACAAAATAGTGAAAAAGTATCATAATTGCTGTAAAAATGATCATAATGAATGCTTAGAATCACTATAACTTTGTCGTGTAATAAGCAATTTATAGAAATTATTAACCTAAGGATGGAACAAAAAGTAACTCAAACAAGCAAAGAACTAGTCATTGCCAAAAAAGATGGTAATCTTAAATATTTGATGGCAAAGGGTGAGTATACCAACATCATTGTAGACGCAAGTCAGTCCAATGGAGAATACGTTATTTCGGATGGTATTTTAGAACCTAATGGATTTATTCCCGACCACTACCATAAATGGGAAGACCAAACTTTCCACATTTTGGAAGGCGAGTTAACTGCCAAGATTGGTGAAGAAACTTATCAGTTGCAAGCAGGAGATTCAGTACATTGTCCAAGGGGGATTTCACATTATATGAAAAATAACGGCTCTGTTAAAGCAAAACTGCTAAGCTATATTTTTCCAGGACATTGGGCGGAGGAATTTATGGCAGAAACATCCCGACAAAATCAATCAGGTAAACACGATTTGTCGCTTATAGAAGAGAAGTTTGGGGTAGTATACTTGTAATGCTTGTTCGTTTAAAAATATTCTTATAAAGAATAAGGCCTTCTTACTGGAGTAGGAAGGCCATGTTTTATTGATCATTCCAAATTTACAATAAACAGCTTCTTATGATAAAGAAGTTTTTATCTGCAAATTTTTAATATAACCTGTGGACTCCAGCCACTGGTGAAACTTTTCTACTTCGTGGTCCTTGAGCGATTTTAAAGCCTTTTTATACTCTTTATTAAACAGTTTATGATCAAAGCTTACTTTGGCTAGTATCAACTTATAGTAATCTAAAAATGATGTTTCCATAGGTGCTGTATTTTTGGACAATTGAATAAATTAATATTCAAAAGTATAACTAAAATTTAAGATAGTAATACTATCAAAAAATGATAACGATAAAATACAGCTTTTTGTTCAAAAAATATTATTCTTAGAATATATAATTAGAAACCACAGCAACTCTATGATGTTTGGATATTTAATTAACCCCGTAGGGCTAGTGCTCAAGTCAACTCATCAAAGACCTCTCTGATTACCTCACAGGCTGTTTCTATTTCTTGTGTAGTAATAGTAAGAGGAGGCGCAAGACGAAAACTCGCGGGGTTAGAAAGAAACCAGAAAGTGATAATCCCTCGTTCCAAACATTTAGTCACTACCTGTTGAGTAATTTCCTGCGAAGGCAAATCAATGGCTAACATCAAACCAATCTGACGAATTTCTTTGACTATTGGGTGTTGCAGTTTTTCAAAGAAAAGCGTCCCTTTAGCTTCAACCTGTTCTAAAGTACCATTCTGAAGCACCTCAAGGTTGGCTACTGCTGCTGCACACGAAACTGGGTGACCACCAAAAGTCGTGATGTGGCCCAACATTGGGCTATGCGATAGCGAATGCATAATTTCCTGAGAAGAAACAAAACATCCCATAGGCATACCTGCTGCCATAGCCTTGGCCATACAAAGAATATTGGGAGTAATACCGAAGTGTTCAAAGGCGAAAAGAGGTCCTGTTCTTCCAAACCCGCTTTGTATTTCATCCAAAATCAGTAGAGTCCCTGTTTCGTCACATTTTTTTCTCAAAGCCTGCATATAATCAAGAGTCGGAATACGCACTCCCGCATCCCCTTGCACTGTTTCTACAATTACTGCGGCAGTTTCCTGAGTAATAGAGGCAAGGTCTTCCAATGCATTAAAATGAATAAAAGAAACGCCTTCCAGCAAAGGACGAAACGCATCTTGTTTGGTAGCATTACCTGTCACTGATAATGCACCATGGGTACTTCCATGATAAGACTTATGGCACGATACAATTTGCTTTCTTCCAGTAAATCGTTTGGCGAGTTTCAGAGCACCTTCTATGGCTTCCGCCCCCGAGTTCACAAAATAGCAGGAGTCAAGCTTTTGAGGCAATACCTCAGCAAGCCTTTTTGCAAGTGTTACCTGGGGGCCTTGTACAAACTCGCCATAAGGCATCACATGCAAGTAAGCATTTAATTGATCCTGAATCGCTTCCATTACCTGAGGGTGTCTATGCCCTACATTATTTACTGCCAAACCCGCTATCAGGTCAAAGTATTTTTTCCCAGAAGTATCCCATATATAAATGCCCTCTGCTTTGGCTACGTCTAAGCCTATCGGGTGAGGGTTTGTTTGGGCTTGATATTTCAGGAAGTTAGTTAAAGTCATATATGATTTATTAAAAACTTGATGCTTAAATGTTAGAAGTTGTTGGGAGTCTAGAAATCACAAAGTGATCATCGGGTACCCAGCCAACTTTCTGATTTTTAGGTGATCATTCCACGATCGAGCATTTGTACGATTATATCGAGAATAGATTCTTGACTTTCAAAATTAGGTAATAAAAACGAAAGGATGATATAATAGCGATACGAGATGATATCCAGATTTTTTAACCCTTGGGAAATTTGTTAAAAGACATAAAAAATTACGAAATTAAGCGTTAAAGCAGCAAAGACAAACCTACTCAAACGAACCTGATAATTAGAACAAATGCGAAAACTTACCTTTTTATTGGCATTGGCTATAACCTTCATGAGTTTTTCAGTAGCTCGAGCCCAGAGCACCTATTATATACTAGCTGTTAAGGGCAAAATTTACAATCAAACAACCAAGACATACCTAAAACCTCGCACCAAAATCAATTCAAGTAATAAAGTAGTATTTAAAGATAAAAATGCAGTAGCAGTGCTGTATAGTAGAGGCAAAGGTAGATTCAAGCTCAAGCTTAAAAACAAAGCTGCGGCTAGTGAATCGGCTATTTTTGTAAAGAAAACGCTCTTTGCGCAAAAACAAGGAGCTATAGCCCGTGCGGCGAACATCAATAGTTTGACCGAATTGAAGGCTCATTTTAATAAAGCTCGCAAGGGATACCTCATTTTGGGTAATAGATTAGAACTGAAAATAAACCCTGCAGTTTTTGCCAAGTTTGGTAAAGGCCAGCCTTACATACGATATAGCTACAAAGGTCAGCAAATAAATAAGGCTCTAAAGTATAAAGACAGTACACTGATAATAGATCGGGAGGAATTGTTTAAAGTAGATGGGGAAGAGATACAAGAAGAATTAGCGACCGATTTTATCATCTCCTATTACATTTATGATAAAGAGTCTTCGGTATATATTGCTGAGCCCGAGACCAAACAGCATATGACCTTTAAACCTGTATTTGTTGCTCAGGAAATTTTAAAAAAAGAAGGACTTGTAGAATTAGGCAAGTATTTAAAAGCCGAAAAGTTACCCGAAGAAGACGTGATACAAGAAATGGCCAGCAACATGGTAAGCTTGGGTACACCCAATACCAGCAACGTACGTGCCTGGTATGAGAAAAATATTAAGTAGCCTGCTTTCAATATTCGTTGATTGCTATTCATTATTCAAAACTTGCATATGGTGTCACCAAATCACCTGTATATACAAAACCTAAATGTCTACCCAACGGCCTAAAACATTTTTTCGAGGAGTTTTGATTGCCTCTTTGGTCAATACCCTTGTGTGTATTTTGTTTACCTTTTGGTTGCTCAATCGCCCTACCTGGAATGGGGCCGAAATGTCTTTATTTCAGTATACCACCCTTTTCAAAACCTTTGTATTGGGTATAGACCAAAAACCACCCAAGAAAGATTTCTTGTTTGTAGATGTTTCACGCGATAAGCAGCTAGTAGATTTATTAGACAACGATGGCATTCCAGTAGGCAACTTAGCCATTACCGATCGGGAACGACTTACCGAGTTGCTCAATATTTTTGCCCAAAAGCCTGCAAATCAGCAAATGGTATTGTGCGACCTCATGTTTGACCAAAAATCCCCAAGCGACTCAGCATTAGAAGCTGCCATGAACAAGCTCCCTAACCTTTTGCTTTCTTATGTATTCGATGGCGACAAAGACAGCCTGAAGTTGCCTCCATTCAAAAAAATAAAAAAGGGGTTAGCCAACTACGAAACCTATAATAACACCTTTCTGAAATTTAAGCTTTTCTATAAAGATACGTTACCTACGGTGCCTGTCAAGATGTACGAAATGCTCCATCAGAAAAAGCCACACTTAGGCTGGGCGTTCAACAGCCTCAACCATCGCATCATGCTGAATCATTTTGTGCCTAACTTGCGCATTCGCAATTACGATTTATTCGATATAGACCCCAAAAAGCGCTACAATTGGATTGGATTGGGAGAGTTGTTGATGTTTCCCGAAGATGTTCATAAAATTTGCAAAGATCGCATAATCGTCATTGGGAGTTTTCAATCCGAAGACAAGCACAATACCATTTATGGTGATATGGCAGGCCCGTTGATTTTGGTGAATACTTATCTGGCGCTCAAAAATGGCGATAATGTAATCACCATAGGGTGGGTAATTTGGCTATGCGTTGGTTTTTTAGGATTGTCATTTTTTCTATTTTGGCAAATAGATTTTAGCAAACGCAAAATTCAAAGGCTAGCCAACCGAGGACAATTGAAGTATGTGCTTCGTTTTTTAACTTATTCATTGGGGTTAAGCTTACTTTCTATTATTTCATTCTTTGGGTTTGGTATTCACCTCAATATTCTATGGCTGAGCTTTTGGTTTTATTTGTTAGATAGCCTTCTCAAAACTGCTTATCGTAAGCGAGGATGGCTTTCAAAACCAGAAAATGTATTTTAATTCGATATATCAAGAAGAAAAGTATCACTTACTTTATAAATTATTTGTTTTTAATGGCACGAAAACCGTAACTTTGCAGCCCTAAACAAAGAAAATGCGGAGTGTATGTATAACCTATTAATTATTTTAATCATCGTAGTTGCCGTATTGTTAGTATTGGTAGTATTGGCACAGAATTCTAAAGGTGGTGGATTGAACAGTACATTTGGTGGCGGAGGTTCTAACCAAATGATTGGGGTAAAGAAAACTACCGATTTGTTGGAAAGAATTACCTGGGGATTGGCAATTGCACTTTTTGTGCTCACTCTAGCTACTAAAATTCCCGCAATTACAGGTATCGGAGCTAGTTCTGGTGACTCAAACCCAGAAGGAATTGAGGCTAACCCTAATAAAAGCACTGGTAATCCTAATGCCGTACCACAAGGCAAAAAACTTGCTCCAAACGGTAATAAGAAACCTGCTGCTGGCGGTAACAAGCAACCAGCCAACAACAAACCTGCTGATAAGAAATAAACTACCATCTTTGGTAAACAATACATAGATAAGGAAGCATATCTCAGATATGCTTCTTTTTTTTGTACATATGCCTATTTAACTTCAGGTTTTGTATAGTCTATTTTGGCTTTTTTTTGATTGTGAAACTATATTTGTTGCTAAGCTTTAATTAAGTATATAAAGCATAAGCAAACTACTAACAATCAAAAAAATACAAGTTATATGTTGTCTCAAAAACTGTTATTGATCCCTTTACTATTGCTGGTATTTGCCTGTAAAAAATCATCACAAGGTGAAAAACAAGATTCTACAAAAACCAGTAGTACTGCCAAGCCCAAAAAAATCACCGACCTTCCACCACCAACTAAGCAATACAAAAAAATTGTAACCATTGGTAAAACCATTACCCAAATAGTATTTGCTTTGGGTGAAGGCAAAAAAGTGGTAGCTGTAGATCGTAAAAACTCCAACGATTCTCTTCCTTTAGTAGGTTATGGTCGGATTCTTAGAAGTGAGTTGGTCCTGAAGCATGAACCCGATCTGGTACTGTCTGATGTGGAAGGTAGCTCCGAAGAAATCATGAATGATGTAGCTGCCGAAAGTATTGACTACATCCGTTACAACAACTCTCCAAGCATTGATTCTACCAAAGCCCTCATTAGAAAAATAGCCTGGCGATTGAATAAAAAGGCGGCGGGAGAAAAGCTCATCACCTCTATTGATAGCACCCTTAACACCATTCCAAACATAAGAAAAGGCCGCAAAGATACAGTACGAGTAATGTATGTGCTAGCTCGAGGAGTGAACCTGGTATTGGCTGGTCAGAAAACCGCTGGAGATGCCATTATTCAGTTGGCAGTTGCCAAAAATGCCGCCAATGCCTTGGCTATAGAAGGTATGAAACGACTAACTCCTGAAGTAATGATGCGCGCCAATCCTGACTACATTTTGATGAGTAATAAAAGTTGGAATAGCGTGGTGAGCAAAATTTTTGAAATTCCCGCTCTTTTCGATTCCAGAGCACGACGGTTAGGACGCATTATTCATATGGATGAACACGCGTTGACTGGGTTTGGACTGGATACCCCTAAAGCAGCGGCCGAACTCTGTAAAAAGTTGTACAAATAATATAACTTTGAAGCCTCAAATAAATATAAAGAGATGAACAACGAGGAAAGTATCGCGTTTTTGCAAAAGCTTGAAAACGTAATTCAAGATAGACTAGCCAATCCTACGGAAGGTTCTTATACTTCTAAAATTGCCCAAAAGGGCGTAAATAAAGTAGCACAAAAGGTAGGAGAAGAAGCGGTCGAGACCGTGATTGAAGCCACTAATGGTACCGATGAACTGCTCAAAGAAGAATCCGCGGATCTGATTTACCACTTGTTATTATTATTAAATTACAAGGGGATTACCTTGAGTGAAGTAGTAAAAGTGCTGGAAGAAAGACATAAATAACCGAATTACTGCTTGTGAGTTATCACCCTTGATAAACCCCAAAATGCCTAAAAGGTGTTTTGGGGTTTTGTTTTTAATTGTTTGATAATGAGTAGTTTATGTGATTGAAATAGAAGTTTTTTAAAAAATTAGCTCCAGTTGATACTGTAATAAGAGTAATAGCTACTAAGTACCTTAACTAACAAACTTCTTTAACACTACATCTTGCCTGGTCTTACCGAAGGGAGACCAAGCAATGCCTTCTTTGGTCTTGTTACACTAAGACCAAAGATTTGAGTGTTCTTTTGAAAGTATGAATTATTCAGATGACAGCGTATTCAATACCTTAACTGATAAATTTCTTTGACACTTGAATGCTGTATGTTTTTGATAACTATCTCTAACATAAATTAAAAGTTTAAAATGGTTTATGGGCGTATGTTGAGGCATACTCCAAGATTTTAATGGGTTTTAGATTGAAACATGAAAAAAGGCCGTCCCGTTTGGGACGGTTTTTTTTGTGATTTTGGCAAGTTTTACCAACAATTGATCGTTAAAAATAGTAATTACAATCAAGGTATATTATATAATGAAACACTCATTGAGCGTTCATTCTAATTCTAAACATTTCAAACACATGAGATTAACTCGCTACTTTTTTTCTTTGGCATTGCTTTTAACCTTAGCTGCGGCTACTCAAGTACAAGCCCAATCAACAAAAGATTTGCTTAGCCGTAAATGGCGATTCGATGTAGAAGAATTAATTAAACTAATGCCTAAATCCCAGCAAGAAGAGATGAAAAAGGCACCACCCGAGCAAATAGCTATGTTTAAACAAATGATGGCACAAGCTTACTTTCATTTTAAATCTGATGGTACCGCAGAAGCTAAAATACCTGGCCCAGGAGGGGCATCAAGCCAAAAGATGAACTGGAAGTTAACCAATGGAGGTAAAACACTCGTTACTACCGATGACCAGGGAAAAGAAAATAAAGCAAGCATTATAAAACTTACCAGTGAAAAGTTGATAATAGAAGGAACTGACGAAAACACTGGACAACCCCAGCGAATGATATTTATTCCGTTCAAAGATTAATATTTAATCTAATCGCATTTACTTGAAACACTCTTAAAGGATAGTAAAATATTCTTGGGTGTTTCTTTTTTTATCCCCAAAATCGCTAGTATACATGAAATCCATTCGTTACCTTTTTTTCCTAACGCTAATTTTTACATTGGCTACCATTATGCAAGGGCAAGCCCAAGCCGAAGTTATCAAGAAGTTGATAACTCGTAAATGGCAATATCACGTAGATGAATACCTGAAATTGATGCCCAAGGCCTACCAGGAACAAATGAAAATAGCATCACAAGAGGAAGTAATAATGTTCAGACACATGGTTTCGGAATCTTATATGCACTTTAAATCCGACGGAACTGTTGAACTCAAAATACCCGTGCCAGGAGCCAAACCAGAAAAAATGACTTGGAAACTTACCAACAAAGGAATGACCTTAGTAACTGTCGAAGCAAATGGACAGGTAAGTAAGGCCGAAATCATGGAGGTCACCGATGAACGTTTGATTTTAAAAGTTCAGGATGAAAATGAGGAAAGCCTACGAGTAGTTTTTGTTCCTTTTAAGGACTAGGTTTTTATCTGAGATATAACAAAAAAGCCGAACTATTCATTAGTTCGGCTTTTTTGTTTGGTACTATATAAATTATTTATTCTGAATCTGACTTATTAGAGTTTACTTGTGAGGTGCTTTTATAAGAAATAGCGTGATTTAAATGTTCGTTAAACATAGTGATAAAGTTGGGTAAAAACTCTTTATCCTCTGAGAAATATAAGTTGGAATTACCTCTATCAGTATCTTCCCAGAAAGTAGGGCTTGACGTTTCTAATCGCTTACAGATACCTATGATGTCTTTGCCTAAATCTTCGCCTCCAATGTAATGATGGTCTTCTAAAATATCTTCAATAATTGCCTCTACCAACGATTTCTTGTCTACACGTAGATAATACAAAGCCATCGCAATATGGAATAAGCGAATGTTTTGATTGAAACGACGCTTGTGCGAAAGGTCTTGATCATAACCAGCTAGATTATCTATCTGTAAGAAAATATCCAACAGTTCCTCTTGAAGTGAAATGGGCAATTCGTTTTTACTTACCTGCACCAGAATTTTTTTCATTTCCCAGGTAAATACATCAACCAGAAAGCCAAAAGAAGGTTCTTTTAAACTATGACGATAAATTTCGCTCACATAAATTTTCAAATAAAAGAAGCTCTTTTTAGTGTGTTGCAAGAAACGGTGGTTGACCATTTCCTTAATGAATTCGCTGTAATGGAAAATAGCATTGTAAAGGTTTCTGGCTTCACCATTACGCAAACCATGTTTGATACCAAAGCGCAAAAACGTATTGAAACGAATGATGGTTGCATTGATCAATGGATCATCCTTTTGCTCTATGGCGGCTTTACCACAACTGGCAAGCTCGGAGGCACATAGCGAGGCCAAATCAAAGAAATCTTTATCTATCAGTTTAAGGTAAGCGTTACCAAACAAACGATATCCTTTTTGCTCATAAAAGGTGCGCTCTCTTTCAATATCATCAAACTGACCCGTCATTGTTTTGAAAGAAACATCGTTGCGGATCATCGTGCTAATCTTGAAAAAGGTAGGGTTGATTTGGTCTTTGATTTTGATGTAAGAACGAATGGTTTCCCCCATCTTATTAATTACATCACCTTTGGGTTCTTTAAACGAAACATATTCAAGCAAATCATCCATTTGGTTGAGCGACTCAAACAAACGGTGTTGATAACTAGTCACCGTCTTAGGGTTTTCGAGCAACGCTTGATTGGCTGGGTGTACCAGTCGCTCCAGGCGAACCATGTTATCGGCAAATATTTTTTCGATTACATTACTGGTTTTGGTATAGCGTAATATGTACAATACATAAGGAATAGCCAAGAGTAATGCTATGGGAAGCATCACATAAGTATTGAGCAAGATATTAACCTTGTAGGCTTGGTTATTCACCAACTCAATCTGTAAAAATAAGTTGTGTACTGAACCAGAAGTAATGTACCATACATACAACAAACTGGTTTGGTCGCTGATGTAGAGATCAATCAGCTTAGGGGTACTTTGAGAAGCAATAGAAATTACAATAATCAGGGTTCCCAGAACTAGTCCAAGCAAGGTAAGCCAGATTTCAGGAGCAAAATCAATGATAAGGCGACTTTGAGATTTCAGAAAACTCTCCAGTACTGGTATTTTATTGGCTGGAATAACCGTACTAAAAAAAATATCTGCCAAAAACACACAAAGCAGTACAAATAAAAAAGTAAGTCCTGACTGGTATTTTCTAAAGAAGCTATCTAGACTAATAGAAAAATGTAAATATCTATTATTTTTCATTGGGAATATCTTGGAAACCAAAGCCTTTCCAAAAGAAAGCTTTGATGAAAGTTAGTATTAAAACGCTACACCTGCTTACGATTCGTTAAATTAGCTATTATTTGCCTCAATTCAAACAAAAAGTAAGGGCTTGCCTTAAAGAAATGCGTACCTCTTAGGCTTAACCAAAGTACCATTTATCACAAAAAACGACCCATATTATGCACTTTATTATCTCAAGTTGCTTTGACCTTACCTCTAAGCCTGACTGCAAAAAATAACTTTATACACCCACAGTAAGTTATGCAAGCGATTAATGAAATAATGACCTCTTATTATGAAAAAACAACATTTACCTACCAAAATCTGTGCGGTGTGTGGACGTCCTTTCACTTGGCGTAAAAAATGGGAAAAAGTCTGGGATGAAGTAAAGTATTGCAGTAAGCGTTGTCGGTCTAAGCGAGGTAGTAAATAATCCACAAAGCAAGTAATGTAAGATATGAATACGATCAATGTTATTTTTCCTCATCAATTATTTGCGCAAAGCCCTTTGCCAGTTACGAAATATCCAGTGTATTTAGTAGAGGAGTGGTTGTTTTTTCGGCAGTACCCTTTTCATCAACAAAAGATTGCCTTCCATCGAGCCAGTATGCGGTTTTATGCCAATTATTTGCAAACCAAAGGCTGCAAAGTTCATTATGTTTCTTCCCAAGATGAGTTGTCAGACATTCGTAAATTGATTGCTCACTTAAAGTCGCAAGGAGTTAAACAAATGCATAGTATAGACCCTACTGATAATTGGCTCGAGAAACGAATTGTGACTACTTGCCAAAAGCAAGGCATTGCAATGCAATTCTACCCAAATCCACTGTTTTTGAATACATTAGAGGATTTAGAATCTTTTTTCAAGAATAAGAAAAAGAAGTTTTTTCAGACCAAGTTTTACATCGAGGCGCGCAAAAAACGCAAAATTTTGGTAGAAAAAGACCTAAGCCCAATAGGAGGCAAGTGGAGCTTTGATGCCGAAAATCGCAAGAAATACCCCCGCAAAAAAGTACCTCCTTATGTACAGTTTCCAGATACCCATGTTTTTTACGAAGAAGCCAAGACTTATACAAAACAATACTTTGATGCTAATCCTGGTACATTAAGCAATACACCTCTGTATGCTACTAATTTTACCGATGCTGAGGCTTGGCTTCAGGCTTTTCTGGAGCAACGGTTTGCCGAGTTTGGGCCCTATGAAGATGCCATTGTACAAGAAGAAAGCATTTTGAATCATAGCGTGCTTACTCCTATGCTCAATGTAGGTTTGCTTACCCCTCAGCAAATACTAGATAAAACCCTGGAGTTTGCTCAGCATCAGGAAGTTCCACTCAATTCTTTAGAGGGTTTTGTCCGTCAGATTATTGGCTGGCGAGAGTTTATTCGAGGAGTATATCAGTACAAGGGCACCGAAGAGCGTACCAAAAACTACTGGGGTTTTACCCGTAAAATACCAGCCTCATTTTACGACGGTACTACGGGGATATTGCCCATAGATATTACCATCAAAAAGGTGCTTAAAACTGGCTATTGCCATCACATAGAGCGACTGATGGTCTTGGGAAATTTTATGGTATTGTGTGAGTTTGATCCTGATGAAGTATACCGTTGGTTTATGGAGTTATTTATCGATGCCTACGACTGGGTAATGGTGCCCAATGTCTATGGCATGAGTCAGTTTGCCGATGGAGGACTGATGTCTACCAAACCCTATATCAGCGGAAGCAATTATTTAATGAAAATGAGTAATTACCCAAAAGGCGACTGGCAGAATACCTGGGATGCCTTGTTTTGGCGATTTATGCATATAAACCGTGACTTTTTTCAAAAGAACCCTCGCTTGGGAATGTTGGTCAAAAGTTTTGATAAGATGGATGAAGCAAAGAGGGAAGGTTTATTGAGTAGAGCAGAGGAGTATTTAGAAAGCCTTGATCATTAGTAGTTTTACTAAGGCTTTTTTACTAGTTTTGAAAGCCCTACATTTTAGGGTATTCAGGAAAAGTAGTACTCATTCATAAATATAAATAAACCCCTCCAATGCTAGCCAAAACCTACGGAAGTGCGGTATATGGTGTCAATGCCTATCTTATCACCATCGAAGTAAATGTAACTCAGGGAACCAAGTATTATATGGTCGGATTGCCCGACAATGCCGTCAAAGAAAGCCAACAGCGTATTGAGTCGGCCATTAAATATTTGGGCTACAAAATGCCCCGACAAAAAACGGTCATCAATATGGCTCCTGCTGATATTCGGAAAGAAGGTGCTGCTTATGATTTGCCTATTGCTTTGGGTATTATGGCTGCATCTGATCAATTGAGCCCTGAATTGTTGGACAAATACGTGATTATGGGAGAATTGGCTTTGGATGGTGGGTTGCGATCGGTGAAAGGAGTATTGCCAATTGCTATAGAAGCGCGTAAACAAGGATATAAAGGGTTTATCTTACCCAAAAGCAATGCACAGGAAGCAGCCATTGTGAACAACCTGGACATTATTGGGGTAGACAATTTACAAGAAGCAGTTGATTTCTTGAGTGGCACTTCTTCCATAGAGCCTATGGAAAGTAATACCCGAGAGATTTTCTTTGATACCTTGAATAACTACTCAGCGGATTTTGAGCACGTGCAAGGGCAAGAAAATATTAAACGCGCTTTAGAAATAGCCGCAGCTGGAGGCCACAACGTGATTATGATTGGCCCTCCTGGTGCAGGAAAAACAATGCTGGCCAAGCGTTTGCCTTCTATTTTGCCCCCGCTCACCTTGCACGAAGCCCTCGAAACCACCAAAATACATTCAGTAGCAGGAAAAATGCCTGCCAACTCTTCACTGATTTCTATTCGACCTTTTCGCTCGCCTCATCATACCATTAGCGATGTAGCGTTGGTAGGAGGGGGAGGAGTACCTCAACCAGGGGAAATTTCTCTTTCGCATCATGGTGTATTGTTTTTAGACGAATTGCCCGAGTTTAAGCGTAGTGTACTAGAGGTATTGCGGCAACCTTTGGAGGAACGCAGAGTAACCATTTCTCGTGCGAAAATTTCGGTAGATTTTCCCGCCAACTTTATGCTTATTGCCAGTATGAACCCTTGCCCTTGTGGCTATTATAACCATCCCGAAAAAGAATGTGTATGTGGCCCAGGCGTAGTACAAAGGTATTTAAATAAGGTAAGCGGGCCTTTGCTGGACCGTATTGACCTACACGTAGAGGTAACACCCGTTTCTTTTGACGAAATGACTGCATTGCGAAAAAGCGAAACCAGTGAAAGTATTCGGGAACGAGTAATCAAGGCCCGAGAAATTCAAACCGAACGATTTAAGGACGAAAGCCACATCCATTCCAATGCAATGATGCCGCCACCTATGGTGAAAGAGGTTTGCGCGATTAACCCTGCTGGAAAAACCTTGTTGAAAACCGCGATGGAACGCTTAGGACTTTCGGCTCGGGCCTATGACCGCATCCTGAAAGTATCACGTACCATTGCCGATCTGGCTCATAGTGAAGAGATCAAAATAGAGCATTTGGCCGAAGCTATTCAGTATAGAAGCCTGGATCGGGAGAATTGGGCAGGATAGCTTATTAATGATTGACGTTTAATTATTCTGAAAACAAATAATATAAAAATGGAAGAAGCAAACCAGTCCGAAGAATCACAGGCATCGTGGGACACCTACATTGCCAGCTATGAAGATGGTAAGCCAGGCATTACTACTTTAAGGATGGATTTGATTGAATACGCCCCCGTAGAGGAGTATCCTCATTTATTAGTCATTGGTTTTGCTTTTGAAGGGCAAGAAGGGAGTGGATTCCCTAAAGAAGAAGACCGAGACAAAATTTATGAGATCGATGACGCAATTATTGATTTTGTATCTTCTAATACTGATGGTTTGCATGCGGGTTCATTTACTTATGATGGCAAACGATTGAGCTATTTTTATTTGACTGAAGTCCAAGATATTGAATCACAAGTTGAAAGTTTTTCTAATACCCAATTGCCTGATACAGAGCTTTTTGTTGATATAGAAGAAGATAAGGCCTGGGAAAGTTATTTGAACTTTTTGTATCCAAGCGACGAGATTAGGAACTATATGTCGGACCGTGACGTAGTAATGCAGCTTGAGAAACATGGCGATAACCTGGAATCCCCTCGTCGGGTAGATCATTGGGTTTACTTCAAAAATATGGATGATTTAGGGCGTTTCTCTGCCGAAGTAGCCAAGCTTGGTTTCCAGACTGAAGGTATCAACGAAACCAATACAGGAGAACACCCTTACCAATTGGGGGTTTGGCGAGAAGATGCGGTAGAACTAGACAGCATTTATGGCGTTACCTCCGAATTGAGAGAATTGGCTCAACAATTTAATGGAGCTTACGATGGCTGGGAAACAGGTATTGTAAATGCTGAAGAATAGCAGAAAAGTATCCAATAAAATACAAGCCTGCCCAATAATTGAGCAAGCTTTACTTCTTTAGATGAAAATCTTACTTAACACCAAGCCATACAGCCAGAATATGCTGAATTACAGTAGAGTATAATACCAGAATCGATGAATAAATAAACAAGGAAACAAGCTGTAATGGCATAAGTAGACGAAAATCTAGAGCAAGTATTTAGAAACCCAAGACCTCCACTGCTATTGGCCAGGCAAGAAGCAAAATTGTCTTTACAATTGTCTTCGCAACTACCACTGGTACGTAATTGCACCTTGCTGGTAGCCAAACGTAAACTTTGCTTAGTTACTTCTTGTACTTGTGTTTCTGATAGTTTGGACAAAACTGGAAACTTGTCAAATACTTGCTGACGCTTAATAGTCAGGCCTAGTAGTTTTCCTTTGGCCAATCCCATTTTAGTATCAAACTCCGCTATTTTGGTTTCATTCCATCCTTGACGCTCATTGGTAGCATGCAAGGTGGTCATATCTTGCTGATAAGCGTTTATATTTCCCTGATATTTTTGCCGGATCATATTACTTTGGGCAATGTATACATCCAATACATCCGATAAATATGCTTTAAATGACTGATCATCAGCCAGATTTGCCGATAAGACTTCCAAATCTAGTTGTTGGGTGGATAATGATTCATCAGTAGGAGTTATTTCATCTTTTTGAGTATTACAAGAAGTCGTTAATACTACAAATGCTAAAATGAGCAGGACAAATTGTCTGGGCTTTGCGTAATTTATCATAATCAAAAGTTTTTGTTTTTATAAAAATGATGACACAAAGAAATGGGGAATGAATGGTGACTTGCTAAAAAACGTGGTATACAAGAGCCCTACAAGGGAGCGACAAATAGACTACATTACAATTGTTTGAGAGGCTAAAAAGTAAATGAGATATAGACTAAGCAACTTATAAACAGGCTTTTAAAGTGTTTAAATTAATCTACATGATAGCTTTTTGATAGATTTTCTTATCCGATAGGTTTGGCTAAATTATAAGAAAGCTTAACAGAACAGTTTCACCTCATTTTATTTCTCATACTTTAGCCCTAATTTTGTGTTTATATCTGAATTTTGTGCGCATGAAAAAACTCATTAGTTGGATAATCAGACGAGTTCCACGAAAGTATTTGCAAATTATCAGCCCTTTGGCTCTCAAAGTATTAGCGGTGTTTTATCGAGGAAAAAACGTGACCTGCCCAGTTTGTGGTAGCAGTTACAAAAAGTTTTTACCCTATGGGCGAGGAGCTTCTGCTAGAGCCAATGCCTTGTGTCCCAATTGCTTATCTTTAGAAAGACATCGTTTGATGCATTTATATCTGCAGGAAAAAACGAATTTCTTTAAAGACAACCTTAAAGTATTGCACATAGCACCTGAGGCCTGTTTTATCAAACGATTTGATAAGATGCCGAACCTCGATTACATTACAGCTGATCTTGAGTCGCCTTTAGCTAAAGTAAAAATGGATGTACATGACATACCATTTGACGAAGGAACTTTTGATGTGGCGTTTTGTAACCACGTAATGGAGCATGTGACTGATGATATTAAAGCGATGAGCGAAATTCATCGAGTGCTTAAGCCAGGAGGTTGGGCCATTATTCAGGTACCTTTTATGAAAGAAGGTTTGGAACTTACCTACGAAGATGCTTCTATTACCAGTCCTGCTGAGCGATTTAAGGCATTTGGGCAGGAAGATCACGTAAGAATGTATGGAACCGATTATGGATTAAGACTTCAGCAAGGTGGTTTTCAAGTAGTGGAAGATGATTATGTTACACATCTTGATAAAAGTTTGGTAACAAAGTACGCCCTACCGGCAGGGGAAATCGTATATTTGTGTAAAAAAGACTAGTTTTTTATTTTTGTTATATTAGGTTTTACTTTTACATTATAAGTCAAGGCGACTTTTTATCAAAAATTTAGGCGTATAACTAACATTGTTGATGGCAAAAATTACTAAAAAAATTAACGAGCTGGTGAGAGAAAACTATGTGTATGCTTCGGTACTACACTATTTCGGCATTCAGTTTTATGATTATGCTGAGAATACCTTGGCTCAAGTATGCAAAGCCAAAAACTTAAACATAGAAAAAGTAGTAAGTAGCCTGGAGGCTGTTCATAGCACACCCAAGGATTTACCACTTAATGAATATCCAGTAGACCTAATTATAGAGTACCTCCGACATGCCCATTATGTGTTTATCAATGAAAAACTGCCCTATATGGCATCACTCATTGAAAACCTTGACCCTAAAAAAATTGGGCATGCCCATACCATCCGTGATCTACAACTTTTGTTTCCCTTATTTACCGACGATTTCATTCATCATATCCACGAAGAAGAAGACACCTTTTTTCGCTATGTGATGTTGCTACAAAAAGCTGCAGTAGGCAAAGCAAATTTGGCGCAGTTGTATTACGAAATGGAAAAACATCAAATTCATTTATTGGCGGTAGAACACGATACCCACGATGATGAAATGGAAGGGATACGAGACATTACCAATAACTATCATTTAGATCAAAATGCTCATCTGCATTTGAGAGTGCTTTTTTTGGAGTTACAAGCTTTGGAAAAAGATTTGCAAACCCACGCCATGGTCGAGAATCAGATTTTATTTCCAAAGGCATTACAACTTGAGCTACAGGTAAAACAAATGATGAAGAATAAAAAGCAGTGGAATTAATGTAGTGGAATCGCTGACACTCGTCCTATTTTAGCTAGTTTTGTAAAACCAAGAAAAACACACCTGTCTTAAATTCTCAAATATAAATCGATATGTCACGAATAGTAGCCATCGATTATGGCACCAAAAGAGTAGGATTGGCCACTACCGATCCACTAAAGATTATTGCTACAGCCCTTGACACCATCCATTCTAAAGATGTGATTCAGTTTTTGAAAGACTATCATACACAAGAAACCATCGAGAAGTTTGTGATAGGTATGCCCAAAAAACTGGACGGTACAGATACCAATGCCACCCAACACGTAAAGATTTTTATAAACCTTTTGAAAAAGAATTTCCCCAACCATGAGGTGATTACTCATGACGAACGCTTTACTTCTAAAATGGCACTGGATGCCATGATACAAGGCGGAACCAGCAAGAAGTATCGCAAGGAAAAAGGGAACATTGATAAAGTGAGTGCAGTGATTATATTGCAGTCTTATTTGGAATCATTGGTGTAAGCAAACAATTACACTAATTAATCAATTAAAAGTAAAAAATAGAAAATTAAATACTTTATATAAAATGATATATCCAATTGTGGCTTATGGCGACCCTGTGTTGAAAAAGAGAGCCGAAGATATAGAAAAAGGTACCGATTTGCGGGAACTGGTAGACAATATGTTTGAAACCATGTATGCTGCACACGGCGTGGGTTTGGCAGCGCCACAAATTGGGAAAAGTATGCGTTTGTTTATCATAGATCCAGAGCCAATGGGCGATGGTTTAGAAGACATGAAAATGGCCTTTGTCAATCCAGAAATGATTGAAGAATTGGGCGATGAGTGGGCATTTGAAGAAGGCTGTCTGAGTATTCCAGATATTAGAGAGAATGTAAGCCGTCAGGAAAAAATTCGAATTCGCTACTACGATCTTGACTGGAACGAACACGAAGCAGAATATGATGGAATGGCCGCAAGAGTAATCCAGCACGAGTATGATCATATCGAGGGGGTGCTGTTTACCGACTATTTATCAGGATTTAAGAAACGCTTATTGAAATCCCGCTTGGGTAAAATTAGCAAAGGAGACATTAGCGTAGACTATCGTATGAAGTTTCCTGCTGCTAAGAGATAAAAAAGAAATTTAAAAGATTTACTCCACTTATGTGCTGCTATACCAGTAATAAGTGGAGTATTTTTATAGCGCAGTTTTAAAGGTTTTCATTGCTTTTGTATAAATTGCTGATCGTCTAAATGTGAACTGAACTAACACCATGTCAAACCCCTCTTATGAAACATACAACGATGCCCAGTTGGTGGATAAGATCAAAGCCAACGATCAGGCTGCGTTTCAGCATGTATTTAGACGTTATTATCAGGAGCTTTGCAACTTTGCATTATCTTATCTTAAAGTAGAAACCGCCAGCGAAGAAGTAGTGCAGGAAATGTTCATTAGTATTTGGGAAAAACGCCAAAAACTAAAAATTCAATCTTCGCTTAAAGCTTATCTATTTGTTTCTATTAAAAATCGCTCGCTCAACTACCTAAATAGCAAAGCCACCCAAGTTTCCAAAAAATCGCATTCTACCTCGGCCGACGATGCCATTCAAATATCAGATGATTCAGTAGATGACGCAATGAAGGATGCTGAGCTGCAAACCCTTGTTAGTCAAGCCATTCAGTCGCTTCCAGCGCGTTGTCAAGAGATTTTTAAGCTCAATCGTATCGAGGGATTGAGTTATCAGCAAGTGGCCGATCACCTCAATTTATCCAAAAAAACCGTAGAAGCCCAAATGGGCATTGCCTTCAAAAAACTGCGTGAATTTATTCGTCAGCGTTGGGAGTTTATGATGATTATCTTGCTAAGCATCATAAACTAATCATCCTTTTAGCCCCATTTACTCCTTTCTTCTTTTCCCATAAAAAAATAAAATCTCTTTAGGGGTTTTTCAAAACCTTCCTGTCTTCCCATCGAAACCGCCTGCAACAAGTTTGGTAATCACCCGGGAATAAATTGATTATCACATCATTAGGCGTCACGCATTTAAAAGAACTATATAATCATTCACTATTTGATCCAAATGAAAAAACTACTAATGTTCGTGGTATGTGTTGGACTAAGCATTGGGTTGACACACGCGCAAACATCCTCAAAATCACACACCTTAAGTGGAGTTGTGAAAGATAAATCAAACGGAGAGGTTTTGATTGGAGCCACAGTATACATCAAGGGGCTTAACAAAGGAACCGTAACCAATGAATATGGATTTTATTCATTGACAGTTCCTGAAGGTAAATATCAAATGATCTTTTCTTATATCGGTTATAAAACCATTCCCAAAGAGATTGAACTAAAAGCAAATTTGACACTAAATGTGGAGTTACCTTCTGAAGATAACTCTCTGGAAGAAGTAGTAGTAACAGCGGATGCTCCTAACGAAAACGTTACAAAAACCGAAATGAGCGTAGAAAAACTCGACATCCAACAGATTAAGAGTATGCCTGCCTTTTTGGGAGAAGTAGACGTGATCAAGAGCATTACTATGTTACCAGGAGTAACCACCGTAGGAGAAGGTACTACGGGTTTTAATGTGAGAGGAGGAGGCGTAGACCAAAACCTCGTGCTATTGGACGAGTCGATAGTGTACAACTCTTCGCACTTATTTGGTTTTTTCTCTATTTACAATCCCAACTCAGTAAAAGACATTCAATTGTATAAAGGAGCTGCTCCTGCCAAATATGGGGGGCGTTTGTCTTCAGTATTGGATATTCGCCAAAAAGAAGGAAACATGAAGCGGTTTGCTGGTTCTGGAGGGGTTGGTTTAGTATCAAGCCGATTAACCTTAGAAGTACCAGTGGTCAAAGATCGAAGCTCTTTACTCATTGCGGGACGTAGGTCTTATGCTGATTTATTTTTGAAATTATCTCCCAACAAAGAGCTAAGAGAAAACCAGGCTTTTTTCTATGATTTAAACACCAAATACAACTACATTATCAACGACAAAAACCGCTTGTATGTATCGGGGTATTTCGGTCGTGATGTATTCAAGTTTGGCAACGACTTTAAGTTTTCCTGGGGAAATACTGCAGCCACAATTCGTTGGAACCATTTGTTTAACAGTAAGTTATTCTCAAACGTGAGTGCAATGTTTAGCGACTATAACTACCAGCTGAGAGTAGGAGTAGGTACTGGCAACTTTGATTGGTTGGCTGGAATTAGAAACTATCAGCTTAAAAACGATCTCACTTGGTTTGCCAGCCCTAATTTCACCTTAGATTTTGGCGCCAGTGGTATTTTGTATGAGTTCAACCCAGGAAGAGTACAAATCAAGGATGGAACTGGCGATATTAACATTACACGTGAGAAAGCCGTAGAAGCAGCTGCTTATATCAGTAGTGAGCATAAACTGACCAGTAGCTTGACCCTGACTTATGGCTTGCGTTATTCATTGTTTTTAACGCTTGGTGCCAGAGATGTACGTTCTTATCGTACCGATGCACCCAAAAGCAATGCAACTGTAACAGGCATACGCAAATATGCTGATAATGAACTTATTCAAACCTATCAGGGGCTTGAGCCTCGCTTTGGCTTGCGTTGGCAGCTCAACAATGTAAGCTCAGTTAAAGCTAGTTATGCTCGTAACCGTCAATACATTCATTTGATTTCTAATACCACTGCACCATTGCCGATAGATATTTGGAAAGCATCGGATACCCACGTACAGCCATTGATCAGTGATCAGGTAGCTTTGGGGTATTTTCGCAACTTCTCTAACAACAGGTATGAGTTTTCGGCCGAGGTGTATTACAAGTACATGCAAAACCTGGTGGATTATAAAAACGGAGCTGATTTATTGCTGAATCAATACCTGGAAACGGAACTATTGAGAGGAGATGGACGGGCTTATGGTTTGGAGCTAATGATGAAGAAAAACAAAGGGGCGTTGACTGGCTGGGTAAGCTATACTTTGGCTAGAACTGAGCGTTTGGTGAATGGACAGTTTCCCGAAGAGCGCATCAATAATGGTGAATACTATCCCGCTGATTATGACAAAACCCATAATCTAACCTTTGTGGCTAGTTACCAGGTAAACAAACGGTTGAGCTTTTCGGCCAACTTTATATACAGTACTGGGCGTCCTTTCACTTTGCCAGATGCCAAGTATTTGTACAATAACCAAACAGTAATTGATTATTCAGGGCGTAACCAAAACCGAATTCCAGACAATCACCGTCTCGATTTGTCGGCTACTCTTAAGGGTAAAGGCAAGCCTGGTCGACGCTGGAAAGGGGAGTGGGTATTTTCTATTTATAACCTGTATGCTCGACGCAATGCTTTCTCAATTTACTTTGCGGGCGATGGCAGTGCCAACAATACTGCTCGAAGACTCTCTATTTTGGGAACCATTGTGCCTTCGGTTACTTACAACTTTACTTTTTAACCATACGATCTCATACAATCATGAAACTGACAAAATTTATCACTACTATATTTTCTTTAGTCGCTTTGTTTGGGCTAAGCGCTTGCGACGATTCTTTCCCTATTGGCGATTTGGCAAATAATTCAGATCGTATTGTAGTAGAGGGAACCTTTACCAATGAAAATCGAGTACAAACCATTTATATTTCGCGTACGTTGGCTTTTACTAAGTCATCTCCCGATGGTAATAGTTTTCCCCAACTCACTGGTGCGCAGGTATCAGTGAGCGATGACCAAGGCAACACCTTCAGTTTTATAGAGCAAACTCCTGGGGTATACGCTACCAGTGGAGCGGTACAAGGAGTCGTAGGGCGTTCTTACACCTTAACTATAGTTACTTCAGATGGCAAACAATACGTATCTACGCCAGAGCAAATGCAAGAAGTTGCCCCTATTAAAGCGCTGGAAGTGACGGATAGTGAAGAAGGAAACAATGGTTTGGGTACTGAAATAGAAGATACGGGAAAGGTTATAAACTTAACCTTTAATGATCCTGCCGGAGTAAATAATTATTACCGTTGGCATTGGAAAGAAAGTACTACGAACAATTTTACCGCAATTGATTCGTCATTTAGTAATGCTTATGATGAAGATCGGTTTTTTGACGGAACGGAGCTTAAGTTTGACCTTACAAACGTACAAAAAAACGATACACGATACGTACAAATACACCAAACTGCGATTACCTCTGGTGCTTTTGATTTTCTACAGCAAATAAGTACGCAACAGGAGAGTGGCTTAGGGCCTTTTTCGCCTACTCCGTCACCTGTAAGGGGTAATATTACCAATAGAAACGATAGTAGAGATTTTGCATTGGGTTATTTTATGGTGGCCAGTGTAACTTCTTCTACAGTAGAGATAACCCAGTAAGTGATCGATAAACTCCAATTGAAACTTTAACCAAATTAGTGTTTTATAGAAGGTATGCTTTTACTCAAAATGTCATATCTGAGCATACCCTAAAAAAAATATTGAGGATGTATCAAAAAAATACCCGAACAATACGGGTATTTTTTTACTATTTTTGTTTTTAAATTACGACGATTATGGAACAGGACTTGGATTTATTGTTGGCAAAATACTTTGCAGAAGAGGCGAGTCAGGAGGAGCAACTAATGGCCAGAAACTGGATTGATGCTAATCCAGAAGAAGCTGCTGTGCTCAAGGAAGCCTGGCATACGACTCAACAGCCTCGTTTTGAACCCAACATTGATTTGGCCTGGAATAAAGTAGAGAACCAGCTTTTTTCGGAAAAGAAAAACGAGCAACCAACCCGACAGCGTTCGCTCACCAGTCGTAAACTATATCGTTGGGTGGCAGCAGCGGTAGTGTTAGTTACAGTGGGAGTGGTAGGGTGGTTGGTAACTCAAGATTCTCAAAACCAGTGGGTTACTAAGTTTTCAGAAACCCGACAGGTAATGCCGATGACCTTGGCTGATGGGAGCAAAGTATGGCTCAATAAGAATAGTCAGTTACGTTTCCCTAAGCAATTTGACCAAAAAGAGAGAAAAGTATTTCTAGAGGGAGAGGCTTTCTTTGAAATTACCAAAAATCCCAAAGTGCCTTTTTTGATAGAGGCTGGAAATACCACAACCAAAGTACTGGGTACCTCATTTAACATCAAGGCTACAAAAGCGAGCAACGAGGTAAAAGTGAGCGTAGCTACTGGAAAAGTAGCTTTTTATGCTACCAAGCGCCCCGAACAAACTGTATTACTTACGAAAGATCAGCAGGGAGTATATCGTAAGACTCAAAAACAGGTCATCAAAAAAGAGAGCTATGACGCCAATGAAATCACCTGGCAAAGCGGAGTAATGGTGTTTAAGAAAATGAAACTGAGTAAGGTAATACAGGTATTGAGTACCCGTTATGGCAAACCTGTGAAACTCGAGAATGAGGCCCTAAATGATTGTGAACTCACGACCACCCTGGATAAATTACCGTTTAAAGAGGCAATAGAAGTAATTGCACTTACGATGAACATATCTTTTCAAATCAATGAAAATGAAGCAATTTTGAAGGGAACCTGTACTAAATAGACGTTTTCATGCATCAATCGAGGCTTTTTTTGTTTTTGATACTTTTGCTAAGCTGGGCATATGGCATCAATGCTCAAACTTCAGCGCCGTTAAAACAAACCATCACAATAAAGCCAGGTACGCAAACAATAGGGCAAGTTCTTGAAGAGATTGAAAAACAAACCCAGCTTAAGTTTTCCTACAATAACGCCATCTTAGATATTCAACAAACGGTTCGTTTGCAAGCCACCAGGCTTACTGTTGAAACAGCTCTTGACCAAATATTGTCCCCCCTCAACCTGCGTTATATATTAAGAGGTAAACTACTCATCATCCAAAAGGATACCGATCAGACATCTCCTCCAAAACCTTCCGCATTTACTATTAGTGGCACTGTAAAATCCGAAAGTGATGGTGAAGTATTAATTGGTGCCACAGTATACATTGCTGCGCTCAACAAAGGAGTGTATACCAATGCCTATGGTTTTTATTCGCTCACGCTACCTCCTGGAAAGTATCAGCTACAGTCCTCTTACATTGGTTTTCAAAATCGGCATCAAGCCATTGATCTGGCGACGAATCGGATTTTGAATATTGAGCTTGCCAACGATACCACAGAACTAAAGGAAGTGGTAGTGACTGATAACTTATTTGACGACGAACTCTCGCGATCGGAGATGAGTTTGGATGTATTGAATGGAGAGCAAGTTAAAAATACTCCCGCTTTTTTGGGAGAGGCAGACGTAATCCAAAGCTTGCTTACTTTGCCGGGAGTGAGCAATGTTGGAGAGCTTTCAGGTGGTTTTAATGTGCGAGGAGGTAATGTAGATCAAAACCTTATTTTGATGGATGAGGCACCAGTATACAATTCTACCCATTTACTAGGTTTTTTTTCGGTGTTTAATCCTTTATCGGTCAAAGATGTAAAACTGTACAAAGGGGCTATTCCTGCCAAATATGGAGGACGTTTATCTTCGGTGCTTGACATTCGTCATAAGGATGGTAGCCTTAAGCGTTTTAACGGAGAGGGAGAAGCAGGGTTGGTATCAGTGAAGTTATCGCTGGAAGTACCACTGATCAAGGATCGTAGCTCATTACTAGTGGCCGGAAGACGTACTTTTGCCGATTTGATGTTTAAATTATCGGATGATGAAGTAGTAAGAAACAACCGCTTTTTTTTCTATGATTTTAACACCAAATTTAATTATAAAATCAACGACAAAAATCGCTTATACATTTCTGGTTATTTTGGGCGAGATGTAGTAGGACTTAACAATCTTATCAATTTTTCCTGGGGAAATGCGACCACTACAGTTCGCTGGAACCACATCTACAATAGTAAACTATTCTCTAATACCAGTCTTATTTTTAGTGATTATAATTACTCACTCAAAATTCCAGACCCCACGGGAGTATTAGATTGGCGAGCAGGCATTACCAACTATCAGTTTAAGAATGATTTTACCTGGTTTATAAACCCTGGAAACACGCTGGACTTTGGAGTCAACGGTATTTACTATGATTTTCAGCCAGGCAATGTGGTGTTTTCAGGCAATACTTCTATCAATATTTTTAGTGTAGCTAAAGAAAAAGCATTAGAGGCTGCATTGTATGTGAATCATGTATTGGAGTTAGGCGAAAAAATAAGCCTAAACTATGGATTACGCTATACTCATTTTTTCAAGTTGGGACCTCAGGAAGTAAGACTATATCAGCCCAATCAACCTCGAAATAATGAAACGATAACCGGTTTTCGAACATTTGGCAATAATCAATTGATTGTGGATTATTATGGGTTGGAGCCACGTTTTGGGCTTACCTGGAAGGCATCAAAAAATCAGGTAGTGAGATTCAACTACTCACGCAATCGCCAATACATTCACTTAATCTCCAATACCACGGTTAGAATCCCAACTGATATTTGGAAAGCATCGGGAACCCATATCAAACCTATGACTTCCGATCAGGTTACGCTGGGTTATTTTATAGATTTTGCTAAAAAACGATATTTCTTCTCAGCCGAGGCTTACTACAAACGCATTGTAGATTTGTTAGAATACAAATCTGGGTCAGATTTATTATTGAATGAATTCCCTGAAACTGAGCTTATCCAAGGTGATGGGCGTGCTTATGGGTTGGAGCTCAGCCTGAAGAAAAATAAAGGACGGCTAAATGGTTGGATCAATTACACGCTGGCACGAACTGAGCGGCGAGTAAATGGAAGGTTTCCGGAAGAAAGAATTAATAATGGCAATTATTATCCAGCTGACTATGACAAAACCCACTCACTCAAGGTTCTATTCAATTATCGTTTGAGAAAACGCCTCATCTTTTCAGCAAACTTTATATACAGTACCGGGAGACCCTTTTCTTTACCTTCAAGCAAATACCGCTTTGGCAGCGATGTGTTGGTTCAATATTCCGAGCGAAATCAACGAAGGTTAGACGATTACCATCGCTTAGATGTATCATTAAGACTGGTGGGCAAGGGTAAAAAACGCTGGAAAGGAGAGTGGGTGTTTTCGGTTTATAATGTATATGCCCGCCGTAATACCTTTAATATTTTCTTCGAAACTAATGACGAAATGGAGTCAACTGCTACAAAACTTTCTATCTTAGCTACAATGTTCCCATCTGTAGCGTATAGATTTAAGTTTTAGTGTATATGAAGTCATTTCAGGATTTGAAACATTATTTCCCTTTTTTGATATTTTTTACGTGTTTTTGGGCGGGTTGCACCGAGCCAGTCAATGTACCTGGCCTAGACGCCCAAGCGAATCAATTAGTGGTAGACGCCCTGTTTACTACCGAAAACCGAGTACATATTATCTATTTATCCCGTTCTACGGCCATTACCAATGCCAACTTTCCTGAAGAAACCAGAGCTACTGTATATATTATAGATGACCAAAACAATAGAATTGATTTTATAGAGCAAAACCCAGGAAGTTACTTCTCGCCAACAGTGGCCGCACAACAAGGTCGCACTTATACTTTACACATTATCACAAATGATGGGAAGCGTTATGTTACTCCACCCCAGGTTTTACCGAATGCCCCAGCACCAATCAAAAGTCTGGTAGCAGTAGATGGTTCCGGAGTTGACGATGATGGGAATGCCGTAGACTTTGCCCAGGTAGAGGTTACTTTTGAAGACCCGGCAGATGAAGAAAATTTTTATTATTGGTATTGGCAATCCAACACTACCGAGCAGTTTGGGATACCAGACCTTACCTGGGGGAGCGCTGCTGAGAACGATGAGTTGTTTAATGGAAATGAATTGGTTTTTACCCTGGATGAAGAGTTTAACCGTAGTTTAGATCAATATGTAAAAGTATACCAGGCAGAGGTCAGCCAAGATACATATACTTTTTTAGACAATCTCAAGCGTCAGGCAAATAGTGGTCAAGTACCCATTTTACCCCCTGGCCAACCGTTAGTAGGCAATTTAACCAATCAAGATAATCCAAATGAATTGGTATTAGGGTATTTTGTATTAGCCAATGTAACTTCTGCTACTGTGAAGCTTACTCCCTGATTGATTAAAATCCAAACCCAAACCCTATTTTGATTTCAGTAAGCTGATTTCTGGTTTTATACACATTACCAAAACCATTATTATGTGTGGGCTGTACTTGGTCATTGGGTGGATTCACGCTTAGATAGTTTACTTGTGATCCTAATAAATAATTGGCTTCCAGGTTTAAAAATACATTGTTGAATGCATCGAGCTGCAAGCCGAAAATTTTACTTAGGCTTATCTTGATACCACCTCCCAAGCCACCTGTGAGGGCATGATCACTCATAATTTCTCGCTCACTACGATTCAACCCATCGAAAAAGAAACGTGAATAAAGGAGTTGCCAACCGATTTTGGCATTTAAGTAAGGTTGAATAATGCCTTGAGGATATAAATCTATCTTGGCTGTAAAAAATCCAGAGAGTAACTCACTTCTTACTTCCAGGTTTTGGTTATTGATCGTACGATTATTGAAAACAATGGGGGTACTAAAATCACGATGTGCTCCATAGCGACCAAAACCAAAGTCAACCCCTAGTGTGATAGGCGTCTGTTTTAAATGATATGTGCCTTCCAGATTTACTCCGTGAGCCTCCTGAATAGTATTACCCATTTCTCCGGTAGGATTCATATAGTTGTAGTTTACCCGGAAGCCTACTTGAGCAAAACTTTTTTGAACTGCCACGCAAATGAGTAGCCCAACGATCAAAAAGATAACAAACGATAGTTTACTGGTATGCATATGTTTTGGTGTTTATGGTTTTTTAAAAAATACCCCAAACCATTAATTTGAGGTATTTCAACGATTGTATATAAAGGTGAACTAGTTATCTATGTTGTCCAGCCAACCCTTGTGTATTGACCTTATTAACTAAAAATATTTTTAAGCACTTTTCTAAAACTCTTAAGTGAATTTTCATTAGAAGCCATATCATAGTTGCTTACCAATTGGATTTGCCGGGCTTCGGGGTGAAGCTGAAAATATCCTTCACATCTATGAAAATCAGCTTTTAGGAATTCTAAATTATTGCTTTGAATAGTTTCCTGAATAATCTTTCTAAGCTGCTTTTTTCTTCTTTCCTGACTATATTTATCCACTTGGCAGCCTCTGCGCTTTTTTTCTTGTTCCTGATGAAAATAAATGACCTGATAAGCGCGAATGATCTCTTTCTTTAAAGTGTTTATGTTCATATAAGGGGTATTTTATGCCTTTTATATACAAGACAAGTGGTTGTTTGAAAACCCCTAAAGCCATCTTAAAAAAAACTTATTTTTAGGATGGCTTTGGTCAAAAACTATTAGTGTCTACGAACACATATTCTTTTGCGGAAACTATTGGTTACGCGTCCATTATAGAGCTGGGTGTAGTTAAAGTCTACTCCTTTTCTGATTCGGGTTCTTAAGGTTTTAGACTCATCAAAATCATAAAAAAGGTTGATTTTCTTGCCAGCAATCTCATTTCCAGTGCTTTGATCGTTTCTTAATACAAAATGAGTAAATACTTCGGCGATGTCTTCGCCTGGGTTGGTCGCGGCATATTGGGTTACAAAACGACTCTGGTATTTATTATAAAAGGCGTCAGCTTTTGTTGGATCTTCACCTATGGTGCCAAACTCGGTGGCAATATCTTTCCAGTATTTGTCATAAAAAGGCGTGAGATAAGCATTAGACTTGGAGCACCCTTCGCCTGGAAAATAAGATTGGCAGTCAGCTTCTCTTACCGAAGCATCAATTTGACCCGCATGCAAGGTGGCCAAATGGCCAAATTCGTGGATAATGGTATATCCAGCCTCGGGTTTATCTAATAGATTGCCTCGATAAACGGCATTGAGGTTAAAGCCCATTCTCCATTTGCTAAGATCTTGGTCATTTACTGGAGCCACATAAGCTACTCCGCCATCATCGGCGGCATAAATAATTAGTTCGGCGAGTTGAGGTCTTATATCGGCAGGGAGCAATTTAGTAACAAGTGCCCATAGCTCATTATGTTTGGCTTTGTCTTCAAATTGTTTGAATTGTGCAGCTACTTCAAACTCCTCTTTTAGTTCCAATTGATCACCATTGATATTATAAGTGGCGATGTCTCCATTTTCTGACACTTGTTTCTTTTGCGTAGGGGTGGGTGCTGGAGCTGGAGTTGGTTCATCCTTTTTTTTGTTACAGCTTACAATTATCAGCGTTAGAAGTATTAAAAGAAGATGTTTTTTAAAATTTATCATAGTACTTAATTGGGGTTTAAATAGAATATTTACTTTCAAAATCTTTGTGAAAAGCAAATACTACTGTGATTGAAACTATAATTAAAGTTGTTGTTTATCAGTGGGTTAATACTGAATGGGTTGCTTAAATCAATTGATCTTAAAAAATGCCATTTAGCGTCAAGACAGCGTAATATTTGAAAACCCCTAAAGCGATGGGAGAAAAAATAAGACTTTACGAATGTAAGGGAGGAAATATAGAGACGGGGTATAAAAAAAGCCCCCTAGGGTGTTTTAGGAGGCATTGTAAATATTTAAAGCAGTGATTTTTTATTCTTTTACCAGCAAATATTTGGTTACATAAATTCCCTGACCATTGCCCGATACCGATTTTACTTTCCAACCTTCTTTGGCGTACTTGTTCAACAAGATGATCAAAGCCTTGTCATTTTTCTTAATGTTGTTGAAGTTTACCCCAGTCAAGCTGTAATAGTTTTTGATGTTGATGGTTTCTACCGAGTTACCAGAAGCATCGGTTACCATAATGCGAGAACGTCCGGTACCACCCGATATTACCGATTCCAGCACATTGATGTGCATATACTCAATGGCTTTAGGAGCAGTGGGACGGAAACTAAACGATAATACACCTGCTACAATGGCTACGAAGAGAGAAAGTCTTAGAACATTTGTTTTCATGAAATTTAAAAAATTAAAGTGTTAGATATTAATACGGTATGAGGATTTGCCCTGAGAGGACAAAGTGTTTTTAAGAAACCCCTAAAATGATTGAATAAACTGAAACTACTAGAGATGCTTATACTGGAATAGAGTAAATTGTAATAAGCATCAAAAAGCTTCCTAAGGCATTTTAAGAGGTTTAGAGCAGGAATTTTTTATTCTTTTGACAGCAAATATTTGGTTACATAAATTCCTTGCCCATTGCCCGATACCGATTTTACTTTCCAACCTTCTTTGGCGTATTTGTTCAACAAGATGATCAAAGCCTTGTCATTTTTCTTAATGTTTTTGAAGTTTACTCCAGTCAAACTATAATAGTTTTTGATGTTGATAGTTTCCACCGAATTACCAGAAGCATCGGTCACCATAATGCGAGAACGCCCAGTACCACCCGATATTACCGATTCCAGCACATTGATATGCATATACTCGATGGCTTTAGGAGCAGTAGGACGGAAACTAAACGATAATACACCCGCTACAATGGCTACCAGAAGAGAAAGTCTTAGAACATTTGTTTTCATGAAGATTTGAGGTTTAAGAGTATGTTTAAATTTTGTCTTCGGAAATAAAAATGAGGAGTTATCAGCAATAGTGAATCGCCTTTTTAGTCCAGATTATAACTTTTAAACATGCTCTGAGTTGAACAATAAACGTTGCACTCTGTGAAATTTTTATAATGTAATACGTACAGCGAGTGCGTTTATATTTCCAAGATAGGTCAACTTCTATAGATTCATTGCGCTTTGTTAGATAAAGTTCGAAAATATTTATACAAACATTCCTCATCTTTAAGCTTATAATTACTCTTATCCAGCAAATTTTTTGGCCAATCCAAAAGCCATTTTATAAGTTTTTTTCCATCTCCTTCAGAGTTGGCGGTGAGAACTATGATACTTGCCCAGTATAGTTGCAACAAGTGCTTATTAAAACTCCCTAAAGTTAATCTTATATTTCCTTAGGCTTAATCTTCCCACATGCCAAAAACTTTCGGTATTTTGCCGATCTATCATTTGTAAAACCCAATCTGTACAATATATAATGAAAAAGTATTACCTGTTGATCTGTGGCCTTTGTGTTGGGTTATTCACCTATGCCCAAAACAATTCCTGGAAACCTAACGATGTCATAAACCAGGAATCAGCCAGTAGTTTTAGATTTTCGCCCAACGGCCAAATGGTGGTTTGGGTAAAACGTCGCCCTTACAAAAAGAAAGATCGGTTTATTAATGACTTGTATCTTACCCGATTAAATGTGAAAGGAAAGAAAAGTGGTTATAAAACCATTCGCCTTACCCGAAGCGACGCTTCCGACTATAGTCCAATCTTTTCCAGCGATGGCGAAACCATCTACTTTTTGTCATCACGTGCTAAAGGAAAGGCTTTGTGGGGAATGAGTATTTATGGAGGAGAGCCTTATAAAGTGCATACTTTTGCTAATAACCCTTCCCGAATTCAGTTGCGTAACGGCAATACCTTGTTTTTTGTAAGTGGCGAAGGAGCCAGCTTGTACGAACAAGAACTCAGAAAGAAAAAAGACAATGTAGTAGTGGTAGAAGATCAGGAACACATGAAAGCCAATCGCGTGTTTAGCTTTGATCTTAAAACCCGACAAATTACCCGATTGACTGATAACCGTTACCCAATTATGGGCTTTGCAGTCTCTAAAAATGGGCAATGGATGGTCACTTCACATCGCTTGTCTCAACATTTTGCTTCTGATGGCAAGCCTCGCCCCACATACTATATTTGGAATGTAAAAAATGGTACTAAAATCGAAATCCTCAAAGATACTTACCAAGGTCCAGGTAACTTTCAGTTTACCGAGAACAATCAAGGTTTTTATTTTACTTCCACCAAGTCGTCTGACCCTGAGTGGGGTGGAGCAGGCATAAGCTTGTTGCATTATATGACCCTAAAAGATCAGAAAATTACCCAAGTACCCTTAAACTGGGAATGGGCCCTGGGTGGTGGCTATGATGTCATGGGCAACGATGCTTTGGTATACCTGGCCAATGGTACTACTCGAAAATTGGCTTTGATGAAAAAACAAGGCCTTAGTTGGAAACGACAGGAAGTAGATGCTGGAAAAATGAACGAACACATTTATGTAAGCCAGCTTTCTAAAGATAAAACCAAAGCCATTTATTCTTATACCACGGCTTCTTTGCCTACCCAATACCGCATAGGTGCGCTTAAGGCTGGACGCAAAGGACTTACACTAGCTGCTGGAACAGAATTGGTAAAACTAAATCCTGCCTGGAGCAAAAAGAAAACTGCCAGAAGTGAAGTAGTCAAATGGAAAGGATACAAAAACGAAGAAGTTGATGGTATTTTATACTATCCACACAATTACCAACAAGGAAAAAAATATCCACTGGTAGTAGCCATTCATGGAGGCCCTTCTGCTTCTGATTTGGATCGTTGGAGTTTTCGTTGGGCATACCCACTACAATTGCTTACCCAGCGAGGTGCTTTTGTGCTTAAACCCAACTACCATGGCTCGAGCAATCACGGGCAAAAATTTGTAGAGTCTATCAAGAAAAACTACTACGAACCCGAACTGGAAGACATTACCAAAGGTATTGACTTTTTAGCGAATAAAGGCCTGATTGACAAAGATAAAATGGGAGTAATGGGGTGGTCAAATGGAGCAATTTTGACTACCATGTTGACCGTTCGTTTTCCTGATATGTTTAAAGCAGCTGCCGCAGGTGCTGGAGATGTAAACTGGACTTCCGATTTTGGTACTTGTCGCTTTGGAGTCACCTTCGACCAAAGTTATTTTGGTGGTGCTCCCTGGGATGATGTCAACGGCAAAAAATACAATGAAGCTTACATTATAAAATCTCCCTTGTTTGAACTGGAAAAAGTAAAAACACCTACCATTATTTTTCACGGGAGCAACGACCGAGCCGTACCACGCGACCAAGGCTGGGAATATTACCGAGCTTTGCAGCAAGTAGGCAAAACCAAAGTGCGATTCTTGTGGTTTCCAGGACAGCCTCACGGCTTACAAAAGTTGACTCATCAGATTCGTAAAGTAAAAGAGGAACTGGCTTGGTTTGACCAATACTTGTTCAAAACCTACGAAAAACCCAACGAATCGTTCAAGACCAATAGCCCACTGGCCATGTTGCTGAAAAAAGAAAAAGCAGCTGCCCAAAAAAATGGAGTGTATGGTGCAATGGCAAATGGAATACTAGTGCCCGAAGTAATGCCAGTGGCCAAAGATTCTATAGCAATTGGGTGCTTTGAGGTAACCAATGCGCAGTATCAGGCATTTGATGGCAAACACGCTTTTCCTGCGCCTCAGGCCAATTATCCAGTGGTAGGTCTAAACACTTCTAAAATCAACGCTTACCTAAGTTGGTTGAACAAAAAGACGGGAAAAAAATACCGCTTACCGAATGAAAAAGAGGCGAAAATGTTGCACAAAAAAGCGCAAAAGCTAGCTTCGAAAGAAAACTCACTCAATTATTGGGCGGGTTATAAAATCACCATTGATGATGTACCTGGATTGCAGAAAAAGGTAGCTAAAGTAAAGTCAACCTTGTTGATGAATGCTGGAACTTTTAAAGGTGCTAAACTGGGCAAAGCTACAGTATATGACTTAGGGGGCAATGCTGCCGAATGCTATATGAAAGGTGGAAAAATGGCCACTTATGGTTTTAGCGCTTACGATTATGCCGATGCACATGCTGGTGAGGTAACAACCAAACCTGAATATGTAGGTTTTAGAGTAGTACTAGAGGCTAAGTAATTAAGCCATCTTGACTTTTAAATATAAAAAAACACTTTTACCTCGAGTTTGAGCAGGTACTCAAAAACCTTGGTAAAAGTGTTTTTATAAATTAAGCATTTGACATAAGTTGTTGTAGGCGATTATCTGCTTGATAATGAGTAGATTGTGGTTTACCTTCACAGCGTTTAATCATCAAAGATTGAGTATCAGCCACAAAAGACCACAAAGTGCCAAATTGTAATTGAGGCAAATCAAGACAAATATGACAAGTCGGATCAGAGAGCATTTTTTGAGCTTGCTCGAGATTGATTTGAGTACTGTTGAGCAACGCTTGTTCTAAACCCTGTGCGCGTTCTTGACTTTTGCTCCAATTGGGAGTAGCACTATTATGTGTCTTCATTTCAGGGGATATAAAATGATTGGTGCTGTAGATAAATGCCTGCTCAGGTGATGGATAACGTACAGTTCGTTTGCCTGGAGTTACCTCTACCACCGCCATTTGCTGTTGGGCATCTGCAATTAAGTAATTGTTGGAGCTGCCTATAGGAGCTTCTGATAAAACCTCAACTGCTTCATTAACAGTGGTACAGCGTTCAAGAAGGTAACGCACCATCAAGCTAAAATTTATCCCTGGTTTGCGTTCCTCACTATCTACGAAGTTGATACCAACTGCCAATCCTTTTTCGTTCATACCATCCATTTTACCGATAAATACATCGGAATGCCCAACAAAATCAAGTTGATTAGAAGCCTTTACCAGCGTACCCATACAATATTCCCGAAAGCGATAGAGAAAGTCATGGTTTCTCCCAAATATTACCCGATCGGCATTGCGAAAAGCGAAAATACTGCATTGACCTGCTGGAGCAAATACGCCTAAACTGAGCAAAAAGCCAGCAACCGTTTCAAATTTTTCCTGTATACCTTGGGCGAAACCTTTCATTTCTTCTACTATTTCAGGATAAAACTGCTCAAGAGCAGGCAGGCCAGCCATGCCAAATTCAAGTACTTGCGGTGCAAGCTGTGGAAAACGAATTCCTAGTTGATGCATTAAACCTCCGTGGGTGAGGCCCATATCATAATGAGAGCCTTTTAAAGTAAGGTGATTCATAAACTTACGATTCAATTAATGATAAACAGAGGTAAAAGTAGAGGGTGTAAGCAGCCAAAAAATTGATCTATGATAGGAAAATGAACTATCCAGCAATTTCTCTACGAATACGGCTTAAGGTTTCGGGGGTAATGCCCAAATAAGAAGCAATATGCCTAATAGGCGTACGCTGTAGTATATGGGGTTGTTTTTGGAGCAATTGAGTATATCTTTCTTCAGCAGTAAGGGTTTGCAAATCGATCAATTGCTTTTGTTTGAGCAAGTAAAGATTTTCGGCTGCTATTCGGCCTATTTTTTCTTTAAAAATGGCCCCTTGCTTAGCATAAAACTTATTCAAAGCCTGAAACGGAATTTTAAGCAATTCACCGTGTTCTAATGCCATAGTTTCTAGCTTTGATGGAGCCTGAATAAGCATTGAGTAATAATCGCCAAAGAAATCGCCTTCATAACAAAGCTCCAGGCATACTAATTTATTACCCTTAAGCGAAAAGGTTCCACCAGACCCTTTGATGATATAATAGATACAATGCTCGGTAGTACCTGCAATTTTGATTAGCTGGTTTTTTTTGACTGAAATAATCTCGGTAAAAGGGGCAAGATCTTGCCAGGGAATTGCCAAATCGCCAAATGATACTTGAAAGGCCTGAGTGAGAATCTTAGTTTTTGAGCGCATTATTCAGGAGTTTATAGAATATTCATATTTGAAGAAATGCTGCGCAAAATAGAGAATTATTTGAGTATGTGGTGGGATTAATAATTTTGATAGAATAAAAAATAATGAGTTTAAGTTGTTGATTAAGAAGAGGTTAATTAAAAATCCCCTCTTTTTTTATAAAAAAATAAAAAAAGGGGGGATAGATTTATAACGTCAAATGTACTTAACAATGAAAACGTAATCCATCAGGCAAATGTGGATTAAATAAAATAATAATTCCCTCAATATTTTTTGATAAAGGGCATCTGAAATCAGATGCCTTTTATTTCAACATGTGTCTCTTACATCAGGCAAAAAAGAAACACAAAGTAGTATATTTAGAAAAACTGTTGTTATTTCTTCCACCCTATACAATGCCCTTCCTTTTAAAAAATGACAAATCCCCGTTATTTTTTTTCAAAAAACTGTGTTTTTATTTGTAAGGCTTTGATAAACAGGTGTTTATAAATTAAAAACTTCTTTCACTTGACGATCTTGCAAGATATTTTTCATTACTTTTTGGGCGTGTTGTTTTTCCTGAAATGGTGTATCTTGAAACAACTCTTGATAGTCTTTTTGTAGTAATTCATCCAACTGTTGATTTTTGGGTGAGATCTCTTCCTGTATCGTGTGCAAATAATCAGTGTTAAACTTCATGTTCTTCGGATCTACCCAGCCAGCTTTGATAAAAGAGGTAGTTTTGCGGGAGCATCTACAAGGGTTAGCTTGATTGACCAAACCACACTTGTGATTCATAAATTGATAAAGGTCTTGTCGGGCTCTTTGCAAACGTTTTCTAAAATTGTCTTTGCTAATGTCCAGTAATTGAGCTCCTACCGTATGATTGGCCTGAAATACCTCACCCAAAATATATACAAGTCGTTGTTCACGGCTCAAGCAAAGCAACATCCCCAACATACAACCAAATTTTGCTTCTTTAATCAATTCTTTTTGAGCGATTTGTTGTTCAGCAGATAAATCTACATTTTCCATTTGATCCAACTCTTGGCCGTAGTTTTCAAAAGAAGTAATGGTGTCCTCAAGCCAGTATTTTTTCATTTTTAGAAAATGGTTGAAAGTGATGCGATATAGCCAGGTACGGAAATTACTTTTGCCCTGAAATTGTCCTAGCTTGGTTACCAGCTTGATGAGCACTTCTTGAGTAATATCCTCTGCATCGAATGGGCTAAGTACCATTTTGAGTGCCACATTGTAAATATAATGTTGATGTCGTTTTACCAAATTTTCCAGCGCCTCGGCAGAACCTTCCAATGCTTGATTGATAAGTGCCATATCCTCAGTATGATCGTATGTTTCTTGACTAAATGGGTTTTTCATGGGTGGCAATTTTTTTAGATAAGTATAAAAACGAAGTGGCCTGCTTATGACCACTTCGTTGAATGATTGTTTTATTTCTCGAAAACTGGTGTTGCATGCATCATTTGCATCGAAGATTCATCAATTACCTTGAACGCCTCCAGGCACTTAGGAGATTGCATGACCAACTTACTGGCAGTTTCGGCCTCTTGCATACTCTTCCAAAATACCAAATCTACCCAAGTGTTCTCCTCTTTTTTAGAAAACTTCCTCGAAATAAATCCAGGTTGTTTGCTTACAAAATCATTGAGAGTTTTCATTGCCTGAATACCTTCGTCTTCAGACACTCCTGCTTTGAATTTAAAAATTACCAATTCAATTGCCCCCGTTTTCTGTACTTCCTGCGAAGCATTTACATTGTTTAAAGTAGCTTGTTCCATTGTATTTTCGGTTTGTTTGTTGGCACAGGCTGTAGCGATCAGCCACAGGCAGGCCAGGTAAATAAATCGTTTCACAATGGTTTGATCTCGAGAAAGGGGAGGTGTGACAGTAATGAGTGAAAAATTAAAAATGGTGTGATGTAAAAGTGATTTATAAGTTACCTATTGACAATAGAGATGTTTGTACATAATTGATCAATTAATAATTCATAATTGAATAGGAATATCCTATCGAAATCTTAAAAAAGTACATATAAAAAACTGTAAGGTTATATTAGTTGTTCTTGATAATAACTATTAATGTTTTAAAAAATTAACCCAATCTTATTGAGACTAAACAATGAAAAAACTTTACGTGATTTTGATGTGGATGTTGTTGGTAACAACTGTACAAGCCAATGATCTAACCAAAGATTTTGTAACTGGTACGCCCAAAGTACAATCTATGAGTCAGTTGACTTTTGGCCCTCAAGGTGTTTTGTTTGTAGGTGATTCTAAAAGTTCTACAGTGTTTGCCATTCAGGTAGAAGATGGTAAAAAATCAGAGAATGACCAACGGTTTTCTTTGCGCAATGTGGAAGGCAAGATTGCCAGTTTATTAGGAGCCAAGGCTTCCGATATTTTGATTCATGATATGGTGGTGAGTCCTCAGCAAAATGTCTATTTAGCGGTTTCGCGAGGACGTGGCAAGGTAAAGACCTACAACTTGTGGCCCAACTATATAGATGATGCTAATGTATTGCTCAAAGTTACTCCAGATGGCAAAATGGAGGCAGTATCGCTCCAAAATGTGAAGTATTCGCAAATAGCTTTGCCCAACCCAGTAGCTGCTGATAAAAAAGATCGCCGAGGACGTAGTTTACGTGCCGATGTGATTACTGATTTGTCGTATGCCAATGGAATGGTATATGTGGCAGGGCTTTCAAACGAAGAGTTTGCTTCTACCTTCCGCAAAATCCCATTTCCATTCAAGAACAAAGTGAGTGCTTCTACTCTTGAGATTTACCACGGAGCACATGGGCGTTACGAAACCAAATCACCCATTCGTGCTTTTGTCCCTTATAACCTGAATGGTAAGCCCCACATCTTGGCTTCTTATACTTGTACGCCATTGGTGACTATTCCAGAAGCAAAGATTGAGAACGGCAAACATGTAAAAGGACGCACCATTGCTGAACTAGGGGCTGGCAATATGCCACTAGACATGATTGTGGTAAACAAAAATGGGCAAGATTATATCTTAATGGCCAATACTACCCGTAATGTGATGAAAATTGCCATCAAAGATATTGAAACTACCAAAGCCAACTTGAGTACTCGTACCAAGGTACGCTATGGAAGCGAAGGTGTCAATTATGTATCGGTACCTCGTTTGGTACAACAAATGGCAGTGTTCAATAGCAAATACATTTTGATGCTAATGCGCATGCCCGACGGTTCTTTGTCTTTGTCTTCTATGCCTATCCGAAGAATATAACGAGGAACAAACCCTAAGCACCAAAACCCCAGACATTCTTGCATTGTTTGGGGTTTTGCTACTCAATTCCTGATATTTTACCCTCAATGACTGCTTTTGAACGATAAAATGCATTGAAAATCTGAGTGTAGGATTTAGTCAAAAAACTCGCTCAGTTTATCTAATAACCCCACTTACATTTCATTTGCCTGAAAGATAACTTTACCTTGAGTTGGTTTACCAAACAAATAATACTCATGAAAAAAATTACCCTATTGGTATTAATGTTGACTTTGGGCTGTGTGGCCTTTGCTAATGATCTCACCAAAGACTTTATTACTGGAACCCCCTCTATCAAATCAATGAGTCAATTGGCTTTTGCCCCGCAAGGTATTTTGCTCATTGGTGATACCAAAGCGGCATCAGTATTTGCGGTTGCTACCGATGACAAAACTCCAGGAACCGCCCCCAAACGATTACAAATCAATAATATAGAAGCAAAACTTGCTGCGTTGCTTGGTACCAAAAAAGAAGAAGTGATGATTCACGATATGGTGGTGAATCCGATTTCTAAAAATATATACCTGGCGGTTTCACGAGGGCAGCGTCGTGGAACTACTCCCTGGAAACTCCCTGCTGATCTGGCTGATGCCACCTTGTTGATAAGAGTGAAAAGCGGCAAAGACCTCGAAGAAGTACCATTGAAAAACGTGAAATATTCGCAGGTAGCAGTACCCAATCCTACACCCTTGAAAACCAAATATTGGCGAGGTGATGCCCGAGTGGATGTAATTACCGACATTGCCTATGCCAATGGTACAGTATACATTGCGGGTTTGTCTAACGAAGAATTTATCTCTACTTTTCGCAAAGTGCCCTTTCCTTTTAAAAGCGATCAACTGACCGCCAGTACTTTAGAGATTTATCACGGTGCCCATGGAAAATACGAAACCAAAGCACCCATCCGTGCTTTTATGCCTTATGCCCTCAATGGCAAGCCCCATATTTTGGCTTCTTATACTTGTACACCATTGGTTACTATTCCTGAAGCAAAACTCAAAAATGGCCAACATGTAAAGGGACGCACTGTAGCTGAGCTTGGGATGCGCAATATGCCGCTAGATATGATTGCCATTAAGCAAAAAGATAAAGAATATATATTGATGGCCAATTCGACCCGAAACCTAATGAAAATATCGGTCAATGCACTTGCCAAAACCCAACATAATATTACAACACGCCTCAAAGACCGAGGAGGTTCGGAAGGAGTAAAATTTACCTCTGCACCCTTCTTGGTACAACACCTGGACAAACTTAATGAAAAGCAAGTGGCGGTGGTAATGCGTATGATGGATGGCTCATTGGCCTTAGGTACGCTTCCAGTAAGAATTCTTTAAGCCGAAACTCGGCTGTTTCATACATAACCTCTTAAACTACTAACTGTTAACCCTCTTTATTAATGAAAAAAATAATCCATCTTGTCGTGCTACTTTTAGTAAGTGTAGCTACTTATGCAACCGATCTTACTGAGAGTTTTATCACAGGAACCCCAAAAATTACGGCAATGAGCCAATTGGCTTTTGGCCCTCAGGGAATTTTATTCGTGGGCGATTCTAAGTCATCCAATTTGTTTGCCATAGCTACCAACGACCTGGACAAGCCTGCTGGGGAGGTAAAAGTAAACATCCAGAATTTGGAAGGTAAAATTGCGGCTATGTTAGGTGCCAAAAAAGAAGACATTTTGGTACACGATATTGTAGTAAACCCCATTTCTAAAAATATATATTTAGCAGTTTCAAGAGGACGTACCAAAGGTGATTCTTTTTGGAAGCTCCCCAACGATTTAGAAGACGCTACAATATTACTCCGTATCAAAAACGGGAAAGACTTTGAAGAAGTATCACTCAAAAATGTAAAATACTCTCAAATCTCTATTCCCAACCCAGTAGCTAAAGAAAAGAAAAACTGGCGTGGTAAGCTACGACCTGATGTAATTACTGACTTGGCTTATGCCAACGAAACGGTGTATGTAGCGGGATTATCTAACGAAGAATTTGCTTCTACTTTCCGAAAAATCCCTTTTCCATTCAAAGGCAAAGTAACCTCTTCTACCCTGGAGATTTACCATGGCGCCCACGGAAAATATGAAACCAAGTCGCCAATTCGTGCTTTTGTGCCATATAAACTCAATGGAAAGAACCACATATTAGCTGCTTACCTCTGCACTCCTTTGGTGACTATTCCAGAAGACAAGCTAAAAGATGGCAAGCACATACGAGGCAAAACAGTTGCTGAGCTTGGAATGGGTAACATGCCTTTGGACATGGTGGTGTATAACAAAGATGGCAAAGATTATATTTTAATGGCCAATACTACCCGAAATGCAATGAAAATAGCGATTGACGATATTGCCAATACAAAAGCTAATATTACTACTCGTACCAAAGTACGCTATGGTGCTGAAGGTGTAAAATATGTTTCTTTTCCATTGAGACCCCAACAGTTAGCCAAATTTGACGACAAAAGCATATTATTGGTAACTCGTCTTCCCAATGGTTCCTTATCGATGGTAAAGCGGACTACAAAATGGCTTTAAAGGATAAGATCAATACTGATTGTAAACAACTCAATATTCTCAATTTTTAAATTACTTTATTAATGAAAAAAATAATCTACCTGGCGGTTTTACTTTTAGCAAATATAGCTACTTATGCAACTGATCTTACTGAGAATTTTGTCACAGGAACCCCCAGGATCACGGCAATGAGCCAATTGGCTTTTGGCCCTCAGGGAATTTTGTTTGTGGGTGATTCTAAATCTTCACAAGTGTTTGCTATAGCTACCAACGACTTAGAGAAACCTGCTGGGGAGATAAAGGTAAGTATACGAGACCTGGAGGGTAAAATTGCGGCAATGTTGGGTGCCAAAAAAGAAGATGTTTTGGTACACGATATTGTAGTAAACCCAATTTCTAAAAATATATATATGGCGGTTTCGCGAGGCCGTACCAAAGGTGACTCTTTTTGGAAACTCCCCAACGATTTGGAAGATGCTACGATATTGCTACGTATCAAAAACGGGAAAGACTTTGAAGAAGTATCGCTCAAAAATGTGAAGTATTCTCAAATCTCTATTCCTAACCCAGTGGATAAGGGCAAGAAAAACTGGCGTGGCAACCTACGGGCTGACGTAATTACTGATTTGGCTTATGCCAACGGAACGGTGTATGTAGCAGGGTTGTCGAATGAAGAGTTTGCCTCTACGTTTCGCAGAGTCCCTTTTCCATTCAAAGGTAAAGTAACTTCTTCTACCCTGGAGATTTATCATGGCGCTCACGGAAAATATGAAACCAAATCGCCTATTCGTGCTTTTGTACCTTACAAATTGAATGGTAAAGATCATATTTTGGCGGCATACCTGTGTACTCCTTTAGTCACAATTCCAGAAGATAAGTTGAAAGAAGGGAAGCATGTACGAGGTAAAACTATTGCTGAGCTTGGGATGGGCAATATGCCTTTAGACATGGTAGTGTATACCAGAGAAGGCAAAGATTATGTGTTAATGGCCAATACGACCCGTAATGTAATGAAGTTTGCCATTGATGATATTGCCAGCACAAAAGCCAACATCACTACCCGTACCAAAGTACGCAACGGCGCTGAAGGAGTAAAGTATGTTTCTTTTCCTCGAGTGCTGCAACAGTTGGCCAAATTTGATGACAAAAGTGTACTGATGGTAACTCGTTTCCCCAATGGATCATTGACTATGTTGAAGATGTCTACTAAATGGTTTTAGGCTTTTATACAAAAAATTAATACGACTTCTTGCTATCAATCTTTAAACTGTATCTCAATGAAAAAAATAATCAATCTAATAGCCCTACTCTTGTTGAGTGTGGTTACCTATGCGACCGATTTTACGGAGCATTTTATTACTGGAACCCCCAAGATCACGGCAATGAGTCAGCTGACTTTTGGCCCACAGGGAATTTTATTTGTGGGTGATTCCAAATCATCCAAATTATTCGCAATAGCCACCAACGATTTGGACAAGCCTTCTGGTGAGGTAAAAGTAAATGTTCGTGACCTGGAAGGTAAAATTGCGGCAATGTTGGGAGCCAAAAAAGAAGACATCCTGGTACACGACATTGTGGTAAACCCTATTTCTAAAAATGTTTACCTGGCAGTTTCACGAGGTCGCACCAAAGGCGATTCTTATTGGAAACTGCCCAACGATTTAGAAGATGCCACCATTTTGCTACGCCTCAAAAACGGGAAAGACTTTGAAGAAGTATCGCTCAAAAACGTGAAGTATTCGCAAATTTCTATTCCCAACCCAATAGATTTTGAAAAGAAAGACTTTAAAGGGAAACAACGCCCCGATGTAATTACCGATTTGGCCTATGCCAATGGAACTGTATATGTAGCAGGACTATCCAATGAAGAATTTGCTTCTACTTTCCGCAAAGTGCCTTTTCCTTTCAAAGATAAAGTAACTGCGACTACCCTGGAGATTTTTCACGGAGCACACGGAAAATACGAAACCAAATCGCCGATTCGTGCTTTTATACCTTACAAACTCAATGGTAAGGATCATATTTTGGCCGCTTACTTATGTACTCCCTTAGTAACAATCCCTGAAGACAAGCTAAAAAATGGCAAGCACGTAAGAGGTAAAACTATTGCTGAATTAGGCGCGGGTAATATGCCGTTGGATATGGTAGTTTTTAATAAAAATGGCAAAGATTACATCCTAATGGCCAACACGACCCGTAATGCGATGAAGATTGCCATTGACGACATTGCCAATACCAAAGCCAATATCACTACCCGTACCAAAGTACGCTATGGCACTGAAGGGGTAAAGTATGTTTCTTTTCCACGGGTATTGCAGCAGTTGGCCAAGTTTGATGATAAACACATTTTGATGGTGGCTCGCCTGCCCAATGGATCATTGACAATGGTTACTCAGCCTACCAAGTGGTTATAAATTTTTGTATTTAAAAGGCCTGACTAATTTCGACAACCAGTCAGGTCTTGAAATATTGCTTTACTTATTTTTTCAGCTTTACCCATTTCCTCTTATGAAAAAATATTCTCTTCTTTTCATTGCTTTATTTGTGTTTTCTGGGATTGCTTTTGGTCAGAGTGTTTCACCTTCCATTGTTTTCAATCAAGACAAGCAAAGCGAATACTATGGCTTTTTGGTTGTGAAGCATTTGCCCGTAAATGTTATAAAACGTTTAAAAACCAAAGAATTAAAGGATAAGGATTGGAAGAAGATTTTTCCAGTGTATACCGGAGGTGCTCGCCCAACCGATCCCTCCAAACCCAGTATATTGGGTACTTACTCGATAAAAGGCAGTCAGATACACTTTAAGCCGCGTTTTTTTTGGGTAGAGGATTTGAAATATTATGCTGAGCTAAGATTCAATGATTTGTTTGCCCAAGTCAAAGAGTCTAACCCTTATAAGAAAAAAAGGATTGCTTTGAGTTTTCAACTGGCTAAAGAACAACGCCCTGCTACCTATGTAACCAAGGTGTACCCTCAATCGGAGCAACTACCTGCCAATTTGCTTAAAATGTATATTTACTTTTCGGCACCTATGAGTAGGCGTCAATCTAAAAAATATGTCAAGGTATTGGATGAAAGAGGTGCAGTAGTTCCTCACGTTTTTTTACCTATTCAAGAAGAACTTTGGAATGCCAATCGTACTCGTTTGACGCTATTTTTTGATCCAGGACGTATCAAGCGAGGGCTAAGACCTCATAACGAAAATGGAGTGCCTCTACAGCCCAACCGGAAGTATCGTTTGGTAATTGATGCCCAATGGAAGGATGTTTTTGGTAATCCACTGCAAAAGCGATTTGTAAAACAGTTTCAAACCATTAAAGATGATCGGATACAACCCCAGGTAAATCAATGGCAACTTAAAATTCCCGAAGCTCTTACCCAAAAACCTCTGATGATTGATGCCCACAATCCAATGGATCATGCCTTGGTACAACGCTACTTGATTGTTAAACGCCAAAATGGGGGAGAGGTAGAAGGTCGTTTTACGTTAGGCAAAGATGATCAGACGATTCAGTTTTTCCCCGAAAAGCCTTGGAAACCAGGAAGCTATATAATACAGATAGATAGCCGTTTGGAAGATTTAGCAGGTAATAATTTGCGCCAGTTGTTTGATGTAGATATGCAAAGTCAAAAAGCAAGAAAGACCTATAAAAACTCCGCAGAACTCACTTTTAACATTGCCAAACCTGCCAATAACTGATGAGCGACTCAAAACTAGGGATTATTATTCTGGCCGCAGGTGAGGCCAGCCGTATGGGGCAGGCCAAACAATTGCTCACTTTGCAGGGCCAAACCCTGCTTGACATTTGTGTGCAAAAGGCTATTGATTTACAGCCAGCCACTATTACGGTTGTGTTAGGAGCACATTTTGCCAAGACTCAGGCTGAAGCCAAAAGGCTAAAACAAACCCACCCACAAGCACCCATTGATTGGGTAGAAAATCCGCACTGGGCTACTGGTATGGGAAGCTCTATCAGCGCAGGTGTGCAAAAAACTTTGGATGTAGCCACCAACATAGAACAAATACTCATTTTGTTGGCTGATCAACCTTTGATTCAAACCAATCAATTACAATGTTTAACAAAAGTTTTTCAAACAAGTAGCCAGACAATTGTGGCCAGTAAATATGGTGAGAGCTTTGGAGTACCAGCCGTGTTTGACCAATCCTTGTTTGAAGAATTGCTACAGCTCAACGAGAAAGCTGGTGCCAAAAAAGTAATGAAAAAACACCAGACCCACCTGCGATTGGTGTCTCTGCCAGAAGCAGCATTTGATATGGATACCCCCGAGGAGTATGAAGTGATTAAGCAAAAAGTAGAGGATATAAAAAAGTAACCTGCCTGACCAACAGTTCGTATTTTATTTTAGATCAAACTTTATATACTTCATGAATAAGACCTATCGACCTACCCGAAAAGGTATTCTTATCAATACCTTCGTTGCATTGGTATTCACTACTGCACTTTCCTTTTTATTTTACCACCTCTTAGCCAGCATCGAGACCCTTGCTACTTTTGTCGTTTTAGGAGTATGCGTGGTGATTGTTGGGGTAATCCTGTATATTATCTATACCTCAATACAGTTTGTGGTTGAAAAACTGACCATTTCAGAGAATGCACTCATCTACAAAGGTTTATCCGCAGAGAAAGTATTCCCGAAAGAGGAAATACAGGGCTTTAAAAAAATACCTTTTAATATCGATGTGTATTCCAAAAATAATCACAGTAAGATTAGAATTAGTGACTTTTATACTGATAAACAAGAGATCAGAACGTGGTTGTGGGATCATTGCCAGAATTTGGATATGGCAGAACAGGAGGAAGATATGAAAGTGTATGAGGAGGAGATGCAGGAAATTCTAACAAATGAAGATTATGGCAATGATTCAGATACTGCCAAGGACAATTATCTTCAAACCTATAAATATGTCAAAATATTCAATTTATTTGCCTGGGGCATTACTTTATGGTATATGTTCAGTCCAACTTTTTATCGTTTGCTTACAGCCTTGGTAATGGTATTGCCCATAGTGTCGTTGATAATCATACGTGCCAAAAAAGGATTAGTAAGGCTGTTTACTAATGAAAATGGGGCTTATCTTAATCTGGGTGTATCTATTGGTATAATGGCTATAGCATTACCATTGAGAGCTACCTTAGATGTTGATTTGGCCAGTTATCAAGTTTTATGGGTGCCTTTGATTGTGACAAGCTTAGTGGGTTTGGTACTGATTTATTATGCTGCCTGGCAAGAACTTAAGGTAACAAAGTGGGGCGAATCTATTGCATTGTTTCTTTTGCTGGTAGGCGCTATTGGGGCTTATTCTTATGGGAGCATCATTCATATCAATGCTACTTTTGATGATCAGCCTTATCAAGTTTACCATATGCAGGTAATTGAGAAAAAAACAACTGGTAGTGAGGATGAGGAAGAATATTATATAATGATAGAAGGTTCATTACCAAATAGCTCAAACAATGAAGTGAGGGTGTATGAGGAATTGTATGAAAAAATAAAGCTACAGGATAGTGTGAGCATTTACATCAAGCCTGGAGTCCTTAAAATTCCCTGGATAAGATACGTAGAAAAGAAAAAGTGATGGTGGATAACTAACAATCCACCCATAAGTTGGTAGTAAAGCGAGAAACCTGAGTTTTGCCACAGCGAGCGCAGGTTCTTTTCATACTATCTACTACCCAATCGTGGCCTAATAAACGACAGGTAAGGTTTTTTGATTTGATCTTTGATGGTTCTATAGCAGCGTTATTGCCCTCTTTAGGGCTTTGTTGTTGGGTCATAATTGTTTTGTTGTTAATATCAGTGCCAAAGTTGTCTACCTAGTATGAACGAGACTAAAGTTAGAAAGGTTGGTTGAACTATCCGAAAAAAAAGAGGTTTTTTTATGTGATGGCTTTATTTAATCTCCAGATACATATTTTTAAGCTGTATGACCAAACTTAGAATATTATGAAGAAAGTTATTACACATTCATCCAGGTCTAAAACTATTAGAGTGCTTGTTGCCTTAATGCTCTTTCTTGTGGCTGCAGGGTTTACTACAATGATTTTCCTTGAGAAGGACTTTACACCTCCAATTCCTACTTGGTTTATCATCATAATTATGGGAGTTGCATTACCAGTATGGCTAGTACTATCAGCTTTTAAATTCAAAATTGAAATTACTACTACTTCTATTGTTATTACCACCTTGTTTAAAAAAAGAGAATTAAAGCTAGAACACATCAAAGGATTTAAATACTTGCGACAAGGTTATATCATGGTATTGGTACATCGTGATGATTCAGCACTTGATATGAGCTTTGAACAAGCAATACTGAGAACCAATGGATTGAAAGAGTGGATCAAAGAAAGTTTTGATGACATAACAGAAGAAGATGTAGAAGTGAAGGCTATTCGCCAAAGCCAAAATTTAGACGAAGCAGCAACCGCACGGGGCATTGATAAAGCTAATAAAAACGCCAAGGTTGTTTCGGGTATCTTTGTTTTGTATTCTTTCTTGATATTCTTTTATCAAGGAAATAGCTCGTTAGTGGCTGTTTTGAGCTTCTTTTTGCCTCTTACAGGCCTTTATTTTATTTATATAAACAGAGGATTTGTGAAGTTGCATTTTAGTACTAATCGTAAAACCTCACCACTTTATACACTGAGTCTTCTGTTACTAATAACCAGCATAGCTTTACAAACACGTCGTACTGATATAGTGGATCATTCAGCAGTATTACTGGTAGTTACCCAGTTTACAGTGCTTTTTGTGATATTATCGGTGATTGCCATCAGGAAAAATTTAATTTTAGGGACTAAAGGAAATAGAATTGAGGAGGTTATGATAGTATTAATGCTAGCCATTATTTACGGTTATGCTTCAGCTATCAATGTCAATGTAGGTTTTGATAACTCAACACCTGTTGAAAGCATACAAAGGGTCTTAGAAAAAAAGGCAGAAGGAGAGAGTAGAGCGATTTTTATTAGTGTTGGAGCCGAACAGATTGAGGTGAATGTATCCAGAGATTTATTTGAAAAAAATGATTCAGGAGATAAAATAAGAGTTTACCAAAAACAAGGCTTTTTAGGCATTCCCTGGATTTGGAAAGTTGAAAATAAAAAAATCCCTCACCAAAAAGGCAAGGGATCGGCTGCTAGCTAAAAGGTCCATCCAGAAATATATTTTCATTATTAAACTATATGATCAAACTTAAAAAATATGCAGAAAGTATTTAAATATTCTTCTCCACGAAGATTAGAAGCGACTCTAACCAATATTCCAATAATTCTTTTGTTGCTAATATTCTATGTTTTCTTTCCGAAGACATATTTTCCTAATGCAACTCAGGGGTGGGTGGTATATACAGCAGGGGCTTTTTTTATTTTACCCATTGTATGGCACTACATTGCTTTCCTTAATTATAGGTTAGAAGTGGCTTCAGACAGGTTTATAGTTCATAAGTTATTGAGTAAAACTGAATTAGAATTTACTGATTTTAAAGGGTATAGCATAGGCTTAAATATTACACTCTTACATCGAGAGAATGTAAAGAGGGATCTGGACATTGATGAAGATATTGCGAGCCAAGAAGATCTGGAAGCGTTTATTATTCAACAGTTTGAGCTAATACAGGAGAACGAACAAAAGAATAAGCAATTAGGCGATATTTTAAATAACCCTGATTTTGGAGAAACTCCCAAGGAAAGGCAACGTAATTTCAAAAGATCATCCAGAGTTGCTCGTCGCCTTACTATTTTCAGCATACTAACTTTTTATCATTCTTTTTTTTTCATCAGGCCTGATTCAGTTGCAATCGTTTTCTGGGCGTCGTTTTTTGTTGTCTTATGGGGAGTGTTTAGAAAAAAGGGACTAGTGGGTTTGGGTTTTCCTGATGATTTAAATCTTTATATTAGCTATTTGCCTGCGCTTTTTGTTTCCACTGGGTTTATCTCAATAAGAGCAATGTTTTTGTACAATTTACTAGATTATCAAGCAATCTGGCCTTATGCAATTCCTATTATTTTGGGATTGGGGTTATTGAGCTATATAGCTGCCAGAAAAAATCTAAGATTAATAACCGCTGCTCAACGCAATCAACAATTATTCATGATTTTGATATTTTCGCTGGCAATGGGTTACTACACTGTGGCAACTATTAATTGTATGTTTGATAAAACAAAGCTAACAGAGCAACGGGTAATAGTAGTTAAAACAGAAGAAACAGATTATTCTTATGATGCTATTATCAAGTTAAAAGATGCCAAAGAAATAAGACTTAATATTGGTCAAAATTTATACAGGTCAATGAAAAGAGGAGATTCATTAAGCATATATGTTCAACAAGGCCTACTTGGTGTACCTTGGGTAAGAAGTGCAGATAAGATAATTGGTCAATGAAAAGAGTGATCAAAAAAATCCCTCACCAAAATGGCAAGGGATCAATTGCTATATAGATGTGGTCGCTAAGATTGAGTAAGAGCGCCGATGTGTATGACAGTGTTCAAGTGTATGTATTCATAATTTTTTGTTTCGGTCTCTATTTTCAGTGTTTCTTTTTGAATATTGCTTGCGCCAAAGTTCATAGATTTAGATGACATTTAGCGTCTTTACCACTACGATTTCTGGTGGTTTTATACCAAATTCATTTTTCATTATACCAATCCATTATCTTTACGCTAAAATAATGACCTGATATAGGTGGTTTTAGCATCTAAAATGAAGCAATGAGATATTTATGGATTGTTTGGATAGGACTCCTTTTATGGGGTTGTGGTGAAGTTACCCCAAAAGCGAGCGAAAAACCTTCTTTTGAAAAACGATATGCGATTATTCCTCCCCAAAAAAGAGACATAGAGGCAAGGCTTACGCCAGTGAAATCTCAATTAGGTTTTGTTGATTTTTTGCGGCAGCAGGGAAACGAACGGGTTGTTTCCTATTACAATAAGTTAAAGATTCCTGAGAAGGTAGATCGGTACTGTCGCGTACACTTGAAAAATAATTTGCGTGATAGTATTTACATTATCTCCCGAGATTCCATTTTATACTTTAGGGCTATCAATTACCCTATTAATCAAGACAAGAAGAGAGAAGAGAATGAGGGGTTTTCAGCGGAAACGGAACCTTTACAGTTTCTTGCCATCAAGTATGTTCAAAACTTATTGCTGCCGACAGAAACCAAAGCCTTTTATTTATTATATCCCAATAAGGTAGACTCCATGTTGTTTCAGATAGTGTATTCGAAATCTGAACCCAAGCCAGGTAGCTTTGCTAAGACTTATCCAACTGATTTTTTACTCATCAATGACAAGAAGAGCAACAAAGTGTATATAAAACCCAAAGATTAAAAAAACACCGATCAACAAATTCCTTTATTATTCAGAATTCGTTGATCGGTGTTCGTCATTTAGACAAATATGTCAAAGACTTACTTCTTCAATACCTGTACTTCTACATAAGACTGGTCTTTTTTAGAGTGATATACTCTATGAGTAGCCTTGATAAAGTCTTTGTCGTCAGCCTCAAAGATATTAGGTACATATTTTTGAGGGTTACGGTCAAACAACGGGAACCAGGTGCTTTGAACCTGAATCATAATCTTGTGCCCCTTCTTGAAAGTATGCATTACATCTTGTAGCGGGAAGCTCACCTCCGTTACTTTGTTGGCCTTGAATGGCTTAGGCTTAGAGTAGCTCTCACGGAAGCGACCACGAATGATGTCACTACGTACCATTTGCTGGTAACCACCCATTTTGATGTGCTTGGCCAACTTAGGATGCGCTTTTTCATCATTAGGATACACATCAATCAGTTTTACCACAAAATCGGCATCAGTTCCAGTAGTAGAAACCTTCAGTTTTACCATGATTTCGCCACCTAGAGTCATATCTTCGGTCAAGGCCTCAGTTTGGAACACCAATACATCAGGGCGACGTCCAGCAAAACGTTGGTCATCGGTCATATAGCGATCCGAAGGAATTACCTCCATACGATGATCTTCAATGTAAGGCACTGGGTTGGCTGGGTCACTTACATACTCTGTAAATTCATTTCCTGCATTGTCGTTGGCATTTGTAGAAAGCTTGCCATCAGCTTGTAGGTACATCTTTACCTTGGTAGCTTTTGGCGAAGGCCATTTGTCAAATTTGTTCCATTTCTTAGTACCACTGTCAAACATATACGCTTCTGGTAGATTGATGCCTTTGCGGTCTTTCAAAAACTTACCAAAGAAGTTGAACTCAATGTTGCTTTGGTAGAACTCAGATACGTAATCTCCAAAATAGATATCATTGATGATTTCTTCCTTTTTCACGCGTGACCATGCACCGTGTGTCCAGGGGCCCATCACAATAGTGTTATAAGCATTAGGACTTCTTTTCTCAATATTTTTGTAAATATTTAATGGCCCATATAAGTTTTGCGCGTCATACCAGCCACCTACAGTCATTACGGCGTGCTTTACGTCTTTTAGGTGAGGCAATAGGCTACGCTTTTGCCAAAACTCATCAAAATTAGGATGCTCTTTGAATTGCTTCCAGAAGAAGTTGTCATCTCCATAGTACTTGTTGAGGTTTTTGAGAGCACCTGCTTTCAAATAAAAATCATAACCATCTTGCTCGTCGGTTCGAGGAAATTTATCATTATACCAAGACTTGGTAGTGTTGCTGGTTTTTTGGTAAGCAAACACGGGAATGATAGGGAAGTAAGCCAAGGTAAAAGCTCCACGGTGGTGAAAGTCCTCAAAGTAGAAGTCAGAAACTGGAGCCTGAGGTGAAGAAGCTTTCAAGGCTGGGTGATTGGCTAAAGTACCTACTGCAGTATAAAAACCTGGGTAAGAGATGCCCCATTGTCCTACTTTGCCATTGTTAAACTGTACGTTTTTCACCAACCAATCGATGGTATCGTAGGTATCGGTGCTTTCGTCAAATTTCTTAGGATCTTTTTTATCCTTTCCAGTAAGCTGGGGGCGCATATTGTCAAAGGTACCTTCCGACATCCAACGACCTCGCACATCCTGATGTACAAAAATGTACTTGTCGTTTACCATAAACTTAGAAGGGCCTAAACGGTTGATGCTAGGAAACTTGCCTGCACCATAAGGAGCTGAATTGTAGCAAGTACGCTTCATCAAGATGGGGTATTTGTTAGAAGCACTGGCATCTTTGGGTACATACACCGCAGTATAAAGCTTGGTGCCGTCCCGCATAGGAATGTTATATTCGTATTTTTTGTAGCTATCTTTTACAAAAGAATTTTGTTGCGAGTGGCTGCTACATGAAAGCAGCACAAAAGCACTCAACAACCACCACATTTGGGGTTTGAGTAGATATTTATTCATAAAGATTGGGTTTTAAATAATTCTATATTTGAACTTATCTTGATTGAAAAAGTCGAGATGAGCCCTATAACTAACAAATTTATAAAAGTTTAAGAAAGGGGGGGAGATTAAATCAAAATTGTAAAATGTTTAACAGTTTTAAATGGAAAATGATGTGAAACTGTATTGAGTGAAAAGTTAAAAACGAAAAGTGAAAAATGATGCGAAGCGGTTATTTCTCAAGTCCAAGAAGTTCCCTCCTGTTTAGGAGGGTTAGGGTGGTGATAACTGAGTGTGAGGCGTTGTTAATTTATAATTCATCAATTTATCATTCATAATTAGAGAGAAGTGTACACTACCGAACAAGCTTGTGCTGTTTTGATACAAATAAGTAGAGTGGTTAAACCTTGTTAAGCGGTTGATAATAAGTGTTTTAAATGTGAGGGTGTACTTTTTGCGTGATACTTGCTTGATATCAAAATAACCAAGAAACCATGTGGATCAATTACCTGAAAACGACCTTACGCAATCTCCTCAAAAACAAGTTGTATACCATTATCAATATATTGGGGTTGTGTTTGGGCATTAGTTGTGTGTTATTGATAACACTGTACATCAACGATGAGCTAAGCTACGATACCTTTCACCCCAAGGCTGATCGTATTTATCGGGTAGAATCCATTTACAAAGGCAAAAACGAAACCCACAATGCTACTTCACCTGGTCCGCTGGCGCAACGATTGGTGAACGATTTTCCTGAAGTAGCGCAGGCTACTCGCGTGGCTTTTGGTGGCAATAGCTGGTTTGTGGCGCATAAAAAGCAAAAGTTTTTTGAAAAAGATATTAGAACGGCAGATGCCAACTTTTTTGAAATATTCTCACATAGATTCTTATGGGGTAATCCCAAAACTGCCCTCCAAAAACCTCATTCGGTAGTTATTACCGAAACACTGGCCCGTAAAATTTTTGCCCGGCCGCAAGAAGCGCTGGGCAAAGTTTTACAAATCGACGATACCAATTCTTCTTATACCATTACTGCTATAGTAGCCGATGTACCTGCCAATGCGCATTTTAGTTTTACAGCCTTGTTTTCTATCAATTCGCTGGACAAAAAAGCCTACAAAAACTTCCTGGAAAGCTGGAGCAATCACAATATGTATACCTACGTATTGCTCAAGCCAGGGACTTCTATTGCCAGTTTACAGGCCAAAATGCCCGCCTTTTGTAAAAAAGTAATTGACCCTCAGGATGGAGATTTCAAAGGTGAAAATGCACTATCGTTCAAAGCCCTTACCGATATTCATTTGGCACCCAAGGTAGCCCGCGACATTGCTCCTCAGGGAAACATTACCTACATCTACATTTTTTCGGCCATTGCCGTTTTGGTTATTTTAATAGCCATTATCAACTACATCAATCTGGCTTCGGCCCGCGCCTTTACCCGCGCCAAAGAAGTAGGTATTCGCAAAGTGGTAGGTTCTACCAGTCGTCAGGTGATATATCAGTTTATGCTCGAATCTACTTTACTGGTATCATTGGCCGCTTTGCTCAGTTTGAGTGCAGTAGAGGTGCTCATGCCTTTATTTAATCAACTTACAGGCAAGGCATTGAGCCTGCGACAATTCATTGACCCAACATCAATATTGACTTTTGTGGGAATGATTGCGTTCTTGGGCCTTTTGAGTGGCCTGTATCCTGCCTTGGTACTTTCTAACTTCAAGCTGGTAAAGATCATCAAAGGCAAGTTTACCCATAGTCGTCAGGGAACTACTTTGCGTAAAGGATTGGTGGTGTTTCAATTTGCCATGTCTACCACAATGATCGTGAGTACTTTGGTGGTGTATCACCAACTGGCCTATGTGCAAAACAAAGATTTGGGTTTTAACCGAGAGCAAGTCGTGATTTTGCCTTTGCAAGATTATGCGACCCGTCAAAAGATTCCAGTACTCAAGCAAGAGTTAGAAAAACATTCTCAAGTTGTACAAGTAGCCGATGCCAATTTAGTACCTGGTTATGGGGGAGGAGTAGGGCGTAACACCCTTAAGTTTGAAGCCAACGAAGGAATGCAGGAACTTACGGTAGACCAAGCCAAGGTAGGGTATGATTATTTTGACTTATTAGACTTACAAATACTTCAAGGGCGTAAGTTTGATAAAAAATATGCTACCGATGCCCAAAAAGCAGTGGTGGTAAACGAAACCCTGGTAAAGAAAATGAACTGGAAGAAGCCATTGGGCAAAAAGGTAGGCTATTATATCAATGATCCAAAGCATAAAAATGGCTACAGGGTAGCATATGCCCAAGTGGTAGGGGTTGTGAAGGACTTTCACCGTAAATCGTTGCGTAATAAAATAGCGCCCATGGTGCTGCAACTGGTACCTGATGGAGGCTGGCGGGTATTGGTAAAGGTAAAACCTCAAAACCTGCAACAAACGATGCACCATATGGCCCAAACCTGGGAAAAAGCAGGAATCGTTTACCCATTTCGATCTTACTATTTGGATCAAAAATTTGCAGAGCAATATCGAGCCGATCAAAAGCGAGGACAAATCTTTCTATTTTTTGCGAGTTTGGCCATTTTCATTGCTTGTTTAGGTTTGTTTGGCCTCGCGACTTTCATTGCCCAGCAACGCAAAAAGGAAATTGGGGTGCGCAAAGTATTAGGAGCTTCTATTCCACAAATTCTTCGCCTCATGGCTCAAGATTTTGTATTACTAGTTATTCTGGCCAACCTCATTGCGGTGCCTGTAGCCTATTGGGGCCTGCAAGACTGGCTCACCAACTTTGCTTACCGCACCAGCATTCCCTGGTATTTGTTTGGTATCTCGTTAGCCTTTACGTTATTACTTTCTTTGCTCACCATCAGCATCCAATCTTTCCGTGCGGCCAGAGTAAATCCAGCAAGTGTGTTGAAGGAGGAATAGGTTTTTTAAGTGAAAAATGAAAAGCGTAAAGTGAAAAGTTGGGTTTTACTTTTCTTAGATTCATACTTTTAAACTTTGAATCAATAAGGAAAATCAGGGAAGTTGCCTAGTTTATCGGCATATGCCCGATCTACTTCTAAAACAATCATTTGAGAATCTTGTTGTAGTTCACCTTTGTACCAAAAGGATTGATATTGGTCGGCGAAGCGGTTTTTAAGACCGAAAAATATTTGACAAGGAGTACTCGAGTTCGTAAAGTTATTATAAAACACTCGATGAAAATGCGCCTGAGATTGGTACTGCAAAAAATCATCTCCAAATTCTTCTTTACGACCATACCGTTTCACATTATTTTCCCAGACTTCTTTAATTCCTTTTTGGTCGAGCAACGAGAGGTAATGCTGGGTTCCGGGCTTTATCCTGTGTTCTTTCTTACCTTCTATTCTAATTTTTCCAGAAAAACGAATTTCCAGCGCTTTCCCGTATTGGTTGTCTATCATATTGATGGTTCCCTGGCCTGAAGTGATTTTGAGGGTATTTCGCAAAGCCAAATGAACAGGAAGAGGGAGATACACAATGGCTTTCTGGTCATCAGGTATTTCTAAATATACAACATAAGTGCTTTTGCTTATATTTAGTGCAATCCGTTTTTGATGATCTTTATACAATTTTAAGTAAGACAACGACAGCGCAAAAATGCTTAATGAAGCCACAATAGTAGCTATTTTCCACAGTTTTCGTTTTTTGAACTGATAAATGGCCAAGCAAGCAAAAGTGAGTAAAATGGAAAAAATAATCAGGCGAGGAACGAACTGGAGTGGGGTAAGCCTTAAGCCTACCAGTAATATATGATTCATCTGCAATGATAGAGTATAGCGTTGTTGTTCACTTATGTTTAAACTTGAATCTACTAATATCTTTAATCAGGAACTATTTTCTCTCCAAAATCTTTATCTTTCCGACAAATCAAAAATTGCAGTCAAGACGACTTCATCATTAAAATCAAGAAACATCTCAATGAAACGATCTTCATTTTTGCAAATTCTATTTTCATTCAGCTTTATTATTTTGTTAGCAGCTTGTGGGGGAAAGAGTTCTTCGGAAAAAACTCAAAACAATCAAGATACAGATATCTCTAAACTCAATTGGTCACAAATAGAGGCCAAAGCTAAAGGCCAAACTGTAAACCTGATGATGTGGATGGGTGATCCGTTTATCAATGCCTACATCAAAAAATATGTGCAGCCCCAAGTAAAAGAAAAGTACGGCATCAACCTGAATGTAATTAGTGGACAAGGCAAAGAGATTGTTTCGGCATTGATGGCTGAGCTAGAGGCGGGTAAGAAAAACAGCGAAGTAGACATGATGTGGATGAATGGTGAGACGTTTTTTCAGCTCAAGCAAATCAAAGCTTTGTATGGGCCTTTTACCGATAAATTGCCCAATGCAAAATACATCAACTTTGATAATAAATTCATCAATACCGATTTTCAGCAACCTGTAGAAGGGATGGAGTGCCCTTGGGGCAACGTGCAGTTGGCGTTGATTTACAACAGCGAAAAGGTCAAAAATCCACCGATGACCTTGGCCGAACTGGAAAAATTTGTGAAAGATAATCCTGGTAAGTTTACCATTGGTACCGAGTTTACCGGCATTACGTTGCTTAAAAGCCTGATGATTGCCATGGCCGATAAACCCGAAGATTTATATGGCAAGTTTGATCAGGCCAAGTACGAAAAATATTCAAAAAAACTATGGGAATACCTTAATCGAATCAAACCCTATTTTTGGAAAGAGGGCAAAACATTTCCGTCTACACTGGCTCCTATGCACCAAATGTTTGCCAACGGCGAGTTATTCTTTACAATGAGCAACAACGATTGCGAAGTAGATAACAAAATTGCCCAGGGTACTTTCCCTGATTGGGCCCGAGCCTATGTGCTCAAAAGTGGCACCATCCAAAACTCGCACTACATGAGTATCACCAAAAATTCTCCAAATAAAGCGGCTGCCATGCAAGTCATCAATTTTATGATTTCGCCCGAAGCCCAATACGAAAAGTTCAAACCCGAAGTGTGGGGCGATGGAACTATCCTAGCCATAGACAAACTACCCAAAGAATGGCAAGACAAATTCAACAATGTGCCCAGTAGAAAATATGCTCCCAAACGCAGTGAGATTCAGCAATATGCTTTAATGGAACTAGCTCCCGAGTATATGATTCGCTTGTATGAAGATTTTAGAAAAGAGGTGATAAATAATTGATTTTTCTATTATTCCGCCTTCGGCTGATTGTTTTATTGTTAGTTCTTTCGGTACGCTCAGGACAACGTATTCCGCAAAACTATGGCCCATTGACCGTCGACTGTGGACTAATTCCCGCTTTGCGCTAATTTTTCATCTTCATTTTTTCACTTAATACCGTTTTACATTTTGAGAACAGCTATCATCACCGGATTCGACGCCCGCCGCTGCCTTTGTTGCGGTGGGTTTATGGTTACTTTTAGCGATAACCCTACACCTTATGAAGCCGACTATTACCAGTGGCGTATTGCCCACAATGGGCCAAACTTTGGAGTGAGCCACGCTTCTCAGTTTCCCTTAAAGGTAAAAATTAACTACCAATTCAAAGAATCGGATTGTGTGGCTTCTGAAGGTGAAATAGAAATTACGGAGCTAGAGATATTAGCAAATGGCTAGTGTAACACACTAGTCGCTAATTTTGATTTTGTCGTGATTAAATCGAATCTCTCCCTTGCGTCGTTCTATAATACTTACAAACTGACTGCCATAGGGTTGTAGCTTAAGTAATTGTTCTTTGATGCGGTGAATCCGTACATTCACGTGGTATTGATCCACTTCTTTCAGCTCTTCTTTGGAGAGCATGGCCGTGAGCTGTTCCATCATCATCCAGCCTTGATCTTTAGGCGGATACCTGGCCTCTATATCTTCCAAACGTTTGCGTGCCAACGTCAGCAACATAGGATTATAGGCACGCACTCCCAAATCCATAGAGTTTTCACCCATTTCTATTTGTACCCGTACCCTTTCTTGATCGGTGCTTACCGTAAAGAGAAACCAAGCCTTATTCCTGAGTTTTCCATAATCAATGGTGTCTTCGGTCAAGTCATTTTTTACAAACATCCAGCGTTGTTGGGCCACTTCAAATGTTTGGCGGTCGTCTAGCAAATAGGTTTCTCCGTTTTTTTCTAGTTGCCAAATGTTGTCTACCAAAGTAAGGCTAATCGTTGGGTTCTTTTTATCAGGAAGGGCGTAATAATCTTTTTCAAGAATAAACTGTTGCGAAGAATTGAGCGAAACCAGGTAACTTTTGGGTGGCTTTAAATCCGTTACTTTGTATTCTGATGAAAAATCACGACCAAACTTGATGACACTACCCTGGCTGAGTTTAACCGTTTTTTGATGGGTAAATTTCTTATTAACCAAAGTACCATTAAGGCTATGGTCTTTGAGAAACCATTGGTTGTCTTGCCAAAAGATAGTGGCATGGCGGCTCGATACATCTGGAATGTTGATTTTGGTAGTGTTGTCAGAACCCCGGCCTAAAGTATGTTGAATGTGAAGATAGATAGAAGCTTTAGTTAAAAGGTTGATGATGGTTGCCATTGTTTCCTAGTTTATTTCTGTCAAAGATAATAATAAGCTTAGGAACTCTTCGCGACTTTTTATTTTTAAGAAGTGAGCATTAGGAAAGCTCATCAGCAGGAAACTCATGGGGATCAACTTTTACACCGATGAGTAGCATATCATCAATTTGCTCATGATCACCCTGCCATTGGCTTATCGCTTCGGCTACCCGTTTACTTTGACTTTCAGGAGCTTCGTGGTGTATTTCCAGCAATAATTGGTGGAGTCGTTTTGGGGTAAACTTTTTATATTTTGGGCCTCCAAATTGATCCTGAATACCATCGGAGCGAATATAAAAAGAAACAGAACTGGTAAGCTCAAAAGTGTGATTGGTAAATTCTACCTTTTCCTTCTCGTTTCGGTAGCCATTGATACTACGCAAATTCCCTTTGATTAACTTAAGTTTGCCATCTTGAATAAGCACCATTGGGGACAAAGCTCCTGCAAACTGTAAAGTCCGCCGATTCTGATCAATCACACAGACGGCTATTTCCATTCCATCGCGCACCATGGTTTGTTTGCTTTGTAATAATATTTCCATCGACTCATCCAGCGCCTGTAAAATAAGCGCAGGACTATGTATTTTTTTCTGCCCAATGATATTAGCCAATGCTTGCGTGCCCAGCATAGTCATAAAAGCCCCAGATACCCCATGCTGGGTGCAGTCTGCGGCAATGAAAAACATTTTGTTATCAATGGCCTCAAACCAATAGAAATCACCAGATACTACATCTCTAGGCTGGAAAAACACAAAGTGCTTTGGAAGTTTATTCAAGAGACGATCTTCAAACGAGAGTACTGCTTCCTGAATGCGTTGTGCATAGTGTATACTGGCCGTAATTTCTTTATTTCGTTTTTGTAGGCGATTATTGGTATCTTGTAATACTTCAGCTGTAGCTGAAATTTCTTGGTTCTTTAAGCTAAGTTCCTCGGTTCGTTCCTTTACCTTTTCCTCCAGTTTTTCGTAGAGCAAAGCATTCTCAATAGAGATCACAATTTGTGATGATAATATTTTGAGGGTTTCCAGTCGCTCAGGGTTGAAAGTGTTGAGACTCAGGCGGTTTTCGAGGTAAAAGATAACACTTACCTCATCTTTTCTAAGTACGGGAAAACAAAGCAATGAACGAGGCTTTTTAGCTTGAATATAAGCATCCTGAGCAAAGCGTTTTTCTTGAGTAGCATCACCAAGCAGTAATGTTTCTTTAGTACGCGCCACATAATGAACTACTGCTTGTGAAAGGTAATTACTCTTTTCAAGAGGTTTTCCTTTCAGTACCCGAATACCACTTTGTGCGTCTCCTCGAGCGCGCAATTCTAGTTTGCCTTCATTGTTATCGATGAGTATTCCTCGCTGCGCACCTGATGTCTCCAGTACTACCTGCAACATTTTTTCTATGAGGTTATCAAATCTTACCTCTTGCGAAATGGTTTGTGATGCTTTTAATATAGAGGCCATATCCAGCAACTCATTATGGGTACTATCGGTGGTAGACCCTTCAATTTGGGTAGAGGAGGTTTGAGAGGCAGGCTTCTTTTGTAGAAATGAAGCATATTTTTTTTCTAAAAAATCGGTTTTAGCTTTAGCTCCCCATAAGCCATAGAGATAATAGGCCCTTTGTAAATAGGGCATTGCTAAAACTGATTGGTCCTTATCAAACCAAAACCTGGCAGTTAATTCATTGGCCAGCGCTTCTTCCTGTAGAAATTCGTGTTGTTGAGCGAGTTGTATGGCTTGGCCATAATGGACAATTGCTTGATCAGTTTTATTATTTATCCGATATATTTCAGCTTGTACCAGATGATATTTATGTAAGTAATTATCGGGGTTGTGGCTAGCCCATTTTTTTAGAGTTTTAAGGTGTTTCCAAAGTTGTTTGGATAACTTTTTCCGAGATGCTCCTTTTTTTTCGTTAAGTATTGCCGCTATGATCAACGCGTGGTGATAAAACCACAAAGTCCAGGAATATTGACCTATTACCCCTGCTTTATATGCTTGAGCTTTTTCTGAGATGTCATAAGCAACCGAATATTCTTCAAACAAATAAGCTAAATTAGATAAGTTGAGGTAGGTATAATAAAGAGCAGGATGGTCATTTCTCTTTTTAGTTTCTTCCACGAACAACGCATCATTGAGTTGGATAGATGATGAACTGGGCAAAGTGAGAAAGTCTTGCTTCAGGTATAAAATAGTTTGTCTAAAAATCTCGACTCCATTCAAAGAATTATTCTGACGATGTCTTTGCAATATGTCCATTTGATGGAGTATATCCTGGTATGTATTGTTTAGGTGTTTTCCAGAAAAATAGGCTCCAAAAATCTTGTATATGATTGCATATCCTGCAAACTCTAAATCACCGTTTTCTACTGCATAGTTGTACGCTTTAGCAAGCTGAGGAATGGTGTTCTTTAGGGGTTCTTTCCAATGCGAAACGCCAATATTATAAACTGATAATGTTCTGCCTTGAAAACTTTTATCCTCTATATGGTCTAATAGCTGAATGGCTGATTTTCCTATTTCAAATCCAAGCAATACTTTCCCTTGAATGCAAAGTAATAAACCATAATAAGCATAACCTATAGTAGAATCAGTAGCCGTACCATGGGTAAGCGATACTTGCATCATTTTTAAAATAATTGCTGGTGATAAATGAGGTGTTGTGACTAAAGCTGGCGGCATTACCATATTTAAAATGCGCATAATGGCCAATTGCTCTGGATCGGTCATTGGGGGGAGTTCAATCAATCGACTAGCTGGAATTTTGCCCAGCAGCCTGGAAACTTTCATGCTGGCTAAAACTTCTAAACGTTTATTGGATTTTTGAGGAAGTTTTACTCCAAGATCTTTCAAGACCTGTAATGCAATTTCTATAGCTTTCAGATAACGTTCCTGAGCCATGTTGGCAGATATTTTAATACGGTAGGCAGGTATTTTATCGAGCAAGTGATGTGCTCTCTGTAAAACAATGTTGATCAACTTGTTCATTGTTTTATAGTTTCCTCTTAAGAAGGCTATCTCTAAAAGTTGATGATAAATCTCAAGCGTAACTTGGTAATTGTGCTCCCAACTTTGTGCTCCTTGCATTTCTAAAGCAATCTGGAAATATTCGGAGGCAGATTGGTATGCTCCTGCGTTTTTGGCTTTGATTCCTGCTTTTAAAAACAAGGTACTTAACCGTATTTTTTCTTCGGGTTGGTGAATGACTTCCAACCCAATCATGAAATGGATCGTGAGGTCAAATAAATACTCGTTGTATAGCTTTTGAGGGGCGATATGATTGAGCAAAAATCTGCCAATGGAAAGATGAATCGCCTTTTTTTCGGATACTTCAATTAGTTCATAAACTGCTTGCTGAACTCTATCATGGGCAAATTTATAGACTATGCTATTGCCTGAATTGATCAAAAATCGATGCCTGTTCAATGGAACAATCAATCCTTCTTCAGCAATGGGCATTAGTTGTTGTATAGTTTGAGACTGAGGCTGATTGGTAATTGCAAACAAGGTTTTGAGTTCAAATTGATTACCAATGCAACTGGCTATTTTAAGTACTTGCTGGATATTGGTTGCAAAGCTGGTAATTTTGGTTGTCATGAGGTCAATGACATTGTCAGTATAGCTTTTTTGATCAATTTGATCAAGATTCCAGTACCATTGCTTTTGGTGCTTATCAAAGTTTATCAGTTTTTGTTTGATCAGTGTTTTTAGAAACTCAACTGTAAAGTATGCATTACCTTTGGTTTTGGTGTGCACCAACGCAGCCAACTTTTCTAGGGCAGTAGGCTCTACCATCTGATGCATCGCATCGCTGAGAATTTTTTCAATGTTTTTGATTGTAAGAGGTAATAGTTGTATATGACTCACTAGGGTGTGATCACTTTGGAGGATTTTAAGCAATGACACTATTCTACTATCAACAGCATCTGCAGTATTACGATAAGCACCAATACCCATTAGATAAGCATTTTCAGGGTCTTCTAATAGGTTCTGTAGCAAGCGAAGCGAAGCCTCATCAGCCCATTGTAAATCATCTATGAATAGTACCAATGGGTGTTCGGACTGACTGATGGCGCGTATAAAGTTTTGGAATAAAAACTCAAAGCGGGTCTGTTTTTTTTTCCCTTCTGTATCAGGTATTTTGGGTTGTTTTCCTATAACCAGTTCCAACAAAGGAATGATATCCGTTAAAGCTTTACCATAATTGCCTAAAGCTTCTAAAATATTATGTTTCCACTGTTTTACAGTAGCTTCGTTTTCGGCTAAAATATAAGCACAAAGTTGGTTGAGAGCTTGAGTAATTGCATAGTAAGGGATATTACGTTGAAACTGGTCAAACTTTCCAGCAACAAAATACCCTTTGTGATGGGCAATGTCTTTTTGGAATTGTTGAACCAATGCAGTTTTGCCTACTCCCGACTCCCCTTGAATGAGCATCAGTTCTTTGGAACCTCCACACACCTGGTGATAAGCTTGTAGCAACTGGTGAAGCTCTTGATCTCTTCCATATAGTTTATCATCCAAAGAAAGTTTGGCCACGAAGTCGTTCTGCCCTACTTCAAAATTAGGGATTGTACTCTCGAGATTATACCAGTCCAGACATTTTTCCAGGTCATGCAATAATCCTTGAGCCGATTGATAGCGATCCTCCGCATTTTTTTCCATTAGTTTCATCACAATATTGGACAAAACCTCAGGAACAATAGCGTTTGTTTTGGAAATACTACGAGGCTTTTGAGCAATGTGAGCATGCACAATTTCTATAGGATTATTATGCTGAAAAGGAACGCCACCAGTCAATAATTCATAAAAGGTAATCCCTAGAGAGTACAAGTCAGCGCGATGATCCACCACCCGTTGCATACGTCCGGTTTGCTCAGGCGAAATATAAGCTAAGGTACCCTCGAGGTGTTCAGGGTTTTCTATGTGAGGTTTTTCCTGACTTATTTTTGACGAAATGCCAAAATCGATCAGCGTTATTTGATGAGTTTTGGTGTGGATAAGAATATTGTTAGGATTGATGTCTTTGTGTATGATATGTTGCTTGTGTACTTTATCCAGAATTTGGGCAATTTGGATAGCTACTTTGAGAAACAGCCCAAGGTTTTGAGAATGGTTTTGGAAAAATTGACGAAGCGTTACCCCTTCAATGTATTCCATAATAAGGCAAAACTTATTTTGATATTTATCAGTACGGTATACTTTGCGAATACCAGGGATATGCAAGCGACGTGTAAATTCATACTCGTTATTGAAACGATCAATTTGCTGAATGGTAGGAAAATCGTTTTTTAATACCTTAGCCACAAACGCGCTTTCCCACCGCCCTCTGGGCTGTAGGTAAATCAGCGAGTTTTTGCCTTCATAAATTAACTTTTGTTGGAAGGTATCCATAATTGGTGGCTTCTGTTGAATAATACTAGCATTTAAAGTCAAGACAAATGCTGTATTGCAGGTCTTGTCTTTAAGGATAAAGTCTAAGCAAGTTTTTAAAGATGTTTTTTGGTAATTGTATCCTTAAAAGTAAAAAAAAGCTGCTAAAATTGATGATTTGCCAGACAATATTCCTTGCTAATTGGTTTGGTCTACGGCTTGTTTGGAAATCACAATATTGGAGAAATCCAGTGATTGGTTCGCTTGCTTAAGCTCGTCTATTTGTTGTTGACTGAGAATGGCATAGTATAAGTTGGCTGATTCCAGATTGAGCTTACGTAAATCTATTCCTCTTAGGTCGGCCCCCTGTAAGTTGGCATTGTTTAGGTTGGCCTGACTCAGATCCGCTCCTTTTAAGTTAGCTCTCACGAAAATGAAGGTCTTGTCAAACGCGATTGTTTGCAAAAAATGCTGCACCATTTCCTCGTGAAAGGTTTTAGCCAGACTCATTTTATCAAAATCAAAACTAAGTGCAAAATCAAGGTTTTGGGCATAATTCATCATTAAGAAGTATTCCAGAATAGATTTATGCGAAAACTTACAAAAGCCTTTAGAGTTTCGATTGAGTAGTGATTTACTTTGCATTTCTACTCTTGAGAGGTTAATCTGATGCTCTTGAGCAAATGCATCCAAATCTTTGTAATGAATGACGTATTCATCGTTGATAGGATTTTGGTACAAATGAACTGCTACCTCGATAGAGAACCGATACAGGTTTTCTGAAAAATTGGCTCTTTCAGTTTTGCCAGCGATACGGTTGGCCTCTCGCTGAATCCATTTATCTACCATTTCTTCATAAATCTGGAAGCTATATTTGTAGGTTTTTTCATGATCCAGCAAGTCGTCAATATATGCCAATAACATAGGCCTTACCATCAAGTTAGGCGCTTTTTTTACAATGTCGCGTGCTTGTTTTTTTCGTTTTTGATTCCAAAAAACCAGCGAAGAACCAAATTTTTTGTCGAGGTATCGCTCTATATCCTCATCGTCGAAAGGTGATAAAAACATATGCTGAATGCGATGATAACCAGCATTGGTTTTTATGCGGGTTTCTTCTAATATTTCTTGTTTAGAAGGAAAAAACTGGGTGCGGGAAGTAATAACGATCTTATAAAAATCTTCGGTAAGCCAAATAATCTGTTCAAGACGTTTTTGATAGTTTTCTACTGCCGCATAATCCTCATCAAAAGCATCCAATAACAAAATAGTATCCCGGGCTTTGCCCAACCTTTTAATCTTTTCTATTTCCTGCCAGGTTTTATTAGAGGCAATAGGGTAGAGCCTCATTTCTTTGTGCCGTCTTTTTTTATTCCATTTCACAAATAGATTAATCATGAGCGTGGTTTTACCCATACCTGAGTCAGCCAAAATCAAATAAAATTTGGAGTCTATCTGCCGGCTTTTAGCAGGGGTAAAGACCCTATCGAGTAGGTGAGGAATAACGGGAGCACGAAGAATGTTGGCCAAAGATTCTCGCAGTTCATTTTCCTTGGAAGGGGGCAAATCTTGCCATTTGGTTGGGATATAATATTTTGTGGCCCGATGTACTTCCGAGTTGGAGTAATAATCTAATAATTGAGGAGGCAACAAAGGGGTATTATCTACTACCGGATTGGTAATATTGATAGCCGATGACAGGCTATTAGAAAGTTGACCTGACTGGGCTTCCTGAGCTAGGTCATTATTTATTGTAAAACCTGAGTCCAAATCCACCGACATATCAATGGTATTGAGGGTAGTAAAATCGATGTTTTCAAACTCTTCATACAATTTAGTCGAAGAGCTTAAACGTAATTGAGAGTTTTTTTCCAATACCTGCCTTAAGAATGTCTCAAGAGGATGCCCTGCTATAAACCCTGGCAGAGGAACCTGGTCAGTGCTGGCCTGCTTAGTCAATATTTCAGCTAGGGTTTGGCCATTAATTATTGGCTCACCTGTGAGGCATTCCATCAGAATAAGCCCCCAGGCATACAAGTCCGACTTTACCGAAGGAGCTTCCCCTCGTAATTGTTCAGGTGCGATGTAGTTGGGACTACCAATCAATTCACTTGTAAAGGCAATACTTTGGTAATCCTGGGAATGTTGAGTAAAAGCACCAATACCAAAGTCTAAAACCTTGGCATAGGGTTTAGCACCAGTTTGGGTTACCATAATGTTTTGAGGCTTCATGTCCCGATGTGCAATCCCCAGTGTATGAGCACTTATGAGGGCATCAAGTACTTGACTCATCAACAACTTTGTTTCTACAGGTGATATGCCTTGTTGAAGTATAATCCGTTGTTTGAGGGTTTCACCTATAATGTATTCAAACACGGCAAAAGGTTGGCCCTTTTCGGTAAATCCTTTGTCAATAAGCCGTACAATGTGTGGGTGGTGGAGCTGAGCCGAAAGCTTGGTTTCTCGTTCAAAACGAGCACGTTGTTTTGCATCTTTGGGAGCGTTTAATCCAGTTTTGAGTACTTTAATCGCCACCAATTGTCCAGTGTTGTTTTGGCGGGCTTTGTAAACCAGACCAAAGCCTCCTTCGCCAATTTTTTCTATAAGTTCGTAGTTGGGTATCAACAAATCATTCATAGTGTTTTTTGGGATTAAGAATAGAAAGCCGAGATGACTTTTGCGCATATAGTTACGAAATTTTTTAAACTTTTTGGGCCGAAAATAAAATACTGGCAAAGTGTAGATGTGATTAGTTTACTTCCGGATATTGAGTAGATACTTGCGAAATAAATGCCAAATCAGAGGTTGTGCTATTGTAATATTCTGTAATATTTATTTTGAATGGTATCAAATACATTTGTAATGTAATAAGTCATCAAGGTGACAGACACGCTCCACAAAGTCATTATAAAGGTTACAAAAACAACCTTTCTTAAAGTAAGGCATAGTTTCAATGACTCCTCTTCTCAGAGGGTTTTGCTAATCGTAATAATTTTCGTCAGAGGATCCCTGACGAACGCATATGTTCTTAAATTTTTTTTGCTAAGTGACTCTAAAAAATAAATGATTAAGAGATCATCTCCAATGAGAGAAATTATTTTTGATGAATCACAATAGACTTTGGCAAATGTTATTTCTACCACACTTTAACTTATTAATTATCATGGGAATCATCATCAATGACTTCGATACTCCAAGTATCTTTCAAAGTAAGCGAGTAAAATCCAACCAAAAGGCTTATAAACCTTTTTTTGTAAAACAACTAGAAAAGCAGCGTAATGCAAAGTAAGGCTGACTATGTATAAAGGGATCGTAATGGTCCCTTTATTTTTTTGCCTTTAATTATAAGTAATATGAAAGTACTCATAGTAACACATAGTCACGATGATGAAGGAGTAAACGAGGTGATCAGCAATTTGAAAAAAAACGGGGTAGGAGTTTTTCGTTTCAATACCGATTTGTATCCCACTCAGGTGGAGTTAAGCAGTCATTACACCAATACGATTGAAGAAAATACGGTTTCTTACCAAGGTATTTCGCATTGCTTATCTACCTTCGATGCCATTTGGTACCGTCGTAATCATATTGGTGAAGATTTGCCTGAAGAAATGTTGGAGGTTCACAAATCTCCAGCAATTGAGGAGGCAAAAGCTACTTTAAACGGAGTATTGGCAAGCTGGGGGATAGATAAGTTTACGTTGGACAACCTCAAAGACCATCGCTATGCGGCCAATAAACAACTTCAGCTAAAGGTAGCAAGCCGCTTAGGGTTAAACATTCCGCAAACCCTCCTAAGCAATTCTCCTGGCCGGGTAAAATCTTTTATTGAGCAATACACGGCAGTCATCTCCAAAACACACTATTCTTTTAGTATTATAGACGAGCAAGATCAGGAGTACCGAGTATACAGCCAAAAGTGGCAACCTCATGAGCTTCAGGATTTGGATTGGTTGGTGTATTCACCGCTTATTTTTCAAGAATACATAGAAAAAGCTTACGAGTTAAGAGTCATTATTGTAGGAGATCAGGTTTTTTGTGGAAAGATACCTTCTCAAACTTCTGAAAAAGGTAAAGTAGACTGGCGAAAAGATCACAAACTAATGGAAAACCTGGAGTGCTACAAGCTTCCTGAGGGTATACAATTACGTTTGTTGCGTTTAATGGATTATTTCAGGTTAAATTATGGCGCTATAGATCTTATTAAAACTCCTGAAGGAGAATATATTTTTTTAGAGATAAATCCAGTAGGAGAGTTTTATTGGATTGACAACTTATATGATCAAAAAATTGCTCAAGCAATCGCCGATGTGTTGGTGAATAAAGTTTGGCGACGCAATTAATAGCCAGTATGGGCTATTCAATATGCATTCCAATAAGCAACATATCATCTATTTGATTATAGCCATTCATCCATTGATCAATAGTTACTTCAAGAAGTTCGTGTTGTTCAGCAATAGGTAAAATCGACATTTTGGTCAACAATTGCCTTAACCTTTTGGATGAAAACTTTCGGTTTTGTTCTCCTCCAAACTGGTCTTGAATACCATCTGAAAACATGTATAAAGTAGTTGGTTGGCTTACATCAATGGTATGCAAAGTATATTGTACATCATCTCCTTGTTTGCGATGCCCGTTGATGCTATAAATATCACCTTTGATTAATCGTAATTCTTGGTTTTGGATAATTACCAATGGGCTCAAGGCCCCAGCGTAGGCTACTTGTTTTTTTTGGTGATCTAGTACACAAATGGCCACATCCATACCATCTCTTACCGAAGTTTTTTGAGTTTTCAGAACCTTGGGCAACATTGCGTTTAAGCGGTTTAAGATTTCGTCGGGTGCATGCACATGCTGTTGCAAAATAACTGCATTCAGGGCTTGAATACACAACATAGTCATAAAAGCACCAGAAATACCATGACCCGTACAATCTGCAGCTACAATGTATTGTTTACCATCTATTTCTTCAAACCAATAGAAATCACCTGAGACAATGTCGCGAGGGCGGTACAAAACAAAATGATCAGGCAACGTTTGTTGCATGCGTTCGGCAAAAGGGAGTACCGCCTTTTGAATACGCAATCCTGATTGAATACTGGAGCGAATATTTTTATGAGCCTTAGATAGTAATTTATGGGCCTGCGAAATAAGCTCGTGTTGTTTGGCTAGCTGGGCATTTTGAAGGGCGATCTCATCCTGTTTTTGTTGCAATACCTCATTTTGCGCCAGAATTTGCGTTTGCTTTTCTTCCAGATTTTGATTTTTCGTTCTTATTTCTTTTGTTCTTTGGTATACTTCCCTTTCCAGCGTTACATTTTGTTCCTCTAGTATTCGCGCATTTTCCTCTTCTGCCAGCCGCTTATCTTTTTCGTTTTTACGCTCACGATAGCCAAGCCCTACCGAAAATAGTGTAAGCTCTAATAACAGCCCTATTTGAGAAAAGTAATTTTCGTTACCAAAAGCAGGTAGTATACCCGCAAAACTAATAGCAGTAAGCCCCCAGCCAATCATTAAAAATATTGAGCCAACAAAAAAGTATTTTCCTAAAATACTTCTGGTTTTGAGTATGAAATAGACTGAAATCAAAAAGAAAAAAACATCGAAAAATATAGTGGCTAAGATCAAAAGTTCACCAGCTATAAGGCTATCACTGAAATAAATGAAGGCGATAATCGCTACAATTAAAAAGAACTTAAACTTGATCCAGGATTGTAATAAACGATCCAGCCTTGGGGTAAGGGTTTTGGTACTTATAAAGAGGCGTGTAAACTGAAAATAGAATACAAAAGCCAAAGGAATAGAAATGGCATTGAGGTAGGTGATTAATTGAATCCAACCTGATAAAAAACCATAATAGATTAAATAATATACTGCATAAATGAAGATATAAATGAAATAATACAGATAAGTTTTATCCCTTACTAATAGAAAAAGAATAAGGTTATAAATAAAAATGATACATAAGGCACCTTGAAAAAGGTATTGTAGATTGATTAAAAATGCTTCTTTTTTTAGGTATACAGGTAGACTTACTAAAGCAAAATTAAGTTTGGGGTTGTAAACTTCCCCTTTTAGTTTCAAATAGATAGTAGATTCTACCTGAGGGCTCAAATACAGCTTGAATTTGTATTGTTTATCTACTATGTTGGTCTTGATGTCTTTTTGTGCGGCGGGAACTTGATAACCATTAAACTTGCGTTGATAGATACCTTGTGAATTAGGTATATAGAGTTCAAGGTAGTCCCCAAATCCCGCATATAAAATCCAGTAATTTCTACTCGATTTATTCTTGAAAGTAATTTTTGCCCAGTAGGTTTTGTGTTTTTTTAGTTTGATAGACGGCTTGTAAGCAGTAAACTTTTGTTGGTACTGAGGTGAGCGAACTTGTTGAAAACTGAGTTTACCAGAGGTGTCCTGTAAAACAAACGAATGAGGATTGAGCTTTTGGAGTTGATCATTCTCATCAATTACCTGCACTATCTTTTGAGGGGGAGCATCTTGAGCCATGGAAGAATGCACATATAGACCTCCCAATAATATTGTGTAATATATAGCTTTGCGAATATTTCTCACTATAGTTGAAAATTGATAAAAATATGTGGTTTACAGGGATGAATTACGAATATAAGAGAATTACGGCTTCTTTGTAATACTTTGTAATATTTTTAAAACCCGTGATTTCCTACTTTTAAGATAATAAGTCAATAAGACTTTAAAACATCAGGCAAGTACACAAAGCTATCATTTTATTGCGCGCACCGATGGCTCCTCATTTTTGGGGAACTATTGTAACCACCATGCGATTTTCACAATGCTATATTCAATCAAATTATGAAAGCTATATCGATTAAAAATAATGAATCAATCGACTTAAAAACTATTTCCTTCACGCCATCCCAAGTTAATAAAGCCCAGTTATTCAATCATTTCAATCAACTTTCTCAAATAGTTGTTCGTAATCCGCGAAAAATCTTCCTATACATAATTGCCCTAAGTTTATTTGGTAATGTTTTGTTGCTGGTTTCACAGGCAGCGATATTTACCGAAGGGCTGGTATTATATGCTATATTGTTGACTGCCAGTGGGTTGTTACTACTATTCATTGGTTCAACTATATTAACCTCCAAGAGTCATTCTATCAGTTTTGCGGTTGATCCTTCCCGAAAGAAAATACCCAAAGATTCCTGGGATGAAGGAACAGGTGATTTGGGGTTGAGCACGGCCTCTCACATTCAACGGGCGATGCTACCACCCAAGCAACAAATGCAACAGATTTTACCAGAACATTTTGTGTTTTTTCGTCCCAAAGAGCACGTTTCGGGAGATTTTTATTGGATGGATGAAATACAAGGTAAAACTTTTCTGATAGCAGGCGATTGTACTGGACATGGAGTATCTGGTGCACTGATGACCATGCTTTGTAATCAGGCACTGGAAAACATCATCATACAAAAACAAATCTATGCACCAGATCAAATATTAAGTCAATTGGATATGACCTTGCGAAAAACACTGCATACCGAACAGACGCATATCAGAAACGGTCTCGATGCGGTTGTATGTGTAATAGAAAAGTCTAAGCGCACTTTACAATTTGCTGGTGCCAGAAGCCACTTGGTAATTGTACAAAATAACCAATTAAACCTCGTTAAAGGAGATATTTACAGCATCAATGGCCACCGTAGAGATAATCAAAAACGCTTGAGTTTTAGCACTCATCGGTTTGATTTGACCAGGCCTGCTACAATTTATATGTTTTCTGATGGTATTCAAGACCAGTTTGGGGGAACCAACGCGAAAGAACCATTCAAAGGGCAAAAGTTTACCCGAAGTCGATTACTACAGTTATTGGAAAACGTTCAGCCCAAGCCCTTAGCTGTTCAAAAAACACTCATTATCCAGGCGATTGACAATTGGCAAGGCAGCCAACCACAAATCGACGATATGATGTTGATTGGGGTGAGAATTTAGCTAAGAAGTTGTCTCAATTTCATAGCATCATTGACAGTAGTTCTGCGCTTATCTTAAAGTAGAGCTACTGTTTTTTTGTAGTTGATTATTTGATAATGGGTGTAAATACTGGCATAAATATTAATGGGATATTACTAATTTTTAAACTCTTATTACATCATGATTGATTATAGGAGTTTTATTACTATCTTTTCATCCTCATTTACCATTCTTATTTATCAAACCCAACAAACTAATGAGTTCACAAGGACAAGATTTAGATAATGACTTCGATTTTTTTGCCTACTATGCCCAACTAAATCATCAAAACCTTATTCTTTCCTATAAAGGCCCACTCACTGATATTTTGTTGGCAGAATTTAGCCGTGATATTCGTGAAAAACTGAAGGAAAACCGGAAAGCTGGAAAAAAGGTGTTTTCGGTGTTTATGGAGTTGAGTCAAAATGTGTTGTATTACTCTAAAGAAGTAAATCATTTTGGTGATCGTGATAAGGTAGGTACATTGGTGATTTTACAAAATGATGACGGATATCAAGTCATTACTGGGAATCTTATTCATACCGATAGTGCTACTTTGTTATTAGACAAATGGAAAACGGTGATTTCATTAGATAGAGATGCATTGCGTGAATACAAACGTAAACTAAGAGACGCTCCACGCGAAGGAGAAAGTAGAGGTGCTGGTATTGGTTTGGTACAAGTAGCCCTTACCTCCGATGATCTTGAAGTAAAAATCAAAAAGCTCAACGATCAGTTTTCTTTCTTTGCTTTGTTTGCCAACATTTCTAAGGGAGAACCAAAACCAAAGCCTGCTGATAGCTAGAAAGTTTCTTCTAAGGTACCCAATTTACTCACTTGAGTGTCTTACCTGTACTTAAATGGATAAATTGGGTAGTTTTAATACTAATATTCCCCCACCTTAGCCTCATCAAGTCAAGCATTTAAGGTATATAACACCACTTGATAAACGCATATTTATAGCCGATTCTGATAAAAAACTGAACAATGAGTTCAGCTTTTAGCCAATCTTTCAGAACATTCCCATTCGCTTCATAGTTATTTTTTTCGTCCATTAATGGATGATTTTATATATTAGCAGTTTCCCGAGATAAATATTCAGGACCAAATCCATTTTTACGCTTATGTCACAAACTGTGCATCCACCTTTAAATAACCGCAGCGATACAATGCTTCAGCTAGCCAATCGGGCTCTAGTCGCGACGGTGTGGGTTAGTGCTATTTTGTTTGGCTTGTACATTTTAGCATTTTATGCAGCCTCTCTGATTAATGGCAATATGAACAAATGGAACAAATTGTTGCCAGGTATTTACACCCCTGGAGCACGAGCCGCCACATTGAGTATTGGACTACATTTTGCAGCGGGAGGGCTTATTCTGGTAATGGGATGCATTCAGGTGATGCGTAAAATACGAGAGATTTATCCTCGTTTACATCGTTGGATAGGACGTATTTATGTAGTGGCATCTATTTTAGCCGCGATTGGTGGCCTTTTGTTTATCTTTATCAAAGGCACAGTAGGCGGTACCATTATGGACGTTGGTTTTGCGTTGTATGGTGTATTAATGTTTTGGTGCGCCATAGAAACAATTCGTCAGGCGCGTGCTCGTAATTTGCAAAGGCATCGGGTATGGGCTTTGCGATTATTTGCGTTGGCCATTGGTTCCTGGTTGTATAGAATGGAGTACGGTTTCTGGTTTTTATTGACGGATAAGGCGGGGCATACCAACGATTTTCACGGCTGGTTCGACAACATCATGGCTTTCTTTTTTTACGTGCCCAACCTCATCTTGGTGGAGCTTATGGTACGATCTGATAATCGTAACAATTCTCCTCAGTTTAAAATCTTCACCTCCATTATACTTTTTCTGGCAACCACCTTCATTGCCATGGGTACCTTCTTTTTTGTAACCCATTTGTGGGGACCTGCAATCATTGGTTTGTTTAAGTAAGAATCAGGTTTTATACCATAGTTTTTATTGTAAAGTGTGGCCAAACACCGTTTTCCAGGTGTTAGCGCTGGTACGCGCATTGCCAGATTCGTCCAGCAAACCCGTATCACGCCATATCTTCCCAATATCTTTGATATTATCGGGAAAAGTAGCCCATAGTTGGTCATAGTCTCTATAGGCCCACCATATTACAAACGTATAACTTTTTGTTTGAGCATTGGCCAGTAATACTTCCAGATAGTCATTCTGCTCACATTCATTGCTTTTGAGGTTAGTATTGGTGCTGGTTACTATCAAGTCCTCAGCCAGATGGTTGGTTTCGGCAAAAGCAATAGGCTTGGTGATGTTTTGGTGTAAAAAATCAAATGCTTCCTGAAATTGCGCCTTGGTAGAAAATGCCTTGAAAAATGGGTAAAAACTAATCGCAGCAAAATCTAACTGATTGAGGTAATTAATCATTGTTTGTTGATAGGTAGCAGCATTAGCTATTGTTGGTTGATACAAATTATGCAAAGTCATAGATTCAGAAATGAGCAACTGAGGATAAGTCTGCTTCAAGGAAGTACGAATGCTCTGCATCATTTGGGTATATCCTGTCCATAACGCTTGATTGTTGATCCACATCTCGTTAGACTCCATAGCCAATAACAAGTAATTCGGGTTGTATTTTTCAATCAGCCAGGTTACGTATTTCAAATATGCATCTACTATTTTTTTGTCATTCAGCGAGGTATAGGAGGGAATGCTTCCATCATAATCTTCTGCCAGATTGGTACGCTTGGTATTGAACAAGCCTATACCAAGCAATAACTGATGTCCAGCAGGTTTTTTACTTATTCTAAAATTCATGTCATCTAAAAATTCCTGCGGAAAATCGGTATTATTAATGAGTGCCTGCCAGGGAATTTTATCATCTACTTGCTCAGAATAAATATCGGCATTGGCTGCTATAAAAGCATAAGTGTCATTTCTGGCATTGTTGGTAGCATCATAAGCCCAGGTACTAAATCCCATCCTAAAATGCCGTTGTTCATCCGCGGCTAGTACAGTAGTAGTAGTACAGTTTTGTGGAGCAGGTGTTTGAGTTTTTTCGTCGCAAGCCACAAATACGCTTAAACAAATGCCTAATAAGCAGATAGATAATAAAGATTTCATAAGATATAAAAAGCTAAGAAAGGTGTGAATAAGTGATACAAATGGAAGACAAAGGGTTTACAAAGATCCCTTAAGAAATTAGTCCGTATTTTTTGAAATACTTTGTTAACTCTTGGCGCGTTTTTAGCGTTTTAAGATTAATTTTACTCTATTGACCTAATCATATTTGTATTAATGAAGTATTTGTTGATTTCTTGTTGCGTTTTTTTTCTGGTAAGTCCCCTGGTAGCCCAACAACAAGCCGCTGAGGGTAGAGTAAGTAAAAAAATGGAACGGGCCCTTAAAGTGATTTGCCCTCAAAGCGACGATATTTGTAAACTGCTCAAAGAATTACAGATCAAGGTGACACGCTTTAACCAACAAGAAGCAATGGACGATACTGAGGGTTTGTTTGCTGAGGTAGAAGGAATAAAATATGTGTTTAATTTGATTGAGCAACGTTATAAGAAAATGGCTGTGAAACCACTGGAACTCACTCATTTTATTCAATCCAAATACAGCTTTATTGTAATATATCTGCACAGCTATTTAGACAAATACCGTAAAGGACTTATTGCCCAGATAGAGCAAAGTTGGAAAGAACGCAAAGCGTTGTTTGCTCAATTCAAAACCGAACTGGAATCGGCCAGCCCCAACCGTAAAAAACTAAACGGTTATAAGAGCAATCTTAGCAAGGTATATCAAAAGCTAGCCCGCCAAAATACCGACCTCAAAGAAATGTACGAAACACTGCTGCCTGTATATAATGAATTGGCTACGAAAGAAAAAAGTATAGAAGCCAATTTGAAAACTCTAAAGGAGCAAATCGCAGAGCAAAACTTTCTAATCAGAAAAATCAAGCAAGACTTGGAGAAAATACCACTCGATTGATGTAAAATTGCCATTTTTTTAACATCTGCCACAAGACAATGTGGAGGGATTAATTGTTATATTTGAGCGAATTTGCTATTATTGATAAACATATATTACGTCTTGCAATGGTTAGAAAACTGTATTTATTAGGCTTGCTGGCAGTCATTGTTTCTGGCTGTGTGGGTATGAAAAATACCAGAAAACAAGCCTTGGATGAGAACATTCAAGCCACAATCTATCAATTAAATGTTATTAAAACCATTGAAGAAAAGATATCAGCCAAGTTGGACGAAGACCCCAACAATGCGGTGAAAAGTTACCTTCCTATTTTAAGTGCCCTTCGTTCTGAGCTGAATGCTCGCCGAGATTTGTTGCAATCACTGGATTTGAAAAAAGATGCGGAAAAAATAGAGCAACTTGCCCGGGAATACCGCAAGAAACGTGATGAAGAAATTAATATGTTACTCATGATGAATGATTTCATTAACATGGGAGCTGGTACAGTTAAATCAGAAGGTACGTTTGAATCTGGAGAATTTACGTTGAATCCTGATGTAAAAGAGCGTATTCAGATATTTATTGGACAAGTAAAAGATTCACTGAAAAAATACGAAGGCAAGCTGGATACCAACCAAACCCTACAAATAGAAATTACGACCACTGGCTACAGCGATGCAGAACCATTGCGACGCCCTAAATTGATTGGACTACTCAAATCTAAAGCAGATGGGCCTTTGCCATTGCCCAAAGAAGACATTAACATTGCTGAAAATCGCAAGTTTTTGAATAAAGTACTTTCTCGTTTACGAGCCAAATCAGTGTATAGACATTTGGTTTCGGCTTTAAGAAAAGCAGGTTATACCCAAATTATCCAGCGTAAAAACAACGTAATAGGATTGGGAGAACAATACCCTTATAGGGATGTGAAAGACTATCTAGAAGTAGACGAGCGTAGGCGAATTTGTAAATTCTCAGTAGCCATTATTCCTGTCAAAAATGGAGAATTAGAAGATTAGAACTTCCAAGGTTAATACTAGGTAAAGATTAACGAATGTAGAACTGTGGAGAACTCTAGAATCAAGCTTCCCTGTTCAACATTCGTTAATCAGTGTTTTATTAATTGTTACATTACTTTAGCACTACATTTCCTAAACGCTCCGCAATATCTTTCTCCACCTCTTTCAGTTCTATATGTAGCTTCATTACCTCTTCTTGATCTTCAATAGTTTCGGCTTCGGCCAACTTCTGTGCGTTTTCGGTAAGCATTTTACGGATGTGACGCAACTTGAGGCGTAAAATAGCTTTTACCACCAAACCATCCAAAATATCTTCATCCTTGGGAATGTAAATACCATGCATTTCTTCCCAGTTTTCGCTCAGCTCAAACCGTTCGGTAATCAAATCGACTGCAGCCTGTTTGAGCGTCTCATCTTCTTGTTGGATAAAGTAATCTGCGGTGATGATATTGTCTTCTGCCAATTGTTCTTTGAATATGGTGAGCATTTGGCTATAAATAGGAGTCTCGAAGGTAACCTCACTGATTTCGTCCAACAAAAACTTACATAGTTTACCATCTTCTTTGAGATCATGGTTAGCATAGTTGAGCAACAAACGAATGTGCTCTTTCTCTTGAAAAGCAATGGCCGTACGCACTGGTTTTTTGGGCTGGGGAGCCACTTCTGTGGTACCAGTTTGCTCTGAGGGGATAACCTCTCCATCTATTTGAATTTCTCCTTCTTCCTGAATAAAGAAACCATCTGGGGGAGGCATATCAGGAGGGAGATCTTGTGGAGGTAGTTGTTTTTGGCGTTCTAAGGCTTGCTGTGCGCGTTCTTCACGGTTACGTTTCTTACGGGCATTTTCTTTCAGCATTTTATTGCCTTCATCAATCAAAATACCCTCATCAATATCCAGCAAGGAACTACATTCTCTATAAAAAACCGATCGCTTGATAGCGTCAGGAATCTTGGTAATACTTTCTACCACTTCCCGAATCATTTCGGCTCGTTTAAAGGGCTGATCAGCAGGAGCAGCTTCTTTAGTTTCTTTGAGATAAAGCTGGGCTTTGAAAGTGATAAAATCCTGGGCGTTTTGTTTGATAAACTCCTGAAAAGCAGTGCCTCCCACTTGTTTTACATAACTATCGGGATCTTCTCCATTAGGAAACAGCACCACCTTTACGTTCATGCCTTCTTCCAGTACCAAATCAATCCCTCGTATAGCAGCCTTGATTCCGGCAGCATCGCCATCGTACAATACTGTAATATTGGGAGTGAAGCGCCTGATGAGCCTTATTTGCCCTGAAGTCAGCGAAGTTCCTGAGCTGGCTACTACATTTTCTATACCTGCCTGATGCAGTGAGATTACATCGGTGTAGCCTTCTACTAAATAGCAGTTATCCTGAGTACGCAGTGTCTGCTTGGCCTGATATAGTCCATACAGTACATCACTTTTGTGATAAACCAGCGATTCGGGAGAATTGAGATACTTGGCTTGTTTTTTATCATTTTTGAGAATACGTGCCCCAAACGCGATCACCTTGCCCGCTAAGTTGTGTATCGGGAAAATCACCCGATCACGAAAGCGATCAAAGTGTTTATTGTTTTTATCAATGGTGAGTCCGGCGTTTACCAGCGTTACCAGATTGAACTGATCTTTGAGTGCTTGCTGAGTAAATGCTTCCCAACTATCCATACTATAACCAAGCCCAAAGGTTTCCATTGTCTTGGTGCTAAACCCTCGCTCTTTGAAATAGGAAACGCCAATAGCTTGACCCTCAGTAGTTTCGTGTAGGTTTTTCTCAAAATATTTGCTGGCATACTCGAGGGCAATTAATAAACTTTCGCGTTCGTTTTGGCGAGCTATTTCTTCTGGAGTAGGAGCTTCATCCTCTTCGATTTCTATGTTATACTTCTTCGCCAGGTAACGAAGCGCTTCGGGATAACTCATCTTCTCAACTTCCATTACAAAGGTAATGGCGTCGCCTCCTTTGCCCGAACTAAAACATTTGAAGATACCTTTGGCAGGAGAAACAGAAAAGGAAGGGGTTTTTTCGTTGGTAAATGGAGACAGTGCCCACCAGTTACCCCCCTTTTTTTTGAGAGATACAAAATCTCCCACTACATCTACGATGTCTACCGCATCACGTATTTGTTCGACGGTTTCTGGAGAAATTCGCATAAAAAGAGATTAAAAAAGACAAAAATGATTCCAAAAACGAAGGGGTGGTACTATTTTTGATATAAAAATGACACCGTTAATTTGGTGTCATTTTTGTTTACAGGCTTTTCGCAATGCACTATTACAAGGAGAGGAATTCGGTTAGTTCGCTCATTGTAAGCACTTGTGAGAGCCTGTTTTAATTTCAAATATAAGAATTTTTCTTAAAATATTAAGTGCTAAAAGTATTAAGTACTTAAAGAATGGAGCGAAAGCAAGTAGTTTTGTTGAACTACTATTATACATAAAGTCCCCAAAGTCCCGACACTTAGTTGAAGCTTTGGGGATTATTTTTAATTACTGCTTTATAAATCGGCGATAAGCATAAGCTTTGCCTTGCTTAATTCTCAAAATGTAGACTCCACTTGCCAGATGTGCAATATTTACTGGCATACGACGAGTAGGCTTTTGCTGATAACTAAAAACTACTAATCCCTGAGTATTAAGAATATCTACCTGTAAACCCTTAAGATTCTTTTGCTGAACACTCACCTCAAATTGTCCCCAATTAGGGTTTGGATATACTTTCAGAGCTTTAGCCAATTTGGGATCTTCATTGCTTAATACCGAAGGATCAAAAGTCACTATATTAGAATAAGAAGATGCCCCACGAATATTAACTGCCCTGATTCGGTAAAATTGACGACTCTGAACATTGGCTTGGGCATCGGCATAGGTTCTTCCACTTTGGTCAATTTCTCCTATGAATCCGAAAATATTGGTTTGGTTGGGTAAAGCCCGTTCAATTTCAAACTTTTCGGCTAAATCGCTCACATATTCCCAGTTGAGCTGTATGGCACCATTCTCAAAAGATACTGCCAGGTTTTGAGGAGTAGGAGGGATAGTGGTTAAATTAGTAATGATCAAATCATCTAAAGTACTGTGAGAGTTGCCACCTGATTCTAAGATGATCTTGCTAGTTTGTGCTCCAGTAGGCACCGTGATGACAATTTGAGTGCTGGTAGCTGACTTTATTTGTGCTTCTACGCCATTGATAGTTATTTTATTATTGGCAAGAGTGTTGTCAAAATTGAATCCTGTCAACGTGATATCTTCTCCTACACTGGCTACTTTGGGGCTAAATTCTCCTAAGGTGGCTTCTGTTGGTTTGCCTACATTGGCTTCATATATACCATTACCATGGGTAACTGCTACCAACTTTCCATCAATTCCACGAGACTTAACCATAGATACTACTACATTGCCGATTACTCCTGGAGCAGCTTGTTGCCATTGGGTGTTTGTTCCGTCTAAAAAGGAAGTGCTGCAAAGCCCTACGCTGGTGGCTACATAGTAAGATTTACTTCTATTACCTGCATAATGTATGGCAATCCAACGTACCGATGGACCATTACCAGAACCATCAGAGTTTTCTTCGAGGTTACCACCAATTGGAGTCCATGAATCTCCGCCATTAGTAGAGTAAAAAACACTTTGAACGCCATAATTAGAAAATACCGCAAATACTTGATTGGCATCGGTAGGATCAATGGCGAGGCAATTTACATAACCATTGGCAGGTAGCCCTTTTCCTGTACTGATATCGGTACGCGTTGGGTTACGGTGGGCATTGTCTAAACGGTAAATTTGCCCATCATCAGTTCCGTAATAAATACGGTTTTGAGGAAAACGTTTGCTTGCCGCAAGGGCTGTAATCGTTCCAGTGCTAATTTCTGCCTGAGCAATTTTTTGCCAGCCTTGGTCATTGGTTCCACCATTGGGATTCCAACCTGTATTAATCGTTTGCACTGAGTCATGACGCCACAGAGATGTGCCTGCTGGATAGTACATACGGTTATAATTATTAGGATCAAGCTCAAATGGGTTTATAAAGATTTGTCCTGTAGCAGCCGCTGGGTATACATGATGAGCCTGAGTAGGACTTTCAATGTTAGTACCTTCTACTCGTGCTACTTTACCTTCTTGAGTACTAATATATCGAATGTTCTGATTGGGTACAATTGCTACAAATCCACCATCACCTCCACCTATTTCTTCTCGCCAGGGTTTGGTTTCGTTCATCTCGTCCGAAAACCACTTTCCATTGTCCTGAAAACCTGCTAATAAACGTGCATCATCTACTGTCACGGGGTCAAGTGCTACGGTGTAAGCCTGAGAGGTGAGGTACCCATTGTTTAGAGAAATCCAGGTTACTGGATGTGGAGCACCATTGGTGCCTAAATTATTGGTTGTAATACTAAGTCCCCCATCATGACCAGTGAGCATGAGCTGAGGATTTGAGGGAGCAAATATCAAGGTGTGTATATCTGCGTGGTGGTTAGGGTATTGAGAAAAATCGTTTTGAGGAGAATATCCGCCTATCCAGCGAATGTTGTTTTTGCTGGCAAATCCATCAGTACTTCGGTATAAGTTAGTACTTCCCAGAAATACTACTTGGGCATTGTCTGGTTTTACACTGATTACCTGATTATAATTTGCTTGATCTAAGTTGCCTACTTCTCCACCAAAAGCAGGTAGATTACCAGATAGATCTGTCCAATTACCACCATTGTTTGAGGTGCCATCTCCATTGCCTTGCCCAACATTGTAAATGTATTTAAAGAGGCTATGATCATTTGTGCCATTGCCAGGGGTAGAAGCAAAGAAATAAATCGTGTTTTCATCTGAAGGAGCAATATCCAGTACTATTCTTTCAAAATTTGCAGGTAGGGTAGAAGGAGTAATATCTACCCAATTATTACCATTTGTAGATCTAAAAATACCCTTATCTGGTATACCAGAAGATGATAGCGTGGCATATAATACGCCCTGTGAACTAATGCTAATATCTGAGTAACGAGCCGTACCTGAAGCTATGCCACCACCATTGAGCACCTGTGTCCAGGTGTTCCCTTGGTCAGTAGATTTATAAATCCCTCCCCAGGCAGCAGCGTAGACATCACTATTGATTGGGTTGACGGCAATTCTCCAATTGTATTGGAATTTATTCTGAGCTCCTCCAAAAACAGTAGGTTCAGCCGCTGTACTAGACAACAGTACCCAGGTAAGTCCTCCATCAGTAGATTTGTATATACCATTTCCACGATAGGTAGCTCCTCCTGCACCAGCTGAATTTCCACGAGCTTCGCCTGTTACATAATACCAAATATTGGTATTGTTGGGGTCTTGAGCAATATGAGTAATGTTATGGCGTTCCGAGCTTCCAGTGGTTTTAGTCCAGGTAATGCCTCTGTCGGTTGAACGCCAAACTCCCCCTGAAACCCCTCCTGCAAGAATGATATTTTCGTCGGTTTTGTCTAAGGCAAGCGCCCGAGTGCGACCTCCAAGGTTATATGGGCCACGAGATTTCCAGGGTATTATTGTAAAGGTGCCAGCACTGCCACCACCGCCGTTGCCTGTTTTATCTTGTTGGAATTGAGGCTGTAGCTTGGAATCTAAAGATAGTGCATATAAGAGCTCTTTTTCGCGAATATTGTAAGGAATTTGGCCAGTAGAAGGAGAGGCCAACATATGGGTTTCATAATAAACCCGGGCATATGGGTTATCCTGAGTGCTCTGGTATTGCTTGGGTTGTCGGGCAAATACCTTGAAAGTGAAACTGATGATTAAAAAAAATATAGTATAGTGGTAGACATTCATAGTAATAGTATCTACTTTTTTAGTAGTTTGTTTATTATAAGCACATATATCTATGAGTTTTGATACTTTTGAAGTATGTATTTTTTAAGTAAACATCATAGTCATAGTGGTGTGCTTTAGTGCGGGAGCATCATTGCTTCTTATATGTAAATATAGTAAAATTTAAGGCTTGTTCACCCATACCTGGTAGCCCTTGTACATCAGCTTGAAACTTGTCCCCTGTACTTAATCCAGGTAATGCCTGATTAAGTTTGGGAAATAGCTTTTGGGTAGGCAGAAGCGTAAAAGCAAACTTGACCAATATTGTTTTGTCTATAGACAAAGGAGTATGAAAACCAACGCCAGTCCCTAAAACTTTGAGCACTTGTATTTTAGCCTGACAGGCATACTTTTCGCAAGGTTGAGTCGCATTTTTTGTTGTTTTAACTGGTACAATTTCTACAACTTTGCCTATAATGCGGCAATGATTGGGGTTGATATTATTGGGCGGAGCAATCATTTGGGCTTTACTATTTTGAACATTAAGAAATAGGATAGACGCTGTGAGCAAAAATAATGGTGTGGCTTTCTTCAGAATAAAAATCATTTTATCGCTAAGGTTTTGTTACACAATTATAGTATCTTGTTTCAAAAAAATGATGGTAAGATAAATAAGATCAACCAAGATAATCCATCATATTCAATAAATATTTATTAATTGATACTGATTGTTTAATTTTTGCATAGTAGTACTAAAAAAGATTCCTGACACAGGCATTACTCAAATAAGGAAGGTAATCATGAAAGTAGCTTTATTGATATTCTTGAGGCTATGTCTTATTCAATTTCTGTTGATTTGTGGAGTAGTTCAGGCACAAGATCACAAAGTAGATAGTTTACAAAGCTTGCTAAAGTCGGCCAAAGGAAAAACCAGGGTAGATATTCTGAATGAATTATCGGATTTTTATAGTCGGAAACAATCCTCGGAACCCATCGCATTTGCTCGGGAAGCGCTTAGTTTGGCAAAAAAAATAGATTATCAATTAGGACAGGCTTTTGCTTCTTACAATCTAGGCCATCATCTCAGTTATCAAGGCAATAATTCTCAAGCCATGGATTATTTATTTTCTGCCTTGAAAATTTACGAACCCACCAATTTATACAAGAAAAAAGCTTTCGTATATAGATCCATAGGGCACATATATGGCGATTGGGGAGATTATGAAAGCGCTATATTGTATTATCAAAAACAGCTAAATATTGGTAAAAAAAACAAAGATAAAAATGTAATTGGTAGTGCTTATATCAATCTCAGCTACACTTTTTTGCGCAACAACAAACCAAACAAAGCACTGGATTTTATAGAAAAGGCTACCGAATATAGTACCATTTCGGGAGACACTTTAGGGCAAACTGTTGCGAGGTCTAACCGTGCAGTGGCGTATTTTCAATTAGGACAATACCAGCGTGCCTTACAATTACATTTAATGGTTTTTCATTGGTACAAAGACCATAATTACCAAGATTACGAACAATTTGCTTGCGCTGATTTGGCAAAAGATTATCTAAAACTAAATAAGAAAGATAGTGCTTTATATTACGCTCAGCTAGGATATCGACTTGCTATGAAGCTGCAGAGTAAACCTAAGATGAATGAAATCAGCGAAATATTGTATACAATTCACAAGAAGTATGGAGAGACTAAAAAGGCTTTAAGCTATTTAGAAATAGCCAAAACGTATTTAGATAGCATTGCTGCAGATAAGAAAAAAAGTGCACGTACGAATCAAAGTGCAACCTATCTTTTAGAGAAGTACAAGAAAGAAAATCAATCGTTGAAAAATTACAAAAGCAATAACGAAAGATCCAGAGCTACCCAGAATATTATCCTCATTGCAGGTGCTTTAGTGCTGGTGTTTTTACTGGTAATAGGATTCTTGTTGTATCGCAATAATCAATTCAACAAGGAAAGGTCTAAGATTATATCTAAAAACCGTGTAGATATTATTCTACAGAATAAAGAGCTGAAACGACAACACCAGGATATAGAACAAAAAAATGATCAACTGAGAGCGCAACATTTGCACATTTACAACAGCATCAGAGCAGCTCAAACCATTCAGCAGGCAATCCTGCCTCAGGATAATTTCATGAGGGATCTATTGTTTGATTATTTCATTATTTTTCGGCCAAGACACATTGTTTCAGGGGACTTTTATTGGATCTCATCTATTGGAACCCAGTTTCAAAACGAATCACAAGAAGCACAAGGACTTAAAACTTTATTGGCGGTGGTAGATTCTACCGGACATGGCGTGCCAGGGGCTTTTATGAGTATGATTGGTAATACCTTGCTTGATAGAATTGTGAAAATCGAAAGGGTAACTACCCCTTCTGAAATTCTGAATCAACTCAATCATGAGATTTACCTGGCACTCAAGCAGAATCACACAAACAATGATGAAGGAATGGAATTATCTATATGTTCGGTAGAGAAATGTGCTGATTCCAAAGTACGAGTTGTCTTTTCAGGGGCTCGCCGTCCTTTATATGTAGTGAGAAACGGTTTATCGGCATCGCGTAAGAAAATAGAAGTGTTTAGAAGTAGTAAACGCTATGTAGGGGGCAAAAGAAATGTATCTGCAGTATTTACTGATGAAGAAGTTGTGCTTGAGTATGGAGATGCGCTTTATATGTGTACGGATGGTTTTGCGGATCAAAACAACGATGATCGTAAAAAATTTGGTTCTGAACGGTTAGTGAATTTGTTGCTCGAAAATGCTCACTGGCCCATGGCAAAGCAAAAGCAATTACTTACGATTGCATTGGAAGAACATCAGGGAGAAAACGAACAGCGTGATGATATTTTATTGCTTGGTTATCGGATTACTTAGGTATAGAGTTAATCAAGTATAATTTCATAAGAACTTTGGTATTAGATTTGAAATAACAAGCCTGTTGTAGACTACAAAGATTTTTTTGATTATGGTAGTCACAGTATTATTTATCAATCCAATAAGTGTAGTAGAAAAATGCGGGATTTTAAGATCAGAAAAATAACGATTTTCATTGTATTATTAGGTTTTGCTTGGACAGGGTATGGCCAGAAGGTAATACAATTGACTTCCAAAAATCAGGAAATGGTGCTGGGAGATAAAATAAGCATCTTAGAAGACTCTACCCGTCAACTAAGCCTACTCAAAGTATTAAAGCCTCGTTATCAGAAAGCCTTCAAACCATCTACTAAACTATACCCAAACTTTGGGTTTACTGCTTCTCATTTTTGGGTAAAATTTAAACTCCAAAACCTCACTGAGAAGGAGGGGCAAGCCCTTAGTAATATTGAGAAGTGGTTTATGAAGGTAGCTTATGCACCTATTGACTACATAGAGTTTTATTATCAAGATAAAATGGGTGATTGGCAGAAAATGGTATTGGGTGATAGAGTCCCATTTTCTAAAAGACCTGTTTTTTACCCACAAGTAGTGATTCCTTTTCATTTGATAGATGCCAAAGTACATACATTTTACCTCAACGTGCATACCCAGGGTTCGGTGCAGTTACCTTTAATCTTACAGAGCGATACAAAGTTTAACCAAACCAATATGGCCAGCGAATTATTCTATGGAATGTTTTATGGCATCATGTTGATTATGGTCATTTACAATCTGTTTATTTTTATTGCCATTCGTTCTTACAGCTATCTTTTTTATTGTTTATACATTTTAGCTTATTTATTAGGGCAATCTGCACTAAATGGTCATAGTTTTCAATACTTGTGGGGAGAACATACTACCTGGGCAAATCTGGCAATGCCATTTGGACTTACTATAGGAGCCCTTTCATCAGTGTTATTTGCCATTAGATTTTTGCAAACATATAAGTACACTCCTCGCTGGAATATTGTACTCATTGGTTTGAGCATTATACTGTTTTTTATGACAATTGTAGTGTTCATTACCGATTATCAAATAAGCATTATTACCTCTACGCTCTCATTACTTCTTTCTACCATATTGATGCTGTTAAGCGGAATATTTGTATTACGTAAAGGAAACAGAGCTGCTAAATATTATATCTTGGCCTGGACTATTATTTTGTTCGGGTTGTTTATCGTGGTATTAAAACCTTATGGTTTGGCACCTGATCACTTTATGGTAGACCATGCCAACCAGATTGGTTTTGTGCTCCAGGTTATCTTTTTGTCATTGGCACTAGCCGACCGTATCAATATTTATCGTAAAGAAACTATTGAAGCTCAGGCCGAAGCGCTTGCAAAATCTCAGGAAAATGAGCGAATTATACTTGAACAAAACCAAGTATTGGAGCAAAGAGTACAGGAGCGAACCAGTGAAATAACCACCCAAAATGAAGAGCTATACCAACAACAAGAAGAAATACTAGCCCAGAGAGATGCCGTAGAAGCTGCCAATGCCAAACTCGTGGATCAAACCTCTGAGCTTGAATACGCTAAGCAAAGCCTGGAAGAAAAAACTATTCAGTTGAACAAGAGCCTGGAGGCTGCCTTTACGATTCAAAACGCGATTTTGCCGTTTGAAAAAGAGCTTAAAAAGATGGCAACCGACTATTTTGTCTTGTACAAGCCAAAAGATATTGTTTCTGGGGATTTTTATTGGGTACACAGCATTATACACACTGTATTCGTAGCTGCGGTAGACTGTACAGGTCATGGAGTGCCTGGGGCATTTATGAGCTTGATTGGCAGTACGTTACTAGATCGTATTGTAAAACTTGAGCATACTTATGACCCAGCCGAAATCCTTTCTCGTCTCAATGAAGAAGTGCTGGTGATTTTGCGAAATAATAATTTTAAAAGCGATACTGGCATGGATGTGAGCTTATGTGCACTAGAGTACGGAGAGCACATGCAGGTACGTATAACCTACGCAGGAGCTCGTAGACCATTGTATTTTGTGCGAGATGCCACACGTGCTTTACAAGAAATTAAAGGAGATCGGATGCACGTAGGAGGAGTAAAAACATTTGATAGGGATTTTACTAATCACGAAATCACACTCTATCAAGGAGATAGTATATATCTCACAAGTGATGGTTACATTGATCAAAATGATGAAAAACGAAAAAAATTCGGTAAGGCTCGTTTTCATGAATTGTTGCAGTCTATTGGACACCTCCCGATGGAGCAGCAGTATCAAACCTTGCTTGATCAATTGAAACAACACATGGAAGGTACCGACCAACGAGATGATATCCTGGTGATGGGTCTAAAGTTGTAAATATCATTTTTAACAATTCTTTAAACAGCCAATGTATTGAGTTAGTCCTTTGGTTTCCAGTATATTAAAAATAATGCCTGCAAACAATGACATTACTGGACAAAACTAGTAGGGACATTCACCAAGAAAAATTTTACATTTACTGTGTTTAGGCATTTTTTATGCTATTTCGATAAAGTTGAACGTCTAAACAATCAGGTATTTAAGCTGAAGAAAACCACAATGTAAGTGCTGTTTTTATGAGTCTGAAAAAACTATTTACCACAGTCATTATTGTTACTATTGCCGTGGCCACATTTGTTGGAGTAATTATTTTTACTCAAATCAACCAAATGCGTAAAGATATAGAGCAGATAGTAAACCTGGAAGAACCCTTCGAAAAGACAGTACTCGAGATTGAAATCATTGCCTCAAATATTGCCAACTCGTTGCTGGATTATGTAGATAATCATAATTATATCCAGCCGGAAAACATTGCTAAATTTCAGAAAAACTTTGATAAACACATTGAGCTGTATAATAAATATGCTCAGAGTGAACAAGAGATTGCCTATGGCAAGACATTGGTTGAGGAATATCAAAACTTTAAAAAAATTACCAGTGGAGCAGTAAAGATATCTACCAAGAAGCACGGAAAATTATTTGCAGTTCAAACTATGGTCACGGTACAAGATGAACTGATAGATGATTTGTTTAAAAAATACATTGATAAACCTACTCCTGATATTTTAAGCAAGCTTAAGGTTATTTCTGATTTTTACAGCCTAAACGAAGAATTGCTCAATGCTATCGAGAGCTATGTCATTATTAAAGACTCAGTGAGTGCTCAAAAAATCACCAATAAAAAACTGAAATACCTAAAGTTTGAAGATAACTACCTGAAAACCAAACGGCCTGACAAAGATTGGTTAGCAAAAATGAACGAAAACTTTACGATTACAGTGAGTTTGGGAAATGAATTGATGCGGTTAGAAAGCGTGCAATATGGCTTGATGCAAGACTTTCATAAATCATTGAATAAAATCGATAATTTATTGGATAAGAAAATTCAGCCACTTATACGCAAAAAGAACCAGGAATTGCTTGGGCAAGCTAACCGCTCAGGAAACCTGATTATAAACTTTATGTTGATCTCGCTGGTGCTCATCATTGTAACTTTATTTATAGTGTCGCGAGTAGTACGCAGAACAGTTCTAAAGCCTGTGCTACAGCTTAATCATGTAGCCAAACAAGTGGCAAGCGGTAAATTAAAGGTAGATTTTGATATCAAAGCCAATAATGAAATTGGAGATTTGACTGCTTCTTTCCAAACAATGACCACTGGTATTGAACGTTTGGTAACCAAATATCGAAACCTAAACAAAGATCTGGAAACAAAGGTAGAAGAACGTACCGAAGAGCTTACAGATAAGAATTTTAAGATTACTTCTAGTATCAATTATGCCAAGCGCATACAAGAAGCAGTACTGCCACCAGTCGTACAGATTACCAACAAGTTACCAGATGCGATGGTATTTTTTAAGCCAAGAGATATTGTAAGCGGAGATTTTTATTGGTTTGCAGAGGTTTTTCCACAAGATGAAACCAATGTTCAAGAAGCTACAAAAATGGTATTGGCTGCGGTAGACTGTACAGGTCATGGGGTTCCTGGGGCGTTTATGTCTATGATAGGTAATGCTTACCTGAACCAGATTGTTCGTTTACAACAAATAACCTCACCTGAGAAAATACTGGAAGCGTTGCATCAAAGCATTCGAAAAGATCTCAAGCAGCAGGAAACCCTCAACCGTGATGGAATGGATGTGGCTTTGGTAGTCATTGACAACGAAACAAAGACACTAGAGTTTGCAGGAGCTAAAAATCCATTAATTTATATGCAAGATGGAGAGTTGTTTGAAGTAAAAGGTGATAAGTTTCCAGTAGGTGGATATGCTCACGAAGAAGAGCAATCTTTTAGAAAACATGTCATCGATATTTCTAAACCTACTACTTTCTATATTTATTCCGATGGGTTTCAAGATCAATTTGGGGGTAAAAAATCAAGAAAGTTTATGTCTCGTAAGTTTAAAAACCTGCTACATGAAGTACACGTCAAGCCTATGCAAGAACAAGCTGAAATTTTGGAAGATCGCTTATTGGATTGGATGAGTGATCATAAACAAGTAGACGATATATTAGTACTTGGTGTTCACTTGCCTTAGAGTGTAGATTTTTCTATGAATTTTTTCGATAAAAATGCCGTTGTTTGCATGAGATAGACTGGTTTATCGTTAAAAAATTTGTAATATTACTCGGTGGAAACTGTCGTGCCTGCATATATATCTTATGCCAATACGAAATAAAATCATATCTCTTTTTACGTTGTCATTTTTATTGGCGTTATCTCCTACTTTTGCACAACAAAAAGTAATAGATAGCTTACGTAATCTGTTGGATGAACGTAAAGAAGATACTTTACAGGCCAAGGTTTTGATAAAACTAAGTGGTGCTTATACTTATGTAGATACTGAAGAAGCAAAAGCCTTTGCTGACAAAGCCCTCAAACTATCACAGAAGATTCAATACAAAGCAGGTATTGCCAATGCTTACCGAAGTATTGGAACGGTTTATAGTGAGCAGGGAAACTATGATCAAGCCGTTAAAACCTATTATCAAGGACTGAAGATAGCCGAAGATACTCAAGACCCCCGCATCAAAGCCAACATCTACAACAACATGGGGACAGTATTCAGTCGTCTGGACGATTTTTCTCAAGCCAAATCTAATTATCAAAAAGCCCTAAGAATCTATCAAAAAATAAATGACCAAAATTTAATGGCTACCTCATTCAATAACTTGGGCCATATCTACAATTATGCACGCCAAATTGATTCGGCAAAATACTGTTATGAAAGAGCACTGGCGATTTTTAAGCAGACCAATAATATGCAGGGAATGACCTATGCCTTAGGGAGTTTAGGAGTTTTTTATGAAGGTATTGGCGATATGAACAAAGCCTTGGAGAATCAGAATAAAGTAAGAGATTTAGAGAGGCAGTTTGGCAATAAAAGTGGTTATGTATATTCTACCATTAGTATTGCCAATATATATCTGACTATGAAAAACTATAACGCAGCGGAGCAATATCTCAAAGAGGCCTTAGAGTTATCGGGAGAAATAGGCTCTGTTGAGTTGTTGCGTAATAGTTATCAGTTCCTTTCGCAATATTATCGGGAAATTGAGGATTACAAACGAGCGTTAGAATACTATCAGCAATACATAAATTTTAAGGACAGTATTTTCAATAAAGATAAGAGCGAATTGATTGCTAAGATTCAGACAGACTATGAGGTAGAGCAAAACAAAAAGCAGCTTGAAATCCAAAAAAGTAAGAACCGAGAGCAACAGCTGGAAATTAAAGCTCAACAGGCCGAAATAGAGCAACATCAATTAAGGAATACAGCACTTATTGTAGGGATTTTGTCTATTGTGGTAATAGCGTTTTTCTTGTATCGTAACAACAGGCAAAAGCAAAAAACCAATCGAATACTGGCCGAAAAAAATCAACTAATTGAAGATAAAAATACCAATATTACTGATAGTATCAATTATGCCCGTCGTATTCAAAGTGCCGTTTTGCCTCTGGCCGAAGAAATAAGACATTATATTCCAGAGCACTTCATTTTATGGAAGCCTCGCGACATTGTAAGTGGTGATTTTTATTGGTTTGCCAAAACCAATCCAGAGCCTATTTATGAGGAAAAAATGACCTTTGAAGGAGTACATCGGGTATTTAAGGGGGTAAAAGGCGAAAAAATTATTGTAGCTGCTGTAGACTCTACTGGACACGGAGTACCAGGAGCTTTTATGAGTATGATTGGAAGCCGTTTATTAAACGAAATCGTGAATGAATTAGGAATCACAGAAGCCGATGAAATTCTAAACCAGTTACACCTGAGAGTAAGAAAGGCCCTCAAACAAGAAGAAACCCAAAGCCACGATGGAATGGACGTAGGATTGGTAGTGATAGACAAAGATAAGAAACTGATGCAGTTTGCAGGGGCTAAAAACCCGATGTATATGGTGCAAGTACCCAAAGATTGGCAAGAAGAAAAATCTGCAAAACCTGAAGAATCAGGGCTGGCATTGCAAGTAGTAAAGGGAGACGTTATGTCGATCGGAGGGTTTCAATTGATTGAAGAAGTGGCATTTAAGAAAAAAATTGTGAGCCTTTCGGCAAAGAAATATGAAAGCACAACTTTTTATCTATTTTCTGATGGTTATCAAGATCAGTTTGGTGGAATCAAGGGGCGTAAGTTTATGGTAAAACGTTTCCGAAAGCTCTTATTTGAAATCTCGAGTAAACCCTTAGATGTTCAAAAGAAAATTCTTGAAGATACCCTGGAGGAATGGATGACTGGATATGATCAGGTAGATGATATTTTGGTGATGGGTTTTCGGATGTAGATATATTTTTTAATGCTTCACTTAACATAATTTAATATTATACATTTAAAATACATATGGATAAAAAAGATTTACAAAGAATGCTACAGCAAAAGTTCGCTACTTCTTCAGTTAGTCATTCTTCTGACGCATTAGAGGCTATATTGCGAGAAAGAGTAGGAGAGTGGCAACAAGAAATGAAAGATAGTGAAGGTACCTTACCCAAAATTCAACAACAGTTGGTTGATAATATTCAGGGGTTTTGTGCGACCTATTTATATGAATCGTTAGAGAAAAAGACCTTTGAATTAAAAAGCGGAGAGCATTATCAAGCTTTATATGATCGCTTGCAACAATTGTCTGAAATGATCAAAAAACAAAACTCCCTAAATGATGTTCAGGAAGTTTTGCTGCAAGTTTAATATTATTTTACTCCCTACGAGCTTTATCCATATCTACTCTACCCCAGCCATGAAGCAAGGATTGTATGCGCTTCTCAGCACTTTTTTTCATGATATTGATTACCTGGTCACGGCTTCTGGAGGTATTTTTAGACCAAATCAATGCTGCCATTCCTGCAAAAGAAGCAGTGGCAGCAGAAGAACCTCCTACATAGTCAGTGGAAGTATCACCTAAAGTTCCGCTTTGACGCATACCCAATGCCATTCTATCTACATTTCCATCTCTTTCTATTGCTACTACAAAATCTACGTATAAACCCGCAATACAACGATCAGCGGTTTTAAGCCTGCTTTTTTCGGTCACTCCAGTAACAGCCACAGTTTCTTTACCCATATTGGCTGGGAATATCACACTGGCACCACTAGAGATTGGTATGCCAAATAAATTCCCTACGGTACCAGCAGCGCACACAAACATTACCCCTTTTTTGTAACCATCTTTGATGGCATCTCTAATGCTATAAGCTGTAATAGGAGTGCCAATAGACATACTAATAATTTTAGCTTTCCAGTTTACCAATCGTTCAATGGCATCTACTACACCATCTTTTTCGTTTCCTTTGTCAAGCAATACATCACCTGTACCTCTTACGGCATAAAAATCAGCTTTATAAGCAATTCCAGAAGGTTTGTTTTTGACAATTCTCGGCCCGGCAATTATGCTTGCCATTGAGGTACCATGGCCACATTGATCCTGCCAGCCATCAGTATTACTTCCATCAGGTTTGTAAGTACCAGCTCTGAAATACGATCTGCCACCTGAAAACCCAGAACGAAATCCACTATTTAAGTGATATTGATTAGGAGAGATGCCAGTGTCAATTAAACCTACCTTGATATTGTCGCCAGTGAGACCTGCATTCCAGGCATCATCTACATTGGCGTGTTTCAAATGCCAGGAATAATAAGCGTTATCGTTGGCTTTTACCCGATCACTAGGGCTAATAAGACCAATTTCAGGGGCATTGCAACCAAATTGCCCTCCCGAACTGTTTCCGCGGGTATTGCTAGCAACTGCTGGAGTAAAAATATAGGTATCTGGCTCAGCATAACGGAAGTTCTTAGAAGCACGAATGTTTTTGATTAATTCCACCATCTGCACTTTTACCCTGAAAAATGGATAACTTTGATGTTCTCCGCTAATAATATCTTCACGTTTCTTTTTGAATCCAAACTGCTCATAAGTAGTCAAGATGTCAGCAATCAATCCCTCTTTAGCTTTAATCCAGGCCTCGCTTTGAATATTAAAAATATCGCTTTCTTCATCAAATCCGATAGGCTGATAGCCAACAATTAATTTCCCGTCGTTGTTATCAGTTACTGCCGAATAAAGCATATTATCATCTGCCCAGTTCCACTCAAACTGACCTTTTTCTCTTAAAAAATTAGTGATGATTTGATTACGAGCACTTGCAGGCACTAATGTAAAATTTTGGTTGGGCTCAAGTAAAACGTTTTCGTTTTTACGGGTAGAGCAACTACTTGCCAGTAAAGCCACTAATCCAATTAATAACAATTTTCTCATATGTAGTGAATGTGTATGTTTTGAAGTTCAGCAGAATGGTTTACGAGCTAACCATTAAGTGAAACAAAGGTACCTGAATACACATCCACCTAAGTGCATTGATTATGCTATTTTGGAATAGGGTTATGCTATTTTGAGATAGTTGAGCAGTATAGTAAAATCAACTACAATACTTTCGAGCTATTTTGTAGGCCTTAGGATGCCCATATTCGCCAGCTTTACGCAATGTTTTACAAGCCTCGTCTTTTTTGCCCATATACAGAAGCGTCATGCCTTTGTTATAAAAAGCTTTATTATTTAAAGGATCAATCGCAATGGCTTTGTCAAAATCTTTGAGTGCTCCCTCGTAGTTTCTGGATTTATACTTAATCACTCCCCGATGATTATAGATTTCAGGATCTTTGGGATTGAGGGAGAGTGCTTTATCAAAATCGGTCAATGCGCCATTATAATCCAACTTAATCTCTTTGATCGTTCCTCTTTGAATGTACGCTTCATGGTTGTTGGGTTGCTCATCTATGATAAACTGTACATCTTTTAGTGCACCTTCAAAGTCTTTCAAAAGGCCTTTAATGTTAGCACGACGAAAGTAAAAAGCTAGATTCCGCCCATCGAGTTCTACTGCCTTGTCCAAATCTTTTAAAGCCGATTTCAAATCCTTATTTTGTTCATGAGCCAAGGCTCTTTGGGCAAAGTAATTTTCATCTTTGCTATATATCTTAATAGCCTTGGTGAAATCTTCAATAGCTTTATTATTTTTTTCCTCTTTTACAAAATATTTACCTCGACTAAAAAAAGCTTCGTGATAATTGGCATTATAGCGGATAGCTTTTGAATAATCGGCCAAAGCACCATCATAGTTGAGCAAGTTTTTGGCAATTCCACGGTGATGATAAGCCTCTGCATAGCGAGGATTCAAGCGTAAAGCCTTATTATAGTCTTTAAGCGACTTTTTAACATCTTTCAAGGCAACTCTAATCAAGCCACGATAATGGTTAAATTCTGGGCGAAATGGATTGAGTTTCAAAGCAGTATTGATGTCCATCATCGCGGAACGAAAATCCGATATATAGTATTTTGATACAGCTCGACGAAAGAATGACATGGTATCTTTGGGGTGTAGTTTAATCGCTTCTGTATAATCATCTATGGCATCTTTGTAGTCTTCCATCAATATTTCGGTAAAAGCCCTGCCTCGATAAGCTGCAGCCAGGTTATGATTCAAATCAATGGCTTTGCTGTAATCTTTGATCGCTAGCGAATATTTTTTTAAGGCTTGGTAAGCTTCTGCTCTTTTTTCGTAAGCCAAGGCATATGCTTCATCTTTTTTAATAGCTTGTGAATACAACTTAAGGGCTGCCTTGTAACGTTTTTCCTGTACCTTGATATTTCCTTTCTTTACCAAAGCCTCAGCAGCTTCATGATCTTGCGAAATGGCTGGTATTCCACATAGAATGAGCAAAAGGATGAGCCCAATGATACGTCCTGTAATACACTTTGTGACTAATGACATTCTCTGAATTAATTAATAATGGTAGCTCGATAATTTTTCACTAAAATAAACGATTTACTCAGCAAAAAAGGTAACATGTAAGAAGGATTAATTTATTTAATGAATAAACATAAAAAAACCAGAGCAAATATGCCCTGGTAGTGATTTTCTGATAAAATTCGGTGAGTACTATTGCACTCGGGATACTGCATTATAAGCATTAATTTTACCCCATCCAAAGTTTGAACTACGACTAGGGTATAGCTCAGCACCTTCTTTCAAACGTTGTAATACTGTACTGCGTGATTGAGAAGTATTAGTAGACCAAACCAGCCCAGCAATACCAGCCATAGTAGCAGTAGCTACCGAAGAACCTCCTACTCTGTCAGGAGCATTTCCACTCATACGTAAGGTCAAAGCAGTACGATCGTTAGATCCTTCTCTTTGCATTACTACTACAAAGTCAACTTTGCTTCCATAGTGACAGTTGTAGCATTCCTTGTATCCGCTACGATCAGTTACTCCAGTTACAGCTACAGTTTCAGACATGTTGGCTGGGAAAATAACCCCTACTATATTATTGGTCCAGGATAGAGAAGTACCTGCCGCACTAAAGATCAATGATCCGCGACCGTAAGCATAACGTACAGCATCTTTGATTTGACCAACAGACCATAAATTTCCAAGAGACATGCTAATGATACGGGTGTTTTGATTGGCTAGATATACTAAAGCATCCGATACGCCATCTTGCTCACTACCACTGTTTAAAATAACATCTTTGGTACCTCTAACTGATATAAAATTGGCTTGATAAGCTACTCCACTAGGAGCTCCATCGGTGGTACGAGGACCAACAGCTACCCCTGACATAGAGGTACCATGTCCACAGTCATCGTATGGGCCATCAATTTTGGGTTTTTGCCAAAACCATACTGGTGGAGCATAAGTACCAGCTCTTGTCAAAGAACGGCCTACATTTGAGAAGCCACTATTGAAAGCGCTACCCAATTTTGCTTGACCTGCTGAAACACCAGTATCTATGACACCTATTTTTATGTTTCTACCTTTTCCACTGATAGGGATTGCTCGGTCAATGCCGTTTTTCTCAAAGTGCCAAGACTCCAATGCTCCATCCGAAGCAATTTTATAGTCAGCACTGCTTACGTTGGCACTACCAGATCCACATCCAGGACTTTGAACTCGATTGCCCTGACCAGCATTTGTATCCAGGTTATAAGTAGAAGGCTCCGCATAACGTACATTGGGAGAGTTTCTTACAACATCGATTACTTGGGCAATCTCTACTTTTACTTTCAGAAATGGAAGCACACCATGCTCTGAGATCACCACCTCTTCACGCTTTTTAACGATTCCAAACTTCTGATAAGTATCCTGAATATCAGCAATGAGCTTTTCTTTAGCTTCTACCCATTCTGCTGCTTTTACGTTGATTTCGTGCATTCTGGTATCAATGTTTGGAAAACCAGCAGGTTGATAACCTACCGTAAGCGAGCCATCATTGTTATCAGTAACGGCCGAAAACAAGGTTTGATTATCTACCCAAGCCCATTCAAATTCGCTTTTGCTTTTCAAATGGTTCATGATGATTTTGTCTCGGGTAGCTTTTGGGACAATCTCAGTATTTGCATTAGGGTCTGGGGTTACATTTTGTTCATTGCGAGTAGAGCAACTGCCCATGACCAGCGCAACGACGGGGATTAGGAGATATTTTTTCATTTTGGTAAAGTGTAATGTAATTGTAAATGTTAGACGAGACTATTAAAAAACAATTTTTGACAGTCAATGTCGGATTATTAACAATTATAAAATTTCAATAATTGATATAACCTCAAGCAATAATAAAATATTTTATCGTAAAATAATACTATTTGACAACTTAAAATGACCACTGGTTTACTAAGTGACTGAACGATTGAGAGTTATTTTTCAAAAAAAAGTACAGTTTGTTCAGTTTTTAGATTTTTATTTTGTTTCTGATGATAAGATTAGGGAATGTTCTGTGAATAAATAGATTGCCCAATTTTTATTTGTTTGGATAAGAATCTGAAGTACGAGTTAAGGAAAGTTAGAGAGTACCAAAGAGCGGAAAGAAATAGGCGAAGAGAAAAAACTAGATATAGAAAGAGCATAAAGTAAAAAAGCCCCTTCAATGTTATTGAAAGGGCTTTTAGTGAGTGAGTGGTGCCAGCTGGATTCGAACCAGCGACACACGGATTTTCAGTCCGATGCTCTACCAACTGAGCTATGGCACCGTTTGTTTCTCAATCGGGAGTGCAAAGGTAGTAACTCCCGATATAAATGCAAGCACTTGGCTACTTTTTTTTGTTTTTTTCTTTTCAATTATGTCAAAACTTTTGCTCGGATACGTTTTCTTTTATTTTTACTTTCATAAATACTATTGACAAATAAAGCTGTTTAGAATGATTCAAAATTAGTGTGATCACTTCTCATATTTGTTCAAATAATCGTTGAATTGCTTAGATTTGTTTGAAAGTAGTATGCTAACCGAGTATTTTTAGAATATTAATATATAGGATGCTTAAAGTGCAAAATTTGTTGAAGCATTGAGATGAAATATTTGCAGAAGATAATGAGAAAAATAGGAGAACAAATTTTGATGAATTTATACAAAAAGAAGTGCCAACTAATGATGATTGAAAAGATAATAAAAAAGCCTTTCTCAAAAATAAGAAAGGCTCTGTTAATTGAAGTGGTGCCAGCTGGATTCGAACCAGCGACACACGGATTTTCAGTCCGATGCTCTACCAACTGAGCTATGGCACCGTTTTGTTTCTCAATTGGGAGTGCAAAAGTACAGATCGAATTAATATATACAAACTTTTTTTACATAAATTTTATTAAGACATAATCTTCAAATTTTATAAATACATTTAGACTATGAAATTTTTACCACAGGTTGCGTTTTTGATTGCATTGGGGGTGACTGCTTACCTGATTTATCGAAGAGTTTCCCGTATTGGATCAAATATCCGTTTGGGTAGGTCTTTGGAGCGTAAAGATAATTCTTCGGCTCGCTGGGCCACCATGTTTCGCATTGCTTTTGGGCAGAAAAAAATGTTTGATAAACCCTTGGTGGGAATCTTACACTTTTTGATATATGCAGGTTTTATATTGATCAATATAGAAGTGCTCGAGATCATTATAGATGGTATTACAGGTGGGCACCGAGTATTTGCGGGCATTTTGGGTGGTTTTTATCCTATACTGCTTAGCTTTTTTGAGTTCTTGGCAGTAGGTGTGCTATTGGCTTGTGTAGTGTTCCTTATTCGTCGTAATGTATTGAAGTTACCTCGCTTCTGGAAACCTGAAATGAAGGGTTGGCCTGCATTGGACGGTAATTTGATTTTGGTGATTGAAATTACCTTAATGATGGCAATTCTATTAATGAATGGAGCCGATGTTGTTTTGCAAAGCAAAGGAGCTGATCATTATGTAAAAACAGGCCCATTCCTTTTTAGCCAGATATTTATTCCAATGCTTGACGGATTATCCGTATCAGCTTTGGTAGCTATAGAGCGTATAGGTTGGTGGTTCCATATTTTGGGTATTTTTGCTTTTGCTGTGTATGTAACCTATTCTAAACACCTGCACATTGCGCTTGCTTTTCCAAATACGTATTTCTCAAACCTTCGTGCTAAAGGTTACATGGACAATATGGAGTCAGTAACCAATGAGGTGCAGCTTGCACTTGGACTAAAAGAAGACGATGGCAATATGCCAGAGATTGATCGCTTTGGAGCAAAGGATGTAAACGATCTTTCGTGGAAAAACCTAATGGATGCCTACTCTTGTACCGAATGTGGGCGTTGTACTTCTAATTGTCCAGCCAATATTACAGGAAAGAAATTATCTCCACGTAAGATTATGATGGATACCAGAGATCGCCTGGAAGCAGTAGGAGATAGTATGGCAAAAACTAAAGATTTGGAGAAAGCCTTAGGAGAAGGTGATGCATTGTATAGCGAGACCTATATTTCAAAAGAAGAGTTAATGGCTTGTACTACTTGTAATGCTTGTACAGTAGCTTGTCCAATCAATATTGATCCATTGTCTATTATTTTGCAGATGCGTCGTTTTGTGGCATTGGAAGAAGCAGATACCCCACAATCATGGAATGCGATGTTTACCAATATTGAAAATAACATGGCTCCCTGGCAGTTTTCACCTACTGACCGTTTTAACTGGGCCGAAAATATAAATGATTAATTCAAAGAATTAAAGATAGGATGGGAAAGAAGCACGCATAAGCTTCTTTCCTTCTTTAATTTGTACCAGGAGAATTTATAAAAAAAGAAAAACCAGTCGGGAAATATTAAAAAAATCAATATTTTAAGAAAAAGTATCAAAGCAACTTATTACCAATTCAATTAACTATTGAAGCATTCATTCAAAAATTATATCTATGGGACTTTTTCGGTTTATTGGTCGTTTATTCAGATTAGCCCTTATACTGGTAATTGTATTAGTGGCCTTGATGGCAGTGGCTGGTAATCTAAGCAGTGAGTTCAAAGAATTTGTGGACAAGGGTAGAGAGGCTATTAGCGATGATTACAGCGATTTATTCAAGGATGGGGGTGCACTAGGGAATGATAAATCTGGGGGAAACTCTGGAAATACTGGTTCATCAGGAGGTAATAATATCTCAAAGGAATCTTATACACGAAATGCTAGTATTCAGCTTACCAGGGTCAAAAATCACCAAAGAGTAAATCGCAGGCCTAGTAATTACCTATTTGATTATGTGTATCGAGATGCTATAAATCGTGGTACACAGATGAAATGGCAAAACCCTAAACCTCCCGTAGACAATATCAACCGTTCTTTTGGATTACCACGAGATTTTTTTGAAAGATCTTTTAGATCCAACGCCGAAATACGCCAGGTAGCAGAGCGAGGTTATTTTAGAGTGAAAAATAATGTGGCCAGTCCTGATTACAATCGGCTGATTGAAGTGAGCAGAGATATTACCCAACCTATTTATAACATGATTATGAAAAAAGTAGGTAATGATCGTTCTTTTCAGAAGCCCATTGATGAGTTGCTTAAGTTTTGCCAGGATATACCCTATAAAATCCCAGCAGATGTGTTCAATAACAAACAAACTGGAGGTATTTTTCCACCTTCTTTGGCTTTAACCAACGGTTATGCTGATTGTGACACCAAAGCTGTACTTTTTGCCAGTGTGCTGTTGCATAACCCCCGTTATAAAATTGTATTCATTACAATTCCTGGTCACTTGTTTTTGGCTATTAAAGGTATACCAAAACCCTATCAAAAGTACATTACCTATCGTGGAGAAAAGTACATTTTATGTGAACCAACCGGGCCAGCTCGCCTGGCGTTTGGTCAAGATGGGTTTAATAAATATACCATTAAAAATATAGAGCCTATTAGAGGCTACTATAATTAAAATATCACTAACTAATATTTACAAACTTAAAAACGAAACATCTAAACTTTTAAATGCATAGTCATGGATAACAATGTTATTTTTTCGTTATATGATACCTTCCTGTCACTTATTTTTGGTTTAGTTACCATATATATTTCTCTCAGAGTAATAGATAAGTTGGTATTGCGCGAAAGTACCCTGAAAATGGTAAAAGAAGGTAATACCTCAATTGCTATTTTCAAAGGTGTATTGATCATATGTACACTGTTGCTTACCTATAATAGTATTGAGTCTTCAGGGGCAGCTTTAAGAACAATGGTATTCAATTATGGCGGAAATCTAACAGGTAAAATCTTCTTGATTTCACTGGGGTATTTTATACTGTTTTACGCGATTTCGTTGGTTTTTAGTGTATTAGTAATTCTCATAAGCTTTTATGTATACATTAAAGCAACAGTAGATCTCGACGAGATAGCTGAAATCAAAAAGAATAATATTGCAGTTTCTATTTCTTTGTCTTTGGTGATTTTTGGGATGACGTTATTTATACGCCCATCACTAGACAAATTGACTCAAAGTTTTATCAATTATGATGCTTTTTCAGATAAGCAGATTAATGTAGATACAAAAAATAAAAAAGGAGGAATTACTCCTGGAAAAGACCCTAACATAAGATAATCCTCGAATACAAAAGAGGACATAAAAAATAAAAAGGCTTACAAAAAGAAAACCAGTATATATCTGGTATTTAAAACATAAAAAATGAGCGAAATGACATATAAAGTGCCTTTGATGGCAGATTTGGCAGCAGAAGGAAAGACCCCAGAAGTACTTTTTTGGGTGGGTTGTGCCGGATCGTTCGATGATCGTTATAAGAAAGTAACCATTGCAATGGTTAAAATTTTGAACAAAGTGGGAATCGACTTTGCCGTATTGGGTACCGAAGAGTCTTGTACTGGTGATCCAGCAAAACGTGCAGGAAGAGAAGACCTGTTTCAAATGCAAGCCATCGGTAACATTGAGTTATTGAATGAATATAATGTCAAAAAAATTGTAACTGCTTGTCCTCATTGCTTCAATATTTTGAAGAATGAATACAAAGAATTGGGTGGAGATTATGAAGTAATTCATCATTCTACCTTTTTGCAACAACTCATCAATGAGGGGAAAGTAAAAATGCAAGGCGGAGGAGAGTTCAAGGGCAAGAAAATTACTTATCATGATTCTTGCTACCTGGGACGTGCCAATGACATCTACGAAGCACCTCGTCAGGTTTTGGAACAGCTAGATGCTGATTTGGTAGAAATGAAGCGATGCCGTACCAAGGGTTTATGCTGTGGAGCAGGTGGTGCACAAATGTTTAAAGAACCTGAAAAAGGAAGCAAAGACATTAACGTAGAACGCATCGAAGATGCTTTGGATACGGGGGCAAATGTAATTGCTGCAGCTTGTCCATTCTGTATGACAATGATGACAGATGGGGTAAAAAACAAGGAGCGTGAGCACGATGTAAAGGTTTTTGACCTGGCTGAAATTGTAGCTGATGCAGAAGGCTTGAATTAATCTTTTATACAATATTTAATATCAAAAATCCCTGCTTTACCTCGGTAGAGCAGGGATTTTGTATTTTTAGCTTTTTCTTATTTTTTACTTGCTATAAGTGATTCTATAAATCACATTGGCCATATCATCAGATACTAACATAGAGCCATCTGGCATTTGCAAGACATCCACTGGACGCCCCCAGGCCAATTGCTCTTTTTCGTTGAGCCAACCTTCAGCAAAGGTTTTAAATTCGCTTACTTTCCCTCCATTTGTATTTATTAAGGCCAGCTTATAGCCAGATTTTTTGCTACGATTCCAAGAGCCATGTAGCGCAATAAATGCCTTACGATCATAGCTTTTAGGGAACATCTTACCTGTATAAAAACGCATACCTAAAGCTGCTACGTGAGCTCCAAGTTTTTGAGCTGGAGGGGTAAAGTCATCACAAGGGCGTTTGTCGCCATATTTAGGATCTTTGGTATCTCCCTGATGGCAATAAGGGTAGCCAAAGTGCATGCCTTTCTTGGTGGCACGGTTGAGTTCATCAGATGGTAAATCATCCCCTAAATAATCACGGCCATTGTCGGTAAACCAAAATTCTTTGGTATCTGGGTGCCAGGCAAAGCCTACACTGTTGCGAACACCACTTGCATATACCTCTACATTAGAACCGTCAGGGTCCATACGAGTGATAGATGCATACATCGGATTATCTAATCGCTCACAAATATTGCAAGGAGCTCCTACTGGCACGTATAGTTTTCCATCAGGCCCAAAAGCAATAAATTTCCAACCATGGTGACGGTCTGTTGGGTATTTGTCATAAACTACCACTGGTTTAGGAGGATTGGCAAGGTTATCTTCAATTTTGTCGTAGCGTAGGATACGGTTCACTTCTGCTACATACAAACTACCATTTCTAAAAGTTACCCCACAAGGCATAGAAAGGCCAGAAGCAATCTTATACGTTTTATCTGCTTTATAATCTCCATTGCTATCTACTACAGCATAAACGCTTCCTCCCCCGCGATTACCTACGAAAATAGTTCCTTTATCGCCTCTGGTGAGTGAACGAGCGTCATTGATATTATTAGCAAAAATAGAAATCTTAAATCCAGCTGGTAATTTGATTTTATCCAGCGGCAAATCATTCGGGTTATTTAAGTCATCCTTGGTTTGAGGTGTATTGGTACCTGGATTCTCCTTGGCGTTAGAGCTGCATCCATATACCAATAATGCTACTCCAAAAACATATAATAGTTTTGTAAATTTTTTCAGCATTGTGCAGTTCTTTTGATTTTGAGTAAGTATTGTGTAAAAATAAAGAATATCAAACGTATTATTTGATATTAACAACTCTTTAAATATTCACTACAAAATCAACTGTAGATAAAATCAAATAGTTTAGGTTAGTATCGCTTAAAATTATTGATAAGCTTGTTGTCTAAGGTAAAAATCAAGCATAACCACTGCAGCCATGGCTTCTACGATTACTACTGCTCGAGGCACTACACAAGGGTCATGGCGTCCTTTGCCTTGTACTGTAACAGAGGCTCCTTCGGTATCTATGCTTTCCTGATCTCTCATAAGCGTAGCAACAGGCTTAAAAGCCACTCTAAAATAGATATCTTCTCCATTAGAAATACCTCCCTGAATTCCGCCAGAATAGTTAGAGCGAGTATGTACCTTCCCTTCTTCATCTTTGAACATCAGGTCATTATGCTCCGACCCTAACATTTCTACTCCGTCAAATCCGCTGCCATATTCAAACCCTTTTACAGCATTAATACTTAACATGGCTTTGCCCAATTCGGCATGTAGTTTGTCAAATGCTGGTTCTCCCAAACCCACAGGAGTGTTCTCAATGACCGCACTGATTACCCCACCAATGGTGTCTCCTTGTTTACGCACTTCTTTGATACGCTCAATCATTTGGGTAGCCAGCGTAGGGTCAGGACAGCGTACATCGTTTTGTTCTATTTCTTTGAAATCCAGTTGTTGGTAGGGAGCAGTGAGTTTGATGTTACCCACTTGAGAGGTATAAGCAGTAACTTTAATACCTTTTTGAGCTAAAAACTGTTTAGCAATGGCACCAGCAGCTACACGAGCAGCAGTTTCCCGGGCAGAACTTCTTCCACCACCACGATAATCGCGAATACCATATTTTTGCTGATAAGTATAATCTGCGTGAGAAGGTCGAAACTTAGTAGCTATATGTGAGTAATCCTTGCTTTTGGCGTCTTGATTCCAAATGATAAGTGTGAGGGGAGTGCCCGTGGTTTTTCCTTCAAAAATCCCAGAAACGATTTGCATCTGATCTGGTTCTTTTCGTTGGGTAACTATTTTAGACTGGCCAGGTCTTCTGCGATTGAGCTCTTGTTGTATATGCTCAAGATCTAGTTCCAGGTTGGGTGGGCAACCATCTATGGTAACACCAATAGCAGTGCCGTGCGACTCGCCAAAGGTCGTTATTCTAAAAGCTTTTCCGTAAGTATTCATGTTACAATCAACAAATAAAGGTTGATAAGAAATGATATGAACTTTAAACTAAACATTCATACCATTTCAAATTTTGGCAAATTAATGGAAAATTGCCGAGATTTATCAACCCTCAGTTAATTGTTATTAATAGTATTTTTGCTCCATAAGATAATTGCTTACGTAATCAGATACTCCTTCTTCTAATGAATGAAAAGGTTTGTCGTAACCAATATTACGAAGTTTTTGCATGTTAGCCTCCGTAAAATACTGATACTTGTCCCGAATATCCACTGGAGTGTCAATGAAGGAAATATCTTCTTCAATGTTCATACCCTTAAAAGTATTGCGGGTAAGGTCAAGAAAAGTACGGGCTTTGCCAGTACCAAGATTATAAATACCAGAGTTTTTGCGATGGCTCATCAAAAACATAAGTACTTCTACCACATCTTTTACATAGATAAAATCGCGGCTTTGTTCACCATTTTTGAAATCTGGACGATGCGATCGAAACAGTTTCATCTGGTTGGTAGCTTTGATTTGATTAAATGCATGGAAAATCACGGAAGCCATGCGTTTTTTGTGGTACTCGTTTGGGCCATACACGTTAAAAAACTTTAAGCCAGCCCAAAACCAAGGCTTTTCGTCTTGTTGAAGCGCCCAAAGATCGAAATCGTTCTTAGAGTCTCCATAAGGATTAAGTGGTTTTAGTTTAGGAATAACATCTTCGCTATCATCATATCCGTGTTCTCCTTCACCATAAGTTGCCGCCGAAGAGGCATACACCAAAGGTATGTGATACTTACAGCAATATTGCCAAAGCTTTTTGGTATAGTTAAGGTTCAGGTCGTTGAAAATATCAACATTAAACTCGGTAGTGTCAGTTCGGGCACCAATGTGAAAAATAAACTCAACTTCTTCGTGGTGTTTGTCAAACCATTCAAAAAAATGTTCACGGTTTATTTTTTCCTTGATGTCTTTACCTTCCAGATTCTTATTTTTAGCGTCGTTGTCAAACTTGTCTACTGCGATTACTGACCGGTAATTTTCAGCGTTTAACTTGCTTATCAAACAACTTCCGATAAAACCAGCAGCACCTGTAACTACAATCATATTATAATTGAATTAACTTTTTTAGTATATATAAATGAGGGATGTCCATTGCCAAAATCTCCAATGGTTAGTTGGATTTTGGAGTTTATGTTTCAAAAAATGAGTGTCAAATTTAAAGGTTATTTATGAATTAACTCAAAATAAACTTCTTTTTAGATACGAATCCGTTTTTTTTTTGATTTTAGATTATCTAAATAATTCAAGGTTTAAAATATAATCCTATTCGATCTTAGATTATTATGAGCTTTAGCATCATAAAGCTTATATTCAATTTGCACAATATTATCTTGCTCACTTTTGTATCTTCCTCAGTTTTTAGAGACCCAATGATCGCCTCAAAAGTTGTCTGAGCAAAATTAATTTTGTGAGTAATTATCAATACGTAATTGTTTTTGAGTTATGATACAAGGGCGAGTTTTTTTTGAATAAGCCAGAGGGAAAATGTTGTTATTTCGTTTTTCAGGTTGTTATCATCGATTCTGGCAAAATTGTATATATTTGTAGCCTTCATTCAAAAAATAAGAAAAATGGCAAGGATACTTACGGGCATTCAAAGCTCAGGAAGACCACATTTAGGTAACATTTTGGGAGCAATCCAACCAGGGATTGATTTATCAAAAACTCCTGAAAATGAATCATTCTTTTTTATAGCTGATTTGCACTCTCTTACTTCTATTAAAGACCCCAAGGTAAGAGAAGAAAATGTAAATGCAGTGGCTGCTGCCTGGTTGGCATTAGGGTTTGACACCGAGAAAAACACCTTTTATCGTCAATCACGGGTAGCCGAAGTGACTGAACTTGCCTGGTATCTTAACTGTTTTATGCCTTATTCCAGAATGCAACTGGCGCATTCTTTCAAGGACAAATCGGACGCTTTGGGGGGAGAAAATGACGAAAGTGTGAACACAGGATTGTTTGCTTACCCTATGTTGATGGCTGCTGACATCTTATTATATGATGCGAATTTGGTACCAGTGGGCAAAGATCAGCAACAACATCTGGAGTTTACCCGATTTGTAGCCAAAAAGATTAATCATCACTATCAGGAAGAAATTTTTGTAATACCACAAGCAAAAATTGACCAGGCGTTGATGACTGTTCCTGGTACAGACGGTCGCAAAATGAGTAAATCATACAATAACTACATTGACGTGTTTTTAGCTAAGAAGCCACTCAAGAAACAGGTAATGAGTATTGTAACAGATACAACTCCTTTGGCTGATCCTAAAGACCCAGATACCTGTAATGTATTTGCTTTGTACAGCTTATTGGCAGATGATACTCAAATTGCCGAAATGCGTAAAAAATACCAGGGAGGCAATTATGGATATGGCCATGCAAAAAATGAGTTGCTTGGCTTAATGTTGGATAAATATGCCGATGCTCGGGAGAAATTTGATTATTATATGAATAATTTACCCGAATTGCATAAAAGGCTGGAAGAGGGAGAAGCCAAGGCTAGAGGCATTGCCACTCCTGTATTGAATAAAGTGCGGAAAGCAATGGGCTATCTGTAAATCTAGTAAGCCAAGTATTATATATTTATAAGAACACTCATTCAGGCAATGAGTGTTTTTTTGTTTTGTAAGGTGTTGAAAATGAGTAGACTGTGAATATCTTTAAAAAAAGAGTATCTTTTTTTACCTGTTCTTGTCATTTTTTGAGCTGGAAAGCATTGTTAGCAATGAAACTCCCAAGTTCCAACTAGCAACCATTCCATCCTTTAACAAAGATCCATTACCCGGTATTGTGATCCATCAGCTTTTATTCCAAATTTTTTATTACCCAACATTCAACAGTGCAAGTATCTGTGATTGCTGGGTTTTTTATTTGCCAAATCCAGCGCATTTTGTACAAAAAATACGTATAGTAATATAACTAACCAGAACATTGTACCTTATGCAACAAATTACTACAACTATGATGCTTACCTGGGTGTGCCTGTTAAGCTTGGAAATCTCTGGAAGTGGCTTGCAAGCTTATGCTCAAGAGTGTAAACAACCAATGAGTGAATTGGTGTTTAATCAACATAAGCAACAACTTGAGCGAGAATCTTTTGAGGAAGACCGAATGAAAATGGCTACTACTTTTATAAAGCAACAAAAATGCATGAAGGTTAGTCAGGTCAAAAGTGTGATTAAAATGCTTAACTTTGAAGATAATCAGCTTGCTTTTGCCAAATTGGCTTATCAATTTGTACATGATCCTGAAAACTACCAGGAAGTAATCGCTATATTTACTGAAGCTCCTACTCGTAAGACACTCACAAGGTTTATTAGTAAAAGGAAATAAGACATCTCAATTTTTTATGGCAGAGCAGTCAAGCAATGGATTTTTAGGAACAGTAAGAAAGCAAATTAGCCACAATGATTGTAAAGCCACCATTGTAGATTATCACCAACCTGTGTCTGAAGATTGGCACCATCATGACAACGTAGTACTCTGTCTAATTTTAAGAGGTGGCACACTTGAATCAAGGAAAAAAACTGAAACACAAGCGGTACCTGGTAAAATTTTATTGTATAATCAGGGAGAAGTCCATCGCAATACCCACACCCAATTTCCTTCCAAAAACCTGAACCTGGAGTTAGAAGAAGCTTTTTTTTCAAAAAATGATTTGCAGTCAGTAAATTTTAATCAAGCTTTCATCAAAAATCTGGATATTCATTTTCAGCTATTGAAAATATACCAGGAGTTAAACCTGAATGATTCGTATTCTAATCAGGCTTTGTATACCTCATTGTTGGCTATTTTTGGCCAAAATACACCAACATTGCCCGTTTCTCCCTGGCTTAAAGACCTCGAAGAAGTATTAGCCGATCGATGGAATGAATTCATCTCCCTCAAAGAGCTATCTCAAGAGCTAAACCTTCACCCAGTAACTATTTCCAGGTATTTTCCTAAATATTTTGGTTGCAGTCTGGGCGACTATATGCGAAAGCTTAAAGTAGAAAGGGCCTTGTTTTATTTACAACACACCATAAAACCTCTTACAGAAATTGCTTATGACTGTGGTTTTGCTGACCAGAGCCATTTTATAAGGGTATTTAAAGCCTACACAGGGTTTACCCCAAAAGCCTACAAAACATTATAAGCAGGTTAATTTCATTCTATTTTTTACCATTGAATTCCTTTCTCTTTGTGTTTTCAATGTATTAACCTGTATAACGATGAAAAACATATTTTACGTACTTGTGCTGATTTTCAGTATATTAAACACAAGTAATGGCCAGGCACAACTACCTCAACGAAAAATTTCAGAAGCTCAAAAACAAAAAGTTATTAAGCGTATTGAGCAATTAATGATAGATAAATATATTTTTCCTGAGCTAGGAGCCAAGATGGCGGCTTATATCCGAAAGCAACAAAAGAATAATGCCTATGCAGCTGCGAAATCACCCGATGATTTTAGGTATTTACTAACGAGAGATTTGCGGGCAATTAGTAAAGATGGGCACATTAGTGTGAGCTATAATCCAGCACGAGCCAAACGTTTGAGTAAAGGCCCTTTGCCAAAGCCCAGCCCTGAAAGAATGCGTGCCATAGAAGCGCGCGAAAAAGGTAGAAACTTTGGTTTTGAAAAGGTCGAGAGACTGATGGGAAATGTGGGGTACCTTGACTTAAGGGGCTTTTATGATCATCAAAGAGGAGCCGAAACCGCAGCAAATGCTTTTGGTTTTTTGGCTAATACGCAAGGAATCATCATTGATTTACGAAGAAATGGGGGTGGCTCTCCGCGTATGGTACAGCTCCTATGTAGTTATTTTTTTGATGAGAAACCTGTTCACTTAAGTAATTTCTATTGGCGAGAAGGAAAAGGAAGCCGAAAAGAGGAGTATTGGTCGCTGGAAAAAGTCAAAGGAAAGAAAATGCCTAACAAACCATTGTTTATTCTAACCAGTAGAAGAACCTTCTCGGCTGCAGAAGATTTTAGTTATAGTCTACAGGCTCAAAAGCGAGTAACTATTGTGGGAGAAACTACTGGAGGAGGGGCCCACCCAGTGAGAAGCTTTGCCGTAGGAGATATGTTTGTCATGGCTGTACCCATTGGACGATCTTTCAACCCGATTACAAAAACCGATTGGGAAGGAGTAGGAGTGATCCCTGAGATCAAAATTTCGGCTGATAAGGCTTTAGACAAAGCGCATCTGGAAATATTGAGATTACTGAAAAATAAAAATGCTTCTGTAGAAGGTCTGGATTGGGCCATGCATGGAATTGAAGCCAAGATCAATCCAGTAAAGCTTCCAGTAACGGTGCTTAAGGCTTATGCTGGTGAATATACCAACCGTAAAATTATTCTTAAAGAAAGTCAATTGTATTATCAACGTCCGTCTACTTCTCAAAACATGCGTAAACTAATTCCTCTTACTGAAGATTTATTTGCGGTAGAAGGATTGTCTTATTTTAGGATTCAGATCAAAAAAGATAAAGCGGGAAAAGTGATTGGTTTGATGGGTAAGTATGATAATGGTCGACAAGATTTATCTAAGAAGGGGAAAATTATTGAGTAAAATTTGAATAAATAAGTCAATACAATTTAAGATGTTCTAAGGGTTACTTCATTAAAATGTGGAGTAACCTTTTTTTATGAGTGAGAGAATGACTTGGTAAAACAAATAAGTCAATTGGAACCTTTATATTTAAACAAACCAATGTATTTATTCCAATAAAAAGAAGACTTATGAGTCAGATCAAAGACATTACTAAAGAATACACCAATGGTGAAGTGACTGTTGTGTGGCGACCTCGTATGTGCATGCATTCTACCAAGTGTTTTAAAGGGTTGCCACAGGTATTTGATGTGCAAAAACGCCCATGGGTAAATGCCGAAGGAGCTTCTACTAGCGAAATTATCGCACAAATTAATAAGTGTCCCTCAGGTGCCTTGTCTTATTACTTAAATGCTGAAGGAAAACCAGAAGAAGGTGTACATCTAGGCGAAATTGTACAAATGGAGGCATCTAAAAATGGCCCTTTTTTGATGAAAGGTAATCTAAGAATTATCAACTCTGATGGGGAAACTATCGAGAAGCAGGGAATGACTGCTTTATGCCGTTGCGGAGCCTCAGGCAATAAGCCATTTTGTGATGGGAGCCACAAGAAAAGTGGATTTGAGGGGTAAAAATTAAAAGATTACGGGGTTAAACTACACAATAGCTTAACCCCTTACTGATTACTTCAGATACTCAGGAGTATTACCTGATTGTTGTCTACTTGAAATACAATCCAGCGAGTAAATTTCTTTTTGTTTAATGAGTACTCGATTAATTCGTCGCCGTCTATTTCAAATACCGTTTGCTTGTTTTGGTTTTTTTTGGCAATTGCTCGTACAATCTCTTTTTCGTGAAGCTTTTGAGCATTACTGAGATAGTGTACTTGCTTTTGAGCAACGCGCGCCTTACTTAAAGTGTCATTTTTCATTGAAGTATTGCACAAGGTCTTTTACCTTGTGTTGTTAAAATTGGGTTGAAAAAAATTCGCCTTACTTTTTTGAGCAAATTTACTATTAGTTAGTAGTTTTTACTACGAATAATTACGTAAAATAGTTCCCTTTTTGTCTTGTGTAATAAAATATTACTTATTTCTAACCTTAGAAAATAACTTTTTCTGAATTGCCTGCCTTTTTATTCGACAAATTCAAAGGAAACTTTTAAATTAATGAAATTTCTCTAGAAACATATTGAAGGGAGTATCACCGTTTCGTCTAAACTTCACGATATTTTAAGATAAAACCTTCTTCATGTATTCACAATTCTTTTAAATTGCGATTTTGTCCATAGGTACCTGTTCATCAAGAGTCCCATAGAGTGTTTGTTATGAAAGTATCCACTACACAACCTTTTCAGATTGTATATTCGCTGTTTCAGCATCAATATTTAGGGTATTTGTTCGACTCGTTCGTGGTTCAGCGAAACTCGAAAGGAGAACTTACATACCAACACCAAAATATTTCGTCGCAAAACGCCCACGAATTTAATAAAGGGTTGGATGACACTGATTATGAACTCATAAAACTCATTGATGCTATTCAGCAGGAAACGATCGTTAAGAAGTTTTACAGCAAGAAAATTAAAACGACCGATTTCTTTCTGAAGATTTATGACCCTGAAAAAGGTGATAAAAATCTGCAAGCAACTATTAGCAGTTATATCAAGACTCGACAGGCCAAAATTTTATCATTGCTCGATGGTAAAATGGTTTTTGAAATGGGGCGAGATGGAGAACCTACCTGGAAACAATTAGAGATTGCTAAAGAGGCAGCTACCGTTTTGTTTCATTTCCGACGCAATGATGAAAACACCCATTATTTTCCTACGATAAAATACCAGGGACAAAAGCTTGAGTTTCAATACAAGAATGGGATTATCGTCTGTGATGAGCCTGCTTGGTTGTTATTAGACAAAACTCTGCACCATTTTGCTAATGGAGTAGATGGTAAAAAGATCAAGCCTTTTTTGAACAAAAAATTTATTGTAATCCCCAAAAAAGTAGAGGACACTTATTACCACAAATTTGTGGCTCCGTTGGTAGCTTCGTTTGATGTATACGCTAAAGGTTTTGAGATTGCTTCTAAAAACTACGAAGCTCAGCCTGTACTTACTTTTTCTGAATATTATACTGATGCAGCTTCTAAGGATTTGTTTGGTAATGAAGCTAAAGACCAGGCTCGAGATTATAAAATCTTATTTGAGCTTAATTTCCAATACGATCGTTTTCGCTTCAAGTCGGATCAGCTACAAGAGGTAAATGTTGAGATTGAAAAAGAAGAAGACTCTTATACCTTTTTTAGGATTAAACGCAAAACCAATTTTGAAAATAAGGTAATAAAGCTCCTGAAAGAGCAAGGCTTGGTGCTTAAAAATGGACATGTATTGCTAGGCAAAGAGGCTGCCTTTAGTTGGATTAATGAGCATACCCGTTTGCTAGAACGCTATGGGTTTGATATTCAACAAAACACTCGAAACACCAAGAAGTACTTTTTGGGTAAAGCCGAAATACAGGTCCAAATCAAAGAAAATAAGGATTGGTTCGATATATATGCCACCGTAAAGTTTGGAGAGTTTGATATTCCGTTTTTCCAACTACGTAAATTGATTTTACAGAAGAAGACCGAGTTTACCCTACCAAACGGAGAGATCGCAATTATTCCAGAAGCTTGGCTAGAGCAATATGCCGACTTGCTCAACTTTTCGGAGGCCCACAACGAAAAAAATGTTCATCTCAAAAAGCATCATTTATCGCTGATACAGGATCTCAAAAGCGGCAATCACGCTCAAGTAACATTGAATCGTAAGTTGGAGCAATTCCGTGATTTTGAAGAAATTGCCCATGCTCCTATGCCTGATCGTTTTAATGGAAGTCTTCGTCCTTATCAACAAGCAGGTTACGATTGGCTCAACTTCTTGAATGAGTATCGCTTTGGCGGATGCCTGGCCGACGATATGGGCTTGGGTAAAACTATTCAGGCTTTGGCGTTGCTTCAGTCACAAAAAGAAAAAGGATCTACTCAAGCATCGTTGTTGATTATACCTACTTCATTGATTTATAACTGGCAACTGGAAGCCAAAAAGTTTGTTCCAGAACTTAAAATATTTGTGTATACAGGCTCAAATCGAAAGAAAAACGTAGAGCAGTTTCACGACTACGATTTGGTAGTAACTTCTTATGGTATTACCCGAATCGATATCAAGATATTGAAAGAATATCAGTTTAATTATGTGATTTTGGATGAATCACAAGCGATTAAAAACCCTACAGCAGCCATTACCAAAGCGGTGCAACAGTTGCGTTCCAAAAATCGCTTAATATTGACTGGTACTCCTCTGGAAAATACTACGCTGGACTTATGGTCACAAATTTCATTTATCAACCCTGGTTTGTTAGGAACACAGGCGTTTTTTAAGAAAGAATATTTGTTACCCATTGAGAAAAAACATGATGTTGAAAAGCTTACAAAGCTCAAAAGTGTAATCAAGCCTTTTATTTTGCGTCGTCTGAAAGGGCAAGTAGCGACCGAACTGCCCGAGAAGATTGAAAATGTGCAGTTTTGTACGATGACCGATGAGCAAGAACAAGCTTATGAGAAAGTAAAGTCTCAGTATCGCAATGAGATTCTCAAGCAAATTGAGTCTCGTGGGATGGCAAAGACGCAGTTTTTGTTGCTACAAGGCTTAACAAAACTTCGGCAATTGGCCAACCACCCTCGTATGATTGATCAGGATTATGAAGACAGTTCGGGCAAGATGGAAGACATATTGTACAAACTGGAAAGTATTATTGGTAATGGTCATAAGGTGCTGGTTTTTAGCCAGTTTGTGAAACATTTGCAACTCTTGAAAACTGCTTTTGAGGAGCGCCAGTGGTGTTATGCCTATTTGGATGGTTCTACCAAAAATCGTCAGGAGCAGGTAGAAAACTTCCAAAATAAAAAAGAAATTCAACTGTTTTTGATTTCGCTCAAAGCTGGCGGGGTTGGACTCAATCTTACTGCGGCGGAGTATGTGTTTTTGTTGGACCCTTGGTGGAACCCTGCCATTGAAGCCCAGGCTATTGACCGAGCTCACCGTATTGGTCAAAAGAATACTGTTTTTACTTATAAGTTTATTACCAAAGGTACAGTAGAGGAGAAGATTTTGGCACTCCAAACCAGTAAAAAACAATTAGCTCAAGACTTAATTACCACCGAAGAAAGTTTCATTAAAAGCTTGACCAAAGAAGATGTAATGAATTTGCTGGATTGAGTGTTAGTGTTGACCCTGATGGGTAATTTATTTTTTCTTCAAAAAATGGATATATGTACTAGATTGAAGCTGTGTTGAATAGTACCATCTACTCTGATTCTTGAGAACGATCAATAAGGTCATTCATGCGAACAAATTTTGTCTTAGTTTTCATCTTAGCTTTCTTGTCAAAATCATTATTGGCTCAACCTCTCCCGTTGCAAAAGGCAAGTCGTCAGGTCACGGACTTGGCTCCTCGTGTATATTTCTTGGTAGATACAAGTCGGCAGTTGAGCTTACAAGCGCTTCGCCAAAGTCGTTTTCAAAAGCAATTTGTGACAAATAAATCAGGGCGGGTAACTTATGCAAAAAGTGGGGTAGTATGGCTAAAGTTTGTTGTACAAGCCGATGCGGGGACTTATTTATTAGAGCTAAAAGAAAGCCAATTAGCCGATGTAAAGTTTTATCAGCCCTTGGCCAACGGTACATATCAGGAAGTAAAGCGCCTGAATTATTATCAATGGTTTCTAAAAACCAGCCATCGCCTCATTCCAATCAGGTTTTTTAATAATCAGCCCCACACCTTTTATTTACGATGTTACTCAAAAGGTATTGTGAGAGCACCTGTGGCAATTGGCACCAAAGAGGCCTTTATAGAAAAAAACCACTGGGAAGACTTATTTCAGGGAGCTTTTTTTGGCTGTTTAGTATTAATGCTGTTGTACAACTTATTTATCTACTTCAGTATTCGTGACCTATCTTACCTGTATTATGTCTTATACCTGGGTTCAATCACGATTTATATCCTGATGGTGACAGGACACGGTACCGAGTTTTTGTGGCCGCACAATCCCTACCTTGGTAATTATAATTTTGTCGCTTTTTCGTTTTTCTGGGTATTTATGTTTTTGTTTTCCAATCACTTTCTTAATACCCAACGGTATGCCCCTCGCCTGCGAGTATGGGCTAATGTGTTAATAGTACTAGGCATATTACCAGGGATAATCGGGTTTATCCAGGAGCCTTTGGCAGAGTTGATACAGCAAATATTGGTACCTCTGGCCTGTATCTTTTTGATTACTTCGGCTATTTTAGTGTCAAAACAGTACAACGTAGCTAAACTCTATTTGCTGGGTTGGGTAGGTTTTCTATCGGGGGGAGTATCAGTGGTATTACACATGGCGGGTATATTACGCTGGAGCTTTGATCCCATCTATTTGGTAGAACTAGGGGCTTTGTTTGAGCTGTTGTTTTTTTCATTGGCGCTTGCTGCTCGCATCAAATATTACCAACAAGAAAACTACCGTTTGGTAAATGAGCAGAAAGAAATGTTGACAAAGAAGGTAACAGAAAAGACAAAGGAGTTGAGAGACGCCAATGATGAATTATTGGCTAGCAACGAGGAGTTACAACAAACTCAGGAAGAAATAGCTGCTCAACGAGATGCCATTGCAGAGAAAAATGTACTAGTAGCCCAAAGCATTACTGCGGCTCAAAAAATACAACGGGCAACCTTACCATTTACCGATAAGCTTGATCGAATATTGCCTGAATATTTTATCCTGTTTAGACCCAGAGACATTGTTTCAGGAGATTTTTATTGGGTAGAAAAAATAGAAGAACGCTTATTTATTGTGGCATTGGATTGTACCGGTCATGGGGTGCCAGGAGCTTTTATGAGTATGATTGCCAATACGTTGTTGGACAACATTATTAAGGTTAATAAAATAACCGATCCAGCAGAGATTTTAGATCGCTTGCATCGGCGGGTGAGGGTGGCATTAAGACAAGATACCACCCAGGAGAGTAGCGGGATGGACGTAGCTTTAGCAGTGCTACAAATAGCTCCAGGTGGCAATACTTCTGTGCAGTTTGTGGGTGCCAAACGCCCCCTTTATTATATCAAGTCATCCGAAAATGAATTGGGAGTGTTGAGCGGTACGCGTAAAAGCATCGGAGGAATACAGCCTGACAATGTGGTGTTTCAAACACAGCAATTGGTTTTGTCTGAGGGAAGTTTGTTGTATTTGGGAACCGATGGCTTTGAGGATCAAAATGATGTAAACCGTAAAAAGATTGGGACGAAGAAGCTGCGAAACTTGCTGCTAACCAATGCTCATTTACCTCTTCATGCACAACAGGAAGTTTTAGAACAGGCTCTAGATGAGCACATGAAAAATACGAAACAACGTGATGATATTTTGTTGATAGGATTGCGCTTGGCCTAACTACAACCAAAACATAGATGATGCGTTTGTTGAATTAGGCATTGCTTTTTAGAAAGTCACTCCCAATGCTACAATCATGAATAATATTAGAATACTGCTGTTTTTTATTTTCATTACAAGAGGCCTTGCAATTGCACAAGTACAAGATTTCTTCGTGATAACTGAGAAAAAAGTAAACTTCCCTATCAATAGGGTTGCAAAATGGGGTTTTGAACAAAAGTATTTATTTAACCAAACAGTGGTATTTCAAAACCAAATTTTTGATAGTATACTGTATTGTAGAGATTTTAGGTTTATAAAACCAGTGAACCTTTCAGGTTCTACCTTCAAAGACACCTCCTACTTTTTGGATAATATTTTTGAACAAGAAGTAAACTTTTCAGGTGCTCAATTCCAAGATGCCACGACGTTTGAAGAAAATGTTTTTCAACAGACAGCAGATTTTTCTCATACAAATTTCTCCAAATCAGTTTTATGGTATGATGTTCAGCTTAAGCGTTTAGCAAACTTCTCAAAGGCAAAGTTTAACCAGGCTTATTTTGCAGGTATTGTATTCAATGAAAAGGCGGATTTTACAGGAGCAATTTTTTTGAATAAGATGCACCTTGAGAGAGTAATGTTTAAGAAAAAGGTAAGCTTTCGCAATGCGAAACTTCCCAGGGAGATTTACATCATTGACCTTGATTTAAGCACCTCTTTTCTTGATTTCACACAGGCTAAAATACCTGCTATACCTTGTAAATTGTATTTAGAGGATAGCAAGTACCTTCATAAAATCAAATTTGACTATCAGTATTTTCTGTTGAATTTGGAAAAGATAAAATATATAAAGACCTCAACCACAGAAAAGCTTTATGTGGACTTATTGGAGCATCAAAAAAAGTGGGGATTTGCCAAAGGTTATCAGAAATTGTTGAAAGAATATGAGGCATTTAAAAAGGACATGCTCATAACAACCGACGTAGATAGTCATAAACGTCATTATCCTGATACACCATTATCTGCAAACGAAGAAAAAACAGGGAAGGAAACGTCTAAAATGTCTCATCGTGCTAAGGATGCCTTGGCTACCAAAATGTTTGCGGTGGCAGTTGGCATTGTATTAATTCTAGCTTTTTTGCATTTACGTTTGCAAAACAAGAAACGAAAAACGGAAACTATTGACCCAATAGCTCAAGTAGAGGATAAGCCTACATTTCAGCCTTCCAAGTCTCACCTACCATTGGCTAAAATTGAGAAATGCATTCGAATATCATCTGACTTATGGGGCGATTACCTACTAATGGCTCATCAGGAAATAAAAGATGATGATGCATTTTGGGATCAGTACGAGCGATTGCTGAAGAAAGTAAAGTGTTAGATAAGGTAGTGTGTTTACGATGCAAAACTCACTTTCAGGATGAGTATTTCACCCTGAAAGTACGTTATGAACAAATGGATGCCTATTTTTTATAAATAACCACTTACAAGCATTATGGTGAGATTATCCTATTTTTTCAATTGTTCCCAATGACTTAGATCTTGTTTAAAATTGATAGCATCGTCAAACATATATTTCATATTAATCACTTTACTGACATTCCAATCTCCAACAGGTTGATTAAAAGAAGTGGCCCCTAAAAACATTCCCTTCATATCTATCACTTGGCTAGTATTCCATTGTCCAATTGGTTGGTTGAAGGATTTAGCTCCCATAAACATATAACTCATATTTGTTACCTGACTGGTATTCCACTTTTCAATGGGTTGATTGAATGATTGAGCGAATGCGAATAACTCTCTCATATCCTTTACTTTACCAGTATTCCAATCGCCAATAGATTGATTAAAAGAGGTCGCTTTTAAGAACATATAACGCATATTTGTTACATTACTCACATCCCATTTTCCAATTGGTTGGTTGAAATGAATAGCCTCTTTGAACATGCTGATCATTCTTGTTACCCGACTGGTATTCCACTTTTCAATGGGTTGGTTGAAATGAGTGGCCTCTTTGAACATCCCATTCATATCTGTTACATTACCCACATCCCAATCTCCAATTGGCTGATTAAAAAGTTTGGCCAAAGAAAACATGGAAGTCATATCTGTTACATTACTCACATCCCAATCTCCAATTGGCTGGTTGAAGGACACAGCTGCGGCAAACATTCCACTCATATCGGTAACCTTACTAGTATTCCATTTTCCAAGAGGTTGATTGAACAAAATTGCTCTTTCAAACATTCCACCCATATTGGTAACCTTACTAGTATTCCAATTACCAATGAATTGATTAAATGACTTGGTGTCCTTAAACATGTTAGCCATATTCGTTACATTGCTCACATCCCAATCTCCAATAAACTGATTGAAAGACGTGGTTCCTAAGAACATATAACTCATATTAGTAACCTTACTAGTGTTCCACTTTCCAATAAATTGATTGAACGATTTGGCTACTAAAAACATATAACCCATATTAGTAACCTTACTAGTATTCCACTTTCCAATGGGTTGGTTAAATGATTTGGCTGCAAAGAACATCTCTCGCATATTAGTAACCTTGCTAGTATTCCACTTTCCAATGGGTTGGTTAAATGATTCAGCTGTATGGAACATCCCATTCATATTTGTTACATTACTTACATCCCAATCTCCAATAAACTGGTTGAAAGAGGTGGCTCCAAAGAACATCCGACTCATGTCTGTTATCTGGCTAGTATTCCAGTGACCAATTTTACCATTAAATTTGGCGCAAAAAGCAAACATATAAGCGAGAGACTGTACTTGGCTAAGGTCAGGGGTATCTTTTGCTTGGAGAGTCATATTTTTACACTTGTAAAAAGCTTTTTCCATAGAGGTCCAGGCAATATTCCCCCATTGTTTGATGGTGAGTAGTTTGTTGTGATCGCTTTTTCTATCGAACTGAATTTGTTGTAAGCCTCCTGTAATACTTACCTTATAAACTCCAGGTTTGGAAAAATTAAGAGTAGTGGCATTCTGACCTTGAGTTTTTCCTTTATTGGTTGGATTACCTACTTCTTCCCAGGCAATGTTATAGATGCCTTTTCCAGGAATGATAATTTGATGATCATGAGAAGCTCCTTGGTTATCAGTTTTCCAAGTAGTGATAAACTGAGCTTGGAGGGGAAGGCTAAGCGTGAGTAAGTACCCCACGATAATGAGATAATATCGACAGTGATTCATGTGTTGTTAGGTATTAAAGGTTAGTGTATATTTTTTTATTGCTGGTGAGTACTGCTAAACCCCAAATATAACGCTAAGTTCTCAAATGGTATAAAACAGGAAAGCTTTGTACTACTGATTTGTTAAGAGTAGTTTTGATTAGGAGGGAATCTGATCTTTTTAATCTACTAATCTCTTGCTTTACAGTAAAAGTAAAACTATGTTTTGGAAGCAACATGAGCGTTTGTTGAGGAAAGTGAGGGATTGAGGTATTTGTGGGCTAAGAGCTAAGTTCGCTTAAAACCCTCTCAACAATAAGCACGTATTTTAATATAGATAACTGGTAAAAAGCGAGCGTTACCACAAAAACTATCCACAACTTTATAAACTACAAATAACTGATCAAGACTTATGAACTACACAAAAAAGCCCATCATTTCTATTCATTATATATTCTTATTTTTATTCTCACTGGTATTCGTTACTACCAAGGCACAAAATGTGGTAGACCTCAGCAATCAGCAAATAAGTTATGGCGATGATTTTTTTGAGTTGGTGGGGATGTCACAAGATGAAAATAAGGTGATACTTCCTAAACTAAGCTGTAAATTCAGTGAATTCACTAATGGCTTAAAGGCTAATTGGCTAAAGTTTGGAGGGCAGGTCATTTTTGAAGATGGGACTTTTCAGAAGGCTTGTAAGTTTGGCATGGTAGAGTTTCATAATCAAGTAAGTTTTGCCAGAATGTTGTTTGAGCATAAAGCTTCTTTTTATGGTTGTGCCTTTCAGAAGAAGGTAGATTTCTCGGGAGCAGTTTTTAAAGATAACCTTAACTTATCTAATGCCAAGCTTATGGCAGAGTGTGATTTTACTAGTGCTGAACTACCACCTGATATTGATTTTAGCAATGTGGACTTGAGTCAGTGTAAAGATACTATTGATTTTACTCGAGCAATTTACAAGGCAAATGGGCCTCTTCGAATAAACCTGGTAAGCACTGATATTTATAAAATTAAACTAGATTATGCTAATTTCGAATTAGACTTTGGACAAGCCACAGAGGATGCTAAAACTGAAGTATATCAGCGTTTGCTATTTATGCAAACACAGCTTGGGTTTACCGAGGGGTATAAGAAGTTAGAGCAAGAATATAATTACTTTATAGGAAAAGAAAAGAAATCTGTTTCCAATAGTAATGATGCTTCATACAGTTATCAATCAGTAGATAATACTGGTAAGATCTTTATTATGATAGTGCTGGGCTTGATACTTAGTGTAAGTTTGGCTCTATTTCGCTTTTCGAATAGCAAGACATCTATACACGTTTCCAAGAAGGCTTCTGCAACGGCAAAGTCATCTATCAAAAGTTTCGTAAAACCTTCTAACCAAATTCCGCTGAACTACTTCAAAAACGAAGCAGTACCCATTGAAAAAATGAAGCAAAAGGAGCAAGACAGTAAGGCCTTATGGCTTACCTATCAAGTGCCATTCAATGGTTTAGACGATTCTGAGATTTTTTGGGAGCAGTACGAGCGTTTATTAAAAAGATGAAGTATCTTAAACGAGTAATTCAAAAGACTATTATTGTCATGTTACGATTCAAAGTTTTATTGCTTTTATGCTGTTTGTGGGGCGTTTTAAAGGTTAATGCTCAAGATACCCTGGATTTGAGCCATCGTCGTTATAACAAATTGGTAAATCTAGCGGAAGTATTGAGTGTTTTGGAGGCTCAGCTGAAGGATGGCACGAAAATAAGCACGGCTAATAAGAGTATGGCGCTCGTGACACAGCCATTGTCGCTTGTCTATATGGACTGTGAAAAAGATTTTTCGTCGGCGAATAGCACTTTTTTCAAATCGGTTGATTTCCAGAAATCTAGGTTTCGTGGGCAAATGGGAATGGTCTATAATGAGTTTTTTGGTGAAGTAGATTTTTCAAATACTTCTTTTGAGAACAATCTTAGCATAGCTTCCACGAAATTTAGAAAAAGTGCCAATTTTTCGGAGAGTAACTTTAGTGGAAAGCGAAACATATTCTCAAATCTTACCTTTTACGAAGATGCCAACTTTTATGGAGCAAAGTTTAAGAACACGGTTATTTTCAATAATGTGAATTTTTATGGCAAGATCGATCTGATGCACATTACCCTGCCAGACACATTGATCCTGGCCAATCTGCAATCTGACTCTACAAGGTTGAGCATAGATATTTCTCGCCCTATGAAATCTTCTATGCCTTGCAAACTCTACCTGTATAATATGAATTTTGATAAGTTAGTTATCAATTATGAGTATTTTGACTTATGCTTTGATGATAAAGAATCTAATCCTAATCCTTTGAATTTTCGACAAAAATCGGCAGTTTTTGAAGCGTTGATTGCCCAGCAAAAAACATACGATTTTTACAAAGGGCAAGCAAAGGCTGAGCAGGATTATGAAGACTTTAAGGAAATGCAAAGAATCATTCAACGCAACAAAGATTCCAGAAGCATTAGCATGATAGGCATAGCTTTGTTGTTAGTGACATTGCTTTATCTTACCATTCGCCGTAACAATAAAACCAAGGTTATTCAGGTGACCCCACCAGTGCAAAAAACTCCCTATAAGTCTACTCTAAAAGAAGCCCCTTTGACAAGTTATCAGCCTATTTCAATTCCATTGGAAGAGGTGCAAGCCCTGGTAGCAGAAAGCAAACAACAATGGAGCGATTATAATATTCCAAAAGATGTATTGGACGAATCGGATGAGTTTTGGCAAGCTTATGAGCAACTATTGGCTCTGGTAAAGCGTATAAAAGAGTAAAATACCTCATAAATAAGTTTAAATAATTGATCAATCTTACAATTCCTGAAAATGTTAAAATTCCCTGCCTTTCGGTATACCCTGTTTTTTGTAATTTTTTGGTGCTTTGCTATCACTGCAAATGGTCAAAAAGCTATACTGGATAAGATAGAAACTGATCATCCATTTACGGTAGATCATTCCGATCAGTACTTTGGTCAAGATGTTCAATATATCAGGACTGGATTTTATGGGACTACCGATTTTTCTAATGCCGATTTCAATGGTCAAGTGCAATTTATTGATTGCTATCTCAAAAAAATGCTGGATTTTTCAGGTGCTACTTTTCACGAAGCTATTGATTTATCAAGAACCACCTTTAAAACAGGAGCTGATTTTAGTCAGGCTCGTTTACCCCGATTACTCATCTTAAGCAACTTAAACCTAAGAGATTGTAAAGGAAAGATTGACCTCACCAATATAAAGCCAGTAGGAATATGCCATATTAATTTATTGTATACTAACATCAGTAAAATAGCATTGGATTATAGCCATTTCAAGTTGTTTTTTCCTGAGGATGCTAGAGGGAGAGAAGTCTTTATTGAGGCAATGATTCCTGTTTATAAGGGTTTGCTTCGACAGCAAAAACAACTAGGTTTTGCTAATGGGTACCATAAGTTAGCTAAGGAATTTGCAAGAAACTACCCCAAAGAATATGATGAGTTCTTGGCAGATGAAACTACTCCTCCGCCAGTAATTGATACCAAGGGTTTTGGGAAAGCGAAGAGTAAGAGTATAGAAGACATTGTCGCAACAATCATCAGAACACAGGAAGCCCAAGAGAGGAGTTTCAAAAAGAAACAGAGAATTCGGATTGAAAAAAATGTAGTAGCGATAGGTTTAATCCTGAGCTTGGTGATTTTTACAGTGAGACATTCTCTAAAATCGTATGTTGCTGGGCGGAAAGTATCCTACCAAACTCAAGTAGTAACAAGTTCTCCCAACTACTTTAAACAGAAAACAGTGCCATTGAGAGAAATTCAGAAAACGGTCAGTAAAGGCCAGGTTCTTTGGGGGGGCTATTTACCACCTAAGGATATACTCGAGGAGTCAGAAGAGTTTTGGGAGAAGTATGAAAATTTACTAGAGAAAGCGAAAACATAAAGTTCTGATTTGAATGATATAAAAGGGGTGAACAATAATTGATAACAATGCACTACAAATTTGTTATAAGTGTTCAATTTGTTACTAATATTGTTGCAAACTTAATTATATCACAATGGCATATACAACGCTTATTCTAGACTTTGACGGTACAATAGCCAATACGCAAAAAAGCATTGTGCAAACTATGCAGTATGTGGCCAGTAGTTTAAACATTACCGAGGTAGATGAAGCTTTGATAAAAAAGTTGATAGGTTTACCACTTAAGACAACTTTTGAAAAAGCCCTATTATTGGATGAAGAATCAATTGAACAAGCAACTACAACGTACCGTCAACATTACAATGACATAGCCATTGATACGATTGACCTCTTTGAGGGAGTAGCGGATACTTTGAGGCAACTCCACGAAAAAGGGATTCATTTGAATGTGGCATCAAGCAAGGGAAGAGAGTCGTTGGTGAGAATCCTCAAGAAACAAAATGTCTATGAGCTTTTTTCATTTGTAGGAGGGGAGGAGGACGCGAAAAGTAAGAAACCTTCTCCTGAGATTGTAAACCTTATCATTGACAAATTTGGTCGTAAGTTAAACGAATGTTTGGTGGTAGGTGATACCATTTTTGATATTGAAATGGGACAAAGGGCTAAAGTAGATACCTGTGGAGTAACCTACGGGAATGGCACCTCAGACGAGCTAAAAAAGCAAAACCCAAACTACCTTATAGATCAATTTGAAAGCCTTTTGAAAATCGTGTAATTGTTGAGAACAAACTTATAGGAAACGAAAGAAATTACCTGAGTACCGAATTCCTTACTTCAAAAAGAATGAACCGTTGATCAAATAAACCTTTACCTTGATCACAATGAGCCTACCTCGCTGCAACCAGTGTCTGTTTGAAGCCTCTTTCAAAGCAGATAAACTTTTATAAACAACTTATGCTAAATTCTATGAAAATTAGTGTTTACCTACTACTGATTTTTCTTTCTTCGGCTTTCAGGCTTCAGGTACAAGCTCAATCGGTTCAACAAGATAAACAACTGCGCACGCGTATCGATCAATTTCTAAATCAAAGTGCCAAAAAGGGATTTGCCGGAGCGGTACTGGTTGCCAAACAAGGTAAAGTAATACTATCGAAAGGCTATGGTTGGGCTGATCGCAAAAATAAAATTCCAGTAACTGCTCGTACCATTTTTAATGTAGGTTCGATTAGTAAACAATTTACTGCAGCAGCTATTCTTAAACTGGTAGAACAAGGAAAGCTCAAGCTAAAAGATAAAATCACACGTTTTTTTGAGAATGTACCAGAAGACAAAAAGGACATCACAGTACATCAGTTGTTGGTACAAACCTCGGGAATTTCTCCGCGAACGGGAGGTTTTCGCTATGATAAAGCCAGTTTGTCAGACTTCTTAAAAATTTTTTATAAAGCAAAATTGCTCACCAAACCAGGGCAGAAACATCACTATGCCAATGCCAATTATATTTTGTTGGCAGCCATTGTGGAAATCGTTTCTCAACAAAACTTTGATGATTTTCTGAGCATACATTTATGGAACCCGGCTCAGTTGAAAAATACTGGCTATAAGCGTATTGCAAGCAACCAAAACCAGCTGGCTCACGGTTACTATTATCATATCAATCAACAAAAGTGGATAGATTGGGGCACTACCCCACAGCACTGGCCAGCAAGCCCGCAGCATTGGTTTAGTATAGGCAAAGGAGATATTCATTCTACAGTAGAAGACTTATATAAATGGCACCTGGCGTTGCAAAATCATGTAGTCCTGAATAAACAAAGCCATGTCTTGTTTGAAAAACCTTATGTGCCAGAGTTTGAGGATAAAACGTCTTATTATGCTTATGGTTGGGCAATTTTCACGAGTAAAAGAAACACTAAACTTGTAACCCATAGTGGAAGCAACGGGATTTACTTTGCCGATTTTTTGCGTTTTGTAGACGATGATGTAGTCGTGATTTTTATGACCAATGTAGCCAAGCGTGGGCAGGTAGATGATGCCGCCTGGAAAATTGCTAAAATGGTGTTTGATTCTAATTATAAGCCAGCCCCATTGCCTTTTTCAGCGTATGAATTGGTGACACAGTTTATGAATCGCCATCACCCAAGAGATATCCAAAAACTACCTGTATTTTTGAAACAAAACCTGGGAGTGAAGCGCTTTAGCCGACGATTGTTGAATACTACTGGGTTAAATTTGCTCAAAAAGGATAAAAATTCAACTTGGGCGATTGCCCTACTCAAACTGAATGTGCAGATCTTTCCGAAAGATGGTAACCTATGGGATTCGTTGGGAGAAGCTTATCTCACTCAAAATAAACACAAACAAGCAATTACCAGTTTTGAAAAGGCCTTACAATTGGCCCCTAAACAAGGTTGTCATTGGTGCGAAAACTCCAAGAAACAATTGGTAAAGTTGAGATAATTTGTAAAGGTATATAGCACCCTATCTCACTCAAGTCTTTGAGCTTAGTATAACGAGACCAAAAAACTTGAGTGGGTTCAATGTTATTAATTTAAGAACTACTCTTACAAAAATGAATACCGAATAATGAAGAAAGAAATTTTGATTTTTTTACCCTGTGGTTAGTACTTTAACACTGTTCCACTTTCTTGCAAGATACCTGCCTGTTAACCTTTCTTGTTTCTTATAAAAAATAACCGTCTTTTATCCTTTCTCGAGCCAAGGGACCCCAAGGTTTGTATTGTATTTTTACCCAGTGGTTGATACCTTAGTGTAAGTATTTGCCATGATGTAATCTAATGACAAAAATATTAGTACAGCCTTACCACTTCTCCTCAAAGCCAGCCTGGGTATCTATGACCAGCGAAAGCATACTAGAAGAATTGATTGATACATTGTATACCTATGCTTCGTTCGATATTGCTTCAAAATCAACCAGTTATTATCTGTTGCATAACCCTTTGCCTGCCAAATTGCTGAAAGAAAAGTACGCAATAGATTTTATAATAGAAGGAGCAGTGAGCGTATCAGAAGGTCAATTGATGATATCTTCAAGGCTTCTAAGTACCGAAAGTGATAGCATTCTTCTGCGCTCGAAATACACTTTCAATGAAGTAGAACTTGCCTCGGTTCTGGAAAAAATTGCTCAAGAAATCTGTCAAAAAATAACAAACGACCAGGATACACCTTTGCCCCAATCCGCAAAGGTGTCTTTAAGTAAGTCGGAAGAATATTATTTAAAAGGTTTATATCATTGGAATAGGTATACTCATCAAGAATTAAGAACTGCTATCAAGTATTTTAAAAATGCGATTCAGCACGATGAAAATTTTGCTCAAGCCTATGCTGCTATATCAGATTGTTACTGTGTGATTGGGGTCATGGGGTTTGAAATACCCAATACTGCATTTCAGGCGGCCAAATCTTATACCCAAAAAGCACTGCGACTAAACAATAAACGCTCAGAGGTTTTCGCTTCGGCGGCTCTTATAGACATGTACTTAGACCGAGACTATGATCAAGCCAAGGTCAATTTATCACAAGCATTGCTTTTGAATAAAGCCAGCCTAAAAACCCATCATATATTTGCCATGTATTACCTGCATACTCAGGATTTGGCATCCGCAGAAAAGCACGCCCTTTTTAACATCAAACAAGCACCTCTCCACATTCCTCACTTCGATATGATTGCCAAGATCTATTTGTATAAAAAGGAATTTAAAAAAGGATTGAATTATGTAAAAAAGGCATTATTGATAGACCCAACTTCTATAGAAATGAAAGAACTAGAGGGGCATTTTAACCTGCATTTGGGTAACTACGAGCAGGCCATTGAATGTTATCAACTATGTAAAGCTAACAATCCCAACAACCCGCTGTATTACAGTAACCTTGCGTACGTATTTTCTAAAAGTAACTATCGTCTTGATGGCATTCAAATAACTGAAGACATGCACCAGTTAGAGCAAGCCAAAAAAAAATCAAGTACCTACCACTATGCGCAAAGCATTATTCACTTGGGGCAATTAAACTATACAGGTTTTTTCAAACATATCAATCTGGCGATGGCGCAGGGGCTGGGCATGTTTGTAGGAGAAATCATCTGTAATCCTATTTATAATGAGATTAGAAAAGACAAACGATTCCAGGCACTGTTAGCAAAACTTCATTTAAACCTTGCCCAAGAACCCTCCTCTAGAAGCAAACTACCGGCATCAAGCCTCACGCTTTTTACCAAAACCAAGGAGCGTTTTACTCTGGACCCCCAGTACCTGGCCTATATTGAGAGTCAAGGAAATTATTCTAAAATTTATTGGTTTGACCAAAAGATTTTAAAAAATGTACTGCTGAGGGTACCCTTATCTGGCTTAGAGAAACAATTGTCAAACCTTGCTTATATTCGTCGTTGTCACAAATCCTATATCATCAATATCAATGAACCTTTGACTATTTCGGGCAACACCAAGGGCTATTTTTTTGAAAGCAATTACTTTCCCATTCGTATTCCTATTTCAAGAAGTAAGGCCAACTGGTTCATCAACGAATTCAAAAAATAGACTTATTATTTCAAGCCCATTCGTCACAAGTTACCCATTCGTCACATAAATTTTATTTTTTCTAAGCCCTTTTGCCCACTCGTGGCAAATTGATCATTCCAGCCAGCCGCTTCTATAGCTTTGTAGCATTCTTAGTAACACCGCAAAACCAATCACTTAATTTTTGGCGTGTTGCTTCACTAAAATCATTAATGTATATGAATGCAAAAGCTTGGCTTATGTGTGGCTTAGTAGGCCCCATCTTGCTTTCCTTTTCTAAACCCTCAACACATATGAAAACTGTTATGGAAAAAACGATAGATGGAGCGATTGTCTATCAGAAAAATTATTCCCATTACAAGTACTATATAGAAACAATTGGTACAGTTTCTATAGATCAAGTAAGCCTGGAAAAACGTACGCTCACCGCTACATACTCTTATCAACAAGGTTATGAAACCCGACAAGTGGTAAGTTCTTTACTATTAGACAAGGATGGCATTTACAAGGGTACTTGTACTACGAAAGTAAATGGTAAAACTTTGTTTGCGGTAAATACGCATCTCACATTCAAAGAAGATGGCACTGCTTCCGGAAACTGGAGTTGGTCAGGCCAACCTTCTCATAATCATCCAATTGTTACAATCTCAAAATCTTAATGTAATGAAATTAAACCTATTTATAATAGCCTTATTGTTTTTAGCACTGTCTTCTTGTGACGGTCAAAATCCAGTTAAACAATCAAAAGCATCTATGGAAAAAGATATGCAAACCTCGATCACAAAAAAGATGAGAACTCAGGAAATACGCCTTAAAAAAGGAGAACTATTTTTGGCTGTAGTTGGCTATCAGATGGCTGGCAAAGAGGATTTATTAAAAGAGTATTTTGGGATCGTTTTCCCTCCTGCCCAAAAGCAAGGTTTTACACCACTAGGGCAATTGCCAATTGATGAAGTGTCATCAGGAGATTTTAATCCCAATGAATTTGTAGGCTTATTTAAATGGCCAGGGATGCCAAGTGTCCAGGCATTTTTGAAAGATGTATCACCCGAACGATTGAATAAGTTGAGAGTGAAAATCTGGAGTGAGCTAAAACAACACATGGTAGTGGTTCCCAAAGATTTACAAATGACTTTCAAAGAAAACAAAGTATATGAAGTAAAGATGCTATGGGCGGATAAAATGCTTGATATCCAATCAATTAACAAGCAAGGAGGAGCGATTGTATTAAATCAACCCATAGCGGGTTATGAGGATTTGGGCAAGCACAAGGCTCCTAATCATTTACTGATTATCGAATGGGATAATAAAGAATCAGCTAAGCAATTCAATCAAATGAACCCTTTAAAACTCAAAAAAGAAGAGAGCTTTTATACCCATTTTGCTTTTCCACAGAAAAAGTAATGATATACCTAAGCATTTAACCCTCACTAGGGGGCTATCTCATAATACATTCTAAATCAAATAATATTTTATTTTCAGAGCCATACCTGACGGGTTTTAAAGACCTGTCAGGTATAAGTTCTTGTAAAATGTTTTCAAAAAAAACACTCAAGCATTTGGGGAACTGACCAACGGGAGCTCAACAAAGTTAATGTTAGACGAGCTCGTAGAACACAGGTCTCTCTTTGGTAAGACCAGGCAAAATGTGGGTAGGTTGGGATTTACCTAAGAATAAGAAATGAGTTTTAGCTCAAAACAAGCCTAAGAGAAGGTTTTACGGATGTTGTCAGGTTTTTTTCGGGTTTTTGGCGTGGTGTTTTTGAGTTCTTTGATGATTCAATTGCGGACATTTGTACTATTCATTGATATAAAAAGATGTCCGCAATTTTATGAATATAAAAAAATATTATTGGTTAGTAGTGATGGCTTGTATGCCCATCTATACAGCTTATTGTCAAACCGATCAAAAACAGATTCAACGGATAGACAGCTTGTTTGACTTGTGGAATACTTCAGGTCATCCTGGTGGAGCCATCATGGTTATAAAAGACAACAAAATCATTTGCTCAAAAGCATATGGTTTGGCAAATATAGAACTTGACATTTCTAACTCGCCTCACATCCTTTTTAACATAGGATCAATATCCAAGCAATTTACGGCAATAGGTATTGCAATATTAGAAGCACAAAAAAAACTATCTTTTGATGATGATATAAGAAAGCACTTGCCTGAACTTCCTGATTTTGGAGAAACGATTACTATCCAACATTTACTAAATCATACAAGTGGGCTAAGGGATATGCACGGGTTATTGGGGTTGGCAGGATGGAGAAGAAATGACCTGGAAACTAATGAAGATGTATATAGAGTCATCAAAAACCAAAAAACACTTAATTTCAAGCCGGGAGAGGAGTTTTTATACTGCAATACAGGGTATGTACTTTTGGCAAAGGTTATAGAGCATATAGATAAATTACCTTTTCATGATTGGATGAAAAAGCACGTATTTGATCCATTGCGTATGAAAAATACCTATGTAGAAAGTGGCTCCCATAGGGTTGCACCAAATAAGGCCATTTCGTATGATTCTAAGCAAGGATTTAAGCGGGTGATGCCTTATTGGGGGTATACTGGTGCTGGAAACATGTATTCTACCATTGGTGACCTGGCATTGTGGGTGACAGGTTTTGGCACTTCACCGAAAAAAAATATACTGCCTTTTCAGAAATTGTTGACAGTTACTCCCCTTAATAATGGCGTAATTACAGGCTATGCTTTTGGGGTGAGAGTAGGCAAGCATCTTGGGAAAAAAGTAATCCAGCACGGAGGAGCGGTTGGGGGATTTAGATCAATTGTACGCATTTACCCAGAAGAACAGCTTACGATTATTATGCTATCCAATTTTTCAGGAAGTAATATCTTATCTAAGTCTAATAAAATAGCAAAAATGATTTTGGGAGGTAATGACGTGCAGCAAAAGAAAAAAATACCCAAGCAACAACCAGGCACACATGTGAGTCTTTCTAAAACACGGCTCATGAAGTTCTCTGGTTTCTACTGGAATCCAACTGAAAAATATGGACGTAAAATATACTTGAAAAATGACACATTACGCTATTGGAGAGCCAATGGTGATGAGAATCTTTTGGTACCCATCAATAACAATACTTTTCAGATGTTAAATATCGGTGTGAAGGTATTGGTGCGTTTTGAAGGGAGTATGGATAATTCTAAAATGATCGTTTTATTGCCAAACGAATCACCCGTGATTTTTAAGCTTCGCAAGTATAGTTTACGCCAAAGAGCGTATAAGTTTTCTAATTATGTGGGAGATTATTATAGCTCAGAATTAAAAACTACCTATTCAATTTCATTCAAAGAATCAGGTATTTTTTGTGAACATATAAGACACGGGAAAATTAAACTGAAGCAATTGTATAAGGATATTTTCAGAGGTACTTGGCCCGTAGGCATTCTTGAAGTAATAAGAGACAACAAAGGAAATATAGAAGGATTGAAAATATCGAATGGCCGAACTCGGGATGTGTGGTTTAAAAAACAATAAATTAAAAGTTAAAGTGACTTCTTTATTTGATAAACTGAACTGTAGAATTAATAAATAGATATGTCCAAATTAACAGAATATCGAAGGAAATTAAATTTAACTCAAGAAGAACTTTCTAAAAAATCTGGTGTTTCGGTTCGTACTATCCAGCGAATAGAATCAGGAACACCTCCAAAAGGGTATACTCTAAGGGCTTTAGCACAAGCATTGGGTTTGAACGAAGCAGATTTGCAGTCAAATGAAGCTACAACCGAACAAGCCGATTATAAGCTCATTAATATAATTAACCTATCTTCTTTGATTGTCGTATTTATACCTTTTTTGAATGCGATTGTACCCTTGGTGATCACTCACACAAAAAAACAATACAACTCTTTAACCAAGCAAATAATTACGTTTCAGTTACTTTGGTCTGTGGTGATTGTTTCGATATTTCTACTAGGACATATACTTGATTTAGGAGAGTTTGGGCGAAATTCATTGATAACTTTGCTGTTGTTTTTAGTGCTATCAAATGTGTGTATCATTTTGAGAAATAGTATTGAACTTAATAAAAACCAGAAGCTCTATTTTGACTTAAACTTCAGTGTGATCTAATAAGGTATTTATAAGGATACAAACCCTAACCTCTCAGGCAAAGGCAAAGGAGAGATTTTTATTAAAAAAATATTATTAAAGTTTGTCAAGTGACGCAGATTGTTTTTCAAGAAAGTAAACTTTAAGTTGCATTTTATTTAATTCACAAATAACACAAAGTAAATCTTAACAATGACAAAAACTTATCTGGAACTTTCACAAGACGCAGGCACTGCCCACAAGTTTTATGAAGTAATCATTGATGGTACCAAAGTAACGATACGTTACGGAAGAATTGGTACTGATGGCACCTCTTCTACTAAAGATTACGCATCTGCTGATGCAGCTGAAAAAGATGCTGCTAAGAAAATAAAAGCTAAAAAAAGTAAGGGCTATGAGGAAGCAGTGATGGGGCAACGTAAAAAAAGAGCAATTTCGCGTCGTGCCATTGCCTCTACTACCTCTAGTGCCAAAAAAGCGCCCGTATTATGGAAATTTGATTCAGGTTCGGCTGCTTTTGGAATTTATATAGATGACAAACACTGCTGGGTTGGAAACGAGAACGGAGATGTATTTAAGTTAAACCACAAGGGAGAGGTAGTAAACCAGTATAAACTACCTGATGGGGTGAAATGTATCATTGCCGATAGTGACTGGATTTATGTAGGCTGTGATGATGGCAACGTGTACGACCTTACTGGAAAACTTCCCCGAAAAGCTTATGAGATCAAGGAAGATGTGGATATCTACTGGTTAGACATCAACAGTGGCTTATTGGGAGTATCGGATAGTACAGGGGTAGTCAATGTGATTGACTATGACGATGAAGAGCAATGGTCGAAGAAAAGTAGTGGTACAGGAGGCTGGATGGTGCGTTGTGGCGACGATGGCAGTATTTACCACGGACATAGCAATGGGGTGACCTCTTACAATGGACAAAATGGGAATAAACTTTGGGAAACGAAAACTACTGGAGCCGTATTGTTTGGCTGGCGTACTGATGACACCGTATTAGCAGGTACGGGTGCTGCTCGTTTGCATTTATTGGATAAAGAAGGAGGTTCGCTAGGAGAAATGAAAGGAGACGGGGCTTTTTATTCATGCGCTGCGGCCGAAAACAATGAGTACATTTTTGGTGGAGATAGTTCTTCCTCTATTTATTGTTTTGATAAACAAGGCAACCGTTTATGGAAACTTGCCACCACTTGTGGTTCGGCTTATTCTATGCAGTACCACAACGAGAAACTATACATTGTGACTACTCGTGGCAACCTGGCTTGTATAGATGCCAGCGCAGAAGCCATTGAAAAAGCAAAAGAGGGAGTATTGCCTCAGGTAACTACCATTAGTAAACCTCAACAGCAAGTAGCCGTGGTCAATACGGATGAGTTGGAAGAAGCCGACGCAAATATGCAAGGGGTATTGCTTAAATGTATCAAAGAAGGAGGCAAGTTAAGAGTAAGAGCACTTTCTCCTGGTTATGAGGCTAGCTGGAATGTACAGTTTCCTAAAAACTTAAGAAAAGAAGGAACCACCTATCTGGTAGATGAGATTAGAGAGTCGGCCCAAGGAGGTTTTTATCGGGTTTTTGGTAATATCTTTACAAAATCAGATGGCTAACTAAATAAGACTATAGATTTTTAGATAAACGAGAGAGGGAAGCCATTCCTCTCTTTTTTTATGCGCAGTGTAAGCGAAAATTTACGGTATACGCTTTGTCTATGTCTCGTTTTATTTTTATCGGTTGGTTTAACGTACATCATGGTACTTCCAGTTTTAATACTAAACCAACCACACAATGCGAGCTAAAATAATGAAAGACCCCACAATAGAAAGTAATATGGTGCAAAGGCCAGTTACGCATTCCTCTGACAAAGGAGCTATTCAAACCAAAACAAATCAGCAACCTTCTATTAAGGCAAAACAAACACCCATTCAAGCCAAACACAAACCTATTCAAAGTAAACAGGCACCATTACAACGTAAATCTTCTTCGCTAATTCAGCGGCAAAAAGAACCAAGTTCAGGAGAAGCCTATAATGAACAACCAAATAATACTGGTTTACCTGAGAATTTAAAAAATGGAATTGAGCATCTTTCAGGCTATTCGATGGATGATGTAAAAGTGCATTATAATTCTGATAAACCTATTCAAATGAATGCCCATGCGTATGCCCAAGGTACCGACATTCATTTGGCCTCAGGGCAAGAAAAGCATTTGCCCCATGAGGCCTGGCATGTAGTACAGCAAAAACAAGGACGAGTAAAACCTACCCTACAACTGAAAGATAAAGTAGATGTAAATGATGATGCTGGATTGGAGAAAGAGGCTGATATAATGGGAGCCAAAGCCCAAAACACACAAAGTGTGAAACCACAAAATGCAAATCCTGCCACAAGCCCTGCAAATCCTAATGGGATTGTACAGCGAGTAATACATGAACATATAACTAGTACAGGAAAGAAATACTGGGTAACAGATCTTGAAACTGAAACCACTACTTATTATGAGACTTTGGAAGATGCGAAAGAAGCAGAAAGACTAATTATTGAAAGTGGAAAAATTAATGGAAGACCCAAACGTGAACGTACCGCTTATGGAAGTATACATTTTTATGATAAGAGAAATCACCCTAATGGACCACATACCCTGGCAAATGTAGGGATAGACCAAAGCATAGAAGATATTGAGGAACAGTCAAAAATAGATGAATATATGACTGAGGTGACTGAAGATATTGAGGACTGGAAAACGATGGCACATGATGCAATGGATGAAGAATATAGGGTGAAATATGGACCAGGTTTAGATCATTACGGCAAAGATGTAGAAGGACTGAGAGCTTCTCAGGAATTGTTAGAAAGTGAAGATATACCCAAGAAACTCAAGAGAAGGCTAAGTGATCGTAACTTAAGAGCTGCTTTTAATCTGCATCCTTTGGGCTCCTTTGGCTATGGGAGGGGAGGTACCGATGAAGAATTAAAAGGGAAAACAGAGCGATCAAATGCTCCCAAGAATCGGTTGTTTGATGATGGCGGGCCGGGTTTTTTTAACAATAGTGAAGCGTATCAACATCATGAAGAATTAGGAACACGTTTGTTGGCAGAGCGAAAATTTGTAAAACCTGAAAGTGCTTATACATCTGATAATTCGCCTGAGGCTAGAGCTTACCGTAAAGCTCAGCGTGAGAAAAATAGACTGCGGAAAAAGAGATTGGAGCAACAGGAAAAAGACAGAGAAAAAGAGAAAGAACAAAAAAGGAAGGACTCATTCTTAAGTCGTAGGGAAAGGGCTAAAAAAAGAAAGAAGCGAAAAGATGATCTATTTAAAAAACCTAAAGCTCTTACAAAGAGCGATAAACGAAGTATAAAAAAACGAAGACGAGAGAGCAAAGGCAAGACGAAAGGTACTAAAAAGAAAAAAAACTATTAAGGCATTATTTTTAGATTCAAAATCGTACACATTGCTGGGAGAATCAATGTGTCGTTCTAAATTTTTAGGTAAAATAATCACCGTCATAACCTGTACTAGCTTTTTCTTTTGTGGTATCATTATAAACCCTACAAAGAATTGCCAAAAAAATGAACAATTTCATCCAATTACTCATTTTATATAGGCAAATGATCGAAAAAAACGTAAATTTGGGTTTGCATTTACGCATATAACCCATACAAATTTTAGAAAAGACGCTGGAATTCAATTTTTAGGATGAACACTCAGGAAAACACCTTGCAAGACGCTAAAGATACCAACCTTCAAAATGAGCCTTCAGTGGCTTATACCGATAATTTAGAAATATATGGGGCTCGTGAACACAACCTCAAAGATATAGATGTAGAATTCCCGCGCAATCATTTGATTGTGGTTACGGGAGTAAGTGGTAGTGGTAAGTCTTCGCTGGCTTTCGATACCATTTATGCCGAGGGACAACGTCGCTACATGGAGAGTTTTTCGGCCTATGCGCGCTCATTTATTGGCGATATGGAGCGCCCCGATGTAGACAAAATCAATGGCTTGAGTCCGGTAATTGCCATCGAGCAAAAAACTACTTCTCGAAACCCTCGCTCTACGGTAGGTACTACCACCGAAATTTATGACTTTTTCCGTTTGCTTTTTGCCCGTGCTGGAGAAGCCTTCTCTTATGTAACTGGGGAGAAAATGATTAAACAATCGGAAGACCAGATTACTGATCTTATTATTCAGCGTTACGAAGGCAAAAAGGTGCTACTATTAGCCCCAGTGGTAAAAGGGCGTAAGGGGCATTACCGGGAATTGTTTGTGCAAATTCGTAAAGCAGGGTATACCAAAGTAAGAGTAGATGGAGACGTATTGGATTTGGTACCTAAAATGCAGGTAGACCGTTATAAAATTCACGACATCGAGATTGTGGTAGATCGCCTTACAGTAAAAGCCGACCAGCGCATACGAGTCGTACAATCGGTAAATACTGCTTTAAAAGAGGGTAAAGGTTCTTTGATGCTGCAATTGCATGAACCTGCCAATAAAGAAGAAGAAAAACCAGTCCATTTTTCCCGCAATTTGGTGTGTCCTACCTCGGGTATTTCTTACGACGAACCCGCTCCCAATTCATTTTCGTTCAACTCGCCTTATGGATATTGCCCAACGTGCAAAGGTCTGGGGGTAATCGAAGAGTTTACCGAAAGTAGCCTCGTTCCTGATAAATCATTGAGCATCAGTAGGGGAGGGATTGCCCCTTTGGGAGAGTATCGAGATACCTGGATGTTTAAGCAATTGGAAAAAATGCTCAAGAATCGCAAGTTGAGCTTGACCACTCCTATTGAAAAATTGCCCGAGGATGTATTGGATATGATTTTGAATGGCTCCGATGAAATCCTGAAGGTATACTCCCCCAAATATAAACGAACCTACGAAACTACTTTTGAGGGCATCGTAGCTTATATGAAGAAAAACTACGAAGAAGGCACCGAAAAACTACAAAACTGGGCCAAAGACTTTGTAGAAATCAACACTTGTCCTACTTGTAATGGGGCCAGACTTAAGAAAGAATCGCTACACTTCAAGATAGATGGTCACAATATTCACCAACTGAGCGAATATGACATCAACCATTTGGGCGAATGGTTGGAAGGCCTGGAAGATCGCATGAGCGAAAAGCAAAACCAAATTGCGCGCGAAATCCTCAAAGAAATCCGTAAGCGGGTAGGATTGTTACTCAATATTGGTTTGGGTTATTTAACCTTGAACCGTTCTTTGAGAACCCTTTCGGGAGGAGAGGCCCAACGGATCAGGTTGGCTACCCAAATCGGTACCCAACTGGTAGGAGTGCTGTATATTCTGGATGAGCCAAGTATTGGATTGCATGCGCGTGATAACGAAAAATTGATCCATTCGCTACACGAATTACGAGATTTGGGCAACACCATTATTGTAGTAGAGCACGACAAAGACATGATGCTAGAGGCCGATCATATTTTGGATATTGGCCCAGGAGCAGGTATTCACGGGGGAAAGGTGGTAGCGCAAGGTACTCCTCAGGAAATTTTACAACAAAATAGCCTTACTGTAGATTTTCTGAGTAACCGACGCCAAATTGAAATCCCTAAAGAAAGACGAAAAGGTAATGGCAATGAGTTGGTTTTGAAGGGGGCTACAGGGCACAACCTCAAGAATGTAACCTTGAAGCTGCCACTTGGCAAAATGATTTGTGTTACAGGCGTATCAGGCAGTGGCAAATCCAGTTTGATCCACGATACTTTGTATCCAATCTTGAATACTCACTTTTTCCGCGCCAAGCGCAAACCGTTGGAATACAAATCTATAGAAGGACTAGAGCATATTGATAAAGTAATAGAAGTTGATCAGTCACCGATTGGCCGTACACCGCGCTCTAACCCAGCTACTTATGTAGGGTTTTTCTCCAATATTCGCGATTTGTTTACTCAATTGCCCGAAGCCAAAATTCGTGGTTATAAAGCAGGCCGTTTTTCGTTTAATGTAAAAGGTGGTCGCTGTGAAACTTGCCAGGGAGGTGGAATGAAATTGGTAGAGATGGATTTCTTGCCCAACGTATACATCGAATGCGAAACTTGTAAAGGCAAGCGCTACAATCGAGAAACCCTGGAAGTACGTTTCAAAAGTAAATCGATTGCCGATGTGCTGGACATGACCGTAGATCAGGCGGTAGATTTCTTTGAAAACCAGCCTTCTATCTTACGAAAAATCAAGTTTCTGAAAGAAGTAGGACTAGGCTATATTACCTTAGGACAACAAGCTACGACCCTTTCGGGAGGGGAAGCCCAGCGTATTAAACTGGCCAAAGAACTCTCTAAACGTGATACTGGCAAGACACTCTATATCTTGGATGAACCTACTACTGGGCTGCATTTTGAAGATATACGTATCTTGTTGCAAGTGCTTCAACAACTAGTAAATAAGGGCAACACCGTATTGATTATAGAACATAACCTGGATGTAATCAAGGTAGCTGACCATGTAGTAGACTTGGGACCCGATGGAGGAGAAAAAGGGGGCGAAATTATTTTTGAAGGTACTCCCGAGCAACTCATCAAAAAGAAGAAAGGCTTTACTGGTAAGTTTTTGAAAATGGAGATGAAGAACAACGGCAAATAAAATTGTATTTGTTTTCTATAAAGTAGCAAAGGAGTGTCAAAGAAAGACACTCCTTTTTTTGTTATTAGCTAAAAGCCCAGTAAGTCACTTATTTTTAGACTTCTAATATTAATCCACTACAATAATTCGTACAAGTTTACGGTTGGAAGTTTCCCGATATCACTCACTCGGCTAGAGCCGAGCGAGAACGTATTCGTCGCTTGCCTCGAGGCGAGGGGCAACTATCATAGGACCTCTAGGCCGTTTTAGGTGTACGAGGTTTCTCAAAGGTTATTGTACATAAGGTATGCTTATTTTATGGTGGACAATTAGATCGTCAATATGCTAATATTCATTACCTAAACTCCAAGGACTGTTTTCACAGAATCCATGTCCTTTATAGTCACTATTTGCTATTTTTACTGCATCAGCTAGGTTACCTGCCTCTATATCTTGTCTAGTCCAACCTGCCTTATCGCTTCCTACATAACAGCGATATATTCTACCTCCAGTAATTGATTTTTTTTGTGATTGACTTAAAGCCTGATTTTTAAATTTTGCGAATGTATTCATGTTTTTTAAAATTTTTGAGGATAAAAAATCACTTATTTGTTGCGCAATCAATAAGTATTATTTTACGAAGTCGAGACGACTTCTATGGTTTGAATCAGTTGAAGAATGTTCTAACTGAATTCTTGATACAAATGTATAGAAGGTTGTATAAAAGATGGAGTGTTGCTTATGCTGTTTGAGAATAGATTTATACTTTATTAGAATGATTCATTGTTTTAATGCAGAAGTTCTTAAAATCAAAAAATTATTCATTAAACTATAGATATCCTGACTACAGCTTTGGGTAAGGACTAAATCTCGATGAAAATATGACAGATATATTAGCCGTAATTTCTGGAATAGGAGCTGTTCAGTGTGTGTTGTTTATGTTGCTGATTGTGGCAAAGAAACAAAAGAAACTCACCGATTGGATTTTGCTGGCTTGGTTTCTCACTTTTGCAATACACCTGGGCATTGAGATCATTAGAAAAAGCTACCCTATAGCAGTGGCTGAGGTTTTAATGATGACCATAGGCTTTTTGCCGGGCCCCTTCTTTTTGCTATATACTACGGCCGTATTTAATCAACGATTTGCCAAAGCTGAACTTCTACATTTCTTTCCTTTTCTGATACTCACCTTTGTTGGTTTTTTTATACCCACAGAAGCCGATTTGCAGTGGGAAATATTCATCCTCATTATCAAACTCATTTCGGTCACTTTTTACCCCTTGTATGTGCTGTATTTGTATCGTAAACGGCAGCGATTATTAAAAAATAACCAGGCGAGCTATCGGGTACCAGAGCTTTTCTGGATCAAAATAATTGTGATTTTATTTTTGCTCAGTACAGGTATTAGTATGATTAGGCTTTCTACTGAGTTGATTGTAGGAGTAGCTTACTTTGAAGTTTGGGATGTACTACGTTATGTGATACTAATAACAGTGATTGGGTTTTATGGCTTAAAATATGGCGTCGTTTATCAGCCCGAACTAGTAGTAGAACCAGTTCAAGAAGAACAAAAATACAAGCATAGCTCTCTAAGGCAGGAGGCCATTGAAACCTCGGTAGACCAAATCAATCGTTTTTTTGAAACAGATAAAGCCTACCTGCTGTCAGATTTTTCATTGGCTACCTTATCCAAAGCGGTAAATATTCCCAAGCATCATCTTTCTCAAGTGATCAATGCCGAAATGGGTACCACTTTTTATGATTTGGTAAATACCAAACGTATAGAGTATGCCTTGAGCCGTCTCAAAGAAGGGGATACGTTAAATGTAACTTTAGAAGGATTAGGCTATGAGTGTGGGTTTAATTCTAAATCAGCCTTTTTTCACCATTTCAAAAAGAAGACAGGTAAAACTCCCGGTCAATTTAAAAAAGAAATAGGTACTGCTTAATTGGGAAGTGCCTCTATGTGCTGTCAGTCTATAATATTTGCCCTTGAATAGGATAAATGAAAAAGACAAATGTTATGGATAAAAGAGATTTTATTAAAACCGTAGGAGCAGCATCCGCCCTGGCTTTTATCAATCCATTAGAAGCTTTGGGTATCAACCCATTGAATAATTCTAATAAAAATGTATTGATTTTGGGAGGAAGAGGATTTATGGGGCCCATTGTAGTAGAAGCATTTCTGGCAGCAGGCTACAAGGTTACCTTATTGAACCGAGGCAAAACCAATCCTCATCTTTTCAAAAATTTGCCTTTGATCAGATGCGATCGTGAGAAAGAAAACCAACAAGGACTCAAAGCCATTGATAAAAAATACCAGGATACTTACTGGGATATAGTAGTAGATACCTGGCAAAAATCTCCTAAAGCTGTAGCCGATTTTTTGGATGTATTTAAGGGTCGCTTTGGGCATTATCATTATATCTCTACTGTTTCGGTGTATGACAAATGGGACAAGAAGTTTATTGTAGAATCAGAGCCTTTAAACCCTCTCCCAAAGTTTCCCAAAACCATTGAAAAGCATTATAGATATGCCATCCGAAAAACCCTGGCAGAGGAGGCCATTCGAGAGCGAACCAATAACTTTACGGTATATCGTTCGCACGGAATGAGAAGCTATCGGGTAGGGCGCCCTGGCAACCCCGACTCAGAACCCTTTTGGCCGATTAGATTTTATAGAGGAGGTGATATATTGGTTCCTAAGGTTGAAAACCACCATATGCAGGTAACAGATATACAGAGCCTGGCCAACTTTGTAGTGCATTGCTCTGGTCAAAAAACTTATGGTGCCTTTAATGTGGCTTATGCTCCAACGCCATTTCAGGATTATGTAGCAAGCTTGGCGTATGTTACCCAAACACCCAAAACACTGCATTGGATCGAAGGAGGCTTTCTGGAAAAAGAAGGTTTGACTCCCTATAAGATGGTGCCCTTGTGGAAACCAAAACCCGCAGGTTCTTATTATTTTAATGTACAAAAAGCCATAAGCGCTGGGTTGGTCAATCGCCCAATGGTAGAAATGATCACCGATCAGTTGAATGGGTATAAAAGCAGGTATCCCAAAAATGACATCGTGTTTGGAGAAATGGTAAATGGAAAGCGCACTAAATATTATTCAGCTAAAAAAGAGCAAGAAGTGATTAAGAAGTGGCTAAAGCAAAAAAGGTAAAACTTGGATGATACTTATAGACAAAAAAATATGAGATGTGGGCATAAATTATCTTACTGATAATCAAAGTAAAAAAACTTCAAAAACTACTGCTCTGCCTTGGTTGAGTGTTTTCACCAACCGATTGAGGCTACAAAACCGAGTAATAGCATTTTTGTGAAAGACTATAATGCCCACCCCTCAAATAAAAAAATATAAAGCCACTACCTCATGCTTTATGCACATTGAGTAGTGGCTTTATAGTGTTTGATTAAGCAGGGATGAGTATGAAATTCACATTTACAGTGCCTGCTTTTCCTTGTTCTTCTGCGGTATATTTCAGTTCTGAATCAGAAATGCTTACGCTACTCAAAGTAATGGTATTTCCAGTGGCAGTGAGGGTAATGGTGGTTTCGTCAGTCGAGATGTCCCAACTACCCGTAAGCGAAGTACCATCCCGCTTAACCAACGTAAACGTTTTACTGCCATTGGTTTCTTCCAATGTAAGGCGGTATTGGCTAAATGCACTGGTCACGTCTAAAGATCCTTCTAATACCTGAGATACTTTCCAGGCTTTGAGTAGGTTTTGATTGGTGATATCGCCTGGAGTAGGAGTATTGTCATTTTTTTTACAAGCTTGTAGTGCTACAATCACGCCCAGAGCTAAGACTAAACTATATAATGCTTTCATTGATTTCTATTTTGGATAATTAAAGTTTTACAATACGGCGTATAATGGTTTCTTCCCCAATAGTCATCTGCAACAGGTATTTTCCTGTTTGCAATTGATCTACCGGGATTTCTACTTGCCCGTTGTTAATTGCTTTGCCCATCAATAACACCTTTTTACCTTGTTGGTTTAGAATAACAATCTCTACATAATTATGTGAGGCTTTTCCTGCAATGTTTACCTTGAGCATACGACTTACCGGGTTGGGGAAAACAGCAATTTTACCAGCTTTTAATTCTTCTGGAAGTGAGGTAATAGCGCTTTGAACCGTCAAGGTTTGGGTGATGTCAGTAGCTGCATTGTAGTTGTTATTCCCTGCCAGACTGGCCGTAATGGTAGTAGTGCCTGCTCCTACAATGGTCACCGTTTTTCCCGAAATGGTAGCCACATTTGTATTGGAACTGGTAAAAGTAATGGCATTGCCCGAAGCACCCCCAGTGGCAGTGAGGTCAAATGCGGCATCGCTCAACGTTTTAGTAGCATCATTGCCCAAATCGAAGGTAATTGTTTGATTGGCTTTATTGACAGTAAGTGTTTGGGTAACCGCGACGGCTGCATTGTGTGTAGCGTTTTGGTCTTGATTGGCAGTAATAGTAACCGTACCAGCCCCTACAATGGTCAATGTTTTGCCCGAAATGCTGGCTACATTGGCATCAGAACTAGTGAAGGTCACTGGATTTCCCGAAGTCCCCCCCGTAGCAGTCAAGTCAAAAGCTGCATCACCAAAAGTTTTGGTAGCGTCATTTCCCAAGTCAAAGGTTATAGCCTGGTCAGTTTTTCCTGTTTTGCCCAGTAGATGAATAATGAATGTTGCTTCATCAGGATCATTGCTGGCAATGCTTAAGGTACCAGTGTCATTATTACTAACTCCAGTATAAGTTACTTTAAAAGTAAGCGAAGCACCAGCCGCAATAGAAGCTGCACTGGGTTGCTCAGTTACAACAAAAGTACTACCTGCGGTTACTTCCACAATAGGGCTACCTGATAAGGTAAGCGCACTACCAGTACCATAATTTTCTATGGTAAAAGTTTTAACGATAGACGTACCAGTACCAAAGTCAAACTGTTCTTCATGCTTTACTTCAAATTCATCGGCGTGTACCAAGATATCCATTGCCTGACAATCCTTAGTATCGCCACTAATGAGCCAGTTTTTAGAACTCAACAAAGAAGCTCGTTGTGCTTCTGCTTTGCAATATTTCAAGCCTGTGGCTCCTAAGGGTACATTATTCTTTACATTTTGACCAGCCCAGGCAGTCAACGTTTTATCGTAGTTTCTTGTACTTAGGCCACTACTGGCAAAGATATCTGACATATTTATCACACTGGTAACATTCCACCCTGCGAGGCTTTGGTTAAAACCAGAAGCTCCTCTAAACATCCCCGCCATATTGGCTACTTTGTTTACATTCCAGCTGCCAATGGGCTGATTAAACTGGGTGTTTTCCTGAAACATAGACACCATAGCTGCGACGTTTCCTGTATTCCAGGCATCAAGTGGTTGATTAAAAGCCGAACGACCAAAGGTACCATTCATACCTGTGACTGCTCCAGTATCCCAGTTATTGAGGGGTTGATTGAATGCCTTGGCTCCAAAAAACATGGCACTTATATCGGTTACTTTGCTCGTATTCCACTTGTCTAAGGGTTGATTAAAACTATCTGTTCCTGAAAACATTCCACTCATATTGGTCACATTCGCTGTGTTCCAATCATTGATATCTTGATTGAATGCTTTCGCATCTCCAAACATTTGAGTCATTGTAATTACTTGCCCCACATCCCAGCTACTAATAGACTTATTAAAGGCAGAAGCTCCCTGGAACATAGCCGTCATATCAGTTACCTGGCTGGTATTCCAATTATTCAAAGCTTGATTAAAACTGCTGGTACCCGAAAATGTACCATCCATACGAGTTACATTGGCCGTATTCCAATTATTAATATCCTGATTAAAGGCCGTAGCTCCCTGAAATACAAATGACAAAGATGTGATTTTGCTAATGTCCCAATTACCGATGGGTTGATTAAAAGCAATAGCACCTTTAAACATTTGGGTAATCTTGGTTACATTTTTTAGGTCCCAACTGCCAATGGCTCCATTAAAACTAGTGGCTCCTGAAAAGAATGCGATCATACTTGTTGCCTTGCTTGTATTCCAATTATCAAGGTTTTGGTTAAAAGCAGTAGCTCCAAAAAATACATGATCCATCAATTCAGCATTGCCCACATTCCAGTTACCAATAGGTTGGTCAAAAGCCACCGCATCCTGAAACATTCGGTTCATATATCTTACCTTGATGGTATTCCAATTACCAATGGGTTGGTTAAAAGCAGTAGCGCCTTTAAACATATCTATCATACTAGTAACATTGCCGGTATTCCAACTACCAATGGCCCCATTGAAACTGGTAGCACCTTCAAACACACTCGCCATTTGGGTTACTTTGCTGGTGTTCCAGTTGTCAAGTGATCGATTAAAGCTGGTGGCGTCTTTAAACATACCCCCTATGGTGGTTACATTGGCGGTGTTCCAATTGCCAATAGCACCATTAAAATTGGTACAACCACGAAACATACCTGCCAGCGATTGTACTGCGTTTAGATTAGGCACATCCAATGCGGCATAAGTAAGATTGACACAGCCTGTAAATGCTGTTTCCATAGAGGCCCAGGTAATGTTACCCCATTGTTGGATGGTTAGGATCTTTGCCTTATCACCAGTGTCGTTAAACCTAATCTGGGTGAGTGCTCCTGTAATGCTTACTTTATAAGTGCCCGCATGAGGGAAAGTAATGGTTGCGGTATTGTTTACATTGACTGTTCCGTTATTTGTAGCATTGCCCACCTCTTCCCAGGCTACCCCATAGCTTCCCGTACCAGGAATGGTGATTTGGTTATTATTTGAGCTTCCTGGATTATCAGTTTTCCAGGTCGTGATAAACTGGCTATGGCCATTCATTGAAATTGTAAAAACCATCAGTAGGATTATGATGTGTGAGCGCAAAACGACTTGCCAGCGCTTGAGCTTAGTTTTTTTGAGCATGTTTCAAAATTTATTGGTTATATAAATGAAGGTGCTGGATAATCGGATGGCTCAAAGGTAAAAGCCTGACCTATAGCGTGCTGGACTGTTGAACCTATGGTAGTTTTGTAAGGAAGAATGGTGGGTTTAAATGACCAAACGGTAAAAGCGATTGATGGCTTAATGGTGGATTTTAGTTGATAGGTGTGAGATTAGTGTTTGGATGATGCGGCTCAATTGGTGATCAAAGGTGTAAGTGGGGTAATAGTCCACAGCTGTTTCCTTAACGAGTGCTTGTCATCCTGATGCACTCATTGGCTAGAAACCCTTAAGGAAACAGCAGTGGTCCATAGTCCATAGCCGATTCGAGTGAATGATGACTCTGTTAATGATTGTAAGTCAGTGATTTATACATGTGTTAGTTAAATAACTTTTAATTCATAATTGGCTGATAATCGCAGAACGAAGTTTAAGCGCTGCCAAAGGCGAATCATTAATCAAGCTTGGCTAAAATCACTGTGGAGTATTGATGGATTAAGTAATAACAAAAACAAAGGCCGATTTTTAAACGACCTTTGGGTAGTGTGTCTTAATGTTAGACGCCTCTTTCCTAAGCAGGAGCCAACGTAAAGCTTAGGTTGACAACACCCGCTTTGCCCTGTTCATCTGCGGTATATTTCAGTTCTGATGCCGATATACTTACCCCGTTCAAAATAATGGCGTTTCCACTGGTAGTGAGGGTAATAGTGGTTTCGTCTGTCGAAATATCCCAGCTTCCAGTAATCGAAGTACCATCACGTTGTATCAAAGTGAAATCTTTGCTTCCATTGGCTTCATTCAGCGTAAGACGATACTGTATAAATTCGCTCGTGATGTCCAATGAACCTTCCAATACTTGTGATACCTTCCAGGTTTTGAGCAGGTTTTGGTTGGCAGTATTGCCAGGAGTAGGTGTGTTATCACTGTTTTTGCAGGCAGGTAATGTCAAAAAAATGATCATGACCAAACCCCATATATAAGATGTTTTCATTGATTCCTATTTTGAATAATTAAAGTTTTACAATACGGCGCACAATGGTTTCCCCTGCAATAGTTATGTGTAACAGATATTCTCCTGAGGTGAGTTGATCTACTGGAATTTCGACTTGCCCATTGTTGATTTTTTGTCCCATTAATAACACCTTTTTCCCTTGTTGATTGAGTACAGTGATTTCTGCATAATTGTATGAGATTTTCCCCGTGATTTTAATTTTAAGCATATGACTTGCTGGATTAGGATAAACAGAAATTTTACCAGCCTTTAATTCTTGGGGAATTGCCGTAACCGTGCTTTGTACAGTCAAAGTTTGGGTGATATCAGCCGCCGCATTGTAATTGTTGTTACCTGCCTGGCTTGCGGTAATGGTAGTAGTGCCTACACCCACAATAGTAACTGTGTTGCCCGAAATGGTGGCCACCCCAGTATTGGAACTAGTGAAAGTTATAGGGTTTCCAGAGGCTCCTCCCGTAGTAGTTAAGTCAAATGCAGCATCTCCTAGGGTTTTGGTCGCGTTGTTACCCAAATCAAAAGTGATCGTTTGGTTTGCCTTATTAATTGTCAAAGTTTGCGTCACGTTGGTGGCTGCATTATAGTTACCATTGCCTGCCTGACTGGCGGTAATGGTAGTGCTACCTGCGCCTACAATAGTGACTGTTTTGCCCGATATAGTAGCCACATTGGTATCAGAACTGGCAAAGGTAACGGCATTGCCTGAAGCACCTCCAGTAGCCGTTAAGTCAAAGTTGGCATCACCAAAAGTTTTGGTAGCATCGTTCCCCAAGCTAAAAGTAATGGTTTGGTCAGTTTTCTTAAAAACCCCTTTGAGCTGAATGATATATGTGCCTTCATCAGGATCATTACTAGCAATACTCAATGTACCTGTATCGTTGTTGGTAGCGCCAGCATAAGTAACTTTAAAAGTAAGCGAAGCACCCGCGGCAACAGAGGTTGCACCAGGCTGTTCGGTTACAACAAATGCGGTACCCGCAGTTACTTTCACGATAGGAGTACCCGATAAAGTCAAAGCGGTGGTAGTACCTATGTTTTTAATGGTAAAAGTTTTGATAATAGATGCCCCCATACCAAAATCGGCAGTCCCATTGCTGGCAATTTCATTTCCTTCCAGTTGTATTTCAATATCTATGGCTGGACATTCTTTGGTATCACCAGTAATAGTCCAGTTTTTACTATTTATTAAAGTATTTCGGCTTGCTTCGCTATTGCAGTATTTTAGTCCAGTAGCTCCTAAAGCAACATTACTTTTTACATTTTGGGAAGCCCAACCTGTGAGTGTTTGGTCATAATTACTTTGACTTAATCCGGAGTCATTGAGCATATTACTCATATTTGTCACACTGGTAACATCCCAGTTGCCTAAATTTTGGTTAAAAGCGGTTGCGCCATTAAACATACTGACCATGCTTCTCACTTTGCTAGTATTCCAATTATCAAGGGGCTGATTGAAACTTGTAGCATCATTAAACATATTGGTCATAATGGTTACCTTAGAGATATCCCACTGACCAATGGGTTGATTAAAAGCAGACGCTTCTTGAAACATAAAACTCATTGTCATGACATTACTTGTATTCCATCCACTAATGTTTTGGTTAAAAACAGACGCTCTATAAAACATATAAGCCATTCCCCTCACATTACTCGTATTCCACCCACCAATGTCTTGGTTAAAGGCAGATGCTTCTCGAAACATAAAAGTCATTTCAGCTACATTAACCGTATTCCATCCACCAATGTCTTGGTTAAAAGCAGATGCTTTTTGAAACATAAAAGACATTGATCTGACATTACTCGTATTCCACCCACTAATGTCCTGGTTAAAGGCGGTTGCTACTTGAAACATGCTCACCATGCCAGTTACTTTAGAGACATCCCACTGGCCAATGGGTTGGTTAAAAGTGGCTGCTCCGCGAAACATATCGTTCATGTGGGTTACCTGAGAGGTATTCCAGTTACCAATAGGTTGGTTAAAATTGGACGCATCTCGGAATAAGCCATTCATGTTAGTTACTTTACTCACATTCCAACTACCAATAGGTTGATTAAACCTGATGGCCTGCTGAAACATACTGCCTAGGCTAGTGACATTTTTGGTATCCCAACTGCTAATGTCTTGATTAAAAGCGAATGCGCCAGAAAACATCGAACCCAGGTTGGTAACGCTTTTAATATCCCAACCACTGATATCTTGATTAAAAACAATAGCACTTTCAAACATTGCACTCATATTGGTCACATTGTTTGTATTCCAATTGCTGATATTGCCATTAAATTTTGAACATCCTTTAAATGTGCCTGCTAATGAGGTGACAGAGGTAAGGTCAGGGGCATCAGTAGCATTATAGGTAAGGTTTGCACAGCCAGCAAAAGCTTGATCCATAGAAGTCCAGGCAGTCGTACCCCATTTTTCTATAGTGAGCAATTTGAGCCTATCACCAGTATTATTAAACTTAATTTGCGTAAAAGTACCTGTGATGCTGATTTTATAAGTACCTGCACTAGCAAAAGTAATTGTAGCGGTGTTGGTAGCATTGGCTGTTCCGTTGTTTGTGGCATTGCCTACCTCCTCCCAAGCCACCGTATAAGTCCCGTTCCCTGGAATCGTAATTTGGTCATCATTAGAAGTTCCTGTATTATCAGTTTTCCAGGTAGTAACAAACTGGCAATAGCCTGAAAATGCCAGCATCCAACTCATCAAAAACGTGGCAACACCGATACACCAACGTTTCGTAATCGTTTTTTTAATCATGTGTTTGAATTTATAAGTCGTTGAGTAAAAGAAAATTAATAACAGTTTTACTCAAAGGTAAGCGGGCCAATTATACGATATTGGGCTATTGAGGGAGTGGTGTTGTTTTGAGGGGCAACGGTTTGCCTAAATGAGGGAATGGAGGAGGGGGTAAGGTGTTTTGGGTAAAAATGATGAGGTAAAACAAAGGCTGGTTTTAAACAACCTTTGTTTTGATTATGTGATTATAATACTAATCCTTTGAACACGGAACTCAAAGCTTAATGTTTACTTGATTTTGTACGGATTTTCAGTAAGGTTTAGTATAATGAGATCCTATGCAGGCACTAGCGTAAAAGCAAGGCTTACAGCACCCGCTTTGCCCTGTTCATCTGCGGTATATTTCAGTTCTGATGCCGATATGCTCACCCCGCTCAAAGTAATAGTATTGCCGTTGGTAGTGAGGGTAATAGTGGTTTCGTCGGTTGAGATGCCCCAACTACCTGTAATCGAAGTACCATCACGTTGCACCAAAGTAAAATCTTTGTTTCCATTGGCTTCATTTAGCATTAGCCGATACTGACTAAACTCACTGGTAATATTCAACGATCCTTCCAGTACTTGCGATACCTTCCAGGTTTTGAGCAGGTTTTGGTTGGTAGTATTGCCAGGAGTAGGTGTGTTATCACTGTTTTTGCAGGCAGGGAAGGCCAAAAAAATGACCATGACCAAACCCCATATATAAGATGTTCTCATTGATTTCTATTTTGAATAATTAAAGTTTTACAATACGGCGTACAATGGTTTCTCCTCCAATGTTTATTTGCAGTAGGTATTTTCCTGATTTTAATTGATCAATTGGGAGTTCAACTTGCCCATTTTTGATGGCTTGCCCCATCAACAACACTTTTTTTCCTTGATGATTGAGTACGGTTATTTCTACATAATTGTGTGCGACCTTTTCGGTGATTTTAATTCTTAGCATATGATGTACCGGGTTAGGAAAAACAGAAACTTTACCTACCTTTAACTGCTGAGGAAGTGCCGTAACAGTGCTTTGCACAGTCAAAGTTTGCGTTACGTTTGTGGCTGCGTTATAGTTATCGTTGCCTGCCTGACTGGCGGTAATGGTAGTAGTACCTGCGCCTACAATAGTGACTGTATTACCCGAAATAGTAGCTACATCGGTATTGGCGCTAGTGAATGTGATGCCGTTGCCCGAAGCTCCTCCAGTAGCAGCTAAGTCAAATGTAGCATCTCCGAGAGCTTTGGTAGCGTTGTTGCCTAAATCAAAGGTGATCGTTTGGCTTGCCTTATTAATCGTCAAAGTTTGCGTCACGTTGGTGGCTGCATTATAGTTACCGTTGCCTGCCTGACTGGCGGTAATGGTAGTGCTACCTGCGCCTACAATAGTGACTGTGTTACCCGAAATAGTAGCTACATTGGCATCAGCGCTTGTAAAAGTAACTGAGTTTCCAGAGGCTCCTCCAGTAGCCGCTAAATCAAACGTTGCATCTCCAAAGGTTTTAGTATTGTTGTTACCTAAAGCGAAGGCAATGGTTTGAGTTGCTTTATTTACGGTCAAGGTTTGGGTTATATCAGGAGCAGCATTGTATAGAGCACCTCCTGCCTGACTTGCGGTAATGGTGGTAGTACCAATGCCCACAATGGTTACTGTATTGCCTGAAATGGTAGCTACACCAGTATTGGAACTGCTAAAAGTAACAGCATTACCAGATGCTCCTCCAGTGGCAGCTAAATCAAAATTAGCATCACCAAAAGCCTTGATAGCATTATTACCCAAATCGAAAGTAATGGTCTGGTCAGTTTTTTTCAAGACACCCTTGAGGTCAATCGTATAAGTAGGCTCATCTGGATCGTTGCTGGCAATACTTAGTGTGCCAGTATCGTTGTTGGTAGCGGCAGTATAAGTTACCTTAAAAGTAAGTGAAGCCCCATTGGCAATAGAAGTTGCGCTGGGTTGTTGGCTTACCGCAAAAGCAGTACCTGCGGTTATGGCCACAATAGGAGTACCCGATAAAGCCAAGGCGTTGGTAGTACCAATATTACGAATGGTAAAGGTTTTTACGACAGATGCTCCGATACCAAAGTCAGCAGTGCCACCAGTGCTAATTTCAATGTTATCCAAAAGCACTTCTATATCTCTTGTGGGGCAAGCTTTCATGTCACCAGTAATGGTCCAGTTTTTTGTAGTGGTCAATGTGTTTCGGCTGGCTTCAGCTGCGCAAAACTTGAGGTTGCTGGTTCCAAGGAATACATTAGATTTCACTCCTTGAGTAGCCCATCCATTCAGTGTTCTATCATAATTACCTAAGCTTAATCCAGTACTGACTAACATATTGCGCATATCTGTTACTTGGGTAACATTCCAGGCCCCGAGGTTTTGATTGAAAGCCGGAGTTGTTGCAAACATATTACTCATATTGGTTACCTTACCAGTATTCCAGTTATTGAGTGGTTGATTGAAGCTATCGGCGTTGGCAAACATCGCTTCCATATCGGTTACTTCACTTGTATTCCAGTTATTGAGAGGTTGATTAAACTTACTTCTGGTTGCAGTAGTTCTTTTAGAGCTATGGTTATCGGCCAGTATAATAAGAATGAAAAACATTCTTCTCATACTAGTCACCTTGCTTACATCCCAGTTTTCAATAGGTTGGTTAAAGCTAGTGGCATTCTGAAACATCGCCTCCATATTAGTTACCTTACTGGTATTCCAGTTGCCAATAGGTTGATTAAACTTAAATGTGTAGGCAAACATTTCGCTCATATCGGTGACATTACTAGTATTCCAGTTATTGATGTCACCATTAAAGTTTTGACAGTTTCTAAACATGGACTTCATCGATGTTACCCTACTTAAGTCTGGCACATCAGTAGCATTGTAGGTCATATTACGACATCCGTGAAATGCTTCCTCCATAGAAACCCAGGCAATATTACCCCATTGTTCTATACTAAGTAGTTTGTCTGCATTGGTACCATTTGTAAATTTAATTTGGGTAAGACCGCCTGTAATACTTACTTTGTAGGTAGCTGACGGACTACTCAAATTAATAGTCACTTCATCTGTGGCATTCACCGTTCCATTGTTATTAGGATTGTTCACTTGTTCCCAATTTACTGTATAATTTCCCTTGCCAGGAATTGTAATCTGCCCGTTTCTGGGTTTCCAGGTAGTTACAAACTGGCTATAGCCTGAAAATGCCAGTAGTCCATTCATCAAAAATGTGACAAAGCCGATGTGCCAACATTTTATAATTGTCCTTTTTGTCATGTTTCTCAATATATAAGTTATTGATTCAAAGAAGTTTATTATTAATTTTCTTCAAATATACAGGAGACAATTATGCTATATGTGGCCATTGAGTGAACGGTATTTTTGGGAGGGTAAAAGGTAGAGACCAATGAGTGAACGGTAAAAAAACGTACTCAAAAATGGTGTTTTAGGTAACTGTGGGTATTTACGTTTTTACTTCGGTTCTCTGACAAATTTTATAAATTTGCAACTTGTAAAAAATATAGAGATGTTTCCTGTCTCTTAAAAGTGCAATAACACAATACAACAAGCAGTACATTTGAAATATTACACCTATATTCTATTCTTTATTTTTCTTCACCTGTTTTCTCAGCTTTTCGGACAGTCTCCTCATATACAACAAATTACCGATCGTGATGGGTTGCCTAGTATGGTGGTATATGATGTGAAAGAGGATAGCAAGGGATATCTTTGGTTAGGCACCGAGGCAGGGATTGTTCGTTATGATGGGGTTCATTTTCAAACCTTTCAGGTATCCAATGCCCAAGGAAAATCTTTTACCACTATGCAGGAAGACAGTAAAGGACGAATGTACTTTATTAACTTTAGTGGTCAGCTATTTTATTTTTTTCAAGGTGAGACTCACCAAGTACTGCTACCTGATAAGCTACAAAAACAAGACTTTCAACATTATATTATAGATCAGGAGGATCGTATTTGGATTACGGGAAAAGCTGGAGGGTTGTATGTGGGAAATCCTTATACCCAAAAATGGCAATACATAGAGGGGTTTTCATCAAACAAACAGCAAAAATTGTATGCATCTAAGATTTTTAGAGATGCTTATGACCGTATTTGGCTTTTATCATATAAATCTTTGATTCAGGTAGGGCCTCAACTAAACCTGATACAAACGATTCGTTTGCCGCAAAATTATCTGTATTTAACTTTTACCAAAAATGAAATTATTTTCAGTACTTACAGACGAAGATTTTCTGTTTATAACCTTGAAACGACGCAATGGCGACCAGTTTTTGAAGATTTGGCCAACCAGGAAGCTTTGATTTCAGGTACCTATAGAGACCCCCAAGGCAATATTTGGGTAATGACCAATCAAGGCACCCACATTTATTCTCCCCAATATCGACAGAAGCTGAGCCAAACGGCTTTTCTGAAAAATAAATTCGTAAGCAATATTGTACAAGATCGGGAGGGTAACTACTGGTTTACCACTCTGGGTAATGGAATTTTTAAAATGCCCAACAAAGACATCTTACATTTTCAAGCCGACAATTCGGAGTTGAAGTATGAACAAATCAACGATCTGGAAGAAGATGCCAGGGGCAACCTTTTTATTGCTACTAATGGCAATCAGGTGTTTTACTTTGATACTCAAAAACAAAAGATTACCCAAAAATATCGTTTACCTGAAGGAGATATAGAGAGTATGCTTTGGGATGAATCTCGTCAAAGATTATATGTGGAAAATGGTGAGTTATTGACTTTTGATATGCGGCGTATGAAAGTCACAGATAATATTTTTGGTGGAAATACGTCTAAGTCACTGAGCTTATATCAAAATAAGTATCTGATAGTTGCTTCGGGTGGTAGTGGGTTTATTTCCCCTCTAGGGCGAACTTCTCCTGCTGTTGCGACTGACGTATTCCCTGATTTTGATTATAGTGATTTTTATAGAACCAGAACCCTCAGAGGTAAAAGAAGCCGAACTGTTTTGACTGAAACCAATCAGCTACGATTTTGGATTGGTTATTCTGATGGGCTGTTTTTTTATGAGAATAACAAGCAATATGAACTTAAAACCCCTGATCAGCAAGCCATCATTGCTTTAAATATAAGCCAGGATGCCAATGGAGTAGTGTGGGTAGGTACGGCTCAACAAGGTATATTTGCTATTAAAAATAAGCACATTATCCAACATTTAGATGTTAAACAGGGGCTTATTAGTAATTATTGCAAGCGTATATTCAAAGAAGGAGACTATTTATATATAGGAACTGAAAAAGGTTTGCAAGTATATCATTTACAAACCAAACAATCCAGAGTCTTTGATCAATCAGATGGGCTGCCTAGTAACGAGATCCGGGATTTGGTGGTGCAAAAAGATAAAATTTATCTGGCAACAGCTGCTGGGCTTTCGGTATTGAAAAAAAACTTCAATACTACCAACTATATTCCTCCTTTGATTTATATTACTGGGCTTTCATTACAGAATAACCCTCAAAAACTCCAGCCACAGTATGAGTTGGCCTATAACGAAAACAATCTTACTATTTATTTTACTGGAATAGCTTTTCGTAGTGGTGGTAAGTTTACATATAAGTATCGTATGCAGGGGCTAGACGAACAATGGAGTTATAGCAATAGTACCAATAATTTGGCTCGTTATTCGGCCCTGCCTTCTGGCGAATATCAGTTTCAGGTAAAGACAATTAACGAAGACGGCATCGAGAGCGAAAAAACGGCTACTATCAACATTGATATTGCTTATCCGATTTGGGAAAAATGGTGGTTTATTACCTTAATGACATTATTGGTGTTGGCACTAATCACAACAATCGCATTTTTTAGAGTAAGAGCTTATCAACGCAAAATGCGACTGGAAAATGCGTTTAATAAGGCCGCACTTGAATCGCTTCAGCTTCAAATGAACCCTCACTTTATATTCAATGCCATGGGGGCTATTCAGCATTACATCGTGACCAATGATAGTAAAAATGCCAGTATTTATCTGGCAAAATTTTCCAGGCTTATGCGGGCAGTACTGGAAAACTCCCGTCAGGAATACATCTGTCTTGATGAAGAAATAGACATGCTGGAAAATTACTTAGTGTTGCAAAATTTAAGGCACGAAGGTAGTTTTGAGTATCAAGTAACCATTGATGATCAGCTAGATCCTGAAATGATTACAATTCCGCCTATGTTTGCCCAACCTTTTATTGAAAACGCTATAGAACATGGAATAGCTCATCTAAAGGAAAATGGGCTGATTACTATCGATTTTAGTTTACAACAAGATGTCATCGTATTAAAGATTACCGATAATGGAAGAGGAATAGAAGATTCGCTCCGGGCCAAGGCCGCTCAAACTAAAGAGCATCGTTCTCTTGCTACTATTATTACCAAAGAACGCATTGCATTATATCAGCAGAGTTTGAAAAAAAATATTACTTTTAAAGTCAAAAGTTTGGATCAGGGAACCCAAGTAATATTTCATTTACCTTACCAACAAACCTAAAAAACAAGCGCAGTTTTTATGAAGGCAATAATCGTAGATGACAATCAAAAAGCAAGAAAATCTTTAACAGAACAAATACAACGTTATTGCCCTAACCTGGAGCTATTGGGAAGCGCCAGTAATATAGAGGAGGGAAAGGTATTTATCGAACAAACCAAACCAGATTTGGTGTTTTTAGACATAGAAATGCCCACTGGGACAGGTTTTGACCTATTACGACAATTACCTGTGATAGATTTTAAGGTGATTTTTACTACTGCTCATGAAAAGTATGCCCTTACAGCTATTAAATTTAGTGCTTTGGACTATTTGCTTAAGCCTATAGATTTAGAGGAGTTGTTGTTGGCCGTTAATAAAGCAAAGGAAACAGCCAAAGAGAATACAGATGAAGAGATTTCACGGCTTAAAATACAAACCTTATTACAAAACCTCCATGCGCCTCCTGCCCAACAACAAAAGATTCTTTTAAATGATCCTTATGGAGTGCAAGTTATTTTTGTAGATGATATTATTCGTCTCAAGGCAGAAAATAACTATACCCAGTTTTTTGTAAAGGATCAAAAACCTTTGCTTATCAGTAAACCTCTGAAAGACTATGAAAAAATTTTACCTGCTCAAAAGTTTTTTAGATGCCATAAATCACATCTGGTCAATCTTAGTTATTTGCAGCGTTATGATAGGCGAGAAGACGACGTTCTTATTTTTCAGGATGGCAGCAAGGTCCCTGTATCGCGTCGTAAAGTAGATGTACTGCTAGAGAGAATTAAGTTAGAGTAACACCATAAACACAAATTGCGAAGCGCTTTCCGACACTTCGCAATTTGGTATAAGTTTACCTAATAAAAGTGAGTAAGCTTAATCATCCCCGCCGTTTGAGGAATATACAGTCATGGTTACACAACCTGATTTTTCTTTGTATTTTCTATCTTTTGAGCGGAATCTGCTTCTTCTAGAGTCTGCCCCACCTTTAATGGCTTGTAGGTTTTCGATTACTTGGTTTTCAAAATTTTTCAATGTCTTCATGTATTTGACTTGTTAATAATTAGAGTCTGTTTAGGTCTTGTCCAATGTTTAAACATACTCTTAAATAGTTTTAATAATTTGAATCTAGTTAAAACCTTTTGTTTATCTCAAGCACAATTCACGAAACGCTGGTTTGAGTTTATGAATGGTCGTATTTGATAAATATCAAGATAAAGTTGAATATGGTTAAATGAATGGCTGTGCTACACATTACGTATTTATAAGATATAGATAACATTGAACCACTACATAGGCTGATATGACAACAAAAAAGCTCTTATTCTATGACTTAGAATAAGAGCTTGACAGCTATCTCACTTATTTTTCGGCCTACTCTCAGGTAGGTGCGCTTTGTTCCAACGATTTTCTTTGTTCTTACTTTGTTTCTTAGATTAATTGGGCTGATAAGCAGTAGGAGGCTTATAGCCCACTGCGGGTTTTTTCTTGATTTTACCTCTTCTTATAAAGTGACCTCCTTTGATGGTTTGTGGGTGGTCAATTTTCTGATGTTTAAAATTTTCAAAGTTTTTCATACGATTGAGTTGAATGGTAAATAATTGGCCAAAAACCACTGAGTTTCTGGCCTTAAATTCACTTAAGTCTTTGGTCTTAGTGTAACGAGACCAAAGAAACGACAACATTTGGGGAATGTTGGGGGACGCTGGCCAGCTACTCAATTAAAGTAACTGAGGTCTTCCAGAAGCTCTGGTGGCTGTTTGTTTGGTGCCTTTACCGTTGGCTTCCACCGCAAATGAGGGTGTGTTATAACCATTAGTTTGTTTTCTTTTAATTTTGCCTCTTCTGATAAAGGCACCTCCCTTAATGGCTTGCGGTTGGGCAATTTCCTGATGTTTAAAATTTTTGAAACTTTTCATAAGTAATAATGAATTAAATGATGAAAATAAATATCAAAGCTGGTTGAATAACAGTGATCATAATCTGTAATGAATGGCTATAAGACTTACTTCACTGTAAACGTTACTTGGCTATTTGATTGATCAGTAACGATATTTAGGATATACATTCCAGGTTTCAAGCCATTGGTCGTGATGCGTTGCTGAGAACGTTGGTTACCATTTATTTGCATCAAAACTTGTCCTTGAAAATTCACCACTTGTAATTGTACAATGCTTTCTTCACTATTGGCCAATACATTGAGGTAATCAGCTGCGGGATTAGGATAAGCTTTTACTTGGGGGCTTCCAATTTTTATCTCTGAACTGGTGCTACGACAGCGACGGGTAGGAAAGTTTTGGAAAGTATGCGTGGTTTTACACCCAGAAGAATTATCTCGTATTACCAGATCATGTGATCCTACGCGACAAAGTTGGGCTTGAACACCTGTGGCAACTACTGTCCCCGAGGGACCATACCAAGTATAAATATAATTGCCACTACCTCCCGATACATGGGCTTGGGTATATCCATTGATGGTAATGGTCAAATAAATGTTCAAAGGTGAGTGAGGAGCGTATTGGATGGTTTCGCCATCTACTTGTTCAGGTAATATAGTTCCGTTATAAGTTGCTACTGCGGTCACTGTTTGTCCTGCGATGGTGTACAAGTTGCCATCTTGAGAAGTTGCATATAGTTTGTTGTTGCTTCCCCATTCAATCTCACCTCGAAGGTTTTGGGTATTGGGAATAATGCTATATGATTGAGGATTAGATAGAGAAGTAACTGCTAGTTTTTTTGAGCCAGTTGTTACATAAATGTCATCACTATTGGGGCCAAACTCCAGATCACTATCGTACCATAATACTGTATTTACACTAGTAATATCAGTAATAGTCCCAGTGGTTAAGTTTTTTACCCGTATAATCTTACCAATTGCACCTAATGATTGAATCCAAGCAAGGTGTTGTTGATCGGGTGAAAGCTCCAGGGTTTGTGGATCTATGATATAATCTGTGATAGGCAGAAATCCCCCAGCTGCCACCCCGTTTTGAGTCACGATTACTTTTTCAATTTGATTAGTGCTTATTTGGCCTTGCTGAAGGCTTATATACATCGTGCGCTGGCCATTCATTTCTTTTGACACTGCAGTTTCTATCAAATTATCAATCGATGAAGAATGTATTGGGTACTTAACTGTTGATATCGAGTTACTTGAAACGATTACATTTAGAAAATTATCCACCGTAACTTTAATAGCCCCCACCTCATAGTAGTCATTTAAACCATTTTGTATTGTAACAGCAGCAGCGTAAAGTATATAATATTCTCCACAGTCACCATTGGGTACGGGTACAACTGTTACCCGTTTTACAGTTGTGCCAGAAGCATTCGGGATAGGAGAGTTAATGGTATGTATAAGGGTGCCTGTTTTGTTATACACCTTACCCGTAGCAATTGAAAATATAATATTACCATTGACATCAAACAATCCCCCAGTGTGGGCAGTATTTGCAGATCCAGGCGTACACCAAGGTGCTGGAGGAGCTAATAGGTTAGTAATAGTATTATTAGCCAAAGTGAGCTTTTTTGATGAACACAATGTCCAATAAGGATTTTGTGCTTGGGTTGCTAAGCTTCCTAATAGGCATAGCAAAAAACAAGTAATGCGTAGATTTTTCATATGTTTTGTTTGGATAAATGGTTATAATGAAGGCCAAAGCTGGTAGGATAGGAGTTGCGGTTTATAGTTTGTAATGATTAAAGTAATTGAGGTCTTCCTGAGGCTCTGGTGGCTGTTTGTTTGGTGCCTTTGCCATTGGCTGCCACCGCAAATGATGGGGTTTCTGGGGCTGGTACATATCCCACCGCAGGCTTTTTCTTGAGTTTACCTCTTCTGATAAAGGTGCCTCCTTTAATAGTTTGTGGGTTGGAGAGTGCCTGATTTTGGAAATCCTTTAAACTTTTCATTTTCATAAGTATTTTTTGATGAATGATTAAATGCTCAGAAATGCCTGATTTCTGAGTACATACCTGATCTCAATGATTCAAAAGTACATACTCATATATTGAGGTGCTGGCCTATTGAGGGAACGGTAAGGTTTTGGGGGAGAATGACTGAACTAAACGAGGGAATGGCAAAGTTTAGTAAACTAAAAAGCTATATTTACCCAGCAATAAGAGGATTGACCTTGCCGGCTGATTGGTGCAGTTTATAACCTCGTAATCATAAGTGCAATACAACAACTACTATTCAGCATACATTTGAGACCATACTTTTACATAGCTTACCTTTGCTTGTTTTGGAGCTGTACCCAGCTGTTTGCCCAATCGCCTTACCTTCATCAAATTACCGATCGGGAAGGCTTGCCTAGTATGGTTGTGTACAATATCATGGAAGATCATCAGGGATATATTTGGCTGGGCACTGAGGCTGGTATTTGTCGTTATGATGGGGTACACTTCCAGACTTTTAAGGTGCCAAGTGCTCGGGGCAAATCATTTACAAACTTGCAGGAAGACAGCCAGGGACGAGTATATTTCGTCAATTTCAGTAAGCAACTATTCTCCATTTATCAAGGCAAAGCAAAGGCAGTGTTGCTTCCTCGCCAACTGCAAAAAACAGGAATTGATAGTTATTTCATAGATCATCATAACCATCTTTGGGTATCAGGCAATCAGGGGGCAATATTTGTGAAATACGCACAAAGCCAGCAATGGAGGCAGGTCAGGACTCAGGGGCCAGTCAGTATATATGGTGTGCAGCTTTTTTTAGATAAACAAGGAAAAATCTGGTTACTATATCTTGGAGTACTAGTACAATTAGATGAACAATTGAAGGTTATACGAAAGGTGCAAATACCTTTTTTGCTCATGAATTTGATTTTTACTCAAAAGGAAATCATTGCCCAGGGTCAAGCTGGAACCTTGTATAGCTATTCACTTACAAAAGAAAGTGGCTGGAAAAAACTTCCTGGAGAGATAAAAGGGGCAGGTGCTTCTTTAATCTTGTTAGCCGAAGATCATCAACAAAACATTTGGGTTTGTACCTACAATGGAGCAAAGCCATATTTGCATAGTCAAGAAACCTCGACGGATCAATTTGTTTTTCTGAAAAATAAATTTGTGAGTGGCATGATCCAGGATCGGGAAGAAAACTATTGGTTTACTACTCTAGGCCATGGATTGTTTAAAGTGTCTAATAAAGACATTGTACACTTCAATGCTCGTAATTCGAACCTGGAGTCGGAACAAATCAATTGCTTGGCTCAAGACCCCAAGGGTAATATTTTTATTGGTACCAATGGTAATCAACTTTATTACTTTGATACTAAAGAACAAAAAATCACCGAAAAACATCATTTAAAGGATGGTGGTGATGTAGAATGCTTGCTGGTAGATAGTGTGCGTCGGAAACTTTATGTAGAAAACTATCAGGTATTGGTTTTTGATCTTCAGAACATGAAGCAAACAGATAAATACTGGATGGGCAGTACTCCTAAATCATTTAGTATTTATCAAAATAAATACCTCATTACTGCCTCAGGAGATCAGGCCCTTATTGGTCACTTGGAAAGAAACACTGAAAGTCTGCTACCCTTGGATATATTTCCCCATATTTCATATGATTCTCTCAGAAACCTAAAAAGATTACGCAGTGGAAGGAGCCGAGTGGCTTTGGCAGAGTCTGCAAAGCCTCGGTTTTGGGTAGGATATGCCGATGGATTATATTTTTATGAAGGAAATAGAGAGCAAGAGCTAAAAACACCTGATCAACAACCGATTATTGCCCTTGGGATGAGCGAGGATGCAGAAGGAATAGTATGGGTAGGAACCGCACAACAGGGGGTATTTGCCATTGAAAACAAACGAGTGATTCAACATTTACATCCTAACAATGGCTTGATTAGTGAGTTTTGCCGTAGAGTGATAAAAGAAGGTGATCTGCTGTATTTGGGTACCGATAAGGGGCTACAAGTATACAATCTACAAACCAAACAATCCAGGGTTTTTAACCAGTCTGATGGTTTGCCTAGCAACGAGATTCGAGATTTGATTGTGCAGCGAAACAAAATTTATTTAGCAACTGCTGCAGGCTTGTCTGTGTTGGACAAAAACTTCAACACAACCAATTATACCCCTCCTTTGATTTATATTACTGGTTTGACTATACACAATGAGCCTCAAAAGCTGCAAAAACAGTATGTACTTGCTTATGATGATAACAATTTAACGATCCATTTTACAGGCATTGCCTTGCGTAGTGGTGGAAAGTTTAGGTATAAATATAGAATGGAGGGGTTAGAAAAAGCCTGGAATTACAATGGCAGTACTAATAATCTGGCTCGTTATTCAGCATTACCTTCTGGCAAATACCGTTTTCAGGTAAAAACAATCAACGAAGATGGTATCGAGAGCAAAGAAACTGCAGGTATTGAAATTGTGATTGCGTACCCAGTTTGGGAAAAATGGTGGTTTATTACCTTGATGATATTACTGGCGTTGGCATTGATGGGAGCCATCATTTTTTTTAGATTAAGAGCTTACAGACGCAAAACCCGGTTAGAAAAAGCATTGAGTACCGCAGCCCTTGAGTCACTTAAGTTACAAATGAATCCTCACTTTATTTTCAATGCTATGGGGGCCATTCAGAATTATATGATTACCAACGACACCAGACATTCCAGTATTTATTTGGCAAAATTTTCTAAACTAATGCGGGCTGTATTGGAAAACTCCCGACAGGAATATATTAGCCTGAATAATGAAATAGAGATGCTGGAAAACTACCTTTCTTTACAAAACCTAAGGTTTGAAGAGGGGTTTGATTATCGCATTACTATAGATGAGCAACTGGACACTGAGTTTATAGCAATTCCCCCTATGTTTGCCCAACCTTTTATCGAGAATGCAATAGAACACGGCATTGCTCGTCTAAAAAAAAATGGATGGATACAGATTAACTTTAGCCTTCATGAAAAGGTAGTGATATTAAAAATTACTGACAATGGAGTGGGGATTGAAAACTCCATTGAGACAAAACAAACGCAGAAGAAAGTCCATCATTCTCTAGCTACTACGATCACCCAAGAGCGAATTGATTTGTATCGTCAGAGTTTGAAAAAAAATATTACTTTTGAGGTTAAATCCTTAAAGCAGGGAACGCAAGTTATCTTCCATTTACCTTATCAACAGTTTTAAAAACATTGTGACCCTATTCTATGAAAACAATCATTATTGATGATAATCAAAAGGCTATTAATTTTTTAAAAGAACTCATCCAGCACTATTGCCCAAGTCTGGAACTATTAGGTAGTGCCACTAATATACAGGAAGGAAAAACATTGATTGAGCAGGTAATGCCTGAGTTGGTTTTTTTGGATATTGAAATGCCCAATGGAACCGGCTTTGATTTATTACAACAGTTACCCAACCTTGCGTTTAAGGTGATTTTTACAACTGCGCACGAAAAATATGCCTTGAAAGCTATAAAATTTAGTGCGCTGGATTACTTGCTCAAACCAATAGATTTGGATGATTTGCAGCAAGCAGTGCAAAAAGCACAAGAGGAGGTCAAGGATATGTTTTTGCAAACCCAAGTAAAAACTTTACTGCAAAACCTACAGCCTACCTCTCAGGAACCGGCAAAAATTATACTGAAGGATAAATATGGGATGCAAGTAACCAGGCTCGATGACATTATTCGTCTAGAGGCGGATAATAACTATACAAAATTTATTGTCAAAAACCAGAATGCTTTGTTACTGAGCAAATCCCTTGGGGATTATGAAAAGATTTTGCCACAAGAGCAATTTTTTCGCTGTCATAAATCCCACATTATCAATCTAGACTATTTGTTACGCTACGATAAACGCGACGATGAAATACTCATCTTACAAGATGGAAGTAAAGTACCTGTTTCGCGCCGAAAGCTGGATATTTTGCTGGAAAAAATGAAAAACTCTTTATAAAGTTAATGAGCAGGCATTTTTGCTATATCATAGCTGATATCCTTAATTTTTATTTTTAGCCAAGTCCATTGTCCGCTGTCCAATTCCCAGTCAGCTTGCAACTCCACTGGTATTTTAATTCCATTTCGTTCTTCGGTTTTTAAAGCAGAGGCAGTCCACAATGTTGGTTTTTCGTCTTTTGCATCTTTGTATCGTAGTGCAGTAAATTTTAGAAAGTATCCGTTTTGATCAAAATAAAAAATACCTGAGCCTGTGGTTTTATCAACATGCATAGTTGCTTTAGCAGTGTTGTCATCTATTTGCTCCCAGGTAATATAAGGGCTTAAAGCAGCGCTTGGAAACCAAACAATTTCTGCCAAATATCTTTGTAAAGTAGCCTGATCTACTTTCTCGCTTTGTTTGGCATTTGCAACAGCAATGAGCGACAGTAGCTTAATAGTCATTTCACCTTGCCCATTTTCGAGCTTATCTCGCCCAACTACGTTTAGAACAGGGTTCATCTGGGTATTGATGGTCCAATTAAATGCAGGTGGCTGAGTAGTAAAATATTGCTCTGCCACTCCAGAATTCCAATTCTTTTGTTCAGGAGTCATCTTCAATTGCAAATCTTGCACTAAGTGAAGGCGCGAAACAGGTTTTTTATCAAGTACCCCTACGCTCAATAGCCATTTTTGTACAGCAGGAGGAAGATGGGCCATATCTTTTTGGGTAATGGTTTTGGAGGTGGCCATTGTTGAATTCTTGAACATATTCACCCTTTCCTTCTTTACCTTGGTTTGGAAGCTAAATGTAGCATATGAGATAATGGCCACAGTTAGAATAATAAGATTGGGTATTGTGCCGAATTTTGCATCAGACCAATAATTGAAAATTAAACTTTGCGAAACTGTGAATGCCAAAAAGCCACTTATCCAGAAGTAATTGGAGTTAAATAATCGCAAAATGAAAGCGAGGGTAAAGAATAAAAATGCCAACAACCAAATGATTCCAGATGTTTTAGAAACTGATTGTGAGATTTCATTGAATTTGGCCAGGCCAAACGCTTGAAGAAACCCAAATAGGTGAATGAATCCGTGGATACCTATCAAAAATAGCAAAATGATGCGCATAATGGTTGTGATTTGTGATTAAAGTACTGTTTTTAAAGATTATCATAAACTCCTTCTTTCTCGAGAATTTCATCAATTTTCTCTCCATCAACTAATTGACGTCTATTTACATCCCACCCTCTTAAAATACCATGCTCAATCAAGAAACATCTAATTTTACGATCAAGCGTATGCTCGATTTCAGTCCAGCAGGCTGTGAAAAAATCAAACTCACACGCTTGTTTAATTTGCACAATTATTTCCTCTGATAATTCGTGTTTTTCTAAAATAGAATTCAATCGTTCATTATCTGTGTTCTCTCCAATTTCTACGGTAAAATTTTCCATGCCTATTACAGTATAACCAAAGTCAAAACTATGATGAAACCATATTTCATAATGCTTTGGATTTGGAGTGCTCGGGACAAAAGATTTTTCCAGGCCAGTGATGATTGCTATTAATCCATCAATGAGTGTTTTTCTTTTAGGGGTTAAAATGGTATTGTGGATATCTGATGCAATGTTTTCCATATCTTCTCTAAAAGATGAGCCCCGAATATACAACATTTGCTCAACTCACCGACCATTCCAGTCAGTTCAAAGAAATGCTCCTGCTTTTATAAAGTTGAATGTATTACTTGCTTCTGTAAATCATCACCTAATGATAACTATTACTACAATGAAGCATACTCAAAAAACAATAACCAAAACCACAACCATGAAAAAACTATCCAGAGATGTCCTCAAGAAAGTAAAAGGAGGCTCCTTTCGGGTAAGGGGAGCCGGAGGGCAATTTTGATGGTATAGAAGAATACATTTGAGCAAGCAGAATGAATACTTTGCGAGCGATAGTAAAGTAAATACAGAGAGAGTAATACACTTGATTTGTTACATACTACACTATCTTCATAAACAAAACGACTTGATTTTCGGTCGTTTTGTTTTTTTGTATCCATAAAAAATGCCCACCCAAAAATTGAGTGAGCATCAATAGTTTTAATACAATATTCAGTTTTTATTCGTAAGCCACTTCCCGCTGGATGATTACGTTGAAATTCAACGAAGGAAAATCTTCTTGAAAGCCATCACCATCATCTATCATATCAGTATCTCTGGTAGAAGCATACCAATTAACAGCAACTGGTGAATCACTTTTCTCCAACAAAGAAAAAATCTCAAAAAGGGTTCTTGAGGTTCCTGTGTTGTAATACCGCATTTTTACATCAAACTGTATGGGCAGTTTTGACTCTGCGATAAATTTCTCTAACCAATCAAATATAGGTTCAAAAAACTGCTGAGGATATTCCATATTTGATTCCCCCTTGATTTCAAACTTTCCGTTTTGATCTAACGATACATAGGGGGTATAACTTCCTGGTGCCTGGAATAAGTTTTTCATGTGTTTTATACGTTTAGCAGGTAAAAAAAAAGAGGTTCTGCACAACAGAGCCTCTTTCTATTCCTAACCACAAAGCTTATTAAATATCTTTGGTTACTATTAATTCAAAACAAAGACCAAATATGATTTTGGGATGAAATTAATTTGTAAAACATTGATTGTGAGCGTTTTATTTTTGTGTTTTCACAGTGTGGCCTGCCAACAGATTTTCAGAAATTATCAGTTTTTTGACGAAATACCGTACTGTTTACGATTTTTCGTTACCTATTTTATCACCAGTCGCTTTACTTCCCGACTACCATCGGTTAAGATAAGCTCAACAAAGTAAATTCCTGGTTTCAGTCCTTCAGTAGAGATGTCCTTTTGGACGAGTCCATCGGGTACATAAGTTTGTATGAGTTTGCCTACGGGGTTTATCAAACGTACTTTTTCTATTACCTGACGACGATCTACAATTCTGGCGAGTTCATTGAGTTTGACTGGATTGGGGTATAAGAAAAAATCATTCTGAGCCACAACCAGCGCGTTTACTGAATCACTATAAAATACATTCCCTACAACGTCGGTCAAGGCAACCCGATATTGGTTGCGATAGGGGAGTGGAGTTACATCCTGAAAGGTTATGTTGGTATTGTTAGGATCATTGGTAACAATGGTGGAGAATGCTTGATTATCACTGCCTCTTCGCTGGAGTTCAATTTTTGCCAAACGATAGGTGGTAGCCAGGCTTAAATTAAGCAACACTGTATCTGCCAGACTTTGACTCAAAAGAAATGACCTGAAGTAACAATTCACTCCTGAGAAATCCACATTGGTCGTATTACCCAAGCGACGAGGGCGTTGCGTTATCATGGGTGCTACCGCAAAATGTCTTCCAGGGTTATTACTTTTGGAGATCACCAGTAGGGTGTCTTGTACTACGGCCAAAAGTTCTAAAAATTGCGTTCCCAATTTATAGACTTGGTATTGGGTAACCCCCGCCAGCGGTTCCCAAAAAATCATCACTTCTTCAGGGCAATCGTAGCCCACCTTTGGTGCCAGGGGACTCATAATTGTGAGGGTGTCAGAAGTAAAAGTAAAACCATCGTTGGCTGTGAGCCTGATTTGGGCCAGCGCAAATGTATCAGGAACTACCCAATTAAAACTTTCTACTGAAAGATCATTAAGTGTGGTAATGCTCTGCCAGGTATTACTCTGGGTATATTTCAATTCCAACTTGCCTCCAACAGCAGCTTTATTCCATTCCCACTGCAATCTGCGGGTACGAGTGGCTTGTAATACATCATTTTGCAAAGGGAAAATCCATTGAAATCCCTCGGGGTATTCATAAGCAAGACTAAAGCTTTGATTGTTGACTTTTAAGTCAAAAGCTTTTACTGAGATTTGGTAAACGCCTGCAGCGGGAAAGGCAACGGTGATTTGTTCTACATTATTCAAATGGTCTTCCCCTCTTTTGGCAGGTAGTTGTAGAGAATCTATTTGCCCCGTAGTATTGAGCACCCAAGGTTGCCAAATGGTACCAGTACTTACTTGGGTTACCGTTAGGTCTAGATCATTAATTAGTGCTTTGGTATTGCCTGCGTCAGCAGGTGGGTCATTCCATACTAGAGTTACTTTCAATTGTTTGGCATTGGCTGGTACCGTAATATTGAACGTTTTTACGTCATTGGTTTGTGTCAGGGCATCATTAACATAACGATTCTGTTGAATGGTATTGACGGCCCCCAGCGCATCTACATTGCCAAAACCATATTCAAAATCCACCTCAGGTCGTCCTAAATCATCTGCAGTATTAATCAAAGTTGCTTTTACCAAGGAGGCAGGAGGAAGGCTACTTTGCTGATTTTTATAAGCATGTTGCACGAGTAAACTAATGCCTGAAACCACCGCGGCCGATTCTGAGGTACCACCCCCACCATAAGCCACCAACTCAGGTTTTATGCGTCCATCATAAGCGGGGCCTCTACTGCCAAACACGGTGATTTCAGCGTTTTCATCCACTTCTCCTACCGAGAGTGTATTTTTAGAGGTTTTAAACTGCCCGGTAAGGTTGGCAAACCCTACAATACCCTGATAAGTACCTTGAGTATCACTTGCATTTCCTCGATTACCAGAGGAAAATACATGTACAAGGGTGGGAAAATTAATTAATTGTTGATCGTAAGCTTGTGATTCTATTCCATAATAATTTTCTACAACTCCTACTCCATAAGAATGATTTTGCACCGATATTCCCCGATTGGTCAATGTGGTACCATCATCGGGCAACAGATTGGCAAAACTAGCCGAATATAGCCCTGCTTTCCAGGCTGCTCCCAAAGAGTTAGGAGAAGTATTGCCACCCCCCACAATAATACTGGCCATTTCGGTCGCGTGGCTGCTCAAATCTTGCCCTAATCCAGTAGTATCAGCAATGCGGCCTTTAAAATCAATGTCTTGAATATCAAATGATTGTTCTTTGACAGATACAAAGAGCCCTTCGCCATTGAGCTGAGGATAGTTATGGTGCGTAATGCTGATTTTGTTCAGCCAGGAACCGCGTCGATCAAAGCTTACTTCTTCTTTTGGGGTAGCATTGCCCCGATCGATGAACTGAATCATTGGGCAATCTTTTAATTGCTTAAAAGCTGTGGCATCTATATTGGTTAGCAGCACTATGTTTGAATGAGTTGTAATTGTTTGTGCTTGGATGTGGGGTAGGTTTTTTCGCAGCCATCGGTCAAAAGCTTGATTATCGGTAGTTTTAACACGAATATTCTGAAAATGTGTAGGATGACCAGCCTTGAGATAGGGAGCCAAATTGGGTGTTTGGGCTAAAACTATACTGCCCGATATATACCCAAAACTCACCAAGACATAGCTCACGAGTAATGAAGCTTTTTTCATAAATGCAAAAATCATGTGTAATATAAATTATGCAAGTTTAACATTTTGGGAGGAGTTTTCACAAAGTAAGCCAAACAACTCAGAGGATAAGTCCAATGCTAAAGGCTTTTTTGGGGCAATGTAAACTTAAAAGTAGTTCCGACACCTTGGGTGCTTTCTACCCAAATTTTACCTCTATTCTTCTCAATAAACTCTTTACAAAGCAATAGACCTAATCCAGTACCCTTTTCATGTGCAGTGCCTTCGGTACTATAGGTATGGTTGCTGTCAAAAATGTAAGGCTTGACATGATCAGGAATACCTAATCCATTGTCTTGAACGGCTATCTCGAGATGAGAATGGTTATGAGGCTGAGCAAATACCTGCACCTGTCCGTTTTTATGGGTAAACTTAATAGCATTGGCTGTGAGGTTTCTAATGACCAGGGCAACCATTTGCTGATCAGCAAAAATAGTAGTGCCTTGGTGGATGTTATTTTGGAGTTGTATAGACTTATTTTGAGTGATATCTAATACATTGAGGGTATCGGTTACCAAAGCACACAAATCTACAGGGCAAGGATTGAATGCTACTTTTTCCATTTGCATCATGGCCCATTGCAAAATATTTTCCATCAAATAACGGGTTGCCTGCATTTTGCTACGTAGCTCTATGGTAAGCTTTTGCAATTCGTCAGGAGTAAGCGCATCTGCCTCAAACAAAGATAAAGTGCCTTGTAAAGTATTGAGCGGTGATTTGAGATCATGCGATATGATAGAAAGCAACTTATCTTTGAACTGGTTCAAGTGATGTAATTCTTCTTGCTGAGTTTTGATTTGCTCGTTAATCGTGAGAATTTCTTCATTCTTTTGACGGATTTCCTGATTCTTATTCACCAATTCGTCTTTCTGAGTGCTCAATAACTTGTTTTCCCTGCGACGATTGATATTGATAATGACGTAGGTGCGAATCACAAAAAAACTCAAAATGCCTATGGAGCCAATGTTTAGGGTGAAAAAGAATTTTTGAGTACCCTCATCACTCAATATTGGCGGTATATTTACCATTACGTGATGGTCAATAATAGCTGAGATTACCAATAAAGCCACGAATAAAATGATCCAGTAAGTGGCGTGTTGTATTTGGGTATAAGACAGTAAACTAAACAAGGCTAACAACGACCAAAGCATCACCGCACCAGTAGCCGTAAAACCTCCCAGCACCCATTGATACACAAAAGGGAGCACCATTCCGGCAAATACTTGAATAAAGCGCACCACTCGAAAATTACGTGTGGTATACAAGTAGCACATATTGGCCAAGGTAAGTAAGAGATAAGTACTGGGAAATACAGCCACCCAGTAGAGTTGATAGGCAATACACAACACCGTCCAGACCAATGATCCCGCAAAAGTAACCCCTACATACAAAAGAAAGGTATACTTGAAGCTTCTGGGAAATCCTGGTAGAAAATTGTCTTCTTTAAACTTATCTACAAATTGTTGGAATAGCATGTATAATATCAGTGCAAATGAATTGGGTGCTGCTTATTACAAAAATACAAATGATTTTACGAATCTTGAAAAACAAAACCGTACAACTTAGCAGCAAGTAAGGTTTTTAGTCAAACTGAAAGCCAATGACCATTACATCATCAGTTTGTTCCTGGGTTGCTTTCCATTGATAAAATTCATCATGAAGCAACTTTTTTTGCTCAGCAATAGGATGACTACTCATTTGTAGTAAAAATTCTCTGAACCGTTTTCGCATGTATTTTCTGTTGTTTGGCCCTCCAAACTGATCTTGAAAGCCATCCGAGAATATATAGAATACATCGCCAGACTGTAGTTGAATTGTGTGGTTTTGAAAGGCCTTATTTTTGGTAAGCTGAGAGTAACCAATGGAGTGAGGAGATGCTTTTATGCGGTTCATTTGTTGGTCACGAACATACCAAAGAGGGTTTTTTGCTCCAGCAAACTGAATAGTCTTATGTTCTTGATGAATACTCACAATAGCGATATCCATGCCATCGCTTGTACTGGCCAAACGGGTTTGCTTTTGCAGAGTTAACAGGATTTTTTTATCAAGCTCTTCTAAAATTCGTTTGGGCTGAGTGATACCTCGTGTTTCTACAATTTCGGTCAAAAAATCGTTGCCCATAATAGTCATAAAAGCTCCTGGTACTCCGTGACCCGTACAATCTACTGCGGCAAGAATCAATTGACTCCCCTCAGCTGTGCATATTTCTGTAAACCAGTAAAAGTCACCTGATACAATATCTTTAGGTTCAAAAAAGATAAACAGGCCTTTAAAGAAGTGAGCAATTTCCTCGGGAGCAGCCAAAATTGATCGTTGGATACGCTGTGCATATTGTACACTATCGGTAATCTTGGTATAAGCTTGTTTGAGTTCTTTATTGGCGTGCTGTAACTCAGAAGTCCGATCATCTACTGTTTGCTTAAGCTCTTTAGCATAATTTTCTTGCAGTGCCTCATTTTGCTTGAGTTGTCCGATGAGTTCTTGTTGAACTCGTTGTTTTTCTTCCTGATCATTACGAAAACGAATGCTCAGCCCCAAAGAAAAAATAAATATTTCGAGCACTACACCTGCGTGGTAATAAATGGCATTTTCATAGGGCGGAATTCCGTTGATGTTGCCTACCACACTGATGATACCGCCAGCCAATAAAAAAAATGAACCAAGCACAAAATAACGGCCCAAAATTCCATTGTAACGGAAGAGCACAAACAAGAATACAAGTGTTACAACAGTTAAAATTAACTGAAAAGTATCATTAATACTGTTAAACAGTCCGCGATCTATGCCTAATAATGCACTACTAATAATTACTACTATAACGTGTATCCTGATCCAAATCACCAGCCACTTATCTATGCGAGATTGGCTGCCCTTGAGGTCGTTAAAATACCTCATGAGTACAAAGTAAAACAGAAAACTGAAGTTTAGGGTGAGTGCAAAATATTTAGAGACGTTTAGGTTTTCACCCAAATAAGGTATGTAGTAACCAATGTATTGTTCGACATACAATGAATATACTGCCTGAAAAAAGATATAAATCGCGTAATACAGATAAGTGATGTCTTTCAACGAAACAAACAAAAACAAGCTGTAGAACATCATCATTGTCAGAAATCCCAGGAAAACCCCCTCTCGTATGTCCAGGTTTTGTTTATGCTCCTTCCAATATTCACTAGTCATGATTTCAGGATGAAGCCAAAGGGTATAGTTGAGGACACTTTTTACTTTTAGGTATACAGAAACAGTGGTATTGGCAGGGCATTTAAACGATACTTGGGTATAATTTCCAGTGATGAGTTTTCGCTGATTCATTGGGCGACTTACCCCTTCGGTGTTGTGTTCTATCACCTCCTGGTTTTTGACCACATATACATCTACCAAACTGGCATAACCCAGATGAATAAAACGAGTAACTGGAGTGGGCTTGTCGTTGTTGTATTGTAGCTTAAACCAGTGAGCGTATGGACTGTTAAACTGAACGTTGATTTTTACGGAATCCTCAAAAGGAATAGACTGCTGGATAATTTGGTCGATACTGATACGATTGGTAGTGTCGATCAAACTAAAAAGCGTTTTGGAATTAAATGGTAGCTTTTCCTTTAATTGGCTTGTCCAAATGGTTTGCTGAGCTTGCCCTCTCGAGCAAAACAAACTCAACAAAACCAATAACAAAATCCAATTGATCTTAAATCTGAGCATTCAATTATATTTTTATTCCCACGATCAACACATCATCCGTCTGTGGTTTATTTTTCTTCCAAAGAGTCATTTCTTCCTTTAGGGCTTGCTTCTGCTGTTCAAGGGGCAAACTACTTATTTGTAACAATAGTTCCCGAAAACGCTTTTTCAAATATTTGGTGTCGTTTGTTCCGCCAAACTGATCCTGAAACCCATCTGAAAACATATAATACATATCGCCTGGCAATACGTCAATTGTGGTGTTTTCAAATACCTTGGGGGTATTATATTGTGAGCTTCCAATAGGATACTTTGAGCCTTTAATTTGGTGCATTTTCCCATCTCTTACATACCATAAAGGGTTTTTGGCACCAGCATAGGTAAGTTTTTTGTCTTCTATATTTAAGGCCATAATGGCCATATCCATCCCATCATTAATATTACTTTGTTGACTGGTTTTGCTAAGCGAAGTAATAATCTTTGAATCCAGTGAATTTAAAATTTTGGCTGGATCACTCAAATTATTGTGGGCTACAATTTCGTCTAAGAATACCTTGCCCATCACAGTCATAAATGCCCCTGGAACCCCATGCCCAGTACAATCCACTACTGCCAAAATTATCTTCTCTTGCTCAAAATCCACAAATACCCGTTCTACCCCATGAAAGGTTTGTTTTTCTTCGTATATGGGCGAAGATTCGGTCTTGTCAAACCAAAAGAAATCACCACTTACTATATCTTTGGGTTGGTTGAGTACAAAAGATTGCGGAAGCAATTCACGTAAGTCGGCCGAGGAAGAATGTAAAGCTTTTTGGATGTTTTTGGCGTAGTTGATACTACTCAATATGGCTGTATTTTTTTTCTTAATTTGTTGACTAAACTGATTCAGTTCATCATTGATAGCTGTAATTTCTTCGTTTTGTTGCTCAATTTCAAAGTTTCGCTCGGATAACTCATTTTTTTGATCTGCTAGTACCACATTGAGGTCTTTGGTACGACGATCACTATTGATAAAAAATTTGGAAAGAAAAAACGTGATAATGCCAATCATACCAATATTGATGGCCAGCAATATTCGTTGTACCTGTAGGTTTTGGAGTTTTTCAGGGGTAAACTGGGCAATATAGCTATCTGCCAAAGTAGAGCCTACCAATAAGACCACAAACAACAGCATCCAACCAAGGCCTTGGTTAGACTTAAAAAAAGTAAGTAAAGCAATGAGCGTAAGCACCGACCAAAGCATAACTACCCCAGTGGAAGCAAACCCACCCAATAGCCATTGAAACATAAAAGGCAACAACATGCTAAACAATACCTGGATAAAGCGTGTCAAGGCAAAGTTTTCACTTTTTAGCAAATACCAGAGGTTAAATAAGCTCAACAAGAAATAGCCAAATGGAATAATAGAGGTAAGGTAAAAGCCAAAAATAAGGCATAAGAAACCCCATACGATGCCACCAGTATTCATGACCACCAAAAAAAAGAAATAAGCCTTTTTAAAATCCAATGGATAACTATCCAGGAACTGGTCATTGTTGATTTTTTGCCGGATGTTGTTAATTGATAATACTTGCATTATTTAGGTATCGATATTGTAGCCTATGGTTGAACGATCTCTGAGCAAAAATCGTGATAAAATAAGGAAGTTTACAGTAAATTAACCTTTAGATCCCATAACTGCCAACAGCATAAGCACCCAACCCACAATGAAGGCAACACCACCAATAGGAGTGATAGCGCCCAGCCAACGAATGTTAGTAATAGCCAATATGTAAAGAGAACCCGAAAAAATAATGATCCCTATAATAAAAGCATAACCTGCATTATTCAAGTATTTATGAGGCATTTGCTGGGCCAAAATACCCAGTAAGATAAGAGCTAACGCATGAAAAAACTGATAACGAACGGCGGTCTCAAATACATCTACTCTTTGATTCTTTTCTAAAAGTGCCTTGAGGGCGTGGGCACCAAAAGCACCTAGAGCTACCGAAAGTCCACTAAAGATAGCACCAGCCATTAATAATAATTTATGCATATCAGAATAATTAAATATTCAAATTGAATGTATTGAAATGTTTGTATACAAATCGTTGATAATTAGCAAAGTTATTATAAAATTCGTAAGCTTAATAAAGGTATTGAATTTTGAATAAAACTCCCTGGAACAAACTTAACTAATACCTTTGATTATTTACCTGAGATGAAATTACAACAGTCACACAAAGCTTTATATGCCGCATTCGACGTATACCCCTCAGCCAAGGGGGCGGCCACGCATATTTATCACAATGCTCAAACCTTGTTTGACTGGAAAGGTGGAGGTTGGCTTTCGGTGGTAGGGAGCGAAAAGCTGGACGATTATCAACAAGAAGGAGCAATAGAGATTACGCGTTTTTCGGAGAAAATACCAAATTACCTCACCCGGGCTCAAACTTACAGCCAATATTTATATGAGTTGCTCGAGACCCAACCTTCGTTAGAAATTTGCCACTTTAGAGATCACTGGAGTGGTGTTCCAGTGTTAACTAATCGTCAAAAAAGTGAGCAGGACTACAAAACTATTTATGAAATCAATGGATTACCCTCTATTGAGTTACCTTTTCGCTATCCAAATTTATCGGAGCGTACCCTCACCAAGATGCGTTCATTAGAGCAATTTTGTTATCAAAATTCCGATTACATTATTACCCCTTCCGCAGTAATCAAAAATAATTTGATAAATTTAGGGTTATCTCCTGAAAAAATTACAGTAATTACCAATGGAGCCGATGTGCCTGAGAGTTTCGAGAAACCAGCAGAAGCACCGCCTACAGGTCGTTATATTATTTATTTTGGAGCATTACAGTCTTGGCAGGGGTTTGATATATTGCTTAAGGCAATGGGATATCTAGCCGATTATGAAGACTTAAAACTTGTAATTTGCGCATCTACTAAACAAAAAAGAACCCGTTTTTATCATAAAATCATTGAAAAAATGGGATTGACTGATCGAGTGATCTGGCAATATCAACTACCTAAGCGGGAATTATATAGTTGGGTACATTTTGCCGAGTTTTCGGTGGCTCCGTTAAAAGAGTGTACTCGTAACCTGGAGCAGGGGTGTTGTCCACTCAAAATTTTAGAATCCATGGCTATAGGAACTCCCGTAGTGGCATCTGATTTACCAGTAGTGCGAGAAATCATTCAAAATAATCAATTGGGTAAATTGGTGAGAGCAGGTCGTCCCGCTGAACTGGCAAGAGCCATGCGGATTTTGTTGGATTATCCAGAACTGAGACAGAAAATGAGTATTGCAGGACGAAACCATATCATCGATCATTTTACCTGGCAACAAAAACGACAGGAACTCAAAGATTTCTATGAAAGCATCATGGTGTAATCTTTGAATATCTTCTTGAAAATTAAATTGAGGTTCATACATAAATAAAGACATGAACGCACGAAAGCTTAATACCATTATTGCATACCAGGCAATAGCACGTACCGAGAAAACTTACAAACAGTTGTCTCAAGAGCAGAGGAAAATTATTGAGGATCAGTTCATTAAAGGAAGTCACACTCCTAAAGAATGGATTAAGCTGATTTCGAAGATTGTGCAATATGATACCTTGGCCGATGAGGCACGGCGTTTTAAGATTGACCGACCAATTCCCAGCCGAGATGCTTTGTTGATTATTGGTGTAGCGGTTGCGTTGTTATCGGCTGTACAACTGGGCAATTATTTGGTGGCAGGTATAGGGTTAGTTACATATCTTGTTGGAATCTTTCTTTATTTTGTGCTGCCTCCTGGAAAAAAAATATTGGCAAAAGAGGAAAAACAGCGAGTAATGGCTCGAAAGTATTCCCGAATTTTATTTGATTATTCTGACCTCCCCAATCATTTCCGAAAGTTCATTTTGCCCCTAATCAAGGAATTGGCAAATATGATGGACGACGAGGAAAAACTACGATTAAATGTAAATCTGGGACCTAAAAAAGAGTCTGATCATAAATTTGAACGAGAAGACATCCCAACCAATGAAAATTATGATGCGCCAAAAGACTACGTATACGAAGAAACTGAGTTTTATAACTATCCCTTGATGAATATTCGAGCCAAATTGAGCGATGGTAGCATCCTTATGTTTAACATAGAAGACTTGATTAGGAATAGAAGGTTTGTGAAAAAAATATACATTGAGGATGATGACCAAGAGGAGATTTGGAAAGGAACCATGCGCATTTCTTACCATCTACAAACTTTGCTTTACAAAAATTGCTACGACCTGGCCTCGAAACATACCAGTAAGGCTGGTAATTTTATGATTGATGACGCAGAAAACTCAGTAGTAGATTTAAAATCCAAAGATAACGAGTTCTACTTATCATACATTGATGGGGGAGATGCACACATTCTAAATCTACAAGCCAGCACTATTACTCAGTTGCAACGCTATTATTATTTTAATGATTTTGAAATTGATGAAGAACTATATTATATTCCTGATATAGATTTTTTCAAGCGTTTAATGCGTATTATCAAACACCAGGTAAAACCTCTGAAACAAAAACCAACCCCTGATAAAGTCAAAAGTGAAAAATAATAGATGACTTGTCAGAAGGTGTTTTTTAATCTTTAGCACCATGTCATCTAACAACAATACCAATTCTGAAGAAACCGAAACTTACAACCTAATTGGTGAGCTTAGTAACCAATATGCTGATTTGGGCGAAACTACCCAGGGTTTTATTAAAGCCCAAAAACTGAAAGGTGAAAAAACAGTCAACGATTGGTTTCAGGTTTTGCAAGATATGCTCACTTTTAAGTACCAATCAAGAACAATTTCGAGCAAAAATAAACTTAAAAAACCACAATCTCCCCAAGTACTCATTCGTAGCTTTTTTTATGTGTCCATAGTTCAAATCGCGATTGTTTGGGCCATCGTAGAGCACCTTATTTATCCCCTTTCCTGGGAATTTTGGCAATATGGCTTAATAGTCATAGGACTCTCACTGCTTATTACTTTTGTGCGTAAAACCATTAGCAAATCTAAGATTCATCAATTAAGAGAAGGGTTTGAGCAATATCAGTTATACAATAAAGAGTTTACTACCATTCGGAGCGCTGAAAGTCGTATTCTACCTGTTTATAATAATTTTTTGCATCCAATGTTGGCTTTTACCAAAGAAGAAATGCCTCCAAATGGTATGCTCAACCTATATTTTGATGTAGGACATTGGAAGCTGCCCTACCATAAAGTAGAAGGAAAAGACCCGATGGCCAATCGCCATGTGACTCATACCGATTTTTATGAAATGAAAGTATTTGAAGCGCTGGGAAAGTTAGCCAATGGAACGCTATTGAATTTGGCAATACAAAAATCGGTGAGGGTGCGTAATATTCGTAAAGTAAATCCAAGAGGGAAAGTAAAACACAAAACTAAAAGCCGTTATAAACTAATATATGAAGTAAGACTGGGCTTTCCCGCCGCAGCCTTTCAACTTCGGGATAATCGCCCATTACCTATCTCAAATGTAAAAATGAAGGTAGCCTCCAATGAGAAACGACACACCATTAAAATGCAACAAGTAGTTACCGCAGCAAATTTTGATAAAACGATTCAACATAAAACGCTTATCAATCTAATGGCGCTGGCATATCAGTGTATAGAGTCAAAATAAGTTAACCTTTTCTATAGTTGGGTAATAAAGCAGAGAGAATTATAAGAACATGAACAGCAAAGTAAAAAGACTCCAAAATCTATCAGAGAAATACGAGGCGTATCTGTCAAATTATGAAGCCCTAACAGAGAGTGAACGAAAAGAGTTGAAAGAGAGGGTGCTGAATGGTTCCAAAACATTGTCTGAATGGCAAAAGCAATTAGAAACCTACGCTGCCTTGGGTGAAAACCAACCAAAAACCATTACTCTTCATAAAGACTCTTCGTTGCCATCGGGTTGTGTAGTGGTAGTTTTCATGATTATCATGTCCTTTGTTTTTGGGATATCATTGAGCCTGTTCCCTTTTTTTAAAGAGAATAGTGAGCTTCTGGGGCAAGTGATTGTGGGTGGTGTTTTGGTGTCAATCATTCCTTTTGTATTGAGTAACTATTTCAAAGGGTATGTTAGCAATAAAAAATTGCATAAAATTTTGGCAGTACAACAAAAGGAGGTCAATGGGATAGCAAAAATCCCAACCAAAGATTTGACTAACTTTATAATGCCTCTTATACAATGCTTTAGCGAAGAAATACCAAAAGATGCACTTGTTGAATTACAAATTGACTTTAGAGATAAAAAGAGTAACGAATTTGCCTACAATCCCGAAAATCCAATAGTTGATTGGAAGTATTATCAGGTGCCCTGGCTTATTATAAAGTCTAGATTGGTAGACAATACTTTGATGCAACTCAAGGTTGATTATATGGTGCGCTATCGTCGCTACTCTAAAAAAGGACGTAGTGGTAAATGGAAAGCTAAAACAAAAACCAAGGTTAGAATTGTATATGAACTAACGATGCAATTCTCTAAAAAACGTTATAGCCTTGCCAAAGAAGGAACCACCCCTGCCGGAATGAAGATAAAAGAGGGCGACAGAAAAGTGGTAGTTAGAAACAAAACGTTTACGAAGACATCATCATTAGAAACTACACCCAATACAACTCAAGTTTTAATGTTAGCCAAAAGTGTTTATAGTCAAGTTCAATCAAATAAAGGCTAAATGTCTTGTTTTCAGGTATTTATTGTTTTTACCTGCAATATCACTATGCCTTAAATTCAATGTTAGCTTTAAATTATGCAAAACTTTTCGGGCGTTTTTCACGTATTTAAAAAGGGGTTTTGTTAGCTATACATACCTATAATACACCCTAATAATCAAGATTTACTAGACTATATTCAACCTTAACTATTTTTAAAAACCGCTAGCTTTTATGCTTAAGTACACCAAATTCATTCTTAATAAGATGAGCTTTGATCGGTTGTTATTCGAGAAAGAGCTCAGGAAAGCCATTGGTCTTTTATCAGCTATAGAAGTGTTAGAATTGCGTGTGTGGTGTGAGGCCCAATTTGGTAACGATTTTCAGGGAATTATTGCATTGGCATTTGCCGATCAGCGCTACCAATGCGAAACTGAATTAACTGAATAGCATTCAATATTTTAAAAATCTTAAACCTAAGCCAGGATTTTCCTGGCTTTTGCTTTTCTTAAGGATATACAATGAAGTCGTCTCGACTTCAACCTCAAATAATCTCATTCTCTAATTTTTTATCAATCTTTTTGGATTATTAATAAGTTGTTAAGCATAAATAAATCACTGTTTGGGAACAGAAATTGAGCTATTTTATGTTTTTCAATCAGGTATATACCTATCAGGACAATTCAAACCCATAAAAAAACTACTTACATCCCAATGAAGCAAAGGTTAATCAGTTTTTGGAGACTAATATCTCACCAGGGAGTAACTGATACAATGGATGACCTGTCTAAAAACCGGGTAATCCTGACCAACCGTCTTGGTACCATTATAGGCCTGTTTTTCTTGCCAGTAATCATCTTCGATGCCGAAGTGGTGTTAAAGCTTTCTGTTACCACCTATTTTTTAGAGGTAATTATTTTAAGTGCTTGTTTTTTAGTGCCCGTAATTAATAGTTTTGGCTGGATCGAGTTCAGTAAATTTTTCGTGCTGATTGTTTTACTCACAGCTGTTTCGGTGTTAGGAGGGATGGCCTCAGACCTTACACCAGCCAATATTGCTGCAAATCGCCTGGTAGTATTTACCCTCATTTCTTTTCCTTTTTTACTATTTGAAAATCGCCAAAGAACAGCCATTGCTGGAAGTGTATTGTTGGTGGTAGTTACCTTCTTCTTGATTGATCCCATTTTCCACGAATTATCGCTCAATTTGCCCATTGATAAAAAAATGAAAGGGTTGAACAACAACTATTTTACCCCAATGTTCTGTATTGCAGTGCTGATATTTATTTTAATGGGTAGCAAACAATTAGATGTAGGTACTGTTCTCACCTTGCTCAAAGAAGCACGAGCAAAAAATAACGTATTACAAACACAACAAGAACAACTGAAAGAATTTAACGAAAACCTGGAAAACCTGGTAGACGACAGAACCAGAGAATTGCAAACTAAAACTGTAGAATTGGAGCAAGCATACAACCAAATTACAGATAGTGTATATTACGCCAAACGTATCCAACAAGCGGTTTTGACTGATCCTCCTGATGTGATTCGTAATTTTGATGAAGCATTTGTTTTTTTTAAACCTAAAGACATTGTTTCTGGTGATTTTTACTGGTTTGCCGAGACACCAGGAGCCAATAAACAGCTCATACTGGCAGTGGCCGATTGCACGGGCCATGGAGTACCTGGTGCCTTTATGACTATTATGGCGAATGATTTTTTGAATGAAATTATCAATAGCCAAAAAATTACCGCACCAGATCGTATTTTGTATGAATTGGACCAAAAACTCATCGATACGCTTCGCAAACAATCGCCAGATAGTGAAGTAAACGACGGACTCGATATTGCCATTGTGATGATAGACGAAGCCAAGAATAGACTTTGTTTTGCAGGAGCTAAGAATCCATTATATTATGTCCGTAATGGCGAAATTAAGCAATTGTTGGGCTCCAAGTTTCCTATTGGAGGCAGTACCCAATATTCTTATAAATTCTTTGAGTTGCAAGAGTTGGCAATAGAGCCAGGGGATGTATTTTATTTGGCTTCTGATGGCTTTCAGGATCAGTTTGGTGGCGAATTTGGTAAGAAGTTTCTCAAAAGCCGATTTAGAAATCTATTGCAGGATATTAGCCATTTGTCTATGCCTGCTCAAGAACAACAATTACACACCACTTTAGAACAATGGCAAGGTCTTGAGGCCCAAACCGATGACATCCTGGTAGTAGGGTTTAGAGCATAAGGTCAACTCTTGAAAAAGTACAAATTTATTTTTTCATTCTATAACTTACATCTTTTCAATTATTTTTCCTCTTCAATATTTGGATTTGGCTTTTTTTTTGCCCTATGGAATACAAAAAACACATAATGGCAAATTCAATAATTGAATGAAAAAAATACTATTTGTTCTAACAATATTTACGCTAACATATAACACCACTAAAGGACAGAACACTGCTAAAATTGATAGCTTACTCAAGACATTACCAAAGGTATCAGATTCGGCAAAAGTCGATGTACTCAATGGATTGGCGAGTGAATACCTGTTGTTTGATGTAGATGAAAAAACTAAGCAAGCAGAGGATTATGTAAATAAAGCCTTAGAATTATCTCGTTCATTGAGTTATTCCAAAGGATTGGCGAACGGTCTTAAGAGCTCAGGAATTGTCTTGATGCGTAAAAAAGATTATCGAGTAGCTTTAAGGAACTTGTTTCAAGCGCTTGCCTTGGTAGAAGATCTCAATTCTGATGTTGAATTGGCGATTTGTTTCCAGTTGATTGGTGATTGTTATAGAGGCAAAAAAGACATTACTAAGGCCATTGATTATTATGCAAAGGCTTTTCAAAACTACGAAAAGCACGATGAAACGAAAAAAGTCGTAGCAGTACTAAACGATTTAGCAAGATTATATGTGAAGGTGAAACAAAGCCAGCCAGCCTTAGATTATGCTATAATAAGTTTACAAAGAGCAGAAGCAGCTAATTTGAGGAAGGATAGGAGAGATACTTATGAGATCTTGGCCAAAGTATACAAAATCAGAGAAGAATATAGTGAGGCTTTTAGCTATCAAGAAAAATATGCTGCTTTAAAAGATAGTATTGCCAAAGAAGAAAGCTTGGAAAGTATTGCAAAGCTAGAGGAAAATCATAGAGCAGAAGAACAGGCGCGCATAGCCAAAGAAAGACAAGAGCAACGTAATAACCTGCAATATTTGGGTATATCTGCGTTTTTTATACTGTTATTTGGAGGCTTATTCTTCGTGGGCGATGTAGCAATTCCTCCACACGTGATGCGTCGCATGATTTTTATTGCCTTATTTCTTACATTCCAGTTTTTATTATTATTGCTCAATCCAATTCTGCAAGAATATGCGGGAGGTGTAGCCCTACTTCGTTTATTAATGAATGGTTTCTTTGCACTAGGTTTTGTGTTTTTGATCCGATATCTGGAAAAACGAATCAATATGCGTTTAGAAAAACGTATTCGTCGTAGAATCAAGAAGAGAGTGCAAAAGAAGATTAAGAATGTGGATCCAAAAGATGATAAAAATGCAAAAAGCGATACAAAGTCTACCAATAAAGGAATGCAAAGTGAAGTAGCAGCTTCTTAGTTTATAGAACATATAAGTCCAAAAAATACCAAAGCGAGATAGTAAGTGTATACTGTCTCGCTTTTTTGTGATAGGTTCTACAACTTACGAAGCTTTTAATCTGGATTCTATAGATAAATGAGTAGGAGTATTTGTCTTTTTCTTAAACCAAACATATGCCTGGTTTTCCTGATCAAAAAAATGAATATTAAAATCCTTTAGCTTCGAATGATCCAGAATTAATTCTAAGGAATGTTGAGTGGTGGTATCTTTGCTTTTGACCAAAGCAATCTTGTCTACGGTTAGTGGAAACAATTGTGTGAAAAAGTTATTAATAACCCAGGATCGCCCATCTTGATCGAGCGAATAAGTGAAGTTATTGAAATCAATCAGCAATCTTTGCGGATTGTAAGTGTACATAGCATCCAGAGCCTCACTGAGATTACCAAAGAAATGTAATTGATTTTTATGGGCATTAAATTTCCAGGTTTGTTTAATTAATTTCTCAACGGGGTCATAGAAAATTTGGGTAAAGCGGTTATTGTTAAGGGTATGCATCATTTTTGTCTTAATTTAGTACAAAATTACTTCAATAAAACAATATTATTCAATGGCTGATGTACCCAATTCACGATAGAGGTGTGGGGGAATATACTTAAATTAACCCCCTCCAAACAGTTTAATAGCTTCTACCAGGCCAAAATCAATCGCCAATCCGAAGATAATTCCAAACCCAAACCCATAGCCGATCAAATATTTAAAATATTTGCCCGCAAAACCATAAAACAGTTTTTCTAACTCTTGAGGATGCATATTCTCAATCTCGGTAACCACAATTTGCTTGAAATTGACCGAATGGATAAGTTCCGCAATATTCTCTTCCAAAGAGGCAAAAATTCCTTTGGTGAGGGTTTTAATCAAATACTCCTTGGTAGCAGTAGAAATGCTTTGGCTAATTTTGCCTAGGTTTTGTTCTATAAAGCTTTCCAATTCCTGGATAATCACTTCTTTGTTATGTGTATCGTGTAGTAATTGATACAAAGCCTTTGCTACATCCTCTTGAAACACATTCAGATCGAGCATCTCACCCAGAGTTTTGGTTTTTGCCCTGGCCACCATTTTTTCCACCAAAATACCCTGGTGGTTTTGAAAACTAGGCGAATTGATTAGAAAACGAGCAGTTTTCTCGATAAACTCGTCAAACACTTCTGGTTCTATATTTTCCAGTAAAGTATTGAGGTGTACTGGAAACAAACGGCGACGAATGATTTGCCCCAAAAGCATAGAGGCAGGCCCTGCAATTTCTTGAATGTTTTGAGGATTTTTGAGTTGCATTTTTACAAAACTCAACACCAGGTTCAGTTCAGGCTGAATAACTGATTGAGTATAATTGACCAACTGAGAGGCATCTGAGTTGAGAAATTGCTTGATAGGGATTTTGAAAATACGTTCATCCAGAATAACATCTATAAGCTGCCTGATTTTAAACATCAACAATGAGTCATTCAATACCACATCTACTCTCTTTTTGAGGTTTTCGGTATGCAATGCTACATTATGCTGAATTTGATTAATCTTAATAGCACCTAACTCCAGCACTTCATCGTGAATAATTTCCCGAATACTATCAAACTCATTCTCAAAGAAATTAGGAATACCTTCTTCGATCAAGCTGGTGGTAGAGCCTTTGATAGAGCTTTTGTAAGTCCAAGCCAGTGAGTTTTGATTATAGGCATCATTGTATACTCTTTCCGAAATATCTTCTTTGTTTTCTTTCAACCAATCAAGTCCCACTTTCAGAATCTGTTGTAAGATTCCTGTAAGATTGTTTTCCAGAAGCTGTATCAATTTACCACCCAACAAATCCTTGATTTGTACTTCATCATGAAATTCTTCCTCTATTCGCTTGTTGATGAGTTCAAATACCCAATCTTTTAACCTGGGGCTCTGGATTTTCTTTTGCAAGAAATCAAATAATTGATCCTTGAGTTTTAGCCTTTGGTCAGGTTTGAGCAAACCATTGATATCTTTTGCAAGAATAGTATCCAAACGATTACCCAACTGAGGAAGATTGACCAAACCTAATACTTTATCTGTGGTAAGCTGATCGCCAATTTTTAGAATTTGTTTCTCTAAAGTTTGTTGTAAAAACTTTTCCAGATTTTGTTGGATACTGTTTGGCAAAACCTCATCTAATGTAGGGTTGTTAATGCGGGTTTTGTCTAAACGACGCTCAACCAGGCTTTCCAAAGAATGACGGAAACTATCACGGTTGAGGTATTGAATCAGGCGATCCTCAATGCCAGTAGTATCTAGCTCGGTCAATGACCAATCTTTATATTGACCAATTACTCCACGAATACCCATAGCAATGAGCTGTTCTTGCTCCAGCAAATAATCATATAGATTGCTTCCAAGCCTTTGGGCAATAAGGCCTTCGTTGTTTTGGATTACCTGATCTAGAAACGCATAGCGGTTTTTGCCCAGCATTGCCAGGAAGCGACGTTCTATGGTTTCTTGATTTTTGGAAAAACTACCCTTGAGCGAATCCTTGTTCAATAGATTGTCACCAATAAAACGCCCCATGCTTTGCGCAAAACGTGCTTTGTTTTTGGCAACTACCCCAGGGGTAAAAGGTAAACGACGCTTGATAAACGGAATTTTAACTGGCTTGTAAGGTCGGAATATCATCTTGATAGCCAGCCAGTTGGTTCCCCAACCAGTAGCTCCATAAGCCGCAGCTGGAACAGCCACTTTTGCCGCTGATTGTGAAAAAGTAGGCATAAAGTTCAAAAATCCTCCAGTAACTGCCCCAAGTAAAGCACCAAAATAACTAATCGGTTTTAGTTCTCTCCCCAATGCTTTATAGATCATTCCTTTGAGCTCATTATCAGGTAGTTGAGCCAGGTTATGTCTTACCAAATCTTCTACCCGACCTTCCATCAATTCGCTTAAGTTGGTCGTAAGGTAAGTTTGTAGGTATTGTGAAACCTGTTGGTCTAGAGAATTGATATGATTGAGTTGCTTGACATAATGCTGAAATTCTACCGATTTTATAGAGGTAAATTGTTGTTTCAATTGCCCACCAATAAGGGTCAACATCCACTGGTGTAGCTGTTTGTTTTGTTCTACCCTTACCAGTGCATCCAACGAACGCTCTTCGGCATAATTTACAATGGCTTCATGAATCACTTTCTGGAGCTGAGGGTTACTTTTTTCTAAAAGCTGGATCAACAACTCCCGAATTTCTTTAGTGTATTTACTTAAGCTATCTGCTTTGATGATTTCGTCTAGTGGACGTCCTGCAAATTTGTGTACTTGAGCTGCAATGTTTTTTTGGACAAACAAACTGGATTTTTCACTGTAGAGCCATTGCTCTTTGAGGTTTTTGTCTAAGACATTGTGAATGAGCTTCTCCAGGTTGGTTTGAATATCTTGTTCACTAATGAAAGTATTGATTTTGCGCCCAAAGATTTCTTCAAGATTATCGGCTTTTAAATTACGAATAAGCTTGAGCAAGTTTTCCTGAATTAGTGGCACTATAGTATCCAATACCTTTTCCTGATTGAGGCTTTGAATAATATCGCCAATGGTGGTTTTTTGCAGATAATTTATCAAATAATCAGAAGCTTGTTGGGCTATAGCCTCAGGCTCTTGCTTCTCGATAATGTCTATAATCTTTTGCTCTACACCCACATAATTCCCCACATTACCCACAAAAATATTGACTAGTAGTTTTTTGAGTGCAGAGGTATTTTTCTGAAAGCTATCCTGAATGAGTTGACTCAACTTTACCTTTTTCTCCTTGATCCAGGGAACAAGCTTGGCAATGATACTTGGAAGTTTAGTCACTAAGAAGTTTTCAAAACTGGTTTTTAGATCACCTGATAGTAAATCTAAAATGGTAGAAGGCTCCTTTTTAAGACTATTGAGCAAAAACTTGAGTACATTCTCTATAATATCTTGTCCTACCTCATGACCAAAAATCTTTTCAATTTCGGTGACTAGTACCTTAGGGACATTTTCTATTTGCGTATTTCCTAGTAAGTCACTCAGCTTTTTGTTTCCTACTTGCTTGGCAATAGTTTCTATAAGTTGAGGTATATTCAGGGTACGCATTGCCTGGCGAATGACCTGATCTATATTATCCGAATAGTTGTACTTGAGTACCCGATGTAAGTCGTCAAAAATAGCATTACCATTGTCAACCAGGGTTTGCACATCTTTTTCGGCGAGGAAATCTAAAAGGCTGTTTTTGCGAATGTCCTGAATTAGCTCCAAAATGAAGTGATCAATATAACCAGTTTCTTCATTGGCAAATTCCTGTATTACCTCAGTAAGTGTTCGTGATATCTTTTGACTTTGATGGTTCGATAAAATCTGTTCTAAAGGCAAATTGCCAACACTATGGAGTAGTACATTTTCGAGTGGGGTAGATAAGCCATTTACTACAGTCTCACTCAATTTCTCAAAGGAAGTATCAATTTGAGGTATATCGGCTACGGTAAAGCCAGGAGGAACCTGAGCGATCAATTTATCCGAAAACAGATCAGATAGGATTTTTTGCAAAGCTTTGGAGAATCCTTGAGTTTTGAGTTCTCGCTCCAGCGCTTGGTGATGAATTACATCACTCTCTACCAGTTTGCTGATTTGACTTTCAAATTCGGCTCTTTCTTTGACAACTACGCCTCCTAAACTAAATTTTTTCTTTTTAGAAATGCGTACTTTGAAATACTCTTGAAAAAGCATTTGAATTGCCAAATAATTGGTAATGTATCCAACTACCGATCCTGCCAGTATTTTTGAAAAAATGCCACCTATCATTGAAAGCCTTTTTTAGGTAAAGAAGCCATCCCAACTTTTTATTTGTTACTGAAAATGAACGATTTGTAGCTCATTATTGAAAGTTGGTTTAACCTCAAAATATCGTAAATGATTGATCTTACTAATTTGCTAATATAATTGATTTTGGATGTATAACAACAATTCATCAATCAGGTTATATGTTAAACAAAAAGGATACAAAAACCAGATTATAAAGCCATTATGTAAAAAATGGCAGAAAACTCGCCCTTAAATCGTTAAACAATTCCAGAAAAAAGTAATTTTGTCGTCATTAGCATAGAAGTTGTCTCAACTTTTAGCCAAGATGACTTCATATTATTACCCAACTGCAAGACTGCATGAATACATTTCATTCTGATATTGACCTTACCAGACATTGGCAAGCACTCCACCAAGAGTTAGATTGGCTCACTGGAGTTTTAGATGTAAGAGATACTTTTTTTAGAGCCGAGGACAACGTATTTAGTTTCGATGCTTTGGTGAGTAACGTTCCCATCGTTCCCATTCATCCAAAAGACTTCTATCCCTCCTTTTATGCCACTCTGCTGGAAAACATGTTTGCCCAGAGTTATGATAACATTATCCTGCACAACTTTGAGGTAACTGAGGATACCTTAAGATTTGTACACTATGCCGAAAGAGTGCTGCTTTTGTTGGCATTGTGCCCTTATTTGCGTCCTGAATTGCTTGATTGTTTTAGAATTCAGGATGATATGGGGCGGGAGATTGTAGAATTTGGAGGAATTCAAAACTCTAATCATTATCGAGGCTTTTTGCCTACTGGTGAAACTGCCTTACATATATTGGCGGGTGCCGATCTGCAAAAAAGAGCCTTGGTGCAATCTATCATAGATCCTCAGCATTTTTTATTCAAAAATGGTATTTTACAACTATCCCGTATTCACGGAAACGAGCCCCCTTTGAGTAGTCAGCTGATTCTTTCTGCCGAATACATCGATTTGCTTGTAAGAGGAAAAGAGTATGTGCCTCAATATAGTTCTTCCTTTCCAGCCACTTTGCTTAAAACAGATAAAAACTGGGACGATTTATTTCTGAACAGTCGCGAAGAAGAGATGATTTCGCAAGCCCGAACCTGGGTAAAAAACTATGATAAAGTACGGCAAGTAGTAGGAGGGGGTGGTATGAAAGGCTACCGTATCTTACTATATGGACCTTCAGGAACAGGTAAAACCTTGACGATGGCATTGCTGGGAAAAGCTACTGGTAAGCCTTTATATCGAATCAATATTTCGAATATTGTAGATAAATATGTGGGTGAAACCTCCAAAAAACTCGAAGCCTTATTTATGATGGCCGAAAACAAGGACTGGGTATTGTTTTTTGATGAAGCAGATGCCTTGTTTGGAAAACGGACCAGTACTAGTTCGGCGCAAGACCGTTATGCAAACCAGGAGGTGAGTTATTTGCTGTATAAGTTTGAAGAATACGAGGGGATGATCTTTTTGTCTACCAACAAAGGGGTAGACCTCGATGAAGCCTTTACCCGTCGTTTTGATACTCAGGTGCGTTATAGCGAACCCGATGAATTTACTCGCCGTCGCTTGTGGGAGCATTTATTTATTACCAAAGGCTATTTTGAATTAGATCCCAAAATAAAAGTTAATGAGTTGGCCGAACGGGTACAAGTAACAGGTGCCTGGATTGAGAAATTTAGGAATTACTGCGTACTACAGACGGTAGCACAGGGCAAAACCTCCCTTTCGGCAGATGAATTCCGTCAATACCTTGTTTCACAGGTCAACACCCACGGAGGTTCGGTAAGAGGAAACACAAGAGATTTATTTACCCGTTAATTACATTGTTAACCAAGCAACAGGATATTTAAAAACTTATCTAGTCTTAAGTTTTATCTGCTAGGGTAATGTAAGGAAGTGAGTAAAAGAATATCGATTAAAGAACCCTGATTAACGATTTTAGAAGGAATAATCAACATTTCAAAGCCTTTTCCTTCATTATTGGAAGTTCGTTAATCGGTATTCATTTGTATAAGGTTAAAGCTTAATTGAATGGCAGAGAGACTAAAGGAGGGCATTGATTAAGCTCAGCCCATACAAGAAGTAGCGGTGTATTTACTCTGTAATTTGACAAAGGTTTTCACGAGATAATCTTTTCCTTGCCAGGATATTTTTTTAATATAGATCATTATTACTTACCATTTAAAAACTTACAGTTAATATGAGCATTTTTAAACGAATTGCCGACATTATCAAGGCCTATATCAATGATTTGTTTGACCGGGCTGAAGACCCGGAAAAAATGATCAAGCAAATGGTGATTGAGATGGAAGAGAGTGTGGCCAAGTCGACTACTGCATTGGCTAAAGCACTCGCCAGCGAAAAGCAAATGGAACGCAAATACAAAGGATTGGCAAACCAGGCTCAGAAGTGGGAAAATAAAGCAATGCTTGCCCTACAAAGTGGCAATGAAAACCTGGCGCGTCAGGCATTGGCCCAAAAAGCCAGTGTGACTACCCAAGCCAATGAGTACCAAAAAATGTTGCTAAATGCTCAAAAAGCCACCAAATCGCTGCGAAACCAAGTAGATGGATTGAAATCGAAGCTAAAAGAGGCACGTATGAAAGAAAGCACTCTCATAGCCCGTAGCGAAATGGCCAAAACCCAGAAGAAATTGGCGAAACAATTGGGCGGTTTTGATATGGACAACAACTTTGCTCGCTTTGACAAGTTTGAAGAACGCATACTTAAGGCAGAAGCCGAAGCTGAAGCAATGGTAGAGTTGGCCGATGAGAGCGGAGGATTAGATGCAGAGTTTAAAGCATTAGAAAATAGCCAATCTATAGACAATGATTTGGCACAATTGAGAGCCAAAATGAATATGGGTGGAATATAATTCTAATAAAATATCTCGATGAGATTATTGAATTAACTAAAATATTTGCATTAATTTGTTTAATATTTGACTCAAAAATAATCTTAAAGTTTGATCAAATTGCCATTGAAAGAAGTTTATCGGTAATTTTCAATGTTTATGGTTAAATTTTAACATTTGTAAATATGGAATTGTCAATAAAATAACTATCTTTAATTATAGTAAAGGGGTAAAATTCCTTTCAGATAGAATGTCATTTACCTTTATTTTTAGCAGTTTTATCTAAAAAATTAGACCTTTTACGCTTTTTTGAGTTAAACTAGTACATACTTAGATAGATTTTTATAAATATTAAAGATACATACACGCTTAAAAAAAGATATCAAGACTTTATGTTTTGTGGTTAGTTAGGATTGAAAAGAGGCCTTATTTTATAGGGTCTCTTTTTCGTTATAGGCTATTTTATTTCTACCTCTCGCAAAACATTACCTTCTCTTCTTTCCTGAGAATGCCCACCATTAGGTAATGTTTTACAAATCACGTCTTCCTTCTCATAAAACCTGATCAAGCGTTGTTTCTTGGCTATACGCTCAAAGAAAGTATCAACGAGTTGAATAAGTTGTTGCTGCTGGCCGTGTTCTGTTATATAGTATACATCAATACTCAAGGGTTTACGAATATTACCTCTGGATACCTGGATTGCGCTTTTATCAGGCTGACCTTGGTGAAATATTGAGTATCGAAATTTGGGAAACGTGAAGTGAGTCTTCAAATAGTCTTCTAATTGTTTTACTTGGTTGCGGTCCTGATACACAAGGGTATTTTCGTATACCGGGAAAGGATCAGGTAGGCTTGATTTTCGGTGATGCATAACCTGTAACTCGTCATAACATAGTATACAAATGCTTTTTGTGGTAATTTGACGATGCTTTTCACCAATGATCTCTAGTTGCTTCTCGAACGCATCTTCTGACATATTCAGTTGATCATCGAATGTCATGCCTTTCAAATGATTCAATTCTGATAAGTTGCTTTTTTCAGCGCAGTGAGCACATACTTTGGTCAAGGTTGTTCCTGGAAATTCTGGGAATGCTACCCAGGTGGTTTCAAGGCCTTCAAAGAGATGTATACAAACCGTACAAAATCCAGAAAGCCCGTGTTTTTCACAAATAATCATTCCCATATGGCAAATTACAAATTTTCGGCTTGTTCTTTCAATACCTTCATCACCAACGCTTTATAATTACGCCCAATGGGTAGTTCTTTGCCTCCTACCTCAACAATGGTGCTGCTGAAAGCTTCTATCTTATCAAGAGCTACCATAAATGAACGATGAATTCTTATAAATTGATCAGCAGGTAAGATTTCCTCCAAATAACTAATTTTCTGATAAGTGAAAAGCTCCTTTCCTACAGTCTTTACCCGAGCGTTGTGATCGAGGCTTTCGATGTATAAAATTTCACTGAGGTAAACTTTTACGTTCTTTTTATCCACCTTCAGAATGATAAAAGGTTGTTTGGGTGTAGCTTCTGGCAACACTACGGTGGTGGACTGTATAGAAGCAGGCATATTTTTAAATATTTTGCTTAAAGCCTTAAAAAATCGTTGAAACGAAATGGGTTTGAGTAAATAATCTACCACATCCAATTCATAGCTCTCGAGGGCATATTCTTCATAGGCGGTAGTAAATATTACTTTCGGATGGTTTTTAAAGTTTTTGACAAAGTCGATGCCTGTCATTTGAGGCATTTTGATATCCATAAAAAGTAGGTCGGCAGTATTGCTTTGCAAAAAATTGAAAGCCTCGAAGGCATTTTTGCAGCGAGCCACTAATTCAAGCTGATCTACCCTCTCGATATAAGTAGTTAAAATATCTAAGGCTATAGGTTCATCATCTACGATTACACATTTAAGTTTTTGCGTCATATTGGTAAAAGTTATATGGATATTGAGTAAATAAGGCTAATCTAGCTCGAGGGCCAACTTGATGTGGAAACTCTCCTGACTTTGTTGTACATCGAGGGTGTAGCGATCTTTATAAAGTAGTTCGAGACGGTGCTGCACATTGGGCAAACCTACTCCACCAGACGATTCTCCTGCTAATGTAGCCACTTCCTCCTGCGAAACGGGCATTACTTGTTTGGGAGAGGTCATGCTATTGGCAATATCTAAAAACAACCTGTGCTCCTCTAGTTTGATCGTGATCTTTACCCAGGCATCTTCCAACCCCTCGCTTACCCCATGCTTAAAGCTGTTTTCTATAAAAGCAATGAGTAGCATAGGGGCTATTTCTTTGTCTAAAATATCGCCGTGCACCTGAAAAAACACATTGACAGCATCGTCGTAGCGTATTTTTTCCAGGGTGATATAATTTTTTAAGTAATTAATTTCCTGCGAAAGAGGTACACGGGAAGCATTGGTTTTGTAAAGCATGTACCGCATCAATTCCGACAGCTTCAACACGATTTCGGGAGCCTTGGGCGATTGGCGTAAGGTAAGGCCATAGAGGTTGTTTAAGGTATTAAACAAAAAATGAGGCTGTACCTGAGACTTTAAAAACTTTAATTCGGCAGAAAGCTTTTCCTTTTCCAATTCTTTAATCATTTGCTGGTATTGATAGCCTTTCATCAAGATGTAAGCAGCCGAAGTAAGAATCAAAATAGAGTTGATGATCATGGCAATACGTAACATGATCGGAAAGTAAAAAAATGGGGCATTGACTGCGCCACCCCGCATAGGTATGTATACATAAATAACCATGATGCGTTGCCAAATGGCTCCCAGAAATAAACAAGTACAAACTGCTAAAGCATAAGCCAGGTATTTTTTCTTGAGTAGCAAACGAGGGAGCAATACATACAAGTTAAAATATACAATGACGATTTTAGCGGGCATCAGAACTGATTCATAGATTAATCCTTCTATAAAAGGTCCACCCCAGGCCGTAGCCACGAATGGGGTATACACAAGCCAGCCTATGATATGCCACCAAACGCGGTTTTTTTTCCAATATGTAGCGTCAAATACGATCAAATCTGTAATACGTAAATAGTTACTAAGAATTTAAAGCACCTTATATACAAAAATATGCCTTACCAAGTAGAATAATTATCCTAAAAGCGGTGTTTGCCTACCAAATGTGAGCTTGCAAAGCGTAGAAGGCATAGACATCGTTTGTAGTGGAACTATTTCTATCACAACATTATTTTATCATTAAATTGCCCACTCTACAATATAATTGCCTTAAATTACACGTTGTGAGTGTAGTGAATCTAATGCTTATGAGAACCAAAATTGCCCTTGCCTTTCTTTGTATTGCGTGTGTGAGTCATCAATGGTTACAAGCCCAGCCTCGTACCCAAAAGGACACGGACACCAGCCAAATCAATCGGTCGCGCTTGAAAACTCTGGTGATAGGAGGGAGTGCACTATACGGGGCAGGTTTGATTGGTTTAAATGAAGTTTGGTACAAAAACAGTCCTCGCTCATCTTTTCGCTTTTTTGACGATAGTCAGGAATGGAAGCAGGTAGATAAAGTGGGGCATTTTTATGGAGCATACCATTTTAGTCTGGCAGCTTCCAAAGCTTTTCGTTGGACGGGCATGTCTCAGAAGAAATCAGTTTTTTGGGGTGCCATGACTGGAATCATTGTGATGACCCCGATCGAGATTTTAGACGGGTTTTCAGAAGAGTATGGAGCCTCCTGGAGCGATTTTTTTGTCAATATTGGAGGAGGTTTGTTTTTGTATGGACAGCACGCCCTTTGGAACGAAGTGCGCATTCATCCTAAGTTTTCGTTTCACCGCACAAGTTTTGCTCCTCAGCGCCCCACATTGTTGGGTAAATCGTTTTCCGAAGAAATTCTCAAAGATTATAATGGACAAACCTATTGGTTTTCGGTAGATATAGATAAGTTTTTGCCCAAGGGCAATCGCTATCCCAAATGGCTCAATATTGCAGTGGGTTATGGGGCTGAAAACATGATTTTTGCTCAAGACCAGCAAAATCTGGAAGTAGGCCTGAGACCTTATCGTCAGTTTTATCTATCGTTTGACTGGGACCTTACCGCGATCAAAACACGTAGCAAGTTTTTGAAAACTCTGATCTATTTTGTGAATATGATTCATTTGCCAGCACCTGCTTTGTCTTTCAGTGCCGAAAAAGGTTGGAAGCTACATGCCTGGTATTATTAATAGTATAAAAGAAGGGAAGAAGAAATACAATAAAAAAGTTTGATCACCTCACACTTTATTTTCTTAGTGAATGTTTTATTGGATATTGAATTAGTTTAATCACTTACTTTCTCCTGAGCTATTAGTGTTCAAAGTGTTCCACTTAGATGGGGCAACACCTTTCATAACTCGGCTACAATGTTGAGGTGTGACCTATAATCGTCACTTGTCTGTTCACCCACTTTCCTTGGTGTTTGTATATATATACCAAAATGGGGTAGCCTCAACGGACAAAAAGTTTCGATTTTTATTAAAAAAGTTAACTGTTTTTGAGGTAAGTATTTGAAGGCCAGAGCTTAAAATAGAAGAAGGCCTCAAACAAAAAAAGGTATCAGCAAATGCCAATACCTTTTCTATTTTCATCTAAACACCTATTAGAGTGCTTATAACCCTTATTTATAAGCTTTTTATCTATTAGTTCATACCATCTACATTTGGCACATCGTTGCCTCTTCTTCTGCGACGGTTTTTACGATTCTTACGCATTTGACGCATCTTACGAGCATCCATTGATATTTTTCCAAAACGGTAAGAGAAGCTCAAGAAAGCAATACGAGATTCTGGTTTGAAGTTGGTTACTTGAATAAAGTTGCCCCCATCAGTATTGAAACCAAATCGTCGGTTATTGAAGATATCGCTTACTCGGAAACCAAGAGTTCCTTTACCTTTTAAGATTTTATAATTTACAGCAGCATCAGTAGCATATACTTCTGATAGTTCACCCTGAGCCAAAGCAATAGGAGCTCGGTAGTTAGAAGTTACCTGGAAGTTTAGCTTAGAGCTTGCCTTGAAGTTCAACAACAATTTAGTTTGGTAGCTGTATGCGTCGTTGTTCAGGTCTCCTTCTTCTACATTTGAACCATCAATTTCGGTACGATAGAAGTTTCCACTAAGGGTAAAGTTAAACCACTTGGCAGGTCTCATATTATAAATCAACTCAACTCCATAGTTGCGGCCCGAAGCAATGTTTTCAAAAGTACTGGTGGTGATGTTGGTGATTGGATCAGTGATTCGGAAACGCTGAATAGAACCACGAATATCACGGAAATAACTTGATACGTTTAATGTAGTACCTTTCCAGGTGTGGGTATAGCTTAATTCATACGAGTTGATGAATTCAGGCAATAACCCTGGATTCCCTTGATAGAAGTTGTTGGTATTGATTCTAATCAAGAATGGGTTCAAAGCTCGGGTACGAGGACGGTTGATTCGTCGGCTATAATTGGCCGATACTGTACCATTTTTAGTGAGCTTATAAGTAAGGAATCCACTTGGGAAAACATTCAAATACTCATTCTCAAATCGTTGATCGGTGTTTTCAACCACTGCATCCGACATGGTTTGTTCTACTCGGATACCTGCCTGAAACGATAACTTCTTACTAAACTGATGATTGTAGATAGCATAAGCAGCATACACATATTCATCGTAACGGAAGTCATTATTTTGGGTCAAATCTGGTACTAAGTTGTTACCAGTACCCGTTGCATCTTCGCTCACCGAGAAACCATTGAATATATTACGAATCGTAGTTTTAGCTCCCATTTCCAACTTCAATGCTTTGGTAACTGGTAACTCAAAATCTACTTGAGCAGTGGTGATGTTGAATTGGTTATCCGTTTCGTTGAGCGTAAGATTAGAAGTTCCATTAGGAGTTCTATCCGTGATATTGAGCGGCTGTACGATCAAATCTGAGGTAAATAAGCTATTAGAGCGAGAGTGGCGTACATCAAAAGATAACAACTTGTCTGGATTGTTGAAGTAACGCTTATAACCCACGTTGAAATCCATATTATCGCCAGTACTGGCTAATTTGTTCTCCTGAAGAGTAAGCGAAAGAGGATTAAGTGCGCCTGCACCAATTTGTTGTCCTAAAGATTGATCGCTCAATTGGTCGCGGCCAAAACCACGCAAGCTATACAAAGCACTGATTGACAGTTCATTTTTCTCATCCAGGTTAATATCAATACCTGCTTTTAATAGGTTAGAGTAAAAACGAATATCACCATCATTTACCTGATTAATTAGAGTAATCGTATCTCCATTAAAGTTTTGCTGATCACTGAAACTATTAGAGAAGCGATTGAAATAGTTTCCACTATAAGTAATATAAGTATTGATCTTTCCAGTACGTAGATTTAAACGCAAAGAACCACTGTATTTGTCGTTGGTTCCTACACTTACATTGGCAAAACCATTCAAACCACGCAATACATTTTTCTTCAATACAATATTGATAATCCCTGACATACCATCTGGATCGTATTTGGCAGATGGGTTGGTAATTACTTCAATCTTTTTGATACTAGAGGCTGGAATTTGCTCCAAGGCAGCTTGGCGCCCCCCACCAGTAAGTCCAGAAGGTTTACCATCAATAAAAACAGTTACATTCGCACTTCCTCTCAAACTCACGTTACCGTCCTGATCTACATCAATAGAAGGAACATTTTGTAACGCTTCAAGGGCAGTACCGCCTGTACTGGTAATGTTTTTCTCTACATTGAATACTTTACGATCTGCTTTGATCTCAATGTCTTCGCGTTCAGCAGTTACTGTAACGGCTTCTAGCTTGGCAGCAGTTGCTTCAATCTTAATATCTCCTAGATTTTGTTCAACACCTTGACCACGGTATTGCTTAGGGAAAAGACGAATAGGGCCCACTGTTTTTACTTTGTAGCCAATGTAGTTGATTTTGACCTCGTACATGCCCAACTTGATTTCGCTAATTGAGAATTTTCCTTTAGCATTGGCAATGGCACCAGTAGCGATCTTTTTTGTCCGTACGTTGTACAATGCTACGGTTGCAAATTCCACGGGCTTTCCAGTTTCGGCGTCTTTTACTACCCCGTAAACTTTACCAATCGCAGGCATTTGTCTGCGTTGACCAGGTCGTTTTTGAGCACTTTTTTTAGTGGGTGGTTTCTTATCTTGAGCCTGAATACTAAATGTTGTTAAACAAACCAACAAAAGAAGTTTTAAAATAAATAGGTTCTTCATGGGATGTAAAAATTTATTTACATAAGGTTTAAATACAAAAAAATAAAGCCTAACCATCATAGATGTAAAATCAATGTTGGGTAAACTATGGGTATATGATTATTGTTTTTAAATTGATTCAATAGATGAACTATTTCGGGTGTTTATTGTACTTTTACAATAAGCTTTTTGTGTGTTAATTTAGAGTGGTGTTAGTATAGAGAGCGTTTAAGACATTCTGATTCATAGCTTAATGATTATGTTACAAAGCTATAATATTGCGGAATGAGAGGAGAAAATAATCTACCTAGTGCTGTATTTTCTAGACCAACGAGCACATCATATCTTTATGAAAATGAAATGAGTTTGGGGAAGGTGAGTGGGGCTAACTTGCACATTATCAGATAATAACAAAATATTAACAAACCAAGTCAAACAAGTTGATAAGATAAATGTTAACCTGCAAATTGGGTAAAAAAAGAACCCCAACGGAAAACTTCCGAGGGGGTTCGTCACAAAAGGTAGTTAAACAAAAAAATATATTTGAGACAAAATACCATAAAATATTTTGCCATAAATGTCAGAATAAAAATTAAAAGGAATTATGAGTATTCCTTTACGGTGTTTGTCAGAAATAAGTTGGGGAAATTTAGTGTTTTTTAAAAATAATCAAGAAGTGATATATTCTTAACTTTAGTGTAATAGTATGCCCATCTTCAAAGAAACCAAATTTAGCAAACTTTGTTACTTAAACCTATAATGTATAAGTAATTTTTCAAAAAATACATTTTTATTTCAAGCAATACTCATTTCGTACTTGTATTTTTTGTAATCACCTCGCCAACAGTTAAAAAATAGTAATAGGGGATCAATCTTAATAAAAGCTCTTCTTAAAATGATATCTTTGTACATGATACCCTTATTTATTCGTATCGCTACAGAGAAGTCATTTCGACTTCAAAGTTGAAAACTTGAAACCTGCTGATATCTTAATTATTATTTTGTTTGCTCTAATTGAATTATAAGCTCATGAAGAAATTTGCATTGCTTGTGCTTGCATTTATTTGTTGTTGGGTGAGTAACCAGGCTCAATCACCAGTGTTGAAGCACGTAACCAGCAAGCCTCGGCTTCAACAAAAGAATTACAAATTTATAGAAAACAAAAACCAATGGCCTTCATCGGTGCTGTATCGAGCCGCTATTCCCAGTGGCTTTATGTTTTTGAAAAAAGACGGCGTGCAATACACTTATTATGATTCCAAAGCAATAAGTCGCTTACACCTGGCCAATCCCACCGCATCGGCCGCTAGCCGGACAAAGTTAGCCAAACCTGTACAAAATAAAATCAAAGCTCATGGAATAGAAGTGAAATTTTTAGGCGCTAACCCATTAGTAAGCGTTCAGCCTGAAGAATTACTTACTGAGAAGTGGAATTTTTATAAGGGTAAGAACCCTTTAAAATGGGCGACTGATGTGCGGAGTTTTCGAACCTTGTATTACAGGGATATTTATGCGTCTATTGACCTTAAGTTTTATGAACAAAACAAGCATCTGAAGTATGAGTTTATCGTAGCACCCAATACTTCTCCTCAAGCAATCCATATACAATATAATGGAGCACAAGGTATATTGCTAAAAGAGGGCAATTTGGCAGTTATTACCAGTTTAGGTGAAATTATAGAAAAGAAACCCTATTGTTATCAAATTATCAATGGGCAAAAAGTAACTGTAAAGGCTAATTTTAAATTAGTGAATAATGAGGTCAGTTTTGAATTTCCTTATGGTTACAATCCAAACTTTGAGTTGGTTATAGACCCTGAGCTGATATTTTCCAGTTATTCAGGATCTATTCCAGACAATTGGGGTAATACAGCAGCATTTGATTTGAATGAGAACCTTTATGCAGGCGGAACAGTATTTGACCCTGGTTCTTTTTTTCCCAATAATGGAGGAGAATTTGATGTTACTTTTGCAGGTAACATAGATATAGGAATTTTAAAGTTTAGCGAGGATGGCACAAATCTGTTATATGGAGCCTATTTAGGCGGAGAAGATGCAGATGTTCCTCATAGCCTAGTGGTGAATAGTGCCAATGAATTAATTATTCTGGGTACTACTGCTTCTGATAGTTTACCTGTTACTGGAGGAGTTTTCGATGATAAATTTAATGGTGGTAATTTTGTTACTCCGCTTGGAGGGATGAATTTCTTGGCAGGAAGTGATTTGTTTTTAGCCAAAATAAGCCCAAATGGTAATCAATTGCGTGCAGCTACTTATGTGGGAGGCTCTGATAATGATGGGTTACATTTGGCTAATACTAGCATCAAGAATTATGGGGATACTTATCGAGGAGATGTATTTGTAGATGGTAGTAACAATATTTATGTAGCTTCCACTACGTTATCTAATGATTTTCCATTGGTAGGGGCCATTCAATCTAATCTTGCTGGAGAACAGGATGCAGTCATTTTCAAAATGTCAAGCGATTTGTCTACGATGATGTGGAGTACCTACTTAGGAGGTAGTGGGTTTGATGGAGCTTACTCTATTAAGGTGTTTAAGGATCAGGAAGTTTTTGTGACAGGAGCTACTACCAGTGCTGGATTGCCTACTTCTCCTGATGCACTACATACCACCGCAATTGGCTCAGATGATGGGTTTGTTGCCCGTATTTCAAATGATGGTAGTACCCTTGAGAGGTTTACCTATTTGGGGACCACAAGCGCCGACCAGGGGTTCTTTGTAGATTTGGATACTAACAGTAATGTATATGTTTTTGGACAAACCTTCGGAAACTATCCAGTAACTGCTGGAGTGTATTCTAATGCCAATGCCCGACAATTTATTCACAAAATGAGTCCTGATCTTAATCGTACAATTTATTCTACTGTGATTGGTTCAGGACGCTCCACCCCAGATATATCTCCTACTGCTTTTTTGGTCAACGATTGTGAGAATGTATACATCACAGGGTGGGGAGGAAACATCAATGTAGGATATCAACCGCCAGGGTATTTTTCACCTCCTATGTCGGGGAGTAGTACACTGGGAATGCCAGTAACCTTTGATGGGTTTCAGCAAAATACCGATGGCTCAGACTTTTATATTGCAGTACTCTCTACCGATGCGCAGGATTTAGTCTATGGGACCTTCTTTGGTACCAGCCAATCGAGGGGGGAGCACGTAGATGGTGGAACTTGTCGATTTAGTAAACGAGGAGTAGTGTATCATTCGGTATGCTCTTGTGGAGACGCGTCCTCGTTTCCTACTACACCAGGAGCTTATTCGAATGTAAACCGAAGTAGTACTGGAAACTGTAACAATGCGGCTTTTAAATTTGACGTAGACATTCTGACGGCTGATTTTGATATTCAGGATTCGGTACAAAATAATGTAACTGAAATATGTGCCCCAGCCACGATTACTTTTACTTACAAAGGGCAAGGGGCTAGTACCTATGACTGGAGTATCGATGGTGGCATTGGGCAAATCGGAACGAGCCGTTCGATAGATTATCGTTTCAATCAAGAAGGCCTATTTACCATTACTTTGCAAGTACAAAGTCCACCAAGTTGTTTGAGAGTGGCCTCAGTCACCAAAACCTTCAGAGTATTTAAAAATAATTTAACGGTAAGCGACCCCAAAACTATATGTAAGGGAGAACAGGTAAATCTGAGCGTCACTTCTCAGAAATCAGTAGTGAGTTATGAATGGAATCCGGGAAGTACCCTCAACGATAGCACCATTGCCAACCCGATTGCTACTCCCGAGCAAAGTACCAATTATGTAGTGACAGTGCGAGATGCCGATGGATGCGATACCAAGGCTACAGTACCAATAGAAGTATTACAAATTCCTACAACTAACTTTTCAGCTACCGTATTGTCAGAGTGTGGGATTAACCCTCGGGTAAAACTCACTGCTGACCCTGACACTTCATTGACCCAAACCTGGGATATGGGTAATGGAGAAACATTTGAAGCAGGAAAGGATGTGGTGTTTTATACTTACCCCGAATCTGGACAGTACACCATCAAATACATTTCAAGCAATGGGGCTTGTACTCAGGTAGATTCTATAACAGTCACCATATTTAATCAAGTAAATAGCCTGCCTAATGTGGTAACTCCTAATGATGACGGTAAAAACGATTTGTTTGTGGTTCCTTTTCCCAACCATCGCATAGCAGTATATAATCGCTGGGGTAGAAAAATATTTGAACGCGACAACTACCAAAACGATTGGGGAGGAGAGGTAGAAGCAGGGGTATATTATTATGTACTTACCTCACCCGATGATGTAAAATGCAAAGGCTGGGTGAAGGTGGTGAAATAGCTTTTTTGTTAAATATTGAATCACAACTGCCGAATGTCGAGAGAAGAACTCTGGATTCGGTGGTTGTTACCTAATATACGATATTTAATTTAGTCTGCATTGCTTCAAATCAGGATATCTACAGCCGAAAATGGCTGAATCACAGTCTGAAATCCTTTACGAGATAAGTTTTATCAACATCCTAAAGGTTGAGATGATTTCTATGTTTAAATTTTCTTTTACAGAAGGTTTGAATAGGTACTTAGGTAAAATGAAATATGGTTGAATTGTTATAGCTTGTAGATGACTTTGTTCTTATAATCAAAAAAATACGTAAAAGGCTCAAGTTTCATACAACTTTGTTGTATGATAAACTTAACTGACTAATTTTAAACATACTTACTTAATCCTTAAAGAGATCCCCCCTCTAATAATAACTCCGTTGTCTAAGATTTCTCCTTTCATAAACCCTTTACTTTTGTAGCCTAACTGTAATACTAACCCCCATTGATGGTCTTGTTTGATTAAATCGTAATAGGTAGTGGCTACAATAGCGCCTCCAAATCCCTTCGTGGTAAGAAGATTGTTTTCTTTATAGAAAGAAATTTCAGGTTGTTGCCAAATCTCACCAGCCAGATTAAAGGAGATTCTATTGGTTAAGGTTAGGTTCCAGGCCTGAGCCGAAAGCCGCCAGGCGTTTTCAAAAGTACCATCTGTATGCGATATGTTTAATGCATATAATTGACGCTTATGCTTTAAATAGTTCTGAAGATTGATCTCAACCCCATATGGAGCAAAATTGAAACTAGCTTTAGGCAGATAATGTAATGTTGGACCTAAAGGAATTAAATTAATTTTTTTTGAATATTGGCCACTCCAAACGTAATCCCAAAAAATACTCTTCAAAGCATAATAATTAAGAGGATCTAAAACAATACTTAAAATGCCATATAATTGTACACGCTTCAAGGTGAGGTTTCCTGAATTGTTCTGAGATTGAGAATTCAAGTTGTCAACTGCAATCCTTATATCACTCGTGGCGATGTTAGCTGCAAATCCAGCATAACCTGCCAAATCATTGTTGGCATACAAGTACATAAAAGCAGTATGATAGTCCAATTTATGATCCAATAAAATGTTTTTCCTTAAGATATCGGATAAAATAAAGTTTGCTTCTGAGCCTCCAATAGTTTCAACTAATATTTGTTGTGGAGTTTGTAAGCTTGTATTAGAAGTGCTGATGCTTGGGAGCCTGAATTGAAAAGGAGGGGGAAGAGTAATTTGAACGCTCTCTATAGTTCCCGAAAATTCAGTAGCACGGCTTCCATGACCAAAGCGTTCGTGTTGGATAGAAGGTAAAATAAACGTAATGGGGTAATTAAGCAAAAATAGTTTCCCAAGTCGGTAAGCGATATTTCCTATTTTTGACCCTGTATGAGTTTGGTGAAAAAGTTGAATTGGAATGAATTTATGATCCAGTTTTTGCCAAAGATAGCCTACTGTGGCAATATTTTCTGCTCCAAAGTTCATTCCTAATCCTGGCTCATAAATGATCTGATATCGAGATTGGCTTTTGCCAATATCAGGCCTGATGAGTAGTAACAGGCAAAAGAAACTACATTTGATAAACTGAGGAAAACGAATAAGCGTGGACATATTTTAAATGAATCAGGCTTGAGGTTTATAAGCACAAGAAGACAACAATATTATGCTTTGTATTGACTAACACAAAACAAATATGCCGAATTTCAGAGTGTATTACCTTTGAAATTCGGCATTTAATATTCACCCTTCTACATATACTCCGCCATAATCAGCTCAATATCAAATGGGGTGATGCCTTCTTCTGGGGTAAATACTACCTCAGCTTCATTGCGGTTATTTTGATAAACCATTTCGCCCCGAGCTTGAGCGTGTAGCATAAACAAGTCATACAAATTTGGTTTTTTCAAAGTAGTCATTGCCTTTCCCATAAGCGTCATACCACCCAGATTGCCCTCTACATTATTGTACCAATTAGGGTTAGAACGTAGCGCCAAATCCGACCAAACCACTTTACGTGTGTGCAAATCCATAATCACTGGGATACAAACCCTGGTATCAGCTGTTACATCCACTTTGTCTTGCACAGTTCGGGCATCAAAAATTTCACCCGATTGAGGGTGTTTACGCATCATCCAACCTCCATAGCATTCTGGCAAGTCGCAGAATGGCTGATAAGAGAACGAGTAAATATTCATGACTACATAACGGCCTCCGTATTTGACAATAGAGGGTATGTCTAAATCGATGAACTCACAAGCGCCATTTGGAGCCGATACAATGTCGCCACTGTGGGCTGCCTGATATTTGGCAGATTTTAAGTTTGTATATGAAATATGCTCTAAATAATTCCAGTTGCTGTCATACATTACCGCGGAGAGATCAATATCTACTGTGCCTGTATGGCGACCATTGACTACTCCTTCCTTCCACCAAATAAAAAAACGAATGGTGTCACCGCCAGTAGGCATGCTTACTTTTGAGCCTCGCACAATGGTGCGCAATGCCTTGCTGGCCGAACGTTGCGAGAAAGGAACCAAATAGTTTTTTAGACGCTCATCGATATACACTTTACCCAATGGCTTCAATGCCTTGAAACGTTCTACCAATGCTTTTTCGCAAATATCTATCACTGCGAGGCAAGCCTCTACTGGAATTTCAGGCAACTGGTTTGGAATAGCCTGTACCTTGGCCACATTACCTTTAGGGAAAAAAGTACGCAATTCACTGGTATCATCTCTATGATTAAAGTGTGCTCGCACCTGTAGCAACACTGGAGTAGATACATTGTGCGCTACTTCGGCAAAATGTTGTACTACATATTGGCATTCCTCGGTGCTGGTGGTCATTCTTAGTAAATGATCTAAACGACGCGCAAATTCTCCTGAACGATTTTTAAGCAATGCGGTAGCTTTGAAAACTTCCAGGTTGGCCAAGGATTGCTCTACTTTGCTATTGAAAGTATGAAAGGTTTGATCGTTGCGAATGACATCAAAAGCTTTATAAACTTTTGGGAAGCGTTTTTTGTACTCAAATGGATGCAGTTTTTCACCCAAACGAATCCAGCGCTCTTTATAACGTAGCATATCTTCGGTAATATTGCCTGCTTTTTCCAGCAAACCCAGCAACAACTTACGTTCTCCTCGCTTAAAGTTTCGGAAACGAGTCACTTCGGCCAAACTTACGTCTCCATCAGATAAAGATACTGCCAAACGCAATACATCGGTAGCCGTTTTATAGAAGCTTTTTAGCAATGTATCGGATTTGGTTGTGTGTTTTAGGAGCAAACCCGTAACATAAGCCAGGTTTTCCTTCATAGGAATAGCATCAGGTAACATAGGAGCTACCTCATCACGGTATTGGCGCACTATCCAGTCCAGGTCTTCTTTGTCGATAGCCGAAATAGATGAATTGGCTCCCATGAGTTGGGTAAACATTAGACGAAAATCAGCTTCATCGCCCAGGTCAATAATACGTAAATCGGTTTTTTCTAATAAAGGCTGGCGAGTTTCAGTTTCATAATCAGGCATGTATTTACCTCTGGAGACATAATGTAAGATGGCATTGATATATAGTTCCACATGAGTCATCTCCATTACCTGTTTAGGAAAATTAGGATACATAGGCTTAAACTTACGTTTGGCTCCTGTCATTTCCTTAATGTCTTTCATAAGTTGCTTATACAATTGTTTAGCGGCTTCTTTAGAAAGGGTTTGCACACGCTCTATCACGGCTTGAGAAAAAGTATAACCATAGGCCTCAAGGTTTTTCAGAATAGTGGCCAGGTGAGTCATTGGTAATTGATCGTTACCTTTCTTGATGATTAGTTTGCTTTTACGACGTAGATAGATAGTGTTTTTCATAGTGTTTTGTTTATGTATATCATTTTATATGTGATCAAATCTGTAGCAGAGTGAACTCTCCCAACGCGCACTGTTCCGGTAGCGGGTTGGGAGTCCCATTCATTCTGTGGAAGATCAGGGAAAGCAGAGGCGCTATCATTGCGTTTTCTTCGCAAGAAAACAGGGTTTTAGAAGGAAGCACACTCTATAGCCGATGATCTGATACAAATAAAATGGAGTAGTGCGCAAGGTTTTTGCGTACTGGAAAATTTTCTGAAAAATAAATTTTAGAGAGGCTGTTTGCTATACAAAAGCTTGGATATATGCTTATCGAATAAAAAAAGATCAGGGAAATCAGAGACGCTGGTACTCAAATAATTTTCTCCGAGGAGAAAAATATGTTAGAAGGAAGCGCGCTCTATAGCCTTGACCTTATACAAAGAAAAAGAATAATCTATGGTTTTCCAACAGTTTTTGCTTGCCGTTAGGCCAAGAGCATATTGATTGTGATTTACCCCAAAAACAACCGTGTTGTTTTAGCTTGTGTCTTACAAGCAGATCACTACCCCAGGTTTGAAAACCTTATCGGCTATTGGGGATACAATCAATGAATGAACTCAGTCGCAATAATGTTTAATAATCCTGTTCGATGATGGTAACCCGACACTGAGGCAATAGTTGTTTGAAGTGTTTGCGATAGGACAATAGTTTGACCTGACCATCCAGGTTGAGACGTTTCAGTTTTTGGAGGGTGAATATGGGCTTAGGAAGCTTAGTCAAACGATTGTATTGTATGTTCAAGCGTTCAAGCTTTTGTAGCTTGCCAATTTGTGTGGGGAGTGTTTTTAGCCCATTGTTCCAGGCATCCATAGATTTCAATTGGGTCAATTGACAAATTGCTTCAGGGAATTTTCGGATTTGATTGTTGTTTATTGCAAAATTTTCCAGGTTTTTAAGGTTCCCAATTTCTGTGGGAAGTGCTTGTAGTTGATTGTATGAAATGTATAGATGAGTTAAGTTTTGAAGTTGCCCTACTTCTGAAGGCAATGCCTGTAGTTGATTGTATGACAAGTCGAGCGTTTTCAGGTTTTGTAATGCACCAATTGATCGAGGCAAAGAGGTAATTTTATTATGCCTAAGAAAAAGTGCTTCAAGACTTGTAGAGGCTACCACCTTAGTCGGAAACACACCAAAACGATTACCATCAAGTATCAAACTTTTGAGATGTTTTAATTGTCCTATTTCCTTGGGGATGGTAGTAAGCTGATTATTAGCCAAATCCAATATTTCCAGTTTTTTAAGCTGGCCAATTTCCTTGGGCAAAGCAGTGATATAGTTTCCTCGTAAATTCAATCTTTTTAAGTTTTTTAACTGAGCAATGCTTTTGGGTAATGTCTTGATGTACATCTTGGCAAGCTCCAGTTCTTCTACTTGTTCAGGGCTTGTGAGGGCACTTTCCAGGGTATGAAACTTTGTTTGAAGTGCTTCTGGTTTTTGAATGATTGGTGTTGGTTCTTTGAGAGGGTATGAGGTTTCTGAAGAGGAAGAAGCGAAAAAGTTGAGAAAAAAATATGGCAAAGTTAAGAACAAAATACCTCCTAAAACCTGTGCAACAAGTATTCGTCCGCTTTTGGATATTTGACTAGTTGGGGTGGTGGCTATTGGTTTTGGAGGTGGAGTGGTCACTTGCGGAGGTACAACAGTGGGAGTGTTTGACTGAATGTTTACAGCTGCGCTTTTTTGAGCTTCTAGTAGCAAGTGATGATACTTGAGCCAAAAATCCTCGTTTTCAGTTACTTCTTCAATGATTTGATAGGTGGCCCATAGTTGCTTTGCTTGCTCTTGTAGGTTGTTGGTTGTATTATTTGCTTTATCAGCCATATTATTCAATGTTGAATTGTGTGTTGCTATTTGTTAGGCAGGGTAATTTGTTTAATCCTTAACGAGTAAATGCGCATTAACTTTGGAAAACACTAGTGGTTTTGCCTGCTAAAGTACCAAAAATAGAGACGATTCCTCCTATTAAAAAGATACATAATGGCTATAGAAGGCCAAAAACAATGAGTACCTATCCAGTATAATTTTTACGCTATCATATTAAAAATTGCTTCAGCCATAAATGGGCATTAGTTATAATACATATAAACATGACACAATGGAAGCCATTTTTTGAGCTTTGACTCATATCGCATAATGGCATTGGGGTTAAATGTTAAACTAAGCTCGCGTAGGTTAGATAATTGCTTTATTTCTTCTGGTATAGAGGTAATTTGGTTACTCCCTAAATCTAATCTTTTCAGCTTTGTAAGCTTCAACACTTCGTTGGGGAAGTTAGAAAGTTTTATTTTAGACAAGCCCAGTGTCTGTAGCAATTTTAGGTTTTCAATTCCTTTAGGTACTACTTTAATTGAATTAAACGATAAATCAAGGTTGGTTAATTTTTGAAGGTTCCAGATTTCTTTAGGCAATTTGACTATCTCATTGAATGATAAACCTAGGGTACGCAATGTGGTAAGGTTTCCAATTTCTTTGGGTAGTTTATTGATTCGATTGTCATACAACCGAAGAACTTTTAGCATCCTAAGTTTGCCCACGTCTTTAGGGATGGTTTTTAGTTCGTTTATTGCTAAATCCAACGTTTTTAGTTTTGTGAGATTACCTATTTCTTTTGGAATCTCGGTTAATTGGTTCCCTGCAAGATCCAGGTATTCCAGATTTGTTAGTTGACATATTTCCTTAGGTACGACAGCTATTTCGTTAGATCGCAAATCTAGTTTTTTAAGATTTTTGAGACGTGCAATACTACGAGGTATTGCCTTGAGATACTGAGCACTTAAAAGAAGTTCTTCTACTTGTTCAGGGTTTTTGAGTGCACTTTCCAAACTATAAAACTTTGTTCGGGACAATGTAGAGTACACAATAAGAAAAGAGGTAGCCATCACAAATGACACCAAAAATACGATATCTCTGAGCAGTATTGTTTTAGGTTTTTTGCCATCATCAGCTTGATTATCAATATGGGATGAGGTCGTTTGAATTCTGGAGTAGGTTTGTTTCTGAACACCTTTTAACAACAGGAGGTAATCATTCCAAAACCTTTCATTTGCGATTGGCTCACGTTTTACTTCTTCATTTATTCGATAAGTAGCCCATAATTGATTGGCTTGGTTTTGTAAGTTGTTTGAAGATAATTGATTAGGATTCGTTGATTCTTTACCTGCCATGTACCTGATTTTGAATTTTATATCGTCTGTACGTAATTTGGGTATCCCTTGGTTTATTTTAGGCGAAATATTGTAAGACTCTTAAAATTTACCTCTAAAAATGTCATAAATAAAACCTTTGCTCTACTATTGTGGTTGTATTTTGACTATACACTATTTTTGCGGAAGAAACATACATTATGACAGAAGAAAATAACGAAGAATTTCACAATCCAATAGATGCAGACAAAGTAGCCGAAAAACCAGGGTTGTTGCCTTATGCACATACCGTAGGGGGCGTAAAAATAGAACCAGATACTGACGATCAAATCAAAGGGCAGGCCATTACTGCTATGAATCAGCAAACCGATCGCCAGCTACAAATGATTCAAAGACAAGCAGAGCTACTGGCAAAGCAGGCTAAAGAAATCCAGGAAAGAGTGGAGATTTCTAAGTTTGTATATGGTGCAGAGATGGGCTTTGCCCCAGTAATAGCCAAAGTGTATTATTTGTATCAGCGCAAGAACGAAAATTATGTGCTTTCTATGGTTTCACCCGTAGAATGGGGCGTAATACCTTACAAAGAATTTGTAGCCAAAGTAAGACTGGTAGGCGATCATACCTGGGAGGTTATGGAGACTCCAAAGTAACGACATCATTGAGATATAAATACAGACAGGCGGTAAGAGAAATCTGATCCGTCTTTTTTTTATGCTTTTTCGAAAAGTGCGCTAACTCTGTTGAGCTTTTGCTTCTGTTATCTAATTTATTTTTGTTTTACATTTACTGTGTTTGGGTTAATTCTGAATGACCCTGTTTAACTCAAGTATTTTTCGGTAAGTGTTGAATAAAATTCCCTCCTGTTTTTAAAAGAGACTTTTCTCTTGGTAGCTAATTATTTTACTCGAGTAATACTGTTTACTGTTTTAGAGAAAACATTGTACAAACCTTAAAATATAGGCATTAGGCCATCCTTCAACAAACTGTTTTTTTTAATTAAAAACCACAGATTGTCATACTATTTTTCATAAATTATATAACCTAAAGCACCTTGAGTGCCTTTCAATACAATGAAAATATTATCCTCAAAAAAATATTACCAATGATGGTATCAAGAGTAAAGAAGGTTAATTGAGTGATAAAATCCATTGAATCAGCTAGCAACACAGATTTACCATTAATAAGCACCATTGTTTAGGATAGGCTATTTTTAGATATACTTGATTCAATAATTTTAAAAATGCAGTGTCTTGATTTTCACCAGAATCAAGCACTGCATTTTTTGTTCGAGAGAATGATTATTTTGAGGTGTTAAACCTGGTGACCCACGCAACAAACCCAAGTAAAAAAGGGTAAAAACAATGATAGATTTTTTCACTAACCGTAAGCTTAATAATGAATAATAGAACTGTACAGTTTTCACTACAACTCGTGCTTGTTTTTGTAGTGCTGGTTGTTTTTAGTGCTTGTAAAAAAGAGGACAATAAGCCAGATACTACTGTGGTAAACAACCCTTTGGCCAACCCTGAAAATGGACCCGCTGCGGGGAATCCTGACGGTAACTCACCGATTCCTACTGAGGCTGGTACCGAAGATGTATCTAACCCCGATCAGGTAGTTGGAAATGGTACACCCGAGAGTTGTACCTGTCAGGCCGTGAAAGATGCTGTGGCTAAAGGAGGAAAAATTGTGTTTAATTGTGGCGATCAGCCACACACGATTACAATGGATAGCCCCGCACAAGTTTTCAATAATGCCAACCCCGACGTAGTAATTGATGGGGGTGGTTTGATTACGCTGAGTGGGGGAGGCACTAACCGAATCTTGTATATGAATACCTGTGATCAGGATTTGGTATGGACTACTCCCAATTGTGATAACCAGGACCACCCTCGTTTAACAGTGCAAAACATCACGTTTTCTGATGGTAATGCTGTTGGTTTTGGGCAAGAACTAGAAGGAGGAGGAGGAGCCATTTGGGTACGTGGTGGCCGATTCAAGGCCGTGAATACTCGTTTTTTCAATAATGTATGTGCAGGTACCGGAGCCGATGTAGGTGGTGGTGCCATTCGCGTATTTAGCCAATACAATGGATTGCCAGTATACATTGTCAACAGCACTTTTGGTGGTGCCGATGGCTATGGCAATCAAGGTTCTAATGGAGCTGCCCTTAGTAGTATTGGAACTTCCTGGACGATTATCAATAGTTTGTTTACGCACAACAAAGCCATTGGCAATGGCGGAAATCCAGCCCAATCGGGTACGCCCGGTGGTGGAAGTGGAGGTGCCATTTACAACGATGGCAATACAATGACGCTTACTTTATTGGGAACCAAAATTGAGAATAATGAAGTAGTGCAACATGGTTCAGGGATCTTTTTTGTGACCAACAATCGCACTGGAAACATTGTGATTGATAATAGTGTGATTCGAAACAATACTGGGGGTTCCTGGTATCCGGTATATCCAAACATTTCTATGCATGCCGATACCCGTATTGAAGTGACCAATTCTGTTATTGAGTAAAACTAAATATAAAAACCTTGTCTATGGCCATTAGACAAGGTTTTTTGTAGTTAATATGTGTTAGTCAGTTTAGCGTCCCAGGTTTTCCTTAGGAATAAAAATGCTCTCCATTGCTTCCCTTACGTTTGGTATCGTGATGTACTTTCCTGGTTTGATGAGATTACCGGACAGTTTTAATTCTGCTGCCAACTCTTTTCCAATATCCAATGGCTTGGCAAACGTGGTAACACTGTTTTTCACCTCTTCGTCAAATTTCTTGATACGCTGAATCACCAAATAATCTTCATAAGGAAAAATAATTGATGCATCTATCTCAGGTTTCTCAAACAATTCGCGAGGAATCAAAGGGTACTTTCCACAAAGTGGCTTGATACAAGGGTGTGGAATCTCCTTAAGCTCTATTTCGTGACAAATCAGTCGAACGCCAGCCGTGCTGGGGTCTAAGCAAAAACTGTTGCGAAGCGGTACACAAGTGCGACGATCGCGGTCGTAAAACTCATTCCAGGTAACACGAGGAAAGACTATCACTGGTTCACAAAGCTTAATGGTAGCGCTGGGACTGTCCAAAGTTGGTAGAGGGTTTACCTCTTCTTGGGTGGCTTGATCTTGACAAGCTACAAATACTGTGGTTAGTAGTATCAATGCGAATAACCGATTGATAATTTTAGATGTTTTCATCTTGTTGAACGATTTTGGTTAAGTTAAGTAATTATTGAAATTACCTATTCAGTGCACTAGTTAGGTAGGGGTTTATGTGGGGGAGTTTGAAATGGTTAACAGCTTACAGAAAAATATTTGAAAATTTTTTTGAGCCTGAGTAAACGGGAAGAATTGGGGGAATTGAGTATGAAAAGGAAAGCAGGTGCGCTAATTTTCAGCCAAAGAAATAGAAGGAAGCACACCTATAGCCTTTGTAATATTTTAAGAAATTATGATTAGTAACACTGAAAAAATAATCTAGACTAGTGAGTATTTATAGTGCATATCCATTTTGGGGAGCATTTGAATGCGAGTAACCTTTTTACTTATTTGAATCTGAGTTTTAAGCTCGATCAAACTGCATTAAAATGCTTGTATATATGAGTGTTATTTTTGTTCATAGTGTTTATATTTAAAAAGGAAACCAGGTGCGCTAGTTCAACCAAAGAATAGAAGGAAGCACACCTATAGCCTTTTGATGTTTGCAATAATTTATGATTAGTTAATAGGCATTGGTAAATTCCGGACTTGTTCAGGCAAATCCATTATAATATTATTGATTAACTGTTCTTCTCCTCGAACTGTCCATAAGTTAATTGCATCGCTGCAGCCTTCATCCTCAGAGATAAAATCTAATTGATCACGCCATTCGTTTAGCCAAGCCTGTATCACTTCCAATTCACCATCTCCATCGTTTATGTTGATGATATTTAGTTCTACTTGTGCCATATGTGTTATATTAAAAACAGAGAAATTGAATAAGCTAATAAAGGTCTTGATAGAAGGAAGCTCATTCATAGCCTTGTTATGATACAAACTAAACCCTCTTATGCGCAATGTTTTTGCGTAGTGAAAATTAATTATCTATTTTGCTTAAAAAATCTACCAAACTAAATCAATGAAAATAAAGAAAGACAATGACTGGGCGGTTGAGCAAATGAGCGATTGGTTAGTAAACACTGCGCATTTTGGTAAAGCTCCCATAGCTTGCGAAGTAGTATGGAGCAAGAAAATTCCCTGGAATGGAAGCCAGGAGAAGGTTTTTTTGGTTCGTTACAAAATGGATGAAGGCTACGAAATGGTTGGTTTTACTGGACCGATTACCTGGAGTTTTTATAGCTCAGAAAATAACCCTGTGATAAGTTTACAATTGTTAGAAGCCTTGGATGCCAAAGAAAACCAACGTTGGCAAAGACTGGTGAACTTATATGCTGGCTGGTTTTATTGTACACAAAGTGCTGATTTACAGGAAAGTAGAATAACTCTCGCCAAAGAAGAAATCCCTGAACTTCTTACAAAGCTTCATGAGCGTAAATACCTGAGTGCAGAGCATCCCGAAGACACCCAACGTGACCTTTATCAGAGAAAATATATTACCTTTTTTAAAAACTCGATGGTGGACATGCGAGAATCGTTTGATTCCAGAATTCCTTATAGTGGAGAAGCAACCAGAGGAAATCGAGTGTATTGTTATCATTGGCAAGAATGCCGGGTAGAGTGTGTAGAGATAAGCGATAGCATTTGGTTGGATGATCGCCTGTTTTGTATAGCTAAAGTGGACCTATACTATGATACCAGGCACAACACCTTTATGAAAGAGGAAGGGATCATGAAGGCTGAGCAGTACCTACTCATTACCCTAAACGAAGAGAAAGAGATATTAACGGTTGAATTTTTTCCTTTGGATGAACCAATCTATTCTCATTACTTGCTTTATCATTGGATAGGAACCCATTATGGCCCTTATCTGCTGTATAATTTAGGAGGGTTAACTTATATGTTTGACCGTTTGCTAAAAGCAGGCTTTTTGCCCCATCAGATTGAAAAAAAGCTGGAAACAGGAACCCAGAAAGGTTCCCGAAAACATTCACGTTTACAGGTGCAGCAGCGTGCAAGATTTTATCAATCACTCCAGGAAAATTCATCACAGCATTAGCTGGTTGTAAAAAATAAAAGTGTAGATTTAATGGCTGAACAAACTTTGAAATAGTAAGATGAAAAGAGCAGTTAAAATATTGATTGTCAGTTCTTTTACAATTCCACTGGGTTTTGTGCCCTTGCTGTTTATGTATGGCTGGGACTTATACCTGGAGGTGTTACTCTCGATGAGCTTTGCGGCTTTTATACCTACCGCTTTTGTGTTGTATATGTTCGAGACAGTTGTTTGTATGTCAGGACTTAAAAAAGGCGAATACCACCTGGCCCGTCAAATGTTGTTGGCCGTGGGTTTTGTCGCACTGCTGCTGCTTATTTTGTGGGGGAGTAAGACTCGAATCAAAATCGATGAAGTTGCACTGGAGTACAGCGGTTACATTTTCGTGTTTTCCTTTATGCTTTTTGGAGCAGTAGTAAATAATGTGTTGGATACGAGACTTAGGTAATCTATAATTTAATGATGAATGGTCAGTGGTAAATGATTAATTTCTTTATTGTTCTACCCTCGAATGTTGTTTTTGGTTAAATAGCTTCACGGTGCAATGTTTTAATAAATTACTGAAGTTACGCAAACTTTGAGTTTCGTTTTAATTACTATGGTTAAATGGTTGTATGGCTATATTGTTCCGCGATGCGTAGCGCAACCATATAACCATTTAGCCATCTAACCATTAAAACCAATAGACTTGGAACAAACTGCGTAATATCAGTGAATTATCTTTTTTGCAAATATGAGACTATGATTGTCCTATGCTGCTTTCAGCTTCGCACAAGGCGATGTGTTTTGTGATGCATCGCGGCACTTTTTACTTTTAATTTTTAGCTTTTCATTTTATAAAATGCCTGTAAACAGAAACGCCCTTATTCGATACCGTACTATAGACAATTGCCTGCGCAACCGCTTTCGCCAATGGACATTAGATGATTTGATAGATGCTTGTTCGGAAGCTTTGTACGAATACGAAGGCATAGACAAGGGCGTGAGCAAGCGTACGGTGCAGATGGATATTCAAATGATGCGCAGTGATAAGCTTGGTTACAATGCTCCTATTGTAGTAGTGGACAAGAAATACTACACCTACGAAGATTCTGAATACTCTATCACCAACATTCCGCTTACTGACCAAGACTTACTTAAGCTCAATGAAGTAGTAGAGATTTTGAAGCAGTTCAAAGGCTTTACCCACTTTCAGGAGTTGAGCGGGATGGTGCAAAAGCTGGAAGATAAAATCCATACTGCCAAAACCGATCAAACCTCGGTGATTGATTTTGAGAAAAACGAAAACCTGCGAGGTCTAGAGCACCTGGATATCATTTATGAAGCCATCCTGAAAAAGACCTCGCTGGAAGTAACTTATCAATCTTTTAGAGCACGCAAGGCCAATACTTTTATATTGTTTCCGTATTTGCTCAAAGAATACCGTAACCGTTGGTTTGTGTTAGGACGACAACGAGGTTTTCCTACCATTACCACCTTGGCATTGGATCGTATCCAGGAAGTTGCCAAATCTTATGAGCCTTATGAGGAAACAGAAATAGACATGAGCAATTTCTTTAAGAATGTAATAGGTGTTACAGTGAATGCAGGACAAGCGCCCATTCGGGTAGTGCTCAAAATTGACCGCCGTAGTGCGCCTTATGTTATTACCAAGCCCATGCACCATACCCAGCAAGTAATTGAGAAAGGGGAAGAGGGGATTACCATTTCACTGGATGTCCAGCATAACTTTGAGCTTGAACGTGAAATTTTAGGGTTTGGCGAAACAATGATAGTGCTGGAACCTGAATTTTTGAGAACGCGTATTCAAAACCGCCTGAAGTATAATTTGAAACTATATGGGGAGGGGGAGCAAGAGTCAGATTGATCTAACAAATATGAAATCACAAGTTGTTATTCGTTTCTTAGGCCTGCTCTGTTTCTTTATGAGTTACTTATATACTCTACAAGCACAGGAAGTAATTCCTTTTCAAAACAAAAAGGGAAAATGGGGCTATAAAAATGCTAAGAAGCGAGTAAAGGTAAAACCCCAATATGACCATATTCAAGAGATTGTTTTAGAAGCTAAGGACCAATTGTTTAAGCGGTTTATTGTAAAGCAGCACAACAAATATGCGTTGTTTGATAACAATGGTGAACAACTGAGTAAATTTAGCTATGATGCAATTTACCCACCTACTTGTGACAAACCTGTGAAGTTGATACTGGTCAAAAGGAAAGAAAAATATGGCTATTTAGACCATAGGGGCATAGAACGTTTGGCCTTGATATATGCTGATGCAGAGCCTTTTTGCAAGGGAATAACTCGGGTTCGACAAGGAGAGAAATGGACGACTATTGGAAAGGTAGTAAAGAAAAAAGCCGCGGTTAAAAAAGAAACTTTTACCATTGTCGAAGATAGGCCAGTACCCAAAGGCGGAATGAGGAGGTATTACAAATACATAAACGACAATCTACGTTATCCACCAGACGCGAGACGGTTAAAGGCCGAAGGAAAAGTTTTCGTAATGCTTACAATAGAAGGAGGTGGGAACTTGAAGAACATAGAAGTGCTCAGAGGCATTGGCAATGGATGTGAGTTAGAAGCAGTACGACTTATAACCAATGGACCTAAATGGCAACCTTTTATGGCTCGGGGCAGTAGAAAACGGAGTCAAAAGATTGTAATACCCATCACTTTTAAACTAGAATAATGGGAGATAGTGATAGACCAGGTATTTTTCATAAAAAGTTTATAAGTGCTATTGCTTAATGGTTATATTGTTTCGCGATGCATCACAGAACTATATAACATTTAAACAATCCAAAAGTGAACCTCGAAACAATACTTTACAAAGATTACGAAGCCTACTTACCTCAGGAAGGGCGCTGTATTTTGGGCCAAATGACCAATGCCGAAAACCTGGTAGTCTATCAAGCCTTTAATCCCAGCATTGCGAAATATGCTGTTGCCAATCAACAATTTGGCGGAAGCCAGTACAGCTTTAATCGTATGAGTTGGATTAAACCTAATTTTCTGTGGATGATGTATCGGGCAGGCTGGGCCAGCAAGTCCAATCAGGAATGTATTTTGGCGGTAGAAATTGCTAAAGCAAATTTTGAAAAGATCTTGGCAAAAGCCGTGCACTCTAGTTTTAAATCTGAGGTATATGCTTCTAAGGCCGATTGGCAAGCGCAACTTAAGGCGAGTGAGGTCGTGATGCAATGGGATCCTGACCATCACCCCAATGGCAACAAACTCAAACGACGAGCTATTCAGCTTGGTCTTAGAAATAGCCTTTTGCGACAATTTGGTACCGATTGGGTGGTTTCTATTCAAGACATTACCGAGTTTGTACACGAACAAGGACAGAAGCTAACCCAAGGTAAACTAGACGAATTGTTGGTGCTCAAAGAGCAAGTAATTGAGATTGAAGATGGGGATATTCGGGAAAGCTTAAGTTTAGACCACTAAAAAACCCGTTATAAAAATAACGGGTTCAATCTTTTTCGGGATTCTGTGACCTTCAGGCCGCCTGCGACTTGGTAAATAACCAAGATTCGGCTTCTTCTCTGGTTTCAAAAAAGCGGGTAATGTCCTGAAATCTTCCTTCCTCAATTGTTTGCCTAATAGTAAGCAAAGCAATAAAATCTTTACTAGTCACGATGCCTATACGCTCTAATTTCACCTCGTCGATCAATTTATCAATTTCTGAGGCTACCCAATCTTGTAATTCGGGGTCGATGGAATACAAAAAATTGGTGTTATCAGAAATGACAAACTGCGGGTGTATTTCTCTTACTTTGTCCCATAAAATAATTTGTTGTTTCTGATATTCGGTGTCTTCCAAATCTTGACTTTCAGGAAGCCAAATGTTAACAAAATAGTTCCTCCGGCGGTCATAGTAAAATACCTGATACCGGTTACTAAAAATTTCCTCCATCACTAGTTTAAATTTTAATAAGTTTTTCGAGTACTATGCGATTGTGCATACCAGGGTTTTTTAGGTTAAAACCTGGCACATTTGTTTTGCGATTACAGTATTTCTGTATTAGTTATTAAACGTTAAAAATTAAGTATAGCAAGCTCAATGACTAAATTATCTACTTTTTCTCAAAAAAAATAATATTGAGGACACCAATTTTTAATCAAGGATAGGAGGTAAGTAAGAACCCGATCGTATTTGAGGTGTCAAGGGGGGGAATATTTGAAATGTACAAGTAAGGTACAGAATCAGCAAGGCATGAAAAAACCCTCTTGACTCAAAAAAGAAAAGAGGGTTGTGATTATATATGCAAAATAATTAGTTCGAGCCTACAGATTCCAAAGCTTTTACCATAGTAGCACCGATTTCGGCAGGAGATTCTACCACGTGCAAGCCACACTCACGCATGATGCGCATTTTAGCTTCAGCAGTATCGTCTGCGCCACCAATAATAGCTCCGGCGTGTCCCATTCTACGACCTTTAGGGGCAGTTTGTCCAGCAATAAAACCTACTACAGGCTTACGGTTGCCGTTTTCTTTGATCCAGTGCGCAGCCTCAGCTTCCATACTACCGCCAATTTCACCAATCATAATGATGGCATCAGTTTCTGGGTCATTCATCAACAATTCTACGGCTTCTTTGGTAGTAGTACCAATTACCGGATCACCTCCGATACCAATACAAGTAGATTGTCCCAAACCAGCCTTGGTAATTTGATCTACCGCTTCGTAGGTCAATGTACCTGAGCGAGAAACAATACCAATACGACCAGGATTGTGGATAAATCCAGGCATAATACCCACTTTAGCCTCGCCAGGAGTGATTACTCCAGGACAGTTAGGCCCTACCATACGCACGTTTTTGCCCTGAATATAATTTTTTACTTTTACCATATCCAAGGTAGGAATTCCCTCTGTAATCGTAATGATTACCCCAATGCCAGCGTCAGCCGCTTCCATAATTGCATCAGCTGCAAAAGCAGGAGGCACAAAAATAACTGATACATCAGCACCAGTAGCTGCCACAGCTTCTTTTACAGTGTTGAATACTGGGCGATCAAGATGGGTCATGCCACCTTTACCGGGGGTTACTCCGCCTACTACGTTCGATCCGTACTCTATCATTTGCCCCGCGTGAAAACTACCTTCTGAGCCAGTGAAGCCCTGAACAATTATCTTGGAATCTTTATTGACTAAAACACTCATATATCTGTTTTTTTTGTACAAAGTTAGTTTTTTTGGATTTTTATCCAAATCAAGGTTTGAAGCAGCTATGCAGGTAAAAATACCCGCCATTAATTACTTAATTTTAGCAATTAATACCCTTACAAATAGCTGTTTATTACTTGTTGCTAATATAGGGCAAAGCAAGGGAAATACACAAAACCAATCAATCAAAATTTGAAACCCGATAAATAAGCCATGAGCGCCAGGATCATTGTACATTTAGAAAACCCATCTGGAGAACACATTAGCGAAGCAGAAGCGCATAATATCACTCGTTTGTTACAAAGCGACAATGAAGCAAACCAAAAGCTGGGGCTAACTTTTCTGGAAAACATGCTGGAACGGTTTCCCGCTGGCAAATATCCCCTGGTTTTACCACAAGCGTGGCTGGAACAAGTTTTTGAATGGTTGCTAAAAATGAATGTACATACCCTGGAAGTGTGCGATCAGCCCTACTTATGGCCTTTGCCAGCGGCTTTCAAGCAAATGGTTCAGCTCAAAGGGCTGGTGTTACGAAAGATGAAAATCACTGCTTTGCCAGAGGAAATTTATCAATTCAAAAGCCTCGAAATACTAGATATAGCCGATAATTACTGGGAATCGGAAGACCGTTATTATCCCGACGAGCATCGCCCTCTATTGGACAAAAGGTTGACTGACTTTACGAATTTGCGCAAGCTGGATATTTCGGGAAATAAATATTATGACAAAGAGTTGCCTGACAACCTGAAGCAACTTACGCGACTCGAGTACATAGGGTTGAGCGGTAACCGTTTACAAAAAATACCTGATTTTGTATTTCATTGTCCTGCTCTCAAGGTGCTGGAAATAGCGGATTCCTGGATTTTCTCGAGTGATAGAGGGACTATCTTTCGCCAATTGAAAAAACTAGCGAATTTGAAGCATTTAGAAAAAATTGACGTGAGTGTAAATTACTCAGGAATAAGTCGCATTCCACCAGAATGGAAACAGTTAACCAAACTTAAATATTTAAGAATAAACAACAACGAAATAAGTGAGTTGCCATCTACCTTGGGAGATTGGCCATCGCTGCAATATATCTACCTGGAAAACAATGGCTTAAAAACTTTACCTGATAATTTTGGTAATTTACGCTTAGTAGATGATGTGCTGGACTTGAGCAATAATAAATTAAAGGCTTTGCCTGCTAGTATTTGCCAACTGACGCACCTGAAAAAGTTAAAGCTGGAGCATAATAAACTGAAAAACTTGCCTAAAGAGTTTGGCGAGTTGATAAATTTAGAAGAATTGCAACTGGCATACAATCAGCTTAAAAGTTTGCCCGAAAGTTTTGAAAATTTAACCAAATTGAAAGGCAAACTGGACTTATCTCAAAATAAATTGACTAAGTTTCCATTGCCGATGTGTAAGCTTGCCAAGATTACTGAATTAGAACTAGCCAGTAATCAAATTACAGAGATTCCAGCGGAGATAAGAACAATGAAACAACTCCTGTTTTTGAGGGTTGATTACAATAAACTAGAGCGCATTCACGAAAGTATAGGCGAGTTAAACAGTTTAGAAGCTTTGTTTTTGGCTTATAATAAACTAAAAGAATTACCCGAAAGCATTACAAGCCTGCCCATGAGGTATTTGACTTTAGTGGGTAATCAATTAGAAAAACTACCTGATAACTTTGGTAATTTTACTAATTTGAGTAGTCGCTTAGATTTATCTTATAACCAATTAAAGGAATTACCAGAAAGCTTTGCTCAACTAAGTCAGATTCAAGAACTAAACTTATCGAAAAACCAGTTAACTTACTTGCCTGATTTTTGGGATAGACTCATTCGGATTTATGACTTAAACATAAGTAAAAACCAGTTAAAAGCACTGCCAGATAGTATTGGGCATATGCAGAGTCTGGTGGATTTATCGCTTGAAGAAAATGAACTCCGAAGATTACCACAAACTATGCAACATTTAAAGCATCTGAAATTGCTGATTATACGAAATAATCCATTGGAAGAAAGAATACCCGAAATGCCTCATTGTAAACAATTGAAGGTGTTAATGAATACAATACAGAGATAGTGTATTGCCTAAAAGAGAAATGAAATAACCCTAAAGAGAACATTACCTAAGCTAATCAAGATGGCAAAAAAAAGATACCAAATTAAAGTAACGCTGGAAACCCCTGAAGGAGAGGTTATTTCGGAAAAAGAAGCCCAAAACGTAATGACTTTGCTGGAACATGAGGAAGAGGCGAGCCAAAAGCTGGGTTATACATTGATGAAATCTTTGTTGACCAAATTTCCGGCAGGTACTTATTCACTCTATTTTGATGGACGCCAAAAGGGAAGTATTTTCAAGCTATTGCTCAAAACCAAACTACATACTCTGGAGGTAGTAGCCCAACCAAATTTATTGCCTTTTCCTGAAGCATTTGAACAAATGCGAACGCTTAAAGGATTCATTTTCAGAAGAATGAATGTGACAAGCTTGCCTATTGCAGTGTATGACTTTACAGACCTTGAGATACTAGATATTTCGGATAATTACTGGGATTCGGGAGAGCGATATTATCCTACAGAATATTATCTAAAGCTAGACAAGAAGCTTTTGCAACTCTCAAAGTTGAAAAAACTGGATCTTTCAGGAAATAGATATACGCCCGAGGATTTACCCAAAGGACTGGAGGCATTGATTCAATTGGAGTTTTTAGGCCTTAGCGGCAACCGACTCAAAAAGGTGCCAGATGTTGTTTTCCAGTTTCCTAAGCTTAAAACATTGCTCATGTCAGATGCTTGGTTATCGGTAGGTAATCAATCTAAGGTTTATCGCCAAATGGAGCGATTGGCGACTTTGACGGATTTGGAGTATTTGGATTTTAGTGTAAATTATAATGGTGTGACAAAGATTCCAGCCAGTTGGGGACAACTTAAGCAACTTCGTCACCTAAGAATAAATAACAATGGACTCAACAAAATACCAGTGGATATTTGTAAGCTCCCTCATTTGCAAGAAATACACCTGGAAAATAATTCTTTACTGACTTTACCCGAAAAGTTTAGTGAGTTGCCATTGACTGATGAGGTGCTGAATTTGAGCAACAACCAATTGAAGCATTTGCCACAAAAAATTGGCAACTTTCAGCATTTAAAAAAGCTAAACTTGTATGGAAACAAGTTAACCACCTTGCCTGATTCGATTGGAGGGTTGAGCCGTTTAGAAAGCCTCAATGTGGCGTACAATCAATTGGAATCATTACCTGCAAGTTTTGCAAAACTGACAAGCCTAGGCAAAACACTTAGCCTGAGTACCAATCGTTTAACAACGTTTCCAGAAGTGTTGTTTTCCCTCACCCAATTAACGGAGCTGGACTTGTCCAATAATTTGATTACCCATATTCCAGCCGAAATAGGTGTGATGGAAAACCTGCATTTTTTGAAAATGTACAACAACCGAATTGAGCATATTCACGACAATATTAGCAAGCTTACCAAACTCAACAAGTTGCAATTAAACTCCAACCGATTGCAAAAAATGCCTGATAGTTTGAGTAAAATGAAAAGTCTCCATTTGCTTTATCTCAACAATAATCAGATTCAGGCACTTCCTTCCAATTTTGGCAAACTTGCTAACTTAAACCCTAAGTTGAATTTGTCTTATAATCGTTTAGAGAACTTACCCAATAGTTTTTTTGAACTTACCCATCTCACAGAGCTTGACTTATCAGGTAATCGCTTACAGTCTTTGCCCAATCAATGGGACAAAATGGTGAAACTGCGAGAGTTACGTTTGAACAAAAACCACTTGAAGGCACTCCCCGATAGCATTGGACAACTCAAAAGCTTAGTTAAAATTTGGGTACAGGAAAATCACCTCGAGGCTTTACCTGATACAATGAATGCCTTGCGTTATCTTAATTCATTGGTGGTTTGGGGGAACCCCATGGGAGACAACCTGCCTGAGTTTCCCCATTGTAAATACATGACTGTGAATGGCAAGTATCGGTATCTATAGGGTTAAATAAATTGAAGCACAGTTTCAATTTTTAAAGCTTTACCTCCTAAAATTAACACATGTGTATTTTGGAATTTGCGGTCGGCCAGCCAATTGTGTAATGAAAATTTATCAGGAAAATAATACGCTTTGGGATTGTGCACCAATGCTTGCTGAATAACTTTGCCGTGGAAAATGACCAATTCGGGGGCGTAGTCAGCCACAACTTTCCCTACTTGTTGATGAACCTCAATATCTTCGCTAAGATCGGCCAATAAGAGTGCTTTAGCGCCCGTAATTTCCTGATTAAAAGCTTGTAAGCTGGCTTCAATCTGAGCTACTTGATCAAAGGAATCATCAAAAATGATGGTATTGGTGTTTTGGGAAATAACCTGCCCCTGAGCAGAAATAATATGAGTATCTATAAATTGTTGGTGCATTTGAACAATCAATTAGTGGTGTTTGGTTGTTATAAACGTCTGCAAAAGTATATAATAACCCAAGAATAAAACATTCAGTTCAAGAAATTGCTTATGTCAGCACCTAAAATTATAAATAGCCTGTTATTCATCTTTTTTGTAAGCGCATTTGGAAGTGAAACACTCGCCCAACGTTTCTTTTTCAGTAGGCGGGAAGTACCATTGTTTAGAAATGCGACAGGAAATGTTTATACCAATGGATTGGCGGGAGGCTTCAACTCGGCCCAATTTAATACAATGAAACTCAACGATGATGACCTGGAAGATTTGGTCATTTTTGATCGTACCAATAATAAAATCAGCACTTTTATAGGTGTAAGCGCCAATGGGCAAACTACCTATCAGTATGCACCCCAATATGAAAACTTTTTCCCTCGTGTCACTTTTTGGATGTTGCTGAGAGACTACGATGGAGATGGCAAAAAAGACATATTTGCTTATAGTACCCGAGGTGGAATTTTGGTATATCGCAATGTCAAAGTAGTTAATCAACCTCCCCAGTGGGAACTCACTACTGACTTGATTCGCACCGATGGTTTTACTCCAAACTTGAACCTGGCAGTACCTGCTACCGACATTCCTGCCATTACAGACATAGACAATGACGGCGACTTGGACATCGTTACCTTTGATTTTCTGGGAGGACTCATCGAGCTGCACCAAAACCTGAGCATAGAACAAAACGGTAATGCTTCTCAACTGGTATACAAGCGCATTGATCGTTGTTGGGGTGGGGTACAAGAAGGTGCCAATTGTGGAGAATTTAGTTTTGGAGTTACCTGCGATAATGGCATGCGTCGTCGTAATTCTCAACAAAAAAACGGCGATAAGAACTCCTCGCAAGATTTAGAAGATGGAGACATAGGCAAAACAAGCGAGCTCCAAAGAGTACAGCACGTAGGGTCGGTAATTTTGGTAAGTGACCTGGATGGTGATGGTAGAAAAGATGCCCTCATTAGTGATATTAGTTGTACTAAAGGCTATAGAATGTTGAATCAAAACACCAGCATACAAGCCAATTTTACCCAATTCGATGAGGGGTTTCCTGCCAGCAAACCCATTGATATCCCCATTTTCCCCGCCTTTTTTCTGGAAGATGTAGATTTTGACGGTGTACAGGATTTATTGGTATCACCTAATTTATTTTCCAATGAAGATAACGTGGTAAATTTTACCCAATCGGCTTGGTATTACAAAAACATAGGTACCAATGCTGCTCCTAATTACGATTTTCGCCAAACCGACTTTTTGCAAAATACAATGATTGATTTAGGCGAAGGAGCATTTCCCACTGCCTTGGATTATGATGGGGATGGCGATTTGGACCTGATTGTAGGTACTGCTGGGCAGCCACGAACTGGCAATGAGTTTTGGGCTACATTGTATTTGTATGAAAATGTGGGAAGCGCTACCGCTCCTGAGTTTCAGCTCAAAGATGAAGATTATTTGCAATTTTCGGCATTGAAGGTGAGCAACATACAACCTTTTGTGCAAGACCTTAACCAGGATGGAAGCCCAGATTTGGCTTTTGTTTCACGAAACCAGGCCAGCCAAACCTCGCTCCAATATTTGCCTAATCAGGCAGGTAATGGGCAAGCCGTGAATTATAATACTGCTCAGGCGGTAAGTTTTACTGTACCTATTTTTGGAGGAGACCAACCGCTCTTGCTAGACGTAGACAATGACGCAGACTTGGACTTGTTGGTGGGTTCAAGCAGTGGCCGATTGATGTATTATCGCAATGAAGGGAACAATCTAAATCCTGATTTTCAGCTGCAAAACCAAAGTCTGGGAGGTATCAATAGTAGCACTACTCGTCGTAGTTTGCGATTGTCGGTGTCTGATTTTGATGCGGATGGCAAACCTGATTTGCTCACAGGTGACAACTCAGGGCAACTCAAGCTATACCCTGGATTTTTGGACAACTTTACTCAAGATACCTGGACACCAGATACCAGTTTTGTATTGAATGAATTATCTGCCAAATATGAAAGCCATCGCTATGGCATTTTTGTAACGCCTTTGGCCGCAGACTTAAATGCCGATAACAATCCTGACATTTTGGTAGGCAACAATGCTGGGGGCATTTTCTACTTACGTAATGATGAGACCAGCCAACCACCTACACCACCCAATGCAGGTGCTTCTATTTTGGTATTTCCTAATCCAGCTCAAAGCTCGGTTAATGTGTTTAGCCCTGAAGATGCCGAAGTGAGCTTACAAAACACCTTGGGACAAATCGTGATTTCTCCAGTAACAGTGGTAGGCAATATTGTAAAAACCCTGGATACCAGTAAATTGGCTTCAGGTGTATACTTGTTGAAAGTTACCAAAAAGGCCTCAGGAAATGTAGAAGTGAAAAAAGTGGTGATTAGATGATTAAATAGAATTTCGAATCCTGATGAACGAATAGCGAATTGTGAACAAATCATCGTTCATCTATATTCCTCATAAGGTGTTTCCCATGGCAATCTTGTTTTAGTTGCAAAAAAAGAGAGTGCCACAGAAAAACGCATCAGAACAACTGAAAAAATCAAAAACATTACGCGTTTTTCTTCGCAAACTCGTAAAATATTAGTTATGTTTCAATCTTGTTGGTATCGTTTCACTCAAACACCAACAAGGGATGAATATCAAAGGTGACCTTTACACCATTTCTCAATAAAGGATATGTTAGCTAATGTATTTCTTTCACTTACTCCGCTGCAAAGACAGGATATCATGAACATGATCCCGTTTTTTGTGTTTTTTTTAGCCGTTATTATTGCTTGCTGGTATTATTTAATAAGGGCATACAGCAAATGGTATTCTGCGGGAAAATACATAGGATGGGCTTTGGCACTTACTCATATTGGTTGGCACTTTCACCTTTTTATAGATACTTGTATGAGGTATAAGGAGGGAGGCGCAGGCAGCGATTGGGGAGCTTATGAGTTAGCCGTGCCTATTTTAAATCTTCTTATTTTACTTGGGGGGATTTTGTTATTATTAGTTTTAGCAATTGTGAAATCAATAAAGCTGTAGAATAATGCCTCCAACTTTCCGACTTAAGGCCTTGTGTTTACTTTTTAGAGATGACCAAATGTTGTTGTCTAAACACTTTGATAAAAACCGCAATGATTATTTTGTGCGCCCACTAGGAGGTACAGTAGAGTTTCAGGAGCGTAGCGAAGACACTCTGCGGCGAGAAATCAAAGAAGAAATTGGGGCTGAGATTATAGAACCCCAATTGGTTACTGTGATAGAGGATATTTTTGATTATCGGGGGGCACCTTATCACGATGTAGTGTTTCTATACCAAGCCAAATTTGCCGATGCAAGCTTGTACCAAAAAGAAGACATTGTGTGCATCGAGATAGATGGGGCTGTTTTCCCTACTTATTGGCATAGTCTCGACGAAATAAAGGAAAACGGTTATCGCTTGGTGCCTGATGGATTAGAGGCCGCGTTGAATAATAGCCCATTGTATTAGGGAGGTCAGGTTTTGCAGTAGTCCTTATTTCACCTCTTATGTTATTAATCAAAAGATTGATGGCTTTGATGCGTGTTTTAGAAGTTACTTTTTGACCCTTTTCATCATAATAAGCCCATCGACCAGTCTTTTCTGGTTTACCTTTGTCAAAGAAAAGTTTTCTTTCCGAATAACTATAATACTTGCCTTCAGCCATTTTTTGCCCATTGGCGTAGTAATAAGTCCATTTACCTACTTCTAGTGATGTTTTACTAGTATTGATATGGTCAGACCTGTAGTCATAGTTGGCAAATTTGCCAATGGCTTTGGGTTGTCTATTCTTGTGATAAAATTCCCATCGTCCCACCCTTTGGTAAGACATTACAGTGCTTTTTGTGGGTATGAAATTACAGCCCTTAATAATAGTAATGGTATATGAATTATAGTGACCCTTAGAACTAATTTGGCCACTTTTGTAATAAGTAGTACCAGGAATAACAGAAGCAGAAGGGGACAAGCGAGCCAAGTTGTTGGGTATTTGTGATAAGAGCCCTAAGAACTTAACCGAAGTACTTATCTGCAAATTTTCTTCTAGTCCTAATCTATTTTGTTGGGCTAATGCATTAAATGAGGAGATAACCAACGAGCATAAAATGAGCTTTTTCATAAAAGTTTAAGTTTGATACAATAATTACTAAAAGTACAAAAAAATAACGTTTTGCTGGCTCAACCAGAGCTTTGAATTTCTTCTTATGATTAAAAGCGATAACAATTAAGACCAGATTGTTCTTGTAAACTGTTCCCAACACATCTTGAATAGAGTTATAAGATTGATGACGTTATTTTAAAAAACTGGTTAGAATACCATCAAGCTTGATAGATATAATCAAAAAATGCCAAACTCGTTTATGAGCTTGGCACAAGTACCTGAAATCTTAAATTTTATTTGATAATCGTTTTGATTTCACCCAAGTAGTCAGCCCGAATAATGACTTGATCTTGAGGTTGTAAATAATTTTTTTTACGCTTACTTTTTTTGATATATAGTTCAATAGCATTTTTAGGGATTGATCTTGACCAACCACCAAAAGCCCATCTAAAGAAACCAAAAAACTTATTTCCAAAAGAGATACCTTGAAAAACAGTGCCACCAGGCGTTCCCGATAATATCAAGGAGCGTGCAGGTAGTTGCTCATTGGGCAAGTAAAATGAAACTTGTTGCCCATTAAAGTCCCAGGTTTGGTTTTTTCTATGGGCTATTTCTACCAGCATTTTTTCTATGTCCCACATCAGTAAACTGCAATCTGCTTTTTGCCTTATTTGGTTGTTTACACTTAGCGTAAGGTTGAGTTTTGCTACAAAGCTTTGCAGGTTTTTAGGTATGACAAATAAATTGCCTATGGGTAAAAAGTGATCAAAGCTTTTGGCATTGGTAAACCCTTCCCCAGAATGAATGTTGGACACATCCAGGGTGCGTAATAAAGTAGCACGATCGGTAAAATCATTGCAAAGAATTAAACCCATTTGCGTGGGTTTTTGCTTCAAGTTTTGGTCTTTTAGTGCCACAAAACCAAGTTCTACCTCATAATCCAACAATTGCTCTTTATCAAAAAGAATCTCGGAGTAGGGGAGGCTTGGAGCAACAATTTTAGGAAACAGGTAAGGTTGTGCTTTGCCTGTGGTTTCCAGTGCATGGTCACGGTAATTTGTCCCTAGCCCAATATGATCTCTTTTTAACTCTACAGGAGTGATTAGTTGTCGGGTACATATTTTGACAGCCTTATGCTTGTGGTCAACAATCCACTGTGATAATTTCTCATAACCATACTGGTTAAAGAGGGTTATTGGATCTTTACCCTTTTCAGAAATATCGATAGCGGCAATGCTATCTTGTCGATATTGTATGACTGCCAGTAATCGTATACCTTGTTGCTTGGTTTGTATTCTGGAAAAAGTAAGGGCTTCTTCCAGAGGAGAAACTTTTAAGCTTTGTCCTACAAGGTTATAGGCAACGAGTAGTTGTGCATAGACAACTATGAAAAAAACTTTACTAAAGTTCATGTTGTGAAATTTTAAGGTTGGGATAATGGGATTAGAAAGCTTCAGTAAACTGAATGTAAAACTCAGAACCACCTTCTACAAAAGCGTAGTCTATTCGGAGGTTGACTCGTTCTTCTTTGTCTACCATAATCCGAAGCCCTCCTCCAACAGAGTACTTCAAATCCTTAAATGCATCGCTTGAAAAGCAATCTTTACAAACATTGCCTATTCCAGCAAAGCCTACTGCACCCAAAAACCTGTAGATGGGAAAGCGATATTCGCTTTGCATAGCCCAATAATGTTTTTCTCTAAACCTTCCATTGTAATGCCCCCGCATGATGGCATCACCACCCATGCGCGAAAGCTGGTGTACAGGAATAGTACCTTCTCTAAACTCCCCAAGTGCCTGTAAAGCAAGCACATGTCGTTCATCACTGGAAAGAGGGAAATACTTGCGGGCATCTATTCTATAAAATTGATAGTCGTAGTCTCCACCAAAAGATTGGTTAAAAAAACGGGCGAAGGTTTCAACATAAGCTCCCCTTGTCGCATTGATTACACTATTGCGGCTGTCATAAATGAGGGTAGGCCCTACACCCGTTACTCTGAAACCCTTGGCACCCGGCAATGTACTGTTGCCCAAAGTGGTGTTTTCGGTAAGTTCTACGCCATACATTTGGGAAAATTTATAGGAAATACCTACGAAGAGATTGGGGCGTAGCTTCCTGACAAAATACCCATCCCAGTCAAAGGATAAATAAGAAAATTCCTCTTCATTGGTTTCATTGGTATTGTTTCCAATACCATAATAAAACTCAGGAAACTTTCTAAAGCTGGCCTCCCCATTAAGTATGTACTTTTCCTTGTTGAACAAAAGGGTGTATTCGCCTTCAATCAAGTATTGATTATTAAGCGTGTAAATAAAAGTAGCTTGTGCTGAGGAACTTCTTGAAAGGGTGTCTTCTCCATTGAGCTTGAAAGTTAATTGCCCCAATGCCCCAAGAGCCAGACGAGTCTCAGGGCTATAAGAAATAATTGGTATTGGAATAAACTTGACTCGTTTCTTTTTAGTAGACGTTTTAGTGTTTTGAGAAATGGCTAAAGAAACAACACTCAGCATGAGCACAAATAATAAACTGATCTTTTTCATAAAATGATTGATAACTTCTTAATGAATAATATGGCCGAAAGTTATCAGGAAGGTTTTCTGTGCACATTCGCTTAAGTTCATGACTATCATTTATTTTTTGATATAAAACATGAATCAGAGAATGAAAATATGCTAAACCTTGGAAGGGTTTTCAGATCGTGCGTTTGCCTGCAAATGCAATGTGTTAGCTTATTGGTGGGTATGTGTGGTTATTTGGGGGAGCTTACGTGCTCGAGCCTTTTTCTGATTCTACTTAACGATTGTGGGGTAATGCCTAAAAAACTGGCAATATGGTAATGAGGAACCTTTTCCAGTAGTTGTGGATTTTCTTTCAACAAATACAAATAACGCTCTTCAGGATTGTTGATAAGAAAATTAGTCACTTTGTTGCGTTGTCTAATGTACATGTATTCTGTAATGCATCTTCCCACCCGTTCCATACTTTTGTGTTTAGCATAAAGCTGTTGTAATGCCTCATAGTTGATCATCAGGATTTGACAATCATCCAAACAAACAATGGTTTCTTTCGAAGGAGTTTGAGAAATGAAACTGTAGTATTCAGTGACAAAGTTTTTCTCCAGAAAAAACACCCTATTGACTTCTATACCTTCTACTATTTCATATACTCTTGTATTGCCTTTGTACAAAAAACCAATAAAATTGCAGGTTTTACCAGCTGGCAAGATCATCTCATCTTTTTGGTAAGTCTTCAATTGAATGAAGGAGGCAAACTCTTGCCACGCCAATTCATCGATAGGAGCAAACCTCTCTAGAAGTGCTCTGAATTCGTTTTTCATGATAAAGTCCAGACTACTTTTTCTTTCCAAGTGTAATATTTCTACTCGTCATTCTCAACATTGTAGGCGTTTTTATTCTAGTCCAACGTTTAGGGTACTCCACCTCATTCATCATTTTTCCATTGGCATAAAAATAAGGAGGGTGCCCTGCTTCTGGAACCGCTTTGGGGGTATTCAGGTGAGCCACTTGATTAAAACCACGAGTTGAACGATATATACTATTACTCCACAACTGACTATTTGGCGCTTTTGTATAAATATAGCTTATAGGATCAAATGTTTGGAGGTTCAACGCATCCAGGGATTTGAGCAGCTTAATACTTGGACTTGATTGGGACTTGGGTGCTAATCTACTTTTTTGCCCAAAAGCTTGAAAGGAAAGAGATGCAGCGATGAATATAATGAGGCAAAGAGGTGCTAGTTTTTTCATAGGGTGAGTGTTTTGAGGTAATGTCTAATAAATATACGAAAAAAAATAAAACCTCGGCTCGTCCTAAAACAAACCGAGGTTTTGTGAAATTAAATTAATCTAGGTCCTTGTTTGGTGTTTAAGCGAAGCACCACCAACAAATGATTATTTGAGTGTTTGGCACTGCCTTATTTTTTACTTAGTACCTAATATTATTACTTTTCAAATAATGTTATCTACCAGAAGTATGCAAAGATGGCTTGGTTTGGTCTTGATCTTTGGGTTTCAAAAACTGCCCCTGGTTCACACTTCCAGCATATTCGTTTGAATAAAGTATTTGATCTCTTAACACCAGTTTGAACCTTAGCTTGGTCTTGGTTGAACCTTTGACGATGGGTGCCGCATAAATTTGAAAATAACCTGGTTTAACGGAGATTTTGTGATAACTATGCCCACAAAAACTATTAATGAAACCCTCTATATCCTGCCATTTCCCTTGCAGGTTTTTTGCTTGCTGAATTAACTTTATATGATTGTCTTGAGCAGGAATTTGTATTGTTTTTTTGCTTCCATTGATCACATAAATTTTGTAGGCAAAGTATTTATCTCGGTATACACTTATATCACTTGTGTCTACTTTTATAACTAATGCCTTTTCGTGGATAAAGTTACCTTTTCTTGGAGGATTAAAGTAGCCACCTCTCTTGTAATTATACATGGGTTTTTGTGATTCCAACGTATCAAGTTTCCATTGGCTGAGTGTTATTTTTTTGTATGGGATATCTACCTGCTCTTGCCATACAAATTTGCCTTGGTGGTTTATATATCCTTTTCGGCGATTGTGAGTTGCTTCACAAAGGCCATTCTGGAATCCATCATAACCAACATAAGCAAAAGTTGGGGGGATTGCTATTTCCCCTTTTTTGTTGATAAATCCCCACTTTCCTTGATCATAATAGGCAGCCAAGCCTTCTTTGAAATCATTTATTCTGCTATATTTTATCTCCATGACCAGTTTGCCAGATTTATCGATAAACCCTGTTTTGTGGTCATAGCCAGGAATTGTTACCTGCGCCAAACCATCAGAGAAATTTCCATATATTCTTGAGTCTTTAAATTTGAGTTTTTTCTTTCCAGTTTTATCAATGTAAAAACTTTCATAGTGATCGCTTACACTTGCCAGACCTTCAGAAAAGCCATCATTACCCATAGAAGAATACTGAGCGATTATTTTACCAGTGGTATCTAAATATTGAGAGTCATTATTCCATACATAGGCAATGCCTTCTTTAAAATCCAGCCCATTAGAATACTTAGTCCTAATTACAATTTGCCCCTGAGTATTTATATAGCAGACTTTTTCTTTGTGTATTATTCGGGCTCTGCCGTTATTAAATCTTCCTCTAACATCAAAGTCTGTATAAAAAACTACAGACCCATCTTTGTTGATAAAAAATTGCTTTTTCTGATGATTGATATAGGCCAAGCCTTCTGAGAAAGCATCTACTTTTTCATATTGAGGTTGGATAATCATTTTGCCCTTAGTATTTATGAATCCCCAAAGACCATTGCTTTTTACTGCAGCCGCATTGTTACTAAATCTGCCTACCTGATCAAATATACATTCAATCACTTTTTGCCCCTGAGCATTTATAAACCCCCATCTACCATATTCTTTGACTGGGAAAAATGCGTCTTTTTTTTCAGCAGATGTGTCAAGAGAGTGTTGTATTTGGAATGTGAAAAACGTAATCAAAATTACTCCTGTAGATATAATAATTAAATACTTCATAATCACTTAAAGAAAATGTTTGTGTACAAATACACGAATGGGCATTTCAGTGGAGTAATTTTTATACACAAAACCTCGGCTCGTCCTAAAACAAACCGAGGTTTTGTTACAATAATCAAGTATCAGAGATTAGTAAGCCTTGTCTTTTTTGATATCGAAACGATAATAGTAGGTGTTTTTGAAGAAATAACTTTGTGGCCCACTGCCCCACGTTACTGTAGCATCCAATGTGCGAAAGCGAATGCCTGGCCAGGTACTCTGACTAATGGCTTTGGGATAACCTGCGTCTATGCGATTTTTGGCAAAGTCATAACGCACATATCGATTGCCCTTGAAGAAATATACCTTGCCATTGGGGTAAGCCAGTGCGGCATCTACTGAGGTAAACATGCGACTACCTCCCCAAAAACGCTGAATAGGCTTGGGATAACCTGCATCTACCTTATTGGTGTTTATATCGTATCGAACGTATTGATTGCCACTAAACAAATACACTTTGTTGTTACTTTTCCAATAAAAAGCTGCGTCTATTTTATTAAAATTTACCCCGCGCCAATTGCCCCTAATAGGTTTGGGAGCGCTCATTCGTTGGGTGCTGCGGTTCCAGCTCGAGTATTGGTTACCACTAAATAAGTAAAAACGATCGCCTGAGTAATAAGTAGCTGCATCTACCTTTTGGAAAGGATAGTTTTTCCAGCCCTGGGATATCTTTTTAGGAGCTACTTTGGTTTTACTACCAGTTGAAGTTCCTCCGCCAGTATTGCCGCCACCAGAGTTTCCGCCTCCTGTATTGCCCCCTCCACCAGTAGAGCCATTGGTAGCTTTCCAGGAAAAGTTTTGTACCCAATAATGCCTCCAGTTGTTTTTAAGGCCTGGTTTGTAATAATAACCAATTCCCAGACTTTTGCTGCCCTTGCTTAAAATGTTGCGTTTATGCCCTGCACTGTTCATCCATTGTCGCATGACACCTTCAGGAGTGCTGCTGCCTGCGGCAATATTTTCGGCACTACCTGCCCCAAACTTACGGATGCGCTCAAAAGTTTTGCAGGCTTTGCGTTTGCCTGGATCATACGATGCGTGATCGAAGTAATTGTCATGGGCCATGTCCGCGGCATGATAACGAGCAGCTCGGGCCATTTCTTCGTTCCAGGTGAGTGGTTGCAAGCCGCGTTTTTTTCGCTCTACATTTACCAGTCGCAGGACTTCTTTTTCAAAAGATGCATTGATTGGTTTGACATACTCGGTGCCTTTAGCGCATCCTCTAAAAGGTTGAGCCTGAGAGGAAACAGCGCAATAACCGAGAATCGTGAGAAGTAAAAGGAATGTTTTTGAGAAAATAGGTATCAAGTTTTTCATCATAGAACAACGTATTGTTAAAATTATACTTAATAACGGGAAAGGACTAGTTAGAGTAGACGAATAGATGCGTATTTTTGAGGAAAGTATGCGAAAGAATAGAGCAATGATCGAAACCTATCTACAAAAGTATTTTAGAATTCCTTCCGAAGAAATTGCACAAGTGGCATCACTCTTCCGAGAAGAAAAGCTGCAAAAAGGAGATTTTTTTGTGAAAAAGGGGCGTCAGTGCCGAAAACTAGGCTTCTTGCTGGAAGGCTATTTACGTTTTTACTTTACGACTGAAACCAAAGAAATTACCCATTGGATATTTTGGCAGGGACACCTGGTGACTGATGTCTCGAGCTTTTATCTGCAAACTCCCTCCAAATGGCATGTACAAGCTCTGACCGATTGTCATTTATATACCATCAACTACGACGATTACCAAAAGATTAACCAGTTTGTGCCAAGCTGGGGTCAAATCAACCAGACATTCATTGTAAAATGCTTTTCGGGCCTTGAGAATCGAATCTTTACCTTTTTGTCGATGTCTGCCGAAGAGCGTTACCAATACTTATTTGACGCACACAAAGAATTATTTCAGTACATTCCGCTCAATTATTTAGCCTCTATGCTAGGCATTACCCCCGAAACCCTGAGTCGTATCCGCAAAAAACGTATTTCTTGATTTTTATCAAGGCAACTATTGAGAAGTGAAAAAAAAATAGTTGGAATTTCTAGTTCCTTCTTTCCGCCTTAGTGGGTGGGCGTTAAGAATCGGTAGAGTGAAGTTGTCCCGAAGGGTAACTGCTCATTGTTTGAGCCCTTGGGCGAGTTTGAGAAGTTAAAACGTAATGTTACCGATTTAGCCGACAGTCACTATAGCGGCGGCTTTTTTGATTACTTTTTTAGCTGGAGAAAAAAGTAATGGCTTAAAAAAAGAACCAGATTGTTGATCTCTCCACAAATTGCTCTCATCAGAATCTTACAATAAGTAATAAACCCTGAGTCGTATCCGCAAAAAAAACGTATTTCTTGATTTTTATCAAGGCAATACATTTTACTGTGCTATAGCTTTGCATTATTAGTTACAAAACATTGCACAATGGATTTTAAAGAAATAAAATTTGAAACTGAGGGCAGCGTAGCCATCATTACGTTTAATCGCCCCGAAGTCATGAACTGTATTGGCCCCACCACGCACGAGGAACTGGTACAAGCCTGGCAGGAGTTTAAAACCAATGACCAACTGAAGGTAGCAGTGATTACTGGGGCAGGAGAGAAAGCCTTTTGTGCTGGAGGAGATTTAAAAGCTGCTTTTAATGGTCAATTGATAGATTTTTCGCCCGAAAACATCAAAGCACACCGAGCAGGAGCGGTTGACGGTATATTAGGCCCCAGCCGTTGGACTGATATCTACAAACCCATTATTGCCGCAGTAAATGGAGTAGCTTATGCAGGAGGCTTAGAGTGGGCCTGTTTTGCCGATATGCGTATTGCAGCCACCAACGCCTCTTTTGGGGTGACTTGCCGCAGGTGGAATATTGGCTTGGCCGATGGTGGTACCCAGCGTTTGCCCCGTATTGTAGGCATGGGGCGGGCAATGGAACTCATCATTACCGGAAAAGTAATTGATGCTGAGGAAGCTTATCGCATTGGTTTGGCCAATGAAGTGGTACCCGAAGGGCAAGCCCTCAAACGAGCATTAGAACTAGCACATTTTATTGCAGAATTGCCTCAGCCAGCCATTTTATCGGACAAAGAAGCTGCCTATCGTGGTTTTGGCGAAAGCCTGGATGAGGGACTAAAAATTGAAGCCAACAAGTTTTTGGATTCTATAGTAAGCCCTGATACCCAAAAAGGACTGGAGCAATTCAACAAAAGGCTACACCCTGATCGCCAATATGACCAAGTTCCCAAGACTCCAGGCATTGTAAGAGGAAAGTAAATGGAAGAATAATAGCAAATACTGATGCTTGATTGACGAATATAGTTTGTAATTATTCTCTGAATAAAATAAATTCTACTTTTGACAAGGGTTACTGGTATTCAGAAAACTGAATATCCTAACCCCTGTCATAATATTTCCATCAAAATTACAATTTTTTAAAAAAGCAGTTAATTTTGCCCATTGAACTCTATACGAGTTTGTCGTTTAAAACCAAAACTACTGCCTACACATGGATATGAAGAAATTGGCCGGGATGTTCATCATCATCCTGGGATTGTGGGGAATATGTAATCCTACTCAAGCGCAAAAAACAGATAAAAGAAAATTTGGATTTAATGTAAAAGCCAATAAAAAAGCAGTCATTGGCGAAAAAGAAGTAACATTCAACATTTCTATATTTGACTCTACCTGGAAAACTGCCAAATATGTAAACAAACCTTTGTTCTTTACCATTATCAAAAAGGACAAAAAAGAAATTAGAAAAGATACCATGCTTACCTTTAAGCAGGGAGCATTTGTTTACAAAACTAAGATCAAATCTTCACAAGACATTACCTTTACTTTTAACGATACCAATACTTCAATGACTCTTAGAGTCAAGTATTTTCCTACTTGGATGAGCATCTTACCAGCGTTAATGGCTATTGCGTTTGCGTTGCTTTTCCGTGAAGTAATCGTTTCTATTTTTGCTGGAGTATTTTTAGGTGCCTGGATTTTAAGTGGTCTGGGAGTGTTTGATTTAATACCTGCGGTACTTACCGTAGCCGATACTTACCTCATGAAAGCCCTCAACGATGGCGACCATATATCGATCATATTGTTTACCATGATGATTGGGGGAATTGTGGCCATTGTTTCTAAAAACGGAGGAATGGCAGGAGTAGTAAAAGTACTTTCCAAATTGGCCAACTCGGCTCGCAACACTCAACTGGTGACCTGGTTGTTGGGTATTGCCATCTTTTTTGATGATTATGCCAATACCCTGGTGGTAGGAAACACGATGCGTTCGGTAACGGATCGTTTCAAGGTTTCAAGAGAAAAACTCGCTTACATTGTAGATAGTACTTCCGCGCCAGTAGCAGCCATTGCCTTTGTAACGACCTGGATTGGAGCTGAGCTGTCATATATTCAAGACTCAGTGCAGCAAATCAATGGAGATGCTAAATTTACAGGCAACTGGCAAATCAAAGAAGGGGCTTATTCTATTTTCTTAAACTCACTTGAATATTCATTCTACCCCATCTTGGCCATCTTTTTTATGCTTATTTTGCTCTTTACCCGCCGCGATTTTGGGCCTATGTACAAAGCCGAAATGAGGGCACGTAGGGGGGAAATCCAAGAACTAAAAGTGTCAGCCGCCGAAAACGAGGAGTTTGAACCGATCAAGAAAGAGTATTTGAAATGGTACAATGCTTTTTTACCTATTATGGTAGTCATTGTAGGAACCATCATTGGTCTGGTATATACTGGAATGGATTCGGTAGCTCAAAAGTTAGGTACCAGCGATGTATGGAACAATCTAGCGTCGCTCAATGAAGGGAAAGATCCAGGGACTATTCGCAAAGTGGGAATTATTTTGGGTGAGGCTAATTCTTATGTTACTTTAATTTGGTCATCATTATTAGGGTTAATTCTGGCCGTGATTCTTACCGTGAGCCAACGCATTATGAGCCTTAAGCAAACCATGGACACAATGGCCAACGGGTTTAAAACTATTTTAGGCTCCGTTTTAATCTTATTGTTTGCCTGGGCATTGGCCAGTGTCAACAAAGACTTAGGTACAGGTGATTACTTGACAGGGCTTATCAGAGATAGTGGCTTATCGGCTTATTGGCTACCAGTAGTAACCTTTATGTTGGCTGCTTTTGTGGCCTTCTCTACGGGATCGAGCTGGAGTACAATGGCGATTCTATATCCCTTGATTTTACCAGCAGTTTGGAAAACCGCCAAAAGTAGTGGCCTTGACCCTACCGAAGCAATGAATATTTTTTACCACGTAACTGCGGTGGTATTGGCTGGGTCGGTATTTGGGGATCACTGTTCGCCCATCTCAGATACTACCATCCTGAGCTCTATGGCTTCGGGTAGTGACCACATTCAGCACGTACGTACCCAAATGCCTTATGCGCTTACTGTAGCTACGGTAAGTATTGTAGCTTCTTCGGCCTTCTTTATGATAGGAGTACCCTGGTACTTGACCTATCTAATAAGTTTAGGAATTCTATTTGGCGTAGTACGAATTCTGGGTAAACCAGTGCCAGAGGCTGTATAGCGTTGTTTTTAGTAAAAGAATTGCAAAGCTCTCAAGGGGATTGAGGGCTTTTTTAATATTTTCCTTGTATGGATTGTTGACCACACACTAACTAATTATACTATGCAAATAATTACGTTTTTAGGGTTTACCGCATTGGTAGCGCTTATTTCTTATCTGAAAGGAAGAAATAGAGGTGAAAACACTTCTGATGGCTATTTTTTAGCAGGGAGAAGCTTGACAGGAGTTGTGATTGCTGGATCACTGTTGTTGACCAATATTTCTACTGAACAAATCGTAGGGTTGAATGGTGCTGCTTTTAAAGATGGAATTTTGGTAATGGCGTGGGAAACCTTGGCCGCAATCGCAATGGTGGTAACTGCAGTTTTTTTATTGCCTCGCTATCTTAAAAGCGGAATTACCACCGTACCACAGTTTTTAGAAAACCGATACGACAGAGCTACCAAAACCATTGCTTCTGGGTTATTCCTCAGTGGGTATGCCATTATCTTGCTCCCGATAGTATTATACTCTGGTGCGTTGGCGATCAATACCATGTTTAAGGTGCCAGAGCTACTGGGTGTCTCTAAATTTGTAGCCTTGTGGATCACCGTTTGGAGCATTGGCATTATTGGTTCTATCTACGCAGTTTTTGGTGGATTAAAAATGGTTGCTGTATCGGATACCATTAATGCTGTAGGACTTTTGATTGGCGGCATGTTGATTCCTGTCTTTGGACTATTGGCCATTGGTGAGGGAAATCTTGGCAAAGGCATATCTACGCTCATGACGACCCATCCTGAAAAGTTTAAAGCCTTGGGTGGCCCCGAATCGTCTATACCTTTTGCCACCATTTTTACCGGAATGATGCTGGTACAATTGTTTTATTGGGGAACAAATCAAGCCATTATTCAACGTGCTTTAGGGGCCAAAAACCTAAAGGAAGGACAGAAAGGACTACTACTGGCAGCTGTTGTCAAAATCTTAGGGCCTATCATTGTGGTGCTGCCTGGCATCATTGCTTTTTATATGTTTGGCGATACCCTCAGCATGCAAAATAAGGATGAGGCCTACCCAAGGCTAGTTACCCAGGTTTTGCCTCCCGTTTTTTCAGGTTTTTTTGCCTCGGTATTATTTGGGGCCATTTTGAGTTCCTTTAATTCGGCGCTCAATAGTTCTGTTACCTTATTTGGTATAGACATTTACAAAGAATACATTAAAAAAGGTGCTACGGAAAGAGAAGTGGTGGCCTCGGGTAAAAAATTTGGAATCGGATTGGCGCTTGTATCTATGTTTATTGCCCCATTTTTAATTTATGCTTCCAAAGGGTTATTTAGCTATTTGCAGGAAGTGAATGGCATTTATAGCATTCCTATCTTAACAATTATTGTGGTGGGTTATTTAACCAAATATGTACCTGCTATAGCGGCTAAAGTGGGAATAATCTCAGGTTCAGCACTGTATATCTTAAGCCAATTTATTTTAAAACCCTTGGTAGTGGGTGATGACAATTACCCGCATTTTCTCCACGTAATGGCCATACTTTTTGTGTTAAACGTGCTAATTATGTTGCTGGTGGGTAAGCTATATCCAAGAAAAGAAGCCTTTGAGTTAGAATACACTAAAAAAGTAGACATTACCCCCTGGAAACTGGTGGGTACAGTTGGACTTGCGATCTGCATTGTTGTGATAGGCATTTATATTTATTTTACTTAGGCAATGAAGAAGCAAGAGCTGATTGACAAGGTAACTACTGTATTTCAAGAAAGATTTAATCAAACCCCTGCATTGTTTTTTTCTCCAGGAAGAATCAACTTAATTGGGGGACATACCGATTACAATGAAGGCTTTGTATTACCTGCTGCTATTGACAAAGGCATCGTGGTAGGGATTCAGAAAAACGATAAAGACCACTGTTTGGCTTATGCTTTGGACATGGACGAACAAGCCGACTTCAGAATTGATGAAATAGCTCCTATCGAAAATGGTCATTGGAAAAACTATGTATTGGGCGTAGTGGCCGAAACCGCTCAGAAGCACAGCATTGAAACCAATTTTAATTTAGTTTTTGCGGGAAACATCCCTTTAGAGGCAGGACTTTCTTCTTCTGCCGCTTTAGAGAATAGTATTGCTTTTGGCCTCAATGAGCTGTTTGGTTTGGGAATGACGAGAGAGGAAATGATTTTTGTTTCCCAAAAAGCCGAACACAAATATGCAAAGGTAAATTGCGGCATTATGGATCAGTACGCCAGCATGTTTGGAGAAAAAAATGCCGCCATTCTGCTCGATTGTAGAAGCTTAGAGTCTACTGTTTTCAATATTGATTTTAAAGGTTATACCCTCTTGTTGGTAAATAGCCACGTAAAACACCAATTGGCCGAAACAGCTTACAACCAAAGGCGTGAGGTATGCGAAAAGATTGCGAAAATGTTTGGCGTCAAAGCTTTAAGAGATATTTCTGAGGCAGACTTGTCAAAAGTGAAGGACAAATTATCTACAGAAGATTATCAAAAAGCATTGTATGTAATACAGGAAAACGAGCGGGTAGTAGAAGCCTCGAAAGCTATTAGTACCAACGATATTCAAGCCCTCGGTGAATTATTATATGCTTCGCACGAGGGCTTGCAGCACCAATACAAGGTAAGCTGCGAGGAGTTAGATTTCTTGGTGAATGCCACCAAAGAAAATGAAGCCATTGCGGGAACGCGAATGATGGGAGGAGGCTTTGGCGGTTGTACGATCAACATCATCAAACAAACCGCAGTAGCTGCATTTAAAGAAGAAATTACGCCCCTTTATCAAGAGAAATTTAATAAGACCCCTTCGTTTTATGATGTACAAATAAGCAATGGGGTGTCAAAAATAGCCACCACAATCAATAGCTAATCAGATAACCCATGACGGACTTACTTTCAACGTTTTCTCATATTAGGAAAAATATGCTCACCGGAGAAGATGTCCTGGTTTCTCCTCATAGAAACAATCGCCCCTGGCAAGGGCAAGAAGAAGCCCTATCTGCCGAAAAACGCCCCTCGTACGATCCAAATTGTTATTTGTGTCCAGGAAACACCAGAGCCAATGGAGATGTAAACCCAGCGTATGAAAGTGTGTTTTCTTTTAAGAATGATTTTGCCGCTTTACAGGAAAACACTGAAGCGTTTACCATAGATGATGGCTTATTTCAGGCTCGTAGCGAAACGGGCATTTGTAAAGTGATTTGTTTTAGCTCCGATCATTCCAAGAGCCTGGCCGAAATGTCGGTCACGGCTATTGAGCAAGTGGTTCACTTATGGAAACAGGAATTTGTTGAGCTGGGTAGTAAGGATTTTATCAACTACGTGCAGATTTTCGAAAACAAAGGAGCTGTTATGGGGTGTAGCAATCCTCATCCTCATGGGCAAATCTGGAGTCAATCTTCTGTTCCCAATGAGGTAATGAAGAAAGACTACCAACAACGTCTTTATTTCCAACAACATGGCAAAACGCTCTTGACCGAATATGTAAGCCAGGAATTAACAAGACAAGAACGAATCATTTTTGAGAATGCCTCTTTTGTAGTACTTACCCCTTTTTGGGCAGTATGGCCTTTCGAGGCGATGATTGCTCCCAAAAAAGCGAGCAAAGATATTGGCCAGTTATCTACTGACGAAGTGCCTGGGTTTGCAGAAGCCATTTCGGTGCTTACTAGGGCCTATGACAAAGTTTTCAATTGTTCTTTTCCTTATTCCAGTGGAATTCATCAAGCGCCTACCAATGGCCAGCCTAACGAGCATTGGCATTGGCATATGAGTTTCTATCCTCCGCTACTTCGCAGTGCTACTGTGAAAAAGTTTATGGTAGGTTACGAAATGTTTGGAATGCCCCAGCGTGATATTACTGCCGAAAGTGCCTCCAAAGTGATCCGAGATCAGGTAGAAAACGGCTTTGAGAATTTTTAGTTAATTTGACTACCACAACTCTTTGGTCTTACCACTAAGGCAATATTATTAAGTGAAGGGGCTCTACTATAAAAAAGAATAGCGAATAGCGATCAACCTATTTTAGGCACGGACAAAGGAAAAACTTTGATTGACTCTCCTTGTTTTAAGGTGTCAACCTCCCTCTTAAAATCGTTAATCGGTGTTCTTTAATCGATATTCTTATTACTAATTAAATGACATTGACCGATAGGGAAATCAAAGGAGGGATTGTCTAATCTCGCTTTGCTGAAGCCATACAAGAAGAGGAAAACGGCTTTGAGAATTTTTAGTTAATTTGGCTATCACAACCTGGTACTGATACAACTATGAAATATACTATACTCTTGGGCTTAATGCTTTGGACCACCATTTCCTATGCCCAAATCAAAGGCTTATACATTCAAACCTACAATCTCACCTTGGGGGCTGACACCAAAAGATCATCCAGCATTAGTTTTGGCGATTTAGATGGCGACAAAGACATAGACATTGTAGTAGCCAATGGGCGCCACTGGCCCGATCAAAACAAGATTTATTTCAATACTGGCTGGGGGCGATTCAGGGCAATTTATAACCTGGGAGATATTCAATCTACAAGCTATGCAGCCAAAGTAGCTGATTTGGATGGGGATGGCGACCTAGACATTGTGGAAGGCAACGATCGGGCGCCCAATATTATTTATAAAAACAATGGCAAAGGGAGGTTTGAAGAAGCAGGAGGTTTTGGCGCTGATAATTCCAATACCCGAAATATTACCCTGGGCGATATAGACAATGACGGTGACATAGATATTATTGTTTGTAACCGGTTTCATCAAAACGAGATATGCCTAAACGATGGCCAGGGAAACTTTGCGAAGGTGTTGTACTTTGGCGAAAAAAACGATGCTACGTTAGACATCAAGCTATTTGATATAGACAAAGACGGAGACCTGGATATGATACTAGCCAACCGCGACGACCAACCCAATTATATTTACCTCAATGATCAGTTAAGCTTTAAGAGAAAAATAAAATTTGGTAATGGCAAAGATGATACTCGCGCCATTGCCTTGGGCGATTTTAACAAAGATGGCTACATGGATATTCTCACAGGTAACATCCGCCAAAAGAACCAAATTTGCTTTGGAGACAAAAAACTAAGCTACCAGAAAACAATGGATTTGGACATCCAAAAGGATAAAACTTATGCTGTGGATGCAGGCGATTTTGATAACGATGGCGACATAGATATTCTGGTAGGCAACTCCAAACAAAAAAACATACTGTACATCAATCAAGGAGCAAACAAGCAAGGAGGCGTAGACTTTGAAGGTAAACCATTGAGTGATAAAACTTTAGATACCTATAGTGTTTTGTTTGTAGATATCAACAATGATAAATACCTGGATATTGTAGAAGCCAATTCCAGTGCTCTGAACTTGTATTATCTCAATGTGATTCCGAGGAAAAAGAAGAAATAGTTATTGATGAAAGAATTGCGAAGCTCTCAAATTTTCTGAGGGCTTTTTTTGTATATTGGATAAAAGGAGAATGCTAAAAATTTAAGTGATTATGGAATACTTTGAAGGAGAAGTGATTTATTATAACAAGTATAGTTGGTTGGATAATAAGAAATATGAACACTTTTCTTATAAGAATGGTAATTACCTCAGAGAAGATATTACCTTCAAGCAAAGAAAACTCGGCAAGTATGCTGGCTTGTATGTGTACGAAACGAATCAGTTTTACTGTATAAAAAATAAAGCTGGACATATCATCCCTACCACTGATTATAGTGATAAAGTGCACTTCCTTTTCCGTGAAAGTTTGGAGGGACATTTAGTAAATACGTTATCTTTTAAAAATTTGGGTAAGGAGATTATCGTAGGAGTAGAATGCGAAATTCTGGAGATACAAGCTGAGGAACGGCTGGAAGGAGATTCTGAATTAGGCATAGTTTACTATCGTCAGTGGGTAGCTCCAGACTTGCCATTGAATCCTGAACTAGCACCTAAAGGCAGAGAGCTGTATTACTTCTCTGATTTAGCGCATTATCCTCTACATTGTCTGGTACTTAAATTTCAAAAACTATCCCCTGCTGGGAGAGTCAGACAAGAGACAGGCGCAGTAGAAATAAATTGGAAAGCGATTGATAATGAGAAGTTTAATATAGAGCATTATAAAAATCAAGGCTTTGATATGCCATACGAGGTTAGCTCAGAAGACGAACGAGTTTCTATGAGCGAGTTATTTGATTTTGATAATGATAGTGATTTGGGTTTTGAAGATACCAGTGAAGAAGATAAAAAGATAGGGATAGAAAAGAAGCAGAAGCTAGAATCAAAGAACATGATAGATCGCCTTCAGGTAGCACTAGAAAATACGCTCAATCGCCCCCTTACCCAAGCCGAAAAAGATGACCCTCAAAAGACCTTGTTGGAGTTACTTAAAACCTTACGGCCCAAGGAGCAAATAGCTTTGAATCAACAGCTGTTAATGCATATGTGATCAATTAAATACCAATCCAATGAAAAACTATAATTATTTTGAAGGCAGCCTTGATTATTTGCACTATGATGGCGAAACAAGTAAAAAGCACTTCAAACGAGTTTATTTCAAAGAGGGAAGTTTTAAAGAAGAATATTGGGCCTCCAAAAAGTCTAAAAAACCAGAGCCGTCGTTTGAGATTTATCATCACGATACGCAAACCACCTATCGTGTAGATACGGCACGTAAGCATCGGAACATCATATATCACAAGCCTTGGGAGGATACAAATACTGAGTTGGTGTCAGTAAATAAGCTAGGTGAGGAGCAAATACTGGAATTTGACTGTGAAATAATAGAAGTAGTCTATAAACATTGGCTAGAAGGAGATAAAGAATCTTTTGAGCAAACATTTACTTATTGGTGTTGCCCCGATATTCAACTAAGAGAAGAATGGCACCACTTCTCTCTACCGTTTTTAAATCATCCAGGCATATGCCAGCCTTATTGTCTCGCCTTGAAATATACAGTGGCCAACGAACAGAATCAGTACTTGGATGAGTATACCATCCGAAAGATAGATGATCAGGATATTCACCCCAAAACTTTTGATTTGGCATCATACGCCAGCTATAAGAAGATGTCCCAAGAAGAAGCCTGGCAACAGTATGAAGAAGAAAGAGAAAGCGAAAGAGAAAAAATAAGGCAAAAACTTCGCGTTCTGGTAAATAGATCTTTGACCGAAGAAGAACAGAACGATCCCTACACGCCATTCTTTCGCATGCAAGTTCGCAAAGCATTAAAAGAATACCTGCAAAGAGAGCTTACCAATGAAGAGCATGAAAACCCTCATACTACCGGCGCTCAATTACTTAAAAGCTTGCCTTCAGAGGAAAATGTAAAGCTTGGGCAATTGATTTTAAAATATACTTCTTGAGTGATTATGAAATACTTTGAAGGAACCATATTTTATACAAACAAATGGTCTCATAGACCAAGCCCTGAAAATAATAGGTTTGACTATTACAAAGGCAATTATATTTCAACCGAGGTTCCCAAATCACCAACTGATGTGATGCCTTTGGGGCATTTACATTTATACGATTCTGAGTACACCTATCGTCTCGATTATAAAAACGAAATATTAGTTTACCAACTTGACAATTCAAAAGATATTTTCACCGAAATCATTGACGTACAATACTTAGGAAAAGAAAGAATTGCTGGATATAAATGTGATATACTAGAATTGAAAACTCGCCATAGGTACGAAGGCGATGAAACTACCTGGGATATGCACTTTAAGCAATGGGTAGCGCCAAGTTTACCACTTGATCCTCAATACCATAATGAATGGGGAAATGCTCATTATTTCTCTTGTTTAGCCTATTCTGGCAAATATTGTTTGGTGCTTAAGTTTAAGCGTTTTATTAGAGAAGAAGCTGTATATGAATTGTGTGCTACGGAGGTAGAGTGGCAAAGCCAAGAAGAACAAAAATTTACTTTGACGGCTGTTCAGCATTTTAAGGAAATGGAGTTTAATGCCTGGATTAATAGAGATGCACCACCATCTTCATACGATGAAGTAAGACTGTTAAAAGATTTAATAAAGCTCAGGCAAAATTTAGAGAGAGGCGTTACCAATAAAGAAAAGCCAAATAATTTTATTCGTCATTTTGCCAATGGATTAGAAACATACCTAGAGAGAAAATTAACTGTAGAAGAGCTGGAAGGTATCCTGCAAACTACTTTAGAACTGATGAAATCGCTACCAGAAGATGAAAGCAAAAGATTAGCACGGTTAATTTTTGATGAATTAGGAATTGGTAAAGACGTATCCTAACCCAACAGATACTAAGCAAATTACAACCCATTGGAACTAAAGCCCACCTTTTTATCATTCTTACTTTTGTTATATTTGTTCAACGCAAGAAACAATCTCAACTTTTAACCCAAATCACCAATCAAATGGTGAAATGTGTCATTGTCGGTGCATAGAGGCAATAAATCATTCATCATTTATAATTAATCGTTATTGATATGAAGACTTTCAAAGTAACCTTCGAGAATCAACAAGGCCATAGTTTAGCCGCACGTCTTGAGTTGCCACCTGATCAACACCCCCATAACTATGTGTTGTTTGCCCACTGTTTTACCTGTAATAAAAACCTCACTGCCATCAAAAATATTAGCCGGGCGCTTACTCAAGAGGGTTTTGCAGTCATGCGTTTTGATTTTACTGGTTTGGGAGAAAGCGAAGGAGACTTTGCTGATACCAATTTTTCGTCCAACGTAGAAGACTTGGTAAAAGCTGCTCAGTTTTTAGAAGAAAACTATGAAGCACCTACCGTGTTGGTAGGGCATTCACTAGGTGGTGCAGCAGTACTCGTGGCCAAACAACACATCCCCAGCGTAAAGGCCGTAACAACCATTGGTTCGCCTTATCATCCAGGCCATGTGTCGCATTTGTTCAAAGACAGCATCGAGCAAATCGAGGCCGCAGGTGTAGCCAATGTAAGCATTGGAGGTCGTCCGTTTACCATCAAAAAACAGTTCATCGAAGACATGAACCAGTTGAGCACCAATCTGGAAATCATTCAAAACCTCAATGCAGCACTGTTGGTAATCCATTCCCCTCAGGATGAAACCGTAGAAATAGACAATGCTACCCACATTTACAAAGCAGCCCAGCACCCTCGTAGCTTTGTATCACTGGATGGAGCCGATCACCTCATGAGCAAGCGAGACGATTCGTTGTATGTAGGAGATGTAGTAGCTACCTGGGCCAAGCGATATGTAGAAATACCCGATAAACCACGAATAGCTACTCAAGCTCAAACGGTGGCTTATTTGGGAGAAGAAGGTTACACTATGGATATTTACAACGGCAAGCACCACTTGGTGTCTGACGAACCCACTTCGGTAGGAGGAAATGATTTTGGTCCCAACCCATACGATTTACTCAATTCTGCTTTGGGGGCTTGTACTGGAATGACTTTACGTATGTATGCCAAGCGGAAAAACTGGGATTTGAAAGGAGTAAAAATTCACATGGATCACGGTAAAGTGCATGCTCAGGATTGTGCTGATTGCGAAACCAAGGAAGGGAAAGTAGATGAAATTACCCGAGTAATAGAACTAGAAGGTAACCTGGACGAAGCCCAAAGAAAACGCTTGATAGAAATGGCCGATCGTTGTCCGGTACACCGCACCTTGCACAACGAAGTAAAGGTAAGAACGACTTTGAAAGAGTAGGTACAAGGGAATAGGGAATAAGACAAAAGGAGCAAGGATGAGACTGATTATAAATCTTTCTCATCCTTGCTCCCTGTTCTTATTGCCTCACTCTTTAATCCTCGCTAAGTCAACGCCGCTTCATTCTCAGTATTTTTGGCCGTAGTTTTTGAAGTTTGTGATCGTGCTGGGTATATGTGCTTTCCGCGTAAAAACTGTCCATACGTTTCTTGGCCGAAAGATTCATTGAATTCACCGCTTTCCCAGGCAATTTTACCATTGATCATTACCATTTCTACTACCTCATCATTACGGTTCACAAGTCGGGTTTGGTCTTCCAGGAAAGGCGCTTCGTGGTATTCGTGCACGCCATCATCTAGTTTCTCAGGATTGAGAATGGTAATATCGGCTCGTTTGCCTACGGCCAAATGACCCGCTTCCAGGTTAAAGAAATCCGCGTTTTCCTTGGTGAGTCGCCAAATAGCCTTTTCCATGGGCATAAGTGGTTGGCCTGCTTCTTCTGCGGCTTTTACATAGCGTAACATCCGAATGGGCAAATTATAAAACGCCATATTGTTGATATGGGCTCCCGAATCGGCAAAACCAATGATGCCGTTTTTGTCATTGTATAGTTTTTTGTACTTCGAAGGATCTTCGTTACCTACTGTGGTTTCCCATAAAATTTCCTTATCCATTTCCACCACAATGTCTAAGAAAGTATCTACTGGGTGTTGATTACGTTCATTGGCAATGTCTACAAACGATTTCCCAATCATCGATTTATCAGGCGAATCTATCACATAAGCATCTCCAAAATCTTTTTGCCAAACCTTGGGTGCCAGCTTGTTACGATAATGACGCTTAAATTTTTTGCGGTATTCGGGGTCTTGCAAAGTCTCGTTTCTTTTTTCCAAATCTCGCGACAAGTGGCGAGCCAATTGCCCAGTTGGAAACTCTTCAAAAATAACCAACTCCATACCCTCAGCCAGTACTCTAAATGGCAATGGAAAAGCCTGCAAACGAAAGTCTGCTCTAAAAACTTTGTTGAAGACCGAAGCCAAAAAACTAATCACACTACGGATATAAGGGTCTCCCTTGAGGTTCATCATAGCCACGACCGATGTTTTGAGCTTTTTGCGGCGAAAAAACGAGGCACTTTGGCTCATATACCAAAAAGCCGAAACACGATCTACCAAATTGGGCACCCCTTGCAAATGAGCCTCTCGTTGGCGCACGACTTTGGTCAAAGCATTGCGTTCTTTTACCTTGGCATAAGCCGCAGGCAATAGTTTAGACCAATGCCTCCCATCCATTTTATCCCAGGGGTTGTGCTGCATCGAAATGCCCAAAAAGCCTTCGTCTAATGCATCTTCCAGATAATCCTGCATTTGTTTGATTTCATCCATCGAGGGACGTACTTCCTTGTTCAACGAACGATCAATGCCCATTACCCGAGCACGTATATCGGAGTGCCCCAAAAAAGAAGCTACATTGGGGCCGATAGGCAAAGATTCGATATGTGCTACCCATTCTTTGGGGGTGCTCCAGTTCTTTTTCTTGACCAAAATAGGGTTCAGGATTTCTCGGGGAAAAGCTTCTACCCGGGTAAACATGTCGCAGCAATCTTCTACATCGGCGGTTACGAAGGAGAGCGAGCAGCCACCCAACACTACTGTAGTTACCCCGTGTCGTACCGATTCGCTCAGGCTGGAGTCTACCAGTATCTCGCCGTCGTAATGGGTGTGGTTGTCTATAAATCCAGGAGTGACCCATTTTCCGCTGGCATCTACGATGTGCGTGCCTTCTTTTACAGGAATGTCATCTGCAGAAATGGCTTGTACAATACCATTTTCTACCAAAATATTTACTTGTCGGGGTGGGGTAGGAGTGCCGTCGTACACCAGGCCGTTTTTTATCAAAAAAGCATTCATATGAAATCTATAATTGGGATGGTTGGCTTTTCAATTTTAGCCTAGAAAATCATCTTGACTTTCAAATTATTGTATATAGCAACTTTATGTGTAAAAAAACATACTTTGTATAGCTATTATACAAAAAATATATGAAGGAAGCTAAACTTAGCCAGATTAGGTTTGATAAACTGAAATGTGAAAACGAGGTCTGTTTTAGCTAAAAGCTTGATTTTGAGGAATAGAAGGCTTACACAAAGGTAGAATAGAAGGAGGAAGGACTTTCTATCAAAAAAAGGATGAACAAGGCTGAAGGATAAACGAATGACTTATGCTACCAAGTCAACTAAATTGCAAGTATAATGCTCCATCCAGTCGAGCATGCCTTCGTGGCTAATCACTACTGGATAAGTCTCAGAGCCTAAATAGGTTTTCCCTTTGGCAATTTGCTGCATAGGTACGCCTACTTTATGGAATAAGTCATATACTCGCTTATCGGCTTCTGCCAAAAAGATAGCACCTGGGTTGCGGGTAATATGTTGGAAAGACTGAAATAATAATTCTAAAAATAGACTGCGGGAAGTTACCCCAGCAGCCTTGGCTTTTTGCTTGTCTACTGCAAGACGTCCACAATGCCAAATATCGTGAGGGGTAATATGAAAGGCTTTACTTAATTGTTTTACATCAATGCCGTACTCTACTTCTGCGGGCAATAATACCAAATCGGTTTTCTGGGTGGCTTTCATAGTACCTACCAGTTCGTTGGCGGCGTTCATAAAACCAAAATAAACCGAATGAGGAAAATAGGTTTGATCTTCATGATACATGGTAGTCAAATCCTCCGAGGTTAATTCCCAGGGTTGTTCGTCAGTAAAAGAGTTGCGGTAAATGTCAAAAACGAATTGTGTGTATTGGGGAAGTTCTGACCAGCCTACTTTGTATAAGTTTAATTTGCTGAAGTTACGAATGAGGGTACGTTCCAAGGTACACTCCGTTATAAACGGGCTTGAGGGTGTGCCTGCCATAGTCAATATTATGCTTTGTGAATTAGTAAATTTATTTAGCTATGCCTTTTTGAAGAATACGTATGTTCGTAGTCTATATTATTATATACACAAAAGTACTAGGTGTTCTGGAAAAAATTTTAATGTTTTCTTACATTTTATTTCCAATGTGCCTTTTATTGCAATATTTCAGGAGAGAAATTTTATGTGTATCAAATGATTTTAGCTACGATTTGTGCTTATCCGAACTGCCTTTCTTATAAGCTCACCTATTCAAAATTAGTATAAGCAGTTTCTAAAATAACATAACCAGCAATTGATTGTTTTGCGCCTGATGAGGAATTTTGTCCCATAATTAATATTTATCAGGAGTAAGAGCAGCGCAATCCCTTCCTTCACTTCTGCCTCCCACAATATTAAGATTAGTATAAAGCCCGATATAAACTACCCCCATTGTGCACTAAGGAATGTGACGTCTGGCAAAATTTCACAAACAAAAAATTATAACAATTCGGCGACCACCATTGCTGAGTTTTATGACGAATTATTAAAAACTATGAAGTATTTACCCTTATTCTTAGCGTTTGTATTCGCTACAAGTCTATCATTTGCTCAGAGAAAACCAAATGATCAATACGTTCCAGTAAAATTTAAAGAAATTCAATACCCTTTGAATCCTTTGTCGGACGAGATTAAGACCTACACGGCAGTGTTGGAAGGACGAATGAGTTATGATGAAGCAAAACTTAGTAATTTAATCATTATTAAGAGTTTAAAAAGAGACAATGAAAATCCAGATCTTACCATCAGAGTAAAAGTACCAGATGAAGGGTTTAAACCTAAGGTAGAAGTGAAAAAGAGGGAAGAAACAAAGAAAGGAAAGGTTGTAAGAACTTATTACTATGTTCATGTGTCGGAAGTTTACAATGCAAGGTATACTTTTTATAATACCAAAACCGATAAGGTAATAGCCGAAGGTAATATTTTCGCCTCAGTACAGAAAGATTTCAAAGAAACAAGAACTAAAAGAGCAGCAATGCAGGACTATAAAAATGCAGTCGAAAAGAATAACTTTTTGATGAATTTTGAGAAAAAGATGTTGTTCAAAGTGCTCAAGAAAAATTACAATCAGCTAAGAAGCCATTTTGAAAAAATGTCAGTAGAGCGTGACTTGGGAGTAGGCAAAGTAAAAGGAAAAGGAGATCGTTTACCTGATGTACAGAAGGCTTACAAACTGGCAAATGAAGCCATCGAGGCTTTCAAAATGAAAGGCAAAGAAGCATTTACCAAGAAATTGAACGAATCTATTGATATATGGAAAAAAGCCTTGACTGAATCCGATCTAAAAAAGCGTAAGTCAAGAGTAAATGATCGAATTACCCGAATGTTGAACTATAATTTATCGCTGGCCTATTACTTATTGAACGATTTGACCAATAGCCGAAAGTTTGCACAAGAGTGTAAAAAAATCAAAGGTGTGAGGTATCGTGCCAATGAAATTATCAAGCTATGTAAAGACAAAGAAAAGCGTTACAAGGCCAACAATATTCAATTCAACTAACACCAATTTAAAGCATTTATAAAATGAGAAAATTAACATTCATTTGCCTGGCATTATTATTTTGTTTCAACACATATGCTCAGTTGGAAGAAAAAATGAAGAAAGCCAACGTAGTGAAAGGAGTGATCTACAAAGGAGGAAAATCTATTGAGGGATTTATCAGACAAACTGGGTTCCGAAAAGGAAAAAGTGGATTTGAGTTGCAAACTCCCTGGGATTTTCAAAGTGCGATTTACTTTATCCCTAAGGAAAAGTTTGAGAAAAACGAGCGCATTCGTGGCAAGCACTTTACCAAATATACCCCCAAAAAGTGCGATGGCTACAAATATGACGACAAATATGAATACGTTTCGCTTAAGTTTGTTGACTTGTCAAAAGGTGTAAGCCTGAGCCTGTTGCCCAAGCGACAGTTTATCCGTAAGATGATGGATGGAAAAATTTCGTTATTTCAATACTTTTCCCGCCCCACTACATTATTCTCAGGAGAAAGCGCTAGTGAAGCCTATGCCAAGTCTATGAAACCTGTATTGGTGTTTCGCAAAGGCAATAGCCCCAAAGGTGTCATAGTAGAAGTTTTGAGCGGTAAAAAGGTATTTGCCGATTGCCCTGATGTATTGTCGAGCTACAAAGCTAAAGAATACAAAGCCGAAGACTTTACCTTTGCTACCAAATATGGCAAAGATTTGAGCGATATCGAAAAGAGAAAATTATTGGCGATTTTTGATTATAACAAAAGCTGTAAATAAAATACCTGTTACAGATAAAATTATAAAACACCCAGTGAGGTTGGATAAACCTGCTGGGTGTTTTTATTGATCTAAATTGATGGGTAACCTTCCAACTCTTTCAAATTCTTGGTCAATTCTTCCTGCTCATAGTGATGATCTTGCAGTTTATTGGCAAAATAATCCTCATAAGCGCGCAAATCGAAGTGGCCGTGCCCACACATGTTAAACAAAATCACTTTAGATTCGCCTGCTTCTTTAGCCTTATTAGCTTCTCTAATGGCACCTGCTACCGCGTGAGTAGCTTCGGGAGCAGGAATAATGCCCTCAGTCTTGCCAAATAGCACTCCTGCCTCAAAGCACTCCAGTTGCTGAATAGCTTCAGCCTCAATAATCTCATCTTTTAGCAATTGGCTTACAATAGCCCCTGCTCCGTGGTAGCGCAACCCACCCGCGTGAATAGTAGGTGGCACAAAACTATGCCCTAAAGTATACATCGGAATCAAAGGAGTCATCCCGATGCTATCGCCAAAGTCGTAGCGGAACTCACCTCGGGTAAGTTTTGGGCAAGAAGCGGGCTCGATGGCCACACAGCGCAAGTTTTCGCGCCCTTCGGTAAACTTATGTCGCAAAAATGGGAAAGTTAACCCCGCAAAATTAGACCCACCGCCAAATGGAGCGATGACTACATCTGGAAAGTCTCCTGCGATTTCCATTTGCTTTACAGCCTCCATACCCATAATGGTTTGATGCATGAGCACGTGATTGAGCACACTGCCTAGCGAGTATTTGGTATGTTCATCCATGACGGCTCGCTCTACTGCTTCCGAAATGGCAATACCTAAACTACCAGGAGAGTTGGCATCTCCTGCCAAAATCTGGCGACCTGCTTCGGTGACATCGGTTGGCGAAGCAAATACATTGGCTCCCCAGGTATTCATCATAATCTTACGATAAGGCTTTTGTTGGTAACTTACCTTTACCATAAATACCTCGCATTCCATATCAAACAAAGAACAGGCAAAGCTAAGGGCGCTTCCCCACTGGCCAGCTCCGGTTTCAGTCGTAATGCGTTTTACTCCTTCTTGCTTGTTATAATAAGCCTGGGCTACTGCGGTGTTGGGTTTGTGTGACCCACTAGGGCTTACCCCTTCATATTTGTAGTAAATTTTGGCGGGAGTATCAAGAGCTTTTTCCAGATCATACGCGCGGAATAGGGGAGTGGGACGCCACTTTTTATAGACATCTTGAATGGGTTCAGGGATTTCGTGCCAGCGTTCCTGTGATACTTCCTGTTGGATAAGGGCCATCGGAAAGAGAGGTGCTAAGTCTTCAGGGCCTATCGGTTGCTTGGTGCCAGGGTGCAAAGGAGGCAACATTGGGTTAGGCATATCAGCCTGGATGTTATACCATTGGGTAGGCATGTCTTTTTCAGACAGCACGATTTTTCGAGTTTTAGTCATTGTTTGAAAATATGGTTTTTGATAATTGGGTATCAGGACAATTTCCTGAATTAGTTCTATCTCAATATAAAAATTTTAATGGAATTGTTTCTTTTCATGTTTAATTGTTCTCCTTCGCTGATTGCTGTATTGTTTAACTATTGCGCGACGAATGGCAGAACAATTTAACAATAGGACAATAAAACAATAGAGCAATTCTTTGGTTCCTTTCTATATTCACAGGAATGCATTAGTTTTACAGTTACAAAATTTGAAGTATGCATAGTTCATTGAAGGCTACCAACTTTGAACTATTGACTATAAACTATAATATATGAAACCCGACTTTACCAAAATAGATTTTGCTACTATACAAGGGGATGCTTCGGCTCCTAATGAGCAAAAGAATTGGAAAACAGCGGAGCGTATTGAGGTAAAACCTTATTATACCGCACAAGACTTAGCCAATGTAGAACATTTGGGTTTTGTGGCTGGAATCCCCCCTTATCTGCGTGGGCCTTACGCAACTATGTATGTACAGCGCCCCTGGACCATTCGTCAATATGCTGGTTTTTCTACCGCCGAAGAATCCAATGCTTTTTATCGTAGAAACCTGGCAGCTGGGCAAAAAGGACTTTCGGTAGCCTTTGATTTGGCCACCCACCGGGGCTATGATTCTGACCATCCTCGCGTAGTAGGTGACGTAGGAAAAGCAGGAGTGGCCATCGATTCTATTTTGGACATGAAAGTATTGTTTGATGGTATTCCATTAGACAAAATGTCGGTATCGATGACAATGAACGGAGCCGTGATCCCCATTATGGCTTTTTATATTTTGGCGGCTGAAGAGCAAGGAGTAAGTCCAGAAAAATTGAGTGGGACGATTCAAAATGACATTTTGAAAGAATTTATGGTGCGCAACACCTACATTTACCCACCATTGCCAAGTATGCGTATCATTGCCGATATTTTTGAGTACACTTCGCAGCATATGCCTAAGTTTAATTCCATTAGCATTAGTGGATACCATATGCAAGAGGCAGGTGCTACTGCTGATATTGAGCTGGCTTATACCTTAGCCGATGGACTGGACTACATCCGTACCGGGTTAAAAGCTGGAATGGATATAGATACTTTTGCTCCACGTCTGTCTTTCTTTTGGGCCATTGGGATGAACCACTTTATGGAAATCGCCAAAATGAGAGCGGGACGTTTGTTATGGGCCAAAATTGTAAACCAATTTAACCCTAAAAATCCTAAGTCGCTGGCACTGAGAACCCACTGCCAAACCTCAGGCTGGAGCTTAACCGAGCAAGACCCGTTCAATAACGTGGCTCGAACTTGTGTAGAAGCAATGGGTGCCGCTTTGGGGCATACCCAATCATTGCACACCAACTCGTTGGATGAAGCCATTGCTTTGCCTACCGATTTCTCAGCAAGAATTGCCCGTAATACCCAGCTATATTTACAAGACGAAACCTACATTACCAAAGTAGTAGATCCCTGGGGAGGCTCTTATTATGTAGAGAAACTCACCCACGATTTGATGCATCGCGCCTGGAGTCTCATTCAAGAGGTAGAAGAATTGGGAGGAATGGCCAAAGCCATTGAGACTGGACTACCAAAGATGCGCATTGAAGAAGCTGCTGCTCGCAAGCAGGCTCGTATTGATGCAGGGAAAGATGTGATTTTGGGAGTAAATAAATACCGCCCGGAAGAAGAAAAGGAAATTGAACTACTGGAAGTAGACAACACTGCGGTGCTTAAATCACAATTGGCTCGTTTGGAGCAACTTCGCCGAGAGCGTAATCAAGATGAGGTAGATAGTGCCCTTCAAGCTATTACCAAAGCAGCCGAAACTGGAGAAGGTAATTTATTAGATTTGGCTGTAAAAGCAGCACGAGTACGGGCAAGTTTGGGAGAGATTTCTCAGGCAATGGAAACCGTATTTGGCCGCCATAAGGCAACAATTCGCGCGATTTCAGGTGTATATTCTGGTGAAGTATCCGACGATGAAAACTTCAAACAAGCGCAGGAAATGGCAGATAAGTTTGCCGAGTTGGAAGGACGACGCCCTCGTATTTTGGTAGCCAAAATGGGGCAAGATGGGCACGATCGAGGAGCCAAGGTAATCGCCACTAGTTTTGCCGATTTGGGCTTTGATGTAGACATCGGTTCATTGTTCCAAACCCCAGAAGAAGTAGCCCGACAAGCTATAGAAAACGACGTGCATATTGTAGGAGTATCAAGCTTAGCAGCTGGGCACAAGACTTTGGTACCTGCGCTGATAGGAGAACTCAAAAAATATGGTCGTGATGATATTATGGTAATTGCTGGGGGGGTAATTCCGCCGAAAGACTATGACTTCTTATATGAAGCAGGAGTTTCAGGAGTATTTGGCCCTGGAACAATCATTTCCATTGCTGCTCAGAAGATTTTAGAGGAGCTGATGGGAGAGGAGGTTTAGTAATAATTATTAACGTTTTTATATACAAAAGCCAATCAGGGAAACTTGATTGGCTTTTTTAATCTTTTTTAGATTCAACCGTTTGATGATTTATATTCCCCTCAAGTCCTTGGTCTTGCTTCACTAAGACCATACAAGAAGTGGATTGTCAACGGTATAAGTACTTAAGTAAATCTAGATCAAACTATTTCTTGTTGATCCAGGGATAAACACCCCCTTTAATTTTTTGTTGTTTTGCTTGATCCAATGTAGATTTTGCCCATTGGCCCAATAGCTTAAAATTATGTTTTGCGTTCTTTTTCATGATATAATTGGATTGATGTAATACTTAGATATACTAAGCCTTTGAGAAAACCCATACACCTAAAACAGGCCAGAGGCAAGCGACGAATACGTTTTTGCTCGGCTCTAGCCGAGTGAATGATATCAGAAGGCTTCTAGCCGTAAACTCGTACGGATTATTGTAGTGGATGAGTATTCAACATATATTGGATAAACTAGCCTCTCTCGACCCAGGGATCATAGCCTCCTTTAAGCTTTTGTTGTTTTGCTTGGCTTAGCATAGATTTTTTGCTCCATTGGGTCAATGGTTTGGGATTGTGTTTTGGGTTCTTCTTCATTGTTCAATTGGGTTTAAGAAAATAATTACTGAATTGAATAGGCTTTAAATCTGTCTAACCTCTCTCAAGCCAGGGATCATAACCTCCTTTAATTTTTTGTTGTTTTGCATGACTCAGCATAGACTTTTTGCTCCATTGGGTTAATGGCTTGGGATTGTATTTTGAGTTCTTTTTCATTGTTCAATTGGGTTAATGTAATACTTAGAGTTTCTTTAGGTAAACTAATCCCGATCAAGCCAAGGGTTGGCACCTCCCTTTATTTTTTGTTGTTTTGAAGTGCTAAGCATAGGCTTTTTTGCCCATTGAGCTAATGTACGAGGAGTGTTTTTAGGATTCTTTTTCATGATACAATGGATTCATGTGATAATTAGGTTAATAAAATTTTTTAGGCACTTAATCTAAGACTGGAGTGCCATCAGCCCAAGGATCATAACCTCCTTTAAGCGTTTGCTGTTCCAGGTTACTTAGTTTTTGTTTTTTGGCCCATTGGGCTAGTTGTCTTGTGTTGTTTTTTGATTTTTTTTTCATAAAAAACGTTTTAGGTAAATATTTAAGTTGATATTTCGTCGCTTAACATTAGATGATTTTGCACGAGAAAAACTTACAAAACTATTTTAGCTAAATTAACTTATAATACCCAAAAGCTTGAAGGATTTATTTGTAATTTGTTGTATTACAGTGTTTTATATCACTAAAAGTGTCCGAGTTGCGTGTAAAACTAAACACTGTAAGCAATTGATCTAATTGCACGTTTATGAACAATTGTGTGGCAAGAGGTAGGTTATTCGAGAGCGTGAGAAAAGAAAAGAAAAACTGTGTTGAAATAAATGTAGGCTTGGCAGGGGAGATAAAAGCATTTGTATTTTGAGGACACAACAATAGGTGCGTGCCTTATTTGTGCCCTCAAAAGTCTAGAATTGGTTAAAGTGATCTTTATTAAGAGGTGCAATTGTCAGGATGAGGGTAGGCATAGAACGTTACGATATCAAGATGCAAAATTGAGATGTGCAAAACTTAGCAACCACTCAGTGGCTTGACCCTGGTCGTTTTTAAAGAGCTTTACCTCAAATACCGTAGGATCGGCTACTTTTTCACTATTCTGTTGCATAAATTGAGCAGAAAGTCGTGAATACAATTCTTCGGGATAAACGTGAGCAAATTTTTTTAATCCTAATTTGATAGCTTCAGGCATCCAAAATTCGGCAATCCAATCATTGGCTTCATCCCATACTCCTACTACGTTTCTGGTATCATTTAAACAAAATGGTACTGGGTTAGCCTTCAATGCTGCTAACATTTGCATAGCCCCCTGTTTTACCTGCTCTACAGGCATAAAATCACCAGCCCATTTAGTGCATAAAATGTTTTTATCAGGCCAATATTCGGCTTCATAGAATACCTTGCCTTCTTCATCTCGTAATTGTTCTATCATTGCTTTTATATTGTAAGTTCGTTTATTCTTTATACGAAACACTATTTGTTGTGTTGAATTATACAATGATTAAATTATACTTTTGCGAGTAAGTCAGTTGAAGTATTATGACAGAGTATTACGACTTTGTTGAATCGCTTCCAGAAAGGTTAAACCAACTTCCGATCACTTAACAAAACTCCATCCATATCGGCATACAAATATTGTCCAGGGTTGATTTTGGTGCCTTCTATGATCAATTCTTCGCCCACTAACCCCACATCTCGCTTGATGCTTTTTACTGGGCAGGTACCAATGGCCTTGATGGCTACCTGCATTTTATTAATTACCTGAGAATCTCTAATACACCCATATACCACTACCCCTGCCCATTGATTATCCATGGCCAGCTTTGCGATGTTATCACCTACCAAAGCACAGCGCCTGGAACCACCTCCATCAATAACTAGTACTTTCCCTTTCCCTGGTTCGGCTAAAAGCTTTCGCACGTAAGTGTTGTCTTCATATAGCTTAAGGGTAACTACTTCTCCGGCAAAGCTGGTTTGGGTGCCAAAATGTCTAAAATCTACATTCAATAAAGTGAGTTCCTGGGCAAATTCATCCCAAAGGTCAGCAGTAACTATTTCCATGTGATTGATTTTTAAAACCAAGGTTGATTTAATGATTACTATTACCTTCAATTTGTTTCATTTCGCAATTTGAAACAAGCCATTCACTAGTTATTTGGTTTTAATGTATTGTGAAGACGTACATTTGATCAACAGGAAATAGTATTTGAACTTATATCGACTTTTAATAATGAGCTGCAAATCATTCATTTTACTCATTGACTTCGAAATTTTTTATCACCGTAGCGCTGCTATGCCTCAAAAAAATCTCTTAATCACTGAACAAAAGCAATAATTTTCACAAACATTCAAAAAGTCGAGACGAGTTCTTTGAATAAAATCTTAGACTCATGAAAACCTCTTCTTATTTTATCTTGTTGGTCTTGATCAGCAGTGCCTTTGGTGCTTGCCGACCTTACAAATATGGTTATATATTTAAGCCAAAGAATATCCAGGAATCTTTTCCTTCTATTATCAAAGTATTGGAATTGAGAGAAGGAGTGGTGTTTGCCGATGTAGGAGCAAAAAATGGGGCTTTTGATGCTGCTATGGCCACCCTTACTAAAGGTATTACTTATTATGTACAAGATATTGACACAAAAGCTTTAAGCGATCAGGAGTGGCAAAAAGTAGTTCAGTATTACTCAAAAACCAGTGGAAAGCCAATTGCGCAACAAAATAAGTTTCATACTGTGATTGGTGGGCTAAAAGAAACCAGATTGCCTAACAATACCTTTGATATCATTCACACCAACGCTACGTTTCATGCCATTCGCCACAAGCAGGCCCTGATGCAAGACATTTATAAAAAGCTCAAGCCAGGCGGGTATTTGTTTATTCGGGATGAATTTGTAAAAGAAGGAGTGGTAAAACGGTGTAATGATGATGCCTGTGATGCAGAATTGGCAAGTGAGGAATTGTTAATGAAAATAATGAAAGCCAGTCGTTTCAAACTAATAAAGAAAATACCCAACTTCCAGGGGTACCCCATGTTTAAGTTTCAAAAGCTTGAATAAAAGCTGTTTTGTCGTCATAAGGTGTATATTTGATGAATTTGTAAAAAGAGCACTACCACAGTGCGTTTTTTTGTTTTAAGTCATATAAAACCTGCTTGTTCACCTGATACTTAGAAAAAGTTGAGGCGATTTCAGAGTTAAAAAGTTAACAAGGTATGGTTGTTATAAAAAATAATAAACCCCAATGCCATTTAGAGAACATACTATTTATTTTGTAGCCAATAGTCAATTGAGACAAGCATTGGAAAAAGATCCAGTACTTAATTATAATTTATACTGGATAAAGCCTGGTACGATCAAAGAGGCTGTATTGCCACATGAGGGGTTGTTTGCAGTACGGAACGTTGAAAATCCTGAATATATTCGTGGGCCATACAGCATCCCCTGGGACGCCATATGGAGTAAAACAAGGTATCAACTCACATTTCCCGCGAGTGAAGTGCCAAATTATAAACAGCCACCCGATAGAATGTTGGAGCGCATATATGAGCTTGTATCACAATGCAATTCCAAAGCTTTTTATTACTCAATAGATATGCACGGGGGCGATATACTGCATGAGTATGCCTGGATTTTTGGAGAAAAACAAGTGATGATTTTGGATAGGGGAACATATGTCAATGGCAAAAAAGTAACCCTCAAAGGCGATACCCTTTATTTAGCATTGACAGAGATTGGAGTAAAGACAAAAGCAGAATCTGGTTGGTTTGAACCACACACCAGTGCTTTTGCCTGGCATTCTGTACGGCTTTCTCCTAAGATTAATGAAAATATTGAAAAACCTGAGTTTCCTACAAGTTTATATCGATCGGCTTCTATGGGCGACTATGAAGCTGTACAGCGGTGTCTAGAGGTTGGAATCTCTCCGTTACATTATCGGTATCTGTTGGAAGCTGCTTCTGCTTCTGGGAATGTACGATTAGTACAAAGTTTACTGGAGCGAAAAGTGGAGTTAAGAAATGGATGGAATGGCCCGTTGAATGCTGCTCAAAACAAAGAAACTATTGAAGTTCTGCTGAACCATGGGGCAGAAATAAACCACGAATCCAATCCTTTAGCCCACATTGCCGAATCTGGTAATGAAGAAGCTGTACAATACATGATTGAGAGGGGAGCAAAGCTTGTTTTGGGTGAAAGAAATGAACTTTGGTCTGGTGCCTGTAAAGGAGGTATTCTTTTTCTGGTACAAGAGTTATTCTCGAGGATAGATTTTGAAACTGAACACGCCTGGGATGCTGGGATTACACTAGCTGCTGCCAACAATCGCCTAAATGTCGTAAAGTGGTTATTTGAGCAAAAGGTGAAAGTATATCCAGAGGTGCTTATCAAAGCGGCGGAAAATGGTCATCTTGAAATGGTAGAGTGGCTATTAAAGAATACGATGTTGGATATAGGTATTTTAGATGGGCATGGCGACTCAGCACTTTTTAAGGCGACCAGGAATGGACAAATAGCAGTAGTAAATTATTTATTGGAGCAAGGAGCAAATCTGCACCAGCGACTTGGTAACTATGAGTTTTCCGCTATACATATGGCATGCTTTGCTGGTAGTATTCCATTGATTAAAAGATTTCTTTTGGCAGGAGTATCGGTGGATTGTGCCGCAAATGACCAGAGAACTCCTTTGTATATTGCAGTAGATCGTCAAAACCAGGAAATGGTAAATTTTCTGATAGAACAAGGAGCAAATATAGATCAAGCAGGAGGCTATGGAGATAAGAACTTGCAAGAAATGGCTGATAGAAAGAAAATTTCCCTTTCAAAGCTTTAAGTGAGTTTATTTAGAGTATAGCCTTTTGAAAGAATAAAAGCCAATGAACGCCACAGTATTCATTGGCTTTACAACCAATAACTCAGGATTGCTTAATCTTGACCAAGTCCCCATGTCGTTTAGCTTTGTTTTTCCCCCATTCTGCAATGGCTTCCAGCATAGGAATCATCGTTTTACCTTCTTCAGTGAGTGAGTATTCTACCTTGGGAGGAACCTCAGGGTATACTGTACGTTTCACGATGCCATCTTTCTCCAGAGCCCTCAATTGTAGTGAGAGCATTTTATCCGTGATAGCGGGGATTCGTTCTTTGAGTTCACTAAACCGTTTTTTCTCCTTTCGGAGATACCATAATACGACTGCCTTCCATTTGCCACCAATAAACGCCATGGTCACATCCAATGCACAGTGAAAATCCTGTCCCTCTATCACAAATTTGTAATCTTCATTATTAATTTTCATTTTTTTCTAATTTATAACCTATTGATTTTCAGTGAATCTGTCAAAAATGAAAGTATATATCACGCTTGACACTGTATTGACAAAGCGATTTGTTTACTATACTTTTGAAAGTGAATATAGTAATTATATTTGGTCTCAAAGTATGTTTAAATGTTGTTTTCGGTAATAAAAAAGATGGGTGATTGATGATAATAGAGCACACTTTTGCGCGAAAAGCTATTGGCGATTTAAAACCCTAAACTGAATCTATAGCTTGTTGTTACGAGCTCATTATAGATGAATTAGCGCTGATCAATCGCTTTTTTAGACCAAATGAAAATGTTCAGACATACGATCATTAATAAAGTAAATACAGATATGAAAATAGGAATATTAGGAACTGGTATGGTGGGACAAATCATTGCTGCCAAGCTGGAAAGTTTACAACACGAAGTATGGGTGGGTACACGCGATGTAGCCAAAACTTTGGCAAAGACCGAAAACGATGCTTATGGTAATCCGCCTTTTGCTACCTGGCATCAAGATCACCCAGAGGTAAAACTAACGACTTTTGCAGATGCTACCGCTCAAAGTGAAGGCCTGGTGTTGAATTGCACTTCTGGTCAGGTTTCGTTGAGCGTATTGCAAATGGTAGGAGAAGATTTATTAAATGACAAAATCTTGGTGGACATTGCCAATCCTTTAGATTTTTCGCAAGGTATGCCCCCTTCACTAAATCCGGTGAATACAAATTCGTTGGGAGAAACTTTACAAACGGCTTTCCCAAGTGTAAAAGTGGTAAAAACTTTGAATACGATGAATGCTCATGTGATGGTAAACCCAGGGCGTATCAAAGGTGACCACAGCGTTTTTGTGTCGGGCAACGACGATGTTGCGAAAACCACTGTAACCGATTTATTGAAAACCTTTGGGTGGCAAGCATCCAACATCATTGATTTGGGCGACATAAGTACCGCCAGAGGTACCGAAATGATGTTACCAATTTGGCTCAGGTTGTATGGTGCTTTGGGAACGCCTGAATTTAATTTCCATGTTCAAAAGGCATGAGGTATTCATTCAATACAATATATAGCTTAAGCCTGGCCGCATTGGTTGGGCTTTTGGTGGCTTGTAATGCTTCTCAAAAAGCATCAAAAGATTTATCAGTACAAGTGGCTGAGGCTTATTTCCTGGCCGCATTGGCTAAAGATTATGATGGACTAAAAAAAATATTGGCAGAAGACGTGCAATTTTATGGCCCCAAGTTGCAGGATACCTTAGACAAAGTGGCTTTGATTAAGAGTTGGCGTAAGCTACACCAAAGATTTGATAGGGTAGAGGCATGTAAAGTGAGTGTCTTTAAGGCAGCTAGCACTAAGCTTTCAAGAAAACTAAAAAGCGATTTAGAAAATGATTGGGTGTTTTATTATTATGAGGCTCACTTTCACGACCCCCAGAAAAACAGATGGATTGATTTTCGGGTACATGTGAAAATGCTGATTGGGCAGCGTCAGATTAAGCAATTATATATTTACGTAAATCAGGCAGATATTTTGGAGCAGATGAAGCAACCAATATCTGTTGAATAGGTTTTCACTTCTTGGTTTTTAGCATCACCACTACGATAAACATCCCCATTACTGGCATTAAGATAAGCAAGCCACTCAATAGCCATTTGGCAAGCCAGGCACCTAATACAAAATCGAGCCATTTCATATAGAGAATCAACACTAGGGTATTGACATACAAAGTAACCGCCCCTGGACAAAAAGCCTTATTCCAATCCTCTTCGTGAAACAAGATAATAATCATCAGTACACTCATGGCAAAGCCATACAATAAGGCATCAATCTCGATACTGCCCGAAAACTTCATATTAGGTGCTACCAGCAAAAAGCTATTACGAAGAGTTATGACATTAAATGCCATGATCATTAATAACACCAGTCCTTTGGTGGCAGTAGCCGTAAATACATCTGCTAAAGGTACTTCAGGATTTTTGGTTTTGTTGGAAGCTGCACTTTTGGTTGTTTTGGTACTTTTTGCTCTAGAAGTCTGAGTTTTAGAGGTTTGCCTTTTCGATTTTTGAGCCGTTGTTTTTTTGGTGCCAGCATTGCTTCTGGTTTGGGTGCTTTTTGCACCTTGTCTTCGCTGATTAGGCTTTATTTCGGGGTTGGGTGGTGTTGAAATCATGGCACGTAAATGTTAAAAAATGACTCAGTATAAGGCTTTTAGTCTGATTTTCTTGCTAATAATATAAACATTGGCTAATTTTGTTAGCAAATATAGGGTGAATAAGTGAAAAATGCCAAATTAACTAACAAAAACTCGACATGTTTTTTAGCAAGAATTTAAGATACATTCGCGAAGAAAAATATCAGGTTACTCAAGAAGCTTTAGCCGAAAATTTAGGGGTTTCCCGTAGTGCTTTGAGCGCCTATGAAGACGGGCGAGCCGAACCACGCATTTTACTTCTTATCAAAATAGCCCAACATTTTGAGGTAACTATTGATGAACTAATCAATGTGGATTTTGCTCAAGCCGAAGAGGAATATGTGACTCGCTTAGAACAATTAAAAAACTATATAGCAGCCCATAATATGAAAATTAACCGCGTTAGAGCCGATAATGAGCTGTCTGAGAACTATCTGGAACTAGTACCTCAAAAAGCAACTGCTGGATACACTCAAGGTTTTGCCGATCCCGAATACTTAGAAACCTTACCCAAATATCAAATCCCATTTTTGCACAAAGGAAAAACCTATCGTGCCTTTGAAATAGAAGGAGACTCCATGCTGCCTTTGCAATCGGGTGCCATAGTGATTGGGGAAAAAATACCCTCCTGGGAAGATCTCCAAAGCGGACAACTATGTGTAGTAGTGTCTAAACATGAAGGTATTGCCTTGAAAAAAGTATACAAACGTTTATTTGAACGAGGCAAGCTATTACTCAAATCTCAAAACCTGGGTTATCGCCCATACGAGATAGATGCTACCAATATATTAGAGCTATGGGGATTTGTGGCCCACATTAGCCAGGAATTTCCCTGCGACCCGCCCGATATCGAGGATATTAAGTATGCATTTGCTCGACTGGAATACCAGCTCACCCAAGAAAAAATTACCCAAATGGGAAATTTGAAGCCGAAAGCTGATCTCTAGTGAAAATTTTTTTAAGTGAAAAGCGAAAAATAGTTCAAAATGGTATTTATTGCTTTTAGCAATCATATTTGCGAATATGCAATGCTTAAAAGCTGGAATTTACAATTCAAATATTGTATCACACCATTGTTCATTTCACGTTTTTCACTTGTCACTAAACCAGCATTAATTAGTTTCTATTTACATAGTTTGCTGCCTTCTCTCTGCTATAATAAGAGAGAAGTTCTCGGGCTTGACAAATTATGGTAGACTAATTCCCACTCCAAACTCATTTTGAATCTTTAGCAGCCAGTTAACCAATCAAAGGCTAAAAAACTTTTCACCTTTCACTTTTAGTTTTTCACTTAATTGTCCATTTCTAACTACCCGTCTTCCTTGCATAACTCCTACCTTTGAGTTATGAAAAATGCCTTACACATTACCCGACTTCGGAGCCTGCTGGATTTGGTAGAAAACAAACATACCAAGCCATTGACTTCGCAAGAGGTGTCAGAAACCACCTTTTATTCTTACCGGAATATCAATCGGATTTTTCGTTCGGTATTTCACAAATCCATCGGGCGCTACATCAAAGAGCTGCTACTACAAGAAGCCGCCAGACAATTGGTGTATACCGACCTGCCCATTACCGACATTGCCTTTGAGCTGCATTACAGTGACTTACAGGCTTTCAATAAAGCTTTTAGAAGAGAGTTTGGTACGTCACCTTCTAAATTTAGACAACAAGATCAAGAAAATATGGATGCCTGGATCAAAGCAAAACTCCCTGAAGAAATCAAACAACTGGATGATTTGACCTATGAAGTCAAAACTTTATCCACTACACGTATTTTATATCTCACTCATTATGGAGCTTATCATTCACCTGCCATCGAAGATTGTTGGGAAGCATTGCTAGAGTATGCCGATCAGCAGCAATTACTCAATGAAGATACCCAGTATTTAGGCGAAATATTAGACGACGAGGAAATTACAAAAGACGAAAATTGCCGATACAATGCCGCTATTACCTTGGCAGCAGATGCAGAGATAGAAGTTACCGGCTTTTTCGGAACCAAAGAAATTGCTGAGGGAAGATATGCTTGTTTTACCCATCAGGGTGATTATAAAAAAATGGATGCATTGTATGAGCAAATTTACCTGCATTGGATCGTCAAAAATGAATTTGAGATCAGCGATTTGCCCATTTTAGAGTTCTATCTAAGCGATGAAGAAACCACCCCCAAAGAACAATTATTGGCTGAAATTTATATCCCTATTGTATAGTTATGGAACAAATTATTCAAAAAATTGAACAAAACACCAACACCCTAATGGGCATTATTTTGCTGTTTTCGGTAGCATTGGCCCTGGTGGAGTTTGGTTGGGAATTGTATACCAAAAAAATAGATCGCACTCGCCTCAAAGAAATGGGAGCCAGTGTGTGGGTTTTTTTGTTCAACACCCTTACCGAAAGGGTAGGGAGCGTATTGTACTTTTTAAGTTTGTTTTGGCTAGCCAAGTTCATCCCCTGGCAAATTCCAGTCAACACATGGACAGCCATTGCCTGTTTGCTGGTGATCGATTTCTTGTATTATTGGGAGCACCGTCTGGAGCACGAGATTCGCCTGCTATGGGGATATCACTCTATACACCACAGTTCACCCATTTACAACTACACTACCGCGCTTCGTGTATCTTTTTTTGACAACTTTGTTACCTGGGTGTTTTATTTACCTGCAGTTGTGATGGGTTTTCATCCAGCCATTATTTTGCTTTCGGTAGCGCTTATGCTTATGTACCAGTTTTGGCTACATACCGAGCTGATAGGAAAAATGGGTTGGTTTGGTAAAATCTTTAATACACCTTCGCATCATCGGGTGCACCACGGATCTGATGAAATATACCTGGACAAAAACTATGGGGGAATTTTGATTATTTGGGATAGGCTTTTTGGTACCTTTCAACGCGAGGAACAAACACCTACTTATGGTCTCACTACTCAAATAGAGAGTGTACATCCAGTAAAAGTCCATTTATTTGAATTTCAAAATATAGCCCAGGATCTTAAAAAAGCCAAAGATTTTAAAGAAGCTACGGGCTATCTTCTAAATAAACCTGGTTGGGTGCCTGAACAGCCCACAAAACAAGCTGCAGAACGCTTGTAGATTTTTTGGAATAACCATATATTGAAATATACAATAAATAATGGTTTGACCTTAAATAAGCGATCATGCTTACCCGTGAACAACAACTCGAGTACTGTAAACAATGTACCAAACGAAAATTTGACATGAACAAAGGTGTTATCTGTGGATTAACCAATGATATAGCCACCTTTGAAGAGTCTTGCCCAGACTATGAAAATGACCCTCTGGTACTACAAAACGCAAACACTGCTGATGCATTTACTGCTTCTGATGTAAAACATAACCTGCACCAAGAGGCCTATGAAAAAATCAAACAAGAGCAAAACTTCCCAAGAGCGGTGATTGTAGGATTTCTTGCTTCTTTATTGGGAGCGGTGCTATGGGCATTGGCCGCAGCAGTTTCTGGGCGTCTTTGGGGGATTTTTGCGGTAGCTGTGGGAGCACTAGTAGGCTTTGCAGTACAAAAATCTGGAAAAGGCATTGATCAAAAGTTTGGGATTTTAGGAGCTGTTTTAGCTGTGTTTGGCTGTTTTGCAGGAAACGTACTGGGAATCATGGGGTACTTTTCTTATAAATTTAAAGTTGATTTCTTTAAACTTTTCAATAGCGATTTTATAGATGTGGCTACTAAAATATACCTGGACAGCGTAGGCTTTATGAGCATCATCTTTTACGTTATTGCCATTGTAGAAGGGTATAAGTTTTCTTTTCGTCGTTTTACCGATCGTCAAGTCAAAGAGCTGAACCAAGAGTATATGTAAACACTATATACAAATAAAAGAAAGCCCCCCTGATATCAATATCAAGAGGGCTTTCTCATGAAGCATGATAGGTTAAATCTAACTAGACAAAACCAAAATCTCAAATAGCTTATTATAAACCACCAGACGGGCCCGGGCAAAGTTGAGCTCAAAAATAATTTTACGAGCTTTGCCTTTTTTCTTACCGAAATAACCAAACGCCTGGTATATGTTCTTATTCTTTCCTAATAACTCACGTTCTTCTCCTCGCTCTTTAGTATAGCCAAAGTAGATGTTTTTTCGTGAGAGTAAATTATTGAAACTAGACTTCATATTATAACCAGTGCGATAAACATAAGGAAAGTTTTTGATGCCTTCGTGCCAATCTCTAATTTCATAAATGCCATTTTGATAGTTAACTATCCGATCCAGAATACTCACATGTTGAGGTGCAAAAACGTATTTCTGACGCTGTTTCCAGTAATATTGCACCAACAAATCTCCTCGCTTGGCCCAATCTACATCTATAGCTACAAAGCCCAACTCATCAGTTTTACCTACCAGGTTTTCTACATTGATATATTTAGGAATCTTTTGTGACAAATTAGGTTTCTTCTTCTTTTTTTCTTGCTCAATTGTCTTGTTCATCAAGTACACTCGCCCATAAGTTAAGTCCTGAAGTCCACTTACCCCAGTGGCTGCCATTACCTGGCACCAACCATTTACACAAGTGTTGCTATCGTCGTTCATGCCATTGTATCCGTAGTTATGATAGATATTTTTACCTTCCATTCTACGGGCACATACCCAAATCCGATACTGGTAATAAGGGTCTCGCAAAGCATTCAATTGAGCACGAAGCGTGTCATACTGCTGTACTTGTTGCTTGAGTAAAGCATTTTTGTACGCCATAAGCCTTAGTTTAAAATTCTCCAGACTTGTTTGAAACTTTTGTGAAACAGTCTGAATAATTTGTTTGGCTATGGGATAATTGACTGAGTAGCTTGGAATGGAATCTTTTTTTGCCAACGCCTGATGCACGTTTGCCACACTAAAGCATAAAAATAATAGACCTAAAATGAGGTTTTTCTTCATAGGACAACGATAACCTGTTTTTCAATCTGGAATATTAAATAACAACAATTTTGATAAAAGCCAATGTTATGCCACGAGTACTACCTACCAATCATAATATTTAAGATAGTACATATTTTATCTAATCAGCGGGTGTTGTGTCAAAAGGACTCGCCTTACCATACAGTGTATCTTTACTAGTGATAATATAAGAACGCACATAGTATCGAGTTACAGGAGTAAGGTTTTTGATGTTACTGGTAAAAATATCAGTATTGGTTTTGGTGCCTAGCCGAGTAGTACTATCACTAATGGTTGGTTCTGTGTTGGTTTGAGACCAACAATGTCCGTGTTGGCTTATGGGATCTGTGGCGTGGATAGAAGCTAACCCCGTAACATCAGCAGAAGAATCTTTTGGAAATATTATAAGCGTAGTAACCAGGCTTAGTGGTAGCTCAAAATTTTCTCCATACATTACCTGACCTTCCTGATCAATAAAGTATCCCCTCACAAAATATTTAGTGTTAGTCCGGAGATTACTCAACATACTGGTATAGTTACCGGCAGAGGTTTTTTCACCAAGCTGAGTTACCTGAGTATTGCCATCTATGATAGGATTAAATACTGTATCCCAACAATGCCCATGTTGGGTCACTTTCTTATTACGGGTGTTTACATCCCGGAGTAAGCCAGTAATTTCGGCAGAGGTATAATCACGTTTTGAGGTGTCACTTTCGCCCGTAGTGATAAAGTTTTTTCGCTCAAACTGCACCAGGTTGCAAGCCGATAGTGCCATGAGACCAAAGAATATATAGATTCCAAATTTCTTCATTTTCGTTCGTTGTTCGTTTAAAATTTCCAGGAAAAACCAACGTTTGGAGTTGGGCCAAAGGGATTAAAACCAAAACTGATGACATTTTGTCTTCTTTGTAGATTTTTCTTAATCACTTTCCGCTTATTGAGCTTATTCTTGGTTCCTCGAAGCACTACCATTACAATATCATAAGCATACAGCCCCGCAGCCAACACAAACGATGTGGTAGAAAGCAAGCGCTGACCACTGGCTCTGCGAAAGGCATTTTGGGTATCATCAAGGGTCGTAGCATTTAAATATTCCTGGTAGTTGTTATTGGCTTGTTGGTTAAAATACAAACCAGCACCTACCAAACCACCTACTGCAAGTGTAGTACCTACCCAACGCCATCTTTTCCATCCCTTGAGCGATTTTACGTACATATTGCCCCAACCCGGTAAAACGGCCGAACGAAGTGCATTCAGAGGTCCTCCCAGAAATGGTTCATAAGTAGCATCTATTTTAAACTCCACATTCTTTCCATCAAAGGCATTACCCTCACCCAAGTAGTACCAATAAATATTTTGATCTTTACCAGCAATCAAATCTTCCCCTACGGCTCCTTTTACGTTTTTGAGTGGGCCAATAAAAGTAGCTCCGCCATCCTGCGTGTAGGTAAGGTTAATGTTATACTTGGCATAATAATCTCCTGGTTTTACCTTGTTTTCTATCAAGCTATAACGAATCAGGATTCGCGAACTATCTTTTTGTAAAACAGGCTCTTGTTGCTCGAAGCTTATTTGCGCTTTGGCCGTAATTGCCAGAAACAACAGTAAAAATGTATAGAGTGAAAGTTTAGACATATCAATGATGCTTACTTTTGAATTTTGTCACGTAATCGTTTGTCTACTGACTGATTCCAGATAGAAGATTGTTGCTAAAAACTACTTTGAAATATTCACGAAGCCAGTTATTTACTGGACTCGAGTACTCTTAGTTCCACCCGACGGTTTTTAGCTTTATTTTCCGCAGAAGTATTAGGTACAATAGGACGATCTTCTCCAAATCCTTTGGTTATCAGGCGTGTATTATTAATTTTTTGTTCTTTCAAATATACCGCTACACTTTGTGCCCTACGGTCCGAAAGGCGAAGATTTTTTCCTCTGCTTCCTACATTATCAGTATGGGCCTCGATGCTCAGTTTTACTTTTGGGTTGGCCTTGAGCATTTTTACTACACGTTCAAGTTCGATAAAAGAGGAATCTTTGAGTTCGGCGGAGTTAAAGTCAAAATAAATATCTTTTAGCGCCAATTTAGCGCCTTTTTCGAGTTTGGTAAGTTTTACTGATACTGTTTTAGGTTGGGTATTATTAGTAACCTTTACCTTGTCAGTATGGAAAAAATAATTCTTAGACGCATTTACTTCCATATTATATTCATCTCCTTCACGAAGACTTACCTTGATGGTTCTGCCCGATCCGTCAGTTGGTTGGATAATAATTTGCTCATTGCGGTTTTTGTTGGTAAAAACGGCTCCAGCTTTGATACCTTCGTCAGACTCCAAATCTTTTACATCCAGCGAAAAGTTCTTAACCCGATTAGAGGCTGTTCGAATGGCTTGCCCAAGTTGAGAAGCATCTTTGTATTGTTGTACGGTGTATATATTATAGCCTTGTACTTTTTGAGCAGCAATTACAAAATAAGTACCACTACCCGAATTTATTTTTCCCTTGTAAATGGAGAGATTATTATTATCCTTTATTTCCAGGTCATAATCATCCTTTTCTCTAATCCGTGCATTGTACACACCGTTTTTCCGATCCTGGTTGCTTAAAGTAATTTTTTCGTCCCGGTTTTTATTACTCAATACAATATTGACAGGTACATCACTGTTGGATTCGATATCTTGAATTTTTAAACCAAAATCAACTCGTTTAGGACGCATAAATACCACCTTAGAGGCTTGATAAGCAATTTGCTGTCCAGTAAGATCATATACCAGCGTTGTATCCTCATAATCGGTGAGTGAGAGTTTAATACTATACTTTCTATAAATAGGCAGGATTAAGGCTTCCTGGTCTTTTCGAAACTTGCCAGGATACCCATTGATTACACCACCAGTCGAGTCCAGGATTTGTAAATTAGGGCGTAATATTTTATTACTTTCTTCGGCATCTTTTACTGTTACATTAAGAGTAGCATTGGCCACATCAAAATCAGTTCGCCGTGTACGGGGAGTAGTTAACTTTATCTGCGAGTAACACTCCATTCCCAACAAAAAAATAAATAGTATAGTTATGTATCCGGTGATCTTCACTCTCATATATTGTGTGTTTTAGAATATGGGCAAAATTTAGGAACTTTATTCCAGAATATAAAACTCATACCCAGTATTAGAGTTTGCCACGTGGGCTATTTTTCATCAAAAAAAACGTTGATTTCTACTTACAAAAAGCCGATGCAGAATATTTGTACCCATGGTTACGAAAAATTGGTGCAAATAATAGAGGCAAATGACTTATTTGCAATAAATGAGAAAGATTTTTTTTGAATACTGGGTATGGAAATGTAACTTGCAATGCATAATACTCGTTATTATCTTCACAAGACTAAAGTGAAAACTTGCAATAAACAGTATTTTTTCGTTTATTTATTTTATTGTTCGCAGAAACAAAACCTTATTAAACATGAATAAAACATCAAAACTCGTTCTTTTTGTAGTATTGATTTTGGCGGGGCTGGTAGCCTTTAAGTTCGTTTATGGTATGTTCAAAAACGTAATGTTCATCGCCATCGTTGGTATTATTGGTATTTTAGCATACCGATTTGTGTTCGGTTCTAAAAAAGGAAGCAAGAAATAAAGACCATTCATAAGGTCTCAGTATATGTGGCACATTCCTAAGCAAAAGGAGTGTGCTTTTTTTGTGCTTTATTTTTGACTAAACCTAGGTTAGGAAAAACCATTTTTACTCTTAACATTTGCACCTTGAAATTTATAAACAAAGTTGGAAAATTAAACTAATCCAACTTCTTGTTTGGTGTTTAAGCATAGTATCGCCAACAAATGAATATTTAGGCTAATTTGTCTTCTTGTTTTACTAGGCTAGGCCATTGGGCTTGTCTATTTTTTACTTTATATTTTTCATCGATGTCACTTTTTATAGATCAAATGCAACGGCAAGTAAAGTTGCCACATACTCCAAAAAGAATCATCTCGTTGGTGCCCTCTCAAACTGAGTTATTGTTTGATCTGGGTTTGGAAGAGCGAATTGTTGGAGTAACTAAATTTTGCATACATCCTAAAGAAAAATGTAAGCAGAAAACCAAAATAGGAGGGACCAAGAAGTTTAATTTTGATACGATTGCTACGCTCAAGCCTGATCTGATTATTGGCAATAAAGAAGAAAATTATAAAGAAGGAATAGAGTTGCTCGAACAAGACTATCCAGTATGGATGAGCGATATTTTTGACCTGGAAGATGCGCAGCAAATGATGCAAGCATTGGGTAAAATTACCCAAACTGAGACTCAGGCCAATCACTTTATTCAGCAGATTAGCCAGGGATTTGAGCATTTAGATCAGTTAGCGGCCAATGTAAAGCCAATGAAAGTAGCTTATTTTATTTGGCGAAATCCTATGATGGGGGTAGGGAGCGATACCTTTATTCACGAAATGATCAAACGTTGTGGCTGGCAAAATGTACTGGAAAACGAAGCGCGCTACCCTGAAATAACCCCAGAACAACTCCAAACATTCAACCCTGACTTGATTTTGCTTTCGTCAGAACCATACCCTTTCAAAGACAAACACCTACGAGAGTTTCAAGAGATTTGCCCTTCGGCTAAGGTAATATTAGTAGATGGAGAGATGTTTTCCTGGTATGGAAGCCGGTTAAGACTAGCCCCTGATTACTTTAGTGAATTGGTTCAAGCAAACCAAGCCTAATCTATTTTTGCCAAATTATTTTTGACTTCTCGAGCCTTGATTGGAAAATCGGTAATCAGCCCATCTACTCCCATTTGCAATAATTTACGCATATCTTTAGGTTGATTGACTGTCCACACAAAAACCTTTTGCTTTTGACGGTGAATACGATCTATGATGCTTTTGGTCGTAAATAAGTACATACTATTAATTGCATCTGCTTGCTTGTATTGAGTGATCTTACCTTTACTCAGCTTTTTGTTGTAATGGTAGGGGAGAAACAAGGGGAAGTTACCTAAAACTAACTGATGTCGTTCCAGAGGAGCGTTTATTTCACGCAAGCGAACGGCTACTTTGGGATCAAACGATTGCACGACACACCATTTATGGGCTTTGTGAGCTTTTACCAAATCGACTACTTTTTGCGTAATGTTACGCCCACTCTTCTTAATTTCTATCAATAATTGAGTTTTACCCTTTACTACCTGCATTACTTTGTCTAGCGTAGGGATTTTTTCACCTTGGTATTTACTCGAAAACCAACTTCCAGCATCTAGTTTTCTCGCTTCTTCCAAAGTCATAGCTTCAATCAAACCCTGGCCATTCGTAGTACGATCTACGGTTTCGTCGTGTAATACTACCAAGTGCCCGTCTTTGGTCAAAAACACGTCTATTTCAATCATATCTGCTTTTTGATCCATAGCCAGTTTTACTGCAGCCAAAGTGTTTTCAGGCGCTTGCCCTGAGGCACCTCTATGAGCGATGATTAAAGCCTTGGTATTGTAAGTAGAATAGCTACGAAACCTTTCTTTCCAGTAAAAATCTCCAGTGAGCAACATCAGAAAGCCAAGGAGTAAAAGCACCAGCAATGTTTTGAATAGAAAGCGAATAAGTTTCACGAAGTTTTGAGATTATGATGGGCAAACAATAAAACCCCAAAATCAAATTGATAATGGGGTTTCTGGTGATTCCTCTGGGGCTCGAACCCAGGACCCTCTCCTTAAAAGGGAGATGCTCTACCAACTGAGCTAAGAAATCGTATTTGTTGCAATTTACCCTTGTATAAATTATTTGAGGGCAAATTTGTTTAA
>MLAY01000002.1 GCA_001890965.1 marine bacterium AO1-C | reverse complement strand
TTTAGTGATTCCTCTGGGGCTCGAACCCAGGACCCTCTCCTTAAAAGGGAGATGCTCTACCAACTGAGCTAAGAAATCATATTTTTGCTATTACAGTGGTTTTTTTCGTAATTGCGGTGCAAAGTTAGACGATGGTTTTCAAAATGCAAAAATTCTCTAAAAAATTTTTCTCGTTTATACTTATCTGGATGCTTATTGGTATCCAACCCATTTGCTATGGATTCGCCGATGGGCAAGACATGGCTAAAGCTGATCGCTTATTTAACCAGAAAAAGTACACAGAATCGCTTAAAATTTATGAGAATATTTTTCGCACAAGTGGAAAGGCCTCCCCAAGTATGTTGTTAAAAATGGCTTTTATTTACGAAGGTTTGGGCAACTACACCCAGACATTGTTTTGCTTAAGCCTGCACTACGAATATGCTCCCAGCAATACTACCTTACTGCGAATGGAAAAAATTGCTCAGGATAGAGACCTAAAAGGTTATGAACATTCAGACTTTGATTATATCCTGGCAATATTTCATAGGTATTACATATACTTTAATGTATTGATGGTACTAATCTTTGGAAGCCTGTTTGGGCTGTTTATTTATCGTTTGCGCAAAAGAGAAACACTCCCTGTGAGACAAAGCATTGCTTTTGTATTGGCCCTTACTGGGATATTTATCTTACTCAATTTTTCTGAAGATCCTCCAAAAGCCATTATCAAAAATGATAAGGTGTTTTTGATGAGTGCTCCTTCTGCTGCCTCTGAGATGGTTGATCGTTTAGACAAAGGCCATCGGGTAGAGATATTAAGCAAAAAGGATATCTGGTTTAAAATACAAATAGGCGACAAAGTCGCCTACATTCGGGAGAGTAACCTAATTAAAATCTAAACCTGTGCATTGATCAACGCTCGTTGATATAATTCCTCAATTGCTCCCGATGACTTCGAAACTTAAGTGTATTTACCACTTGAGAATAATTCTGCTTGTCGTAGGCATATTGATACGCATATTTAGCAAAAGCTAGTTTGTTCTTTGAAAAGCTAAGTAACTGTACCAATGAAGCAATCTGAGAGGCACGAGCTGGACAAGATGTTTTTAACCCAATTTTGGCAGCAGTTAATTTTTTATTATCAAAGTTTTGTTGGTTGACCGATCGCCTGATCTCGTTAAAGGACTGGTTATCCAGGGCTGTGTTACAATTGGAGGGGTTGTTCATGATGGAGCCTACACTGCGTGTAATTGTAATGGGTTTTTGGCGCGATTGTATAGTACGGCGACGCTGGGTTGGACGAGTCCTTCTACGATTGCTTAGCAAGCTGCGACGCCTGATTTTTCTGCGTGGGCTACGATCTCCGTTACGAATAGATTTGATATTGTATGATGACTTGCACCAATTGGGAATTACCCCTGTATTCATCAAATGCAGGAGCATAATAGCTTCTTCTGATTTATCAGATATTTTGTAGCGTCGTCTGTTACCAGCACCTACTACTTTTAAAATAAATTCATCACTGGGCTGAATGTAGTGAGACTGCATTTTGAGGTATTTAGTGGCTCGGCCTTGTATATTGAGTTCTACTGAAAATAAATTATCCCACTCTTGCCTCTGAGCATTACTTTTTCTGGAGCCTATCAAGCGAAATTTAGCATTGCAACGATATTCTGAATCATTTTTATTGGCCGAACCATTTGATGGGGCTTTGTATCCGTGTTGGGCGACAACCATCAGAGGTAGGCAAAGACTTAATAACAAAACTGTTTTTAACCTACCAAAAGGAGATATAGATAATAAAGCTAAAATTAATTGTAATGGGTGTTTCATAATACTCATCATGATTTAGTTTAACCTGAGTGACGATCGCTTTGATCGCCTTTTGCAGATTACGCATAACGATGAGCATTTATGAGTTGGGTTTTATGTTATTTTTGAATAACCTTATGTTTTTTTGGAATAGGGGAGTATGGTTGTAATAGCTTATTTTTCCAATGGAGAATCCTTTTCGTTGGCCATAGCATTATAAACGACTTTGTCCATCCACTTGGGAAACCATTTGTTGAGCAATACGGTCAATTTACCTGTACGGGTAAGCACCAAACTTCTTTTTCGCCGTAACACTGCCTTGTAAATACGAAGCGCTACTTCTTCTGAACTCATCATTTTACCTTCGTCGCGAGGAGTTTCTCCTTGAGAAGAACCATCTTTCACTAAGGCTGAATTACGAATATTAGAAGCTGTAAAACCAGGGGCTGCCAACAAAATATGGACTTGTTTTTTGAGTAATTCGGTACGCAACGATTCCAGAAAACCCTGCATAGCAAACTTAGATGCCGAATATCCGGTACGGCCAGGTAGGCCTCTGAAGCCAGCAATTGACGAAACACCTACAATAGAACCTTTGCTTTCAATCAAATAAGGTAGAGCAAACTTGGTAATGTATACAGTGCCAAAAAAATTAATACGCATTACTTTTTCAATCACTGACAAGTCTAATTCTGTAAATAATGCACGCATAGATACTCCTGCATTATTGATCAAAATGTCAATTTTCTGATACTTACTGATAGTTTCTCTGATTACTTTTTCGCAATCGGCTTCTATGCTAGAGTCTGCCACAATCGGAAAATTTTCGATGTGTTCCATGTTGAGTGTGCCAGATACCTTTACCAAATTTTCTTTGTTTCGCCCAGTAATCACTATTTTTGCCCCAGCTTTCCCAAATACTTCTGCGCAAGCCTTGCCGATTCCTGAAGAGCCGCCAGTAATCACTACTACTTTATCTTGTAATGCTTTTTGGTTCATTGCTTGTTTTCTTTGTCTTTCTAAAACTTAAATATTTTTTAACTTGGCAAAAATATGAATTAAGACTACATACAACAACCTATGGATATATCTTATATTATCAATGAGTTAGGAGAGGATCGTGCACAATATTATGGGTCGGTTACCCCACCTATTATGCAAACCGCCATGTTTGGCTTCGATACGGTGGAAAAAATGCGTGAAGCGCTGGTAAAAGAGGCTGATTTGCCCTTTTATACCCGTGGACATAACCCTACTACTTACATGCTTCAGCAAAAAATGGCCGCTCTGGAAAATGCAGAAGATGCCTTGGTGTTTGCCAGTGGAAGTGCAGCGATTGGTGCGGCAATCATGGCCAATGTAAACCAGGGTGATCATGTGGTATGTGTACAAAAACCTTATAGCTGGACTGGAAAATTATTGAATAATCTATTGAGTCGTTTTGGGGTGACTAATACGATGGTAGATGGAACAAATCCTCAAAACTTTGAAACGGCAATTCAGCCCAATACAAAGGTTATTTTCTTAGAAAGCCCTAATTCCTGGACTTTTGAGCAGCAAGATATTGCCGCAGTAGCTCAAATTGCTCAACGCCATGGTATTGTAACCATTATGGACAATAGCTATGCTACACCGTTGTATCAGCGGCCAATTGATTATGGTATTGATATGGTGGCACATTCGGCTACTAAATACATTAGTGGACACAGTGATACAGTGGCAGGCATACTTTGTGGGAGTAAAGAAATGATGGCTAAGATTTTTGCTTCGGAGTTTATGACCTTAGGAGGCGTAATTTCTCCTTTTAATGCCTGGTTATTGCTCAGGGGGTTACGTACGCTTCCTGCTCGATTAGAACGCGTGAGCAACACCACTGCTCAAGTAATAGACTATTTGCAACAACATCCAATGGTGAGCAAAATATATTATCCATTTTTAGAGAGTGATCCTCAGCATGAATTGGCCAAAAAGCAAATGCTGAAAGGAGCGGGGCAGTTTTCAATAGCTCTAGAGACAGATGATATGGAGACAATGGAGCGTTTTTGTAACCAACTCAACCGATTTGTAATGGCTTGCTCATGGGGAGGACATGAATCGTTGATTTTCCCGGCTTGTGTACTATATACTTCGGCTAACTATGGAGCAGCTACGCTGCCTGTAAATCTGATTCGTTTTTATGTGGGATTGGAAGAACCAGAAGCCCTTATTGCAGACCTTGAACAAGCATTTGAAGCGATTATAACTAAAGTCAATTAATTTTTTTTTGATTATACAACTAGAACCTTTTTCCGACGTTTAAAACGTAGGTTTTGAAAATTAGTCAACAAGTGATCAAGCTTCAGGCATCCATAACAAAAAAATACCAAATTAAAACCACAGGGGAACAATGCTGCTATAATTTATTTTGCATGTAAGAAGTATCATTATTTTGTAGTTTACTTTTGCGGTAAAAACAGTATAATTGATAAATAACCCTGCGCTCAAAGATCTAGAATGATAATGAAAAAGTTTCAAATCAAATTATTAGTAGCCCTCATTCTTTTTGCTGGATTGTGGATACTGGCGTCATTGAAAGTCATAAAATACCGTGAAGCTGGTTTTGTGTTAAGGAATAAAATAAAGCAGCAATATTTCATGAAGCCTAAGTTATTTGTAGAGATAAAACCAGGAGTCTGGACTGAAATAACAAGTACAAATAACACTTATACCATTTGTAGGGGAAAAGTACCACGGCTGCGTACTGATCTTACAGCTGCAACTTATGATTGGGAAATACGTGGCGGCTTTTTTACCAATTCTGATAATCCTTATACTCCTCCAGCCTTGGCCTATGATGTTAGTAGCTCAGCTCGGGTAACTGTCAATACCGAAACCTCAGAAGAATTTTTCTACAGAATTGTAGATAATGTTCCTGATGCTCCTACATTGACCGCTTCTTCGTCATCTATTTGTTCAGGGGTATCTAATACAACTTTAACTGCGACTCTTCCTGCATCATCACAAGAAATAGATACATTATATTGGTATAAAGATGGTGCTACTACACCTTTTAATTTTACACTGAGAGGTGATCTTGATATTGTTGTGAGCACTACAGGATCATATACAGTAAAAGCGGTAAATGATTGTGGAGCTTCACTTTCAAGTAATACTTTTATTGTGACCCAAGCCTCTGTTGCACCTTCCGATGCCTTAATTACATCATCTAGTACCAATAACCTTATTTGTACGGGTGCTACTGTAAACCTTACTGGAAGTGCTACTGGCTCTGATTTGACTTATCAGTGGTATTTTGGGGGCACCAATGCATCGGACGCTATTGCTGGGGCTACCAATGCGGTGCATACAATCAGTGCTGCAGGTACATATTTCTTAATTGCAAAAAATGGCTGTGGGACAGATACAACCAGTATCACTATTAATTTAGCTAATACCCCAGGTAAACCAGGGATAACTTCTACCAGTTCCACCTTGTTTTGTGGGAGTGTGTTTCCTCGTTTAGATGCCTCTGAACCGAGTGTTTCTCCTGGTGATAATATTATACGTTATGAATGGTACAAAGACGGAGCCTTGGTACAATCTTCAGCTACCGAAAGAAATTTTGTAACGTCTGCCAACGGGCGATATCATGTAATTGCTTATGGTACTTGTGGAGGCACTAGTTCTGATGTAGTGACTGTAAAATCAGTTAATCCTCCTTCCTTTGCAAACATTAAGACATCGCAGCCACCTTCTTTGGGTTGTAGTGTTTCTTCGCTGGTATTGAGTGTAGAAACCGACGGAGATAGCTTAAGTTATGTATGGAAAAAAGATAATATAATAGTAAGCAATAATGCTACTTTTACAGTGACTACTACTGGCAACTATCAAGTGGAAGTAACCAGTGCAGTGTGTGATTCTACGTTTGCCTCTGAAATAGTGAACATTCCCTTTATAAGTACCCCTCCAACTACAATATCTATGACAAGCCCAGCGTCGCTTACTTGTGACGGACAAATTACGCTCACTGCTAATTCTGATGGCGACGGTTTGCAATATATCTGGCTGAAAGATGGAGTAGAAGTAGATACTACTTTGGTAAATACATATGCAGCAACAGTTTCAGGGATATATTCTGTAAAAGCTGAAAATGCCTGTGGTGTAGGGCCTACCTCGAATACCATTGCTTTGGATATTAAGTCGGTGCCTAATAACGTGAGCATTATTGCCTCAGATACGTTGGTATGTGGTACAGGTACGGTGACTTTAAGTGGCAATGCCTCAGGCACAGGACTAACATTTGAGTGGTTTTTGAATGGGCAAAGTGTAGGCACAACCAATCAAATAAATGTGAATCAAACTGGTAATTATACATTGAGGGTTACAAGCGCAGTTTGTGGTGTAAAAGAAGCCTCTAAGTCAATTAAATTTGTAACAGCCCCCTCTAATGTGCGAATCATTCCTGGAAGTGCTACAAAAGTGTGTAACCTCAATTCTCCGGTTACTTTGTATGCTCAATTTGATGGATCAGAAAGTACTTACAAATGGGTAAAAGACGGGTTAACTGTGGGGACAGCCTCTTCTTTTGATGCTACTGAAGCTGGTACTTATCAGCTATCGGTTAGTAATGAGTGTGGTACTGCAGTAGCTGCCAATGCCATAAATATAGACGTGGGAGATGCCTTAGCTACTCCTAGTATTATTATTCAAAACAACAGTGGCTCTAGTGTAATTTGCAGCTCAGGCAATATAGAGTTGAGAGCTTCTCAAAGCGAAGGAGTTGTTCAATATCGATGGTTTAAAGACAATGCATTGTTAGACAATGCCACTGGAGAGCTTTTAAATGTAATTGCCCCAGGAGAGTACAGAGTAGAAATCTCTAAGAATGGTTGTTCGGCATTATCTTCTACCCAAATTATTACCTCTAATTTGCCACCACCAGCTGTGATAAAACACTTAACTCCGATTGAATTTTGTGAAGGAGATAGTGTGGTGTTATTTACCGATATTTTGGATGTAACTGCACAATATGTATGGACATTAGACGGGAGCCAGGTAGCTACCGGGAGTAACCTCACGGCCACTCAGGCAGGTACTTATACGCTCACAGTGACCAATACTTGTGGATTTAGCGATAATACTCAGGTACAGGTACAGGTAACTGCTGCACCCGTAACAGAGATTATTTTGAATAATAATGTGCTATCGGTTCTGAGCGCCAATATCAGAAAATATCAGTGGTATTTGGATGATAAGCCAATTATTGGAGCCAACGAATCTACTTTTATACCTATAGATTCAGGAAGGTATTTTTTGAGGTTTACGACTGAAATTGGCTGTGAAGGAACTTCTAATGTAATAGATTTTGGAGGAATTGATGTGAATTCGAATCCTCAAATAACCATTGCGCCTAATCCAACAAATACCGGAAATATTACAGTTACTGTGTTGAGTAATCAAGATGCAGAACTGACCTTGATAAATAATAAGGGCAAAGTAATATACCGACAAAGTTTTTCCAGAGATAATATCTTTGTAAGTCAGCGCTTGGTAGATATTGGTAATTTACAGCGCGGGATTTATTTACTAAGGGCTAATTTTAGCAATGGACAAAGTGTTACCAAAAAAGTGTTGGTTTTGTAAGCAATGAAGTAGTGATAAAGAATATCTAATTGATAAGGAACAGAATTATGGGAAAGGATAAGAAGAAACAAGAAGGAATGAAAAATGTGCATATCAAAAATCGCAAAGCGTCTTTTGATTATCATTTTATAGATAAATACATTGCAGGTTTAGTACTTACTGGTACTGAAATTAAGTCAATTCGTCAATCAAAAGTAACATTGGGCGATGCGTTTTGTTTTTTAAAAGACAGAGAACTTTGGGTAAAACAAATGCATATTTCGCCCTACGAAAATGGCACCCATTACAATCACGAGCCTACTCGGGAACGAAAGCTATTACTCAATAAACAGGAGTTGCGAAAAATTGAAAAAAAACTAAATGACAAAGGCCTGACAATAGTGCCTACGCGTTTGTTTATCAATAATCGCGGGTTTGCTAAGCTTGAGGTAGCCATAGCCAAAGGTAAAAAGCTATATGATAAGCGTGAATCTATGAAAGAGCGTGATACTAAACGTGAAATAAGAGAATATTAGAAGCAAATACTTTAAACTTCTCAAAGTACGTTTCTTCGCGAGACGTACTTTTTTTATGATCTTTTCCTGCGGATCATTTGATATACTTTCAGAATCAGTTGGTTTAAATCTTCAGAGAGTTTTAGGGCAAGTACGCCTGTGCCAAATAGCGATGAAATGATAATAGAGGTAACAATGATGTTAATGATGGGTGGAAAAGCATACAAACTTGTTAAAAAATAGGTGATAGTCACTGTACCTCCAATGACTAAGAGTGCCCATAAAGTTTTTGAGGTAAAAGGCTGAATTTTATATTTGACCCACAAGAATACGAAGCGGATAATATTGAAAATAATCAATGAAAACAAGGTAGCGAAAGCGGCCCCATTCAGTTGATAAATAGGAATTAAAACCGCATTTAGGCCGATCATTATTGATGCTAAAAAGACGTTGGAGAGCAAGTTGAATTTATAATATTTGGAATAGAGCAATATTTCATGATTAGTGCCTATGCTCATATCAATAAACCTCGCCAAGCCGATAAATACTACCACATACAAGCCTTGAGCATACACTTCTCCTTTGGGCATAATGAGGAATAAATCTTGAATATTTCCCAGGATTAACATCAAAGCCCAGGCGCCTGCAATGAGCTGATTGATGGAAGTCTTTTGATATATTTCCTTGATCGCTGCCAGGTCGTTTTTTTGCCAAGCCGAAGAAATTACGGGAACCGCAATCTGGCCTAGTGCTCGACGAGGCATTTCTACCACTGTACCAATAAAAAATGCAATGGTATAAATTCCAGCATATTTGGTTCCTATAAGGCTGGCAATCATTACGGTATCAAAGTTTGATATAATGATTACACTGGCTCCTCCTATGACTATATATAAACCATAAGTAATAATTTCTTTGACTTCTGACTTAGATAGAGAATGTCCCCACTGTATCTTTTCTGGAATTAATTGATATAAATAGCCAATAAGTACCAATACGTTGAGTAATCTGGCCAATACCAATCCTAAAATTACCTGATCAAAACTAATGATTTGCCAACCAAGTAATATGATCATAGATAAGATTAGAAACTTAAGTAAAAAATTGTCCAGAAAGTTAGGGATAACAATACGAAAGTGCGCTCTGGCAAAAGCCGCAAGTATTTGTTGATAAGTAAATAAAAATACCAACAAAGCCAATAAATGATAATAACGAAGTACACCAGGAGACTTTTGGGCAAAAAATGACTTCCAAATGTCAGGAAAAAGAAAGTATAGCGTATAAAAAACAGCGAAACCAAGCAAAGGATAAAGTAAGCTTAGCTGAACAAAGGCACTTTTTTTATTGATAGATTCTTTGAATTTGGGAAAAAACCTATCGATAAAACCTGTGGTACCTAATTGCACAAAGGCAAATAATAATAGTTCATTCGCTAATAATACCCTTAAAATACCAATCTGATCTGGACTTAAAAACTTTGGAAAGAACCAGAGGTTGTTTAGGGCCCCTATCAGTACTCCTACATATAAAATAACTCCAGTTTTGGCCCCTTGCCGAACAACTATTCCCATATTGTTTTTTGAATAACAGAAGCCACAAAGCTAATTAATAAACGCTATATTTTTATATGGAAAGTTGCCTTGTTTCTAAATAATAAATTACATATTATCGTTTTCAACTATTCTTAAAGACATGCAAACTGAAAAAATTGAACAGGTAATTAGCAAAGCCCGAGAGTTTTTAGGCACTCCTTATCTTTGGGGAGGAAATACCAGCCAAGGCATCGATTGTTCTGGATTGATGTTGCAAGCTTTTCAGGCTATAGGGCATAATGTGCCACGAGTAGCTGGCGATCAGCAAAAAATAGGGCAACATGTAGAAATAGATGAATTGATAGCAGGTGATTTGATCTTTTTTACTGATAAACCAGGCAACACCACGATTACCCATGTGGGAATGGTAACCAGCACTGACTATGATAACAATGTAGTAAATTTTATCCATGCAAGCAGTTCACCTAAGGGAGTAATGGAAGCCAATGCGTTGGCTGATTGGTGGCAAGAACTATATGTAGGAGCTACTCGCCCAGAGGTTTTTGTATAAAAGTATTTTAAAATCCCAGCTTACTCAATGATTTGTTTTATTGCTCGGTAGGCTGGGGTTTTTCTATAAAAGAACTATCAGTGAGCGTATGCAGAAAGCGAATCAAAGCTTTTTTTTCTGCTGGGTGGAGAGGAATGCCTAAGCGATTATTTTTCTTGAGTAGTGAATCTAATGAAGGAGCATCTTTGACCCCTTGATCATAATGCTGTAAAACCTCTTCTATGGTAGCAAACCGACCGTCATGCATATAAGGAAAGGTAAGCAGGACATTGCGCAAGCTAGGAACTTTGAAACGCCCGCTATCCGCTGCGAGTTCAGTGATTAGGTAGCGACCAGGATCAGTTGAGAGACTGTCTAACCCTATATTTCGAAAAGATAGATCGGTGAAAAGCTGGTTTGTCATTTGGTGACAATTGCTACACTTTTCAGTAAATATCTGCAACCCCTTTTTTTCTTCTGGGGTAAACTTGACCTTACCCGATACATATTGATCGTATCTAGAGTTGGCCGACACCAACGTACCCATAAACTGAGCCAGTGCGTATAGAATGTGCTTACTTTGGATAGAATCAGTAGCAAATACCTGTTGAAATTGGTTACGATAGGTAGGGCTATTTTGGAGTTTTTTAATCAATTCTTTCAAGTCCCCATCCATTTCTTGCCTATTGACTAAGGGAGCCAGGGGAATGAGTTCGAAATGACGAACGCCACCATCAGCAAAAAATGTACGATGCCAACGCAAATTGAATAGTCCAGGAGTATTTCGCTTGGTAAGTTGTTGCCTTATTCCTTTGCTCAATCGTTTATTGGGATCAGCATAGGCTTTGTCAGGATGATGGCAACTACCACAAGACACGGTATTGTTCTTAGACAAAATAGGATCAAAGAAAAGTTTCCTACCCAGAGTAATTCCCTCAGAACTAATAGAGTTTTTGCTATAACCATAATAAGGCTTAGGAAAGTGAGCAGGTTCTTTGGAGAGCGCAGCGCTTTTTTGTGAGGAATGCTTTTTTTCACAACTAAATAAGAATCCCAAGCTCACTGCAAGTATCCAGGTACCTATGAGTGAATGCTTCATTCAATAAAATTAATGAACTCATTGAATTATTTTATGAGAATAAGGTTTAATTATTTAGAACTTTTTTAAATAATGATGGTTCTATTTTATACTTTTGGAAACTTAACGTAGACAAGAATCACGAGAGGCGATGGCGACGACAATTGAAAAAATAGCATTAGTAGGTAATCCAAATTCAGGTAAAAGTACGGTTTTTAATCAACTCACTGGCTTAAACCAACACGTAGGTAATTATCCAGGAGTAACAGTCGACAAAAAAGAAGGCTCATTCAAACTTCCCAATCAACGAAAAATAAAAGTAATCGACCTGCCTGGCACCTATAGTTTACATCCTCGTTCCAAGGACGAGGCAGTTGTCAAAGAACTATTAGATAATCCTCAACATCGTGATTTCCCCGATCTCATTGTAGTCATTGCCGACTCTTCAAATTTAGAGCGAAACCTACTGCTTTTTACCCAAGTTTACGACTTGAAAATTCCCGTGATTTTGGCCCTTAATATGGCTGATTTGTCAGCAAAAAAGGGAATTCAGGTAAATACAGAAAAGCTAGGGGAGTTATTTGGACATACCCCAGTTTTGCTCATCAATGGTCGTGAAGGAAAAGGCATCAAAGAACTTAAACAAGCCATTGCTGACTATAAAGCACCCGAAAAACACTTTCCTTTTATAGAAACAGAAGAGTTGGTAGAAGAAGAAGCCTTGGCAAGTTCTCATGAAGCTGGGAAGTCTGTCTCAAATAATGACCAAACGACGAACTTGACAGAGGCAAAAACCTTAGACACCCAACAACGTTTTGAGAAAATTCGTCAAATACTACGTTTTGTTGTAGAGAAAAGAGATACAAAGGCTAGTAAAAGTCAATTTACTCAAAATGTCGATAAAATAGTTACGCATCCAGTATTGGGTTATGTGCTGTTTTTAGGAGTGCTTTTGGTGATCTTTCAAGCGATTTATGCTTTTGCCGAAATACCCATGAATTTGATAGATCAGGGATTTGGAGCAATGAGTCAATGGGCTAAAAATATTTTGCCAGCTGGTGCTTTTACCAATTTGCTGGCCGAGGGGATCATCCCTGGTATTGGAGGAGTAGTAGTATTTGTTCCTCAAATTGTATTGTTATTTACCTTCATTACGATATTGGAAGAAACTGGCTACATGGCCCGGATTGTCTTTATTATGGATCGCCTGATGCGTCCTTTTGGCTTGAGTGGCAAAAGTGTAGTACCTATGATATCAGCCGTAGCATGTGCGATTCCTTCGGTGATGGCGGCCCGAACCATAGACAATTGGAAGGATCGCATGATTACTATTATGGTCACTCCTTTGATGAGCTGTTCGGCTCGCTTGCCTGTATATGCTTTATTGATTGCATTAGTGATTCCTGATCAGAAATTGTGGGGCATATTTGGTCTTAAAGGGTTGGTTTTATTAGGGTTATATGTGTTGGGCTTGGTAATGGCGCTTATGGTAGCTTTGGTCATGAGACTCATCATCAAAACCAATCACCGTAGTTTCCTGGTATTAGAACTTCCTTCCTACAAGCAGCCTCGTTGGCGTAATGTATTGCTTACCCTTTGGGAGAAAATTAGGTTGTTTATCTGGGAAGCTGGAAAAATCATTTTGGCGATCTCGATTGTGTTGTGGGTATTGGCCACCAATGGCCCTGGTAATCGTATGGATCAGGCTGTGAAAGCCATCACAAAACCAGATACTACTGCGAGTAAGCCAGTAGAAGTAAAAAAACTTACCGAAGATTATGAGAAAAAAGTAAACTCTGCCAAACTAGAAAACTCTTATATAGGTTTAATGGGTAAGACTATCGAACCAGTAATTAAGCCGTTGGGATATGATTGGAAAATCGGTATTGCGCTCATTACCTCTTTTGCGGCTCGCGAAGTATTTGTAGGCTCTATGGCTACTATATACAGTGTAGGGGAGGATTTTGAGAAAGATCAATCTATGATTCAACGATTAAAATCAGAAAAACGAGCCGATGGCTCTCCCATCTATAGTTTGGCCACTGGGCTTTCATTGATGGTGTTTTATGCCTTTGCAATGCAATGTATGAGTACTTTGGCAATAGTAAGGAGGGAAACCAAAAGTTGGAAATGGCCATTGCTACAACTGGTATACATGACTGGATTGGCCTATGTTTCGGCTTTGATAGTGTATCATTTATTTTAACCAAAAATTGCTCAATGGTATGCAAAATATATTGGTAATACTCATTTTCTTAATAGCTTGCTTTTACCTAGGCAAAAAGCTATACCAATCTTTTACTGGAAGCGAGGAGCACTGCGAAGGATGTGCAGCCTCGCCTATGCATCAAAAGAAATTTAACAAGCAAAAAACTAGTTGATTGTATTGGTTAATTCTTGTTGTTTTAAGTAATTCGCAACAAACGCTTGCATAGCCGCTTTTGATTGTTTGCCAAATCGTTTTTGATGATGACGTGCCAATGGTTTAAATAACTTGACATACCAGGCGCGTGGCTGACTAAATGCCTCTAAGCGATACCAGACCTTGCCTTCGGCATCCTTTTCTACCAAAAATAACTCTTCTCCTTTTTCCACGTGTTGGGTCAAAGTACCATAAGCAAAACCATAACGGTTTGGCTCGTTGATGGTATAAATAATCCGACTACTATTAAACCACCACAATCCAAATAAGCGAAATAGTACGACTACCTCTTTGTCTTGTACAAAGGGCTGGGCTGGATAAATATGTGTCCAGGGCTTGGGAAACATTACCCATTGGTTAATGGCTTCTTTTGCTGCTTCAAAAGCTTTCTCACCAATTCCCAACTGGCAAATGTTTCGGTCGTGATTGTAACCCTTAGGAAACTCAGTATCCAGGGTTGCTTTGTGTTCCGGGTAAGAGTATTGACTCTGTTTACGGGCTTTCAACCAGGGTATAAGGCTTTTCTCTCGAGGAAATTTGAAACTTATCTTCATAATTTGAGTATTTTCTCTATAAACGTATTAAAGTTTCAGAAAGTTTTGAAAGTTTGCCTTGAAAAAAGCTATTACCAAAAATTGCTCTGAAAAGTGACTCTGAAATAAGATGAATAACTGACAATTTTTTTAATTTAATATGAGAAGCCTGATCAGCAGGCAATGAAAAATCCTGGTAATCACCTGAATGCAATTAGTAAAAAAACTTTATGATGATGGAAGATAAAATTTATAGCAAAACACTTGAGACTTCTAATGGGACTGCTTATTTCCACATAGAAGCCAAAACGAACGAAACATTTTTAAGGATTAGCTGGGATGGTTTCATTAATGAAGAAAGAGCGAAAGCAGGTTTGCTAGAGCAAGTAGAAGCTTTGAGCGAAACCAAAAGATTAAAGCTATTGGTAGACAACCGCCAACAAACTGGCCCTTTCCCCAAAGGAATAGAAGAATGGATAGCCTTGGAATTAATGCCAAAAATTAACCGTTTAGGCCAGGTAAAAGCAGCGCATATCTTATCTGATAATGTGTTTACTGAGTACTCAGCGAAAAAGTTAGAAGAGTCAAGTTTTAACGACAAGCAAAATGCTAACCTCGAGAATTTTGCAAGTGAGGATGAGGCAATTCAATGGCTCATTGGATAAACGAGCAAGACTCAAATTTTAACCTTAAAAGCCTTTAACCCTTTTATTTCACATCATTTACAAACCAAAATATTAATAAAAATGACAGAGACCATTTATTCAAATGAATTGATCACCCAAACAGGTAACCCTTACTTTACAATTGAAGCAAAAGAGGGCGAAAACTTTATTAGAGCTACCTGGACTGGGTTTATTAACGTAGAAAGAGCTAAAAAGGGAATTTTAGAAGAAATTGCCGCGATACAGAAAACAGGGATAACCAACTTGTTAGTAGATAATAGAAAACAAACAGGACCTTTTCCAAAAGAAATAGATCAATGGGTAACTGAGGAAATTACACCAAAACTGGAAGCATTAGGAGGAGCTAAATTTGCTCAAATATTGTCCAGTAATGTTTTTACAGAGGTTTCTGCTAAGAATATGGCCAACAATGAAGATGTGAATGACCAGCAAGCAATTAGCATGGCAAATTTTGCTAATGAAGAAGATGCCTTGAAATGGCTTATTGGCTAAATGGAATTTGTTGAGCTCATCTTATATTAATCCATCAATAGTTTAAGATGGGCTCTGCCTTTATTCGGTGCGTTTTACTACCACAATAGTAATATCATCTAACGGTTCATTATTGCCCATATAATCATAAATCTCATCTATAATACTACTGACAATTTGTTGAGATGAATTTTCCCGATGCCTTTCCAATGCTTGCATCAATCCTTGAATCCCAAACTCTCGTTTGTCACGATTCAAAGCCCCAGAAGCCCCATCAGTATATAGCAACATAATATCACCTATTTCCATGTCAAAGTTTGATTCCTGCACATTATCAGAAAAATCATCAATAAGGCCAATATATAGCGATAAATCCATTGTATCTATTTGCTCGGCAAAATCTTCCTTCTTTCTGAGCAAAATCACGGTTTCATGCTGCCCAGTCATCGTTACACTTCCATTTTTATAATGTAACAACGAAAGGGTCAGGTCACGCTGATCTTTCATACGGCTGATGTTTTGCCGCAAGATGGAATTGATCTGGTTAAGCGCAGTGATAATGTCTATGTCACTATTATCTAGCGTAGCCCTAAACGCTGCCTGAGTCATGAGCATTACTACCCCAGAGTTGAGCCCATGTTCGGTAACATCGCCAATGCCAAAATAAATGCTACCATCTTTTTGGGGTAATACTTCGTAAAAATCACCACCCACCTCGGTAGCAGTGTCCATGCGGGCACCAATTTCCAACCCTTTAAAAGCAGTAAACTCTTCTTCTCGCGGCAAAACCATTTGCTGGATATGCTTGGCTATATCCAACTCCATAGACATCCGGACGTTTTCTTTTTTGAGCAAGGTTTTTTCATCTTCCGCCAGTTCTATCTTTTGAATAGCTTCTGGAATTGTTTTGAGAATCTGCCCAATAAAACTTGCCTGGAAAAACATAGGTAGGAAGGCCAATAAAAAGAATACAATCCCTACGTACAAATAATCAGAAATAGGGTAAGCCTTGAGTTTCTCTTTTTCTACATCCTCTTGGTGAGACTTTGCTCGATCATAGCGTGCTTTTTCTTTAGGGTTGGCAGGCAATTTTTTCAGAGCCTGCTTCAATTCTCGTATCTCTTTAGAGGTCATCAGATGGTATTCAAAAGAAGCACCACGATTCTGAAAAGCAACAAAAGTATTGATGATACAAACCATAAACCAAATAAGCGCTGCATTGCGGTTGAGCACTGTACCCGTGATATAGATAAGTACTGTAGCAAGCGTAAAATTGAGAATGAAACTATGAGCAGTGTTGAGACTAAAGTGCAGCGAAAATATTACCAACAACTGAAGAATAACCACCGAAGTCCAAGCCAACACAGGCGATAACCAATCAAGGTGCTTAAGATTTCCTCTCAGTAGTTGTAAGTGAAGGTAAAAAGAGCTGACATGCATTAAAAAAACAATGGGCAGGATAATAGCATCTACTATTGAGTAGAAGACCTGTTCAGCAGAAAATAAGCGGATAGTAATGTGTAAAACAAAAACGACGATCACCGCAAGATTTACCGATATAAGAATTTCTTTCTTAGTATTCTTATAGGTGTTTTGCAGTAATGTGCTTGCCTCTTGAAGAACGCCTTTATTTTTTCTTGCTTCCTTCGCCATATTGCGTTTCGCTAGTTTACCTCTTGTGCGCAGCCTATTTGGAGCGTTTTAAAAAGCAAAAATAAACAAGAGTATGAGTTAGTTTTAGTTTTCCGTCTAAAACTAACAATTTTTTTTATGATTAAGGCGTAAACAAATGTCAGAGCATAAAATTCAGTGAAGAAAGATAAATCTGATAGAGTAATTCTACCAGATTTATTAATTTATTTGATAAGCGCAAATTGTTCGTTTTGGGCGTCAATATATATCGTTTGATCTTGGAAAATTTTATTTCCGATCATTCCGCCCATGCCCGATAACCTCATCAAAAGGTTTTGAGTCCAATGTGTGCCTTCAATATGGGTAACGGTGCGTAAGGGGAGGGTAAGACTACCAAAAGCAATGCGATGTTTTGAGGGGGCAGTGTATACCTGGAGTTTTCTACCCCAGGAGTTTCCTTTATGAGTAGTAATTTTAGATTTTGGTATAATTAGTCTATCCCAGGTTTTATGATTAGTAATAAAGCTATAAGCACTGGTACCACTATCATACATCAGGTTATAAGATTCGCCCTCTATATTTCCTGAAATATAAAGCCGACGATCGGTAAATGAGAAATCGATCATTTGTAGCTTGCTTCTCAAGTCGCTCGATAGCTTATCAAATAGCTGAACAGTAGAAGTCTTGAAGTTGATAAGCATCTTTTTCCTTTCCAAAAAGTCATTTCCCAGCGTACCTACAATAATTTGACGTTGAGGCTTTTCCCAGTCAATGGTTTTGCCATAATTGTATAGCTTAATTTTAGAAGCTTTTACGGTTATTTTATCAAGCGAGAATGCCATTTCTTTTAAATGCTTAGGATCATCCAGGATTTGATTGATTTTGAACTGCGGATATTTTTTCTGAATAGATTGCAACGGTTTGTTATATAGAATTGAACTGGGCGAACCAGTATCGAATTGCAAGTAAAAAGTGTAATCTATACCTGCAAACCTTATAGGAAATAGCAAAACTTCTCGTGGAATATGTTTGCTGCCCGCCCACTCACAAGGAATGGTGCTCTTGCCTGAAGTTACTACTAAGGTATTGGCAGGGGGCGCCCATTTAGCTTTGAAATAATAAAAGCCCCCAAGACCACCGATGAAGATAAACAAGACAACAACAAGCAAAATTCTTTTGAGTATTTTCATGATCTTTTTTTGAAGCAAATCTAGGAGTAAAACCGCTTCAGGCTTGCGTCATTATTACGTCATTTCAGCGCCAAATGTGTGTCATTGTCCTTAAAACGCGCTTTTAGAATATGGTGGGGGTACGAGGGTAGATATCAGTATTACCTTGGTTTATCTTCATACTGTTTTGGATGATATTATACAAATTATAGGCAATTGCGGCGGCAATACTTATCAAAATCAGGGGGATGTCAAAATTGACGAGGTTACTCAATACTTGATTGATATAAGGTAAGATCAAAAAAACAGGGGAAATACAAGCGTACCAAATCAATTGAAAATTGATCACCTTACGCGCTGTTTTTTTGAAAGGATAATCTGTTTTGAGGCGTGCATACAGAATGGCAGGAACAATCAAATTGCCAAAAGGGATAACAAGCATTGCAAAACTGGCAAGATTGATACGGTTTAATTTACGCAAGTCTTGTTCGGTCGTAGTGTTGGAGGAATTTTTGGGAGTAGATGGCGTTTGTAAATCTGCCAATTTACATTCAAGCGCAGCGGCAATGGCATTTAAGGTATATCCTCGAGGTTGGGAGGTATTTTTTTCTATCCGTTGAATAGTCCGTAGCGATATTTTGGACTCCTCAGCCAGTTGTTCTTGAGAAAACCCTTTGGCTTTGCGAAAATAAACTACTCTTTCTCCTAATGTTTGATGTGCCTCATTCATTGAAGTAAAAATACAGGTTTTGGGTTTGTTTTCAAACGAATGATATCGGTACAGAAATCAAGAACGAAAAGTAAAATGCTAGAGACCAAAAGCTATCCACGATTAGTTATTTAACCAATTGTACAAAATTTCCCGACCAAACTCAGTCATAATCGATTCGGGGTGAAACTGGATGCCTTGAATATCGAAAGAACGATGGGCCAAGGCCATTATTAAAGGTAAATGAGTCGTTTCTATTTGATCAAAATGAGGCAATGCGGAGCGAATACTTGGAAGCACTCCAGTAATGGTAAAATCGGCTGGCAAACTCTCAGGCTGTACCACCCAGGAATGGTAAAGCCCAATATCCAGCGTAGATGGTAGGTTGGCAAACAAAGTGGTTTGGGTACCTGCTGGTGTCAAGGTCATATGTTGGGTAAGTCCGTGTAATACCTGAGGCAATTGAATTAACCTTGCACCAAAAGCCTCGGCGATGGCCTGATGCCCCAAACAAACCCCCAATATGCTTTTACTGGATGCATAATATTGAATCAGTTCTATTAAAGCACCCGATTCACTGGGTAAACCTGGCCCTGGAGTAAGCAATATTTTGTCAAAGTGTTGTACTTCTTCCAAATGAATTTGATCTGTTTTGACTACAGTGTAAGCGTAACCTCCATGTTGTTCAATCAACTGGATCAAATTATAAGTAAAAGAATCATAACTATCAGCAACCAATAATTTTTTCAAGGTTTTTGGGTTTATTTGTCCCCTTGTTGGTGTTATTACTATTCAACACCAACAAGCATTAGATTTTAAGCATAGAAGACGATATAACTTTATATTCTAAGGCAAATATATGAATCAAGCCCAAGCAATTGAGCAAATGAATAGATATGGTGCAGCAAAAACTCCCTTTTTGTTTATCATCGATTTTGAGGGAACTACTGCCTACATCAAAAAATTGAGTGAAATTGACGCTCAGGAGGTACTTTATGATATCAGAGGAAAGCAAAATGTTGTGGCAAATCAGAGTAAATTGAACAAGGAAGTAACTTTTCAAAAAAAGCCAATGCCCTTTGTTCAATACCAGCAAGCGTTTGATGAAGTACTCGAGAATATCAATTTTGGTAATTCTTATTTGCTCAACCTTTCTGCGCTTACTCCCATAGAAACAAATCTTACTTTACAAGAAATTTTTACCCATAGCAAGGCCACCTACAAGTTAAAATTTCGGGAGGACTGGGTAGTGTTTTCGCCTGAAATATTTGTGCAGATTGATCAAGGGAAGATCTCGTCTTACCCAATGAAAGGCACCATTGATGCTGCCATTCCCAATGCAGAAGCCATCATTTTGGGCGACCCTAAAGAAACCGCCGAGCATAATACCATTGTAGACCTCATTCGCAACGACCTGAGCACCATAGCCAAAAATGTACGAGTAGAACGTTTTCGTTATATTGATGAATTACAAACCTTAGATAAAACCTTGCTACAGGTAAGTTCCAAAATTGTAGGCGAATTGCCTTCCGATTATGCCAGTAAAATTGGAGAACTCATGTTTAAACTACTGCCTGCAGGATCTATTAGTGGCGCACCCAAAAAAAAGACAATAGAAATTATCAAGGCGGCAGAAAATTACCAAAGAGGTTTTTATACGGGCATTATGGGGATTTTTGATGGACAAAATCTAGACAGTGGCGTCATGATTCGGTTTATTGAGCGTATCAACAACCAACTGTATTTTAAAAGTGGAGGAGGCATTACTACCTTCAGCCAAGCCCAAGCTGAGTATCAAGAGTTAATAGACAAAGTGTATGTACCCATTATTAGAAACCATTCGCTGTGAAGGAGGCAAGTTTTATAACCTGGAAGCCCATCAGCAGCGAGTGAATCGAGCCTTTCAAGAATTATGGCCACAAGAAACCCCGATCCAACTTCAGGAGTATTTACAGATATCTACTAAACTTAACATAAAACAAAGTTATAAATATAGAATTGTATATGGCCTTCAAGTCAAGGAGATTACAATAACACCTTATCGTATTCGGCCTATCCAATCTTTAAGATTAATAGAAGCGCCCGAGTTGCAATATCATCACAAAAAAGAGGATCGTAATGCGCTGAAAGTGTTGTTTGACCAGCGAGGCGACTGCGATGATATACTGATTACCCAAAATGGCTACCTTACCGATACCTATTATTGCAATTTAGCTTGCTGGAATGGCAAACAATGGCTCACTCCCGAAAATCCTTTGCTACGAGGCACTCAAAGAGCCAAATTGATCCAGGAGAAGGTGATTATTCCTGCTTCCATTCATCAGAATGATTTAAAAAACTTCGAGAAAGTAATGTTATTCAATGCGATGATTGATCCTGAAGTGTTGGTGGTAGACGTGGATAATATTTCATTTAACAGGTAACGAAAAACTTGAGATGCGATGAAATTCAACTACCTAATTGCCTCATAACCAAAGCAAATTCATAACTTGGCATCCAAAGTGACACCAAGTAAGTTATGAATTGTATGCAACGAATTGGAATATTGGCTCTATTATGCCTTGGGCTTTTAACCAATTGTTCCGAGCGAAAAATCGCCCAGCGCAACCTCAAGCGAGAATTTAGAGCCGTTTGGATTACTACCTTCGATCACATGGATTTTCCTCAGGAAAAAGGAGAGCCTCCCCATGTACATAAAAAAGAATTGGTGGATTTGCTCAACTTTCATCAGCGAAACGGTATCAATGCCATCTTTTTTCAGGTACGCCCTGCTGCCGATGCTTTTTACAAAAGTAAGATAGAACTTTGGTCACAATGGCTAACGGGTGAGCAGGGACAGGCTCCTGCGCCAGCCTGGGACCCTTTGACTTTTTTAGTAAAAGAATGCCACCGTCGCAATATGGAACTCCACGCCTGGATCAATCCTTATCGGGCAGTATACAATGTCAAATACGACGATACCCATCCTCAACACATCACCAAAACTCATCCAGAATGGTTTGTTACCTATGGCAAGCACAAACAATTCAATCCTGGCATTCCTGCTGTTCAACAATACCTTAAACGAGTAGTGGCCGATATTGCCACTCGCTATGACATAGATGGTATTCATTTCGACGACTATTTCTATCCCTACAAGCGAGGCAAGTTGAGGTTTCGTGATGATTCTATCTTTCAAAAGTATAGTACTACAGTGCGTAACATTCACGATTGGCGTCGCCAAAATGTAAACCAACTTATTAAACAAGTACATGATACCCTGCAAGACATTAAACCTTACCTTAAATTTGGGGTGAGTCCCTTTGGTGTTTGGCGCAACAAGTCCCAAGACATGACAGGGTCTGATACTGATGTAGGACAAACCAGTTATGATGCGTTATATGCCGATGTGCTCAAATGGTTACGTGAAGGATGGATAGATTATGTAGCTCCTCAACTATACTGGCGAATTGGGCACCCTAAAGCCAACTATGCCAATTTGGTAAAATGGTGGGCCAACCACGCTTATGGACGGCATGTATATGTAGGGCATGCTTTTTACAAAATAGGAGAGAATAAGAATGCTTCCTGGAAAACTGGTAAAGAATTGCCCAATCAAATTAAAATGAGCCGACAGTATCCAAGAGTATTGGGGAACGTTTATTTTCGTTCTCGTTTTTTGCAGGAAAACCCGGCTCATATTACTGACACACTGCGTCGACACTTGTACAAACACCTCGCTTTGATTCCTGATATGCCCTGGAAAACAAAAGCTTATCCCAACGAACCCCGGAATGCTTTTATAATGAGGCAAGCCAATAAGATTTCATTAAAGTGGCAACCTCCTTTGGTAACAGTGAGTGGAGACACTGCAGCTTATTATGTAGTATATCGTTTTCCAGTTAAACTGGAAATTCCAGATTTTAGCCAACCTCGCTATATACGAAGCATTACCCGAGAGAATCATTATGAAGAAACTGTATCCAGCTTTGGTAAGCAATATTATTATGGGGTTTCTGCGGTGGGGCGTTTGCATAACGAAAGCTTGCCAGTGACGGTGAAATAAATATAACGTTTCCTTGAGTATTCCGCTAAGACAACCAAACCATCAAACGGGTTAGTAATATGTTGTTATTAAAATTTTATCTTTTGATAATCAAATAGTTAGCAAGGTAATCACGCTTTTGTTAGGCATTACTTCGTTATGCAATATTTATTAATCATTATTTACTATTCGGATCTTTAGCTTTCCCATTGTTACCCAACTTTACCCAGTGATTGTCCAGTAAATACGCTAGGTTTGCAGCCGTGATATATTTGGGGTAAATCATCCATGCACTGATGGAGTGGATTTACTTTTTTGATAAATAATCAGACCAAGGCGTAAGGACTCATTGGGTCCTTAGGCCTTTTTTTTGTTGAATAAGTTTGTTTGGATTTTTCCCGTTATTACTCATCATTACCCAGTCTTACCCACGTGCTATCTCTACCTTTGCGCACACATTTATTTAAAAATTTAATATTATGTTGATCAAAAAAACAATGGCAGTATTGGCTTGCTTGTGGGTATTAAATGCCTGCACCAATACTCGCAATGAAGTAACACCAACAAAGGATTTACCAACCGCAGCGGTAGTGGTAAAAAATGGTGCTTTGCACTTTAAAAATCAGGACGCTTTTATAAACATTATCACCCAGCTTAACGGAGATAACGTTGATCTAAACGCTTGGGAAGAGAGTATCAACTTTACCAATTCGCTTCGTCAACATCAAGAAGATGAAGAAGGGTTAGATATTCCAGATCCAGTATTTGCTTCTATTTTGAACACCGAAGGAGTATACTACATTGGTAAGGAAGTTCATAAGGTAACTCCTAAGTATGAGTATGTAGTAAAAGATGGTAATACCGAGACTCTAGAGGCAATTGTTGCTGGAAACACAAGTAACCTAAGAGGAGTAAAGGTTCACGAAATCAAATATGGAGTAGCTGCTCAGTCTTTCAACGCTCGTTTTCAAGGAAAAAGCACCCGTAAAAAGACTCCCTATTCAAATGCTACTCACCTAAGTGCTCACCTTGAGGCTTGGGATCGAACATATGCCTTGTATGCTTCGGTAGGTATTCGTATTAAAGGAAGAAAGAAAAAAAGAAGAAAGTGGAAAGATGATGAAATGTGGTTTGCTGAAGTAACCTGGAGAGCATATACCGAGGCATGTGTCCCAAGTTGTACTGGAAAAGCATTATTGACAGGTACTAAATCAGGTACCAATACCAAATCGGTTTCTAAAACAATCAATTATGCCGCAGGAACTGGAGCTTGGCATGTAACAGATTATATTGAAGGAGACTTTAGATACAATGATGATGGCTACCCAATGGTAAGCTGGTCGGAGCGCTGGGACTAGTCAATCATTAAATATAGACGCTTTATAAGCACAAAAATCTACAGGTTTTTGTGCTTTTTTTATTTGAATTGTATAAAGTAGATACCTATTCTCATTGTAAATCAATTCATTCCTGATATTTTGCAATTTTACTGTCTGATTGAGCATATGAATAAAAACCTGGAGCGTCTTTATCAAGTAGCCCACAAATCTGAGAGAATTATTTTAGGTTTAATGTCAGGAACCTCACTAGATGGTCTGGATATGGCATTGTGTAGAGTAAAAGGATTTGGAGTAGCTACCGAGGTAGAATTGTTAAAGTTTTATACCTACCCTTATTCTTCTCCTCAGCGACATCGCCTGCAAGAAGTAGTTTCTCAGACCAAAGTTTCACTTCAAAACCTCACCATTCTGCATTCCTGGCTAGGTGATTTGCATGCTCGTTTTATTTTAGAAACCCTGGAACAGTGGGAAATCAAGCCAGAGGAAATAGATTTGTTGGCAAGCCATGGGCAAACAGTATATCACGCACCTCAAAGCTTACATAACTTACTTACTTTGCCCAATGCTACTCTTCAGTTGGGCGATGGTGATCATTTGGCAGTAAAAACCGGCATTCTGACTATCAGTGATTTTAGACAAAAACACGTAGCTATAGGCCAAGAGGGAGCACCATTGGCACCGTATGCCGATTTTATGTTATTTGGTAATCAGCAAGTACCCCGCATTTTATTGAATATTGGCGGAATGGCCAATTTTACCTATTTACCATCTCACCAAGGAGCCTCCCACGTATTTGCAACCGATACTGGCCCTGGCAATGTACTCATAGATTGGGCCATTAAGGAATATTTTGCTCCACAAACCTACGATCGGGGAGGAGCCATTGCTCGCAGAGGAAAAGTGCACACAGAGTTTCTGGAAGCATTAAAAAGCCATGTGTTTTTTGAAGAAGCGCTCCCCAAAACTACTGGCAAAGAGTTATTTAATGTAGATTACATTGCTCAAGCGATTAGCAAAATTTCAAGGGCATTAATCCGACCCGAAGACTGGGTAGCAACTTTTACTCGATTTACAGCCGAAACCATTGCTGAAGCCATTCAAACCATCTCAGACTTTACCAAGGCTGAAATCATCATCAGCGGAGGAGGATACCATAATTCTTGTCTAATGGATTGGTTAACAGAATTGCTGCCTGAGAATAAATTTTTAGACATTGCAAAAATAAGTCAGGTTTCACCTGATGCTAAAGAAGCCGTATTAATGGCATTATTGGCCAACGAATGTGTATTAGGAGAGGGCTTTGCGCTTGGAAATGCACCAGCATTAACGATGGGTAAAATTTCCTTTGCTTAATTAATGAATTGTGCGTTATTTAGACGTGGCTTTTGTATTCAAAATATCTTTGTTGTATGCACTTTACTATCTGGACCGAAAACAGACCCAATAAAGGAGAAGACGCTATACCTTCACTACTAACAAACGAACATTCTACCAGAGGAATGTTGGCAGTGTATGATGGCCTGGGAGGTGCAGGGAGTAAACTGTATGAATATGAGAACGATTCAGGGCAATTACAGCAACATTCGGGGGCATATTTGGCTTCACGACTGGCCAAAAAAGTAACAGAAAAATATTTTGAAGCATCAATTTTGGGTACAAATCCGATGACTTTTTCGGCCGAACAATTGAAAAACCAACTCAATGAAACCTTTGCCGAGAAGATCAAACTATTAGACAAAAACCCTTCAAAACTAAGAAGTAAGCTTATTAGAAGATTGCCTACTACTATTGCGGGGTTGTATTTCGAAAACAGTGACCAGAATGCCGTACAATTGACTTGTTTTTGGGCAGGCGATTCTCGAACTTATGTGCTCACAGCCAATGGTTTAAAGCAAATATCTATAGATGATCTTAATGATAACCCAGATGCGTTAGAAAACCTTACAATGGATGCTACAATTTCCAACTGTATAGATGCAGAAGGTCGTTATCAATTACACAGTCTTTCTATGACTGCATATGAGCCAGTAGTGCTTATTACTGCTACGGATGGGTGTTTTGGCTATGTGAAATCTCCAGCTCATTTTGAGCATTTACTGTTAAAAACCTTGATGCAAAGCCAATATGACATAGAAGCCTGGAAAGAACGCTTAGAAGAGGCCTTGTTGGCAGTGGCGGGAGACGATGTGAGTCTGAGTGTACAATTGTTAGGTCTTAAAACACTCGAAGACTGGAAAATTTACTTTTATGAACGATTCAAACATATTCAAACAGAATATGTGATACCCCTGGATGAAGCCGAAGCAAATATAGAGCAATTGGCTAAACAACAAGGGTTTTTGCCCGTTAAAATAGAACAGCTAGAGGAGCAAAAAAGAGCTTTGAGAGATCAATTGTGGGAGAAATATAAGGTTAACTATTACACTACCCACCCCAAAAAAACAACCCAATAATAAAACGACTCATAGAAACTACTAGAAAAAATGATTGAACGTGTTCATGACATACGATACGTCAACCGGTGGCGAAGACTTTGGGCATTGTTCATAGACTTGTTTTTATACCTGATTTTCTTTGTACCAGGTACCTTTGCCCTATTACTTATTTCGTTTGAACAACGCACCATTGGCTATTTTGCGATATATCTCGTATTTCTACTTTTATTTTTTCAGGTATATCTTACGCTTAGCCTTGGTGGGTCAGTAGGAAAACTTACCACCAATATCAAAGTAGTTAACCGAAAAAAACAATACATTACCATTTGGCAAGCAATCATTCGTGCATTGCCTTTTTGGATAACAGCCGCTTATTTGATAGCCTTTCTCAATTATATATTAGCATATTTGCCTGGTTATCAATACCCTGCCACGATTCAAGATGCTTTACAAATCATCATAAATCAAGGCCAACACTTTTTCAATTCTATTTGGTTAGCCATTGTACTGGGCTTACTTATTATAGACCATGCTATAGCTTTTGTGACTCCTACCAGACAAACCCTACACGATTTTTTTGCAGGAACCTACGCCATTACCCGAGCCTCTTATTATTCACAAACAGATGATAAGCATTCTTATCGTCAACAAATTATAGGAGCTACCATTACCCTACAAAATTATCGTTCAAACTGTATGTTGGAAAGCCACTTACCTAGAAAGGCCAACGTTAAGAAGCTGCTGGTATCAGAAAACAAAGCCATGCGTTTATACCTTATCGAATTAGATAAAGAACTGAAAATAGAGGGCAGGGTAGATGCTTCACGGCTTTTTGTAGTACAACTACAAGATGAACATACTACGCTACAAACAGGGCGCAATCAAGTTGTCTTCTTGTTGTCCTTGTCACCAGAGGCAGATTGGGAGAGAAATTTGGGCATTGCTGAGCAAGAACTACAATTCATTGATTTTGTAGTAGTACCTTAAAAAAATACCCGTTTGTAGTGGGATACAAACGGGCGAAAATTTTGAGTACTCAAAGTATTCTTACTTAAATTCCTTTTTTAGTTCGTATGTTCTCGTAGCTACTTCCTTAATCATGGCTTCTACCTCATCTGCCGTAGCATAATTATAATAAGTAGCAGCTTCTACTTCCAGGTAATCCTCATCAGTGATGGTGAGTTTACAATAAACCATTTGGTAGTTTCTTTTAAGTAAATCCAGATAATCAACACTAGGATGGTCGTGTAAAGTACAAACTGTTCCAGTAAGAATTACGACTTGTTTGCCAGGTTCTTTGTCTACTACATATCCTTTAACACTTTGAAACTCAGTCTCGTCTTTGTCAACGGGTACCGTTAAGATTACGGTATCATCAGAATACTCAGTATATTGCCCGTGCAATTCTACTGATAATTCCTGAAGTAAACTTTCGATATTTTCAAGCTTTTTGCGATTCATACTTTTGGGGTTATTTTATAAATAAAAATCTACAACTATTTTCCTAAGTAACAGAAGCCGAGACGACTTCACACTGAAAGAAGAATTACTTATACCTTTATACACAAAACTTATGCAAAGTTTTACAACTCATTCTAACCAACTTCACCACTCAAATAGACCACAAAAGTCAAGTGTTTTTCCAATAGCAATATACCATATATAATCTACATAAAATAATGACACTTGTCAGTTGTAAAAATGAAATTTCTCATAAAGGCTTTTTTCATTAATTTAGTTTTTATTTGTATTCTGTATCATCAATAAAACATTGCCAATATGCTCAAAGGTGAAAACATCAATGGATACGTCGTATTACAGGACTTTACCACTGCCGGAGGAGGGTTAAGTAAATGGACCTTTGCTCAAAAAAGTGGGCGAGTGTATTTCCTGAAAGAGTTTTTGTCTCCCAAATACCCCACCCCTGATGCACCTGGCAGCGAAAAGTCGAAGCAAAGAAAGCTGAAAGAGTGTCAAAAGTTTGAGGCGCATCATCATAGTGTAATGAAGCAAATCAATGAAAAATGTGGAATTGGAGGGAATCTTATCTTTACGCTTGATTTTTTTAGGCATAAAACCAAATACTACAAAGTAACTGAAAAAATAGATGTGGCATCTTTGACCATTACCGAAATCGCAGCACTGCCCCTGAGCAATCGTATTTTAATTCTTAAAACCATTGCTCATAGCCTAAATGTATTGCACAATGCACAAATCGTACACGGGGATCTAAAACCCGACAACGTATTAATCAAAAGGAGCAAAACAGGAAATTATACTGCCAAGCTCATAGATTTTGACAATAGCTACTTCTCGGAACATCCGCCCGAGATCACGGAAGATGTAGTAGGGGATATGGCCTTTTATTCACCCGAACTGGCCCTTTATATCAAAGAAGATTCCTCCGTCAAGCCCAGTCATTTAACGATCAAATCAGATATTTTTGCTTTGGGCTTACTATACACACTCTACCTCACAGGACGGTTTCCTATATTCGATCAAGAAAAGTACACCTATGCTGGCATTGCAGTAATGAACGGAGAGACAATCAGTTTGGAAGATGATACTTTGCCTGATTCTTTGGTAGGCTTGATCAATCAAATGCTGGCAAGGGATTTTAAGAAACGTCCCAATGTAGGAGAAGTTTTTCAGGTGTTGAAAACAATGGATGTAGGGAAGCCTGCAACAGAAGCCAGTGATGCTAAAAAAACGACTGGTTTGAGCCTGAAAGGGAATCTTATTGCCAAAAAAGACCCTACTGTTGCTAAAAGAACAAAAAGGGTGGCTAAAAAAACCACAGATACTCCTTCTAAAACTTCCAGTGGAGGATTGCGGGGGAAAGGGTTAGGTATTAGCAAAAAGAAGGAATAATGCTTAAATTTGAAGAATGTATCAGGTGATTATTGTATAAAATACCCATTATTCAAACCAATCATTAACCAATTATAATTCATGCGCTGGACTTGTCTCAACTGCGAATCAGTAAACGATCACGAAGGTAACATTTGCGAAGTATGCGGCTACGAACGTTATTTTTCAATAGATGAAGTAAAAGACATCTTGAAGGATAGCGGCATGAGCAAAGATGTGTTGATTAGCGAGGACCAGGAAAAGGACATGAAAAAACTTCAGGCCAATCTCAAAAGAGCCAGTACGGTTAATAAAAAGCTTCGTCAGGAAAACAAGAAAATGTCCAAACAACTCAAGGAGCTTGAACCCGCCCAAAGTAAACTACACTTGATGCAAGCCCAGATTTTTGCGCTCAAAAAAATGAACCTCCGACTCAAAATTTGGTTTGCTTTTTCGTTTGTACTCATCTTAGTATTGCTAATGATTAAGATGAAACTTTCCATAGAGTTTTTATAAAAAGCCTTTTTTTACCCATTAATCGTGTTTTTGTGAAATAAACTTTCAGAATTTTTTGAAAATATCAAAACTTTGATTACCTTGAGACGTATATTTCTATGTACTGTGATACTTACTATACACTACAAATAGAAATACTATGAATACTTCAAGGAAATTGCTAAAAGTAGATAAAAACATTCAACGTGTGATGCTCGTTGGGCAATTAATGCTGGGTATTACCGGGTTTGTATTAGGCATAGGAGCCTATGCGTTTTGGGCACCTGTAATTACTTTGTTTTTAGGAATATATCAATGGGGGATAAGTGGATACATCCACATTACAGAAAGTAAATACACTGCTGAACCAATTAAAAAATGGAGACTTCGCCATATGGTAGGATCAGCCGTTTACCTTCTAATAGCCATAATAATCGTAACACAGTATCGCACTTTTAGTGCATTCTTCATTTTTTTAGTCGTCATTCCTCAGTTGATTGCTTATGCATACTACTTTTTAACTGTGTGGGATGAGCGTCTTTTTAACAAATACCGTGATAACGTAAGTTACTAACTGATATAAACTGTGATGTTATGAATAATTTACCCCGTAAAAATAAGGCATTTTTTCTGGCAGATATTATTACCCAGGCCATATTGATTGGTTTTACTCTAATTGCTCTGGTAATGAGTACAAACGGAGGTTCTGCATTCTTTGTATTAGCCATCATGCTCATTCCTATTGGAGGATATCAAATGACTAGTGCAGCCATTCATTTATTCAATGGCAAACAATTTCCTAAAATAAGACGTTTGAGAAATGTCCATTTTTGGGGAAGCCTGATGTACTTATTGATGGTTTTTGCCTGGATTGGCCCCATGGGTTGGGCTTCTAATAGAGGAGTAGTTATGTTTTTTGAAATGTTAGTAAGAGCGGTTCCTTTGGCTTTTGCCATTGGATATTTTCTTCTTACCTTGTGGGATTATAGAAGCCATACAGTCAGATAAATTATACCTACCCATTCAAATGGATCAGAAAGAAATTAAACTAATGCTAGGGATCGTGATTCCCAATGCATTGGCGATCATCATCATTAGCTCGATGTCTTTTACGATGTCACAAAACAATAACATTGTATGGGTAGGCATTGTATCATTACCATTATTAATGGGTATGATTAGCCAATACTATTGGCGAGATTTAACCCTGAATAAATATGATTACATAAAATACCACCTGCTCAACCTGGCAGTAGCATTTTTTTGGAGTTGGTTCTTGATCGGACGTAAACTCTAAAAGCACACGTAAAAAGCATTGAGATCAAGCATACTATCACTATAAAATATACATTTATTGCAGCCAATCAGTTTATATAAATAGAACTGATTCATAATTAACCTTTAGAATATGGAGCTAAAAGAAGCAAAAGACCATTTTATCCAAACCTGGGGAACATTGGGCACCAATTGGGGAATTAATCGTACGATGGCCCAAATCCATGCCCTATTATTAGTATCAAACGAAGCGCTAAGTACCGAAGATGTGATGGAGAAACTGAATATCTCTCGTGGAAACTCAAACATGAATTTGAGAGAGCTAATTACTTGGGGATTGGTACGTAAAGAAATTAAACCAGGGGAGCGTAAAGAATTTTTTGTGGCCGAAAAAGACATGTGGGAAGTCTCCAAATGCATTATTCGTGAACGAAAAAAACGGGAGCTTGACCAGATTAAACGTACTATAGATCATTTGGCCGCAGTCGAAGGAGACAAAAAAGACGAAGAATATCAAGAGTTTGTAACCTTGATTGATGACATGAAAAACTTGACTACCAGTGCAGATAAAGTACTTAACCGCTTATCTATGGCCGAAAAAAACTGGCTGTTGAAGAAGTTTTTGAAAATGTTTGTATAAAGCATGCATTACCTGTGAAGGTGACCTAAATAATAAGTGATTAACTACTCAATACCTGATACCAGCCTTATGAAAACAATACCAGCACCTAACAATCAAACACTATGACTCATCAGGAAAAACCTAATCTAAAACAAAAACAAATCATCTATGACGACACCTGCCCGATGTGCCAATGGTACACAGGGGCTTTTGTAAAATATGGCTTCTTGTCGGAGCAAAACAGGGTATCGTTTACCGAATTAGACTCCCAACAATTAGACAGTTACCAATTAGATACTAATACTGCTCGTCACGAAATACCACTGGTAGATTTAGCAGGCAATCAACCCATATATGGGCTAGATAGTTTGGTGTATATTCTACAAAGCCGTTGGTCGTGGATAGGCACAGTAATGCAGATAAAACCAATCAAGTGGTTTTTCAAAAAGCTATATACCTTGGTTTCTTATAACCGTCGAGTCATGGCACCCACTACTCGCAAGGCCACTGGTTTCGATTGTGCTCCAGACTTTAATATGCGTTATCGGATGTTTTTTATTTGTATGGCCTGGATAGTGAGTGGGCTCATCAGTTTTCATTTTACCGAACAGCTTTGGGGAAATGCCGGTATTTATTGGTTCCTCAGTATTTGCAGCGTTTGGTTTGTGCATTACACCTTTGCACTTAAGCTAACTACCCAACACCGTGTAGAATTCTGGGGGCAGCTCGCCACAATCAAACTCATTGGTACTTTAGTCTTGTTACCCAGTCTTTGGATTGCTTCTCGAGAGTTTATGTTTTTCAACTTGGGGATTGCCACTTTGTTGATGCTGAACCAATATCTGCGACGTATTGTAGGCTATCGAAAACTTTTTCCAAGTGCTTGAAAAGTTGTAAATTGTAAAACAATAAAGAATATAAAGATGGGAGAATTCGCTATTCAAAAAAATATCTACAGTATTGAAGAGTATCTTGAGCTAGAAGAAGAATCTCAAATACGATATGAGTTTTATCAAGGGGAGGTTTTTGCGATGGCAGGTGCTACGGTAACGCATAATGAAATTACTTTTAATATTACTTCTATCCTCAAAAGGAAAGCTAGCAAGTGTAGGACTTTTATGGAGAACGTAAAGTTAGAGATACTAAAAGATACTTTCTATGCTTATCCAGATGTTATGGTTACTTGTGATGCACGTGATTTAGAGGATAAATTGACTCAACGATTCCCAATTTTAATAGCAGAAGTTCTTTCCAAATCTACCCAAAGTACCGATCGTGTCACCAAATTGAGAAGGTACCGCCAAATACCTACCTTGCGGTATTATTTATTGGTAGATCAATATGAGCATCGGGCCGAATTGTATACTTATCAAGATAAACAAAAGAATACCTGGCTTTACCAAGACTTCAATGATTTGGAAGAAGAAGTTAGTTTTCCAGAATTGAACCTGACGATCAAACTCAGCGAAATTTATCAAGGCGTAACGCTTACTCAAGACAATACTTCCGATTCATCTACTTCTCAATAGCTTTTTCAACGTTTTTCTTTATTTGCTTGCGCGAATAATGTTGTACCCCCACTTTTTCCATCAAATTTTCAAATACTAAAGTATCCCGGGTCAAATCATTGATGAGGTTAATATATAAACGTTGCCCTTGTTCATTGAAAATCAACAATGAATCAGGACGTAATTCATAATCATAAGTCAAGATAGTATCTATGTGGGTATAAAACTCTACCTTTTGCTTGTCAATAAAGCGAATAGTATGGTATAAGTCCCATTCATTGAGGTACCAAACGCCCAAAATGCTTTCAGATTGTAGCCTTAGTTTGCTTACCTCCGAGCTAGTATTTGCAGAAGAATTAGAGGAAGTAGATTGACGAGTTTGGGTGCTTTGAGATTCACCTCCACAGCCCAGCAAAACTGTACTTAATAAACCTATATAAAAAACAACGACCAGGTATTTCATTGCAGCGTAAAATCAGGGTATAAAATTTATTCAAAATTAGTTAGATTGTATCCATAAAAAAAGTCTAACCACATACGTCTATGAAAAATTATTGCCTGAGTAAAACTTCGCTCATCTCGTTATTTGTATTGTTGAGTATTCAAAACATCATTGCCCAAAAATACACTTCTTTAGCCGAGGCTCTCAAACACACCAATGAAGTGCAAGTATTGGATTTGCGAAAAAAGAATATTCAGGAGTTTCCACGAGAAATATTGCTTTTCAAAAACCTTAAGCGACTCGATCTAAGCCGTAATCGTTTAACCAAGATTCCAGTAGAAATTGCTCAATTGAAGCAGTTAGAATGGCTTGAGTTGGGTTATAATCAACTAACATCTGTTCCACCGCAAATTGGTAAGCTTCAGAAACTGCAATTGTTGGATTTGCGAAAAAACAAATTGAAAACGATTCCGGCGGAAATTGGGAACCTTCGCAACTTATCTGATCTTCACTTAAGCCATAATCAATTAACAAAATTGCCTGCTTCTTTGGGAAAGTTAACGCGCCTATGGGTCTTGAAAGCCGAACAAAACCAACTGATATCTTTGCCACCAACAATCGGAAACCTGAAACAACTAATGGTGTTATGGCTCAACAACAACCAACTCGCCAAGCTGCCGCAAGAGATGGGTAATCTAAGCGTATTGACAGAGTTGCGACTGTACCAAAACAAACTTGAAGCACTACCCAAAGAGCTTGGAAAACTAGAAAGCCTTAAAAAGTTATCGCTTTCTGCAAACCAACTGAAAACACTGCCCACAGAATTAGGAAACCTGAAACGATTGACCCGACTTGCCTTGGTACGTAATAAATTGACAAGTATTCCTGCGGAATTAGGCAATTTGACAAATCTCGAGATACTCATGTTGGACGATAATCAATTGACTACTTTGCCCAATACATTGGGTAAGCTATCGCGTCTCAAGAACTTAGATGTTTCGAAAAATCGTTTGACAAGTTTTATAAAAACTACAAAGGGACTGCAGCAGTTGAAAAGGCTGGATCTTAGAGATAATCAATTGAAAGAGTTGCCACAAGAAATAGGAGAGTTAAGTAATTTGAGCGTTTTACATTTACAAAAAAATCAATTGACCACTTTACCAGAAAGTGTAAAGCAGTTAAAAAATTTGAGAAATCTTAGATTGCAGAAAAACCCAGTATCCAAGGAAACTATCTCGACTATTAAGACCTGGATACCTCCTAAGTGTTTTTTAAAAGCAGATTAAAAAAATGCCCTTAATCCTATCTGGAATGAGGGCATTTTAAGTATCTAAATATATATAAAGTGCGGAACCCTTGTAGGTGTTTAAGCAAAGTGTCACCAATAAGGGAATATTTAGGATTTAACTTTCTCCAGTAAATTGTCTACGTTTTTCTGAATCTTCTTAAAAAACTGATAGCGCTGCTTTTCTGAAACCCCACTGATAAGGATAGACTTACGAATCATATTAGACAACCAAAGTTCAGTTTCGTTACAAAACTTGGTATTGGTGGTATACATATAATTAAAAGTCTGGTGACGTAGATAATTCACCTTAGTATCGCCTACCTGCACCAATATGTTATTGTTACCAATCTGTATTTCACTATAATACATCTGGAAATTATCTTTTTCCCCTTCTCGCTTTTTGGGAGGGTTATCCAGGGTTTTATTACTCTGTTTGGCCATCTGTTGGATAGCCTTGAGCATATCAGCCAGTTGTTCTACCACCAACACAGCATCATCTTGTCGTTCAAAAAGCCCCGCTTCCCAATAATAATCTATTTGTTTGATGGTGCTATTGGCCGACTCTTCGGTCCATATTTCTATAGAAGGAATGTCGCGGTAAGTTTCAAATACCTTTTTGGCGAGTTCCAGAATATCTTCTGGGATAATATCTGGCGTGAAGGTTTTACCTTCTAAAGTAGGGAGGTTAGAAACCGAATTTAACCAATAGAAAACCTTAAAGGCGGCTTGTTCGGGGTAGTTGAAATGATGAAAAAGTGGTACATCAGCGGCACCATAAATAACCTCCTTGGTGTCAGCGCTTTTAATTTTCTGCAGATCCGCCAACAACTTAGTAAGGTAATCTCTAAAACTGGCAGTATCGTCACTTACTAGTTTATAATTGAAAGTAACCCCATCGGCCTGGTCAGCACCCAGTAACCCTAAGGGTATTTTATAATGTTGGCAGAGTTTGACCACCTCGTCCATACTCACTGCTGTTTCTCCTCTGATTCGGCGATAAGCACTATCTGTACTTATTTGGAGCAAGTCAGCCAGCTCATCCACCAAAGAATAATTCGGTGGAATAATCTCTTTAAGTTTTTGAAGAAATCGCTGTTGAATAATGTGATTATTTTTTGATGCCATATGTCTTTAGTCAATAAAATCTATCCCTGTAGTGTCCAAAAAAATTGGCTAATTACCAGTGAAGACCTCAGTATATTTTGCAATTTATAACAATCGAACTACAATTTTTGCAAAAAATGCAAATTATTCGTCGGCATACATACCTTCTTTCGAATGTTTGGTAAAACTCCTTTCAAGCCCAATTTTCTACGGTAAATAGCCGTTTTACCCCCTCCGTATCATAACATATCTTTGTGATAACAATAAGGCCCAGTAACGAGGGTACATCTAAACAAATTGAACACTATGAAAAAAACTATGATTTTAAAAGTAACTGCTTTGATACTGGGAATGGTGTCAACAGCAAGCATTTCTTTGAAGGCACAAAGTGTCACCAAAAAGCCAAAGTTGACGGTACTCAACATTGCCTCACAAGGAATGAATATTACCCCGGCTCAGGCAGGGAATATGGTAAGACGCGAACTGGCCAAAGTTCAAAGCTTTGAAGTAATGGATAAGTATGATGTCATGTATTTGGTAGACAAGCACGGCCTCAAGATCGACAACTGCTATGGTAAAATATGCTTATTAGATGTTGCAAAAGTGATCAAATCTGACAAAATGTTTACAGGAAGCATTGAACGTTACCAACGAAGCATCACCATCACTTTTCGGATGATTGATGTAGCCAGCCAATCGGTAGAAAAGGTAGAGGTAATGGAGTTTTTGTACTTGCCCGAAAACCTCAAAATAATGGTAAGTATGACCATTCGTAAAATGCTGGGCTTAGAGATCAACAAAGAACTATTGGCCTCTTTGAGTGAAAAAAACAAGCTGGCCGATGCCATCAATACGCCTACTGCTGATCGCTTAAAACTGAATGGACCACGTATGGGCTTTACCATGTTTACTGGAACCACTGCAGACTTGCTGGCAAAACCAGAGTTTGAAGGCGGGTTTGATGCCAACCCTGTGATGTTTCAGTTTGGCTATCAGATTGAGACCCAATACCTAAATTCAGGGAATTTTCAAGCTTTGTTTGAGTTTATTCCTACGATAACTGGGCTAGATCAGGGGCTTTTTATCCCAAGTTTGAGCATTTTAAATGGCATACGAAGCAACAAAAGCGGGTGGGAGTTTGCGTTTGGGCCTACAGTAAGCCTTACCAAACAATCTGAAGGGTATTACCAAAACGATGAGTGGGTACGAATTACTCCTGAAATGGATCGAAGTACCATCACCGAACCCATTACTACTCGCTTAGATAGTAGAGGGGACTTTGCCATCAGCCCTGGTTTTGTGTTTGCTCTGGGCAAAACCTTCCGTTCGGGTAAACTCAATATTCCAGTAAATGCCTATGTGATTCCAGGTAGAGACGGAATTCGCTTTGGAATATCATTTGGCTACAATTCTCGCAAAAGCAAATACTAAAACACGAACTAATATTCATCCCTTGTTGGTGTTTAAGCAATGCGCCACCAACAAGAACAAACTTAAAAATCAATGAACACTATGAACATGAACCAAATCAATATTCATGTAGGCAAACTAGGCGTATTTGTGGCGTACTGCCTACTCGTAATCGTGACTACTCCCATTTGGGCACCTATTGATGGCATCACTTGGTTGATGAAAAAGGTCCAAAAAAGAAAGTAAAATAGATGTTGTAATAAGTAATCAAACTCAAATGACTTGGCAGGCTTAGTACCATAGAACAAGCATAATTTAGTATTCTAAAAACTCCCGCAAGTCTTTGGTCTTAGTGCAGCGAGACCAAAGAACACATTGTATGGTCTCCCTATCGGCAAGACCATACAAGAGGTGGAGCTGTTTAAGAAACTCCAGAAGGGAATTTATAGAGCATTCTTCAATAAGTAATCATCAGGCATTAATGATTTAGCAGGTGCTTGATTAAAAAGTACCTGCTTTAAAAAAGTAATCAAACAATTTGAACAATGAAAAAACGCATTTATCTATCACTATTCTTACTTCTTTTTGGAGGCTTTCAGGTAATAGCCCAAGATACTTGTTGGACAGCATTGCTAATTAAAAAAGGCAAAAACCTAAAGGTAAGAGAAGATATGAGTGCTTTTAATTATCGAGGTTTTTATCTCTATCGCAACTGTATATACAATGTTTCTACAAAGGAGAACGAATTTTATAGAGGACGGCTCATAGATATAAAACCTGATACCTTATTCTTTACCAAATACCTTAATGAAGCAGTGGCTCAAAAAGCTGGTAAACAACTTGACACTGTGGCAATTCATTATAAAGAATTAGATAAACTACACTTATTCAGGGGGAGAAATAGACCTACTTATAAAGAAATACCTCTGACAACCTTTGACTTCATATTCAAAAAACAAGCGCAACATTGTGTTTGGGAAAGTTTGCGGGCGAAAATATTTGAGAATAGTGACAAAGTATATGAGATAGTACCTCATTTGGAAATGCTTGGAATTACTGGGCTTTTCGAAGACGAAGGTAAGACTTATTTCTTTACCGGAGTAGGAGGTATAAAACAAGATAAATCAAAAATAGATACTACTTATCGGGTCAAGAATATTTTTGGGTTTTTGCCCACCAAGGCCGATAAAATTAATGGATTGGCTATTGGTGCCTTTGCTTCCAACTTCAAACAGACAAAAGATAATGAATATGCTACATTGAAAATAAATGGCTTGTGTATAGAGTTTATGCCATTGTCTTGGTGGGGATTTGTTGGTTTGAAAGAGAAAGCACCTGATAGTACCCAGTTGGATTTGGAAAGTGATGTGCTGAATGGTTTAGGGGTGAGTTTTGACAAAGTGAGTGTAGGAAAGATGAATGGATTACAAGTTTCTGTGGGTTTCAATTGGATTGAGGAAGTAAGAGGGGTTTGTGTATCAAGTGTACGAAACTTTACTTACAAGTGCAATGGAGTAAGCATTGCAAGTATGAACAAATCTTTTCGGACTCGTGGAGTACAAATTGGTCTATATAACAAGGCTACTGATCTGCGTGGTTTCCAATTTGGTCTTTGGAATGTGAACGGAAAACGTTCCCTACCCTTTATCAATTGGCAATTTGGCAAAAATAAGAGACGTAAAAAGCGAAGAAAACAACGAGAAAAGACTGGTAAGTAAACAAACAATATTATCAGGGAAAGTGCTGATGCTTAAAAACTAAATTTAAATAAGGAAGATCACTCTAGAATTTTTAACTCAGTGATAGCAAACTTTAAGAACAATGAAAATAACACAATATGCGATGCTTGGGCTAGCCCTGCTTTTAGGGCTTAATACTCAGGCCCAAAAGATAAATAAAGCGACTAGGCCCAAAGTGAAAAATGTGCTGGGTTTTACTCCTGCAAATGCGCAAAAGATGAATGGGGTGGCATTGGGAGTTTCTTTTACAAATCGTCTTCTAAAATCAGAGACTGGTCAAAAAGCTTTGGTTATCAATGGCTTAAATATGGGACTTAATCCATTCAGTTTGTATGCCTCTTTATTTGCAGAGGAGTTTCGCCCTTACGAGCGAGACATTGAATACTATGATAAAGTTTTAGTTCCAGCCAGCGAGGGGCAAATCAATGGAGTGAGTGTAAGCGTGTTTCATTCCAATGCAATTAAAATACAAGGATTGGCCATTGCTGCGAGTGTTACTTCTGTTGATGAAATCAATGGAGTGTCAGTATCTGGAGTGAGCAACTTAGCCTACAAGCTAAGAGGGGTGAGTGTAGCGATTGTCAAAAATAGCGTGGTGCAAGCCCACGGAATCCAGATTGGCCTGTACAACAAAGCCGTTGATTTGCGTGGTTTTCAATTTGGACTTTGGAATGTGAATGGACGACGCTCATTGCCTTTTATCAATTGGCAGTTTGGCAAAAAAACACGCAAAATTGATAACAAACCAAAACCAAGAAGAGGCAAGTAAACAATCAATATTATCGGGGAAAAACTAATACTTAAAAACTAAGGAACATCTTCAAAATAAGTGTCCGATTTTGTCATATGCATGGCTTGTTGGGCAAGGCAGTAGAGAAAGCCAGATAGTTATTGCGAATACGTTCCTAAATACTTTTAATCAACAATTAAATAAGAAAGATCACTATGAACGATGCATTTAAAAACAACGAACACCGAAATGATGAGAAATTTTATGCTTCATTGCACCAGAGAGTGCAGGCATATTTTACCAAAAAAATGGACGCACATTTACATTACAACGAGATGTTGGCAATTGTAAAGAAAACCGCCGAAGAGTTCGGTTACCAATACCAAAACCTCAACGTTTTTGGGATTTTTGACAATTACTTTAATATCCAGGCAAAACCCTTAAATAATAAAGCCCCCAATAATAAAACTAGAGAGGTAAGCCCTAATCCAACCATTCGAGCTTTTGATCGCAAAAAAGTAGTTTAGAAATGCAAATGGAAAAGGGGATCAAACTCAGGATTATAAGTGATGCATACTTAGGAAAAGAGTGATCAACATTACTACCCAAATTTAAATATCAAAGTCACATGAAAAAATTACAAAAAATAAGTGGTCAAACGTTTTTGAAGAGCGCCACACAATCTTGTTTAGTTTTATTATTGTTAGGTATTGGTCAGGTAACAATGGCTGAGACGCAATACCAACACGCACAGGCAAAAACTCAAATAAAACCGCCCCCAGTAAAGAAGAAAAAGAGAAAAGTAAAAAATAGAGAGCTGCAAAAAGCCCGAAGAGCAAACCGAGTGCGGCAACGCCTCATAAGGCAGCAACGTCGTCGGGTAAAACGGGCTGTCAGGAAATACACAAATAAATCTAAGCCCCGAAATCAGAAAATAAGAAACCGAAAGGCTATCAGTAGAAAAGCAGCTAACAAAAGAATAAGAAAGCAAAAAGGAGAACCATTTTTTGTTTTCCGATTTGCCAAGTGGTCTGTACAGAAAACCGGGCAATTGCTCCACACTACTGCCGCATTTATGATTGTACCCATTGCTTTATTGTCAAGGCTCGATTAGCACTGAAGATTACATTTTGCTACTTAATTTTGGATCAATACCTATTCTTCGTTTGGAGAGTGGGTATTTTTTCTTTCTGAGTTCTATATATAAAAAAAGCTGTGTACCCCTAATTAGGAATAAACAGCTCGACTAAATAAGCGATTTTGAATTGGTTATTAATATGGAAAAGTGAGTAAGTACCTATCGCTTGAAAAAAGCTACTTACCTCAAAGTAGAAGTAAGAAGCTTGGCAAAACTCAAGTCTAGTTACGGAATGTTAAAACTTATAAGTAAAGTTAGCCAACAAAGTACGGGCTTGCTGTGGGTTGATAGTAGACCAACCTTTGTAATAAAACTTATTACCCATATTGTTGAGCTTAAGGCCTACTCTAAATTTGTTGCCTTGGTAGTATACTGAGCTATTATAGATTGTATAAGCGGGCAAGATGAACTCTCCCACACCAGGATAGCCCGACATTACATTTTGCTCACTGGCTCCATTAAACCCAAAGCCAAACCCAAAACCTTGAAATGCACCCTTAGGAATCTCATAGTTTGCCCAAAGATTATAAAGTGTTTCAGGCCCAGCACCACCAAAACGTACATTTTCCAATTCACGTTGAGAAGGAGCATTGGTATAACGAGCATCATTGTTACTGAACCCACCTCGTATGTTGAATCCGTTGAATGGATTGGCATTTAACTCTACTTCAAACCCAGAACTTCTGATTGTACCATTTTGTACTTTGGCAGGGCCAAAACCAACCACTTTATTATCAACAGTAATGTCATAGTAGCTTACTGTTAACTCCAAACGGTTGCTAAACAAACTGGTCTTGATACCTGCTTCCATTTGGTTGGCTTGCTCCAGGTCATAACTTTGCAATACCAAGGCAGAAGTAGGGTCATTAGGGTCAGAAGGAATTAATTCAGGACTTACATTATTAAATCCATTTTGGTAGTTGGCAAAAACCGAAAGCTTATTCAAGATAGGTTGGTAAACAATGCCAAACTTAGGAGAAAAGGTAGTTTGTACATACTCGGTTTGGTCATCATCAGTGGTGTTCAAGTCACCTTCGTACTCGAATCTATCCCAACGTACACCAGCCATTACCGATAGAGCAGGGGTAATATTGATTACATCCGAAATATATCCACTCAACACATTCTGACGAACTCTGGTATTGGTGGGTGCCGAATTGGCCAATAGTTGTTCGATAGAAGCAGTCGTTAAGTATACTGGAGTAGTTTCAATATCAGTAGTAGTAGTAGGGTTAAAATCATCTGTATAAGGATTGTCATAATTTACTACATTACCACGTGGATCTACGTTGTGTACAAAAGCAAAGGCTGTGTTGTTGCTGATACTGGTGGTACTGAAATAATCTACCCCAATTACCATACGGTTACGAAGGTTACCCAATTTAAAGTCACCCACAAAATTTTGCTGGATATCGTAAGTAGTGGTAGTAGAGTTTTCTTTGCGAACATTCAAACTAAATGTCTGGCTGTTACCATTGCTAAATGCTCCTGCTCCAGGAGTCCCAAGGTCTACCAGTGCAGCATAAGCGTCATTCCATAGGTAAGAATAATAACCTAATGACTGGGTACGGCTACCCGATACTACAGTTTGTGAACGCCATTGCTTAGATAACTCATAATTGGCTTCCAAGCGGTAGTTTGACGTAGGTGTGCGAATAGATAAATCGTTGCTAGTCAAAGACTTGTTGTAGTCATAGTTCAACTCATCCAGGTTTTTCCACTCCAAGGGAACCGATCTGTTTAAGAACAAAAAGGTAGGATTGGTTTGCTCTGCCTGCGAAATTTCAGTATACAAAGAAAACGAAAGCTTGTTGTTTACCTTGTAACTAATAGAAGGTGCCACAAACAAAGATTTGCGGAATCCTGCATCCTGGAAGCTGTTTTCGGTATGGTAAGCCGTATTGATTCGGAAATAGATTTTATCCTCTTTGTCCAATGGCGTATTTACATCCAACACCAAGCGGTTCAATCCATAAGAACCTGTAGTGTAAGATACTTCTCCACCAAAGCTAGAGTAGGGCTTTTTAGTGACTACATTGATCAAACCACCGTAAGACGTAACAGTACTACCAAACAAAGTAGCCGAAGGGCCTTTAATTACTTCGATACGCTCAATGTTTGAAGGGTTGATAATACCATTGGTGATACCTGGCAAACCATTTACTAATTTGGGTTGTACCGAAAATCCGCGCAATGCATAATACCCTGCACCATCATCAGCTCTTCCGGTAGAGGCCCATAGTTTGTCTACACCCACTGCGTTTTTCAAAGCATCATCAAAATTGATTACTGTTTGCGACACCAACAATTCGTTGGTCACAGTGCTATATACTTGTGAGTTTTCAATATTTCTTAAAGGTAGTTTTGATACATAGGCGCTATTTTTTCTTGAAAATAAGTTTTTACGTTCCCCTTTTACGACAATTTCCTGTAAAATTTCATTCCCTTCATATAGCGTTATACTGGGAACGGTGGTAGTGGTGTTACCCGATACCGATACTGGAACCTCCTGGGTTTTATAACCAATATAAGAAAACACTAAAGTGTAGTTCCCATTAGTAATTTGAGCGATGGTAAAATTACCATTCTCGTCAGTTTGAGTGCCTTTTTGAGTATTTTTCACCTGAACTGTTACTCCCACTAATGGCTGGTTATTCTGGTCTTGTACTGTTCCTGTAAGCGCTTGGCTTTGGACCTGAAAAACGACCATGGTTAGCAGGCTTATGATGCATAAGACTGTATTTTTCATCTTATTTTTATTTAGATTAATTATAAATAATGAATTTTGAACAAAACTATAGCTGGAAAAATGAATGCAAAAATATTCTCAATAAATTTTCACCAGATGATTCAACAAAAAATAGATTTTTGCATTTAATTTATTTTTTATGTGACTTATCGGTGACTAAATGACTCTCTTTACTTTGTTGTAAGTGATTGATAAACAGTATCTTAGCTGTTCTTAAGGCAATAAAGTGTCATTTAGCCAAGATTGACATCTTGCTATTTTATGGTGGAAGGCAAATCATTAAAAGGGTGAATTTGATATAGTCTTACACTAAGGTGAAACCATTTCTTTTGCCTGTTGATTACGTTTTGCTAATGTTCTTTGGCGAAGAGTCTTCCGCTTTTTACGCTTACCCCACCAAATCAAAAAACCAGTTACTGGCAATGAGGCCGTGATTAGACTGGCCAAAAAAGCAATGATTTTTCCAGCCATTCCGCCAATTGAACCCACATGAATATCATAGTTCATGCGAATGACCTTATCGGCAAAAGCGGCGTTTTGATATTTGCCATAAATACTGGGTGTTTCTAGCTCTTTGAGAGTGTATTGGTCAAAAAAACGATAATCTACATTATAGTAAATCTCATTTTTTTGAAAGATTTCCACATAAATACTGGCCGAGTCTGAAGTAGGGTAGTGAAGCTCATAAGCTACTGCATTGGGAGTGCTTTTGCGAAGCATCGGAATCAATTGATCAATAGGCTTTATTGGATTATTGGCAGCAAGCGAAGGCTTTTTGGCACTATTAGGAATAATAAATTGAGGAGCTTTGGTGCCTCCAGTAGCTTTGAATGCTATGAAATAAAACCAATTGAAAGCGATGATACAGCCTGTGAAAGCAAATACCCAGGCAAATAGCGAAATATAAAAACCAGTTACGGCGTGTAAATCAAAGTTTTTGCGCTTCCAGCCAGTGGTAGGTTTCCACATAAACTTGAGGCGTTGTTTACGTCCTTTTTTGTTTTTGGGCCACCACAAAATAAGCCCCGTTACAATAATCACAAAAAACAGCAAGGTAGCAGTAGAAGTAATCTGAATTCCTATAGCTTCGGGTAGCCACAAATACATATGTCCTCGCAATACAAAGGCAAAAAAACCAGATAATTGATCTTCAGCCTTGATGACTTTGCCTGAGTAGGGGTTGATGAATACTTTTTGATAGAACTTAGGCTTGGCTTCATAAAAGATAACTTCTATAGCTTCATTGGGCTGCCCAAACGACACTCCATGGATGTGCTTTCTGGGGAATACCTTATGTGCGATTGTTTTGGCCTGAGTGGCCGTAATCATCGGCTTATTCTCAACTTTTACAGTTTTGAAATCATCGGCTAAACCTCGAAGTTCTTTTTGAAACACCCAACAACACCCAGTAATAGCCAGGATAAATACTATAAGCCCAGTACTTAGCCCAATCCATAGGTGGAGTTTACGAGCGGTCTTTTTCAGGCTTTTAGATGGTTTTCGTTTTTCTTTCATGATTTGTGATCAATTAACCAACAATGGTATGTTTTGCTACTGATATAAATGTTATTGGCCGCAAATATATTATTTAGAATCATTCTAAAAAATATTTATTTGAATTTAGTCTAAATAAAAATAGTGGATTGATTTATTTCGCGCCTTAAAGTTTGAAAGGGTGGGAGTACTCTGCTGATAAATTCTCAATATTGAGATTTTTAAGAAATGCAAAAATGAAAATTATTTTTTGATAAAGAAGAATAATCTACTCAATTCGAGCGCCTACCAAGTAAAATAGTCATTTAAGTTCAGTTTTGCCGAAAGCATTGAACAAGTAATACGAATAGTGAAAAATTCTGTGATTTAAATGCAATTACCTGTAAGTAACTGTAAAACAGGGGTTTGAATTTTATTTGCCTTGATTTTATACAAATGAGTTGTTTCTCATTAGTTCGGTTTCTACATTTGTGCAACTATTTTTATTTAGACTAATTAAAAATAGCATATTTGATTTTATATCCAGCACATTTGAATATGACTAACCAAATACATGACTTTTTTAACGAGTCTTCTCAGGAGGTTTTTGCTCAAAATATCCAAAAAGCCCTAGAGGAGATAGCTCCAGTAATGGAGCGAGATAAGTTTTATAGTGGGGCTTCGGTGCAAGAGTTGAAGCAGAAAATGCAAGCAATCATGCATCAAGAAGCTGAAGGTTTAAGCCTGGAAGAGGCTTTACGAGAAATCAAGGATTTATACCTGGATCATGCCATTACATTTCATCATCCAACTTATATAGCACACCTCAATTGTCCCGTTTTAATTCCTGCTTTGGTAGGCGATTTTATTGCTTCTACCCTAAACACTGCAGTAGAAACCTGGGACCAGAGTACTTCGGCTACTTTGATAGAGCAAGAGATGATCAATTGGGCTTGTGACTTATTTCGATTGCCTAAATCCTCGGATGGAGTGTTTACCAGTGGGGGTACTCAGTCAAATTTTATGGGTTTGTTGATGGCCAGAGATCATTATGCCTATACTCAATTGGGAGCCAACCTAAAGCAAAGTGGAGCTATTCCTGAAATGAGCAAATTTAGGGTGTTTTGTTCTGACAAAGCCCATTTTAGTGTGAAGAAAAATGCGGCGCTTTTGGGTTTGGGATACGATGCGGTGGTAACTGTAGCTACTGACAACCAATTTAAGATGCAACCCAAAGCATTGGAGGAAGCCATTCGGCAAGAAAAACAAAAAGGCAACTTGCCAATTGCAGTATTTGCTACTGCTGGTACCACCGATTTTGGCAGCTTTGACCCTTTGGTAGAAATTTGTGCCATTGCCAAAGCTCACGAAATGTGGTTTCATATAGATGGAGCCTATGGAGGTTGCTTTGCGATGACCAATACCCATGGTCACTTATTTGAAGGCTCCCAATATGCTGATTCTATCACTATAGACTTTCACAAAACCTTGTTTCAACCGGTTTGCTCCAGTGCTTTTCTAGTGGGTGATCAGCAAAACTTTCGCTATGTATCGCATTATGCCGATTATTTGAATCCCATAGAAACTAAAGAAGCTGAATACCAAAACCTGATTACCAAATCTATCCAAACTACTCGGCGATTTGATGCACTCAAACTTTGGTTTACCCTAAGAATGGTAGACGAAGCATCTTTGATTTATTATTTAGAGCGTTTGCATCGCCTCGCCTTGAATGCTTACGAATTGCTCTTGAAAGAAAACTGCTTCGAGCTGGCGCACTTTCCAGAATTGAGCACTGTAGTATTTCGTTATCGCTTGCCTCATTTGAGGGATGATCATCAACAAGATGAAGTCAATCTTTATATCAAAAATACCTTATTCAATTCGGGGCAGGCATCAATAGCCAGTACTCGATTAAATGGCCGCATTTACCTGAAATTCACCCTGCTTAATCCCAAATCTACTAAGGAAGATATTCAACATATCATTCAATTGATTGTGAAAGAAGGCAAGCAGTATCAGGCTGAAAAACAGTTGGTTACCGTTTAGCTCATTTGCTTGTTGGTGTCGCTTCGCGCGAACACCAAACAAGGGTAAATTGGTTTTTATGGTTATGTAATACATTGCGGGTTTAGCTAAAATAAATGTCAAACCCTCAAGCTTTATAAGGTTAATAGAAAAATTGAAGAAAGCATTTTCAATCAGCGTAACATAACCAGTTTTATTAAAAATATAAATAAAGAAAAAATGCAAACAAAGATATATGATTTTATAGCCGTAGGATTAGGCCCTTTCAACTTGAGTTTGGCTTGCCTAACCGAACCTATCGAAGAGTTAGATGGTCTGTTTTTGGAAAAAAAGGCGGGTTTCGACTGGCACCCAGGAATGCTAATGCCTACCACTACTCTTCAGATTCCTTTTATGGCCGATTTGGTTACATTGGCTGATCCTACCAGTCCTTACAGCTTTTTGAATTACATCAAGCAACAGGGAAGAATCTACTCTTTTTATATCCGGGAAAATTTCTTGTTGCTTCGTAACGAATACAATCAGTATTGTCAGTGGGTAATTCAGCAATTGTCTAATGTACGATTCAACCAAGCCGTAGAAGAGATTCATTATCAAGATGCGGAAGGTTGCTATTACCTAACAGTAACCAACCAAGAAAGCCAATCTACCGAAGTATACAAGGCCAAAAAACTGGTATTGGGTACGGGTACCAGCCCTATTTTGCCAGAATGTTGTAATGGAGTCAAAGAAGACTTGGTGCATTCTTCTAATTACTTATTCAAAAAGAAAGCACTTCAGCAGCAAAAAAGCATCACCATCGTAGGAAGCGGACAAAGTGCGGCTGAGATTTATTATGATTTGTTGCAGGAGATAGAAATGGGGTATGAACTACACTGGATTACCCGTTCTCCGAGGTTCTTCCCATTAGAATACAGCAAGTTAACGCTGGAAATGACCTCGCCTGAGTATGTAGATTATTTTTATGCTTTACCTGCTCAAAAGCGAGACCATATCATTGGCAAGCAAAAGCACCTCTATAAAGGCATCAATAGTGATTTAATTAATGAGATTTATGACTTGCTATATACCCATCAAGTGTCAGGAATAGATATGCAAACCTCTCTACGTACTCATTCTGCGCTTACTGCCATACAAAAAGAAGGCAACGAATTCCAATTGACATTGCATCAGCAGGAGGAGGACAAACACTATAGCCACACTACCGAAGGATTAGTAATGGCGACTGGCTATGGCTACAAGCAACCTGCGTTTATTGACCCTATTCAGGGGCGTATCAAGTGGGATGATAATGGGCGCTACGACGTAAACCGCAACTACAGCATTGACCAAAATGCTCAAGAGATTTTTGTGCAAAATGCGGAGCTTCATACACACGGTTTTGTAACTCCTGATTTGGGCATGGGCTGTTATCGCAATGCTTACATTATCAAAGAAATGACTGGCAAGGAGCATTACCCTATTGAGCGAAAGATTGCCTTCCAGCAATTTGGTGTGCAGCAAGAAGAGGAATTGATGTTGGATTACCAATAATCATAGAGGTAATGAAAAATTTACGTTCGTTTTTGATTGGGATGACGATGGTGGCAGTGGTAAGCGATTACCTACTGCACCCATTCTACCCCCAGTTTTTTGAGGCGAGATTTGGGGTTACTAATCCAAAAGTGGTGGGTTATTATTTTGCGGCCATTTGTTTTATGGTGATGCTCGCATTCCCTTTTTGGGCTTATGTTTCCAAAAAAGTGGCTGAGTTGCGAATCTTAGTATATACCCAACTGGTAGCCGGAATATTGGCCCTGTATTGCTTTTGGACTACCTCCTATGAGCATTTTTGGATTGCTTCGCTCGTCATGATTTGTTTCAAAGGGAGCTACCTTTTGGTGTATCCTTATATCCTCAAAATTATTCGCCCCGACCAACACACCAGAACCATTGGCATATTGTCGGTAGTGGTGCATTTGGGAGGTATCATGGGAGCCGTGATTGGAGGTTTAGTTGTAGATTTTATCAATCCAGCTTATATATTTCTGGTAATGGCAGCGGGAGATTTTATCCAAATGCTGATGAGTATTTACTTGCTAAAAAGTACGCGATTCAATACCACAAAGCCAGAAATCCCTGAAGAAGCTCTTACCAACAAACCTCCGTTGATTCCGAATGGCTTCGTGCTTAAAATAGGTTTAATCACGCTGGTACTGTATTTCAGTGATTTCTTGATCCGCCCTTTCTTTTCCCGCTACTGGGAAGCCATCTCGCTGTATGACAGCAAGTTGGTATCTGGATTTGTGTATGCCATTCCAGGGTTTGTTGCAGTATTTGCCCTATGGCTAAGCTGGAAACACACGCCCAGCAATAACCAAAGGTATCGTGGAATTTCTATTGCGCTTATGCTGGGAATGGTAGGATTGTTTTTACAAGCCTCCTCTATAGAGGCCATTGTATTGCTAGGTAGGGTAGTGTATGGTTGGGCGATTTTTCAGGGAATGGTACGGTTCGATGCCTTGCTGTTTCAACTAAGTACGCCCGAATCTTATGCGATAGACTACAGCAAAATCCATTTCTTTCAAAACCTGGGCGTGTTGCTCGCTTCTTTCTCGGTAGGTTTTGTAGTAGATGCTCAAGGATTACAAATGCCGTTTTGGGTAGCACTGATAGGGTTTGGAGTATCATTTACTGCTTATTACTGGGTGTTTCGAGGGCAAATGAAGCAAAACGCTATAAATGCCTCAGAGGAGACGGGTCAGTCGCCAGACAAACCCATGGTTTCTCCTGAAAAGCCAGAAGAGCCGTTGGTGGTGAATGCTTAGATCTAAAACTGATGAAGTAATGAATGAAAATAAGATAACAACAGCTTCGGCTGATATTATATATGAGAGGGCTTATTCATCATTTGGAAATATTGCTTTCCGAACGTTGGACATAGACCTCGATATGCCAATGCTGCATGCTTGGGTAAATAAGGAATATGCAGTGTTTTGGGGATTACAAAATACCACTGTAGCTCAAGTAAAAGAAGAGTACGAAAAACTCATTGCTCGACAAAACTACGAAGTATTGGTAGGGCTATACAATGGAACACCTGCGTTTTTGTTGGAACGTTACCATCCGCAAACCGACCCTATTGGTGATTATTACCACGCGCGTGAAGACGATTGCGGAATCCACGTGTTGGTAGCGCCCGCCGAACGCCCCATTGCCGATTTTACCTGGTATATGTTTCGGGCAATTACCGATTATGTATTTAGCGATGCCCAAGTACAACGTGTTTTGGTAGAGCCTGACATTCGCAACAAAAAAATGTTTGCCATTTGCGAACGCATTGGTTTTACACTGGATGCCATTGTGACCCTTTCCCACAAAACAGCTCAACTGGCTTTTTATACCAGAGCTCAATATCAAAAAAATCTACACCTGGAACATGTCATAAAAAGAAGTGCCATGAATAGTATAAATAATACTGTGTCGCCACAACAAGCAGTGGCACACATCACCCCAGCGCTGTGGCAAAAAGCCACTTCATTATTGATCAAAAAAGCTATTTGCGAGTTTTCGCATGAGCGTTTGATCACTCCCAAAATCATAGAAACAAACAGAGAGAATCGGTTAGGTTGGAACTTATATTCAGTGGCCAGCGATTCAGACAATATATATTATACTTTCAAAGCTCAGCTATTGGCTTTGAATCATTTAAACATAAATGAAACCTCTATACTAAAGTACGTAGATGACCAATCTGTTACTTTGGATGCGCTTTGGTTTATCAAGGAATTCAGAGAGCAATTAGGGATTACCAAAGCCCAAATGCCAATGTACCTGGAAGAAATCACCAGCACATTGTATGGTAGCGCCTATAAATTGATTAAAGGGAATCCAGTAGCTAAGGAGTTGGCAACTGCTGATTTTCAGACCATTGAGCAATCTATGACCGAGGGACACCCTGGGTTTGTAGCTAATAACGGACGCATTGGATTTGACAGTGGCGACTATCGCGCGTATGCACCCGAAGCGGGTAATTCGTTTGCTTTGCTATGGTTGGCAGGGCATAAAGACCGCACGATATATGCTGGCACTGAGGATTTACCTTATGCGACCTTGATTGCGCAGGAACTGGATGAAACCACCCGAGCCAACTTTGAACAACAAATTGCCCAAAAAGGATTTGATCCTGCCGATTATATTTTTATTCCTATTCACCCTTGGCAGTGGTTTAATAAGCTGGCCAATATTTTTGCTCCAGAAGTAGCCCAAGGCAAACTCATCTGCTTAGGTTATGGTCCTGACCAATACATGGCCCAACAGTCGGTACGTACGCTTTTCAACATTACCAATCCACATAAATTTTACACCAAATCTTCGCTGTCTATTTTGAACATGGGCTTTATGCGTGGTTTGCCTTTGTATTATCTGGGTACCGCTCCTGAAATGGCGGTATGGTTAGAAGAATTGCTACTATCAGATGAATACATTCAGGAAACTGGCTTTGAAATGTTGGGTGAAATTGCTTCGGTGAGTTATGTAAACCCTTACTACGAAGAATGGGGGCCACACAACGACTACAACAAGATGCTGGCGTCGCTTTGGAGAGAAAGCCCTATGAATAAAATCAACAAAAACCAAGGATTGATGACAATGGCAGCCTTGTTACACATTGATCATGAGGGCAACGCCTTGCTACCAGAGTTGATCAAGGTATCGGGGTTAAACACTGATGATTGGTTACGCAGTTATTTGAAAGCTTATCTAAGTCCATTATTACATTGTTTTTATAAGTACGATTTGGTGTTTATGCCGCACGGCGAAAACCTGATTTTAGTCACTGAAAACGGAGTACCTGTAAAAGCATTATTGAAAGATATCACCGAAGAAGCGGTCATCTTAAACCCTGATTTTGAGTTACCCGAAAATCTCAAGCGTATGTATGCGCCAGTATCTGAAGATGTGAAGTTGCTTTCGGTTTTCATTGATGTATTTGATGGGTTCTTCAGGTTCTTATCACACATTTTGGTGGCCCAAATGGACTACTCGGAAGCGCGTTTTTGGGAATTGGTGGCCGAAAATATCTCAGCTTACCAGCAAAGATATCCTGAAATGCAGGAAAAGTTTGAGCAATATGATTTGTTCGCTCCAGAATTTAAACTGTCCTGCTTGAATCGTTTGCAGTTGAACAATCACAAGCAAATGATTGACTTGGATGATCCTACAGTGTTGCTACAATTTGTAGGTACCCTCGAGAATCCAGTGGCTCAATTCAAACCAGCTTTGGCCTCAGTAGCCGACATGACCAATTAATCAGCTTGACCTTATGAATACAATGAATCAAACAATGGCGTATACTCGAGAGATTCCTGAGCTGGGAACTTTCGAGTTACGACCATTCTCGATAACAGAAGATATAACGTTTTTGCATGATTGGGTAAATCAACCTTATGCCCAATATTGGGGAATGCTAAATAGCTCGGTAGAGGATGTACGCAAAGCTTACATAGAATTATTAGAAACCCCTGGCTATGAGGTGCTCACCGCATTTTGGCAGGGAGAACCTATTTTTATTACCGAATGCTATGCTGTAGAGCACGACCTGATTGCCCAGCATTATGAAGTACAAAAAGGCGATCGGGGCATGCACGTATTGGTAGGCCCTCCCAAACGTAAAATTTCAGGGTTTACCTGGCAGGTATTTACTACTATTATGGAGTTTTTGTTTGCGGACAAAAATGTAAGTCGAGTAGTGGTAGAGCCTGACATACGCAATGATAAAATCCACGCCTTGAACAAAAGAGCGGGTTTTGTATACGATAAAGTGCTGGAATTGCCCCACAAAACTGCTCACTTGGCTTTTTGTACCCGAGAACAATTTGCCAAAGCCATGCAAAAAGAGCAATTGTTGGCTAAACGAAAAGTAGTTGGGTTGGAAGGAGTAACCAGTCAGTTGGAAACTGATGCCTGGGCAAAAGTAAATCGTTGGTTGGTGAAAAAAGCCATCAGTGAGTTTGCCCATGAGCTTTTACTCACTCCTCAACCCTTAAATGAAGCTTGTTGGTACCGAATTGTAGCTGATGATGCTACGATTGAATATAGCTTCAAAGCTGAAAAATTCATTTTAGATCATTGGCATATTGATGAAGCTTCCATTCAGAAGAAAAAAAATGGACAAGATGCGCCTCTGGATGTATTGAGTTTTATCACCGAGTTTCAAGAACAATTAGGGATTCCAGTTCAATTTAGAGCCACTTATTTAGAAGAAATATCCAGTACCTTATTAGGATATGCTTACAAATGGCGTAATCAGTACTTTACTGCCGAGCAATTAGTAACCGCTGATTTTCAGGAAATTGAACACGCCATGACAGAGGGGCACCCCTGCTTCGTAGCCAATAATGGACGTATGGGTTTTAGTTCCGAAGATTATCAGCGCTATTCTCCCGAAGCCAACCGCTCTTTTCATTTGGTATGGTTGGCAGGGCATCAAGACTATGCCCAATATACTGGAATTCCTGGGCTGAGTTATGAGCAATTGCTGGAGCAAGAACTAGGACAGGAGCAAATCAGTCGTTTTCACGAAAAACTGCAAAACCTGGGGCTTAGCCCCAATGAATATGTACTTATGCCAGTGCACCCCTGGCAATGGAATAATAAGTTGATCAATCTTTTTGCAGCAGATATTGCCCAACAAAAATTGGTGTATCTGGGAAAAGGAGTAGACGAATTTTCGGCCCAACAATCGGTACGTACTCTATATAATCTGAGTCATCCTCAAAAACACTATACCAAAACCGCCTTAGGAATTACCAATATGGGTTTTGTGCGTGGGCTTTCGCCTAATTATATGAAAAGCACTCCTCCCATTACCGATTGGATTTGTGGTTTATTGGATGGAGATACATATTTAAAAGAATGTGGATTTGAAATGCTGGATGAGGTAGCTACAGTAGGTTATACCAATGCTCATTTTGAAGCCTTTGGTACCAGTTATCCTCAAAATAAAATGTTGGCTGCCTTGTGGAGAGAAAGCCCGGTTCAGAAAGTGCAAAGTCACCAACAAGTAATGACCATGGCTGCTTTTTTACATCAAGACAACGATGGTCAGGCATTACTTCCCTTATTGATCCAAGCTTCAGGAGTAACCACACGAGAATGGGTCAAGGCTTATTTACAATGTTATTTGGCTCCTTTGGTGCATTGTTTTTACACCTATGGATTGGTTTTTATGCCGCATGGCGAAAATCTGATTATGGTGCTGGAAGAAGGACTCCCTGTGCGGGCATTGATGAAAGATATCACCGAAGAAGTACTGGTCTATGATGAAAACCTGCCGTTACCTGAAAAGGTAAAACGACTCTATACCGAGGCTAGCGACGAGATGCAAATCCTTTCTTTGTTTACCGATGTATTTGATTGTTTTTTCCGCTTTCTGGGCGCGATTTTACACACCCAAGGTGGCTATTCCGAAGACCTATTTTGGGAACAAGTGGCCGAATGCATTTTGACATATCAACAGCAACACCCTGAGCACCAGGCAAAATATGAACGCTATGACTTTTTTGTGCCTACGTTTAAGCGTTGCTGTTTGAATCGCTTGCAGTTGAGCAATCATAAGCATATGCTCAACCTGGCCGATCCCATTAATAGCTTACAGTTTGCCTCCATATTAGAGAATCCTATTGCGCAATATAAACCTCAGTTGGTCGATGAAAATTGAAATCAACCCTATGGAGAAGGCTTCATTGGTTACGGAGGTAATTCGTAACCGACGAACCATTTTTGCCGATGCTTTTACTTCTGAGGAAGTTTCTCAAGAACTGATTGAGCAGGTATTGACTGATGCTATTTGGGCGCCTACCCATAAGCGTACTGAGCCTTGGCGATTTGTGGTATTGAAAGGAAATCATCCTGAGAAAATGGGAGAGTACATGGCGGAATTTTATAAGGATTACATTCTTGAGAAACGCTATAACTCGCTCAAACAATATTGCAAAAACGCTACGCTCATTGCTATTATCATGCATCGAGATGAGCGAGAACGTATTCCCGAATGGGAAGAATTGGCGGCAGTGTCTTGTGCGGTGCAAAACCTGTGGTTGAGCTGTACTACCCATGGCTTGGGAGGATATTGGGAAACCTGTGAAGCAGCTATGGAATATACAAAACAGTTTACCCAGGCAGGAGAGCGTTCGATGGGTATTTTTATGTTGGGGCATTATGATGCAGTTACTACCAAGGCAGTAAGCCGACGCCGACCATTGGAGGAGAAGTTACATTGGGATTTTGGCGATGAATTGACTGATTAATTATATACACTTTTTAGCAAACACACAAAACAATGGAAATTCAACAAATCTCTCAGGAAGACCTTGAGAGAAGAAATACTAAAAAAAGGGTCAAGTCTATAGATTTGGCGCGAGGTGTAGGAGTTTTATTACTGGTTCCTTTACATACTTTGTGGATGTATGCCGATAAGCATACGCAAGGCAACACGCTTTTAGGAGAGGTTGTCCACTTTACAGGCACTGGTACGGGGATGTTTTTGATTACTATGGGGTTTTCGTTTACCATGTCTCGAAATCAAAGCCTTCAGTTATCATTTCGCCGAGGCTTGTTGCTTTTAGCAGTAGGCTATGGTATGAACTTCTTAAAGTTTGTCTTGCCTAATTTATTAGGTTTTCAACCCGATGACCTAATCAAGGCCTATGGATGGACCCCGCCTGCTACCTTTGATAATTTACTATACATGCTAGGAACAGGCGATATTTTACAAATGGCAGGCATCTCTTTATTTATCATGGGAATAGCTAATCATTTTTCTAAAAATAAGTATGTTCCTCTGGGCATGGCCGTATTTTTTGCCGTAGTTACTAGTTTTGTGCGAGGCATAAGAGCGGGAGTTCCTGGTTTTGACTATTTTCTGGATTTATTGTGGGGAGAACAGTTTAATGTATACTTCCCAGTTTTTCCTTGGATTTCGTTGATCTTGGCTGGAATTTACTTTGGCCGGGTGTATATGGAAGACAATCGTGAAGAAAAACGTGCTTTCCAGCAAATGTGGCAAATTGGGTTGTTGTTTGTGGCAGGAGGAGTAGCCCTGAGTGCGTATGATTATCAACGATTTTATGGTGATTATTTCCATTTAGGTTCAGGAGGTGCACTTTATTTAATAGGAGCTAGCTTATTATTGGCTCGTTTTGGTAAATTTTTAGTAGATGTAGTCAAACCCAATAGAGTGTATAACTTCTTTTATTATTTAAGTGCACGCATTACCTCATTTTATGTAATCCAGTGGGTGTTGATTTGCTGGGGGATGGGCTTGGTTGGCTTCCAAAAAATGAATGCAACCCAAGTATCACTGGCCATGTTGGTAATGATTGCGCTGTGTTTAATTACTCAAAAGGGAGTAGACATTGTCAAAGGAAGACGTAAACGTAAAGAAACAGGTAAAGAGGATACTATAGAAGAAGTAGAACAAGAAGAAGTGTTCGTTTAAAAACTACTGATAAGTTGTAAGCAGGATAAGACCATATGGTTTTATCCTGCTTTATTTTTTTTGAGTTGGCTGGGCACAACACCATACTTCTTTTTGAATGCAGTAGTAAAATGTTGTGGGTTTTTATAGCCAATTTTTTCAGATATGACATTGATGGGAATATCTTCATGCAAAAGCAGGTGTTTGGCCTTTTCCATTTTGAGTTCGTTCCAATAGCCAAACACTGTAGTACCAAACAACGCTTTAAAATCTCTTTTTAAACTAAACTCGTTGGTTCCTACCTGGCGAGCCAGATGAGCCAATGTTGTATGATTTTCCAGGTTTTGAATAATAAAATCTCGCACAGCATACATTTTTTCTTTGTCTCCTGCCGAAATAGACAATTGCTGATTATTCTCACTACTTACCTGCTCCAGCTGCAGCATGAGAAGCTCTAATACTTTGGCTTCCAAAAACATTTTCTTAAAGATTCCCTGACGTTTGCATTGTAAAATTTCACGAATTACAAAGTGCATTTGAGGGGTAATGCTGTAGTTATCCTTATTGAGATGGGTATTTTCCTTAAGGCTCATTTTTTTGAGGAAATCGTAAAATTCTGGGCTACTGTCAGGAAGGTATTGACTAAAAAAATCGGGGATTAGATTGACCTCAAAAAAAAGTAAACCCTTGGTTCCTCTATGGCTTGCTTTACCACGAAAATGATCTGTATAAAAAATATTGTGTTGATTGGGACTAATCTCAAGGGTTTGGTGAGTCTCAGTATTCACCATAGATGAATCTCCCTTAAGTAAAAAATACATCTCTACAGTTTCGAAATCAGTTTCAAAAGACAATTCCATTGTAGGTACCATGGCCATATTACCGTAACCAATGCGAATGTTTTTCATGAGAATCTCCCGGTAAGACCCACGTATTCCGAAAATATCTGCACTAAACTCCTGTTCAACTATTCCACCATCTACTACATAGTTCATAGGATATTGTCGTTCGAGCAAAGCGTCCTGAAAATCGTTGGCGTGTAATTTTATCTTCATTGATTCCGTAATGCGTTGGTTTTATTTCTTATAGCGTAAGCGTTGTAGCTGATGAATAGTGTAGTTTGCGAACTGTAATTTACAATCATTTTAGGAACGGACAAAGAGGATTATCCTCCTTGGTATTATATTTTTTAAAAGCACTATAATGAACATGAAAAACCAACAAAAAGAATTAATACTGCACGGGAAACTACAAAATGTAATGTGGAAGCTTTCGTTGCCTGCGATTGCTGCTATGGTGTTGTTTGGACTAAATGCTTTTTTGGACACTGTATTTGTTGGGCAACTCATCAACGAAACAGCTTTAGCAGGCGTAGCCCTGGCTTACCCTCTCACCAGTATTATGTGGGGGCTTGGTTCGCTGGCGGGTACTGGTGCTGCTTCGGCCTTGAGTATTGCCTTGGGGGCCAATGATATAACTACCCAAAAGAAGCTATTGGGCAATGCCACCTTAATGATGGGAGTAACCACTGCAGTTTTTGCGATTCCAGCCTACATTTTTGCTGAGCCGCTTATCCAAATGATGGGAGGGAAGGGAGCTATTTTGCAAGAAGGCGTGCGATACTTTAAAGCTACTCTCATTGGTTCTTTTTTCTGGGTATATGGTTTAGGTCTAAACTTTATCATTCGGGGAGAAGGCAAAATGAAACAAGCAGCCATTATGATGACCTATGGCTTGGCACTCAATATTGTGCTCAATCCTATTTTTATAAAAGTGTTGGGTTGGGGTGTAGAAGGGGCCGCCTGGGCCACCAACATCGGCATGGCCCTGTATTGTGTGGTAGAGTATTTGTATTTTACCAGAGGCAAAGCTTCATTCGAGGCACAAATATTTTCTATTAATTATGATCGTTCTGTTTTTCGCTCCATAGTGTCTATGGGAATGCCAGGATTTATTATGTCCCTCATGGGGTTGGTGCAGGCCATTGTGGTGTTTAATGCTTTGAGTAATTATGGTACCGAGAGAGATTTGGCTTTTTTTGCTGCTGCCAATCGCTTAATGCTTTTTCTGATGACGCCACTTTTTGGCCTTATGCGAGCTATGCAACCAGTAACAGGTATTAGTTTTGGCGCAGGAGATTATGATAGGGTCAAACGTAGCTTTATCATTTTTACGAAAGCAGGTTTTTATATCATTACACCTTTTTGGTTGTTTCTCACCTTGTTTCCTTCTGGGGCACTACATTTAGTTTTACCCGATATGGTATTTACTGCGGCAGAATTGTTCAATTTTAGAATGTATATGGCGGTTTTGCCTGCTTTGCCAATTGTGTTTATGGCCTTGACCTTTTTCCCATCTATTAATGAAGGCAAGTATGGAAGTATTGTTGGATTGGCGCGACAGTTGGTGTTTTATGTGCCAGTTATGTTGCTTTTGCCTCGTCTTTTGGGCATCCAGTGGATTTACCTTGGCTCTACTTTGATTGACATCTTGCTTACAGCGTGGATTGCGATAACAATGAGAAGGCTGTTTATCAAGTTGAGCCAAAAGCAGGAAGCAGAAAGTGTGGTATTTTAGGACTGCTAGCCAGAAAAGAATTAGTGTTTGAGGTCACTTTGGACCTCAAACACTATTCACCAGCCCCAATCATTCTAAAGGCTCCCCAGTAGTAAGGTGCTGCGTATTTTTTTTGCCCATTGCGATCTTTGAAGTTTCTCAAATAAGCCTGTGCTCGCTTGAAAGCTACTCTTTTGTTTTGCCCTTGTTTGAGCCACTCCTTATAGAATTGAGTCATTAAGATTTTGGTCGCGTTATCGTCGACTTTCCAAAGACTAAGAATTACCGTTTGTGCCCCTGCGGTGATAAATGCCCTTTGCAAACCATAAACCCCTTCATTGTGGTCCAATTTACCCAAGCCAGTTTCACAAGCTGATAGCACCACCAATTCCGTACCTTGTAAATCTATTTGCGAAGCCTCATAAGCAGTGAGAATGCCATCTTCAGTGGCTGGTTTTGTAGTAGCTTTTTCATAACTACTCACGCCTGCAAGTACAATTCCTGACCTTAGCAATGGCTCATTACTAAATATAGAGTCACGTTTTTTATAAAAGCTTTGTAGGGCACTGCCTTGTCCTCGGGAAAAACCATCAAATGAAATCTCTTCTTGTTTTACTTTTACAGGCTTTTGAGTGTGTTCTAAAAAAAAGCCATGGGTGGCGATATGCAATATTTTGGGCTTTTTAAGATGTTTGATAGCGATTTCTAATGCATCTTTTCCGATCCTCTTATCAATGATTATGTTTTTGTTTTTTCTTAATAAGGCTTCAATGGCATTTATTTCCTGTTCGGTACCTGGCAAATCATTCCAACCACTACGAGTTTGATTAGACTGTGTAGTGGTAGTGGATGTATGTGCAAGAGAAGTTGGTGTTGGTTGCTGATATCCTTTTTCTGCTCGAATTAAATCTGGAATTGCTAAGTTATAAGCAGGACGCCCTACAAGTGTGACTAAACGATTTTGGGGCTGGTGACTTGGTTGTTTTTTCCTACGTAGATGAATCAGATTTCTAAGCGTAGTCACGAGGTAAATGTCCAATTCTTCCCCAAGGTATTTTTTTGTTTTGGGGTTCCATAAGGCATTTAAATTGATGCGATGATAGATTCCAGTAGGAGATAAATACACTTTTTGGATACCTTGTTTTTGGAGATAGGTAGCAATTGGTTGCCAGAAATATCGGTAACTATTATCATCCTGAGTTTGACTTAAAATAGCCTTTTGTAGTGCTTTGGCGTAGGTTTGATTCAAATCCTGGCCATTCTCAAATATAATGAGATGAGGCGCTTGAGTAGTTTTAGCTGTTGTGATAAAAGCCAAATATAAATCTTTGTGTTTTTGGGTTTGTTTGTCCCACCATTTGTCCAGTTTAATCATAGCAATAGCTGCTTCACCAGACTTTAATGTTTTTTGTAAAGAAGAGAATGATACAGGTTTGAAACCCTGGACGATTCCAGATTTATAATAATAAAATTCGCTTTCCAGACTATCTATTTTATTTAAAATATGACGGAGATCAACTTCTTTTTTCTGTTGCTGGCTTACACTTAAGTTGATTGATTGGGCAACTTGATTTTTCAAGCGTTTGTACAGGGCATATTGCTCTTTGCGAACATCATTGGACTGCAAGTCTTTTATTACCTCTGTAATGGTGTTTTTTTGATAAGTCAACAACTGTGATTGCATGATAAGACTTAGCTCAAGCAAGGCCACTGAAAACCTATTGACTGATTTGAGCCTGTTTTTTTTCTGAGCCCTAAACAAGTAAGCAACTACAAAATCCTGGAAATTCCGAAGAAATAATTCGTTTCGTTGGATGTATGCTTTGATACTTCGCTCACTTAATGCACTGAGGTTGGCTCTTATCTCGGTGAGCTTGGATTGATAAACTTGTAAGATGACATCTTCCGCGGCAATGTATTTACCTTGTGCCTCGTACACCATTGCCAAATTATTGAGTGCCGTGATGTAATGAGTATGGTACTTCCCTAAGGTTTTTTTCCAGGTCACTAAAGTCTCTGATAAAAGCTTTTCGGCTGCTGGATATCGTTGTTGTTTGTAATAAGCTTTGGCCAGATTATTTAGCAATGCTGGATAATATTGATGGGTTTTATCTATTGTTTTAAGTACCTGTTGAAATAATGGAAGCGCTTTAGTCATTTGCCCCTGGGCTTCATACAGAGAGGCTAAATTACTGAGTTGAGTAATGTAGGCAGGGTGCTGAACTCCTAGTGTACCTTTAATGAGTTTTAAGCCTTGTAAAAATAATGCTTCGGCCTTGTCATATTTTTGTTGGAAAAAATAAAAATCTGCTTGGTGTCCAAGTACCATAGCATAATTGATATGCTGCTTCCCATAATGTTTTTGGGCAATTTTTAAGGCTTGTTCATACAAGGGCTTTGCTTTGTGGTATATGCCCTGTTGCGTGTATAGACTTCCTTGTTTAAGGAGTAGCTTGCCGTATTCAGGGTGTTGGGGCCCGGCAACTTGCTGTACCATTGTCAGTGCTAATCGGTACCATTGCCTTATGCTAGCATAATTACCTTCCTTTTTATAAACCTGCTCCATTTTATAAGCGGGTATTGTTCTCATATTGAGAGGGCCTTTGGTATATTTGGCCAGGTTCCAGGCTTGTCTATAATATTGCTTTGCCGTATTGTAATCTTTCATTGCTACATAAGCATCTCCCAAATCAATCAATTTGGTGAAATACCCAATAGAAGCTTTTCTCTTGTAAAATGTTTTCGCAATTGCTAGTCGTTGTTGAAAATGAGCAATGGCTTGTTTGTTTAACCCCTGAGTCAGGTATAATTTGGCCAAATGATAGAGAGAAGTGAGATAAAACTCAGATTTTTTTCCACGAGTAAGTTGGGCAATTATCAATACTTCTTTGAATAACTTTTGGGCCTTATCATATTCCCCTTGTTCCTTGTATATTTCACCCAAAGTATGCGAGGCTGTAGCATAAAAAGGCTGCATTTCTTTTTTTGTAGCGCGCCCTATTTTTATTACTTGCCGATATAGCGGAACAGCCTGTTTATATTGTTTTTGAGTGTAGTGCCAATAGGCTACATTATTGAGGGCAAATGCGTAGGCTGGATGTTTGGACCCAAACGTTATTTTGTTTATTTCCAGGGCTTTATGAAAAAGTGATTTTGCCTTTCCGTATTGTTTTTGAGCCATATAAGTACCCGCCAAATTACCCAATGCTTTGGCATAGTGAGGATGGTTTTTGGGTAAAATAGCCTCCTTAATAGCGACCACTTTGCCGTAGTGATAAGTTGCTTTAGCATACTTTTTTTGACTATTATACATATAGCCTAAGTTATTATGTGATGCTGCCACTAAAGCATTCTTTTCCCCAAATATTTGGGTTCTTAACTCCAAACTTTCCTGATAGCGTGTTTCGGCTTCCTGATAATAACCACTGGTTTCCAGTAGAAACGCAAGGTTGTTTGTGAGGTCGGCGTATGTAGAGTCTTTCTTAAATTTTTTGAGGTATTTTCGAAGAGCGAGTTTATAATAATTGATAGCTTTCAGTGGTTTGCGAAAGCGGTAAGCATCATCTCCCAGACGATAAGCCTGTTCCCAGGTAACCTGATCATCCGAATTGTTTTGAGCCCAAAGAGAATCGGTCAGAAATATTACAGAAAAAAGTGCCGTGATAAATAGATGCGCACTCAACTTATTTATGGATTGCTTGAACATTATAAAGTTTGATTGTTTGTAAGGTACCGACTGAAACTAAGAGTATGTTTAAACTTTCGTTTTTGGAGGATGACGAGGTATATTTTTAAGTGAATAGCCAAAGCTATTGACGAAAAAATTACCAAAGCAAGCATGTAAAAGGTGTTTTTTTACCCCGAAGGATGAATTTTAAACATACGCTAATGCAAAATTGCGTATAAACCCTTTTAGATCAAAATCTTTACACCTGAGGTAATAATCATTCACTGGAGCTTTCTTTTTAAGGAAATATGATATTCAAAGGTTTGTGTGTAATTAAAAGATGATGCTGCAACTTTTAACAAAAAATTCACACACCCAATCTTGTTTTTGTTTGCACATCTCAAAATTAATTTCATAATTTGTATTAAATGTAAAAACATTAGTTGAACACAAAACCATTGTATTTAAGTTATGAGTAAAAAACTTTTCACCGAAGCAAAACTTGGAAACCTTACATTAAAGAATCACCTGGTAATGGCTCCGATGACTCGAAGCCGTGCTATTGGAAATATACCCAACGAATTGATGGCAATCTACTATGCCCAAAGAGCCGATGCTGGATTATTAATCACTGAGGGTACTTCGCCTTCTGCCAACGGTTTGGGTTATGCGCGTATCCCGGGAGCATATAGCGCCGAACAAACTGCAGGCTGGAAACTGGTAACTGACGCTGTACATGCAAAAGGAGGTAAAATCTTCTTACAAATTATGCACGTAGGACGTGTAGCTCATCAAGCCAACTTGCCTGAGGGAGCAGAGATTGTAGCCCCTTCTGCGATTTCGGCTGAAGGAGATATGTGGACTGATACTGAGCAAATGCAAAAAACTCCAGTACCACGCGAAATGACCAAAGAAGATATTCAGCAAGCCATTCAGGAATATGTAAATGCCGCTAAAAATGCGATTGAAGCTGGGTTTGACGGAGTAGAACTTCACGGAGCCAATGGTTATTTGATTGATCAGTTTATCAATACTGCCAGTAATCAACGTACCGACGAATACGGCGGAAGTGCTGAAAATCATAGCCGATTTGCATTAGAGGTAGCTCAAGCTACTGCCGATGCCATTGGTAAAGAAAAAGTAGGTATTCGTTTGTCACCTTATGGAGTGTTTAATAACATGGGCATCTACCCAGAACTAGATGATACCTATGCTTACTTAGCTGAAGAGTTAAATAAAATTGGCTTGGTGTACATTCACTTAGTAAACCACAGTGCAATGGGAGCCCCTGAAGTACCACAGGCAGTGGTAGATCGCATTCGTACAGCTTTCAAAAATACCCTTATTTTGAGTGGTGGATACGAGGTTGAGCGTGCCGAGCAGGATTTGCAAAGTGGAGCAGCTGATTTAATTGCAGTAGGCCGTCCATTCATATCTAATCCCGATTTAGTAACGCGTTTGAAGGAAGGTGTTGAGTTAGCTCAGCCAGATCAGGATACATTCTATACCCCTGGCGAAAAAGGCTACACTGATTACAAAACTGCAGCTGAAACGGTAGCTTAAATTAAATCAAAAATATATGCTGGTGAGCAAGCTTCAGTTTTGAGGCTTGCTTTTTTGCTTTAGGATGAGTTGGCTAACCTTTTGCAGATAAGTTTCATCAATACACAAATCCTAATAATTTCGACACGCAGGAGTTTGCCTTCGTTTGTTCAAATTATTTAACTTTGCTGTCATCAAAAGGAACTAATCATTACTTTTTAAAATAATTTCACGCAATGCGTACCCATAAACTCACCTATTCTATTTTTACAGTCCTCATTTTTGTTGTTCAATTTGCACAGGCTCAAAAAACCAAGAACATCAATTTGAGTACTCCTTACAACACCATTTCTACCCATATTGATAACCTGCAAAAAAACAATTTCCATCCTGAAGTCTCGGCTCAAACCTTATATCGGGGAGGAAAGTATGCGTCGCTGAAAAAACGAAAAGACCTGGCTATCAAGTTATTAAAGATTATGGATGCCCGAGGGTTGGAAGTTGACTACGAAAAACTACCTCGTGATCCAAAATTTGAAGATACTACTGCCTCAGAAGCTAATAAAAAAATCTATCGCCTATTTCCAGATGAATTGCCCGATATCGCGGTAGAAAAAGTGGGTTCACAGTGGTTATATACCAAGAAAACTCTAGATCAAATTCCTTCGCTGTATCAAAACATAGGCATCGTAGAGAAAGTAATTAGCCTATTTCCCGACTGGTTTGATACCAAAATCTTGGGAATGACTATTTTCCATTACCTGGCCCTGGTAGCGTTAGTGGTGATATCTTTGTTACTCCATAAATTCTTTACCTACTTCTTTCGTAATCTACTCATTCGTTTAATCACCAGGTTGGGCAAAGGACAGCGAGGGCATAAGGTGACCGAATTGGTACAAGCCATTGCACGCCCTGCCAGTTTATTTTTTATTTTTAGGTTGTGGATTTGGTTGCTGCCCAGTTTTGTCTTTCCACTTACTTTTACCGCCTATACTATTTTATTTTTGAGGGTATCTTTACCCATCTATGCTATGATGATAGGCGTAAAGTTAGTAGATTTTATAGCCATGTACATGGGTAAATTGGCCGAAAAAACCGAAGGCACAATGGATGACCAACTCATTCCATTACTTAAAAGAGCCTTAACAACCTTTGTTTATATCATTGGCTTTATATTTATTCTGGAAGCACTTAATTTCAATGTTCAAAATATTATTACGGGGCTTTCTATTGGTGGTTTGGCTTTTGCTTTTGCTGCTCAGGATACCATCAAAAACCTTTTCGGTTCACTCACCATTTTTATGGACCGACCTTTTCAGGTAGGTGATTGGATCGTAGCTGAAAATATCAACGGTACTGTTGAAGAAGTAGGTTTTCGCTCTACCCGTATTCGTACTTTTAGCAACTCGGTGATGTATGTATCCAATGGTAGATTGGCCAATATGGTGATTGATAATATGGGTGTACGAGTGTATCGTCGTTATTCTACTGTATTGGGAGTGACTTACGATACTCCTCCCGAATTGATTGAGGCATTTGTAAAAGGCCTACGTCAAATAATCTTAGAGCATCCTGATACCCGTAAAGACTATTTCCATGTGTACTTGAATGATTTTGCCGGATCATCGCTTAATATATTGTTCTATTCCTTCTTTACGGTCAACGATTGGGGGTTAGAGCTACGTGCCCGTCATGAGTTAATGATCAGCATACTAAAGCTAGCCAGTCAATTAGGCGTTCGTTTTGCTTTCCCAACACAAACATTGTTTGTAGAAGAAGTTCCCGGACAAAAAACATTGACCCCCAGCTATACGGAGGCTGATTTAGATGATAAGAATTTGAATGAAAAAATTGAACAGTTTATAGCTACTCGCTTCGATGAGAAAGCCTTCAATGCCCAAAGAGCCCAAAGCCATATGGCAGTAGGTGGGGAAGATGATGGGGATGGATAAATTTTAAGGGACAGTAAAAAAATAACGAAGTTTCAAGTCAAGAGATTACCTCCAAATAGGAAAGTTATTTTTGGTCCATCCCTAAATCATATTTTCTTGTAACTTGCCTTTAGAACTCATTTCCTATTATGAAAGATATTCTAAAGGCAATTTTGTTTTCATCGGTTTTAATTTCGAGCAATATTGGTATAAGTCAAGATTTTGTCAAAAGAATAGGAGTAGCCATACTTGACACTACACTCAACCCCGAAAAATACGAAGCTCGTTATGCGTACATTCCTACCAAAAGCATTATTCGAGTACAAAGCCAGCAAAACTCACAAATACTTTATGTAAAAGTAGTAGACACACTTCCTCAGCCTATGAAAGGAGGCCGAGTACAAGTTGCTTTATCCAAAAGAGCTTATAATCAACTAAAAGCCAGTACAGTGTATGTAGAGTACAATGAAGAAGAGAAATTAAAATATGATTTGAGACGCCTACCTGAGGGAATTGCCAAAATAGAAACCAGGTATCAATTGGCTAGCCATTTACTTTTTTTACAGCAACCTACCAAAGCCGATTCTTTAGTAAAAGTTGCTTACAAACTTTCTCAAAAGTATAAATATGCCAATGGAATAACTGTGGGGCATTACTTTTTTGCTAAACTAGGCACTAATGGTGCTCCATTGAAGCATTTAGAGCAATACCTGGAAGCTCGGGAGAGTAGTTCTTCCATCAGACAAAAAATCTGGGCTTATAAGTTTGCGGGAGAGCTATATAACAAGCAACGAAAGTATCGTAAGGCCATTGATTATGCCTTACAAGTAGTAAAAATGCTTAGAGATAATCGCTGGGATAGCACCTATATAGATGTAAACGAGCGCAAAGTAAGTGGCTACTACAAAGCTTTGACATTTCACCAGCTCGAAAAGAAGGAGTTTGGAGCAATGACTACTACTTTTCGCCAATGGATCGATTTTTTGGAAAATAAGCAACTGATCAATACCAAAAGTGCTTACCAAAATGAACAAAAGATAAAGGAAGTTTTTATTGCTTATGAAGGGTTAACAGCCCTTATGCATGAATTAGCCCCCCAACGAGTAGATATCTGGTATCGGGAATGGTGGCAATGGATCAAAAAAAATAATGTGAAAGATTACTATAAAAACGCCTACGTTAATTTATTTTTTTCCAAGGTAACTAAGCGTTTTCTGCAAAGACAACAATTTGAAAAAGCTACCAATTGCGTAAGCTGGGCAAAGCAAATAAACCCTGCATTGTTTAAGAGTTATTTGTGGAATGTATTAAGAAGCGTAAGACAAGACTACATTGCTACTGATCAATTGTTGAAATTTTTTGCAGATATTCGCTCACAGATTTCTTCAAAATGGTACAAGGAGTTTATCAAAGACACTCGGGTATATTTATGGGTCAATGGACGAAATGCATTGACTAAGAATGATGAAGAATTAGCTGAAATTTATTTCAAGAAACTGGCGGTTTGGCAAAAAAAGCATTCTAATGCTACCCAAATTAGCTGGGGACTGGAAGGAATTATTACAGCATATACCAGAAAAAGATACTTTGTTAAAGCGCTGGCATACAACCAACAACTGATTAATCACTGGAAAGAAACACGAAAAGATCCTGCGAAGATTCGTAAAATTCGTTACCACCACAGTTTTTTGTATTACCAAAATTTGCAGTATGTCCAGTCATTGAAAATACTACGGAAGGTTTCTCAACAAGAAGGCAAGTTTCCAACAGAGAGACTTCAACGAACCATTGGTTTTATGTTGCAAAAGCCTCCTTTACGCATAGAACAACAGCAAGTAAAAGATCATTTGCAACAATGGAAAAAAGTCCTTATGAGTAGGCGAAATAAAAAAGCAGCTAATTTTGTAGCAACCCAATTGAAAAGAATAGAAGATTAATAAGAACCAAAATATAAACTATCAAATATGCAAACATTACAGCAAACCGTTAAAGACGGATATGCCATTGTAACTTTAGACCGAGGAAAAGCCAACCCTATCAATGATCAAATGGTGACAGAACTTCGACAGTTGATCAAAGAATATCAAGAGAGTGAAACAGTTCATGGGGTTATTTTGAATGGAAAAGAAAACTTTTTTTCTGCTGGCTTAGACGTGATAGAATTGTTTGGCTATGATGAAGTCAAAATGAAAAGCTTCTGGGAAAACTTTTTTGAGATGATATACGACTTAGCCTCTTTTCGTAAGCCTTTAATTGCTTCAATTACTGGACATAGCCCTGCGGGAGGTTGTGTACTAGCGGTTTGTTGTGATTATCGGGTAATGGCAGAAGGTAAATACACGATTGGTTTAAACGAAATTCCAGTAGGCATATTAGTAAACGATAGCATATCATCTCTCTATGCATTATGGATGGGTGAGCGAACTGCTTATCAATATTTGATGGAAGGTAGATTGATGAATGTGCAAGAAGCTCATAAAAATGGCTTGATTGATGAAGTAGTAGCCCCTGATCAGGTATTGGCCACAGCCGAAGCCAAAATGAAGCACTATCTGCAGTTTGGCCACGATGTATGGCAAAATAGCAAGATGATGCTCAGAAAGAATATATTGGATCGCATTGCCAGCAATCCAGAAGCAAAACTAGAGGCTTCTCTTAAGCAGTGGTGGAACCCCGTGACGCGTAAGACTTTAGAAACGATGATTGCTCGTCTAAAAAAATAAGAAATGTTAAGTTGTTTTGGGTGTATCCACAAGGTGCACCCAGAATAATGTATTACATCCACTCCACATTCAAGACATTTTCCATCCAGGGGAGTTTTACCATTCCAATAGACCAAGGCAAATGTTGAAGCAATACATCTACCCCTGTTTCTTCTACTTTCATATGCCACTCCGCAGATTTCATTTCCAAACGTCCTTCCCTCATGAAAAAAGAACCGCGAAGCATATCGGCAGGGGAGTCTTTCAAAATTGACCAGTTTTGTACCACCGCAGTCAATAAACCTTCACAAATTTCTTTTTCCTCATCAGTAAGTGTGATTTTACCAGAAACAAATGGGCTCGTAATTTCCATACCACACAACACCTTATTAAGCGCTAATTCATGTTCTTCAGCAGCTTCATTTTTGCTGGCCAAATACTGCAACACATAAACCGCACGTTCTCGCTCAGCATCTCCTTTAAAAACTACCTCAGTTTTCTTTACCATTTTCTGTGGGTTCTTTTTCGAGGGGCGTTCTTTGGTAGTGCTTTCTGTAAGTTTCAACATATCAAACAAACGAAGCAAATAAGGATGCAAAATGACCAAACCGGCATTTTCTACATAAATTACCTGATCCTTTAAATTTTGTTTAGGGGCCTTAGCCGATTTAAGTATTTCTGCTTTGATACGTTCAAAAGTCTCCCGTTCCAGGCGTTCTCTCTCTTGTTCTTCTGCCGTCTGTTCCTGCCTTCTTCTTTCATTTCTGGTTTTTTCTATCCTTGCTTGATCCTGCTCTGTTAAATCTTTTGGGATACGTTCTGGGTTCTCTTGATCATCCTGATCTGGCCTCCTTTTTCCTTCTTCTATAGAAGCATCTTGTAATTCACTCTCTATTGTAGAGGCTTCCGAACCTTGAGCAGTAGATGATTTATTTTTAAAATCATCTTTGAGCGTTGTCTGATAATCATCTGTTAGCTTTTGCCAAACATCCTGCACCCATTGGGAAACTTCTGGCACAACATTGATAAGTACATCTATATCAGTACTTCCCAATGCTATGATAAATTGTTGAAAATCATCTGGGTATTGATTGCGTAAATCAGTTAACCATTGTTTTATATAGTTATTTCTTAGGCTTATCTCTGTTGTTGCCTCTTCGCTTATAGTTGTACTAATTGGCAAAGAACCAGATTGGAGGAAATACTGTAGATAATAAATCAAGGTATCCAAATCATTCACCGCCTCTCTACTTCTTGCCTCTACACTACCGTCAGCATCACCAATACTAGTACCATCACTTTGTTCCTGTACCAGAGAAGCAATCTTAGTTAAATCAGGGGTAGGCAGGCTGGTATCAATTGTCTTGAGCTGTTCTAATAATTGTTCTACAAATGCTGGCGAAGTTTGCTCCATAAGTCTTTGTAAAACCAAAGGCTCATACAATTGAGAAAGTGAAAAGTTAGTTTGAGTAAGCGCAATATCAATTAAATTAGTAATGGTTTCTTCCATTGATACCAATGGCCTGCGGAGAAAAGAACCCAATTGCCTTTGAATTTGAGCTGAAGCAGGGAGTATTCCTTTTGTGAAAAGCTTTTCAATTACCTCTCGGATATCTTGACCTACAGGTTGGGTAATCAATTCCTCTCGTTTTAGGTTTATTCCTTCATAATATCGGGCAATACGAGCTTCTTCCTGTATTTCGGCAAAGACAGGAAAACTTTGTACCAACTGATCAATCCAGGCTTTAACTTGTTGCCAATGTTTTACATTTACTTGTATTTTCTCTTCAAAGGAAGCCGTTGGGGTAGATAAAGACTCAGTAGTAGATGAAGATGATGATGAAAAAGAGGATGTATGTTGAACTACTCTACTAAAACTCCCGATAAGAAAACGTCGCTGATTGAAACTTCCTGTTTCGCTTCTTTTTTCCCACAATTCCTCTAAAACCAGTTCCCAAATCACAAGTTTGTCCAGCCTCACCACACGATAGAGTGCATCTACATATTGTTCAAGCCAGATAGATTGACCAGGCAAAATCTGTTCTATAAACTCCCGTATTTTACCTTCGTTTAGTGCTTGATTAAGTCTTTGTTTACGTTCGTCAAGGCGAGCATCTTCAAGTTCTTTCTGTGATGAAGTAAGCTCTTTACTGGCCACTTGAGGCGATTTCAGTTCTTTTTCCCAAAAATCTGTTTGTACATCCGTAAAGCCTGGAACCTCATCCGATAAGCGGGTAATTACATCCAATGGAGTGCTTTCCCACATTTTCTTATCCTTCAAAGCAGGAATATCCGACCTAATAGGTATAACCTTTACCAACTTTTTCCAAACTCTCGGAAAAGATGTTTTCAAGAAGGTTTCTCGGGAAAATGTCTTTTTCCGGTTTTCCCAAAATATCTCTAATAATACTTCCCATACTGAAGTGAGGGATTTACCCAGTGCTTGGGCCAAAATGCTTCCATAATCTGCTGCCCATTCAGCTTGCTTAGGTTCAAGAATTTGCCTTAAAAAAAGAATGACATTTGTAGCATCAGACTCGATAACATTATTAAAGCTTGCCTGATCAAATTCATCCACCATAAACAAGTTATGGTCCAGTTCAATCTGAAGTTTATCGGCAACACTTCGCCAGTCAGAAGTCAATTGTGGCAAAACTTGAGTAATCAAATTACGCAAATTTAGAGGCTGGCCACGATTTTCAGATAAGTAATCAAGAGTCAAGTCCCACACTTCTTTGATTTGTAAGTTAGGAGCAACCTCTAATAACCTCCTTACAAAAGCCTGCAGCATACGTCCCTCTTGCTCCGACACAATCTGCTGTAACAACTGGAGAGTTTTAGTCTCAGAGTTGAAAAGGACTTCACTGGTGTTTTCACCCGTGAACCTTCTAAGAGCACTTGCTAAAGAGGTTTGTAGATGATGTTTTTCCAAATTGAGGCGTAGCATGTATTGTGAAGTTTCAGAAATCTGTTGGTGAATCATAGAAAAAAGCTTTTCCACGACCATTTCCACCAGAGCTACTTCATTATTTTGTTCCCAATTCAGAAAGAATATTTGCCAGGCCAATACCCGGGCTTGTGAGTGGTGTAAAGTAAGCAGGCGAGGCGTACTTATTTTCGCAATGTCTTGCATAATTCGCTCATAAACCGCCGCTTTTTCTGGGGAAACTGCTTTAATTACTCTTAATAGTTGCTTATCAGGAATTTGATCGGCCAAACGGTATAAAAGCGTTGGCTCTGCCTGATATTTTTCTATTAATTGAGAAAATAAATCAGGACTTCTTTCAAAAACAATCTCGAATAAACGCCCAATGCTAAAGGATTCCTCAACACCAAACTTTTGCTGTTTGAGGTAAGTTTGCCAGGTACTTTTGGCCCACCAGGGAATAGTACCAGTTCTTAAAAAAAATGATAATAACTGAGATAGACCAACTTCTGGACTGGTAACAGTGGCATCATCAACAGCAGAATATGCTACTCCCTTAAGTCTAAATAGCAAAGAACGAAGCGATTCACGTAACCGTTGTTCGTATAATTCTGGAATATCCTTCTCAAATTTTTGTAACTCTACCGTGTCCAGGTCAATTGTCAACGACCTTATTTTAACAAGTTGATGCACTGGTGCTAACTCATTAAAAACTTTTTCGGTAATAGCCAGCAATTTTTCTTTTACAAGATCACTAAATCCTCTTTGAAACCTAAAGGCCTCATCTTCAGAATTTAGTTGAACATTAAATACCATTTCCTTAATGGAATGATGTTGTTCGTTTGCGTCGTTCATAAGGGAGCAAAAGATTTAGCCTGCAAAATTATAAGAATGACTGGAATTGCCAACCTTTGTTACAGAGATAATCTGCTTTACAATAAAGTAATCCAAGGGTTGGTTTTAGGAGAGTTTATGATTTAATATGTTACTTTTATATAAAATAATTCACAAGCCAACCAACCAATCATATTCATTGGTTGTACTGTCTTTGATTCTTGTTGATAGCTGGTATGTTATTGGAGAATAGTCATTACCTTTTAATACGTTTTCAAAAAAAAAGTATTAAAAAACAAATACTTTTGTCTGAATGCTGTAATAAGAATGATTGTTGCTTAAGGCAATTGGCGAAGATGAGTCTGCCTAATTTGTTTAATATTGGATTAAGAGAGGCATTTGTAGAGAAATTGTGAAAAAAAATAAAAAACAATGCGAAATATTCAGTACAAAATAAAAATATGCGACTTGTATCTTTAAAACCGAGAATTTTTCTTACAAAAAGCTAAGAAAGATTAAAAAGCTAAGCTTATTAGCATTATTCTTGTTAAGAAAGATTCACGCTAGCTAAGCATATAAGAAGAGATTATTTGGCTTTTCAAGATTTGATGAAAAATCAAAACAAATCTCTGGGTAATTCGTAAGTAGCACAAGCTTATGATTATCCAATCGCAAAATATGTCAGCTGAAAATTATATTATGATTAAATAGTTTGAGGTGTCAGAGAAAATTGAAACTATGATAGTAAAAAGTTCACGAATTTCTTGTAACTTGGCGCCCGTTAAGAACATAGCCCTAAACCTAAACACAAAATGATTTTATCCACCCTTGATGCAGTAGCACAAGCGATGAGTGAATACTTCAGGTCAAGCTATAATGACAAAGCACCAGAAATTACCATTTCAAACCTGGTAAATTCTGAAGGTAAATCAGCCATTGATGAAAACACCGACCAAATTGTCATTACACTGATCAACATTCAGGAAGAAAGAAACGTCAGCAATGGGCGTACAAGTAATCTTTCTGCTCCTTATCACACTAATCTGTATTTGTTATTTTCTTCCTTTGCTGGGAAAGAATCAAAGTATACAGACTCTTTGCGGTATATATCAAGTGTTTTGAGTTTTTTTCAACACAATCACGTTCTTACTCACCAAAATTCAAAATTACCTTCCGAGATTAGTAGATTGGTTTTCGACTTCATAAATCATGAAACCCAACAAGTACAATATATCTGGTCAATGTTAGGAGCCAAATATTCTCCTTCAGTGATATTTAGAGCCAGATTAGTACCGATTCAGGAGCAAGGCACTGTGGGAAGTTTCCCACGAATTGGTGGTCTCGATTTTTAAATCAATTTGTTGCATAATATCAGGAAAAACGAACTAGAATTGCAACTAATAAAAATATAACTAACTAAATTATCATTAACTTATTATCCTCACTTTACACAAAACATGCTGGAGGTAGATTTAAGGTTTGGAACATTATTTACGGTAGCTGTTGAGCATAATTATCTGGCAGATCGGCAAAAAGGTAACTTCTCTCTTGAACCTAGCAAGTACACTCAATACATCATGAATAAATTGGGCTTGTATTACAAGAGTGCTGCTCGTGCAATGGTTTTTGCTCATCATGACTTAGATGCTTTGAAGTTTTTTGTCAAGAAAAACGCTGGTATTAAGTTCTCTTTCTGGCTATTTCACAAAGAGCCCTACTTCAGCAATTACACCTCTTTGAATCCAGAAAAACTCCGTCAAAATATTATTTATCTGAGTAACCTATATTCAGACGATATGAAATCTACACTACACATGAAAGATTTTGTATCCGATGCAGATTGTTATGATGTCAATTATGGGCAAGTTCCCTTTCCTTCTGTTAAGAAGAGCACTCAGGTACAATTATTAAACGAATACACAGATGTAATTCATTCTCAGGATTTAGAGCCTGAACAATCATTTTCTTTTCGTGATCGTAACCTTGAGGATGGCAACTACACTTTAGTTGCTAATGGGGAACGAAAGTCATTTTTGTACTTTTCTGATATCCAGGTTCCCAGGCCTTTGGCTTGGATAGAAATTCGCTGGGATGAGAAAATGCTTGACAACATCGTGTCACAATTAGAATCAGCCAGAGTAAATGAACCTTACAATTTTATTGTATCGTTTGAAGAAAGAAAAACAACCTGGCGATATACTATTATACCAAAATATGAAAATCCCTCGAATTTAAAGATTAGAATGGTGGAAGGTAGAGAGAAGGTCACTTTTACAGGGCCAGTCGAGGGTAAATTTTACAATCAACAAGCATATATATTTGAGTCTGATCGACCATTGAGTTTAAAGGAGCGACCTGATTATGAATTTGAACTGGTTAGCGGTTCAAAAATCATTAAAAAAATGCTTCCTGCACCCTCACCTGAGTTGATCAAACCAACCACAGATAACTCTAAGTTTTACTCTGAAATTATTGTCTATATCTAAACAAAAGCGTTATGGCTAAAAACGTAGCAACTCCCGGAGTATATATTGAGGAAAAGAATGCTTTTCCTAACTCCGTAGCAGCAGTGCCGACCGCAGTTCCTGCCTTCGTTGGTTATACTGCTAAAACTACTCGTAACGGAGCTAGTTTAGTAAACACTCCGGTTCGTATTAGTTCACTCACTGAATACCACAACATTTTTGGTGGTGGTTTTCAAACTACTTTCAACATTGTAGAGGCAAATCCTCAGCAATTTGATTTTGAAGTAGGAGGTAAAAACTATCAGGTAGTACCTGAGCGTGATTCTCGCTTCTTAATGTATGATAGTATCCGTCTTTTCTTTGCTAACGGTGGTAGCACTTGCTACATCGTAAGTTCTGGTGGGTATTACCGTGAAGAGGAAGCGCCAAAAGCTGCTCCTGCTCCAAGTACTAAACCTGGTGATAAAGGAGCTAAGCCTGGAGCTAAGGTTCCTGAAAAACCAGCTGGTGGTAAGCGTCAAGTAAACGCTATCTCTAAGAAGGCTTTAGAAGAAGCTTTGAACACTTTGGTTAGTGAGCAAGAAGTTACTTTGCTTGTAATCCCAGAAGCAGTAATGTGTGAGGCTGCTGATTGTTATGCTTTACAGCAAGCAATGTTGATGCAAGCTGGTCAGAAAATGAAAAACCGTTTTGCTATCTTGGATGTACACTCTGGTTATGAGAAGCGTTCTTACGATGCAAACGATGTAATCACTAAGTTCCGTGAAGGTATTGGTAACAATAACTTGAACTTTGGTGCTGCTTACTATCCTTGGTTGTACACTTCTGTAGTACAAAAAGACGAAATCAGTTATCAAAACATCGCTAATGCCGACGTATTAGAGAAGTTATTGACTGCTGAAGCTGGCGAAATCAATGCTGACGCCAAGCGTGCTGAAGAAGCAAAAATCGAGATCAAAAAAATCAGCGCAGCTGATACTAATGCTGAAAGCTTAGACCAAACTTTGACTACTATCAGCCCTGCTTACAAGAAAGTAGCTAACAGCGTAAGAGCTCAGCTAAACATTCTTCCTGCTAGTGCTGGTATGGCTGGTATCTATGCTTCTGTAGATGATGCTCGTGGTGTATGGAAAGCTCCTGCAAACGTTGGATACAACAGTGTAATTGCTCCTGTTGTAAAATTGACTAACGCAGATCAGGAAGACTTGAACATTACTGCTACTGGTAAGTCTGTAAATGCTATCCGTTCTTTCGTAGGAGAAGGAACCGTAGTATGGGGAGCTCGTACCCTAGACGGTAACAGCCAAGATTGGAGATATGTCAACGTTCGTCGTACAATGTTGTATATCGAAGAGTCTGTTAAAAATGCGGCTAAATCTTACGTATTTGAGCCAAACGATAACGGAACTTGGACTTTGATCCGTGGTATGATTAGCTCATTCTTGAATGATGTATGGAGAGCTGGTGGTTTGGCAGGTACTACTGCTGACCAAGCTTACAGTGTAGACGTTGGATTAGGAGCTACTATGACTCCTCAAGACATCTTGGACGGTTTTATGCGCATTACAGTAAAAGTAGCTGTTGTTCGTCCTGCGGAATTTATCGTAATTACGTTCCAGCAAAAAATGCAGGAGTCTTAATCTTTCTTTTAACCTACAACTTTTATTTGAAAATATTAAAATATTTATATTATGGCAGACGCTAATTCAATGTGGCCAATACCTAAGTTTCACTTCAAAGTAACTATTGGTGGAGAAGATATAGGTAGCTTCCAGGAAGTATCTGGTTTGAAAAAAACGGTCGAAGTAATTGACTATCGCGGTGGTGATAGTGTGGAATTCTTTATGCAAAAGATTCCTGGTTTGCAAAAATTTGACAACATCACTCTTAAGCGTGGTGTATTCCAAGATCAGAAGCAGTTTTCTGAGTGGATGAAGTCAGTAAAAGATAACTTGAGTTCTCACGATTTAGGTGATGCTCGTAAAGATATCACTATCGAGTTATTAGATGCTGGTCAAACTCCTGTAATGACTTGGACGATCGTAAGAGCTTTCCCTGTAAGTGTTACTTATCCTGATTTGAACTCTACTGCTAATGAAATCGCTGTGGAGCAAATCGAGTTGGCACACGAAGGTATCAACGTTGATGGAGTAGATTAATCAACTTCTAAAATAAAACCTGCCAGTTACAATACTACTGGCAGGTTCTTTTATAAAATTCTAACACAAATACACTATTATGCTCGGGTTATACCAACCACCTTTAGGTTTTCATTTTGCTGTTTCAATGGTTGACTCACCTACCAGTGCTGCTGCTGGTGGATTGATGGGTAAAATGGCTGGTGCTCTTAAGACAATGGCCAAAATGGCAGTCTCTTATGATAATAGCTTTATGGAGATATCTGGATTAAGCGCCACAGTTCAAATGGAGACTATTCAGGCTGGTGGTGTCAACGACTTTGTATATAAAGTACCCAAAGGCATAGAGTATTCAAACTTGGTATTGAAAAGAGGATTAGTGACCTTAAGTTCTGAGCTTCAGGACTGGTGCCAAGATTCCATCCATGACCCTACTTTTGCATACCAGCAAAAGGATGTGTCTATTATGCTCATGAATAACTACCACGTACCATTAATGACCTGGAAACTGATCAAAGCAGTACCAGTAAAATATGAAGCATCAGGATTTGATGCCATGAGTGGAAAAATTATGGTAGAGTCAATTGAGTTATGCTACCAAAAATACGAAGTATCTGGTAATAAAGTACTTGCCGCGATGCAAATGGCTAGTATGGCTACTGGTGGAATACAAGCAGCAGCAAATGCTGCCAGCGGAGCCATTGATAAGGCCGTAAATAGCACAATTGGTCAAGCTGAAAAGATGGCCAAAGATATAGTAGAGGTGAATATTGACAAACCAGACATTGATACAGATATTGATATTAATCCTGGTTTTAATACCTATTAAGAGATTATAAAATGCCCATAGAAATTAAAGAACTTATTATCAAAGTAAATGTAGAAGAACCTCAAAGAGTTTCTTCTCAAGAAGAAATACTACAAGCTATTGATAAAGAAGAGATTGTGAAAGAGTGCATAGAGCGGATCAAAGCAGAAATAGAGTACCTATTGGGCAGTTAAGAAATGTTTATTTCATTTAATTAGTGAAGATTTTAATCATATGGCAGATACTCCTAAAACTCGTATAAGCGTAGAAGTTTTAGCTGGAAAAAGTGGTAGTACGCCTATTCCAGGGAATTTTCGTTTAATGGATATAAACATTAGGAAAGATATTAATAAAATTCCTGAAGCCACGCTTACTTATGCTGATGGGGGAGTAGCTGAAAGGGAAAAATTTGAAGTAGCCGATTCTAAGCTTTTTGATAAAGGAAACAAAGTGATTATCAAAGCAGGTTACAACAGTAAGACTGAAGTAATATTTGAGGGGGTAGTGGATGAAAATGAGCTGACGGTAGATAAATTGAGCAAGTTTGTAGTAAAGTGTTATAACCAGGCCCATCTATTAACCAGGGTAAGTATGGGTAAAGACCTTACTCTCAAGGATAAAAGCATTCCTGGTGCTGTCAAAACAGTATTGAGTGCTCAAAAAGACGTGACAAGTAGCGTTACGATTGCCTCTAAACCCGCTGAGGATGCCTTAAAGAAGCCCCAAATTATAGTAGATCCCTTTAAAACTTGCTGGGATTTTGTGAAAGAGAATCTTGCTTGTTACATAGCTATTCCAGAAGATAAAAAACTTCGTATAGAAGTTCCAGATTTCAGTCAAGCAGCAGACACAGGCGTAAAGATTGTTTACGGAAAGAATTTAAGGAGTTTTAAGGTTAAGGAAAATGTCGATGTATTGCAAGCCTTATCGGTAAAAGGGTTTGATCAAAAAAAACCGACTGAGAAGCTGGAAAGTGAACAAAAAGCTACTGCATTATACAATAGCTACAAGACTTATATGAATAAAGATACCCAGGCAATCCTCGGCGATATAAAAGAGGTGGAAGTTATTTCAGGGGCGCATATTCATACCAAGGCAGATATCGACTTTATTACAGAGGCTAAGAAAACCGCGAGTTTACTGGCGTTTAAAACTGGTAATATAGTAATCCATGGGGAGAGTAAAGTGCAGTTGGCTACTATAGTAGAAGTAGAAGGATTACCAGAATCACATTCTCCAAAGTTTTTTGTAGGAGGAATAGAACATAGAATTGGCAAGGACTGGGAAACAACTATCAAGGTTGGAGGCAATGCCTCAGGAGGTTTGGGTAAGCTTACTGGAGGTGGCGGAGGTTCTGCCAACCAAAGTGATCCGGCAGGTAGCCCAACTACTGGAGCAAAGCTTTCTGGTAACCTGACTATTGGAATTGTACAATCCATTCACAAAGACGAAGAGGAAGGTCTTTATAAAATTGAAGTAATGCTTCCTAAGCTAATGGATACAATTGTTACTGCCAGAGTATTACAGCCTTATGCAGGAGCAGGAGATGAGAGTAAGCCTGGTGAAGGTACTTTCTTCTTTCCTAACAAAGGCGCAGAAGTAGTATTAACACCTCTTGAAGGAGATGAAAATAACTGGCTGGTTATAGGAAGTTTATATAGTCCTGCGAATAAGCCTAGTGAAGAGTTGAAGCTTCATAAGCAAAAGACTCAGCCAGATGAAGATAATGCACACAAATCTATTGTTACCAAAGATTTTATTTTAGACTTTTTTGATGGAAAAGAAGATCCTCGCTTTATGATTGCAAGTAGGGATGATGGCAAAAAGATGAATGCTTCTGACAAAAAGTATTCAATTGCTATGCATATCAAGAAAGAACCTCATATAACGGTAACCTATGACAAAACCAAAATAGTGATGGATAAAGAAGGGGTTTTGGTAGAGTCAGCAAAGAATATTGTTTTGAAGGCGGATAAAGGAGACATAGAAATGAGTGCCAAAAATATTAAAATTGATGGTACTGCTGATGTCACGATTAATGGTCAGAATATTAAAACTGCGGCAAAAACTAACTTCAACGTAGAAGGAATGCAGGTTGCAGTGAAAGGTAAGACACAGGTTAATGTGGAATCAAGTGCTACTGCAGCATTCAAAGGTAGTGCTATGACCAATATAGGTTAAGAAAATTTTTGAAATTTTAAAGTGAACTAATATGCCAATGCCTCTTGTAATGGGTGACCCTACATCAGGACCAACCCTTGCCGGTGTACCAGGAGCAGGTACCATGATCTCCACAAACCCTACTATTCAATTTGGAGGTAAACCAGTGTGTACAATTACTGACCAATCAGGCCCGACAGGCCCTGTAGTGCCTCCAATGAAGCCCACAGTGATGATTAAAGGCAAACCAGTAGGAGTAGCAGGTGCTGTTACAGCAACTGGAGCTGCCACTCAGGGAACAACTGCATTGGTTGGGGTTTAACAAAGAATGATATTATTAGATTAATACAATGAAACATAAAAAGACATTCTTAGGTATTGGATGGAAGTTTCCACCTACATTTGATAAACGCATCAAAAGTGTGGAAATGGTTTCAGAAGAAGAAGATATTCGCCAAAGCTTATACATTTTGCTTTCAACAAAGCAAGGAGAGCGTATTATGCGCCCTGATTATGGTAGTGATGTTCAATCAATGATATTTGAACCCATCGATGTAAATACTACTACTTATTTGAAAGAATCTATACGGAGGGCTGTATTATATTTTGAGCCTCGTATTACTTTGGAAGATGTAAATGTGCGGCAAGATGATGAGGAAGATGGGTTGTTGCATGTAAACCTGGAATATACGATTCGTAAAACCAACACTCGTACTAATATGGTATATCCATATTACATACTAGAAGGAACAGACTTAAATTAGAATTTATACTAGCCTCAGATAAATACTGGTAATGGATAATACAACACAAAACGGTAGATATAGCACCAGTCAGGATTCGCGCCTGTTTGAAGGATTAGATTTCGACTATGTAAAGTTAGACGAAAGATCCTTAGAAGATTTGCTTTTGTTTGTGGCAAATTTCTCAAAGCTGATCAACTTTTATGATACCAATAACCGAGTTGATGGTGACTGGTCAGATTTTTTAAATGATGAAATTATTGTATTGGCTACTATCAAACAGGTAGATCCAATACGTGCTGAAAACCGTTTTCGTAAAATTTTAGATAAAGCCAATTATTTCAAGCGAAAGCAAAAGAAATTACAATACCTAAGGCTTTGTTTTGAAGAAATTCATTATCTGGCATCTTTATTTGAGCATTGGTTGATGGAGTTAAAGGCTGTTGAAAACTTCGCTAACATTCAAATTAATGTGCGTGATGATATTTTCAATGCTATATCTACAAAACTTGCTCCTGCTTTGCAAAAACTCAAAGCTTTTGACTTTCTGGCAGGTCATCAAGATGCCCTTGACGAAAAGATAGGCTTACAATACGACCATTTTAGTTTCTTTTGGGAACTTGATAAAGAGGCAAACTTTTCAGTAGAGTCAGTATTTGCTGGAAATAATCTAAAGGAAAAAGTTCAATCTCTGACTTATCGTTTGGATGGTATTTTTCAGGCTTTTTATGAAACGCTGATGTATTTCAAGAAGAAGGCTGATGATTATATCAAACAATCTTTTGCTAATGATACTCACTATCCAGAAATAGCCCTATTAATTTCTTTCCTAAAACTATATGGAGTAGCTCAGGATACTCTAAACGGCTTGTCGAAAAAATATGTAGATTTTTATTACCAAACGGTATTACAGCAACAACGAAAAGGTGCAGTAAAGGATCACGTATTTCTTACCTTTGATATCAACGATAATGCTCCTTTCAGTAATGTATCATCAGGAGAAATTGTGTTGGCTGGTGAATACGAAACTGGTGAAAGTATACTATATGAAATTGATTCCCCTATTCAGGTAAACCGTGCCAAGGTAAATACGCTGAAAAACATCTTTATTGATAAGCGATTCTTAAATATTAGAGGTATTCCTAAGAAATTGATTACTAATATTTTATCCTCTGATATACCACTGGATGAAGTAACACCTTCGCCAGAGACTCTGATTCAGAAAAGCTATCCTACATTTGGAGAAAGCCAAATGTATAAGAGTGTATATGAGAAAACGATGCGTGATGCTGAAGTTGGATTTGTGATTGCTTCACCAAGTTTTTTACTGAGTGAAGGAAAGCGTGAAATCAGTATTGTTTTTGAATTTAATAAAGAATCATACAACAGCTTAAACCGCTATTTGGCAGACATAAGTTTCTCTACGGAGGATACAGAAGAAGAAGTATTTATTAAGAGTTTTATTGATGCTTTTCTTATATATGTTACAGGTGAAGAAAGCTGGCATCAAGTATCTAAATATGTAGTTACTCGAAATCAAGAGAAAGCGCAATTAATTTTACGCTTTGATTTAGAGCCATCAGAACCTGCCTGGGTAAATTATGATAATGAACTCCATGTAGGACACTTTAAGGCTGACTTACCATTGGTAAAGATTGTTTTAAATGGTAATTCTTACATTTATGGATACTCGTTGCTTGATGCACTTGAGCTCGATCAGATAAATATTGAAACCACAGTAAGTGAAGTAAAAGACTTACTTTTATATAATCAAGATGGAGAGCTGAGTGCAGCCAATCCATTTTATCCTTTTGGTGCTCAACCTAGCAAAGGTTCATACCTTATTATTGGTAAAAGTGAGATCTTCCAAAAACCACTGGATGATTTGCAGATTAACTTTGAGTGGTTTAATCTTCCCGAAGATAAATCTGGATTCCATAGTTATTATGAGAATTATGGTTTGGACATTGATAACAATGCCTTTGAGACTAAACTATCAATTCTAAACAATGGCCGTTGGTATCCTGAAGAACAAGAAAAGCGGCAAATGTTTAAGTTGTTTCGCACTGAGGAAGAGGGCTTAAAACCTAATGAACCTCAACCACAAGGTACACTAACTGAGGAGACTAATTTTGATAATATAGATATTTCATTGATAAAGCTTCCTCCTAACTACAAGGATATCAATGAAGAGTTAGATTATAGTAATACTACTAGTCGTGGGTTCATTAAAATAGAACTTACCAATCCTTCGGAGGCTTTTGGACATAGAGTATATCCTGCGGTTGTATCAGACATTGCTATGCAAAATGCAGGAGGTGGTATTGTAGGTAATCTTAAAAAGGGTATTACGCAAACGAAGCCTATCAAGATGCCTAATATACCGTTTGCTCCACAGACTGAGAGACTTACTTTAAGTTATACATCTTCTTCTGCAATTACTCTCCATGAACGTTCTCAAAAGAACGAAGATAGTAGTCGTGGACAATTTTATCACATCTATCCATTTGGTGATAAATTGGTATATCCAGACAGTTCAAAACAAATTACTCCTTTATTGCCTGAATTTAATTTTGAAGGAAGCCTTTTGATTGGGTTTACTGATTTGAACCCTCCTCAGACCGTTTCACTAATGTTTGATATGGCAGAAGGGTTTACCATTTCTTCTGAGGAAGAGCCACCAGTAATTGAGTGGAGTTATTTGGTAAATGATGAATGGCAGGTATTGTCACCCTCTAAAATCCTAAAGGATGAAACCAATGGGTTTATTAATACTGGGATTATTTTAATTGAATTACCTTATGGTATTCAACGAGGCAATACTATTTTAGATGGGGACTTGTACTGGTTGAGAATATCAGTAATTAAAAATATTGAAACTGTTTCCAGGATGCGAAATATTTCTACTCAGGTAACAACAGCTACTTTGGTAGATAACCAAGAAATGGGTAAGCACCTGGAGGAACCTTTACCTCCTTTTACAGTAGATAGGCCTTATGGTAGTATTCGGGGGATACAGGATATTAACCAGCCCTTAGAATCTTTTGGAGGGCAAACTCAGGAAAAAGAAGAGAAGTTTTATACAAGAGTGAGTGAAAGGCTTAATCACAAGCAAAGAGCTATTTCTGCCTGGGATTATGAGCGATTGATTCTTGAAAAATTCCCTTCAGTATACAAGGCTACTTGTTTGCCGAATATGTCTAGTAAAAATACTGACGCACCAGGTAGTGTATTGTTAGTAGTAGTACCTGAGACCAAAGGGAAAGATACCTTAGAGCCAAAAGCAAGTAGTGAGCTACTTTATGACATTAAATCTTATTTGCAAAAATATACTTCACCATTTACTCAGTTGGAGATTCGTAACCCAGCTTATGAACGAGTGAAGATCATTTGTGAAGTAAAACTTGCAGAAGGCTATAATTATGGATTCTATATCCAAAAACTCAATGAGGAATTAAACAAGTACTTGATTGGAGGAATGCTTTCAAGTCAAGAGACGGTAGAATTAGGAGGGAAGATCAATATTTCTGATGTATTGAGTTTTATGCGTACATTGCCTTATGTAGATTTTATTACGAAGTTCTCGATGATACAAGTGGCACAAGATTTTCTAGGTAAATTTGTATTATTGGATACTGCACGAGAAGGCGATGAAAAATCGTTCTTAAAAGCAACTAAACCCTGGTCTGTGCTGATTCCTTCTGAGGATCACCAGATAACTATATTAAATGAAAGAGATGAAATTACACCTTCACAAGCGGGTATTGATGACCTTGAATTGGGTAGTGATTTCATTATACAAGAATAAAACCTGAAGCACGATGTCACTACAAAACAGAGATACTCTTAAAAGCTTCTTTCGCAAGGGGCAAATGCCATCAGAGAGGCATTTCAACGACTTGATTGATTCAATGATCAATAAAGTAGATGATGGTTTATCAAAAAACCTGGATGATGGATTAACACTTTCTCCTATCGGAAGCTCAAAAAAACTGATGAGTTTTTTTAAGAGTATTGAAGATAAAAGCCCAGCCTGGAGTATAGAAATTGACAGTGGCACTGCAAATCTGGATATTAATAATAATCGTGGTGAAAGCATTGTGTCGCTCAAAAACGATGGTCGAGTAGGAATTAATAATAATGATCCTGAGTATGAGCTGGAAGTAGATGGAACAGTAGGGATGATTGGAAGGGTAGGTACGTTTCACCAAGGAGAAGTGTTGGCTGATGGTAAATGGCATCCTGTGCTTACCGAAATGAATGGTTGTCATATTTTGGAAGTGGCAGCAGGAGTAGGGAAGAAGAAAACAGGTAAGTATTCGGTAATTCACGCTTTTGCTTTGAGTACTTTTGGAAAGTCTAAAAATAAAATCAAGATTACACAGGCGTATTATGGTGTGAAGTGTAACAAAATCCAACTTAGATGGAGAGGTGATACTTATAAGTATAACCTAGAGATGCGCACTCGCTGTAATTATGGAGGAAACTTTTATGTGAAATATTATATATCAAGCCTATGGTTTGATAAAATGATGGATGATAGTGCTGGATAGGATAATATTTTGTAGATAAAAATAAGGTATTAGAAAGGTTGGATAATGAATTTATTCAGCCTTTTCTAATACCCTATTTCCGAAAAAATCCAACTCTCCTATATTCTCGGGATGAACGAGCTGTATATCATTATAAATGGGTTCATTGGGTAACTGAGTAAGTGTACGAGATAGCACAATTTTGAATTGATAAGCCTCTTTGCGCCCTTTGCTTCTTACCTTAAATATACTATTGATTTTGGCCCTTATCCAATGGATATTATGTTCATTATGAATGATAATAATGCCACTACTGCGAAATAGAAATGCCTCGTGTTGGGCTTGTGCTTCACTCTGACTTACTGGGTTATTTAAATAAACCGCACGATAATCTCTCTCAGCGAGGAACTCTTTCATTAAACAGAGATCATCTTCGGTGCCAATATCATTAATCACGTAAACCTGCTCAAGAATCACATCTTTTGATAGATCTATTTTTGTTTTTCTTTTGGGTTTTACCACTTTTAATTTACCAAGTATAATATCTTTTAGTTCTTCAATGGTACTTTGGTAAATATCTCCTCCAAAATGTAGCTCTCGTTCAAGCTTTAAGTTAGTGATGAATCGCTTGTATTGTTGATTTTTGATTTTGTTAATATCTGCAATCCAAATCATGCGTTTTACTATCTTCTGGTCATCTTCTAAAAGTTCCAAAAAATATTTTGCTGCAGTTTTGTTCTGGATGGCCTCAATCGTATCATTTACACCATCTCTTCGGGTATCTATTTCTTCACCAAATAAATGGATAATCAAATTAGATTTCTTTAAATCCTTGCGAATGGCTTGTACAAGTTCAGTCTCATCTTGAAATGAATAATTTACGGTAGGTAATACCTGAAAACCTTGACTTACAAGTTCTTGTCTTAACTTTTCACGTAAGCGTGCTGACTGTGGACTTACCTGTGCTAAGAAAACGATATTTTTAGGGGTAGGCTTCTCAGTAGAAGGAGCAGTTGGAGCCTTGGCCTCAGGAAATGACTGTGCTTTGTAAAAAGCCCTGGTTTGTGTCGCAATTTCTCGGGTGAGCAAGAAAACCTTTGGCAGAAAAAGATTGATCTTTTCAGATAACAGCGTTTCTTCTGGCACAAGTTCACCAGACTTTGGGTCGTACACACATAAATCAAACTTACGAGCATTGTCTGAATTGTCAGGAATATTGTTTGCGTTGAGAGATTCTCTCAATATTTTATAAAAATAAGCTTGATTTTGACCTTCAGACCATTCCCACAGTTTGGTTATATTGGTTAACCAATCTTGATTTTGCAGGTTTTGGTTACTATATGTACCAAGAATAAAAATAGGGGTACTGCTGGGTAGAACACTTTCAATTAAATCTGAAATATTTTTCCATTCGACTTTAATATTTTGCTGTTCGCTTAGGGCATACGACAGGTAATTTTTAAAAGCTTTTTGCCATTTATCATCATCAGATGCAATATCGCCCATTACAAGATGAATAGTTGTGCTCATAACTTCCGGTTTTTAAGCGATTAGGTATTTTTTAGTTCGTTTATTTGACTTTTCAAATCACAAGCAAGCTAAGATTACGCAATTTTAATCTTTAACTTACAATAGTTTTGGTATAATCTAAAATAGAATTGGGTATTTCATCGTGGAAAGACTGCAATTCATTAAAACGATCTTTAGGAATTTTATATAGTGAAGTAGGAGTTTGCGTTACTAACTCAATATCGCTGATAGTGTCGTTGATAAAATGCCAATTGTGAACCATTTCGTTTTTCCCAAATCTGGCAAACTCTCCCTTTTCTTTATTACGTAATATCACTTCCCCAGAGTAGATAACATAAAAATCCATATCTTCTATATTATCATAAATCATCGTTACTTTTTGAGCTTCGAACTCTTGTAAAGTCGCGATTTTAGCTATTTCGGAGAGTACCAAACCTGGAATATGTTGTAATTCATTGATATTAGTAAAGAACTTAATAATGTCAAATTTCATATGAGGGGCTTGGTCTCCAGAGCCTGGTTCAGAAACCATAACATCAGTGTCTTGCACATCACTACGGCCTCCGTTTAATACTTTAGAAGCGGCTTCTCGCAGAGTTAAATATTGGTTTTTAAAATGAAATCTTTCAGCATAAATCTCAAATTCTTCTTTGTCTAGTTTGAATAATGCTTCACAAGCGATTTCACTCAAGATAATATCAGGATTTACAATATTAGATACTAGTAGTTTTACATTTTCACTACTACCTTCCTGAAGCAACTCACGAATAGCACAGGCTTTGGTCCAACGGTTTACCCACTTGTAATCTCTTTGCACTAAGTGTAACAGGACTTCTTTTTTATCCATATTATCGGTGGTAGGTAAAACATAACGAGTTCGGAAGATTTTTTCTTCAAAATCACTGATACTCAAAATAGGGAGAATCATTGGTTTCATATCATCTTGAAGAGTCATATCCAATAACCCAAATGCAAATTCAGCCTTTTCAGGGTCGCCACTTTGTAAGTTTTTCTTGATCAGGGCTACTTTGTTGGTATCATACAATAATGAAAGCAGGCTATAAATTTTTTCGTAGTTGTATTCAATTTCTGAAAGTAGGGCTTCTTTCAAAATATCAGAGCAACTAGATGCTTCTAATACTCCTGAGGCAACCATGTTCCAAATAATTACTGCACATACCTCTTCTAGCTCTACTCTCACAGGCACTGCTTTATTACCTTCTAGTGTATATCCACTTTTACCCAGCATTTCCAACGCCATTGAACCAATATTTTGGTTAGAGTAATTGATCTTAGAAAGCAATAAATCTACAGCTTTGGGGCTATCTACCCAGCCATAGGCCTGAACAATTCGTAACTGGACAATTTCTTTTTGACCAGTGGCATAAAATGCCGAATCAAGAGCTTGGAACATTGTTTCACCAGTGGCCACAATAGCGGCAAAGGCTGCATTACTATATTGAGGTTCACGTAACTTCTCAATCATAAAGTTATGTAGCAAGTTATTATTGGTATTAGCAGAGGCTGCTACAGCATAATACCTTACCAAGGCTACTGGGTCTCTGAAGAGTTTATTCAATAAGCGTGTTTTGATAGTATCATCTGCGTAGTTACACAAAATAGCACCAAAAACGCGCTCCAGAAACAATTTAGATTGGGTAAGTTGCTCGATGTATTTTATCTTCACTAAACGAAACTTTGCACCTTCAAGACGTTCATGGGTTTGACGGATCAACTGTGCGTTTTCTAATACTGAGAAGTATTTCAATTCCATGATTTGTTCGAGAATGGGCAGTGAATCCAGAATACAAAACTTGGCAGCTTCAATTAAGGCAACTTTTTGAATACGGGCGTCTTCTGAGGTAAGTAGTTTAAGAATTGCTTGTTTGTAAGTAATAGGATCTAAGGTATTTAAGATATTCAAGAAAGTGGGTATTTGAGCAGCATTGCGTTGGTCAACTTCTTGAACGATGTACTCAGGCATTGTAATAAAGCCATCGGCTTGATTCACCTCTTCTTCTCCTAATTTCTTCTGAATAATTCGTTGATATTCACTATGCATCGCTCTGATTACGATAATTAGAAGTACCAACAAACCTAAGGCGATGTAGATGTTTTCCATCGCAGTAATACTGGTATAAACTGCTAAAACATATAATGCAACACCTCCCAGCAAAAAGCCCAGTTCTTGGGCAAAACCTTCTAATTTGGCTTGGGTGTCAAATCTTAACCGAACATCTATGGGTAATAAATACAAGCGATATATAGGTGAAACAATGGCGTTTCGTAGTACATCGTGAATAAATTTGGTAGCAATCAGCAAGAAGAAAAAGAAAATAAAACGCTTAGCATCCAGAGTATGGCCAAGAGTATATGCTACAATCAATGTGAAAAAGATAAAAACAATGAGTAAGATGGGCTGTAGGCGTAAACTTTTTTCTAATCCATAACGGTTTACCACAAAACGATATACATACCAGCTGATAATCAAGGAAACCGACACCATTACTCCACCAAACAATGCGAGAAAATCAATTAAATCATCTGGACGGATATAGACAGTTTCTACCACTGATAAAAACCAATATTCTAAGAATAATGCAGTACAAACAGATAAAACCGCAAATATAATTAGATAATTTACGAAACGTTTTTTGAGTAACTTAAATGCATTGTTGGTACTACGAATAAGTTGAGCACTGTCATTAAGTACAGTGAGAAAACGGTACCAACGACCAATGCCCAGGATAGAATAGGTGGTGGCTATGGTTATAAAGAAGGCACTTAGAAAGATTAGCAAAGGAGTAGTAAGTCCTGTAAGTCTGAGGAGTTGTGGAATGGCGAAAAAAGCAACAATTTGGCCAAGAGAAAAGCCTGCACTCACTTTTCCTGCAAACCTTTTACTTTCTTGTACATTAAACACCCTACCAAAGGTTCCCCAAAATACCAATAAAGCTAAACTATTGAGAGGTCCTAAGAATATAAGCGCAAATCTTACTGCATTATGGTGTAAGTCAAGGTAAATGCTGGTAAAAGTTGCTAATAAGGTAAACGAAATCAGTATAAAAAAACCGTTTGTGAGGCTGGAAAATGAAAAATACGGCTGGGAATAAATAAATATGGCTGATAATACCATACTTGATATTCCCGAGATGATAAATATTTCAGGTAGTTGGCTGGCGCCAAATTGCTGTAAAAAAAGAGAGATAGCACCAATGTTATAAAATGCAAGGGCTGCACCAATGAAACATCCAAAGATAGAAAGATGTAAAACCTCTTTATTACGTTGTCTAATTTGAGTCATACATTCAAAGGGTTAGCTATTTGGTAGATTGATTTTTAGTATAATATAAAGTATTTACCCAGGTTTTATTGCTTTTGCTGAAGTTTTTTTGCCTGCTCTTCTTCTAGTTTTTTCAACTTCTTTTGTAAATCGTCTAATTTTTTCTTCTTATCCTCCAATGCTTTCATTTTTTTGTCGATGCTCTCTTTTTGTTTCTTAATAGCATCAACTTGCTTTAAGGCAATATCTTTTTTGGGAGTTAATAATTTGCTAATAGGCTTTACAGTGATTGCGGCCAATCCCTTTATTGGTAAAGCAATAATACCCAAAAGTGTATCCCAAAAGCTTTTGGCAGCACTTGGATCATCTAAGGCAATCATAGAATTATAAAATCTACGCCCATATTTGTTAAACTTATAATAACATACCAGGTCGTAGTTGGCCACTGTTTTTGCTTTTATCTTAATATCCAGCGTGTTAGCTGTAATAAGCTTACAAATATTGTCATTAAATAACTTTGAGTTTTTAATGAATTCTTCACTGTCAGGGGTCTTTTTATAGGTATAAAAATTTTGATCGTCATCTATAGCAACCAAAATCCAGTCCTTTTTGTATTTTATGGCAAAAAGCTTGTAGGCTACTTGACTAGGAGTCATCCCACGATAGCTTACTGCCATTTCTTCCAATATTTTGGCACAAGGAGGTGGTGGAGGCGGTGGGTTAGATGTTGTATCCTGGCTCCAGGTAACTTTTGCCAGGAAAAACAAAATAATCGTGAGTAGAAAAAATTTTTTCATAGCACAAATTAATGTTTTTTTATTCGGATTGTTATTACTCTATGGACAGTTTTATTTATTTTTGCCGAAGATCAAAGGTCAAGCCATTTCATTACTTATGATGTAATAAAATTTGCCTATTTATAAAAAGTCTTTGATTACGGCGTTGTAATGATTAAGATCAAAACAATTTTTTGCTGATTAAAAAACAAAATCTTTTCGAACCAAAAATATTAATTTTGATGGCATTGAAGAAATTACTAACCATAATATTTGTCTTAGCCATTTGCCAAAGTTATTCTTTTGCTCAAAACCAGATTGAGAAAGACATTGAAGAAAAGAATAAGGCGAAGGCTGCAAAAGCAAAGGCAGATAGCATAAAGAAAGCCCTGCAAAACGTAAAACCAAAAAAGAAAGACGCAAGCAAAGGGTTTTACAATATACCTGTAACACCAGGCGCAAATACAACCAATGCAGGTAACTCTAAAGGGCCAAATAGTAAAACCTATGACCCAACTTACTTTCTAAGAGAAGAAAATAATATACTAGGCGAAACACCTGCTCCTAAAAAGGACTCAAGTGCTGCTATAGATACTGTAGCATTTGCGAAGCGGTTTTTGTCTGTTAAAACTGAATCTTCAAAGGAAGTAGAGCAAGGAGCTATTGCTGATAAGAACTTTTTGGCAACTCTTAAAAGTAGCACGCTACGTCCAAAAGACAAAAGGTTTCCCCTCTACCGATACAAAAAGCATAAGCTTAAACTTAAAACTTTTGGCTGGCACCCTTACTGGTTACAAGATGCCTACAAAAATTATAACTTCTCTCTACTCTCGGCAGTAGCCTTTCATGCTTACTTTTTAGATCCTACCACTGGTAGTTATGTAGATCCTAAGCCCATCAAAGAATGGAAAGAAACAAAAATGATTGATGAGGCTAAAAAGCATAATACAAGGATTTTAATGAGTGTATATAATAATGGCGCAGATAATAATAAAGCATTTTTAAATAATCCAGCTGCTCGTACCAAGTTCATCACTATTATACTGGCTTTACTCAAAGAACGTAAGGCAAATGGGGTACATATAGAATTTGATGGTTTGGGAAGCAGCGAAAAGCAAGCCTTTACGGATTTTATTTTAGATTTATCTTCCCAACTTAGAAAAAGCATTGAAAATTCCTGGCTAACTGTATCATTACCTCCTATTAACTTTAATGATGCTTATGACGTAAGAGCATTAGATAAATATGTAGATCTATTTATTTTGTCTGCTGGGGAATTTTATGGTAGAAAAACCGAAGGAAAAGCTGGCCCATTGAGTGTAGTTAAAGCTGGTGCCAATTGGTGGGACTACGACTTGGATCGTGGGATAGACGAATATGTTGCTTCTGGTGTAACTGCTGAGAAGTTACTTTTAACTGTAAATTATTATGGTGCAGAATGGAAAACAGATGCACTAAAACCACCTGCCAAGTCGTTAGGATTTGAAAAATATATGACTTATTCCCAAATCAAAAAGTTTTTGGGCAAAGCTGAAGGATACGAAGACCCAGAAAGTATGTCTATGTTTTATCCTTACAAGGATGCCAATGGCTATCACCAAATATGGTATGAGGATAGTCTTTCGCTGAGTAAAAAATACGACTGGGTGATTAGTAAAAAAATTGGTGGAGTTGGTATTTGGGCTTTAGGTTTTGATAATGGTAACGCTCAATTATGGGAAGTATTAGGTTCTAAAATGGCAGAACCACTACCCAAACCATCTGCAAATAAGAAAGGGGCAGGGGTTAATTCTAAAAATTTCTTTACTAGAATTAGAAGCTCAATTATGCGTCTGATTCGTAACCCTAAAGGAGCACTACAAAATCCGTCTTATCTTGCTTCAATGCTGATATTGTTATTGGGACCAGCATTTGCAGGTTTTTATATCATTTATCGCCACGGTTGTCGTTTAAAGCGTAGTATGAATTTATTGTTGAAAGGTGGCATTATCATGTTCTTAATTATGGCGTTTGCATTAACTGCTTTGGTGCTTACCCGTTTTAAACATACTACTCCGATAATATTGGTAATGGCAGGTTTTGTTGTAGGAGCAATTGTCTTTTTACTACTTACTCGTCGCTCACTTTCGGAACGAGAAATGCCCTAAATATTACATATAAATTAAGTACTAGCTTTTATACCACAAGATAAAATCAATATCAGATGATGAAACTGGCATATAGTTTTTTTGTGCTTTTAATCTTTGCAGGGTGTGCCCTGCAGGATGCCCAGCCCAATGATACCAATCAATATGTAAAGTTTTTTGGAAATGCGAATGATGAGCAAGCCAATGCTATTCTTCCCACGACTGATGGGGGGTATTTGTTGATTGGTTCCACAAAATCTTTTACAACTACCAATACCGAAAAAGCATATGTTACCAAAGCGGATGCTAATGGTAATGTACAATGGTTTAAAACCTATGGTGTAACCTCTGCTGATGATGCAAGTATTACAGTTGCCCGATCGGCAATCCAAATTGCCAATGGAAACTTTCTTGTATTGGGAGAAGCCACTTTAAATGACACAACAAATTTTGCGTTATATCAGATTGATGGTGACGGAAATGTAGTTGGTGGTGTACCTCAGCAATTTGCTATATCAACAAAGAACGATCAAGGGTTTTATATTACGCAACTTGCCAATGGAGGATACTTGCTTTCTGGAATTACCAGTAGTACTGTAAATAGCACAAGTAGAGACTTGAAGCTGATTAAAATCGATGATGCTGGAAATACTATCTTTGAGAGATCAGAGGGAATTAGTAATGCACCGGATGAAATTACGAATGTAATAGAGGTAACTACTGACAAAGGGCAAGATTTTTTACTTTCTGGTACCATTAAAAGGGGAGATGCAGCTTCTGCCTTTACAGATTTGGTAGTAGTACGTGCTACTGAGAATGGACTTTACCGTTTTGCGATTCCTTTTGGCAAGTTTGATAATTTTAATCAACAGGCTTCTCAAATTACCGCTTTTGGTAAAGATTTTATCATTGTTGGTACCACCGATGCTAATACAAATAAGGATGTGTATATCGTGAAAGTAGATGTAGAGGTAGGTACAGTACGAGAAGAGCACATTGTAGTACCTGGACAAGATAACGGGGATGAAGAGGGAGTTGCAATTGAGCCTACAGCAGATGGAGGGTTTATTGTTGCTGGAACCAGAACTTTTGTAAATGGAACTGCAACATCTTCAAAGGCATTTTTGATGAAACTCGATGCTAATTTTGGCGTAGAGTGGGTAAAAGAATATGGTGATATTGGTAAAGATAATACTGGGCTCAACTCAGCTCGTTTTGTACAAGCAATAGATGGAGGTGCAGGAGGTTACTTATTGTTAGGAACGTTTACTTTTGCTAACAATCAAGTGATAGGCCTTGTTCGTACAGATAGTCAAGGTAATACCTTATCGAAGTAATAGATAAAATACATTTATCATTAAAGTAAAAAAGCTACTCAACTTCTTGGGTAGCTTTTTTACTTTAATATTTTGAAGGCAGATTATACGTTAAATTTGAAGTGCATAATATCTCCATCTTCTACGATATATTCTTTCCCTTCCTGTGAGATTTTTCCAGCATCTCTACAGGCCGATTCGCTACCAAGTTCTTCATAATTGGCGAGTTTAATAACCTCAGCTTTGATAAATCCTCTCTCAAAATCAGAGTGAATAACTCCGGCGGCTTGTGGTGCTTTAAAGCCATTAGTGATGGTCCAGGCACGGACTTCTTTCTCACCCGCAGTGAAGTAAGTAATTAAATTTAGTAATTCATAAGAGGCTCTAATCAAGCGATTTAACCCTGATTCTTCTAACCCATATTCTGCTAAAAATTCCTTTTTCTCTTCTTCTGTTTCTAAAGTAGCAATTTCAGCCTCAATAGCTGCTGAAATAATTAATACCTGAGCATTTTCATGTTTTACAGCTTCTCGAAGCGTTTCTACATGTTGGTTACCATCAGTTACAGACCCCTCATCTACATTGGCTACATAAATTACAGGCTTGATAGTGAGCAAGTGTAAATCATGGATAGACTCAAGTTCTTCCTCATTCAAATCCAGGCTACGTACATTTTGCCCGCTTTCAAGAACTTCTTTTATTTTTTCTGCAATAGCAATTCCTTTTTTTGCTTTAGCATCCCCGGTTTTAGCTACTTTTTGCAAACGTTGGATTCGTTTCTCGATACTTTCGAGATCTTTCATTTGAAGCTCAATGTCAATTACTTCTTTGTCATTGACGGGATTTACCTTTCCGTCAACGTGTACGATATTTTCATCTTCAAAACATCGTACTACGTGAATAATAGCATCTACTTCCCGAATATTAGCCAAGAACTTATTGCCTAAACCTTCACCTTTACTGGCACCTTTTACCAATCCCGCAATATCTACAAACTCAATAACGGCTGGCAGTACTTGTTGTGGGTTTACGAGTTTTTCAAGTACTTGTAAACGATTATCAGGTACTTGTACTACCCCTACGTTGGGTTCAATGGTACAAAAAGGGTAATTTGCCGACTCAGCTTTGGCACTTGATAAGGCATTGAATAAAGTAGATTTCCCTACGTTAGGTAAACCTACGATTCCACATTGAAGACTCATTAATTTATGTTTTATTAATTAATTCTGTTCAAAAAATTTTCGCAAAGTTATAAAATCTACTGATACTAGCCTACAAGCTTTAAGTTGAGGTGTATACAAAGGTGATAATAACTCGAAACAAGAAAGAATAATTGAGGAAAACTGAAAATAATTTAAAAAGCGAATATACGCTTCAAAACGAATTTTCGTTTACTATTTGTGTGACTAACTGAGGAATGATGTGTTTCTATACATCATTTCTTTATAACTTCTTGTATGTAAAGGCTACTTTCTAAAAAGTAGCCTTTTTTTTTTATCCATTAATTCTGACGCTTCATCAGACTAATTTTAAGTCTCATCCATTTTCAAGTCACATAAACTAGACAATAAGAGTACATTAGGGTATAGTTTTGATTCGATAAATATCACATACCTATGAACACTTTTTATGAACAATTATCTCAACGCAACTGGTTGCTTACCAGAGCTGGTGAGGTATTCTTGTTATTGTTTGCTGTTTTCTTTATTGCCTATTGGCTTGACGGCCGTAAGATAATGGGAATTAACCCTTGGATAAAGCCTATGAAGTTTGCCCTATCTATCTGGATATTTTTATGGACTATGAGTTGGTTATTAGCAGAGTTGCCTCAGGTTCCGCGTATTACTCGAATAATTAGTATTGGTATCACTATATGTATGTTGATTGAGATAGGGGCTATAGCGCTTCAGGCAGCGCGAGGTACTACTTCTCATTTCAATATTTCTACTTCTTTTGACACAACTGTTTTTTCTATAATGGGAGTCATGATCGCCATCAATACACTATTGATGTTTTGGGTATTAGGTCTATTTTTTATGCAAAAAACTAACCTAAACCCAGCGTATTTATGGGGGATTCGTTTGGGTTTAATTATCTTTCTTTTGGCTAGTGCCGAAGGTGGTTTTATGGCCTCAAGAGGAGCACACAGCGTAGGTGTTGCTGATAGAGAGACAGGTTTACCTTTTCTTAATTGGAGCGTTTTGGGAGGAGATTTAAGAATTGCTCATTTTATCGGTCTCCATGCCTTGCAAATTATTCCCTTGGCAGCCTGGATATTGATACGAAAACAACCACAACAGGCCATAACCTATACCATTATTTTCGCGGTATTATATGCGATTGTTTCGTTTGGATTGTTTGGTATGGCAATGATGGGTAAACCGCTTTTGAGCAAACTATAAATTGATGTAAGAAATTTGTAAAGGAGAAGATAACATTCTATGGTACGATTCGTAAATACACATATAATCATATGAAAAACCTTAATTTAACTTAAAACTATTATGGTAACACCACATAAAAAAAGTAAGACGACTGCTGCCCTTTTAGCCTTTTTCTTAGGAATTTTTGGAGCACATCGTTTTTATTTAGCTCAAAATAGTATGGGAATAGGGTATCTACTTGGTACAATTACCATCTTTGGAGCTATTGTAACACGTATCATTTCTTTTGTAGATTTTATTGGCTTTTTAGTAATGTCTGATGATGACTTTAATCGTCGTTACAATCCTCATTTGGTAGCTTACCATGGGCATACCCCTATCAATGGCATGCAAAACACTGTGTATGTAGCGGATGAGATCAAGAAATTAGACCAGTTGTTTCAGGATGGAGTTATTACATTTGAAGAGTTTGAGCGAAGAAAGCAAATGATCATGAATCGATAAGATATTCCAAATAATATTATAGATCAAAGCGTTTGAAGGCAATTCAAACGCTTTTTTTTAGCTATTACTGACCTTTATATCCTCAAAACTAATATTGGCTATGTATGCTTTTGCTTCTCTTTTACCTTTATAAGTCAATTGTTCAAATAAATAATAGGCCTTAGTTTTACTAAATTGATGCATCATATAAATTAATCTTTTCAGGTTGTCTGGCCCATCTTGCTGGACAATGGCGTGTTCAGGGCGAATCACGAGGCCACAATTCATACATAGGAGTGGATTTATATTGGACGATTCATAACCAAAACCGTGGAGGGTGAGCTTGTCAGATTGACAATCAGGACACTTGATTTGATAATTCATAAATATTTAAGCTTTGGTGATTTTAATACTTTCAAAAGTAATTCCTTCAACAAACTTTTTAGCCTCAGCTTTGCTTCTGCCAGTCAAGTCTCGATAAAGTGCTAAGGTAGCAGAAGAACTTATTTGTTTTGTCATAAACATTAAACGTCTAAGATTTCCCTCGGTATCAGGTTTTACAATAGCTAATTCTGGAGTAAATACCAACGCACAAGACACACATAATAGACTTAACCTTTCGTATCCATGGATAACAATTTTTTCGGATTGGCAATCTGGGCATTTGACGGAGTGATTCATTGAATTTTTCTAATTTTAATTAAATAATAACGGAAGTTTTCCTGAGTTTTTCCTTGTGGAAAGCTTTGTTTGATAGTATATTCTTTGGCGTGCCCTGGAGCAAGTGGTTTTCCATTTTCAGGTACTATATTAAAATCTCGCTGAATAATACGTGTACCTTTATTATCAAACCAAGTGACCTCTATTTTTAATCTTTTGATGGCATTTTCTCCTGTATTCTCAAAACTGCAATTTGCGTGATGTGAGGTGCGGTTTCCGAATAACTTTTTAAACTCAGAAGCTAACTCTTTAACAGAAAGTCTGGTATTTGAGGACACTTCAAATTGCATTCCTTGTGGTAAAGCATCAGGTGTATTGGTGGTAGGTTCTTGGCTTAAATTTGGGAGCGTATAATCTTGGTTTTCCCTGTATTCATCCTGATCAGCACCTGTTTGCACAAATATGATAGCTGCCAGTAAGAGTATAATACTTGCAGCCACTATTATTAAGATAGTACGTTGAGATGAACTGGAAACTTGAGAGGTTTTGGTAGCTATTTTTTCTTTGGAGAGTTCACTAACTATGATCAACGCTTGTGAGTTTTGAGGTGATGCCTGAAGACATTGACGAGCAAAAACCAAGGCATGATCTCTATCTTCATTTTGTGATTTTTCTTGCCACCGCATCTTATAGGCATAAGCAATACTTGCCAGTGCCTGAGTATCATTAGGCTTAATACGAAGGGCTTGTTTGTATTCCTGGATAGCATCTGACCAATTTTTATACTTTAGAAAACCTTCAGCTCTTTCTATATGATCTAGATAAACTTCTTGAGCAGCTTGCCAGTCCTCTTCGCTCATACCTGCATCCAACGCTATTTCTTTCAGCTCTTGTTCAGTTAGTGGTTGGTTTTCCCGAGCTCTTTGTACTTCAAATAGTTTACTAATATATTCTTCAATAATTTTATTTGAGTCATTCATAATTTAAAAGTTAGGCATTTAAAAATAATTTAAGCAGTTTAATTAGCTATGCTTACTTCCTCTACTACAATCCGATAACGGGCCGGGTTTGCTACCTTATTCTTAGGGAGGCGGTTTGTCATCTTATCCATATGTATTTTACCTGGTAATATTGTAGGATTAATGATGGTACTCACGTGTTTTTTTTGACTAAAAACAACTTGATTTTGGGCATTTAACCATTCCAGCCTAACCGAAATAGTTTTTAGTTCAAGGTTGCCTGTATTTTTTACTTCTAGTACCAGTTTTTGACTAAAAAAGCCTGGTTTATAAGCATTAGAAACATTGCTTAGGCGTTCGCTGAATGCCAAATCGATGTTGTTAGGCTTGCCATTACGCCAGGTGATCTTGAGTTTTTTGGAAGGAGAGAATTGCGCAGGGGCTGCAATCTTTTTAATGCCCTTAACCATTATTCTGGCTTTAGCAATTCTTATCAATGGTTTGTTTTTAACAACCTTTAGAATTTTTATGGGAACCTCATCACCAGAACGATACTGAGGAGACATCAATGAACTAATAGTATAATCTGTTTCAGTAAATCGTACTTTACCATCCTTATCCAAAAGTTCAACTTTTAGTTCTAAAGAAGAAATAATAAGTTTATCTACTTTGAGGTTTCCTGTGACACTATAAATGTAGGAATCACGATATACACTGACCTCCGAAGTATAAGAGGTGAATTTTAACCCTTGTGAGCGATTGTTTGGGGTGAATTCTATTGGCACTGTCCATTCTTCTGGAGTAAAACGATAAGTCTTTCCCGTGTTGTTTCCTTGTGGCGTTTTGCGGGTAGGTTGATAGGCTACCTTGCTTTTATTACGAGTCCACACAAAAGTATTGGCTGGTTGCCAACTACTCCCATCCCAGTTGAGCACACTTATTTCTAACTGATCTTTGGTTTTAAGTGAATATATCTCTTTTACTTTCATTTTTTGCCCATCTGATAAGAATTTATCATATTCTAAAGTGATGCCTGATTTATTAACTTGTGTAATCATTCCCTCAGTAGTTTGACCATCATCACTAAAAGTAAAATGCTTTACTTTTTCCGAGAAAGGATTAAGAGCCATCGTTCCTTTAGTTCCTGGGCGAAGCTGCTTGGCACTCAAGTAGTAGTATTTTGTAAAGTTAATAATGCGTTTATCAAGAGCCCACTCAAATACTATTTCACCTACATTACTGTTGTTGCTAGACTGCTGTAATTTATCTTTGATAATCCACTTGTTTCCTACCAAAAAAGATAGTTTGGTCATTGGGTCTTGTTGATTAATGTCACTTTGGGCAAAAGCAGTGATATTGATTAAGAGCAACAGTATCAGAGGAGATATTTTATACATAAATTCTATAGCGCTTTATTAAGACAACTTGGAAGTGGAAATGACTCTATAGTTATAATACAAAGCCCGACTAATATTAGATAGTCAGGCTTTATGTTAATTTTAAGCATTAATTATTGGCTTCTTCTACGTCTACTACAGTGATTTTATATCCTTTGAGTTGCGAAGCGCTTACATCTTTGATATAGCCTAAAAAGGTATGTGTAATATTTTGATCAGGACGAATTACCATTCCGCTACTTTTGTATAAGAGAGTTCTTATGAGACTTTTGAGCACATTCCCATCTCGGTCTAGCCATTGAATTTCTACCTTTAGCGCTTTTAGAGGTACACTACCTTTATTAACAAAATTGACTGTTACTCGATGCGAGCAACTACTCGTAAAATTTTTCAATTCTTGTTTACGTTCCTGTAGCTCTAATTTGATTCCTGCAGCTGGATCAAATGCCCAATTAGTAGGGATCACTTTTTTGGTAAGATTATTAGGGACTGGAACTCGCTGGATAGTGTGCACCGAAATTCTGATTTCTTTGAAATCATCAGGGGAGTAATTTGCCTTGGATTTGTAAGTCTTGAAATGAATATAATCTCCTGGGATGGCCAAAGATTGATTATAACGTTTAAAAATAGGCACAAACTCTGCGATGGCAATTTTGTCGTTATAATCTATGAAATCTACTTTGAGCGTGAGTTTTTTAATAGCTTGACTGCCAGTAACTTTAAATGCACCTGCCAAACGATAATACATTCTTCGCGAAGAGTTAGATTTGGATTGATCAATAGACACCAGACTCAAACCTTGCGAGTAATTGTTTTCGATAAATTTAGTGGGATACTGATTTTTCCTTTTGGTAATAGGTGCTACATCTCTAGGCCTGCTAGTGGTATTGGGTGCTGGATTCTCGTTTTGCCAACTATCGGTAGTTGTAGGGCGATAATCTTCTTTTACCCGTTCATTATTTGCACTCTTTTTTACGTTGAAAAAAGCGATCAATCCTACCATCATGATACCAACAAGTGCAGCTATCGCTACCATAGGAGCACTACGTTTATTGGGGCTAGTGGATATAGCAGGAGGAGGAGTGATTGGCTTTTGAAATCGAGGAGCTGGATTAGGAGTATTAAATGTACTGGTGGTTGAGGCTTGTTTCTGTAATTCGCTAATAATCCGAATAGAAGGCTCGTGACCTGGTTCGTTTTTTAAACGAATACGTGCATATTGAATAGCTTTCTCCCGGAAAACATTTTGTTTATCTTCTTTGTAAAGCGAATAGAAGGCAATAGCCTGGCCATAAGTAGCCGCAAGGTTGTTGGGACTCAACTGCATCGCTTGCTCAAACTCTTTGATTGCATCACGCCAGTTTTTGTATTCCAAAAATGTATGACCGTTTTTGAGGTGGCCTTCTACTTTTTCTTCTACTAAATGCCACTCATCTTCCGAAAAGCCTAATTCAAGTGCTATACTTTTAAGTTCTTCCTGACTAAGTGCCTTCTGAGCCTCCTTGTCTTTAATTTCCAATAGTTTTTTATAAAAGGCTTCCAAATGTCGGTCTTGATGGTTGTCCATAATGAGTTGATGTTTAGGTGTGTTAAGTGCTTCAGGTTTATAAAGCGGTACTATAACAAATATAACAAATTTTAGCCTGAAGTAGGATAGAGGTAATGTCTATTTGCTATAGCTACGTTTATCGAGTTTTTTTTGATTGGTTTTATCATTTTTTTCTTAAAAAACTTGCAGGTTAAATAAAATATATAGTACTTTGTGATACATATAACCATTGAATGAAAACTACCATTATATACATAATGGGATTGCAAAACCATATACCATTGAAAAACCATAACTAATGAAGAAGTAGTCAAGATTTGTAGCATAGGAAAATGATTCCGTGCTACAAAAGGGCTACCAGTTATTTTTACAAGATCGAAAAGAAAACCCTGTTTGGAATTCAGATACCAAACAGGGTTTAATTTTTTATATGATTAAGTATTAGCAAACTTTTAAGCAAACTCCATATCACCTACTTTTCCACGGAAGGTTTCATTGGGCTCTATACCATCTCCACCAATAGATAACTCAGCTTTGATGCCTACTACAATGTATTTTTCTATGGCTTCTTTGTGTTTCATTTCTACTTCGCCACCTCCCTGAAAATCAAATAAGTCTTTTACTAAATCATAAGTTTGTTGCGAAACGGCTACTTGCCCAGATTCACTCTTGATTTCGATTAATTTGGCTGTATTTACGGTCTCTCCCCAAACATCATAAGCAAATCTCTTGTCACCTACCACACCAGCAGTAACGTAGCCCGTGTTGATTCCGATCCTTACTCGCCAATAAGGTTCGCCTGAAGCTTCTTTTTCCGCTCGTTTTTCATTGATAAAGCGTGTCATTTCAAGCGCAGCCAAAATAGCATCTACTGGGTTACGATTGTTCTTTTCAGGAATACCACCTGCGGCCATGTAAGAGTCCCCAATGGTTTTGATTTTGATCAGGTTGTGATTACCCGTGATGGCATCAAACTTATTAAAGGTCACATTTAATTCTTCTACCAATTTGTCAGAACCCATACCCTGCGATACATTGGTAAAATCTTCTAAATCGGCAAATAATACTGATACCTTTTCGTATTGACGTGGTTCATAACGCCCGTTTTCTCTAATTTCGTTGAATACATAAGAAGGAACCAAGCTAAAAGACTCTATTTCTTCTTTGGCATTTTCTACCAAATCTTTCTGTTGTGCAATGGTACGTGCCTTATCTTCAATTTCTTTATTTTGTTTAGCAATTTGCTGATTCTGATCTTTCAATTGATTGGCCACTTTTCTGTTTTTAGTACTTGTCAAAAGTAGTACTAAAACCAAAGCCACAAGTAGGCCTATACCTATATACAAGTAAACTTTATTGAGGCGATCCAAACTTTGTATTTTCTCATATTTAGATTTGTATTTGGCAATGAGGCGGGTATTATTGGTTTTATTTTCTCCTAAATCTTCTAAAATTGCTAAAGCTTTTTCCAAAGCTTCAATCGCCTTTTGATCTTGATTTAAGTGTCCATGTAGCTCACTCATTACTTCATATATTTTGGCCATATGCTTTTTTTGGCCAATTTCTTCGCGGGATTTTAAGGCTTTTTGGTAGTATTCTAAAGAACTCTTGTAGTTGGTATTATCAGTGCGTAAATAGAATAAATCAAAGTAAAATTTACCGATAATTTCCTGTGTACTGGCAACTTTTTCTTTGAGTTTAAGCTTTTCGTAGATTGCTAAAGCGTCTTTAAAATCTTTGATGGCCTCTTCGTATTCGGTGAGTGCTTTATAATCAATTAATCCAATATTTACGAGAGCATCAGCTACTCCTTCCTCATGTTTGTATTTTTTTGCTTGTTTTAATGCTTGACGGGCAAGGTTCAAAGCAGCACCTTCTGGATCCTCTTTGGCATATTCAGCAGCCATCAGATTTAGTGTATTAATGTGTACCTTGATGTCTTTTGTTAATCTAAGTATACGCCGCAAGCTATCCAGTCGGGCACATTGTTGAGCTTTTACCTGGGTGGATAGCACCATCAGGCATAACAAACACAAGAGTAGAGTGATCTTTTTCATTTGCTAAGTAATTTGTTTGTAGTTGCTGATTTGAATTTCGAGTGTAAATAAATTCATTCCCCCATCTTAGAATATGCTTAAATTTTATCTCCAGAGATAAAATTTAAGCATATTCTTGTAACCAGCGATAGGTGTTATTCAAATTTATGAAATTATTTAACACTAAAAAATTAGCTTTGGAGGTATTTCCAGAGGTAAGATTAAAACTACAAAACCAAACTACCAGCACTTTATGCGGCATCGATGCTTTTACGTTTCTTTTGTTCGAAGTTACGTTTTTTAGCTCTCAAAAATTGGTTATCATAACGACGCTTAAAGGGAAGAAACATGTGCTTATACTTAAACAATTCAGTTTGTTGCATCATGTTAAATCCACAAGCCGAAAATATGCGTTGTGCTTTTTCAAACAATGGATATGCAGGGTATAGGTTAAGCCACAAAATGTTGTTGGTAATAGACTTAAAGGGCTTGGTTTGACTCACGATCACAAAAAATGGGTCTACTCCCTCAATCTGACTAATTTCTATAGCATATGCACAAAGTTGTTTTACTTCTTCTTGAGGTTCCGAATGCACAATCAACCAAACTGGTTTTTCTACAGTATCAAAGAGCGTATTTACAATTAGTTTCTCTTTTTGAGTGAGGGTCGGAGGGGGGTATTCCAAATTTAAAGTAAGCAGCTCCTGTGAATGGATCTGTACAAAACGTTTATGCTTAGGGTCAACGTTTTCGGTCATATAGGCAGCCTTAAATTTGGGCGGGCGCTGAATACCTACTTGCTCATAATTTTGCCAGTTAAGAATACGTCCTACGTAATAAAAATCAACCTTCAAATAATCAGGAAAATTATTCCATTCACCAATAATCCCACAAGGAAAGGCATCTAAATATACCTCATTTACCTGATGGTATTCAATTAACTCGCAAAGCCAGTTTTGATAGGCACCTAGGTTTTGGGCAAAGTGTGATGGAATTTTTATTAGCTCTACATTTTCAGGCAGGGGCATTTGCTCCGCATGATCTGATGCAGTGAGCAATAGTACCGGTTCTTGATTGAGGTGAAGTGTATGTATCACGGCTAGAGTCCGAGTAAGGTGTCCCAAACCACTACCATTGGCGTAATACAGTTTCATATTTTAGTCGTTGTTTAGTTCGTTAAAAAGTAATCAAGGTCAATTTTTTCAAAGATAAACGAAAAGCCATCGTGAACAATGTATTTGTTCATGGTGTGGCTATTTTTTACCTTTTAATAACTCAGCAATAATAATCATACGATGTTCCGCAGGAATCTCATCAATGACTAATACACCATAGGCATACGAATCGGTATTACTCTCAAGCTTATAGGTGCCAGATTCTGATTTTATCTTTACCTGGTTGCCATCAAAAGTAACTTTGCCATACTCTTTTTCCATTCTTTTTATTTTGTATCTGCCTTCTTTCTTTTTGATTTCGTATGGATTTTGGTTTTCAGCATTATCGCTAACCTTTACTTTATTCTCTTTTACCTTAATTTTCCATAAAAGAGTTCCATCTGGCTTACGTAACTTAAAACCAGTTTCTTTGTATTTTACCTCAGCAATTACATCACCAGAAGCATTGTAATACTTGGTTTTATCGTTTTTGCTTAAGCGTCCAGTAATATTTTGGTCTTTTACTGTAATGTTTGTTTCATTTTCGCCGATAGAGGCAATACTCCCAAAGCTTTTATCGTCAAGCTTTATATCCAAGGGGGTAAAAGTAGAAGAGGAGGAGGAGGCAGAAGTGGAAGTACTTTGATTGGAAGTAGTGGAAGCGTTCTCTTGATTTGTGACAGTGTTATTTTCTGTATTGTTGCTATTTTTATTGCCACAGGCACTCAAGATTAAACTACTTAATAGTACAACTCCCCAAAAAAAACTGATTTTGTAAAGCAGTGGAGTTTTCTTATTCATCTTGTTGAATTTTGGTGTTTGGTAATTATGTCAAAATTTAACCAAACAAAACTCCTACCAACTTTACAAAATCAAACTATAAAACGCTGCGCGTGAGGGATAAAAAATGTAATTTAGCCCTTAGTAGCGGTAACATTAAGGGTAATTTTGGCAGTTTTACTCAAAATCAAACTATTACCACCCACTCCAAAATCTTTTCGGTTAATTTCAAAATAAGCATTAAAGGTTCCTTGATTCCCTTTTTGAGAAAAGTTAAAAGGAATTTTATAGGTTTTAGTTACCCCTTTGATAGTCAATTGAAAATCTGCGTAATATTTTCCGCCAGATTTAGTGATTTTAGTTGATTTCATTTTGATGGTAGGATGCTTGGCTACATCAAAAAAATCTGACTTTCGTAAGTGACGATCTCTTCCTCGGTTTTTAGTATTAACTGTTCCTGCTTGAACAATGCCAATAAATTTACTACCTGCAAGGTTACCAGGGTCAAATAATATTTTACCCTTAAATCCCCCAAAAGAGCCTTTGACATTGATACCTGCATTTTTGATTTTGAAAGTAACACTTGCGTTGCTGGCTTTCCAGGCAGTTTGGGCTTGTGATAATTGAGCAACGGCAACAAATGCGGTGATAAGGCTAAATAAAAGTGCTTTTCTCATGATGTATCGTACTAATAGGTTGTTTAGTAATTTAAATACTTAGTGTTGAATAATTGATTTACTGGAAAAACGATGTAGCTACAACAAATGATTCGGTAGGCAAAGAATTTAGAATTTAATTAACACTTTTAGCAAGAAAACAAGTATAGATAAGATTATAAATAGAAATAACTTAACATAAAATAGTAGTTATTTAAATTCCATACTTGTAATGTTCTAAATAACGAAGATAAAAATCAATGCTAAGCTTGATAATTACCGACAGTGTGAGCCAGCCAAGTGGCCATTGTTGTTCTAAAATAAAAGCTGCACCTCCCACGATCCATACCTGGGTAATGAAAATTTGCCAATAGGGTGCTCTCATTAAACTATCGATTGTCATCTTAATATTCTCTTCTCCTTTCAGAAAGTTTTGACTAAACGCCGTTGCATGACTAATGAGAATGAGCAGATAATTATAAAACAATAAATTACTAACGCTCAAAACATTGTTTAATAAATAGGGTTTGAGCGAATATTGCCATATGGCGGTGAGACCGTTGGAATCTAATATCACTTGCTTATAAATGGTGAGCACTGCAATGATGCCAATATAACATACTCCTAAAAAAATAATAAAGTGTATTATAAAAAAGGGAATCATAACTATTTTGAGATACACAGGGGAGCGTTTGGTGCCTCGTACCCATAGTAGCTTGATAATATTAAAGAAACCAACCACTACTACCTCAAAACCAAATAAAAAGAGAACATCAATGACTTTCCAGCCCAAAAGCGTAAGCCCAAAAATGGGAGGTATGTGAGCCAGAATCAAAATTGCTACATCAACTTTATGTAGCTCACCTTGCAGGCCTTCGAGGTCTATTTCTTTTTTGAATATTTTTATTTTAGTGATAGTCTTCAACGAACAAACTCAATTGGGTTTATGGTTTCTCCTTGTACGTGGTTGGATTAGAAATTGTCTCTGTCATTGAGATAATGACAAAAGTTGAGATAGCCAAAATTAATACAATAAACATACAAAACAACCCATCTGACAAAGCAAATGGGTTGGTGTTGGCTTGATAAAGTCAGTGTTCAAGAAGTGAGGCTAATTTTTCTTTAAGTGCATCACCAAATAAGTCTTTGGCAATGATACGCCCTTGCTTATCCAGCAATAAGTTATGTGGAAACTCCCTGAGATTGTAATCAAGAGATATTTGAGATTGAAAACCTTTAGAAGCAAACACTTGTAACCAGGCAGGCTTATACTTATTCAAGTATTTGAGCCAAGCCTCTTTTTGGCGGTCAAATGAAACCGCATACACTTCAAACCCCATTTTGGCATATTTGTCATATAGTTTCATGAGGTTTTGATTTTCTACGAGACAAGGAGCACACCAAGTTGCCCAAAAGTCTACCAATAGGTACTTATTTTTAGACTGAGCAATTGCGTCGGATAATTTGAGCTTTTTTCCAGAAGCATCATTCAATACTATTTCTGGCGCTTGCTTGTGTAGCTGTAATCTAACCAAACGATTGATTTTTTGCTGCATTTGCTTGACATAACTATTGTGAGGCATCTTTTTGAACAGTTGATCAACTGAAGACTTAAGATAGATAACATTGCTGGCTTTCCAATAACTAAAAGATGCATACAATGCTAAAGTAGGTTTTTGAGATTGCAGGTATTGAGCCATAGCATCAAAAAACTGGACACTGGCCTTACTCAGTTTGGCCATGGTTCGCGCCGAAGATTCACTAAATTTACTTTTTAATTTTTGTCGAGTAGCATCATCTTTAGCAGTTTGCAATGCTTTTTGTTGTGCTATCTTAAGCTTACCCATTTCTGTGCGTATTTCTTGAATGTATTGTTTATCTAATACCTGCATTTTTTGATAAAACTGGCGAATCTGATGATTTGCCACAGAGCCTTTTATCAAAATAGGTTTTCCTGCCTGTACAGTGATGTTTAACTGGTCTTTAGGATGTGCGATCAATATTCCTTGTTGTCGCTCATATGAGATATAATAAACTCCCGCTTCGGTGATTGGAATTACTTGCTTGAAATCTCCTTGAGCATCAACCTTGATGGCTTGAGGATCAGAAAGTTTAGGACGATTGCTGTAGTCATCATAGACCAAACGGTGCAATTTGCAAACTTGCCCTTGCTCAAAGTTCTGAATGTGCCCTTCCAGAGAGAAATTAGATTGGCCTTGGCTTGAAAACCAACCAACAAGAGTAACAATAAGTATGATTAAGTTTTTCATAGAAATATGGGTTTGATTTCTACAAAAGAACCTTAAGCTGTTTCAAACTTCAAGCGAAAACTGATAAGCCAAGAAATAGCCTCATAAACTCCTCTTAAAGACTATCCAGCCATTGTTTAAGCCCAGAAGTTCTACTTTGGCTACTGATAAGATTGCCTAGCGAGTGAGTTAATATAATCGCCATACTATCCTTAGTATAAGGTTCCAGGTGATCAATAAACCGAAGGTGGACAATTTCGGAGCGATTGATTCGATAAAACTGCTTTGGATTTAGCAAATGCTCAATTTGGGTAAGTGTATTGATAGGCAGTAAATGCCGTTTTTGATCTTGGGTGATGGCAAAAACCACCCCTTGTTCGGCTTTGAGATAGACTACCTCAGTAATATCCAGAAAGTAAATGCCATGTTTGGTTTTTACTGTTAAGCGTTGTTTGTAGTTTTTTTGGGTGTTGCTTAGCTGTTGGTGAATCTCTTGCAGCATTTGTTGATAGTCAGGTGAAAAGTTTTGCTGAAGTGTTTGGTATTTGTCCCAGGCGGTAGTGAATCTTTCATAAGCAAAAGGTTTTAGTAAGTATTCAATGCCATTGCCCTGAAAGGCCTCCATCCAAAATTGATCGTAAGAAGTAGTAAAAATTACTGGGCAATTCAAGCGAGGCATTTGCTCAAAAGCATTGAATACATTTCCATCTAATAGCTCGATGTCGGCAAAAACAAGCTCTGGAGTTGGGTTATCCTGAAACCACTCAACTACCTGAGCTACACTAACCAATTCGCCTATTACTTGAGCCTGAGGTTGGTATTGGGCAATAAATCGCTTAAGTTTTTCTCTGGCAGGTTTTTCATCTTCTATAATAACTATTTTCATAAGTTGGTATTCAGTTTTATTAATGGTACTATCACCAAAAATTGTTCTGAAGTTTGATGTACCTGAACATTTTTTTGAGTCAATAACTGATATTGTTTTTGGATATTGACCAAGCCGGTTTTTGTTGAGGGTAAAGGAAACTTTTTAGGTTTTAAGACATTACTTATTTGCGCTTCATTTTGATTAATCGAGATGTTGATTTTCAACGGTTTATCAGGCAATGCTTCATTGTGCTTAATGGCATTTTCTATGAGTTGTTGTAAGGTAGTTGGAATCACCAAATATTGTTCAGGTTGGGTAATATGATTTGCAATATTCAACAGATAACTATTGTCAAACCTTTGTCTAATCAAAAACATATAGTCTTCAAGAAAATTGAGCTCTTTGGCTAAAGATACTAATTCCTGATCGCGTGATTGTAAGATATAGCGATACAACCCCGAGAACTTATCCAAAAAAACATCGGCAGTGTCAGTATTAGTATGAATAAGTGAAGACAATACATTCAGGTTGTTGAATAGAAAATGAGGCGAGATTTGTTTTTTGAGTTGTTCCAGTTGATGTTCACTAGCCACTTTTTGAGTCTCCAACAGAGTTACTTGAGTTTGATGTAGCTTGTTTAAAGAATAATAGCTCAAAAATGTGTTGCCCACTACTAAATGAATAATTAAGAAAAGTAGGTTACCCACAATCAAGGCATTGTAGTTCATTGGTTTGCCAAAAATTATGTTTTCGGTGGTAATGAACCAAGTATTGGAAATCAACATAAACAAAAGAGTACTCACCAACAAGGTTTGCACATAGCGGCTAGCTGGTTTTTGGGGATGTTGGGTCTTTTGATGAATGACAAAAGTGATGAGAATAGAAATACCACAGACAATGAGCATCCAAAACGGAGCATCCCAGGGGTAATAAAAATGACCAGGACGACCACCCGCAAGCAAAAATTGAGTATATAAAATCAGCAAGTGGGTGAGTAACAACATACCCAACCCACTAATGATGATTTTTCGATATTTTAGTTTTTTAATTTGTCCAAGCATACGCTAACTATTTATTAGAAGGTAATTGGTACATTACTTTGCCCAATTCGTCCAAAAACTGAAGTTTTGCGGTTCCTGCCGAATCAACTTTTACTCTAAACCTGGTGCGTCCAGCATGATCCTTCAGTTGCAAAATTGCGGTCTTATTTACATTGCCCAAATACAAACGAGGAGCTCCAAATTTACCCTCTTTTTGGGCTTTCTGGAGTTCTTTCTGTATCAGTGCCTTCTTTTTAGGATCTTTAGCCTTGTTCATTTTGTTTACCAAAGCTGCCAAATCTGCAATATGAGTATCAGGCCGCTCATTGATTTGTATCCCAGCCATTCTGGATTTTTTACCCCTACGAGTGGATTCTCCATACTGAATGGCAATTACCTGGTCTTGTTTGTATTGATCAAACATTAACCCAGAAGAGGCGCTTTTGCTACCCTTGTGATTACCATACACCAAGCCGCCACATTCATCACCTTCGTCATTATAAAACAGCATGCCAGTTCTTCCACCACCTTCGTACAGATATTTGCCATCTACTATTGCCCCAGGCGAACGTTCTTTATTCGTCAGTACCAGTTTCATGGTTCCATCTTTTTCTACAATGTTGATACGCTCCACATCTATTTCCTTGAATTTAGGATTGCCAGAAGGAGTAAATGCGGCAAACATTAAAAAGATAAGCATAATGGATGAGATCAAAGTATATGTTTTGAAAAACCTAAGCGAATTAGTCATGGCTATAATAATATTTAGATAATAAAATAATTTGCCATAAAAGTAGGAGAGAAGGTGCTAATCAGCTACTTAAGAATGATGAGCTACTTTGAAAAGTAATAAATGAGGGAATATTGAGAATGAATGAAAAATGCCCGACTGATAAAACAAGTCAGGCATTTTCATTAGTTAGACTGGATAATAAATGAATTTATTTGCTGTTTTTGATTTTTTCTTTCAATACCTCCACACCTTTTTTCAAGATTACATCATTGTTTTTGACAAAATCTTCTACGCTGGGGTTGACCTCAATATGAGGCTTAACTCCTACTCCTACAAAGTCTTTCCCGTTAGGGTAAGTGTCTCTTTTGGCACATATTACAGCATTTCCACCACCAGGTAACCAAACCAGCAAAGGTTGCCCTGTACTGCCATTGGTAAGTTGTCCTACTCTAGTGGCACGTTTTAGGTTACTTAGATAAATCAAAAAATCTTCAGCAGCCGAACCTGTATAATGATTGGTTAATACTACCAATGGAACCGAAATTTTTTTCACTTTGAGGTCGTTTTTATTTACATTTAAATCGGTTTTCCACGCTTTTCCTTGGTAATATTTAAAATTTTCTCGCTGCTCAGGGTTGAGCTTCATTTGTGGGTTTTGATCCAGACTATATTCGAACCAACTTCCCCAAGCTTTTAAACTGGAACTATGTATTCGACTATGTGTTTTAGCACCTTTTAGTTTCTTTTGTTCAGTAAAGTGCTTTACAATAAAAACCGCATTTTTGCCATTACCTCCTGGGTTATCTCTTACGTCTATCACAATGCCCTTAGCTTTGTAAAGTTCTGGCAATACCTTCAAAAAGTCGGCTTTGATCTGGTTATTCATAAAATTATCAAGTTTCAGATAAGCCATCTTTTGGCTAAGCCATTTGAAGGATATTAAAGGCTTTTTTTGAATCTGTTTGACCCATTTAACCCCTTTTCGGTCTCTTCTTAGGGTTATCTGGCTAATTTTACCCTGAGGTGTGCCAAAAGTAAGTTGAAATTTGTCCCCTCTTTTGCCAAAAAACATTCTCGAAATGCCTTTATTCCATAAGTCATGTTCAGTCGAGGCAAAAATATAAGGTAATATTTGAGCTTTTAGGTATTTCTTTAATGGTTGCCCATTTACTTTTAATAATTCACTTCCTATTGGAATTTGTTTTGACAACAATTGATCTACGTTTGTTACAAAAGCCCTTTTTTGAATGGCTTTTAAACGGATTTTTAAATTAGAATAAGTTTGATAAACCTCCCTAGGGAAACGAATGCTAGTGTGACCATCTTTTAGCAAGGCGCCCATTTTGGCCAATACTCGATAGTAGTCCTCGGTAGAATAAGTAGCTAATACTTTTGGAATAAATGCTTTGTAAGTACTATCCCAATTGAGATGAGGGATTTGATGGAAAAATGCAAAGTTGTAGTTTACTTCCTGCCAAAATAATGATAAACCATAAATTTTTTCAGCATCACTTAAGTTAGCCTTATAAGGTTTTTGTTGAGCTATCAACGAAAATTGAGCTATACCTAAGAGTATACTACATAACAAGCCTCTTAAAAATAATCTGTGTAATGTTTTCATGATCAATAAAATGTTTACCCTTAAAGACGAGGGGGAGAGGCTAGTATTACAACATATTTTGAAATAGTTTACAGTAAATGTTAATCAAGAAAATTCTCTATTGTGTATTTGCTTTTGATTTAAATTGTTGATTATGAGTGTTTTATTTAGGGTTTAAATGAGGAGGTAGTCAATGACGTAAGTTTTTTTGTTAAATAATCAAACATTTTGATGTATAAATAATAATAATTCCCCTTGTTTTGATCCCCAATTGATTTTACCTATTTTGAAATATTAATCAAAAACCTACAAATAATGGAAAACCAAAAACTAAAATATGAGCTCATTGGCGACGACATGCAAATGGTCGAGATAGAACTCGCTCCGAAAGAAACGGTAATTGCAGGAATAGGTGCGATGAACTGGATGGAAGAAGGCATTAGCTTTGATACCAGCCTGAGTGATGGTTCTGAACCTGAAAAAGGATTCTTTGAACGGTTATTTGATGCGGGCAAGCGAGTTTTAGTGGGTGAGTCAGCCTTTATTAACCACATGACCAATATGAGCGACAAAAATCGTAAAATTGGCTTTGGGGCTCCTTATCCCGGTAAAATCATTCCCATTGATTTAGAGGCGTTTAGCGGGAAAATGTATTGTTTGCGAGATGTATTCTTATGTGCTAGTTTGGGTACTAAAATAAGTGTGAAGGTAAACCACAAAATGGGCTTTGGCTTTTTTGGAACGCAAGGCTATGTAGTGCAAGAATTGGAAGGAGATGGAATGGCCTTTTTGCATACTGGTGGTACAGTAGTAAAAAAAGTATTAGGTGAAGAAACGCTTAGAATAAGTGGAGGCTGTTTGGTGGCTTACTCGCAAGGAATTGAGTGCAGTGTAGAACGAATCAAAGGTTTTGAAAACATGTTTTTTGGTGGACAAGGTTCTTTTATTACGGCACTTTCTGGTACTGGAGTAGTGTATCTGCAAAGCTTACCATTTTCAAAGCTAGCCAATCGGGTTATTAGTCGTATGCCAAAAGAACCGCGGACTAAAGAACGAAGAACTTTTTCAGATGACCGATTTTCCTCAAAATAATTCTTCATCCCCAAATATACTTCTATATTTGGTGCTCAAACTTAAATAAGAAACTAATCTTCCCCCTTGAGCACATTGTAAATTAAGCAAGTCGTGAATTGGTTTGAGGTTATTTGCTTCTAGATGATCTTTAAAGACTATGTGATGTTTTTTAAGAGAAATCAGAGAGCAGAGCAAACCAAATAAATCATAAGGAATTTGGTTTACAGTGTGCCATATAGAGAAAATAAATAGTTATGGATTTATTCAACGCTTTTACTATTCTCATAGTACTTTCTGCGGCTTTTGGCTACATCAATCACCGTTACCTCAAACTTCCCACCACCATTGGCCTAATGTTGATTTCTTTGATTATGTCTCTGGCGATTATTGCTATGGGACAGTTCTCAGAAGGGCTATACAAACAATTTGTAAGTATGGTCAAAGGCGTAGATTTCAACAAAGTATTGATGGAAATCATGTTGAGTTTCCTGCTATTTGCGGGAGCACTTCACGTAGATGTCAAGACTCTGGCCAAAGAAAGAGGTCCCATCATGATCTTTGCTACCCTGGGGGTGATTGTGTCCACTTTTATAGTAGGTGGAGCCATGTATTTGATATTCAACGCTTTTGGAACCAAAATAGAATTTATTTACTGTTTGTTGTTTGGGTCATTGATTTCTCCCACCGACCCTATTGCGGTATTGGCAATCCTCAAAAAAGCCACTGTTCCTAAAAAACTGGAAGTAAAGATTTCAGGCGAATCATTATTTAACGATGGGGTGGCCGTAGTGGTGTTTTTGAGTATTTTCGAAATGGCCGAAAAAGGTGTGGCAAATACAGGGGCAGTAGATATCTTAATCTTATTTATAACCGAAGCAGGAGGGGGAGCACTATTTGGTTTTATACTAGGCTATGTAGGATATTTCTTACTCAAATCCATAGATTCTTATATCGAGGAGGTACTCATTACGCTGGCATTGGTAATGGGAGGATACGCTTTCTCATCTTATATCCACATTTCAGGCCCGTTGGCTATTGTAGTAGCTGGCTTAATGATGAGCGATCGCGCCCGAATGTTTGCTATGTCAGATGTGACCCGACAATATGTAGATATGTTTTGGGAGATATTGGATGAGGTATTCAACGCAGTCCTTTTCATTCTTATTGGTTTAGAAGTCCTCGTTATTTCTTTCAAACAAGTGTACATCATAGAAGGTATCATTGCCATTGTGGTGGTGTTAGGAGCACGTTTGATTTCGGTGGGTATTCCTATTTCCCTAATGAAACTTAAACGAAGTTTTATTCCAAGAACCATTCAAATATTGACCTGGGGAGGATTGAGGGGAGGTATTTCGGTAGCATTGGCCCTGTCGCTTACCGAAGAAATGCACCGTGAAGTCATCGTATCGGTTACCTACATCGTTGTAGTCTTTTCTATTGTAGTACAAGGACTCACCATTGGCAATTTGGTAAAAGGCATAGACGATGACGGAGAAGGTAACCCCGTAGATAAATCAGGACATTAGTGTTTTTAGTCCATAGCTCATTAAGTGAAAAATACTTTTCTAGTCTACTGTCTACAGTAATCAAATGTAGACTAGAAATGAAAAATAGTATAAAGCGAAGTCAAAAGTTGTGGACACTAGACTGCCGACTATTAACTAAAAAACTATGAAACTTTACCGTCCGGTTGGTCTGAAGGAGTTGGAATTGATTTTGACCGAAAACGCATACCCTCCTCGTTTAGATTGGCAGCCTATTTTTTATCCTGTTTTAAATTTTGAATATGCCGAACAGATTGCTACTCAGTGGAATTTAGACGATGAGTTTTCTGGTTATGCTGGTTTTGTGACCGAGTTTGAAATTGACGATTCCTATGTAAGCCAGTTTGAAGTGCAAAATGTGGGTGGTTTTTTACACAATGAGCTTTGGATACCTGCCGAAGAACTGGCCACTTTCAATACGCATATTCAAGGATTTATTCAGCTCTCGGGAGCTTTTTATGGGGAAAAATACATAGGCAAAATCGAGCATACCAAAAGCTTTACAGACTTAAATTCTCAAGAGCAATTTACTTTTATAGAAAACTGGATTGCTCAGGGAAAAGACTTAGCTATCTTGATAGAAAACGATTCAATAGCCATTCAAATAAACTTCACACGTTGGCAAAACAATGCCTCTAATCCTTCCATTCTCAAACAAATCCAAGAAACCTGGCAACAGCTTCTTCCTGAACGACTTCTTGGTAATGAGAATTAATTTACTCTAAAACATCTTATTCATTACTGTCTTTCATCACCTACCTGTGATACAATAGTTAGAATATCAACCTTTTATCGTAACTTTGTTATTTACAATTTTTGTTTAAATCGTATAAAGCGAACAGGTGGGTAAGATTTGGCCTTATTGACCTGAAACGTTTAATAGCAAATTAAAATGCGAAAAGAAGATATCAATGTAAATGTGACATTGGATGATGCCAATGTATGTGAGCAAATTCTTTGGATGGCTACCAATACGCCAGATCAAGGAACCAATGGTGCCAAAGCTATGTCTTTAGCCTTTTGGGATGAAGATGGAAGAGGTACTGCCAAGATGGATTTGTGGACAAAAAAACTGGAAGTACATGAGATGAAGGCTTTCTGTATAGAAGTGATTGCAGGCTTGGCCGATACCCTTCGTAATGCTACCAATGACGAAGCCATGGCAATGGACATCGATGACTTGTGTCGTCGATTGAGTCAAAAGTTAAAACAGGAAATGGAACAACAACAACGCTAAGTTGGTTTAATATTCAGTAAAGAGTTATCAGTGAACAGTACTCTTCGCTGATGACTCTTTTTTTTATAAACCTGTTCACAATTAAAACTTTATAAGCAAAGTTAAAAAAGTAGTTTTTAGACTTGAGTAAGTTGGAAACTGGAAGGTTGTTGTTTAAAACCAAAGTCTGTGGTCTATCGACTGTTGACTGTGGACAAAGAACACCTCCAATTTGAAGTCAAAACGAAATCTAATAAACATAGCTTATAATTATAAACCACTCACAATAATGAGCAAAAAAGGACGAGTATTGGTGGCAATGAGTGGCGGAATAGATAGCTCATTGGCTGCCGTTTTACTACACGAGCAAGGCTACGAAGTAGTAGGAATTACAATGAAAACCTGGGATTATGCTTCTTCGGGCGGAACCAAGAAGGAGACAGGTTGCTGCAGTCTGGACTCTATCAACGATGCCCGAAACATTGCGGTTGATCTCGGTTTTCCTCATATGATTTTAGATATCCGTAACGAATTTGGTGATTATGTGATTGACCATTTCACCAATGAGTATCTGGATGGACGTACTCCCAACCCTTGCGTTTTGTGCAACACCCATATCAAATGGGACGCATTGTTGCGCCGAGCAGATAAATTGGGTTGTGATTATATCGCTACTGGTCATTATGCCAAAATCCGCGAAGAAAATGGTCGTTACGTGATTTCAAAAGGAATCGACGAAAACAAAGACCAGTCTTATGCTTTGTGGGGTGTTTCTCAACAAAGTTTAAGTCGTACCATTTTACCTTTGGGCAACTTGTACAAGTCTCAAATTCGCGAAATGGCTACCGAAAGAGGTTTTATCGAATTAGTAAATAAATCTGAGTCATACGAAATATGTTTCGTGCCCGATAACGATTATCGTGGCTTCCTGAAGCGTAGGGTTCCTGGATTGGAAGCTGAAGTAGATGGAGGCGATTTTGTATTAGAAGATGGTACAGTGGTAGGCCAGCACAAAGGTTATCCATTTTATACCATTGGACAACGCAAAGGCTTGGGCATTGCTTTAGGCTTTCCGGTATATGTAACAGGTATCGACAAGAAAAACAATCGTGTAGTACTTGGGACCGTAAAAGACCTGGAGAAAAACGGAATGACCGTAAATCAGTTGACTTTACAAAAGTATGCTGATTTGAATGGAAAGTCATTGGAAACTGTGACTAAGGTTCGTTACAATGACCATGGTACGCCAGCCCGCATTGAGCAAGTTGGTAATGAAATCAAAGTTTGGTTTCACGATCAGGTAAATGCCATTGCACCAGGCCAGGCGGCTGTGTTTTACGAAGGAAACGACGTAATAGGTGGAGGCTGGATTAAGTCTAGCTTTACCTGGAAAGAGGACGAAACCGGAGCCATTGTAGAGCATTCGGCTATTCCTCAAATATAAATTGATTTTCAAAGGTGGGTTTTTCAAGCCCACCTTTTTTTATAGGTAAGGGATTAACCACACCACGAAACCTTCTTTGCCTAAAACAGGTATACCTCGAGGGAATTTAGTATATATTAAACAATTGCACGTCTGCTATGAACCAACCAAAAAAGCCTTCCCAAATTGCGGTTTGGGTTATTTTTTCATTGATTATCGGTTCCTTTATGGCTTCTTGTAATACTGGAACCATCGAGCCGGAATCGGTAGCACTAGGTACCGAATACTTTCCTTTAGAAACTGGGCGCTACATTGATTATCAAGTAGAAGACATCCAGTTTACCCTGATTAATAGTCCCGATACGAGTCGTTATCTGATTCGTGAATTAATTGCCGACAAGTTTGTAGATATTAATGGCGATTCGGCTTTTCGTTTGGAACGATTGCGTCGCCCCAATACCAGTGTAGCCTGGGAGCTTGATTCGGTTTGGGTAGCGAAGAGATCATCGGTAAGAGCGGTGGTGATTCAAAACAATCAGCCTTTGGTAAAGTTGGTTTTTCCACTGGAAAATAATAGACGTTGGGATGGCAATATCTTGAATGGCTTTGCCGAAAATTTTTATGAGATCCAGAACCTGGGGCAGGCGTTTTCTATAGATACTTTCAATTTTGCCAAAACGCTTAAAGTAGTACAAGCCAATGACTCTAGTTTGGTAGGCATTGACCAACGAAATGAAATATATGCAGTAGATGTAGGGTTGGTGTACAAAGACAGCGTCGTAGTAACATTATGTACTGCAACACCTGAGTGTTTTAACCAAGTAGAATCGGGCCGTAAATCTATCCAAAAAGTGATTGGTTTTGGTAAACTGTAACCCTGCTGCTAACGATGACAATTGTAAACAATCCCTCTAAGCTTCTGTTGTATTTATTACTAACCTTCGTCATAGGCTCATCTTTGGGAAGTTGTAGCACGGGCACATTGGAGCCAACAAACGCTAATTTGGGCCTGGAGTATTTTCCATTGGAGGTGGGGAGTTATATAGACTATCAGGTAGAAGATATTCAATTCACAATATTGAATCCGCCTGATACCAATCGTTACCAGATTCGGGAGCTTATTAAAGATGAATTTACAGATATTGAGGGAAATCCAGCTTTTCGCCTGGAGCGTTACCGACGAGCAAACGCCAATGCCTCCTGGATTTTAGATTCGGTTTGGCAAGCCAAGCGTAGTACCACGCAGGCCATTGTTGTACAAAACAACAAACCAATAGTAAAGCTAATTTTTCCCTTGGAAGATGGTATAGAATGGGTGGGAACGGTTTTTTTTCGGAACAAAAGAAAAGATACGATTGTCGATACTACTACCTCAGATACCTCCATAGTGGAGACTTTCATTGGAGATAGATATAAGGTTACGAATTTTAATCAACCATTTACCCTGGGAAGTCTAACTTTTGACAGTACATTAACTGTGATTCAAAGTGATGACTCTAGTCGGGTAGGCATTGACCAACGAAAGGAAATGTATGCGGCAAATGTAGGGTTAATTTACAAAGATAGTACGGTAGTAACTTACTGTGATCCTAGTGTGTGTAGCTTTCCAGAAATAGATTTTGGAAGAAAATCGAGGCAAATTATTATTGGATTTGGGAAGTTATAATATATTGTATGTCATATTGAGGTTAAGCAAGACAAACTGACAAGAGGTAAAACTCTTGGCCACAAAAAATACTATATTATGCAATACAGAAAAATGATACTGGTATGGTTATTTGTGCAAATAATTGCCTGGGTTCCAGCCCATAGCCAAACTGTGAAAAAATATTTTGTTTACTTAAAAGACAAAACAAATTCGCCTTATTCTATTGATAAGCCTGATGAGTTTTTATCCAAAAGAGCCATTGAGCGAAGAAAAAAACAAAATATAACGGTTAGTAGCCGAGACTTTCCAGTAAACCCAACTTATATAACCCAAATAAAAAATACTGGTGCTACAGTATGGTATAGCTCCCGTTGGATGAATGGAGTCTTAATAGAGACAGATGCTACTACGTTGGCCACCGTACAAGGGCTAAGTTTTGTAAAAAGTACTACAGTATTGAATAATGGACGACAGCTAGAGCCTAAGGTAGAAGAGGGTAAAAAAAGCAGGCGTCAGAGGAGAAAAGATAAACGAAAGGCAAGGAGAGACCTAAAGAAGAAACAAAATAGCCAGACCACTACTCCAAATAAATCCGATGAAATTTTAAGAACTACCCAGGAAATCTTGATTGAATCTAAAGAAGATTATGGAAATTCTTATCGTCAAGACAGTATTGTGGGAGTAGATATTATGCATTCCAGCGGTTATCGCGGTACTGGGGTTTGGATTGCAGTATTTGATTCAGGCTTTCAGAATGTAGATAAGCTGTCTTACTTCAAGCACTTATTTGACAATAGCAATATTGCGGGTACTTATGATTTTGTGACCAACCAACCCAATGTATACAATACTGGCTCACACGGAACGAAGGTATTGTCTACAGTAGCATCTTATGAAAGGGGAGTGATAATTGGAAGTGCTCCTGAGGCTACATATTGGTTGTTTCGTACCGAAGATGTGTCATCAGAATATCGTATTGAAGAAGTATATTGGTTGATCGCAGCCGAAAGAGCAGATAGTACTGGAGTAGATATTATCAATTCTTCGCTGGGCTACAATACCTTTGACGATGCCAGCATGAACTATACCTACAACGACTTGGATGGAAATACTACGCTGATTACCAAGGCAGCAGATTTTGCTGCGGCTACTGGAATGTTGGTCGTGAATAGTGCCGGAAACGAAGGTAATTCAAGTTGGCGTTATGTGGGTGCTCCTGCCGACGGTGATTCGGTGCTGGCAGTAGGTTCCGTAAATTTTGATGGTGCCTATTCTTCTTTTAGTTCCAAAGGAAACACTGCTGATGGCCGCATCAAACCCAATATAACAGCCATGGGGAGCTTTGTTTCTTTAGGAGGACCATTTGGGCCTACAAGTGGCAGTGGTACTTCTTTTTCGGCGCCTATAGTATCTGGATTGGCGGCTGGATTTTGGCAGGCCAACCCCAACCTAACCAATATGCAAGTCATTGATTTTTTACAGCGTTCGGCTAGTCAAGCCAGCAAACCTGATAGCTTACTGGGTTATGGTATTCCGAATTTTAGAGATGCTATGGAACTGGCCAAAAATCCTACTTCCCTTGAGTCGGTGACTGAGAGCGGATTTAGTTTCTACCCAAACCCAATTGATAATTCTCAATATCTTCAAATTGTATTTAACCAAAGCTACCGAGGCAAAGACCTTAAAATGACCTTGCATGATGCCCAAGGCAAATTGGTAGGCACTCAATACTTGAAAAGTGCCCCCAAAGAATATCGCTGGGAGAAGCTTCAATACCTAAAAAGTGGGGTGTACTTGTTGCGGATAAGCAACAGCGAACAATCACAAGCTGTGAAAGTGGTGAAAAGGTAAGCAATGATCATTCATAAAACTAATTAGCGAAATTAGTAGCCTAAAAAAATTATGAAATCAGCTTTACAGGTTATCCAAGAGTGCATATCAACCCAAAACCAAGCGTTAGACTTATATGACTGTGGCATCACAAATGATTCGGCAGAGATTCATTTATTGAAGGAGTGCAAGCATATTACAAGCCTCGATCTAAGGTGTAACAATTTGTATAAAATAGAAGGGTTAGACAGGCTAACCCAACTTGGAACTTTGTTTTTAGGCAATAATCAAATTCAAAAAATTGAAGGTTTAGAAAAGTTGAAAAAACTCAATCATCTAGAGTTTTTTAATAATAAGATAAAAAAAATTGAGGGCTTGGGTTCATTGTCAGGTTTAAAGATCCTAAATCTGCAAAATAACGAAATAGATAAAATAGAAGGATTAGGTCAATTAAGATTACTGGAATCATTACATTTAAGCAATAACCAAATTCAGAAAATTGAAAATTTACAAAGATTGCAACGGTTATCTGATCTACAACTATCTGGGAATCAGATTGATAATATTGAAGGCCTGGATCATTTAAAATCACTGGAATCTTTATCTTTGAGTAATAATCAAATTCAAAAGATAGAGAAGCTAGAAGCTTTGACGAATTTAACAACAATTGATATTCAGTATAATAAAATAGACAGAATCATTGGGTTGGATCGCTTAAGATCTTTAGAGTTTTTATTATTAAGTAATAATAACATTCAAAAAATTGAGGGCTTGAAAAACCTAAAAGCATTATCTAGTTTGTATCTGTCTGGAAACCAAATTCAAAAAATTGAAGGATTAGATAATTTACAAAAGCTTAATTATCTGGATATGGATCATAATAAGATAAGTAAAATTGAAGGATTAGATAATCTAACAAATTTAGATACTTTGCTTTTAAGGGGTGTGCCAATAGAGAATATTGAAGCCATTGATCCGATCTTAGAAAGAGGTAGAACCTTTAGGTTTAAACATACTTATTAAGTTTTTATTTGCCTTATGCCTTTGATAAACAGGGCTTTACGAGGGTGGTATATTCGAAGTATTATCATGCTTACGAGCAACTGTTTGGTGATAATAATCTTTGTTAAGACCTTGTAAAACCTTGCGCCACTTCTTATCACTGACTCCTGTAGCAATAATAGATTTTTGACAAAAGCAGTGTTTCGGATAGAGACTCTGCTTTTGTGGCTAGAGAACCGGGCAATGAAAACCTTATTTGAATAAATGTAGTTGAGATAATTGTATTAGGCATATTGAATCTACTCTCAAACTACCAAACCCATGCAGCTCCAAATAGACGTAAGTCAAAACATATTCCATCAGTTTGCGGCTCAATTGAGGAGCATTACTGAAGTGGAAAATAATGTGCTGAAGGTAAAAGCAGCGTTTGGGGAGGGAAAATTCACCTTTTACGAGTTTCCTAATCAATTAGAGTTATATCATTTGGCGAGTTACTCTAAACTTGAAATGAGCATTCGATCTCAAAACCCGATAGATAGCGAATGGCTACTCTGTAATATCAATTTGTCTAATCAGGCAGTGGAAAAGACTGTCAACGATCAAGCCATCAACATTCAGAAATATTTACCCTCAGGTATTCTTATTTATACTCCTCAAACCCAGGTATTTAGTGCTAGTCCTGCTCATACGCGTTTTGAAATTGCCCTGGTGCGCTTTCATCGTTCGTTTTTGACTCATTACCTAAACCAAGACTTACCCATTTTGGCAAATACCGATCGGGCTGTGATCTACGAAGACCTTAATTATTATTTAGAAAAATCATTACGCAATGCTTTGCAAACTTCTAACAAAATCAGCGCTCACGCCCATTTGTTGGGTTTTATGGGAGGAGTAATTGAGAAGTTACAACAAAGAAGCGCTGATGTAGCCTTTGAAGATTTACACCCTGAGGATTTAAAAGGATTATTTTTGGCAGCAGCATATCTTAGAAATCCATTGGCATTAGACATCCCCAGTGTAAATCAATTGGCCGAAACTGCTGGAATGGGGATCACTAAATTTAAAACAACCTTCAAACAAGTATTTGGAACTCCGCCTATCCAGTATCATCGTAAAATAAAGCTTGAATATGCGCGGGAAGAATTGACTACCCAACGCAAAACTGCCACCGAGTTGAGTTATGAACTGGGGTATTCCCATCCTTCAAAATTTACTACTGCTTACAAAAAGCAATTTGGTGTGGTTCCTTCACAAGCATAGTCAATTGTGAATGATTAATAGGAGTTTTTGATAGCTACTAACTCTAAGTTTCTGACTACAAGCTAATTGCTTACTTTCTACTTCCTTAACTTCACACCATTTTTCATTTTACACTTTATATTTTTAATTCAATAAACTTTCATACACTTACTTTTCACTTTTCCGTCTTTCAGGATAAATCAAGCGCCTTTTGAGGATAACAAGTAGGGTAGCAAATCAGGTAGTTTTGTATGTATCAAATGAAATACACCCAAAAAGGATAAGAAATATGAAAAAAGTATTTGTAACAGGAGGGTCAGGTTTTGTGGGGCAAAACGTGATTCCCATCCTCAAAAAACAGGGCTATGAAGTACATGCCCTGGTTCGTAGCGACAAATCGGCTCAAAAGGTACAAGCAGTGGGTGCCATTCCAGTAATGGATGATTTAACGGCGCTCTCTAAAAATACCGAAGATGCCCTCAAAGAATGTGAGTTTGTACTGCATTCGGCTGCCCATATGGATTTTACTTATGATCGTCAATTGTTTTATGCAATGAATGTAACAGCGACTCAAAAGCTACTGGAATTGGCAAAAGCAGGAGGTGTGAAAAAATTCATTTACATCAGTGCTGCTCCTGTAGTACCAGGTTCACCTATTGTAAAACTGACCGAGGACGAGGCCTCAGAAGGACTGCCTACTGCCTTATACCCTAAAACCAAAGCCATTGCTGAAAAAGCCGTATTAGCAGCCAATACCAGCAGTTTCCAAACCATTGCTTTGCGGCCGCCTGCCATCTGGGGACCTAATAACCATCATTACGAAGAATTATTGGCTATGGCCCGCCAAGGCAAGTGGCGTTGGATAGGAGGGGGCAACCACATATTGTCTACCATTCATGTATGGAATCTGGCCAATGCGGTACTGGCCGCCTTTGATTCTGAAAAAGGAGGAGAAGCTTATTTTGTCACTGATGGGGATTATCGTCCAATGAAGCAAACCTTTAAAGCCATTATGGAAGCCGCAGGCATACAACCTGGAGACAAAGTATTGCCTCGAGGCGTTGCGGTATTTGCAGCGCATGTAATTGGCGGTGTTTGGAAGATTTTGGGGTTAAAAAGTCGTCCTCCAGTTGCCCCTATTATGATTCGTCTGATGGGTACCGAATTTTCCGTTTCTGACGAGAAAGCACGTCGGGAGCTAGGGTACAAAAATGCAATTTCGTTTCAAGAGGGCATTGCTCAACTAGTTTAATTACATATCACCACTTATTTTTTAACACGATTTTTATGAAATACTTAATAGTCATTTTTCTTGGTCTGTGGACTTCTGTTGGAGCCTTTGGGCAAAGTAAATCCGATGCGATATTGGGACAATATTGGATCAATAATAAAGAGGGAAGAATTCAGATTTATAAGCGTAATCAATGCTATTATGGAAAAATAGTATGGCGCAGAGTGCCACGAAAAGACAGCGAAAACCCTGATCCTCAGTTGAGAAGCCGTCGTGTGCTAGGCATTACTTTTTTATACAATTTTACCTACGACGATGGCGAGTGGATAGGTGGCAAGGTATACAATATTAATAATGGACGTACCTATTCGGGTAAGTTATGGCTGGAAGATGGAGGCAAAACCTTAAAAATGCGTGGATACATTGGCTATTCACTTTTTGGAAAAACAATGCGTCTACAGCGAGTAAGCCGCTAAATACACTATCCCCAAACAAAAAAGCACTGCCAAATCCTGACAGTGCTTGTGTTTTCTTAGAAGTAATCTACCTTTACTTCGTAATCTGAGTAGTTTTTACATAAAAATCTTTAGCTACCTTAAACTCGGTATTGGCTCCTTTTACTTTGACAGATTGCCATTTTTCGGTAGGCATGAGCCATTTTTTCTTTCCATCAATGGTAGTACGCACCATCATCGTAAAGCCCTCTACACAGTTTGTAAAGCGATATTGGAGCTTATCACCTTCTATTTTATATTCCAAATTAGGAATTTTGGTTGTGCGTAAATATTGGTCAAAAAACTTGGCCAATTTTAGGCGGGTTTTTTTAATAATGTACGCTTCTACCTGCTTACTGGTCACTGTTTGGTGATAATAATCTTTGTTAAGGCCTCGTAAAACCTTGCGCCACTTCTTATCACTGTCTATCATTTGGCGAATCATATGCAGAATGTTGGCTCCTTTGTAATACATATCACTAGAACCTTCATTATTTACATTATATGTCCCAATTACTGGACGATCATTGCGCACAATTTGGCGAGTACCCAATACATATTCCCGGCTAGCCTTTTTGCCAAAGTGATAGTCCAAATACAGGTTCTCCGAATAAGCCGTAAAACCTTCATGTACCCACATATCAGCTACATCCTTGTGGGTCAGGTTGTTAGCAAACCATTCGTGCCCAGCTTCGTGAATAATGATAAAGTCAAACTTTTTGCCCCAACCCGAGGCACTCAAGTCTGAACCCAAATAGCCATTTTTGAAGCGGTTGCCATAAGTTACCGAGCTTTGGTGCTCCATACCAAGGTACGATACCTCCACCAATTTGAATCCATCCTCATAAAAAGGATAAGGGCCAAACCAGTGTTCAAAAGCCTTAAGCATCATAGGTACTTGTTTGAACTGTTTTTTGGCTTTTTGCAGATTGTATTTGAGTACATAATAATCACAGGTAAGATCTCCTTTTTCCCCTTTATAAACTTCCGAAAAATGTCCATAGTCTCCAATATTTACATTGACACCATAATTATTAATCGGATTTTTTACTTGCCAGTGATAAGTTTTGGTCTTGTTGGCTTTGTCATGATCCGTTTTTACCAAGCGTCCGTTAGATACATCCATCAGGTTTTCGGGCACGGTTACACTAATCATCATTCCATCATTGGGTTCATCTTCTGGGTGATCTTTGCAAGGCCACCATAAGCTGGCGCCTTCTCCCTGGCAAGCCTCCGTGATAAAATGATTATTGTTTTTGTCTTTGCGCCACACAAATCCTCCATCCCAGGGTGGACGTGTAGCAATCCTGGGATTACCTTCAAAAGACACCAAAACCTCCGCAGTACTTCCCTTTTTCTGAGGGGGTAAGTCTAGCCAGTATACATTGCCTTCTCGGGTAAATTTGACGTCTTGCCCGTTTTGTTGTGCTTTGGTAAGCTTCATGGGTTCTTGCAAATCTACCTGCATACGTTGCCCTGGTTTTATTACCTTATAGCGAATGAGGTTAGAACCCGCAATGGCTTTTTTGTCAGGAAAAACCTGCACCTTAAGATGGTAATATCGTAAATCCCACCAGGCCCGCTCAGGAGTAATGCTCCCTTTGAGGGTATCTTGGCGGGTAAACTTAGTTTTTTGAGCATAAGCGGATGAGCTGGCCATCAGCAACATCCCCAGGCAAAAAATTCCTAATGATAATCTTTTTTTCATAGTTAACTTTTTCAGTATTGATATGTGCATGACTACACAAATGATCTTTCACTTGAGTATTGTACTAAAAACGATGAAATAAACACAGGCGTATTAAGCCTATATGCCATGATATTCATCTTTTAAATATATTTGGTTTTCGAGTTTTATGTCAAGAAAAACCCGGAAAGTTTACATATAAAGCAGAAACTGACCAATATTCTTCAAAAACCAGTTAATTGAGTACCATGAAAGCCTAAAGGGAAGAACTGGTTTTTATTTGCCTGAATAACGAACGACCACCCACCCAAACCTTCTTAAGTAAAAAACTCTCGACTCCAAAAGAGGCGAGAGTTCATTATATTCATTTTGCTTTATTATAATAAGAACTTGCAGATAGTTAGAAATTATTCTTATACATCCAATTCAAAGCAGTTACATCGTCTGCATTGAACTGACGGTCGCCACCACCAGAACAGGCCAACATCCAGGAAGCTGCCGATAAACTAGCCCCGGTAGGTGTACCAGGAATCAAGATAGCGCCTACACCACCATCGCCTTCGTCGTTGGTAGAACCTCCACAACTGATAGAACGATCGAAATAATCGGTATGACGAAAACCAATGCAATGCCCCATTTCGTGGGCGATTACGGTAGCAATACCGGCTTGGTTGTAGCCATAGCTTGTTTGCAAACGACCATTCATCAAGATTTCGTTGTAAGGGTTACCATTGGTGGGGAAACCAGCCGAACCCAATACGCCAAAGAACTCCAAAAACCAGTTCAAACGTCTTACGTTGATGTCCGCGCCAGAACTACTAGTTACTCTTTGAAACGAAATGTCCAGGTTTAAGGCATTGTAGCGACCAATGGCATCATTCAAGGCATTTACATAGGTGCTGTTAAAGCGGGTATCAATATAAACGGTAATTACCCGGCTTCCATTGCTGTTCACCACGTTGGTAGTACGATACTGCTCTTCCTGACCAGCGCGAAGCAATAAGGGATTATTAAACCCTTGATCCAATTGGGCTTCAGTCAACATGATATCACGCTCTACAATGTAGCTACCATTGTTATTGATTACCCCTTCGGTAGAAAAACCTAAGCGCTTAATCTTGGCCAATACTTCAGGGGAAACTACATTTTGGGGAGTGGTATCTTGTGCTTTTTGCTGACAAGAAAATGCAAGGAATAGGGTAGCTGCAAAGGCTACCATAGGTAGTTTGGATAAAACTCTCATAATTGATTTAATTTAGTATAATTGTGTAATATAATGCGGTAAATATAATGAAAAAGCTTAAACAAGAAAGGGATTATTTGGTAAAAGATTTGAAATGTAGATAGTTTTACTATACAATTAAAATATATATAAATGACTGCTAGTCAGTATTTAATAAAGAAAATATTGGATATATTATTTTTTTCTTACTTCAAAATAAAATTATTGCAAGAAGGGATAGTGTATAATGAAGATATAAGACAGAAGTACAATAGTATGTAGAAGGAGAGAGAGGTGCTGAAAATCGTTATTTTATTTTTTCGTAGGATAAAAAATTGTGGCTTTGGGCAACAGGAATGATGCTAAAACAAAAAACTCCCAACCTGTTTAGATTGGGAGTATGCTTAAGGTACAATTAAGGTGTATTACACTTATAACTTATCTGCTTATTAGAAGTTACCGTTGTACATCCAGTCCAATGCAGTGCGGTCACCATTAGTGAAAGGACGATCGCTTCCATCAGTACAAGAAAGCATCCAAGAACCGTTTCCGGCTAAGTCCGCCCCAGAAGAAGTACCAGGAATCAAGATAGCACCTACCCCACCATCGCCTTCGTTGGTTGGAGAACCACCGCAGCTAATAGAACGGTCAAAGTAATCGGTGTGACGGAAACCAATGCAGTGTCCAATTTCGTGACCAATAATGGTAGCAATACCATTTGTGCTCAATCCGTAAGAAGACTCAAGGATACCACTCATTTTGATTTCACCGTAAGGATCACCAGAAGCAGTTGGGAAACCAGCCGAACCCAATACACCACGACGCTCATCTCTTTTGCTCAAACGAGTCATTTGAATGTCAGCTCCATTTGAAGAAGTAACACGCGTAAAAGAAATGTCTAAGTTCAAGGCATTGTAACGTGCAATAGCTTCGTCCAAACCAGCAATCATACCTGCGCTGTAACCTTTACGGCCTCCTACTGGAGCGTAGATAGTAATGTTACGATTACCACCAGTTACCACCACGTTGTTGGTACGATACTGCTCTACTTCGGCAATGCGCAAGAAGTGACGATGACTCGGGCTTGCATTCAACGCTGCATCAGAAAGGAAGATATCTCCCTCTACAATGTAACCACCATCAGTAGCCAAAACACCTGTGTTAGTAAAACCTAACCTCTTGATTTTTGCTAATACTTCAGGAGAAACTTCGTCTTGATTTTGAACTTCAGTTTGTTGACATGCAAAGGTGAACATCAAAGCCACCACCATTACCGCGGAAGATAATTTGGTAAAAATTCTCATTTGTGTAATTTTTAATATGAATGTGTAATATAAACTTCCACAAAACTATATGGTTGAAATTTAGAAAACAAACGCTATTTCGAAGGGTTTTTAAGATGTTTTTGTGTTAATATATTGATAATCAGTTTTTTGATGATGTGAATATTTATTAAAAAAATGTTAATATTTATTAAATTTAGGGATTTTACCCATACTTGATTGAGTGATTTGCTTAACAGATACGCTTTATTTGGTGTGCTTTTTTAGGAGCAATTATCAGATAAAATACTCTATTGTAGTATACAAGTATTAAAAAGTACGCCAATAAAAAGGGCTTCCAATCAATACAGATCGGAAGCCCTTTGATAAGATTTATTACACTTATCTTATCACAACTTAACTATTTGCTTATTAATATTAGAAGTTACCATTGTACATCCAGTCCAATGCAGTGCGGTCACCATTAGTGAAAGGACGATCGCTTCCATCAGTACAAGAAAGCATCCAAGAACCGTTTCCGGCTAAGTCCGCCCCAGAAGAAGTACCAGGAATCAAGATAGCACCTACCCCACCATCGCCTTCGTTGGTTGGAGAACCACCGCAGCTAATAGAACGGTCAAAGTAATCGGTGTGACGGAAACCAATGCAGTGTCCAATTTCGTGACCAATAATGGTAGCAATACCATTTGTGCTCAATCCGTAAGAAGACTCAAGGATACCACTCATTTTGATTTCACCGTAAGGATCACCAGAAGCAGTTGGGAAACCAGCTGAGCCCAATACACCACGACGCTCATCTCTTTTGCTCAAACGAGTCATGCGAATGTCAGCTCCATTTGAAGAAGTAACACGCGTAAAAGAAATGTCTAAGTTCAAGGCATTGTAACGTGCAATAGCTTCGTCCAAACCAGCAATCATACCTGCGCTGTAACCATTACGACCTCCTACTGGAGCGTAGATAGTAATGTTACGATTACCACCAGTTACCACCACGTTGTTGGTACGATACTGCTCTACTTCGGCAATGCGCAAGAAATGACGATGACGAGGAGTTGCTGCTAGAGCCTCATTAGAAAGGAAGATATCTCCTTCTACAATATACCCACCATCAGTAGCTAAAACACCTGTATTGGTGAAGCCTAACTTTTTGATTTGGTTTAGTACATTTTGAGGAATTTCGTCTATGCTAGTAACCTCGTTACGTTGTTGACATGCAAAGGTGAACATCAAAGCCACCACCATTACCGCAGAAGATAATTTGGTAAGAATTCTCATATGTGCAATTATTGTTTTGAATGTGTAATATAAACTGATGCAAACCTATGGCGGAAAAAAGTAAAATCCAAACGTGTTTTTTTATCGACTTACGCCTCTTTTTTGGTTAAGTGCTTGATTTTAAGGGTTTTGTGTTTGTTATTATTTGTCAAAAAAATATTACTATTTATAAAATTTAGGGATTTTACCCAGGGCTGGCCAAGAATTCTGCTCAGTATTTTATTTGGTTGTAAGGGAAGGTTTTCGTGTAGCTTGTAATAAGTTTTTTTAGCGTATAGGAAAAATTCCTATGGTACTATTAAGTGAAGTACCCAATTGTATGTAGGAACATTGTTCAATTAGACTAAGTGTTTAAATGTCACGTTTAAAATATATATTATTGCAATACGAATAGTAATTAAATGCCTGCCAAATTTTCTTCAATTACAATCAAAGGGTTCATTTAAACCCTTTATTTCATTACACTAACCAACCCTGAATTTTTCTTAACGACTGTTAAGCTAACGACGATTTTTATAACAATACCAGCATTATAAAAACGGCTTCTAAGGAAGACATTAGCCAATATTTTTGGAATGACTGGTAATCAAAAATATGGTCATACATCCATATTTCTATAACATCAAGGCTATTTTTTATATAAACTAACATGCGAACTATAAGACAATTATTTGCTCACTGGGTTGCGAGGTTACAACTAAGAGCAATGTTGCCCCTGCTGGCGATCACGTTTTTTTTACAGCTAAATGTACATGCTCAAAATGCTACCTGGTCACCAGTAGCAGGTGCTACTTTTGATGGTACTTATTATACCAATGCTACCGAGCGGAGTTGGTTTAACCCTAACAACTGGAACTGGGGAGCTTCTACTCCTACAGCCAATGGTATACCCGATGCTACCACCAATGTAACAATTCCAGCTGGAACTGCTATTTGCTGGATTCCGGAAGATTTTACCACTAGAACTGCTCCTGAACTTAGTACTACCTCACCTTTGTGCCTTACTCTTACCATCAATGGAGGTGCTTTGTACAATCAGGGTAGTAGAAACTCAAGCAAGGATGCAACAAAAGGCATCACCGTAGGTGGAGATGTGGTAATCCAAAATAATGGAGTGTACATAGGAGACGCCGAGATAGCCACTTTTAATGGTAATCTTTCTATAGATGCTAACAGTTATCTGGTCACTTATGGAGGACTCAATGAAATTATTTTAAGAGGAAACTACACCAACAATGGTACGCTGGGCAAAGTAGACCCCAAAGGTGATGCCCTCACGATGAATTTTCAAGGAAATGCCCAAACTGTGATCACTTCGCCTCAAAAAGATTATATCACCGAGCTCAAACTGATCAACCCTGGTAGTGGTTATACTACCCAACCTACCGTAAATATTACAGATGCAGGCGCAGGAACTGGAGCCACCGCCTCGGCAATGCTAGGGGTAGAAACCATCAACATTACGGCAAATGGTTCTAATTTTACAAGTCAGCCTACAGTTACTTTTTCTGATCCTCCTACGGGTAGTGCAAACCGAGCCACAGGTAGTGCAACGATGAGTGTGCAATCGGCTACGGTAACAGCGGGAGGAAGTGGATATACAACCGCCACGGTGACTATTTCGGGTGGTGGAGGAAGTGGCGCTACTGCTACTGCCACCATAGGTGGAGGAGTAGTTACGGGTATTAATATTACCAGTGCTGGCTCAGGATATACCTCTGTTCCCAAGATTACGATTACGGGGGATGGTACTGGAGCGCAAGCTACCAGCGTTTTTATGAGAGTTACGGGTATTAATATTACCAATGCTGGCTCCAACTATACTGCCTTGCCCACCATTACTATTTCGGCAGGAGGTGGAACTGGTGCTACCGCAGCAGTAACAAGTCTGAAGCTTACCGGAATTGAAATTACAGCACAAGGAGCAAATTACACCGATCCATCAGTTACCATTGCAGGTGGTGGAGGTGCTACCGCTACTGCTTCTTTACATGCGTCCAACCAATTGTCAAACATACAAGCCAAGGCAGGGCCTTATCTTTATTTTGGTGCAGCCGTTACTGGTTGGTATCGGGTAGCAGCCTTTGACAATGTAGATGTAAACAAAGATATTCCTACCTTAAACGAATACACTGTAACCAACGCCGCCAATACACCATTTGTAGTGGGAGTAACCGACGGGAGCGGCAATATCCAATTCACCAATTCAGGTGATGTAAACATCAACAGTGGCGCTATCCTGGTTACCAATGTGTCTACCTTGCCAGATGGCCCCTATACTTCAGCCGATACCTACACCTGGACTATACCTGCGGCTGATATTAATATTAGAGGAGACCTTAATATTGCCAATGTAGCAGGGGGAGCCATTGCGGGGCTAAGCCTGATAGGAATAGAATCCAATTCGAATAGTTTTGAAAATTACTGTATGCGAGTAGGGGGCAATTTCAATGATTTGAACACGAGCGAACCTACCTATGACACCGACCCAACCGATGCCTCTGAAGTAGATTATCTGGGCTTTTATATTGGAGGTTCTTTAGTAGCTTCTCGCGTAGAAAATCGTCCATATATCATATTTGATGGGTTGGTAAACCAAAATATTCAAGGAGCGATTCCCGCATTGCGAGACAAAGACGATATTCAAAACGAACCTGCTGGACTGAATTTACCCGATGTGTTGGTTATCAAACCCGATAGTTCTACCGTGTTTCAGTTATCAGGAAGCGCCATACGTATTTTTGGTAGCTTATTTATCCAATCAGGAATTTATAATCTCAACGCCCAAACTCTATTGTTTGGAGATGATGCTCGTCCTGGATTTGCCAATAGTATGAGTAACAGTGGCAACCGAGGGGATGAAATCAATGTGTTTGGTACTCTGGAAACTACCGCGGGCTCTACTCTAAAAATGAGTGGAGGAGGTCAGGAGTATGGTACCATATTGAGGGTGCGCAATGGTGGTTTGTTGAAAATGTCGGGCAGGGCTGGAGCTGAGATTACTATTAACCGAGATGCGCCAGATACCGAATATTACAGAATGGTGGCTTACAGTGGCTCGAAATTGAGCATCGTATATGCCAATTTTGAAAACCAAACGGATGAAAACAATGGATATGGTTTAAATGCCACCGGAGTAGGCACCGATGATGCTTCTGGATTAAGTAACAGTAGAGGAGGTTTTAAAGTACTCGAGGGAGCTATTTTAGAGACTGCCATTGATCACGATGGAGACGAAACTACTCCTACTGTAGGGTGTTTTAGTCATTGTGCTTTTACCAATGGAGGCGAAAATCCAGGTTTAACTCACCTGACAATTAACACTGGGCAACAAATAGATATTTATTATCCAGTATTTGGCGGAAACAACTCGCCATACAATGCAGCAAGCAACGGTTATGTAAATATTTCTTCTGGGTATACGGGGGCTGTTGTACCCACTACCGTGGGAAATATCACGGTATATTATTCGGGGGGAGTAGCTGGTGGCCAGTTTGGTGAGTGTTTAGATGGGGGAGCCAATGAACCTACCGCTCCTAATACTGGTACAGGTTGTACCGATGAAGGAACCGTACGCTGGGTTGGCGAAGATGTGCTTTATTGGTGGGGCAACCAAAGTACTTCCTGGAATGATTACAGAAACTGGTCTACCAGTGATTTGGTGTCTGGTGTTAACCCTTCTATGATAGTACCAGGTACGGCTGGAAATGAAAACTACAATGTATATGTCTTAAACTATGCCGATGATGCACTCGATGTAGATGCCAACTATACCATTACGGGTAATTTTGTAAACTATTATGATGGTAGTGCTCCTAAAAATGGTGCAGGTAAAAAAACAAGAAATACCAATCAGATTGTGAACCTAAATGGCTTTACCCTCACCATTGGATTAGACTTTTTGAATCTGGGCGAATCTAAGGCAAATGAAGGAGCCATTTTCAATGCAGGTGCAGGAACGCTCAATGTAGGAGGAAACTTTTTTACCGAAGCAGGGCCTAATGGAAATGGAAGCTTGGCTGGTGCTCAATTCAATCCTGGTACCTCTACTGTGGTAATGAATGGAGCAGGAAACCAATTTATTAAGCTGAGAACCAATTCATTAAATAATCTGACGATTAACAAAACTTCTGGAGTAGTAGGAATTACAGGACTATCAGGACCTAATTTTTACTATACGGCTAACATCAACGGGGATGTAACACTTACCAATGGTACTTTTGGCCCCAGAGCTACTACCCCTTTAGTGATTCAAGGCAACTTCTCGCAAGCTGCTGGAACATTTGATATGGATTTAGGGCCCATTGTAGTGCAAGGCAATTATACCGTCACTGGTGGAGTAAGCTTCCCGCTTTCGTCTCGTATGTACTTTACGCCCAAAGATGCTACTGCCAGAACCGTTAGTACAGGAGATAACCACACCTTTAATGAAGTATATTTCAACAAAACAGAATACATTCCTGAACAAGGGCACAATAGCGCCACTGCTCAAACCCCAGCAGGAGGTACTTTTCTTACCATCGAAGCAGGAGACGTAAATTATACCCTGTTAGAAAACTTTACCGCCATTAGCACTGTCAAGGTTCAAGCAAATCGATTGGTAACAATGAGCGCCAACAAGGTTACCCAAACCACGGGCGGTGACTTTACGATTGAAGCCAGTGCCCGATACAATATGGCTGAAGGCACAGAATTATTACTGGCACCTGATAAGACCTTTTTAATAGATGGTCGTTTTGATATGATCGGAAGCTCCAGTAATTACTGTAAAGTAAGTAGAAGTGGTGCTGGCGGTACAGGCAAATATGCTTTTACCGTAAATGGAGTCATCAGTGCTCGTTATTATTTGGTAGAATTTATGAATGATAACGGGGTAAACCTTACCAGTACCTCAAGTTCTGTAAGTCCGGGTAATATCACGACTGGGGGCGGTGGTACAGGCTATACCGATGCCGCCCCAAGTGGTGCCATTACGGTAACTGTTGCAGGAGGTGGCGGAAGTGGCGCCAGTTTTACGGCCAATGTAGTAGGAGGTACAGTTACAAGTTTTAATAAAACCAGTGGAGGAACTGGCTACATTTTGGTTCCAGTAGTGGTTGTTAGCGGAGGCACTGGATCAGGAGCTTCGGGAACGGCTAGTTTGACCCCTACCACTCTGGGAACTATTGTGGTAGCCAATGGAGGTTCTGGATATACCGTAGGTGACCCTGTCACCATTACTGGCGGAGGAGCTTCGGTAGATGCCACTGCACAAGTAGCTACTATAGATGGAAGCGGGGGAATCACTAGCATCTCTATTACAAGTGGAGGTACTGGTTATACTTCTCAGCCAGTAGTATCTATTGGAGGCTCGGGAACCAATGGAGAGGCGTTGGCTTATTTAACACCAACCTCTATTGACCAAATAACAGTAACCCCAGAGCAAACATATCCAGCAGCAACTTTTAGCGATGGTATTTTTACCAATACTTCTACTACTGGTACTGCTTTAACCATTAATGAAAACTATAATACCTACCGTACTACCAATGTAGCAGGCGTTGCCTGGGACTACACTGCAGCCATTAGCGCTACTGCTGGGCCAAGAGTTGATACTATTTATAACTGTATTTTTCCTTTAAACCCAGACGCTACTTCTACCACACCAAAGAATGTAACCCGAACTGGAAGCACTGCAGATGCCACCTTACGAATTATTTTTAAAGACGCATTGGGGGCTTTTGCTGGCGAAAGTTATGATACCGAAGATGCAGTGACCCTGGCAGCAGGAAACCCAAATAACTTTTTGAACCCCGATGGAATTCAGGATAGTGATAGTATGGTTGTTTGGCGAGAACCCAACATCAAACGTTGGGATGGAGGCCCAAGCAATACGGGTACATCCTGGAAGGTCGCCGAAAATTGGTTTCCTGACGGTGTGCCGGGACCAACAGATAATGTATTGATCAATTTTGATAAAGTAGGCCTTCAGTTCAATAATGTGAATGGGCCACCTGACTTGATCGCCCCAGCTGGAGGAATTACCATTTTGATGGATAATGACCCGACATTACGCCCAATTACCTGTAGAAGTTTAACGGTCGAAACCACCTTACCATCACCCAATGCTACTGCCGCAAGACAGCCTATTACAATCAACCTGGATAAAAATATGGCGATTATTGAGAACTTCTCGATGTCAAGTGGGGGGACTGTGGCGGTATTGAATGGCTCTGATTTTAATGTGGGAGGTAGCTGGAGTAACGAAGGAGACTTTGTAAGCAATTCATCGGGTACAGTAAACTTTAATCAACCATTTACCAGAGTAGTAAATGCAACTACAGGACTGGCAGCCAATATTAACCCATTTAATAACCTGACATTCTCGTCTGGTAAGACTGAGCTAAACTCGGATATTGCAGTAGCAAATAATTTAAGCATTTTGAATGCTGGTACTGAACTGAATCCTTCCAATAATTTTAATTCTATCTATATACAAGGAAACTGGATTAATACCGATGGTACCTTTGATCCATTGCAGGGAACAGTAATCTTTGGAGGGTTTTCTTTTACAGATACCGACCCTAATAATGACTTGAATTTGGGTAGTTTTTTAAACCAGGAGATTTCAAAGACATCTGGTGGAGTCAACAGAAAAGAAGATTTCTATAATTTGATCATTGATAAAGGGTTGACTACCAATACTGTAACACTCAATACCAGAGTGGAAGCGCAAAACTCTTTGACTTTGACACAAGGCATGGTAAACAGTGCCACTGATAAGGAAATGATACTGGGTGTACTTGCTCAAACAGGTTTTACCCGTACTAGTGGTTTTGTAAATGGGCCAATGGGGAGAATTTATACCAGCGATGGAGCACTAGACCCAAGAGTTTATCCTATTGGAAAAGATTCATATCCAGGTGTTAATCTAGATTTGAACATACAATTGACCACCAATACTGCGGTGGCTCAAAGCGTATTGTTTGTGGTAGAACAATTCAATACTGCTCCTGCAACTGGCAGAATTTTACCTACGGTAAACCCAAATGGATTGAACTATGTATCAGTGTCTCGTCACTGGATTGTACAGCAAAAGCCTTATCCAGAGTTTGATGACGCATATCCATTGAATGGCGCAAGTAGGATTGAGCTGAGTAGAGGAACAATTACGCTTCCTTTCCAAACAACAGTGGAGAATACTATTACAACTTCTTCTACTTTTGTTTCCGATTACACAGTTACCGAAATTCCAACCGTGAGCGTATTCCAAGACCCTGGCAACGCAGCTAACTCGGCAGAAAATGAACAAAGAGGCTTAGGCGCACTCGATAATGGTGCAGAGTGGAACGAATTGCAGAATTTTACCTTGGGTAATACCAATGTGCAGCAAATTGCTACCTCAGCGCCTAATTACTTTACTCATTTGGGAGATGGTACTTTTGCACTTGCCTGGTTATTTACTGCTTTGCCAGTAGATTTATTAAAATTTGATGCAACCCTCATTAACGAGAAAGTGGTGCTAGACTGGACCACTATCAACGAAATAGATGCGGCCTATTTTGAGGTACAAAGAAGTATAGATGGCATTAATTTTACTACTATTGGGCGAGTGCCAGCCAAAGGGTTAGGTACCAATGCTTATGAATACATTGATGGGGCACCTGCTTTGGGAATGAATTATTATCGTCTTAAGCAAGTTGATATTAATCGCCTGAATCATGAATCTAGAATCGTAGAGGTAAATGTAACCTCAGAGGCCAAATTTTCAGCTTACCCGAACCCAATTGTTGGAGGCAAAGAACTGAATATAAGTGTGCTTGGAGTGAACAATGCGCAAGCTGAAGTTACCTTATTAAACCTTCAGGGGCAATCGGTATTACGCCGTAAGCTACCACTTTCGTCGAGTGCGGCACTTCGTATGCAGGTTCCTGAGTCGCTTGTCAAAGGAGTATATCTATTGAAAGTAACAGCCAACGATAAAACATTCCAAACAACTATTACTATACAATAACTATTAGATTTTTTCTTAGAACAGGGATTTGCACGCAGATTCCTGTTTTTATTTTCCTATACACAAACAATTTTTATTAACTAAAATTAAACTATGATGAACTTATCTAAGCTTTTAGTGCTACTTATTTTTACTTCATTGGTGGGTTTTACGGCCTGCAAAAAGAAAGAAGATGGGACGGCCCGCATCACAGTACGGTTGATTGATGGCCCTGGAGATTATGAAGAAGTAAATATTGATATTCAGGATGTACAGATAAAAGCCAGTGATGACAACGGTGAAAATGGCTGGACAAGCCTTGACGGCGTAAAAACAGGAGTATATGATTTATTGACCTTAACTGGAGGCCTGGAGGCAGTATTGGCCGATGCTGAAATACCAGCAGGCCGTGTATCGCAAATTCGTTTGGTATTGGGAAGCAATAATACCTTGAAAGTAAACGGACAAACTGTTGATTTGACTACCCCAAGTGCTCAGCAATCGGGCCTAAAGATTAATCTAAATACTGATTTAGCAGATGGTGTAACTTATAGTGTATTGTTGGATTTCGATGCCGCACGTTCTATTGTAGCTACCGGATCGGGTAAGTATAACCTTAAACCAGTAATAAAGGCAGTAGCTGAAGCTACCAGTGGTGCTATCAAAGGTTTGGTAGACCCTAAAGAGGCCGCTCCTGCGGTACACGCTATTAAAGATGCAGATACTACCAGCGCTTACGCAAACGATAGTGGTGAGTTTTTGATCAAAGGTTTAGATGCAGGAGTTTATAAAGTAGTTTTTGAACCTAAAACAGGCTATGATACCAAGACTGTAGACAATGTAGAAGTAATCGTGGGTGAAGTAAAAGACATGGGAACGGTAGCGATTAGCAAGAAATAGTAAAAAGTCCTATATTAAAATAGTACAAATGCCCGGTTACAAAACCCGGGTATTTACCTTTATATGGATAGGTTGTTAACATCATAACAACCAAAAGATACCATTTAGAGGCAAGTACGAATTATGAAGCGCTTTAACTATTTTCAACTCATAGGAATTGTATTATTTATTATTGTAGCAAATGCCCACCTTACCCAAGCAGCTACACTTTACTCCAGGGCTACAGGAAATTGGAATTTGGCTACTACCTGGTCTACTACTTCATCAACAGGGAGTTCATGTGGTTGTGTACCTCGGCCAGGAGACCTTATTATCATTGCTCACACAGTAGAGATTAGTTCAAACATAGGAGATATGGACGATGGCGTCAATGCTTCTTTTATTACTATTCAATCTACTGGAATATTGAGTTTTGTAACAGCTGGCCAGTTAAACTTATCTACTGGATCAGTGATAGAGTTAGACACTGGGGGGCAGATCAACACCGACAACACCGGTAATGCCAACGATAAAATCAATATAGGAGGCACCGAGGCCTGGCGCTCTAGATGTAATGCAGGTTTTACTGCACCCAACTGCGAAAATGTAACTGGCCCCACTTCTATATGTGTAGTGTCGTCTAGTCCAGCTTCAGGAAGTAGTTGCCCAGGAATCTCTTTACCTGCTGGTTTACTTACTCTAAAAGGAAACTTTAATCCTGACACGCATTTTATCAGCTTAGAATGGCTAACCACTGAAGCCAATCATTCAGTATATACCATTATGCGTAGTGCCAATGGGCAGGATTTTGAAGCCATTGAGGTAATTAATGGAGCTGCAAGCAATTTAAAAGTGCAAAATTTTACTTCATTAGATAAAAAACCATTGGATGGGATCAATTACTACCGCATAAAACAAACAACCATTGAGGGAGCAACCGTTTCCAAAACGATAGCAGTAAACGCTCAGGGGAATTATACAGTGAGTGCTTATCCTAATCCTGGCCATGGAGATTTTCAAGTAACCTTATTGGGTTATCAGGGTAATGCCAGTATTTATGTATACAATATGTTGGGAGTGAGTGTATTGAGTATGAAAAATTTATTGATAGAAGGTAGCCAACCTATCCCATTAAGTTTGCCGGTAGGCTCACCTAAAGGAACCTACCTCGTAAATATAACAATGGGTAACCAAACCCAAACTTTGAAATTACTAGTCAATTAATAGCGTTTTTAACAGGTGTACAGGCCTTTGTTTTTTTAGTAAAGCAAAGGCTTTTTTTATGCAATCAATGGATCAACTGTCATAAAACCCACCTTTTCCACCATCTTCTTCGTCCCAATAATCCCCTGCTTCGGTTTCAAAACCCACTTCGTCGGAGTCGTCAAACGCTTCGTATTCCATAAAAGGCTCATAATTTTGCTGCGAATAGAAATCTTCGCGCATGTAATAATGCCACAAGGTATAATTACGTTTTTCCCCGGTTTGCCAACGTGAGATTTCGCGCTCCATAGAAGGCGGCTTCTTACCTTGCTTTTTCATTTCTTCAGCGTAGGCTTCAGTACTCACGATTTTACCGTCCCAGTGCACCGAATGATCCTCACAAATTGGCTTTTGGGTAAGGGCACATCTTCTCACGGCTGGGTTTTCACATTGACGTAACACAAAGAAACCACGCTTCATGGCACACTGTGGTTTTTTACTTTTTCTTGCTTTTTTAAGTTCTTGATCCATTCGATTAGGGTTTGATGCCTGAATATAACAACAATGCCAGAATAGTTACAAATTTTGCAGGGCAATGATTACACTCGCCTTACTTTTTTGTAAACACTCAGCACCATATTCATAAAGAAGTTGACGTTAGGCACATAATTGTATAAAGTTCTGATCTCTACCTGTTGAGACTTAAAAATAATACGTTTGGGGTCACTGGTTTCGTCAACGCCTCGTCCTTTTTGTTCCAACATATAATGCCGCTTGGGGAGGGCAATTTTCAGGTTCCACTGAGTCTTGATTTTATATTTGGTCTTGATTTTTAGCTTTCCTCGAGGATTACGTCTTCGTCGTACACGCTGACGTACTACATCGCCCAATTGAAAGTAAAACCGGGTACCATCTACAAACCGAGTCTTAATTTCTACCATGTTATGCCTAAAAAAGGTGGTTTGGGTATCACGTCGGGGGCGAGCCTCCTTTTTATCAATTACATTCTCTGCTTGATTTTTTTCGCGCATATCTACCCAAAACTCAATAGGCTCATCATCGGCGATTTCTTCTTTGAGCAATACTAAAATAGGCAGGGCAAAAGAGCGAAAATGATTGGGTAAGTCCCGTTGTTCCAGTAATCGATGCGCTGATGGCTTAAAAACCCGATAAACCATCAAGCCCAACCCTATAAACAAAGCCACCACCAGAAAAGTCGTAATTGCTTGTTCGCTGGCCTGCAATACATTGGCTAAAAAAATAGCGCCAATAATACCCACTGCTACTACCGAACAGCCTACGTAAGTAGGTTTGGCCACCTTTTTTGCGTCATCTCCTAAGGCATCATATTCAGCAATCCCTTTCAGCACTTCCAGCCATTCGTCAGCAGTATGATTTCCTTGAATATATTTTCGGTCAATAATGCGTTTTTGCTCATCGGTAAGCACAGTGTAGGCCTCCATGGCTTGCCCAATGACCAGTTTTTTATTATTAGGTTCGTAACTTAAAGACATATAAGCAACTAAGTTTTGAATGATTTGGTGTCAGAGTTTCTAAGATACGATAAATATAGAAAGCACAAACTTTTGCAAAATAGTAATTTGTAATTGTGTACCTTTATATGTCAATATCTGAATAAAATAGGCGTTTTAGATAAAAAGGGAAGCAACTGTGTGAAATAATAGGGGAGAAATTACAGCGAGGAAGGGAAAACAGTTGAATATAATAAAAACAAAAAACCATTTCCTAAACTTTAGAAAATGGCTTCTGCTTTGAATAAACAAATAAAATTACTTTTGTCTTGACGTTAGTTCTTCTAGTTTGTTTAAGGCTTTGCTTGTAGAAGGGGTCATAGGAGTTGCTCCCATAGCTCTAAACAATTTTCTATTTCGAAAATGTACTACTTTTTTGTTTTTTAAGTGATCTTTTTTCATAAAGCTGTGAAAATTTGGTTAGGGTTTTGTATAGTAATCTTGTATTGCTAAAGTAACGAATTGTAGGCAGAATATAATGTTAAACAGTTGTTTATAAGTTACTAATGTAATAAAACTGAAAAAAACGTACCAAAAAATACGGTAGCCCGAAGCGAATAACAAAATAGAGGTTTTGAAATTTTAATTTCCTATCAAATGAAATATGTAGAGGACTTAAGAAAGTTAATGGTTGATAAAAAACTGATTCTAATTTATGAAGGAACCATCACCCATGACATCATGGTCTCTTTGACCAAACTAGCCAGCAGCAAATTAGACGCGCTCGAAGAAGAATTTTTTATTAAAAAGAAGGTAGTAAATGTAATGGTAGAGAGCTTGCAAAATATTGTACGCCATTACGAGCAAGAAAGCTTTACGCCTCCACTTGATCCTGATGTATACAGTCCGGTTTTTTTGATGGGAAAAAGAGACGATGAGTATATTTTGGCTTCAGGTAATCCAATCCTCAACGAAGATGGCGATATACTACGCGATAAGCTTAAGAATATCAACAATATGGAGAAAAGCGAGATCCGCAAACTTTATCGTGAGATTATCCAAAACATGGAGCTATCCAGCAAAGGAGGAGCAGGGTTGGGCTTTTTAGACATGGCGCGTCGTTCGGGGCAAAAGCTACAATTTGATTTCGAGGCCATAGACGAAAACCATTCTTTCTTTTATATGATGACCATCATCAAAGTACCCAAAGAAGCCGAAGAAGTACCAAATGTAAAATCTTAATAAGAACGAATACAGAATAATGATTAACGAATGATGAATATTGAAGAAAATTACTTCACAATTCATCATTCGTTAATTGCTATTCATGATGTAATAAAAGAATTAAATACTCACCCCCTCAAACTCCTCCTCTATATTTCCAATAAAATCTTTTAGGTATTTTTTATCACGATCACTTTGTTTCAGCACAAGATAATGGGTTCTCTTTAATCCATTTTTGCCGATTTTCTTAAAAATCAATTCTTTAGGCAAGTGGAAGGGCTGCAATGCCCACTGAGGCACGCACATCACCCCCATATTGGCTTTTACCATTTCCAGGCTTACCTCAGTCAAAGGAATGGCTGAGATTTTAAGTGGAGTAATTTGATGAGGTTTCAGATATCGTTGATAAATAGAGACCGTTTCCAGTGGAAAGGAGTGAATCAACAAATGAATTTGCTCAAAATCGCCTGCTTCCAGGTAAGGCTTATGGTTCAAGGGGTATTCCTGATGCATCAAAGCAAAGATCTCATCCTGAAAAATCTCTATCGTGATAAGCGACTCATGTGTAGGTTTATGGGTTACCAAAGCTATGTCTAGCTCGTTGGTCAATATTTTCTGGATGGGTTGGTGGGTATCTTCTATGACCAAATCTATCTCAATTTCGGGGTATAGTACCGCCATTTTTTGAATAAAGCGAGGCAAACTTTGATAAAAAGAATAACACTCGGTGCTAATCCTTATTTTGCCTACCGAACCTTCCTGAATCTGATGAATCTTTTCTAAGCCTAAAGTGATCTCTTCCAATACTTTATTGGCCAGATTGTACAGCTCTTGCCCTTCTTCGGTCAAGCGCCACTGATGACGGGTACGCAAAAATACCTTAAAACCCATGCGTTCTTCCAAATCGCGCAATTGATGACTCAAAGCCGATTGGGTGAGAAATAAACGGTGAGTAGCCTTGACCAGATTACCTTCTTCGGCAATGGTTTTGATGAGTCGCAGGTATTTGAGTTCCATTTCCTTGATTAATTTTTACACATCAAATGTACGTATTTCCTCAATGCCCGTTTTTGAAAAAATTTCAACCCTTCATTAAATCCTTTCAAGGCAAAAAATCGGCTACTTCAACTTTCCAAAATACTTTTGCCAATATAACACTGCGCAGATTACAGTTATTAATTATTAAACATAAGCATCATTATGAACGAACAAATTGCCCACTACCAAAGAAAACTGGCTTACGAAATGGATTCGGCTGATTTATTTCAAGCATTGGAACAAAGCGAAGCCGTAGTTGTACTCGATACCCGAAAAAAGTTTGCCTACGACGAAGCCCATATCCCAGGTGCGATGAGCTTGCCTCACCGTGAAATGGATGAAGCCAATACCCAACACCTGGATCGTAACAAAACCTATGTGTGTTACTGTGATGGCATTGGCTGTAATGGTTCTACCAACGGAGCATTGAAAATGGCCCAATTAGGTTTTAAAGTGAAGGAACTCATTGGCGGTATAGATTGGTGGAAGCGTGATGGTTACGCTACCGAAGGTGCTCAAGCTACTGAGGGAGCAGTGATTCAATGTGCCTGTTAAAAGGCAGAGGTAGTCACCACAGTTAATCGGGAATTTTATACAGATGGCCGATTAGGAGGTTGGTGCACAAGCTAAAATGACTTATTTGGGTGTACAAAAAATATTGAGCTTATACCAAATAATGTTTATCGAGGACTCATCTTTACTGATTGAAAAATAGTATGAGGTGAGTCCTATTTGTATGAAATTCCCTCAAGTGTTTAAAGGATGTTGTATGATCTCACTTTGCTAAGATCATATAACAAGTGGTGCATTCTAGTTGTATTAAAATCCCTTCAGGTCTTTGGTCTTACCGTAGGGCAATGTTATTAAGTTAGTAAAAGAATGTTGATTAACGAACGCTGATCAACGATTTAAGAATGAGGCTGATGACCCCAAGTCAACCATTCAAAGTTTGGTTTCCTTCGTTATTCAATATTCGTTGATCAATATCCGATATTCATCTTGGCTGCAATAGCTCTTAACTTAATGACATTGTACCGTAGGGAGTCTAAAGAAAGCAATCAACCTGTCAAAACCCTTGTTCGCACAATTCGAAGTTCGTTAATTGCTATTCGCTATTCATTTTTGTGAGATTAACTGAATGGTGTTGTATCATAAGGAGATCAAAATATTGTGTGGTCTCGCTTTGCTAAGACCATACAACAAGTGGGGAAACCAAAGAGGGGATTGTATTAAAATCCTTTACCTTTAGATTTAGCACTTTTTTAACCATCTATCCGTTTTTCTCACCTTGTGTTTTAATAGCCTAAATTGTAACTTCACGTTTCTTTTTTCAAAACCACGCCCTGGCTTGCCTTAAAGCACTATCTCAAAGCAATACTGGGTAAATTCAAATACAAAAAAAGACAATGCAAGTAGCCATTTTGCGATACAATGCGGGCAATACCCAATCGGTACGCCACGCCCTCGAGCGGCTGGGAGTAACGCCGCTCATCACCGATGATCCAGATAAGTTGGCTTCCGCCGACAAAGTGATTTTTCCGGGAGTAGGGCATGCCCATTCGGCCATGGCTTACTTAAAAAGCAAAAATCTGGACCAACTTATTCCCCAATTCAAGCAGCCTTTTTTAGGTATCTGTCTGGGCATGCAATTGCTTTGCGAGCATAGCGAAGAAGGCGATACTCCTTGTTTGGGAGTGTTTCCTATCAAAGTAGTCAAGTTTGATCGTTTTGTAACTACCGAAACCAATGGGTATAAAGTGCCACATATGGGCTGGAACAATCTCCTGAAAATGAATGGTACCTTAACCAAAGGATTGACCGACGAAGACTATATGTACTTTGTACACAGCTATTTTGTAGAGCTTTCGGAGCATACTTCTGCCCAATCGGAACACATCATTCCTTTTTCGGCCATGATAGAGAAGGGGAATTTCTATGCGGCCCAGTTTCACCCCGAAAAGAGCAGCCAACAAGGCAGCAAAATCATTCAAAACTTTTTAGAAATCTAAATTATATGGCGAGTCATTGTGTTTTCTACGATGACTTGCTACTTAAAGCTAACCTATTATGATTCAGATAATTCCGGCAATAGATATTATCAATGGGCAATGTGTGCGCCTGACTCAAGGCGATTATGATCAAAAAAGGGTATACGACAAAGACCCGGTAGAAATGGCTCAAAAATATCAGGATGAAGGTTTTCAACGCCTCCATGTGGTAGATTTAGACGGAGCCAAAAGCGGCGCTCCCAAGCACTTGGCTTTGGTAGAACAAATGGCTGCCAAAACTAACCTTACGATTGACTATGGTGGGGGCATCAAAACTGCAGCGCAAGTACAATCGGTATTAGATGCAGGAGCTACGATGGCCAATATTGGTAGCCTGGCAGTAAAACAACCTGAGGTGTTCAAAAGCTGGCTGCAACAATTTGGAGCCGATAAAATTTTGTTGGCATCGGACGTGAAAGGAGAAAAAATCGCCATTAATGCCTGGCAGGACGAATCAGAAGTGAGCATCTATGATTTTATTACCGATTTTATACCTAGTGGCTTAAATCAGTTCTTTTGTACCGATGTTTCCAAAGATGGTTTGCTGCAAGGTGTAGCTTTAGACTTGTACCAAAACCTACGTGAGCGTTTCCCCGAAATGACAATTATTGCCAGTGGAGGGGTAGCAAGCATGCAAGATATTGAGGCTTTGGACAAAGCGGGTATCGATGGGGTAATTGTGGGTAAAGCGATTTACGAAAACCGTATCTCACTCGAGGAGCTGAAAGCATATGCTTAGGTTTCAAGTAAAAAATAGAGTAAAGCAGAAATTAGTTCATAGTTAGGAGTTTCTAGTTCATAGCATTCCGTCCATTGTCCATAGCTTTGTGACGCATTGCGGAACAATAGAACAATCAGCCGAAGGCGAGACAATAAAGCAATAAAAATTGACCACTAACTATATTGAATTCACCTAAGACTCGATTGAGATGAACTATCATTTTTGCAAAAAGAATAATTTATTATTTACCATTGATCACTCACTGTTAAAAAAATGATTACTAAAAGAATAATACCTTGCCTGGATGTAAAAGATGGTCTTACCGTAAAAGGCGTACAGTTTGAGAATCTGGTAGTAGCTGGAGATGCGGTAGAGCTAGGGCGTCGCTATGCCGAGGAGGGTGCTGACGAGTTGTGTTTTTTGGACATTACCGCTACCAACGAGAAACGCAAAACCCTTGCTGAACTGGTAAAACGGATTGCTGAGAATATCAATATTCCATTTACCGTGGGAGGAGGTATCAAGTCGGTAGAAGATATTTCGGTATTGTTGGATTCGGGAGCCGATAAAATTACCATCAATTCGGCGGCCGTACGCAATCCAGAACTGGTGACTCAAGCTTCTCGAGAGTTTGGCGAACAGTGTATCGTGATTGCCATTGATGCCCGCGAAGTAGAAGGCGAATGGTGGGTGCACACTCACGGAGGCAAACAAAAAACCGATATCAAATTATTTGATTGGGCCAAGGAAGCTCAAGAAAGAGGGGCTGGGGAAATATTGTTTACCTCGATGAACAACGATGGCACCAAAAGTGGCTTTGCTTTAGAGGCTACCCAACGAGTAACCGAAATGCTGATGATCCCGGTAATTGCTTCAGGTGGGGCAGGCACCAAGGCTCATTTCAAAGAAGTGTTTGACCAGGCCCACGCCGATGCTGGATTGGCAGCAAGTATTTTTCACTTCAATGAAATTGGCATTCAGGAATTGAAAAGTTATTTGAAGGAAGAAGACGTGCATGTGAGGCTGTAGGCCTACTATTTTCGCCGACGCCTGCGTTTATTTTTCTGATTGGGTGTAATTGGAATAGCCATAAAAACAGAATAATGTCTTTGGAGATCAGATTCATCAAAAAATTTATACCCATAGGTCAAATGAATTAATCTGAATATGGCAACGCCAATTTCTGGGGTGAGAATAATGGATTTTTTTTGAAAAGGCCGATAACTAATGCTGAGATTGGCACTCACAAACCCTGCAATAATGCCTGTGAAATTAATCCGAGGTGAAACTTCGGTAATATGAATGTTGGATAAGTTTTGCCAGGTTTCGCTGTACGCTACGCCAGCAAAAACTGAGAGTACGCTTCCACCAAATTCTCCCTGAAAATAGTTGCCTTGGTTTTCGTTTCTACCCCAAATATTTTTCCCTACCATGCACTGAAACGATTTATTAAGACCAACCTCACTCTGAATACCTTGTTTGGTAGATTCTGTATAGCCTAACCAAACTTGGTATTGAGCGTGGGACTTTAGGGCAATACTTCTATGAAAGGTTATGGCTGTTTTATGCGATTAATGAACAGTAAGGAAGGTTTTTCGCAAAAAAGAGCGTCTGAAGAAATGCAATGGGGTATTACTGGTAAATATTGAAAAAAATAAGATGATAATTGCGAAAACTGCCTGTTTTTAAGGGGGGAGCAGCAGTTTTCGCAATAAAAAGATGAGAGCACTATTAGTTTAATTTCTCTGCCAAAGCAGCTACATTCTTTTTACTATTCCCAATAAATATTTCCTCGCCTACAATAAAAACCGGGCGTTTTAGGAAAGTATATTCTTCTAGAATGTAGTTTTTGTAATCATCTTCGCTCAAGGTTTTCTCTTTGAGCCCAAGTTCTTTGTATTTGCGGGCAACCCTACTAAACAAAGCCTCATAACTACCTGCCAATTGCTGCATTTCTTCCAACTGAGCTGAGGTAATTTTATCGGTTTTAATGTCTTGTTGTTCGAACTCCTCTCCAATGTTGAGTTCCGTCATGATACGCTTACAAGTATTGCAGGTAGAGAGGTAGTATACTTTCTTTTGCATAAAATTATATATTAGAATAGTACTTTTTAATAAAGAAATAAAAAAGTGTAAGTTGTTTATATTAAGGTGGTTATGAGTAGTAAGGAAACGAGATGGTTTTATGCCTATTTTAATATTACAAAAAAAATAAAAGCACAGTTCGTCCATTACCAACAACAATAATTAACCAAGTCACGTAAAAATAATTAAGAGAATCAAACTTCTTAACATTGAGTAAAGTGAATAATTGATTGAACTGTAAATATTTCTTCAAAGTGCATAAACTTACTATTTTTTAGTAAAAATGCATGCTATACTAAATGAGTTAATTTATCACCAAACTCTTCGTTACATCACTGTTTTTTTCTTAACTAAGATCACTTAACACACCCTACATTTATTAACATATATGACAAACAACACCTTTTACCAAAATTCTTACTATGTCAATTCTCTTACTCATTGTGAGTATCACTTAAATTCAGCTTACTTTTAACGCCTTTATCTTGATATAAACCAAACCTGGTTTTATCTATTCTCTACTTTCTAGTGAGCGTTCAATCACTTTTGAACGTTTTTGCATCGTTTGCATTACTTTGATAAAATAGTATGCTCTATAGGAATACTATGTGTAAACCTTTAGTTATCAATACCTTACCGCTATTTTAATAAAACTACAAAGTATTGCTTTTCCAGCGTGTGCTATAGCTTTCTGCCCGAAGAATGTACCCATGTTGTTACAAAACTAGCTTTGTAAACCATCATTTCTGCGGATTGGTTAGGCAACCTATTGCCTTGGCGCTAAAAAACCATCAAATAGTGGCCTAACAAGCACACGATTATTCACACTTATTATTTAAAAAATCAATTATGTTCTTTTTATGAAGAAATGCTTTATCAGGCTATTTAATCTAATCATTGTGTTTAATCTATTACTTTCAGCCCAGGCCATATCTAAGGACAGGCTCGCGACTGTTGTTATCTACCAAAAGCTTGCAGGTAATTTAACTGAGAACCTTCGGGGGACTTTACCCAACAAAAAACTTTTAGCATCAAACAAACCCTTGACACAAGTACATCAACAGCGGCAAGAAAAACCTACAAACCCAGATAGCTCTTGTAACTTTCCTATGGTGCTTCAAGTGGCTAAGGGCAAAGGTTTCTTTCGTGCGATTAAACCAACCGATACTATTCAAGCTTCTTACAAAGATGATGTATTGGCGTTTAGGTTTGTTCCTTACAAAAACCACCTTAAGCTGCAAAATAGCAAACAGGAAGCCATCAGGGAAGCACCAGATTCTACCTGGGGCTATTCAAAAGCTTCATTCCCAGTAACTTATTATGATTTACCGCCTGGGATTCATGAATTTAGAGTAGCCTATCCTGACGGAATGGGTGCAGAAGGTTCCAAAGAAATTAAACTAATTGTCATTGTTCATCTTCCCTGGTGGCAAACGTGGTGGTTTCGCTTAAGTATCATAGGTTTATCAGGGTTGGCAATATTAGGAGCTTATTACCTCAGCAAACATAACAGGGTGGTGCGACAAAACCTTCCTAAGAAATCTGCCAATGGCCCCTCTACAACTAATATCACTCAGGATAAACCACGACTTAATGACGAAAATCTAACACTATTGGCTAGTAGAAAAGAAATGCCCGAAAGCAAAGAAGAAGAACGTTCTTTACTTAATCAAAAACTGCATGAAGTGGTGGTAGGGCAAAAATTATATAAAGAAGAAGACATTTCGCTGGCTAAGCTTGCTAAAAAAATGCAAATCTCGGAGCGAAGATTATCTGAACTGTTCAATCGCGAACTACATACAAACTTCTATGATTATATCAATCGCTGTCGGGTCAATGCTTTTAAAGAGCAATTGAAAAGAAGTGATACCCAACATTTGAAACTAATTGCGATTGCTTATGAGTCAGGGTTCCATTCCAAGGCAACTTTCAATCGTATTTTTAAAAAATATACTGGATTGACTCCTTCCCAATATAAAAAAACAATGGAAGACACCTCTGATAATTAGCCAAATTTACCCTTTGATTACCAGTTGCTTATGTTTTTGTGAGACTTCGCTGCATTTGGTGAGACTCATAAAGGAAGTCTCAAAATGAGCTTTGAGACCTTTTTCATCTTGCTTTGCTTTTACTTTGCTTACAAGTTCTCAATCGTGATAGCGAAGTTATTGATAATGACTACCTAGCATACCATTGAAGCCAAGCTCAGTTTCGAGCCTGCTTATTGCCTACATCATTCCTGATGTGGTCGTAGAATGATTTTTTTAATACCTACAATTGAGGGAATATTTTATTTAAGAAGATTGAAATGCTTGAACCTTCTGGCAGAGTAAAGAATGAATCTTCACTAATTTATTCACAAGACAGCATTAACTATCATGAATAAAATATTTTGTGGTATTTCTCTCAATACTCACCCCTGTAATTTACCTGTGAGGCGCTTTCCTAAAAGACAATGGAGCCTTATTCAGGTGCTATTCAAACACATATTATCCTCCATTATTGATTTTATCAGAGCGTTTTCAATGCTTCAAATAGATCATCTATTTGAGTTGAACCAAGCTGACCATAAAGCATTGCCAATGAGTTGGAGTAATTGAAAAAGTGGTCAAACACTAAATCCAAAGTAAAAGGCTGGCTAGTCAGTCAGCCTTCTTTCCTAATACGTGGCCTCTTTATACAATGCATTCATATATATGAATCATAACTATTCCATCATGCATCAAAGACTACTCTTGGGCTGTATCATCTCTTTGTTAGGAGGAGGGCTCATTTATCTAGGTTTTCGCTCAGATACACTCATATTATTTGATTGGATCTCTTTTATTGGTTTAGATCATTTGATTGAGCGCTTGCGGTTTTATACGCTGCCTTATGCAAAATACATCCCCGAATGGATTCTTTTTTCGCTTCCTGATGGTCTTTGGATGTTTTCATATGGTTGTGGCATATGCTACCTGTGGAGAAATAAGCAATCTAAACAACCCCATTGGTGGATTTCTCTGATAGCCTTATTCATACTTTCAGTAGAAATTCTCCAACTACTTCAGATTACCCCAGGTACATTTGATCCCTTAGACCTGGTGTTTTATCTATTGGGTGCACTATTGCCCTTGGTGTTTTTGATACAAAAAGACAACCGTTGGGTGGCAAGTAAATAGGGACGAAGTGATAGAAAAAAAACAAATCAAACATAAATTTATAATATACATAATTATGAAAAAGTATTTTCAAACCTTTGCTTCTTTTATGTTGGTAGTATTTTTTATAGTGCTGGCAGTTGCCAGTAGCGATGATACCGAAAGTGGCAAAGAAAACAAATCAGGCAATAGTGAAACAAGCACAAGTACCAAGGATGAACAAAGCGAAGAGGAAAAGAAGAAAGCAAACTGGACCAATGAGGAAACCGAAGACAAAATGTCTGGTCAGAAGCGTTTTTTTACTTATACCACTTCTACCAATAAAATTGAGTTCGATTTTCCATATCAGGGAGGCTCTACCTTTACGCTATTAGTACGCAATATGGGCAAGGGTAATGATGTGGCTTTATCGGTATCTAAGGGACAGTTTATGCCCAGTATTATGAACGAACGCGTGGTACGGGTTAAGTTTGACGATGAACAACCTTCCAATTATGCTTATGCGGGCACTGATGATGGTTCTTCTACCACTATATTTCTTGTGAATGCCAGACAGTTTATCAATAAACTCAAGAAAGCTAAAAAACTAATGATCGAAGCTCCTTTTTATGATGCAGGAATGCAAATCATTTATTTTGATGTAGAAGGTTTTAAATGGAGCAAATAGACCAAGAAGTCGAGACGACTTCCAATAAAAAATTAAACATTCCCAATCTGGCAGGCGTCCAAAGTCGGTCAGGTTGGATGTTTAAATATAGCGTGTTGTATAGCTTGTATGTTTTGGGAGAGGTTGTATCACTCAAAACAAAATGCGAACGTTGGGAAACGAATTTCTTAGGTAGTTTTTTTCGGTCTTGTTGAACATGTTATTGGTGAGGTCTAATTTCTCTAAAGCCGAAAATTCAGAAAACCAACCAGGAAGCGTTCGCAGGCCATTACCTCCCAGGTTGATATGCTTAAGTTGCTTAAACCGACGCAATTCGGGAGGAACTTCTTTGATATAAAAACCAGTCAGTTCCAAGGCATCTTCCTGAATACGCGCCTCTAATGCTAACGAAGCTACATCGCCCCCTTGTTTAAAGCAAAGCTCAAAAGCGGTACGTTGCAAGGTGTTGAAATAGTAGTAGCGATTGGGTTCGTTTTTGAAAAACTTAAGGGCAGCCAAGGCCAGTTTTTCCTGATTAATCAACTTTTCTTGTTGAAACGCCCACAAGATATTCACCATCGATTTGCGTGAATGCTTACGCAAAACTGCTCGAAACTCCTCAGAGGTATAGCGTTCCAATACTTTCTTAGCAGTTTGGCTGGGCGGATAGTTTTTCTTAAGGGCCAAAATCACGATATCATATAACAGTTCTTCGGGAATTCCTCCCTCTAGCATCATGGTGAGCCCCAAAGCCACATTTTGTGGATCTTTATTAAGCAGTAACTCTTCCAGGCTTTGCAAAGGGGAGGCTGGTTGATCTTCCTGCATCAAATAAGGTACTTCTATTTGTTGTAAGTAAGAGCGTAGATGCTGGGGCAGTATCCAGGATACTTGCATGTCTTGAGCTTGTTCTAGTTTCTCGCCTGGTTCGGTTCCCAGTACTACGTGGGTAGTATTGGTTTGCAAAAAACGTGAAGTCTTGATTCCTTGTTGCTTAAGTTTTTGGTAGGTTTTGTTGATAGGTAATCCCTTATTTTTTCCAATCATAGTAACCACTACCTGGCTAGCCCCCAAGCCTTCGGTGGAATTAGGAAAATGTTTTTCCAGGGCAATCAAGGCATTTTCTCGTACTACATTTTGTGGGGTGTTCAAGGCAGGCAGAATATCTTGCGGCGTAACATCTCTCAGGTATTGCCAATCGTTGAGCAGTAGCGCCAAATTTACCTTTCTAAACTCTTGAGATGATTTACTTTTGCGCATCAAAGCCAACAATTTATTGATAGGCTTACCGCTTTTGGCTTCTGTGGTATATGCCAGTGGGGTTTTGGTGGTATTGAGCTGGCTTAATTCAGGAAGGTTTACAATATCAAGCGGTAAGTGGCTGATTTTGTTATTGGCCAGATTAAGTTTTTGGAGCTGTGGAAACTGCAGCACAATCTCTGGAAACTGTAGCAAACTATTGCTCTTGAGATTTAAATCTATAATAGGGGAGGCCAAAAACTTTTTTAATTCATTAGAAATATTGAGTTGCTTATTCTGCTCGAGCGTGAGCGTAGTAAGGCGAGGTAGATCTCCATTTTGAAACGATAACTGAGTAAACTTCCCGTTGGAGAGCCTTAGGGTCTCAAGGTGTTTCAGTTTTCGTAAAGAACGGGGCAGGTTTCGCAGATGATTATTGTGGAGGCTTAGGTGTTTCAACCGTTTTAAGTTGCCCACTGCATCAGGCAAATGAAGCGCTTGTCCGTTGCGTCCATCATTGGATAAAATGAGGGTATGCAAGTTTGTAAGCGAACAAATGGTTTCCATGGCTTCCTGATGCGAATAAGAATAGGCAAGCTCTAGCGTTTCTAGTTGTTTTAACTGCCCAAGCTTAGGGTACAGGTTGCGCATATCGGCATACAAGTACAAATGCTTTAATTGGGTGAGCGAAAATATAGACTCAGGAAATTTTAAGTATGGATTATTAACCAGACTACTGGAAATTTTGAGTGATAACAGCTGTGGCAAATGATGAAACTTATCGGGGAAGTTAGTCATGCTATAGCCCTCAAAGTATAAATGCTTGAGCTGAGGTAATCCAAAAATAAACTCTGGAAAACGATTGTATCGCCCCCTGAAAGTGATTTGTTCTAGTTTGTTGAATTGATTAAATGTATCGGGTACTTCATAATAATGTCCGGTGAGTTCTAGAACCTCAAGATGCTTGCATACCAACAGCTCCTCAGTAAGCGTTTTCCCGTAGTCAATCCGTAGGTTGAGATGTGTCACATCCAACGGATTTTGTAGGGCCTCCTTGATATTGGTATACAGTGCCATGGCTTTTTTTAAGTGGTGGTTTTATTTTATCTAAAGGTAAGGATAAATATATGATTGTAAAAGTTTGGTCTTGCGAATAATTAAATGTTTGTACATTAAATGTTTTTACTTATATTTGTTTCAACGTTTAATCAACAATTTTATTAACATCAAAAAACAACGATATCATGGCAAATATTGGTAGCTGGGTAATAGACCCAATGCACTCAGAAGTACAGTTTAAAGTAAAACACTTGGTGATTTCTACCGTAACTGGAAGCTTTCAGCAGTTTGATGGCAAAGTAGAAGTAACAAACGAAGATTTCTCAGGTAGTAAAATCACTTTCTCGGCCGACATCGACAGCATTAGCACCAACAATGAACAACGCGATGGCCACCTAAAATCAGACGATTTCTTTAATGCAGCCGAGTTTCCAAAATTGACTTTTGAGAGTACTTCATTTACTCGTGTAGATGACGAAAACTTTAGCCTTAAAGGCAACCTTACCATTCGTGACATTACCAAAGAAGTAGAATTGAATGTAGAGTATGGTGGAGTAGCCGATGATTTTTATGGCAATACCAAATCAGGTTTTACTGTAGAAGGCAAAATTAGCCGTAAGGCCTTTGGTTTGAAATGGGATGGTGTAACCGAAGCTGGTAGCGTGGTAGTAGGCGATACGATCAAGCTGGCAGCAAGTGTACAATTTGCAAAGGTTAAAGAAGAGGCAACTGCCTAATTATCAGGGTTTGTTGAAACTTTTAGCCAAAATACCCTCTAAAAAATGTACAAAGTAAAATATCAGGAACATAAAGTTGATGAGTTTCACAAAACTTGTTAACTTTATGTTCATTTGTAAAAGTTGTTGCAACTTTTATAGTTGTCACATGTAAATTTTCATCCCAATGAAACTTGAAAAAGAAATCCATCAGGCGAAATTTAAAACACCCTATCAAAAGCTAGTGGTCAACCTCATTTACTCGGGTAATTGGGTAAACTTTAGTACGAACAAATTACTCAAAGAGTACAAACTGACCCCTCAACAATTCAATGTATTGCGTATTTTAAAAGGGCAATACCCCAAACCAGCACCGATTTTTACCATCACCGAGCGTATGCTGGATAAAATGTCTAATGCATCAAGGTTGGTAGAAAAACTACGCCAAAAAGGATACGTAGAGCGTACCGAGTGTGGCGAGGATCGACGCAGAGTTGATGTGATTATCACCGAAGAAGGGATTCAGAAGCTAGACGAGATCAGCTCAATTGTCGCAGGTTTTGAAGATGAAATCAAAGCCAATCTTACCCCCGAAGAGGCCAAAACCTTGAACAACTTGCTGGATAAGATGCGTGGTGGAGAAGAAAATGAGGGGTAATAATTACCCCTTTGGTTTTTACCTGAATTTTTGCACAAACACTTGGTAGCCCTTCTTCTTGAGCCAGGGCACCAATTCATTTTTAGCCTCTGCCAAACCAGGAGGGGTGTCTCCTTTGGTATATAAATTATAAAATACCTTATAAGCGCCACCTTTGTATTGTAGGTAAATTCTATCCTCGTCATTTTTCTTGGGGTATTGCCCTACTTTAACCAATCGTAAAGATTTAAAAGCCCCCAATTGTAATCCATAGCGAATGTGTTTACCCGTACTATGCCCTAATTGGTAAGCACCATCACTCACCATTTTGGCCTTTGTATAACCCCGTTTCTTTACTTCAGCAAGCACTTTTTGTGCGGTAGATTTACCCAAGTAATAACCCAAATATACAGGTGTTTTTCCGGGAGTATCTGCTGGATCAAGTTCTACCGTGTTAGTAGTTAACTGCCCCAAATCAGTAAGATTTTTGAGTTTTGTCCAGTTTACAGAGTTGCCATTGATTAAGGCTACCTGTATTTGATAAATCACATCATATTCGCTTGATTGGTAATTGTCCTGTGCCTTACTGGATAGTGTGTAGCCCAAAAGCAATAGAGCCACTACAAAAGTTTTGATTTTCATAGAGTTTAGTTTTTTGGTAAAAACGGAATGAAATAGAGAAAGGTGATTTTTTTATACGAAAATGCTTAACTTTATTATCGGTAAACAGATAAGTGATAAAATATAATGATGAAAAACTTCCTACACCTGATTTTACTGGGACTGATCAGTTGTACTCCCAAATCAGATCCTTATGAGTTGTTTCACAAAAAGCAATTTGATGCTTCTATACCCATTATCTCTATCGATGAGTCAACCTCATTACAAAAAATTGAGAAACGATTAAATTTGCCTTATACGGTTTCCAGCGCAATGTTTTTGATACCCTACGATTTTGCACAAAGTAAATTTAGTGGAAGTCAAGCCACCCATTTATTGCCTTTACATCTATTCAACAGGCAATCTTTGGATAACGCGCATATTCGCTATCACAAACTGCTAGGTTTTAAAGTATTGGTTAACAAAAAAATTACTAATCGACAAGGAAAAGAGCTTTCAGAGAAGACAATCAGAAATATCTTCCATCAAAATATTTTGAATAGGGGACACAACCCTAAACTGGCAGATTCACCAAAAGATGCGTTCATTCGCATTTATTTAAAAGCAGGTCAGCCTGTACAAGACGCTGCCCGCTTGCTGGGAATTTTGGCTGATGAGTTTTTACAAGTTTTACAAGCTGAGCAAGTGAGTACAACTCACTGGAATGAACGATACCCTTTGCGTATTTTTTTAGAATTTAGTTCCTAATAAAAACAGAGTGAATTATAGAAAAGTGATTTTTATGAAAATGCTTAATTTTATTATCGGCAAACAAATAAGTGATAAAATATAATGATTGGAAATATGCCCTACCTTAATTTAAATAATCAGAGAACGATACAAATTTTATACATTATAGAAGCCCTGTGGCTGATATATTGTATTTATTGTGCTGACAAGATTATCGAGTTTCGTTCAAAGAATATCTACTCAGACCTATATTGTAATATAATCTCTACAACAGATGCGCTTTTATGGAAAAGAATGGCTTATGGATTATTGTTTAGCTTGCCTTTACAATTACGGTTTCTTCTAAAACAGTCTATTCATAAAGACTGGTTCATCTTACTTACCATTAAGTTAGTGGTAGTTTATTTTTGGTTTTGGGTGGTGTACTAATTTAGTGATTTAACAAATACATTATAATGGAATTTTTATTCAATATTTCTGAGATATTACCTTTAGTCCCTTTTGTAGCAGGGGTAATTTTGATTATTTGGCTAATTGATAATCGATTGAAAAACAATCAACTTGTAGCAAAATTTACAGATGCCCGCGCCATATTTCGGCTATTGGTAGGCGTGGTAGTTTTAGGCGGTGTATACTTGTTAGACTATAGCCAGGATTATGGATGTATAGTCATGAAAGGTACAGGAATTGTTTCCGACAATCTCAAATATACCTCTATTGCTTTATTCTTGATAGGGGTGGGTTTTGTTTTACCTAAGCGGAATCTGCGTGTAGCGATTTTAGGTTTAGAATTGACCATATGGCTTTACAAATTATATTTCATCAAAGGAGGATACAATACTGGTATTGGTGGAAATGCTGTTGATATTGATGTCTTGGCCTATGATTTTATGGCTTTGACATTACGACTGGCCCTTTTAAGAAAAATAAATCATCTACACATCAATCCTCACTGGGTGTGGGGGACAGCTTGTATTGTTTTATACCTAAGAGTGAGTCTATTTTAGGGAAGGATATATTTGCGATGACTTACGAAGAAGAAAAAATAGCGCGTGATTTTTATGCTAAGCTTCAGGAGATGTTTGAAACATTTGATGGAAATGTTCAAATAACCATACAAGGGGCTGGTGTACACTGGAATTGTGAAGTGATCTATGGTCAAAGAACTTGTAATATTTATTGTTCCAAAGATCTTCCAGTGAGTAAGCAGAAACCGCTATATATGATCTACTTCTTGGAAAACACAAAAGAAATAGCATTTGGGCGAATAAACGATAGGGCTGTTGCATTGCAGAGTGTACAATCGTGGATAGGTAAGGCTTCTATAGAAGTGATGTATGATAACTTCGAATTTGTCGATTTAGATAAACGCAATATTATCAAAATACAACAGCAAATACTGGATTTTGTACCTCAATTAGCGCAGCACGCCAACCTGGAATTAATTCATGAACATTCAGATTTTTTTGAACTACACATTCACAACGGTAATCGTTCTTGTGAATTAACTGGATTTGGAATCAATAGTCCGATAGCTTTCACTTTTAAAGTCGAAAAAACAGCACTTTTTGAAAGTAAACGAGGCCTTAAAGAATTGGTAAATATGGTTTGGCATTGGCTGATTGATGAATGGCCGCCTTCTAAACTAGAAGCTGCGTTTTCTGGTCTAATTACGGGTAAGTTGGCATATTATTACGAAGAGGGTAGATTGGTACAGGGAGAGTTTGTCGCAAGCTGGGATGAAGTAGGACGGTTTTTTGGAGATATTGATTCAACTCGTTTTCCTATAAAACAGGATGTCATGGGTTTAATTCATGCAATGCGGGGTAAAGGCTATGATCATCATTTTCGAGCAGGCCAATCTTTATATAATTTGGTGCTTTCCCGAGCCAGAAGACATGGTTTAGCCAATAATCAATCATTTATTCAATTTGGATATCAAGATAGTTTATTGACAGTAAGGTCTCACATCAAGGGAGAAGCAAATACCATCATTACCAAAATTGCTTATACCCAAGCACTAGAAGATTTGCTGGAATTGCTCAAACAAGAACCAATAGATTAATGCTGGTATTTTCCCTGACTTACAAAATGCCTTAGAGCTATCCAACAATAGAATCACTTCCCAAACAAACCTGCCAAACGCTTCAATTTAAAAATTATTGTGCCTGTCTGAGTATATAAATTATACAATTATAAATACCTGCTTTTGTATAAGTAATTTCACTGGTTTTATAAGAGTAAAGTTACTTAATATTCTAAATTACAACTTATTTAGGGGTGATATCGTTTAAAAAATAAATACTATAAGAAAGAATGTTTCGTGACGTGAACCAGTTGCTATGATTTAATTATTTACTTATTTCACTAAATATCACAAAAATGAAATGCCGTAGAGTTTACCTTGGCGCTATACTAGCCCTAGGGTACTTGGCAAGTTGTACTCCTAAATATGTGCCTCGCACAAAAAACGACCTAAAGGATACTTTATCCCGAAGTCTAGTAAAATTTGAGTACCATAAGGAAACTTATGAAGGCAAAAGCAGACCGCTTACCTTATTTGCCCACGATGACACCACTCAGGTGGTAACTCACGCTGTTACCGATGAGTTGGATAAGTTGATTGACTTTGGTCCGGAGCAAAAGTATACTTTTTACCGCAAGCAAAAGTTTAGCGGGTATCGTATACAAATCTACCGGGGACGTAACCGTTCAGAAGCCTATCGGGTACGACGACGCTCTTATCAGTTATTTCCACATTTGAAACCTTATATGGAATATCGAGAGCCTTCGTATCGAATCAAAGTAGGTGATTTTGTGTATCCGCACGAATACGCGGAGATTTTAGAAAAACTCAAAAACGAATTTCCATTGTCTACTGTAGTACCTTCTATTGTAAAGGTAACCATCGAATACAATGTGAAATATCGCAGCAATCCAATTAGCTTGGAGGTCAAGGATTAAGAACTAGAAGAAATTTGATAACCACACTCAATTAAGAATAAAATATGGGAGTTTGGGCCAAGGCCTAAACTCTTTTTTTATGCCCGAACTTTTATTTGCTTGGGTAAGGTCAAGCAATCAATGATTAGTAGTGAGCCATCAACTAATCCCTGAAAAATGGGACAATTATTTGAATCTTGCCGTTTTAATAAACAACTTCGCTTCCTCATTACCCCTCAATGCTTATGAAATTGTACTGGTTGATTGCTTGTTGTCTGTTTAATGCTGTTTTTTCAATCCCTTCTTTATTTGCTCAAAAGCCTACCCTTATCAATGCATTGTCGCTAAACAATGGTGCCCATGTGGTACAAGCCACCAGCAGCCAAAAGCCACAGATCATCAACGACACAGTGATTCCGGCAGGAGCTGCCGAAGCATTGTTGGATGGAGACCTCAAAAAGGGATGGATATCGGCACAAGGGCAAGCCACCCAATGTGTATTTGTGTTTGAGTTGGCAGAAACATTTTTGCTCAAACAAATTGGCTTTAATAATGAACAAAAGCCTCAAAATAGAGCGCAGAGTATCAAAAAGGTTCGGATTGAATTTTCGAGTACCAGTGCTACTTCAGGGTATGATGTAGAATACAACCTTATTTTGGAAGCCAATGCTCCCATTCGTCTGATGGGCATTCAAAACATTCGCACCCGCTGGGTCAAAATCACAATTAAATCCAACTATGGCCATCCTGCATTGACTCGTTTTAATGAAATACAAGCCTGGGGGATACCTGCAAATGCCTTATCTGGGATAAATGTAACGGGAACCTGGCAAACCGCTAAAGGGCCAATTTCTCTGATTCAAGAAGGCAATAAGGTGACCGGTTGTTATGCTCAAAACAAAGGACATATCTTGAATGGGGAAATCAAAGGGCGCAAATTAAGGTTTGTTTGGGAAGAAGAAGCCACGAAGAAATACGGACAAGTCATGATGGTAATCAACGAGGAGCAAAATCGGATGTTTGGCTTGTGGGATCAGGGCAAGCAATTTCAGGAGTATGGTCATTGGGCGTTTGTAAAAAAATCTTCAGAAGCTACTAAATGTCCTGATTTGCAAAAAGAGGGTGCAGCCCAGACTAAGAAGGAATAACACCTTAGTGTGGATGGTAATCTAAAGTTTGTTTTAAGGAGGTGATTTTTAAAAACAAAGCTAAAGATAGACTCCCAAACAAAGCAAATCCACCAACTAATGGGAGTATAGAACCAGCGTAATAGCTTCCAATCCATATGGCAAAAGGTACCGAAACCAAAGTTGATAAAGCGCCCACTATCGCTGCGCCTGTACCAGCTACGTGGCCAAGGGGTTTCATGGCTAAAGAATTAAGATTACCTACCAAAATTCCAAAACAGTATAGCACAATCGTCATAAAAAACATTAAAAAGCCAAAAGGTGGTTGAGTAGCGGTGAACCAAATCCATAAGAAAGTAGGTATTGCGATGGTACAAGTAGCTATAAGCGCTACTTTAGAGAGCTTTTCCATACCATAACGAAGCACCCATTTTCCATTAGTGAAGGAGGCCAATCCTATGCTCAAGGATAATAATGCAAAGTAGAGAGGGTATTGTTTACCTAAGTCATATTGAATCTGAAAAACTTGCTGTGACATATTAAGATAAGCAATAAAGGCACTGGAAAACAATCCCAGTACAACAGTATATCCAAGTGCAGCAGGGGTTTTAAGAATGAATAGAATAGTTTTATAGACTTGACTTAACGAGAACGAGGTACGCTGTGACTGATCAAGGGATTCGGGAAGCCTTATTTTTAGCCATAACAACATCCCCACAGCCAAACCAATAAATACTAAAAATAAGACACGCCAATGGGTCAAAAGTATGATACTTTGCCCAAGATAAGGTGATATGGTGGGTACCAAGATGAATATCATCATGATAAACGACATAACACGCCCCATAGCGTTGCCCGAATAGTTATCTCTTACAATAGCCATCGTGACCACCCGGGGTGCCCCTAAACCCATTCCTTGAACAATTTGCCCTATAATGAGTATCGTAAGATTAGGAGCCACAAAAGAAATGAGACAACCTCCCATAAAGAGTAGTAATCCTATATAAATTGATCTTTTTCGCCCAGTATTATCCGACAATGCGCCGTAAAAAACTTGCCCAATGGCCAAGCCAAGGTATAGCAACGAAACTGATAATTGAATGTGGGTTTCATTGTTTAAACCTAAATCTTTGGTCATATCTTTAAATGCAGGAAGAATCATATTAATGGCAAAAGCTACCATTGCCATTAAAAAGGCAATGAGGGTTATAAATTCCCCATCTCTAATTGTTTTTCTAGTATTCATAAGCAATAATTTTCTAACAAACGCTGCAAATCTAGAGGGAGAGGGGCAAAGAGAAATTAAGCTACTTTAAGAAAAAAATGATGTTTTTGATTAAGAGACTAGACTATTCCTGGCTTCTTAGGACGCTCAAAAACTCCGGAGTGATACCCAAATAAGAGGCAATCACATATTGAGGGATGTTTTGTTCAATATCTTTGTATTGTGCGCGAAATTGCTCATAACGGTCTTTTGCCGAAAGGCTTGCTCGATGGAGGGTACGTTCTTGGAGAGCGACATAAGCTTTTTCAAACTTTATTCTAAAAAAACGCTCCAAAGAAGGGATTTGATCAAATAATTTGTTGAGCGAATCGCGGTGAATTTGAAGAACAACTGAGGGTTGTAAAGCTTGGATGAAATAATTGGCAGGTTGATGGGTAAGATAACTATACAAGTCATTTACCCACCAACCTTTGATGCCAAATTGTATCGTGTATTCTTGGGCTTTTTCGTTTAGATAATATACTCTGAGACTACCATCTGCAATAAATCGCATATGATTAGAAATGTCTCCTTTTTGAAGTAATATTTCCTTTTTAGAAAGTACTTTAGGCTGAAACGAGGCCAATACCAACATCAACTCTTGTTCCGATATTGAAACAGTTTCACGGATATTTTGAATGAGTGGTTGGTATACTTTTTCAGGCATTCACCTTTTTGTTAAGCAGTAAGCATGGCTGCACCAAATACCCCGGCACTATCACCCAAAGTAGGTTTTAAGAACTTAGTATCCATTCGATAGTTAAACAAATGAGGTTTTACGGCTTCTGCTCCTTCAGTATATAGCAAATCTATATTGCCCAATCCACCACCAATTACTACTGCATCGGGGTCTAGTATATTGAGCACATTGGCAATCCCTTTTCCAAAAAAATGTATCAATCTTTCGATCGTTTCGGTGGCGTGAGGGTCAGTGCCCGCCAAATGATCATTTACAATATCTTTCATCCCTTTATGCTTGCCCGCAATTTTCTGGTAGAACCTTTCTGAACCAGGGCCCGAAAGTATCGTTTCTACGCAACCAATGCGTCCGCAATAACACTTGCCACCAGAAGCATCCAAAAAATTATGCCCCCATTCACCAGCAATGCCATGACGACCAAAAAGTACTTGCTTGTTGACTACGACTCCGCCACCAACACCTGTACCCATGATAATCCCAAAAACAGTAGTTGCTTCTGGCATTTGCTCTTTTACTACTCCCATAGTAGCTTCTGCAATGGCAAAACAGTTGGCATCATTGGCCATTATCAAAGGAGTTTGTAACCGTTTTTCCAAATCTTTACCAAAGGGTTTTCCATTGAGACTTACGGTATTACTGTTTTTAAGTGTTTGGGTATAAGGATCGGTTACTCCAGGTGTGCCCATTCCTATCATAGCAGGTTTTTGTCCCAACTCCTGGACAACATCATCTACTAATTGCCCAATGCGGGTAATCACATGTTCATATCCCTTTTCGCTTTCAGTAGGGATGCGTTTACGAATGATTACTTCCGGATCATCGGCAGACTTGAGTACCGCAAGCTCAGTTTTGGTACCTCCCATGTCAATACCCCAAAGTGTATTTGCCATTTTGCTCAACGTTTTATTGTTGGATAGGTTATCTTTGTTTTGTAAATAATTCAACATTGTAGCCGTATGTCTAGGCCCCATTTAGACTTGAACTATTCCCAGAAGCTTTTTAAAGCTTCAGCTCAAACTAAAATCTAAATTAGGGGAAATCAAAAACTTTTTGTCAGATTTTTGGAGCAAATATAAAAATTAATGATGTTTTGTGATACATTATTGAAATTTTATTAGGTTTTAAATTGTAATTATTTCAATATATGATCAGTGTTTTCAATATGTTACTAATACTGCTCGCGATTCTTTGACTTGCTCCTATATTGGCTACACGCCCTATACTTACCCTTCAAAATTCGTAATTCAGTGTTCGTTATTCTCTGGCTATCTGTTATAAGCTTCCCGAAACTGTTTGGGGCTTGAGCCAATCATTTTTGCAAATTGCCTGAAGAAATAAGACGGATCATTGTAACCCACCTCATAACATATTTGCATGATAGACTTATCGGTTTCAATCAACAGCTCGGTAGCTTTGCCTAACCGTACTTCATTGACAATTTGCGTAAAGGTTTTTTTGGTTTTTCGTTTGATAAATTTGCAAAAAGCGCTTTTGGTCAAATAAATCAATTTAGCTGCCTTGTCAATACTCAAGTCAAGCTTGTAGTTATTATGTATGTAATCATAAATGATTTGAATGCGCTCAAACTCTTTATGATTATAAGCCGTACGAAACTCTTCCATCGACAAATACTCAAACTCGCTCGACTCTGCCAAATCGCTGAGAATGTCTAACAGTTGCATTAAGCGTTGAAACGAACCTTCACGCTGGTAATACAAATGCTCCATCTTTTTTTGTACTCTGGCTTTAGTATCGCCAAAAAACTCCAGTCCTCGATAACTTTCCTTGAGCATGTTCTTAATGGACAGACATTCAGGGGTATTTAGAAAATCCATCCCCAAAAAATCCTCCTTCATCTGTACCACTATTTGCTCCGAGTGTTCATTAGTAATCCAGCAATGCGGAATGTTTTTACCCAGGAAAATGAGCTCCCCTGGTTGATAAGGTGTAATATGGTTGCCAATGAATCTACGCCCTTTGCTTTTGATCGTCCAAATGAGCTCATATTCGGGGTGATAATGGTAGGCACTTTTAAAATCCAGTCTTTGAGCCTTCACCACGTTTTTTACCAAAAATGAGTTCGCTGGTTTGTTACTTATGCGCTCTAATTCTGCTTTCATATAAGACTAAATAGTTAAAAAATATTGATATAATTATAAATTGAGACAATATAGTCCATAAACTTGGTAATAAATACCAATGCTTAGAAAATCCAATCCTCTAATTTTGCCTCCATAATGTAATTATTCCTAGAAGAAAGAACACTATTATTAGACAAATCACATAGAATATGAGTCAATTATTACTTAAAAGTTTTCTAAGCATTTGCAGCCTGGTACTTAGTCTTACCCTTAGCTTCGCACAAGGCAAAGTATCAGGAACTGTAAAGGACGACAACGGAAACCCGGTAATCGGGGCTACTGTAGTAGTGAAAGGAACAACCGTAGGGGCTGTTTCGGATGTAGATGGTAAATATGCATTTGAAGCTCCTGCAGGAGAACAAGAGATCACTGCTTCTTTTGTAGGGTACAAAACTGTTACCCAAAAGATAAATATTACCCAGGGAGGTAATACGCAATTAGACTTTACTTTGCAGGAGGATGCAATGGGACTGGACGAAATTGTCGTGACAGGTAGTTTTAGTTCACGTTCTCAGAAAGATTCTCCGATTTCAATCACTTTGCTTAACTCTAAGCAATTAGCCACCGCTGGATTTAACTCACAAGCAGATATCTTGCGAGCCATTCCAGGTATTACGGCTGAAGGTGGTGGTGGTGAAGTAGCTTCCAACGTATTTGTGAGGGGTATGCCTTCAGGAGGCCAATATCAATTTACTCCTTTGCAAGTAGATGGTTTGCCTACCATTAGTACCTTTGGTTTAAACTCTTCAGCGCACGATGTGTATTTCAGAAACGACATCGGTATTCGTAACCTTGAGTTTATTCGAGGGGGTGCTTCTACACTTTTTGGGGCTGGTTCGGTAGCAGGTATTATCAACTATACGAGTGTAACTGGAACTGCTCAACAACAAAACAAAATAGGCTTGGAGTGGGCACAAAATGGTCGGGTAAAAGTAGACTTTCTGACTGCTGGGCCAATGGGTAAAGATTTGTTTTATGCCTTTTCTGGTTTTTATCGTTACGACGAAGGGCCTATCAAAACTGGCTTGGTTACTCGTGGTTATCAGCTGCGAGGAAACGTAAGAAAGATGTTCAATAAGGGAAATAGCTCATTTACGGTCTATACCCAATTGATCGACGACAATGTACAGTTTTATTTACCTTATCCATTGCAAAATGACAATGGTACCTTTAGCCGACCTACTGGAAATGATGGAAAAAAGGTGTTTACCTTGCTTACTGGAAATGCTACTGATTTCTCTTTTGACACACCTAATGGTCGATTTGAATCACCCATCGAAAATGGAGTAATCACCAAGGGAGGGTATATCATGGGAGATTTGCAGCATAGCTTTGGCGAAGATTGGTTATTGCAAGCCAAGGTAAAAGCGGCCAATTATGACCACTGGTTCAACCTCTTTTTAGATGGAGATGGCGTACATAATGTGCCTGAAACTCAGGCTAATTATCTGACAGACAGAAACCTACAGTCAGGTACCTTTACTTATGCTGACAATGGGACTACGCTGGCAGCTAGCGATTTGGTATTTGAAAACCGGGTGTTGGATCGTCAAAGACCTATGCAGGAATTGGCAGGAGAATTCAACTTATCTAAGAAAATCAATACGGGGAGTTTAGAGCATAACATTACAGTAGGTACTTACTTGAGCTATACCCGAGCCGAAGACAACAACTGGATTTGGAACTTCCTGGGAGACTTCAGCAATTCGCCTCGAATGGTAAACCTGGTAGGTGTTGACACTGCTGGTAACAATGTAACCTATGCCACCAATGGATTTATTCGTGGTAGCCAAACCGCCAATCGTTATCATCAAAGCTCTAAATCAGCGATTTATATAGCCGATGAAATCAGAGCCGACAAATTTACCTTAGATGTAGGAGTACGTTGGGAGAGAGCCCTTGGTGTTATTTCTCGTGAGGTAGGTATTGGTACCAATAGCTTTGAGCGAGGCGAAGTAAGTGCGTCTGATTTTGCGGTAGTATTGGCTGGTTTGTATAGGCTAAACGATCAAATCAACGTATATGCAAATGCTTCTCGTGGATATTTCTTCCCAGAATTGAGGGGAGTAAGGTTTTTAGCTCCTGGGGTGCCTCAGAGCTACGAAACTGAAAAAATTAACCAGGCAGAAATTGGAGTAAAATATGGTTCTAAGAAATTATCAGCGACGGTAGCTGGTTTCTTTGTCGGACTCAACGATCGTAGAAGCATTGACTTTGTAAACGATGGCCAGGGAGGAGTAGTAGAACAAGTATTTACCCAAAGTACCCAAACATTGGGAGTAGAAGGAACTGCTACTTATCAGGTAATCAGCGGATTATCATTAAACACCCAATTGACTTACCAAGAGCACCAGTTTACCAAAGTAGAAGGGAACACCGATTTGGAAGGCAATCGTTTGCGTCGTCAGCCATTATTCAAAGGATCACTTGGGTTGAACTATAACAAAAATCGCATAGACTTCAACGCATCAATGGTTTATTTAGGACAGCGCTACGCTAATGATGCCAACACTGTACAACTCGATCCTTATAGTTTAGTTCGGGTAGGAGCAGGATATACTTTCAATTTAGACAAGCAGGGTGGTACGCTCAGGTTAGGAGTTTCTATCTTCAATCTATTAGACAGCGAAGGTGTTACTGAAGGTTCTCCGCGTCAGGGAAATACCCAGGTAGGAACCGCCAGCTTCTTTGTAGGACGTCCTATTTTGCCACGCAGAATTGCCCTAAGAGCTTTATTTGAGTTTTAGATAAAGGCTACTATCTACGTTAGGTTGTGAAAACACAATCTAATCGAAAAGACTAGTATCTATCTGTATGTATAAATCTGTTCAATCAGCTGAAATCGTTATGTGAGAAGCATTGAGGGGAGCTTGTTTACTCCCCTCATTTTTTACTTCATATTTAGTAATTTATGAAAATAAACGAACTGGAATTAGTAGCTCAGGCAAAGGAAATATTGTATGGCAATTTGCGGGGTGGGTTTACCGTACCTACGGCGCGCTTGTATCCTTTTCAGTGGAATTGGGATTCTGGATTTGTGAGCATTGGGTTTGCCAACTTTGATTTGGAGGCTGCTTTTTCGGAGATACATTCTTTGCTCAAAGGGCAATGGACCAATGGTATGATTCCTCATATTATTTTTCATTCCGAAACCGAAAAAGATTACTTTCCCAATTGGGATTTTTGGGAAACCAATGTCAATCCAGGAGCGCCTAATACTCCTAAAACCTCGGGAATCACCCAACCACCGGTATTGGGGTTTGTACTGGAGCAGCTTTGGGAAAAACATCCAGACAATCCTCAAGTGGTGGATTTTATCAAAGCAGTGTTTCCCAAGATTGTGGATTTTCATCAATTTTGGTACGAATACCGCGACCCCTACCGAGAAGGGTTGGTATTTATTTACCATCCGTGGGAGTCGGGACGAGACAATTCGCCGTTGTGGGATGCTCCTATGAATCGGATTGATCTCGAGAACGCTAATTTGCCTTATTACCAGCGACGTGACATCACCATTGCCGATGCCAGTGAGCGCCCTACCAAGCTGCAGTATGACCAATATGTATATTTGCTACAGTTGGGCAAAAAACATTTGTATGAGGGTAAAGGAATTGCCGAAGAGTCAGAGTTTTTGATTCAGGATAGTATGATCAATGCTTTATTGATAAGCTCCAACGATAGCCTGATCAGAATCGGCAAAAAACTCAATTTAGATGTAGGTAAAATTGAGGAATGGCAACAACAAAGCAAAAAAGCTTATAATGATAAACTCTGGAACGATTCGCTGGGAACATATACTGGTTACGATTTGCGCCAACAGGAGCAATTGCCCTATTGGGAAATAGGAGGAACTTCGGCTTTATTTGCAGGAATTCCTTCTGCCGAAAAAGCCCAGAAAATCGTGGATCATCTCAAAGAGCTAAATAATAGCGGGTATTTCATTATGCCAAGCTTTGATGTACACCACGAATATTTTGACTCCAGAAGGTATTGGCGAGGCCCGGTTTGGCCACAAATGAACTGGCTAATTTATTTTGGGTTACAACGATATGGGTATCCAGAAATGGCCGATATTGTAAAGCAAGACTTACTCGAGCTGGTTAGTCGCTTTGGGTTTCATGAATATTTTGAGGCTCAAAAACATTTGGTAGAAACTACCCACGGTGGATATGGAGGCAAAAGCTTCTCCTGGACTGCCTCCTTAGTACTTGATTTAATACTGGCTACCTGATATTTGATACATGAATTACTTAGACTACGTCATTGTTGTTGTTTACATCCTGGTTTTTTTGGGCATTGGTTATTTGTTCAAGAATAACAAAGACTCCAAAGATTACTTTTTAGGAGGGAATTCGCTGGGATGGTTTCCGTTGAGTTTGTCTACCATGGCTACTCAGCTTTCGGCCATTAGTTTTATTTCGGCGCCTGCTTTTGTAGGCCTGAAGATGAACGGTGGGATGAAGTGGCTCACCTTTGAGCTGGCAGTACCCATTGCAATGGTAGGTATTATGCTCTTCATCATTCCTCCGATATTTCGCTCGGGCGTAGTAAGTATTTATGAGTATGTAGAAAAAAAGTATGACTACACCACACGGTTGATTTTGAGTGTGGTTTTTCAAATTAGTCGGGCTTTGGGAACGGGCGTGATGGTATATACCATTGCCTTTATACTTCAGGCTGTATTGAATATTGATTTCATTTATACCATTCTCATTATCAGTGTCATTACCATTGTATATTCCTGGCAAGGAGGAATGAAAGCAGTGGTATGGGGAGATGCCATTCAGATGATTATTCTCTTTTTGGGGTTGATCATTTGTTTGATTTATGGTTGGATGCAATTGCAAGCCAGTGGAGGTTTTACCAGTAGCTTTGATCCTGAGCGTTTAAAAGTACTGGATTTTAACTGGGGCATAGGCAAAGGCGAAGAATATGGGGCAGTACCTATGATTGTAGGTGGGTTGTTTTTGTATATGTCTTATTATGGCTGTGACCAAACCCAGGCTCAGCGACTACTATCTGCCAAAAACGAGAATACCATTCGCAAGCTCCTGATGGCCAATGGATTGCTAAGATTTGGCGTAGTGCTGATATACTGTACGATGGGGTTGATTATTGGCGGATTGGCTTTGTCTAGCCCAGAGTTTATGGGGATGATCAAAAAGATTACCCAGACCAACTTTCCCGAAGAATATGCCAAAAGTGGGGTGAAGCCAGATTTGATGATGCCAGTATTTATTCTGCGTTATTTGCCCCATGGTATGATTGGTATTTTGATGACAGGTATTTTATCCGCTACAATGTCTTCGCTCAGTTCTACAGTGAATTCGTTGTCGGCAGTAACTGTAGAAGACTTTTTTAATCGAGGAAAGAACAAGCTAAGCAATCAGCGTTATATGCAGATTTCCCGTTTATCGGTTGTATTTTGGGGAGGGGTTTGCATTGGCGCTGCTTTCTTATTTGGGGGGAGCGATAGCCCGGTGATAGAAATCATCAATGCCATTGGTTCTGTATTTTACGGGCCTGTGCTGGCTACTTTTGTGCTGGCTATATTTTCCAAAAAAGTCAATCGTCATGGGATCAAAGTAGGCATTATAGGTGCAGTACTGATTAACCTGCTATTCTCGAAGACCATGCAGAACATTTTAGGGTTTGATTTAGGTATTCATATCTTTTGGATTTGGCTCAACTTCACAGGGTTTGTACTTACTGTATCGTTGGCTTATCTGGTAAGTTGGCTAAAACCCGACGTAATGGCAAAATCGGCTGAAAGTGCTCCCAAGGTAGTCATTGACTTTAAACTCAATAGTTTATTGACCAAAGAGCCGCTGATTTTGATGGGTTTCTTTGTGTTTATACTGGTGATTAGTTATTTCATCCCCGATATTTTTAAACAGTTGTTTTAGTGTTATAAATTATAGTATCATATACCTTAGTATACTTCTCAAAGTGGATGATGTGATGTGCGTTTATCCACTTTTTTTATTGAATGATGATGCATACCAAAGCCCTAAAAATACTCATTGCCCCCGATAAATTTAAAGGATCACTGGGAGCTATAGAAGTGGCTGAAGCCATTGCTCGAGGCATTAACAAGCAAAGTACGCTTCACCAAATTGTAACCCAGCCGATGGCCGATGGAGGAGACGGTTCTATAGATTTGTTGGCTCAGTTGGAGCAACTCACTCAACACACTGTTCGGGTGCATGATCCTTTATTTCGCCTGATAGATGCCGTCTATTACTCACAAGACGATACTGCATTTATAGAAATGGCTAAAGCATCGGGAATTGCTCTGTTAACTTCTCAGGAAAAGAATTGCTTGAAAACGACTTCTTTGGGCACTGGCGAAATGATTTTAGACGCTATTCGTCAAGGGTTTCGGAAGATTAACTTGTTTATTGGAGGGAGTGCCACCAACGATGCAGCTATGGGCATTGCTCACGCGCTAGGATATGAATTTCTGGATCAAAACCAGCAAGCATTAGAACCTATAGGTGGCAATCTTGAGCACATTGTGGCTTTGCAACGAGGTAATACAAACATAAATCTTCAAAAGGTTGAATTTCAGGTAGTATGCGATGTAAACAATCCATTTTTTGGGGAAAGAGGAGCGGCTTATGTGTATGGCCCTCAAAAAGGAGCCAATCCTGCCCAGGTAGCCCAATTAGACAAAGGCTTGCGAAATGTACATCAGGTGTTTTTGGAGGCCAATTTAACTGATGTACAAACATTACCAGGTGCAGGAGCTGCAGGAGGCATTGGTGGGGGAATGGTGGCCTTATTTGGGGCAAAGCTGGTATCAGGTATTCAGTTATTTATCGATTTATTTGGGCTGGAAGCCAAGATACAGCAAGCAGATGTAGTGATTACGGGTGAAGGACAGTTAGACGATCAGTCGTTGCAAGGGAAGGTAGTAGGAGGAGTAGGTAAGCTCTGCGAAAAATACCAGAAACCGATGATTGTAGTATGTGGACAAAACAAGTTAACTACAGGCGTGCAAATTAGAGAAGTCAGGGCCATCATGGAATACACTCAAGAGGTTGAAGAAGCCATTGCAAAAGCTGCAGGATTTTTGGAGCAAATAGGAGAGGAGCTGAAGCTTTAGATAAAAGATAGACTCCTATATTTTGCCTATACAAAATCCTTGAAAAAGACATATTAGCAAATGGAGGAAATATCGTTAGAGGAAAAGTTTATGCAGTTACTGCGTTCGGCAGATGAAGCCAATGTGGCATTAGCTTTTGAAATAGCCAAAGGAACCCCTCTGGTAGATTTAGAGGGCTTTAAAAAAAGATACCTCACATTGTGGAAGTGCTTTTTTGGAGACGATTTACAAGAACCAGAACCATTACATATTGCAGCGCTGAACCAACCAGAGCTGGACTTAAAGCATAAAAAACTTACCTACATACCCTCAGAGATTGGCTTACTGGTCAACCTCCAAAAGTTGCAACTGTTTGTAAATAAGCTTACTCGTTTGCCAAAAGAAATCGCAGCTCTTAAGAAGCTTCATTGGTTAGGCTTGGCAGGTAACGAGATGAAAGATTTTGAAGCTATAGCATCCCTCCATAACCTACAGTGGCTTAGTTTTGCGGGTAACAATTTATCACATTTGCCACAAGAAATAGAAAGCCTACAAAACCTAAGAGAGCTTAATCTGAGGTTTAACCCTATTTATCCAAAAGAACAAGCACAAATCAGGCGTTGGCTACCTAACTGTGAAGTGCATTTTAGTGAGTTTAAAGTGAGTGACTAAAACCGTTTTCTTAGAATGTTCTCAAGTTTTGTAAGGCAACTTCATTCAAGGAGGGTTTCGTGTATCTTATAAATTATAAATTCATCACAGGAAGAGTTCAGGTTACAAATCTGAACCAGTGAGTCTAAAACGTTTTCTCAAAATGCCCCCAATTTCCCGAAATTTATACCCTGTATACTTATATAAAGTAGTGTTAAGTGTTTGATAGTAAGTGTTTTAATGGCTAAGAGCGTTATAAATTGTTTACCTTTTTGAGTGGTTAATTATATCCCTTAAAAACTGTCTTACTCAGTTGAACCAAAAAGACGAAAGATTTTTTACTTACAGTCATTCAACACGAAAAAAAACATGTTACTTGACAATGCATAAAAAATAGCGAAAATGCAATTAGTTAGTTTAATGTGATTAGCAGGAAAAAGTGATCAGATTGCTGGAAGAATTGCCAAGGGATATTTGAAGAATAATTTAGGTGTTAAAATATATCCTGAGGTGACGTAATCTAAGTTGCACAACTTGCGAGCAAGGAATGTTTTCTGGGCATTCCTTGCTTCTTTTAATTCCTCATAAATGATCCAATTGTACTCAAATACAGTAGCTTAAATATCATAATTACTAATATTGTAATAATAATAGCTATTACGAGATTTTACTTTCATTTATGCTATTCAAAACCCCTTCTTTTTTAGCTTGCCAACGCTCCTCAAAGGTCGTTTCTGTATTACCTTAACATATGATATTACTGCAGAAGAACTTCTTTTATATAGCCTTTATAATAAGTAATGTTTGGGGGAAATATATAGCTTATGCACCGAATTGAACTCGTCTCAAGTATGAAATATTATGTCAGTTTAAGCCCATAATGGAACTTGTTTTTGAAATATTGTTCGTTTAAGTAGCTTAAAAGCAATATTTTTATCAATATAAAGTTAACCTCATTTTGATAGTTTTTTTGAGTCGTACTGTCTTATGTACTGACTATCAAATATTTAAGGTCAACTCCGAATTTACGTGATTACTCGCTTTTTGTTGGAGAGATTCTATAGCTTACTTTTTGTATACCATCATAATTACCACACTCTTGCGAAATATTATCAGATTTGCGCAATTCAAATTTTAAGTTAAAACTTATTTTATTACATCATGAACAAATCTATAATAGCCTGCTGTGCTTTCATAATGATTGGGTTTATGGGGATATCAGCCCAGGCCCAACATCGTTATAACCAACGGCAGACCAACAAGTTGCGTAACTTGGGCGAGAATTACCGTAAAAGAGGTAAGCTTAAGCGGGCAGAGGCGCTGAGGAAGGCCAAAAGTATGGGACTGACTATAAGGGAAACCTATAAGGGAAGAACTATGGAGTTGCAGGGATTCTCAAAATCGAAATACAGCATTCCTTTATATTTCACCAACTTTAATACTGTAGCAGCTCAATCTATCTCTACTGACAAAGTACACACTGAATTAGGATTAACCGGAAATAGCATTACCCTTGGAATCTGGGATGGTGGTAGAGTAAGAACCAGCCACCAGGAATTTGGGAATCGGGTAATTCAGCAAGATGGAGCAGTTTCATTGAGCGATCATGCCACCCACGTAGCGGGTACTATGATGGCATCAGGAGTAAACGCCAATGCTAAGGGAATGGCGCCTGGAGCAAGTTTATTCGCCTATGACTGGAACGATGATCTAGCGGAAATGACAGAAGCTGCAGCCAATGGATTATTGCTTTCTAACCATTCTTATGGTTTTATTACTGGCTGGAGATGGCACTGGTGGTTTGGCTGGATCTGGTATGGTGATATAAGCATTAGTGCTACTGAGGATTACAAGTTTGGTTTTTATAATGACTATGCCAGAGATGTAGACAATATTGCTTTTAATGCACCTTATTATCTGATTTGTAAGGCAGCAGGAAACGACCGTAGTGATGTAGGTACTACTGGAGCGCACTGGATATTTGGCAGCAACGGTTTAGAGCGTTCTACTGACCTACGCAATCCAGATGGCGATTATGACTGTATTAGCGGGTCTGGTGTATCTAAAAACGTGCTGACAGTAGGTGCAGTAAATGATTTACCTAATGGTTATACTCAAGCTGCTGATGTAGTACAAACCAGATTTAGCGGTTGGGGACCTACCGACGATGGTCGTATCAAGCCTGATTTGGTAGCAAATGGTGCTGGGTTACTTTCTAGTACGAGTGGGGCAGACGATGCCTATGGTAGCTCTAGTGGTACTTCTATGTCTACGCCAAGTGTTACTGGATCATTAGGACTACTTCAGGAGCACTACCACAACCTGAACAACAGTTACATGAAGGCTGCTACTTTGAAGGCTTTAGCAATTCATACTGCTGATGAAGCAGGGGATGCTCCAGGGCCGGATTATGCCAATGGTTGGGGATTGATGAATACCAAAACTGCGGCTGATGTGATTACTAACCGTAATGTATCGGCAAAAATAGAGGAAGCAACTCTAGACAACGAAAGCACCTACACTATTCATGTAAACGCTACTGGTAATGAGCCATTGGTAGCTACCATTGTGTGGACCGATCACGCGGGTAACCCAGTAGCACCTGCTTTAGATCCTGACAATCGTATGTTGGTGAATGACTTAGATATGCGCATTACTCGTGGTAGCAATTCCTACAGCCCCTGGATTCTTGACCCAGCTAATCCATCATTTGCCGCTACCACTGGTGACAACGACCGCGATAATGTAGAACAAGTATTGGTGGCCAATGCATCTAAAGGCGCTTATACGATCACGATCACCCACAAAGGTCAACTACAGGCTGGTAGCCAAAACTTCTCTATCATTGTTACTGGTATTTCCAACATTCCGGTATGCTTGGTTCCTGAGGCTTTGAATGTAGCCATGGCAAACAATACTACCGCCAATGTAAGCTGGAATGCAGTAAATGGTTCTCAGAGCTACAATGTACGTTACCGTGTACAAGGTATAGCCAACTGGGCGGTGATTAATAATGTTACAGGAACATCGGTAAGTATTGCTGACCTGGCTCGTGGTGCTGCTTATGAAGTACAAGTACAGGCCAACTGCGCTGAAGGTGGTAGTGACTTCTCAGCTTCTACTGTGTTTACCTCTGCAGTATCTTATTGTGATGCTACTGGTAACAATGCAAGCAGAGAATACATCAAAAACGTGAGAATTGGTAAGATCAATAAAACCTCTGCCAGCAATGGAGGGTATGCCGATTTCACCAACTTATCTACCAACCTTTCCAGAGAAAACAGTACCTCTATTACCATTTCTCCAGCTTGGGTAGGCAATGCCAATGAGGCTTATAAGTCTTATGCAGTGTTTATTGACTTTAACCAGGATGGAGACTTTAACGATGCAGGTGAAAAAGCTTTTACACACCAGCCAACACCTAATCCAAATACTACGGGTACGATTAGAGTGCCTAATTCAGCGCTTTTGGGTAAAACCCGTATGCGAGTGATTATGAAGGTAGGACAAGTACCTGGTGCTTGTGGAACTTTTGCCAAAGGTGAAGTAGAAGATTACACTGTAAACATTGTACCGCGCAATTACAACTTTGGTAGCCAGGCTATAGAGCCTACTTTGCCAGTAGATGTTTTAATAGCGCCCAACCCTGCTACTGGATATGTAAATGTTCAAACCTCGGCGCAAAACGATACCCAGGTGAAGTTTGTTCTTACAAACCTAAATGGTAAAGTATTGCAAACCACTGCTACTACAGCACAGGGTAGTCGTGCCAGCCAAACATTTAATGTAAGTATGTACCCTAAGGGGATATATTTAGTCAAAATCATTACAAGCAATGGTGCTCAAACTGTAAAACGACTTGTGGTAAATTAACTAATCATTAGATAAGTCAAGAAAAAGCCATCTCTATATTTTAGGGATGGTTTTTTTATTCGATTGAAGTAAACATGGGTGCAACCAGAATCAATGACTCAAAAAAATAATTTGTTTCTGAGAATGATACTGATGAATTGAATATTTTAAGTATACAGGTAACAGGCTTATAGTCAAAAACTTACGATAGTTCGTTTCCTAGGCGAACTTATTTTTGATGGTTGTATACTTTTTGTTAACCTCTATTTTTAGCTCAAAACATTCGCTGGTTTATTACATTTGCCCTTATAAATTGTCGGAGCCAACACACTTTGAGCTTATAATAACTCACACCTGAGGGTAGGTGAGGTTATTGGAAAAATATCTTCTGACAAAACCATAGAGTCTGCTGTTAGAGTATGTTTAAATTTTGTCTTCGGAGATTAAAATGATGAGTTTTCTGTGCTGATGAAGTACATTTTTAAGTGAATAGCCAAAGCTATTGACGCAAAAATTACTAAAGTCAGTGCGTAAAAGACACATTTTTAGCCCAGATTATAATGTTTAAACATACTCTTATTTAAAATATTTATCTTATGAAAAACTGTACATTGATATTAATTGACCACCAAAACACTCATTTTGTAACAGATAAAGATCTGACAAAAAAAAATCTATCCACTCATAATTTCACCCCTTATCTCTTCTTTGTATTAGCCTACTTCTAAAGTTTTATTGCTATCACAAGTTGCTTAAGCTTCGGTACAAGCCCAATAAAAGCATAGGGTTTTATACATCTGGAAACCAACTACTCAGGCAAACAACTGACAAATAATAAAGCTGCTGCGTTTCTAAATACCAAAAATACATTTTCAGGTATTTTATTCTTTTACACATGATTGTTGTGCTTAAAAAATGACATTAAATGAATTTCGTACACAGGTTATTGCTACTTTTTTTTGTTCTACCCATAACTACTTTTGCGCAAGCCCCATTTTATAAAAACTATCCAGTATCTGCCTATAATGCCAGCGCGCAAAACTGGGCCGCAGTGCGCGATAGCAGTGGGTTTTTGTATGTAGCCAATACCGATGGTGTCATGCAGTACGATGGTTATCAATGGAAGGTAATTCCAATAAAAGACAACCGTCCGGTGATGGCGCTGAACGTTGTCAATGATACACTGTTTGTAGGTTCGTTTGATGAACTGGGATATATGAAAAGCAATCGTCAAGGGGCATTATGTTATCATTCGCTCACCAATAAATTGCCTAAAAAACAGCGAAATTTTAAGCGCATATGGCAGATTTTCCCCTTGGACAAAGGCGTGTTGTTTACTGGTTTTTTGCGCCAGCTGATTTGGTATCATCAAGGCAAGCTTACTACGATTGATCCCTTAAAAAAAAGCTTTTATGCTTATGGACAGGCACCTCATAATATTACTTCTGATACAAAATATCAGTACTTCGTGGTAGATCGGCAGCTTTATATAAAAATTAATCACGAATACTTTGTATGGCAAAACCAGGAATTTAGACATACAAGTTTGTTTGAGGTGGTTGCCAAGGAGTTGTCGCCTAAACGAATATTTAGCTTAGGAAAAAATCATTACCTCATCACCAGTTGGAAAAGAAATATTGTAAAAGCTCAAAAGAAAAACGGAAAGTTTGTCATTACTGATTCCCTGAACCAAGCTTCTGCCATACTCAAAAAAGGAAGACGAATTACGGGTTGTGTGCTTACCAAAAATAATGTCTTGATTTTGAGCACGTATCGGCAAGGGGTTTGGGCATTTAACGAGCAAAATGAGCTGCTATGGTGCCTTAATGAAGCAAACGGGCTTCCGTCGAGCACTGTCTATGGTATTTACCAGGATCGCCATCAGAATATATGGGCCTGTATGGAAATGGGCATTACTCAGATTTATCAGAATGCGCCATTGGGAGTATTTAAAAAAACAGACGGTTTGAAAGGAGTGATCAATGCCTTGGCCTATTTGGATGGGAAGCTTTATGCGGCTACGATGAATGGGGTGTATGTATATTCCAGGGAGCGCATGAAATTTAAACCCCTGAAGGTGGACAAAAGTAACTACTGGAATTTTGTGCAAAACGGAGACCACCTGTACGCAACTTTTAATTGTGGTGTGGTAGAAATCAAAGGTGAAAAAGTACGCACAATTACCGATCGTAGTATTGTAATGTCTATAGCTTCTTTAAAAAGCACTCGAAAACAATTTTTGCTGGGCACCTACGACGATGGTGTATATTTACTTGCTCAAAGAGGCCCTGACGAATGGGTAAAAAAGAAAGTAAAGGGTACAAAAGGTGAAATTAGGTATATACAGGAAGATAAAGATGGAAGCATCTGGATCAGTAATTATTATAAAGGTATATACCGTTTATACTTAAACGAACGCAAAGACTCGGTGATCAAAGAGCAGTTTTTTGATGCAAAAGACGGCTTGCCTTCCAACAAAAACAATCGGGTATTCAAAATTACCAAAGACCGCATCGTTTTTGGAACGACTCAGGGCTTGTACAATTTCGATGTGCATAAGCAAAGATTTGCCCCAGACGCTATTTTTGCTCAGGCCTTAGGCGATAAATATTGTATGTATGCATTGCATGAATCTCCGCGAGGTGACCTATATTTTTGGGCAGGACAGAGCCAACCTGAAATGTTACAAATAGGTGGGATGCTTGAAAAAAAAGAAAGTGGCAATTATGTACTCACCCAGACTGCATTTCACAAGATTAAGAAAAAAACCTCAAGCAGGGCAGTGAACGTAGATGCGCCTGTTTTGTGGACACCTGACCATAAAGTAATGATTGGTGCTACTCAAAATTTGGTAAGCCTGGACTTAGATTGGAATAATGGTTTTGACACGCCTTTTAAAACGGTGATTCGAAAGGCCTCGGTGGGTGATTCATTGTATTGTACAGAGCATACATTAAAGCTGCTCTGCCTGCCTTTTCATAACAACCAATTGCGGTTTGCTTATGTAAGCACTTATCTGGAGGATGCCGAAAAAAACGTGTATCAATTCAAACTAGAGGGGTTTCAGGGCAAATGGTCGGAATGGACTACAGAACATACCACTAACTTTACGAATTTACGAGAAGGACATTATGTGTTTAGAGTACGCTCCAAAAACGTGTATGGAAAAATAAGCCAGGAAGCCATTTTGAAGTTTGAGATACTGCCTCCCTGGTATCGTTCTTTTTGGGCCTATTGTATATATACTTTGTTGGGTTTGTTAGGCATTTGGGGGCTTGTGCGAATCAATGCTTATCGCTTGCAAAAACAAAAGCAGACCTTTGAGCAAAAGGTAAGAGAAAGCGAATCATTAGAGGAAGTAAAGGAGTTTTTATTGCCACCGTTATCTGCTGAGCAGTTAGAGATTTATGAGCGGCTGGAAGAGTTGTTGAAAGAGAAGGAGATGTACAGTCAGCCAGATTTGACCCTGAAAAAGCTCGCCCAGGAACTGCAAGTCAAAAGTCATGATTTGTCTGCTATTATTCATCATAAGACTGGTTTTCGGTATTATGATTACTTGAATAGTTTGAGAGTAGAAGCGTTTAAGAAACTGTTGTGCTCAAGTATGGGGCAAAAATTGAGTATTGAAGGAATGGCCAAACAAGTGGGCTTTCGATCTAAATCGACGTTTTATACCTGTTTTAAGAAATTGGAAGGGGTGACTCCCAAGGAGTATCAACAAAGATTTGTGCCTAATGAATAGACGATACTTCTTTCCCAAGGCCTTTAATCTTAGCGTGGGAAGGCCATGCAAGAACTACTTTTGGAATTATAAACCGAGTCTTTGCGAGCTCAATGTTGGCTAATTTAAAAGAGTAAAGGTTTTCTAACTTTTTGTGATGATTGACTTTTTAAAAATATTTTGGAAAGAGGAAAAGATGAGTATTTTGAGGAGTATAAGACCAATAAAAATAAAACAAATACTGCCTAGGAGACAGCATTTGTCCTACTATCACAATTTAATCCCGCACTTTTTTGTAACGCTCTTGTTTTCTGTTGCGAATATTTCCATTAAAGAATAAACCAACAGATTTTGAGTTTTGCAGGTTCTCATATTCTTGTTCCGAAACATCGGTGTATTCGTAAATTCCACCTCGGCAAAAAACCACTTCCAATACTTCAGTAAATGGATCGTAAGCAGTAGAGGTAATCAGCGAGGAATCAGTGTGAGTACGATTAAACTTTGTCATTATTTTTATTACTTAGTGTTCATATATATTAACGTTTTTTGTAGATAAAAGTTTGCTTTTTTGGTAAATATTTTTATGTGTAAATTATTGATAGTCAGTGCTTTGTAAAATAAATTTAACCTTGAATCGGATGCCCTGTAAAGGTGAGTTTTGTAAGGGTTATTGTTGTATTTTTCTAATAAGAATCGTTCTAAATTTATTCACTTTAATGGGCATATTCTTTCCTGAACCAATAATAAAATAGTATCTTTGCAGCTTAAAGAATTCAGCAGGCATTGAGCCTCCCAAAGGCTCATTTCATACTACCAGATATTTTGGCTAAAGTTGGCCATGAGGATACAGTCAATAACACGGTTGTTTTTGTTTGTGTCATCACAACTGAAAAGTACCTGATAGTATGGGTTTATTTACAAGATTATTGCAATGGCATATACTATACTTTCTTTGCCTCCTTTACCCCAGAACCATCGTTTATCATTGACCGAACAAGCCGAAGACAATTTTGAGGTAGTTTTACAGCGAAAAATCCCCTTCAAATCTTTGCTTAAGCCATGGTTATTAGGAGCAATTATTGGCTTTTTATTGGGGGTGATAGCCCTTACCATGTATCAGTATGAATCTGATTTTGCGGTATTGTCGGTGCCTTTTTGGATCATATCGGTGGCTTTATTTGCGGTTTTTATCAACCAACTCACCGAACAGCAAGTACTTATTTTTTCAAAAAAACAGGTGTGGATTCATAAAAAAAGATGGATCGCCTCTGCCAAGATACATCTACAAAGCCAAGACAACTTTGATGTGAGTCTTTTGGCCGACAGAAAGGGAAACGATGAAGTAAATACAGATGATCGGGTACCTGTAATATTTTACCGAATGGAAGCCTTTTCTTTTTTTGAATACGCCAACATCGAAGAAAAAAAGTGGGCCGTAGTTGCTTTACAGAATTTTAAACAAACTTCTGCATAAAATCTACCCAACCCTGCTGTGCCCGATCAATGGCTCGGTATTTTGCCAACAAACCCTCAACAATTCCTTCCGCTGATTGTACCCCTACATCTTGCACAATTTCTTTCTTAGGCTTTACCATGTTGAGCATTTTTTCGGCCGCTTCCAGAATACTTACTTCTGGGTAAAACTCGTCTCGGGCAAAGTGTACATATTTGAGAACCTTTAGACCATCCAACCAATGAAACCAGCGCTTCAAAAAGCTTTCTAACTGAGCTGTTTGTTTGTTGAGCGTATTTACCTGAAGCAGCAATTCCTCCCAGGCAAAAAAGGCCTGAATACTGGCAGGTAAGTCTTCGTAAATGGTTTTGAGCGAAGCCTCATCAGTTTTGAATAACTTACGAGTCACGTTGAGAAAAACTTGCAGGTCAACAAACGTTTGAGGATCATAAGTAAACAGCATTTCAGAAGCTTGATCCAGCCATTTTTGTTGGGCTTTGCCCGTGCCAAAAGGAACGCGATGAGAAGTGCGTGAAGAAGGATAAACTGCAGTTTGGGCGATTTCATAATATTTGCCCAGAGGAGCTACCTTATGCAAAAAATAAAAATCTTCTCCTGCCTTGCGGCGATTCATTCCACCCGAAATCGCGTAAGTTTCGGCGCATACCGCCATACTTGAGCCTATGGTATGGTAAGCATACGGATACCCTACAAACCTCAAGGCTGCCACATAATACCGTAAAAATAACTCGTATTGTAAAATCCCCTGATTCAATGTGGGACTGGTATCCAGGCGATGCTCAAAAAAGATAGAAGCCGACTGAGCACCTTGAGCAAATGTTTGTTCGAGGGCTACCAGGTAATTGGGGGCTATCCTACAATCCGCGTCCAGGCACACAATACCGCCATTATAATTGATGCTCCCAAACCGATACAAAGCCTCGTCCATCCCAATTTTGCGAGCCAGACCTACCCCTGCGTATTTTTTTGGTAAATCATAGGCTTCCAGCAAATGAAAACTCAACTTTTCAAACGTTTGCTTACTCATCCATTCGGTGGCCTGGATAATTGTTTTTTGATTTTGGGCAATGGCTTGTGAAGATGCATTTACTCCTTGATTTACTACCACGATAACCTCTACTGGGGTTTGAGTAGCCGTACATTGGGCCAATGATTCGAGCGTGCCTACCAGGTCAGGTTCATCAAAGCAAGGAATAACCACAATGATTTGAGTATCAGCTGGGAGTGGAGAAGAAATTTTGGCTGATTGATAGCCAAATCGTTCCTGATAAAAATCAACCTTTTCTTGAAATGTTTTCGTTTTCATGGTATTACAACACAGGATTTGTTATTATGCATCATCAACTACCAGTTGACCCAATTTTCAAAATTAAGTGATTTATACTCTAAAACAATGAAAAACAGCCAACCAGTACTTTTCATCCGCTATTATCAAAACACCAAGAGAGTAAGTAAGCCTGGACAAAACTAGAAAAGATGTAGAATCAAAAATATTTTTATATGTCAAAACAATCAGTCAAAAAAGGAGACCTACTCATCGCCGAACCCTTTTTGGGAGATCGTAATTTTGAACGAAGTGTGGTATTGCTTTGTGAACACAATGAGGAAGGTTCGTTTGGGTTTGTGCTCAATCAAAAAGCCAACGTTATGCTGAAGGATGTGTTAGAAGAAGACTTTTCTTTGGAAATACCATTGTATGTAGGAGGACCAGTACAACAAAACACCCTGCATTTTATTCATCGTACTCCTCATTTGTTCGAAGGAGGGGCCGAAGTAGCCCAAGGCATTTATTGGGGAGGAGATTATGAGCAGCTCAAAACCTATTTGAATTTAGGACAGTTACAAGAAAGCGATATTCGGTTTTTTATAGGATATTCGGGGTGGGGCGAAGGACAACTCGAGCATGAACTAGGGCAAAACTCCTGGGTAGTGACCAATTCTGACGCTGAATTTATTTTTGATAGTGACCCCAAACAGTTTTGGCGAGGGGTATTGCGTAGAATGGGAGGCAAATACAAAGTCATGTCTCATTATCCGACCGATCCTCGTTTGAATTAAACCTCAGTGTAGGGATAATTTTTTAAGTAGTGCGAACTCATCCAAGTTAACCTCGTTTATACATGAAAAACCTAGAAGTTTCGTTACATAAAATTGGGCACTAATGATTTAATTTCTATGGATAAATTGCGGCATTGTTCTACAATATCGCCAACTATATCACAATTAAACCATTGAGCAATTAAGTGTATAACTTCAATTTATATATTCATAATTTTTTTATAACAAATTTCCATGAGCGAAGAAAAGAAAAACCATTCAAAACTTGCTAATCAAGTAATTAACCAACACGTAATATGGTCAATGGCCGCTGGAGCAGTACCAGTTCCTATTTTGGACATTGCTGCCGTTACTATGATTCAGATCGACATGGTCAAACAACTGTGTGCTGCCTATGATTTACCATATACCGAGAGCCAGGGCAAAAGCATTGTTACCTCTATTGCCGGAAGTACAATTGCTCGCATTGCTGCCAGTGCGGTAAAAGGTATTCCCGTCATCGGATCAGCCTTAGGAGGTGTTTCTATGGTGATTTTATCAGGAGCCTCTACGTATGGTATTGGTAAAGTGTTTTTGAACTACTTTGAGATGGGTAAAGGATTAGGCGATATCGATATCGAAGAAGGCAAAAAACAATACGAAGAAGAGTTTAAAAAAGGAAAAGACTATGCCATGACCCTGGAAAAAGAAGGTAAAGGCAAGGGGCAGGCAGAAGTTTTCAAGAAGTTGGATAAACTCAAGAAGCTGAAAGATGCTGGAGTATTGACCGACGAAGAGTTTAATGCTAAGAAAGAAGAATTATTGAGCAAGGTAAACTAATAAGCCAAAACTCAGAAAAATAAATATTTAAGCCCCATTTGGGGCTTTTTTTATGGAATTGCAACAGAGCAAAGAAAAGGCTGCGTATAGGGAAAAATAGTCAAATTCAAACATTTACAATGATGAAAAAAATACTCATAGCTTGCTTCATAGTCCCTTTTTTGTTTTCCTGCACTAAGAAAAAAGACCCTGAGCCACCTACTTTAGTTGGCCAATGGCAACTCGCCGAAGTATTGAATGATCCAGGAGATGGAAGTGGCGTTTTTAGAGATGTTATAAGCGGTAAGACGCTGCAGTTTTTTAGTGATGGCAGCGTCAAATCCAGTACCCCATTGTGCTCTATGAATTCTCTGCTTACGGTCACTGGTGAAGGTACCTATGACGATTCTTTTATTTTTCCGAGCAATTGTGAAGTGGCTGATCTTAAACTCAGCTATAAAATTGACGACAAAAATCTCATTGTGTATTATCCTTGTATTGAGCGATGCGCCGAAAAATATGTCATACTTGCGACGCTTTTAAACGACTAATCATTCGTTCCCCTTTATGAATGGAAGCCTCTTAGGAGGCTTTTTTTATTTGTGCAGGAACGTAGGAGAGTATTGAGTGCGTATGGGTAACATAAACCAAATAGATATGACATGAAAAAAATATTACTTTCTACAAGCTTGCTCGTATTCCTCTTTGCTTGTACCAAACAAGAAACCAATCCAAAATCTTCCAGTCTTACGGGTAAATGGGCCTTATCACTGGCTTTAACCAATGCCTCAAATGGTAATGGGTTTTGCGCTACTGCAAAAGAGGGGAAAACCATTGAGTTTTTTAATGACGGAAAGGTCGTAGCCAATAACTCTCTGTGCCTGACTGATAACAACCAACAAAGCCAAGCCACTTACGACAACACTTTTATTTACCCAAGTGATTGTCAAAATGTGAAACTAGAGTATGCAATAGAAGCCGAAGTACTCACGGTGACTTATCCCTGCATTGAGGGCTATGTAGAAAAATATACACTCACGAGCGAATAACAAAACGCAGCATTGTTTTTATGGAAAGGCCCTACATAGGGTCTTTTTTAGTTTATGAACTCATCTCGGCTTTTTGAATGTAGGTGAAAACATGTCCTGTAAGGATCTTGCTTTTGCTCAGTGATAAAAAATCTCGAAATCAATGGGTAAAATGAGTGATTTGTAGTGCATTATTAAAAGTCGGGATGAGTTCTGCATATAATAATACGAAGTAATAATTATTCAATATTTCTCCATTTCTACCCGAAGTACAAGGTATTACCCATTAATAATTTGTCACAAGGAGTTGCCAAAAGCGGCAAACAAGTTAGTGGGTGCCAATAAGCATTACCTATAAAGTTGCCTTAGGTTTGTATACTTTGTGTAATTTTTTTGACGGCAAATGTTACTTTTAATCAGTTTTTTGAAAAAAAAATGAAAAAAGATTTAGGGTTTGTAGCGTTTGTAGTTGTCTATACGTGAAGATGATACAATTGCTCATATAAGCTTGTCGCTTAGATAGATTGGTAGGTGAAATAGTAAATAGCACAGGGTTTTTGCCACCCCTGTGCTTTTGCTAAAAAACAAAAATTAAACCTTACACTCGAAACTTGTGTCAAACTACTAAACCCCGGAGGAAGTGATTTCTCCGTCACCAGATTGAGTTAAGTATCAACTAAAAAGAAAGTTTATTAAAAAGCATTGGGACATTTACAAAGTTTATCTCGTTATTAATAAGTAGAATACCTTAACAAAGAATAAATTTTGGAAATTTGTAGTTTGAGCAACCTAAATTGCTCACTGCACTTTGCTCTTTAAAAGTTAAACAATGTCGGAACTGTAATTATTAAAAAAGCCTGTGGATAAGTCGCTAGAAAAAGAGATAATTAAAGGATGCCGAAAGAAGAAATCAAAGTCGCAGGAAATGCTCTATCAGCATTTTTATGGCTACGCTATGAGTATTTGTTTGAGATATTCATATTCCAAAGATGAGGCATTGGAGATATTGAACGACAGTTTTATGAAAGTGTTTAATAACATTCTCAAATACAACGAAAACCTGTCTTTCAAGAGTTGGCTCCGACGTATTATTATTAATACATCCATTGATTATTACCGTAAAAACCAGAAACACCGCCATACACTAAACATCGAGATGGCTAGGAACGAAGAATATCGTTTAGATATCATCGACGACTTGTCGGTAGAAGATATTCTAAAGCTATTGAACGAACTCCCTAACCAGTATCGTATTATTTTCAACTTATATGAGATTGAAGGTTATTCTCATAAGGAGATAGCCAAAATGCTCGAGATTCCTGAGAGTACTTCTCGCACGAATTTGGCAAGAGCGAAAAAAAAGTTAAGAATTTTATTTCATCAAAATTTTGACTACGAAATAGAGTATGAAAGAGCTGTTTGATGAAAGGCTAAGTCAGAAAATCCGTCAGACCTTCGATAAACACGAAGAGCCTTATAACGCCCAAGGCTGGGAAATGATGAAACAACAGATGCAAGCCCAAAAATCGGGTAAAGTGCGTGCGTTGTTGCTATCGCTTCCAGCAAAAGTTGCGGCGGCGGCAGTGCTGGTGTTGGGAGGTGTACTTACTTATAGTACCATCAATTCCAATGGACCGTCACAAAAGCCACTTCAGGCTGAAACAAATAGAACAATTCAACAACAAGGATTTGAGGGGGTAAAAGTATTGCCACCATCACTAGATGATGAGCACGTGGCACAAAACCAAGGTAGAACATCTGCTAACAAGAAAACTGTTGATAATCAATCGGTGAAGGCGCACGTAAGCCCTCAAAAGAAAGAGCATCAAGTAGCTTTGGTTGCCAGCACCCTGCCAAATACCAAAACAACAAAGGTGGACAAGCAATTGGTATCACCTACAAGAATAGACCAAATACCTTCTAAAGATTTGGCGAAGGGTTTGGTAGTACAATACGACGTAAACTCTTTGGCTGCTTTGAATACTACAAATCAAGGCATAAGCCAGAATCAGGGAGTACCTGCAGTAATAAGAGCGAACTATATGCCTGTGCAAAACAGTAAAGTTTCTCAGCAGGAAGAAGTCAACCTAAAGTCTAGCCCTTTTAAGTTGGGTGTGGTAGTTTCTTCATTGGTAAACTACTCTGACAAAGGTGAAAAAGACTCTCAGGTGAATATGGGAGGTGGAGTTTTATCAGAAATTTCGCTGAGCAAAAGATTGAGCATTACTTCTGGAGTGTTGCTTACCAGACAATCGCTGGAAATGAGCCGACCTGCAGATTTGCCAAAGTTTACTACTTCTCAAAGTTTGGGTAGTAATCAGTTTTTTGCCAACCGTTCACAGGAGCAAAGTCGCTCAGTAAGAATGCAGTTTGTAGGACTTGATATTCCAGTAAACTTGCAGTATCACTTAGGTAAGAATGTAAATCAAGGATTGTATGTGTCGGTAGGACTTTCTTCTATGGCTTACTTGCAAGAAGATTATACCCACACTACCCGTGAGACCATTCAACGCCAGGTGTACAAACCAGGAGTGACAGCTAGTCCAACAGTTGAAACTTATGTTTCAGAAACCAATTTGAAGTCAAACCCTGAATCATTGAGTCGTTTTGATTTTGCCAGAATGCTGAATGTATCTATGGGAATGAAATATATGGTGGCGCAGAATATGCAAATCCTGATTGAGCCTTATTTGAAGTATCCATTGGGCACATTGACCAATGAACAACTAAGATTTGGATCTGCGGGAGTCAACCTTCGTTGTAGCTTTACCGGAGTGCGACGTCACTAATATTGATACGAGAATATACCTGTTTATTTTATATTTATTCATAACCACCCTACTAAAACGGAGTTTGTTTTTTAGCAAACTCCGTTTTTTTGTTCGACGGTTTTTGAGTGTTTTACTGAGGGTTTGATATTTTTGACTAAATATAATGCTTCTCAATACTTTGTTAGCGAACAGCATCGTAGGATAGGAATTGGCCAAGTGCGATTGATTTTGCTGCTCAGGCTTTTTCCTTTATTTTCTTCTAGTTTAGATCAAAAAAAATGAAGTAGCCATAGGCAACCCTATGATAACAGCTACTTGCTTCAAGGCAATCGGCGAATATGTACTCGCTTGGCTCTAGCCAGGTGAGCAATATCAGGAGGCTTCCAGACTTAAACAGGTAGATATGTTACTCTAACTAACGCTTTCAAGTCCTAATGACATATCGTTTGTTGAGCCATAACAGCACCAAGGGAGGCAATACTAATAGGCAAGAAGCAAGTGCAGCAAAGTAGATATTGGCTTCTTTTAGGTAGCCAAACACCATAATTGTAAGCGTAGGCACTTTGCCCAAACCAATGAGATTGGTAAGGCCATATTCGAACCAGGAAATCAAGAAGGTTTGGAAAAAACTCACCAATAGAATATTTCGCGAAATAGGGATCATTACTTTGGTAAAAGTTTGCCGAGGAGTACCTCCTAAAGTAGCTACCAGTTGCTCCATAGCCAATGTACGGCTACTCCAATATTCGCTAAATAAAATCACACTAAAAGGGTAGGTAATGATGAGTTGGGCAAGTAAAACACCCGTGAACCGAGCATCTAACCCAAAATAAATAAAATATACCTTGAGGCAAGCCGCATAAATAACAGGGGAAATGACATAGGGCAAATAAGCCAACTTAAGCAAACTACGCCCCCTTGGATGATAAGCCAACATACGCCCTGTAAAAAAACCACCCCAGGTAGCCAAAAAAGCCACGCTCAAGGACAGCAACAAAGACAGCCCCATACTGGAAAGCAGGTTTTTTTGATAACCCCATAATTGACTCCAGTTCATCAAACCAATTTCGTTGGGTAAAATTGCGGGGTAAATCCATTGACGACTCAAGGACAATCCCATTAATAATAAAAATGGAAATACAATGACCACCCCAAAGCAAACGAGCAACAACGCTCTCAATACCTTGCGATTGGTCGGTCGGTTTTTTAGAGTGCTTGTCGTTGTTTGCGAAGTAGCCATAATACACTGATAATCATTAATAAAGAATAAATCACGGCAATTACGTAGCCTTCTGGCAATTGTAATAAGTCATAGCGTTCTTTGACTTTACGCGTAGCCAACACCGAAATCATTTCAGGAGATTGTCGCCCTAGTAAGAGAGGGATTTCATAAGCCCCAAAAATAAAAATACCGTACAAAACTACGGTAGGATAGCCTTTGCGTAATAAAACTGGAATTACTACCTTCCAGTAGCTCTGCCAACGATTAGCTCCCAAAGTAACCGATACTTGTTGCAATTCGTCCAACCTTTCGCCATCGTACATCCCTAAAAACATCACTGTAAGAAAAGGAGTTGCCATTAACCAATGGGCAAACAAAATCCCAAAACCGAATTGGTCATTCACCAAATCGGGAAATTGATTGAGTTGGGATATAAGCCCTATTTGATATAAAACTCGAGAGAAAAAACCAGTTTTGGTGAGCACTTGCAAACTAAAAAAAGCCGCTACAATGGCAGGAATGGCCAAAGGAAAATAAATGAGGTAACTGGCTTTACCTTGGTTGATCGTTTGGCGCAAACGGGTAGAAAGTAACAAAGCTCCTGCCGTGGCAGGTAGTAGCGAAGCCAGCGTAAGGTATAAAGTATACCCCAATGACTGCCACATTTCGCCGTTGGGCAACATTTTTTGCCAATGCTTTAGTGTAAACCCTTCTGATAAAATACCTGCCAATCCTATACTGTATAGCAAAGCATAGCCTAAGGCTAACAACAACGGAAGTACTGTAGCCAACACAAACAAAATAACGCCCAGGTGTTTTTTCTTTTTCAAAGGGTATATATTTAAGGAAGCAATATAGCAAATTTGGAAAATAGGTGATGTTTGTGGTAACATTTGTCTGAGCGCTTTATTAATTAACTATGGCTGATACCAGAAATATATTCATTGTTTTTGATCAAAAACTATCAAGAGAAGTGTTTGAGCAGCAGTTGCTGGGATTGAATTTAGTAAATGATGATTTTACATTTTCGGTAGAGAACAACATCATACAAGCAGGTTATGATTCAACGTTTTATCAGGAAGAAGTGCTGCTAGGTTTTGGCAAAATATTGATTAAAGAGATTGGATATACTGTTGAGGTAGGTATCTCTTATTATGCAACCGAAAGCCATTTTGTTGATCTGGAAACGCTCAAATCTGATGATTTTGTGATTGTTGCCAAATATCAGGATAAGTTGTTGAGCCTGCTCAAAGCAAAACTGAAGAATTGCTTGTTTGCTGGACACGATAATTTTACGGGGCTAGACATTGATTATATTTATGAAGCTTTCTCAAAGGGGGAAAGTTTGCAAAGATTAGGGATACACGTAGTTCAATAAGGAATTAAATACAACTGTTCACTTCACCCATTGGTATGTTCATTTCACTTGATTCATCCACCAAATGCCCTAAACCTCTCCCTATTTTTGAATTAGCACCAGTTCAAAATACTTATGACAAAGCTTATATTATGGACAGTTTTAATTGCTATTAGCATATCACCTATTATTCAAGCACAAAACATTAAAAAAGAGCCATTGACTAGAGCAGAACGGGCCGTTGCAGAGTTTGAGCAGGCCCCGCGTATACTTGATTCGTTGACGAAAGTGTATAAAAAGCGATGGTCAGCGGGTATATTATATGGTCAGCAGTTTGTTGCTAGCTTCAATCAAGCGCCTACTCCCGATACCATCACTTTTGCCGATTTTATGGGTCATAGGGCATTTTTTGGATTAGAAGGGAGCTACTTTGTTACCAATCGCCTACAACTATTGGCAGGGTTTAGCGTGCTTTTATTGCCTCGCAACCAGGAAATAGGTTCTATAGTGGTCAATGGGTCTAATGGCACTCAAATAGAAGGTAAGGGTAGTGGAGGAGCGATGATCAATCTTGGATTGGGGGGCAAATATTTTTTGATCAGTCAAGGTTTTACCCGACCATACATAGGAGGCAAGCTTGGTGCGATACGGGCAGTGGCCAAAGGCGGAAAAGGAGGAGTGACTTTTGGCCAGGGACGGTTTCAAGAAGTGAGTGAACGCAAAGAAAGCTATGGATATTTGGGGCTTTCGGCTGGTTTTACCTACCGACCCGTACTTGGGTTGATGTTTGATTTTAACCTGGGCTATTTGTACACCAACCAATCCGATAACATTGGAGGGATTGTATCTCCTGGTGGGCTTACGGGCACCGTCACCTTGCATTTTATGATTAATACAATGAAAAAATGATTGTCAGATATTCTTCATATTTTGTATTATAAGTTTTCGCCATCAAGTATTATAAAATATTGAAACTAAAAATAAACCTCATATTACCCATTGCACTGGCTGTAATACTACCTGGATTGAGTTTTTATTCCAATACCAGACCAGTGATCATGCAATACAACGAAAATATCTACAAACGATGGATTGTTGTCTCAGTGATTTTATACATTTTATGGTACTTCTTGTGGTATTTGCTTACCCCAAAAACTACCCAGCGAAAATGGGCGCTTGGCGTCATGGGCTTTGCATTGATTACAATAAATTATGGTATGTTTAATCACCCCGATTTTACGGTGAATATACACAACCTGGTGCGTTTTTTCTTGGCAGGGGTGATTATTCTAGTTGTGCAATATGCGGTAAGAGCTCAGCAAAACGTTGCCCAGCTGAGAGTAGAAAAAGAACAAATGCAAACCGAAAACTACAAAGTGCAACTCAAGGCATTACGAACCAAGGTTGATCCTCATTTTTTGTTCAATTCGCTCAATACGTTGCGCTCTATGGTGCGTCAACAACACCAAAACTCTGAGCAATTTATCATTAGTTTATCCGACTTTTACCGACAAATACTGAGGCACAACGAAAATACTACCTTGCTTTTGTCCGAAGAGCTTATCGTTTTGCAAGCTTATTTGTTTTTGATGAAAAGCCGAAACGAAGAAGCAGTTTTGGTAAACCTAACCATTGATGAATCGCTGCATTCCTGGCAGTTGCCCTCATTGGCTTTGCAAGTGGTTGTGGAGAATTGCTTCAAGCATAATAGTATGACCTCCAAAATGCCTTTGCGAATTAAGGTAAGTAGCACCCAAGATGGATATATTGAGGTAAGTAACAATGTTCAACCCAGGCTTAGCCCAGAAGAGTCTTCGGGGTATGGGTTAGACTTACTCAGAAAACGATATGCATTGATGAACATCGAGCAGGGAGTATTGATTCAAGAAGATGAAACTCAATTTAGTGTACAGTTAAAACTGATAAAAGACCCAAAATGAATGTATTGATTGTAGAAGATGAAGCCCATACCGCGACTTTGCTACAAGAAGTGATTGAGCAAGACAGCGATTTTATGGTAATAGAAAAGCTGGAGTCAGTGATGGAAGTGGTAGAATACCTCTCCAAGTATCAGAAAAACCTGGATCTTCTTTTTTTTGATATTCAATTGGCCGATGGACATAGCTTTGAGATTTTTAAACACGTAGATGTGGTGGTACCTGTGGTTTTTTGCACGGCTTACGACGAATACACCCTACAAGCCATCAAGAACAATGGAATTGATTATATCTTAAAGCCATTTAAAGAAGAAGAAATCCACGCAGCACTCAACAAATATAAGAGCCTAATTGCCAACTTGCAGGGTAAAAGTCCAACACCTATCCAGTTGCAGCCGACTCAAACTCCTCAATATCAGCAAAGTTTCCTGACCCAATACCGGGAAAAATCGCTGGTGAAGCAGGTAAAAGATGTGGCTCTGTTTTGCGTAGAGCAAGAAAACGTATACCTCTATACTTTTGCAGGAGAAAAGTTTCCGTTGTTTAAAAAACTAGAGTATGTAGAATCGGTTTGTGATCCTACTCAGTTTTTCCGCATCAATCGCCAGATGTTGGTCAATAGAGCAGCAGTGGTATCTTTTGAACCTTATTTTAACCGAAAAATCGCTCTCCATCTTCAAGTCCAACTTTCAGAAGTAGTAGTGGTAAGCCGATTGAAGGTAGCGCCTTTTAAAGAATGGCTGGAGAAGTAACAGAGAGCGAATAAGTTATGTTACCTACCGCTAATAGACTTTGGAAGTAAAAGACTTATGGATGATTTTCCACGTTCCGTTGATTTTTAATAAGAACAAATAATCAATGGCGATACGATTTCGATTGGGCATCAAGATTTGGATTTTGCCCACGGCAGCATCGTTTTCGTAGTCAATCGCCAGTACATTACCAATTCGGGCGTACTTTTTCCCTACCTCAAAGTTCTTAATGTAACGTTTACCAGGAATAATCGCCAGCTGCTTGTTTTTGACATAATAAAGGTTCAAATCTGGATGAAAAGCTTGCATCAATCTGCCAGGTTGCCCATTGGCAGTAGCCTCTATATAATGCTGCAAAGTTTCTTTTACCTCAGCAATACCTTGCTTTTCCTTAGTTTGTAAATCTTGTATGGATTTATAATTCTTCACATTAATAAACTTAGTAATGATTTTCCAGTCATCATTTAGTTTGAGCAACATCAAATAATCGGTGGCAATGCGTTTGGTATCTGGAAAATAGACTTCTATTTTGGCCATGGCAGCGTCGTTTTCATAATCAATAGACACAATACGGCTTTTACGATTATATTTTTGCCCTTTTTTTACCCGACTGATGTATCCTTGTCCATCAATGGTTCGCAAGGTATCAGCTGCAGCCAAAAATAACTGAAAGTCAGGGTGAAAAGCTTTACGAAGCCGCTCAGGTTGTCCATTCGTTGTGCCCTCTATATAGTGCATCAAAGTTTGACTAATGGCCCCAATATCGTTTTGAGCTTGTGCCAATGGAGTACATAGAATAAGCAGTAACAGTGATAAACAGATTATTTTCATAGTAATATGGTTTGAATATTTTACAAAAAAAGCATAGCGGTAAAGTTAATCGATATTACATAGTGATCACAATTTTGCCTTTGGCTCTACGAGTACCCAAATAGTGAAAAGCCTCGGGGGTGGCCTCAAAGTCGTATGCTCTGTCTATCAATGGATAGATGATGCCATCCTGCACTAGCTGTCCGATATATTCCAAATCAGTAGTTTTTATTTGGGCATCTATGGGGATAAACTTTTTGTTGCCAAAGCGCGATACCCAACCTCCTTTGACCAAAAAGCCCAGCATATTTTTAACATTACTAAAGCCTACTACCATACAGCGTCCTCCAGGCTTGAGTACCTTCTGCAGTTCATCAATCGGGCGATTACCCACTAAATCTATCACAAGGTCATAGGTGTCACCTGTTTTGGTAAAATCTTCTTGTTGATAATCAATTACCCGATTTGCTCCTAAAGAATGCACCAACTCACTATTTTGGCCACTACAAACCCCAGTAATTACTGCGTTGTAATGCTTAGCCAACTGTATCGCAAAAGTACCAATGCCACCAGAGGCACCATTGATGAGTACTTGTTGCCCCGCCTGAATATGGCCTTTTCGTAAAGCCACCAATGCAGTAATAGAAGCCAATGGGGTAGCTGCGGCTTCTTCAAAATTGAGTTTTTGGGGTATTTTTGCAGCTTTATTTTCATCTAAGCAGGTATGAGTAGCTATGCCTCCTTTAAAGTTTCTGCCAAATACCTGGTCACCTACTTTCAACGAATGTACTTGTGCACCCACGGCTACTACTTTACCTGCTACATCGGCTCCTAAAATAGGATGTTTGGGTTTAAATAAGCCATTTTTTAGGCGAAGCATCCAAAGTGCGGCTCTCATTGTATGCCACTCGGCTGGATTTAGCGACAAAGCAGCTACTTTGATGAGTACTTCGTGAGGCTGGGGTTGAGGCATTGCTACTTGCTCGAGTTTGAGTACTTCGGGCGAGCCGTATTTTTTATATACAAATGCTTTTCTGTTCATATCTCGAGAAATTTTTCTTTAGGCCATTGCCAGGCATACCCCATGATAAATAGCATGGCAATGACTTCTACCGTGGCAAAAAACATATAAGAGAGGGGAGTAGCCCCTCCTTCGCTTATTAAGAATGCAGGTAATATGACCCACAAAATGGCAATAGGTGCTGCGATTAGATTTGCGATCCGGTTGGCTTTTCTACGAAGTACCCGAGATAACAAAATCATGATAATGGGTATTTCCATGAGTACTGCAAAACCCAGTACCATTTCGCCGCTGATGTTTTTGCTTGCTTCTTCGAGGCCTTCCAGATAGCCCGGTTTTAAAGTGTTGAGTATATCGGCGTAAATCATGTTCATAAGCACAAATACCCACACCACTGAGATTACAACCTTTCTTTGGTGTAATAGACCTGTTTTAATTGAATATTCCATCAGTAATTCGATTTTTAAAAAAGAGGAGTGAATATGACTTATAAACTATACGCCTGATCGTCTGAACGCCACTTCCAGGCAGTAACTACAATAGCTCCCAGGCCAATCATTTCTATGATTTTAAAGAAAGTATCGTCCATATCGCTGGGAAGCTCCATCATAAACAGCCCAAACGATATGACTACCGCCGCAATATTGATGGGGCGATTGAGTTTTCTTTTCAACAATAGTGAAAACAACACCATGGCTATGGGAATCTCGAGTACAATGCCTCCTATCAACATAATGGTTTCGGTAACTTTTGTACCATTGTAGTAACCGGTAAGCAACATCTCGAGGTGCGACTTCATAGTGAATTGGTGGATGTCTCTGAAAATGATGTTTAACAAAATGAAAAGCCATAAGGCCGACAATTTGATTTTAGGGTTGATCGTGTCCATGATTTTTAAATATTTAGAATTAATTACCCTGCAAAGTTGGTGGGAAATCACGGCGATCGCTTGATCAAAAAGTCTTTTTACTTGACTGAAAAGTCCACACGGTAGGAAGAGGGAGAGACCCCAAATTTTTTCTTAAATGCGCGAGAAAGATGTTCAGGACTATCGAAGCCCCATTCGTAACCAATCTGACTCACCGACTCATCTGTAATTCTCAATGACTCCGCTACTTTTTCTAATCGTTTGTCTATCAGGTATTTACCGGGAGGTGTGCCATAGGTTTCTTTGAATTTGCGCTTGAAGGTTGTCAAGCTATAATGGGTCAATTGGGCGAGGCTTTCAATGGTGATGGGAGTGAAAATGTGAGCGTCTACAATTTCTTTAAAAGTAAAGGTTCGCTCAGAAAACAGGCTTTTGATAATTTGCCGAACCGCTTCAGAATTGTCGGTTTGTAGCAATAGTAAAACGATTTCGCGAAGCTTGAGCTTTAACAGAGATTTGGTAAGTGCGGCTTTGTTTAAGAATAGTTGAGCAATACTCTCAAAGTAAAACTTCACCAATTGACTGGCGGCATTTTGCACCAAATATTGATTGACAGGAGTTTGTAATTCTTCCCAAAGCGCGGGTTTATCACCCTCGAAGGCCCATTGCAGCAAATCGTTGTTGAAATGAACAATGATAGAATCCATGGCCCCAGCCGATTGTGCCGAAATCATACTACCCACTGTAAGCCCACAAGTAGATAAAATCACGGTGCCAGCATCGGCCACAATATTGGCTGGTTTAAACAAAGCCTGACCTTCTCCTTCTTCAATATACAGATAGCAAGCATCTGAGGGCAATGAAAGCGACTCATTGAGTGGGTTTTGTACACTGAGTTTGGTGAAAATTGGTTGCTTATCCAGCAATATTTGATCGTGATGTTTTATCATGGAGTACCCTGCGTGGCTTTTATACAAATATACACTTTCCTGACTACGTTTTGTTGAAATGGCAGGTTTAGTAGATGGAAGGATTATACAAAGCAAACATCAAGTTTGCCACAAGCATTTGGCCTCAGTGCCGTCTGCGTTCATAAAGGCGTAAAAATCTCCCATCCCAAAATCTACCTGAAAAGGCATATCCTCCTCCATTTGAATGATTAGGTGAGCATTTTCAAAGAGTGAATCATCGGCTTGCATCCAGGCAGGGGTACCCCCCAATACCGCAAGCACCTCTTCTTCTTGAATAAAAGACGAAGGCTGGTTTTCCATATCCAACATGATGCGCTTGTACTTGGTTTCGTCTACAGGTGTTTCTTCGCGGTATTCTAAAGTTACAGCGAATTCGCACAGGCCATCGGCATCAAAAGTAGTATTGGCGCTGTGTTGCATCACTGGGCCAGTAGCACTTTCTTTACAATCATAAAACGCATTGTTGCCTGGTTGTAAAATCACTGCATTTTCTCCGTCCTCAGGTAAGGCACTATCTGCAAAATCTTCAGGGTTGATAAATAGATAAGCTACTTTGGCTTGAGGAGTGCCATAAATTTTTTCCTCGAGTACGATTTGCCCAATAAAAGCCAGAGGCTCTTGCGTGTTTTTATTCAAAGGCCATTCAGGAGTTTCGAGCCATACTGGTTGCCCACCAAATTTTGTCACTAATTGAGAGATGGCTTCCTTGGCCTGGGTTAGTTGTACAATTCCTACGGTTTTCATAAGCATCCATTGATTAATAAAACTAACCTCTAATTTATGCATTCTTAGCTTGACGAATATTATGTGTAAAATAATATTGTGTGATGAAAAGACCTCCTTCCCAAGTAAGTGTGGAGAATAACAGTCTATTGATCATATAAGTAGAGGTCATAACACGGCAATATTGATGAAAATTTGGAGCCTTTTCCGAATGATTAAAGTTTGAGTCATAATATAAATTTTTCTTTGTTTGAAATCATAAGGGGAACGATACTACCACAACCAATTAGGCTGTAAAAATTATAGCAAAGAAGCCAATCATATTTTTTACTTACTAAGAAGTATTCACCCAGGTTATGGGTTTCGGCAATGATCCTAGTAATTGGGCCAATATTTCCTTGATAAAACCAATATTTGGTTTGTTCATTGATAGTTTCCCCTGTGAAGAAATAGACATCCTCTGTGGTAGTTAACAGCCATTCGAGGTGGTTAAAAAAATCCCCTTTAAATAGTAGACTATAAGATTCTTGTGACAGCTCATCCCATAGCCTCCAGTTACCTTGGCAAGTATTACGAGCAAAAAACTTTTGAGCAATTGTCTGATCAATAGTTTTCCATTCAGTAATTTTCAATGGCTGAAAATCATTAGCAGGGATTGATAACTTTTGGCAGACCTGCTCAATTTCGGCCCTTAATGGAGTCCATTCTTTGCTGAATAAATGTCTGGGTTTTCTGTTCATGAATTGAGAATAATTAAAACAAATCCTGCTTATACCAATCCTTCGACTTTTGATGATATTCTCTAAACTTCTTTACTTTCAGTGGAGTCCTTTTTTCTACTGCATTGATAAATTCAGGTAAGCCCGACAAAAATTGGGTAAACTTCAGCCTGGTTCCATCTTTCAGTAAAAGTGTGATTTTACCACTCAGGAGGCTCCAGCGAATTTCCTCTAGATTTTCCCAAGATTGGCGTGTTGAGGATTTACTGCGAAAACTAGTGACCCAAAACTCGTGACGATCAAAAGACAAACGATGGTGCCTGTAAGTAAGCCAAAGAAATATTGCCCCAATTACAAAAACAATCCCAAGGGTACTCATCACCTGAAGCATAAGCCACCAATCGTCTTCCTCATAAGATAGCCAAGGCAGTAGCAAGCAAAAAATGCCTAAGGTAAAACAAGTGATTCCTAAATAATAGAAAATTTTACTGGCAGGGAGCGTCACAACGCCTTTGGTAATGATGGCTTGGGAGTTGTCTACTGTGGTAAGTGCCAGCAGACTTAAGACCACAATGGCAATGGTTGTATATAGTAAGATTTGATATATGATCACTTTTTAATATATATTTGTTTTACTAAGAGAAAACGAAACTACTTCAGAAACAATATACGCAAAACAATGGACAAAATCACCGAAAAACTCGCACATCTCAATCCTAAGTTTGTTAACGAAATTGCGCAGCATGCGTCTACCTTACAAGTGCCCCAAGGTAGCGAAATATTGCGGGAAGGGCAGTATGTTAAGGTTATTCCAGTTGTTTTAGAAGGGCTCATCAAGGTGTTTACCCGATACGAAGACAAAGAGTTGCTACTGTACTACATTCAGCCCAAGGAAAGTTGCATTATGTCCTTTTCGGCCAACATGAATAATGAACCCAGTAAGGTATTTGCCATTGCTGAGGAAGATTCTGAAGTACTGTTATTACCTGGCCAAAAGCTTCAGGAATGGCAACAACAATATACCGATGTACATCAGTTGTTTTTCCAACAATACAACCTACGTTATGCCGAATTACTGAGTACGATTCAGCATCTTTTGTTTGACAAAATGGACAAACGAGTATATGATTATCTCAAAGAAAAAGTACGCCTTACTGAGAAAAATCCCATTAAACTGACCCACCGAAAAATCGCCGATGAATTGGGCACCGCCCGGGAAGTAATTAGTCGCATGATGAAAAAGCTAGAGAATGAGGGGAAGGTGAGTCAAAACCAAGAAGGGATTAAGGTTTTCTAATAAAAAAAATCAAAACCAAACACATTTTTTTCCTGAAATTATTTCATCGTTTGTACAAGTTTACAATAAATAGCTGTTGATTAGAGGAGTTTTCAGTGTAAAATATAGATTGTTTATATTCAACAGTCGTTCATTTTTTTCTTTAGCTATGGCAACAGCCGATGACTGTTGAGCCAGCCTGTGGGACGGAACCAAAAAAAGCCACCGCTGTATTTTGTTGTTGCTAAAATTTACTTCATTACGCCGAAACTGTTCAAACGTTCGCTCGTACCTCACTCAGTGATCAGTTTTAACGGCTTAATTACACAAATTTCTTTACGCCAACAAAATAAGGCGGAAAGAAAAATGCTGTGATTCAAGCACTTTATATACTTGATCAAGCTATTGCTGCAAAAATTGCCAAAAACAGCGCGGAAAAATCGCTTTTTTAATTCAGATTATAACTTAGCTGAAGGCGATCTCTGTTTCACCTTTGAAATCAGTTAGCAAAACTAATTTTTAAACATACTCTTACAATAAAAAATAAGTCATGGTGACTTTAGTTACTGCTTTTGGCATTGAGTGCTAGTACTTTTGAAGTAACAAATTGAAAATCGTCAATTACTTTAAAAGATAAAATCTCATGAATAAAAATTTAGGAAATGCCGACCGAGTAATTCGTTTAGCAGTAGCTGCTGTGGTTTTAGTATTGTTTTTTACCAACATTATTGGCGGAGTAGTAGGGTATGTGTTGTTGGCCGCAGCTGTAATTTTTGCTTTGACTAGTTTTATGAGTTTTTGCCCTATTTATGCGGCATTGGGTATCAACTCTCTCTTCAAGAAAAAGACTTCATAAATAACCCAACAATAGATAGATGTCTCTAAATTAATTAAAAAATTGCTGCAAGTACAAGTATAGTTTATACAAAGAAGAAGGCGTTGGACTTTTGTCCACGCCTTTTATTTTTTACAACTCCAGCTCTGTCATCGGGTTCCAAAATACTTTTGTTTTAAAATCCTGAATTTGATCATCTTCTACCACTACTCCCTCGGCCTCAAGCAATTGCTGCATGCGATCTCCACCAAAGTGATGTTTTCCTGTGAGCAAACCTGTTCTATTAACTACTCGGTGGGCAGGTACATCGTCTCGAGTATGGGCGCTATTCATTGCCCAGCCTACCATACGAGCTCGACCTTTGGTGCCCAGGTATTCGGCAATGGCACCATAGCTGGTAGCGCGCCCTTTGGGAATGAGTTTTACAACTTCGTATACATCGTTGAAGAAATTAGAGTGGTCTTGTGCCATAATTTTACAGAAAAATGATCAATAAATCAGTTATATAAGAGTATGTTTAAATGTTTTCTTTGGAGATTAAAATGATGAGTTTTTCGTGCTAATGAAGTACATTTTTAAGTATGGCAACATCCAGTGGATGTTGAGCCAGCCTGCGAGATGCAAGCTATTGACGCAAAAATTACTAAAATCAGTGCGAAAAAGGCACATTTTCAGCCCAAATTATAGTTTTTAACTATACTCAAGGTTACAATTTAACAAAGAAGTAGAGATAACTTCAAGACTAAAATGCATCGAAAGCCGAATAAGTTCGTTCCGAAGCAATGTATTGATAAAGAGAAGGTTGTATATTTAGTTGATTATTAGAAATGAGTTACCTTTTTTATGAACTTTGAGTTACGTACCCCACCTTATCCACTCAATCAATTCATCGAGTCGGTGCTGTATTACGACAGCTACCAACCCACACACCAGATAGAACGATTACTGCCCGATGGTTCGGTAAATCTTATCATAGAGCTTACTGGGATAGATCAGCACGTGTACGACAACGAATTACTTACTCCCGCCAAAACGCATAGAAAGGCCTGGGTTTCGGGCATGCATTCAGGGTACATTTCTATTGATTCTGGTTATAATGCCTCTATGGTGATTATTCGATTTTTGCCACAAGGCGCTTATCCTTTTCTACATTTCCCGGTAGCAGAAGTCAACGATTTAGTAATAGAGGCCGATTTATTATTTGCTCAGGATGTAGCTCGACTTCGGGAAAAGCTGCTAAGTACGGAGCAAATGGCAAAGAAGTTTACCGCTATTTACCAATGGCTTCATCAGCGGTTCAACGCTGCTTTGTTGCCCAATCAGGCCGTTCAATACGTACTTTCGCAAATTCACCAAAATCCTACCCTGGAAGCACTACAAAATATTACCGAGTCTATCGGGTATTCTCAAAAACACCTGATACATTTATTTAAAAAATATGTAGGCTTTCGCCCCAAGCAATACCAACAAATTACCCGATTCAATTTAGCCCTACGTCAAATTGAGCAAGGACAATTTTCGCAGCTTACCAGCCTCGGATACGACTGTGGCTATTACGATCAGGCGCATTTTGTCAAAGAGTTTAAAAAGTTTGCGGGTTTTAGCCCTAAGCGTTTTTTACGAGCAAAAGGAGAGTATATTCATTATGTGCCTTTGAAGTAAATAAGAGTATGTTTAAATTTTGTCTTCGGAGCTTAAAATGATAAGTTTTTCGTGATGATGAAGCATATTTTTAAGGGAATAGCCAAAGCTATTGCTGCAAAAATTGCTGAAATCAGCGTGGAAAAGCTACGTTTTTAGCCCAGATTATAATGTTTAAACATACTCTAAAGCCGAGGTAAATTTTTTACAATTTTTGGAAGAAATAAAAGTAGAGATTTGTGCCATCATAACATTTAAAAAATATTTATGAAACACCTTATCATCACACTTGCCATTGTATTGACAGGTTTGCAAGGCTTTGCTCAGAAAAGCGAGTCACCCTTGGCTATTTTTGAAGATTTTACCACTGGAAAATGGGAAATGAATGGCACCTGGAGCAATGGACAAAAATTTCGTCAGGCACAGATCTTTAAATGGGGACTCAACAAAAAAATTGTAAAGGTGCAAACCTTCGGTACCATCGATCAAAAAACAGGAGCTTTTGGCTTACGCAACGAGGGGATAAGAGCCTGGGATGCCCAAAAGAAACAAATTGTTTTTTGGGAGTTCGATGTATTTGGAGGCATTACACAAGGTACTTGCACCATAGATGGCAAAAATATCTACTATGATTACCCTTATATGGGCAAAAACTTCAGAGATAGTTGGGTATTTGTAAACGCCAACAAATACGCTTACAAAGTAGGTGTGTATGAAAACGGCAAATGGGTCAAAGTTTATCACGAGTCTTACTATCAAAGAGTACAAAAATGAACACATATCTAATCATTGCGAATATATTGACTGGGTTGGCTTTTTTGGCCCATACTTTTCAAGGAGACAAAGAATTAGGGCTAATTGGCATCAAGCATAATGATGATAACTGGGCCAATAAACAGGAAAAATGGACCATGGCGCGTTGTGGTTGGCATTGGGTATCGTTTGATTTGTTGATGGCCACTATTGGCCTCAGTGTGGTCAATTTTACCAATTGGATTACCCAAGAGCTACTTTTAGTCAAGTTATTGAGTATTTACTTTGCTGGGTACACCGTGTTTTGGTTAATCACCCTTATTATTTCTAAACGCTTTCCCAAGAAATACCTTAAGCTTGGGCAGTGGATGCTGTTGCTGGTCATTAGTGGGCTGTTGTATTTGGGAATGGGTTGAAGTACGCTTTAATTCGAGGCTAACTTTGACTTAGTTTAAGATTTTCATTAAAATAAGGTAAAATAATATACCTTATGCGTACAGTCATTCAACAATCCATTACTGAGTTTGAAAAGAGCGATCAGGGCAATTACGCTTATCTTTACAATGATAATTTGCCCATTCCAGCAGAAGTAGTATTTCGTCCACTTTCGTTGCTTCCTGCGATCATTTACCAGATAATACTTTTCCTGGCAGCTTTATTCCCAATAATAGCCCTGATCCAAGGGTTTAATGGTAGGCCAGAATTGTTTGTGGTAGCCGTATTTCTATCAATTCCATTTTGGGTTGTTCTTCGCCTCACTTTGAAAGACACCAGAATGCGTCGTAAAATAAAGGAGGGGAAACAACGGGATGGGCTTTATGCCACTGGCGATGCATTGATATTACAAAAGAGCGGTAAAGTCACGTTTTTTCCTTACGAAGTGATTCAAACATTGAAGCAGGTGAGACAAAGAGGGAATAATTCTACGCATTATTGCACGCTGAATATAGAATACCTTGAAGGAAACAACGTAAAAACACACCTATTGATAGATAGCAAAAAATTTGATCCAAAAAACGTTGATTCAAACTTCGATGCACTTTTTGAAGCCATTCAAGGAAATGTAAACTTTGAATTAGTGGTTAACAAATAGTGCTCCTTAAGTTGCGATTTTATGTTGTCAATCAAGAAACCGATAATTATTTTTCTGCCAATTTGAAGTTCTCCGAAGGAGTCTCTATCTCCAGGGTTACGTGTTGCACATGTTCGTGCTCACACATATGCCTAATGCTGTGTTTAATCGCTTGATGACGGTCAGCTCCAAGGTTTTCTTCTACCACTAGGTGGGCAGTTAATACAATAGATTTTCCATCCAGTGACCAAGCTCGGATATCGTGCAAATCCAGCACTCCTTCTACTTTCAATACCTTAGCTTTGAGTTTAGCCTGGTCAAAGTTTTTGGGAACCGCCTGCATAAAAATATTCAAAATGGCGCGTAGATTCTTGATGGCATTGTACAGGATATACACGGCAATACAAAGAGACAGAATAGGATCTAAAATAGGCACATGGGCAAAGAGCATTACAATACTACCCACCAAAACTGCCAACCAACCCAAGGCATCTTCCATTAGGTGTAGCATGACCGCTTTTTGATTGATAGAATCTTTGTCGCCAGTTTTTAAACGCAAAACTGCCAATCCATTCATTGTTACTCCTAAAATTGCCAGCAGTAGCATTCCTTTGGCGTTTACTGCCTCAGGATGAATAATGCGAGGAATGGTTTCAATAAAAATAAAAACTGAGCCTACAATTAAAATAACTGAGGTGATAAAAGCCGATAGGGGAGAGAATCTTTTGTAACCATAAGCAAAGCGTTCGTCTCGTTCTTTTTCTGAATATTTTTCCATAAACCAGGCTGAGCCAATGGCAATGGTATCGCCCAGGTCATGAATGGCATCGGACATGATGGCCATAGAGTTGGTGAAAATACCCCCAATAAATTCAATAATGGTGAAAGAAAAGTTGAGAAAAAACGCAACTTTCAAGTTAGAAGTTACTGGGTGTACATGCAGGCCATGACCATCGGCATGATCATGGTTACAATTACAATTATGATGATGACCGTGCTCGTGATGAGTAGTTTGGGTGATATTTTCTGATAATGTTTTATCCATAATTTTGCAGGAAATGACCTTTACAACCGATTGCTGCTGAGATAGTCGTCAATGAGATCAAAAAGTCACAAAGTTTATCGATGAGTTCAATCACGCTTGTTTTCTGTGAGATTATGAATAGAAGCAAAAGCCAGGGTATTAGCTGAGGTTACTTCTCGATAAAAACAAGACTTACGAGCTTCGTTGTTGGAATCTTTAGTATGGCAAGCCCCTGACCCTAACATGCTTACTTGATATACTAACGCATCTTGGTCACAATCTACCAAAATATTCTCGATTTTAAGATAATCCCCTGAGGTTTTACCTTTTGTCCAGAGTTCCTTTCGTGAAGTACTCCAGAAAGTAGCCATCCCAGATTGGAGCGTTTCATCAAGTGCTTCCTGGTTGGCATAACCTAGCATCAAAATAGCACCAGTGCTGAGTTCTTGAACTACGACTGGAAGCAAACCGCCTCGTTTATCAAACTGGGGGGTAAATGCTTGCCCCTCTTCCAACACTTTCTTCATAGGTATTAAGTTAATAAGTATAGTACTACCAAATATACGCAAAGTTATTGAATCTGTCTTTAAGCCTGATGGGGAATTCGTTTTACCTCTCCTTTTATGAGGTTCCCTTTCAATTTTTTTTCTAAAACTTTCAAGTTTTTTGAAAAATAAATGCCTGTAAATCAGTAATAGTCAGTTTTTATAGACTAAGAAAATTAAATATGACTACTTGATTTATTCATACCTTAAATGGAGTTTTGTATCATCAAATACGAAAACATTCCTCACAATAATTATCCATAAAAAACAGATGTTAACTCCACAAGAAAAACAAAATATACAATTGGTTTGGGATGGCATGGGTGCTATTCTGGAAAGTAAAAATGAACAAGTAGTTGAAGCATCTTTTGCTGAAGATTTTATCCAACATAATCCCTGGGCCAAAGATGGCATCGAGCACATCAAAGAAATGCTACAGTTTGAGTTTGGTTACAAACCTATTCGGTGGATTGCCGATGGAGACTTAATGGCTTATCATGGATATTATACCGCGCCTAATCCATTGGGTGAGCATCCCTTGCTATGTGTAGATGTATGGCGGGTAGCAAATGGTAAAATTCAGGAACACTGGGATGCTTTGGCACCTATGCCCAACGACCAACTGCAAAAAGCCATTGCTGGGGCTGGTAACGGGGAAACCATGAACAGCATCGAAAAAAGAGTGGCGAATAAGATTACAGTCAAACGGTTTTTAGACCATGTGCTGAATCGAGGTCGCATAGATCAAATCAAGGCATTGGTAAGCGAAGACTATGTGTACCACCACGAAACCGAAGGAGCACTGAAGGGACAAGCTGTGCTTGTAGACCATATTGTTAACCAAAATGGGGGTAAAATGCTCCACGACAACAAAATGCTGATTGCCTCGGGAGATTTGGTGATGACTCAGGGACACTTTTTTGGCGCACAAGCTATAGAAGGCCAAGAGCGGGTAAGCTTTGATTGGTTTCGCCTGGACGAAAACCATAAAATTGTAGAACATTGGAGCGTGAGTCAGCCAATGACCCCTCAGGAAGAAGTAGCCAACGAACACCCCCATTTTTAATCATTTAATTTCTAGAAGCTTTATGAAACTAAAACTGAAATGGTGGTGGTACATTATCCCAGCATACCTCACCCTCTGGACAATTGCTTTTAGTGTCTGGAATTTTGCTGATGGGCCAGGAATGATGAAATCTTTTGGGGTAGATACTGGAGGCACCAGCGAGTTTGTGATGCTCAATTCTGCCGCTCGTTATCTGGCCATTGGTGTAAGTATGATTGCTGGAATCTGGATTTTTCGAACGTATCATGCCATCCTGCTTGCATTGTTGGTGAGGCTTTCAATGGATTTGCTGGATCTGTATGCTGGATTAAAAGCTGGCTTAATTACCGATGCCACAGGAGTAATTCAGTCTTTGCTCATGTTTGTCATCCCTGGTTTGCTGGCTATTTACACACTATATCGCCAATACAAGATTCAGGCAACCCAATAAATGAAAAACATAAAAAGTATGTTTACACATCGAAACGAATCTTATAAAAATAACTTGCTAAAGTTTTGATTATCAGCTTGAGTCTTATTTACATACTATATCAGTTTCGACTGACTACTTGATATTGATCAACAGGTTGGCGATTTTTAGACTAGCATTTCAAGAATCACTAGTCTTTCACAATTATTGAGACATAATCATCCAATTGAGGTGGCCTAAGTGCCACCTTTTTCCTACTCTTTTTCTCACTTATTTTATTCAAATCTCTTTATGAAAGCAATTGTAAGAACCAAGGCTGGCAAGGCACTTTCGACAATGGAAGTACAAGAACTGCCTGTAGCAAATCTATTACCTTACCAAATCAAAGTAAAAATGGCATCTAGCCGAATCAATCCTGTAGATATAGATTTGATGAAAGGAATGCCTTTTCTAAAATACAAAAAACCGCAAATTGGAGGCATTGATGGTGCTGGTGAAGTGGCGGCAATAGGTGCCTCGGTACAAGGATTTGCCCCTGGCGATCGGGTATTTTTTTATAGAAAGTTTAGTGACATAGGCACTTGGGCAGAAGAAATTACAATCAATGCTTCAGATGTAGCCACAATTCCCCAAAATACATCAATCACAGAAGCGGGAGGAATTGCGTTACCTTTATTAACCGCTTATGAGGCGCTACAACATTTGAAAGTAAAAGCTGGTGAAAAAATCTTAATCCACGGTGCGGCAGGAGGGGTAGGATTCCAGGCTACTCAGTTGGCAATCAAACTAGGGCTAGAGGTAGTGGCTACGGCAGGAGAAAGAGACTTTGAGCTGTTACAAAAGGTAGGGGTAAGGGCCATTATCAGTTACAAGACACAGGATTTTGCACAAGAAATAAAGTCCAAAGGGGTAGATTATGTGTTTGATACAATAGGAGGGGAAGTATTGAAAAAATCGTTGGCATTGCAACCCAAAAAGGTAGTATCGGTACATTATGTAGATACTGCCAAAATGATTAAAACGGGGGTGAAATTACCAGTATTTCTTAAATTTATCATGAAAATGATGATGAGCAAATTTACCCGCTTGGCCAAAAAGTACGGGGTGGAACTCATTGGTCAAGTAACTGGGGCTGATGGAGACTTATTACGACAGGTAAGCCAGGAAGTCGGTCAGATGAATTTTATAGTAAAACCCAGTAAATCCCTGAAGTTGAGCGAGATCACACAAAAGGGGATGAGTCAAAAAGATTTAGGCAAAGTGATATTATTTACTGAATAATTCTCTAAAGCATTTCCCAAATCAAGGTAGCACTGCCTACCTTATACTCCAACCGGATAACGTAAGGAGCTTTTTTAGTGAGCCAAAATACCATATTCTGGTTGGTTTCTACCCGCCAGGCTTTGAGTTTTTTACCGCTGACTCCAGTTACTGTTTCTTTTGTTTTTACAGTAGCTTTTAGCTGGATTTCTTTGCCAGTAAATAAATTGATACAAGGCAATGTATGGTGAGTATTGGGTTTAAAAGGCAAACCTACCAACAACATTCCATACAATGTCCAGTCGTACAAAGGTTTTTTGAGTTCAATATCTACTTCCGTAGATTCATTCCCTTGAGGGGCTTTGGGTCTACGGCCTTGAATTTTTGTAGGAGTAAAAGTGACGTGTAAGAACCTGCCACCAGGACTTATTCGTTGAGTCATTTTGGGTAATAGTGTGTGATGGGCTACCAGATTGGTCCAGGTGTCTACTATTTGGCCCGAGGCATTGTATAAATCTTGCACCCGATGCAAATACTTTACACCATCTATTTCAATCACCTGCCCATAATCAGTCCAAAGCTTGTATACCAATGTCTTTTGCCCATTGCTATCTACACGAGTTGTTTTCCATTGGTTGGTATAAGGTTTTATAAAGCTGCCATCTACGTGAGATTGAGCATATGCAGTGTAAATACCCAGGCATAGAATGAGGGAGAGAAATAATTTAGATTTTAAGTTCATGGTTATAAGGTTTGCGTAGAGAAAACTCACCAGCAAAGCCAAATAACTTTCTGGTGAGTAGGTTACGTTGCTTTAGAATCTTCCTCCAGCTCCTCTTACTCGGTAAGAGCCACCTTTTATCTTGGTGAGCTGTTCTTTAGAAAGTTTCACTGTAGGTTTTTTCAAGGTTTTAATGGACTTTTTCATTGTATTGAATTTTAAGTGATTAAATATAGATTATTGTATAAAGTTCTGATTTTCAATGGAGTATTTTAAAAAACTTACCCCAAGCTGGGGCAAGCTTTCGACTCAAAGTATTACATAATTAAGTATTTGATTTTTAGCGAATAAGATGGAAATGGTATATTATTCACTATCAAAATCAAACCCATTTAAACATCCCTTACTTTGCTCTAGTATATTTAATGCGCCAGTTCAATTTCCAGGTTTTACCCTCATCCAAAGACATCTCCCAGTCCCAGTCAAAACTATTGGGCTTGATGTTATAGAAAACCATTCGTTGCATAATTACCTTGCCCTTGATTTTCCCCGAGGCTCCGGTAAACTTGCGTTCAAAAATGCGTTTGTCTCCATCAAATTTCCCGTGAAAATCAAGGTAAGCTCCCTGATTATCTACCCAGGTTTGCTTCCAGGTTTTAGAAGCTGCACTATAAACTGAAAAGCTAAGCCCATGAAACCCTTTGAAGTTCTTATCATCCTTTACCTGAAAGTTTTCCCTAATTACTTTATTGTTCAATATTTTGGTGATTTCATTAGTGGCTCGCCCTGTGGTACCATCTGCATTTTTCCAGACGGCATTCCATTTACCTACCCAGAAGTCAAATTTCTTTTCCAGGGGTACCTGGGTTTTGGCCGTGGTTACTGGCATTGATTGTAAGCTGGCAAGGCTAATAAGAACCGAAATGATAGAATGAATCATGGGCTATATGTGTTTTATAAAAGTAAACTCGAGGAGAGTTCAATGATTGGAACAATGTTTTGACTGGTTCAAACATCCGTCATTCAAGGGTAAAAACAGTCAAATCCTATAATATTTGACCCGATTTTTTACTTTTGAAGCTCAAAACTCAAAATGAGTTCTAAAAAATAAGACCGCAATGGAAAATACGACTACCTATCCTTATCAATCTCCCATTGGGAAGTTTACAGTTGTAGGCGATGAACGAGGCATTCAAGCCATCCAATTTGTAGACAAGCAGGAACAAAAAGTTGACGAAACTGCAGTAGGAAATTCAATAAAAGATTCCTGGCCTTCACCAGTGCAACAATGCTTTCGACAACTGGATGAATACTTTGCTGGAAAACGCCTTGAGTTTGATGTACCCCTGGCTCCAGAAGCTACCGAGTTTCAACAAAAAGTCTGGGATGCTTTATTAGATATTCCTTGGGGGCGAACCTTGACTTATGGAAACATTGCCCAGCAAATTGGTCAACCCAAAGCCGCACAAGCGGTAGGCGCTGCCAATGGGCAAAATCCGATTCCTATTATTGTACCTTGCCATCGGGTAGTGGGAAGCAATGGCACCCTCACTGGATATGCTGGTGGGTTATGGCGCAAAGAATGGCTACTGAAACACGAAAATGTGAAACTACCTGGCAAGCAACTTTCTTTATTGGATTTTTAAATGCAAAAAAATGACACAAATAAACTACACCTTACTAACTACCGACGCCGAGATTCATCAATTACTGGCGCTGCAGCAAAGCAATTTGCCCAAAAGTATTTCTTCGGAAGAAGCTCAAAATCAAGGCTTTGTAACCGTAGAACACAATTTTGAACTAATGAAAGCCATGAACGATGCCGAAGCCCATGTCATTGCCAAAAACGAGCAAGAAGTGGTAGGGTATTGCCTGGTAATGTTGTCCAGCTTTCAGGATCGTATTCCAGTACTACAGCCTATGTTTGCCTTACTAGATGGGCTAAATTATAAAAACAAATCTTTATCAGAATACCAGTATTTTGTAATGGGGCAGGTTTGTATTGACAAGGCTTATCGGGGACAAGGTATTTTTGATGGTCTGTATCTAAACCTGAAACAAAATTACCTCAACAAATATGATTTTGTAGTGACTGAGGTGGCTACACGTAATGTACGCTCTATCAAAGCCCACCAAAGGGTAGGTTTTGAGCTTTTACACCGTTATACCGATCCACGAGGAGAAGAGTGGGATGTGATTATTTGGGACTTCTAGAAGTCTCAAAAATTAACTATTTACCCATTCATAATTCATCATTAAAAAAAGGTTATCTATCAAACCAGCTACGACGACGGCTCAACTTAAGGTCTTGCAGGATGGCAGCCTTTACCTTGATGTCGAAACTAAACGATTGGAATTGACCAAAAGGAATCCAGCTAAAACGCATTTCCCAACAGTGTAAATCTTTGTAAATATCTAAAGTAGTATAAGAAAGGTTCTTTGCTTCAAAATCATAACCTGAAGTTACGCTTACTTTCCAGGTTTTGGTGATGCTCACGTCGCCATTAAAGTTGAGGGTTCGCGTGACGACACTCTTTTGAAAACCGTTTTTACTATAGGCCATATTAAAATTGACATTGAGTCGCCACGGTATGTCAAAATCCACATAGGCATTGGGATCATTCATGATCTGCCTCTGCCTGAGTTCGGTATTCTCAGCAGTGTTTTGTAGTTTATCTATTTTGGCCTGTCTTTTTTTACGGAAAGCTTGCGGAGTAAAATTGGCTCCCAATGCAATACTGGCATTACTAAGTTGTCCACCTATGGTAGGATTCGTAATAGTCAAATCCCGGTTCCAGCCAAACACATCGCGTTGTTGCTGTACCAAAACGCCCCCTTCGTTGCTAATGAGTTCCCAGGTGTAAGGATTGTAAGACCCCGTCATATTTAGATCAATAAAATCTAAAAGTCGGGTACGTGCATTGATAGACACTCGACTTAGGTTAAATGAATCGGCCAGGAAGTTATAAGATCCCGCGAAAGAAAGGTTTTCAAGTAATTTGATCTTTTTACTAGGATTTTTTCCAGTGGTATCTTTGGTATTTTTCACCTTCATTTCAAAGGTATTACTGAGCGAAAAGCCCATGACTGCTGAAGCTGCCCCAGCAGGTGCGCCAAAAATAAACTGAGAACCTTGAAATCTCGAGACTGCAACTGGATCAGTATTAGCGGCTGTTTGTACATTTTGGAAAGCACCAAAACGTTCTTCTTGAAAATCAGGAGAATAGCTAAAGTTGATAGATGGATTCATAATATGACGAATGCCTTCTACATTTTTGCCCAAAAACTTGATATTCTGAAATAACCCATAAATACGCGTATTGAATGCCATACTGGCGCGGTATGAATAACCTCGGGCAAAGCCTCGTAAGGTGTCTACTAGTACCACTTCGCGAGTAGCGTCATATTCGTATTGTAATTTTTGAGGATACCACCATTCTTCATATGCTACCGAAGGAGTTACATTGATGTATTTCAATAACTTGAAGTTAGTGCTTATCGGAATACTGTGTCGTATACCAACTCCACCTCTACGAATAAGTTCTGGAAGATTAGAAGGGTTAAACTCAATAGAGTCGCTTACAGTTTCTCCACTACGAGGTACAAAAGTAGTGCTGGTAGATAATGGGGTATTGGTAAGACTTACCTTACTTGTAAGCGTATAAGTTAAACTCAAATTTTGCAACGCATTTTTAGCAGCTTGGCCTTGTTTCTTAAATGGGAAAAAACGGGCCATTTGCAAACTCACATCTGGCAAATCCATATTCATAATACCCGTTTGCACGTTTTGATTGTGACGTGCATTCACCCCCAGATTAAACTGAACATCGCCTACTGTATAAGTATTGCTATAAGAAACGTTAGAGGTAAAGTTATTAGACAAACGGTTTTGCGTCTGGAAAGTGTTGTTGGTATTATAACTCGACGAACCCGCTCTTACCGATGCTGAAAAGCGACTGGTTCCTCGAGGAATAGGCGTGTGATTCCAGGTAACCCAAAAATCTTCCGAAGTGGCTCGGTTTACTTCATCTCCTGTAATGTTTTTATTAAAAGCCAGCGATGCTCGCCCACTAAAACGATAGCGTTTTTTGTACTCAGCCCGCATGCTCACTCCCCAGCTACCATTGGTATAAAAATCACTCAAAAAAGTAATGCCTACATAAGGACTTACTGCCCAGTAATATCCCCCCTGGCGAAAGAAAAATCCCCGTTCTCGCTCTTCTCCATAAGTAGGAATTATAATTCCCGAAGTGTTGCGATTGGTAAAAGGAAATATTCCAAATAAAAAGCCCAGTGGAGTAGGGGCATTGTTTACATATAAGTTGAATGGCCCCGTAACAATTTGCTTTTCAGGAATAAGTTTGAGCTTGTAAGACTGAATATGAAAGTGAGGCTTGGCCAGGTTACAAGTAGTAAAATAGCCATTGAGACCAAAGGTCTCATTTTTCTCATTTTTCTTAGCTTTTTGTAGTACAATATATCCTTCGCCTTGTTTGGTTACTACCCGATTAATGATCCCTTTACGGGTTTTGTAATTATAAATCATCGAATCGGCCTCATAGGAGCCTGCATTATCAGAAAAGACCGGTCGCCCTACTACCTTTCCGGTAGAATCTTTTACTGCTCGAGCCTTGATGAGATTGGTTTTCATATTTACCTCAATGTAGGCGGCATCTAGCTTAGTATCTCCATATACTACTTTGGCCTCTCCATACAAATACATGATTTGCCCCGTAATGTCCAGCATTACCGAATCACGCGCATCGTATTTGATCGTGGTTTTAATGTCTCCTTTGGTTTGTGGGGTACGGCGACGGTTGGTATCGTTGCGGGTAGTATCTCCAAGACGTACTTCTACCGAATCTCGGGCAAGTTTTCGAGTAGTATCCACTTTAATCAATTCTTCTTCGTTTTTCTTAGTGGTATCTGTGGGTGATACCTGTCCCCAGGCGTGCTGAAGGGTCACCAACATCAAGAAAAACATCCAAACTCCCAAAAACTTAGGCTTATATTGCATACTTCGATTACTTCTACACTTTATAGTTCTTATGCTAGAAGTTGGTAGTTCATCGTTTTAGAGTTACTATTAATAATGGGTTCGTTAATAACAATGAACTATCAACCAAAAACGCAGGCGCAAATTTATGTATTATCTTTTTCAAATTCTTTTAAAAAAATCACAATTTTGCAACAAAAACGATACGAGCTCACTTATGCTAAAATATCTTTTATTGATTTGCGGCCTCGCTATTCTCAGTATTAATACTTCTTTTGCCCCTCGGAACGTCTCAAACCCCCAAGAGAAAATTAAAAAAAGCGCCAACAAGGGCTACAAAGTGAAAACTATAGTGATTGATGCTGGACACGGAGGCAAAGACCCTGGTACATTAGGCAAACGTACCCAAGAAAAAAACATCACGCTTCGAGTGGCTTTGGAGTTGGGGCGTATTATTAAACGAAACATGCCTCGGGTTAAAATTATTTATACACGTACCACCGATAAATTCGTAGAACTCTATCGTCGCACCGAAATAGCCAATCAGGCCAAAGCCGATTTGTTTATCTCTATTCATTGCAATGCTGCGCCAAAAAAGGCCCGCAACCGTGCAAAAGCCCATGGTGCTGAAACATACATTATGGGGAACCACGTATCGGAAGCAAACCTTGCCATTGCTCAAAGAGAGAATGCGTCCATTCTTTTAGAAAAAAACTATAAAAAGAATTATGGTGGTTTTAACCCCAATTCACCCCAATCATACATTTTGCTTTCTATGAACCAACAAGTGCATATGAAGCATAGCTTGAGTTTTGCCAGAAAAATAGATTGGGAAATTAAAAGAAGGGTGCGTCGCCATACCAGAGGAGTAAAACAAGCAGGGTTTTATGTATTAGCGCGAACCGCCATGCCGAGCGTTTTGGTAGAGTTGGGGTTTTTGTCTAACCCAGCCGAAGAACGTTACCTTAATGATGCCTTGGGGCAAATTTATATGGCATCGGCTATTTATAGAGCTTTTAAAGCTTACAAGAAGGAACTAGAGGCACAGTAAGTATAGATTGATAGAGTGGTTTTAATGAAGTAGTTTAACCATAAACGATACAGCAATTTATTTAATTTATTGTGCGTGAATACTTCTTTGTTTAATTTTGGTTATTGAAGTCGAGATGACTTCATTGAGAAAAGAGAATTTACACCAGTGATATTACGTTATAGCAAATACAACTATTTTGCACGTACGACAGTTGAATACTAAGTGATGTTTTCAAAATAAGTGTCTGGAAGTCAAATTGGACAATTATCAAGAATATGTCACCAAAAACTTTATACCCAGTAGATGAAAATATCAAAAGAACTTAAAATAGGCTTGTTGGCGCTTATCTCGGGAGCAGCGCTTTATCTCGGATTCAACTTTTTGAAAGGGTCTGACTTTTTCTCACGAACTAATCACTTTTATATTGTATACCCCGAAATTAAAGGCCTAACAGTATCTAACCCTGTGACTATTAATGGTTTACAGGTAGGTAGGGTAAGAGGCATAGATATTATGCAAAACAGCAACAACCAAATGTTGATAACCATTGCCCTACGTCGAGATATTAAAATAGGTAAAAATGCCTCAATCAAATTAGGAGCCGTAGACTTTCTAAGTGGGCAACAATTGCTACTCGATGCTGGTAAGGTAGACTTGGCCAATCCCCAAAACAATATGCAAAGCGGTGACACAATCCGCAATGCTACTTTTCTGGAAGGTATTCTGGATCAGGTAACCAAGCAAGTAGAGCCCATTACCAAAAAAGTAGACTCTACTTTGCTGTATATCAATGGTTTATTGAAAGAGTTGTCGGGTGCTGGTAACAAAGTAAAGGCCGTGTTGGATGATGCCTCTAGCTTAACCTCTAATCTGGATAATACTCTTAAGAAACAAGGCGGAAACATAGATGCGATTATGGGCAACCTTCGTAATTTGTCTAGCTCGCTGGTAGAAACCGAAAAAAGCTTTAAACCTATTCTCAAAAAGGTAGATGACATTGCAGGACAAGCCAGTAAATTGGAATTAGACAAAACCCTGGCAAATACCAATAAGACAGTTACCGAACTCAATAAAGTACTGGAAACGATTAACCAGGGACAAGGTACTTTGGGGAATTTGATTAAAAACGATACCCTCTATACCAATCTGGAAAAACTCACCACCAATTTAGACAAACTATTGACTGACTTCCGGGAGAACCCCAAGCGCTACGTACACTTCTCGGTTTTTGGCAAAAAGGATAAAAAGAAAAAAGGAGGCAAGTAAAATACCCTCAAGTCTTTGGTCTTAGTACAGCAAGACTAAAGATAATCTTGTATGGTCTCCCTATCGGTAAGGCCATACAACAAGTGGTGATGTAATCCACTCACTTACTGGGTGATAAAATATCTCAAAAGGCTTTTAAAGAACATTAGACTTCTTTGAAAGCCTTTTTTGGCTGAAGAAAAATTCAGTGGAAAATTGTAGCAGAATCTCACCAAAAGGCGTATTGATCATAACTTGCTTTCCAGCACTATTTCAAGAAAAATTAACCATTTACAACTAAAAAACACACTATTTAAAGTGTCACCAACAACACAAAACCATTTATCACTATGAAAACACAAATACCTGCCATTGTTTTTTTTCTACTATTATTGATTGTATCCTATGCCTGTACCAAACAATCAGCCCCAGACCCCGAGACTCAATCCACAGTCCCTACCATTGGGATTATTAAATATACTGGGCCATTGGCTGCTGATGGTTGCGATTATGTTTTTCGCACCAGCGACAACCGTGATCTTAAGCCTTTGAACCTTCCTACTACCTTTGAACAAGATGGACTGGCAGTGAAAATAGAATACACTTTGAGCAACGAATCCTATTCTTGTGGGTTAATGCCCAATGCTTTACAAACCATCAATGTAACTAAGATTGAGCGTCAGTAAATACACTGTCAACTAAACAGTCTGATATTTTGAATTACCCTCAAATCTTTGATTTTACCAGAGGGGCACGTCATTAAGTCCATCTTCTGGAATGAGTTTTGGCGTGTTGAAAAAGTTCTCTCCCTAGAAGGGGAAAGCTAGAGTGGTGTGCTATGCGAGTAACAAACAATGTTTAATCTTATGACATTGTATCAGAGAAACACGCTCTCATAAACAAAAGTATTACTTCATGGTTTAATAGATACCACCACGATTATTAAGCCCATGAAATATCGACGCCTCAAAAATCTACTTTTCTTACTCCTTATTGTTCTCCTAAATCTGATTGGGCATATCACCATGGCACAACCCAAGGTATTGGAATCTTATACCTGGAAAAAACGCGTCTTGTTGGTGTTTACTTCTCACTCAAAACACGCTCTTTATCAAGAACAAATCAAAGCGTTTGAAAAAGCCACCGCAGGAGTACTAGACCGAGATTTGGTGATCTTTAAAATAGTGGGTAATCAAGGCTTTCGTCCTGATAATAAGCCTTTGAGCAAAACCCAAAACCAACAATTGCGCAAATATTATAAGGTGCCCCAAATGCAATTTCAAGTGATTTTGATTGGCAAAGATGGAGGAGAAAAAATGCGTACGATCAAAAAAGTAATGGATGTAAAAAGGCTCTTTCGCACCATAGATGCAATGCCCATGCGTCGCAGCGAAATGCACAGAAAAGGAAAATAAGTTATTACTGAGAATAAAACTCCCGCATATCTTCTAATGTGTTATTTGGTGCCATTACTTTAGGAGAAGCATCCCCACCAAAATACACCATACCATTTTTTATAACGAAAGACCTCATCAAGTCCAGCGTACCATTGGTGCGGTATTGCCAGAGTAGTTTTTTGGCGGTAATGTCTACACAATAAACCGAGCCGCCGCCATCTGTAAAATATATTTTACCCTGATAAAACCGTGGGGTAGTCATTACCCAATACTTACTCTGAAAAGTCCATAGTATTTCCTTGGTTTTGAGCGATTGGGCATACAACCGTTTGTCATTGGCCCCATAATAAATGACATCATTGTGAATAAGCGGATTAGACAACACTGGGCGTTTTAACTGGTAACTCCAAAACTCTTGGCCATTGGTAGGATCAAACCCCGTGATTTTGCCTGAAGCCAACCCCCAATAAGCCCCACTGGAATGTAAGATAGGAGAGGTAGGACTAGGTTTCTGGATTTTTCGTGACCAGGCAATTTTTTTAGATACAGTATCATAAGCTGCAATTGTAGAGGATTCGGTACTCACCAGGATCAGATGCTCTACCTCGGTAGGTGTGCCTAATAAGGGTTGAGCCAAGTGGTGTTTCCATATTTGTGTGCCGTTTTGCTTGTCTAATGCTTGCAAATGTGTATAGTCAAAGGGGATATATATTCGTTTTTTACCAATCCCAAAGTTGAAGGGCACCTTGGCTAACTGGCTAACCCATTGTTCTTTGCCTGTACCTTTACTTCTACAATGTAGTTGGGCATTTTTGGTGAGGTAATACAACTGCTCTCCGTCTATTTGCAAAGGTCCAGTGACTTGTGCATGCAGATATTTACTATATTCACCTACCCCTGTTTTGGCATTTACAGCATACAAGAGGTTGCTCTCATCGGTAAAAAATGCCAGGTTGTCACTGACTACTGGTGCCGAAGCACTTACCTGAGCTTTAAACTTCCAAATTTCTTTGCCTGTGTTGGCATCCAGCGCATATAAGTACGCGCCTGCCGCCGATTGATAGAATTTAGCCTGCGAAATGTCTATTTGGGGAGAGGGCGTTTGGCAAGAGGTAAAAGCTCCAATGACCCAGAGAGAGAACAAACAGCACAAAAGACGATGGGAGGTTTTCATAGGTAGAAAGTTAACAATTGGCGGCTAGAAAATCAATTTTGGATTGTACTGTGAGGTTGTGATAATTAAATCTCATCATTCAAAAATATCCATTGTGGATTGTATTGGTTTATCAGCCATTCCTTTTTGTATCGTCCCCATCGTTTTAATTGTTTTTCGCGATCGATGGCATCTACCACTTGAGTATGCCTTTCCCAATACACCAAATTATAGCAGTGGTAACGTCCAGCAAAAGTGTCAGATTTTCCACGGTTTGCATAATGCTCCGACATCCGACGCACTAAATCATTGGTTACTCCTACATAGAGTACTGTTCGTTGTGGATTGGTGGTGATGTATACAAAATAGTTATGATCTCTCATAAAATTATGGTTGTCTGGAATAACTGTCACACCGAACTTGTTGAGGTGTCTGCCTGCACATTTGCGGCTTGGAGATACCTCGGCAAGCTCGGTAAGACATACTTTTAGTGTTGGTTCATTAACTGTCACACCAAACTTGTTGAGGTGTCTGCCTGCACATTTGCGGCTTGGAGATACCTCGGTAAGACATGCCTTTAGTGTTGGTACATTAACTGTCACACCGAACTTGTTGAGGTGTCTGCCTGAATATTTGCGGCTTGGAGATACCACAACCAGTCATAGCGTAATTTCGGCTTTTACCAACAAAAAAGCAAATACCCTCAAATTTGAGAATATTTGCTTGAAAAAAAACTATTCAACACCCTACTGTTGATTCATTGGTTATACCAATGAAATCTTGAATGTCTTCAAGTAGTTAATGTCTGTACTTGCGATTTGGTTAACAGTAGAAGTTGAGCAAATGAAAAAAAATTAGGTTTTCTTGATTGTAAGTGGCAGCAAAAGAACTAAAACCAGTCATAGACTGCAATAGACAATTCATAAACGGTGGGTTTGGGTTTATGAAAGGGAGCTTTTGCTAACTTAGCTTTTATGTGTTTGTAAACTTTTAATGATTGAGAATTATTCTCACCCATTTATACTTGGCATTGATGATCATATTTTTGACTTCGGCATAATTAATAAAATTACCAAAGAGTGGTTTGCCTCCTTCCATTTGGGTAATCAAAAAACCACCTTTCATAAGTTCTAACTTGATATTCTTCTTATAGTCGCTAAATGAGGGCGTAACTACTTCTTTTTGGTAGCGAATAAACGCACTGCCCACCACCGCTACTTCTTTGATCTGGGTAGTAGTAACTCCCATCTTTCTGAAAAATTCCTCGGCTTGATTTTGTGACATTTGGGCAAAAGAAAGGGTTGCGAACCCAAAACAAAGTAGGGTACTTAAAATAAGTCTTTTCATAGAATGAGTTAATTAAATAGTTGAATATGACCTCAAGAAACAGAAACTACCCACGGTAAGCAATAGACAATTTATGAGCAGTAGGTTTGGGTTTATGAAAGGGCGCTTTTGTGACAAGTCCGCAATAAACGGGTTGAGTAAGGAGGCGAAAAAGCGGAGTTTTGTAGGGTAATTTAATAATGGTAAGATTGCTCAATTGTTAAACGACTTGTAGTGCATCACGCAACCATTTCACAATTGAGCCATTCAACAATAAAGACATGAAACACAACTTTCAAATCAAAGGCATTGACCGAGCCAACATCGAGCACTTATTTCAACTTGATGAAGCCGAACTGGCGCAACTCGATGCGGTAAAAATGATGGTAGACCACAAGCCTGGATTTCCTTGTCGGGTAAGCTTACAAGATGCCGAAATAGGAGAGGAGGTACTATTGTTTTCCTATGATCATTTGAAGGTAGCCTCGCCTTACAAAGGCCACAGCCCAGTATTTGTACGCCAAAATGCGACTACAGCTCAGCCTCAAATCAATGAGGTTCCTGTCATGTTGAGACACCGTTTGCTATCAGTACGTGCTTTTGACGAACAAGCAATGATGCAAACCGCCAGAACGGTAAAAGGAGAGCAATTGGAAGACACTATTGATGAATTGTTTGACGATGCTCAAATCCAGTTTTTGCAGGTGCACAATGCCGGGCCAGGATGCTACAATTGTGCTGTGGAGAGAGTTTAAATATTATGTAATTGTTTGATGGCTACATTGTTAGAGGTTGTTTGGTACACAACCATTTAACAATGCAGCCATTGGATTATAAAGCTTATATATTCCATTCATCCCGCAAAAACTCAATTTTGGGGCTGTATTGGTCATTGCGTTCACATTCGTTGATAAACTCCTGCACATCGTCCTTTTTGAGCGTGCGTTGTCCATCCTGAATAAATCGCTTGATGCGGGTAATGAGATGATCTTTATTGGTAGCTGTGGTTTTTTTCAGCAAAGCATCGATACGTAAGCGATTGATCAAGGTTTTTATGTCCGAAGAAGTCAATCCGATGCTTTCTTCACCCAAATAATTGAAAAACACCTGATCCATTTTCAGGGTAGTGCGTTGTTTTTGAGCCAGTTCAGTATTAAGTTTTTCTATATAATATTGAAAAATCTCGGCCCGTTCTTGCGCATTGGGAGGGAAGATCGGAATTTTTAAATCAAATCGCCCAGAACGCTTCAAAGCAGCATCTAATTGGCTAATTTTATTCGTAGCACCTACTACCAGCACATTGTTTTCGTCAATGTTGTTCATCTCAATCAACAATTGATTGATCGTGGCTTTTTGGTCGGTATGGGCCTGGGGATTGTTGCGGCTAAAACCAATACTTTCCAATTCATCCATAAACAACATTGAGGGGCTTTTGGAGAAAGCCTGAGAAAAAATATCCTTGATGTTTTTCTGGGTTTGCCCAATCCACATGCTTTGAATATCGGCTGGAGAAAAGGTGAAAAAGTGACGCCCTAACTCGTTGGCAAAAGCGTGTGACAAATAGGTTTTGCCACAACCCGACAAACCATAAAAGATAATTCCCCCCAAACCTAGCTGATGGTGTTCGTTTTGCAACTGAATCAAATCCTGTAACATGGCTTTTTCTTCGTGCAAACCTTTTACCTGACCAAAAGACAAGGTTTTGTTCTTGGGTTTGGCAAGTTTTTGAGGAACCCGAGGAGACGCAATTTGAGTAGATTGTGTGGGTAAATCAACTTTGCGAAAGTTCAAAGGTATCACCACATGTTTGATATAATCAGGTGCTAGTATTTTTACCTTGATTCGCTTGTTCAAAGTTTGTCTAAGGCTGTCCTGAAGAATTTCCTGGGTTTTTTTGAGCTTGTAATAATTACGAGCGGCCTCGAAGCCTGGTATTACCAGCCAAAACTCTTTTAGATTTTTTTTCCAGCCTTTACTTTCGTTTTTTATGCTAGAGATTAAATCCAGATAAATATTTTTATCCCTGATTTTCTGGCTCAACGTTTTGATCTCCACAATTAGCTCATTTTTTACCATTACATCAGGGTTCGACGAAAACTCATAATCTTCATCAGCGTGGTAGCGACTAATATTGGCGTTGGTAGCTAAGTCTTCCAGTGCATAACCACGGTGCTTATGCAAGGTATTTAAGGCAAAATACTGCAAATACAAAAATTCATCGTTTTCATAATTCCACTGCATACGATTAAAAATGGCAGGGTTCATTTGCAAGAGCAATTGACTTTCGGCCAGCTTTTGGGCCTTTTGCAAAAGCGAAAATGCATTGGTCAACGGAAGCGAATGATCTAGTGTATAATGAGGCACTTCCAGCAACAATTGAAAATGCTGATAAATGGTTTTGAGCACCTCTTTAGGAATGTCGCTTTGGCGAGCATATTTGCAACGCAAAGTAAATACGTGTGGAAACTTTTGGTTTACCTGTGCTACTAAATTATGGAGTACATCTTCTCGGCTTTTGGCCTCAATCTGAGCACGGGTAGGGCATTTAAACAACAAATAAAAAGGATCAGAGTAATACTTGTTGGCATAAAGTGCCAATTGATTAAATTTATGATGAAAATGCTCTGCCTGAATAAGCGCCGCGCCGTTTTCGCCTAAAATAACCTGTTCAAGATTCTTTTGGTTAAAATTATAAATGTCATAAAACGTCCAAACGTTGTTACTAGGCTGATCGTTGCCCGATTTATCGGTATCAAATTGGGTAAGCTCTATTTGCCCAATGTCGCCAATTTTAAAATCACTGCGATACTGCCTTTTGCGGAGTAATTCAAACGAGAGTACCTTTTCTATGATCTCCGAGTAAAAGTCTTCTTCTTCAGGGATAATAAATAAAGCCAAAGGCGAAAACGAATCTAGCGTAGCCTGGAATTGCTCGTATACCTCAGGCGATTCAAACTCAAATAAGTGTTTGAAAAAATCGTCTGCTACCGATAAGGGAGTCAATGGCTGGGCCGGAGTGGTTTGCAAAGGCTGCTGCAAACGAAAATTTAGCCAGCTACCTTTGGGAGTATCTACAGTAAAAGCAGGAGTAACCTCTATATTATTTTTTTGGAGTGCTTCGTTAAAAGCAACTACAAACGCGGAATAATCTTGTTTAAAAGTTATTTTATCTACAATGGTTGTTAGTTTTCTTCGGGTAGATTTGCCAGATGTGCGCTTTATGCTGTGGAGAATTGTTTGAATAAAAGTTTGTATTTTCATGAGTGTTCCAGTATTTTTCAATCACCTGCATTTTTATGTTTAAGCAGTGACGACGAAATAGCGGGCAAAGTTACAACTTTTTTATAACTCCAGATGATTGAAGTAAAACAATTGACCAAAAAATACGGTGACACCCGCGCGGTATATGCGGTTTCCTTTGATGTAGCCGCCCAAGAAACCTTGGTTTTGTTGGGTACCAGTGGCTCAGGTAAAACCACTACCCTAAAAATGCTCAATCGTTTGATAGAGCCATCGTCTGGTGTGATTCGCATCAATGGAGAGGATGTTTTGCAGCAACCACCCGAACTTATGCGCCGCAATATTGGCTATGTAATCCAAAACATTGGATTGTTTCCTCACTATACTGTAGCTCAAAACGTAGCCATTGTCCCCAACTTATTAAAGTGGGAAACCGAAAAAATTAACCAAAGAGTCCACGATCTATTAGAACGCTTAGATATTCCTCCTGCCGAATTTGCCCATCGCAAACCTCACGAGCTTAGTGGAGGTCAACGACAAAGGGTGGGTATTGCTCGAGCGTTGGCTGCCGATCCGGCAGTATTGTTATTGGATGAACCTTTTGGCGCGCTAGACCCCATTACCCGAGGGCAGATTGTACAGGAATTTAAAAACCTGGAAAACCTGCGCGATAAAACAATGGTAATGGTGACCCACGATGTATTTGAGGCTATAGAACTAGGAGATCGTATTTTATTAATGGACAAGGGCGAAATACAACAAATTGGCACTCCACAAGATTTAGTCTTTCGTCCTGAGAATGATTTTGTGCGCCAATTTTTTGATAGTCAACGTTTTCAACTAGAACTCAAAGCAGTAACCCTAGGCGAAATATTAGAAAAAGCCCGCCTGGCAGAACCACCGCCTACTCGTAAAACCATTAATTTTTCTAAAGACCTTAGTTTGCTAGATACACTTGAAGAAGCCTCTCGCTACAACGAAAAAACCATTACAATTCGGGTAGTAGGTGATAATGATGAGCAAATGGTGCAGCTTACCCGCCAGCAGTTGATGCAAGCTTATTATCAATGGAAGCAGGCGCAGGAATAGCATTTGTAAATAAATAATCTTCAGTTTTTATCAGGATCGCTTGGTGTTTTTTGCTTTACATTTTTCATTTTTAACTACTTTTGCATTGTAGTTTTAGAAAATTAAAGTTAGATGCTATGATAAAGAAATGGATATTATTGTTGGTAGTAGTGATGGCTAGCATAGTTCAAATTCAGGCGCAAGAAACCGAGGAAGCAAAAGCTCGGGCATTAAAACAAGACAAGGCATTGCCTACTTCTCGTATTACTTTTGTACACAATGCCTTCAACTTCAAAAAAATTAAGGCCGATGAGGTAGTTACCGCCACTTTTTATTTTAAAAATACAGGCACTCAACCGCTTAGAATTTATGATGTGCAAACCAGTTGTGGATGCACTGTAACTGAGTGGGATAAAAGCCCAGTAGCTCCAGATGACATTGGCAAAATCTCGGTCAAATACACCCCTTCTCTCAAAAAACAAGTAGGTCGTCAGCAAAAAGTTTTGCTGATCATTTCCAATGCTGTAAACCGGGAAGAAAAGCTTTATTTAGTAGGCGAAGTACTTAAATAATACTATTTTGCTGACACAATGAAAGGGGATAGTAAGCCATTCCCGCATAAGTTTAAACCAAACTTTGCAGAGTACAAAACCTACGGCTATAAGCCCTGTTTTCATGTGAAAATCCCAAAAATTAAACAGTAAAATCTAAAGATGAGCAAAAACGCAATTATCACCGGAAGTACCAGTGGAATTGGGCTTGGTATTGCCCGAAAATTTGCTGAAGCAGGTTACAATATTTGTTTCAATGGTCTGGAAGCCAACGGTGCCGAAATTGCCGAAGCAGTAGGCAAAGAATTTGGCGTAAAAGCGATTTTTTCGGGAGCCAATATGCTTAAACCTGACGAAATCAATGAGATGGTAAAAACTGCCGAAGAAGCTTTTGGCAGCATAGAAGTATTGATCAATAATGCAGGAGTGCAATATGTAGCGCCAATTGATGAGTTTCCGGTAGCCAAGTGGGATTTGATTATTGGTGTAAATATGTCGGCAGCGTTTCATACCAGCAAAGCGGTATGGCCAGGCATGAAAGCCCGTAAATTTGGCCGAATCATTAATATTACGTCAGCGCATGGGCTAAGAGCTTCGGAATTTAAGTCGGCTTATGTAACCTCTAAACATGGAGTAACGGGTTTGACAAAGGTATTGGGCTTGGAAGGAGCTCCTTTTGGTATTACCTGCAACGCGATTTGCCCTGGTTATGTAAAAACACCACTAGTAGAAGGACAGATCAAAGACCAGGCAGAAGCCCACGGCATGAGCGAAGAAGATGTAGTAGCTAAAGTGATGCTGAAAAAACAACCAATTAAAGATTTTGTTAAAGTAGAGGATTTAGGTGCTTTGGCTTTATTTTTGGCCTCCGAAAGTGCTCAAATGATGACTGGTGCTTCTATTCCGGTAGAAGGTGGCTGGACATCACAATAAAATTTGTCAATATGCTGGAAATGAATGGTTTCCAGAAAATATATTTCAAAGAGGCGCGATCATTTGCGCCTTTTTTGCCTTTTGAATTATAAATTAATTATAGGAAGAGTTTAGATTACAAATCTGAACTAGTGAGTTAAAACATCAATAAACTGAGTTGAACAAACGGTATTGTTGTACCCAAAACCAGTACCCTAGAAACCAAACCTTATGTACAAAACCATAGATTTAGCATTGCAGGGAGGAGGCTCTCATGGAGCTTTTACCTGGGGAGTTTTAGAACGTTTTCTGGAAGCCGAAAGCTTGGTAATAGAGGGACTTTGTGGTACCAGTGCCGGAGCCATGAATGCTACCATGGTGGCTTATGGTATGCACATGGGAGGACGTGAAGGAGCCATTAAGATGCTGGAAGCTTTTTGGCGCAAGAGTTCTGAAGCCTTTGAGAAATCGCCCATTTCTCCTAGTTTTTTGGATCGTTGGTTAGGTACTGGACGTATGGATTTTTCGCCGAGTTACTACATGTTCGATTTTATGACCATGATGTACTCACCTTACCAGTACAACTTGTTAGATGTCAATCCTTTGCGAGATTTGCTGGTAGAGCTGGTAGATTTTGAAGAACTCCGTCGTAGCGAAGCTGTTAAGCTTTTTGTGTGTGCTACCAATGTACGTACCAGTAGGGCCAAAGTGTTTTCACGCGAGAATATCAGTGTAGACGCAGTGTTGGCTTCAGCCTGTTTGCCGTTTTTGTTCAAGGCTGTAGAAATAGATGGAGAGGCTTACTGGGATGGAGGTTTTATGGGTAATCCCCCAATTTTTCCTTTGATAGATGATACCGAAACCGAAGACATCGTTTTGATTCAAATCAACCCTATTTTCCGCCCAGATATTCCCAAAACTGCCGTAGAGATTCGCGACCGTATCAATGAATTGAGTTTTAACTCTAGTCTTATGCACGAAATGCGTCGGATTAATTTTGTACAGAAAATGCTGGAGGCTGACCTTAACCAGGAAGGCAAACTACGTAACTTGTACATCCACCATGTAAAAGCCGAAGAAGAAATGCACGACTTGGGGGTTTCCAGTAAGCTTAATGCAGATTGGGATTTCTTATTGAAACTCAAAGACCTGGGGCGCCGCACGGCTGATGCCTGGCTTGAGAAAAATTATGACCGATTGGGTAAAGAATCTACTTTAGACATTGATACCGAGTTTTTATAGCATCAATGGTTCTGTAACTTATTTGTTTTGAAGGTCATCCACTACATTTACCCACTTTACAGTCCAATTATTTCCCTGATGATCTCCTGTGGTAAAAAATAAAAATTGCCCATCAGGACTGATAGATGGATTGCCCTGACCTTGCTGATTGATCTTGTCAGGTAGTTGGCGAAGTTTGGTCCAATTGCCTTCTTTATCTTTAAAAGCAACCCACAAATCCAGTTTATTACCAATATTGGCAAATATCAAGTAATCCTCATTGGGCGAAATATAAGGCGTGCAAGTACCATTTCCCTTAGCTAACAAGCCTAAAGCTTTTGCATTGCCATACTGGCCGTTGGTGAGCGTAGCCATACCTACCTGCATATTGCTATAATCCATATTGCTGGTATGAAAATATAAAGTGCCTGCATTGGTAACTGATGGGTGTGATACCAGTTTATCACGACAATTTGGTATATCTACAAAAGTAGACTTGCTCCATTTACCATCCACTTTTTTAGACTTCCAAATATGCCAGGTCGCGGCTACTCCCTCTACATTCGTTGGTCGGGTAGAACTAAAATAAAGGGTATTGCCATCAGGCGAGAAGCTCATTCCGTGTTCGCTAAAATCGCTATTGAAAAATGCTTTTTGAGGTGTTGACCAATGACCATTTTCTTTCTGAATCATCCACACATCAAATTTTTCAAATTTTTTGTCTGAAATGGTATAATAATACGCCTTAAAATCGGGTGAAAATATCCCACGGTGAATGATTTTACCAGTTGGAGTCAAAGATGGTTGAAAGGCAACAGGCGTTTGGTCTGGAATCTCTTTTACCAAAAAATGTTCTTGGTTGGTTTGCATACGATTTTTACAATTGGTCAATCCTAAAAACAAGCTGGCAATTATGAAGACATACTTCATTCTTATAAAATTTAAATCATTGAATTCAAGCACAAAGGTATCGAACACAATTGATATTTTTGTGCTGATGCGGCCAAAAAGGATATGAAAGTCAATCAGAAAAGTTTACTTAGAACCTAGAGCCAATAATTTGGTAAGCGCTTCCTGATTGTGGGAATATACGGCATCTTCAATCGCCATTTTCCAGGTTTCGAGATGCTCATTAGATTCGGTATCTAATTCACTTAATACTTGAGTAATTTTAGATGCTTCGTAGATTTCGTATTGTTCGATTTTCTCGATAATTGGGGCAAGTAACGCCTTTGCTGCTGAGTTTAGTTGAATTTGATTGTCATTAGATTCGGTGATTTTAGTAGCCAAACCATCATCCTTAGAGGCCAAAGGCAAAGTAAACCAAAAAGTGGCTCCCTGGCCTTGGGTAGAGTCTACGCCAATTTTACCATCGTGAGTATCTATTACTATTTTGCAAAAGGTAAGCCCTAAGCCAGTCGAGCGCATCATACCCGATTTCTTTTTATCTACTTGTTGGTACTTATTAAAAATGGAATCTAAAAATTCGGGGGCAATGCCTACACCGTTATCTTTTACCGATACTTTCAGGTATTCTTTTCCTTGTTGTGTTTTCGCAGTAGATACTACCTCGATATTACCTCCCTGGGGAGTGTATTTAATAGCATTGGTGAGTAGGTTTACCAATACCCGAACAATGAGTTCAGGATCAACCTTAAGAGGTGAAGTAGTGAGGTTATCTGCCTGAAGAGTAACCCCTTTGTTTTGAGCCAGTAACTCTATTTGTTGTGTGGCCAAAGCCACCAAATCAGATAATTCGACGACTAAAGGCTTAATCTGTAACTGGTTATCTTCAAATTTGTGCACATCCAGAATGTTCATCACCAAGTGCTGCATTCGTACCCCATCTTGATTAATGACTTGGTAATGCTCTAGGTTTTTGTCTGTCAAGCCAACCTTAGATAAGCCAATGATGGAGTTCAATGGATTCTTGAGGTCGTGCACGATCATACTCATCATTTGTTGCTTAAAGGCATCTAATTTGACCAACTGATTATTTGTGGCTTTTAACTCCTCTGCTTGTTGTTCTATTTCTTCTTTTTGATCCGAAAGCAACAAGTTTAGTTTGAACTGTTTTCTACGGCTTCGGAAGAGGCTAAAAGCAAATAATAGTAATAATATTCCCACTCCTGTCAATGCTAAGATTTGAGTATTACGTTGCCTCAAAGTGAGTTCATTATTCTTAATGGTGAGTTGTTGTTGGGCCAGTTCTCGATCCTTGCGTTCAGTTTCGTATTTGGTAGCCAGCCGGGCAGCTTCTTTGGTTTGTTTTTCATTAAAAATTGATCGCTCCAGGGCATAAGATTTCATCAAATACCCCAATGCTTTTTGGTAATTGCCCCTGAGACTATCTACCCGAAAAAGGCTTTTATAAACGTCCTTGGATAGACTTCTTTGCTTGATTTCTTTTGAAATAGCCAAAGCTCGTTGAAAATAGTTCTCCGCCTCGTCATAATTTTTATTCTTTTGATAAGCTCGCCCTAAATGCTTCAAGCTATAAGCAGTACTACTTTTTCGCTTAAGTTTCGAGGCCAACTCAAAGGCTTTTTTATGATAATCAATGGCTTTGGTGTACTGTTTTTCTTTTTGATAGATAAGGCCCAGGCTATTGTATGTCATAGACATTTCTCCTTCATCTTCTAATTTTTTCCACAAGTTCAACGCTTTTTGAGCATAAGCTTTAGCCTTATCATATTGTTTTTTGTCAAAAAACATGATATTCAAGTTCTGATACACCCGAGCAATTTCTCCTTCGTCTCCAATCTCCTGATATTTTTTTAGTGATTTTTCATAGTATTCAATGGCTTTGTCTTTGTTTTTGAGGTCGTCGTAAGTAGAGGCAATGTTGTTATAGAGTAGCGCTACTCGATTTTTCTGCCCCAGTTTCTCAAAAAGGTTCAGTGATTTATTCAAGTATTTTATAGACTCATCCAATTGAGATAGTTCAGCAGTGACATTTCCTAAGCCATTGTAGGCTCCTGCAAGTCCTTCATCGTCCTTTATTTGTTCAAATAGCTGAGCCGCTTTGAGAAAATGGATTTTGGCTTCAGAAAACTTTCCCAGAATGGCATGCCCAATAGCGAAGACCTGTTCTCCACCAGCTTCGCCTTTTAAATATTTAATTTCTTTGGCCAATTGAATAGATTCTCGGGCGTACTCCACGGTTTTTTCGGGGTTTTTAATAAAAGTACGATAAGCCAACTGATTCAGCGTTTTGATATAGTTGGTATCGGTTTTATTAAACCTTTTTAGAGCCTTTTTCAGGCTATCTGTTTTTTGGTTGGGTTGTGCGGATAAGGTAAAATTCAGAGCCGTGAATGTACACGTAATGATAAGGCAGTGAAAACAATTTCCTAATCTTTTCATGAGGGTAGATAGTGATTAGTTTTTTAAGAAATTTAGACATAATTTTAACGAAAAAAAAGGAAAGTCATGTCATTAGCACTTATTGCGCCCAACCGCAACTTATCTGCCTGGAAAATTCAAATTCAAGCCCTGTTGCCCGAACTAGAAGTTTGGACCTATCCTGACATTCCCCAGCCTGAGCAAGTAAAGTACGCCCTATTATGGAATCACCCTGAAGGTATTCTCAGCACTCTGCCCAATTTGCAATGGGTAAGCTCCTTAGGAGCAGGAGTAGAGCATATTTTGGTTGATCAGGGATTACCCGCCAATATTCCAATTACCCGCATTGTGGGCGATCAACTAGCCACCGATATGGCACGGTATGTCACTAAAGCCATGCTCAATCATCAGCAACGTTCTATTTATTTGTTGGCCAATCAACAACAGCAAAAATGGAAAGTACCTGTATTTCAGGAAAAAACCATTGGGATTATGGGCTATGGCAAAATGGCGCAAAAAACGATTGAAGTGCTTCAATGCCTTGGTTATGAGGTGATTATTTACAGTAATTCCCAAAAAGACACCAATGGTCTACAACATTTTTACGGCAAAGACCAACTTCCTGCATTTTTGCAAAAAACAGATGTATTGGTATGCATGCTACCTTTAACTCCTGCTACTGAAGGCATTCTCAATGCTGAATTATTTGCCAATTGCAAACCTGGTACTTATCTGATTAATGTAGCACGTGGCAAACATCTCATAGAAGAAGATTTACTGGAGGCCATTGCCCAAGGACAAATTTCGGGTGCCTGCCTGGATGTATTTCGTGAAGAGCCCCTTCCCAAAAAACACCCTTTCTGGATGCATTCACAGATTACAGTTACTCCTCATTGTGCCAGTCTTACTACTCCCGAGGAAGCAGTAAGCCAATGGGTAGCCAATTATCAGCGTCTGACCAATGGTGAGGAGTTGATGCATCAAATAGATGTGGCGAAAGGATATTGATCCCAATAAAAACCAATAATAATGCAACCACAAGAAAAAGTGATCAAATCGTTTGAGGATAAAGAAGCCAAGAATGCTTTTTTTAAAGAATTAAAGAAAAATATATTATGGGCTTTATGGATTAACCCAACGATCATATTAGGCCTGACTTTGATATGTATAACCACTATATATTTTTTAGGAGATACCAAATTATCTTTTTGGGAGCTGTTTCAAAAAGCATTATTGGCGGTGTGTGTTTTTTCAGGGTTAGCTATTCTGCGGGATATAATAGGTATTATGGTGAAAAGTAAGGCTACTTTATCGGTCAGCTTCACCGAAAACCACATGATTTTAGAATATTATCGCTTCCTATTCAAATCTAAATTAGCTATTCCTTATCAATCTATTCGCTATATTGGAGCTGTTGCAGGCGAAGAAAACGAGTATTCTACAGTAGAGTATCAAACAGAGGTTGACGGAAAAGATACCTTCGTTACCACCCTGATTTCCTTAGACTTTTGGCGATCATTGGCCCAAAAACAACGTTTGGTATTGAGAGTAGTCAAAGCAAGTGAAATGATTTCATTAGATAAGGACAAGGAGTGGGATTTAGAAGAATTGAATCCAGGCAATGAGAAATTACTCATAAGTTGGAACCAGTTTCAGCAACTTGTACAACAAACTACGGCCTTGACCTTGATCAACGAGGTCGAATTAGAAAACTATTCAGTTTTGTCCGACGAGGAAGCAAATAATTATTTACTGGCGCTTTACAAAATTGAGTTAGGTCCTGCAACTTATGGCTATTTGTTTTATGATGTAGGGGTTGTCGAAGCCTTTGTACCCGCTAATCAAGATTTTGATGTGGTGAAAGAGATCAAAGTAGCTCTAAAAGATAGTTTAAACGACAATTGACCTGTGGCATAAAGTACCATTGCTTAACAACCATTATCGCTCTTTCTAAAGAAAACTAAACCTGAGAGAGGAGAAAATACAGCTAAATAAATTGTGTAATACCAAACCTTTGAGAAAACCCGTACACCTAAAACGAGCCAGAATAGTTGCTGCTCGCCCCAAGACAAGCGACGAATACGTTCTCGCTCGGCCCTAACCGAGTGAGTAGTATTGGGAGGTTTCCAGCTATAAACTTGTACAGATTATTGTAATGGATTGGTATAAATGCGAATATAGAGATCCCTATTGGGCTGGCCTTAGCAATAGATATACATATGACAGCGAAAACAGGCCTGGCTACTATTAATGTATAATTAAATGATTATTTCAACCACTCGAACAACCAATCGACTCGGAAGAAAAGGAATAATACTGCTACAGAGAAAACCACCAGCAAGATTTGATCAAATAGCGAGAAGGTAAGCTTGCGTGATTCGCCATTTTTGAGAAACATCAAGAAAGGAATACGCAAGTAGTAAAACAGAGACACTGCCGTGGTAAAAATTCCAGCAATTAACGCCCATAAGTAGACTGAAAAACCCTGGATTTGATAGTTTTCCCACATGCCTGAAAAGATAAATAACTTGGCTTGAAACCCCACCGTTGGAGGCAAGCCAGTCAAAGCAATCATCAAAATCACCATACATACTCCTATCAAAGGTGCTTGCGTACCCAAGCCTGCATAGTGTTTAAGAGCATAAGGGTTTTCTTCATCTTTAAAGTTACGAGCTACCATTTCTATGGCTAAAAAAGCCCCAAAATTCATTAAAGTATAGGTCGCCAGATAAAAAGCCAGGTGGATGATTTTGACATCGCGTAAATCAATGATGCCCATCAGCAGAACCCCCACATGAGCAATGGTAGAGTAGGCCAACAGCCTTTTGACATTTTGTTGCCACAATGCGGTAAAATTACCAACCAATACTGTGAGAATGGCCAATACGCCTAACAACAAAATCATTTGTCGGAAGAAATCAAAAGCCTCGCTGTTGAGCAATGTGGCAGGAATGGCACTTACCTTGGCCAATACCATTAATAGGGCTACTTTGGGAGCTACCGAGAAGAATGCCACTACTGGAGTGGGCGCAGCTTGGTAAGCATCGGGTGTCCAAAAGTGAAAAGGTACGGCCGATATTTTGAATAGAATGCCTCCCAACACCAATATAGCTGCAATGCTATTGAGCAAGGCCGCAGAGGTTTTAATTTGGTTGAGAAAACTACCAATAGACAAATCTCCACTGAGACCATACAACCACGACATGCCATAAATCATTAGACCAGAAGCAAAAGCACCAAAGAGGAGATATTTAAGTGCTCCCTCAATGCCTTTCTTGTGGAAATACAAAATCGTGAGAATATAAGAACTGATAGACACCAACTCAATAGACACATAAATCATTAGTAAATGATCAGTCATGGTGAGCAGGTGTAACCCCAGTAACATTGCCAGCAAAATAGCATAATACTCCCCCTGAAATTGAAATGCCTTGGTTTGATTGGTTGGAATAAATAAGCGTGAGTTGCGAGAGATTAACAAGGTAAAGATGCCTGAAAAGACAATAATCAGGCGGAACTTAATACTATATATGTCAGGAATGACCAGCCCTAAAAAGATTTGTCCCCTGATGGGACGTTTGGTGAGTAAATCAAGCTGGGCAAATAGTAATAGTACTACTAAGCCAAGACCCACTAAGGTAATCCACCAAAGCACTTCTTTTTTGTGTGCTTTTAATGAAGTACGGGTAGAAAAAATGAGATCCAGTACAATGACCACCACAAATAGCCCGGCAAGCAATAATTCAGGGGCAAGGTATTGTAAACTCCCTAAAATATTGTTTAACTGAAGGTTTAATTGGGCTATGAGTGCTTTTGGAAACATGAAGTAGTGATCTAAATGGGTAAATGGTCAATAATTAAAATTGGAAAAAATGGGCCACCAATTGACTTACAGTATCAGCCATTGGGTTGAAAATTAAATGAGGAAAAATTCCTGTAACAAGAGCGATCAAACTCAGGCTTGCCAACATAGTCCATTCTCTTATATTCAAGGTTTTTAGTTCAGGCAACCAATCTGGTTCGTTTTTAAGCCAGAACTTACCCAAAAACATTCGTTGTAAAGTCCATAAGAAATAAGCGGCTCCCAACACAATACCAAAGGTACTTACTACGACTATCCAGGTAGGCAATTGCTTAGATGCGAAGCCTCCTAAAATGGTGAATAACTCGCCAATAAAGCCTGAAAAACCAGGTAAACCCAGGGAAGCAAAAAAGGCAATCATTACAAATACCCCATAATAGGGCATTTTGGTCAGTAAACCTCGGTAGTTTTCAATCATTCGATCGTGGGTACGGTCATACAATACACCCACCAATAAGAACAACAAAGCAGACAAAATACCGTGGCTAAACATTTGGAACACAGCACCATTGATACCTTCTGCAGTAAACGACGCCAATCCGATAAGCACAAAACCCATATGTGAAACCGAAGAATAAGCAATCATTTTTTTCAAGTCGCTCATTGCCAAAGCGTTGAGTGCACCATAAATAATAGAAAACATCCCCAGAAAGCCCGTAATGACAGCAAAACTAAGCGCCATATCCGGGAAAATACTGTAGGTAATACGGATGAGTCCATAGCCTCCCACTTTAAGTAATATACCTGCCAATACCACCGAAATTGCAGTTGGAGCTTCTACGTGGGCATCAGGTAGCCAGGTATGTACAGGTACTATTGGCAGCTTGATGGCAAAACCTATAAACAAAGCCAAAAAAGCCCAAAAGCGCAAAGAATATCCTGCCCAGCTAGATTTGCTTTTGGCGTGAATGGCCGAATCTGTATTGTAATTGGCTTGATCCATCATGTGTAGCATACTAAATGTATGTACTTGATTTTCGGGGGCGATTTGTTGCGCAGCCAATTTCTGCTGTACTTCTGCTACCATTTGAGGTGATACCTGAGTAGTGTTAGGAGCCAATTTGAGTTGTACTGCAGTTTTGGTAGGGTCAATAGTAGAGTTGTACAAGGCAATCATTACCACTAAAATAAACAATGAGCCGACCAGGGTATAAATAAAGAATTTTATAGAAGCATACTCTCGACGAACGCCTCCCCAAATACCAATTAAGAAGTACATAGGGAGCAGCATAAACTCAAAGAAAAGGTAGAATAAGAAAAAGTCCAATGCCACAAAACAACCTGGTACACTGCTACTCAGGAGTAAATACAATAGAAAATAACCTTTTTGTTTTTTATCAATGTTCCAGGAAGAAATAGCACCGATAAACATGACAATAGAGGAGAGCAGGATCATTGAAATGCCAACACCATCGACTCCTAAGAAATAGTCGATAGACAGCTGGCCAAAACTACCCAGATCGAGCCGAATCCATTCTAGTTTTTCTACAAATTGATAGGAAGATTGTTGAGCAACACCAGCGAGTTTTTTGCCCGTTTCGAATTGCACATAAGCCCAGGTAGAGATCACTAAGTGTACTGCAGTGACAAGCAGGGTGGTGATTTTGAAAATCTTAATCTGGCGATTGGGTACCAGTAATAACAATCCACACGCTGCCAGTGGCAAAAGTACAATGAGAGAGAGCATATATCAATTTTCGAGTATGTGTCTTAATTAATAAACCAAATGTAATAAAGGAAAATGTAAACTCAAAAGTGTAAATCATTGATTTCCAAACGAAAATGAGGGTAGGTAATACGCTATTTGTACTTTTTTTATGCGTAATTGACGCTTTCGCTTTTTTGTACAATTCTTACATAAGATTATTTCAAGCCTTGTTCGGTTTATTTTAATAAAAAATGTATTAACAATAAATGAGTTGGTATATAAATTGATAAAAAATTGTTTTTTAGGGCTTTCATTACAGCTATGAGGCATTGTGGAACTTAACTATTAAATTTGTTATTAAGAAAGTGAATTTGTTTCCTAAAGAATCAATTGAAAAATTAGTTTTAACATGTGTGGAATTGCCTTAGTCAGGCTCAGAAAGCCTCTTGAGTATTATATAGAAAAATATGGGACTCCAGCATACGGAGCGCGTAAGATGTATCTTTTGATGCATAAACAACACAACCGTGGGCAAAATGGGGTAGGTGTTGCCTGCACTAAATTGGACATGCCTGCTGGGCAACAGTATATGTATCGTTATCGATCGGTAAAAGAGCAACCGATTGAAGATATCTTTGGCAAAATCAATGAAAAATTTCGGGCACTCAATAAAAAGAGCTCCAAGAAGCGCAAAGATATCAATTGGATCAAAGAAAATGTGCCCTTTGCTGCTGAGGTATTGATGGGGCATTTGCGTTACGGAACCCATGGAGGCAATAGCAAGTATAATTGTCATCCATTTTTGCGTCAAAACAATTGGCGTAGTCGTAACCTGACCGTTGCTGGCAACTTTAATCTCACCAATGTAGACGAATTATTCAATAAATTGATTGAGTTGGGCCAACACCCCAAAGAAAAGGTAGATACTGTGTTGGTAATGGAGAAAATTGGTCATTTTCTGGATGAAGCCAATCAAGAGATTTTTGACAAATACAAGGATGATCACTCCAACGCCGAAATCACCCGCCTGATAGAAGAAAAATTAGACATTAGAAGAGTACTTGAGCGTTCTTGTCGCGACTTTGATGGTGGTTATACAATGACTGGCATTATCGGACATGGCGCTTCGTTCGTGGCGCGTGATCCTCACGGCATTCGTCCAGCCTATTTTTATGCCGATGATGAAGTAGTAGTTGCTGCTTCTGAAAAGCCTGCCATTAAAACTGCTTTTAATGTAGATTACGACCAAATCAAAGAAATTCCTCCTGCCCACGCTTTGATTGTTGACAAAAAAGGAGACTACAAAGTAGAGCAATTCCTGGAGCCTAAAACTCAGACTTCTTGCACTTTTGAGCGCATTTATTTTTCTCGTGGGTCTGACCCAGAAATTTACACAGAGCGTAAACGCCTTGGTCAATTGCTGGTACCACAGGTGTTAAAGGCCATTGATTACGATTTAGAAAATACCGTTTTTTCTTTCATTCCCAATACTGCTGAAACCTCTTTTCTTGGACTTATGCAGGGTATTGAAGAGCACTTGGTAGACTATCGTAAAAAAATGATTCTGGAGGGTAAAGTAACAGATCCGGTAGAGTTGGATAAAATACTTTCTATGCGCCCCCGAGTAGAGAAGTTGGCCATTAAAGACGCTAAGTTACGTACTTTTATTGCCGACGATGCTCATCGCGATGACTTGGTAGCCCACGTGTATGACACTACCTATGAGGTAGTCAAGAAAGGCTTAGACACTTTAGTGCTGATAGATGACTCCATTGTAAGAGGTACTACATTAGAAAAAAGTATTCTTCGCATTTTAGATAAACTTTCTCCCAAAAAGATCATTATTGTTTCTTCAGCTCCACAAATCCGTTTCCCCGATTGTTATGGAATAGACATGTCCAAAATGGGGGCATTTGTAGCTTTCAGAGCCGTAAGTGCTTTGTTAAAAGAAAGCGGACGCGAGAATTTGATGGATGAATTATTGGAGAAAATCAATTATAAAATCTACAACAAAGAAGAAGGCGAGGCCAACTTTGTAAATGAGTTGTATGAGCATTTCACGGATGAACAGATTTCGAGGAAAATCGCCGAGATTGTTAAATCACATGACATCAAGGCTGATGTAGAGGTGATTTATCAAACCGTAGAAAATCTGCATGTGGCTTGCCCTAAACACGAAGGTGACTGGTATTTCACTGGCGATTATCCCACCAAAGGGGGGAATCGGGTGGTAAACCGAGCTTTTGTAAACTACATGAAAGGTAGCTTGGCTCGTGCCTACTAATTCGTGATTTCTGTAATAGATATTCATAATGCACCATTTAGAGTGATCTGAATGGTGTTTTTTTATGCCTTTTTCCGCGTGTTTGATAAAAAACACCATGTGACCAATCCATCAAGTGTTGAAAAGAGTATATGTAATGCAAGTGTATGCTTTTGGTATGGAAAACTTTTGCTTTGGCTAAGATATGATGAAGAGAAAAAACTCAATTTGGCTTGCGGCTCCAGCGGTTTTTTTAGCAGTAATAGATATTTTGTTCACGCTTAAAGGACAAAGTAAATTTTATTGGTCGGGGCATTTTGTAATGGCCAACGAACAAGCTCCCCATGCCTATTATTTGATGAGGCAACATCCTTTTTTGTTCCTGGCCGTGTTACCACTATACTTTGGAATCATTACTTTGTTAGGGATATATTTGCCAGAACGTGTTGCTCGTGTTTGTATGCTTACTTTTGTAATAGGGCATACCTGGGGAGCCAGTAGCTGGCTGCAATTGTATTTTAATTACTGGATGTTTTTGTTGTTTTTCCTGACGATATCCTGGGTAACACTCTTTTGCTTTGAGAAAGCCAGACAAGCCAATAAAAACAAACCCCTCGACCGATAAAACCAGACAAGGGATTAGTTTATAAATGTTGTATAGCTACATTGCTCCGCAAAACAATATAACATTTGAATCATTCACTGAGCAATCAGGTTTTATTCATTCCTCAACGCCTTCACTGGGTTGGTGAATATGGCCCGAAGGGATTGATAACTAATCGTAACAATGGCCACCAAAAACGCCATTACGCCTGCCAGCACAAACATCCACCATTTGATCTCGATGCGATAAGCAAACTCCCGCAACCAATGATCCATCGCATACCAGGCAATAGGTATAGCTACCATAAAACCGATCAAAATCATTTTTAAGAATTCTTGACTCATCACCGTTACAATATGACGGGCTGAGGCCCCAAGTACCTTCCTGATGCCTATTTCTTTGGTTCGCCGCTCAATAGAAAAGGCCGCCAATCCAAACAGCCCTAGTGAAGCAATAAAAATGGAAAGTAGAGTAAAGAATCCAAACATTTGCGACAGGCGTTCATCACTTTTGTAGAGTTGGTCATATTTCTGATCGATGAATGAATATTCAAATGGGTAGCTTGTGTATTTTTTGAGCGAGCTTTCCAAGTAAGCAATGGTAGTTCCCATATTTTCGGGCCTTACCTTTACCGAAATATACTCCAGATAATCGTCTCGCAGAATGAGCATTAAGGGCGCAATTTTTTTGCGAAGCGAATGCATATGAAAGTCCTTAACAACCCCAATAATGGTTTTTTTCTTATAATCTACAATGGTTTTGCCAATGGCCTCTTGAGGTGTCCAGCCCAGTGCCTTGGCCATACTTTCATTGATAATGCGGGCTTGGGTGGCATCAGTAGCCATTTGTGAGGAAAAGTTTCGTCCAGCAATCAGTTTTAGACCAAATACCTTGAGATAGTCAGGATCTACATGGGTACGATAGGTAGCTATTCCATCTTTTTTCAGACTTTTATTAAGATGATGTACTATAGTACTATGCCTGATATCTACTGGTAAACCTGCCGAAGTAGTCGTATGCAAAATGGCTGAATTGCCAGACCACTCATTTTTGATTGCCGAAATTCGTTTGTGTAGGTTACGATCCAGCACCGAGATACTCACTACCTGATCTTTGTTATAGCCCAACTCTTTGTTTTGGATAAACCTAAACTGAAAGTAGACCACCAAACTGCTAATAATCAATATGATAGAGGTAGCGTTTTGCAAGACAATGAGCCAACTTTGTAGTTTTATACCTGAGAATTTCTTACCTAATTGGCCTTTCAGCGCTTTTACCGGATCGAGTGAGGATAAGAAAAAAGCAGGGTAGCTGCCTGATAACCCTCCAACTATGAATACCAAAGCTGCCAGTGCTGGAATAAACCAGGGAGTATTTTGTAAATTGAATGAGAGAGGGCTATCCATTAGGTGGCTAAATCTGGGAAGTAGCAAATCGGTAAGGCCAAGAGCGATCAATAAAGCCAAAAATGCAATCAATATAGCTTCTGATAAAAACTGACCAATCAATTGTCTACGTATGGCGCCAAATGTTTTACGCAAACCAATTTCATGAACTCTTCGTACCGACCGAGCAATGGCCAGATTCATATAATTGATACAGGCTAGCAATAATACCAAACCTGCAATGGCCGAAAAAAGATAAATATAGCGAGGGCTCCCCTTTTTACCCAGGTCAGAGTTTATGCCTGTCTCTAGATGCATATCAGTCAGAGGTTGTATATGAAAACTCTCTTTGAAAGGAAAAGAGGCATCACGTGGTTGATATTTATCTAGCAGACTCGGGAATTTTTGGGCCAGTGTTTGGGGATCACTACCTTTTTTTAAGGTAACAAAAGTGTGGAAATCATTATTTCCCCAAGTTTCTTTCTTCAGGGCTCTACGATAGCCTCTATGAGAATAAATGCTTACAATAAAGCGATATTGCAGCGTACTATTAGAAGGCGGATCGCTTACGATACCCGTAATATTATAGCGATGTTTGTCTCGATAGGTGATGGTTTGCCCCACTACGTTTTTTGTCTGTCCAAAAAGCTTAAGTGCCAATGTTTGCGTAAGTACAATACTTTTGGGCTGAGCCAGCGCAGTTGCTGGATTTCCCTGGATAAAATCAATGGGGAATACTTTGAAAAATTGAGCATCAGCCCATAAACCTTCTTCCCAAAAATGTTGTTTCTGATGACTTAAGAGTGATTTTTGAGGCTGAGTACAGGTAGCCTGAGTTACTTCAGGGTATTCTCGCTTAAGCGCAGTTGCTACTGGTGCCGAGGTGTAAGCAAAAAAATCACTGCCTTGGATGTTATTTCCTTCCAGGCGCTGATAAATACGATAGATTTGGTCTGAATTAGAATAAAAACGATCATAAGATAACTCATGCTGGATATACAATACAATCATAATAAAACCACTCAGGCCGATCGCTAATCCACCTATATTGAGCAGAGCATACAGCTTTTGACGAAACAGATTTCGCCAGGCTACTTTAAAATAATTTTTATACATACTATAATGGGTTATATGGTAATTGAATTTAAATCTTCGCAATAAATTGGGTTTGATCAGTGAGATTATTTCAAAGAAGAAAATGCGATTGGCTACTTTTTTACCTCTTTCGGTAAACTTGAACTGATACATTTCCACCAAATCCCCCTCGATATCTTCTTGAAAGTCGGGGTGGCAAAACCAACGAAAAAAACGTAACAGCCATTGGGGAGGAGTAGGGTGGTTTTCCATGGTGATCTTAGTTTTATGGGTGTTTAGCTTTGAAAAGCAATTTTGGGAATAGCCTGCCATAGATTTTGGCGTTGCTCTTTGGCTTGCTGTAGTTTTTCCATACCCAGATTGGTAACCTTAAAATAGCGTTTCCTTTTCCCTCCTCGGGCCTTGGTAGCTTCACCCATTTCCGATTCAAGGTATCCTTTGTCCTCTAGTCGTTTCAAAACCGTTTGTAACGAACCAATGCTTACGTTGCGTTCAAGGCGCTCCTTGATTTCCTCAATAATGGCTACTCCATATGCTTTGCCGTGGAGAATAGCTACGGTGAGCATCACGATTTCTTCAAACTCTCCTAAATGATGTTTGCTCATAATTTTATATTTACCTTAAATGTAGTTTTTATTAATCTTAAATCCAATAACCATTACTGTTTATCGATAATTTGTAGGGTATAGAACCTCAAAAAACAAGAAAACCCCAGCATTAACTGAGGTTTTTGTATAATTGATAAATGTCTTGAATATTGATTAACTCACTGCATCTACATAGTCTTGAAGATAATCGAAGTCTGGTTGCAGCCCCCCGTTTTTGGTAATAGAAGCACGGGTAATAATTTGCTGGGCATCGTTGTCGAAGAAAGCAGGAAACACGTATTCTATCAATTGTTGACCAAAAGATTCTGAGGCATCATAAGGAAGCTCACAAGGTAAGTTATCTACTGACATCACATTTACGTGTGAGCGATCACTGAATTGTGCTACTTCTTTGCCAGTGGCAGGATCATAATCATAAAAAGGATCGGTAATAGTAGTAGCACGTAATGTGGAAGGGATAGAGCCTTCTATATCACAAGTGACATCTGCGATAACTTCCAACTTAAAATCTGGCGACAACATATCTTGTCGGGTAAAGAGTACATCAGCTTTGGGATTCCAATAATGCCCCGAGATGAATACTTGTGCTTGTCGGGCGTATTTCAAAAAATCAGCATCATAATGCGCTGGATTTTGATAAAAATCTTCGCTATTCCAGGATTGATTGGCCTCGGGTTGGTAATAATCTTTGGAGCGAAGCTGGGTAAATACGGGGTGTTCAAAACTTTGGCTAAGAAATGCTTCAGGAGAAACTCGCTGGATTTGCATGCCTTCTAATACCTCGCTGATCCCATTACCTACTCTACCTCCTCCAGTAACAACTACTTTGATAGGAGGTAGCTTTACTTTTGCGTACTCGGTTTTCAAATCCTTCAGGTCTTTGCATTCATAAGCACGCCGCAAGTTGTATAATCCATACCTCTTACCAAAAGCCAGGATACCATTATAAGCACCTACAATTCCGGCAAAGCGTCCAAATGCCACAATGCGATTTCCTTGCTGGTCGGTCAGGCACTCGTAATCTACCAAATGAATATTTTGATCCAGAATGGTGCGTAATAATTGCTGATTGTATGCTTGCTTTTTGATTGTATGAGAAAAGAAGAAAAAGGTTTTATGGGCAATTAGTTGAGGGATTGGCACTTCTTTTACTCCAAAAATAATGTCACAATCACTGATGTCGTCCACTACTGCCAAACCAAGTTTCTGGTAGTCTTCATCGGGCACACAACGAATAGGACTGGACTGGATGGCAAAGGATAATTGTGGATATTTGTTTTGTAATAGCTGGCACTGTTCAGGCAACAATGGTACTCGTCTATCGATAGGAACTTTGCCCTCTCGAATGATTCCAATTTTCATAAATATATCAGATTTTGTGTGTTTGTGTTATCGTAGTAAATCGTAAATGTCTCCTGACACTTACTATGTAATTCTAAAAACGGTTATTCTTGCCCAAAATGCTATTGCTTCTTGCAAAAGCATTTTTTGAGCAGGCAAAGAAGTTTTCATTAGGTGCAAAAAAAATTGCGCAATTATCAGAAAATTAACAATTAGATCAAAGTCGTGGATTGAAAAAGTTACATGATTTAACAGAAATAGACAATTTAGCGGAGAATAGTAATTGTTGATTGGGAGAAATAAAAACAAGTTTGCTTTTCAAAAGGTATAGATTTTGATCAATTTTACGTTTAAAATCAAAACAATGTGCTGTGAAGCCAATGATCTATTATCAGGCACCCAAATCATTGGAATTGAAGCATTCTAGACAGGAAAAAATTTTATTATAGAAATTGAAATTTATGAATATTTTCATCAAGCATATCTTTAATACTGGATTAATCATTACCCTCGTTTGTTCGCTTACGTTTGCTCAAGATGGTTTTTTAGCCAAAGGTGACAATACCATTGTTTATAAAAAACTTTCTCACGCCCTCAAAGAGCCTAATAAAGTACAAGTGTTAGACCTTAAATGGCAGTATATCAGATACTTACCCAGCGAAATTGCTCTTTTTGAAAATCTAAAAGATTTAAACTTGAGCTGGAATAAACTTCGCCGCTTGCCTAAAGTGATTACCCGCTTGCAAAACCTTGAAAAATTAGAATTGATTGATAATTCTCACCTGAACTTACGCTTACTATTTAAAAAACTGGCTAAGCTCAAAAACCTACAGGAATTAAGCTTTGGGTGGAACAAGCTACAATCTCTGCCTAAAGAGTTTGCTCAATTAGAGAATTTAAAAGCAATTGGTTTGAGGTTTAAGCATAACGCAAACTTGTCACCTATCTTTGATAAGTTAGGTAAGCTACCAAAGCTAGAAAAACTGGATATGCAGCGTAATTATTTCTCGAAAATGGCCCCTGAATTGAGCGGATTAAGAAACCTTAAGGTCTTAAACCTACACTCAAATAAACTAGAAAAAGTACCTTCTCGCTTGAATCGCTTGAAGAAATTACAACGCTTAGACTTTGGGAATAATAATATCAAAGAAGTTCCTGGATTTATAGGAGGGTTTTCGGACTTGCGATGGTTAGACTTTTCAGTCAATAAATTAGAGTCTTTTCCTGGTCGGGTAGGTAATCTCAAGAAGCTTAAACACTTAAATATTAGTGAAAATAGTATTGTAGAATTGCCCAACAATATTGGTGGTTTGAGAGAATTGAAGCATTTCAATGCCAGTAAAAATCAGTTGACTGAATTACCTTCTTCTATCAAAAACCTCAAAAAGGTAGAATATCTGGACTTGAGCTCTAATTATTTTAAAAAGCTCCCTAAAGGGATTGCTACCTTGCCTATGCTAAAAACGCTTGATTTAAGCAACAACCCTGATTTGTCGTTTTCGAATGTCTTTTCTGAAAAACAATTAAAACTTCGTGAAGTATTATTGACTGGAAATAACTTTGAATCCATCCCTACATCTTTGGCCAAACTACCAAATTTGAGAGTGTTGGACTTAGGGACTAACAGTCTTAAGAAAATATCTAAGGATGTAGCCAAGTTGAAAACAGTAAAAGAGCTTATTCTGGCTAAGAATGCATTTTCGCAGTTTCCTGAGGAAATTTTGCAGATGACTAACCTCGAAGTTCTCAACCTGGATTTTAACAGAATCACCTACATTCCAGATGCAATTAGTAGCTTGACCAACCTTAAGAAGATTTCATTACGTTACAATCCTATTTCGAGTAGAGATATTCGTAAGATTAAAGCTGCTATTCCTGGTATTAAAATTATCCGATAATGTGGCAAAAAGCCTTGATAATATTGACCCTTACTTTGTTAGCGCCTGGTGTTATGAGCCAGGCAGCGCATGAATTTGCGGTTACCGATCTTCCCGATAGCTTAAAATCAAAAGCCGAAATAGTGGTTTTGACAAAGTACCAAAGCTATCGGGGACCTTGTATACCAGTGCGTATGAAAGGTGGAAAAAGAGGACGCAGATGGAGCCGATATTATGCTTTTGGAGTTCAACAACGACTTAAAGGAACAGTAACTCCTCCAAACTTCAGGATAAATACTTATAGTTTGCCCAAGAATCATTCATTGATGGTTTCAAAAGTGGAGAGCCAGCAACATTATTGGGTATTTATTAACCCTAATGAACAAACGAGAAAAGTATTTTCTGAGAGATATCCCCGCCGTCATGCGGTTACTCAAGCCGAAATTGTGGCCATTTTACCTGCCAAAACTGAATAATCTTGTGAAATACTGCCTGACTTTATTGTTGTTTCTAACCATTGGTAAGATGAATACCCACGCTCAAAAAACCTTGCACTACGATGATATTGCAGATAGCTTGAAAAATAAAGCTGAGATAATCTTTCTGGGCAAATATAAAGGGTACCGAGGAGCAGGTTTTAGAAGCCATGGTAGAAATATACATAGGTTACATCACGGCTTTGAGGTAGTAAAGGTGATGAAGGGTGATTTAAAGACTAAAAATGTACCTAGAGGTGGCCTAAAGTATTATAAGACCTATCAGTATTATTGGGTGTTATTGTCACCTTCCCAAAGCATGAGGCAATTATTATCGCAAAAGTTGATTGATCCTGCGAAGTGGATAAAAGAAGAAAATTTTGTAGCAATTTTGCCTGCTAAAGCCGAAAAATAGGATTATATGTTGTTTTCCTGGCTTTTGGTATAAGCAATATCTTCCTTGATAAGCGTTTGAGCTTCCTCGTCACTGCGGTAATGAAATACCTTCCGAATAGTATCCCCTAGAGTCTTGATAATCTGAAAATATGTTTTATCGTCTGTCCACTCAATCAGATCAGCATTGATGTAAATAGTAGCTACGTCGGCATCAGTAGAGCGACTGATATACTGGTGTAAACTATTGGGGTGGGTATTATCATAATACTTGTGCATGGCAAACTCGTAATTATAAGGACTAACTGAGAAGGCTTGCTTGAGTTCTTGATAAAACAATTTAAGCTTTGGAATATCTTTGAAAGTGTTTTTAGCGATAGAGAAGTTCTTTTCGTCTTTTTGTCCTCCAAAATGCAAGTTGAAATGCTCAGGTTCCGAGTCATCACTGGCTTTAATAATAAACACTGTTTCGTCTGATTGAATCACTGAGGACAAATCTTCTTTGAAATGGGTAAAAGCGATAGGAACCCCATCTTCGTGTGAATGACGAAAGGCTTCATTGAAGGTAAAGCTAAATGCATATTGGCTGTTCAGATCCGAAGCTTCCCCATACATTTCATTAGAAATATAATCGGCTTTGATATATTTGGCCAAGTGAGAGGTAAAGTGCCCAATAGAGTGTTCAGCATAGCTCATAGGCGATACAATCGTAATATTGGTATCTCGGTTAATATAAGATCCATATTCCCGATTACACTCAAAATGCTCTATTACATAAGTATTGGCAAAACGGTCTTCTCGGGCGTTTTTTTTGTAGCGAATTCGCAGCTCTTCATTTTTAATAGCATCAAATATATCTTCTTCGGAAAGCTCTAGCCTACTTTTTAGACTCACAACGTCTATTAAGCGACGAGTAGCCGACATCTCACCTATTTTGAAGGGGGAGGTATAAAAAGCATTCTTAATACTGGTAGTATTTTCCTCTACGATTTCATTTTTAGAGTTAAGATCTATTTCCTGCATAAAACCCGCCGAAATAATTCCGGCTGGCAAAGCAAATAAGCCGATACCCAGCAACGCAATAAAAGCGCCCAGTGCCTTTCCTAGCGATGTAATGGGGTACACGTCGCCATAACCTACCGTTGTAAGCGTAGATACTGCCCACCACATGGTTTGCGGAATACTGGAGAACTTCTCAGGCTGGTGCTCTTTCTCAATCATAAACATGAGACTGGCTGCCACCACCAAGAGCAAAAAAATCGTGAAAAAGATGACTTGTAAATCTTCTTTTTTGGTAATGATAATTTTTACCAACAAACGGATAGAGGCCGAATAACGCCATAATTTTAGTAATCGAAACAGGCGGAATAAACGGAATGCTCGTACAACCCGGAAGTCACCACTAAGTGCGGGGAAAAAGAATGGTAAGTAAGCTGGCAAAAACGCGATAAGGTCTATAAAGGCAATGGGAGTAATCATGAACCTTAAGCGACCTTTGATAGGGTGTTTGTATTTTTCGTTTTCGGTAATGCACCAAAGCCTCACGACATATTCAATGGTAAAAATGGCAATGGAAATATTTTCGAACCAAAAGAAAAAAGCACCCATTGATTTGTGAACGAAGTCCACAGTTTCAATAGTGAATGCTACCACATTCATAAAAATGAGTAGCATCATAAAAGTGTCAAACTTTTTGGTGATGTTCTTGTATTGCTCGTGCCCGCCCTCGAAAATGTAGTAGACCTTTTGCTTTAATGTGAGTTTTGGCTGCATCTTACTTAAACACAGTGGTATGTGTAGTCAATTAGTATTTATTTTGAATTAGACTGGCAAATATAACACAATAAAAAAGCCATTTTTCATAAAAGACCACATTTTAAAAGTTTGAGTTCTACTTATGTGAGATGAGTTTTACAGAAATCTTCCAATAAGCCGAGGTCAACCGTGATATCTTCGTAACAAGGGGCAACAGCTAAATTGGGTTGGTCAACCCCTTTCATGTAATAATAATGCATATTCGAATGAGCAGCCAGGGCAAATGAGGTTTTATCAATATGATTATGCGCAAATATTTCCAGTACTTTACTGTTTTCTTTGCCAAATATCAAATTGGTAAGCGCCGAACCATGAGGAGCTATAATGACATCGGCATGATAAAAGATTTGAGCCTGTTCACGAATACTTATTTGATCTAGGACCCTAAATTCCACATCGTACCCGCGTAGCAATTCAAAAACTTCTGACTCATTTTTTACCCTACGCCATTGTACATTTCCTCGAGTGATGTATACCCTCGGATTATAGCAGCAATTGTCGGTAAGGTCGAGTTGTGAAGCAACCAGCTTTCGGGTAAACTCATAAGTACTATGATCAATATATGTTAGTCCATTGGTATGTTGTTTCCATTCGGTCAAAGCAATCAAAGTTCGCTCTCCCCTACAGGGCTGATGGATAATCTTATGCGAAGGAATGCCTAAAAACTCAAAACATTCCGTTATAAAACGAGGAATAGTAGGTAAATCTCCAATGTAAAAATAGTCTATATCATCCAATGAGAGATATTTTTGGTATACGTTCAGACTTGGTAGGGTCATTCTCATCCAATGACCATAATGATCTGAGGCAGTATTAGATAGATAGGCAACAGTACCTTTTAGCTTTTTTATCTTGGTGGGAAGCTTTTGGCGGGAAATGGGCAAATCCTGAAACTTGAGACCAGGATGGTAGACTACCTGCTGGTCAGGATCTATTAAATGATTGAGGCAAAAACGAAAGCCTGGATGGGTAAAATCGAGATAAATAGCCTTTAAGCCTGATTGAAAATGCTGGATAAGGGGAGAAGGAGTAGTATAACCTAAAGGAACTGGAGTGCTGGAATTGTCAGATGTGGTATCGAATTGCGCTTGATAAGTATGCAACTGCCCCCCAAATTTTTCTGCATATCTGCTTGCTTCTTCAAATGCAATGGGTGCTTTATTTTGCGGTACTTTGGCTAACCAGGAATGGAGTTTTTGGGTAAATCGTTGGTACATAAGCTCATAAGATTAAGCTACTAAAAAAGCACACCAAAGCCTGTAGAAGTTTAAATCTGTGAGGCTTTGGTGTGCTGTATATTTTTAGAAATCGTGAAGACTGACCAGGCTAATCTTCCGCTTCAAAGGAAAACATGTTAATCTTTAAGCCAGTACTTACCATGTAATCTTCTGCTTCTTCAGCAATACTGTCATCATCATCAGGATAATACCAGTTAATCTCTACTTGAGCACCAGTATCTTCATAATCTTTCAGGGTACGCAATACATTCAGAATACCTCGCGAGGAGCTGGTATTAAAATACGTCAGGCGAAAGTTAAAAGTAATCGCATTTTTTACTTCTACCCGATACTGATCAATCCACTTGATAATCGTATTATAAAATTCGTCGGTGTCCTCAAGATAAGACTCTCCAGAAATCTCACAAACACCAGTACTGGCGTTCATCGATACATTTGGAATATAAAAAACACCGCTTTCTCCTTTGATTTCTAAATCTTCCATATCACTAACTAAAAACTTTGAATAACAACTAATTATATTGAACTCAAAAAATCAGAGCCACTACTAATAGGTGGTTAGGGCTAGTTTAGAATGCTCTGATCAATCATTAATACTTTTTAAACTTAAGTTCTGGTTTTTGCATTTGTGGATTCAGGTATTGATTTATCAAAAGAGCGGCACCAGTAGCTGCTCCTTCAGGTATATTGGGTACCAGTACTTCTACCGATGGATATAACTTACTAAGCGTATTAAGGAAAATTTCGTCACCAGTAAACTCACCATCTACAATCATATATTTTGGCAATCCTTTGCGGGCTGCAATGGCAATGGCTGGTTCAAAAAATGAAATTAAATCATAGATAAGCTGATGATAGGCTTCCTCAAAACTACTGAACGAAGCAAGGCTCCATTCTTTACTATCTGTTGTATTGGCTTTGTGGGCACCGCTGGCATCAAATGAATGAGGGACTAATTTTCTTGCATCGCCTGCTGGAGTATTATGGGCTGTATTAAACAGGTTTTCGTCAAAAGATACTGTTTTATAATAATCAAGCGGCTTGCCAAAGTGCTCAGCCATTCGGTTAAATTGGTATCCATGTTCATTTCCTATAAAGAAACGAGAAGCTTTTACCCGGCGTCCCTGTACAGTAAGATACTGCAAACAGTCTTGAGAAACGTCCTCTGGACGCAGTGGAGAGTGATCAAATGGGTTGAGCGTAATACACCAGGTATCGGTCATACCCAACAGCAAGAATTTTTCGTCGAATAGGTGCAAATAGGTTCTAAGTGCCGAAGAACTATCATGTAACCCTGTACCTACTGGAATTTGTTGTCCGTTGCCTTCCCAATGAGCTACTACCGGACTTGTGCTAAAATCAGGAATTAGATTAATGATTCCTTCGTCTTTGATCCATTGATGATAATCACGACGACGGAAGTTCCAGATACCCGTATGACAACCAATACTGGTATATTCAGTCGTGGCTTGTTTGGTAAACAGGTAAGCAAGGTATTGGGGAAAGTGTAAACTGTGTTTTATTCTTTTGTATAACTCGGGTTTTTGGTATTTTAACCAATAAATCTGCAAACCAGAATTGAGCATACCCAGAGGGGGAGAACAGGTTTCAAGTGCAAATTGCACCTTTTCGCCATAGCGTCCATAAAACTGCTGCTCAAGCGATAGATCAATAGGTTTTAGATAATTATAAAGAGGAGTGAGTGTATTGCCTCCTTCATCTAGATGCATTAAGGTGGCTCCGTAAGTAGAAAAGTTTAAGGCCTTGATATGGTATTGGTTGTCATTTACCAATTGATTCCAGGTATCCAGTGCCCATTGATTGATCAAATTAATATCATCGCCCTCAAAGCCATCATCATCTTTAGTTTTTGCCAGCTTGTTGGTAGTAATGTTGACCACCTCAAAATTATCATCAAACAAGATTAATCTTTTTTGGATAATACCTACATCCAATACTGCGGTTACAGTTTTCTTCATATTTAATGGATTTTTCGCAATACACAAGTTTTGAGTTGTCAATATAGAGATAATCCTTTAGGCTTAAAAGATTATCTCGTAAAAACCTGTGCTCTAAAGTAGGTTTTTTTCTGGAAAAACAAGAAGGATTTAGATGGTGTAAAGCCTTCTAACCCAACAACTTCACAGAGTTTTTGAAAATTTCTTTGAGATCGTCAGAGAATCCAAAACGGAGCTGATTCAACTCGATGCTTTGCTCGATATCACTGGAAGGATGTTGTTCAGAAGCAATTGCCCAATCACAAAACATCTCCAAAATATCAATCAGGTTCATATCTTGAATACCTCTTTCGAAATGTTCGGGATGATGGCGGTTCAACGCATAATGGTGTTCCAATGCTTCTTTCATCTCTTCCTGAATGGCAAGGTATTCTGCTGACCCGTATTCTGCATCCTTTAATTTTTGGGTATACTTCATAGAATAGGCTATTTCTGGTGGAGATAGCTTGGATTGATCGTGGGTGTCAGATCTTTTGAGAATTTCTACTACCATTTTGTTAAGCAAATTTCTAACAAGCAAAATATGCTTGCGAATTTCATTTTCAGCGGTAGCCAAATCAGTATGATTGTCTGTTTGGGTATCTTGAGGCTTCATTTGGGTCACTGGTATTATCAACTATTAAATTTTGGTGCTATTTGTATCCTGTAAATACCTAAATGTAAATACTATACGGGACTTTTACAAATAGAGATGTCAGGAAGGAATCAGGAAAAAAGCCTTTTTCTTTCTAATTGTAATCATCAAAAGAGAGGTTTATAGTAGTACTGATTGTGAGAATATTATGAGGTTTTTTGTGGGTGTTAACCAAAAAAAGCCATAGTGTCTGAAACTATGGCTCTTGAATATCTATAAGGATCTTTGAACGATCTAGAAGCCTTTTCTTACGATTTTAAGTTTTTCTTTAAACGAAATAACTTCACCGCTTTCTCCCTGAGATTTAATAATAAAATCTATATCCTTTTTTACAGTATAATCTTTCAAAAGTTTTTTGGGGTATTCGTTGTTATACAACTGGTCAATGATTTGAGATACGGTATTGGCTTCTTCAAACCTTTCTTCTAGTAAAATCTCTTCTCGATAGGCTTCAAACAACTCTGGGGTGAAAGATTGGCTGTTTGAGTTTCCTCTTAATAAACGAATGAGCAGAGCGATAACAACTACTACCAACACAATGCCAAGCACAATGCCCACACCTATGCCCATTCCTTGTAATATATAGTTCATAGAAAATATTGTTTTTTACTTACTGACTTTTGCGTCAAATTTTTGACCATTTCTCAAAAATATGACAAATTTTCTTGTACTCACATACAGTGCTAGTCCTAACAATTGGATAACAATTAAAGACTATGTAAAATACTATTTTGTTTTGTAGATTGCAAAATTACTTTATCAAGTAACGTGTTCATCAAATCCAAAAACTTATTTTCTAACACGTTATTAAGCAGTTGAAACAAATGCCCAAGCTTTCGCAATTATTTTATAGTGATACTATTACAAACAATCAAGCAATACTTTCGGAAGAGGAGTCCAGACATTGTGTCAAAGTATTGCGTTTGAAAAAAGGTGACGAGGTAAACTTTACAGATGGTCAGGGCAATGTATATCGAGCATTGATAGAAGAGCCTAATCCAAAAAAGTGCCTTTTAAACATTCAACAGAAGGTGCAAGAGTCACCTTTACCGACTCACCATATCCATATTGCCATTGCGCCTACCAAAAACATTGATCGGATAGAATGGTTTGTAGAAAAAGCAGTAGAGTTTGGCGTACAAGAAATCAGCTTTATTCAATGTGATCGTTCGGAACGCAAACAAGTAAAGCTTCCGCGAATAGAGCGCATTGCATTGAGCGCTATGAAGCAATCGCTTAAATTTTATTTGCCAAAAATTCACGAAATGAAAAGTTTTCGAGAGTTTCTTGCAGAAACTACCACTCATGAACAGCTTTTTGTGGCGCATTTGAATGAAGGAGAGCGGCTTTTTTTGAAAAATGAGGCCACTATGAATCAGAAATATTGCATCTTAATTGGGCCAGAGGGAGATTTTACCCCACAAGAAGTAACCTTAGCCTTTGACGCAGGGTTTAAAGCAGTGAGTTTGGGGCAAAGCAGGTTGCGTACCGAAACTGCAGGCATTGCTGCTTGCCATATTTTGAATATTATTAATGAAGTATAACAAATAACTATGAACAGAACCTTGATCTTAACATTTCTGCTGGTGCTGAGCTTTAGCTGGGCCAAAGCACAAAAACCTACCTACAAAATCGCCAAGCTTAAATACAATGGGGGAGGAGACTGGTACTCAAACAAAACCGCTTTACCAAATCTCATCAAGTTTTGCAATCGTAATCTGAACATGAACATTGCCTACGAAGACGATGTGGTAGAAGTAGGAAGCCCTGAAATTTTTGCCTACCCATTTTTGCATATGACCGGGCACGGCAACGTATTATTTAGTAGTACAGAGGCCGAAAACCTTAGAAAATACCTTATTTCTGGAGGCTTTTTACACATTGATGATAACTACGGACTAGATAAGTTTGTGCGTTCTGAAATGAAAAAGGTTTTCCCGGAATTGGATTTTGTAGAATTGCCCTTTAATCATCCTATCTATAACCAAAAGTATAAGTTTCCGAGTGGCTTGCCCAAAATACACGAACACGATGGCAAACCAGCCCAGGGCTTTGGTATCATTTACGAAGGCCGTCTGGTATGCTTTTACACCTTTGAAACTGACTTGGGCGATGGTTGGGAAGACCCCGCAATCCATAATGACCCACCTGAGCTAAGAGAAAAAGCGCTACGTATGGGAGCCAACATCGTCATGTTTGCCTTTACCACTTTCTAAAAGCTTCGGTTGCTGCTTGTTGTCTGCCAAAAGTTTTTAATTTTGCGCACTTAATCAATGATTAATTATTAATGATGAATGATTAATTACTTCAATTAATTGAAAGTAAGGTAGTTATGTGGAGAGTTAATAATTAGTTACGCAAAACCTTGGGGATGATTTACGAGTAAACAAAGCGGGTCAATGACTTTATTACCTGTGATAATTACTTTGGCTAAACATCCAAAAGCATTTATAATTTAGCACATTTATGAAAGCAAATATTGGTGTTTTTTTTGGCGGACGCTCAGTAGAGCACGAAATATCAGTAATCTCTGCGTTGCAAACTATCCAGGCAATTGATCGGAATCGTTATGAAGTAACCCCGATTTATATTAGCAAAAATGGTCATTGGTATACTGGTGACTTGCTGCTAGAGGTAGATAATTATAGCAATTTGGACGAGTTGTTGAAAAACAGCACCAAGATTGTCATGTCTCCCAATTTTGAAGAATATACTTTTATAGAATCTGGAGCCAAAGGACTTTTCAAAAAACCACTCAAAGGTAAAATCGACATTGCTTTTCCAGTATTACACGGCTCATTTGGCGAAGATGGGGCCATTCAAGGCCTTTTTGAGTTGATGGGAATTCCTTATGTGGGTTGCAATGTACTTTCTTCAGCCATTGGGATGGATAAAATCATGATGAAGATGGTTTTGAAAGAGTCGGACATTCCTGTGGTAGATTATGTGTGGTTTTATAGCAAAAACTGGCAACAGGACACTGAGGGACATATTCAAAAGGTAGAAGACAAACTAGGCTATCCAGTCATTGTAAAACCTGCCAATCTGGGTTCCAGTGTGGGAATTAAAAAGGCCAGCAATCGTGAAGAACTTGAGGAAGCAGTGGATTATGCGAGTAGCTTTGCTCATAAATTATTGGTAGAACGCACCATTGTGGATCTCAAAGAAATCAATTGCTCGGTATTGGGTAATTATGAAAATGCCATAGCCTCTACTTGCGAAGAACCGCTGATGAGTGGTGAAATCTTGAGTTATCAAGATAAATACGTGAGTAAGGGGGGGAGCAAAGGAATGACGAGTACTAAGCGAAAGCTTCCTGCCGAAATTCCTACTGAAATGTCAGATAAAATCAAGCAATTAGCCGTCAATACTTTTCAAACGCTGGGTTGTGCGGGAGTATCTCGTATTGATTTCTTGATAGATCAGGCCACCAACGATATTTATGTCAATGAAATTAACACCATTCCAGGGTCATTGTCTTTTTATTTGTGGGAGGCTACCGATAAAAACTTCAACCAATTGGTAAATGACTTGATAGACACCGCTTTCAAGAATTATCGGGAAAAAAATAACCTGACTTTTAGCTACGACGAAACCAACATTTTCAGTATGTCGGGCAAAGGTGGAGGAATGAAGTTATCTAAGTCTTAATAATTAAGCGCAAGTAGTTTGTAGCCATTAGCTTTATGCTTTTGGCTCCTGTTTTTTAATAGTGCTCACATCTTCAATACAAATACAAATCTGTTTTCCTTTTCAACCAAAGTTGGGTAAATTAAGCGGTAAAATAAATTGACCCTCTGATGAAAACTTTTAAATATCCCCAACTTTGGTTGTTTTGCCTAATCTGGCTTTTACCAACCTTTTCTTTTGCCCAAAACATTGCCTTAGAGGTAGAAACTCTGCTGGCCAAACACAACAAAGATTACCAATTTGAAGGTGCAGTGTTGGTAGCCAAAAATGGGAATATCTTATATCGGGGAAGCGTGGGAGAGTCTAACCGTAAAACCAAAATTCCACTCAACATTTACTCAAAGTTTCGGGTTGCATCAATTACCAAGGCATTTACTGCAGTATTGGTCATGCAGTTGTACGAAGAAGGTAAACTAAAGCTTGATCAAACCCTGGGGGAACTATTGCCTGATTTTACCAATCGTAAAGCCAAAAAAATTACGATTCACCAGTTATTAATGCATACTTCAGGGTTGCCAAACGAACCAGATGAAGCTTATGCAACAGTGATGAAACCATTAGATTTTTTGAATAAATATGGCCGAGGTAAGCTGAAATTTAAGCCAGGCCAGAAGTTCAATTACAACAATTTAGACTATGTAGCTTTAGGGTTAATCATTGAAAAGATTACAGGGAAATCTTGGGAAGAAGTGCTCAAAGAAAAGATTATAAAACCCGCACGTTTGCGAGGCACTGGAGTAGTGAAACAAGGCCAAAAACTGAGTTTTATGGCTACAGCATATTCTACCAAAGACCCAAAAAATACCAATCCAAAAGCCGACGATTGGGTAGAAGATCCATCTTATGCGATTGATAATTATTATGCTGCTGCGGGAATGTATTCTACTACCCGAGATTTATTCAACTTCAGTCAGGCACTATATCATAACAAATTACTTAAAAAAGAGACCAAAGCCTTGATGTACAAGGCCAACCCTAAACTAGGCTATGTGGCGTATGGGCATTGGGTTTTTAAGAGTCCTTTCATCAAAGGAAATCCTACCATTATAGAGCGTAGAGGAAGTATTAAAGGCTTTAATGCGGTGTTTGTTCGTTGCCCTGAACAAAACCATACCTTGGTGATTTTGAGCAACAATAACCATTTCAACCCTGATAGTTTTGGTGATAAAAAGAGCCTAAAAGAACAGTTGCTACAGTTGATATACAAAGGCAAGTAATAGATTTTACACTCAACCTGCTGTGAACCTTAACACCGTAGAACAAAAATTATTTAGCATTCTCAAAGCTCCCGCAAGTCTTTGGTCTTAGTGTAGCGAGACCAAAGATGGTATTGTATAATCTCCCAATCGATAATACTATATAAGAAGTGGATTTTACATCCGACAAAGGTTCGAAATCTGTCGGGTGTAGAGATTAGTTACAAAATACCCTTGATTTGATCGATATTAGCTCCGTCAAATTTTGCCCCTAAAATTTGTGCTCCAGTAAAATCGGCTCCAGTGAGATTGCAATTCTCGAAATCGGTTCCTTTCAGCAATGCATTTCTAAAGTTGGCATTGGTTAAATCAGTACGGGAAAAATCAGCATTGGTGAGCACTACTCCCTCAAAATTGGCTTGTGGTAAATAAGCATCTACCAACAGAGCACCTATAAATGTAGAGCCTCTAAAATCGGTACCTTCTCCCCAGCAACCCAATAGATTGGCATAGCTTAGGTTATGGCTTTGTAAATCCATTCCGGTTAGGTTGGCAAATTGAGGTGCTAATTGTTGTCCTTTGTCCGATTTAGCCCCCTGAAATATTCCCATGGCCAGCCCTGAAGCATCTAACACCTGCCAATGGCCATCTTTTGTTTTGTTTTCAAGAAAAACCTGGTGCTCTGCCAACATTTGCCCCCATTCATTAGCTTTAATGGGAGCATTACCAGCCGCCATTTCTTGCATTAGCGAATGATTGAGTGTAGAACTCGAGGCAACGGTTTGATCTTGTGCAATTTGTCCGTTTTTTAGATAATCTTGAGGGCTTTTACCTGTATCATCCTTTATATTTATGTCTGCTCCTGCATCTAATAAAAGCTGAGCAATTGAAAAATGTTGTTTTTCTAAGGCGATTTGTAATGCCGTTTTACCAAATACAACACCATCAAAAGTACCACGTGTGGTATTCATCGATTGCACATTTACATCAGCACCACGAGCTATGAGTAGGCGAACAATCAGTTCATTGTTTTTATGAGTAGCACGCATCAGTGCATTGAAACCTTCGTCTTCGTCACCATGTGTAGACCAACCTGGCCCCAGGTGTCTGCAAGTGCATTGATTGATATTGGCACCTCTCTGCAGAAGTACTTCAATAATGCTAATATTACCCCTTTCGCAGGCATTGTTCAGCGGAGTATTGGCATAGTGGGTCACTTGGTTTGGGTTAGCACCCTGTTCCAACAAAAAACGAGTCAATTCCAGGTCTGCATCATAATCCGTAGCTTCAGTGAGTAGATTTTGTCGGTTGTAATGGAGCAAATCAATGTCGGCCCCATGCGCTAATAACAACTTCAACATTGCCCAAAAGTCTTGTCGCTCAAGGTTACGATGACCAAGGTGCAAGGCATTATCAAAACTAGAAGATTGGTGGTTAGGGTCTGCACCTTGGGCCAGCAAGTAATTTGCTACTGCAACGCGTTTGTTCTCAATAGCTTTTAGCAAAGAGGTGTTTTGGTAAAAATCTTCAGCATCCAGATGAGCATCTTTGGCTAAAAGAAGCTTGACCATGGCCAGGTTTCCCTGATTAGAAGCAATCATAAGACAAGTAAGCCCTTCTTCATAGCGTGCATCTATGATCTCGGGGTATTGCTCAAGCAAATCTTTCACTGCCTCTAATTGGTTGTTAGTAGTATTTTGCCTGAGTTTCGTTTTGAGTTCGTGATATGAAATATCTTTTTTTATAGTGTCCATAATGAATAAGGTTTTACCAATAGCTAAATTTTACGTGAGGCATTTTTTGTTCCCAAACTGATTGTTGCTCAGCCACAGGGTTAGAGTTTATAATTAACTTTTTCAACTGAGATGCCTGAACCAATGATTCAGGCAAACTTTTCAATTCGTTGCTCGATACATTTAATTCTTCCAGGTTAGCCAACGCTCCCATATTTTCGGGCAACTCAGTTAAATAACTGCGTTCTAAGTAAAATTTTTTCAGACTGGAAAGTTGAGTAAAAGAATCGGGGAGGGGATATAGCTCCACATCGCGAAATGTAAGATCTTCCAACGCGGTAAATTCTCCAATCCAATCAGGCACTTCCATTTTTCGTTCGTTCCGATACAGGCTGAGCTTCTTCAGGTTATTAGCCAGAGGGCGCAATGCTTCGGGTAATACTGGAAAATCGTTATCATTGAGTTCAAGCGTGTGTAGCTTTTGCAGCTTACCAAAAGTATCAGGGAGTTTTCGTGGTTTGCCGTTGTTAAGTTTTAAGATCTCTAGGTTTATCAATTGCCCAATTTCTCGGGGAATGGTACTTAAATGATACATGTCTATAATTCGCAGGCTAGGAATGTGACATAATTCATAAAAGCCTTCCAGAATGTATTCACTATGATTATTGCAAAAATATACCTCCTCCAAACTCTGTAAGCGGCGTAAATCTTTGGGGTATTGCTGCAATCCACTTCCTTGAGCTTTGAGCACCCTTAAGTTTTTCAAATTTGAGAATGAATCGGGGAAAATATCAGGCATTTGATCATTGGTTTCCGAAAGCTCAAGTATCTCCAGACTCTCGAGATTGCCAAATGACTCTGGTAAACTATTGAGTTGATTGCCAGTGAGTTTGAGCGTTTTAAGCGACTTTAGATTACCAAACGATTCAGGAAGAGTGCGTAGTAAATTATTGGTAATATCGAGGTATTCTAGTTTGGACAAGTTGCCTATGCTTTCGGGCAAAGTTTGGAGAAAGTTTTTCTGAAGATGAAGTTCCTTGAGGTTGTGAGCCTCCTGAAACATTTCCTCTGGTAGGCTATTAAACTGTTTTTCGGCCAGGTTAAGTTTGCGCTTTCGACTCCCAATCACTTCGGTGTTTTTGCTATCAGGTGGCGGAAAATCAGGGCCACGGTCATAATCAGCGGTATCCCAGGACATGCCCGCTTTTAGATGACTGCCCCACTTTTCATCGGTTAATTCAATCACATAATGCCCCTCATTGTCCAGCTCAACAGAGCTAATGTATTGATGACAAACACTTCTAAGGAAGTCATCTTTGTAAAAATCTTCTTGGGTAAACTCTTGATTGAGGGGGGAGTCGGTAGCGTGATCTCCAATGCCTGTCCAATGGCCTATGGGAGAATAAAGAATTTGTAACGCAAAGTTTTTGGTATCAGCCAAAGGGCCTGCATCAGGGTGTACTTCCCAGCCATCTACTTCTACTATTTTACCTTTTACCGAGGTAATAGAAAAGCCGTATAATTCTGACATAGTGTTATGTTAGTAAGTATTGATTTTGATAGGTTTTTAACGCTGAAACAAATGTATAAAAAATGGTGGTGCCTGAAACGACTTCTATCTACCAGATTTTATTTTATTTTTTTTGCTAAATATTTCTATTCAATTCTTCCATTTTTTGTGGCTCATACCAGTATGTGCTGAAACGTGTTTTGCACATAATTACGTGTTGCTATAAAGTAAGAAGCAAAAGCAAAAAAATCACTTATATTTGGAAGTTGAAAAAACAACCACCCATGAACAAATACCCCAAGCGTACTACATATCGTCTGTTAGTTGTATTATTGATGATGATTGGCGGCCACACTGTTGTCTGGAGCCAAATCAAAGTGTTGCCGCATTATGGCAGTCGAGCTGTAAAAAAGACTCCAATAAATCGAGCACAATTCCGTACTCAGCAAACCACTTTGACTTTACCGTTTTTTGAAGATTTTGCCAGTGCCCGAAAAACTGATACAGTTTGGCAAAAAAATGTAGGAGTATATGTCAATAACACCTTGGGTATCAATGCTCCCACGGTGAATGTAGCCAGTTTTGACGGAGTAGATGGTAATGGGGTTCCTTACGATTTAGCGAGTAACTTATCGCAGGGGGGAGCCGATACACTGGTATCTTGTCCCATTGATTTATCTGGTCTTACGGCCAGTGATAATGTATACTTGAGTTTTGCCTGGCAAGCAGAAGGGTTGGGTGAGTTTCCAGATACCGAAGATTCGCTCCAGCTGCAATTCAAAGATGCCAATGGAGCCTGGATTAGCATTTGGTCCCAAATGGGAGGCGATAGCTTGCAAAATCTGGGAGCAGATTATACCAAGCTATTTAAATCTGAAATATTCCCAGTAACCGATGCTAACTTTCTGCACAATTCCTTTCAGTTTCGTTTCATTGCTTTTGCCCGTATTTCGGGGAGCTATGATACCTGGAATCTGGATGATGTATTCTTGGATAGAAACCGTAATGCCACCGATTTGTTTCGAAACGATATTGCCCTTTCGCAGGCGCCTAATTCACTGCTGAAGCGTTACAGTGCGATGCCACTCAATCAATACCTGGCCAACGCTGCCAACGAAACTGCCGATAACATTACAACCAAGGCATTTAACCTCAATGCACCTGGTTCGGGTTTTGCCCTTTTTAACTATGATGTAGTGCTGGAAGATACCATTTCTAAGACGGCTATCACAACCCTGAACGACCAACCCATTGGAGATTTCTTTCCTGCTGGAACTTCCAAGGATATGACGGCCACTTTTGACCCTACCTTGCTCGACCCCTTCAGAAATAGCGGAGGAGTGGCCCTAAAATATCGTTTTCGTTCGTTTTTGGATATTACCAATCGCAACAATATCGATCAAAATGATACCGTATCACGTGTAACAGTATTGACCGATTATTATGCCTATGATGATGGTACTGCGGAGTTTTTGGCAGGAGTAAACCAAAATCGTGGACAGGTGGCCTATCGTTATGTTGTCAACGAACCCGATTCGTTGACCGATGTGCAAATGTATATTACTCGCCTAAACAAAGACTTGTCGGGGCAAACCTTTATTTTTAAAGTTTGGACCAGTAAAAATGGGAAGCCAGACTCTATTTTAACCCAAAAAATTCTATCCATCGCCAATGTATATGCACCAGGGATTAATCAATTTGTAAGCATCAAAGCTGCTCTGGAGCAAGCCCAAGATCGTTTCATACCTTTGGCTATTCAGGACACTGTGTTTATTGGCTGGCAACAAACCTCTGACGATTTGCTGGCTATAGGTTTAGACAAAAATACTGATTCTTCGGATGAGATATATTTTAACCTAAGTGGAGAATGGGTGCAAAATACCGATACTTTGGGTAGCTTGATGGTACGCCCTGTATTTGGTCAGGTAGATGTGACTAGTGTAGAGTCACCCCGTTTAGACCCCTCATTGGTAAGTGTTTATCCAAATCCTACACGTAAAGCTACCATACACATTGAAGGGTTGCCATTGCATCGTGTAAAGCTTGTTAGTTTGCAAGGGCAAGTGGTGAAAACGGTGACTTTGGACAATTTTAGATCAAAAAAATACGCTTTAGATATCAATGACCTTCCTCCTGGTACTTACCTACTTCATTGCCTTGATAAACAGGGGAGAGGGGTTGCCAAACGGGTTGTGATTTTAAAGTAATTACTCTAATTTTAGCCCATCGACTCAACTTTAATTTTTTAATCATGGATATCGAAGTTACTGAATTGAAAGAGCGTCTGGACAAAGGCGAAAAACTAAATATTATAGATGTACGCGAAGAGTGGGAAAACGAAGAAGCAAACATTGCAGGAAGTACCTTGATTCCCTTAGGTGATTTGCCAACTCGTTTAGAAGAACTGGAAGGACTCAAAGGCGAAGAAGTAATTGTACATTGTAAGTCTGGTGGGCGTAGTGGACGTGCCAAGCAATTTATGGCTACCCAGGGTTTTACCAATGTACGCAACCTATTGGGTGGTATGGACGCTTATTCTCAATTGTAGACATCTTTTGAATGGTTAAATTGTTGTATACTTACAGCAACAATTTAACCATCTCATCACAGGCCTAAATCTTTACATTGCTTCAGCTCTTGCCTTAATAGCCTCATTCATCATTTGAAACCCCTTTTGGGTATCTTCTCCAATTTTTTTCATGATGATTCCTGCCAACACACCTGTAAAGTTTTCATAGTGTTTAAATTTTACTTTGTTGGGCTCTAGCTCCTCTATTTCATAATTGTGTTCACCAGCCATTACAAAAGAAGCAAGGAAAGTACCTCGCCAGGAAAAATGTTTGTTGGGTTGTACAGTAAGTACTTTGGGCGTAAAAGTAGATAGCTTTTGGTTAGGAGGTTGGATTTCTACATGTAGCTTTTCTCCCACTTTTGCTTCTCCAGTGAGTTTTGTGATGAATGGATTCCACTCTGGGTGTTTGTCAAAATCCATTAAGGTGTTCCATACATTTTGGGCAGATGCATTGATGATGATTTCTGTGTTAATTGTTTTCATTAGTCTGTGTATTGAATGGTTCTGTGAATGTTTTTTGGGCTAAACTTTTATATGCTGTCCAGCCTTTTTCAGTAAAATAGGGCATTAATAATTGCCATATCATGTGCAGGGTAGCCTGGGCATCTTTTGGTGTAGGTGTCTGCCCAAAAACCCATTGTTGGCTCATCCAAAAAGTATTGATAAACCAGATCATTTGAGCAATTTGGTCATAACTTCCTGGGACTTTTTCGGGAGTTAATAATGACTCCTTTACACACATTTGCAGCAGGCCTCTTGTTTCGGTTACTCTTTTTTTTTGAGTATGCAAATGACGCTGCGCTATGTCGGGATAGAGGCGAGTGATTTCTACAATATCTAAAAAGAAAAATCGATAGCGATATTGAAACTGATAGCTAAAGTTCAATAGATTTTGGATAAACTGAAGACTTACCTTAGAAGGTACCTGTACGCGTTCTTCCATTTCGTTGAACATTTGGTCGTACAGTACCTCTATCATTTGCTCCTTTTTTAGATAATGATAAGTCAAGTTTCCGTGACGAATACCCATCTCCTCCGCAATCTTTCGGGTAGTGGTTTTTACCACCCCATTTTGATTAAAGAGTTTTAGAGCAGTATTAATGATGCGTTCTTTAGTATTCATTTTGTTTTTGTTAGGACAAGTGTCCTATTTTGGATTCAAAAAAATAGCCAGCCGATATTGGTACTTATTATCGTAGGATTTGATGCAAACCTAATACAATTAGGACTTATGTCCTAATCTTGGTGTAAAATTTTTAGGACATAAGTCCTAAATGCATTAATCAAGACGATGCATAGCAAAAAAAGTTTACCAAAAAGTGAAAAAATTATTGTTTGAGGAGTTGCTGACCAAAAAACTCATCCAATCCCTGGCCATTTACAAACGATTGCTCCCATTTTTTGAGAGTTTGCCATTCGTATTCTATCAAACCAAGATTTTGAAGCTCATCTAATAAATCACGTTCTTTTCTGGATAAACTACCATCTATCATCATTCCAAAGATGCACAGCTTGGCAATGCCTTCTCTGGCCTCTCCATTTATGCCTTTTACCTTTTCTAACAAAGCATCTTTTTTAAGCATTTCGGCTTGTTCTTCCTTGATAGGGATGTCGAATTTGGTAATGAGTTTTTCGACCAATAAGTAGTGATTGTGGTGAAAGGTGCGCTTTACGACTGCAATCAGCTGCAAAGCATCGTATAAAAAATCTTTAAACTCTTCGTCGTGCTCCAGGTCTTCATATAGATTGTTTGTGAGTTGATTGATAAGATTAGGAGCCATAATACGTACTTTGGCTTCCCTTAATACTTTATGGGCGGCTAGTGCGTTCCAAAAAGCATATACAGGCATTCCGAGTAAGTCAATGTATACCCTAAGCACAATACGTCCCAACAAACGTTTGAAGACAAGTTTTACTAATAAGTTGGTAATGGTTCCTTTCAAACGATTGAGAATGAGTACCAACATCAAATAATATTTATTAATTCCTGCCAAAGGGTTGATGCCATACTTTTGCATTTCGGTGCTTTCCCGCTCCATACCTATGGAGTATAAACCTTCCAGATGTTTTTCGTAATCAGGGTCATCTTTTTGAGGAAAACCACACACCTTGGCCATTTTGTGCACTGCCTGTAGGTTGACAATGGTAAGATAATAAAGCTCAATAACTACCAGAATGGTACTGTAAATAGTAAATATAATGGGAACTTTTTGGGTACCAATCCAAGGGAAATGAATGGTTGTTTTGGGAAAAAGTGTAGGCCATGCATACAAAGGGATATACAATACGACTACTCCTAATACCCCCAGAATTGCCGACCAACCCAAGGCCCATCTTCTAATCTGATGGATGCTTTTGACTTCGTTTTCATTCAAAATATGAAAATCATCTTCAGCATTGCCAGATTGCTCCTTCACCATTTTAATGAAGTAATTAAAAGCCAAACGGTCAATGAACGAGCGCTTTTTTGGGGAGGTATTTATAACAGATTGCGACATAATAGGTAATGTGTAATCTTGCTCAAAGGGTTAGGTTTAGACAAATTGCGTCCTCAATATATTTTGCTGCTCTAGCAATTTACATAAAGATGTTGTACTGGTGAATAATTACGTAAAATTTTTATTGGCAATAGCTGGGTTTTCGTTGAATAATTGTTTTCAAACGGTAAAGGTTAACAATTGCTGGGCGAAGGGTTATATCTTTTCTTCAACAGTATTGGTCAATATAAAAAAATCAGAATCATTCATGGCTTTGCGGGGAAATATAAAATTGGAGCCATCGCCTTGGCCAATGACCATTACATAGTTTTCGTTGGTTTCATAACTGGCACAGTTGTCCCAAAGCATTTCGTGAGGGGTATTGTCTTGAAAAAACGTAAAATGATCGGGGGTGAGTAATAAACGAAACTCACGGGTGTGCTTGAGATCGTCCAGCCAGTGTTCTACTTCTTCTCGCTTGGCATTCAGGGCTGTTTCCATGGTGCGAAGCTCTTTGGTAAGCTTCATTTGTTGCATAACACTCAAAACAATTCCAAGCCCGATAAACAACGCCCAGGCCCATTGTATAAAAGACATCATAAAACCGAATATAAACAGGCTTATCAAAATACGACTCAGATAGATGCGTTGCAGGTAATGACGATCAATGCGAGTAATCTCGGTTTTCCAACGCTCGTTATATATTTCCCAAAAATGATCTGGATCAAACGTGAGAGGGATTTCTATGTAGTGGTCTTTATTGTCTTGAGTACTCATAGTAGCGATGTAATGTATTGATTCTTCAATATACAAAATTGAGTGGTCATCTGCTAGTCTTCATAAGGCTTGTGTTAGGATTTAGAGTTACAGCAAAAGAGCATTTGAGAAAGAGCTTCGGGTAAATCTTTGAAAATCAAGAGAATCAATCTCGAAAATCTCTACAATCATTTTAATCTTGGTGTATATTTGTTGTTTTACAAACGCTAACAAGATGTTGATATATTGGTTCATAGGTTTGAGTGTAACGGTTTTGGCGATGCTGGGCTATGTATTTTACAAGAAAATCAGGCTCAATAAAACCAACATCTTATCTGATGCTTCTCAGTTTGTAGCCAAACCAACCAATGGTCGCCGCTTGGTAGTGCCCGATATTCATGGATGTTGCAAAACCCTCCAAGAGCTACTGAAGCAAAAGGTGAAGCTTCAGGCCAATGACCAATTATTCCTTTTGGGAGATTATATAGGGCGAGGCCCCGATAGTAGAGGAGTGATAGAATACATTCTTGATTTGCAAGCTCAGGGCTATGAGGTATATCCGCTTCGGGGAAATCACGAGCAAGCCTTACTAGACAAAGCCAATAAATATTCTGCTTCTGGAAAACGTTTTATGAGTTATATAGCTCGTGAAAAAATATTTGACTTATTAGATGAACAACAGCGACTGGATAAAAGATATTGGCGTTTTTTTGATGAACTAAGCCATTTTTATGAGCTAGATAAATACTTGCTGGTGCATGCTGGGTTCAACTTTGACCAATTTAACCCCTTTCTTGACAAACAAGCTATGTTGTGGACCCGCCACTATGAACCCAATGAAAAGTTTTTGCGAGGCAAACAAATTGTGCAAGGACATATGCCCACCTCTATGAAAAAAATTATGCGAAGTATCAAAGACAAGGCTCCCCGCCTGATACTAGACAATGGCTGTGTGTTTTTATCTAAACTAAACAATCGCGAGCAAGGAAAGCTGGGACATTTGTTGTGTATGGATTTGGATACTCAGAAAGTGTTCATCCAAAGAAACATTGACAAATTGGTACAGAATGATTAAGTAGATTTGTTTAATAGACTTATTTTTAGTCAAATTCATTAACATTTATTTAAGAATAATTGCTAAGTGATTGCACTATATTGAATTTTTTGTGTGAATCACAGATGAGCCGATTATTTGTTAAACCAATCTATTTAAACTATCATATGAAAAAAGTATTACTCCTATTGCTAATGCTGGGAGGGCTGATACCCGTTATGGCCCAACCTACCATTAATCTAAAATACTATTTGCCTCAAAATGTTTCTTACGATGCCAAAATACCAACCCCAAAATCGGTGCTGGGGTATGAAGTAGGCGAGTGGCACGTATCGCATGATCAATTGGTATACTACATGCGAGCTATTGCGAAGGCTTCTGATCGGGTAACGTTAGAAGAGTTTGGCCGAACCCATGAGAACCGTCCTTTGGTGCTATTGAAAATTACTTCTCCCAAGAACCACCAAAATCTGGAGCAAATTCGCCAAAAACACCTAGAACTGTGTGATCCCACAAAGGCTGGAAGTGTAAATACCGACAATATGCCAGTAATTGTGCTGTCGGGTCATAGTATTCACGGAAATGAACCTAGTGGAAGTAATGCGGCTATTTTAGAAGCATACTATTGGGCAGCAGCTCAGGGAGATGCTGTAAATAAAGTGCTGGACAATACCGTAATCTTACTCGACCCAAGTTTTAACCCAGACGGTTTGAATCGTTTTGCTACTTGGGCCAATATGCATAAAAGCACTAAAACTTTTGTAACCGACCCTGCCAGCCGAGAATTTAATGAAGCTTTCCCACGTGGGCGTACCAATCACTATTGGTTTGACTTAAACCGGGATTGGTTGCCAGTGCAACATCCCGAAAGTCAGGCAAGAGTAAAGAAATTTCAGGAATGGAGACCCAATATTTTGACAGACCATCACGAAATGGGTACCAACTCTACTTATTTCTTTCAGCCTGGGGTTCCTGCCCGTACCAACCCTTTAACTCCTCAAATGAACCAGGACCTGACATCCAAAATTGCTAAGTACCACGGAAAAGCATTGGATAAAATCGGTTCATTGTATTTTACCAAAGAAGGTTTCGACGACTACTACTATGGCAAAGGGTCTACTTACCCAGATGTACAAGGAAGTATAGGGATTTTGTTTGAACAAGCAAGTTCTCGTGGCCATGCTCAAGAGAGTGTACATGGCATTGTACGTTTTCCATTTACGATCCGTAATCAATTTACCACGGCAATGTCTACAGTACAAGCTGCCCATGAAATGCGCAAGGAATTGTTAGACTACCAAAAGAACTTTCACAAAAATGCACCAAAGGGTAAAAGCTATGTGTTTGGTTCTCAGGACAAAAGCCGGGTGTATGAGTTGGTAAAGCTTATGAAGCAGCACAAAGTAGATGTATACCAATCAGCTTCTGACGTAACGATTAAAGGAAAACGTATTAAAAAAGAAAATGCTTATGTAGTGCCTGACGGACAAGCCCAAAGCCGTTTGATTTCTGCTATGTTTCAGATTCAAACCCAATACAAAGACAGTCTTTTTTATGATGTATCCGCCTGGACTTTGCCCTATGCGTTTGGAGTTCCCTTTCAGGAGGGTGGCAGCAAAGGCGCAAAAGTAGAAGAAACTGATGCGGTTTTGCCCAAAGGTAAAATGATGTGGGGTTCGGGTAGCTCAAGTAATGAAGTAGCCTATGTTTTCCGTTGGAACAATTACTATGCACCTAGAGCGCTATATCGCTTGCAAAAGAAAGGTATCAAGACTAAGGTGGTGAGCAAAAGTTTCACTTTCAATGTAGGAGGAACCAGCGAAACATTTGGTTATGGTGCTATTTTGGTGCCCGTGGCCATACAAAAAATGAGCAAGAATGCCCTATTTCGGGAGATGCAAGCTATTACCAAAAATGAAGGCATTGATGTGTATGTGCTGAACAAAGGATTGGCCGATCAGGGGATAGATTTAGGAAGTCGCAGTATTATCCCATTGGCCAAACCAGAAGTATTGGTTGTGGCTGGATCGGGCGTTACAAGTTATGACGTGGGAGAAGTTTGGCATTTATTAGATACCAGGTATTATATGCCTGCAAGCATTGTTGAAAAGAATAGAATCCGTCGAATAGACCTGAGCCGTTATAATGTAATTGTGATGGTAAATGGATCTTACAATGACTTGAATAGCCAGGTGCCGCGTTTACGCCGTTGGTTGCGCGAAGGTGGTACTTTGATTACTATCAAGAATGCAAACCGCTGGGCACAAGGACAAAAACTGGCCAATTTTAGCTATACTAAGCCAGCTGGAGCCAATACCAAGGGAAAGACTTATCCTTATGCTACTCGTCAGAATCGTCGTGGAGCGCAACGAATCGGAGGCGCTATTTTTGAAGCCAATCTTGATTTGAGCCATCCTTTGGGATATGGTTATGACCAAGCCAAAATCCCAGTTTTCAGAAACCACAACATTTTTGTAGACAAGAGCAGTAATCCTTATGCAACACCGCTCCATTACACCAAATCGCCACTTTTGAGTGGTTATATTTCCAAGCCAAATCTGAAAAGATTAGGAGGGACTGCCAGTATCATTGTTACTAAACAAGGCCGTGGCACAGTAGTTTCTATGCTGGATAACCCTAATTTTAGAGGTTTTTGGTATGGTACCAATAAACTGTTTGCCAATGCCATTTTCTTTGGGCAAACCATTGGTCGTTAAAAATCGAATGTAATATTTTTTAGATAATTTCCCTCGTTCAAAAAAAATGAACGGGGGATTTTTTTTGCCCTCACTTTACAAAATCTTTGTTACATTAAATATTCAGCATTTTTTAAGAAAAACTTACTTTCAATATAAGATTGCTTAATATATTTATTTTGTTCTTTTTTAGCATATTTATTACGTGACCAAAAACAAATTTTTATTCTGTCGTACCTAACAATGACAAAATGATATTTTCTGACCAGTTGAACTTTCAACTACAATTTTTTCGTAAAAACAATGCTAAAATTTAAAAAAATCGCATCAGCATGCATTGCTGTGCTTATGTTCTTGTTGGCTACAAGGCAAGCCACCCTAGCTCAAGCTCCACAATATTCAGGTAAAGTTACGTTACAAGGCCTTCAGCAAAATGTTGAAGTATTTTTCGACAAGTTTGGTATCCCACACATCTATGCTAAAAGCTTAGAGGATGCTTATTTTGGTTTAGGATATACCCACGCCCAGGAACGCATTTCTCAGTTTGAGTATTTTCGCCGTTCCGGTACTGGAACTCTCTCCGAAGTATTAGGAGAAGCTGGATTATCAAATGATGTGTCTATTCGTTCTTTTGGAGTTACCGAAAATGCGCGTGTTACCGCAGAAGCTTTCAGAAGAAGCCCCAATACTAAGTTTAAGCGATCGCTCACTGCTTATTTGGCGGGAGTAAATGCTTACTTAGCTTCGCTTACCCCAGAAACACGCCCTCGTGATTTATTACCGACCCCCGAGAGATATACGATTACCGATATTTTTGCTACCTCATTATTCTTTCAATTTGGTTTTCCATCGATTGGTTTATCCTCTGACCTCCTAACTACTCAATTGAAAAATGCGTTGGACAATCCAGCTTATTTTAAAGAACTAAAAGTACTCACTGGACGCCCTGTGAATCGTTCTTTCCCAGCAAGAGCCAGTTTTGGCAATCACTATAAGCATAAGTTCAAAAGGACCCACAAACCAATGAGCAGCAAGTTTTTCAAGAAATTGAAAGAGCTGAACAGTCAGTTTGTAAATGGGTTTAAAAACAGTAATGGTTGGGCCATTTCAGGGCGTAAGTCTACTACTGGTAAGCCTTTCATGTCTAGTGATGCTCACGTGGCTTTGTTCAAGCCAGACTTATTCTATGAAGCACAAATCGTATATCCTGGACAGGATTTATATGGTTTGTTTTTTCCATTATCCAACCTGTGTGCCATTGGTCATAACCAGCATACGAGCTGGGGAGTAACTGCTATGTTAAATGATGACTTGGACCTTTATCGTGAAGAAATTAACCCTGAAAACCCACAACAAGTAAAGTTTAGAGGCAAATGGGTCAATCTAAAAGTACGCAAAGAAACCATATTGGTGAAAGGTGGAGATCCCATTACCATAGATGTAAACTTGACTCCTCACGGCCCGTTGATCAATGGTTTGTTAGGGTTAAATGACACGCCAATTTCGATGTTTTATACTGGTTATAAGTTTGCTGACCGTTTCCTGGAAGCATTTTTCGGGATTAATAATGCCAAAAACTTAAGACAGTTTAAAAGAGCCGCCAGCAAGCATATTGCGCCAGGTTATAACGTACAATACGCCGACAAAGACGGGCACATTGCCTGGTTTGCGGTGGCAAAGCTATTAAAGCGCCCTAACCATGTAAATCCTAAAATGATTTTGGATGGAGCCAGCGGAAACGATGAGCCTTTAGGTTTTTACCCTTTTAGCAAAAATCCACGCTCTATTGACCCTCCAAGCGGTTTTATTTACTCAGCCAATAATCAAATAGGGCGAGTAGACGGTAAGTTGTACCCTGGCTATTATGTAGCAGGAACTCGTGCCAAAAAGATCAGAAAGATTTTTAGAAGAAAGGCAAAGTTTTCATCTAAAGATTTACAAAACTTGTTCAATGACAATACCTCTGATGTGTTTAGAAGAATTTCCCGTGACTTTTTATTAACCATCAGAAATACAGGGGTGATGAATAAAACAGCTGATCATCAGAAGGTTGCAGAGATTTTGAGAAGCTGGAAAGGTGAACATACCTTAGATACCAAAGGGCCTATTGTGTTCTACCAACTGTATTACCAACTACTGAGCAACATCTTTGAAGATGAATTAGGTGCTGCTGCGTTTCAATCCTTTTTTACAGGAAGTACGCCTCTGTACGATGTGATAGACCGCTCATTTATAGATATTTACTTCAAGAGATATTCTATTTGGTACGATGATGTAACCACTACCAATAAGAAAGAATCTCGCACCGAGATTTTGGCCAGAGCCTTTGACCGAACCGTAGAGCGCTTGGTAGCCAATCAGGTACTGAACAAAACCTGGGGTGAGGCCCACCAGCAAACATATATTGGAGTTCCAGCTCTATTTGCGATTCCTGCTGAGTTTACTGACTTTATCGTGGGGCCATTTCCTTTTGAAGGAGGAATTAACGTACTCAATAAGACCGAGTTAGATTTATTAGCGGTAAATACTTCTGGAGATTACAATGTGGCCAAGACCAATGGCCCAGCAAACCGTAACCTGGTTGATTTCTCGGATATTAGAAATAAATCATTGGGTATTTTGCCTACCGGGCAATCAGGTTTTCCTAATAGTCAGTTTTATCAAGATCAGGCTTCGTTGTATAACACTGGCCAGCTCAGACCTATGTTGGGGACTCGTGCCAATATTGAAAAGCAAAGTAGTAAATTGATACTGGCCAAACCACAGCCTAACGCACCTAATGTAGGCGATATTAGTGGAGCAACGAACGTATGCCCACAAGAACATGCAGTGAAATATTCAGTAGATCCTGTGAGCAATGCCGACTACTACATTTGGACATTACCTGCTGGGGTGAGCCAAAGTAATACTGGAGCCTCAAATAAAGTAATTACGACTCAATCTTACATCAAGGTCGATTTTGGGACAGGTTTTAACGGAGGAAACATTACTGTAATGGCTGAAAACTACCTCGCTGGAACAGGTACCACAAGCACGCTTGCCATCGCAAAATGTACCAATGCCAGGGTGAGTAATTTCAGCGAAGCGCTTAAAAATAAAGAAGTTGTGCTACATCCTAATCCAGTAAAAGACTCAGACTGGATCAATATTAAAGTAAATGGTTATAAAGATAACACAGCTGTTTACATTCAGGTAGTCAACTTAGCGGGAAGTTTGGTGAAAGAAATAGATGGAAAGCTTACCAGTGGTAAATTAGCTATATCATCCACCACTTTGCCTAAGGGAGTAAGTATCCTGAAAGTGAAAGTAGCTGCTGAAACATATAGTTTTAAAGTGATTAATTAAGAGCATTTATCACGAATATATTGAGGGAGGGAAGTAAGTGCTGATTATGAACGATAAAAGTGTAAATTTTGAAACCGAGCCTTAGGGCTCGGTTTTTATGTAAGTAAAAGTATAACTTGCATATTTACGATTTTTTTATTGATAACCTATTACATTATATTACAGTATTTATAAGTCGTAATTATTACTTTTGGGCTGAATTATTACATTACCACATAAAAGGCAAGGTTTTTCTCGTCTATAAAGGTGGTAATCCAACAACCACATAGGTTTTTTGACTTAAATATCGACTAAAATGTCCAAATTCAGCAAAATCATCATCGTTTCGTTAGCTACTTGCTTACTCTTAGCAACTACCCACTCTACAAAAGCACAGTCTCCCAAGTATTCTGGTACCATTCAACTAAAAGGCTTAAAGAAAAACGTAGAAGTTTTTTTTGACACTTATGGCATTCCTCATATTTATGCGCAAGGCATTGAGGATGCTTATTTTGCTTTAGGTTATGTACAAGCCCAGGAAAGAATTTCTCAGTTTGAGTTTTTTCGGCGCCTTGGTACAGGAACCATGTCAGAAGTAATTGGTATTAATGGTACTTCGTTTGATGTGCCTACCCGCACATTTGGTATTGTAGAAAATGCCAAACAATCGGCAAAAGCCCTTCGCGATGGGCCTAACAATGACCTGAAAAAGTCTACTATTTCTTATCTGAAAGGAGTAAACGCCTATTTGGCAGATATGAAACGATCAGGCAAAAGGCCTAAAGACCTAATGCCTAACCCTGCTCAATACACATTAGAAGATTTGTATGCTACACTGAGTGGTTTTATGTTTGGCTTTCCTGCGTTTGGTATGTATGCCGACATCGTGACCGATCAGCTCATGAATACTGTAAAAAAAACAGCTTATCTAAAGGAGCTGAAAGTTTTAACAGGAACCCCTGTCAATAGATCTTTTCCTCGTAATAATACTAAAGGACAACTCAATGTACCCGTATTTAAAGGATTTAATAAGCCATTTACCAAGAAATACCTCAAGGCATTTTACAACCTCACTCAAAACTTTAAATATGGCTTGAAAAATAGCAATAGTTGGGTGCTTTCGGGTAAAATAACGACCACAGGTAAGCCTTTTTTCTCGAGCGACGCTCACATTCCTTTGTCCAAGCCAGATACATTTTACGAGGCACACCTCGTGTATCCTGGCCAAAACCTATATGGTTTGTTCTTTCCTTTAGCTCCACTATGCTCTATTGGCTTTAATCAAAATATGGCTTGGGGAGTTACCACATTACTCAATGACGATATCGACCTCTATCGGGAAAAACTCAATCCTAAGAACCCCAACCAGGTATGGGAAAATGACCATTGGGCAAATATAAAAGTTCGGAAGGAAGTCGTGAAAATTTTGCAAGCCAACGGAACTCTAAAGGATTCGGTATTTGACGTGAAAATTACCCGACATGGCCCCATTATTAATCAGGTGCGTCCTATGATTCCCGACCAAGACCCAATATCTGTTTACTACACTGGTTTAAAATTTAACGAATCTACCATTGCATCTTTTTTTAAGATGAACACTGCCAAAAACTTGATGGAATTTACCAGAGGGGTGAGCCAACAAATTGCTCCAGGATTCAATATTCAATATGCTGATACCAAAGGCAATATTGCCTGGTTTGCCGCGGCTAAATTATTGAAAAGACCTAAACACGTAATTTCTAAAAGAATTTTAGATGGAGCCAGCGGCAAAGATGAGCCTTTGGGTTTTTATCCATTCAGTGAAAACCCTAAATCAGTGAACCCGCCTGAAGGGTTTGTGCTATCAGCCAACAACCAGATTGGAAAAGTAGGTGGTAGATTATACCCTGGATATTATGTAGCAGGAACTCGCGTAAAACGATTGAGAAAAATACTGGGCAGCGGGAAAAAGTTCTCATCCAAAGATTTACAAAAGTTGTACTTTGATGATGTGTCTCCAGTTTTTAGGGGCATTGCTCGAAATGTAGTAAAGAGCTTGGCAAACCACTCGATACTTGATAAAACTCCAGCGCACAGAAAAGTAGCCAACATTTTACAAAAATGGAAGGGAAATCATGGGGCTGACACGCGAGGCCCTGTAGTTTTTTATCAGTTGTATGTGCAATTGTTGAAAAACTATTTTGAAGATGAAGTAGGTAAAGATTTATTTGAGTTATTTCTAAAAGGTGATACACCAGTTTATGGTGTGATTGACCGATCTTTTGAAGGTATATTTTATAATCGAAAATCGGCCTGGATAGATAATATCAACACCCCTAAAAAAGAAACCCGTCAGGATATTTTGGCAAAGTCTTTTGCAATAGCAGTTGATAGCTTGATAAAAAAAGGATTGATTGGCAAAAAATGGAAAAAAGTGCATCAACAATATTACCTGGGTTTGCCTGCATTATTTACTGGACAAAAAGGGTTTGACTTAGGTCCATTTCCTTTTGAGGGTGGGGTAAACACCATCAACAAAGTAGAGATAGATTTGCTCAAAGTGTTGCACAAAGGAGACTATAGCGTATCTAAAACCAGCGGACCAAACAATCGTACTTTGGTTGATTTTTCTGATCCTGATCGTAAATCGCTGGGAGTATTGCCTACGGGGCAATCGGGTTTTCCTGAAAGTAAATTCTACAAGGATCAGGTGAAGCTGTATAACAATAAACAGCTACGCAAAATGCTGCGAAAAAGAAAAGACATTGAAAAAGTAAGTACCAAGCTGGTGTTAAAAAAATAAACCACCATGGCTATTTTTATATCTTCTGAATAATACCCTTTGGGTAGGCCGGAAATTCGTTTCCGGCTTTTTTATTTTACTCTGGTAAATATCCTGCCTATAGTTAAATAATACTTATATTGCTATAAGTATTATCTCGTGTAAAAATTTAAAATAGTTTGAACTAGTTTTGTGATCAGATGATGGTTAGACATAGGTGTTTAAAATACATTTAATCATCAGATAATCAGGAGTTTTATAAATCAGCAGATAACGCCCACATATAACCTTTACAAATACATAAACCAAATGAATAGGCAAACTTTACAATACTTGCTCATATCAATCTTGATTTTGGGGTTGATAAGTATACAATTACCCATACAAGCTCAGGCCAAATACTCAGGAGAAGTCAAGCTAAAAGGTCTTACTCAAGGAGTGAAAGTATATTTTGATAAATTCGGAATTCCTCATGTATATGCCAAAACAGAAAAGGACGCCTACTTTGCTATGGGATACCTACACACTCAGGAACGCTGGGCCCAACTGGACTTTTATCGAAGATTGGCAAGTGGAAGGTTTGCCGAAATTGTAGGACAGGCGGGCGTAGCAACTGATAAATTGGTAAGGACAGTTGGGATTACTGATAATGCCCAAAAGACTGCGAAACTATTAAGAGAAGGGCCTGACACCCGCTTTAAAACGATTATGTTAGCTTATTTGGCAGGAGTGAATGCATACGTAGAAACTGGAGAATTACCCCTAGAATTTGAGTTGTTAAAGATTCCAAGAGAAAAATTTAAGCTGGAAGATATGTTTGGGGTTACAGGCCTTTTGTCTTTTCAGTTGGCTTTAGGTTTTCGTTCTGAACTTGTCTTAAACAAAATAAAAGATAAACTAGGAGAAAAATATTTAAAAGACCTTGAGTACCAGTTTGGTTCACCCATTACTCCCAGTTATCCTGAGGGACAAGAAAGAGGTTCAATACAAAATCGCCAGAATCTGAGAGGCAAAAACCAGCCATTAAAAGAAAAATTAGAGGTAGGTACACCTGAAAGATCTCTTACCCAAGGTATGTCAGCCCAGTTTCATAAAATTCCAGGATTTGCCACTTGGCTGGGAAGCAATGGCTGGGTGCTTTCCAGTAAAAAGACCCGCTCGAAGGGCGTTATTTTTAGCAATGATACGCATTTAGGTGTCAGTGCGCCAGGTATTTGGTATGAAGTACACCTAAACTACCCTGGTATCAATCTATATGGCTACATTGTTCCGTTAGATCCTGCCTTGTTTTTAGGGCATAATCAAAATATTGCTTATGGTAATACTTCCTGGTTGGTAGACGACGTAGATTTTTTTCGTGAGAAATATAAAGAAGGAAGCCATTATCAAATTGAACAAGATGGACAATATGTAAACCTTACCTTACGGCAAGAAACTATCAAAGTAAGGGGAGGGGACGATGTGAAAATTATTGTAAAATCCAGCCAGAGGGGGCCTATCATAAACGATGTAGTTCCTGAACTCACCAAAGAAAGCGAACCCATTTCTATGTTTTGGGTCTTTAATAAATTCCCCAATTCGTTGCCCGAAAGCATATACAAACTAAGTATTGCCAAGAATATAAAGGAGGCTGAAAAAGCAGTAAGTCAGATAAAAGCGCCTAGCTTGAATATTATGTATGGCGATAAAGCTGGTAACATTGCCTGGTGGGCTAGTGCCAAGCTCATTAAGCGTCGAATAGATTTGGATTCAAAAATGATATTGGATGGTAGCAAAACCAGTAATGAGCCATTAGGTTATTATGATTTTTCTCAAAATCCACGAGCCATCAATCCTCCCAGTGGTTTTGTTTCTACTGCCAACAATCAAGCAGACAAAGTAGCAGGAGCGTTATACCCTGGCAACTATGTGGCAGGAGTAAGGCAACAACGATTGATGGAGCTGTTTAGTACCGATAAAAAATGGAACTATGTAGACGTGCAAGATTTGTTGATGGATGATACTTCACCATTGTTTGTAAAAATGAGCAAAGAAGTACTTGAAGTTTTAAAGAATGATCCGGCTTTGTTCAAGACCCCTAATCATGTGTACGCTGCTCAATTATTAAGAGATTGGAAAGGAGAGCACGCTACAAAAGAAAAAGCCCCTCTGGTGTTTGCCAAATTACTCTATTACTTAATAAAAAATACGATGGCAGATGAGCTGGGAGAACAACTCTTTAATGAAATGTTACCCAAAGCAGGGTTTATAAATGAGGTTATGGGGCGTACGTATCCAAAACTGTTTTTCAAAGAAAAATCTATTTGGTGGAACGATGTTAATACCAATGAAGGCTCAGAAAGTCGCCAACAAATCTTTGCGCGTGCGTTTGACGATGCCGTACAAGCGCTTACAACACAATATCCCAATACCCAAGATTGGCGGTGGGGCAATGTACACCAGATTACTTACTTAAACTATACCCAAAACAAAGCATTTACTGTGGGACCTTTCGAGATGAGCGGAGGAATGGATGTAATCAATAAATTTGGCTTTGCTTTGTCAAACGCCAAGATGTATCGCATTACTGACCAACCATCGCAAAGAATGGTGATAGATTTTACAAGCCGAGCCAGACGGAGCTTTGGTGTTTTGCCATTGGGTAATTCAGGCAATCCTAAAAGCATATTTTACCAAGATCAGGTCATGCTATACAACAAAGGCAAAATGCGTCGTCAATTGACCGACGAACGTGAAATAAAAAGGGCAAGCTCTTTATTGAAGCTCCAGGTGAAGTGATATTAAATTCTCAAGACAAGATTTACTTCAAGCCAGTTAATGAATAATTATCTGGCTTGAATAGTTTTAGGCCAATACCCGTGAAATTTTACAAATAAATCCGTAGTTTTCACCGTCTTTTTGGAGTAGCTTGCAAATATTGTCTCCAAGACTCATCTTGAAACAACTTATAATACAATTACTATGAAGTGGTTTGTCCGAGGAATATTGATTCTTTTGATCTTAGTGATGTTGGCCGTAGGGGCGACTTATTTTTACTTACAATCTACCAAACCCCAATACAAAGGCAAAATAGCTTTGAATGGCTTAAAAAACACCGCCAAAGTGTATTTTGATACCCATGGAGTGCCTCATATTAGTGCCGATAACATGCAAGATGCCTATTTTGCATTGGGTTTTGTGCATGCTCAGGATAGATTGTTTCAGATGGACTTGTTGCGCAGAATTGGGAGCGGGCGATTGTCAGAGTTTTTTGGTAAAAAGACAGTAGAAGTAGATCGTTTTATGCGTACGCTGGGGTTAGACCAACACGCTAAGGCTTCTGCAAAAGCTTTTGAACAGCAAAAAGACAAACCTTTTTATAAAGCTGCAGTAGCCTATATGAATGGGTTCAACAACTTTATAGAAAAAGGAAAAACACCTATCGAATATCAACTATTGGGGGTAAAGAAAGAAAAGCTCACCATCGAAAACATGTTCCATATATTTAGTTATATGGGCTTTAGTTTTGCGGTAGGGCATCGCACCGATCCGTTACTTACCGAATTGAACAAAAAATTAGGGAAAAAGTACTTAGAAGATTTACGTATTAGCACGGCTGACGATTACGTTAAAATTCCTGTAAACTACCCCAAGGCAACTGATCAGATAAATACTGGAGGAGTGGCCCACGCGATTCATAATATTGTAAAGCAAATTCCTGCACCAGTGTGGTTTGGTAGTAATAGCTGGGTAGTAAGTGGTAAGAATACCCAAAGCGGGCAAGTAATACTTTCTAATGATACCCATATAGCCTATGCCCAGCCTTCGGTTTGGTTTGAAGCTCATATAGAATATCCTGGTTTTAGTTTTTATGGAAATCATCTGGCAGGAATTCCTTTTGGGGTAGTGGGACACACCCGCAACCACGCCTGGGGACTTACGATGCTCGAGAATGACGACATCGATTTTTATGTAGAAAAACCAAACCCAGAAAATTATAATCAGGTGTGGCAAGATGATCATTGGGAGAATCTGGAAATTCGCCAAGAGATCATTAAAGTAAAAGATGGAGACAACATTCGTTTCAGAGTGAAATCCAGCCGTCATGGCCCTTTGATTCAAGACGTATTGGATGGTTTGAAACCTAAACCCGAAGCGCCTAAGAAGGAAACAAAGAAAAAGGGAAAAAAAGCAGGGGCTAAAAAAGATGGCAAAGGAGGAAAAGCCAAAAAGCCAAAATTCAAAGCACCAAAACCGCCAAAGTTGAAGGGATTGGGTAAAAAGAAGAAAAAGAAAGAAGAAGGAGGGAGCGAAAAAGACACAGCTGCCAAAAAAGGTACAAGCAAGCCCAAGGTCATTGCCAAGCCAGTAACCCCAGTATCGGTTTATTGGGTAATGACGAAATTTAATAACCGCTCTTTGGAAGCTTTGTTCAATATCGCCCATGGCAAAACTATGGGAGAAGTGGCTGAGGCAGCAGCCTTAATTCATTCGCCAGGCTTAAACCTGATGTATGGCGATAAAGCCGGAAACATTGCCTGGTGGGCCGTTTCTAAGCTTATCAAACGTCGTCCTGGAATTAATTCTAAGTTTTTTATGGATGGTGCCAGTGGTAAAGATGAGCCTTTGGGTTTCTATACCTTTGAAGAAAACCCTAAGTCGGTAAATCCAGAAAGTGGCTTTGTGTTTTCGGCTAATAACCAACCCGGCAAAATGAGTAACGGAGTATATTATCCCGGATATTATGCCCCTGATTTTAGAGCTGGACGTATTTATGGATGGCTTACTCGTACCAACCGCTGGAATATGAGCAAAATGCAGGGAATGATTACTGATGGTACTTCTGGGGTGTATCCACAAGTGGCACAAGAACTTGTAAAAGTACTGGAAGCCGACGCAAGCCTCAAAAACAACAAGAAAGCTCAGGAAGCGATTCAAAAATTGAAAGAATGGCGAGGAGAACATAACTTAGATAATATTGGCGCTACGATTTATTATAAGTTGCTTGCGCATATTTTGCAAAAAACCTGTGAAGACGAAATGGGGCCTCAAAACTATGCAACTTTCATTGATCTTTTCCTGATAAGACGCACCATTCCTGCTTTGATAAAAAATAAGAACTCTCTTTGGTGGGATAATATGTCTACGCTTACACAAAGAGAAACCCGTGCCGATATTTTTAGAGAATCATTGCTGCAAACCATCAAAGATTATGAGGCTCAGCTTGGCAAAAAGATTAAAAATTGGCAGTGGAAAAAAGTGCATACCCTTGAACACGGGCATGCGCTACAGCAAGGTGGTTCTATTCTGAGAAGATTGTTTAATGTAGGGCCTAATGCAGTTATGGGAGGCCACGAAGTAATCAATAATTTGTCATTTAGTTTGAACTCCAATACTAAAAAGTTTGCAGTGAAAAGTGGTCCAGCAATGCGCTTAATTGTAGATTTTGATAATGTAGATAAGTCAGTGAGTGTATTGCCTACTGGTCAATCAGGAAACTTCATGAGTCCATTTTATGATGACCAAACCGAGCTATTCAATACTGGGCGTTTTCGCCGAATGCATATGTATTCCCGCGATTCTATCAACACCAAACTCAAGCCGCTCTTGATATTGAATCCCAAGAAATAATAGAAAGACTATAGAATATAATAATTCCTCACCTGTTAGATTTCTAAAATCTGACAGGTGTTTTTTATAGGCAAAATTGCCCTCTTTATACCTTCCACTTTTACAACCTACACCACAATCAATGAGATTTATTAAAGTACAAGATTTCGCACTAAATATTGAAGAAAGCATCAAAAGCACCACTATAGCCTCCTCAAATGAGCTAGTAATGCTGACGAGTTCGGGAACCGTTACCCGTTATAACATCAGCGAACAAACCTGGGAGCCGTTATTTTCAGTAAAAAGTAGCATGAGTTATTCAGATGGTGGCTTCGATATCGAGGCTCCCTCTACTATTTATACATTAGATTCAATTGTAGTCATTGTAAACGACTACAAAAGACATGGATATGTTCATTACCCTGGTAAGTATGGCCCTTTGCATTTATGGAGGGAAGATTACCACGCCAATATTTCTTGTTACCCTATAGCTTTGTTTAAAAATGAAGCAGACGTACCTCACTTAATCTATGGGGAGGCTTGGAACCATGTGCAAATCATGAACCTGGACACTCGGCAAATTCTCACTGCGGCAAAATCACTGATAGAAGAAAATGCTGAGGAAACATATCTTGAGTACCGCGAGAAATATGAATCGTATGATGATTCTCCCTGGCCAACTCCTTATGACTATTTTTTTGGTAAGTTGGCGATGGCTCCTGATCAAAAGCATTTTTTGAGTGCAGGTTGGGTATGGGGATCTTATGATGCATACGCGGTATACGATGTCAACCACTTTATCCACAGCAATCGTATCTCAGAGAAAGCCCTTGGTGGGTGGGACCACTGTGAGAGAGGTGCCTGTTGGATAGATAATGTCACCGTGGTGGTAGCTTACGACCCACACGCAGAAGGGGAAGAAGGGGCAACCAAAGACTCACCCCAGGAAATACATTTTTATAATATTACTTATAAGGAATCAGTCCTTGAAAGAAAAATTAAAATTAGGGGAATAGACTTGGTGAACGCCCAACTTTATTTCAACAAAGATATCCAGGCCCTGATTGCTTGTACCAATCAGGGTGGAGTAGTAGTCTTGTCCTTAGAGGGAGAAAAACTATTGCAGGATCAAACAATGACTCAAGTTGCTTATTACCCCAATTTAAACCTATTTCTGAAAGTAGAGAACCAATCAATTACCATATATCAAATCGGGAGGTAAATCAATGGGTAAAATGAGTTGTTTGTCATTCCGTTCTATTTCTTTTTCTTCACAAATCTCACTGGATGATAAATTCTTTCAGCGTTTTTACGTGCCTGGTTAATATCCAAACTCATCGTCTTGAGTTGCTGATTGGCAAACATTTTCATTTGATCGGTATAATGAGGACTCTCAGGGCGAGCGCTACTGCCATAAGGCGAAACACTTTCAATTTTGACCCCATCTTTGGTAAAGCGAATGAGTTCAATATAGGTTTCCCCAGAGTACACTTTTTCCTTGTTGTTGCCAAGCGAACGGGTATACATAGCCGATAAAACACCTCTGCCGCCAGAAATAGGCATTTCTACTTCTCCTCGGATGTGCTTTTGATATTCGCCCAATGGAATGGCTATTTTACCGTATCTTTTCAGTAAAAAAGCCTTCACCCTTTTGATTGCCTCATAACACTGTTTTTCAGTGATTTTTCCTTTAAGTGCTTTGCGGTCCATACGATTCAGAACTACCAAAGCAAGGTTGAAAAATTTTGTTTCGGTATTGGTAACCTCGTACTTTTTATCCCAATTATTCAAGAGCTTAATGGCATCAGCCACATCTGGATATTTTTCGGGTTTGAGCTGAAAGAGCAGATCCAGATTGGGAATGCCCCACATGGCCAATTTGGTGGGTAGTTGACGGTCAAACTTGATGCGCTTGAAATCCTCATAAGAAATTTTGCCAGCGTTTTCCATCAACTCCATCAACCTCAGGCTGCGAGGATTTTCGTTGTTGGTAGATTTATACCCCATGGTTTTGTTCAAAGCCGTTTCTTTGGGATTGTCTTTGGGTCCTGTAGACGAAAAAGGAGTGTTGTTGGTATTAAACACATATCCTGAGGCTGGATTGGTGACTTGAGGCAAGCTATCAAAAGGCACAAAACCTTTATCCCATAAAGTAGTCGACGTATTGCCAGGTAGCACATAATCCCACTGGTAGCGTGCATCTCTTTTGGGTATACGGGCATTACTTACGTAAAAAATATTACCTTCCCGGTCGGCGTATACAATATTGGTAGAGGGGATATCACGGGGAGCCAATGCCTTCTTGAACTCCTGGAGGTTTCGGGCTTTGTTCATATTGTACCATTGCTCCATAGCTTTGGCCGCGTGCTGCACCGAAAAACTCCAGGCAAAATAGCCTTTGTCTGTTTTAAAAGTAGGGCCATATTTGCTCAGGTAAATAGAACGTTTGATACCGATTTTTATCCCAGCAAAAATTTTTACTTTCGACTTATATTTTTTCTTTTCTAATGGTAACCATTCCCCGTCAAACTTGTAATAGTTCTTTTTGGTGGGGTGCATTTCCAGATGATAAATATCCGAAAAATCAGCATAATTTACCGTGTGGGCCCATCCCAGGTACGGGTTAGCTCCGTGAAAAATAGTGAGTCCCATAGGGAAAGTAGCTCCCAGGATATTAAGCCCTTCGTCGCTTACCAAGTGAGCCTCATACCAGCTATACCAGCCTTCCATGGGTTGGTGCGAATTGATGGCCAAATAAGTATCCCCATCTTTGGTTTTATTGGCATTGGCCGCAATGGCATTTGAACCCCGAGTCTTTTCCTTAGGAATGTTTTTGGCTATTTTTCCACTGATGATATCCTCTAGATCGTCTCGGGTATTGGTAATTTCCATTAACCCTAACAAATAACCAGCAATCAGGTCTTGAGGCGCAAGAGGAAACAATTTCTTCAGCATAACTTCTTTGGGGTGCGCCCGAGCGTAGGCATTAACCCCGTCTACAAAGCTGTGTAATACTTGCAAAAACTCCTGACTAAAAGCCTTGGGATAGGCCTTGTTTGCTACTTCGCGCAAGCCCATAAATTTGATCCCCAGATCGGCGGTGATACCTGCCTTGCCATTTACTTCACCCAGATAGCCCCTGATGGCCATCATTTGCTCCTGCACCGTTTTAAAATCGTCTTCGCATTCGGCCCAGGCCAACCCATAAGCCACCTGCGCATTGGTGGCAGCTTTGATGTGAGGCACCCCCCATTTGTCCCGAATGATCTCTATTTCTTTGTAAGTCGTAGATTGATAAAGGTTTTTACTACAGCTACTCAATACGATGATAGTTGTGATAAAAAATGTAAAACGATGTAGTGAATAATTCATGGGTGATTTAGTGGTTTCTATTTATCGAGAAAAAATGATAGAGCTCGTCTCGATTTTTTGAATGTTAATAAAAATCTCGAAATCAATGGTTAAAATGAGTGATTTGTAGCTCATTATTAAAAGTCGAGATAAGTTCATAATTAAACTGCAATTATAACAACTTTAGAAGCATAGGGTTTAGTTTTCTATCATAGTCTAGACTCCTTTTATTAATTTCATGCGCTCTTTTTGAGATATATGGATATGCCACATATAAATTAAGCCATAAAAATAACTACCGGATAGCATTTTTATGGCTCATTAAAATAAGAGCTTGTTTAAATTTTTGTTTACAGAGAATTTTAAACAAGCTCTAAATCCAATCACTGAATTTACCCTTCTATTGCTTCCAGAAATTCGGCATCAGACCAGTAATTTTTAAAATCTCCTTCACTTAAAAACTGTGCTTTATCTTTACCCAGTTTAATTGCCAAATTTGCCATTTCGAGCATCTCAGGCTTTTGTTGATTGAGGGCATAACAACAAGCCATATTAAACGCCAAACGAGCATTTTTGAATGGAGAAGGCAACAGTTTTTTCAACATATCCAACTTTTCCCAATCATTGGTTACAGCAATGGCGTGCAACAAATTGCCCAACATCTCGCCCAACCAATGAGTACCCACACTTAACTTCGGTAAATACTGGGTCAAATTAGTTAGAGATTGAGATAGCCCCGAATGTATAGAGTTTACTGTTACATTATACAAATGCTTGGTGTTCAAATCATCTAAAAGTATGGGGGTAGTGAGCGACTCAAGACGAGGCAAAAAATCTAAAAAGCCCTGAAGGTGTTGTTTCATAATCGTAGAATCCTCGCCACGATCCATTGTTTGATCCAGCAACTCTAAAAACAACTGCTCAACTTCCTGCTCACTTGGATCTACCTCCAGGCTAGCCAAAAACTCTTTGTCAGAAGCGTATTTTTCAAAAGCCGAGTCTTCTGTAATATCGGTTACAGATACTCCTAGTTTTACCGCCTTTTGCAAATAAACAATCGTTTGGGCTTTATCTTCCTGCCAGGTATAAAAACGAGCAACTTGTAGTGCCATTTCTTTTGAAACCACATCTCCAGGAACAGGTAATTGCTCTATAAGCACCGATAAATGCAAGGTAGATTGCCGATTCATAACAGCTTTTAAGACTTCTATCAGCAATTGTTGGCGATACTTACTCTTTACTTCCAGCTTGTCAAAATTTGGAATATTTTGGATCAAATCCTGCTCATAATCAGTGTTGTTATCATTCTGAGACCAACCTATTACAGCGTCGATAATGGTACGTACCACCGAGGAAGCCTCATAGCCGCTCATTACTTTTCCTTCGGCATCATTCAGGTAATGAAAATGGCTCAACACTGTGGGTGGTTTATAGCCTCGCCCGTTGCTTTCCAGGTATTTTAATAAACGACTCAGGTCTTTGTTGATATCTTTTTGTTCGTCTTGGGTGCTCAAAGGCTTTCGCAAAGCACGGAGTGATGCTAGCAATTCATCGTTGTTTTTCAAATACGCCTCTCGAATGACGCTGCTTAATAAACTTTTCAGAGCTACATTATTCTTCTCCGCCTGATGGTCATTGAGCCAGTTTTGCAGATCTGCGGCTTGGGTAGTAGCCAAACGATACCCAATGTCTCCAAACCTGTAATGTCCAAAGTTTAAATTCTGGTCAAGCCTAAATGTAAAATAAGAGAATGTGGTAGAAGCCGAAACAGGATTTTTTTCTAATGCCTTAAGGATAAAATCTTCAATTTTTTCGTGAGATTTTAAATCTATATTTTCCTTCAGGTCAGCAATTACTTGGGTAATTTGATCATTTTCTCCACTCTCTAAAGCTTGAATGATGCTTTCTAGCTTACCTTGCTGTTCAATAAGTGACGATAGTCCCTCTTTTACCTCAGCCGAACTATTTTCTAAAAGGCGGGTAATGGGCAAAGTCTCGGTAAAATAATCGGCCTCATATTCGCTCATTTCTTCAAAATAAGTAATAAAAGAAGCGAGCAAGCTTTGCAATGTTTCAGGATCTTTTACTCTATTAAAGGCTGCCACATACAACTCATCCATGCCATCACCACCAGTAGCATTTAAATTATCAGTACTGCAGTTTTCCAACAAAAGCGCAAGTGCTTCAGGGGCAAAGCCTTCCAAATAATCATCAATCAAGCAATCCAAAGTAGTAGAACCCCAGAAACGATGCCCTCCATCATAGTATTCCATCAATCCTAAAAAGTGAGTAACCATTTCTTTCTGGCTTTCTACCGCGTTTCTTTGAATGAGCACTTCACAAGCATCAATCGCAGGTTGAAAGTTATGATGAATATTTTGGTAACAAGCCTTGAAAATTTTGAGATAATCTTCATTGGTGAGTTCATCTTTAAATTGTTCAATCATTGCTTCTATTTGAGGCAAGTTGGCCATTCCTTCTTCATCATAATATCCATCTTCTGACTCCATCGTGAATATTTCGGGCAAAGGAGAATCATCTTCAGAGCTGTTTTGTTCCAAATAAACAAGCAATGCATTAATGCCTTGTTGTGCTTCAGACAATTGGTTACTTTCTATAAGACGAACAATAGAATCTTTATCTTGGGGAGTTTCTAAAGTATCCTTGTTTTTCCAGTTTTCCAGAATTTTTTCATCTGCTTCCAAATGAGTAAGCGTAGGATGTTGGTAAATAAAGCCTAAATCTTGTAAACTGTCGCTACCGCTAATGTCCAGTTTTTCTAGCAACGGAAGTTCTTCAATTACCTGAATGCTTTTTAGCCTGTACAAGCGCGAAACATTGAGTGTTTTCAACGATTTGAGAGAGGCTAAATGGCTAATGTTTCTAACCTTATCACAAGATTCAAGGTTTAAACTCTCTAACTGGGTTATTTTGGCCACATCCTGCAAATCAGGAATAAAGGTACTGGCCAATGCCAAGTGCTTTAAATAAGGCAATTGCGTAAGAGGTTCTACATTGTGAATGGCACAATAACCCAAATCGAGACTTTCAAGCGAGATAAGTTTACCAAAAAACGCAGGCAATGCCTTAGTCTTTGGATCATCAAACATTGAGTCCATATCATCTAAGCCTCCCAAATACCCCCAAAGACTGTTGTAAAGATTAAGTTTTTTAAGTTGCGTAAGGTTGGTCAATGACTCTGGCAGTGACTTTACTTGCTGGCGAAAGTCAAGTACTTCCAAATTACTCAATTGAGTGATTACTTCAGGGAAATAATTCATCGGCAAGCCACCTAAAATAAGCTTTTTGAGCGATTGCACTTGAGCCAATTCTACGGGTAGATGGGCTAATCCACAAGAGATCAGTTGTAGTTCTTCAAGCTGAAAAAACTGCTGAATGCTTGGAGGAAGTGCTCCTGCAGCTAAATGTCGTCCCCAAACCTTTAATTTGGTAAGCTGAGGAAAGTGTTGTGCAACAAAGTCTATCTCCTTGAAAGGATCAGCAGTGACAATAATTAAGCTAGTAAGCTGCTTAAAATGAACGATTTGTTCTAAGGCCACCCTGCGAATTTCGAGGGTTGTCACTGGAAGGTCAAACAATACTTTGGGTAAAGTATGTACTTGTTTTTCGGCAGCAATGTCAATAGAATTTAGGTGTGGCAAATCACCTAAAAATGAAGGCAAAGTCAGTTCTTCGGGACAATTGCGTAGTTGGAGACGAGTAAGATTAGTACATTGAGCAAGTGCCTGAGGAAATTCATCCTGCTCTTTAAAGTCATAGGTAAAAGATTGTATGTTCAATGGTTCAGTGAAAATATTATCTTGTTTCATAAAATATGTGAAAATTGTGTTGATGGTTAATAGCTTATATTTATGTTAGTTAATTTTTAGAATTTCTTCCAAGTCATTCATGGTTTCTGAGAAAGCAATCGCAGGAACCGATTTGAGGGGTAGAAGCCTTGAGTCGTCTTTGTGTTGCGGTTCCCATTCCCAAAAATTGCTTGCATTAACAGCCCCTAATGCAGTAAAAAAGCATTTGCCTAAAGTAACCTCGTCATCATCATCATAAATATTTTGGACTGGTAGGTTTTCGGTCTGAATAAATGCTTCTACATTATCTTGTGGAAATGCCTTACGATAAGAAAGCACCTCGCCTCCATCACCTATACTGCTTCTTCGCCATCCCTTTTGGCGGGCTTTGTTTTTAAAGCGACGTACTGTTTGAGTTTGCCCTTCGAATGCCCTGTAGAGTGTAATGACTTGCTCGTCTTCGAATGGCTTGGCAACTTCTCGATTGAGTTGATTAATCACCTGTTCAATTTGATGATTAATCAGGTAGTTGCGCCAATAATTCAGGGTAGAGTCATCTAATAAGACAGGGTGCACTAACTTGATTTGAGCCTCATTTTCAAGTGAAATTACTTGTCCATCTTGAGCCATTAGTTCACCATTGGCTTGCACAATAAAACTTTTGGTTGTGTGACTAGAAACTGGCCTCATTTCCCAAATAAGATTCTGAGCACAGGCAAATGCAATGGGGTGAGTCATAAAGAAGTTTGCCCAATCTTGGGTTTGCCAACTGTGTTGAGTTACCAGGTAACTTTCGAGGCTATCTTTAAACCACCTAGTTGCTTCGGTCAATAAGGCTTTTTGTTCTTTAATCCATTTTTTGTGGTTAGCCGATGCCTTTGGGACAGATTTAACCACTTTATTTTTGAGGTTGATAAATTCAAACTTCAACGAAGCTCCAATAAACATCTGAAAGTCATTATCTAGTTTTAGAGTTTTGGTGTTAGGGTCAATACCAAAATCAGGAAGCAGGCGGTTTTTTAGTTCAAAATAAGTCAAAGAAAGCTGTTCTGCAATGGCTGCAAAAGCCTCTTCTGCTGCAGCTCTCACATTAGGATATTTTACTTTATAATGACGAATGATTTTATCCAGGGCTTTGGCAGCTTCATAAGAAGCCATTAAGCCTAAAATGGCACAAGCGTTGAGACTCTGATAATCAATAGCACTTTTAGTAAGCGGTTCTATAATGCGATCATCCCCAAGCTTACCCACAATTACAAAACACATTTGATCTACAGCTTTTAAGCTGATTTTATCGAGCAATTCTAACGCAAAACTACTGCCCTGAGCCTCATCCAATAAATTATACATGGGAGCCAAGGCGATATCTGGCTGAATATCTTTGATGCTGGACTGGCGATAAAATAGGTAATAGAATTCTTCTTGGGTCAAAGGAGAGCCATCTTTCCAGTGCAGAGCGGTAAAATCACCAGGTTTTAGCCATTTAGCGGGCGATTTACCCAATTTTCCCCTTTGTCTGGCCAACAGAATACGTTGTTGCATTGCCTCCTTTGAAATACCTGCTTGGTTTTCCTCGGCATAAAATACGGGCAGTACCAAATTACGTACTTCGTCTACCTTTTCTTTGTCAAATATGGGTTGAACAGCCTTTTTGGCTTCCGGAGTATTTAGTCGTGCCAATATAAACGCACCAGCTTTTCGTTCTTCTTTTTTGCCAGAAGAAAGCAACGCTTGTGCTTTGGAGAATACTTCAGCAGCTGGACGATAAGACAAAGAAGTACAAGCCAACCTTGCTAAATCTGAGTTTTTAGAACAAGCAATTTTCCATACTTCATCATAATAATCAGCATAATCAAGGTTGTTTAGCAGTTTAAAAACCTTTTGATAATGCGGAACCAACTTACGGTTAGGCGTCTTCATTTTTAAGGCCTCAATAGCCACTTCTATTGCTTCTTGCCCAAAAGCCTCCACAATATGACTCACAATCTCTACACTAAGTTCCTTGGTATCTTTTACATAATTTACCAGTTCATTTTTGAGAGTGGTTCCTGTGTTTTCGCATACCCATTGGATAAAGCTGGCCGTATTGTCCTGATACCGTTTTCCCAAAGACCAGAAAAACTTAAACTGTTCCTTACCGCTTTCATTTTTGCACTTAGAGATATAAGCCAGTGTCTCCCTTGCTTTTTGTACAAGCGTTTTGTGGTGTTTTTCGCCAAAATAGGCGTGTAAAATACGATAGGTTTCCATTTGAGAAGGAAGGTAATCAGACTCTGCCAGCTTCTTTAAAATAATGGGTTCATATGCAGGGGCATCTATTTTACACAACTCCTCAAAACGAGAAAAACGCAAACGGATATGATTGTCAGACTTAGTTGTATAATTTTCCAGAAATACATCCAATAAGCTATCGAGTAAATCACGATGATGACGCAAAGCCGCCAATAATGGGGTGAGGTAATATTCTTCTTTTAGCAAAGCGATGGTTTGCTCTCTATCTGCCAGGAGGTGTTTTAGAATAACACTCCCAACCGAATTGATAGAAGCATCTTCGCGGACTAAAGCTTCGCTAGCTGTACTGTCCAAATAAGCTTTCAAGGCAGTCCATTCATCAATGTGGCAAGGCGCTAATTCCTGCAACACCAATCCAAACAGGTCTTCATCAGACTTTTCCTCTTTCAATTGTGGCACAAACCATTTGCTGAAAAAATCACTGTAATACCCTTGATAATATGTTTCGTCTTTATAGAAAAACGTATCTTGACATAAGAATGTGAGCAATCTGCGATCGATAAAATTCCAATCTTGCACAGGAGAGAATAGCTCCCATAGGTTATCAAAAGAGTAAATTTCTGATCTTTTCCCATCAGGCAATTGATCGGTTTCACCAAAAACAAAGGCGAGTATTTCTTCTAGCTTTTCCTGTTTATAACATTCTTTGCGGATGTCGTGTAGTGCTTCCTGTTTGGCTTCCTTCCTTTGGTTGGCCAATTCTTCCCAGTTGTCGGGTGCTTTGGCTATTGTTAGTTCAAGCACTGGTGCTGGGCCATTCTGTAAAAAGTCTCGAATGGCAGTCAAGCCTGTGTCCAGAATATTATCTGGAACATTTTCAATGGCAGTATCGCCATAACCAAAATCAAAATCTTCAAGCGATTCCAATCCCAAAAAATCAGCGTCAATGCGTTTTAAGGGATTCCAGGTCAAATCCAAATCAACTAATTTTTTGAGTTGGCAAACACTGGCAGGAATATGTTCAAATCGGTTACTGGAAAGATCAAGTGTTTTCAGTTTTTGCAAAGCTTTTAGAGAATCAGGTAAGTCTTGTAGCTGATTATACTCTAAGTTTAAAGACGCCAGATTAGTAAGGAGTCCAATTTCCTGAGGAAGGGCTTTTAGGTTACATTGTTTGAGTTCCAAAGTGTTTAGCAAATGCAATTGCCCAATTTCGGGTGGAACAGCAAGCATTGTTTCTTCCTGTCGGCCACTCCAATAATAAACTTTCAGTACTTCAAGGTTTACCAAATTACCTATAGCAGCAGGTAACTGAGTAATTGTCGTGGGAACTTTCAAAACCAGACTTTTCAGCTGGGGGAGTTGCCAAATTACTTCTGAAATACCTTCGGTGCGTACCTCAGCGTCTATTTCCAAATGCTCCAGCTGCTCTAGCTGAACCAGGCTGTCAGGCAAGGCATTTACCGAATCTCCTCTGATTACGAGTTTTTTTAGTTTTACCAACTCGCCCAAGGCAACAGGTAACGGCTCATCTATAGATATCTCGAGAGATTCTAATTTGGTAAGTTGGGGAAGGGCAGCCAGTAATGTAGGGTTTAATCGGTATCTCTCAAGAGCAATGTGTTTTTTTGTGCCGATGTTGGCTTGATGAAAAGCTACCAAAACATCAGGACCTACCTCACCTAGATCTACAGTAAAAGCCTCGAACCCTTCTTTAGTTTTGGCTTTTATACGCTTTTGAACGTCTTTTTCACAAGCTTCTTCAGTGTCAAATTGTTTGGTTGAGGTTCTAAGACTAGAACTATGAGCATTGCCTGATTCAGTAGTGAGGTTGGTACCGTTTTGATGAATAAACCATACCTTATCCTCTTTAATAAATTGTTGTTTCACAGTTGTGTTGGTTAATTAATAGTTTGTGGTTTTATAAATAAGCTGATTGGGAGGGGTGCAAAAGAACATATAAAATTAGAATGCCAGGTGATTTTGATCAGGCAAAATTTAAATTATTTTTTTTAAAAGATTTTTACCGAAATACCTTAGACGTTTATTCATAAAACATCAACATCCACCATATCAATAGGTATAAAAAAATCCCCATTACTTACATAATGGGGATAATATCTATTTTTTAAAATGTGGAACAATGTCAATCTAAGTAGGAGACGGCCTCTCGTTGTTCGTCAGATTCCAGCAGACCAAAGGAGTCTTCCTTGCTAGCTTGTGGGTAAATCTGTAAAACTTTGGCCAATACCAACAATACCAGGGTGCGGGAAGCTACCCTTCTTGGTATTTCAGCAGTTTCGGCAAATTGTTGTACCGTAATCTGTTGGTGCAAATCGAGGTACTTCATGAGTACTTCCTCTTTTTTACCATACTGAAAACGCAAATCGCGTTTCTTGCGCCGTCCTTTGAGGATTTCGCGCATTTCTTTGCCCGCGATGATACTTTCGTGATCAACCCGAACATACACTTTTCCCTGGTTGGGCTTATCGCCCTCTACCACTCGATGAGGTCCCTTGTCGCTCGCCGGAATCGTATAAGCCAGTACTTCGCGGTTCCCTTCTACAGGTATCTTTTCTAACTTATAGTTGATGGGCGGGTAGCAGTACTGATCTATGGCTTTGTTCATGACATACTCATCTTCTTGAGGAAACTTGAGTCCCTTGATGGTGAGGTCGTCACGAATGCCCAGCAGTAATGTGCCGCCATCGCTGTTAGCAAAAGCTACGATTTCTTTTACGATTTTTTCGGGGTGGGTTGTTTTGAGCTTAAACTCAAGGGTTTGTCCTTCACCTTTCCTTACCAACCTTCTGAGATCATGGAATAACATGGTGTTTGTGAAGTTTAAAGGTTAGACAATAAGAATGATTGCTTAGTTTATTGGAGGATCTTACGTAACAAGCAGCAAATCTTAAGCCATTGGCTCAAAAAATCTACGAGTCACTGCAATATAAGCAATTAAATATTACGGTCGTGTTAAATATTCGCAAAATTAAAAGGAAGTATTTGTTCACTTATCCATAATATTATGCAAGCTGGATTTTGTTATGTTAGCGTTTCATAAGAATATTTTTTAAGTTTAACCATTTCATAGCCAGCGATTTAGCTGATTACTTGTTTTTTTAACGATAAAAATAATCGCATAGTTTAAACTTTTGGGATAAATTGTTGTCTAATGGCCGAAATACTTTTCGCGCTTGCATGAAAACAACCCATTCCACAATTGCAGAGGACTTGAAAGACGAAGAAATATTAGAGAAATTTAGGCAACCTAATACGAAAAACTACGCATTTAATTTGTTGGTACGAGCGTATCAGGAGCGGGTGTATTGGCACGTGCGCAAGATGGTCATCGACCACGAAGACGCCAATGATCTTACTCAGGAGATTTTTGTGAAAGTGTGGAAAAACCTCGAGAAGTTTCAAGGGAAGTCGCAGCTGTTTACCTGGATTTATAAGATTGCGACCAACGAATGCCTGAATTTTTTGAATAAGAAACGCAAGAAATTTTTAATACCTTTGGTGGATGTCAAGGCCGAGTTAACCAACAAGTTAGAAACGAGTGACTACGTAAGTGGTGATGAAGTACAAATGAAGCTCCAAAAGGCGTTGTTAAAGCTACCCGACAAGCAGAGATTGGTTTTTAATATGAAATACTTTGACGAGATGAAATACGAAGATATCTCTGAAGTATTAGGAACCAGCGTAGGCGCTTTGAAAGCTTCGTATCATTTGGCCGTAAAAAAAATAGAGAAATTTTTAAAGGATGATTAAACCTTTGGTGTAGATAGGCATCTAATAAGCAGTAATATACGAGAATAATGTCCAAAAGTTTGAAAATAAAAGATATATCAAAAGCAAATGTGTTTCGTACACCTGCCCAGTATTTTGAGCAGCTGCCAGAAGATATATGGCAAAAAATCAAGCTTGAGGAAACTAAAAACATAGAACTGTCTGAGATTCCTCATCACCAGATATTTACTACACCCCCCCAATATTTTGAGCAATTACCAGAACTGATTCAGCAAAAAATAGCATTGCAAGAAGGGCTATCTTTAAGCCAAATTCCACCCCATCTGGTATTTACGACGCCGCATCAATACTTTGAGCAATTAGCCGCCAATATTGAGCAAAAAGTACTTTTGCTGGAAAGCAAACCCAATGCAATTGTGCCAAAAGCTCCCGTTTTTAGTACACCCGATGGCTTTTTTGACGAACTAGCCAGTAAAATCCAGCATCGGGTAACAACTGAGAAAAGTACCTGGGAACGCTTAAAGGATCAGTTATCGTTTTTATGGACCCCATCTAACTTGCAATTGCGCAGGGTAGGGTCTTTGGCGGTAGTGATAGGAATGGTAGCGACTACCTTATGGTTATTCAACAATCCATCAGTTTTCTCTAAGCAAGCCAGTGAGACAGCTTCTAATGCCAGTACTCAGTTATTTACTAACGAACCAGATTTAGTGGCCCTGACAGAGATAAAGCCTGAAGTGAAAAAAGAGGATATTGACCAACCGAAGCCTAATGTTACGGTGAATCCTGTTCCAAGGCAATTTACCCCCGCGGCAAAGGTAGATTTAAGCAAACTTACTGAGGAAGAGGTTTCTGGTTTTCTGGCCGATATTAGCCCGGACGAGTTAGACGTAATCGAAGAAGACCCTGATTTGGAAGAGCAAGCAGTAGAAGTATTTTTGTTGCAGGCCTTGGCAAAGAATAAAGATTTACTATACGAACAATTAAAAGACATAGACCTAAAAGCGATTCAAAATTTACAACTTTTTCGCAAATAGGAGAATTGAAAAACAGTGCCCATGAAATTTTATTTTAGTGTATTAATGGTGATCACCTTGGGAAGTACAGTTGTGTTGGGGCAAAACCTGAATCCAGCACCAGACAGCCCTCGCATGAAGCGTATCGAAACGATGCGCAACAAGTTTATCAAAAACCGTTTGAACCTTTCCCCTGAACAAGAGAAAGCATTTTGGCCCATATACTCTAAATATGATGCCCGTAAGCGACAAATTCGTCAGCAAAGCAGAAAACTACGTCGCCGTAGAGATTTGTTGACGGCCAGTGATGAGCAATTGATACAAAAGCTTAGAAGTCAAATGAAACTTAAGCAACAAGAGGTAGATCTGGAAAAAGAATACCTGGACAAGTTTCTCAAAGTGATTAATCCCCGCCAAGTAACTGAATTATACAGGGCTGAAGAGGAGTTTATTCGGCGACTCATCAGACAACTACGTAAGCAGCGTCAACGAAGAAATAATGGAGGAGGGTGATAAGTGGTGCAAAGCGGTGTTGAGTGAAAAACTAAAAACGGAAAGTGAAAAATGGCGCGAAGCGGGAATTAGTCCACAGTCAACGGTCCATAGTTTTGCGACGCATTGCGGAACAATAGAGCAATGTAACAATAAGCGAAGCGAAACAATAAAAATTAACCACTCACCATTGATCATTACCATTATTAAGAACAATCGGCCGAAGGCGAAACAACGAATTAATAGAAAAGAACAATAAAAATAAAGAATCAAAAGCTAAGGGCCTGAAGCCAACCGCTAAAGGCCTTTAGTTAATAGTGGTAAGATCAATGATTTGGATAAGGATTTTTGAATTTGTACCAGTTCTGGTTTTTGGAATCCTCAATTACCTCTTGTAGAAAATCTTCAGTTTGCCCAATCTTACGTGCGTATCCCAGGCATAACTCATACTCTTTTTCGTGGATTACCTTATCAATCATCATGGTTTTTACAATGTCGGAGAGATGTTGGAGTTGTTGCTCATTGTTTTCGGGAATATGAAACTCTCTTTCGCCAATGCCGCGCATAATCTCTGAAGAGTCGCGAATGCTTAAGCCCATACGCATGGCTACACCTACTAATAATTCCCTTTCTTCGGTGGCTAGTACGCCATCAGCGATGGCAACCAAAAATAAATTTTGAAAATACTTTTTGGCCTGCTCTTTATCTAACTTCATTAATTCTAGTGTTTATCGGTACGTAATTTTAAACTAATTTCTGTGCTGGGGATAAGTAAATTACTAAAGTCAGGCGTAAAAGTCGAGAAAAACTGGCCAATTTGAAATTACTAAAGTCTCAAAATGTCCGTACTTTGGGTTTAGATCGTCTTACTTTCTTCTTTGACATTGTCGATAATCATATTCAGAGTGACTTCGGTTTTACCAATTTTTTCGGCAAACCGACGACACAACTCATACTCTTTGTCATGAATGTGCCCATCCGACATCATCAGTTTTACAATATCGCGTAATTGATCCATTTGCGCTTCTTTGTCTTCAGGGATGGCAAAATCCAGAAAACGAATGTTGAGCATAATCTGAGAAGCTTCCCGAGCATTGATGCCCATTTTTTGCGCAAACTTTACCAGCGTTTTTTTCTCTTCTTCCGCCAGTTTGCCGTCAGCAACGGCTACCAGGTATAAATTCTGAAAGTAGTCAAGGGCTTGTTGTTTCTCCATGTTGTGTTGAATTTTATTGAAAAAGAGTGAGTATCACTTGTACAATGGTTCATGGTACGGTCTTGAAGCCGTGAAAATAATAATTTTATTTGGTATTCGAGCGATGTGCTTCCAGATTAGCAAACGTTTATGAAAAGTATAACCTCGCAAGTCTGTATACTACAATTAATTACGCAGGCCTCCTCGTTCAGGTTGAGGAAAAAGCAGTGAAAAGCAAAAAGTGAGAATGTTTTTCCTGAGGCTGTTGTTTATTGGAAAGCCCTAAGCCACCCTTTGGAAGACTTAGGACAACCATTCAAAGTTAATTTACCAGAAAGAAACCGTCGTTTCCGGTAGGCTGATAAAGAGGCATCAACAAATACCCATCTGCGGGAGCCAATACCTCCCCCTGGCGATCGTGGGCCAGTAATTGCCCTTTTTGCACTTTTGAGAAATTTTCGAAACCAGGCAACATTTTAAATTCATCCTGAGGAGTAATGGAATGCAAATAGTCAAGAGACATGACCTCTGGTAGGTTTTCGGTAAACTCTTGCAAATGAGTATACTGCGCTACTTCGCCCGGAATGGCGTGTGACTGAATACAACCTGCGCCCAAAAAAGTATACCAAATAGACCACACCAAATTGTCTATAGATTGCTGACTTTGGTGCTGGCCACCTTCAAAAGCAAAAGATACAAAGCCTTGCTGGTACATGTAGCGCATCGAGGTACCCACCAGCTTTTCTTCCAACCCTACAATTACGGGCGCTTCCAGGTTTTTGGTCAAGTGTTTTGAGTGCTCTAGCTCGGTGGTTACGATAAAAGTACCGTTTTCGCCCGAAGTGGTGTGCAAATCGAGGTAGATTTTCTGACGATACTGGTTGGCATCAATCTGATCTAACACAAACAAGATTTCTTTGAGCTCTTCACACTCAGGAGTACGGCAGGCATTGCTTTGGGCGCGACTAATGGTATCGGTTGTCCAAATGCGGTTGAGGTCTTCCTCGAGGTAGCGTTTGCCCGCATTCAGGGCTTTGAGGTTTCCAGCAATGCCCACAAACCGAGCATTAAAAACAGGCTGCTCTCTTTCTAAAATGTGAAAAACCTTTTGTAAAGCCTCTACACCCAGTGGCTCATTGCCGTGGATGCCCGCAGTGCATATAATCAAGGTATCGGCCTGCATTGGCCCAAAAGCTCCAATAATTCTTGGCGTCTCGTTCATGTACTCTTTTCCTAAAGTTTTTAACCTCCTCTAACTGAGTTTAGACCAGTTTGGTTCTGCAAGTTAGGGATTTATTCAAAACGATATTATCAGCACAGACCAAAAAAGATGACAACCTGCTGATAAACAACTTACCTAAATTTGTCCTCCCGAGTCCTAATTTTTTGGTACCCAAAACACATCAATGGAGATGACGTGTTCTATTGTCATGCTGAGCTTGCGAAGCATCTGAGTCGTGGTTTTACTATCTCTCAGCCCTTCCGACTGTGCTCAGGGTGACAAAATACATACTTTTAGTATTTTACAGTCAGCTAATAATCAACGCTTTGTATAAACACGTCATCAGTATGAAAGAGGGATCAGCTGGAGTAGTATGAGGTATTGGGTTTTCATCTGTGCCAACATAACAAGTATAAGTTGTTGATTTTCAGTAACTATCAAAGGGTGATATTTCGCAATTCATTTATTTCTCAAGTCCTCTAATGCAGCCTTGGTAAAAGTGTATAACCTTTGAGCAAACAGTTCATCCATATTGCCTGACATAAATTTTTGTTTAAAGCTACTGTAAAGGGTTGGGTTGGTAAGGTCTATCTTTATCTTATCCATTTCCTCAAAATATCCACTATATTCAGCCTCTTTTAGGCAAAACATTGCGTTTTCAATGATTTGAATAGGATTGATCTCCTTTTCCTCTTTACTAACCCATGTCTCATTACCCAATGAGGAGTTTTCTAGTTCATCTAGAATTTCTTTCAGAGATTCTACAACTTGACTTCTCATAAGAGATTTCTCTTGATTATCTTCGAGTAATTTGTTGGCATCAATAAGGTTTTTTTTTGTTTGAAATAGTTTTATCGTTAGGCCTTCATTTTCTAATACGTGAGGTATTACACTGTCTACTGCTTGTTCTAATTGACCCTCTTGCAGTGCTTCCAAAATATCTTTGAATTTGCTATTTATTTTAGGGCTTTCTCCTAATATAAACCAAAAATCTTTTTGATAAAAACTACGATATGTAGGGTTTCTAATTTCCTCGATTGAGGTAAAGACTTTTCCATCTATCGAGGCTTTCAAATTTTCTGACGAATCAATAGCATAGAGAGCGTCAAACATTTCTTGAGTAAGCTTGGAGTGTTTGCCTGATATCTCAATAGAAATTTGCCGAATGTCTTGATTTCTGGTACACTTTGCTACAATTACCTGATCATCTTTAATAAATACTAACTCATTTTTATTGTACCAATGTTGCTTATGTAAATTACCATAAATGGCTAAAAATTTTAAAAACACACTAACTGGTAAAAAATCTGGATATGACAGTACAAAACAAGGTTTAGGTTTACTAGTATCCTTAAAAGTATCAATTGCCAATTGGATTTCTTCGTCAAACTTTTCGGGTAGATATTGGGGCGTGATAAAAAATTGTTTACCAAAACGTTGTATTTCGAATATCAATTTGAAATGCTTGAGTAATGCTAATAATTTGTGTGTGTTTATTCCTACTATATTTTGGGCAATTTTTTTAATGTGAGAAAAATCAAATCTGCCCTTATTTTTGATTACGCTATAATCTAATACCTTATAGATACAATCAGTTAACCAAGCTGGGTTTACATAAACATCGTTTTTGAGTTCGGATATATCTGGGAAGTGTAACAATACACCTTGCTCGTGCAACATTTCAGTTAGGGTGTCTAATTGCGACTGCTCATCAGGAGTTTTCTTGTCATGAATGTTAGGCTTTATTCCTTGACACCGAATCACATATTGATCAAATGATAATACATTTTCAGCAGCCCATTCACTTTGTACTTTATTTTTAATTTCTTGCCACCGTTTGCTATTCTCAAATTTGCCAATATTGTTACGAATATGATCAAGCAATTTGTTTCGGAACACCTGAAAATCACCCTTGTCTTGTTTGTGAAAGGCATCCTTTACACTGATATAAAATATATGCTTATTACTTGAAAGTGAATAAGCATTTTTAGTTGCTGTGGGTATTTCTATAGCTTCGGAAATATCGCATTTGTTTTGAATTAATAAAATATCAGGTTGATTATTGTAGTGTAGTACATTGTCCAGCCAATAATGATAATGAAAATGTTCTAGAGGTACTTCCTTTTGTACCTTCTGCGAATTTTCGTATAAATAAATCCAAGTATCTTTAATGCCTTGAAAATTAGTTTTCTGATCAAACAAGATCAGGTACAAAGCTTTGTTACTAAAAAAAAGTGAGTGCGTTGCGTGGTAAAACTCTTGCCCACCGAAGTCCCATATAGCTACTTTTATATTCCTTTCTTCATCAGTAGCATCTTTTAATTGAGCAAAAGGTTTCCAGATAATATGTTTAATGCCATGAGTGGAGAGCTGGGCTTCAGTAAAATTTTGACTTGTTAGGTACTCTATTAGGGTAGATTTTCCTGTGGTGCTGTTGCCTAATAACAGAACTTTAACCTGATCATTAGGAATTACTTCGTCTTCCTCAAGTGCTTGAATATAATTTCTGATTGCTTCTATTACATTATTTGGTTTCCTTTCTGGAAGGTTTTCAATTGGATTGCCCTCTAGATAAAGCTCTCGTAAATTAAGGGAGTGCTTGACTAAGGATATTGGGAAAGATTTGACTTTATTAATGCTTACATCCAAAACCTCCAAGTTCTCTAACTTAAGTAAAGGAGTAAGGTCTTTAATCTGATTATTACCCAAATGTAGTTCGCGTAGCTTTGTCAAATTTCTAAGAAAAGACACTGTTTGTACTCTGGCTTTACTTAGATTTAAATACTCAAGATTGGGTAACTCAGGTATATATGGATAAGCGTTATTACCAATATCTAGATATTTTAGTTGTTGATTTTTTTGCAATAGTCCCATTAAGCCTTGGGGAACGCAGCCGTTTGAAATATCTAATTCTTCTAAATTGTGTAAGTCTTGTGGGATGGTTTTTAAAGCCTTACATCCACTTAAAGACAATCTTTTAAGTTGAGTCAAGTTAGAGTGTTTCGGTAAATCTTTAATTGGAGTATTATTGAGTGATAGCACTTCTAGCTGGGTCATACGAAACACCTCAAAGGGTAAATATTCAAAATGCAGGTCATTAAGAGTTAGGTTAGTGACTTTAGTATGCATAGCAATATTCTCAATAATTTCTTTAATATTTAAATTATAAGTCTTCTCAAGACTTAAAGTTTTTAGTTTAGGGTAATTACCTTTTAATATGAATTTATTTATTCCTTGACCTTCCAGGTTTAGTTCTTTTAAATTATTAAGGTTGGATATTTTTAAACGATTTTCGCTCGTGAAATCCTCATTTTCTATATATTTCACTACTAAGTTTTCTAATTCCAAATCTTCTAGTGTCAAATGAAAGTCAATTGCTAAATATAATTTTCTTAATTTTTTTAATTTTCTTAGTCCACTTAACCGTATCAGTGAATGAAATACTTGATTATCACTTAGGTCAACCTTTTCTAATTGTTTGAAATATGCGACTTGTTTAATTACAGCTGTATTTCTATTCTCGCTGAGATTAAGCTCAGTTAATTGCTGGAGTGGCCCTAAATTTTCAATTTTAGTGATTTGGTTTTTATGGAGTTGGAGCTGTTTTAATTGACTTAGTTGTTCTAGGTTTTTAATTTTAGTGATTTGATTGTAACTAAGATCGAGATAACTTAATTGTTTGAGCTGGTCTAAGTTTTCAATGTTAGATATTTGATTGTGGCTAAGGTCTAGGAAGTTTAACTGTTTGAGTTGTTCTAAATTTTCAATTTGTTGTATTTGATTTCCTGCTAAAACCAATTTTTTTAATTGGGTAGGTAAATGGGCGGGAACTTGCCTTAAAACAAAATGTTTCCCTGTTGTATATCCTCCTGTTCCATCCCACCATACATTAGAAAAAATCAATGTCTCCAAATGCTCACATTCCGCCAATCTATCCAAAATAGCTTCGGTACCATCCAATCCACAGTTACCCAAATCCAGATAAGGGTCTTTAGTTCGTAGGTTTTCTTCAATTAATTGCTTTGCCAGTTTACTCATTGCGTAGCTTTTTGTTATGAGATATTTGTATGCCTTGCCTAATCTAGGAAAAAATCGTGAAAATGTGTGTGTTTTTTTAAGGGCATTCCAGAGGAAATTGCTGCTGGGCTGCATACGAGGATGTTCCTTCCAAATTCTAATACTTTACTCTTCAAGATATGCAGTACCTTGCTGATAAACAGTAATATGAACTTGTCATCCTGACGATAGGAAGGATCGGTTCGAATAGCTGGATGTACTGGCCCTGAAGGCTATTACCTACGCTGAGTTCGCAAGCTTGGTCCTGCGTACTGATCAATATTAGATAAACATTTGTTTATCAGTTGCTTAAAGCAAAACAGCTTCTTCCTTTTATCCTTCCAAATGAAATGAGGATGAATTCCAAGATCATCAAGTTTCGTGAACTCTTACCGCACCCTCACTGAGTTCGGGAGGACAGGGAATGTTTCGAGTGATACACATGTCATCTTCATTGATGTATTTTGAACAAAAAACCAGAGCTATAGCTTTGCTGAGCTCAACGAAGTGAATTAGTACTCGGTGTGACAAAATCTATATACCAAGTATTATTTTGATCAGCCAAGGGTCAACATTTTATATAAATATCTGAGCGATAAATTTGGCGAAAATGCACATCACCTCAGTTATACCTACTTCATCTCCCGCCTTTATCTCTTCCAAACCAAAAAGAATCAGCATTGTATATCAGGTAATTACCTAAATGTAACCCCTTTATAATCAATGACTAAGGTTGAAAAAGTGTGCCACTTTATAAAGTGAGACGACCTTCCGACAAATTCAATACACCTTTACAGCGCCTGAAGTTTCTATACTATACGCCGCCTTTCAGGGTGGTTTAATTTACTCAACCAACGAAGCCAGAATGGCTTCAATCATAAACCTTAATAACCTTAAAAACATGAAAAGATTATCTCTTTTAACCATTGCACTTTTATTGGCTATGTTTTCTACACAGGCTCAAGTGCTACCTGACTTATTTATTACTTCTTTGAACGCGAGTGCGGTATACGAAGCACCCAAATCCAGCATTACCATGAGCATAGGCATTAGGGTAGCTGGCGCCAGTGTAGGTACTTACCGACCAGCCGTGTATGTTTCTGACCGTCCAGGAGCTATAGGCGATTTTCTGGGCTATTTGTACGTAGGTTCGCAAAACGCCAACACTACACACTATATCAAAAGAGCGTTTACCTACAATGGCAACGCCACGGGAAAGTATTTGGTGGTGAGAGTAGATGGGCAAAATCAGATTACTGAATCCAATGAAAATAATAACATTGCTTCAGCAGCCATCACCGAGGTAAAGCCTGATTTGCGCGTATCAAGCATTGATCCTTCTTATACCTATGACGGCACCCGCTCGACGATTAATCTGGATGCTTATATTTATTTGGCCAACAAAAGCGTGGGGGCATACAGTCCAGCGGTGTATATCTCTGATCGTCCCAACACTTTTGGCAATTTCTTAGGGTATTTAAATGTGTCCTCTCATACAGCCAATACTACCAAAAAAGTATCTAATGGGTATCCTTTTAGATTCAATGGCGATGCTGCCGGAAAATACATTGTGATTAGAGTAGATGGGCAAAATCAAATTGATGAATCCAATGAAAACAACAATGTAAGCTCACAGCAATTGCCTGAGGTGAAGCCAGATTTGTTCACCACCAGCATTACTGCCAGTTATAACTACACTGGTGGGCGCTCTTATTTGTCAGTGAGAGTAAATGTATATGTTGCTAATGTGGCTGTAGGGTCTTACAATCCCGCAGTATACATTTCTGATCGTCCAGGAGCTATTGGGGATTTCTTGGGATATATGCCTGCCAGTCCCCAAAGTGCCAATACTACCCAAACACTTACCAAATCGTTTATTTATAACGGCAATGCCTCAGGTAAATACATTGTGATTAGGGTAGATGGGCAAAATCAAATTGATGAATCCAACGAAAACAACAATGTAACTTCGGGCAGTATTGTGTTTTTGCCTAATTTCCGTACTACTGAAACCAATATAATGTTTACCGAAAAGCCAGTTTATCCCAATCCAGCTACCAATTATATCAAGCTAAACCTTACCAATGATTCCCCTGTGGCAATCTATGATTTGCAAGGGAGAATGGTAGCTTCTAAGTTGGGCAAAATGGGTGTTTATTCGGTAGATATCAGTAGCTTAAAACCTGGTACTTACTGGGTGAAAACGGCGGCAGGTACCCAGCAATTTATCAAAAAATAGAATCGTGAAGGAAACTTTAGGCAAGAGAGGGCGTGATTGCCCTCTTTTTTTGCCTAATCCCATAAGTAATAAAAACAAAACCCCCGGCCAAGCCACAGGTTTTTTCTGGTTGTGTAGTGGGTTGGTTGATCAAAAACTCTAAGCGGCCATCAGCCATTCCTTGGCGGCCTCGGTATCTTCGAAATATTCAGACTTAAAAGCTAAGGTGCTGTCTTCTTCCATGGTTTGTTGGATAGACAAATTGGTGATGTATTGAGTGCTTAACAAAATGGCAATTTTTTCAAATCCGATTTCTGCATATACCGAGAACAAATGCTGATCTATCCATTCCTGAAGTTCAGGAGGAATCACAAAATTAAAATCTGCCATGTCCCCCAAAATCCGCTTGGGACGATACTTCCGAATAATTTTGATAAAATCTTGCAGGTGTAGCAGGTACTCTTCAGCAGTCATGTTCCAGGTTTTTTCATTGAATACATAATGGAACATTTGCTCTGTTTGGTGATGTGCAACCTTTAAATATTTACTTTCATAAACTGTGTTCATTGTGGTGTTAAGTTTTAAAGTGGTGTAGCAGCTGGTTCTTTCTTTTTTGTATGGATTACGTGCGTCAAAGTTGCATTTACAAACGGTTATTTTGATACCTCAAAACATTTCAAGGGTTATTACATTGATGCACTTGAGTAATATCCCCTACACAAAAAGTAAGTGTATAAAAAAAGAGGACTATGCGTCCTCTTGATCTGCTTCTTCACTTCGCTGCTGTATTTGCTCCCAGAGTTTTCTGAGCAGAGGAAAAGCCTCTAGCTGTTCTTCAAAATCGGGGGCAAGGTCTAGTTTTGTAATATTCATTTCTAAGTCTTGAATTAATTGTTGATCTGCCTGTTGTTGCTTCTTAGTGTCATTTGTCTTTGATAAATCCTTTTGCATTGTTGTCATATTACTAAGCGTTCTATTGTTTAGTTTAGTATAGCCAAATACAATGCTTCTTTGGCACTGCGTTGATTTTCAGTGATTTAGATTTTTGAACTTTAGAGCGTTTGTCTTAGGGTGGGAGTGAAGTCTTATTTTGGGAATCGCTGTAAAGTGATTATGCTTGCCAGCTGATCTACCACTCAAGAAACATAAAACAGCAATGACAACTCAACAATATAGAGAATGTCAGGCTAAAAAAAAGAGAGAACAGTTGAACCTCTGGTGAAGAAGTCCGATTTGTTCTCTCCTTTATCGGAATGACGATACTATTTATTTACTTTTTTTATCTACTTTCAAGCGGTTTTCACGGTTGGCGATTTTCCAGGCAGTGTGGAAGATCAAACGGCCAATGCGCTCCATTTTACCAAAATGAATCTTATCTACCGTATCGGTAGGCTTGTGGTAATCGGCGTGGGTACCGTTGAAGTAAAAAATAATAGGAATGTTGTTTTTCGCAAAGTTGTAGTGGTCTGAGCGATAGTAAAAACGGTTTGGATCGTTTTCGTCGTTGTATTTATAATCCAATTTGATGTTTACATATTGCTTGTTGGCTTCTTCGCTTAGCTTGTGCAGCTCGGTAGAAAGTTTGTCAGAACCAATCAGGTAAATGTAATCAGGATCATCTTTGTAGCGAGTGTCAATACGACCTACCATGTCAATGTTCAAGTCAGCTACAGTGTTTTTCAAAGGAAAAACAGGATCGAAATCAGTATAATAACGAGAACCCAACAAACCTTTTTCCTCACCCGAAACAGTCATAAATAGAATACTACGACGAGGTCCTTTACCATCCGCTTTGGCTTTAGAAAATGCTTCTGCGATTTCCAATACAGTTACTGTTCCAGAACCATCATCATCAGCGCCGTTGTATACTTTGCCACCTCTTGTTCCTACATGGTCGTAGTGAGCAGTTACAATCAGGATTTCATCCTTTTTGTCGGTACCTTCCATAAAGCCCAATACATTTTCTGAAGAAGCGCCAATTTTAACTTCCTGTTCAGCAGTCAATTTAAATTTAGACGACTTGGTACCCAACTTCATATCCTTCTTCATCAGTTCAGCTTCACTTACTCCAAACATATTGGCAGCAGTCTTAGGCGAAACACATACCATGTAGCTATCTTCGTTGCTTTTAAGTCCACCACGAGACCAACGCTTTACATAGTAGCCCAGGTAATTCAATGATTTGTCAAAACCTTCCTGGTCTTCGCCCATAATCATAAACATTTGGCTTACACCTGCATTTTGAGCAATTCTACGCTTTTTACGTAAGTCTTGTACCGTTTTTACAAAGAAAGCTACTGGCTTTTTCTTTGACTTAAACTTAGTATAATCTTCTTTGGTACCTTCACCAGCAAACATCACCTTCATAGACTTTTGTATCTTTTTGTTGATGTTTCCAATGGCAAAAACGTCTTTTAAATACTCAGTTTTACCCTTTTTGGTAGCAATGCTCACATTTTTCCACTTGCTGCTTACCAGGTCAAACTTTTGCAAATAGCTCATGCCATCCTTGGTTTTTACGGGTGGCTTTAAACCCAAAGATTTAAAGTGATCTGCAATGTATTTAGCTGCTTTTTTCTGACCAGGAGAACCCGTGTCGCGTCCTTCCATTTCGTCTGAAGCTACGATCACCAAGTGTTTTTTAAGGTCTTCTTTGGTTAATGTGTTGGCATATTTGATCGCAGTTTCGTCTTTTTTCTGACTCCACCCAACAGTGCTGATCAGGCCTGCCAATAAAATGGTAATGATAAATCTCATAATTTTTTAAGATAAGAATTAGTTAATCTAGTACCTAATTAAGTTTTTCGACACCAGATTTCATGAATAATATTCAAATTTAACGATTTCTTAGGAAGTTTTCATATAGATGAAACGCAGGAAGATAATAGGTCAGGAGATTTGAGTAGGGAAAATAGAAAGGAAAACAATCCCGTTGAGGTGTAGAATCTCAACAGGATTGTGGAGTTATGAATGGCTCAAAGCCAATACTTCTTGCTCTAATTGTTGGGCTTTGGGAAACAAGATATCGTTTTCGATCTTGGCGTGAATTTTCAGCTCACCTTCAAACGATTTCAATGCATCTAAAATAACCTTGGCGTGCAAGTCTGTCTGATTGGTATGTTGGTATTGGTTGGTGAGTTCGCGCATACCATTCATTTCGTTGTCCTCTTCACGGTGTTCTTTGGCAAAATGGGCAATGGTTTTTCCCAGGGTTTTTTGCTGAATTTTTTCCACCAATTGAGCATCTGTAACCTTTTGTCTGTTTTGTTGCAATTTTCTCAAAATCAGGATATAAGCAAATAAAGTATCTTCTTCTTCATAGACATGCTCTACAAAGTCTTTGAAAAAATGAGGGAAGATTAGCTTTAAATCTTTCACAATGCTTGACGAATCCTGATAATTCTCGAGCAAGCTTGATATATAGGTCAATCGTTGCTTGATAAATATATAATGACTGTGCTTAAGATACTCCACGATGAGTTCTATGGGGTACTCCTCCAGATTAATCCTGGTTTTGTCTTTGAGTTGGGCATTTTCGTTGAGACGACGCACCACTAATGAGGCATCTACGCCTTGCTGTTGACATACTTCGCCCAGGGTTTGCTCGGTATAGTTGAAGTAATGAATGCCCAAAAAATGTAAAACAGAAGCCGAATCGGGATTATTGGCTACCAATTCGGTAATTTTTGTGTTGACTTTTTCCATATGATAACGCTCCAGGTAAAGGGTTGGATTTCTTACATACCCAAAATTACCTGAAGCCTAAGGGAGAAAAAATGACATTGGTCATCTCTACTATTTAATGGGAAAAATTACCGTTTTAATCTGTTTCTTGATTGATTTTCTATGCTGTTTAGTGGCTTTGCCTTGTACTTGAGTCCAGGCTATGAGTGCTTGCTTGCCTTGTATTGTGATTTGAGGAAATCCGCTGGCTCGCGATTGACTGGTTTGACTAATGGTTTCAACTTTACTGAGCTTTCCGTTTGCACTTACTTTGCAAAGTTGTAATAAGGTTTTGTTGTCTTTCATTTCCAACCATACTACTATGGCTCCTCCATTGGGTAAAGCTGCAATGGCTACTCGCCCTAACGGATTACCTTCATCTATTTTTGTAGGATAGCCAAATGTTTGCCCTCCATCTTTGGAAAATGCCACCTTTACTCGTGGTTGATTGCGTGCATTGGTGTACCAGGCTACTGCCACCTGATTGCCATTGGCCGAAATGCTTGGGCCATTTACCGGACAGCCATTTATTTTCCATCCATCCGAATGCAAAATTTGGGGTTTACTCCATTGGCCATTACGATAAGTTACGTAACCAATATCTCTTATTTCCTCAGCAGAACGATTGCGGTATACAGCTACAAAGCCATTATCGGTAGCAGCCAGCGCGGTTTGACAGCAATCACATACGCGCGAATCGAGTAGGGTGGGTTGAGAAGGCTTCCCTTGAGTATCAAAAAAAGCGGCTCGTAAAGTCATAGCTTTAGCCGAAGCGCCATGGTGATGTCCACCGTGCTGGGGTGAATCGTGGCTTTTTTTAGCGGTTTCCCGCCCATCAAGCCACACTGCTAAAAAACGATTTTTGGAGGCAGGAGCCAAGCTTACAAAACCATGTTCGGTAGGAGTACCATCTGTATGGGCAGTAAAGGTTGGTTGCCAGGTTTTTCCTGCGTCGTTCGATATTTTAAGTTTTACATCGTAGGCATAAGTAGAATTGGCACTTTTTTGTAAAAAATTGACTGCTATGGCGTTTTTGCCAAAGGTGGTCAAGGTAGGGAAGTCGGCCCAGTTGACAAACCATTTTTGAGCCCCTTCCTGAACTACTTTTATAGGCTTGCTCCAGCTATTATTATTAAATTTGCTCATCCAAAGCGCGTGTTTTCCTGACGCAAGCTTTTGTTGCCAACTCATCCAAACTTCACTTTGTGGCGAACGATGTAGGTTGGGCGTAAAGCAGTTGCCTTTGGTTGGATTAGCGATGGATTTAAATTGGGCAAAGCTTTGATGGGTAATGACGAATGCACTAAGCAAGAATAAAAATGTTTTAATATAAGCAGCAGGGGCGTATTTCATAAAAAAGTAAATGATTTTGTGACCTTTTGAAAACTTTTACGACTACAAGGGCGAAAGTTAATTATTTTGGATTTTATAAAGCATTGAAATATGAAAAAGGAAATAAAGTCATATAAAAACAGTTGTACTTGCGACACTTGTGTTTGCGAAAATTGTAACTGTGGTAATTGTCGCACTTCAGAATGTCGTTGTGAAAAGTGTACCTGCGAAAATTGTAACAGTGCTTGTTGTGCTTAAACTATAATTGAGAACACACGGTTGGTAAGCAAGGAGACCTCAGTAGTCTTTTTGCTACCAACTATCTATTGAATGAATATGGAAGGAACAACCGAAATCTGGGAGACGTTTTCATCTCAATTATTAAATTTTATCAAGAGTAAAGTGTCTAATAAAGAGGATGCCTATGATTTGCTTCAGGAAATTTTCATAAAGATTCATACTCAGTTGAATCGACTGGAAGATGAGCAAAAAATAGAAGCCTGGGTTTATCAGATTTCACGTTATACCATACAAGATTATTATCGGGGGTACTATCGAGCTTCTCAAAAAATGAATGAGTCGGTGGAGCAATTGCAAGAAACCCCAGAAGAAAACCAGGCATATCAACAGGTTGCTTATTGTTGTTGGGAGCCTTTTGTTACACAGCTGCCCGAGAAATACAGAATCGTATTCGAGTTAAGCCTTCAGGGGCACAAACAAGCCGCTATTGCTCAACAGCTCAATACTTCGCTCTCCAATGTAAAAATGCGCTTACAACGTGCCAAGGAAATGCTTAAAAAAGAATTTATTAGTTGTTGTGGCTATCATTTAGGCGAAAATGGTAAACTTAAAGGAGATCAAGATTGTCAGCGTCATTGCCACGAGCATTCCTGATGTATAAAGTTATAAGACATACAGTAGAAAAGTTGAATAGGTTATCAATCCAACTTTTCTAACCATATACCTGATTAAATTTAGCCCACGGGCATATTTTGATGTTCGACATGGGCTTTTAGGCCTGAAAAAAACTGCTTAATACCTTTATCAGACTGCCTTTTTACTACTAACTTATCCAGAATTTTCCCCAAGAATCCATACTTCATTTGGTACTTCATCACTTGTTTTACTTTTGTTTGATTACCGATTTTCTCAAAACTATAGGTGTGTTTGAGGCTATGTACAGGAAACGAGCAAGCAACAAGTTCAAAACTTAGTGCTTCATTGGGTTCATAGGTAGTTATTTGTTCTTCGAACCAGTTTTTCCCATCTCGCATTTCCACCTTTCGTTTGGCACCCATCCCTTGGTTATCAGCAGAAATTACCTGAGACTGTTTTACGGTTGGGTCATATTGATCCAATTCCCCAATGTTTGTCAGAGTACTCCATATGTTTTCAATAGGCGCATTAATGATGATTTCATTGTGCAGAGTTGTCATAAGTAGATTGTTTAATAGAAATTAATTTAACTTGTAAAAACGAAGTTAAATTTCAATAATTAACTCTGTTTTTGCAAGTTAAAACTTAAGTTTTTACCTTTACCACTATGAAAATGCGTTCTCATTGCCCTGTAAATTATGCCTTAGAGCATTTTGGTGACAAGTGGTCCTTACTGATTATCAGAGACCTAATGTTCAAAAACAAAAGACATTACAATGAATTTTTTGAAGCAGAAGAAAAGGTTTCTACCAGTGTACTTGGTAGTAGATTAAGAAGCCTCGAGGAAGCAGGAATAATCTCCAAAGGAGAGGATGGTGTTAAAAAATCCCGCATTAGGTATAGTCTCACACGCAAAGGTATTAACCTGTTACCATTGATGACCGAGCTTATTTTATGGAGTAACGATTTTGATGTTGAAACAGCAACCGATGAAGGTTTCATTAAGAACGTACAGGAAGGGAAGGCGGATTATTTAGCTAATCTGGAAAAGAAATTAATTCAAGAGCATTTAAAAGAATAGAATAGTTATCAAGTGCTGATTTTATAGCAAAATTAGCACTTGATAAATTGACTAAGTTTGAATTAAAGTGAGTAGAGGTCCTTATTGTTTAGTAATTACTTTTTCCTTAAGTGCACTAATGTCAATTGGTTCTAGCATTTCTTCGTCATCAAATATTCCCAACGAAATAGCAAAGCGCTTAAGTCGGAAGAAGTCATGAGGAGCCAGGTCATCAATATTGATTTCAGCTAGCTTACAGCCGTATTTGCTTTCCTGATCCGTCATTTTGGCAACTTCTACAATATGATATTTTTCGCCAGCCTTTACCCAACGATCAGCTGGAATCCCCTCAGGACGCTCGCTATCGTCAATGCAAATTACTTCAATATTAGTCATGGAGTGGTGTAGGTAATAAGTGAAAATAATTGAGTGTTAAACACTAGCAAGATAAGGCTTTTTCAAACAACTATTGAGCCTTCGTTGTAATACTTTTTTGTTAAGGTTTTGACCAATAAACACAATTGTGCTTGTCCGAGGGTTATCAGATTCCCAGGCAGTTCCTTCACTAAATACGAACTGATTTTTTACTGATTGAAAAATGATTTTATGATCTTTTTCCGGAAAATTCAGCACTCCTTTGATACGGTATATGCCTTTGTTTTGTACATGGAGCAATTGGTAAATCCATAACTTGAATTTCTCTTCGTCAAAAGGGGCATCGAAGTTAAAACTACGAGACACCAGATGGGTATGATCGTGTGAGTGATTATGAATATAATGTGTTTTGCGCTCAATGGTTTCGGCTTGGTGGGCTTGTAGATTTAGCAGATTTATTCCTTCAAACCGAGCAAAAGACCCCGTAACGACTTGGGCGTATGGATTTATATTCTGGGCTACTTGCTGTACTTTAGCTACTACCTCAGCGTCTACCTGATCCACTTTATTTAATAACAAGGTATCGGCAAAGGCAATTTGTTGGGCTGCTACTTCGTCTTGTTTCTCCAGAGTTTCTTCCAAATGAGCAGTATCTACCAAGCATACGGTGCCATCCAGCTCAAACATACTTTGGACCTTCATATCCGATACAAAAGCAGCCGCTACTCCCGCTGGATCGGCAATCCCAGTAGTTTCTATAATTAAGTGATCAAAATCCTCCCCTCGGTCTACCAAATGTCGTAATACTTTGCCCAATTCTACATTGAGCGTACAACAAATACAACCATTAGTAAGGGCAAAAATACCATCACCGGCACCTACAATAATGTCGTTGTCAATGGGTATCTCGCCAAATTCATTCTCGATGATGGCAAACTTGGTATCTGGGTTTTCATGGATGATTTGGTTCAACAGAGTGGTTTTTCCAGATCCTAGAAATCCGGTAATAATGGTAACGGGTATTTTTTTCGTGTTCATTGTTCTCTAGTCAGTTGTGATTTGTGAGAGTAAAACTATAGCAAGGCGAAAATGGTTCAAATCTATTATATCAGCCTGTTACTTTCTTTCCTTGCTCAGAATACGTAATTAATTTTTCAAGACGTCTCAATTGAGTTTCTTCTTTTTTAGCACTGACTACCCAATGTGCCATTTGTCTTTGGTAGAATGGCGCTGAATTAGAAAAAAACTCCCAGGCTTTTTTGTGAGCCTTTAGGACTTGCAGGTATTCATCGGGTAAAGTCTTGGCTTTTTGTTCATAACCATAGGTTTGTTCTTTGGCGGGATCCCGTTTTTCGTAGATGGCCAAACCAGACGCTTGCATTAAACCTTGCTCAATTAGCTCTTTCATTTTTTTAAGGTTTACGGCACTCCAAATGCTATTTTTACGGCGAGGTGTAAACCGAATTTTATAACTTTCGTCGTCTATTTTTTTGCGCAAGCCATCTATCCAGCCATAACACAATGCCTGATCTACCGACTCCGACCAGGTAATACTCGGTTTTTTGCTGGCTTTTTTATAAAAACCTATCCATTGCTCGGTAAGTTTGTCGTGATTTTGGGCCAGCCACTCTCTAAATTCAGCTGGAGTAGCAAAAAACAAAACGTCGTTCATTTTTAAATGCTTGATGGTTAATTTTTCTACTGTTTCGCCTTCGGCTGATTGTTCTATTGTTAAATGGTTCCGCGATATGTAGCAAAACTATGGACAATGGATTGAATACTATGGACTATCGACCGTCGACTGTGGACTAATTCCCGCTTCGCGACAACTTTTCACTTTACACTTTTAGTTTTTCACTCAAAAAAATTATTTACCTTGATATTTCGGTTCCCGTTTCTCAAAAAAGCTCTTGATGGCTTCCTGAAAGTCTTGAGTATGGAGGATATCATATTGAGCATCTACTTCCATATCTTGCCCGTTACGCTCGGCAAATTGACCTTCTTGAATAATACGCTTGCAAACCCCTACTGCCAAAGGAGGCAACTTAAGGAATTTCTGAGCCAAGGCCATTACTTCTTCTTCAAGCGCGTTAGAAGCTACTACTTGATTCACCAAACCGTAAGCCTTGGCTTGGGAAGCATCAAAGTTATCGCCCAATAAAATCATTTGCTTGGCGGCAGCGATGCCTGCTACCCTGGTAATACGTTGGGTGCCCATGATTACCCCAATGCTACGCTTTACCTCAGGCAATCCAAATATGCTGCCTTCCGCTGCCAGGCGAAAATCGCAACACAAGGCCATAATAACACCTCCTCCAAGACAATAACCATCTATTTTGGCAATGGTGAGTTTCTCTAAAGATTCTAATTCATCAAATATACTTTGCAACTCGACTAAACCTTGCTGATAGGTCTCTTTATTTTGCCCCATCATTTGCCCAATAAGGCTTACATCTACTCCAGAAGAAAAATTACCACCAGCCCCTTCAATAATGACTGCCCATACTTCGGGAGTTTGCTTGATGTAAGCAATGATATCCCTAAACTCTAGAAATAAGTCTCGATGCAAACGATTCTTTTTTTCGGGATTATTGATGGTTAGCCTTAACAAGTGATTTTCCAGTGATACAAGCCAGTGTTTGTAAGTCATAAGTTCTTGAAGATAGTTTGACAATAGTCCTTTGTTTGAAACTTTAAGTTAGTGATTTTCCAGTATATAATAAGCATTCACTGCTTCTTGTCCAGTGTAATTCTTTCCAGCTTGGTCGTTGGCTCCGACATATTTTCCAGCAAATGAAGTAACGGCATTGTTGCTGGTTTGCATGAGCTTTTTGTTGCTTTGATACTGAATATTTTGTTGTTTAAACCAAGCCTTTACCTGGTCAGTGTTGGAATGTTCATTTATAAATACACTGGCCACATCAAAATTGGCAATGAATAAGCCATCGGCATCAAGACTGTTGGCTAATTGAGTAATTGCTTTGAGTTTATCGCCTACGTAATGCAAGCCATGAATACAAGTGATAAGATCGTAAGCCTGACTAGATTGCCATTTAATAATAGAATCTGTCTCGAAATGAAGGCAAGTAATATTGGGGGGAATAGGGTTGTAAAAGTTGACCAAGTCTAGACCAGTGAGTTGGACTTTATGTTGTAGGTTTTGTTCTGAAAAATGATGAGCTACTTGTAATAAAGCATTACCTTTCCCACAACAGACGTCGAGCCAGCGTACGTTTTCTTGAGTTTGAAGACGCTGCAATAACCAATCTTCAGGGCGAAAATCAATTTCCTGTTCATAACTATTGATTCCACTCGCCTTGCGTTCGCGATTCATTCGATTATTGGCTACTATGGGTGACCAAATCAGCTCATTTTCGCTTAAAAGTGTTGTTTTTATCGCCATATTTATACTCAAAAATCCTGCTTTAAAATACAAAAAAATAGTGAGTATTTAAAGCAGGATTGAGCGTTAAATGGCTTAAATATAATTAGTTACAGCCCATGTCTGCCTTAGATTTTGCATCAGCATTAGGGAAGCAATATCCAGAAGGTAATTGAGCTGGTTCATAGCGCTTAAGGTTGGCATCGTTGAGGCCATTTTTTAGAAAATCTACCAGCAAATCAATTTCTACTTCGTTTAATTGCAAAGCTTTGAACTCAGAAGCCAATTGACTGGCAGGCACCTGAGCGTTTTGGGACACGGCTTGATTTTTATATTCTATGACTGACTTTATCGTAGTAAAATTGCCTCCATGTCCATAAAAAGGAGAATTACTCAAGTTATAAAGCTGTGGTACTTTAAACTTGTACATATCCTGAGCATTGCCCGTAAAACCACCACGTCCTTTACCTGCATTGTCTAATTCGGTTTGAGTAACCCCAAATACTCCAGTACCGCTTAGGTCATTCATTCCCAAGGCATAAAATTCCATAGAGTTAAGGGCTGGCCCAGTGTGGCAAGTAGCGCATTGACCTTTACCAAAAAATAAGATTGCACCATTTTTCTGAGCATCGCTCATGGCTGTTAAATCTCCATTGAGCCATTTTTGAAAAGGAGCTTCATTGGCCAAAACAGTTCGCTCAAAAGCTGCAATGGCCAAGCCTGCAGTCTCAGCAGTATAACGATCCGCTTCTGGTACATCAGGAAAAGCTTCGTCAAACAAGGTTTTATATCCCATCGCAAATAGCGTTGGGGTATCGATTTTCAAACGGTGGACAGTTAATCCGGCAATGGCTTGAGTTTCTAAACCCTCAAAGCCCAACTTGTTTACTGCCTTGGGAGTGCCATCGGTCCAATTGGCTTCAGTACCTACATTGGGGCCAGTAGCACCAAATTGCCCATTCCAAAGCATTACCTTCTGATAAGCTCCATTCATGGCCGAAGGTGTACGAAGAGGTTGTACATCCAGGTTTTCGTCTGCATAATTTGGATCCTTGGTACGGGTTTCACCATGGGTTCCAAATCCGGTTCCTCCCTCACCAATGCCTTGCTTTACGGCCGCTTGAAATCCCGCTCCTGCATTATGGCAACTGGCACAAGAATAAGTGTTCATGCCTACAGTTTGCTTGGCGTCTAATGCCAGAGCCGTTTCGTGAAACAACATTTGACCTAACTTTACTTTGGCCACTGTCAAGGGGTTTTTGGGGTCTTGAGGTATTTTGGCGAGTTCATCACTATTGGGTAACGTAAAAAAACTTTTACCTTGCCCATTAGAAATGTTCATTAAAGCGGTTTCCAGAGATTTGTCCAATGTAGAAGGATCGGTGTCTTCTACTTTGGTACAACTCCAAACTAAAGGCAATAGCATTCCTATCACCCAAATGGTTAATTTGTTGATTGTCATTGTTCTGTCTAAATTGTTAGTTGCAATTATTACAAGTACGCATATGGTGATGTAGGGTTTTGCCTCATCACCAGGTTTAATTCTTTAAAACTACAAAAAACAGGAGATTTCTACCTACAGTATCTCATACAATTCTACCAAGTGTAGAATAATGGATACATATGCCAGAATGAGCAATATTAGTTAAAGAGGTTATTAAAAAAAGATTAGGATATCTTGATATGTTTCATAAAAAATTGGCTTTTTACTCACATTCTTTCAAGCACCAATTGTTGATTGGAGCAGCCATTTCGGTGTGGATATGGTTGTTTCTATTTGTGACCGAACCACTGGATGTAAGGGAGCTATCTTATCAGGAAAAGCTGCAATTTTTGATGGGATATGCTTTGTTGTTATGGGTATCTTATAGCTTGACGATTCCAGCACAGCGGAAACTATACCGACTAAAAAAAGCACAATGGACAGTAGGGCTAGAGCTATTAACTTTATTGCTGTTTTCGGTGATTATGTACAGTTTGGCTTATAGCTTCTATAGATTGATAGTGGTGCCCAATGAACCAAATCCATATACGCCTGATTTTTTCTTTTTGCATCGTTTTGTACCTGTGTTTGCTGCGGTGGTTCCAGTATTTTGGTTGGTGCGTTGGGGTTCGGGATTGGTGAGCCAAATGCAACAAATCAATTCAACTACAGAAGAGTCAACGATTGAACAATCCATTTATTTACGTGGAGACAATCAACGAGAGGTCTTAAAAATTAAACCTGAGGAATTGGTGTATCTGGAGGCTGCTAATAACTACGTGAAAATTCATTATTTGGTGGATGGTGAATTACAAAATGTATTGTTTCGAAACAAGCTAAGTGTGTACGAACAAGCGCACGATTTTTTAGTGCGAATTCATCGCTCTTATCTCATCAACCCTGCCTATTTTTTACGGTTTAAACAAGAAAGTAAGAAGCATAAAATCGTATTAAGCCACCAAAATATTGAATTGCCAGTTTCTAAAAACTTGCTTGAAGCCGTAGAAACGAAGGTTATTTCGCCCCAATAATTCTCTTTTCGCCCCAAAAGTAATATTTCACCCCTTTAGCTCACGACTTCGTCACTTCGGTTTTTTTGGGGATCGATCACTACTCATCTTTGCAAAAACAACGCAATTAAAAGATGAAAATATTCCTATATACTTTGGTACTGGTGAGCCTACAAATCTCTGTATTTGGTCAGCAAGTTTGGCTGCCAAAATCCCAGATGCAACACGATCTAAAATACCTCAAAAAGGCAGTAGCCCATGGGCATGTCAACCCTTATTATTTTAGAAGCGAAAAAGCTATAGACCTTTACCTTGACAGTGTGCAAACCCAGTTGCCTGATTCTTTGACTGAATTTCAATTTTGGCAAATTGTGCACAAAGCCTTAGCATTTTACAATGACGCTCACACCCGTACTTATGCTGATAGTTATCTTAAAAAATACAAAGCAAAAGGAGGAACATTTTTCCCTGCCCAAGTGACTTTGCAAAACAACCAGTTGCTGATAAAATCTGCATCCAATGCTTCCCCATCATTAGCAATGGGTGACCAAATTTTAGCGATTAATGGACAAACCGATCAACAGGTTATTCAAGAATTGCGGGCCCATGCTACCAAAGAACTTACAGTTTTGGATGACCGATCGATTTCAGCCAATTTCCCTTATTATTTCTGGCTGGCTTACGGCAGATGTAACCAGGTTCAATTAAAAGTACGTAAGGCCAACACCCAACAAATTGAAACATTCACCCTGAAAGCTTTGCCCTATCAGTCACCGCAAAGCAATCAATCTCGTAGAGCGCCTGCAAACGAAAGCTTTACTTACGAGAGGTTGAGCGACTCGATAGGGCTTATTAAAATTAGAGATTTTAACCGACATGGGAGAAAATATTATCGCCAAAAATATGAGGAGGCTTTTGCTGAAATTAATCAAAACTCTCAGATCAAATACTTGGTGCTAGATTTTCGTGGACATAATGGGGGAGATGCTCGTTATGGGGAAGATTTGGGACGCTATATCGCTGTAAAACCCTTCCGAGCGGCCTCAGTTACTCAATGGAAGGTCTCCAAGGCCTTTAAAAAACGATTTGCTGGGATGTATATTCCAGGGGCTTTGCGTTGGTGTCGCCCCTTATATGTGGTAAACAAGCATACGAGACAAATTTGGCGTACCAAAAACGGTGCAGTAGCTACGGTAAACCACAAAAAGCTCAAGCCATACAAAGCCAGCAAACGTTTTCAGGGTAAGGTTTTTTTATTAACTGATCACCAAACGTTTTCGGCAGGGTCTGTTTTTGCGGCAATGTTTCAAGACCACCAAATGGGTACCATTGTAGGCCAACCTACTGGTAGTTTGTCTTCATTTTATGCCGACCCTATGATGTGGTATCGTTTGCCCAATTCCAAGATTCGTTTTCAGGTTTCGGCTAGTTTTATTGTACGACCCAATGGTAGTCAAAAACTGGAAACTGTACAACCTGATGTATTGGTACCTGAGGACAAAGATGCCCTGGAGGTAGTGCTGGAGAGAATCGTTGGCAAAAGTAAGTTTGAGCAGAAGAGATGATGAGGTACGGGAACAGCTGTAGGGATTGATATAATGACGTGGTTTTGTAAATTGCTGTCATTAAAATAGGAATTTATGAAGCTTTCCAAAAAACGCTTATTGATCATTTTATTGGTATCAGGCATCTTGACTGTATTGGCATTATTATCTGCTAGTCAAACGGTTTTGATGAGAAGCATGAGGGATAGGCCTGGGAACTTTTGGGAAATGGCGCGCTATGAAATCATTATTTGGCAAGTATGGGGTTTGTTTGTGCCTTTTATATTTTGGGCAAGTAAAAAATACCCCTTAGAACGCCGAGTGATGTTCCGAAATTTGTTATTTCATATTCCGGTAAGTGTGGCAGTAGTGTTGATCTATTTTACCATTTATATTGCATATGATCGGGCTTTTTTTTCATTTTATACCCATCCCAAGTGGTCTTTTTGGCAATGTATGCTGATATACATTGCCTCGAAATTTCACTGGAATTTTATTACTTACTGGGGCATTTTGGGAGTGATGAACACTTTTGAATATCAGCGAAAATTCAAAGAAAGAGAATTAAGAGCCATTCAACTAGAGTCTCAACTGTTTCAATCCCAGCTACAGGCGCTCAAAATGCAACTACATCCTCATTTTTTGTTCAATACGTTACACACCATTGCTTCTATGGTACGACAAGAGGAAAAAAAGGAAGCAGTAGAAATGCTCACTGGGTTGAGTGAGTTGTTACGTATGGCGCTTGAGCAAGGGCAAAAACAAAAAATCTCGCTGAAGGAAGAAATGGATTTTGTAAACACCTATCTAGCAATTGAGCAGGTGCGTTTCAAAGATCGTTTACAACTAGATATCGTGATAGCTGCAAATACCTTGGATGCTTTAGTGCCCAGTTTATTATTACAACCACTGGTAGAAAATGCAGTAAAGCATGGCTTGGCAAAAAAACTATCTGCTAAAGTGTTGAAAATACAAACCAAGCAAACGGAGGGACAATTAAGGATTCAAATCTTCAATGAGGGATATGCTTTGGCAGATGATTGGCAAATTCAAAATGTATCGGGTTTGGGTATTAAAAATACCTACCAAAGGCTGAAACAATTATACCCTGGAGAATATGAGCTAAGTTTTAAAAATCACGAAAATGGGGTATTGGCCAATATTTGTATTCCTTTAGAAATAAAGTCTTAAAGCGTATGGAAGAACCTTTGAAAGCTATTGTGGTAGATGATGAACAATATGCCCGCAGTGTTATCAGGCATTTGCTTCGAGAAGAGCAGCATATACAGCTTGTAACGGAGTGCAACAATGGTTTTGATGCTATAGAACAAATTAAGATACACCAACCCCAATTGGTTTTTTTGGACGTACAAATGCCCGAAATAGATGGTTTTGAAGTAATTGCCCAAACACGACATGCCTGGGTACCTTTTTATATTTTTACTACCGCCTATGACCAATATGCCCTCAAGGCATTTGAAGTAAATGCAATTGACTATTTGCTAAAACCTTTCAGCGATGCCCGATTTTTTCAGGCGGTTAAAAAAGCAAAAGAACAAACCTATCATCAGCAGTTGCAAAAGTTGGCCGCTTTAGTGCAGCACGTCAACCCAAGCAACCAACAATATTTACAGCGTATTAGTATTAAGTCAGCAGGACGCATATACTTTTTGCAAACCGATGAAATACAATGGATAGAAGCTGCTGACCAGTATGTAGAAATCCATACTGCAGAAAAGACACATTTACTACGTGAAACTATGAATCACCTGGAACAAGCACTTAATCCACAGCGATTTTTTCGTACCCATCGTTCTTTTATTGTCAATATTGATTGTGTTCAGGAAATCAAAGCGCATAAAAATGACTACCTCGTATTGCTCAAAGATCATACATCTCTAAAGCTTACCCGTAAGCGTAAAGAAGCTTTGCAGACGTTGTTAAATTAACCCACTACCATTCGCAACATATTCACCTCAACTCACGACAAAATCCTGTGAAAATCCTTGATCACATTTTTTATTTGGGCTATTGTTCAAACAAAGAACTCATCTCAACTTTTTGAATGTTTGTGAAAATTACTGCTTTTGCTCAGTGGTGAAGAGATTTTTTAGAGGCATAGCAGCGCTACGGTGATAAAAAATCTCGAAATCAATGGGTAAAATGAGTGATTTGTAATGCATTATTAAAAGTCGAGATGAGTTCAAAAATTAAAAAAACCATGAAAAAATTATTGATCATTATTATGTTGGGGATGGCGATTAGCATGAATGCCCAGGCGCAGGAAAATCAAACCTCAAAAACACAAGCAGATCAAGAAGCTGCAATCAAAGCTGTGGTGCTACAATACATCGAGAACTTTTTTGAAAACAAATACGAACCCATGGCGGCGGTATTGCACCCACGATTGGCCAAACGTGGCTTGCAATATAAACGCAGTGGAAAGAGACGGTTAAGCAATGACTATCCTTTGGCAGGACTTAAAAAGTTGATGACGATTAAAAAACCACTTCCTAAAAAACACCAAAAAAATGAAGTGAAAATACTGGATGTTTTCCGAAACCAGGCAAGTGTTCGTTTAGTAACAGGCTACCCAAAAATGCGCTGGGTAGAATATATGCATTTGGCCAATATTGATGGTAAATGGGTGGTTATGAATGTTTTTTGGGATTATTTTCCACGAAAAAAAAGAGCTAAGCAAGATTAAATTTGAAACTTGTGTAGTATCAGATTTATAATTAAAAACAGCCTGACAATTATTATTTTGCGCATATTTTAATACTGATGTATAGAAACTAAATTGATGCATAACACTAACCAAAACCAATTGTTAGGCTGTTTTATAGGAGGAATGATCGGAGATGCAGGAGCCATCTTTGAAAACAATGTTCCTGATAATCAGGGAGATATTGCGATTACCCATTCGCATTGGCAGACAACCGATGATACTCAATTGACATTGGCTATGCTGGAATCTATAGTAGAGCATAAAGGAGTGTTTCCTGAGAAAATTGCCCAGCGGTTTTTAGCGTGGTTTCAACAAAAAAGACTCGTTGGTTTGGGCTCGGCTACCTTGCAGGCATTGCAAGGGCTGCAAGTAGGTGGGCATTGGGCGTTGGTAGGGCGTAGTGGTGAATTTGCCGCTGGCAATGGTGCTGCGATGCGCATTGCTCCATTAGCTTTTATAGTAGACCCAGTTTGGGATCGAGTGCTTATCAAAGATGTGTGCAACATCACCCACAAAAACGATGAAGCTTATGTAGGTGCTTTGGCCGTATTACTTACCATTCATTTTATTTCGGCTGATTTATGGACTGATAACGCTGCTTTGTGGGATTATCTTATTCAAGAATTGCCCGATACCAAAGTGCGTGATGCTTTAATGTTGGCAAAGCAATTTCCTGAGATGAGTATTGAGCTGTTTGCGGCCAATTTTGGTAATTCAGGTTATGTGGTAGAAACTGTTCCTTTGGCACTGTTTGCGGCTATTAAAGTAAAGGACATTGGGTTTGAAACGATGCTTCAGGCCATTATCCAGGCAGGAGGAGATACCGACACGATTGCTTCTATTACGGGGCAGGTAGCGGGTACTTGGTTAGGATTAAATGGTTTACCTCAGAGTTTATTAGCGAAAGCAAATGAAATGAAGGAGTATGAAATGTTTGAGGAATTGGTGAAAAACCTGGAATGAAACCTTAACTGGCGCACGTCGTCCTCGCGTGTGCCTATTTACTTGATGGACACTAGCGAGGGGGCTTTCGCCCAGTATCGTTTAATTAGTAAAAATAATATTGATTAACGAACGCTGATCAACGATTTTAGGAAGGGAATTGACAACTATGAGTTAATCAAAGTTTTTCCTTCATTATTCAAAATTCGTTGATCGATATTCGACCTTAGCTGGCGCACGTCGTCCTCGCGTGTGCCTATTTACTTGATGGACACCATCTGGGAGGCTTTCGCCCAGTATAATTTAGTTAGTAAAAATAATGTTGATTAACGAACACTGATCAACGATTTTAGGAAGGGAATTGACAACTATGAGTTAATCAAAGTTTTCCTTCATTATTCAAAACTTGTTGATCCCCTTAGCTGGCGCACGTCGTCCTCGCGTGTGCCTATTTACTTGATGGACACTAGCCAGGGGGGCTTTCGCTCAGTATCGTTTATTTACGGAAAATGTGGATTGCCTGTTACTCGCGTAGCACACCACTCTAGCTCTCCTTTTCTAAGGAGAGAACTTCTTCGACTCGACAATAATTATCCCGAAAGCTTAACTTAATGACATTGGATTTGCGCCAGCGTTAGATGATATTCAAAAAATATTATTTTGGGGTTTCCACCTCACAGCATTCAATCTGCGTTCCCGATTTGGAAATCTTAGGGCTTAGATAAGGAATATTGAGGTTTAGCCCACGAACAATGAAAACACAAGCCAAAGTGATGGCAATCACTGGAGTGGCTTTTTTGTAGATAAAATGACGGGTTTTAGGTTTTACACGGTTGCCTGCCCAGGTAATAAGAAACATGAGCGGAAAGGTACCCAGCCCAAAGAAAAACATATACAGCACACCTTGACCAATGCTTCCCGTAGCAATAGCTCCCGCCAAGGCCAAATACACACTACCGCAAGGCAAAAAACCATTGAGCATGCCCCGAAAAATGCTGGATTCTATCTTTTTTTGATACAATTGGGCGTGAAACCGTTGCTTGAACCATCGGCTTCCTTTATGAACCACACGAAGCAAGTCGGCTTGGCGGGTAATTACTTTGGGTAGAGCATACATGGCTAGTAGCACTATACCAATCAAAATAGAAAGTAATTGTTGAGAAGAAGACAAGACAATACCACGCCCAAGAGCACCTACGATTAGCCCCAGTAGGGTATAGGTAAGCACTCGCCCCACATTATAGAAAAAAGGCATGAGCCAGGGGTTTTTGCAATGTTTGCCAGAAGCTGTAGCACCCAAGGCAATGGGGCCACACATGCCTATGCAGTGGAAACTACTCACAATTCCAATCACAAAGGCTGTGTATACAAACATTTTATCAAGGGGGCTTGGGTTACAAAATTACCTCCTTATAAAATCCATTTACCTTGTGAAATGTTTTAATATTTTGAGAAAAAATAGTAAAAAATAAATAGAAGTGTCAGCCTGTGAAGCACAGACTGAGGTAAAGCAAAATAGGATATTACTTCTCCAGCAAAAAAATCATACGATCCGAATCGGTTTGCTCAAAAGGGGTGAAGTCGTAGCCACCAAAGGTTTGCACCAATCGCAAAGAAGACGCAGCAAACCATTCCTGAAACTTATCGTAGCTAATGGTTTTGTGTTTTTCTTCAAAAAAGAAGTTCTGACCTGCATCATGAAAGTGAATGCCTTTGATGATCATCCCTTGCTCTATTTTTTGAGTAATTTGGAATTTAATGCCTTGAACTACTGCCAGCTCATAGGGCATCATATTGAGTTCGTAAACATAAGGGTTGATGAAATCCAGCAGAAAACGCCCGCCAGGTTTGAGCATTGTATGCACCGATTCCAGCACCTTGAGATTCTCTGCGTCTTCGTTATAAAAACCAAAACTGGTAAAGAGGTTGAGCACAAAATCGAAGTGATTTTCTACATAAGGAGTGCGCATGTCTTGTTCTACAAAGCAGAGTTTTTCGTGGGCAAATTTATTCCCATATTTTAGATTATCAGCCGAGATGTCCAGCCCGGTTATATCCAATCCTTTTTTGGCGAGATAAATTGCGTGCTTGCCTTTACCACAAGCTAAATCAAGCACTTTTTGGGTTTCGTTTATTTGTAAGAAATCTGTCAATTGATCCAAAAAACGTTGTGTTTTCTGGTAATCACGGTGTTTATATAATATGTGAAAATAAGGCGAGCTAAACCATTGATTGTAAGGAGTGTCAGCTCGTTCGTTTAACGAGGAATCATTATTATCGACCATACAGCACGAGTTCCTGGGGGTAAAATGTTTAAACAATAGCAAACAAATATAATCAATTAATTCTATGTTGTATTTTACCTACAGTGATAAACCCTGTGCTACAATACGCCTGTAATAAATTAGGAGTTTTTTAAGTTAAAAATTTCGCGAAGCGGTATTGAGTGAAAAACTAAAAGTGTAAAGTGAAAAGTTGTCGCGAAGCGGGAATTAGTCCACAGTCGACGGTCGATAGTCCATAGTTTTGCTACGCATCGCAGAACACACTGTCCTGAAAGAATCCAAAAGAATCAACAATGAATTAATTCGTGGAGTAAAACCCTGAAACTTTCTCATATTTGCAAAAAAGAAATTTATTATTGACAAGTATGTTGCATCGCGGAATACGTTGTCCTGAGTGTACCGAAAGAACTAACAATAGAACAATGACTAAAAACATAATTGATCAATTTATAATTCGCCCTTAACCACTCACCATTGATCATTTACCATTATTATATGATGCAATAGAACAATCAGCTGAAGGCGAAACAATAGAACAATGACTAAAAACATAATTGATCAATTTATAATTCGCCCTTAACCACTCACCATTGATCATTTACCATTATTATATGATGCAATAAAACAATCAGCCGAAGGCGAAACAATGGAACAATGACTAAAAACATAATTGATCAATTCATAATTTATAATTCACCCTTAACCATTGGCTATGGCTGCATATTTTTCTGGGTCTTCCTCAAAAGCCACTTTACAACCCGTACAGCAGAAATAATATTGTTCATCTTTGTAGTCAATTACAAACTTGGCGGTGGCTTTATCTACCATCATACCACATACTGGATTCTTAAATTGATCTACCTCCTGGGCAATGACTGAATCTACAGTATGAGTACCAGGGTGAAGCACATTGGGTGAGTTCAATATTACCTGAGCGTTTAAGACAAAATCTTTGTTACGTAATTGAGTAATTACTTCGGCCAGAACACTTACCGCAATTTCTTCGGGCAATCTGCCTCCAATATCCAGGCCTGCGGGTGCTTTAATGGCATCAATCTTTTCTTGTGGGATATCTCGGTGTTTCAAATAATCGAATACAGCGGTTGCCTTCTTTTTACTGGCTACAAACGATACATAAGGGAGGTTTAATTGTGATACCATTTCCAGTGCCTCTTCGTCGTAAGTACCTTGGGTAGATACTACCACAAAAGTATAAGGAGTAATGGTCAAATCTTTTTGTAAATCTTCGGCGTGAAAACGGGTGTACAGCCGATCTACTTGTTTAAATTCGCTTAGTTTTACATCGGGAGCCATCACCGATACTCTATAATCAATGGCTTTGGCCAATTTTACTAAGGATTGGGCTACGGGCGATTTGCCCAGTATAATCAAATGAGGCTTAGGAATTACAGGCTCAATGTACACTTCCAGAGTTCCTTCACTATGACAATTCATGTTGTATTTTACTACACCATCTTCGGTTTCGGTAGTACCATCAGGGCTAATTTTCACCAAACGAGGTTTTCCGTCTTTGATAGATTTACGAGCCTCGTTGATTACGGCAGGTTGTGAACAACCTCCGCCAATCCAGCCAAAAATGCTTCCACTTTCGCGAATAATGGCTTTAAAACCAGGTTTTCCCGAGATGGGTGCTTTGTAATTAACCACAATGGCAATGGCAAAAGCTTCTCCTTTTGCTCTGAGTTCCTGGGCTTTATCTAATATCGTGTCAAACATCCTGTAGGTATTGTTCTAGAGCTAATAAACTATCTAAATTGTGGGCAGATTGAAAAACGTCTACGTGAGGCATGGCGGCTTGCATGCCACGTGCTGTAGGCTCGTATCCTTGCATTCCTTTGAGGGGGTTGAGCCAAATGAGTTTTCGTGCTTTTTTGGCAATTTTTTTTAACTCGACATTCAATACTTCAGGAGTACCTGTATCGAGTCCGTCGCTTAGTATTAAAACCAACGTATTGTTGTTTAAAGTTCGTGGAGCGTAGTTTTCATTAAAATCTTTGAAGCAATTACCGATTTTAGTACCACTGGCCCAGGCATTCGCTCTTATGGATAGCGCCTTGAGGTCTTTGGGCGTGATTTTTTGTTTGACCAAATCGGTGATATGTACCATTTGGGTACTAAACAAGAAAGCTTCAAGTTGGGCAAAGTTTTCTCTGAGGGCATAAATAAACCGGAGCAAAAATAAGCTGTATTTGTCCATAGAACCGCTCACATCGAGTAGCACTAACAAGCGAGGTTTGCGTTTTTTCTTTTTCTTAAAACTCAGATAAATCATTTCACCTCCATTGCCCACGTTTTGGCGAATGGTTTGGCGTAGGTTGAGTAATTCGGGTTTGTGAGAAGTTTTGCGTCTTCGACTAAGACGCAAATTCATTTGTTTCCAGAGTTTTTCGGCCAGCTCTTCCAGTAATTCATAATCTACCTCCGTCATTTTTGACAGATCGGTTCGTCGTAACCGATTGGTTAGGCTAGCTCCTGACGTCGTTTGGCTATCTTTTAACTCATCGCTTTCGGTTTCATTTTTTTGCCGCCCCATCATCATAATAGACGTACGCTGGTTGGCCGATTTGGTAATGCGTTCTACATGCATTTTCATTTGACCTTTGCGCTTTCCATCGTCTTGTTGTAGCCAAAACTCATCAAAGAGCTTATGAAACAATGCCTTGTCTTCTTTGCAATGACAAAACACTGCACCTAGAGCACTTTTGAATGTATCAGGTTTTTTTATCAAGCCCAATTGGGCAATTTCAAGCGCGTGACTGGTTTCTTGCACGCCTACCTTCATTCCTTTAGCCCGTACAAAATGACTAAACTGTACGATTTGATGAGAGATGCCCTTGGGAGATTCATCCATTGTAAAAGAATGTTGCGGTAGTTCGGTCATGAATCGTTGGGAATCAGTTTGTTGATGCCTTCATTTTTTACCAAATCCATATCTTCGGTAGATTTTAGCACACAACCCATTGTGCGTTGTACGCCCTCTTCGTCGAGTGATTGTTTGCCCAAGGCTTGTAGGCCCATTACCCAATCCAGGGTTTCGGCTACTCCAGGAGTTTTGCTGAGTTTTAGTTCTCGTATTTCGTGTACAAAACCTACTACTTGTTGGGCCAGGGTTTGTTCAATACCTGGAATGCGTTTGTGTACAATTTGTACTTCCTTTTCGAGGGTTGGATAATCTACCCAATAGTATAAGCAACGACGTTTGAGGGCATCGCCTAATTCACGGGTGCGGTTTGAAGTCAAAATCACATAAGGGATATGTTGGGCTTTGACAGTACCTAGTTCTGGTACGGTAATCTGAAAAGCAGATAACAACTCTAGCAAAAAGGCCTCGAATTCTTCGTCACTTCGGTCTATTTCATCGATCAAAAGCACTGGTGCCTTATCTTTGGCTCGAATAGATTTGAGTAGGGGACGTTCCATCAAAAACTCAGGCCCAAAAATATGCTTTTCTTTTTCTGACTCGCTCTTATCACTGTTTTCCTGAATTTTGATAGCCAGCAGTTGTTTCTGGTAGTTCCACTCATACAAAGCTGCGTTTACATCTAGTCCCTCATAGCACTGCAAGCGAATGAGTTCGGTGTCTAAAAAAGCTGCTAATTGATTGGCCAGTTCGGTTTTGCCTACCCCTGTATTTCCTTCGATCAGCAAGGGTTTTCGCATTTTCAGAAGTAGAAAGACGATCGTGGCGAGCTCTTCATCTATGATGTAGCCGTTTTGTTCGAAGCCGTGAATTACTTCCTGAATGTCGTTTACAACTACCTCTTCCATAAGAAATTAAGTGTGAATGTAATTTGTGCAAACAAATTGATACTTTGTCTGGCTTAAAAAAAGCCACAGGATAAACACAATGGTTTACCCTACAGCCAAAGGTTGGTGTTTAAATAATAGAAATCATCTTGCCTTTTAATAATGAATTACAAACGGTTCATTTTGCCCAATAACTTCGAGATTCTTTGTCAAACAAAAGCAACCATTTTCAACAACACCCTAAAAGTCGAGACGATTTCATAGCCTAAAATTGTATTGCCATTGATTATACAATAAGGCAAATACAACGGCTTTATCTTTCTTGTTTTACTTCTATTCTTCTTTAGACTTCATACCAAAAAGTCGACGGAAAAAACGAGCAATAGAACCAAAAACGAATTTGAAAAACAATGGTAAAGCACTGATTGGTTTTACTTCTTCTTCCTCTTGCTGCACAGGAGTTGGTTTGGCCGCAGGAGTGGGAGTAGAAGGGGCCGCAGTGGTGGTAGTAGCCGTTGCTGGACCAGTACCAGGACTAATGGTATTGGTTTCGGTACTTTCTTCGGTAGCTACTGGAGTTTCAGCAGCGGGAGCCGCTGCTGCTTTGAGTGCTTCTTCCTCTTTGGCTAACTTGCCCTGCATACTTTTGATGAATTGCCCAAAAATTTGGTTGGTTACATCCACAATCATCCGAGAGCCAAACTGGGCCAATTTACCCGTAATGGTTACTTCCATAGAAGTACTTACCTGGGTACCACCATCTTCTTTTTTTGAAAGCTTACCCAACAATACCATACTGGCATTTCCCTTTCCTTTTACATCGGTTCCCTTGCCGTGGATTTCCATATCCAGGCTATCCTTGTCCAGTTTTACCAAAGTTACCTGTCCTTTGTAGCTCGTAGTTACCGGGCCAATTTTTATCTTGACGGTGCCTTTGTAATTGGTATCGTCGATTTGTTCAGTAATTGCAGCTCCTGGTACACAGGTTACTACTTTGTTTGGGTCACTGAAAAAATCCCATACCAAGTCACTATTTTGAGCTGCTTCAAATTCTTTATCTATTTTCGCTTTCATTACTAACCGTTTTAAAAAAAAATTGAATAAAAGAGGATTAAACTTGTACCATTCTACTAAAATTAACCGAGAATCGTGCACTTTGTTTAAGGCTTTAGACTTCTGGTTTGAGGTGGTTAGGCTTGATCCTCTTTGTCATTGAAGCTTGAGTTTAGGCTTCAGCTACTCCTTTCTCTTTCAAAATTTGCCATACCTTAGGGGCTGTTACCGGAATATCTACGTGTTTTACACCTAAATGAGCCAAGGCATCTACTACTGCATTGGCAATGGCCGGAGGTGCTCCTACAGTGGCCGATTCACCAATTCCTTTGGCCCCAATGGGGTGGTGAGGAGAAGGTGTGATGGTTTTGTCGGTTTCCCAGGCAGGAGTTTCTACGGCCGTAGGCACCAGATAATCCATAAAAGTACCTGTGAGAATGTTCCCTTCGTCGTCATAGATTAACTCCTCATACATTGCCGGAGCCAAGCCCATGGTGAGTCCTCCGTGTACCTGACCTTCTACAATCATTGGGTTAATGATGTTTCCACAATCATCGATGGCCAGAAAACGACGAATTTTTATTTCACCCGTACCTTTGTCGATATCTACTACGCAAATGTAGGCACCATAAGGGAAGGTCAAATTGGGAGGATCATAATAATGAGTAGCCTCAAATCCTGCTTCCATTCCCTGGGGATGGTTGGTATAAGCTGCAAAGGCAATGTCTTGAATAGTCTTTGATTTTTCAGGAGCTCCTTTTACAAAGAATTTTCCAGGTTCCCACTCCAAATCTTCTTCACTTACCTCGAGCAAATAGGCAGCAATTTTACGTGCCTTGTCACGGAGCTTGCGGGCTGCCATGGCCGCGGCTGCACCTGCAGTAGGGGTACTACGCGACGCATAAGTTCCTAATCCATAAGGAGCAGTGTCAGTGTCGCCTTCTTCTACCTGAATGTGAGTGGCTGGTAGGCCCAATTCTTCTGCAATAATTTGGGCATAAGTAGTTTCGTGTCCTTGCCCTTGAGATTTGGTTCCAAAACGAGCAATGGCTTTGCCAGTGGGGTGTACCCGAATTTCGGCACTGTCAAACATTTTAATACCCAGAATGTCAAAATCTTTAGAAGGGCCTGCACCTACGATTTCGGTAAAGGTAGAGATACCAATACCCATAAATTCACCTTTGGCTCGTTTTTCAGCTTGCTCTTTACGCAATTCATCATAACCAATCTTATCCAACGCTTTTTTGAAAGTCATAGGATAATCACCACTGTCATACTCCCAACCTAAAGGCGTTTTATAAGGCATTTGCTCTGGCTGAATAAAGTTTTTGAGGCGTAGCTCGGCAGGATCCATGCCTACTTCCTGCGCCAACACATCTACCATCCGCTCAATGGCGTGCACTGCTTCAGTTACCCGGAACGAACAACGATAAGCTACTCCTCCAGGAGCTTTGTTGGTGTACACGGCATCCATTTCGGTAAAAGCATTTTCAAATTCATAAGAACCAGTACATACCGAGAACATCCCTGCTGGAAATTTAGAAGGGTTGGCTGCTGCATCAGTGTAGCCATGATCAGCTAAGGTCTTGATTCTGAGAGCCTTCATTTTGCCATCTTTGGTTGCAGCAATTTCACCTGTCATGTGATAATCACGGGCAAACGAATCGGCCTGAAGGTTTTCAGAACGATCTTCTATCCATTTTACAGGTTTGCCAATGAGTACCGAAGCTGCGGTGGCGATCACATAACCTGGATATACAGGTACCTTACCACCAAATCCTCCTCCAATATCGGGTGAAATTACCCTTATTTTTTCTTCAGATAAACCCACATGTCCTGCTACCAAAGCCAATACCGTACGAATGGCGTGTGGAGCTTGGGTGGTCATGTGTACAGTCAGATGCTCATTGATTTTATCAAAATTGGCAATACAGCCACAGGTTTCGATAGAAGCTACGTGGATACGAGGAATGTAAATGTCTTGCTTTACTACCACTTCGGCTTCGTCAAAGATTTTATCAGTAGCCTCACGATCTCCAGTTTCCCAGTGCCAAATATGGTTATTGGTTTGGCCTTCCTTGTCAGGTCTTAGCACTGGTTTGTCAGCTTCTAATGCGGTATGAGGGTTAATTACTGGGTCCATTGGGTCATACTCAACCTCAATCAACTCCAACGCATCTGCCGCAATGTAAGGGTCGGTAGCGATGACCGCAGCTACTTCCTGCGCTTGGTACATCACCGTATCGGTGGGCAAAACCATTTGGGTGTCTGACATAAGCGTAGGCATCCAGTGGAGGTTGTATTCCTTCAAAGTTTCCCCAGTTACTACGGCTACTACACCTTCCAGCTCCATGGCTGCAGAACTATCAATACTTAAGATTTTTGCATAAGCAAATGGGCTTCTTAAGATTTTCATGTGCAACATACCCGGAAACTTGAAATCATCGGTATATTGGCCTTTGCCCTGGAGGAAACGTGCATCTTCTTTTCGTTTGATGCTGTGTCCCATTCCTCCTACTTCGGGAGATGTTTTACACTTCATTTAACGCTCCTTTCCCTTGTTTGGCTTCTTCCATTTTTTTGGCTGCGTATTGAACAGCTTTTACAATATTTACATAGCCTGTACAGCGGCACAAGTTACCTGAGATACCCCAGCGAATTTCTTCCTCAGTTGGATTGGGATTTTTTTCCAGCAATTCCATAGCACGCATGATCATTCCTGGAGTACAGAAGCCGCATTGTAGCCCATGTTCTTCTTTAAATCCTTCCTGCAAAGGGTGATACTGCCCGTTTTGGGCTACTCCTTCAATGGTGGTGAGGTGTTTGCCATTGGCCTGTACAGCGAACATTGTACAAGATTTAATAGACTTGCCATCCATTAAGATAGTGCAAGCGCCGCAACTGGTAGAGTCGCAGCCAATGTGAGTGCCTGTAAGATTTATTTTTTCGCGAATGAAGTGCACCAGCAGCATCCGAGGTTCTACCTCTTCGGTGTAGGCTTCTCCATTGACTGTTATAGTAATGGTTTGTTTACTCATGTTTAATTTCTTCAAGTAATATAATAGGGATATGTCGTGATTAAGAGCTGAGTGCTCTTTCAAAGGCGATTTTCAATGCACGTTGGGTCAGTACACTTACTACCGAGCGTTTGTATTCTTCGGAGCCGCGCAAATCGGCAGTAGGAGAACAATCTTCACTGGCTAGTTTTCCAGCTTCTTTGATGAGTTCGTCGGTGATGGGTTTGCCCACCAACAATTCTTCAGAACGCTTGGCACGGATAGGAGTGGGGCCTACATTGGTTAAGCCTATACCTACTTTTGCGGGGCCACTTCCGTTCATAGTGACTTGTACTGCCACTGCTGCAGTTGCATAATCTCCTACCTTACGTTCCATTTTTTTGTAAGTACCACTCGAGTTGCCATCTGCTGCTGGAATGCGGATTTCGGTGATAATTTCGGAAGGTTCTAAGGCAGTGTAATAAAGCCCTAAGAAGAAGTCATCGATTGGAATCACTCGTTCGCCATTAGGCCCAGTAGCTACTACCTCTGCTCCAAGCGCCAACATAGTAGCTGGGTGATCATTGGCAGCATCTCCATGCGCTATGTTCCCGCCAATGGTTGCTACATTGCGCACCTGAGGATCAGCAATCATGATTGCTGTATCGTACAATAGGGGATACTTTTCGCGAATCATAGGAGTGTCTTCCAAGGCTACTTCTCTGGTGAGGCCTCCAATTTTGAGATAACCGTCTTCTTCTTTGATGTATTCCAAATCTGGAATTCCATTGATGTCAACGATTTTCTCTGGTGAGGCAAGCCTGTACCTCATCATTGGAATCAGACTATGCCCTCCTGACAAAATCTTGGCTTCGTCGCCGTGCTCTTCCAATAATGCAATGGCTTCTGATAGAGTACTCGGGGTGAAATACTCAAAAGCTGCAGGAATCATAAGCTTATAGTTTTAAAATTTATTAGAAATATATTTTACATTGATTTCAATTATTGCTCTCCTAAATGCATATCTGATTTTATCAGGTCGAGGCTTATGTTTGGTAACAGCTTGCAGGCACAGTTCTCAATTAAAATATTCGTATGGCTTGTTACACGTACTTTAGTGTTGTGATGAAAATGTGGTTTTTGAATATAACTTTTTTTATAATCACTTTCATTCTAACCATATGAAATTGATTTTGTTCAATATTTTTTGAAAATAATTCAACAATGATTGAGTAGTACAATGATTGTGATTGTATTATTTTGATTTTGTAAGATGCTGGTAAAACCAAATTAAATCTGGTGTTTGAAAGCTAGGGTAAATTATTGTGGGTTTTTAGAGCCTGAGGCGTGCTTTAATAATAAAAAAAGGAATTAAATATGGTAAGACAGGGAAGGTAGGGTATTAAAATATTGGGAAATGGTTTTTTAAGGAAAAATAAAAAGCGATGACTTTTTGTTGATTAAATCATCGCTTTTAATAAATAAATGCTAAACAAAGTACTATTTAGCCAAGTATTTTTTGGCTCCTTCAGTAGCAAAAAACTGGAGTTTGCCCTCAGCATCTGCATAAATTAAGAAGGCCTCCAAATCGGCTTGGGCTTCTAAAACTTTTTTGGCTTTTTCTAACCCCATGACCATAAAAGCAGTCGCATAAGCATCCGCTGTCATGCAGTCATTGGCCAAAACAGAGGCACTTAATAAAGAGTGTTCTACCGGATAACCAGTTTTAGGGTCTATAGTATGGGCGTATTTTTTGCCATCTTTTATGTAGAAGTTTTCGTAGTTGCCAGAAGTAGCCATGCCTTTGTTATCCAGATATATGGCTGCAAAAGCCGAGGAACGATTCTTTTCTTTGTATTGAGGGTCTTTTACCCCAAATAACCAAGTGCGTCCTTCGTTATTTTTGCCCTGACAGCGAACCTCTCCACCAATTTCTACTGCATAGTCTTTGATCCCTTCACTTACCAAGTATTCGCCTACTACATCTACGGCATAGCCTTTGGCAATAGCACTAAAATCGAGCATAATGCCTGCTTTAGTTTTGGTGATCTTCTTGTCTGTATATTTTAGGTATTTGTCAAACCCTACATACTGGAGCAGCGAATCTACGGCAATTTTACCCTTTTCGGCTTTTTTAAAGCCAAATCCCCACGCATTGATCAATGGGCTTATGGTAGGGTCAAACGCACCACTGGTGGTACGATATATTTCCTGACTTCTTAAAAAGACCCGCTCAAACATTTTGGTGGGTGAAAGTGCATCAGTTCCTTTATTGAAAGTAGAAATCTCAGAATTGGGTATGTAGGTAGAGAGTGATTGGTTGAAAGCCACCAATACGGAATCAATACCTGGTTTTAAATCTCGTTTTTTTTCATCCAAATAAGTCACGTTGTACACAATCTTACCCATGGTAGTGCCCGTTACTTTTACTGTAAGATTATTGGCAGATGGCGTAGATTGATCGGTGCTGGTTTTGGAAGTATTGGTTTGTTTTTGCTGTTGTTGAACCGCCTGGTTTTTGCGATACAAGTACACAATGGCCACCAATGATAGCAAGACTATGGAATATATGGTGTTTTTTCTCCGGTTATTCATCCCTTTTTAATTATGAATAGTTAATGACAAACTGTTTTAAAACTCTCTGAGGGAGGGTTTGGTTTGGCCGCGAAGATAGAATGAAATTGGAGAAAATGAAATCAGATAAAATGGAATCAACCAAGGTTAGAGGTTTAACGGTAATCTTTTTCTATATTTAAATAGGCATGACAAATAGAGCAAATTTATGAGACGATTCTTGTGGTTATGGTTGAGCTTCTCCTTCATTCAAAGTATTTCTTTTTCCCAAAACCAAGCTACAATTGATTCCCTTCAGAGCGTATTAAAAACTGATATTTCAGATAGGCAAAAAGTAGATGTATACAATCTATTAGCCAAAGAATATCGTCGCTCGGATTCTAGCTTGGTGGCGCGTTATACCAATGAAGCAATACAGCTTGCAAAGCAAATTAAGTATTCGGCTGGGGTATCTGATGCCTGGTATTTTATTGCCTGGGTTACTATGGAAAAAGGGCATTATTCATCAGCGCTTGAGTTTTACAAGCAGGCATTGGAAATTGCTCAAAAACACCATTATAAAAAAGGAGTAGCAAATGCTTTGAAAGGCATAGGAATTATTCATCGGCGAAAGGGAGACTACGCTGATGCTTTGGAGGTGATCCAACAAGCACTCGAGATTTTTGTGCAGATAAAAGATGAAGTTGGGATGGGTAGTAGTTACAATAACCTGGGGATTATCTACCGCAGACAAGGTAATTATGCAAAGGCATTAGTTATGTACCAACAATCGCTCAAACTACGGAAGAAATTGGGCGATAATAAAGGCATAGCGGGTAGTTATAATAACATGGCCGTTATTTATACCAAACAAGGGCGCTACGCTCAGGCATTGGCTATGCATAAATCATCTATTGAGGCCAGAGAAAAAACAGGTGACCAAAGAGGGCTTGCCAATAGTTACAATAACCTGGGAATCATTTATAGAAAGCAAGGAAATTATCCTCGGGCATTGGAGATGTATCAACGCTCGCTTAAACTCAAAGAAAAAATAGCTGATAAAAGAGGGGTGGCCAGAAGTTACAATAACATAGGAGCTATTTATGATGATCAGAACCTGTATGCAGAAGCCTTGAAAATGTACCAACGTTCGCTTAAAATAAAACAAGAACTAGGGGATAAAAGGGGAGTAGCCAACAGCTATTACAATATGGGACGATTGTACAGGTTACAGGGAAATTATGACTTGTCTCTGACCATGCTTAAGCAATCACTCAAAACGACTCAACAAATAGGAGATAAAAGCGGCATAGCCCATAGCTATTTGGGGCTGGGGCATTGGGCATTGGCTCAAAAAAAGGCAGGTGCTGCGGCCGAATACTTTCAAAAGACGTTGGCTGTACTTCAGGAAATAGGACAAAAAGATCGCTTAGCACAAGCTTTGACGAGCCTTGGAATTGCCTATTATTTGCAAAAAAATTATACTGAAGCACAGAAGTATCTTGAACAAGGATTACAGGAAGGTCAAAAAATGGGTAATCCTTATACTATAAGAGATGGTGCCGAATATCTGGCTAAAACCTACCGAACATTAGGACAAACTGATAAAGCCTACCAACAACTGGAATTGTTTAAGCAAATGGCAGATAGTATATTGAGCGAAAAGAATATTCGACAGCTTACGCAATTGGAAGAGAGGTTTGCTTCACAAAAACGGGAAGATTCATTATTGGCAATTCAAAACAAAAAGGAAGTGGCGCTCAATGCCGAAATTCAAACCCAAAAGGCCAATCGACGTACTGCCATCATTGGAGCTATTTTATTAGGAGCTTTATTGTTTGTATTAGGTATTTTTTATCGTAGTAAACAGCGTAGTAATCTTCAACTGAACACCGCAAATCAGGAACTTAACTTGGTAAATCAAGAGCTCAAAAACTATAACGAAGAGCTACAAATAGCCAATGAAAATGTCCAGCAAGCCAATACAAAAATTAGTTCTATCAATCAGGAGTTGAAGGAACAGCAAGAGCACATTGTAGACAGTATTAATTATGCTCAAAGGATTCAAAAAGCCATTTTGCCCATAGAAGAAAAAATGAAGACGACCTTGCCTCCCCATTTTATTCTTTACCGCCCTCTTGATATTGTGTCTGGGGATTTTTATTGGTTTGAAGCATTAGGTGATAAACAGATTATAGCGGCGGCTGATTGTACTGGCCATGGAGTTCCTGGCGCTTTTATGACGATGCTGGGTACACAGGCGCTGAATAATATTGTAGTACAAAATAAGATTCACTCTCCCGATCAAATCCTGCACCACCTAGATCGTGTTTTGCACCAATTGTTACAGAGTGAAACTACCCAGGTAGAAGATGGCATGGATGTAGTTGTTTGTGTGATAGATAAAGCAGAGAAAGTATTGCATTGTGCTGGAGCGATACACCCTCTTTTGTTGGTGCAAAATGGCGCTCTTAGGGAAATAAAAGGTGATAGGTACAGCATTAATACCTACCAAAAGGGAAGGTCTATGCAGTTTACAAAGCACACAATTGATATCAGTCAACCAACTACTTTTTACATGTATTCAGATGGTTATCAAGACCAGTTTGGGGGCGAAAAAGGGAGGAAGTTTATGAAAACTGCTTTTCAGAATTTGCTGGGACAAATAGCTCTAAAGCCAGTGGATGAGCAAAAACAAATTTTAGAAAATAGGCTAGATGACTGGATGAACTATGAAGGGAAGCAAACCAAACAAATAGATGATATTTTAGTGATTGGAGTGCAGATACAAGTATAAGTATGTTTCTATCTAAAAAACACCTACCTCTCAATGATTTAATTGGAATTTTATAATTACATCAACGATTAAATAGTTGTATAACTAAAATTTAGTTATTATCATTGCAACATCAAATCAAAAAGGCCATATGGAAGAATTAACCAAAAACGAAGAGGTTATCATGCATATTCTCTGGAAAATAGAACGGGGCACTGTGCGAGATGTGATGGCCCACATGCCAGAACCATTACCACCTTATACCACTGTTTCGTCCATTGTGCGGTTGCTTGAAAAGAAAGGCTACATAGGGCACAAGGCATATGGTAAAACCCACGAATATTTTCCGGAAGTGCCCAAGAGTGCTTATCGAAAAAAGGCCTTTAACGCATTTTTGAAAAACTATTTTGAAGGCTCTGCTAAAAAAGTAGTTTCTTTTCTAGTAAAGGAGAAAAACCTGGACACAGAGGAAGCAGAAGAGATTAAGAAAATGATTGATCAGTTTGAGCAGGAACAAAATTCAGATAAAAAATGATGAGTGTGTGGTTGTTTTATTTGTTGAAGGCAAGTGTTTGCATGGCGGTTTTTTATGCCTTTTATCGTGTGGTATTGAGCAAATCTAGTTTCCATCAGTGGAACCGTGTTTTTCTATTGGGAGCCATTGCGGCAAGTTTGGCGATACCTCTGCTTACCTTACCTTATTGGCAGGCCAACGAACCTATGCGATATTCTCGTGATCTTGTGTGGCAAACCCAAAACCTGCTCAATGACTCTGCAAACACCAATAAAACGACTAACAAACCATCTCTTGTCTTGATTTTGCTCAGCGTAGTGTACGGGGTAGGAGTGTTAGTGGCGGGCTTCCGTTTTTTGCAGAATTTGCGCAAAGTGCGCGCCTTGATTCGTAGCCACCACCAACAACCCAACGGAAAGTTTATATGGATTGAAACCAATACAGTTCCTACTTCCTCATTTTTCCATTACATTTTTATCAATAGAAAAAACCTTTCTGAAGAAGAATTAGCTCAAGTCATTCGCCATGAACAAGCCCATAGCAAGGCTTGGCATTCATTTGACATTATGTTTTTGTGTGTGTTGAATATTTTATTTTGGTTCAATCCATTGATTCATATCATTCGCAAAACTATAGAAGAGCTTCATGAATATATGGTAGATGCTATCGTGGTACAACACTCAAGCATTCCCCAGTATTCGCGGTTATTGCTTCAATTAGCAACCAAACCAAGTGCAATTCAGTTGACCAGCAGTTTTGCAAAAATTCAATTAAAAAAGCGCATTATTATGCTCAATAAAACCAAAACAAATCATATGAAAAAGCTAAAGTTTTTATTCGCAGCTCCATTAGCAGTATGTCTGATCGCAATCTTTGCCTCAGCAAGTCAAGCGCAACAGCGTGCCGATCTTATTGGTCAATGGAAAGGGGTAGATGTGGTAGCTAAAGCTCTAAAACCAGATGCTACGATGAACCCAATGGTTTTTACTCAGAACAAAGAATTGCATCAAGCAAGCAGCTATCAGTTAAAGAAAGATGGTTTTTTTACGATGAAAAATCCAGTAAGTAATGAGTCTGGTAAATGGCAACTATCAGGTGATTACCTGCAAATTGGGAATGAAAAAATGAAAGTAACCAAGTTAGCCAATGGGCAATTGTCTTTGGTAGTGTATGTGTCTCTGAAAACTGGAAAAGCAGCCAAAGATAAAGCTTCAGCCGATTTTGAGTTGACCTATAAGTATGCAAAAAAATAGAAAATTCTCTTTTTTTGTATTTAACTACTAAATTTTAGTTATAAAACTAACTTGTAGTAGATATTTTGTTAAAATTCAAAAACCTTTGATAATCAGATATTTACCAAAGGTTTTTGAATTTGTGATTTGATAATATTAGTACTTATCCAATTTATTCTGCTTTTCAATAGTGCTAGTTTGTGCCTGATCCAACCCTGTTAAAGCTAAAATTCGGGTGATAAAATCTGTTTTTCCATCTATATAGGCATCTATGTTATAAGGAAACTTTTTGGCCAGGGTTTGTTTTAAGTTTCCATAAGCAGTGACCTCATCTGGATGGCTTCTTAAATAATCGCGAAACTGCAAATGATTTTGTAACGCCAGATTTCCCTCTTTGCACACATACAAATGATGTACAAACCAAGTCGTGTTTTCAGGCGTTTCAGGGACTTGATTGGTAGGGCGTTTGAAAGCCTCTCTACCCTCAATGCCTAAATCACCCCGATGAATGTACCCTAATTGGGCGAGTTTATCAATGACCCGATTTCGTACTTCGTCATTGTCTGCAATCACAATATCTAAATCAATGATGGGTTTGGCCTTGAGCCCTTTGATAGAGGTGCTTCCAACATGTTCGATGGTCAGAAAATCACTTCCTAAATGCTTGGCTAAGACTTTATGTAAGGCCTCAAATTGACCTGCCCAGGCAGGATCATAGTCCACTACAACGACTTTTTTAGATGACATATGTAATAGAATGTGATGGTGAAGATGTTATTTTTCTGTAGTAATGGAACTACTCCATTTGGGTTGTTCTTGTAAATACTCTACAATCTTATCTACCAATACTTCATTTATTTTTCTAAAAGACTCGTGTGTCCACCCTGCAATGTGAGGAGTAAAAATTACCTGAGGTGACTGACTCAACTGTTCAAAAACTTGGGCTTGTTCAGGAGTCAGTTGATCCAGCTTTTCGTTTTCAAGTACATCCAGTGCGGCGCCCAATACTTTGCCTTCATCAAGTTTTTGTTGTAAAGCGGCTAGCTTAAGCACTTTACCTCTGGCGGTATTTACCAAAAATATAGGGTGCTTGAACTTATCTAAGAATGCCTCGTCGATGAGTTCGTGAGTATCGTCTTCAAGGGGGATATGTAGGCTCAAGATTTGGGCACGATCATATATTTCCTGCATTTCTACCTGACGAGCGTAAGCATCCCCACGGTTAGAGCGTTTATCGTAGGCAATTACTTCACAACCGAAGCTACTAAGGCGCTGGGCAAAAGCACGTCCCATATTGCCATAACCAATAATGCCCACTACTTTACCCATCAGTTCAATCCCGCGATTGGCTTCTCGCTTCCATACCTTGCTGCGTACTTCCAGGTCGGAGCGTAGCACATTATGCATGAGGGCCAGTAGCATCCCAATGGCTTGTTCGCCTACTGCATCGCGGTTTCCCTCAGGGGCATTTATAATTTTGATATTTTGTTGGTAGGCTCTGGCCAGGTCTATTTTGTCTAAACCAGCGCCAGCTCGGGCAATCAATTGTAGCTTGGTTGCTTTGTCCAATACCTCTTGGTTAATGCTGGTTTTGCTACGTACCATCAAGCCTTCGTAGTTACCAATCAGATTTAACAATTCAGGGCGGGTAATGTCTGGTCGATAATCTGCGTGTATATCGTGAGTTTGTAACAGCTCAGTAATGGAAGGATGCATTTTATCTATAATAAGTATTCTAAATGCCATAGTATATGATTAAGTGGTATTGAATAAAAAATAATGTTACTGGAAATTGTAAAGCACATGGGCTGTAGAAAAATAAACCGCTAAACCCAGTAAATCGTTTGCTGTGGTGATAAAAGGCCCAGCGGCTAGAGCTGGATTGATGCCTAATTTGTCTAAAATAAGTGGGGTAATAGTGCCCATAAATGAAGCCAGTAGTACTACAAAAAACAACGAAACTGCTACAATTATTGCGAGGTTAGTAGTTTGCCCCAAAATAATGGTAAAGCCAAACACAATTCCTGAAATAACAACACCATTGATAATAGCTACGACCAACACTTTGAACAAACGTTGAAAATAGTTGACCCCAATCATAGATTTATTGGCCAAACTTTGCAAAACAATCGAGGAAGACTGAATGCCCACATTTCCTCCAGTGGCGGTAATCAATGGGATAAAAAACGCCATAGCGGGGATAAGCGTTAAGTCTTTTTCGAAAAATCCAATAAAACGGGCTCCCAACAGTCCACCAGCCATCCCAATAATTAGCCAAGGCAAACGAGCGCGGGTAAGACGCAACACATTGTCATCTTCCTCAATATCTTCGGCAATACCTGTAATGATTTGACGTTCTTCCTCGGCCTGTTCGGTGATAACATCCACGGCATCATCAATAGTAATACGACCCATCAACTTGCCTCGTTCATTGATCACCGGTACCGCAGCTAAATCGTATTTTTGCATAATTTCGGCCACCTCTTCTTCGTCCTGGTAAGTCTTTACCGAAACAACGTCTTTTTCATATATATCCTCAATGCGGGTTTCATCATTGGAAAGAATGATCTTTTTGAGGGATACTCTCCCCAAAAGCAAGCCTTCGTCATCTACTACATACAACGAAAATATTTTCTCTACTTCTTCGGCCTGGCGACGAATTTCACCTATGGCCTGGGCTACTGTCCAGTTTATATTGGCCTGAATCAATTCTTTGGCCATTAATCCCCCTGCACAGTCTTCTTCGTAGTGAAGCAAATCTACAATGTCATCGGCTTTTTCTCTGCTATCGAGGTAGGCAATAATCTCTTCTCTGGTCTGAAGAGCTAATTCATTTAAGATGTCAGCGGCGTCATCAGAGTCTATGTGGTCAATCCATTGGGCAATGGATTGCGAAGAGTAATTTTTTAAGAAAGGAATACAAGTATCTTCATCTAAATAACTGATAATTTCTGCCCCGGTTTCTTTATCAAGCAAATCCATTACGTACATAGATTGCTCGGTGTTCATTTCATCCAATATAGAAGAAATATCGGCGGGTCTTAGTACAGCCAGGTTATCGAGGACATATCGGGCATTTTTGGTATCTACTGCATGTTCTACCTCCTCTAAAAACTCCTTTGTCAACACAAACGACATAATAATACCTCCTTTCTTAAAATGAATTAGTTGTGTAAATGTGACTTACTTTCTACTTAGAATTGTTACATAGGCTTAAACAATTTCTTAGGTTTTACCAACAACAAAGTTAGAGGAAAAACCTTAAACTTAATGTGAATAATCGGTGAAGTTTTAGTGGCTTTCTAATAACTCACGAACATTGTTTCGATAAAATCTACGTCTTTTTCTCTATTTCAGATGTTGGGCCAAGCAGGTAGCTTCGTGTTCACTAAATATTACCATAAAAAGCCTAAGATAAGTATGACAAGAGAGGAATATTTGACCTACGTACAAGAGACCTATCAAAATTATGATAAATCGGTAGCTAAAGTAATGGGAGGGTACGAAATCTTTAACGACCCTTGCGAAACCTTTTATGAAGAATACACCCAAATACTTGGTCACTTTAGTGAGCAGGGCAAACCTGAAGAGTTGGAGTATGCACCACGAGATTTTTACCGAAAGGTGACCGATTTGGAGAAAAACTTTGTAAAACGATTGGCAAATTGGCAGGGTTCCATTGAAAATAAAATTAAGTTCTCCTTAAAGAACAAAGATGTAGAGCGTTACCAGCAAAAAATACAACAAGACTTTGAGAACATCTCAGTAGAGTTGACTCGAGTTCAGAAGATCTTTCCAGCATTGGATTTACAAACGATTCAGCAGGTTTTTGTAACAGCCCAACAAGAATTATTTGCTACTGAGCCTGATACACCCGATGCTAGCCATACAACAGAAAATGAGTCTTACCTGGATTTTGTAAAAGCAACTTATGAAAAGTATGATAAATCGGTGGCCAAAGTAATGGGGGCCTATGAGATTTTCAATGATCCCTGTGCAGTATTTTATGAAGAGTACCCTCAAATGCTGAAGCGTTTTGTTGAAAATGGTAAACCTGAGGCGTTGGAATATGCACCACGAGATTTTTATCGAAAGGTGATAGATTTAGAGAGAAACTTTATAAAAAGACTGTCGAATTGGCAAAGTTCTATTGAGAATAAAATGAACTTTTCATTGAAAAATAAGGAGGTAGAACGCTATCATGAAAAGATACGGCAGGATTTTTCAAATATTTCAATAGAGCTAGAGCGGGTTCAGAAAATTTTTCCTGACTTAGATTTGCAACTACTTCGTAACAAGTTTTTAAAGACTCAGCAAGATTTAGAACAAGTACTAATATTGGGAGACAAACCCGATAAAGTTGCTTTAAACAGTCAAAACGAGTCAAAAAGTGTCAGTGAAGTTACTGCAAAAACTACAGTACAAGATGCAGGTTTTGGTGATAGGTTAACATCACTCTATAAGCAATTTAATGAAGCAGTGAGGGTAGTGAAAAGCGGCGAGATTCACGACCTAACTCATGTAGCGTTTTATCGGGCGTACCCTGCAATGCTTCAGGAATTTAACCAAAACCCATTACCTGATGGATTAGAGTATTCCTTAAAGAATTTTTATAAAGAGGTGCTGCGCCTTGAGGAGCATTACCTAAAATATCAGGATGCGCGCCTTCGTAACTTTAATCATATACTTGAACACGTACCTCAAAATTTTGAGCGTTCGTTGATTCAAACCATTGGCGAAGTAGAAAAAATCAAGAATCATTTAAACAATGCACATTTGTTATTTCCTCATATAAGTTTTGGGGGAGTAAAAAGTAAACTAGCACATTGTTTAGACGAATACATAACACCTTATCAAAACCAAGTTTGGCAGAGTGAATTTCATAAACAGCATGCTGGGCAGCTATTGTTTTCTCAAAAACCGATTATAGTAGGAAAAGAAGATGCGGCTCAATTTAGCCTGAATTTGGATGCTACTAAGGCTATTTATGCCATATATTATGGTAAGGGATTGATAAAAGATGAGGTAGAGCTGCCCAATGTAGCGCAAGTTGATTGCTCGATAGAGGCGTACATCAATGGCACCAGACACGAGATTTATTCCCTTATGTCTGTAGATAAACTAAAGCAAGGAGTTTGGCTGTTGGATATTTTGCCCGAAACTGCTTCATTGGCTCATAACAAAACCATGGTAGAAGAGTGGGCCAAGGTGTTGAGTAGTTTAGAAAAGGAGCGTAAGGAAGTGAAATTATACATCAAGCTTTCACGAAGGAATTTAATTCACAAGGGCGTAATATTTAATCTGGATTGTACTCAGGTAGAGAGTGATCGCTTATTGCAAAATGCCAAGGAGATTACAACGGAACTAGAAAAGAAAGAGTTGGACGAAGAAGCAATCAAGGATCAATTGGAAGCTGAAAGACTTGCAGAGGAAGCCAGCAAAGATATTCGCAATAATGTGGAATATATGCAGCTATTATCAGAAGGAGCCAACCTGGCTAATATGATTGTAAGTGATACCCAAAATGTTGGTTCTCAGTATTTCCGAATCAACGAAGTACATAAGGCTGCTCATCAACTGATTTATGCCGAACGGTTAGCAGCAATGAACGAATATGGCAAGCCTGACGACATTTCTGGACAATACAATACGGAAGGTGCCTGGTTCGACGATTTGACAGCTTTTGCTGGAAAGATGGAGGAAAACTGGCAACAGCATATCAAGCCTCAGGTCTTAGCCTTGTTTGACCGGGCTTATCAGGAAAAATCGCAAAGTATAAAACAAGCCTTGGAAACTTTAAAGATGGCTTACCAGCTTTGTGAAATTATGTCGTCAAACTTTACGATAGATGATGTAGAACAGCAAAGGCAAGCTCTGGAAGCGGCTTCAAAGGAATTAGGAGGGGCATACGGAATCGTTACTTCCAAGGGATTTAATCTCGAGAATGCTGGAAAGATACTTTTATCTGACCGTTTAATTGCTATAGGCCAAGAAGATGTCTCCTCTTTTAAAAGTGAGTTGAAAGTAAATGAACAGCCAACAGCCTATCTGGTTGCCTACGTAGATAAACCGATACGTTATGCCAGTTATATGATGCCAGAAGATTATCGCCCTCCTGCATTGCGTTTGGCGTATGAAACTGATTATCAGCAAGAAGAAGTAGTATTAACTGCTCCATACCTTGATAAAAAATGGCTGGATCAAACCTTTGCCTTGATTACATTATTGCCTGATATTCAGAAGGATGCAGATAGTTATGTAACAATAAAGATTGCGGAGTTTTTGAGTAACCTTTCTCCCAGAATGCACCAAGTGAATTTTACCCTATCAGGAGGTATGTTAAATATTTATGAAAAACATAACCAACAGATTGATTATGACACTGAGGTGAAATTAGCCAATGGTTTGTTTAAGGTTGATCTTACAGGAGTAGATACCCAAGCGTTGAAAAACTGGGTACAACAACAAAAAGATAAGTTTGAGGATAATCTGGCTCTAAGCAGACCTTTACCCGAATTGTTTGGTAAAGAAAACATTCCTTTTGATGATGAAAACCTGAGTGTAGAAAATATTGAAACCTTGATTAAGGAAGCAAACCCTTCCTGGGATATTAAGCAAATAAAAGTGTTGGCACGCCCTCGTCAATTTGTAGTCACGAAGCATGAAATCACCAATAAGCCTACATCAAAAACTGCCTGGGGTACAATTGGTGTAGTTTATCAATTAGATGATTGGTGCTATTATTCAGATAATGTGGTGATTGTGGCTGATTATGTCTCAGAGGGAAACTACACTCCCTGGCGACTTTTAGGGGTATACGAACAAGTAAAAATCAGTTGTAGGAACATTTAAATTTTTTCAAAACAGTATTTAAATGTGGTATAAATAACAAGTTACGCTTAGTTAATTAGTTGAAACAGGCAAGCCAAGATCGGTTTGTCTGTTTGTTTTTTAGAAGGATACATTTCTCTGATGGAAGATAAAGTGGTATGTAATCAATGCATTGTCAAAAAGAGAGTGCAGGCTTTGAAGTAATCATGAATTGTCAAATTCTTGCTAAATTGCTGCAATTTAAGATACAGCAGAGCATACAATACTCTTGCTGACTTTTATCTAATCTCAAATAACAGACAATTGTGAAAAGAAATTTCAACAGACTTTTACTGATTTGCGTATTGCTTTTGCCATTGATACAATGTAAAAATGCTCGCCCGGAAAACGGCAATACTACGACCCACCAAGCCTTGGCGATTGCTCCTGCACCTGCCCACCAAGTTCCTCAAAAGCCTGTAAAAACTTATCCTATGCTCGATAGCTTAGTAACACTGACAATTGCTGGACACAAAGTAGATATCAGAACTCCCCAAACAAGCAAAGGTGATACCTTGGCGAGTGGAACTGTAGAAGGAAACATTATTGTATTGCCAGGGTGGAGTTTCTCAAAAGAGGATTGGTGCAATAAATCAACCCTTTGTAAAAAAGCATTGGCAAAGAAATATCGCTTGATTTTACCCGAAATGAGCAAAAGTGTATACTCGGCCAAGTTTTATCCACAAACTCGCAAAGAGTGGCAAAAATACCCAGACCTTAATTGGGTGGTGAAGGAAATGATTCCTATGCTGCAAAAAGAATATGGGATTTTGCTGGAAGGGCAAAAGAACTTTTTGTTAGGTCTTTCAACAGGAGCACGAGGAGTAGTAGCCATTGGTATGGCAGCTCCCAAAGTTTTTAGTGCCGGGGCAGCACTTTCAGGAGATTATGATCCTCCCAAAATGCCTACCGATCGCCTTATGATTGGTTACTTAGGGGCTTATCAACAATATCCAGATCGCTGGAAAACTGGGCCTGAGAACCTGGTTTATCACGCAAAAAAACTGACAATGGGCTTGTATCTTGGACATGGTAAACAAGACCGAATCGTTCCTTTTAACCAATCTTTGTTATTATACAATGCGCTTAAAAAGGCCCATCCAACAATGAACCTTAAGTATCATTGGGTAAATGCTGGCCACAACTACCAATACTGGAATTCTGAGGTAGAAAATATGCTTCGCTTTTTTGATGATTTTTTGCGGGGTTAAGGTATTTGAGAATTTTTTCGAGGTTTTGGTTGTTATAGGGTTGAATAATTTACCAAAGACTATCAAAATGTTCAATATATTCAAGAAAGATAAAAGCGATAAGGCAAGTAAGAAACCCGAGGGAGTAAATTGGTCGGTTCTAAACAAAATAGAAACCCTGGAAGAAATTAAAGAAACCTCTAAAGAAGGACTGGTTCTTATTTATAAACACAGTGTTACTTGCCCTATTAGCGGAAGTGCCTTACATCGGTTGGAGCGTCACTGGGATAAGGAAGAAATGCAGGGGATGACTCCTTATTATCTGGATTTACTGCGTTTTAGGGACCTTTCAAATCAGATAGCCCAGGAATTTTCGGTGAGACATGAATCACCACAGGTATTGGTAATAGACCAGGGACAATGTGTGTATCATACATCTCATATGGGCATCAACTACGAAGATTTAAAGAAAATGGCGCAAGATTAGCCTTCTTTAAAGAAAATTACGAAAAAAGGGAGATTAGAATGTATCTAGTCTCCCTTTTTGCCCATCACATATTCAAACCTTGAATATGTTACTTAACTCATTACTTGAACATCTTTCATCAACCAATCCAATGCTTCAGTTTCAGTATTGAAAAACTGAGTAGTATAAGAAGCATCTGTTCGTTCTTCAAAAGTTTGCTTGGCCGAAAGAGCTGATACAAAATCCCGCCCCTTAACAATAGCCAATTTTTTAGTTCCTACTTCCGATAAACGGTTCAACATCGTAGTTTGTACAAATTGTTGTGAATCGGGAGGGATGATAAACTCAGAATCCAAACAGTTAATCAACATGAACGCAGGTTTATATTCTAAAATGTGCGTTCCGTGGCGATTAATCTCTTCTTCATATTGCTCTGGTGTGAGGTAACGATTGTTGCCTTTCCAATCGTAGCGATAAATAGCATGTTCTGTATCCACAAAAACTTTTGTGAATTCGTTCTCGAAGGTTAATTCCAGCATAGGATAGTCATTTTTGTTTTATCAGTTTTCCTAAAGTAACTTCAAATAATACAAGTTGTTTGTGATTAAGTAAAATTACTTAGGGTTCAAAGGTACAATAAATGCACTGGAAGGAATCTTGTATGTAATATTAATTAATGCTTTGGGCAGGTAGTAGCGATTTCTACCAAAATAGATTACTTAATTACCTTAGGGTTTATCCTTAAACCACTCCTCGGCTTCTTCTACACTGGAAAAATATTGAGTGATATATTGCGTGTTTTTTTGTTCGTTAACCGTTTGTATTACAGACAATTGAAGGATATAATCTTCGGTTTGAATGATGGCTAATTTTTGAGTACCTACATTTATTAAGTTTTGAAACAAAGATTGAGTTACAAAGCCCTGTAAATCAGGGTCTATGATAAAACCTGATGCTCGAAAATCAACCAACACAAACTTTGGTTTAAATTGCAAAATATAGTTTGCCTGGCGAGTAATTTCTGCTTGATATTGTTCAGGAGTCATGGCCCGATTGGCGCTCTTCCAATAATAGCAATAAATACCCTTTTCCTGGTCTACAAAGGACTCTACAAACTCATTTTCAAAAACAGATTCTTTCATAGTAAGTAATCAGAGGTTTTTCAATATATTATTAAACCAGGTTTGGGTTTATCATTATTTACTGCTAAACATTTCTTTCAAAGCTTGCCAAAGCAATATTTTCTTTTGTTTATCCTGAGCAATTTCTGGTAATCTATCTGCTTTTAGGAATACTTTGTCTCCCTCTTTTTGCAAAGTGTATAGTTCAGGAGAAATGTTTTGCCCAACGCTTGCAAAATCTACCCCAAAGCCAATAACAGCAGTAGAGGGTAAATGAATGGGTTGTTGAAGGATGGCATCTAAGTTTTGAATATTAATTACCTTGGCGGTAGATAACGTGATTTTAACCGATTGTAGAATTTTTCCTAACAGTTCCTGATCAGCATCATCCATATACACCGAGTTGCTGTCTGACAATATAATAACTACTGGATAGGTTCGGTTGTCGTTAATGAAATAGGTATTATTCTGATATAGACCTGGGAATGTGACGTAATTTGGAGACTCCATAGATTAACTAAAATATAGGATTGTTTATATGGTTTAGAGTACCTCTTGTTATTACTACAAAGTAAATATATTCTGGATAGAATCTTAAATCCCAATACAATATACTTTGAGCAGTTATTTTATCATTGCACTATCTTACAATAAACTTATATGATTGTTCAACCTTGAACGTCTAAAGCAAAAAGAGACACTCTGTAAAAAGTGTCTCCTTGATAACTTATATATAAATGGTCTTTTACAAACCTCTCATATCTCCTTCTTTGCGATCGCGACGAGGAGGCATTGTCCCAAATACAATGTCCCAAATAGGACTAGATACACCAAAAGCTTTATCAGGGTACTTGTAGTGGTGCAAGCTGTGGTGTTTCCACAAATATTTCAATAAACGAGGCGCTTTGTATTTATGGGTGCTATAGTGTACAAATACATAGCACAGGTAACCGATCAACATTCCAGGAAGAAATGCGTAGGTGTAACCTTTAAGAATAAAAATTTGGCTAAGGTACAACACACCAATAATCAACCAACCTACCAATGGTGGCATAAACAAACGCTCTTCGTCACGAGGGTGATCGTGATGATATCCGTGCATGATGTAGTGGAATCGCTTAATAGCTGGTGATTCAGAAATCCAATGGAATACATAACGGTGCATGATGTATTCAAACAAGGTCCAAAACAACAGACCTCCGAGGAACATCATGATTCCATTAAGAATACCTAAAGTAGCACTGTAGCTATTGAAATATACATATAGTAAAAGAATAATCGGGGGTAAATAACCGCCCAATGTAATGGCAGGTGAGGTACGACTGATGGCTTCTAAAATAGGATTGTTAAAAATCCGCCCTTTTTGTACTCCTTGTTTATGACTCATAACAAACGTTTGTTAAATTAATTACAACGTAATGAAATTACAATATACCTTGAGGGCTTGTAGAAGTTTTTTGTTTGTAAAAAACTCAAAATTTATAACCCTCTGGTTCCAAAAATAAACGGACAAAGATACATAATTCTTTTACTGGTCAAAAATTTATAATTTCTAATCACGCTCATTTTTTTATCATTTAGTTCAACGAACCTTTGTGAATGTACCAGACAAATTTTTGGAGCGATATTCGGCAAAGTACCTGATTATTATTAGCTTAGAAGCATGAACCGAAAATGTCCCAAGATGTCAAATATGATTGATGTAAAGCCATTTAACTTTTTGGCAAACACCTGCAAAATACTTTTGTTGGTGTGGTTAGTGGGCTGGAGTACCCAAGCCAAAGCTCAATGTGATTGTGGAAGGATTGATGCACTACAAAAACTCCTGAAAAACGAAGCAAATGCTCAAAAAAGAGCTGAGATCTTCAACGAATTGTCGGCAAAATATTACGAGAGCAAGCAAAAACAACTAGCCATGAGATATGCAAATGATGCATTGAGCTATGCTACACGCAATCGTGACAAAAAAGGACAAGCCATGGCCTTGTACAACAAAGCCAATGTAAACTATGATCCAGCCAAAGGGGATGAAGGGAGTTTGCAAACTACGGTTGATCTATTTGATAAGGCCCGGGCTATTTACGAAGAACTGGGAGATAAAGAAGGGCTGGCAAATACCCTTGAGGGATTGGGTAAATTTTATAAGAAATACGCCTATTTAACTTCCAGTGACAATGCCAATGCGCGTAAAGCTGTAGAAAATTTAGAGAAAGCTGAAGACATTCGCGAAAACCTGGTAAAAAGCGGATCGCTGTCGGATGAGCAAAAGGAGGCACAGCGTAAAAAACTGGGGGAAATATTCAGTGCATTGATCGAAGTTTATTTCAACAATCTAAATGATAATACCAAGGCACAACAATTTTATGATCGTTCAATAGAGGTATTGGGACAAAACGATGATAATGTAACAGCTCAGCTGGGTAGACAAATCAAAAAGAATGAAGAGAAAGAAAGAGAACGCCAGAACCTAATCATCTTTATTGTATCCATTGGGGGAGCAGTCATGATTATTTTATCTATTGGCTTGTTTATAAATATTGGGAGAACCAGAAAGAAAAATCGTTTGTTGGACGAGCAAAAGACCAAGCTAGCACGCACCAATAAAATGATTGAAGAAAAGAACGAGTTGATTGAGGCAAAAAATCGCCAGATGGAATCGCACAATCAAGAGTTGGCCGAGCTGAATAAGAAAATGAACCGAGTGAATAAAGAGGTAGAACTGACCAACTTTGAACTCAACGAAAAAAACGAAGAAATTAACCAAACCGCTGAAGCCCTCAAGCAACAATCTTTGGCACTGGAGTCGCAGAAGGTAAAACTGGAAAAAGCCTACGAAACAATTACATTATTGAGCCAGGTGGGTCAGGATTTGACTTCCTCGTTAGATTTTGACAAAACCTTGAATACATTAGAAAATCGGGTAAAAGAAATGATGCCCGTAGATGGTTTTAGTGTTTGTATTTTTGAGGAAGGCAAGAATGAATTGAACTTTAGGTATGTCACAGAGTTTGGCAGTCGCCAATCGCCATTTACCCTTTCAATGGAAGATACCCATCATCCGGCAGTATGGTGTGTAAAGAATAATAAAGAGATTATCATTCATCAAAAAGAAGATCTCAACGCGCAATCTTTTTATGATAACTCGATCAACTCCTCGCTTAATTCTATGATGTACTACCCCATGCTCAATGAAGACCACGTGATTGGAGCAGTGAGTGTACAAAGTAGACTGATTGCGGCTTATACTCCTTATTATGCTGATATTTTCAAAACATTGGTATTGTATTCTTCTATTGCAATTAGCAATGCTGAAAACTATCGTACTTTGCACAGCACATTAGATGATTTGAAAACTACTCAGGATCAACTGGTTGAGGCTGAAAAGATGGCTTCTTTGGGTAACCTGGTAGCAGGAGTGGCCCACGAGATTAACACTCCAGTAGGAATTGGTGTAACCGCGGCCTCCAGGTTAGAAACCAAAACCAACGATTTCTTAGAGCTGTATAACAGTAAGAAGATGAAAAAGTCGGATCTTGAAAAGTACTTATCTACTAATAAGGAAGGAACCAAGATCATTTTGAATAACCTTAACCGAGCGGCCAAACTGGTGCAAGGTTTTAAACAAGTGGCCGTAGGGCAATCTAATGAAGAGAAGCAGAAGTTTAACCTTAAAACTTATGTAGAAGATACGCTGATTGCTTTGCAACCTAAGCTTAAGAATAAGCCTTATGAATTGAAGGTAGATTTGGATGAGCTAGTGATTGAGAGCTTTTCGGGTGCTTATTCGCAAATTATTACCAATCTGGTGATGAACTCTATCATTCATGCTTTCAAAGGAAGAGACGAAGGAATCATTTCGCTTAGTATAAAACAACACGGAGACCGCTTAAAGATGACCTACAGCGATGATGGAAACGGGATTGCTCCTGAGATTCTGGATAAGGTGTTTGATCCATTTGTAACGACTAATCGCGAAGGTGGTGGCACTGGACTGGGAATGAATATCTTGTACAATTTGGTGGTGCAAAAGCTGAAAGGCAAGGTAGATTTTAAATCTGGAGTAGGAGAAGGGGTGACCTTCTATTTTGATTTGCCCATGAATGTATAATTAAAATTTTGGCGAACAATCTGTGTAAACTGGCTGGCAAACGATTAAATAGCATAAAAATTGCCCAAAATTTTACATAGCCATATAAATTACTAGTTTTGTTCGAATATGTTTAGGCTTTCATATTTGGAGGTGAAGCAAGGCCTTCTACAGCCAAATAGATGAGTTTTATTCACAATAAGAAACATTTTTCAAAACTTTTATCATAATGAACGATAACGACGAATTGCTTTTTGCTGATGATGAGGACAATCTGTTTGCCGATGAAGATGGTGACAGCTTGTTTGCCGAAGAGGAGGAAGGAACGGGTGCTGACTCTGATTCTGGAAGTGAGGGAGCCTGGAAGGTGATGATTGTAGATGATGAAGAAGAGATACATACCGTTACCCGCTTTGCGTTAAGTGATTATGAGTATAAAGGAAGACAGCTAGAGTTTTTGGATGCTTATACCGGAGCCGAAGCCCAGCAAATGTTGACTGAACACGAGGATGTAGCATTGATGCTGCTCGATGTGGTCATGGAAACCAATGATGCTGGCTTGCAGACTGTAAAGCACATTCGCGAGACGTTGGATAATCATTTTGTGCGGATCATTTTGCGTACAGGTCAGCCTGGACAAGCACCCGAAGAAAGTGTAATCACCGATTACGACATCAACGATTACAAAAACAAAACAGAACTTACCGATAAGAGACTCTTTACTACCATTACTACCGGGCTACGCTCTTATGCCGATATTATGGCAATTGAGCATTTTCGCCAAAACCTCGAGAAAATGGTAGAAGAACGTACCCTCACTATTCAGGAGCAATCCAAAGAGCTAGAGGGACAAAATATCAAAATATTGGGTAGTATCAATGCGGCTAGTAGAATCCAGTCGGCGATGTTGCCCCAATTAGACCGTATTAAAACTACTTTTCCTGATTCATTTGTGTTGTTTCGCCCAAGAGACATCGTAAGTGGTGATTTTTACTGGTTTTCTGAAACCGCAGGACGTATTTTTATTTCGGCGATTGACTGTACCGGGCACGGAGTACCAGGAGCGTTTATGTCTATGCTGGGTGATGCATTGCTTAATCAAATTGTGAATATTGACGAAGTTACTTCTCCCGATCGGGTGTTGAATCGTTTGCACAAGGGTATACGCAAAGCACTTAAGCAAGAGTCTACCGGAAACCAGGATGGAATGGATATGGCGTTTTGCATGTATGATCGCCAGGCGGGTATTTTAGAATTTGCCGGGGCTAAGAATCCATTGATTTATGTGCAAAATGGTGAGATTCATAAGGTAAAAGGTGATAAAATGCCGATAGGTGGGGTAAGAAGCAAAGAAGAGGAGCGAACATTTACTCGTCAGGTAGTGAAGATTGATCAACCCACGGTTTGTTACATGTTTTCGGATGGTTATCCTGACCAATTTGGTGGGCCTCACAACCGTAAATTTATGTCTAAAAACCTGCGTAATTTATTGCTGGAGATTCACCAAAAGCCTTTTGATGAGCAACAACAAATCCTCGAGAATCGCCTGGATGAGTGGATGGCAGATAGAGAAGGTTCTGACATACAATATCGCCAAATGGATGACATTTTGGTGATGGGCTTTAAGATTGGATAACAGAACAAAACGTTAAAAAAATGCTGGGAAGGTAAAAACTTCCCAGCATTTTTTTATTATATACCAAAACTGACCGAAGCTCTAAATTCTCTAGGGTTTTGTAAAAGTGTACTCCCACGATTGATAAAGTAGGCAACATCAAACCTGAATTTTTTTGTTTTCAGGCCAGCGCCTAAAGTGATGTACTTTACATTTCCTTTGTTTTCATGTTCGTGATAATAACCTGCTCTTAAGGCTAGAAAATCTTCGAATGTATATTCCAGCCCTGAACTCCATATCAATTCCTGAAACTCTTCTTTTAACCCACCTGGTGCATCACCAAAAGACTCCAATGCTCCTTGCAATGATGATCCTTGATAAGGAGTCAGAAAGTTTACCCCAGGAGTAGGTACCATCAATTTGCTAATATTAACTGTCCAGGAGAGTTTACTTGCTGTAGAAAATTGAGTACTAAGTGTATTTCCTATGCTCAAAGTAATAGGAATGAAGCTTTCTATATTGCTGATAGGGTAACTGGTTTTGGAGCCAAAATTCATAATACTTGCCCCAAAACTCCATTGAGATTCATTACCTGCAATGGTAATCGGCTTGCTATGAAACACTCCTATATCAAACGCCAGTGAATGATGTGCTCTAGATGCAATGTCGTCTGGAACAACCTCATTTTTCGTAATGGCTTGGATAAAGCTTCCTGTAACCCCAATTCCCCAATTTTTATTGAGTTTTCGAGAGTAAGCCAGGCTATATATGCGATCAGTAATCTTAAAGTCCCCTTCGGCAAAAGTAGGGCTACCTAATTGAATCCGATATTTACCATAATCAAAATAACGGGCACTTATGCTAATAGCCTGTTTGTCAGAGAGTTTATAATAACCTGCAAAACTACCAAGGTTCGCATTATTAATTAGCAAGTTTTTGTATAAGCTTGCATATGATAAAGAAACCCCAAGTTTATCCTGATTAAATACGATTTTACCTGGATTCCAAAAAATAGCATTACTTGTGGCCGATGTAGCCGTTCCAGTATTGCCCATTCCGGCAGCGCGTGTATCAGGAGTAACCATCAAGCTCTGGAAAGATGTAGGTATTGGGTTAAACCCTTGAGCATTGACAAACTTAGTAAAACACCCAATTAATAAGAATGATAATATCCAATGATAGGAATTGTTCATGTGATTGTTGGTTTTAGTTTTAGCGATTTAGTAATGAGAGCGATTTGATCAGAACCGCTCATTGTTAGATAGATAGCTGCGCAACTTGAAACCGAATACTAGGAGAGGAGGAAAAAAGTGGAGAATTGAAGCGAAGAAATTTGTAGGGCTATAAAAAAAGTTGCCCAACGATTTGAGCAACTTCTTCTTGTATGATGAATTGGCAAAACTATCCTTTCTTTTGCCTTTTAAGCGAAATCAATAAAACGCCTCCTAAAACCAATCCAGTACCCACCAATTGCGGGACTGAAAGTGTTTCATTTAAAAATATGTAAGCCAAAATAATGGTGGAAATAGGGCCCACACTGGCTACTATGGAAGCATCACTGGCGCCAATGCGCTTGATGCCAGCCGAGATCAAAAATGCAGGAATCACCGTAGCCACAATGGCCATGCCTATGCTCAAAGAATAAACCTCGGTAGGGTACTGTAGCAAGCTTACCGAATTATTGGCCAAATAATGAGTTAATATCCCTAAGGCTGCAAAAGTCATGGCATAACAAGTAAAACGAATGGCACCTACTTTGGGAATGAGCTTTTCGCTGCCAATCATATAAATGGCATAAAATACAGCACAACAGAACACCAGGAATGCGCCCAAAACAAAGTTTTTTTGTTGGGTCATGTCAAGGTTTCCAGCAAAAACTACGATAATGCCTACATAGGTAAACCCAAGTGCAATTAATTGAGCTTTGGTGATTTTTTTTCGGTAAATGGTAGCCGAAATCAGGACTACAATAGTAGGGTATACAAACAAGATAAGGCGCTCGAGGCTAGCTGTGATGTATTGCAGCCCCATAAAATCGAACAAAGCGGCAACATAATAGCTTACAAGGCCCATGGCACCTACTGCCAATATTTCTTTGGTAGTGAGCCGAGGGGCTTTTTGGCGACGCCCTGAAATATATCCAATAATCAGGAAAAAAGGCAGGGCAAACAACATGCGCAGTGCCACTAATGAAACCGAATCTATAGAATATTGGTAGGCCAATTTTATAAAGATGGCTTTGCTGGAGTGCGTAATGGCTCCAAAAAATACCATCAAGGCGCCAATAAATTTATATGGATTGAATGAAGTAATACCGGGTTTGGCTTTTCCGGGTAGTGCAACTGAATGGTGTGTCATTGATATAGTGTTTAAATTTTGAAGATAGCTCAAGGCTATTGATGATCTGGGTTGATGGTTGTAAAACCTGATATATGCAATTTAACAAAATATTGTATGGTTTGGTTCTCCATGTAAGTTTAGTTAAAGGCTTGGTGCAAAATATTATTTGGAAAGTTGTAATTTTTTCTGTCTAAATTGGTGCGCATTTGCAATGCGTTCCCATTTAATCGGAGTATTTTTAATACGATATACATACTGAGTATGCCTTATTTTTAGGTTGCTATGTGTCCATCAAAACCGCAATACAATTGCTCGTAAAAAAGATACTCATTGCAAATGAGCACCAGTGAAGGCTTGTGGTGAAAATTGAATGTCTTGCCTATTTCGCAAACTTCAAATACAAAATACCTTCTCCTTTGTTGTAACTAGCCTCGCATTTGCGAGCGAAGAAATTGGTAAGCGTGCTTAGCCGAACCACTATATGCTTTTGTGAGGTAAATTCGTTTGACTTATTGTTTACTGGAACCGTGAGTGACTTTTTTTCGCAGTTCTCGACCGCACGTACTTTAGGCGATGAGGCGTACTTGATGTTCAATTGCTTTTGAGTTTTGGGGTCGGTAATGGTATATTGAATAATAGATTCGGTATCTCCGATCTTTTCTCCAGCCTCGGTTAGGGTTTTAGTTTGCACAACGGGTGTGTTCCCAACTACCACATATCCCACGAAGCTTTTTTCTTTTTTATCAAACGTTTTATAATTCCCGCCTATCAGATTGGCTATTTTATACAGTTCCCCCATCGTGATGAAAATGTCACTGCCATCAGGGATAATACGGGTAGCTTTGATTACCATAGGTGCTTCGCCTTTGGCAATAGACATACTCACTATTTTTTCTCCCATTTGAGAGAAAAGGTATTTATTCCCATTTTCTTCAACTACAATATGAGAAGGTTTTTGTGATTCAGAACAAGAGGCCAATAGTAAAACGGCCAAGATGAATAGGTAGATACGCATCATTATTTTTTCAATATTAGAAGATATTTAGGTAAAGTAGCTTTATGCCAAAGTTAAAGGATTTACTTGTAATTTAGAGATTCATAATTAAAACTTGGAATGACTTCCGTGATGAGAGAATACGTTTAAAATTCCCTACTAAATCGTCAGCTTTTACTTAAAAACAGGTGTTTGGAGATGAATAAACTTTAATATATTTAATTAAATGATTGAACAATGTTTGGACTATTTAAAAAGAAGGAAAAAGAACTGCCTGAGTTTAATGTATTAAAAAACTCTGCTAAAAAAGAGATGTACTTTTTTAGACTGGCTCAATGGGATTGGTTGGATGATAAAAACATTCATGTAGTAGACAATAATGCGCCAAGAATGATTACCATGGATCCCTGGCCTCAAATGATTTATCTGGATGCAGATGGTCAAAAAACGGTAGAAGAATACATTCTGGAATTGGCTGGAAAATATGGCCACAAACAAACCATTCCTCAAGAGCTTGACAAAGAAGTAATTGACTTGATAGATGACTTGGCAAGTGATCAATTGATTGGTCTGAGTAATACGAAACAAACATTGCCTTATTATATTGACCTACCCAAGGGCAAACAAGACCTGGAAAAGGCCAAAAAGCTCATTCTTAAAGATGGGTTTATAAAAGAATGACAGACACAATTAAAAAAAATAAAGCCACGTGTACTATATTTTAGTTTGGTAAACGATATAAATAATTAAGGTAAGGATTAGCAGGAGAGGAACTCTATAATAAAGGCATATACACTAACAAATATTTAGATATGAAGAGCATAGTATTAAAAATGACTTTTTTCTTTTGTGCAATTTCGGTTTATGCACATGATGGTGGACACGGACAAAGCGAACTATGGCTTATTGATAATAAACCGGTGGTGGCTGAATTCTTAAAATATCAAGAAGGGAAAATTTTTTTATTAGATAAGCACAGTGAGGTATTATCCTACAACTTATCTCAACTCTCGCCTAAGCATCAGGCGTTGATACTTAAACGACAAAAAAGTATTGTAAGAGTAAATGAGGCAATTAATCACACTAAGGGCGTTAGTTTTTGGAAAACTACGTTTCCTTATGCAATTGGCTTAGGAGCCTTGCTTGTTTTAGTGTCGTTGCTATTATTTATTAAAAAGAATAAAAGACTACATTTAGCATATGGTATAGCAGGGTTATGTTTAGTCATTATTACGGCTTGCGGTAAAAATGATGAAGCCACCCCTAATCAATCAACAGTACCTGCAAATGATGTAAGCTTTTTGACATCACTTTTTGGGAAATTCTCCAATGTTTCTACCGAATCAGACAGTGAGTGGTTTTATATAGCAGGTAATGGTCTCCCTGAACATAATATGATGGTAGGTATTACAAATTGGCAACAACAAGTAGCTATCAATCAAGACTTTACAGGGAGTAATCGTTGGCAAATACCTATTCAACCAGTGGTAGCAAGTACTCCTCAACCAATGGCAAACGAGTTTTTTAGAAATGCCATTGCTATTTCAGTGAATGGAGTTCCTTTATACCATCCCATGACCAACGCAGGAGTAGATGCCTTTGCGAGTGGTCAGTTAGACCAATGGGGAGGGCATTGTGGAAGAGCAGATGATTACCATTATCACTTACCTCCAACACATCTGGAATCCACCATAGGAAGCAATATGCCCGTTGCCTATGCTTTAGATGGATTTCCCATCTATGGACAGACCACCGAAACATTGGACGAAAATTTAGGGAGATACAACAGCGAAGGAGGCTACCAGTATCATACTACTACTACTTACCCATATTTCATGGCAAACCTTGTAGGCCAAGTAAATTTGACACAAACGCAGGATGGGCAAAATACTGTTTATGAAATAATCCCTCAGCCTACTACTCAAGGAGCCAGACCCTCTACCGATCCCTTGTCAGGTAATTTAGAAATTACTAATTTCTCGAGTACAGGTACCAATGCTTATGAACTAACTTATCGGTTAAATAACGAAACGTATCGAATCAACTATTCCTGGAATGCTTCGAATGTATATACCTATATATTTACTAAGCCAGATGGAACTTCTACAACAGAAACATATCAGAGGTAAGAGTGGTGAATAATGACTCTATAGTGCCATTGCAACCATTCGTGGTAGTAGTGGTACTATACCTATTTTAGAAGACAATTGAATGAAACTATTGACCACAAATGTATTGATAATTACTCTGTTATGCTTATTAACAGGGTGTCCATACGAATCAGAACATTCATTAGGGCAAATTCAGAATATTGACCCTAACCTGATTAAGACTTGGAAAGGTAAACAAATAAACTTTGAGGATGATGAATGGATAATAGAAGTAACGGATTTTAATGACAAAGAATACTTAGTTGATCTTAAAATTAGAAGAAAGGGAGCAGTTCAGAGTTATAAAATGAGGGCATTTGTATCAAAAATTGGGAGTAATAATATCCTTCATTTTCAATCTTTAATGCCTCCAACGGAGCATAGAACTTTCAACTATATCAAGTATAGATTAGAAAGTGAAAAATTAGTAGTTAGGTTTTTGAAAAAAAATGATGAAACTAGGCGATTAAACTCAAAAAATGAACTTAGTAAATACATAATGCGAAATTTGAATGATGAGAAAGCCTGGAGCAAAAGCATAATATTAAAAAAATGAAAATTGCCTTTTAGGTTTAACTTTGTGTTGGCTTTTGCTAAAACTAAACCATCAACCCCACAACGATGAGACCTGAAAAAATCAACTTATATGCTCAACTGATCATTTGGATTGCCGTCTGTTTGATGCTTTGTTATCTGCTTTTTGTTGTAGATTCACCTCATTGGGTAATTCCCCTTATTGTAGGGTTAATGACACAAATAATCGGGATTATTCATCTTTCCCGCACCAGAAAAATAAATATTACCTGGTTTATATTGGTTGTCATACCGTTTCTGTTGCTTTCAATGCTTTACTTAGAGGGAAATGATTTAATAAGTACTCGTTTTTTTGGTGAGGTGTCAGTTTTTATCACATCTATCATGTGCCTCATCGCCTGTTACTTGCTCACTATTGTGCAAATAATAAAAGAGATCAGGTTACTCAAATCAAGCCCTGATCAGATATAAAATGACTGTTTTAATAAAGAATTTTACACGTTTAGCAAGCCATCTTGACGACTGATAATCAAGTTTGGAATATAATTTTGTTGAAGATTTCTCTAGTTAATTTTAGAAATGTTATCTTGGCAAAAAAGATTAATTATGTTACAAAGAAAATTTGACGAAGTCGTAAAAAAGCATTTCCCAGATGCGATGGATGCCAAAGACACATCTATTCACTACTTGGGTAAAATGAAAAATGAGCACAATCTGGATGTTTCCAAGGTATTAATGGCTACATCAGTGTGTTCAGATGATATTAACATTCCTTCTACAACGTTTTTCAATGTATTATTTGGCCCATTTATCATGGGTGGATTGGGAGGATTGCCTTTTGTAGGGCAAACTGGTATGACCGCTTATGCCCATCATATTCCTGATCAAGGGAGTGCATTTATTTTTTATGGCCCTCACATTGGGGTTACAATAGATGGAGATTTGGGTAAGATGTACCGACCTCGCCAAGAGAATCCAGGTAATTCTTGTGGTGCACTTATGTTGGCGTTGAGTCGCTTTCAGGGAAGCAATGACTACAAACCAGTGCTGAATGATGATGACTATCAGCAAATGAAATTAGAAGAGAGCTTATTGCCTTATAAAGATGAGGTATTGAAGAGTGAAAACCCTCAAAAAGCAATCACAGAAGCTACTTATGATATTATCGACAAAAAGATTCACGAGTACTTAAAGACTTGCAAAGGTGAGTTTAGTGTTGATAAAGTGACGCTTTTGGGAGGTATCATCATTAATACCGACTATGGTTTAGATGATTACTTTGTGGCCAAAAACTTTGAAGTAATTGATTTAAAAAGCCTCTAATACCAAAAATCATCTCGACTTTTAAGAGGTTGAGTCTTGGCTTTACTCTAGCCAAAAATACTTGAGATAACAGGCAAAATTTGTCTTGTTTAAGAGTTTTGTAACGGCTCCTGATTATGAGTCGAGATGATTTCATTATTCAAATCAAACAAGTAGGTTTCTAAAAAAGCAACGAAGTACGCTTAAGAAATCTCCCTCCAATTTATAGTTTCCTTTTTTGTAAAAAGTCTTTCCCAAAACGGGTAAAAATACCCCTTTTTTACAATAGGGTATTTTTACCATACATAGTTCAATACAATCTCTCTAGCTTGCAAAGGTCAGTGTTTATTGAATTAAGCATTGGTGCTGGTTTATTATTTAACGAAATAAATTTTTAGAACTATGGCAGTATTAGAAGGTGTAATGGCTGCGGCCGAGTTGGCTACCGAAGTTGGTGGTATGGTAAAAAGTTTTATCCCTGATTCTCCTAAAGACCTGAAAGACAAACATCGTTGGATGACTGTTACCATTATCAATGAAACCCAGTACAACATTGTGTTTGAGGAGTCTTATTTTGATAGTGGGCGTTTTTGGACTCCACCTACCAATACTCCTGCATTTAAAAGCATGACATTTTCAGGCTGCAACAAAGATGGTTCTATTCTTACGGGAGTAAGTGGAGGAGCTTTGTTCCAACTACAAATGCCCAAAGAAGGCGGAGGATATGAAAAGTTGAATTTTGGAGTAGGTTTTTCTAATCCAGAAGCTGGTTCAATCAAAATTTCAGGAATTTATCCTACCAAAAGTGGAGAAGAAGGCGCTAAACAAGCGTATGATAAGGTAGATGATGGTACTACCAATAAAAAGTCCGAAGTTTTTCCTGGTAAAGACAAAGACGGACATGATATTAAAGTTCAGTTTATTTTAGTGGCTTCTGCTGGTCAGGAAGCACGTGTAACCATCACCGAACAACACGTATAAGTAGCACTCCATATTCTTACAGATATACTAAACCGTTAAGGCTGGTTATGAGCCCTAACGGTTTTTTTGTACCAGCATTGGGGAAGCATTTACCCAAAATCACTTTTTGGCCTTGTAAGGCAAAGACAAGTTGCCACTGGCTACACTATACACCGCATATACTCCCAGCATAGGCTTATCTTTTTTGCTGGTGTTTACCTGCATATAACAAGCCACCGCATCAAACTTAAAATCTATTTGATTATTCATGCGGTAATCAGGTACCACCACTCGGATAATGTTTCCTTTAGTAATAACCTGAAAGCCAGGACTATCCATATACATAGGCATACCAGGGTTTGTAGGAGGGAGCTTTACCGAGGCATCTCCTTTTTTAAATTGTTTTACGGCCAAACCTCCTTTTACTCGTTTGTCTTTGGTAAGCACCACCCAGTGCGGGTGCCATACAATACCGTCGTTATCAAATTTGCTATCACGGTTTTCATCCCACAGAGGAGTGTCGTCAAAGTCGGGATGCGAAGTAAGCGCCAATGCTACTATTCCAGGTGTATTGTTAAACCCTACATCAGTGGGCTTGAGCGTAGTAGGGAATACATACCCCAGTACTGGGGCTCCGTCCAACTGCCCGGCAGGCTTGGGTAAAGTAGCACCTGCTTTGCCTTTTACCTTAATTTCCCAGATCATAGATTGGGTTTCCTCCTGGTGTTTTACCTGAGCTTTCCGAATCATAAAATTATCACTCTTGTAGTCGCTATTTTGAGCAATAGCTATTGGACTAAGAGCCATCAGACAAATTATCAATGTGTGTAAAAAAGCTGTTTTTTTCATAAGAGTAATTTTTAAAATTAGGAATCCTAACTTTATGAGTTAAAAAAATAGATTAAAATTTTATGCTAAAGCGTTTGATGTAACTGATTTTCCAATAACGTATCTAGCTTTGAGGCCATCACTGTTAGCGACTGTCTGCCAAAAAACATATTGATGATTTCGTGTTGTTGGTTGTAAATAACGAACGTTGGTGTACCAGGCAATTGATTCAGGCTAAATGTATGTGCTATCTGAGGCAAACGTTGGTAGTGAGCAACAATCTGTTGCGTAAGGTTTGCTTTTTCGCTGGAACTGGTGGAATCAAAGCGTTGTAATTTTTGCTGGATAATTTCTAGATGGGTTGAGCTCAGAAATTTTTCCGGTGAAGTTAAGCGATCAAAAAATACTGGAAATAATACCTTTTGAGGGTATTTCGTGACTCCTTGGGTGACAAAGTATTTTTTTGTTTCACCTGTCAATACTTGCTGCTTCAATAGAAGTTGGGTATTGGCTACGGTATTTTTGTCGAAATCTTCAAAAGCAGTAGAAATGCCCAAAAAGCCTACCTTCTCTTTATACTTTTCATACAATGTATTGATCATTGGAATGCCGTAAACGAAGCACCCTGGGCAGTTTACCTGGAAAACAAAAGCCAGGTTGATTGCTCTTGGAGTATAATCTCCCTGAAGTTTTTCTCCAGTGTTTAATTGAAAGTAACTAGGTGTGTTTGTGCTCATTGTGTTTTTATTTGATGTCACAAATATAGTTAGGAATCCTAACTTTAAAAATTTTTAACGAATTATTAACTCAACTTAGATTCCTGCCCTTTCATTGTTATATTTTTGTTTTAGAAGTTATCTCTACTTTGAGGTTGTCTTTGAATCTGGTTGTTTTTAAACCACTGTCTTTAATATTTTTTGCTAGTAAAACCAGATGAAACTTACCCCAAGTCACAGAAAACCTTATGAACTACCAAATATTTGAACCAAACATAGGCTTAGCAGATTTTGTCAAATCTTACTGGACTTTGGAAAGCCCTGAAGAACACACCCCTAAAAGAAATACCATTGTTCCTGATGGAACCATGAAAATGATTTTTCATTATGGGGATGCGTACAGACATTATCCAGAAAGTGGGCAAAGTTTTTTGTTGCCAAAATGTTTTTTAATAGGACAACTCACCCGGCCATACAATGTAGCACCTACTGGAATTACAGGAACTTTTTTTGTGCGTTTTCATCCCGAGGGGTTTCTTCCTTTTGCCACTTTTCCGATCAAAAATATGGAAAATACAGCGATTCCTTTAGAGCAATTATTTGGCAAAGAGGGGCGGGCAATTGGGTACAAAGTGTTAAGTGCTGGCAATACCCTGGAAAGGATCAACTTGATAGAGTCGTTTTTGTTGAAACGGTTAATAGCCACAAAAACTGCAGATGAGATTGTGCAATCTACAGTAGAAACTATTTGGACAACAAATGGCCAAATTCCAATTCAGGAGCTTTCTCGCCAAAACAATATTCATCGCAGACAATTGGTGCGTAAGTTTTCATCGACGATAGGTTTAAGCCCCAAACAACTTTCGAAAACGGTAAGATTACAAGCCACGCTCAAAACTTTACTGAATAAAAAAATTATAAGCCTCACCGATTTGGCCTACGAAAACCAATATTATGACCAGGCCCATTTTATCAAAGAGTTTAAGGCATTTACAGGATTAACCCCTAAGGAATTTTATGGAGATGATCTTAGGATGTCTTTAATTTTTGACCGTTTGGCCTAGTCCCATTTTTACAATTTCAAGATTTAGGCGCTTTGTAGTTTTGTTGCCTAAACTAAAATTAAGTAAAAATGAAAAATATAAATCCTGTTTGTTGGTTCGACCTATATGTGTCAGACTTGGAACGCGCAAAGAAATTCTATGAAACAGTGCTCAATATTCAGTTGGTTGATTTTCCACCTGAATGGGGCAAACAAGCAGCATTTCCCTCGAGCGATGATGGCCCTAATATATCAGGAGCCTTGGTCGAAAAGGAAAACTTAAATACCAGTGAAAGCACCACAATGGTTTACTTTGCCTCTGAGGACTGCGTTACCGAAGAAGCAAGAGTAGCACAGGCGGGTGGCAAGGTAATTACGCCAAAAATGTCTATTGGAGAATTTGGCTTTATTTCGGTAGTAATGGATAATGAAGGGAATAGAGTGGGGCTTTATTCCAGAAAATAACCTGTAGGTGGCCCTGTGTTAGCTTAGAAGCAAACAAAAAACGACAAGTAATCAGCACATACTTGTCGTTTTTGTATTAAGCGTTAATTACAATTAAGCAGTCACCTGAGAAGCAATCAACTCCTCGATGCCTTTGATGCCCACGTTACCTGCACCTGCCAACATTTCTTTGGCTTGAGCTTCGTTTTCTTCGGCTACGTCAAAGGTCCAGTGCCAGCGAACTACAGCTTTGCCATCAGTGCCTTTACTTACTTTCATACTGCCAATAATGTTGTCTACAGGCATCATGGGTTGCTCTGGAATTCCGTACTTAAACTCCATATTTTCGTTGTCAATTTTGAGAATATCTTCTCTAAATTCTACACCGCCATCAATCGTGCAAAAGCGGTTCTGACCCTCTACCCGTGAGCCTTTGATCATGGCACCTAGCCATTTTTCTACTCCAGTTACTGCGCCTATTACTTCCCAGGCGGCTTCAGGAGTAGCGTTGATGTTTAGTTCTACGGTCTGTTCTGACTTTTTCATGATAGGTAAGATTTAATTTGTTGTGTTGGATAATTATGATGTTCCAAAATTGCACACTTACCTGACGAAAAGTTTTGCAGATTAGGTCAAAGGTTTGTTCATTTGGTTCAATCGGTAATTGGAAGGTGATTGCCCGTATTTATTTTTGAATAAACGGGAAAAATGAGCTACATCATTAAAACCACATTCAAACGTAATTTGGGTTACATTCAACTCCGAAACCAACAGCAATTCTTCTGCTTTGCGCAACTTCTGCTGTCGTAAATAATTGGCAGGGGAATCATCGTACGCCTTTTTAAACTCTCGCTTAAAAGACGATTCGCTTAGATTAGTCAACTGGGCCAATTCCTGAATAGTAATATTACTGTACAAGTGTGCTTCTATCACTTCTTTGAAACTATAAGTAGTGGGAGAGAAGAGGCTAGAGAGAATCAATTGGATTTCGGGAGCGTTTCGAGTTTCGTTCAAGATCAATATTAATTCCTTGAGCTTAAGTACCATCAACTCTTCGCTGGCCAGCTGTGGGTTTTCAAAATAGAACAAAATACTCTCAATATAGCGTTTCAGCAATTCGTCTGATTTTACCTTGGTCATTCCTATTTTAGAAGGAGTAGGGTTTTTCAAAAAATCCGGAATACCCGATTCGTATATCTTTTTGAGTACCTCAGGGTAAAAATGTACGGCAATGGCTTTGTATTCTTTACTCTCGGAAGTACTAAAAAAACGTCCCAGATAATTACCACATTTCATCAATATACCTTCTTTGGCTTGTACTGTCATAGTACCTTCTTCTGAATAAGAATGATAACCTCCATCGAGTACATACAAAAAACAAGCTTCGTTGGGCATGGGTACCTGTCGTTTGAACGGAGGACACAAGGTAGCTCGTTCAAAAAGCATTTTATCAAAAAGATCAAGCGTTTGGTGAGCTAGTATCATACACAAATAACATCAACAGGCGTTTAATAAATTCCTTCTTTTTAAATCAGACTAGTCGGTTGGTTTTAAGCATCCCACCGAAAACTCTCAAGCAAGCGAGGGCGTGGGGTTTGGCGTATCAAGGTTAAAGGATGAAGAGGAAACATAGAATCAAAATCCTCCATTTCGGTGGCATTCATACGTAAACCATCTGTAAAATCGGGTTGGTAAGGATCACGAAAATAATGCTTCATCAACTCTTCAGGATCAAGGCCAGTGATCTGCATCATAGGTTGCATCATCATGTTGTCACGCAAACCTGTATTTCCTTGTTCGTGTGCCTTGATAATAACCTGATACAATACATTTTGTTGGTAGTTTTGTATGTTTAAGAAGTACGCATAATCTACTCCTCCAGCACCTTCTGGGCGAGGTATTTTGGTGATGCTTTCAAATCCTCCTACACCATTCTTATTATTGAAGATTTCGCAAAAAACCAAGCCACCATTCATGGCTACATATTGCTCTCTTACCCATTGCCGATACACGTCCAATTCGTCTTCAATATTTCCTAATGGGCCGTTGGGTTGTACCTGAGTAAAGTACATATAGTTACCCGTTTGTTGGCATACCAAAATCGTTTTTCCTTCGGTGACTTCTTCCTTCCAGCCAAAAGTCTCGAAGCTGAGCCGATCTAATTGGTGAGTAGTGGAGGGATAATTCGGTGAAAAATTGGTCAATAGATTAAAGCCTTCTTCATCAAACATTTGACTAAACATGCCATGCACAAAATCTTTGATGGTTTGGTAGTTTTGGTCACTTAGGGGAAATAAATCAAATACTGGATTGTTGCTTTGAGCCATGAGATCGTTTTTGATAGTGAGAGATTTTGAATGTTTTAATTTAATAATTCAAGTGAGATAATAGGGGCTATTCTGGTGAAAGTTTGAATCTTGATAAAACATACATTTTACTTGAATTTGAGCATTTGTAAAGCTACCCGATACAAAGCCTGAGATACTACCTCATCTAAAGGTACTTCTATGAGAGTTTTGTTCCTAATATGAAATATTTTGCCTAGTATGAGGGTTGTATTATACAAATACTAAACATTACCAAAAACTTACAAATGAAACGAACTAGAATACTTGGATTACTCATGGGGTGTTGGGCTTTTGGCCTTACTGCCCTACACGCACAACCTACCAAAGACCTTTTTGATGGTATTTGGGACCGCAAATTACCCAAGGTTAAAAAGGCATTGGCCAAAGGAGCTAATATTAATGCCTTTTATAACTATAAACGCCTCGAAAATTTGTGTTTGGGATTGACTCCCTACATGATTGCTTGTGGAGTGGGCAATCTTGAGATAGTAAAATATCTGGAGAAAAAAGGTGCCAAAATACGATTGACCGCCCCTGAGAAAGTAGGCAGTCGTAAAACCTATAGTAAAGGAACAAATGCCTTGATTTTAGCAGCCAAGCATGGCACCATAGAAGTAGTAAAACACCTACTCAGCAAAGGGTTTGATATCAACCAAAAATCAACATATGGTTCTACCCCATTGGTATATGCCTGCGCCAATAATGATTATGAGCGGATAAAGATGGTGAAGTTTCTGGTAGAAAATGGGGCAGATGTCAATGCTGGTAAAACTAAAGCATTGTTTAATGCGGCTTACCGTGGTTACAATCGTATCATTAAGTATTTATTAGATAAAGGTGCTTACATAAATGCAATTATGTCTAACACCGCAAGAACGTATAAGGGTTCTAAAATTACCCCAATTTATTATGCCATTTCGACCCAAAGTACCGAAACTGTAAAATTATTCATTGCACGAGGAGCCAAAATAGATAAAATACCGGGAGCTCGTATTACTCCCTTGCATTTGGCAGCATATCGCAAGGCGTTGTATTGTGCAGCGTTGTTGGTAAAGAATGGGGCCAATCCACAGGCGAAAAATTACAAAGGACAAACTCCGGCCCAGGTGGCCTTAGAAAAAAAAGCACCTCGAATTGCGGCATTTTTGGATGGTACAAAACCTCTCACCTCTGCCGAGCAGAACATTCTAAAATACAAACAAGGTAATATCAAAGGTTTTGAGAAAATGTCTTTCATCACACCTGATTATCAACGGCGAACCCTAGAGGGAAAAACTTTTACCGACTTAAAAGGCAAAAAGTTCACGATGAAAGACCTACGTGGTAAGATTGTATTCGTAAACATTTGGGCTACCTGGTGCGGACCTTGTTTGGCCGAAATGCCAGAAATGATAGCACTACAAAACAAACTGCGTGGAAAGCCATTTGTAATATTAACGTTTGCAGTAGACAAAGCCAGAGCTGATTTGGAGCAGTTTCAACAGCAAAAAAAATATCCTTTTATTATAGTACATGACAAAGGGCAGAAGATATGGAATGATGTACTGGGTGGTTCTTTGCCTTCTACCCACATTTTTGGTACCGATGGCAAAAAAATGATATACGTAGGAGGCGCAGTGCGTTGGAACAAACCACAATACGTGCAATTTTTTGAAGGCCTTATGAAATAAACACGAAAACTTACAATAATGAAAAAAACGAACTTAATGTTATTCATGATTTTGGCTATAATGCTCAAAATCACTACTGTACAAGCCCAGAATAGTAACCCACTCTTCCACGCCATTTGGGATAAGGATATGCCCAAGCTCAAAGAATTGGTAGCATCTGGAATGGACATCAATGGTTATTATGATCGCACCGAAAAAAGAGGATGCTTCGATTGTGGTGGATGGACCCCTTACATTGCCGCTTGTGTAAAAGAAAACATGGAAGCTGTAAAATATCTGGAGCAGCGAGGAGCTAAAATCATGCGGGCCGCACCTGAGAAAGTGAAAGGAAAAGACACCTATAACAATGGGCAAAATGCACTATACACTGTATCTCAATACGGTAATACCAAAATGATTAATTATTTGCTGGGTAAAGGGTTTGACGTGGAAAGCAAGAGTAATGTGGGGTTTACTCCTTTGATTGCGGCTTGTCAAAACAATAGCCGTGAAAACTTCAAGGCGGTAAAGCTATTGATAGAAAAGGGGGCTGACATTCACGCCTCGAACGACCGGGTTTTATTTGATGCAGCTATGAGAGGGTACAACAAGACCATTAACTATTTACTGGACAAAGGAGCAAAGATTAATGCGGTGTATAGCGATCGTTCGATTTTTATGTCTTCTAAAATTACCCCAATTTATTATGCCATTGGTTGGCGAAAGTTCAATACGGTAAAGTTACTCATTAAACGAGGAGCCAATGTGCAAAAAATGAAAGATGCACGTATTAGTCCATTGCATTTAGCAGCTCGTCTCAATGAGTTTTATGCAGTAAATGAACTATTGAAGAGTGGAGCTGATAAAAATGTCAAGGATAATAAAGGCCAGACTCCGTTGGATATAGCTATCAATAAAGAATCAGCCGAATCTATCAGGTTGTTACAAGGCAAAAGCCTCACCGCCAAACAGCGTAAAATGCTGCGATACATATCAGGGGATGTTGAAGGTTTTGAACGGGTAAAGATTTTACCAGGGAGAAAAAATAAAAAACTGGAAGAATACACCTTCAAAGATATCAATGGCAAGACCTTCACTATGAAGGATTTGCGAGGCAAGGTGGTATTTATGAACGTTTGGGCTACCTGGTGCGGGCCTTGCCTACGCGAAATGCCTGACATTATCAAGCTTCAAAAAGCCCTCAAAGGTAAACCTTTTGTAGTGTTGGCCATTTCGGTAGATAAAAAACGAGAAGACTTGGTGAGTTTTCAACAAAAGAAAAAATACCCCTTTACTATCGTGCACAATCCTAAAGGTTATTTGTGGCAAAAAGTGTTGTATGGAGCGTTGCCCTCTACCCATATTTTTGATGGATCGGGCCGTAAAGTGGCTAAAGTAAATGGTTCCTTTCCCTGGAGCAAACCCAAATACATTGAGTTTATAAAAGCATTGATGGTGAAGTAGTTATTGATGATAAAACAAGGGAAGGTTCTTCTATGAAACCTTCCCTTTTATTTCTATTACCTCACTACCGGAATTTCCACAAAAGAGCGCTCCTTGGCATTACGAAAAATGGTATAAGTAGGTGTACCCTCTTTCGGAATTCGATCAAACATATCTTTATCGGCACCCGCAATGGCAATGCGCAAACGATGCCCTTTTTTGAGTAATACCGAAGTGGCCCACATCTTAAATTGCACGTTGGTTTTTTGTCCTGAAACCACCGGTTTTGCATCGGCTTTGGTAAAAGAATGATAGGGTAACTTGGTTTTGAAATAAGGGTTTTTGCTCAATTTCCGATGAATCAGACGCAAACCTCCTTCGGTAATATAACGACTTTGCCCATTTTCGTCTACATCTTCCAAATATACCACTACCAAACCATCAGTCGTAGTAGAAGCCATCTCCAGATTTACAACTACATTACCCGTAATTTGTGTATCCTCGGTTAGCGGAGCCGAAGTATAAGTGAGCATGCGTTTGTCCATTTCCTGGCGCTGATGCAGGTTCATAATGGGGCGCCCCATTTGGGTCATCCAACGATTACTTTTACCAGTAGTCACTCCAAAATCCACTTGGTAGGTATCATTGCCTGTATTGTTTTTCTCTGGGGTAGATGAGAGCTTTAAATCATTGTTAAAATACCATTTTTGACGTTTTACTCCTTTTACAGGCCACTTTTGGCTAGTCTTATATTTTTCTTCTCCCAAGTTGTAGTATTGTATTGTAGGCCATTGGTCTACACTATTTTTTTTGCCTTTGAGGTAATAGTCTAAAAAATCAGTACGTAGCTTAAATTGCTCTTTAACGCTGGGTTTGTGGGGGAGGGCAGAGCTACCTACTTCATAAGGGCTTGCATGGGCACCTCCTCCGTGCGAACCAGCCATAATTATTATTTTTTGCGGGTTTTTAAAGTGCTGAAAACGTTGCAATGTTCCCTCTACTGTACCAGCATCGAGCCAACTGACCAACACCAACATGGGCACTTTGGATTGGCTTATTTTTTTGTGCCAATACACTGGAGAGCATTCCTCATAGGTATAGGCGCCTATCTTTTGGTCACGAAACTTTCCATCAATTACACTTTGGTATACATTGGGATTATTTTTATGACTGGCAATGGCTTGTTTCAGCAATGATCCGTCTTTATCGGTGCCTACCCGACGAATACTGGCTCGCATCACACTTACATCGTTATGATCCATTGCACCTACCAAATCGCTCCAGGTTTTAATAAATCTACTAGCTACCGCTCCATAAGGCCTTACTGGACTCTGGAACAAATCAAAATCGGACCAACCTGGAATTACAGCCTTTACCGCGGGGTGTTGAGTGGCCGTTAGTAGTTCGGCAGTAGTGCCTGTATAAGAGGTGCCAAAAGCCCCCACTTTGCCATTGCACCAGGGCTGTTTGGCTACCCAATCTACTACGTCATACGCGTCACGTACTTCTTTGGGAGAATATTCGGCAGGGCGTTGCCCAAAAGAAGCACCGCTACCTCTTACGTCTACGATGGCGAGCGCATAGCCATTTTTTAGAAAATGTCGGTGTATGCCTCGCAAAGATGAGATTCTTTTTCCTGTTTTGGGGTGTTCGTAACCTCGCCAATAGCGGGTAAACTCAAACAATACGGGGATGCCTTTGTTGGGTATTTTGTTATCAGGAAAGTACACATCCATTGCCAGACGAGTGCCATCCTTCACTTTTACATATTGTGATACTTGTTGAGCTTGGGCAGTAGATATCCATAGTAGTTGGCATAATATAGCCAACAGGTAAGTATAGATTTTTTTGGTCATGATGGTGTAGTGTTTAGTTGTTTAAGTGTGAAAATACAGAATGTACCATTACAAATTTGTACAAAAGGTGCTTTTTTAGAAGAGAGGCATGAGCAAGCGATCTATTTACTATATTATCTTTATGTGAATTGGCCGAATGTATGTGATATGCTTTATATTTGAGGTAAGAATTTATAACTTGAACCTGTTACATCGCTGGTGAGTTAATACTTTAAAGAATACAATGCTACAAAAAAACTGGTTGAGCCCTTTACTTTTCGTACTATTGCTATATAGTTATACGGGACAAAGTCAGGATACATTATTGACTTTGAATGAATTAGAAGAAAAAGAATTATATACCAATATGCCAGATGCAGTACACGAAGCCTTTAATGTGTATTTGCTAAGTTTGAAAAACCGCGGACTGAAAGAATGCCCCAAAGACATATCGAAGCTTAAGAAGCTACAAATGTTGGACTTGGGTTTAAATCCTATAGATACCCTTCCTCCCTGTATTGGTAGTCTTAAATTTTTACAAATTTTGGATTTATGGGGTGACAAAATTGCCTATTTACCCGATACTATTGGTAGCTTGAAGCACCTCAAGTTTTTGTACATGGACTACAATCGCTTGGAAAAACTGCCTAAGACCATCAAAAACTTAAAACAGCTCCAGGTAATTGATTTAGAGGGGAATAAGTTGACCGAAATCCCAGTAGAAATTGGAGAGCTTCGCGAGCTTAAAGTATTAGATCTAGAGCAAAATGGTATTTCAGAAATCCCAGGACAAATAAGTAATCTTACCAAATTAGAAGTACTGGATTTGGACAGTAATCAAATTTCAAAAATACCTTATTCAGTAGGAGGATTGCTCAATCTTAAGTACCTGTACTTGCGAGACAATATTATTGATAGTTTGCCGCCAGATTTAAAGAACCTCACCAAACTTGAGTTTCTATATTTAAAAAACAATCGCCTGGATAGTACCTTCGCCAAAACCGAGTTTTTGGGTTATATGAAACGTCTGAAAATATTGGATTTGAGCGAAAATAAGATTACCAAATTACCCGAAAATGTTACCCAATTAGAAAGCTTAAAAACACTTAAGCTAGCTAATAATCAATTAGAGTCGTTACCCGATAGTATTGGAAATCTACAGAATCTGGAAGAGCTCGACCTAAGAGGAAATCGTTTAAATACCTTGCCTGCTTCGGTATTGAAGTTGTCTAAACTTAAAAAACTGGTTTTACGAAATAATAACCTTACCCGTTTACCCGAAGCAATTACCCAAATGAAAAACCTGCGAGAACTGGACTTGCGTGGTAACTTCCCTGCACCTTCTAAGGAGTCAGAATCAGAAACGGGCTATAATGTCGCCAAGGAAAAAGCCAAAATCAAAAAATGGCTGCCCAATACGCGTATTAGGTTTTAGAATCATCGCTATTGAGCAAAGTTCATCATCTTTAATTAATAACATACTGAAAGTTAGGAAGTAGACCTGATTCAAGGTAATTACTTGATGTCTACAAGTAAAAAACGGTTCTGTCGTTCTTTTCTATAGCTGTGTATTGTACTATATTGTATAAAGATTTATCAGGTACAAATCATCGAAAGTATGCACTATGGAAAAACTTGTACAAACCTTTTGGGTGTTATGTATGGCAGTGTTGAGTGTTCAGGCCCAGATAGAAACCTTTGAAAGTGAGACTGCCAATGCAACTACTTTTACAACGAGTGATATAAGTTTTACAACCACAGGAGATATGTTTGTAGAACAATTTGCTGGCCTTGGCTGTAGTGGCACAAACTTTTGGTTAGGCTCTGGTTTTTTAGATGGAGGCACCACAGGTTCTTTTGGCTCTTTTAGAGTAACTAACAGCGGCGATACATTTACTATATCATCGGCATTGGCTTGGTGCATTTGGACAAGTAACGATGACGGGTCCAACTTTGCCTCAGGCAGTGTGAGGTTTGTAGGCACTTTGGCCGCTGGTGGAACCATAGAGCAAACAATTGCCATTAACCCTCCTGATAACTTTACCTATGATAATATAAATTTTTCAAGCGCTATTTGGGACAACCAACCGCTAACCGAATTTGAGATGATCATTGTATCAGGCATCAACTACATTGCCTTGGACAATATTGCTTTTGCTCAATTATCATTACCTGTAAGCTTGTTAGAATTTAATGTTACTCAACAAAATAACCAAGTATTGCTAAGATGGATCACTGCTTCAGAATTGAACAATGCTGGATTTGAGGTGCAAAGATCAACCGATAGCAAGCATTGGGAAAACCTGGGTTTTATCAAAGGAAAAGGCACTACTCAAACTATTAATAACTATCAGTTTAATGATCACCATCCATTGTTAGGGATTAATTATTATCGATTAAAACAAAACGATTTTGATGGGACTTTTGAATATTCGCCTATCAAAGCGATTAAGAATACGGTAAATCGTATTGGGGTAGAGGTGTACCCTAATCCTTCGTTGGGCGATATTTCTTTAAGGATAACCAATGCTCTGGGTAGAAATATTCAGGTAAGCATACTTACTTATCAGGGAAAACTTGTGAGTACCCAAAAATTTAAGTCAGGTAGTATCAATTGGAATCAAGCGATTCAGCTAAACCAATCAGGCATATACATTATAGCAGTGCAAATTGATGAACAAGTATTTCACAGGAAACTAAGTGTTGTGAGATGAGTTTATTATCGCTAACATAAAAGCCGTTATTTTTATTCGTTTTTCAACAAATGAATAAAAATAACGGCTTAGAAGACATTAAAATCTTTGGTTAACCCAGTATACCTCATTCGAGGTTTACCCTTCCTTGTTTTCGTTTCTTTTCAAGATGAGTTTACGTAGAAGCAACTCGATAGGAGCCAAGGTAAGTGCCAGTAAGATGTTCATTCCTAATTTAAACACGGGAACATTGTTAGAGGCATTGTCTACATAAGGCTCAGCAGTAAGCATAATGTATTCAAAGAAAGTAATGATAGTTACAAAGGTTAGTACATAAGAAACCCTTGCGTATTTTTTTCCTTTCCTACTAACTAGTAACGATAGCAACAACAAGCCTAAAAAGAACAACGTTTGAGAGGCATAAAACCACGAAGTTTGCCAGAAGGGAGGTTTTACTTCAAAACCAAAAGTTTGCTCTTCACTTTCCTGACCAAAGGTGTTTTTAGCACGCACATGCAATTTGTACTTGCCACTAGGTAAAAACGGGAAAGAAATAATAGCGCGTTTGTTCCAACCAGACCAATCTATTTTTTTCTTACGACGACCATCCAGGTTCTCTAGCCAATATTGGTACTCAGTATTGTCTTCGTTACGGAAAAACGGCGAAGCCAATTGAAAGGTAAAAGAGAGCGTGTTGTCGTTGTGTTGTACTACCAAATCTTTGAGTGGTAAAAACTTCCCTTTTTTGTTACGTACATTCTTGATAAATACCTGGAAGTATTTTCGGTCGTCTAACTTGGCTCGGTGATTTATCTTGTAGAGGGCATTATCATTTACTACCCAAATATTCTCGCCTTTGTCTACATAAATGTCTTGAATGTCATCAAATATTTCCAAAAAGCGAGTACGCAAAAAGTTTCGGGCTTTGGTATCTCTAATGTTTTTCCAAAGTTTGTCAGTTTCTACCCAGGTAAAGCCAGGTTGGTGATACAATACCTTGGTTTCACTGTTGGCAAATTTTTGTAATCCTGTTTTTTGAATGAGCCTATCTTTTTTTGCATCATAACTATAAATTCCCGAAGAAAGGAAAAAGGCTGGCTCTCCATCAATTAACCTTGCGGCAATATTTTCTGAATAACTATTGGCAAACGGGAAACGTTTAAAATCCTTGAATCCTCCAACACTGTCGATATTTACTTTCAATACTTGGTTTTCGCTTCCAATCCAAAGCTTGCCTTTGTATTCCAAAATAGAATATACCAAGTCATCCATATCCTTAAGCTTCTGCTTGGCTTTGAAATTCCCATCCTTGTAATTTACCAAATGTAAACCACTTTCGGTACCTACATAAAAACGATTGGTATCTTGTACTGATTGATAAATAAAGTGAACATACTCATCTTTAATGACTGGTTTAGCAACCATTTCTTTGCCTTGGGTAGAGGCTGAATATAAGCCAATATTACTGGCTATAAGGACGTTTTTGTAATGGGGGTACAATTGACGGCATTTGGCTTGCAGACCCTCTACTTTTTTATAAATGTAGGGAATAGAAGCCATCGCATAAATTTTACGGATATCCTCATTGGGTAAGAGTACAGAGGCTTTCTCAAAACTCACCACTCGGGAGGGCGTTTCTTCAATTTTAGAGGTTTCTTTGATGTCTATTTTTCGTTTTACATCTTTATCTCCTTCTCTTGAGTGACGATAAATTCGTAGTTTGGTGCGTTTGCGATCCTTGGGTTCGGTAATGGTAACTACCCGCTCAATTTTTTGAACAGTTCTTAAATACTTTGCTTCTTTTTTGATCAAGCTGGCCACCTCTTCAAAACGGCTTACTTTGCTGAGGTAAAATACCCCTTCACTAGTAGATACAAACAAAGAGTCTCCTTTCTTGACAGATGAAGTGACATTACCGTCTATACCCGCATACGAGGAAAAAGCTTTGATAGGAAGGTTAGCATCTACCCGCGAAATACCATTGGAATGACATATCCACAAGGCTCCTAAACGATCTTTGTATAAAGAGATTACTTCATCATCTGGCAATCCTGTTTGATAATTGATGACCCGATGTGTAGTGCCATAACCTTGTTTTACAATCAATATTCCACCCGATAACGTAGAATAGGCGATTTCTTTTTTGCCGATGCGAGTAGCATTACGCATCAGGTTTCCAAGCAGGTATTTATAATCACGTGGAATGTAGAGACGAACTGTTTCGCCATCAAAAAGGTAAGACCAACTATTACTAGCTACAAATATTACCCGCTCATTATCATACATAAATGAGCTATAGATGTCCAGGTAAGCATAAAGTTTACTCTTTTCTATCAATACTAACTTATCACCTTCTATTTTATGTAAACCCTTGGTCTTGATTTGCAAATAAGGCTTTTTGTGCATAAACAGCACCCCCGCAAACTGATTGTCTTTGTCAGACTTCCAAACTTTCGCGATGACATGATTTTTTCTTCTAACTTTTACGAGTGCTTTATTGCTATAAAAGTAGATGAATTCATCGTGTTGGATAATACGATTTAACTCACCATAATCTCCTTTGAAAATTTTCTTGTTTTCACTTTTATCAGAAATCGACTTATAGGTTTCTCTTCCCAACTTATCTTTGGTTAAATAACCAAAATTGTTGCGGCAACCTACATAAACCAGGTTATCGTGGCGAACATCCATCGAAAGAGAGTAAGGAGTATTTCGAGTAGGAATAATTCCCCATACTACACCATCATAGCTTAATACGCCTTTGGTATTGGCAAAGTACATGACATTGTTTGTGCCCTGTACAATAGCACGGTTTTGATTGTCAATATTTTTAAGAGGAATTTTATAATTGGTAAGGTAAAGGTCTCCATCTTGAGCAACAGCGACGAAGTGTGATAAACACAAGCCAGTAATGAGTAAAAGTTGGTATAGATAGACACGAAAAAGGGTAGTAGTAATAGTTCGAGAAGATATTCTATTCATCGCCAATTTAGTTTTTCATTTTGATTTCATGTGGGCGCAAAATCAGTGCCTAAGCAAATGAGCTTTATAGATTATTGAAAACAAATTTTAAGGAGTGTGCAGGTTTGCTGGTTTTTAGAGGACAGGATTGCAGAATAGACAGAAAACGACTACATAAAATCAGTATCGTGTGGGTAACGTTTGGAGAAGTGTTAACAGTAACTTTTTTGCTTAAATAGTATTATATCAAAATATAGTTGTAAGATTTTATTAATATTCAAAATTTTTAGAGGAAAAGCTTTTTTATCGGCGCAATAAAACTCAACTTAAGTTTAAGCGCTGGATCAAAGTTCGGGTTTCTGTTTTTTTGAATCTGAATTTTGGTCAAAAAATGAACGTTCGATCAGAAAATATCTTTGCCGAGATATACCAACCAATGGGTATGTTTTAGCTTGTGTTGTAATGGCACAAAATCTACCCACAGTTTTAAAGGTTAAAAAAATAAAGGTATGTACACAAATTCAGTTATTGTTGGTACGGGGGCATACCTCCCTGCCACCAAAATACCTGGCAGCTATTTTCATCGTAACACGTTTTTTCGCAAAAATGGAGAACCGATCGAAAAAGCAAGTGAAGCAATCGTTCATAAGCTGGAAGAAATTTCAGGTATTCGTGAGCGTCGTTATATAGAAGATCACTACCAAACTGCTCACATGGCTGCATTGGCGGCTGAAAATGCCATCAAAAATGCAGCAATTGATCGAGAGCAGTTAGACGGAATCATCGTAGCCCACAACTTTGGAAACTTGGTAGATCAGAGCCAAGGTTCGCACCTTATCCCTAATTTGGCAGCTTTGGTCAAACACCATCTACACATTAAAAGCCAAGACTGTTTTGCGGTAGACTTATTGTTTGGATGCCCTGGCTGGGTACAAGCCATGATTCAGGCTCATCAGGCGATTGCCTGTGGCGATGCCGAGCATATCCTGGTGGTTGGAGCTGAGGCTATGTCCAGAGTACTCGATCCGCATGATCCAGATTCTATGTTATTTGGTGATGGGGCAGGGGCTGTAGTTGTAAAAGGCTCCAAAGAAGAAAAACCGAGAGGTGTATTGGCGAATAAGACTTTCTCGAACTGTGACGAAGAAGTGAACTATTTGCGAATGGGGGCTTCTACCAATCCAGATTTGGACAAGGGGTTGTATGTAAAAATGCAAGGTAAAAAAGTATACCGTTATGCGGTAGAAAATATGCCCAACCTAATTCATTCCTGCCTCAAAAAAGCAGGCGTTTCTATGGAGAAAGTAGCCAAGTTTTTGATGCACCAGGCCAATGAAAAAATGCTACGGGCTATTTATGACAAAACCATTGGCGATGTAGGTGATAGTGCTGCAAAGTTTTGTCAGCAAGTGCCAGTGATTCTGCAAAATATTGGAAATTCCTCAGTGGCTACCATTCCTACTTTGTTGGATGTAATGCTACGAGGACAACTACCCGAGCATAAAGTAGCCAAAGACGATGTGGTTGTGATGGCTTCGGTAGGAGCAGGCATGCATACCAATTGCCTGATATATCAATTTTAAGAATTTTTTCAATAAGACCGATAAATAACCTCTGGTAGATCAAGTGATCTATTGGAGGTTTTTTCGTTTCAAGTGATTGACTAAGAGTGATTTAGTGATTTTGAGTTGTGCGAATTAATACCAAAAACAAAACCAAATATCGCTGATCCCCGTTATAATATATAAGAATAGTGAATCAAGTGACAAACTTAACTTTAAAGAAAAATGGAAAATATCGGGATCAACCTGGTGGTACTTTTGGTAGGTATCATCCTCTTTTGTATTATATTTCTCACCCAACAACGCAAGGTGGCTTTTGCCAATGTAGAAACCCTTATGCAAGGCCTTGCTTCTAATTTTAATCTTCATTTACAGACTTCTTATGGCTGGCTCAATCGTTTTTTCAACGAATACCCAAGTGTGTATAGTCTTCGTCATGGGCAGCCCATGCAAGCTTTCATTAGCGAAAAAATTCAAGGCAGTTTAACTGAACATTATTTCTGTATTTTGCTTGAAAGCAGCTCATACCAATTTCCAGAAGTGAGTATTGAGAAAAAAACGAGTTTGAGAAGTTTGGTTAAAAAAACTTTTCGAGGACAAAAGGCTAAAAGTCAAAACCTTATCCATAAATTTTCAATTAAGAGTCAAGATAGTACATTTGTCAGCTTGTTTTGGCAAAATCAAGCAATTCAGGCTGCATTAACTCAAGCGTATAGTGATATCCGTGGTAAGTTTGAAATCAAGCAAGGCACGATCCAGTACCGTGAGTTGGTACAATTGCCTGAACTTCAGCATGAAAACCAGGAACGCCTGGGACGTTTGATGCAGCTGGTACAACAAATGGCTGTACAAATGAACCACATGAATTGAACAAATGAATGATACCAAACTTTTAAAATGTAACTATTATGGGGAATTTAGCAATTGCTGGAATGTTTGTCTTTTTAGGAGGATTATTCTTCTCTTTTTATTATTTGCAAAAACGCCATTCTTTACAGAAAATTAATCGCTTAATGCAGCACCTGGCTGATGCCTTTGGCCTTGAGTTTCACGCTCGACCTTTTGCTGGATGGAATCAACGTGTCAATTATAGCGACGTATCGGGTAGCATCAATGACAGGCCAGTACATGGGTATGTAGAAGTAGTAGGAAAAGGAAAACGAGAGATGAGTTATTTTTGCGTAGAAATGGATTGTGAAACCGATGCATTTACGACCTTTAGCATCCACAAAAGAGCTACATTTGCCAAATTTGCTCATCAGGTGTTTGCCCATGATTCTTCGGATGAAGCAGATGATTTGGTAAGAGCCAAATATGTGTTTGACGCTATCCCTAGCTACAAGCTAGATAGATTGTTAAACAACGAAGTGCTTTGTGAGACTTTGTTAGAAGTAGCGGATTTGTTTAATGGAGAAATTCATTATCATTTGGGTAGAGTTGTTTACCGCGAAACAGTCGTTGAACTCGACGAGTGGAAAGTGTCGCAAATGGATAAGGTTGTACGACTATTATTGACTACTGCAGAGCAATTAGAGAATACTTGAATATATCAAAGCCGAAAGCACACACTTTCGGCTTTTTGAATAATATTATTTGTTAAACTTGGTAAGCTCGGTATAACCGCTGAGTTTACCTCTTTTGTTATAAATTTCGGAACGTACCATTCCTACGTTTTTGGCAAACCATTGCACCGTCTTGGTTTTGGTATTCATGAATGACACCTTCATTTGGCTATTGTAAGAAATCTTGACACAATTAAAGGTGCCTGCAGGAGTCGTGATTTTTTCTACGCCGTCAACTTTACGATCACTGATTTTAACCTGGGTTTTGAACATATTAGGCATTCCATCAGCCTTCATTGAGATTTGCATTTTGCCATCTTTGAGCTTTTGCCCTGCTTTGGGATTGGTAGGAATGTCCAGAAAATCACTTTCCATTTTCATTTCCATATTCTTACCTCTTTTTTGTCCTGCTACTGGAGTCATGGCGCCAAATTCAAACTTGTATACGCCGTTTTCACACATTGCTTTGTAATTGCCTTTGGCCTGTACATCTTTTTCTTTTTTATCATAATAGACGTAAGCAATATCGAGTGTAACATTGCCATTCACTGTTTTTTTATCTACTACTTCTAGCTTTATGACATTTTGTTTTTTGCCCTTACGATTATAATTGGTCATCTCGAGCTTGCTACCTTTTTGGGTAGCAAAGTAAAATACACAATCATCAGCCTGATAGCTAAAAGCACTGAGTATGCATAGAGTGAGAATAAGCAATGAATGGATTAGGTATTTTTTAGTAGATAACATATGAGAGAATATTTAGTAAAACATAAACACTCTAGTTATCACCAGAAAAAAATTAGAAAAGGGTCACTTAGTAGTTACTTTTTTATAAGTGTTCAAGAAAAAGAATAAAAAAATCCCTCGAATGTTATTTCAAGGGATTTATGAGCGAGTTTATATGCAAACTAATCTTCCAAAACAATTACCAAGTCATCCTGTTCTACCATACCAGTTTCCAGAATTACTTGTTTTACTTTGGCCGCTTTGTTGGCAGTAATGGTGGTTTCCATTTTCATGGCTTCAATCACAAACAATGGCGTATTTTCAGCGACTTCATCGCCAGGTTTTACCAATATAGAGGCGAGTTTTCCTTGAAGAGGAGCACCAATTTCGTTTTCCTGATTGGCATCCGCTTTTTGGTTGCTTACTTTCTTTACTTCCTGTTTGAGATCGCGTACTTTGATAATTCGAGTTTGGCCATTCAAGGCAAATGATACTTCCCGATATCCGTCTTCGTCTACATTAGGACTCACAAAAAGTAGCTCAATCATCAAAGTTTTACCTTCATCAAGGCGTACCAAAATCTCTTCGCGAGGATGCAAACCATAGAAGAAAGCATAGGAAGGAATATATGCCAGGTTACCATATTCCTGAGTGAAAGTATGGTATTCATCAAACACCTTCGGGTAAAGCAACGAAGAAAGCATATCCTCATAAGTATAAGCATCGCTGAGGCGATTTTGATTATACTTTTTGTCAAACTTATTCCACTCCTGGTCAAAGTCAAAAGGCGTCATGTGTTCGTTTGCTCGTCCAGTCAAGGGTTGTTCTCCTTTGAGCACGATCTCTTGCATTTGTTGAGGAAAACCATTCTTGGGCTGTCCCAAATCTCCTTTAAAGAAATTGATTACTGATTCAGGGAAAGAAAGCGTATGCCCTTTTTCCAGAATATCTTCCTTGGTCAACCCATTAGAAGTCATATACATAGCAAAATCACCTACTACCTTAGAGCTAGGTGTTACCTTTACAATGTTGCCAAATAATTCGTTGGCAATGCCGTAATTCTTCTTAATGGTTTCAAATTGATCTCCCAATCCCAATGCATTGGCTTGTGGACGCAAGTTAGAGTATTGCCCTCCTGGAATCTCGTGATCATATACTTCCGCTGTACCAGCTTTTAAGCCTGATTCGAATGGGTAATAATATTCCCGAATTTGTTCCCAATAATGAGAAAACTGATTGAGAGAGGCTAAGCTAATAGGGTTTTCACGTTCGTGGCCTTGCATGGCTGCCACCAAAGAGTTGAAGTTTGGTTGCGACGTAAGCCCCGACATAGAACTCAATGCCACATCTACTACATCTACTCCTGCCTCAATGGCTTTTAAATAAGTGGCTGACTGGATAGAAGAGGTGTCATGAGTATGGAGGTGAATAGGTAACGATACGTTGTTTTTAAGTGCTGTTACCAGTTTTTCAGCGGCGTAAGGCTTAAGCAAGCCAGCCATGTCTTTAATGGCCAAAATATGAGCCCCTTCACCTTCCAACTGTTTGGCCAGTTCTACATAATAATCAATGGTATATTTCTGATTATTAGGATCTAGAATGTCACCTGTATAGCAAATACAAGCTTCGGCTAATGAATTGGTATATTCTCGTACTGCCCGAATACTCACCTTCATATTCTCAATCCAGTTGAGCGAATCAAAAATACGGAAGATATCTATACCATTTTCGGCCGATTTTTCAATAAATTTCTCTATCAGGTTATCTGGATAAGCCTTATAACCTACTGCATTGGAGCCTCGCAACAACATTTGCAATAAAATGTTGGGTACTCTTTTCCGAATTTCTCTCAGTCTTTGCCAGGGATTTTCTTTCAAAAATCGCATAGAAACGTCAAAGGTAGCCCCTCCCCATACTTCCATAGAAAATACGTCGGCGTGAGCTTTGGCGTAACTTTCGGCTACCCGTACGAGATCCATTCCACGCATACGAGTGGCCAATAACGATTGGTGGGCATCGCGGAAAGTAGTGTCAGTATAATGGATAGGTTTTTCGTTTTTGAGCCATTCCACAAAACCTTCTCTGCCTAATTCATTTAAGCGATCTTTGGTACCTTTAGGGAAATAAGTGTATTTCTCAAAATCAGGTACTTTTACAATGTCAAAACGTTTAGTTTTGTCTATATACCGTACGTCAGGATTGCCATTAACGATCACATTGGCCAGGTAATTTAAAATACGAGTAGCTCTATTGAGCCTTGGTGGCGTGTTGAATAGTTCAGGGTGATCATCTATGAACTTAACATTGGCATGTCCAGTATAAAATTCTTCGTGATTGATAACATTGAGCAAAAAGCCAACATTGGTTTTTACTCCTCTTACCCGCATTTCTTCCAATGCTCTGCTCAAGCGTTCACTAGCTCCCTTGAGGGTGCGTCCCCAAGCCGAAACTTTTACCAGCAATGAATCAAAGAAAGGGGAGATGCTGGCTCCAGCGTAGGCATTTCCTGCATCCAAACGAATACCAAATCCTGAACCACTTCTATAAGTATTGAGGGTACCATAGTCGGGTTTGAAACCATTTTCAGGATCTTCGGTAGTTACTCGACATTGAATTGCGTGACCGTGGCATTCTACTGATTCTTGTGAGTGGAGCCTTAATACACTGTCTGATAGATGGTGTCCTTTGGCAATAAGAATTTGCGAGCGGACGATGTCAATCCCAGTAATTTCTTCAGTAATGGTGTGCTCTACCTGTACACGAGGGTTTACTTCTATAAAGAAAATATTTTCTTCGGCGTCTACCAAAAACTCTACTGTGCCTACATTGTTGTAGTTTACGCTCTTACAAATAGCCAGTGCGTATTGATAGAGTTTTGCTTTGGCTTCATCAGAAAGTGTAGTACAAGGAGCTACTTCCACTACTTTTTGGAAGCGTCGTTGTACTGAACAATCCCGCTCAAAAAGGTGCACCATGTTACCATGACTATCGGCCATGATTTGCACCTCAATATGTTTTGGGTTTTGGACATATTTTTCCAAAAATACGGTATCATCCCCAAAGGCCTTCAAGGCTTCACTACGGGCTTCCTGATAGGCTTTGGTTAATTCACTATCATTGGTAACTACCCGCATTCCCCGGCCACCACCACCAGCAGAGGCTTTTACCATGATAGGGTAGCCAATTCGTTGGGCTTCGGCCAATGCGATCTCGACTGTCTCTAGCTTTTGCTGACTATCTTCTATTACTGGCACTTGGGCTTGTTTGGCAATCACTTTTGCTGAAACCTTGTCACCGAGTTTTTCCATTACTTCTGGCTCAGGACCCACGAAAATGATTCCCTCCTCACGGCAGCGACGCGCAAAATTTACATTTTCAGACAAAAAACCATATCCAGGGTGTATGGCATCTACCTGGTGTTTTTTGGCTACATTAATAATTTCCTCAATATTTAAATAAGGCTTTAAAGGGTCGTTATTTGCGCCAATTTTATAGGACTCATCCGCTTTATAGCGGTGCAAGGAGTAACGATCTTCATATGTGAAAATGGCAACAGTAGTGATTTTTAGTTCTGAGGCGGCTCTCAATACCCGAATGGCGATTTCACCTCGGTTGGCAACCATTAATTTTTTGATGGGTCGTAATTCTTGAGTCATAGTATATAATTTACAGAAGACTTTTCCTCATAGAGGGTGTTTTATTCTAAATAGGCTCCGAAGGATTGTGTAATACAAAAAGTCTAATTAGCAATGTGAGGTCAATTTAATAAATAATGGTGCGCAGACAATTATTTGTTAAATTTTGAAACCAAGAAAAAGAAGTGACCTGACGATAAACTTGTAATTTGACAAGACTAAATTTGAGTGTAGATATATGTTAGGCAATTCTGTCCTGAAATTTTGCTGCATTTCTGCAAAACCTTTCAATTCAAAATTCATGATTAGGGATAGGAATTTTTACTATTTCTTGTACTGCAAAACAAGGTGAATAAAAAATCTAAATAAGAAAACCAGATACATTAAAGCAACATCGATTACGAAGGCAATAAAATTAACCGAGGGTTTTATAACCGATGTAATAAAAAGTGTTGATTTTAACAAAAAAAAGCGTGTGAACGCTCAGTTTTTATGTTTGATAATCTAATGAATTGATGCTGAGATTACAAAATTAGTAATTGTTCGTATATCCATGTAGCTAACTGCTTTGCAAACAAATTGCATTGTTTTTAGTTGATATTGCTAGTAAATCACTAGAAATGTACAATTCTAACAAAAAAAGTATATTCTATCTGAAGGTCCTTGTGACCATTCTGTATTAGAATAACGTATTACTTATAGAGATTCTAACCTCAGAGCACAATAATAAGATACAGGACATTAGATGTAAGTTTTTGTAGGTGTATTTACCTGTTTAGGTAGTAAAAATTCCTATTTTAAGTTACCTAATGAATCAGGAGAGAATTAAAAGAACGAGCTATTTTTCTAGAAAAGTTTGAGTGCTATGAGAAGATTAATTTACACTTTTGCAACATTGTTCTGGCTATCAACCAATTGTTACCACCTAAAGGCCCAGAAAAATACCACTATAACCAAACAGGTTCAACTTAAGCTCAAAAGAGCTGAAAGATTGTTTGACAGTGAACAATTTCCAAAGGCAATTGAAGCATACAAAGAGTTGTTGGGAACCGTAGCCAGTGGTCAGTTGGAATTGCCTAACAAAGAGACAGAATTGAATGCCCACCTCAGATTAGGATTATGTTACTTATATGGATCCAATCAATCACTTGCTTTGCAACCACTTAAGTATGCCCACCAACTTAACCCAGACTATAGCCCTTTGTTGGATTTTCACCTGGGAGATGCCTTTGTATACAATCGCAAGTATTATGAAGCGGTACAATCTTATCAAAGTGGCATAGATAAGTCTCGTAATGCGAAATCCAAATACCTCGAACTCATCCACGACCGAGTGTCAAAGGAAGATTTTATAAAAGTTTCTAATAAAAGAATTAAAGAGGCCAATTTTGCCAAAAAACTCATTGGCAATCCATTACAAGCCAGTATTTACAACCTGGGACCCAAGATCAATACTCAAGATAACGAATACGCGCCGATTGTATCCAACGATAACTCAATGTTAATTTTTACTGGGAGTCATGAAAGCGATGGTCACGAAGATGTGCTCATTTCACATACTAAAGAACGCAAATGGGAAGCAAAAGAACCTTGGCAACATTTTAACTCAAAACACCATGAGTCGGCGGTGTTTCTTTCACTAGATGGAAATAGATTGCTTATTTATCAAGACTATGGTAGTGGGAATTTGTATGAGTCCAGGCTAAATATCGAAACAGGACCCAAATACAATGAGTCTACTATTACCAGTGTAAAGAAAACACGCAAACGTAGGCGTAAAACCAAAAAAAGAGATAAAAAGGTGATGAGTCGTGGGAAGGTTTCTTCTTCACAAAAAACAAAACATGCCTGGAGCAAGCCCCGAAGTCTTGGTAAACACATCAATTCCAAGCATCGTGAAACCTCAGGTTGTTTGAGTCCCGATGGGAACACGTTGTTTTTCACCAGTGATCGCCCAGGAGGTTTGGGAGGTTTAGACATCTACATGTCTACAAAAAATAAGAAAGGACGATGGAGCAAACCAGTAAATTTAGGGCCAAAAGTAAATACCCCTTATGATGAAGAAGCGCCGTTTTTGCACCCAGATGGTACTACCTTGTATTTTAGTTCGATGGGGCACAATTCAATTGGTGGATTCGACATTTTTAAGGTAGTGATTACTGGCGAGAACGATTATTCTGAGGTAGAAAACTTAGGTTTTCCAATCAATAGTCAGGCAAATGATATGTATTTTGTGTCTAATGACAAGAATCACCGCATTGCTTATTTTTCTTCTGATCGAGCTGGCGGAGTAGGCGGTAAAGATTTATATCGAGTGATTATGAATTCCGCTTCTAAGAAACCATTGGCCAAGGGAGATATGTTGAGTTTTAGAGTGTTTTTTAGATACAAAGATGCCAATATTCCAAAAAAATCATTACCTGCAGTAGAAGCCTTGGTAAGTTTTATGAAAAACAATCCAGGACTTACCATTGAGGTAGGAGGCCATACGGATAATGTAGGTACCAGGAAAAATAATGAACTACTCTCGAAGCAAAGAGCCGAAGTCGTGTATAAATGGTTGGTTTCTAAAGGGATCAATGAAAAACGTTTGGTGAAAAAAGGGTATGGATCTAAAAGCCCTGTAATTCCTAATGAAACTCACTATGCCCGCATTTTGAATCGTCGTACTGATTTTAGAGTGGTAGCCCTGAGACAGCAATAAATTATCTAAATATAAGAATGAACCTGTATTGAATGCTCATTTTTGAGAATTTGGTACAGGTTTTTTGTTTAAAAGACCTGGGCTTTCAAGGTAAAAAACATGTTTAGCAGCAATAGGCAAATAATCCAAACCATAATCAGGTACATTTTTGAGCCAGCTACAAACATGCGCTTAAAAACTTGTTGTTTGCTGGGAGGGTTGTGTTTGAGTATAAAATAAACCCCAATAGAAATGAGTGCCATATTGAACAAAAACAACAAAAAGCCTAAATAGGAGAATACATAATTTACGGCAGGATAGGCATCTACCTTAAGAAGATATTTTTTAGAGTAATTAAATGATAAGAAATAGAAGATAGGAAATAGCGTAACCAGTGCGTCTAATAAGAGAAACAGACGGAATTGCCGATTCAATTTGATCATTTTTATAAGCTTGTGATTTCGATGTCTTTTGTATGTATACAAAAATAAGTTCCAAAAGGTTGTAATAAAAATTTGAAATGCACTTTGAATAATTCGGGCAAAAGAATTATAATTGTGATAAGCGATTGGGCGATAAATTGAAAGCCCAGTCGCTTACTTGTTTTATGGTAATACCAGTTTTACCTTGCCAAATACTATGGAAAAAAGACTCATATTTGATAGCCAATTGATACAAATCACGATTAGCCGCCTTTGTCATGAGTTGATAGAAAATCATCAGGACTTTGATCATTCAGCAATCCTTGGATTGCAGCCCCGAGGCATTTACCTGGCAGAGCGCCTAAGACAACGATTATTAGAAATTACTGGGCAAAAAGTATCGTTGGGTTATCTGGATGTTACTTTTTACCGAGACGATTTTCGACGTTCTAAAAGCACCCTGAAGGCCAATGCTACCAAAATAGATTTTATTGTAGAAGGTAAGCGTGTAATATTGGTAGATGATGTATTATATACAGGACGTACCGTAAGAGCAGCTATGGATGCTATGAATGCTTTTGGGCGACCTGAGCAGGTAGAATTATTGACCTTAGTAGATAGAAAATATACTCGCCACCTACCAGTAGAGGCCAACTATATCGGGCGCCAAGTAAATACTTTGCAGTCACAACGGGTAAAGGTAGAATGGAAAGAACAAGGTGCTGCCAATGATAGTATTTGGTTGGTAGAAAAAGGAGAGTAGGGGTTACAAACCACACAAGTGTGGAATTTATTCGAAATACTTGCTAAATAATTGGTGTATAATGTAGATTGAGCAAAGTGTAAATTCTTACCTGCTCTAAACAAGATATCTATCCTTCTGTTTTTTCCGCACTTTAAATATCCTGACTAATGAAAATGATCAACTTTCTCAAATGTGTAGCTTTCTTACTACTTCCTTTCTTTACTTGTGCCCAGCAAATTGATACTTCTCAAGTAACTTTACTGAAGAAAAGAGCCGAATTTTTTGAGGATGATTTGCAGACCGATAGTGCAAGGGTTTATTATCAAAAAGTAGCAGATATCTATGAAAAATATTCTTTGAAAGAGTTGTACTACAAGGCTATTTTAGATAAGGTCAAACAGTTTTATACCGAAAAGAATTACGATTCTGTCAAACGAAATACCGAGGAAGTTTATGAGAGAATAAAAAAAGACTTACCTGATAATAAGGACTTATTGGCGTATTGTTATCGTTATTGGGGGCAAGTAGCATTGAGACTAGGTAATTTTAAAAAGGCTTTGTCCCTACATGAGAAAGGCCTTCAATTGATCAAGGAGAAAAAGAAACCCACTTATATTGAATTACTGTTAACCCTTGGTAAAGCAGATGCTCTGGATTATCAAGGGTATCGCCAAAAAAGTGAACAGCTGTATAAAAAGGGATTGAAAATTATTGAAGAGCGTTTTGACAGAGCACTTAAAAAAATCAAAATTATAGAGCACCTGTTTTGGTACAATTTAATCTATACCTATGTAAGTTACGGAGACAATAATAAGGGCCTGGAACATAGCTTTAGAGCAATAAAAATTTTGAATGAGATACCATCCAGCAAAGCAAATACAAAAAGGTTATTGGATGTATATTATAACCAAGCTGGTTGTTATAAAAATACACATAGGTATAAAGACGCGCTTCGTGTTTATAAAAAGTGTATTCGATTGCAAAATGAGTTAAACCCAGCAGATGTTGATGAAATAAGTGATTTTACATTACGAATTGGGAACGTTTATTTGGCTCAGAGTAAGTCAGATTCGGCAGTGTTTTATATTCAAAAAGCTATCAATTATTTGCTGAAAAAATATGAAGCTACTCATGTAAAGCTGGCAGATGCTTACTATATATTAGCCTTTACCTACACTAAACAAGAAAAATATGACTTGGCTAATGAGAATTATTCTAAAGCGCTGAGTAGCCTCAAAAACAAATATGGCAAAATACATCCAAACCTGGTACTGCTATATCTCTATATGGGTATAAATTATCTGAGTATGGAAAAACCAGCACCTGCTTTAGAGGCCTTTCAAGTAGGTTTAATGTCAAACATGCGCAATTTTAAGAATCCTGATTTATACGCGATTCCCAGGTTTAATGATTATTATAATCTTAATTTTTTCTTTGGAATGCTTATAGGCAAAGGCATTGCTTTTGGAAGAATGAAAAAGGAAAAAATAAAGAACCTAAAGGCTTCCTTGCAACATTTTCGTGCTGCTGACAATTTTATAAAAGAGGTACGAAGAAGGGTATCTCGTAAAAACGATCAATTATTGATAGCTAGGAATATTTCTGAAATTTCTTCTAATTCAATTTTTACTTGTGAGCAATTGTATAATATAACTCACGAAAGGAAATACTTGGATGAAGCCTTTTATTTTGCTGAACGAGACAAAGCAAGCCTATTGTTGAAATCTCAAGCCGAAGCCAATGCCAAAAAATTTGGAGGCATTCCAAGCGATTTACTAGCTCAGGAAAAAAAGCTTAGAACAGAAATTGCAACTTATCAACGTAAGCTTTTATTGAACAAAAAAGAGGAGTTACGAGACTCTTTAGCCAAAGCAAATCAGGCTTATGAAGTACTTACCAAGCGTTTTGAACAACGCTATCCAAAATACGCCCAGATTAAGTTTGATTTAAAACTTGCCACTCCCACTGGTGTACAAGCCTCTCTAGATGCCCAAACCGCGTTGTTGGAGTATACTTTTTGCCACAAAAGCGTGTATTTGGTAGTAATTACAAAGAGAAATTACCAGCTGATTCGTATTCCTGAGGTTAAAAAGGTGCAAGCTCAATTAGAGGCATATTATGAGGCGATTCAATCGGAAAGCAGGTTGCGAAAGTTTGCTCCTGTCAGCCATCAATTGTATCAAACGCTGGTACAACCTGCCAAAAAATACCTGGATGGTATTAAAAAACTAGTAGTAGTAGCACCTTCTCTTGAAAGTAATCCTTTTGAAGCCTTAATTACTCAGTTACCCGCTAACCTGAACCTGAATAATTTTGCAGGTATCCATTATCTAAACAAACAATATCAAATTAGCTATCATTATTCGGCTACTTTGTGGCAAAAGGAAGTAGTACAAAAAGCAAAACAGCATTCAAATACTATCGATTTTATTGGTTTTGCGCCATTTAGTACTGGCGAGAGTAAGATATATACAACCACTCGAGGTACAGGAGATCAGTTGCCTGAAAGTGGTATTGAATTAAAAAAAATCTATAACTTATTTGAGAAGAGCCGGCTCAATGCCGAGATAAGTTTGTCTAAAACTGCCACCAAAGAACTATTTATCCAAAAAATGGCAAAAGCTCGCATTGTACACATTGCCAGCCATAGTGAGGCCAACACCCAAAAACCAGGCTTGGCAAAGGTACGCTTTTCGGGTTGTGGAGGACGTACCCAAGACGTATCAGGATGTTTGTTGGCCAGTGAAATATATAATCTGGAAATGAATGCCGACTTGTTGGTGTTAAGTAGCTGTTCTTCGGGCGTAGGCAAGCTTACTAAAGGAGAGGGCATTTTTTCATTAGCCAGAAGCTTTTTGTATGCAGGGGCTCACAATGTGGTGTTTTCACTGTGGGATGTAGATGATGAGTACACCAAAAAGTTGATGATAGCTTTTTATAAGCATTTCCTTTCTAATCCGAATAGTGACGGTTACCAAAAAGCCTTACAATTAGCCCGAAATCAATTAGCAGAACAAAATATCCATCCCAAGCACTGGGCAGGTATTGTGTTGATTGGTAAATGAATTTTGATAAATATTCAATTTATTACAGACATCTCTAACGGGGTATTGTTTGAACTGTGTTGCTATGTGCTGACAATCAATGTGCTCAGTGCTTAATACGTATAAAATAGTACCTTACCTTACAATCCAGCGGTTCTTGTTTTTACATTGATTATATTTGTATAAGTGCCATCCTTCCATTTTGCCTTCATTTTAAAATCCTCAGAATTTAGAATAATGAAATTCATCAAATCTCTATTATTTTTCTTACTTCCTTTTCTTTCCTATGCACAACAAATAGATACCTTTCAGGTAGTAACACTTAAAAAAAGGGCTCAATTTTTTGCTGATGATTTGCAATATGATAGTGCCAGGGTGTATTATCAAAAAATAGCAGATACATACCTTAAGAACGACTTTAAGGTACTATACTACGATGCGCTCCTCAATAAAATAGATCAATATTTTATTCCTGAGGATTATAATAGAATGCGTGATAGTACATCTAAACTATTGAAAGAGATTGAGCAAAAACTGCCTGAAAATCGACCTTTACAAGCACGCTGTTACTATTATTTAGGCAGTGCTGATTTAGAGCTAAAGCCTAATAAAAGATCTTTAGATTACTTTAATAAAGGATTAAAGTTGATTGGCCAAACAAAGAAAGTAAATAGAACAAGATTGTTGCTTTTAGTGAAAAAAGGAATGGCCCTGTATGATATGAGTTCTTTTAAATTGAGTGTAAAATTGCTTCATGAAGGACTTAATTGGATAGAGCAAAATATAAGTAGTACTACACAACTTTATAAAGAAGGCAGGTTGTTATTTTACAAATACCTGGTGGTTGCTTATACTGGGACTAGAAATTTTGAAAAAGGCTTGGAAAATAGCTTTCAGGCATTAAAAATGATAGATGTGTTGCCTATAAATAGAGCCAATATTCGCTTGAAACAAGATGTATTATTTAATCAGGCTTTATGTTATAAGAATAAACGAATGTTTGCAAATGCAATACAAGCCTATAAATCCTGTATTAATTTACAGAAAAAATTTAACAGTCATAGCTTTGAACAAGCCAGTAATCAGATATTACAACTAGGGCGTACTTATCTAAAACAACTTCAACTGGATTCTGCGGCTTTTTATATCCAAAAGTCTAATACCTACTTGTTACAAAAATATCCCCCAACCCATGTAAATCTAGCTGATGGATATTATAATCTTGGTTATACCTATACTTGGCAAAAAAAGTATGCTTTAGCGAACGAAAATTATCATAAGGCCCTGAAAAGTTTGCGAAGTAAATATGGTGAGATACATCCTAACTTGGTATTGTTATACCTATATATGGGTACAAATTATCAAAAGATAGAGCAGCATAAGAAAGGCTTAGAATTTGTTCATAATGCTCTAATGTCAAATACCCGTGCTTTTAGAGAGGCCAATTTGTACTCAATCCCTCCCTTTGATGATTATTACAATCCAGGTCTTTTTTTTAGTCTTCTTAGATCCAAAGCTATCGCTTTTGCACAAATAGGTAAAAATAATATACAGAACTTGCAAGCCTCGTTACAACATTTTCGTGCAGCTGATGATTTTGCAAAAGAGATACGAAGAAGAGTATTTCGTAAAAGTGATCAGTTATTAGTTGGTGAATACATTCATGAGATTACTAAATATGCAATTTTTACTTGTGAGCAATTGTATAGTATAACTCAAGACAAAAAGTACCTGGATAAAGCTTTTTATTTTTTTGAGCGAGACAAAGCAAGCATGTTGTTGAAGTCCCAATCTGAAGCCAATGCCAAAAGATTTGGAGGTATTCCAAGTAATTTGTTAGCCCAGGAAAAAGAATTAAGGACTCAAATTGCAACTTATCAAAGTAAGCTTTTATTGAACAAAAATGATGATTTGCGAGACTCATTAGTTCTGGTAAATGCGGCTTATGAAGCTTTGGCCAAACGTTTTGAACAAAACTATTCAAAATATGCTCAGCTTAAGTTTGATTTAAAGCTTACCACTCCCACTGATATACAAACCTCTTTGGATACCCAAACTGCTTTACTGGAATATATTTTTTGCCGAAATAGTGTGTATTTGATGGTGATTACTCAAAAGAGCTATCAGTTGATTCGTATCCCTGAGGTTAAAAAGGTACGAGTTCAACTAGAGGCCTATTATGAAGCGATTCAATCAGAAAGTAGGTTGCGAAAGTTTGCTCCTGCCAGTTATCAATTGTATCAAACACTCATACAACCTGCTAAAAAATACCTGACTGGTATCAAAAAACTAGTAGTGATTGCGCCTGATATTGAGAGTATTCCTTTTGAAGCCTTGATTACCCAGTTACCCACCAATTTAAATCAGGATGATTTCACGAGCGTCCATTATCTGAATAAGCAATATCAAATTAGTTATCATTATTCGGCTACTTTATGGCAAAAAGAAGTGGCACAAAGGACTAAAAAACGCTCAAATACAACTACTGACTTTTTAGCTTTTGCGCCATTTAGTACTGGTGAGAGTAAGATATATGCTTCTACTCGTGGTTCAGGAGGTAACTTACCAGAAAGTGGCGTAGAAGTAAAATCAATTTATAACCTATTTAAGAGCAAACAACTCAATGCCGAGATAAGCTTGTCCAAGACTGCTACCAAGGAACTATTTATTCAAAAAATGGCAAAAGCTCGCATTGTACACATCGCCAGTCATAGTGAGGCCAATACCCAAAAGCCTGGTTTGGCAAAAGTACGTTTTTCGGGTTGTGGAGGGCGTACCCAAGACGTATCAGGATGTTTGTTGGCCAGTGAAATATATAATTTGGAAATGAATGCCAACTTATTGGTATTGAGTAGCTGTTCTTCGGGTGTAGGCAAACTCACCAGAGGAGAAGGCGTATTTTCATTAGCCAGAAGCTTTTTGTATGCAGGAGCTCACAATGTGGTGTTTTCACTATGGGATGTAGATGATGAGTACACCAAAAAGTTGATGATAGCTTTTTATAAGTATTTCCTTTCTAATCCGAATAGTAAAGGCTACCAAAAAGCCTTACAATTAGCCCGAAATCAATTAGCAGAACAAAATATCCATCCCAAGCACTGGGCAGGTATCGTGTTGATTGGTAAATGAATTTTGATAAATATTCAATTTATTACAGACATCTCTGACAAGTGATTGCCTGAATTATAGGACTATGTGCTGACAATCAATGTATTCAATGCTTAATACGTATAAAATAGTACCTTACCTTACAGTCCAGCGATTCTTGTTTTTACATTGATTATATTTGTATAAGTGCCATCCTTCCATTTTGCCTTCATTTTAAAATCCTCAGAATTTAGAATAATGAAATTCATCAAATCTCTATTATTTTTCTTACTTCCTTTTCTATCCTATGCACAACAAGTAGATACCTCTCAGGTAACAATGCTTAAAAAAAAGGCGCAATTTTTTGCTGACGATTTGCAGTATGATAGTGCCAGGGTGTATTATCAAAAAATAGCAGATATATACCTTAAGAACGACTTTAAGGTACTATACTACGATGCACGCCTTAATAAAATAGATCAATATTTTATTCCTGAGGATTATAAAAAGATGCGTGATAGTGCATCCCAGCTATTGAAAGAGATTAAGCAAGATTTGCCTGAGAATAGACCTTTACAAGCACGCTGTTACTATTATTTGGGAAGTTCGGCCTCAAAACTACACTACCCAAAGAAAGCCTTAGATTACTTTAATAAAGGGTTAAAGCTGATTGAAAAGCCTGGGAGCGTAAGTAAAGTATGGCTAATGCTATTGGTGGAAAAAGGAATGGCCTTGGAAGACTTGAGTTCCTTTGAGCAAAGTATGGAGCTATTACAAAAAGGGATACAATTGATAGAGCAAAATATTCGAAAAACTACCAGGTTTTACAATGAAATAAAGTTGCTATTCTACAAGAGAATAGTGGTTACTTACAACAGCTCGAGGAATTTTGATAAAGGAGTGGAAAATAGTATTAAAGCGTTACAAATATTAGATGAATTGCCTTTGCATCGAGCTAATATTCGTGTAAGGCAAAGTATTTTGTTTAATCAGGCTTTGAGCTATAAGAATCAAAGAATGTTTAAAGAAGCCATTGAGGCTTATAAAGAATGTATAACATTACAAGATGAATTTAATAGTCAAAACTTTGTACAAGCCAGTAATCATATATTACAACTAGGTCGGACTTATCTAAAGCAACGTACACTAGATTCTGCGGCTTTTTATATCCAAAAATCGAATGCTTATTTATTGAGAAAATACCCACCAACCCATGTAAGTCTTGCAGATGGATATTATAACCTTGGTTATGCATATACTTTGCGAAAAAAATATGCGTTGGCGAATGAAAATTATCACAAAGCCCTGAAAAGTTTACGAAGTAAATATGGTGAGATACATCCTAACCTGGTATTACTACATATGTATATGGGGACAAATTATCGGGAAATGGAGGTGTATCAAGCGGCTTTGGAGGTATTGCATAAGGGTTTAATATCTAATACACGTACTTTCCGAGACACCAACTTGTATTCACTTCCGCTATTTGATGATTATTATAATCCTAGCTTTTTTTTTAGCCTTCTTAGATCCAAGGCTATTGTTTTTGCTAGAATAAATCAAGAGAAAATAAAGAACTTACAGGCCTCGTTACAACATTTTCGCGCATCAGATAATTTTACAAAAGAAATGCGTAGGAAGGTATTTCGCAAAAGTGATCAGTTATTAGTTGGTTTATATATTAATGCAATTGCTTATGATGCAGTTTTCACTTGTGAGCAATTGTTTGAACTCACAAAAGATAAAAAGTACCTGGATGAAGCTTTTTATTTTTTTGAGCGCAACAAAGCAAGCATGTTACTGAGGTCTCAAACTGAAGCCAATGCCAAAAAAACTGGAGGTATTCCAAGAGATTTACTATCTCAGGAAAAAACACTCAGAACAGAAATTGCGACTTATCAACGTAAGTTTTTGCTAAACAAAAACGTAGGAATACAGGATTCCTTAGCCAAAGTAAATCAAGCCTATGAATCACTTATGAAGCGTTTTGAACAAGATTATCCAAAATATGCCCAGCTTAAGTTTGATTTAAAACTTGCTGCTCCTTCTGATATACAAACCTCTTTAGACACGCAAACAGCTTTACTGGAATATATTTTTTGTCGAAATAGTGTGTATTTGATGGTAATTACAAAGAGAAATTATCAGTTGATTCGTATTCCTGAGGTTAAAAAGGTGCAAGCTCAGTTAGATGCCTATTATGAGGCGATTCAATCAGAAAGCAGGTTGCGAAAGTTTGCTCCTGCCAGTTATCAATTGTATCAAACGCTGGTACAACCTGCTAAAAAATACCTGACTGGTATCAAAAAACTAGTAGTGATTGCCCCAGATGTTGAGAGCACACCTTTTGAAGCTTTGATTAATCAGTTACCTGCTAATTTAAATCAGGATGATTTCACGAAAATTAATTATCTAAACAAGCAATATCAAATTAGTTATCATTATTCGGCTACTTTATGGCAAAAAGAAGTGGCCCAAAGGACTAAAAAACACTCAAATACAACGACCGACTTTTTAGCTTTTGCCCCATTTAGCACAGGTGAGAGTAAGATATATGCTTCCACTCGTGGTTCAGGAGGTAACTTACCAGAAAGTGGCGTAGAAGTAAAATCAATTTATAACCTATTCAAGAGCAAACAACTCAATGCCGAGGTAAGCCTGGCCAAAACCGCTACCAAAGAGCTATTTATCCAAAAAATGGCAAAAGCTAGTATTGTACACATTGCCAGCCATAGTGAGGCCAATACCCAAAAGCCTGGTTTGGCAAAGGTACGCTTTTCAGGTTGTGGAGGACGTACCCAAGACGTATCAGGGTGTTTGTTGGCCAGTGAAATATATAATTTGGAAATGAATGCCGACTTGTTGGTGTTAAGTAGCTGTTCTTCGGGCGTAGGCAAGCTTACTAAAGGAGAAGGCGTATTTTCATTGGCCAGAAGCTTTTTATATGCAGGAGCTCACAATGTGGTGTTTTCACTATGGGATGTAGATGATGAGTACACTAAAAAGTTGATGATAGCTTTTTATAAGCATTTCCTTTCTAATCCGAATAGTAAAGGCTACCAAAAAGCATTACAATTAGCCCGAAATCAATTAGCAGAACAAAATATCCATCCCAAGCACTGGGCAGGTATCGTGTTGATTGGTAAATGAGGCTTGAGCAGATCAGTTATCACGATTAGATTCTTGAAACCATTCAATGGCTTGAGGCTCGTCAACAAAAAAACGAATGGTAAATTCAAAGCCTTGACTTTGAATGAGACTTACCAAAGTATTGAGTGCAACTCTTTGAAAGTTGTTACGAGGACGAATAATAGCTACTGATAGTTGCTCTCCTAAGGTTCTTTGTACTTGGTATACAAAAGAGGTAAGAAACCAAATTCTAGATTTTGGAGTATCGTATTCCAAATGGTAATTGTTGAGGATTACCTGAGTAATTTTATATTCTTTCGCTTGTTGAATAAGCAAAAGCATTACTTCTTTATAATCTTCAAAATTTACTCTGCCTGATAATCTTAATACTATGTAGCCAATAGTAGTATCTACAAAAACTATAGCAGTTTTTGTGTCATTTTCGAATAGCTTTTTCACAAGTTAAGCACCTTTATATTTTTCTCCCGTTGCGAATTTACACAAAAATGTAAATAAGCGTTCTACAATTGCCAATTAAAAGTTAAGGGAGTGTCAACTCCACTTGCTTGATATAAGCAGTAGGTGTCATTTGATGTTCTTTTTTAAAGGCACGATTAAATGTGCTTTTAGAGTTAAAACCCACCTCCAATGCCATACCCAATAAAGTTTTATGTTCATGTGTCTGTACAGAAACCAACTTTATGAAATGTTGTATCCGGTAGGTATTTACGAAGTCAAAAAAGTTTTTTTGATATCCTTCATTGATAATTTGTGAAAGCTGGGCGGGTTTTAAGTCAAGTAAGACTGATAGTTTCTGAAGCGTAAGCTGAGCATCCAGATAAGGTTGTTGGCTTTCCATCAATTTTTCCAGCTGCTGTTGATACTTTTTCAAATCAGCTTTTACTAAGGGAGAGTTTTGATACTTGGCTTTGGGAGTAGTTGGTATTTGAAAAAACTTGGGTTTTACAGCAGTAAGATAGCCCAAAAAGTAAGTAATGCCAGTAGGTAGTAGCCAGGCAAGGTTTGAACCCAAAAAAGAGAGTAAGCTTTTAGCATTAAAGAAGTATAATACATACCCTTGTGTCCAACCAACCAAACACACTAATAATAAGATCAAAATGGTTTGCAGATATTTTCGGTAAGTTTTCGTAAGAAGAGCGTCTTTATGCTTTTGTACGGTAATATAACTTACGTAGAGGTATGCAAAATTGAGCAATATGGCAGTACCCTCAAACCCAAGCCACACTGCATATAGCCAGGGAGTACGTTCTACCATCATCATGTAAATATAAGTTGCCTTACTTACAATAATTTGAGGAATCATAGAAATAAAATGAAGCAGGGCTGGTACAAAATGCAACAACTTTATTCTAAGATTTAAGGAGGGGAGCAATAATATGGATCGGATATAAAAGTAAAAAAATGGACCAAACAAAAATATACATATATCGGCAACAATGACAAGGTGAGGGAAGTGATTAAAAAACTGTGGATCAAATACCAAACGTCCAATCATCGCCAAAATAACGAGGCCAATCATACCTGATAAATACAAGTTGGCTTGTTTGTTAGGTTTGGGTATTTTTCTCAAAACAACCATTAATAAAATCCCTTGAGTTGAGGTTAGAAGCAATACATAAGAAAACCACTTGAGTTTCTCCATAGATCCAGTTTTTAAGATGCATTATTCATGAAAAGTAGGTGCCACTTTATATAGTGGAGCGCATACAACCTTTTTTTCTTCTTTTTTTGACGTGTAATGGTGTTCAAACCACCACAAAAAAGTAAAAAAGAAGATTATCGAAAGTAATATTTTTTGTAAGGATTATACACAGGTCTTTGCTCTTTTTAAAATCATGCATTTATGAAGAAAGCTAGAATAGTTATACTGAGCGTTTATTGCTTATTTGTTCATTTAGTCACATTTGCTCAACAGCGACAACCTTTTGGGGCGCAAGTTGCTATGGAGATGGATTTGTCAAAACTGATCTCAAATACTACTCACTATATAATGAAAGTGAAAGGTAAAAAAGTGGGTAGTTGGGAATGGCAAGTAAAACGTAGGGGACGAAAAGTTACCTTTAAAGACATTTCTATTTTGGATGGCCAAGTAAGGGAAGATGCCTTGATTATGTTTGATGCCAAGTTAATGGAAGTTACTTCTATGGATGTAAAGATGAAATTTAATGGAGGCAACCTAATAGGCAAGGTAAAAGCTGATGGTACCCACATAAAAGCTGATTATGTACTCAAAAAAGGAGAACAAACTCAGAAAAAGCAAGTTGATACTACACTACGTTGGGTAGCACGTCCTCTGTTGATTGGTCTAATGCCTTACATAAAACTTAAACCTAAACAGGTTCAGAAGATGAATGTGTTTAGTCTTACTTCAGCAAACTTTTGGAAAATGCAACTGGAAGTATTAGAAGAGGTGATTGTTCGAGTACCTGCTGGGGAATTTCAAACTCAAAAGATAGCGCTAAGAAGCAAAGACCCTGGCAGTGTGTCTAATATTATATATGTTAGTAAAAGTCTGCCAAGGAAAATTATCCGTGTAGACGTAGTTGGGCGAGGAATGAAAATAGAACTGGTCAAATAGCATTTGCTCGAGCTAAGTCATTATTTGAGTGACATCTCTAAATCATTGAAATAAGTATGTGGGGTTGTATGGTATTCTTTCTTGAAAGCTCGTAAAAATGTATTCTTTGAGTTGAATCCTATTTCAAGTGCAATACCCAATAGATTACGATGTCTGTGTTCTTCCAGATGTACTATTTCAATGAAATACTTTACTCTATAAGTATTGATATATTCTGAGAAGCTCATTTTATAACACTGATTAATCACCCAGGATAAATGAGCTGGTTTTTGGTTGAGCATTTCAGCCAACGTGTAAATAGTCAAGCTATGTCTTACAAAAGGTTTGTGGTAATGCATGAAATCCTCAAGCTTTTCTTTGGTTGTTTCAACATTTGATGGATGGATAGGGTTCGCGACTTGATGTGTATTGCTTAGATTAGACGAATAACGAGATTTTAGTATGAACTGATAAATTAAGTAATAACCAGCACCAGTAATCAACAACCAGAAGATGTTTTTGAAAGTGGTAAATAAATTATTCTCAAGATTGAAAAAGGCCAAAAAGTAGACAAAAGTACAGCCAACTAACCCAACCAATAGGGTAAAGAATGAGGTAAATAAGCGTTGACATCGTTGATAATCGAGGGTGTATTCTTGATGCTTTTTTACAAGTGTAAATGCTATATAAAGATAGATATAATTGACTGTAAAAGCCCCCACGATCGTACTAAGCTTGATCCAAGATGGAAGTTCGCCTATATTAAAGGTAGTTTGAAGTATTAAAATGCCTACATAGAGTTGCAAAGGCAGAAAGTGGAAATAAATAGAACGAATACGCAAAGGAGGAAGTCTCAGGATAACTCTTATGTTAAAATAAAAGAATGGTGCTTGTAAATAACCTAGGGCTACAAAATAAGCGTGTTGCTGGATGAGTTGTAACTCATATGCCAAATGAACAAGCAGCAACAAGGTTAGCCAAAAAATAAACAGCAAAGCGTAGATACTTATCAGAGATTGTGATTTGATTTTTTTGCGTACAGCTACCATCAAAACAACCCCAACTATGAGTACCAATAATAAAGAGTAAAAAGACCACTCGAGATTCTCCATTTAGATTATATGCTTTATGGGTTACTTAATTAGATAAAATGTGCTAATACTGGTGACGCTATTTGAAAGAATTTACCACTATATGGTAAACATACGCTTTTTATTTGTAGACGTAAATTCACCTATAAAGGGTTGTGTGATAGCATAGGGTTTTGTAATTTTCAATGCTTAAAATCAACGTTTTTGCTTTTATGACTGAGATTGAAAAACATTTGAAAAAGGATCCTTACTTAAAACGGGTGATAGAGGAGGCAACAGAAACATTGGCTCTCGAACCCCCTCGTAAAGATATTTATCTGGCATTGGTGAGGTCTATTTTAGGGCAACAGCTCTCTACCAAGGCAGCTGCTACTATTTATCAACGTTTTTTAGAACTCTTTCCTAAAAACTATCCCTCACCTGCATTGGTGGTCAAGTCTGAGGTTGATACGTTAAAATCGGCTGGTTTGTCTAAACAAAAAGCAACTTATATTCAAAACGTAGCCAATTTTGCTATAAATCCAGGACTTGAGTTTGACCAATTAAACGTAAAAACAGATGAAGAAATTATTCAATATCTCACTAAGATAAAGGGGGTAGGACGCTGGACAGTAGAAATGTTGTTGATGTTTGCCTTCCAAAGACCAGATGTGTTTTCGGTAGATGATTTGGGAATTCAACAAGCCATTAAAAAGCTATATAATCTAAAAGAAGAAAAAAAAGAATTGAAAAATAAAATGATAGAAATAGCGGAGGTTTGGAAGCCTTATCGTACTATTGCTTGTCGTTATTTGTGGCGTTGGAAAGATAATACCCCATTGAATCGTACTGAAAAATAAAAAGGTCAATCAAGCAATATGTATTGGACAAATTATCACGGGCACTCAAATTATTGTGATGGAACACATCTCTTAGAAGAATATATAAAGTGTGCGATTTCGCAAAATGTAAAAGCGTATGGGTTCTCGAGCCATGCCCCACTTCCTTTTTTAACAAATTGGGCCATGCCCTACGAACATCTGGTACTATACTTCAAAGAAATTAGTGAGTTAAAACAAAAATATGCTGGTAAAATTCAGATTTACACTGGTTTAGAGCAAGATTACGTGGCGGACTTTAATCTTATTCATAAAGAATGGATAGATCTGCCTCAGTTAGATTATATAGTAGGTTCAGTGCATTTTGTGGATCGTTTTGAAGATGGAAGATACTGGGAAATAGATAACACTACTGAGGTTTTCAAGGAGGGTTTGCAAGGCATTTTTAATGGGGATGTGTCACAAGCAATTCAAAGGTACTATGCCCTAACCCGGGAAATGGTGCAAGAACAAAAGCCTCCTATAGTAGGGCATTTAGATAAAATAAAAATCCACAATAGACACGAGCATTTTTTTGACGAATCTGCTTCTTGGTATCAGGAAGCAATAGAACAAACCCTACAAACCATTGCTCAGTCTAATGCCATTGTGGAAATTAATACAAGGGGAGTGTACAAAAAGAAGTCTAAAGAAACCTACCCTAGCCACTGGATTATCAAGAGAATGTACGAGTTGGATATTCCAGTAACTATCAATTCGGATGCACATCATCCTGAAGAAGTTACCAGAGAATTTATAACAACTGCTCAAGTATTAAAAGATATAGGATATAAGACGCTACGAGTATTGTGGAATGACCAATGGCAAGACTTTAGCTTTGATGAAAAAGGAATGGATTTGAAATGAGAAAAGTTTTACAAGGAAGCTTTTACTTGCTTTTGGGAGGCGTGTTTGTATGGACAGGCATTCAGGCGTATGCCCGAAATAAAACTTTGAAGCAGCGCTTGAACCACGCTAAAGGTAAAGTAATCAAGCTTTACAAGGTAAAAGATCGTGAAAGAACAGTATATCCCAGGCTAAGTTTTAAAGATGCGTCAGGCAAAACACGTGAATTTACCAGTGATTTGACCTTTACTAAACAAAGCATTGCCGTAGGTGATACTCTTTTATTGTTATATAACCCTAAGAAGCCTCAAGAAGAAGTGTTTATCTACAATGATTTTAATAGTTCATGGCTGCCCTGGGTATTGATCATCGTTGGGGGGATTTTTCTGACAGCAGGAGGCTTTGTGATGTATCAGGCGGCCCGCAAAAGAACCGCCTAAAACATTTAATATTCAGATACCCTATCTTAAATACCCGGTACGAAAACGTGTTTCTAAGACTTCCTGGATCTTTTCAATAGTTTTGAATATATTCCGAATTGTTTGACGCTCAAGTTTATTAAACTTGTTTGGGTCGATATATCTACCTGAGTTCCCCGTTTTTAACCCCTGGATGGCTCGGTGTCTCATCAATATCTCATAACCCATTGCCGCAGCCTCACATAAAGAGGCTAAATTTTCATCCATCAAGGCTACTTGTTCAAAGCGTTCAAAGGTGCTCCCAAAAGCGGTAATTTTTTGTTCATAAGCCAATACCCTGGCAGCGTCTATCAAAGGCACCATGGCTCGGGCTTTAATGTCAAACTGATTCTTATAATCCCCACTTTTTTCTACAATAAAGCTTCGGAAAAAACTAAGTGGAGGAGGGTTCGTAAGTGCTTTTTTAGCCAAATAGGGTAAGAAAAGATTTGTTTTTTCTATTTCTTGGAAAATAAATTCTTTGAGATCAGTTCCTAAACTTTCGTCACCACCCACTGGGCGAAAGTCAAAGAAAATACTCACATGCATCAATGAATTATGATCAGGTTCACTAATCCATTTACTAAAGTTTTTTTGCCAACCACTTACAGGCAGGTTCCATTTAGGATTACTAGCCATCATATCACCAGGACAGCGCTCAAACCCACACTTTACTAAAATATTAATGACCTCTTTGCCTAGGTTTAAAAAGTAATCACTGGCGGCCTTTTCATCACCAGCAGGAGGGTTTTCATAAATAAGGGCATTATCCAAATCAGTTCTAAGCAATTGCTCTTTGCGCCCTTCGCTACCCATAGATAAGAAGGCATAACGAAGATTGGGTGCTTCCCAGCCTTGTTTTTGCAGTTTTTGAGTGGCAATAATGATTGCCCGCTTAATGAGCGAATCGTTGATTTCACTGATAATATTTGAGATGAAAGGTACTGCAACCTCATTTTGTAAATAACTCCATACAAGTTTCTCAGCTTTTTCTCTGATAGTAGCAAGTCGTTCTACGTCGTTGGTGATAGAGATTTGCTTGGCCAATACTGCAGGGTTATTACCTTGTGCGATTAATAAGTCACGCTGAGAAATGACTCCTTTGGCAGGTGATTGATTAGTGCCATTTTCTGTAACACAAAAATGTGTAACTTTATTATTAACCATCAATAGCATAATCTCGGATACCGACAAATTGGGCTTAATTGTCTTGACCGGAGCACTCATGATCTCAGTAACAGGTAGAGTTTTGACAGTTTCTTGCTTGGCTACAACTTTGCGACGAAAGTCTGAGTCAGTAATAATACCCAAGGGGTGGTTTTGCTCATTTACTACCAAAATTGATCCTACATTAAAGATAGACATAATCTTGGCAGCCTCCCATACTGTATGGCTAGGGCTACAACTCACAATTTGTTTAACAGGGTTGATCTTTAAGGTATCAGTATCTTCCAATGCCACACTTTGAGGAAGTTCCTCTTCGCGTAAGGCAAGCAAGCGCCTTACCTTGGTCATATCCTTAAGGTTATCGGTAATACCTCCTGAGGCAAAGCCTGCAGCAAAATACATGGCAACCTTGGGATTGTTTTCCATGAGCTTGGTAAAGGGAGCAATAGGAATGGCATACAACAATGTTTCCTCGGCTACTACCGCTGTAGAAAGATAGCGATCATTAGCCATAAGGGGGCGAATGCCAAATACAGATCCTTCGTCACACTCATCCAATAGTACATCTTGGCCATTGTGCTTTCGACTGAGTTTGATGTTTCCTTTTTTTACTACAAAAACCGTAGGCAAAGGGGCACCACCTTCTTTGAATAACACATCACCAACTTCAAAATAATTTAAGTTAACATGATTTGCCAACTCATGGAGCTCCTGCTCTTTGAGTTGGTCAAACGGGGGATATTGTTTTAAAAAATCGACGACACTCTGAACAATTGTTTCTGAAGGCATCAGGGGCAATGATTAGATTCTTAAAATTCAACAACTGGAAAATAAAGTGGTTAGATACACAACATTTACTCCAGACTCGCTGCAAATTAAAGAAATAAAGCTTGATAATAATGGGTGGTAATCTTAAAATATTGAAATACGAGATAAATTTCTGCTTTTAGTAGAAACAAATGTTGGGAAAAGCCTAATAGTAAAAGAGAGGTTTAGAAAACAGTAATTTATTGAGAATACTTATTGTAAGTTTTAACTCACCAATGCACTCGTAGATAAAGATAGATGACATAAACCCAAAAAAACATCAGTCAGGTGACTGATGTATCATGAAATGAGCAATGATTGTTAATGCATACAGCTAATCAGTTAGAATAGCCTCACGTTGAGTGGTTTGGCTGTTGCCAGGAGATACTCCCAGGCATTTTTCCAATGATCGCCTCTCTTCTGAAGAAAGTTCGAGACATTCTTTGACAACATACTTTTGTGATAAAAACTCTACATAATCTAAAATCTGTAGTTGTACATCTTGAGGTAATTGATCAATTTGAGTGATTAATCTGGTTGTAATATCCATAGTAATTTTTAAAGGTTAACAGTTAGGGAATTATTTTCGTGCCATTACTATCAAATATAACCAATTATATTTACAAAGAGATGCATACTCTTGATTTTATCCTATTATTTAGGGGGAAATACTTAGAGTGGTTTCTCCAAAATGATCCTGTAATCTTTGACAGAAGCTTTGGGAATTACTTCAATGATATGAAAGCCGTTTTTAAGCCCAAAAATAAGCATAGGTTTAAGGTAGTTGCGCGTTTTGAAACGTACATGGGTATAGCCATTTTCTGCAGCCCATTTCTCTTGATATTGTGCCAAGCGCCAGGCAACCTGCTGTTGGCGGTATTGTGGTAGAACACCTCCCATCCAGCTATAAAAAATATGATCAGAAGATTGATATCCCACTTTAAAACCAACAGGTTGCTGTTCGTGCAAGGCAATTAATATAAGATGTTTTACCTTGCTTAAACGTTGTTGGTATTCCTCGGGAGGATAAGAAGATTGGAATTCTGGGATTTGTTGGGCAAGTTTTACTACTTCAGCAATAGAGCCTTCCCGAATGACAAGTTCTACAGACATATGGTTAGTTAGGTTTTAAGTTGATGTCGGCAGAAACTTACACATCAGAAAGGCATAAGTCAAGATAAATTTGATATAAACATTAAGCCTGCGCCATTTTGCTTGTCCACATTTTTTCAAAATTACTCATCCATTTTTGATGAGCTTTTTCCCGTTTTGCGTTGGCCAGGCGTATCATTGTGTCAATTTCTTGTTGGAGTGTTGCTAATTCGTCCTGAAACAAAACCTGCCCCCAATAGCTCATATCATAAGTTTGTCGTTTTACTGGATTCGACAAGATTTGGTAGGCTTCACTAATGTATTGAAAATAACTTTTTGCTTTTGCCTGGGTATTCTTGTCAGGATGCCAAATCTTAGCTAGCTTACGGTAAGATAGTTTAATCTCCTGGGTTGTTGCAGTAGAAGCAATGCCTAATATTTCATAATAATTTTTAAAAGCCATGGATTAAAATTTAGTTTATCACTGATCACTTTTATTCAATAAAAAAACTGTGTATGGCCTGAACCCAGGCCACCACAGCAACATCACCACTTATTAACGAAAATTAAAACTTCTGTTTAAGACCATGCGGCCGTTTTACGAATCTTGTTATGCTGAATAGCTTCCTGCATTTTTTTCTTCCAGTTAGGTAAAAAATCATTATCTACCCAATGCTCATATTTGGTGGCTTGCTTTTGACGGGTTTTGCCAAAAAGTCGCTCTTTGTTACGTCGTAGAATATCTAATCCACTAAAATCGTTTTGTTTGCTTTTAGTACTCCCTTTAAGAGGGATGGATTTACCAAATACTTTCCAAAATTTCAAGTTATATACTTTACGTTTGGCAGGACACTGCAAAGTTTTATAAGCCTCATGCATTTGCTGAAAAGTATCTTCAGCCTGCGCACTATTATTTTTATCTGGATGCCATATTTTGGCCATTTTACGGTAAGCTTTTTTTATTTCATCGGTAGAAGCCTGTGGCAAAACTTCTAGTAAAGCATAATAATTCTTGAGTTTCATTTTTCTATAATTTTAAAAACAGTCACTTATTACGTTTGGTAGTTTGGTCTGTGGTACGTGTTACACTGAGGCTAATCCATAGTGACAAAATTCCCGCAAGTGGTAAAACTTCATTAGCTGAAAAAGCCATACTGATAAACAGCAACGTGGTAGTGATCCAGCATATCCATAACCTAAGTGTTATTGGGCTTAGAGTAAATGGCTTTTTTGTCGTTATGTTGTTTGAGTTAGACTTCTTTAAAATCTCGCTTTTGAGGGGTAGGGCGGCAGCATCTGCACCTAATATCTGATGATAATCTACCCAATAATTGAGTCTTTGACTACGCTCCTGATAAAATTTCAGGTCAGCGTTTTCTTGTTTGATCGCTTCCATTGTATGTTTTGTCGTTTGATTCTACTTATTTTCTTTAGTTAGTTTGATCGTGCAGTACTATTTCAATATGGGTAATAGTCTGCTAGCCCTATACACAAATGATAGGAAATTTGATAAAGCGAAATTTAAAAGGAAATCTTAAATGATGTGTAAGACCAAAGGCCTTTTGAAAGGGATGCCCAGCCTTAACAAGTTATGAGTAAGCGAGGGCGATTGAGGTGATATGTTTTTAAAATTTTCATCGTTTGATCAGGTTAGTTGTTTTGTATCTTTAATTATGTTGTGTTTAATTACGTTATCTGTAAATATTTACGGAATTTGATTTTAAATGGTTACGTTTTTTGTTAGATATTTTAAAATTATATTCTGAATATGTAAATGTTATTGTTATATGCAATAATATATTTGGTATATACGTGTTATGGAGTGATATGTTTGGATGTTGGTTTTTGAAACTTCTACTTGATATAATGCAAAATTAACCTTGCATTACTTCTGCCGGATCGGTAATAGCACCTCGCCACGCAGGTACTAAAGTAGCCGTTAAATAAGGAATTACCGAAAGGGAAATAATGGCTAGAAAACTGCTTAAATCGAATACTGGGTATAAGTTATAAGATGGGTACAACTCTGACCACCCAATGAGGAATGGTTTTAATAAGGGAGCTTGTAAGAAAAACACATGGACATAGGCCAGTATCATCCCACTAAGGGTGGCAGTAAGTGAAATAATCACACCTTCCCAAAACTTCATCCAGAGTACATCTGAAATTTGCCAACCTACTGCTTTGAGCACCCCCAGTTCTTTTCGATCTTCGGCACTTAGCCCACTGGCACGTTCCCAGGCCAAAATCAAAAATGCGAAAATGGCCAGAATAGTTCCGTAGATAAAAATACCTCCCCGCCAGCTAAACAAAGCTTCATAAGTAGCACTTAGTTGATCTTTGGTAACAACCCTAATACCCGAAAATCTTAGATCAAGTTTTCTACCTATATTTTCAATCTCATTTTCATTATTGATCCGCAGACTTACATCAGTTACTTGATTGGGTTGTAAGCCTAGGATTTTTTGCGCTGCTTTGTAGGGTAAAATTACTAAATCTCTGGTGAGTAAATCCGACGAAGATTTAAAGGCGCCCACTATCTGAAAGCTTTGCACTTCGCCATCGTCATCATACACCGTAAGCCGATCACCAATATTAATTTTCCTAAGTTCTAAAAAACCAGTACCACATAGGGCCATATCAGACTTTAGTGGTCCTTTATGAGTGGTTTGAACCAGATCAAGACCATTGATGAGGGAATCTGAACCTACAATTGTAAATACTGCTCCAGTGGGGGAGTCATAGTTATATCCCCAAACTCGGGGAGCTACCTCGCTTACTCCTCTTATGTTTTTAAGCGAATCTACAAAAGATACTGGCATAGGTACAAGGCGTCCTCCAGCCAGTTTTTGTACCCACAGTTCGGGAACATTTTGTAGTACTGTGCGGGTTTCATATTTTAATGAGGTGGTAAAAAACACCACTGAGGCATAAAAGGTTACCACTAGCGCAAAAATAGTAATTAATGCTACTTGTTTTCGCCAGCGACGCAACAACGAATTGAATGCATATGAGAGTAAACGCAACATAAAAAGAGTGAATTGACTAACAAATAAATAGTATCCAGCCTTTTGATCAAAATATACTTCCAGGTTTTTGGTGATAGCTACTGGTTTTATTCAAAAGCAAGGGGGGCGGGAAAATAAGCTAAATACTTTTTACTTTGTTTGAGCTAATTGGAAAGAGATCTCGTTATTAAAAAAACTTGACGTATTCCTTACATCCAGGGACAAAAAGTGATCATACCTTTGGTTTTAGATAAAATTAAGCGATTAATTTGATTCTTTAATTTAAACACAAAAGTGAAATGATCAGAAAACTACTACTGGCAGTAACAGTTATGATTGGGTGTTGGCAATGTAAGCCTCAATCTTCTGCCAAAAAGAGCACTGCTAATGATAAACAAACTTTATTATTAAAACCTATTGCTCGAGGTACCATCAGAGTAATTGCTCAGGTTGTAAAAGTTAAACCCATCAACAAAACGCTTCAAAACACCCCTTGTGCTGACCATCCTTGCGAGGCAATGATCAAAATTGAGAAAGTGGTAGGTACAGGTGCATTTTTTTATGGAGAGATAAAACAAGGACAATCACTGGAAGCTTATTTTACAAAAACGCTGGCTTCTTCTGAAAAAAATTATCCTCAGCTAAAACCCGCTTTACCTGGCTTGAACCTTAATGATAGGTTTCAGGCAGATATAATCTACAACCTCAAGGCAACCAAAGTATCCAAGTACCATGTCGTGACTTACAAGAAACTATAATTTTCCTTACATAAATAACCAAAACTAGGTATTGAATTTATGAAACAACACACTACTGTATACAAAATTTTTGCAATGCTGCTAATCGTTGGTTTAGGGCATACTTTTGCGCAAACTTCCAAGCAATTGCGTAGAAAAGAAAATCGCCTGGAGCGATTAAAAATGGAACAAATGATGTTTCGTAATCCCAAAACTTTGAAAATACCCGAGAAAATTCGGGGGAAAGAGTTAGGTTATGTTTATAGCTCTAAAGCGCATTTAATGCCTGCCTTTAATCAAACAGCTCGTACTTCGGCAGGAAACTTCAAAATCAGAGGACCTTTCAATGTGGGGGGAAGAACACGCGCTCTTGGAGTAGATGCGCGTAATACAGATATCATTATGATTGGTGGAGCTTCAGGAGGATTGTATCGTTCTACCAATGGAGGTACTAGCTGGACGTTGGTAAGTAATGCCCAAGCCAATCCATCTATTACAGGTATTGCTCAAGACCCTATCAATCAAGATACCTGGTACTATATTACTGGGGAAGCCATTGGAACTGTTTCTACAAATGTAGGGGGTGCTCGTTATTTGGGAGATGGCGTATACAAATCAACCGATAATGGGGTAACCTGGAGTCAATTGGCCAGTACTGATCCAGTGAGTGATGTGAGCTTTTCGAGTGGTACCCGATCTGAATGGCAATATTGCCATGATGTAGCTGTAGATCCAATCGATGGAGCTGTATTGGTCGCCAATATCAAAGGAATTTATCGTTCATCTGATGGAGGAACTAGCTGGACCCAGGTATTGGATGCTGCGGCTGCTTTTTCGAGTGATATGACTCAATTTGATGTACTAAAGACAGGAACAAGCACACGTGTTTATTATGCAGGTGTGCATAGTGGTGGCGCCAATACTGGTTTTTTTACTTCTACCGATGGTGTAACCTGGAATAAAATTATTAACCCAAGCTCCATGCCTGCTTCTTGGAACCGAATAGAAGTAGCCATTGCTCCTTCTAACTCAAATATAGCTTGGTTTTTTGTTTCTAACTCAAGCAAAACTTACAAACTATACAAGTATGATAATTCTATTCCTATCTGGGCAGATCGTTCTTCAAATTTACCAGCACTTGGTGGAAGCGTAGGAGATTTAGAAACCCAAGGTTCTTACGATATGGTTATGGCAGTAAAGCCAGATGATGAGAATTATATATTTATTGCTGGGACGAGTCTATTTCGTTCTACCGATGGTTTTGCTACTGCTCCAAACACTGATAATACTGGAAACACCCAATGGATTGGCGGTTATTCGCCTGATAACGATGTAAGTAGTTACCCTAATCATCACCCTGATGTGCATTCTTTTATGTTTATGCCAGGAAGTAATTTGATTGTGATTTGCGGACACGATGGTGGGGTAAGCAGGGCTGCTGATATTACTACAAATGATGGTACTCCTTCTGGCTTCAGTAAGCCTCACCCAGTTACTTGGACTACTTTTAATAGAGGTTACTACACCACTCAGCCTTATTCGGTAGCTATAGATCCTACTACCAGTGGAGATAACCGTTTGTTGTTAGGTTTTCAGGACAATGGAAACTGGTCGGTAAACGATGCTTCTTCTACTGCGACCTGGGGCGAAGAAATAGCAGGTGGAGATGGATGCTATGGAGCAATTGTCGCAGGTGAAAATACACGTTATCATAGTACCCAAAGGGGCTCTGTTTTGAGAGTAACTGGGGTAAATACTTCTAGTCCTTCTACCAGAAATCACGTGCATCCCAGTGCTGCAACTGGTCAACTTTTTGTGAATCCTTTCCTTTTGGATAAAAACGATCAAAAGATTATGTACTATCCAGCAGGAACAAAACTGTGGAGACATAACGATGTTGCCTCTATTACGACTGGGTTTAACTTTAATGGTACCAATGATGCGGGGTGGAACGAAATTACTTCGGCTGAAATTACCAGTGGAAACATCTCCGCGCTTGATGTTTCTAAAACTACTGCCAATGTATTGTATTATGGTACCAGTGCTGGTCAGGTATTTAGAATAGTAGATGCAAGTACTGGCACCGCGCCCACGCGAACCGATATTACAGGCGCTAACTTTCCTTCTAATGCATTTGTAAGTTGTGTAAGTGTTGATGAGGATGACGCCAACAAAGTATTGGTTACATTTTCTAACTATGAGGTAATCAGTGTGTTTTATACTACCGATGGAGGAACAACCTGGACCAACGTAAGTGGAAACCTGGAAGAAAACGCGGATGGTAGTGGCAATGGCCCTTCGATTCGTTGGGTTGTAGCTCATAGATTATTGACTGGCGGGCGTGTATACTATGTAGGCGCAAGTACTGGCTTGTATTCTACTGAGACCTTGAACGGAACAAGTACTACCTGGACGCAAGAAAGTACTGATGTAATTGGGAATGTACCTGTGTCTATGATTAGATCTCGTTCTGTAGATGGTTTGGTAGCAGTAGCCACCCACGGAAAAGGCGCATTTAGTGCCAATATTACAGGTACAGTACTTACAGCTAATAGTTTTAGCCCAACCAATGGTGCTACTGGAGTAGGTGTAGCTACAGATTTGTCTATCACATTTAGTGAAAATGCAGTAGTAGGTTCAGGAAACTTTACTGTGAAGAAAAATTCGGATGATTCGGTGGTAGAATCTTTTGCATCAAACTCAAGTGCGATATCTATTACTGGAAATACAGTGACCGTGAATTTGTTGAATAATCTGGAACTGAATACCCAATATTATGTAGAGGTGGATGCTGGTGCCTTTAAAAATATTTCAGGGGGAAATTTTGCAGGTATTTCTGATAAAACAACCTGGTCCTTTACTACCCTTAATAGCGCTGTAACGTCAGTTTCAGGCCCTCTTCAGCAAGCTTTAAAGGTGTTTCCAAACCCTACTACCCAGCGTGTGTCGGTACGTTTAGAAAAACTAAATATAGAACTGGCCAAAGCAGAGGTATATGATAGTAAAGGTAAACTGGTAGCAGATAAATTACTAAAACCAGTAAGCGGGCTTGATTTAGAAGGTGGACTTGATTTGAGCCATTTGCCTAAAGGGCCTTATGTACTAAAGGTGATTATGCCAAATAATATAATTTCACGCACCATTATAGTACAATAAAAAGATTAAAATTTATAAATGAAGGGCGACTAGATTTAGTTGCCCTTTGTTGTTTATAATCAAATACATTCATAGATATGTGGAACCAAGAATTTTATAATCAAGTAATAGATTTTGCTGGAGAAGCGCACAAAACCCAAAAAGTTCCTGGATCAGAAATTCCTTATGTAACTCACGTAGTAAGAGTAGCCAATGAAGTGCTATTGGCCTGGACTCAAAGCAATACGAAGTTTGATATAGATTATGCCATTGCCTGTGCGCTTTTGCATGATACTATTGAGGATACATCAGTTACTTTTGATCAAGTAACCCAGGTATTTGGTGAGGAGGTGGCACTTGGAGTGTTAGCTTTGACTAAAAACGAATCGTTGCCTACAAAAGAAGCACAAATGAAGGATAGTCTTGAGCGGATTTTAAAAGAAAGAATGGAGGTACGTGTCGTAAAGATGTGTGATCGTATTGACAATCTTAGTGAACCACCCCATTATTGGGATGAAGCCAAAAAAAGACGGTATCAACAAGAAGCCCGATTGATTTTGGATACGCTGGGAGGAGTAAACCAATGGGTAGAAGCTCGTTTAGGCGAGAAGATCGAAGCTTATGCGCAATACTTTTAGACAGAACTATCCAAAGAACGGAGCTTTTTGGCCACAGTTTGGCGAGTGGTTCCGGTAAGGTCTGCTATGTCTTGTTGTGACAATAAGTTAAAAACATTGTGAGAAGCCCCTCTCTTATCTTTCACTTCATGAGAAAGCTCTTTTTGTAAATTTTCAAGTCTGGCTTCAATATTACCACGTGTCATGTAGAGGAGGCGGGTTTCGGCTTTGCTCCAGCGCCCTACAACTGTTACATTAAACCATTCAGATACAACGGGATCGTGTACGATGATTTGTTTAAAAAATTTTAATTCATAAACCGAAGTCTGTGCACCGCTAATGGCTTGAGCAAACTCGAAAAAGGGCACATCTTCACCTAAGTAGTTTAGGTTTCCAAATGTTTCGCAGGGAGTAAGAACATCATAAATGACCTTTTCACCGTTACTGGCATAACTTCCGATTTTTATTACTCCAGATTCTATGAGGTAAATATAGTTTTGAGGGGAGTTTGGCAAATAAATGTATTCGCCTTTCTCAAATTCCTTGAGCTTTACTTTGTCTTGAGTATTGTATTTTGTGGAGGTGGTAAGATATTCGTACAAAGAGAAGTCATTCATGAGCGCCATACTAAGCCAGGTTTTCCTAATTTCGATGTGTAATATAGTTGTTTTTTATGAATCTGTAGTGGCCATTAGATAAAATTCACAAGTTTTGAATGTTTGGTTTTGGCTTTAATTTATTCATAGGTAGTGCGTCCGATAATACTACGACCAAGTGTAATTTCATCTGTGTATTCAAGTTCGCTACCAATAGGAATGCCTCGAGCAATTGTGCTTATTTTTACCCCATGTTCACGCAGTTTTTTAGTGAGGTAAAAAGTTGTAGTGTCACCTTCCATTGTAGGGCTTAACGCAAAAATTACCTCTTTGACCTCTGAATCGGGCACTCTTTTCAACAACGAATCAATATGCAGATCACTGGGAGATATGCCTTCCATAGGAGAAATAACACCTCCCAACACGTGATAAAGCCCTTGATATTGCGCTGTGTTCTCAATAGCTAGCACATCTTGAGAATCTTCTACTACACAAAGTAAAGAACGATCTCTTTTGATACTGCTGCAAATATTACAGATTTTAGTATCTGAAATATGATGACATTGTTCGCAATAGATAATATCGCGACGAAGTTTGAGAAGCGTGTCAGTAAGGGCGACGGTTGTTTTTTCGTCTTGTTTTAATAAATGAAAAACTAATCGTAGTGCAGTTTTTTTTCCAATACCTGGTAGCCCGGCAATTTGGTCTACTGCATCCTCGATTAGTTTAGATGAAAATATCATAAACTACTTTAGAGAGTAAAAAGAAGAGAAAGAGAGGGGTTTCACCTCTCAGGTGATAATTTATTTAGAGTATTTCAGCCGAAATTCCACGATCGCAGATGGCATCACGCATAGGGCGAAGCTTATCGAATGCACCTTCTTTTACTGAGCATTTACCTTTGTAATGAATGATCCATGTACATTGTTCAGCTTGCTCAGGAGTATGACTGCACACTTCAATTAAAGTATTGATTACGTGATCGAAAGTATTAATATCGTCATTGAATACTGTTAATTGGTGTTCTTCAACCGTTACTACTTCTTCTTCGAGCAGTTCTAATTCTTTAGTTTGAGTCATGGTTGTTGTGAGTTTTAAACTAAGATTTAGCAAAATTAAAAAAAAATAAGGAGTTTTGGGAGTTGAGATTTAAATAATTTTTTTTGGAAAACCTGCTTAGAAGGCTTATTGACAGTTTTTTGAGCAAGGATTGATTGAGGACCCTTAGACCCAAACTTATCATGCGTAAGTTGACTCCAGAGCTCGTTTTTTATGTAGTAGTTGGCTATTTTTTAGTATTGATAGTCATTTCTTTTTTTACCTCTCGCAATAGCAATACCCAGTCTTTTTTCTCGGCCAACAAAAGGTCTCCCTGGTATTTGGTAGCCTATGGAATGATTGGTGCTACTTTGTCTGGTGTAACGTTTATTTCGGTGCCAGGAGCGGTGCTTAACGACCAGTTTGCTTATTTCCAAATAGTGATTGGTTATTTACTGGGTTACTTCATTATAGGAGTAGTGCTATTGCCCTTATATTATCGCCTCCAGCTGGTTTCTATTTATGGCTATCTGGAGCAAAGGTTTGGCTTTTGGTCTTACAAAACGGGGGCTTTTTACTTTTTGGTTTCTCGTATTATAGGAGCTTCATTTCGTTTGTTTTTGGCAGCTACAGTATTGCAAATAGGCTTGTTCGATGCTTGGGGTGTAGCTTTTTGGCAAACAACCATTATCAGTGTATTACTTATTTGGGTGTATACTTATCGGGCTGGTATTAAAACCATTGTTTGGACTGATACTCTACAGACTACCTTTTTGATATTGGCGGCTGTTGTAAGTGTTTATTTAATCAAGGATGAGCTGCAGTGGAGTTATGGTACATTGATACAAAATGTACAGGAAAGTAAGTTTTCCAAAGTATTTTATTGGGATCTAAATTCTCCTAAAAACTTCTTCAAGCAGTTTTTTGCTGGGGCTTCTATTGCAGTAGTTATGACGGGCCTTGACCAGGATATGATGCAGAAAAACCTTACTTGTCCTAATATAAAGGATGCTCAAAAAAATGTATTCTGGTTTAGTATTGTATTGGTGATTGTTAACCTGATTTTCTTGACTTTGGGCGCTTTATTATACATCTACGCTACCGAAAAAGGGATTGTGTTACCCGCCAAAGATGTAACTGTGATGAAGGACGGTGTAGAAACGGTGATACAGCAAATTCAAACCGATAAGGTTTTCCCTACACTGGCTTTTAAACATTTTGGACTTACCACTGGTATATTCTTTTTATTGGGAATTATTGCGGCTACTTATTCCAGTGCCGATTCGGCACTTACGGCCTTGACAACGTCTTTTTGTGTTGATTTTTTAGGCGTAAACGATAAAAAAGAAGAAAGGGAGAAAAGACGATTGGTAAAACAAGTACATGTGGGTTTTTCGGTGGTATTGGTGTTGGTTGTTGTATTATTTAAGGCCATTCAAGAAGCCAATCCAGATAGTAATGTGATTGGTAGCTTGTTTACAGCAGCAGGGTATACTTATGGCCCATTGCTTGGGTTGTTTACCTTTGGAATGATAACTAAAAACGCAGTAAAGGATCGTTGGGTACCATTGGTATGTATTTTATCACCAGTATTGTCTTATGTATTGAATCTTTATTCTGCGGAGCTATTCAATGGTTTTAAGTTTGGTTTTGAGATTTTGATTGTCAATGGTTTAATAACTTTTATTGGTTTGTGGTTACTTTCTACCAACAAAAAGGCATTATAGATTAGACAAAGAGGGAAATTTTTCCCGAAAAACTCCACAATAGCCAGCGAAGATTGGCAGATGTGCAGAGTGTTTTTTAGTGAACCCAATGTCAAATATGCAATGAGCGACTTCAACGATTCTTTGGTAGTGTTAATGAATAACCAGACCGATTTTGCAATTGCCAGGCAGGAAGGGTGGTATCGCATTCCGGTACGCAATGCACCTGCCATTGTAAAGCAACAAAAGTTAAAATTCATTGCTTTTTATTTTACCAAGGCTTTTGCTCACGAAAAATACAGGATCAAGTGGTTTGCAGAAGTACATAATATTCAGCAGGTCAACCGCACTGATCTTTTTCCGAATGAAGCCCCTAACAAAAAGACCAAAAAACAATATTATAAAATCTCATTCTCTACCCCTAAAGTACTCTACAGGCCTATAATAAGCCTTCGCCCCCGAAGGCTACTGTTTGTACCCACGACCTCTTATAAGCTTTTCAATGCGATTGAATTTAACGATATTTTTAACGGCAATTTGCTGGAAGAGAAAATGTGGAAGGCATTTCTGAAGCATCAAATTTACGTAGAGCGTCAATTTAGGGTGGATGTGAATCATTATGGAAGCAAATCGCATCATTTGGATTTTGCGATTTTTTGTAAAAATAAAAATATAGGCATCGATTGTGTAGCTCCTCGCCAAAGTAGCCATTTTACCGATAACGAAACAGCAGCCTTACAGCAAACTAAGGATGCATTGGAAAATATTGGGTGGACAATGCTTTATCTTACGCCAGACCAAATAGAAGGAAAACTAGAAGAGATTTTTAATAAACTCCAGGTAAAAATTGTCCAGAATGGCGGGCTCAAAGAATCGGAACGAGGTTTTCGTTATCTGCAGCCCAACTCCGATAATCAATTGGATTTAGAGTTGTATTAGTCCATTATTGGATTGCTATTGTATATAAGGATCAGATTTTTTAACAATAAACATAAATAAAGTGATACGATATCTTCTAAGTTTATCACTACTATTAGTGATGATTACCGCCTGTAAAAAAGACGAAGAACAAATGAAAACGTTTGAGCAAATCATTGCTGAAAAGGCTTGCTTGACTTGCAATGATTTTACGACTCAGCTGGAAGCCAAAAACTATGTGCTAACACTCAAACCCGAATGTTATGCGCAGCTTTCCCCTAACCAAGATAGTGTGTTTTGTCCTAATTTACCTGAGAATGGTGCAGCTATCAATTATTCCAACTGTAAGCGATGTAGTGACTTTGCAAACGAGGCTCAGGCAAAAGCATATGCTAATACGTCTCCTCAATGTCGTTCTTTTCTTGATCCCAATGGTAATGGTGTTTTTTGTGAACAAGGGGAGGGAAGTTTTGGCACTGGAACCACCAAAACTTGTCTAAGTTGTACCGATTTTATCTATCGGGAGGTTTCTCAACAATATTTTATTATCAATGATACTTGCTTGAATCTATTAAACCAAAACAACGAAGTTTGCCCTCAATTACCACAAATAGCCAATACGATTGGTCAACAGAGTGTGGCTTGCAAGACTTGCGATGACTTTAAGTGGAGGGAGGCTGTATTGGTATACATTGCTTACAGGGCTGAATGCTTTGATGCTGCTACAATAGCAGATACTGCAAATTTTTGTAAGCAATTGCCCTCAATCTTTGATTAATTATTGATGGGGGAGGATGTATATAAACTTTTAACTTTTTGCTAGTGTTGCTTGAGCATGCCTATTCAGACTTTGTTAAATTCTAAGACACTCCTTTGTCTATTATTTAGTGTACTATTACTTGGGTCTCTGGAGGTGTTTTCACAAGAAGGAGGAGCAAGGCTTGCTCAAACCGAGGAAACGAATCAACCATCTGGTCAGCATGCTGAAAATGAGAAGTCAGTATCAGATTCTGATAATGTAGAAACTACTTCAGACAGTCGGACATGGCTTATTTTAGCCATTATTTTTCTTGTAATATGTGTGGTAATCTTTCTGGTGTTGCGAGAAGAAAGCCATACTTGTTAAACGTATAAAAACGACTCAGTGAAGCTAATCGCTGAGTCGTTTTATCTCAATTCTTACTTAGCCAAAGTTATCAATCACAATTATTAGACAATAACTTATAGACACAAGGAATCACAATCAGGTTTAATACCGTAGCAGTGAGGAGTCCGCCTAAAATGACAATTGCCATGGGACTTTGAATTTCATTGCCAGGCTCTGCTCCTTTAAAAGCCAGAGGAATAAGCGCCAATCCAGTAGTAAAGGCAGTCATCAGAATTGGGTTGAGGCGATCTAAGGCGCCTACTTTTAATAATTCACTGCCCTTAAGCCCTTCTTTTCTGAGATCTTCATAACGAGAAATTAATAAGATACCATTGCGGGTAGCAATACCAAATAAACTGATGAATCCAATAGTGGCTGCAATGCTGATGATTCCAGAGGTGAAGTATACGATAAATATTCCGCCAATAAGTGCCAAAGGCAAATTGATGAGAACAGTAAAAGCTAACCGTAGATTGCGAAACTCATAATATAGTAGTAAAAATATAATGAGTATGGCTGCAATAGCAGTGATTAATAACATTTGAGAAGCTTTAGTTTCGCTCTCAAACTGCCCACTATATTCTATTCTACAACCTTCGAGTAATTGGATATTGTCAGCTATGATTTTCTGAATATCAGTCACTACGCCTCGTAAGTCACGTCCTTGGACATTGGCTGCTACTACAATTTTTCGTTGTACGTTTTCTCGACTAATGGTATTAGGAGTACTTACCGAGACTACTTCAGCCAATTGTATCAAGGGTAATTGACTACCATTGGGTAAGCCAATCAGAGCGGTATGAATGGCAGCAATGCTGTGGCGAAATCTCTTATCGAAGCGTACGACAAGGTCAAAGTATTTTTGTCCTTCGTATACTTCTCCAGCTTTCTCACCCGCAAAGGCAATCTCTACTTTTTCCATTAAATCGCCTACCGTCATTCCATAAGCTGCTAGTACTTGTCTTCGGGGCTTTATTCGGATTTGTGGCACTTCTATTTGTTGTTCCACAGCAACATCGGCTATGCCTGTGATAGATTTTATATTGCGTTCTATACTTTTGCCCAAGTCAAATAATTGTGGTAAATCATTCCCAAAAACTTTAATGGCAATGTTGGCACGAGTACCCGAAAGCATGTGATCTATACGGTGCGCAATAGGTTGCCCTAAAGTAATATTTATTCCTGGTACAATGCTTAGCTTATTGCGAACTTCTTCAAAGAATGTTTCTTTACTTTTATCATTGAGCACAAAAGGTACATCAATTTCAGCTGCATTTACTCCTTGAGCATGTTCATCCAGTTCGGCTCGCCCGGTTCTACGAGTAACCACCTTTATTTCGGGCATTTCTAGTAATAGTTTCTCTATCAGTTGTCCACTTTTGTTGCTTTCTTCTAGTGACATTCCTGGAATACCTACGGCACTTATGACCAGCGAACCTTCATTGAATTCAGGTAAAAAGCTTCGGCCAAGTTGGGTAAATAGCAGCAAACTGATGGCAAATACCAATACAACAAAACTGATCATCAGGCGTGGAATTCGTAGCGCCTGACGTAATAGAAATGCATATTGTTTTTGTAGCCATTTTTCCACAATAGTACCTTTGGCTTGGCGTAATAGTACTTTTTCATGTTTTAACAAATAAGAACTCAGCACTGGAGTAACTGTAATAGATACCAGTAAGGAAGTTAATACTGAAGTAATAAACGCAATACCTAGAGGTTTAAGCAGACGTCCCTCCATTCCTCCCAGAAAAAACAGCGGCACAAAGGCTACAATGATAATAAAAGTAGCAATAATGATAGAACTTCGGATTTCTATAGATGCTTCTTTTACCACTGTAAGCGTTTTTTGACGTGTATCAGGTACCTTTTGAATGTTCTCTCTTAGACGCCGAAATACATTTTCTACATCAATAATGGCATCGTCTACCAACGCACCAATGGCAATGGCCATACCTCCCAAACTCATTGTATTGATGGTATATCCCAGCAGCTGTAACACAATAATAGATACTAACAGAGACAAAGGGATTGCCAATAAAGAAATAAAAGTGGTTCGCCAGTTTACCAAAAATATAAACAAAACAATGACTACAAAGAAAGCTCCTTCCAGCAGGGTTTGATTGAGGTTTTGGATAGAGGCTTCTATAAAATTAGACTGACGAAATATATCACTTTTGATTTCTACCCCACCTGGAAGCGTTTGAGCTAAATCTGCAATGGCTTGGTCTAACTTCTTGGTGAGCTTTAAGGTGTTTACCTCTGGCTGCTTTGAAATTGTTAAGATCACTGCAGGGGCAGCATTCAATGAACCATCTCCGATTTTATCAGAAGCTCCTATCACTACCTGGGCTACATCTTTAATTTTGATAGTTTGCCCTTCGGTTTGTTTCAATACTGCTTCCTGGAGTTGTTCTAAAGAATAAGCCCGACCACTACCTTTGATTAGGTATTGGTTGCCATGCGTATTCAGCACCCCTCCCGAAGTATTTACATTGCTTTCTTTGACCTTTTCCAATAATTCGTCCAGGCCAATTTGGTAATACTTCAGTTTTTGCGGATTGACTAATACTTGGTATTGTTTGTATTCTCCTCCAATTACGATCACGTTGGCGATTCCCCCTATGGATTTAATTCGCGGGCGAATTACCCAATCAGACAAAGTTCTCAATTGCATAGGAGACAAACTATCTGAGCGTACCCCCAATAGCATCACCTCTCCCATAATGGACGAAATAGGAGCCATAGTAGGGGTGCCTACACCAGCGGGCAAAATTTCCTTTACAATAGGAATACGTTCGCTCACAATTTGCCGAGCTCGGTAAATGTCAGTACCCCACTCAAACTCTACCCATACAATGGATATACCTGCCGAAGAAGAAGATCGAATTCTACGGACATTAGGCGAACCATTTAAGGTGGTTTCTAAGCGATAAGTCACTAATTTTTCAACCTCTTCGGATTCCAAGCCATGCGCTTCAGTCAAAATTGTAACTGTAGGGGCAGTAAGGTCAGGAAATACATCTACATTCATGTTTCTAGCCAGGTATAGCCCTGTTGCGCTCAATAACCCAGCCCCCAAGAGCACCATCAACCGATTTTTCAGCGCTGTAGTTAATATATGATTCAGCATTTATTTTAATTTTAACAGGATGTACAAGAAAACTAATGCGCATGCCCATGGGCGGGGGCTTGTCCTGACATAGAAGCCATTTTTACTTGATAGGCTCCTTTGCTCACGATTACTTCTCCTGGGGCTAGCCCTTGGGTAATAACAACTTGGTGTCCATTTCTTGAACCAACAGTTACATTTCTGCGCTCAAAGCTTTCTCCTGATATTTGAACAATTACTGAATAATTTCCAAAATCTTCCAGTAAGGCTGTTTCAGGTATTGTGGTAGCTCTATTGGGTTTACCCATGGCCAATTGAACTTCGGTAAAACTCCCCTCAGGCATCTCAATGACTTCATTTATTTGAGCAAAAACCGATAGTAAAGGACGCTCCTGACTTACTTCACGACCCAATGAAATGATGCGTCCGCCACTTTTTTGCATATGAGACCAATGTGATACCCCAGAACGAAACCAGACATTTTGGATTTGCTTTAATCGAGAGGCGTACATTGGGTTTACTTGAATCTCGAGTAAGTGTGATTGATGGCTGGCAATCGTAATCAAATCATCGCCTTGCTCTACAAAACCGCCATTTTCGGTGTTAATGGATTTGATGTAACCATTAAAAGGTACCACAATGGATTTACCATAAGCTGAGTATCCCGTACTTATAGTTTGGTAATTAGTCTTGGCTATAAGATAGGCTCTTTCGGCGAGTTCTAAATCTACCTTAGCAATTACCTGATTTTCATACAAGCCTTTGCTACGTTTATAAGCCGTCCTGGCTTGTTCAAAATCTACCTTGGCTTTTTGGATTTCTGCACTTTGATTGTTGTTACTCAACCCAGAGCTACTCAAGGTCATCAATATTTGTCCTTGGTATACTTTATTGCCTTCTAGTAGATTTTGCTGACTGTAGTTGACCCTGCCCGAAGTGGTGGCTACCAAGGTTTGATAGCTCGATGGTGCCGCTTTCCAAATGCCTGACGTAGCAACAGTTTCGTAAACCTCTTCTAATATTACAGGAGTGGTTTGAAAGTTCATTTTCCAGGCTTGTTCTTTGAGAAAAGTAATGGCTCCATTGTTTTTCTCAGTATTTTTTACTGACTTCTTCGCTTCTTCGATGCTTGCATATACCTTTACTTTTTCAATGACCATTCTATCATTGTAATCAGTTGTTTGAAGGTCAAAAACCAAGGAATATTCTCCAGCTTCTTTCGGTTTCAACGAAGGCGTAAAAATTCCAGGCGAGGCTGGTTCCTTCACTGTTTGACGAATGCCACTATTGCCTTTGATCAGGCTAACTGTCACGTTTCCTGCTTTTACAGCTTGGTGCTGTTTGAGTACTGTAAAGTGAGCGGCAAAACGACTTACTTGTCCAACTACCAGTATTGGAAATTCTACAAACAATTCCGTTTTTTTTGTCCATAGGGTGGCATCTATTGCAGGAACCTCTTCTGTGGTTTGTGTATGGCTATGCCCTCCACTTTCTCCATGAGAATGACCCTGTTTCCCGCTGTTTTGGCAGGAAACAAAGGTCAAAACCAATAAGATAAATACATAACACAGCCACCTGCTTTGTTTAGTGGTTGTGGTGTGTAGTTCCATCTTCGTGAGTATGTTTTTTAGGTGTTTTTTTGTTGTTATTGGCAGCCTTTGCAGAGTCGATTTTGGTTTTTACACTATCTGTACCTACCGTAAACTCTTCTTGTTTATGCTCGTCGTTTTTGTCATGGGTATGTGCTTTTTCACCTTCTCCATGAGTATGCGCCTTGGTTCCTGTTCCGTGGGTATGCCCTTTACTTTCTGTATTATTGTTATTTCCACCACAAGCCATTATACACACCATTGCCAGAAGTATTAAAATCTTTGAAATTCTCATAATTTTATATTGAATGATTTGAAAAAATGATAGATGAATTTCATCATAGCCAAAGGTCCATTTATCATTGTGTAATTTTATAAATGATTGATAAACAGGTTGTTATAGCTTTGGCTAAATATGAAGTTCAATAATGATAGGAGAGGTATATTGGTAGCCTGGATTTATGTAACGCTTAGACCTAAGCAGATTTACTTAGCTAATAGCTACATAAAAAACTATATAATATTCTCTCTCTAAACGAAGAGATTGGTAGGTGGTCCTCTGGAGGTGGAATTGTTTAAGAAATGATCTCTGGGAACATTTTCATTAGATGCTTTTTCCCAATGAGTGTCAGTTGTACCTGTAAAGAGTTCTTGCTCCCCAAAACATTTAGTAAAGCTTAGGGTTTGTTTTGCCAACGATATATTCTCAGAAGTAAGTACTGAATTTACTTCAGCGTGAGAAATATGAACGTGGGTGCTTAAAAGTAGGTCGAGTAGGGAGTATTGGTTTTCTTGATCTTGAGCACTTAGTGCAGAACTATGATGGTGATGATCGGCGTTTGAAGAATGGTGGTGATGGTGAGTTGGTAAGTGTTCATCTTGTACTGTGACAACATGCTGATGATGGGTGTGGGGCAGCACATTGTGAACCATCATAAACAACATAATGGTCAACAAAAAGATTGCTTTTCTTTTGTTGTGTGCTTGTGCCATGCGCCAAATGTACAGTTTTTCCCATAAAAACCAAAAAGCGATTTCCTCAACTTAACTGAGAAAACCGCTTTTTGAATTACATAGTATCAGAAAACTATGGGTTTATTCTCTCAAAACAATAATCTCAGTTCTACGATTGAGCTGATGTTGGGTTTCGTTACAAGGAATGCCATCTGGACAAGGGGTTACCAGCTTAGTTTCACCAAACCAATCTACCAAGATTCGATTAGGACTAATGCCGCGACTCACCAGATATTGCAAGGCCGATTGTGAACGACGTTGCGAAAGCTTTACGTTGTATTGAGACGTATTGCGGGAGTCGGTATGCGAAGAAAGTCCAATTTTCATAGAGGGGTTTTGGTACAAAATCACCAATAATTCATCCAGCGTTTTGGCAGCATCAGGACGGACAAAATACTTGTCTAAATCATAATAGATGGTTTTTACTTGGATAATTTTGGTAGAATCCCAACGACGACCAGGAGGTGTTTTTGAGTTGGGACCTCCACCAAATCCTGGAATGCCTGACCTTAGTTTGGGGCCACGAGGATCACGAGCGATTAATGGTGGACTTAGGGCAATTTTGATGGTATCTACAATTCTACGATCTTGGTTTTTACAATCAATGAGTTGCTGATGGGCAATTTCAATGGTTTTGGTATTATAACCCTCCTTAGATGCTGAAATCAGGTAGTTTGTGCGGATTTTTGTTTGTAAGGTAAATAAGTATTTACTGGCGTTTACATGCACTACCTGTTTTTGGGTATCTTCTTCGTGTATTTCTATTTGAGCACCTTCAATCAAACGATTGGTAAGAGAATCTACCACTACCGCAGCGATTTTACAAGGATGTAATTTAAAGAAATAAATGTCGTCATCGCCTACACCTCCTTCACGATTAGAGCTAAAATACCCTTCGTTCTTATCAGTATCTATAATAAACCCAAAATCGTCTTGACTGCTATTTACAGGAGCACCTAAGTTTTCGGGTGGGGCAAACTTACCGTTGATATTACGTGCTAAAAATATGTCCAAACCTCCCAAACCAGCGTGTCCATTGGAGGCAAAATAGAGATTATTGTCAGCATCCAGAAAAGGAAACATTTCATTTCCTTTAGTATTAATGTCTGGCCCTAAGTTTTGGGGTGGCCCCCATTGGCCTGCTTTAAGGGTACTTTTGAAAATATCAGTTCCGCCTAGTGATCCCGGCATATCCGACACAAAATAAAGCGTGTTACCATCGCTACTTAGTGTAGGGTGTCCTACCGAATATTCATCATCGTTGTAAGGAAACTCTACAATCTCGGCAAACTTATCACTTACGATTGTTGCCAGGTATAATTTAAGCTTGTTAATTCCTTCTTTACTTTTTTTGAATTTACCGTTGTAGTAATTGTTTCGGGTAAAAACTACCGAATTCTCACCATTATAAAAAGCTACTGGACCTTCGTGGTAGCGAGAATTAATGTCTTTGTGAAAGGGTTCAGGCGAAGTGACACCTCCTCGGGTGTAGTATAAATCCAAAAAGCGATTTCCGTTCCAGTTAAATTTATTTTTTTTGGATTGTTTCTTCTTATCTTCTGGCTCTCGGCTTGAACAAAACACAATGCCTTGGCGATAAAACATAGGGCTAAAATCGGCTTGTTTGGAATTGAATGGGGCCAAACGTACTTCGTATTTGCTGGCATCTTCGTAAAACTGGGCTAAGTTTTGGTAAGTCTTTTCAAATACATGGCCTCTTTCGTCATGCCCTACTTCCTGAGCATATACTTTATACCATTTACGCGATTGTTCATAACGTCCGTTCATGGCAAGTGCCTGTGCATAAAACAGCTTGTTGACTGGCTTGGTGCTGGGATGATTAACGACCACACCATACCACTTTTCGGCATTTTTACTATCATTTACTTTGCGGTATGAATGGGCCAGCTTTTCCTGAGCTTCTTTGCTTCCTGGGTGTTTTGCTAAATAAGCTTCATACAACTTGATAGCTGTTTTAAAGTGAAATTTTTCAAATTCGGTATTGGCTTTTCGTAATCGGGCACGTTGGGCCTGAACTCCCAATGAAGCAAGCAAAATGATTATTAATAACAATCCCTTTTTCATCAATCAATTCGTTTAAATGATAGTATATAGGCAAGATAGTTAGGTTCTCTTAAAAATAACGAGGAGTTAATATCTTAGTTTTATTTTTTCCTACACCAAATTCTACCCGTACCATAATTTCGTGGCTACCAGAGTTGTATCTCCCCAACTGAGTAAGGGTAAGATCATAAGCATAACCTAAAGAAATATTGTCGCTTACACGTACTTCAGCCAACAAGTTTACAGCATCTCCAATACGGTAAGAACCTCCCAGAGCAAATCTGTCAAATAACCAAACATTGGCATTTACATCAATAGAGAATGGTGCTCCTGATACATATTTAGCTAAGAAAGAAGGTCTGATTTTTACGGTAGGTGATACATCAAATACATATCCAGCTGTTAAGAACATGTGACGTGACTGACGAGCCCCTGAGACTGACCCATCTGATAACTCCCAGTTGATCAATTGAGGAATAGAAAATCCAGCGTACCATTTTTCAGTATTATAATAAAGGCCAGTTCCGAAGTTAGGCAGAGTTTTGCGAATATTTTCCTCAAAAGCGGGATCGGTACTGGTAGGGTCTACCGAAAAACGTACGTCTGTGAAGTTGGCTCTGAATTGAGTGATAGCGGCCTGAAGTCCCATTGCAAGGGTTCCGGTTTTAAACTTGATACGGAAAGCATAGGAACCAATCATCATAAAATTATTAGTTACCCCAATTTTATCGTTGATCAGCGTAAGCCCCAAACCAATACGCTCTTTGATAAGCGGCGCATGACCTGACAAAGTTTGGGTAACTGGTGCCCCCTCAATGCCTGTCCATTGTTTCCTAAATAATCCAGTGAGGCTGAACACATCCCTACTACCAGCATAGGCAGGGTTAATCGCCAGTCCATTGAACATGTATTGGGTAAATTGTACATCTTGTTGCGCATAAGAAGGAGTCGCTACCCAACAACTCATTCCCAGGGCTACGATCATTGCCAGTCGTATTGTTTTTTTTGAGTACTTCATAGTTTGCCCGTATTTAAAATTTGTTGTAATAGTTCAATTGATTGTTATATGGTGAAATGGCCAACAATGAATTATTAGCCATTTCACGATGAATAATTTTATCGTCTTAAAATCAAGTAAGCTGCAAATGGTTTCGAGCCATTGTTGAGGTCAATGACATAATAGTAAGTACCATCTGGCAAACGTTGCCCACTCAGGTTGCCTTGATTCGCAAAACCATCCCAGTCGTTTTTATAATCCTTCTGGAAGTATACTCGGCTTCCCCAACGGTTATAGATGCTCAAGTCTACCTTGTATTGCTCAACTCCTAAGATTATGAAAGTATCGTTTTTACCATCACCATTAGGCGAGAATCCATTTGGTATAAAGATCTCCCCACATTCAGTTACATTCACTATGAGCAGTGCACTGTCACATTTGCTAATAGAAGCATCATCACAAACTTGATAAGCCAGGGTATCTATTCCCACAAATTCTTTGGGTGGGGTGTAGGTAAAGCTTCCGTCTGCTTCCAGGCTCACTACTCCTCTACGGTTGGTCAAGAATGATCCAATCATACTTAGTTTGAGGGTATTGCCATTGGCATCGGTATCGTTTAATAGCACATTGCCTGTCAACACTCTACAGTTATCAATGGTGTAAATATCATCTTTGGCATCAGGAGCATCATTGGTACAAGCTTCTATACTAATGTAGATGATTCCAGTAACACAACTTCCGTTTGAGTTACATACTTCATAGTTGACACTGTCGCGGCCAATAAACGAAGCTCTTGGTTCATAGTTGAAGACTCCGTTTGATTGCATATTTACAATACCACCTGCCGAGGTTACCTGATCTTGTACTGGGGTTAAACTAAATGTTACCCCACCTTGCGCCTGATTGGTTGAGTCAGTCAACAAGTTCAAGTTGATATCGGTACAATTATCAGTTTTCAGATTTAAAGTATTGGCTACCGGGAAGTTACAGTTATCTATGATTACCTGTGCCTGGTCTGCTAACCTGACTGCTGGACAAGTAGTACCCGAAACAGCGGCTGGAATCGCATATACATCATAAGTGGTAGAAGCAGCAGGCGTAGGTATATTGGCAAAGCTAATTAGACTGCCATTCCCTGTTTGCGAGCTTAGTACAACAGCCCCATCTCTCAACTCATAAGTAACACCATTCTCTGTATTGTTTACAGTGATAACAAAGTTTGCAGGTCGTTGATCACTACAGAAAGTAACATCACTAACCAATAGATTGATGGTAGTATTGGGTTGTGCTACCACCGTCAGGTTCATATCGTCACTGCTGGCAGGACAAGTACCATTGGCAATAGTCCATCGGAATACATAAGTACCTGTTACTAGATTGGTCACACCTGAATTGTTAGCCCCTGGATTGATGATGTTGGCCGAATTAGGTCCACTTACCTGCGTCCAGGTTCCAGTACCCACAGTTGCAGCATTGGCAGCTAAGGTAGCACTAGTTGTTCCACAAAGCACCTGATCTACTCCTGCGCTGGATATGGTAGGCTCTTCTTCGCGTACAATGCTTACGTTAGACACCGAAGGAGTACAACTACCATTGCTAATGGTCCATTGGAAGGTATTTACTCCCACACTTAATCCGGTAACTCCTGACCTTGGATTGGTTGGGTCAGTTACAATACCCGAACCTACAATCACTGTCCATTGCCCAGTACCCACTGTTGGAGCATTTGCCGCTAGTATGGCCGTGGTAGCACATACGGTTTGGTTAATTCCAGCATTAGAAGTTGTCGGATTGGCTTCCCGAGTAATACTAATACTTGAAGAAGAACTACTACAAGAGTTGGTAATTGTCCATCGGAATATGTTTACACCTACTCCCAGGTTAGATACCTGAGTATTAGGATTACCTGGATCGGTGATTGTTCCCGAACCACTTACTATGCTCCATTGTCCAGTACCCGTTGTTGGGGTATTACCAGTAAGCGTTGCAATCGTTTCACAAGTAGTTTGATTACCACCCGCTATTGAGGTAGTAGGTGGTGCATCTCGAGTAATATTTACATTAGATTCAGAGGCTACACAAATTCCATTTGAAATGGTCCATTTGAAAATATTAGTACCAATACCCAGGTTAGTCACGGTTGTATTAGGACTTGCCGGATTAGTAATCGTTCCGCTTCCACTTACCAGTGTCCAGGTTCCAGTACCCGAAGTAGCAGTATTACCCGCTAAAATGGCAGTAGTTCCACAAACTGTTTGGTCAGTACCTGCATTGGCTACAGTTGGATTATCCTGACGGGTAATAGTTACCGTAGCAGTACTATTGGTACAGTTACCATTGCTAATGGTCCACTGGAAGGTATTAATGCCAACCCCTAGATTAGCCACTGTGGTAATTGGATTGATAGGATTCGTAATAGAACCACTTCCTGAGACCAGTGTCCACATTCCAGTACCTACAGCAGGAGTATTTGCCGTAAGTGTGGCAGTAGTGGCACAAATTGTTTGTGCAGTACCCGCATTGGCGGTACTAGGTGGCTGATTCAACGTAATGGTAACATCCGAGGTAGATGGAGGACAAGTGCCATTAGTGATGGTCCATCGGAATACATTTGGTCCATAAGATAATCCAGAGGCAGTTGCGTTGGAAGTATTGGCGTTGCTGAATGTTCCACTACCTGATACTACTGTCCAGGTTCCAGTACCTACAGTTGGGTTATTTGCTGCAAGTGTAGCATTTGTGGTGGTATTCAACCCACAAAGTATTTGATCAGCTCCTGCACTGGCAGTCGTTGGTGGTTGATTCAAAGTGATGGTTACATCTGACGTAGTTGCCATACAAGTTCCATTACTGATTGTCCATCGGAACACATTAGGCCCATATGAAAGACCAGAAATTGTTGTGTTGGCAGTATTGGCATTGGCAAATACGCCACTACCCGATACCACTGTCCAGGTTCCAGTACCTACCGTCGGTGTATTCGCGGTAATGTTGGCAGTGGTGGTGGTGTTTAACCCACATAAAGTCTGGGTAATGCCTGCATTGGCCACAGTAGGTGGTTCAAATAAGGTAATAGTTACATCCGAAGTAGTAGGAGGACAGTTGCCATTGTCAATGGTCCATCGGAAGGTGTTGGTTCCATAAGACAACCCAGAGACACTTGCATTGGGTGCATTTACATTGCTAAATGATCCTGACCCAGCAACTACTGTCCAGGTTCCAGTTCCTACGGTAGCCGTATTGGCGGCAAGTGTAGCATTGGTGGTGGTATTCAATCCACAAAGCGATTGAGCTGGACCAGCACTCGCTACAGTAGGTGGCTGATTTAGTGTAATGGTCACCTCAGAGGTTGTTGCCATACAGTTTCCATTGCTAATGGTCCAACGGAATACATTGTTTCCATAAGACAGTCCAGATACGGTGGCTCCTGCATCTGTAAGGCTACTAAATGTTCCTGAACCTGATACTACTGTCCACATTCCAGTACCTACACTAGCATTATTGGCACTCATAGTGGCCGTAGTTGTAGCAATTGTACCACATAAGTTTTGAGAAGCACCTGCATTGGCTACAGTAGGTGGTTCAAATAGGGTAATGGTTACATTCGAAGTAGAGGTAGCACATACACCATTGCTCGTGGTCCAACGGAACACATTTGGCCCATAGGTTAAACCTGACACCGTTGTATTAGCAACACTTGCATTTCCAAAAGTTCCTGAACCCGATACTACCGTCCACATTCCAGTACCTGTGGTAGGTGTATTGGCAGCTAAATTCACTGTGGTAGTGGTATTTACTCCACATACTTGTTGATTTGCCCCTGCATTGGCAGTGGTGGGCAATTCATCTACGTTAATGGTTACTTCATCCTGAGTGTTGCAAGTATTATTAGTAATGGTCCATCGCAGCACTGTTGGAGTAGTAGTGCTTAAATTATTCACGGTGGCTGCAGGATTATTTAACTGCCCTGCTGCAATTGTTCCTGGACCAGATACTACGCTCCAGGCTCCTGTACCTACCGCAGGTGTGTTGGCAGTAAGTGTTGCACTGGTAACATTACATAGCGTTTGGTCGGTTCCTGCGTTGGCTGTAGTTGGAGTAGCATCTATGGTGATATCTACGGTACTAACCGAAGCAGGACAGCTTCCATTAGTAATAGACCATTGGAATCTGGTGACACTACCTGGAGTCAAACCAGTTACCTGAGCTGCAGGATTATTTATTTCCGCAGCAGCTATTACTCCTGGGCCAGAGATCTTTGTCCAGGTTCCAGTACCTATTGCTGGGGTGTTTGCAGCCATCGTAGTGGTTGTTACATTACAAAGATTCTGATTTGTACCTGCTATTGAAGTAGTAGGTACTGCATTGACAGTAACAGTAATTAAATCACTTGAAGCTGTACAAGTACCGTTGCTGATACTCCAACGCAAGGTGGTTGGGGTAGTAGTACTCAAATTACTTACCGTAGCGTTTGGATCATTTAGTTGAGCTGCTGCAATTGTTCCAGGGCCGGAGACAACAGTCCAGATTCCAACGCCTGTAACCGCAGTATTGGCAGCAAGCGTAGTGCTAGTGACATTACAGAGATCTTGATCAGGTCCAGCATTGGCGGTAGTAGGTAACGCATTTACGGTGATTGTTATTTCATCAGTAGAAACTGCACAAGCTCCATTACTAATACTCCATCGTAAAGTAGTTGGTATTGTAGTACTTAGATTACTTACCGTAGCACCTGGATTATTCAAGTCTGCTGCTGCAATAGTTCCTGGGCCAGATACTACGCTCCAGGTTCCTGTTCCAATAGTTGGATTATTAGCCGCTAGCGTGGTAGTCATTACATTACATAGGGCTTGATCAGCTCCTGCACTGGCAGCTGTTGGTAAAGCGTCTACGGTAATGGTCACATCATCAGTAGAAGTAGCACAAACTCCGTTACTAGTGGTCCAACGCAAGGTAGTAGGAGTGGTAGTGCTCAGATTACTTACCATCGCATTTGGATTATTTAACTGCCCTGCTGCAATAGTTCCTGGGCCAGATACTACTGTCCAGGCTCCCATTCCAGAAGTTACTGTGGTAGCCGCTAATGTAGTAGTCGTTACATTACATAAGTTTTGGTCAGCCCCTGCTGCTGCAACAGTTGGTAGCGCATCTACTGTAATAGTCACATCATCGGTAGATGTAGCACAAACTCCGTTGTTGGTAGTCCATCTTAATACTGTAGGAGTCGTTGCACTCAAATTGCTTACCGTTGCGGTTGGGTTGTTCAAGTCAGCAGCTCCAATAGTACCAGGGCCAGAAACGATAGTCCAAGTTCCTGTTCCGATGGTTACTGGGGTAGCGGCTAATGTAGCAGTGGTTACATTACAAAGTGTCTGATTTGCTCCCGCCACCGCCGTGGTTGGCAATGCATTGACAGTGATGACTACATCATCAGTAGAAGTAGCGCACACGCCATTACTTGTAGTCCAACGGAAAGTGGTAGTCGTAGCAGTGCTTAGATTACTTACCGTTGCGTTCGGGTTGTTAGCCTGCCCAGCATCAATGGTACCTGGTCCCGTAACAACTGTCCAGGTTCCCGTTCCAGAGGTTGCTGGGGTAGCGGCTAATGTTGCCGTCGTTACATTACATAATGTTTGATCTGCTCCTGCCACCGCAGTGGTTGGTAATGCATCAACATTGATGGTTACATCATCGGAAGAAGCACTACAGCTTCCATTAGTCACTGTCCAACGTAAGGTAGTTGGAGTCGTCGCACTCAAATTATTTACTGTAGCAGCAGGGTTATTCAAATCAGCCGCTCCAATAGTACCTGGTCCAGAAACGATGGTCCAAGTTCCGGTTCCTACAGTTGGATTATTTGCTGCAAGTGTAGCAGTGGTTACATTACAAAGTGTTTGATCTGCTCCTGCCACTGCGGTAGTAGGTAAGTCATTGACAGTAATGGTTACATCATCGGTAGATACTGGGCAACTACCATTACTACTTGTCCAACGTAAGGTAGTTGGAGTTGCAGCACTCAAATTACTTACTGTGGCTGCAGGGTTATTTAATTGTCCAGCAGCAATTGTTCCAGGCCCAGAGACAACTGTCCAGGTTCCAGTCCCTGAGGTAATGTTATTGGCAGTTAATGTAGTGCTAGTGACATTACATAATGTTTGATCTGCTCCTGCGTTGGCCGTAGTTGGGTTTGCATTGACGGTAATATCAACGGTACTCACCGAAGCGGTACAAGTTCCATTGGCAATAGACCACTGAAAGCGAGTCGTACTACCTGGGGTCAAGCCTGTTACTTGCGCATTCGGGTTATTAAGTTCTGCGGCAGCAATAACTCCTGGTCCAGACACTTTGACCCAGGTACCAGTCCCCGAAGTTGGAGCATTGGCGGCCATTGTGGTAAGCGTCACATTACATAAATCTTGATTTACTCCTGCTACCGAAGTACTAGGCAGTGCATTGATGGTTATCACCACATCATCAGTAGAGTTGGCACACACGCCATTACTTGTGGTCCAACGGAAAGTAGTGGCAGTAGTAGCACTCAAGTTACTTACCGTTGCATTCGGGTTATTGGCTTGCCCTGCATCAATAGTACCTGGTCCAGTAACAACTGTCCAGGTCCCGGTTCCAGAAGTCACTGGGGTAGCGGCTAATGTAGCGTTAGTTACATTACAAAGGGTTTGATCTGCACCAGCTACTGCGGTAGTTGGCAAAGCGTTGACGGTTATCACTACGTCATCGGTAGAATTGGCACACACGCCATTACTTGTAGTCCAACGGAAGGTAGTGGCAGTAGTCGCGCTTAGATTACTTACGGTCGCATTCGGATTATTAGCTTGTCCTGCATTAATGGTACCTGGTCCCGTAACCACTGTCCAGGTTCCAGTTCCAGAGGTCGCTGGGGTAGCGGCTAATGTAGCGGTGGTTACATTACAAAGCGTTTGATCGGCTCCTGCCACTGCGGTGGTTGGTAACGCATCAACATTGATGGTTACATCATCGGAAGAAGCACTACAGCTTCCATTAGTCACTGTCCAACGTAAGGTAGTTGGAGTCGTCGCACTCAAATTATTTACTGTGGCAGCAGGGTTATTCAAATCAGCCGCTCCAATAGTACCTGGTCCAGAAACAATGGTCCAAGTTCCGGTTCCTACAGTTGGATTATTTGCTGCAAGTGTAGCCGTGGTTACATTACAAAGCGTTTGATCTGCTCCTGCCACTGCGGTAGTAGGTAAGTCATTGACAGTAATGATTACATCATCAGTAGATACTGGGCAACTTCCATTACTACTCGTCCAGCGCAAGGTGGTTGGAGTTGCAGCGCTCAAATTACTTACCGTAGCCGCGGGGTTATTTAACTGTCCAGCGGCAATGGTACCCGGTCCAGAGACAACTGTCCAGGTTCCAGTCCCCGAAACAATGTTATTGGCGGTTAATGTAGTGCTAGTGACATTACATAGTGTTTGATCCGCTCCTGCATTGGCCGTAGTTGGGTTTGCATTGACGGTAACATCAACGGTACTTACCGAAGCGGGACAAGTTCCATTGGCAATAGACCACTGGAATCGAGTGGTACTACCTGGGGTCAAACCTGTTACTTGCGCATTAGGATTGTTAAGTTCTGCGGCAGCAATAACTCCTGGTCCAGAAACTTTGATCCAGGTACCAGTCCCCGAAGTTGGAGCATTGGCGGCCATTGTGGTAAGCGTCACATTACATAAATCTTGATTTACCCCTGCTACAGAATTACTAGGTAGTGCATTTACAGTGATCACTA
>MLAY01000001.1 GCA_001890965.1 marine bacterium AO1-C | reverse complement strand
GTTCCAGAGGTCGCTGGGGTAGCGGCTAATGTAGCGGTGGTTACATTACATAAGGTTTGATCTGCCCCAGCTACTGCGGTAGTTGGCAAAGCATTGACCGTAATGACTACATCATCGGTAGAGTTGGCACACACGCCATTGCTTGTGGTCCAACGGAAGGTAGTGGTCGTAGTAGCACTCAAGTTACTTACGGTTGCATTCGGGTTGTTAGCTTGTCCAGCATCAATGGTACCTGGCCCAGTAACAACCGTCCACGTTCCCGTTCCAGAGGTCGCTGGGGTGGCGGCTAATGTAGCGGTAGTTACATTACAAAGGGTTTGATCTGCACCAGCCACTGCGGTGGTAGGCAAAGCATTAACAGTAATGACTACATCATCAGTAGAATTGGCACACACGCCATTGCTTGTAGTCCAACGGAAGGTAGTTGTGGTAGTCGTGCTTAGATTACTTACCGTGGCATTTGGATTGTTAGCCTGTCCTGCATCAATAGTACCTGGCCCCGTAACCACTGTCCAAGTTCCAGTTCCAGTAGTTGCTGGGGTAGCGGCTAATGTCGCCGTAGTTACATTACATAAGGTTTGATCTGTCCCGGCTACTGCGGTAGTTGGCAATGCATTGACCGTAATTACTACCTCATCGGTAGAAGTTGGGCAACTTCCATTACTACTTGTCCAACGGAAAGTGGTAGCCATAGTAGCACTTAAATTACTTACTGTGGCATTCGGATTGTTAGCTTGCCCTGCATCAATAGTACCTGGTCCCGTAACAACTGTCCAGGTTCCCGTTCCAGAGGTCACTGGGGTGGCGGCTAATGTAGCGGTAGTTACATTACAAAGGGTTTGATCTGCTCCTGCTACTGCGGTAGTTGGTAAATCATTGACAGTAATGATTACATCATCGGTAGAAGTTGGGCAACTTCCATTACTACTTGTCCAGCGTAAAGTAGTTGGAGTTGCAGCGCTCAAATTACTTACTGTGGCTGCGGGGTTATTTAATTGTCCAGCAGCAATAGTACCTGGTCCAGAGACAATTGTCCAGGTTCCAATCCCTGAAGTAATGTTATTAGCAGTTAATGTAGTGCTAGTGACATTACATAATGTTTGATCTGCTCCTGCGTTGGCCGTAGTTGGGTTTGCATTGACAGTAATATCAACGGTACTCACCGAAGCGGTACAAGTTCCATTGGCAATAGACCACTGAAAGCGAGTCGTACTACCTGGGGTCAAACCGGTTACTTGCGCATTCGGGTTATTAAGTTCTGCGGCAGCAATAACCCCTGGCCCAGACACTTTGATCCAGGTACCAGTCCCCGAAGCTGGAGCATTGGCGGCCATTGTGGTAAGCGTTACATTACATAAATCTTGATTTACTCCTGCTACCGAAGTACTAGGCAGTGCATTGACAGTGATGACTACATCATCGGTAGAGTTGGCACACACGCCATTGCTTGTAGTCCAACGGAAAGTGGTAGTAGTAGTAGCACTCAAATTACTCACCGTGGCATTTGGATTGTTAGCCTGTCCTGCATCAATGGTACCTGGTCCCGCAACAACTGTCCAGGTTCCAGTTCCAGAGGTCACTGAGGTAGCAGCTAATGTAGCGGTAGTTACATTACAAAGCGTCTGGTCTGCACCTGCTACTGCGGTGGTTGGCAAAGCGTTGACGGTTATCACTACATCATCGGTAGAATTGGCACACACGCCATTACTTGTAGTCCAGCGTAAGGTAGTAGCTGTAATGGTACTCAAATTACTTACGGTCGCGTTAGGATTATTCAAATCTACTGCGGCAATAGTACCTGGGCCAGAGAGTACGGTCCAGGTGCCTGTTCCAATAGCTGCAGGAGTAGCGGCTAATGTAGCGGTAGTTACATTACAAAGGGTCTGATCTGCTCCTGCTGCTGCCGTTGTAGGGTTTGCGTTTACAGTAATGGTGACATCATCAGTCGAATTAGCACAAGCCCCATTACTACTTGTCCAACGGAAAGTAGTTGCGGTAGTCGTGCTTAGATTACTTACCGTAGCATTTGGATTGTTAGCTTGTCCTGCATCAATGGTACCTGGTCCCGTAACAACTGTCCAGGTTCCGGTTCCAGAGGTCACTGGGGTGGCGGCTAATGTAGCAGTAGTTGCATTACATAAGGTTTGATCTGCCCCAGCTACTGCAGTAGTAGGTAAATCATTGACAGTAATGGTCACATCATCAGTAGATACTGGACAACTACCATTACTACTTGTCCAACGTAAGGTAGTTGGGGTAGTAGTACTTAAATTACTTACCGTAGCTAAGGGGTTATTTAACTGTCCAGCAGTAATGGTTCCAGGCCCAGAGACAATGGTCCAGGTTCCAGTTCCTGAGGTAATATTATTAGCTGCTAAGGTAGTACTGGTTACATTACAAAGGTTCTGATCAGGACCTGCTGCTGCAGTGGTAGGTAGTGTATTGACATTGATATCTACCGTACTCACCGAGGGAGTACAGGTTCCATTGGCAATAGACCACTGGAAGCGAGTGGTACTACCTGGGGTCAAACCAGTTACCTGTGCATTAGGATCGTTGATTTCTGCGACAGCAATAACTCCTGGTCCAGACACTTTGATCCAGGTACCAGTCCCCGAAGTTGGAGTATTGGCGGCCATTGTAGTAAGCGTTACATTACATAAGTCTTGGTTGGCACCAGCTACTGAGGCAGTAGGTAATGCACTAACAGTAACAGTCACATCATCAGTAGAGATTGGGCAACTTCCATTGGCGATTGTCCAACGTAAGGTCGTTGCAGTAGTACTATTCAAGTTGCTTACGGTCGCATTTGGATTATTCAAATCAATTGCAGCAATGGTTCCAGGCCCAGAAACTACAGTCCAGGTTCCAGTGCCTACTACTGGATTGTTAGCCGCCAGGGTGGTACTGGTGAGGTTACATAAATTCTGATCAGCTCCTGCGGTGGCGGTACTTGGGGTTGCTTCTACGGTAATATCTACGGTTTGAGATACTGGAGTACATCCTGATTTAGATACAGTCCAACGGAAACGATTGACTGCGCCAGGAGTTAGTCCTGATACACCTGACTTAGGATCATTAAGATCTACAAAAGTACCTGTTCCAGCCTCTATTGACCAAACTCCAGTTTCGCCAGTGCCCAAATTGCTGGCATCTAATACTGTGGTGGTAGCACAAATCGTTTGAGGTGATCCAGCATTTACGGTTGGTGCTGGAATTACGACTACATTCACAGTCTGTGAAGCATCTGTACATCCCGCTTTAGAAACTGTCCATCGGAAAGTATTGGTGGCACCTGCGGTCAATCCGCTAATTCCTGTTTTCGGGTCAGTAGCATCTACAAAAACACCAGTACCCGATTCTACCGTCCAAAGTCCGGTTTCACCTGCATTGAGATTGACTGCATCTAAGAATGTTGTGGTAGCACATACCGTTTGATTTGTTCCAGCATTGGCAACCGGAGGAGCGATCACTGTAATATCTACAGTTTGAGAAATTGGAGTACAACCTGATTTAGACACAGTCCAACGGAATCGGTTGACTGCGCCAGGGGTTAATCCTGACACGCCTGATTTGGGGTCGGTAGCATCTAAGAATGATCCAGTACCAGCTTCTACTGTCCAAACTCCAGTTTCGCCAGTGCCTAAATTGCTGGCATCTAATACTGCACTGGTCGCACAAACCGTTTGAGGAGAACCTGCATTGACGGTTGGCGCTGAAATTACAACTATATTGACGGTTTGTGAGGCATCTGTACATCCTGCCTTAGAAACTGTCCATCGGAAAGTATTGGTAGCACCTGCAGTCAATCCGCTAATTCCTGTTTTAGGATCAGTAGCGTCTACAAAAACACCAGTGCCCGATTCCACCGTCCAAAGCCCAGTTTCGCCCGCATTAAGGTTTGCAGCATCCAAGAATGCTGTGGTAGCACATACCGTTTGGTTTGTTCCTGCATTGGCAACTGGTGGGGTAGTTACATTAATGTCTACAGTAGCAGAATTGCTACATCCAGCTACACTACCGTTGGTGGCAGTCCAACGGAAGCGGTTCACCCCAGCACTTAATCCACTTACCTGAGTCTTGGGATCAGTCATATCCAGGAAGGTACCTGTTCCGGCTTCCACAGTCCATTGCCCAGTTTCGCCAGTAGCTAAATTCGTTGCATCTAATATAGTAGTGGTGGCACAAATAGTTTGAGGTGATCCAGCATTTACAACAGGTTCTGGTATACTTGTAATATCTACAGTTTGAGAAACAGGTGTACAACCACCTTTGGTTACAGTCCAACGGAAACGGTTGACTGCGCCAGGAGTTAAACCTGACACCCCAGATTTGGGGTCAGCCGCATCTACGAAAACCCCAGAACCAGCTTCTACGGTCCATAAACCAGTTTCACCTGCTTGTAAGTCAGAAGCTTCCAGAGTAGTTACGATTCCACAAATGGTTTTATTGGTTCCAGCACTTACCACTGGAGCTGCTACTACGGTTACATTTACATCATCTTCGTTGGCAGGACAACTACCATTGGTAATTCTCCAACGGAATATGGTAGTGCTTCCAACTACCAGACCAGTCACAGTACTGGTGTTGCTGGCAGGACTCGTGATTACCCCTGGCCCAGATACAATTTGCCACTGCCCAGTACCTACTACCGCAGGTAAGGCGTTGAGTGTAGTGGTGGTGGTGCCACATAAGGTTTGGTCTGTACCCGCATTGGCTACCGTAGTATTGTTGGCTACTTCAATATCTACCGTAGAAATAGAGGTAGCACAAGAATTTATTACACGCCATTCAAAAGTATTGACTCCATTGCTAAGTCCCGTAACGTTTGTATTTGGATCGAGATTATTAGCAAAAGTTCCTGTTCCAGCTGTTACAAACCATTGTCCAGTACCACTGGTAGGGGTGTTGGCCGCCAAAGTAACTGTAGTTCCAGTACAAACGACTTGATTTGGCCCGGCATCTGATACAGTTACACTGGTTTCGCGAGTGATGGTTACCTGGTCACTAGAAGGGGTAGTACAAGTTCCATTGGTAACATTCCATTGGAATACATTGGCACCCACTCCAAGATTGATAATGGCAGTTGTGGGACTGGTAGGGTCTACAATAGTACCTGAACCACTCACGATACTCCAACTTCCTGTTCCTGTAGTAGGAGCCACAGCAGTCATAACCGCTGCTACTCCACAGAGAGTCTGATCAGTACCAGCATTGGCAGTACTTGGAGCTGCATCTCGGGTAATGGTTACAAATGCATCGGAAAATCCACAAGCATTGGTTACTCTCCAACGTAAAGTAGTGGCTCCTACGGGTAAATTAGTAACGGTAGTATTGATCAACGCATCGTTGGTAATGACTGCGCCAGTTCCTCCTGAAGATATTGTCCACTGTCCAGTGCCATCAGTAGGTGCTACTGCGGCTAGTGTGGTGTTATCTGCACAAATCGTTTGGTTAGGGCCTGCATCAGCAGTGCTTGGATTAGGATCGCGTCGGATGGTTACCTGATCGGTCACTACTGGACAAGTACCATTGGTTACTCTCCATTCAAATACATAAGTTCCAGTTTGTAAATTGCTTACGGTTGGGTTCTCTACTGTAGTACTAGAGAAGGTGGGTACACTAGGCCCACTAATGACTACCCATTGTCCAGTAGCAGTAGCAGGGGTTTTGGTAGCACCAAGGGTTACATTATCAGGGCAAACTATTTGATCTATACCCGCATTGGCCGTAGGTACTTCATCGCGGGTAATGGTGACAAAATCATCGGATACCCCACAAGCGTTGGTTACTCTCCAACGTAAAGTGGTAGGCCCTACTGGTAAATTTGTAATGGTAGTGTTGATTAAAGCGTCGTTGGTGATGACTGCACCTGCACCTCCTGAGGAGATAGACCATTGTCCTACACCATCTGATGGAGCAGTTGCGGCTAGAGTCGTATTGTCTAAGCAAAGCGTTTGGTCAGGGCCAGCATTAGCACCACTTGGGTTAGGATCACGAGTAATCGTTACTTGATCTGTTACCAGCGGGCAAGTACCATTGGTCACCCTCCATTCAAACACATAAGTTCCTGTTACCAATCCAGTTACTGAAGGTGTCTCCGAGGTAGTGCTTGAGAAAGTAGGATCAGCAGCCATTGCAGGTTTACTTACAATAATCCACTGACCAGTAGCACTGGCTGGAGTTTTGGTAGCGTTTAAGGTAACATTGTCTGGGCAAATAGTTTGATCTAAACCAGCATTGGCAGTGGGTACTGCATCTCGGGTGAGAGTTACCTGATCGGTACTGCTTCCGCAAGAGTTGGCTACTTCCCATTCTAGTACTGTAACTCCCACGGGCAAATTGGTAATGCTGGAGTTGAAATCATTTGAACTAGTAATTACTGCACCCAATCCTCCAGTAACTATTCTCCAGGTACCTGTACCGCTGGTAGGAGCTACCGCAGCCAAGGTGGTATTATCAGCGCAAATGGTTTGGTCAGCCCCTGCATTGGCAGTACTAGGAGAGGCATCCCGGGTGATCGTTACCTGATCGCTGGCAATTGGACAGTTTCCATTGGTTACTGTCCATTGGAATACATAAGTTCCCGTTTGTAAACCGCTTACATTGGTGTTTTCAAGGTTTGCATTGGCAAAAGTAGGATCTGGAGCCGCGGCAGGTTTACTAATGATGGTCCAGGTTCCAGTAGCTACTGCTGGGGTTTTGGTAGCATTTAAGTTAATATTATCCGGGCAAATGGTTTGGTCTAAACCAGCATTGGCCGTAGGTGATACGTAACGAGTGATGGTAATGGTTGCCACGCTTGGAGGACAAGATCCACTGGTAATACGCCATTCGAATTGATTGGCACCTATTTGCAAATTTGAGACTCCACTACCAGGGGTAGTAGGGTTATCTACTGTAGCTATGCCTAAACTTACCCACTGTCCAGTACCTACTGCTGGGGTATTGGCTACTAAAGTAGCTGTGGTAAGATCACAAATTTCCTGATCAGCTCCCACAGTAGCAGTCGTAGGATTTGGATCTACTGTAACGGTAAAGGTTCCTGCTAATTGAGTTTGGCAGTTTTGCCCCCCAATACTGGGCGTGGTCACGAAAACATTGTAAGTAGCCGTAGCGGTAGGTGCAAAGGCCGCAAAACTCAGGGCAGCCCCTGTTCCCGTTAAAGTAGGTACTCCTGCTACTGGAGTAGTTCCCACCCGTAATTGATATTGGTAACCAGCATCAGTATTGTCTAAGCTTATAGTTACATTACTTCCTTCGCAAATATTGGTAGCACTGGGCGAAGCATTGGTAGTAGGAGTAGGAAGTACAATAAGTCTCACCTCGTTAGAAGTATTTGTACAAGAAGTAGTAGCATTGGTAACCACACAACGATACTCTACATTGTTCAGCGAACCAGGTACACCCGTAACGGTGAGGGTAGCAGTGGTTGTACCACTGTAGACTCCACCATCTGCTAAGTTTACAAAGTTACCAGGACTACTTCCATCATCTATTTGCCATTGATAATTAATAGCGCCTGCATTCACCGTGAAGGTAGCTGTTTGTCCTTCACAAACTACGGTATTGGCAGGTTGTACAGAAAAAGATGGTAAACCGTTGTTTTGAATAATTACTCTGTCGGTAGTAGTGCCACAACCAGGTGCACCAGCTACTTCCCATTGTAATTCATAAGTACCTACTGTTAAACCAGTAATGTCGGTATTGAATTGGTTAGCATTGGTAAACGAAGATCCAGCAGGGCCAGACACCACAGTCCAGGTACCTGTTGCACCAGCCCCTACTGGTTCACTTCCACTCAGCGTTGCACTAGTGGCATTACAAAGGGTCAATTGGTCTAAACCAGCATTGGCACTGGCGGCATTGGTAATGGTGACTTCATCGGTAGAGGCAGGGCAGGGCGCATTACTGATGGTCCATCGGAATACATATACGCCAGCACCTAATCCATTGATGGCGGTCATAGGGTTGGTAGCATTGGCAATGGTAGCAGGAGGACCACTTACTTGAGTCCATTGTCCAGTACCGATGGTTGCGGCATTTCCATTTAAAGTAGTTGTATTGGCATCACAAAGGTTTTGATCAGTTCCGGCGTTTGCCGTAGTAGGTGCTTGATTGACAATTAAAGTAACAATATTGGTAGTATCTCTACATTGAGTGGTGTTTACCTGACGAATTACACAACGATAACGGTAGCCATTCAAGGTAAGAGGAGGGTTGGTGAGTACCAAATCAGTGGTGGTAGTTGTTGTATTCAAGGTACCATTGGTTCCACCATAAATAGCATTATCATTCAAATCAATAAAACCTCCGCCATCGTCTACTTGCCATTGGTACGCCACATCTGCAATGCCTAAAGTAGCTGCTGTAACGGTGGCACTAAACGTAACAGGGGAATCGCCTGAACAAATAGTAGCATCGGTAGGTCCAGTGCTAAACTCTGGTTTGGGGTCTACAGTAATCGCTTGGGTAACAGTAGACCCATTGGTACAACCTACTGCATCAGTTACGGTTAGTTCTACATCAAATTGTCCAGGGTTTGGAAATAAAAAGTTAGGATTAACTCCAGTAGCTGTTCCTACCACGGTTCCCAGGTTATCAATAAAACGCCAGGCATATTGTAATGTCAAAGGAGTACCACCACTTGTACTGGTAGAAGTACTTGCATCAAACACTACTGCTTCCTGAGGACAGACGTTACTAGGATTGAAGGTAAAGGCAGCTGTAATATTAGGCTCCACTACTGTCACAGTTTGGGTAATTTCATCTGTACAACCAAAGCCTGTGGTTACTCTTAATCTAATGTCAAAGTTACCAGCACTTGGGAAGGTATAGTTAATAGTAGAACCGTTTAAAACTGTCACTGGAGTAGCTCCTGCACCAGTTCCATCAAATATGGTCCATTCTCGAGTAGCAATGGCTGCCTGAAGTACAGGATTGGGCGTAGAGGCAGGGTCAGGTATACTCGTATCGGTAAAGGTAAATGCTACATTTCTACAAATATTACCACTGACACCATTGTTCCAGGTAAAGTTAGGTGTAGGATTACCACTGGCAGTTACGGGGCCTACTCTAGACGGATAAGCCACGGTACACCCGGTACCATCTACCAAGGTTAAAATAGGGGTGAAAACTCCTGGGCCGTTATATGTTCCTACCGCCGTAATGATGGTGCTTGGATTAGTGCCTCCTGGTACTGGCAACACTCCAGTTCCTGTACCATTACCAAAGTCTAATTGATAAGTAGAAGCGTTGGTCAAGCCAGTAATTTGGAAAGTGACATTCCCAGTATAACATACATTGCTAGGGGTAAAAGTAAAGCTTCCTTCTGGTCCCTGAACCCTTACAAAATTTGAGAGTGTTTTTACAATGGTACATCCTGCTTCGGTTACTGCAGTAAGTGTTACGGTATAATCTCCTGGAAACAGATAAGTATGGGTTGGAGGGTTTTGCACGTTGGCTACATTACCATCTCCAAAATCCCATTGCCAGCTAGTTACATTGGTTACTGTAGCATTAGGGAGCAACGTAGCGGTAAAATCAATATTACCAGGAGGACAAGTTACTACTTGATCCAGAAGAGACCCATTGGCCCTGATTTCTACATCAGGGGTGATCGTTCTAACCACTTTTTGGAAAGTAGAAGTACAACCGTTGATATCTAACACAGTTAAAGTAATGGTATAAAGCCCGTCAGCAGTATACTGATGAGTAGGAGTAGCCGTGGTACCTCCTATAGTTGTGCCAGCACCTGCATCACCAAAGTCCCAGGTATAGGTCTGAATATTCCCTGTGGTAGTGCTTGCATCAAAAGCGATGGGGCCAGGGTCAGTGGTACAAAATACATCTCTGACAGTTGTAAAGTTGGCTACTGGAGGAGTCAATACCGTAATTTGTCTGGTAACGGTGTGGGTACAAGGACCTACTGTGCCGTCATTATCGGTTACAGTCAGTGTAACCGTATAAGTACCAGGAGCTGTAAATTGGTGGGTAGGATTGGTAGAAGTAGTAAAAGTAGCATTGTTATTTACCCCACTTGCCGGATCGCCAAAATCCCATTCCCAACGTACAAGGGTATTGGTACCTGGTAATACAGTAGAAGCATCGGTAAAGGTGGCCGTTTGATTTTGACATACCGATACTGGGGTATTAAAATCAGCAATAGGACCTCTTACATTGATATTAATGGCTGGACTGGTTTCTGTACACCCATCTTGTTCGGTAATAGTTAAAGTAGCAGTATAAGGAGTAGCTCTTGGAGCATAGGTATGCATGACTGGATCGCCATTGTTGTTGGTAATCACGGTTCCATCTCCAAAATCCCAACGCCATTGAGTGATGCTACCATTGGTAGTAGTAGTGGAGGTGTTGGTAAAAGTAATAGGTGTAGTACGACACACATCAGTGGCTGATACTGTAAAAGATGCATTGGAAGCCGTGATTCGTACTGGTAATTCTATAAAATCGGTACAGGTAGGCGCCATGTCATTTGAAGCAGTCAAACGCACGGTATAATCGCCTGGAGTAGCATAAGTATGCATCAACGCAGCTTGCTTTGATGTAAAAGACTGGGTAGGTGAGCCATCTCCAAAATCCCAGGTATAGGTAGTGGTACCTGCCAAGGCATCCTGGCTGGCCATATTGTTAAATGTAATGGTGCTACCTCCTGCACATCCAATGTTGTTAACGGTCAAAAAAGAAGCAATAGGCCCATCTATTTGAATGTTTTTGGTAAAAGGCACCATCACTGGACATCCATTGAAAAAGGCATTAAGGGTAACAGTTAGGTTTCCAGTCTGATCGAACAAATGGGTAGTAGAGAATGGCATGGTATTATCTGACAACGTGTTACCATCACCAAAGTCCCAATAAATACTATCCGCCACTACGCCTCCAAATACTGGTTCCAGAGTAATGCCAGTACCTGTTCCATCACGTCTACACCCGGTTCGACTAAACGTAATGTCGGTGATTACAGGAGGCTCCCCAACTTCAATCAAATTATTTTTGGTAATAGATTTCCTACAGCCATTGGTAGTAACAATTTCTAACGTTACATTATAAGTACCGCCAGAAGTATAGGTGTGATCATATGGGGTAGGAGTGGGGCCAGCTACAGTAGCTGTGTTACCATCTCCAAAAGTCCAGATATAACTGGCAATGGCTTCGTTGGCTACAATGTTAGTGGGAGTAAAACGAACGAGTAAAGGCTGACAGCCTCGAGCTGGATTAGGGGTAGAGGTAAAATCCAGCGAAGGTTCTTGAATAGGAATGTTGAACGTTTCGGTTCGAGAACAAAATTCTGGACCAGGTAAAGTCACTGTTAAGGTTACAGTATTGGTACCAAAGTCAGTGTAGGTATGTGTAGCTACCCGGCTGGTAGAAGTTCCTCCTCCCAAAACATTAGGATCTCCAAAATTCCATTGATAAGTAATGCCTGCGGCATCGGGAATGTTAGGCGTAAATGTAAACGCCAAAGGGACTTCACAGAGTCCCACAGTAGGTGATACACTAAAAGTAGCATCGGGCAGTGCATTGACAGTTACTTGTTTGGTTTCCGATTGGGTACAACCATCGGAGTAAGTAGTGGTAAGCGTTACATTAAAGGTTCCACTGGTTGAGAACATATGGGTGGGATTTTGAGCAGTGGAATTACCACCATCTCCAAAATCCCAGGAATAGCCAGTAGCTCCTGCAGATGAGTTGTCAGTGAAAGTAATGCCCTCATTGACGCAAGGCGGTTTGGTCGGGACTATAAAATCTGCAGTATGGTTGGTAATGACGACTGCATTGGGTACGTCCTCTATATCGGTACAGCCATCAGCAGTGGTTACTTCCAAGGTTACCCGATAAGTTCCAAAGTTATTATAAGTAACTACATTGTTTGGGTTTTCATCACTACTGGTAGCCAATACCGTGGTGCCGTCGGTATCGTAAAATGTCCAGTTGTAAGTGCTAATGGTACCCGCTGGAGGAGTTGCTCCCACAGTAGAAGTACTACGAAAACTAGCTACATAAGGAATAGCACAAGGCTGAGCGCTATTCAGGGCTAGTCCTGCTACTGGGGTGTGGCGAACGCGTACCAGATTTGGGCGAGCCAACGATCCTGAACATTGTACTAAACCACCAGCGTTGGTTCTTACGGTGAGCGTCACCTGATAATCACCGGGAACAGTGTAAGTGTGGTTTACTGGAGCCAGGGAGTTAGTCGTAATCGAGTTTCCATCTCCAAAATTCCAGGTGAGTTCTTCAACGGCACCTACCAAATTGCTTGAGACATCGGTAGTGTTGGTAAAAGTAGCAGTGTAAGGCGCACAACCAAAAGTAGTGGTCGTAGAAAAACTAGGGGTGGGGTTGTCATAGATGATGACAGTTTTAGTAACTTCGCTCAGGAGGGTATTGGTGCAATTGGCTCCATCGTGATCGAAGATACGGAGCCGAACATTGTAGGTTCCCGCAGCGGTATAGGAAGCCTCAGGGCTGGTAACTGGCCTACCTCCACTATTGGCGGTAGCAATCACCTTGGTGATACCATTACCGTTACCAAAATCCCATTCGTAGCAAACATCGCCAGTGGTAACGCCACCAGGGAAAACTGTGGCATCATTGAAACGATAAGTACCCACTTGACACCCGTTGGCTACAATTTGAGGGGTAAAATCAGCAGTTTGAGCAAGGCCCAATTGCGCCATGCTGGTTAATAAGAAGGCCACAAGCACCAGGCGCTTCTTTAGTAGTAATGTTCTCATATCCAATTCAGGTCCGTTCGTAATTAATTCCCGGTTGTTAATGTGTATTATATCTGTGAAAAAAGTAATGTTCGTATGTAATTAGCTTTACTTCGTATAAAAGTACGAGGCCCGCTTTATCATGTGCAATACATTATCGATGAGTGTAATTATTTACTCGATATATGTAAAGAAACTATAAATAACTTGTTAATCAGTATTTCAGCTGTGACACTTAGGACAAGTGTGTGGTTATGCATTGATAATATAAGATGTGGCTATGCTTCGTTATGTAGTATAGATAGGAATATTAGCCAGTGAAAGATTTTATGGCTCTTAAATTCCGAATTTAATTGATAATAGCAAAGAATATAGATGGAAATTTTGTTTAAACTTTAGCTTTTAGTGTTAAACAATTTTTAAACAAGTAAAATATTAACAGTGAAGTTTGGGAAAATATTTGATGAACTTTGGACCTGATTCTCAATGTAATTTTTAATGTAAATATTGTGTTAAAATCCGAGAGGTTTTGTAAAGGTCTAAAAAGGGAGGATATAAAAAAAGAGGGCCTATAGCCCCCTTTTTGTAGCATGTATAACTTAATCTTAGGTTCTACTATCTCACAAATAATCTTACGGTGCGATAAGTAGCCCCTGGCGCAGATATTTTCAAGAAATACAACCCACGTCTTACTTTGGGTAGTCGGAATCGATGAACTCTCCCGCCAAAACCAGTACGTACCTTGGTTAAGGTATATTTGTTCCCAGAACGATCTTGCAATACTGCACTGAGCGATTCTTTAGAATGCCCTCTCAATAGTACATTTACAAATCGTCGGGCTGGGTTTGGAAATACAATAAATGCGAAGAAGCGAGGACGCCCTACGCAGGCAGTTACTTCGTTACTAAATGGAGAATCGTTTTCAAACGAACTCAAAGCTTGCACCCGATAGGTATAAGTAGTTCCACGATTTACATTGGCATCGGTGTAGCTGGTAGTATTCGCATTGAGCACTGCTAAATCAGTGAAATCTCCACCCTGCGTTTTTCTTTGGAGCAAAAAGCCCAATTCACCGTTAGAATTGTCAACCCAGGTAAGGTTTACTTTAGATCTGGTGGCCTTAGCGGCTAAGCTACCTGGAGCAGTAGGTGCTCCTTGTGAAGTTCTAATAAAGATATCAGTACCACCTGGCCCTTTACCTTCTGCACTACCATCTGCATTACGAAATACCATAGACAAATAATATACTTGAGCACTGTCTGATAATCCGTAGTAAGTGCGAGGATTGATATTGATTTCCCACTTGTCGGTTTCTCCTGCTACCCTGGTCATTTGGCCAATACCATCATCTTGTCCATAGTTGCCTACCACATTGGTCCAGTCACTACCAGTAGGGGTATTAGTATTTCTTACGACTACCCCAGAGTGCATATACACCTTGTCGGCACCTACCAAACCAGTTGTTCCACCAGGATCAGCTTCGTTGGCATCAAATATGATCTTTATTTGGTCGTCAGCTGTGAATTGAGCTGGATTTACGGTAACTACCTTTTGGCCTGGCAATACATTTAAGAAAATGTCCTGACCTCCACGACCTTTGCCGATGTTGTTGCCATTGGCGTCCCGGAAATACATAGCCAGGCGATAAATTGTTTCGCCAGCAGGTACTTGATAGTAATCGCTTGGGCGGAAAGTAATCACCCATTTATCAGTTTCACCAGGTACACGTGTCATTTCACCAATGCCATCATCCTGGTTGGTAGAACCTTTGATGTGTGCCCAGGTGGTGCCTTCGGCGCTTTCGGTAACTACCCCCGAATATAAGTATACTTTATCGGTACCTACCAAACCTGCAGTACCTGCTGGATCGGCTGATTTTGCATTGAAAATCAACTTGATGCGATCAGTTGCTTTGAAGCTTGTAGGCTCTACAGTAACTGTTGGCTCAAATACAGTGACCAACCCAGGCTCTGGGAAGTTTACTGGCTTATCGGTAAAGATGCGGAACTCTCCAGGAGCTAACTCGATACCTGCAGTAGTAGAATTTACTTCATAAGTAGCACCTGCAAAGAAATCATACCAGGTACCTGTATGTTGGAAGTCAGGAGTAATGGTACCATTACCCAAGCTAAAGTTTCCAATAATGGTTACATTCATATCCTGATGACTAATATTGATCTTTCTCAAATCGCCATTAGGTGTCCAGGAGAAGTTTCCGTTTTCAAATACTTCAGTGTGGTTGTTTACCAGATTGATAATAGCAGCCTTGGCTTTATACAATCGCTGGCGATCGGCATCTTCATAATATCCTAGACCATCAGGACCCCAGGGGAGTGGCTTTCTACCTACTCGACCATTGAAGTTGATATCAATATCATAGCCTAACTCACCAAACTGCCAAATCATTTTTGGCCCTGGTACTGTGTAATAAAATGCTGAAGCCAATTTTACTCGTTCCAAGGCAATTTTGGTATCCTTGGTATCATAATCACCACTAGCAGCACCAAACTCCTTGGCACTATACATCAAGCGTTGCTCATCATGGCTTTCCATATAGGCTACCAGGTTTTTATCAGCCCAACCTCGGGCACTGGCCAAGCCTCCGCTTAAATCACCACCACGCCCCTCGGCTACCTGGCGATAGCTAAAGTTCAAGTTACCCCAAATCATCATGCCAGCATTAGAAAGCTCTGTTTCTTCCTGATTGTCAGCAAAATGCTCTAAAATTACATAAGCGTTAGGATCTGCTTGCTTGATTACATCATTCATTCGTTTTAGAATCGCAATACGAGCAGCATCATAAGCGCCTCCATCTCCAGGAGTATTGGTCATTCCTTTGGTAAAGTCAAAACGGTATCCATCAATTTTGTATTCTTGTAACCAGTACAGATTACCCCGATCCATCAAGTCTTTGGTGTATTGGCTCTCGTGGTTAAAGTCATACCCAAACGAGAATACATTGTTGGGAGAGTCTACATTAAACCAGGGACTATCGGAAGTAACCTTGTTGGTGGTTTTGTCAAAATACATTTGTACCAAAGGCGACTGCCCATAGTTATGGTTCCATACAATGTCTAACAATACCACCATTCCGCGAGCGTGACAAGCCTCAATCAAGCGTTTAAGTTCGTCTTTAGTACCATAGTACTTGTCAGGAGCAAAATAATACGATGGATTATAACCCCAGCTATCGTTGTTTTCAAACTCATTAATAGGCATTAATTCAATGGCATTTACTCCTAATCGTTGTAAATAATCCAATGAATCAATCACGTCTTTGTAATGGTGTGAGCCTACAAAGTCTCGTACTAACAATTCATAAATCACCAGGTTTTCTTTGGCAGGATGTCCACCCACTGGCTGAGGGTATGTCCACTGGTAAGGCGTTTGACCTGTTTGCAATACTGTAGAAATACCGTGCTGAGGCTGAGGGTGTTGGATCAGGTTTGGATACACCGTAGCCGAAATTTCACCATCATTGGCAGGGTCAATTACTTTGTCGGCATATGGGTCACCAATTTTGAGGGTACCTTCTACCCAATATTGGAAAATATATTCCTTGCCAGGGGTTAAGTTGTTGATTTCTAACCAAAATTTTTCTCCATCAGGTGTTTGTTTCATTTGATAAGCGTCGCCAATGGCCCAATTATTAAAATCTCCTATCGCATATACAAATTGCTTGCGAGGAGCAGTAAGTACCAAGGTTACCTTACTGGCATCGTCGTGATAATTGATTCCATCTACCAAACCAGTGGGCAAGGCCTCTACTGTATTGGCTTGACGAATGGTCAATTGAACTGATTTTTCATTGCTTACTGCTGTGCCGTTTACGGTACCTTCTACGCGTACAGTATAAGTTTTAGAAACACTGGCGGTGGCCTCATAACTGATTTGATCAGCATTGTTTACGGTAGCTACCAAAGTGCCATCCAGGTATAAATTCAATACACTGGCTGTGCTGGAGGCTTCAGCTGCAAAAGTGATTTTGTCGCCTGCTACCGCAAAAATACCATCAGTGGCTGGTGCCGAAACACGTGCATAATCTCCAGGATCAATGTCTAAGAAAAAGTCTCCATTGTCGGTAGTTTTACCAGTATTGGCGCCGTTGGCATCTCTGAATACCATCGCCAAACGGAAAATAAGATCGTTGGCAGTAGCCCCGTAATAGCTGCGAATACTGGGCGAAAGGGTGATTTGCCATTTGTTGGCTTCTCCTGGTACTTTGGTCATTTCTCCAATGCCATCGTCCTGTCCGTAGTTGCCCACTACATTGGTCCAACTTTGACCATTAGGGCCACTTTTGATGATCCCAGAGTGCATATATACTTTATCGGCTCCTAATAAACCCGCATTACCCTGAGTAGCATCATAAATTACAGTAACCGACTCATCTGCTTTTGGAAAAGCTGGTACAAGCGTAACTGCTGGATCACTATTTACTGGAATAACTGTGAAGGTATAAGCCCCGGTTTCATCATTGAAGGTGATATTATATTTTCCACCTGAAACTGGAATATTGGCTCCATTTTGCACACCTGTTCCATTGGGAAAATCAGTAGCTCCCCAATTTACATCCCAGGCATTATCGGCTCTAAACTTAGCTTCTCCATCGTTTAGGGTTACATTGGTCAAAGTCCAAAGGTGAGGAAAATAAAGATCCTGAATCATTGGGGTAGAAGCATCCCATCCTTGTGGAGTAGCCGATCCGATAATTCCTACAGTAGTGTAAGTAGGTGCATTATCAGTAGCAAAATTATAAGCTCCAGTTTGGTCGTTGAAGGTGATATCATAAGTGCCTGCTGTTACTGGAATGTTGGCCCCGTCCTGAGTTCCAGTGCCTTGTGGAAAATCCGTAGCTCCCCAATTCACTGTCCATTCATTATTGGCTCTGAATTTGGCCTCGCCAGCATTTAGTTTTACACTTTCTAACCTCCAAAGGTGAGGATTATTAGCGTCTTGCACCATGGCAGTAGAAGCATCCCAACCCTGCGGAGTTGCCGATCCGATAATGCCCACGGTGTTATAAGTAGGTGAGGGTGGAGGATTGTCTGCATTAAAGCTATAAACGCCCGTTTCATCATTGAAACTAATGTTGTAAGTGCCAGCTGTTACTGGAATATTGGCTCCGTTTAGCACTCCAGTTCCGCTTGGGAAATCCGTAGCTCCCCAGTTTACATCCCAGGCATTGTTGGCTCTGAATTTGGCTTCTCCTGTTGTTAACGCCACATTGGTCAAGGTCCACACGTGAGGGTTGAATGCATCCTGCACCATAGCAGTAGAAGCATCCCATCCTTGGGGAGTTGCCGATCCGATAATGCCTACTGTGGCATAGGAAGGAACAGCAGTATCGTTGAAACTGTATTGCCCCGATTGATCATCGAATACAATATTGTAGGTGCCAGCTGTTACTGGAATATTGGCACCATCCTGAGCACTGGTACCTCGCGGAAAGTCCGTATTTCCCCAGTTAACAGTCCATTCATTATTTGCTCTGAATTTTGCTTCTCCTGCTACCAGCGCGATGTTGTCTAATCGCCAAAGGTGAGGATTTGTAGCATCTTGAGTCATTGGGGTGGAGGCATCCCATCCTTGGGGAGTTGCCGATCCGATAATGCCGATGGTTTGGTAAGTGGTCTGAGCTATGCCTACAGAATACAAGCCTACCAGCCACAGCATTATAAGCAGTGGTCTTAAATAGTACTTACTCATGTAATATCGATTTGGTTAATTAAGTAAATCAGTAAAAACAGATGTCGGTGCTCTAGCTGGGTTTAGTGGTTAGTATTTTATAACAAAACCTAGTTAGAGTTGTATCAAAGCTATGTAGGTGGGCTTTCCGAAACAAAAAAACGTATAGATATTACTTCTACTTTTTTACTGAAAACTTATACTATATTGAATTAATGAAACGATTGGGTAGTTAACTCGTTCAATAAGAGTTTATTCTGGAGTTTTTATGCAAATTGCCTCTAGGCATCAAAATGGCCTTTATTACATCAAGTTGAGTAGTATTTTTACAACAAAAAAGACTGCCTCACCCTTGAGACAGCCTTAAAAAATTATGATCTAAGTAAAAAATAAAGAGATTGGGTATCCTCAGTTTTTTACTGTTTTATTACTTGCTTGGTATACAATTTATTCCCTATAAACATCTTCACTACATACACTCCCTTAGGTAAGGCTTGAGTTTTTCGGGCCAGAAATTGAGGGATTAAGCTTGCTTCTCCCTGAACCTCTACCAACCTTTGACCTTTGGTGCTGTATACCTCTAAACGGATAGGTAAGATAGGAGTCAGGTTAGAACCAAAACTGATTTTTAGCTCATTACTAAAGGGGTTGGGGAAGAAACGGATACTTTGCAAATCTTTACCCTCAACAAACCTGATACTACTATATTGAAAAGTGCCATCACGATCTATTTGCTTGAGGCGATAATAGGCCGAACGTAGCGCATTAGCATCAATAAAGCTGTATTGAAGTGTTTGTTTACTGTTGCCTGCTGCATCACGTACCCCAATGTTGGTGAAATCCACCCCATTATTACTTTTCTCAATTTCAAACTTCAAACTATTGATTTCCGAAATGGTTTCCCAAGTCAGAGATACCTGGGATTCAGTTTGACGAATCGCTTCAAACCTGCTCAGGGTTACAGGTAGCCCACTGGTAGCTGTATTTACCGTACCAGCCATCACTTGACTAAAAGAGTCAAAGGTAGGCGTAAAGCTACTGAATACAAGGGTACGGGTAGAGGCAGTAGCAGAAGCTGCACTTCCTAAATTTGTCCAGTTTTCAGCATTCCCCGCATTAGATGAGCGTTTGTAAATACGGATATTGCTTGGATCTGCCTCATCTGCTGCAGAAATAACATCACCTGTGGGTAATGTCATGGTTACTTGAGTCAATGCTGCGGTAAAAGTAGCATTGCTACCATAATTATGGATTACCCAATAAGCACTAGGGTGAGTTTGTACATCTGATGGAACATTGGTAGGAGCCCCTGTGCCATCAATTTGAGTCACTACCAAGTCACCATTAGGGTAAGTACCCGAACCTGGAAACTCTAGTTGCAAACCAGTAGTATTAAAATCTTTTACCCCACCAGTGGTAACGTTAATGGTTTGACTACGCCCTTTACCAATGGGGCAATCTGAACCAGTGCGAGTAGGGGAGTTTTGAGGTTTTCCTTGATTTGCCCCTATTACATCCGTTACATCATCAGTGGCAATACTTTCATTAAACTGATAATAAGCCGCTATACCCGTTTCTGTACCATCCAAAGTTAAGTGCATGAATTCTCTTACCTGTGCTTCGGTACGCGCTACTGTCCAACATTTGAGTTCTTCAATTCTGCCCGTAAAAATATTTGCACCACTGGCATTTGCCCCAAAATAGCTGGCAGTGGTAGGTGTGGCAGGAGCCGAACTAGAACCTAACGTTTGGGCTATACCATTAATGAACAGCCTCAAGGTACCCGATTCTCGCACCAAAGCGGCGTGATACCATTGATCTGCACTGATAAGGGTAGTAGTATTGGTGATAGCAGTACCCCCAATGGTAGGCACAACATAATTGCTAGAGTTTAGCAATAGACCATAACCGTTGCTAGAGGCAGAGGTTCCATTATAAAAAAGCATTCGATCGCCAGAACCACTACTGCTGCGCTGAAACCAAAACTCGATAGTGAAATTGTCGGTAATAGTTAAGATGGGAGTATTGGTAGATAAATATTTAGTAGTGCCGTCCAGGTCTAAGAAATTTCCTTTTTCAGCACTAGGATTGGCATCATAAACAATGATATTATCCAGGGCAATATCACTTTCAAAATTACCACCAGTAACTCCTACAAAACGCAATAAAATAGTGTTACCCGCATAGGCTGATAGGTTAATGTTTTGGTTATTCCAGACATCTCCCAGGTTGGCACCAGAGTTTTCGGTCCAGAGTTGCACCCAGTTGCTACCATTGTCAGTACTTACCTCCAGCGCCAGAGTACCCATAGTGCTACCAAACATATGATAGCTAAATTTAATCCTTGGGCTAACATTATCGGTTAGGTCAAAGCAGGGACTAATCAAGCGGGCAGTACTGTTAAAGTTACCTGTAGCTTCGGTATATATGTAATCGCTGCCCTGATCGGCGCTGCTTGGGCCGGTATTGCTGGAGGCCGTAGCACCAGTAAGGAATGCCCAATCTATGTTATCAGTGGCATCCTGAGTCCAATCACTGGTGAAACCCTCAAAACTTTCGCTATAAGGCAAAGCCTGGCAAGTACTAAATGTAGCAAGTGCAGAATAGCTACCTGTGCCTGACCCACAAAGGGCCCGAGCTTCAAATTCATAAGTAGAGCCTTTGGTTAGCCCAGTGATGTTTGCACTGTTTGATGCGAATCCAGTTATCTCAGTCCAGGAAGTAGTGCCTTTAATTCTATAGCGTACATCGTAAGTATTGGCCCCACCAACAGCATCCCAATTTAGAGTTAAAGTAGTAGAACGAATGTTGGTGGCTGTTAAATTAGTAGGGACTCCACAAACCGAAGCTGCTACCGTTCCGCTAAATAAGCCTACCCCATGAGTACCAACTGCTACTAAGTTATCTACGCTTCGTCCTTCAATCATCACCACAGGAACATTACCAATGGTTGTCGTACCTTCTTGTCCCCAAACAGTAGAGGTACCATTGAGGGTTTGGGTGGAATAAAGACCAGTACTGGCACCAATCAAATAAACAACCCCACCGTCAGAATCTCTATGGATTTCTGCCCACCTAACCGAAGGCCCATTGCCGCTACCATCCGCGTTTTGTTCCAGATTACCACTAATATTTGTCCAATTGTTACCTGAGTCAGTAGAATAATAAACACTAATGACCTCATAATTTGAAAAAGTGACAATAACATTTGCAGAGTTGTTAGGATCGACTGCAACACAACTTACGAAGGCGGAAGGAAGTCCTTTACCAGTAAAAATATCTACTGCGGTTGGGTCTCCCGTATTGGCGTTGTCCAGACGAAAAACTTTGCCATTTGAAGTACCATAATAGAGTACATTCGCGGCGTTGTTTTTAGATACGTCTACAGTGGTAATACTGCTAGAGCTTGTATTAGAATTAAGCAGTTGAGACCAACCTGTGTCATCTCCTGCTGAAGTAGTGGTATTGTTGATCGTAGAAATGCTATTATGCCGCCAAATATAGCTCCCTGAGGGATAGTACATAATTTCCTGATCGTTTTTATCCAGAATAAATGGATTGACAAATTGTTGGCCAGTGGCAGATGCCGGATGGATAAACGAAAACCCAGTAGGACTGGCAATAGGTCCTGAGTATCTTCTGATCCTGCCGTTTTGGGTACCTGAGTAACGAATGGTTTGTCCAGTAATTAAGGCTACATAAGTTCCGTCTCCACCTCCAAACTCTTCGTCCCAATTGGTAGTAGCTGAAGTGGAGCTTGCCATCCATTTGCCATTGTCCTGAAAACCTGCAAATAAGCGAGCATCGTTGGCGGTACCTTGATCTATAGCTAGTCCATATGCTTGGGTAGTATTGTATCCATTATTGAGTTCAGTCCAGGCTACGGGAAAGGTTCCCGCATTGGTGGCAGTATTGTCAAGCGTAAGGCTTATTCCACCATCGTGCCCAGTAAGCATTTTTTTTGCATCTGAGGGATAAAATACCAGTGAGTGGTTGTCTGGGTGGTGGTTTTCATACCGACTCACGTTGTTTGCGGGGGAGTAACCGCCTATCCAAGCTGTGTTGCTGGTAGTAGCGTATCCGTCGGTAGAGCGATAAATATTTAAGCTACCAATAAAAACCGTATTGGGATCGTCTGGTTTTACTTTGATATATTGATTGTAAGAACCTTGACCCAAGTCACCTACAAAACCACCAAAGGCAGGTAAATTGCTGGTTCGTTCGGTCCAACTGGTTGCGGCATTGTCAGTATAAAACAATTGATGGTCGTTGGTACCCGAGCCAGGAGTATGGGCAAAGACATAGACAATGTTTTCGTTAGAAGGAGCTATGTCCAATACTATTCTTTGATAACTAGCAGCTAAAGTAGGAGGAGTTACATCACTCCAGTTGTCCCCATTGTCGGTAGATTTCCAAACCCCTTTGCTATTACCATTAGAACCAGATGTAGCATACATTACTCCAGTAGCACTTACTTCAATGTCAGTATATATCGCGCTTCCATCCCCATCTAAAACTCGGGTGAAGGTACCTCCTTGGTTAGACGAGCGAAAAATGCCGTTAAAAGCAGCTACCAATACATCACTGTTCGTAGGATTTACTCTTACCCTATAGTTATATTGTAAACCACTGATGAAAGGAGTAGGATCTACGGCAGTAATTGGCAAAAGCACCCAGGTAAGCCCACTATCGGTTGATCTGTAGATTCCTACCCCTCGGAAAGGGGCACTCCCTGAAGCACTGGCACTGTTCCCTACAAATTCCCCTGTAACATAGTACCAAATATTCCGATTATTGGGGTCTTGGTATACATCAGTTACACTGTGGTTTTGAGACGACCCAGTGGTTTTAGTCCAAGAGGCGCCAGCGTCAGTAGAACGCCACATTCCCCCTGAGACCCCGCCAGCCAAAATGATGTTTTCATCATTGAGATCAATAGCTATTGCTCGAGTACGTCCTCCAACATTAAAAGGTCCTCTTTGATTCCAATCAAAGCTTTCAATGACCTGGTGGCCGTTTTTATTCTTTGATTTTTTCTTGAAAGTAGGATTGGTTAATACATAAGTGAGTTCCTTTTCCCTGATATTTTCAGGAATCTTTCCCGTGTAAGGGTTTTTAAGACGATTAAACTCATAAGTAGATTTGTCTTTAGGGTTTCCCTCTCGTGTTAACCCTTGCGCCAGACCTTTATTGGTCAGAAAAATAATAGAGATTAATAGCAGGGTAAAACACTGATAGTGCGTAAAAGTATTTTTCATAGTTTGTAAAATGAATAATATACTTAGATGAAATTTTTGTTGTGCTGGAGGATGGTGTATTAAGGAAGTGTAATGTGTGTAGAAGTTAAATTTAACAGATTTTTTGGATTAAGCGGAGGTTTGGTAAGATTTTTTGCCGAAAGCAAAAAGATAACTTTGTATAAAAACTTACGCACAATTTGAGTTCAGTACCCTTCATAGTACCTTGCCACTGATTTCAAAATTAGTAAATATTCTCTGGTTAAAATATTTTAAATAATGGCTCCTATTATTGCCCCTTCTATTTTGGCAGCAGATTTTGCCAATATCCAAAAAGAAGTAGAAATGTTGAATGAAAGCTCGGCTGACTGGATTCACATCGATGTAATGGATGGTGTATTTGTGCCCAACATTTCGTTTGGAATGCCCGTAATTGCGGCTATTCAGAAGCACGCTAAAAAACCGATGGATGTGCACTTGATGATTGAAAAGCCAGAGCGATATGTAGCCAAATTCAGGGAACTGGGGGCTGATACGATTTCTGTGCATTATGAAGCTTGTCCTCACTTGCACCGCAACTTGCAGCAACTCAAAGATTTGGGTTGTAAGGCAGGGGTGGCTATCAACCCACATACCTCTGTAGAATTGTTGGAAGACACGCTACAGGATATTGACTTGGTATGCTTAATGTCGGTAAATCCAGGGTTTGGCGGACAAAAGTTTATTGAACGTACCTACCAAAAAGTACGCAGGCTACGTGAGATGGCTAAAGCCCAAAATACCGAACTATTAATTGAGATTGATGGAGGAGTTAATAGCGAAAATGCTCCTAAGTTGATTGAAGCTGGGGCCGATGTATTGGTTGCGGGAAGTTTTGTGTTCCGTTCCGATGATCCCATTGCGACAATTGCTGGATTGAAAGCGTAACGTACAACAACAGAATAATTCAACAATAAAAGGCCAACTCCTGACTGGGTTGGTCTTTTATTTTGGGCAAATTTCAAAACAATCTGCTAGAACGTCCTGTTGAGGTTTGGTAAGCAAAATTAGCAATGTGTATGGGTTTGTCAATTACCAGTGATCTGTCAGAAAAAGACGATGTATTAAAGCCAATAATAGAGGTGGTTAATTTGCCTCATTTGGTATCTACCCAGGATGTTTTTCACGATCTCATGAGTTGCATTATCGAGCAACAAATTCATTATCGGAGCACTAAAAAAACATTTGCTAAACTACTCCAGAAGTCTGAAATTGAGTTGCTTACGCCTGATAACTTCTCAGTGTTGGAGGAAAAGGCACTCACTGATGTAAAGCTTTCAGGCCGAAAGTATGAGACCATGGTGCAGGTATTGGAGTTTTTTCAGCAAAATGCCATCGATTGGCAAAACATAACCGACGAGGAAGTACGCAAGACGCTGGGCAGTATCAAAGGGGTAGGCAAATGGACCATTGACATGATCTTATTGTATACCCTCGAGCGAGACAATATCTTCCCAGTAGATGATTATCATCTAAAACAATTGATGGTGAAGCTATATAAGCTTGACCCTAAAACAAAACTGGCGGCAAATATGAAAGTCATTGCGGAGCATTGGGAGCCTTATCGTTCTTATGGGGTCAAATATTTGTTGGCTTTTAAAGAATTTGAAAAAGCTCAGGCAAAGTTGAAATAAATCATCATAAGCAGATTCAAAACCAACTACACAACCTTGGTAAACCTAAGAATTATATGAAACAATCTGGATCAGCCGACTTAACCCTTATGGGCGGACATATTCCCAGTTGGCTCTTTGAACGAATGACTCAATTGAGTCGGGCAGTAGTAGAAGCCATTTTGGTAGAATACGGTAAGAAAGCTTTTTTGAGCAAGATGGCAGACCCGTTTTGGTTTCAAAGCTTTGGAGCAGTCATTGGGATGGATTGGAACTCCTCGGGAGTAACCACGGCGGTGATGCGTGCTTTGCGCAAATCGCTGAATCCCCATTCTAAAGAGTTAGGCATTTATATTTGTGGAGGCAAGGGCAAGCATTCGCTCAAAACTCCTCAGGAATTGCTACAAGTGGGCGAGAAAACGGGATTGGATGGAGATTATCTGGCAAAATGTAGCAAGCTAAGCGCCAAAGTAGACAACACCGCAGTACAGGATGGTTTTCAGTTATATATTCATAATTTTATTGTGAGCGATGAAGGCGACTGGACAGTAGTACAGCAGGGCATGAAAACTGAAGACAAAAGTGCCCGACGTTACCATTGGCATTCGGGAACCATTGCATCGTTTGTAGAAGAACCACACGCTGCTATATGTGGTGAAAACCAAGGTAATATTCTAAACCTGGTAGATAAGCAGGCCCGATCTACTAAGGAAGGTATTTTAAATATTTTGAAAGAAAACCCGGATAAAATCATCAAAGAAACCCAAAAGATGGTGTTACCTGGCTATTGTGATATAAAACCCCAAGACGTAAACTTTAAGCGACTGGGAAGCGTATTGTGGCTGGCCCAGGAAGCTCAAACCAACGACTTTAAGGATTTATTGCTTTTGAAGGGTTTGGGGCCACGTACCTTACAATCACTTACGCTGGTAAGCGAGGTTATTCACGGCACCCCTTCACGGTTCAGAGATCCTGCTCGTTTTTCGTTTGCGCATGGAGGCAAAAGCGCCCGACCATTTCCAGTACCTACCCGTGTGTATGACGAAACCATCGATACCCTCAGAACCGCGGTAGACAAAGCCAAAATGGGTAATTCAGACAAACAAAAGGCCATTGCCAAACTTACTTCTATTGCCCAAAAAGCCGAAGAAGACTTCGTGCCCGCCGAAAAGGACAGCAAGAGTCTGGAAAAATTAATGGAAAAAGAAAAGCGGGATTCCTGGAAATATGGTGGCCGTACGATTGATGGTTATGAGAAACCTCCAAAAGAAAATCCTAAGGGAGGGCAATTAGGGTTGTTTGATTAAAAAGCAATTTCTGCCGCTAGTGCACGTATCCTGAATAGAACATTTATCAATGAGCAAGGCTTTCTTGTTGAATTTACTTCGTTAGAAAGTTTTAGGTTCCTTCTCAAATCGTTGATCTTAGTTCGTTAATCATTATGCATTTATAAATTGGATAGATTTGAGCTAGCGCACGTCGTCCTCGCGTGTGCTGACAATGATTATTAAAAAAGAAAAGCCTTGCCTAATTCGATAAGCAAGGTTTCTTTGTTGAATTTACTTCGTTGGAACACAAGCCGGAAAGCTTACGCCAGCACCTTCACAGTTACTTTTCCTGAGATAGTATCAATACCTTTATTTCACGTTCTTGTTTCTTATAAGCCAACCCTAACTTTTTCATCGCTTCTTTGAATGAAGAAGGATTTTCGGGATCAAAAGAAAATTGTATGTCATAAGTACCCGTAAGCCCAGTTTCATCTACAACAGGTAATCCAAAAATACCAAAGCCTTCGAGGTAGTTTCTAAAATTTTCTAAAGTAGCCCCTTTGCCCTTAAAACTATCCCCACGACCTGAGAAGAGCCCTTTTTCGGTAGTTTTCTTGGCCTTAAATCCTCCTTCTTGTTGAGTGATGACTACTACAGTTTTCTTCCTTTTTTCAATGCGCGCTTTGATGGGCAAACTGGCACTCAACTGTTTTTGGGCATTTTTATAAACCGTTTCGAGGTCTTTGGCAATTACATCCATGCAGTAACGGTTTTTGGGGTTTTTCCAGGCCACTAGTTTTTTATCAAATTCTAAAATTACCCGTGTGTCAGTCATTTTGTGGGCAATACGATAAAGCCCTGGGATGTTCATGTTGTACACCGTTAGCCTGCGGTTTTTGAATCCTCCTTTAGTATATCTTTTAGAAAATGTAGGTAAACCCTTCATAAAAGGTTGCAATACAAAGGAAGATTGGGTTTTAGGGTCTGCTTTAAAGTAATCTTCCTCAAAGTTGAAACTAAAGCTGTCTTTTTTGAGAGGTAGTTTAATTACTTTTCCATCCATTACTTTTTGTACAACTTCTTTGGTAACATTTTTAGGAGAAGTAATGGCTACCACTTTGCCTTGAGGATTGATCAATACTGAATGAGGAATCACTTTATAGTCAAAAACAGATTGCAAGCCATCATCGGCACGGGCAAATGTAAATTGGTGTGACGTATTTTTGATAAAACGCTCCAGGCGGGCTTTTTTTTCGTCGCTAATGGCTACTACCTGAAACTTGTCTTTGCTAAAAGCACTTTGTAACTCATCGAGGTGCTTCATTCCACCAATACAGGGCGAACACCAGGTAGCCCAAAAATCTAATAGAATTACTTTTCCTTGCATATTCTGAAGATTTAGTGATTGAGAATTAGCGGTTCCTAAAACTTCTAACTGAGTACTGGGAACCTGACCACCAATGCCTACTTCTTGAGCCAACACATAGGCCGTGGTACAAATACTAATGATGCAGCTTAACAAATATTTTTTCATGTTTATTGGGTTTTGATTTGCTCGCAAAGTAGGTTTTAACCCAATATGTGATGGTTAATGCTGCCCTAAGAAGTGTAAATGTTTGTTAATGGGGTTCCTATCAGAAGGGAATTTGGGTAATTTTGAAGTATGACGCATCGAATGAAACTGGTAATTGGACTTATTGCCTTGTCTTTGTTAAGTGTATTTTTGCTACAGGCTTACTATGGATGGCAGGTATACCAACAACATACCCTTGCCTTACATAAAGAGGTAAACCACGCGCTTAAGGCATCAATAAAAACAGCAGATGCACGTCGGATTGACAAGCTGAATGAATTTTTTGAACAAGAAATTCGTGACCCAGAAAAAGCGAAAATAGAATTGAGAATGACCGATGAGGGGGCTAAGATATTTTTTGTCGATCCCAAAACGGGCTATAACCGTATATCACTTCGTCATAAACACTGGAAAGATTCCACGGCAGCATCAAAGAATATAGAGCAGCGAATGATAGATTATAATCGCTCTTTGTTGGAAAAAGGAAGCATCTTTTATTGGACTGACGAAATAGGGAAGGAATTAAAAAAGCGCCATCTCAAAAGCCATCTATCAATGGATCTTTTGACGCAAGAAATGCGTAGACAATTGACTGCCAAGGGAATTGAACGTGAGTTTTCATTTCATTTGATCAACGATAGCACAAAATCAACGGTTGCTCCCACCCGCAACACGCTTATCTCAGATACTTTGCCAGCCCGATTGGTAAAGCATACCAAAATCGCAGCAGCTATTATCAACCCTCATTATGAGTTACTACAGCGTTTGGGTTCAGTGCTGCTTTTCACAGTATTGGTGTTGTTGTTGATTATTACCAGTTTTATGGTTTTGATGCGTTTACTCAATCAACAAAAAAAGCTTTCCAAACTAAAAGACGACTTTATAGATAATGTTACCCACGAGCTAATTACGCCCATTGCTACGCTGAAACTGGCCCTGGAAACATTAAGCAAAGACACCTCCATTCCACAACCCAATAAATATTTGCAATTATCGGAGCAGCAAACCCAACGAATTGCCGAAGTGGTGGATCATATTATTCAAACCTCATTTGTAGACGAAAGCCAAGCTGGGTTGAACCTGGAAGATGTCTGGGTAGAAGACTTACTAGAGGAGGTGGTGAGCTATCATCAGATTACGGCCCAAAAGTCACTAGAGGTTGTTTTTCACCCTACGACCCATCATCGCGTATGGAGCGATCGTCAGCATTTGGCCAATGTGTTTCACAATGTGATAAGTAATGCCATTAAATATGGCCCAGCCCAAGAGGCAATGGTGAAAATTATACTAGAGTCTAAAAAAGAGAAATTAGCTATTCAAATATCCGATAATGGCCCTGGAATTTCGGCCTCTGAACGCACCCGCATTTTTGAGAAGTTTCATCGGATAAACACCACCGATACCCACGAAGTAAAAGGCCTGGGTATTGGCCTGTACTATACTCGAGGCATTTTGCAGCAGCTCAAAGGCGATATCCAACTTATCCGAAGTTCTCTGCGTGGCAGTACTTTTGAAATAACGCTCCCTATTACCGACGAATATGTAAGAAGTCGTCTTGACTTTTAATAATGAACTACAAACAGCTCATTTTGCCCCCTAACTTTGAGATTTTTTATCCCCGTAGCGCTGCTATGACTCAAAAAAATCTCTTCGTTATCGAACAAAAGCAGCTATTTTTAACAACATCCAAAAAGTCGAGACGACTTCTAAGTGTATGAAACAAAAAACCAAAATATTATTTGTAGAAGACGAAATGGCGCTGGCAATGCTGGTCAAGGACAACCTAGAGCAAAATGGCTACGAGGTACGACATTGTGAAAACGGAGAAATGGCCTTGAAAAGCTTTGGTGATTGGACCCCTGACTTGATTTTATTGGATGTCATGATGCCTAAAATTAATGGGTTTGAGGTGGCCAAGGTTATTCGTAATAAAGATCGGGAAGTGCCTATTCTTTTCTTAACTGCCAAGATTAAAGCTTCAGATGTGGTGCAGGGTTTCAAGTCGGGAGGGAATGATTATTTGCGAAAGCCGTTTGCCATGGACGAACTTCTCATTCGGATGCAAGCCCTCCTGAGTATCGATCGCTTGGTAGATGCTCCCGAGAGTGATACTAAACACGTTTTTGAGTTGGGCAAATACCAGTTTGACAGCAAGCGATTGACGATTCAGCAAAACAACGGCGAAATCAAGAAGCTTACCCTGCGTGAGGCCGAATTGCTGAAATTACTTTGCCAAAACAAAAATAAAATCCTGACCAAAACCAGTATTTTGATGCATGTTTGGGGCGACGATTCTTTCTTCAACTCACGTAGCATGGATGTGTTTATTTCTCGCCTTAGAAAATACCTCAAAGACGACCCTTCTATACACTTGATTAATAAACGTGGGGTAGGGTATAAGCTGGTAACGGATGCATAGTTGGTCAGTTTTACTAACGATTACTTGCTTTTATCGCTGGCAAAATATATTGATTCAATAATGCAAAGGGTTTGTCTTCCATTTCGGGGAATAAACTATAGTTACCACCAGTAAAGGTGATTGTTACATTGACCTCGGGAATGATGATCAGAAATTGTCCTCCATTTCCCCAAGCTTCTATGGTTTTCATTTTTTTGCCACCTACTTTTCTTTCCAACAACCGCCACAAGTAGCCATAATCGCTGTTTTTGGGCCAGTTTCCCTTGATGTGTGGGGTGGTAGCCGTCTCGATCCATTTGGCAGGAATCACTTGTTTATTATTCCAACGACCTTTATTCAATACCAATTGACCAAACTTTGCCAAATCAATGGGGCGTAGGAAAAAACTGCCGGCCAGGTAGGCTCTGGCCATAGGCGAAGTGCGCATTTGAAATTTATTGATTTGAAGCGGCTGTAAAATTTGTTCATATAAAAAAAGTGGTGTGTAGCCAGGTTGAGATCTTTGAATAACCCCTGAAAGCAGATTCATTCCTCCCGAAGAGTATTGGTATTTTTGGCCTGGGGTGTGTTCCAGCGGAAGTTTTAGTTTGTATTTTACCCAATCGGGGCTTTTGCGTTGCATATCATCTTCATTTTCCAGTTTTAACCCCGTGCTCATTGTCAAGGCGTGGTGGAGGGTTATTTTTTGCTTGCCTACTTGGGAGAAGGTATATTGTGGATAATAATCGAGCAAAGTGTTATTTACTTTTAGGCTTTGATCTTGTGCCATTACTTTGCCCACCAATAGCGAGGCAATGGATTTGAATGTTGAACGAATGTCGTGGAGATACTCACGATTGTATCCGTGAAAATATTCCTCAAATACCAGTTTGCTGTCTTTGGTCACGACAATACTGTGAATGTGGTCATATTCTCCATTGTTCATCACCTTCATGAGTTCTAGCATCGTAGGCGAAATACCTACCTCTTCGAGCGAAGCTACTGGCCATGTTGCATCAGATGATTGGGGTACTTGATAGCTGTAGACTTGCTTAGGAATGCGTGGCCGATAGCCCATCGTTTCGTCAGGATGGAGCTTCTTAAGGGTAATGGCTCGTTTCCCGCCAGGGTTTTTATAAGTCAATATCAATGAGTTTTGGGTGGGAAGATGCTGGGCAGAGATACCAAATCGTTTGTTGGAAATACTAAACCGAATGTTGGTACCATCGATAAATGTAGAATCTATGCTAAAGTGCAATCGCCGGTTTTCTTTATTGCTTTGGATATTGGCCTGCAAATGCCCCAAGCTATCCTCATAAAACTCTAAATATACCTGATAATCGGTGTCGATAATTTCAGGCTTTACAATCTTGGCTATCCATTGGTTATTGTGCTGCTGAAAGTCTAGGCTTTGCACCCATAAATTATTGGTAATCAAGCCTTTTATATTGTTTTTTTTCTCATTCAAAACAGCATCAAACCTCAATCCTCCTGTACCCTTAAAGCCAAAGTGCTTATTCTTTTGTTCCAAACGGTAAGAGACTGCTTTTCCATTTTTGTATAACAAAGCTTCTTGTGGTGATGCTTTAGGCCTTACAATGAGTGAGTCGTAGGGAGATTGGGTCTGAAACAATAAACCCGACCATACGCCAATCAATGGATTGGTTTGCGAAGAAGTATTTTCTTCAGTAGTGGATTTGGTTTGAGCACAGGAAATAAATACCGATAGGATGGCAATTAGTGTGAGGGGAGTTGTTAAGTTCATGACCAGGTTTAATACTAAAAGTGAATGAGGGTTTTCTACATAGTCCAAACTTAACTGGGAAGGGTTGCAGGTATTGCAGTATCTTTATGAGTTGAGGGATTGATCAATAAAAAACGACCTATCCAGATGTATTGAATAGGTCGTTTTTTCTAAATAGGTGTGCGCCTAACCCTTATACTTTTTGAAGCGAATGTGGGCTTTGGCTGCTAACTGACTATCAAAGTAAAGTTCTTGTCCTTTGAGCAATACAAATTGCTGTTTTTTGTGCGGTTGAATTGTCACATCTTTGATAATTTTACCAGCCTTTTGAATCCTCACATTAAAGCTGTTTTCACTAAGGTTTTTTACTAAAGCTACACTTTTTTCTCCCAGGTAAGGGTTAATAGCACCATCTTGCCCAGGCCCTTTCCCGGTAATGCACATGCTCTGTGAAGGTTTTAAAACAAGCACAGAATCTTTGGTGACAGCGCAGGCCTGAAGCAGAATAAAAGCGAATAAAAGTAGATTTTTCATGGTATGTTGTTTAAAGATTGGTAATGGAATTTTAATACTTAAGTGAAAAATCCTGCTTTTGTTTTTGAGTTTGGTAGGTTTTTAAAGTTGAGGTAGTTAAAAAAGAAGGGAAAAGAGAGAATACAATCAATTGTTTGGTGCCACAAACAAGTAACACCAAACATTCAATTTTTATACTGGCTTAACGATGAGCAGCTAACTCAAAGCCTTCCTCATCAAACATCTTAGTGGTGGTTTTTTTCTTATCTTCACCACCTTTAATCGTTCCTTTTTCACGGTTAGTTAAAACAGTTTCTGAGTTCCAGTTTGATAAACTAATTGATTGTTTCAGTTTCATATTTAAGAATTAAGTTTTGATTTATTGAACACTACAAAGAAAGGCGAATAATCATAGAACCACTTGGACTAATGGATCAAAAAAATGGACATATGCGCCATTTATTCAAGTAAGTATCAGACAAAATTATTCATATATAATTGCTTTATGGTTATATGGTCAAATTGCTGCGCAATGCATCGCAGAACCATTTAGCCATATAATCATTTAACAATGTTTAATTGTGTTCTGGTACTTAGTCTCAACTAATCAACCAATTTCGTTGGTTAAAGCCTAATTCCCACCAGTGTAATATCATCCCTTTGTTTGGAGGTGTCCTGATGCTCTTGTAAAACCTTCAATAATCGTTGTTGCTGCGTTTTTAAAGGAAGGTGTTTTATGTCTATCAACAATTTCTTCAGGCGTTTATGAGTAAAAGCTCTTCTTCGGGGGTTGGGCATATCGGCGTATCCATCAGTACCTAGATACAAAGTATCGCCTCGCTGTAACCTCAATATATGTTTGGTGAATAAACGGTCACGGTCGCCTCGCCAACCAGCAATAGATTTTCTATCTCCAGGCAGTTCGCCCAATTGCTCCTGACTGGTATAATACAATGGACGCTTAGCCCCCGCAAATTGCACCTGTACTAAGTCGCCATGGTACTCAAGGCAGCACAGACACACATCCATGCCATCATCATTGTTGGTTTCGTCTTGCCGTAGCGCCTGACCCACCCCTTTGTGTAGCAATGCCAATATTTCTGCTGGATCATAAATATGCTTTTCGTTGATGATTTCATTCAACAAAGCATTTCCAATCATACTCATGAACGCTCCTGGTACTCCGTGTCCAGTGCAGTCTACTACTGCCAAAATGATGTGTGTACTTGTTTGGTTCATCCAATAAAAATCGCCTGAGACCACATCCTTAGGAAGGTACAGCACAAAGAAGTCCTGAAAGGTGTCTGCCAGTTTTTTTTCTGAAATCAAAATTGCCTGCTGCATGCGCTTTGCATAACGAATGCTATCCATTACCTGACGATTTTTTTGGCTAATTTCTTTCAACGCCTCATTCAACTCACTGGTTCGTTCTTTTACCTTATACTCCAGGTTTTCGTAGAGCAAAGCGTTTTCAATAGAAATAGCCATTTGAGAAGACAATGTATTCAGGACTTCCAGCCGCTTGGGGGTAAATGCACCCACTGTCAGGTTGTTTTCGAGGTAAAACAATATGCTCAGCTCCGACATGCGGTATACCGGATAACACAATACCGATTTGGGTTGTACTGATTGAATATAAGTATCATTGGCAAACTTTTCATCCTTGCAAGCATCATCTAGTACCAGCACTTTTTGACTACGTGCTACATAGTTTACAAGCGATGTAGGTACCTCAGTGCTTTCAGATAAAAGTACGGGTTGATCTATCACTTGGGCAACATTTGCATCACCTATTACTTTTACCCAGAGTTCTCCCTGGTTATTTTCAATCAAATAGCCTTTCTCAGCGCCTGTGTTCTCGATCACAATATGCAACATTTTCTCAATCAAATGTTCAGTTTTTACTTCTTGAGAAAGTGTTTGCGAAGCTTTAAGAATGGAATCCAAATCCATCATTTCAGTGTTGCTACTGCTGGAGTCACCCATAGAATCAGATGAGGAATGCTTGACAGTAGTAGTAACCAAAGAGCTTGCTTGATTGAACATTTTACTTACAAAACGAGGATACTTTTTGGACAATACGTCTGCTTTGGCCTGAGCTCCCCAGTTCTTATATAGCTGAAACGAACGCTGGATATACAGCTCTGCGAAGTGTTCTTTTTGTTGTTCCAGCCAAAACTTTGCAGCCAATTCACTGAGTAGCGCCTCATCTTTCAAAAACTCACTTTGTTTGGCTTGTTTGATGGCCTCATCGTACCAAGCCATGGCTTGTACTATGTCACCAGTGATGCGAGCTTGTTCGGCCTGGAGCCCTTTAAGCAAATGTTCAAAATTGTAAGGAGCACTTGAGGCCAATAGTTGTAGTTCGCCTATACATTCATTGATAATATTTTGATATTCAACTTGTTTTTCTTGACTGGCTGCAGGATAAAGATGGCTGAGTATGAGGCCACTATAAAAGAAATATTCGCTGCGAAATTGAGGGTCGGTACCGCCAGTGCCCGACTCATCTACCCATTTGGTTCGTTCATACACATAAGGTAGCCCTTGTTCATATTGTTCAAACAGCACACACACCTGAAGAGTATAGCCCGGGATAAAGCTCCACATCATGGCGCTTTTGCCGTCACCAAATAAATCGAAGTTTTTCTGGGTAACACTTGTTTCATCGGCTTGCTCCAGACTATCAAAACTGGTGATTTCCTTGGTTTTTCCTTGCAAACACTGCAATACTCCGTGTACCAATTCGGCATGTGCCAGAATAGGTATATTATTGATCTTCCGTAAAAATGGCAATGCGATATGCAGGGTATTGAAAGCCTCCTGGATGTTTTTGGGAAAGCTATAACGAATGGCTACTGCACAAGCAAAGCTGGCATATACGTTGTCTCCTGTTTCAAGCCCTATTTTAAAGGTTTCCAAAAAATGAGCGTTGGTCAAAGGCTCTTGTAAGTTGCGCATAAAGCTGTTGATGTGATGAATCTTGCAACGTAATCCGCCCACTTTGAAACGTTGTTCGTTAAGACGCATCGCCAATGAGGCATACCTGTAGGCTACGTCATAGTTTTTTTGGCTGGATTGAATCAAGGCATTGAATACGTAAGCATTGGAGATGTATTCATTGACCCCATGCTCGATAGACATATTCACAACACGAACGGTATAAAAACCCAACACCTGTGGATGGGTCAGAATGATAGAATCTAATACCCAGCAAATAATCTGAGATTGAATACGCACATCTTCGTCTTGCATTTCGGGCAAAAACTCGAGATCCTCAATTGAATGGGTTTCCATGTAGGCCGCATATTTGGCAAATTCCTGCTGAGTAGCTTCTGTATAAGCTTCTATTTGGTCCAGACTCTGTACAGGCATTCCAAAGTGATTCAACGCCTCTACGGCTAATTCACAAGCTTGAGCGTATAACCCTTGCAAAGACAATTGGGCCAATTGGATAGTATATATTTCGGCCTGGTGTGCTTTATGGCGGGCTTTTTCCAGGGCTTGAGCCAGGTATTGCTGAGATTCTTCAAATTTGCCTAGTAAAAAAGCGGTTTCACCTTTTTGTTTATAGAGGTCAAATGTTTGTTCGTATAAGTTTTCCCAGGGATTCTGGTCTTGTAATAGCACTATGGCCTCCTCAAAAAACAAGGCAGCAGACTGATAAGCGGTTGATTTTTTGGCTTTTTTACCGGCTTGTAAATTTAATTGAACCAACAGGCCTTTTTCTGTGGCATCTTCAATCAGAAGTTTACCTGCATTGAAATAATTAGCAATGTCACAAATCCACTCTTCTACATATTTTGTAGGGCTATTTTGATAAATATGACGGCCAATGTTCAGGTTAAGTTCCTGACGTTCATGAGCTGTTAATAAACCATAAGTAGCCTGATGAATTTTATCGTGCATAAACTTAAAAAACGGCTTGGCTTCCAATTCGGTCTCTAGCACCATTTTTTGCTGATAAACTTTGTAGTATTCATCCAGTGGCTGAATCAACCCTGCAGTAATAGCCTCCCATAGATGCTGAAGCAGCCAGGTTTTACTTTGCTTTTGGATCACTGATAAAGTATGCAGGTCAAACTGATTGCCAATGCAAGCCGCCAGTTTGAGAATTTCCTGAGTTTGGGGCGATAATTTCTCTATTTTTTGGGTCATGAGGCGAACCACATTATCGGCCATTTGTTGCTGTTGAATCTGGGCTACTTGCCAGTTCCACTGGTTGTTTTGGTGGTCAAAAGTAAGCAAGCCATCCTCATAAATTTGTTTGAGCAATTGGGTAGTAAAAAAAGCATTCCCGATGGTTTTCTCAAATATTAAGGCAGACAGCTGACTCACATGTTCGTCGTTTTTACTCCCCAAACTATCTTTGACCAGTTCGTTTACAGAGGTTTCTGATAGGTTTTTGAGTTTGATTTCGGTAATGCTTACCGCTTGCTTTATGAGTTCTTCGCGTGTAAGCGCAAAAGGGTGCGAGGCATCTACCTCATTATCACGATAAGCCCCAATGATGAGAAAATATTGATTAGATTCGTCAACCATCAATAACTTGAGCAGGTTGAGCGATGCCATATCGGCCCATTGCAGATCATCCAAAAACAAAATCATGGGATGTTCTTTGGTGGAAATCACCCGCACAAAGTTTTGCATTAATAAATTGAACCTATTTTGAGCCTCTTGTGGGCCTACCTCTGGTACTTCGGGCTGTTCACCGATAATGAGTTCCAGGTTAGGAATTACTTCACTGAGTAATCGACCATTATTGCCTAGAGTTTCCTGAATTAAAGTTCGCCACTCCTGCAATTCTTCGTTTTGCAGGGTAAGCAAATAGGCACAAAATTGATTAAAGGCTTGATTAATAGCCGAATAGGGGATATCTCGCTGGTATTGGTCATATTTTCCGCTGATAAACCGTCCTTGCTTTTGTGTAATGGGTTTGTGAATTTCATTGACCAGCGCCGATTTACCAATACCCGAATAACCTGTAACGAGTAAAAGCTCTTTTGCTCCCTCTGTGATACGGTCAAATACCGATAAAATGGTAGCTATTTCATCTTCTCGTCCATAGAGCTTTTCTACTATCTTAAATTTCCCTGAAAAGTCTTGTTGTCCTAAAGTAAAAGAGTCAATGGTGCCTTTGGTTTGCCATTGTTGCAGACATTGCTCGAGGTCATACTTAAGACCAAAAGCCGACTGGTAGCGATCTTCCGCGTTTTTGGCCAATAGGCGCATGATAATCATAGAGAGCACCTCAGGTACCTTGGAGTTAACCTCGTGAGGAGGAACGGTTTGCTTGGCCAAGTGAGCGTGCACCAATTCCATTGAATTGTCTCCTGTGAAGGGTAATTGCTGGGTGAGTGCTTCGTACAAAGAGACCCCCAAAGAATATAAATCGGTACGATAATCCACCACGCGATTCATTCGTCCGGTTTGCTCTGGAGAAATATATGCCAGGGTACCTTCCAGCGTGTCCAAATTACCCAAATGAGGCATTTTAACATCGATACGAGACGAAATGCCAAAATCAATAATGGTCGTTGTCAACGTATTAGGATTGACCAATATGTTGTTGTTATTGATATCTCGGTGGATGATTTGATGTTGGTGAATTTCTCCCAGCGTTTGACTTACCGAGATACCTATTTTCAGACAATCTTCTATAGGGATAGAAGCTTTGTTCAAAAGTGTAGAAATGGCCTCACCTTCTACGTATTCGAGTACCAAAGCATCAGTTTCTTCTATTTTTACCTGCCCCAGTGCTTTTCTAATGCCTTGTATATCAGCATCTTTTACTATTTCGTATTCATTTTTAAAATAAGATAACTGCTTGAGAGTAGGCACTGGTGCCGGAAACATTTTAATGACTACGGGAAAGCCATAGTTGCTTTTTTCCTGGTAATAAATGATCGAATTGCTTCCTTTATAAATGGGTTGTAGCGTATCAAACGACGAAATCATATATTCGTAATGTTTAGTTATTTGAAGACATAGCAGGTACTGAGCGATTATAATGAGTCTGGGATGTCACAATCATTGGACTGTGATTTTGTATAGCAACTAGTGTGGAGGTGATTTTATGGTATTAATCTTCAATATGTGAAAATTTAGGGTCTTATGTAATCAAATGTCTGATTTTTTCGCTTAAGAGATGTTGTGATTTTTACAAATTCGGATAGAGCTTTTCAGGGTAAACTATATCTTTATCGAATGAAAAAAATATTGATCATCTGTTACTTGTTAATAACCTATACTACCCAAGCCCAAGTGGCGAAAAAATTATCCAGTGGCCTTTATCATTTTGTGGATTATGGAGGCGAAGCCCTCACTAAGTTAGGCGTTTGGAAAAAGGCAGAAGATTTTACTTCTCAAAAACGATTTGTAAGAGTACAAGATCGTGCGGGAAAAGATTTCTTACTCAATCGTGATGGTGTTCTTTATCGGGTGGCCTATAGAGCTAAAGACCTACATTCACTAATAGAAGCTCTCGATTTGAGGCAACAGAACTTAGCAACTTTGCCTGCTCAAGTTTTCCGATTTAAACAGTTGAAAGTACTGATGCTTAGTTTTAATCAGTTAAAGAGTTTGCCTGCCGAAATTGGTCAACTTCGCAACCTACAGGAATTACATATCTTAGGCAATCTATTGATCGCATTGCCCGACGAGATTGCCAAGCTCACCAACCTAACACATTTAAATTTAAGAGGAAATAAGACCTTGGTTCAATTGAATGCCAATATTGGCCAACTCCGTAATTTACAAGTATTGAATCTATCCTGGAACAAACTCACTGAGTTACCAGCGACGATTGGCCAACTCAAAAACCTGCAAAGCTTAGATGTATCCTGGAACAGGCTTACAGCATTACCCACAACGATTGGGCAATTAAGCAAACTACGTGATTTGGTGTTGTGGAACAATCAACTTCAGCAACTCCCTGCCCAATTGGGGAAACTCAAAGGTTTAACAGCCCTGAATGTTTTTAGTAATCAACTAACCGAATTACCCGCCGAAATTGGTCAACTTACAAACATGGTATGGATCAATGCTGATAACAATCGTCTTACCAGGTTGCCCACAACCATCAGCCAGCTTAAAAAAATAACAGGCTTACGGTTGATCAATAACCAGCTCACTCAATTACCCGAGAACATTGCTGCACTCAAAAAGCTCAAAGACATAGACTTGCGCGGTAACCCCATCGCAAAACCACAACAACAACAAATTAAGCAGTGGTTGCCAAACGCTAAGATTCGTTTTGAATGAGTGGTATTTAGGTAAATACCAGAACTGTAATTTCAATTGCTTTTGCTAAGGCTTTCTTACATAAGTCAAGGTTTGGTCATTGTGTTTGATGGTAAACCCAGTTACATGATTGGCACTATCCATTTTGAAAACTTGATGCAAACTTAGGTCTTCACGTTCGTACCAAAAATGGGTTGTAGAGGTAGGTACCGATTTTACATAAAACTGGCCCACACTTCGGGAAAACAACTCCCCATCTTTGATAAAAACCTCTACATCATTTTTACCTGCACAGCTGTAAGTACCTACATATTTTTCCAGTTGCTTTTGAGATAGGATATGTTTTTTGGCCTGTTCGTCAAAAAATAGTGGGTTGATCACCCAATCACCGATTTCTTTGATAATGTATGGGTACAGCGGATATTCTTTGAGAATACTGATGATTTTGGTATCTGCCAATATTTCCTTGTTTAGTTTCCTAAGTTTCTTTAGTTGTAGAACCCGCCTGGAAAACGCAGAACGTCGTTTTTTCTCTTTAATTAAATCGTCTTTATCACATACAATTTTCTGGGTAGTATTCCCAGGAATGTACTTTGTATGCTGGTTGCCCATTGCCAAAGCCATATCTATTCCTTTAAAATGCCCTTTGAGCCCATAAGGACCCGTGGTAGTCATCCACTGACTACGGTAGCTATCAGACATAAAAGTTGCATTGGCATTTACAAGGTGAATATTGATATGTCCAAAAGAATGTCCATAACTTCGGTAGGCCACAATTGTTTCAGTACCCACATTCAAAGAAAACTTATCCTTAAATGTCAATTGAGTGTAGGCATTGTTCTGATAGGCTACATTTTCCTGCGAGATAATGGTCACATCTTTATTTTTAAAGTATTGGTTAGAGGCAACATTGTACATATCCCAATTACTATTGATGACCCATTTGATGGGTTTGGGAGAGATTTTTCGAAAGGCACCAAGCACTTGTTCTACCTCTCCTTTAAAAAAAGATGCATTGATAATGGCCAGCCCTTTTTCTCCGATCACTACTCCTATGTTTGACTTTTGGTGAGGCGCCCCCCAGGTTCTGGTTAGAATGTATGCATGGTCGCTTAACTTGGTGGTTTCGAATTGAATTTTTCCTTTTTGGCAAAACGATGACGCTGTGAAGATTAGAGTAAGCCCTACACTGGCTACAATTAATTTTAATAGTCTCATATAAATCAAATGATTATAAGCAATGGTATAAGTGATATGCTGACTACGCTAAAACTTTTTAAATACCCACATCTTGCCTGGTCTTACCAAAGAGAGACCAAGCAATGCCATCTTTGGTCCAAAGACTTGAGTGGTTTATGGCTGGAAGCCTCCTAATATCGCTCACTTGGCTAGAGCCGAGCGAGAACTTATTCGTCGCTTGCCTCGGGGCAAGGGGCAACTATTATAGGGCCTCTGGCCCGTTTTAGGTGTACAGGTTTTCTCAAAGGTTTGGTATAAGTGATATACCCACATCTTGCCTGGTCTTACCAAAGGGAGACCAAGCAATGCCACCTTTGGTCTCATTGTACTAAGACCAAAGACTTTAGTGAGTTATTTTTAATTTAATGTGCTATTATTTATGCTTCCTTACTTTTTCTAGATTGGCCTGATATTGCTTGAGGCGGCTATCTTCATTCTTTTTGGCGAGTTCTACTGCTTTTTGGTAATGTTTCTCAGCTACTTTTGTATCTCCTTTTTTTAGATAAATATCACCCAAGCCATTGTAGAGCAAAGCCGAGTTGGGAAACTTCTTAAGTCCGGTTTGAAAGACTTCCAGCGCACGAGTTTGGTTTGAGTGCTTTAAGTAAAAACGCCCAAAACGATTGAACCATAAAGCGCGGGTTTTATTGGCAATATGGCCTTTGAAGCGGCGATCAAAAGCCTCGAATTGAGTGATATTATTTTCCTTCAGTGCACTGAGTAGTAAAAAATGTACGGTTTGTTTGTGAATGCCAGTGGGCAAGTCATAGCGTTTGCCTCGCTTTTGGTAATATTTACTGACCTCTTCCAATCCTCCAAATTTTTTGAGATCGGCCAGGGTATAAAAACGCAACGGGTTGTAATCTTTGAAGTAGCGAAACAACCCTTCATGCATGGTGCGGGTAGGCGTAGAGTAATGGTGTTCTTCTGGATAAGTTTTGTAGTGCCATTCAATGCTTTTGGTAGCAGAAAGTGCCTTGGTAAACTTCTCTAACGAAGGTTTCATCCAGTTTTCTTCGGAGGCCAATGTAAGGTATAAAAACTTACTCAAATTGGGCTTTTGTTGTAGCAGCTTTTCTACGGCTTGAGTGCGAGCCTTGGTAATATGGGTAGGACTTGCTACGAAAAAAGCATCAAACAAATCGGGGTGCTCGGCAAATATTTGGGTAGCCAAACCACCTGCCATTTCCCAACCAAAGTAGATGCGTTCGTTGGAAATACGATAGTTTTGCTCAATGTAGGGAATTAATTCTTGCTTGAGAAAACCAATAAATTGCGCCGCTTTTTCATAATACAGAGTGCGTCGCTTGCGCTTATGGGTTTTGATACCTACCACAATAAAATGAGGTGTTTTGTCTTGAATTTGTAAGGTTTTTTGGTACCCTATACCCTGATAGAAATACCGTTGCCCATCTAATATGTATAATACTGGATATTTGCGGGAGGTTGTGTGATAACTCACGGGCAAATACACCTGGATAGTACGATTTTCTTTGAGTATTTTGGAGGCAAGTTGGTAGTTTTTACCTACAACAATATCACTGCTTGTTGGTGCATTTTGAGCCAATACAACATTGGATGTCAAAAGCAAGCAAAAGAACACCTTGATCAAATGTCTGATTTTCATGGAATGGGTTGGGCTTTTAATTTTTAATGATAATTCTTTTATTCTTATGGACTATTTACTTCAAACTCTAAACTAATTACATTCCGCCTGTTTCAAATAGCTTCCACAACTTTTTATTACTTCGTTTTGCGGGATAATTCACAAACCAAGTCATTACGTGGCGTTGGGGAAAGTCGCGCACCTTTTCGCCAGTGGCTCGGTTGTACCAAATAGCGTTAAAATTTCCCTCAGTATTCATGACACAGCTCCAGGTGATTTTAGGGTCGTCGAATTGAGGGTTTTGCACATTAAAATAAGCCTTCAGCGCAGGATGTTCGTCCAAAATGGCATATACCAATTCTCCCTTTGATACTCCCAGGAAGTTTGGTTTTACTACGTGCTCTATTGTTTTACTGGCATCGCGCGGATGCTGAAACCCCCAGCCAATGCGAATGTCATAGCCGCGGCGAATGGCTGCCAGCAAATCCGCTTTTTTGCCACCAAGAGGTTTGCCGTTTTTATCGTTTTTGTATACTGGTGTCCAGCCCACACTGTCTTGGTCAGCTGGAGATTTATTTAACCAAAATGCACTGGAAAGAAATAAAATAGTAGCAACAATGATGTAATGATTTGTTTTCATAAAGCACAATGAATAAAATATAGGAAAGGTTACACGAAGGTTTACTTTCTTAAGTCTGGTACTACTGAGGTGCGTAATTGAGCACTATTTGCCTTGACATACCAATACATCGGTCGACGACTATAGCCTCCTTTAGATTTATTACCCACCGTGTGCATTTCGCCCGTAGTACCAAAAATGGCCCTCCAGGTGCGATGTTGGAGCGAATCTAAGCGTATATCTGCGCGTTTACGAGTAGGACGCTGGCCAATGATTGGCTGTACCTGGCCAAAAACCTCCCCTTTGTAAATGGATAAAAACTTGGCATCAGTAACGTGCTCAATACCATTTGCCCCACTTCTAAAGATTACTCCCCAGCCAACTCTTACTGGAAAACCATTGCGTACTGCGTTGACCAAATGAGTTTTGTTGCCGTGGGTGGTTTTGCCCTGTGCATCATGGGCATATATTAGCTTCCAGGGAGTATCTTCTACCACAATGGGGGCCTGATGGGCTTGAGTCTGTACCATAAAATAGCCTGAGATACAAAAGAGGAAGACAAGCAGAATAGTTTTAAAGTTTTTCATTGGTGTAAATTTTTTCTGCAAAGTAAAACGGTAAGGCTATTGGCTGTCAGGAATTTAGACGAAAGGAGAGAGGAGGAGCCTCAAAAGAAATAGATACAGGTTACACACCATTCATAGCATAAAACCTGAGTTTGGTGGGAAGGTGGAGAGTATCTATCGACTAAATGTAACTGGGTAAATGTTGTTAAGCGACTTTTGGCTAAAAACGTATCCTGATATTAGGCAAAAGCTGCACTAATTTTTGTAGCTCTTGTTTAGGTAGAGGGTTTCCTCTAAGGTCTATGAACTCTAACTGAGTAAGGTATTTCATATCTTCTGGAAGACGACTAATGTTGTTGTTGCTAAAGAAAATACTTCTCAATGTTTCTACTTCACACAATTCTATAGGGAATTCATCAAATTGATTATAAGCCAGCAGTATTTCTTCGAGTTGTTCTAATAACCCGATGCCAGGAGGAAGCTTTTTTAGGTGGTTATTGGTAAGGTCTAACTTTACGAGATTATCCATAAAACCAATCCTTAGTGGAATGGCATATTCTTGCTTATCTTTAGCCACGCCCAGTTGGTTGCTATCCAGAGAAAGTACTTTAAGATTAGGAACATCTAATAGTATTTCAGGCATTTGGGTCAGGCTATTTTCCTGAAGGTATAGTTCTTCCAACTTAGGTAGCTGGGTTAGTAGCTCAAACCCCAGAGTGATTTGATTCCCTTTTAGAAATAATTGTTTCAAGGTGTGCATTTGCCCAATTACTTCAGGTATCGCTTGTAAGCCATTATCAACCAAGGCCAGTTTTTTTAGCTTAAGTTGAGGCAAAAAATCAGGTATTTCTAAACCTACATTATTCCCCAGGCTTAAATCGCTCAAGCGGGGAAGCTGAACAATATCTTCGGGAATTGTTTTTAGTTGGGCATCATACAAGGTAAGAACATCGAGGTTTTGTAAGGCTTTTAGGTTAAATAAACCTTCAGGAAGCTCATAAAGAGGTTCTGTAAAAGAATAAATAGACGCAATGGACTTTTGCATAAGTCCTTCCAACCACGTTTGTAGCAATGGCCAATGTAGCTTGAGTGGGTGGTGGTATTTCAGACAAAACATCAGCACCTTTTCGCTATCTGGATTTTTTCGGTAGCGCCAGTCTATTTTAATACGATCAAACATTTTAGGTTCCAGCACTTCCTCAAGTTTATCGCGGGCAATCTTTCTCACGTTTTTGTTTTCGTGAAAATTCATCCAGCAAAACAAGCCTGTTAACTCTTCTTTGTATAAGTATTTGCCTGTGTTTTCTACCTGAGATTTTATGAAAGGGACAAATTCGGGCGATAAATTGCGTAACGGATTTCCTAAAACTTTGACATTGTAAATAAAACGTTCTTCCTTAAACTCTTCGGGCAGTTCATCTATCAAATTACCTGCAAGATAATAACTGGTATTCGTTTCTTCTATGTGGGCAGGTATATGGGTAATTTTATTGTTTGTAAGATTTACTACCAATAGTTTTTCGTGCTGAAAGAGCAATGTTGGGATTTCGGTAAATGCATTATAGTCCAACTTAATATTCGTGAGATTCTCTAAATTTAGAAAAGTAGCGGGTAGTTCGGTTAATTGATTTCTTTCCAAATCGAGCGAATCCAGTGCCTTTAGTTCACCTATTTCATCGGGTAATCTCGTAAGTTGATTTTCTCTTAGATTAAGACGTGATAATGTCTGTAAATGAGCGATATCGGGAGGCAGGGCCGTTAGCTTGTTTTTATCCAAGTGTAGGTTACGCAAACAGGGTAGGTCAAATAAAGTATTGGGTAAAGGAGTAGTAGAATAATCAAATAAATCGATCCAAAGGGTTTTTAAACCTGTAAAACGACTCAGTGCTTCACCATCGGCTTGTCCTCGTCCATTGGCTCCTCTTTCCATCAATTGCGTAACCTTAGAAACGAGCACCGAATTAGGAATACGTTTAGAAAAATGTAACAAGGTTACATTCCGATCAGTAATAGATTCGTTTGCTTGTAAAAACTCAAAAGATTTGCTGACCAACAATTGAAACAGCTTTTTGTTAAAAGGGCGGGTTTCATAAAACATTTCAGCGTTGACCTCAGCAGCCAATAGTCGCTCAAAAAAACTCCGATCGGCTTGCTTGATTACACTGGTAAGGTACAAACTAGGGTATGGGATGGTCAACCTTTCGAGGGTTTCCCGAATGGAAGCATTTTGGATGGTATGGGTTAAAAAAAGCCAATATACTGCGTCATTTTCAGACAAAGAAAAAAAGCCTTTGTCCTTGATTTCTTCCCTGGTCAATTCTTGTTGGACGATTGCCAAAATATGTTCAAGATATTGTAAAATAGAGTTTTCTAGAGGTGGGCGTGTGTAATCATCATCGTCTAGGTTTTCAGCCAAGATTTTCAGAAGGTGGGCATCCCAGGTTGTTGCGTCTATTTTCTGCTCCATTCTCAAAAATAGGTTTTGTTTACCTATAACCCAACACCTTTTTTACAGTAGGTTTATAATAACGCCCCACGGGTATTTGCTGACCTTTTACCTGTACTACACTTGGCGAAAATGTCTCAATAAAATCTAGCCCTACAATGAAAGAACGATGCACTCTCAAAAACTTTTTGGTGGGTAGCGTTTCCTCAATGGCCGAAAGACTTTTATAGGCAACAATCTCTCGCTCAATGGTTTTTACCCGAATGTGATTGCGCAAGCTTTCAATAAACACAATATCCTTTAAGAATATCTTTTGCATTTGTCTTTCTACTTTCAGGTAAATAAAGGCTTCTTGGTGATCCGTAGTTTGTTCAACTTCAGGAAGAGGCGGAACAGGTAGCGCCAATTGCTTAAAAACTTTGTTGACTGCCTTAAGAAAACGGGAAAACTCAATGGGTTTGAGTAAATAATCGGTGGCTTCCAGATTAAAAGCTTCCACCGCAAATTCGCTGTACGATGTTGTGAAAATTACTTGAGGGGAGGGGTTTAACTCTCTCAAAAAATCTATGCCTGAAACTTCAGGCATTTGAATGTCCAAAAAAATGAGATCCACCGAATGCTTAGACAATAAATTGAAAGCTTCCAAAGCATTGGCACAACTTCCTACACATTCCAGTGCATCTATACGGGTAACATAGTTCAAGACTACTTCGCGGGCCAGTGGTTCGTCGTCTACCACCAGGCAGGTTATTTTAGCGGGTGTATTCATTTAAACCTGAGCTAATTTTATTTTTAAAATTACTTCATAAGCCAACTCATCTTCTTGTACCTTGAGGGTATGTTGCTGGGGATACAAGAGCTCAAGACGTTGTTTTACATTCGCAAACCCGATACCACCTACTGGCGAAGGAGTGGTTGGTGAAGAGCTCATCAAGCCATTTTCTACCTTAAGAATTAATTGGGCCTCTTGAACCATTAAGTGGATTACAATCCAGGCATTTCGCCCTTTACTGCCATGTTTGAAAGCATTTTCTACAAAAGGCATCAGCAAAAAAGGCGCAATTGGATACTCGCGATCGTGTTCTATATGGAGGCTAATGTCTACATTTTCTTCAAACCGCAGCCGCTCCAGGTCTACATAATTTTGCAAATAGGCAATTTCTTTAGAAAGAGGTACTTGTTCACCATTGGCCTCATAAAGCATATACCGCATGAGCTGCGAGAGCTTAAGCAGCGTTTTTGGGGCCTGATCCGATTTTTTGATCACCAACGAATACAGGCTATTGAGGTTATTGAATAAAAAATGAGGTTGTATTTGGTGTTTTAGGCGTTCCAGTTCGGCACTTAGCCTTTCTTTTTCCAAATGCAAGGCCTTTTGCTGGGCAAGAAAATAATGCTTGAAAAATGTATATCCCAAAGGAAAAATCGCGGCATTGTTGATGTCCAACAAGGTATTGGTGATTTCGGTAATGGTAAAATACCCCGTGCTGTGCCAGTTTGGAAAGTACAAAGGCTCTACATAAAACCAAATAATAGGGCGCTGAATGCCCACACCAGCCAGCAACAACAAGCCAAAATAAGCCAGACTAAAAATGAAAAACTTTTTGGGGATAAAGAAACGAGGAATGAGCACATACAACGAGCCATACACCAGCACCATACGGGCAGGTAACCCAAACGCTTGAATGCTAAACGAACGCCAATAGTTATGGTCGTGAGTGCCCCAAGCGATTGTAAAAAATAGCGTAATGCCTATCCAATACAAAAAATGACGAGCAAATCGATGTTTGAGTATTTGTTGTAAGAGAGGTTGCATGTGAAATCTAATTATTTGAGCATCGTATTGCGCAACAATATAACAATGAGTCAATGCAATAAAATCTACAAAACTAGCAAATTTCAAAATATACAGGACATACAACCCATTGCCCGATATAAACAACCACCAAGCCTTTAAAATGCTTCCTCAATGCCCTATATCCTGCAAAATGGCTGTCTGTATCGTGAATTTGATTGGAAATATTTTTAGTGATAAATAAGTACTCCAATCAAATTTTAGTACCCAATGCGACTTTTTTATCAGAAAATTTTTCTTTCCCTTTCTTTAGCCTTTTGTATAGGCGTATGGAACAGCCAGGCTCAATCTCAAAAAATACTACAGCATGTGGAGCCTACCTTTTGGTGGGTAGGTATGCAAAATCCCCATTTACAACTATTGGTACATGGCCAAGGCATCAGCAAGTATAAAGCAAGCCTGCAATATGCTGGAGTACAAATCAAAAGCGTAACTAGCCTAGAGAGCCCCAACTATTTGTTTGTAAACCTATACATTTCTAGTATGGCCAAAGCAGGGAAGTTACCCCTTAAGTTTACTAAAGGTAGCGAAAGCTTTACTTATAACTACCTACTTAAGAATCGTCAGAAGCGTTCTAAAAAAGGCCAACTGGTAGATGGATCTGATGTGATTTACCTCATTACTCCCGATCGCTTTGCCAATGGAAACCCCAACAATGACTCTACCGATGATACCATCGAAAAAGCCAATCGCAAAGATGAGAATGGACGTCATGGAGGCGATATCAAAGGAATTTTAGATCATTTTGACTACATCAAAAATCTGGGGGTTACTACGCTGTGGCTCAACCCTTTTTTAGAAAACGACCAGCCCAAGTATTCTTACCACGGCTATGGTATTTCTGATTTCTACAAAACTGATACTCGCTTTGGCACCAACGAAGACTTCAAAAAACTGGTAGATCGTTGTCATGCCAACGGGATGAAAATGGTGATGGACCAGGTGTTTAATCATTGTGGTTCAGGGCATTGGTGGATGAACGACCTCCCTTCTAAAGATTGGCTCAATCAATGGCCCAAGTTTACTCGAAGCAACTTTACCAACATAGCCGCTTCTGACCCTTACGCTTCTGCCGCTGATTATCAATTGCTTACCAAAGGCTGGTTTGATACCAATTTGCCAGACTTAAACCTTGAAAATGAATACCTGGCCACGTATATGATCCAACACTCTATTTGGTGGATAGAATATGCGCAATTAGATGGTATTCGGATGGATACTTACCCTTATCCCAACCAAAAAGCTATGGCAAAGTGGATGCAAATGCTATGTAAAGAATATCCAGGGTTTTATATGGTAGCCGAAACCTGGGCCAGTCGGGCTTCTTACTTATCTTACTGGAACAACGATCGGGTAAACCGTAATGGTTATCGATCTTTTGTGAACAGTATAAGTGACTATCCTCTGTATTATTCCATACTACGGGCTTTTGGCAAAGGAGGGAAGGTGAATGAGTTGTATGAAACCCTGGCCGAAGATTTTGTGTATGGCAACCCTTTCAACAATAAAGTCTTTAATGGCAACCACGATGTAGATCGCCTACTCGCTTTATTGGGTGGCAATGTAGACAAACTCAAACTGAGCATGGCTTTTATTTTCACGACCCGAGGCATTCCGCAAATATATTATGGCGATGAAATCTTGATGAAAAACCGAAAACCTGATGGCCAACTTCGTCAGGATTTTCCAGGAGGCTGGGCCCAAGACACCCGCAACGCTTTTACAGCCAAAGGACGTACATCACAAGAAAATGAGGTGGTCACCTACATTCGTAAAATCCTGCAATGGAGAAAAAAAGCTTCCTCTGTACATCAGGGAAAATTGACCCACTATGTACCCCAAAACAATGTATATGTATACTTCAGGCATACCAAAGACGCTCGTACAATGGTCATTATTAACAATGGTGAGCAAGGTTATGCGAATTATTCCTTAGAGCGATTTCAGGAATCACTGCAAGGTTATACCAAGGGTAAAGAAATTATTACAGGACAGACAATGAACAGCCTCAAGCAAGTACGCTTGCCTAAAAATACCGCGTTAATTATAGAACTAGAGCGCTAGATATTTTAAAATACTCATAAGGTTATCCTTCAGCTTGTTTTGCCTATATGAGTATTAATGAATCACAAGTGAAATGTCTCTGGGCAGCCATTTCTCCAATTCAGTATTGTTTTGTGCTTTGCTAATCCATAATTCTTTGAGGTTGGTTAGTTGACCAATGGCTTCAGGTATCTCGTTAAAAGGATTTTGTTGAATTTTGAGAATTTGAAGATGGGGAAGGCTTAAAATTTCTTGAGGAAAGCTTTCAAACTGGTTGTTGTTTAAATCCAGTACCTCCAAAGAAGCAGGTAAAACAGGAAGTTGTTGCAAACAATTGTTGTTCAGGTAGAGCTTCTTCAGTTGCAAGAGTGCTACAATATCGGTTGGTAGTGTGGCTATCTTGTTAAAACTAACATCCAATGTTTCCAGTGGGTCTAGTTCGCAGAGTTCTGCTGGGAATTCACTCAACCAGTTTGAGCGAATATTCAATGTTTGGAGGTTGTCCATGAGGCCAATGCCAGGAGGCAAGCTTTGTAAATAATTCTCCTGCAAATCCAATTGGGTAAGCTTTTCCATATGGCTTATTTCCAGTGGAAGCGCATAATCATAACGGTTTTTATAGCCCTTGGCCAGTGAAGTCCTATCCAGATATAACTTTTGTAAGTAAGGAAGCGCTGTTACACCTACATCTATTTTTTGCAAAGGATTTTTACTTAACCGTAAGCTGCGAAGCTTGGGCCAGGCTTGCAAAGCATCAAAGGCAATGTTCTCTGCGCCTATATTGGTCAAATCTATATGAAAAACATCCTTGGTATATAAATACTTGAGCCAGTAAGTGAGCAATGGCCAATCTAGCTGGAGCAATTCTCCAAACTTATAGGCAAATTTAAACAAGGTAACTTTACTGGGAGAAGTACTATAACGCCACTTTTGTGACATCAAGTCATAGTGTTTTTTTATGAGTAATTTTTCTAGTTTTTGATGAGCTGCTTGTCTAAGCGAAGCCTGCGGGTGAAAATGGGCCCAACAAAACAAACAAGTCAGTGTGCGAGGCGACAATTTGGTTCTGGGTACTTTTTTTATTTCCTGAACAATGAATGGGCATAAATGCTCGGGAAGAGACTCCAGCGGATTGCCTAATAAGAGCAAAGGACGTTGTGAGTAGCCTTGCGTCGACTTTTTGAATAATAGCTCTACCTCATTGGGCAAAGTTTGTAGCCAATTATCGCGTAAATCAATACGTTTTTGCTGAAAGTATTGCTCAAAGCCTTGAGGCAGCGTTTCTAGCCTATTGTTTTGTAAATTAACCTCTGTCAGGTTTTCCATACTCAACAGTACTGCTGGATATTCAGCTACTTGATTGCCGCTAAGGTCTAGCGCATACAATGCCTCTAGTTGAGTAAATTCTTGTGGTAGATCAATAAGCTGATTACTTGCCAGGCTTAGACTATGCAATTGGGCAATTTTAAGCAAAGCTTGAGGTACCTTGGTAAACTTATTTTGAGGTAAATGGAGTGTAGATAGTTGCTTGGTACGAAATGTATGTAGTAACTCATTCAACTGGCAATTACGAAGGGTTATCTCAGTTATCTTTTTATGTTGAAAAAGCGATGGAGCAAGCAAATTACCATAATGATTAAAGTTGCCATGGACAACAAACTGATCTAGACGAGTAAAAACAGCCAAACTATCAGGTATTTGGTATTCCTTGTCCTGTGGCTCTATTTCCAGTTTTTTGACTTTACCCAACACGATTGATTGCTTGATTTTCGCGGCCAACTCCATAAAATCTATTGACTGTTGAGTGATCGTATATGTTTTACGGAGGAGCAAAATATGTAAGGCTTTTTGCAAGAAATCTAAGTTTATGGGAGGGTGACTCTTAGACTGATGCGATCGTGAAGCGATCAATTCTATGAGTAATAAAGTCTCAAAACGATCAGCTTCTCCACTTTGCACGTGTTCGGTAAGGGGATTTTGAGGCCAGGGGAGAAGGATTTGAAAATTTTTGGGAAAATGCACCGATTTGTGTCGGAAGAAGTAAAGCACCAGCCAAAATACTTTTGCATTTGGACTCAATAAATTGAAATTTAAGTTGAGCTTTTTTTTCCGGCAATGGCGTTGCAAAGATTCATAATTCGCAATCAGGTATTTATTCATTTGCCGCTGGTTACTTACTTCGATTGCATACTTTTGGGCCAAGTCGATAAGCCCTTTGATTTCATTGGTTGTCAGTTCAAAATGAGAATGGGTAGGTTTGTCACTCATAGAGTTTAGATAATGGCTATGTATTTCTTATTTCCCAAAAATAATCTTTTTGGAGAATTATGAGTTAATAGTATATTTCCAGATTGTCTTAAATACTGAGAAATAGATTTAAGGTATTCTAAAATCAATAAATTATTCTCCCAATGCTCTTTTCTCTTCTGCAATAGCTTTCAGGCGATCTATCATATGATCCCAAATATAACGATCCAATGGTGTTGTTTCCGAAATATGTTTTACTACAAAATCATAATATCGCCTGGCAGACTTGAACTTATTTTGTTGATATAGCCCATAACAAACATACATAGCCGATGTGATCGTGACATCATTGGCAAATTCAAAATCTACCAAAGGTTTTAAGATTTTTAGCCCTTCTTCCCAATCTCCTTTCTCTATCAATACAACTCCTTTGGTGTGTTGGATTTGTGGAACTGATGGGGCAGCTTCAAAGGCCATCTTAGCATGCTCCTCTGCTTTTTCTAAATCTCTATTCTCCATTAGTAGATAACACCAGGTTACATTGCTGTTCCAAACGCTGTTATAGTTATCCAAATATTTGGTATCCTCAGGGTTTTTCAACGCTTGAAAAGAAGCAAATGCTTGTTCAGGTTGAACATTGTTTAGTTCGATACAAGCTAAATTAAAGGCTGCTTGTAGCCTAACCATGTCTTGTTTACTGTTCAGTAACTTTTTGTACAGCTCACTGGCTTTTTCATAGTTTTTATCCTGAAAATAATCGTAGGCATCCAGAATCTCGATGTCGTTTGTATCAACTGTTATATTTTCTGAATCAATAAAGGGGAGTTGAATAATACTAAGTCCATCACTTTTTAATTTTATTCCCCGATATTTCGTATGATATGGGATAATCGTTATTACAAACGATAAAGAATTAGCAAGAATAAAACTAAAGGCTGGATCAAATCCACCTTTTCCTCTAATAGACTCAGGATGAAAGCCAAACAACAATAGCATTAAAGCTACCATCATCAAGTTGGTCAGGAATCCACCAGATAGGTAAAGCAAGTATCTTAATTTTAAGAAAGGCTTTTTTGTAAATGTAGCGAAAGCCAAACCCATATTCAATTTGTGGTTGACGGTTATTTTAACGCCTGACCATTTGAATCTGACAATTTCATGGCCAACGCCTAAAATAGTGTATTGAGGTTTTCCTCCTGCTATTTTTCCAAAAATTAAGTGTCCACATTCATGGAGAATAACTGAAACCTTGATGAAAAAGAATAGCAAGATGATATGAAATAACATATAAGCGAAGGACTGACTTTTCCCTCCGTTGATTAAGAACAAGGTGGCGATAGTCATCCCTATCAGATAATAAGGTGGGAAGAAAGCATAGAATAATTGAAAATAAACCTGCTTTTTGTTTTTCATACATTTAAAATTTGATCACTATAATAACTTCAAAACCAAGAAAGCCTACCACTTCCGGCTTCCCAAGATCAACTTCGTAGTCAACAACATCACCGTAATCACACTAAAGAAATACATGAGATTACGAGAGTCGATTAAGCCGCGACGGATGGTTTCGTAATGGTAGCTAATGCCTAACTGTACAATATAATAAGAAAAATCGCTGGAGTCGCGAATGTTGGCCAGATAGCCGAAGCCTTCAAAAAAGATAAAACAAAGAAATAAGGCCACGATAAACGATACAATCTGACTTTCTGTAAGCACCGAAGCCAGCAAGCCAATGGCCGTAAATACTGCGCCGAGCAAAATTAACCCTACATAAGACCCCATGGTGCCAGGAGTGTCAATATTTCCAGGTTGCACACCCAACTGATAAATAGAAAAGTAATAGACCAAGGTGGGTACCAATGCCAAAATAACCAATACCAAACTAGATAAGTATTTACCCAAAATAATATCCCAATCGGTCAATGGGCGAGTAAAGAGCAGTTCCATTGTTCCCGTTTTTTTCTCTTCGGCGAAGGTGCGCATCGTAATGGCAGGAATGAGAAACATAAATACATAAGGTGCCAGGGTAAAGAGGCTTTCCAGGTCGGCGTAGCCATAATCCAGCACATTGGTAGATGGAAACACCCACATAAACAAACCAATGCCTGTCAAAAATACTACAATGACAATATAGGCAATCAATGAACTTAAAAAACTGCGTAATTCTTTGGTAAAAACGGTTAGCATAATTTTTTCAGTCGACAGTCAACCGTCCACGGTCAACAGTTTTTGCTATTAATTTTATTCTTAATGAAGGGAAGCTTTGAAAAGTACGAAATCTACGGTGGATAGTGGACTATCGACTGTGGACTAGCTTACTTCGTTAAATTATAATTCTTACGTTTAAATTAAATCAATACTTTTATGTATACAAACCGCGGACTATCGACCGTGGTCTGTGGATGAAATTACTTCGTTAAATTCTGGAACACATCTTCTAAGGTATTTTCTTGTTGCTGAAGACCCACCAACGTCCAGCTATGGGTTTTGGCCAGCTCAAACATTGTAGGCCGCACGTCCACTTCCTTGTTGGCGTATACCTTATATTTATGATCTCCTAAGCCTTCTACCTTAGTTACCCCCTCGAGGTTTTCTACCAGTTGAGTATCAATGTCTTCTTTGAATTCAGTAATAAACACATTGGCCTGGTTTTGCATCGCTTTGAGCGAATCTACATCTCCATCGGCCACCAATTGCCCCAAATTAATAATAATGACCCGATTACACATGGCTTGTACTTCTTGCATGATATGAGTCGAGAAAATCACAGTTTTGTCCTGGCCAATATTGCGAATTACTTCTCTGATTTCTACAATTTGGTTGGGGTCTAAACCACTGGTAGGCTCATCCAAAATCAATACAGGTGGATCATGAATCAGCGATTGAGCCAAACCTACCCGTTGACGGTATCCTTTAGAAATAGCTCCAATCTTTTTGTGTTGTTCACGCTGCAAGCCACATAACTCTACCATATCACCAATGCGTTGCTTGAGTTTTTTGCCTCTCAAGCCGTGCAATGAACCAATAAACTGTAGGTATTCTTTGATGTACATATCCAAGTACAAAGGGTTGTGCTCTGGCAAATAACCAATGTTTTTGCGTACATCCATTGAGTTTTCGGTCACATCGGCCCCACATACTTGTACAGTACCCTCGGTAGGTGACAAATATCCAGTCGTAATCTTCATCGTGGTAGATTTTCCAGCCCCATTAGGACCTAAAAAACCCACAATTTCTCCCGGTTTTGCTTCAAACGATATATTATTCACTGCCTTTTGTTCGCCAAAGGCTTTGGTAAGCTTGCTTACAACAACTGACATTAGCGTTGGGTTTACGTTTATGTAATGTGCAAATAACGTATTTGGGATTGAAATTAGTAAAAAAATGTTTCTTTAATTATTGAATTGCGGGATTGTTCTATTGTTGGACACTATTTGCAAAACTTTGGGAATGGTATGATACCCAAATGAATGATGCCGTTTTTGCATCTGGATGCCTGCCTCCTCAAGGTTGGCGATTTAGCGATTACTAGGCTTGCCTAACTTGCCTCTATCATCACCATCTTACTGATTCATTAATATTGATATTATGCCCTGTTAGTTCATTCACTTTATCTTGCATTTTAAGCGCCCTATCACGATTTATCTTACGTAATTCATCTGTGAAATCCATTCGCCCTGCTCGACTACCTCTAACAAGTTTTACATTTGTTTTCCCAGGCTGACCTCCAAACGAGAGAGTTACCCATTCGAGCTCTTCTTTAAGTGCATCCCAATCGTCTACTAGCTTACTAGCATTTTTAAACCTGGCATGAAGATGAGGGTAATTACTATCAGGGTAAAAAAAATCAGAGCCAGCTCCTTTTATCCATCCTCTAGCCTCCATTCGTTCTGTGACTGTTTGTTTCATTTGATGAGCATAAAGTTTTGAACTCGTCTCGACTTTTTGAATGTTGATGAAAATTACTGTTTTGCTCAGTGATCAAGAGATTTTTTTGATCCATAGCAGTGCTACAGTGATAAAAAATCTCGGGATCACTGGGTAAAATGAGTGATTTGTAATGTATTAAAAATCGAGATGAGTTCTGTTATTGACTAATTTTTAATAAAGGTCAAGGTTTTTGAAATATTTTGGATGAGTATAAATACGGATTCAAACAAACTAGGTATTTTGTCTATACAAATTTGAGTGAAAATGAAACAACAACAGAATGCTCTGGAGATTTTCAGCCCTTGTTGGTATTTTAGTGCAGCGACATCAACAGGTAGCCTCTCAACTTCCAGAAAAATCATTTATTCAACTCTTATGGGTGTTTTGTGAGGATTCATCCACAACAGTCGTGGCGTATCACTTAAACACCTAATCTTATATATGGTATGCAATGGTAGTAGGTAGTCACAGAAACTACCCATGAAGCCACATACCCACAAAACAATTGCACAATTATTAAATTTTTCTCAAAAAAAATAACTACATTTAATCACCTCATTTTAAAGTATTTAAGACTTACATCGGGAAATAAATAAATTTTTTTGAAAAAAAATCAACAAAAAAACTCCAGTGCAACCTACCTGTATTGTATAGCTAATCAAACGGAGCAAAAATGAGCGAGACTCAACAAGCTTCCGGCGTCTATCTAAAAGGTGTATTATGAATAGTTTCAATGACCCCATTTCTGATGAATACTGCGTAGAGCTGCTCGAGACCAAGCAGTACGACGCCATCCTGAGAGAGTACCAGGGGTACATCAAGGATAAAGTAGAGGCTTACTTGCGAGGGTTTCCTTATTACAATCAATTCAAGGAAGACTTTTTTCAGGAAGTATATCTACACCTGTACTCTAGTTCGCTGCCCAGTCCTTCATTTTTGAAAGCGTGCAAAAATGGGGTGTCGTTCCGATTTTACCTGGCCAAATCTATCCGCAACAAACTGAATACACTATTGGCCCAGGAGCGCAACAAAAGAGAAAAAGTGGTATCGGTAAATAACTTGTATGGCAACGACGAAGAAGAAAAAACGGAGCGTAGCTACAACCTGATGCCCGACAAGAGTTATAAGAATCAAACGGATTCACAGGATTTATTAGGACAACTAAAAGGCAAGTTTAGAGATTTTTTGACCACCTTCCTGGCTACATTTCCCAAGATTGGCTACAAGCTTATTTTACTACTCAAACTACAGGCAAGAGCAGTAGTTACTGAGTTTGACTTGTTGAATTGCTTTCCGGGAATGAAAACCCGCGATATGCAAAAGTTGTTAGAAGCTTTGGGCGAAGACAATGACTATCGCCACAAAGAAGATCGTGAACTATTTGACATAGTCCATCCTTATTTCCAAAAATACCGCAAAGAAAAAGGCTCTCCTCAGGCCATTCAACGATGGATAAACCAGCACATTACTGGGGATAAATACAAAAAGGGAATTATCGATGACCTGGAAATCAAAGATGATGATCAGGTATTTAGAATCAATGATAAAAAGCTTTTTGCTGATTTCTTGTATGAATACTTTCGCACCGATAACAGCGCAAATGCTGAAGCGGAAGCCAGTCAAGAGCAATCTACTAAGGTGATTGCATTGAAACCAAAGTCGGATGCTTCAGCAAAACGACAAATGGTTGGACAAAAATTATCATTAGCGCTTTTAAGAGCGGGCACTCACTAATTATTTGAAAAAGGCAAAGGACTTGAAAATGAAAAGAATTTTCAAAATACATAAACGAACCGACCGCAAAGAAAACCTGGCTGTATTGGAACAGACGCTGGTGGAAGGTTTTTTTGAGGGTGAGCACTTAAACGATGCAGGCATTGGGCTATTTGTGGAGGCAATGTTGGTGAATCGTCAGGCAGACTTACCCGCAAAAATCAGAGACCACGTAGAGGAGTGTGCAATGTGTCAGCGTGAAGTATACGAGTTTTACCAGTTTATGCAGGACGAAAATGTTTCTAATTCTTCGGTGCATACTTTTCTGGACAATTACCAGCAGACACTTTCTCCAAAACAAACCCCCGTATTTGCTTTATCACGTAAGATAAGAAGCATTGCGGCAGCGGTGGTTATATTGTTTGTAGTAGGATGGGTAATGTTTAATATACCTACAGGCAAGCAAGTGTCACCTGTTTCTCAAATCCATTCTCCATTCATTAATCAATCTATCAATGTTCGTTACAACGAACTAGAGATTAATAACGAGGAGGCCAAGACCCTGAAGCTGGAAAACGGTACTACGATTCATATCCCAGCTTATAGTTTTATAGACAAAGATGGTCGCCCGGTAAAAGGTAAAGTAAAACTCAATTATCGGGAAATGCACAGCGCCGCAGATGTGATTGCCAGTGGAGTACCAATGGAATACGACAGTGCAGGAGTGAAGAACAATCTGGAAACTGCCGGGATGTTTGAGATTCGGGGTAAAAAGGGCAAAGAATCGGTGTACATAGCCCAAGGCAAAACAATTGACGTAGAGTTTGCCTCTCGCCATGAAGGTGAGGGGTTTAACCATTATTATCTGGAAGATGGTACTCAGCCAATTACATTTAATCATTTGAATGTCAGCCAGGCAGGTATCATTCCAGGAGCTTTTGGGCAAAGTAAACCTGCTAAAGTAAACCCTAAATGGGGTTGGCTTGGCACTTCTTTGATTACTTCGAAGCTATTGGTACAAAAGCCACAACCCAAACAGCAAAATTCACAAAACAGGGCTAACCAAAGGGTAGATTCTTTGAAGAATGTAATAGCCCAAATGAAAGCACAGCATCGTACAGATTCTATTGAGTTTATTGAGAAAATGTTGGCTGAGCAGAAAAAGCAGCAAGAACGGGTGAAAAAGGCCAAAGAAGATTATTTCCAACTGGATTTCAATGTAAACAAAAATCCTTACCTGGAGTACTTCAAAGAAGTAGTCTGGCAGTATGTAGGAGAAAATAAACAACAAAGCCCTACACAGGGCAATAGCTGGATATTTAATGAAAAGTGGGATGATATAAAACTCACCAATATGCGTTATGTACCTATGTCTTTGAAGGGGCACCAGGGAGAAGTATTTACGGTAAATTTTTCTCCTGACAGCAAGTATATTGTATCGGCCTCAGCAGATGGTACAGCTAAAGTATGGGATAACAAAGGGAATTTTCTTAGAAGCTTAGACGGACATAGTCAGGCAGTTACTCAAGCAAAGTTTTCTTCTAATGGAAAGTATATTATTACAGCTTCTGATGATAAAACTGCCAAATTGTGGAGCCTGGATGGCAAAGTTTTGGCAAACCTGACTGGGCACCAAGGAAAGATTATTTCTGTAGATTTTTCTGAGAGTGGACAAAGAATATTGACTGCTTCGCAAGACAATACAGTAAAGATCTGGTCAAAGAGTGGCCAACTATTACATACTTTGGCTCACAAATATGCTTTGAAAAAGGCATTGTTTGCTCCTAATAGCAAATATGTGCTTACAGTGTCTAAAAAAGGGCCTGTGAAAATCTGGTATATCGATGGCAAGCTTTTACATACTTTTGAAGGAGACTATAACTCAGCTAGTTTTTCAAAAGATAGTGAGTATTTATTGACTACTTCTACCATTGCCGAATTTGGTACGAAACTGTGGCGTATCAATGGAGAGCTAATGCATACAATTAAAGGATCTACCGATCATGCGATTTTCTCCAATGATGGCAATTACCTGATCACTGTGGGCAATCGTACTGCACATTTGTTCTCTATTTATAAGAAAGGAGTACGTACTGTATTAATAAAGAATATGGGGGGAAGTTATAAAAGAAAAGGCCACCTTGGTAAAATCAACAATATTCAATTTTCTCCAAGTCAACATTCTATTATTACCGCCTCCAATGATAATTTAGCCAAAATTTGGGATGGCAGTGGCAACTTTCGCCATAACTTAAGAGGCCACTTGGGCAAAGTAAACGATGCTACTTTTTCGCCTAATGGTTTACACATTGCTACTGCTTCGTCAGACAACACTGTGAAACTTTGGATTGAAACCTCTCAAAAAGATATTTATGAGTTGGAATTGGTCAAAGAGCGCAAGGTGGTAGAAACCAAACGTGGCCCTAAAGAAGTGCCTGGGAAAAACTTTGTGACTATTGTGAGAAAAGCAAATAACGAAGAAATCCCCGAAGAGTTACAAGCCGAAGGGATACTACATAAATCGTTTACCCAAAGCAAAAACCTCAATGAGGTGATCACGAAGTATGAGGAAGCAGTAAAACAAAAATCTAATTTGTTGCGAACTCAGAAAGCCAAAAAGCTTGAGGTACGAGCCAAAGTATTGCGTGGGTTTAAGATTCGTAAGTTTGGGGTATATGGGGTACATCGCATTTTCAAAATGCCTGATAATATTATTTGCAAGGCTGAATTTGATTTTGGAAATGGCCAGACTAGTTTAGATGAAAACTACCGGGTATACTTGATTACGGGAGATCGTGGTTCAGCCATTATTCCTTATACTCAACAAAGCTGGCAAAAATTCCAATTTAGCCCTGATATGACTAATAAACTGATTGCCATCTTACCAAATGATCGTTTGGGTGTGATGAATAAACAGGAGTTTGCCCATATAGATATAGATAAACTGGATCAACAAGGGCAATATACCTTTAGGCTGCATCCAAGGCCTATTATGTCAAAACAAGACCTCGATTTTGTGCTCAATTGACGGCACAAGAGGCAATAAATCTGCAACTTTTACTAAAACTATATATATAAATTAAAAGCAGGTCACATCTCTCGGGATGAATGACCTGCTTTTTTATTTGTGTAATAATGCTAAGATGATTTTACTCAAGTACTTTCTGAGAATATTTTTCGGCAAGCTTGGTTGCCAACTTTTTACCTTTTTTAATACAATCAGGTAACGAAATACCATCTTTCCAATTGGCACATACAAACAACTGCTCTTGCTCTAGTTCGTCTGCAATGCGGTGTGCATCCAATATATTGATATCATACTGCGGAATGGCTTGTTCCCATTTGCACAAGTTTTGGTATAGGGGAGAGGCACTAATCTGATAATGCTCTGAGAGCTCTTGGTGTACTTTTCCTAAGGTAATTTGTTTGGAGTTGGTCGTGTGTTGAGGCGATTGAGTACCCCCTACAAAAGTAGTAAAAAGTACTTCATCTTCGGGGCAGCGTCCGTTGAAAGTAGAACTGCTCCAAATACTTCCTGCGGTGTAAAGACCTTCAACCTTAGGATTTAAGCCACCAAACCCATCTAATGGATGTTTTACAGCTGCTCGCTTGTAAGCAGAGTGTACTGCAATCATAGGTGGGTAATAAATCTTGCCCAAGGCTTGACTAAATTCTGGGAAACTGTCATTCAGGAATTGTTTCGCAGCTGGGGCAGAAGTCGCTATGACCAATTGGGTTACCTGAAAGGTTTGTTCATCATTGGCTTGGATTGTGTACCCATCACCAGTTTTTTGAATATTTTCCACGCTTACCCCTAATCTCAAATGATCTAGTTTTTGAGCAAAACCTTTGGGCAGGGTTTGCATGCCTTGTTTAAAACTAGATGTATGTCTTCGCTCAATCGATTTATTCTTTACCAGGCCTTTAATCACCGAACCATAGGTTTGCTCGTATTCATAGAGCTGAGCAAAAGTTTTATGAATGAGTAACTGAGCTGGGTCTCCAGCATAAATACCCGCTACAAATGGATTGAGGGCATAATCTACAATTTCTTTAGAAAACCTACGCTCAAAGAACTGACTCAACGTTTCGTTTTCAATATCCTTTTTAGGACGACGACGCTCCTTGAAGATGGCTAATTTGCTGGAAAAGCTAAAAAAACGATTGAATAATAACTTGGAAGGTTTAGCAGGTAGCCTACGGTATTTGCCTTCTTTGAAGATATAGCGATTTTGACTTATATCGTTGCTGGGAAGTAAGTCTTCATCAATGCCCAATTCCTCAATAATTTGTTGAATTTCCTGATCTACCATGATAGAGTTGGGGCCTTGCTCGAGTATATAAGTCCGGCTGTTGGTGGAATTGTCGCGGATAGTGCGGATGTAACCGCCTGGTTGTTCAGATGCCTCTAAAAGGATGTAAGGTATGTCTTGTTTTTGTAGGTGATAGGCCAAACTAAGACCTGAAATACCTGCACCAATGATCCCTATCATAATGTTCTTATTTATGTGATTATATAACTGGTTGATAATTAGGAGGTTATTTATTAAAGCTAAATTAATTGATTCTATGCCTGTATCAATAGTAACAACCACAAAAATGTACCTAAAAAAAACAAATTTCAAGTTTTTGTGGGTGACTTTTGCTAATGAAATGTATCTTTTGCTAAAGAATCAAACAAAAACCATTGAAAGTTTCATTGTGCAATGAAAAGAATATGTATCAGATAGCAAATAATAATGGTCAATCATGAACTTGTTTTAAGGTTTCTCCAAATAATTTAAAATAACATTATTCAAGATAAACTTTGTTGCAAAAATGTTCATTTAGCGCGGCTAAACTCTGCTTTTTTGCGCCTTGCCTATCGCAAAAACTGAGAATTTTACTCTTAAAGAAAAAACTTAAACAAGTTCACTCGTAAAATCAAACATACAAATGAAAACAATCAAACTTGCTTTATGCAGCGTGCTCTTTTTTTTGAGTGTACCTAAAATCCAGGCACAACAAAATACCACAGGCTTTGAAAGCAAAATTCAAGGAGTATATCTCGACTACAAAACCAAGGAATTGGTATACCTCCACTCGTTGAATATGATGTATTATCTTCCTAAAGCTATTTATACCAATAAGTATGTCAAAATGATGGTCTTGTTGAATCAAGACAGTCTTCAGCGTAGGATTAATATTCAATTTTATGAAAGTGACTATAAATGTGTTTTTAAGTTTGCCCAGGATTTTCGAACATTTATTTGCACCAATCCAGATGGCACCCAGCAGCTGTTTACCCGTACTCAATCCCCAGTAAATACCAGTTTTACTCAACTTGTCAAGCAGTTTCCCCTAGGTAGGGCAAGGCTATTTGTTCCTAAAAGCTTGGAAGCCAATAGACCAATTCCCATTGAGATGATTATGAAATTTTTGATTAATGATGATCAAAATCGGTTTTTTTCATTTCTAGGTAAGATAAGTCAAAAAGAGATTCGGATGGGACTATATAATGCGAATATTCAAAACTTTGGGTTTTATTTTACTTTTCATTATGTCAGTCGGCTAGTTCTTAGTGACGATTTTTATACGCTACTTTTCTACGCGGAGGGTGTTTGTTGTTCAGGTGAAGTGGGGGCAAAGTATACTTATCTGGCCAATTTTACCAAACAAGGTCAATTGATTGATTTTGTGCCTTTGGGTTATTCTACGCACTACATGGTAAAGTTTGAGAACACTGCTGCTACAGCAAAACTCATAGGAAATCAAATAAAGGTAAATGAGGTTATTACTTATCGTGTTCCAGATTTAACCAAACAAGGTATAAAATCGGTGCAGACCACACTTCATTACAAAGTGTTGTCGGATGGACACGTCCAACTCTTAAAAAAATGGTCTTCTGATATTCAAGGGGTGTATATGGGAGCAAATGGAGATCATCAATTAGAGATTGTTCGGGATAAATTTCATGGCTATCAAGTTGAAATAAATTACAGAGGAAAATCAGCAGTGGCAAAGTCCTGTGACATTATTGAAGATCATGAACGAATGGGTAGGTTTATTATTAAATCACCTGAAGGAGAACAGACCTGGACATTACGATTTAGTGCTAATAGGGATGAAGTGATATTGACCAAGGCAAATGGAACCTCCCAGCGATTTCAGCGAGTAAAAAAATAAGTAATCAAACTTGAACCAGGTATTTCAATGAAACAACTATCAACACAATTCATCATTATTATTTTAGCCTCACTTTCTTTTCAAGCATTAGGTCAAAAACAGTTTTATAAGGCTATTTCGGGTACCTATCTGGATGAGCGCTCAGGAGAGATTGTTCATTTACTTTGGGATAAGGTGTATCCTAGTTTTCGAATGTTTTATCAGGCAAATGAGAAACAACTATCACCAGCTTGTAAAATAATGGAACAACTTAAGGTGAATGCACAAAAACGATTGCTAAGGATAAAATTTCGAAACAGTCAATATATTTGTGATTTTAACTTTAAATCTGATTTTCAGCAATTTATCTGTATCAATCCTGATGGAAGTCGGCAATTATTTAAACGTAATGACCAGCCTTCTAAAATAGCCTTTGCTGATTTTTTGTCAAAGTTCCCTGCCAGACAATCGACAAGTGGACCTATACAAGTATTACACATTCCTAAAAATGCGATTGCCATGCCACCAGAATGGGCTATGAAATTCTTAGTAAGACAAAGTAAAGCCTTGCGTGAGTTTGTTAATAAGAAAGACTTGTCTTTTTATGTATCATTGGATGAAGCTCGTTTGACTTTGTTGGGTAAAAGAACACGCGTAAGCCATGCCTCCTTTTATTATGTATCAAGACTTGCCTTGCAAAATGGCTTTTACTCGGTATTGTTCAGAGTAAAAAACATTCTTCACCTTGAAGCAAAGAGCGACCGCACTTACTTGGCTAATTTTGATAAAGCAGGAAAGCTAGTGGGGTTAAGAGTAGTAGGGTGTGCTTATCGTGAATATATAAATTCGTATACAGTAACTACCACCTGGATTAAGCCAGAGACAATGAAGGTGACGGTAGCTCGCTATTATGGGTCAGTTGATCCTGGTATAGCTATTTCACAAATTCCATTTCATGAAAAATCTGAGATAGAATGTATCATAGAAAGTAAAGGTAACATAGAAGACGTACATCGTTTTTTTGAAGATATTACAGGAAGTTTTGACAAGAATGAGTGGCGAATCAGTGACTATTTGTTCTTTGTGAGAAAAAAGAAAAATGGACAGTATACAGCGCTATTGACCCAAAAAAATGACGGCGAAGAACAAGTTTTTGAGTTTGATTTTGTCCGTTATAAGAAAGGTGGCAACGATGATGTATGGGGGAGTAAATTTTGGCTAAGAGAAAAAAAACAAGGCGCAGTATGGGTGGCTACATTTAATGATCGTAATACCCAAGTGAGTTTATCTTGGGCAGAAAACAAAGAAATATTGCTGAAGAGATAACCTGCAATCAACCATCAAATACTGTTCTAATCAATGAAAAAACTACTCAATTACTTATTCATCATTACTTTATTTTTATCGACACTACAATTGTCTTTCGCCCAGACTGAAAATCAATTTTATAAAGCCATTTCAGGCACTTATTTGGATGAAAGTTCGGGAGAAATTGTGTACTTGATCTTGGCTAATATTGGAGGTGTAGAGCCTTTTAAAATATATTATCAGGCAAATGAGCAACAAGCTCCCAAAAAAGCCAAAATGATGGAAGAGTTGACCAAGGATGTAAACCGCTTGTGGATGAAAGCCAAATTTCACAATAGTAACTACATTTGTGAATTTACCTTTGCTCCTGATTTTGAGACATTTACTTGCAAAAACCCAAATGGTAGTAAACAAACATTCAAACGTAATTCATTACCTGCTCGAAAGCCTTTTAATGACTTCTTGGCCCAGTTTCCTAAAACAACTTTGAGACAACCCATAGATATTGCCAAAATGCCTAAAAAGGGGAAAGCAATTCCGGTAGAGTGGGTCATTAAGTATATCATCAATCAAGACGAAGGTTTTGCAAATAGCTTGATGCCTGAATCTGATGTAAAGTTCACGCAGATGCAAAAGATGGATTATAAGAGACGTATGATGTTAGATAAACTTTTGAATGGTCAAGGGTTTCGTTCTACCTCTTTTTACTACACAGGGCGCATATCGTTGAGTAATCGCTTCATTTCGGTATTGTTTAGGTCAGAAGGACATCCTCATTATGAAGCAGCATTTGATGATATTTATTTGGCGAATTTTACTAAAAGCGGGAAGCTATTAGGTGTTGCTCCTGTAAGTTATGCTCTGTTCAATTATGTTTATTCTGCTACTGAGGCCAAAGGTTTTGTGTCTAAAGGCAAGGTCAGGGTTGAGGCGATTACTAAATATGGTGAATCGATGCAAAAGTTGGTGGCTGAGAGCAAAGGTGAAAAAGTGGTTGAGGTGTTGCAAGAGCAGGAAGTCTCACAGTACACTATTACACCTTCGGGACAGATTAAGCGCCAACAAAGATTCTTTAAAGGTTTTCCTGGGAAGTTTTATGTTAAAACTGGATTTTCGAACTGCTGGCTTGAAAAAACAAAGGGAGAATTTAAAGCAACAGTTCTTATTGTTCAAAATAGAGAGGATAAAGGCAAAGAGACCAAGCTCAAGTTTGTGAGATTTGAACCAACCAGGAGCCTGTTTTACATGAAAAACCCAAAAGATGATCAAACCTGGAAACTTCAGTTTAATCAAACCAAAACCTCAGTAACCATCACCAAGCCTGATGGCACTTCTTTGAAACTCACAAGATAAGCCGTATAAACAAAAACCACTCACCAACAAAGTCGGCGAGTGGTTCAACTCTCAGGTATTCGTAGGCTGTTTAACACCTGGTACCTTACCTGATGCGCTTTTTATTGCTTATTGGAATGATCTACCTTGGTATCAGGCAAGGCCTTTTTCAATTGGTCGGCTACTGCCTGGGGCACATTGGTGCGCTTGATATAAAGCGTCTTAAGTTGTTTCATAGTGCTCAATGCCGGAGGTAATGCCGTAATATTGGTATAGCTCAAGTCTAATGTTTCCAGCTTACGTAAGCTGCCAATGGTCCCTGGAAGGGTGGTAAACTCTTTATTAGAAGAGACTGATAGGTACTTCAACTTGCTTATTTGACCAATCGTGGCAGGCAAAGTTTTCAATTCATTGCGATAAGCATACAAATACTCGAGGTTTTTCAGCTTAGAAATGTTGGCAGGTATGTTGGCGATTTTACAGTCGGTAATACTTACTGTGCGCAATACTTCCATATTGGCTAGCTTATCCATTAGCTTGGTAAGCTCGCCTCCCTCAAAAGTATTTTTGTCCAAAAACAAAGCTTTTACATTGTCAAGGTTGCCTACATTTTCAGGCAATACTACAGGCTTACCCATATTGGCCAACCATACCTTTTGTAATTTAGGTAAAGAGTCCAACTTGTTGAAAGTGTCTTCCAAATCAATGCTAGAACAGCCAGTAAGGTTGATTTCGTATAACTTTTCCAGTTTAGTAGTGCTTTCGGGAAGCTTGGCAAGCCCAGTGTTTTTGCCTACATACAATTGTACCAGGTTAGCCAATTCACCAATTTCTTCAGGCAAAGCTGTGATTTGGTTTTCGGTCAAGGTGATGTATCGTAATGCCGATAAATTTTTGATTGTAGCGGGTACCGCACTAATTTGATTGTTACCCAAAGTGAGGTTCTTTAGGTTGGTCAATTGTCCAAGTTTATCAGAAATGGTACTGATTTGGTTGCGGTGCAAGTACAAGTTTTCCAACGTAGATAAGTTGTAAATTTCTTCAGGCAAAGCGGTTAGCTCATTGTAGCTGAGTTTCAACTCTTTGATTTTAGGCAAGCTGCCAATTTCGGCGGGCAAAGAAGAAATCTTGTTACTTTCTACAATCAGTGTTTCCAGATTAGGCAGTTTACCAATTTCTTTAGGTAGCGTAGTCAATCCACAACTATGCAGAGAAATATACTGTAGGTTTTTGAGTGAACCAATGCGTGGGTCCAAAGTTTTAAGGTCCCGATTAAAGGCCAAACGCAAACGTTGAAGATGCTTAAGCTTAAATAGGTCTTCAGGTAGAGCAGTCAGCTTTTTCTCAGCCAGGTTGAGCTTATATACCTTATCTGGCTCGGCCAAGGCTTCCTCCAAAGACTTATATTCTTTGGCTTTGCGTAGCTCTGTTTCCGAAATCATGGGAATATTCCAGACTTCTTCTTTTACACTGGCTTCTTCGTTTTCACCATTACCTTCGGTGTTTTCACCTTTGTTGCCACCGCCACAGGCAGTAAATAAAAAAACGCCCGCAAGTAATAACAGTAGGGGGATAAATTTGAAAGTTGTCTTCATAAGAACGTTTTGTTTTAATTAGCTTTCTCATTGATAGAAGAGGGGAGGGAAAGGTTAACCACGGAAGTGAAAAATGCTGCTTCGCAAGTGAAAAACTAAAAGTGAAAAATGAGCGCAAAGCGGAAACTAGTCCACAGACGACAGTTCAGGGTTTTTGGTTCGTAGTCAGGAGTTGTTTTTTAGTCCACAGTCGACGGTCAATAGTCCATAGTTTTACTACGCATCGCATCACCATTTAACAATAGAACAATGCAACAATCAGCCAAAGACGAAACAATAGAGCAAAACAATCAATCAGCCAAAGGCGAAACAATGGAAAAGAGGTATCATTGATCAATTCATAATACACCCCTAACCACTATTTACTTATTTTAAAAAAATTATCAAACTAGGCCATTTCTTTGTATTGCATTTTATACAATTGGGCATACCAACCATCTTTTTCCAATAGCTCGGCGTGGTTACCCTGTTCTTTGATTTCACCTTTGTCCAGTACAATGATCTTGTCTGCTTTTTGGATAGTAGACAAACGGTGGGCAATCACGATAGACGTACGACCTTTCATCAATTTCTCAATGGCGTTCTGAATCAACTCTTCTGTTTCAGTATCTACCGACGAAGTGGCTTCGTCTAATACGATAATTTTAGGATCGTACACCATGGCACGTACAAAAGATACCAACTGGCGCTGACCTACCGATAGGGTAGAGCCTCGTTCCATTACATTGTAATTGAAGCCTTCAGGAAGTTTCTCAATAAATTTGCGGGCACCCACCAGCTCGGCAGCTTCAATGAGTTTTTCGTGAGGAATTTCCTCATTTCCCAGAACAATATTTTCTTTAATAGAATTTGAAAACAAGAAAACGTCTTGCAACACTACCCCAATTTTTGAGCGTAAATAGGCCAGTTCATATTCCTCAATGTCTTTGCCATCGAGCATAATTTGCCCTTTGTTGATCTCATAAAACTTGCTCAACAGATTGATGATGGAAGATTTTCCTGCACCAGTGGCACCTACCAAAGCTACTGTTTCTCCCTTTTTCACATCAAAAGAAATATCTTTCAACACATAGTCCTCATCTTTGTAAGCAAACCAAACTTTATCAAATTTGATGTCACCCTCGATGCTTTCTGGGGCGTAAGTGCCGTTATTAGGAATAGTTTCGTAAGTATCTAGCAATTTCAAAATACGGTGCATGCTCACAATACCCATTTGCAAGGTATTGAAGCGGTCAGCCAACATACGAATGGGACGGAAAAAGAGGTTGATATACATGATAAAGGCGATCAAAACTCCTAATGATACCTCTTCGTGAAGTACTCCACGAGCACCGTACCAAACCACCAAACCAGTACCACCTGCTGAGATGATTTCTGCTACCGGGAAATAAATAGAATAATACAGTACTGACTTGATGTGAGCCTTGCGATGTTCTCGGTTAATTTCCTTGAACTTCTTGCTTTCATTAGCTTCACTACCAAAAATCTGCACAATGCTCATTCCAGTAATATGTTCTTGTACAAATGCATTCAGGTTAGATACGGCAGCTCTTACCTGGTCAAACGCTACCTTGATTTTTTCCTTGAAAATATAAGTACTCAAGAGTAATAAAGGCAACAACGACAAGCTCACCAGGGTAAGACGCCAATTGGTATACAACATAATCCCCAGAATGGCAAAAATGAGTAGAATATCGGCCAACAAGGAAGCAATTCCTTGCGAAAATACATTGGATAAAGTTTCAATATCCGAAACAGTACGAGTTACTAATCTTCCAATGGGCGTATTGTCATAGAACTTTAGGCGAAGGCCCAAAATATGGTCATATAGTTTTACTCGAATATCTTTGATGATGGTTTGCCCCAACCAGTTAGATAAATAAGTATGAGCATACATCAAAAAGGCCTCAATGGCCAGCACTGCTACCATCAAAAGGGCGATAGTTACCAAACCAGGATAATTGCCTGTAACAATGTAATTATCTACTGCATATTGGATTAACAGAGGACGAGAAGGCCCAAAAACTGCCGTGAGTACAGTCAGAAATATAAGTAAGTAAAAATACTTTTTATAAGGTTTTACGAAATGAAATAGTCGCTTAAATGTAGTCCAATCTAATATTTTCTTGGATTCCGCTTTTTCTTGTTCTGCCATTTTATGCTTTTAAATGATTGAATTGCTATATGGCTAAATGGTGTAGCAATCTTAGTAACTTTCAAATATAGGGATATTCAACTTTTGCCAAAAATAATCCTTGAGCTGGTACCGACCATCCGGCTTGTTTTCGGTCTTTACTTAATATAATTTGTTCAAATTCTTCTAAACCTATTTTGCCATTACCCACATTGAGTAAGGTGCCCACAATGGCCCGCACCATTCCGCGCAAAAAGCGATTGGCCCCGATATAGAATACTAACAATTTTGTGTTGTAGTAAGTTTCTTCTTTCCACATCGCTTCACTAATGTCGCAAAGGTAGTGATTTACATCAGTATGTACCTTGCTAAAGCACTGAAAGTCTTGATGATTTAACAATATTTCTCCTGCTTTGTTCATCTGTATGACATCGAGCTTATGAAAGTTGTAATAGCTGAAATTTCGCAAAAAAGGTGTCTTTTCCCGGTTGATACGATAGATATAATGTCGTTGGGTAGCATCAAACCTTGTATGGGCATCAGGCGTCACTGGAATAAGGCGTGCAATAGAGATACTGGGAGGAAGAATTCCATTAAGTTTCTTTACAAAATCAGTTTCACCAAGGGCTTGGTCAGTATCAAAATGAGCAAACTGCTGAATAGCGTGTACTCCTGCATCGGTACGCCCACTACCTAAAATCTCAGTGGGTTGTCTTAATAAAGTACTCAAGGCGTTTTGGATTTCGGCCTGCACTGAATGGGCATTTTTTTGTATTTGCCAACCGTGATAATCGGTGCCATCATAGGCAAGTTCCAGAAAATATCTCAATAGTCTATAGTTTTTAGTTGGGAGTCAAAAGTTGGTGGTTCATAGTTTTGCAACTCATGGTAGAACCATTTAACAATGGAGCAATCAGCCAAAGGCGAAACAATAGAACAATTCAATAATAGAGAAATTGTTCATTCACAATCAAATACTAATCACCAACCGTTAAAAAAAATTAAAACTACATCTTAAAACCCATTTGATGCAACTCTGCATACCAACCTTTTTTATCCAAAAGAGCTTGATGAGTACCTTGTTCCTTGATCTCCCCTTTGTCAAGCAGAATAATGTTATCGGCTTTTTGTATAGTAGATAATCGATGGGCAATTACAATCGCAGTACGACCCTTCATGAGCTTCTCTATGGCATTTTGTACTAAAAGCTCCGTATCAGAATCAATAGAAGATGTTGCTTCATCTAATACAATAATTTTAGGATCAAATAATAACACTCGAGCAAAAGAGATTAGTTGACGTTGCCCTACCGATAAAGAAGCTCCCCTTTCCTGTACATTATAATCTAACCCCCCTGGAAGCCTTTCAATAAATGCTCGAGCACCAAGCCAATCGATGACCTGCCATATTTGCTCATCTTGTATGCTGGTATCTCCTAGTGTAATATTTTCGCGAAGCGATTGGGCAAATAAAAATACATCCTGAAGTACGACGCCAATTTGACGACGTAAATAATGAAGACGATATGCCTGAATGGGCAAATCATCGAGGTAAATATTGCCCCGAGTAGGCGCATAAAAACGATTGAGAATATTGATGATAGAGGTTTTGCCTGCTCCTGTAGCACCTACCAAGGCAATCGTTTGCCCAGCAGGTGCTTCAAAAGAAATATCCTTGAGTGCATATTCTTCTTGATTGTAAGCCAGCCAAACATTTTGAAACTTAATCTGCCCCTGAATCTTTGAAGGAGTAGCTTGTCCTTTATCAGGGATTGTAGCTGGATTCTCCATCAAGGCAAAAATCTTTTGCATACTAATGGCTCCTAGTTGTAATAGGTTTAGCCTTTCGGCCAAATTTCGAATAGGGGCGTAAAACATACGAATGTACATCATAAAGGCAATTAAGGTCCCCAGAGAGATTTCGTCTTTTAAAACACTGCGTGCCCCAAACCATACTAAAAAACCCAGTCCAGCAGTAGTTAAAACTTCGGTAGTAGGATAATAAATAGCGTGATATAATTCGGTTTTTAGATAAGCAGTGCGGTGTTTTTGATTGATATGCTTGAACTTACCTTTGGCATTTTTTTGCGTTCCAAACAGTTGAATGATATACATCCCGGTAATGTGTTCCTGGACAAAAGCGTTGAGGTTGGAAACTGCTTGCCTAATGGCATAAAGCTCTTTTTTCATAATTCTCTTGTAGAAAAAAGAACTCCAGATGAGCAAGGGCATAAACGATAAACTCACTAGGGTAAGCGGCCAATGCGTAGACAGCATAAGGGTTAGAATTACAATTAAAAACAAGATATCAGCGATTAATGCTGCTATGCCAGAAGATAAAATCGTGGTGAGTGTTTGAACATCGGAGATGTTTCGGGTAATAAGATGTCCTAGAGGGGTATGGTCATAAAATTGAAGTTGTAGCCTGAGTGTATGCTGAAATAATTGAACCCTAATATCACGAATGACTGTTTGGCCCAACCACCCTGCTAAATAAGTATGGGCATAGGTAAAATAAGTTTGGAGAAAAAGTACTACCAGCATCCACCCACAAACACCCAGTAACTCTGTGTAATTGCCTTTGAAAATGTATTGATCAATGGCAATTTGGATCAAAAAAGGTTGTGCAGGACGTAACAATGAGGTAAGCAACGCGAGGGTAAAGAGGATAAAGAAATGTTTTTTGTAAGGTGCTACAAACTTAACAAGACGCAAGAGAACACGAAGATTCGTGATTTTGGGCGTATTGTGTGTAGAAGAATCACTCATAATTGTTAGGTAATTCTTTAAAGTTAAAAAAACTCGAGAGATTGGTCGCAAAAAAATTGCTAAATTGCGTTTTTAGATTCTAGACCATTCACAAAAAAACGACTTGGGTAGTTTAACAATAAAAGACCTTTTACTTACTCCTATATACCTGAGCTTTATTTTGATAGCTACTTTGGCCATACGGAATAGTATCAAAAATAAAGCTTTGAGAACGTATTTCATGTGGGGGATTTGGCTTAAAATCTTTGGTGCAATTGCTTTGGGTATTATTTATAATACCTATTATGGAGGTGATACCAACTTGTTTTTTAGAGATGGAGGGATTATATGGAATACCTTATTAGACTCTCCCTCTATGGGGTTTAAGTTGTTGTTTTTGACTGAAGCTGGTGACAATTCTCCTGAACTATTCCAATACGTTCGACACATCTATTATTATATTGATGATAGTTCCTTTGCAATATTACGTGTTTCGGCTATATGCAGTATTTTCTCCTTTAATACATACACTATTAATGCGATTTTCTTTGCTATTATAAGTTTCACCGGAGTATGGTCTATTTTTAGGGTTTTACATCATTTATATCCCCAATTGACACGTCCCCTGGCAGTAGCTGTATTTTATATTCCTTCAGTTGTATTTTGGGGTTCAGGCTTACTCAAAGATACTATAACACTGGGAGCATTAGGGTGGATGTTTTATGGCTTTTACTTTGGAATAGTTTTACGCAAGAAGATTGTTTTAAACATCTTGCTATTATTGTTGGGGGCTTGGGCTAGCAATGCTATCAAACAATATATCCTCCTTATTTTTGTGCCATCCGCCTTGCTCTGGATTTTTTTGCAATACAGAAATCGTATTAAATCCAGAGCGTTAAGAGTTATATTACTTCCTATTATGATGAGCATTGCATTACCCGCAGGTTTTTTTGCTATAAACCAAATAGCAGGAGAGCAGAGTCAATATAATATTGATAGGGTAGCAGCTAATGCAAAAATAAACTCAGAGTGGTTAGAATATGTATCTAAACAACAAGGAGGATCTGGGTACAACTTGGGAGAATTGGATGGTACACTAGGCAATATGTTGGTGAAATTTCCACAAGCAGTTTGGTTAGCACTTTTTCGTCCTTATGTGTGGGAGGCTGGTAATCCCTTTATGTTACTTTCTGCACTAGAATCTCTTTTTTTTCTGTTACTTACCCTTAAGTTGGTTTTAACAGTGAATCCTGGGAAGCTATCACGACAATTTGTAGATCACCCAGTGCTGTTCTTTTCATTGGCTTTTACCTTGGTATTAGCTTTTGCATCAGCCATTACATCTAACAACTTTGGTACTGTAGTGCGTTACAAAATACCCTTTATGCCTTTTTATCTGGCTATGTTATATGTATTACGTTATCGTTTAAAAAGGACGGTGAAATTGTTTTGATTGGAAGTAACCGAATAATGATCTTCTACTGTTTGGCGAGCTTTTGTTCCCAGGCTAGCCCTTAAATCTGGTGTTTGCATCAATTGTAACAATGCCTGATGCCATTCCTCAGGAGTACCACATATAAAACCGTTTTCTTGATTTTGCACAATACGTGTATTTACTCCCACAGGACTTACTAAAGGTGGAATACCCAATGCCATATATTGTAATGCCTTAAAACCACACTTGCCTTTGGCCCATTGATCGTCCGAAAGAGGCATAACTCCAATGTTAAAAGCAAGTAAATCCTCAATTTCGGTAGCTTTGTTCCAAGGTTTAAAGACCAATGATTTTAGATTAAGCTGAGGAGGTTGATTAGCAATTACTTGAAATTCAAAAGAATATTCTTGTTCTAGCTGTTTCAGTATAGGTTCCAAAAAATCAAGGTAAGGGAGCGTAGAGTGTGAACCTGTCCAACCAATGACCAACTTTTCATTATTTTGAGTTTTGGTTTGGTTGTGCAAATGTACAGTATCTATAGTAGTAGGGTTGTACACTACATTACTATTGAATTGACGGGCATAATCTCCTAAATATTCGTTTCCTACGCTTACTTTATGCGCCCATTTACAAATAAGTGCCGTTTTTTGATGAAACTTGATTTTAGCCACCAGCGAATTTTGGCTTGAAGTATTGGGTAACCAAATGGCATCGTCGAAATCATATATAATTTTTTTTCGCCAGATTTTGGCAATGATCCACTCAAATAATGGATAACCTACTGGAGCTGCTTCCCGATGAATAAACACGAAGTCGAATTTACGCAAGCGAAACATCAACCACCACCTTTTGATAAATCCCCATAAAATACCACCTATTTTCTGAGGATAGTTTCCAGCTTTATAGAGTACTTGCCAAGTTTTTAGACTCATAAAAGGAGCATGACTGATTTGAAAGTTTTGCTTTTTCAAATGATCTAGATATTGCTCAAATCGAAAGCGTTGTGAGGGAGCCTCACCTGCTGGATAAGGATATATCAAGAGAATTTTGGTGGGTTTCAATGTTGAACTATGAGTTATGAATGGACGACTTATTTTTAGTAGTAAATGCTCAATTTCTTTATTATTGAATTGTTTTATTGTTCCATTGTTTCGCCTGATTGCTCTATTGTTAAATGGTTGTGCGATGAGTAGCAAAACTATGGACTGTTGACTGTCATCTGTGGACTAACTTTCACTTTTCATTCACGAATGCCTTTTACTGCACTCACTACATTGTTGCCATCAAAGGTAACAGTATTGGCAAAAGTAACCTTCAGACCAAATTCCTCAAACCACTGGCGTACTGTTTCTATCCGTTGTGGTTGATCGTACTCAGGCGAGAACATATCAAACGTATCCAAAATCACCCATTCCCGAAGCTGAGTCTTATTCAAATTTTTGGGCAAGGTATTTTTAATATCGCAAATAGGGATAAAGCGATTGGTAAGTTTGCCAATACCTATTTTATTAAAAAACTGGGAAGTGTTAATCATCCACGAAGCATTTTTTTCAATCCGCTTCAACAGCTTTTCGTTAGGTATTTTTTTTGTCCAGGGCCTAAAAATATACTTTGCGTGTATTTTGGTCCACCATCCACGAATAGGGTAAAAATCTACAACCAACTCTCCGCCAGGTTTTACCATTTTCACCAAACTTTCTACCGATTTTTTAACATCAGGAGTATGCTGCAACACTCCAAAACAAAACACCTTGTCGAAGGTTTGAGGAGCAAAGGGGAGGTCGTAGATACTAGCCTGAAACAAATGAAAACGTTCCTCGGAATGGTGTCCATTGTTCTTAAAGTTGGCTTCTACTGCGTTGGAATAGTCGACACTAAACAGATTGGCTTTTGTTTCGTCAAGTACTACCTGTGAAAATCGTCCAGCACCCGAACCCACCTCCAGAACATTTTTTCCGCTCAAGTCTTCTTTATCCCATTGGGTAACGGCAAAAAAACGATTCTTGCTTTGAGAAGATTGTACCGAAAAACGATCTATTTGAGTCTGAGTAAATTTATTCCACTGAAAACCAAAGTTTTGCGTATAGTTATCGTCTTTTACCAGACGAAAAGCTCCGTTCTTCTTCAAAAACTTTTGGTCATTAGTATCTACAAGCGCATCATTTTGTAGGGTAAAGGGGAGGTTATTGTAGGGGTTGATTAACTGAATATCCATTACAAAAATTTCAATAGCTTATTTTAGCAGATCATTATTATTTTTTGCGTAACCATATTTCTAATTGCATGCCAGAGTTAGTCTTGCGCATATAGGGCACTACAAACCAGTCTACTGGCTTGGGCATGTAGGTTTTGCAAACCTCATAATTATAATGAACGATTTCAAAATTATCTTTTTTTGCCAGCTCTTCAAAAGATTTCAATCCAAATTCATACAAATGAAAAGGGCTGTGCATAGGGCTAACATTGGTGACATAATCTAAACCACGGATACTATAAAAGAAGTTGATAATCTTGCTAATAAACCAACGGGAAGAGGGAACTTCTATGTGTACCAATCCTCCTGGCTTTAGCCATTTCATGGTACTTCTGATTGACTCTGCTGGATCATATAAATGTTCTAACACAGCACCGAAAGTAATAAAATCGAAAGTGTTTTTAGGATAATCAGCTTCCTCTATTGGTAACATTTGAAGTCTTGACTTTGATATACCTGTTCGCTCGATGGCCTTTTCATAAAAAGGTTCAGAAGGTTCTATACCTTGAGCATCAAATCCGGCATTGTCGAGGGCTACCATACATTTACCGATGCCTGCACCAATATCAAGTGCTTTTAATTTCTGATCAGCGTTTGTCTTGCCAAAAAGCTTAAAAAAAGTATTGATTTGATGGGCAAAATAGCTTTGCTCAATCTTAAAATACTCGGGAGTCCAATATGACTCAGAAGGTGTGCCATAATGTTGGTCTAAACTTTCTGGTACTGGCATTGGGTTAGGGTAGATAAGATCACAATTTTTGCATTTCACCACTGTAGTAGCGATCCCTACCTTCTTTTGAGGCTTTTTGCCCTGCGACAGGTTCATTCTTTTGCCTAGTATCTTAGCTTCACTGCTAGGAGCTCCACACATATTACAATGTTCGGAATACTCGAAATTATACTTCATATGTTCGTGTTACCTACTTTTTTATAAACTTCGTCGTACAAATTTACGCCCTTTTTCAAACTATAATACTCTAGAGCGGCATTTCTCAATTTTTCTTTGGCGATATTACGAGTTGTAGGAAGCTGATCTATGGCATAATCAAAAGTAGCGTCGTCGAATTTACCAATCAAAGACCCAAATTGGTATTTCTCAAACAACATTTTATGATCACCCACATCATCATTTGTGATAATGGGAATGCCCATGGCCAATATTTCCCCCATTTTGGTAGCAGAAGAGGCTTTTTTGGAGTACAAAGGTTTGATGAAAAACAGCGATACGTCGCTCTGGGCAAGTTTCTGGGGCACTTCTTTACGTTCGGCTTTTTCTACACTGATTTGGGCTTCAGGTATTTGTAATTTTTGCGCTTCTTTATAAATCAAGTGAGGTGGCTCAGTAGTGATGAACTGGAATTGGGCATTGGGGTAAAACAATAGGAGTCGCTTAAAAAAACGAAGCATTTCTTCCAACATATACCAGGTACCAATAGATCCCAGGTAGGAAATAGTCAAAGGGTGTTCGGGAAGGAGAAAGCGATTTACCTGTTGATAATCAAATAGTTCGGTATCTACACAACAAGGGATAACTTCAATGGGTGTTTTTCGACAACCTGGCCAATTTTGAATTTCATCTTTGGCATTTTTGGTAAGACTAATGGTATAATCTGCAGCCACCAAAAACTGTCTTTCTTTTTTCTTGAAGTAGTTATAAACCACTCGAAACACTGGATTCTTCAAATTCCATAAACCACCGTCTACCCGTTCATTGGCCCAAAAACCACGCATGTCGAAAATAAAACGTACACCGAATTTCTTTTTCATACGCAAGCCTACTAGAGAGGTCACATAACTGCGACAATGTACCACATCAAATTGATGGGTGCGATGTAGTTGAAAGGCCTTTTTACGCAATACCCGAATATCTTTAAGAGTAGAAAGCACTGGTGGCTTTTTGGTATAAGAGATGTAATGCCAATCTAGCACGGCATTAGGGTTTTGCTTGCGATGTTCTTCCAGCAAACCTCGAATCGTAGCTGCCCTTAATTCAAAATTATGCGCTTTTTCGGTGCTCAACAAAGTAATTTGGTAACCTAACTTGCTCAATTCCAATAAATAAGGGAGTACTTGTGATTGCCCCAAGGGGTCAGTCATTCCATCATAGGAAAGGTAAAGTATTTTCATTGATTAAAGGTTTGGGTCTATGTAATGGGCATACCACATCTGAAAAACAATCAATGCCCATACTCTTTTGTAGTGATAATATTTGCCTTGCTGGAATAGATTTACAAAATCTTGTACCATATGTGGCTCAAATAAACCTTGTTTTTTCAAACGTTTTTCGTTGAGATACTTATCTATCAAATAGGCCAAATCCTGCTGAAGCCAATCACCCACTGGTGCTGGAAAACCCCACTTTTTGCGATAAATAAGTTCGTTGGGCAGGTATTTCTCCAAAGTTTTTTTCATCAAAAACTTTTGTTCCTTGCCTTGTATCTTGAATTCTAAAGGTACGTTGAGCGCAAATTCTACCAAATGGTGGTCTAGATAAGGTACTCTTACCTCTAAAGCCGAAGCCATAGAAGCAATGTCCATTTTATATAATAAGTTGTAGGGCAGGTAATGCAGCGTATCGAACAAGGATATCTTCTCAAAGGGATGAATGTCCAGTTCATTTATTTTTTTCCAGTCTTTCCAGGTACTTTGGTGCTGGTAAGGCGTATCAAGCAACCAACTCACTTCTTTTTCCGAAAACATATACTGTTCCTGCGACCATACATGAAGCCAAATGCGCTGGAAATCGGCATAATCAAATACCCGAGCAGCTCTTTGTTTGCGTTGATCTAGCCAACTAAGTACTTGAGTAGTAAGCTTGCGGGCAGCATATCCTCCGTATTTAGATATTTTTTTAACTCGGTTATACCAATGATAATATCCATAGCCCATAAACAATTCGTCGGCACCATCGCCACTCAGCGCAACTGTCACCTCATTTCGGGCTTTTTGACATACCAACAAACTGGGTATGCAAGAGTTAGCAGCGAAAGGTTCGTCGTAATGGGTAACCAGCCTTTCCACGGTCTCGATAGATTCTTTGGCCGATACTCGATCCAAGGTATGCCGAGTATTAAGGTGTTCAGCTACTTTTTGTGCATAAGTAGACTCATCAAAACTGGCCACATCAAAGCCAATGGTGTAGGTTTGGATACTTTGGGGAGAGAGTTCTTGAAATTTTGCGCAAATAAGAGAAGAATCGGTGCCACCACTTAGAAAAGCGCCCATAGGCACATCACTAATCGAGCGATAGCGAATCGATTGGGTGAGTTGTTCGTCAAACGCTTCTACATAATGATCCAACGATTGTGTAGGTTGGGGATTCCACTGGTCTAGTAAACTGTAATAAGCCTTTTTTTCTAGCTTCTTTGGCGTGACTTTTAAAAAATGCCCCTTCTCGAGTTTTTGGATATGCTTGAAGATAGACAAATGATCAGGCACATATTCTAAAAACAAATAATCTTGTAATGCTTCTTTATTGATATCTCGACTAATGCCCAATTCCAGTAAGGCTTTGGTTTCGGAAGCAAAGGCAAAGTTTTCTCCATCCCAATAATAAAACAACGGCTTAATACCCAACCGATCACGGTAGATGTACATCTCTCGCGTCTCACGATCATAAATAGCCAAGGCAAACATGCCATTTAGCTCATCAATAAACTGGGTTTGACGTTGAGCAAAAAGTGCTAAAATTACTTCGGAATCAGAACGAGTCTTGAGAGAAAGGTTATATTTTTTGGCGATTTCCTGGAAGTTGTACACCTCTCCGTTAAATACCATGACATACCTTTCGTCTTGACTAAACATAGGCTGGTTGGCAGCATCTGAGAGGTCAATAATTTTTAACCTGCGATGCCCCAATCCACAACGTTCGTCTTGAAAGTACCCCTCGGCCTCTGGGCCCCGATGTCTCAAAGCTTGAGTCATTTGGGTAAGTTGGGCTTGAGTCCACTTTTGAGAAAGAGAATAAAATCCAGCAATGCCACACATATGTGATATACAATTATTTACCTGCGAATATATATACTATCAATGGTATAAAAAACCGGAGGTCAGAATGCTTACAGTGATGAATTATTAAATGGTCATGCGATACTCCATACCAATGTAGATCCACGATTTGCATTGGCTACACTGGATCAAAGCTCATAAGGGAATGGTTTAATCTATTTTTTTGCTTCTCAGCCTTTAGTATTTATGGACACCAAAGGTTGCTCTAGACTAGCGCATCGCAAAGTCATTTAACAATAGAACAATAAAGCCAAAAACGTAACAATTAAACTATTCTATTTCAAGCCCTTTAGATTGTGCATCGGCCAAGAATATATGCAGTACCGTAAGCGCCCACAAACGGTTATAGAGGTACAAATGCCCTTTTTTGAATAGTTCTTGTAGGTTTTTGACTACATCGAACCTCACCAAACCAAATTCATTGACTACCTTCTCGTTCAAATAATCCCCTAAATCTTCTTGCATCCACTGCAATAACCAGGGAGCTGATACGGGTTTACTTTTGGCCCAGAGTTTTTCAGGAACACGCTTAGCCAGTAACTGTTTCACTAAATACTTTGGCTGTTTTCCGCGATATTTGAGTTGATAGTTGAGGTTAATGGCAAACTCTATTACCCTGAAATCTAACAAGGGAGTACGGGCTTCTATAGTTTGAGACATCAAGGCTTGGTCTAGCAAAAACAGTGAATTATCGGCCAGATCGTAGCTAATATCAAACAGGGCTTGCTGCTCAAAACGGGTAAGCGTAGTATCCTCAATCAATCGATAAGGTGCCACAGGGGTATGTTGAGCCAATAAAAGTGGTAGTTCTTTTTTTGAAAACAAAAGACGATGCTGAGAATAAATATGACTTAGCATATCATCTTTGTGTGGATAATTAAGCAAGGCGCTGGCTCGGCGAGCATTGGTGGCTTTATTGATCTTGAGCAAGGCGGCATAAGGTTTTCGGAATGTTTTTAATAACCCTCCATCAAGTTTTTGTGCCCAACGATAGGCATTGTTGCCATAAAACAGTGCATCGGCCCCATGGGCAGTAAACATGATTTCGGCTAAATCTTTACTTTTTTGGGCCAGCAACGCATAGGTAAATTGATTGAAATCTGCTATAGGTTCTTGAAATTTGAGCGGCAACTCTTTTACAAAAGTTCTAATATCATCAAAAGCAACTGATACTTCCTCATAAGGCAACTTAAGATGCTGTGCTATTTTGCTTCCCATCAATTGGTCAGTGGCTTTTTGCTTAGGGTATGATATAGCAAGACAAGGAAATTGTGAACCTTTTTCTTGAGCCAAAAGCGTAGCAATGAGGCTGGATTCGGGACGATGATCAAGCCAAACACCATAAGAATTGTTTGCGGGAAGGCGGTGCTCTAAAGACTCGTGTAAAATTTTCTCAAAATGTTGTAGAGCATTACTTTCTATATTTAAATAGGGCAGACGATTGCGTAGTTGAGCATCGTAAATTTTTTCGGCTACATTCCAGTATTTTTTGGTGATAATCTGCCCTTTGTGTAACCTAAGCCAACTACCTGCTTCTAGTTTATAAATGTTTTGATAAAGCGTATTGGGAGCAGGAATGTACCCCAAATGTAGAAATTGGGCCACTGCTTTTTTATTGAGGCGTCGCTTGATTTGTGGAAGCTGAAACAATGCATCTAGCTCAGAAGCAAAAGCAAAGTTTTCTTCGTCCCAGAAATAATATAAGGGCTTGATACCTACCCGATCACGAAATAAAAATAAAGATTCTTCTATTTGATCGTATAGGGCCACTGCAAACATTCCATTGATTTGATAGATGGAACGAATATTTTTCTCAACAAAGTTTTCCAAGACAATCTCTACATCCGAATCGGTCTTGAAGTTTTCTTGAAGAAATCCTCGGGCAATTTCATTGTAATTGTATGCCTGCCCGTCCATTACCATTACAAAACGATCGTTGTGTGACTGCATGGGTTGTTGGGCACGGGTTGACTTGTCTACAAAACTGAGCCTTTGATGTACCATGCCAATGCCCTCGTGGAAAAAATGATGACAACTCTGATTGCCTCTTTTGGCCAGAGGAGCTGCCATAAGATCAAGATCATTTTCATTAAAAAATTGGTTGTGGGTCAAAAAGCCAGCGATACCAGACATAAATTATTTTCTTATTCAGTTTTGTAGATAGTTTCCAGGGGTTTGGCAAATCAAACCATTTGCCAAATATAGGGCAATAACCAATTAAAAAGATTTTCATGTATTTTTTTTGATGATTTTTGCCTGAGTAATGGGTTGAGAAAAAGATGTAAAAAGGGTATATTTAAAACTTTTACGAACAAATTTATATGCTTAGAGCCGACCAATTTATTTCAAAACAAAATCTCTTGGATTGGAGCAACACTTTAGGAATTGAGTTCAAAACAAGAAGTGTAAAAAAAGGAGATAGCTTGTTGAAACAATCTCAGAGATGCGATCATTTTTATTTTGTCTTGGATGGTTTTTTAAGGTTATATTATCTGGATTTAGACGGAAACGAAGTGACTCATTGGTTTTCTTCCAAGCACACACTTGTTACATCTCCACTTAGTTTTTTCAGAGCCGAACCTAATATAATAACTTTCGAGGCATTGGAGGATACAGAGTGTTGGTTGATTACCATGGATCAATTACACTTGATTTCAGATCAAATAGAAGGAGCCGACCGAGCGATTCAAAATCTGTATGTCGAATTTGTGATCAAAATGAGCCGAAGAATTATGAGCATTCATAACGAAACCGCCGAATACCGTTATTTGAAGTTAATTGAAGAATATCCCCAAATTTTTCAAAAGGCCAAGTTAGGACACATCTCCTCTTATTTGGGTATTACGATTCAGAGCTTAAGCCGAATAAGAAAAAGGCTAGTAGATTAATTCCAAATATCCAGCGATTACTACCCCACATTTTTGAGTAATCACTCTTACTACATTCCCCCCTGTTTTCTATGAATACAATACTTGTAGTCTTACACGGAAAAGTACAAGTATTGTGATTCTTGTTTAAAATCGATTATACACATCTGTTGGTTTTAAATGCTTTTTACAGGTGTTTAAAGCTTGTTTTTAGCTATCTGTCGCTGTAATATTTGCCAGGTGTGAATGATTTTGTATAAAAAAAATCTAATATTTCGTGTTTTTTAACATAGGGTAAATTTATTCTCTCTCCCCCTCCATAACTTGCACCCATAATCAAATCACAAGTCACCCAAATAAAGAACAAAGTTATGAATAGGGCATTAATCGCTATTGGGAAAGGCCAGTTTTCCAAACAGCAAATCCGAAGCTTGGAGCAAGTGATTAAGCAAAACTACAAACGATATGTAAGTACTGAAAAGCTAATGGTTTTGTGGAATCTGGTACCGCAAGGAAACATGTACAACGATTATCAGGAACAACAACCTTCTATTATCGCCATAGAATGCGAAGAAGGATTTGTGCAAGCCAAAAGAGTAAACCTGTTTCAGACTTGTATGCAAGATTGGGTAGCCATTACTCAGCAAGATATCAACAATGTGGTAATCAGTGTGTTAGAAAAGCCAACTTTCAATGCCTTATTGAACCGGAACAACCAGCATCTTACCACATTGGGTAAATGGCAATACCGTATGCATTTACTAAGCAGCCTGTTGATTTCCAAGGTTTTAAATAAATATTACTCATTCAGTTCATCTATTTAAATTCATTGTCATGCCATTATATCTCATACAGTCAAAAACGAAATTCTCTAAAGAAAAAAAAGACAAAACAGTAGCAGCCATTACCGAAATACATTGTCGGGTTACTGGAGCACCTGCCAAGTTTGTCAACGTGATTTTTATGACCGGTTATCGACTTAAGAATAACAAAAAAGCCATCCTTTTGGGGAATATCAGAACGGGAGGAACGAGAACTGAAGAGGTGGTCATACAACTGAAGCGCGAACTTCATGAAGGAATCGCTGCTAATCTGGGGTTGCCCATTCAGAAGGTAGGATACCAGTTTTTAGGGGTTTATCCTTATTGGGTTTGGGAAGGAGGCAAGGTATTACCAATGCCAGGAGATGAAGATGACTGGCTAAAAACCAAACCCGCTTAATTCACTTGATTACTTATTTACTATCAAATATTAAACTACCAAATCATCATTTAAAATGAAAAAAACAGCATTAATTACCGGAGCGGCCAGTGGCCTGGGAAGAGAGTTTGCCAGACTTCACGCCAGCAGAGGCGGCAACATTGTAGCAGTAGACCTTAACCAGGAAGGACTGAAAGCATTAAAGTCTGAGTTAGAATCTAAATACCTGGTGAGTGTCTATACGATTACCAAAAATTTAACATTGTCTAATGCTACTCAGGAAATCTATGAAGAAGTAAAAGAGCAGGAGATAGAAGTAGACTATTTAATCAACAACGCAGGGTTTGGCGGAGTAGGGAAATTTCACGAAAGAGCCTGGGAAAAGGATTTGGCTATGATTCAGGTAAACATCCTTGCACTTACTTCTTTGACGCGTTATTTCTTGCCTGAGTTTGTAAAACGAAATACAGGTAAAATCCTGAACGTGTCTTCAGCAGTAAGCTTGGTACCAGGACCCTTACAAGCAATATACTTCGCTAGCAAGGCATTTGTAACCTCATTTAGCAACGCATTGTCTGGAGAGCTTGATCAATCAGGAGTAACTGTAACCGTCTTGTTGCCAGGAGCTACCAAAACTGCTTTTGGAGCAAGCTCTGGAATGGAGAAAACCTCAATTTATAAGAACCCTTCTGAGCCTTCAGAAGTGGCTAAGGATGGATATGAAGCAATGCTTGCTGGAAAACTGGAAATTTTTTCAGGGGTGCCCTGGTCACAACGTCTCGAGCTTTCTGTTGCTCCATTAATGCCTAAGAAAATGCTTGTTGAAAGAATTAGAAAGAGTCAACAAGTAAGCTAAATGTCAAAAATAATAAACCCTTAAAAAAAATTAAACAATGAACACGATCACGTCAGAAATAGATTTTGAGAAAGAAGTAGCACAATTGGTAAAGAATCAACGAAGATACTTTAAGACCAATGTGACCAAATCAATTGATTTTAGATTAGAGCAGTTAAAAAAGCTAAAAAAGCTACTGGTAGAACACGAAGACGAATTGCACCAGGCAATATTCAATGATTTTGGTAAGTCTAAATACGAAAATCAATTGACTGAAATATATCCATTATTTGATGAGATAGATACTGCAATTAAAAATTTACGAAAATGGGCCAAGCCTAAAAGCGTAAAAACCAACTTGCTCAATTTTCCTGCAAAAAGCTATATCGTACCTGAACCTTTGGGAGTAACCTTGGTGATTGGTGCTTGGAACTTTCCTTACAACTTATCATTAACGCCAATGGTGGGTTCTATGATGGCAGGTAACACTACGATTTTAAAGCCAAGTGAACTTCCAGTGGAGACCAGTAAGATCATGGCCAGATTGATCAATGAAAACTTTGATCCTTACTATCTCCGAGTAGTAGAGGGTGGTATTCCCGAAACCACCGCATTGTTGAATCAACGATATGATAAAATCTTTTTTACAGGAAGTCCTAATGTTGGTAAAATTGTCAATAAAGCGGCAGCTCCTCATTTGACGAATGTGACTCTTGAGTTGGGAGGCAAAAACCCAGTGATTTTCACAGAGGATGCATCACTAAAAGTAAGCGTGAAAAGAATGATTTGGGCCAAGTTTGTAAACTCGGGGCAGTTTTGTATCACGGCCGATTATGTATTGATCCCCAAAAGTATCCAGAGAGAGTTTTTAGAGTTGGCAGTTGAAGAAATCAAAAAGCATAATTTCTCTCTGGAAAATCACAATTATGTAAGAATCATCAACGAAAGAAACTTTGATCGTGTAGTGTCTTTGATTGATCAGGATAAGGTGTATTACGGAGGAACTTACTCAAGAGAAGAGCGCATTATCTCGCCTACTATTATGCATAATGTATCGTTGGATGACGCCATCATGCAGGATGAGGTGTTTGGTCCAATATTGCCTGTTATTACCTACGATACTCTTGACGAAGCCTTTGACATTGTAAAAAACTTTGAAAAACCATTGTCTGCTTATCTGTTTTCAAACGATGCTGCTACCAAAGAGCGTTTTTTAAGAGAAGTTCCTTTTGGTAGTGGAGGAATCAATGATGTTGTGATGCAAATCAGTAATCCAAATTTACCCTTTGGTGGAGTAGGCAATAGTGGTATGGGGCGTTATCACGGGAAGTTTAGCTTTGAATGTTTTTCTCACTTCAAAGGAGTACTGGACAAGCCAACTGCCATTGAAACCAACCTGAAATACTATGGGTACTCAGAGAAGCAAATGAAAATTATCAAAAAGTTGAGCTAATTTGTTTAGCCCACTTTGAAAAGTATTCATTGAAAGCGTGAAAAACGTTATTTGAAAATCAGCGCTTGTTTAAATTTTTGTTGGAAGAAGATTTCTTGAAAAGGCGTGAAAAAGAACTTGTGAATGAACTGAGTCTTTGATGAATGCAGCCTTCGGCTAATTTTAAACGAGTGCTAAGACGACTTATCCAGTTTATCTGGATAAGCCGCTTCTTATTTTTACCCGCATATCACAAACTAATGATGAATTAGTAACCAAACAAGTGCTTAACTAAGATGACAAAAATGTCTTGACAGGCATCTTTTAGGTATTGCATCACAAAACTCACGGTTCTAAGCAAAGACGAAGGAACTAACACTGAAGCAATACAATATATTAGATTCAAGCACCATACTACTTACCAACACCTTAAACTCATTTCACAACATTATGAAGCCCATGAATACCACTGAAACGTTGAAATCTGACGTGGGAATTATCCAGGAACATGCTTTACTACAGGAAAAACTATGGATAGATTCAACCCTCACTCAGTTTGACGATGTATTAAGAGAAAATTACGATAAAAGCCTGGAATGCTTCTCCGATGCCATTATTAGACACTTAGCTGATATTACCCAAGCGGCAAAAGGCGCTCTGTTTGCTTTGAAGAATGACGACACTGGTGCGAATAATTTTTTGGAAGCAACTGGTGGATTTGCCTGTGCCATTGAAACAATGCCTAAACGTGTTTTTAGAATGGGTGAAGATATGATAGGGCAGGTGGCTAAGACTAAAAAACTGGTGTATATAGATGATTTGCCCCTTCATAATCTAACACTGAATGTAGCAGCTGGAAAACTAAGTGCAGGAAGCTTGATTATTCTGCCATTGGTGTTCAATGATGAAATATATGGAGTGATAGAGCTGGTTTTTATTCAGAATCTGGCCAGTAAATACCTCGAACTATTGCCTCGATTGGGAAACAATATTGCTTCCATGTTACAAAGCATTCAAAACAATGTCAGAACCAGAAAATTGTTAGATGAAACTCAGGAACAGGCAGAAGCATTAAGAGCCCAAGAGGAAGAGTTAAGGCAAAACCTCGAAGAGTTGGCTACTACTCAGGAGGCGATGCAAAAAAAACAAGAAGAGATCGAGCAGGTGAATCATACTTTGGCCAAAAAAGAAAAAGTACTGGAAAAGGCGTTGCAAGAAGCAAAAGCCAAAGAAGCTGAACTGGCCAACGTCAACGAGCAAATCTCTACTTTACATACCCTGGTTGAAACCTCACAGGATTTTGTTGCTTTTGCTGAATTGACAGGTAAAACCATTTTTATAAATAAAGGTGGGCGTGTACTAGTTGGAATTGGGCTTCAGGAAGAGATTGATAAGTGGAATCTCAAGGATTTTTATCCAGCCATAGATGCAAAAACCTTTGAAGAAGAGATGCTGCCAAAATTATTAGAAGAAGGACGAGTATCTTCAGAAACTTGCCTTAAAAACCTAAATACAGGGAAGGTGATAGAAGTATCAAATACTATTTTTCTTATCAAAGACCCAGTGTCAGGTGCACCTAAATACCTGGCGACTATTACTAAAGACATTACCAGCCAAAAGCGACAGGAACGAGCACTGTTGAAAGCCAATGAGGAACTAAAAACTCAAGAAGAAGAGCTTAGACAAAACCTGGAAGAATTGAGCTCTACTCAGGATAGTTTGCTGAAGGTAAGAGATGAGTTAGCTGTGGAAGCTGAAAAATCGCGCATTTTGTTTGAAACTTCTCGGGATGCCATTGTAGTGATGGATGAAGAAGGGATGTTTATAGATGTAAATGAGGCCGCGGTAAAGATTTTTGGTGCGATTAAAAAAGAACAATTATTAGGTAAGAAACCCACCAATTTTTCGCCTGAAACACAAAGTTCCCACGGAGGAAAAACCTCCACGGAAGTGGCTGCCCAAATCAAAGAAGCTACAATGAAAACAGGCACTGATACCCAGGAATGGAACTTTAAAAAGCTGAATGGAAATATATTCGAGACAGAAATAAAACTGGTAAGCTTTGAACTGCAAGGGAATCCATATATGCAGTTTGTGGTAAGAGATATTACTACTCATAAACAGCAAATTCGTGATTTAGAACGACAATTGTCAAAATATCAAACAACTGTGTAAAAGGGTAGGGGCACCAACTATAAACACATTTTATGATGCAAACACCATTAGCCAAAAGAAATAGTGATACAAATAGGTTCAAACATACCAATGAGGTTGACTATAATGAATTGCTTGGCGATTATTTGAAAAAAATACAATGGAGGGAAACACAATCTATACAAGAATGTATGAGTCAATTGCTAAGTGAACTTGTTCCTTTTTTAGGAGGGGTTAAAGCGACTCTTTATTTGGCTTATAATGACTCCCAAACGCTTAAATACCTGACAGGATATGGCATAGATGAAAAAAACACTCCCAGCGAGCTGAAATACGGTGAAGATATGGTGGGTCAAGTAGCCAAAACTCAAAAGGGTATTTATCAACATTATACAAATCAAGCCCAGTTATTTACTGCTACTATCAGCGTATCCATCAGAGGAGTGATGGTAGTGCCGATAGTAGCGAACCATGAATTAGTAGGGGTACTGGAAATAGCATTGATTAAGAAAATCAATGAGCAGAAATATAAGTTTTTGCAGCAACTCACCCAACACATTGGGTTCAATCTGAAAATCCGAAGGCAGGAGCAAGCTCTTAAGCTCAAAAACCTTGAGTTAGAGAAAAAAAACGCCAACATTACCAGTAGTATCAGGTATGCTCATACCATTCAGCAAGCAATATTGCCCACAAAAGCCTTTTTAGATAAAATATTTGCCGAACATTTTGTGATCTATCAGCCTAAAGACATCGTTTCCGGGGATTTTTATTGGGTAGGCGATGTATCTGTAAATATCAAAGACAAGCTGAAGATAAAGAAACGATTGGTAATTGCGGTAATGGACTGTACTGGGCATGGAGTGCCTGGTTCTATGATGTCGATGGTTGGAAATACTTTATTAAATCAAATTGTAAAAGAGCAGCATAACCACGACGCAAAAAGCATCATGTTAGCATTGCACCATAAAATTAGAGAAGCCCTAAGACAAGAAGAGTCTGACAATCAAGACGGGATGGATGGTGGTATATGTGTGGTAGACTACCTAAGCAATGGAACGATTGAAATGACTTATGCTGGGGCAAAGCGCGCATTGTTAGTAGCTAGGGGCGAATCTGGGCAAGTACGAATTTTAAAAGGTGACCGAACTTCGTTGGGAGGCTCGTTTACTCCTGAAACAAAAGGGGTACACAATCACACCCTAACTCTCAAAAAAGGAGATGTGTTATACCTGACGACTGATGGTCTCGAAGATGCTTCTTGTCCACTTCGTAAAAAGTACGGATTCAAAAAATTAGCGGATGATTTGCGAAAAATTATGTTGAGTCCATTGATACACCAAAAGCAAATACTACTACAAAGGCTTCAGAAACATCAGCAAGGAACTCCTCAAAGAGACGACATCACGATGCTTGCTGCCAAACTATAAACCTTCATTGAACACATAAAAGGGGCCGCAGAGGACTTTAGGAGCTTTTACAGGTGTTTAATATTGTGTTAAAAATTACCTGAGACATATTTTGCAGTGCTTGGGGTTTAAAAAACATCTTCTTGTCGTGTAGATTTGCGGCATAGATCAAACGTCCCCTACACATTCTATTCAATACCAGAATAGCTATGCCTCTCTCAGAAAAATTGAAAAACTGCTTATATAAAATCAAAGTGAATGAATAATTTTAAATACAATAATGAGAGTAACGAGGCATCGCCGCAGATATACCTTGATGTACTCTCTGGAAAATGCTCCATTACCGGAAACTCATATATTGAGAATGCTCGTCAATTTTATAAGCCAGTACTGAGTTGGATCAATGACTACGCTCAGATTGGTAGTACTCACCAACAAACATTAAAGTGGGATATTAAACTGTATTATATCAATTCTACTTCAAAAAAAACACTGGTGGTAATTCTCAAAAAACTATCCAGTTACCAAAATAAAGGAGGTAAGGTAAGCATTAACTGGCACTGCTCCCCTCAAGATAATGACCTACTCGAAGAAATCACGCTTATGGCAGAGGCAAGCAATATGACCATTAACATATTGGATATATAGGGTACTGTACTGCTTGATTACTCTTCCTGGCTTTTTTAAAAGCGCCATCATTGCCTCGGTTGTGTGTGTTGTATCAACCGACCGAGCCTTTAGAATACGTTATTTTTGAGTTCAACAGTGGTTTGATTTATAAGCACACAAATCAGCTTGAAGAATCGCAAATAGAGAGCTACTTTAGACAAACTGAGGCATCATATATTAACTATGCATCTGATTTTGTGTCTTATTTCAATCCACGTTGTTCGTGTACTCATACCAAAGAAAACCAGCGATTATTTATCTCTGGTCAATTTCTCCTGTTTTTATGAAAATTATTAGTATCAAACATTTAGAATATAAGTTTTAATGAAAGAATTTGTGAATGATCAGTTTAACCGAGTTTATTTTGACGAAAGCAACGCTATTCACTATCATATTACCAAAGCCGATACAGCGATTATGTTGGAGCATGACTTTAAAGAAATGTTGTTGAAATGGAAAGAATCGGTATTTGAAGTGAACCCCAAAAAAATACTGGTAAACAATCTTGAGTTTGACTTTCCTATATCTCCTGAATTGCAAATGTGGACAGTAGCAAATGCTTCTAAACCAGTAATGGAACTTCCTTCAGTAGAAAAGTTTTGTTTTGTAATGCCCACCGAACTTGTGCCTAAGCTCTCGGTAAGTCAGCTTACCCAAGAATCTAATAAAATGGGCGGGAGAATTCAGCTAAGGTTTTTTGGTAGCTACGAAAACGCGCATAATTGGCTTCTTACGTGATTGATGTTTTTATCTGATAATAATCAAGGAGTGCTGCTTTATAGAAGTAGTGCTCCTTTTTTATTAGTCAATACTGTATTAGAAAGCACTGCACACTTTCTTAAAATATATCACAGATGTGCTTTTATAGATCTATTATTATAGCAATTGTACATAAAGATACTGAAGGAAGAAAAAAAAGAATATTTTATTTAACCCAAGGTAAATTCGCTCTATTTATTCCTCTATAACTTGCACGCATAATCAAGTTATTATCCATCTGAAATTAGAAAACGTCATGAATAGAACATTGGCCAGAATTGAGAAGAATCAATTCTCCAGGCAGCAAATTCGCAGCCCAGAATAAGCCATTATCCAAGATTACAAGTAACTGATAGGCCTTTAAGTTTTACTTGTTTTAGAATATAATTGAGTGATTACCAAACGTTACAAGCACCTCTTCTAAGAAGGGATAAAATCTCACCAAGGAGTACACCTGGTTTTACTTCTATGTAATCAGATGTCTATTTGTTTCATCATTTTTTACTCTGCAAAAAGTAGAGAGTAATAGCGTCTGCTTATTGAGATATATTATAAGTATAAACAAATATTGTTTATACAATAAATGAAGCACCTCACTATAGTGCTTTTACCTACAAATTATACACATTTCACAATACTTAAGAAATACATTATTTTAGCAATGTACCGAAATTACTTCTGTTTAATGATAGTAGGATGTCTGCTATCTTTAACTACAAATTCATTTGCTCAGATTATACCTCCTCCAATCATATCCAGAGATACCCCTGCCGAGGCGCAAAGCGTCTCTATTGGTAGCTGTGATATCAATTTTCCAATAGATGCTACATTCGACAATTCAGCCATAGGGGGTACTACACCTTGTTTAGGCACTGCCATAGGCACCATTCAGGAAGATGCCTGGGCAAAATTTACTACTCCAGCTACCGCAGGAGATTTTGTAGTACGTTATACCAATACCGATAATGATGCTGTAATATTAGTGTACGACGACAATGCCAGTAACCCCAATAATCTGGTAGGTTGTGTAAATAATCTTACCACTGGAATGGAATGCCTCACAGTCACCCTTAGTGCCAATACTAACTATTGGATTAGAGTTTTGAACGTGGGTAGTACCGAGGGAATGGACGGTGTATTGTGCGTATTTAGAAAATATGCCAGCGATACCCAAACCATCGCAGCCACTGCTCCAGCCATTAGCCTTGGTTCTTGTAATGTTCCTTTTGATACCGACGGTACCAGTACAGCGTTAGATGCGGGCATTGGTTGCAATATTACACCTTCTCTCAATGGGCATTTAGATAGTTGGGTAAGGTTTGATGCCACTGCTGGGCAAAACATTAATATAGAGTACCAAAGCGATGAAGCGGCAAACTCTCCAGCCATTATATTATATCTCGATGATGGCTCTATCACAGATGCAGATCGGGTGGCTTGCTATGATGGTAGCGGCCAGGCCTATGGTAAAATCGATTACTCGGTAACTACCACGGGCGCTTATTATCTGCGCATTTTGAATATGAATGGTTCTTCGGCTATGACAGGCTCTCTTTGCTTATATGAAAAATCAACCAAGGTAACGGGAGATTGTAGTAATGCGGAAGCTAATAAATTAGTCAGTGGTGATTGTAACCTGCAAATGAATGTGCCAGGGGGCAACTTTAGACCTGCGATTCACTCAAGCCTTACTGCGATTGGATGCACCTCTGATGCCATCCTTTCTGAAGCCTGGGCGGCCTTTGATGGTGTTACTGGAACCACTTATACCATTCTATATAACAATGACAACAACAACGCTACCGAAGCACTGGATGTAGGTGTAGTGATTTACCAAAAAAATACGGGTACCTGTGCTTCTCCAGCTGGATTTACGGAAGTATTTTGTGCAAACAAACTGGGGGAAGGTATTGAGAAAATAACATTTACGCCTACTGTTGATGACACCTATTTTATTAGAATCGTGAGTATTAATGCTGCCATCGATTTAGGAGGTATTTTCGGTACATTATGCTTTTATCAAGGCCCCGAAATATCAGATGACCTTTGTAGTACCTCATCTACTATTGGGGTGGGTACTTGTGGACAGCCTTTTAATATTACTACTGGATTTATTAATAACGAAGGCAGAGTAGCTCCTATGGCTTGTAGTGGTGCTACTGTTACAACTACAACTGCGAACTATACTGATGGTTGGAAAAACTTTGTGGCTTTGCAAAACCGAACCCGTATTGAATACAGATCGACCAACGCCCAAGATGTGGTTTTAGAAGTATATACTGGAGATTGTAATGCCTTAAGTTTGCTCGCTTGTACCAATGCTGTATCAGGTATTGGTTCGGAGGTGATAGAAATCAATACTACACCTGATCAGACCTATTTTATAAGAGTGATCAACATTACCAATACTGCAGACCTGGAAGGGCAAATTTGTATCAACAATGTATTGGTAGACGATGCCTGCAATAGTTCAGATACCAAAGAAATTCAAGTGGGCGCTTGTAACCAAAGAATAGATATTTTGAGTACTTATGACACGGGGACAGGTAATGCCTCAGGGTTTGGTAGCACTTGTAGTGGGAGCTCTACCATTGCCAAGGATGTATGGTTTAAATTTACCGGAAATGGGGGCAATGTTACACTACAGTATGAAAATCTAGAGACTACCAGCAATCCTCTTATCGAAGTATATACTCAGGAGTCTTCCATCTGCCCTACCAATACTATTCCAGCAGTGGGTTGTGCCAACGACTGTAATACCTCTGCTATCCAAACCGAAACAGTGACTATTAATAATACCATTAATGGGCGAACTTATTTTGTTAGAATCGCTAATCTGGATGAAACCCAGATGACGGGTTACCTGTGCATATACAATAGTAGTGCTGTACCTCCGCTCATAGTTGCTAATCGTCTGCCTGGGAATACTTGTGCCACTGCCACTGGCATTGATGTAGGAGATTGTGGATTACGCATTAACCTTCCAGTAAGTGCCAGTTGCGTATCATCATCCACTCATTTTACCAATTCAGGAGTAGCTCTTGGAGGGAGTTGTGCTGCGCTCACCCCTGATGCGGACGGTTGGATGAGTTTTACTGCGGTAGCTGGTGAACAATATACTATTGAATATGATAACAATAACCAGTTGGCTGCGTCTTCCAATGATGTGGCTTTGGCAGCGTATGATGGAAGTAGTGTTTTGTGTACCAGTATTTCTGCTACCGAAATGATTGCTTGTGTAAATGATCTTTTAGGCAATGATAACAAAGGAGTAGAGAAGCTTACTTTTACTGCTCCAAACAGTGGTAAAGTGTATATCCGAATAATGAATGTGTCAGGCAATAGCACTTCTACTTATGGCAAACTTTGTTTGTACAGTGGCGACAGCAAAGCCGCGAATTTATGCACCAACGCTACGGTATTTAATGTGGGAGATTTGGATCAACAATTTAATATCCAAAATAGCTTTACTCTGGATACGCCACCTGCTGCAGGCATTACCAATTGTGTATTTGCTACGGGGAGTAATGCTGCCCAAAAGGATGGATGGGCGCAGTTTACTACCAGCCTTACCGCAGATACGATCAGCGTGGTGTATAACAATGACGATGGAGATTCGGTGATTGAACTGGACCCAGATGTAAACAATGCAGCAGTAGTGGTGTATGAAGGAAGCCCTTGTGGGAGTAGTTCGCCAGTAATTGTTGGATGTGCCAATGTGGTAGGGGAGGGAAGTGAATCTTTAACCTTTGCTGCCAAACCTTTGACTACCTATTATGTAAGAGTCATGAGTACCCGATTTAGCAGTACTATGCAGGGAAGATTAAGCATTTTTGCTTTTAAGAAATGTGAACTGGGAGATGAACAGGTAAGGGATGGGGACTTTACTAATTTCCCCAAGAATTCGGTGGAGCTTGGTACTACTTTTCGTTATACCAGAGCCAACCTTCATAGAGCACAGCGTCAACACGTGTTTGCCACCCAGTATGGTTATCGCCAACACACGGGTAACATATGGGAGATGGGAGGTCCAGCGCACTATGGGGTGGCTACCAGTGCATATAAATTATATCATCACTTTTTTTCATATGGTTATGGGTTTAATGGCTGGGGTGGACAAAACAATGCTTATTGTAGTCCAGGCGGTAAAGGTGTAGGTACTGATGCTTGTCCTAATATACCAGCTCCGCCTGAAACTAATAACGCTGCCAATCATTTAGTAGTGGATGGACTACGTACTCGATCCAAGATTTGGTGTCAAACCATTCCAATGCCTGCCGGAACCAATCGTTATTTCGTTTTTTCGGGTTGGTTCAATAGTCTAATCCCCAGTGATCGTAGTAATCTGGACGATCCACAGATTAGGGTGACAGTGTGTGAAGGCCGTGGTTTGTACGACCCCAACATGAGTGCTACCGATAATGAAACTGCAGGGAATTTACCAGGAGTTACCCTTACTTATGATCAAGCCAATAATTCGGGTATGTATACAGGTACTCATGCAATTTCTACTGAAGAACAATCCGCAGATGTAATGCACCGCCCAGCTCATCCTGGTATCAGAGGTGGACGGCGTGGACGCCCCTGGGGACCTTATGGCGCAGCGATGAACTGTAACCCTGCCAATTTAAAAGTAATCAATTCAGATGTGTTTTTACCCGAAGCCCCCGATAATTGGCAAGCTATGCAATGTATCTACAAAGTACCCGACGGGGTAACCCATGTAAATCTCTGTTTGGAAAATATTTCGGCTACTCATATTGGTAATGACTTTGGGATTGATGTGTTGTCATTTCGTCAGTGTTTGAATGGAGCTTCTATTGGGTCAGATTTGGAGCGGGTGAGTTGTGAACTGGGTACCGATCCTACCGTTTTGGGTATTCCTTTAAACGCCCAAATGATTCATTTTGATGGCAAACTTCAAGATAAGAATGTTTTCTTAAACTGGGTCATCAGCGCTGAAACCAATGTAAGAGTTTATGAAGTGCAAAGAGCTATCTCGGGAGGAAAGTTTCAAACCATTGGCAAAGTGACTGCCCAAGGGGGAAATGGTGAACCTCTGGTGTACGACTTTGTAGACAGAGATTTGCCACTAGGTCAACAGTTTGTTTATTACCGATTGAATGTAGTGAATTACGATGGTACTCACGGATTTAGCCCTATTGTAGATATCGAAATCGCATCAATCAACAAGCTTGGGGCTAAGTTATCGCCTAATCCAATAAAAGCAGGACAAGCTTCTCAACTGACCTTTAATGCGCCAAAAGTTGGTTCAGCAATCATTAGCGTTATCAATTTGATGGGTGTTGTAGTGAGGAGTCAGCCCATTGCTACTAGCAAAGGGTATAATTCGGTAAGTATTGATACCCAAGGTTTAAAAGCAGGTATCTACCTCATTAAACTCAATACAACACACATTCAGGAATCCAAGCGATTGGTTATTGTGGATTAAAACCATTCCCTATATTTAGTAACAAAATAAGTGTGTTGAGAGCGCTGAAAACTAGAAATAATCCTACCAGGCCGATTGTGTTACACAACTTTTGCTATATTTGCGTCACTCAGGCTTATTAAATATCAATGATCAAATCGTATGTTTTTTATTCAAAAACTCCTGGCTGCTACCAGCGAGTTAACCACAAAGTTATTGAAATTCAATTCGCTAATTGATGTTTCAAAGAGAAGCAATGTACAAAGAGGTTTGGCGCTGGCTTTACTTCTTTTACCCTTGGTTTCAAGCTGCAAAAAATTTGAAGTATATGAAATTACCAAGGTGAAAACACTGAATGTATCCAGTGTTAAAGCAACCGAGGTAACCTTGGAAGGAGAACTCGTTTCTATTGGGTCACAAATTATTGAAGATCACGGATTTATGTGGTCTGAAAATGAAGATTTTGACCTAAACACCGCACAAAAAACATCTTTTGGAGCAATTACTAATCCGGGTGTTTTTACCCACATGCTTACCAATTTGAACGTTGGCACAGTGTATTATGTAAGGGCTTACGTTCAATATGGACAAGGAGTGTTGATGGGGGAAACGAAACCATTTAAAACCCTTGAAAGATAGTTACCCAAAACAAAAGCGTACAATTAAACAAGGTTTTGCTTGATTGTACGCTTTGTTTATTTAGGCTTTTCTGAGCCATTTTCTATAGGCTTGTTTCTGTAGGTCTGAGCGATTTTTTTGCATCGTGAGCTTATAAGTAGTGTGGGGATTTTTTTCCAATACTATCAAAAACTTCTTTACATTTCCATCGCGACAAATTTCTACCTTAATTTGGTCTCCTACCTTTTTATCTTCTAAAAACTTAGCCAGATCTTTTACCTTTTGGTCGTTTACTTTTACAATTTCATCATGTACGTTCAAACCAGTATTGTAAGCAGGAGAATCTTTTCTTACTCTGACAATGCGTAGCTTTTTGGCTATTCTTGAGGTACTAATGCCTAAATAAGCTTTATCTTCAGTCGTAGAATCTAGTTTGACTCCTACGTGTGCCAGTGCTTGGTCATATGGCAGGGTTTGAGTACCATAAATGTACTTTTCAAAAAAGCCATCCATCTTTTTTCCAGCCACTTCTTCTATTACCTGCTTGATTTCCTCCTCGCTAAACCCTCTTTGTTTTTCTTTATAATATACTTGATATAACTGTCTCATGACATCATCCAGGCTTTTCTCTGCTTGAGTTTCCTGAATGATATACAAGTCTAGCATGAGCGCAATCAATGCTCCTTTGGAGTAATAGGAAATGGTGGTATTGGGAGAGTTCTCATTAGGGCGATAAGCCTTGATCCAGGCATCCCAACTGGCATCAGTTACAGGTTGTACTTCGTTGCCAGGAGAGTTCTCTACCCGAGTAATAGTTTCGGCAATTCCTTTTCTAAACTTACCATCTTTGATTAGCCCTGCCTTACGCAAAATAATGTTTTCATAATATACTGTAAAGCCTTCTGCTACCCATAGCGAGCGTGTATAGTTTTCTTGCTCATAGTCAAATGGGCCAAGCTCAATAGGTCGTATACGTTTTACATTCCACAAATGAAAATACTCGTGAGCAGTAAGATTCAAGAAACGAGCATATCCTTTTTTGGTAGCAAAAGTTTCTCGGGGAAAATGCAGACTAGTAGAGTTGAGGTGTTCTAAACCGCCAAATTTTTTGTCTAGAATGTGTACAATGAACGTGTAGTCCTTGGTAAGGTACTCTTGACAAGGGTGTTCCTGAAAAATATCGGTAGAAGCGTCCACAATTGCCGTGAAGTCCTTTTTGAGCTGTTCTTCGTCGTACTTATTCAGCCCATACCAGGCCACATGGTGTGGTACATTGGCAGCTTCAAAGCTAAATACCTGATGATTACCAATTTCAATAGGAGAGTCTACCAAAGTGTCGAAATCGGGTACCTGGTAGGTAAATGCTTTTTTAGATTTGGTGGGAGGAAGAGGAACCGTTACTTTTTCCCAGGTTTCATAAGGTTGAATAGTAAGTGTAGCAGGACTTTGCTGGTGGCCAGCCACAAACATACACAAAGCAGCTGGATTGATATAGCCATGATTGCTATCCAGAAAGTTAGTGCGCACCGTCATGTCAAAAGCATATACGCGATAATTAAAAGTGATTTTGGACGCACCATCATTCATTACTCGCCAGGTATTTTTGGCGGTTTTAAACACTTTTGCCTTTTTTCTACCAGCTTTTGCCCAGTAGGTTTCCACATGCTGAGCGTACTCGCGTAGCAAATAAGAGCCAGGAGTCCAGGCAGCCATTTTAAAATCTATAAAAGGGAAGTCAATCTCTGAAACCGCAATGCTTACCTCAAAATAATGAGTGTGAGGTTCAGGCATAGCAATCGTGTAGTGTATTTTCATGTTTTAAGTTCTCTATTGTTCAATGGCTTTATTGCTTAGTTCTTTCACACTTGTACAAGTGTTGGTTTACCGTGCATTGCGTAGCAATTCGACAATCTATTGATTATTATTGTATTGCTCCCAGAATTGAGGATTAGGAGTAATACCATCGCCATTTTCGGAGTATTCTGATTTGATAGCCAATACAAAGTACATGTCTACTTCGCCTTTTCCTTTGGCATTGATCTTTCCACGATATTCAAACTCAAATAAGTCTTTGACCAAAGCATGGGTTTGTCCCGATACATTTACTTTTCCTGCTTCTCCATTGCTTTCCATTCTACTGGCAGAGTTTACAGTATCGCCCCAAATGTCATAAGCAAACTTTTTGCGTCCAATCACTCCAGCAATTACTTCCCCGGTATTGATACCCAAGCGACATTGCCAGTAATTTTCGCCTTGAGTGGCCTTTTCTTCTCGTTTATGATGCATAAAACGCTGCATTTCCAGCGCAGCCAACACCGCATTTACTGGGTTAGTTTTGTTGGCATTGGGCACCCCACCCACGCACATGTAAGCATCCCCAATGGTTTTGATACGCTCCATTTCGTATTTTTCAATAATCTCGTCGAAGCCATCAAAGCAAGTATTGAGCTCTTTGAGCAAATCGATGGGCTTCATATGAGCTGCCACATTTGTAAACCCCTTAAAATCAGTAAACAAGACAGTTGCCAAATCATAAGGTTTAGGGTCTACAGTCCCTTTAGATTTAAGCTCTTCGGCAATTTCTTTAGGCAAAATATTCAGGAGTAACTCTTCGCTTTGTTTATAAGCATGACTTAACTGAATAGCAGAACGTACCCGTGCCAGCAGTTCTGTTTTGTCTATGGGCTTACGCACATAATCCATCGCGCCAGCTTCCAAAGCCTCTTTTAGGTCTTGTGCACTGGTTTTGGCAGTAGCCATAATCACCGGAATGTTCTGTGTAACTTCGGCTGCCTTCATGCTTTTCAGAGCGTCTATACCTGACATCACAGGCATCATCCAGTCCAAAATTACCAAATCTGGATCAGCCTTTTGGGCTATCTCAAATGCTTGCTTACCATTGGTGGCTTGCAAAATGCGGTATTCGTGATCGGCAGTGGTGAGGTATTCTCTTAGTATTTTTAGATTAGTTACTTCGTCGTCTACGATGAGTATGGTTGCTTTCATCTTGCTTGTTAGTTTGGAGTCTTACTTGCCAAAATTTGTTGCTCAGCTTATTTCAGCAATTTGCCCAATAATTTTGAAGTTACCAAATGGGTTTTTGAGGATTTATTAGCTTTTTTTCAGAATAATTAATGGAATAAGTCATTGCAAGTCACTATCTTATCTTCCAGTTATAAGTGGTCATGAAATCCAAAAAAGATTGAATAAAATATGTCAACAATAATGTTCTTGGTAACCTGCTTGTTTGTGTTGAGTGGAATCATTCAGGCATATGCGCTAGTTTACTACTTTCATTCAGATAACCCTCAAAAAAAAGCATTGAAAAAAATGGCTAATTTGGCAACTCTATTTATGGTAATAGGAATAATTATTTTCTTGATATCTGCAATTACAGGCTTAGACATTGAGATTAAATGCTAATTTTTCTGATTCAACAATAAATCACTATAAGAAACCTCCAATAAATCCTTGGTTTGAATATTCAGCGCTTGTTGATAATGTAGACACTGTTGGCGTAAATCAGTTTCCTGATGTTCGCCTTGGTTACCTATAGCTTCAATCTCTACAAAGTGCCCCAGGTTGTCTACCTCATCTATGTGAAACTTTACATTGTCGATAAAGTAAATTTCCCGCTTCTTTTTGACCACAACAAGTACTCCCAATGCATTGGTAAGGATTTGTTTAAGAGTAGATTCAGGGTTGGATTTATACAGTAGTACCTCAGAGGTTTTGGCCTCGGCTTGGTTAGGGCGGTAGTATTGAATCAAATGGTTTTCAATATTACCCTCTCTGAGTTTTAGTCGTCCGTGGTTTACTCGGAAGTAAGTATCGGTTTGGTAATCAATGCCTTTGAAATTGGCCTGATGTTCGGTAAGAAATGTGCGAATTTGTGAAGATTGGGTGGTTTGGGCTTTGATTTCTACCAAAAGGTGTTGCATGGTTTCTAAACTTGAGTGATCAATCATGAGAAAAATTACCAAGATAGAAAGGAAATATAGATATTTGCAATTGATCAACTTAATAATAAAAAATCTATGAAACGATTCATCACCTGCCTCACCTTGTTATGCAGCCTTTCTTTTTATGCCACCTCTCAGGATACACTGAATTTTAATGAAAAACAACAGGCGATCTGGCAGCTATTTCAAGATATGAAACCATATATCGAGGCTGGAGCAAGAAGCAATAATAATGGGAAAAAATATAATCCAGCAAGTGATTTATATGCAGAAGCGTTTATCAGAGAGTATGATAATCTGGTAATGGAGTTATTACCCATCATAGATTTTCACCTTTCTTATGCACAAGTAAAATTAGCGACCAAACGCTTTCAGCAGAAAAGATTTTCTTTAGATTTTATGCCTTATAATTTTCATTTAGTAGGCATACAACTGTTTCAGGCTGGCATTATTTGGATTTGGAACACTGCCTTAAAAATAGTACAAATAAACGATGCAGGATTTGCCTACTATGAAGGTAATTACCTAAAAGCGCTTAGACTAGCTGAAAGTAACCTACAAAAGAATCCAAATGATGCCCTTTCTCTATTTTATAAAGGACTTGCTTTGAGGGATTCGTTAGGAGATGTGCAATCTTTTTTGCAGCATACCCAAAGAGCCATTGTACTAAAGCCAGATTTTCATCATGCTTATTACCAAAGGGCTTATTATTATTTAGGGTTAAATCAAGATGATTTGGCAAACCGAGACATAGATTCGGCCCTGCATTATTTCAGTGGTTTTCCTGATTATTTGCTGGTAAAAGCAAAGGTGCTTTATGGTACAAAAAAGCTACAAGCGGCTGAAGATTTATTGGATGAAATAATAGAAATAAACGATGATTTAGAAGCTCGCAGAATGAGAGGGATTATTCATCGGGATCGAAAAAGATACCACTTAGCCATTATTGATTTTGACTATGGGTTGCGACAAAATAAGGACAATGTAAGCTTTTTGGACGGAAGAGGGTTTACTTATGAAGAAATGGGTAAATATGAAAAAGCTCTGGATGATTTTCAGCGTATACTCAAGTCAGAAGATGCCAGCAAGCAACGAAAAATCTATACCTACAACAACATAGGACATACCTATTATAAAATGGGTAAATACGATCTGGCCCTGCTAAAGATTGAATTTTCGCTGGCACAAGACCCAAAAAACTCATATGCTTATAAAAACCGAGCATTGGTATATATTGCCCAAAACAAAAAAGATTTGGCTTGTCAAGATTTACGCAAAGCGCAACAATTGGGCTATACAAAACTATATGGCAATGAGGTGGAGGAGTTGTTAAAGAGGTATTGTAGATAAACCCTAGTGTTTATCTGAAACCTGGTCTTTCAAGAAGGCTTCTGCAAGGACTTGAAAAATTTCTTCATCTCCTATATCTGCTTCTTTTTTTCTGGGATGTTTGTGCTAATATTTACGCTAGATGCATCCTCCCAAGAAAGAAAGACGGTGATTTCAACTTGGTTTATTGATGTTGGATTGAGAATAATTGTTTCATCATCTTGTTTGATGACATTGGTAAAGTTTACTGACCAGGAATAATAGCATAAGCTAAGTACGCGCTTTTTTAAATGAAAAGTTTGAGGGTAAATAATAACCTCAAAATAATGGTTGAGGTAGAATGCTCCTACGACAATATGAAAATGAATAGGTTAACTTTTAAAAGCAAGAGAAAAAAACACACTGATAATGGAGAAATGAAAAAGAGTATAATAATCAAATGAAGGTGACGAAGGTTGTTATCAAATCCCTCAATTTTACAAATATCTTTTTGAAGCGTGCCCTTGATTTTTTTCTTATTCATTTACAATTCTATTTACTTTTTGAAGCAAATAAATACTTATGACCAAAGAAATTCCCCAAAGTGTCAATAGATATATTCTCTGAAACGGGATGAGACCAAACGCTGGGATCGAGAAGACGACCAACACCATAGGCAAATGCCCCAAAATAAAGCAGCGATAAACTTGCTCAGGAGAAAGTTTGGTGACAAAACCTTGGGCAAGGTTAGCAACGAAATAACCCAGCACATTGAGCATTATCCCCCAAATAGGAAAGCCAAAAGCAAATAAAAGCGTGATGTAAAAGACACTTGGTTCTATTTCCAAAAAATTGGGAGGTATTGGAAATGCAATCAAAGCTCCAATAAACCTAACCTTATATTCGTGCTGGTTTTCTTCGGTGATTAGGTGTAGCATTGTTTTAAAACTTAGGTTTATTATTCAACAAACAATTCATTACGATACCTCGCATTTCTTCTTTTATATCGTCGGGAATCATAGAAGGGATTGGGTACAACCTTTCAAATTTTGTCATAGCACATTTGCAAATCTCTTTTGCCTTGGTTTTTCCTAGTTTCTGAGCACCTTCACTTTCTAAACAACCTTCCATAAATGATTTTCTTTCTCTTGGAGTCCAACCCGTGATATAGTCAGTATATTCAGCACTTTCTGGGACTTTACTTACCCTGCCAAAATATATTGCTCCTTTTATTTCGGCCTTATAGCTATATGTATTGCCTTCAATATGATATATGTCTATTTTTAATGTATCTCCAATAAATACATCAAAATCGCCCCCCTTAGGGTATATAGATTGTATAAGCAAATCATAACTGGTGGCTTTCCATTCCAATGCAAACGTCGTTTTAGTATTGTCAAGTTTGCTGTATTCGATTTGCTGACTTTTCTTTCTTATCATAAATATGGGAAGTCTGTCGGCTTGAGCATAAGTGATAAACTTTCCATAACGAAATCTAGAGCAGTTTTCAGGATTTACATTTTTCTTATAGAGCTTTTCTTTTTTTAGCTTAGCGATGATTAAATTTTTAATATCTACCATAATTGGTTGTACCATCACCAGCATTACTGTGATTATTTTTTGTCTTTCTTTATCACTTTTACTTCTTATTAAAGAATCTTTTTTTTCGGAAGGGGGCATTGCCAAAGTGGTCAGATCACTTATTGAAAAGTTGGCTTTTAAAACCTTTCCTATATTCTTCTCATAGTATTTTTTCTTGTGGGTAACCTTTGTCTTTATGTCTTTCCAAAAGTTAGAAGGGAGATTCTTAGGGTATTCTTGTTGACGATAGAAAGCAAAAGACCTATGTAATAGCTCATTTACAGTTGAGTATTCTAAAAACTTCTTTACCAACTTCTCTTTTTCCAAATCATCATTTTGAGCGTGGACAAAAGAAAGACTGAAACTACAAACAAGAAGCATTAATATTATTCTTTTCATTTTTGGATCTTAATTTTCTCAGGTGTTTTGTGTAAGATTTTAAATAACCTTATTAAGCAGGTCAAGATTGCCAACTTTCCCCAAAGTGTCGGCAGGTATACTTTCTGAAATGAGATACTAGACTTATATACATTCCATTTTAGAAAATAATCAAGCATTTGGGTTATGATTTAAAAAATGGTTTTGCTATCGGTAGCGATATAAGCAGGATATAATCATGTCCGTGATTTTTTCGTCTAGGTTTTTGGGTAAGATGGCATATAAAGGATATAATTCTTCGAGCTTTAGCCTGGTACAGGCACAAGCTTTTTGGGCTTCTGTTTTACTCAATGCTTTGAGTTTTTTGTTGTTTACACAATCTTCCATAAAGCTATCTTTCTCCTTTCGAGTCCAGCCAACGTGGTAATCAGCATACTCGATGCTCTCGGGCAATTTAATTGCTTTACTAAACCAAGAAATTCCTTTTACCTTCATTTGATAGTAGTAGGTATTTCCTTTGATATAGTATATTTCATACCTTAAGGAGTCATTGATAAATGGTAGATACAAACGTTTGGGTTTAGGAGATATTTCCGTTATAAATAAATTGTAGTAAGTGTCCTTCCAGTCAAAGGCAAAAGTGGTTTTAGTTCTGTCGCTTTTATTGTATTCTATTTGTTGACCTTGCTTCCTAATAGTAAATACTGGAACATTGTTTAGATAGTAGTAATTAATGAATTTCCCAAGTCGAAAACGAGCATAGTCGGCAAGTGGAATATTATGTTTATAAAGCTTTTTCTCCTGTAATTTTTGCGTAATCTCAGTGACAATATCCTTCAGGATTGGGCGACCCATATCATATATAAGCTCATACATTTTTTGTGATTGTTCCTCATTCACCTTATTTAATAAAGAATCTCTTTTTTCAGAAGGAGGCGTTGTTAAAAGGGTAAGCTCATAGGTTGATAAATGAACCAACAGGGCCTTTTTTATCTCTTGTTGGTAATATGTTTTCTTTTGATTGAGCTTTTGTTGTATGTCGTTCCAAAAACCTATGTTGAATTCTTCTGGAAAGAACTGTTCCTGATAAGTAGAAAGTGCGTTTTTAAACAAATCACTCATTTTTGTTTGCTCTAAGAATTGATCTGCCAACTTCTCTTTTTCCAAATCATCATTTTGAGTATAGCCAAAGGAGAGTGTAAGACCACAAATCATTAGAGTGCATAGTATTTTTTTCATTTTTTGATCTTCGTTTTATACATATACTTATTTTGTTTTGCCCAAAGGACATTTTAAGGCAAAATTATTCAATTTGACAAAAACGCCCAACGTTAGTAAATTGTATTAAGAATTATCACCCTAATCATTTACAATATGAAAGTTGCTTGCTCATTATTCTCAGGCATAAGTATGAGCTTTTTATTGCTATTTATTAGCATCACCTCCATAAATGCCCAATCTCAGTATCGCAATAGTCGGGGAATGAAAAAATCTATGCAGCAATTGCCTGCTCCAGGGATCAATAGCGATTATTCCCGGCCTGTATACGATGCCAAAGGACGCCTAATTATGGAGAGTTTTTGGGGATGTGCGGGACAAACCTGCATCAAACGGATTGAGTATCATTACAATGCCCAAAATCAACTTACTCAGCAAGTATTGTTTTACACAGGTACCCCCAACCCGCAAGACCAAGCCAAACAAAGACATACTACCCACTTTTTTTATGACCAACAAGGCCGTTTGAACAAGGTAATTGTGGAAAAACAAAGCCATCATAAACAGGCATTTGTAAAAACTATACAATACCAGGCCAGCGAAAAAAAATATGGAGAAAATGGCCAAAAGCCCAACAAATACTACAATAGTTTGCAAGATGTAGTGCGCCAGCAACTTAACAGCAAGCGACACCCAATGTTTATTCGGAGAAGGTGAATTCGTGTTACTAAAAACTAATTCCAGATCATTGAACAAATCAAAATGCAATGGGTTAACATTGCATTTGAAATTGCGACAAGCAAAAACTAAAACTACTAAAGATTATGGAATTGAAAGTTGGAGATAAAGCCCCTTTGTTTGAAGGGAAAGACCAAAACGGCAATGATATAAAACTTGAAGATTACAAGGGTAAGAAAGTAATCTTGTATTTTTACCCAAAAGACGATACCAAAGGGTGCACTGCCCAAGCCTGCAATCTACGAGACAACTACGACGTAATTCAAAAAGACGGATACGAGGTAATAGGAGTGAGCAAAGACAACGAAAAATCGCATACTAAATTCATTAATAAATATGAATTGCCCTTTAATTTGGTAGCCGATACCGATACTTCTATCAACCAATTGTATGGGGTGTGGAAAGAAAAAAAAATGTATGGCAAAACCTACATGGGAACCGTTCGCACTACCTTTGTGATAGATGAAGAAGGCGTAATTACTGAAATTATTGCCAAGGTGAAAACTGCCGATCATACCAATCAAATTTTAGCGAGTTAGTCGTTAGGATTGATATTCATTAAAAAAATTTTGGTGGAAAGCTGCAAGTCAAATAACTTGCAGCTTCTTGTTTTTAGGCTTTTATCACCAATAAATATTATGGAAAATACTGAAATTCAGGAGCTAGAGAAAATTGCTTCACAGGTTCGTCGGGATATCGTAAGAATGGTACATGCCGTAAACTCTGGCCACCCTGGAGGTTCATTGGGTTGTACAGATTTGTTTGTTGCGCTCTATTTCAAGATTTTACGCCAAGAAAAGCCCTTCAAAATGACTGGAGAGGGCGAAGATATGTTCTTCTTGTCTAATGGGCACATTTCACCCGTTTGGTATAGTGTTTTGGCACGCGCTGGTTTTTTTGAAGTAAGCGAGCTGGCTACTTTCCGCAAATTAAACTCTCGTTTACAAGGCCACCCTGCTACTGAGGAAGGTTTGCCAGGTATTCGAGTAGCTTCAGGTTCTTTGGGGCAAGGTTTATCTGTAGCTGTTGGTACTGCCCAAGCCAAAAAATTGAGTGGTGATGAGCACTTAGTATATGTATTGATGGGCGATGGCGAGCAGCAAGAAGGGCAGGTTTGGGAAGCAGCCATGTACGCCGCACACCACAAGGTAGATAACTTGGTTGGCATCATTGATGTAAATGGCCAGCAAATAGATGGCCCAGTAGAAGATGTCATGTCTTTGTCTGACCTAGAAGGTAAGTGGAAGGCTTTTGGCTGGCAAGTATTGCATATGAAAGGTAATAGCATGGAAGAAGTTATCAAAACCTTGGTACATGCCCGTGGCTTAACCAAAAGAGACATGCCTTTGATGATTTTGATGCAGACTGAGATGGGCGCTGGAGTTGATTTCATGATGGGTACCCACAAATGGCACGGAGTAGCTCCCAACGACGAACAGTTGGCTGATGCTTTAGGTCAATTAGAAGAAACTATGGGAGACTATTAATCCTGACTTTTGAATTCCAAACAATGATTGACGAATATCGAGTAATGTAGGTCTTAAGCACAGGCCAGCATTAATCGGTATTCGTTACCTCATATTTTTTCCTCAAAATAACCACCCTTATGTCCCACCTCAAAGTAGCAGTTATTCAAGCTGCACCTGTTTTATTCGACCTAGAAAAAAGCCTCCAAAAAACGTGTGATTTAATGGCTCAAGCAGCCGAAAAAGGTGTGGATTTGATGGTTTTCCCAGAATCTTTTTTACCTGCCTATCCTCGAGGACTAAGTTTTGGTTCAGTGGTAGGGAGTCGTACCGAAGCTGGTCGTGATGTATGGAAACTATACTGGCAAAACTCGGTAGAGGTGCCGGGGCCTGCTACTGAAAAACTAGCCAGTTGGGCAAAGAAATTTGGCGTGTATCTGGTCATGGGTATCACCGAACGTGATGCCATCAATGGTTCTTTGTATTGCTCTTTGTTATATTTTTCCCCACAGGGTGAGCTATTGGGCAGGCATCGCAAGCTAAAGCCTACTGCCGCTGAGCGCATTATTTGGGGAGAAGGCGACGGAACCGATCTTGATGTATATGATACTCCATTTGGCAAAATGGGTGGACTAATCTGCTGGGAGAACTATATGCCACTGGCCAGAACGGCTCTTTATGAGCAAGGAGTCCAAATTTATGTAGCCCCTACGGCTGATGCCCGCGATACCTGGCAAGCCACTATGCAACACATTGCACTTGAGGGGCGTTGCTTTGTGATTGGCTGCAATCAATTTGTGACCAAACAAATGTATCCACCCGAAATATTGGCATTACCCGATATGCAATCTCAACCCGAAATTATGAGTAAGGGAGGTAGTGTAGTCATTTCTCCATTGGGAAAAGTATTAGCTGGCCCTTTGTTTGATAGAGAAGATATAATAACTGTTACATTGGACTTAGACGAGGTGATTCGGGGCAAACTGGATTTTGATCCTATTGGGCATTATAGTCGTCCTGATGTGTTTAAGCTAAAAAAACTCAAGTAATCCTCTAAACCAACAAAGCTGGTTTTCAGGAAGTAACAATATGTAAATGTTATATTTTAACATTACTCGCCTGATAACGGATGTTTTTGCTGTATTTTTAGTATATTGTATGCATTAGAAGATTACTGATTATACTATTATCTAAGTCGTACAAATGCACACCTCAAAAAAACATCATTATCAGATATCTGTGATTGGCAGAGTGCAGGGAGTGGGGTATCGGGCTTTTGCAAAAGATGTAGCAGATAAACTAGGCGTTAAAGGGTTTGTAAGAAATAGAAGGGATGGAACGGTGTATATGGAAGCTGAAGCGCCTCAAATGACCGTAGAAAAGTTTTTAGCAGAGTGCCATAAAGGTCCGGTTTTTTCGAAAGTAGACCATATGGAAATTATTCAAGTACCTGTAACCGATTTTACTAAATTTGATATAGAACCAAATTCCATTTAACAACATTAAAATTCTGATTGTAACCAAGAATTTAATAAGTTGCTATACTTTATAGTTACTGTTTTTAGCCAACCTGTGAGAGGATTTCTTTCACAGGTTTTTTATTTCCCTTGATTGTACTTTTCTCGTTAAGCTTTGTGTTTTTCCTTATTTGTAATTAAGTTATCCGATTAGAAAAGATCAGAATTAGGTTATGAATAAAGAGCAGACATACATTGCCCAAACTTTGCAATTGTTTCTGGAAAAGGGAATCAAAAATGTAACAATGAGTGAAATTGCCCGCGCTTTGAATGCATCAAGCAAAACCATTTACAAAATATTTGAAGACAAAACGGGCTTAGTATTGGCCTGTATTCGTTTACATCAGCAGCAAATGAGTACCATGGAGCAACAAATCATGGAACAAAAAGGAGAGCAGGTAATAGAGGCCATGATTACTATACATGATGCATTTTTAGCTGAAATGGCTAAGGTAGACCTGGTGTATTTTAACGATATTGCCCATTATTATCCAGATATTTGGGCTTCGGAAAGTTATTTTGATTTTCGATACACCAAACGCCTCATGATTAAGGGCATTAAAGAAGGTATTTTCTACAAAAATATAGATGTAGAGCTGGCAGTAGATACGATTGTATTGTTGATGAAAGCCATGATTGAGCATAATGATTTTCAGAGTGAATATCAAGCAAATCACGAATTGCTCTATAGTAGTATATTATTACCTTATTTACGAGGTATTTGTACTATGAATGGTTTACAAAAACTAAAGGAGTATCATCGTCAGCAATCTGAAACAAGTCATTGATAATAAGCCAACTAGTGAAATATGGGGTGATTAACGTTTCAATAACAAATAAGAATAACACCTTTTATCTAATTTCATTAGTTTTGTTAAACTTTTGATGATTGTGGCTTGTTGTAATTCATGTTCATTAAAAGTAAATAGCACATTACCAAGACTTTAAGCTATTTCAAAATTTACCCTGTATTATTGCTGAGCCTGGAGTTTTCGGCAAGAAATTATAAGCACACATGAAAAAAGTACTCGTTATATTATTAGGTGTAGTGGTCGTGATTGTTTTGGCTTTTTTTGGCCTGCGTGGCTACACCAAACGCTATAGTCCAGACGCAATTGCTTCTTATGATAAAGATGGTCTTAAAATCGATGTGAAATACTGCCAACCTTCTAAGAAAAACCGAGTAATTTTCGGAGGTATTGTACCTTTTGGCAAAGTATGGCGCACTGGTGCCAACGAGATCACTGAAATCACTTTTAAACAAGACGTAAGTATCGCCAACAAACCCGTAAAAGCAGGTTCTTATGCTTTATTTACAATTCCCAACAAAGAAGACTGGACATTGATACTCAATAGTGGTAACCGTACTTTTTTTGGTACTCGTAACTGGGGAACTCAATACAAGCAAGAAAAAGATGTGTATCGTCTGAAAGTATCTAAAGAAGATACTGAAAGCGAAACTGAACAATTTACCATCAAAATTGCAGATGGCAAAAAAGGTGCTGGTGCTATGATGTACCTAATGTGGGATCAAGTACAGGTAAATGTGCCTATAAAAAAGAACTAACAAATAGAGAAAAGTAATATATTAAGCCTGATAGTCAATCTGATTATCAGGTTTTTTTGTTTTAACCCAAACCTCAAAAGACAATGATTCCCTCTTTATCAGACTGGAAGGCTAAAGGCAAAGAAGTTTCGGTACATGGACGTACCCTGTTTGTGATAGACGAAGGAAATGCTGCCGAAACGATTGTAGTGCTACATGGTTATCCTACCTGTAGCTACGACTACTATGCAGTATTGCCCATACTTACCCAAAAATATAGGGTGGTAGTGCATGATCATTTGGGATTTGGTTTGTCTGACAAGCCTCTGGACTATTCATACTCTTTGTTAGAGCAAGCAGAACTGGCGCTGGGTTTATGGCAAAAGCTTGGGCTGGAAAAAGTACATTTATTGGCCCATGATTATGGTACCAGCGTGGCTACCGAAATCATTGCCCGAGCCGACCAAGGCTATGAACCAGTACAATTAGAAACAATTACGATTGGTAATGGAAGCATGCTGATTGAAATAGCCAAACTACAGGCGGTACAAAAAATTTTACGGAGCAAACGTTGGGGACCACTATTGGCAAAACTGAGTAGTCAACGTTTGTTAAATCGTAGTATGAAGAAACTTTGGTATGATAAGACCAAATACAACCCGCAAGAAGTAGAAGTTCTTTGGCAAATGATGAGTGAACATCCACAGTGGCGTAAAACTTTTCCAGTGGTTTCACGCTATTTGCTGGAGCGAGTCAAATTTTGGCACCGCTGGATCGGTAGAGGGCTGTACCAAACCCAAAGACACATTAATATCTTATGGGCTGATAAAGACCCCGTAGCTATTGTGAAAATGGGAGAAAAACTACACCGAAACATTGCTTCCAATAACTTTAAAACATTGCCTGATATTGGACATTACCCAATGCTGGAAGCCCCAGAGGTATATGCGAATGCAGTACTGGAAATGATAGAATCAAGCAAATAAGTCAATCATATAAGTGATCAACGCTACAATAAAGGGGGAAATCATCGTAAGAGAAAATGCAGTAAATAGTAGGTAATAAGCGGCCTTTTGAATAACAGGTATCAAACCTTTGGGAACTATAGCAGAAAAAACGGTCATCATTGCGTAAAAGCCACAGAAAAACGGCCCTACATAGATGGCAATGAAGCAAAACAGGTAAAAAATGGCCAAAGGTACAAGTTTGACAACATAGAGAAAGGAAATAAAAGCACCTTGGTTTTTTGGCTTATGATCCACAAAATCATTAAAGAATTGCCAGAAGCTGTCTAAGTTAATCCAGTGAAGCAGCCCCAAGCCAACGGCAATGCTTAGATAGATGCCTGCTTTTTTAAAAAGGGTAGAGGCTGATTGCTGGCCAAAATATCCTACAAAGCTCCAATATACTCCCAGTACAATAAACAGCAGTATCAATAAACCATAGATTGCTAAAATACTGGCAAAAAGATCCGCGTTTGAGAGAAGCCTTCCTAAGAAATTCATTTGATTTTATGTTCCAATGTGATTACAGGTGACAATAAGAAAAATTATCTCTTAAAAATAGCTTAATTATCCAAGAATTGTGAATCACTCTACTTTGTTTGTAGTTTTGTGTTTGGATTGTTTTAAAATTTAAACCTGAAAGAATTACTTATGCTGGCCATTAGTAACATGTCGTTTTATTTTGGGAGTAGGGCTATGTACAAAGATGCCAATTTACACATCAAACCCAAAGATCGTATCGGGCTTATTGGAGCCAATGGAACTGGAAAATCTACTCTACTACGACTAATTTCAGGAGAATACAGCCCTGATGAGGGTTCTATCTCAAAAAGTAAAGATTGCACCATTGGTTTTCTAAACCAGGATTTACTCTCTTATCTGACCGAAGAAAGCATTTTGGAAGTGGCCATGCAGGCGTTTGAAGAACAAAATCAATTGCAAGCAAAGATTGATGAAACCCTGCACAAAATGGAAACCAATTATACCGATGATTTGGTGGACAAACTGGCGCAATTGCAAGAACGCTTCGAAATGTTGGGTGGATATACAATACAATCTACTGCTGAAGAAATTTTAGAAGGTTTGGGATTCAGTACGGCTGATTTGTCTCGTCCTCTTAAGGAATTCTCAGGAGGATGGCGTATGCGGGTGATGCTGGCCAAGCTTTTATTGCAAAAACCCTCCTTGCTCATGCTCGATGAGCCTACCAACCACCTTGATTTACCTACCATTCAGTGGATTGAAAGCTACATCCATAATTATGAAGGAGCCATCATTGTAGTTTCACACGATAGAGAGTTTTTGGATAACGTAGTAAAAACTACCGTAGAGGTGTCTCAGGCCAAACTCAACGTGTATTCAGGGAATTATTCTTTTTATTTAAAAGAACGTACCCTACGAAAAGAGATTCAACAGTCTGCTTACGAAAACCAACAAGATAAAATTCGTCAAACTGAGCGCTTTATTGAGCGTTTTCGCTCTAAGGCAACCAAGGCTCGCCAGGTACAATCTCGGGTAAAGGCCCTTGAGAAAATGGAGATGATTGACGAAGTAATAGATGAAACTGCCAAGGTAAATTTCAAATTCAATTTTGGACAAAAGTCAGGGCGTCAGGTAATGGAACTTGACGATATAAGCAAAGCCTATGGCGACTTACGGATCTTGAAAAGTACTACGGCTCGCATAGAGCGTGGAGATAAAATCGCATTGATTGGAGCCAATGGTAAGGGTAAATCTACTTTGCTACGGATCATTGCGGGTACAGAAGGTATTCAGGGAGAGCGAAAACTAGGGCACAACGTATTGTTCTCGTTTTTTGCCCAGCACCAATTAGAATCTTTGGTAGTAGAAAATGAAATACTCGATGAGCTAAAGCAGGCGGGTTCTGCCAAGACAGAAACCGAGTTGCGAAATGTATTGGGTTGTTTCTTGTTCAAAGACGATGATGTTTTCAAGAAAATTAAGATTCTTTCGGGAGGGGAGAAGTCCAGAGTAGCTTTGGCCAAAGTATTGATTTCAGAAGCAAATTTCTTGTTGCTGGATGAGCCTACCAACCACTTGGATATTCAGTCGGTAAATATCTTAATGCAAGCTCTTGAGCAATACGAAGGTACTTATGTAGTAGTTTCTCACGATCGTCACTTTATTTCGCAGGTGGCCAATAAGATTTGGTACATCGACGATCAGGAAATCAAAGAATACCCTGGTACTTTTGCTGAGTACAATGACTGGTACCAAAAGCAACAAGCGAGTAAACAGGCCCAAGCCGCCATTGCCAAACCAGTGAAAACCGAGCAAAACAACAAGGCTAAAAATAAGAAAAACAAACCGCAGGATTCGCCTGAGGTAAAAGCTCTCAAACGAGAAATTAGAGAAGCCAAGCAAGCTCTGGAAAAGATCGAAAATGAGATTACCAAGTTAGAGGCAGAACAAGCGAAAATAGAGGCGCAGCTGGGAGATAATAGCATTTATGATGATGCTGAAAAATTAGAGAAAACTCAGGCAGCTTTTCAAGAAGTACAGGGTAAGCTTGCCAAGGCAAATGAAGAGTGGGAAAACCTGGCCATGAGCATAGAAGAGCTGGAAGAGCAGTTATAATCTTGATTTTCTTGCGCTTGGTTCGGTGTTTATATTTATCACCAATTAAACAAAAAAGGCTGATTTCTACCTTGGTAAAAATCGGCCTTTTTTTATGATCAAATTGATTAGTCAAACAATTCGTGAATAGGTTGGCCAGTAGCTGCACTTGGCAATTGCAGGTTCAACATCATAGCCAAAGTAGGAGCAATATCTGTGATGGTTACCTTTCTTACAGTAGTTCCTTTTTTTATGTTTGCCCCATAAAAAATAACTGGTACGTGGGTATCGTAAGTATAAGGTGATCCGTGAGAAGTTCCTCTCACTGAGCGCTTTGTAACTCTACCTACGGGTAACCACGAAGGGTTCAACGCAATGAATACATCCCCCGAACGCTTTTGATTATAACCTTTTTGCATAATGGCAGCAATGCCGTGTGTGTAGTTATTGCGGTGCAAATCGTTGGCGGTATATGTTTTGTAAATACCCTCAAATTGTAATAGAAAACGGGCAACATCAGCTTGCATTTTTTCCAGGCTTATATTGCGTTCTGCGATTAATTTACGGTTTAAGAATATTTGATATCCTGGTGATAAAACCCATTTACCAACACCATATTTTTTTACCAAATATTCGTTTAGTTTAGAAAAATAAATGCCTAGAGGTGCATAATTGCCAGGTATTTTGTTGTCTTTTAGGTACTGAGGTACGTTTAACACGGCGTGGTCTGCAGTGAGAAACATTACATAATTTCCTTTGCCTACTTTTTTATCTAAATGCTTGATCAGTTGGGCAATTTCGCGATCTAAACGCAAATAAATATCCTCGATCTCAACAGAGTGGGGGCCATAGGCATGACCTGCAATATCGGTAGATGAAAAGCTCAATGCCAGCATATCAGTTTCGTTGCCTTGCCCTAGTTTTTCGTTGTCAATAGCAGCCATTCCCATACTTCTTACCAAAGTATTGCCATAAGGTGAGCCGCTTACCAAACGATACTGGTGACCTCTCTTGGCATATATTTTAGATAGTTTAGAAAACTCGTAAGGGAAGGTTGGTTTTTTCTTACCAGTAAGGATTCTTTCGTAAGGAGTGTCATCATTAGCACTTTCACGATACTGGTTAATGGGCTTAAGGGGTTTCCAGTCCTGGGCCAAAAACTTATCTGATAATTTCTGATCGTTAAACTTTTTTACCCAACCTGGTAGCTTATCCATATAATAATTGCTGGTAATAAAGTTTCCAGTTTTGTATTCAAACCAATAAGCCGCATTACCTGCGCGCCCAGCAGGAAGAATGGCTCCCCGATTTTTGACGGAGACACTTACTACTTTAGATCTCCAATTAGAAGCCAATCTTAATTGATCTCCAATGGTAGTGGCTAATAGTTGCTGTGGTGAGTTTGAGCCTTCCAATGAAGCACTTCCCACAGTTTTCACAGTGCTATCTTCTACACAATTGATAGAACGTTTTTTGGCTCTTACATACCAGGAGTTTCCAATAATGCCGTGATTGGCAGGGGTAGTACCTGTATATACCGAAGCGTGGCCAGGACCAGTAGCGGTAGGCACATAATTATAGTGCGCATTTTTGGCCAAAAATCCTTGACCTAGCAATTTTTTGAATCCATCGTTGCCGTATTGGTTGTAGTAGCGAAACAAATAATCATAACGCATTTGATCTACCATAATACCTACAACTAGCTTAGGAGTCTTATTTTGAGCCTGTACTCTGGTGCCTGCCAGCAGGAATACAATCAATAATAGTTTTAAATGTAATTTCATTGTAATAAACATCTACCTTTTTATTATCTATAATTTTTAAGGCTCAAATATAAGATAAAAATCAGGAGGATTGAGGTTTATCAGATTGAAGGATTTATTAATAAAATGGTCAGTATTAGGGTTTATAGGATTCACATGGTTTTTAAGAAGGTTATTCTCCAGCAATATAATTTTGACTATACTGATATAGAAAAAAGTGTCAGCATCAGGATTTATGGGATTAAAAGATTTGCTGGATTTTTAGTCGCTTGAATCTTATAATTATAATATAGATAGCAAACTACCCCATTAGATTTACATAATGTTTTATTATTAGACTCGAGAATATTTTTTCAACCTTAATTACAACTAATGGATTTAAATGATATTACTTATAAAATTAATGGATGTGCTATGAAAGTGCATCGTACATTGGGTAATGGATTTCAAGAGGTAATTTATCAGAGATGTCTTGCAATTGAACTTGAACGAGCAGGATTAGGTTTTGCCAGGGAAGTAGAGCAAACTATTTACTATGATGGGATAGATGTAGGTACTCGCAGAGCTGATTTTGTGGTGGAAGATCAGGTAATAGTAGAGTTAAAAGCCGTTATTAATTTGGAAGATGTACATCTTGCACAAGCCAAAAACTATGTTGTCGCTTATGACTTTAACATTGGTCTTTTGATAAATTTTGGAGCTACTAGTCTACAATTTAAAAAAATATTTAATTCCAGAAAGAGATAATTATCAGTATCAGGATTTATAAGATACTCTAATCTGGTAAATTTTATAATCCTGGCTATCCTGATACTGACTATTTGTTTACTTCATCCCTCGCATCATCCACAAAGGACGTTTTTTGTTACTTTTCCAATAAGCAACTTTAGGCCAGGTCATGATGCTGGTAAACCCTACTTTTTTCATTTCAGATTTTACAATTGGAATGGACAGTTCATGATAAGAAGTCTGACTGCTTCGTGACCAATCGACTCTGGATTTACGGATAGATTCCAGAATCACCAACCTTCCTCCTGGCTTCAGGGCTTCTTTGAGGTGTTTGAGGTATTTCATATAAGCGCTAATCTCGTGGTAAGTACGCATGACTACGATGGCATCCAACGATCCTTTGGGAAGCTTAGGGTCATCATAAGCCCCCAAAACCGTTTTGACGTTTTTATGCCCTCGTTTTTTAGCCTCAGCGTCTAGTTTGTCCAATTTGTATTGTTCTATATCTACCGAATAAACTTTTCCCTGGCTGCCTACCATTTTGGCCAAATGCATAGAGAGATAACCCTCGTGGCACCCAATATCGGCTACTTTGTCGCCTCGTTGTAAATTAAGTGCACTCATAATTTCGGGTACATTCTGCCAGGCATCGCGTTCTTTCCATTGAGTCACTTTGAATTGTGCTTGAGCTTTAGTTAAACCTAATAGGCAAATAACTCCTAGTAAAAGGGTGTTTTTAAAGAATGTTGTCATAGTTTTTATGATTGATAAGTACTTTCTCAAGGTCTATAAATTAAATACCTTTATTGGGCTTGATACCCGCCAAATACCACATCCAGTGAGTTTCTTTATTTTTATACTTAGTAAAAGGGTAGGCAGATACACCAAGGCTTAGTCCTGCTTTTTTGAAGTCAAAGCGTACAAAACCAATGTCTATGTTATGTTTTTCTACCTGCTCTTTGCGAGACAAATCTTTGCGATAAGTACGAATTGTTTCTACGATGACAATCCTACCACCTGGCTTGAGGGCCTTTTTAAGTTTTTTGAGAAATTTGATAGGTTTCGCCACTTCATGATAGGTGTCAATCATAATAATGGCATCGAGTGTAGCAGTAGGAAGTAATGGGTCATTGGGCTTGCCTTGAATGGTTTTAATTTGGCTAAAACCACGTTTTTTAGCTTCTTCATCCAGGGCTACAAGCTTGTAATTATCCAAATCTACAGCATAGACTTTTCCAGTTTTTCCTACCTTTTTGGCCAGATGCATGGTCATATAACCTTTATGACAGCCAACATCAGCCACTTTAGCGCCAGGTTTTAAGTTGAGCGCTTTGAGTAATTCAGGCACTTTTTGCCATTGATCGCGGCTTTTCCAGGTACTCACATCGTATTGTGCCCAGGTGGTTATTGACAGACAGCAAAAGAACAACAGTGATAAATAAGATGATTTTTTCATGAGATAATGGTTTTAAGTTTACTAGGTATATTATTTACTTTTAGAGAGTTTTTATATGCAGACAAGTTGCCTAACAAAATGTTAAAAAAGCATTGATTATCAGCGATTAAGCCTATTCAATAAAGTTTTATTACTTAAGCTTTTGATACTTCTTATATAAGGCCTCATATTTTAGCATTAATGCAAGCCTGTTTTGGGCACTAGCTTTTTGTTGTGCTTGCTTGTAATACTTGGCAGCCAGTTTGGGTTTATTATGGTCAGCGTAAATTTCGGCAAGTACCCCTGCAATGGTAGGAGACTTGGGATGAACTTTCATACCATAGTTGAGTACCTTTATTGCTTCATCCAGACGCTTACTATAAGACAGCGTAAAAGCCGACTCATTGATGACACCTACAGGCATTTTTAGAGAAAAACTGAATTGCTGATCCAGGTTTTTGTAGTAAGCCTTCATAGCCTCAAGGCCTTTTAGTATGATAGTCTCAGGAATTAGAAAATCTTGAAAAATAAACCGCAATCCGTTATGTAAACCTTGAGCCAGGGCACCCACGTGGTTACTTCCTTTGAGAACCTCCATTTTCCAGCGTAAGCCTTTTGGATTGAGATTTTTGAGCAATTCCTGATAGACTTTCAACCCTCTCACTCTTGGCCCCGTGCCTTCAGTGCTGGCATATAGGTATTTTTGATTAAACTTCAGTTGAGGAATACGTTTTTCCAGATAAGCTTTTGTTTTAGGGCCAATCCCAGAGCCTCCTTCCAAATAAGCATCAAATAAATCCAGTTTTTGGTTCATCAAAGCAGAAACAATCCCTGAACCTGAAGACCAACCATAAATCAAGTCAAATCCATTGGTGCGATAATTTTGATTGATGTAGGGTAGGACTTCCTTTTCCAGAAACTGAATAAATTTAAAATAACTATCCTTGGGGGAATAGGTAACACCCATATCCCGGTAACGGTCTGTATTATGAATACCCACCACAATGAGTGGCGGCATGGGACTAAGGTCGTTGGACAAAAAATCAACTACTCCCTGAGCATATTGAAATATCCACTCACCATCCAGTACATACAGCACCGCATATTTTTGAGAAGAGTGGGCATAATCAATAGGGGTTTTAATAGAAATTACCCGTTTCTCCTGAAGAATTTTTGATTCAAATACCTTGGTTTTAACAGATTGATTTCCTTGTCCAAAGCTTTGATAACCAGTGATTATGAGACAGAATAAGGCCAGTAGATGTAGTGTTTTCATACGCATAAGTTTTATCTTAGAAAGAAGTGTCAGGTTTAAACAAAAAAAGGTAAGCAGAGGCTATCATAGTGTTCATGTTGTAGCCTCAGTTACCTAATACCCATTATAAGTGATTGAAATTATAAGTTTAGCCAGTAATTCAACTTAATGACCAATGCCCGGTTTTTTACCAAAAAGGCATCTGCAAAATAGTTGTCGGTGTATACAATGAACAAGTCTGACATGGGCTTGAAACGCCATTGAAAACGGCTATTGATATTGAAGTTGTTGGCTTGTGTATTATACTGTAAAAAGGTAGTCCAAAACATTGTGTTTGAGAACGAAAACTCAATCGTAGGACTAATCAAGGTAAGGTTGGCAGTGCCGTAGTTTTCAGGCAATTGCACATAGTTTTGGGTTACATTTACACTAAAATTACCCCAGGGTTGGGTTCTAAGGTTAATACCTCCCCCGTACGAAAGGCGAGTGCCATTGTAAAAGGTTCCGTATTGTACAAAGGTGTTGGCCGACAACATTTTACGATTGTCTGAATTATACTCCAACCTACCCGAACCATAAGCATAGAATGTAGCAGGAAGGTATTCATCGCCCCCAATCAAGTTTAATGCAAAGGGTAATTGTACTTCTGAATAACGCCCACTTACACGTATACTACTACTATTCTTAAAGTTCATGTTGTAGTTAAAACCCGCATTTCGTTCTTGAAAATCCCCAGTTACATCATTGGTAAATACCTCTTGCCAATGATTAAAACGGTGAAAATTAAGTGCTCCCTTTTTGGTAAAAAGCGTGTAGTTAGTCCAATACACTACTCTATTGTAGCCAATGTTTACGGTGCGGTCGTTGACTACATCGTAGTTTTGGATGCGTGGTGTAAAGCCCAGATCAGCCTGGAAGTTTTCTTGTACATGTTCACCACCAATACCAAAGTTGAAGGTGCGTGTTGTATATCGGGCAAAACTGCTAAAGTTACGATTGCGACTTTCTATGTTGGGTGTAAATGATTGAAAACCGCGAATTGCACCAGCTATTTTACCATTATTGGATAAGTACCTGAATTCGAGTCCGGCTACTCGGTTATAGTCATTGGTTTGTATTTCAGCATTATGAAAAGCTTGTCGATTTACCAAAATGGCATTGATACTGGACCGTTTGAAAACCCGGTGCTGAAAAGTGGCCACAAATTGATTTTGCCCCAGCGAATCGGCTTCACTTCCGCCTTGAGTTTGTACATCCAACACCCCAATGCGCATGGCTTGCGTTAAGTTACCTGACAAGCGCATACCAGCCAGAATAGGTACTGGTTGCCCATCTTTGAGCCCAACTTTACGAGAGAAAAAGGGCCTAGTACGAAAGGTGCCAAAATTTCCAAATAGATCGTTATTTTCCAGAAAGAAATTACGCCGTTCAGGAAAAAATAAGGAAAAACGACTAAGGTTGGTTACTTGTTGATCTACATCTACTTGCGAAAAGTCAGGGTTAATCGTGACATCCAGGTTAAGGGTAGAGGTAATGGCAATTTTGGCATCTAAACCTGCATTTGCTTTGCGGTTCACAGCCGAGCCTTCTTCTTCAAAATCTTGTGATACCCCACCAATCATATATGGAATTAACACCACATTTCCTTTTACTTTTTTAGGAGGTTTGTCCCATCGTAGCGCACCCGTATAACCCAAGTCGGTACCATCAAAGGGGAGAGGCACCCGAGCCCAGGTAGAGTAAGCATTTCGCTCCATATCGTTGCGAATAAAATTGATTCCCCATTTTTGAATGTTTTCGCTATAGCGAAGTGATTTGAAAGGAATCGCCATTTCGGCTACCCAGCGATCTTTGTGTACTCTTACCCGAGAATACCATTTTGCATCCCATTCTATCGCAGTTTCGTTCACTACCGTAAGACCTTCCATTTGAGCACCACCTGCATTTAACCCAAACAAAAAACCATTGTTGTGTTGGTTCATGGGGTCAATCAACACCGCTATTCCATCACTATTCCAATGACCTACATCACGCTTCAGGGTCTGAATCACTGGTTTTTGATTGATGTAACAGATTGCACTGATGTACAAAAAGTACTGATCATACACCATCCGTACTTTGGTCTGAGCTTCAGCTTGTCCAGTATCGAGTGGCCACTTTCGGTAAAAGTTTTCGGCTACACCAGTATTATTCCAGGCTTCTTCGTCCAAAATACCATCTATCTTGATCTTAGCGTTGGTTTTTACAATGCTGAGTTGGAAGGCTTTCTGATTGTTTGGCTCCTTTGTGGGAGGTTTGGCGTTTGCTGTAACGTATGCAAAAAACCAACAACCCAAGAGGGCAGTGAATAAAGATTTTTTCATGATTATATGGAATATGGTGTTGTTATATGGTGTTTCAAATAACGGAAAATGCTGATTTTCAAATCGTTAATGAGTTGTTAATAGCTTTGTTAAGCGATAGACGACCACTCTGGGGAGACCAATGACCTTGTTTAACAGTGCTTTTGCATTAAAAGATGAAATGAATCAATTGGTGGATAAAAATGAACCTTTGGTCGGAGAAATAGTGTATTTGGGATTATAGGTCTGTTTTTTCCTAAAATAACTGTGAAAATGATGCGTGAATCTTTGAATAGTGAGATTTGGTAAATCTTGTTTTTTTATTGTTAAGGAAAGTTAATTTGATAGGTTTTACTCGATGTTTTTCCTATATTAGGTTGTAAGTCACAACTTTTAATTCTTGGCAACATGAAACAAGTAATTCTCTCTCATCATCTCCAAAAGTTACTATTAATTGTAGTAACGATCACCTTCAGTTTCACGGCATTTGCTCAGGCCCAACAAGAGTGGATGTTAGAAAAAGAAACAAAATACCAACGAGCAGCAAAAGAACGTCAAATCATTGAAATAACAACTCGCCGCTCTTGTGAAGGCTACATTGACTTGCGTAATAGAAACTCTATATTGGCTCTCGAGATGGAACTAGGCAACTTGCAAAGTTTTAAAAGTCAGGCACGAAGACTTAAGCGTAAAATAAGGGCTAAGAAGCGTGAATTGGAGAGAAGAGAAGCCAAGTTTATGAGAGAAATTCAAGAAATTGAAGATTACGTAAAAGTAGATGAGCGCCTTACCAAAGGGCAGGTTTCAGATTATAGCACACAAGTAGATGCATTGTCATTAAAGCTGATGCAAACCAGAGCCGACAAACAAAAAGTGAATCGTTTGTATCGTCGTGCCAAGCGATTACTTAGAAGCAATTCTTACAGTTATAACTATCGCTGTGGTACCAATTCTTATTATCGTCGTCATCGTAGACACCATCATCACCACGATACAAATCCCTGGTGGGTTGCATTTGCTACTTTGTTTAGTATCAATGTGTTAATAGGCGGTATGATCGCTTATCGCACCTTGCGTAAATAAAAAAACTAAAAGCTCTTTGGAGCTGTCAACCAAGGATTCAAAAGTTTAGAATTACTATCAAAGATTTTCATGAGGTTTTGTGTATTATTGGTGAAGTTTTATTCACCAATATACATTGAACCATGAATCAACTAAGTTTCCCTATCGGTCAATTTACCACTCCTGACCAAGTCACTCCCGAAGAAATTCAACAATTCATTGAACGAATAGCCGCTTTGCCAGCAAAAATGCGGGCTACAGTTGCTAACTTAACTCCCGAACAACTCAATACACCTTATCGTCCTGAAGGCTGGACTGTACTTCAGGTGATTCATCATGTACCCGACAGTCATATGAATGCCTACATTCGGTTCCAATGGGGGCTCACCGAAGATGCGCCAACTATCAAAGTTTATAATGAAAAGGACTGGACGGCTCTGGAATATCTAAACGAGGTTCCACCTGAAGTATCCTTAACAATTCTAGAATCGGTGCATCAGCGATTGGTATATTTGCTGCGTTCGTTGGACGAGGCTAGTTGGAACCGCACTTTTTTCCATCCCGAATACAATCAAGAATATTCTTTGAAGCAAGCCTTGGCTATGTATGCCTGGCATGGTGATCATCATTTGGCTCATATTACTTCGCTAAAAGAGCGGATGAATTGGTAAACAATTGCTTGAAACTTCGTATATTTTAATGATTAAACTTTTAGATATATGAAAAACAGGCATTCAAGATATATAAAACTCGTATTTACCTTGGCAATATTAATTGGCTGGGTGGGTACGAGTTTTTCGCAATATAAATTTCCAAAGGATAACAATGAGTCGGTGATTTTTGATGATCGCTCAATTAAACAACGGCTTTCAGAAGAACATCGGCTTAGGCAAAAGAACCCTCTCAATCATTATTTAAAAAATCCCGCTAAAGCTTGGTTGCAAGAGTATCAAAAACTAGAAAACGAACTGGAAGCCACACAAAAAACGAATGGGCGTCTTAAGATTTATATATGGTTATCTGTCTTGTGTAACTTATTATTAGCTAGTTGGTGGCTGACAAAAAAACAATCTCACAAAAGGAATGGCTTTGATGTTAGTAAATAATCCATAGCCCCTAGATATATGAAAAACAAGCATTCAAGATATACAACGCTCGTATTTACCTTGGCAATATTAATCGGCTGGGTGGGTACGAGTTTTTCGCAAAAAACAGTAAACGAGCAGCAAATCAAGCAAGTCGTAAAGCAGCTAAATGATTTGAGCATTCAGGTAAACGAAAGGAGACGTATAGCAACGCTTAAGTTTTCAGATTTGGAAAGTAAATTAAAAGATAAAAAGCCACATTCAACTTCTAACAAGGCTTTAGCTAAAGGTTTAGAAGAACTAACTGAAGAATTTAAGCAACTGAATGCTTGGGATAATTTTCTGAACAAAACCTTAAAAGACATTGCCCAACGACACGTCAATGGATGTGAGTATAAAGTATCAACGAACTTTATTGAACAAAAGAAAGCTTTGGCAAAATGTAAAATAGAGCTTGCTCGTGTGAAGCAAGAAAATCAAGCACTTACCGAAGAAAATAGCCAATTTAAGCTTTACCTCTTGTTAGGGCTTGGATTCAATATTTTGCTAGCAACTTTGCTGTATTTTAGAAAGTTTACCCGAAAAATTCTTTGGTGGATCAGGGTACGAACGTGATTTTTCGCCCATTCGTAATCAGTGCCTGTCAATAAAATGATTTATACAACCAAAATAAAGTATGTGATGAAACGATTTTTAATGATACTTACTGCGCTCATAACACTTAATGTGGCACAAGCACAAGATGAGTTGCAGGTCAAAAGGGTTGGAAATTTTGATGCTGATGATTTGAAAATGGATAGTATGCAAATAGGGGAGGCGCCCAAGCCTATTCCTACCTTTAAGGAGATAAATTGGAGTGAATTTAGGGAAAGTTTAATTTTATCAAATATAGATTTACAACCTATTATTTTTGGTGATATAACTGATATAACAATTTGTTTTCCCATTGAATCTCCTATTATAGTTGATACCAGTTTTAATAAATATATCCACCTTGATAGCATCAAAACTTCCCTCAGTAACTATTTACAAGATCCCGTTAAAGTCTGGGCAAAAGAATATCAGAAAGTAGCCAAAAAATTAGATGCCTCTCAGGCAGAAAACCACCGTTTGAAACTTTACATTAGTCTAGCCTTTATTTTCAATCTTTTATTGGGTATTTGGGTGCTTCGTCGTTTTGCCAAGCTTAAGACATAAAAGTTGAGGTGACTTCATAAAAAAATACCCTACTAAAACTTAGCAGGGTATTTTTTATAGATTTTAGAAAAATAATCGTTTGGGATCACTTAGTAACGTTTTCAAAATAAGTGTCCGATTTGGTCATATACATGAGTTGTTGAACAAGGCTTTTTTTGCAGGAATAGCAGCGCTATTGCGAAAACCGAAGCTGCAGCTTGCTGCGCTGAGCTCTGCTTTAGCTAAAAATAACGAAGTACGGCACTTCAGGTAGTAGAGAAAACTAGACAGGTATTGCGAATACGTTACTTAGCAATTCCTTGAATTTTGTGCTATGGAGTCACCCCAAGTAGTCGGTCAAATTCCTGTTTAGTTTTCACTGTGTGAACCTTTGTTAAATCAAAAAGATAGTCACGATCTCTCCTGAGCTTCTTTATATTAATTTGCTCAAACTGTTCAGGAGTAAATATTGCCACCTTATTTCCAGGTAAAATAACCACTAGTTGGTTATCCTGTTTAGGACTAAAAGCGAATCTTCTTAAATCCTGAGGTTCATATCTAATAATGGCAGTACGTTGTTCGCCTGTTACCTGATAAAAACGCGTATAGAAAGTGTAATTATCACCCAAATCAACCCCTGCATTGAAAGTAACAGGTTCACTATCTAATAATAAGCGTCGGATACGATCAATATTACATACGCCCATACGAGTAACTCTAAAGTTGTGCATCCACTTGGCTTCTTTGCCCTGAAGCTTCACATCTTGCTCTTCTATGTTTTTGAACTCTACTTTTACGTTGGCTACATCCTGCGTATATTGTTGATTAAGATCAGCCAATTGTCTGGAAGGAGTTTGTACTGAATCACCTGATACTATGGGTGTTTCATACAGCTTAATAATCGTGAAAAACCTTTTAAGTGCCTTTTTAACAGGCTGTTGCTTAATTTTTCTTTGAGTGTATTTAAGCATTTCTTTCCGAAATATTTCTTCGTAGCGAGGGCCAATGTTTGATAAATCCATTGCGTATATTCCTTCATTGTTGAGAGAACGATCCCAAATCATTACTGTGAAATCATCTGAATAAGTCAAAATTCCTTGTTGATCGGGTGAAAATACGGCGCCGTTTACTGCTTTACCGTGGCCACGAAGAGTGTGCAATAGTTTTCCGGTTTTAGTATTCCATATTTGTGCGTTACCATTGCTTCCGGCAGTCAATACCATTTTATCATCAGGCGAAAATACCGCATCATTTACCCACTTATATTTTTCAATTTTGAAACTTCGTAAATGTTTGCCCGAAATATCCCATAGCTTAGCTCTACCATCGTTGGAAGCAGTAAGGATAGATTGACCATCATTCGAGAATCTGGCAGTGTTTACCTTGGCCCTGTGGTTAAACGAGGTCATTAGCATTGTATTGAAATAGCTATCCTCAAAAAACCATAACTGAGCAGCATTACGATCACTGGAAGTAAGAAGGTGACGGCTATCTGCCGAGAATATTACGGTATTATATTCACCCTTCAGCTGGTGCAAATATCTACCCTCACTTGTCCATATTTTAAGTGAAAAGTCGCGATCCGAAATAGTAGCTACATATTTACCATCAGGCGAAAAGCTCGCATATTTAAAATCTTCTTTAAATTTCTTCACAACTTTTCCTTCCAGGTCAATCATTTTTGACACTTCTTCACGTGTAGTTGTAATAATGCGTTTTTCATCATCAGAGAGTACCGCTAACTTAATGCGGTTGTTTTGTGGAAGGGATTTCACTGTTAAACCATCTAAGGTCCAGATATCTACTTGTTTGTCTTTGGCCAAAAGTAAGTACTTTCCTGTTTTAGACAACTGGGCAAATTTTACCCCTTCGAAAGTCTTCAATAGATTTCCGTGACGGTTAAATAGACGAGCCGAACGATCGCTACTTCGAGTCAGGATGTGTTTGCCATTAGCACTATAAGCTGCACTGGTTACTGGTTTGCTATGTGCCTTCAAGGTTTTAAACCCAAAGGGCAGCTTTGTGAGTGTAACCTTATGCCATGGTTCTTTAAGTACCCAGGTGTTTCCTTCATTTTTAGGATCATAAAGTGGACTATTTCCAACAAAATCCCACTTTACGGCCTCAAAACGCTTCAATTCTGGTTCGTAATCCAGAGCAAACTTCAATTTAAAATAATCGGTAATGGCAGCAGTACTGTCTTGCGATAGATTGAGTGCATTCATATTATCTGAAGACTCCAATGCTGGTTTTCTCGCATCCTGATTGCTTGCAAGAGGCTTTTCTCTAAACTGTTCTTTTTCTTTCTTTTTTGCCTCAATTAGGATAGGCGTCTTTTTAGCGTTTGATTGAGCCATCTGCTCCTCTTTATTACCTTTTTCAGTTTTGGGAGCAATAGGTTGAGCCTTTGCTTTGCCTATGAGTTTCCATTGAGGTTGCTTGGTTTGTTGTGTTTTGAGAAAAGGCAAATCAGGCATTATTTGGGCTTGATTAAACATTCCCTGAGGGCGAGGAGTGCCTTCGTCCAGATAATAATGGTTAAAGTTTTTGTCCTTGTTATAAGACACCACATTTACATCTATGGCTTTGTTGTTGGCCAGGTACACTGGCTCACCGTTTTGATTGCCACGAATTTCAAACATACCACCCGACTCAAAATGATAACGAGTACCTGCACTGTCATAATGCATAGGAATGCCACTGGCAATAATATCTGCTGCATTGTGAAATTCCCGATATTTGATGGCTACCTTTCCTTTTACTGGTTGTCCGTACTTATTTACAAATGCACTGGCAGGTACATGAATGTTTGATCCATTTTTGAGCTTAAATACCTTGGCTTGTTCGGCATCCATTTCCCATTCATTAAATTTTACATCCAGTGCACTTTTGTCGAATGGAGAAGTATAAGCAATCTGCTGTGAGTCGTTTGTTTGAGTCGTTGTATTGGTATTGTTAAACAACATCCAATATCCTACAAGTAATAATAACACTACTGCGGCGGCTCGGCCTACAAAATACTTGCTCGAAACAATTTCTCTTATGGTGTTTGATATAGGCTTTCTGTCCAAAAATGGGTGAGGGGAAGCTATTTCTACTGCTTCGTTTTTCATAAACTGATGAAAATCAACCACTCTCATCTGGCAAGAAGCACATTCATCAAGATGAGCTTTTATTTCTTTGGGTAATTTGTGCATTTTATTGAGTAAGCGTGCCTCCACCACAAGGCTAATACCCGAGTCGTTCAGGTGGCCGTCTTGATCCACAAAATGAGGAGCAATTTTTCTTACTTTACCTTTCATCATTATATAGTAAAATATTTTAAATCTTCTTGAATAATTGATAGTTGGGGCAATAGTTACCCTTGTTGAAATTTCAAAGGGCGTTGCGTGTTTAGCTCTTGCGCCCTTTTGTGGTAAATTGAAATTACCGAAGCCTCTGGAATTTTTCCTTCTTCCAGGTTTTTGAAGTGCTCATATACAAAGTCCAAAAACCATCGCTTGCTCTGAATCTTGAAATCATAATTGGCATCGCTAATGGTAAGACGATCCACAATTCCTTTGGTATACTTATCACCCGCTATGTATTGGTTAACCCAGCGTTGCAAAGCCTTGGCATCGCCTTTTTCTTTGCGATATTTTTTGAAATAAGGTGCCAATGTCTGAATAAGTCCAATATCTTTTTCTTTGCGATATTGTGGGCCGCTAAGCAACGTTAAAAGTGCTTTATTATCTTTGGAGCGCAACTTGCCAAAACATCTACGGAGATCCTCTTCATATACATCTACCCTTGCCTGTACTTTGAGCATCAATATTAGCTTGTAACCTACCTCAGGCAAACTGTCAATAAATTGATGCAAAATACTTTGAAATTGCTGATGTAGTCGCTGCTTGATGTCCTCAAATTCAGCGTCTGAGGGGTAAGCATTTTTCGCCATCATTTGTGATTTGTCAGTTTCTATGGTTTGGAAATCCTCACTGTTTCCCAATAAACCCTCAAGAGTAGTCGTATGTATACGCTTTTGTCTTTCTTTGGATAGTAGCGTGTTCAGGCGATTGCGAATACACTTGGCCAAATAAAACTTAAACATGTTTTGGGTACGACAAGCTTCTAAAAAAGCCTTGCTGGGCAACGACTGAGTGCGTAAATAGAGATATACATCGTGGTAAAAATCACCCTCGAATTGATGATAATATTTAAACCCCTGGATATAATCCACCACTTTTTTTCGGATAAAGTGTTGATACTTTGCCAATATCAAATCATATTTCTTTGATTCCAGCCAAGTTATAATGGTATGTTGGTCTATTTCATTATGAGCGTTTGTCATCCTTGTCAAATTAAATTTTATTCATAGTGATGCGTTTAAATTGATAAACATTTCACTTACCCTGTTTTGTGGGTGGTTTTGCAAATCCAGCTTTTTGGTCAACCTAGAAGCTTCTTAGAAGTGTTGCTATCTAGAATTCTGATCACTTCTTAAATTTTAATACTTTCGTTCTTTTAAAAAGTGGAGATAGAAAATAATTATTTGATAATAATAAATTTTAAATGCTTGACTGTCAGTGTTTTATGTTGCTTGATTGTTTGGTGATATTTTTGAAAACACTAGAGTTTTGTAAACAAAAAATAAGGAATTGACGAATATTTGCAGAACATGGAGGGTTTTTTGATATTTGGAGTTGTTAATAAGAATATTTTTAAATGTTGTCTTCGAAGTTAAAAATTGTGAGTTTTTTGGACTAATGAAGTATATTTTTAAAAGAATAGCTAGAGCTATTGTTGCAAAAATTGCTGAAATTAGGTCGTAAAAATCGCTTTTTTAGCCCAGATTATAATTTTAAATATATTCTAAGAAAAACTGTAAGTCTAACCATTTACTGCGTAGCATTTTACGATGCCAGAATCTGTAGGAGATAACGAATTTACTGATAAAGTAGCCATTCTCAAAACTGTAAAAGTATTTGCCGAAACTGATGAAAACGTATTGGTAAATATTGCAAAAGTTTTGACCGAAGAGCACCACCCCAAGGACACCCAAATTATTCGCAAAGGTGACCCTGGAGACTCTATGTACATTATTGTAGATGGAGCGGTAAGAGTGCACGATGGAGATTATACTTTTGTGGTGCTACGAACCCGAAATGTGTTTGGAGAATATGCCTTATTGGATACCAAGCCACGTTCGGCAGACGTAACCACTCTGCGACGTACCCGTCTTTGGAAGCTAAACCAAGAAGTTTTTTATGAGGTAATGATGAATCATATTCAAATCATGCGAGGCATTCTCAAAGTATTGATTCGTCGTTCTCGTAACCATAATGTATTGGAAGAAGAACTGGTACAGCAGAAAAAAAGCATTGAGGCCAAAAACGAAGAAATCACATCCATCAATAGCTCACTCGAGCGAAAGAATACCATTATTGAAGCCAAAAATTATCAAATCCAAGACAGTATTTTGTATGCCAAGCGTATTCAAACTGCCATGATATCGGCCGAAGATGATGTAAAAAGAGCTCTACCCGATTCTTTTATTTTTTGGCGACCCAAAGATATCGTAAGTGGTGATTTTTATTGGTTTGCCAAAACTGCCCCCAAGCCTCTATATGAAGAAACTTCTACTTTTGAAGGCAAACAGCGGGTTTTTAAGGGATTTGAGAGCGAGAAAATAGTCTTTACTGCGGTAGACTGTACTGGACACGGAGTCCCGGGCGCTTTTATGTCTATGTTGGGCGCCAATGTATTGGATAGAATCGTAAAACTGGATGGTATTATTTCTCCTGATGAGATTTTGAGCCAGTTACACAAAAGTGTACGAGATGCTTTGCGTCAGCAAAAATCGGATAACCAGGACGGAATGGATATGGCTTTGTGTGTAATAGACAAGGAAGCGCAAAGTGTGGAGTTTTCAGGAGCCAAAAACCCATTATACTATATTCAAAACGATCAATTGTTTGAAATAAAAGGAGCCATGAATCCTATTGGGGGGCATCAATGGGAAGATGGAGAGCGCTATTATCCTAAGCATAGAGTTATGGTGAGCCAACCTACCATGTTTTATATGTTTTCTGATGGTTATCGCGATCAGTTTGGCGGCCCCAAAGAAAGAAAGTTTATGCTGAGGCGTTTTAAAGAGCTGTTATTAAAGATACACAAACTGCCTTGTGACGAGCAACAAGATGAGTTACAAAATGCTTTGGATGATTGGATGGGTTATAAAACCCCTCAAACTGATGATATTATTGTGATTGGGTTCCGCTTGGGGGGAGATGAGTTCTAGATATTATCTCTTCACAAGTTGTTCGCTAAGGTTTTATTTATATTTTTGTTACAGCACAAGTACATTTCTCACTATTTTGAGATAGTTTCCTAATCACACGAACTTTTACATAGCAATCAATGGATAAATTTAGGTCTTGGTTAGTGGCTTTTCTGGCAGTTGTGATGCTGGTTGGTTTTGTTTGGAGAATCAACTCACCAGATTATTACAACCTTGAATTACATTTTCAAAAAGTTAATTTCTTAACTACTGATGCCATTGTACAAACCAGAGGGGTGGCTATTGGCCGGGTAGAGTCAGTAAATCTGACTGATTCGCTGGTGAGGGTAATTGTCAATATCAACAATGGGGTTAAAATTCCACGAGGTTCTCGGTTTATCATTAAGCCCAAAGGCCTGATGGGCAAAAGTATGATTGAGGTAGCGTTTATAAAAGCAACCAAAGCAGATTATCTTAACCCAGAAGAAACCTTGAAAGGCTATATTCAAAATGATAGCCCTTTTGATCCCCGACAAATGGAAAAGCACATTTTCAAAGGCTTGCAAGGGATATTTAGCAGAGATGATTCTTTGCTGATCCAACTTAAGGAAATGAATGAGCAACTGAAGCAATTACGAAAATAAACCCCATGAGTAAATCCCAAAAACCTCAAATCTTTTCATTTCTTCTTTCTTTGATTATATTTATTGGACTAAATGCTTGTAAACCAACCAGTAAGAAGGGTGCCTGGATACCCGAAGACAAGCAAATGTTTTTGAAGTATTGCAAAGAAGCCCGCAAATCTAAAGACATACAACTATCACAGCCTCAAATTGATGCAGTTTGTGATTGTGCTCTTAAGAAATCTATCAATGCCTACGAATCGTTTAGAGAGGCCAATGCTGATACAATTAAACTAGTAGGAGAGGGATGTATAGAGCAAATACGTGGACGCTAATTTTAATGATTAAAGGTGAATTATAAATTGATTAACTATGTCTTTTAGTGATTAATGATCACTCTCACTCTATTGCTTCATTGTTTTGCTTCGCTTATTGTTACATTGCTCTATTGTTCCGCGATGCGTAGCAAAACTATGGACTATGGACCATCGACTGTGGACTAAAAAACAACTCCTGACTACGAACCAAAAACCCTGGACTGTCGCCTGTGGACTAGTCTCCGCTTTGCGCTCACTTTTCACTTTACACTTTTAGTTTTTCACTTGACTCCGCTTTACACTTTTAGCTTTTCAATTAGCTCCGCTTCTCGTCATTTTTCACTTTTAATTTTTCGTTTTTCATTATAAGCTCCTAGCTTTGCTCCTCTGTTCAGATTTTTAGAATAATAATATACTTTATATGTCATTATTAACTGTTGGTTCGGTAGCCCTTGACAGCATCGAGACCCCTTTTGGAATTTCAGAAAGAACCATTGGTGGTTCAGGTACATATATTTCCTTATCAGCTTCTTACTTTACCAAAAACGTAAACGTAGTAGCAGTGATCGGAAATGACTTTCCTGAGAAAGGAATGACCACTTTCAAAGAGCACGGTGTAAATACTGAGGGTATCCAGGTAAAAGAAAATGAAAAATCTTTCTTTTGGCATGGAAAATACCACCATGACATGAATAGTCGTGATACTTTGGTAACCGAACTGAATGTATTGGGTGACTTTGACCCTGTTATTCCAGATAGTTACCAGGATTGTGAGTATTTGATGTTGGGTAACCTTACCCCAAAAGTGCAGCAAACTGTGATTGAGCGTTTAAATAAGCGTCCTAAGTTGATCGTAATGGATACGATGAACTTCTGGATGGAGCCTCAGTTTATAGATGATCTGAAAACTACTATGAAAATGGTAGATGTGATCTCTATCAATGATGAGGAAGCCCGTCAACTTTCTGGTGAGTATTCTTTGGTAAAAGCTGCCAAGAAGATTATGGAAATGGGCCCAAAATTCTTGATCATCAAGAAAGGTGAACACGGAGCCTTGTTATTCCACGAAAAGCAAATCTTTTTTACTCCTGCCTTGCCATTAGAGGACGTATTTGATCCTACTGGAGCTGGCGATACCTTTGCTGGTGGTTTTATCGGTTATTTGGCCAGTACTGGTGACATCTCTTTCGATAACATGAAACGTGCGATTGTGTATGGTTCTGCAATGGCTTCTTTCTGTGTAGGTAAGTTTGGTACCGATGGTCTTATTGACTTGGATAGCGAAGCAGTAGCAAGCCGTGTGAGAGAATTTGTAGATTTGGTACAATTTGAGATTGCAATGGTTTAATCCAGTAGCAAATGATGAGTGGTCGATATTGATCACTAAAAAATATATAAAACCCCAAGGTGAAGCGTGTCTTTGTTTTGGGGTTTTGTTTTATACCATTTATTTTTTTAGTGAAAGAGCATTCAAATGCTAGAGTCTAGCCAATTATATCAGAAATTTCTCAAGTTATTCTACTCACCAGTTGAAAGCAATGTGGCAGTAGCTCTTGAAATAGCCAAAGGACATGAATTACCCCAGATCAAAAAGCTGTTAGACGATTATTTAAATGCAGCAAAAAACCTCTATGATCCTAACTTAGAAGAGAGCAAGGCCGAACATATTTGCAAACTTAATCAGCCTATTCTTGATCTTAATCTTCAGTATTTGTATGCTTTTCCCGCCGAAACATGCCTTTTAACTCATTTAAAAGAATTACGATTAGATCATAATAAATTAACTTTTTTACCCGAAGAGCTAGAAAATTTGTATCAACTTGAGCGTCTTAGTTTGTATGGCAACTCACTTGATGAACTTCCTGAAGGCTTAGGTAAGTTAGAAAACCTATATGACATTAGTTTAGAGCATAATGAATTTGAAATATTACCAGAAGCATTGAGAGGTCTTTTACAACTTAGAATATTAAGCTTAGAGAGTAATTTTGTCGTTGAATTACCTTCTTGGATTGGTGAGCTGAAACAGTTAGAATATCTTAATTTTTCCTACAACGACCTCAGAGTTTTACCTTCTTCTATTGGAGGCTTGGAATCGCTGGAAAACTTAAATTTAAGACATAATCCTATCAGAGAGATACCAGAAGAGATAATGTATCTTAAAAACCTTAAGTGGCTAGATATAGATCAACAACATCTGAGTAAAGCATCCCTTGCTCATTTAGAAAAGTTGAGCTGGGTAGATATTACACTTTTATAGGAGATGATATATAGCAAAACCCCAAGATAAAGCATGACTTTATCTTGGGGTTTTATTTAGTTTGGATAAATGTTTAGTTAAACATCCATCATTTATTTGGTGCTATCTACTTTAGTACTATCTGTTTTGGTTCCGTCAGCATCTCCGCTAGACTCACCTACCAGCTTAAAAGTAGACTTCTTTTTGGTATTGTCTAACCAAATCATTTTGTCGGCAGTCAATTCTACAATCTCACGTCTTACATCTTGCATAACACGGTGCTCAGTAGAAAATAAGTGTACTACTTTACCTTCTTTTTCCAAAGACCAAAGGCCTGCTTCAATTTTTTTGTCAGTATGGAAATATTCCTCAAAAGTACCGTCATTTTTGAATATCAAGTAGTCATTTTCTTTTTCTACATTTTCTACTTTGCCGTCCTTATGCTCAAATGATACCTCTTTCCATTTTTTAGACAATTTGCCAATGACTTCTGCATAAGCTTGAGTATTTTCTTCAAAGGCTTTTTTCATCTTATCCTCAGGAGTCATTTCCTTGTTGGTATCAGCCGTAGCAGTAGTATCTTGCTTGGCAGTCGTATCAGTTTCAGTATTATTTTCTTTAGCGCCACCACCACAAGCAGCCAAAAATAGAACCAATGCCAATGCATAAAAACCTGTGAATAGCGATTTTTTAGTCAGCGTCATTTCAGTGATAAATTTCATAATCTAGATTTTTTAAGTTGGTATAATTGACAACTGACTCAAAAATAGAAAAAGTGTCGAATTGAAAAAATAAATCACTGAAAATAACTTTTGAGTGAGCTTATTGCGCAAAGCTTCCAAAATAATCAAATACTCCCAACGTAAAGCTTGCAATGCTGGTAAAGTGATTTCCCCCATTGATAGATACGAGCTCTACCTGGGTAACACCATTGGCGCGCATTGCATCCAGTGCATTTTGGGAATTAAAGAAAGGTACAAAGTTATCAGCTGTGCCGTGAAACATCCGAATAGGTGCTTTAGGAGTCCAGTCATAAATGTCATTATCTTTCAGGGCATTCAGCAACTCAGTATCAGTACCATTTTTTATGCCGTCCAAAAAGCTTTGAGTAAATAGTACTTGAGGGTTTTTAGCAACCTCGGTTTGAATACCTATGCCAGGGGCAGCATTGGTGAGCTGAGTTGCATAAGGTTCATTAATAAATGCACTAAAAGGGCGATTGAGACCATATACTTTATTGTAAGTGTCTAATACCCAGAGGTATGAATTGATAAAATCAAGGTCTTCGTTACGAGAAACTACATCTTGGGCAAAGCCAGTTTTGTTATAGGCACCTGCTCCAGGAGCACTGGCAGTTACCGTAAATTCATCACTGTGCTGACTTTCCAGTAGTTTATGTAGGGCCATAGTAGCATAGCCTCCTTCTGAATAGCCTGTCAGAAAAAGTTGATTATTTAAAGTAATACCATTGGCATTCGTAAACTCACGGGCAGCTCGAATCATATCACGAGAAGCTGAGGCCAAAGAAGCCGCATGTTCATAGGGATGTTCTAAATCTTTGGCTGCACCATAACCAATGTAATCAGGTAGGGCCACTACATAACCTACTCCTGAAAGCAATGTGCCGGCATCATAGGCTTCGCTATTGGGTTGGTAGTTCGAAGGAGCCCCACTTTCTGCTGTAATAGTTCCATGTTGATAACTTATTAGAGCATAAGGCTTGTTCTCGGTAGGATATATCAATGCTCCTGAGGCATTAATTTCATTGCCTGAAACATCAGTCGTTTTATATACAATCTTATAAACTCTTACTGCGCTCAAGGGAAGAATGCCTAGAAATGGGGAAATATTGGGATCGTTGGCATACCTTGCTTTGATGCTATTGGCATCAAACTCTCCAAGAAGGGTACTTTCTACTAAGTATTGAAACGAAGGGGTGACCTGGTCTTCATTCTTTTTGTTACAGCTTGCAAAAAATAATACCAGTAGCAGGCCTATTTGATATAGTTTTATTGAGATATTCATAGGGTGATTTTTTGTTATATAATGAAGATGGAAGACATAAGGCAAACACCTATTCGTAAGGAGTTCTTATTTCCATCCAAATACCAGGATCAGTAATGGGCGTAAATCCTCCATATTGTGCATAGAGGCTGTGGGCATCACTGGTAGCAAGTAGCCATCGTCGCAGGCCTTGCAAATCAGGGTGCTTCTTTATAAGCTCTACCATCCATTTGGCCAAACCGTTGCCTCGAGCGCTTTCCAGAATAAAAACATCTGCCAGGTAGGCAAAAGTTGCGTAGTCGCTTATGATACGGGCGAAACCTATTTGATTGTTTTGTTTATAAACCCCAAAGCAAAGAGAATGTTGGATAGATTTTTCTACGATTTCTTGAGAAATGCCTTTGGCCCAATAAGAGTTGGTTAGAAAACCATGGATAACTTCTATATTTAACTGATCCTTATTATCAGAAAGCAAAAAATCACCTTTTGTAATGTGCATCATTGTAATGTTTTGCTGATCACATTGTTTCACTGCACTTATTATGTTTAGCAATAAGCGCAGCGAAACAACAGAGCAATTTAAATTAATCTAATATCTCAAAAGCAGCGTCTAGATACGCATAGACATCCTTAGGCGCGTGAAAATCTCCATATTGTGTGTCTCTTGTGTGACCCAAGCGTACCACCACGGCGTTTTTCTTAGGAATAATGAAGATATACTGCCCTAAAATTCCTCGCATGTAAGGGATTATATTTCCCTTATATTCCAAAATCCAAAACTGATGACCATAATAATTATTAGGTTCACTGCTTCCTTCAGAAGTAAGACTTTTCGCTGGGGTAGTAGCTTCTTTGATATATTTTTCAGAAATAATAGGACGCCCACCCCATCTGCCATTGAGCAATACCAACTGCCCCAAGCGAGCAAAGTCACGCGCATTGCTATTGAAACAGCAATAAGCTTTTTCGTGTCCGTTTTCTTTGTCTAGCGACCAAAGCGCATCATGCTTAGCACCTAGTGGTTGCCAAAGTTTTTCTGATGCATAATCGGCCACGGTTTTGCCAGTTGCTTTTTCCAATACGAAAGCCAGCACCTGAGTATTACCACTTTGGTACACATTTTTTTTACCAGGTGTAGTCACTACCTGCATTTGTTTAACCGATTTCTCTAAGTCTTTACCATAGTAGGCGATGGTTGTCATAGAGGTAGGGCCTGCGTAGTTTTCATCCCAATTGAGACCCGAACTCATAGAAAGCAAATGACGAATGGTGAGCTGTTCGTTCATGCCTCCTTTGAATTGAGGTAAAAAATCTCCCACTTTTTGATCAACACTTTTAATCTTTCCTTCATCAATAGCAGCTCCAATAAGCAAGGAAATCACACTTTTGGCCATCGAAAAGGAATTGGACCAGGAAGAGTCGCTATAATTATCCCAATACTTTTCGTACTTGATAGAACTGTTTTGCAATACTAAAAAGGCGACCGTTTTATAACTCTCAATTTTTTGTAAACTGGCACTCGAGGGAGCTTTTTTATTATAATCTTTAGTTTTTGTCCAGGGTTGGTGTTTTCCTGCTTTGATAGTGCGATTATCAAATATTTTATAATCATCTATATCTGCCAGGTTATAATATACCGCTTTACGCAAATAACTGTACTTTGGGAATGCGGTAAGCACAAAAAAGGCTACTACTAATAACAAGATGAGTATTCCCAGGTATTTGAATAATTTTTTAAGGATCTTCATATCAATATTTATTGCTAAAATTCTGGAGTATTATGATAACTGTGCGCATAAAAAAAGGCTATACCCAAATCGTTGAATATAGCCTTTTTGCAATATATAAAATACTTGCCCTTATATTATAAAAGTGCTAGTAAAATAAATACCAAACCTACCAAAATAAGGATAAGCCCAATAATGTTAAGAATCGGGAAAAAGCTTAAAATCAAGCCAATTACTAACAATATAATACCAATTCTTAGATTGCCAGTAAGTGCTTTCTTTTCATATTTCTGTTGTAATTTCTTGTTACCTTTTTTGGCAGCCTTCAATGCTTTACGCTGAAATCTCTCTTTGCGTTTGTTGGCTTTCTTGATGGCTCTTTTAATCATCCATTTGCCCAAGCGAGAGTTTAAAAACTTCTTTACTCGCTTTACACGACGTTGTTGACGACGTACTTTGCGTTCTGCTTTTCGCTCAGCTCTTCTTAAAACTCGAAGTTCTTTTTTAGATAATGGTTTTGTGGTATTTATCTTGGCAGGAGCTTTTACTTCTTTTACTGGAGCTACTTCTACCTTAGGAGTTTCAACCATTGTCGCTGCTACAACATTTTCGTTTGTAATAGCAGTAGATGTACTGGTGGGTATCTCAGCCATGGCTTCATCTTGAGCATTTACCATTGCTGGCAATACAACAAATACTCCCAAAATAACAGATAATAGGAAATTTTTCATTTTGAATAAAGAGTTAAAATATTAAAACTTTTATCTGAAGAAACAGCTACAAGAAAAGGATAAAAAACTGTTTTACAAACCTTTAGGTCAACAAATACAGTAAAATGAGAAAAAGCCCTATGGCAGCTACGATGATTCCTATGATGTCGAATGGGCTTAATGTTCCCAAAACAAAAAAGAATAAAGCTCCAATGATTAATAATAAGATTCCTGTTCTTGGGTTTCCTCTTCTTTGCTTTTTCTTCAGTTTGGTAATGTCTTTTCCCTTAGCCAGCCAACGTTTCTTTTTTCGTTCATACTTTCGCTGCCATCTTTTTTCGCGGCGTTGTTGCTTCTTAATAGCTCGTTTTATGAGCCATTTGCCTAAGCGAGACTTTAAAAATTTATTGAGTCGCTGTTGTTTACGGGCTAATTTCTTTCTCTGTTTTGCTGCACGTTTTGTACTTCGGACATCTTCCTTTGTTGGGTTGTGTAGAGAGGGGGCTTCTGAATAACTAACTGAATTTGTATATACTGTTTTAAAAGCAAGTGCAGGGGAGTAGTTTGCAAACATCAATAAAAATAGCCCTGCATAAAATAGTTTAATTACTTTGTTCATATCCAAAAGAGTGTTTATACTTTCACTAAAAAGTTTGTGTAAACCGTGAATAAAAGTGTTTTTGTAAGCAGTTGTATATCTGAATAGTGATTATTATTTGTTGCATCCAAATGCAAACATTTGCAACAAATAAAATCTATAAAACCGATCTACACAAAATTTTTTGCAGGTTTATTATGCGAAGCCCGTATATGTTTTCTTAGATATTGGCAAACCAATGAAGCTTACACAGTAGGGTGTTCCTGGCCCAGCGCCTTGCGAATACGTGATTCTGCCAGTTGAACCATTTCATCAGCAGAATATTTAGAAGGCTCAATTGGATCAAGTACTTGGGTTTGGTATTTTACACCAAAAGGCAATGGCTTGAGCTTATATCTTAATAATTCCCACGAACCTGAGATAGCTACCGGAACTACTAAGGCAGAAGGAGCATGTTGTAGTAAAGTTTTGATTCCTGTTGTTTTAAAGGGCTTTAAGATACCATCACGTGAGCGTGTGCCTTCAGGAAAGATACAAGCTGTGCGATTGTGTTGCTCTATGTATTGGCCAAGCTCACCTATTTTAGCTGTTGCTTGTTCGCGATCCTTGCGATCTATCAAAACCGACCCACCATATTTTAAGTTGAATGAAATACTTGGAATGCCTTTGCCTAGTTCTTTTTTGGATACAAACTTTGGGTGATGGCGACGAAAGATCCAAATCAACAGAGGTATGTCAAACATACTTTGGTGATTGGAAATGATAATTAAAGGGCGATCTGTTGGAAGCTTTTGTTTAAGGCGTTTGGTGCGGAATCTAGTGCCTACAACTCTGAGCGAATTGATTAAACACAACTGTAGTGCATCAATAGATCGTTTATGGGCTTGATAGCCAAAACCAAAGTATGCAATCCGTTGGATTACTTCAAACAATACAAGAGAGCCTAAGAATGCAATAGCAAAAAAAGGCAACGCAACCCATCCTAATATTTTTCTCATACACTTAACATAATCAGAGGTTATAGGCAATTTTGAACTTTAAAATAGTCAAAAGGCCACCTTACTATAAAGTAATTTATTGCAAGGTAGCCTTTTATCTTGTAAAAGAAGTGAATTATGCTTCCAAAGCTGCTACTCCAGGAAGCGTTTTGCCTTCCATATATTCAAGTAGAGCACCACCTCCAGTAGACACATAAGAGACTTTATCGCCAAATCCCAGATTGTTTACCGCAGCTGCCGAATCTCCTCCACCAATCAGTGAAAAACCACCATTTTCGGTTGATTTTACTACTGCTTTAGCTACACTAATCGTTCCGTTGGCAAAATTAGGCATTTCAAATACCCCCATTGGACCATTCCACAATACAGTTTTAGACGTTTCAATGACTTGTGCAAAATCATTTGCTGCCTTTTCTCCGATATCTAGTCCCATGTAGCCATCTTTAATGGTTAAATTATTGGCTACTTCTTTGTTGGCATCATTGTTAAAGTCATCTGCAATGATAGAATCTTCTGGTAGCATGAGGTTAACTCCCTTTTCCTTGGCTTTGTTAATTAATTCAAGGGCCAAACCAAGTTTATCTTCTTCTACCAACGATTTACCAATTTCTCCACCTTGAGCCTTAAAGAAAGTGTAAGCCATGGCACCACCAATCAACAAATTATCTACCCTATCGAGCAATTGCTCAATGACTAAGATTTTATCCGAGATTTTGGCTCCTCCCATAATGGCCGTGAAAGGCTTTTGAGCGTTTTCCAATACTTTTTGAGCATTGTCAAGCTCCGCTTGCATTACATAACCACTTACCTTGTCGGTGAAAAATTGCGCAATTACCGAAGTAGAAGCATGTGCCCGGTGAGCGGTTCCAAACGCATCATTTACATATACATCTCCAAGCTTGGCTAGCTTTTGAGCAAAATCCTGATCGCCTTTTTTCTCTTCTTTATGAAAACGAAGGTTTTCAAGCAACAATACTTCTCCATTTTGTAGGCCGGCAGCCAATTGCTCTGCTTCTTCCCCAATACAATCAGAAGCAAACTTTACTTCTACTGATAGTTTTTCACTCAAGGGTTTTACCAAGTGTTTCAGCGAAAACTTTTCAGCATATCCATCTTTGGGACGCCCCAGGTGAGACATTAGGATAAGACTTCCCCCATCTTTTAGTATTTTTTGCAAAGTTGGTAAAGCTGCTTTGATGCGGGTTTCGTCAGTGATTTCAAAAGCATCATTCAAAGGAACATTAAAATCAACGCGAATCAATGCCTTTTTTCCGGCAAAATTGTATTGGTCTACTGTATTCATAAAGTATTCCTGAAAAAATGGTTTAATTCTACGAAGCCGAGATGGCTTCTATGGAATAAAAAATTCGCTTCAAAGTTAAACTGCGGGAGAATAGCGTCCAAAGACTTGACAATAATTATGGGAGTGATAATGGGTGAGGGGAATGAAAAATTACTGATCACGCTCTGGTAGTGGAGTCGTTTGGAGGGAATCTTCTTTGCCAGATGTTTCATCAGCATCTATTTGCCCATTTCTCTTGGCCTCGTTGGGAAGTTCCACGGTAAAGGTTGTACCCATTTTTTCTTCAGAGGTTACATAGATCATTCCATTGAGTTTATTCACCGCATTTTTTACGATATATAATCCCAGTCCTGATCCTTGTGAGCTTTCTGATCCTCGGTAGAACATATCAAAAATTTTGGGCAATTCATCGCTGGGTATGCCTTCGCCGTTGTCTCCAATTCGGATCGTGACTTTATGTGGGTTGGCATAAATTCGTACCTGAATCTCTGGAAATTCTAGATGCCTGGTAAAACGGATGGCATTGGCCAGCAATTCTCCAATAATGATATTAATACGACTTAAGTCTGAATAAAATACCGAAGTCTGGTTTACCAAAGTATCAAACTTGATTCTACGGCTATGCTTGGTGTCAGCCAGATTTTCCAGAAAAGTTTTGAGCTTATCTTTCCAATGTATAGCTGTAAAAGCACTTTCAACGCGTTTATTTTTGGTGAGGGCCAATGCATTTTGTACTACCTCATCCAGGTTTTGAGTGCTTTGAATAATCATGTCTACACAAAGCATGATGCTCTCCAGGTTTTGCTCTTGTTTGATGAGGTTAGTAAGTCCTAAAATAGAACGAAGTGGGGCACGAAATTCATGAGAAGCATGATATACAAAGTTATCTAGCTCATTATTCACTTGTTTCAATTCCAAACTATGTTCTTTCAGTTCAGTAATATCCTGTATTACACCCTCAAAATGACGTTCATTATTGAGCGTACCCGAAATAGACAGCCATAGAATTTGATTTTTCTTGATGCGTAGTTGAACCTCTTCACGAATAATGAAGGTATGTTTTTCGAGCATACCTTTCAGTCGGTATAAATCTTCGGGGTTGTAGTCTAATAGGTCATCTTCAAGCACTTTGCGAGGCCTGAGCTGCAAAATATCCCAAAAACGATGGTTTGCCTCTATAATTTCACCACTGGTTACATCTACACTTACTATTCCAATCACTGAGTTTTGAAACAGCTCCTGATATTTTTTGCGACTAGTTTTTTCGCGTTGTTGTTTCTGCTCGATTTGTTCAAGCATATGATTGAACTGATCGTATAGCTTGGTGATTTCATCGTTACCACGAGATTGTTTCTTAGCCCTCAATGAATAGTCTCCTTTATCTGAAATCTGATCTACTACTGCAATCAGTTCTTGCACTGGACTGGAAACCACTTTTTGTAGGCTGCGCGCTAGCAGGTAAGATACAATGGCTAATAAAATCAAGAGACTCACCAAAATAATAATTTCCTGATTTACTTTTTGGTTTAAATTCTGAGTACTAGCCTTAATATATACCAAACCTAAGTAGTCACGGTCATTGTATACTACTGGTTGGTAAACATGTAAAAAATCATCATCGAATTTAGCAGAAGTAATCCATTGTTTGTTGTAGGCAGGGAAAGAGGCTGGTATAGTAGAGTCACGGCGATAGGTTGCATAAATCTTTCCTCTACGATTATAAATACAAGCTTGAGTAATTTCAGGAAAGTCTTTGAATTTTTTCAGAATATCTCTAAGACCTTTTCGATCTTTGATAGCCAGAGGAGTAGTACAAAAAGCAGCAGTTAACGAGGCATTGGTCATTACTTTTTCTTTGAGATTTCCCTTAAACAACGAGACCGATTGCCATAGGAATACCCCAAACCCTGTACCCAGGGCAAAAAAAGTAACGATTAGACTTATGTAGACTACTTTGTGGCGTAGTGATAAATTATGAACAAAGCTCATTAATACTTCCCTAAATTATTTACTGCCATTTTGTCATTTTTGGGGCAAAATGCTTACTTTTGTACGCTAAAATAAAGAAAATCAATGCAAAAAGTAATTAAAGACTTAGCAATACTCAAGCCAAGTGATAAAGAAACGAACGAAAACGTTCACATTACCGAAGAAACTAACACCGGTAAAACCCGGAAATTATACATTGAAAGCTATGGTTGTCAGATGAATTTCTCAGATAGTGAGATCGTAGCTTCTATCATGGCGGAACACGGTTTTGATACTACCTCTGAGGTAGACAACGCTGATGTAGTACTGCTTAATACTTGTGCCATTAGAGACAATGCTGAGCAGCGAGTACGTAATCGCTTGCAAAACCTGAATCATGTGAAGAGCAAAAAGCCAGGAATGGTAGTGGGAGTGTTGGGGTGTATGGCCGAAAGACTTAAAAAGCGTTTGTTGGAAGAGGAACAAATGGTAGATATAGTAGCCGGGCCAGATTCTTACCGTGATTTACCTCAATTAGTATTACAAGCCGACGAAGGACAAGAAGCCGTAAATGTGTTCCTCTCGCGTGACGAAACTTATGCTGATATAGCACCAGTACGTCTCAATACCAATGGTGTAAGCGCTTTTATCTCCATTATGAGAGGATGTGACAATATGTGTTCGTTCTGTGTGGTGCCTTTCACCCGAGGTAGAGAGCGTAGCCGTGATCCTCACTCAATTGTAAAAGAAGCTCAGGATTTATTTGATAAAGGATACAAAGAAGTAACGCTATTGGGGCAAAATGTAGACTCTTATCTTTGGAGCTCTAATCCTGATGTGATTTCATTATTGGGAGAAAAGAAGGCGGTTAAAAAAGGAGCAGATTTAACGGGTGTAGAAATTGTAAACTTTGCCCAATTGTTAGAGAAAGTAGCTTTGGTGAGTCCCGATTTACGTATTCGTTTCTCCACTTCTCACCCTAAAGATATCACCGAGGATGTGTTGCACACAATGGCTAAATATGAAAATATTTGCAAATATATTCACCTTCCAGTGCAAAGTGGTAACAGCCGGGTGTTAGATGTAATGAATCGTGGTTATACTCGTGAAAGATATCTTGAGATTGTAGCATCTATTCGCCGTATTTTAGGAGAAGATTGTGGCATTTCAAGTGATATGATTGCAGGTTTCTGTACCGAAACTGAAGAAGAGCATCAGGATACACTTACCTTGATGAAGGAAGTAGAATATGATTTCTCATATATGTTTTATTATTCAGAACGACCCAATACCCCTGCTGCTAAGAAAATGAAAGATGATGTGTCTTTAGAGGCCAAAAAGAAACGTCTACAGGAAATCATTGCCTTACAGCAAGAATTATCGCTTAAGCGAAATCAACAAGATGTAGGCAAAGTACATAAGGTATTGGTAGAAGGGTTTTCTAAGCGTTCAGATGAATATCTTAAAGGACGAAATACAGCAAATAAGGTCGTGATTTTTCCAAAGAAACATTACAAAAAAGGAGATTATGTAATGGTCAAAGTTCATGACTGTACTGCTGCGACCTTATTTGGAGATGCAGAATGATCAGAAGATTGATAGTTCTGGCGACAAGGAAAACTTCTTGTCGCTTTTTTAATAGAAAGAAAATAAGTGGAGGCAAACTCAGCAAATGTAAATTGTAAACCTTGGTTACTGGCAAGTGATGTGAACAAACCTAACCCAGTACCCAAAATCTTTTAAAAGTTTGAGACAAGAAGAAATTCAGAGTATAAAGCAACGATTCGGAATTATTGGAAATTCTCCTAAACTTAATTATGCCATTCATGTGGCAGCGCAAGTAGCGCCTACTGAAATGAATGTTTTGATTATGGGAGAAAGCGGAACTGGTAAAGAATCGTTTTCTAAAATTATCCATAGTTTGAGTCCTCGTAAACATGGACAATTTATTGCGATTAACTGCGGAGCCATCCCAGAAGGAACAATTGATTCAGAGTTGTTTGGCCACGAAAAAGGAGCATTTACTGATGCCCGAGAAGCTCGTAAAGGCTTTTTTGAAGTAACTGATGGCGGAACCATTTTTTTGGATGAAATAGGAGAGATGCCTCTGGGTACTCAATCACGTCTATTGAGGGTACTTGAGAATGGAGAGTTTATCAGAGTAGGTTCAAACAAAGTGCAGAAAACCAATGTACGGGTAGTAGCCGCAACAAATGTAGATCTACTGGAAGCTGTGGAGCAAAAGAAGTTTCGGGAGGATTTGTATTTTCGTTTGAGTACGGTGCCAATCACTGTACCTGGCTTGCGAGAGCGAGGCAATGACATCTTACTATTGTTTCGAAAGTTCGCGACTGATTTTGCTGAACAATATCGAGTGAAGCCTATCAAGCTTGACTCTGATGCCGCTCAAATTTTGGCCAATTATCGTTTTCCAGGAAACATTCGTCAATTAAAAAATCTTACACAGCAAATGTCATTGCTTGAGATGGAGCAAGAAATTGATGCTGAAACGCTTAACAAATACATTCCAAGCGAGACCACTAGCAGACCTCCTGCATTGCTTAGTAATGCAGCTGGTAGTAATGGACAAGATCAAAGCTTTTCTGAAAGAGATTTGTTATACAAAATTCTCTTTGATATGCGTAAGGACGTGACAGAGCTAAAAAAATTGGTCTTTGAACTTTTGAGTAGCGGAAATTACGGGAATGTCATTAGTGACCACCAAGACTTATTCAATGGCATTAATGAAGAGAGTGTAGATACGGCTTTGCAGAAGGTAGATCGTTTACTCCCTTCAGATACTTCGGTAAATACAAGTAGCACTTTTCAGGAAGAGAACGTGATAGAGATAACTGATTTGGATGATGTGGGAAATACACACGACATTCAACACGAAGAAGAAAACGATTCTCTATCTCTTGAGGAGCAGGAAAAAGAATTGATTATCAAAGCTTTAAAGAAAAATAAGAATAAGCGAAAATATGCTGCCCGGGATTTAGGAATATCTGAAAGAACACTTTACCGAAAAATTAAACAGTATGAGATCGAGAAGCAAAAATAGATTTTTTTACACAGTGAATAAAAAGTGGCATAGTTTGAGCAAATACCTTATGTATAGCTTGTTATGGGGAGCTATAGTGGTTGGGTTAAACAGCTGTGTGTTAAGCTACAGCTTTAGTGGATCTAGTGTGCCAGCAGATGTAAAAACGCTATTTGTAGATAACTTTCAAAACAACGCTACACTGGGACCAGCCAACTTAGGGCAAGATTTTACAGATCAATTGAAGGAGTATTATCAGCAAAACTCTTCTTTGGATTTGGTAGATGGCAATGGTGATTGGAGTTTAAGAGGAAATATTACGAGTTATACCGTAGCACCCATTGCTTTAACGGCACAATCACAGGCTGCGAGTAACCGTTTAACGATCGCAGTAAGTGTTACATTTGAGAGTACCAAAGACGACACAAAAAACTTTACCCAGACATTTTCTCAGTTCGCTGATTTTCCTCAGACTCAAACTTTGGCTCAGGCTGAGCCTGAAAGAATTCCTGAGATTTTTGAAAAGCTTTTGCTAGATATTTTTAACAAAACAGCTGCGAACTGGTAAATTCTTTTGGAGAAAATCAATATAATTAGGTAAAATTTTTATATTGCTGATTACTAAATGGTTAACACCTGACCAAAGCATTAGAATTTGACACCATACAAGCAAAAGCCGTTTGTGCTGACAATCTCAAAAGAAGAAAACTTATGAACAAAAAGGCATTATTGTACATTATCGAAGACCCTGCTAAAATCAATGACGTCACACTGGAGTCATTGGAAGATATAGCAGAGCGTTTTCCTTATTTTCATGTGGCGCATGTGCTGCTTGCCAAAGGTTCTCAAGATGTAGAGCCTGTACAAGCACCCAATAAAATTCGCCGCGCCGCAGTGTATGCCTATAATCGTAATCTTTTGAGAGATTTGCTCAGCCAGGAGGGCAAGTCAGATAAAACGTCAAAAAATGGGAAAGAAAGCGATGAGTTAGACCAGGAAGAAACCATCACAGTAGAAAACGAAACAGTGTCTTTTTTTGATGCGATTGAGGAGAAAGAAGAAAGTGTAGTATTAGATACTTTTCCTGATGAAAATGAGACAGGTAACAGAACTACCGATCAATCTGAGAGCAAAGAGCTTTCCATTGATTTTGATGAAGAGCAGGATGAATACTATGCCATTAGCTTGTATAATGAAGGTAGAATAGAAGAAGCCAAGAAGCATTTTCATAAGTTAATATTACGTTACCCTGACAAGAAGGACTACTATATTACTCAGGCCAATTTACTCATGGACAATACCTATGAGTTTGACGAGTCTTTGGTAGCCAAAGTATCTGAAAGTACTTCTAAAACAGAAGAAGAGTCACTTACCCCGGTTCTGGAAGATTCTAAAGAACAAACGATTGAAGAAGACTCTTCAAATAATGTACTTGAGAACGATATTACAGAAACCAGCGAAGACACTATAACTGAAATAGAGCAGGAAGAGAAAGAAGATATAGAGGACTCAACGCCCAACGTTGAAGTTAAAGAAGAAGAGCATTTAGAGAACACCGAAGAATCAGTTTTTCCAGCAGATCGCTTGATTACTGATGAAGATATAGACCTATCAGATAAAATTGTAATAGATCTAGGGCAAGAATTGGATGAATATGAGGCTTTTGATCTTTATAATGATGGAAAAGTAGAGGAGGCTCGAGCACACTTCGATAAACTCATCTTAAGATATCCAGACAAAAAAGAGTATTTCCTTAACCAAGCCAATTTATTATTAGATAATACTTATCAGTTTGATGAGAGTCTTACCGATAGAGTATATTATAAAAAACCAAAGCAAACAGAACCAAGTGTTGCAGAAACTCCTAAGGATGAGTCAATAGAAGTACCTGTTCCAGGTGCGCATGATTTGGGACATCCTGAATTGGAAGATTGCTTTGATTTATTACGGGAAGTAGAGCCTACTATAAAAAAAGAGAGCCAAATTGATATAGAAGATTTAAACGAAGATTTGGCCATAGAGTATTATAAGAAGGGTGATTTGGAAATGGCTGGAGGGGTTTACCAAAAGTTGATGAGAAAATACCCTACCCGAAAAGAATATTTTCAGACGCAGTATGATCTACTTACCAAAAATCCACAATTGTTTGGTATTGGTATTGATGATACACCTGCAACTACTGCCGAAAAACCCTCTACACTTGATGAAGCGGTAACCACCAATGACGGCGAAGATGGTGATGTACAAACCAAGGAGGAAAGCTCACCTGCGGATGAAAAAGTAAAAGAGATAGCATCTGAGGATGAGTTTTATGTAGAAGTAAAACTACCCGATGATTACATTCCATACAATCCTTTGTTATTAGATGATCCTTTTGAGTTGGTAAGAAACGAGGATTATGTAATAGACGCTTTTGATATTTTAAGAGATAAATTAGTCTTCAATGTTTCGACGAATGTACACATGCAAGATGTGGTACAGCCACTTGAGACTACAGATTTACTAAAAGAAGGAGATGGTGACTCTCAAGTGGAAGATAGTGCTGTTTTACCTGATATCAAGGAAGAAGATATAGAAAAAAGCGCGAGTAGTGATCAGGTTATAGAACAGCCCGAATCTTTGGAATCAAACGTGCCAGAAGTTGAGGATAAGATAACTACAGCTGTTGAGGAGGTGCCTTCTGATGAGGAAGGGCCAGAAGATGTAGAAGATACCTCGTCAGATATTGATTTATTTGATCAGGTAAGAGTATGGGAAGAGGAATCTTTAGCAGGAAAACCACATGCTTCAGATGATGATGATGACTTAGATCTGTTTGAACTTGTAAGGCATTGGGAAACTGAGCAAACTGACGGTAAAGTAGTCAATGATGAGCAAGTAGAAGATGGTTTTGACGCTTTTGAGGCGGTAAGAGAATCAGAGACTGATCAGATAGATGGTAATGTAGTACACGATGAACAAGTAGAGGATGGTTTTGACGCTTTTGAGGCGGTAAGAGTATCAGAGACTGACCAGATCGATGGCAAAGTAGTGCATGACGAACAAGTAGAAGATGGTTTTGACGCTTTTGAGGCAGTTCGTGGCTGGGAAACTGATCAAATTGATGGAAACGTAGTGCATGACGAACAAGTGGAGGATGGTTTTGACGCTTTTGAGGCAGTTCGTGGCTGGGAAACTGATCAAATTGATGGAAATGTAGTGCACGATGAACAAGTGGAGGATGGTTTTGACGCTTTTGAGGCAGTACGAGAATCAGAAACTGACCAGATCGATGGCAAAGTAGTACATGATGAACAAGTAGAAGATGGTTTTGATGCTTTTGAGGCAGTTCGTGGTTGGGAAACTGATCAAATTGATGGCAATGTAGTGCATGATGAACAAGTGGAGGATGGTTTTGACGCTTTTGAGGCAGTACGAGAATCAGAAACTGACCAGATCGATGGCAAAGTAGTGCATGACGAACAAGTAGAAGATGGTTTTGACGCTTTTGAGGCAGTTCGTGGCTGGGAAACTGATCAAATTGATGGAAATGTAGTGCACGATGAACAGGTAGAAGATGGTTTTGATGCCTTTGAGGCAGTGCGAGAATCAGAGACTGATCAGATTGATGGCAAAGTAGTACATGATGAACAAGTAGAGGATGGTTTTGATGCTTTTGAGGCGGTACGTGGCTGGGAAACCGAACAAATTGCTCAAAATCAGAAGGTAGAAGAGGAAGCGCCACCAGTAGATGAAGAAGAACCCGCAACAACAGAACCTTTGACAGATTCGTTTCCAGTAGTTGAAGAAGATGAGCATATGAATGAGGGGATTGCGATGGATCTTTTTAACGAAGGACGTACTGATGAGGCAATCACAATGTATAAGCAATTGATTGCAAAGTATCCAGAAAAGAAAGGTTATTACGAAGGGCAATTAGCTATTATTGCAGAGGATACTGATCTTTCATCTTTGACCACCGAAGAAAGTGAGACTTCAAGTAAGTTAGTTGAGGAAGTAGAAAATGATGTCAACACTTCTAAACAGGATGATTTTTCGTCCATTTCGATAGAAGCAGACAAGACAGAAGATAGATTTACAAGTGACGAAGTTATCAAGCCTATAGAAGAGGAAAGCAAAAAGTCAGAGGAAAAAGAGACTACGGATTTCTTTCAATCTATTGATACAGAGGCCTATCTAGAGCCAGAAACCAGCAAAGAGGTACCACAAGACATTCTTGATAATACACTTGCAGATCAGACTTCTTCACAAGAGAATAAACAAGAAATATTAGAAAACAAAGAAAGCAACGTGAGCGAGAGCGCAGCTATTTTCCTATTTAACCAGGGCAGAAATGAGGAAGCGATTGATATTTATCGACAACTCATGGACAAGCAACCCGAGCGAAGAGATTACTTTTTGGCTCAAATTAGCATTTTACAAAATGAACCCTTCATTGCCGAAGAAGTGGCTAAGGATGCTACTACGACTGATGAAGATATCAATGATGAGACAGAAGAATCTAACCAGGAAGAAGACGATTTTATAAGTGAAAGTTCTGCATTAATCTTGTTTAATCAAGGAAAAGTAGACGAAGCCATCCAGGTTTTTGAGCGACTTAAAGAACGACATCCTGAAAAAGCCGCTCATTTTGATTCCCAGATTGATATTTTACGAAGTTAAAACCTATAAAATATGGCTTAGCAACGATGGTTGTTGATTGAGCAATAGATATTGCACCTGGTGATGATCGAAGCGATGAATCAATGCTTCATAATCGGTAGCGTGCTGTAGCTCTATACCTACTACAGCCATGCCTTTTTCTTTGTTATGTTTTTTAATGTATTCAAAGTGGGTAATATCATCGTTTTTCCCCAAAGCATTTAATACAAATTCTCGCAAAGCTCCCGATCTTTGAGGAAAATCTATGAGAAAATAATGTTTTAAGCCCTCATACAACAACGACTTTTCTTTGATTTCTTCCATACGGGTAATATCGTTGTTGCTACCACTTACTACACACACCACCGTTTTGCCCTTTATCTTATCCTTCATTTGCTCCAAACAGGCAATGGTAAGAGCACCAGCAGGTTCTACTACAATAGCTTGCTCATTATATAGCTTTAAAATAGTAGTACATACTTGGCCTTCGTCCACAGTTTCAACCCCATCTAATACTTGTTGGCAAATTTTGAAAGTAAGATCGCCGACCTTTTGTACTGCGGCTCCATCTACAAATTTATCGATATCAGGCAGTGTCACGGGTGCTTGATTGGCCAGGGATTGTTGCATAGAAGGCGCACCTTTAGGTTCTACTCCTACCAGTTTTACAGAGGGTTTGAGTTGTTTGAGATAACTACCTACCCCAGATGCTAATCCACCACCACCTACTGGAACCAACACATAATCAGGGTTTTCTGGAATATCGGTTAGAATCTCTAATCCTACAGTTCCTTGACCAGCAATTACGTGAGGGTCATCGAAAGGATGGATAAATATCTGCTGATTTTCTTGACAAAACTGTAAAGCTTCTTCATAAGCATTGTCAAAAGTGTCACCTGTTAAGCAAATGTCTACCCACTCTTTACCAAAGAATCGTACCTGATCAACTTTTTGCCTTGGAGTAGGGGAAGGCATATAAATGGTTCCCTTTATTTGTAGTTTGTGACAAGCATAGGCTACTCCTTGCGCGTGATTGCCAGCACTAGCACACACAATGCCTCGTGTACGTTCTTCCAGAGATAAGCTATTGAGTTTATAATAAGCACCTCTAATTTTATAAGAGCGTACATTTTGTAAATCTTCTCGTTTAAGATAAACCTTTGCCCGGTATCTTTCCGAGAGTAGAGAATTTAACATCAGAGGAGTATGATGAACCACCTCTTTCAGTACTTGGTAAGCGTCTTGTACATCGACGACCGAAACTGTCGAGTCAGTCGGTTTTTCCAGTGCTGCTTTCATCTTTCATTAGATAGGGTTTAGAATCTGTGTTTTTGTTGATAATCGTGATTTGAATCACGAATGCAAATGAACGAGCCTAATCGAGTAATGGGTGTTTTTAATAATTGAGATACTTCGCTATTCAGCATTTATTCATCATTATTCGTGATTCAATTACTATATTAAACTTCCTGAGGAAGTGGTTGATTCTCAGGGCGTAGTTTTCTTACCATAGCTCCTGTTTGCCACATTTCAGACTGGTGAATTACGCTAAGTTCTTCTTCCAGTTTCTCACGATAATCAGGTTTACTATTGGCCTCAATCGTGGCCTTGGCTTCCTGACCAGACGCTACGCTTTGGTAAAGTTCTTCATAAACGGGCTCTACTGCTACTTTGAATTTGTCTTTCCAGTCCAAGGCACCTCTTTGCGCGGTAGTAGAGCAGTTGGCATACATCCAATCCATTCCATTTTCGGCCACGAGGCGAATCAAACTTTGCGTCAATTCTTCTACAGTTTCGTTAAAAGCTTCTGAAGGAGAATGCCCTTTACGACGGAGTAGCTCGTATTGAGCCTCCATTACGCCTGCCAAAGCACCCATCAATACTCCTCGCTCTCCTGTAAGGTCACTGTATACCTCTTTTTCGAAAGTAGTTTCGAATAAATATCCCGAACCAATACCAATACCTAACGCAATAACTTTCTCTTGAGCCTGACCAGTTGCATTTTGATATACAGCATAGCTGGAGTTAAGCCCTTTGCCTTCGACAAACATGCGTCTAAGGCTTGTGCCAGAGCCTTTGGGAGCTACCAATACCACATCTACATCTGCTGGGGGAACAATACCGGTTTGTTCATGATAGGTAACCCCAAAGCCGTGAGAGAAATACAACATTTTACCAGCGGTAAGATATTTTTTCACTGTGGGCCACAAAGCAATTTGTCCTGCATCAGACAACAAATATTGAATGACGGTACCTTTTTCCAGTGCTTCTTCTATTGAGAATAGATTTACTCCTTCTTCCCAACCATCGGCTAAAGCCTTTTCATACGATTTTGAGGGCTTGCGTTGTCCTACAATTACGTTGAATCCATTGTCTCTTAGATTCAGGGCCTGTCCAGGACCTTGTACTCCATAACCTATAATAGCGATGGTCTCGCCTTTAAGGGTTTCTAATGCTTTTGATAAAGGAAATTCTTCGCGAGTAGCTACATTTTCTTCTACTCCTCCAAAATTGATCGTTGCCATAGTTTTGGGCTTGTTTGAGTTTAAAATTTATTTTGTGTATTGTGTTGATTTAGATTTTTATCAAGAACTATTGCTTGATTATTCCATTGCTCTATTGTTCCTCAATGCGTTGCAAAACAATAGAACTACAATGCCTGTCCAACCTCTTCCAGATAAGCACTAAGCTTTTTCATGGGTTTTGCAATGGCAATCCGACCCGAGCGAACAAAACTGAGTATCTCATAAGGCTTGAGCTGCTCAAAAAGCGCCTGGGTTTCCGATTGATGTCCAGTTTTTTCTATCACCATAAATTCAGGTTCGATAGTGAGTATTCGAGCGTGATTTGCCCGAATAATGTGTTCTACCTTTTTGCTTTGCATCAGCGATTGGGTAGATATTTTATAAAGAGCCACCTCTTGATGAATGATTTGATCTTCTTTATAAAAAAAGGCTTTGAGCACCTCTACCTGCTTCTCGAGTTGCTTGACAATGCGCTGTACATTGAGCAAGCTTGTTTCTGCTACAATCGTAAAGCGGTAAATACCTTCTGTTTCCGAAGCAGAAGTGGTGAGACTATCTATGTTGATTTTTCTTCTTGAGAAAACATCCGTTATACGATTAAGCAAACCAATATTGTTTTCGGAAAAAATCGTAAAAGTAAACTGTTCCTTTTCCATTGATCAAGGGTAAAGTCTTGAAATTCAAAAAGTTAAATGTTTTAAGTGTTGATTAATTAATCATACAGTGAAAGCGAGATTAAGAAAGACGAATATTAGAAACGCTTTCACCAGTAGGCACCATTGGAAACACATTGTCTTCTTTTTCTACCACTACCTCCAGCAAAAAAGAACCGTTGTGATCCAATAAGTTTTGAAGACCTGAAGTGAGCTCTTCACGAGACTGTACTTGTTGCCCCGCGATGTTGAAAGAGCGAGCCAAAGCAATAAAGTCGGGGTTGGCCATTTCGGTAAACGAATAACGTTTATCGAAGAACAACTCTTGCCACTGGCGTACCATGCCCAGAAAGCTATTGTTTAGAATGATAATTTTTACGGGAATCTTGTATTGCATCAGTGTTCCCAATTCCTGAGCAGTCATTTGAAACCCTCCATCTCCAATGATTGCAATTACTTCACGATCTGGCCTTGCTAATTTTGCCCCAAGAGCCGCAGGCAAGGCAAACCCCATGGTACCCAAACCTCCTGAAGTAATATTACTATTGGGAGTTGCAAATTTGTAATAGCGACTGGCAATCATCTGATGTTGACCCACATCGGTCACGATTACTGCTTCCCCTTTGGTCAGTTGAGACAGTTCATCAATTACTTCTGCCATTTTCACTTTGGGGGTAGTAGGGGCCAGGGTTTTACTAATTACCTGATCATATTCTGTTTGGTCACAATCGGCAAACTCTTGTAGCCAGTCAGGATTTTTTTGAGCTTTAACCAAAGGGGTTAATGCTTGTAATGCTTCTTTGGCATCTGCTACTACAGCCACATCCGCTTTTACATTTTTGTCAATTTCCGCAGGATCTATCTCAATATGAATAACCCTGGCTTTTTCTGCATAACGTTTCAAGTCTCCTGTCACCCGATCGTCAAATCGCATACCTATCGCAATGAGCAAATCAGCTTCATTGGTTTTTACATTAGGGCCATAGTTTCCGTGCATACCCAAAAAACCAACATATAGCGGGTGAGACGTAGAGAAAGAAGATAACCCTAATAAAGTGCTGGCAACTGGGATATCGGCTTTTTCGGCGAATGCCTGTAGTTCTTTCTCAGCATGGGCCAACGAAACACCTTGCCCCATCAAAACCATCGGCTTCTTTGCTTGATTAATGAGTTGGGCTGCTTGTAGTACTGCTTGCTGATTGAGCGGTGGTACTGGACGGTAGCTTCTAATATTTTGGCATTTTTTATAGACAAAGTCCACCATTTCAAATTGAGCATCCTTTGTAATGTCAATCAGTACTGGGCCTGGTCGACCATTTTGAGCAATGTAAAATGCTTTAGCAATAGTACCAGGGATTTCTGCTGCTTTGGTGATCTGAAAATTCCACTTGGTAACTGGAGCCGAAATGCCTATAATATCGGTTTCCTGAAAAGCATCACTACCTAGTAGATGACTGGCAACCTGCCCGGTAATGCATACTAGTGGGGTAGAATCTATTTGAGCATCGGCAATACCAGTGATGAGGTTGGTAGCCCCTGGTCCTGAAGTAGCAAAGCATACTCCTGCTTTCTTGGCTAAACGGGCATATCCCTGAGCTGCATGAGTAGCTCCTTGTTCGTGTCGGGTAAGTATATGGTTGAGTTGTTGGTCATAATGATACAAGGAATCATATATGGGCATAATGGCTCCTCCTGGGTAACCAAAAATAGTATCTACTCCTTCTTCTAGTAGAGATAAGATCAAGGCTTCTGCTCCAGTCACCTTTTTTCCGATTTGGTGGGATTGCTCAGCTTCTGAGGTTTCCAAATCTTGTATTTGCGTATCCATACTTTTTGGGGTTTTGAATGTGTTAGAGGTTAGGTAAAAAATTATTCATCGGTTACACAGCCTTCAGCCGCAGAAGAAACAGAACGAGCGTATTTGCCTAAAATTCCTCGCTTAAAACGAGGTGGAGGAGCCTGCCAAAGAGCACGTCTTTGATTGATTTCTTCTTCCGACAAATGAGCCTCTATGTTATTATTTACAGCATCTATAGTAATGCGATCGCCATCTTGTAATAGGGCAATTAACCCTCCTTGTTGGGCCTCAGGGCATACATGACCTACCACAAAACCGTGAGAACCTCCCGAAAATCTTCCATCGGTAATCAGAGCGACTTCTTTGCCTAAACCTGCTCCTATAATCGCAGAAGTTGGTTTGAGCATCTCGGGCATGCCAGGTCCACCTTTGGGGCCTTCGTAACGAATTACTACCACATGGCCTGCTTTTACATCACCGTCTTTAATACCAGCAATTGCATCAAATTCACTATCATATACCTTAGCTGTACCTTCAAACTTTTCTCCTTCTTTTCCGGTAATCTTGGCTACAGCTCCCTGAGTGGCAAGGTTGCCATATAATATTTGCAAGTGCCCTTGAGGTTTAATGGGTTTTTGTACAGGAAAAAACACATCCTGACCTGCATCAATGGGTTGGATGCTTTCGAGGTTTTCGGCTAACGTTTTTCCAGTGACAGTCAGGCAATCTCCATGGAGCAAACCTTCATTGAGTAATAGTTTCATGACGGCAGGAGTTCCTCCAATGGTATGTAAATCTTCCATCAGGTATTGGCCGCTGGGTTTTAAGTTAGCCAGATAAGGTGTTTTGTCGCTTATGCGCTGAAAATCAGCCAAAGTCAACGATACTTCGGCAGCTTTGGCCACTGCCAATAAATGAAGCACAGCATTGGTAGAGCCTCCCATCACCATCAATAGCGTTAGGGCATTTTCAAAAGCTTTGGGGGTTAATATATCACGAGGTTTAATGTCTTCAGCCAGAAGTCTTTTCATGGCTTTGCCAGCCTCTACGCATTCTTGGTTCTTTTCGGGACTAAGTGCAGGATTAGAGGCACTGTAAGGCAAGCTTAACCCTAACGCTTCCATTGCCGTAGCCATCGTATTGGCGGTATACATTCCACCACAAGCTCCTGCTCCTGGACAGGCATTTTGAATGATCCCTTGATAATCTTCTTCGTTTAAGTGGCCATTAAATTTCTGGCCTAATGCTTCAAAGGCTGATACAATGTTGAGCTTTTTACCTTTATGACAGCCCGAACGAATACTGCCTCCATATACCAATAATCCGGGTCTATTGAGACGAGCCAACGCCATCATCGCACCTGGCATGTTTTTATCACAGCCCACTACTGCCAATACCCCGTCGTACCATTGGGCTTGTACCACGGTCTCGATAGAATCAGCAATAATATCGCGGGATGGAAGCGAAAAACGCATTCCTTCGGTACCATTTGAGATACCATCACTTACACCAATCGTGTGAAAAATCAACCCTACTAAATCCACTTCCTGAGTGCCTTGTTTGACTACCGAAGCCAAATCATTGAGGTGCATATTGCAAGTGTTTCCTTCATATCCGGTACTTACAATGCCCACTTGAGCTTTGTCTAAATCTTCTTTGGTTAACCCTATTCCATATAGCATTGCCTGGGAGGCAGGCTGGGAATCGTCTTGGGTAATACGGCGGCTGTACTTATTCAAAACAGTCATAACTTTGAGTATCCAATGATGTGCGTTGATTTAGATAATGGTATAGGTTTGAAAATTTTCTTGCCTTACACGTTGTTGATATTCTTGCTGGAGCATATAACCCAGAGAATCTTCCCAGTTCATTGGAAAAACATATTCGTCTACTGAATGGATTCCTGCTACTTCAGTGGCAGTTCCAGTAAAAAAGGCACTATCTGCAAAGCGTAATTCCTCAGGTGTAAAGTGTTTTTCTTCTACTTTGATGCCATTGTCCCTGGCTAAATCTATGATAGTACTGCGCGTGATCCCAGGTAAGATGTTGCCCGTAGGAGGGGTGTAGAGTGTACGATCTTTTTCAAAAAAGAAGTTTTGTCCTGAGCCTTCGGCTACGAATCCTAAGCTATCGCATAACAAAGCTTCGTCAAAGCCCATTTGTTGCGCTTCTTTGGTAGCCAATATTGAGTTGGCATACATTCCAGTAAGTTTTACATCCATTGGAAAAGCCTTAGGGTGTGGACGTTGATAGGACGAGATCATTACCCGGCAATTGTCGTTATTAAGATACTTACCCCATTGCCAGGCCATCATAAGTAGGTGAGATTCGGCCGCAGGTTTAAGTGACATTTCATCAGAAGTGTATACTAATGGACGGATGTAAGCGTCTTTTAGCTTGTTCTTTTCTAATAATAAATAAGCAATGTGGGTGAGCTCTTCTACTGAGTAATCAAAAGGAATATGTACCTTTTGGGCAGACTTGATTAATCTTGTAAAGTGTTCTTCAGCTTTGAAAATAGCCGTTCCTTCTTCCAGGGTTTGATAAGCCCTTATGCCTTCAAAAACGCCATTGCCATAATGCAAAGTTTGGCTTTTGAGGCTCAATTGGGATTGATCTGAAGACAAAAACTTGCCGTCAAGAAAAATGGTGGAGTGTTGTGGGTTCATACCATAGATTATTATAATGAATAAATATTTGCATAAAAAAAGCCTTTCTCTTGGCGAGAAAGGCTTCGTAAATGAATGTACAACGGTTCCTTTCTCACCTGAGATAGTGAATAATAATAATGACTAGAATCAGTAAAGAAATAGAGACTTGTTGTGACATTGTTAAAATTTTATTTGGTTTTTTAGTATTGTTATAAAATAAAAAAAGCTGTTTCTACTCAGGGTAAAAACAGCTTCTTCGTTGTGTTATTTGTGATTTATTTTTGATATAGCCATTTCACCCCTGATCCTTTTAGTAGGACCAGAATAATAATGAGGTTAATAATGACTATAATATTTTGCATTGAATTGTTTTGTTAAAAGCTTACGCTGCAATTAAGCGGGAAAGGAAAATAAAAAACAAGTGCCTCTATTATTTTTTTTTGAGAAAGTTAATATTGTTCAAGATTTTGTTAAGATCATCCAAATAACTCAATGCTTTCGATCAATTCTTTCACCGCACGATAACCAGTCTCGAGTGCGCCATGAGCAGTACCAGGATGCCCCCAGGCATTGGTAGCTTCTCCTGCAAAAAACACCTTATCATCGATAGGTTCCGCTAGCGAGATGCGTTCTGGCTCAGAGTTGAGCGAAGGGTAGGAGTAAGCCCCTTTGATAAAAGGCTCTTTGCCCCAATCTATGATGTAGCTGTCTTCAAAGCTTTCGGTAGCTTTACGATCTCCAAATACTTGATCCAATTCATGCAGGGCTACATATACTGCCTGGTCGCCTAAACTACTTAAGTATTCGGCATTTTCTCCATTGATAAAACCTGTCAGCACATGGGATTGAGTGTCTTTGCCTAGTCCAGTGACCCAAAACTCAGGTATTTTGCCACCAGGATAGATAGATCCAGTGTTTTCGGGCCAAATGCGTTCTTTAAATTTGAGTAATATTTTCATTCCAGTATCAATCCCGATCGTATCAACAGCCTTTTGTTTTTCTTCATCCAATGGAGGAATGAAAGCTAAATCACCTGCCTTGAGTACCGAGAGTGGAACTGTTACAATTACTTTCTTGGCTTTGTGTTGCCCTTTTTTAGTGTCTACCTCGATCAATTCATTGCTGGAATCAATCATAACTACGGGGCTATTGAATTGTATGTGAGGAATGACATCCTTAAAAGCTGTTTTGAGTACTTCCATATAAGAAGCATCCTTAAGCGTAAAGTTAGATTCTCCCGAAGACCACTTATTATCGGATTGAGCCATACTCAATACACCCAAACGGCTATTAGAAGTGCCATATTCGTTGCCATACCAGGCGTTGAGCACATGGTGGTATTGTTGGGGAACTTTGAGACGGTTGAGATAATCGGCTACTGAGATATCTTCTTCGTCATAATCTTCCCAATACAGCGTAAACTTATCTACTTGCTCATACAGTTCAGCCGATTCCATTTCTTTAAGCGTTAGTAGCTTACCTTCTATATTATACAATGATTGCCCATATTTTTCAGGACTAATGATGGCTCGCTCTTGTTTTTGAATAATTTCATACCAGGCAGATTTTCGCCCGTGAATTTCTTCGGCTCCCAGTTCTACAGGAAAATCGGCAAATCCTTCCAAAGCTCTTATTCGACCACCTATTACTTGTGAGGCTTCCAGGATAGTATAGTCAATTCCTGATTTTCCTAAGATATAACCCGCAGTAAGCCCCGCAAGGCCTGCTCCAATAATAATTACTTGTCCATCCCAGGGGTTTTCCAGAGAAAAACCATTTTCCAGAACAGGTATAATTTCGTTTTTGTACATAAGTTTTTGATAAGTTTAGCCCCTAAATTTAAAATATCTTTTGCGTGCTTGAAAATCGAATCTATTCTTCTGGCTTGTTTAAATCTTTTCTTTGAAAATGAACACTTAAACTCAAGGAAGCAGGAAGGATGTTTTTATAACAAGATATACCAGAAAAAGCCTGATTTGAAATCATTTACAGAAACCTTGAACAAGTTTTGAAAATGAAAAAACAATATTGAATTAGAGTCCGTTATAAAAAAGAAGAGGCACTCAAGCCCTCTTCCAATCAATATAATGTCTGCTCGTTAGTAAAATTCTTAACCAAAATTTTTCAATCAAATTTATTATAAAACCAAGTCATTTGTTTATTTTGGTAACAAGAGAGAATTTGTTGCATTACTTTAACTTTAGGAGAACATAGCACACTTATGAGTTCAGAACAGTTAAAACAGTTTGAGGAAGACCAAGATTTTGATTTTTTTGCATACCAGGCACAGCTTGAACGCGAAAACCTGATGCTCTCTTACAAAGGCCCATTAACCGATGTGCTCTTAGCAGAGTTGAGTCGTGACATAAGGGACAAGTTAAAGGAAAGTCGTAGGGTAGGAAAAAAGGTCTTTTCTGTTTTTATGGAGTTAAGCCAAAACGTGTTGTATTACTCAAAAGAGGTTAATCATTTTGGGGACCGTGATAAGGTTGGTACTCTGGTAATCTTGCAATATGAAAAATATTATCAGGTAATTACTGGTAATATGGTAAGAAGAGAAGCAGTACCTTTACTTTTGGATAAATGGAAAACTGTAAATTCCTTGGATAGAGAGGCTTTGCGAGAATACAAAAGAAAGCTAAGAGATGCACCTTCGGAAGGAGAAAGTAAAGGAGCAGGTATTGGCTTGGTGCAGGTAGCACTTACTTCCGATGATTTAGAAATGAAAATCAAACATTTGAGCGATAAATTCTCGTTTTTCGCCTTGTTTGTAAATATTATGAAATAAAACTACCAAAAATATTTAATTAGAAAAGGGGATACATTGTGTATCCCCTTTTTTAGTTTAATGTCATTAAGATGCCATTTTTGGGCCTGAGGGTAATCATTGGTTCCAGTGTTACTTGATGATTTTGAACAAGGTCAAAACTGAAATTACGAATAAGCAATGGAAGGAGTAATTGCATTTCCATCATGGCAAAGTGATTGCCAATACACATACGTGGCCCTGCGCCGAAAGGTAGATAATGAGTGCTAGGCCTGGCTTTGGCTTTTTCAGTTTCAAACCTATCAGGGTTAAATTCTTCTGGTGCTTCCCACAAATCTGGGTGGCGATGTAGACTAAATATTTGACAAATAACAATGGTATTGGCTGCAATGTGATGATCTTGCCATTGGTCGGCCTCACGAGCGTAGCGCCCTACTCCCCAAACAGGTGGATACAAACGCATGCCCTCTTCTATTACTTGTCGAGTATAAGGCATTTGTTTTAGATCGGTAAAAGAAGGGACACGATCTCCTAAAACTTGCTGAACTTCATCTTTGAGTTTTTGAACAACTTCAGGATGCTGGCTCAACAAATACATTGTCCAGGCCAACCCGTTGGCCGAAGTTTCATGACCTGCCGAAAAAATGGTGACTAACTCATCGCGAAGTAAATCTAAAGGCATTGATTCGCCAGTATCTTCATAACGAGCTTCTAATAGCATTTGCAAAAAGTCGGCTTTGGAACTGCTCTCTTGTTGACGAGTTTCTATCAGGTTATTGATCAAGCCATTCATAACATCACGATGCCGATTAAATTTGCGTAAACTGCCATTTACCCGAGTCCAGGGAATAATCATGGGGTTGATGGCTCGCTTGGCTACAAACTCCTGGGCATAAGAAATGGCATGGTAAATTTCTTTCAGGTTACCCTCAATATCGGAACTAAACAATGCCTTCATTGCGATACGAGCGGTTACGGCCATCATTTCTTGAGTAATGTCTATTACTTCCCCTTTTTTCTGAGCCAATTCCTTGATGTATTGATTGGCGATCTCGGTCATAGATATGAAGAGGTTTTCCAGGTTTTTTTTGTGAAAGGTGGGTTGGGCTATTTTACGTTGTTTCTTCCACATAGCTCCTTTGCTGGTTACGAGCCCTTGTCCCAGCATCAAGGCCAATTGTTCATAACCACGATCCTTCGGATAGTTTTTGTGATTGGTTTGCAATACCTGTTTAATCAAACCTGGATTGGCGCTTATGAGTACCTTGCCTCCTGGATAAGCTGCGTAAAAAGTGTCTCCCAGGGTTTTACTTTTCTCTTCAAAGAAATGAACTGGGTTTTTTTGTATTTGGAAGGCACTTTTGAATAGCCAATGCCCATGATATACAGGAATGGTAGGTGACGTAACAGGACTCATAGTATAAAGTGTTAAAAATTGGGTGGTCAAATACTGACTATGAGTATAAAAATACAAGTTTTTCTTTTTAAATCACAATTTAAGCTTGTGAAAAGCGACCTACAAACCTCGTTTGGCCAACGAACGCATATACCATAAGCCAAACAAGGGCCCTACAACCAAGCCCAAAAATATGTAGCTTGGATTAATAACCGTATAAAGATAATTGGCCAGTTGAATACTAAAAATGGTAATAGCAAACCCCAAACTATTGACAATGGTAAGGGCAGAGCCTACATACTCTTGAGGAGCTGTTTTGGCAGTAAGCGCCGAAAATTGGGGCGAATCACCAATGACTACAATTCCCCAGATTAATAGTAATGGTAAGAATAGAAATAGAGGTAATTTGAATAGGAGGGGAGAAATGAGGCATAACAGACCAGATGCCAATAGTTGGACAAATGCTACTCGAGCACTACCCGTTTTGCTAGAGATGAGCCCACCTACAATACAACCCAAACTACCAATAGCAATGACGATAAAAGCCCATAGCGAAAAATTGGCTTGCCATTGATTCAGAGCCGCATAATGTTGCAATATGATGGGTACAAAGGCCCAGAAGGTGTATAGCTCCCACATATGCCCAAAATAACCAAAAGCTGCTGAGCGAAAATCTTTAGTGCGAAACATTTGTAACAATACCTTTGGGTTAAAAGCTGAACCTTTGCGGATGTAGGGGCCATCGGGTACTAACAAATACATCGCAACTCCTCCCAAAGCAGCTATAACAGACACTGATTGGAGCACGGATTGCCAGGAAAGTGCGCCTCCGATACTTTTGAGAAAATGAGGAAAGGCAGTACCTAATACCAAAGCTCCTACCAAAAAACCAATGGCTTTGCCCAGTGATCTCTGGTACCAACCTGCGGCAATTTTCATCCCGATGGGGTAGATACCTGCCAAAAAGAATCCAGTTACAAAACGTAACAGCAACAAACTGAATAAATTGGTAGCCAACCAAAGTATGGCCAGGTTAGCAATAGCTCCCAAAAGTGCACAAGCCAGAAATATTTTCCGAGGAGAAAATTTATCAGAAATGGCAAAGAAAGCAAAAACTAAAGTACCTGCTATAAAGCCCAATTGTACTGATGAAGTAATACTTCCCAAAACCTGATCGCCAGTAAGTTTCAAATATACTTGCAGATCACCCAACACTGCATTTCCGGCAAACCATAGTGAAGTTCCTGCAAACTGAGAAAATACAATAGTGGGGATAATCCAAATAGGTGGCTTAGGGGCATTGGTCTCTGTCATTTTGAGTAAGTCTAGTTTCGCTTTTGAGTTCTAATAGTAAAAGAACAAAGTTTGGGGGGGAAATGGTTTTTTTCAATCAATATTTTATTTGAAGGAATCGTTTTTTGACAGGAATCCGTTTAAACAAATTTAATTAACTACCTGCCACAATGCCCAAATCCACCAAATACTATAATCTCTTTTATTATATCTTGGCAGGGAGTACTTTGTATGCTTTGGCGTATGCGTGGTTTCTCCTGGTGGAATATCGGGTCGCTCTATTTTCGGCTTTGGGTATTATCGCTGGAGTGGGGATAATCTTTTGGCGTATAATCCTCAAAGGTAAAAAAGGAGTAAATAAAGGAGCCGCTACTATTGGGCTTATGTTGCTTTATTCGGCAGCTTGGCTAGGGCTAGTACTTGTGTTATTAATATTAGAGTATGGCGTAGCCTTGGAAACTATAAAGAACTTCAATCATTATAGAGAATCCAAAAATCTGTGGGCATTTGCTGTTAAAATTAGTCCATTTCTTATACTTCTTATCAATCTATTAAGCTGGTGGCTGCTTTCTCCTCATAGTAGGTCTAAAAAATAAAAAAGGCATCCAATTTTGGATGCCTTTCAATACTAAGAGTATTTTATAATTTATTCAGCCTTGGCTGTTTTCTTTTCTTCGCTTTTGGCAGAATCTCCACCTTTAGAATCATTACCAGACTTGATGTCTACCTTTTCTAATACTAATGTATTCATCGTATTGGTTTTCAAACCAGTAATGTTCTTTTGTTTTAGGTTCAACACTTCGTCATAGTACAATACAATTACAGGAGAGTTATCCATAATGATTTGATCCATTTTGTGATAATCTGAGTAACGTGTAAAGGTATTGTCTGTTTCGTGTGCTTCTTCAAAGAGTTTATCATATGTTTCGTCTTTGAAGTGTGTCTTGTTAGGACCAGCAGGTGATAGGTTCTTGCTGTAGAACATTGCTAAGAAGTTTTCAGCATCAGGGTAGTCACCAATCCAAGATCCACGGAAGAAAGAAACCTTGGCATTGTCTACCATATCTTTGTGTGTAGCAAATTGATTGGTTACAATTTTTATTTTGATACCTAAGTTCTCATCCCATTGTTTCTGCAAAAACTCTCCAATTTCTTTGTCAGTAGTATAAGTATTTAGAGTAACTTCAGGGAAACCTTTTCCTTGAGGATAACCAGCTTCTTTTAGCAACTCTTGTGCTTTTTTGATGTTGATTTTATAACCTTCAATTTGCGTAGAGTCAAATGAAGAAATAGCATCTGGCACAAAACCGTGGTTTCCAGGAGTACCTAAACCGTTTCTGATAAAAGAAATCAAGTTTTTACGATTGATGGCAAAACTCAATGCTTGACGTACCTTCTTATTTAATAAAGGATTCGCTTTTTCGTCAGTACCTTCTAATAAGAAACCAACGTATTCGGTAATCATGTAAGGCTTCTTCTCTACTACAAACTTACCACTGAAATCATCTTTGATGCTTCCATCTTTGTTTAGAATCTTATTACGAGAAGTTTCAGAAATACTGGTCAAGAAATCTAAACTTCCTTTTTCAAAGCTTAAGAATGCTTGGTTTTTATCTTCAATAAATGATACTTCTACTGCATCTAAGTAAGGTAAAGCTACGTGTTTCACGTCACGCTTCCAATACTTAGGATTCTTTACTAAGATCAATCTTTCTTTTTCGTTCCAGGTTTTCAACATAAAAGGACCTGTACCAATTGGGTGCTTTCTGAAATCTTTACCATATTTTTCAACTGCCTCTTTAGGAATCACATAAGTGAAAGGCATGGCAAGAATTTGAAGAAAAGCAGGGAAACGACGATCTAACGTAATCTTGAACTTGTAGTCCTCTACTCTTTCAACCCAATTGTCAGCCAATTTACCATCTGGACCTCTTTTTACTTTATCAGCAAATATCCAAGAACCTTTAGAGGCTGTTCTGGGATCCATCAGTCTTTTGAAAGTATATACAAAATCATCAGCGATCAATTCACGACCACGTCCGTTTTTGAAAGCCTGGTCATCATGGAAATATACATTTTCCTTGATTTTAAAAGTGTAGGTCAGTCCGTCTTCAGATATATCATAGTTCTCTGCCAACTCAGGATGAACGTGTAAATCCTCACTAAAACTGAACAATCCATTATACAATTGAGTAGTAGCCCAAATGTTTGTTCTTTGATCTGCAAAAGCAGGATCAAGTGAGGTAAGTCCTCCTGTTAGGTTCAGACGAAAAATCTTTTTACTGTCAGTTGTTGTCGTTGTTTGTTTACTACCCGGGCCACAGGATAAGAGACAAACAGCAAGTGCAGCCAAAAGGGTGAATCGTCGTATCATATTGTATATGTTTTTAAATGAAACCGCTATATTTGCATCCTTAATTTTCTCGTGAAATACACGATCAAATATTGTTCAAAAATACTTTAATTAAAAATAATTTCTGTTATTTTTTCTGTTTTTAAGCTGTATTGTGTCGATGTAAGGTATTGATCGTTTTGTAAACATTTATACGGGTTTGGGTCGAAAGGTCACCCGCGTAGAGTAGCGAAAATAGTTTGTTAATCGTAACAATATATGGGAAATTAATTATGAAATAAAGTAAAAATTAGAAATTTATTGGAAAATTTGCTGAGTATAGAAATCAAGTTTTTGGGTAGTTCAGTAGGTTTATTTTTTAGTTTGATAAAAAAAATCAAGATGTACGAATACTATTTTTTTAAGAAAGTTTTTTCCATATATTTAAGGTTTTGCTTCACTTTTATTATGCTGGTGCTGGGGTATTCTTTGGGCATAGCGCAAGATTCTACTACTACTAACCCGCCTGATACTTCCCAAATAAAACCAAGAATTAAGATACAGGATACAGTACCAGTTTCTACATTATTAAAAAAGAAAAAACGTGTGCACTCTCCACGAAAAGCTTTGCTATATTCAGCAGCTTTCCCAGGGTTTGGTCAAATATATAATCGTAAGTATTGGAAGCTTATTGTTATTTATGGGGTTGGGACATTTATTGGTCTGAACATGAAAACTCAGCATGACCGATTTTTATTATTTAGAGATGAATTTGTCAGAAAATCGAACGATCCAGATTATGTAGCAATTAGGGGCTTGGATGCAGAAGGGTTACAGTCAGTAAAGAACCAAGCCAAACGTGATCGGGATTTTATGATTATACTAGCGGTACTTGTCTATGGACTACAAATGGTGGATGCCAACGTAGATGCACACCTGATGGATTTTGATTTGGATAATAACCTAAGCCTCAGATTAAAACCCACCATTGAGAATGGACCTTATGCAAATTTTGCTGGATTGAGTTTAAGCTTGCGTTTGAAGTAATTCTTAGCTCTTATAATGTATTTGATAATTGACTTCTTCTACGGGTAATCCAATGGCTTGTAGCATGCTAAGCACTGTTTCTCGGCGATTGGGAAAGTATTCCTGCAATAGAGGAATGAGTTGTTGATTGAAAACCTCGGGCAGATCTTGTAAGGATTTATTCATAAAAAATGCCTGACCAATCAAGTAGTCAGGTGATTGTTTTTCCTGCAATATTTTTTCATTCAATGCTACAAATATTTCTTTTACCTCGCCCTCTGTTATCAAATCAGCATTGGGATACATCGCTTCAAATACAAACCTTCTGCGCAAAGCGGTGTCTATCAGCGCTATAGAACGGTCGGCAGTATTCATTGTACCCAAAATGTATAAGTTGGCTGGTACTGTAAAACTTTCACCAGAAGGTAAAGTTGCTGCCAGACTATTCTCATTACCATAACGTTTGTCTGGTTCTATCAGCGTGATGAGTTCTCCAAAAACTCTTGAGATGTTTGCCCGATTTATTTCGTCAATAATGATGACGTAATTTTGGAGTTGTTGTAAACTACGTTCAGGTTTGTGGTTTTCTTCGTAGGTTTTTACGGCGTGTACGACTGCTTCGTAATATTTTTGATTGATTGCATCCTTGATGTGTGTATCATCTTCATATAGCATCTTAAGGTTTTCGATGCCCATTTCCTTGCTTTCATCTTTAATAATGTTGCGTTTGGTGCGTCGCTTATAAAACAAGGTGGTTTCGGTCATATCAAAAATAATGATCGATTGGTAGATTCGATGAGAACTATCCAATTTTACCTCTATTTCTTCTGTTTCAGGATCTATATTCTTGATGAGCAATTCATTTAGCAAATCTTCAAATTTCTTTTTGAAGTGTTGTTGCTGGCTATAAGTGTCCAGGTTTTTTCGGGCACGATCAGCAATTCGTTTGAAAATACCATCGCGTCGTTCGAAGTGTAAAGTGCCTACATTAGTATTAGGGCGTAAACCTTGAATGAAATCTTCGTAACCATAATTTTGGTGAAAAGTAATAAATGCGACCTGCTGCTTTTCCTTATAAGTATTGAACCTGTTGAGCAATTCTTGGCGAGGTTCCTGGGCTAGGTCTGCCAATGTTTTGTTTTCAATAATGGCCAAAGCATAATTTACTGTTTGGTAAGTTTTACCAGTACCAGGAGGGCCATACAAAATCAAATTCTTGGGATAAGAGATTTTAGAGACTTTTCCTTTGTGATAAGTAGCAGGGGCATCTGCCAAAGAAGTACTTTCGGAAGGCGTAGGGTATTTGCTTTTGGTCATCTTCTTAACTTTTCGAATATTAAGATAAAATTAATGAAAATGGATGAAACAATACAACCGATTGGCATTCAAATGTTTATTTTATTTTTTTGATTTAAAATCCCTAAGATGAGCCATTTGAGTGAAGAAGATCGCAGGGCGTAGTTACAATAAAGTGCTACTCTTGTGAAAAATCGTACGCATTTACAGTTTCAAATCCTGGATAATTTCCCTGAATAAGATTATACAGGTGCATTTCTAAGTTTTTCCAATTATTGACTCTAGCCAGGTGGTGGGTGCCTTTATAAATGATAGATGGAAGCGAGGCTACTTTTTTTAGTTTATCTTGAAAATGTTGTAATCCAGAATGAGTAATGGTAATGCTCACCAACATAGTATTTCTACTTTTCTCAAGAGAAGCTTGATTAGATTCCGAAGTAATGGATTGCTCAAAAGGGTTTCCCATATGAATAGCCTTGATTTTTCGTCCAAAAATCGGTAATTGATCTTTAGATACATCTTCGCTTTCCTGGTAAATTCCTGATGGATATACAATGTATTCAGCATCGTCAAAGGTTTCGTAGCTCTGAGCTACCAATAAGCTGCCTATTTTTTTATCCTCATATTGAAAAACCAATATGTCTCCTTTCTTGAAAAAAAACTGTAGTTGGTTTTTCTCTTCTGGAATTTCATCAGGCTGGAGTTGTTCAGGTACAGGATGATCTGCCAGGTCCTGATCCCACAGAGTTTTTTGTTGTTGGTAAAATTCTTCAGGAGGCAATACTTCTTTATAATCCAGGTATTCTTGTAAGGAGCTGTCAATACTAAGAATAGGATCGTTGCCTAATCCGAAGAGTAGGTTGATGTCTATGTTGAGGGTAGCATCATAACCTAAGCCAAACTTAGTGGTATGCAATAGCTTCAAATCTTCTATCTGTTTGAAGGTATACAGCATAAATAACAGGCGGAGTAAGTTATCGGTGCTGTTTTTTATAAACTTACAATTGAGGTTTTCTTGCTCGAGAAGCATTAGCACCAATGGACGATCTTCTATGGAATAACTTTGATACAAAAGACGGGTAACTTCCTGACGAAAATTGGCGTGTTTATCCCTGTTTCCATCCCAAAAAGATTGATCAGCTTGCATAGGTTGGAAACTCACTTGTTGATTAGTATTGGTATTGAAAGGATCAGCCTTTAATTGGGCTAAATAATCAGCTAAAATTATCATCAGGTTTATGCGCTTTTTATTCCCTCAAATTGGTAAAATTATAAATCTTGCCTGAAAGGTATAAAAAAACCTGAAAACAGATGACTGCCTTCAGGTTTTTTAAAAGGTTTTTACTTATTCTTTTGAATTTGTATGGTGTGACTTGTGCCAGCAGCATCTGTATAACTAACCTCTAATACTGAGGAGATTTCTTTCAAAATGACAGCGTTGTTATTGGCCAAACTAATGAAATAAGAGCCAAGTGCCTGCACATAATACAATTGCCCAAAACCCAAGGCGATATTGTTAAGTGCCCGCTTCATGTCTTGCTCATAATTAGAAGATTTGGCTTCAATATTTTCCAGTAAGTTTTTGAAGCCAGTCATACAAGCTAGCATATCACGACCCGTATCTGGATTCATTTTTACAATGCCTCCAAACCAAGCGCTGGCGTTGCCAGGCAATCGTCCTTCTTTGTTGCCCAGTTCTACATCTTTTTTGCCTACGATACTCTTGGCAATACTGGCGTAGTCATCGTAATTCATGTTTTGCACACGTCTGCCAAACCCTTCATTGGTAAAGTAAGTTTGCCATACATCACCGTACAAATCAGCCTTTTTATCTAATGTATTACGATATGAATATGAAGGCAAATAAGGCATATTGCTGCCAAAAGCCTGGCTGAGTGCTACTAGGTTAGCGTTGGGGTTGTTGCGAAGTAAATACAACCAACTACCCTTGATATAGTTGAAGCCCTCAGAGGTAATGTTTAATTTGAAAGAGAAGTTTACATCACTTGCATCGCCCCCTTTGGTGAGTTCCGTAAGCAATAGATTGGCTTGGTTATCTAAATCATTGTCATTAATAATATCCCATGCACTGGCCTTGTCGAGTAAATCCAGAATAGTTTCTTTGTCGTTAGATTTGATTTTTTTCTCCAAACGATCAAAATCTAATGTGATATTGTAAGCGAACTGATCCATAGTAGGCTTAAGCTCAAATTTACTCATTTGGGCACCTACTACTCCCAGCCATTGGGTATTGTCTCCACCAAGGCTTCCTTTTTCCTGATAACCACGAGCCACCTGATAATTAATCTTAAATTCTTTGATGGCTTGATTTTGATTATCGTATTGGATGTTGATTTCACTATTGAAGGTTTTACTATCCGATCCTCCAATTTTATAGTTGCCTAATCCAAAGGTAAGCCCCCAGGTTTTGCGGCGGTTGGTAGATTGGGTACGCAGATATTTACTAAGGGTTACACCGTTGCCACTGGCAGCTTCACTTAGAAGTTTTTCGGTGCTCATCAGAATCAAACTCTTGTGTGTTTGTTCCAGAGCATTTTCGGTGAGAGATGCTTCTATGAGTACATCATCTTGGGAAATACCAGAATATTCGAAGCTAAAACCAGCCGTGAATTGTTTCTTAGCGATTTCTAATACCTCTTGTTGAATATTGTCTTTGATTTCTACGATTTTGTTTAGTAGATCCTGGGCTTTGTTTAAAGCATCCTGAGCAAAATTGGGTATCTTCAGCCGGGTGGCCAATGTTTCTATCAATAACTTTTCAACATCGCTCAAATTGTCAAATGGTACACCTCCATTTGCAATGGTAGTCAAAGTGGTGGTTACTTCTTCTCTTTTTTCTTTGGTAAGATTAGTAGCGGCATTGAGCAAGTCGTCCATTTTGGAGTTGATCAGGTCACTTACCTTCTCTGGATTGTTGAAAGCTGCCGAAATCTGTAAGCCAGCACTGATTTTACTATTGCTGATTTTAGATTTCTTTACTACTACATTATAATTTCCATCTTGGTTTTTGGTGAAAATCAGTTCAAAATTGTCGGTAGCACTGAAGCCAACCCCCAAAGAGCCCGTAGCACTAATATCCATGCTAAAGGTTTGATTTTGTCCAATATACTTGCTCAGTGCCGAAACTCCGGCTGACAGTAAATCGGCTGGGTCGAAATCAAGGTTTAACCCAAAACTTGCGTAAGCATTAATGGCCAGTGCTTCGCCAGGTTGTAGATTCTTGACTCTTGCAAGCGAGAAGATAAATGGAAAACTCTTAAAATCTGAAAGAATAGCAGCCCTTACGGTAGTGTTGGCAGGGTGTTTTAAATAGGCAAAATGAAACACCTTGGTACCTGCACTAATACCAAGGTTTAATCCTCCAGTACTTAGTTTGGCACTGGCATTTACCTCTAAACTAGTTTTGTATTTTAATACAGGAGAGGTGGCATCGAAAGGTACAATGGCTTGATCACTGCTTCCTACAAACCCATCCTGATCTTTGTCTTCGGTAAGGTTATTAAATAATTGGATTTGATGTTGCGCATTTAGGCTTGCTATCAAAGTAAGTGATGGTATTTCGGTAGTGTTTACACTAAATGGTTGCAAGGTGTAGCTAATAGGCTCTTGCACAGCTTCAGGATCACTAAGTTCTTTTTGTGATAAGACTTCACCGAGCTTTAAGTCCTCGAATAGTTTCGAATCATCTAGCCCTAGCGTGTTGAGAATGTCCATGATTAAAAGTTTTTGATATATAAAATTGAGATAGTTATTTGCTCACTAATTTTTAAAACTATAGAAAAAGAGGTGCCAATGTTAAGAAAGGGTATACGAACAATTAAATGTTGATATACCCTGTGCAAAATACAGACTGGGGTTTGAATATCCTACTTTCCAGATGATTAAAAAATATTTTTGAAAACAGCTTTTAGAGTGAAATCAGGTACTCTAGGTGTTTAGGGTAAATATTGAATGAAAATGAGTTTTATGTAATCGTATGATTCAATAAAGAGTAAGTTTTTGCAATATAGTGTAACTATTCGGTGATTGGATATGATAAAACAAGAATAGATTTTGCTTAAATTTACTTCAGTTAAAATTAATCTTTTATTAATGCAATTTTAATCTTTGACCTATAATTAAGTAAAGATTTAACTGCTACAAAGAAAGATTTGCTGTTAAAAAATGTGTGGGAATTGACTGCAAACTAACTCGCATAACTATACTACAAAATTTGGGATTATGCATGTCGTTGCAAGGATAAGATGTATACTGCTGTTGTGTACTTTGCCATTATCTTTAGTTGCTCAAAACTATCGTTTGATCAATTACGAAACCTCTGATGGGCTTTCTACCAATCTTACCAAGGCTGTTATTAAAGATAAACAAGGGTATATTTGGATAGCTACCGATGATGGCATCGTGAGATTTGATGGCAAGCATTTTAGAAAAATAAAAGAAGGGTTGGCCAGTGAGTACAATAAGTCTATCTACCTTACCAAAAAAGGAGAGGTGGTAGTTTGCAATGACCTCGGAATTTTGAAAGTACAGTATTCGTCAGGAGATTCTATTCTGATAAAAACCATCATTACCGGAAATACAGATGCGAATGATCCAAAGAAAGTTCATTACCCTAAAGGGTTATTTGAGGATCAACAAGAAAATTGGTGGATTAGTGAACCTACCTCTATTCTGCGTCGCTCCATCAGTGGTCATCTAAACCGCTATACATTTCCCAAGAAATATCACACCAATAGTTTTGTTCGTTCTTTTAGCTTTATCGAGGTTGGTCAAACCCTTTGGGCAATTTCTTATACAGGCCATTTGTTGCGTTTTAATCCTCAAAGCAACGCTTTTGTGGAAATGCCACTACCTGATAATATAGATTTGAATGGAGCAAGTGCCTTGTTGGCGATAGATAGCAAAACCTTTTGGGTAGGGTATAGTGGAGGGGTGGCAGAGATAAAGCTAAGTGGTCATGCCATTGACTCAGCGAAACTTCTATTCAAGGTAGCCAATGTATCGTCTCTTACTACGGTAAATAATAGGGCGTATGTGGGTACTTGGAGCAAGCAGTTATATCAAGCCAACCTAGGTGTACAGCCAAATACTTTGCAAATAATAGGTGGGTTTTCGTCTAATGTAGTGAATGATATTTACCCAGATAATGAAAACAATATATGGGTAAGCACCGACGAAGGTTTAGTATTGATGGTCGAAAATGAATTTCAATTAGTAAAGCTGGCTGATTATGAGGCATATACCGAAGGTATAAATAAAACTAGAGATGGACGTATATTGGTATGCGATGGAGCTAAGGTATATACATTAGAAAAGCAGGGAACGGGTTTTAGCAAAAAAATCGTATTTGAGAATGCATTAGGGCTTACCTCGGTAGGTTATGCTGCACAAAGATATTTTACAGGTAATCGAGAAGGGATTTTAACTTATATTGAGGAGAAAGAAACGCCTACATTAAAAACCAAAATTGGAAAGATAGACCTGGGGGAGTATGGCAAAACCATTATAGCCATGACTACCGATGTGCAGGACAATTTGTGGTTGTGTCAGTATGATCAAAAAGCTGGGGTAGTAAAATTAGACAAAAATTTACATCCTACTTATTATAATGAATCTCGTGGAGTGAGAAGTCTGGTAACAGTAGTGAAAGAGAATGCTCAAAAAACGCTTTTCTGCGGTGCTCGTGGCAAAAACACCTATTTGTACCAATATGACTCAGTTCAGGAGCGCTTCATCAATATTAGTTTACCTCTAAATATTGCTTCTGAAAATCAGTTTGCTGTCAACGACATGGTTTTTGACAACCAAGGAAAGCTTTGGCTGGCAACTACCCACGGATTATTTTGCAAAAATGGGAATCAGATCAAAAGAGTGAGTCTGGGTGAAAAGTTTACCCGAGAAAATATTAAGTCGGTGTTAATTGATCAAAATGGTATTATTTGGTTGGGAACGCACATTGGTGTGTTAAAACTGGCCAATACTCAAGTAATACTATTTAACAAAACCAACGGTCTATCTACCGAAACCATTGCCTATCGGGGACTTCAGCAGCTATCAGATAATCTCTTATTTGTAGGCACTGCCAATGGACTCAATGTTATTTCTACCAATCAACAAAGCACACAAACCACAGCTACTCCTGTATTATTAAAGCTAAATAACTCAACAGAGCAACTGGTTTGGCACAATACCGATTTGGAATTGCCATACAATACCTCACTTCGTGGGCGTTTTATGTCGTTTACTTATCCCAACGATGCTGTGGTATACCAGTACCGCCTCAAGGGACTGACCGATCATTGGTCGGAGGCTACTACTCAAAATCAATTTATGGTACCTCGTATTCCTCACGGAAAATATTTGCTAGAGGTAAGAGCCAAACAACAAGGAAACTATACCTGGAGTGAGTCATTAACACTACCTTTTACAGTGAAAAAAGCGTGGTATTTTACTCCATTAGCATTGGTAGGTTATGGGTTTGTGCTTTTGATTTTGCTCTGGATGGTCGTATATGTCAATACCTTACGGCTTAAAAAACAAAAAGCGAAGCTGGCAGCGTTGGTACAGGAACGCACCGTAGAACTGGAACAAAAGAATGATCACTTGCAGGCAGCATACAATCTGGTAAACGCCCAAAAGCAAGAGATTACTACACGTAATGAGGAACTTCATCAGCAGCAAGAAGAGTTGGCATCACAACGAGATTTTATTGTAGAGAAGAATAAAGTGCTGGAGCGCCAAAGCCGTCAAATAAAGCTTAGCATTAGTGCTGCGCTGACAATCCAACAGGCTATTTTGCCCTATGATAAGAAAATGGAAACCTTGTTGCGTCAATACTTTGTGTTGTATCGCCCAAAAGATGTTGTATCAGGAGATTTTTATTGGCTCAACGAAATAGACGGCAAAATGATTTTTGTGGTGGCTGATTGCACTGGTCATGGAGTGCCAGGAGCCTTTATGACTTTGATTGGAAATACCTTGTTGGATAAAATAGTACGGGTTTGGAAAATAACCGACCCAGCCGAAATCCTCGAGCGATTGCACAAAGAAGTGAGAACTGTGCTCAAGCAACGTTATACTGGCAATAGCAGTGGCATGGATGCTTTGGTGATGAATATTACCAAAGGGGTGTTACCTGGTGAAAGAAAAATGGTGTTTGCCAGTGCCAAGATGCCGTTTTTCTATATCAAAAAAGGGAGTAAAGAGATAAAACGAATGAGGGGAGATCGAAGGCATATAGGAGGGGTTCAAAAAAATAAGGAACCATTCATTAATCAAGAGGTCTCGTTTCTTCCTGGCGACATGATCTATTTGGGGAGCGATGGTTTCATAGATCAATGCAACGAAAATCGGAAAAGTTTTGGATCTAAACGCTTGAACGATTTGCTTACCAGGATCGTAAATTATCCTTTACCCAAACAGAAAGAATATATGGAAACTGCTTTAGATGAGTATAGGCAAGGCACTCCACAACGTGACGATATTTTGATGATTGGGGTGAAGGTGTAACACTATTGCTCAAACCCTTCCCAAATTACCTCTATCCCCAAAGGTTGGGCAATTAATCGGGCTACTCGCATACTACGTTCATATACAGCATCACGTACTAGTTGGGTGTCTATTTTTTCGGGGCGCCCAGAAAAGATGGCCAACAATAGTTGCTCTTGGATTTCTTTCTCTCGGAACGTTGTTTTTTCTTTTAATATGACCAAGATATTTCCCTGTAAGGTGGTGTTTCTTCCCGCATTGATTTTACCCCTGATGACCAAGCGTTCTATGTTATCTCTAGAAAAAGCAATTCCCTGATTTTTACGCTTCTGAAAATATAGCTGTTGAGTATTGGCTTTGATAAGAAAGTCGGAACGTACATCGTGGAATGCTACCGCTGTTAAAATAAACCATAAAAAAGCAATACAAGCAGTAAATACATACACTCCAGGTTTATTGTCAGGAGTATTGGGAAGTGCAACAAATATGAGCAAGCCCAATAGCCCCAGTCCGCCTAAAAAAGAGCAAATGAGGAATATCCACGCCCTTTTTTTAAATCCAGGGCGTCGGCTTACAATTAAATCATCATTGTTTTTTTGAAAAGCATATTTGACAATCATTTCTGGTTGACTACCAACTTTCAATTGATTATCTAAGGCTTGTTGCTTGAGTTGAGCAAAATCCAAGGCGCGCTCCAATACATTTTTTCCTTGCTTAGCAAATTCAAAAATACCAATGCTTTGGTCCTTAGAAGGGCTTACATCATAGTAGTTGAGTCCCCAATGTGCAGCATATACCTGGAACCATTCAAAGATTTCAGCCTCAGTTTGAGGGGCCTTTAAGATAAATGCATTCACAAAATAGGTTTTTCGGCCATTGAGCCAGCATTGTAAATGGATAACGCCTGAGTCTACCACCTGAAACCGAATTTTAAATCGTTTGATGCGTTTGACGTGGGTATTTAATGGAAAGAAAATGCCGTTGGTAGTAAAAATACCTTGAGGAGTGATATTGATTTTGTTTCGGTGCTGCCAAAAAGGTTGATAAGCCATGGCGATCATACCAATACCAAATGCAATAAAACCTGCCAGCATTAAGATTACGAATAAAAAAACAAGCAGGGGAGGGCGAATATCAAATGCAATAAAAATCATAGGAGCAGTCATCACTGCCAACGAGCCAAAGCTATTGATTATCAAAGTGCGAAAAGCTTTACTACGCCCTTCAAAAACTAGTTTGCCTTGAGAGGCCTCGGCATTGAAGGTGAGGACATTACCAGCAAATAACCATTCAAAATATTGCTTAAAGCGTTTTTTCAAAGTGTAGGTGTTTTATTAATACTTCTCATTATATTCATACCACCTCCAGGGGATTTGGGTTACGTTCTGTAGTCGCTCGGCTACTTCTTGCCCGTTTTCTTTGGCACTTTCTTTCATCAAGGGCAGCAATTCCTTAAAATTTTTGGTGAGCGAAGTTCGCAGGTCAAGACTTGGGTAAAACACAAAAACCTCGATAGGCGTATGTTTTGGTGGTTCTTCTTTGAGTCTAAGATATAACCTACTCATTACGCCTGGTCCCCCTTTGTATTGCCGAAAAACTTTGCCTACCAATTGCCACTGGATGATCTCATCAAAACGATATTGATAAGGTTTCTTACGGTTTTTATAAAAAGTGGCTGTTTTTTTATGAACATCAAGCACCAGTTTTTCTTTAGAAAATAGCGCTCCTTTGAGGAGATAAAAAGCCCCAATAACAAATACCATAAAGAGCAGAACAATCCAGATATAGGAAGGCTTGTTTTCTTGAATACCCATCACGGCAATTGAACTCGTCACCAAAACAAGTGTGGCAAACATAACGAGTGTACCTGCTATTCGTAATCCGCGAAACCTGTACAGTCTACGGATAGATAATAGGTCGTTTTCAAGCGTTACTTGCAAATCTTCGGAACTTGCAAAAGGCTGTGCAAATTTTGATAAGTCATTCATTAGGTTTGCGTTTTCTGCTAAACAATCTTTTAATGCCTTTTCCTAGTTTTTTCATCTTATTCCAAAAAAAGTCGAATTGTCCAAAAATAAACGCATACATCAACAACAACACCTGATAGGCCGGAAAAATAAAAATAAGGTACAGTGTGGTTTTCAGCCAGCCAGGAGTGGTTGAGGTAAAGCCAACAAGTTGAAAGAAGTATCCTTTAATGTACACCACTGTAGATCCGGTAAGTCCAAAAACTATAAAAATAAGGAGTATTTGGAGGTCACTATCGACTCCCCACCTTTCTTTTAACTTGATGTACCAATGTTTTTTGGAGGGTGGCATAGTTTCTACATCTGAACTTTTTGGCTGATTTTGCTCCATTGAAGTAAATAGTGTTTGTATGGTTTATCAAAACTAACTTAACAATTATTATGATGATGAAAAAACAATGGGTAAAATCATTTACCAGCACGGTTTGTCTTATATTTTGTGTGTTTACACTGTGTTTTGCCCAAAAGCCACAAAAACAACCCGATGGTTCTTACCGATTTGTAGATGAATCAGGAAAAGTGCTGAAAAAGTTGGGAAGATGGAAGCTCGCTTCTGGGTTTTGGCATTATGCCGACAACTATGCCAAAGTAAAAGGATTTGATGGTGCTAAATATTATTTGACTAGATCAGGCAAGACTTATAAGCTAGCCTGGGGCTTGCAAAGACTCACACTGGATAAAGAAGCATTATGTTTTTCGCCAGTTTTTCTAACAAAAAAAGAATACATTAAGATATTTTCGCATCCTCAGTTGAAGATAATTATTATAGATAGAGGAAGCTGCCAGCTTAATCGTCACGATGTGCAAACATTGATGGCTCGTATTAATACTTTTAAAAAGCTGGAAGTACTTGATATAGATATGGGAAACCTCAAAGAAATCCCCAAAGAGATAGGAGAACTTACCGAGTTGAAATATTTAGGTCTACAAAATCAACTTTTAGAACGTATTCCTTTAGAAATCAGTAATTTAAAAAGCCTTCAAGCTTTGGATTTGTCAGATAATCAGATTAAATATCTGCCCGTTTTCATTGGCCAGCTTACTCGATTGAAAAGATTAAATTTATCAAGAAATTCATTGGTTAGAATTTCTTCCAGAATTGGTCAACTTAAGCAGCTTCAGATATTGAATCTTAATTGTAATCGGGTTTCTTTTGCAAGTTATGTCGATGAACGTTCACAAATCCGTTACTTGAAGTTAAAAGATGAAAATTCTAGCCTTAAGGAATTACCTAAAGAGATCTTGAAATTATCAAAACTCAAAGAATTGAATTTATCTGAAAATAAAGGACTGAAATTGACCAATGTACAACATCAGCTTCAGCTTAAGCTACCCAATTGTAGCATTGGACTTCCTCATTCAAAAAATAGATATTAGAGAATAGAAAATATGAGGCTACTTATGGCTATTCATAAAGTTTAGATCATATATTTGCCCATAGGCGAAATGACTTCAAATGTTAAAAACATCCGCACTATGAGCTTTAAAGATAATTTTTCGAAACAAGCCAGTTTATATGCCCGCTATCGTCCGGTATATCCGCAAGATTTATATGATTTTTTATTAGAGCATGTTCCTCATAAAGCAAATGTTTGGGATTGTGCCACTGGAAATGGTCAGGTAGCCAAAATACTAGCTCAGTATTTTGAGCGGGTGATTGCTACCGATGCCAGTAAAGCACAAATAGATCATGCTGTGCAGCTGCCCAATATAGAATATCATGTGGCTACCGCTGAAGACTCAGGCTTGGCAAACAACTCGGTAGATTTTATCACAGTAGGGCAGGCAGCTCATTGGTTTCGTTTGTCTAGATTTTATGAAGAGGTACAGCGAGTAGCAAAACCAGAAGCCAGGTTGGCCATTTGGGGGTATGGCTTAGGGTATTTTGAACCACAAATGAGCAATGCCACGGCCTTGAATCAGATTATTCAACATTTTTACACCCAAGTAGTAGGACCCTATTGGGATGAAGAGCGTAAGCATCTGGATAGAGCTTACGAAACCATTACTTTTCCTTATGAACTCATACCCACACCTGAGTTTAAGATGCATTTAGATTGGTCGCTTGAAGACTTGATTGGCTACCTGAAAACTTGGTCTAGTGTACAAAAATACCTGGTGCAGCACAATCGCAACCCAGTAGACTTACTTACTCCTGAGCTTTCGGATGCCTGGGGTGAACCAACTAAAATACGTACTATTACCTGGGATGTATATTTAAAATTCGCGAAAGTAAAATAGATTTTTAATGACTCATTTCTCTATTATTAGTTCCTTTGACTTGGTTTGGGAAGGCGTGTTTCTTTTCTATTGTTCCATTGTTTCGCCTTCGGCTAATTGTTCTATTGCATCATATAATAATGGTAAATGATCAATGGTTAGTGGTAAATAGTGAATTATGTTTTAAGTCATTGTTCTATTGTTAGCTCTTTCGGTATGCTCAGGACAACGTATTCCGCAAAACTATGGACCACTGACTGTCGATTGTGGACTAGTCTCTGCTTTACGCCACTTTTCATTTTTCACTTTTAGCTTTTCACTCAATCAGCTTTGCGCCATTTTTCACTTTACACTTTTAATTTTTCACTTAATCGTGGCTTATTTATTCATTTTTATTGGAGGAGGCCTGGGTGCCTTATGTCGTTTTGGGATTTCTAACCTAGTAAATAAATTATCTGGCACTGATTTTCCCCATGGTACAATGGCGGCCAATGTGTTAGGTTCTTTCTTGATCGGGTTAACTATTGCCTGGTTTGAGTCTCGTTCTCAGGTTTTTGAGCACTGGCGGCCTTTATTGGTTACTGGATTTTTAGGTGGTTTTACAACCTTTTCATCTTTTAGTCACGAAACCATGCAGCTGTTCAAAAAACAAGGCATGTTAGATGGTTTGGCAAATGTTGGAGGGAACGTGTTTTTGTGTTTGGTATTTGTATATGTGGGGTACGGCTTGATCAAGGGATTTTAAACAAACTTCAAAGGCTGGATTTTATGAGAAAACTAATCAATGAATTGATTACCCAGTTTTGTAGTGAGTTATCATTAAACTCTTACACCGATCGCTTACAGACATACAATGCCATTTGTTGGCCAGAAACTCAAGAATTAGGTGCATCTAAAAAAGCAAAATTAGAATCCTATTATTTTGACCAAATGTTGCCACATAAAGTAGCCATTTATCAATTAGGAATGAGCTTAGCGCCCTTTTTTGAGTTGCCTTCCGCAGAATTGACTTGGCAATTGATGATTCATGACCAATCCAAGTTCTCGTTGGCGGAAGCTGAGTATGCCTTTTTTAATTTCAAAAACTATTCAGAGAATTCTGTAACCCAGCAGCAAAAATTTGCCATGGCCTGGCATCATCATAAAGTGAATAACCCTCATCATCCCGAGCACTGGTGGCAAGTAGAGAAAGATGGTAGTACAAAAGCGTTGGCTATTCCTACGCGCTATATTGCCGAAATAGTAACAGATTGGGTAGCAGCAGGAAAAACCTATGAGCGAACTACCAGAGAATGGCTTTCCGAAACTTTACCAAGGTTTCGGTTTCATACTGAAACAGCTCTAAAGCTTCAGGAAATACTTCGAAGTGTTGGTATTCAGGTAAATGTACAGAGAGACTTGTTGATACTTATTTGAAAAATAAAGGAAGCTTTTGCCTCCTTTATCATGTAGCTTTTATGAGTCTAGTTTTCTTGGGTTTCTTCTTCCTGTATTAACTTAATTGATTCAGAATTGATACAAAATCTTAATCCACTGGGTGCTGGCCCGTCAGGAAAGATATGCCCTAAGTGCCCATCACATACATTACACATTACTTCTACCCTAATCATCCCATAAGACGTATCCTTTTCATACTTGATTACATTATCTTTGATAGGCTCAGTAAAACTTGGCCACCCCGACTTTGAATCAAACTTGAGGTTTGAGTCAAACAACGAAGTGCCACAGCAGATACAACCGTACTTTCCTTTGTCATAAGTATGGCATAAAGCTCCTGAAAATGCTGGCTCAGTGCCTTTCTTACGAGTAATACGGTATTGTTCGGGAGTTAATTGGGCCCGCCATTCCTCATCCGTTTTTACCACTCTCTTATCGGGTTTAGGGCTTCCATTATTTGCGTATCTGATAACATCATTCCAATTCATATTACTTTCTTTTAGTTGATTTTAGTAACGATCTATAGTAAAAACAAAAACGATTACTCAAAGTTCTCAAATTTATTTAAATAGTTTATTATCAGTTATTTAAACTAGGATATTCCATTTGTTTAAAAATATTTTAGAGTTTGTTGAAACAAATAAATTATACTTCTGTTAAAATATTTTAAAAATGCTATTAAAAAATTTTTAGGCTAATCTAAAAATATATTTATATTTGCATCAAAATAATAATACAACCTGCAAATGAAACGATTCATACAGTTATATATCATTTTTATAATTACAGCAATTGCTCAAGTTGCTTTTGCCCAAACTGGCAAAATCATAGGAAAGGTTACTTTAAAAAACGGAGAGCCCATTCCTTTTGCCAATATTGCTATAGCCAATACCCAGCTAGGTACTGCCAGCGACGAAAAAGGCAACTTTATAATTAATAATGTGCCTTTAGGTAAGCACACGCTTCAATTTAGTGCCATTGGTTATCAAAACTTTTCTCGTAAAGTAACCCTGGTCGGAGCAGTAACTAGGGTAAGCCTACAGGCTGAAGAAAATGCGGAAGCGTTGGACGAAATCGTAGTGACTGGAACAATGAAAGCCATTTCCCGAAAAAACTCTCCTGTTCCAATAGAAGTGTTTTCTCCACAGTATTTTAAAAAGAATCCTACGCCAGCCTTGTTTGAGGCCTTGCAAATTGTGAATGGGGTTCGCCCTCAATTGAACTGTGCCGTTTGCAATACAGGGGATATTCATATCAACGGTATGGAAGGCTCTTACACAATGGTCATGATTGATGGAATGCCTATTGTAAGTGGGCTTTCTACAGTGTATGGACTTAATGGTATTCCAAATAGTATGATTGAGCGAGTAGAAGTAGTCAAAGGTCCTGCGTCTACTTTATATGGTTCAGAGGCAGTAGGAGGGTTGATCAATGTAATTACTAAAACTCCTGATAAAGCGGCTTTATTTGCCTTAGATGTAATGGGTACCAGCTGGCAAGAATACAACATCGATTTAGGAGTAAAATTTGGAAACAGACGAGCTTCTTCATTGCTGGGAGTAAACTATTTCAATTATACCAACCCTATAGACAACAATGGAGATGGTTTTACAGACATTACGCTTCAAAACCGATTGTCTGTATTCAATAAATGGAATTTTAAGCGAATCAATAACCGGGTAGCCAGCTTGGCGGGACGTTTTATTTACGAAGATCGTTGGGGTGGACAGATGAATTGGACTCCAGAGTTTAGAGGAACCGATCAAGTATATGGCGAGTCTATTTACACCACTCGTTATGAGTTGGTAGGTGCTTATCAGTTACCCATTGATGGCGAAAAGATTATGGCTAGTTTTTCCTACAGTCATCACGATCAAAATTCGGTATATGGAGATACCTGGTACATTGCCCAGCAACAAATCGCTTTTGGTCAACTCGTTTGGGATAAAAAGATTAGCAAGAGTCACGATGCACTTTTGGGGCTTGCTTTGCGCTACACCTGGTACGACGACAACACCCCCGCAACTCGTATAGGAGATGAAAACTCTGGTACCAACAAACCTAGCGAAGTGTATCTACCTGGTATTTTTGTTCAAGACGAAATATCCATTGGCAAAACACATAAAATATTACTGGGAATGCGTTATGACTACAATTCGGACCATGGGAATATTTTTACCCCTCGTTTCAATTATAAGTTTGCTCCGAACAAAGACAATATCTTTCGCTTGAGTGTTGGGAATGGTTTTAGGGTAGTGAACCTATTTACTGAAGATCACGCAGCTACCACCGGAGCCCGAGAGGTAATCGTGAGAGAAGAATTGAAGCCAGAGCGCTCTATTAATGCCAATCTAAACTATCAGAAATACATTGCAACTGGTTTAGGAGTATTCACTATTGATGCTACGTTGTTTCATACCCGTTTTTCCAACAAGATTATTGCGGATTATGAGACCAACGATAACCAGATCATTTATGATAATTTGGATGGACACGCTATCTCGCAAGGAGCAAGCCTTAATTTAGATTTTGCTTTTACTTTTCCTTTGAAAATAATGGCAGGGATCACGGCTATGGAGGTGTATTCGATGGATAGAAATACTACAACAGGCAATTTGGAACGAAACCGTCAATTGCTTACCGAAAACATTTCAGGAACTTTTGCCATTAGCTACACCATACCCAAATGGAACTTAAGTATTGATTATACAGGTAATGTGTATGGGCCTATGAAGTTGCCCATCTTAGAGAACGACTTTCGTAAAGAGTTTTCGGATACTTATAGTCTGCAAAATATTCAGATTACGAAGAAGTTTGCCAATGGCTTTGAAGTATATGGTGGAGTGAAGAACTTATTAAACTTTACCCCTCCAGCAAATTCTATTATGCGGGCGTTTGATCCGTTTGATAAAACCGCCAATGATCCTGTAACCAACCCTAATGGATATACTTTTGATCCTACTTATGTATACGCACCTAACCAGGGGATCAGAGGATTTTTAGGTGTTCGTTACACTGTAAAATAGAAACTAAAAGAATTATAGTTAAGCTCTTTTCGAGTTTAATGCTTTTTGAAAGTTGTAAATAAGACTAAAAAGGAGTGGATAATCTACTCCTTTTTGTGTGCTTAAGAACAAATCTACTTGAAATATTACTATGACACGCACAATGTATCAATTTGTACTGATTACTTTGCTCTGGATAGGAGCTGTGAGTTTGCCCCAGGTTCAAGCGCAGCATTTGGGCAAAAGAAAACATCATAAAACTGACCAAAAGATTCAGTGGATAAACTTTGCTCAGTTGGAGCAAGCCATGCAAAAATCGCCACGATATATCTTTATAGAGGTCGAGACTGACTGGTGCGTATATTGTAAAATGTTGAATAAAACTACTTTTACAAGAGAGCAGGTAATAGAGACCTTGAATAAAAATTTTTATGCAGTAAAGCTCAATGCCGAACAACCCCAAAAAATTCGTTTTGCTGGAAACGAATACCCCTTTGTAACCCAGAGCAATGGACAAGGCATACAAGGGTTAGCCTTGGCGCTAAAGGCCCAAAGCTATCCGAGTTTATTGGTGTTATCACCTGATTATAAGGTGGTTCACCGCCATAATGGATATGTAAAAGCTAAAAAATTAGCACCACTATTAACCTTCTTAGGAGAAGAAAAATATAAAGAACAAACGTGGGAAAACTTTATTAAAAAGTATCAAAAGGAGCGGAAGAGAAAGCGGCGTAAGGAAAAAAAATAACTTTTTTTATCGAATTTTGAACCTTTTACCCTACAAATGATTTATTATAACTGAAAGAAGATTGTCAAAATAATTGTTAGTACGCAAATTAAACTCGCGTCAAGCATATGCTTAACGCGAGTTTTTTTTATGCCCTTTGGGTACTTACCAATGTGTCTACTTTAGCGTAGTATACAAACTTTCCACCTCTTCCTGTTCGTTTGGATTCAATGGAGCAGCTTTGGCTTCACGGGCAAATGATGCTGAAACCTGACATTCTTTGTCCAAAGATTGATTTTGGTAATAGATTGGTTTAGGCAAGGTTCGTTTACCTGGCATATTTGCCAGTATAGCCACCGTTGCAATCACTAGAATGCCCAAAAAAATGATTAAATTAAAAAACATCTCGTAGTGTGATTATAATACTTGCTCAAATTATCAAATTCTGATAATCCATTGTCACAAACGTATTTAGCCGAATTAAGATGAAAATTGAGGGTTTTAAATCCGATGAAAACTTACTTCTGCAATGTAAAAGTGTAAAAAGTGAGTAATCCCGAATAATACCCTTAGATAATCTACAAGCCTACTCCTTTTTGATATTTGCCTTGTCTTTTAATTGATAGCCCGTTTTTCGCTCTTGCGCTGGCGCTATAGAGTTGGTTTGTTTATAGGGCTATTTGGCAATAAACAATTCAGAATTAAACCTTCTTTAGAACAAACCAATTCTGCCAGTAGAGGGCGTAAACCAAAAAAACAACAATAAAAAAGCAGGACTTAAGCCCTGCTTCCTGATAATAAATAATATTTTGTTATTGACTAATATAAGAATAGTCTGGTAATAATAAGCCATATACCTAATCCGATACTTATTACACCTAATGTAGTCTGCATTGGCCTCAACTTTTCTAAAAGTCGCTTGCCTTTCTCTTTAGCTTCGTCACTGTTAGAAAGTACCAATTTATTGATAAGAGCATAACCTAATAAGAAGCCTAGTGCTGCTTCCAGTAGCCCACCTGCTAACGAAGTAGCCCACCATAAAGCATGATATTTGAGTAAACTAATTCTCAAAACGGTGCGAATAACACCCCATAACCCCCAGAAGAAGAAAACTAAGCCAATCCAGCCTTGGTAGGGGGTTATTTTATCTAAAGTTTCTTTGGCATCTGGTCGTCTTGAAAGCAGCAAAGAAGGAGCTGCTAAAATACCTAGTACAATCAGAGTTGCTCCGTATATTATTCCGTAAAGCATTTTTTTAGTGGTTTTTAAAAATTGTAAGTAAATAAACCCATCCAGGATTTACATTTGTATAAAGATACAAAAAAAGCAGGGAGAGCAAAAACATGCTTCCCTGCTTGGTCTGTCAAAGTTTAATGTAAACTTTTTAGGATGGCAATATTGAGACTTTGAAAAAGTTTCGTTTGAATATCTATTTATAGGTACCAAGGCTGAAAAACCACATCATTGGTATAAGTATCGATGTTTTGTTGAGTAATCACTCGGTTTTCCAATGCTACATTGGTAGCTCTTAGTTTTTTTATTTCTTGTTCTAATCCCTGAATTTTCTCAAACAAAATACTAGACAAGTTTTTGATTTGGCTATCTACCATTGCTTGAATATCTGGGTTTTGGGTAATCACTGCTTTGGTTTTGGGAGCAGTCGCTTTTTTCGTCACCTTTTTAGGTTTGGGAGTAATCTTCCAAACTATTTCTCTGGTATTATTATCTATTCCTAAACTATCCATGTTATGCTATTTTTAAAGGAGTTGGTTGGGTATATGTTAATTATATGAGCGTTAATTCTTTTGTTATGACAAATATAATAGCATTTTAAAAGTAATGCCAAATTTTTAAACATAAATTTTGCTATTTTTTTTAACATTGATTTTTGGCTCGTAAAAGATGAAATCAGAATTTTTTTCTGGTTTTAGAGAGGTGATCTTCTTTTTTTTGATAAATTACGATAATCTATTGTTGAATCATTATCTAGCATATGGCCAAGACTATCAAAAACTGGGGAGGGACAGTAGTATTTAACCCTAAATTTGTACGTTATCCTACCTCTCACGAAGAAGTAGTAGAGATTGTAAAAACTGCTCGCCAAAATCACCAACAAGTGCGTATCATTGGTTCAGGGCATAGCTGGACTCCTTTGGTCAATACCAACTATATACTGGTTTCGCTGGATCAATACCAAGGCGTAGAGACTCTGGACAAAGCAAATTGTACGGCAGTAGTAAAGGCGGGCACCAAACTAAAACTATTGGGAGAGTTGCTACACGCTGAGGGATTGGCTATGGAAAATATGGGTGATATTAATGTACAGTCTATTGCAGGAGCGCTCAGTACTGGTACCCATGGCACAGGCGTAAAATTTGGAACATTGGCCACCCAAATGCTGGAAATTACTTTTGTAAATGGATTGGGTGAAACAGTGGTTTGCTCAGAACATACCAATCGGGAGATTTTTAAAGCAGCCCAAATCTCTTTGGGAGCTTTAGGAATTATTACCAAGATCAAATTAAGACTGGTACCTACCTTCAAACTAAAGTATGTCTCTGCCAAAGCTGACTTAGATGATACCCTACTCAATTTGGATAAGTATAAACAAGAAAATCGCAATTTTGAGTTTTATTGGTTTCCTCACACCAAAACAGTACAGCTTAAGTTGGTAAACAAAACGCCAGAACCGCCCAAAAATGTTGGCTTTGCCAAGAAATTCAATGATGTGGTGATGGAAAATGGCTTATTTGGATTTCTAAGCCGAATCTCGCGTGCTTTTCCTAAGGTAGCGCCACGAATTAGTAAAATTTCAGCCTGGGGAGTTTCTAAGGGTACCTATATTAATCACAGTCATTTGATATTTGCCACCCAGCGTTTGGTTCGTTTTTATGAAATGGAATATAACATTCCACAAGAGAGTTTTATCAACGTAATTAAAGAGATAGAAACTTGTGTCAATGAGCATCAATTTAAAGTACACTTTCCGATTGAGTGCCGTTGGGTAAAAGCCGACGATATTATGATTAGCCCTGCCAGTGGGCGTGATTCGGCTTATATTGCCATTCATATGTATAAAGGAATGGAGTATAAATCGTATTTTGATGCCATTGAACAAATATTTCGGAAGTACAATGGGCGACCACACTACGGCAAAATGAATACGCTCAAACAAACCGATTTTGCTGAATTGTACCCAAACTGGCAAAAGTTTATGGACATTCGCCAGCAAATGGACCCTGACAAAATGTTTTTAAATGAATATTTACAAGAATTATTTGTACAAAACGCCCTTCAGGAGTCTTAACACCAATTTAACAGCGCAAAATTGAAACTTTATAATGATTGTTTGGGTTCTTTTTGTACATTAGCGCCAAACAAACAATTAATATTCAAAAGAATTAAAATTACATAGAAAAAATTTTGTTACCCCAAATCAAAAATATCGCCCAGGTAAGTGCTGCAGCTTGTTGTTGTTGTGTGGCGGTAGCATGCTGTTGCATGCCAAAGAGAAGGGTAATAAATCATGATATTGATATAATCTAAATACAAAAGATAACGATAAGCTTGAAGCCTTTCTCTGAGTTCATAAAGAACCACTGAGAAAGGCTTTTTTTATGCCCATAGGCTTCTACACAATTAAACATTCTTATAACTCTATAACTTTTTAAAACACTAAAATGCAAACGCTCGTTGCTCCCTCGGCCCTGGAAACCCGCTTAAGACAGGTAGAAAAATTGATTGGAAATACACCATTGGTATCGCTCGATAGAGTATATCAAAACCCCAAAGTGAAAATATTAGCCAAGTTAGAATGGCAGCAGTTAGGAGGAAGTGTAAAAGCTCGCCCAGCTTTTAATATTATAAAACAAGCCATCTTGAATGGCGAACTAGACAAAAATAAAACGTTGCTGGATGCCAGTAGCGGAAACACGGGCATTGCTTATGGCGCAGTAGGAGCCGCCTTAGGGATCAAAGTTGCCTTATGCTTACCTGAAAATGCTTCCAAAGAACGAAAAATGATTTTACGATCGCATGGCGTGGAAATTATCTATACACCTGCTACCGAACTCACCGATGGAGCTCAAATAAGGGCAAAAGCTTTACACGCTGAGAATCCTGGCAAATACTACTACGCCGACCAATATGCCAATGAAAATAACTGGAAAGCCCACTATGAACGCACTTCTCAGGAAATTTATTATCAAACCAATGGCAGAATCACCCACTTTGTAGCAGGTTTAGGAACTTCTGGAACTTTTATGGGAACGAGTCGTGGCTTAAAAGAAATCAACCCCAATATTGAAGTAATCTCTTTTCAACCCGATTCTCCCATGCATGGCTTAGAAGGTTGGAAGCACATGGAAACCGCTATTGTGCCCAAGTTTTATGATCCTACTTTAGCTGATAAAAACCTGGAAGTGAGCACCTTTGATGCCTATGATATGGTAAAAGAAGTAGCGCAGAAAGAAGGCTTACTTATTAGCCCCTCAGCTGCAGCCAATTTGGTAGGAGCCATGCAAGTAGCCGATACCCTTGAGGAGGGTGTGGTTGTAACAGTTTTTGCCGATAGTGCAGATAAATACAGTGAAGTATTAAACAACATATTTGATAATTAGAAGTTGGTCCACAGACCACTGTCCATAGTCTACTGTCATTTCTTTTGGTAGTGATTAGTCGGCAGTGGACGGAGGACGGTTGACTATTGACTCTTGAAAATGAAGAAACTAGATATCAATCAAGAAGCCCTGGAACTGATGCAAAAACATGCAGAAGCCACTTATCCAAATGAGTGTGTGGGTTTCTTTTATGGAAAAGAAGATGACACAGTACGGTTTATTGAGCTGGCTGTAGAAGTACCTAATAGCAAAGAGGGTGACCAAAGACGTAGGTTTGAGGTGCATCCTAAAGATTACATGAAGGCCGAAAGGTATGCTCTCGAAAATGACACGACTTTGCTGGGAGTGTATCATTCGCATCCTGAACACCCAGCCATTCCTTCAGAGCATGATTTGAAGGTGGCACAACCATTTTTTTCTTATATTATAGTATCAGTAAAAGGTGGTAAGAGTGTGAAGGTAAGGTCGTGGCAGTTGAATGAACAGAACACGTTTGAGGAAGAGACCATTGCGTGATCTCAAAATTTAAATGTTGATTATTCATTAGTTATAAAAATATAAGTAGCCTAATGGCTCATCAAATTAAAAGATTTTTAAACCTGAAAAATTAGACAAGAAAATGGCAAAAGTTATTATACCTACCCCCTTGAGAAAGTTTACTCAAAATCAATCTTCGTTTGAAGGCAATGGGAGCACTGTAGGTGCAACAATTGAAAATTTAACTGAGACTTATCCAGACATCAAGCAACATTTGCTGGACGAGAATGGTAAGCTTCGCAATTTTGTTAGGGTGTATATTGGAGATGAAGATATCAAGGCTTTGCAAAACGAAGCTACTGAAGTAAAAGAAGATTCAGTGATTAGTATTGTACCTGCCATTGCGGGAGGTAGCCTTTAGTCAATAATATTCTATCAAGTAACCAGGTAGTATACTATCTGGCACCAGAACTCTAAATGAACAATGGAAAATATCACTTTTAGTAAAAAAGAATTAGAACGGTATAGTCGCCACTTGATTATACCTGAGTTTAACATAGAAGGCCAGCGCAAACTCAAAGCGGCCAAAGTATTGGTAGTAGGCTCGGGAGGTTTAGGAAGCCCGCTTTTGTTGTATTTAACTGCTGCTGGAGTAGGTACCATTGGTATTGTCGATTTTGACGTAGTAGATGATTCTAATCTACAACGCCAGGTGTTGTTTTCGGTAGATGACGTGGGAACCTCTAAGGTAGAAGCGGCCAAAAAGCGTTTAGAAGGCCTAAACCCACATATCAATTTTGTTTTGCATAATGAGCCATTGACTTCTCATAATGCCTTAGACATAGTAAAAGATTATGACTTGGTAGCGGATGGTACCGATAATTTCCCTACGCGTTATCTGGTGAATGATGCTTGTGTGCTGTTAGGCAAACCTAATGTATACGCTTCTATTTTCCGTTTCGAAGGACAACTTTCAGTATTTAACTATACTAATAAAGAAGGCGTATTAGGACCAAATTACCGAGACCTATATCCTACACCGCCCCCTCCAGGTTTGGTGCCTAGTTGTTCTGAAGGTGGTGTTATTGGGGTATTGCCTGGGATTATGGGTAGCTTGCAAGCCAATGAAGTTATTAAGGTAATTACTGGAGTAGGGGAGCCACTTTCAGGGCGATTGTTCTTGTATGATGCCGCAGCTTTTGAGACCCGTACCTTGAAAATTTACCGTGACGAAAACAACCCATTGAACGGTAAAAACCCAACAATTACCGAGTTGATTGATTACGATCACTTCTGTGGTATTGTACCAAAAGGCGAAAAGCAAAGAGATGTGAAGAGTGTAACAGTACAAGAACTCAAAGATTTGATTGAGAAGAAAGAAGATATTCAAGTGATTGATGTTCGGGAAGGATACGAATACGAGATTGCCAACATTAGTGCCGAATTGATTCCTTTGGGGCAAATCGAGGAGCAACTAGATAAAATTGCTTCTGATAAGAAAGTAGTATTACATTGCCGCAGTGGTAAGCGTAGTGCCGATGCAATAGAATTGCTCGAGAAAAAGTATGGTTTTAAGAACCTCTACAACCTTGAGGGAGGAATTTTGGCCTGGGCCGATGAAATAGATACTTCTTTGGCAAAATACTAACTTCTTACTAAAGAATTAGAATATAAGTCGAAAGCGACAAGTGGTTTTTTACCCTTGTCGCTTCTTTTATTTTATAGTTTTTTCTTCGTAATGAGTAATCTGAAAATATTTATCAAAGGTAAACTTAGCTAAGAATTTACGATACGTTGGGTTATCTACTATGGCTGTAACAGTGAGAGTATTATGGTGATATTTAGCCTCGGATTCATAGATGCTATAACGAAGATATTGCTTTTGTTTAAAGCGATTGACAATGGCTTGACCAAGCTGTTTAGATCGGATATTTTTTAGATGACACCACTGTTTCACCCTAGGAGCGAACATCAATGGTATACTATGGTGCAATGTTGTATTCTGAGAGTTTGAAGCCATTTCCAAATGTTTGAAGTAGCGTTGAGCCACATTGAACATTAAATCTTTGGAAGTAATCTTTGTGTTAGGCATTGGAGATAGCTTTGCAGGCGAAGTTGTTTTGAAAATACCTAATGGGTCAGGACGATAAATTTGGGTACTGCTACCGCCAGGAGATATTCTGGAACGAACAACTTGGGTGATTTCCAGAGTCAGATCTTTTTTCAACATCCCATATTCTGTTCCAGACATATTGGCAAGGGTAAACAAGTTAAATTGTTGCAATAACTTCCCTTCTTGGTTAAATACCAATAAGCAGACTTTTCTCTGCAGATGAACTATTATCCAATGACATTTACCTGGATGTTTTATTACCCCTAAAGCAGGGCAGTCTAACAGGTAAGCATCTTTTGTTTTGATAAACAAGGCTACATGCTTGGGATGAATGGGAGTACTGTTGATCAAATCATCATCGTTTATAATAATAGGAGGATTCATTTTAGGCAGTGATGCTAAAAAACGATCAAACTCAGGGTGTTTCTGGGCTTGGACATGCTTTATTGTTGTTATCAAAAAAACAAGAATGAAAGAGAGTTTCAAGAATAACGAGTTGAGCTGGCAACGCTTTTTTAGGAGATAGTTTGGTTGATAGATGCAGAAGGTTTTCATACCTAAAAGTAATAAAAATTTTATTGTCTTATTTCAGACCTAATTAAGGAGTTGCCTTGACTTTTAATAGCAGAATTAAGTGCCTCGTAAGGTACGTTTTCACAAATATCCCAAAGTTGAGATCGCTTCCAATCCTTAAAGTTTGTTTGGGTGCCAAATCGGTTTGTTATTTAAAATTCATTTCCCCATCTTAGAAGCTCGATAAATTTGAATAACGCAAGAAATTATGAAGATATTGGCCATTGGGAGAAATTATGTCGCCCACATCGAAGAATTGGGCAATGAACGCCCTGACGAACCAGTGGTTTTTACCAAACCCAATACTGCTTTACTTACTAAAAATAAGCCTTTTTATTATCCAGATTTTACCCAGGACATTCACCACGAAGTAGAATTAGTACTCCGTATTTGCCGTAATGGGAAGTTTATTGATGAGAGATTTGCCCACAAATATTATGATGCTATCGGAGTAGGTATTGATCTTACTGCACGTGATTTGCAAGCAAAAGCCAAGAAAAAAGGGTTGCCGTGGGCTATTGCCAAGGGATTTAATGGTTCGGCACCTTTGGCAGATCATTTTGTACCTATAGAAGAAATTCCTGATGTGAAAAACATCAATTTTCGCCTCGAAATCAACGGAGAGATTCGCCAACAAGGAAATACGAGCAAGATGATTTTCAGTTTTGAGGAAATTATTGCTTACCTTTCAAAATTCTTTTTGCTTCAAAAGGGAGATTTAATCTTTACGGGTACACCTGAAGGAGTAGGGCCAATACAACTGGGAGATACAATGACTGCTTACTTCGAGAATCGCCCAATGTTGGAAACCGCAGTGAAGTAGAGGCTTATTTTACGGGTTCGAGAGAAGTTTTAACATTTTTTTGGAGTAAAATCTGAGATTGGCGCAATTTTTTAGAGTAATCAATTACTTACCAAATGATGCCATAATCAAACTACTGTAAAGTAGTCTCAAGAAAAATCATAATTCAAAATAGTTAGAACATTGTGTTATAAAACAACCCTTTGGTGCGATTTTGAGGCTGGATAAACGCTACGTTTTTCTGCCTCGAGGCATCACTTTTGTTTTTTATGTAATTTTTGTAATATGCCTAACAAATTACCATGGCATCAAATTCACGGAAGTATTTTAATTTCATATATCTTGCTTGCTGCATAGTCGCCTTACTGGCCGCTTTGGGGGTAGGGGCCTTCATGTCGCCCAAGTCCCGAACGATCGATGAGCAGCGCGTAAAAGAGATTACCAAAAAGGTAAACCGTGAAGTGGTGGCCATGCAAAAAGAGGCAAGCAAAATCAACCGCACCATTCTTACCAAAGGACTTCCGACATTCATCGCGAGTGATTTCAAGGCGAAGTACAACTTCTACATTTTCCATAAAGGCAACATAAAATATTGGACAAACTATCGCTTTGTACCCAGTTATCAGGAAGTAAAAGGCCAATATCTAACCAGAGTAAAAAATTATCGTAATGGAATTTACCTTACGCTTAAAACTACGGTAGCTCATCCCAAACAAGGTAAATATGAGGTCTACACCCTTTTGCCTATTTATAAAAAATACCCTATCAGCAATACTTATCTAAAGTCGGGGTATAATGAAGATATTGTTGCAGATAACACGATAAAAATTTCTTTAGAAAAGCAAAGCGATACTCGCAATGTATACAGTGCGCAAAAGGTGTTTTTATTTAGTCTGGAACCCTCAGATAAACCTTTAGTAAAACAAACCGAGACATCTTACTTTACCATTATTTTAATTTGCCTGAGCGTGCTTTTCTTAGGACTTCAGGTAAATCTATGGGCCAGAAATCTGCTGAACAAAAAACGGTTTGAACTAGGGTTTTTGTTATTCACTGGATATTTATTAGGAGTTCGGGCTTTGATGCTACAATTTGGATTTCCAGGTGATTTTACCAATAGTTCCTTATTTGACCCAAGAGTATATGCCTCCTCAGCACTTTCGCCCTCTATTGGAGACCTCTTGATTAATGTAAGCATTTTGGTGGGACTGGTAGTCTATTTTTCTTCCTATTACTTTAGATCTCGTTCGTTTCGGTACTTAATCAAAATGCCTTATACGCAGAAGCAGACCCTTTCTGTAGTATTGGTATTATTGAGCTTTTTTGCCCTACACCTTATTTTTTATGTGCTACAAACCATTATTGTACACTCTCAACAGCTCAATGTAGACATTACCGAAAACATTGAACTCAATACAACCAAAGCGGTAGTAGGGATTATATTTGTGCTGTTATCGGGGTTTTATTTTTTCTCTACCCATACTTTTAGCCGCCTTTTTATCCGATTAAACCTTCCCACTAATAAATACATAACTCAAGATTCGGTTTCGGTTATTGTTTTATTTGCGTTAGGAATAGGTTGTTATGCATTGGCGAGTTATCTGCTAGGCATTTTTCATCTGGTGATTTTGGTAGTCAATACCCTGTACTTTTTGGTACTGGTTTCGGCCAAGCTCCCTAAACATTTGTATCGTTTCAAGTATTTGTCTACCATTTATATGTTTTTAGGAGCATTGGCCTGTGCTTCACTAGGCGCTTTTGTTGTGGTAGATGCTGGCGAAGAAGAAGCTATTGAAAAGCGAAGAAAAATTGGAGATTATTTAATTGCTGAAAACGATCTTCAAACCGAGTTTTTATTAGATAATGCCATTAAGGCCATTAAAAAAGATTCACTTATTACCAAGGCATTTGATGATAGTACGTCTTCTGAGCAACTCATTAAGAAACGAGTAACGAGTCATTTAGGGAATGATTTTAACAAGTACCTGGTAGATATATTATTGTTTGATGGCAAAAACGGAAATACTTATGCTTCACAAGTAAGCAATGCCGCTAAAACTACGCGTGACCCCGCCATTTTCAAAGATGATGTCATCTTTACCAATTACTTTACTTTTAAGAAAAAGTATAATCGAATTTATTATGAAACAGAAAGGCCTGAGATTTATTTTATTAGTGATTTGGGGGCCAATCTAATTAAGCAATATTTGGGTTTTGTACCTGTAGGTGATAAGAAGGAACCTAACGGCTATATTATACTAAACCTTAAGCAAAAAAGGGCGGTGACTACCAATGTATACCCTGAATTACTAGTAGACAAGCAATTTTTACGTACATCAGAGCTTAAAAAGTATAGCTATGCGGTTTATGAAAAGGCCAAATTGATTTATAGTGCGGGTACTTATAATTATGAACGAGACTTTAAGCTTGATTTTTTAAAGAATAACCAAGCCTTGAAAAAAGGATTGGTACATAAAAGCTACAAGCATTTGGTGACCAACGGAGGATATAAAAAGTTTGTGGTAATTTCTAAAAGCTTTAGCCCACTGCGGCAATTTTTCTCCAACTTTTCTTTTCTATTTCTATTGTTGGTTTTATTCATTACCAATATTGTATTGTTGGTGAGTTTGCTGACTAGAGTGCGAAAAATCAAAGTCAATTTTGCCACCCGTATTCAGTTTTACTTAAATGTAGCATTTTTCCTTCCGTTGATTACGGTAAGCTTGGCTACCTTAAGTTTGATCAATACATCTTACCAGAGCGATTTTGACAATGCCTTTTTTGAAAAAACCGAAACAGTGGCCATCAATATACTGCCTTATGTAGAGAGTTATCAGGACAAGGCACTTACTCAGGGGCAATTATTTGAAAAACTTACCCAAATCGGGCAGTATCTTGAAGTAGACATTAATTTGTTTACTCCTAAAGGAGAATTAATTACCTCAACTCAACCTTCAATTTATGAAAAGAATGCACTCTTATCTAAGTACTTGAATTACAAAGCTTATCGCACTTTATCGGGCAACCAGGTGAAGAAAGTATTATTGAGTGAATCGGTAGGAGAGTTGAATTATAAATCAGTATATATTCCCTTAAAGTCTTATGAAACCAAAAAGACTTTGGGCATTTTGAGTATTCCGTTTTTTGATTCTCGCACCGAACTGGATGAAAAGATGGTAGATGTACTTTCTACCATTATGAATATTTTCACCACTATTTTTATCGTGTTTTTGGTTACCTCGTACTTTGCTTCACAAGTACTTACTGATCCATTACGTTTGATTACTCAAAAGATTCGGAAAACTACTTTGCATGAGAAAAACGAACCCTTGGAATGGAACTCAGATGATGAGATTGGGCTGATGGTGGATGAATACAACAAGATGTTGGTAAATCTGGAAAAAAGTAAGGAGGCCCTGGCGCGAAGTGAGAAGGAATCCGCTTGGCGAGAAATGGCACGCCAGGTGGCACACGAGATCAAAAACCCACTTACTCCGATGAAGCTTACTTTGCAAATGTTGGAAATGCGTTTGCAACAACAAGATGAAGCAGTGCGAGAAGCTTTTGCGCGTTATTTTCAAACGTTGCTTACCCAGGTAGATACCTTGAGTGATATAGCAACCTCATTTTCTTCGTTTGCCAAAATGCCTATCCCTAAGAGCGAACGATTTGAGGTATCATCGGTTTTGAAGGAGACTGTAAACCTATATACCAACAACAAAAATGTTGACCTTGAAACAAATATTGCCAGTGGTGATTTTTATGTATTGGGAGACAAAAAACTGATGGGACGTATTTTTACAAACCTTGTATTGAATGCCATACAGGCGGTGTCAAGCGATACTCGACCACTTGTTGGTATCAACCTTACCCGTTTGCCTCAAAATACTATTCGAATTGAGGTAAAAGACAATGGAAGTGGGATTCCAGAAGACATAAGAAAGAAAGTTTTTGTGATCAATTTTACTACCAAAGAAACTGGTTCTGGTATTGGACTAGCAGTGGCCAAAAGAGGCATAGAGCACGCAGGAGGGAATATTTGGTTCGAAACAGAGGAAGAGCAGGGAACCAGCTTTTTTATTGATTTGCCGTTAATGGAATAAATAATTTAGTATCTTGTGTGAAATTTTTTTGAAAAATAGTTACATAGTTTGACCATTGAATAGATTTGGTAATCAAAAATTGAAACAAAATGAAAGATCAAGATTTAAGCAAATACTCCAAAGAAGATCTGGAAGAAAAAGCACAACAAATTATTAGAGAAGCCAACGATATTAGTTACTCCATTAAAGAATATATCTCACAACTTGATTTTAGCCAATTGAGTCAAGAGGATATCAGCCGATTGTTTGAAATGGGGGAAGATGTTCGTAAAATGCATAAAGACTACGACGAAAAAAAGAAGGCACTGGACCAAAGAAAAAAAGACGAATTATAAGAAACTTCCGGTGAATGAGTAATTCGCCGGATTTTTTATTTGACCTATCACCCAAATGCGCTTAAGCCAACTCGAGGAAGAACTAAAAAAACGCTTTGTGCATCCTTATCAATGGGGGAGAACCCAAAATAACTCCTGGGATCAAGCTACTAATTTTATTTATCAAATCCCGCATTTAGAGCAAGTCCTTACAGAGTGTAACAATCGTTTTGCAAATCACGAAAATGCCCAAGAGTGGCAAAATTATGCGCTTAATCGATGGTATAATTTCTGGTCAGCCTGGGCGATCGAAAAAGTATTTGGAGCATCGCTTGAAGTGATTCCCGCGAAAAACCCCAAGGACAGCGAAAAAGATTTTTTTATCAAGGGACTGCCATTCGATCACAAAACAACAGTATTTCCTAAAAACTACCCTCATTCACTGGTGTATGCTCAACAAAATCCCGAAAGCTTGATTCGTTGGTTATACAAGCACCAGTCCAAAGAAAACCGCCAACATTTCAAAAACCGCTTATTTATTGTGTTATATGATTCCTACTTTGAGCGGCATTGGCAACTCAAGGCTTACCTTATTTGGCTCAAAGCCCTGGTAGATTATTATGTCAATCATTTTGATGCTGAAAAGCTTGTCACTGTTCCATTAGAGGATCACTCTCCTGTCTTAGCAGATATTATTTGGGCAATTAGATAAAGCTGAAACTTTGTTATAATATTGTTGTATGAATTACATTGGGTCAAAATATAAGCTTGCGGAATTTATAGAGCAAAGTATTCTAGAGGTTGTGGGAAGTTTTGAAGGGGCAACCCTAGCCGAGCTATTTGGAGGAACTGGAATCATCGCGCGGAATCTGAAGCTGAAAGTAAAAAAAGTGATTGTCAATGATTTAGAGCCTTACAGTTACACTTTACTAAAAAACTACATTGGTAATACCGAGCCAATTACACAGCAAGAAGAATTGATATATACCCTTAATAACTTGCCTTTTAAGGAGGGCTTTATTTATCAGCATTATTGCGACGGAAGTGGTAGTGGTAGAATGTATTTTAGCGATGAAAACGGGCAAAAAATAGATGCAATACGAGTAAAGATCGAAGAATGGAAAAAGGCTCAGTATATTGATGAACCCACCTATTATTTTTTATTAGCCAGTTTGTTGGAAAGCGCGGATAAAGTGGCCAACACGGCATCCGTTTATGGAGCTTTTCTCAAACATTTGAAAAAAAGTGCAGCAAATCCTCTCCAATTAATGCCTGCTAATTTTGCTGTAACTCAACAAATGAATAAGGTGTACAACGAAGATGCCAATGAACTAGTGAAGAAGGCTGAGGTTCAGGGAGATATTCTTTACTTAGACCCTCCTTACAACGCCCGACAATATGGAGCCAACTATCATTTGCTAAATACCATTGCTTTGTATGATGAATTTGAACCTAAGGGAAAAACTGGATTACGAGACTACAACCGATCGGTATATTGCCAAAAAGATAAGGTCTCGGCAGCTTTTGAAGCCTTAATTGCGGAAGCTCGTTTCCAATATATTTTTGTGAGTTATAACAACGAAGGCCTTATGAGCAAAGGTGAGGTAAAAGCTATTTTGAGTAAATATGGAAAATATCAGCTTAAAACCACTCGTTATCAACGGTTTAAAGCCGACAAAACTGAAAATAGAAACCACAAGGCCGATGCTACTGAGGAGTATTTACATATATTGGTGAAATAAGTGAAAAGCTAAAAGTGAAAAGTGGGCGCAAAGCAGAGACTAGTCCACAGTCGACAGTCAATGGTTCATAGTTTTACGGAATACATTGTACTGAGCGTACCGAAAGAGCTAACAATAGAACAATGGCTAAAAACATAATTCATCCATTCATAATTTATAATTCACTATTTACCACTAACCATTGATCATTTACCATTATTATATGATGCAATAGAACAATCAGCTGAAGACGAAACAATGGAACAATAGAAAAGAAACATGTGATCCTGATCATTAACCATTTATCACTGTCCAATTCTTTGCTTACTATCGGTCGTAATATCTAAGGTTAAGTGGATGATTTTAAATATTTTACCTTCAGAATCTTTGATCGGGAAGAAGCTTCCTTGCAGTTTAATTTTTGCTTTATCCTTCGCTATATATTCATAAATACCCTCTATGTCTTCTCCTTTTTGTAAGGTTTCCCACAAGTTCTTGTAAGCCTTGGTTTTTACTGCACTAGGAGCCACCAATACACGGTGGTGTTTGCCTACCAATTCCTCAGCTTTGTCATAGTTAGCAAAATCCAGGAATAGCTCATTGACCGATAGAATTTCTCCCTCGGGCGAAAGTTCCACCAATCCAGAAATCTGATTGACAACTTCTAACTGAGCACTCATTTCATTGGTTTTCATTTCAAGCTCCTGGCCTACCTTTTCCAGATCAGAAATATGTTGCTTGATTTGAGCGGCTTGTTCTCTTTCTTTGGTAATATCATAGGCTAGTACCAAAATCGTAGATAAGTTGTTGCGAGCATCTGTAATGGGATAATAACTACCTCTCAACCAGACGATTCCACCACTTTTGGCAATCCCTTTAAATTCGCCCTCTACAAATTCATTTTTATACAATTGTTGCCATAACTTACGATAAGGTTTACTCTTGGAATAACCGTCTCGTACCAAAATCTCGTGGTGTTGTCCGATCAACTCATCCTTGCCATAATCAAATATTTCGGAGAATTTGTCATTCATAGACAATATTACTCCATCTCTATCCATTGTAATCATCGCGATAGAGAGGTTAATGGCTTGCAATTGACCTTGGTATTCTTTGGCTCTTACTTCTAACTCTTCCTGGAGTTTTTGCATTTGGCGAATACTCTGCTGGCTTTCCATTTCGCGGTTTTGCAACTCACCCAGGTTTTGCTTGATTTGCTGTTCCTGAAGCTTTTGTAGGCTAATGTCCCAACCAATCATCATAATGGTTTCAATATGAGATTGGGCACCACTTACACTGTAAGAAGCACTGACAGGGGGAGCAGAATCAGTTTGATAGCCACCATTCACTGCCTGTGCAACTTTGGCAGGAGCCTGTTCTGGTTCAGCATAAACATTTTTACTTTTCTTTTTCTGTTCAGTAGCCAGGCAATAATAATTGGCTCTTACCCAAAAAGTACCCCCATCCTGAGTCACTAATTTGTGCTCAGTTTCGTAGTATTCGTCTTCGTGTACTTTTCTCCAAAACTGCTTATAATCTTCTGATTCAGCGATTTTTACAGGTAACAAATTACTATGGTGTTGCCCTACGAGTTCGTCGCGTGTATATTTAGAAAGTTTAAGAAACTTCTCATTCACTTCTTTTATCTCACCCTCTTCGGTAAACTCTACCACTAACATTGAGAGGTTAATAGCATTGAACTGTGCCTGGAATTCGGCTGCTCTACGCTCAATCTCTAGTTGTGTTTGTTCTATTTGGGCAGCGTTACGTTGCAATAAATCAGTCATTTCTCTTGACTGATTCAATAGTTTTTGGGTGCGCAATACACTACGGATATTTTGTAGCATAGAAGCAATGTTCTGGCTCAGACGATCAATAAATTGGCGATGTAAATCGCTCATTTTTTGTAAACTGGCTAGTTCCAAAACTCCTTGAATCTTTTCGTTGTATAGCAAGGGTACTACGATAAGACTTTTGTTGCTAATGCGGGAAAGGGCTGACTCTACTGTGGCAGAATCAATAGGAAGATCCTCTAGATAGTGCGTCTTTTGGGTTTTTAAGATTTGTCCCAATACTCCTTCGCCAATTTGGAAAGTAGGTTTTTTTACGGTTTTGGGAGTACAAGCGTATCCTCCCTTCATTTCTATAATATCTTCTTCTTCGTCATATACATACAATGCTGCTTGTGAACCATTGAGTAAATCGGCCAAATTGAGCAATATGACATCAGAGAATTCTTCCAGGCTTTTATCATAGTTGAGACGCATCAAGTCGTCAAATTTGGAAAGGTTTGACTCCAGCCACTGAGTACGCTCCATATCTTGTTGGCGTTGTCTAAGCTCTTGCTCTACCTTTTTCATGGCATCCTGGCTCTCCATGATTTTACGCGACTGCATTTGCATCTCGTCCTGAGTGGCCTGAAGCTCTTCCATGTTTTGACGAAGCTCTTCTTCAGTGGTTTGAGAAGTTTCTAAGGCACGCTGTAAATTTTCAGTTTTTTCCTTTACGTTATTTTCAAGCTCTTGATTCGAACGCTCAATCTCTGATTGTTTTTCTATGAGAGTCAGCGTAGAAAGTGCTTCCTTGATGGTTTGCATTCGCATGAAGTAAGCCCAACTATTACAAAGAATGACCTGAATGCTCAAAATGCCAAAATAAGCAACCAAACGATCATAACGAATCACCTTTCGTCCGCCTTCAGTGACAAAAAACAGTTCACGAGTAGTTTTCATAAATTCGGTTTCCATCACAAAGTCTAGAAACTTACCTATTTGAAAACCAGTAAAACTTTGGACATATTGTAAGACTATTGGTAAAATGATGGCTAAGAATAAGAAGATCGCCCCAGGCCATAATGCTCGCCAGTCTTGGTAGACAATCATAATGGTGAAGGCTGTAAAAAAGAAGAAGCGACCTTCATCAATATCGTGTCCTTGTACCTGCAGCTGGTAAAATAACAGAAAGGCAAACATTTGTAGGCTAATACCAGCAATTACTCGGGTAAAAAAACTGCGAGGACGAATAAGCACACTTAGCCAAAACATTCCTATCGCAATAGAGCCTGCTACGAGGGTTTCGGTCCATACATTGCCAAAAATAATGGCGAGAATGAGAGAAAGCACAAAGTGAAGACTGATAAAAACCATCATCATACGATCGCCACGCCCATATACTTCTTTTAAAGCATCCTGCACTGCATTCTTTGATAGTTCTTGTTCAGATAGTTCTCCTTTACCTCCGTAAAGGTTTTTCTTTATATCCAGATTTTGGATGATCTTATTGGTGGTTGATGCCAGCATTTTGTACCAGGTTCATTTTTGTATCAACAAAATGTATGAGTATGATTTTCATACTTTGGGCTAAAAAAGCGCCTTTTGAGTGTTTACTTTTGTAATTGTATCGTCAATAGCTTTGGCTATTCATTCAAAAATATACATCGTTATCACTTAAAAAAACACGTTTTTATCTCCAAAAACGAAAATTTAAACATACTCTAAGATAACGTTAAAAAAAATTTTAATAAAAAAGAAATTTTCGTTACAATGGTATACTATCCACTAACGAGTCAAAATTAATATTTACTGTATCTAAACACTTAATTATCAGTTGATTAATATATTTATTTCTTCAGATTACTAACTTTTATGAAACACTTAATTCAAAAGACATTATTAACTACTTTATTTTCCCTTTCGGCGATCTTTTTGGCGACGGCTCAAAACAAGCCTTTTGCCAGAGAACATGGCTTCATAAATAAGAAAGGTAAAGTAATAATTCCTATGAAGTATGCCTATGCTGGCGAATTTTCCGAAGGGAGAGCAGTAATCAAGGTAGGTAAAAAATATGGATTTATCGATAAAAAAGGCCGGGAAATCATTAAACCTCAATACGATGCAGCTTTAGATTTTAGGGAAGGTTTGGCCGCGGTTCGAAAAGATGGTAAGTATGGTTTTATTGATGTAAAGGGAAAGGTTAAGATAGATTTTCAATTTGAAAAAGCACAAAGTTTTTCGGAAGGCTTGGCGCCTACACGAATGGATTACCGTTGGGGATTTATTGATAAACGTGGACGCAAAGTAGTTGATTATCAATATACAATGGTGAGAGGGTTCAAAGAAGGCATGGCAGCAATTCGCCAAAGTGGCAAGAGCGGTTTTATTGACCGAACAGGGCGTATTGTGATTGGGCGACTATATAGAAAAGTAAGCGATTTTAACGAAGGATTGGCCCTGGTTAGAAAGGATTATAGTAAGTATGGATTTGTGGATAAGACTGGTACTGAGGTAATTCCGCCTAGTTTTACTTATGCTCGTTTTTTCAAAAAAGGATTAGCTCCAGTAAAGAAAGATGGTAAGTATGGCTATTTGGACCTCACTGGTCAGTTTGCCATTAGCAATCAATACAAGAATGCTCAACACTTTTATGAAGGCTTGGCCTGGGTGCAAAAAGGAAAGAAATATGGGGCAATCAATGCTAAAGGCGAAGTAAAGATTGATTTTCAGTATGATGATGCTCGCCCGTTTTCTGAGGGGTTAGCAGCGGTAAAGAAAGATAAAAAATTCGGAGTCATTGATCAATCAGGTAAGATAGTGATTGACTTTAAATACGACCGAATTGGGGAATTCAAAAAAGGCATTGCCCGCATTATTAAAGTAAATAAAGAAGAGGTCGAAGTTATATTAGAAGAGGAGGTTCCTACTACTAAAAAGATTAAACGTCAACGTATCATTACCACCTATACTTATGGTATGTTAGATATCAAAGGGAACGAGATAATCCCAGTGAAAAAGAGGTATATAGGACATCTGTCCGAAGGGTTGATCGCAGTGAAATCGGAAACAACTCGTGCATACGGTTTTTTGAATCTCAAGAACCAATTGGTGATTCCCTATAAATATGTCTCCGCATCAAGTTTTAGTGAGGGATTAGCTTTGGTAAAAAACGAGAGTAAGAAGTATGGGTTTATCGATAAACAAGGGGAAATGGTGATTCCTGCCAAATATGATCGAGCGTACTCATTTCGCGAAGGATTGGCAGAGGTAAAGATTGATGGTAAATATGGTTTCATCAATAGGAAAGGGAAGTTGGTGATTCCTGCCAAATATGATATGACCTATTCTTTTAGAAATGGCATTGCCAGGGTAAAAAAAGAAGGCCTCTTTGGTGCAATTGACAAATCAGGAAAAGAAGTTATTTCATTTAAATACAAGTATTTGGGGTACTTTAGTAAAGAGGGGATGGCTACAATGAAGGAGGGTAAGAAATATGGATACATTGATAAAACAGGAAAAGTAATAGTACCTGCTAGTTATGAATACACATATAGTTTTAATGAAGGCCTGGCTGCGGTGAAACAGGATGGAATGATAGGTTATGTGAACAAAACTGGTAAAGTGGTAATTCCTATTCAGTATTATAATTATGGTTCAGGTTTTTATGAAGGCTTGGCTTGGGTCAAAAAAGAAAAGTATGGTAAGTACGGAGCCATCAACAAAAACGGGAAAGTAGTTATAGATTTTCAATTTGGTGTAGCACGTCGTTTTAGAGGTGGCGTAGCGGTTGTGAAAAAAGGGTTTGGAAGGAATACTTATGGAGCAGTAGACACCAAGGGGAAGGTGTTGATGGATTTTAAGTATGGCTCAATGTTTAGCCAGGAAGGAAAATACTTCAGAATACTTAAAATGACTCGAACTAAAGTCCCGGCAAAAGAAGAAGTAGAAAAACCGCGCTATCGTACCAAGAGAGTTTATCAATATGGGTTGATTAACAGTAAAGGTAAATTGTTGATCCCTCAAAAGTACTATAGTCTGGGTAAAGTTTCGCCCCAAGGACTGATTTTGGCCCGAAAGACCAGAACTGGTAAGTACGGTTACATTAATACAAAAAATGAGGTAGTCATTCCTTTCAAATATGATTGGGCAGGTGGTTTTGGCAAAGAAGGTTTAGCCTCAGTGAGTGAGCGTTACAAGGGGAAATACATCAATACCAAAGGCGAAACCGTACTGGATGATATTTCAGGATCAGATTTCTTTGAAGGCTTGGCAAAGATTCGCAAAGACCGAAAATACCATTTTATTGATAAAACAGGTAAAACTATTTTTTCGGTAGACTATAGTTATGTGTACAACTTCAGAAATGGATTTGCCAAGGTATCTAAAGATGGTAAGTATGGCTTCATTAACAAAACCGGAAAACTCATTGTGCCCTGCGAATATCAATATGCCTACGGCTTTAGAGACGGCTTTTGTTTGGTAAAAAACGATAAAATGTATGGAGTGGTCAACGCTCAGGGAAAACTCATAATACCTTGCGAATATAAGTACATTGGTGATGTAAAAGATGGGATGTTTTTGTTAAAGAAAGATGATTTGTATGGGTTTGCCAATGCTCAAGGTAAAATTGTATTGCCAGTGACTTACAAAAGAGTAAAGAGTTTTTCAGACGGACTGGCACCTGTTAAAAAAGATGGTAAATACGGCTATATCAACAAGACTGGGAAGTTTGTGATTTCGGCACAATATGATTTTGCTTATTCTTTTGGTGAAGGGTTTGCTGCAGTAAAACAAGATGGACTATATGGCTATATCAACAAAGTAGGCAAACTAATCATCCCTTTTAATTACACTTCTGCGCGATCGTTTTCAGAAGGTTTGGCTTGGGTAAAGAAAGATTTTGGAGGGAAATATGGTGCCATTGACAAGCAAGGTAAACTAGTGATTCCTTATCAATTTGCCTTTGCTTATTCTTTTAAAGATGGAGTGGCCGAAGTACGCCAAGGACGATATGGTACTCCCTATGGGCTCATAAATAAAACTGGTAAATTGATTAGTGATTATGTGTATGATCGTATCCATACTTTTAATGAAGGATATGCCAAGGTGGTAAAAATTACCAAAACCAGGGTACAGGTTAACGCCAAGAAAAAGAAGCGTTATACCCCACCAACCCCTGTAAAAAGCCCCAGAACATATTACGGATTGGTAGACAAACAAGGGAAACAAGTGCTACCCACCAAATACTACTTTTTGGGCAATTATTCGGAAGGGCTACTTCCTGCACAAGAAGGTAGATTCTCAAAAATGGGCTATATTAATCTTCAGGGAAAAGAAATGATTCCAGCGAAATTTGCCTATGCAGCTAGTTTTTCGGAAGGGCTTGCAGTTATCAAAAATAGTGAGGATAAATATGGGTTTATCGATAAAACTGGTAAAGTAGTGATAGAAGCAAAGTACGATTATGCATATCGTTTTCAAGGAGGAATGGCGAAAGTCAAACTGGATAAAAAGTATGGGTTTATCAATAAAAAAGGGAAACTCATTGTACCTGTTACCTACTCTATCGCTTATAGTTTTTCGGAAGGGCTTGCGACTGTAAAAAAAGATGGTAAATATGGAGCTGTAGACAAAACCGGGAAAGTAGTAATCCCTATCGAGTATAATTACCTGGATGATTTTAAAGAAGGAAAGGCGGCAGTACGCAAAGGGAGTTTTTATGGATTTATCAATAAGAAAGGAGAAGTGGCAATCCCTATTAGTCAGTCATACTTTCCAAGAGTGTTTAGCGAAGGTTTGTCAATGGTGAGTCAGGATTCAAAGTATGGCTATATCAATTCATTGGGAGTAGTAGTAATTCCAATGCTTTACCAACGTGGTTCAACTTTCCGTAATGGAGTAGCATTGGTTAAAAAAGACGGTAAATGGGGAGGGATTGATAAGAAAGGTGAACAAGTATTCCCCTTTGAATACGAAGATGTATATTCTTATAATAAAACCGGAGACTTGTTTGTCATGAGAAAAGATGGTAAGTGGGGAGCTTTGAATAAAAAAGGAGAGGTCATAGTTCCTTTTAAGCATGATAGAATGAATCCTTATTATGGAGGATATGCTCGTATCAAGGGAAAGAAAAAATAGAGATTATTTCTATAATAAAATATGCCCTGTTAGACGCTGATCTGGCAGGGCATATTTAATGGTAAATGATCAATGGTTAGTGGTAAATAGTGAATTATAAATGGATGAATTATGTTTTTAGTCATTGTTTCGCCTTCAGCTGATTGATTGTTCTATTGTTAGCTCTTTCGGTACGCTCAGGACAACGTATTCCGCAAAACTATGGACCATTGACTGTCGCCTGTGGACTAGTCTCTGCTTTGCACCCATTTTTCACTTTTAACTTTTAACTTAATTTTTCATTTTACTTTTTCAAGCTAACTTTGTTTGTATTTTGAAAAGAAACCAGAAAAGATTTGAGTTTAATTATTAGCATAGAAACTTCTACCAAAGTATGCTCAGTAGCCTTACACGAAAACGGAGTGTTACTGGGAGACAATAGCCTTTGGGTAGCCCAATCTCATTCGGTGATGCTTACTACTATGATGGAAGATGTAGTAAAACATGCCCAACGTGAAATGCACGAAATAGATGCAGTAGCCGTAGCCAAAGGGCCTGGTTCTTACACAGGGCTACGTATTGGTACTGCTACAGCCAAAGGGTTGTGTTTTGCGCTGGACAAGCCTTTGATTGGGATCAATTCATTGACGGCAATGGCAGCAGCGCTACAGGGCCAAACCCCAGGAAATCACTGGTTTTGCCCTATGATAGATGCTCGCCGAATGGAAGTGTACTGCGCGATTTACGATGAGCATTTAAAAGAACAACAAGCTACGGAAGCTAAAATTATTGATGAAGAATCTTTTAAAGATACGCTCGACAAGCAAACCATGATATTTTTTGGTGATGGTGCCGCCAAATGCAAAGAGGCGTTAGGTCATTCTTCCAATGCATTGTTTGCGGCTGAGTTTTATCCCACAGCCCGGTCGGTCGGTAAATTGGCCCACCAAGCTTACGAAAATCAACAGTTTGAGGATTTGGCTTATTTTGAGCCTTTTTACCTCAAAGATTTTGTGGCTTTGCCTTCTAAGAAGTTTAAGCTATAATCGTTTGTAGGAACCAGTGGGGAGATATTAGTACTTAAACCAGATACTGTCTACTAAACTATTTCAAGTACATCGTTGTTTTATGAAAACTATGTACCACTGACTCCAAACAGCCAATTAAAAGACTAAAAGCATGGAAGAAGAAATTATAAACCGGGTAGCCCAAAGCTCCCTGATTACTATAGATTTAGAAGATTACTACGACAAACACGAAAGAGTGGTTTATGACCTCAAAGACAACCTTTTCCAGGGATTGATATTGAGAGAAAAAGACTTTAGAGCGTTTGTCAAAGCACATGACTGGAGCCAATATCAGGATAAAAATGTGGCCATTGTATGTACAGCAGATGCCATTGTGCCCACTTGGGCGTATATGTTGTTGGCGCTGCAGTTAGAGCCTTACGCACATCATTTTGTGTTTGGTGACTTAGAGGCTCTTGAGCAATCGCTTTTTCAGCAGATTTTGGCTAAGATAGATGTAGAAGAATTTCGCGATAAAAAAATCGTGATCAAAGGTTGTGGCGATTTACCTATTCCTGAGTACGCCTATGTAGAGCTTACCCGTTTGCTTCGCCCAATAGTGACTACAATGATGTATGGAGAGCCTTGCAGTACAGTGCCACTGTATAAAAGGCGAAAAAAATAACTTATAAGAACCTCAGACTAACGAACCTAGAGTTGTGAGAGGGAAAGTACTTTGAAGATTCTAAGTTCGTTATTCGCTGTTCAATATGTTGAATTTGATGAAGCTTTCCATCCTCCTACCTTTTTATAATGCCGAAGACACTCTAAAGGCAGCCATTGAGAGCATCTTAAGCCAAACTTATACAAACTTTGAATTAATATTGGTCAATAATGCCTCTACCGACCAAAGCCGTTTGATTGCCCAAAAATTTGCCAAACAAGATTCCCGAATTACAATTGTTGATGAAGCTCGTCAAGGAATCGTATACGCCTTAAATACTGGATTGAGCCATAGCAAAGCCTCTTATATTGCCCGAATGGATGCCGATGATATGGCTTTATCTACCAGGTTACAAAAACAGGTGACTTTTTTGGACGCGCATCCTGACATTGATCTGGTAAGTTGTTTGGTAGATTATCAAAGTGCGTCTGAAGGCACACTGGGTTATCAGAAATATGTAGAATGGATCAATACTTTGGTTACCCCAGAACAAATTGCCCTGAATCGTTTTGTGGAATCTCCTCTGGCACACCCAAGTGTGATGTTTAGGCGTGCTGCTGTAGAGCAATGGGGGAGGTATAGGCAGGGCAACTTTCCCGAAGATTATGAGCTTTGGTTGCGTTGGCTACAGGCAGGTGCCCAAATGGCCAAAGTAACTGAGCCACTTCTTGTTTGGAACGACGCACCAACTCGCCTTTCTCGTAATGATGTGCGTTACTCTCCTAAGGAGTTTTACCAAACTAAAGCCCATTATTTAGCGGAGTGGCTCAAAGAAAAAAATGCTTATTATCCCAAGGTTTGGATCTGGGGTGCAGGCAAACTATCACGTAAACGTGCTCGAATGTTGCCCCCTTTAGGAATTCAGATCGAAGGCTTTTTTGATGTAGAAACGCATCAGCGTTTAGACGTATCTTGTCTACACTTTTCTGAAATTCCACCTCCTGGCAAAATCTTTATTATATCTTATGTGGGTAATTGGGGTGCTCGTGATGAGATCAGGCAATACCTACTCAACCTGGATTATCAAGAAGGTGTAGACTTCATCTTGGCCAGTTAAACGCCTTTGAAAAACTCAATCGTCTTATCTACATTTTGCTGCATCAAAGGCATCAAGTCATCCTTATCATAAGGTTCATATCCTCCAAAAGTATGCATGGCCCCCTCAATAATAAACAATTCAGCATTGGGTTGCCAAGCCTGTAATTGATGCGCCAACTCTACCGCTACTGCTTCGTCTTGATCACCATGGGTAAGCAATAATGGTACGTTAATGGCTTTAATGGCGCGTTCAAGGCTTAAACGTTCTGCATTTTCCAGCAAATTGTCATAATAGGCCTGATAAAGCGGAAGCTTTTGCTGGGTGCGCCCATTGACATAATAGGTAACCCCGTCTTGAGCCAAATCCTGTAAACGATTTTCTTTCCAGAAAAAACGAGTATCGCCAATAGAGGCCCAGGTAGTAGCTGCTTTTACCCGACTATCTTCAGCCGTTTTGATGAGTACCAATCCACCACCACGGCTATGGCCTACCAAATACAAATTCTCTAAATCCATTGCTGCTCGGAAAGGACAATCATCAGAATGCAAATAATTGATTACCTGATCTATGTCATCCAAATCGGTGGTGTAATAATCGTGACCATAGGCTTCCAAATCTACAAAAGCCTTGAGATGTTCCATAGAAGTACCATTGTGAGATAAGTTGAACTTGACAAACACAAACCCCGCTTCAGCAAAATTACGGGCGGTTGCATCCCAGTGCCCCCAATCTTTGAAACCATTGAACCCATGTACAAAAACCACCACAGGTTTGGGTACGTCATTGTCTTGATAAAATGCATCCAAACCAAAAGGCTTGTCGTCATGTTGAGATACTAAGCGTATATTTCGGTGAATCTGAAGAGAGGTTTGCATACCGTATGATCAAATTTGATTGTTGTGGTTTAATATTAGGACAAATGAGAGAGTTAATCAAATAACGAAGCAAGGAAAACCTAAAGAAAATGTGCTTAAAACTTTCCAATAAATGTATAATCTGCTTCTAGCTCTTGAGCAAAGCCTTTGACTAAATTAGCGTATTTTTTATGAGGTAAAGAAAGACTGACTTTACCTTCTACAAGGCTCAAGTACCCCCAATAGTCATCAGATAAATTAAACTTGTATTCAGGATATATTGCATAATCTTTCTCAGATAAGGGGTGCTCTCCATAATTTTCAATAAGAGTTGTTTCCATTAATTCTAGTTCAGGATGTTGGGCTAAAAAGACGTTAAATTCATTGTGTTCAATATTTATTGTTTCATCTTCTATGTCTTTTTCAATAGAAAACAATAACACTTCATCCAAACCTGTATTTTGTTCAATGATTAAAGCTAATTGTTGAGTTTGGGCAAGCTCACGCCAAAATTCTATAGGAACGAGCCTGGTGGCAGCTTCATCTTCTTCATTATTGGGGTGCTCAAAAATCACATAAGTATAGTTATGAAAGTGCTGGATATATCGAATACGCTTGTAATCTATCTTTTGTGCCTTGCGAAATGTAAACTGATAGGGGTGAAATAATAGGTGAGTTTCTCGGAATGAAATAAATTTATAACCTCTGGAAATTGAATGATAGAAATATAGATGCCCAAGCAAAAATATTGGGATTATAACAATCGAGGCCTGAATAAGGAAGAATGTATAACGAGTAAGAAACATAACTTTATCATCCATCCAAAAAAGAACACATAACCCTATCAACGCGTGAATCCAAAAAACATAGCTTAAGGCTTCTCCTCGCAAGCTTGCCCATAGACTCTTTTTAAAGGCTTTAAAACTAAACTTTTCTTGATTATAGAATGTCTTGATCACTTCTTCTTGTTGCTCCATACTTATTTTAAGGAATTAGCTATTCTTAGTACGAGCAATTACCTTGAGGGTTACACATATTAAAAAGCCCATTCATTAGAGAATAGGCTTATTTTGTGAAGTTGCCGAGACACTATCAAGATTTGTCTAATGCTCTATCCGGCCCGCATTCTATATTTTTGAGGTCTGCCTTTTTCTTGGCAATGGCTCTATCCGGCCCACACTCTATATTTTTGAGATCAGCCTTTTTCTTGGCAATAGCTCTATCTGGCCCACACTCTATATTTTTGAGGTCAGCCTTTTTCTTGGCGATGGCTCTATCTGGTCCACACTCTATATTTTTGAGATCAGCCTTTTTCTTGGCAATAGCTCTATCTGGCCCACACTCTATATTTTTGAGATCAGCCTTTTTCTTAACAATGGCTCTATCCGGCCCACATTCTATGTTTTTGAGGTCAGTAAACGGACTGTCAGGGCCACATTTTTCATTTTTCAACAAACTGAAATCATCATTTGTGACTTTGGGAAAGCAAGAGTCTTCAGACAAAGGAGCAGCATCACTAGCTATTTCGGGTATGCACATATCCTCCGCATACGATTCATCCGTGATATTGGGAGTGCAGACATCGGTTTGGGCTTCTCTTTGTTTAAACGTACTGCATAACGATGCACGAGTGCTTTGTAGGTTACGACCTTGCACAATAGCATTGATAGATTGTTCTTTGACATTGCCTACTTTAAAACCTCGAGAAAATACACAAGGATAGGCATCTCCAGAAGCGGTTACGCATAACTTGCCTTTCCAGCATTGCCCACATAGTTCATTGGTTTGCGATTTGGTAGTACTTCTATGCCCTCTGCCTACACCTCTTATTTGGTCAGCGCTTATTTCTTCTACTCCCAGGTTTTGCAAAAACTCAGCAGCAGCTTCTACATGGCCCTCGTTGGCTTCCATTTCTATAATACCTACCCTTAGCGGGATGTGATTGGTCACTAATTTTTCCAGACAGTGTACCGTTTTGCGAAAGCTGCCTTTTCGTTGCGTAATAAAGTCATGGGTAGCTGCCTCATCCGAGTAAAACGAAGCGGCCAGGTTTACCTTATATGCCTTAAATACCTCAATCCATTCATCTGTAATGGTGGTGGCATTGGTGAATAATTCTATAAAATCGAATCCTAAATCGTGAGCATATTGAATCAATTCCTTCAACTCTGGATATATAGTAGCTTCTCCACCAATAAATTGCAAAGCTCTACACCCTTCTTCGTAAGCATTCAATATTACTTGCTTCCAGTCAGTGGGAGTCATATTGCTTCGCAATGGCTGATGAGGTGAAGAATCTGCATAACAGTGTACACATGTGAGATTACATTTGAGGGTAATTTCTAACCAAAGAAAATTGAGCCCCTGCATGAGTTGTTGGTCAGTGCTTGTTTCGACGAGCGGATTTTCGTGCTTCATAATCAATGTATATTTGTTTTTAATAGGATTTACTTGGTTGCAACAACAAATGATAAAAAGCGCCTAATGAGCATAATTACGCTTGGTACAAAGCAAGCACAGAAGCCTCAAATTGGGTTGGACATATGTTTTAAAAAACTGGACATATGATCACTCAAGGTAAAAAAGGGGGGGAAACAGCAAAGAAAAATTGAATGAACTTCTTAAGATAAAATAAAATAGGCTAGAACTTGAGCACAATGGAAAGCCTTTATGGATTATGAAAAAGAAAAGATAACCGAATGATTTCTTGGCATAAGTTTTTTATCAAAGCCTTATTCACTCCCCTCGAACAAGGCTTTTCTTACCATAGGTTTTCAATCAAACACAAAATTCAACCCCGGAAAATCGCCTTGTAGGTCAATGGCCGTTTCCAGACTGGCGTAATCCTGAAAATGAATTTTCCAGTGTACTTCTATTTTTTTGCCACTCCCCTGAAGCATAGATAAGATGTTGTAGATGCATTTAAACGATTTTGTATCATAATAATCGAGGTCGAAATGACAATGTAGGGGAGGCTTTAGTTGTGGAGAGTTTAACAAAGTGCGTAACTTTTGAGTTAACTGTCCATAAAATTCATCAGCCAAAAGCATAAATGAATCTCCTTGAAGGGTAAAATTGGAAGCATTAAGATCAATGGCTACCTGGGGGTACGCAGGCCCCGGATAGGATACAAAAGATTGTGTCATTTTTAATTGATATTAGCAATGGTGAAAACGTACAAAAATAACGTTATAACTTTTATTTTTGTTTAACCTTTAATTGTTTATAGCGTTTAATTATTAAACAGGAAATATTCAATGAATGTTGTTTGGCTCTATTGATTTGTGTAACTATTTTATTGTAAATGCTAAACAAATGCATTTGCTTAAATAAATGCGTTTAATATCAGTTAAAGAATATTATGTAATATTTAATGGCTTAAAGCAGAATTTTTAACTTTATATGTATGTGTTTTCATTATTTTTTTGTTTATCTTGCAGCAAGGATAAGCTCAACAAACAATTTTCAACACAACTATAAATTAGGGTCATAAAATAAACTATGATGTGTAATTAAAAACATTGATGGAGGGGAGTCTAAAATTTCCCTGAAGCTAACATAAATATTGAGTATTCATCTCAGCTATTATTATTATTCGGAAGTTTTATTTTTTGTTTCAATAATCTCTTTGGCTATTGCTTTAACCGAAGCGTAACACGCTGCCGTAGGCAAAGATGTTGGACAATACCTAAAGCCTAAACCAATATTTATATCGATAATGGAATGGTTTTAAAAATGATAAAACTAGCGATGAGTTCTCTTCCAATATGGCCTCTTTATTTAGACCCTAATGAAAAACGCCAAAATTAATGGAAACTTTAGAGTTTAATAATCCTCGTACCGATTCAGCTCCACAGGTACTGTTAAACGCACTATCAGGAAACTGCTCCATCTCAGGAAATTCGTACCTTGAAGATACGAAGCGATTTTATCAACCCATTTTGGATTGGATTCATAAATACACTTATGAACGACGAGGAGCGCTTACCTGGGACATTAAGCTAAACTATTTCAATTCCAGTTCTAAAAAACTACTCACCATTCTTCTTAAGAAACTATACAAATACCAAATACAAGGTGGTAAGGTAGAAGTAAACTGGTATTGTCCATTAGATGATGACGAACTATTTGAAGAGATAGATCATATGATGGATGTAAGTAGGCTTAAGATCAATGTTTTAATGTTTAAACGCTAGCCAAGACAAATATCATTTTGTCATCCTTTTTTTCGCAAATATGAAAAAGCCCGTTCTTGATTATTTCACGGGCTTTTTTATTGTTAAAAGGCGATATGGCCTCTTAACTTAAACGTACAATATCTCTTTCTTCAAAAACATCAGGAACATTGAGCGCCAACCCTGGTGCTTTATACAATACTGGTGGCACACTAATATCAGCTAAATACAGTTCACCTACATTTTCCTGGGCTTCCTGTAATCCTTTTTTAGGCAAAGCCAGCGTCATAGTAGCAGTAGCCCGAATGGCAGGGGTTCCTACTTCACCAGTGGTTAAGTTTAAGCCAGAGGGAGTGTCTAAAGAAAGTACTGGTGCAACATGCGCATTAGCCCATTGGATCAAATGAGCTGCCTGGCCACGCGGATTGCCTTCTAAACTATACCCAATGACCCCATCTATGATTAAGTCTAAATGAGCGGTAGCCAAACGATCTACAATTTCGCTATGGATAAAAGGCTCTCCCATTTTTTTGAGAATATTGAACTGGTGCAATACCGTGTCGGTAAAATGATCTTCTGGATGACTCAATACAATTTGGACATTGGCTCCCCATATGCATAAACGACGGGCGCAAACCAAAGCTCCGCCACCATTTCCTCCACTACCAGCCATTACTACTACTCGTTTTTTTTGGACATTACCTCCTAAAAATCGCTCTCTGGCTAATACTGCCAAGTTTCGTCCCGCGTTTTCCATCATTTGTAACAGCGTAATGTCATACTCCTCTATCATTAGGCGATCCACTTCAATCATTTGTTTGGTGGTAATAGCAGGTATCGGTTGAGTATATTCTGGAAAGTTCATTGTTTTTGATGGGTTTAGGTTGGGTGATAGTATAGTTTCAATATACATATTTGATTGGTTTTCTAAGGCATAAACAATAATTTTAAATCAATGAATATCTCAGAAATAGAACACAAGCTAACCCAACTCATTACTTCTGAAAACGAAGCCAATGTGTTACTAGCTTTCGAGATGGCCAAGGGAAACCCACAAATCCAACAGGCCCTACATCAGGTATTACAAGCTTATTATGAAATATATCTTTGTTTGATCGATCCAGACTCTACTTCAATGCAAGATATGCAAGTGGCTGATATTCTGTCTTTTAATCAAACAAAACTAGAGGTTAGAAATAATGATGTTACACAGGTGCCTTCTCAGATCGCACGTTTGCAAAACCTCGAAACGCTCAATTTGTCTTTCAATGCTATTACTGAATTGCCTGCGGCCGTTGGACAATTAACTCAATTAAAGAATCTGGTTTTGCGTTTTAACCAACTGACGCAACTACCCAATGAAGTTACTCAACTAATTGAACTTACCTGGCTGGATTTACAAGGCAATTTATTAGTAGAATTGCCACCAGCCATTGTGCATTTACAAAACCTAAAAAATTTGCACTTGAGTCAAAATCAATTGACAAACCTACCACCTGAAATTGGTTATTTACAGGCCCTGGATACCTTAGATGTTGAGCGAAATCAACTTACTGCTTTACCAGAAGAAATTGGTCAGCTTACGCAACTCAAGGTACTACAGCTAGAACATAATCAAATCAAAGAGTTACCAGCCAGTATCGGAAAGTTAAAGAACTTACAGCTTATGCGCTTAATTCATAATGAATTGGAAGACCTACCCAAGGATTTATCAAAATTACAAAAGGTATATACTATAGACTTGGATAATAATGGTTTGCAACATTTACCACCATCCATTTGCCAACTCAGCAACCTCACATCGCTTAGTTTGACTAATAACCAAATCACTCAATTGCCAGAAACCATCCAACAATTAGATAAATTACGGTTTTTGAATTTAACTGGAAATCCAATAGCCGACTCTACCATAAAGCAAGTAGAGGAGTGGTTACCTATTTGTAGGGTTACTTTTAACTAATGGTTACCAACAATGCTTGATTTGCATTTATGGCTAAACTCATCTATTTTACTAGCTGCTATTATTGACTTTCACTAAACTAACGTTCGATTATGAAGATTACGAATTCCATTCAGGGAGAAAACGGTGATTTTTTATTGCTCACCAACATTAAGTGTCCAGCAGCAGTAGACTTTGCTTATTACCCTCATTTGGCACTTTGGGTAGACGATCAGGGTTCTTTTAAGAAGATCAGTAACGAAGACGAATACAATCTATTATTGCAAAAACTAGGGAAAAACTCTAGCCGCTTCAATGGTGAAATCAACTTTATTGCTGAGTTTACCTATCACGACATTGAAAACTTTATCGAAATAAAAGATACAAAAGGTGATTTAATACACGAAGAGTGCTTGGGGGAAGATGATGACTGGGGAGTGTTTACCGAAGTAATGACTACACGATAGCCTAAACAATAAAAATAACAAAGCCGAAGAATAGTCATTCTTCGGCTTTGTTATTTAATATCTATGATTGTAGCTAAGCGCTTGCTACCTGTTCTTCATCATCTTCTTCTGCCATTTCACGCAATCGTTTCCGATCTACCCGCACGGCAATAATGATTCCGACCTCATACAATAATGACAACGGAATAGCAATAAAGACTTGACTAAATACATCTGGTGGAGTAATAATGGCCGACAAGATCAAAATAATGACCACTGAATGGCGACGATGCGCACGCATAAATTCTGGGGTAAGAATTCCTACTCTAGCCAAAAAGTATACTACTACTGGTAACTGGAATAAAATACCACAAGCCAATACCAAAGTAGCTATCGTAGATACATAAGAAGCAATATTGATTTCGTTATTGATGCGAGCATCTAATTGATAACTTGTGAGGAAGTTGATGGAGAGGGGAGAAACAATGTAATAGCCAAACAAAACACCTGTGGCGAATAATAAGCTCACATAAAAGGTAGCACCGCGAGCGGCTTTTTGTTCTTTCTTGTATAGTCCAGGCTTGATAAAACGCCAAATTTCCCAGAAAAAATAAGGAAATGCACAGATCAAACCGATGACAATAGAAGAAGTAATGTGCATCATAAACTGCCCCGTCATAGTAACGTTTTGAAACTTTACCTTAAGACCATCGATGCAAACCGCTTTAGAACCAATAAGGTCCCCAAACTCACACAACATTTTGAAAGTCCAGAAATCTGATTTGGAGGGGCCTAAAATCACTACTCCAAATACAAAGCTTTTAGACAAAAAAGCCACTATAGTGAATACCGCAATGGCAAGAATACCTCGGATAAGGTGCCAGCGTAACTCTTCCAGATGATCCACAAAGGACATCTCTTTTTCTACTGGTTCTTCCGCTTCAGTGTCTGCTGTAGTTTCAGTTACTTCATTTTTAGGTTGGTTGATCATATCATCCAACTCATCATCCCCCATTTGATCCAATGGTTTATTCATGGCGTAGGCAATTATAAATTAACATCACAAACTTCAAAGAAAATCATCCTTGCGTTATCACAAGGATGACTTTATATGCTTATTGACTACAAATATACTTTATTTAACGTAAAAAAGTTTGTAAAATAATCTATAGAGCAGCTAAAAAGCCCTCAAAAACCAATTTTACGACGTAAATCATCCCTGAATATTTACCAGGTAAACAATGGATAAGATCCCATCCAGCGATTTACTTCTTCTTTTACTTCTGTGATTTTAGCTTCGTTTTCGTGGTTCATCAATACAGCATCAATCAAATCTACGATTTTGGCCATGTCACTTTCTACCAAGCCACGAGTGGTTACTGCTGGGGTTCCTACCCGCATACCAGAAGTTACAAATGGAGATTTGTCGTCAAATGGTACCATGTTTTTATTGATGGTAATATCAGCCTTAATCAAGCTGTTTTCGGCAATTTTACCAGTCAAATCTTTTGAGCGTAAATCAATCAACATTAAGTGATTGTCAGTACCACCAGAGATAAGGTTATACCCCTTGGCAACAAATGCTTGTGCCATCGCCTGTGCGTTTTTCTGCACTTGCGCCATATAGTTTTTAAAGTCGTCGGTCAAAGCTTCTCCAAATGCTATCGCTTTAGCAGCAATCACATGCTCAAGTGGGCCTCCCTGAGTACCTGGAAATACACCAGAATCCAACAAAGAAGACATCATGCGCAATTTACCTTTAGGAGTTTTGTAGCCAAACGGATTTTCGAAATCGTTGCGCATCATGATCAATCCACCTCTTGGACCACGCAAAGTTTTGTGAGTAGTAGTAGTTACTACATGACAATGCTCTAAAGGATCATTCAAGAAACCTTTGGCGATTAGCCCGGAAGGGTGAGAAATATCGGCTAATAGCAAAGCACCTACCTTATCAGCAATGGCGCGTAAACGCTCATAGTCCCAATCGCGAGAATAAGCCGACGCTCCGCAAATAATCAACTTAGGTTGCTCTTTTAACGCTGTTTCTTCAACTTTATCCCAGTTGATAAGTCCAGTTTCTTTTTCTACCCCATAAAAGGATGGCTGATAGATTTTACCCGAAAAGTTAACGGTAGAACCGTGGGTAAGGTGCCCCCCGTGTGAAAGGTCAAATCCAAGAATCTTATCACCTGGCTTTAAAATAGCCAAAAAAGCGGCAGCATTGGCCTGTGCTCCCGAGTGAGGTTGTACATTGGCCCAGGTAGCACCAAATAGTTCCTTTACACGGTCGATAGCTAATTGCTCAACCTGGTCTACCACTTCGCAGCCCCCATAATAACGCTTGCCGGGTAATCCCTCAGCGTATTTGTTGGTCAATACTGTACCCATGGCCTGCATTACCTGATCAGAAACCAGGTTTTCAGAGGCAATCAACTCGATTCCCTCTACTTGTCTTTTCTTTTCTGCATCTATCAGGTCAAATACCTGAGTATCAGTAATATTGGTTTGAGTAGTCGCTTGCATTTGTATACAATTCTTGTCTTAGATTCAAATTTCAAAGATACAAGTAAAAAAAATAAAGAGGAGAATGCAACAGTAAATTTATCAATATAGAATCATCTTTTGTTAATAGATGATGTATGATGTAAAATTACTTTTATAAATATGTAAAATATGTTTTAATAAAAATGACTTGTAAATATTTCTAAACGTATTTTAGAGGGTTTACCCTTGATAGTTTGTATAGCTATTGTATCACGGCGGCAAAAAATGTGATACTAAATATTAAAACAATGACTCTTTTTAGTGGTAAAGAAATCAGGGGAAAAGGCTACCTCGAAATTAGATTCTGATAGTTTTGAAAATAACCGAAAATTCTCTTGTGAATAATACTTTTGGCCATTAAAAATATTACATTGAATGTATATGTAAATTTTATATCCTTAAAACTAAAAATCATGTCCGACAACGTTACAATAGACGAGCTATTTAGCCCTTTACGAACTGGTTATTCACAAGGTATTGGTCCCTTGCTCACAAAAGCATCTTATCAACGTGACAAAGCACAACCACTCATTGTTATCAATGGCCGTAACATCTCTTACTTCAAAGGCGGAGACTTAGCCACTCCAACCGAAAGTTTTAGCACTAGTATTGCTGGATTTACCCCTATGGCGGGAGTATCGCATATTGGCCCTGCGTTGGGCTCTCTAATCTTGCTCAAACAGGCGTATGCTGGTAGCTTTACAGATGATGAATGGACCCAACAAGTCAAAGATTATAAAACAGTAGTAGATAATATTTTGACCTCACTCCCTTCATATGATGCCAGTGTATGGAATGAACTCGAGGGCTTGAGTGATCGAGTCGACGAAATTTATGCAATGCTTAAGTATGCCTTAGAAAAAACCAGTGATTATTGTACACAACTGCTCGAAAACACCGACCAAGCCATTGATTGGGATTACTACCATACAACATTTTTGGAGTCAGCCGATGGCAAAGGATATAACCGCGTGATGGTCGCTACTTTTTCTATCATTTTATTGGCAATCTATACCCATTCATTCAATGCTATGCAGGCCTGGAGTTTGACCGATACTGACTGGAGCAACGTGCGTGTATTGCTTAATGGGATACAAGGTCGTCCTTCGTCAGGATTGGTAAGGTGCAACAATACTTCTTTTCGAGCAGTACAAGCTATATTTCAAATCAAGTCAGGTAAGGCCAAGGTTGATTTTCAGAATTTATTTATATCTCCTTACTCAGTATATCCAGATTTAACCTCAGACATATCAAAACAAGACGCCCTAACAACAATTGATGCAGACACTGGAGCGGAGGTATACGGTCTTTTTTATGACTTCTTTCAAATATATCCCCACGTTGACCTGGCTAAGGGCATGTTCAAAAACTCTCCTACGTTTGAATATCCCAATTGTGATTTTGGGTCACATTATACCAATGACAACTTGCCTGAGACAACTTATCAGCGTCCCTGGGCTACTGACTATAAGCAAAATAAGGTATTTACTGCAAGCCTAAGGGTAGCGTTGGAAAATTATGAAAACCTGCTTTCTTCTTCCGTATCAGACTGGGTATGCGACAAGCTTGCCGAGACTTATGATGGAAGTTTTCATCCAGACAAAGTAATGCTACCAGGGTTGGACGACGTAACCTGGAGTTAAAAATATTCACTCGTTTCATCCTTTAATAGTAATCTATCAGGCCTGACACTTTTTTGAAATTTGTCAGGCCTAAATGTTTCATCGTTTAATGCATTGTTTATCCATGCAATCCGTTGGTTGTATATTCAATGGATTTGTAAAATCGAGGTTCAAATTTTAATATAAAACATCTTTTATTTTTTTGTAAAATATATTACCTATGTAATCTTTCTTGCTTAATCATAATTTAGTTATTGTATTTGTAAAACTACTTTTATAAATTTGCAAAACATTTTTTGTATAACTGCAAGTACAATGACTGATATTATAGAAAAACTTGGATACCTTTCTAGCGGTTCACGACTGAGAAGAATATACGAAAAGCTCCAGATTGATGGAGACAAAGCTTATAAAGAGGCTGAAATTAATTTCAAAGCCAGTTGGTTTCCTGTGTATTATGTGCTAGCTCAAAGCACTGATCCACAAACTGTTATGGGGATTACCAATCAGATATCTTTTTCACATATTACAGTAAAAAATATCGTAAAGGAATTGGAAAAGGAAGGGCTAGTAGAAATAGCGCCCAATCCTGATGACAAACGCTCTAAGTTGATTCAACTATCAGGTGCGGGGCAAAAGTTATTGAAGCAGTTAGAACCATTGTGGTGGAAGTTCTCCCAATCATTGCAACAGTTGATGACTGATGGCCACCCTGATATCCAGAATATTTTACAAAGAATAGACAAGGCTGTTACCAGAGTGCCTCTCAACGAACGAGTAACTGAAAACAATAATTCACACGTCTATATATTAGATTATCGTCCAAGTCTTAAGAAATACTTTTATCAACTGGCGGCTCCCTGGCTGCTGGATGTGTTGAATGGTGCACTAGAGACCGAAGACCGATTTACGTTGCATAATCCTGATATTGCTTATGTAAAACCAGGAGGCTTTGTGTTTTTTGCTCAATATCAAGATAAAATCGTAGGTTGTGTAGCGCTTAAAAGACTAAACGATGACACCTTTGAGTTTGCCAAGTTGTTTATCAAAAACGATTATCGTCAATTGGGGATAGCAACCAAGCTCATTGAGCGATGCATTACTCGATGCATTGAAAACCAAGCGACTGAACTTTGGCTCCAAACTACAATGGGAATGCCCAAAGCGCATAAGTTATATTATAAACTAGGTTTTAAAGATAAAGAGGCTCCTCCTCAAATGGACGTGCTCCAAAGAACAGAAAAAATCATGTACCTGAATCTAACCAATTAATTCATGACCACTCTACAGTATACTTTACGCAATGCTCATCCTCACGAATACACTGCGATTGGCAAATTAATGGTCAAGGTTTATTCCCAACTTGAGGGTTTTTCTACACCAGAAGAGCAACCCAAATACTATGAAAAGCTGGCCAATGTAGGCGACTTTACTCAAAACTCAGGGGTGGAACTATTGGTAGCTGTTTCTGCAGATGGACAAATAGGAGGGGCGGTCGTGTTTTTTGACGATATGCAATTTTATGCGTCAGGAGGAAAAGCCACCCAGGAAAAAAATGCGGCTGGATTTCGTTTATTGGCAGTAGACCCCGATCATCGTGGGCATAAATTAGGTAAGCTACTGACCAAAGCCTGTATTCAAAAGGCCAAAGAAGCCAAGGTAAATCAACTTATTATTCATTCGACTAATACAATGAAAGTAGCCTGGAAAATGTACGAAAATATGGGCTTTCAGCGATTTACCGATTTAGACTTTATGCAAGGTGATATTCAGGTGTGTGGGTTTAGGCTGTTGTTAAAGAATTAAATATGGGGTTATGATTATTGATCATCTTATTTAGAAGTCGTATCGACTTTTTGGATGTTGTTAAAAATAGCTGCTTTTGTTCGATAACGAAGAGATTTTTTTGAGTCATAGCAGCGCTACGGGGATAAAAAATCTCAAAGTTAGGGGGCAAAATGAGCTGTTTGTAGTTCATTATTAAAAGTCGAGATGACTTCTTAGTGTTAATCTGAGCTTGCCGAAAACTGATCAAGGGAAACTCAAAGATACGAGTTAATTCTGCTGGTAAAATAAGAACAAAAATTGATTTGTTTTTTGCTAAAAGTATCCAGCATAGTTAGGGCTGCGGCGAGTAAATTTCTAGGTTTATAGATTACAGACAATCAGAAGGGCTCAGTATCTAAAATAGTGAGATGTTATTTTTTTATTTAAGATCTAAGTAGTGGTTATTCCAGTAGATATTTCACTGCACTCAATATAACAAGCTAAGTGAGGCAGTATCGAGCATAATCAGAGCTACTTAAATGAAAAAGCGACCTATCTAAACTGAATTAGATAAGCCGCTTTTTGCATTTATATGCTATCGATGAGGTACAAAAAAAACCTCCAACTTTTAGGATTATACAAACAAAAAAAACAGCCCGTTCCCGAGCTGCCTTTTCATATTTATATACATCTATTATTGAAATGCATTAAGCCAAATCAAAACGATCCAAGTTCATTACTTTGTTCCAGGTGGCCACAAAGTCCTTCACAAATTTCTCTTTTGAATCGTCTGCAGCGTATACTTCGGCCAAAGCACGTAGTTCTGAGTTAGAACCAAATACCAAATCGGCACGAGTACCTGTCCACTTCAAATCACCCGTAGAGCGGTCGCGCCCTTCGTATACCTCAGCACCTTCGCTGGCAGGTGTCCATTGGATGTTAAAGTCGATCAGGTTGGCAAAGAAATCGTTGCTCAATACTCCTACACGATCGGTAAATACTCCGTGTTGAGCATTGTCAAAGTTGGTTCCCAATACACGCATACCACCTACTAGTACGGTCAATTCAGGGGCAGTCAATGATAATAATTGTGCTTGATCTACCATCATTTCCTCCGCAGTAGCTGAGTGTTTAGTGCCTTTGTAGTTACGGAAAGCATCAGCGTGTGGCTCCAATACAGTAAAAGACTCCGCATCGGTATGCTCATCGGTAGCATCGGCACGACCAGGAGTGAAAGGTACAGTTACCTCAAAACCAGCATCCTTAGCTGCTTTTTCTACTGCTGCACATCCACCCAACACGATCAAGTCAGCTATAGAAACCGCCTTGCCAAAATCGTTTTGCACCCCTTCCAAAGCAGTCAGTACTTTGGTTAATTGGGCTGGTTTGTTTACTTCCCAGTCTTTTTGAGGAGCTAAACGTACACGTGCACCATTGGCACCTCCACGCTTGTCAGAATCACGATAAGTAGAAGCTGAAGACCAAGCGGTGTATACCAACTCAGAAACGCTCAAACCAGTCGCTAAAATTTTACCTTTCAAAGCGACTACATCCTGATCATTGATTACTTCATGAGTAACCGCTGGGATTGGATCTTGCCAAATCAAAGTTTCTTCTGGAACTTCTGCACCTAAGTAGCGAGATTTTGGTCCCATATCACGGTGAGTTAGTTTGAACCAGGCACGGGCAAAAGCATCTGCAAATTGATCAGGGTTTTCTAAGAAACGACGAGAAATTTTTTCGTATTCAGGATCAAATCTCAAAGAAAGGTCAGTGGTCAACATAAATGGAGCATGCTTCTTGGCAGGATCGTGAGCATCAGGGAACAAACCTTCACCTGCACCATCTTTAGGCTTCCACTGGTGGGCACCAGCAGGGCTTTTGGTCAACTCCCACTCATAACCAAACAAGTTTTCAAAGAAGTTGTTACTCCATTGGGTTGGGGTAGTAGTCCAGGCACCTTCCAAACCACTGGTGATGGTGTCTGCTCCTTTACCAGTTCCAAAAGTACTGTTCCAACCAAGTCCTTGGTTTTCAATGGCAGCACCTTCAGGCTCAACACCTACGTGCTTGGCATCACCTGCTCCGTGGGTTTTACCAAATGTGTGTCCACCCGCAATCAATGCTACAGTTTCTTCGTCGTTCATTGCCATACGGCCAAATGTTTCACGAATATCGTGCGCAGCTGCTACCGGATCAGGATTACCATTAGGGCCTTCTGGGTTTACATAAATCAATCCCATTTGTACTGCACCCAGTGGATTTTCCAACTCACGCTCGCCTTTGTAGCGTTTGTCGGCCAACCATTCTTGCTCAGAACCCCAATAAACATCTTTTTCAGCTTCCCAAATATCTTCACGTCCACCAGCAAAACCAAAAGTTTTGAAGCCCATAGATTCCAATGCACAGTTACCTGCCAAGATCAACAAATCGGCCCAGGAAAGTTTCTTTCCATACTTCTTTTTGATAGGCCAAAGCAACAAACGAGCTTTGTCAAGGTTGGTGTTGTCAGGCCAGCTATTCAATGGAGCAAAACGCTGAGCACCTGTTCCTCCACCACCGCGACCGTCGGTCATACGGTAAGTACCCGCAGCGTGCCAGGTCATACGAACGAAAAATGGACCATAGTGACCATAATCGGCAGGCCACCAGTCTTTTGAATCAGTCATTAGGTCATAAAGATCTTGCTTTACAGTAGCAAGGTCAAGGCTCTTAAATTCTTCGGCATAGTTGAAGTCTTGGTCCATTGGGTTAGACAAAGTAGAGTGCTGACGAAGAATGTTCAAATTCAACTGATTGGGCCACCAATCCTGGTTGCTGGTTCCACGACCAGCAGCTTTTTCAACAGCGCCACCCATGTAAGGGCAGTCAGCTATGCTAGCACCATTAGTGCTTGGATGTCCATTGTTTTCCATTTCGGTAGGTTAATAAATTTGAAGATTAATTCAGAGAATGTTTAAAGTTGCTTTGTGATGAAGAACTTTAAACATCCACTTTTTTACAAGAACAAATTTACAATAATATTTAAATAGTTTTTATCTATTGTTTTTATATTGATATAGGTAAAAACTATAACAAAATACTATTTGGTTTCGCTATCAATTTATAGAAATCTCAGGCATAAAAAAATGACCTAAAGGTTTTGTATTACCAAGATTTCATAATCTCAAACAAGCCAAAAGAGGGATTGTTTAGAGGTATTTTAATTCAGTAGTCACCTCGACTTTTAATAATGAATTATAAACGACTCATTTTACCCGTTTAACTTCGAGATTTTTTATCTCCATAGTGCTGCTATGCTTCAAAACCGAGTCTACGGCTAATAATCTCTTTACTATCGAGCAAAAGCAGGATTCTTACAGGATAGGTTTTTATTAACACCTCAAAAGTTGAGGCGACTTCCAGATATCAGATAATTGGGATTAGAAGAGGGGTTTTAAATTGTAAAGTACAATTAAATATTGTTCAATGATTTTATTGCCTAACGAAGAAAAGATTATGATACAATGAATTGATAAACAAAAGTTTTGAATAAATAATCATCAAGCAATTTTTTGTTAAAAAGCGTGGGAACAGGCGAATACTATTGTTATGAGCGTATATTTAAAAGTAAATCTCTTCGGGTATATTCAGAAATGAAACAAAACTGGGATATAACCTAGTTACCTTTTTGATTAGAGCAGTATTACTTACTATACTGCTAAGCCTGGCAATATTCGCAAAATATTATAGTGAAGCATTGCAAGCAATTTGTGTGTAATCTTTACTAAGTATTTAGTGATATACTTCAACCTTTCTTAACTCAATACTAAAATTGAGACTTATCTCTAACTCAAAGAGGATTCCTAATCTTGACAATTATTTTGTTACTCCATAATGAAAAAAAATTATTGATACTTCACTAGTTTTGCACATTGACTATTTTTCTATTTCTCTAACTACCACAAATAGAAGCAAAATGGTTGTGATGTACAATTAGTGATTATGAACTATTAATTTATATCTGCTACACTACTAAAAAAAATGAGGGTTACATTAGGCAATATTTTAATTGTGATATTTTGCTTTATTGCAGGATGCCAATTATTCGAAAAAGACTTTATTTTCCCATCTCCTGTTGCTGAACCAGCAAAACAAATAAACGCTGTTAGTTTCGTTGCTCACTGGAAGAAGGTAAATGGTGCCTCTAGCTATGAAATTGATGTTGCATTAGATGAAAAATTTGCGCAGCCAGTGAGTGGTTATCAAGGAGTAAAAGTAGATACCACCTTTATGGTTATTGCTAACCTGGACGCAAATACTGATTATTATTATCGGGTAAGAACTCAAATATCAAGGCAGACCTCCCAGAACTCCAACGTGATTAAAGTTACGACTTTATCATTAAATGTTCCTGTTGCCTTTGCTGCTTCTGATGTAACAGCAAATAGTATTCGGGCAAATTGGAAGGCTCAAAGTACTGCAACCTCTTATCTATTGGATATTGCAACTAATGCAAGCTTTAGCGACTTCTGGGGTGATTATAAAGAAAAAGATGTAGGGTTGGACACCACATTAGTCGTTGATAACCTTGATATTAATCGGCAATATTTTTACAGAATTCGGGTAAAACGAAACGGTTCTGTATCCGAACCATCCAATATTCAATCTGTATTTACGAGTACACTGGCAGCTCCAAAAATGCTGCCTGTTACCGATATACAACTCACTAGTTTTACGATAAACTGGGAGGCTGTTTCTGAGGCTACTGCTTATCAGGTAGATATTGCAAGAGATGCATTATTTAGTGATAAAGTTGCTAATTATGATAGCCGATCGGTGAGTAGTAATAGCCTCACAGCAGTCAATTTAGCTGCTAACCAAACTTATTATTGTCGGGTAAGGGCTACAAACAATAATACAACCTCTAATCATTCAGATATAGCCCAGGTAGAAACCACTAATCTAATTGCACCAGTTGCTGTAGCTGCCTCGGATATTCAAATTGGAGAATTTAAAGCCAACTGGCAGTCAGTAGATAATGCGACTGTCTATTTATTGGAAGTAGCTACTGATATGGATTTTAATAATATTGTGGTTAATTATGACAATATTGTAACTACTGAGGCACTGGTGACAGGCTTAGAGGCCAATAATCAGTACTTTTATAGAGTGAGAGCACAAGGGTTAAATACCATTTCTGGTTACTCAAATGTGATACAAACACTTACCCAGGCATTATTAACTCCCACGGCATTAGCAGCCACCAATCAAACTACTTCTGGCTTTACTGTTAATTGGCAATCCCCCAGTGGAGCTACAGCATACTTGCTTGATATTTCTACTGATCCCAACTTCACACAATTTTTTAATGGTTATCAAAACAAAGAAGTCACTGGAAATTCACTGAATATCACAGGTATTGATTTCAGGCAAAACTACTATTACAGGATTCGGGCTAAAAGATTGTCTTCCTTATCATCCTATTCTAATACAATTACTGTAGAAGCTTGCTTAAATCAAGGTTGTAAGATTAAAAAACTTGAGATTTTTGCCAATGGAAGTAGTACTGCTGCCACTTATTCTCAAACTTACGACTATGATACCCAAGATCGATTAATAACAATTAGTCAGAATAATGGAGACCGATATTATATTTCCTACAATACCGACAATACCATCAAAGAAATAATGCATTGGAATAGTGTAAGGCTGATAAGAAGGTATGAGTATGTTTATTCTGCAAACGAAATGGCTATTAAGTCATTTTGGGTGAGTGCGGCAGGAAATACTGGCCCTCAATGGGAATGGGTATTTACTTATGACAATCAGGGTAGGCTAATCAATCGTAAAAATTATAATTTACATACGCGAGTCAACCCATTTTTGGAATTTAACTTCCTTTACAATGAACAAGGACTTATTTCAACAATTTTGTCTGCAAGCAGCAATGTAATTGCCAGATTCTTTATGTATGATGATAAAGTGAGTCTTTATAATCTATTTCACCCTGGATTGGTTGCTTTTATTAGCAATAGTACGGGTGATGCTTCAAGAAGCTTTTTCCCCGTAAGAAACATCATCTTTGAGCAAATTTGGACAAACTCGTACAACTATTCTTTTACCTATAACGGAAAAGGTATTGCTATTGAGCAAGCAGGAGATTACATAGTGAAGTTCACTTTAGAAGGTTGTAATTTTTAAATTAAGGCTATATTTTTTGAATGATATAAATACATCAAGTGGTGCTTTGAAGCGCGTCAAGGTACCATTTATGAATTCAAAACTACTTTTGGTAAATCTTTAAGGTTATACTCCGTCAGAAATGCTTAATTGCACTCTATGATAAGAATACTGTATTGTTTAATACTCAGTGGCTGGTGTTTGGGGATACAGGCTCAGCCCAACAAAATGTATCGTTCGCTCAAGGAAATTAAAAAGGCACCAGAAAAAGTATATAGGGCTCATCTGGATGTCAATTTATATTGGACTCCTCCTGAGATATTATATGCCTGCCAAAACCTAAACTATTTAATTTTACATACCAGGGAACTACACCAAACAGGTATGGGTGTAAAGCACAAATATGGTATATCTAGCTTATCAGGAAAAATTGCCCAACTTCGCCAATTGATGTTTCTGGATTTGTCTTACAACCAGATTTTTGAGTTACCCTACGAAATAGGCCAGTTAAAAAAGCTTCGCTACCTTCGTTTATATAATAATCAATTAAAAAGCTTGCCCAATACACTGGGAAAATTGGTGAATTTGCAAGAATTGAGTTTGCGCGGGAATCAATTAAATACTTTGTCGCAAGCCCTGGAAGGATGCCAACAACTGACAACACTCGATTTAGGCCGAAATCAATTCAAACAGGTGCCTGAAGTATTAGCAAAATTTACAAAACTAGAACAACTTGATTTAGGAGGTAATCCAATCAAAATGCTTCCTAATGCGTTGTTCAAATCCTTGCTTACGCTCAGAATTTTGCATTTAGAAGGTATCAAACTAAAGCGAATTCCTGAAAGCATAGGTAAGCTAACCAAACTAGAGTCATTGTTTTTGGCCAATAACAAATTGCGTAAACTGCCCTTAGAAATAGAACAAATGCAGAATCTGGAATATTTACTTTTAAGAAATAATGCGTTTACTCAATTTCCAAAAGTAATAGCCCAACTAAAAAAGCTCAAAGAGTTAGATTTGGGGAATACGACTTGGGACGATATACCCGATGAATTGAAAGGAAGTATGGAGAAAAAAGATTTTAAAATCTCTTTTAATAAATTAAAAAAACTACCTGATGTAATTACTCAACTAAGTGAGCTGGAAAGGTTAAATTTGAAAAATAACAAACTTACTAAATTGCCCAAAAACATCGGTAAACTCAAGAAACTCAAATATCTAACCCTCAAAGGAAATCCTATTCCTAAAGAAGAATTGACTCGTATCAAAAAAGCCTTGCCAACTTGTGAGGTAATGTTTTAAAAAATGATAAAACCTTTCTCCCTCTAAAGTAAGGATAAGAAAGGTTCTAAGAATATGATAGATAGAGACCAGATTACTTTTGCCCCAAAGAAAACCAGTTGCCTGAGTCATCTTTGAAAACAGCTTCTATACCGTAAAATTCTTTAGTAGGCTGTTTAGAAAACTCCACGCCTTTGGCGGTTAATTCTTCATAGGTGGCATAAATATCTTTACACTCAAATACCCCAAAACCAAAAGTGCCATTTTGTACCAACGTACGCATTTGAGCCGCAGTATCTTTATTGAACAACATGCCTTCTGCAATGGGCATCAAGGTAATTTCTAAATCGGATTGGTCAGGAGGAGCTACCGTGAGCCAACGCCCTTCATCGCCCATTGGGGCATCGGTTTTTACTTCAAAACCCAACTTGTTTACATAAAAATCATACGCGCTGTTTTGGTCTAGCACATACACGCTTACGTGAGACATTTTTGAAATCATACTACGTTTTTTGTTTGATTGATAACTTGTGAGCAAAAGTAGGGGGTAGGCAATCAAATGATTTATTCAAAATTGCGGTTTTTTGAATAAATCACTTTTTCCAGCCGTAACGTTGGGCAAAACACCCAGGAACAAATTGTAAAGGTGCTTGTTGGGTAAGGGCTTGCCGTTTTTGCTGGATAGCAAAATAAGTAGAAGGGCTGACCTTTACCAGACGCTTAAAGAGATTGCTAAACGAAGAGAGGCTATCATATCCTACTAAATAACAAGCCTCAGATACAGAATGATTAGATTCTAACAATGCCTTGGCTTGTTGAATGCGCACATGGGTAAGGTATTGATGAGGTGTGCGCCCGTATACCTTTTTGAACTGCCTAATGAAGTGGAATTTAGAAAAGAAAGCTTCATTGGCAATATGGTGTACATCAATGGGTTCGGCAAAGTGCTCATCGATATACATCTTCGCCTGTACGATTCTTTTATAAAAATAGGCTTTTGGGTAATTCATGCTAATTTTTTAAACGAGAAAAAAGTTCATATAATTCGTGATTCTGACTGGTATATCACCGAAAAAATGATATCTTTGGTACAACAAAGGTTAACTCATCCCATTTCAACCTCCCTGACCATTCTTTACGAACTCACCTCATTATAATTTTAGGAAAGCACACAAAGTTTAAAATATCCCTAATCCAAAGATGTTACGCTAATTGATATTGTTCATTTTTAATCATCAGGTAGTAACACCTATTAATTCCTGTTAACATATGAAGAAAAAAAATCAATCGCTTCTGTATTTCAAAAATTTGTATTTGGTGGCTTTAGCCGATGGCAAGATTACCCGTGAAGAAACTACATTATTGGATGAATTTGCCCATAAGATGGGCATTACCCCACAAGAAAAGGAGGTAGTGCGAGAAAATGCCAATTTTATGGAATTTTTTGTGCCACGCGAAATGAAAGATCGCCTTCAGCATTTGGAATCGCTCATTCAAATGATGACCATTGATGGTGAAATTCACGAAAAAGAATATCGTTTATGTCTCAATTATGCAAACCGTAGTGGTTGCGATCAACTGGTATTGGATATGCTCATTGAGAAAGTAGCCGAAGGAAAACATTAATTAAGTTGAAGGCAAGAGTTGGGGAGTTAGAACCTCAATTCTTGTTTTCGTAATATATAACTTTATTAAACATTGAGCGTACTCGTGAGGCAGAATTAAGTACAAAACACAACTTGTTGTCTTTTATTATTAAAAGCCAATCAGGTTAATAACTAAACAAGATAAAATTGGCTGATATTTAATAATCACAAACGTTTTGTATAATGAATATGGATATTAAGAATCACTCAATAATGCAATTTACGAACCTTTATTTGGTTGCTCAGGCCGATGGGAAAGTAAATAGAGCCGAAACGAAGATGTTAGATGCTTTTGCCCGTAAAATGGGTATCACACCACAACAAATAAAAGACGTTCAGCGAGAAGCCAATTATTTGACTTTCTATGTGCCCAAAACTATGAAAGAAAGGCTGGCTCATTTGGAGGCATTGATTCAATTAATGACCATTGATGGCGAAATTCACGATAGAGAATACCAACTGTGTTTAAACTATGCCAATCGTAGTGGTTGCGATCAATTGGTGTTGGATATGCTCATTGAAAAAGTGCTTGAGGGAAAACGCTAATCCTTGAATAAGGCTTGTATAGTTAATATTAAATATCAAGGCTTTTCAACTAGCTATCCATTGAATTAACAGTTGTTTTGCCTGCTCATCCTCTGGAATTGGTATTTCAAACCGTTTTAACATTCCACCAAATATTCCCTAAAATTGAAACTATCTCATCTTATTGTTAGTTCATACTGAAATTTTAATGCTTTTTTATTAAAAAAGTAGTTATTTTTCTAGTTTTAATAATGAACTCCTCTCAACTTTTAGGATGTTGATAAAAATGGCGGCTTTTGCTCGATAGCAAAGAAATTATTAGCCATAAGCAGAGCTCGCCACAGCAAAGCTGTAGACTCGGTTTTGAAGCATAGCAGCGCTATGGAGATAAAAAATATCGAGGTTAGCAGGTAATATGAGTCATTCATTATTAAAAGGCGAGACGAGTTTAAAAAGTAAACAAGGGAATTTAATTATTACACATTCCTAACAAATACTTATGGATATGCAAGATTCATCTTTAACATTTTTTAGAAACATGTACCTAATCGCCATGGCTGATGGCAAAGTAGCGGATGAAGAAGAAGCTTTGCTCGCTGAAGTTGCGCAAAAAATGGGAATTAGCGAAGAAGATCAGGAAGCTGTAAAGGACAACGCCGAAATTTTAGGTTTTTTTATGCCCAACGATCCCAAGGAGAGGTTAGTGCATTTGGAACATATTGTGCGTATGATGATGGTAGATAGTGAAATCCACGACAAAGAATATCAACTTTGTTTGCAATATGCTGATAGGAGTGGCCACGATCAAAGCGTGTTTGAAAAGGTCATAGATAAGATCATACAGGAAAAGAAGGCCACTATGTAAGTGATAATGAATGTTAAATGTTAATTATATGGAAGAAAAAAAACTAACCCATACTTATTTTACCAACTTGTACTTAGTAGCCATGGCCGATGGCAAAGTAGTAGAAGAAGAACAGGTTCTTTTGCAAGAAGTAGCCAACAAAATGGGCATTTCTGATGAAGAAATTGAAGCAATTAAATCCAGAACCAATGAGATGGACTTTCAAGTGCCAGCCGATAAAAAAGGTCGTTTAGAACACCTGGAGGCTTTGATTGAAGTCATGATGATAGATGGTGAGATCCACGACAAAGAATATCAACTTTGCTTAAACTATGCGGATAGAAGCGGGTGCGATCAACTTGCTTTGGATATGCTCATTGAGAAAGTAGCCGAGAATAAACAATAATAACGAAAGCCAGCTAGCTATCCTCAACCTTTGCCTACCTTCACGCCCATTACCAAAATATCATCTATCTGGTCACGCTCTTGCATCCAGTCATCCAAAGTGTTTTCCAAAATTTGTTGTTGCGTAAACAAAGGTTGTTCGGCGATCTTAGCCAATAGATTCCGAAAGCGCGTTTTCATAAACTTTTTACCTTTAGTTCCTCCAAACTGATCTTGATAACCATCTGAATAAATATAAAAGGTAGTAGGTATAGATATGTCTACATTATGGCAATGAAACTGAATATCAAATAAGCCGTCTTCCTGACGATAGCCATTAATGCTGATAGGATCTCCTTTGATTTCCTGACATTTGCCATTTTGTGAGATTATCAAAGGGTTTTTGGCTCCTGCATAATCCATCGTTTGTGTTTTGGGATCAATCACACAAATGGCGATATCCATCCCATCTCGTACCAAGGTGTCTTTACTTTTGAGTGTACGACTCAGGATGATGTCGAGATGAAACAAAATAAGCTCGGGTGAATGTACCTTATTTTGTACTACAATGTTGCTAAGTGCTTGTGTGCCCAACATGGTCATAAAAGCTCCTGGTACTCCATGGCCAGTACAATCCGCCGCTATTATGAATAATTTGCCTTCATCTTCTTCGAGCCAGTAAAAATCACCAGATACGATGTCACGGGGACGATATAAAATGAAATGTTCAGGGAGCTTGGTTTTCATGTTCTCCTCCTGAGTAAGCATCGCTTTTTGTATGCGTCGGGCGTATTCAATGCTAGCAGTAATATCTTGGTTTTTGCGATCAATCTGTTTATTGGTTTCCTGCAACAGCTTATTGGCCTTTTGTTTGGAGCCATTGCTGCGGATCAGGATAACTGATAATACCGACAAAAGTAGAATAGCACCTGCCAATAGGTACACAAAATTGCGCCGGAGGATAGTCTCGTTACGTTGTTTTTGCAATAGCTCCAAATCTTTTCTTTCCAGTGCGATTTCATTTTGCTTTTTCTCTAATCGTTGGATTGATTCTAACACACTGAGACGATACCTACTCTGGGTGCTCAAAAACTCTTGATTCATCTTAACATAATCGAGCTGGTATTCATATGCTTTGATGTGTTCTTTCTTGAGCGCGTAAGCCTCGTGCAAGAGTTTTAAGCTCGATAGCATCAAAGGTTTTGACGGAATCTTAGAGGCCTTGGCAAGTGTTTTTTGGGCCAAATCAATAGCCTTGTCAGGCTTATTTTGACTAATATAAACTCGGGCAATGTTTGCCTCTATAGCATGAATACCGGTACCTTTTACTTTATGTCTAAGGTTTGTTTCCAATGCTTTACCCAAATATTCCAAGGCAGACTTATATTGTTTTTGTTCTATAAAAAGTGCTCCCAGGCGATTGTACACCACATCTATACGCGGTTGTTCGGGTATTTTTAGGCGAATTTTTACTGCTTGACTGTAAGCATTAAAGGCTTCGGTGTATTGTTTCTGAAGTTGCAAGATTTCTCCCAATCTCAGGTAGCCATAAGCTTCACCTCCTTTATCCTCTAGGTTTACAAATAATTGCAGTGCTTTGCGGGTATTATCCTCTGCTTCCTTAAGCTTGCCCTGGTACTTATAAATTTCCCCAATATTATTATAAGCATAAGCAATTTGTAATGTTTGTTTGCTTTCTTCGGCAGCTTTGAGCGCTCGGTAATAATAAAATATGGCGTTGTTATAATCTCCCAGATTTCTGTATATAATGCCAATATAATTACTGGTTTTGGCATTGATGTATTTCAGTTGTAGGCGCGTAATTAATTTAATGCTTTGTACTCCATAGTTCAATGCTCGCTGAAGGTCACTATCTCGCAGTTTCCAGGTAAGTTCACTTAATACATCTGCTCTTATGGAATCATTGCTGATAGAAGTGAGGGCTCTTTCCAGGCTATCAATGGTGTGATTTTGAGCAGTAAGCAAACTACTCTTGAGGGTAAATAATAGCAATACAAATATCAGTGAATACCACTTCATGCCTGAAGAATTTCGGTTTTTGATTTTGATGGCTAAAATTCGGGGTTTTAATTAAAATTACCAATCAAAGCCTATTTTTATATTACGAAATTTCCTGAAAATTAAGCAAAAAACACCTGGCAGGCACCAAGTGTTTGTGGTAGTATCTTATGCATTAGTTTTTTTGAGGGGGCGTATGCTTCACGATATCAATACCCACTCCATTGGGGTCTTCAATAGCAAAATGGCGATCTCCCCAAGGCTCATCCCGAATATCTATTTTAATGACAGCTCCTTTGGCTTTCAGTTGTTGATAAATTGTATCTACATCGTCTACCTCAATAGTTAAATATACCCCCTTGCCTCCAAACGTTGGCTGGAAAAGCGGCTGTTGAGTAGGATGGTTCGGCAGTAAAAAACTGATTTCAGCTTGTTTGTTCGGAGTGTGCATCAATAAGTAAAACTCATTTTCGAACGTTACTCCAAACCCTAAAAAATGAGTATAAAAGTCTTTCGTCTCTTTCAATTTTTTAGTGATAATTCCTGCATTTAGTTTCATTTTATGAATGGTTTGAGGGTGGGCAGGCTTGTTTTGTGCAACAGCGTTGATCATCCACAAGCCTGACAATACAATAAAAAATATCCGTTTCATAGATTGATTGTTAATTGAACAGGACAAAAGTGGGTGAATATGGGGGATTAGGATTGTAAAAAACGGACATTTTGCTAGAGTGCTACTACGTCAAGAAAGCTTACCAAAAGCTTGGGTAGGAGTGGTTCCAAAGAGTTTTTTAAATTCTTTGATAAAATGGGCCTGATCGTGATAACCTAAATCATAAAAGAGCTTGCTATTGTATAAATGCGCGCTGTCGTTAAGCTTTAATAAATGCTGAAAGCGAACAACTTTGGCGAAGGTCTTTGGTGAGTGTCCCACGTATTGTCGAAACAAACGCCTTAATTGCCGGTTGCTCAACCCAACATCTATTCCTTTTTCAATAGGTATGATGCCCTGATTTTGGGCAATCAAATACAGCGCATGGGCAAGCCTGGAGTCAATAGATTTTGCAAGTTGGTTATATAATTTCCCAAAATATTGATCAAGTTGATGGATAATGACCTTTATAGACATTTCAGGGTGAAAGTTATCCCGAATGAAACGAGCCGTACCTGGAAATACATCATCTAGCCATTCATCCTTATTGGTGAGTTCATGGGCATCGATGCGAAACAAAAGCGGTAAAGCTGTGGGTAAAAAACGAACGCCTATGAAGTGAAAGTTTTGAGGGAGATTAAAGCGAGCACTTTCACTGGCAAACCCCATCACAAAGCGGTGTGATGGACGATTAATATCAAAGAAAATATCCATGCAGCCATCTGTAACTATTTGATGGTTAAAGCCATCTGGGAATTGTTGGTTGGTTTTAAGCTGCCAATAACAATAGATAAAATCCTGCAAATGCGAATGAGGGGCGTATTGCTCATAAGTGATGTTTTTTGGATCAGAAAGTGGTTGGATTGGAGTAAATATTTGCCTGAGGGGAGCTTTGTTCATAGGTAGATGATTGGTAAATATTAACTTTTAAACTTATAAAAGAAAAAGGAAAGCAAGAAGTAGAACTGGGGTTAAAATACAATGTTTTTGTACAAGTGATGTACAGGAGTTTTATGTGGGAACATTTAGTGAGCAAAGCAATAACTGATTGGAGGCTATCAATCAGGACAATGAATTATTTGGCGCGACCTGGTCTTTTGCGACCGCCTTTCAATTGGGCTTGCTGATTTTTGTTAAGTTTGATTTTCTTGAAGTTGTTAATTGACTTTTTCATTGTATTAAAATTAAAAGTTTGAAATTTGAATATTGTGAATTTATGAAATAAACTATTGATAGAAAAATTTAAACAAAGGGATTATATCGATGAAATGTAATGCGTGTGTGGGTGAGTGCCTAATATTGTTTTGTATATCTGAGAAATACAAATAGAGGATAAGTAAGGGTTTTCTTCTTAATGTATTCAAAACAAGACGCTTGTAAATAAAGATATACTAATATTGATTATTGTACACCCTGTTAGAAAATTGTATATTGAGGAAGTATTCTACAAAAATTATGAAAATACCAGAAACCTATCATTCAGAAAAAGAAAGGCTAGCCAATCTACATTCTTATTCAATTTTGGATACTTTACCTGAGGAAGACTTTGATGCCATTACGACTTTAGCTGCTCAAATATGCGGTACTTCCATATCCCTTATTAGCCTAATTGATGACAAACGCCAATGGTTCAAATCTCGTGTTGGGCTAGACGTGAACGAAACACCCAGAGAGTTGGCATTTTGTACCCATGCGATCAGAACCCCTGAAATCCCACTGGTAATTCCAGATGCCCGTTTAGATGATAGATTCGAAAACAACCCTTTGGTAACGGGGGAACCAAAGGTGATTTTCTATGCAGGAATCCCGCTAAATACTGCCGAAGGGTTTCCATTAGGAACGCTCTGTGTCATTGATCATGAGCCTCAGGAGCTATCTGAACAACAAATGCAGGCCCTACAGGCTTTGTCTTGCCAAGTAGTGAAATTGCTTGAACTCAGAAAAAACAAAAAACAACTAGAGACTGTCAATAGAGAACTTGAACAAAAAAACTATGATTTACAGCAATTTGTCAGGGTTGCTGCCCATGACCTAAAAGCTCCTTTGAACAACATTGAAATGATTACGAATTTGCTGAAGGAAGTGACTGAAGTAGCAAACGATGAAGAGGGAAACAAATTGGTGAATATGATTGGCTCAGCTTCAGAAAATCTGAGAACATTGGTAGATGGTTTATTGACTTATTATCAAAGCGATAGTATTGCTAAAAATATTGCTATTCAGATTAACTTGACAGAATTGGTTCAAAGCTTAAAGCAACTATTGAGCTGGGATGATAGTGTACAAGTACAGCTACAATCTTCGCTTCGCTTTGTTGAGCTCAACGAGGTGCTGATTCAGCAAATATTACTAAACCTCTTAACCAATGCTTTCAAATACAATGATAAAGATATTGCGAAGATAGATGTTTCGGTAGAACTAAGATCAGATAACTTTTATCGATTTTGTGTAAAGGATAATGGGCCTGGAATTATGCCCAATTTTCAGGAAAAAATATTTGAGTTGTTTACCATTGCTACCAATTTCGATCGCTTTGGCAACAAAGGAAATGGGCTGGGGTTGGCCACAGTACAAAAGCTGGTGAATACGTCTGGTGGTCAAATTTGGGTAGCCTCTAAAGTAGGAGAGGGTGCTACTTTTACTTTTACGCTACCAAGGGTAAGTCTGAACTAATTGCCCTAATTGAAAAATGACCTGATTTATGAGTGATTTATCGGAGAAGAAAGAGAATATTGTGAAAATTAAAAACCTGCTGGAAACCAATGAACCAACCAATATTCTATTAGCCTGTCAACTTATAGAGAGCCTGCAACTTTCTGTGTCAACATTTTTAAGTCACTTGTATCTGCTTTGGGAAATCCATTTTTATGCAGAAAACAAGGTTGTACCCACTGTAAAACCTTTATTAGAAAAGTGCCCTGATTCAATGTTTGCCCAACATTTGCGGCATCGTGAAGCACAAGGAGATGATTATGACCAGATTTTTCTGGAAGAAGCCGATGAAGCAGCATTAGATGATTTTTTTACAAATGTATTGATGCCTATTCAAGCACTAGATGTTGCGACGATTGCTAATTTATTACTAAAATGGCAGGGACAGGGAGGCGCTTATTGTTTAAAACACCAAACAGCTTCTAATGAATATATTATACGATATCTCATAGAGGAAGATGGTTATTTATGGCTTGAAGGATTTGGTTTAGACGAATTGCCCGAAGAGGTGGGCTGGTTTCCTCAGATTACTAAACTTGACCTGAAGAAAAACCATTTCAAGGAGATTCCACAGAGCTTGAAAAAACTAGAAAACCTAGAGCGTATTTACATTGGTGATACTCCTTTGAGTCAAGACGCTTATCACAAACTGGAAAACTTTTTTCCAGTAGCCATGGCCAAACATTATTCTGATCTGGCGAGGGATGCATCCCGAAATGAAGCCTATACCGATGCCTTACTATATAGCCAAAAAGCTACTTTATTACACGATGAAAAAGTTTCTTATTGGATCAACCAAGGAGTTTACCTAGAAAAACTGGATCAAGCAGCGCAAGCCCTTACTTGTTATAATAAAGCGATTTCATTGGATAGATCCAGTGCTGTGGCATATTCCAATAAGATAGGAAGGCTTGTTGGGCTTCAAAGGTATCAAGAGGCGCTTACTACTATAGAAATCGGCTTAGACTTATACAGTAAACACCCTTCTCTTGATCTCAAATGGAAAAAAATCATGTACTATCATAAGGGTTTGACACTTTATTACCTAAAAAAATACGAGGAAGCACAAAAGGCTTATGACGAATCATTACATATCGATAATATGTATGCCAGTGCTTTGTTCAATAAAGCCTGTGTTTTTGCCCTACAACACAATAAATCTGAAATGTTGGTGTATTTGCAAAAAGCGATTGATCAAAATGATCAATTCCGCCAAGACGCTCCTCAGGATAAAGATTTAGAAGCGTATTGGCAGGATAGTGATTTTTTAGCAGTTATTAAAAACGGTGAATAGGCTATTTCTTTTTCTTTAGCATCGTTTTCAGGTCAGCCAACTCATCACGCAGGCGAGCTGCTTCCATAAAGTCCAGGTCTTTGGCTGCTTTTTCCATCGCCTTTTGGGTTTTCTTAATGAGCTTTTCTAAATCTTCTTGCGTCATATAATTCACCACTGGGTCAGCCGCCATATTGATCGTTTCTGGCTCTATATAATAATTATTCTCAGCTGCTTTACGGCGTTTGTCTGCCACACTGGTTTGCCCCATAATAGCTTCCTTGCTCTTCTTGACTGTTTTAGGAGTAATATTGTGCTTTTCATTGTACTCTTCCTGTATTTTACGACGACGAGTGGTCTCGTTAATGGCCCGCTCCATAGAACCAGTAATTTTATCAGCATATAAAATCACCTTTCCTTTTTCGTTTCGGGCAGCACGACCAATGGTCTGAATCAATGAGCGTTCATTACGCAAAAAGCCCTCTTTATCGGCATCTATGATAGCCACCAACGATACCTCGGGTAAGTCCAGACCTTCTCTCAAAAGGTTTACTCCAATCAATACATCAATCTCACCTAGGCGCAGTTGTCGTAGAATCTCCACTCGCTCAAGAGACTTGATATCAGAGTGAATATAAGTACACTTGATATCCAAACGATCCAAATACTTGCTCAATTCCTCCGCCATACGTTTAGTCAGCGTAGTTACCAATACCCGGCCTTCGTCCTTGATTGTATTATCTATTTCCTCCAGCAAGTCATCAATTTGATTGACACTAGGGCGTACAAAAATTTCAGGGTCAACTACTCCTGTCGGACGGATCAATTGCTCTACAATCACCCCCTCCGATTGTTCTAGCTCATATTCGGCTGGTGTAGCGCTAATATATACTACTTGGTTGATCATACTTTCAAATTCCTGAAAGTTAAGCGGACGGTTATCCAAGGCAGAGGGCAATCTAAATCCGTAATCTACCAAATTGGTTTTACGAGAACGGTCACCACCATACATCCCTCTAATTTGCGGGAGCGTTACGTGACTCTCATCAATTACCAGCAAAAAGTCGTCAGGGAAGTAGTCAAACAGACAGAAAGGACGAGTACCAGGTTTGCGACGGTCAAAATACCGCGAATAGTTTTCTACTCCAGAGCAATAACCCAATTCACGCATCATTTCCATGTCAAATTCGGTTCTTTCTTTGATACGCTTGGCTTCCTCTACTCGGTTCTCTTTTTCAAAATAGAGAATCTGCTTCACCATATCATCCTGAATTTCTTTAATAGCCTGGTGTAATACATCTTGCCCGGTTACAAACAGGTTGGCGGGGAAGATAGAAATGGCGTTTTCTTCTGAAAGTTTCTGATTGGTGTGAGGATCTATTCTATGAATGGCTTCTATTTCATCGCCAAAGAAGAAAATACGAAAAGCAAAATCGTCGTAAGCCACAAAAATATCAATGGTATCACCTTTTACTCTGAAGTTACCTCGCTCAAATCCAGCTTCGGTACGACTGTATAAAATATCTACCAGTGCAAACAAAAACTTATTACGACTAATTTCATCGCCTACCTTGAGGCTAATCACATTTTTGCCAAACTCCTCAGGATTTCCAATACCATAAATACAAGATACCGAAGCTACTACCAATACATCTCGCCGCCCAGAGAGAAGCGCCGAAGTAGCACTCAAGCGTAGTTTCTCGATTTCACTATTGATAGAAAGATCTTTCTCGATATAAGTACCCGTAGTAGGCAAAAAAGCCTCTGGTTGGTAATAATCATAGTAAGAGATAAAATATTCTACCGCATTTTCTGGAAAAAACTGCTTGAATTCCCCATATAGCTGGGCAGCCAGGGTTTTGTTGTGGCTCAATACCAACGTAGGCCGATTGAGTTCAGCTACCATATTGGCAGCAGTAAAAGTTTTTCCCGATCCAGTTACTCCCAGCAGGGTTTGGGCTTTTTCTCCTTTTTTGATTCCATCTACCAATTGGGCAATAGCATTTGGTTGATCCCCCATTGGTTTGAAGTCAGAAACTAGCTTGTACATAAGGTGTTTGCAAATATTTTTAAAATTGCTAAAAATGCATTAACAAATATACACTTTTTATAATATAAAATAAAGCCTAAAAGTGCTTGTGAAATGGATCAAAAACGGTGTGAAACAGAGTGTTTCAAGCGCTGATAAAAGCCTAGAATAGGATAGGAGGCGAAGAAGAAAAGCTTGCATTACTCAAGTAATTTAGTTAATGACTTGACCGATAAGGGTTTAAATGCTATATTTAAACTGTTAATTGAAAATTAGAATGATTTGCTTATAAGAGTAGCTTGTTTTTTTGGAATGATTAATTGTACTTTTTAAATAATATCTTTACACTAACTTAACCATTGTTTTCGGTAACACTAAAATATCTATCTTTTTACTAATCATTACATCGCGTTTTTTTAAAAGCTAATTATCAGAATATCTTTTCTCACTACATTCCATTCAGGCATTTCGTTTACGCGGTAAAATCTTAGAATTTTCAATAGTATTGAATTTCATTAATCTACATTTTTGGTGCATTTACCACATAAGACAGGTTAATGGTAGAAAACAAATAACCACAGATCTTAATTTATTGTACTTTTGTAGTAGAGAGCTACAAGACGTAAAATTCATTTGTAATTGTTATGAATCGAAAGCAACAAAACGACTTAGAGCAACTGGCGTCTATCCTTGAGAATATTCGTTCTATGGACGATAAATCCAAGAAAGAAACCAAAGCTCCTCCGATGAGGGGATCCAGCGAAGACAAAAGTAACAAAGCCAACTAAGTAAAGGACTTTGTTTATTGAGGGTTTTACACAACGACCTGCAACAACGTTAAAAAATACTATGATTAATAAATTGCCCAGGGCTGAAAAGTTCTGGGTTTTTTATTTCGAGGAAAGGTGAAAAATATAATGGAGGAGTGATAGATAGCTTCAGTACAAAAAACTACCCAACACCATTAGGTAGCTTTCAATAGAAAAATATTGACTATTCAACCTTATTTATACACAAAAATCTTGTGATTGGTGAGGGTGCTACCCGTATGGATTTGTACAACGTACCAACCCTTGGGCAAATGGGCAATGTTGATAGGAGAAGAACCAGAAGATGTTTGTACCAAATATCCATAGGCATTACGAATGGTGATTTTAGTAGAAGATGTTGTAACACCTTGTATTCTTAAAGTATGGCTTACTGGATTAGGAAAAACTTTCACGGTAGGTTCAGTAAGTGTAACAACCGAGTTTGTAAAACGACTTCCCGCATTGGCGGTGATATCTACCACAAAATAAGCATCAAACACTGTATATTGAATGCTACCATACCAATAACTTCCCCCACTATAGGCATTCGTAAAAGTATAAGCAATGGAGGCATTGGTAAATTGAAAAGTATATTGCTGACCTGCGCTTACTGCCAAAGGGGCGCTTAAATCGATACCTTGTACACCAGAAGAAGCACTTACCCCACTTTGACTATAAATGGGTGTTCCAGAAACTGTATTGCCTGCAAAAATATTGAGGGTTGAATTGGTAATGGCATTTCTAAACTTAGCGGTGATTTTGGTGATGACCCCAGCTTGTGGCACTGTAAAAGATTGTCCCATATTGGTGTTATTGAGGGTAGTAATGTAAAAACTACCCGATGTCTGAGCAATGGTGTAGGGGGTACCACCCCCACTTGCCGCCTCAGTAGTAGCATTGGCTTCATTGCTATATCCTGAGCTTCCCACACCATTGCTGGCTTTTACCCGATAATAATAAGTAGTGCTAGCGGATAGGCCATTATCTGCATAACTGGTAATATTGGCCCCCAAAGTGGCAATGGTTGCAAAGCCACTTCCCGAAGTCGTAGAGCGTTCTACTACATAGCTTGTTTCGTTATTGGCATTGTCAGCCCAAATAAGGGTTATTTCACTGGAAGAGCCAGAAGATGCTCCCAAACCTGATGGGGTATCTGGTACCTCATCACCGCCACCGCTGCCAGCCTGTGTAGTAGCATTAGCTTCATTACTATAAGCAGAACTACCTTGGGCATTTGTAGCCTTTATCCGATAATAATAGGTAGTGCTGGCCGACAAACCATTGTCTGTGTAGCTGGTAGTATTAGCTCCTAATGTAGCTACCTGTGTAAACCCACTTCCCGAAGTCGTAGAGCGTTCTACCACATAGCCTGTTTCGTTGTTGGCATTATCGCTCCAATTGAGTGAAATTTCGGAATCGGAGTTAGGTGAAGCAGTTAATCCTGAAGGTGCACCAGGAGTAGTTCCGCCACCGTTGGTGTTGGTGATTCCCCAAAAATCGGCTGCCCAATAGCTCGAATAAAAGTTTTGGTCATTGGCATAAGCGCCTGTTTGCCCTCCTTGAGTAGTACCACTACCCGGATCTACCGCAATGGCGTGACCCAAGCCATTAATATCATAAGTAATTACTACTGTTTCTCCATTACTGTTGTCATATTTCTTTTGGGTGATGTTACTATTGCCATTAAAGCTGGTGTTAGTAGCATTAGCGGTAGTGTTGGTACCATGTACATTGGTCCATTGCTCTACTATTTCGCCCAAATTCTGATTGCGTACCGTGAAATCACTGGTGCCATGAAAAACGGCTACCTTAGGGTAAGTGCCTGAAAATGAAGATAATTGAGCCCTTACGAGGTTGCCCCATTGTTGGGCAGTTTTGTTTACATTTCCGTTCATGGCACTAAAAGCACTGGTCAATGAGGTAGCTGCTTTATAGGCAAGCCCAGCATTGACTGCTCCACCACTAAATACGTCAGGATAGGCGGCTAGCATTACTGTAGTCATAGCACCTCCTGCCGAAAAGCCAGTGACATACACCTGAGCATTGTCTACCGAGTAGTTACTTTTCATATAATCTACCATAGACTTAATAGAGCGTGCCTCTCCTTGCCCTCGGTTGATGTCTCCAGTTTCAAACCAATTGAAGCATTTGGAAGAGTTGTTACCCGAGCTTTGCTCGGCATATACTACATAAAATTTATACTGGTCGGCCAGAGCGTTCCAGCCGCTTTCGTTGGCATAAGTAGCCGCATCTTGAGTACAGCCGTGGAGCGCTACTACTACAGGAGCGTTTCCTGTAATGCCACTGGGTACATAACGATACATGGCCAAGTTACCAGGGTTGGACCCAAAGCTATTGACTCTTATCAGTTGGGCTTGAGTCAATAGTGGCAAACACATAAGGCCAAATATTAGACATAAAAAATTTCTAACCATTGAATATTATTTAGGAAGTTGCTAAATCTGTAATTATTTGTGGATAAAGTTATATTTCAAAAAGATATGATGAGATTGAATCGCGGTAAACGTAAAAAAAGTAAGGGTTAATGTAACTTTTTTTAGAGTAAGTGAAGTTTTACCCTCGAAAAGTTTAATAACATAAACCAGGGCACTCATTTTTTCCTTGTATGGACAAACGTTTACTGACACAAATAAAAAGCAGTCCCATTGCTGAGACTGCTTCTTTTAAAGTATACAAATAATCGACAGTTGTCTGTCAACCGTTGGCTAAAAAAACTAACTAGCGCTTTTCAGTGCTGTTTTTCTTATCACCAATTTGTTTAAGTAATACTTCTACTGATTTTTTCAATTGGGCATCTTCTTTTTTGCCACGATTGTCAGGAGCGTTTTCTATCAAAAAATCTGGTACCGCCGGACCGTGTTCCATGTTTTCACCAGTAGCTTTTACATACCAGGCACGGAAGGGCATTCTTACCAATGAGCCATCAATCAGACGAGCACCACCAGTAGAAATCACAGCGCCAAAAGTAGGTTGTCCTACCAATTTACCAATGCCTAAGTGTTTGTAAGCATGCGAGAAAATTTCGGCATTTGAATAACTGTTTTGGTTACACATGGCCACTGAAGGCTTAGTCCAGGAAGACAGCGGCAAACGCTCACTAAATGGGTAATAGCTACGGAACTTCTTGTTTTCGTTCAGGCTTTTAGCCGCACCACGAGGGATGGTATAAGCGTGTTGTTGTACATTCAATACTGCCATCAGGTAATCAGTAGTCCAGCCTCCACCATTGAAGCGTACATCTATCACAATACCCTCTTTGCCATAACCACTGGCCATCAATTCGCGCTCAAATCGCTCAAAACTTGGCATATTCATTCCACGGATGTGGATATAGCCCAAGCGGCCATTAGAGTATTTTTCTACCAAAGCTTTTTTGTCGCTAATCCATTCTTCGTAAAGCAGATTGCCTAAGCTATTAGCAGGGCGAATAATCACCTCACGATTGCCACCTTTGCCTTGTACATTGAGCATAATACGCTCGTTGTTGGTGTTGGTAAGCAAAGAGTAAAAATTTGTATTGGCGCCAATACTTTGTCCGTTTACAGCAGTAATTACTTCTCCTTTGTTGATTTTGCTTTCAGTCTTGTCAGCAGGAGAGTTGGCAATTACGTGCGTTACTTTTACTCCCCCTTTGGCAGGTTCCACTTCAATTCCCAGGAAACCGGTTCTTTCTCGCTGAGTTCTCTCTGGGATGCTACGACCTCTCAATCCCATATGACTGGCGTTTAGCTGGCCAAGCATAAGATTGTATATTTCGCGGAAATCTTGTACAGTAGATGCCTGTAATGCCCAAGGCTTGTATTTTTTACGAAGTGCTTCAAAGTTTTGTCCGTGGAAATTAGGGTCGTAGAATCCAGCATTGAGATTACGCCAGGCTTCTTCAAAAATTTGTGCTCTTTCCTGAGGATGATTAATCACCATTTTGGCTTCGTGAGGCAGTGGAGCTACCCGGTTGCCTTTAGTAGACATTTGTTGTACCATACCACGGGTTACGAAGTATAATTGTCGTCCTTTAGGAGCCAGGTTCAAGCCTGCTGGGTTTTTTCCATTCTTAGTAATGGTTCTCATTTTAGTACCATCCCACTTGGCTTGATACAAATCACGACGACGATTAGTAGGGCTATTAGCCGTAAAATAAAGCTTGTCTCCTTTCTGGTTGAAAGCAAAGTCAAATTCATCACCAGGCTTGGACGTTACTCTTACCATGCGATCGTGGATGTTGTCAAAGTCGATTTTAACCGCTTTACTTTTCTTACGCTTTTTCTTTTTCTTCGCGTCTGGGTTATCATAATAGTTGCCTTCTTCGCGATCTTTTCTAGATAGCTCCCAATCTTTTTTGTTAAGCCATACAAACCAAATATCATAATCATTGATACGATTAGAAATAAAGCCCAATTTGCTGCCATCAGGACTCCATACCGGGCTTTGGTCACGGCGGGGGTGCATACTAATGTTTACAGCAGGTTTGCTGTTATCAGCAGCGTGAATGTATACTTCGCGGTTAAAATTGAGGTCACTCAATGCATAAGCTACCCAGCGGCTATCTGGGCTCCAGGCTACCCCACCAGGTGCATCCCAGCCTTTTACTAGAGTTTTTTCGGCAGAAAGTTTACCTGCGGTTGAAATGTTAGCTACTACCAAATCGCCTCTACCTCTTTGGAAAGCAATTTTTTTGCGATTAGGCGACATAATTGGCTCACTCTCGTCTACCTTAGTGTTGGTCAAGCGAACTACCTCGGTTTTAAGTGTTTGGTACAAGTTGCCTTGTTTTTTATCGGCCGAACGTGCCAAATATAAATCGTATTGGCCATCTCGGTCTGATACAAATATTACTGTAGAATCGTTCAACCAGGTTGGGTAACGATCGCGGTAAGCATGTTTAGAAATATTTACAGCTCTGCGTTTATCTCTTTTGGTAGGTTTAATGAATATTTCACCTCTAATCTCCATCGCAATGTATTTGCCAGAAGGCGATAACTCATAACTTGATACATTATTACGATAAGTCTTGTGCTCCATTGGGTCAAAGCGACTATCGCTGGTGGCTTGAATGTTAAGGCGTTGAGGAGTACCACCGCTGGCATTCATTGTATAAAGACTAACCTGGCGTTCAAATACCAATTTACCGTTTTGACTTGCTCCAATATAACGTACACCATCATCTTTGAATTTAGTGATTTGAGCAGGTTGCCCGTTAGCACTACCATCGGCATTGATTTTTTGGCTATAAATATTGTAACGTCCAGTAGCAGCACCAATGTAATATAATGTATTATCGTTGCCCCATACAGGTTGGTATTCGTTGAATTTACTTTGCGAAATCTGCGTATACTTGCGGGTTTTGGTATTGTATATCCAGATATTCTTGTTGGCAGGTCCTTGATAAGCTTCACGCGAGATACGGCAAGCTCCTTTTACAAAAGCAATCAGGTTTCCATTGGGAGATTGTACAGGCATATACCCCAAGGCATCCATGATACGGCTAGGGGTTCCTCCTTTTGCATTGACTGCTTGTATTTCAGAAGCCCACTCAATTTGCTTAAAAGCTCTTCGGGCAGAATTAAAAACAATTTGGTTGTTTACCCAAGAGCCTACTGCATCGGTGGTTGAGTGGTAAGTAATACGCTTCACTTGACCTCCTTGAGCAGGAATCGTGAAAATGTCCTGGTTGCTCAAGCGGTTGCTATTAAAAGCAATACTTTTTCCATCTGGACTCCAGATAGGATTGGTCTCATAAGCAGGGTGAATTGTTAAACGACGAGCAGTACCTCCGTTGGCAGCCATTACCCAGATGTCTCCCTGATAAGAAAAAGCAACTTGGCTTCCATCAGGGCTAATTGAGGGTTTGGTGGCAAATATTGGGTTGGTTTGGGCTTGTGTAATGCTACTAATCGCAACTATTACACAAATAAGCAGATAGAATTTCTTCATGTTACAAAGGCTTGAAATGTTAAAATTATACAATCAAACACATAGAATGTTCAATCGAATGGTTTCAAATTTACAAAACTAAGCCTAGCGAACTGGAGAATAGATGCAAATATGTTGCATTTAACAGCTCTTTAACAGAATGTGATGATCAATAAAATTGAAGGGATATTTGTTTTAAAATGGCGTAGATAGATGATTACTAGCTTTTGGTTTTTCGGGTACGAGTCTTGTTTCGTGGATTAAGCCTGCCTTTTCTTCTGCGGTTTTTTCTTTGGCGGTAACGATCAGTAATACTGGTTTTCTTAGAGGATTTTTTTGAGACTTTGCGCTTTTTTTTGATGGTTTGAGTAGTAGTTGCCTTTTTCTTGGATGGTCGTAGTTTAAATCGAGGAGTTTGGGCTTGAGTAGTGCTCCATGAAAGGCAAAGTATAATTATAAGGGTCGCAAAATATTTCATAGTTCGTGAATTTATTTCCAAAAATAATAAAATTCTGCAGATAGCTCAATAGTATTAAAGTGATATATGATAGTATATTATCAAGTAAGTGGTGAATCTTTTTAGAATTAATCATCGTTTGAAAAACTATCCCCAGGTGTTTTATATAATCATGTCCTGATAATTTTATAGTTTAATTCATTGAAAGCTATATCTTCTGTATAATATGGATTTGCCGTAGAATATTATGTCAATGCTACGGTTGTCTTAATTGGTCATCGCTTTTATGGCATCTCGGGTAAATATTCGCACCAGCTACATTACTTGCCAACTTTATCCCAACTGAGTTAGATTTATTTTGCCTTAAGAATAGGCAAGAATTAGGTGCTTGCTTTTAGAGTTTGTTTAAATAGAATTTCAAACCATACACTCATATACATTTAGGGGTTTATAGAACCCTGAGTGAACTTTTATGCCTTGTTGAACAAATGCCTAAATTTCAAAATCTAATGACAATACAACATATCAAGCAGTTTCTCGAGAAAAATGGCGCTCCCTTGGCCTGGTTAAGAGTCCAGTTACGTTTGCTTCCCCATTTCAACAAAAGAGGTTTCTTTCTACACTCAATGAATGAAAAAGAAGAACTTGATGATGAGTTAATAGAATTAATTGATCAGGTTTTGGAAGAGATTTATCATTTAAAACTGGCTTAAACTTAACTTATTCAACCTATGAATCAAATAGACTCACAATACACGCTGAGAGGGAATTTTTATAAAGAGCGTAACGCGTATATCGCTGCTGGCGAACCTGGCATATTTCATTGCCATCATTACAATTGTTATTTACAGGCGGTATTATTAGATACCAAAGACTACTTACCAGAAATTAAACAGGTATTGATAGATAGTGCGCAAGAAGTAGCTTTTAGTCAGTTCTATACTTTTTTTAAAGAAACGCCTGAATTAGATATTGAACAGAAAAAACAGGTAGTTGTTGATTACTTCAGGTTTGCAGGGTTTGGGCAGGTAGCACTAGGGCAGGTGAATAATATTGGAGGAATTGTTACTACAAGTTCTGAGCACTATGGTATTTCCTGGAAACTTAAATTTGGGTTGAGTAATGAACCAGTGTCCTTTTTTACAGCAGGTTTTTTGGCAGGGGCTACTGAAGCCGTTTATGACCTGAAGTTAGGGACTTTAAATACTGTACAGGAACATTGTCTGGCTATGGGCGATGAACAAAGTCAATTTATCTTGAAGGTTTCGGAAGATGATAGGGAGCTCATAATGTCACAAACAGAGGGCGTTTTTCAGAAAGGGGAGTTACCCAAGCCTACCAACACTACTGTGGATTATGAAGCGATTCGAGAGGCTTTAATCAATATGCCTATCGAAGGAGGTACAGATGGGTTAATTGATGCATTTGGCGTATTATTGACAAGGCACTACGCCAATTATTATTGTAATATTTCTTATAAGTTTCTGCGTTTATTTTTGAATAAAATGGGCAATGAGGGTTTGGGTATTGCCACTAATTTATTGATCGAGGCTGGGCGAGTTTGTGCCTTCAATACGTTCGGTGGGATTATGCAATCTAACGAGTGGAATGCCTTGATAAAACCAATGATTACGACACCAGAAGACTGGATTTATGGAATTGTAGCAGTAGCAAATGCTTTTGGTTGGGGTTTTTGGCAAATAGAAAGTTTGGAGCCAGGTAAAAGAATTGTGATGAAGATTCAGAGTGGTTATGAATCCAATGCTTATTTGAAAAAGTTTGGGACATCATCTTTCCCTGTTTCTTTTTTGGCCACTGGTGGGGTAGCAGGGCTGATGAATCTTGTATATACTTTGAACTTGCCTGAAAGAGTACCACTTACACTTGATGAAGCAGTGTACAAGCAAATTAGCTCAAGTAGCAATTATTTTGTGCCTACTCAAATCAAATGTAGAGCTATGGGAGAAGAATTTGATTTAATTGAAGCAATAGTAGCGAAAAATGGTTGAAAGCGAGTTTTATAAATGGGTTCAGATAAGGAATTGTCGTCGCTTTTATAAACGATATTATTCCACCATTTTCAACGCAGATCAATCCTTACTCAAGCTACTTCAGATATTTGGGTTGCTGGAGGTTCAGGAGTTTTCAAAATATGCCCCAAGTGCGCTGGATGCCTTCAGTATAAAACTGGAAAATGAAATAGACATTTCAGGTGCATTGGGAAGTAAAGAACTACAGGTAACAATCCTGAAAACCAACCCCCATATTCTAAAGGCCTTTGAAGATACACTTGCCCAATGGGTAAAAACACAGCGAGAAATCAAGATAAATGTATCATAGATACTGTTCACTTATGAACTTGACATGATCGTTAGCGAACATTTTTTCGTAGATGGATTTTTTGTGAGGAAAATAAATGTTTGATTATGAGATGTTTAAGGAAAGGTCAGGGATTGGTATTTTCCTTGATGTTGTGTACGCTAATAAACCATATAACTTTGAAATTTAAACGCTGAGAGCAGGTCTATGGAAAACCATCTCAAAGAAATTGCTTACAACCAACGACAATATAAAAAACTCATCAAAAGAGCCTTAAAGAAAGAGGCAAACAAAGGATTTACAATTCACGACATAGTAGTAGCCACTGGTTTGTCACCAGACTGGACACATCATACTTTGCTCAAATTGCTCAAAGAGTATCCCTGTCGCTTGGAAACCAACGAAAAAAACGAACTAGTCTATATTTTTGACTTTGAAAATGGCCAGAATCGTTTTGTAAAAAAAATAAAAAGATGGCTAGAGCGCAGAAACTCTAAACCCAATCTTTTCAGGCAACTTGTAGCGTATGTTTTTGGAGTAAGCAATCAGTTAAAAGATCAATGGTTTACCGAGAAAATTATCCTTCATTATTTGAGAAGCAATGAAGGCAAAATTGTAACCGCAGAGCTAGTACAGCTTACTGGGTGGAGTATTCGTCAGGCAGAAACCGAAGCGGTACAGCTTATGGCCAACTACAACGGAGAGGTGGATGTTACCCCTCAAGGGATTATTGTGTATAGTTTTGATGACTTGGCTGAAGTATCAGATGAAAATGAACACATCAGCGAAAGCCTCAAAATTTGGGAACGTCCAGTACCAGAACGTGAACTGAACGATAATGAAGTAAGTGTAAACGAAAAGCTTAAAAAATTAAACCAGTGGAACCTGCGTTTGGCAGGGGTGGCACCATTGGTATTGGGAGGATTGTTTTACTTTCTAAAGGGCACAGTGCCTACCGACGTTTTATTATTGAGCGCGGGTTTGCCTATTTCATTATCGACTCTTTTTTACACAGTACCTGCCATCAGAAAACTGCGATTATCTATCGAAAATGAGCGCATTCGACGCCAAAATGTAGAGCGATACATCCTAAAAGCAATATTTCATCGTATTCATCAGCAAATTCGTCCCGAAAAACACATCAATTTATTGATAGATGACGTAAAACCTAAGAAAAATTATTTGTACTGGTGGAATCCAAAAGTAGTGGACCAGTCCATGTTTGACGTACTCATGATGCTTACCTGTACCTATGATAAGGAAGCTATTTTCAAGGAAAAAGCCTTTGAGTTACAGGCCAATATGGATGTAGATAACGAAGGAGAGATTTGTTATGATTTTGATCGTTTAAACCTGGAGTTAGAAGCAATTAATCAATATCGACTATTACCACCTCAGAATACAAATAGCTTATTATTTTAAATATTTTGTTTAAATTGCAGTGTTTTCAAAATCACTGCGAATTTACTTCAAATAAGCTAACACCCCCGGATAAATGGAAATAGACCAGGATCCTAAATTACTTCAATTATTAGAGAGTCGAGATCAGCATAATATAGAATTAGCTTTTCAACTGTGTAAAAGTCTTCAGGGAAACTATGGTGAAGAGGTGGCCAAAAAGCTCCGAAAGTACCTGGAATACTGTTTTACTTACGAAGTAGAAGAGTGCTACTTTAGAAACCTGGAAGCCTGGGATTTTATGGGAATGCCCATTCCCAATCCTATATTTAGAGAGTTACCAGAAGCCATTGGTAATCTCAAAAAAGTAAAAAGATTGAATTTGAGCCACCACAAATTGGCTACACTTCCCAAAGAAATAGGTGAATTGAATGAACTCAGGCGCTTTTATTTAGTAAATAATCAATTAGAAAGTCTACCCGCCGATATCGGAGATTTGGTAAATCTGCAAAAGCTCAATCTCAACGATAATATAATGACCAAGTTACCACGTGAAATTGGTTATTTACAAAGTTTACAAGAGCTTAACCTGGTCAATAATCAATTAAAGAATCTTCCAAAAACGATTGGTATGCTAAAAAAACTGCAGGTGTTGGATCTGGAGCGTAATGATTTAGAAGAATTACCAATGGATATTGGTCGATTGGCCAATCTACAAATACTTAACCTAGAGCATAACGATTTATCACATCTACCCAAAAGCCTGGGTGATTTGGAAAACCTCAGACAACTCAACCTTTGGGGAAATCATTTGACTTATTTGCCAAAAGAGATGCGTCGCTTATCTAAACTAAAAATCCGGTTGGATACCCATATGTTAAAGTTTGCTCCTCCCAAGGCATTCACAGAATACGTAGCTGTTCAGGAATTGGATGAAGGAGTTTTTGGGTAAAATCATACACCATTAGAGAACTATTAGCGGTTTTTGTTGTTATGATGGAAGCTTTGTAGCTTGTTGCCCAAAACTTAAAAACAATCATGCCCCGACTTCATCTTTTCGAAATTGAAGATTTTCCCTGGTACCCCAGAGTAATCCGTGAAGGTCAAACTGATTTTTTGCGATTTTTAATGCAATTGTTTGATGTATTTAGAGCAGTGATTCCTACCCTGAGAGAAGCTCTTCAGAAAAGCCAGCAGCATCATCTAATCGATTTTTGCTCAGGAGGAGGAGGTTCTATGTTATTGATTCGCAAACACCTAAAGAGTGATCAAAATACGCCTTTTAGGGCAACTTTAAGTGATTTATATCCCAATACACACGCCTTTGAGTTTGTCAAGCAACAATCTAATGGAGAAATCGACTATCAACCAAATTCAGTAGATGCAACCAATCTGCCAGAAAGCACACCTCAAGGTTTTTGGACGATTTTTAACGGTTTTCATCATTTTAAGCCACCTGAAGCTAAAAGCATTCTCACCAAAGCAGTAGAACGAAAGGTACCCATTGGAATTTTTGAACCAATTGATAAGTCGATTTTTCAGATTTTGATTAATACTTTGGTGCTTTTTGTGCTAATCTTCTTATTCACTCCCTTTGTGCGTCCTTTCAAGTGGAGCCGATTACTATTTACTTATATTATTCCTCTCATTCCTATTTGTACCGTGTGGGATGGGTTTGTGTCGGTACTGCGCTTGTACACACCCAAAGACATGCGAAAGATGATTGCTGAAATTCCAGAAGCTGACCAATATGAATGGAATTTGGGCAAAGCCCGTCATATGTTTGGGGTGGTCATTTATTTGATAGGGATTCCTAAATGAGCAAAGCTCATTTAGTGAACAGTTAAAAGTGAAAAATGAAAAGTGAGCGCGAAGCGGAGCTAAGTGAACAGCTAAAAATGTAAAGTGAACGCAAAGCAGAGACTAGTCCACAGTCAATGGTCCATAGTTTTGCGGAATGCGTTGTCCTGAGCGTACCGAAAGAGCTAACAATAGAACAATGACTAAAAACATAATTTTATAATTCACTATTTACCACTCACCATTGATCATTTACCATTGTTATGTGGCGCATTGCGAAACAATAGAACAATCAACCGAAGGCGAAACAATAAAAAAGTCAAGCTACGCTTCGTTTTCTTACCTGCTTTACGCTTTCCATCACTACCGTTAAAATAATTAATAGTCCTCCAATAATGGTGTTTAGGGGGAGTTTCTCGTTGATAATGGCTACTGCCCACAAAATGCCATAAATAGGCTGAATACCCGAAATAATGCTTTGGGTACTGGCTTTGAAATACCGTATTTTGGTAATAAAAATGGTGTGACCAATAGCAGTAGTTGCAATACCCAACAAAGCTACATAAGCAAAATTGGTAATGTCCAGGCTTAAATCTATAAAAAAGAGAGCGGGAGCAATCACTAATACCGAAATTACCAACTGATAATACATCAATACTGAACCCGACACGGTACTACTTTGCATAAAATGCTTGCTCATAAGGTTGCGAATGGCCAACATGGTAGCTGCCAGCACTCCTAATACAATGCCGAGCGTGATATTATTGCTCAAGTCAAAAGAGGGTGTCATAACAATGATTCCTATGGCCACCATCAACGCGCTAATAAGGTTGAACCAGTCAAATTTTTGCTTGAAGAAAAAAGGCTCAATCAAAGTGGTAATCACTGGATAAGTAAACAAGGAAATGAAAGCAATAGCCACGGTAGAAGCCTGGATGGCAAAAAAGTAGGAAACCATATGCAAACCAAAAAAAGCACCACTGACGATCCAAAAACGTAAGTCTTTGTAGCGAAAATCCAGGGCTAGCTTCTTATAACGAATGTAAATGTATAAAGCCAAAGCAGCAATGAGACAGCGGCCAAAAATGGCGTAAGTAGGGGGGATGGTCAAAAGTTTGCCCAATACTCCCGAAGTGCTCAAAAATACCAGGCCAATATTTAGCTCAATTAAGTGACGTGATTGTTTCATAGAAGGGCTTCCAATTATATGGTAATATAAAACAACCCATAAAAACAAAAAAACTCCGTTCAGGAAACGGAGTTTTAAACACTTGAACTATTATTTAAAATGTAACTTAATTGAGGAATTAATATATTATTTGCTTCCAACAGAAGCGTTGATGTCTTGATCTAACTGTCTAAACACAGTTTTTATTTTTTTGATGGCTTTCTTTTTTTGAAAAACCGTTGTGGCCCCTTTAAGAGGGATATCTTGATTGGAAATAATCATTTTTTCCAATTCATTAATTTTACCTACAAATGTAGTTGTATTGCCTGATGGGTAATTATTTATCATTGTCATTGTCGCTTTATAGTTACTTCAATTCATACCTTACAATATATAGTACATTTAGGAGGTGAAATCTCTCCCCCTTGGCATCATTTTTTTATGTTTTTTTCAAAATGGTTCAACAAACCGTTGGAACTCGAGGAATACGCAAGTTGTTCCTTTGTTAAAAAAATGATAAATTGCTCAATTAAAATAGCAAAATCCTATGCAGATTACTATTCAAGAAGAAACTTTTGTAGGCAAGGTGCTTAATAAAATTGCCCTGGACATAAAGCAAGAAAAAGTTACCATTGGCGAATTGATAAAACTGAAAGTAGAACATACTGTTGGTCAGCACAATGCGGCCATTAATGCAGAAAATAATCAGGAAAGTACTCAACACGTGGTCGAAAACATCTTAAATCGAAACCATACTGAAACGTATGCTTTTAAACGAGAATTGGCCGACCCCGAAACAGAAACTTATCGGGCTTGGGAGGCTTTCAAGACCAATCAGTTGATTGTGTTGATTGATAATAGTCAGGCAGAGAGCCTGGAGCAAGAAGTGCTGCTCAACCAAGACACAGTAGCGAGCTTCTTGAAACTCACCCAGTTGGTAGGAGGATAGATATTTTAAAGAACAGAGCAGCCCATGAATTTTGCCCCTGAAGAGATAGACCTCAACTCTGAGGAAGAAAAACACGCGTGGAACGAATTATTCAGACATTTCACCCATTTTAGTGGTTCGGCCAAACCCACCAAAACCTGGATTAAAACCATTACTCCCTTAGTAGAAGTAATTGATGCAGACCGTTTTGCTACTATTATGGAAATGATTGTACTGGAAATCTCAGAAGACAAATCGTGGCTATACGGGGTAAAATCTAAAATGCTAAAAGGTTTGCTTTGGGCAGGTTCGCTAGTGCCTACTGCCAAAGTATATGCATCTATTGCCAAAGTAATTGGTCGTGCCTATGTTAAAGTAAGAGGCAAAGGTGCCACAGCTGCTTCTGTGGGTAATGCTGGAATAAAAGCCTTGGTAGCTATGAATAGCAAAGAGGCCATGCAGCAACTCATATTGCTAAAAAATAAAACCCAATACAGTGTATTTGTAAAAGCCCTCAACAAAGGTATTAATGAACTAAGCGCCGAAATTCAGGTAACCGAAGAGGATGTGTTGGATCAACTCATGCCTGACTTTGGCTTGGAAGAAGGAGTACTAGAGCAAAAGTTTGGGGAATATACGGTACAAGTATATTTAGAAACAGCTCACAAGGCTATTGTAGAATGGGTAAAACCAGACGGAAAAGTGCAGAAGAGTGACCCTGCAGAGGTAAAACGTGAATATTCTCTGGAGCTTAAGGCATTCAAAGAAACGGTCAAAGACATTAAGAAAACCCTACAAAGTCAGCGGCATCGCTTGGAAGCTTCCTGGCGCAAAGGTAGAATTTGGGAGCTTGATCATTGGCAAAAGCATTTGTGGGAACATAACCTGGCAAGTTATATTGTACACAAGGTCATTTGGCAGTTTGAGGCAGATGGTCAAGTTTGGACAGGTATTGGGCAGGAAGGTCATTTAGTAAATGTAAAAAACGAATCGTTTAACATTCCTGAAAATACTGAAGTAAGCTTATGGCATCCAGTAAATGCCTCGGTAGAAGAAGTATTGGCTTGGCGTGATTATATGTTTGACCACGAAATCAAGCAACCTTTCAAACAAGCTTTCCGCGAGGTATATTTAGTGACTGAAGCTGAGCGAATTACGAATACTTATTCTAACCGGTTTTCGGCACATATACTACAGCATAATAAACTCTGGGCACTGGCCCAGCAACGAGAATGGCAATACCAGGGAGCTTATGGTTACGGCTTGGATTCCCCCACCATTGAATTGCCCGCTTATAACCTGGAAGTATCGCTGGATGTGACATTTGGTGGCGATACCTTTGATTATGTAACTACCCAACGTACAATCTTTAACAATCCTGCTACTGATGAACCTTACGAAATGGACGAAGTGCCTTTGTTGGCTTTTTCGGAAATGATGCGTGATATTGATTTGTTTATCGCAGTTTGTAGCATTGGGAGCGATCCCAACTGGGACGGACGCGACGATTACGAAGATTATTGGTACGAGTACTCTTATGGGGATAAGTCGGATACTGTATCGGCGCGCAATCGTAAGGAAATATTAGAACGTGTAATCCCTAGGCTTAAAATTGCCGAACAATGCTCGTTTGAAGGAAATTTTTTGGTGGTAAAAGGGCAGCGACGTACGTATAAAATTAATTTAGGAAGCTCCAATATTTTGATGAAGCCTAATGATCAATACCTTTGTATTGTGCCCGATCGTAAGGCCGAAACCAAGGGAGGGAAAATTTTCTTGCCTTTTGAAGGAGATTCTATTTTGAGCCTCATCATTAGTAAGGCATTTCTTTTGGCCGATGATACCAACATTGATGATGATTTGATACTTAGCCAAATAGGACGAGGTACCCCCCGATAAGTATAAGTTGGTCTAATCTGACTAACAATTTCAATCCATTTAGCAGAAACTTTGAATAACTTCAAGTAATATTGCGAGAAGAAAAGGGAAAGACTATCTAAAAAGGTGTTTTCTCCTTTCTCATGTTGTTTCTCGAAAACTCCATCTACTAAAAATAAATACGCCATGATTATAGAGCCAAGAACCCGTGGTTTTTTTTGTTTAACTGCGCACCCAAAGGGTTGTGAGCAAAATGTACTCAATCAAATTGACTATGTTAAATCCAAAGGAACCCTGGAAGGGCCAAAGAAAGTACTGGTAATCGGTGCTTCTACTGGTTTTGGGTTAGCCTCAAGAATCACCAGCGCATTTGGTTCAAATGCATCTACCATAGGAGTGTTTTTAGAAAAGCCTCCTAAAACAGGTAAAACTGCCTCGGCTGGATGGTACAATACTGCGGCCTTTGAACAGCAAGCCCATGCGGCTGGACTATATGCGAAAAGCATTAATGGGGATGCATTTTCTCACGAAATCAAACAACAAACCGTTGACTTGATCAAAGCAGATTTGGGACAAGTTGATTTGGTAATTTATAGTTTAGCATCACCAGTAAGACTCCACCCTGATACTGGAATAAAACACCGATCAGTTTTGAAGCCTGTGGAAAATAGCTTTCAAGATAAGACAGTAGATTTTCATACTGGCGTAGTGTCAAACATAAGCATTGAACCTTGTTCGGAAGAAGACATCGAAAATACTATAGCAGTGATGGGAGGCGAAGACTGGAGTATGTGGATTGATGTATTGCAAAAGGAAAATTTGTTGGCCACAGGAGCCAAAACAATTGCCTACTCTTATATAGGTCCTGCACTTACCGAACCCGTATATCGCAAAGGAACCATTGGGCGAGCAAAAGATGATTTGGAAGCTACTGCTTTTACAATTGCCGAAAAACTGAAAGCAATTGAGGGGCAAGCATATGTATCAGTTAATAAAGCTTTGGTTACTCAAGCGAGTGCGGCTATTCCAGTGATTCCTCTGTATATATCTTTGTTATATAAAGTGATGAAAGAATTACAAATTCATGAAGGCTGTATTGAGCAAATTCATCGCTTGTTTAATGATAGATTGTATAGCGACCAAACTGCTACCGATGAGCAAGGACGCATAAGAGTAGATGACTGGGAAATGCGCGAAGATGTACAGTCTAGGGTAGCTGAGTTGTGGAAAGAAGCCACTACTGAAACCTTGCCCGAAATTGGGGATTTGACTGGATATGCCAATGATTTCTTCAATTTGTTTGGTTTTAGAGTTGATGGAGTAGCCTATGAGGAAGACACCAACGAAATCGTGGATATTCCAGGGTTACAAGCATAATGATATGAGGCAATGCCTATAAAATGAAAACTAGTCGTGTCTGAAGAAACTTTGTTTACTTATAGCAAGTAGCAAAACCTCTACCTGTTTGAGTGTTACTTTTTAGCAATATCAAAGAGAAAAAGAGTTGGCTTTTGGACACGACTAATTTAAAAACAAGTGATAATATGGACAACAACAACGTACTTCAACGTCTTCGATATACTTTTGATTTGAGCGATGACCAAATGATTGAAATTTTTGCTTTAGCCGAAGTAGAGGTGACTCGCGCCGAAATAAGTGATTGGCTCAAAAAGGACGATGATCCAGAGTTTAAAAAACTACATGATAAGCCTTTGGCAACTTTCCTTAACGGCTTTATTAGCCTTAAGCGAGGCAAAAAAGAAGGCGAAACGCCTAAGCCTGAAAAGAAACTCACCAACAACTTGATTTTGCGTAAGTTGAAAATTGCCCTCAATTTGCAGAGCGAAGACATGCTGGCTATTTTAGAGCTATCTGATTTTAAATTAAGTAAACACGAGCTAAGTGCCTTTTTCCGTAAGCCGAGCCAAAGCCAATATAGGATATGCAAAGACCAGGTATTGCGCAATTTTCTGATGGGATTGCAACTGAAACATCGACCTAAGGAAACTAAGGGCTCTGACAAAGGTGAAAACTCTAAGCCTGATGCCAAAAAATGATTCATCACTGCATAAAGTATGTATTGCAGCTATCCAAAGGCACACCATGTTAGATTTTGCCCACGAATTTAAATACTCCAGCTATTATCCTGAACCTTCTCATTTTGCAGAAGAAGTGGCTACTGAATTAACTATTACTTTACATAATGAGGAGTTATGTATTTGTTCAACCATTGTAGATGCTCAAAACTGGAGTGTATTGACTACCCAAAGGATTATTACTTGTATTGCTGGTGGTACTCAGCAAGGAAATATTATTGAAGCAGTAGATCGCAAATTAGGACATTTTAAGGATAAAGAAAATGCAACCATTTTTGGGCATATAATACTTAAAAGTGGTTTAGAGATTCCTTTTTTCATAGAAACCAGAAAAGCCTCTATGATTATGATTCAAGGAGTATTGACTGTGATACAAAGGTCTACTTGTACCGATGAACAAAACGAAAAGGTAGCCAGAATTTGGAATAGAAAAAGTATTTAGATGTTGATAACGAATCGTTGTTTTCAACATCTAAATGGTTATCATTACAAACTAAATAATTAGTCATCAAACCCAAATCAAATGAATAAGTTCATATTAACCATTATTGGAGTCTTATCAATCACCACATTACAGGCACAACAGCTTATCAAATGTGATTCAAGTACAACTTACTGGGTAATTGCTCAAGATAAAACACATTACACCCTTAAACTGAATGGAAAAATTCAGACTACTCCTAGAAAGACTCTTGTTGTAGTAAACACAAATGCACTTCAATATCTATTATTAGATAAACAACCATACGCAAAAGCGGCCGAAAAGAAAGGAGATTTAAGAATTTTGATTAAGCAGGCTACCAAAGAACTGGAGTTTTTTTCGGCGCAATTCAAGAAACAATTGAAAGCTCAAATGCAAAAGATAGTTTTGGATAATAAAAAGGAAGCGCTTTTATGGTGGTACGAAATGCCTGAAGGAATGAACGAAAGCATTATTCAACAAGTGTTTTTGAGCGTAGTAATCAATGATAAAATTCTAGGGGTGGCAAGTGTACAAGCAAAAGATCAAAAGTTTGAAGATATAAAAGGTTTTTTGGTAACAGTTCTGAATACCTTGAAAGAAGTACGTAGCAAGCGGAAACTAAAAAAGATTTGTAAATACTAGAAGGCATAATTTTATTTCATCAGCACGAAATTATAGTTGCCCTTCGTATTGACTTATAATCATTTTAGCGCGCATGTCTATAATCGTAAGTTGCAAAGGTGTACAGGTTGGTGAATTTTGGATTCCCCCATTTGAAATTGATGAAGGTAAGCTTGTAGGCTTTTTCTTCCACGGGGATCATACCGTTGTTGAGCTACAAAATTATTTAATAGATATTTTTGCTGGAAAGAAACCTTGTGAAGGAATTGTAGTTCACCAACCTCTTAATAAACTGTCTCTTTATAAGACTACTTGGAAAGATTATTTTTTCCCTATGACTGTGAAAAAGTTTATTAGTAGCTATATTGATAAAAGCTTATTTGATGAAAACTTAGGTTTTTTAGAAGATGAAAATCTTAAAGTTAGAGATTTATTACCTGGACAGCAAAAGCTACTTTTGCTTTACAAAGAGCTTTCACAAACCAATAAGATTGTGTTTAACCTGGATGGTTCTGATCCCATATCATTAGAATTTTTGTTAAAGCAAGTTAGAACATCTTTAAATAAACAAGGAGGTGTTTATATCTTGATGGATCATTTTGACTACAAAAAAAATTGTGATAAGTATTATGAGATTAAAATGATTAAATGATTCATTTACAAAGAATATCCCATATCGCCTTTTACTTCTTCTAGTACAAAAGTGCTTTGAACTCCCGATAAACCAGGAATAATCGAGAGTTTATCAATCAAAAAACGCTGATATTCATTCATGTCTTTGACCGCAATGCGTAGCAAAAAATCATAGTTACCCGATACGTGATGACAAGCCACAATTTCTGGAAAGTCTAAAATGGTTTTCTTGAAGTTGTCAATTAACTCTCGAGCATGATTCGAAAGTGAAATATGACAATACACTTTGACCGACTTGCCTATTTTGTCGGAGTCTAAAACGGCCATATAACGTATGATAAAACCCTGCTGTTCGAGTTTTTTGATTCGCTCATAAGTAGGTGATACCGATAATCCTACCTTATCTGCAATTTCTTTGGTGTTTTGTTTGGCATTTTGCTGCAATTGCCGCAAAATCTTTCTGTCTATATCATCCATGCCGAAAATTTTTCTGTTTGCTTATTTTATTTTGATTCAAACCGTGATATTATGTGGTTTTTTATCTGTAAAAAGGTTTATTTCCTGAGTTAATAATTTATAGCAGAAATATAATCTGTAAATAGTAAATTTGCAATAAATAAAATCAGGGAGAGAATAAAAAATATAAGGTTTAAAACTAAAATTTGACATCTATGGAAGCATCTATCAAAAATAACATCAAGGCTGCCGATTTAGAGCGCTTACAACAATTAGATCAAGAAATGGCTCAGTCACGTGAAACTGTCTTGGGGTATCCTACCTCCAAAGATTTTGACTATTCAGCCATCAATCATTTTTTAGATTATCCAATCAATAACATCGGTGACCCTTATGAAGAAGGGAGCACCTATAAAGTACACACCCACGAGTTTGAGCGTGAGGTGGTTCGTTTCTTTGCCAAGCTGTTTCGTGCCAACCCACAAGACTACTGGGGATATGTAACCAACGGAAGTTCTGAGAGTAATTTATATGGTTTGTATCTGGCACGTGAAAGCTTCCCAAAAGGAATGGTGTATTATTCTGAATCTACTCACTACAGCGTACGTAAAAACATCCACCTACTTAACATCCCAAGTATTGTGATTCGTTCGCAACCCAATGGGGAAATAGATTACGAAGATTTTGAAAATACAGTAAGGCTCAACCGTCATAAGCCTGCCATTGTATTGACAACCTTTGGTACTACCATGTACGAAGCCAAAGATGATGTAAGCCGAATCAAAGGGATATTGAAAAACTTAGCCATTCACGATCACTACATTCACTGCGATGGGGCCTTGGCTGGAACTTATGGGGCCTTTATGGACCCACGTACACCATTTGATTTCAAAGACGGCGCGGACAGCATCTCTATTAGTGGGCACAAGTTTGTCGGTTCGCCCATTCCTTGTGGTGTAATCGTTACCAAGAAATCTACCCGAGATCGTATTGCCAAAAGTATCTCTTACATAGGATCACTAGATACTACCATTACTGGTTCTCGTAATGGACACAGTCCATTGTTTTTGTGGTATACGCTTAAAAAATTGGGAGTAGAAGGACTCCGAGCGCGCTATGAAAGCAGCCTGGAGGTGGCTCAATATTGTGAAATGCGCCTAAAAGAGATTGGTATAGATGCCTGGCGTAACCCTGGTGCTATTACCGTGGTATTGCCTAAAGTACCAGCGAGTATTCAAGGAAAATGGCAATTGGCTACCGAAGGTGATAAAGCCCATATTATTTGTATGCCTTGTATTACCAAAGCTCAAATAGATGCGTTTGTTTACGATATGGCTAATTGTGAAGAGGAAGTGGAAGAAAAATTTGAATTTGATTTTTAATATGTAGTATTTGGAGGGAAAGTTTTGTTAAATATTCAACTCTTAGATAGATGAAGAAACTTACCCTCCTTACTTTATTGGCAATTGTTGTTTTTTTGGGGAGTTGTGGCAATGGCAAACGCAAGAAGAACGCAAAAGATATTATAAGCAGTGAAACCAATCTTCCTACCAACCTGGCCGACTTGGCAATGACGGGAGGATTGTATAAAGAAGTCAAAGGGGATAACATTTCGCTAAAACTTGAAATTTTACCTTTTAATAAAGATAAACTCCCCAAAGTGATGCAAAAATATGAAGGGAAGCTATTGAATGGCGCTCATTGGCGAGATAAGAACGGAGAGCAATGGCTGATTTTAACTGAAACAGGGGAGATTGAGGAAAAAAAGGGAAAAACAGATACGAGTGGACATATGGTGGAGCCTCCCAGCACTCGGGCCGAAGCCCACGCTTATTTTTGGGTAAAAAAACACGATTCTTATGTGGCTTATCGCAAGGATCAATGGGTAGAAAAATGTGGCCCACTAGATGTATTTGCTAGCTTTCATAAAAATGGTTTTACGATCACTGATTTAGATAAAAATGGCTTGGCTGAGATAACCCTCACTTATGTACATTATTGTCGCAGCGATGTAAGCCCTTATGACCTTACCCTTCGCCTGATAGAACGGGAGAAATTGTATGAAATGCACGGCACGGCGGAGCTGAAGATGGGAGTAGACAAAGATGCTTTTGTGATAAAAGCCACCCGAAAAGACGGCAATTTCACCAAAGCACCAGCAGCTTTTAAAACTCACATTGACCAGATTTGGGAAAAGGTGAAGGTTGAAAAATTGTAAATGTATTGATAACCAGACAGATAACTGAATAACCAGGCGAATACTGTCTGGTTTTTTTGTGTTTGAGGGTTTTGTTTATTTTATTTGATATATCAAATATATTTATATCAAATATTTAATTTGAAAAGAAATGAATTTTGATACTCCAACTCAAACAGTATTGTATACTATTGAGCAAGCCATTAAGGAATATCGCAGATTTTGTCAAAAAAATATTTCGGAAGTTATCAGTGACATTACTGTAGACCAGGGACTGGTGCTCATTATTATTGACAAAAACCCAAAGATGACTCAAAAAGAAATGGCTGAGCTAGTGTTTAAAGATTATGCTTCTATGACACGTATGATAGACCTTATGGTTAAGAAAGGGTATTTACAACGATTGATCAATGAAGAAGATAGAAGGCGATTTTTGCTTGAAATTACAGCAAAGGGCAAAGATGCACTAGAGAAATTACAGCCAGCTATAGAATACAATAGAAACACTGCATTGAAGGGACTATCTGCTACTGAAATACTACAGTTGTATAATAGTTTACAGAAAATAATTTCCAATTGTAAAGAATGATAAAAACCATGAAAAGTCGCTTAAAATTCTCAAAATTGAGATTGTTATTTCTAAGTCTGATTGTTTGCTGTCAAGTGCAAGCTCAAACCCAGCTTGACTTGCACCAAAAGATGAGTACGATAGCCAATTATCTACATAAATTGGCTAAACAGGATGCATTTAGTGGTGCTATACTAATTGCCAAAGATGGGAAGGTCTTGCTTGAAAAGGCCTACAACTACGCTCATTTAGGGTTTAAAGTCCCAAACACAGTTGATACAAAATTTGGAATGGCTTCTATGGGTAAAATGTTTACTAGCATAGCCATTATGCAATTAGTGGAACAGGGAAAGCTTTCGTTGCAAGATAAAGTAGGGAAGGTTTTGCCAAAATATCCTAATAAAAGAGTCAAAGAAGAAGTGACCATTCATCACTTGCTTACTCACACCAGCGGTATGCCTAATTTTATGACTGAAGATTTTTATAAGACTTCTAAAGATCATTATAGAAAACTCGATGATTTTTCACCGCTTTATCAAACCAAGCCCTTGCTATTCTCTCCTGGGAAGCGTTTTTCTTACACCAATTCTGGCTATTTGGTTTTAGGGTTAATTATTGAAAAATTAAGTGGTGAAAAGTATGATGAATATTTAAGGAAACATATTTTTGAAGTAGCCCAAATGAAAAATACGGGCAACTATGATACTGATCATCCTATAGCAAATCTTGCCGAAGGGTACACCCTTTCTGATGTATATCCATTAAGTCTGAAAAATAATCGGTTAATGGGAGCAGTGAGAGGAGGGCCTGCTGGTGGAGGATATACTACTTTGCAGGACATGTTTTTATTTGCTCAAGCTCTGCAAAATCAGTTATTCTTATCAAAGAAAAATGTAGAGATACTTACTACACCAAAATCGGGTAATAAAAACTGGGGGTATGGATATGGATTTCAATATTTTGGCCCAAATAAACAGCGTGTGGTAGGGCATAGTGGTGGACATTGGGGAGTTGGTAGTGAACTAAGAATCTTTACGGAGCTGGGGTATACAGTGGTGCTCTTGACTAATAGAGATCTGGACGCTGGGTTTTTAGAAGCGCGCTATTTTATTCAAGATCAATTAGTGGGTATTACGTCTACAACACGTAGTTATTTTTTTACGAAAAAAGTGCTGAAAACTATTGAGAAAAAAGGGGTAGAGGCTGGTAAAAAGGTAAAAAAAACTGCGCAAGTTAAATTGTCAGAAAGAGATATCAATGCTAAAGGATATCAACTATTGAAGCAAAAGAAATATTCCCAGGCAATTGATGTCTTTATATTTGAGGTATTTGCCTTCCCTAGGTCATTTGATGCATACGACAGTTTAGGAGAGGCATATATGGAATCAGGGAATATACCTCTGGCAATTAAAAATTATAAAAAGAGTTTAGAGTTGAATCCTAAGAATGAGAATGCAATAAAAAAATTAGCAAAAATGAAGATTAAATAGAACCTGTAACCCCATGAAAAAGAATACAACCACTCCCCAAAGAAGAAACTTTCTCAAAAATCTGGGTTTGTCTGCCTTGCCAGTGCTATTGCCCGCAGCGAGCATGGCCAGTGGCTTGCCCCTGGATACGACTCATCAACAAAAGCAGGCACCCATTAATTTTATTTTTGATGGTTTGTGGTTTTCGCCACAGGCTTATTTAGATAAGTTGCAAGAGATCAACCAAAAGCAAAAAATTGCCCCCGATTTCTACGGTAATGGTGGGGCTACTCAAAAGCTGGAAAATGCTTTTGCCAAACTCACAGGAAAAGAAAAAGCCATCTTTTTGCCTACTGGCACAATGGCTAACCAGTTGGCCATCAAACTACTCAATGGTGATAATACCAAAGTTTTGGTGCCTGAAAATAGTCATGTATTTAGAGATGAAGCGGATGCTGCACAAGAAGTTCACGGTAAACGGCTGGTACCAGTAGGGCAGGGGAAACCTTTTTTTGATTTACAAGATCTGAAACGTACCATTCGCTATTACAACGAGGGAGAGGTATTTAAAAGTGGCATTGGTACGGTAATGATTGAAAGCCCAGTGCGTCGAGCCGATGGTGTTGCCATACCATTTAATACTTTGAAGGCCATTACTGACTACTGTCGTGAAAAAGGATACAAAACTCACCTGGATGGAGCAAGAATACATCTGGCTTCGGCTTATACAGGCGTTTCGGTAGCTCAATATGCCAGCTTGTTCGATACTGTATACATATCATTGTATAAATACCTCAATGCCTCGAGTGGGGCAATTCTCTGTGGTAAAGCAGAGGTAATAGATAAGTTGGCTCACCAAATAAAGGTATATGGAGGGACTGCTTTTCAGACCTGGAACGCTACTGCTATGGCGCTACATTACCTGGAAGGTATAGAAGATCGCTGGAAAAAAGTGAAGAATAATGCAGAGCAAATTATGAGCGCTTTGAACAAGATGGAAGGTATTCAGATTAAAAAAGTGACCAATGGCACCAATATCTTCCATTTAAAACTGGATGCTTCTATCGATCTGAAAACGCTGGCCAATACCTTATTTAAGACTCATAATATTTGGCTAGGGAGGGCAAACAAGGAAGGTATAGTGAAGTTTACCATCAATGAAAGCTTGCTACGACGAACCCCTAAACAAATAGTAGATGCCTGGAAACAAGCATTGGGCAAAGCGAAGAAATGATTTAAAGATGGCTACGTTTTATATAATGTAGCCATCTGATCAATTTAAACACCCTCAAAAAAAGTAATGGCCATATTGTTAGGGTCATAAAAAGCAAATTCGCGAGTACCCCAGGGAGTTTCTCGTAAAGTGGGTTGATGATCTAGTAGGCCTTTGCTGCGATATTCTTCAAACAAGGGTGTAATGTTTTTTACTTGAAATTTTATTTGAGGTTGAAAATCAGGCCTAATATCTTTGAAAAGTTGTAAGTGAATACAACAGTTTTGCCTACACATCACTGCATAGTCAAGTTCTTGCCCTTCCTCATTATAATTAGAAGAGTCATACACGTTTTTAAAGCCCATTTTATTTTCAAAAAAGTCTATGCTTTCTTGCATATTGCCTACGGGCAATACTGGGTTGATTTGTAGAATCTGGGTTTCTTCGTTCATGGTTTTTAATTTATAGATTGTTCATATTGTTCAAAGACGTTTCTTAAGGCCTCAGGAAGCCGCATAGGTTGTTGGGTTTTTAAATCCACATTTACGTAAATCATCTCTCCGCTAATCAAATGATTGCCCTCATGCACTATTTCCAATTGAATGGTTGCGCTGGTGTTGCCCAAACGTGCCATTCGCACATAAATGTCCAATAATTGGTCAAAGCGAGCTGGAGCGTGAAATTCAATGGTAGACTTTCTGACATACCAATCACATCCATATTGGGTTAAGCCTTCGGGATAGGTAATGCCCAAATCCCGAAAATACTCGGTAAAAGCGACATCAAAATAAGTAAGGTAATTGCCATTGAAAACCACCTCTTGTGGGTCTACTTCTGCCCAGCGAACGCGTAGTGAATGTTTGAAGCGAAAAAGGGATAAATCCATTTGTTAAGAGAAAAATTAAAAGTGAAAAGTAGCTGTGAAACGATGTATATCAGGAGTTGTGCAATGCATCGCTCAATTATATTTCGCATAACCACAGAAGTTGCCTAAGCATTTGAAAGCTACTTAATTTCAGTAAAGATTTGAACATTTTAATTGCTTTTATCAACTTATTACAGCTTTTAGAAGGTTTGGGCATAAATAAATTTTTTAAAAAACATATCACATTCAAATGTTTGAAAATAACTGGAAAAGTATCAAGAGGCAGATTTTTAATGCTGCCCCTTTTAGTTCTCAAGAGCAAAGAGATTGGGGAAAGATTTTGAGCTTGCTAAAAAGTAACAATGAGGCCAATTGGAAAGTAGGGCTGAACCAGATTTATAGTAATAAAATCATCAACTACGCTACTGCGTACAATGAATATCGTGCGCAACGAGAGCTGTATTTTCTGGGTACTGACCCCTCATCAATGTCAGCTGCCTCTATTTTTGTGGGTGGTTATGCCTTTTCTACTGTTAAAAATTTCCAACAACTGGCGCAGCTAAAAAACTTAGCATTCATTATGGTAATGGATGAAGTTGGACTTGAAGAGTTGCCTTTGGAAGTTTTCGGCTTAACTAATCTCAAAGAGTTACATTTAAACTACAAGGGCGGAATAATTAAACACATCCCTGCTGAAATTGCTCAGCTTCAAAATCTGGAAGTGCTTTCTATTACCTATCATATGATCGAGCACCTTCCTCCAGAAATCAAATGTTTGAAAAAATTAAAAGTGCTTGATATTAATACCACTTGTGTAGAGGCATTGCCTGACACTCTTTTTGAATTAGAAAATTTAGAGCTATTGAGTTTGCCAATGGAGGACGCTGAAGATATTCCTGCTGAGATCTCCAGGCTTCAAAAACTAAAATACCTGGAAGTAATGTGCTATGAAGATGAGGAACTGGAACGATTAAAGGGCAGGTTTCCCCATTTGCAAATTGGTGAGTTTCCTGATTTTCAGGATTTGTATTGAGCCTCCAAATGTCAGTATAAGAATATATCAGTTACTACTCAATTTGTTTCAAGTCTTCATCGTACAAACCAACCAATACACTGTTACCGTTCTTGTCGGCTTTGATGGCACCATATTTCGCCTTTTCGTATTTCTTGGCTTCTCCTTCCTGAAAGAAGAACGATTCGGCACCAATGTTTACATCCCAGGTAAACCAACGCTTAGAGGCGGTATATTTTATGAGATATTCGCCTTTGTTTACAGGCGATTTATCTGCCTGAAGCCTTACTCTTTCGGCTACACCATTAGAATCCAGCGTTACCACACAATAGCCCCGCTTGGCAATACTGTTCTTGTTTCTAATGCCTCTGGCTATTTCATATCGTAAACGCATATAGTCGCCTTGTATGAGCGAGCGTGGGTCAACTGGAGCCAACTCAAGCAGAATAAGCTTACCATTGGCCAACAAATCTTCTTTTTTTGAGATGCTTTGGTTAAATACAATGAGCAACATCACCAGGTTTGCAAGAATAATTATCCATTTGTACTTTTTCATTGATGCTTATTTTTTATTGGTGAACAAATAGAAAAGAAGAAAAACTATGCCCGACGAAAACAACAGCATTGACTTGATAAGCAGACTAAAGCTCAGGTCGTAATAGTAAACCGAGATAAAATAGATAAATGCAATTACTCCTATAATCAATCCGGTTTTGTAATTAACCAAAAAAGTGAGCAAAATAATAAGAATCGCTCCCGAGATAGAAGGAGCAAAAACAGTAGGAGCCAACACCAAAATACTTAGTAAATAAATGCCAGGTTTGTTTTTGGAAATTTGGGGAGCTACAATATCGCTAATGACGTTCACTACATACAAAACCACTGGAATAATAACAGCCGATGAGATCCAGTTATAATTTTGAGAAACCAACAGCCAGTCTTTTTTGCCTACAATGACCAAACCATATAGCAAAGAGATAATAAGTCCTACACGAAGCGGATCATAGAGTTTTGCCATACGGGTGCCTAAAGTAAGCAACTTAGCTTCGTTGAGCATACACCAGGTAAGTGCTAAAGTAGCAACTCCAATATACAGATGGATAAGATTGTACACCTCATTAACAAATACTAAATGAAGTAATCCCCCATTGATAATAAGGATAGAAATAAAAGAAAGAACATAATTTTGGGTAATAAATAAGCCAATAACTGCGATACCAATTACCAACAAGGTTATTATATTGTTGCTGGTGTCCATACCTAAGAGTCCTGACACAAATAAGACAAAACCTATGCTGTAAATAGATACACTAAAGGTATCGATAATAAATTTGTTAAAGATTTTATTAAGTACAAGGGCTGCTACAATAAATACCAACCCAAACAGCAACAACCCAGCTTCTGACTTGTACAACCCAGCAATGAGCAAAAATCCCAAGAAAGCCAGCGCAGCCATTAACCCTCCCACAATAGAGAAGATTTTTACCGATAAAGTCGCATTGTTTTCTCCTTGTTCTTGATATTCGGCAAATAGTACTGCTTCGTCGTATTCAAAATTATCGCCTTCCGATGCTCTAAGCCCCTCAATGATTTCCTTAATTTGCTTATTGTTCCTCATTTGTTTGTTTCTTTTGAAGGTCGATCAATTTTTTTATTACCAGGGTTACACTTGTCACTACAAATATGCTGATTATCAGAAACATCCAGGCTTCATTTGATAGTTTTAGCAAAAAAGCAGAAGCAATTGTAATGAGGCTAAACGGGATCACCGTAAGGTAAAATCGGTTGCTGTTTCTTATACCATAGGTCAGACCCACCCCATATACCAGAGAAGTAATTATGATAAGAACATAAAAAGAAGGACGCTGCTTATCAAAAATACCTATAATAATGCCTATGGTAGCAAAGGTAAAAGCTGCCAGCGCTATGAGGTTCGAGAACCATACCGGAGGATTCATAGCCTTGATGACTTTACTTCCTGCCAATGTTAGGATCAGAAATATTCCATTGATTAGAAACAATACAGTAAATATTGCTATGGCTGACCATCCATGAGCTACCTGTTCCGAATATAAAATAATGGTAGTGTTGATAAGGGTGAGATAAACTACCCACAATGGCGCAAATCCCGCCACTAACACCCATAAAGTGATGGCAGCAGTCCAGGCCAAAAAAAAGTCGTAGGCATTGGCTCCTGTTTGGTAAACTTGTCCAAAAACTGCAAAGAGTACTCCTACCAGTACAGAGGCACCCGTAAGGACAATATTTTTTATGTCGGGACTAAGTTTTGGCAAGACTGCCGCTATAGTAGTGGCTACAATTAGTACTTCTATTAAGCCAATTTTGACAAACTTGTGTAAGCCAGCCCAATTGTAGGCAAAGAAAAAAAGTATACCAGTAACAGTAAACCCAATGCCCAGGCTAATAAAAATAATACGCAAAAATCGTTGCCAGGACTCAGCGTTATTGTAATGTTTTTCCCTTAACAATTGATCTACCCTTTTGGCAGTCCAGTTGCTATTTTGGCTAATCAACCGAATGTCTTCTCTTTTTAGGTCTTCCATGTAAGTCACTGTATTTGGAGCTAAAATTTAAGGCTTTTTTTTATCTATGGTAATGGTCTAATTTTAAACTGTACGCAAAAACAGGTTTTAAATGACTCACTAGATTATAGTTGCTTTAAGGAGGGGTGGCATCTACGAGAGGTTTAGCCTTACAAGGCTGACTTTAGTGTTTGGGTGTTTATTTTTTGTTCAAAACAGTTTTTTTGCTTACATAAATTTGCTATTTCAAAGAAATTTTAATAGTACTAATTAAGGTTTGATTTGAATAATATTTAGAATAGTTATAGCTATAAAACTAGATATTTTACCCAGAGGGTTTTACATTTGTACATTGAAATTTAGAATATAAGCACAATAACTTATTAAATGATGAATAGATACTTTTGGATAGTAACTATATGCTTGAGCGGAATAATAACAGGATGCGGCCCAGCTAAGGTTAAAGAAAAAGTAGGAGAGATTGCCTGCAACGGTGGAGAAATCCATTTGAATACGACCTCCTATCGAGACTCAGAAGATAATAAATTGTACATCCACCTCGATTTGGTGTACAATGGCAAGATTGTGTCCAGAAGCATTGGACGCAAGGGATTTCCAGTAGGAAACTCAGCCGTGAGGTTTCTTAAAGTAAACCATAAAATTGAAACTGGCCTTAATATTTATATTGACCCAGAATCCATTACCAGACAAGAGTTTGACAATTTAGTACGTTGTGTGCAAATCAACGAACATCGACTGGTCGAGCTTATCAATGAAGTACCCAATCAACACATTACTGAACAAGAATTAAGAGAAAGAAAAAGTATTAATGCCTTAATTTATGGCAATTTTGAAGACATGGGGCATAAGTTCTTTGCTGACAAACAAATCAGTGATTTGCACGTGTATGTGGCGGTAGATGGTACCTGTCAGTTAAGAAATGAGAAAAAGTGGCGCACCCTGGGGCGGGTATATGAAGGGTATTTAGATATTAGTCAAGTGCATTATAATCGTATTAAAAACTATCGTAATGCCAAGGGGCTGAGATTAGGAGATCACTTAAGAAGCAGCAATATTAGAGTAGTATACGAAGAGAATTAATAAAAATATGAATCATCCCGAATTTTGATCAAGGATGATTAAGTTAAAGCAAGCCTGCCTGCGTTTATACATCGGCAGGCTTATTTTTTTGAGCCTATTGCCTGTCCTGTGGCATCCCAACTGAATAATTTTCCTGGCCAGCTTAAAATTTGGAGGTTGTAATAAATAAGGTGCACAAAAAATCATTTACAAGTGCGACAATCGCTAAAAATTTCATTTTGTTTTCCCACTGCCACAACCTCGGTAAATCAATTGCCAATGCTGATTTTGCAAACCTAAAAGTCATTTCAATTTGCCATCTTTTTTGATAAGCACTTACAACTATTCGCAAAGCAATGAATTATAGTGCCAATCGCTGGCAAGCTTTGCCTGCTTATCTTTATGATAGAACCCTTGAAATTGATAATAATCTGGAGGAGAATACCATCAGGCCTCTAGTATTGGGGCGCAAGAATTATTTATTTCCTGGCTCTCACGGTGCTGCCCTTCTTTGCAACTGTAAAAAGTAAGACGTAAACCCTTATAGTTAGCCTAAACACACCTTTATAACTATCATTGGATACTTCCATTCAGGAGCTTGAAAAACTATATCCACAGAACTTTAGTCCCATCAAGGGGGCAAGACGTCCCATTGGAAGCAGAGGGTCGTTTTGAATGTTTTTTAGGCCTTATTTGCCAGTCCTTTAACACGAAATTAGAGGGACCGATACCGATAATTGATGCAGATTTGCTATGAGTGGTTTGCCTTTTTTACCAGGAGTTGCGTCGAAAATCCTTTAAAGAGTAGACAACAATAACCTAAATTATTTAACCCAATGAAAAAGATTATATTTTCTCTGACTCTAGTAGTATGTACTTTAGTAATCTTTAGTTTTAATACCACAAAATCTATTTATCCAAGTTTTGTTTCGACTGAGCTGGCAAAGTTTTTCGATGGCGAGTATATTAAAACAGTAAAAGATGAAGCCTTGAATCTTCATTTAGAAAAGAATTTCTTGCCAATTTTTGATGATGTAACTTTTGTGCACGCGCAAAAAAATGCTAAAGAAGGATTTTACTATTACATTGTATTTGGTTCTAAAGCAGGTAAGGAAACTATGGCTTTATTGAAAGCCACTCAACGAGATATTGAGACAAATACTTATAGCTATATTAATTTTAGTAAGATAAAAGTAACTAGTAATACCAATTACTGTCGTAGTGGTGCGTTAAATCCTCCTCCTGGCATCTGTGGTCTTAATTGCGTACCTCGTTTTGATAATTGCCTTGGCTTTATTTGTGGAGTGTGGAATAAGAAAAATGAAGATTGTGATATAGAATAATGACAACAGTGACTATAGTTGAACTGTCATTTCTGAAAAAAAAATAATATACGAACTACTCATAGCAGAAACGAGTGTTTTGTTTGATAGCAAAGCACTCGTTTTGTATTTGATTATCTTCTTTATTCAAAATTGGTAAGGGTATGTTTAAATGTTGTTTTCAGAGTTAAAAAAGAATTACTTCTTTTTTCTATAACTTGCCATTGAGAGGCTGCCAAGTTATTTGAATATCGTTCATTTACAAATATCCATCTTCTCGTTCTATCTCATATAGCTTTTGGAATAGGCCAACACTTGTTTTGCTCGGTTTTGGCCATTCTTCTTTGCCAAAGTTTGGTAAATTGTATAGCCAGCTGTTTGTAGAAAGTCCCTGTGTTTGTTTACTTCTTAGAAACTATTTCTACCTTTTTCTTAAACTGAGAGGGTGTAAGCCCTGTTTGTTGTTTAAAAATTCTATTGAAAGACGATTTTGAGCGAAAACCAGAATCGTAGGCTATAGCCATAAGAGTTAAGTGAGCAGCTTCTCCGTCTTCTACCTTTTTTTTGAAAGCATCTACTCTACAATTGTTGATATATTCATAAAAGTTAGTTTGGAGTTCTTTGTTAAATAACTCTGACAAACTTTTATCACTAATTTTCATTTTTTTTGCAACTTCCGATAGCGAAAGGTTTTCATCTTTATACAATTGTTGTTTAATCACAACTTGGTAAAGCTTGAGCTTTAGTTCTTCTATTTCATTAGAGTCTTTAAAAGTACTTTTGGTACTTTTTTTTGTAGCTAGAGATTGTTCTGATTCAATACTCAGGGCTTTGATTTGCCATTGGATAAGATTTTTTTGTAATGCTTCATTGTTTTTTTGAAGTATTGAGATGTGCTTTTTACGTTTTTGGATTAGGTAAAGTACACTTACTAAAATGCTGAAAATCAGCAAGACAATGATTGACCTAAACCACCAGGTTTGCCACCAGGGTGGTTGAATAATAATGACCATACGAGCTTCTTTTGGGCTCCAGACGCCATCATTGTTGGCTGATTTTACTCGAAGCACATATCTGCCAGCAGGCAAGTTTGTGTAACTTACCGAATGTTTATGCCCAAGATACCTCCATTGATCGTCGTAATTTTCTAAACGAACTTTATAAGTGTTTTTATGAGGTAAAATGTAATTGAGGGCTGCAAATTCAAAAGAAATGATTTTGTCTTCATGAGATAGGGTAAGGGTATCAGTAATCCATATAGGTTTTTTAAGCTTTTTTTGTTTACCAACAGCTACCGATTTATTAAAGAGTTGAAAATCAGTAAATACTATTGGTGCAGCAAAGGTGTTTTTTTTGATATTAGAAGGATAAAACATGTTAAACCCTTTGATACCTCCCAAAAATATTGCCCCATCTTTAGCCATCAATCCACTTCCCTCTACAAACTCGTTGCTTTGTAGTCCATCTTGCTCGTCATAGTTGTTGAACACATTATTTTTTTTATCAAATCTGCTTAAGCCGTTGCTGGTACTAATCCATAAAAAACCCTGAGCATCTTCTATTATTTTATGTATAATATTGCTTGGTAACCCTTCGGAAGTCGTATATCGTTTAAATTTAGTTTTGCCAAGGTATAATTCTTTGAGGTCAAGCTTGTTGAGACCGTTACGCGTACCAACCCAAAACTGATGTTGTTTATCAATATGCAGGCAAGTTACATAGTCATTGCTTAAGCTAGTTGTATCTTGAGCAGAATGTAGATAGTTGGAAAACTGTTCTTTCTGAGGGTTAAATCTATTTAATCCTCCACGAGTAGCAATCCATAAATTGCCTCTAAAATCTTTGGCAAAAGCATTAATACTAGGGTGACTCAATCTGGTGCCATTGTTTCGTAAATAACGTTTTGTGAATTTGTTCTTTCGTGTGTTAAACTTAAAAAAACCACTAAACTTAGCTCCTATCCATATATCCTGCGGCTGATTTTTATCTTGGTAAATGGCACCGATATGAGGCAAGCGAAACTTCTTGGTACTATAAACAAATGGGTGGTGTACAAGCTGAGAGGTTTGAGGATTGTAGCGGCATAAACCTTTATCAAAAGTACCTATCCAGATGTTTCCTTCCACATCTGTAAACAGGGAATTGATATCAATAGAGGACATTTTTTGCAGGCTTCTGAGTTTTAAATCAAAAGGTTCAATCAGCTCTTTTTCGCGATTGAGCCTAAAAAGCCCCTTATTGCCACCTTTGGTGCCAATCCAGACATGCCCTTGATGATCTTCGCAAAAAGCGGCTACTTGACTAATATCTTTTTGTGGGGCAGGGTAATGGACAAAATTTTTGAGTTTGGGAGTAAAAGCACTGATACCATTATTATATGACCCAAGCCAAACCGTGCCTGCCTGATCTTCAAAAATATGTTGGATATAGTTACCTGCAATGCTGCGAGGATTTTTAGGGTCGTGTAAATATCTGGTAAATTTATTGGTTGAGATATTAAATTGATAAAACCCATTCTTAGTTCCTACCCAATTATTACCTTGTTTATCCTGGTAAAAGCTCCAGATGGTATTAGTCTGCAAGGAGTGATCATCAGCCAAGTTTTTTTCCCATCTTCCGGTTATTTTCTCGGTACGAATATCAAACCTTACCAAACCTGCGTTGAACGTGCACAACCATAAAATGTAAGGTTTGGTTTTATCGCGAAATACTTGATATACCCATCTGAGTGCGTAGTTTTTATTGGGGTATTTATTTAACGAAATAAGCTTGGTATATTTTCCTTGTTGTTTATCAAAATACCCTAACCCTCGCTGTGAGGCTAGCCAAAAGCCCTTGCCTTGGTGGGGGATAAAAGCAAAAATTTTTCGGGGATGTAAAGGATCGTCAACATCATTGGTTCCAAAACATTTTATGGCTTGAGTTTGTGGGTCAAGATAGCCCAAAGCATTATTGTCATTTAAGAAACCCATCCAAATTTTCCCGTCCATATCTTCGTAAAGTGTTCCTACGTTTTCAGCTCCAACGTCTTGCTGGTATTTTCTATTAAAAGGGTAGCGAGTAAATGTTTCAGTATTGGGGTTGAATTTATTGAGCCCTCCTCCGTAGGTACCAATCCAAATATTTCCGTGTTTATCTTCCAATAAAGACAGTATATAGTTGTTGCTAAGGCTATTGAGGTTGTTTAACTCATTGCGATAAACTTTAAACTGGTAGCCATCATATCTATTAAGGCCGTCAGCAGTACCAAACCATAAAAAACCTTTACGATCTTGGATGATACAATTAATAGTATTTTGAGAGAGGCCTTGGCTTGAATTAATGTTGGTAAAAGTGAATGTTTGTATAGAATTTTGGGCAAAGGCAATAGAAGAGAGTCCAACTAAAGCCCAAACAATGATAGCAGAACGATTCATTTAGGGAAACGCTTTTATATTTTATTTGTGGTAGATAGTATAGTTACAAAAGTTGATGATCGATGATGCTTTCTTTAAAAAAGCGTAAGCTTAATATCCATAGATTTCACAGGTGTTGATTTAGTTGCAAACTACAAATGTAACAATTTATAAGATTTATAAACCTTCTGAAACCCCCAGATATAGAGTACTTTTTTGAGAAAAAAAACAAAAGTTATAAAGAAGAAATGTAGAGATATCCTTCTAATTCTTTGAGGAAATCTGAAAAATGATCTTGGAATTGAGTGAGTAACTCGACGCAAACTTGCTTGATGTGCCTGGCTTTTCCTGTTATCTGTGACAGAAGGTTTGTTGGCTTTTTTTGTTGTATCAGAACTTTAATTGCACCAATTCACGAGCCTTTTTCAATAAAAAAGTCACCCCGAAAAATTCGGGATGACTCATAATCTTTCTGTTTCACCTTTGAAAACCAGTGACAGACAACTAATTTTTAAAAGATGTATCTTGCTCCAAACTGAAACTGGCGAGGTGGCGCCGCATTGCGAATCACCAAAGTTCCTGATGAGCGAGGCCCTACCTGAATTTGATTACTCTGGGTAGCATTGTTAGAAAACCCACTCAAATTCTTAGCATTGAATAGGTTAAACACATCTGCGCTAAATTCTAGTTTAGAAGTAGAACTTTTCCCTAATGGTAACTGATATCGTAAGCTTAGGTCAAACGTGTTAGACCAGGGCAAACGATCATTGTTGCGTGTTTCACCAGGTGAACGATCACTGTTGCCTACATAAGCATCTCCAAACGAACGTCCATCCCCATTCAAATCAGTGGTTCCGAAAATGGTAGCATCTGGAATACGATTAATAGGTTGTCCGCTTTGAAGTAATACCGCGGTAGAAATCGTGAAATTCTTTACTGGGAAGAAGTTAATCATTCCGTTGATCACGTGACGACGATCGTTGAGCGCAGGTCCCCATTCAGCTTCAAAATTGTTGGCATCCATTGCCCGGAAGTTGATATCTTCGGTGTTGTTTTCCAGAAAAGACAACGTATAAGTAAAGCGATAACTAACTTTGCTTTTACCTCGTGCTTTTTGCAAGTTAAAACTTGCCCCCCAGTACCTTGATCTACCCTCAGTTTCCGATACTACAATGTTGCGAGCTACCCCGTCTACTCGTTGGCCATTAATAACTGCATAAGATCCAGTGTTGTCAGTAACGATTGGAATAGGACGGGTGGCATCTGCCTCGGCACCAGTACGAACTGGTTGAGCGGCAGTAGAACTAAAAGGCGCTGCTGCATTTAAGTTACGCAAACGGAATAAGTTGTATGATTGATTGTGAACCACATCTACATAAAACAAGAAATCCTTATCAAACTGGTATTGGTAGCCCAATGAGATTTGGTGAGTCAAAGGGTTTTGCCAACCATTAGGATTGATAATTCTTCGTTCGTTGGCAAATACATTGGCACGTTCGTTTTGCAAGGCGCTAGGTGCAGGTGCCTGAAGGTATCCAGCATTGGCCACGGTAGCACTCAAGTTTCCATCAAAAACCAAGTCGTTTACATTTACCCCAGCATCAATCACTCCTTGAGCCTGTAATGCGCGCAATTGCGTCAAATAATCTGAAGAAGTAGTATTTTGTTGCAAAGCATCGCTGTATACGGCATATAATATTTTTTCATAGAAAATACCATAACCTCCACGAATAGAGCTTGCAGCATTGATCTTATAATTGAAACTTACCCTTGGCGCGATATTGTCAAAATCTCCATTGCTGGCCCCAGTTTGCGTGAGGTCGTCAAAATCATAGCGTAAACCAAAAGTAAGGTTCAAACGACTATTTACCGAAAAGGCATCCTCTACATATGCACTGTACACATTTTGGCGGCGACCAAAAGCATTAGGACGTAGTTCTACATTGGCGTTAAGTACCTGTACTGTACTGGGAATGTCATTGATACTCAAATTTGCTCCACGATTCAAGGCACGAATAGCGTCTAATTCGGCTTGAGTAGTAAGTACAGTATAGTTCCCATTGACATTTCCTCCACCAAACAAATTATGGTCAGCACTGATCAATTCTACTCCAGCTTTGATAGTATGCTTACTACCTAAGCTGTATACGAGTTTTTGTTGTATCTGCCAGGTATTTTCACGAGAATCAAAAATGAACCCAGGGTGCCCCAAAACCGCTACTGTGAGGTTTGCAGGGTTTAATACCGTTACTTGTGGACTAGCTCCATTTTTAGGTCGGCCATAGTTCCAACGAAATCTAGAGAACTGTACATTAGTTTCTAAGGTGAGTCGCTCAGTCGTATACAGGTTTTTCAAAGCAGCCAAAAATGAGTTGCGATCTTGTAAATTAGCCGCTGATGGAAATTGAGTACCACCTTCTAAACCTCCTCCTTGTCGCTCTATGGCTACAATACCACCATTGACTCTAAAAGTAGTAGACCAGCGGTTATTCCAAAAATGATCAATTTTTCCGGAAAGATAAGTAAAGCGATTTTGGCCTCTGACAGTTTCATTAACTCCCAAGTCGGGTGAGTTCAGTAAGTTATCTTTGGTATCAATGGTTTGTTCTGCGTTGATATAAAAGAATGTTTTGTTTTTGACAATGGCTCCTCCAATACCAAAACCACCCTGAAAACGCTGAAACCCATCTTTTACTGCATTACCACTTAAATCACGTTGAGCAAAATCGGAAGGCGCATCAATGGCTGGCCCGGGACGAGACAAAAAGAATACTTCACCACTCAAGTTATTGCTTCCCGAACGAGTTGTGATATTTACAATGCCATTCCCTGTAAGACCAAACTCAGTAGAATAGTTGTTGGTAAGCACTGTAATGTTTTTGGTAAAGCCTACTGGAATCGCAAACTTCTGCCCACCCAAAAAACGTTCATTGTTGTCCATACCATCTATCATATAGTTGGTAAACAAACTATTGGCCCCGTTAATGCTAATATTGGGTGCTTCAGGATAAAACCCTGTTGCCTGAGTGATATTGGGCAAACGATATAGCGCTCGTGTAATGTCACGACCTTCGATGGGTAATTGCTGAATTTCTTTAAGTTTAAGATCTGAGGCTACTTCGGCATTGATTGTATTGATTTTAGAAGTAGAAGGGTAAATCGTGACCTCTTTAAGTTCTTGTGAACGTTTGGCAGGCACCATTAATTGTACGCTGGGTTTTTCGTTAGAGCGAAGTTCGATGCCTTCCACCTTAGCATCAAAGTATTGTTCACCTTCTTTTACATATACTTTATAAGTACCTGAGGTTGATAAACCATTAAACCTTACTTTTCCTTGATCAGTCGTGCTTTTTTGAGCCGTATAGCCAATCTCCTGATTTTCAAGGTAAACTGTTAAATTGGGAATGGGTTTTAGGTTGGAAAGGTCAAATACGCTGACTTCCAAACTTACTTGGCTAAACGCACTGCTTGATAGCGTGATTAGACATATTATATATAGAGCAGTAAATATTTTCTTCATTACTATGCTTATTTAAATGAGTTAGATGACATATAATATTCCTGTTCATATTACAATGGCGGTTTCCACAAGCTGAAAATGTCTGGTAATATGATCCTTGTTACAAAAGATGAGTCTTTTGATATTTCAGGAAATGTTGTGAGTGATTACATAGTGAAAATGTAGGAGGGAGGTGCCCTAAGGCCTGCGAGATGGGCAAAGAGGGCTAAATAACATTGTGTATATACCCCAAAAAACAATCTTTTTTGAGGTTGTAGTAGGGTTGCAATTAGTTGGTACAGGGCTGAAGTAGGAGCTAACTCTTCAAAAGCTTGTACCAACTGAGCAAAATTGTCTATATCAGTTTTGAGCGTAGCAAGATATGCAGGCTGAACTCTTTGCTGATGAAAATACTCAATCAGGGCTTGTGCCGTTTGCTCGGTTTGCCACGGAAGCGCCTGAAAGCTCTTTTGGTTAAAAAAATGTTTATCCAGCGCAATAAGATAAGCCCCTCCATCATTGGCCAATCCCAAAATGGCTTGCTCAGTAGATAACCGTTTCTGGGCAGCGAGAATATCACTGGGTTGTAGGTCGGGACAATCAGTACCAATTGAGATTACCCGGGAATAACCCTGACTAAACACTTGCCCAATGGCTTGGGTAAATCTTGTGGCAAAATCGTCTCCCTGCTGATGGCTTGATAAAATTTCAATGATGGGTAGCCTGGTAGCTTGCGCTACTTGACGGGTGTGTTGCAGTAATGCTTGTGCCACCTTGAGTTGCTCAGATTTTGGCAATTGCTTACCAAAATCTTTGGAGCGAATCTCTTGTTGTGGAGTATTTGCAAAAATTAATATGGCAGTACTTTGCTGCAACATCTAAGGGTATTCAGTTTTTAGAGATTGTTTTTTAGAAATTAAGTCAACTTCTTAATTAAACACATAAATAACCAAACTCTCCAAAAAGTTTCTTAAGCCCCTTCTAAAAAGTGATAAAAAAGTGTTAATGTTTTATCCCAAAGTATCTGCTTGTCTTTCAATTTGGGAGCATATAATTTTTAAGTGAAACTAATCTCCTAAAATGTAATATGACAATTGGGTAACCATTTTTTGATTTTAACTTGGGTAATTTCTGGTATTTTATTTCCATAAAGAGATAACTGCTTCAGGTTTTTCAAATTTTTTATTCTTTGAGATATAGTAGTTAATTGATTCCCGTTTAGTTGTAGTTCCTCTAGGTTTTTCAATTCAAAAATTCCATCAGGCACTGAGCTTAACTGGTTATTACTAACACGCAATACTTTTAAATTTTGTAATTGTGATATATCTTTAGGCAAACTAGTTAGCTGGTTATCCATTATTACCAATATTTGTAGCTTTTTAAGCTCTACAATTTCCTTAGGCAAAGCAGTTAATTGATTGCTATGTAAGTAAAAATCCTGTAAGCTTTTTAATTTGGCAATTCCAGATATCGCTGAAATTTTATTATTTGATAAATTCAGTTCTTTTAATTTTTGTAGTTGAAAAACTGCCTCAGGAATTTTGTTAAACTGATTATTGCTTAAGTCTAGGTTGATTAATTTTTTTAATTTACTAAAATCAGAGGGTAAACTTGACAACCGATTACCCATTAGAGTAAATGCTGTTAATCTTTTTAGATTACCTATTTCAATAGGGAGCACAGAAAGTTGATTTCCTGCTAAATTGAGTAATTGAAGGTGTTCTAATTGGCCTATTTCAGGGGGAATGCTGATGAGTTGATTATTACCTAAAACCAACCACTCGAGTTTTTTGAGTTTGCCAATGCTGGGGGGGAGTGATTTTAATTGATTGCTAAATATATTGAGTAAAATAAGGTTTCTCAATTTGCCAATAGAAACTGGTAATTTCTCTAGCTTATTCCTCATTAACTGTAATTTCTCAAGATTTTGAAGTTCTCCTATTTTATCAGATAAGATTATAAACTTATTAAAATTGAGCAATAAATATTTTAGGTTTGTTAGCTGAGAGAGCTTTGGTGGTAGTTTGATAAGCCCTTGTCCAGAAAGGTTGAGAGTTTCTACCCATTCAGGTTTGTACAAAGCTTCATACATAGAGCGATACACTTTTTTTCTGGCATTAAACTCTTTGGTAATAGCTTTTTTGGGGACATAAAAAAAACGCATATGTTCAAACAAAGTTCCTTTTACTTCTCTGCTTGCTGGTACCAACACTATTTGGCTTTTTGTTATTTTAATAAACTTACCATTCACCTGTCCATCATCAGTCTTGGTGTATACACATTTTTCTTGTGTATTATATTTCCAAGTTCCCTTCATACTTTGGTTATTTATCCCATAAAGAAAATAAGTGCCATTGGAGAAGAATTCATAATCCATATTAGGGCTGGGAGGGAGGCCCTCTATTTTTTTTCCGTTAGCCATTCCATAGTCAAGTCTCCAACGTTTAAAAAATGCTTTAGGTAACTCCTTAGTTAGTTTTGTTTGGCCTTGAGCTATTATGGTAAAGCCCAAGAAGCTAATTATTAAAATAATGTTTGATACAACTTTCATTTGAAACTCGTTTGATTGGAGTGTAATATAAAGTGTACCGTTGATAATATAAAATGATGCCTCTTGCAGGACTGCTTCAAAATAACTTGTTTTTATTCCCAATCGCACTTACCTTCAAAATTAAATGAAGGAGACATGCATAACACTATTTTCAAAGATTTAAAGGTAGTAGAACTAGCCAGCGTATTGGCAGGCCCTGCAGTAGGGATGTTTTTTGCTGAATTGGGAGCAGAGGTTATCAAAATTGAGAACAAAACCACCAATGGTGATGTAACCCGCCGCTGGAAACTCCCTAAAGAAGATCAAAATAGCGAATACTCAGCCTATTATTGCAGTGTTAACTGGGGTAAGAAAGAACAGTTATTGAATTTAAAAGAAACAACAGATCAACAAATTGTAAAAGAACTTATTGGATCTGCAGATGTGGTAATCACCAATTATAAAGCTGGGGCAGCAGAAAAACTAGGAATGGATGCGGTCACGCTACAACAATTAAATCCAAGGCTGATTTATGCATACCTCAGTGCTTTTGGTGAAACTAGTCATCGTACTGCTTTTGATGTAGTGCTACAGGCAGAGGCCGGGTTTCTGTTTATGACAGGTGAACCTGATCGCGACCCAGTAAAAATGCCAGTAGCTTTGATAGATATTTTAGCAGCCCATCAACTTAAGGAAGCTATTTTGTTAGCGTTATATCAGCGTCTCCAAACTGGTAAAGGCAGTTATGTATCAGTTTCATTGTTAGAAGCCGCCTTGGCCTCTTTAGCCAATCAGGCTACCAATTGGCTGATGGGTGGACACATTCCTCAACGTATGGGCACCCAGCATCCCAATATTGCCCCTTATGGTGATATTTTTTATACCAAAGACGAAAAGCCTGTGATTTTGGCCGTAGGTACCGAAAAACAGTTTGTAGCTTTGTGTGACTGTCTAAATATCTCCGAAGTAGCTACTAATGAGCAATTTAGCCAAAACCAAACTAGGGTGCAAAACCGAGCTTCGCTCAAAGAAGTGCTAAGTCCTGCGATCAAGAGGTATCTAATGGATGATTTGATGCAAGCTTTTCATACTCAAGGAGTACCTGCAGGGCAGATTCGTACAATGCCTGAGGTTTTTGAACAACCCAAAGCGCAAGAAATGATACTAGAAGGGCAGATGTCAGATGGTACGTTTAGCAAGCGGGTAAAGACGGTGGCTTTCAACATAAAACCAAACGACCCAAAATAAGACGACTCACATGAAAACATTCATACTGGCTTTTTTGATAACGCTTACCAGTGGATACAAGCAAGACAATTTGATTGATCCAATAGATTTAACGTATAAATGGGAAATTACCTGGTTTGGGTATACCTCATTTTTGCGAGAAATTGAACGTTTTCCCAAGGCTGAAAAAGAAGCCTATCAGAAAAAAATGAAAAAATCATTTATTCGTTTTAAGCAGAATGGCTCTTATGCTATTCGGTTTATCAAAACCAAGGATGAGGGGAGTTGGAAGATAAAAAATAAGCAATTGTCTTTGCATAGCAACGAAGGAGCAAAAGTCGAGTTTACAGTTGAGCAATTGTCTAAAAATAAGCTTAAGCTGTACCAGGTGCAAAAAAAAGACACCTTATTTATGATGCTTGAAAGGTAAAGTAATTTAATGTAAGTACAAGAAATTAGTTTGAAATATAAAAGTGAGTCGCTTTTGCGAGTATCATTTCCCTCCTTTGGAGGGATTAAGGGAGGTTTTATTACTGATAATCAGGTTATTCGTGTTGATTTATCCATTTTAAACCCCTCTCAGTTACACTACCTTCCCTCTGACTCGCTCAACACTCAACGAGTGTTGCCGCCCCCAAGGGGAGAGGCTCTTACAAGACTGCGATATTAAAAACTAATTTAGTTTCTATACTTATAAAGCATTGATTTATGTGAATTAAAATGACTAAACTAAATATATGAGGTCACTCATTTGGATACTACTTTTTGGAATATTCATTGCCTTTATTGTTTGGATAAGGCAACAAAATGGCTCAGTAAAGTTGCACCAATCTTCGGTGGAACTCACGAACCAAAACTATGGAGCACAAGTAGACCAGTTTGCCCAAGAAATGGGACTTCCGGCAGCGTACTTTAAGGCGTTGATTGTGTTGGAATGTTCGGGGGAACGTCCTCCTAAGAGTCGTTATGAACGCCATGTGTACAAAAGACTGCGTAATGTGAAGAGTGGGCGGAGAAAGCGTTATGGAAGCATTACCAAGAAAACATTACGCAAGTTCTCTAACCAAAAACTAAAAGAACTGGCTACTTCCTGGGGGCCTTTACAAATTATGGGGTATCAATCCCTGGCTATGAAAATCCCGGTAAGTAGGTTTCAAGAAGAATTTTCTTTGTATTATAGCATGCAATGGGCTAAAAATACCTATGGTAGTTACCTCAAGAAGGGTAAATATGCCGATGCATTTCATATTCACAATACTGGCAAACCTTTACCCGCCAGTGGACGGCCACGAACGTATGATCCCAATTACATCAAAAAAGGATTGAAGTACATAAAAATATTTGAAGGCAAAGAAAATAAACAGCCACCTGTATTAAGATAAAATTTAAACTTAGATAGATATGCAAAAATATTTACTCGTGATTTTTCTGGGAGCCTTGTTTTTTTCAAACAATGTAAATGCCCAAAGCAATGATCTTGATTTAAAGCAAATTCGCAGCATTTTGGATGCGCAGACTAAAGCCTGGAACAAAGGTGATTTGGTGGCTTTTATGCAATCCTACTGGAAGTCTGACAAGCTCAAATTTATTGGAAGCCGTGGGGTTCGTTATGGTTGGAAGGCCACATTGGAAGGTTATAAAAAGGGCTACCCAAATAAGGAGAAAATGGGGATACTAAAGTTTAAGATTATTTCTATGGAAAAACTCGCCCCAGACGCAGCTTTTGTGATTGGCAAATGGCACCTTACCCGTAAAGACGATACTCCAAATGGGCATTTTTCTTTGCTTTGGCGAAAAATTGATGGTGTTTGGGTAATTGTAGCTGATCATTCCAGTTAATCAAAAATTTATTTTTAATTAGTCAGGGTTGGGCAAAACATTTGTAGCACAATTTGTATGAACGTACAAAAAACAGTACTTTTAAAATCGTCAGAGTTTTTGGTTTTTCTATAAATAATTGAGATTCAAACAAATGCGTAGGTTAATTGCCATCATATTATTTTATTTTGGTTGTGTGGGTTTTAGTTGGGGGCAAAATGTCGACAGTCTCAAGCGTTTATTGAATCCTAATCAAAATACAGTAAAGCAAGTAAATGCCCTAAACGCATTAAGCAAAATCCTCAAAACCAAAAATACAAAAGCCTCTATTAATTACGCCAATCAAGCCCTAACGACTGCCATTAAGATTAAGTTTAAAGAAGGGATGGCAGATTCCTACGCCAATATTGGTTATGCACAGGCGTTTTTGGCCGATGATCAGGACGACCCCACCTCTGGCTATGAAAAAGCCGCAAGTTCATTCCGAGAAGCCTTTGATATTTATGATGCACTCTACAAAAGCAATCGTATGAACCAAAGCAAAATGCTTCAGTTTTTGGATGGAGGAGTGATCACGGTATATCGGGATTTGGCAGATATTTATTATTCAGAAAAAAAGAATTATCAAAAAGCCTCAGATATTTATAAAGTATTGTTTGAAAAGTTTGGTGAATACTCTTCAGAAGTAAAAGAAGCAAACCTGGTAGTATCCAGAACCAAACTACAAAACCAACAACTGCGACAGAAACTCTTGTTGCAGCAACGGCAAGCCCTGGAAAATGAACTGCAGGTTGAAAAAATTCAAGGTGAAAAAGATTCTTTGGCGCTACTAGACCAAAGACGAAAAACCGAACAAGCCGAACGAGAAAAAGCCTATCAGGCCCTACAAAACCGAGTAGCTCAAAGTAAAAAGGAGAAAGAGCTGACTGCCAACAAGCTAAAACTGGCAGAGCAAAATGCAGAACTCGACCGTTCTAAGTTATTGACCAATGCCTTTATTGTGGGGTTTGCTTTGGTATTTGTTATTATAGGTGTATTGTTTTATAGCTACCGACGCCAAAAGCGAGTAAACCAAATTATTAGCCGTCAACAAGCCGAGATTGTAAAAGAAAAAGAACGATCTGAAACATTGCTACTCAATATCTTGCCTTCCCAAGTAGCCAACGAATTGAAAGAAAAGGGTAAAGCCTCTATTCAGCAATACGATAAAGTTTCAGTACTATTTACCGATTTTAAAGGATTTACCAGTATAGCCGAAAAGATTTCACCAGTAGAATTGGTGCGAGAGTTGGAGAGCTGTTTCCTAAAATTTGATGAGATCATTGAGAAATACAATATCGAAAAAATCAAAACTATAGGTGATGCCTATATGGCAGCAGGGGGAATTCCTACGGCAAATCATACCAATCCACTAGATGTGATATTGGCCGGTTTGGAAATGCAGTATTTTATGAATGACCTTAAAGCTACTAAAGCTGCCGCGGGAGAGCCTTATTGGGAATTGCGTTTGGGTATTAATACTGGAAAACTCATTGCTGGGGTGATTGGAAAGAAAAAATTTGCTTACGATGTATGGGGCGATACGGTAAATACTGCCAGTAGAATGGAATCAAGTGGAGAAGTAGGAAAAGTTAACATTTCTGGTAAGACCTATTCTTTGATCAAAGATTTTTTTGAGTGTGAGCACCGAGGTAAAGTATCAGCCAAAGGCAAGGGTGAAATAGATATGTATTTTGTACATCGTATCAAGCCTGAGTTGTCAGCAGATGATCGTGGATTGCAACCCAACGAACAATTCAAGAGTTTACGCAATGGCGTAACTATCACCTCCTAATATTTACCCCTCTCTTTTATGGAAACCATTCGCAAGCCTCGCCCTAAATTTCTAACTGCGGAGTGGCGCAAGTTGATTATGGTCAACTACGAAATAGATCCCAAAGAACTACAGGCTTTTGTACCCCCTAAAACTGAAATCGATTTTTGGAATGGCAAAACTTATGTGAGTCTTGTTGGGTTTATGTTTCTCAATACTAAGGTGTTGGGAATGAGATTTCCTTTTCATATCAATTTCGAGGAGGTAAATCTGAGATTTTATGTACGTCACAAATACCAAAATGAATGGCGTAGGGGAGTAGTTTTTATTAAAGAAATTGTACCAAAATTGATGATTGCAAAGATTGCCAACTGGCGATTTAATGAAAACTACGTGTCTTTGCCTATGCGTCACCAGATTGAGCATACACAAGACAACCTTAAGGTGAATTATGAATGGAAACTTGGAGGAGACTGGCAATCATTAAAAGTGGAGGCATCACCATCTCCACAACCGCTTGTTTCAGGTTCTCAGGAAGAATTTATTGCGGAACACTACTGGGGATATGCAGAAGGTCATAAAAATCAGCCATTAGAATACGAGGTAGGACACCCAAAATGGGAAGTATATAAAGTAAATCATTTGGATTTGCAATGTGACTTTGCCCGCCTGTATGGGGAACAATTCAAAGCTTATATGGAGACTTCACCAGCTTCTACGTTTTTGGCCGAAGGCTCTCCCATATTTGTATGTAAGGCTTCAAAAATATAGTACTCCAGATATTCAAACGATTATCCAGTTCTTCATAAAAAATAATTGGATGAGATTTCTTAGGGCTTCTTTATCATATTTTAGCGAAGAATGGCGGTTCATCCAAACATTGAGATCGGTTAAACGATTACTCAGCCACTTGCGCAAAGCTTCCGAAGAATTTGTTTTGCCTTCTACTTCGTTGATCAATTGATTGATTTTACTGTATAAATAACTATCATCATAAGTAGCGTAGTTTTTCCCAAATGTAGCGAGTATTTCTTGTATTTCTTCCGAGGTTGCAGTGGGTTTGAAGTTTAAAATATCTTCAGGTTTTATGATAGTACGACTGTATAGCTTCATTAATAGCAATAATTTAGGCTTTTGCCGTTGAAACCTCGCCAAAAACTTTTGAACCTTTTGTAATTCGTCCAAAATAAGTTCCTGTTTTGCATCACTATAAGTAGCTATTTGTGGGGCATTTTCCATATCCATTGTTTGATGAACTTTTTGCCGACGATTAGACGCATTCACCAGTTCTATGGTAATGTTATACACCATTTTTTCAAAATATTGCTTTAGGTTCCCAAATTTTGGATCATAGTTCTTTTGAAGATAATGAATTCTTTGCTCCAGAACTCGGGTGGTAACTTCTTGAGTAATATCTGCTTCACTGTCTTGGCTAAAGCCTCCTTTCTGTTTGAACTTTCTGACAATTTTTAGAATACTTTGCTGAAACTCAGGAGTGCATATCAGTTCATGAGGATTAGTCTTTAGCATTTCATGTGCAACGTCATTCTTCATATTAACTGTGATTGATAATTGTTGTAATGTTTATGATAAATTGTGCTGGGGCACTTACTTGATGATTTTAATTTACATTACAAAATTACCAGAAGGCGCTAGGGGAGACAATACCCACTAGTGGGTATTTTTGGGTTGTTAGATCCATTATTCTGTAGTTTGATAGCTTTTTTATGTTGTTTTGAAATGATTAGAGTGCTCTTTGATGCTATATAATAAATAAAAATTAAATAAAGTGAATTTGGGTTAGAGAAAGTGAATGGTGAAAGAGAAATATTTGATTCGCCCAAACACAACCGTCAACTTTTTGTTAGTAAGAAAATTTTTATCCTTAACTTTGTCGAAATATTGTGGCTATTAAAAATATAAAATATGAAAAAACTAGCCTGGTGGAAAATCCTCTGTATTGTATTGTTGTTTTATACGCTCATTGGAGGTTTTTTATTTGATGTGCCTCGGCGAGAAATTTTTAATGAAACGATCAGAAATTTGTATTTCCACGTAACCATGTGGTTTTCTATGATCATAATTTTTGGCGTTTCGGTGTACAATGCAATACGTTATTTAAAACATAATAACCCCATATACGATTATTATGCCTCAGAAGCAGCAAAGATGGGAATTGTCTTTGGGGTAATGGGATTGCTCACAGGTATGATGTGGGCTAGGTTTACCTGGTATATGGCCGATGGGGGATATTGGAGTGGAGACCCAAAGCAGAATATGACGGTGATTGGTCTGCTTATTTATCTGGCTTATTTTGTATTGAGAGGTTCACTCACCGATGATCAACAAAAAGCAAGAATATCGGCTGTTTATAACATTTTTGCATTCTCAGCATTAATTCCACTTCTATACATTTTACCTCGTATGGTGGCATCCCTACATCCAGGAAGTGCCGAAAACAGTTTTGATATCTATAACAACATTAATGTTCGCATGCGAATGGTATTTTATCCTGCCGTAATTGGTTGGACTTTATTGGGTTGGTGGATTGTTACATTACGTGTAAGGTTGATCAAAGCTCATCAACGATTTATAGACAAGGAATACGAGCAGGAATTGGTAAAATCGTAAATTATTATGAAGAAGATATTCAAAAAACTAACATTTGTCATTGCATTCATTTCACTTTCGTTTGTAAACTTGTATGCCCAAGGTGGCAAGGATGTGAAGGTGAAAAAGCCTTTTGATGCACCCATGGCCGATGCATTGCGTGAAAGTGGTAAAATATACGTAGTAGTAGTAGTTCTAGGCATTGTGCTTACTGGAGTATTTATATACTTGATTAGCCTGGATCGCAAAATCAAAAAAATAGAACAGGAAATACAAGGGTAATTCCTTTTGTTTATAAATCAATAGTAAATTTTGTATAGCAAATGAAAACAACCCATATAATAGGAATAGTAGTCATTGGTATTGCCATTGCAATGATTATAGCTGCTGCTGGTGATGCCAGTCAGTATGTAAACTTTGATGAGGCATTTGCCAAAGCTCAAAACGGTAGCAGCCAAAGCGTACACGTAGTAGGCAAGCTACAAAAGGATGGTAAGGGTCAGATTACCGGAATGGAATATAATCCTCAGGTAGACCCGAACTTGTTTAGATTTGTAATGGTAGACAATAAAGGAAAAGCAGTAAAAGTGACTTACCACAGCCCTAAGCCAACCGACTTGGATCGTGCCGAGCAAGTAGTGGTAGTAGGGAAGGCCAGAGGTAAGGAGTTTGTTGCCAGCAAGATCTTGATGAAGTGTCCTTCTAAATACGAAGATGGTAAAATAGAAACCATTGAATCCAAGAAACAGAGTTAAGAGACGTTATTACTAATAATAAACGCCTGATAGAAGTATTTTACTCTTATCAGGCGTTTTTTTTGATGCCTTGTTACCAATTCTAATCATTTCAAATTAAGAATTGTTGAACAAACTCACTGTAAGCATCTTTCATTGGTAATGCAGTATTTACATAAAGTTGTTGTCTTTCTACTACGGTTTTTTCTTGAGTCTTAGGATTAAACCCTTCCTTTTCGATCGTTTGCCAATAAACCCCTACGCCTCGTTTTTGCCATTGAGGTACATCATTAAAATTAATACCTTCCTGAAAAAGTAGTTCGTTTTTATTAGCGACCGAAAGCCCTGAAATTTGTTGAGTGGCTTGTCGGGCGGTATGCCCTTTCTTACGCAATGTCCAGTAACAATAAGCATTTAAAGCATTTCGATGCGCATCTTCATTACGCCAGCGAAAATAATCTACTACATCGCGAGAGCGGGGTAGCTGTGAAATACGACAATCAAAGCTAGCAATTTGACCAACTTCTAAGACAAACTTTGCACTTGCTTCACCTGCCAACACTGAATTTACCTTGCGGGTTTTGCGCCCAAAAGTGTTTTCGTCAGGTGCAAACAAGAGTGAAATCTCATCGCTTTCGGTATAACCATAGATAATCTTAAATCCACAAGTCATCAAATGAGTAGTGGTTGCAATCATATAATCTCGAAACCGTGCATCAAAGGGTGCTTCCAGAGGAAGCGTTTCTTTGGTGAGTTTGGTAAAGCCTCTACCATCTAAACGCGCTACCATATACATGTGAGGCAAAACCGAAAAATCATGTGCGGTTTCGAATACCCGCATTTTAGCGTCTAATTCGTCAAACTTCATTGCTCCAACCCTTTGAAATTAGACAACTACACTGGCATATTCTTTCATAAATTTGAGGTGATGCCCAGTATGATAAATTGTGAAAAACATCATTTCTCGGATGCTAAAATTTCCTAGTAGTGGATGCGGGATACAATATTGATCAAGTTTATCCTCATCCCATTGATCTAATGTCTGTATTAAGAAATTGTTTACTTCCGTAAATTTGGTGATTAAGGCTGTTTTATCTTCAGGCCTTATTTCTTTTGGATCAAATGGTTTAGGAGCCTTGGCTCCCGTATTTAGCAGGTTTAAATAGTTTTTAACCAGGGTTTCATAATCCCAGGGTTCGCGCTTCAATTTTCCAAATGCTTCTACTTGAGCAATATCGCCTTGCATTAAAACTGCCACAGGCTTGACAGAACGAATCAAGTGGAGTGTCTGCTGACCAGAAGACCACTTACCTTCAGGTGCTTGTACAAATTGTTGCTCATTGATGTTGTTTAAAAAATCGGTGGTTTCTGTAAAAATCTTTTGTAAATTTTCTACAATCTCTGATTTGGTTCTAATGGTCATATGTTTAATTGGTGTAGTTGATTTATGATTTCCAGGGAATAACTTCAAAAATGCCTTCTTCGGCAAGTCTGACATAAAATAATTGGTCGAAGCCTTCGTCTAAGCTGGGAACCTCTAAACGGTGATAAGTTCCCAAGATTCCTTTTTCTGGAACCAGTGACTTTCCACTTCGAAAACTGTTACGCTCCAGTGCTTCCTTGATTTTAGACTCAAAGTAATACCCTATTACTTCATATTTAGAAGTATGCGCAAGTTTGATATATCTTTGACGCTCCTCAATAGTAGGGTTCGTATTGTCTACCACAAACTTTTGTCGAGTTTGACAGCAGGCTTGTAAAAACACTTGCTCACGATTACGTGTTCGGAGCAGGTCTAAACTAATATGAACATGGGTATTAAAAAAATTTTGCTTATAAAAAGTACTCTTTCCTGTTGCCTGAATTCCTATAAAAATAATTGCCTGCATGATTCATCGATAAGTTGATTGAATGAGCCTTTGAGAGACTAGCAGATCAAGCACTAATTTTATACCAAGGTAGCTTTTGATTATAAGTGAATCATTGTTTTTGTTCAAACAACCAAGTAAACGGAATTTGCTTGATTTCTACAATAACTCAATAGATTTCTTAAATCTAATTTTAGGGTATCTATTATTAACCTTTCTCTGTGCAACATTAACTACTTGATAATGTCTCTTAATTGAGAGATCGCCCCTGCTATGTCATATCAATTCTGTGGCTAAGCGATCTTGCTTATAAATATCATTCACATACCATATCAACCCATGAAATCATATTTACTACTAGTACTTATTTCTCTACCAATTATCTGTAGGGGGCAAACACAAACTGACTCTACAGCTGTCAAGAAACCCAAAAAAGAACTTAAAATGGCCTTGATAAATGGCTATTGGTTTGATGGATCATCTTTTGTAAAAAGGAATGTTTGGGTATATAATGGAGTATTAAGCTTTAAAAAAGGCTCATCAGCGATAGATACTACCATTGATCTTTCGAGTAAATATGTAATACCTCCCTTTGCCGAAGCACATAATCATAACCTGGAAAGTCGTTATAAACTGCAAAATCGGATTGATTCATATTTAAAAAATGGAGTTTTTTATGTAAAACTTCTTTCTTCAATAAAGAAAAGAATTGCGCCATTAATGCATCATTATAATAAACCTAAAGGGATTGATGTAAGTATGGCACATGCGCCATTAACAGCTACCGGAGGTCACCCTATTGGAGTGCGTAAGCGATATCTTCAGCGTGGACATTTTAGGGGAATGTTTAGCTCATTAAAAGAATTAGAGTTTCACGGATATGTTATTATTGATAGACTGAGTGATTTACAGAAGAAATGGGATCGTGTCTTATCCTTTTCTCCTGATTTTATTAAAATAAATTTGCTCTATTCCGAAGAGTATAAAAAACGTAAAGATGATACCGCTTACTTTGCTAAAAAAGGGCTTGATCCCCGTTTAGTGGCAAAAATTGTAGCCAAAGCACATCAGCATAACTTACGAGTAAGTGCTCATGTGGCTACTGCTTATGATTTTAAGGTAGCCGTAAAAGCAGGGGTAGATGAAATAGCCCATTTGCCTGAAATTCATAATGGGAAACCGATTGATAGAAAAGATGTTAGGTTGGCTAAAAAGAAAGGGATTGTAGTGGTTACCACTGTATCGCTAGTAAAGAAAAGAGCAAAACAAGCCAATTATGAAAAACTAGTAGAGAATATTCGGCGCAATCTTCAATTGTTAAAGAAAGAAGGTGTGACAATGGCCATTGGCTCTGATATGTACAATGATAGTTCGGTAGGTGAGTTTCAGTTTCTTTATAATTTGAAGGTCTTCAGCAATCTAGAACTCCTGAAAATGTGGTGTGAAAATGCTGCTATTACAACTTTTCCGAATAGAAAAATTGGCTATCTGAGAGATGGTTATGAGGCAAACTTTTTAGTATTGAATAAAAACCCTATACAAGATATGCAGGGTATCAATAAAGCAATTGTGCTAAGAATAAAGCAAGGACAGGTCTTAGGGGAATAGTGATAGAATTTTAAAATTTATTGAGGTACATCTATTTTGCCAACTACATTCTATAATGGTGTAGTTGGCAAAAAGATGTCCGAAGTTTTAAGCATACATTTGCTCTCTTACTTCCTTAATGTCATCACGCTCTAGGTATTCGTCGTAGGTAACCATCTTATCTATCATGCCATTAGGAGTCAACTCAATAATACGGTTGGCTACAGTTTGCATAAACTCGTGGTCATGAGAAGCAAACAAGACAGTTCCAGAATAATCAATCAAAGAGTTGTTGAAAGCAGTAATTGATTCCAAATCTAAGTGGTTAGTGGGTTCATCCAACAACAATAGATTTGGGTGCTGAAACATCATCTTAGAAACCATACATCTTACTTTTTCACCTCCAGAAAGTACCGAAGCCTTTTTGAGTGTTTCTTCACCCGTAAAAAGCATACGACCCAGGAAAGTGCGTAAATAAGTTTCTTCCATTTCTTCCTCAGTTTTGGCAAACTGACGCAACCACTCAATCAAGTTATCATCTACTCCCTCAAAGTATTTAGTATTATCATTGGGCAGATATGCTTTGGTAATGGTTTGTCCCCATTTGTATGATCCAGCATCAGCTTCTACCTCGCCCATGATTGTTTCAAAGAAAGTAGTAACAGCAAGGCTTTCTCTGGAAACAAAGGCAATCTTATCACCTTTATGCACCATAAAGCTTACGTCTTTGAATAAGCTTTTACCTTCAAGCGACTTGGTTAAACCCTCTACCATAAAAATTTGGTCACCTGCTTCGCGTTCAGGTTTAAATACAATACCTGGATAGCGACGACTAGAAGGTTTAATTTCGTCCACAGAAAGCTTCTCCAACATCTTTTTACGAGCAGTAGCCTGACGAGACTTGGCCACGTTGGCACTAAATCGCTCGATAAATGCCTGAAGTTCTTTACGTTTTTCTTCTACCTTTTTATTGCGATCAGATTGTTGTCTGGCTGCCAACTGGCTCGACTGATACCAGAAGCTATAATTACCAGTATGAAGATTGATTTTAGCAAAATCAATGTCAGCAATATGAGTACATACTGTATCCAGAAAGTGACGGTCGTGTGATACAACAATTACCGTGTTCTTAAAATCAATCAAGAAATCCTCCAACCAGGCAATGGTATGTACATCTAAGTCGTTGGTAGGTTCATCAAGAATCAATAAATCAGGATTACCAAATAAAGCCTGAGCAAGCAAAACCTTTACTTTATCAGCACCATTAAGCTCTGCCATGGTTTTTTCGTGCAGCTCTTCTTTCACTCCCAAACCGCTTAATAAACCTGCTGCATCACTTTCTGCATTCCAACCATCCATTTCAGCAAATTCTGCTTCCAGTTCCGAAGCACGCATTCCATCTTCTTCGCTAAAATCAGGTTTGGCATAAATAGTATCCTTTTCTTTCATGATACTATATAGCTTGCTGTGCCCCATGATCACCGTTTCTAATACTGGGAATTCGTCAAACTCAAAGTGGTTTTGTTTCAAAACCGCCATACGTTCACCGGGAGTTATATCTACCTGGCCAGTAGTTGGATCTACATCTCCCGATAATATTTTCAAAAAAGTAGACTTCCCAGCACCATTGGCACCAATTACCCCATAACAGTTGCCAGGAGTGAATTTTACATTTACTTCTTCAAACAAAGTACGTTTCCCGAAACGAAGGGATAAATTTGATACAGATATCATGTTGAATTTTTAGATTCTAAATTTGAAGTAGACCAAAAACTATATCATAGCAACAGCATTGCTATAATTGCGCAAAAGTATCAATTTTGACTAGGAATGGAAAGTTTTATCTGATTAATAAAGTACGATCAGGAAGGAGATAAAATGGATTGTTATGTTGTCAGTTACTTTTGTTGGATTATTTATGTAAAATAACTATTTGTTTTTGTAGCTTTGGGGCTGCATTTTTTTGCAGTTTAACAACAATATCATTATTGAACAAACTTAAATCATAACTCACTATGGCATTTAGAAGAGAATACGGCCGCATCAATGTGGAGGTAACCGTCAAAAGAACCGATTTGATAGATCGCTTGAAAAAGAATCGTGAAAAACACCAACGTGAATTTCAGCAAGCAATTGCACTTTGGCAACAAGACCTTGCTGAAGCAATTAAAAACCTGGATGTTGCCAACCAAACTGAGTTCCCAAAGGATATTTCAGAACTAGAAGAGCATTGTCCAGAGTCTTACATTGAGGCTTATGATGACATTATTGAAATGTTTAGTATGGCGATAAAAGAGGAAGTGTTACTTGATTCAGATGCATTTCGTAATTTTTGTCGAGATGAATGGGACTGGAAGTCAGATGTAGCTGATAACAAATATTACCACATGGTATTGAAGAAAAAATAACGAATCAATACTCTGAAAGAGTGAATTAACTCTTTCAATAATTATTAATCAACCCCGATTTACTTATGTTTATCGGGGTTTTTTGTTGGTTAAATTTTGGAGTTGAGATCAATCTTGCTGTCAAGTGATTGAGTGTAATGTCTACTACTATTTTTCTAAAACAACTACTGAATATTGCCTATCAACCATTTCTCCGGTTTTGCTTTTCGTCCTATCACTTTTTTCTTGAGTTTGCAAGACCTTAAATGAAGTGGTATTAACCAGTTTCTCCATTTTGTGATGATCATACAACTCGAAGCGATGTTTTACAAAAGGAAGTTTCTCCATAAAATCCTTCTGAGCAAAAGTAATCAGACATTTTCCACCTGATTTTAACACCCTATATATTTCCTGAAGGAATGCTGATGGGTTGTTCCAAAAATAAATCGTATTTACTGTCATCACCTTATCAAAGAAATTATCCTCAAAAGGTATCTTTTCTCCATTATATAAGGAAAAGCTTATTTGATGATCTTTGCGTAAACTTTCATTGAGCTTGATGGCTTCTTGGTGCATAGTTTCCGAAATATCAAGCCCATAATAAGCTACTTCAGCAGTTTTAAAAATTTTGCTCAAATGTCCACAATTCCCGTGGCCTAGCTCGAGCAACACCTCTTGATCTTGTAAATTGAGCGCACTTAGAGTATCCAGTGTCATTTGGATGTTAGTTTCATTCATCCTATTGCCCATCTCCACGCCTTTTTCGCCTTCTGGATGACTCAATTGTGTGGCAATTTCTTTTAACTGGTCTTCGGTAAGTTCTGACATAAGGTAAATATTTAATAGATTCTCAAAAATCTACTTGTTTAATAATAAATCCAGTACAGAAGCAGCCATTGTTTTTACACCAGCCTTGATAGAAGGCTCTGGTACAGGTGAAAAATAAGCAGAGTGTAGCGATGGTAACTGCTTGTTGGCTTTCTTATATTCAGCTAATTTTTTAGGATCTACGGTTCCTACCCAATACAAACAGATTGGTATCTTGGCATCAGTACGTCCAAAACGGCCAAAATCTTCCCCAGCCATTACTGCAGGAGTATCACTCACATTCTCTTTACCAATCATACTTTCAGCTACCTTTTTTATTCTACGGGTTAGCTTTGCATCGTTTAGAGTTACTGGGGTATATTCAGCTCTTATTTTGATCTTAGGTAATTTGTTTTCAGGAATTCCAGCTGAAATAGCAATATGCTTGACCATTCGCCTGATTTCTGCAATGGTTTTATTCCTTACTTCGTCAGCATAGGAGCGTAAAGTAAGCTGTAAATGAGCTTGCCCAGGAATAATATTGTGTTTGGTACCTGCATGAAAAGCGCCTACAGTCACAACGGCAGGTTCAAAAGGAGAAATCACCCTACTGACTATAGTTTGTAACGACATTACAATACGAGAAGCTAGAACAATGGGGTCTTTGGTGGTATGAGGATAAGCGCCATGCCCGCCTTCTCCATATACAAAAATGTCTACCATATCTACATTGGCTAAAGCTGCTCCTTCTCGGTACCCCACCTTGCCTGCGGCTATGGTGGCTGAGGAATGTACTGATAAGACATAATCAGGACGAGGAAACTTTTCAAACAGCCCCTCTTTAAGCATAGCAATAGCTCCACCACTTCTTTCCTCAGCAGGTTGGCCTATAAATAACAAAGTTCCTTTCCAGCTGGATTTGAGCGCCACCAATGTTTTAGCAGTACCAATTAAAACCGACATATGTATATCATGGCCACAAGCGTGCATTACAGGTACTTCGTTGCCCAAATCATCTTTAGTAGTTTTAGTACTGGCATAGGGTAAGCCAGTGAGTTCTTTTACTGGCAAGGCATCCATATCGGCTCTTACCATAATTGTAGGGCCACTGCCATTTTTAAAAACACCTACTACACCAAATCCACCAAAGTTTTCGGTTACCTCAAACCCAATTTTTTTGAGTTCTTGGGCTATACGCTTAGCAGTGTTTTTTTCCTGAAAGGAGATTTCAGGGTTTTTATGTAAGTATTTATACAGGCCATCCAGGTAAGAATATTCCTTTTCTACTATTTTATCTATCTTATTTAATAAAACTGAGTGCTTTTGAGCAAACACATGTACCTGTATCGAAAATGCAAGAATGAATAATATAAATTTCAGAATCCTTTGAATATCAATCAGTTTCTTCATAATGTGCAATAATAATTTATTATAAAAACATACCAACTTAGAAAACTTCAACTCTATTACCAAAAAATTCATGGGAATTCCCTACAACGTTACCTTAACAATTATTTAATGTTAGAATACATTTTTCTAATTATCAAATACTTTAGCTTTGCGGCTATATCACAAAAGGAATGTTAAACATCAGATTATGAAAAAAGTTTTATTCACTTTGTCATTACTAATGGCATTATTTATTGGAGCAAATGATTTGTTTGCTCAGGGAGCTACTACAGCCTCTATGGCTGGGGTGGTAACCGATGCTAACGGTGCTGGACTACCAGGGGCTACGCTTGTTGCCGTACACCTTCCCACTGGTACTCAGTATGGTGCAGCAACCAACACAAATGGTCGTTTCCGCTTTCCATCAGTTAGAGTAGGTGGACCATATAAAGTTACTGTGACTTACGTTGGCTTCAAAGATCAAGTAGAAGAAGGATTTAGCCTTGTACTTGGTAGTACCAAAACCTTCAAATTTGTTATGAAAGAAGGTGGTCTTCAGTTGAACGAAGTTCAAGTAGTTGCTCGTAAGAGTGATATCTTGAACGGCGACCGTAATGGTGCGGAGACCAAGATTGGCGAAGAAGAAATCAACGTTTTGCCAACTGCTTCTCGTAACTTGACTGACTATCTTCGTTTGAACCCTCAATCAGGTGTAAGTGAAACTGGTGATGGTCCTGCTATTTCTTTTGCAGGTCAGAACAACCGTTTTAACTCTATCTTTATTGATGGTGCAGTAAACAACGATGTATTTGGTTTGTCTGGTAGTGGTACCAATGGTGGTCAGTCTGGTGTGAGCCCAATTAGCCCTGATGCTATTGAGCAATTCCAGGTTGTTATCTCTCCTTATGATGTTACTTTGGGTGGTTTCACGGGTGGTGGTGTAAACGCAGTAACTCGTAGTGGTACCAACGAATTCAAAGGTTCTGTTTACTTCTTTACTCGTAACGAAAACTTCTCAGGAAAGACTCCTACAGATAACCCAGATTTTGAAAGAACTAACTTGAACAACTTCACTGCTAACACTTACGGATTACGTATTGGTGGGCCATTAATTAAGAATAAATTATTTTTCTTCTTGAATGCAGAAGTTCAAAGAGATGAAGAGTCTCAGCCATACAGCTTAGATCAAGGATACATTGGAAACTTTACCGATGGTGGTATTCAAGGTGTTCGTGATTACTTTATTAACAACTACAACTACGATCCAGGAGATTTCTTGAACAACACTCGTGAGCGTAGAGGTAATAAAATCTTGTTGAAATTAGACTATAACTTAAACAAGAACAATAGCTTGACTTTCCGTCACAGTGTTTCTTATGCTGAGGAAACTGAGCGTAATGGTAGCTCTAACTCAACTATCAACTTTAGCAACAACGCTGAGTTTTTCCCAAGTACTACCAACTCTTCTGCGATTGAGTGGAAATCTAACTTCAATAGCAACTTGTCAAACAAAATGATCATTGGTTACACTACTGTACGTGACGACCGTGGTTTTGTGAGCAATCCTTTCCCTCGAGTAATCATTCGTGACCAGGGAACCAGTGGAAGAGCACAGTTGAATATTGGTTCTGAGCAATTCTCTATTGGTAACGTATTGGAGCAAGATGTATTGACTTTTACTGATAACTTGACTTACTTCAAAGGTAAGCACACTGTTACTTTTGGTATGCACCACGAATACTACAATATCTACAACTTATTTATTCGTGAAAACTTTGGGGTATATACTTACAACTCATTTGTTGATTTTGTATCTGGTGCTGCTCCTGCTAACTATACTCGTACTTATGTATTGAAGCCAGGAGTAGATGCTGCTCAAGGTGACAATGCTACCGATGTTGCTGCCAGAATTCAAGCTTTACAATTAGGGTTCTATGTACAAGATGAATTCCAGGTAAATGACAAATTGAAATTGACTGGTGGTTTGCGTTTAGATGTGCCTACTTTCTTGTCAACGCCTGAAGCTAACCCTACATTCAATACCAGTGCATTACCTGCAATGGCTGCTGCCTGGGGTGTAGAAGCTGGAACAGAAGCTGGAAGTACTCCTGATGCTCAATTGTTGTTCTCTCCTCGTTTTGGATTCAACTATGATATCCGTGGTGACCGTACCTTCCAATTGCGTGGTGGTTTAGGTTTGTTTACTGGTCGTGTACCATTTGTATGGCCAGGTGGTTCATTTACCAACAATGGTATCTTCTTGGCTGGTATCGATGTAGATAACCCAACTTTGGCATCTAACGGTAATCCATTGCCATTCAACCCTAACCCTAATCAACAATATGTTGGTTCTCAGATCACCAATGCTGGTGTTGACCGTCCTCAGATTGACTTGTTCGCTAAGAACTTCAAATATGCTCAGGTATTCCGTACTAGTTTGGCAGTTGACTACCAATTACCATTTGGTTTAGTAGCTACTTTGGAAGCTTTGTATACTAAAAACATCAACTCTATTGCTTACCGTAATATCAACGTAGAGAAGCCTACCCGTTTCTTTACCGAGCCTGATGGTACTCAGCGTCCTGTATACAATGGAACTCGTATCGACAACAACTACGATCGTGTACCTTACGCATTCAACCGTGACAACGGATACTCTTATAACTTGACTGCTTCTATCAACAAGCCTTTCTCTAACGGATGGACTGCTGGTGCTTCTTATACCTTTGGTCGTTCAAAAGTATTGTTTGATGGAACTTCTTCTCAGAACTCTTCAAACTGGAGAAACGTAGAGGTGATTGATCGTAACGAACTAGTACTTGGTTTCTCTGACTTTGACTTAGGTTCTCGTATCAACATCTTTGCTTCTTACCGTATTGAGTACGCTAAGTTAGGAGCTACTACCTTGTCTGTATTCTACAATGGACAATCTGGTCGTCGTTTTTCTTATACTTATGCTGGTACTTTCAATTTCTCTGCAAACAATGGATTTATTGCTCCTGGTGGTGATGACGAATCTGGTCGTTTCTTCAATGACTTGATTTTTATCCCTGCTGATCAAAGCCAAATCAACCTAGTTGATTACACTGATAGCGATGGAAACACTGTAACTGCTGCTGAGCAGTGGGCTGCTTTGAATCAATACATCGAAGATGATCCATATTTGAGCAAAAACCGTGGTAAAGTAGCTGAGCGTAACGGTGGACGTGCTCCTTTTGAAAACATCATTGACTTGAAGTTTATGCAAGAATTCTTTGTAAACGTGGGTGGTAAGCGTAACACTTTACAGTTTAGCTTAGATATCTTCAACTTCACTAACATGTTGAACAAAAACTGGGGACGTAGAAGAGCTTACGGTTTTGATGCTGTAAACTTGATCAACTTCCAAGGTTATGATGTAGATGGTAGCGGTAATATTACTGGTGCTCGTTATACTTACACTAACCGTAGAACTAAAGCTCAGTTAGCTAACATTGACGATACTGGTATCCGTAGTTCAAGATGGCAAATGCAGTTGGGTGTTCGTTATATCTTCAACTAAGATATAGACATCTAAACTGATTTATATATTATATAAAAGCCTCCTGTAAAGGGAGGCTTTTTTATTTCGAGGCATTCTGCTATTTTTGACATATAGGTACAAACGATAGGCGGCAAATCACAGGTTTATACGGGTGATTTGTCGTTTATTGTTTGCAATAAACAGATATTATGGAATTAAACTTCAAAACATTTGGTGAAGGTCAGCCCTTACTGATTCTGCATGGACTTTTTGGATCATCAGACAACTGGCTTACACTTGGGCGTAAACTTGCGGAACAATACAAAGTATATTTGATTGATCAGCGAAACCATGGGCGCTCTCCCTGGAGCAATGATTGGAACTATCAATTAATGGCTGAAGACTTATTAGAGTTTGTACAGACTCATCAATTGGACAATTTTATCTTAGTGGGACACTCGATGGGAGGGAAGACTGCTATGAATTATGCTGCAAGGTATTACCCTTCTAAAATTCAAAAACTGATCGTGGTAGATATTGCTCCCAAGTCATACCCCATTCATCACGATAAAATAGTAGCAGGTTTACGGTCTTTAGACTTAAATCAAATTAATTCCCGCAAGGATGCCGATGTACAGCTTGCCAATTATGTAGAAGAGGTGGGCGTGCGACAGTTTTTGTTGAAAAACCTTTATAGAAATGACGAAAAGAGGTTTGACTGGCGAATAAATCTTCAGGTAATTGGCGATAACCTAGATAACATGAGCGTAGGATTACCAGATAACTTTGAGTTTGATGGCCCGACATTGTTTATTCGAGGCTTACGCTCAAAGTATATCAAAGATGGGGATGAGGCTGTGATTCAGCACCACTTTCCTAATGCATCTATTCAGGATGTAGCACAGGCAGGACATTGGGTACACGCCGAAAAGCCACAAGAGTTTTTGGAAATATTATTAAGTTTTATTCAAAGCTAATATGTCAAAAGGAACGATTTATTTGATTCCAACAGTCTTGGCACCCGATACCCAGACTCAAGTTTTGCCTGATTATACGATTCAACAAGTCCGTAATATCGAACATTTCTTCGTAGAAAATGTACGTACAGCTCGTAGATTTATTAGTAGTCTTAAGCTTGGATTAAATATTGAAAATTTAACATTTTACTTAATTGATAAACATACTCCAGCCGAGGAGATTAAAAAGAATGCACAGATATTACTAAAGGGAAAAGATGTTGGCATAATCTCGGAGGCAGGCTGTCCAGGAATTGCTGATCCAGGGGCTTTGGTGGTAAATGTGGGGCATAAACTAGGCGTAAGGGTTGTACCTTTGGTAGGCCCTTCTTCCATATTTTTGGCCTTGATGTCCTCTGGGCTTAATGGTCAGTCTTTTGCTTTTAAGGGCTACCTTCCTATTGATAAACAAGATAGAATAAAGGCGATTAAACAATTAGAAAAACTTTCATTAAGCCAACAACAAACGCAGATTTTTATGGAAACTCCTTTTCGTAATAATCAATTGCTGGAGGTAATGCGACAGCAATGTCGAAAGAGTACGAAGTTGTGTGTGGCTTCAAATATCACTGCTGAGAATGCTTATATAGTGACTAAAACCATTCAGGAGTGGAAGAACACTGAGGTTGATTTGCATAAGAAACCAACAATTTTCGTGTTGCAGGCTTACTGATAGTGAGGTTTAGCTTATTCTGTTTGTATAATTATGCTGTGTTTGTATGTCATTATTTTATTCTAATGTCCAAAGTTGAGACGAAAATTGGTATATAATATAAAACCAAATACAAATATAAAATAATGATGAAACGAAATATTTTTCTTGTAGTGATTGGGCTATTATTACTTTTTAAAGCGAATAACTTAGCGGCTCAAAAATATAAACCTGGTTATATTTTGACTAAAGACGGAAAAAAAATGACTGGCTTTATCAAAATATCAACTGTATCTGCGAGTGCTTTGAATTGTAATTTTGCCTACAGTGAAACAGGGGAAGGAAAGACAGTATATATTCCTAAAGATTTAAATGGCTATGGTTACATTGGGGAACAAGCTTATGAATCAAAACTTGTCACGTTTTACGATATTGTGGAACAAACAGAAGTTAAAAAAAGACTCTTTTTAGAAGTTCTTGCTAAGGGAGAGGTGAATTTATATTATTTTAAGGATAATCAACCCTCATCAAAGCGCCAAGTGTGGCAATCTGCCAATCATTATTACATTCAAAAAGGAGATAGAGAAATTGTAGAGCTTACTATCAAAGGACGAATAGTATTAAAAAACTCAAAAAAGTATGCATCTACTACCAAGTTGTATATTGGTACTCTTAATTACACTTTGACGGGTTGTGCATCTATTAAAAAGATGCTTAACAACACTAGACTTTCTAGAAAATCTCTTAAAAAGATTATTAATAAATATAATTATTGTATAAACCCATCATCTCAACAGTTAATCATAGAAAAACGCCAACGTTATAACTGGTTAGGCTTTTCTATGCAGTTTTTCAATTCAAATTTGTCTTTTTCTGGAGTTCCAGCCAGAACCGTTTCAGGAGGAAAAGCGAGTGGTGTAAGCTTTGGAACATTCTTAATGATTGGGTTAGATCGTAATCAACGGGTATTTGGCGAAACAGGAGTTAACTTTTTTAGACGTAACTACCAATTGAATAATACAAGTAATGCTTCAAGAGAGTATGATTATGATATTAGTGTTATGCAAATTCCTGTAATGGTGACCTTTGCTACTCCAAATCCCAAGCTTCAAGCTTTTGCTGGATTGGGTGTTGGTTTTAATTTTGCATTAGGTATTTCGGAGACATTATCTGAGCGACCTTCGCCAGCAGTAGATTTGAATGAAGATTTCAATAAATCAGGAGTAAGCTTTTTACTTAGTGCAGGGGTTAGAGGAGTATTTAACAACTCTATGTTCTGGAAATTTGAGGGACGTTGGGAGAATAATCAAGAGTTTTTAAATGATAGTGGTCAAGGGTCTACTGCAAAAATATTGACATTTGGTTTTGGGGTAGGAGTTAAACTCTAGTGTGATTATCAGTCTGATTCTATATAAAATAAGAAGCCTGTAATTTACTCAATTACAGGCTTCTTATCTTTAGATTGTTTATATAAAGAAAAAGCAAATAAAGGATAATCTTTTATTCATCTTCTTCTGCGTCAAGTTCTACCATTTCAATAGGTAGTTTAACGATTTGTTTCAGATCTTCTCCGGTTTGGAGCATATCTTCGTCGTCAATGTCATAATACCATTTTACTTCAGCCTTATGACCAGCGAGGTATAATTTTTCTAGTTTTTTGAGAATACCTAGAATATACATAGAAGAACTGGTATTGAAGTAATCCAATTTGAAAGTTAGTTCGGTGGTACCCTGTGGTTGTGAAGCATATTTGTCTAACCACGATAACAAGGGTTCATAGAATTGATATGAGTTTTCTGGTATTGATCTTCCACTGATCTCCAATATACCTGACGACACATCAAAGCTTACATTTGGAGTTTTAGAAGTACCTTGTATTGAAATATTTTCCATATATAACAATCAATCAAAAATTTCTGCAAAAGTAAAATTTAACGTGCCACTTCAATTTGAAGATTAAAAAGTAAGTATGTTTCTTCATCTTCCATAACACCTACATTATTTGACTTATCATTCGAGATTCGATCATTAGAATTGATGATTTCCTGAAAATCAAATGACACTCTATGTTTTGAGCGACGAACAATGTCAACAAGCCCCAGGCCTGCACCACCCTCAGTGGGTAGTTGCTTCTTGTCCAAAGCTCTTATATAATGTTCTTGTAAATCTTCTGCTGAAAGGGTGTTAATCTCGTTGAGTTTATTTTTTAGAAATTCGGCTCTATCTTCAGTTACAAAGTTTCCGGTAGAAATAATAAAGCTGCTCTCTTTCTGAATAATGATAAGGAAAGGTGAGTGGACCAGAGGAGTATCTTCATCATATTCTTTGATATAATGGAGACTGTTTTGAAGGCATTCTACCAGTATGTTGAATATTTTTTTTCTTACACCTCTTCGCGTTTTAAGTTTAGTCAGTTTTTTATCTGTCAAATCCAAGAGAAGGTCGATGACTTCGCTATCTAATGCTCCGTTGTGAGACAGAATAATGTTCTCGTCCTTCAACATCTTATAATATTTGTGTATTTCAAGCATAAATCCAGCTATTCAATCACAGATGACATCAACAAATATTTGACTAAACTACCCCTCAACATACAAATAATAGCTATTTTGTATAAGTAGCGCACCTGCCTAATATCTGCCAAAGATATAGAATAAATGTTTTTTCAACAAAATATAAATTAGGTATTTAATCCTCCGATTTAGCTGAATTACAGCGACTACCAAGAGATCTTAATACGCAATGAAAGCGAATTATATCACTAATTTTTAGGAAACACAAGTATTTAATCAGAATACTTTATTGAGTGCCCTAAAGATTAATAAAAGCGCTTTAATTCATTACTCTAAAAAACCATACCAAATGCCTTCATCTAATAATTTTAAATCTAAAAAGATGCAAGACAAGTAATTAACTACCAGCCACTGGCTAGCACATCTACAATGTGCATGGTTTTGAGTGGTTTGCGATTACGTTGAATATAACCATCCAAGTGCATTAAGCAAGAGGCATCAGTGGATATAAGGTATTGTGCCTGTGTAGCAGATGCATTATCTACTTTTTGTTCGGCCATACCTGTAGAAATACCATGAAACTTTACTGCAAAAGTACCGCCAAAACCACAACAAGTATCAGTATGTTTCATTTCTTCTAGGGTGAGTCCTTCTACATTTTGCAATAATTTGCGAGGACCTTCTTTTATGCCACATTCACGCAATGCACTGCATGCATCATGATAAGTAGCCGTTCCTTCTAATTTAGCCCCTTCTATACGATCAATTCCTAAAACATCCACCACAAATTCTGTAAACTCGAGGGCATTCTTTTGTAATGGATAATATTTATCTTTATCAGGGCTATTGCGGAGTAAATATTCGTACTGATTGCGAATCATACCGATACAAGAAGCTGAGGGTGCTACCACAAACCGATCTTGATGAGGAAAATCAGTCATAAATTTTTTTGCAATATCGGTGGCGTGCTCAAAATACCCTGCATTAAACCCTGGTTGACCACAACAAGTTTGCTTGGGGTTGTAGTGTACCTCACAGCCTAGTTTTTCCAGAATTTTGACCATGTTCATACCAGTTTGAGGAAAAACCTGATCGATAAAACAGGGTATAAAAATATCTACTACCATTTATTTGAATTATTAGTTATTAATCGGTGATGTTTAATGATAGCACCAAATATCACCAATTGGGTTAATGTAAAGGAAAAACTTGTCCACTCATTAGATAGGCTTCCTCAAATTTTTCTTGATTTACGATGATAGGTTCAAAGTTTTTACTGAAAAAATCTACTACCACTTCAGTAGCAAGGTTTCCTACTAAATCATCTTTGGCCATAGGACAACCTCCGAAGCCTCGCAAAGCACCATCAAAGCGACGACAGCCCGCTTCATAAGCTGCTTGAAGCTTTTCGGTAATGGTTTGAGGAGTAGAGTGCAAGTGAGCCCCAAATTCGATATTGGGGAAGCGAGGAATTAAGTTAGTATATAAATGTTGGATGTTTTCTGGGTTGGAAACTCCAATAGTATCTGCCAGTGAGATTACTTTTACATCTAAATCTACCAGGCTTTGCACAAACTTTTCTACAGTTTCAGCATCGTAAGGATCATTATAAGGATTACCAAAACCCATAGAGATATAAGTAACCAGTGTCTTATGATGCTTTTGGCAAAGTTGTTGGATTTCTTCTACTAGTTGAAATGCCTGAGCGATAGATTTATTGGTGTTTCTTTGCTGGAAAGTTTCAGAAGCAGACAGCGGAAAACCCAGATAACCAATTTCGTCGAATTGTACAGCTTGTTCAGCTCCCCTTTTATTGGCAATGATTGCTAAAAGTTTACTTTTACTTTGATCTAACTTGAGCTTACTGAGTACTTCGGCAGTATCACGCAATTGGGGAATTGCCTTAGGAGATACGAAACTACCAAAGTCAATCGTATCAAAACCTACTTCTAATAGTTTATTGATGTATTGGGCCTTGACATCGGTAGGAATAAACTCATCCAAACCTTGCATGGCATCTCGGGGACATTCTATGTATTTCATGTTTGTTGGGTTAAAGCTGCAGTCACAAATACTAAAAAAAGCTTCTAATTGTTTTTATGCAATAGTTTAGAAGAGGGCACTGGCAATCTCTTTCACGGCTTTTGAGCGACTCATAGAATAATAATGCAATACAGGAACTCCAAAATCAATTAATTCTTTAGATTGTTGAATACCCCATTCAATTCCTACCTGACGTACATCGTCATTGTTTTTACACTTGGTGACAGCATCTACCAAATCTTGAGGTAAATCTATATGAAAAATACTCGGGAGTATTGTTAATTGCTTGCTTGAAGTAAGAGGCTTTAGGCCTGGAATAATGGGTACATCGATGCCCGATTCACGGCATTTTTTTACAAAATCAAAGTATTTTTGATTATCAAAAAACATTTGTGTAACAATGTATTCAGCACCCATATCTACCTTCATTTTGAGGTATTTCATATCGGTAGTAAAATTAGGCGCTTCAAAGTGTTTTTCGGGATAACCAGCTACTCCTATGCAAAAATTAGAAGGGTAGGGGTTTTTTAACTCTTCGTCCATGTATACCCCATTATTCATTTTTACCACTTGATCTAATAGCTCGGAAGCATATTTGTGACCATTTGGATCGGCATGAAACCTGCCTTCAGATTTAATAGCATCACCTCTAAGTACCAATACATTATCCACTCCCAGAAAATTCAAATCTATTAGAGCATTTTCTGTTTCTTCCTTATTAAAACCTCCACAAATAAGGTGAGGAACCGCATCTACCTGAAAATGGTGCATAATAGCAGCACAAATTCCTACTGTACCTGGACGCTTACGGGTTACATGTTTTTCTAATAAGCCTTCACCGCGGTTACGGTATACATATTCTTCCCGATGATAAGTTACATCTATAAATTTGGGTTTGAACTCCATCAAAGGTTCAATAGCATTAAATAAGGATTGAATGCTTTGACCTTTTAGGGGGGGGATGATTTCAAACGAAAATAATGTTTTTTCAGAGTTCTTTATATATTCAATAATCTTTGTCATATATCAAATGAATATTTGTAGTCTATCAAACCAAAACCTGGACTACTGGTGCAATAAATTTCACAATATTATTTACAAAGCTACGAATTAACAACTATTTATGAACCAAAGCCTTAGACTTGATGTGTTGAACAATGTTTGTTCCGTGATGACGGCCGTTCTCGATAAATATTTTTTCAGTATGAATTCCACAAAGCACTGTTCCAGCTACATATAACCCTGGCACGTTGGTTTCATAAGTTTCTGGGTCAAATTCAGGAATCATTCGTTCATTGAGATTCATTCCAATTTTTTGTAAAAAATTACCATCAGGAGTATAGCCCACTAGCAAGATTACAAAGTTGGCTGGATATTTTTCCACTGTATTGGTTTCATTGTTCAGTAACCAAACCCAATCTTTTTCTATTTTTTGGATTTCAGTATGAAATTTCACCTTGATCTTACCTTCTTTGATGCGATTTCGTAAATCTGGAATGAGCCAGTATTTTGCTGTTTTCTTAAAGTCTTCTTTGCGTATAATCATTGTGAGGTCTACCCCATGGTGGTATAAATCTAAAGCAGCTTCTACTGCCGAGTTTCCTCCTCCCACCATTACTACTTTTTGATGCACATAAGGAAATGCTTCTTCGTAATAATGGGTTACGTGGGGTAAATTTTCTCCTTCTATATTCAGTGATCTTGGTAAATCGAAATAACCTGTGGCCATTACCACATTATTGGCTTTCAACTGCTCATTGCGAGAGGTCTGTATTTCAAATGTATCTCCTTGTTTCTTTACATCGGTTACTTCTGTGTATAACTGCACGTTTAATCCATAATATTCGGTTGCAGCCCTGTAATATTGCAATGCCTCTACTCGATTTGCTTTACGACCAGCAGCGGCAAAAGGTAAGTCACCAATTGCAATATTGGCTGCAGTAGAGAAAAAAGTCATGTTTTTGGGGTATTTTCGGATAGACTCAGTCAAGCTGCCTTTTTCAATGATAAGGTAATTCAAGTTTTCTTTTGCTGCGGCAATACCACAAGCTAACCCACAAGGACCGCCCCCCACTATGATTAAGTCATATGTATTGTTATTCATCTTGGTGTTACTTTTTTATATCACATCTATTGTGATGGATTCAAAGGAATACTGATGTTTTTCAAAACCTAAATAAAACTCCTGAAGTTTCCACAAGATTGATTTAGAAATGAAGTAAGTGATAATAAGCGTGCAATATACATAATTTTGTATCGCTTTTTGAGGCAGAATTGCAGGTAATCAAGCAAGGCTTTTGGTAGTTGGGGGGAGGTTGCAATTATAAAATGTAAGCTATAGTAAAGCTTCCTTGAAAAGTCCTATATTATTTATAGATGATTAAATGAATGAACGATTTTCCTAAACTTTGACCGAAATAACCAACTATTTGAAACATATCTCCAAGTCTTGTCAGGGTATTACTTGTTAAATTTGCCTTCTAATTATCCACAAATGTTACACTAATACATAATAATTTTAATGAATAGTTTAAGAGTTATTTTCCAAATTTTTTTAATAAGTTATTGCAGGTTATAAAACACCAGAATATATTTGTAACCACCTAAATTATGAGTATTACAAAATTATATATAACGTTTCGTTCACTTAATGATTTATATTGAGAGGAAAACAAGATATCATACATTACTAACAACCCACAAAACTCTAAAACAATGTTAAAGACTTATTTACAACAAAACCACAAACATTATTTTTTATCTTTTCATTTTTTTAAGTCACTTCATAAATACCCCGATATATCACTCAGTTTAGAGTGATGGCCGATTTCACACTTAATCATACCAATATTTAATAAGCTAAGCAAGAGCAGACTAGTATGGATGCTCAGCAATTGCTTTCGCATTCGAAAGAATGAATTATGAGGCATTGAAGTATACATTATTACCTAAATTGACTCTATGTAACTTATTTACTAAAAGTCATTTTATAGCCTTATAGTCATAATTACTTGCTTAGTAGTTACTCGAATAACATAGATGTTTTGGTCATAAATGGTGACCGATAGTCATAAATCTGTTCGAGGTTTTGTCGGAAATTTATACTGCGTTGCCGAACTACGTCAATTAGGATTTTAAAACAAAGGAAAACATCCTTTGAGGACTTGGTAGAGGACTTCCGAAGGTTTAGAGATTTTAGGTTTAAAAAGTAAGTCAAGATACCAAGGTCTATACATCAGATTTATTTATCGAATATCACAACTAACTATTTTCATGTCTAAGCAAAACTCAGGTTTAAACAAAAATTCAAAACGAACAATGAATTTTAATTTAGTAAAGGACAATATTTTCCAGCTAAGGCTATACATGCTTTTGGGAAGTATTTTTTTTGTATTGGGGGGGGCCAAGGTTGTTTATAAACCCAAGGCAAAACTGATAAGTACAAAGCGGATGGCTCTCAAGCCTAAACCTTTGTTTACGTCCTCTGTAACTACCTCTCCCACAGTAAATGTTTGCCCTGGCATTGCAATACCCATCGGGAATATTGTGATCACAGAGGGGAATAATAATGATTTTAATGGAAATGGCTCTATTGATATTTCTCTGGGGTCAGACTTTACTCTTGGTGGAACGATAAACACCAACATAGGAGGAGGTGCTGCGGGTTCAACGATTACAACCTCTTTTCCTGATGCAAATACCCTAAGATTGACTTATAGTTTTACTGGGGGAACCTCTACTAATGCGAATACTATCACAATTGGTGGATTAGAGGCTACCCCTGACGCGGCAACAGCTGCTGGTGCTCAAACCTTGAATATTGTTGCTGGAACTTCGACTGACTGGGGCTTGAATGGGTCCGAAGATTTAGCAACGGTGAATGTATATGCCAGGCCAGCTACACCCGGAACAATATTAGGTGTAGATGCAATATTCTCAGGAGAGACTACTACTTTAATAATTCCAGAAATAACAAATGCCGTAAATTATGAATGGGATTTGAATGGTGCTACTTCTTTAACAGTAGAAGGAAGCAGCAATCTAAATTATATTACTTATCGAGGAAATGTAACAGCCAGTGAGGTAGTAAATGTTAGAGTAAGAGGAATTGCTGCCGATGGTTGTGTGGGCGATTTTTCAGCAAATTTCCCAGTCACTATTAGCCCCACAGGTTTAGATATAAACGCTCCTACGATAGATGCTTGTAATGATAATAGTGTTACTACCCTTCCTGATATTGTACTGACTGAGAAGTTTTTTGCAGATTTTGCTAATGGGGCTGGTACATTGGTATTAGAATTAAGTAATGGTACTTTTCAGTTTCAGAATACAGCTCCAACAGTTACATTTACTAACGAAGGCACTCTTACGGCAACTGTAAATACTGGAACCAATACCGTTTCTATTAGCTATGATTTTACGACCTCACAAACTGCTATTAATAGCTTGATTATTAGCGGTCTACAAGTAATGGTAGCGAATAGTGCAAATACAAGTGCTACGCTAACACCTACCAGTGCTATCAATACTGCTCATTTTTCAGGAGTTGATCAAAATACAGTTTTGGCCACCATTAACCGAGAAGATCCTCCAGCAGACCCTACTTCTTTTACTCAGTCTAACTCGATTTTATGTACAGATACTCCTGTTACTTTTGAGGTAACTGCGGGAGCTCCCAGCTATGAATGGGAATTGCCTTCAGGAGTTTCAGGTACTTCCAGCACCAATTCAATTTCTGTAACTGCATCTGCTGGTGCGGCCAATGGAAATGTGAGAGTAAGAGCTATAGGGGCCAACGGATGTAAAAGTGAGTGGCTTTCGCAAAGTGTAACCATTGAACCTTCCCCAGCAAACCCTTCTGCTATTACAGGAGAAGCAGAGCTTTGTGTGGGTACAGCAGGTTTTTATTATATAGATGCAATACCAGGTGTACAAACATACCAGTGGGAGTTTCCTTTGAGTAAGTTTTCTTCTACGGATGATTTAGATGATACCGATAACATCATGACTACCTCTACTCCATTTATAAGAGTCAATGCAAACCAAGCCAGTGTAGCAAATACTGATACAGTGGTGCAGGTAAGAGTACGAGGAATATCAAATAACTGTGGAACAGGAGCCTATTCTACAACTCCATTAGATGTAACGATTAAGGCTGTACAAGCTGTTACAATTAATGGGGCAAACGAAGGAGATGCCTTTACTACGGATGATAACCCTATTACTTTGAGTGCTACACCAGCTGGGGGTGTTTTTTCTGGCCAGGGAGTAAGTGGTAATCAATTTTTTCCTTCAGTAGCAGGGGAAGGTGCCAGAACCATTCGTTATACTTATACTCCAGCCAGTGGTTGTCCAGCAGTAGGAGAGGTTACAGTAATTGTCTCAGCACTTACCTCAGTAGGACTTGAAGCCAAATATTGTGAAGGTGATAATGGTTCATACAATTTTAGTATTACTCGTGAATTGCCTAAAAATGGCTTTGATGAACGCTATATTGTAGGCCTAAAAAGTACACCAGGTATTTCGGGTAGCCAGATAATCCCAAGTACGCCAAACTGTAATGCTTTCTCGCCCCCACCTAACAATAGTGTTAGCTATAATTTTAGCTTTAATCCTGCGGCAGCGGGACCAGGAGAAGTTAAAATTCAAGCATATGTGGTAACAGAATTTACCTTGGGAGGTCCTATCCTGTTAAAAGATTTAAATAGCTCACCTACTTCATCTCTCATTCCTATTCCTATTGGAACTGATTGTAATGTTACCCTTCAAACCCTGGCTACTATTACAGTACTGGAAAAGCCCAACCCAGTCATCAATCCTCCTTCAGGTAGTGTTTGTGCAGATGGTAATACTGAGTATACTTATTCAGTGCCTGTACAGGCTGATCGCACTTATCTGTGGAATATTGGTTCAGGAGGTACAATTGTTTCGGGAGCTAATACCAATCAAGTAACCGTAACCTGGAACTCTACCAATAATACATCACTTTCGGTAACAGAAACAAATAGTGAAAGTAGTGGTACAAGTTTGTGCGAAACTACCGAAACTATCAACGTCAACGTACAAGATTTACCAACTCCAGCGATTAACAACAGTAGTAATTTTACAGTATGTGCTGGAGCTACTGAGACTTATTCAGCGAGTGCTGGTGGAGGAAATATATACAAATGGACAGCGACCAATGGTGTAATTGTTGGGAGTGATAACAACAATACTGTACAGGTATTGTGGGCTGACCAGAATGGAACTCTTACAGTAACTACGACCAATTCTAGTACAGGCTGCGAAGGCTCAGATACTGAAAGTATTACTGTAGATACTGGATCTAGTTCTGGACTGACTGGGCCTAACAGCATTTGTGGTAATTCTCAAGATGTGCGTTATACAATTAGTAACGCTGTTGGGGGGACAATTGCCTGGGCAGTAGATGGAGGATCTTTTACTCAAATAAGCCCAACTGAAATTTCGGTAGATTGGGGGGCAGGGCCTTTAGGCAAGGTGGAAGTTCGTAAGACTACGGCTGCTTGTGTAGGGATAGAAACGGTTGATGTTGCGATCAATGCTTTGCCAGTACCAGCAATTAGTAATTTATCTGACTTATACTGCGAGACAGAAATAAGTACCACCTTCATTCCTTCAGTGGATGGGAGCACTACATTACCTGTAGGGCATACTGGAGTGTATTTGTTAGAAAAAGGTGGCAATGATTTATCAAGTTATATCGATGCAAATGGCGTAATGGATATTGCAAACCTGGTACAGGACGCAAATGGAGGAACAGGAACCTATTCTATCCGATACAGATATACGAGTCCAGCTCCAAATAATTGTACCAACACCTCATCTGCTGAAACTTTTAATATCATCGCTAAGCCAGATGCTACTTTTACTTTCGAAGGATTAGCCGCTAATGTTAACTATAATACTTACTGTGCCAGCGATGCTACGATCAATTTAACTTCTGGTATTCCAGATGGCTTTTATACTGTTACACCAATAGATGCAATGGGTAATCCTACCGGAGCGGGAGTGGATTTTGCAAGAAACCTTGAGCAATTGAATACGAGCGCTCTTTCTGGGGTAGGTCGATATAGTATTATTTATACCTTCCAAAATTCTAATGGTTGTCAAGATGTATCTGATCCCAGAACTTTTGAAATCTTTCCAAATCCAGATGTGGCGATTAACACGACAGGTATACAACCCAAGTATTGTGTTCGCGAAGTAACAAGTGTTCTTTTGCAAGCTACTGCAACTATTAATGGTAACCCTGCTACGCCTAGTGGAACCATTGTACCATTCTATGAAGTACGCCGAATTTCGGGTAGCCGACCTACGACAAACTTTGAAGTATTGACTGATCCCAATAATAGTAATGTTATTACCAATGTATTTAACCCTAGTCGTCCGCTCCCTTCGGAAACAGCAGTGGCCGCTAATGCTGCTACTGATGTCTGGAATGCGCTTGCTGGACAATATGAAATACGTTATACATTTACTGATGCCAATGGTTGTCAGAAAGTATCTGATGCTATTACGATAGAGGTTGAGCAACTTCCAGAGGTGACTTTTACAGGTCTGACAGGCTTTTACTGTATCGATATTGATAATGTGGACTTGACTCCACTTGTGAATGGCCAGGCTCCTCCTACCAACGGAACAAGTACTTTTAATATTAGACGTAACAATGCAGGGGTGCCTGGTGCCTCAGTATTGTCATTTAATTCTAATAATTTTGATCCTTCTGGTTTGGGGGCAGGTGAATATTTTATTGATTATACTTTCGCCTTTACTGGTGGTTGTACCGAGACTAGTACCAGACAATCTTTTACCGTTGGAAGTGCACCAATGATTAACTTTAGCTTTGTAACCCCACCTGCTAACAATAAATACTGTATAGAGGGAGGTGGGAACATCGTTCTAAGTCCTGATCAAACTGGTGGTATTTTTACTTTTAAGAAAAATGGTAATACCGATTCGGTTACCTTAGCCGCAGGGCAAACCAGTATAGCAGTAGATTTATTGCAAGGTATAGGGGCATATCAGGTTACCTACACTTTTACTGATATAAATGGCTGTAAAGGGACTTCAAATCCACAATTTTTCAATATTGTGCCACTGCCTACTATTAGTATTAGCGGAATTAACCCTAATGGGTATTGTGTAAGAGACATTCAAAAAGTAACATTGGTGCCCAATATTACTGTAGAATCGGCACCTTTGGGTACAGTTCCTACATTAAATACTGCTAACGCATTCTTTGAGATAAGAAGGGCATCAGGTGAAAGAGGACCTACTGGATATGTACCACTTACTTTGCCAGGAACCACTACACTTACTGATCTTTTCGATCCAAGCAATCCTTTGCCTGGTGAACCTGCTATTGCGGATGATGCCACCACCGAAGAATGGAATGCGATTGTAGGAGAATATGTAGTAAGATATACTTATCAAGATGTAAATGGGTGTAGAAATCAATCACCAGAATTTACGATTAAAGTAAATAGAGTGCCTAAACTTACTTTTACTGGTTTGGCTGCTACTTATTGTGATGATGTAAATTTGGTAACGCTTACGCCTTTTGATGGTGAATCTCGTATTACGTCAAGTGTGGTTTTCAAATACCGTAATACGACTCAAAGCACCTTCAATACCTTTACCCAAGGAAACTCTTTCAGTCCAAAGACTTTGGGAGCAGGTACTTATGAAGTTGTTTTGGAGAGTAGTGCTTCTGGTTGTAACAACACTTCTCAGCGGGATACTACCTATTTGGTAACCATACAGCCAACACCTAAAAATGTGCAAGTAACTGCCACGCAAACTTTTGGTGAAAACAAAATACAGTTTGTTGCGGGGGCTGATAATACCAATGCTAACTGGACTTGGGAGTGGGATTTTCGGGATGGAACTTTAAGCAACGAGCGAAGCCCACTGAAGACTTTAATTACTATTGCACCACAAGTAATTAACTATACTTTTATACCAGGCACTGAGCAAGGTTGTACCAAGCTAATAGAGAAGAGCTTTAAGATGGAGTTTGATGTGGAAAATCTTTGCGTGGGGGCTGCTACCAAGTTTACCAACAAATCGGAATTGCCACGTGACCAAATAGGTTCTATTATGTGGGATTTTGGGGATGGACAAGGTACCTCTACCGAAACAAGCCCTTCTTACAGCTATAGTACGCCAGGAACTTATATCGTAAAACTTACGATGACTACTCAGGATGGTGTTGCAACTTATGTGCTCAACCGAAGAGTTGATATTTTCCCATTGATTTCAGTGAGCGATACACAGTTTTATAACGAAGAGTTTGAAAATGGAAATGGAGGTTGGATTTCGCACGGGGTGGTAAATGTAAACCAAGTACCCATTGACAGCACTAGCTGGAAATTGAAACAGCCAGATGGTTTCTTAATCACTAATGCCAATGGAAATGCCTGGGTGACTGATAACCGAGACAATGCAAACCGTACAAGCACCGATGCTAATTACAACAGTAACGAACAATCCTATGTAGAAAGTCCTTGTTTTGATATTGGAGGACTGAATAAACCAATGATTTCGTTCCGTTACTGGTCAGATACTGATCAAGGATCAGATGGGGTAGCATTGTTGTACACGATTGACGATGGTAAAACCTGGACACGTTTGGGAGAGAAAGACCTTGGAATTAACTGGTATGATACGAGACCTATTTTGGGAGCACCAGGAGAGGGAAGTAGTACTGTTACCAATAATGCCAACTCTGGTAATGAGGGATGGTCTGGAAGAAGCCAAACACAAGCTGGAGACTGGAAAACTGCACGTTTTAGCTTGACTAGTGTACTGATTGCTATGCAGCAACAAGGAATTACCAATCGGGTTGTACGTTTTAGAATGGTGTTTGGTAGTAATGCAGATAACCCTCCCGGTGAGCAATTTGATGGTTTTGCCTTTGATGGAGTACGTATCAGCAACCGTAACCGTATTGTGTTATTAGAATACTTTATCAATGCTGGGGTAAATAATGCTGCTACATTTGATTTAAATGCCAGAAGGTTCCCAGATGATGGAAACAACAATGAGATAATTAGTATTCATAATCATACTGGTTTTCCTGGTTTGGACGATATCAATACTCAAAATGACAAAGATCCAAGTGCTCGAGCTTTTTATCACGGAATACGTGATGTGCCTCGTGGGGTACTAGATGGTACTGCCCGTGATACATTATTAGGAAAATGGGCCACCGATTTATTTGCAGATCGCACGCTTATTCCTTCGCCGTTTTTGATTACGATTAACCAACCCACGATTACTAGTGGTCAGTTGAATGTATCAGCATCTATTCAGGCTTTAGAAGCATTTGATCGTAAGGTGGTCATGCACATGGTGGTTATTGATTCTGTTACGACAGCCAATGGACAAACCTTTTATAATGCAACCCGTAAGTTTTTGCCTGATGCTGCGGGAACTTATAGGGATACGCCTTGGGTGAGTGGAGATATACAAAATTTAAACTTTGACTGGAACGTAGGAGGTTTAGATCCGAGTAATTTCAGAATTGTGGTCTTTATAGAAGATTATGATACCAGAGAGGTGCACCAGGCGGGAGTAATATCAATGAATGGTAACCGACAAGGTGCAGGTGGAGGAAGTAATGCTGGGCAAGTAACTGGAATACTTGATCCTTTGCCAGATAGTAAGTTGGTGTTATATCCCAACCCTGCCAGTAATTATCTACAAGTAAAACTAGAGATAGACAAGCCATTGTCTAACCAAGCATATTGGGAGGTAATTACTCTTCAGGGACAGGTAGTGAAATCTGGAGCCTGGGTGTTCAATCAAAGGTCTAAAATGTTGAATACAAGTAACTTGGCTGAAGGAGTGTACATATTACGTATTATTGACCAAAATCGAGTGATTGAAAAAAGATTTACAAGGAGTTAGAAAAACTTGTGAAAATGAAGGAGTGAGTGCTTGATAGCATTTCACGAACCTAATTGTTTGGAGAATTCAAACCCTCGTACTTTACAAAATTACGAGGGTTTTTTATGTCATATAAGGTGCTTTCTAGCCTAATAGATCAATCTTCTGGAAGTTTGAATGAAACAGGATAAGATTTAACAGATTTCTTAGCTGATTTATCGCTATTTTTGGCAGGAGTCCAGGGAGAACTTGCCTTAAGTAATCTAATAGCTTCTTCATCACAGCCATACCCCAAACCTTTGAGAATACGAAATTTAGACAATGTACCATCTTTATTTACTGTAAACTGGACAAATACGCGACCTTCTATTTGCTGCTTTTTTGCCTGCTTTGGGTAAATCACATTGTCTTTAAAAAACTTGTGCAACTTTTTATAACCACCTATAGGCATTGCCGCTTCCTCCACGATCATAAAGATTTTTTCTTGTTGATTATTATCTTTGATGGTATATTTCCTTAGGTATTTTCCAGAAGTGTCAACCACAAATTTTTTTTTATCCCTCATCACTGCTATTTCGTTTCCTCCGAGATGCTCCATGTCATCATATGGGCCAATGAGGCGTTTTCCTTGGGCATTAAATAAACTGAAGCGCCATTCCTGATCACAAACTACCAGAAAACGCTTTTGCTGTATAGTGATAAGTCTAATTGAAATGTATTTGGGCGGAAGGATTTGTTTGCCATTGGCGTAATTTACTAGACCGTTAAGTTTTCCTTTGCTAACTAATGCAAAATTTGAATCACCATTAGGGGTTAAAAACTTTACGTCATCATATGCGCAGGGTACGGTGATTTTGCCCGATTTATTAATCATCCCTAGTTGGTAATTAAGCGCTACAATGGCATATCCATGCTTAAAAGGAGCTGCTGCCTGAAATCTGGGTTGAATGACATACTTTCCTTTGGCATTGATAAAACCCACTAGGCCGTTTTCGTCTACCCCAACCAAGTCTTCTGCAAAATCTCCAAGGCGCCTGAATTTGGGGCGAACAATATATTTTCCCTTTATATTGATTAGGCCCCAAAGCTGGTTTTTTTGAACTTTAAAGCCTACTTCAATAGGGTTTAACTTTTGAAACTGAGGTTTGAATATAAATTTACCTCTAGAGTTAATAATCCCCCAACGTTGATTGCTTAACACTGGTAGTAAATCACCTTTAGTATTGAAAATATCAATCTTTTGCAGTGAAGGTTCAATCACATATCTACCCTTAGTATTCATAATTCCCCATAAGTCATTTTTTTTGACAATGAACCAACCTTTTTTAAAAGGAGGAGGGAGGACTAATATATTTTGGTATTGCGGAGATTTGATCACTTTACCACGAGAATTTTTGATACCCCACAATCCATTAGCTTCCTTAAATGCCTGTAGAGAAGTAGACTGAGCCTGAATATTATAAGTACTTAAACTACAAATAAGTACTAACCACGCTTTTTGTAAAGCAGGTACAGCAAAGCTTTTTCTGAAATAATACATAGATTTAAATATTTTGAGAAACAAATAAACAACGTAGATAAGGAAGTCTCTTAGACATATCGTTCAAATGTATCTATTCCTTGGACATACCTTGCAAATGTGGGGCTTTGGCTTTATCAGGTGAACTATGATGGGATTTTCGAATATTAACTTGTGACTGGTGATGTATACAAGTTATCTTGAATCTTGTGTATCTTTGTCACAACTCTCATTCTTAATAATTGAATCAAACCTATACACATAACCCCCATGTTTGACACACTGACTGAAGACATATGTAAAGCCGCCCAAAAGTTGAATCGTGAAAAGGTTTTTACTGATGTAAATGTGGCAAGTGCTATTAAAGGCATCCGAAGATCATTGGTTAGGGTTGGTGTAAACTACAAGATTGCCAAAAGAGTGACCGATGAGATGAAAGAGGAGATGCTGGAGCTAAGAGGAACTACTGATGTAGACCTTGGGAAGTTATTTCTGAAAATTATCAAAGAAAAGCTCTGCGAATTGATGGGTGGCAAAACCGAGGAAATTAACCTGGAGGGGAATCCTGTCATTGTACTACTGGCGGGTTTAAAGAAAGCTGGTAAGACCAGGTTTGTGGGGAAATTAGCGGGTTATCTCAAAAAGCAAAAAGACAAACGGGTATTACTTGCGTCTTGTGATGTACTGAATCCAAATGCTCAGAAAGAATTGCAAGAAATAGGAGATTGGGTAGAGGCAACTACATATACAGCACCTGAAAATAAAGAATCATTAGTAGTTGCCCAGAATGCTATTAGACATGCCAAAGAACATCATTTTGATGTGGTAATACTGGATACTATGAGGAGTGCCACCATAGACGAAGCCTTCCTAACAGAGATCAAAAACCTGAAAGATGCCATCCAACCAACTGAAACCTTATTTGTAGCAGATATTACTACTGGTCAGGAAGCCATTAATGCAGCCAATACATTTCAGAAACAAGTAGGCCTTGACGGAATAGTACTCACCAAACTAGACTTAGATATGCGAGGAGGGGTAGTAATTCTTTCTATTAGAGAAATTGTCGGTAAACCTGTGAAATATACAAATACTGGGGAAAAAATGTCCGCTGTTAATTTATTTAACCCTGGATACATGGCAAGTCGCGCTGTGGAATTATATGATATTCAAAAAGAGTTGATCATTAGTGGAGACCCATTGGGATTGGGAGACAAACACATTGACAGAGTACTAGACAAGATTCGCAGACCAAAGTTTGATTATGAAGATTTTTTGACGCAGCTCAAGCCCTCACCAGAGTTAAAAAAGATGATTGATGGAGTACCTGGTATGAATGAAGCCTTGGAAGAGGTAAGCATAGACGAAGCAGAAATCATTACGATTGAGGTAATAATTTGTTCTATGACACTTCAAGAACGCCGAAACCCCTGGATGTTAAAAGAGATAAGTCGCCGTGAACGGATTGCACTAGGGAGTGGAACTTCTATACAACAAGTGAATCTCGTGACGAAACACCTTGAGAATAGACGTAAAATGCTGAAGAAAATATATAAACGAGGTAAGAATAAGCGTACCTTTGGAAATCCGTTTGAATAAATAAGAAGTATTTTTAAAATAAGGCTGGCATGTATTAACTTTGGGAGTTTTTATTTTACCAGAAAAGCTGTAATCTTGTCATCTTTGTTTAAATGATACAAAACTAAAAAACGACACTTTTACAGGATCATTGACTTTGTGTAAAGTTTGCTGTGAGTAATTTGTAGAAAAACTAAACTTTCTCTTATCGTATGTTTGATTCACTGAGCCATAAAATAGACACCGCCATCCAGAACCTAAAGGGTAAAGGAAGAATCACGGAAATAAATGTAGCTTCAACTGTTAAAGAAATTCGTCGTGCATTGGTAGACGCCGACGTAAACTATAAGGTTGCCAAACAAGTGACTGACGAAATTAAAGTAGAAGCATTAGGGCGGAAGGTATTGAAGAGTGTAGAGCCTGGACAACTCTTGGTAAAAATTGTCCACGAAAAGTTGACCGAATTGATGGGCGGCGAAGAAGTTCAGATCAATCTAACGGGTAATCCGGCAGTTGTTTTGATGTCGGGTTTGCAAGGATCAGGTAAAACAACCTTTTCGGGAAAGTTGGCCAACTTTATCAAAGCTGAGCATAATAAGCAAGTGCTATTGGTAGCCTGTGACGTGTATCGTCCTGCGGCGATTGACCAGTTGAAAGTAGTAGGGGGGCAAATTGGCATAGAAGTATTTGCTGAGCCAGAAAACAAAAACCCGGTCAAAATTGCACAAAATGCTATCAAGCACGCCAAAGAGAATAACCACAAAGTGGTGATTGTAGATACTGCGGGGCGTTTGGCGGTAGATGAGGAGATGATGGATGAGATAGAAAATATCAAGAATGCCATCCAACCAAGCGAAACTTTGTTTGTTGTAGACTCTATGACAGGGCAAGACGCCGTAAATACTGCCAAGGCTTTTAACGACCGCATTGATTTTGATGGTGTAGTATTAACCAAATTGGATGGTGATACCCGTGGTGGAGCGGCACTTTCTATCAAAGCGGTAGTAGATAAACCAATCAAGTTTATCGGAAAAGGGGAAAAAATGGACGCACTGGATGTGTTTAACCCTGATGGAATGGCTGGCCGTATTTTGGACATGGGAGATGTGAAGAAATTCGTAGACGACATGTACAAAAAAGCTGACATGGAAGAAATGGAGCGTCTGGAGCGCAAAATGCGTAAAAACCAGTTCGACTACGAAGATTTCTTGTCTCAGTTGCAGCAAATCAAGAGTATGGGTAATCTCAAAGACTTGATGGGAATGCTTCCTGGGATGAACAAAGTATTGCGTGATGTAGATATAGACGACAATTCGTTTAAACCTATTGAGGCCATCATTTATTCTATGACTCCTTACGAACGCAAGAACCCAATCGCGTTGAAAGATGGTAGTCGTCGTAAGCGCATTGCCAATGGTAGTGGTACTTCTATTCAGCAAGTCAACAACCTTATCAAGCAGTTTGAAGACATGCGTAAGATGATGAAAAAAGTGAATAAGATGAGCAAAAAAGGAGGTGGCAAGCGAGGCTTTAATCCTTTTGGCTGATAAAAAATATCATTGATCTATTAAAAGGTGCTGCTTGGTTTCAGGTTTTCTGTCAAAGTAGCACCTTTTTTCTTTGCTGTATTATTAAAAAATATCCTTGTGTTTTAATGTTAGCTTAGCATCATACCACCCCAGATTCAAATTCATGTCTACTTGTATTAAATAATCACCATATTCTAGCGCCATAAGATTTTGATTCATGAGTACATGAAACTCTTGACGCTTTTTGAGAGGAAATATTTTTTCGAGTTGCATTACCTTTTTAAACATATTATCAAAATTGATAGTAAGGTACTTTCTCTGTAATGATTTTTCCACCTCCCAATGAGGGTTATTCTTAATGATTGTCTTTAAATCATTTTTCAATTGTTTTTTGATGACTTCAAAATCCTGACTTTTATACGATTTGAGGGGAATGTGTATTAGCTCATATTGTTTTTTAGCAGGATTGAAGGTAAACCCCAACGAAGTGCTCAGATTTTGTGCCTTGAAAAACAAGCGTCCATTTTTCAGGATATGGAGTGTTTTTATTTGACTGAGTGAAGTGTAATAGTCATCTTCCTGCCTCTTTTCAGCTTCAAAAAGCACCTTCTCAGCTTTATCAAACCTACTTTGCTTAAACATAACACTTAGAGGTTTTTCGGTATCAAAGCTGAGTAATGGTAAAGTAGCAGGTGGTGGTTTGAGTAAGAAATTGAATTTAAGCGGCTTTTCCAGTACCAAAGGAACCAGTTGATTTAGATAATTAATGCGCTCAATTTGTGAAAAATTGATTTCCAGACTATCCCCATCTTGTACCTTAGATTGAAAATCCTTCAGCGATACGCGATACCCAGCCTGTTGATTGACTCGCTCATAAACAACCTGCCCTTTGCGCCATAAACGTAACCACCACTTTTTGGGTACCACGCGACTATCTAACAAATGATCTTGCCTAAAAAAGTTGTTTTTCCGAAATACTCTACCTGCACTGTCAAGATTAAAAAAGCCTTCTTTTGATCCATTCGGAAATGCCATCTTGATATACATTTCCTGGGGCAATTCTATGGGTTGTGAGGTAATACGATCTCCAAAAATGCCTTTCGGTTGCAGGTCAAGAAGCTCCTTACCCAATCCTCTTTTATAAAAAGATGTTTCTAAAGTATTTAACAGAATTGTGTTGGGCGTGAGCTTGATAGTTTGGCTCAAATCTTTAGAAGGAAGACGAAAAGTGAATTCCATGGGCTGATTTCCAGCCACAAGTTGTATGAAACCCTGTTTGCGATACACTATTTTCCCTCCTTTTATCGATATTTTAATGTCATCAAGGCCCTTAAAAGTAGTATTGGGTGATAGAAAAGCCAAAGTATTTAGGCTATTGCTGTATACTTTTCCTACTTCTTGCAGGAAAATAAAATCCTTTGGTAGTTTTTTAATGGCCTGTTGATAGGCTTTTTCTTGTAAATCTTCTTTATCCATTGATTTGCTAGAGCCCTCTTTCATTTTAGCAAAAAGGTTCTGAGTCATAGCGCTCCAAAAATGTAAAGAAGAAACTCGTAATACAGACACTCTTTCTTTATTAGGGAAAATCCACTTGGAAAGTGTCAGATAGTCATTGTAATGCATGCCTTTGATTACTTTTTCGAAATGAATATTTTCTAGTGGCATTTGAGTAGTTGTTGAGCGTTCTTTGGACGACTTTAAGTCTTCCAGGCTTTTTTTGATCCATTGAGCATAAGCCCATTCTTTATTGTCTGGAAAGATCAAAAATGTGAGTAGTACTTGATCTTCATTACCCAGGCAGAGTATAGAAGTGTTTTCTTTGGTAAAGGCGTAACTACGACTGAGTATTTTATCTATAAACTTTGCATCCTCCTCTTCACTTTTCAGATGCTTGATTATGGGCTGAGCATATTTTTTAAGCTGTTCAATAGTGGCCGAACTTCTAACCTCTTGATAATCATAAAACTGGGTAAATCGTTTTCTGATTTGATCGATAGGCATATTGCTAAAAAAATCTACTTCGTCTATTAGCGTATTTTGGGTGGGGCGAATTGCTTCTTGCTCAAGTTGTGTCAAAGATAACTTGGGTTCGAAAGAAGGCTTTACTTTTTGAGAGGAAGATGTACAATATGTACATAAAGCAGCTATAACAACTACTAGCAAAGTATGAGGTTTGTAGTTCATAAATAAAATTGAATGATGGCTAACTTATGACTACAAAATAAATCTATAAGCTCCTGAAGTACTTGGACAAATTCGCCAACTGTCTGGAGATATTGATCAAAACAAACGATTCTTTCTAAGAAAAAAACTACTTCTTACTGGGCTTTACCGGAGCTGGCATTGTATATCTTCTGGGCTTATTTTGAGTCTTTACCAGAGGAACCTGTGTAGGTATTACCGCATAACAAGAAATAGTACAGATACGTCTCCTGCGATCGTTTTTGTGTGGATCAGCCAATTTTGGAGGAAGCGTTTCCCCTTTGCCTTCTACCTGAATGTCAAATCGAATATCTTGTGAAGTATCCTCAAACAGGTGATGTAAAATCGTGGACAAGTAATGTTTTACTGTAGTAGCTCGTCCTAGTGAAAGCAAACGGTTTTTTTCCTGACGCTGATTATCTGTTTCGCCTCTTACAAAACCTTGTTCGTCGGCATATCCGGCAATAGCTACTTTTACCTGCATAGGATTCGCTGAAAGTAAGTCCAAACGATTTTTTAAGAATTGGGCAAAATGATTCAAAGATACTACACCAGCGGCCTTAAGCTGGGTGCTACCTACCTCAAAAAGAACATCTGATTCTAATATTTGCTCGGTACCGTGTAGAATATGTCGGTTAGTTTTCGATAAGAAACGTTGGGTGTGTTTCAGTGTGCGACGAATTTTACGTATTTCGGTCAATGGCATGGCCTCTCGTCGAATGAGTTGGGTGCGGAGCTTTTGGTGAATTTTATCCAGCTTTTTGCTAACATTATCAAGTACTGGGTAAAAATCTTTGGCGGCACTATGAGGATTCAAACGGATGCGATGATCTACTAAGGATTTCAACTGAGCTGTTTTGTGTAGATTTTGTTGGGTTTTCCACACATAACGATTCAAAGTATTTTGATGTGACTTGCTTAGCCGCACCGAATGGCAACCAAACATCCAACAGGTCATGAAAAAAAAGCAGGCAATAGCACTTATAGTACGAATCATTATAAATAAAGGGTCATTTTTGGAGTCTAAATATATACAAATAAAAATTTTGTTGAAAGAACCATCGCCTTTGTTAGACATTTTGTTGGTTTTTTGGTCTCCAATCTATTAAAAAGAAGTATACTAGCATCCAGGGGGAGTAATACCAACCAATTCCTAGTAATAAGTAAGTATTGAGGTGGAAAGTGATTCCTACAACCAGGAAAATCCATTTGAAACGAGGGTAAAATATAATGCTAATGAATCCTAATTGGAAAACAAGGGCTACTAAAGGTAATGCTACACACCAAAAATCGCTTTGTGACAACCAATTACCTAAGGTAGTAGGATGCATATACAAATAGGCGCGAAAATTTTGAGGTTGTAACCATTCAATGCCTCCAATAAGTAGTTTTTCTACGGCTGCCTGAAGGTATACCAAGGCAATCATCACTTGTATCAACCGCCAGGGCCAACTCACCATGTGATTTTGCTTTTTTTGCACACTTTTTTGGTAATACCAAGCCAAAACAGGGATCAATAAAGCTGCATAAGTGAGGGTAGCATAGGTATGATCTACTTTATGAAAGCAATACATAAAACCTTGCAACAATAGGAAGAAAAATACACTCACCAAACTACTCCAAAATACCTTAACTCTGGCAATGATCGCTAAATTGGCTAACCAAAACAATATACAAAAGATAAGTAGCCAATAAGCCGAAGGAAAAGGCAAGTGCAATAAGCGATAAGGAAGGATAGGAGCGTAGAAAACCCGTGCTTGTTCCAGATTTTTTAAATAAAAATACCAATCCCAGGTAAATAACAACATCAACCCTGCAAACCCCCGCAATTGCCAGCCAATATTGATGGTAGAAGTAGACGAATCCCAAAAATGATGGATTTTTTGCTTGAAAGAAGCACGAGATTGTAGCAATAGAAAGAAAATACCTATGGCAATACTTACCAAAGCAAAGCGTAACACGACTTGATCGGCTTTTTTGAGGAAAAACGCCAATGGAAAGCGTTGTTTCTCTACACCAAAGCGAGGGTAAATGGTTTGCACCAATGATTGAAACCAAGCGGGTGCTTTTTGGTCATATGCCAGCACCACCCAATGACGCCATTCCCACCAGTAGCCAAACACCAATAGGATGACCAATCCCAATGCTAAGTAAATAGATAAGCTACGTTTATTCAAAACCATGGACGTGTATACTTGTGACTAAGGTGCTGTCTTTTTGAGCATTATTTATTTGCTGAATTTGTTGGGTAACCACTACCCGATACAGCTTCCAGATTTCTTTTGCTACTTCTTTTTTGGGGTGGAGTTTTTTGACCTTTTGGGAAGAACTCTGAGAATATTTTTTAGAATATAATCTGGCAACCTCTTTCAGAAAAAAAGTAGTCTGACTTTTGTAATAGTAATTGCGGGCAAGGTAAAGAAATTGATTTTCGTCGAAGCCAATCTTTTCTGGAGAAAAGTATTTAGGAGGATTAGACGGAGAAAATCGGTAGATTTTAAATTTTTCGGTTTGTACCTGACTTTTTACTGGTTCGGCAAACATTCCAAAGCGCCAAAAGGGGTAAAAGTTGTTTAACAATACAAATGGTACAATCAAGCAAAAAAACATCGCTAAGATGGTAGTATTTTTAAAATTCATTATTTACTTTGAATCCAAATTGTCTCTTGAGGGAACAAGGTTAATCACAAAGCAATTATTTAAAAGAAATAAATTCAGGCATAGTTCCCATTTACAAAATTAGAAAATAATCAAAGGTATTATGCGCTTAGAGTGGAAATGTTTACGGTGTTTTTGGGTGAGTTTAGCAATAATATTTGGTGCACTTACACAAACAAGTTATGCCCAGCAAGACCGTTCCTACAGAATTATTACCAATCAAAATGCCCTGCTGGGAGCGAAAGCCGATACGCAACGAGTAAAAATACTAAATGAACTTGCAGAAGACTATCAATATACTGATGGATTTAAATCGCTCGATTATGCTCGTCAAGCTTTTGAAGTAGCCAAAAAACTGCGTGACTCTTCTGCTACTGCCCGAGGACAAAAAAATATCGGAAATGCCTATTTCCGCCTCAAAAATTTTAATCGTGCTCCTGTATATCTTCAACAGGCCCTGAGTGGTTATCAACAACTCAAAGACAAACAAGGCGAAGCCGATGTGTTAAACATGTTGGCAGCCGTATATATTGAAGAAAACCCTGATAAAGCCCAGGATTATATAGACAAGGCGTTAAAGATATCACAGGATGAAAATTATGCGCCAGGTATTGCTACTGCTTATCAAAATCAAGGGAACTATTATGCCGCCAAAGATGATGAAAAAGCTTTGGGGGCTTACCAAAAAGCATTGGATGCTCCTGCCGATTCTGCAAAAAACTTATTCCAGGAAGCAGAAATCTATCGTGCGATGGGGGATTATCAAAAGAAGAAACGAGAATACGACAAAGCACTTGAGCATTATCAAAACGAACTGAAGACCAGAGACAAAGCAGGAGATAAAATAGGACTGACTGAAAATCTGAAAAATGTAGGATTGGTTTATCAGCGATACAAAAAAGACGATGAAAAAGCCTTGGAATACCTTTTTCAGTCGTATGTCGTGGCCAAAGACTACAACGATCAATTTGATGGACAGCGTTTAGTTAATGCACTAGAAGGAATTGTAGACAGCTATGGCACATTGGCTGAAACCCGTCAGGATGAAGGTAAGCTTCAGGAAGCCCGACAATACCGACAGCTGTATCAATCTTATAAAAAACGCCTGGAAGCTATAAAAAACAATCCTAAAAATACCAAGGTAAAAACGGTATATGTACCCAAATACATCACCAAGACCATTACCCGCAACGTACCCGTTCCTAATAGAAATAATAACAATGCTGATCCAATTCCCGAAAGCCAAAAAGTACGCTTACTCCAAATCCAAAAGCGTCGTTTGGCTATAGATAATCTGGTGAAAGCAAAACGCATTGGAGTATTAGAAGCGGCGAAAAAACGTGCTGAATTGCTCAATCAGGAAGATTCTATTCGCTTATCACAAAAGGAGAAACTGATTACTGAGCTTAAAAAAGATACGAGTACCAAAGCTGAGAAAATTACGACACTCACCAAGGAAAAAGCACAGGTAGAAGCTGAAAAAAACCAGCGACTTTGGTGGTTATTAGGTTTGGCATTGTTGGCGTTATTAATTGTGTTTTTCTTGTTGTATCGCAAGCGTCAGGTGAAGAAAAAAGCTGAGAAAGAAATTGAGTATCACAAAAATAAATCGGTCAATCGTATCAACTCACAACAGCGAGAAATCAACGAGCAAAAAGCCACGCTGCAAAAACAAGCTGATGAGCTTGATCAAACTAAAATCAAGCTAGACGAAGTCACTGTTGAGAAAGAAGGTTTATCCAAGGTACTCAAAGAAGATATTGCTCCTCCTGTAAAAAACATTGTAGATTTGACTATACCTGAGGCCGATGAGGATATAAATCGGGTAATGGTGTACCAATCAGGGATGCAAGTGATGAACCTGATGGCAAACGTGGATACTGTACAGGAAAATAATGATCCTGGAGCGGTAATTCTACATCAGGAAAACCACTCTATTTACAAAGTATCTCGCAGTGCCCTGGACAAAGTATCAGACTTGATCAAGGAAAAATCACTGCAGGTAGATAATCAGATCAAGCCTTTCTTTTATGCAACTTTCGACTACGAAGTTATAGAGCGTGTCTTTTTGAACTTCTTTGCCAATGCCTTAAAATATACCGATGAAGGTGGTAAGATTACACTCAGTGCTCAACCCATCAAGCACGAGGAGAAGGATGTACTAGAGGTGGTTTTTAGAGACAATGGGACTTCGGTACCAGAAGATAAACTACATAGGGTATTTGATAAATTTCCTCCACAAGAGGCACGCCCCGCAGGCTCTACCTGGGCTTTTAACAAAATGATGATTGAAGCGCATGGGGGCAAAGTAGAGGTTTTGCCAGCCGATGAAGGCTTACACTTGATATTTACATTGCCAGATGCTAAATCGTTGGAGGATGTGGATTACAGCGATTTGTTGGGAGTGAAGCCCACTGCAGCAGGCGAATTAGACATTGATATTGACAATCTGGAATTTTCTGAGGAAGAAAAGGATGCCATGGCTCCCTTCTTAAAAGAATTTGCCGAACTTGAATATTTTGAAACGAGTGCCCTCAAGGCCGTATTGAATAAGATAGATCCTCAGGGTAACAGTAACCTTACCAAATGGAAAAATGCTCTGGAACAGGCAATATTGTATTTGGATGAAGAAAGTTACAACAAATTGATCCAATTATAGCGTGTCCATGGAAAAATACAATGTGCTGGTAGTAAACCAGGATTTTAAAAGTTTGCATACCATTTTTGACTATTTGGAAGAAGAAGGCAACTACAATGTAATGAATGCCACTAATTCACAAATGGTGCAAATCATTATTCGTAAAAAAGAACTAGACGTAGTATTGCTTGATTGGGAGACTTCTATTGCTTCAGAACTAGAGGTATACCATTATCTTCAGCAGCAAAAGTCTACCAGAAATCTACCCATTGTAATTTCTACCCATCCAGCACGTACTCAAACCATCAATGAGATTATTACTACCGATATTGCTGGTTTTGTACCTAAGCCTATCGAAAAACCAGTATTGATTCAGGTGATTCAACAGGCGATTATTGGGCAAAAAGAAGCGAAAGCCAAAAAAGCCGAAGAAGTAAGTGCCCTTGAGTTGGCCCGCCAAAGAGTACAAGAAGAGCAAGATCGCATTGCGGAAGAGAAACAAAAAGTAGAAAGTAATAGAAATGCCATTTTTGAAGAGCAAAAGCGCTTGCAGGCAGATGTAGAAAAAGAACGAGCACAACTAGCCGAAGTCAAAGCAAAACTAGATCAGGAAAAAGCGGTATTGAATAGCTCTCAAAGCGATATTGAAGCCATTCGTCAGGAAGTAGCGGCTAGTCAGGAAGAATTGCAAAAAAAACAAGAACAGCTTTATACTACCCGCAAACAAGTGCTCGAAGATCAAGAACGCTTGCTTCAGGAAAGACAAGAGTTGGCGGAGGCCAAAGTGAAGTTATTCAAGGAAAAAGAAACTGCACTTGAAGAAAAGCAGTTGCTAGAGCAAGATACCGAGGCAGAGCGACAAGCCTTGGAAATTGCCCGACAGCAACTAGAGGTAGAAATGCAATTGTTGGCTGAAGACCGACGCCAGTTGGATGAAGAACATCAGCAACTTCATGATGAAATGGATAAGCTGGCTTCACAAGAGGTAGTCCCTGAACCAAAGCCAGAAGAAGTCGCCCCAGTAAAGTCAACAAAACCTGTTCAGCAAAAAGTAGAGAAAGAAAAGGCCCAAGAGGTAGCCGAAACAAAAACAGCAGAAGTTACGGAAACTCCTACCGAAAGCATAGTAAGAGAGGTGACCAAAGAAGAGTCAAAGGATCAAGCCATCCCCAAAGAAACTTCACAGAGTGAAGAAGAAGACTCCTCTACACTAACTACTGAGCAAATAAAGCCGGAGGATAAATCTGAAGAAATATCAGAAAAAGAAACTAAAGATCAGCCAGAAGAAACACTAGTTGTTGCTAAAAGAGCACCTACTTCAGAGGAAAAAGATGCTCAGATAGTACTTGATGCCCTGAAAAAAGCCAAAGAGGAAGTAACTTCGCCTGTATCTGCTGATACTAAAACTGAATCTGCACCTACTGAAAAGGCTCCTGATCAATTAGCAATGGAACGCGCCCAATTAGAGGAAATGCGCCAACAACTGATCAAAGCTAAAGAAGGATTTGAAGAAGAAAGAGAAAAATTTGCTCAGGAAAAAGAGCAAATTTTGATGGAAAATAGCAAAGCGAAGGAGGGGAGTCAAGAGCTGAATAATTTGCAAAAATCAGTCATGCAAGCCCGAGAGCAACTCTCACGGGTAGAACGAGAACTTACCCAAAAACAAGCCAAGCTTAAGCTTATAGAAATGGAAGAAAAAGCCGCTGATCGAGCTACTTCTGCCATTCCGGCGCAGTTACAAAAAGCTACCGAGGAAGCCGATTTTAGCCAGATTCCTTATGAAGGCAGTAGTTTTTCTAAACTGCTAGAAGAAGAAGCCGGACGTTTGCATACTTCGTCTTTGATGCAATATATTTTACCCGAAGAAATTGCCAAAGATTTAGAAAAAACGGACTATGAGTTCATCAATTATTACCCAAGTGTAAGTATTTTATATATTGGCTTTGCCGACCTAATGTCTACTGTATTGAAAACTGATCGTAGTAGTTTAATCGGAGAATTAGAAGACTTCTTCAAAGCAATCAATGATCGAGTACAAGAGTTTGGCCTCGAAAGAGTGAGAACTAAAAACAATATGTATGCTTGCGCCCAACGCCAACTAAGCGCTGAAGATCCAAAGCCTTTATTGGAAGCTAGCTTTGAGATTCGCAAAATGGCTTTAGATTATAGAGCATATTCACAAGAGGTAAACGATTTGATCAAGAAAATGTATTTGGGCGTAAATACTACCGATGTGGTAGCTGGCGATACGCATCGTAAACGATTTGCCTACGATATTTGGAGCGATATCATCCAAACTACTTATCATTTAAAGCAGAAAGAGGATGTGCCTATTCACTTGTTAGAGAATACTTACAAACTGGTAAAAGGCGATGTAAATTGTATGCATGTAGGTAAGATAAGAACCAATCGTAGAGGAGACTGGAAAGTTTATGAGTTGATCTCTATGGAGAAATAATACCTGACAATACTTATAAAAGAGTTTAAAGACACTGCTTAATTCAATTCTCTAGTACCAATGCGCCGTTTTTTTACCAGTGATCGGATCATCTTTCCTGTCCTGATTCTCAACATTTTAGTGCTATTTCTGCTCTCTTTTGGGAGTCTTAAGGCCTATTTTCCAATATTGGAAACCATAGACTTAAGCTGTACTTTGTTTTTTCTGGTAGAAGCCCTCATCAAAATTAGAATGTACAAATGGCGAGGATATATCAGCTCTAACTGGAACAAACTCGATTTTTTGATTGTATTGCTTACTACTCCTTCTTTACTCATTTTATTTTTACCCATTCCAGATTTTACTTTTTTGTTGGTACTTAGAACCGTAAGAGTAGCCAAATTTTTCCGTTTCTTACAGTTTGTCCCTCATTTACAAGATTTGCTCATTGGGGTAGGGCGGGCTCTTAAAGCTTCTTTGTTTGTACTGGCAGGCTTTTTCTTTTACAACCTCATTGTATCCCTATTTACTTATTATCTTTTCAGAGATTTGGCTCCTAAGTATTTTAGTAATGGTTTTGAGTCTTTCTACATCATATTTAAAATCTTTACAATGGAAGGGTGGTATGAAATTCCAGACGCGATTGCCCAAAATGGTGCTCCGTGGATGAGTGCGGCTACTCGTATCTATTTTATGCTGATTGTATTAACAGGTGGCATATTCGGTTTCTCTATTGTTAATGCCATTTTTGTAGAAGAAATGATTAGCAACGAAAATGATGAACTTGAAGAGCGACTCATCAGAGTAGAAAACAAGCTAGACTTGTTACTGAAAAAACTTGAGGAGAAAGAAGATAAGTGAAAAATTAGTCGATAATCCATAGTTTTGCGAAGCATCGCGCAACCATTTAACAATAGAGCAATGGAACAATGAAAAATTAACCACTAATCATTGATCATTCACCATCATACCAATTAATCATATTTTCTTTTCAGGATTTCAGACATGATAAATGCTTTACGCACATCGTCAGAACCTTTAATAATTTTTTTCTTCTTTGCTTGTCTGCCTTTAGATATAGATTTGGCATGTTCCAGACGTTGTCTTTGCTCTTCTGATAGGGTAGATACCGACTTGGCATGGCCCAAACGCTTTTTTTGCTCCTTGTTTAATGTAGATACCGATTTGGCATGTTGCTGTTGAGCCTCCTGTACCTTCGCAAAGTCATCTTCTGTGGAGGCTGGTCTTCGGAATCTATTGCGTGTAGGTTTGTCGTAATTTTGAGCCGTTTTGTCATAGTTTATAGACTCTTGTTCTAGCGAGCGATAACTGGAGGTTTGCTCTGGTTTTCCAATATCTTTAGATAGTTCTTGCAAAAATGATTCAAGATCAGCGCTTGCTGTTGACTTGTTACCAGTAGTTTGGTTATTAGCAGGTCTACGAGGCGGGGTTTTGGCTACAGGTTTTTTGTTCTTGTTGTTGCCACTATTGGCCTTATAAACCAGGTAAATAATCGCAATGATTATGTATATAAATATTTGAAAACCGTCCATATAACAAATATAACAAAATTTGGCAAAAGCCCTCATTTTCAACTAAAAACCCACCTTGAATACAGTTTTTTTCCAAAGCTTGTAAGTTAAAATTGAGTAATATGACTAATTAATATAAAACATCTTAGGGTTTGCTATAGTTAGGTGTGATGATTGCGGGACAAATAGTGAATGAATCATGAGTTCGGCACGGTTTTAACAGTAAGGCAGGTAAGGCACCATTAAGGCAATTTAAGACTTTGACATTCACACACCATTGAATGCTGCCAACAGCCCCTGCAGAACACGAATATAGAATTAGTAGTTGAAGAAATTAATGTTACGAATTTTACGAAATATATTATTATTGGCGTTGTTGAGTGGATGCATGATCGCCCCGGCTTTGGCTCAGGACGATGATGACATTGTGCAAGTAACTTCGTTTGATGACAATAGTAGCAATAATAGTAACAATACTACCAATGCAAAAGACTCAGTAGTATTTCGCCAAAAATATGTGATCGGAATTAAAGAAGCCCCTCCATTTGCAATCAAAAACCCTGACGGCTCCTGGACAGGAATCAGTGTAAACCTTTGGGAATCTATTTCGGCCAAGCTCAAGATTAGCTTTCGTTGGGAAGAACGAGACCTTATTGGCCTGGTAAAAGGGGTAGAAGAAGGATCACTGGATGCGGCGATTGCGGCCATTAGTATCACACGTGACCGCGAAGAACTTGTAGATTTTACCCATCCATATTACGTTACAAGCCTTGGCATAGCAGTAAGGCCCAAAGAAGAAAGTTTTACACTGCTGATTTCACGGATTTTTTCGGCAAGATTCATCAGTACTATCAGTGCATTAGTAGCGCTATTTCTGATTTTTGGTACGCTGATTTGGCTATTTGAACGCAAGAAAAATCCACACTTTGCCGATGATCATGTGAAAGGAATTGGTGCTGGATTTTGGTGGGCTGCTGTTACTATGACTACGGTAGGTTATGGCGACAAAACTCCTATTACCCCAGGAGGTCGATTTATCGCCATTATTTGGATGTTTTTTACCATCTTATCAGTTTCCAGTTTAATTGCTGCAACCTCTTCAGTGCTAAACTCTGACCCCCCAGAGCACAAAATTGAAAGCGTGAGAGACTTGAGCAAAATCAAAGTAGGATCAGTAAGCAAATCGAGTAGTTTGCAGTACTTGCGTCGTAACCACATTGTACCTAAGGTATATGCTACACCTTTGGAAGGTATGCAAGCTGTAAAAGACAAGAAAATTGATGCATTCCTGTATGATGAACCTTTGATGCGTTATTTGATCAAACAAGGCGAAATTGGCAGTATCAAGCTTTTGCCTTATAAGTTCAAATATCAATACTACAGCATTTGCTTGCCATCAGGTAGTGATTTGCGGGAAGGAATTAATCATATTTTACTGGAAAAAACCGCAGAGCCTCACTGGAAAGACCTCCTTTTCAACTATTTGGGGCGTACTGAATGATACTTTGCATTTGCCTTCATGAATGAGCAACACGCCTATTCTCCCAAAATACTTCAATTGCTTCAAACTGGCAAAGCCATAAATATTGACCTGGCTTTTCAATTATGCGTGGGACTAAAAGGACATTATAGTGAGGAGGTAGCCTTGGCACTCAGAAAAGACATCAAGCGTTGCCTAAATTATGACTTGGAGATAGCATACATAGAAGCATTGCCCACAATTGATATGCCCATACTCATATTGCGAGAAGTGCCAACTTGGGTGTGGCATTTAATTGGCCTTAAAAAACTGGTATTAGCCGATAACTACATTCAAGAATTGAATAGTAATATAGGCCAATTGACTCAACTGGAAGAACTGAATATAGGGAATAATCGCTTGCGAAAAGTTGACGCAGCCATTGGTCAACTTACAAAACTGCGAAGAATTATATTTTCTGGAAATCACCTTGCTTACTTGCCACCCGAATTTCAAAACTTACAACAACTTAAGTATCTCAACTTAGAGAGCAATCGATTCTTTACTTTTCCCAACGCTCTTTTTGAGCTGAAACAGTTAGAATCTTTGGTATTGCATAATAACTTGCTCAAAGAAATCCCTGCAAAAATTGAAGTACTTATCCACTTGCGGTTTTTAAACTTAAGCAACAATCAGTTTGATAAGTGCCCTTGGGAAATGAGTACTTTGCCTCATCTGGAAAACCTGATTTTGCACTCTAATCAGTTTTGTACATTGCAACCCGAAATATGGGCAATGTCTTCGCTGAAGCATTTATTGGCTTATGATAACCTACTTGATGGAGATCTTCCTGGCGATATAAAACAACTCAAAAACCTCATTCGCTTAAACTTATCAAGAAACAAGTATCGTTATTTGTGCCCCGAAATTGGAGCATTAAATCAACTCACTACTCTGGAGCTACAGGAGAATCAATTACGAGAAATCGTGCCTGAAATAGGACTGCTTAAAAACTTAAAAATATTGCAACTATCCAATAACCAACTAACCGAATTGCCTGAAGAAATTGGTGACCTGGAAGGCTTAGAAACACTCAATATTGCCAACAATCAATTAACTCAGTTGCCCAAAAGCCTGGAGAGGTTATCAAATTTGAAAAACTTGCATGCACAGAATAATCAATTTACGGATCGGCAAAAACGAAAAATACGAAAGCGTATCCCCCAAGCCAAAACCATAAGCCTTTGATTATGAGCAATTCAGAAAAGATATTGCAATTACTCCATAGTAATGATGAGAAAAATATAGCCCTCGCGATCACCTTGGCCGAATCGGCTGCTAAAAACGGATTAGATACTGATTTTGTAGTGCATGCGCTTTTTAGGCGTCACCTTTCTTTATGTTTTCAAAATGGGTGGATGCTCCAGTACATTACCGAATTTTACGCTGATGAATATGACCTGAGGTTTAGTTATATTATTAAAAGTCAAAGGTTTGAATACGCTCTAGAGCTAACAGATGATGCTATTGATGTTTGCGAAACGATGGATGAGGGAATGGCTCAAATGCATAATTTAGAGAAGCTTAAGTATGTGACGTTGTATCCAAAGCATCGAATGGAATTTGATTTTGACTTTTCTCATTTACAAGCGTTAAAAGTGATTCACCTCGAATGCCTTGATATAGATCATATACCTGCCGATGTCGTCCAACTTAACAAGCTAGAGGAACTTAATATCATCAATTGCAGACTCTCGAGAATACCCCCTGAATTAGGGAAGCTTAACTGTCTCAAAAAAATGAACCTACTGGGTAATGGGAGGTGGGAGTTTCAGGAGAATCCTCAGTTACATGAAATATATAGTCCACTGGAGGCCTTGCCTGATGCACTTGGTGATTTGAAAAATCTCGAGGAGTTGATCTTAGATAACAACGGCTTGACTGAACTTCCTAATACTTTGAGAAACCTGGAGAGCCTGAAAGTATTGTCTCTTAAAAGTAATAGAATAAAGATTTTACCCGAATCAATAAAAGCGTTGGTTAATTTAGACAAACTTGAGCTATCTGGGAATCCATTGCCTAAATCAATGCAAGCAGTAGTGAAGCAATGGTTACCTAATTGTAAGATTACCTTTTGATGGTTTCTATTAAACTAAGCAAGTACTAAAATGAACGAAGCTGCCAACGATGAAAAGATACTACAACTACTAAAAACTGATGATCATAAGAATATCGAATTGGCTTTTCAGCTTTGTATAGGGCTAAAAGGTAAGTATGGAGAGGTGTTGACCAAAGTATTGAGAAAACATGTACTACCTTGCCTTCGCTATGGACTGGAAACTGAATATATAGAAAATTTAGAAGAGCTGAATCTTACGCACGAAAACCTGAAAATTTTCCCCTCTGAAATACTCAGACTCAAAAAACTTAGAGGACTACGAATGTGGCACAATCAGTTAAAAGAAATTCCCCCTGAAATTAGTCAACTAACAAACCTGGAAGCGCTATCCCTCCAATACAATCAATTGACTACCTTGCCCAAAGAGATCAGCCAATTGACCAAATTACGGGATGTATATTTGTATGGAAACAAATTTAGCAAAGAAGAAAAAAGCCGCATCTTGCAACTATTGCCCCAAAACTGTGATGTGCGATTTAAGAAAATGTATAATGACACTTAAAAATGACTGATCAAGACAAAAAGATATTGCAATTGTTAAGGAGTGGAGATGAAAAGAACATTGAGTTGGCTTATCAGCTGTGTGCAGGTTTAAAAGGTCATTATGATCAAAAAGTCACAGAAGTTCTAAGATGTAATCCTCTACTGTGTTTAAGGTATGATATTGAACTTGAATTTGACACTGAAATTATGGGGTTTGATTATATACCTAACTTTTATGATACATTTCCTTTGAATTATTTCCCTATAAAAGAAATACTAAAGTTTCGTAGATTAGATAGGTTGAAAATGAGGGATAATGAGTTTAAACAACTACCCAATGAATTAGAGAGATTAAATTTATTACAAAGGTTAGATTTAACTTATAATAAAATAAAAGTCTTGCCATCAAAGATTGGTAAACTTACCCAATTGAAAGAATTAAATTTAGGGAATAATCAAATCCATAGTTTACCTGATGACATAGGTCAGTTAACTGAGTTGAGAGAATTATATATGCCTGAAAATCTATTAGATACCCTTCCTTATACCTTTTCCAACTTACAAAACTTGCAGTATTTGTCTTTAGATCGTAACGCCTTTGTTGTATTTCCTAGAGCTATTCTTGGACTCCAGAAGTTATGCGATTTGGACTTATCACAAAATAATTTATCGACCTTGATAGGGCTTAATTTATTTGATGAATTAGTGTATCTAAATTTAGAACATAATAAAATAAAAGGTGAATTAGATAACCACATAAAATTTCCGGCAAGTTTAAAAAAGTTATTTTTAGCTAGCAATCAAATAACTAATTTAGGTAATAGTGTAGATGGTCTTCAAAGGCTTTGTGTTTTAGATATAGAGAACAACCAAATTACTCAGCTACCTTCCAACATAGGAATGATGGTTTTACTAGAAAAGCTGAAGGCTTCAAACAATAAATTGAAAAAATTGCCTGAGGGAATTGGCCAATGTAAAAGACTTAAATATCTCGAGCTAGGATATAATGAAATTGAAACTTTAGTCGATGGGGTAGAGGGACTATCTAACTTAGAGACATTGATCTTGAACTCTAATAAATTAAAGAGATTGCCCAATGAAGTTGGAGAGTTGCAAAAATTAGAATATCTGAATATAACACATAATCACCTTATAGAATTACCCGAAGAAATAGGAAAGCTAGAAAAGCTTAAGGAACTTGAGTTAAATGACAATCGCTTAGAACTTTTACCTGATGCGATTGGGGATTTGACAATACTTGAAAAGTTCGAGGTGAATTATAATAAACTGACGTTTTTCCCAGAAAGTATAGGTAAGCTCATCCAATTGAAAGAGTTGAGTGTGATGGAAAACAGCCTAAAGGTCTTGCCAGAGTCTATTGGCAATCTTTCTAATCTTGAATTATTAGGGTTATATAATAACGAATGCACTCATTTTCCAGAAAGTTTTGGCAACCTTTCAAGTTTGAGTAAAGCTTTTTTATCAAAAAATAAACTGCAAACATTACCAGAGAGCACTGGCAAACTTGGTCAATTGAGGTTTTTATATCTCAGTGAGAATCAACTTAAAAGCTTACCAAAATCCTTTAGTCAATTAAAATCTTTACACTTATTGGATATTTCATACAATAAGTTTCTTCACATTCCTCCTCAAATTGTAAAATTAGAGAAATTGTATTCATTGAATCTCTCAGGTAATAATCTACCTTATTTTGATAATGAAATTCATTTGCTCCAATTTATTAGAATAATAGATTTAAACTATTGTGGGTTGACAAATTTACCTTCACAAATTGGTTACCTTACAAAAGTGGTAGAGTTGAATTTAAATCATAATGAATTAAATGATTTGCCTAGTGAACTTGGCCAATTGCAGAATCTTGAATATTTAGATTTGACCTCAAACCAATTTACAAAAGCACCTGAGATATTAAAAGATATGAAATGGTTGGGAGGGATTTCTTTTTATAAAAATCCCCTTCCTGATTCTGAAAAGCGAAAAATTAGATCCTGGCTTCCTGATTGTGGAATATCTTTTTAGACACTACTCAAACCTAAACCGCATATAATGCACCTTATGACCTTCCGCGGTAAATTTAAGCTCATAACGTGTCTTGATGCCGTGATGTAGAGCTAATAGCTTTTCGTCTTTGTATAGGTCACGAGTAAACTCAAAGTCCTTGATTTTCCAATCTTTAACTACTTCCAGGGTATACTCAAACAAGCCAGCATTGTCGGTTTTGAAATGAAACCAGCCGTCGTCTACTAATAAATTGCGGTATAATTCCAAAAAACGAGGGTGTGTCAACCTACGGCGTTCGTCGCTGTCTTTTGGACGAGGATCAGGGTGGATAACCCAAATTTCGTTGACCTCTTTAGGGGCAAAAAACTGGTCAATATTTTGGATGTAGGTTCTCAGAAAACCCACGTTTTTTAAGCCATTTTCGGTAGCAAACTTAATTCCTTTCCAGATACGAGCTCCCTTAATGTCTACTCCCACAAAATTACGTTCTGGGTGCACTTCAGCCAGACCTACCGTATATTCTCCTCGGCCACAGGCCAGTTCCAGTACCAGTTCATGGTCGTTTTGGAAGAGTTCTTCCCGCCACTTTCCTTTAATGGTTTCGTACAGCGGTTTGCCAGCTTGTACCACCATTGGATTTTCATCATTATACTTGAACCGTTCCAGTTTATTTCTCCCCATGATAATGTATTTGCTATAAAAAATGATGGACAAAATTACGGATTGATTTGGCTTTTACCAAAATCAAGTAACGATTAACCCCTGAATTATAGGTAATTGCGAAGCATCGCCAAAATTCGTAATTTTGTTCAACTAATTGATAATCAATTCTATGACTATGGGAACGCCAAAAGAGATAAGCCCGAAAGAAATCAGAAAACAAAAACGTTATGAAGCCATTATAGATGCTGCCGAAAAAGTGATATTTTCTAAAGGACTCGAGGATGCCTCGATGGATATGGTAGCCAAAGAAGCCCAACTAGGAAAGGGGACGCTGTATTTATATTTTAAAAGTAAAAATGAATTATACCGAGCTATTTTATATCGCGCCTTTTTATCATTGCGTCGGAAGTTTTTGGCGGCCCTAAAGCCAGAGGAGGTGGAAGGACAAGGTGAGCAAAAGAAAACGGGACTGGATGGCTTGAAAACGATTCTAATGGTTTATCTACAGTTTTACCACGAAAACAAAGATTACTTCAATGCCATTTTGTATTTCCAAAACGACTTATTCAATCTGGAAGATCCAGCAGCCAATGAGAAAGTTTATCTGGAAGAAGGTATTGCGGCCATAGAACTAGTAATAGAGCAAATAGAGCAGGGCAAAAAAGATGGGAGTGTCCGAGGCGATTTAGATGCTGCCACTGCCGCCTATACCTTTTGGGGGCAGACCATGGGAGTACTACAACTGGTACAAAAGAAAATGATCATTGTAGAGCATTATCACCAGTTAAAAGCTGAGCAACTCATCGCTCAACATTTTGAGATCATTGTGTCATTTTTGGCCAAACGATAATTTGAATATCTGAGTAAAGTGTCATTTTTGGCACTTTTTTAAATTTAAAAATATGACTCAGGGTCATTTTTAATGAAATATTTATATATTGCATTAATATAAATCAAAAAATGACAATATGAGTTTTCTAAAAAAGCTAGGTTTTCTAAGCATTTTCATCATTCCCGCGCTCATCGTTTGGGGGTATTATATGGGAGGAGGTTGGACATTCAGCGCCTTTATATTTGGTTATGGTATCATCCCTATTTTGGATACCTTGATAGGAAAAGACCCGGATAATATTTCTGAGGAATCTTTTGACAAGGTGATTAGTAATGGCTATTTCTATACAGTGGTGTATGCTCAGGTATATACACATGTTGCCATTGTTGTTTTTTCAGCCTACGTGGTCTCGTTGCAAACGATGTCTTGGCTGGAGTTGGCAGGCCTGCTTTTTAGTGTAAAGTTGTATATGGCCAGTGGTATAAACATAGGCCACGAATTGGGTCATAAGCGCAACAAAATTGCTCAGTTTCATAGCCAACTAGTACTGATGTTGGTAGGATACATGCATTTCTTTATAGAGCATAACAAGGGCCACCATGTAAATGTAGCAACTCCTAAAGATCCTGCTACCAGCCGAAAAAACCAGACCTTTTATGCTTTTTGGGTACAAACAGTATTTGGTAGCTGGCGTAGTGCCTGGAACATTGAGAAAAACCGCCTGCAACGCAGAGGAAAGAAAGTATGGAGCACTTCCAACGCTATGATTTGGTATGTAGTATTGCCTTTGTCATTTTTTGCATTACTCACTACCGCGTTTAGTTGGGGGACAGGTGCTATTATTTGGGCAGTTCCAGCATTTTTAATATTACAAGGTGTGTTGGCTTTTTCTACTCTAGAGGCGGTCAATTATGTAGAGCATTATGGAATCATGAGAAGAGAAATTACCCCAGGCCGTTACGAAAAGGTGAACCCTCTACATTCTTGGAACTCAAATCATAGAATTAGCAATTTCTTTTTATTTCAACTTCAGCGCCACTCAGACCACCATGCCCACGCTTCGCGCCCTTATCAGGTGTTGCGTCACTTTGATGAGAGCCCTCAGCTTCCTTCAGGGTATCCTACCATGATTTTGATGTCACTAGTACCACCACTTTGGTTCAAAGTCATGAATAAACGTCTGGAAGCTTGGCAAGAATTGGCTTATGATGCCAAGCATATCGAGCAAGTAGTAAAAGCCGTAGCCTAGTATAAATTGTAATTGTATAAATAAGGCAAGAGACTAAAATGAGAAAGGCGAGCTATCCATTACTCGCCTTTTGTTTAACTTTACAATTATTATTTCTTCTTTTGTTTTGCTAAGAAATCAGATAGATTTTCTTCGTATTGGCTAAGTCTAAATCTATCACTCTTTTTTGCCATTTTCACTGCTTGCTCATAATATTGTTGGGCCTTGGTGGGCTTATGCAGTTTTTCATAGATTTTGCCTGCCATATTATAAGGAGCAGCTCTTTTAGCAAACTTCTTCAACAAAAACTGATTAATTTCCATCGCTTTTTGGGGCTGGTTATGCATCAGGTAGAATCGAGCATAAGAGATGGCGTGAGGCATAAACGATGTTTCCAGTAATTTTCTGGATTTAAACTCTTTATACAATCGATCAAAGGCTGGATAATCATTATCTCCTACGGCTATTAAAGTTATATTCCGCATAGTTGCCTGCCAGGCTTTCTCCAATTCCTTTGCATCATTAAAACCAAATCTTTTGGCCCTTTGATCGTAATAAGTTTTAATGTAAGGTACGCCCCCTAGTTTTTCAAATTCTGCAATGCTGTTAAAGGTTAAGGGAAGGTAATTGTAATAAAAAGACTTAATGCCCTGAAATATAGTCTGATAAGCAGTCATTTCGTGGGCAGTTTCTTTCATTTTGCGATAAACCCAACGAAAATCTTTTGGTGCTTTTTCATTAAGCAACTTCACCAAATTGGCTATACCATAGTGGGCTGGATAATCGTTTTCGGCAGCACCAATGTATAAAAACCTATTCTTTAATGAATTGGCCTTCGAAAGACGCTGAGTAAGTGCTTTGAAGTGTTTTTTGTACATGGGGAAATACAAACTATAAATAGGCGTAGGGCTTGCGGCAAAATATGCGTCAAATAATGCTGGTTTATAGGTCAGGGTTTTAATCACAAAACCACCAGTGGCTTCCCAACCAAACAACATGCGTTCTTGTGTGGTACGAAAGGTACGTTCAACGTAAGTGATAAGTTCTTTTTCTAAAAAATCAGAAAACTCGGTCGCTTGAGACTCTGACCATCCCCATCTTTTATCATCATTGGTCGTAATGCCCACTACTATAAATTCTGGAGTATCACTTGTTTGCCATCTTTGGGTATAGCCTATTTGGGCACTTACCCCATGAGGAAAGAACCATTGACCATCTAATAAATAAAGTGTAGCGTAGGATTTTTTACTTTTCTGGTAGTTTCTGGGGAGGTATACCTGAATTGTTACTGTATCCTTAAGAATTGTAGAAGGTATTTGATAGTTTTTACCCAAAGTGTTGTTTACCCCTTTTACCTGGGAAAACGCTTGAACAGCCCAACCAAAGATTAACAAAAAAGCCAGTAGTTTTTTCATCTTTAAAAAATGATATGGTGAATTGTTTATTGATATAAATAGTTTCTAATCCAATGTGATCCTATTTATTTACTTTTTCAATCAAAATGTGATTAACAGAAATATTTATGGGGCGAGTGGTGTTCGTAGAAGGATTTGCACTGGATCATAAGACGTGGGATGAACTGGAGTAAGCCTCCTTAATTGTGTAACAAAGGCTTAAGCTGATCATAATAACTCCGACCAGAATGGACAATCTGCTTATTGCTTAAATAGATCACATATTCATTATTGCCATAAGCTTCCATAGAGCGTATATGTTCCAGGTTTACTATCCAAGAGCGATGAATACGAATGAATACCTGAGGGTTAAGCTTTTGCATAATGCTTTGCATAGTTTCCCGAATCAAATGATGGCTATTTGGGGTGTAAAGCTTTAAATAATTTCCAGCAGCTTCAATGCAGGCAATTTCATCGGTTTTTACAAAAAACACTTTCCCAGCTTCCTTGATCACCATTCTTTCTAAGTGAGACTTAGCGGGTGGGAGGTTTTGCATTAATTGCAATAGTTTTTTCTGTTGAGAAATTTCTCTGTCCTGGGCAATTTGCTTTCGCACTCTCTGTAGAGTTTGTCCCAACCTTTCCCGGTCAAAAGGTTTGAGTAAGTAATCGAGGGCATGTACCTCAAAAGCCTGCAGGGCATATTGGTCATAAGCAGTAACAAATACTATGTAGGGAAGATCAGCAAATTGTAAGTGTTGCAATACCTCAAATCCTGTCATTTCGGGCATTTGGATGTCCAAAAAAATAAGGTCACAAGTGTTTTGTTGCAAAAATTGAATTACTTCCAGTCCGTTACTGCATTGTCCTACCACTTCTACATCATTGACCAGTTGTAATAAAGTAAGTATTTTTTCTCTGGCGAGTACTTCGTCATCAACTATTAATGCTCTGATATTCATTTACTTGTAATATTTTTAAAGGTATATCAATACTTACTTCAAATCCTTTTCCCTGGCAATTATCTACCTGAAATTTATGCTTATTGTCGTACAACTGATGAAGCCTTAAGCGAGTATTTTCTAAACCAATGCCTTCTTTTAAGTGAGCAAAATGGGTGGCAGTCATACTTTTGCCATTGTCATATACTTTAAGCAACAACGTTTCCTTCACTTGTTGAGCCGTAATGGTGATAATACCACCTTTTGCCTGAGGGGCAATACCATGTTTCAAGGCATTTTCAACCAAGGGTTGTAATATCAGGTGAGGCACCTCAGCATCTAACGACCTGGAGTCTATATGTAGATTTACCTTGAGCCTACCCTGAAACCTCACTTTTTCTATTTCCAGGTATAATTCCAAAAATTCGAGTTCTTGTCGTAAGCTCACCAGTTGTTGTCCAGTGTTTTTAAGCGAATAACGTAAAAGCTCACTCAAGCGGTTAATCATTTTCTCAGCTATGATAATATCCTTATGCATGAGTGCAGAAATGGCGTGCAAAGTATTGAATAGAAAATGAGGATGGAGTTGCATTTTAAGGGCACGAAGTTCCGCTTGGGCAAGCTTTTCGGCAGTTTGAATACTCTTGAGTTCTTCTTCTTTGTATTTTTTATAATAATTGCTGACATATCGTGCAAGTACAATCGCTCCATATATGATAAAACTCAGCACCATAGTATCAGGAATGTTTACTAAAAAGATAGGAATAGGAGGGCCATACTCTTTGCTTAATCCTAACCCAGGTATGATTGTATAATACCATAGCAGAAAATAAAACACATAATGAAAAAACACTATGACAAGAGAAGCAGATATCTGCAGGCCTAACCGAAATTTTTGAGAGTATTTGGTTTGATTGATTTTATGGGTAAGTACATATACTGGTTGGTACATCACAAACCAAAGCAGCCAAAAGGTCACTTGTTTTGAAATAAGATATATGGTTGAAAGGTCCTTACCTGCAGCCTGATAAAAGTAAGCACTGGCACCACCTATGAGAATCCCCATAAATAAAAAGAATAGTAAATACCAGCTCCAATTTTTCTTCATAGTAGTGTTAAGTATTTTCAGGTAAGATATGGTATGGCTTTATTGAGCAATAAAACTGCAAGAAGGGTAAAATTTTCTGAAATTGCCATAGATTGATTACCTGAACTTTTTATCTGAGCATATTCCTCCCATCACAAAAAATCACATTTTTAATATAGAAGATCTCACTACTGGATATTGTGGGCAAAGTAATAAAGGACGTATTTTTAACTGCTTCAGTGTTGTGTCGTTACAAAACATTAAGGTTTTGATATTCATAAGCAGGAATTAACTTTAATGGAAACTTTAAGGTTACCTCAAAGCCATTTTCATTACAATTATCAACCGCAAAAGAATGAGCATCACTATACAACTGCTCTAGACGCATTTGAGTATTTTGTAAACCTATACCAAGTTTGAGTTTATCCAGTTTTTGTTGAGGAATACTCTTACCGTTATCAGACACCCTTAGTACCAACAAAGAATCGCTTTGCTCAGCCGAGATGATAATCTCTCCTCCTTGAGCTATTGGAGCAATGCCGTGTTTGAGAGCATTCTCGACTAAAGGTTGTAAAATTAAATGAGGAACTTCGGCATCCATTAACTCTGGGTGAATATTAATTTGCACCTTTAAACGATCCTGAAATCTTACTTTTTCTATTTCGAGATACAATTCTAAAAATTCCAATTCATGATGTAGACTGGTTAATTGTTGCCCGGTTTTTTGAAGAGAATATCGTAACAAATCGCTCAAGCGATTAATCATTTTTTCAGCCGAAATCAAATCCCTGTGCATTAGGGCAGATATGGCATGAAGTGTATTGAATAAAAAATGAGGGTGAAGCTGCATCTTGAGTGCATTGAGTTCTGCATTGGCCAGTTTTTCAGCCATTTGGGTCGATTTCAGTTCTTCATCCTTATAGCGACGGTAATAGTTGGAGGTATAATCAATAAGTACTATAGCCCAATAAGCGATAAAATTAACCTGCATACCTGTAAGGCCATTAATGGTAAAATAGTGAAGCCAACTATCTGGGGAAACATCTAGAATTGGAGCAATAACAAAATATGAAATCAAAAAATAAATGATATGGTGGATGCTAATAGTACCAATGAACATCAAGCCATGCCAGACAATTTTAGCATTTCTCTTGATCTTAGCTTCGTTAAGGCGTTGATTTAATAGGATCACAGGTTGATATAACCCAAACCACACTAGCCAAAAAAGAACCTGCCTGGATATTGCATATTGGTATAGCTCTTTGTCAGCTACCGAATCGTAAATTACACCTACGAGTGTCCCTAGAAAAACCCCGAGAAACAAAAAAACTATTAAAAACCAATACCATCTTGCTTTCATACTACAAAGTTATAGAACTCGTTTCTACTTTTTGAATGTTTATGATAATTACTGCTTTTACAACATGAGCCCCATCCACAAAATATCATCACGTTGTTCTTCTCCTTGCTGATATTGTTGAAACGCTTCTACCAAAAGTTCTTTTTGCTGATCTAGAGGCATATGGGCATTTCTTTCCAGAATTGTTTTAAGCATCTCCCATCCGAACCTTTTACGTAGGTTATTGTTTTGGTCGGCAAGTCCATCCGATCCCAGGTATAATACGCTATCTTTGGGTAACATTAGTTCTGTTTCATTATATGGTTTGTGCACATCCTGATAACCACCAATAGACTTACGAGTACCCCTTATTTCTCCTAATTCGTTTTTTGCTGCGTCGAAATACATTAGTCGATTCTTGGCTCCAGCAAATGTTATTTTAAACTGTAAATTCTGCGGTTCAATATAAATTACGCTGGCATCCATACCTGCTACTATAGACATGCTATCTGTTTCTTGTTTATTCGAATTGAGCGTGTTATCTAATTCCATATTGAGTAAATGCAATATCTTTTGAGGAGAAGTAACCTTGTTCGTTTTGATAATTTTGTCAAGTAATTTACTGCCAATCAGTGTCATAAATGCCCCAGGCACTCCATGCCCAGTGCAATCTGCTACTACTAAGATAAGTTTATTATGCTGATGATCTATCCAATAAAAATCGCCAGAAACTACATCTTTGGGCAAATAAAAAATGAAATAGTCATTAAAAAACTGTTGCATTATCAATGAACTGGGGAGTATACTTTGTTGAATAAGCTGGGCTGCTCTAAAACTTTGTCGGATACGGCGTTGATAAATTGATAAGATATCGTTCTTTTTCTCCAGGATATCACGCTGACTTGCTATTTCTTCCTGACTTTGTAGTATCTCTTCTTTTTGGCTGGTAAGCACAATATTAAGTTTTTTTTCTTTGCGCTGTCCACGATAATAAGAGACTGCAAATGCTGCTGTAATGAGTAAAAGGAAGACAACTAATATATTGATATTGCGCTGGAAACGAACCGCAATGGCTTTCTTCTCTAACTCTATGTTTTGTGTGTGATTTATGTTCTGCAAAGAATCTTTTTCTTGTTTAAACTCGAACTGAGCTTCCAGGCGGGCGATTGTTTTTGTGTTTTCTTCGTTTAGGAGTTTGTCAGCCATTTTTTTAAATAAACGATGGTTTTTTAGGGCCTTTTGATGTTTCCCGGTTATTTCATACACATCTGCTAACAAGCTGGCGGCCTCTTTTACTTTGATCGGACTATCAGTTTTTTTAGCGGCAGTCATTCCTTGTAAAAAATATTTGAGTGCATTAGGGTAGTTTTTCTGATGATAGTAAATGTTTCCTATTCCAAGTAAAGGATCGACCATAAGTGGTGTGCTTTGGATTGATTGTGCTATGCTAAGTGCCTTTTGAAAACATTCCAGCCCCTTAGTTTCATCTTTTTGAGCTACATAAACCTGTCCCATTCCGCCATAATTGCTACATATTCCCTTGAGGTCGTTTTCTTTTGTTTTTATAGCCAAGCTTTTGAGATAATACTCAAGAGCTAATTGATGCTTCTGTTGCTTAAAATAAACCTCTGCAATATTATTATAACAATGTGCAGCAAGCAATTGCTTGTTATCCCTGAGTCTGATGGTAAGCCCTTTCTTATAAAATTCCAAGGCTTTCTCCGTCTCACCCTGTAGTTTATATATAATCCCCAGGTTATTATAAGTCGCAGCTATAGATTGTCTGGTTTTTTTTGTTGGTTTAAATTTTTGTTTGATTGTTAAAGACTTATAGTAGGCATCCAGTGCCTGTATATATGCTCCCAGGTTTTTGTAGGCAATGCCCAAGTTGTTATAAAAAATGCTGATAGATTTTTTCTTACCCAGACTAATACTTATCCTTAAGGCCTTTCGGTATAATCTAGCTGCTATTTGGTATTTACCTTGTCTGCCATAGGTTTGCCCTTGTTTATTAAGTACTTGTAATAACTTATCTGGTAGCTTTTCTCTTTCATATAAAACAATCGTCTGCTGAAAATACTCATTTGCTTTTGCTAGTTGATGGGCTTTTAGAGATGTTTGACCTAGCCTAAAGAGTACCTTGCCAAGCTTCTTACTATCTTGCCTTACCAATTTTAGATACTTTTTGTACCATTTAATAGCTTGCTTATATTGTTTATTTTGGGTAGCTGTTTGCCCTAATTGCCAATAGGCTTCTTGGGTAAGCGCCTGGTTTTTTTCTTGCTTTATCAACTGAACTAACTGCTCTATGTAATTTTTTTGTTGGTTGCTGTCTAGAGGTTTGCGCTGTTTTAGAAGTTTAAGGTATTCGTAGGCTTTTTGTACATTAGCAATGCTATCTTTTGATTCTTTTTGCTCAGAATTTGTTGGCTTTTGGGTAAGCTGAGAGAAGACTCTACCATTATGTAACAATATGCATAGACATATGAAAACTTTATAAAACATGGTTTTTCTTTTTATAACTCTTATAAGTTCGTGATATAGCAGGTTCTCGACGAGAAAAAGGAAGCGCATAGCATTTAAGCGTGGTAGAAGGTAGGTATTAATATATAGGAGATAGATTTAAGGTAAGTTCAGCAGTTTAACTGGACATTTGTTTTGAGAACTAAAGAGTTACTAGTCAATAACAGCAATAAAGATAGTTTTTTCATAATTCGTCTTTTCTTTATGAGGGGTTTATATAATTTACGAATTAATGCCAAAAAATACTGCAATAAATTAAGCTTAGTTGAAGAAGTGATACATAGTTGATTAAAAGAGTGCTAGATACTCAAGGCTTTATACTTGTATTTGAGTATCTAGCAAAGGCAGCCAAATCTCTATCTCTTCCTCACTGGTTGCTGTAATGTCCAATTGTTGATTGGTAAGGTAAGCGTATTTCTTTTGTAGAGGAGGGAGTGTTTCCTGGATAAGTTCAAACCAGCCTGTTCCCTGAATGCGAATACCCAAAAGTTGATCAGGTTTATAAAATATGATAACCTGAGAGAGTCTTTGAGTACTATTGGCCAAAATAGGCGAGAGAATATATTGTAACGAAAAAGGGATAATACGTTTATGCTCAACTTCTGAATCTATTTGCCATTGAATAGGCAATGGTTGGGCGAGTTGCTTTTGCAAAAGCGAAAGGTATTTTTGTACATAATCAATTTCCGTTTTTAAGTCGATCAATTCTTCATCTCTTTGTTGCAAAATATAACGATAGGTTTGAGACAATTTTTCGGTGTAATCCAAAGCTTGACTTTCTTCGCTTTCAATGAGTTCTTCTATTACCTGTAAGCTTTTGAATAAAAAATCAGGGTTCACTTGTTGTTTGAGTATTTCATATTCTGAAGATACTTTTTCACCCTTCAAACGTTCTGCTTCTATGACGGTTTGCTTCCATCTACCCGAAAAATAACTGCTTTCATAAATAGCCCCAATAACCATACTTACAAAGAGTGCAATGAGCATTACCTGAGTAACTGGATAAACGCTCATTGATTCACCATAACTCAATGTAAGCAGCCAAAAACCTACAAAAACAACGCACAGGGTATAACCAGAAGTACTTGCCATACTGGCAATGGTTCTTACTCTGGTCTGGCTTATATCAGGATATTTGTTACGGAAAAATTTAACAATACGAAAATCACCTTCATAAATAGCAAAGGCAAAAAGAAAAGAATAAAAAGCTTTGAGCCAATAAAGCGATTTACCTCCAACCTGATCTAAGCTAGTAAATAGAGGAAAAACCAAGCCTAGCATGATCATCACAATTAGCCTTATAATTGCGGCACGGTCTATTTTCATAATACAAAAGTAGTTAATGACTCTACCACAGGCTTGGCGGCTTCTTTGGGGAGTAATAGAGGGATTTTTACCTCAAAACAATCATTTTTTGCATTAATTTCAATGGGAGATTGAGTGAAAAAACGATAACGATTTTGGATATTTTTTAGGCCAATTTTAGTAGAGTTTTTAGCGACCATTTGACGCACGCTTTTGAGCTGAAGATTATTGCTTACTACCAAATTTTCACCTTGGTTACTAATATCAATATACAAAGGCCTCGCGCTTGACACCACATTGTGTTTAATGGCGTTTTCTACCAACATTTGTAAGCTCAAAGGTACAATTTGATAAGCCTGATACTCCCGATCAATTTCAATGCGTGCCTTCAGGTTTTCTCCAAAGCGCATTTGTTGCAAAAACAGGTAAGACTTTATAAAATTAAACTCTTGATCCAGGGTGGTTAGCTCCTGATTTTGATATTGTAAAATATATTGATATACAGCCCCTAACTTGCGGGTAAATTTTTTAGCTGTTTGTTTATCCTCTGGGATTAATGTAAGTAATGTATTGAGGCTATTGAACAAAAAATGAGGATTTACCTGATTTTTGAGTACTTCTAACTGAGACTGAGTGGTTTGGCGACGTAGCCGTTGAGTCTCTACAAAAGTTTCATTCCATCGCTCAAAAAAGTAACGACTTTCATAAAATACTCCTGCAAACAAAGTAATCAAGGCATTGGTGGTCATAAAGTGAGGAATATTTTGCCACTTAAAGGGAGCTCCATACAAAATGTTTAACAGGATGCAATGGATTATTACAATGATGAAGATAAGTATGACAACAGCCAAGAGTTCTGATACAATTCGTCTTTTGGTGAGAGCATAATTTGGATATTTGTTTTGATAATAATTCATAATCCAAACGCAACCTTGCCAATTAGAAAAAGTGACCACCAAAGTATGAAATACATGATAATGGTAGTATCCCTGGCGATAGCCCATAGCCAGGGGAAGTACAAAAGCAAGGATTACGATTCCTGAATAACGTATTTGTTTTTCACTAATGCTCATAAGCCACATCTATAAAAACCTCTCAAACAGGTTTACTACAAGTTACTCAATTTGGGTGACATGAAAAGGTATCGTGGCGAAGAAATGACCAAAAAGTGGGATGAAACGTAATTTTTAAGAGTTAAAAGACAGTACAGGGATCAATAAAAAACCCTTAAGGAATCATCTTCCTTAAGGGCAAAATATTTTGAAAACCAGGTATTAGATTACTTTGCTGCTGCAAAGTTTTCAGCTACCTTTCCCCAGTTAATGATATTCCAAAAAGCAGAAATATAGTCAGGGCGACGGTTTTGATATTTCAAGTAATAAGCGTGCTCCCAAACATCCAATCCCAAAATTGGAGTGCCTTTTACCTCAGCTACATCCATCAATGGATTGTCTTGGTTAGGAGTAGAAGTTACGTGCAATTTGCCGTCTCCACCTACGATTAACCAAGCCCAGCCAGAACCAAAACGAGTAGCTGCGGCTGCATTGAATTTTTCTTTCAATCCATCCAAAGAACCAAAAGCCTCATTGATAGCTGCTTCCAGGTCGCCACTTGGAGCACCACCATTAGGGCTCAAGATTTCCCAGAAAAGACTGTGGTTATAGTATCCACCGCCATTATTACGTACGCCAGCGCTTTGGCTTCCGGCATTTTTCAATATATCTTCAATAGAATGGTTGGCTAAATCAGTTCCCTCTATAGCAGCATTCAACTTTGATGTATAACCAGCATGGTGTTTTCCGTAGTGGATTTCCATCGTTTGCGCATCAAAGTGTGGTTCTAGTGCATCATAAGCATAAGGTAGAGCTTTTTGTTCAAATGCCATAGTTTAATTGCTTGTTTAAAAGGTTGTAAATTTTGTTTAAAAAGATAGTTTCAATAATGACTGTTTACCCTTTGCCTAAGGTTTCATTATCAAAAGTATAACAAAACAAATATAGATTAGTTTCGTAATTTTTGAAAGAATCTCTGTAAAAGTTCTGAGCATTGATTTTCGAGTACTCCACCTACCAAAATTGTCCGCGGATGCAGCACTTTTGTTTCCTTATTTTCTAAGCGAGAAAATCCCCTTTTGGCGTCATAAGCACCAAAAACAATCCGCCCTAACTGTGACCACGCAATGGCACCAGCACACATCACACAAGGCTCTAGAGTCACATATAATGTACAATTATTCAAATACTTTGCTCCCAAATAATTCGAGGCAGCAGTAATGGCTAGTATCTCAGCGTGGGCGGTTACATCGAGCAGCTGTTCAGTCTGATTATGTGCCTTGGCAATCATTCTTTCTTGAGATACAATAACAGCCCCTACCGGAATCTCTCCCTTATCAAACGCTTTCAAAGCTTCTTGATAGGCTTGCTGCATATAGTATTGGTCGTGCATGGCTATAAATTTTAAAGTGTAATCCTCTTAACTTCACTGTGAATTATTTGATTATGTATTTGGTATAGACGATACCCAGGAGCGAGCGAATCTAGAGAGAATTCTGGAGTATAAGGATTGAATTGATACGATGTAGCTGGTGCAGAAATATATTGTACTTCATTTCTTTTCCACATATCGGCGTGATGAATATGTCCAAATATGACTGCTCGAATTTGAGGATGTCTATCTATAATTGCATAGAAATCATCCTTATTTTGTAGACCCAGTGGATCTATCCAGGCATTGGGAAATTCAACAGGGTGATGATGTAAAGCTATAATCGTAGGTATGTCTGGAGAGTTTTGTAGACTTTGATCCAAGAATTCAAGTTCGTGGAGGGGCAAAATGCCTTCTACATCTTGCTCCTTAGGGTCTACACTATTGAGTAGAACAAAACGCCAACCTTTGGTTTCAAAAATACATTTATTTTGCACACTTATATTCTTCATGACTGTTTCCATAGTGGTAGCACTATCATGATTGCCAGGAAGCCAATACCATTTAATACCCAAAGGAGCTATAAGTTCATCGACATGATAATATACTTCTTGTGCTTGGTTAGCTGCCATATCCCCAGTCAAGATGATAAAATCTAAATTGCTTATATCATTCTTCAACAAATCTATTACTTGAGTAAAAGTTTGGTAAGTGTTGTGTTCATGGTACACAAAATCTTTTTGGGCATATAAATGTAGATCAGATATTTGGGCAAAACGTAATGTATGATCCATAAATAGGTGTTTACTTATTGTTCAGTAAACATACTACAAAAAACAAAATGATAGATATGTTTGCCAGCATTAAATCTATTGTAGAGATAATATAGAAGGAAGTATTGATTAGGGAGAGTGGGAGTGAGCCAACTGGCTAACAATCAGGGAAGTGTAGGTAAGCGGCGAAAAAACTTTTATAATTAGCAATAAATGTGCCTTTAGGATAAAATTATTTGGAGGCTATATGAAATTTATCTATCTTGTCTCTGTAACATAAAAAAAGGCATTACAATCTGAAAATCAGAACGAATGCCCGTTACAAAAATGACACCAAAATTAATAGCAATTATATAATAACAACAACGATGCCAAACTGAGGCTTTAAGTGCCTACTTACAGTTTTTGCAAAATATTTTTTGGCTTGCATCGTTTATTTTTTAAGATTCTATTTAAAATGATTGCCTTGAGCTTCATTTCGTTAAGCTCGTTACAAAAAATGACCTAGTATTAAGGCTGGTTTGTCAAAGACAACAACAATGCCAAGTTCCATAACTTGGCATTTATTTTTCGAGTCAAAAACATTAATATCCCTTTCTTCTTTTGATTACAAACCAAGCTCCCCGGATAAGAATAAAAGCATGATTGATAAGGTTTTTAAAAAGACCATAATGTTTTTTTAGTATTTGATAACGGTCTTTAAGAGAAGCTTTATGATGTTTACGTGAGAACCCCCCCTGTAAATAAATAGCTACAATTTGTTGAGTATTGATTGTTTTTTTAGATTTTTTCAAGGCTTTAATCACCCAATCAATATCTGCACTATAGGGATGGTTTTCGTAGTCGTATGGATCGGCAATGCGTTTGTGCACCAAAATAGATTGATGACAAACCACCATACCTCGTTGCATGTCTTTCCATTGAAGGTTTCTGGGCAGTTTATGAGGAGTGGCTTTGCTCCTGATACCCATAGGATTACGTTCTAAGTCTAAAAATTCAGTTTCTCCATAATAAATGTCACCTGTAGTATCAAGTGCAAACATATTGGCCAATACCTCAGGAGTTCTTATTTCATCGCCCGCATTCATAAACCATACAAAGTCTCCAGTAGCCATTTTCATCCCCTTGTTCATTGCATCATACAACCCTTTGTCTGGTTCCGAAATCCATTGATCAATGTAAGATTCATATTTTTGAATAATATCTAGTGTGCCATCTTTCGACTGGCCATCTACCACAACATATTCAATATTCTCATAGGTTTGATTGATAATACTTTGAATGGTACGTTCTAGGAATTCTTCGGCATTGAAGCAAACAGTAATGATAGATACTTTAGGTAAAGAATAGGACATGCTATTTAGTTAATATTTTCTTATACAACTGAATATATTGATTGGCCACTACCGACTCAGTAAAACCGTCTAACATCTTTTGATGAGCGTTTTGACTTAACTGAGGGTAATTTGCTTCGTTCAGTGCCCAATAAATTCCTTTCGCTAAGTCCTCAGCACTCTTGTATTGGGCCAAATAGCCATTTTGTTGATGATCTATCATATCAGGAATACCACCTGTATGAAACGCCACTGTAGGAGTACCACAGGCTAGAGATTCCATAATAGTATTAGGCAGGTTGTCCTCTAAAGAGGGGATTATAAATAAATCGGCTGCATTATAGGCTTGTGACATCTGTTCATTACCTGATAAAATCCCCAAGTTATTGACTGGGTAGGGGAGCGCAGCCAAAAGTTCAGGAGATGCTTTCCCAAAAATTAACAATTCCATTTTCTCGTTCAAATCTGGATATTGGTTTCTCAGTATTTGCAGTGCTTCTTGAAAATATTTAAACCCCTTGCGTTGATCAGCAATATTCATGGCTCCAAACAAGACTTGAAACTTTTTAGGATTGATTTTAAGCTTTGTCCTTGTTTCGGTTTTACCTACAGGCTTGAAATATTTGGTATTGATAGGAGTCGGAATTGTTTGTATAGATACCTGATTACTAGAATTGATACTACGCTTGAATAAACTGCTTTGTTGAGCAGTTTGTGCCAACCAATTGCTTGAAGTCACTATGCTCAAATTGAGCTGATGAAAAATCTTAAATTTTTTTTGAAATATTTTATACGAAAGGTCCGTTTGATTTGGTTTTTTGAGAAACTGGCAATCGCCACAACTTATCTGAAAATTAGTACAAGTGCCAGTGTAATGACAGCCTCCAGTAAAAGCCCACATATCATGCAAAGTCCAAACGATTGGTTTGCCTAATTTTGCCAGCTTGTTCAATGACTTCAAAGATAAAAAACCAAAACTAGTCCAATGAAGATGAATGATATCAGCTGTTTGTACTATAGGGTGTTTGCTTATATCAACGCCTAAGTTTGCGGGAGAAAAAGCATATTGTACACTACGGTCTTTAGCAAATTGTAAAAAGTAGAATCGCTCTAAGGCAAAGCGAAGAAATGCTTTTTTTCGGCCAAAAAAAGAGTCTGACCAAAGCAATACATTGGTATCCTGACTATCTTTTTGTTGCACTAATAACTTTGCTGAGGTGATTTCAGGATTTTGCCTTAATGCTTGAAATACTCGATTACAAGCAATGGCTGCTCCTCCATATGTATCATAAGTGTTAATGAATGCAATTTTCATCCTTACTTTACTTTCTTGAAAGGTTCAATCTTTGCCTAAGAATTGATTAATTTTTATACGCACTGCAGGCATAAATTTCAACTTTACTATGTTTTGTTTAAGTTTTTGCCTTGAATATTTGATCAAAGATGACCATATAACATCATCAAAGTTTTCTGACCCACATTGAGCTAAATGCAACGCAAAACCATGATGCTCTTGAATAGTGCTTAATACCCATCCTAGTAAATAATCACGTTGGCTAAAATTATTTTCAGTCTTAAATTGATTGAGGTAAGTAATTTCGGCCCAACCAGCATTTTGTTTCAGTGAAAACCTTCCCAATTTCTGCATCTTAGAGCTTCTAAATACTGCCTTCAGGTTTCTTGGACTAATTTTACGATCCCCTTTTATAATCATGTCACTTGCCCAAAAATGCTGAGTCTGATCCATATAAGACAAAATCTTGTGTAGTTTATCTTCACCAACATAGCTATCCATAATGCCTGGCTCAAACTCAGCCACAAGTACTTTGGGAATGATATTGTCTCCCAGCGATTTGAACAATCGCAAGTCTATACCTTGGGAATCACTTTTGAACCAATCCACATAATGCATATTAAGCTCTTGCAGTACTTTGGGGAGTGTAGTGGTTTTTATTTTGACTACCTTTTTTACTTGAAATTTTTCAGCAAAAGCCAAATCAGCTACAGCTTTTTCGTCGGGAGGTAATAAACTTGAACAATGAGGCGACTGGGTAAGGTAAAAATCACTGTCTTCTACATCCTGATCACTCACAATACAATTAAAGGTATATAACTTACGGTATTTACCTGATTCTTCTTTTACGTATCCAAAGTCGCGATCGTCTGCATCAAAAGCAATGCATATGGCATAACGGGCAATTTTTTTCCAAACACTATGTATTTTACCAGATGCTCCAATATCTATTAATACTGGGGGGGCTTTTTCAAATTCGGGTCTAGTGAGAACTTTATGAATCATTGGTTTTAAATGTTTTATCTATGCAGTCAGGGGTTAATCAAACTACAAAAGTAGATAATCTATTTGCTTTTGGCCTTATGTGCAAAAATATTTAATTGAAGTGTCATTAACTGATTTTTATCTTGAAAATGATTGATCAATGGACTTTTAAGTGATTGTTCATTTTGGATAAAATACTGAAAACCTTGGTTTTCAAGAATCTCAAGGATTTTACTTAAATCCTGAATATGATTTTGATAAGAATGATATTCAATAAATAGATGCTGTATTTTTGAAAGCTCATCGGCACAGTCTTTTATTACTTCTACTTCGGCACCTTCTATATCCATTTTGAGCATATCAATGTACTTTTCCTGGATCAACAAATCTTTGAGACGAACCGAAGGAATATGTTGTTTATTGGCATTGCCAAAAATAGATGCGCCATCGGCACCTTCCAAAGCTATTTCTATTCCTTGATTATCTTTCCAAACTGCCTTAGTAATTACTTCTACATCATTTAGGTTGTTGGCCAGAAGGTTGGCTTTTAAAATATGGGCAATTTTTTCATCAGCCTCGATTGCTTTAATCTTGGCTTGAGGATATAATTTTTTAAAATATAAACAGCTTGTACCTACATTAGCCCCACAATCATAAATAATAGGAGTAGCCGATTTTGATGAAAAATGATAAGCTTCATCTACGAAAATTTCTTTTACTTGCCAGATAAATGATAGACTATCAACTATTTGTAATTTAAAACCAGCAAACTTTAAACTTTGAGGTTTAAACCTAGTTTTTGCTCCTTTCTTAAATGCTAACCATAAGAATCTACGGCCATTTTTGCTTTGTAAAAGATGGTAAAATTCTTTAAAGAGTATTTTGAGTGCCAGCATATGTTATCTTAAAGTGAGATAGTTGATGATTTTACGAATAGTTGATAATTGAAAAAACTTTTGCAAATGTTGGTAGATTTTTGAGTGAGGAGTAAGGTTCAAGGTTAGTTTTAAGTTCTCATGCGAAAGCATTGTATCAAATTTTTGAGTATTTGGGGTGTGTACGCCTGAGTTGTCGGTGCCGATGTTGTGAATTTTTGACTGAATAGGAAACAAACAGTACCCACTATGCTTGTAGTGAGTATAGCTCCATCTTACTGCCCAAGAGCTTATACGTTGTTTTTGTTGTTTGATAAGCATTGGAGTGAGATCTTCTCCCCCTTGATTAAATACCTTTTGAGCAGTCTTGTTTTTCATGAAATTGGCATAATCTTCCATTTCCCAATCTGCTTTCTCCCATCTGTTCAACCAGGTTCCCCAACCCCAAGAAGATGCTCGAGGGAAGATGAAAACATCATCATTATAATCTGTAGGGATATTTATGGGATAAGTATATCCAGAAATAGAAAAGATCTCTTGTTGATTTTGATAGAAGTCAAGACAATCATTCATAAACTTGAGAAAATCTTTGCTACAAATCATGTCATCTTCCAATACAATGGCTTTTTGATGTTTTTCCAGCACTTTGGTTACCCCCTCAATTACAGAAGGGGCCAAACCCGCATTTTTAGCCTTTTCCGCGATAAAAACTTTCTTGAAACCAGTGATTTTATGGATGTAGCTTCTTACCTGTGTTACTAATGCTTGAGAATTTTCGTCTTTGGCTGCATCTGAGAAAATATATAAAATACTTTCTTGAGCTAGAGGATTCTTTAGAAGCGCGTTTACAGTTTGTTGTAAGTGCCAAGGACGGTTGTAAGCAAACAAGACAATAGGAGCAAGGTTTGGAGACATTTTAGTACTTTAGGCAAGTGAGAAATCAATAATAAGCGAGGTATAATGAGGTTTTTTGTCATTATTCCTTGGGTCATTTATGAGTGATCTTTTAACATACCCTTTGTCATCGTTAGTATAACCTTGGTGAAATACCCCTTTTTCATCCCAATATTCTACCAAATACGTTTTAAAGCCAGATTTCTCAAATACTTCCGAAAGTGACTGGTAAGTAAATAAATTCTTATGATCTTCAGAACCAACGCCAGTGCCATTGGGTTTTACTTGCTCGATATAGTTTTGGTCAGCGTGGTAGCCATCAGGCACAGCAATACGAACATTAATGTTCTCACTTGCAAATTGTTTGACGTTTTCAAGCATTGCTTCAATTTGATCAATTGTAAGGTGCTCAAGTACGTGTTCTGCCAATATTTTATCAATCTTACGAGAGGAAAAGTACTTTGTATAATGCTGATGCTTGGTTACATCCAATGTATAATAATCGGTAGTAAACCATCCTGGATAGTTAGTACTTCTACCTCCAATTATTAGATTCACTTTCTTGTTTCGTTTAGCGTATGTTTTCCATTTAAAAACCCAATAAATTCGATACAAGGGAATGAATAAAGAAAGTAATTGTCTTTTAAAACTTTTTTTGTGTACACTTTGCATAATGCTAATAAGTTTAAATGTTGAAGCAGTTGTTTGTACGGTAAAACACTGAGGTACAAGAAGTAATCGCTACAATAGGAGTTGGGCCAAAAAAATCTAATCGTTTAAACCCCTTAGCTTCTAACATTTCTTTAGCAGGTTGATATTCATTTCTTTCCGAATTATCCAAAATAATTACTCCATGAGGGTGCAACGCTTGAAAGGCAAATTCCACACACTCATTTCTTTTTTTGCCATCTATAATTATTACATCAAATGCTTGTTCTTGTGTTATGATGGATGCTTCGTAAGCATTACCATCTTCAAGTTTTTTCAAAGCAACTGAGGCATTATCAGGTAATGATTGAGATATTGTTTGGTGCCATTTCTTATCATGTTCCACCGCTTTCACTTCTCTCACCCTGGCTGAGTACCAAAGAGTGGAGTTACCACAGCCAAATTCATACAGGCTCATTTGGGAGGAAAGTCTGGGTTCTAGAAACTTGATAAAAGGATAGGTAAGCCAAGGAATAGGCAGAGAGTCTTTGTCTATAGATTGTTGCTTGCGAAAGCTTAAGAACCAACCATCTTCCTTTAAACCACTCTGGAGATGCAAATTCACGGCTCCTCCTATCCCTAAAATGTTTAATAATTTCCAAACTACGCTTTTCAACCCTTTCATTATTTCTATTGCATTTTGTGAGGTTCGAAGCACAAATTTAGAAACAAAAAATTATCAGCGAAAAGTAAGGAATATTTTTAGATAAAAAATTCTATCACTTAAGTTCAAATAATCTATTTGGCATTGCCTTTAAAGAATGTGAAGTGTTTATATCTTTCTAGTATTATGTTTATCGAGGTTAGCTTCTAATTGAGTATTGCCAAGTTCAATATCAACTTACCTCTTATTTGTTTGGATTATGATATTTTTAACGGATAAAAGTAGATAATCCTGAAGTTTGTTGATTTTGTGCAATCAGTGTGTTATATATACCAATTTTGCAATATTCTTATAATTGTTTGCATAGTTTGTTTAAAAGCAGTTTTTTATAAGTTAAGTCATTTTTTATTTCCTGATTTCTCCTTACTTTCATAGTGATATTTAACACAACAAACTTGAAATAATGCAAGATCAGAAAGATTTTTCTATAGATGTGGTGGTAGAAATTCCTAAAGGAAGCCGCAATAAGTACGAATATGACTACGACAAAAAAATGATTCGATATGACCGAATGTTGTTTTCATCGGTACATTATCCGAGTGATTATGGTTTTTTTCCTGAGACTTTAGCGCTTGATGGAGATGCGTTAGATGCATTGGTGTTGGTAACAGAACCTACTTTCCCAGGCTGTTTGATCGAGGTACGTCCTATTGGAGTGTTTAACATGCGTGATGAAAAAGGACCAGATAAGAAAATTCTTTGTGTGCCAGTAAGCGATCCTATTTGGAATCATATTTTTAAGTTAGATGAAATTCCTCCTCACATGAAGCTTGAAATAGAACACTTTTTTCAGGTATACAAAGATTTGGAAAAGAAAAAAGTAGGGGTAGAAGGCTGGGAAGACGAGACTACTGCAATTAATGCAATCAAGGAGGCTCAACAAAGGTATTTAGAAAGTAAATGGAAGAAAAAAAGTCGTTAAAAACTATAAATGCCACTAGGCAAAAAGCTGAGAATAAATCATTGTTCTCGGCTTTTTTATGCAATATTTGCTGGGTTTTCGTATAAGTAATAGGGGAATTAGTTCAACACACAAGTCTTGGGTTTAAGTTTTAAAATAATTTTTCACTAACTTTTATAGTTTTTTGTATAATTTTATTATCCTATAATAATATTACACATTAAGATTTTGGTGGAAACCCTACCAAGGCAACCTTTTGGTTTGTTGAAATACTACTATAAGAAAATATACACTTAACCCAGTTTAAAAAGATTTATAATTCTCATGCTCCTCACTCTACTGAGTTTAATTTTTGGATTTTGTCCTTCCTGCAAATCCAATGGTTACCTACCTCATGCAATCCAGCCAAAAATAGCAGTGGCAGATACTACCAAGCCAGATAGCCTTCAAAATTTGGAGTATACGGTGATTCGTGCTATTAGAATTTCAGGGAATAAAAAAACCAAACCTCGGATTATTTTAAGAGAATTGGATATTAAAGTAGGAGATAGTATCAATAGCATACAGCTAGATACCACATTACTAATTAATCGCAATAAAGTTTTTAATACCAACTTGTTTATTACGGTTGATTTACTACTAGAGAATAGACAAGGCAATAGCGTAGATTTGCATATAAAGGTAAAAGAACGATGGTATTTTTTTCCAGCACCTCTTTTTGAGTTAGTCGATCGTAACTTTAATGAGTGGTGGCATCAACGTAATCGTGACTTGAGTCGGGTACGTTATGGCATACGTCTTACCCAAGACAATGTTTTTGGGTTGAATCAAAAACTGGAATTGCTTTTTCTCACTGGTTTTGTCAATCAGTATAGCATCAGTTATAATATCCCTTACATTGATCGTGCTCAAAAAACAGGCTTGGGGTTTAATGTTTCCTACACACAAAACAAAGCAATTCCTTACCAGACCGAAGACCATCAGTTGGATTTTATAGATAGCGAAGAAATTTTGAGAGAACGGTTTTCTGCGGAGGTATCGTTACGAAGAAGGAGTAAGTTTTACGACTTTCATACAGTGAAGCTAAGTTATCGACAAACCACGCTGGCAGATACTGTTGCGGAAATCAATCCTCTATATTTTTTGGACGGACAAACCCAACAACAATTTTTCAAACTAGAATATATATTTGAACACAACAAAACTGATATAAACGCTTATCCTCTCAATGGAGAAGTGTATAAAATTGAGTTAGAGAAATTTGGATTAGGTATTTTCAACGATGTAGATATGTTTGGGGCTACCCTTACATTGGCCAAGTTTAAAGAATTAGGGAGGGGCTTTTTTGTAGATGGCTTGCTTAAGGGGAGATACTTGATGCACCAACAACAACCATATTCTATATCACGAGGTTTGGGGTATGGTAATAATCTCTTGCGCGGATATGAGTTTTATGTGTTGGATGGACAGCACTATTTCTTGAATCGTAACACCTTGAAATTCAGATTTGTAAATACTCAAAAAGAGCTGGGTTTTATTCCTATTCCTCAATTTAGAACAATGCCTTTGGCTATGTACCTCACTGCTTATCTTGATACTGGGTATGTGTCAGATCGGTTTTTTACCGAAACCAGCAACCGCTTTACCAATCGGTTTATTTATGGAGCAGGGGTTGGTTTAGATATTGTGACCTTCTATAATATGATTATTCGCTGCAATTACGCGATTAATTCTGATCTTGAACGCGCTTTTTACTTTAACTTTAGTGCCGATTTGTAAACTAAGTTACCTAACCTTACGAATACCTTGTTATGATAAAATATCAGACTATTCTACTACTAATAGTCGTACAAACGACTTATGCCCAAAGCTTTAAGAAAGCGCCTTTTTTTGACGATTTTAAAGACAATAGGAATCAATGGCATCAGTTTGAGGAGCAAGAAGCGTCGGGTAAAATAGAAAAAGGAAAATATTTTTTTAGCCATCACCGTAAGGTGGGTTCTTGGTCTTTATGGAATACAATTGTACTGGATAATCAAAAAGATTTTACAATTGAGGCCAAGATTCAATTTTTGGGTGGTTATGACTCCCACGGATATGGGCTTATTTGGGGAGCCAGGGATTTGGAAAATAAATATTTCTTTTTGGTAACAAGCAAAGGGTTTTATACAGTTCGTAAGATGGAAGGAGGAAAAGTGAAAGATATTAAACCCTGGACTGCCAATGTTTACATCAAACAAGGCAATGCCGAAAACACTTTGAAGATTACCCGATTGGGTAAAAATATGCTCTTTTATGCCAATAAAGAACTTGTTTTTGCGACTGATTTTCAACCGTTTTTTGGAGATGAAATCGGTTTTACTTTAGCACGTAATATGAAGATTGCCGTAGATTATTTAAAAGTAAGCTATGAAGAATAGGCAAAAAATACTCAATCTTTTTCCTGTAAAATAAAAGCCCCTTTTTCTGTAACCCAATGAAAAGGAATGCCTGATTTTTTAACTTCCAAACCTAGCTTTTTACCCCTATAAAACCCATTAGAACTATCAATGATAATAAATTGGGGAGATATATGTTTTAGAAGCTTATCAATGCTCCAGACCGCTCGGTTTTGAATGATCAAATAATCAGTTTGAATTCCCTTAAGAGCCTCCAACTCTCGATAACGCATATATTGTTGCAAGATCAAAAAGGTTTTACCTTGCCACCATAGCAGAGCATATTTGTCCTTAGCACGATATATAAAACCCAGAGATTTACTCTGAAAGCTATTTTCTGAGTTCCAAAAGAGACTTGTTTTGATGCCTTTGCTCCATAGATAACCATTGGTATTAAACTCAAGGTTTTTCTGATCATTACGAAGGGTAACTTTGCCAATGAATAAACTGTGAGTACCAGCTACAAAATGTAAATTTGGTTGACGATTGAGGTGAAATATGGCGAAACTTTTTTGCTGATGATGTAAATATTGATGATAAAAGCGAGAAGATATTAACAGTAGTACACAACAACCCGCAAACACTAGATGACGCATTCGCTTGAAGCGAAAAATTAATAATATTCCTATAATACCACCGTAAATGAGCCACATTTCTGTAAGACGAAGGTAAACACCTGAAGAAGTAGCGGCAGGAAGTTTATCAATGGCAAAAATGATAAGATTGATGCCAAAAATAAGTTTTTGTAAGACATACCCCAATGCCAGGCTAACATAAGGAACAAAAGAAAATACAAGAGTAGCTACTCCCAGACCTAACAGCAAAGAGGCAAAAGGCAATACCAGCACATTGGAGACAAGAAAATAGTTGGGAAACTGGTGGAAGTAATACAAGGCTAATGGAAAGGTGGCAATTTGGGCGGCAATAGATACTGAAGTCAACTGCCAAAAGTAATCTAACAATCGATTAGGAACATACAACCATCCATAGATTTTGGGTTGCATATATACGATGCCTATTACTGCCAAATACGATAATTGAAAACCTACCGAAGTAATCATCAAAGGATTGGCTATCAGCAATATAAAAGCAGATACAGCCAAGGTATTATAGATACTGGTGCGTCTTCCAGTAGCTTTGGCAGCAGCTACAACCGAAAACATAGTAACTGCTCGAAGCACGGAAGCTGACAGACCCGTAACGAATGCGTAAAACCACAAAATACCGATGACCAGCAAAGCAAAAATGAGTTTTCCTCCTGGGACTTTTTGTATAGGCCCAAATATTCTGGCAAGTAGCACAAATATAAAACCCACATGTAAACCCGAAACTGCAAGTAAATGCATCAATCCTGCGCTAGAATAAGCTTCTAGTACTTCATTATCCAGACGATCCTTTACTCCCAGAAGCAATGCTGTTGCGATCCCATATTCCTGAGCGCTTCCTACTAAGCGTTTGAGCTGGTGGTCACAATAAGCACCTACCTGAAACGAAAGTTTGGTGAAATCATTTGGGGGGCTGTAACCGATTTTTTGATAACCTACCGTCTGGGAAAAATATTGGTGATAAATATTTTGTCGAGCCAGGTATTGACGATAATTGAATTGTTTCGGGTTTTTGGGCGATTCCAATAAACGAGGACTTCCTTTGATCAACAATTTATCTCCATATTTGAGCTGTGGAGGAGGAGCCAGGCTGTCTTTACGAATATAGAACATGACACGACCATTGGCATTTTGCCAGCCTTTTTTGAGTTTAATTTTATCAACCTTGATCTCAGTACGATAACTTTTACGACGTTCTTGCAACTTCCCCACTACAATTGCTTGATAGTAATATATGGTGTCGCTTTGATGAATAAGGTGAGAATGATTATTAGAAGCTGTAAAATTATAGGATCGCATAACCCCTAGACAAAAAAGTATGATTCCTGCCAAAATTCCATAAAGAGGCTGTAAGACTCGATGAGCACTACGGCGAAATACCAGAAATGTCAATAAGTAAATAAGAGCAGCACTGTAGAAGAGTGATATCCATGGGGTTAGATTGGTAGGCTTGTAATATAGGTAATAACAGATTCCTAAAATGAGGAACAGCACAAAACGAACGAATGCATAAGGTGCCCACTTAAACATTATCGAAGGAAATAAGAATTACAATTAAAAGATATGTTTCTCTAAAATTAACAGAATTCTCCTAATACCAAAACAAAACCTCAGGTGAATTGAGTAAAACAAACGACTAGTAAAGCAGGAGGCAGTGACCGATATGCCCAATTTATGAAGAATTTGTCCAATTTTTTATGATTTGAAAAGGTGATCTTGGTTGTATTTGTTTGTTAAGTGTTTGATTATTAGTGCTATATCTCTTTTGGTTTAAATGCCCAATTTTTTGCCGAATTTGTCTAACTCTTTTATCACGTGATACCCTTCCTTTGTAGCATCAAAACACAAAACATGTATAACTTAAAAGATAATAAATAATGAGGTATCGATTAATTCAATTGATAGTGTTGCTATTTATAAGTGTAGGTACATTTGCACAACGAAATGGAAGCTTTGAGGCATATAATGGAACTGATCCTGAGAAAGCTTTTAGTGATGGCACAGTGCCTGATTGGAAACAATCGCATGGTACTCCTACTATTACAGGTGGAGCACCAGGTCAAGGAGCCTTTTCTGCTTTAATGTGGTCTCATTCTGGTAGAGGTGAAGGCATTGTGCAAAACTTTCTTTTTGAGGCAGGTGAAACTTATCAACTGACGTTTTGGGTAAGAACCAAAAACCCTAATGGAAACTTCTTTGTGAAGGCAGCCAATAATGTTCCTGCGGGCACTACTACTGGCGAATCTCTTCCGAATGTAAGTAGCCAACAGTCTATTTTTACAGGTGGTATGAATTACAGTACATGGCAACAAGTAACTACTACATTTGTTGCCCATACAAACTATTCTCAACTTTGGATTTATGCATATCTTAATTCTCCCCCTCGCAATGGACAAGCAGAAGTAAGTATAGATGGGATTCAGGTTTTGAAGAAAACATGTGAGTTTGTTGATAAAAATATTACCAATAATGGTTTTGAAAATGTAACAGGTACTCCACTTAGCAATGCCTTTGCATTAGGACACGTAACCGATTGGCAACAGTCACATGGGACACCTGAAATTAGACAAGGAGTGTCTTCTCATGGGAATTATTCTGCCTGGATATCTGCTAATAATAGGTTCACAGAAGGCATTGTAAGAAGAGTTGCTTTTACTGCCGGACGAACGTACAGAATTTCCTTCTGGGTAAAAGGGAATACCCAACACAGCTCTCAAATTATTCTAAAAGCGGCTCATAGTGTGCCATCTTCTACATTTCCTTTAATTCCGTCGGCAGGAGGAGAACAAATTTTATTTAGTAAGTCAGCCAACTTCGATCAGTGGACTTTACAAACTGTCACCTTTACACCGAACATACACTACAGCCAACTATGGTTTTATGCTATCATGGGACATACTTCTAACCTGGAAGTGGGAATAGATCAAGTAGTAGTGGAGGAAGAAGTTTGCACCTTTACAAATCCTATTATAAGAACTACTCGTCAAGAGGTAGTAATAGAAGAGATACCACAAGTATTAAATGCGAACATTTATCCAAATCCTACTGCTAAAACAATTAAAGTAGCGTTGCCTTCTGCAACCAAACAAGTGAACATAAGTTTATTCAATGCCTCTACTGGAAAACGAGTGGCAGGTTTTACTATGAATCGTTCTCAAAGCGAGTGGGTGATTCCAGAAAATATCAAAGATGGAGTTTATTTGGTAGTAATGACTGATCCTGCAAGTAATATTACCAAGACGACACGACTAGTGATAAAGCGTAAATAAGAAACAACAGATATTGTAAAAGTGATACAAACTATTCAAAGCCTGGCTCATTTGTTTGAGTCAGGCTTTTTGAGTAATAGAATTATTCTCTGGTATAAGCCTTAATTTGCTCATCAAACTTTTTATGGTAACGTTCCCCTTTTTTCCAGGCAGCTTTTAGTACAGTTTCAGAAACACTGGCTTCTTCGGGCTTTACTGGGGTTTTGTTTTGAATGATGTGAATTACCTCTCCCTTGTGAAAATAAATTGAAAGTTCACGGTATTTTTTTTCTGGATTATTTTGGCTTTCATAATAGAAAATCAATTGCCCATCTAAATCATACAAAAACTCTTCATACTGTTTTTTACTTCCTTCTTCGGTTTTAATGGTAATGGTACGGATAGTAGGTTGGGATTTTCCGCTAAAACTATAAAAAAACCTTTCCAATCTTTTGTATTCCCCTTTTTGAGGCAGCTTTTTACCAGTAGAATTTAGCTGATATTCGTTGAGATAATATTGTTCTTTTGCGATTTTATTTTTAACATAAAAGTATAAATCCTGAATGTATCTTACCCTTTTATTTTGGGCCAACCCTGGGGTGAGATTGAACAACCCCAAACCTAGCACGAGTCCAAGCATCAACCACTGTTTCTTCATTGGTATTATTAAATTTTTCCTAAAAAGGTCATAAGTTTACAAAATGAGCAATTTTTTTGCTAAACATGCACTAAAACGAAAAAATAGAAGATTATCTTACATGAATTCAAACAATCTTCTAGCTTAACTTTAGAATAAGAGAAGCCAAACCTAATGGCTTGCCAAGAGTTAACTTTAAATATTACACATCATTTCTGAATAAAACATGAAAAAATGCATAGTTCTAGTTTTGCTTTTATGGAGTGGTCATTTGTTTGCCCAAAAAAATCACTATGCCATATGGAAAACCCTCAAAGATGTAAAAATTAAAACCAAATATGATGCTGCCAGAAAATATGAGGTAGATGTGCCCATATTTGGCAATAAGGTAAAAGCGCTTCATGGTAAAATCGTTACGGTCAAAGGATATCTATTACCCATAGAAGCCTATACCAAACAAGGTTTTTTTATTTTATCGGCACTACCCTATAACCTGTGCTACTTTTGTGGAGCATCTGGCCCCGAAACGGTGATGGAGGTAACAGCAAAACGAAAAATTAAATACAGTGATAAACCAATTGTATTGAAAGGAAAACTACTGCTTAACGATAAAGACGTAGATCATTTGATGTACAGGTTAGAAAATGCAGTAGTGATTAAACCTTAGGTAAGGCTCACGAGAGTGCTTACTTTTCTCATCTTCAAACTTTTAACTGATTGATTTAATGAAGAAAAACTACTTTACTTATTTTCAAGTATTTGGTGTTTGGTTATTGGTTTTTGGCTTGGTTGCTCAAGGGCAAGTACAGGCGCAAAAAAAAATGTCTAAAGACGAAAAAGTGATACGAAAAATTTATGACTTATCACTTACCGATCAAAAAGCTTATGAATGGTTAGACTTCTTGTGTAATAAAATTGGTGGACGACTATCTGGTTCGCCCCAAGCTGCTGCTGCAGTAGAATTTACCCGCCAGGTAATGGATACCTTAGGAGTAGACCGTGTGTTTTTACAAGAAGTAATGGTGCCACACTGGGTACGAGGCGATAAGGAAATCGGAAAGATTGTGAATTCTAAACAAATAGGTTCACAAGAAGTAAGGGTGTGTGCCTTGGGTAATTCGATTGGTACTGGACCTCACGGGCTTACTGCTGAAGTGGTGGAGGTGAAAACCTTTGACGAATTGAGAGCATTGGGTGCCGCCAAAGTAAAGGGAAAAATTGTTTTCTACAATCGCCCTTTCGACAATAAGCTTATTCAGACTTTTCGATCTTATGGAGGTGCAGTGAATCAACGTAGTGCAGGAGCTTCAGAAGCGGCCAAACTAGGGGCGGTAGGTGTAGTAGTACGTTCTATGACAGGGCGTATCGATGATAATCCTCACACAGGTAACATGCGCTATCAGTTAAATGTACGCAAGATTCCAGCAGTAGCCATTAGTACCAAAGGCGCTGAATTGTTGAGTGGTTTGCTTAAAAACGACAGTCAATTGAAGTTTTATTTCCGCACTACCTGCAAAAAACTCAAAGATAAAAAGTCATACAACGTGATCGGGGAAATCAAGGGTTCTCAATATCCTGACGAAATCATTGTAGTAGGAGGCCACCTTGATTCCTGGGATACAGGTGATGGTGCTCACGATGACGGTGCTGGCGCAGTACAGTCTATGGATGTACTAAGATTGATCAAAGCAGCAGGCATTAAACCTAAGCGTACCATTCGGGCTGTAATGTTTATGAACGAAGAAAATGGTTTGAGAGGAGGGCGAAAATATGCAGAACTGGCCGCTGAAAATAAAGAAAAGCATATTGCTGCCTTAGAGTCTGATTCGGGTGGATTTAGCCCAAGAGGCATTGGTGTAAACGATGACTTTGGTAAGTATGCTAAAATCAAAAAATGGGACAAGTGGTTTCAGCCTTATGGAGTACGTATTACCAAAGGTGGGGGTGGAGCTGATATTGGCCCATTACGTACCCAAAATGTAACGATTATGAGCCTTCGTCCTGATAGCCAACGCTATTTTGATTTTCACCATACCGAAATCGACACTTTTGATAAGATACATCCTCGTGAGCTACAGCTAGGCGCGGCTACGATGGCTTCGTTGATTTATTTATTGTCTGAGTATGGGTTGTAATTAAGTTCTTACATTAAGAGTATGTTTGAATTTTGTCTTCGGAGTTAAAAAAGATGAGTTCTTTGTGCTGAGAAAGCACATTTTTAAGGGAATAGCCAAAGCTATTGCTGCAAAAATTGCTGAAATCAGTGCACAAGAATCGCTTTTTTAGCCCAGATTATAATTTTAAACAGGTTCTAAAATGGGGGAAGCCAATCTGTATAATTCTGGACAAATCGTCGGTAGAGTTCTATAGAAGCTTCATCCCAACCTTGCCCTTTGGCTATGGCAGTTGCTAAAGCATGATTCGATGAATCATCCGAAGCAAGCAGCTGCCATATTTTTTCTATTTCAGGTAATTCCTGAGAAGATAAATATGCTCCCAAAAGTTTTTGCTCATAATTGTTTTCCATCTTTACAAGCCAATGTGGAGCAAAAGGAAAATCTTGTATACCAACCGATAAGAACTGTAAATTAGGAAGTAATTTCAGTGGAGTAAGGTCGTGAATGCGATTGTTTGTCAAATTGAGACTTTGTAAGCGTTCTAAATGATCTAAACGAGGTATACTTTCAATCATATTTTTACCTACATCTAATATTGTAAGGCTGGCAAGATGAGCAATTGCTTCTATATTGGTAAGTTGATTGTTCCTCAAGCTTAGGTTTTGAAGAGACTTAAGTCCTTTTAGAGGAGTAATATCTGTTACTTTATTGCCCGTGAGTTTTAAAGTGTTTAGCTCCTTAAGGCTTTTGAGAATACTGATATCTTGGATGTCATTATGATCTAAAGTGAGGATTTTTAGATGATTAGCATTTTGGAGAAAAGCACAGACAGGTATATAGTTTTGAGATATATATAGTTCTTGTAACTCAGAGTATGCCTGAATAAAAGCATAATCCTGCAACCCAGTATCATTTAAGTTGAGTATTTTGAGATTGACAAGATTCCTTAAAGCTTCAGAATCAGTAAAGTGGTTTTCGCTAATATCTAGTGTCTCTAGTTGAGTTAAGTGACTAAGAAATGAAGCACTATCAATGGTGCTATTTTGAATATCAAGCCTTTTGAGGTGAGGTAATGAATACAGTGGATTCCACGATTTTACGCGGTTACCACCTATTAATAGGCTTTCTAAGTGTGGCATTTCTTTTAAAAAACTAACATCGGTCACTTCACTACTACTAATATCAAGATACTTTAATTTTTGGAGATGAGTGAGTACTTCTCCTTTTTTAAACCTACTAGTGTTTGCTTCAAAATGAACGAGATGTTGAAGTGTTTGTAAAGCAGAAAAATTTTCTACTTTGTTGTTGTTTAAGGAAAGTTGACGAAGCTCAGGCAGGTTTTTTATAAAAGCAATGTCTGTGATATGATTATCATTTAAATCCAGCATTTGCAGGCTTTCTGATTTTTCTAAAAAATAGGCTTGCTCTATATTATTACTTGATAGATAAAGGGCTTTTAGTTTTGATAAACCTTGCAAGAAACTACAATCATCAATCGCGTTTGCACTCAAGTCTAATACTTTTAATAGGTGTAGATAGGAAATTTCGTCGTAATGAACATTTAAACTTGTTTGATCGGGTAAGTACGAATTAATAGCTGTAGCATATAAACCTAGACTTTGAAGGTTTTTCAACGCTTTTAAAAACAGCAGATCTTTGAGGTTGGTTTGAGATAGGTTGAGTGATCTTAAATGGGATAAATTTTCTAGTACATCTGTATTATAAAGTAACCAAGGCTTATGAAAAGACGAATCCCCTTCTAAAATCAATACCTCAAGAAGAGGAGGAAGAAAAGGTGGGATTTGTAGCAAACGATTGCTAATGCCTTGATTAGCGCTTGGTTTCTCTTTCAAGTCTATTTTAGAATACCATTGATTAGAAAAAATCAACTTTTTTATATGTAGCGCATTTGCCAAAGGAGCATATAATTGTCCTTCACATCCATTGAGGCCGCAACTTCCCAAATCTAAAGTGGGACTTTTAGTTTTTAAGTTTTCTTCAATCAATTGTTGGGCGAGTTCACTCATCAAATTGGGATAGTTAAGTTACGGATGCTTTTATGGCTATGAGACGAATTTTCCTAACTTTTTCACCTCTTTCTTTACAGCATTGATTTGCTGCATTTGTTCCAGCTTTTTAACAATATTTAGGGGAATGCTTTGTTGAATGATTTGTAAAACCTCATAATAATGATGAAGTACCTTACTAAAACTTTTAGGCAAGTGGTCAACGTTTATTTCGATCAGGCAGGTTTCTATAGTTTTATATAAAACATCAGCATAAACTCCTTGTATAGAGGCTAAACGGTCAAACTGTTCTATCAGTCGTGGTATGGGTATAGGATGTTCTTTGCTTGCCACTATTTTTGCGACTGCTGTAGTAAACTCATCCATATCCAGGTAATTGTTTTCAATTAATAGAGATAACCAATCGAAAGTAGCAGCTCGTATGGCCTTATTAGAACATAGTAGGCTTAAGGTAAGAAAAAGATAACCAGCCCTTGCCAGTGGAGTAGGGTGCTGGGCATTGTATTTTACTACTTCTAATATAGACTTCGATTCGCTTGCCTCTGGATCATAAAAACCCCAACTATAGGCTCTCAAAATAATATTGAGATATAGAGGTTCCTGCAAAAAGCCATCACGTGAAAACCAATGGGCAACATCGGCTATAATAAATTCTGAATTGCTTAAATGATGCTCAAAGTAGCTGTTTTTTGAAGAATCAATATCCGAAATTTTTTCTTGATCAAAGCCTATATCCAGGTTAGTCCAACTATGGCCCCTATCTGAATGGCGTTTATTGACTTCCCAGTTCCAGGTGGGAGAGGCAACCCACCAATCTTCGTTATTATATATTTTAAACAAGCTTGTAACTGCTTTTTCGGGATTTTTGAGCATATAAGCTGTAAGCCAAAGCGTAGGAAAGTTCTTAATCTGTTTGGGATCAAATGTAGCTTCTGGAGTAAAAAGGTAATGAATAATAGTATTATGCTCAGTGGTAGTATTAAGGTTACCCTTATCAAAAGAAGCCCATCGATTGAGGCGGCAAAGTGCCATACAAAAATCTACTTCATCAGGTGTTTGTTTGGCTACCTGGTATTGTTGCAAACGCTTAAAAAATAGGGTAGGGGCAATTTCAAAGTTGTGATGTGTGGGAGTGCTCAACAACGGAAGCATTTCTTTTTGAGAAAATTGATGGATAATATAGCCTACTCGCTTAAACTGATAGAAAAAACGAAACCATCTATTGGCAGTGTATTTATATCTATCCTCTTTTTTGACTTTGTCTTCCCATCTCACGATTTCGGTAGCTATAGTCCCAGGTGTATCAGACAACCACATACAAATTAATTTGGCTGCCATGGTATGATGCACACCTACTCTAGCGGTAATATCCAGGTATCCATCATCGGCTAACTTTTTGGCTTGTTTTAGTGCAGGTTTCAATGCTTTGGGATTGGTATCTTTTAGATAACTATAGCGAGTAATAGCTTCCAAAAATAATTCATAATCCAGTGCATCATTGCTTTTAAGCACTTTAGACGCTAAAAATATGAATTCATCTTCGCTAGATACGTAAACAATTTTACCTTCCTCTGTGCAGGGGATGGGAGTGTAAGTTTGTTGTTGGTAGGTTTCATAGGTAGTAGTGTTGGTCGCTTCCTCTCCTAGTAAATCACCCAAAGCCGATTTTACTTCCGAATGCATCGTATCCACAAAAGGGAGCAAAGCTGATTTTACTTCTTCATTAGGCGTTTCCAGTAGCTCAAAACATTCTTTAGCCGCTAGTTGTACTGCATTGTCTTCCTGTAAAAAAATGGGCGCTAAATTGATACAACCTGACTCTAAAAGTGCTTTATCTTTTTTAAACCCTTTTTGCAACGTTTTTAAGGCCGTTTTTAGGCCGCCATTCAGTTTTTCGGCATATACAATACCTTCCAGCGAATCAACAAACAGTTTCCAATTAAAAGCCTGATGATTGGCCATCTTTTTCAATTGCTGCAAAGCAAAATTAACCAACAGGTTTCTACTATTGTACATCAATTGGATCAGCTGTTCTTGACAAGCAATATTTTCATCCACCGTAAAAGCCAAATCACGGTAAACATTTTTGGCCCAGCCATGGGTATTTTGTTTCAAGGTAGGATTATTAAAGGCATCAAATAGTTTTTGTTGAATAGTTGAACGGGAAATATAATTTTGCCTGACCAACTCGATGACGACTGCGGAAATAGTAAATTCATCTTCTACATAAAAAGCGCCCTCTATACCCAACTCCATTTCAAATATAGCCATCAAAATATCCAGTGTAAAATCATCTTTAGGAAAGAAATTATCAAACTTCTGTTTGGCCTTTTCTGATAATTCATTCTTGTAAGAGGTACGGCTCCAGACGTTGAAACGAACCAAACAAGCTGCAAAAATCTGTCGATCAAAGGGAACCTTACCTCTTTGATGTAGTTCCTGTATTACTTTATAAGGAATTGTAGTCAGGTAACTCGTAGGAGCAGCAATGGCAGTTTTTATTTCCTGGTAACGCTGGGCTGGATTTTCTAAGTTATAGTAAGCTATAAGCTCAGCAATATCTTCCTCATCTAGCGTGTCTAGAGCTACCTCAAGCTCTTGAACATTGGTTATACTTACTTGATGTTTTAAGGAGATACCTAAAATTAAATGTTGTTTTGGGGTAAAATCATCTGTTGAAATATTTGAAAGATATTCATAAAAGACCTTTCTCTCTTCATATGGATGAGATAGCTTTTCTTGTATCCATTGATAAGTGCCTGTTATCTTTTCATGTTGTATTCTTTGGTCAAACTCTTCACAAATAGTATTCATAATTCAAGTTCTTCTAAAAGTTGGTTTAATTCTTTTTCACTGTTGTTTTTGAGTATTTTGGTAGCCAGTATATGTTTGCAATCTCCTCGGTTGGTTCCATAGCTTGCATACCAGGTACAAGTACACGATGCTTTGCTAGGAGTAAGCACAACTTTATGAAACACCCCACTGCCTTTGATGCGGGTCTCCGTACGTTCATTGGTATTACTTACCCATTTATACTGTTCTTTTTTTATGATTAACAGGGCGTTTTTGTACCGAGGGTTTAAGCTTTCTACCCTGCTCATCTTAAAAGGTAATTTGCGGTAATAATAAGTTTGTTGGGCTAAATCGTACCCAAGTAACCCCAGAGCCGAAAGGCGAGTGGCTACATTTTTAAAATCATCAAAAGAAAGTTCTTTTAATAATGGATCGTTAGATGTGAATTCTTCATTGATCTGAGCATAAGTATTAAGCTTTTGCATCCATTCTTCTGGAATATCTTCTACTAAGTTTTCGAGAGTAGCACCTTCTCCCGAAAAGCCTCTCCAAAAGCTTCGGGAAAGCATGAGAGTAAACCGAACATTGGAAAGCTCAAACTGGAATGCAGTTGCATTTTCTGATTCGGGCGTATAAATGGTGAGTTTTTGAACCAATGGAAGAATAGTTTCGGCCAAGCGCAAACGATGAATGCCACCAATGCAAATGCTCCCATTGGTCTTGATGGGAGATAAAAATGGTTTTTTGCCCCTAAAACTCAAATAATAATCCTCTTTCGCATCTCCTTTAGGTATGGCTCTAAAAAGTAATTGAATTTGTAGTTTGTCCAGTGTAGCGACCTCAGCCATTTGAGCACTGAGTAGTTGTACAGTAGCCATTCCTTTGATCCATCGCAATGGGAGAGATACTTTCTTTTCTACCACTTTCTGATCAGCCTTTTGCATCACAAACTCCTTTTTGCCAATAGAGAAAAATACATTTTCATTCTTATTGATTCTGCTCAGGGCCGAAATCATTTCGGTATTGAAATCAACATTGGTGGTGCCTTGTTGTAAAAACTCCCCGTCCAGTGCTTCAGGCAAAATGTCCACTTTGCCATAGACACTACAGCAAGAAGAAAATCCCTCCAGCCTCAGTTTTTGCCCTCCAGCGGTAATTACCGGGTCGCGAAGCGCACTACTATTGGGCATAAAGTTGGCCGCTACAATCTTAGAAAGTGTCAATAAACTTCTGGCAATAGGATATGGCTCTTTCAGCTTTCCCCAAAAGAAACAGGGCACTTCTTTTTCCTGAAAGTCTTCATTATAGTGTGCTAAAAACAAGTCGCTTTTATCTTTTCCTTTGGTAATGGAGGAAGATTCTCGATATTGATAGGTAATGTCCATAATTGTTCGCGCTTATAGTTTTCATTGACCGAGGACAAAAAGCCATCCTGTCAATGAAAAAGACGTATTAAACTGTTTTACAGATTATTAGTTGAGGCTTAATGTTACCATTCAATATCACAATTTGGAAGCCATTTCTGTATGATCACCTGTTGTTCGCGAGGAATTGGGTTGTCGCTTAAATCCAGCACTTCGAGGTTGGTAAGTAATTGTATTTCTTCGGGTAATGTAGTAAGCTGATTATCCCATAGATGGAGTTTTTTCAGGTTGACTAATTGGGTGATTTCTATAGGTAGATGGGTAAGTTGATTGTCTTTCAAATTGAGTACTCGTAGGTTTGTTAGCTGTTTAATTTCTCTAGGGAAATCAACTAGTCGGTTACCTCCTAAATACAGAATATCCAGATTCACCAAATTGGTGACAATGTCAGGTAAACGGGTAAGTTGGCTTCCAGCCAAACTCAAATCTTTTAATTCAAGCAATTTTTGAAGTTCATTAGGTAATTGGAGTGATGGGTTTCCTCCCAAGTCTAAATCGTTTAAATTAACCAATTGCTCTATTTCCTTGGGTAGTTGGGTAAGCTGAGTTCCAAATAAGCCTAGCCTTTGTATTGAGGTTAGTTGCCCTATTTCTATGGGTAACTCTGTAAGTGGGTTCTCTCCTAAATCTACATCCTTTAGATTAACCAATTGTCCAATTTCCTTTGGTAATTGGGTAAGTTGATTTCTATTCAGATACAGTGTTTGTATATTTTTTAATTGTCCGACTTCTTTAGGCAACTCATTAAGTTGATTATAACTTATGTTTAGATCTTGTAAGTTAGTCAACCTTTCAATCTCCTTAGGCAATTGAGTAAACTGATTATGCGTTAGCTTTAGTTTTTGTAAGTTGGTTAATCGCCCTATTTCTTGAGGGAGTTGAGTAAGCTGGTTATTGCTTAGGTTTAGATTTTTTAAGTTGGTTAATTGCCCAATTTCTTGAGGTAGCTCAACAAGCTGATTTTCGCTTACGTCCAGGTTTTTTAAGTTAGCTAATTGTCCAATTTCTCGGGGTAGTTCAGTAAGTTTATTATACGTTAAGTCTAAATTTTGAATATTTATTAATTGCCCAATTCCTTTTGGTAATTCTGTAATTTTATTACTTAAATTAATTGAATGAGTATTTAACTTGAGCAAATGAGTAGCTTCTAGTTCATCAATTTCTTCCCGAAAAACCTTTGGGTATAATTCCAGGCAAGCTTTTAAAAGAGTCTCACTCTCATTAGTGGGATTTGTGCGATGAATCTCGAGGCCTAATGTTACCGATTTCTTATCTGAAGCAAGAAGTAAGCGAAGTAGGTTTTGTTGAGTATTGATATCCATAGTGAAAAAATAAATAGTTAGAGATGTGTTATGGTTTATGATAGGTTTTGGAATAGTGATTCATTAACGTTATTTCTTGGCAACCCTACTTGGATTATTCTTCAAAAAGTCTCCCCAGCTTTTGGCTTTGTTCATATTACCCCCGTTTTTACCTTGAAAATAATGACAGAGTGCCACCCCTAGTGCATCACTGGCATCGAGCGGGTCACTTTCCTGAAATTGAAAGTTCAGCTGTTTTTCTAATAATTTGGCCATTTGCTCTTTAGAAGCATTTCCATTTCCAGTAACCGATTGTTTCACTTTTCGGGGGGCGTATTCAGCAATAGGAATTTGCCGTACCAGAGCGGCAGACATCGCCACTCCTTGCGCTCGTCCGAGTTTGAGAGCTGCCTGAACATTTTTACCCATAAAAGGAGCCTCCAATGCCATTTCATCAGGGGCATATTGTTCTACCAGTTGGCTTACTCGCTCAAATATCTTTTTGAGTTTAAGTGCATGGTTACTGTATTTGGCCAAATGAATGACCCCATACTGCAATACGCTTAGTTTTTTACCTTGTACCCATATAAGCCCATAGCCCATTACCTGAGTGCCAGGATCAATGCCCATAATGATTTTTTCACCTTCCTTTTTTTCATTCACCTTTTTTGGGGCACCTTCTTTATTTTCTTCTGCTTGTTTTCCCATACTTTATTTAAATCAAAAAAACTTTAAGCGATGGATGCTGGATAATCCTCATAAATCAAGTAAAGTGATCAGGTAAATTTTAAAAAATCATATTAATCCTGATATTACTTGTATCTTGTAGCCCAAAAAGCTTTGGAAATTACCATCACCATTATCACCCTGATTTATGCATTCTTCACCACCTTTTTGATGATTGGATGGCTAAAAATCCCACGATTTAGGCCTGAATTATTCAAAAATGCTAAAAATATGAGCCAATGCCAATTATCAGTAGTAATAGTTGTTCGTAACGAAGCTGAAAATATTCCCGCCTTACTTCAGGACCTATCTACCCAAACTTTAGCCTCCAATTTATTTGAGGTATTCATTGTCAATGATCATTCTACCGATGATACGGTAAAGTTGGTAGAGGCTTACCAAACAAAGGCTAACTATCGCTTACATTTGTTGCACCTTACATCTGATGATTTTACCCATTCGCCCAAAAAAGCGGGTATTACCAAAGCCATACAACAAGCTCGAGGTAAGTATATCATCACGACTGATGGAGATTGTCGGGTTTCGCCTCAGTGGCTAGAGTTGTATTTACAGTTTTATCAAACTACCAATGCTCAACTGATAAGTGGGGGAGTAACCTTTGCACCAGCCAAATCGGCCTTCGATCAAATACAAGTAGTAGAGTTTGCCAGCCTCATAGGTTCAGGAGCTGCGTCCTTGCAAATGGGTTTCCCAAACATGTGTAATGGAGCGAATTTGTCTTACAAAAAGCAAGCTTTTGAAGCAGTAGAAGGCTTTACTGGAACCGAGCATATTGCTTCGGGTGATGACGAGTTTTTGATGCATAAAATTGCCCAGAAATACCCACAAGGTGTACATTTTATCAAACAACCTCAAAGTGTAGTTACTACATTGCCAGTACCAAACCTGCGTCATTTTTTTCATCAGCGGAAACGTTGGGCCAGCAAATGGAGTTTTTACCGGGATTATAAAGTCAAAATCCTCGCTTTTTTTATCTTTCTTTGTAATTTTGGTTTATTGTTCGCTTTTTTGATGAACATTTTTGGAAGCTATGCACTGACCACATTTTTGATGCAATTATGTATTAAAAATGCTATTGAATTTATATTTTTGACACTGATCCTCAGTTATCTTCATCAACGCCCCTTGATTTGGTGGATACCTGTGGTGCAAATTATTTACCCTATATATGTAGTTTTCTTTGGTTTACTGGCACAGCGTAAGAGTGCATATGAGTGGAAGGGAAGGAAACTGACTTAAAAATTGGCTGAAACAATTGATGTTATCTGGCAATTTTTTGCAAAATTATGGCAAAGAAGAAACAAGAAAATAACAAGAAGCATAAGAAAAAAAGGACTCAACAACAGATAAGAACCCCTTTTTATTACGTGAAACGAAGGCTCTTTGCCAATACTCCGGCAGTGTTTGGGATGGGGGTCATTAGTATCTCGCTCATTATTGCTTTGTTGGGCTACTCTATCATGCCAGATAATACCCCTTATGCCAATGATCGGGTAGACCAGATCAAACAACAACCCCCAGGTTTTAAAGTGCGAATGCTCAAGATCAGAAAAGATCGAGACATTAAAGAACATGGCTTTTTTTACCGCCTAATTAACGGCCAGGAAAGCAAGTATCGTATCAAACCATTGGCCGATACTGCTTATCAATTGCTCGAAAAAGGCATTAAAGCGCTCGAAAGTCAAAGTTTCCCTGCAAACCTGATCGATAGCCTTAGAAATAAGCCAAAACTCACGTCTTTCATTCGCCCTAAGGATGATTTTTATGATATGCTTCGTCGGGTTATTGGAAAACCAAATGCCGATAAATACTTTGATCAAGTATTTAAGCAAGCCAAGCCAGTTCCCCCTTATCGCATAGATGGTATCGATTTGTACTATCGCCAATTTGGCAATGCCGAAACTGAAAGCCAAATAAAGTTAGTAGATGTGGTACATAGTATCTCTACTGGTAAAGATATCAAGGTTTCGGGTACTAGAGTTACTTATTTTAATCTACAGGAGCAGCCCCGAGGCACTACCATTCCTGAATTGATTAAAACCTTTCAGTCCGAAAATTTAGAATACCGTTCTTACCTTTTGGGTACCGACCATACTGGGCGCGATATGTTGAGCCGTTTGCTATATGGTGTGCGTATTTCGCTGGGTATCGGCTTTGTGTCGGTAGTCATTTCGCTTTTTGTTGGCCTCACTTTAGGTTCACTTGCTGGTTTTTTTGGTGGTATGGTAGACAGCGTCATTATGTGGTTTATGACTGTAGTATGGTCTATTCCTGGAATTATGCTGGTAATTGCCATCAGTCTTGCCTTGAATAGTCGAGGCATTTGGGTAGCGTTTGTAGCAGTAGGGCTTACTACTTGGGTAGAAATTGCCAGAGTGGTAAGAGGGCAAATATTTGCAGTAAAAGAAAAATTATATATAGAAGCAGCCAAAGCACTTGGAATGAGGAGTTTACGCATTATCAGAGTGCATATTTGGCCCAATATCATCGGTCCATTAATTGTGATCATTACCTCTAATTTTGCTTCTGCTATTTTAATTGAGGCAGGTTTAAGCTTTTTGGGACTAGGAGTAGCTCCTCCAATGCCTTCCTGGGGTATTATGGTAGCAGATGGCTTTCGCCTGATGACTACTCCCGGCGGGTTTTATTTGGTATTTTTCCCAAGCTTTTGCATTAGTTTGATGGTATTGGCTTTTAATTTGTTTGGTAATGGTCTACGTGACGCTTTCGATCCTAAAACGATAACTCGGTGAGTATGTATCAGAAGAAATATCATTTGATTGAACTAGAGCTGAATTCTATTCTTGAGATTACGCAGGTAATCAACAACAATGCACCGGAAGATTCTTTGTACAAAATGTATAAATTTACTTTGCAGGGAAACTTGCAGGTAGAAAAACTTGCTTTATACGTGTATGAAGATGACGACAGTCAGTGGTATTGTAAGGTAGATTTTGGCACCAATCTGGATTTTTCCAGTATTGAACTAGAGGCAGAGGCGTTATCTGAGGTTCGTGATATTTCTCCAGTAGAATATGTAGATTTCTCCTCTGATGCTTTTAACGAATTTGACGTAATTATTCCGGTATTTCATAAAGATAAAGTACTGGCTTATGTGTTTTTGGATTCCAACGAAAGCGATTCAGAGCTCAATGATGTAGATACGCGCTTTGTACAAACATTGAGTAATATCATTATTGTGGCCATTGAGAACAAGAAACTGGTAAGGAAACAAATCAAGCAAGAAACCTTTCAAAAAGAGCTGGATATTGCCAAACAGGTGCAATCGATGTTGTTTCCCAAGACCTTGCCTAAAACCAAAACCTTACAAATTGAGGCTACTTATTTCCCACATCAAATCGTGGGAGGTGACTACTACGACTACATTCCCATTTCGGAAGATGAATTTGTGTTGTGTATTGCCGATGTATCGGGCAAAGGAGTTCCTGCAGCCTTGTTGATGTCTAATTTCCAGGCATCACTGCGTACTCTTACTCGCCAAACCAATAATCTGGAGCAAATCATTGCTGAACTCAATAGCTTGATTTGGGACAATGCGCAAGGAGATCACTTCATTACTTTCTTTATCGGATTATTCAATAAATCGGAGCGTACCTTTCATTACATCAATGCTGGACACAATCCTGCGTTTTTGTTTTTCAACGGGAAGGCTGAACAACTACACAGTGGTACTACTATTTTGGGTATTTTTGACCCCTTACCTTTTATAAACCAAAAGGTGATCGAAAATGTAGAGGAATTCTTGCTGTTTTGCTATACCGATGGTATTACCGAAACTACCAATCCCGAAGGCGAAGAGTTTGGGATTGATCGCTTGATGGATTTTGTTCAGCAAAATAATGATTTAGGTGTGACCAGTATTCACAATAACCTGATTCGGGAAATTCAAATGTTTAAGCAGGAAAACCAATACAGCGACGATATCACTTTACTTTCTTGTAGATATACCAAAAACGGAGAGCAAGAGGAGGAGAGTGAGTTGCCTGATTCTCTGTAAAACTGATACATCTAATTCATGCGCTTTTATAAAACTGCCTGGTGGGTTCGCCAGGTACTGCCCCAATACACTTGGAAGATTGATACTCAAGAGCCAGTTATATTTCTGACCTTTGATGATGGCCCCATCCCAGAGGTAACAGAGTATGTCTTGAAACAACTTGAGCCATATCAGGCCAAAGCTACTTTTTTTTGTGTAGGGGATAATGTGCGTAAACACCCAGAAATTTATAACCAGGTAATTGCTGCTGGGCATCAAGTAGGCAATCATACCTACAATCATTTAAATGGTTGGAAAACCAACGACAATCAGTATCTGGAAAACATTACTCAATGCCAACAGGTAATGACTAATCAGACTACGACTGAATTGCCACAAAAGCCCTTATTTCGTCCACCTTACGGTAAAATCAGAAAAAATCAGATGAAGCATTTATCTGCTGATTATCAAGTGATTATGTGGGATGTGCTCACCTATGACTTTGATGCTCAGTTAAGCCCCGAACGTTGTCTAGAGAAGGCCATTGCCCATACTACTTCGGGCTCAATTGTGGTATTTCATGACAGTGTCAAGTCTATTGAGAAGCTTAAATGGGTACTGCCCCGTTATCTGAAGCACTTTGCCGAGAAAGGGTTTGCCTTCAAGACAATTAGCGATTCTAATTTGTAGAAACCTTGCTTATCTTATTGATCATATTAGCGTTTTATTTATTCCTTCAATTACTCCTGCTTATTGGTTTAATTATCCATAAAGATCAACTTACTAATGGACTACCCAATCCTTTGGTTAAGGTGACAATTATGGTGGCTGCTCGCAATGAAGAAGACAATATTTTGCGATGTTTACAGGCGCTCGAAAATCTCAATTATCCTAAAACGCATTTGCAAGTATTAATTGGTAATGATCAATCTACCGATGCTACCGAGCAAATTATTCAAGATTTTATAGCAGATAAATCTCATTTTCAGTTGATAAATATTACTGAAAAGCTAGGAATAGCACAAGGCAAGGCCAATGTTTTGGCTCATTTGGCCAAAGCTGCTCAAGGAGATTTTTGGCTGGTAACTGATGCTGATATTGTGGTATCGCCTGATTGGGTACAAGCAATGTATAGTATACAACTACAAAAAACTTCTACAAACAAGTCGGTCGGTATTATCACTGGCTTTACCTTGGTTGAAGGTGCTACTCTATTTGCCAAAATGCAAGCTATAGATTGGGTGTATGCGCTGGGGCTTATCAAAGTATGGAGCGATCGCGGACTTGCGGTAACAGCCATGGGTAATAACCTGGGAATTGACCCAGAGGCGTATCGATCTACTGGCGGATACGAAAGCATTCCTTTTTCTATTACCGAAGATTTTGCTTTGTTTCAGGCCATTGTGGGCAAGGGGTATCATTTTCGTAATGTTATTTCCCCAGAGGTAATGGCTTTTTCTCAACCAATTAAAACAATCAAGGGCTGGCTGCACCAACGCAAACGCTGGATGAGTGGTGCCTTACAAGCTCCTTGGTTCCTCACCCTGTTTTTTACTTTACACAGTAGTTTTTGGCCATTGGTTGCTGTGTTAAGTTTTTGGCAACCTTGGTGGGCATTGGCTTTTGGAGGTGCAAAATTTCTTGTACAAAGCGTTTTTATGGCTACCTTATTCCGACGCATCGGTCGGTTATCACTGCTCAAGTACTTGGGACTATTTGAGTTATATCATCTGCTATTTACCTGGATGATGATGATCTTCTATTTTCTACCTGTAAAGGTAGTTTGGAAAGGGAGAAAGTATTAGTCTCTCCCGAACTGTTGATGCAATTCCTTGATTTTTGCCAAAATGCGTTCCCCCTCCCGGCGGTTTTGCTGAGTAGAATGATCCGAAAATGTGACTTGCATATGTTCTCCAAATTGAAAAGCCTGGAACGAAGCATTGGACAATTTGGCCATAATAGTAATGTCCAATTTTAGCATATGGTAGTTTTTCTTATGCCTGATAGATCGGGCGTTCTTCCAATTGGTGTAGTTAACTTGGATTGCCTGGGACTGCAAACTGAGTTTAATGGTTTGCTTATAATCACAATGCGAGAATATCTTGTTGGCAATTTCCAGAAGTTTGGGTTTGCTATCAAGGTAATGAAGCCATTCATTGGCACGTTGGGTATTATCTGTTGAAATAGCCTTGTACAACTGAGCAATGGGGGCTTGTTTGGTTTGTGGATTGACATAAAGTCGGGTAGCCTCTGAAGGCAAACGAGATTCCAGATAAATTTCCATTACCTCTTGTTTGGAGGTATGTACCTTGAGTACCACCTCATAGCCCAGTTCCCAAAGTTCTGCTTTCCAATCTACCGATTGTGCCCCTTGTTTTAAGAGCTGCTTACTCAGTTGTTCTGCTTTCCAAATATTGGTTTGATGCTTTTCTAATAAACCTTGTAGGATTGATTGTTTTTGGGCATAAATAGGCATAGAACAAGCATTTATGAGAAGTATGAAAATAAAAAGAGTACGTACCATGGCCTAATCTCTTACCAAGTCTTTATAGGCTTTGTTTTTCCGGATAGAAGCAAAAGCTGCATCTTGTTGCAAGGTCTCTTTTTCGGTGTCGCTTAGTTTAAATTTCTTAGCTTTTTTTAAGTATTCAACAGCTTCGTTCTTTTGCTCTTTTGCCAGGAAATAAGCAGCCCAACTAAGATATACAAAATTGTTTTTGATCTCTAGACTAGAGGCTTTTTCCAGGTCTGCCTTGGCTTTGTCGAGTTGCTTGGCTTTGGTATGAGCAAAGCCACGATAAGCGTATAGATCGGCTATATTTTGTACCACCAAGAGGCAAGTATCATAGTCTGCAATGGCTTTTGGATAATCTTGCATTTGAATATAAGCCCAGGCTCGGTTAAAGTTGGCAGTGATTTCTCCTTGCTTTGCGGCCTTGCTAAATACCTGTACTGCTTCTTTGTGTTTTTTCATTTTACCCAACACCAGACCTTTTTTATTGAGAAAGGTAACATTATTAGACTCGAGTTCAAGTAACTCGTTAATGACCTTTAGGGCTTCTTCATATTGCTGTAAATTGTAATGACAAATGAGGATGCTTTGTAGTATCTTTTTCTCGTTTTCGGGCTTTTCTACATAATTATCGGCTTTCTTGAAATATACCAATGCTTCTTTGTATTGTTCACGTGCACTGTATAAATGCCCAATTTCGTCGGCTATAATTTTAACTGCTTCTTTTTCTTGCAGCTCTTCTCTTATCAACAGGCTCTGTTTCATTTTTTGAATGGCCAATAGATCATTTTTCATCTTTTGGTACAGCTTGGCGCTATTGTATAAAGCCTTGGCACTAGCCGCTTTTTCTCCTAGTATTTGAAACTTTTGCTGGGCTTGTTCATAAAAATCAATGGCTTCAGAATTACGGTTCATTTGTTCTGAGCAGATGCCAAGATTGAGCAAAGTCTGGGCGATATTGGGCTCATCTTTTCTTTGCTGGTGCATTTTCAGTAGTTCGTTTTCATAGAAAAACACCTTGTCAAACTTATCTGCTTTGTAATAAGCACTTGAGATATCCCGCATCAAACCCATTATATCTTTGCTGGAAAAGCTACCATTGTCTAATTGTATTTTACGAATTTTGTAGGCTTTTTCTAGAATACCTCCTACACGACGATGTTCTTTGACTTCGTTGTATAAGCGGGCAAATTGTTCTAGTACCGCAACTATATTGGTAGTATCTTTTAGCTCTTCTCGTATTTTGAGCGATTGACTGTAAGCTTTAATGCTTTCCCCCAGATTTTTTTGTAGGGCGTATGCTTCGCCAATATTTACCATAATGGCAGCAACAGCCGATTTGTCATTGAGTTTTTTTCTGAGTTCAAGCGATTTCTTATAATACTCTAGTGCTTTGTCATATTTTCCAGTTACTCGGTACAAAATCCCCAGGTTGGTCCATTCGGTAACCAAGCGTTTCTCATCTTTCTGAGTTTCCAGATAGTCCACAATCTTTTGGTTCATTTGTCGAGCTTGCTCGTACTTTTGTTGGTTGTAATAGAGTGCCGCCAACTGCTTGTTGAGGCGGATTGCCAGTTCTTTTTGGTTTTCCTCTTCGTATATTTTGAGTGCTTGTTTAAAATACTGAATGGCTTGTTCATAGTTTTTGAGGGCGAGATAATTATCACCAATCCTCTCAGAGACATTCCCTTTCTGAGGTTTCATCTTTAATTCATCAAATAGCTGTAAGGAACTTTTAAGGCTTTTGATGGATTGATCTACTTTTTTCTGCTGAAAATATACCACTGCGATATTTACCAGGATATTGGCCTCTTCAACCTTTTGCTTGTTTTTGCGGTAGCTTTCCAGTGCTTGATTGTAGTATTTTAGGGCATTGGGATAATCTCGTTTCTCTACATATACAATACCCACATATGCCTTGAGCTGTACTGCGTCTTTGTAAAGTTTTAATGAATCGTATTTTTGGGCCGATTTTGAAATGTATTGAATGGCTTGATCAAATTCTTTTAGATAATAGTATACGCCACCTATTTTATTGAGCAAAATGGCTGTTTTTAACGCAGCTTTGTTTTGCTCGAATAGAGGCAAGGCTTTTTGAAAGTAGTTGAGTGCTTCTTTAAAATTTTTGCGATTGGCATATAAAGCGCCTTGCTGGTGGTAGGCTTCAGCTAACCCCAACTTGTAATTGATTTTTTTAGCCAGCGAAATGGCTTGATTGGCATAGTTTTGCCCCTTTTTGAGTGCTTTCTGGTTTTTATAACCCTCTGCCAGTTTGTTCAACACATCTACTTTTTGGGCAGTATTTTTTAAGGTTTTAAGTTTAGCTTCTAGTTGTTGAGTGTTGACTTCCTGAGCAATTACCGAAACGGAATAAGCCCCCAAAAGCAACCCAACGAGCATTAGTTTTAGTGTTCTCATAGTCGTGTACAATTCTTTGATCAAGTAGGTGAATAATGATATTACTGGATATCTCGACTGCAATTATCTCTAAACAGCCTGATTGAAGCCAATAACTTCAACCAGGTTGTAGAGTATTTAATTGACAGCTTTCAGATCGCTTTAGTAGTAGTACAATAAGCTGTAATAAGACTAAGTCGGTTCGTTTTTATAGCAAAGTGGTTTCGTGTTATAGAAATGAAAACCCTTTGATAAAATTCATCCCTAAAATTCATAAATACGTCTTGGAAGGTTCCAACGGAATGTGAGCGAACCAATCAGGTTTCGGGTGGTAGCCAATTCGTTAGATTCTTGTCGGAAAGTGGCTTGTAAATCCAAAAACATATTATGACGTAACTGATAACTGGCATTGAAATCCGCAAAAATTAAATTGGTTTCAATACCCTGTGCTATTCTATTACCAAATTCTTGTTGAAATGTTTGATTCGTAAAAATATCTTTTCCCCAGTTGCTGCCGTTGGCATCGGCCCCATAGCGTGTGTACAAAAGCTTGGCTGTAAGGTTTAGGCGGGGAATGGGTTGATAACGGGCAATACCAATAAACTCATAAAAATTTGCCCCAATGGGATGAGCCAGTGCTTGGTTATAATTGGTAAAGTTACGATAGCGGAAATTATGCCGATACATATAAGGACGTACAATATTCACTTCTCCTTGCAGATCCAGGTTGTTGACCCCCAGTGCATCTATATAGGTAAGGCCAATTTGGCCCGCTTGCTTGTTGCCCCACCAGCCATTGCCACTGCGTACTTCCGAAATTACAAATTCATCAATCACCAACTGACCATAGAGCGAAAACCTTTTGAGGAAGTTCCACTTAAAGTCCATTCCGAGAAGGGCATTATCGGGGCTTCCAAGTTGTTGCTCGGCAGAGCGGTAAAAAATAATTGGATTGAGGTAGTTGAAATCAAAGTTACCACTGCCACCACCAGTGTTTACCGTATCGTTGCGGGCAAACATCACGGTTTCGAAAAGGCCAATATTAAAATTTTTGCTCAGATTTATACTCAGGTGATGCATCGCAAAATACTTTTTAGGGCGAAGTCCATCCGAATTGAGCACCTCAGCAGTAAGTTGCCCAAAAATGTTTTGGTAGTTGAGCTTCCAAACATTGGTGTTCAGCTTCAGGAATAGATAATTGCTGGAATAATCAGACAAGGCCAGTGATCGATATCCAGGGCCTACATGATTTTTGTCGTGGCCAAATTGTAAGCTAATATTTTTGATCACATCAAAAGTGATATAACCACGAGCGGTAATAAAATCTACTTTTTCTTCGCCAGGTTCTCTTTTGTAGAATCCTTCGTTAGGGACTGCGTTTAATCGGGTAATTTCATTGTTTACATAAGTGGGGAAAATTGCTTGATTATCAGTAAAGAAGGTGTAAAAACCAACCTTTTTGCTAATCATTCCCCGAAGTTCTGCTCCGCGAGTATTCAGATAACGAGTGGCGCTTACATCGCCTCGTTCTATGCTTCCTCCCAAGCCTATTACAGGGTTGGCGTGTACCTCAAAATCTTCATCACGATAGTGGTAGAAGTCAGATTTTTTGTCTAAGAAATACCGAAGGAAAGGTTTTTTCGCATCATTATCCGCCGATTCACTCCATTCCCAATTATCATTTTTGAGATACATAAGGTTGAACTTATCCTGAAGAGAAAGGTCGCCATTGTTTTTACTGACACTATCAGCCATCAATGCAATATATTTTCTGGAATAAGGCTGGATTTGAGTGTGGAGTCTATTAAAAAAACGTCCGTTTTTGATTTCATAGCGTTTGATTAAATGAGCGTAGTCTTGGTTGATAGGGGCGTATACGCTTTGGGCTTTGACACTTACCGACAAAAATGCACCAATCATCATGAGCAAGCAGGTGTTCAATGATTTTTTATGGGTTTGTAATTGCTTCATAAGAAAAATGATAAACTAATGATCTAACAACGGATTCATTCTAAGCTTTAGGATGAGTTCCGTAAACGAATTTAGGAGTTTTTTAATCTTATGATGTAAATTTATGTTTATATTATGAGAGTATATTTGCAGATACTCTAAAACCACCACAAATGAATAGTAAATGACATCACGACTGCTTTTATATAATATTATTTTAGGAATTCTTTTGTCAGGCTGTCACACACAGCCATCCGAATCGCATGAAGACTTACCGCTTAAGATCAAGTCTTCTCAAAAAGCTATCAAGGTTTTGTTTTTGGGCAATAGCTACACTTATTACAATGCCTTGCCGAAGGTTTTTGCCAAGTTATCTTCCTTAAATGGAAAAAAGGCTACTGTGCAAACGGTAGCTCGCGGAGGAGTACGGTTGGCGGATCATAGCAAAAGTGAATCGTTGGAATCTTTGATCCGACGTGAGGCATTTGACTGGATCGTATTGCAAGAGCAAAGCACTACTCCTTTGACCAATCAAGGCCAAATGTTTGAAGCCATTCGTTCATTACACCGTTGGTCAAAAGCTGAGAAAAGTAATTTATTGCTGTTTTTGTTTTGGGCAAGAGAATATTCCAGAACATTGAATGTAAAGCTTGGAGGACAAAAATATTTTGAACGTTTTGCCAATTCTGAAGAAGCTCAAAGTACGCTTACGAGGATACATAAAATGATTGCGGATGAAATTAAATGTGAAATCGCACCAGTAGGAAACGTTTGGCAGCAGGTACATAACAAAAATCATCGCCTGCAACTTTGGGAAAGTGACCGTAGTCATCCTACAAAGGTAGGCTCTTACATTACTGCAATGGTATTTTACGCCTCTATTTATAATGCATTGCCTATCCGGCATTTGGCTACCTGCCCTTTGAATCCTATTGAACTGGGACAAATCGAAAAAATCATTCAAAAAGTAGTATTGGATCGTAAAGAGTTTTGGAACGACTTGGACTAAAAAAGCCTCTATTTAATAGAAAATTGATGTTTTCAGCAGAATAGTTGACCTCTGGACGTAAAAAATAGTATGCATGCACAATATTTTTTGCTATTTTGCAAGTTATCTAATATAGAATAACACGAAACGAATGAAGCCAGAAGAAACTATAGATTTTCATATCAAGGCTACTTGGCACGCCATTGCACGAATGTATAATGCTGAAGCAGCTCGATTTAATGTAACAGTATCGGTAGGATATATTTTATTGAATATAGATTTAGAGGAAGGTACACCTTCTACCAAAATAGCCCCTTTGCTTGGCTTAGAAGCCCGTAGTATTACCCGTACTTTAAAAAATATGGAAAACGAGGGCTTGATATACAAGGTTCAAGACACCAAAGATCGTCGCTTCTTTAGAATTTTCTTGACGGATAAGGGAAAAGCTGGTCGGGAAGATGCCCGCCAAACGGTGCTAAAATTTAATCACGCTGTACAAGAAACTGTGCCTCAAGAGAAACTCAAGACTTTCTTTGAAGTAATCATGCAGATCCAAAAAATCGTGGATGAGGGAGAGGTATATACCAAGAAATAGTAGTTGATACTACTTAATTAAGTGATGAATGGCGATTAACGAATGTTTAGCTGAAAATGCTTCGAGACTCAACATACGTTAATCAGCATTCAAAATTCATTGTTAATTATTTATACACCGTTTCCAGCGAATAGATAGTAATATAGGGCACTACATCTCCACCAATGTATAGCTTACCTTTGTACTCCTTGACTGCACCTGCTTCTGGTACTTGTTTTCCAGTAGGGTCAAACAACGCTTGTAGGATTTCACCTTGCTCAGATATTTGAAGAATCATTCCAAACTTTTCTGGTTTGGGTTGTAAAAAACCAGGCAGGGCATATACCAGTTTTTTTGTGCCAGTCTTGTGGTGAATTTTGTCTAAAGCATTATTTCTCTTGGTGGTAAAGCCCAACCAAAAACTGCCATCTGCTCTTATAGATATCCCATTTGGAAAGCCCGGTAAATTATCCATAAATACCTCTTGAGTTCCTTTTTTAGAACCTTTGAGCCAATATCGTATAATACGATATTTGGAAGTCTCAGTCATTAATAAGAAATCCTCGTTTTTTGAGAGCACCACCCCATTACCAAAATAGGTGCCTTGTAGCAAAGTGGTTACCTTTTGGGTGCGAGGATTATAAGCATACAACCCACCTTGAGGCTTTATTTCCAGAATAAGTTTTTTGCCATATTTTAAACTATAAGCCGATTGGTGAGAGGTATTGGAAAAATAAATAGTACCATCGGAAGAAATATCCAGACCATTCGGAATCAAGAATTTTTGACCTTTTTCATCAGCATTGGCCAAAACTGTTACTGTTTTATCGGGAGCAATGCTAATCAAACCCTGACGATGACTAAGTGCGACGAGATGTTGGTTTTGGTCAAAGTGCAAACCTGCCACCCAGGAACCTGCATCGTAAAACACTTCTATTTTGCCCTTAGGGCTAATCTTCAAGATTCTACCATCGCTAAAGTCGTTACTTCCTTTGTGTACTCCACAGTACAAATTGCCCACACCATCCATCACAATATCTTCGGGACCATACCAACCTTGCAAGTTAATTTTTTGAGTGTGCTGTAATTGATTATTGAGCGAAAGCTTTCCCTTAAATTCAGGCTTGGTAGGTGGTTTCCAGGCAGTAGGCTTTAGCGAACAAGCGTTCATTAACAAAGTAATGATGAGGAGAGTCGTGCCTAAGAATATGTTCTTTTTGAATAAAACGAATGCCTTTATTTTCATTGTCGTTGAGATTTAATTTCAAAACTTTACGACAAAATTAAGTGGACATCAAGCCAATGTCATTTACATAGGTAAATAAAGGATGATCTAAGCTTCATCGGTGAGTTTGCGACGAATGCGACTCAATTGAGTGGCAGAAATGCCCAAATATGAAGCTATATGATACTGAGGGATGAGTTGCTCCAGCGTAGGAAATTGCTGACGAAAATTAAAATATCGTTGGGTGGCATCTTGCAAAGCCATTTCTAGTTCTTTACGTTCCTTTTCCAGAAAATAGTACTCGGCAATTTTGCGAGCCAGCCGTTCCAAATCGTGAAATTTAGCGTAGTTCTGTTCCAATGCCTGATAGTTAACCACCCAAATTTTGCAATCGGTCAGCGCTTGTTGGGGTATGCGATTGGGAGTATCCTGAAGTAGCGAAGTATATGCCCCAATGAGGCTAGGCCCCACAAAAAATTGTTTGTTGTATTCTTTGCCTTCAGCATTGGTAAAAAAAGCCCGCACACAACCCGACTCCAAAAAAGCAATTTCTTTGGCAATGGCATTTTGTTCAGCAAAATACTCTTCAGCCTTTAAAGTAGTGGGCTTAAATAAGGGAAAAATAGTGTCCCAAGTGTCTTGATTGAGAAGAGAGATTGCATTGAAGTATTGTTGGAGTACAGAAACCATATGGGGTTTATAAAGAAGGTTATTTTTATACGAAACAAAATAAAAATCAAACATGAAAAAAACAGCTTTAGTCCTTACATTTTTAGTGATTAGTCTTATTAGTTATGGCCAGAAAAAAGTGAATGTGCCAGGTACTAGAGTATGGATGGCTTTACCAGAAGGAGCTTCCTTAGGCAAAAATTTCACGGGTGTCCAGATGAATAAAAGTACTGTGATATTTGTGATGGAGCAGAAGGGGAAAAACTTTTATAGTAATACTAAAGATTTTAAAGAGTCCTATGCACAAATACCAGATTTGAAAGTGATTGATTATCAAGAGTTTAAAATTGGTCAATATCCTGCAAAGTTTATTTGGGTGCAGAGTAACTCTCAAAAGAAAGCATACCAGTTAGTTTTTGGAGACTCAACTTTTTCTGTTACAATTGTAAGTTCTTATGCTCTTGAAAATGAAGAGATGGGTAAAAAGATTAAAAAAGTAATACTTACTGTACAATATGAGCGAGACCAAAAGATAAACCCATATAACAATTCAGTATTTAGTCTTGATGACGCTCATTCACGGCTTAAGTTTTACAGGTTTCCAGTATCAAACGATAAATTTTTTATGTATACCCTGAATGGAAAGGAGATGAATCTGGATGAACCACGACTGAGTGTAACATTGATGCCTACGGATGCTTTGCAAACACCACCTGAAGAGATTCTACAAAGTATATTTGAAAAGGAAAAAGAAAATAAGGTGGGGATTAGTAAAGTGAGTAATATTGATAAAATTGTCAATGGTTATCAAGCCCATGAATTGATCATCAAGAGTAAAAGTACCCAAGGGAAAGATTTATATTCTTTCATTCAGTTAATAAGCAATAATAGATACCAGGTATTGGTGCAGGGAAGTAGGCTGGTGGACAGAAAATTTGACCCAAAAATCTTCACTGAGCTTACCAATACGATTCATTTCAAAAAATAAAATCAAACATGAAAAAAGCAGTTTTAATTTTTACATTTTTAGTGATCAGCCTTATCAGTTATGGCCAGAAAAGAGTAAATGTACCAGGTACCAAAGTATGGATGGTTCCACCAGAAGGGGCAACTAAAAGTAAAGACTTCACAGGATTTCAAGTAGGGGAGTATGCAGCAATTCAAATAATGGATTTGGTAGGGGGAAATTTTTACACGAATACCCGAAATTATAAAAAAGAAAACTTCGAAGCTAAAGGTATTAAAGTATTAGATTTTCAAAAATTAACAATTGCTGGATACCCTGCTATATATGCTCATCTCAAAGGAGCAGAACCTTTATCCAGTCATCAGTTAGTCTTTGGAGACTCAACCTTTTCGACCTCTTTGATGGCTAATTATGCCTCTTTTGATAAAGAATTAGGTCAAAAGGTGAAAAAGTCTATTTTTAGTGTGGTTTATAAGAAAGACCACAAGGTTGATCCTTTTGCCCATGCGTCATTTAGATTGGATGATAGAAATACAAAGTTGAAGTTTAAAAATTATAGCGCAAACATGTATTATTACACAATCGGAGATGATGATCAAGCAAAACAGAATAAACAATTCTTAATTGCTTATCCATTGCCAAAAGACGGAATTAGTTCAATGAAAGATATTGCCAAACAGGCCATATTGGAAATGGGTAAATATGGTTTTACGGCAACAGAAGTAATTGAAGATAAGGCAAAAAAAATAAATGGCTATCAGGCTCAGGAAATCATTGTAAAAGGAAGAGTTAAGGATAAGTTGACTTATGTTTTTGTGACTATAATAGAGAATGGTAATAATCAAGTTCTTTTACAAAGCATGCATGTTGGTGAAAAATTTGATAAACAAGTTTTCACTGAACTTACCAATACGATTCGTTTCAAAAAATAAAACTCCGCGCAAATGCACGGAGCTTTAAAGAAATTTTTTGCAATATTATTTACTAACTTATTTTAGTTTTGCCTGAAACCAGCTACTTACTTCTTTCACTGATTCATTTACTTCGGCATCCTGATCATAGTATTTGAACTGGTGATAAGGAGATTCGAGCTCAGTTTTCATCCAGTGAAGTTTTTTGTCGGAGGTACCTAACTTCTCGTAGAATTTCTTAGCATAATTAGGCAATACTGCTCCATCAGAATGAACCATCAAAGTAGGAACCTTGATTTTGCTGGCGCTAGGCATTGGGTCCGCAGTTAGCCAATCTTCCCAAGTCATTACTGCAAATTTATCGGCACTCCACTGAGGAATTGCACCTCTTTTGGGGTTTAAGTAATAGTCGTAAGGACCAAACATAGCAGCACTTTTATCAGTAGTAGAAATAGAAGGAATATAGTCTATTACCCCACTTTGGGCATATTTTTCCTTGGCTGCTTTGGCCGCAGTGATTTTGGCTTGAACCCCTTCTTCACCTCCATAAAATAGTTTTACCGCTTCGGCATCGTGTAACCAGGCTGCTACAGTAGCTACTGCCTTGATACGGTCATCATCGGCTGCGGCCATCACTGTATACATAGCACCTGCACATACTCCAAAGGCTCCAATTTGTGCTTTCGATACTTCTGGAAGTGTTTCTAAAAAGCTTACCGCATTCTTTACGTCCACCGTTTTCATATTGGGACTTTCATAGTAGCGAGGCTCCCCTTCGCTTTCTCCAAAGTTGCGAAAATCAAAAGCCAATGTGATAAAGCCTTGTTCAGCCAGCTTTTGGGCATACAAACCAGCCATTTGCTCTTTTACCGTAGTCCAGCTTCCCGATACTACCAAGGCTGGATAAGCTTTTCCTGCTTCGTATCCTTTGGGATAATATAAGTTTCCTTTAAGGTTTAATCCTTCGCTTTTAAAAGTTACTTGTTCCATGCGTTTGTTTGTTGAATTTAAATATTTAGGGGTAGGCGTATTGGTATTGGCCTCCTGTGTTGTTGAATCTTTTTTGGTTGATTGCTCATTGCTATCAGAACTTTTCTGACAAGCAGTGAATAGCAAACTTGCTACGAGTACTCCGATAAGAGTTTGTTTGATAGTATTCATGTTGTGTGTTATTTAATCTTGTCTAATAATCCAAAGCCACGCGCTGCGACAATGGGGTTAAAAATTTCCACGTACTCCGTGATTTTCCCTTCACTATCAAATTTGAAAGTAGAATAGTATTCATTTTCGTAAGTACCAGCGTCATTCTTTAGTTTGATTTTTCCCGAGTACTTCACAAATACAATATTGGGGTCTTCCGTTGCGTATATTTCGTGGATGGGAAACTTCATTCCAGCAAAATTGCCTGGTACGGGCTCCCAGTAGGCTTTAAGGGCTGCTTTGCCTTTAGCTCCTTCTGGGAACAACCCAGAAGCATATGGATTAATTTGTTGTCCATTTTCGGCAAATAAGTCCACGAAAGCAGCAATGTTTTCTTGCTCCAAAAGCTCAAAGAACTTTCGTACAGTGGCTTTGTTTTTCTTGCCAGTTTCCTGCGTTTGTTGATAAGTATCCATCGTTTCTGATGATTTTGCTGTTAAATCTTTTTGATTTGAGTCAGTGGTTTGGCAAGCCAACAAGCCCACCAAACCTATCATGAATAAGTATGTCTTCATGGGGGGATGAATTTAAGTTCTCTCTCTTTTGCCGTTTCGGGGTTACTTTTTCACGCGGGCAATGGCTTTTTGAGGAAGCGTTTCGTTGCCTGATTGGTACTTAAAATTGAACTTCATGTGCGTGATCTTCCAAGTGCCACCTTCTTGCTGCAGGTCAAAGTCATAAGAGCCTACCACAGTCCACAAACTTCCTTTTTCATCTTTGAGATAATGAGTAGCTGTGCCGTAGCAAAATACGTGAGCTTTGTTTCCTTCAACTTTTGCGAGAAAATTACCCAACTGGTGATGCGTGTGCTCAAAACCAGGTAACACCCCTTTCCAGGCAGTAGTAATTTGCTGAGGGGTAAGAGTAGCCGCAGGTTGTTGGGTAAAAGATGAATAATCTAAGACAACTTGCTTGGCAAAAGAGGCTTCTACTTTGTCCCACTGGTGCTGGTCAGTGGCAACAAACATTTGAGTAACTACTTGATTAACTGTTTCCATTGTATTTTTCTGGGCTTTTACGGTGAGTGAAATGATGCTGAATAAGAGCATCCATCCAATTTGTTTCATTGCTTGAGTTTGTTATTGTTTTGTACATTACAAAGGTCAGCAATCCCACATCGAATCAATTAGTGGAAACAAAGCAAGAAGTATGAATTTCAAAGATTGAGCGACTTGCGATAAGTAAGAGGGGTGGTTTGGGTGTGTTTTTTAAAGAAAGTGTTGAAATTATTGGGAGCATCGAAATATAGCGTATAAGCTACTTCTTTGACACTTAGGTTGGTTTGGGCCAGGTACGACTTGGCCAATTGTAAGATATGATGGTGGATATGATTCAAGGCAGTTTGCCCTGTAATGTCTTTGACGACTGCATTGAGATGGTTGGGGTGAATGTTAAGCTTTTCGGCATAATAACTAGGCGAATGCAAGTTGGCTGATGCTTTGGCGGCGTTGTCTGGGTAAAAACAAGTTTGAATCATTGTCTGAAACCGAGTAACAATCTTCAGGTCAGCAGTACGGATCATTTTTTCGGCTTCCTTCAGACCTACCTGTGTTACAAAATACCGCTTGATATAATGCAGCAAGAGCAAAGTATAGGTGCCAATGAAGGAAAATTTATCGGAGCTTTGACTATGGTATTCCTGATAGATATGTTCAAATACTGATAATACCTGGGCAATATCGGTTTGATCAATAGTAAATGGGATGGATTTATCCATCCGAAGAAAAGGAAAGTCTTCTAGCAAATGCTCAAAATAGGGCATTTGGGCCAGAAAATCCTGGGTAAACATAATGTAATAGCCTTGCCAATCGGGTACAATGTCCCAGGATAGGATTTGGAATGGCGAATTGAAAAATATGGTAGAGCCTTCGGGAAAATTGGTATGCGCACCCGAAATGACTGTACCTTCACCTTCAAGACGAATGGCAATGGCATAAAACTCATGGCGAAAGGGGGGCATTTTCGCATGTACTGAGGGCATGTTTTCCTGGAAGCTTCTAATATCGAAATAAGGATGGAGAGGGGGAGAGATGTTGATAGCTTTACAGTATTCTACAAGAGTTTTGATATGCTTCATACCGTAATAATAATAAAAAGCTGGCTGATTTTGGTGCCTGCTTACAATCTATTGATTGAGCCAGTGTAAAGCTTCTTCCTGAGATTTAAAATGCTGAAAGTTTTCACTAGGAGTGGGTGTTTCAGTTTGTTGCTCTATGCTGCGCGAAATTTTACTCACCGAAACTTCCATAAACAAACTTTCGGGCATCACAACTGCCGTTTTGATGCTGGTAGTATCAAGCTTTCTATCAATCACCTGTGATACAGTCCATTGTTGATCGGTGGGAGAGATAAGCCCTTGTTTGCGACTATCAAAAAACCATTTGGTAGCATTGGTTTGTGCCGATAAATCATAAAACTTAGTCATCACACTTCTAAATGCTTCTTCTTTAGCAAAACGATGCCAGGTAAGCATTAAGGCATTATTTGTCTGATCATGCTCAATTGTAGCAAATTCATTGTTGAAATTATTATCCATGGTTGTCACTTTTTATTTAAGACAGAATATGAAATACTGAATAAACTAAAAAAGTAAAAACAATGTTTTGCTTTTTTGAAAGTGACAAGGGTTTTAAAGAGGTGCCTAAATACTGGCTTGGTTTGCTTTAATGAGATTGATTTCAGTATTTTCTACTACTTCCTGATCAAACTTAAACCCAATAAGCAATACATCGTCAATTTGCCCAGTTTCCTCGATCCACTCGAGCAGCGTTTTTTCATAGATTTCTTTTTGCTTGGCAAAATCCAGATGATGGTATTGGAGCAACATTTCACGAAGGCGTTTACCCATAAACTTGCGTTTCTCAGGGCCTCCAAATTGGTCTTGATAGCCATCTGAAAACATGTAGCAAACCGTAGATTTATCCAGTTTAATGGTATGTTTGGTAAAATCTCTTTCGCTTTTATTAATCACGTCGCCAATGGGGTAACGATCTCCTTTGATAAAGTGCAACTCCCCGTCTTGAATGTACACCAAAGGATTTTTGGCGCCCGAGAAGTCCATTTGATAGTTTTCAGTGTCAATCACCACAATGGCCATATCCATTCCATCCTGGTTGTGGGTTTCTTCTTGTCGCAAAGAGTCACGAATGCCCACGTGTAGATCGTTTAGAATAATATGAGATTCGGTGATTTGTTTTTGCTTAACAATTTCATTGAGCAATGCACTACCAATCATACTCATGAAGGCCCCTGGCACTCCATGGCCTGTACAGTCTACAGCTGCATATATAATCTTCTTGCCCACTACTCCAAACCAATAAAAGTCTCCACTCACGATCTGATAAGGGCGATAATACACAAAAGAATTGGGCAACAAAGCCTCGATGGCCGCGTGGTCAGGTAAAATGGCTTTTTGGATGCGTTGAGCATAATTGATGCTTTCGGTGATTTTTTTGTTTTTAGTTTCTATCTGCTCATTTTTAGTCCTGATTTCTTCATTTTGCTGCTCTATTTCCTCATTGCGCTCGGTGAGCAATGTATTAGACCGCTTTTGTAAGCGATTGCTCCGATAAAGCACAAAAGCCAACGCCAATAACAAAGTTACTCCTACTGTAAAAGAAGTAATCAAGGTTCTTTGACGCGCTTTTTCGTTTTCTAGCCTTTCTACTTTTTGTCGTTGGGTGAGCAGCTGCAGTGCATTTTCCTGGATTTTTAACTTGTTGTCTTTAATTTCCAATTCTTTGAGTACCAGGCTATCTACTAGTTTCAAGCGGATAGATTCGGCAATAAACAAACTATCCGACAAGCTATCTTTGGCTAATTCCAGAAATTTTTGGGCAAGTTGTCTTTGCTTTAGTTCCAGTCCAGCTCTTCTTAGTTTTTTGTCAATATTTTTGAGGGCGGCTTGCTTGGTCAAAATTTCCTTTTCTTTAGCCTTCAACTCTACATCTTTATCTTTTAACTCTAGTTCTTTGTCACTGAGTTTTTCTTTTGTGGCTGAGGCAATAAAAGTGAGGTATTCAGTAAATTCGACGTACAATTTTTGGTAATATTTGCGTGCCTTTCGGTAGCGACGTCGTTTGGGTTTTTCGGTGAGCTTATTATAAGTAGGAATCGCGTTTTCGGTTAAAAAACGATACACTTGCCATTTTTCAACCTGATTGTTCTTGTATAATTCACGATAAATATCGTAGGCTTTTTCGTAGTACTTGGCCGCTTGTAGGAAATCGTCACGGTAAGAAGCCGATAAATCACCCAGATTAGTATAAGCTTCGGCTTGGCCAATGGTGTAAAATATATCTAGTGACAGTTGAAGAGCCTTTTGGGCATAGCGCTCTGACTCTTGCGCATTGCTTGTTTTTAGCAATGTACTCAAGCGGTTGAGTATACCTACCTGGTTTTTATCTTTTTTGCCATCATCCACCAGGATTTTCAAGCTATTGATTTTTTGACTCTGCCCCCAAACTACCCCGGTTGAAAAAGATAAAGAAGCTAATAAAAATATTATAAGAATTTTATGTGCCACAAGTATGTAATTCTTGAATTTTTAAATCTATGCCTTACTATAAATATAACTAGAAAGACAAAAATTATACCCTTAAAAGATGAATAAATTGTTGGTTATACTTATTTCAGATACAAATTGTTGTGTGAAAGATTAGTTTTTTGAAAGGGATTGATTTGTGATATCAGCCAGCAACTTTTTGAACTTGCTGGTATTATAAGAAGCCATTCCTTTATGCTTCACTACAATTTTGCCTTTGGGAGATATAACAAAGGTAGTAGGTATGGATCTGGAGGCGTATGCTTGTGGTAGGTTGCCAGGTGCTGTATATACTGGGAACGTATATCCTTTGCGTTGGATAAAATTGACTGCTTTTTGCGGTTCATTGTCTAACGACACCATTACAAACTTGATTTTGTCGGAACCTACTTCCTTATATAGTTTGTGAATATCTGGCATTTCGGCAATACAAGGAGGGCACCAGGTAGCCCATAAATTCAAAAACACTGTTTTACCCTTAAATTCTTCAAAGTTTACCAATTTGCCATCCAAGGTTCTTAGTTTGAAGTTATAAGGGGCATTGACTTGCTCAGTATCTTTTTTGGCAGAAGCTTGCATAGTGCCTGTTTTAAGCACTAGTTGCTGAACTCCAGCTGCTAGATTTTTGTGCCAGCCAGTAATAAATAGTATACCTATAACCCCTAGAAACACTCCCCACTCTATGAGTTCTCTTTTAACACTTTTCTTTTTCTTGGATGCCATTGAGCTTAAATAAATTTAGGGCAATTGCCTTAATATGATGGTTTTGAGATTTGCATTTACTCCTAAACGCTAAGATAGACTAAATGATTCATAATTACCGAAAACGCACATAGGTGTTGGGTAAATTTCGGTTAATTTTTTTGATTTCGGAATGAGCAAAGTGATTGCCATACAGGGTGATTTTTTTGAGGCGGGGCAGATGATAAATTTCTTCGGGCAAATGCGTTAGTTCGTTATTACTAAAACCAATATATTCCAGGTTTTTTAGCTTGGTAAACTCTTGGGGTAGGTTTACAATACGGTTATTGCTCAGGCCAATATATTGGAGCTGGGTAAGCTGGCCAATTTCTGAAGGAAGGGAAGTCAATTGATTGCCACTGAGTTTTAATTCTTCCATTTGAGTCAGGAGACCTATTTCGGGAGGAATATATTTGAGAAAGTTTTCGCTAAGATTGAGTTCTCGCAAGTTGGTTAAATGTCCAAGTGATGGAGATAGCGCCTGAATCTGGTTATATTCAAGGTAGAACTCTCGCAGGTTTTTGAGGTGATAAATATTTTGAGGTAGCTCTTGTAAATCACAATCTTCCCAGTCGAGGCTTTGCACTTCCCTTACAATATCATAAAAGCCATGTTCCAGGCATAGTAGCACTTTTTTGCCAGTGCGTAACGTTTTGTGCAACTCTATCGGAACACCATTGCCTTTCATGATAAAAAAGGCCAATTCTACATTGGCATCGTCCCGGCTATTCAAAAACTGCCGAATACGTTGAGTATATTCTGGAGTGATAAAGGGCTGTTGTTTAACTTCCATTTGCTTCTGATGGCTGACTTTTTTGAGTATAATTCCCTGAGTATTAGAAATATAATAAAATTGATCACTTTTAACTTCTTAAGTCAAAAATAATATTTTTGTTAAATAAAAGGGAATAAAATACAGACTTACTATTTAAATAATCTGCGAATGGAGTTTAAACAGTGATAAGATGCGGTTATATCTTAAAACCCATCCATAAAATATCGTCTCTTTGATCAGTGCCCTCCATATGGGTTCTTAGTTGTTGGACAAGCTGTTTTCGTTGTTCCTGAAGGGGGAGGTGGGTGAGGCTTTCGATCAACTCTTCGAGGCGTTTTCTTCCAAACTTTTTTCTTTGCACATTGTGTTGGTCTTGAAAACCATCAGTACCAGTATAAATAAGGCTATTAGGCGGAAGTTCAACTGTAACGTGCTCAAATGAAACCTCTCTACTCTGAAAACCTCCAATAGATTTACGGGTTCCCTTAACCTGATTAAACTCACCAGTGGCAGCATTGTAGTAGTAAAACCCGTTTTTTGCTCCTGAAAAAGTGATTTTTATGTGAGCATTTTCAGTAGGTTCCATCGTAAGCAATGCCGCATCCATTCCACTACTTTCGTTGTAAGATTCTTGCCTTAAAAAATGATGCACCTCTTCGTGTAACCTGGTAAGAATCTGATTGGGTTGAGTGATACCTTGAAACTTAATGATTTGATCAATTAAGTTATACCCGATCAAAGTCATAAAGGCACCAGGTACCCCGTGCCCAGTACAGTCTGCAACCAATAAGAAGGTTTTGTTTGGGGTTTGATGAATGCTATAAAAATCTCCCGAAACGACATCTCTGGGTTTGTAAATGAGGAAATAGTCTTTGAGCAGATCCTCTAACTGAGGCTTAGTAGGCAAAATTGTTTTTTGAATAGATTCAGCCGCTCGAATACTTGTAGTAATCAGATCATTTTGACGGTTGAGTCTTACATTTTGTTTGTCCAAAAAGTCCCGCTGGGTTTCTAATTCTTCTTGTACTTGCCTCAACTCTTCGTTTTGGGTCATGATCTCATCTTTTGAGGCCATTAGCTCCTGAGTTCTTTCCTGTACCTTTTTTTCTAGGTTGATATTTTGTTCCTTGATTAATAACAAGTTTTGAGCTTGGGCAGCTTCTTTTTCTTCTTTGAGAGTATTCATGCGGTCACCCAGTGCCAAAGCAAAAAACAAAGCCTCCAGACTAAACCCTAAATACTGAATATTATAGGTAAAACGATTGTAAGGCAAGATGGCATTGAGGGTAAGTACAAACAAGATAGTACCTATAATGACAAAACTCCAGGCAATGGTATAAAAGCGAGCGTTTCGATGACCTTTGACAACCAACCAAATGCCAATAAACAACAAGCTCAAGTAGTATACTGTCAATACCAATTGATAGGGCATAGCCATTTGCACTACAGAAATAAGTCCTGTAAGATTGAATAATGGAAAAACGGCACTTAGCAATATGGTACAAAACCAAATCCAGCGATAAAAACGAGGGGTGACTTTTTTGAGATTCAGGTAAATGGAGGCAAATAATGTGATAAGAAAATAGCCTGAACCATTCCACGAGTAGAAATAATCCCATAGCCAATGCTTATAAGCCAAAGCATAACCACTGGTAAAAGTAGCCACAAACAATACCCAACCAAGGTATAAAATGTACACCAGATAAATAATATCTCGAGCGGAGTAATAGATGAATAAGTTATAGATAAGCAGGGCTAGTATAACTCCAATAAATAGAGTCACAATGTAATCATTCACTTGTAAATACTTATCTAATGCGCGAAAAGTACCTATTTGAAAGACGTGATTTTTGGGTGACGAACCAAAAATCTTTAGGTAAATCACTTGGGTGTTTTTTTCAGAGCCTTTGGCAATCAATGCACAGTGAAAGTTAGAGTTGAGGTCATTGTTGCTAAGGGGGCGCATAGAACCATACTCCTTTGCCTGGGTATATTGGTTATTAGCATTGGGTTTATACAAATCGGCATACCAGGTACTAAATGATTCCCCAATGGCCATAAAAATATCTTCTTCACTTTGGTTTTGTACAATAAACTTAAACCAAATAGTAGTATTGGCTGGAGGGCAGTTGAATACATCTTTGGCGTGGGCCTGAAATTGTTCTTGGACTTCAGGTTTTAGAATATCTTGAATAGTAAGACGGTTGTTTTGGTCTTCAAAAAACTGTACCTGTTTGCCAATTTTGAGCAAGGGAGAATTAGGGGTAACAGTGATTTTTGTTTGAGAAAAACCTTTATTTACAATGCCCAGAAATATGCTTACTAAAAATATAAACTTATAAATTCTAATTTTCATTTAAGATTGTCATCATTGCTTCGCAAGAAGTAACTAACGCTTTGTGATTGTTGTATACTGAAAGTAGTGTAAGAATAGTTTAGTGCAAAATTCTTACCTAATCGCATGGTGCCGAAGGTTATTTGATCTAGTTGGAAAGCTGTATAGGATAAACGCCAAAACCTCTACTTCATTGAGAATATGGCAGGCTTTATATAAAGCGAGCTTCAAATATAGTGTAGTTTTCTGAAAATTGATAAGGAAGTGACTGATTAAGGTGAGTAGAGGATTTTTGTGAAGAGTAAACACCGAATTTTGTAGAAAAGATTCAACATTCTAGTGAGAAAATTATCAATTCGGTGCTCGAGATTCAAAGCTTATGTCAATGATGTTATCCACTTCTTGTATAGTCCCAGTGAAGCGAGACCATACAATGCCTGTGAGAATGAAGACTTGAGTAAAAATCGAGAAGATTTCAATTACTCATTACTTTCTTGATTACTTTTTCCAGCCGTTTGCGTTTGCTGGCTTTTTCTACATCATCTAGTCGTTGAGTAAGTATTTCCACAAAGCGATGACGATATGCCTCACCTACAACAGCTACAGCACGTTCAGCATACATGGGTAATTGGTTTACAGGACTTTGTAAAAGCTGTTCAAAGAGCAAATGATGTGCATCATCGGTATAAGCAGGAGAAGTAGCCAATTGAATAAGAATATTGACGGCATAATCACGAGTGATAACAGAGCCTTGGCTGGCAGCATCCATAATTTGGACCAGATGCTTATGAATTTTATCGGGTTGCACTGTGCTAATCCAATACAGCGCAGTCATGACACCCCATTGCAAGCGATTGTTTTTATGGAATAGCAAGGCCTTAAAGTCTTCCAGATAATCCGCAATCAAGTCTGGTTTTCGTTCACCAATTTCATACAATACCTTAATGCAATCATTGGCTGTAGCTTTTTTCTGCTGGAGTCCATGTACCAATGCCTGAATGCCTTCTTTATCTTCTTGGGCGGCAATTTCTTCGGCCAACGCGATGTTGGGTGTTTCGTCGCGTTGACCGAGAGCAGAAGCCAGTCTTTCTAATACGTTTATTGATTTTTCCATCTTTCTAATTTAGGAATACCTTTAGTAAAGAACCCAGCCAGGAATCCTGGGAAACCCATTTCTTTCATTTTTGATTTTACCAATTGTTTCATCTCTGTCATTGTAATGTCAGGATGTACAAAATGCCCGTTTTCATAACAATAACTGCAATAAACAGTGCTGCTAGAACCATCGGCATTAGTGCCTCCTTTTTTGGGATCTCTTTTGAGTGGCATAGCGCAACTCTGGCAATTTTTGTGCTTCATTTTCTTTGTTTTTTGTTAGCTATTACAAAGCTAAAGAGCATCACTGACAGCCCTATGTCAGTCATTTTGAGAATTTATTTTTTAATCTGATTTATTGTGGGTTAAGAAAACCGTTTGATAGAGGTAATCTGTAAAGTTTATCATAACTTACAGTTGTTAACCATAAAGCATCATTGATATTAAACTAACCACTATGAAAACATCCACAGCATTATATCAAAAATTGAAAAAAGCATATTCTCAAGAAAATCTTCATCGTATTACAACCCATTTAATTCAGTTGCATAAGAATAAAAACTATGAGGTAATTAAGAAAATATATCATAGTGTCTTTGGCAATAGTAGATTAGAAGAAGTGACGAATACTCGTCGTTTCTCCCAATTAATTATGTTATACCATCCAGATAAAGGAGGAGTAATTTGCGAAACATTAGATACTCTTTACGAAAAGCAGGCTTATAAGCAATTGGAAGAACACGCACATATATTATGCTTAGATAATCTGGAGTCATTTAAACCTTCCCTTTTAGTTGATCATGAAGCAATATTTAAGGCCGAATATGCCTGGGATCAGGATCAAACAGGTTTTTATTATTCATCAGAAGAGTCTGAAAATGTAGAAGAGTATTTTTATACAGAAGAAATAGAGGAAGAGAGGTCTTTTTATAATGCGATTAAGCGACAAGTTTATGGGCATCTGGAGGTAGAGTTTCCTTCCTATTATTTAGAAGACTTTGAAGAGTTTGATTTGACCAATCAAGCCTTGGAGTCACTAGATGGTATTGCCTATTGTAAACATATGCGTAGGTTGGATTTATCAAGCAATAGCTTGTGTGATATTAGAGAGTTATGGGAATTGAATGAATTAGAGGAGTTATGCCTGGCAAATAATCAAGTGAATGATATAGATGTTCTAGATAACCTGGTTTTTTTAAAAGTTGTTGATTTGACAAATAATAGGGTAGAAGATATTTCGCCATTGTTTGAATTAGAGCATTTAAGCTATGTTAACCTTGTTGGAAATCAGGTAAAACAAAATCAGATAAAATACCTGAAAGCAAAAGGCATTATTGTTTTGCATTAGATATTGAGCCTGTGGTAGTTCTGTTATTTAATAACGAAGCTGCTAAGGGCGATAATAGAACTGTATTGTAGCATTATCCATTTTAAGTATTTTCAATTTTTTTGATGTATTCATTTAGTGTAAGGTGAGTACGAGAGAAACGCTCAATAGTAGTATGCAACTCAAGTACTCGAGTGAGTGAAAAATCGCGGTAATCGTCGCGCAATCTACAAAAAGCAATAAGGTGCCAGGTTTGACTGTAAAAAGTGATGCCTATAGGCTCTACCAAACGATGTGTAAAGTTACCGCGACTATCCTGATAAGCAATATCCAAAACCTGTTGCTGGCTACAGGCTTTTTCGGCTACAGCAAGGTAACGAGGCGTTTCTTGTTCATTAATATAAGCCAAAACCTTTGATTCTAAATGTTCTACATCGGTAAGTTGATAATCCTTAAGTTTGTTTTTGATTTTTTCTAAGGCATTGGCAAAATGAGCAAAGGTAGGAGCATCGGTATATTTTCGGGCAAGCTGTTCTACAAAGATCAACGACTTGGCCTCTTCGATAGTAAAAGCCAATGGAGGTAAAAAATGGCGATCACTTACAAAATAACCTTTGTCTTTCTCGAAAGCTATAGGCACTCCAGATTCTTCCAGAGCGCGAATGTCGCGAAAAATAGTGCGTTCACTTACTGCAAATTTTTGTTGCAAATCGCCAATAGGAGTATAGGAGCGAGACTGAATATAAGATAAAATGGCGGTAAGTCGTTCGAGTCTTTTCACAGAGGTACTAAGTTTTGAGTAACGTGTCTTGAGGCTCGTAGTGGCAAAATTCTTACCTAATGGTTTTGGCCTGTAAAAAGGCTCTCTAAAACTTTTATTCACTGACAGTTATATCTTTAGTAGAAACTACTATTTTTACAAAGCGAGTGTAAGCACTACCATCAAGTTTTAGTTGTATATGGACAAAGATTTTATAGAAAGCATCAAGGGACATCTTGAGAGCAGCGAACGATTTAATAACGAACTGGCATTTCAGATTTTATCGGGGATGGACCCTTTTCCTGAAGAACTGAAGGAATACCTTACTGGTACCAGCGATAAATTGTTACTCTGTCTGGAGCACGGTTTTTTGGATGCCTTGCAAGATTTAGAAGAATTGGTGTTAGCAGGACAAGATTTCAGTGAAACGCCCAATATTTTAGAAAATATAGAAAACCTACCTGGCCTTGAAAAGCTTAATTTGAGCAGTAATTTTCTTACTTCTTTGCCTTTTCGCTTGAGTCGCTTGCAAAACCTCAAAAACCTCGATTTATCACAAAACCGATTTGGAAAACTACCAGACGCTATTGAGAGTTTACGTAGCCTGGAAGTGTTGAATATTGGTAAAAATGGATTTCATCGTTTCCCAGATAATTTTGAGACGTTAACCCAACTAAAAGGCTTTGCCATTAATGATAATTTTCTCAAAGAAATACCTGCCGAAATAAGCCAATTGGTGGCTCTGGAAGAACTCAACGTAAGTACCAACCAGATTGGTTTTTTACCTCCCGAAATAGGTGCTTTATCTTCGCTGAAAAGCCTCAGGTTAAACCAAAATAGCTTGGAAAGACTGCCAGAAGAATTTGGCAAACTTCAAAAACTGGAAGAATTGCGATTAGAGCGAAATCAGTTTACAGAATTTCCCGAAGAATTGTTGAAGTTATCACAATTGAAAAAGCTCTATATATTTGATAATGAGATTAATACCTTGCCTGATGCTGTTACTGAAATGGCAGGGCTTGAACATTTACAAATGGCAGGTAATAAGCTGAAAGCATTGCCCGAAACCATTGGGCAAATGGCTGGGATGAAGATTATGTATCTGGAATATAATGAGCTAGAGGAGCTTCCTTTGGCTGTAACAAAACTAAAGGATTTAGAATATTTATCGGTAGAGCATAATAAAATTATCAGCATCCCTAAGGAAATTGCCCAGCTGGAAAAACTAGAATATTTGCATTTGCATCATAACGATTTGGCCGACCTTCCCAAGGAAATTGCCCAGCTGCAAAACCTGAAAGAACTAGATTTGCGCAATAACGAAAAGCTAGATTTAGTCGATATTTTTAAAAGCCTGGATCATATAGAAAAGGTACATGTACAGCCAAATCAGTTCCGCAGCGTTCCTTCTAATCCAGATGATTGGCGTTATCTGCCCTTTTTGACACTAGATCAACAAAAGTTGACTGAATTGCCAGAAGCCATTGAACAAATGGTGGCGTTGATAGAGTTGAGCGTACAGGAAAATGCTTTGACTCAATTGCCTGATTTTATGGGTAATCTCGAGGCATTGGAAAAACTAGATGTACAAAAAAATCAATTGGGAAGTATATCTGGCCAAATAGGAGCCTTGGCGAAATTGACTTGGCTAAGAGCCGCTAATAATCAACTTACTGCGCTGCCTGATGAGTTGTCCAAACTAGAAAATCTGCGTGAGATTTATCTGGAGAACAATCAGTTGGCAAGCTTACCCGATCAAATGGGTGAGTTAAAAAAGTTGATCTCCATCAACCTGGCAAACAATCAGTTAACCAGTTTACCAGATTCTATTGCTGAGATTCCTTATATTCAATACCTATACCTCAACGATAATCAATTGACTGATTTACCAGACGGAATAGAGAAGTGGGTGTTTTTGCAGGAACTTAATCTGAAAGGCAATCCAATCTCAGAAGAAACACAACAAAAAATCAAAGAAAAATTGCCCAGGGCTAGAATAGCATTTTAGGGAGAAATAAGTAACGGGTAAACCTTTCTTGGATTTACCCGTATATCACCTAAAAATTAGTAAAGCATAGATGTTCCTAAAAAAACTTATTAACCCAATTGTTTGCATTATTCTAATATCTGTTGTCTTTGGTTGTACTTCTTCTTCTAAACCCAAGCCCGAAACAAAGGCTAAAAAAGAAGTAAAGGCTCCCAAAAAAATCAGTACTTTACCACATAAGGCAAATCAACAATCTCATTTTCAAGGGGTAATACCCATCAAACCAATCAACAACCTGGAACACCAGGTAAATCTTAATTAATTATCTGTAATCGTTGGTCTTGCCAAAGTGCAGACCAACATAACTTGTCTTCAAGCTCAAATCATTGTTTATTCTACAATCCATCCAGGCTCACCGTGGTAGCCTTGCCCCTGAGTAACCTTCATTACCTTTTTGGTTTTTAAATCCAACAGAAAAATATCGTCTTTGCCGTTTACCTTTGCGTGATATGCTACATACCTACCACTGGGTGACCACGTAATTTCGCTTTCGTGTATATCAGGTGTTTGGGTAAGTTGGGTAGTGTTACTTGTCTTGAGGTCAATCAAAAACAAGTCATTATTGGCTTTACCTTTTTGCATAGAGGTAATTATTTGCTTTCCATTGGGAGACCATGTACAGTATTTTTCTCTCAAATCATTTTTTGTAATGCGACGAGTCTTTTTTGACTTCAAGTGGTATACATAGAGTTCGTTGCTACCACTTTTATCAGAAACAAAACTGATACGTTTGCTATCAGATGACCATTTCATGCGGCCATGATAATATTTGCCAGAGGTGATTTGGATGCTGTCTTGCGGATGTGCAAAAGGTACTAATATAATCTGCATCGCTTTGCCTTGTTTACGATTGTACACCACCCATTGGCCGTTAGGCGACATATCGAAGGCTGGTAAACCTTTGGTGTCCAAGTCCATGAGCTTTCCCTGGAGATCCATAGCCCGCATTCGGAAACCATCTTTTTTGTTTTGGCTATTAAACAAGACAAGATTTCGTTGTTTACCTAGTTTTTTTATGTATTGAGGACCCCATTCCCAACCTTCAAGTTTAGTGAGTTGAGTTTCGTTTTTGCCATTTGGGGTATTTTTATAGATATCAAACCCAGGTCCCCGCTTTGATATGTATAATAACTTCTCTCGATCTTCGATACCAAGATCCTGCGTGGCACTGATGAACAAACTGCTCAATAACAATACAGCCAATGAATAGATTTTTAGATGCTTACTCATGTTTTATAAAAGTTACGTATTGGAACGTGTTTTTAGATTTTAAAAAGGTTTTATAATCTACCTCACAAGAGTAAACATTTTACCTGAGCGATCATTAAGAAAAGGGGAGTGGTTGCTCTCAACTTATAAATTGAGAGTAAAAAGCGGGAAATTAGTGATTGGTGGTGCTTTTCTCGAGAAAACTGCGAGGAGTTTCACCTGTGATTTTTTTGAAGATTCGGTAAAAAGAACTTTGGCTATTGAATCCACAATTGCTGGCGATGGCAAAAAGCGTAAGGTGTTGATGAGCACCCAGGAGTAACTGTTGTTTCACTGCTTCTACCCTATAGGTATTGATAAACTCGAAAAAGTTTTTGCCCAACTCTTGATTGAGGCATTGCGAAATATGATGAGCAGGCACCTGGATTTGTTCAGACAATTGGGCCAATTTGAGTTGAGGGTTTTTGTAGGCTTGAGTTGTTGTCAAGTGAGTTTCTATTTGATGCAAAATAGCCTTACGATCGGCCAAGTTTAAGGCACTGTTGGCATACTTTACTAAGCCTGAGGGCATTGTAACTGTGGGTTTTGTGAGGCTGGATATAGTTTCAACCTGTATTTGATGAGGTTCTTGCAAAGGTGACTGGTGGTGATAAAACAGGTAAATAGTAGCCGCGAAAATGCCAAATGCTAACGCCAAATACACAAAATAGTAATAAGAAAGCCAGTTGTTTTGGGTAACTGCCAGCGTAATGGCCAATGTAAGCCCCAACACTACATACATTGTGAGCGATTGATAAAGCCCTCGATAAATGTTAAGGTGAATATTGATTGAGTGAGAATCTTCATTATTGAGTTTGGTGAGCTTTTTCCAAACCAAAACTCTCCCCAATACTACATAAAGCGCGATTTGGCTAAGATAACCTATTTGTACATAGTCGATGTTTTTGTCGGCGTAGAAATGCTCAAAAGCAGCAATTTTGTAGCTGGCCGATTGAAAGAAGTAAAAGGGGCTAATGTACACGAACATCAGTAAGGCAGGGACAAAATGTAAGCTGTCCCAAAAGGTAAAGCGCGGTGACCTTTGGGCAAAGGTGCGGCGGATATGTAGATATAATAAAGGACTAAAGACAAAAAGACCAGGAACGTGGGTCCATATCAAATGGGGGAGGGAATGATACCATCGAAAGTGCTCCAATAGAAAAATAAAAATAACATAAGACACCTGTAAGAAAAAAAGAGCCAGCAAGGTTTTTCTTTGCTTTACAAATGCCCAGATGCTTAATATTACTCCTTGAATAACGCTGTATTCAAGCAAAAATGTCCACAGATTTTGACTTACCATACAAGAGATTTCTTTGTATGGAATCTACATATTTTTTGACGGATATCTTATTTTCATAACAAAATAAAAGACCTGTTAAGGAGAGAATATAAGAGCAAAGATAAAGTGGTATGGCCTTCCTTTGGTAAGACCATACAACAATGAGAGCATCGTAAAGTTAGTCGGTAAAACTATCGATATCTACTTTTCCGTTAAGCCGAAGCACGCCCATAAACTTACCACCTTGCATTCTACCTATGGCGGTGTATTTGTGGGCTGTTTGAATAAACCGTTCTGGACAAGGCGTTATGTTGTGTGTGACTAAAAGCTGCAAATATGTTAGTTGTAAGCTTTCTGGAACAAGCTTTTTGTTCACTAAGATTTTATTGCCTCGAAAGGTAATGCGGTTTTTGGCTCTTTTTGAATGGATTAGCCCATTTCTCTTAAGTTTCTTGAGTAGCTTTTTTTTGAAAGCAGGTACACTTCCTGTAAATGAAAGCGAGTCACAGGTAGTGGGAACAATCAGTTTGATGGGAGAAGGTTTTGGAAGTGTTAATAATGATGCTTTGACAAGTTTATTTGAATCAGGTAAAGGGTTCATTGACACTTGCCAGAGTCTTTGAGTATTTCTTAAGATGGGTGACACTTCTTCCGATAGTGGTGTTACATTTAAAGGCCTTTTTGTAAGCAATATAGGATTGAGTACGTTTTTTTTCGGCGATTGAGTTAATGTAGACTGCTTGGGAGAATGTAATACTAACTTTTGATGCTTTACTTTAACTGAGATAGTTTTTAGAGGCAATGTCTGAACTTGCCACAGCCGTTTACCAATCGTTTCCGCAGGGATGCCTTGATTAGATTGAGCGTAGTTGAGTGAGACTAACATAGAAAGGCCTCCTGCCAATACGATAGCACTTAATGAATACATGGTAATAGGGTTTAATTGAACAAAAAATTGTTTAAACGACCCAAAACCAATCTTTGAAATTTGAGGAGTAAAGAATATACCAGCAAACCAGCGTTTTCTGGGTTTGTCATCCATCAATTGCTGTAGTTTTTTACGACCACGTCGCAAATGACTCTTCACAGTATTGAGTTGACCCTGCTGAATATCGGCCACTTCCTTAAGACTAAAACCACAGATATCAAACAAAATAATGGCATCTCGTTGCTTATCGGGCAAGGTTTCCAGGGTGCGATAGAGTAGTTGAACATCTACAGCCAACTCGGGATTCATCCCTTGGGCAAACAACGCCCGCGTGTGTTTTTCCCGAAGTTCAGTTTGAAACTTTGCCCTACGCCATTGACTAATGGAGCGATTGCGCGCAGTACGAATCATATAATGTAGCAACTGGTCTTTGTGTTTGATTTGCTCAAACTTTTCGTAAGTCGAGAGCAACACATCCTGAATCAAATCCTGGGCGTCCATCTTGCCATAAGCCAACGCGAGACAATACCGTTCAAATCTTTTTTGACAGTGCGCATAAGCTTGGGTAAATGCCATTTGTTTTTCCTGAGTCATGGTCTTTCAAAGTTGGTAAATTGAGATCAATATGACCTCGTTGGGTAATTTGGCAGGAGAGTCGTACCAGGTGAATAAAAAGTTGCAGGTGTTTTTTAAAAATATGAAAAAAATAGGCAAGTACCACAAAAAACCATTGCCTGTGCAGACAATGGTGTATCCATAGTGTGGTTATTTTAAAGAATTTTAGTCGTAGCCTAACTCCGCGAGGTCCATTTTGCCTTGGATCTGTCCCTTAAATCTTCCACCGCTGATTACTTTTCCTACGGCAATATAGGCTGAGCTAGTAGCCACAAAGCGATCAGGGCAAGGGGTAACGCCATATCCATCCAAAAATTCCAGGTATTTGGTTTGCAGATTGTTAGGAATCATTTTTCCGTTAATCAATACTTTTTTGCCCTGAAAAGAAAGCTTGTTTCGAGCTTTTGCAGAAGAAATTAAACCGTCTTTTTTGAGCTTCTTCAGCAATCTTGTTTTGAAGAGTTTGATGTGATCAATGCGAGGTATTCGCCTTTCGCAACCTTCTAAGTCTTTGTCAAGTGTAGGCTTACTGGGTGACAAAAAGCTTGGTGTATTGTTGTTGGCAAATACAGAAGGTTGCTTAGGGTTGTTAAAAATGCTTGCCTTGGGCTTTGCAACCAACTTGGGCGGATTTGATTTAAACAACGGTGTAGTAGGTGTATCTGCTACATTAGCCTGACGAATAGGTTTAAGAGTTACCACTTTTGCTTGTGGCTTTTTCACAGTGGCTACTTTTGCCAGCGTAGGTTTGTTGACTACCTGAGGAGCTATAGGTGGTGTAATAGACTCATATACTGAAGGAGCAATAGATGCCTGCACAACTGGATGTGCTTGATCTTGAGTGAGTTTTTGAGGCAAAACAACGGCAAGTACACCTGCCAATACTACAGAACTTAGTGAATACATGGTAATGGGTTTTAATTGGAAAATGAATTGTTTGAACGATCCAAAACCAATTTTCGAAACCTCTGGAACAGGTAACAGAATGCCAGCCAACCAACGTGATTTAGGTTTATCCTCGAGCAATTGCTGGAGTTTTTTACGTCCCCTTCGCAAATGACTTTTGACAGTGTTGGTAGATGTATGCTGAATGTCGGCCACTTCCTTTAGGCTAAAACCACAAATATCAAATAAGATGATGGCATCGCGTTGTTTGTTGGGCAAGACCTCCATCTTTTGATATAGCAATTGTATATCCAGTGTGATTTCGGGAGTTACCCCCTGAGCAAACAACTGCCGAGTGTGTTTTTCCTGCAACTCAGTCTGAAACTGGGCTTTACGCCATTGACTAATAGAACGATTGCGTGCGGCCCTAATTAAATAATGAAGCAATTGATCTTTGTGTTTTACCTGATCAAAGCGCTCGTAAGTCGATAGCAGTACGTCCTGGATTAGATCCTGCGCGTCCATTTTGCCATAAGCCAACGCCAGACAATATCGTTCGAATCTTTGCCGGCAATGGGCATAAGCCTGGGTAAATGCGGTTTGTTTTTCCTGAGTCATGGTTTTAAATATGGTTTAGAGTATGTTTAGATTTTCGTCTTGGGAAATAAAAATGATGAGTATTGAGACCTGTTGAAGTATATTTTTGAGGGAATAGCCGTCGCTATTGCCAAGAAAATTACTGACAAGAGGGCTCAAAAGGTACTTTTTTAATCCAAAATATGAATGCTGAACATGCTCATGTTGGGTTCGTTCAGCAAGAATGTCGCACGAGTCGCAAAAAAGTTGCAGTAGATATAAATTTTTTTACGTTTGATCTATTTGCCTATCAAGTTAACGAAAAAAACGATATTAGTAGAACACTGAGGTGGATAGTATTGTGCCATTTGGACTTGGGTATAGCATTACAGGTTTTATTTTTACCTGAAATTTGAAGCTTGGATAACTAAAAATAGGAATGAATATACTGAATAAATATTGCACGTTTTTCCTCCTTTCCTTAATGTTTCTTTCCTGCAATGGTCAAAGCAATCATGCGAAGATTAACACTACTTCAAAGGCCATTAAAGGAAACCAAAGAGAAATAAAAATCCCCCTTCCTAAAAATGGATTTTGTTGTGCCTTATTAGATAGCAAAGGCGCTCTATGGTTTGGAAGCCGTGGTAGTGGAGTGTTTAAATTAGAAAACAACTTAGTTGTACACTATACCAAAGAGAATGGACTTTGTAGCAACAATATATCCTGTATTTCAGAAGACCGAAAGGGAAATCTATGGTTTGGGACCACTAACGGAGTTTGCAGTTTCAACGGAGAAGGGTTTACAAGCCTCCCAATCCCCCAAAGTGATACTTCAAGCGTTTGGCTTGACAAGGTTTATCCAATAGTTAATCCAAATCAAATAATGTCAATTTTAGAAGATAAAAAAGGCAATCTATGGTTTGGCAGTAATGGAGCAGGTGTATATAAATATGACGGAAAATCATTTACACAGTACCTATCCAAAATTGGTAAAACATATGAAGACGGACTCCAGCACAATATTGTACTCAGCATTGTAGAAGATCTAAAAGGCAACCTATGGTTCACTTCTTTAAGTCACGGTGGAGTGAGCGTTTATGATGGAATAAAATTCAAACACTATATAAATGAATTGAGCGATGATTTTGTCCGTATAGCCTATTGTGATAGCAAGGGGAATATACTGATAGGAACCCATGGAAACCGTAGTGGTGGCCTAGACCTTTTTAACGGAAAGAGCTTTAAAACTTTTTATAAAACTGATGATGGTCTTTCGACTAATAATGTCCGATGGATATTTGAAGACAAAAAAGGTAAATTTTGGATTGGAAGTGGGAATAGTCCACTAAGTATATTTGATGGAGAGCATTTTAAAGTTTTTAAAGGAAATGGAGGGCAAGAATACGACAGGATAACATTTATCCTTGAAGATGCCCAAAACAATGTTTGGTTCGGGAATAGAAATGGTCTTTGGAAGTATGATGGCAATACAGTAATTAAAATGACACAGGCTTAACAAATAGGGGAGAAGCCAACCATGTATCATTTGCCACCAGGCAGCGAGTCTTTATATGTTTCGTTTTAGGAATAATACAGTCAAGGCCATTCAATGATTTAATCGGCCAACGGTTAGTTATCGTTGGCCGATGTTTTTTTAATATATCACGAACTTAGCCTTTGTACAGCCTGCAATTTGGTTTTAACCACAATGTGGGGCGGCGAGTTTACGTTCGTGAGGTGCTTTCATTTCCACAAAGTGTTTGAGTTCTTCCAACCCACGGAAAAAACCGTCGCTTAGATTTTTTTCAACCGCAGAATAAATGGGAGGTTCCAGCTCACCTACAGGGACTTGAGTGGACCAACTCACTTCTGATGCATCGTTGCCTAACGATTGTACTTGTATTTCAGTTTTGTAGCCTTGAACTGGCCCTGGAATATTTACAAAGTCAGTCTGTACAATAAGAGACATATTTTCAGGGTTGTATACCTCAATTGTTTCATCTAAAAAAGTCCCTGGATTTATCGCAACTTCACCTCTGCGGCCAATCGTTGGGGCATTTTGTGCTTGTTGACCCTCTGTTATTTCAACAGACTTGCCAATACCTGCCATCCATTCATCAACTGAAACAAATTGGTCACCAAGTACTGCCCATACGTCTGCTGCGGGAGATGAAATTGTAATCTTTTGAATTATCTTCATTGTATATGCTTGTTTATGTTATAATTTATTTTTTGTTATGATGCCCGAAGGCGTGTATTAATTAATTTCTACTATAAAGTGGTAGCGAATTGCTTGATTGCTACTCTCCATTTTGATGAATCTATCACATTCATCGTTTTATTATTTAAGTGTTTTAAAATTGATTTATATTCCTGGGGTATATTTTCCCAGGTAAGTATTTGAGTAAAAAAATACGCCTAATCAAGGCTGATGTTGTGTTTTGATATTCTATTCTCCCTAACAATATTTTCCTAGGTAAATATTTAAGTAAAAAATATACCCAGCAAAGGGTAGTATTTAGATATTGGTACCATATCTTTATTCTCTTAGCCTATCCAAAATATTACTTACCAACTCGGCTTCTTTATCGGTAATATTGTCGGTAAACCTAAACAGGCTTTTTTCATGGGCTATATCAAATTCTTTCAGTAGGTCAAGGCCTTTTTGAGTAATTTTTATGAACACTACCCGACGGTCTTCCTGACTTCGAGAGCGCTCAATCAAGCCTTTCGTTACCAGCTTATCGGCAATTCGGGTAGCATTAGGAGCTTTTTCTATCATAAGCTCTTTTACTGTGTTCATGGGCGACCAATCTCCTTCTGCTCTCGATATCCTCAGAATGTTCATTTGTTGCGTAGATATGTCATAAGATTTCAAAAATTCAGTGTATCGGTTTTTTATCCAATTCGAAGTATGCGTCAGATTTACAACAAGTTTATGTTTACTATCCGGGAACGTCCTTTTTAAATCTTTTTCTATTGAAGCCATATCTTTTTCTTTGGTGTTACAAAGGTATAATAAAGAAATTTGTTTTCCAAGGAAAATATTATTGTGGAAATATAAATCCTGTAAAATATTTTCCTGATAAGTAGTTAAGTTGCTGATAATAAGGTTTATACAGTTCTAAAAAATATAAGCTTTATTTTTAATAAAATTTATGTGCCCACGTATTTCACTAAAAATCTATTAAAACAAGCCTGTGCCACCAATAGAAATTACCTCAATACCACTACCTCAATTTACATAAGAACTCAGTCCGAATTTAGCCATTAAGGTTGCGGTTCCACAACATAACGGTAAAATCATTTAGTAATTCCTTGAAATGCTTTAACTCCTGCCTTAACCATCTCTTTTCTTTGTGTTTAGATATAATTAATCATTCATAAAACACAATTAGAGCGATGATTGTAAAAAAAGAAATGTATAATAAAGAGCTACAGGCTCAATACAATCAATATCGATTCCTTGTTTCTGTTAATTCAAAGAAGTGGAGCCTTAGACTAATGAATCGTCTTGTGAGGCTTACCAAAGGACAAAAGGTCAAAGAAGCAATCAACGAAACGCATTTTGTTTCGAGTACTACTACAAAAGCGCATAAAATTCGTACAAGGGTCTTTCGCCCCCAAGGAGCTACCGAAAAGCTTCCTGCTATGTTATATTTGCATGGCGGCGGATATATGATGGGCATACCTGAAATGGCAATGCCTTTCTATTCAGACATAATCAAAAGACGAAAGGTGGTGATTGTTGCACCCGACTATCGCCTTTCCCAGAAGAATCCATTTCCTGCGGGGTTTAATGATTGTTATGATGTACTGCTATGGATGCGAGACAATGCCGAAGAACTGAATATAGATCCTGATAACTTTATCATTGCGGGGCACAGTGCAGGTGGAGGAATGACTGCCGCAATTACGCTGAAAGTTCGTGATACCAAAGATGTAAAACTTGCTTTTCAAATGCCCATCTACCCAATGCTTGATCATAGAATGATAACAGCATCCTCGAAGATGCTTGGCTCCACCATGTGGGATGCTAATATCAATGCTTTTGCTTGGAATCTTTATCTTAGAAACCTTGAAGGACCAGTAACTGCCTATGCTTCCCCAGCTTTGAATGAAGATTACCGTGACTTTCCACCGACTATAAGTTTTGTAGGAGATTTGGAACCATTTTACGATGAAAACATCGCTTATATAGAAGCTTTAAAAAGTGCTGCTGTACCAGTCGAATTTAAGGTTTTTAAGGGTGCTTATCATGGCTTTGAGGTAGGTTCTCCAAAGACAGCTATTGGCAAAGAAGCTAATAAATTTCAGCTAGATGCTTTTGAAAAGTTTTATGATCAATATATTCAGTAATTCATTTAGCATTTACGAACTAATAAGAATACCATAGTTATTATGCAACAAGTTATAGAAATAAATAAGATTTCTCAGATGCATCAAATGGGAGGGTTGCCAAAGCCCAAGCATCAACTGGTCAGTGTAATTCGTAATCGTGACATTAAAACTACTGCTAGCTTGCAAGGGGTTAAGGTAATCAATCATTTATACACCGTCATTTTTAAACCTTCTATGGCTTGTAGTTCCTTTTCCTATGGCAGAAATTTATACGATTATGAAGAGGGCACATTGGTATTCACCGCTCCCGGCCAGGTAATGGAATTTAAAAGCGATGCTAAAGAAGACGAGCAAATAGACCCTGAGGGTTGGTCGTTGGTATTTCACCCAAATATTTTTAGAAGGTCTGATTTAGCTGATAAAATTAACAGGTATTCTTTTTTTCATTATGATTCAAACGAAGCCCTACATTTATCAGACTATGAGAGAAGTTCTATTGAGGACTTATTAAACAAAATTATCCAGGAATACAGTCAACAGCTCGATCGTCACAGTCAGCATCTTATAGTATCAAACATTGAATTGTTTTTGGATTACTGCCTAAGGTTTTATGATCGCCAGTTTTTTTCGAGAACAAACCTTAATAAAGATGTTATATCGAAGTTCGAAAGACTGTTGCTCAACTATTATGAATCTGACCAAGCTTGCCTGAAAGGAGTTCCAAGTGTAGAATTCTGTGCAAAACAACTCAATTTGACACCGAATTATTTAAGCGATTTGCTAAAAAAAGAAACAGGGAAAACCACCCTGGAACACATTCACCTCTTCTTAATTGAAAAAGCAAAAAATAGCCTGCTCAATTCTAGTGATACCATAAGCGGAATTGCTTACTCATTAGGGTTTGAGTTTCCTCAACGCTTTAGTAACTTATTTAAATCCAAAACTGGAATGAGTCCGAAAGAATACAGGACTTTAAACTAAAAAACTACTCACATTGGGTGGTTTTATGGGCTTTGTTATTTTAAAAGTCTAATACTAATCCACTACAATAATCCGTACGGGTTTACGGCTGCAAGCCTCTTGATATCATTCACTTGGCTAGAGTCGAACAAGAACGTATTGCCTCGGGGCGAGCGGCAATTATCATAGGGCCTCTGACCCGTTTTAGGTGTACGGGTTTTCTCCAATAATTATGTATCCTTAACTTTGTTTAGCCGTATTTCTCAAGAGTTCATTTATGTCAAATGAATAAAGCCGTGTTTGTATCAAACATTAAATAAAAAGTGAACAGCCAATTAATTACATATAACAACAGCAGGATTATCTTGTCTCACGAACGAAAGAATAAAGTAGTAATGGATATTTACCCTACTCAACATCTTTTAACCTACGTCAGAGAAGGAATATTAAAAGTGAAACAAGGAAAAGAGGTACAATGCTTTTCCAAAGGAGAGTTTGCCCTTTTAAAAAAATATACGCAAGCCACGATCACTAAAACCTGGTGCAGCAGTGAAATTAAATTTTCAAGCATCGTTTTTACCTTTCAGGAAGCCTTGGTACAAGAAGCTTTGGCTCAATTGAATATTCAATCAATCAAAAAAAATAAGCATTCTTTCGAAAACATTTTAGGTGTCATACCCAACCCTGTATTAAAACAATTTATCCAATCACTTCAGTTATTTTTTGAAGAGGGAGTAGAAATGGATGATCAATTGGCCAGACTAAAAACCAAAGAAGCGCTTATTGGGATTATACGTACAAATGAAGCACTTGCTTATCAATTACGGAATTTCTCTGTAAAGAGTAAGGCTGACTTGCATCAGTATATGAATTATCACTATTTAGAAAACAAAAATTTAGTTGATTTTGCCAGGGAATCGGGTAGAAGCCTTTCTACTTTCAAAAAAGATTTCAAATCTATCTATGGGGTTACTCCTGCCAAATGGTTAAAAAACAAAAGACTGGATTATGCCTATCAGTTACTAACCACCACCAACAAAAAAGCTTCACAAATTTATTTGGAATGCGGGTTTGAAGATTTAGCTCATTTTAGCAAATCTTTTAAAAGTAAATTTCAAATGAATCCCTCTTCAATTAAAAACCTCTCAGACAAGTAATTAAGACTTTTTAGACAAACCAGATAGTACCTGCCTTCCTAATTTTGTGCCTCAATAAATATTTAAGGTATGAAGACAATTTTGATAACAGGGGCAAGTTCTGGCTTTGGCAAACTGCTCACCGAACACTTATCTGCAAAAGCACAATACCGAGTGATCGCTACCATGCGAAACACGCAAACTTCCAACAACGAGGTAAAGAATGAACTGGGGAAACTTCTAAATGTAGAAGTGCTGGAATTAGATGTCACCTCCGAGCAAGAAGTGAATACGGTTATTCAGCAGGTGCTTCAAAAATACCAATTCATTGACATTCTTATAAACAATGCTGGAGTGTTTGGTGGTGGATTGTTGGAAGCTCATAGCATTACCCAAGTTCAAAAACTATTTGATGTCAACGTTTATGCTCCCCTCAGGCTTATGAAAGCTGTTTTGCCTTCTATGAGGAAACAGCAAAATGGATTAATCATTAATTTGTCGAGCATGCTAGGCTTTTTCTCTATACCGTTAAACTCAGTTTATTGTGCTTCAAAATTTGCCCTGGAAGCATTGGTAACGGGTTCTTATGGCGAGCTTATCCAAAAAGGGGTGGAGAATATATTGGTAGAGCCAGGTTCTTTCCCGACAGAACTATATCAAAAAGCAGGGGTAAAAGCAGATTTGTCTGAAGTAACCAATAGTTATGATGGAATGGCGGAACAAATGACTGAATATGCCAATAACGCGGTATATAGTGCTGTTCAGAAACACAATCCGAATGCCTTGTCGGTGGTAAACAAGATCATTGGATTATTGGAAATGGAAAAGGGAACCCGCCCGATGAGAAACCCCATAGACGAAATTTCGGGAGAACAATTTGCCCAAAAAGTAGCAGATGATATGGCAGTGCTTGCCCAAACTCAAATGAAAGCTTACGGATTTTAAAAATTAAAACTATGAGCCTCTTCTGGGCAATCACCTGCTATGTCAGGGTTGTCCAGAAGTGACGCTCTAAAATACGATTTAAGCAATGATTAAATTATATGTTTTATACGCAGGGGACATTATCTGTCGGGACAGCTCACAGCTAAACGAAGGATCTTCTGATACAGGACAGGTTTCGTTGGCTAATCCTATTTTCTTAATTCAACATCCTAAAGGATGGCTCATGTGGGATGCAGGTTTGTCGGACGAACTAGTGAATCAGCCAGATGGAGTGGAGGCTTGGATCTTTCATTTAAGTATGAAAAAAACAGTTTTGAGTCAATTCGAGGCCATAGGTATTCACCCAAGTGATGTAGATTACTTTGCTTTTTCGCACATTCATAATGACCACACCGGAAACGCCAATTACTTTAAAACTGCTAAAATAATTATGCAGGAAAAAGAGTATAACATTGCCTTTGGGAGCGATAAAAAACCTTCCAATTATGGAGATTATAGTGAACTGGCAGGGGCAGAAGTACTCAAATTAAATGGCGATTTCGACTTGTTTGGAGATGGAACGATTCGTTTTATAGCGACTCCTGGCCATACTACGGGGCATCAATCTTTGTTGTTGAAACTGGAGGAAACTGGTGCCATTATTATTTCTGGGGATGTAGCCTATTATGAGGAAAACTATCAACAAAGGGGTATTCCTACCTTCAATACCAACAAAGCAGATAGTTTGGCCTCTATCAATAAGCTGAAACAATTGGTCGAGGATGAAAACGCCCAATTGTGGATACAGCACGATAAAGCTCATTTCGAAACCCTCAGTCTTTCTCCAAACTATTATCAATAATCATATGAAACAGCAATTGACAGTAACAATTGTCTGCATAGGCACATTACTTTCTTTTACCAAAAAAAATAAAACGATGGAAATCGAGAAAATAAAAAATACCATTACTCATAACTATGTACATGGCGCATTTAACGAAACCAATATAGAGGCTTTTAAACACACTTTTCACCCTGAATTTTCAATTATTAATATTCAGGAAAATGGGTCATTCTTTCTGTTTACGCGTGACATGTGGATCGACGTTTTGCAAAAAAGGAAAAAGGACAAAAGTTTTGACTATTCGAGTATTGCCTTAACTCCCAAATACAAGCATGTAGACATCACAGCAAATAAAGCAAGTGTTACGCTCGACCTGCTCCTCAATGATAAAGTGGTGTATACTGATTTTTTGTTATTGATAAAAGTTGAGGACGACTGGAAAATTGTTTCTAAAATTTATCACGAACACTAAGCCACTTGTGGTGACACTGTTTGCTGATGGTGTCGCCACTTTTTTTGCATATGAAAGCCACCTTGTATCTTATAACCTCTGCATTTATGTGGGGGTTAAACTTTCATTTATTAAAAATCATGCTTTCAAGTGTTCATTTTATTGAAGCAGGGTTTTGGCGTTATTTATTTGGTGTTGCCGCACTGGCGATCTATGTTCGAAAATCTTTTCCAAAATGGTCCTTATTTAAAAAACACCTTACTGGAATCCTGATAGTGGGCATATTGGGCTTGTTTTGTTTTAACTTATTATTGTTTTGGGGTTTGCAGTATACCTCCTCCATCAATGCTTCCTTAATCATTAGCCTTAATCCAATCGCCACCATATGCTTAGCTTACTTCTTTTTAAAATCAAGTATCAGTTATCAACAAATGACAGGTGCTTTTTTGGGAGTTGTTGGAGTCATATACCTACTCAGCAAAGGGAACCTGCTCAACCTAAACCTGATTGTTTTCTCAAAAGGTGATCTTCTTATTTTATTGGCCATGTTTTTGTCTGCATTTTACCATATTTGGGTAAAAAAATACACCATTGGTATTTCTGGCAAACATTTCACATTTTTAAGCAATTTGGTGTGCTTCATGTCTTTTGCGCTCATTACTCCTTTTTTAATTAAACCGCACGCCATTAACTATGGAGGGCAATTTTGGCTAACGGTTTTAACGTTTGGAGTATTTGGCACTGCTGCTACCTATGTTTTGTGGAACAAAGGAGTCGTAATTGTTGGGGCAAGTAAAGCTGGGATTTTTATGAATATTGTACCCTTCTCTACTGCAATTATTGCTGTTTTAATGGGAAAGGAGTTAACAGTTTATCACGTTGTTTCAGGAATATTTATCCTGTTGGGGGTAGCTATTGCTCAAATGAAAAGAAGAACAACGATGCCTTAGAATATAAAGCTACACCAGAACAAGCTAAAAAGTATTCACCTGTGTTCAATATGACAAGCCTGATGAGGAAGTATCCAGAATAGCGTCAAGACTACTCAAACAAAAAGCGACTTATTTAAAGTACATTAGATAAGTCGCTTTAGATGTTGCAAAACTACGTCGTTATAAAGGAGCCAGGCCTATAGCTGCACTCAAGCCTGGCAATCTATTTTAAAACAAATCTCCTGCCTGCCGATTAATACTTTTTAAACCTTCGTTGGAAAGTCGTTTTGTCATTATAAACCCTTAAAAGGTAAATTCCTTTGGCTAAATCACTAATATCCAGGCGAATTTGCTGGTAACCTCGATTCCAGAGTCCTTGTTTCATCAGTTGACCATTGATGGACACAATTTCCCATTGGGCATTCGCCGAAAGGCCTTTGTTTTGCAAGCTTACATTGAGATAGTGGGTGCCTGGATTTGGATATATTTTTACATTTTTGCTCTTCAAATCCTCGGCAATACTAGTCACTGCGTCTACATCGCTGCCTTTTCCTGAGCGGGCTACCTGTATACTACTTACTTCAGCCTGTAGTATTTCATTGCTATCATAAGCAGCCACAAAAGCTACAATTCTAAACCTAGATGGATCAAGTCCTTGCGCACCATAATCCCAGGTATAGGTAAAAGTCTCGCTTGATCCCTGCAGCCAGGCATTGCTATGAAAAGTCCCCGCTGCATCAGGCAGCATTTTTCGCACAGCATTGTGGTAGGTTACCCCATCCAGATTTACGGTAGAGTCTATGACCACAAGGTGTATGACGGTTGCTCCAGTGACAGCTTCAATGGCATTGATTGTAACATTCACTGATAAAGTTCCTTCGGCAGCTTTAGGATTCGATATGTTTATCAGAAATGGGGCATTGATCAAAGTACGAGTAGAGAAGATTGAATCTGCCCAGTTGTTGGCATCACCAGTGGTCAATACTGGCACTTCATCACGCGTTACTCCGTCTACCACTATTCGAGGTACGTCACGGATACCATAATGAAACGAACGTCCACTTACATCGTTGGCACTTTGAGTATTGATGGCATCTACCCCTGGAAAATCGGTATGATAATGAATATTGATGGTTTCGGCCTTAGTAGACGCAAAAGTATTGGCTGCGGCATCCAAAACGCCCACTGGGTCAGCCGATTGATTGATAAAATACTCAGTCAATACTAAACGATTTCGGCTGTTTATCTGGAAATCATCAAAGGCAAATCCATCATATTGTTGGTTCGGGGAGTTGTCAGAGTTACTACCAAAAGCTACTCTAAACCTTACAATTTTGTTGGTAGTGATACCAGCATTGTTCATCGCCAGTAATATTTCATCTAAGCCAAAACGGGCGGTTTTCCAGGTTTTGGTTGTTGCCAGTGCCTGGGTATTACCCGACCACCCTTGGTTATCGGCATTGTCAGTGGTAAAGTTGCTGCCTGGTTGGCCCAAAATAGGTTTGGTATCGTACCACTCCAATCCCTGATTTTCCGCACCCACTCTAAACCAGGTAAGTCCATCATCGATGGTATATAACAATACTACTCCATCGGAGCCATTGTCGGTATCAGAGAAATAATTGAAAGACACCATTGGGCGATTCAGAGCGGTGATGTCAAAACAAGGACTTTCTACATAAGATTGTTCATTGGCGTTGTACTTGGCATCAGTAGTAGCCATAGTACTACCTGTGTTATCAGTTACCCAGCCATTGCCTTTATCATTGGGAATGTTACCAAACCCATCGGGAGCTTTCAACTGCCAGCTAGTTCTATCCAATGCAATCCCCGAAGAATCTACCACGCCATGGCTGATCCATCCTCCAGCTCCATTGGTGTAATCTTCACTATATGTCTTAGTGGGGGTTACCGTAATTACCGGAAAGATGTCAATGCGTTTGATCAATGAATAACTTGACACACCTTCGGTTACGGTAAGGGTGACAAAGTAAGTGCCTGCATTGGCATAAGTGTGCGTAGGATTTTGAGCTGTAGAGGTATTGCCATCACCAAAATCCCAATTCCAGCTTTCAACAGCATCGGTTCCTAAAGAAGTAGCATCAGTAAATCGAGTAGCTGTACCCAGGCATTGCCCTGCAAAACTGTAATCTATGTTGAACACCTTTGATAAACTTACCTGACACCCAGGCCCATTGGTTACTCCCAAGGTATAAGAAATACTCTGGGCTATGTCACTATTCAAGGTCAAGGTATCCGTTTGTTGGTTTTTGGTCACCCCTAAAATCACCCAATCATACTCCAGGCCAGTTGCACCATCGGCGGTAGCACTGAAGATGACATCACGACTATCAAAACGCTTGGTCACTGATACCTTTACATTTTTTGGTGTAGGGTTTACAGTAAAACTCACTGGCGAAGATTCATTGAAACAGCGCTCACTATCGGTAAACTGGTAGACCAATGTATAATCACCTGTTCCTCCAGCTGTTACGATATCTGCAAGTACCAAGGTATTGTTGCCTGCCCCCAAATTCATTATCACATTGGCGTTGGCCGCATCTTTCACCAAAAATACGCCATTGTTCGGGTTAAAAGGACTTGCCCCATTTACTGCGGGTGACAAAACAATGTTTGCATCGTTTTCACAATAAGTGGTATTTATTCCGGTAAAAGTAAGCGCGGGTAAAGGAGTAAGCGTAATGATTCGCGACACAGAACCTGCACAGTTTTTACCATCGGTTTCGGTTACGGTAATGGTTCCTTGAGCTCCATTTCCCCAGTCTACGATAATGCTTTCAAGGTTCGGTTGGCTAATTGTACTCACATCATTGATGTTGGTACCTCCCTGAATAGTTCCTCCTACTACTTCCCAGGTAATGGTGTGTGCATCAGTCACTGGGTTAATGGTATATACTTGATTGGCCGAGGTAACACAAGCCCTGGTTTCGCTGGTAGCAAAGGTAGGCTCTGGCAAAGCATTGATGGTAATATTGATGGTTTCCGAAGCGACACAAGAACTGGCATTGGTTTCGGTAAGTGTTACTGTACCCGAAGCCAGTGTTCCCCAGGTTACTTCAATTTGAGATTTATCTGCTGCCTCATTTATAATAATTCCCCCAGTAACCGACCAGGAATAGGTGTTACCAGCTACGATTCCCCCACCCACGGTATAAATATGGGTGGCTCGGGCACAGGTTTCGCCAGCATTACCCGTAATGGTACTGGTGGTGCTACTAATCACTACAGTAGGTTTCACTTGCACTTCAAATGGCGCAGGATCAGTAGTTTTCACACACCCTTGATCATCAGTATAGGTGAATATCAGGTTATACTTCCCGATGCCTAATGCAGCATCATTCGGATCAAAGGTATTTTCTGCCAAGGTAAGCAGCGTATTGGTATTAGACTCATCAGTGATAAAGAATAGGCCCTGGTTGGTACTTCCGGTACCAAAGTTAGTCACCTCTACTCCATTGGCAGTTGCTACCAAAGTCACCGTACTCGATTCGGCACAGTATTTAGGAGTCAACCCGCTTATTACCAGGGTAGGCAGAGGATTCAAGGTAACATTGTAAACAACTTCTCCTTCACAATTAGGTCCTTCGTCATCGGTTTGTATAATCCGTATTTTCCCATTGGTGGCATTTCCCCAGTCTATAGTGGCTCTATGAAACCGCGTCCCTTTTCCCGACCAGGTAGTTGTTCCATTGGTTTCCTGGATTGTTCCTCCAGTGATTTCCCAGGTTACGGTGTGGTCTACATCTGAAATATTTAGCGTGTATACATTGTCGGTAGATAATACACAAACACTGCTCAAATTTTCGGTACTAGTTTCGGCTTGAAAAGTAGGTACTGGGGGAGCACTAATGGTAACCGTTCTTCTGACGGTAGTTTGACAATCATTCCCGTTGGTGGTTGTTAAAACTATGGTACCTTCAGTAATTCCAGTTTTCCATTGAACTTGTACCTCTTGTTCAGTAGGAGAAGTCACAATATCGCCCTCAGCATCGTCTACAAACCAAAGATATTTGGTACTCAAGTTGGCAGTATAGGATTCGATAGACCCCGCACAAACCACAAAACTATTGGAGTTGGCATTGATTACGGCAGTTGGCTGGCCAAAAACGTCAATTGTTACGGTGGCACTTTCTTTACAACCAGTGTTCGTATTGGTTTCGGTTACGATCACCTCATATTGGGCATCAGTAGTAGCGGGTAACCAATCAATGGTAACCGAGCTTCCATTACTGGCTCCTGCAATACTGCCTCCTCCCGAAACAGTCCAGGTATAAGTACGATTAGCCACTGCGTTTACTTCAAAAGTAGAAGACTCATTGGCACAAGCAACAGTGGGGGAAGTAACAAATGAAGGAACGGGGGCTTCATTGATGGTAAATTCTTTTGTAAAAACAGTCAAAGGACTAGTAGCGACAGCCGTAATACGATAAGTCCCCGCACCTAAAATTGTTGGATCCAATTCAATGATATGATCTGTTCCGTCATCGCCTATAATGTCAAAACCCGTACTTGGTCCTTGAGAAATAGAAGCAGAAGTAGGAGTAAGACGACTCAACAAAATAAGGTTTGCGGCAATAGAAGCCCCACTGGCATTTAGTTTTACCCTAAACTGTGGCTTGGTAGTGTCGTTATCACAATAATCCAGTACGCCCGAAATGGTCGCCTCGGCATCAAAAACACTGAAAGTGAAGGTGCCAGTGTTTACACAACCATTTGCATCAGTATAGGTATAGGTAACCTCGCTGGTATTGCCTTTTCCCACCACATTGGGGTAAAACTCATTATTAGCTGCTCCGCCAATACCCGTCCCCGAAAAAATGGCAGATGCTCCGCCAGTATTCACTGTAATGATTTGATCTCCCGCGTTATCCGCAATATTGATCGTTTCGCCAGGGCCAAAGCTTCCAGTAGCAGTAGTATTAAATTCCCCCGCCCCAGGAATAGTAATCGTATGGATGGTAATGGCCGCGCTATTGCCAGCGTTTTGCCCCCGAAGACATCCATTGGTAGCAGTTACCGAAAGCGTAATGGGCGTAGTAGTAGCCGTATTGGGAGTTAAATCAATAAAGTTATTGGTCGTTTGAAAGACATTACCCCCCAAGTCTATCGCTCCATTAGACACATTCACCGTAAAATTGGCTGGGATTGCCCATTCATAATGAGCAGCAGTGGATACTGGTGCTATGGTATAACGTTCTGTGCTACCGCTGGCGCATAGGGAGGTATTTCCCAAAATAGCCAAAGCATCCATAGAACCGTCGGTAATGACAAGGTTTTCGGTGATGCTTACGGGAAGGTCAACCGTTGCGGTGCCTACTCGACAATTGTTTAACCCCGTTACTCGAATGGTTGGGTTACCAATTGCCTTGGGGGTAAGAGTGATTTGGTTGGTGGTAGTACGCCAAACTTCTCCCCCAATGTTGTCGGCATTGGTCACATCAAAATGAGCGGCTGGGATTTCCCAACGGTAATGGGAAGCCCCAGTAACTGTACTCACGATGTAATCAGAAGCCCCACTGGAAAGACAAAGGTTTGCGTTTCCAGCCACATCGGTAGGGTTTAAAGCCGCATCAGCAATGGTAGTTGCCCCTGCTACTCTAGCCAATGTAACTGGAGCATTGGTACCCGAGAGTCCATTGCTGTACAAGCCATTGATGTTATAACGACCATTATCGTCTTTGGCGATAATGTTAACCGATTTAGTAGCATTGCCCACATATCTGACTTGAAGTCCAGTAATAATGAGGGTATGAGTTTCTGCGTCGTTGTCGGCAATGGAATAGTTGATGGGAAACTCGGTAGCACTCACCGTTCCTTTGGTGGCTGTAGTACCATTGGCGCCCACCATCGTGACTGTGCCTGCCGTAGGAACAAATTGAAAATCTGGATCGTTGCCTTCAAAAATTAAAGTCAAAGTTCCGGTAGTGTTACGGGCAAAGGTATGGTTAGATACTTCTGAAATAAAAATGGGGGGAACTTCTACTACATCAGTGTTACACATTGGCGAGCCAGAAGCATCTCCCACCGTAATATTGGGGGCAGAGGCGGTAGTAAATACGACTTCAAATGGCTCGGCGTCGTCATCAGCGGTAGATTGGGCTTGCGCAGTAGCTAACTGTAGGGTGTAAGTTTGGCCAGGGATTAAGTCTTCGAACAGACGCACCCTAATGGTAATTATCCGATCTGGATTTCCACCAGCATCATCGGCTGAGGTCACTTCCGCATCGGTAATATTCAAGGTGGGAGGTCCTGATCCCGTAAACAAATCATTGGAGGTATCAGCTCCCAAAAAAAGTCTCCACATCTTCCCTCCACGATCTACATCGTTAATATCTTGATCATCCGCACTTCGTATTCTTTCGTCAAAAGTAGTGGTGATGACAAAGTCATTGAGGGGTACTTCTGCCGCGGTAGTATTGGCAGTAATGACGCTGGTAACGTAGTTGAAGCCACCTTTGGTCAGCGTAAAGTTGGTAACTGTGGGTTGAGCAAAAGTAATGACATAGCTTGACAGTATAAAAAAAAGTAACAATAGTGGTTTTGATAATACATTCATGTGGTTAGTTGTTTTGCAATAAGTAGTGGTAATAACCGTAAGAGTGTGGTTGAAATTCTTACATTTGATATTTCTGGTGTGTGATTCAATAAGCCTGGAGGTTGAGCGCAAAAGTAGGCACGAGCAGGGGGTAAGTCCTATTTACCTTGCCCTCCAAATACCCTTCACCTACCCTCCAAATACCCTTTTTTCATAAAAATCTGTTTGAAAAAATGATGGTCTCAACTTGTAAGTACTATTTTAGTATTTCAGGGAATCACACTTTTTCGCCCATACAGCACTATTGCTCAAATGGTTGACTTGCTTCTAAAATAATCGTTGTTTTTTTTCAGGCAGGTGCTCAGGTTATTCCTTCCGAAATGCATTCCAGCGTATAAGGATTGAATTCAAGCAGATTGCTAAACCTGGCCGATTTGATAACGGGCTTCTGGATACCAAAAGAGAACTACAACCATCAAAATAGAGGGCTTTATAAGGAGGAGCTGTGTAACTCCAGTGAGGTAAGTAGCATTTATAATATGGCTTAATTTTAATTGGTATGCCCCCCCAATCAATAAACCAACATTTACAAAAACTGCAAAAAAGAGGGGTTTTGTTAAATGGGTGGTTTTGCGAGCTTTTCTAAACTCTCTCCGAAGCTTGATCATCTAAGTAAAATTGGTGGCTGAACTTCAAAAAATATATCCAACAGGTTTGCAGAATGAATGTTTATCGATCTTACCTTTTGTGCTTCGTTTATACTTGGAAGAGTACAGGAGTTTAGTCAAGAAGAAGAAGGGACTTAAGCTATTAAACATCTTAGCATTTTTTGACTTTTGAAGACACATTTTGGCTTTTGAAGGCAACAATTTGGTTGGATCACTAGTTTATTTTTGTGCAGAATTAAAAACCATCGTCAAATTGTGAAATACTTGCCCCAAATGGTAGTATCACTTATACTTTTATGATGGAGTAAACAAAAATACTATAGTGGTATTAATCCTGATTAAGCAATAATAAAATATGAGAAACTTGAAAAATCTAATTTTCATTTTCATTGTTTTTAACCTGACCTCATTTACTGGCTTGTATAAGACTAATGACAAGTTGAGTCAAACAGCGCGTTATTTTAAAATAGTGAATAACACCCAGCAAAAAGTATATCTCTATGTGCAGAATGAAGGTGGAGCCTCTATAAATGCCTTATTTAAGGGGGCTTTATCTGAATTTCGTTGCCTTTCTGGTAAAAAGGTTTATACCGCAAGTAGAGGTTTAAAGGATCGTTTTCTTTTTGAAATTACCTCTGATATGTGTGGTAAAAAAATCAAATTATCTGACTACCTGTAAAGACTTTTACAGAATGAGTCCAAAAGCTTTCATCTAAGATCGGCGACCCTTGTTTTGTTCAGGTTATAACCTGATAATAGTAAGTTTATATAGATGCCAATTCTTTTAGTTTTTTAATAGAAACTAATATTGGATGGTTTCAAAACTTAGAAACCAGCATAAAGAATATAGAAAACAGACTAGCTTTTCAATAAACATGAATTCTCAAACCAACCATCGCCGATATTACCTTACCATTATAGGGTATTTACTCACCTTTAACTTTACTCTCCAGGCTCAGTTTATTACTATTTGGAAAACTGATAACCCTGGGGTATCTGAAACTCATCAAATTACCATTCCAGGTAAGGGGAGCTATGAAATTGCTTGGCAAGAAATAGATAACCCTACCAACAAGGGAAGAGCACAAGGGAAGGATGCTACTACAATTAGTTTCCCTAAGTCTGGTATTTACCAAGTAAGCATTAGTGGTGATTTGAAACAAATTAGATTTGATAATAAAGGTGATAAAGAAAAGTTGCTTACGATTGAACAATGGGGAGATATTGCTTGGGCTTCAATGGAAGGGACGTTTAATGGTTGTACGCATATGACTTGCGTAGCCACTGATACTCCTAATCTGAGTCAGGTAAAATCACTTGCTTATATGTTTGCTAGGTGTCTTAAATTTAATGGTAAAATTGGTCATTGGGATGTCAGTAAAGTGACTGATATGAGCAATATGTTTTTAAAGGCTAAATCCTTCGATCAACCTATTGGTCATTGGGATACTGGCAAAGTAACTAATATGAGTAGGATGTTTCATTGGGCAATCGACTTTAATGAACCCATTGATAATTGGAATACCAGCAAAGTAACCAATATGAGCGGAATGTTCTACCGAGCTGCCCTCTTCAACCAATCTATTGGGAAGTGGAATACCAGTCAGGTAACTGATATGAGTATGATGTTCATGTATGCTACCTTTAATCAGCCTATTGGGAAATGGAACACCAGCAACGTGACTAATATGAGTAAGATGTTTCATTGGGCAATCGACTTTAATCAACCTATTGGTAACTGGAACACCAGCAACGTGACTAATATGAGTAAGATGTTTCACGGAGCAAAAGTCTATAATCAACCCATTGGTAACTGGAATACTAGCCAAGTAACTGATATGAGTACGATGTTTAGTGGTGCTACATTTTTCAATCAACCTATTGGTAACTGGAACACTAGTAAAGTAACAGACATGATGGCAATGTTTAGTGGTGCCACCTCCTTCAATCAACCCATTGGCAACTGGAATACCAGCCAAGTAACTGATATGAATTGGATGTTCTCAGAAGCCACCTCCTTCAATCAACCCATTGGTAGCTGGGACGTCAGTAAAGTAACAACAATGCAGGAGATGTTTAATAGTGCTACCCATTTTAAACAGAACCTAAGTCATTGGAAACAATTGAAAAAATAAATAACTAATCTTGTGATGGGTTTAATAACCCCATATTTACAAAACCTGCAAAAAAGAGAAGTTTTGTTAAATGGGTGGCTGCTCAAACCACCAAACTACTTTTACAAGGTGGTTTTTACGAAAGTTTTCGCTTGCTTTTACGAATATTTCCATCTTAAAAACTCAATCATTTACGTGTAATTCCGGGTGTGTGAGAACCGAGCTTGCGAGCTCAACGCAGTTAAATCTGCTGTTAAATCAAGTTCTTTGATTTTTTACTTTTGATAGTATCCAGCAAATTCAAAACTCACCTTCAGTGTCAATCTGAGCTTGCCGAAGATTCTGCTGTTAAACCAAGTTCTTTGATTTATTTGCTTTTTATGGTATCCAGAATAGTAAGGTTAGATTGCCAAAAATCTAAGTAACGGTTATTTCAGCAGATATTTCGTTGCACTCAATATGACAAGCTAGGCGAGGAGGCAACCAGAGTAGTTAGAACTGCATAAGTGAAAAAGCGACCTGTCTAAAACACTTTAGATAAGTCGGTTTTACATTTATAGATGCACGAAAAACTCCTCTACTCAATAGAATAGCATTTGCAAAAACTACAAAAAGAGAAGTTTCGGTAAATGGGTGATTTTTCTGAACCATCAAACCTTTTGCTTGCTTTTGCGAATATTTCCATCTTAAAGCTATTCAATGATTTACACAGGAATGGAATCATCCAGCAAAGTCAAAACTTACCTTCAGTGTCAATCTGAGCTTGCCGAAAAATCTGCACACAAAACAAGGACTGTAATTGACTCACTTTATATCAATTTCCAGTATAGTCAGACTTGGTTTACTAAAACAATCTAAGTAATTGGTGTTTCAGCGGATATTTCACTTCGTTCAATATGACAAACCAGGTGGGGAATCATCTAGCATAGTTAGGATTACTCAAATAAAAAACGACTTATCTAGGTGAATTAGGTAAGTCGCTTTTTGTATGTATACCCGTTTGATTGACTTTCTCAAACCATTTTGCCAAAACAATCAGGTTAAAAGCGAATATTAATTTTCACATTAGATCTTACACGGCCTCCTTTGGCATTTTTGCGATAGCGAATGTCTACTCCGCGGGGAAAGAACTTTAGCTGTAATCCACTACAGGGCACAATTCCCCACTGACTCAACACCTTCAAGTATTTGTTTTGCAAGTTGGAAGGTATTTTTTGTTGGTTTACTAATATTTCTCCATCACTGAAAGAAAAATGAGACTTGGCCCGACGGGAACTGGTGATGCCATCTTTTTTTAATTCTCGCAGTAGTGCCAAAACATTCTCTTTGTCTTTACCATCAATCTTAATACTATCTGTATCACAATCATTGACCGCTTGTAATGACTCGTTTTTAAGTGGTTTATTGATAGGTAAGGCATTCTTTTGAGAAATGGCAGGAACCTTAAAAGTAGACTGCATCGGTAGGGGAGAAAGCACTTGTGGCTTTACGCTGGCTATTGACCTTTGGGGAAACGTTGTAATAGGAACAGGCCTTAACGAGACAGATGTAAGGGAGTTTACCTGAATGGTTTTATCAGGTTTTGGGAGCACCGGGCGAGTAGGTTTTATAGGCAGTATCGATGCCTGAGTGGGCATAGTAGCCATTGTGGTACGCGACCCTATTTGGCGCTCAACGGGAGTGGCTTTTACCGATGTAATGGTGTGGTTAAACATCAGCGGAATTAATAAACATAACCCTCCAATGGCTGCGGCAATACCTACCTGGTGAAAGGCCTGTGAGGGTATGCGAAACAAGGTACGGAGATTGTTTAAAGGCAAACGAGAGATTGATTGAGTTCCAGTTTGAAGCACAGACGAAATAGCGGGTGATGCTGAAGTTGGAAGCGCCAAAGCTTGATCGTTGGTACCTGCCAATACCCCCAATAACCATCTTGAACGTGGTTTTTCTTCCAGTAATTGACGTAGCTTTTTTCTGCCCCGATTTAAATGACTTTTGACCGTATTGCTGTTACTTTTTTGAATATCTGCAATTTCCTGGATGCTAAAACCACAAATTTCAAACAAAATAATGGCATCTCGCTGCTTGGCCGATAAGCGGTCAAGTGTTTTGTACAATAGCTGAATGTCTAGAGTGGTTTCGGGAGATAAGCCACTGCCTGAGAGTTCTTCGGCGTGCTTTTCCAGCAACTCAGTTTGGTAGCGATTTTTTCGCCAATAGTCAACAGAACGATTACGAGCTGTTCGTACCAGATAGCCAATCAATTGATCTTTTTGCTTAATTTGATCAAAGCGTTCATAAGTGGCCAATAAAACATCTTGAGCTAAGTCTTCTACTTCCATTCTTCCGTAGGCAAGCACGGTGCAGTAGCGAATAAACCTTTGTTGGCAGGCATGGTATGCTTCCATAAAAGCAATGTTTTTTTGATTTTTCATGGGCAAAATAATTATAAACTCGTTTGATAAGATGGTCGGAGTAGGGGCGTAAAAAGTTGCAGGGGTGGATTAAAAAAACTAAAAGAAATGATAAGGCAACTCTTGTAAAACATCCTTTGCAACAATTAGTTAATTAGCTATGGAAAATTATTTAGTGATAGGAGGGTCTTCGGGCATTGGTAAAGCCTTGACCCAACTGCTGGCCGAAGCAGGGCACCGTGTATTTGCCACGTACAACTCAACCGAAGCGCAAAGTACTCATCCTCAAGTGAGTTATCATCCTTTGAATGTAAAAGAAGAAAACCCAAACCTGGACTTTTTGCCCGATGCCCTCCATGGGTTGGCTTATGCACCAGGAAGTATTAATTTACTGCCTTTTGCCCGCATTAAACCTCAACAGTTCAACGATGATTTTGATCTACAGGTAACAGGAGCTGTAAGAGTTTTGCAAGCAGTGCAAAAAAAGCTTAAAGTAGCGGGAAAAAGTGCGGTAGTATTTTTTTCTACCGTAGCAGTGCAAACTGGATTCCCATTTCACGCTCAGGTATCAGCCTCAAAAGGTGCCATTGAGGGATTGACTCGGGCACTGGCCGCAGAATTTGCCCCAAATATTCGGGTAAATGCCATTGCCCCTTCCATTACCGATACTCCGTTGGCAGGGAGATTACTGAACAATGATGATAAAAAAGAAAAGAATGCCCAACGTCATCCGCTTAAAAAGATCGGAACTGCGGAAGAGATTGCCGAAATGGCCGCTTTCTTACTCTCTAACAAAGCAGCCTGGATGACAGGACAAGTCATTGCCATGGATGGAGGAATGTCGAGCGTACGACTTTAAACAATCAGAAAATATGCTGGAGTAACTTTATTGCGGGTGAGATGTAGCCCGCAATTTTTGTTTAACTACCCTTCCTCTAAACCCTCTCTAATTTACTGCAAAGCGCCTTCCTTTTTTTGATCGTTACACAAACAAACCCAATCAGTTTTTAAAACGGGACTGATCTGCCTCCACATAAAAATGATGAAGACTTTCTAGACTTTTTTTATAGTTTTGCGAAGCATAAGCTTAGGGAATCAATCCTTTTTTTAAGAAGTCGAAATTACTTTTCTTATGCTCTCTTTTTCCTAATGTTTACAAAGAATAAAGTGTGCAGTTTTAAACTAACAATAAAGCGTGAGAGAATTGTACAAAACACAATTCTCGATTTAAAATAATTATGAAGGAATATATCTCCATATTGGGGTTAGGCTGGTTGGGTTTGCCGCTTGCATTGAAGCTTCAAAAAAGTGGTTATTCAGTGAATGGAAGCACAGCTACATTAGATAAATTGAAATTACTGTCTAAGTATTCGTTTCTTGCCAGTAGAATAAAAGTTGAATCCGATGAGATTGTTGGAGATTGGGAGTCTTTTACGGCAGAAACATCAACGCTTATTATCAACTTCCCTCCAAAGCGGATCGATGACATAGAAACAATACATCCGCTTCAAATCGAGCAAATCATAAAACATACGCCAAAATCAACTAAGGTCATTTTTGTAAGTTCTACATCGGTATATCAAAATAATAATGGGGTCATTGATGAAACCGAAGACTGTACTCCAGAAAAAGCATCTGGTAGAGCATTACTAAAAGCAGAACATTTATTACAACAGCATTTTGGTAGCAACGTGACTATTTTACGTTTGGCAGGATTAATTGGGCCTCAACGCCACCCTGGAAGATTTTTGGCGAATAAAAAACAATTAAAAAATCCCAACGTACCTGTAAACCTCATTCATCAAAAAGATGCTATAGGCTTGATTGAGGCAATTTTAGAACAAAATTGTTTTGGGGAAATTATTAATGGTTGTGCAGATGTGCATCCAAAACGAAAAGCTTATTATGAGCATGCGGCTATCAAATTAAACTTGCCAGCACCTACTTTTGAAACAACCACAGCAGTAGCAACAAAAGAAAGATTTAAGATAGTTGATAATTCAAGATCGAAGTCACTACTCAATTTTACCTATCAATTTTCAAATCCAGAATGGATTTTCACCAAAAAACATTTACCCGAAATTAATATTATTGGGGCGGGGCCTGGCAATAAAAACTTATTGACCTTAAAAGCTTTTGAAGCTATTCAAAACGCTGAGGTGATTTTACATGATAATTTAATTTCTGATGAAATATTAGCGATCAATACCCAGGCTGAACGCATTTATGTAGGTAGAAAATTTGGTGATAAACAAGATCAAAAAAACCGGCAAGACAACATTAACCAGTTGATGAAAAGCCATTGCGAACAGGGGGCTAGAGTAGTTAGGTTAAAATCTGGCGATCCATATGTTTATGGCAGGGCCGCTGAAGAAGCTCGTTTCTTAAAGAAGCATCAATTACCTTTTACAGTTGTTCCAGGAATTTCGGCAGCCCTCGCAGCAGCTAATATTTGTAATATTCCTATTACAGAACGCAACCACTCCAATGCCATGCTAATATGTACGGCCCATACTGCTGATTATTCGTTTGAACAGCTCAATGGCATCGCACATATGCTCAAAGCTGGAAACACGATCTCTATTTACATGGGGTTGAAAAGCTTGCATAGAATTGTTCCTAAATTGTTAGAAGTCTGTCAAGATGATCATATCCCTGTAAATGCGATCTCAAGTGTTTCAAGACAACAGCAAGCCATTGTTACCGGGAACTTAGGAGATATAGAAGAAAAAATCACGAAGGCTAATTTACAAATGCCCGTAGTTTTTATTATTGGCGCGACGCCTATTTAATCTAAATGCCAAGGCAGAATTGTTTCATTGTCATATGGCTAAATGGTTGCGCAATGTGTCATTTAGCAATGTAACAATAGAACCATTTAACAATATTTAATTATGAATAATCAATGAAAGAAGGAATTTTATTATGTGGGCATGGTACACGAAGAGAAGCTGGGGTAAAGTCATTTAAAAAGCTGGTAAGTATTCTCAAAGAACGTTATCAGGATGCCTATGAGGTGGATTACGGTTTTTTAGAATTCAACCACCCAACTTATGAAGCTGCAGTAGAACGCATGTACTTAAATGGAGTTCGTAAAATTTATGCATTACCAGTTATTTTATTTGCGGGCTCACACGCTAAAAATGACATCCCTTATGAATTGAATACACTACAAACGTATCATGAGGATTTGACCATTTCCATGGGTAAACATATTGGGGTCAGTTCTTTTCTACTGGACTTATCAGTAAAACGAATTGAAGAAGCAGAAAGCAACTTGCCTAAAGTAGATAGAAAGGACACCTGCCTGCTAGTAGTAGGTAGGGGAACCACCGATCCTGATGCCAATAGTGATGTGGCCAAGTTAACTAGTATGCTTTGGGACGGAATGGGATTTGGCTTTGCCACCACTGCGTACAGTGGAACCGCCTATCCTAAAATAGACGAAGGCTTACAACTAGTAGAGAAGCTGGGTTTTAAACGTACCATTGTCATTCCATTTTTCTTTTTTACTGGCGTCTTATTAGAACGAATCTATCAACACGTTTCCGAAATGAATGCCAATTCTGATTTAGAATATGTCTATACTGATCCATTTGGTGCCGATGAATTGATTTTACAAGCCTTTGACGAACGTTTACACGAAGCTAAAAATGGAATTGCCAACATGAACTGCCAGCTATGTAAATATCGCAAACAAGTGGTTGGCTTTGAAGAATACCAAGGAAAAGAACAAATAGGGCATCACCTCAATGTAAAAGGTATTTTGTTTGAAGAGGATGAAAAACCTAATGAGAAACAAAACAGTGTGGGTAGTAAAATTAAAAAGATGCTAGGGATATGAGTGTAGGCCAAATATACGGAGTTTCCTTAGGAACGGGGGATGCTGATTTAATTACCCTAAAGGGCTTAAAAATACTACAACAAGTAGATAAAATATATTATCCAGGGTCTTTGTTTAAAGACGGTAGAAAATCGAGTTATTCGTTGTCTATTTTAAATCAATATGATTTGGACGAAGAAAAACTTCAGGGTTTCTACTTAAAAATGAATTTAGGAAGGGTTCAGGCAAAAACAATTTACGAAACTACATTTCAACAAATACTCACAGATTATAACAAGGGTTTATCTATAGCTATTGTGAGCGAAGGAGATCTTAGTACCTATAGTTCTTTTTCTTATTTATTAGAAAAAATACAAGCCCACAACTTAAACATCGACTTAATTCCAGGGATTAGTTCTTACTTGCATTTAGCCTCTGAAAGCCAAATACCTTTGTGCTTACAAAACGAAAAAGTAGTGGTGATTCCTCGAGTACAAACCAGCGCAGAATTAGAAGAAGCTATTGACAATTTTGACACGGTGGTGCTCATGAAAATAAGATCGGTGATGGATAGTATTTCATCGGTAATAGATGATGCAAAACATAGGATTACTTATGGAGAACATTTAGGTACCGAAAAGCAATTCATTACCAATAATTGGGCAGCGGTAAATCAAAGAGAGATCCCTTATTTTTCTCTTGTCATTATTAATAAAACGAAAAAATAATCAACCAATGAAAATAACTGTTGCAGGCTTAGGGCCTGGCGATATCAATTATATATTACCCGTAGTTAAAAATGCTTTACAAAAAGCAGACGTAGTGATTGGTTACGATTATTATTTTCAATTTGGAGCCTCTTTTTTTAGAGAAGATGCCGAGCTTATTTCAATGCCTTTGGGCAAGGAAGAAGCTAGAGCACATAAGGCCATTGAAAAAGCAAAGGAAGATAAATATGTGGTAGTGATTGGCTCTGGCGATGCCAGTATTTATGCCATGGCAGCCATTGTTTACGAAGTAGCCTCTAAAGAAAATCACGAGGCTATTGAACTAGAAACCCTGCCAGGTATTTCTGCCTTCTTGGCTGCGGGAAGTAAATTAGGCGCACCTTTGGGTCACGATTTTTGTTGCATTTCCTTGTCAGATTTAATGACGCCCTGGAACAAAATAGAACAGCGAATAAAGGGTGCAGCCATGGGAGATTTTGTGACCAGTTTGTACAATCCAAGAAGTAAGAAAAGACATTGGCAATTAGGCCGATTGCAAAAAATATTTTTAGAAGAACGCTCACCCAATACACCGGTTGCAATTATAAGACAAGTAACCCGGCCAGAAGAAGAACTTAAAATCACCACCTTAGGAGAGTTCAATCCCGAAGATGTAGATATGTTTTGCCTGGTAATGATTGGCAATTCGCAAACCTATCGCTTTAAAGATTATTTGGTTACCCCACGAGGGTATTTGAATAGAAAACCTCATACTGGTAAGGAAATTCAGCAAGAGAGTTTTAGAATTGTTACCAACCATATCAAAGAATTACCTTTTGCTATGGCAGATAAATGGGCCATCACCAGGGTGATTCATACTACAGGAATCTTAGACGATTTCAATCACTATTCGGCCACTCCAGAAGCGATTGAAAATTGGCACAATCACCTCAAAAACGGTGGCGAAATTGTGACCGATGTTACCATGGTAAAGGCTGGAATCACAAAGGCTTTCATCAAGGAATATGACAATCAAATTCATTGTTTGTTAAATGATGAAGACGCACAGCTCTTAGCCAAATCAGCCAACATTACGCGCTCTCAGGCAGGTATCAGAAAAGCCATCGAAAAATACCCGAATGCTTTATATGTGGTGGGAAATGCACCTACTGCACTATTTGAGATTGTAGAACAATTAAGAGAAAATACCACGTTCCAACCAGTTGGGGTAGTAGGGGTGCCAGTGGGTTTTGTCAATGTTTTGGAAGCTAAAGAGCAACTATCACAAACAAAAAATACCGATTGGGTAATTGTAGAAGGCAATAGAGGAGGTAGCAATATTGCGGCTGCGATTGTAAATGCTGCTTTTACATTACCTGAAGCCTCGAACTATTTTTAAATGGCTAAATGGTTCCGCCTTTGGCTCATTGTTCTATGGTTAAATGGCTACGCGAGGCGATAATTATGCTCTTATTTTTGCAAATATGACAATGGTTGTATTGTACTGCTTAGCGCTACTGTAGACTATTGACCATGGACCAATGCTGTTTTCTTAATACTATGCGAGTCCATATGGTGAGTATCATTTCCCTCCTTTGGAGGGATTAAGGGAGGTTTTCGTGGAGTAACGGCACACACTCAAACCCTTATGGAAATAGCATTAGACCGTGGACTAAATAAAACGAAACTTTTTTACTGATTACCATGAGCAAATTTACTCAAGAAAATATAGAAACTTTGGAACAGATAATCCTTGCACGCAGAGATGTGAGAGGAAATCGGTTTATAGACAAGCCTGTTGCTCAAAAAGACATAGATAAAATTCTGTTTGCTGGAGTTAATGCACCTTCCGTTGGTTTTTCGCAACCGTGGGAGTTTGTAGTGATTAAAGATGTAGCGATCAGAAATAAAATCAAAGAAAGTTTTTTTGAAGAAAACGAAAAAGCAAAACAGCTTTTTGAAGAGAAGAAAGCAGATGCCTACACCCAATTAAAACTGGAGGGCATTATAGAATCGGCTTTGAATATAGCGGTTTTTTATAAGCCAAGTAATCATCCTGTATTAGGGCAAACTACTATGAAGGAAGCAGGCGTGTATTCGGTGGTTTGTGCCATCCAGAATATGTGGTTAATGGCAAGAGCTTTAGACATTGGCTTAGGTTGGGTGAGTATTTTAGACCCCAACAAAATTAAGGCTATTTTAAATGCTCCCGAAGACCGACAACTCATTGGTTATTTATGTTTAGGGCATGTAGACAAGTTTTACGAAAGTCCAGAACTAGAGCGTTTGCAATGGGAAAAACGGAAAAACATAAATGACGTGGTTATAAAAGAATCTTATCAATAAATGATGTTACGTAGTTTATTCCAAATCTACTTATTATGATGGCTACAGCTATGCTGTGCCGAGCTCTGCCTTACGGCTAATGGCTACATTGTTATATGGTCTTTTTAAAGAGAATAGCTAGGCGTTGCGCAACCATATAGCCATAGAAATAAAGGTAATTTAGAAAATGTGCGTAACTCCTGTTAATAAGTAACACTATTAAATGAAGCAAGAGCATATCGATTTTTACTTGATTGGCATTGGCAACCATCCTACACCACAATGGAGCGAGGAAGTTTTGTCATTAATCAAGACATCCACAGTTTTTTCTGGTGGAAAACGCCATTACGAATTGGTAAAAAGCTACTTGCCTAAAAACCATCGTTGGATTGAAATTTCAGGAAAAATGAATGCCTTGATTCAACAATACAAAGCAGTAGAAGTCTCGATTGTAGTTTTTGCTTCAGGCGACCCTTTTTTCTATGGGTTTGGCAATACATTGCAACGTTTATTACCCAATGCACAGCTAAAAGCATTTCCTTATTTCAATAGTATTCAGTTGCTTTGTCATAAAACACAAACCAATTATAATCACTTAACCTCTGTATCGGTTCACGGCAGAGATTGGTCGGCTTTGGATGAAGCATTGATCAATAGAAAGGAATTGATTGGAGTATTGACCGATTATAAAAAAACACCAGCAGTAATTGCAAAGCGTATGTTACAATACGGTTTCGATAATTATTCCATTACGGTTGGAGAAGCTTTAGACGGTGCTGCTGAACATATCGAACAACTCGATTTGGCGACTTGTGTCACCAAAACACACCATAAGCTCAATTGTGTATTATTAAAACAAATTGCCCCTAAAGAGAAACCATTTGGTATTCCCGATGCTGCCTTTATCCCTTTAGAGAACCGCGCAAATATGATTACCAAAATGCCTATCCGTTTGAGTACCATTAGCGCATTGGCCTTACAACATAAAAGTGTTTTTTGGGATATAGGTTCTTGCACTGGCTCAGTAGCTATTGAGGCAAAACAACAGTTTCCACATTTAAAAATCATTGCTTTCGAAAAACGCATTGAATGTAATGATATCATTCAGCAAAACACCGAGCGTTTTTCGACCCCTGGGATCGATATTATTATTGACGATTTCTTTGACCTCAATCTACAAAACTACCCTACGCCAGACGTGGTTTTTATTGGCGGGCACGGTGGGCGTTTAAAAGAATTAATCCATACCATTTATCAATTAAACTCCAAGGTTCGCCTCGTAACCAATGCCGTAAGAGCAACTAGCAGTACGATATTTATAGAAGAGCTTACCGCATTAAATTATACGATTAGTACCCATACAATACAACTAAACCAACATAATACAATTAGCATTCACACCGCAGAAAAAAACGACAAATGAAAAAAATAGCCATCATAGCAGTTACTGAAAGAGGGGTAGAGAGAGCCCTTGTGATTCAGAAAGAATTTCCAAAATCATTGGTCATCACCACATTGCAATCAAGCAATGAAAACGTATCAACCATTGCATCTATTTCAGACTATCTCAGTGAAAACTTTGGGAAATTAGACGGTGTTTGTTTTGTTACTGCCTTGGGTATTTGTGTGCGACTTATTGCTCCTTACATTCAAGATAAAAACACTGACCCTGCGGTAGTCTCAGTAGATGACTTGGCCACAAATGTACAATCAGTATTGAGCGGGCATAAAGGTGGAGCAAATGATTTTACCATTAAAATTGCAGCAGTTTTAGGAGCAAATCCTATTATATCTACATCCAGTGATGTACAAAACATATGGGCCTTAGATACATTGGCAAATCAATATGATTGGCAAGTTGAGAGTTCGTTGTCTATGAACAAGACGATGGCATTGTTTGTCAACAATAAACCTACTGCATTGCTCTTAGATATTAAAGACAAAGGCACCCAATATTTAGAAAAAACAGCACCCAACTTTGTTACTGTTTTTTATGAGGAAGCCGATATTGACTACACGCATTTTGAGCTATTTATTGCTGTAAGTTATAAGGTCTACGAAGTAAGCATTCCAAGTGTGTTTTATATTCCAAAAGTACTTTCTATAGGTTCGGGATGTTCTAAGCAGCTGGATTCAGTGTTGTTTGAAACCACCTTAAAATCAGCATTACAAAGCAGAAATATTCACTTTGCGGCCATCAAAAACTTTGGGTCAATAGATATTAAAGCAGCCCAGCAGGCTTATTTAGATTTCAGCGCTAATAATGCGATCCCTTTCCACACATTTACTGCCGATGAAATAAATACGATTACGGTACCCAACCCGAGCGAAGTGGTGCAGGCTAAAATTGGAGTTAATGGCGTTTCAGAATCTGCGGCCTTGTTACTTTCTGGAAATAACAATGTGTTGGTCGAAAAGCAGAAAATTCATTTAGACAATGGGCAAAAATTCACACTTTCGATAGCTATAGACCCTAAGGCTGAGCGCAGAACTGCAGTGGCCATTATTGGTGCAGGCCCTGGGGATGAAGAATTAATTACCGTAAAAGGGAAACAGTATTTACAAGAAGCCGACTGTGTATTGTATGCAGGTAGTTTAATACCCGAAGAAATGACCAGTTGGTGTAAGCCAGGAGCAATTGTAAGAAACTCAGCCATGATGACCCTGGAAGAGCAAGTGTCTCTCATGCAAGAACATTATAAAAAAGGAAATTCTATTGTGCGTTTACAGTCAGGCGACCCGTCTTTGTATGGGGCTATCCAAGAGCAAATGACCATTTTTGATGAGTTGGGAATGGATTATTTTATTGTACCTGGAATTTCTGCCTTTAGTGCCGCGGCCGCGGTCTTAAAATCAGAATTTACGATTCCAGAAGTGGTGCAGTCTATTGTGCTCACCCGTGGAGAAGGCAAGACTCCCATGCCTCCTAAAGAAAGCATCTCGGCATTTGCGGCAACCAATGCTACCATGTGTATATTTTTGAGTGCAGGAATTGCCAAAAAAGTAGAGACTCAATTGTTAGAACATTTTGATGCCGATACTCCAGTAGCAGTGATGTACAGAATCTCGTGGAAGGATGAAGAGATTTTTCAAGGGAAACTAGAGAACCTGGCAGAAATTGTAAAGAAAAGTAAGAAAACAAGAACGGTATTGATTGTGGTAGGCCACGCCATTGGTGCCCGTAAAAACCGCTCTCAATTGTACAGCCCAGAATGGAAGCATATTTTTAGAACCAATAAGAAATTTGTAATCACAGAATAGTTGCTTACTCAAGTTACGCAGGTTTTGGTTTCTATTGTTCCATTGTTTCGCCTTCGGCTTATTGTTCTATTGTTAGTTCCTTCGGCTATGCTCAGGACAAAGTGTTCCGCGATGCGTAGCAAAACTATAGACAATGGACGGAATGCTATGGACTAAAAAAAGCTACGAACTACCAATTCCTAACTACGAACCAAAAAACTATGGACTGTGGACCAATGCTGTTTCCTTAACAACTTTTCGAGTCTCTTGTCGTGTCGAAGAAGTCTCCTCCTGAGAGCAGGAGCCGACAACATTCGGGGAATGTTGGGCGAGCTTGCGGGATGCTGGTCTGCTACGCAAGTATCAAAACACCCTTAAGGAAACAGCATTAGACTGTGGACCGTTGACCGTCGACTAAAATAATAGCCACTTATAAATAATAAAAAAATGATACTTGTATTTGGAGGAACAACAGAGGGGAAGAAAGTAGCTGCTTTATTAGAAAGCCTGGCGTTGCCTTTTGTATATTCTACAAAAACAAAAACCTCTTTTCAAGAAACAAAGGTGGCAAGGTATAGTCATGGGGCTTTAGACGAGGCGCAACTAGAAAGTTTCCTGACAAACAACAAGGTAAAAATCATTGTTAATGCAGCTCATCCTTTTGCCGAGGTGCTTCATAACACCATTGCTAAAGTAGCAACACGTTTACAGATGCCTGTCATACGATTTGGGAGGAAACTACTTGCCAAAACTATTCATCCGTTGGTATTTTATGTCAATACCTATGAGGAAGCTTTGGCATTACTTAAAGAAAACCAGCGATTACTAGCCCTCACTGGGGTACAATCTATTGAAAAATTAAAATCGTGGTGGCAAAATAATACCACGCATTTTAGAATACTTGATAGGCCTGCATCATTAGCGATTGCTGTAAAAAATAATTTCCCTAAAAAACAGTTGATTTTAGGCTTGCCATCTGCCAACTTGCAGACAGAAATTGACTTGATTAAAACTCATGAGATAGATGTTATACTCACCAAGGAAACTGGAAACAGTGGGTTTTTAAGTACAAAAATTGAAGCCGCGTTGAAAACAAATACCCAGATCATCATTATCAATCAACCTAAAGTACCTGCATATTTTGAAGTAGTAGATAGTGTTGATGCATTGGAGTTGGCCATTTCTAAAACGATTGTAATATGAGTTTAAAGAAAGTCCCCAAAGGAGCTTTAAGAGAAGGTTTTACCACCGGAACCTGTGCTACTGCTGCGGCAAAAGCAGGACTGATGGCGATGATTCATCAAAAGAAAAACACCGAGGTAAAAGTACACTTGCCTATAGATAAAATCCTGGAGATACCCATTCATCATTGTGAGTTTACCGAAAGTACGGCCAACTGTTCGGTAATTAAAGATGCGGGGGACGATCCTGATGTTACCAATGGGGCTGAGATAGGTTGTATTTTAAAATTGACCCAAGAAAGAGGTATTCAGTTTTTTGCAGGAGAAGGAGTTGGAACGGTTACGCTTAAAGGCTTAGAGCTGGCTATTGGAGAGCCGGCTATTAATCCTGTTCCCAGGAAAATGATCACAAGTGCGCTGCAAAAACTATTGCATGATTACAGTTTAGATTGTGGAGTATCGGTTACGGTGTATGTGACGAATGGAAAAGAACTAGCCAAACGAACCCTAAACGAACGGGTGGGCATCATGGGTGGTATTTCTATTTTAGGCACAACTGGAATTGTGAAACCTTATTCTGCTTCGTCTTATATAGCCAGTATAGAGCAAGGAATTGATGTGGCAGTGGCCAACAATGTGACAGAACTGGTGATTAATTCTGGGGCCAGAAGTGAAAAATATCTGGCCAATAAATTCGATTATTTGCCCGAATACGCTTTTATCCATTATGGCAATTGGATAGGAGAGACCCTCAATAAGATCAGCCAATCGCCTATAGAAAAGGTGAGCATTGGTATTATGTTGGGCAAGGCGGTAAAATTAGCCGGAGGCGTTACTGACACGCACAGTTGTGTCTCTAGCTGGAACAAAGATTTTGTCGTAGATTTGGCGCAAAAAGTGGGTTATGCAGATGCAGAAAAAATCAAATCTTTAAATATGGCTGGACGGTTGATTGAGCTATTTGATTTCGAACAAGACTCTCCTTTCTTTCAGCTTTTATTAAAGCATTGTTATCAACATACACACATAAAGATTAAACAGGTAGTACTAGATATTTACCTTATTCATAAAAACGGAACATTTATTAAGTATATAAAAAAATGACTTTTACTTCTTTAATTAGGCCTTTAATGGCTGGAATTTTACACTCTTTCGAACCCGACCACGTAACCGCAGTTTCGGTGTTGGCTACTGAGAATGCCATCAATAAAAAAAAGGTTAGCTTCAAATCAGTATTCAAAGCATCTCAATGGGCGTTCGGGCATTCGCTTACCCTATTACTATTTGGAGGAGTGGCATTATTTTTTAAAAGCGTAGCTACTCATGTAGTACATGATATTTCTTTTTATGCCGAGTTGGCGGTGGGGCCTATCATGATTTGGTTAGGAGTGGTAGCCATCAGAAGAAACCATGCCATTAATGAAATGGTAAAAACTCATAAAAAAATTGAGCCTCACGAACACGAACTGTCAAACCCTATACATTTACATGGTACCAAAGGAGAAGAAGTTGCCGTAAATCCAATGAACAAATCATTCTGGATCGGAATGTTGCATGGCTTGGCAGGTACGGGAGGCGCATTAACTTCTGCACTCGTTTTAAGTAGTGCTACAGTAGGAGACGCTATACTTGTTTTAGCTGTAGAATCCTTGGGAATAATCGTAGCAATGGGAGTATATAGTTATGTTTTGATTGTTACCATGAGTCGTTTTCTAGAGCGTAATTTATCTATTTTCAAGTGGATGAATGGCGTTGCTGGATTAGCTGCCATAATTATTGGTATGGTATGGGTCTATAATGGAATTTCTGCCTTATGATACAAAGTAGATGTGTTGAGGTTTTCCTTTTCAGCCATTATGGTCAAAATAGTTCCTAAAGCTTTCACATGATTGTGTCTTACTGTTCGTTTACCAAAAAACTCTAAAAGAATCTTATGAAAAAACTACTCAATACTTTATGGGTATTATGCCTTTGTGTGTCAGTTACTTATGCCCAATCTAGCCAAGATGCCAAGACCTTAAAAGCCGCGCTGAGCGATTATTTGAACATTATCCAAAAAAAGGACATAGATGGCATTCTTGATTATATGCCCCCTCAAATGTTTGAATTAGCTCCCCGAGCGCAAATGAAAGAAGAATTGGGAAAGGGATCGTTTCAAAATATGACACTTCAGAAAGTAGAGATTAGAAAAGTATCTTCTGTGATGAAACACAACAAGGCAAAATACGCTTTGGCAGAGTATTTTTCGGAAGCTGTACTTCAGGTTCCCAAAGAAGAAGAAAATAGACTGGAAACCATGGTTACTGTGATGAAGTCTATGTTGGGAGAAGACAAGGTAAAGGTAGACAAAGCAAAACGGCAAATTACTATGAGTATTATCTCAAAAATGTATGCCATCAATAGCCCAGAGGTGAAAGGCTGGAAGTTTATCCAAAAAGACGATGGGAGCGAGGCTTTTCTTGAGAAAATCGTACCCAAAGAAGTGCAAGAAAAACTTAAATTGTAGTGCCTAAAGATATTTAAGCAAAAAGCCGACTGGAACAATCCAATCGGCTTTTTTAGTGTTCATAGTAGTAGTTTATCAAGAATTCTTCATATAGTTTTTAGTGGCAATAACCGCCATTACAATGCCCAAGGCAATGGTAAAAGCGACTTTCTGGCTTTCGTTGAGTGTATCTGGGTAGATGGCCAGAATCATTTCTTTGGCAAAGAAAAACACAAAAACTACTGCGGCAGTAAGAGCCAGTATGATTTGTTTGCGAAACTTCCACACGATCAGCAAAGCGACCCCAATCACCGCCATATGCTTCAGTTGGTCGTTGTTACTCGCAGTATTGTATTGAAGCAGAATCTGAAAAATATTATTTAGTGTAGACATAATGAATGTTGTTAAGTGATTAATTAACTTTCTATAGCACGAACAACGAAGTTTTAAGGGGCTTTTCCTAAGGTTCATGGTGGGCTTGCGCAAAACAAGGGTGAATGTGCCAAATGTAGGGCTGAGTAAAAATGGATTAAACTAGGATGACTAAGTACAGTGGAACAGAAGCTTATTGATGTTCCAAAATGTCACCTCATCATTAAGTTAGAGAAAGAATATTGATCAACGAACGCTGATTAACGATATTCATTTTGGCTACAATAGTTCTTAGCTTAATGACATTGTGCTCTACTAAGACCAAAGGCGTGAGGGAGCAAAAATGGATTGAACCAGACTGCTTAAGTAGTGTTTGGTTCAAACATAAGCATTGATTGTGAGTTATGGAGAAGTAAAAGGTAAAGAAACGATCAATATGCATTTGACCAAACAAGATATAGAAAACACCGAACGGGTTCGTCGCTTAAATATTATCAATGCTATTACGGGTATTAAACCTGCCAACCTCATAGGAACCATTGATGCAGAAGGAGTCACAAATTTAGCGGTTTTTAGCTCAGTAGTGCACCTGGGAAGCAATCCGGCGCTGCTGGGATTTATTTTGCGACCTCAGGGAGAAGTACGCCGACATACTTATGAAAACTTGTTGGTTAATGGCGAGTATACCATCAATCATATCCATCGTTCGTTTATTGAGCAAGCCCACTATACTTCCGCCAAGTTTGACAAAGGCATTTCTGAATTTACCCAATGTGGTTTTACCGAAGAATATTTGCCTGATTTTAAGGCACCATTTGTAAAAGAAAGTAGCCTAAAGCTGGGCATGCGTTTTTTAGAAGAAATACCCATCAAAGTCAACAATACTTCTATGATTATAGGCGAGGTTGCCCACTTGGTTGTGCCCGATGCAGTAGTAAACGACAAAGGTTATATAAACCTCGCGCAATTAGAAGGAGTAGGGATTGGTGGCCTTAATAATTATTATGGTCTGGAACAAATCGGTAGCTTTCCCTATGCCAGAGTAAAAGAAGCACCTGATTTTTCGTAAATCAGGTAGGGTTGACTTTCGGGTAGATAAGTACTTGGACATACTTAAATATGGTTAAATGGCCTTTTTTAATAAAATAACTGGGCGTTGCGAAACAATTTAGCCATTGAACAATAATGTATAAGTAATTTTGTCTGATTACTTAATTAAAATTACTTTTATTTAAATTTACCCGAAGGTAACAGAGTATAGTGCTCTACCCTTGTTTTATAAGATTTATTTTTGGCATAACGCCCGTTATAATCCTTCACCAGTACCTTGATTTGTGTACCTTGTATAGTACTGCTGGTATGCCATTCAAAATGCCCCATGCCTATTTGTGCACCACCTACTAAGAGATAGCCCAACAATTCTCCTTTTTTGCTAAAATTGTATAGAAAGGTGGTATCATAGCTGCCTTCTCCTCCTTTTATCACGCCTTTTTCTCGCACAAGCAAACTATAAAAATTGGGACTTAAGGAGAGTTGTTTGACTACATAACAAGTGTTGGCACCATAATAACTACCTTTGGCATGAGGGGTTCCTAAGAAAAGGCGATATAAATAATACTCCCCGTATATGTCGAGATCTTTTGCCGGGAATATATCGTCATTGAATTGCTTAGCTGTTAAAAATTTCCAGGCAATCTGTACAGGAAGCTCTTGTTTGTAAGCGGGGCGTGGTGGCACATAGTATCGATTAGTGGTATGTTTTGGGAAGAGAGACAAAAAGTAGGCAAAAGGCTTGTGGATGACTTGTTTGGTACGTTTAAAAGTTTGTTGGCTACCATCAGGATTTTTGCAAATAAAGGACTGATGATCCCGAGCAAATAAAAATGTACAACGGTAATTGCTTTTTGCAAATTCAATTTGCATCTGGTTTTTGGCTACATCCAGCGAAAGCTGTTTCATTACTTTTACCTGCGTATTCAAACAATAAGGATTAGGCTGATAAAATAAGTCAAACCTACCAAAGCCAAGCAATATAAATACTATTTCGTTGGTTTTGGTGTCTTGATACAGGCCCTGGATTTTCTTGTAGTAGTTTTCGGTTTGCTCAGAATATTGGGCCTGTAAGCTAACAATAGATAGTAAGTAAATGACCACACTTATTAGGATTTGCTTCAATTTCATAGGTTTATAAGTTTGATTACAATTAAGCCTAAAAAAACGTAAACTGATTGGACATAAAGCTCAACAAGTAGGCGGTATTGATCAAAGGCAGATTAAATATGCGTATTGTGAATATAAGGGATGATTCGTTTAACAAAAACGTATCCAGGTAGAAAACGTAGTAAAACATATGCTTCTAAAGATTTTCACTCCACCACAGCCCCTTGGATTATTTATCAAACAACTGATCTACTATCGGGATTACACTGCAGAAGCAGTCTTTGAGCACCTCATTCCCGATGGGCATGCCCAGCTTATCATTACGCTGGATGAGCAAACGCGCACCCTTACCCGATTTGAAAATCAATTAGACTTGAACCTTAAATCAAGCTGGATTAGCGGAGTACAGAGTAGGCCCGTAACATATGTAGGTGAACGCAATGCCGCGACTTTATGCATTCAATTTGCCCCAGGAGGGTTATATGCGCTCACAGGTGTGCCTACTGCTCAATTTCACAATCGTTTTGTTGATGCTTCTTTGGTGTTGGGCAATGAGGTGATACAATTGAGAGAACAACTATTACAACTCGTAAGCCCTGAGCGCATTTTACATAAAACCTGTGATTTTTTACAGCAAAAAATCTTTGCCAAAACCACCGATAATTATTTCGAGACATTTGCGCATCAATTGCTTTGCGTGCACAGAGATTCATTGGCAGAAGTGAGCCGAAAAACTGGTTATTCCCAAAGGTATTTTATCCAATTGTTTAAACAACACATGGGTATTTCACCCAAAAAATACCAACGATTGCATCGCTTTCAGCAAGCACTATCTCATCTTTATCAAGCACCCCACACACCATTTGTAGACCTTGCCCATCGGTATCATTTTTACGATCAAGCCCACTTGATCAATGAATTCAGGTATTTTACCCAGCTTACCCCTAGCCAATACCTTACTACTGAGCGCCCCTATGCCCACGTAATAGCTACCGAAGAATTGGTGAGCTAATCTAAGGTCAAATTTTTCCAATACATTGTTTTCTCCCACAAGTAGTTTTGTGGCAAGTAAGATTATACCAAATCTTTGAGAAAAAAAACGTACGCCTAAAACGGACCAGAGGCCCTATGGTAGTTGCCCCTTGCCTGAGGCAAGCGACGAATACGTTCTCGCTCGGCTCTAGCCGAGTGAGGGATATTGGGAGGCTTCCAGCCGTAAACTTGTACGGATTATTGTAGAGGATTAGTATTACTCACTATTTACTATGATTTAAAAATTATCATTTATGAGAAAACTTATATACCATATCGCTATTTCGTTGGATGGCTTTATTGCCGATAAAAATGGAAATGTGGGCGATTTTTTGATGGAAGGTTCTCACGTAGAAGACTTTACCCAATCGCTTGCCCAATACGATACCGTAGTGATGGGGCGTAGTACCTATGCATTTGGCTTTCAATTTGGTATAAAACCCGGGCAGCCAGCTTATGCTGGACTTAAGCATGTCATAGCCTCCCAATCGCTTGACTTTGAATCTTCGGATGAGGTGCAATTGATAAAAACCGACATAGCAGCTCATTTGCAAAACCTTAAAACCCAATCAGGTAAAGCCATTTGGCTGTGTGGTGGTGGAAAATTGGCGGGTCATTTACTCAATCATCGTCTCATTGATGAAGTGTGGCTGAAGATAAATCCCATCATCTTGGGGGCAGGCATATCCTTATTTGAAGGCTTACAAAAACCTTGGGCATTACCTACTCAAGAATGCCAGCAAAAGAGTTATGAGAATGGGGTATTGCTGCAAAAGTGGCAACTTTGACACTCTTTTGTATATGAATGTGTTAAAACATAGTTTTGATATTTATTGATTTTCAATTTAATATTTTGTTTAATTAAGTATTTTGAAATAATATTTGTGTTTAGCGTAACTGCTTTTGAATATTTGCGTAATTAAATGTAAGGTAAAAGGAATTTTACCTATAAAATTCAGTATAAATTTAAAATAAGGATCAAATGATTATATCAACTGTAGAAAGCATTCCCAATCGGGATATTGCCCAAATTTTAGGGGTAGCCAGAGGTAGCACCGTAAGAACCAGAAATTTCGCCTCAGATTTTTTTGCTGCGTTAAAAAACATAGTAGGAGGAGAGGTAGAAGAATATACCAAACTCCAGGCCCACTCTCGCGAACAAGCCTTGAAACGTATGATAAGAGATGCCCAAAAAATGCAGGCAGATGCCATTATTGGGGTCAGATTTACAACTTCCATGGTTATGAAGGGAGCCTCTGAAATATTGGCTTATGGTACTGCCGTAAAACTCAAATAAGAGCAGGTTTAAATTTTCGTTTAAAGTAGATTTTTTGATGAGTTTTCTGATTAGATGCGTCAAATTTTGAGGTAATAGCAGTGCTATTGCAGATAAATTTGACAATATATAATCTGAAAAGACACGAAAAAGAACTAATCAATAAATTTTAAACAAGCTCTAAGATGGAAAATATACATTATGTTATTTGGGGACTTTACGGAGTTTTTGGATTGGTAAGTCTTGTGCTCATTATTTACCTGGCTTTTAGACGCCTAAAAATTAGAAAAAAAGAAAACTTCGAAAAAAGAGATAATTAAGTATTTCAAAGTCATTGGTCAAGCCTGATCAATGGCTTTTTGTTTAATATTGATTTGGACACTGCTAATTAGAATTTCAAAACTGACTATTCCAAAATTTTCTCCAACCAATACAAACTATGCCCTGGAGGATAATCCTGCAATTCACCCACAACCCGATAGCCTAGTTTTTCATAAAATGGTTTGGCCTGAAAACTAAAGGTTTTTACTTGGGCCTTTTGGCAATTATTTTTGAGCGCTAAAGCCTCTGCCTTTTGGATTAATTGAGCACCCAAGCCTTCATTGCGATAATCTTCTTCTATAAAAATGTCTTCAATCACTAACCAATGCCAATACAATCTGGCCAGTAGCCCTCCTATAAGCACTTGTTGCGAATTAGTAACACTAAGGGTAAGGTGCCTGATGTTAGTGGAATCACGGGTCAACTGATGAAAAGGAGACAAAGTATCATTCATTGCTTTAAGGCGTTGATTTACATAGGCTTTGGTCTCCTCATTGACTTGATGTTCTTCTTTGATAAAGATGTTTTCTGGATTCATTGTATTTTGATGAAAATTTGAGTGTTCAATAAAAGAATACTTGCGGCTTTCTGGCTATTTTAAGGCCTTAAATTTTTAGCAAGAATCAATTAGATAACTATGAAAACAATCAATATTGTCGCTTTTGATCAATTTACTGATATAGATGTGTTTCTTCCCTGGGATTTATTCAACCGAATACGCCTTATCCGAGACGATTGGCAAGTAAAAATTGTGGGCACTCAAGAAAAACATGTGTCTATGAATGGATTGGAAGTAGCCACTCAAGGCCACATTGATGAATGCAATGAAGCTGATATTGTGCTATTTGCCAGTGGCAAGGGTGCCCGCTCCCTCATCAACGATAAAGGTTACCTCCAGCATTTTGACTTGAATCCTCAAAGACAAATTATTTGCTCTATGTGTTCTGGAGCTCTAATCCTGGCTTCTTTGGGTTTACTTGATGGACTCACCGCCACTACTTACCCCACAGTGGTAGAACATTTACAAGCTTTGGGAGTAGAAGTTGTATTTGAACCATTAGTAACACACGGCAACATTGCTACTGCGGCGGGATGTCTGGCTGCGGTTGATTTAGTAGGCTGGTGTTTTGAGCGAGCAATAGATAAAGCCACCAGTGAGGCAGTATTGGCCTATGTGGCACCAGTAGAAAAGGGTGTATTGAGCCAATAACATTTTTGAGACGCACTATCAGGCAGTGAAATATACTTTTGTTTGACTTATAGTCACCTTCTGACTACTTTTAATATTACAGATTTAGCAACACTCAATAACGATTACACAAAAGTATAAAATATGAAAACTAAAATAACTGAAATGTTTGGGATTGAGCATCCCATTATGCAAGGAGGGATGCACTACGTAGGTTTTGCGGAACTGGCAGCGGCAGTGTCGAATGCGGGAGGCTTGGGTACCATTACTGGATTGACTCAAAAAACACCTGCTGATTTGGCCAACGAAATTGCCAAGTGCAAAGACTTAACCGACAAGCCTTTTGCGGTTAACCTTACTTTTTTGCCTACTGTAAATGCGCCTGATTATCCAGGATACATTAAAACGATTATAGAAGGAGGGGTAAAAATTGTAGAAACCGCGGGGCGAAACCCTCAGCCTTACTTACCTTATTTGAAAGATGCAGGTATCAAAGTAATTCATAAATGTACCTCGGTAAGACACGCCCTCAAAGCCGAAAAAATAGGTTGCGATGCTGTATCGGTAGATGGGTTTGAGTGCGGGGGGCATCCAGGAGAAGATGATATTCCTAACATGATCTTGCTGCCTCGTGCCGATGAAGAATTGACGATTCCTTTTGTGGCTTCAGGTGGAATGGCCGATGCGCGCTCTTTGGTAGCTGCGTTGGCAATGGGGGCTGAAGGAATGAATATGGGTACTCGATTTATTGCTACACAAGAAGCCCCCGTGCACGAAAATGTAAAGCAGGCCATTTTGAATGCTACCGAACTGGATACTCGCCTGGTAATGCGGCCTTTGCGTAATACCGAACGAGTAATGAACAATGCCGCGGTAGAGCGTTTATTAGAAAAAGAAGCCCGCCTGGGATCAAATATTAAGTTTGAAGACATTATAGAAGAAGTAGCTGGCGTATACCCTAAGATTATGATGGAAGGTGACATGGATATTGGTGCCTGGTCTTGTGGAATGGTAGTAGGGTTGATCAACGATATTCCTACCTGTAAAGAACTGATCGACCGTATCATGACTGAAGCAACCGATATGATCCAAAATCGCTTAGGTAATTTGCTGAAATAGATTTAGAATCCTGACAGGCTTACAAAACCTGCCAGGATTTATTTTATCCTTTTCCAATAATCTCCTGCAATTGTCGTCGTTCCTGATCGTTGGCTAGTACTGCTCCAATGGTTTGGTAATTGGCCTGATCGGAGGTGTAAGTATAAGCTGCTTTGAGAAACTTCATACGAGTAGTTGTTTGGGGAAATAAGGGGATTAATCGTTTCACTTGTGTACTGGTGATACACTTCTTTTGACGTAACAAAATACGAGCAGTTGTTACTCGGTTGGCATCAGAGCCAATACTTTGCAATACATCGTATATTTCGTGAAATCCATCATTACTCAGTATACATCCAGTGGTTCCTGTGCTGCTATTTCCATTATTGTTGCCTCCACCTGTATTGTTATTTCCAGAACCAATAGTGCCATTTTTTCGACCTGTAATATATCGTTGCAACGCATTGATGAGTGGTTGTTCTTTAGAGTTATCAAATATATAAGTGGTGTATTTGTAATTGGCCAGATCGTAGCAATAATCATAAGCCTTTTTGAAAAACGCTACACGGTTTTGAGATGATTGAGTGACCAAAGAAGCTGCTTTGATGATTTGACTCACCGTAGCACAATGGTTTTGAAGATAACCAGTGAATACTGAGACTCGCTGTGAGTAATTTTGACCTTTTTTCAGTTGGTGCGCCAAGCGATTGAACTGGGCCTCTGATAAAAAAGTGTTGCAGCGACCCCCTGAAAGTGTGGGCTTAGGATAAGAATATCCCATACTGGGATAAGTAATGGCTTGACTTCGGGAAAAACCAGCCTTAGCATAAAAATCAAACTTTGGTACCGCCTTGAAGACATAACGAAATCGGGAACGAGAATTTATTTCACTGATTTTCCCGGTAATTGTTCCATCATAAACCAATAAGCCATTGCTATAGCTAATAATCTGCCCATAAGCATATTCGTGTTTAATGCCCCCTTGCTTGTTTTTTACGATATAATGGGTTTTGAAAAAGTTACGCCCATTGATTTTTACCACACTTACATATCCCTGGTACCTTCTCCCCAAGGCATAGTCACTAATGGCCGCTTGACGATTGCGTCGGTTGCCATCAGCCTCGAATTCCAGCGCTTGCCCCTGTGCAGTATATCGTTGTACCTTAAACTGGCAACATTCATTGGAATAGTTTCGGTATTTGCCACTTCGGAAGTGTATACTGCCCACCTTAAGCCAATCGTATTGTTTGAGAATTTGCATTAAGTTGGAAGGAATGGCCTGAGGTTGCATGTAGCGAATATCTGCTCCATTGACGTTGTTGTATATAGCTGATTTGAGCTGGTTGGCCCATTGTTGGGCAATTGGTCCGTGGACGACTACCTTATTTACCTGTGCATGAGTAATGGTAATAGTGAGCCCAGGATAGATAATCCAAAAAGTAATAAATAGTAGTTGTTTTTTCATTGGTGATATACGTAGTCATCTTGACTTTTAATAATGAACTACAAACAGCGCATTTTGCCCCTTAACTTTGCGATTTCTTATCCCCGTAGCGCTGCTATGGCTCAAAAAAATCGCTTCGTTATCGAACAAAAGCAGCTATTTCTAACAACATCTAAAAAGGCGAGATGACTTCTGAGTTTGGTTATGCTGAGGCTAACGGTAAGCGTAAAAATCCAGTTGTTTATTATGGATCAATGCTGCTGGGTTTTATACTTTTGGTAGGTGAGGGTAGAGGAAACTTATGTGGGTAATGATTTAAAAGTAGCTTGAAGTGAGTAGGGCGAGGAGAATCTAATATTCTGCCTTGGTTTGTATTCTATTCAGCTGCCTCTAGCTTTTTAAAGTTAAAAGAATGATATGTTTTTATTATGACTAAAGTCTAAAAATGGAGGAAGATTATGAAGGAAAACCTCAGGTGTAGGTAGTAGATGTTTTAATAAGTTTTGTTTTGTGTAAGTGTTTGATAATTAGTGATTTAACTAATTAAAGATAAGGTAATGCTAAATGTTAAATTGCAACAGACAAGCACCTTAGATTTTGGCTAGGTTTAGATTATTAATATCATCCACAAAACAAATAAACATGCGAAAAATTGTATTCTTAGCCATTTTGACTGTAGCAGTCACTATGAGTGCCTGTAACAATCAGGAAGAGGTAAAACCAGTATTGCCCGCAGCAAATGCAGAAGCACAAACCAGCGTAGCTTCCTTGGCAAATCAAGCAGTAGAAGTAACGGTTTTGATTGATGGATCTACCAGCAACACCAGTTACTCAGTAGTAGATTTGTTTGCGCAAAGAACCAATGCCAACGGTACTGTTTCGTATTTCTGGCCCGAAAGAGGCACAACTACTTTTTACCTAACACCAGGTACTTACACTTTTGATTCTCAGCAAATTTATTTTTGTGGAACCAATCGTGTAATCCAGAACATTGTAGTAGGAGCGCAAAATGTAGTAAACCTAAAAAGATGGTGTGAGTAATATTCACTCACTATTGAGGAGGGGCAATGATTTGCTTCTCCTTTTTTAATAGAAGCCAAGGTGACTTCAGGTACAAAACTTCAAACTAAAATAATAGCCCTTGTTAAATTACAACAAAAGAATGTCAGGCGATTTGTTAACTTTGTGATATAATATTCCAAAAGGAATAGAGGGAATAAAAAAACACAAAGCATCCATCATGAAAAAGTTATTATCTACAGCAGCGTTGGCTTCTATAGCCATATTTTATGCCTGTAACCCACAAGAAAAAGCCTCCACTATCAAAGCCACAGCTTCTCCAGCCTTGAATGCCGCGGTTGAGCAAAACCAAGCTTTGGTGACAGTAAAAATAAGAGCCGTGGATAACAAAGGCCAAAGAATTTCTCAAGAGCAAAAATTTTCACCTTATGCCTACAGCGAAACCTTAGGCTTTGTTTACCCCAAAAAAGGAGCTAATGCCGCAGGAATTGTAGAGCTTACCCTAAAACCTGGCACCTATTTGTTCAATGCCTATGATGGACAATTATCAGGGCTTTCGCCCCAAAGATTTGAAGTAAAACCCAATCAGGAAAATCTGGTGACTTTGAGATATGAGGCTGAATAGAGTGTTTATATCATAAACAGAAAGAATAAAAAAGATTTTGGATGGAAAGCGTCCAGGCTGCTGGAATCGAACCAGAGTCTCCGAAGAGACTTTCACCAAAGAATGAGAAGGAAGCCTGTATATAGCCACCCAAAATCTTGATTGGTATGCTGCTACAAAGTAACAGGAGTAGTGTGCAATCTTTTTGCGTACTAGATATTAGAAGTAATTTAACGTACCCCTCTTTTACATTCGTTACATTTTGTAAGCGCTTTTTCGGCGTTTTTGATGGCCTCTTTATGACCAGCAATGCTAGCTTGCCATTTCCTAATCAATGTTTTGGCTACTCTGATTACAGCTTCAAACAGTTGATCAACAGGTTCATGCAGAAATTTGGGAAGTAAGGTTAGATACTTTGATGTTATATACGTAAGTGATCATAAAACTAGAAAACCTATAAACCACAACACATCAATGGATCAAATCCCAACACTCAAGAGTGCACACCCATTAGGCCAGGTATTGGCTTTCAAGAATTCCCCCGATCAGTTGTTAGCAAGAATGGAACAATTACAATCTCCAGTGGTAAAGTTTCGTCTGGCACATTTGCCCTGCTATTACCTTACAAGTCCAGAGGCTGTTCACCAGGTATTGGTAAAGGATAGCCAAAACTACCTAAAAGAAGGGCCTTTTTTCAAGGCTACCAAAATGGTCTTGGGCAATGGTCTGGCGTTTTCAGATGGTGATATTTGGAAAAGAGATCGTCGAATGTTGGCTCCTGTATTTCACAAAAAATGCATTGATTCATTTTTTGGACTTATGCTTGATTTTGCCAATGGCTTGGTCAACGATTTAAAAACCACACAGAAAACCATAGATATTCACGCAGTTTTTAATGAATTGGCGATGAATATTGCTACCAACACTTTGTTTGGTACCGATCTGGAAAAAAGTAAATCGGATGTATTGTTGACCAAGTTTAAGATTATGGTAGACGATATTATGAAGCGAATGAGTGGGTTATCGTTTCCATTGTGGGTGCCTACACCTGCGAATCAAAGACTGAAAAATGCAATAAAGGTCTACAGCGAAGGGATGAAGCAAATTATTGAAGATAAAGTGAAAAATCCTGGTTATACGATGCTTGACTTGATTATCCACGCCAAAGATCCCGAAACAGGGGAGTTGATGAAACTGCAGGAACTGATTGATCAGGTACGGGTATTTTTTGCGGCAGGAACTGAAACTACGGCCAACGCCCTTACCTGGACGCTCTATTTGCTAGCCAAACATCCTAATATAGCTACTAAACTAAGACAAGAAATTGACCAGGTTTTGCAAGGAGAAGAACCCACATTAGAAAAATTATCCCAGCTGCCTTACCTGCATCAGGTCATTCAAGAAAGCATGCGTTTGTATTCGCCCGTATGGATATTGACTCGCCAAAACAAAGAAGCCACAACCATTGCGGGGTATACATTACCACCCCGATCAAATGTGTTTTTCTCGGCTTATATGTTGCATCGTAATCCTCTTTATTGGGAAAACCCAAACGATTTTATACCCGAAAGATTTACCCCTGGTAAACTGAGCAAAGAAGCATTAAAAGCCTTTATTCCTTTTGGGGCAGGACCTCGTAAATGTATTGGAGACCGTTTTGCTGATATGGAGATCAAGGTTGTGCTCATTCGGGTTTTACAAAGCTTACACTGGCAATTAAAAGAGTCGTTTGAGGTAGAAAAAATGTTCTCAGGCTCGCTTCAGCCAAAAAACGGCATGTGGATGAGCTTTGAACCACTGAAAAAGCATGTAGCAGCTGTATAATAATTTTTTGAGTTGTTGGTGTTTAAATAAAACGACGTCAACAACTTCCCCTTCTATAACCGCCTTTCTAATGCTTAACTAAGTTTGGCCAAGCCAAGTCAGTTACCAACTGACGATCATTAATCCTACTAAGTTTCCACTTCGTTCAAACTTAGCAGAGCAGTGATTTTTTCCGTCAACAGTTCAATCAACCAAATTTACTCAAATTTGGCCAAGCCAAGTCAGTTACAAACTGACCATTATTAATCCTACTAAGTTTCCACTTCGTTCAAACTTAGCAGAGCAATGGTTTTGTCATCTTGACGTTAGGAAAGATCTGTTTGAATAGCAGCGAGTGGGAAGTTCATTGATGCTTTTAATCTTTTGTTTTCTGTTATTCGCGTAGCAGACTACCCTAGCCCGCCTGAGATCAGGCGGGAACTCTCAGGACTCGAGAAATTTATCTAAATTTTTTTTCCGTTGTTGGTGTTTAAGTGAAACGACACCAAAAACCACTTAACGATCAACCAAACTTGCTCAAATTTGGCCAAGCCAAGTCAGTTACCAACTGACGATCTAAGTAGCGAGTGGGAAGTTCTTAGATGCTTTTAATCTTTTGTTTTCTGTTATTCGCGTAGCAGACCACCCTAGCCCGCCTGATCTCAGGTGGGAACTCTCAGGACTCGAGAAATTTATCTAAGTTGTTTTTTCTCATATCATTTTATATTAAAACCTCCTGTTTTGAATAAGTAAGCGATCTCTATATCTTTGTTATCATACCTAAAGGATTAAATAAAACCCATATGATGAAAAAACAATTACTATTACTGACGGTTTTGTGCTTGCTAGTCGGTAACTTGACTTATGCACAAAATGCCAAAACATTTACGGCTGAAGACTATCAGCGGGCAGTTTCCAGACTCTGGGGCAACACCAGCAAGCTAATGGACAACTACATCAGTCCACGATGGTCATCGGATGGCAAAGTATGGTATAGAAGCCTTGCCAATAACACCAAGAAATACAAGATGTATGACCCAGCAAGCAGAAAAAAAACGACTTTTAATACCAGAAAAGAGTTGCTTGACAAAATTACCCGACCAAAGTATAAGCGTGCTACAGTATCGCCTGATGGCAAGTACACGGTGTTTATCCGTGACTGGAATCTGTGGATGAAAGAAAACGCCACAGGTAAAGAGCAAGCGCTTACAACCGACGGAAAGAAGGATTTTGGGTATGCTACCGACAACGCAGGTTGGGTACATAGTAACCGAGCTATTGTACGTTGGTCACCTGACTCGAAAAAAATTGCCACCTACCAGCAAGACCAAAGACATATAAAAGATATGTACCTGGTGAAAACCAAAGTAGGTGCGCCAGAGCTGAAGTCTTGGAAGTACCCATTGCCGGGTGATAAAAAGATTATCAAGATTCATCGGGTGATTATAGACATTAGCCAGAACAAGCCTAAGATGGTTAGGTTTAAAATGGACCCTGATGACCGAAGAAGCACCCTATGGGATGACATTGCCAGTGCAGGCAAATTGATAGATGTAGCCTGGAGCAACGATAGCAAACGACTAGCATTTGTATCTACTACTCGTGATCACAAGCAAGCTAACCTACGCATAGCAGACGCTGCCACTGGTAAGGTCAAAAATATTTTGGAAGAAAAAGTAGCCACCCAATTTGAGTCTGGTCAGGATGACATTTGCTGGAGATACTTGTCCAAAAGCAATGAGATTATCTGGTACTCGGAGCGTAGCGATTGGGGGCATTTGTATCTATATGATGCTAAAACGGGTGCGCTCAAAAACAAGATCACCACTGGGGCTTATGTAGTAAGATACATCCTGCGAATAGACGAAAAAAAGCGTCAGATATATTTTGTAGCAGGTGGCAAAGAAGCTAACAACAATCCTTATTATCGTTATGCTTACCGAGTAGGGTTTAATGGCAAAGGGTTGAAACTACTTACTCCTGGCAAAGGAGATCATACCATAAGATTTTCGCCTGATGGCAAATACTTTATTGACAGCTATTCGCAGCCTGATGTACCACCCGTATATGAAGTAAGAAGTGCCAATGGTAAGTTGATGACTACTTTGGAGAAAACTGACATTTCTGCCTTGACCGCAACTGGCTGGAAAGCACCTGCACCTTTTAAGGTAAAATCGGCCGACAAAAAATGGGATTTATATGGGTTGATGTTTACACCCAATAAAATGGAAACAGGCAAAAAATACCCCGTAATTGTGTACATTTATCCTGGCCCTCAGGGTGGTAGTGTAGGAGGTTGGGGATTTTATCCTGCCAAAGGAGATTGCCAGGCATTGACCGAGTTGGGTTTTGTGGTAGTACGACTCGAGGGAAGTTGTAACCCCAATCGCTCTAAGTCTTTTCATGATGCATGCTATGGCAACATGGGCGAAAACACTTTGCCTGACCAGATTGCGGGTTTGAAACAATTGGCGGCTAAACATAATTTTATTGACCTCAACAAAGTAGGTATTTGGGGACATTCTGGGGGAGGATTTGCCACCGCTGCGGCCCTACTTCGTTATCCTGACTTTTTCAAGGTAGGTATTTCAGAGTCGGGTAACCATGACAACCGCAACTACGAAGATGACTGGGGTGAAAGATACATTGGGATGGAGAAAAACGGTGAGAGTGGAGTATCTAACTACGCCCAACAGGCCAACCAAAAATATGCTAAAAACCTCAAAGGAAAGCTCATGATTATTCACGGTGGAATGGACGATAACGTACCACCTTATAACTCTTATTTGCTGGCCGATGCCCTCATGAAAGCCAACAAAGATTATGATTTTATACTGCTACCACATGCGCGCCACGGCTTTGGCCGAGACCGAAACTACATCATGCGCCGCCGCTGGGATTATTTTGTGCGACACTTGCAAAACGCTACGCCACCCAAAGAGTTTAAGGTGAAGATTTCGCGAGATCCGAGGACAAAATAAAGACACAGATGACGCTTCTGGTGCTCATCTATGATGAGTACCTTTTTTACGAGCATTTTTAATGCGGTTTCTGATCACAAACCCCTTGATTATTGTGATACATACGCCGTGTTCTAATACAAGTTTGATCACACGCGGGAACGTGTGTGCGAGCAAAAGTCAAGTAATTGTCCTTCCGAATTCTAATTAACCTCGCTGAGTTCAGCAGGAAAAAACTATAGTTTCGGTTTTTTGTTCAAAATACACCAATGTAGATGGTAACTTGCTGATAAAAAGTGACATGAGCTTGTCATCCTGACGATAGGAAGAACCGAGCCTGCGAGCTCACCGTAAGGTAATCAGTTCGAGTAGCTGGATGTACTGGGTATTTTGGTGATGCCTCCTTTGTCGGCATGACAAAAAATGTATCAACAAACTTGGCCAAGCCAAGTCAGTTACAAACTGACGATCATTGACCCTGCTAAGTTTCCACTGCGTTTAAACTTGACAGAGCCTAAGCTAGAGTACAGCTATAGGTCATTATTATTCCTCCCAATCTTTCTCATTTGTCTGCTACAATCACTATATTGTAAGTTTCAGCTATGGATATTTAACGACAACCAGTACCTAATTTATAATACCTAAAACCTAATTAAAACTTACCATTTATGAACAATCATATCTTACATTTTGAGGCCCACCTCGAAAACACTTATTGGTTTACCAACCACGTAAAAAAAGAACTATTTGCTTATGTAAGTCTGAAGGGAGGCAAGGCCCCCGAAAAACAGGAACGAGTACCGCTCAACATTTCGCTAGTAGTAGACCGAAGCGGCTCTATGTCGGGTGACAAGCTTAATTATGTAAAAAAGGCGGTAGATTTTGTTATAGACAACCTAAAGGCCGAAGATGTATTGTCGATTGTGCAATACGACACCGAAGTAGGCGTAGTGGCAAAGGCGGCTAAAATAACCGACAAAAGAGCCTTGCACCAAAAAGTAAAGAAAATAGAAGCGCGCAGTATGACCAATCTGAGCGGGGGGATGCTAGAGGGGTATTCGCAGACAAAGTCTACCCAAAAAGAGGGCTACGTGAATCGGGTGTTGCTGCTTTCGGATGGATTGGCCAATGTAGGCATCACTGAGCCACAGCAACTGCAAAGCATTGCCCAGAAAAAATTCAGAGAAGAGCGCATTGCTTTGTCGACTTTTGGGGTAGGGGCTGATTTTAACGAAGTGTTGATGACCAATTTGTCGGAGTACGGGGGCGCTAACTATTATTTTATAGATATGCCCGACAAGATTCCTCAAATATTTGCTCAAGAATTGGAGGGATTACTATCGGTGGTTGCCCAAAACACCAGCCTACAGTTGAGTTTTCCTTCGGCTTATCTCAAATGTACTAAAGTGTATGGATACCCAGCCAGTATTGAGGGCGACAGCGTAAACATTAACTTTAATGATGTATTTGCCGAAGAAGAAAAAGCGGTATTGGTTAAGTTTGAGCTCACCCGACCAATGGATGAACCCCTGACCATGAACGCTACCCTGCAATACGACGATGTGGTAGAAAAATTTGATCGAATCACTGATCGGATTGATTTGCAAATAACGCCCACTACCGACGAAAATCTTTACAAATCAGGTATGAATGTAACCGTGCAAGAGCAAATGGTGCTGTTTACGGCCAACGATTTGTTTGAGCAAGCCATGCGGGCGGCTGATCAACGTGATTTTGACAAAGCCAAACAAATTATCGAGCAAGCCAAAGCTGCGATGGATGCCTATTTTAAGCTAATGCCTCCCAACGAAGAGCTGAAAAAGCAATACGAAGACATTGTAAATTATGGCAAACAGCTCGAAAACATGAAAGAAATGTCTCAAATGGATTATCTGATGGCCCAAAAGGTGGGACGTAGTGCGAGTTATAAGGCCCGAAAAAAGAAATAGGGTTCTGACCTTTCATTGTTGCATTGCTTTATTGTTAGTTCCTGCGGCTTCGCTCTGGGCAACATGTTTCGCGATGCAACAATGAAAATATAGCTGTTAAGATTCACTGTTGTGTTAAATGTTCTGTAGGCTCACTTGACACTTATTAGTAAAATGGCTTTTGCCTTGCTACGTGAACCATTTGGGAGATTAGTTATTCAGTCATGAGTTTAGATTCACTCTTGGAAGATTCTAAACAATGGATGAGTACTAGTCGCTATCAGGCTTTTGGTCATCCTTAATCACAACTATTTCTACATTGTGTGCTTCTGCCAGTTCTGCCATTGCCGTATCATTACTTTTGCAAATAGCTACACTTTTTACGCTACGAGGCTGATGCTTTTCTACCAGTAACTTGCTAAAATAGGCTTGCCCTAACAAATACATCCCGATTCGGTGGGCTTTGGTTTGAATTACTACTACGTCTTTATCTTTGATGTCATAAGTGTTCCCATCATAAATGGCCTTTTCTTCATTGAGTACAATCAAACCATCCAAAGCTCTTTTGCCTTGGTTTTTATTGCCTTTTACTACTATAAACTCTTCAATTAATAACCCACCTACTTGCTCCCAATAGAGCCTGGTTCTCCAGGTTTCGTGTTTGCTCATGTTTGGCTAAAGTTACTTTTTTAATGTTCCGTTTTTATAACTTTCTTTTTTAATGGTTTTACCTGTTTTTATATCCACGTAGCGGGTTTTGCCATGGCGCACTCCATCTTTCACTTTACGAATTTCCCGAATACCTGTCTCCTGGTTGGTAAAAGTGAATTTTCCTGAAAATAATTCATCATTGAGCAATAGGTGCTTTTCCATCGTTTGTTGACCATTATCAAATTTTTCTTCCAATACTACCCCCTGGTCATAAAAGTAAGAATGCCAAATGCCTACTTTGTCTTTTTTATGATATCGCCCCTCTTCTAATAGCTTACCTTCACTATTTACGTATTTAAATAAACCATCTTTGTAGCCATTTTTCCCTTGGCTACTAATGGCCGCCACAAAAAATATATCAAAAAAATAATGATTGAGCTCTTGGTCTTTTTTTACCCAATATTCTTGGGAAACTTGCCCCTTGGGCCCATAAGTAGTCCAGCGACATTTATAACTATTCGCGGTTTCATCATAAATTTCATAGCGTTGTTTGGGTTGGTTGGTAAGGCTATCATAAGTAACTAAAGAAGTAAGCCTGTCATTATCAAAGGTTTTCTTTTCCTGAAATTTATCTTTTCCTCTCCAGCTGATAAACTCCCCATGATACTTTCCATTTTTATAATGAAAGCTTTCTGCTACAATCCCTTTCTTGTATGACCTTGCCCAAAGTCCTTCTTCTTTACCTCCTAGATAGTTCCCTTCCGTATACACATAAAAATCTCTTTTAGTACCTTTTTGAGTGTATCGGTGAAACCATTTCCCTTCCTTAAGCCCATTTCTAAACATACCCTTATGTACAATTTCGTTGAGCGAATCTCGATAAGTATAAGGCCCATGTGGTTGACCATTTTTATAATAACCTGTGATCAGTTTTTTTACAAATACCTTTTTAGTACAAGTATCCAGAGGGTTTTTATTGGGGTCTATTTCAGAACAAGGCACATTTTTATCTACCAAATTTGAATAGGATTCAACTTTTCCGTCCTTTTTGCCATTTTGATAGTTTTCCAGCAAATACAGCTTGCCTGAATAAGGCCTTAGCTTATTGTTTTTATCTACATAATTGGTGTAGTAGTATTTCCAGGTACTTGTTTTTTTACCTTGCTTATAGCTGCCAGTGGCTCTTAATACCCCAAAAATGTCATACATTTTCCAATAGCCTGATTTTCTTCCCTGATTATATGCTCCATCCGCAATTATTTTAAGGCTAGAGGTATCGGTTCTAATCACTCCCCCCAATAGGAGTTTTCTTTCATCGCGATATATTTTATAACTGCCTTGTAACAAATCGTTGCGATAAGTGCCTATAATCAAGCTATCGCCAGTAGCCTGTTGAAAAGCCCCATCTCTGATACCTTTGGCATAGGTAATTGAAGAAAGCAACCTTTCTTTGTCGTATTTTTCTTCTATATAATGAAATTGCCAATTACCGTCTTTTTTTCCTTGCTGATAGCTCCCGCTTTGGCGTAATTGGAGCTTGTCTGACTTGTCGTCATAATAATAGCTTTGATAGGAGCCATGTTTTAGGCCATCTTCATAATAAAGTACCTCAGTTTTTTTTCCTTTTTCATAAGCTACCAGTTTGCCATGTCTTTGGCTTGCTTTCATGGTGTATTCGGCTGTTTTGTTGCCAGCTTCGTCAAACTCAATAAACTTCCCCTGCTGTTTTCCATCTTTGAAGGTACCTTGTTTCCGAATTTGCCCATTGGGGTGAAACGTCTTTATTTTTCCTTGAATGAGCTTGTTTACTATGGTATATTCAAATACTTTTTGCCCCTTTTTGTTGTATTCAATGGTCAGGCCTTTGGCTTGATCCATATAGAAATGTGTCTTTTTCTGTAGGTGACCATTGGGGTGGTATAGCTTTACTTCCCCGTGTATTTTACCATCTTTTAAGGTATATTCAGCTTTTTTGGTACGGTCGGCATAGTATTCTATCTTTTTGCCATTGTCGTCATCATATACCCCGGCTTTTTTGATAAGCAAAAAACGATATTCTACAATGCTTTTATTGTACAATGAACTGCTCTTGTTACGTTTTTGGGTAGCTATTTTGAGAATAAATCGGGCGTTGGCATAAGCAGTGACAATTTCGTTGTTTTCTATATCCTTATTTTTGAGCCTATAGCCCTGGCCCAATAAGCTATTTTGGATCAATAAATAGGAGGGTTTATTAAAAATGGAGTACTCTACTTTATTGGGGAGTCCCTCATAGGTATACAAATGAAACCAGCCTTCGGCCCGGTCGTCGTAAGACTTGTTATAGGACCAACTGATGGTATTGTATTTAGTGGAGCTTCCTTTGGCTGACTCATAGTATTCCCAACCCCTTTTGATGAGGTACTGATTGACTGCACTCCAGTTTTTTTGATTAGCAATGTAGTGCAATTCGTTGAGAGAGAGGCGTTGCCCAAGAGCAGGCAAATGCAAAACCAGGAACAAACCAACTATGAGTAACGAGGTTTTGATTGGTTTTTGAAGCATAAAATAATGGTAAAGATGTTGCATATTGGATAAATATTATAGCGATACAATATCGCTTTTGCTTGAAACCCTGTAATGAAAATTGACCCTCTAATCTATGGCTTTTTGCTTATTGTTGAATAAGCTATTGTAAACTGACATCGTTTATTTATACTCCTCAACCCCTTTTTTACGCAATTTTTCTAAGTGGTTTTGCAGATTACCTTCTATCTGAAACATACGCATGACTGGAGTAGTAAACATGGCTGTTTGTTTGATGGCATGGGCTTTAAGTTTGTCCAAAGCTTGTTGGTATCGAAAATTAATGACAAATTCTATATCTAAAGGAAGATCCTCTTGTAAACGTTTGAGTTCATTCATTGTATTGTATTTGGCCTTGGGCGTATTTACTCTCACTACTGGCGACCACAGCATCAGGCGGATTTGGTAATCTTTGAAATATTTTTGGGCATAAGTAATTCCTCTCTCGTATTTGGCCTTCAGAACATTGTAATCATTCGATTTGCCTTTAGTAACATACTCGAGTCCTTGAGTGTGGGTAACGACTTCGCATACATAGATTGCTTTCTGTGCCAACTGTATGCCTATCACATCCATTTCTCCTTGAGTGTCAGGGTGGGTAATATTATAAGAAACAAAATCACATTTGAGAATGTACTTCAGGTATTCGCCACAGATTTCTTCTCCTATATTGGGCATACGCGTGTTAAAAGATTAAAAATAGTAGATAGACATTAGACTTGACCAATTTTCAAAATTGATCAGGTTTATCTCTCAATTAAAGGAAAAAAACTCGCTCATACAAATGACCTGTTACTTACTAACTTGCTTTTTGGATAAATACACGGTATAAGGTTAAAATAATATCAGTAAGTCTGGATTTGCCTACCTTTAGCTTACGATGGTATATAATATCAAATTGTCAATTATGAGAATACTGGTAGTTTACCAAACCTTCATTTATTACTGTTTTATTGGCTTGTGGTATCACGCTCGATTTAAACCTGGAAGAAACAAATCAATGCCTGACCTTAAAGAGTGATACTGCCAGGGCATTTTTCGGTTGTGGATACACCGTAGCTGTCAGGCTAACTATAGCAAGGCGTATTTACCTCCACATTGGTTTCTTCTTGCCTCGGTTCCGTGTTTTCTTGAACCGATAAGGTCCCCAAAATCAGCCAGTGGGGGCGCAGTCTGAGGCGGCAATGATATTTTTAGCGTGACTATAAAGGTAAAATAAGAAAAAAATAACTTTAGCCTGACAACCAATGCTGTTTCCTTAACGATCGCTGATCAGGCCAGAGGCCCTTATATAGTCCTCACTTGCCTCAAGGCAAGCAAGTAATCACGGCTATTTTTTCTTAAGGAAACAGCATTGGCCTGATGACTATGATAGAGACACAAACCGAGGCAACCATGCTATTGACCCTGAACACACGACCAACTTGAGCTAAAATGTCAAGTAATATGAGAGTAATTATACTAAATTACCCATCATGCATAAAATATTAACTTTTTGAGATAATTTCCTATAAGTTATTTATTTGTCAATAATTTCCGCTTATATTGTGCCCCAATATTTATAAAATCCTTTGAAAAAGAACAAACTGCTATTGTATGACCATTCTTAAGGAACTGGTACCTGAAATATATCACTACGCCAAACAAGCCTATGAAGGCAATCTGGCTCCAGGCGAAGCTCAAAAAAAGATAGTAGGTAATGGCCGGATGAACTCCAATTCTGCAGTTACCTATATCAGAAACTTCAAACATTTTCTGAAAGGAGAAAGGTTTCGAAGAACGAACAATACCGCTGTCACCGATTATTTTTTACAACATATTTACCACGATTATGGCAGGCAAGGGTTAGAAAATGCCCTTCGGGCGCTTTGGTTGCATATAGAATATTATGAGTCTACCCATTCATCTCGATCTGTGACCCATAGAAGCATACACACCAAATACCACTATATTTTAAAGAATGGCATGGATGCTTACGAGCAAAGCCAAATTGCGCAAAAATTTACAAAACAGCCTCCCTCCAAACAGGACCTTGTCAAGCGATTAAAAGCGCTTGAGAAAGACCACACCGAAACCATTACGGTAAATAACACCACCTACAAACGACACAATTATGCCATTGCCCTCATTAAACAATTGCGAGGTTATACCTGTCAGCTTTGTGGTACCCAGATTAAGAAAAAAGGAGGAGGGTATTATATAGAAGCTGCCCACATCATCCCCAAATACCAACAAGGCTCCGAAACCCTTGATAACATACTGATTCTATGCCCCAACCACCACAAAGAATTTGATTATGGCGATCGGGAGATTTTGGAGCATAGTGAGGAGAAGGTAGTGTTTGTGATGAATGGGAAAGAGCACAAGGTGATTTTGAACAATTTTTAATAGTGGAATAAACAGATTGGATATAAAAAATGTGCGAATGAAAAATTACTACGAAATACTGGATATTTCTATGTCATCTACTGCTGAAGAGATTAAAAGGGCTTATCGGCAAAAGGCAATTGAATATCATCCAGATAAACATTTTGATAATAAATATTTTACTGAAAAGTTTATCAATGTAAAAGAAGCTTATGATGTGCTCAAGGATAAAAGTAGCAGAAATGAATATGATCTTAAGTTTCAACAATTCTTTAAAATAACAGAACCTGATGGTAGAGATGAGGTAAAACCTGAAAACAATAATATACAGGCAGAGCAGTTTCAGTATAATTCACAAGAACCTTACTTCTCTTTTCAAGATAGATTTATTGATGAAACGGCTCCTATCTTTCCCACGAAAGATCATCAGGGTGATAAAAATCCTGAAAATGCAGATTTCTTCAAATACCCTACAAATATAGGGGCAATACTTTCAGGCTTTTCAACTCTAAAAAAAGAAAGCCAACCTTCTACGATCAAACAGACAATCATTCGATATTTATTATCTATCACTATTTCATTGTCAATCTCTGCAATTATTGTTTTTGCAGCTAGCCTCCAAGATTTAGGTTGGATAACTGTCTGGATTGTTGTCCCGCTTATTATAGCCATATGGGTAGCCAAAACAGGAAGTGAGTTTAAGCACACCTGTACGTTCGTTGGAGTCAACGGGTTTGCTGAAATTAAATGTGGAAAAGATAGGCAAGATATTATTGAATCTTATGAGATAAATTTCAAGAATGTTACAGATTTAATAAGAACAACTGAAGTACGCAAAGAAAACTTTAATTACGTAAACACAGCCTATAGTTTTATCTGGCTTAACAATGATAATCTTATAAAAAAGGTTGATGGCCTTCATTATGATAAAAAAGGCAATCCTGAGAAAGAGTATACCAGCTATTGGGTAAATGATACTGCAGAACGTTATTGGACTGTTTATCTTTTGGATAATATGGAAAAGGAATTAGAGGGTAAAGGTTTTATCGAGTTTAACTTGTATGTATTAAGTGGCGAAAGATACATTCAGGTACCTTATATTCAAGTTGGTATTGGATACATCAAGTTTCTATTAGAAAAAGATGATGTAACCTACAGGTTTAATGATATTAAAAAGATTTATTCAAAAGGTACCAACCTTTTTATTGAACACAATAACTACGACAAGAAATTCTTTTTTTTCGAATCAGGTAATAAGAATGGTATACCATTAATGAATCTATCTAACAGAATGTTTTTTATGCAAGCAATGGAACTCCTATTAGGTTACAAATTGTAAAAAAGAATGGTTTGATTTCCTTGTCATTTTTAGAGTTTAATAAGAGATTAGTGACAGGAGAAGTAAGTTATCAACGATTAATTATTATTAAATTATTTGTATATGTACAATGATATAGATGTAAAAGACTGGATAAAACACTTTTATGGTGATATGGCACCCAATCTTGATGACATAGAAAACATAAGAAACTTTGCTTTGCTATGGAATATGTTTGAAGGTCTTATGTGTGGTACTAATGCTAATCATCCTATTATCGAAAGTGCTATAACCCAACTTAATAATCAGATACCCCTTAATGTCTCTGAATTTGATGAATTTCTTAGTTATGCTATAGGCAAGTTTGTAGATAGTGATAATAACGAAGTAAATTACGAATTTGAAAACCTCAGATTTCAGGCTCAAGCCATAGAAGATTTTGTGAAAGAGGTATTACGAAAAGAAATAGTGGATGCCCTAAGTGTAGTAAAAGCTTTGCTTCATATTTGTTATCGTCTACGAAATAATCTTTTTCATGGTACCAAACGAATTGTAGATCTGGATACTCAGGAGGAGCATTTTGTACTTGCTAATAAGTTACTAATGAAAATATTGGATTTATACAAAGCAGCCAACCCTAGCTAAATATTCAATACCAAAACTTAAGAATTGAATACATAATGCACACCCACATCCCCAAAAAACCAATATTCACAGACAAAGTATTTATTATTGAAAAACATCATCATGTGTTGGAGGCTTGGGCAAAGCTGTATGGTACCCAACCAACATTGATAACCTTTGATCAACATACTGATACTCGTGAAGCTTTTCATTTCTTATTATTTAAGCTACAGTTAGAAAAACAAAGTCATTTAAATAAAAGGAAAGAGCTGTGCAATGCTATCGATTACCAATCTCAAAAGAGTATCCTAAACGCAATAAGTAAGCTATGCCATGATGAGCATATTGACACCGCTATTAGAAGTGGATTGCTGAATAAAGCTATAGCGATTATTTCTGGAAATCTTACTGCCAGATCGAGTGAGAGAGTTTTTAAGGTCTTGGATAAATCTACTGACGATATTGATATAGAAGCTTTATCAATGATGGGTAGAAAAACTCTTGAACTTAGGAAGGTTAGAGAAAGTCAACCAGTTACCCAAAAAATCTTTTTCTATGAACTTCCAGAGGTGCCTCCTAACAATCAAGTAATTGAAAGTGATCACTTAAAGGCTGCCCTGGATAAATTTGAACCTTATGTGCCTAAAAGTGGATGGTGGGATAACTTTATATTAGATATTGATTTAGATTATTTTCATACTAGAAAGGCCATTCAGCCTAAAGATGTATCTTTTTTTCAGGAACTTATCCGTCAGGCAAAAATGATTACCATTGCCAGAGAACCTAAATTTGTAGGTTTTCATAAAGAAGAACATGACCCCAATATCAGTGTTGAGTTTCTTGAAGGTAAATTGCTTGCAATTATTGAAGAAGCCCTGTCGAGTGGGTAGATAAAACGGAATTGTTCTAACTATATTTATCTCCCTTCCCCATTACCCATTTTTTCGTATATTGCTGATCAACATGCACTTTAATCATCGGACTTATGCTTATCCTTTTTAATGCAACACCTTTGTTTACCTTCAAAACCGGCGTGCTATGAACAAGAAAAACCTTTCGGAAAGAGATATTTGCAGCAAATACATCAGCCCCGCGCTACAGCAAGCCGGCTGGGATATGATGAAACAGGTACGCGAAGAAAAAACGTTTACCGACGGACGCATCATTGTACAGGGCAAGCTACATACCCGTGGCAAAAGCAAACGGGCCGACTACATACTTTACTACAAGCCCAACATCCCTATAGCCATTATAGAAGCCAAAGACAACAAACACGCCATAGGCGATGGTATGCAGCAGGCCCTCAACTATGCCGATATCCTGCAAATTCCTTTTGTGTTTAGCTCCAATGGCGACGGTTTTATTTTTCATGACAAAACCGGGCAATCTACCCCCATGGAGCGGGAACTAACCTTAAAAGAGTTTCCTACACCTGACACCCTCTGGGAGAAGTACCTAAAATACAAAGGCATTACCGACGAGGCTCCCCGCAAGTTGGTAGCTCAGGACTACTACGCCGAAGATACCGAAAAATCGCCCCGCTATTACCAGCAAAACGCCATTAACCGCACCATGGAAGCCCTGGCCAAAGGGCAAAACCGCATCTTACTGGTGATGGCCACGGGTACAGGCAAAACCTATACCGCCTTTCACTTGGTATGGCGGCTTTGGAAAGCCAAAGTCAAGCAACGCATCTTGTTTTTGGCCGATCGCAACGCCTTGCTCACCCAAACCAAAAATGGTGATTTTGCCCCCTTTGGCAACGACATCATGCACATTATCAAAAATCGCAAAATTGATAAAGCCTACCAGATATACTTTGCCCTCTACCAGGGGTTGTCGGGTAACGAAGACACCAAAAACGTGTACAAAGAATTTAGCCCCGATTTTTTTGACCTCATTATTATAGATGAGTGCCATCGGGGAAGTGCTGCTGAGGCTTCGGCCTGGCGTGAAATACTCAACTACTTCAGCGGTGCCACCCAAATAGGGCTCACCGCTACCCCCAAAGAAACCAAAGACATCTCCAATATTTCTTATTTTGGCGATCCAATCTATACCTATTCGTTGCACCAAGGCATTTCGGATGGTTTTTTGGCCCCCTACAAAGTAGTACGGGTAGACACCAGCATAGACAGCGGCTGGCGACCCACTGCGGGGCTCAAAGACAAATACGGCCACGAAATAGAAGACCGCATTTATAACCTCAAAGACTACGACCGTAGCCTGGTGATTGATGGGCGCACCCAGCTTGTGGCCAAACGGGTGACCAACTACCTCAAAGCCACCGATCGCTTTGCCAAAACTATAGTGTTTTGTGTAGACATAGACCACGCCAACCGCATGCGGCAGGCCTTGATCAACGAAAACGCCGAAATGGTGCTGAAACACAAGCACTTTGTGGTAAAAATTACAGGAGACGATGAACTGGGCAAACAAGAGCTGGACAATTTTACCGATGTAGAAGAGCAATGCCCGGTAATAGCTACTACCTCCAAAATGCTGACCACCGGGATAGACACCAAAATGGTAAAACTCATTGTGCTGGATGCCAATATTGGTTCTATGACCGAGTTTAAGCAGATCATAGGGCGGGGTACCCGCTTGCGCGAAGCCGATGGCAAGGTATACTTTACCATTATGGATTTTCGCAAGGCTACCAACCACTTTGCCGATGAAGATTTCGACGGGCCGCCCGTGCAGGTATACGAGCCCAAAGAAGGTGAGAGCGTAGTGCCTCCCGAGGTATACCAAAGCGAAAACGAGGCGGGCGAGGTGGAAAACATGACCGAAAATGCCCCTGAAGCCGCCACGGGTACTGCATTGCCTCCCGATGTAGGCATTGAAGGAGACGACGAACCTGCCAAGCCTAAAAAGTATTATGTAAACAATGTGGAAGTAACCATTGCCCATGAACGTACCCAATATTATGGAGCCAATGGCCAGCTCATTACCGAATCGCTGAAAGACTACACCAAAAAGAACCTCACCAAAGGCTATGCCTCGGTAGATGCGTTTAGAAGCCGCTGGAACGATGCGGAAAAAAAAGCTGAATTAATCAAAGAATTAGCCGAACAAGGTGTACTTTTGGAGGCGCTTCGCGAAGAGGTGGGCAAAGACCTGGACGGTTTTGATCTGCTATGCCACGTGGCCTACGACCGCCCACCGCTTACCCGTAAAGAGCGGGCCAACAATGTACGCAAGCGGGACTATTTTGGCAAGTACGAAGCCACCGCCCGCAAGGTGCTGGAAAGCCTGCTCGAAAAGTACGAAGCTGAAGGCATTACTGCCATTGAGCAGGGCAGTGTGCTGCGAGTACAACCGCTCAACAATTTAGGCTCGGTGATGGAGCTGGTAGAGGCCTTTGGCGAACCCGAAGACTTTGACCGCGCCATGATAGAGTTGAAAAAAGAAATTTATAGAACAGCTTAGAGGCTGACAGTCAACTGTCCACAGTCCAATGCCGTTTCCTTAACAACTCTTCGAGTCTCTTGTCGTGTCGAAGAAGTCTCCTCCTGAGAGCAGGAGGACTAAGGTGGTTTGCTACAAGAGTCCATACAACCCTTAAGGAAACAGCAGTGGTTCACAGTTGACCGTTCAGTTAAAACGGAAAAAATTGGCTAATCCAAATTTAGCGTAGTATGACTGCAATAGATTAATCAATTAGCTTATACTATTTATGTAGTTTTACTAAAAGCCAACAGTGATGAATTAGTTTGTCTGAGAACAAAAAGAACCGTGGACAGTGGACAGATCACGGTGGACTAAAAATATATGAGCAACCTTACAAGTACAATCAAAGGTATCCGCGATATCATGCGGAAAGATGCTGGGGTAGATGGTGACGCCCAGCGAATTTCGCAAATGGTGTGGATGCTTTTTCTGAAGATTTTTGCCGACAAAGAAAAAGAGTGGAAGATCACCCTCGACAACTACCAAAGCCCGATACCTGCCCACCTAAAATGGAGCGAATGGGCGGCCAACGACGAAGGATTGACGGGAGATGCCCTGATGGATTTTATCAACCAGGAGCTGTTTCCTACCCTGAAGGAGCTGGACGCGGCCAGCAGCCCCCAGGCAAGAATTGTAAAGTCGGTGTTTGCCGATACCTACAATTATATGAAAAACGGCACCCTCTTTCGGCAGGTGATCAACAAGATCGGGGAGATCAACTTTAATAGCTCCCAGGACCGCCATACTTTCAACGACATTTACGAAACCATTCTGAAAGAGCTGCAAAGCGCGGGTTCGTCGGGTGAGTACTACACCCCTCGGGCAGTTACTCAATTCATGGTAGACATCATCAACCCCCAACTGGGCGAAACGGTGCTGGACCCCGCCTGTGGTACGGGTGGTTTTCTCACATGTGCGATTGAGCACGTGCGCCAACAGGTAAATACTCCCCAGGACCGCGATACCTTACAGGAAAGCATTCGCGGAATTGAGAAAAAGCCCCTGCCGCACTTGCTGTGTACCACCAACCTCATGCTGCACGGCTTTGATTTGCCTGCGGTAAACCGCGACAACTACCTGAACAAACCCTACGCCGACTGGGGCGAAAGCAAACGGGTAAATGTGGTACTGACCAATCCGCCCTTTGGTGGGGTAGAAGAAGACGGCACCGAAAACAACTTTCCGCAAAAGTTTCGCACCAAAGAAACCGCGGACCTCTTTTTGGCCTTGCTCATTCGCTTGCTCAAAAAAGGCGGACGGGCCGCAGTGGTATTGCCTGATGGCACTTTGTTTGGCGAAGGGGTAAAAACCAGGATTAAAGAAGAATTGTTAGAGAAATGCAACCTGCACACTATAGTGCGTTTGCCTAATGGGGTATTTAACCCCTATACGGGCATCAAGACCAATTTGCTGTTTTTTGACAAGGGCCAGCCCACCAAGGACATTTGGTACTACGAGCACCCTTACCCCGAAGGCCAAAAAAGCTACAATAAAACCCGCCCCATCCACATCAAGGAGTTTGACCGCGAAAAGGCCTGGTGGAATGCCCGCGAAGAAAACGAATATGCCTGGAAGGTGCCCATAACCGAGATAAAAAAACGCAACTACAACCTGGACGTGAAAAACCCCCATCAGGAGGCCGAAAACCTGGGTGATCCCGAAGAACTGCTGGCGGCTTATCGCGCCACCGAGCAGGAAATAGCGGACGTACAAGCCAAAATAGTGGAGGTACTCAAGAAGGCACTGGAGAGTTGATGGGTCCCCTTTTTGTCATGCTGGCGGTAGGGGGAATCAGTTTGTTTTATCGCAGGTGTTGCCATTAGCCTGATATACTGGGTATTATTGTGATTCTTCCTGCGTCAGAATGACAAAACATCTCAAGTTGCCATCGGTAATGGAATGAGGATGAAGTAGAAAAACATCGGGTTTCGTGAAAAACTACTGCACCCTCACGAGAGTTCGGGAGGACAAGGAACGTTTCGAATGGCATGCTTGTCACCTTCATTACTGATAATATGCTTATGTAAAACGTTGATTAGCCTTTGGCAGAGCACCGATACATCGGTTGTAAATCCCGATTTTTATCGGGGGATTTTCAATTTTGGATACCAAAAAACCGAAGCTACAGCTTCACTGTGCTGAGCTCAACGCAGTTAATTACCTCTTGGGAGGACAAGGAACGTTTCGAATGGCACGCTTATCATCTTCATTGATGTGTTTTGAACAAAATACCAGAACCTGGCAGGACAATAGACATCATTGATGAGTGATACGTTGCCGTCATTGTTCAATCAGTAAAGTACTAAAATAGAAACACTCAAAAAATCAAACGACTACCATAAACCATTAATAATCAATAATTAATAATTCAAAAATGCACCTACTTAACTATTTCCCGGAACTAAGCAGCCACCCCGTGAACGCCCAAAAACTGAAGGGGCTAATACTACAACTGGCGGTACAAGGCCGACTCACTGCCGACTGGCGCCAAGCCAACCCCAAGGTAGAACCCGCCAGCGAACTACTCAAGCGCATTGCCGCCGAAAAAGCGGAACTCATCAAAGCCAAGAAAATAAAAAAAGAAAAACCTTTGCCTGCCATTATTGCTGAGGAAATTCTTTATCAATTGCCAGAGGGTTGGGAATGGTGTAGAATGGTGGATATCTGCTATAAAATAACAGATGGGTTTCATAATAGCCCCCCTAAAGTAAAGCAAGGAATACCTTACATCCTTTCTACACACGTGAAATCTGATAATATTGACTGGGATCACTGTTTTTATGTTGAAGAAAAGTATCATCTTGAGCTTTACAATAAGTCCTATCCACAAAAAGGAGAAATACTATTAGTAAATATTGGTGCTGGATGTGGAACCCCAGCAATAATTGATGTAGATTATGAATTTAGCTTTAAAAATTCAGCGATATTAAAACAAGCATCTTGTATTTCTTCTAAATACTTATTTCTATTTCTTTTAAATATTAAAAGTTTTATTTTAAACGATATTACACAAGGAGGAGCACAGCCTTACTTAAGCCTTAAAATGATCAAAAATATTATTTTCCCTCTCCCCCCTCTCCCCGAACAAAAAGCCATTGTCACCATTGTAGAACAATTGTTTCAAGAAGCCGAACAGCTGGAGGCTTTGACTGCAAAAAGGGTGACGGTGCAGCAAAAGCTGGCCCAAGCCGCTCTCCATCAAATGCTGCACCAAGACCTGGCTAAAGGCTGGCAAATGGTGTCCCAAAACTTTGGTGAATTGTTCAAAACCAAAGCCAGTGTGCAACAACTCCGCGAAAGCATTTTGCAACTGGCAGTACAGGGCAAGCTCACTACCCAATGGCGTCAGCAAAACCCAGACGCCGAATCCGCCCGCGAGCTACTGAAGCGCATTGCTGCCGAAAAAACGGAACTGATCAAAGCCAAAAAAATAAAAAAGGAAAAGCCCTTGTCTGCCATTACTGCTGAAGAGATTCCTTATGGATTACCAGAGGGATGGGAGTGGTGTAGATTTTCAGAAATTGTTATAAACCGAGATGGTGAAAGAATCCCTGTGTCTAGAGAAGATCGTGTAAAAAGACAGGGTAAATATGATTACTATGGGGCTTCTGGAGTAATTGATAAAATTGATGACTTTCTATTTGACAAAGATTTATTACTAATAGGGGAAGATGGAGCTAATCTTATTAATAGGTCAACCCCGATTGCTTTTTTTGCTAGAGGCAAGTATTGGGTAAATAATCATGCTCATGTAATTGATGCTACTCACTTTATAATTTTAGAATATTTAAGGGTTTTTATTAATTCTATTAGCCTGGAAGCTTATGTGACAGGAACAGCTCAGCCAAAACTCTCACAAAAAAAGATGAATTTAATTAAAACTCCTCTCCCCCCTCTCCCCGAACAAAAAGCCATTGTTGCCCAAGTAGACCGTTTGATGGTGTTGTGCGATGTGCTGGAGGGCAGCATTGGTAAACGAGAACAGACATTGGAAGATTGGATGGCTTCGGTGTTGGTAGAAGTGGGGAAGGGGTAGGAGCTTTGCCCACGTTAAAATTGATCATCAATACTTTGATAAGTCCTGACAGGTTTCCAAAACCTGTCAAGACTTAAGTACTTAAACATCTCAAAACCAAGCATTCATCAATGAGCGAAACAAAAACAATCCCTCAATGGAGCAACGAAATATTGGATTACCTGCTCCAAAAGCGTGCAGCAGACCCCAGTCTCAAGTTTTGGCTTAGAGAACGAAACACCAATCAACGTTTAGATAACGGCTATTGGTTTCAAGGCAATGAGAATTATCTTTTTGTGGGCTTTGCTGACAGAAGTGGTGGGTCAAATCGAACAAGAAGCATTGGTTTTGTAGTGGGTTTCCATAAAGAAACTGTTCATTCCTGGCTTGAAATTGTATTCAAAGATGAAAATGATTCGCAAGTATTGGCCAGTTATCGGCGTATGATTGAGGAACTGGGAGAGTTTGAAGAAGTAGGAGAAAATAAATTTCAAAAAGGCTATCCACCCAATAATGTGCTTGGTAACCTTGACACCTTTTTGTCTACCCATCTTCCAAAAATCAATGCCATCATCAAAGACCTGAATCTAGGGGATGACATGCTGATACCTGATAATAAATTTGAGAAAAAATTACAAAACATCCTGAGCCTAAGACAAAATAATCATAAATCAATGAAAAATACAAAAATACCCCTCAACCAAATATTTTATGGCCCCCCTGGTACGGGTAAAACCTATCACACCATCAATGAAGCCATCAAAATTGTTGATCCTGATTTTTATGATAAACACCAGGGTGATCGAAATGAACTCAAAAGGAGATTTCAAGAGCTATTGCTCAACCAAGATAGTGAAGGCGAAGGGCAAATAGGTTTTACTACCTTTCATCAGTCTTTTAGCTATGAGGACTTTATTGAAGGCATCAAACCAGTAGAACCAGAGGAAGAAGATACTTATTTAAAATATGAGATAGAAGATGGCGTCTTCAAAAACATTTGCAGTTTGGCTGAGCTTAACTTCAATGCCTCAAATGTTGCCTCTGACGAACTGATTTCACTTACTCTGGAAGAGTACAATAAAGCTAATTTTTATAAGATGTCGTTGGGTAACACGAAAAAGAATCAAAATGATATTTTTGAGTATTGTGTGGCCAACAATTGCATCACTATTGGCTATGGAGATAGCCACGATTTTAGCAATAAAAATTCCGCAGAACTGAAAAAGTTTGCGGAGAAAAAAGGACTAAAAACCTTTGCTATTACAGTAGTTAAACAATTTGTGAACTTGCTGAAAAAAGGGGATTATGTAGTAATATCTAATGGTAACCTTTCTATCAGAGCAGTAGGCAAAGTAGTGGGAGACTATGAGTATCTGGAAGAATCTCCATTACCCAATCATCCTTCTTGTAATCATTTCAGAAAGGTAGCGTGGCTATTTACTGATACTCAGGTGGCAGCTTCTGAGGTAAACCATAAAAACCTTTCGCAGCAAACCATTTACAAGCTGGACAAAGCCTATCTCAAGCAAGACTTTTTTGTAAAAGAAAAGAAAGCCAAAGTGGAAAAACCTGCTCAAAAAGTCAAAAACTACGTCCTCATCATCGACGAAATCAACCGAGGCAATGTATCGGCCATTTTTGGAGAATTGATCACCTTGATAGAAGAAGACAAACGGGCTGGGGGTGACGAAAATTTGAGCGTGATTTTACCCTACTCAAAACAAACATTTACAGTGCCTTCCAATGTATACATCATAGGCACCATGAACACTGCTGACCGCAGCATAGAAGCCCTGGATACTGCGCTAAGAAGGCGGTTTTCGTTTCAGGAAATGCCACCCAGGCCAGTGCTTATTTCCAGTGATATGGAAGGTATTGACCTAAGCCAAATGCTGGAAACCATCAATGCTCGCATCGAAAAACTCATCGACAAAGACCATAAAATAGGCCACGCTTATTTTATGAACATCACTACAGTAGACGGCCTCAAGGCGGTTTTCCAAGACAAAGTAATTCCCTTACTGGAGGAATACTTCTTTGGTGACTTGGGTAAAATAAGTCTGGTGCTGGGGCGTAGCTTCATTACCAAAGAAAAAGACGATGACGGCAAAGTTACTTTTGCCAAAGGCCACGATTATGATGATTCCCTGGCAGCTGATCTGCTCAGTAGGGCTGTGTACAAAATTACCCCATCGCATAACTGGGATTTTAAGACGATTTATAAGTAGTGAGATAGATGTTTTTCTGGCTTTTATATATTTTGTCCCAAATGCAATGAGGATGAAGTAGGAAAAACATCAAGCCTCGTGAACTCTTGCTGCACCCTCACTGAGTTACTGATGACGCATTCATATAAAACGTTGATTATTAGTTGATTATAAAATACTAAAAGTACGTATCTTGTCACTCCGAACTTGTTGAGGAACCGAGCCTCTGGCGAGCTCATCGCAGATAATCTGCTTGAAGAGCAACTATCAGATGCCTCGGCAAGCTCGGCATGACAATCGCTCACGTCATCTTTATTGGTGTATTTTGAACAAAATATTAGGTTTCGGGAGGACAGGGAGCGTTTCGAGTGATAACCTGTCATCTGCATTGATGTGATTTGTATAACAAAAAACCGAAGCTATAGCTCTGCTATGCTGAGCTCAACGAAGTTAATTACATCCCTAAATAAATAAACACTATGCCTAGAAGCATTCAGGTTTTTGAGTTTGAAAGACTCACCCTTCACAAAGATGCACAAGGGAGATGTCTCACAAAGGGAGAACTCGACAAATTGTATGCGTTTAACGATTGCAACAAAAACGACTACTTCACTGGGATACGAGACGGGGTTAAGTTTAAAAGCTATGTAGGGGTGATCCAGATAGGAGGGCTTACTATAGAGATATTGCCCAAAGCCGATAAGAATATAGAGGCTGACAATGACTTTAAAATCTGGCATAAGGTTTTACTTGATATGCTCAAAATATGTCAGCGCATCAATGTACATTCGGTATCGGAAGCCCACCTCCAACAAAGACATCATTCGCTGCTGGAGTTGTATTTTGAGATGTACCTGGATGAAGTAAGCCGTCTGCTTAGGAGTGGCTTGATCAAACAATACCGCAAACAATCGGGCAATACGCCAGTCCTTAAGGGAAGACTGGATTTTAACAAAAATATCCAGCAAAACCTCATCCATCAGGAGCGGTTTTATACCACCCATCAAGTATACGATCATGAGCATTTGGTCAATCAGATTCTACTTAAGGGGCTCTCTATTCTGGCCGACTTCACCTTCAATGCCCAGCTCAAAGATAAAATAACCCGGTTACGAGCCAGCTTTCCCGAGATCAAAGAAATTCCCATTCAAAAACACCATTTCGCTCAACTCAAAGAAAACCGAAAAACAGTAGCGTACACTAAAGCCTTACAAATTGCCCGAATGATTATATTGAATTATTCTCCCGACATCAGGTCAGGCCAGGAAAACATGCTCACCTTGTTGTTTGACATGAACACGCTTTGGGAAGAATACATTTATCGTATGCTACTCCGTACCAAAAGGCCATGCATCCAAGTCAATTTTCAGAACAAACAAAAGTTTTGGGAAAATCGAAAAATTAAACCTGATTTGGTGATTACTCAAAAAGTAGATGGCGAACCCAAAACCTACGTGATAGATACCAAATGGAAGATGCTCAATGTCAGCAATCCAAAACCCAGTGATGGTGATTTGAAACAAATGTATGTCTATAATCTCTATTGGAATGCCGAACGCAGTCTGCTGCTTTATCCAAGTACTAAAAGAACTGACGAAAAGTTTGGGAGTTATTGGAAAGGCCGAGACAACCCCATCAACAACCAATGTAAAGTGGGTTTTGTTTCAGTACTCAATAAACATAATGAGTTGGATATGGACATTGGAGATGAAATATTGGCTAAGTTGGTTTTGAATGAGGCATAGCTATAGTTTCGCTTGTCACGGTTTTTCGGATAGCCATTACTTGATTACGCGAAAATTCCTCCGAAAAACCTCGCAAATGCCTTTCTAATGATAGGCAAGTTGTTATTTATCTTTTTATAAGAAAGCCCTGAAACCTTGAATGTGTTTTCTCAATAATGAGAATTTAATGAAACATTACAAACCAAAAAAACAACAACGATGAGTGACCTAGCAAAAAAGTTAATAGAAGAAAACCTACGTACCCAAGACCCATTTTTGGATTTGGGCAACTGTGGCTTGGATGGGACTGAGCCTGTATTGGAGATGTTGAGGGAGTGTGGGCATTTAGAAGAACTTACACTATCTAATATGTGGGATTCTTTTGGTAGCAATTATGAAACAAACAATGTCCGCAAGAAAAGTACAAACAAGGGAAACCCAAATCAATTGATTTGTGTACCCCATCATTTGCCTAAACATCTAAAAAAAATAATCTTAAGTGGAGACGGAGATGACAAGAATAATGAAAGAGGGCAAATACAGGATTTAACAGCAATAAGTCATTTAGAGCATCTGACTCACTTGAACTTAAGTTACAATTACATTAAAAACCTAGCTCCTCTCAAAAAACTAAGTAAACTTCAGGAGTTGGTCATTTATTATAATGAGATACAAGACATTAGTGCTTTAAATAGTTTGCGACGGCTCCAAATATTAATTCTAAACTTAAATAACATTGAAGACATTACACCTCTACGTTACTTAATAAATTTGAAAACTCTGGCTTTGTTAATTAATAATATTCAGGATTTAAGTGTCTTTAATCATTTAAGGCAACTACAGGTTTTGGACCTTTCTGATAATAACCTCTCTGATCTTAGTGCTTTGAGTAACTTAAGACAACTGGAGGTATTATACATTATGAGTAATAAAATTAAAGACCTTGATGCTTTAAGGAACTTGACACAGTTACGGCACTTAGGAGCTCGGAATAATAAAATTCAAAATATTGATGGTCTTGAAAAACTGGACAATCTAACGAACATCAATTTGTGGGAAAATCAAATTAAAAGTATAAACCCAATCAGTCAGCTGAAGAAACTCGAATCTCTGGATTTGAGAGATAATAAAATTCAGGATATTCATGCTCTGAAGGATTTAAAGAGGTTACAACATTTAAACCTGAATACCAACCAGTTATGGGATATATCATCAATTAAATCATTGAGAAACCTAACTTGGCTAAACGTAGGAGATAATCAGTTATCGATGATTGACTTACCTTTTTTAGAGGCACTACCCAAACTAGAATACCTATGTGTAAACAATAATCCATTGACAAATATTCCTAGCGAAATATATCAAAAAGATCCTTTCTATGATCCTGATAGTTCATTATTAAGTATCAAGGCTTATTTGAATGACCTTGCCCAAGGCCAAACCAAAGTATACCAGGCCAAAGTTATTCTCATTGGCAATGGCCGAACGGGCAAAACCAGTTTGGTGAAGCGTTGGTTAGAGGATGATTTTGACCCCGACGAAGATTCTACCCATGCCATACAATTGCGTACCGAGCCGCTTGCACCATTGGCAGAAGCAAAAGGGTTAGACCAAGTGCAGCTCAATATTTGGGATTTTGGAGGGCAAGATATTTACCACGCCACCCACCGCTTGTTTATGCAAACCCAAGCGGTATTTGTACTGGTATGGGATGCTGAAACTGAGGCCAGCCCTACCCAAACCGAAACTTTGGAAGATGGCAGCGTAGTTGCCTATCAAAATCATTCGTTGGTTTACTGGCTCAACTATGCCAAAGTATTGGGCAAAGGTAGCCCAGTGCTGGTAGTGCAAACCAAAAAGGAAGAGCACGGAGAAAAGTTGCCTGACAACTGGCAAGAATTAAAGCAGCAATACAATATTGTGGCTAGGATAGCAGTAGATTCGGCTTTGGACAACGAAGACGAAAATGGTTTTTCCGATCTAAAGCATTACCTACATAAAACCATTCGGCAACAAATAGATAAAGCCTGTACCGACTTGCCCACCAGTTGGTGGAAGGTGCGACAAGCTATAGAGCAACTTCAGGGACAGAGCCAAAAGACCTTAACACAGAAAGCGTTTTCTCATATTTGCAAGCAGCAACCGCTCAGCAAAGGTTCACAAGTTATTTTACAAAAGTATTTACACGATACTGGATTCTTTTTTTATCGTTCAGGACTGTTTCACAACGAGATTATCATTGATCAGCAATGGGCCATCGATGCGGTGTATACCTTGTTTGACCGTAAGAGGGCGTTTATGAAATACCAAGGCAAGGGCTTTTTTAAAGGAGAGGATTTGCAATTAAGCTGGGGTGACAAACCAAAGAGCGAACAAATGCAATTGATTTCTTTTATGGAATCGTGCAAAATATGTGTAGAGGTAAGCGACTATTGGGGAGGTGATAGCGAAGACTTACCCTTTGCGCAATGTGAATACCTAGCGCCTCAATTATTGCCCGATGAACTAATCCCCAATCAGGTAGATATTTTCCCAAAAGAAGGTAAAGGCATATATATTAAAATTCGGCATGCGTTTTTGCATGCAGGCATTATGCAAAGCTTTACTGTAAGTCGGGCCAAGTATGCTGAGCGAGACAACCTCAAGCAGCAACGCATTTATTTTGAAACTTTTGGACAGAAAGTGTTGGTGGAAGCTTTTCCAGCCCAAAAAGAAATTATCGTAAGACTTCCCCCTAGCAACCTCCAACAAAAAGATATCACAAAGGTGATTCACCAAATAAGAACCGAACTGGGCAGTATAGACCAAAACCTGACTGATACCGAAGAAATGGTAAGTATAGATGGGCAGGGGTACATCAATTGGCAAACTTTGCAAAACCATCCATCTCAAAACCCCCAGATTCGGGCTGATAATGGGCAATGGTACGCCATTGATGATTTTGCGGTTTTTCGCAAGCAAAGCGAAAAACAAGAGCTAAAACACCTGTCTGGTGCCTCTGAAGGTTTCTCTGAACTACAACCACAAAAAGCCCTTCAGTGCTTGGAACAGGGTAATTATGCGGGATATTTTGCCGCTTTGCCTACGCATCTATTACCAGAAGATAAACGAGGAATGTGTAATCAACTTAAAAAGCGTTTTATATCAGGGCGATTTAATGAAGATTTTGAAGAACAGTTGTGGGTGTTTGTTCAGTTGTTATTGGAAGGGGGCAAAGCCTATTGATTAAATGAACTTCTCATTAAAAATATTAACAACCCCAAAAGACCAAATACCCCGATGATTCAAAAATACCAAGACGATTTTATGCACGAAGAATGTTGGATACTAAGTTTTGCCGGAGGCTTTCAGCGGGCAAAAGTATACCAAGGTGAAGTAAGCGAAGCCAAGCGAGCTCAATTTCGAGAGGATTTAAGGACCTATGTAGAAAAAGACATACTTCCAGCTTATCAACAAAAAGTAAGTGAAGAACAGCATTTGAAAAATATTGAATCAGTGGCGGCTTATGCTATCCAAAATTTCGCAAGCATTCTCAATAATGAGAAACTGAACATTGGCATTGCTCAAAAACTATTGAATCCACAGCTTAAGTATTTATGGTGTCGAGGCAAAGTAATAACTCCACCCCATTTTCCGGTAGATCGCATTATACAGGAAAAACTAAAAATGAACCCCATCATCAACTGGACAAGTATGCAAACCCTCGCCGAATACAGCCAAGTAATAGAGCATGCCAAGAGGGTCGCAGCAAAAATGCCTGATTGCTGTATTGATGGAGAGGTGAGTCTGGCTCTTTGGGAATTAATTAGTTTTCAGAGAAAATAACAGCACCTTAAAGCATTATAGAGTCAAATGACAGGGTAACACAAACCCACATCATCTACCACTATACTGCCTACCCTCATGGCAGTATAGTGTCTCAAGGCATGCCAGTATAGTGGCAACCCTTCCGACAGTATAGTACCTCTGGCTTAAGCAAAAAAAGCAGCAAATATATTGACTGCTTTTGATAACAATTGCTATCTCAATACGCTACTTAAAAAAACTTAGGCAATAGCTGTTAAATTATCGGCCAAGCGCCCAGTTTTTAGATCAGCGCCCGCTTTGGCTCGGCTGCGTATTTCCAGGGTGTATTGGTTACCAGCCGTAAGCGTAGGCACCATAAACATCAATTGTGAAGGGCGGTTTTCGCCTACAATTTCTACTTTGAGTTCAGCACCAGTACCTACCTCTACAAAGAAGATTCCCTGAGCAGCATCGCTGGTGTCAAAGTCCAGTCGGGTGCCATTGAGGCGACCCATGTTACCAATGGTAATTTCGCTGTTGGCCTCCTCGGTTTTTACATTGAAAAACAGTTCTGGAATAGGCGTACTGGTATCGGTGCGTTTTACCCGATTGAATCGTACGTCTCGTAAAGGTTTGCGCGAATCTACCAGATTTACCGTTACCCGAGCTAGCGAAGGAGTTTGGTCTTCGGTTTCAAACTTGCCCAAAATGCTGGATTTGTAAAAAGTATCGCCCAATTGCACGTTTTGGCCACTGCTGAGTTTTTTGTCTCGAATCTCAAAAATGAGTTTGATAAATGCACTAATGGATCGGGTAGGGAGTCCAGTATTGAGTTCAGCAATCTCTTGCACCATTTCGTCTTCGGTAAAAGTACCATCCGATACTACCACCGCACGGTAAAATTGCTCCTGTCCCTCTAAGGTCAGGGGAGTCATATAATATTTGATCATAATGTTATAAATGGTTAAGTATTGATCACCTTCTTGGGTTTGCTTTGTTGAGGCAACAAGAAAGGGGGTGTTGGGTAGGTATTGTGTTTACTACCAGCTGATTGATCACTACTTTTGTTGGTTAATTATTTATCTAATTACCTATTTGTACTTTATTCATTGTCAGTCAGTTTCGTTTTCATCGAAAATCACCAAAACTTCTTTTGATGGTAATATTTACTATGTGTATAGGTTTTTTTACTATGAGTAGATTGTGGAAAGTACTGATCATCTAATTTTGGATATGGTTTATTGATTACTCAGACCCTTCGGCTAAGCTCAGGATGACCTGTGGGGCACACGCGGGGACGACGTGCGTCAGCTGAAGTTGGTATGCGTCAGCTTCCATCGAGTCAAGCAAGTTCCTGTCTGAGATGAGGCGGGCTAGGGTGGTGTGTTACGCAAGTAAAGACAGGCCAGTCATAAGCGCAGCATCAGTATAGCACACGCGAGTACGACGTGCGCTAGCTCTTGACAACAATTTTTATCGATTTGGAGAAATTATCTCCTTAGAAAAGGAGCGACAACACTTGAGAAGTGTTGGGCGAGCTTGCGGGACGCTGGTTTGCTACGCGAGTAAAGACAAGCCAGTCATAAGCGTAGCATTAGTATAGCACACGCGAAGACAATGTGCGCCAGCTAAACTACGATAAAGAAGTTCCTCTCCTTTGGAGAGGCTAGGAGAGGTTTGTTTATATTCTATTTTTATAGGTATAGATTCAACTTTAGGTTGCTACGCAAAACCTGTTCAGAGTCACCCTTCGGAAGACCCTGAACAGCAAAGGTTTGACGTAAGAAGAATCTCTTTTTGCACCTTTCACTTTCCTCTCTAACTTCTTAGGTTTCGTAATAACGCATCCAAGTGAGCCATGGGGTCATTATAATGGTTGATTTTACAATGAGGAAGTCGCTCTTGTAAGCCTATTTGCTCGCTTTTGGAGAGATGGTGCAGGTCGATGTACAAGTTTTTGAGGTGGACTAACTCTTCCATTTCTTTGGGCAAATGAGTCAACGGGTTACCCATTAGATACAATGTATGCAGTTGCTTGAGTTGTCCAATTTCGGGTGGCAACTCAGTCAATTGGTTGTCGTTTAAGTGGAGCTCTTGCAAATTGCTCCAGGCGTCAATGTCGGCAGGCAAACTGCTCAACTGATTGTTGGCCAAGTACAAATGCGTTAATTCCTGAAGCTGGAACAAGCTATGAGGCAAGACTGAAAACTGATTGTGATAAAGAGTGAGTTTGTTCAAGTGACGAAGTTGGGCAAGTTCGGCAGGGAGTGAGGTCAACTGATTGCCATGCAAAAACAACTCTCTTAAGTGGGGTAAGTTTTCTATAGCTGGGGCGATGCTTGTCAATTGGTTGTAGCCTATATACAAAATAAACAACTGCGGAAGTTGCCAAACCACCAACGGAATAGTATCGAAACGATTGGTCGAGAGCTTGAGCATTTTAAGTTTACTCAATTGCGCCAGGGAATTGGGTAAGGTAGTCAGGTGGTTTTTTTCTACCCCCAATGCCATCAGGGGTGTGAGTTGTTGGATATCATCAAAAATATGTTCAAGTTGGCACCCTTCCAGTTCAATCCATCGTAGCTTTTGCAATTGCAACAATTCTCTGGGCACTTCTTGTAGGGCGTATCCTCCCAGGTCTAACCCTTCCAATTGAGTCATTGTCCAGATTTCGGTGGGCAGTTTTTCCAGCGGGTTACGCGCCAGGTACAAATCACTCAGTTGTGTAAGTTGAGTAATTTGAGGCGAAATATGGGTAAGGCGATTCGCCGTAAGGTTAAGGCTTTGGAGATGGTGGAGTTGCCAAATATTATCAGGCAATATTTCCAGGCGATTATGTTCCATGTTCAACTCCTGCAATTCCGACAAACGACCTATTTCGGCAGGTAAGCCTGCCAGGGAATTGTTGCTTAGGTCCAGTTTTGTTAGCTGACTCAACTTGCTCACCACCAACGGAAAATCAGTTAGGTCGTTTTGCTGGAGGTTGAGTTCTTGTAGTTGAGTCAATTGGCCTAAAGAGTTGGGAATAGCAGTAAACTTGTTGCGAGCCAGGTGCAATACCTTCAGGTTCACTAGTTTGTCGAGTTGGTGGGGCAAATCCAGCAAGCCATTGTGGCTAAGGTTTAGTTCCTGAAGATTTTGTAAACGATTAATTTCGGCAGGCAAATAAGCCAGGTTGTTTTGCTGAAGGTACAAACCCCGTAGGTTTTGTAGTAACCAAATCTCGGTGGGCAAGCTGGTCAATCCTTGTGAAGATAAATCCAACTGGCTTTGGTTCAACCTCGTCAAAGAATCGGCCAGGGTTTGGAGCGCGGTTTGTCCCAACAGCTTTTTGCACAATGCTTTATATTCTTCTACAAATAGGCCAAAATCTTCATGATCGTTCGCCATATGCAGGGCAGTTTGCACAGTTTCGGTATGAGTAGCTCGTAACAAATACAAAAACTCAGCAAGTTTGCCTGGATTTTTTCGTTCACCTACTTCTTTGAGATAGGCCAGGGATGTTCCAAAGTTGATGTTTTCGTTTAACATGCAACATTTCTTGTACTTCTTTCCGCTACCACAAGGGCAGGGGTCATTTCTTCCTATTTTTTCCATGGTTATAATGCTTGTGTCAGAATATGTTTAAATGTTCGTTTTCCTGATTTTTGCGGTGAATTTGCTGTTAGGATACATTAAGTTTTGAAAGAATAGTCATGCTATTGCTGATAAATTTAACAAAATACTGACAGCCGAAGACACGCAAAATAAGTAAAGGGTGAATTTTAAACATAGAAGTCGTTTCGACTTCATACTCTTAAGACAATGATCTGGCTAGATACGTGACTTTCACGTAGAATGTTGTGGCACGTCAGTTCATCAAATAAGAAGGCTTAGAGATGCAATGGACTGATGTTTAACTCCTTGTAGCCCAGATTCATCCTCCAGAAGCCCTTGAACAACAAAGTGCTCAAGCAGGTTCCCGCCTGAGAGGGTGGTGCACTATGCAAGTAAAGGCAAGTCAGCCATAAGCACAACATCAGTATAGCACATGCGAGGACGACGTGCGCCAGCTAAACCGTGATAAAGAAGTTCCTCTCCTTTGGAGAGGTTTAATGAGTCAAGCAAGTTCCCTTTCTGAGATGAAACGGGCTAGAGTGGTTTGCCACGCGAGTAAAGACAGGTCAGTCATAATCACAGTATCAGTATAGCACACGCGAGGACGACGTGCGCCAGCTAAACCACGATAAAGAAGTTCCTCTTCTCTGGAGAGGCTAGAAGGGGTTTGTTTATATTCTATTTCAATAGGTTCAGCTTTAGGTTGCTATGCAAAACCAGTGAGGATACTAGTCATTATTCAACAGTTTAGAACCACCCTTCGGAAGACTCTGAACTGCAAGGGGATAATGGTTTATTGATTACTCAGGCCCTTCGGCTAAGCTCAGGGTGACATGTAGGGTACACAGATAAGGACGATGTGCGCCAATTTTAGAAAAGGGGCGACAACACTTGAGAAGTGTTGGGCGAGCTTGCGGGACGCCGGTTTGCCACGCAAGTAAAGACAGGCCAGTCATAAGACAACGACAACATCAGTATAGCACACGCGAGGACGACGTGCGCCAGCTAGGGGTTTTTCTTTTTGCCTTATAAGACCATCCAAGATAATTTGTTTGGATAGCCTTTCTTGTACGATGTCAACGGTAACAGTTTTATCAATTTTTGAGGTTGATTTTACATCTCGTTGTCAAGGGCTTTAGCCGCTTGCTCGAGATGGTTCAACGTGACCTTATAAACACTCTCGTATTCATCTAAATCTTTCCCTTTACGGGCTTTTACATTCTTATATGACACAAAATAATTTACTGCGCTTTCTAATAACTCAATCAAGCTCAGGCAACTTACTCCAAGCGCGAATACCCTTTGATAATCAGCACTTTTGAAGGCCTCAATGCATGAATTGTGCACTGTTTCTGCTTTGGTATAAAACATATTAAAAAAACCGACTTCTTGTGGAGCTATGCCATTTTCGTAGATGAGGTAGTGGGCATATTCCAGGTGATTGGATATTCGGTTGAGTATCACTTCTTCAGGCCTTCTTACTTTTTGAGTAAAGTTTGTCGCGGCTTGATCACTTTCCAGAGAATTATAAAAGGCCCCGTTCATCTTGTAAGCAGTATCCAACTTATTTTTTGCTCTATTGGTTTTCTTTTTAATTTGCTGATCGTATCTTAATTCCCTCAACTCTTGTTTTTTTTCTCGTTTTTGCCAATTAAAGCGGGCTCTTTTGATGTTTCTCTTAAGGAAGTCTTCGGTCATGTCAAATTCTACTTCTTCCAGTAGTTCTCTTTTCTGTTCTTCTTTACTTGGTTTTTCCTGCCAGATTTCTTCTTTTTTATCTTCAGATTGCTGTGCCGCCTTTACCATTGCATTGATCTCTTTTTGGGTAAATGTTTGCTGAACGGCTATTCCTCGAGAGGGGTGGGTAGTTACTACACTGCCTTTTTTATAAATTTTCTTCCCTGCTTGTAAATCTGCTTTGGCTTTATAAAATTCAACCAATTGATATTTGCTGGTTCCCTGAGCATCTGCTTCAGTCATGGGTTTAATAGTTGCCTTTCTCCTGATCCCTTTCTTGTCTTTTGCGTGTTTCTTTGCCCATTTGTATTTTTGTTTGCGTGTAATGTTTGCGGGCAAATCATTGTATTTTTCTCTTGGTACATGAAGCCGCTCTAGATTGTAAAGTTCATTATTATCCTCTATCTCGGGGCCACCTCCATGGGTAAATCTAATCCTGATATTACCTTCGAAATAAATACTACCCATTTTGCCATCCGCCATACTGGTAAACAAGTATTTCTCGACGGTAAATCTCTCGTCTATGGGAGCTTCATCTTCTTCTTGGTTTTGATTTTTACGGCCTTTTTGCTGAATAACCGCGTTTCCAGAAGCTTGCTTGCGTTGAAGAGGTTGTTGCTTAGTTTGGCTGGTTTGGTGAGCTTTGGCTCCGATTGCATCGGCCTCGTGCTCGAGTTGAGGATCATTGTTGATGCCTACCCCGTTGTTGCCCTGTATGGTGGGCTGTACCCGACCTTGTTTTTGTTGTACCACATGGGCCAGTTCGTGCCCCAAGTGTTGTTCTTTGCCCGGAGCCAAGTGTACTTCATTGCCTTGAGCGTAGGCTTCGGCTTTTATTTGGGCAGGTTTGTTAGAATTGTAATGCACCTTGGCATCCGATACATCCACTCCCGTAATATTGCCAACATTGGTTTTTACCTGTGCTTCCTGGCCGGGCATACTTATAGACGAACCAACTGACTGACTGTTCCTTTGTATTGGCTTTTGTTTGGCCTGAATGGGTCGTTGTTTTGCTTGTACAGGCCTTTGCTTAGCCTGAATGGGTTTTTGTTTTGCTTGCACAGGCCTTTGTTTAGCCTGAATTAGGTTTTGGGGTTGTTGTGAAGCTGATGAATGATTTTTTGAAGTAATATGCTGGTTTTGACTACTTGATGCTTGGTTTTGCATAAATATTTCGACTAAATTTACATAAAGCCCACAAATTCAGTATTACCTTCTCAAATTCCCATTGACGATACCCTTCAAAACCCCTTTACACCCCCTTTAAATACCCTTCAAAGGATTTATCTGATATTGCCAAATCTTAAATGCGCAGCACCCAGGAGAACGATATGTGCATACTCATCGCCAAAGAAGGCCAAACCCCATTGCAAATGCACAACTGCTTAATATCTTTGCGCCAGCTTCAAATATCACCCCATGGATTTCTCAAATTTTAAAACCCAAATACGTAAAGTTACCGATTTCTCGGAAGAGGAGTGTAGTTTGTTTATCCCTTACTTGCATCGTAAAGCTCTGACCAAGGGAGAACATTTTTTGCAGGCAGGGCAACAGGTAAATGAGATTGCCTTTGTGGCTAAGGGGGCTTTGCGGTTTTATTATTTGCAAGATGGCAAAGAAGTAAACAACCATTTCTTTCTTGAAAACGACTATGCTGTTTCTTACCTGGATTTTTTGCATCATACCCCCAGTCGTTATTATATCCAGGCCCTGGAGCCATGCGAAATTATTACCTTCAATGCCGATGCTCTCCAAAAGGCTTATGATGCTTCCAAAAACTGGGAACGCTTTGGCCGCCTGATTGCCGAAAGTGTATATACCATCGCCACGCGTAGGTTTGAATCTTTTTTATTTTTGTCAGCCAAGGAACGTTACCTACAAATGCTCCAAGACTTTCCTTTGTTTATCCAGCGGATTCCACTATATCATTTGGCCTCTTATCTGGGCATAGAACGGGAAAGCTTGAGCCGTATTCGGAAGGAGCTGGCCAAGGATCACTAGCTAAAGAAACTAGTACTCGCCTCGATTGTAACATACATCAATTTTTATGAGATTTTGCCCGCCTACTTTTGCAGTGTTCATTCATTGTAAAATCAATGTACGTGTTATAAGTTGTTCATTTTGAGTGAATAAGGCGTACATGTAATAGAAATCTCATGAAGAAAATAACCATTTATTTAAGCCTGATATTGCTTGTGTTGGCAAGCGCCTGTAGTACTTCCAGCAAAGTAACTGTTCCAGTAAGTCGAGCATTACCTACTACCCAAGACAACTACACCATTGCGTGGTTGGGCAATAGTGAGGCTTACCGATATATAGATGGTAAATACCAACGTGATGCTAGTTACGATTATACATTTAGCGTGATTCAGCGTCGCTATGGCAATACCTGGAAGTCGATCAAAGACCTACACCGTATACACCCCGATTATGACGGCAAAGCAGGAGAGAGAGACCAAACCATGTTTTTTGGCATTGACTTTCAGCAAAGTTCTCAGGGCATTACTTCGGCTATTCAGTCGTCATTGGGAAAAGGAAGCGGAAAGTCTGACAAGGAATTTAGAGAGCAAAGCTTCGTGCTTAAGTTTGAGAATATCAGTTCTTTTGCTCCTTATAATACCATGCGCATTACCCAACATTATCAATACGAAAAGGGCATATTGCTAGAAACGGTAGAATTGTATAAGGTAAAAAATGAAAAAGAGGTGCCTTTTATGAAAATGGAAGAAAAAGCCGAGATATTCAGACCTGCTCGTTTGGGGGAGGCTCCCACGGTTTTCAAGTAATTGTTTACTTGATGCTAGCAGGTACTTTTGCATAGAAAGTGCCTGCTAGTTTAATAATAAAAGCTATTTCATTAATTCAGATCATGTATTCTTTACCTATTGGTTTGAAAGAGTCAGGTGTCTTCCTATTGAAATAACCATTCTTTAGCTTCTTCCAGCGAAGAGAAATATTTTTCGACATAAGTCCCCTTGTGATCCTCTTCCCATATTTGCCGGGCAGCTATATTGGCTACAAATTCTGAGGGCAATATGTGGGCAAATTTTTTTACGAAGCTTACTACAGGAGCAATGATTTTAAATATCTTTTCTTGGTACTCAGGGGTAATAATGAATTGCATATTGGTACCATCACTGATTAAATATTGGCATTCATAAAGCATGATATTGTCAGCAATGATTTGGCAGTATTCGAAAAGCTCTTCTGGTGTCATGTAATTGGTGTCTGCTTTCCAGCTCCAGATAAATAAGGACTTTTCTTTGTTAAGCTCAATATCAAGGAATTTATTGGTAAATATGATCATTTGTGCAAACTTATAGTAGTAATATATGTGTGACTTTGGGCAAACTGAATATTAGAAGGGTTTTATTGGTAGAGGATGGAGATATAGAAGCTAAAGCTTCAGGACAAATAAGTGGTAGGTTGGGATAAGAGGTGCTCGCTTGTGAAGAGCACCTATAAGTTTATTTGGGGATAGTCTAACGATTGTTTCCCATTTGCTGTCCAAATTCTTGTCTAAATACAGGCTTTTCTACATTAGGACGAACAAAATCGTTTCCTTTACCACCTCTCTGAGGAGGACCATTAGGGTTAGGAGACGAATCGTTACCGCCCATTACTTTCTTCATTGCTTGTTTTGTAAGCTTAGTTGCTTTAAAATTTTTCATGTGTATTTGTTTTAATGGTTAAAAGGCTACTTGTTATAGTAGCATTGATCAACAGATTTATACGAAATTATGAGAGGTGAGGTTTTGTGACAACTATATTTTGACACCATAAAAAATGCTGGTGTCATGAGATCATAACACCAGCATTTCTATTTGTTTTTATTAAATCATTCATTCACAAAAGCATTCAACTCGGCAGCATGTTCGTAACCTGAGCAAATGGATTTGTGGAGTTTGTCCAAAAAATCCTCGAAGCTAGTCATTCCTTCAAAGTCTTGCGCCAATGCTTGCGGCGTGATCAATACTTTTTGGTAAAGCGTAGGCAACAACATCAAGGGTTCGGCAAAACGTGGTTGAGGACGCTCCTTTTTTTTGTGTTGTGCCTGGGCTTGATGAAAATGAGCTGAAACTGCTCTGAATACCGATAAAAAAGTGACCTTGCGTTGCTTGGGCCAATCCAGAGGCAGTGGTGCTTCGTGGGGTGCTTTGGGTATAGCCGTAGTGTTACATACTTCTATAATATGCTTTTTGATTTCCAAAAAGGATAATTTGCTTGGTTGATTCATAATCTCAATATTAAAGGGTTAATTAAAATAAATAAGCAGGGTGGTATATCAATTCCCCAGGTCTTTTGTATTATTATCTATTATAATATACTTAAAACTATGGAGAAAAAGGAGATGTTTGATCAGTTGTACTCAAATTTTGTGCAGTTTTTAGCGGAGAATTTAGAATTGTATATTAGATATTTGTAGTAATGAGTTAAACAATGTGAAGAAACTCATTAGTAAATATATAAATGCCAGTAGGGCGAAAATATTGTATTTGGGATGAATATTTAGTTTTATTGAGTTGTCATTTCTTCATAGTTCAATTGATTGTCAAGATTGCCCAAATCCAATACTCCACCACCAGTATCAGGTATCCATCCATTTTTTAGTGCATATAATATCGTTTGCTTTACAATATATGGCGGAGGGTTATCATATGCCTTAGATAAACTGTGACCTACTTTTTTATAAGCATTGTTTAGCCTGGTCCAGCTAAAGGTAGCTTTTATTTTTTGCCTGGGGCTATCATATAGTTCAACGAACAACAAGCCAAAGTTGTCACCTTCAAAATTTGCCGCATCTCCCATTCATCGGTACTTTACTTCTTCTACTACAATACTGCGTGAACCCTTTTTAGGTAAAGCCATACATATTTTGTCAAAAGAATGCGTGTTAAATTAGCAATCAATAATTTTAGAGGTTATCAGAGGCTAATTGTGAAAGAGGATTCCAGTTTATTGAGTTTTTTTGCTCTGTTATCCATTCTGAATACCTCTCTTTTAAGAAGTTGAGATCAAATCATCCTTCAAAGCTATTAGGTTGGCGAACAATATCATCTTATATAAGGAGCTATATGTGCTGAAGTTTAAATCCTGATGGAAAACTATCAAATCTGATAAAAAATAGAATTCAGATCACTGACCAATGTTCGAGTGGTTTTAATAGCTCTTTTGGCGACTGGGATTTCTATTTCTTTTCCAGAAAGTTGAAAGCCACTCCTAACATTGATTCTTGCCTCAGCATTGGTTTAAAAAGAATGCACAAAGAAAGTTTTTCTAAACTCTATTTTTATAACTTTTCTTCTGTATTTGCGATAAATCAAGTTTACGTTCTGACTACTTTTATTCTGCTACACTTTGCATAATAATTCCACACAACCAGGCACCATAAGTACCCACAGCATATCCTAATACGGCCAATAAAACGCCTACTGGAGCCAAAGAGGGGTGGAAGGCCGAAGCTACTACAGGAGCTGAGGCAGCGCCTCCTACATTGGCTTGACTACCTACAGCTACAAAGAAAAATGGAGCCTTGATAATTTTACCAATTGTAATCATAATGATCACGTGTACCAGCATCCATACAATGCCAATCAGGAAAAGTCCAGGATTCTCAAAAATGGCGGTTATATCCATTTTCATCCCAATGGAGGCAATCAATACATATAATAAGAAACTGCCCATGCGTGAGGCGCCTGCTCCTTCGTATTTGCGGAGTTTGGTAAATGAGAGCAAGAGTCCTAGAGTAGTAGCAATTACAATGAGCCAAAAGAAACCCGAGGTAAGGCTAAACTTAGCCAGTTGAGGTGCATTGGTTTTTACCCATGGAGCAATCAAATCTGCTCCAAAATGCGCTACCGCTACACAGCCAAAACCAATGGCCATAATGGTAGCCAAATCGTTAAAAGTAGGGATTTTGGCAATACTGGCTTGATAGTTCACTACCCGTTCCTGTACTTCTTTAATGGCCGAGCTGTCAGCTTTGAACCAACCATCTACTTTGGCCGAAATGCCTGCCCCGTAGAGCAAAAAGGCCATCCAAATATTGGCAGTAATCACATCTACCGTAATCATTGCCGAAAATAACTTATCACCTACTTGGAATACTTCCTTCATGGCGGTTTGGTTAGCACCCCCTCCAATCCAGCTTCCAGCTACAGTAGTAAGGCCTCGCCACACAGCGTCTGGGCCAGTACCTCCTACAATTTCGGGCGCAATGCTACCAATGATTAATAAAGCCAGTGGCCCCCCAATGATGATACCTATAGTGCCTGCAAAAAACATAATCACTGCTTTGCTTCCCAGTCTTTTAATACCCTGAAAATCAATGCTGATGGTCAATAATACCAAACTGGCAGGCAATAGATAACGAGAGGACACAAAGTATAGGCGAGAATCCTCTCCTGAGATCACTCCCAAGGAATTGAAAACCGAAGGGATAAAATAACAAAGTAATAAGGCTGGAACATATTTATAAAATCCTTTGAAACGATCGCTATGAGAAGTTTGGAAAACAAACGCCAAAATTAGGAGCAAAAGCCCCAAGACAACAGCATCATTTGTAATAAAGGGATCGTGGTTGTACTTGTCAAGTAAGGTACTTATCTTAATTTGATAAATACCAGCGTTTCCACCTTTGGTACTTGCATATATGAGATACTTACCATCGGGTGAAAGTGTAGGGTAGAGATCACTCCCCTTAGAGTTGATCATCGCTAAATGAATAGGGGAGGTCCAAAGTGAGCCTTTTTTGTAGCTAATATATAAATCACCTGCTGGACTTAAATTCTCTTTCCTTTCAGAAGCCTCAAAGATTAAGTAAGACTCATCAGGAGCAATCGTTACATTCCACTCGCCTTTGGCCGAATTTATAGGAGCTTGTAGATTCTTAGGTTTGGCGTATTTTCCAGCTTTAAATTTTGCCACATACACATCACCTTGTCCTAATCCACCAGCACGTGCTGAAGCAAAATATAAATTATCATTTTTGGAAGTTACTGGGCTGTATTCATCTTTAGGCGAGTTAATCGTGTTACCCAGATGCACTGGCTGACTCCAGCCATTACTGGTTTTATAAAGCATCCAAATGTCACTATCAGCTTTAGTTTGACTATTTACTGGGCGTTTGGAGGTGAAAAAGAGTCTTTGTCCATCAGGGGCTACAAAAACATCCCCATCATCATATTTGCCAGAAAAGTGGGCAATTATAGGCGTAGACCATTTTCCGTCTTTAAAAGTACTAGTATAGATAGTGCTTATCTCTTTATTATTATTGCCCCATTTGCCTTTTTTTCGGGTAAAATAAGCTTGTTGTCCATCAGGGGTAAAAGCGATGTTGTATTCGTTGGCTTGAGTAGAGATAATTCCTTGGGCAAAAAGCTGAGCACTTTTCTGAGCTTTTGAATTATCAAATGGGTCTTGGGCAAATACGCTAGCAAAGGTTAGTAAGCATAGCATCCAGGTAGTAAAAACAACGCTTCTCATATCTTTCTATTTCTTGGGAACATCCCTATCCGAACATCAATTCAATTACAGCTTGCAAATATGATTATTTTGCTGATAAATAAAATATTTCGGAGAGCTTTTCAGATATGAGCATAAAAAAATCCAGTGCCTTTGCAGACACTGGATTGATTTATATTTACCAGAGTTAAATCTGAAAATTAGTTAGACAGCACCTTAGTAGTTATAATGCTTGTCTTGTCATGTCCATTGGCATCTTTGTATTTAACATTAGTTTTTACAAGCATGATACGTCTGCTACCTCCTTGCGTGATATTGAAACGTATGGTTCTGTTAAAACTATTGTTAAGATTCAATGTTTGCGTACCTAATTTTTTACCATTGATATCGGTTAATTCAACAGTTACGCTATTGATTACAATATGCTTAGAATCATTAAACAAGTTAGTCAAGTTTACATCTATGTGATCATCTGCTGGGTTTGGCCCTATCTTGATGTCTTCTTCAAGAATATCGTCAGTGTTGTTTGCATCAAAGAAGATAGCACCACCACCACCGTTACACTTAATCGCATCCAGGTCAAAACCATTGGCGTTAGGATCGGTAAAGTCACTTGGATTACTGATGTCTACGATTCTGAAGAACTGAGCCCACTTTAAGGTACCCAAGTCATAGTCAGCATCCATGCAACCTTCACCCAACAATACCCAATCATTACCAAACTTAGAGGCAAATACACGTACTTGCTCTTTGTTAGCAGCACAGTCAAACTCAGGACTATACTCAATTAGTGAGATATCGTCGCCAGAACTGTTGAACAATGCATAATCGTACTTGATCACGATTTCACCACCAAAACCAAGTGATACTGATTTGGTAGGATCATTTTGATCACCTGCATCACCCAATGCCTGATTAGGATCGTTACCAGCGTCTAATGCTGAACCATCTTGTTTAGTACCAGGAGTAAATGATACTAACTGACCACCCACACAAGGGGTAAGAGTTACAGGAGGGTTCGTTGGGTTGGTACCGTTCAAACAAGCAATACCATCTACGTCAAATCCATCAGCTGTACCATCAGTAAAGTCATTTGCATCAGAAGCATCAATGATTCTGATAAATGCAGCCTGGTGTAAGGCTCCTAAATCAAATTCACTGTTAGGACCACAAGCAGTACCTAATGCTACCCAGTTGAAACCATCTACCGAAGCAAATATTTCTGCTTTTTCTGGGTTGTTGCTACAATTAGAACCATCAGGACTAGCCTCAGCGATACGTAAATCGTTACCGTCACCGTTGGCGATTGGAGTACCAAAGATTAAAGTGATCTCACCACCAAATCCTAAACTTACATAAGTACCTGGTGCATTGGTACGCTCAGGTTGACCAATAGCCGCAAATGAATTTCCAAATACCGCTTGACCTGATTTGTTAAATCCAGGCAAGTAGCGATCAGGGAATACTGGGAAGCAACTCTCACTAGAGAAGTCAACATTTACGGTGGTAGTTACCGAAGCCACATTATTGGCAGGATTTGGATCCTCAATGTTATTGCTTACCGAAGAAGTAATTTGTAAATCACCAGTTGTTTCTAGTTTTACTTTTACTTCAAATGTTGCCGAAGCACCAGTAGCTAAGCTAGTAATAGCTCCCTCAGTAGAGGAAACCAATGTCATACCTGTTGGTAAGCCGTTTGTAATGCTAATTTGCTCAGCATCATCAGGACCATTGTTGGTCACTGTAAAGGTATAAGTTACTTCTGTACCTTGGAAAGCAGTGGCTGGGCCAGTACCTGTAATTTGTAGGTCAGCCTTAGGCTTCGCTGCTACTACAGTGCTTACCGAAGAAGTGTTATTGCCTGTATTTGGATCTACCGGAGAAGCTACACTTACTGTGGCAGTATTGGTGATGGTACCAGTCGTTGTTGTTACAGCTTGTACTGTTATGGTTTGACTAGTGTAGATATTCATCTCACCAAGATGCATTACCCCGCTAGGAGTGAAGGTTCCGCCAGTAACTGATACTACATTCAATCCGCTTGGAAGTACATCAGTTAATTTAACAGCCTTGCTAGTATCAGCGGCATCGCCAGCAATTCTAGGACCATTGTTGGTTACTACGATCGTATAATTGATGGTATCTCCAACCATTACACTGTCTTTATCCACAGTTTTTACTACTTGCAGATCAGCTTCGTCTGGTGCATAATAAATGTGCTCCCAGTTTTGATCTCCGCAAGGAGTAGTAATCTTAAAGCTTACATTGGCTTTGAAAATTCCAGTACCATCGCTTGATACATTACCCCATTGACCTTTGGCCGGAATAGGAATCGTAACTTCGTAAGTACCATCTTTATCAAACGTACCAGAAGCTTCTACTGCAGGTACCGATGGATCAGTTGGGAAGGTAAGCTTCCAGTTATAAGTAACAGGCTCAGTGATATTTTTCAATGTGATTGTTACTTTGTCATCCTGACCATTCCATACTGAATTCCACTGAGTACTATCAGTTAATGGAGTACCATTTACCAAAATTTCACAAGAAGGATCTTTTGGTGGGTTATGAGGATTACAAGTGGCATCTACCAAGATATCAGCCATTGCTTTCACCATTTCATCAGCATTGTCTACTGTGTGGTACAAAGCACCTGTTTTATAAGCTCCGTACTCTAATATATCATCGTTAAACTCACCTTTATTAGTAGTAAGGTCTTTTTGTACGCCTAAGCCGTAAATCAACAAGTCGCTTACTTCTGCTTTCATATCTTCCATCAAGCCCATCACTTCAGAAAGTGGTTGACCGTGGAAAGTACCTGGGTTGCTAGTATTAGCTCCGCCCATTTGAGCAACTTCTTCTTTGCTACGGAAAGTTTGCGTAGCCTCGTTGTAGATATCGATAAGCTCGGCTTGCTTCGCATTGTAAGTATTACCTGCCAAGTCAATGTTAGGTACACCATCAGTAAGCAATACAATTACCGGAAGTTTTTCTGGGTTACGAGTTTTAAGCAACTCTTTGGCATCACGCATACCTCTTGGCATTGGTGTATAACCATTTGGTGCGCCAAGGTTTTCTACAATCTCATTAAGCTTTTGATAATCTTCGGTAAATCCAGAAACAACCTGAGAGTTTTTACCGCGGCCAAAAGTAACAAGTGCAGCGCGACTAGATACCCCTTGCTTAGAAAGCGTTTTGTTAGCAAAGATCAAAGCATCCTGAGCAGCACGGAATCTTGAAATTGTTTTTCCATCAGCGTCAGTTTTAGGATACTCCCACTTCATACTTCCAGAGATATCTAATACATAGATAACTTCAATTGGAGGCTCACATAAATCTGGTAAAGGTTGACCTGGACAAAGATTTTCTAGGTCAAGGTTAAAGTCACCGTGTCCTTTTCTTCCAGTACCTACTTCTTCCCAGTAGAACCAAGCAGAAGCACCATATTTTACGTTCTTACCGTTGGCAGTTAATCCAACTTGTAAGCCCATTTTCTTATCAGCAGGCTTGTGAGTAAGCTTAATTACCTGACCAGTGCTTACATTGGTCATTGTAGCATTGGCTTCATCCATTTCAAAGAATTTCCAATCTTTGGTTACTTCATCAGTCTGATAACCAGGCTTCAATTCTTTCTTAGGCATCATTTGGCCAGTAGCACGGTTAAACTTCACGTTCACCAAGTAACGAGCGCCCATACTTGCACCACCACCTTTGGTTACAGTAGCATATCCATAAATATGTGCTTTAGAATCATCTTTGGTGATGTCCATATAGGCATCTTTATCAAAAGTAAAGATGGCGTTTTGTCCCTGAACAAATAAGTTAGGCATCCAAATGCTATGGTCATGGTTACCATTGTGAGCGTCATCAGAAACTGCGTTACTCAACACATTACGGTAAGCATTGTCAGGACATTCAAGATCTCCACCTCCGTTGCCTTCGCCTTCGATGGTAGTTTCACAATTACCACAAGGGATCTCAGTATACACATCAACCTCTTTGGTTTCTTTGATAATCTTTGTTTTCAGTTTAGTAACTCCTTGCATATACACAGTGCAGTGTACATCTTCAAAGTCACGGTCACCACCACTAGCGATATCTTCAAATACTACAGTTAGTACTTTTTCATCAGGATCATCTGCTTTTGGAGAGATACCAGCTACTACACCTTGCTTGCCACTCTTATTCCAAGAAGCAATGGTATATACCATATTGTTCTTAGAAACCATCTTCCAGGTAGCACCACCATCAGTAGAGTACTCTAAGTCAGTACCCTGGAATCTTAACTGTGCACCAGGATTGGCTGCCAATGGGTTGTTAGGAGCGTAAGCACCTACTAATAAGAATCCCATTTTGGTTCCAGCTGGGATAGTTCCATTTACAGTACCAGTAGCAGTAGAACCGTTGGTAAGGCTATTTGCCAATACTTGAGGAGCAGTAGGCATACCACCTACAATCTTAAACCAAACGATGGTGTTGGTATAACCAATGTGTCCAGTTTTGAAATCAACCTTTAAGTTGGTTTCATCGGCAATTGTAGATAAATCATCAAGACTAACCCCTTTATCACTTTCTTCAACTGTGTTGCCATTCAAATCTCTTAACTCTTGCTTTTCTTTGAATGCAAACCAGCTTAGGTCACGAGCATCGTAAGATTTACCTTCGTAAACCTGAATAGTTTCTACTCTTTCGCCAGCATCAACGATTTTAGTACCTGTTTTCACTGCACAATAAGCACCAGTTACTACTGTACTATCTTTGATATTTTCAGAACCCATTGAGAAGACAATTTTACCATTATTTGGCACCTTCTCAGAGAAATCAATTGAAGTGTTGGCATCTACCATCAGGTTACCAATTTTGGTTTCCTGACCGTTTTCCTGAACAGAGTAATAAACTACTACTTCCTGATCATTTTCGTTGTTGATGGTTACATCATTACCAGAGTTGGTAATTTTGATTTTATCACAAGCCAATGGCTCAGAAGGATTAGGAGGGGTAGTAACTACCAAATCCATACAAGAAGATGAAAGGTCACCATAACCTAATACATCTAAGTCTCCTTTGGCGGCCAATTCGTAAGAGTTCCCTGTATTTGGATCAAGTACGGTAAATCCTTTTTTACCTTTACCAGCATATACAAGGTTTCCATTACCGTGATCCAACACTGCAATACCATTGATTTGGTTTCTTGGAGAGCTTCCAATTTCCTCAGCAGTTAGTAAACCACCTTGGTTAGATACGCGGTAGATACGACCACCCGAAGCAGCAGTTGCTTCATAGAAAGTACCATCCTGACCAAAAATGATGTCACCACCATTGATATCTAAGAAACCATTGTTCAAGTTAATCTTACCTAACTTGGTATATAGTGTAGCGTCTATGTTGTCAATTACATAAACTTCATTCTTATTTGTTTCAGAGAAATATAATTTACCGTTTGGAGCAAATGCCAATTGAGTTACTTTTCCTATGTTCAAGTAACCTACTGTATGGTAAGACTTGTCTTCCATATTTACATAGCCCAATTCGTTATTTCCAAAACCTTTTACTGCATACAAACGCTTACCATCCAGGCTCAAAGCAATGTGTGCATCGCCAAATGGAAGTTTAGTAAACTCTTTGAAAGTAACTGTTTTGTTTACAAGGTCAGTTTGCGCAGTGTAAATAGTAGATACTTGATTGTTGGTGTGGTTTGAATAATAAACACTCACATCACAAGGAATCACAGGTGGATTCTGATCTTGATCTACAATGAAGCAAACTTTGTTGATGGCAATATTAGGGTCAGAAGAACGCTTACCGCCATATTTAGAGCCATTGTTTTCAAACTCTAATTTAACCTGAGCAATTCCTTGTCCTTTTACAGTGAAGGTATATTTACCAGACTCACCTTCTTTAGAGTTACAAGCATCACCAGCTTTACCTAAAGTTTTTCCAGCTTGAGTAGTGTGCTTTAATTCGTGTTTGTCAATTACATTACCACTTGCGTCATAAGCAACTAATGCTACTGAGTGATTGGTAGCTTTTGAAGGGTTCCAGTCACCATAGTCAACCATCTTCAATGAGAAGCTGCTTACTTTGGTACCAGGCTTAAAGTTGAACGCGTAATCGTGCAAACGATCCTTGATAGGACGAGTATCGGCAAAACCAGCACCAATACAACCATTGATAATACGGCCTTTTGTGTCAGTATTGATGTCGTCATCCATTGAACCATTGCTTCCCTTAGGAGTGATGTATACTTTATCAGCACCACCTTCTACTAAAATTTTAGCAGCACCACCACTAGTTCTAATGTCTAATAATGGGTGAAGTACGCCCATTCCTTCTACTACTGTGCCAGGAGTAACATCATTAAATACCACACAGTTTTCTGATGGTACTACAATGTTATCGTTGATGTCGCACCAGTCAGCCCAAGCTACGGCAGAAATCTTATTATAAGTAGTAGTCAATCTTTCGGTTTTTACCACTTGGAAAGTACGCAAGTCATATACAAAAGTAGTCATTGCTCCACTTCTTGAAACAGCACCCATCAACAATCCATCAGGTCTAACTTCTAAAGCAGAAGTTTCACCAGGTAGGTTATGTGCTACTTCAGTGATTTGTTGGTTACTTGGGTTAAAGGCGAATAATTTAGTGCCAGAAGCTGCATATAATTGTTCACCATCTTTGTCCCAAGCCAAACCGCTTACTTGATAATTAGAAGCTGCTTGTAAAGTTGCCTGGCCAGTGTTAAGGTTGATTTGTACCAAACCAGTACCGTTAGCCCAAGCCCACAAGTGGTTGTCAATACGGTTAAAGGCCAGAGAAGTAATATTATCATAACCAGTAGCACCAACTGCAGTCATTGCACCAGTTTCGGTATTTACTTTGTATAAATAACCTTTGTTAGTAGTAGCATTACCACCAGATACAGCATATAATGTACCGTGTACAGGGTGCAATTCTACGCCTTGAATGTCTGCTCCGTTTTGAGCATCACCCAAAGGCAAGATGAAGTCATGATTATTAAGATCGATGGTGTAGAATTGAGAGTTGCCCTGATCGTTGTTTACAGCGTAAGCTTTACATTCAGGTTTATCAGCAGGAGGGTTGGGGTGTGCATTCGCATCCATTTTAAAGCAAATGTTGCCAATTGCAATATTTGGATCAGAAGGACGATTACCACCATAAGTATTAGTACCATCATTATAGTAAAGTACTTTTACCTTAGTAATACCATCACCCACAAGGTTAAATGTATAATTACCAGGCTCACCAGGTTTAGCAGAGCAAGCATCTCCGGTTAGTTTTAAATTACCGTGAGAAGTTTTGGTTACAATTAGTGAGTCAGTATCTACTACGTCTCCGTTGGCATTGTAACCTACTAAGATCGCAGATTGTACATTGGCTTTGGCAGCATTATAATCACCAAAATCCAACATTTGCATAGAGAAACTTTTTACTGCGGCATTGTTTTCAAAGGTGAAAACATAATCATGTAACCTGTTTTTCTTTGAATCAGTGTCAGCAAAGCCTCTGCCGTCTCCAATACATCCATTTTTTGTTTTTCCGTTAGGAGCATTTTTATCATTAGGAGCGGTGTAAATGGTTTGCTTACCATCCTCATATAATACTCTGGCTTTACCTTTACTAGTAGTAATGTTCAACATAGGGTGAACTTTACCTAGACCTTCTACTGAAGATTTATCTTCTAAGCCTTCGTAAGTAGCACAAAACTCGGTAGGAGTAAAAATTAACTTACCGTTAGGGTTGCAGAAGTATTGTAAGTTGTAACGAGAACCAGTAGCTCCCGAAATACCCCAATAAGGAGTAGCAGTGCCTAATAAGTCAACTAAGTCTCTATCTACTTCGAATAAAAGTTCGGTATTATTATCAATTTCTTGGTTTCCGTCTTTGTCGAAGTATAATTTCATTTTTTTAGCAGAAGCATACCATTCAAAACGTAGAAGGTGTTCTTTGCCATCTTCCATCTCTGGCATCTTTACCAAAGGTAGGTTTGGATCATTGTGGGTAACGTTTCCGTTTTCCAGGTAGGCAATGTGATCCTCTTGTGGGTCTTGACGGTTACCATTGTACCACGTATCCATCTCAAAACCGACAGAAGGAGCAATTCCTTGTGCACCTCTTCCTGATCCGTAACCTAAGCCTTCACCATAATCCCCTTCGGCATCATTACCGCGAGGATCGTTATGGATGAACAAAATCTGGCCGTCAGCACCTTCGGTGGTACGGGTACCAAAATAAAATTTCAGCTCAAGCTTAAAGTCTTGGCGGAGATTTAATTTTTCATAAGAGAATGCCCTGCCACGCTGATTTTTTCCTTCAGACGTGGTCTGGATACAATCACAAGGTTTGCCATCTTTTAGAAAAGGCTTTGCTAAGCCACCCATATAGAAGTCTTTTGTTAAGACTGGGAGGGGAAGCTGAGTACTTGCCAAAGACGCAGGAGTTTTCTGATTGTCTGGTGTTAGTTGTTGTTGGGTAGTGACTTTCTTCTTGTACTTAGACGAGGAAGAAATCCAGCTTTTCAGGGATAGGTTATCGAAATAACCCAACCTCTCTGCCTGTATAGAGAGGAATCCAAGTGCTAGCACTACCAGTGTTGCTTTGATAGAAGTTGCTACTTTTTTCATCTGGTAAATAATACTAATAAACTTAATTATTCTTAGTTGCTTAATATAATTTATTATATAAGGGTCAAAGCTCCTTTACGGTGCCTTGGTTAAAAAGGTTCGTGACTAAATTTCGTAAGTGTGGTAGGAATTTTATAGTTTTTAAACAATTAATCAATTTTATTTCATGTACTCAAAATCAGTTATTTAGTTTCAATAATAAGCTTTTTAACGATTGATCTCTTATCAATAAAGTCTCCATTCTAATGAATGTAATGTTTTTGTGAATTTTAATCTTAAATCAACTTGATTAAGTACAATATTCAAATAAGCCTTGACATTAGCCAGTGTTATATTCGTTTGGCATTCTGAAGGTAAACGCAAAACGAGTACTTTTTTAGAAAAAATTACTAGTGGGTATAGGAAAAATTACTATAACTGCTTCGGATAACACACAAATCTACTCATTTTATATAAGGAATTCGAAAAAATCAGTGCATAATTTCTATTTATTTAGCTACGAAAATAGTTAAATATTCCCATAAAAAATATTGCAATATATTTCATTCACATAGTCAATACTTTGTTTAGAGAAATAGTCTGAGGAATACTTGAAAACCTGTGCAGATTCAGTTGATGGTTTTTCTGTGTGGGCTATTATAGTCAGTGTTTTGATTGTTGATTTTTTGCGATTAATTTAGAGGTGCGCTAATGCATCATGTAGTTTATATACGACCAAAATTAATTTGTACTGATATATGTTGATGACCGATAATGCCAACCGACAACTACAGGCAATCTCTGTGGATGAAATCAAGGTGATATTAAAAAAAATAGTACCTCAGCGTTACGATAGATTACTTATAAAGCCTAAAGTAGAGATCCTTCGCAGTAATTATTTCTACGTTAAATTTGAAGGTAAAGAGGTTGTCAGAAAAGCATATAAGGTGGCTTTTCCTTATTTTGGAGCGGTGCGCAACAGTATGAAGGCCTTTGAAGGAGGTAAGAAAAAATTTGGTAAGAAAGCACCTATCAATTCTGAGAAAGTATTTGAGACCTTATCTCAAGTATATGGCATAGAGCCTGAGGAGTTTGAGGTAGAAAAGTATGATAAGCATTGGAAAAATTATCCTCTGGAACTTAAATATGGCAAAATTGCTGAACAACAGAAGAAGTATTTTTTGAGCGAGCTGACCTATCATCAAACCTGTGAAACGTGTGATGGGGAAAAATACCAGGAATGTCCTAACCCAGCTTGTAAAGGGCGACATGAATGGATTTGTGATACTTGCGATGGAGAGGGACAGGCAGATTGTGCTCGGTGTGATGGTACTGGAAATATAAGGTGTGATGAATGTAAGGGGCGTGGTCGCAGAGATGAATTGTTAAATGGCAGGCTTCAGCTGGTAGATTGCGAAAAGTGTGATACTTCAGGTGAGCTGGTATGCTCAGTTTGTGAGGGGAATAAAGTATTATTGTGTAAAACCTGTAATGGTGAAAAAAAGATAATTTGTGACAAATGCTATGCAGAAGGTGAAGGCAAGGGCAAAGTAGATTGTCCTGAGTGTCAAACGATAGGTGAAACAGGGCAAATACTATTTGTAGATACCAGTGTGAAGCAGCACAAAGTAGAAGATTTGGTGGTAAAAGGAGGGACAATGAATGCTGACTTTGTGAATGATGATCTTATCTTAAAGCATTGTGATAAAAATGGTAAACTACAGTTATTGTACCATGATCCTTATAGTCAGTTTGATGCCAAGGCAGGTAAAGCTACCAATAAACACGATGAATATAGCAAAGATTTGTCATCGAGAATTGCCAAAAACCTAGGCGTTTTCACGGCGGAAGAAAGAATTTACTATGAAGTAATTCCTTGCATTCAGATAGAATATACCCATGTACTTACGAATACAACCCACCAATTAAGCATTATCAATATTTTTAATAGTCCAGAAGCTATTTTCCACTCTGAGCCTGAAAAACTAAGCAGTTCAGGAATGGTGAATAATTCAGCCAAGATTGCTAAAAAATTTATTACCAAGGTCTTTAATACTAAAGGATATAAATCAAAAGAGGATAAAAAGAATGAAATTGTTTTAATGATTTACCTGATGCGGGCAGATGGGGTAATTTCTGATGAAGAAAAAATTTATTTAGCAGACTATATAGGTGACCTCGATTCTTTTACGAATGCCGAAAAACAGCAGTTTTTTGATTTGATGAATATTAGGGTATTGCCTGAGCTTACTGAAAAGGATGTAGAGTTTAGCAGCGAAGACAAGAATAAGGAGGTATTGGCCAATCTCAAGGACTTGGCGAAGACAGATGGAGAGTTTGCAACCAAAGAGAAAAGTTTGATTGAACAAATAAAGAGCTTGATGATGAAACAAATTGAAGAGAAATAGCGATTTACTCTTATTGATCAATCAATTTAATTTTCTAAATTCAAAATTTAGAACAATAATTGATATATTGTTCATTGGAATTCACTGATTAATATCATTTTAGTCAAAAATTCCTTCTCTAATAAAAAGACGCAACAATGGTTTATCAGTTTTAACTTTGTTGCCTGTATAATCTCAAACTGCAAAACCAAATTTAAGGGTTACATGGATAATCTGTTTATAAAAGGAAAAGACGAAAGACCTCAGGTAAACTTCAATGCTGAAACCGGGGTATTGGAACTTTCAAGAAGTTCTTACCCAGAATACACAAAGGATTTGTATCAGCCTGTGATGGATTGGTTGGATGAATATCTTCACGAAGCGGGTAAAAAAATTGAATTTAATTTTAAAATGGATTATTTCAATACAAGTACCTCACAGCGTTTTCAAAAAATCATCAAGAAGTTAGAAGATTACCAGGACAAAAAGAATGGCGAGGTAGTGATCAATTGGTATTATGAGAAAACCGATATTGACATGTTTGAAAATGGGGAAGACTATTCAAAGGATGTGAAGGTAACTTTTAATCTGATTGCTTACGAAGTGGAAGATTAATCAACAGAGAAACAAAATACTTTTTTATAAACAAAGAAACGCAACCAAATATATTGGCTGCGTTTTTTGTTCTGATCACTTTCAAACAAACTACTATAAATTTATACAAAAGATAATTTGTCAAAATCCTTGCCTAAAATTTTTCGATCATTTACTCCTAAATGTTTTTTCAATAAAGTGGCATACAATTGCCTGAAATCAATAGAGTATTTCAAATCCCCTTTATCGAGATCTCTTAGGTTGGGAGATTCATTGTAAATACCGGCCTTGCCAAGTTTACCTCCCATTACAAACACATTGTTGGCTGTACCATGATCAGTACCATTGCTGGCATTTTGTTTCACTCGACGCCCAAACTCTGAAAAAGTCATAATGAGCACTTCATCTAATCGCCCGTTTTTCTTCAAATCTTCTACAAATACTTTTACTGCATCAGCGTAAGTTCTGAGCAACCGTTCTTGGCGGTTTTTTTGATTTACATGAGTATCAAATCCTGTCATCTCTGCATAATATACCTTGGTATCTATGCCAGAGCTAATCAATTCAGCGATCGTTTTTAACCTTTGTGAAAAAGCATTACGAGGGTAGGTTGCTTTACTTTGGTATACCTTAGACTTTTGATGGATATATTGTGCTGAGGAAACTGTTTCGGCCAGGGTCTTATACAAATAGCCCACATTATGTTCGTGATCGTGAGCCTTGGCATGGTCAGCCAGCATTTTGAATCCTTTGTTTTGGGTGCTTTTATAGAGTTTTTTAGGATTAATGAGTGCTAAACCTTTGATTCGCTCTCCTTTGGTGGCCAAACTGAGGGTGTCATCTACTTCTATTACTTCATGGGCCGTTTTGCAGTTACTACCACATTCAGAGTCCAGATAACGACCTAGCCATCCAGTAGTTAAATATTCATTAGAATCGCTGGCAGTATGCCAAATATCCATTGAGCGAAAATGAGAGCGATCTGGATTTGGATAGCCTACATTATTGATGATTGACATCCATCCTTGATCATAAATGCTTTTCAAACCAGATAAAATTGGATTCAGACCCAATTCATCGTTGAGCTTAAGCACATTGGTTTTGGGCACTGCCAAACGAGGCCTTAGTTCATAATAAGTGTCATTTCGAAACGGAACAACGGTATTGAGTCCATCATTTCCCCCAGATAACTGAATAATTACCACTTTTTTGTGGTGATTGATGGGCTGATTCATATTAACTGCTTCGTAAGCTTTAAGAAAACCAGGAATCATCATGGTTCCTACTGAAGCCAGGGCAGATTTTTGTATAAATTTTCTTCTTTTCATGACAATAAGTTAATAGTTGGTAGATGGTGGTTTGTAGTATCGTTAACTTATCAACTGCTTATTTTTCTCATATTTGCAAATGACCTAATAAGCATCAAAGCCTCAAGACAGTGAGAGACTACGAACTATCAACTACTTAACACATTTGATATTCAGGTAATGAAATAATCCCCAAACTGATCGTTTTGATCAAATCATTTGTATTGCTACCATTGGCAAACTGGGACACAAACTCTTGATTTTTAGGGTGCTCGGTTTGTAATAAAAAGTTTGATAAGTTTATGTATAACTTCTTTTTATTGGCTTCCTTGGCAAAATATCGGGTATAAGCATTCCAATTAATTTCGGCATTGAGGCGACGCATCCGACGATTGACAAACCCTTGTTTGTTGACATCACCCTCGGCTTTAGCAACTACTTCTAAATCGGCTGCTTTGAAAATAATGTAAGGCAATCTAAGTCGAAACATAAGGGTGGAGCTATCTATCCAAGTTTGACCCCCTGGCCAACCAGCTACATTGGGAGGGAAAAGTAATATTTGCCCTAATACCTTTTGGATAAATAGAGAGGAGTTTTTCTTGATAAAATCAATATCAAAGTTTCGGCGAATGCCTACTAATAATTCTACAGGAGATTTGATTTTTGCTCCAATGTTACGTTTTTGGTAAAACCAGTCTGCTGTGAAAATATTCTGCATCAGGGCAGCAATATCATAGTTCGATTGATAAAATTTGCGTGCCAGTTGATTGATGATTCTTTCATCAGGAATGTCATTTACAAAGAAACGATAAATTTTTTCGGTGATAAACCTGGCAGTTTGTTCTTGCTTAAGAATAATATCTATGATGTCTTCGCCATTGAAATTACCTGTTTTGCCTAGAAAAGTCTTATCATCAAAATCGTGGAGTCTTGCCCGAAAACGAAATTCATAAGTACGACGATTGATACCCCAGCCAGTAAAAGCTCTGGCTGCTTCTTTAATATCTTTTTCTGTGTAATTGCCTCTGCCTAAAGTAAATAGTTCCATCAACTCTCGGGCAAAGTTTTCATTGGGATGTTGTTTGCGATTTTGTTGATTATTTAAGAATAATAGCATAGCTGGATCTTTGGCTATAGCCATTACCAAATCTTTAAAGTTGCCCAACGCGTGCTTGCGAATGGTATTGATCTGATTTTGAATGAAATAGATATTACGATTTTGACAAGCAAAGTGCCCGTGCCAAAAATAAGTCATTTTTTCACGCAGGCTGTTTTTCCCATCAACCATTCGTTCCACCCAGGCAATATTAAGTTGACGCACTTGTTGCCTTGATTTACGTCGCATGGCTCGGCGTTCGTCTCGTGACATCATCCTGATTTTTTGCCGCTCCAATGGCTTAGCATTGGATATTTTTAAAGGCGTTATTTGAGCAGATTTTGCAAATAAATCATCTACTACTTTTGTAATAGACTGATTTTTATAAGCTTGCATATCCTGAATAGTAGCGCCAAAACCAGCTCTCCATAATAGATGCTGTAGTTTTTTGTCTGGGTTTATCATACCATTGATATTGTGTATTGTTTTATAGGGATTGGTATTTAAATTGATATATGCTTATTGACAATAAAAAAAATCAAAGGTTTAAAATAACCAAAGTTTATTTTTTATTAGTTTTGATTGAGCGTATGTATAAAATGTTGCCTTTTGGTCACAAAAGTTTAAATCTTATATCCATAAGGCATTATTTTGTGGTTGATTATATTTTTGAGTTTCATTTTAAAATCCTATGAATTTATTTACTTGGTTGCGTAGATGGTTAAGAAATACAAGTATCCAACGATTGGTGATTGTGTTTTTTATAGTGAATGGAGTGTTGGTATTGGTAAATTATAGCCTTACCGTTTATTCCAATGGGCAGTCTATCGAGGACGAAAAATATCTTCAGGTTTCTAAAGAAAACGAAAACCTGCTCCAAAGAATAGAGTATCGCTTGAATTCTATCTTGAGTGGTAAAATTGAGTTTAAAGAAGAACTCAAAGACAATATTCAAAGCTATGAAGCCAACCTGAATGCGCTTCAAAAAGGTGGAACCGCTTTTATCAAAGCGAATACTAACAAGAATAATCAAATAGAAATAAAGGCTCCCTATGAGCGAAGCCTATATAAGATCAAAGAATTAGAGAATAAATGGAAAGGGTCCAGTAAAAATAGCCAAGGAATAAAATCCCGCCTGGATATTATTATCCAAAACCCCATATTTATTGATGATAGTATTAGCCAGGTAATCAATACTCCCCAAGTGACTAAGAATGACCTTGCAGATGCAGATACTACTTTTTTTGATGATTTCAATTTAGATTCACTGAATTCAGGACAAACAGATACCACTAGCGAGATTAATCAACTCAATCAAGTGAAACCTGACAGTGTAAACAAAAAAACAGGTCAAAAAGTAGATCCCCTGGCAAACAACGAAAACACTGCTACTAAATATGTTGTTAAGCGGAGTTTAAATAAGGATGTAGAAGCTGCCGATAACTTTATTAAAACCAATATTGATGATATTCGGACTAAAAACTTCGAGCTGAGTAACTTATACCAGAAAAACCTTATCAATAGCCAGGTAAACTTCCAGTCAGTACTATTATTTACAATGATTCTGAACCTGTTTACGTTATTGTTTGGTTCGGCCATTATTATTACCAATGTGGTAAATCCACTGAAGAAAATAACCTCTACTGCGAAAGAAGTTGCCACAGGAGATGTAGTGGCCAAAGTAGAGTATGATAGTAAAAATGAGATTGGAGAAGTGGCCAGTAGTTTGAATCTGGTAGTAAACAACTTCAAACAATACACAGAATTTGCCGAAAACGTGGGTAAGGGGAATTTTGACTTCCCTTTTGAAGTGAATAGTGAAAAAGATATGCTGGGCTTTACGCTGCTAAATATGCGTGATAGCTTGAAAAAAGTAGCGGACGAGGATAAGCGTCGTAACTGGGCCAATGAAGGTTTTGCAAAGTTTGGAAATATACTGCGTTCCACTGATCAAGATCCAGAAGACCTTTCTTACAATATTATTTCTAATCTGGTAAAATATGTAGGAGCTAACCAGGGAGGGATATTCTTATTAGGACAAAACGGATCTGGAAATACCGAATACTTGGAATTGAAAGCAGGTTTTGCTTACGATAAAAGAAAATACCAGGAAAAACAAATACACCTTGGACAAGGCTTGATAGGACAAACTGTACTCGAAAAGCAGAGTATCCAGCTTAATAATATTCCTCAAAATTATCTTAAAATAACCTCTGGACTTGGAGAAACCAATCCAAAAAATTTACTGATTGTGCCATTGAGCATCAATGAAGACGTTTTTGGTGCTATGGAGATTGCTTCGTTGCATCCACTGGAGGCACACCAGGTAGATTTTGTAGAACGACTTTCTGAAAACATTGCTTCTACTTTGGCTTCGGTAAAAACCAGTGAAAACACGAAGAAACTGCTGAAAGATAGTCAGCAAAGTGCAGAACAACTAAGAGCACAAGAAGAGGAAATGCGCCAAAACATGGAGGAGCTTGAGGCTACTCAGGAAGAAATGAGGCGCAAAGGTTTGCAGCTGGAAGAGTACAAAAATAATCTGGAACACAAAGTAGATGAGCGTACCCGTCAGTTGAAGGAAAAAGAAAAAGAACTATCAGAGGCATTTGTGCAGTTGCAGGAGATTATGGAAAGTTCTACTGCTGGGATTGTCGCAATTAATAACAAGTATGAAGTAATCTTGGCCAATACTAAAATTAAAGAGTTTGCCAAGGACTTTTATGGAACCGAGTTAAAGAAAGGTCAAAATTGGTTTGATATTTACAATAATGAGGAAGATAAGCGTAGGGCCAGAGCACTTTGGAACCAGGCTTTGAGTGGGCAGGATACTGTAACGGAAGAAATGTATGGAGATCAACAACTCAAAAGGTCTTGGTTTGAGGTTTCAATGAGTCCTATTGAGTCAGATACTGCCGATATTATTGGTGCTTCCATGTTCATGCGAAATATCACCAATCGTAAGGAGTCTCAGAAGTACATTGAGCGAAATGCAAAAATTCTGGATAACTCCACCAACGAAGTTTACATTTTTGATGCTAATACCTTGAAATTTACCGAGGTAAACGAAAGAGGACGTAAAAACCTGGGCTATACTGCTGAAGAATTGAGAGAACTGACCCCCTATGAGATAGAGCCAAGATTTGATAGAGCTGGCTTTGAACAACACATTGAGCCTTTGAGAAATAGTGAAGTTGAAAATATGGTGATTGAAACCACCTACTATCGTAAAGATGGATCAACTTATGAAGTAGAAATTAACCTGCAACTATTTCAAGATGAGGAAGCGCCATTGTTTGTAGCGATTGCTCAAGATATTACAGAAAGAAAACAAAACGAAACACAAATGCAAGATGCGGTAGATCGTTTTGACCTGGCCACCGCAGCAACGAATGAAGGTGTTTGGGAAATGAATGTAAAGGAAAGTGATCCTATCAACCCTGACAATGAAGCTTGGTGGTCACCTCGATTCAAGTCATTGTTAGGATTTGATGATTACGACTTCCCTAACAAATTAGATAGTTGGAGTTCACGACTTCATCCCGAAGATAGAGAACCTACTTTAAGAGCTTTTTATGAGCATTTAATAGATAAGTCAGGACAAACTCCTTATCAGGTAGAGTATCGTTTGTATACACGCTGGGGTGAGTATATGTGGTTTTCGGCTACTGCGGGAACCAAACGGAATGAAGATGGTGCACCACTAAGGGTAGCAGGTACTCTAAGAAATATTGACCGACGTAAGCGTGCGGAACAGCAACTTAAACACCAAACAGCAACAGTAGAGGGGATTTTGAACGCCGCAGTAAACAGTATTATTAGTATTGATGCCAGTGGAGCAATTCAATCGGTAAACCCTGCTACAGAGCGTATCTTTGGTTATAGTGATGAGGAATTAATTGGTAATCCAGTAGACATTTTAATCAACGAAGATATTCGTGAGTTGGTCGGAAGAACAGTAGAGATATTGAGTCGTAAAAAAGATGGTACTGAGTTGCCTATTGATGTTTCTATTTCCCAAACCCAAGTAGAAGACAGCATGATCTACGTGGGAATTTTGAGAGATGCGTCTGCGCGGAAGAAGAAAGAAGCAGATGCCAAGATGGCCGAAGAACGCATGCGTAAGTTTTTGGATGCCACCAGTGAAGGAATTCTAATGCACGAGCAAGGAGTGATCAAAGATGTAAATCCTGCTTTGGGCCGTTTATTAGATTATACACCCGAAGAATTGATTGGTACCAATTTGTTTGATCATATGACCACAGACGGTGCAGCAATTGCTCAGCAAAAAATTAGAGAATATAGTGAAGAACCTTATGAAGTTTCTTTTAAAGATAAAAACGGAGAATTAATTAGGGTAGAAATTCAGGGGCGTAACATAGAAATGGATGGTGTACATTCTAGAATCGTATCGGTACGTAGTATTAGTGAAAGTGCCAAAGCTGCCTATGAAACTTTCTCCCGCCAATTGACCAATGCAGACGAGCTCTTGGGAAGCTTAGTAAACAATGTAGAAGGAATGTTTTTCCGTTGTAACCCTGATACAGATTGGTCTATGGCTTTTGTAAGTAAAGGAGCAGAGACCTTGACAGGCTTTGATCCTAATCAATTTACTTCACAAAAAGGTTTGTATGATAGCATTACCGATACGGCACATCGTGATAAAGTTTGGAATACTATTCAAGGAGCTTTGTTGAGAAAAGACAAGTATACTATTGATTATACCATTAAAACTGCCGACGGTTCTTACAAAGATGTAAGAGAGCAGGGGTATGGAGTATATGATGCCAACGGCGAACTGAAGTACCTGGAAGGCTTCATTACCGAACGTAGTAAGTAAACCTTCCATAATTGATTAAAACATATTGTATAAAAAAGCCTCTGAGAATTTCAGAGGCTTTTTTATTAATGAGGGCAAACATTATTATCAAAAAACGTTAAATTGTAAAAGCACTAATGAACACATAATAACAACTATGAAAAAACAATACTTATACATATTCTTCTTCATTATAAGCCTAGGTACATACGTGCCCGGTTACGCACAAGTGGGTGACATCATCGGAGCAGCAGGTTCCATTGGTGAAGGTTGTGGTGATGGCTGTAGCAATGGGGCAGGATGTGCCAATGGATGCAATGCTTCTGATATTTTCTTTTTGACCCAATTGATAGAATGGAATAGTCAATGGATTGATAATCATGCGGACCATCCAGTACCACTTGGAGTAGAAGTGATGTTGGATGCTAGCATAGTACCTATCAAGTACAATATTTACCGCCCTCGTATTAGAGTCAATTTAGGTTTCTTGTCGACTGATTATCGCTACAGCATTTTGGTAGAAGAAAAACTAGGCGAAACCGACATTTATGCGACCCATGACTGGCAAATGTTTGTGATGAATCCCGTGCTTACCAATAGCTTTGCCATGCGACTTGGTGTAGGAGTAGTATATGAAGAAGTCACCCGAAATGTGTTTCAGGATTATAATCTGGGACTTGACTTTTACTTATTCGACCAAGCTGTAAAGTTTGCTATGGAAGGTCGCTACGCCTATAATTATGCCGCCAGAATTTCTCCTCGGGTAGAAGCCAATGGAGCATTAAAATTCAGAATATTGAATACTGAGGGTTTTAAAATTTATGGCGGACTTAACGCTTTTTATGCTCGTTACTATGAATCCATTGATTTATGGAGTGTAGGAGTGGGGCTTAATTTTAGATTTGAATAATTACTGTTTATTAAGATAGTCAATTAATTGAGAAATATCAGCCACATAAATATTCATCAAGCCATTTGCTTCACTTTGTAGATATTGTTTTAGTTCTTGATAAGAGGTGAATTTCTTAGGATGCTTTTTTCTTGGAGTAATCCGGCTGCTTGAAAAATACAGCTTGCGACCATTTGGCGAAAAAATAGGATCAGAATCCATCCAACGGCTATTAATTCGATCCCCCAAGTGAATAGGTTTACCTATATTGCCTTCTTTATCTACTTTACAAATGTACAAATCATAATGTCCCAAACCACCAGGACGAGTGCTTGTAAAGGCAAAAAACTTACCGTTAGGCGACAGGTCAGGATCAGCATCGCTATACTTGGTATTAAGGTTTTCTAAAGCGATTGGTTGTTGGTACACTCCATTAATCAATTTTGATCTGTACAAATCAAGGCGACCTTTACCCCCTGGAATATTATAAGTGCAAAAATAAGCATTACCTTGATGAGTAATGGTTGGATAAATCATATCATGTGCACCGTTAACCTTGCCTTTTACTACCTTGGGTTGGCTCCATTTGTTATTAGCTTGTCGTTTCACAAACCACCAGTTCCTTTTCTTAAAGTTGGCTTGTTGACTCGGACGATTCGAGACAAAATACAAGGTTTTTCCATCCTTTGAGAAATAGGGGTTTACATCATTCCATTCCCCTGAAAAGGGCGCTATTTGGGGAGTCTGCCATTGATTATTTTTCTTCTCACTATAAAGAATCGTATTTCTTTTAAAGCCAACAATACCTTTGGTAAAAAAGAGCCACTTACCATCTGGAGAAATTGTGGTGCCATATTCAAAACCATCGGTACTAATAGTGCCAGGGGCAACCATTTTTACGGTGATTTTATCAAGAATTCCCTTTAAGTCTTGAGCCTGAGCTGTCAACAATGTTAAGCAGAATAATAGCGCGAGTAGTTTTTTCATGGTTTGTTATTTTTCTGGTAAAATAATCATCAAATGCTGTACTTGTGCAAAAAAAATAGTCATCCGACTTGTTAGAAACCGTAAACAACCTATGAAATCACGTGTATGGAATAATGGCTTAAGAAGGTGTATTTGGTTGAAAACTGAATAAACAAGCTTTAATAACACGGGAATTACCTACTGTAAAATTGCCCTTTGATTGAATAACAACGCAAGGAAGTATAAACTTTTCTTTTTTCATTATGTTGGTTGGCGCACTCCTAATAATCGTGTCGTATCGAATCCAAAAAGTATCAAACACAATTTACACCAACCAATGAAAAACTATATAACCGTTTTTATCGTGTTGTTTTTGGGTTTACATATGAGCACACAAGCCCAAAAAATTGGACAAATTAAGAAAAAAGCTAAAACGAGCAGTAAACGACGATCCAGCGAACGTCGTTCCTCTTCTGGTAGTGGGGGATCTTCTGGTTCAGGTAGTGATTTTAATGGCGAAGGGTGCTTTAGTGTATTGGGTGCTTGTTTTGATTTATTGAGCATTATTGGAAGTAGTAGTTCAAGTTCAGAATCTCAAACCAGTACTTATACACCACCAGCTAATCCTGCACCTGAAAAACCTAACATACCATCTACACCAATAGAAAAGCCTGTCTTAGTAGATCCACCCAATCCAGCACCCATACCAGTAGTAAAGCCCAAGTCAGAACCCAGACCTTATTTTCAACTTAAGGCAAGTTATGGCTTCTTACCTAATAACTATGAAATATTCCGCCCTGGTGCCAGAGTGCGTTTTGGGAAAAAACATGGATTTGGTATGGCGCTCGATTATCGTTACAATCATCTATCAGAAAAGGTCTTAGGAGAGCGTACGAACTACTTTACTCACGATATACAACTGCTACAGTTTGCGCCAGAAACCAATGGTAATGTAGAGATTAGGGCTGGATTTGGTTTTATGATAGATGAATTTGAGGAGTGGTACCCTGAATTCTTAGTAGGTTTTAATGCATTGACTGATCAAATGCGTTGGAATTTTGGGTCAGAGGTCAGAGTAGCCAATGACTTCAGCAATGGAACTACACCTAGGTTGGAGTGGGGAAGTCATGTACAATATGCTTTAGTAAATCAGCCTAAGTTTAAACTATATGGTGGGTTAAGAACCAAAGTAGCCAGCTATTTTGGAAATGTGAACCTGTGGAGTATAGGACTTGGTCTCACCATGAGGGTATATTAAATATAAGCGATTCAAAAGCCAGGCAATAGCTTGGCTTTTTTGCTTGAAATAGAGCTTAATAAAACTCCCGCAATGTTTTGATTAGATGAACGGCTTTTTGCTGAATCTGACGAGCTATTTGTGAGGCGCTTGCTGTGGATTTTATTTGGTTTTTACCTTTCAGCAAACGAATAATTTTCCCTTGATTATCAAAATAAAATCGGTATTCATAGTCTGCCGTTTGGGCGTAAATAAACATTAAACGTCCTTTGTTATCATACAAAATCTCGGTTTTTTCTTTATAAGCAGAGCGTTTACCCTGAATATCTATCAAGCGAAAGTTTTTGTAGTATGTTTTACCTTCTTCAGTCCCCAGGCTGTAATATGCAGTAATCGCTTCACTGTAAACACCTACTGCTGGCCAGCCAGGGTTTGGGCTTTGGTGGTTGGTAATTAACTGATCTTTGTGAAAAGATGATTCCTCGCGATTATTTACCTGTTTTTTTACTTGTTGGTAAATTTCCTTGATTTCCTGAATTCGCCCGTTTTGTGCTTGTACTTGTGTTTGGAACAAAGAGAAAACACACAATAGAAAGGCTTGTAAGGTAAATATTCTGATCAACATAGAGTGATGCTTAAGCCAATTGTATCTAACCTATCAACATAGCTTCCGGCTTGCGAATCCGGTGCAATAAAATATCCTCTCTTTGCAAAATATCTTTGAGCATTTGCTGAATATTGTCATAGAACTCTACTTTGAGACTAATATTCTGAGGATCAAACAAGGGCTGTAAAATCTTTTTGGCCCATTCTATCTCCCAGGTATAGGCCAAAATGCGTGCTTGTAAATCAGGGGTAGTCCAGGCATACACCAACTTGATAAAATTTTTGTCTACTGGAAAACTATTACTTTGTTGAGTAGAGTCAATGAGGTTAAATAAAAGTTCTGCTTCTAATTTAACTACATTTCCCTGAAGATCGGTTACATAATTAATCCCAAACACATCTTTTATCCACTTTTTCATAGATTCCCGCAACAAGACCACTTGCTCAGAACGAGGGTTGAGCTTTCCAAGGCCACCAGCCAAAGCGTTAGTTTTACGCAAGTGTAAATCATGTGTAGTATGTACTTCTCGGGCATCAAGTACCGATTTTTTGCCATCACCAAAAAACTTATTGGCCCGCTCTACGACTACATTATGAGCAAACTCAAAAAATACACTAATTTCATAAATTACTTCGGTGAGCTGCTGAAAAAGCGATTGATAAACAGATTTGTTAGAGCGTTTCTCAGCAGTTTGTACGTCTCTATGGAGCTGATATACAATGGTTAGCATAGCACACCATTCGTATTTTATCCAGGTTTTGAGCTCTTTACGTTCTATTTTACTCTTGAATATATGATCTGTAATTTCGTCATCAATATAGTGCTTGGCCAAAGGAAACCAATCTTGATAAATCCCTTGAATCTCTTCATAAAATTGATTGAAATATGACCTAAAGAAGAAATGCCACTTTTCTTGATCTTCGTTTACATAGGCATGCTCTATGAAACGACTAATTTGTCTAATGATATTTACCCTCGAATTTTCCATTCGTTATCTAACACTTTATGAATTAGGTTTGTTGTAGGATGCTGAACCTGTATTTTTTCAAATTTAACGCAAATGACGTTTTTTGCAAAAATTGGTATTAAGTAACAAAAGTCATAATGAGTTCATAACTTTTGCCCATATTTTTATCAATTTATCGCAAAAATCAAATTTTTAATAGCAAAGTTAAAGCGAAGCTTGTTGTTCAAAAAATAACAAACTATATTTGCAAGCCTAAATTTAGAACGTAGTAAAGAAATGAAGAGAACTTATCAACCTTCGAATAGAAGAAGACGAAACAAGCACGGATTTAGAGCGCGCATGGAAGATGTAAACGGTAGAAAAGTTTTGGCGCGCCGTAGAGCTAAAGGTAGAAAAAAATTGTCAGTATCTACTGAGGGACGCCACAAAGGAGAACGTTTGATCTCTCATAACGATAGTGTAATTTTGTCAAAAGGAGGTAAGCGAGTGATCAAAAAGACGAAGCGTTAATCGCAGTCTTTATTGATATGCACTTCTGCTTATATTCATTGAGGAGTTAAATTATCCCTTTTTTGTAAACTATCACTCTTCTCCTTGGTTTACATTTTTGGATGGTTTAACTTCTTTTTTTATACCTGTGTCAAAGCAAGCATATGTTCAACTTTCCAGTAAGTGAGCGCCTGAAGAGTAAAAAAATCATTAAACAACTCTTTTCTAAAGGCAAAGATGAGTTCGTTTTCCCCTTAAAAGTCAAATTTATTCTTCACCAAACCCCTTCCTCTGTTCCTCCTCAAGTACTTTTTACCGTCCCCAAACGTAACTTTAAGCATGCAGTAGATCGCAATGCTATCAAAAGATTGCTCAAAGAAGCCTATCGTTTAAACAAGCACCTCCTAAAAGATAAAGCAGGAAATTACAAAATAGCCACTATTGGTTTTGTGTATATTGCCAAAGAAAAACTTCCATTCGAGCGTATTCAGCGAAAAACAATATTGATTTTTGAACGTTTTAACGAAAAAACTTCTTAGAAGTAATAGGATATAGGGGAATGTGATCCCATAAATATCTGTTAAAACATGCAAGCAGCGTTACACGTGTATACTATTTTAGTATATTTATTAATTGCATACGCTCATAATAAATGCCTGCCTGGTGGATACCTAAGATATGGGTTAATTTCGGGTATAGAGTTCCAAAGAAATTATACAATATTTATAAAATGAACCACGTATGATAACCAAAAAACACAAAATAATGGGCATAGCCCTGATACTGACTGTTTCAGGGTTGTTTGCCTTTAAAACCATTACCAATGACAAGTACTTTGAGATACAAAAAAACCTCGACATTTTTGCTACATTATTTAAAGAAGTCAATACTTACTATGTAGATGAGATTGATCCCTCTAAATTGATGAAAACTGGGGTAGATGCGATGCTAAAATCGCTGGATCCCTACACCAATTATATTCCAGAAGAAGACCTGGCTGATTATCGTACCATGACCACTGGCCAATACGGAGGTATTGGAGCTACCATTGGTAACCGCAATGGTAAAACCTTGGTTATTATGCCTTATGAAGGTTTTCCAGCTTATAAAGCAGGACTAAAAATTGGTGATGAAATTGTAGCCATCAATGGAATAGCACTCAAAACAAAAACTACGACTCAAGTAAGTAAACTGCTAAAAGGTGCCCCAAATACGCCACTTACCCTAAAAATTAAGCGAGTAGGTAAAGCAAACTTTGATGTAACTCTAAAGCGTCAAACCATTCAAATCGACAATGTTCCCTACTATGACATGGTAGCCAGTGATGTGGGCTATATTCAATTGACAGATTTTACCCAAGGAGCTTCTCGCGAAGTACGTAAGGCCTTGTACAAGTTAAAAAATAAAGGAGCTAAAAAGGTGGTATTGGATTTACGTGGAAATCCAGGAGGTCTGTTAAGTGAAGCCATTAATATTTCTAACCTTTTCATTAATCGTAATATGGAAGTGGTAAAAACCAAAGGAAAGGTGAAAGAAATAAACCAAACCTATCGGGCATTGAATAGACCTTATGATATTAATATTCCTTTGGTGGTGCTTACCGATAAAAGAAGTGCTTCTGCTTCTGAGATTGTAGCAGGAGTGATTCAGGATTATGATAGAGGTGTGTTGGTAGGGCAGAATACTTTTGGTAAAGGTTTGGTACAAACCACCCGCCCTTTGGCTTACAATGCTAAATTGAAAGTAACTACTGCCAAGTATTATATTCCTAGCGGACGTTGTATCCAGGCTTTGGATTATAGCCAGCACAATGCCGATGGCTCAGCTAAAAAATTCCCAGACTCTCTTAAAACAGCATTTAAAACCAAAAATGGCCGTACAGTATACGATGGCAATGGTTTAGCTCCTGATGTTCTCACCAAAGAAAAAGATTATTCTCCAATTGTAAATAGCTTATTGGATAAAGGTTTGTTGTTTGACTATGCCAATATATATGCTTCTAAGCACCCAACTATTGCCAATGCAAAAGATTTTAAACTGACCGATGCTGAATACGCTGCTTTTGTAAAGTGGGTAAAATCTCAAAATTATGATTACGAAACTGAAGTAGAAAATAGCTTGAAGGGCTTGGAAAAAACAGCTAAGGATGAGCAATATTATGGAAGCATCAAAGGGGAATTGAGTAATCTAAAGAATAAAGTATCACACAACAAAGAGCAAGATTTAGCTACCTACAAAAAAGATGTTAAACATCTATTGGAGGTAGAAATTGCTTCTCGTTATTACTTGCACAAAGGATTAACCAAAGTGTCTTTTAGAGAAGATGCTGAGCTGAAAGCTGCCTTGAAGTTGTTTGAAAACATGAATGACTACAAACAGGCACTAACTATTACCAAAAAAGCCAAGCGATAATTTGAAAACAGTGTATTGAAAAGGAAATTCCAATGAAAAAGAAATTTTATAAAAACCGATATTTCAAAATTGCCGTGGTGCTACTGTTGGTAGGAGTTTTTGCTTTTAAGAAACCAGGCGATAAATATTTTGAAATAGCCAAAAGCATTGAGTTATACGCTCAGGTTTTCCGGGAAATTAATCAAAACTATGTAGACGATGTAAGTCCTAGTACAGTCATGAAAAATGGTTTGGATGGGATGCTTAAGTCGCTTGATCCATATACCAATTATATCCCTGAAGACGAAATAGAAGATTATCGAACCCAAAACACTGGCCAATATGGAGGTATAGGAGTGGTTTCGCGTACTTATAATGGCAAAACCATTATTGTAAAATACAATGAAAAATCACCTGCTTATAAGGCTGGATTGAAGATAGGGGATGAGATTGTGGCAGTAGACGGTATCAATATTCAGAATAAACCTACCAAAGAGATCGATAAAATCTTTAAAGGACAGGCTGGTACTAAAATGGAATTGCTAATTGCCCGACCAGGGGAGAAAACCCAAAAGAAGTTTGAGGTGACACGTCAGAATATAAAAATTGATGACGTGCCTTATTCGGGAATGTTAGAAAAAGAAGTAGGTTATATCAAACTACAGGGTTTTACCCGTACTGCGTCTAAGGAAGTAAAAGAAGCCTTCGAAAAGTTGAAAAAAGAAGGTATGAAAAAGCTTGTGTTAGACTTGCGAGGCAATCCTGGAGGATTGGTAATAGAAGCCGTAAATATTTGTAACATTTTTGTAGATCGCGATCAGGAAGTGGTAAATACCAAAGGAAAAGTAAAAGACTTTAACCGTGGCTACAAAACGATGAATGATGCAATGGATCTTGATATTCCAATTGTATTGTTATTAAATGACAATAGTGCTTCTGCTTCTGAAATTGTTGCTGGGTTTTTACAGGATTCAGACCGTGGGGTAATTATTGGCCAACGAAGCTTTGGTAAGGGGTTGGTACAAATTCCACGACCATTGTCTTACAATTCGCAAGTAAAGATTACTACTGCTAAATACTACATCCCAAGTGGACGTTGTATTCAGGCAATTGACTATAGTGGACAAGAAGACCAAAAAACAGGTCGTTTGCCTGATTCGCTCAAAAAGGCGTTTAAAACCAAAAATGGACGTACAGTATATGATGGTACTGGATTAGACCCAGATATTGCGGTTCCAGCAAAAAAACTAGCTCCTGTTACTTTGACGCTATTACGCAAAGGGCTAATTTTTGATTATGCTACGGCTTATGTCAAGCAGCACAAAAGTATTAAGCCAGCCAAAGAATTTAGCTTGAGCAATGCAGAGTATCAAAAATTTATAACCTGGCTGAAAGGCAAAGATTATAAGTACACAACAAAGGTTGAAAAATCTTTGATAAAACTGGCAGCCAAAGCCAAAGCAGAAGGAACCTATGATAAGATTAAAGGCCAGATCAAAGCAGTAAGACAAAAAATGACTGCTAGCAAGGCGTCAGATTTGAATACTTTCCGAAACCAAATCAAGGAAAACCTGGAACTGGAAATCATTTTACGGTATTATCTTGAACAAGGGCAAATCGAAGCCACATTTGAGCGGGATAAAGAGGTTCAGGAAGCATTGAAATTATTCAAAGACATGCCTCGATATCGTAAGATTCTGGAAGGTGATAAGAACTAGAACGGTTTAAATTTCAAATACAAAAGCGACAAGGCTGATCTCAGCTTTGTCGCTTTTTGTTTTACAGCAATGCATTGACAATTGCAGGTAAGTCTTCCATTTTATTTACTACATTTTTCACCCCAATTTCTAATAGCTTATCGGTGTGGTCATCCAAAATATGACTGGCTCCAGTAAAACCTATTACATGCATGCCTGCTTCCACTGCGGCGGTAGCACCCGATTTACTGTCTTCTATTACAATGATTTCTTCGGGCTTTAGGTCAAACTGACGAGCTACATGGAAATAAATATCAGGATGAGGTTTAGGGCGAGGTACCATCTCTGAGGAGTACATACGATCTTCAAACATCTCTTGCATATGTACAAACTCAACAGCGTGTTTTACTTGCCAAAGCAAGCTGTTAGACACCACTGCCTTCTGTAAATTGATTTGAGCATAGGCTTCTTTTACCCCAGGAATTGCTTGCAAGTTTTGAGCACTGTATGCCTCGTGTTTTTGAGTAATCACCTCTACAAAATCTGAGGGAAGCTCAAAACTATACTGTTGGGAAAAACTAGTCATAATATCAGTGAAAGTTCTTCCCGAACAAGTGCGAAGGTAATCTTCCAGCGCAATTTCTACCCCAAAAGATTTTAGGTATGCCACCATGGTGTGGGCAGCTAAGATTTCGCTGTCTATCAATACTCCATCACAATCACTAATAAATAACTTGAAGCCTTGCTTACTCATTGCTGTGCTAATTTATACTTTTTAAAAATGTTTTTACTGCTGTCCAATATTCTTGGTTTCCAGCATTAGAAGACCATAAGGCCTTAGAGCCATGAAAACCTTTGCTTTGTGGCAAAAATGACTGCTTTTTTCCAGTAGGAATAGCATCATATATTCCTTGCCACTGCTTTTGCTCATTTTTGGCCGAAGTTACAAATATTGGGCATTTTACCCGAGGTGCAAAGCCAGCAATTTTTTTACCGTCAATCTCGAAATATTCGCCAGGAGAAAATGCCAAAACTGCTTGAATATCATTGGTATATTTGCTAGCCATATAAAACATCAGTGAAGCTGAGTAAGAGCTTCCCCAATAAATAATTTTTTTGGCTTTGAGCGTATTTTTGGCGTAAGCCAGCCCAGCTTCTAAATCAGGAATGGCATCAGGGTATTTGGTAGCCTTACCCATTTTTACTGCAGCTTTTTTGGTTTCATTTTTTATGTTTTGAGCAGCATTACCAGAGCGTTGGTCCAAAGCCAGACAGTTAAAACCTAGTTTGTTTAATTCAGGGGCAATTGGGCGATAAGCTCCCCGACTATAGCCTGCCTGATGGTGCAATACAATCAAAGGGGCATTGGTATTTTTGGTCATGTACAAATCGGCTGTAACCGTAACCCCATCTGCGGCTTTGAAAGTAATGGTTTTGCCTTGAAAACCAGCTTTGTTGTTTTGGGCTTGTGTGCACCCAATTGCTGCTATGAGGGTAATGAATAAAAAGAAAGGTTGGAGTTTCATTGGATTTAAAGGTTTGAGAATTTTAGTAAAACAAATTGTCTTTACTTTTAATAGACTCAAGCATAATAAAAAAGAAGAGATATTGGTTCAAAACAAAAAGGCCATTTGCTGGTAAATGGCAAATGACTTAGTAATACTGGATTTATTATTTTCTCAAAACTATCTAATAATTGGAATCAGGACATACCCATCGTTATGCCATTTTACTTGCAAAGGTGTTTGAGCATCTTTGATACTTTCGTCGCTAACGTCTTTCCCTGTACCATAGTTAATTTGGTCATATGGATGCTTGTTTGCATTCAACACTATCACCAATCTGCTTCCTTTGCTAATTTTACGTGCAGTCATTCGAGTATTGGTCACGGGGATGAGGTGTTTTTGACCAGGAGTGAGCATTGCTCGCTTACAATTATTTTTGGCATAACTAGCCCTACCTAAATAGCGATTAGTCAACTTTATAAACCTCCCATCTGGCGTTTGTTCATATAATACAATAGAACAATCCAAGTCTTGTTTATTAATGGTTACTTGCAATGTAGCCTGATAAGAGCCACTAATGATCAAAGCTTCTTTGAAAGGCTGAGTAGCGAAAGCCAGCCCATTGCCTAGCGTGAGCTGTGGGTTTATTACATCAGGAGTAAAGTAATTATGTTGATTAGGTAAATCGCGTTGAGCAAAATCAACTGATTGTTTAATATGCCCTGGTTTCAACGGAGACTTTGGCGATAGTTGATAAAACTTCTGTTTACCAGCATATTGTGAATTAAAGCTTACATTAGACATCTGATTGCTTAAATAAAACTTAAGGGTGTCATTGCTTACTTTACTCAGAGAAACGGCAGATTTCCACTCATTTCCACCCATTACCTGATAATTAATCTTATTTTTTAGGATAGCGGGCTTTTTACCTCCTCTCAAGGTATAGTCAAACCATTGATAAATGATGTCATGAATATTGAGGTTAGCTACAGGGTCTATGGTATATCCCCCAATCTTAATGTCAGGAAAACCCTGGCAACCAAAATGCCCCCAAGGGCCAATAAGAAAATAATGCTTGGCCTTTGGACGATATTTGTAATGCTCTTTGAGATAATATAAAGCACTAATTTGCCCGCCATCGTAATAGCCAGAGATATTGAGTATTGGAATGTCTATTTTGGCAAAATCTTCTTGATAGGGTATCATAGATTGCCAGTAGGCATCATAACCAGGATGCTTAATCCATCGTTGGAATATTGGATTTGGAGTACCATCTATCTTATCCATGTTTTTATAAGCAGTTCCTGATTTGTACCACTTTTGGCGTAAATTATTCCAACGTGTACCATCATGATAAGTATCATAGTCTAAATATTGGCGATTGGAAACGTAGGGAATCCAGCTATATACAAAATTCATGAAAACATTGTTTTCCATAGGTACATCTATACCAGGAGCCACTGCCGCCGCAGGCACAATGGTTTTTAATGCGGGATGGAGTCGTTTAGTAGCAGACCATTGGGTAAAACCACAATAGCTTCCTCCGTACATTCCTACCTTGCCATTGCTCCATTCTTGCTTGCTAATCCAGTCAATCACAGCGTAAGTATCTTTATGATCGTGTTCATAAGGAACTGTTTTACCAGTACTATATCTTTTGCCGCGAGGAAATGCTACTACTCCTATATAGCCTCGCATGGCGGCTTCTTTGGCAATTCTGAAGTTATAGCGATCTATTTTGCCTTCAGCATAAATGTTGAAGAAAAATATGGTAGATAGAGGAGTTTGTGTTTTTCGAGGGCGAGCCACTACTGCCGAAATATAATTTCCCTCTGCAGTCTTAATCATTACACTATCCTGAAAGGTGATTTGTTGAGCCTCTTTGTCCTGTAAGATAGGAGGGACAAGGGGTACAATGACCTTGTACATTTCGTAATCTACATAGTTTCGACATAACCACAAGGCATTTCTGAGACTGATACTATCTTGTTTTTCGTGCCGTTTCAAAAGCCTTTGCAAATTTTTGCGCAATACAGGCACATCCTTGGTCAAATAAGTTTGTACCCAAGGCAGGTACTTCATCTCTAATTGAGCGTAGGCTTTCTCAAAGGCTGATTTAAATGTTTTAGAAAAGCTTTGAGGAGACGATTTAGCCTTAATGTGTGCTTGGGTATACAACATATGAGGCATCCAGGCCAATGCTCCAAAATAAGGATTATTGCCCTTGTAGCCAGATTTGGCAAGTTGTAATGATTGCTTCGCATTCATATAATCCAAACCTGCCATTTGCAGCATAGCCAAGTTGTGATGATAATTGGTCGCACTCTTTTGTTTTTCAGAGCTTTGATAAATGCTTTTGGCTAGTTGAGCCAGCCTTTTTATTTCTCCAGATAATGTGCTCGATTTTACATCATTTGACTGATGGGGAAAGTAAATGTTTTGGCTATTTGCCTGTCGATGCAGTAAAGCTCCAATAATGAATAAAACAATAATTCTTAACATAATGTGTTAGTTATATAGTTCTATGATTGTATTATTACAGCAAACATACGCTATTAGGCCTAAAGCCATATTTAGTTAATTTGTGAAATGAACTATAGAGTTGTCAATGGAACATGCCGCAGCATACAAATATCAAAAAGCTGTTTTTGGTGCTTTTTCTTAATATTTTTTCTGATTGATAAAGCTCATTCTCAACCGTCCAATATATTGCAAAAAGATAGGGTGTTATGGATGGCAGGCTGGAAGTTTCACGAAGGAGACTCAACAAGTTGGTCTAGGCCTGATTATAACTATCAAAACTGGGAACCACTTCGGCTCAATAAACGCCTTATTCTCAATAAGCACCAAGGTATTTATTGGCTCAAAACAAATGTGCTGCTGCCAAGCAACTTTCAGGGATCACTGGTCTTTCATTATTATCTTTTCAATGCTGCTTGTGAAATTTATTGGGATGGGAAGTACATTGATGGAAACGGAAAAGTTGGAACCAATGTACAATCTGAAAAGACAGGGAAGTATGCCAATATGTTTTCTGTTCCTATTACATTATTGGCTCCTGGAGTACACGAAATATCGATCAAAGTGTCTAATTACCATTACCCTAATCGTTCATTGTTTGGGAGACCCAATATAGGTACAACGTTGGTCATGCAGCAAAAGAATAATCAATGGGTACTAGAGCATACCCTCATGACCACCGTTTTAGGACTCACAATTTTCTTCTGTATTTTGTTATTTTTTGGCTTGGCCAAAAATAAAAGCCTATTGTACTTTATGGGCTTTTGTATAGTGCAAATGCTGGAATTACTGCTCAGCTTTTATGGGGTATACCAAAATATAGACATTGGTTTGTACAATGCCTTGTTGGATGTATTACAACTGATTAAAATGCTGGATGGCTTTTTTCTCGTAGGATATCTGGTGTTAGAGTTTCGGGTGAAGCCTATAACGTACTGGTTATTAGGTGCTATGCTTGTTTCGGTGCTTACTTATTGGTGGGCGTTTTATCATTTTCCGGCGTTATGGCTTCTGGCTGCTGTTATTGTAGCCATTGCCATTATTTACAAAAAACACCTTGCTTTCGTGACCTTGGTTGGCTTAGTAGGTTGGGCATTCTTAGCCTATTGGAATCCTGCCTGGGGGTATTTTTGGGGTTTGGTAATTTTAATGATGAGTATGATTATAGTCTCAATTTTGCAAATGTATAAACGAGTAAAGCAACAGCACCAAATAGAATTGCGAACCTCAAGACTGGAAAACCAATTACTCAAAAAAAATATTCAGCCTCATTTCCTAATGAATTCATTAATTTCCCTTCAGCAAATTATCCATGAAGACCCCTTTAAGGCTGAAGACATGATCAATGAACTGGCGAGTGAGTTCCATATATTTTCACGGGTAGCAGAAAAAAAGCTTATCGCTATGAAAGATGAACTGAAGCTATGCCAAGCGCATTTGCGGATTATGGAATACCGCAAAGGTGCCTCATTTGTACTAGAGATTATTAACATTACTGGAGAAGAACGTATACCACCAGCCATATTCCATACTTTGGTAGAAAATGGCATTACCCATGGTTATGGCCGTAAAAATAAGGGGCGTTTTGTGCTGGAAAAGGTGGCGACCAACAAGCAAATTGTTTATCGCTTGTATAATGATGGTGAAAGTAGCCAAAATGTTGATTCAGAAGAAAAAGAGTTGATTGGGAGTGGTACTGGGATGAAATACATCAAGGCGCGATTAAACGAATCTTATGGTAAAAAATGGAAAATGGATTTTGGGAGAGTAGATAAAGGGTGGGAAACAGTCATAACATTACCTATCTGATGATTAAAATGGACAAAAGATGAAAATAATCATTGTAGAAGATGAATCTACTGTGGCTCGACGGATAGAGTCATTGACCAGAGAAGTACTTGGAGCAAAAGTGACAAGCATTGTAACTAAACAAACTTTCTACGAGGCCAAAAGCTATATTTTTGAGCACTCTGTAGATGTATTATTATTAGATTTGAACTTGAACGGCCAAAATGGTTTCGATTTACTAAAATTAGCTGTGTCGGGAGCCTTTCATACTATTGTAGTTTCGGCATATGAAGAAAGAGCGCTGGAAGCTTTTGAATATGGAGTAGTAGATTTTTTGAGTAAACCTTTTACCCGAAAACGCCTCAATCAGGCGTTTGAACGGATTGTGGCTACTGAAAAAGCTTCCCATTACCTTACCAAATACCTTTCCGTAAGGGTAAAAGGTGGCCTCAAAATCGTACCCATTGATCAAGTGATGTATATCAAAGGAGCAGGGGTATATGTAGAACTTGTGTTAAGAGATGGAAGCGTAGAATTGCACGATAAAACCCTGGAGCGATTGATGGCTATTTTACCTGCCAACTTTGTACGTATTCATAAATCTTATATTGCCAATTTCGAGTGTGTGAAGATGTTTCACGCCGAAAACTATAACAAAATTACCTGTGAGTTTTTTAATGGAGAAAACGTGCCAGTAAGCCGAACACGTTACAAAGAAATTAAAAACGCTTATGATAACAAATGAGTGCGAGTATTTGGAAAATCAGGCTTTCTGAGTTTTAGGAGTCTCTTTTACTGGGCGTTTAGACCAGTAAAAAGCCAATAAAAGACTAGAGCACATGTCCCAAATAGCCCACCAGCCTACGATTAAAGCCATACCACCCACACCTCCAAAAAATGTCAGCGTCAATAACACACTGGTACTTCCGTTTTGAATGCCAGTTTCAATGGTGATGGTACGTAAATCTCTTCCTGGAACCTTAAAAATACGTGCCGTGAAAGCACCAGTAGCAAGGGCTACCAAGTTATGGCCAAGTACCAATAGTAAGAAATAATAGAGGTATTTTACAAAAGTGTTTACATTATCGGCAAAGGCACCCACGATAAATATACCAAATATGATAAGTGAGCCAATACGGAAAATTTTGGAGATTCTTTCGGCAAATTTTGGAAAACGATAGCGAGTAAGCATCCCTAAAAACGTAGGAATAATAGTAAGCTCCAGAATGATAATGGCCATTTCCAAAAAATCAAGCGTAACCGTTTTACCAGGTACTTCAATCATTTGCGACCAAAACGCAAAATTAAAAGGAGTAGTAAGCGTAGAGAGGAGGGTAGTAGCCGTGGTTAAGCTTACCGATAATTCGGCGTTTCCGCCAGAATAATGAGAAATAAAGTTAGAAAGTGGGCCACCAGGACAAGCCGCTACCAGGATCATTCCCAGAGCTAGGCTGGGATGGGGATTTACCAGTAATATAAGGCCAACTGTAGTGGCTGGGAGTAAAATAACTTGAGATAATAGCCCTACCGCTACTGAGCGAGGGTTTACCAAAATTTCGCGGAAATCTTTAATTTGTAGATTTAGGGCAACCCCATACATAATAAAGCCCAGACAAAATTTTAAAATAAGAATATTGTCCTGACTAAAATTGAGTACTGCCTGATCAAGATCAATTGCCAAAAAAAGCATTTGTGGTAGATGTAGGGTTATAAAGTTATAAGTCTTAAAGTTAGGCAAGATAAACACAATCACTTAAAAAATCGCTCATAATCGATGAATTTAATAGTGATCGGCGTTTTGTAAGCCATAAATAATTGATAGTGAGTGTGTTGAATCGAATGACGCGTGTTTTTTGCGAAAAAAATAAGGGAATATTTGCAGAAGATAAAAAAGTGCGTACCTTTGCAATCCCTTACAACAAAGGGAATGCTTAATGGACCGGTAGCTTAGCTGAATAGAGCACCAGATTACGGCTCTGGAGGTCGTAGGTTTGAATCCTACCCGGTTCACTAAGAAAATTAGCCCTAACAATTGTTGGGGCTTTTTTTATCTTATTTTCCTGTAAAGGAAGTGTTTAAATACTTTAAAAATTGCTCAACAAATTGAAAACTATCATAAAAGTATTTATCTTTGTTGAACAATAAAAAATGGACCGGTAGCTTAGCTGAATAGAGCACCAGATTACGGCTCTGGAGGTCGTAGGTTTGAATCCTACCCGGTTCACTAAGAAAATTAGCCCTGACAATCGTTAGGGCTTTTTTTATGCACTATTGTAAACAAAAAAGCCTTGACACAAAGTATCAAGGCCCGATTATGCTTTTTTTAAAAAGTTTATTCACTATTGGTAGTTTCCAGCGGCTCGTCTTTCTCAATAAAATCTTCTACCCCTGTACGACCAATAATCAAGCGATTGCTCTTGTCATAGCTAAAATAGCTCATAAACCAGTTGATAAATACTACAATCCGGTTACGGAAACCCACCAAATACATGAGGTGAACAAACATCCAAATCATCCAGGCAATAAACCCTTGCGTTTTTTGGCCACTAGGCATTTCTACCACAGCTTTGTTGCGACCAATGGTAGCCATAGAGCCTTTATCAAAATACTTGAAAGGCTTCAGAGGTTTGTTCTGGAATTTGTTCTTGAAGTTTTTAGCCAATAAACGTCCTTGTTGCATGGCAGGAGGGGCCATCATAGGGTGACCTCTGGGTGTGTCTTCATCTACCATGGCCGCAATGTCACCAACGGCATAAATGTTTTCATAGCCTTCTACCTGGTTAAACTTATTGACTTTTAAACGATCACCTCTTACCATGCTTTCTGGCTTGATGCCATCAATAGGGGCACCTTTTACTCCTGCGGCCCAAAGCAAGGTTTTGCTAATGAGTTCGTGAGGTTGATCATCTTGAGTAAAATTGACCCGATAGCCATCGTATGATTTTACCATAGCATTGAGGTGTACTTTTACCCCCATTTTCTCTAAAAATTGCTGTGCTTTCACTCCTGACTTCTCAGACATAGCCCCCAGCAATCGTGGCCCCGCTTCTACCAAATGGATGTCCATTTCCATTAAGTTGAGCTCACGATAATCTTTTGGAAATACGTGTTTTTTGAGTTCTGCTAACGCACCTGCTACTTCTACGCCTGTAGGCCCACCACCCACAATCACGTAATCCATGTAGCTATTACGCATTTCGTCGTTGCTGGTAAGCAAGGCATTCTCAAAGTTTTTAATGATTTTGTTACGTAGCAGAATAGAATCTGAGATTTCTTTCAAGGGCACCGAGTGTTTCTCGATGTCTTTCATCCCGTAATAATTGGTAGTGGCTCCAGTAGCAATCACCAAATGGTCGTAGCGAATCCTACCAATAGAAGTTTCTACTAAATTATTATCAGCATCGATATGATTTACTTCTCCTAATCGGAAGTAAAAGTTTTTTTGGCGATTAAATGATTTACGGAAAGGATAAACAATAGAACCTGTTTCCAATCCTGATGTGGCTACTTGATAAAGTAGCGGCTGAAAAGTATGATGATTATAACGATCAAAAAGTATTACCTGAACGTCTAGTTTGCGCAAGCCTTTTACTAATTCCAACCCTCCAAATCCTCCTCCTACAATTACAATTCTGGGTTTCCCCTCGTCTTTAATCAATGTTTGAGTATTCTGATGAGATTCGTCCATAAGCATGCGATTTAATGTGAAGTTTTAGACTCCCTAAGGAGTTGGGAACATATACTTATAACTCTGGTAAAGAGGGTATAGTTTCACTGAAAATCAGCGTTTTGCTTTTTTATTGGAATCTTGCATCTTTTTCCTCAAATAGGCATAATACCGAGTGTAGGCATGGCAGCATCTACCGTGAGGCATTTGCATAACCTTTCGGCCAAAAGCCATTTCATGGGGACGTGTTTTTATCTTTTTATCTTGTTGTTGTTCGCGCCATTTACGTCTTTCTTCTTCTATGCGTTTGTTTTCTTGCTCAAGGTATTTTTTATCGAGCAATTTGGTAAGGTCTGGTTGTCCACCATCTACCCAGCAAGTAAACCAAAAATCACCCACCATTTTGATAGAGGCCCGCATGCGGCGTTCTACCTGCCCAGAGAGCATATTGTGAAAGGCAGCCGAGAATTGCTTGGAATAAGTTCGAACATTGACACCACTGCGCTCTTCGATGGTATATTTTTTATCAGCAGAGAATTTTTGGGTAAGGATTCGTTCAAATTTAAGTACCGAATCTAATGCCTCGTGGGCATTAATTACGGCTTGCCAGGCGGCTTGTTGAGTATTTTTAATGTATTTGGCTTTGCCTATAAAAAAGTTGTAGTCGTCTGAAAAAAGCTCAGGTAGGCGTGACTCCCAAAAACCATGAATGCCCCTTTGGTTGGTGAGTTGTCCATTATAATTTTCGGTGGTGTGCAAAGGCACATTGGAGTCGGCAATGTAGTGACCAATTTCAGCCGAAAGGCGTAAAATATTGGCTGCATCTCTATTTTTAAAAGCCCTCGTAAGGCGACGCTTCATTACATACACATGCCAAGGTACAATGCCATATGCCTGAAGCGTATCTTCGGTGTGTTTGGCTACTGCATCTTTCCAGCGCCGAGGCATTTTGTATACTGCACTGTCATTGTACATATGGTCATATACATCTACATCTATAAAATGTCGGGGAGCCTCGCCCTTTACGGCATATCGACGAGCATCAGGGTTGATGGCATTCTCAGTTAGGTATACAATAAAGTTTTTGTAAAAAGTGATCATCTCGGGAGGGAGGGTAAATACTGCCAGACGATTGATGCGCTGATGAGCAAAAAATCCCCAATTGGATTTTTTAGGTGGGGTAACAAATCCATGTAAAAATGGCAAACATAGGCACAGAACCAAAAATAGACGCTTTTTCATAAGGCTTTATATTGATTGGTTCTGAAAGATAATTTTTTCTGGATAAATGTGCAGAAGAGAGGGAGTGAAATTATGGTTAAGTTTAGAAAACTATTGCCCATACCAGTATAAAACCAGCATGAGCAATGATATTTAGTTGACGATATAGGATGAATTTATTTCTCTTGTACATGAAAATCTACACTGTGCAATAGCAGAAAATCGGCTTGTGTCCAGGTTGGATATAGCTTTTGCATGGCTGCCATTGCTTCTTTTTTGGTTTTGGCGTGTTGGGTTACTTTCTCAAATTGTTGAATGTATTTTGTGACTACGTCAAATAACTCAATGGTAGAAGCTTCCCCATGGCCAGGATAAATGATGGGTTGACTGTTTGCGTATTTGGCCTTAAACTTTACCAACTGAGCTTTCCAATTATTGATATGGATTTGATCTACTCCATTACCTAACCATAAGTGTACACCATTGTAGCAAAAATCAGAGGTGAAAAAAGCATTTAAATCTTTACTGTAAACGGTCGTTAAGTGCTCTGCTTCAGCAGGTTGATAAATTGTTTCCAATTCCAAAGTGCCACCTCCTTGCAAAGTCAATGTAGAACTGTTCAATACCTCAATTAAACCATCATAGTCAAACCCATTGGGATTTTTTTCTGACTTGGGCTTTAATGCAGGTTCTGCCTCCAGCCAGCCCACACTTTCCATCCAAGTGCTAAAGCTCTTGATGTCGTTTTTGATGTCTTGATTGGCCACTACAATTTTGGCCTGAGGAAATTCTTTGTGCAAGACATCCATTCCAGTGTAATGATCAGGGTGACCATGAGTGATCAAAATGTGCGTCAAAGGTAGCTGTTTTGATTGAATCCATTTGGCCAGTTTTTTAGCTTCCTCACTACTTCGTAATACGTCCATCACGATGGCTGAATGACCATTGGTAAACAAATAACTATTTACCGAAGCCGCTTTACCTTTGAAAACTTCTACCTTCAATGTGGTTTTCTTTGTTACTGTGTTCATGCTTGTATTTTGGTTTGTTGTTTTGATAGTGAATGAAATCAATAGAGTAGTGAATGCTACCCAAAAAAATGTTATAAGGAACAATCGCTTTTGCATTGTCGTTTCTACTTTTTGTTAGATTTGATGCAAAAGTAGGATAGTGTGAGGTGGTAGGAAATGGACAAAATGTTCCTTGTGGTGGACTTTTAGGACGAGATTAGTTTACAAAGCTTTTCCGAAAAACTTCCGGGCTTTTTTGTGTCTTCTTTTTAAACAAACGAGAGAAGTAGTGACTATCATCGAAACCCAATCGAAAGGCAATTTCTTTGATACTTAGCTCAGAATAACACAAATATCGTTTGGCCTCTAGTAAAATGCGTTCAGTGATGTATTCGTTGGCGGTTTTCCCGATTTGTTTAGACAAAATTTGGTTGAGCTTTTTGTTGGTAAGGTGCAGGCTGTCTACATAATATGCTACACTGTGTTGGGTAGAGTACGATTGCTCTACCAAAGCTGTAAAAGACTTAAAGAGAGAGTTTTCTGGATTGACTGGAGCTAGTGGTTGTAACTGTTGGGCTATTCCCTCTAACTTGAGCAATAAAGCAAACAACAGGTTTTGTAATAAAAGTATTTGGTGAGGTGTATCTTCTTGCTGAATGTAAGTTTGATATTCTTGTTCCAACGTTTGGAAGTAAGGCAACAACTCTACAAAACTAGCGGGCTGAAGTAAGTGATTGGCTCGAAAAACATTTAATACTTGAAAAGCTTGTAGGTGTAGGTGTTGCTCAGGAGTAAAAACATCTTTGGTAAACAATAGCATTTTTCCCTCATAATGTTGAGGTGCAGGAGTAAAGTGTACACAACCTTGAGGAATAATCAAAAGCTCGTTACTTTTTACTTCATAAGTTTGAAAGTCAATGAGTTGAGTAGATTGCCCTTGAGTAATCCATAAAATTTCCACAAAATCATGTCTATGGTATTTGTTAATAGGAACCAGGTGGTTACCTGAGGTAATATTGATGATTTCAAACCCTAACTTTTGAGCACTGGATGGAGCAAATGGAAGACTTTGGAGAGGAGCAGGCTTTTTCATTGTTTTAATATTTGCTCTTGGAAGTATTGTTGGGTGGGCCATAGATAAATGGTGTACTTGTCTTTTCCATCTAAGCCATCTTTACTTAATGTTTTTAAGCCCTGATAGCCTAACAACATGCCATAGTATCCATTGGGTAGAGCTATACTTTTAGCTTCTTTGATTCCATCTGTACCGCCCAAAATTAAAAAATGATTTGAGGAAATCTGAATGCCACAACGGTTGACATGATCCCAATTGTCTAAGTTTAGTTGAGGCTGTTTTTTAACTACTATTACTTGGAGAGGTACTTCTATATTTCTGGCAGTATAAAGCAAAACAGCACGTTTACTCACAATATCAAAGCGATTTTTTATCCCTGTATCGGTGATTTTATCAGGATTAAAAACCGCCTCATTTTTATTTCCATTGGTCAAATAAATCGTGTGATAGTCAGCAAATACCTTAAAGTTGTATTGTTTTTCTTCAACAGTTTGCAGAGTTGTATTGCACCCTAAAAGAAGCATGCCATATAGCCCTACTATCCAACTTCTAAGGCTTTTCATGTCAATGCACCTCCGTAAATAAGCGTTTCTTACCCATTGCCATTTTTATGATTTCCCAATAGTTTTGAGCCAGTACCCCTTTATCATAAAAGCCTCGCTCTTTGAGCATTTGGTGCATTTTGGGTAAATTATAAGGTGGAACAGTCATTAGTAGATGATGTTCAGCGTGGTAGTTTACGTGGTTAGGGGCAAATAGGAGCCGTTCCCACCAGGAAGCATACGTAGTGCGGGTGTTGAGATGAGCATCTTCAGGGTTGGGCACCATACTATGCTCAGCAATAGAGCGAATGCGTAGCGAAAAATTAAACGTAGTAAACAATGCGACTACCCATAACAAAAATACCCAACCAGTCCCACATAGCCATAGAATAGACCAAATCAAGCCATTGACCAAGAGTGGTTTCCAATAATAATAAACACCAGTAGCGAGTACGTTCCAAAAACAGCGATTGGTTTGGTCAATCTTTTTAGTTTCTTTGCTGGCAGTATATTCCAGGTAGCCAAAATTGATTAAAGCTACTCCTGATTGAGCCTTGATCCCAGTCAATCCAGCTAAATCGCGTATGACCTTACGGATAAAACTCATCACTGAAGTAGGGTAACCATAGGTGAGTGATAGATCAGGATCTTTGGCAGTTCCGGCATTTACGTGGTGTTTGATATGATAAGGGCGATAACGAACGCAATCGTTGATAATAGGATAACCTCCCAACCAATTACCCACAAAAATATTCAATTTGGCAGACTTGAAAACCGCTCTATGAGCCATGTCGTGCATCAAGATAGCACAGGCCAATTGACGCCCACCCAATAATATAATGGCCAGGGTAATTGTCAAAACATTAGGAAATATAGCCACCATAGCAAACAAAAGGGCAATACCTCCCCAAATATTGAGCACCATCCACCAACCTTTCCAGTCATTTTTTTGAGTAAGTGACTTGATCTCCTCAGGGGTTAAATAGTCATTTGCATTCATATACTACTGTTGATTTATTTAGACTTTTTCAACAACGAAAGTACTATTTTTTGCGAGTTTTTGCATTTTTTATTCCAAAATTGAAAAGTTTTGCCATACAATGAATGGACTTTATAGTACTTATGGCAACTTTATGGAGGCCATAGGAGTATTAGTTCAAACGCTGAAAGTGAAATATCCAGAAACCTCTGGAGGTAAGTTTTTATAATTTGACCGACACTATTTAACTTGCCTGCTTAATGACATTACAGATGAATGAAGAAAACATAAAGGTTGGTATTCAAAAACCCGAAGAAGGACGACGACTGGTGATCGGGGATGTACATGGATGCCATCGAACATTGAAAAAGTTAATTGAGAAACAACTCCTGCTACAAAAAGAAGACTATTTGTTTTTTTTAGGAGATTTTATTGACCGAGGACCTGACAGTGCCGCAGTATTGGATTATGTATTTGAGCTGGAAGACAAAGGTTTTCAGATTTTTCCACTTAGGGGTAATCATGAGCAAATGTTTTTGGATGACTACCAGTTGGAAAGCGCAGAAGGGTTGAAAAGAGTATTGATCGAGAACAATACCCAAAATTTATTGAATGCGCATGGCAAAGTAATTCCCGAATATTGGGATTTCTTTAATTCTTTGCCTTTTTGTTACGAGTTAGAAGATTTTTATTTGGTACACGCAGGGTTCAACTTTAAACGACGCAACCCTTTTCAGGATGTACACAGTATGATGTGGGTTCGTAATATGGAAATTCACTGGATGCTGTATGAGCAAAACCCTCCACAAGATCCTGCCTTACAGGAAACCTTTGAGAATTTTAAAAGACGTAAAATTGTGTTTGGGCATACGCCTACTAGTATTTACGACATCCGTCATCAGATTGAGCGGGAGCGTCATTTGATTCCACTGGATAATGGTTGTGTGTTTTCGCAAATGGGTTCTATAGAACTAGGGCGACTATGTGCTCTAAACCTGGACACGATGGAATTGACCAGTCAAGAAAATGTGGAAGAGAATTAAGTCTCTTTCACATTACCTTCTGTTTTCATATTGAAAGCATACTCAAAAAATGCCTTCGATCACAAACTGCTTAACGATATTCAATCTTATATTCAGAAATGCGATATGCTCTATTTCTTTTATCCAACCAGTGCACCTTGTGAAGCAAGCCATTTGGGTAGTACTCAAATTTTTTGCGAATGATAAATCTTTTAGCATTACCACGATGGCCCTGTACAATGTAGAATAATTCCTTAGAATGCATCAATTTACCGTTTAGATCAAATGATTTTTCGTCGCTACTCAGTACCTTGCCATTTTTTTTGTACAAATACTTATCTTCCTCAATTAAATGACCTGCGCTATCATAAATGTATACTGATTTTTGTTGTTTAGCTTTTAATACATAATGAATTTGCTCTTTTTTGCGGAGCGTATCTATCTCAATTCCTGACTTTGTCGACAGGTTAGTACATAGATTCAAGTACTGATGTTTACCCCAATCTGGATCAAAACTGCCCTTGTTAAGAAAATATATACGGTTTCCGCATTTGTCATATCGTTCTATTCTAGAGATGGATTTGTTATATTTTTCTTTATACACTTTTTCGTATAGTTCATTGGATTCATAAAATTTCTGTGTTGTGACAGCATAGGCTTCTCCCTGCATTGATTCTTTAATTTCAATCAGCCTATTCTTTTTGTCATAGATATATTCTTTGATGGATTTTGTTTTAGAACTGGAATAGGCCTGTAATAAAGCTTCTTTTATTAATCTATTCTGTTGATCATAAAAATACTCCCAAATTTGTAGTGGGTTCCCACTGTTGTCAATTCTCTCTTTTTTTGCAAGTAATCCGGCTTGGTTATAGGTGTATTTGTATTTGTAGGGTTTAAGCTCCTCTTGTTTTTCAATCAATTGGTACTTAGCATTATAATACTGATACCCTGATAAACGAGATGATTTGATTTTTTGCTTCTTTAGGTAGTGATCGAATATTTTGATAGATTTTACTCGATTACTTTTTATCAAATGCTCAGGAATGTTCTGGCTAACTAAATACTGAGCCTGGAAAATGAATAAAAGAAAAAGTAGTCGTTTGATGCTTGATTTCATGTATTTGTGAATTGATTATACAACTTAAGAATAATTATTATGCACTATTTTATATTTCATTCACTCATTAATATAATGTAGGAGGTTGTACTAGTCCCATTCCACCTTTATGTGGATGTTGTACATAATTTTCTGGGGGAGTGGGCAGGGTAGCTGTGCAAGCCTCTGAGCAGGAGTTTATCAATAAGGGCAAAACATCAGTGCCTACCCAAAGCGATATCCATAATTGATTGACCTCTTGATGAGTAATTGGTTTATTGCAAATACTGCAGTGGATGGTTTTTGTTTTATAATGTACTGGGTTATAAGTTAAATCAGGAAAAGGATCACGGTATGTGAAGTTTCCATACAAAGCTCTGGTACTTACCCGACTATCTTTCAGGTTTTTGCATTTGGTAATTTCGTATGGAAACCAATGCAGGGAATAAGAGGTGTAAGGGTCAAATGATTCAAGGGATGTCATTTCACCAATTTCAGGTGGTATACGTTTTAATTTACTCCCATACAACCACATTTTCTTTACCTTTTTGAGCTTGGCAATTGATTTGGGCAAGGTGTGTATTTTAGCATAAAGCTTAGGCCCAAGGTAGTTTATGGGGCAAAAATCTTCCAGTTCTTCTTCTGCAACTTTATCAACATATTTGCAGAGCTTTCTCCAGGCTCTTGATCTTGTTTTTTGGACGTTATTTTCTATCTCAGGTGATGTAAATTTATTGATGTTGCCCATTGTGTATTTATAATATTGCTGAAAAACATAATGACATTATCAAGTTAATCAAAGATCACTTTTTAGCAAAAAATCAATAGGGCTCGCATTGATTCATCTTTAGGAATGATAAATATTTAAGGGAGTTTCTCTTGCAAACATTTTATTTGTTTGCTCAGAATTTCGACAAGGTTTAGTCGCTTCAAATGCTTTTCAGGCAAGTAACCGTTGCAAATCCCCTTCTACAAAGTTTCTTCTTGCCTCTACCGAAAACAAATAGTCCTTGCTATAAAACTGTAAAAGGTAGTCTTGTTGACCCATTTCGCTATTGATGAGGGTATTGGCCAAATGGGCTAATTCTGGTGCGTTTTGTTGGTTGGTCAAAAACTGCTTGACAATTTTCATGTAAAACACGGTAATGGTTTCATGATAGCCTCTCGAATCGGTGTTTTCACCTCCTTTGGCTACATTGAATTGGCGAATGTTGTCCCGAATCAAATCAGTAGCTTTATCCAGCGGATACCAGCTCAAATACCAAATGGCTACCGTAAGGTGCGCTTCATGAGTAAACTTTTTCTCTTCCAGGCTAAGGTCCAGAAATCCCCTGACTAATTCCTGCGCTTCCTGATTTTTGTTGAAGTAGTGCTTCATTTTTAAATTATGAATTGATGATTTATTTTAATGGTAGATGTACAATAGGCATTTTTTATTGTTCCATTGCTCTATTGTTAGTTCCTTCGGCTATGCTCAGGACAGCGTGTTGCGCGATGTGTCGCAAAACTATGGACTATTGACCGTCGACTGTAGACTAATTTTTCACTCTTTTAGTGCTCCCAAAGTAATTACTGTTTTGGTGCGAATGATTCCTGGAGTTTTTTTCAAATAATTGACAATAAAATCTTCCAGACCATCGGTATCAGTGACCAGCACTTTAAGCATAAAATCGTATTCTCCAGCAATATGGTAGCATTCCAACACATTATCGCTCTGGTTCATTGCTGCTTTGAAATTATGCAGCGTTTCCCTCAACTCCTCTTGATAGGCTTTTTGATCAATGGTTACTTCAATATAAGCCATTAGATTGAGTCCCAGTTTTTTGCGATTGAGTTTAATGGTGTATTGATCAATGATTCCTGTACGGTCTAGCTTTTTGAGCCTTTCGGCAGCAGCAGGTACCGATAAGTGTACCTTTCCGGCAATTTCAGAAGCAGTCATACGGGCATTTTGCTTAAGCAAAGCAATTATTTTTTTGTCTACCGAATCCATATAATGAGCGCAAATTTAGAGTGATAACTTAATATATTAACCAATAATTGTCTAATAAGATAACTTATTAGGTTTATTTTATGTAATGATTAATAAAATTAGGATATGCTCTTGCCTGATTCGCTTACGCAAAAAAAATTAAAGGTGTATGACTATTGAGATATGATATTTACTAATATTACTTGCCCATGACTCGGGTTCTGACTTGTAGTTGGTAGGCTCGACCTACTGGTAGTTCTCGTTCTTCTTCCAACAAAAGCATGTTGCCTTGTAGTGCTTTAATCTTATCGGTATTGACCAAGTATGACTTATGAATACGTTGAAACTGCTGGGCAGGTACTTCGGCAATGATTTCTTTGAGGGTTTTGCGATAAACCTTTACTTCATTGTTGGTCATAAACACCTTCAGATAGTTCCCCCAGGATTGGAAATATAAAATGTTGCCGAGAGAGACTTTGTAGATTACTTTATTGTCTTTGATGTATAGATACTCTTCATGAGTGTTATCTGTAGAAATAGGAGAGGACTCGACTGATTCAGATACACTAAATTTTTGTTCCAGCATTAATTGTTTTTTGAGGCGTTCTATGGCTTTGACAAAACGCACAAAGCGAATGGGTTTATTGAGATAATCAATTACTTGATCGTAATCGAAACCCTTAAGTGCATGCTCTGTGTAGGCGGTCGTAAAGATTACTTTGGGGACTTGAGTTTTGAGACTTTCGAGCAACTCGAAGCCAGTTAAATTGGGCATTTGGATATCCAGCAACAAAGCATCTACTGTATGTTCATTGAGGAAGTTTAAGGTAGAAATACCATCATAACAATTGCCTACGACTTCTACATAATCTATTTGTTGGCAGTATCCCTCAAGGAGTTTATGAGCCAACAATTCATCATCTACAATAAGTAAGCGGATTTTTTTCATAGTGTCAGTTCTAGTTTGAGTGCATAAGTATTGTGTTGGGTTGTGATTGACAATTGGTGTTGTTTGGGGTACAATAATTCCAATCTTCGTTGGGTGTTTTCGAGCCCTACCAACGTACTCAAGTTACTTTTGTCGTGTATAATGCTGTTTTCTATGGTAAAAAACAAAATGTTGTTTTGTGTCTTGAGGCTCATATGGATAAAACAGGAGTTTACTGGATGAGTCCCATGCTTAAAGGCATTTTCAATAAAAGTAAGCAAAATCAAGGGGGCAATCTTCAGCGAATAGTTGAGGTCTTTGAAATCTGTTTTTAGTGAAAGATTATCTTCAAAACGAATTCTTTCCAAAGCCAAATAAGATTCTATCAGTTGCATTTCTTCCTCAAGGGTTACTTTGGTTTGCCGCGAGAATGATAAATGGTAACGCATTACTTCTGATAGTTCCAAGATCATTTCAATGCCTTTTTGGGGTTCCAGTTGGCTGATAGAATAAATGTTATTGAGAGTATTGAATAAAAAATGAGGGTTGATTTGGGATTTGAGCGCACTTAGCTCCATTTCGGCATTTTTGGCCCTTAGTTCCTGTAGTTGATACTGGTTAATTACCCCCCGCTTTAAGTACTGTAAGCCAATGGCTATCAGATGCAAAGCAGTGTAATTGACGAGTTGTTGTTGGAAAGAAGTTTTGGAAAGAGGAGCAAAAATGGGGAGCCATCGCATAAATGCAGCAGTAGCAAAGATTACAACCACTAATGAAAGGAAATAATAGAAATAATAACGGCTTTCGAATAACCGCTTTTTTAAATAGAAATTGGTGTAGATAGAAGCGGCAGTCGTCGAAACAATACAAAGGTGTAACCCTATGACACGCCAAATAGGTGTTTTCTCCTTAGATTCATAAGCCACAAAGGCCAGAAGGCTGAACATTACCAACCAAATAAGACTATGATATACCCATCTTGTCTTTAAGATCTTTAACATACAACAAAGGTCAGCAAACCGCTTAGCTTTGACAAATAAATGTGATCAACGCCATTCCTCCCAAAGCAATATCTGCTTGTCACCTACCTAAGGTTGGAACTCACTTTTTTTCTGAAAAGCCTGTTGGGTATCCCAATTTTGTGCTGTCAACTAACAAAAACATTAGCATAATGATGATAAACAAGCAAACCCATTTGATATTACATACCATAGCTCGTTATTTTCTGGCGACTATTTTTTTGATGTATGCCTTTGCCAAAATTCTGGGCACTCAGTTTACTTCTCAGCCTCAGGTGTGGGACAAAACCATAGGGCAATTGAGTGGATTTGAGTTAACTTGGTTTTATTTTGGGTATTCCTATGGCTACGGAATTTTTATTGCCAGTACTCAAATCATTGCTTCTGGATTGCTGTTTTTCCGAAAAACTACTCGCGTTGGGATTGTTCTCTACCTATCGATTATTACAAATATTCTAGTACTTGATTTTGCTTACAATATAGAGGGGGCCAAGGGAATGGCGATTATTCTTACAGGGCTGGCCTTGTTTGTTTTGCTATCTGAGTTTAAGGGTTTTTATGAGTTTTTTATTCAAAAACCAGCGTTGTTTAAGCAAGAAGATAACCCCAAATGGCTCAATAAAATCCGTGTGTCTAAATTTATACTCATTCCACTGGTCTTTATTGGTTTGTTTACTTTCACGTTTGTGCTTAAAAATAAGTATATGTCCAAAAACGAGTTTTTTGGCGCCTGGAAGGTAGCCCAATTAAAAGGCAAATCGGGCTGGAATCGGATATATTTTCAATCAGCCAATACATTTTCTATCAGAAGTGGGCAAAACTTTCAGGAGATTTATAGTGGGAAGTATAAGTTTGACAAAGCCAGCCAAACGATTTGGCTACAAGCTTTTAAAACAAATGATAAAAATATTGATGTGCTTAGCGTACAAGAAGGTCAAATGTATGATTTGCTAAAGGCCAAATATCAAATCACCGAAAAAGAACTTTTGCTCAATGGGGAGGGGGTAAACATCAAAATGGAGAAAGTGAGATAATTTTTGGTGATTGGGAATTCATGGGGCCAATCACCAATGGTTCATTAGTTATAAGCCTTGATACCACATCAGGGCTTTTTCTACTTCTTCTAGAGTGATCGGTTGGTTAAAATTAGCTTTCCCAATTTGTTCCAGTAGGGTACACTTAATCTGCCCTCCTTCATTTTTTTTGTCTTGGGTGGTCAGTTGCGCAATGGGAGTAATTTCGTTGGCTTGGATGATAAGCCTTGGATACATTGCCTGGATGTATTGCACCATTGTGCCGAGTTCCTGAGCGTTGATAAAGCCTTTTTGTTCGGATAGGTAAGCTTCACAGAGCATTCCAATAGCAATGGCTTCCCCATGAAGTAAGGCTCGTTTTGGGTCATTCAAGTAAAAACTCTCAATGGCGTGGCCAATGGTATGTCCAAAATTGAGAATTTTGCGCAGACCATGTTCCAACGGGTCATTTTCTACTACATCGGCCTTTACTTCTACTGAATGTTGAATAATGCTTGCCCAATCAAAAGCAAGATATTCGTTTTGCAATAAGAAGTACCATTTGTTGGCATCGGCAATAAGGCAGTGCTTGATTACTTCGGCAAAACCAGAAAGTAATTGTCGTGCAGGTAAGGTTTGCAAAAATGGGGTATAAATGTATACCCAGGTTGGAATTTTGAATGCGCCAATGTGGTTTTTAAACTGCTGAAAGTCGATGCCTAACTTGCCGCCTACACTGGCATCTACCTGGGCGAGTAGGGTAGTGGGCATTTGCACAAAGTCCATCCCACGTTTGTAGGTTGTAGCACAAAATCCCCCCATGTCACCAATTACTCCTCCACCCAAATTGATCACCAACGACTTACGATCCATTTGATAATCAGTCATTTGCAGCCAAATACTAGAGCAAGTTTCCAGCGTTTTGTGTTGCTCCCCACTAGTAATTTCAACAAGTAGGTGTTGAGTAGGAAGCAATGGTTTCACTAGTGGATAGCAGTGCTGAAAGGTATTTTCATCTACAATTACTGCTATTTTGGTGTAGTTCTTTTCGTTTAAAAATTGCGCAAATGCTTCTAAGCTTTGAGTAATATGAACGTTTTGTTTGGTGAGTATCTCGCTCATTATAACGGAATTAGGGAAGGTTTTAAATTAGTTTTCTTGATTGTTAATTGCATTGAGTTGTTCTATGGTATCTACCGTAAACCAGTTTTTGGGGTAACTGTCCGAACAATACAGTTGCTTTTGAGCAATGAGCTGCTGCCATACCAAATAAAAATCGTCAACCTTATCGGTCATTTGATTGATTTTATAAGGATTCAGCATTTGAATGCCTGAACAATAAGTAGCCGCCTTTTTTTGACGATTGAGTTCCACTACACAATTATTCTGATGGTGAATATAGTCACCTTCCAGGCCTTCAATAGGTAAAACAGGAACTACCATACAAGCGGGAGCATTGTATTTATAGTATTCACTGGCCAAGAGGTCAAAATCTAATTCAGTGATATTGTCTGCGGTAAGCACAAAAATTGGTTCGTTTAAATGTGCCAGCGCAGTGTTGTATATCCACCAGGCGTTGCCTTTACCTTCGGTATTAAACACTGAATTTACCCCTAGTTCTATTACGTGCTGAGCCAATACAGCTCCTTTATAACCAACCGTGATATGTAAATAATCTATGGCAGGTTGCACCTTCTTGATGCCCTCGGCTATCAAGGTAGATCCTTTGTAGGGAGCCATAGGTTTAGGGATTACATTGGTCAAAGGTAACATACGAGTACCACGACCTGCGGCCATAATCAAAGCGTGTTTTATATTGCTCATAAGCGTTTCGTTTAGATACTTGGCTGTTGGTATAAAACACCAACAACCAAGCGGTTCTTTTAGCTTCCTACTTCTTCTATTGGGGGATTCTCAATAATGTTGAGTATTTCTTCTTCGGTCAATTTTGCTGTGTTTGCCGAAGATAACCCTACCGATACTGGATTGTCTACTTTTTCGTTAAACGAAATCAGGTAGTGGGTGATGCCGTCGTATTGGAGTTCACGGGTGTAGGCAAGTTCCAATTCGCCAATTAAATATTCATCAATACGTTCGCCTGGACGTCCGTCAATTTTTTCGTATTTTCCTCCTTTGTGTTTTACCCAGGTTTTTAGAATATCTTCCATTTGGGCAGCTTTCATCATTCGAGACAATACCTTTCCTTGAGTTTCGTCGATGTTGTTTAATGCCGTAATTACCAGGTTTACTGCTTCATCTACGGTAAAGAAAAAGCGACGCATCTCTGGCCCAGTGGTACCCATTACCCCAGTTTCTTCGTGCATTTTTTTCCAAATGGTAAGTACCGATCCAGTAGACCAGGCTACATTACCATAACGTACACAAGTAAATTTAGTCGAGGTTTTGCCATTCATAGAGCAATATACCCGCTCCATCACCGATTTGCTCATACCATAAGTATTACGCACGGGAGGAGAAGCTTTGTCGGTCGAAATTCCTACAACGACTTCCACATTTTGATCAATGGCTACTCTGGCTACATTTTGCGAACCTACTACGTTTACGTCTATGCACTCCATAGGGTATTTTTCGGCAAGGTCTACAAATTTGGTAGCAGCGGCGTGGATCACTATATGAGGTTTAAACTCTCGGAAAGTATCCCTTACAGCCTCTATGTTGGATATATCCAAGGGAGCTACTTCACATCCAGTAAACTTTTTGGCCATCAAGTTTTGCTTGTTGTTGCGGCCAGTAAGTATCACATTGTACTCATCTTTGAGGGCAAGAGCCAACCTTTTTCCCAGAAAACCAGTTCCTCCGGTAATCAATAGCGTCTTCTTCATAGGAATTATACTTTATTTGAAAAGTTTCTTTTTGATATAATTATAGCTAAGACTTTGAAAGTTTCGCCTAAGCCAAACACTTTTATCTACTTTGTAGGCGAGCCCAATGTAAGTCTTCATTTTTGATAAATTTTGAGCCTCTTTGGCCATGCCTGCCAAGAACACATACAAGGTTGCCTTTATTTTGTCAATATTTTTTCCGAAAACTTTAAATTCAGCATCCTGATCTAGCTTTTTCAAGAAGTAATCAAATCTCTCTTCGGCCTTATTTAATTGAGCAGTGTTGATAGTACGCGCAGGATGGTCAAGTACCCCACTATTAAATTTGCTAATGCGCCCAATTTCAGGAAAAGCAGCCACCAGACGTAAGGCAAAATCATAATCTTCAGAACCTGTAAGTACTGGTGTTTCGTCCCAGGAGATATTCTGATATATATCTTGATGGATGAATACTCCAATACAAGACAAAAAGTTACCTTCTGAAATTAATTTAATGGCATTTTTGAGGGGCTTGAAGCTAAAACGAGACAACGTGTTTTTATCTGCATCTACCAATTCATATAAATTATGGAACGCTTTTTTGTCAGGGTTTTGCTGTACGTAATCGAAGGCATCCTGCAGGTTATCAGGATACATGAAATCATCGGAATCTAGAAAAGTCAGGTATTGCCCCTGGGCATTTTTCATTCCTGTATTACGTGATTTAGCACGTTCGTAATTTTTATCGTGTTGAATAAATCTAATCTTACCCGCATCAATCAAAGGCTGAAGCAACTCCAACGTATTGTCGGTACTGCAGTTATCTACCACAATTACTTCAAAATTGGTGTATTTTTGAGAAAAAACAGTATCAAGGGTATTCAGTATAAAATCAGCCCGATTGTAGGTGGGTATTACGATGCTAAAAAAAGGTGTAGACTCCATTATTTTCTTCTACATTATTTTTTGGGAAGTGCCAAAAGGTTAAACTGTGGTATTTGATCCAGTTGGTCTTTAATCGCTGCAATATCTATAAATTTATGCTCTCTTTCAATGAGGAGTTCATAGTTTTCTTCTAGTAGCAAATCAAAGATAAACTCTTTTGAGTAACCCTGAGCTTTGAACCATTCATCGGTAATCTCGATATACATTGCTGGACGAAACTTACGAATGGTTTCTCTGGCTCCTTGGAACACAAACGGCTCATACCCCTCCACATCTATTTTTATGAAACTGATATTCTCGAGGCTATTTTCGGTTACAAAATCATCAATTTTTTTGATTTGTACCATTACCTGCCCCTGAGCATCTTTTCCCAGAACCTTGGCTCCACCTGTATTGGTTTTACTAAAAACCATAGGTGCTTCTACGTTTTCGGCTCCAAGGCCAATGGCGTGAATTTCCACAATGGGTTCAAGCACTGGATTGAGTTTTAGGTTTTGCTCCAGTTTTTCAACAATTACTGGGTTTGGGTCAAAGGCATGTACAGCAACAGAAGCTACCTTCTTTTCATAAACTTTTTGGGCAAGTTTTAAACTAAAAGCCCCACAGTTTGCCCCAATATCTAATACATGACTATTGGGCTCGATAAAATCTATTGCTTTTTTCCAGGAATAATCAGGTAGATGGGCAAACACATGCCATTGCATATAATCGCTTACATTCAGATCAAATTTTACCCCGTCACGAATGACTATTCGTTGAGGGTTGGGTTGATAGTGAGAAGGGTGAGGGATGAATTTGTTGAAAAATGGGGTGTTTTTACCTAAAAAAGCAAACAAGTTTTCTAAGCGAAGTCCACCTACTATTTTGTGTACAATGGAGGTAAATGCTTTCATAAAGTATAAATATTTGTCAGCGCTTGTATCATATTATCAAGAGCAAATGTTTTTTGTACATCTTTTTGTCCTTGAATGGCTAATTGTTGTCCCAACTCGGGGTTTTTCAATAATCGCAGCATTTGTTGATAAATGGCATCAGAATCTTGAAAAGGAACCACCAAGGCATTTTCTTCATCTTTGATAAACTCAGGAGCAATGCCTGACATACTAAATATAGAAGGAATACCTGCGGCCAAGGCTTCTACATAAGTTTGCCCAAATGCTTCTAAATCCTCATTGATAGGAGTATGTACATATATATCAAATAGTTGATAGAGATGGTAAATGTCTTGTTCAAAAACGATCTCGGTGTAGCTTCCTTCAGGAAGCTGAGAAAGCAGTTGATCTATTTCGGCCTTATAATCACCTTTGGCATTGGCAAGTACCAGGTGAGCATCAGGATATTGCTGGAGCAGTTGGGCAAATGCCGGAATAATGTGTTGAATACCCTTCCAAAAAGTTTGACGGGCGATAACCCCAATAACTGGATGTTTTTTCTGGGTATTGTATTGAGTCTTGAGAGTATCTAATTTGTCTTGATTGATTTGGGTAAAGCCCTGAAGGTGAAATCCGTGAGGAACCAAGTGTACTTTTGAAGTTTTTACTTTCTCCCGATTGACTAATACCTGTTGCACTACCCCTGAAATAGCAATAATTTGAGTAGCAAACGAATGAATGAGGCGATCATAATAAACAGCACGAGGAAAAAACTCATGATGTAACGTACCGTGGTGGCGAGTATATATTCTACGTGGAATTTTAGAGAGTTTAGCTGCCAATAATCCAAACATAGAGGCATCAAATAAGTGAGTATGTACTACTTGAGTTTGTTCTTGTTTAAATATTTTACGAATCTCTCTGATAGCTCGTAAAGCATCCTTTTTACCACGATAATGAATGCGATAAACTGGTACCTGATGAGTTTTTAGATAATTTTCCAGCTGACTTTCGCCTTGATTGAGCAAAATAAATGAGAGCTTAAACTGAGAGTCTCGCAACGATTGTTCTATCCACTCAAAAGCAATGGCTTTGTCGATGTCAGAGAGGATATAGGTGATACGGTAATCTTTTGACATTTTATCTGCAAATTATATCAAAATGACAGTTTTCGAAGGAATAATCAGCGGTTAATGTCTCTTGAGAATCACTTCGGTGTATAGAATAACCCAAATCGATCAAATATTTAATCAAGCCTTGAGCATTACTACCTTGAGCTTTCAGATTATTATCGTCTAATTCAATGAAAAGTTGAGGCTTGAATTTTTGTATCGTTTGCTGGGCTCCTTGCAATACATTCATTTCATAACCTTCTACATCTATTTTTATAAGATTTAGTTTCTCTAACGGGTTTTCGTTTAAGTAATCATCGAGTCTTACTACATTGACCTTTACACTTTTAGCATTAGTACTACCTTGTGGTACTATTCTATTCATTCCTCGGTTGGATTCTTCAAACACCATCAAATTGAGTTCACCTGATTTTTGAGCCAATCCCTTATTTTCTAATACAATGTTTTGAAAATTATTTAAAGATAAGTTCTTACTGAGCCTTTGAAAATTGAGTGGATCGGGTTCAAAACTTATAATTTTGCCATTAGCCCCTACTTTTTGTGCAATGTTCAATGATACATAACCAATATTTGCTCCTACATCTATTACTGAGTCGCCTTCATTGCATAGGTTAAATATGATTTCTGTCGAATGGTCTTTAAAGCCAAAATATAGATACCAACCAATCAGATCAGAAATATCCAGATTGAAACGAATTTTATTCAATGATATTTCCCGGTTAGCAAAATTGGGTTTGTATTGGTAGTTTCTGGGTAAAAGCTTGTATGCCAAACTGCCTTCTGGTTTATCTTTGGCAATTTTTTGCAAAGTTTTCTCAGGTAAAGAAAGCTGAAGTATTTTTCTGAGAAGGTCGATTAATTTAGTTTTGGCGGTCATTTTCATAAGAAATCAGCTTTTTGTAATGCTGGCAAAAATAATTACGTCATAGAACTTGAACCGAACTGACACTGGAAAAAGCTTTTTAAATAATATACTGTTTAAGAAGAATGCCCAAATTTTGTTATATCGGAAGAAAAGCAAGATTACTTTTTTGATAGGAGATACTGTAAATTGAAAGCTTGCCTTGTGCATCTCTGCAAACTTAGGGTACATTTGTAAAACTTGTTTTTTTGCCCTACGGTATTCGTTCATGCGATGAATGTGACGACCAAATGTAGCAAATTCATCGTGCCAGGCTTTGGCTTTATTTAAAAAATAAATGGGAATGTTTTGATCAAAAGCTTGCATACTGAGTACAAAATCTTCTGAATCATTTAACCTTTCATCAAAACCATCTAAACTCCAAAAGACTTGACGTTTTACTGATAAGTTAGCTGATGTAAATACGTAGTTATCCAATGAAACTTCTATGAAGTCTTTTTGGAAACGTTCATTATTTTTTGTTTCTGCCCAAAGTTTGAATTGTAGGAAATCAGTTGTCATTTTTTGGGGATCACTTGTAGCAGGGCCTGCAATTAAACCCTGAGGGTAAGATTGCTGGTATTTGAGGTGCATCGCAATACATTCAGGCCAGGGACGCATGTCATCATCAAAAAATATCAACAGCTCGTTTTTTGCTTCTTTAGCACCAGTATTTCGGGCTACGGCTCTTCCTCCATTTTCTTTATAAATCACTCTAAGATTTTGTAATTGCCACCTTTTACTTTCCAAAACTTCTTGAGTGTTGTCAGTAGAACCATCAACCACTAACACTGTTTCAAAATCCTGAATAGTTTGCTTCTCTAAAGCCGTCAGAATGTTTGGAAGTTTATGAGCACCATTATAACTAGGTATGATTACACTTAGAGAAATATCCAATTTACTTGAGAATTTTGGGGTTTAACGTCTGATTTTAGAAACTGTATTACGCCATAAGTTGAGTATGGGTTTAGGAATATATTTGTTTCTGAATTGAAGCTTTTTCCATAAGATTTTATCTTCTTCTGCGAGTAAATCTACCTGTATTTCTTTGAGCAATTTGTTGGCTTGGGGTGCCATATTTTGGGCATACATTTCATTAGCACGCAACAAAAGGTAATAATTAAAGCTCTCTTCAAGCAATTTTGAATCAGGTTCATTTTCGATCTGTACCACAAAACGATCATTGATCTCAAAGCTATCAGCAATGATTTTGGCATATTTTGCCAAGCCAAATTGACGCGCCAAAGCATAATAATAAGTATCATGCTCTATCTGAAACTTTTCATGCTGGGAGATAGATTTTGAATCATCATGATATCTAAAGTTGACCAAAATATCAGGTATTTTTACTACTCCCTTAATCCCAAATAAAAACAAATACTTAATCCACCAATCACGGTCCATCAAGTAATGCAAGCGATTATCAAGCAAGCCCATTTTTTTTACCACCTCAGCTTTAAAAAAAGTTTCTGGTTGGTCTATTCTGGCCCAACCGATGGTTTTGGCTAAGTTATCAGTATATACATCTGTACCACTAGAGTGCCCCACTGTTTTCTTGCTATTAAACAATCGACTTTTGCCACAAACTACTTTTACATGCTCTCCACGATTAAACGCTGTAGCTATTTTAAACAGCGTATGAGGTTCATAATAGTCGTCAGAATTAAGCCAGTTAATAATATCTCCTGTGGCTTTATCTAGCCCTTTATTAATGGCATGACTCTGCCCTTTGTCTTTTTCACTGACCCAATAGGTAATATCTTTTTCGTATTTTTTGATAATATCAATGGTATTGTCAGTGCTACCACCATCAATTACAAAATATTCGAGGTTGGGGTACTTTTGATTTAATACTGATTGGATGGTTTGTTCTATAAAATGCCCTTGATTGTAAGAAGGGGTTATAATCGTAATTTTTGGAAACTCATTCACACGCGACACCTTTTCTGGTTTTGAACTGCAAAACTAACTAATTTTTACTAACCCCATACACCCAGCGATTAAAATTCATTTAGGGGATATAGGATTTATAAATGTTAAATCTGTATTACGAGAAAATGTCTTATAAAAGTTGGATTATATGATAAAATATTAATTTTGAATACCGAAGCAAAGCCTATGAAATAACCTTAATACAAGATAATCTGTCTTTAAATCAAGCACAAAGCTTTGGCTGAGGGCAAAGAAGTATGCTCTAATGTGGGTTTTCTGAGGGTAAGTATGATTAATTTATTGCATAAGTTCTAATGAGTAAAAATAAATTATTAATATTTCCGCTAGGTGGTAATGGTTTGGAAGCATTGGATTGTTTGGGAGACTATTGGGAGCTGATAGGTTATATAGACGATGACTCACAAAAACAAGGGAGACATCCTTTGGGTTTTAATGTATTCTCTCGTGACGCTTTACTGCAATTTCCTGATGCTCAATTATTGGCAGTACAAGGAGGACCTGATAACTTTCGAAAACGAAAACAAGTAATAGAGGACTTTGATGTTCCTATGGAAAGATTTGCCACTGTGATTCATCCGTCGGCTAACCTTTCAAAGCACGTTAAAATCGGATATAATTGTTTGTTGATGGCTGGGGTGACGCTGACTTTCAATGCCCACATTGAAAACCACGTGTGCGTATTACCCAACAGTGTAATTCATCATGACACACATATTGGCAACTATACATTGATAGGCTCTAATGTAGTCGTTGCTGGACATACCTCAATAGGCGAAAATTGTTACATTGGTAGCCGATCCAGCATTATCAATAATATTACCATTGGAGAAAGTACCTTGGTAGGTATGGGGAGTAATGTGATTGATCATGTAAGAGCAAATGCAAAAGTAGCAGGCAATCCTGCAAAGTATTTATGATGCCTGCTTGATTTCAATTCTATGTATTAATTATTAGGCATACCATCTTCTATCCATTTTCGGATGACAGTTCGCTCACAATCGGGTAATTGTGGACGACCTTGAGGCATAGGACGCCAGCCAGTTAGCCAGTCGATTACTCCTATTAAAGCACCACTTGTTGCTACCTTTCTTACTTCATCGTAGGTGTCCAGCCTTACAGTACTATTAGAAACATTAATGTTATGGCAACTCACACATTCTTTATCTAAAATGATTTTTACTGCATTATTATAAGTAAAGCTGTTAGTATCACATACAAAAGCAGTAACCCCACTACAATTGGTGGTATTATTAGCGCCTTGCAAAATCCAGTTCTGGATAAGTTCTACTTGATCTTGGTCAAGTCTTACTCCTTGGTGTGCACCAGTACGAATGGCAAGATACAACTTGCTATTGGCCAGGTCATTGGGGGTAACTGTGGCTCTTATTGTAGTGTAATCTTCGGTAACTACTCCGGCAGTGGCAGAAGTGGCGTCATGGCAACCCGAAGTAGCACAGTTAAATCTTAATAGAGGTAGAATTTGACTCTCGAAACAAATGGTATCACTGGTAGTAGGTTCGGTAGGAAACGTTGGTTCAGTAGAAGACTGATTGTTACAAAAAGTGAGAATCCAGGCGAAAAATAAAAAGCTAAGTAGTAGTAAGAATTTTTTCATAGAATCATATTTTTTCTCACAACGAACTATGAGGCTAGATTGTTCTTAAATATTGAATTGTGGTAAGAATTTATAAGTCTTTGTATTCAGTATGTTCGCTAAAGCTCTCAAGATCAAACTTACTTACAGCAATTTTTCTGATTTTGTTTGATTCATGCACAAACTGCCCATTAAGCTGTTTTTGTGCAATCTTTTGCATAAATACAGCCACTGTTTTAGCTTTTATACCTTTGTATTTGTTTGGGATAAAAGTGTTGAAAGCAGCATTGAAAACCCTACCTAAATCTTCCATAATTCGTAATTCGTTACGATCTCCAATCAAAAGTGAGGGCCTTAGAATGTGTATGGTAGCAAATGATAGTTTTGTAATGGCAGCTTCGATTTCAGCCTTTACCCGATAATAATGATAACGGCTTTCGGCACTGGCCCCAAGGCTTGAAATTAAGAGAAACTGGCGTACATTGGCTTGGGCGGCTATTTTGGCAAATTCGTGACAATAGGTGAAATCCACTTTATAAAGCCCCTCTTTACCTGATTTTTTAGTGGTAGTGCCCAAACAACAAAATGCATCATCACTATCTGTAAAAAAATCCTGATAATTGTCTAATTGATCAAAATCAACGAGTAACTCTTCTAGTTTGTCGTGCGTAATTTTGGTGCTTCTACGGGTTAATACTTTTACCTTTTGGTAATAATCATCCTGAAGCAATTGTTTTACTAATTCGTTGCCTACCAGCCCGGTAGCCCCAACAATAATGGCTGTTTTGCTCATACTATTTGTTTTGTATTCAATCTCTGGTACGTGATGATGTGGACAAAAATACGGTAAATGAACTAATTAGCAATTATGAATGAGTAATGCTGGGTTTTAAAGGGGAATCTACATTAATACTTAAAACATGCTACAGTTAGGTAACCAATCCCTAAGTTTCTTTTTTTCAGAAATAGGCATGGGGTTGTTGCTCAAATATATCTCCCGTAGGTTAGGTAAGTGCTTTAATACTGGAGGCAATGTCTTAAACTGGTTGTTTCGCAGGTCAAGATGTACCAGGTTTTGAAGATGAGCTAACTCGAAAGGCAGTTCGGTAAGCTGATTATAGGTAAGTATTAAGTACTTGAGTTTACTAAGACTTCCTATTGAAGCCTGAAGCGTAGCAATGTTATTTCTGGAAACCATTAGGCTTTTGAGGTTTTTTAGTTGCCCAATTTCAGAAGGTAATTTGCTTAAAAAATTGTTGTGTAGCCTGAGAATGGTGAGATGGCTTAAGGTGCCGATACTTGAAGGAATGATTTCATAACGCATATGCCTAAGTTGCAGCAATGTCAAAAATTGGAACTGCTCGATAGACGCTTCAAAAGATAATGCATAGTTATGCTCAATTAACAAGCGACTAATATGAGGAAACTTAGAAAGCGCTATAGGTAGTTGACTTAATTCGTTATTAGAAAAGAATAATACCTGAAGCCTGGGTAATAAACCAAGCTCTAAAGGAAGAGGGGTTATCTGACAATCTATAAAATAAAGCGTCTCGAGTGAGGTCAACTGCCTAATGCCACGAGGAACTGTAACCTTTTGGGTTGTTTCAATCTTTATTTTAGATTGATTGAGAGCAAGCACCTGTGTAGCTGTGAGTTCTTTTACTGATGGATCGAAGCAAGATTGGTATACTTCCAGATAATCCTGCATGATAGGTTGAAACTCAGGAATACCTTTGGCCATTTCCAAAGCAATGGCTACGTTTTTTTCATCGGTAGCATGCAACAAACGGAGAAAATTATCTGGATTATTTGTTGACATCTTTAAATGTTTGTTCTAACCCTTCCCATCGATTAATTATCAAACGACGAATAGACCAAAAAAGTAGTAACAAGGTGATAATTAATGTCAAGCCTTCAATTATACGAATCTTTTTTGACGGAATAAAGATGCTTATGTTAGGAAATAAATATCCTAAACCTAACAGCAAAATGATACTTAATTTAATGAAATCTTCTAATGTTTTAGTGGGTTTACCATTAAATCTTATACCATAAGTAATCATAAATAGTAGGCTAAAAATAATGATTAAAGCAATTTCCAGATTGTCGATAAATAAATGAAAATCAATTGTCTGAGCAAAACTAAGTGAGATGAAAACTGCTGATATGTAGTAGAATGCAATATTGACCAAGTTTTTTTGAGGCTTAAGCCAAACTTTATAAAATGAATAGAACGATAGTAATAAGCCTATATAAATGAGTAAATAATGATAAGTAGTGGTATAGCTTTTAACCACTAGTCCTAATAGGAATAACCCAAATGCGATGGCCGAAGTTTTAGAGAGGTTTGTGCCTATAAGACTAATAAAGCTTCCGAAAAGAAAAACATAAAATAACTTATAAAAAAGGGCAATACCACTGATGAGTATCCCAATGGCTGCAATTGAGTTTAAATGAAATTTGATAATTCCAGAAGTTTGATCCATTATTTATATAGTTACTTATCATTTTTTAGCCTTCCAAAATAATCCTGATAAGCTGCTTTTACTTTGGGCGCCAACCATATGGTAGAAAACATGGTCGGGATGGCCATCAAAGCATACATACCATCAATTAAATTTACTGCGGCATCGGCAGTGGCTATTGCACCATACAAGATAGAGCCAATGTATAAGATATTATACCAGTTTTGTCGCTTGGCACCTAACAAAAACGAGGTGCATTTTACCCCATAGTAAGAGTAAGAAAATAAAGTACTTAGGGCAAACACTAAAATACACAGAAATAACAGTCCAGCGCCAAACCCAGGGATAGCCTTGCTAAATGCTCGGGTAGTAATGGTTACACCTAAGTCGTGGTTTTCTTTGATAATGTATTGGCTTGGGATGGGTTTGCCTAGAGCGTCTTTTTTCTGGGCTATGACCAATGGAATAAAGTCTGGGTGATTGTAAGTAACCATCTCTATGGGGAGATTCTGAGGATTATTGAGCAGTTGAGCGGAGAGATCAATCTGATTATCAATTTTTTTCTCACTCAATTTCCGAATAGCACTCACTTGCACAGGTAAGCCTTTGTTGCTCGTAGAAACCGTAACTTCTGAAGCATCCTGGAGAGGGTTAGGCTTGGCCATCACCTCAATTTGAATTACCTTCTTATCCTGCTTGTTTACGGCTGTTTTGGCACTTACAGTGACGATTACATTTTTACCTTTGTCTATTTGAGGCTCCCAAACTCCAGTGACGATAATGGCCAAAGCGGTCATGGTACATACCACCAACGTATCTATTACTGGCCCGAGCATGGCTACGAGTCCTTCTCGTACTGGTTCTTTGGTTTTGGCAGCACCGTGCATCATAGGGGCGGTGCCTATACCTGCTTCATTAGAAAATGCAGCCCGTCGTACTCCAATAATGATCAAAGCACCTAACGCACCTCCCAACATGGCTTGCCCACTAAAAGCATCGGTAACAATTAAAGTCAAACTAGGAATAATAGCCCCAGCATTGGTTGCCAAAATGTATAATACCGAAGCAATATAAAGTGCTACCATAAAAGGAACCATTCGTGAAGCTACTTTACCAATTCTTCTGATTCCTCCAAAAATAACAGTAGAGACAATAACTACAATGACCAACCCAGTAAGTGCATTGGCTATAGTGGGATCTTTACCTACTAAGCCATTGGGTGCTAAAATCACGTTTCGCACTACTTCAGTCAATTGATTGGCCTGAAACAGAGGCATAGCTCCAAAAATCCCCGCAATGCAAAAGAAAGTAGCGAGGGGTTTCCAATGCTTGCCCATGCCTTCGGTAATGGTATACATAGGGCCTCCCTGTACGTGTCCCAGAGAATCTTTACCTCGATACATAATGGCTAAAGTACAGGTGAAAAATTTGGTAGCAATACCCACAAAAGCACTTAACCACATCCAAAATACTGCACCTGGCCCGCCAGTAACAATAGCTACTGCTACTCCTCCGATATTGCCTACCCCCACGGTAGCAGCCAAAGCACTGGCCAATGCCTGATAATGATTGATGTCACCAGGATCGTTGGGGTCGTCGTATTTGCCACGTAGCACATTATAGGCGTGGCGAAAATACTTAAAAGGCATAAATTGGGAATAGAGGAGTAAAAGCAAACCACCACCGATTAAGATAAAAGGAAGGGGAGTGGTTACAATATCACTGAACTGCTTTAAGAGGGCTTCTATTTGCTTCATAAATCTTTAAATGATCCTTAAGAGTATTGACCAAAGGCCAAAATAAGGTAAATCATCCGATTTATAAAATTTATAAGTTATTATGGTTTGATTCCCATCCATAAAATATCGTCCCTCTGAGTAGTATCTTGCATATGTTTTTGAAGCTGCTTTTCAAGGGCTTTTTTTTGTAACTCAAGTGGTATGTGAGCGTTGTCGTTGAATAATTCTATTAAGCGTTTTTTGCTGAATTTTTTTCTGTGGATATTGTTTTGATCTTCGAGTCCATCAGTACCCAGATAGATGGTTTTTTGTTGGGGCAGCTGAATCTGATGATTTTGGAAGCGTACGTTCAGGTTTTGATATCCACCAATTGAGCGACGAGTGCCTTTGACTTCATGAATTTGAGCTGGATTGGTGGAAGACTGATAAAACAGAGGACGACGAGCACCTGCAAAAGTGATATTGGTATGATCTTCTTTCTTATCTAGAATTACAATGGCAGCATCGAGGCCACTATTGTTTTTGAACTGATCTTGCTTAAGCAATTTGGTAATTTGTATATGCAAGTGTTGTAATATTTCTGCCGGGTTTAGGCATTTTTGCAGGAGTATTATTTTATCTAATAAGTTATAACCAATAAGACTCATAAATGCTCCTGGTACTCCGTGACCAGTACAATCGGCTACTACTATGATCGTATGGTTGTTTACTTGTTCTATCCAATAAAAATCTCCAGAAACTACGTCTTTAGGTTTGTACATAATAAAGTGCTCAGTGAAGATTTTCTGCATAAGAGAATCAAAAGGTAATATTGCTTTTTGAATAACTAATGCTGCTTTGATACTCTGTTGAATTTGACTATTCTTTTCTGTAAGGCTTTTGTTTTGATCTTCAATAAAATTTCTTTGGGCAAGAATTTCTTCCTGACTTTGTTGTAACTCTTCATTTTGGGCTCGTATTTCTTCAGTACGTTCCTGTACTGTAATCTCCAGTGCTTTCTTCTGTTGTTTTAGGCGCCAGGAATTAGCTCTGGCCACAATAGTAATTAGCACAATGCTGAATAATACATAAAGTGTATAAGCCCACCAGGTACGATACCAGGGAGGGAGTATTCTAAATTCAAAAGTAGCTACCTTACTCTCTTTATTATAGATGTTTTTAGACTTTACTTTAAAAACATAATTACCCTCTGGTAGAGAAGTAAATATGGTAGTAGGTGTTACCTGCCACCTTGACCACTCGTCATCATAGCCTTTCAATTGGTAACTGTATTTGTTCTGCTCAATATTTTCAAAACTCATTGCTGCAAAAGAAAATTTTATATCGCGCAATTCATATGGTAAGAGCGTTTGTGTGTTTGCAGCGCCATAGCTATAAATAATAGAATCTTTAAGCGTGATTTTGTTGATAATGGTTTGATAATCAGTATCTATGTTGTCTGGTTGGAGGCTGTTATAAATTTTTAGATTATTTACATTTCCAAAGAATACTTGGTCATTATCTACCAAAATAGGAGCATCTACGTCTACCCTTAGTCCTTGGGTAGTTTGAGCAATTTTATTAAAAATCCGATTACTAAGTTGATAAGTACCATCCGATTGTTTTTTGAGAATACCCGCAGTTTCTTGATTGAGCGCTTGCTGACCTGCCCAAAAGTATATATTCCCAAAAGAGTCTTCTGAAAATGTATAGATACAAAATTGATTTTTGAGAGGCTTATTAAACTTAGTATAGGGAACAAATTTATCGGAACTTGGATCATAATGATAAAACCCTTTGGTGGTTGTTGCAATGATTTTTCCTGTTTTAAGCCGATAAATTCTATTGTTTTTATTAGAAGGCAGGCCTTCATTTTTGTTGTAAAGGCGAAGTTTAAACACCGAGTCTTTGCGAGTATTAAGCGTTAATTTATAAATTCCCTCGTTGTAATGTGCGATCCAAATATCACCATTACTATCTTCTTGAATCAATCTGGTTTCTTTTTCAAAGCCTTTGATTTTGGTTTTCGTCCAACGATCATTTTTTTGTTGTAATAACCATATGCCAGTATCATAGGTACCCACAATGAAAGTATTTTTAGGAGATTTTAATTTGGAGAGAGAATGAACAAAACGAAAGCCTGCTAACTTCTGAGCTACTCCTTCTTGAATTAAAAAAACTCCTGTTCGATGGGCTAAATATACTTTATTGTCAAATACATAGACATTCCAATTTTCGTTTGGAGTGTTTTTAACTAACTTAAATTTGCTTTGAGGTGCATTGCGATAGAATAGGCCTTTAGTTGTACCTACATAAATGGTATTTTTAAATTTGTTTATGCTAGTAATGAATCCTCCCGAAAACTGTTGGTTATTTAGCTGTAAAATGGGCGAACCAAGTGCAACCTGAGCAAGGCCATAATACAAAGGTAGCCATAAGTTGTGTTGTTGATCTTCAAAAATTGCGTATACCCTATTACTTCTTAACCCATTAGTTTTGTCGAGTTTATACAACAACTGCATCTCTTTGTTGAACACAAATAATCCTTGATCATAAGTGCTAATGGCTAACCTTCCGTCAGACATAGGGTATATCGTTTGGATAATGGCGTTTTTAACCGAATCCAAAGTAGGGATAAATTTCAAGCGCTTACCAGAAGCGGCTTCAGCATCATATATTGAAAATTGCTTTTGGCTATTAAAAATTAGAAAACTACTAGGAGTTAAAGGGGTAATACTAATGAGCGAATTGATGGGAACTCCTTTGAATAAATTGTTAGCTGTGAACTTGTCTGGGTACGAATATTCAAATAATTGTTGTTCTTTCCTTACCAAAAGTTTATCTCCCAAGAAGAACATATCGCTAGATGGGATATTAAGGACATGAAGCGAGTCGTTTTGGTAAATGAATGAAATTTTCAGTCCCTGAAAGATGACCGTGTTTTTGAGAATAAAGATTTTATAGATTGTTTTAAGTTTGGATTGGGCGTCTTTTGACAATTGTTTTTTTAGGGATTGAAATTGAAGATTTCCTGCTGAATTTCTTTCCATAAAGCCAAATTGACGTGCTCCCCCTACATATATTCTCCCATTGTTATGGAGTGCTATTGAAAATACGGCCTCCTTTTGAGGTAAATAATGCATTTGCCATTTGAAACCATCAAACTGAAGGACTCCATCCATATTGGCGAAATACAACATGCCCGATTTTTCTTGGATACCTTGCCAATTGATAATACCTGCTTTATAAGCATCAGGGGAGTAGTGAGTAAGAAAGGGAGTTTGAGCACTAGTTTGAAAAGTCAGACACATGCAAATTAAAAAAGAAGGTATTGAGAGGTATACGCTTCTGATAATTATCATAGTAAGATCATTTTGTGTAATAAACCGAAACTGCCTGCTGTCTTTGAGAAATTGTGATTGTTGCACTTAAAATAATAAAGGCATTTAAAATATCCACTCATGAGAGGGAGATTTCTACATATTTATTCAGAGCTATTGGTTAGGCATCTATATTCTAATCCCCATCCACAATATATCATCACGTTGAGTTGTACCCAGCATATGGTTCTCCAAGGCTTTTTCGATAGCTGCTTGTTGTTGATCAAGTGGTAGGTGAGCATTGTGCTGCAATATTTTTTCTAAGCGTTTTACACCAAATTTTTTACGTTCTTTATTGTTCTGATCAGTTAATCCATCAGAGCCCATAAAAAGTATACTATTTTGTGGTAGTGTGAGAACGTGGTTTTCAAAGGCTACTTTAGTGTTTTGTATTCCGCCAATTGAGCGACGGGTACCTTTGATCAGTTGAAGGTTTTGGATATCCTCTGAGGAAACATAGTATAATGGGCGTCTGGCACCAGCGAAAGTGATTTGAGTTGTGCCTTCTTGTAAAGGTTCTAAAACAATAATGGATGTATCCATTCCACTAATGTTGTTAATGTCAGGTTGTTTGAGTGCTTTGGCCACTTGTTGGTGGAGTTGATCGAGAATGATAGCTGGATCGTGATACCCTTGTTGTAAAATGATCTTATCGAATAAGTTATGTCCAATAAGACTCATAAAAGCCCCAGGTACGCCATGACCAGTACAATCAGCAGCAATCACAAAAATTTTATTCTCTATCTTTTCTATCCAGTAAAAATCTCCTGATACAATATCTTTGGGCAAGTAAATGACGAAATAATCGCGTAGAAATTGACTAATACGAGAGTGAAAGGGCAACAAAGCTTCTTGAATGGTAAGTGCAGATTTTATACTTTGTTGAACAAGGGTATTGGTATGAACCAAATGCTTGTTTTGGTCTTCTATATAGTTGCGTTGGGCTAATATTTCATCTTGATTCTGTTTAAGTTCTTCATTCTGTGCCCTTATTTCTTCAGTCCTGGTTTGCACGGTTCGCTCCAGTACCATTTTTTGCTTGATCAATCGCATAGAGTTTAACCTTACGATCAAAAATACTAAAACAATTGCCCCAACTACATAAAGAGTATATGCCCACCAGGTACGGTGCCAGGGGGGGCGTATCTCAAACGCAAAAGATGATATAAGGCTTTCCTTATTATAGCTGTTTTTAGCTTTCACCCTGAGTGTGTACTTTCCTTCTGGTAGATTAGTAAAAGTAACTTTAGAGTCGCTACTCCACTTAGACCATTTTGCCTGAAAACCACTAAGTTGATAACTATACTTAGTTTTTTCAATATTTTCGTAGGTGATTGCCGAAAAATCAATCCTGATATTATTATTGGTATAAGGTAAACGTAGGCCTTTGATGAGGCTACCATATCTAAATATGATAGAATCCTCAGCCTGCACTTGTCTGATAATTACCCGATAAGGCTGATTGACATTGGTCGTTTGCTTGGGGTGATATATCCGTAATTTTTTTAAGTTACCAATCCACACCTTACCATCTGGAAGCACCAAAATGGGGGCATCAATATCTACCCTTAGGTTATTGGTAGGTACTGAGATTTTGTTAAATGTATTGGTGATTAGCTTGTAAGAGCCATTGGCCTGTTTTTGAAGCAATCCCGCAGTTTCTTGATTTTGGGGCGAGTCTTGTCCAAGCCAGCAATATATATTGCCTTGAGTATCTTCTTGAAATGTATATACACAATATTGGTTTTTCAAGGCTGTATTGAGTGCCGTCATAGGAATAAACCTGTCTTGAACAAAATTATAGAGATAAAACCCTTTTGTTGTGGTGGCAACTATTTGCCCGTTTTTTTGGCGATAAATACGATTGTTTTTGTTAGAGGGTAACCCTTTGGTTTCGTCATAAAAATCCTGTTGAATTACCGAATCAAGTTGGGTATTGAGTGTTAAACGATAAATACCTTTGTTATAGTGAGCAATCCATAAATTACCTAGTTCGTCTTCCTGAATAAAGCGAGTTTCTTGTTCAAAACCCTTGATTTTACTTTTTACCCATTGATCCCCTTCTTTTTTCAATAGCCAAATACCTGTACTATAAGTCCCTACTATAAAATGATCTTTAAAATTATGTAACTGATGCAGTGCATGTACATAGGTAAATCTAGCTAACCGTTTGGCAGTACTATCGTTAATTTCATAAACGCCTGACCCATTGGCAAGGTAGAGATGATCATTGAAGTTATAAAAATTCCAATTATCTATACCAATGCCAGGTATTCGCTTGAATGAATGATGAGTTGGTGCGCGAAAAAACACGCCTCGATTGGTACCAACATAGGCATAGTTGCGATGTTTGCCCAAACTATATATAGTGCCTAAAAAACCATCTTTTTGAGTATATTGGGTAATAGGAGCATTGATCATCAATTGGGCCACACCATAATTAGTGGCTAACCAAATATTGTTTTGGTGATCCTCCCATAGGTTGTTAATGCGGGTATTTATTAATCCAGATTGTTGATTGAGTTGATAAACTATTTCACCGTTTTTATCCAGAATAAATAATTCTTGATATAGTGTAATAGCTAAGCGTTCATTACTCAAAAGCTGAATATTCAAAATACGACGCTTTCCTAAAGTCTTAGTAAAAGGTGTATAAATTTGCTGGATTTGTTGCTTGTTTTTTAACCAAAATTGATTCTTATAATCTACCAATAACCACTTATTTGCATCGATTAAGACAATCTTCTTAAGTTCTGAGAGTGTAAAATCTGCCAGTAAATCGGAGGAGATTAGTTTTCCTTGATGATATTTTAAGAATTTTTGTTCTTTCCTGAAATAAACGTCTTTACCAACCACAAAAACATCCCTGGATTTAAAGCTGAATACCTCAAACCGGCCTTTTTCGTATATAAAAACTTTTTCACGGGTTTGGAATACGATTTTTTGACCTGCTAAATGTACATCATCTACAGTTTTGATTTGGGAAACCTTTTTGTCTAATAATGGCTTGAGCGAGGCATATACCATTTGCCCCGAAGAGTCACGTGACAGGTATCCTAGCTCGTTGGTGGCACCTACATATATTTTACCATCAGGCGATAATGTCAAAGCATATGCAAAAACTTTATTGGGTAATGAAATTAAGCGCCACGTAAGACCATCATATTGTAATACCCCGTCATTATTAGCCACATAAATGATCCCCGATTTGCCTTGAATTACATCCCAGTTTTGACTAGCCCCTCGGTAAGCCTCAGGAGGATAATTTTGAATGAAAGGTGTTTGCCCTCTTACTTGAAAAGTCAGGACAATACAAAAAACAAGAGAAGGTATGGGCAGGTATACACTTCTGGCAAACATCATAGTAAGTATAAATTTGATAAACGTTTTAAAACCAGGTAGTTACATACTAGTGAGGATTTATAGGCGTATATAAACCAGATAATGTGTGTGTTTTAAAATAATAAGGACATGTATGATATCCTAAGTCGTAAACTTAAATGTGTGATAAGTGTTTAATTTTTTACCGCAAAATCTAGCCCAAAATGGTGTTTTAGGCGCTTCTTTGTAATTTGCAATGCGGTAGATATTTCTGGAGCCTTGAAATAAGATTGATGACCTCGTTAGGAGAACCAGTAATGTATAAAAACTGTAAATCGTCAAAGTCGCAGAGCTTTTGGAAAGATGCTTCGGCTATTTCAAGATCGAGATGCAATACTTTAAGCTGCTTGAGTGATTCTATACAGCTGGGGAGTAATTGAAATGAATTACCTCTTAGATCGATGGCTTGTAGGGTGTTTATCAGACTCAATGTATCTGGAAGATGCTGCAGGCGGTTGTTGCGTAAATCAAGTAACGAAAGTTGTTTGAGTTGCCCAATGCTCTCTGGTAGATGAGTGAGACGATTGTTTCTAAGTTCAAGATTTTGTAACTGATGCATTAAATGTAAGTCATCAGGCAATGCTTTTAAACGATTATTTTTAAAATCAAGATGTTGGATATCAGCCATTTGCAGCAATACCTTAGGGAATTCTGAGAAGTGATTGCGAGATAAATTGAAACTTTCCTGATGGTTGAGGTTAAATAGGTTAGCCAATGATTGAGGCAAGGTCTTGAGCGAATTGCTTTGCAAACTAATTGTTTCTAATTGGGTAAGTTGTCCAATTTCTTCAGGTAATGCCTGTAGTTGGTTTCCTTTGAGTTCAAGACTCTTAAGGTTGTTTAACAAACCAATACTGGGGGGTAAAACTTGTAGTCGGTTTCCTCGTACATCCAACCTCTCTAGATTATCCAGTTGCCCAATTTCAGGAGGTAGTTGATGTAACTGGTTATTGTTAATAATAAGCCCTTTAAGGTTGTTAAGATGTTTTATATCTGCTGGAAGCGCTTTAAGAAGATTGCGAGATAAGTGCAAGTATTTAAGCGATTTAAGCCAAACCAACTCCTCTGGTAATTGTGTAAGTTGTCGATTGGTAACAAAGAGCCGTTGCCAACCCATGACCTGATGCATTTGGGCAATGGCCATTTCTGTTTGCTTTTGGTGAGGGTAGTACCAATGCCAAATTTGCTGATAGGGTTCAAGCATAGATCTTCTTATCAACCCTCCTTCCATTTGTTGAAAAAACAACTCCACCGCCCAGCGTTCTCCTGTTTGAAGTAGTTCCAGCATCTTTTGTTCAAACTCATTGAGGTCATGTAGTTTCATGTGAAGTGAATTGATTCAGCTAATTGACATTCTCCTAAAAGTACCTTTTTTGTTTTTTTTTCAGAAATTTGTGCAAAAGTTTCCATGGGGAGCATTTGCTTGAGGTATATAATAATATACGTCATAAACATAATGAGAAAAAACTATGCAGCAAGGTATTAAAGTGCTGATACTTTTATTACTTCTTGGGGCCACTGTAAAAAAATCACAGGCTCAAAAGTCAGGCAAGGCAGAAATTCTGAAAGTAGCTCTAGACAGTCAGCAAGAAAAAATAAGGATTGATTTTAACTTAAAGGCTTCGAGAAAAGCACGTTTTTTAGTTCAACTCTTCTATTCCAAAGATGGAGGAAAAACTTTTGAAGGCCCCATGAAAAGTGTCCTTGGGGATGCAGGAGAAAACATTACTTCTGGTAAAGAGAAAAAGATTTTCTGGGACTTTTTGATTGATGACCCTAATTTTGAGGGTAAAAACATTTCTTTTAAAATCAAAGCCTTTTTGATGAACCCCTCCACTAAGGTTATTCCTCGAGGAGGCCCCACCAATGCGTTGTTATCCTTAGTAGCTCCTGGGGTTGGCGATATGCGAGTACGCCCTGGGGGGTTATGGTATGCAGCTATTACTCTAGGAGCTTTTTCTACCCTTGGAACGGGTTTGTATTTGCGAACATCTGCAAAAAACAATTATGATTTGTATCAAAAAGCTCAGGATGCTCAAAGTGCTCAAAACTTGCTAAATAAAGCCAATCAGCAAAATAATTTATCGGTAGTTTTGATCAATACCGCCATTGCTATATGGGTAGTAGATGTAGCGCTAGTTGCTTGGAAAGGATTCAAAAATCAAAAGTTAAAAAGACAAAAAATTAGCCTGGGGTTATCATCTGTAGGTAATCAAACCGTGCCTACTTTTGGTTTTTCCTGGAGGTTCTAATCCCCACTATTTTCATAAACATTTAAAGAGATTTGAAAAATGAGAAGATATATATTGTTGGTTTTATTGTTTTTTAACATAGGTTGTAAAAAACTGGATATTCCCTCACTTACTATTTTTGGAAAATCAACTCGTAGTGAACTTACGGACGTATCAGTAAAGGTAACAACTCAAATGATAGATGTAGCAAATGGTGTTACTCAACATGGATATTGTTGGGCTATTACGTCTCAACCTACTATTGATAATAACAAGGTGACCTTAGGGATTTTAAGTGGATCAAATGATGGTGCAATATCATTCTCGAGTGAAATAATAAACTTAACTCGCAGCACCCGATATTTTATACGAGCTTTTATTCAAACAGGAGATGCGGTTCTTTATGGACAAGAGTTAGATTTTACTACATTGACTAACTCACCTTTTATTTTGGCCAATGCAGTGAATAATATCAGTAATACTACAGCAGAAGTACAGGGGACCATTATAAAACTAGAACCAGAAACTTCTCAGCATGGCCATTGCTGGGCTACTCAAGCTTCCCCCACGATAAATGATGCGAAAACTGAATTAAATCAGCCTGCGACAACTGGAACTTTTACGAGCAATTTGACAGATTTGCAGCCAGGACAAAAATACTTTGTGCGATCATATTCTATTGGTTCCGGTAGAACAGTTGTTTATAGTAATGAGCTTTTTTTTACAACATTAAGCAACTAATTTTCATATATTAATTAATCATCTCAGGCATAACATTATAATAACATGAAAAATACGATTATCAGCAGGTTCTCATTTGTGGTAATAATAATTCTTAACAGTCTTAGTATGACTACCAGAAGCCAAACTCCTGAGATAGAAACAACTTCAGGTTCAATTAATATTGACATTCAGGCATTGGCTCGTAAAAAGATGGCTATTGTATCCTGGATGCAACCTGGCGAAAACGTGATCACTACCCAAACCCAAAAATATCTACTCAAGGCTTGTATCAAATCTCTCTCAAATATAGACGGTATAAAAATATATGTGAACAACCAAGCAATGAACGATGTGACTACGCGAGGACTCAAACCCAAAAAAGGCCAATGTAATGGTAAGTATTACCAGAAAGAAGTGTCCTTACTCAAAGGGATCAATCAAGTCACACTTGAGGTAACTAATTTAGCTGGTAAGATCGTGTCCGAGCCAAGAATTATTAACTATATACCCAAAGTAATAGATACTCTACCTAATATATCGGAACAGGCGAAGAATGGGCAGTTTTATGCCTTGATTGTAGGTGTAGGTGACTATGTTGACGCGAGCATTGAAGATTTAAGTAATCCGGTAAAAGATGCCCAACAACTCTATAATGTGCTTACGAATCAGTACAAATTTGCTCCAAAAAACGTAGTTTTTTTGAAGAACCCCACTCGATCCGATTTAGTCAATACTTTGGATGAAATGCAAAAAATGGTCAAAGAAGAAGACAATTTCTTGATGTTTTATGCTGGACATGGTTACTGGGATAAACGTATCAATACTGGATACTGGCTACCTGCAAATGCCAAGAAAGAAAGCACTGCCAATTGGTTTCGTAATAGCACTATGCGTGACTACATTGCGAGTATCAAAGCCAAGCACACTCTACTCATTGCGGATGCTTGTTTTAGCGGAGGCATTTTTCAGACTAGAGGCTTGGTTGACAATGATGCACCTATTGCTATCAAAGAATTATATCGCTCACCTAGTCGTACTGCTATGACAAGTGGTTCTTTGAGCGAAGTACCTGACCAGAGTGTGTTTTTAAAATATTTGATTAAACGCCTTAAAGAGAATCAACAGACTTATTTATCTGCCGAAAAACTCTATAGCAGCATTAAAGAAAAAGTGATTGGCGAAAGCCCCAATCATCAACGCCCTAAATATGGTGTGATTAGCCAGGCAGGAGACGAAGAAGGCGATTTTATTTTTATTAAAAAGAAGTAGTTTGTGAAAATGATTCAAACTTTAATGTTTTAGATGTGAATTGCTCTAGTCGATTTCTTGATATTCAAAACAGAAAATCGCAGATAGTAAAAAAATGATAAAATTATGAAAATGTTGAAAGCTTTAATTGCTTTATGTTTATATATAGATTGTTTTGGGATAGTAATTAGAAAACATATAACCTCTAATGCAAGACAAATTGATCGAAGTATGATTGACCTCTCAGTTTTTAAAACCTTACAAAACAACTTGGGAGGCTTGATTACTAACACTTCTATAACATTTGATGTACCAGAAGCTCCCATTAATCTTAATGCCAAGATTACATTAAATAATCAGGTAGAGCTTAATTGGCAAGATCAGTCCGTTAGTGAAAATGGTTTTGAAATATATCGTTCGATAAACAATAACAGCAATTTCAACAAACTTGTCACATTAACCCAAAATACCGAATCTTTTATTGATCGAAGTGTTGTAGGTGGTGATGTTTACTACTATAAGGTAAGAGCTATTAATAATGATGGGAATTCCGCTTTTAGCAATGAGGTAAATGTCAATATTGCTTTTATAAGTAGCATTACGCTACAAGCATTTGCCTATAATACCAATTCTATTCGCCTTTTCTGGGTGACTAATAATACAAATATAGATGGTTACAAAATAGAACGTGCTAATAATAGTGTGGATGTTTACAGTGAAATAGCAAGCGTTGTAGGCAACACCATTGAATATATAGATCAAAATTTAGAATCAAATAGTACCTATTTCTATCGTATCCGAGCCTTCAGAGGGAATAGCTTCTCCCAGTATAGTAATCGTATTGGAGCTAATACCTTAGTGACAGGTATTAGTGATGCCTTGTCTCAACAAATTAAAGTATTGAATAATCCCAACGTTACAGGTATTTTCCAGATCAAAGCCGAAGAACTCAATACTCAAAATTGGCAATTGAAATTAATGGATCAACAAATGAAAGTTTTACCTCAATACTTGATTCGACAAAGTGATATTGGCTATCGCATAGATTTGCGTCAACAGCCCCCAGGAGCATATTTTCTCATATTTGATACTTATGAAGGTAAAGTAATTAAAAAATTGATAAAGTTATGAAAGTGATCAAAATTGTAATTTTTTTATTGTTCTCAACTAATATTTGTTTTGGACAAAGAGAATGGACTAAGGCAGCAAATTTTACATCAAAGGGGAATGTTAAGGCAGTAGGTTTTTCTATTGGTGATAGAGGGTACATTGCGACAGGGTTAAAAGGGAGTAATAATAATGAAAAATCGACTTGGGAATATGATTCTTTCGAAGATAGTTGGACACAAAAAGCCGATTTTAATGGTTTGAAAAGGGAGGGAGCAGTTGCTTTTGTGATCAATGATAAAGCCTATGTAGGTACTGGAGTGGTAGGGGCAACATATTATAAAGATTTTTGGCAATTTGATCCTGTTAAAAATATATGGACTAAAATAGCCGATTTTGGTGGGACAATGAGGAGTGGTGCAGTTGGATTTTCAATCAATGGGAAAGGATATGTAGGGGCAGGGTACCATAATGAGCCTTTTTTTGGAGCTACTAAAACTGATTATAAGGTTGATTTTTGGGAATATGATCCCATTTCAGATACTTGGACTAAAATAAGTAGTTGTCCAGAGAGAAGGACAGAAATGACTGCTTTTGTAGTTAATAATAAAGCCTATGTAGGGAGTGGTACTGGATTTTATGGACACTCTGATTTGTTTTGGGAGTTTGATCCGGCTATGAATAGTTGGACCCCAAAAATGAATTATCCAGGAGGCAAGGTAACTTCAGCCATAGGGTTTGTCTTAGATGGTTATGGATATGTTGGTACTGGATTAAAAGAAGATGGTCAATACAATACTGAGTTTTGGGTATATGATCCTACGGGTAATAGTTGGAAAAAGACAGATAATTATGTAGGAGAAGGTGTAAAAGAGGCAGTGAGTTTTGTAATTAATGATACTGCCTACGTTGGAAGTGGGAGTATTGTCCGTAGTGATTTTTGGCAATACAAGATCAAAAGTAATAAAATAAAAGCACCTAGCTTCCTTTCTGTAAACACTATTTCCAATACACAATTGACTTTAAACTGGATAGATAATTCTGATCAAGAAGAAAAGTTTGAAATTTATAGATCGTTAAATTCTACTGAAGGATTTGTTAAAATTGCAGAAGTTGCAGCCAATATTACAAATTATTCCGACACTGAATTGAATTATAATATAAATTACTTTTATAAAGTAAAAGCTGTAACAGGAGATCGAGAATCTACTTTTAGCAATATAGCTGGTGGCACTACTTCTTTGGACTCAATTGAAACTCCATCGTTAAAAGTTGCTGCTGTATCTAATAGTGCCATTAAGTTGGAATGGACAGATAATTCTGATAATGAGATTTCTTTTCAAGTGTATCGTAGAGGAGGCTTAATACAGGAGCTACCAGCTAATACAACTACTTTTATAGATTCAAACTTGGCTGGAGGAGGCTACGAATATAGGATAAGGGCTATAAATAACACAAATAATTCAGATTTTAGTTCGTCGTTGAGGGTACAAACTTTGGATAATAATAACACAGTAAAAGATGCCTTATCAGGATTAACCATTACTATTGTTGCTAATACTCAGATAAAATTAGATTGGAAAGATAATTCTATATTTGAAGATAAAATAGAGGTTTATAGGGCTTCAAGTTTCACTGATAACTTTGTTAAAATTGTAGAAGTAAGTGCTAATACAACAAGTTATTTGGACCAAGGTTTGGATACTAATATGATTTATTCATATAAAATTAAGGCAGTTAATTTGACAACCCTTGTTGAGTCGGAGTTTAGTAATACTGTGGTTGGCAATACATCCACTAGTCCAATCAATGCACCTAGTGCACTAAAAATTGTTGCTATATCATCAACTGATATTAGATTGGATTGGGTAGATAACTCTGATAATGAGACTTATTTTGAGGTATTACGTTATAGAAGATTTTGGCCACAATTTCTATCATTTAGATCATCACAGATTGTCAAGGCAAATACTACTACTTTAGTTGATTCGGGGCTAAAACCTGGACATACTTACTATTATCGAGTTAGAGCATTTAATAATTCAAATGCTTCTGATTCAAGTTTAGTCGATAGTGCGCTTACTCTTACCACAAACCCTTCCCTGCCTAATAGCCCTACGGATTTAAATGCCAGGCTAACTGAAAGCAATCAAATCGAACTTAGTTGGCAAGATCAAGCTGATAATGAGACTAGCTTTGAAATTTATCGTTCTGTAAATAATACTAACAACTATAGCCAACTTGTTGTACTAAACCCAGATATAAAATTATTTACTGATCAAAATGTGACCGAGGGTAATGTGTACTATTATAGGGTAAGGGCAGTTAATTCTACTGGAACCTCTTTGTTTAGTAACGAGGTCAACGCTAGTGTTACCTTTGCTATTAATATTGCTTTAACAGCTTCTGGGCAAGCGTCTAATACTATTTATCTTTCTTGGACTACTAGCAACATCAATGTTGATGGCTATAATATTGAACGAACAGTAGATGAGACAAATGGTTATGTCAAAATAGCTTCTGTAGAGATGAATACTCGTGAATATATTGACCAGGGACTTGAATTAGGTAAAACCTATTTTTATCGTGTTCGGGCGTTTAAGGGAACCAGTTTTTCACAATATAGTAATCACATTGGTTCCAATGTTTTGGTTACGGGGATTAATGAAATACTATTTCAAGGTATCAAAGTATTAAGCAACCCAAATGAACGAGGGGTGTTTCAAATAAAGCTGAAAGTGCGAAATCATCAAGATTTAAAAGTAGAGCTGAGAAATGAGCAAATGCAAATATTACCTCAAGGTTTGGTCCAAAAATTAGAAGATGGTTATCAGGTAAGTTTGAATCAATATGCTTCTGGTTTGTACTTCTTGATTTTTAAAACAAAGATAGGCCAGTTGATTAAAAGGTTAATAAAGTTATGAAAGCGATTAATGTGTTAGCACTTTTATTTGTGTTAAATACACCGTGTTTCGGACAGGGTAAATGGTTTAAGAAAGGAGATTTTCCTGGTATAAAGAGAAGCGGAGCATTTAGTTTTGTAATTGCAGAAAAAGCCTATATAGGTGGAGGACTTGCCGGGCCAGGACAATATTTGAAAGATGTCTGGGAATATGATCCTACATTGGATACCTGGAGCCAAAAAACCAACTTTAGCGGAGATTTTAGAGAGTATTACTTATCTTTTGTCATAAATGGTAAAGGTTATGTAGGGTTGGGTATTGGCAAGAATAATATACGCTTGAACGATTTATGGCAGTATTATCCTGATGACAATACTTGGACAAGGAAAAAAGATTTCACTGGGCAAAGACAATTAGTAAAGTTTAATTTTGTGTTAAACCAAATAGTTTATATTGGTATGAAGAATTATATTTCTTTGGATGTTTGGGAGTATAATGCACAACGAGATGTTTGGTTACAAAAAAAGGACTTTGTTAGCAAAACTTACACTGGTTCTGGAACTGATGCTGGTTTTGCGATAAATGGTAAAGGATATGTGTTTATAAATTCTTTAAAAAAACTTTGGGAGTACAATTACGCAATTGACAAATGGCGAGAGATAAGCGAAAAAAGTATTGCTATTTCTAAATTTCTGACAATTAATAATCAAGTATTTGGTATACATGCTGGGAATTTATATGAATATGATTATCAAAAAAATATTTGGTTAGAGAAAGAACGTATCGATGGAACTGGATCAAATTCTTTTTATGCGTATTCTACGAGTTTTGCATTAAAAGATAAACTATATAATGTGTGTGGGGCGTTGAGTGATAAAACAGGTGCACATAGCAGATTTTATGAGTATGATTTAAAGTTTTTTCCTGCTATTACTTCTCTTTTTGCAAGAGCTACTACTAATGGTGTATACCTTACTTGGAAAGATGAGTTTGCTAGAGAAGAAAAATATGAAATTTACCGTTCTACTACTCCAGAAAGTGGATATATCAAGATTAGCGAGTTAGAGGCTAATGCTAATTCTTATGAAGATCAACAAGTAGTTAATGATGTGACCTATTTTTATAGAATTAGACCTATAAATGTAACAGAGAATTTTAAATCCTCATTTAGTAATGAAGCATATGCTACTACTTCTTCAGCAGCAATTTCTGGATTAGTAGCACCCTATGCTCCTTCAGCTACTGCATTATCAGTTTCCACGATTCAAATTGATTGGAGCGACTACTCTAGTCGCCAAGAAGATGTTTTTGAAATATATAGCTCTACTGAGAAAAATGGTAAATATAATAAAGTAGGTGTGACTCCCAGAAATGTAACTACTTATGTAGATAGTAATCTGGATCAAAATACTACTTATTACTATAAAATTTTGTCAAAGGATGGGTCTTTAGTTTCAGATTTTAGCCTTATTGTAAATGCCACTACATTAAAACTATTACCTCCTACAGCTCCGATCAACCTTACTGCTCAAATCACAACAAGCAACCAAATAGAGCTACGTTGGCAAGACCAAGCCAATAATGAAATAGGTTTTGAATTATACCGCTCATTAAATATAGATAGTGCGTTTACAAAAATTTGGGACCTTACAACTAACACTATTGGTTATGTGGATCAAAATGTAGATGAGGGTACTACTTATTATTACAAAATTAGAGCTATTAATAGTAGTGGTAATTCGGGTTTCAGTAATATAATAGCTGTTTCTACGAATATTTCAGGTGATATTGTATTACAGGCATACAGTCAATTACCTAATACTATTAATCTTAAATGGATTACAGATAACCCAGATGTGGAAGGGTATGTTATTGAGCGATTTAATGTTGATGAAAGCTTGCGTTTCGTCGAAGTTGCGATAATTAATAATGTCTCTGAGTATATTGACAAAGAGCTCCTATCGAAAGAAACCTACTTTTACCGTATTCGAGCCTTCAAAGGATCAAGCTTTTCTCAATATAGCAATCGTATTGGGGCCAATACTTTGGTAACAGGCATCAACGAAACTTTATCTCAACACATCAAAGTATTAAATAACCCAAACTCCACAGGGGTTTTTCAGGTCAAAACTGAGGGACTCAATACCCAAAACTGGCAGGTAGCACTTCGGGATGGGCAAATGAAGAGTTTGCCCCAACATTTAGTTTTAAGAAATGATAAAGGCTATCAGATAGATTTGAGTCAAAAGTCTACAGGGACATATTTTCTTATATTTGATACACCCAAAGGCAAAGCCATTAAAAAACTATTGAAACGATGAGTTTAAGAATCATCATTATCAGCATAAGCATTTTACTCTTTACTCAGGCAGGTTATGCCCAAAAACCTAGTTGGGTAGACGATGCCTCTAGAAAAAAACAATTTGATGAAAAGGAATATTTTACGAGTTTTTTGATCGACAGTGAAATAGATAAATCGTCGTTGGTTGCTCAAACCAAAAGTTTAAAAGCCTTGGCCCAAGAGCAAATCCGAAGCATATTACAAATTCAATTAGATCAACAAGTTAACAGTCAAAAACTGCCCTATTATTTGGTAAATACAAAGGAATGGCAAGGTGATATCGAAGCACTTACTCAATACCAACATTATTATGAATCAGGTGAAAGACAATTGTATGTACTGGCATATTTGAAGAAAAATGATTTGCGAAAAAAGTATGAAACCATTAAAACCCAATGTCAACAAAACATCACCAAGGCACTAGAGAAATCCCGTAGTAAATTAAAGCAAAAATATTACAAAGATGCTCTGAAAGCCTGCCTGGATGGATTTGCATATTTGAGAAAATTAGAACTCATTGATTGGGCAATGGCTACCTTGAACAATGCTGCACCAGATCCTAAAGATACATTTACTCAAAAAAAAGCACTTTCCGAGCAACTGATAAAAGTACAAAACTACAAAGCCAATAGCCTGGCTTCAGTAGCCAGTTATATTGCCCAATGTCTAGCAATAAAAGCCAAAAACCTGGATAAACCTGTGCAATTACTGAACTTTACCTATCGTAACTCAGGGATCAACAGTCCGTTTTCTCGCAAATTCAGGCAAATTTTGAAAACTGCACTGAAAGGTAAAAATATTGAAGTGGCTGAGGTAAATAATGCTATTTTGTATGATGCTTTTCAACGCAATGCTTATCAACTAAAAGGTAGTTACTGGGAAGATGCCAACCAGCAAATCCGTCTAGTAATATTATTAGAGGACGGGCGTTCAGGCAAATTGATCACCAGTATGGATGTATACCTTGATCAAAGTGCCCTGCAACAGCAAGGCATTCGTTTTAAACCAGCCCATTACCAAAAAGCCTTAGCCCAGATCAAGATATTTAACCAAAACCAATCACCTACCCGAGGTGGTCTCGATTTGGACGTATGGACCAATAAAGGCAAGCAAAACCCAATTTTTGTAAAAGGTGAAGAAGTGAAGTTTTATGTAAAAGCCAATAAACCTTGTTACCTACGGTTTGTATATCATTTGGCCGATGGTACCACAGTTTTGTTGCTGGATAACTATTACATTGGGGCTAATAAAGTAAACCAGGTCTACGAAATTCCTGAGGTGTTTGAGTGTGCCGCACCTTTTGGCCTGGAGATTTTGCATCTCAATGCTCAATCCCGTCAGTTTGCAAATGTATCTACTCAACGTGTTGAGGGTTACAAAGTGATTATGGGAGGAATTTCAGAATTTTTGAAAAGTAGTCGAGGAGCCCGTAATGCCCGTGCGGAGACTAAGGTACTCATTACCACCTTACAAGACTAATGTTCTAAATGACTATATTTGAAAACAAGCATTGTTGCGACAAATCACCAGAAAGATCAGTGTTTGTTTATTAATATTCATTATTTTCAGAAAGACTTTTAATCCAGGCCTTTTATGAACAATATCCATTTGTATAGTGTAGCCCTCAACCTTGTAGACAAAGTAGGAGGTGTGAAAGCACGCCAATTGATTAGTTATTGTGGTTCAGCAGAAGCTGTGTTTAAAACTCCTCGCCAAAAACTCCTCAAAATTCCATTAGTGGGTGAAAAAATTGTGCATCTAATTTTACAAAAGGATATATTACAAGAAGCAGAGGCCGAGATTAATAAAGCGATTCGGCAAAATGTCAAGATTGTGGCTTTTACCGATAAGAATTACCCAACCCGCCTCAAACAATACCCTGATGCCCCTTTTGTGTTTTACCTGCGGGGGGATGTAGATCTAAATGCCGAAAAAACGGTGGCCATTGTAGGTACCCGAGCAGCTACTGAGTATGGTAAAAACTTTACAGCAGAACTGGTACGAGAACTAAAGCCTTATAAGCCACTGGTTGTCAGTGGATTGGCCTATGGGATTGACATTGCCGCTCATCAGGCTTGTGTCAAGTACGGTTTACCTACGGTAGGAGTAATGGCTAGTGGTATAGATGTCATTTATCCATCGAGTCACAGCACCACTGCCAAACAAATGGTAAAACAAGCAGGAGGAATTATGACTGAAGCCCGCTTTGGAACCGAACCCGATGCACGAAAGTTTCCAGCACGTAACCGTATCATTGCTGGGCTAGCTGATGCTACGATAGTGGTAGAAGCCAAAGAAAGTGGAGGCGCGCTCATTACTGCCAACATTGCCAATGATTACAACAAAGATGTGTTTGCCGTACCTGGCGATATTCATCGCAAAACATCTATTGGCTGCAATAACCTGATCAAACAACACAAGGCCCATTTAATTACTGAGGCTAAAGACATTGCGTACATTATGAATTGGAGCTTAGATGGAAAAGCTAAAGCCACTCAACAATCATTGTTATTCAATACGATGCCTGAAAATAAGGATGAGCAAAAAATTGTTCAGTTATTACAGAATCACCCGCAAAAAACCTTGGCTTTGGATGACTTAAGCTGGCAACTCAAAATGCCTTTATCAAAACTAAGTGCTTGTTTGTTAAACCTCGAAATTCACGGCTATTTGAAATCATTACCTGGTAAAAAGTTTAGTCTGACAGTTTGAAATCAGAAGCCTAGACGGCTTCTCATAAAGTGTTAGTAACTCGTTAAAATATTTTTTGCTCAGAAAATACAACTTTTGATTATGTATATTGTTATTTAATCACTACCCTTGTGTGAAACCTACCTTACTGAAAACTTGCCAATGGCCAATTATTATGAAATACTAGGGATTAAATCAACGGCTTCTTCTCAAGAAGTCAGAGAAGCCTACAAGGCAATGGCCAAAAAATACCACCCAGATAAAAACGCAAACGATCCCTACGCCGAAGAAGTCTTCAAACGCATCAATTCAGCCTATCAAGTACTTTCTGATCAACAAAAACGATATCATTACGACCAGGCTCAAATTTATCAAACGGTTGCCTCTACCAGCACTACTACCACCACTAATGCTGCTTCTGGCTATTACAAACCTGAAAACAACACCGGCCAGGCTCCTTATAGAAATACAACTGGTCAGAGTTACAAAACTCGCAGAATATATCGCCCTAAGTCGAGGTACCGTTATGCTCATATTTCCAAAAGAAAAAGACGAAACCTCAACATTTTTGCTGGAGTAGTAGGTATAGGTGTGCTTATTTTTGGTTTTTATATCTATGATGCATCCCGTTATATTGCCGCTCGGCATCGCTATCAAAAAGCATTAGAGTTTGTACAAGAAAAAGACTTTTATTTGGCCATTAAGAATTTACACGAAGCTGTAGCATTTAATCCTACTTTGGTAGAAGCACACTTACTTCTTGGTAAAATCAATGATTCGGTATACAAGCAACCCGAAATAGCTTATATCAATTATAGCCGAGCCATTCGCTACTCCGAAAAACCTACGGTAGAAATGTATTATCAGCGTGGGTTGTATGCTCTTTTTGCCGAGAAACACCAGTGGGCGGCAGAAGATTTTAGCCAGGTAGAAGTTATGAACCCTCAAAAAGCCGAAGCTTATTATTATCGAGGGCTTGCTTATTGGAGTTTTTTGGAAAGACATTACACTCCTAAAATTACCAATTTAGCTTGCGATGATTTTGCCAAAGCTTATCAATTAGGTTATAAACCTGCTGGTAAGACACATCGAGCATTTTGCTTTCCACGAATCAATTTTAATGTGGGAGAACTTATTCAAAACTGGTAATTCATTTTAATACAAGCATACAAAAAAGCCAACAGATGCTCATCCATTGGCTAAATATATTGTTACTTGATATTGTATAGATACTTATCTCACGTGCGTAATCTCTACTACAATTGCGGCTACTGATTTGCCAGCACTGGCGGCTTTAAACTTCATCTTTTCGCCACCAAAGCGGGCATTTTTGCTGTCCACCAAGTCATTGTTCATCACTTTCTCGATACGATCTACCAATGAGCCACTATATCTCTTCAATTGCCTTCTAATTTGGCGTATATTGAGTTTTTTCTTAGAATATAAAAAACACATATAGTCAGTACCAATCTTGTTATCCATTTTTATGAAATAATCTTCCCCTGGAATGGCGATATTATTTGATTCATAAGTAAGGGCCGCACTCGTCTTAGAGTTATTAGGGAAAATCATAAAAGTTTCTTCTGTCAAATCGGAACCAATAGCATATACATAGGCAGGCTCGTTATTTGAGATGTACATACGAAACTGAGTACCAGAAGAATAAGGCTTTTTCATTTTGTAGTAAGCCACCTTATTTGTTTGACGAACGTATTCTGCTTCCATCGTTTTGCCCGAAGCCAATACAAATTTTAGCTCACCCGAAAGATCAATTTTGCCGGGAAGTTTTTTAGGGAAATAGATTACCTCGTAGGCATATTTGGTAAAATTGGCAAAATCGTCATACTTGACCCAAATAAAACCACCATTGCCCCATTTAGTACCCCAGCTATTCATAATCTCAAAAGCACCTCCGTACTTGTTATCGTCATAGCCAATGACACACATGGCATGGCCTCCATAACGTAAGTTAGGGTTCTCGAGTGGCTTCCAAAAGCCCTTCGCCTTGAAAAATGAACGAGGACATTTCATTCCTATAACTACTGGGTGTCCTGCTGCCAAAGATTTTTTCATAGAACGAATTTTCAGGTTTTTGCCATAACCTCGGTCAAACAAACGGGCATAATCCTGAATCTTATAGGTTCTGGCTTTATTAAACACAGTACTTGGTATTTCAGATACACAACTAGTGGGCAATACAGTATATTTGGGCACTCCTCGATTGACCATTACCTGCATAGCATCCGAAATGTGAGAGCCTCGTTTACAACCATAATCCGATTTGTATTTGATAAGTTTATATAAGAAACCTGGAGAAAAGGTATTGCTTGTAATTTTTTGTTTATCAGTCCAGCCACGACTTTTCGCTTCCACAATGGTACGTGCTGCATAAGCAGAAGACCAGCCTACACAGGTTCCATATCTTCCTTGACTTTTAGGAATAGGGCACCATTTTTTTAGCGAAGCCTTGGCAGGAAGCGAAGTATAGTCACGGGTCATCAAGGTAGCCTTCAGCGGAACTTCAGAGTATTTGTCATCATCTATTTCCATTCCCAGGCTATATTCCTGTGCAAACCCGGCAACACTCAGCATTGCCAATAAAAATGTTAAGAAGTAGTGTTTCATAATTGAATGTTTAGGTATGTAATTCTTGAAATGTTTGGTTTTAGATAATATCAGTCATTGTTAGATCGCTAATTGCCAAATGGTTTAACTGCGAAGAGCTTTCCTTAGTGAGTTCGCGATACGTTGCGTAACCATTTAGCAATACAACAAGAGAGCAATCAAAATATTATTTCTTAAAGTAAAAATCGCCGATAATAGATGAATTTTCCCAGGGAGTTTGCTTGCCATCTGTTTTTTGCAACACTTTGGCGCGCACTCGCTTAAACACTTGCTCAATCGTTAGCCCTGGCGTGTTGAGGGTTCGTAACAATTCTTGTGTGTATAAGCCATTATCACCTTCGCCATCTGCTGCTACTGAGCCAGGAGCAGTAGCATAAGCGATAAAAGTACCAGTAGGAGCTGTGGTACTGGCTAAGCCTCGAGTGCCTGAGCGGAAGCTACGTTTGAAAGGATTGTTGCGGCAGGCGTCCAGAATTACAATATTCATAGGGTTACTGGCAGCATCCATTTCGGCCAATACCAGTCCCAGATTCACCGAACGATACTTTACCTGCTGTTCTTTATCAATTTTTGCTTTTAGAGGAATCAAATAGTTTTCACCTTTTACCTGAAGTCCATGCCCTGCAAAGTAAAATAAACCTACCCCTCCTTTTTTGATTTTATTGCCAAACTGAGTAATGGCCGTTTCCATCGTTTCCTGGTTTACATCAGTGTATTCCATCACGTCGAACCCTACTCGTCGTAAAGCTCTTGCCATGGATTTGGCATCATTTACTGGATTTTTTAGAGGTGCATTTTGATAGTTTGCATTGCCAATAATTAGCGCATATCTTTTGCCTTTTGTATTTCCGGTATTGGCCGTCATAGTTTGCGAGGTAATTTTTCGTCTAAACGTAACTGCTCCGGCTGCATTGGTCACCACCAGTGAGATATTGTTTTCTCCTCTTCTCAAAGCAATGGTTTTGTTGATGTTTTTGGCGCAATTTTCGGCACTTACCACTTCAAATCCACGAGTAACCTGAGCAGTGCCATTGACATATATTCGTACATTACGTACTCTGGAAGCCGATTTTATACAAGCCTGTAAAGTGTAGTTTCGATCATTTGTGGTAGTAGTGTAAGTATTAGGAGCTGTCCAATTAATAGTTGCTTTGGCAGTTGTATTTTCGGTAACTTCTGGAATATAACGTATACGCTTGGTGGAAGAAACCTTGCCGCCAGCATTGGTTGCTTCTATTTTTACTACATTGGAGCCACTGGATAGTAATACCTTCGTGCGAACGCTTTTAGCACAATCATTTGCCTTTACGACCTCAAAACCACGAGTAGCCTGCAAACGGTTGTTTACATATACCTTCACACTACTTACCTGAGAGGATGATCTTATGCAAACATCGATAGGAAAGCGACGCTTACGGGTACTAATAGAATATCCTGAGGGATCGTTCCAGTGAATAACTGGTTTGGGTTTGGTAGTAGCTACCACCGAAGAGTTGTTGTTAGAAGAGCCATTGTGCCCGATTACAAGGCCTGTAATTGCATATCCTTTTTTCCAATAAGTATCTATGCGAGTCTTGGGGTAGTAGTTTCGTAAGGCCCAGGATTGACGATAGCCAGTGTTTTTACTAAACATAACCACCCATTTGCCTCCTCCATAAGCTACATTGGTAATAGAATAACCCTGATTCCATTTTTCTTTGATTCTGCTTGCCGGGAAGTTACTGCTGCGTACCCAGGTTTGAGAACGATAATCAGAGCCTCTGGACATAATCACGGCCCATTTGCCCCCACCATAGGCCAAATCTGTTACTGCGTAGCCTCTACGCCAGTATTCATCAATTTTGCTGCTGGGAAGTACCGAATTAGTAGCCCAATACTGCCTACTCAAGCCACTGTTTTTAGTGCCTACTATCGCCCATAGTCCATTGCCATAAGCCAGGCTTGTAACTGTATAGCCCCTACGCCAGTAGTCATTGATTTTTTCACGTGGAAAACTAGTACGAGTGGCCCAGGACTGAGTACCATATTTGGTGCCTTTTGAGAGTACCACTATCCATTTGCTTTCACCATAAGAAATATCGGTAATGTTATAACCAAGTTTCCAATACCGTTTGATGTCTTCGCGAGGAAAGTAACTCTTCTTAAGCCAGACTTGCCGACTATACTTGGTATACTTAGACATTACCAACGCCCAATTGTTGTCTTGTGCCGATGTGTTATGAACAATAGATGCTGAAAAGTAGAGGAAAAATAGAAGGAAAAAAGGTGAAAATTTAGGTAATAGTTTAGTTTTCATAATAGGTGTCTGTAATTGAATATAGTTCGGTAAATTAAGTTTATACTTTTTACAACGAAAAGTATAGGCTTTCAATTATACAATTGTATAGGGGTAAATATAAGATATTTTAACATTTTTGCGAAAAGTTATTCTCACAGCACGCAATCATAAAAAGGATAATGTACGCGTAAGAAAATCCCTGCTAGTTCTTCTCTAAAACATTTCCTTTTATATGAAAAATTAAGTATATTGAATTTTTACAGACATTCAAAAGACAATGAATTGAAGGTTAATTGTATAGTATTAAATGCTCAAGGCTAAATGTTTTATTATCAGCCAATTAATAGCAATATATAGGAGGCAACAATGCATATATCCCATTGATGATAAACAAATAAGAATAAATTGAGCAGATCAATTAAACTACCCCAAAGGCAATGACTTTTTGTTAAAATATACATAACAACGTAGAACGCCTGTAAATGAATTCTTGTATTGATTATGATATTAAGAAATTAGATTGATGATAAATAAAATGGCGCACAAGATTGATAACCAGACGGAGGAGGAGAAAAGAGAAATATTAAGAAGATACCGCCACCTACTAAAAACGGCCAGTCCCTATTTTAAAGAAGGGGATGCCCAATTGATAAAAAAAGCATTTAGAACTGCGGCTGATGGACATATAGAAATGCGCCGCAAAACGGGAGAACCTTATATTTTTCACCCAATTGCGGTAGCGCAAATTGTGGTAGAAGAAATCAACCTGGGACCTACTGCAATTGCAGCAGCCTTGCTACACGATGTAGTAGAAGATACCGAAGTCACTATTGAAGAGATTGAGCGGGAGTTTGGAACCAAGATTGCGAAAATTGTAGATGGGGTTACTAAAATTTCGTCTACCGACGTAAAAGACTTTGAGTTTGATCGTAATATCTCACAGCAAGCCGAGAACTTCCGTAAAATGTTGTTGACCTTATCGGACGATGTGCGAGTGATTATGGTCAAAATTGCTGACCGTTTGCATAATATGCGTACGCTGGACAGCATGGCCCGTCATAAACAACTCAAAATTGCTTCGGAGACCATTTATATTTATGCACCATTGGCACATCGCCTTGGTTTATATAAGATTAAATCTGAGCTAGAAGATTTATACCTGAAATACACCCACCAGGAGGCCTATCGTGATATTGCTCAAAAGCTGAATGAGACAAAGATAAAGCGTGATAAGTTTATAGAGGATTTTATTGCGCCTTTGCGTAACTCTATTTCCAATGCAGGGTTCAGGGCACGCATCTTGGGACGTCCCAAATCTATCTATTCTATCTGGAATAAGATGAAGGTTCAAAACATACCCTTCGAGAAAGTCTACGATTTATTTGCCATTCGCATCATTATAGATGTGAATTCGGAAAACGAGAAGTCAGATTGTTGGCGGGTATATTCTCTGGTAACAGATTCTTACAATCCAAATCCAGACCGTTTACGTGACTGGATAAGTACGCCACGAGCCAATGGATATGAGTCATTGCATACCACAGTAATGGGACCTGAAGGGAAGTGGGTAGAGGTACAAATAAGAACCGAAAGAATGGATGAAATAGCCGAGAAAGGTTTTGCTGCCCACTGGAAATACAAAGAACAAAATAAAAATAAGAAGAATGGAAAACGTTCTGACAATTCAGGGTTAGATGCCTGGCTAGGCGTGATTCGGGATTTGAGGGAAAAGAGCAAAAAGGGTGAGTGGACTGCAACCGAATTTATTAATGATTTCCGTCAGGATTTATTCGAGAAAGAGGTTTTTGTTTTTACTCCTAAAGGAGAGTTACTTACACTGGCCAATGGAGCTACTGCCTTAGATTTTGCGTTTCATGTGCATACCGAAATTGGTTATCATTGCTTGGGAGCCAAGGTGAATCAAAAACTAGTACCGTTGAATCATCAACTCAAAAATGGTGATCAGGTAGAAATTATTACCTCGAAAAAACAAACGCCTAGTGCTGATTGGTTACGTTTTGTACAAACAACCAAAGCCAAAGCCGGAATTAAAGAATATCTCAAGGGACAAAAGGAAATTGTGGTTAGCAAAGGATTGCATATTCTTAGAAAGAAATTGTCAGATTTGGGACTACACTACAATGAAACATTGGTAGACCAAATTAAGATTTTTCTGGAACTCAAAAAATCTTATGATTTGCTGCATGCCATTGGTAAGGGGTACATTACCCCACAACATATCAATCGTTTTAAAGAGTGGAAGACAAAACGAGATGCAGAAGCCAAAAAAGCCGCAGTAGCTGCACCAGAAGGAGAAGGCTGGAAGAAGGCCAAAACCAAGATTGATACCCTGTTTATTGGAGACGAAAGTGGTATAGAATACACATTGGCCAAATGTTGTAATCCTTTGCCAGGGGATGATGTTTTTGGGTTTATTACGATCCATGATGGGATAAAAATTCACCGAACCGATTGCCCACAAATGGTGAAAGCGATGGCTCAACACGGAGACCGTATTATCCGAGCTCAGTGGAAGTCTCAGAGAGAGTTAGCATTTTTGGCTATTCTCAAAGTACAAGGAACCGATCGTATGGGGCTACTCAAAGACATTACCCAGGTAATTTCGGGTGACTTGCAGGTAAACATGCGCGCAATGAATATAGGAATCACAGATGAAGGCATTTTTGCTGGAAATATTAAAGTATTTGTGTATGATACACAGCACCTGGAGACCTTAATTGCCAAAATAAGACAAGTAGAAGGAATTGTAAGTGTTGATCGCTGTGACACGGACGAATAAAGCTTTTAAGCAAACAAAATTGTTCTATATTTGTATAGAAAAACGGTATACCAAAGGTGGAGTGAGTCAACCTGGAATCATTCTTTAAATATTATGATAATTACCAACCACAACATAAAATTATGAGCACTATTACTATTGATTTAAAAGATTAATTATGGCATTCAATAACGAAGAATTAGATAAAGTAAAAGAGATATTTGTTGCATATCTTGAAAATAAATCTTTAAGAAAAACTCCAGAAAGGTTCGCTATTCTGGAAGAAATATACACACGAGGCGGGCATTTTGATGTAGAATCGCTTTATATCAGCATGAAAAACAAAAACTACCGGGTAAGTAGAGCTACGGTGTACAATACGTTGGACATTTTGGTGGATTGTGATCTGGTAATCAAGCATCAGTTTGGCAAAAACCTGGCTCAGTATGAAAAAGCCTATGGTTACAAACAGCACGACCACTTAATTTGTACTGAGTGCCATAACGTAGTAGAGTTTTGTGACCCTCGCATTCAAAATATTCAAAACATGGTGGGTGACCTCCTGAAGTTTGATATCATGCACCATTCCCTGGTATTTTATGGGAAATGTAACCGCACAAATTGCGAAAACAAAGCTGCATTACAAACTAATAAAGCAGGTTAGTAGCTTCAAAGTAAGTGAATGGAGTAGGCGTATTCCTGGATTTTGTCCTTTTGAACTAAATGTAAAGACATGAATTTTGAACATACTATAGAAAACCAAAAACTGATATTAGAATTTGAAGGAGATTTAATAGAAATTCCTCGTGATACTGGATTGACAATTATTATAGAAGATGCGATTGAGCAAGGAATTCGTTTGTGTGCCATCGATATATCCAAGTTGCGTTATATGAACAGTACCGGGATTAATACTTTGATTTTGGTGCTTACCAAGTTTAGAAATCGAGGTGGAGAAGTAGTATTGATTAACCCTTCTGATCAAATAAAAAACCTTCTGATTATCACTAAGTTATCAGCCATATTTACCATTGCTTATTCCAAAGAAGAAGCAATGCAGTTGTTGGAGCAAGAACTTTCGACAGGGGCTTCCGACAACGAATAATAGCTGTAACTACATATGATAAACAAGCGATACCATACTGGGATTTTTCTGTTCCTGGCATTCAGCTTTACTCATTGTCAGTTTGTGAACAAACCTCAAAAACAGGTAGAAGGCATCGTGATTCCAGACGAGCTTTTTGAGTTTACTAAAGAGAACAATTATTACTTGGTCAAATATATCGAAGGAATACTGGCCGAAAAGCCTGGAGCGTTAAAAAACTTGGTTCAATTTGATTGTGGAGGAGCATCCTTTTGCTATGATTTGGGAGGCGTGATATTACAAACGCTTGATAAAATCGGAGAAGCGAAAATGATTGAATTGTCAGCAAAGCTGAATAAAAAAACTAAGGAGAAACTAGAACTTTTATTATTATTTGGTTTGGAATATAGTGACATCAATTCCAAAAAACGAAAAGCTCCAGGTAAACCGAATTTAGCGTTGGAGTTTCCAAAATTACATAAAAGCCTCAAACAATAATAGGAGAGGTGATTATCTGAGATTTCAAATATTAAAAGATGAGCGTAAATATTTTACTAGGATTACAGTGGGGAGATGAAGGTAAAGGAAAGATTGTAGACTTTCTGGCTCCTCAATACAAGGTGGTAGCACGTTTTCAGGGTGGACCCAATGCAGGGCATACCCTTGAGTTTGATGGTATCAAACACGTGTTGCATCAAATTCCATCGGGTATTTTTCGGGCCGAAACCAAAAACATCATTGGCAATGGTTTGGTGCTTGATCCTATTGTGTTGAAAAAAGAAATAGAAGGACTTGCCAAGTACAACCTTGATCTAAAAAGTAACCTGTTTATTTCTAAAAAAGCTCATGTGATTTTACCTGCACACAAGCTGTTAGATGCTGCTTACGAAAAGGCCAAGGGAGATAAAAAAATCGGCTCTACTTTACGAGGGATTGGCCCAACTTATCAAGACAAAACTGGACGCCATGGTATTCGAATGGGAGATTTGATTAGTGAAAACTTCAAGGAAAAGTACCAGGAACATTTAAAGCGTCACGCCCGTTTGCTCGAGTTTTTGGAGTATGATTGTGATCCTTCTGAAATGGAAAAAGAGTTTTTTGAGGCGGTAGAGTACCTTAAGCAGTTTCATTTTGTGGACAGTGAATATATGGTGAATGAAGCCATTCATTCCAACGAAAGCATTTTAGCTGAAGGAGCACAAGGTTCTTTGTTGGATATTGATTTTGGTTCTTATCCTTTTGTTACAAGTTCACATACCACCGTAGCAGGGGCTTGTACTGGCTTAGGTATTGCACCTCGTCATATTGGCGATGTATATGGTATCTTCAAGGCATACTGTACTCGAGTAGGTAGCGGGCCTTTCCCAACAGAGCAGCTCAACGAAGTAGGCGAAAAGTTAGGAAAAATAGGTAATGAGTTTGGTGCCACTACCGGACGTCCACGTCGTTGTGGTTGGTTAGATTTACCTGCCTTGAAATATGCAGTGATGATCAACGGTGTAACACAACTATTGATGATGAAGGCTGACGTATTGAATGAATTTGAAGAGATCAAGGTGTGTACCCATTATAAGCTTAAAAACGGGGAGGTTACAGATCAACTACCCTATGATTTGATAGAGGATGTGGCAGAGCCTGTTTATAAGGTGTTTAAAGGCTGGAACAAAGACTTGGAAGGCATTACCTCATTTGAGGATTTGCCAAGCGAAGCTTTGGACTATGTGGCGTTTATTGAAGAAGAAACCCAGGTACCTATTACCTTAGTATCTATTGGTCCAGATCGTAAACAAACCATTCATAAAAGCGAATTGGCATTGAATTAATTCAATATGCAAATAGATTTGAAAAAAGTATTACAATTATCCGGAAGCCTGGCCTTTCGGATAATTTTTTTATACCTCTGTATGTTCTCTTGTTCTTCTAAGAAACAAACTAATACACAATCTCCAGCAATACAGCAAATGGCTCAGGAGTTTTTAGGAGAATACGGAATTGATTTTATACGAAAAGAGGTAAATGCTGCCTTTAAAGTTTATGAAGTACCTCAAACTGAAGCCAACTATCAGCGTTGTGCTGACGAACTCACTCGCTTACGCAAAGCCAGTAAAAATAGTGTAAGCGAAATGGATATCCTTTCTCATGTAAAAGCACTTAACGCCCGTGCTTACGGGGTTTCTTTTTTCAAACAGTTAAGCGCTTCTGCCAAATACCTCGAAAATAACTCACTGGATTTACCTTCTTGATAAGCGGTATTAAGTATTTAAATAACAAATAGCTTTCTAGTTTATACTTGTGTTTTTCTTAGTTGCAGTTTTTGCAATGTTCAACGAAAAACTCAAAAAAGTCTATAAAAAAGCTGTCTGGGGGGAGTTGATCAAAAACATTCGGAGATTCTGGTAAGTTTGTTTGTATTTTTTTTATATTGATACTACTTTATCGCATTTAAGTTGTCTTTTTTGCAGAAGGTTGTGCCAAAAACCATAACTTTGCTCTTTGATAATTATTAAAACTTAAAGCGATAAGCACTGAAAGACAAAGCTTTAGGTACAACAATTGTGTATAAAAAAGATAACTGTGAACCAAATACTAATATCAATGCGCAGACCACTTTATTTCTTATTATTTATGAGCCTGTTGGCAACATCAGGCGTATGGGCGCAAACAGCCGAAGAGTACTTCGATCAAGGCAACATCAAACTGAATAAAGGAGATTATAAAGGAGCAGTAGAGAACTATGACAAAGCCATTGCCCAGCAAAACAAAGTACCCGCGTTTTATGCCAATCGAGCCATTGCTAAATATCGATTGAATCGTTATTTGGAGGCTATTCAAGATTGTGATATTGCGTTGCGGCTCGAGCCTAACCAAGCCAAAGTACATAATAACCGAGGGCTATCCAAGTTTGCCCTTAAGCGTTATCAAGAGGCAATTGATGATTATACCAAGGCAGTAGCACTGGAACCTACCTTTGCTAAAGGCTATAACAACCGAGCCTACACCTACCTAATGATGAAGAACTACCAGAGTGCAATTGATGACTATGACAAGGCCATCGGCAGGAATCTGGAAGATGCCGCTTCTTATAATAACCGAGGTTGGGCCAAAGCCAAACTCAAGAGATTTAGCGAAGCAGAGCAAGATTATAACCGAGCCATTTCGTTGGATCAAAACTACGCTATGGCTTACAACAATCGTGGATATGTTCGCTCTAAACTGGGAGATTACAACAATTCTATTAAGGATTATAGTCAATCTATTGTTCTCAATCCGAGGTTTTCAGAGGCTTATTTATGGAGAGGAATTGTTCATCACCGTTTTGGAAATTTAGAAAAAGCTTGTCGTGATTGGAATAGTGCCTTGCGTTTGAAAAACCCTAAAGCCCAAAGCTGGATTGATGATTTTTGTACAGGAGATGGGCCAGCACTGTCTGCCGAAGAGTATTTCAACAAAGGAGATGAAGCCTTGACTGCTGGAAAGTGGAAAGAAGCCATTAATTATTATGATAAATGTATTCATTTGAAGTCGAGCCATCATATTGCCTATGCACATCGTGCTCGAGCCTATCGTAAATTAGGACAAATTGACAAATCTATAGAAGGGTTTAGCAGAGCCATTGAGCTTAAACCAGATTATGACTGGGCATTGGCTAGTAGAGGGTATGTATATTATACCAACAAAAAAGAATATGAAAAGGCAATAGCCGATTTTGACAAAGCCATTAAACTTAAGCCAGATTATCGCTGGGCTTATGCGCACCGGGCGCGTACCAAGTTCCGAATGAAAAAGTACCAGGAGGCCATTGAAGATTATAATCGTGCTTTGAAGATTGATCCTAATGACGGTTGGTCTTATCGTAACCGTGCGTTGGCTCGTTATGAATTGGGCGATGCCATTGGTACTTGCGAAGATTTGAATAAAGCCAAAGAGTTGGGCGATTATAAAGCAGATGGTTTGATCAAAGAATATTGTAAAACCAGAGGAGGTGGTAATATTGGTAAAGATACTATTTCGGTAGATACGGTTAATAGTTACAATACAGTGTTATCTTCTAAAAATGCCGAGGCAGTAAAGTTTTATACTTTAGGAAATGAGCGCTTGGATAATGAATCTTTTTATGATGCCATTACCCGCTATACGCAGGCTATTTGGGCCGATGCTCGTTTCAAAGAGGCTTACTTAAACCGTGGTAATACCAAAACTCGCTTGACTGACTATAAGAGTGCGATTAAAGACTTTGATAGTGCTATCTTGCTAGATGGGCGCTATCATGAAGCTTTTTATTTACGAGGCAAAGCTAAATGGTTGTCAAACGATAACGAAGGTGCTAAAACTGACTGGCAAAGGGCCAAAGCTTTGGGCAACACCAACGCAAAGAATATGTTGATTTTGCACTTCAAAGAATAGTATTCAATAAAACTGATCATATAAAAGCTGCTGGGGAAACTTAGCGGCTTTTTTTATGGGAAACCGCGAATATAATACCAATCCATAGACATAATCCGTACAAGTTGCGTCAGCTTTTGTTTCGGCCTTAGTCCGTTGCCGTTAATAATTTATGTAATAAAGCCATCCCGAAGGGCAAATGATCATTGTTTGAGCCAGCGGCGAGTTTGAGCATTTGAGGCGAAATGAAATAAATTTAGGCAAAACGGACTACAGCCGCGGCATTTTTGGTTCGTTTTTTTGCTGAAGAAAAAATGAACGGCTTAGCCAAACACGGGACATGAAGTTTAAAGCCAACTTGATATTGTACGGGTTTTTATTGTGGATTAGTATGAATTAATAACTAAGTTTTTAGTTGTTATTGCTTCTCCAGATCACTTAATTTACTATTTTTGTAAAAACAGCTGCAAAATAAGGGATCAGGCCTGTTCATTTCTGTATTTGCTCTCCTGTATTATGTGGCTGTAAAACACTATGATAACTAACAAAATTATGTGATTATGAAACTTCGAACACTATTTGTCACCCTGTCCTTGTTGCTGTTGTTTTCGGTGCTGGCATTTGTGAGATGCAGCAACCAAATACAACCTGCTAAACTCGAACAACTAAACAAAGATGCTTTTGCCCAAAAACTGGAAGCAAGCTTTCAAACCTATCAGCAAACACACACTCCTGAAAAAATCTACTTGCATACTGATAAACCCTTTTATTATCCTGGGGAAGATATTTGGTTTAGTGGCTATTTGCAGGGCATAGCCTCAGAACAACTCAGTGATGTGGCTTATGTAGAATTCCTGAATCCTAAAGGGAGCGAGATTGGCAAACTTTCTCTTCCTGTTCGTAATGGTAAGTTTCACGGTGATTTTAAGCTAATCCAAGGTTCAGAAGGTGGTTTGTACACCATCAGAGCTTATACTCATTGGATGAAAAATGCCTCAAAAAAAGAATATTTCTTTGAGAAAAAGCTTCAAGTTCAAAAAGCCATCAAACCAAGATTATTACTCAAGCTAGATTTTAAACGAGAAGCCTATGGCCCCAAAGATACTGTAGAAGCTGAGCTAAAAGCGCGTGATTTGCAAGATCGCCCCATTGCCTTGCAAGAAGTAAACTACCAAGTAAAGTTGGCCAATAAAGCCTATAAAACAGGTAATATAACTACTGATGGTAAAGGCGAGGCTAAGATAAAATTTGTATTGCCAGCGCAACTAAAAAACAATGATGGTATTTTGACGGTATTTGTACCTCACCAACAAAAAAGAGAATCCATCACTCGATCTATTCCTATTGTGCTAGGTAATATTACGCTGGATTTTTTCCCGGAAGGAGGAACTTGGGTGGCTGATATCGAGGGACAAATGGCTTTTAAGGCACTGAATGAGTTTGGAACCCCTGCTGATATCGAGGGAGTAGTAGAAGACGAAAGGGGGAGGGAAGTGACTCAATTCAAAAGCTTTCATCAAGGGTTGGGTTCTTTTAAATTGAAACCAAAAGATGGCGAGGAATATAATGTCCGTATTACCAAGCCGAGCGGCATTACCAAAAAATACAAGTTGCCAGCAGCCAATGCTGACCGATATGCCTTGGGTGTGGAGCAACTGGATCGTAAAAAGTTGAAAGTAAAGCTGTATAGTCACCAACCAGATACCTTGTATTTGGTAGTGCAAAGCGGAGGTAAAATCAGGCATAGCCAGAAAATGCTGGTACAAGGAAAGAACACCCAAACCATCCCTATTGCCGATTATCCAGTAGGTATTGCGAAAATCACCTTGTTTGATGCTACCAAAAAGCCTCAATCTGAGCGCTTGGTATTTATCAATCCACATAAACAGATTAAAGTGGCGATCAAAACTGCCAAAAAGAACTACCAGCCTCGCGAAAAAGTAACGGTAGATATTTTGACTACAAACGAGGTAGGAAAACCTGTAGCGGCTAATCTTTCAGTAGCTGTAGTAGACGATAAGGTACTGTCGCTGGCAGATGACAAACAAGACAATATTTTGTCCTATTTATTGATGAGTGCCGAACTCAAGGGCAAGGTTTACGAACCCAATTTTTATTTCAAGCCTGACGAACCGAAAGCTACTCCTGCGCTGGATTTTGTGATGATGACTCACGGCTGGCGACGTTACGAGTGGAAAGATGTCGCAAAAGTACAGGTTAGACCAAAGTTTCAGAAAAACAAAACCAATATCATAAAGGGGCAAGTAAGCCAAACACGTTATGATACAGTAATTCCGGTAAAAGCCATTGTGAGCCTATACGAGTTGGAAGGGAAAAGACGTAAGCTTGAAGTAACTACTGGAATAGATGGTAAGTTTGAGTTTAAAAATATAGATCCAACCATACCAGTACAGCTATTTGCCCAAAGTGTGGCGCACTATTCTATTCCTTGCAAAATAATGCTAGCGAATAACCTTAGGCTTGAATTGAGTCCCATAAAACTTGCTCGAATGAGAGCTAAATTGGCACAACAAGAAGCCCTACGAGCAACGCGACAAGCGCAACGAGCGCGCTTATTGGCCGAGCAATCTTCGCTAAGAAGTACTGATTATGCTATAGATACTACAAGAACTACAAACCTTGAAGATATAATAGAAATTCCCGTAACTGAAGTGCCTCCACCACCAAAAATTCAACAGCCAGAAGTAGTAGAAGTGCCAGATGAAGAAGAAATTGTCGAAGAAATTCAGGTATTGTTGGATTTAGAACTCAAGGATATTGATACAAGAGGAGACACTATTTACGTGAACCAAGGTTTTTATAGAAATGTAGGAGATGATAGTGGAATACTTAGTTTGCAATATGATGGTCTGCAGAATGTTGATCTGTCTTCTGTTGCTTATAAAATCAATGGTAAGGTGTATACCAATTTATCAAGAGCCAAAAACTTCATTCCTAGCCAAATTATTTCACTGAATAAGCTGAAGGAGCAAAGTAGAAATGCTTCCCCCACTGTGGTAGTGATTACCAAAAATAAAGTAGTAGATTATCCAAATAATCAATGGAACCATTCTGTGGATTATTTGTACCTGCGCCAAATGACCTATTCTAGTGTACGTATCTATCGCCCCAAAGAATACAAAACCAATGAGCAAAGCCCTGAAGTACGCAACGATTTCCGCAATACCATTTATTGGAATCCTGAAGTAGTGACCAATGAAAATGGAAAAGCCACCCTTACTTTTTGGAACAATGATGCTTTAACTACCTTCCGTATCATTGCTGAGGGAGTAGGAGCCAATGGTAATTTGGGGAGAACTGAACAAACTTATTTTACCAAACTTCCTTTTGAACTCACTGCCAAAGTGCCCCCTTATTTTTCGGTAAATGATGTATTGAAGCTACCCGTATACCTGACAAATAATACTGGGGAGGAAATCAGAGGAGAGTTGCAAGTGACAATTCCTGGCGCAATTAAGCTCAAAGCGGCGACTCAAACCATTAGCATTGCACCACAAAGCACTAAAACAGTATACGTAGAAGGTACAGTTTTGAGAACTTTAGCAGCCAAAGAGGATAAGCAATTGGCCATAAAGTTTAAAAATGCTCGATACTCAGAAAGTTTTGCTCAAGACATTGAGATTTTTTCCAAAGGTTTTCCGCGAGCAGATGCCTATTCGGGCAACAAACAAAGCAATGAGTTCAAGGTAAGTATTCCCGAAATGGTAGATAGTACCTTGAAAGTGGAGTTGGTAGCTTATCCTAATATTTTGGGTGATTTGATGGAAAGTATTGCGGCCATACTACAAGAACCCCACGGTTGTTTTGAGCAAGTGTCATCTAGTACTTATCCTAATATTATGGCTTTGCAGTTTATGGAGAAAAACCAAATGACCGACCCTAAATTCAAAGCACGAGCATTGGAATATATTCAAAGTGGTTATCAACAGTTAGCCGCCTACGAAACCAGCGAGAAAGGCTTTGAATGGTATGGTGATACACCTCCCCACGAAGGGTTGACTGCTTTTGGTTTGATGGAGTTTTTAGCAATGAAAAAGGTCTATAGTGGGGTAAGTGATGCGATGATTGCTCGAACCAAGGCTTGGTTATTATCCAGAAAGGATGGCAAAGGAGGATTCAAGCAAAATACTGGGAAGTATGGTTTTTCGGGCGCATCTAAAGTTGTAAACAATGCCTATGTGCTGTATGCCTTGACTGAAGCTGGAGAACGAAATTTGAATTTAGAGTTTAAAACTGTTTATCAGGAAGTACAAAAAAGCCAGGATACTTATCGTACTGCATTGGCCGCTTTAGCAGCAGTAAATTTGGGCAAAACAACTGAAGCAGAATTATTGCTGAACAATTTGCGAAGCCAGGTAAGTACACTAAAACCAGGCAAGCTAAAAGTAGATCACAGCATTGTATGGTCAGGGGGAGTTTCTTTGCAAATAGAAACTTGTGCCTTGATTGCATTGGCCGAAATGCGTCAGGCTGCACCCAAAATCGACCGCATACTACCCCTGATCAACTATATCATAGCTAAGCGAAGCGGAGGATATTTTGGCTCTACTCAAGGAACTATATTGGCCCTACAAGCACTTACTCAATATGCTGACCTACAGGCCAATCAGGCCCAAAATGGCCAGTTGATGGTATACCAAGGTGAACAGCACATTGGTACTTTAGCCTTTAGTAAGTCTCAACTACAAGCCGCCAGCCTAAAAGGCCTGGGAAAATATTTTAAACAAGGGGCAAACGATATTTCGATACGCTTTACCAACGAGAAAATGGCCATTCCTTTCACGTTGAATGTGCGTTATTATGCCATTACGCCAAAATCCAGCAAGGCTTGTGCGCTGGCACTCAAAACCAAATTGACAAGTAATCAAGTGCTTACTCAGGAAAACGTGCGTTTAACTACCACCATTCAAAATAAAAGATCAGAAGGATTACCTTCAGCAGTGGCATTGATTGGGATTCCTTCAGGACTTAGTGTGCAGCCTTGGCAGCTCAAAGAATTGCAAGAGCAAGGCAAAGTGGCCTATTATGAACTGCGTAAAAGTTATGTGATTTTTTATTTCCGAGAAATGGCTCCTAAGGCCATTCATACCATTAATCTGGATCTAAAAGCAGAAATTCCTGGTACTTATCGGGCACCTGCCAGCACCGCTTATTTGTATTATACCAGTGAGTTTAAAGATTGGCAAGAAGGTACTCAAATCACCGTAAAACCTGCGGTAGTGCAGTAATTGAAAAGATCTAGAAGCCCTGAAGTCAATGAAGATTTCAGGGCTTTATTTTAAATTTGATAATCTCATATATGATTCGGTACTTATTGCGTATCACTTGAAAGTCTTCCTGAAACTGGATGTTTTTGGTGCGCCAACCAGGAGCATAAGGAGCGGTTTCATAAACGTGAAAATGCAAATGAGGACAGGTGCTAAATCCAGTATTACCGCTATAACCAATGATATCTCCAGCTTTTACCCAATCACCTTTTTGAGCCACCGCCCCCTGATGTTTTAAGTGAGCATATTGCGAAAATTCATCATTTGTGTGGGCAATCGTAATCCAGTTGAGGTATTGATTCCCAAGATACTTTTTTCGAGCACCCCCTTGATTTGAATCTACTTTTACTTCTATTACTTCTCCTGCTTGTGCGGCTAAAATAGGGGTGTTTTCGGGGAGTAAAAAGTCTAATGCCTGGGAAAGAAAGCCACTATGGAGTTGTGGATCAGAAACTACTTTACATAAGTGTTGAGTAGCTATGGGTAAGGTATAAATATTTAGCGTTTTACTCAATGTCAATGGGACTTGATAATTACAATCAGCGTATCAATTACAAAGATCAAACAATGTGCGTATGAATCATACTTTTACCAACCGAATATCACTCGCCTTATTACTTTTTCTGATAATTACTTTACCTACCTATGCGGATGCTCCTCCACCAAATAACCCATCAGACCTTTCTAAAAAAGAATTTCGAAGGCAGCAAAGAACTGAGAGGCGAAGGCTTCGCAAAATCAAGCGACAGCAAAGACGCATAAAGCGAATAAAAAGATTTTTGAATTCACGTAGAGGACAGCGTTTTTTAGGCAGGTTTTTCCGAGATTTATTCAGTTGTAAAATAATTCCAGCCAGCTTTACAAGAGATGACTTTTGGCTGGCAGCCGAATGCAGCTTTTGGCGTTTGTTAGCAACGGCACTTCTATTTGGTATTTTGGTTGGATTAAGTCTTTTGACAGGAACCATGGGGTTTGGTTTGCTGGGTATTGTGGCAATCTTAATGGGAGGTATGTTGGCCTTTCTATCGTTTTTCACTTTCTTAATAGGTATATTTTTGTAAGAACAAACTCAGGTAAATGTTACAAAACAGTCATTTTCGAGTGATCATTACTTGTTATTTAGCATTGATTATTCCACTAAATGTTCTTGCTGAGGCACCCCCTTTACAAGATGTTAATTGTTTTACGAAAAAAGAATTGCGACAGCAAAGGAGAAAGGAGAGACGTAAGTTGCGTAAAATCAGGCGGCAGCAAAGACGCATAAAACGATTGGATAGGTTCTTAAATTCGAGAATGGGAAAAAGGCTTTTGCGTAGGCTTGGTAGCAAAAGTTTTATCTTTTGTGACCCAATAGCCCACGAAACCAGCCAAAAAGAATATTTCAGAGCAGGCCGTTGTGCTTTGTTTTGGTTGCTTCTTTTGGGAAGTGCAGCCACCATTCTAATACTTAGATCACGTACCACTGGCGCTGGTATGAGTTTAATTTTCCCGATTTTAATCACGGGTTTAGGCGCAATTGTGATGTTTGGCCTAACTTTCTATCATTTTGTAGTGGGCATGTTTTTGTAAACACAGGCTTGAAAGGAAGGTTTTTCAAGCCTGTGTTTATCTGGTGAAAACTACTCCACCTTGACCTTCATTCCTCTCACACCCATATCTACTACTTGTTCGTCTAAATCTACATCCCATTTGCCGTTGCCATTGGTATCTTGCCACTCAAAGCTTTGGTTGGTAGAGAGCATCACCGTGATGACGATATCCTGGGTTTCGGTACCTGTAATTTGCAAAGGTGTGTCAAATTTGGCGGTCACTACGCAAGATCCCGCAGGAATAGGCGAGGTAGATGCAATAGGGTTGGGCACTGTAGTACGGGCTGCATCGCCAGTAGAGGTGTTAAAAGCGGTTTCAATCCCCCAATAGCCTTGTAACTTATTGGCATTTACAGTCACTTGTTTGTCTTTGATGGTATAAGATTTTAGGTAAGTATTAAAACCCAGAAAAGAAGCCACCGTTGCATCTAACTCACTGTTTCGAAAATTGAATTTGATGCTATAGTTTTGGTAAGAAAGCGATACTCGCAGGTATTCATAATTTCCTGCAGCAATACTGCTAATAGGTACCTCCAGGTAGGTTTCGTTTTCACCTTTGATAATACTTTGCTCAAAATCTATAGCCTTATCGCCGCCATTAGTTACCTCAGGAGCCTGATACAATACTTGTCCATTGCCCAACTGAGTAAAAGCAGTAGGAGTGAGTTCAAAGTAATGGGCACCTATTGAGTTAAAGGTAGGGTTTTGCCCAGCATTTCCCGTTGGTAAGGCAGCAGGTTGTCCGAAATTATCGAGTCGCTCTTGGGTAGGATCAAACTGAAACTTGAATATAACCTTGGGGCCTTCGGGTTGTGGGTTTTCGCTTTTTTTATTGCACCCTTGTAGTGTAGCGATGCCTAAGAGCAAAGCACCTAAAAGTAAAGTGGATTTGAATGATTTTTTCATAAGAGTAGAAACAGCTTTTTCGAAGAAACGAAGTAACTAATTTTTTTATACAAGAAAAATAGAGAAGTTTCTGTATTTTAAGAACATAAATCTAAAAATTATGAGATGCTTTTATCTAGCCATATTTTTAGCCAGTGTGTTTACCAATGGCTTCGCTCAGAGCAGTAATAGAGAAGAGAATTGTTTGATAAAAAAATATGAGCGATGTGCTGTCTTTGATACTATAGCCAACCAAATCAAAGTGAAAATCCTGAATTTTAAGAGATACCAACAACAAAAACAACAAGTAAAACTAGGATTTGAAGGGCATAAAAAATACTATACAATGAATGCCAAAGGAGAATGTATCAGTTGGGTTAAAAGCAACCTGGTGTACATTTACCTTAACGATCAATTGATGTGTACGCTTCCTTTGCAAAAGCTACTCGGTGTGAAAGGTGGTAGCTCATGGTGTGTTGAGCTATGGTTATGATACTCCTTGAATTTGTTTTTTCATTTGGTGCCAATCTTTCCAAAACCTGAGGTAGGCCTTCCAATCTGCTTTTTCTTCAGGCAAATTTTTGGTTTTGCTTTGGGCATAAAAATCTTCTACCTGATGAACAAGCGCCAGAAGTGTTGTCTTCCATTCTTCCAGAGAAATTGTAACTTGTTTGTTCCACTGGGTAGTATGAACTACCTGATTATTTTCATAACTAATAGTCCAATCTATGCCATTAGGGCACCCCAGAATGCATAGTTCGTTGGTATTTTCATCAATAAACATTACGTGACCACAACAAGGGATAAGCTGTGCGCTAAATTGGTTGGGTTTATAATTGTGATTGAAGCTCTTCATGAGGTGATACGCCGCAGCACTCAATGTCCAACTTCCCGCGTCTTCTGCTACAAGTATTTCATCGTCTATCTTCACAAAAGCTTTTCCATGGGCACAAAGATCATCTGGGTTATCGGTGTGGTCAATCCAATGAAAATCAGAAAACTTGATGTCAAATTTATCACTCATTTATTCAATGCTTTTTGACAAAATTAACCAATTCCCCTCAGAAATTCACTGCTGGTTGGTTTCCAGCAAAAAAAGCCCTAACATTGAACCCAAAATACACGAAATATTATTTTGGAAAAATAATGGTGGGTTTGCTCAAAAACCAGCCATTTTGATGAGTATAAACTATGGATTTAAAAAAAACTGCCCTTCACGATTTGCACGTATCCTTAGGTGCCAAAATGGTGGAGTTTGCCGGGTATTCAATGCCTGTGCGATATACCTCAGATAAAGAAGAACACTTTGCCGTAAGAGAAAGCGTAGGCGTTTTTGATGTATCTCATATGGGTGAGTTCTTGCTCAAAGGAGAGAAAGCTTTAGACTTAATCCAAAGAGTATCTTCAAACGATGCCACCAAGCTATACCTTGGCAAAGTACAGTATTCTTGTATGCCCAACGACAAAGGGGGAGTAATTGATGACTTGGTGATTTACATGTTGGCCGAAAACGAATATTATTTGGTAGTAAATGCCTCTAATATCGAGAAAGACTGGAACTGGATTAGCCAACACAATACCTTTGGGGTAGAAATGACCAACCTTTCTGAGCAAACTGCAATGTTTGCCGTACAAGGCCCCAAGGCTACCGAAGCACTACAGTCATTGACTGACGTGAATTTGGGTGAAATGGGATATTATACTTTTGAGCGTGCCACTTTTGCTGGAGTGCCCAATATTATCATTTCTGCAACTGGTTATACTGGTTCAGGTGGGGTAGAGCTATATATGCCTGCCGAACATGCCGTAGATATTTGGAAAAAAGTATTTGAAGCTGGTAAAGATTTCAACATTCAGCCTATTGGTTTGGGTGCACGTGATACTTTACGCTTAGAAAAGGGCTATTGCTTGTATGGCAACGACATTGATGATACAACTTCTCCGCTTGAAGCTGGTCTGGGCTGGGTTACCAAATTTACTAAAGACTTTGTAAACTCTGAGGCGCTTAAGCAGCAAAAGGAAGAAGGAGTAAAACGTCGTTTGGTAGCTTTCAAAATGGTAGACAAGGGTATTCCTCGTCACGATTATGAGTTGTTGGATTTGAATGGCGAAAGTATTGGCAAGGTAACTTCAGGTTCTATGTCACCTTCTTTGAATGTAGGCATTGGTTTGGGATATGTACAAAAGCCTCACAATAAGGTGGGAACCGAGATTTTGGTGCAAGTACGTAACAAACAACTGAAAGCTGAGGTAATCAAATTACCTTTTGTATAAATCATACACAACACTTGATGGATTGGGTATTGGAGTTTTCTGATACCCTTTTCTATTGGTAAAATTCACTGCATATATTTGAATGAAAAAACTAGAAGTCTGTTTCACCCCCGATTTATTGACTTATTATCCTCCAGAAGGCAAAGTAGTCGTAGTGATTGATATTTTTCGGGCCACTACCACCATGGTTACTGCATTGGCCAATGGCATCAAGGACATCACCCCAGTAGCTACTCTCGAAGAATGCAAGGCTTTGCAAAACAAGGGGTATTTGGCGGCTGCCGAAAGAGAGGGTAAAATGCCTGAGGGTTTTGACTTGGGCAATTCCCCATTGAGTCATAAGGAGCAAGATTTCTCGGGACGTCAACTGGCCATGACCACTAGTAATGGTACATTAGCCATTACCAAATCCAAAACCGCCGATCAAATCGTTATTGGTGCATTTATCAATATATCAGCCGTGATAAAACACCTCCAAAACCAGTCGCAAGATATTTTATTGCTTTGTGCCGGATGGAAAGGTAGAGTAAATATGGAAGATAGCTTGTTTGCAGGAGCAGTGGCTTACAGGTTGGCAAAAGAAGTAACCATTGCCAACGATGCCGCAGTAATGGCTATGCATTTGTACCAAACGCATCAAGCAGATATGGAAGGTTTTTTGAAAGATGGCTTACATTATCATCGTCTGCAACGTTTGGGGCGTGCACAAGACATTGAGTTTTGCCTCAAAGAAGATGTGTACGACTTACTTCCTATATATCAACAAGGGATTTTAATCGCAAAAGCATAAAACCTATGAAAGCGTTTTTCAAGTTATCCATTTTTATCTTATTGGTTCATTTGTTGACTGGTTGTGGTGCCCAGCAAACCCCAGAAACGATTGCGCAAACCTTGATCAAGCATTACCAAAGTGGCGAATTTAAGCAGGCAGTTCAGCTATTTTTACCACAATCAGATGCTTATCGGGTAGCAGAGGTTATAGACATACCCAAAGGTTTTTTAAGAGCAGGAGGTGTAACAGGCGAAGCCGACTATAAAGAACGTATTGCCAATGTATTGAAAGCCAAGAGAAATAGTCTGAAAATTTCCTGGAAACAGGTCAAGTTTGAAAAGCTAGAGATAAAGTCTACCAAAAAACACCTGGCATCCTTGGAGACACTGCAAGGAGTGCTGCTCTTGAAAGGAAAGGTGATGTTCCAGCAGGCTATTAAGTTGGTGAAATTCCAGGGAAGCCTGTACCTGTGGGAGGTAGGCGAATTGGATCGTTATCGGGCTTCTAAGCTAACCTTAGCACATTTTGATTAAAAAATTGGAGTAAAAGATAATCCCTGAAAAAACCACTTCAAAAAACTGATGAGTGGTTTTACAATCTGTTGTTTTTTGTTTTACCTTGCAGAAAGTTTTGCCTTTACAAAACTAACCCTGTACAAGGCTTTTGATAAGTTACAAAACAAAGCGTAGCTGATTGATTCTGGCAATGACTAACGTAGAAAATTTACTCCAAAATATAGCAGTTGTTCAATCCTTGGGCAACCTTCAGATTAATATTCAAAATATTCATTTTGATTCACGAAAGATAACCCCCCAAGACCTGTTTGTAGCAGTAAAAGGCACCAACGTAGATGGGCACGATTATATCGATAAAGCCATTAGCCAAGGAGCCAACGTGGTAGTTTGCGAAGAACTGCCCCAAAACATTCAGGAAACGGTGACTTACATACAAGTAGCCAGCAGTGCCAAGGCGCTGGGTTGGTTAGCTTCTAATTATTACGATAATCCCTCTCAAAAACTAAAACTGGTAGGTATTACCGGAACCAACGGGAAAACAACTACTGTAACCTTATTGTATCAGTTGTTTCAAAAATTAGGTTATCAGGTAGGTTTGTTATCTACCATTCAAAACTACATCCACGAAACAGTTATTCCAGCGCGACTTACCACTCCTAACCCATTGGAAATCAACCGCTTGATGGCTGAAATGGTGAAAGCAGGGTGTACCCATTGTTTTATGGAAGTAAGCTCTCATGCCGTGGTGCAGGAACGCATTGCAGGTTTGCAGTTTACTGGAGCCGCGTTTACCAATATTTCCCATGATCATTTAGATTTTCACGAAACCTTTGCCAATTATATAGAAGCCAAAAAGCAGTTTTTTGATCAATTGCCTGCCTCAGCTTTTGCCCTGGTGAATGCCGATGACAAACGAGGAATGGTGATGTTGCAAAATACCCGCGCCAAAACTCAACGTACTTTTGCCCTTAAGCAAATGGCAGATTTTAAGGCACGTGTAGTAGAAAGCACCCTTCAGGGTTTATTTCTGGAAATAGAAGGAGTAGAGGTTTGGTTTCAAATGATTGGCTACTTCAATGCCTATAACTTGTTGGGTATTTATGGTATTGCGATGTTGTTGGAAGAAGATGCCACTGAAGTATTGACCATTTTATCAGGGTTAAAATCTGCGCCTGGAAGGTTTGAAAAAGTAATAGGCAAAGCTGGCACCACTGGAGTAGTAGACTATTCGCATACTCCCGATGCACTGGAAAATGTATTGCAAACCATTTTTGAGTTACGTCAGGATGGACAAAAAATTATCACAGTAGTGGGCTGTGGAGGAAACCGTGATGCAACCAAACGCCCGGTAATGGCCCAGATTGCCTGCCAATACAGCGATTTGGTATTGCTTACTTCAGACAATCCTCGTTTCGAAGACCCTATGCAAATTCTGGAAGACATGAAAAAAGGAGTGCCCATTGATGACGAGCCCAAAACCACGGTGATAGAAAGCCGACGAGCGGCCATTCAACAGGCTTGCACATTCGCAAGTGGTCAGGATATTGTATTGGTGGCTGGTAAGGGGCATGAAACCTATCAAGAGATAGAAGGAGTAAGGCACGATTTTGACGACCGATTGGTACTTAATGAATATTTAAACCAATAATTTATAAGATTACCACTTAGCTGATTAATTTTGATATTTTAATAAAACGACGCTACCAAATTACATTAGACTAACTTTTTGCTTAAGGCACAAATCTAAACTACTTTCAAACTCAATGTTGTACTATTTATTTGACTACTTAGAAAGCCACTATCAATTCCCAGGTGCTACCTTATTTAAATATATTTCTTTTCGGGCAAGTATGACCATCCTTATTTCTTTGTTGATCGGAGCCATTTTTGGTCGTAGGTTGATCAACTTGCTTAAAAACATGCAGGTAAAAGAAAAAAGCCGGGTATTGGGATTGCCAGGTGAGGAGCAAAAGCAAGGAACTCCTACCATGGGAGGTTTAATCATTATTGGGTCTATATTGGTGCCTACCTTATTGTTTGCCCGCCTTGATAATGTGTATGTGGTTTTATTATTGATTTGTACCCTGTGGTTAGGCTTTATTGGGTTTTTGGACGACTATACCAAGCTTATCAAGAAGAAACGAAACTGGCTGGTAGGCGACCGAGGTATCAAGGGACGCTACAAAGTATTTGGTCAGGTAGGTTTGGGTTTGATCGTAGGACTTGTACTATACTTCAACGATGGTGTAAAAGTACGCCAATATTATAATCCCCAAACGCAGGAATACAACTTGTCGGTACCTGAAGATGGCTTTCAGGATAGATACAAAGACGTGAAATCTACTGCGGTAACGGTGCCTTTTTTCAAAAATAATGAGTTAGATTATAGTAAAGTTATTCCTTTCCTCCCTGCAAACCTTACCTGGATTTTGTATGTATTTGTAGCCATTTTTATCATCACGTTTGTATCCAATGGAGCCAATATTACGGATGGTGTAGATGGACTGGCCGCAGGAACCTCGGTCATTATTGCAGTTACTTTGGCTATTTTTGCCTATGTATCGGGTAACGCGATATTTTCCAAGTACCTGGGCATTATGTACATCCCCAATTCGGGTGAACTGGTAATCTTTTGTTCGGCCCTGATGGGAGCCTGTATTGGTTTCTTATGGTACAATTCCTATCCAGCTCAAGTATTTATGGGTGATACTGGGAGTTTGTCTTTGGGAGGGATTATTGCCGTTTTGGCCCTTTCGGTACGAAAAGAATTACTCATTCCTTTGATGTGTGGTGTTTTCCTGGCCGAAAACCTATCAGTAATTATTCAAGTAAGTTATTTTAAATATACCCGCAAAAGATTTGGAGAAGGTCGTCGGGTATTCCTAATGGCGCCTTTGCACCACCATTTCCAAAAGAAAGGTTATCACGAAGCCAAAATTGTGACCCGTTTTTGGGTAGTGGGCATTTTCTTAGCAGTACTTACTTTGGTAATGTTGAAATTGAGATAGTAGGACTTCTATATATAAAAAAAGCGATAATGAATGAATGCTTCATTGCCGCTTTTTTTATACTCAACATTAGCGAGTAAATGGGATCGTTTTTCGTGAAACAGCCGAAGCTCTAAAAAATCCTAAAGCACCATTACTCAGGTTTGTGGGAGGGTCACCTGGGAGTCCATTAAACGTTCCACCATCATTTTTCTTTTGGTTTTCGAGCGCTTGGTACAAATCATATACTTCTTGTGTAACCGAGTGCATCTCTACTGTACTACTGTCAGGATCAAATAGAGTAGTATCAGAAAAAATCTGGTAATTTGTGTTTTGGTAGATGTCTAAGCGCTCCACTCTGGCTGGCAAATAGGTATCGTCATAAAGGAGGTTTTGACGAGGAAATGTTGACCACAGGTTCCTTGGAATGCTTTCGTGTTGTACCAATGCATAATTACTCCTTGTAGACTTCCCATCTCTAAAAGAACTATAGTAAAACATATAGTAATTCTTTACATTCTGAGGCTCATCAAAATATATAAATGGTAGCTCAAAACTATCTTCATGTTTTAGTTCAAGTGTGGGATTGCTTCGAGGGATAGTGGCTGTTGCCTCGTAAGTTTTCCCGTCGTATACTATGCTCAAAGTGTATTTTCCCCCTGGTACTCCCTGCATATTGGTCGTAGTCTGATAGTAACCCAGGTCAGCCCAAGTGCGATCAGGGTTATCTATTCCATCAAAAATGATGTATTTTTCATCAAATGGCTTCAGTACATCTACATTGCCTTGTGCATCGCTAATGGTAACTGTTGCATCGGTTACTGGAACGATGTTTTTTGAGAACGGACCTGCAAGGTTACCGCTTAAAGTTAGTTGTACAAAGTAGGGGCCAGGCTCAGTAGTGATTAAGCCATCTACTACCAGACGTGGTGTGTGTCCATCAGTAGAAATATCACCGTCGGATAGTATATTTAAACAACTGGAAAGCGTGATGACCAAAAAGCAAAAAATAATAAGGTATATGGTTTTAAAATCTTTTAAGTGCATGGTTGTTAAAATTTAAAGTTGTAGGAAATGTAAGGCATTAAACCAAATAAGGACATTTGAGTGAATTGTCGGTTAATGTATCGGCTGCCGATTTGGGTTTGGGGACGACTAAGTGAAAATACGTTTTCGCGATTATATACATTGTTGATCCCAAAAACCCATTCTCCCTGCCATCTCTTTTGCTCTTTACTTCTGAGAATAAGGCTTAGGTTTAATTGGTGATAATCGGGCAAACGATGGCCATTACGTTCGGAATAATGATTGAAAACTTGATTGTTGAAGATAAATTCACCAACTGGTATAGTAGCACCTGCACCAGACATATATTGGAAGTTGGCCGCTATTCTCCATCGCTTGGTAAGGTCATAAGTAAGGTTCAAAGAGAGATTGTGTCTTCTGTCGTAAACAGGCGCATATACTTGATCATTATTGATTCCTGGAGTCTTTCTTTCAATCTTTGCCAGTGTATAACCAATCCACCCCTTAAGTTTACCCTTTTTCTTTTTAAGCATGAGCTCTAGCCCATAAGCGACCTCTTCACCAGTACTTATTTGAGTTTCAATGGCACCATTCATAAACAATTGCGCATTATCGAGGTAATCTATCACCCGATGACTATGACGATAATATGCCTCAGTAGAGAATTGATAAGTGGCCTCATGCCCAAAATTGAGAAAGTATCCCAATGCATACTGATCGGCAAATCGTGGCTTGACATTGCTATTTGCCGGAAGCCAGGCATCGCCAGGAAAACCTATAGTGGCATTGCCTAATTGATGTAAATATTGATAAGTGCGACCATAAGAGGCTTTAATAGAAGCATTTGGATTGAGCAAATAGCGTACAGATGCTCTGGGTTCCAAGCCATAAAACTGGCTCAGAATTTCTCCTGGAAGCGCAAGCTTTGCTCCAACTATATTTTGATTGTTGTCATAAATAGGTTCGGTACCCAAGCCTAAATTATGAAGAGACGAAAGGCGCAAGCCATAGTTAAACCTCCATTTGTTCCAGGAAAACTGATGGTCAAGGTAGATGGCTCCCTCTACTGCTTGCTTGGTGTTTAATGACGAAAAAAGAATCACGTCATCATTTTCATCTAAACTTTCCAGCCTACCAGGGTTTAGGTAAAGATGGGTAAGTGCTACCCCAAAATTAAGCTGACTATGCGAAGAAAACTGATAATCAAAGTCTGCCTTAAAGCCTTGCTGTTGAATGCTACTAGACCATCTAATGTTTTCATTATCAGGCTTTTGTTGATAGGCGTATTGCGATTGACTATAAAAATACTTGATATTACTAATAAGGCGAGGGCTGAAACGGTGTTGCCAATTGATAACCCCGCCTACACTGCTCCAATCATATATATTGTCCTGCAGAATCACTTGGCTCTTAAAGCGGTCTTTAGCACCAAAGGCCGTAATACTTAGCTGGTTATTTTTGTTGAGCTTGAGTTTTACCTTCATGTTCAAGTCCACAAAATTCATCTCGTTTCGGGTACTGCTTAAAAAAGTTGCTGGAGATGCAAAAGCCCCAGGTTTGTTAATCATGTTTAGGAACAAACTCGGGTATCCATACCTTCCACCTACCATAAAAGTAGCCTTCTTGCCAATGGGGCCATCTATTGCCAGGTTGCTACTAATGATCCCAATGCCTCCTTGTACCCTTATTTTTTCGCTATTTCCTTCTCTGGTTTCCAGGGCCAATACCGAAGATAATCTACCGCCATATTGGGTAGGCAAACTTCCTTTGTAAAGCTGGGCGCTTTGTATGGCATTGGCATTAAAAACTGAGAAAAAGCCCATGGTATGATTGGTATTATAAATGGGGATATCGTCTAGCAGAATCAGATTTTGGTCATAACCACCACCTCTTACTGAGAAATTGCTGGTACCTACGTGGGAATTCTGAATTCCTGGCAAGGCTTGTATGCCTTTGAAAATATCAGTTTCCCCAACAAACATTGGCAGGTCTTTAATCTGTTGGATGTCAATTTGATGTACTCCAGTTTGAACTGTTTTCAACAAGTCTAGCTGAGGCCTTTGAGGTGCTTTGATCACCACTTCTCCTAATTGATCAATAGAAGGGTAGAGGTTGACATTTAGCGAGGTGTCATCTTTCAAATCCAGGGTGCGATTCTCTTTTTGGTGGCCAATAAACGAAAACACCGAAGTATACCTGCCAGGAGGAAGCAACAATGAATAATAACCATTGGCATCAGTAGCTGAGCCTATGTTGAGTTCGGGTACATATACTGTAGCCCCTGGTACTTGCTCACCATCTACTTTGATGGTACCACTGAAGTTTATTTTAGCTTTTTTCTTTTTTCGGAGAATGATTTGTCCGTTCAAGTAGCGAAACTCCAAGGGCGCTTGTGATTCTACTTCTTTTAATAATTTGCGTAGCTGCCAGCCTTTTTTAGCAAATTTGAGAGGAGTTTTGGGTAAACTGTTTTCATCGTACGAAAACGTGATGCCCTGATTTTGCTGCAAGTCTTGAATGATCTCGAGTACGGTTCCTTCAGAATGTTTTAGCTGGATATTTTTTTGAAGTAATTGCTGGGCTTGTGCAGGTAAAAGTGCCATGATACAGCACAGCAATGATAAGGATAAGGACCTTTTCAATAGTAAGAAAAGACGCCTGTTAATTTGGTAGTTCATGTTGCAAACTTTTTATCGTTTATTATAAAATATAAATACCTGCAGGTAATTTTTTGAATTCGTTGGTACGACAATGAGAGTGAGCCTGACCCTAAGAAAAAGTCAGGTTTTTATTAAAAATTATAAAAAATTGAGTTTCAGTACATAACATACAGGTTTGATCTGGTAAACATTCATTTATATATAATTGAAAACCGATGGAAAAACATAAGATCTCCATCGGTTTTTGTGGTTAGTAAAACGGAAAAAATAGAGTAATCCAAATGGATTAGGTTATTGATGCAGTTTTACTTAATTACACCTGATTAATATTTTATGGGGGCGGTAATGCTTTGCACTGCTGAGGCTCTAAAAATACCCAGTACTCCATTGGTAAAGCTACTGGGAGGCGTTGCGGGCTCAGTAGTAAAGGTTCCTCCATCATTACGCGCTTGTTGTTTGAGAGAACTATAAAAATCGTAGACCTCTTTAGTAATAGAATGCATTTGTATGAGCATATTTTCGGCACATTCGAAGCAAAATTTTATTTGAGTGCCTTTTATTAGGTTGTTTTCATGGATATCCAGATTTGAAACTTCACTACCCCAAAACTGATCAGAGCGAATTTGAATGCTCGTGTAGAAGAAAGGCCATAGATTATCTGGATAATTATACGCAAAAGCAGGACTGGAAATAGAGTCATTGTCAAAAACCTCTCGGTAAAAAAACATATAATAGTTTTCTTCATCCTGTGGTTCATTGAAATTCAATAATGGATAAATATATTGGTCATAACTAATAGTTGGGGTAGGAGGAGCATTAGGCATAGTGGTCTTGGCTTCATAAGTATTGCCATCGTATTGCACCGTAAGTGTATAGGTTCTACCAGGAACTCCTCTTAGGTTGGTAGAGGTTTTATAGAAACCGTATTGGTTAAGTTTCAAGGTATCTCCCCAGCTAGACTTTGGCGCAAAACTTTGCGTGCAGAGTTCCAAAACATCACTATTACCTTGGTCATCGCTGAGTATTACCGTAGCATCAGTAATGGGGTTAAAACTTTCTCCTATATGTAAACCTCCAAAGGCATACTCATCTTGGCCCGAAAAGTTACTCACTGCTTTGGAGACTTGCACATAATAAGGCCCTGCTTGATCAGTAATCAACGCATTAATCATGAGAGGAGGATCAGGATCAAGCTCAAGATCAAATTCACTCCTATCTACGCAACTACTGAATAATAAGGCGCATAATAAACCAATAACAAGATGACTGGGTGGTATATCAAAGCTTTTCATGGTCATTAGAATTTAAATCTGTAAGAAACATAGGGCATCCACCCAAACAAGAACATATTTGCAAATCGGCCATTATTATCTACTGGGGAGTAATATTGTTGATCTCGGAAGACGGCCAAAGGATTACGTCGGTTTAATACATTGGTTACCCCAAATGTCCATTCTCCCTGCCAACGTTTTCTTTGCCTGCTTTTGAGTGTAATGGCGATATCCCATTGCATAAAATAAGGCAATCGGAAAGCATTACGTTTAGTAAAATAGTTGTATAATCGGTTATTTACCACGATTAATCCCACAGGCAGAGTTACGTTTGATCCACTCATGTAAGTGAAAGTACTGGAAATGCGCCATCTACGCCCTAGTTCGTAAGATACATTCATTGACAAATTGTGAGGACGGTCGTATCTGGGAGCATACGATTCACCTTGATTGATCCCTGGAATGTTGAATGCCACTTTTGATAGGGTATAGCTGATGGCTCCATTGAATTTTTTCCCCTTTTTGCGCAACATCAACTCGAGTCCATAGGCTTGCCCAGTACCAGTTCTTATTTCGGTAGCTAGGTTGTCGTTCAAAAACAAATGGGCATTGTCACGATAATCGGTTACCCGATGCATAAAATGGGCATAAGCCTCTGCCGAAAACTCAAGTTTTCCTTTCTTATCTAGAGTTGTGAAATAACCAAGCGAAAACTGATCAGCAAAACGAGGTTTGATGTTGTCGTTGGCAGGTAACCAAATGTTGGAGGGTAATTGCACTGTTGAGTTGTTTACCTGAAATAAATATTGGTAGTTTCGGCTGTAAGCTGCTTTCAGCGTAGAGTTAGGCGTGAGCTGATAGTGTACATTGAGTCTGGGCTCCAAAGCGAAAAAGCTATCCATCAATTGACCCGTACCAAAGCGCTGAGTTTCAGTCAGGTTTTGTGCTTCATCGTATACATATTTATTGCCGCCAATATTATAAAAGCCAGAAATTCGTGCCCCATAATTAATTCGGAGTTTTGGGTTCAGCTCGAGTTGGTGCATAAAGTAAAGCCCTGACTCCAGAGCGTGATAATTATCAAGGGTAGTGTCGTTAATTCCTCTGCTATTTTCGGTTTTACCAGGGCGAAAAAGGTGTTTGGTAAGATCAGCTCCAAAATTAAAGCTACTGCGAGAAGAAACCTGGTAAGTAAAATCCATTTTGCCTCCTATTTGCTGTATGCCGCCAAGCCATTCATAGGCGAGGCTCCTGTCAGTAAAGTTTTGGAATCGGTATTTTTTGTCGAAGTTGCTGTAATGTAGATTAAAGCTTCCCTGTAATGATTCGTTAAACTGATGTCGCCAATTAATGGATGCTCCCATACTTTGCCAGAAAAATTTCCTGTCTGAAATGATCTCCCTGCCAAAAAAAACATCCTGAGAATATAAAGAAGTGATTTTTATTTGATCCTTATCACTCACATTCACCAGCAAACTAGTCACTAAATCGGCATAATTACTTTCAGTATAAACTACTTGGTTACGTACCGCATCTCTGCGAAAGAAATAGATTAAACCAAGCAAACCCGTAGCTACTTCGGGGTAACCTAATCGCCCCGAAATGCGCAAAGAAGCTTTTTTGCCTAATGGGATATTGAGTGATAGTTGGCTATTGGTAAAGTTAACTCCCCCCTCCAGGTTAAACTTTTTTACGAGACGATTACTGGTTTGCATATCGGCAATGGATGATATACGCCCACCATACCTTGCTGGAATGTTTCCTTTATACAGTGTTACCTGATCTATTGCGTCAGGATTGATGGCAGAAAAGAAACCCAATGAATGAGCGGTATTATATACCGGAATGCCATCCAACAATACAAGGTTTTGATCATAAGTACCGCCTCTTACCGAGAAATTGGTGATGCCAGGGGTGGCATTCTGAACACCGGGCAAAGTTTGCATTCCTTTCAAAATATCCATTGCTCCCCCCAATGTAGGAAGCCGCTTTAATTGCTTTATATCTACTTTATGTACTCCGGTTTGTGCTGTTTTTAATAGCTCCACCTGTGTTTTTTGCGGGGCGCTTACTACTACTTCTCCCAATGAATTGATAGATGGATTGAGGTTGATGTCCATAGAAGTATCATCATTTAGCAGAAGTGTGCGGTTTTCTCGTTCGTGGCCAATAAACGAAAACACTGACCTATATCTGCCAGGAGGTAGCAAGAGTGAATAATAGCCATTGGCATCTGTAGCTGAGCCTATGTTGAGTTCAGGTACATATACCGTAGCTCCGGGCAACTGTTCTCCGTCTACTTTGATAGTACCACTGAGGATAACTTTAGACTTTTTCTTTTTTCGGAGAATAATTTGCCCAGAGAGGTATTCGTGTTCAACAGTAGTGTTTTTGAAGAGTTTGGCAAGTAAGACTTTAAGCTTCCATTTTTTATGACGAAGCCTAATTGTTTGATCAGGCACAACACTTTCGTCATAAAAGAAATGAATATCAGGAAGTTCGTTCAGGTATTTTACAAAGTATAATAGAGAACCTTCCTTTTGCGAAAGGTAAACGGTTTTCTCAAGCAGGTTTTCTTGATTCTGAGCAAACAAGAAGGTAAATGCAAATAGGCATGGCAATACCAATAATCCCTTTATAAAAATGGATTTCCTCATGGTCTTGTAATTAGTGTGTTAGTTAATGATTACCTGATGAGTACAGTGTTACCGTTTTTGGTGGCCTTGACGTCTAATGTAAGTTCAATTACCTGTAAAATTTTATCGAGCGATTGTGTCTTAAACGTTCCGTTAAAACTAAACTTTTGGCGCAACTCAGGCTTGCAATCTACAAACATATTAAAGTGCCTGCTCAAGTCGCTAACAATTTGCCCCATGGTAGCTTTCTTAAATACCAAAGTATTGGTTTTCCAGGAAAGATAATTCAAGTCTCGATTGGTTTGCTTGGTCAATTGCCCGTTTTGAACATTAAAGTCACTTCTTTCACCTTTGACCAGCTCTACTCGTTGTTTTTGGTCTTGAGTGGCCACTGCTACTTTTCCTGAATTTACCGTTACCTGGGTACTGATGTTTCCTTGTTGACGAATGTTAAACGAGGTACCTAATACCGTGATGTTTACTTTATCAGTCAGTACTTTAAAGGGGCGATCTTCGTCCCTTTGTACTTCAAAAAAACCTTCGCCCTGCAGGCGTACCAATCGTTGATTTTGACCAAATTGTTTGGGATAATGCAAACGACTGCCTGCGTTGAGCCATACCTTAGACCCATCGGCAAGTACCAAAGCCTGTTTATTGAGCTTTTTTGCATTGGTAATTACAAGCGCTTCGGTGCCCTGTTCATTGTTTGACAAATTGGTATACAACAGCCCAATGGCCGCCCCAATAACGATGATAGCCGCAATACGAGTAACCCACCAACGCCCCATTTTACGGGTTTTATTGTGCACGTTGTTGGTAGGTTTTTCTTTAGCCTGGGCTTTTACCTTTTGCCAATCTCGAGCAATTTCTTCATCCGTCAAATGAATCTGAGGAGCGTCTTTTTCAAACCAGCCCTGAAGTTCATTCAAATAAGCTTGATTTTTTTGGTTGGCCTGTAGCCAATCTTCTATCTGCTTATTTTCTGCTTCAGAGGTTTGTTGCATCAAATACTTTATCAGGAACTCAATACTCATCTTGGTTTAATATTATCAATTTGACCTTACGACAATGGGGCACCAGGGTACCCTAAGAAAAATGTGGCTTTTTTTAAATAAAGTTTATAACTATCAGAACAATAGGGAGATACCAGTGCTTTTCGAGAAATGCACGAATTGTTTTGAGGGCAGTTGAAATATGGAATTCTACCGTTTTTACCGAAACATCCAATTGTTCGCTAATTTCTTTATAAGTGAGTGATTCCTCCCGACTGAGGTGAAAAATGATTTGCGTTTTTTGAGAAAGGCTGGCAATGGCCACATCTAAAATGTGCGCCAAATCACTCGATTCCAATTCCTTAAGTTGATCGTCAGAAGCAGTAACGGTGATTTCGGAAGTGTCTTCCAAACGGTTAGAATGCTTTATTTTTGCTTTGAGATAATTGAGTGAGCGATTACGTACCGCAGTATAAAGGTAGGCCTCTTCAGATGTAGTAATATGCAAGGCTCCTTTTTCTAAAATATGGACAAAAGTAGCTTGAACTACCTCACGGGCTGCCTCCGAATCTTTTACAAATTTATTGCTGTAGTTGACCAGAGGAAGATACAATTGTTTAAATAATCCCTCAATGCGCGCGTCAAAGTCTTCCATTATTTTTATAATAGTATATATCTCAAGGCTCAAATGGTCGCCTTTACTAAAGTTTCATTTTCATTTTACGCTTTTGTTCTGAATCACCTTCTTTTTTGGATAAAACAAAAGTGAGGTTTAGACAATCACCTGAATTACTCGGTGGGGTATGAAACATTCGTTCAATGTTAAAACCTTCTTCTAAATAAGCATTTATTTCAGGGATTTCCTGCACCTGATAATTCACTTTTTGATCAGTATTCTCAAAATTCTGATCCTGTACTTGAATATTTATTGTGACTACTTTTCTGACAATCATCATTTGAATGAATCTGAGCGTTATTTAGTGTACATAGCTTCCTGCATTGATATCAATCGTACACCCCGTAGCATGATCGGCCAATCCGCTGGCAAGCAAAACAATCGTAGGGGCCAGGTCTTGAGGCTGTGTCAGGCGATCCAGTGCTACCCCTTGCAATGCGTAATCCATCCCATATTCATCTATAAAATCCTGCGCCATATCAGTAGCCGTAAACCCCGGAGCAATTACAAAAGAAGTAATCCCCTGTTTACCATAACCCCTGGCAATCGATCTGCTAAAAGCCACCATCGCTGCTTTGGAAGCGGCATAAGCCATATAATCAGCGGTATCGCCTCTGAAGGCAGCTCTTGAAGAAATATGAATGAATCTCCCACCTTGGTTTTGCTGAAAATGCTGTATAGCAGCACGAGATAATACAGCGGTAGCTGTCATGTTTACCTGCATGGTTTTTTCCCAATCTTCAATCCACTCCTGATCGTTTTTCTCAAGGGGAGATTGAATAGCAATTCCTGCATTATTGATGAGCACATCTACTTTGCCAAAAGCCTGAACGACTTTTTTGAATAGATCGCTACATGAGGCATTGTTGTTTAAATCTGCCTGAAATGCTGCGGATGCATTGCCCGCTTTTTCAGCGATTTCCTGCGCTTTGGCCTCGTTTTTTCCATAGTGCACGGCAACTCTAGCGCCCGATTTTCCCAGTTGTTCAGCAACAGCAGCCCCGATGCCCCGGCTGGCCCCAGTTACGAGTATGTTTTTGCCTTGTAAGTTAATTTCCATGGTCAATTTTAGCTAATTTGGCGCAATTTTCTAAATGGCTAAAAATTATTTTGAAAACGTTCCTTAACAATGGCTCACAACTGTAGCTTTAATTCTACCCAATCAAACCGCAAATCCTTAGTTTTGGGCTAGCATAATGAACAAATAAACGGTAAAATGAGAAAATTTCTGATCAACCTGTCCTTTTTTCTCTTAGGAGGTGTATTGCTTTGGTTGGCCTTCAAAGATCAAGACCTAATGCTCATTATCAAGGAGTTGCAAAAGGTAGACTATCGCTGGGGTGTGCTGGTATTATTGGCTTCCCTGGGAGGGCATTTGAGTAGGGCCATGCGATGGAAACTGTTATTAACTCCTCTCAAAAAAGCTTCTCAAAACGATTTGAACCCATCTTCTAAGCCAATAGCATTATGGAATGTTTGGTGGGCCATGATGTTTGGTTATTTGGTAAATCTTGGAATACCGCGATTGGGTGAAATATCGCGTTGCGTGGCAGTACAACGAAGCGAAAAACTTCAGTTTGAATCTATATTAGGTACGGTGGTTGCCGAGCGAGCCATTGATATATGCTGTTTGTTTTTATTAGTGGTTTTTACGTTTTTTTTTCAATATCAAATTGCAGCAACTTTTTTTCAAAAGAATATTTTTACCCCATTTCAGCAGCTTTTTCAGGCCAAAGAATGGGCCTTTTATACACTCGTCATTTTTGGAGTGATTGGTCTTATTATTTTATGGTTCTTATGGAAAAAGAAATGGTTTGAGCGATTACGTCAATTTATCAAAGGCGTGCTTACTGGACTCACAAGCATTTATTACATGCCATATAAATGGCATTTTTTAGGGCATACCCTTCTTATTTGGTTCTCTTATTTCTTGATGACTTATTGGTGGTTTTTTGCCATCCCCGCTACTCAGCATCTGGGCTTTCAGGCAGGGCTTTTTTTGCTGGTAATAGGTAGTATTGGCAAATCGGTGCCTATTCAGGGTGGAGGTATGGGAGCCTATCATTTTCTGGTAACTAAAGGCCTAAGCTTGTACCCATTTCTTATAGCAGCTACTCCCGCACTTACCTTGGCTACAGTGATTCACTTGGCGCAAACTGTCTTTTACTTAGTAATAGGAGGCATTGCCGCCATCGTGGTTTTGTACCAAAGTCGGCAAAGATTGAAAAATAATAAATGATAGTTTTACTTTTAAATAAAATAGTAGTAAACTTGCGCCGTTTTAAACTTACTTTCAGCCTAGGGTAAGTGAAACATCATTATTATATTAAGTTTGATATTAGAATATTTATAAAAATTTAAATGAATTAATAAATGGCTAACATTTTTGATAAACTATTGAATGGAAATGAGATTTAGGTGCGAAGCATCAAAATATTAACTCTTGATTTCTGCTTTAGAGTGATTGGATGTTCCATCCGTTATTCTGTAAATGTAAAGCAATGAGTTGTTTCCATAGATTTACAGCTAGGTATTTAGCATAATATTACTATTACCTGGCTCTGGTATATAGACATGTATAAATAAGTACCACTGGTACAAAATAGATGGGCTATCTATCAGCGACTTTATTAAGATCGTTGGCAGACAGCCTTTTTTTGCGGCCTGAGTTTTATCAAAATATGCTCAAAATGCAAAAAATGGCTTTGGGTAGCAAAACCTCTAATGTTTTGCTGATCTAAAGTTTATGTTGAACTAAAACCTATATTCGATGGATTTAAGCTTGTTGATTGAGAATTTAACCAATCCGGCACTACTTTTCTTTTTTCTTGGAATTTTAGCCGTAAGGCTCAAAAGTGATCTGGAAATTCCTTCCAATTCTTCCAAGTTCATTTCGCTTTATTTGTTATTTTCTATTGGTTTTAAAGGAGGGCAAGAGCTTTCACACAGTCCCCTAAACGCTGAGATATTTTTATCGCTGTTGTTTGGGGTTTTTTTAGCTCTAGTGGTGCCGATTTATTCGTTTTTTATCTTGAAAAAGCGGGTAGGAGGCGAAAATGCCGGGGCAATTGCTGCTGCTTATGGATCGGTAAGTGCTGTAACGTTTGTTACCTCGATTTCTTTTCTAGAAACCCAGGGAATGACATTTGGAGGACAAATGGTAGCAGTGATGGCACTTATGGAGGCTCCATCTATTATTATTGGAGTATTGCTCATGCGACTGTTCAACAATGGTCACAGTGCCGAAACCTCTTTTAAAAGTGTATTGCGTCATGCGGTTACCAATGGTAGTGTGTTGTTGATTATTGGTAGTTTGGTTATTGGTTTTTTGGCCAGTGAAAAACAAGCTCAGGGAATTGAGCCTTTTACTACCGATATTTTCAAAGGCTTTTTAGCAGTATTTTTATTGGATATGGGAATTGTAAGTGGGCGAAAATTATCATCATTCTTAGACAATGGATGGTTTCCCGTAATTTTTGCCATTGTAATGCCAATCTTTAATGGTTGCTGGGTAGCAGTGGCCAGCAAAGTAGTGACCCAAAACGAGGCCAATCAGTTCTTGTTTGCCATTTTGGGAGCCAGTGCTTCTTATATTGCGGTACCCGCCGCTATGAAACTGGCCGCACCCAAGGCAAATCCTGCTTTGTATATACCCATGGCACTAGCCATTACTTTCCCGTTAAATATTACACTAGGCATGCCACTTTATCTGAGTATTATCAGAGCAATTTAAGATATATTAGTAGTCTGATGAATCTTCTCATCAGACTACGTTTTTGTCCAAATGCGGGTATTGAGTTGCATTTGCTCCACAATGATTTTATTCATCTTCAGTAAGGCATATATAAACTGAATGTCTCTATAATTAACCGCCGAACGGTATATGCTAGGTTCAAATAATTCCTCTTCAAAATCAATGGCACAATACATCCGGGTGCCAATAAAGGAAAAATAAATAGGGCTGTCATAAAACTGCCTTAGCTTAACCATGGCCTCCATAATTATCGGGGTAAGTACATAACGAGCTTCCGTGGAATGAGTGGCATGCACCATAAACAAACGCTCAAACTCAAGATTCTCCATTTTTACCAATTGCCCTTGCCCTACAAAGTTTTTCTGGATAAATGTGCCTGCGTTTCCCCAACGTCCCTTGGTAAAATCGGGGCTTACAAATATTCTACCTCTAAAATGTTTGTGAAAGTCGGCGTGAAAAAACAATCCCTGAAAAACAGAGCGGATGCCATTTAACTTTTGAAACCGTTGGATATGGACATCAGCGCATTGAAAATCAGTTTGCCCAATCCAACCCGAAATCAAGTCATCGCTCTGGTATATATCATAGCCAAGAGGGAATAACTTGCTGGCTTTGAATTGTTTAGAATCTATTCCTTTGAAAGCTTCATAACGCCAATCTGGGTCAATGCATTCAGCAATGGGCCGTACTATGTACCGTTTATACTTTTTGTGATAGGCTTGCCTTTGAGCTTGGTGCGCCAAAGAAGAAACATAAATCACCCCCGTAGCAAGCATCAAAGCACTCAAAAAGGCCCAGGAATCTATAGCCATTAAAAAGTTCCAGAAGCAAAGCACCGCCAACACCAGCAGGTAGCCTACAACCTGTGCTACCTGATACCCAATCACTCGTTTACGATTGGCTTCTATATGCTTGATATTATTTTTTAGTTGGCGGTGAAATAAGGTTTGAATTTCTACCTGTTTAATCATAATTGGTCAGGTTGAAAAAGCTTCTCAACAGATACTGGCTCCCGCTCAAAGTCCTCAATATGAAATACATGCTTAGTTTTCAGGTTCATCAACCAAGCCATAACATTATTAGGGAAAGTCTGGATGGTATTGTTGTAGTCAGTGACTACCGCATTGTAGGTACGGCGTGCGGCCGATATTTGCGCCTCTACCTCATTGAGGGTTCTTTGCAGGTTCATAAACCCTTCGCTCGCCTGAATGGTAGGGTAGTTTTCTACCGATAATAGTAAACCGTGCATGCTGGCTGCTAATTGATTATCCAAGGCTAATTTTTGATCATTGGATAAAGTAGAAGCACCCGCCAAAGAGCGTACTTCAGCAACTTTAGTCAATATATTTTGCTCGTGGTTGGCATATTTTTTTACTACTGCCACCAAGTTGGGTACTAAATCAAAACGTTTTTTGAGTTGAGTTTCTACCCCGCCAAAGGCATTGTATACGCCGTTGTTTTTGCGTCGGAGGTAGTTGTATAAGGCGATAATGATGAGGGAGCTAACACCAGATACGATAGCAATGATGATATGATTCTCCATAGTATTATAATTTAAATTTGATCACTAATTAGAAGATGCAAAATATAGTTTTACATCTCTTTTTAGTATATATACTACAAAGAATAATATTTTGTTTCAAGAGGTATTTAAAAATTTAATTTTGATATGTAGTTCAGTACTTACATGATTTGTACGAGTTATATGTTTTTGATATAAATAAGATAGCAGAGAAATATCTGCTATTAATCCAAATCTTCCTCCATCTTTTTGCTTAAGAAACCTTCTTTGAGCGAATAGGTCGACATCCTGATGCGGTCAAGATCATAACGATCCAATACAAAACGCACCAAACATACCGCTACTACAATCATATCTGCCCGCATTTCAATCATACCAGGTACTTTGAGACGCTGGTCGCGATTTTTCCAAACCAAGGCTTGGTATACTTCATGAAAATCATCCAAATCCATTTCGGCCTCTGTGCTGGAAAGGCGCAAAGATTCTCCTTCAGGATAGCGTTTGTCATTGATTTCGGCCAGGGTGTCAAAAGTCCCCGAACAACCAACTAGTACTTTAGGAGAATAATTGAACATGACCTCGCTCATACCCCAAAGCTTCTCTTCCAGAAAAATATTCATTCGCTGGATGTCCAACTCAGTAATAGGATCGGTGCGCATGAATTGGTCCATCAGGCGCTGGCCGCCAATTTCAAAACTCTTTTTCCAGAAAATCTTCTTTTGATTGGCAATAATAAACTCTACACTACCACCGCCAATATCCATAATAAGCGAAGTAGTATTGCCAATATCCAGCGCAGTTTTAGCTCCTTGATAAATGTATTCGGCCTCTTTATCGCCATTGATGATTTGAATGCTAAATCCAGTTTGTTTTTCAATCTCTTCGGCCAAAGCTTTGCCGTTTTTGGCACTTCGGAATGCACTAGTGGCCACCACCCAGGTTTTGTTGTTGGGTACTTTATACTGTTGTAATGTTTGATGAATATTCGTGATGGCTTCTAAAGCCCGTTCCTGAGCCTCTTCGGTGATCATTCCTTCCGAAATGCCTCCCTGACCAATTCTTACTGGTATTTTTTCAGAGTATAATTTTTGGAATCCCAGTTCCGACACCTCGGCAATTAAAACATGGAACGTATTGGTTCCCAGATCTATGACGGCTACCCGTTGTTGTAGCATAAATTGTAATGGTTTCAAAAGTTTGAAGTAGGTTTTGTGAGCGTGCCCGCATCTGCAAGAGCAACTCATATTATAGCAGTCGATAGGAGAAATGTCTACACGCCAAATGCAGCTAACTACAAAGCCCTATCAACCATCAATAATTATTTTGCTGGCGGCAAAAATAACAGAATTTCAGTAAAAAAAATTTCCTTTGTTACCTGTTTGTTAAAATAGTTACCGTCATCTGCAAAAATGAGTGATTCTGTTATATTCGCACAAATGTTATTTTGAAAATTTGCTATTCTAAACACAATGCCCGTTCTTGTAAGTTGCTGTAATTGAGCTAAAAACAGAAAATATAACAAACCACCTCGATTAAATATACACTTTGTATTTTTAACATAACCAAGAAAAACTCACTAGACACTGAATGAATTTTGTATATCCCCTATTTTTGTGGGCTTTAGCTGCCTTAGCAATTCCAATTGCTATCCATTTATTTAATTTCAGAAGGGTAAAACGGGTTTATTTTACCAATGTAGTACTACTCAAAGATGTAAAAACCGAGACAAATTCGTTTCGGCGGATCAAACAATTCCTGATATTGTTGGCACGCCTTGGGTTTGTGACTGCTTTGGTGCTTGCCTTTGCCCAGCCTTTTATTCCCAGTAAAAACCAAAAATCGATTCAAAACCTCAGTGGGTTGGTAGGTATCTACCTGGACAACTCGTACAGTATGCAAAGCGAACTGGGCAACGACAAATACTTTGACCTGGCCTCTGTATATATCAGCGACTTGGTGAAGGTTTTCCCAAAAGATGCTCGTTTTCAGCTGATTACCAACGAGTTTGAAAACAAAGAACAATTCCCCATTGCGGCAAAAGAAGTAACCGATCGCTTGACCGAAACCAAGTATTCCAATGCGTATCGCTCCCTTACTTCCCTGTATCGTCGCCAGAGTAGCTTATTAGATCGCTATTCCGACAATAAAAAGAATCAGGTATTTTGGTTTTCTGACTTCCAAAAAAGCACCGCAGGTGACCTGAATAAGGTAAAACTAGATACCAATAATCAATATTACATTGTGCCTATCAAATCTGAGAAAACATCCAATATCATGATTGACTCAGTTTGGTTAGAAAACCCTTTTATCAAAGAATTAGAAAGCAATCGGGTCAATGTACGCTTGAAAAGTTTCAGCGCCGACAATTACCCTGACCTGGTACTCAAGTTATTTTTGGATGGCAAACAAGTATCTACCACCAGTGCCGAACTGCCCGCCAATGCTAATGCTACCGCAAGTTTTAATTTTACCGTAAGTGGCAAAGGGTGGAAAGCTGGAAAAATTACTTTTGAAGACAATCCGGTAACTTTTGACAATGAATATTTCTTTGCACTAAATGCTTCTACCACCATTAACATTTTGCATTTGCACGAGAAAAACCCTACCAGTTACATCCAGAACTTATACAGCAACGAAAAAGTTTTTAAACTCAATAGCTTCAATGTCAATACTTTAGACTATAACCGCATCAAAACTGCGGATTTGATTGTATTGAATGAACTCGAAAATGTAGAAGGTGCCTTGGTAACGGCTTTAAGAGAATTTGTGCAAAAAGGAGGGAGCCTATTGGTGTTTCCATCCGAAAAACCAGGTAGCTCTTACGGCGGCTTTTTGAGCGGTTTACGGGTAAGTGGTTTCAAGACTGCCCGAGTACGAAAAGATTCATTGAAACGCACCAGTAACAATACCTTATCGGTGCCCAACGTAAGCAATCCGTTTTTCCGGGGTATGTTCAACAACGTACCACGTAATATGAACATGCCATTTGCCAGCGCAGTGGCGAGCTGGAACAACTTGGGCAACAATATATTTACTTACAAAAACCGTAGTCCATTCTTATCTCAATTTAATGTAGGACAAGGCAAAGTGTATTTATGTGCAGCCCCCCTCAACAACGAATTTAGCAGCTTTGCCAAACACGCGATATTTGTGCCAGTGATGTACAAAATAGCCTCTGCCAGTAAAACCACTGGAGATCGTTTGGGTTATACATTCCAGGAAAAAACGTTGCGTTTGAAAATTGAGAATCCTGCCAAAAATCAAGTATACAAGTTAGTAAAAGATAAGCTAGAGATTGTACCTGCCCAACGCATTGTAGGAGATGAATTATTGATCGAAATGCCTGCCCAGGCTCTGGAAGCGGGATATTACAAACTAATGCTAGACAATAAACAAGTACGACTAATAGCTTTTAACTACGGAAAATCGGAATCTAATATGAGTTTTTACTCGATGGATGAACTAAAAAATACTTTTTCTAAGAAGAAGAATGTACAGATCTATGATTTCTCCAAGCAGGGCAAAGACTTTATCAATGAGTTTAAATCTAAAAACATTCAAGTAAATCTTTGGAAGTACTTCATTATTGCCGCCTTGGCATTATTACTCATTGAGATATTATTGATTCGCTTTTTGTAAATATCAATAACCCTAAGATTTTTGTATCGGTGACTGGTCTGTAAGATGATTAGTCACTGATTTTATTTTTGGCCTGAAACTTCCGGGGGGACACTTGATTTTTTCGCTTGAATAAGCGATTAAAATAAGACAAACTGTTAAAACCACACTCCAGATACACTTCCTTAATTTGTTTATCAGGATCTCGCAATAAACGAGTAGCAAGCCTGATACGCTCTTCGTTGATAAAATCGACAGGCGAAATGCCAAATTCATTTTTAAATACGCGGTAAAAATTGGACTCACTCATGTGGGCTTTGTCGCTCAAATGCTGAATAGTGAGTGGTTGACTTAAGTTGTCATGAATATATTTCACGATTTCGGTTAAGCGGCCCTCACCTCCAAGGTGCTTTGTTTGCACACTGTGATTTTCTCTATGTTCTTTCTGTAAAATTCTAATCACGAGTTCCTTGAGCATAAAATCTGCAAACAGGTCTTTGGATGGATGATTTTCTGTGAACAAAAAAAGCAATCTTTGAATGATACCGTGAATGGCTATGTCGTTGGTAAACTGGAAGTTGAAATCCATAAAGTTCCATTCCTGCCCATCTATTCGGGGTAAATTTTCATTGAGTAAACCTATTATTTTTTTGATTTTATCTATAGAAATAGTCATTGCCAGGCAACGTGTAGGTTTTTGCATAGTAGCCTCTGGAAAATCAATAAGCATGGGAGCATCGGGAGGTAAGATGATAGACTCACCAGGGAGAAAATCAAAAGGTTGGACGTGTTCAAGATGCATCACTTTTTTGCCAGTAAGCATACTAGCCAATACGGGCTGACGAAATTTCAAAGCTACTTGTTGAGCTTGTTGGTGGGTCTCAAATACGTGCATTTCGGCATTGTTGAGATGGTAGCTGGTTTGATTTTCAACGAGGTGTTCAAGTTTTCGTTTTTCGAAATGTTTTTTAGGAAGTAACATACGCACAATGATTTTTTGGTACCCCAAATTAGCCAAAAACACAGGTATAGTCATATGTTTACTTGCTATTTTACAAATAATGCAAGGATCGTTCACATGGTTAAGAGAATAGTACAACTTTATTGATTTTTAGTTGAATAATTTTGGGATGTGAAGTTTAACAAAGCATTTGTTTGGTGCTTTGCTGTCTTACAGAAATATTATTTCAAACCTAAAAATATTAATTATGGATCATATATTGACTGAATCGGGAAATGCTATAGTAAAACCTAACTTTAAGAATCAATACGAAAATTTTATCGGAGGAAAATGGACACCCCCCACTAAAGGTGAATACTTTGAGAATATTTCTCCTGTAGATGGTAATTCCTTTACAAAGATTGCCCGTTCTTCGGCCGAAGATGTAGAGCTAGCCATTGATGCAGCCTGGGCAGCGGCTCCCGAATGGAACAATTCTTCTGCAACCTTCAGAAGCAATCTATTATTAAAAATAGCCGATATCATGGAGCAAAACCTGGAGGTATTGGCGAAAGCCGAAACCTGGGACAACGGAAAGGCGGTTCGCGAAACCATGGCCGCCGATTTACCGCTAGCCATTGACCATTTCAGGTATTTTGCAGGAGTAATAAGAGCTGAAGAGGGTTCCGTAAGTGAATTAGACGCTTCTACTGTATCGATGAATGTACTAGAGCCATTGGGAGTGGTAGGGCAAATCATCCCCTGGAACTTCCCCATCCTAATGGCGGCCTGGAAAGTAGCTCCTGCGTTGGCTGCTGGAAACTGCGTAGTGCTAAAACCAGCCGAACAAACCCCAGTAGGTATTTTGGTACTAATGGAAATGATAGAAGATATACTACCTGCCGGAGTGCTGAATATTGTCAACGGTTTTGGTGTAGAGGCTGGTAAGCCACTGGCTAGTAGTAGTCGCATCAACAAGATAGCCTTTACGGGAGAAACTACCACTGGGCAACTTATCATGCAATATGCCTCAAAAAATATCACTCCAGTTACTTTGGAATTGGGTGGCAAATCGCCTAATGTTTTCTTTGAGAGTATTATGGAAGCCGATGATGCCTTTTTTGACAAATGCCTGGAAGGAGCGGTTATGTTTGCCCTTAACCAAGGAGAGGTATGTACTTGCCCATCGCGTATGTTGGTACAAGAAAGCATTTATGAAGATTTTATAAAACGAGTAGTAGAACGTACCAAGGCCATTAAATTGGGACACCCACTTGATCCTGCAACAATGATGGGGGCGCAGGCTTCCAACGATCAATACGAAAAAATTCTGAACTACATTAAGATTGGAGTAGAAGAAGGTTGTGAGGTACTTGCTGGGGGAGAAGCGGCTTACAATGATGGTCTTTCAGGTGGATTTTACATCCAACCCACAATTCTGAAAGGCAACAATAAGATGCGTGTATTTCAGGAAGAGATTTTTGGGCCGGTAGTATGTGTAACCACCTTCAAAGATGAAAAAGAAGCCATCGAGATTGCCAATGACACCTTATATGGGCTAGGCGCGGGAGTTTGGACTCGAGATACCCACCAGGCCTATCAGGTATCACGAGCGATTCAGGCAGGACGAGTTTGGGTAAACTGTTACCATGCGTATCCGGCCCATGCACCTTTTGGCGGTTACAAAAAATCGGGTATTGGTCGTGAAACCCATAAAATGATGCTAAATCATTATCGTCAGACCAAGAATATGTTGATTTCTTATGACAAAAACGCGCTGGGATTTTTCTAGCAAATACCTCAAGGGTGGTTTGCCATACTGGCCACCACCTTTGTTTTATATTCATTATTAAAAAATGCATAAATGACTGAAAGAGTAGTAGTTACCCAGGATGCAGCAAAGGTAATTCGCCAATTGAAGGAACAACACGGGAACCTGATGTTTCATCAAAGTGGTGGTTGTTGTGATGGATCATCACCCATGTGTTTTCCCATAGATGAATTAATGTTAGATGATAGTGATGTGTTTTTGGGAGAAATAGAAAGTTGTGCGTTTTATATGTCCAAAGATCAGTTTGACTATTGGCAACATACCCAACTAATCATCAATATTACCCATGGGAGAGGAGCAAGTTTTTCGTTAGAGATTCCTCTAGGACTGCGCTTTATTACTGAGTCGCGGGTATATACCGAAGCAGAGTTATCAGATTTACGCCCCATTGGTATTGGGAAGCAATAAGTGAGAGATATTTATGAAAGAAAAAACAAAACCGTACACATTTTTTTATTGAAATCATTTTATCATTTGTATAAGTTTACAATAAAGAAATGACCATTAATTAGAGGGGGGCAGTATAAGATGTAGATTGTTTATCCTCAATAGCCGTTCATTTTTTTCAATAGCTAAAAAAACGAACCAAAAAAAGCCACCGCTGTATTTTGTTGTTGCTAAAATTTACTTCATTACGCCGAAACTGTTCAAACATTCGCTCGTTCCTCACTCAGTGATCAGTTTTTACGGCTTCATTACGCAAATTTCTTCACGCCAACAAAATAAGGCGGAAAGGAAGATGCTACAATTCAAGCACTACTCAAAACTGATAAAGTTGAATAAAATGCAAACTGCAACAACTAAAAATTAGTGTAAAGTTTCAAAACATCAGGTTGAAAGTCGATACCAACTTTCAACCTTTTTTATGCTCAAATTAACGATTGGGCAGTTAACCGAAATTGTTTAATCTCTCCCTTCCTCTTGATTTTGATATTAATTACTTGTCCAGGTTTGGCCATCAGTTTCAACAACCAAGACTTGTCTTTAGCTTGTACTTTTTTACCATTCACTGTCAATAATAAATCTTCCTCCTTTAATCCAGCCTTAGCTGCAGCAGAACCTGTTACAATCTGACGAACCAACAACTGTTTTAAGTCTGGAGTATAATACACCAATATACCTGTACAATTATGCTGGATAGATGCCCGATAGGATTGATTAGGCTCCCAATAAGATTCAAGTTTTTGGTAATTGAGGGTGATGTTGAACCTCTTCAGGATTCGATTCCCTAAAATTCCGCCGTTCTTAAAACTCCCTAGTACTCCTCCCTTCGTGTTGGTCATAGAAATGGGCACTCCCTTGAAAGAATACTGTCCTAGTTTGAGGCCACTCAATTTAGCCATTTGAAAATAAGTTTTAGTAGTAGTAGCTCCAGAGCTATGCAGGCGGTACGTTTTGCTAAAACGCTGTCTGAGTTTGTGTTTTCGAGTAAAATGACGGGTAAAATCCAAGCAATCTCCTGCCCCAGAATCTATCAAAAAACGGCCACGGAAACGTTTCCCATCAGGAGTTGTGACAGACAAGCGACAAGTAGCCAGGCGACTCTTCAGCTTGATACGAATTTTTTCTCCTTTTCCCTGGTAACGAAAATCATCAAAACCGAAGAAACGCAATTCCTTTTGATCATAGTTCATTTCCAAGACATAACGATACAACAAATCGGCCCCAATGATACCATCAATGGTACGGCCAATACGCTGCTCTAAATGTTTTACTGGGAAACCAACCGCTTGAGTTTTGAATTTGATCTTACCCAACGCAATTGGTATGTCTTGGTAACGTGGAGCAGTTATAACACCACCCACTCCTTTAGCGCTTATAACACCTGCCTCTGTTAGTCCTAGTTCTTTAGCTGTTTCTGGGTTCAACACCATCGTAGCAGCTCCAGTATCAAAGATAAAATTCAAGGGGTGTGAGCCATTAATGGTTAGTTGAAAAAACATGTGTTGGTTTTGCATTTGAAAAGGTACCACAACTTGAGGTTGGGGAGTAGCAAATGCTGCACTTTTGAGGAAAGCAATTACGCTTAGCCATAACAATGTAAAAGCAATAGTTTTTTTCATAAGTCTATATGGTCAAGTCCAATAGTTAACTTGTTTAAAATAAATCTGGGGTCAAATATATGTGCACAGAGCTTAAGAAGAGGCTCATATCTATCATTGAGACTTTTTTGAAGAAATAGTTTGCGAAATAATCTCAAATAAGGGTAAAAATAATAGAGGGAATATACACTTTGAATGGCTTCAAATTGAGAAGAGTCATTTGTCAGGTTAGATGACTCTTGGAAGTTAAGGAACGTGTCCGCAATAACTGTCCGATTTGGTTTTATTTAGCTATGCTGAGCTTGAACTTCGTTCTGCGGCTCCCTTTGTTATACTTCGTTGTTTTTTTTGCCCGTAGCTACGGTTACGCGTGCAAAAAACGCCTCGTCTAGCTTTGGGTGATTTTACTAAATCTGGAAACTTATTTTGAACATGTTCCTAAGTTAATATAAAGTGAAACCTATGAGAGGATTTGGAAGACTAAGTCAAAAATATGTCCTTGTATTATAATAAAGAATGCGTACGACTAATAAAATATATCATGAAGAAAACCATATTGACCACAAGTTTCATCATTTGTTGCTGTTATTTTGGAAAAGCCCAAGAGCTTACCCAGGGCCAATCCATTAAAGAAGAAGTACTCAAAGTCTTTGGTGGCAAAACAGCATTACAAACAGTAAAAACTTTTGCTTACACGTTGGAAAAAGGAGTGCCAGACCAACCCAAAACTGCCGAAAAGGTAATGCTTAATTTTACCAAGAGATTTATTAAAAAGACTTTTGAAAAGGAAGGAAAAACCATCAGCCACATCTACCAAAATGGGAAAGGATGGGAAATGAAACAAGGAAAAAAAACTCCCCTTACCGATAAGCTTACCAAGAGGTTGACTAATAACTTCTTTTACAACTTTATAGGAATGTTACAAGACAATGACCTTCAGTGGAAGTTTATCAAAAATACCACTTACCGTGCGCAAGATGTACGTATTGTAAGGGTAATGAATGATGAGCATCAATTAGATTTATTTGTCAATAAAAAGGGCGAGGTTGTTACTTCATCTACACCCAATGAATCAGGAAAATATAACTACTATGCCGATGAATATGAATACAAAGCAGTAGGTAAAGGCATACGCTTTCCGTTGATTTTCAGAGTGTTTAAGGCTGGGAAATGTACTTATGAAGGCATGTTTAAGAATGTCGTGGTAAAGTAATAGACAGTTTTTTTATAGATTATAACTTTTTTGAGATCATCACTTTTAGGTGATCTTTTTTATATTTGCGTCGTTAACAAAAAAGTTTAACAGAAAGTAAAACAATCGTGTTAATTGCGCTATGAGTAACAAAAAAGAGAGAGACGTAACAACCGAACAAAAAATATTAGATGTAGCCACTGAGGTGTTTCAGCAGAAGGGTTACACTGGTGCCCGCATGCAAGACATTGCCGATAAAGCTCAAATAAACCGAGCCATGCTGCATTATTATTATCGCAATAAAGAGAAATTATTTGAAGGAATCTTTCAAAATGCTTTTCAAAAGCTGATTCCGAGCATGAACGAGATATTTGATGCCGATTTACCCCTCTTTGATAAAATTCGGCAAGTGGTCAACAATTACATTACCCTGGTATTTCAGAATAGAAACCTTCCCTTGTTTGTATTGCATGAGTTACAACAAAATCCAGAAAGGTTTGTAGAGAATTTTTTTACTCAAAATACCCGCCCCAATCCAACCAAATTGATCCTACAGATTCAAGAAGAAGTAAAAGCAGGGAATATTCGTCCTATTATGCCGCAGCATTTGGTCATGAATATGTTGTCGCTGTGTATGTTTCCTTTTATAGGTCAGCCAGTTTTCCAACAGGTGTTTCAAATGACTGATGCCCAATATGACCAGCTTTTAGAATCACGCAAAACCGAGGTGGCTGAGTTTATTATTGAAAGCATTCGGGTGAAGTAGTTTTTTCTTCCTTCTGTTCTGTCTTCTTCTTTTCTTTTTTTTGGGAGGGGAGATTTTAGGAATCTCTGTACTACGCGAAAAGATTGCGTACCTGGCTTATTCATTTGCAATGTATTTACTAAAAAACTGCAAAATGTTTAGCTGGATAAAAAACAAATTAAGTGACAAAGAAACCTATCAGCTTTCAGAATGGAGGACTGATGATTCTATCTACAACTTTATTGGGGGACACCTGGATGAAAAAGGAAGGTTACCCGACTCGATACCAGGCTTGCCAGACGAACCTAAAGGTAATGACAACGAAATCAAGTTTGCGGCTGGATTTGCAGATACCTTATTTGGCAAGGATGACTCTGCCAAGTCAAAAAGGATTGTCAACAAACTGGTAGACCTATTAGAGCAAATATCATTGGCAGGAGGCGAAGAAGATCAAGCAAAGTTTTATGAAATAATTACCAGTCAGGAAGCCGTAATTGGCTTCATTGATCTATTTCTGGATAAAACGGTTGGTAAAGCATTAGAAATTTTACCCCATTTATATTCTTTTGCTTTTGACCTGGCCTTTAAATCTGCGCACCGAAACGGAGTAAAGTTTGGAGTAGCTTTGCTGGGCTTTTGCCAAAAGAAAGAAGTGATTCCTCAAATTATTGACATTGGAGTACATGACGAATTTACTGTTTTTTCAGCAGTAGCCATTGAAAACCTTTCCAATGATCCTGAATATGATTTATGGAAATTAGCCCAAAGAGTAGATGGATGGGGTAAAATTCAAACAATGGATCGTTTGGTGCTGGGAGGAATTTCATCGCCAGATATTAAAGAATGGATGTTGTTAGAGGGATATAAGAATAGCATTATGTACGAATATCTGGCGCATTCCTGTGCGATGAAAGGCGAATTGCATTTGAAGATTTCAGAAGAGAGAATTGATGCCTCGCTTTTTGAAGCAAGTAGTGATATCATAGAAGCTTTGATTATGGGCGGGCCTGCCGAAGATATCTACATGTATGAGTTTGCCGCATTAACAGTCTCATCCTTTGTAAAACATGCAAACGTTTATGGAAATGATGTAAGGCATTTTGTAGTGCTACATAAAATCAAAAGATTTTTGGAAGAACTTCAGAAAGATGCCGAAAGCCTAAGCCAGAATGGTTGGAATCAACGTATTGTGGCAAACTGCCTGGCAGCAATTGATAGAATCGTTGAAGATCAGCAATGGAGAACGAAGGCGCTTGAATCTATGGAAACCAATGCTGATCATACAACTTATTGGTACGCCAAAGAAGCCGCAGAAATTTTGGGTTTAGATGTTTGGGAACATGCCTGGAAGAAAGTTTTAAATGATCCATTGAATAGCAGCTACTGGTATGACATCATGACTTCTACAACCGAACAAAATATAGATAAGGTAATACAGCTGGCCCTAGAGAAACTACCCTTGCAACGTTTGGCTACTGGGCCAAAAGATTCGCTGGGAATAGGACCTGAGTTTCAAGTGCACAGTTGTATTGAGTTTGTGATTACCTTGTTGGAAAAGTACCCTAATAGAGGCGAGGAGATTATTCTTTTTAGCTTAAGATCGTCTGTCACCAGAACTAGAAATATTACCTTAAAGACATTGCATGAATGGGGAAAATCCAATTGGTCTGAGGATGTTAAAGATGCTTTGATTAGACTAAAATCCGAGGAACCAAACAAGGATACCAAGAAAACAATTGCAAGAGTTTTGTCTGGTAAGTCATTAGATTATTAACTTTTTTGTTAATTTTAAGGCTTTGTAAATCAGTTGGTTACATCACGTAACCAACTTTTTTTGCTTCAGGCGAAACCTAAAAAGGATAGTGGCGTATTTGTTATTAACAATATTGTTAAATAAATTTGTTAAACAAATAAGCGTAACATAGTAGTTAAAACAAGAAGTTGAAACAAAGAAAAATACAATGAAGCGGATTTATTCACTATACATTATTTGGGTTTTGACAATGGCTACAGCGCAAGCTCAAACCACCTTAACCCATCAGCCAACAGTAGTGGCTGACTCGCTTACGCTCCAGTACTGTTATGACCAAACAGTGAAAAATTACCCTTTGCAACACCAAAAGAAGTTGCTTTACCGACAAAACTCGTTGAAACAAGCCAGTTTGCGTACTGCGCAAAAGCCACAAATGTTTTTAAATGCTTCGGCGGTGTATGTATCCGATGTAACCAGTTTACCCATTGATCTACCTGGGGGAGTGAGTATGCCAGAACTGTCAAAAGATCGTTACCAGGCCACATTGGATGTAACCCAAACCTTGTACAATGGCGGACTGACTAAAAAACAAATGCAAGTAGAGGCGCAACAGCTCAAAGCTGATCAGCAGCAAATAGAAGTACAGTTGTATCAATTGAAAGGGCAGGTAAATGCTTTTTATTTCAACACCTTGCTTTTGCAGGCCAATGAACAAACGTTGGCGGTACTGGAAAAGAACCTGCAAAATAACCTACAGTTGATCAAAGCCCGCATCAAAAATGGCGTGCTGTTGCCCAGTGATTCTTCCCTTATCAAAGCTGAGATTGTAAAAGTGCACCAGCAAATAGAGGAAGTAGAATACAGCCGTCGTGCTTCGCTAGCCACCCTTGGTAAGCTTATGCGAATCAACCTGCCACTCAATACTTATCTAAAAGCTCCTAAGAGTAACACTTTACCCAAACCAACAAAACGCCCTGAATATCAATTGTTTGAATTGCAAAAACAATCATTACACTCTATGGAAAAGGTGGTGGGAGCTACCAATAAACCTCGAGTATCTGCCTTTGTTCAGCTTGGGTACGGGCGGCCCGGCTTGAATATGCTCAGTAACGATTTTGAAGGTTTCTATCAATTTGGAGTAAGACTCAACTGGAAAATTTGGGATTGGGGTAATCGTAGTCGTGACCTACAGCAGCTTCGTATTAAGCAAGCCTTGGTACAAAACCAACAAGAGGTTTTTCAAACCAATCTGGAGGTACAAACCCAAAAGTATGCACACCAAATTGAGCAGTTGGAACGCTTAATCAAACGAGATCAAGAGATCATAGACCTGCGCCAGCAAATTGTAAAATCCTCCAAGGCTCAAATGAAGAATGGGGTCATTACAACTACCCAATACCTGGAGCAATTGAATGAAGCTAGCCGAGCTCAGATTATGAAGCAAACCCATCAGATTCAATTACTGAGAACCAAAGTAGAGTACCAAACTTTACAAGGGAATTAAGACAGACATAGAAAAGCATTTAAAGAAACAACTATCAAATAGCAAAAACATGGACAAGTTCAAAAATAGGTTATTTCTCGTGGTCAGTGTGGTTGTATTGGCCGCCTGCGAGAAAAAAGCACCCACTTCAGATGCTTATGGCAATTTTGAAGCACGAGAGGTCATTGTATCTGCGGAAGCCAATGGCAAACTATTAGTGTTTGATGTAGAAGAAGGTAAAGTGTTGAAAACCAATGAACTAATAGGTATAGTAGACACGGTACAATTGTATTTGAAGAAAAAACAAATTGAGGCCAGTATTGGCACCATTGGTAGCAAAACCCAAGATGTGCAATCGCAAGTAGCAGTATTACAAGAGCAACGTCGCAACTTGGTGCGAGAGCAAAAGCGAGTAAAATCGCTGTTGGAAGAAAATGCCGCTACCACCAAGCAAATGGATGACATCGATGGCAATATAGACCAAATCGATAAGCAAATTGTGGCTACCCAAACCAAGCTTAATACGCAAAATCAGGGGATATTGAGTGAGAAGGAGCCACTTAAGGTCAGTATTGAGCAAATCAATGATCAATTGGCTAAATCCTACATTCGCAATCCACTTAATGGCACAGTATTAACCAAAATGGCAGAAGCTTCTGAAATTGTAAACAATGGCAAACCATTGTACAAAATTGCCGATTTGAGCAATATGATTTTAAGAGTTTATGTAAGTGGTAACCAGTTGGCTAAACTCAAAATCGGGCAAACTGCCAGCGTATTGGTAGATGCCGGAAACGGTAAGGTCCGACCAATGAAAGGAAAGATTAGTTGGATTTCAGCACAAGCAGAGTTTACCCCCAAAACCATCCAGACTCGGGAAGAACGGGTAAATATGGTGTATGCAGTAAAAATTCAAGTAAAAAACGATGGAACCCTCAAGATCGGCATGCCAGCCGAGGTAAACTTCTAAGTATCTAATTCAGCAAAAAATGAAAAGCGTCATCATTGAAAATATCACTAAAAAATACGAAGAAGTAACCGCTCTAAATCAAGTGAATTGTGTAATAGAAAAAGGAGAGTTGTTTGGGTTTGTGGGGCCAGATGGAGCGGGCAAAACCACTTTGTTTAGAATCTTGACTACGCTCTTGATTCCTGATGAGGGCAAGGCCACCGTAGAGGGTTGGGATGTAGTAAAGGACTACAAAAAAATACGTGCTTCGGTAGGCTATATGCCAGGTAAGTTTTCCCTTTATCAGGATTTAAGCATTGAGGAGAACCTACATTTTTTTGCTACCATTTTTGGTACTACTGTCAAAGACAACATCGATTTGGTATGGGACATTTATGAGCAAATAGAGCCCTTCAAAAAGCGTAAAGCTGGCAAACTTTCGGGAGGAATGAAACAAAAGCTAGCCTTGTGTTGTGCCCTCATTCACAAACCTTTAGTGCTATTTTTGGATGAGCCTACTACTGGGGTAGACCCTGTGTCTCGCAAAGAGTTTTGGGAAATGCTCCAGAAGCTCAAAGCCAGTGGCATTACCATTTTGGTTTCTACCCCTTATATGGACGAAGCCAACCTCTGTGATCGGGTAGCTTTGGTAAAAGACGGCAACTTTATGCAAATAGATGCCCCTGCTAAAATTGTGAGTGAATTTGGCCGCCCAGTATATGCAATTCAATCCGACAATATGTATGCGCTCATCAAAGATTTAAGAGCTATTGAGCAAGCCCATTCGGTATATCCATTTGGTGAACATTTGCATTATACCGATGAAAGAGGAGAAATAAGCCCACAAAAACTAAGTACATATCTACATTCTAAGAATCATCAAAAGGTTGATATCCAGCTAATTGAACCCAATATCGAAGATTGTTTTATGGAATTAATGCAGCAAGCAGGCTAGCTATTAATCTACATCATTAAAAAACTAAAGAAATGAACAACATGCCACCCATCATCAAAGCTGAAGGACTCACCAAAAAGTTTGGGAGTTTTATAGCCAATGACCGCTTGACGTTTGAGGTAGGGGCAGGGGAGATTTTTGGGTTTCTGGGAGCCAATGGTGCAGGCAAAACTACTGCCATGCGCATTTTATGTGGTTTGTCTAAACCTACCTCTGGTCAGGTAGAAGTAGCAGGATATGATATCTACAAAGAAACCGAAAAAATCAAACGCAACATTGGGTATATGAGCCAGAAGTTTTCACTGTACGAAGATTTAACAGTGAAAGAGAATATCCAATTCTATGGAGGGATTTATGGATTAAAAGGCCAGACCATCAAAACCAAAACCCAGGCATTGCTAGATAAATTGGGATTAGAATCAGTAAAAAATACCTTGATTCGGGAACTGCCTCTGGGATGGAAACAAAAACTGGCCTTTTCGGTGGCTATTCTTCACGATCCCAAGATTGTGTTTTTGGATGAGCCTACTGGAGGTGTAGATCCCATTACCCGTCGTCAGTTTTGGGAAATGATTTACGAAGCAGCCGATAATGGCGTGACCGTGTTTGTAACAACTCACTACATGGACGAAGCCGAATATTGTGATCGGGTGTCGATTATGGTGGCTGGCAGAATAGAGGCTTTGGATACACCGCGAGGACTCAAGGCAAGTTTTGTAGCTGAATCGATGGACGAAGTGTTTTTGAAGTTGGCTAGAGGGTAAAGTAGTCCATAGGCAATGCTATTTCCTTAACATCTTTCGAGTCCATATGGCGAGCATCTTTTCCCTCCAAAGGAGGGATTAAGGGAGGTTTTTGTGGATTAGTGACACACAAACCTTTAAGGAAACAGCATTGATCCACAGACGACAGTTTTGAAAAGTTGAAAAAGATAAACGAAAACCGTAATCGATGGACTATCGACCGTGGTCTAAACAGAAAGTTTATGAAAAAATTTATCGGATTTATAGTCAAGGAAACCTACCATATTTTTCGCGATAAGCGCTCTTTGGTCATTTTGTTTGGAATGCCCGTTGCTCAAATTCTATTGTTTGGCTTTGCGATTCGGAGCGAAATCAACGATGCTAAAATTGTGATCTTGGATCATTCCAAAGATGCGATTACTAAAGAAATCAAGCAAAAAATCCTTTCATCAGGTTACTTTCTGTTGCAGGAAGAAGTAAAAACCAACGAAGATATTCAGCGAGTTTTTAAACAAGGAAAAGTAAAACAAGCCATTGTGTTTGAAGCCAATTTTGCTCAAAAACTATATCGCAACAATCAGAGTACAATCCAAGTAGTAGCCGATGCCTCAGATCCCAATACCGCCAGTATTCTCACGAGTTATGCCCAAGCCATTGTGTCTAGTTATCAAATGCAAAACCCTGAGCTATTTGCTGGTGAGCGATCCGCAAAAGTCAATTTGGCTTCTGACATTCGCATGTATTACAATCCTGAACTGAAAAGTGTATTTATGTTTGTACCAGGTATCATGGCCGTAATCCTTATGTTGATTTCAGCTATGATGACTTCCATCTCTATTGCCCGAGAAAAAGAATTGGGTACGATGGAAATTTTGTTGGTTTCTCCATTACGTCCAAGCTTGATTATCATTGGTAAAGTACTGCCCTATTTGGTGCTTTCATTTATCAATGCCGTGGTCATTTTGATGTTAGGCTATTTTGTTTTTGGAATGCCCATCAATGGTAGTTTGAGCCTGTTGCTAGCCGAAAGCCTTTTATTTATCCTTATGGCCTTATCACTAGGTATTTTGATATCTACTATAGCCGCCTCGCAACAAGTAGCCATGATGCTGTCGCTTTTTGCCCTCATGATGCCCTCCATCTTACTTTCTGGCTTTGTGTTTTCGATAGACAGTATGCCTATGTTTTTGCAAGTGTTTAGCAATGTCATCCCAGCCAGATGGTTTTTAGAAATCATCAAGAGCATTATGCTCAAAGGAGTAGGGATTGAATTTATTTGGAAAGAAACCCTCATTTTAGCAGGATTAACCCTGTTTTTTATCGCCCTGAGTGTACGAAAGTTCAAAGTAAGACTGGCCTAAATTGTTCAATGGTTGAATGGCTATATGGCTGAATGGACTTAGTGATAGAGCAATTTAACCAAATAGCAATAAAACAATAAGAGTTATATGCGCACTATTAGATTTATACTCCGAAAAGAAATGCTGCAAATATTTCGCAACAAAGCCATGTTGCCTATCATATTTGTAATGCCCATTATGCAATTGCTGCTGCTTTCACAGGCCATGACCTACGAACTCAACGAGATAAGGGTGCATTTGGTAGACTTAGATCATTCGCCAACTTCCCGCCATTTGTGGCAAAAACTGCAGGCTTCGCCGTATTTTAGTCTTACTCGACAATCGCAATCTATCAAACAAGGTGAATACGATTTACTGACCAATGATGCTGATTTGGTGTTGGTAATTCCTCAACATATGGAGAAGCAGCTGTTCAATCAGCGTTTTCAGAAAATTCAATTATTGATCAATGCCATCAATGCCAGCAAAGCGGGGCTGGTCAATGCCTACGCCAATTCAGTTTTGCAGGATTTTAACCAAAATATTCAATCCGAGTTTACACAGGTAAAGCTTTCACCACAAGGGCCAGCCAAACCTACAACTGCCCGACAAATTAAGCTTACCTCTACCAATTGGTTTAACCCTGAGCTGGATTATCAGACTTACATGGTACCTGGGCTTTTAGTGGCTTTGGTCACCATGATTGGCGCCTTTTTATCAAGCATGAACATTGTCAAAGAGAAAGAAATAGGAACCATAGAACAACTCAATGTAACGCCTATCCGCAAACATCAATTTATCATTGGCAAATTACTCCCATTTGTCTTCATTGGTATTTTTGAGTTAGTGTTTGGCCTCCTGTTAGGTTTTTATGTCTTTGATATTCCCATGGTGGGGAGCCCTTGGTTGATATTTGCCTTTTCGCTGGTATACCTCATGGTGATTTTGGGGCTCGGGTTACTCATTTCTACTATGGTAGATACCCAGCAGCAAGCCATGTTCATTGCCTGGTTTATCCTCATTATCTTTATTCTCATGAGCGGACTTTTTACCGCTATAGAAAGCATGCCTGCCTGGGCTCAGCAAATTACCCGATTCAATCCTATTCGATACTTTAATGAAGTCATGCGTATGGTCATGCTCAAAGGATCAGGTTTTGGCGAAATCAAACAACACTTTATAATACTGACAGTATATGCATTGGCTGTGATGAGCCTGGCTTTATTGAGATATCGAAAGACTACTTAAAACCAAGTAACATTACATTATTTTACCTTAATCTATGAAAGCTTTTGGAATATTATTAATGCTCTATGTAGGAGCATACCAGGCTACTATTGCCCAAGATGTAATGGGAGTGTGGCAAATGAACAGTCCCGATAATGGCCAACCCTTATACGCAGTAAAGTTGTACAAAAATAAAAGTGGGACAATATTCGGAAGAGTGATAAAAGCTCTGGACCCAGCACACAAAGACGACGTATGTGAAAAATGCCCTGAAAAATTTAATGGTTTTGGAGTTAAAAATCAAAAAATAGTAGGCATGCTCATTATGCGTGATCTCAAGAAAGAGGGGCAACGTTATACTGGTGGACGCCTGTATAGTCCTAAACGAGGAATGAAAATTCGTTGCTATATTCAATTGGTTGAATCCAATAAGCTCAAAATCAGAGGATTTATGGGGAGTCGTTATTTAGGGCGAACCATGTATTGGACAAGAATAGAGTAAATATAGAAGTCTAGAAATAAAAAATTCTATAATTGTTTTATAAATGAGGATGAAAACCGATGAGTAATTTACTGGTCGGTTTTTTATTGTAATCTGGGTATTACCAAAAAAGATTTTAGAAAGAAGTATTTTACTTGAAGTGAAATTAATGACTAATGGTTATTGTAAATAAAACTGAGGTACAATATTTTAGGAGGGGTATAAAAACAATACAAGGCTAAAGATAAATTCTTAAGCCTTGTACGAAAAGATAATAATAACTATGTGATAGAATTTAAAAATTAAAAAGTGTAATATAATTGGGTAAATCAGTGACCGAAAGTCACATTTTTTGGGCGCAATACCAAAAAAAGGAGGTATACAAAAAGTAAACAAGGGGTAAAATCGGTGAAAAAAACGCCGATTTTGGCAAAAAACACGCGTTTTTTCGGGATAAGCCTGAATTTTGGCTAAATATTCGAATTAACCTCAGGTTTGGATTTTGTGTAAGATTTGAGGTGTTTTTTTAAGAAAAAAGCAATACTCAAGGTATAAAACCTGATAGGTTTTGAAGTCTATCAGGTCTGAAGCTTTACCGAAGACCTGAGTCGTAACGGTTAAAAGGTTGAGTATCTAAAGAGTGAAAAGAGTGGAAGTAAGTCTCTCCTTTCTTGATATTAAAATTGAAATTATACACCTTCGGTTGACCATTGCCCTGAGCAGTAAACTTTACTGGTTGCTTTCCTTCAGGTAAGTGAATTCGGGTATAATAAATACTATGTGGCAAAGATTGCCACGCGCGAGTATCGGCTTTTTCGGTAATGGCATTGAAAGCACTTAAGATAGCTGCACCTGCATTTTTATCTTGCTTTCTGAGCGCATATTCGCCTCCTTTCTTAAGAGCCAAACGAAGCAGTGATTTTCCAATTTCATAAATCATCCGTTGTTCCAAACTTTTAAAGGCCAGTTTGTTTACGTTTGCTGCCTGTTGCAAAGGAAAAGCCTGCCCATTCCATTGAAGCTTGGCTTGGTTATAGAACAACCCTCGTGGAATATATTTAGGAAAACTCACCCGTATAAACTCCAATTGCTCCAAACCACTATTGTTATAATCCTCATTTGAGAGGAAAAATGGAAAACTCCAGCCGTATTCTTCGTTACGAAAAGTCACATTGCCTCCTTCGCCTCGCAGAATGTTAAAGTTGATAGACCACTCCGACTTGATGGGCCCCAAACCATTGTGCCATAGAAAAACCAAATCACCACCACCTTTAGCCAATGGTTGGTATTTTTGATTAAACATTTGTTCGTAATGGGCTTTTTCTTCCTTGAAACCAGTCAGGTGAGCCGCTCGGATAATGTCTTTTTTGAGTTGTTCGGGCACATCCAATCCAAACATTTGCTTGTATACACTCTGATAAACCTCTACGGCATTGCGATAAGCGATAAAAGCATTATTATAATCGTGATTGGCCTCATAGATAATACCCATCAAGTTGTGCACAAAAGCATCTTTGTGATATTTGTTATCTACATTTTTGTACTTGTCGCCCAATGCATTGAGCTTGATATTCATTCGTTTGCATTCTACCAAGGCAGCTTCTTTGTCGCCTAGTTTCAAAAAGTTAAGTGCTTTATAATAATGCACCATCAAGTGCTCAAAATCTTCTCCTCGATACTGAGTCACCATTGGGTTTACCAAAAAAGAAGCCGCTTCTTTGAGGTAGTTTACCTGATAGTTTTCGCCAATGAGGTAAGCCTTTTCGAAATAGGCATTGCTTTGCGCATAATTGCCCATAATAGAATTGACTGTGCCCAAATTGAGATAATACAATAAGCGATTATTGCCACGGGCAGCTCTTTTGTTATTTAGTAAAGCTTTTTCGGCCTCAGGTAAACGACCACTTTCAAAGTTTTTGTGAAAAGCGTAGCGGGTTTGATAATAAGTAAGACAAGAGCTTAAGCTTGTACTTGCCAATAGGAGCAAAGCCGATAATCGTAGCCAGTAGGTTTTCCTGAGGAATTGATGTTTATATGGGTTTAATGCAGAAAATAGTTTCATGGTGGTATGGGTAATATGGTATAATGGTATAAAAAATGAGCAACAACGCAACGTTATTACTCATTTTGAATTATTGTATTTAACCAAATGAATTTTTTATTCGTAAGAAGTCGTCTTGACTTTTAGAATATTGGTAAAAATGAGTTGTTTATAATTCATTATCAAAAGTCTATACGACTTCTAAAAGTAAGATCGCAGACTAATTGCTTACATATTTTTTGATTTTTTTCTCACCAATCCATACCAATTCGTTGGTTTCTATATTGGCCAGTTCCAGGTTTACCTGATAGTAAATCACCTTGCGACGTCCTTCCTGATCTACGATAGAATTGATATTACCAAATACCATAAAATCGGCGCCTAATTCTTTGCCCCATTTCTTTTGGGTAGAAGGTGAAGCAAACTCCTGCTGATCGGCGCGTTCTTCTCTGATTTTTTCTCTAAATACACTATTTTGTACTACTCTTATCGCGCCTGATTTGATAAACTGACGCTCCATATCTTTTACAAAAGTTTCTGATTGAATATGTTCGTGACTTTTGTTTTTAATCATACCCACGATTACTACTGGCTTCTTGTTTTTTTGATTGCCAAAACGAGAAAGCCAAGCGCCTGCCAATGCATCTTGTGACATAGTTTCGGCTACTAAACGAGAATCGGTATCATTCCAACGTCCGCTCAAATCGGTAGTTTTATTAGGGTCAATGCGAGTTACCCGACGATTGGTAGTACAACTTGATAGAAAAACTAAAGTGGTGAGGGTAAAAATTTGAATAGAATTAATCAGATGGCGTTTTGTCATGGTTGTTAATCTTTTTATGCTTTTATGAAATATCTAACCTGTTTTAATATCTAGTAAAAGTAAAGTTTTCTTTAGCAATGTTAACTCATGTAAATAAAGACCGTTGGGCGTTTTATACTAAAGTTTAGGTTTTTTATACTAAACGAAACCCCGCCATAAAAAGGCTCATTTACATTCAAGTTATTCACGATTGATGTCAAAAAAGGTTGCCTTATTTCATTGCGTTTTTACTGGATAAGTTTGTCATATTCAAAGCTTTATTGGAGGTTTTGTGTGGTGTCTCTGATAGATCTGTGATTTGAAAAAGCAATAATTGACAAGTGGCCAGCAGCAAACTTGTATAAGTTGCAGTACAAAAATTATCCTGGGTATGCGCTTAATTGTAATCCGCAATTAGTAATCTACCCACAACCTAAATCTTATTAACCATGACACATAAAATCTGGATAGGCCTCTTATTGGGCCTCTCAACCTTGTTGGGTTTGACCCAACAACTGCATGCGCAAACCGCCAACTGCTCAACCACAATCAGCACCGTAAACGATGGGAATTTTGAAACCCCTAACCTGGCTTACAGGCAATTTCAGTATCGCCCCACTGGTAGCACCTGGACTTTTACAGGTTCATCAGGTATTTCTGACAACAAATCCGGATTTACTGGAGGTAATGTAAACGCTCCATCAGGAAGCCAGGTACTTTTTTTACAAAACTCAAGCAAAGCCCAAAAAACAATTCAGGTAGCGGCTACAGGTGCTTATCGAGTTCGTTTTTATGCTGCTCAACGTACTTGGTTCAATTCGGGTCAAGGGCAGTCAGTCCGTGTATCATTAGACCAAAATGCCTTACCAGACATACGGCCTTCTAACAATTACTATCAAATTTATAAAACCGCTATTTGGTGGCTAACTGCGGGTAGTCATACGCTTACTATAGAGGGACTGAGTACCTCTGGTGACCAAACAGCTTTTATAGATGATATTCGACTTGAGAAGCTGCCACTTTGGTCGCAAGCCAGTAGCTGGCAAGGAGGTTCTAAACCAAACGTAGGCAGTAATGTGACAATTCCTGCTGGATGTACGATGGTGCTGGACAATGATTTAAATAACCTGGCTCGTTTGGTAAACATTAGCGGAACGCTTACCACGGCTTTAAATGGGGATTTTAGAATTGGGGCTCAAGGCATACACGTAATGTCGGGAGGGACTTTGCAAATTGGTTTTGAGGATGTTCCTTATACAGGAAAAGGCGCTATTACCTTAACTGGGAGTAATACCAATTTGAACTTGGTAGGAATCATGGGAGCTAAATTTGTGGGAGCGATGAGTGGTGGCAAAGTAGAACTCCATGGTAAACCTAAATTATCCTGGACTCAATTAGGCTCTACTGCTTATGTGGGTAGGACATATATTACCCTCAAAGAACCTGTAGATTGGGAAGTAGGTGATCGTATTGTAATTGCTTCTACCGATTTTGATATGAATCATGCCGAAGAGCGGGTTATTAGTAGCATTAGTAGCAACAAGCGCACGGTCTATTTTACTGATCCTCTTGATTATAAGCATTACGGTAGCCTACAGACTTATAGTGGAAACAGTAGAACCTGGACATTGGACGAGCGAGCTGAAGTAGGTCTATTGTCTAGAAATTTAGTGATTCAAGGAGATGGGGTAAGCGAGCTTTCTAAGTTTGGCGGGCATATGATGATGATGCCTGGATCGACAACTCATATCTCTAACATAGAATTGTTTCGAATGGGGCAAAGAAACAAACTACGTCGTTATCCTTTTCATTGGCACACCTTGGGCAATGCCAATGGACAATATTTTAGCAACTCTAGCGTGCATCATTCTTACAACAGAGCCATTACAGTACATAGCACCAATAACGTAGTGGTAGATAAGAATGTATGTTATGACAACCTGGGGCACGCCATTTTTCTGGAAGATGGCAATGAAACAGGCAATCAAATCATCAACAATTTGGGATTGGTAACCCGCCGACCAGAAGCACAATATGCTTTATTGCCCAGCGATATAGTAAAAGAGCGGAATGCCAGTGGGCCTTCCACTTTTTGGATTACCCACCCAAATAACCAAGTGAAAAATAATCGAGCTGCAGGCTCCGATGGCTCTGGTTTTTGGTTTGCCTTTCACCAAAACCGAAACAGTGAAAATTACCAACCTGGTTTGCAACCAAATTTACTCAATATTCCTGCAGGTTATATTGATGGTAACACGGCGCATTCCAGTTATCATGGCTGGTTGGTAGGCATGGGCCCTAACGATGGTGACCTTACCCAAACTCCAAGCATGGTAAAAAGCTATATCCCATCTCAGGCACCTACGATTGATGGACTCACGGTATATAAAAACCAGTTAGGAAATTATTCACGTATTCGGGGAGCTGGCAACACCTATACAGATATGATAGTGGCCGATAATTGGGAAGGAGAAGCCAGTACCTGGCGTACTGATTACCGTCGAGTATTATGGGTAGGGGCTTCTGGCAACTATGAACCGGTGAGCAATATTTCGGCCACCATGGCTCCTTCAGAACGAACAGATGGCTATGTAGTAGGACACATCATATATGATGGGCCAGTACATATTTATGATTCTTATTTTACGGGATTTAGCCGTTCAAAATTTTCATTGTTTGATCAATGGGGGGCTACCATTCGTTTTATGGGGCATTCTATGACCAATACCAGAGTAGCACCTGGACATTATAAAGTACATTTTAGAGAGGTACAAGATGGACAAGGAGTTGATTTGCAGTCTTTTTGGTTTGCTGGCATGATATACGACCTCGATGGGAGTTTTACGGGTAAAACACTGAATGCAATTACGCGTGATGCAGATATATTGAAGGAGCCTTCCAGCACAATTATTAACTCAAACCTTAATGCTATCGAAAGCCAGCGGAGGTATTGTTATGTAGAAATGCGTTCTTCTGATGAAAATTATACGCAACCAAGAATGCGCCGCCAGACAAGTACTTTGTATAGAAGCGATGGAGCCTCTTTTACTGAGCTACGAGATCATGCGGCATTGGATGGATTTGGAATGCCAGTAATGGTCAATGAGGTGTATAGTTATCGATATGAGTTTTCGGAATCTATACCTGCTATTTCACGATTCGATTACCATAGTATGAGTCAGGGTGAATATTTTATTCTAGAGGTTCCCAATATTCCAACTACCGCCAAAGTATACAGTGGAACACCAAGGGGTAATTATGATTACAATGGTTCACTATCTCTTTTGCCCTCACGTAGCACACTCAGTAGCCTCAGAAGCACTACAGGGAGCGCCTACTATTATAATTCATCTCAAAAACGCATGTATATCCGTTATCAGGCACCCAATGGAGCCGATTTTAAAAGTAATGATATCCTTGGCTCAATATTTATTTGTTTGAATAACAATTGTGCCGATGGGGCAAGTTTGCCTATTTCAAGCCTTCGAGTTACCAAGAGACCATCGTTACCCAAGGCGAGTGATTTGGTATATCCCAATCCATTTTCAAACACGCTAACATTGTCATTAGAACTTCCCAAAGAAGGACAAGTAAGCTTAAAAGTATTTGATTTGATGGGGAGATTGCAAAAAACGAGCATGCACAAAAAACTCAAGGCAGGTAAGCAATCATTAGAATTAGATATGCGAGACTTGCAGACAGGTACCTATTTATACCATTTGCAAGTGGGAGACCAACTTATTAAGGGAAAGATAGTGAAACAATAAATAGTTAGGAATAGCACAAAATTAAAAAATGGCAGGCTTCTTTAATTTAGGAGCCTACCATTTCTTATATATTCTTTTGAAAAAACAACCTTACTTCATTTTACTACGCTTTACCAAATAAGTTTGTAGGATTTGCTCAAAGCCCAAGGCAATATCAGCCTCAATAAAATCAATTTTATACTGACCGCATTTAAGTTTCAGGTCATGTCTAAACTCGGCCACGTGTTTCTTGTAATAAGCTTTGATTTGAGACGGCTGAAGTTTTACTTTTTGTCCCGTTTCCAGGTCTATGAACTCGTGAGGACGTTCGTCAAACTCAAAATCCTGCTCGGTCTTTTTATCGGTTACATGAAAAAGCAATACTTCGTGGCGATTATGCTTCAGGTGTTGCAAAGCTGAAAACAATTGATCGGCCTGCTCAGAATTGTCAAACATATCACTAAAAAGGACTACCAGTGCTCTACGTCCAACCTTATCAGCAATTTTATGCAATACATCGGCTACCGAAGTTTTGGTTTCGGTTTTTTCACGATGTAGCAAGTTCTCTAGCAGAGTAAAAATCTTATGGATATGTGAAGGGGTAGATTTAGTTTGGGTATGTTCTTCTATATCATCCGAAAAAGTGCCCAAGCTTACAGCATCACGTTGCCTTTGCAACATGTAGGCAATGGCTGCGGCCGCCATAATGCTAAAAGTTATTTTACCATTGTTTTGAGTAGGATAGTACATGGAGGGTGATACGTCAATCAATAACTGACAGCGCAAGTTGGTTTCTTCTTCGTAACGCTTGGTGTACAAGCGGTCGGTTTTAGCAAATACTTTCCAATCAATATGTCGAGTACTCTCTCCAGTATTATATAGGCGGTGTTCGGCAAACTCTACTGAAAATCCGTGAAAGGGTGAACGGTGCAGTCCAGTGATGAATCCTTCTACCATTTGGCGGGCCAAAAACTCTATGTTTCCAAATTCTTTGATACTGCCCAGGTTGTTTCCGGTAATCACTTGTTGTTTCGACATATAGTTTATTGTTTTATTGGGTCTATGGTTGATTTGTGTAAATATCAATGTACGTCATTATCAAAGATAAATGACTAGTTATCTGGTTTTTAACAATTTATTTAGAGTATGTTTAAATGTTGTTTTTAACCTAGGTTATAATTTTTAAATATACTCTTAAAACCAAAATCTATCCCCAGCGAATGTACATCGGGAGAGTAATCTTATAGGTCACAGGTTTATTGCCGCATTTTCCTGGTTTAAAGCGTGCCATCTTTTTTAATAAAGTATTAATGGTGACCATCCCAGCTTTTACCAAATCCTTATTTTGATAATCAAAGATTTTTACTTGGCTAACTTTTCCGTTTTTTTCTATTAATAAGAAGAATGTAAGTCTGGAAAAAGGCCCTGCTCGGAGTCCTTTTTGGGTTATCTTTAAATGCTTTAAAAGGTGTTTTCGTAATTGACTAAAACCACCAGGATACTCGGGTTTTTGCTCACTTATGATAAACAAATGGCGTTGAAAAAGACTATCATAAGGAGCTTCACAGTTATTTTGGGCAAAGCTTGCCTGAAAGCAACACAGTATGATCAAGCCAGTGAGCCATAAGAATAACCTCTTTTTCATTGTTTACTTTCTAAAATGCGGCTTCAAGAAACCTTTATAACCTGCTTCTTTGATTTGACGCATAGTGAGTGCAGAGGTATTTTTAGTGGCAAAAGTGCCCACCAATACCCGATAGATTTTGCGTTGTTTTTGGTTGTCCCAGCCTACTTGAATAAAAATTTGATCGATATTGGTAGCCGATTTTACTTCCCTGCAATATTTTTTTGTGCTTCCCAGCTGGGCAAAATATCCCACCTGGATGCCATATCCTCGAGGAGTTTGAGAAGTTCCAAAACGATCATAGGTATTGCCTACTTTATAATCTTTGTCGGAAGAAGCTCGCGAGATGTTTTTGGCAGGGTTGCTTACAACCTTCGCAATTGGTTTTGGAGTAATTTTAGGAGTTTCTGTCACGGTGACATTCCCATTGCTGCCTACTGATTCGATAAGCACCTTAGCAGTCCCAGTAGATAGAAGGCCAATTTTCCGAGCCGCAGCTTTGGATACATCAATGATGCGCCCATGCGCATAAGGACCCCGATCGTTGATTCGCACAATTACCGAACGATTATTAGCCAAATTGGTCACTTTAACCATAGAGTTAAACGGGAGTTTTTTGTGAGAACCTACCAAGTCCTGATTATCGAAAATTTCACCACTAGCGGTTTGTCTGCCATCAAAACGATCTATGTAGTAGGAAGCAATACCTCTTTGACGAAATGTTTTTTGGGCATATATGGTAGAGAAGCTACCAAAAACATACATTGTAACAAAAGTAAACCAAATGGTTAATTTTTTCGTTTTGGCAGGAGGCGTGTGCGATAAATATTTTTTAATAGAATTGAACATAACACTTTAAAGATTCTTCTCAGTTGCGATCTCAGTCAAAAGATGACTAATTTTTTTACAAAATACAACCACACATTTTAAATTCATGAGCTATTGCAAGTTTTTTAATGTAACATTCATAATTTTATGTGAGGCACGTATTTAAAATGCTAATTTATATTCAAAACGTTTTTGATAGAACGAATAATATTATAACTTTACTTAAACATCAACTTTAAATTTAGAGAAAAGTGGAAGATAAGAAAGAAAAAGAAAGAGACGAAATTTATTCAAAAAGAGTAAGAGCGGGGAAAAGGACTTATTTCTTTGATGTCAAATCTACTCGTTCCAACGATTACTATCTTACCATCACCGAAAGTAAGAGAAGATATCGTGATAATGGAAGTTATACTTACGAAAAACACAAAATTTTCCTATACAAAGAAGATTTCCACAAGTTTGTTGACGCGTTGAAGGATTCAGTTGAATACGTGAAGACGGATTTATTACCTGATGTTGATTTTTCACAGTTTGATGATCCAGGAGAGGACGAAGAAAAATTGAGCTGGGATTAAGGCAAACTTGCTGCTCACAAAGAAACTCTTGGTACTTCGGTATCAGGAGTTTTTTTATGGAAAAAATTGAATCGATATGACGAAAAGAGATATTTCTATAGCTTTAACATTAGTGCTGACTTTATTATATATAAATAGCATAGCCCAGCCAGAACCACCATCCCCAAAAACTAAGAATACCAGAAAAGGAGAAGGAGTAGAGCAACTCAAAAAGCTAGGAAAAGATTCGCTGGTGAAAATGGGTCTGGCTATTCTTAAAAGGCAGGGTTTTGACGTATATGATTATCAAACAAAGGTAATTGCCAATCGTAACTTTTTAATCATTGATTTTAGGCATCCTGTCAAATATCTACCTCAGAATACCATCTATGCGGGGAGTCATCGGCTGGTGTTTTCTTCTAATAAATTTCAAAAGCGGATGAGTTTTCCTTATCGAAACTCTTTGAATGTTTTATTGAGGCCGAGAAAAATTTATCCAGCTTATAGACAAACTGCTGAAGGGAAAGAAGTGATTCAAAAAGTAGTGAATTCTATCAATCGCTTTAACCTGGGATCTACACCCAAGATTGATCTTAAAGCATTTAAAGGTGAGTTTACTGTGCGAGACAAGGATGCCTATTATGCTGTAGAAATGACCGCCAATCGCGAAAACTCTTCTTTCCGTATTGATAAATCTTCGGGCAAAATACTCAAAGTTGATGTACTGCCTTTGCCGCCGCCACCACCTTCTTCTCATCAGGATGAATACAAGGAAATTAAGCATTGATGCAATGGCATAAGGATGCTAAAATAATCTAAGCGTGTTTTGATAAGTAAAAAAGGGTTACTGTGTAAGTAACCCCTTAAAATAATATGCGATTGATTGGAATTAGTCTATTATATGGGCATCCACATGATCCACATTGTCTACTGGTGGCAACATAGGCTCGATGGTATATGGGCCTTTGTATTTTTTATCTTTTGTGTTGCTTGGTGCACTTCCACCTTTTACATTACTTAACTCAGTGTTTGATAACTTTACGAAATTAGAATTCATTAAATTTTTCATATTATACTTACAATTTAAATTTTGTACTTTGAACTAATTCTACTCTTCATTATTGGATAAGAATATAAAGTTTGATACCCGGGTTAATTATACATTCTCTTTTAACCAATCAATATAGAGTAATAAACTATGTTCAAAATTACGCAGTATTTGAGGAGGAGTTAGGTTTTGGTTATGCGTTATCAGAATAGGGTTATTCTATTTTGGAATAGTTGATTTCCTGGGAGAAATATTGGGTTTAAATTCAATCAGAGAGTACGAAAGTTTTATTGTTGTCAAATTTCTTGCTGCTCAATAGCGTGAATCAACGCCTGATTATCGGTTTCTATCACTGACATAATATCAAAAATATTTTCCGAAAATCCAGCCATGGCGCAAACCCTGGATTCGGGAAACTGCAATGAGCCATACCCTGCCAAATCGAGTGAGTAGATGTAGGGGTGACATTGAAAACGCGTGCAATAATTTTTAAAAGCCTGAATTGGTGCCCAATAATTTTCCCAAGCTTGCATATCTGATAAAATAATGATGCGCCGATATGCTTTGTTAGCTTTATTGAATATGGGTTTAAAATCGGTGCCCCAACCTCTAAATGGGATGCTTTCGCGAATTTGCAAAATGTTTTCCCGTTCAAACTCCAAATAATCGGCTTGACTATCAAATATCATCAAGTCGGCCAACGGGTTGGCGTGGGCCAAAGCTGCCATAAATAAACTCCCAATCTGAAATGGACGTCCTGCCATAGAACCACTTACATCCAGTGCAATGAGGGTATGCCCCTCAAAAGCAGGCACATTATCCATAGATATTTCAATTGCTCGTTTGAGCGCGCCCTTAAGTTGGGTGAGTTTGTGGTGATATCCGCTGGCTTCCCAACGCCTTTGATCAAATATATAGCGTGTAAGTGCTTGCTGGTAACCTGCATTAATTTCTTTCTCTAGTTTTCTATCATAGCTGCCATAATCCAGGTATGCTTGAGCAAAAATTTCTTTGCGTTGGTTCAAAAAAGCCAATGCTTGTGCTCCAATGGCGATTTTATATTGAGGGTAAGGGGCTGTATGATTTTCCAAGAAGCCTTCCACATTTTCAATGACTACATCAAAACTTGTGGGTTCTTTACTGTCCAAGTCATTGGTTTTTGCTTTAAGCTGAGCAATCAGTTTTGAAGCGAAACTGACAATGCCAATGCCTTTTTCCAATAAAGTTAACAGAGTCACACAGGTTTGTTCCCATTGTGTCAATACTTGTTGGTATTTTTTTAAACCAAGGACAGGCGCATTTCTAAATATCGCTTGGAGTTGTGTTTGTAGCTTATAAAACTCGTTGTAAAGCGTATTTGAATCTTGGGAAGTAAGATCTAATAATTGATTGTGTAAAAAGCGATTCAAACTACCCTTTAGCGATAATATTTGAGTGGCAACCGCCTTTATGTGAGCCACGTCTTGTGCTTCTTTATTGCTTAATTGTTCGTCAACAATATTTTGAGACACCTCCTGCATTTTTTCCAGCAGTTTTCGCAATTGAGCTGCAGGCATATCCTTCAAAAAAGGCTTTAATAATATTCTTTGGAGTTGTTTGAACAAATAGGAAAAGGGGACATTGGGAGCCTGACGGTTATAACTGTAATAATAGGGCTTTTCTGGTTTTTGAGGAGCCAGGTTTCCAAGCGCCTGATAGGCAGTATCTAGCCTAAAAGGCAATACCAAGCTGTTTTTAATACGTTGTTTGTCAGTGAGTTGCTCACAAACCAAAGATAAACTTTCTGGGGCTTGGTAAAAGACGTTGCGTAAATTACGTAGTAGGGCAAAATAACCCAATTTATTGTTTTGTAGCAGATTTTTCCAGGCAGTAGCTTTGGCTACTTTGCGAGCTTCCGGGCTAGTTTCTTTACCAGCTGCACTCAGCATACTTTCCCAGGTTTGGGTGTTGGCAAGCGTGCCTTCCACCAAAAGCTTGAGGCCTTGTTCGTTTTTAGGAGTACTTTTAGGATGCACCAACCGCACCACATCCATTAATGAAACAGATTTTCCTGCATTTTTGTATTTAGCGATTTGGTAACTATCAAACCGATCAAATGCAGTGGCAAAACCTTTTTTGAGTGCGTTGGGTAGTTTGGCTTTGGGGTTCATTTGGTAATAGTATTCCAGGGTTTTTACCATGTCATCAGGGCGATGGATTATTTTTTGGTAAAAATGCCTGGCCCAGGGCTTGCCCGAGAGGCGAGGGGCCATAATAGCAGCAAACCAATGAGTAATGCTGCGCATACCAAATTGCTTGCGGGCAAAAATAGCTGCCTTGGCCGCAAAATCGGGATCGGCCTGCATAGCCACCTTCTTTAGTTGATCTATGGTGTGTTGACTGGTACGATAATACTGATCTTGCACAAAAGAAGTCAACAATAGAGATACTAGTTCATAGTGTACGCTTACCCGGTAGGCTTCTCCTCCTGCCAAATTGTGGATTTCTTCGGGTAATTCAATGTTCAGTTGATCCATATTTTTGATTTAACTTCTCTTGTTGGTTTTTTAAAAAACAATTACAAGGGAATTACGACTCTGTGCGGGTAGTGGTGCGCTTACACGCAGATTTAAGTAGTAACAACATTCATAACGAAGTAGCACAAAATCCAGCCACTTGTAATCATTTCTGTTGGTAAGACGGGCAACTCAATTCATTATCACTTTTACCCTCGAAAAAACTTTTTTTGTAACTTTTGTGATATCATTTACGCTTATACGTCTATACATAAATAACCAAATGTTTGTATGCACTATAGAAAGCATCAAGCTCAATTGAATAATATCTGGTATGTAGTAGACAGATTTACCTAAGGCTGTCTCTATTATTATTCAAAATAGAGCTTATGACAAAAAACAAAGTTGATGGTTTGATTCAAACTTTATTTACTGACCAAAAGCTATACAAGGCATTGCTTGCTAAAGCTTTTCAAATGTTGGGCAATGATGCCGAGAGCGAAGACGTAGTAAATGAAGCATACATCAAACTATTTGAAGTGTTGAATCAAGCCCAGGAAGTAAGCAATCCATCGGGTTTTCTTTGGAATACGGTATATCGCAAAGCGATTGACATTCTCCGCAAAAAACAAAGCAATCAACAATACACAAGCCATTGTTTGGCTACTCAGAAAGAGGCCAGGGCTTGTCAGGAAATGAAACGTTTTGAACAAGGCGAGGAATGGCGCCATTGGCTAAAGAAAGTACAGCTCAACGAAGCTGAACAAACCCTGTTTGGGTATATCAAGCAAGAATATACCAATCAGGAAATAGCCAAAGTGCTGGATGTATCGGCCGACGAAATCAGAAAACGACGTTTTTCTTTGAAGCGAAAGTTTCAGCGATTGCTTAAAAGTGCCTAAAGCCAGGGCCAGACTCAACATTTCCAGATTACGCAACAAGACTCCTGGTATTGAGGTATCAGGAGTTTTTTTATGTGTAGCTGTCATTCGGAATAGAAAAAACAAATGTAAAGGATTGACTGGGTGGAGATTGGAGTATGAATAATGCTAATCCACTACAATAATCCGTACAAGTTTACGGCTATAAGTCTCCTGATATTACTCACTTGGCTAGAGCCGAGCGAGAACGTATTTGTTGTAGGGGCAATTATCATAGGGTATCTGGCCCGTTTTAGGTGTACGGGTTTTCTCAAAGGTTTAATATAAACCTGCTGTTAGGTTATACCACTCCAACCCAGGAAGATGAAAATCATTCAGAATAGATGTTATTATTCAATTGTAGCCTTTTGAGGTAGTGGGATTGCCCAGTTGATTACGTCTTTAGGCTTATATTTTACATAATTATTTAGGTGATAAAATGATAAAAAAATTATACACTGTTTTGTTATTTCTGGCAACTTTCCCTGCTTTTTCTCAATCTGATATTATAAAAAATGGAATTGGTTTTGGTTGTTCGGCATCAGCCAGTTATTCTTTACCCGTACAGCATATGACTCGTTTGCTGATAAACAGGGAAAACCAAGCTATACGCAAACTTTTATATAGTAAGAAGCCTGCGAATCAATTTTTGGCGGTTTTTGTAATGGAAAAATTGAAACGAAAACGGAAAATGATTTTAAACGCAAAAGAAGTAGAAAGGATCCCCCAAATTAAAAATTCTACCCAAACAGTAGGTATTTGCTTAGGCTGTAGCTATTGGGATAAAGTACCTTTGAATGTATTGTTTGAAAAACTGAAAAAACACTCACAATATCTGGGAGGAAAAGATTGGTTTAGACATCACTATAAATATTTTTATAACAGGTAGTAAGTCTTATTGGTGTTCCCAGAGAGGTATAATGCAACAGTTAATCAGTTTGTTACAAAGAAAATGGATTTTTCTTCAAGAAAATCGTCCGCTTGCCCCCTCAGATTATTGTATATAAAATATAGATAAGCAAGGCACATTTCATGTGATTGTTTGAAGTATTCATTCTAAATTATCAAACTGATGAAAAAGAACAAATTAAACATCAAGACTAACTGGGACAAGAATATTAATCTTTCCGAAAATGAGTTGAAAACTGTAAAAGGTGGAAACACTACTAATGGAAGTGCTTATACTTGCGCTAGTGACTGTATGAGCTGCCCTCCTACAATAATTTATTGCCCAGATCCATCAAATTTTAGTGAATGTGGAATTAAAAAATAATTAGGATAAGTTTAAGAGAGTTGGAGTCCTGAGAGTCCAACTTTCTTTTTAGTTTTTGTTATCTAAATACTTTGGTAAATAACCTAATACCGCTCCACCCCAAAAGCCTCCACTTCGATGCTTGATGCTTGATTTCCAATACTTTCGGCAATGAGCTTACCCGTGGCAGGGCCTAAACTAACCCCCATCATGGCGTGGCCCGCCGCAATGTGTACATTAGGAAGCTTGCTCAAACGACCAATATAAGGTAAACCATCGGGAGAGCAGGGGCGAAGGCCTTTCCAAACCTGAGACTGATCAGGTATTTGTACTTTGTAAGAGGGTAAATATTGAGGAATGGCTTTGGCAATTCCCTTTACCCGTCGTAGGTTGATGCTTTCGTCGAATCCAGTGATTTCCATCGTACCACCAAAACGTACTTGTCCTTGCATAGGAGTGACCGACACCTTGGCTTCACACAAAATAGAAGGTGTTTTGATGCGCTCGCTGGGATTGTCTTGCACCATAAAGCTGTAGCCTTTTCCAGCTTGCATGGGCAAACGAACTTTGAGTTTTTTGGCCAAAACCGTAGACCATACCCCTGAGGCAATCACGTATTCGTCTGCTTTGAGCACTTCACTAGCGGTTTCTACCCCTAGTACACTGCTTCCATTTAAAATAATATCTTCAATTGGACTATTTTCCAGAATTTGTACTTGCTGATCTTTGAGGTAATCGACCAAGCTTTGGAGCAAAACCTGGGGCAGCAAATAAGCATCTCCTGGGTAAAGCACTCCGCCCAAAACATCAGGTTGGGCTTCGTTTTCAATGGCATGTAGTTCTTCGCGGTTGAGTATTTTAGCGTCGATTCCGAGTTTATTGGCTTGGTGAGCTACTTCAATTTCTTCTTCGCCCACTTTCTCAGTTTTGTACAGCATCATCAAACCTGACGACTCCAGCCCAAAATTGGTCAAATCCTGGTCTTGTTTCATTTCTTGGTAGAGCTTACGACTGAGCAATCCAATGTTTCGCAGATGAGGCATGGCTTGGTTGACTCTTTTGGTAGTTGCAGCTCTATAAAATTGCCACCCCCAATTGAGCAATTGGCGATTGAGACGAGGACGAACATAAAAAGGACTTTCGGCATTGAGCATCCAGCGTAGGCCTTGCCCAATGATGCCTGGAGTAGCCAAGGGAATAAAGTGGCTGGGAACAATCATACCTGCGTTGCCAAAAGAGCAGCCTTCCAACACGGTATCTCGTTCTACAATGGTTACTTCGTGGCCTGCTTTGGTGAGATAATAGGCGGTGCAAAGCCCAATAACTCCACCACCAATAATAATGACTTTCTTTTTGTTCATTTCCTATTCTCTTATTCTAATTTTGTTAAGTAACAGGTTCGCAATAATTGTCTGGTTTTCTATAATGCCTGAATTGTTGGACTTCGTTATTTTTTGTCCGTAGTGCTGCTATGAGCTCTGCCTTTGGCTAAATGCCTCACCCAACAACCCATGCATATGACCAAATCGGACACTTATTTTGAAAACGTTACTAAATCACTTGAAAACCAAATGCATAGGGATCATCCTCATCGTCTATAGTGATGGTGTTATGTCCATAGATGCGGGCCCACCCCTCAATACTTGGCACAATTGCCTGATGATCACCTAACTGTACCACATCTTCTACTCTCCCTATAAACTGACTCTTGATGATACTTTCGTGTACAAACTGATCTCCTTTTTTTAGTTTTCCTTTGGCAAACCACTGAGCCATACGGGCCGAAGTACCAGTACCACAAGGAGAGCGATCGATGGCCTTGTCTCCATAAAAAACGGCGTTGCGTGCGGTGGCATTATCGGCTTTGGGTTCACCCGTCCAGAGTACATGACTCAATCCTTGAATGGTAGGATCTTCGGGATGTACAAATTCATATAACTCGTTCATCCGCTGCCTTACAATAGGGCTCCAGCGAATCAAATCTCCCGCAGTATAAGCATCTAATCCTTGATAATTTTCCTGGGGGTCTACAATGGCATAAAAATTACCACCGTAAGCCACATCAACTTTTATTTCTCCCAAATCAGGGCATTCTACAGTGAGATTTTCGGCAGCCAAATAAGAGGGGATATTGGTAATTTTGACTGAACGTACTTTGCCTCCTTCTTGGGTGTATTGTACCTTTACTAAACCAGCAGGGGTTTCCAAACGAAGCTCTCCAGGCTTTTTGGGAACCACCAGACCTTCTTCTATAGCGATGGTAACCGTGCCAATGGTACCGTGGCCGCACATGGGCAAGCAACCGCTAGTTTCTATAAATAATACTGCTACATCGTTGGCAGGGTTGGAGGGAGGAAAGAGAATACTGCCTGACATCATATCGTGGCCGCGGGGTTCAAACATAAGACCTTTGCGAATCCAATCGTATTCTTTTAAAAAATGTTGGCGTTTTTCACTCATATTAGCACCTGCCAGTGTAGGGCCACCTCCTGCTACTAAGCGAACTGGATTGCCACAGGTATGGGCATCTACGCAAAAAAATGTTTTCTTCATAAATCTTCTTAGGGGAGTTTTGGTAAAACATCATGGGGCATTTATATGCCCCAGATGTTGGTTGCTACGATAAACAAAATATATGGTAATTTAGGCTAAAGCTCCTATGTCTTGGTTAGACCACTGTCCATTAACCAAACGCCAGACATTCAATGAGTTATCATCTTTGAGAGCCTCTGGCAATAATTCTTGAGGGCAGTCCTGATAAGCTACAGGGCGAGCAAATCTTTTGATGGCATCGGTGCCTACTGAGGTAAACCGACTATCGGTAGTAGCTGGGAAAGGGCCTCCATGATGCATGGCCGAACAAACTTCTACTCCAGTGGGTACTCCATTAAAGATTAGGCGGCCTACCTTATCTTGTAAGTGTAAAATCATATCCTGGTAATCAGCAACTTCTTCATTTTCGCCCATGACAGTTGCAGTCAATTGACCTTCCAAACTTTGGATTACTTGCGATAGTTCACCACGGTTTTGGCAAACTACCAACAAAGAGTAAGGACCAAAAACTTCTTGATGTAGCGTAGGATTGGCTAAAAATTCTCCCGCACTCACTTTGGCTACTACAGCTTGCCCCTGGTTATTCTGGCCATTTTGTGGCACTTGGGCTACAGTTTGTACATTGGACTGTTGCAAAGCTTTTTTGGTATTATTATGGAAAGCATCAGCGATTCCTTCAGTAAGCATGGTCGCAGGTTGGGTTTGCTGAATGGCATTTCCCAGTGCATACTCAAAGTTTGTCAATGCATCGGAAGCGATGCCCAATAATAAACCTGGATTGGTACAAAACTGTCCAGCTCCCAAGGTAATTGAACCTGCATATTGAGTGGCAATTTCTTTTCCACGGTTTTTCAATGCCTCTGGCAACAATACTACAGGATTGATACTGCCCATTTCGGCAAATACAGGAATGGGTTGGGGGCGTTGCTGAGCCAATTGATACAAAGCCTGCCCACCTTTGCCCGACCCGGTAAATCCTACTGCTTGAGTAACAGGATGCTGTACCAATGCCTGACCTACTTCAAACCCTTGATCAAACAACAGAGAAAAGATACCATTGGGCATTTGGGTATGCTCGGCAGCTTTTATAATAGCACTGGCAATCAGTTCACTGGTTCCCAAATGGGCTGAATGAGCTTTGACCACCACAGGGTTTCCAGCTGCTAGAGCAGAAGCAGTGTCGCCACCTGCTACCGAAAAAGCCAGTGGGAAGTTGCTGGCACCAAACACTACTACTGGGCCAATGGGTACCAACATTTTGCGGATGTCGGGTTTGGGTACTGGTTGGCGTTCAGGAAGTGCAGTATCAATGCGAGCATCGAGCCAGGAACCTTCTTCTATTAGTTGGGCAAAAAGGCGTAATTGGTTCATAGTGCGGCCTCGTTCCCCTACAATACGCCCTTGTGGCAAGCCAGATTCGGCACAAGCTCGATTGACTAAGGTATCTCCCAGTGCTTCTATTTCTTCGGCGATTGCCCGTAAAAAATCAGCTTTTCGAGCAGCGCTCATTTTTTTTGTTTGCTGAAACGCTTCCTGAGCTAATTGCATCGTTTGTGCAAGCTCATCTTGGGTAGCTGCGTAGAAAGTCCCTTCCAGTGTTTCGTTGGTTGCGGGATTATGGGCTTGTATGGTTTGATTGCCTGTGGCAGATCGTTGGTTACCAATAAAATTTTTTCCTTGTATCATGGGCTTTCTATAGAGAGAATGTTTAGGTATTTAATTGAAGTTTGGGTTTTGTTAAAGTATTGTAATGATGAATGGTTATATGGCCAGATTGAACGTGTCACCTGATCGTGTAATTATGCGCACAGTCAGGTGACAACGCACGAGTCTATCCTGCTTTTTAGACAACTTCCTTAATCAAGGCAGGTAGTGTTGGTCGCTTAGCCAAACCTTCTTCAATGATTTTTACTACGCGTTCGCGTTCTTCACCACTTAATTTAAGACGAGGTTCACGTACGTGTTCAGTGCCTAAACCAGTCATGGCTTCTGCCAACTTAATATTTTGCACCAATTTGGTAGACACATCCAAATGTAACAAGGGATAGAACCAACGGTAAATTTCCAAGGCTTCCTGATAGCGTCCCTGCAATGATAACTGATAAATGGCTACAGTTTCGGCTGGGAAGGCACATACCAAACCTGCTACCCAACCATCGGCACCCATCATAAGGCTTTCCAGAGCAAGGTTGTCTACTCCAGACAATATTTTAAAGCGATCTCCTAGCGCATTGATCATATCGGTCATGTAGCGAATGTCCCCAGTAGATTCTTTGACAGCTTCGAACTTTGGATTTCGCGCCAAATCCTTGAACATGTCAATGGTTATCAAGGTTTTGTAGGCCACCGGGTTGTTATACAACATAATGGGTAAGTCAGTAGCATCAGCCACTTTATGCAGATAAGTGAGGGTTTCCTGATCGTCGGAAGCATAGCGCATAGGAGGCAATAACATAAACCCATGGGCACCATTATTGGCAGATGTTTTGGCAAAATTGATGGCAGCACGGGTGGTGGTTTCTGCAATGCACATGATTACAGGTACTCTTCCTTGAGCTGCTTCTAAGGCTCCATTAAGTACTTCTTGCTTTTCATCAGTAGTGAGTACACCATTTTCACCCAACGAACCACATACAATAATGCCGTCTACTCCGGCTTCGATTTGCTGGTTGATGTTTTGTTTTAAAGTGACCAAATCTAAAGATTCATCTTCGTGAAAATTGGTGGTCACTGCAGGATATACTCCATTCCAGGCTACTTTCATGTTTTCTCTTAGTTTGTGAAGTTTTCTTGATTTGTTAAGATAACTCCTATTGGTTAATAATCCACAGTTGATAGTTCACGGCAATGTTTAGGGTTAGTAAGAACACTTTTGCGTCAATGTAACAACAGCTAACTGCGGGTTGTGACCTATCAACTATTGAATGCGACAAAATTAGGGGCGTTTTGAGCAGCTTGCTTACATTTTTTTGATGAATACTAGTACGATATTAACCTTAATATAGCAACTTAATTCTGAATTGTGTTATTTTAATACCAATTCATAGAAACTAACCCGTTCATTTACCCAATTTAAATACACTATACTATGAAAGCTTTGTATTTTCGAATGCCCAAAACCGAGATTGAGTCGTTTAGGGTGCAAATTGATAAGATGCCTTATTTTTACGATACGCTGCATTATCACCCTGAATTGCAAATTACGCTCATTCTCAAAAGCAAGGGAACACTGTTTGCCGGAGATGGAATTCATCGTTTCCAACCACTGGATGTATTAGTGATGGGGTCTAATTTACCTCACGTTTTACGCAACGATCAGGAGTATTATGATCCCAATAGTCAGGAAGAGGCTCACGCTATTTCTGTATTTTTAAAGAAAGAATCCTTAGGAAAAGGGTTTTTGGATTTGCCAGAGATGCAGCCTGTCAAAGAGTTATGGCATCAGGCCTCACGAGGTATTCGCATTCGCCATCAGACACCCAATTATCTTACCGAACAACTGGAAAGTATCGAGGAGACCCAAGGACTACAGCGAGTGGTTCAATTATTAAATATTTTCGAGTCAATTACTAGAGTGAATGCCCAAAATCGGGAATTCTTGTCTAGCGCAGCTTTTTCAAGTCCTCAAAAAGATACCGATAATCAACGACTGAATGATGTGATAGATTATGTAATGAAAAATTATACCCGAGAAATTAAGCTTGGTGAAATTGCCGAAGTAGCCCATATGACCGCAGAGGCCTTTTGTCGCTATTTTAAATTACGTACTCGCAAGACCTTCTCAGGGTTTTTGAATGAAATTCGCATTGGAAATGCTTGTCAAATGCTACTTACCGAACAATATAATGTGTCAGAGGTATGCTTTGCCTGTGGGTTCAATAATTTGTCGAACTTCAATCGGCAATTCAAAAAATTTACTCAACTAACCCCTAGCCAATATTTAAAGGAGTATTGTTTTACAGGTAGAAACTGATCATAAAACTGGTTTGTAGATGAGTACAAAAGGGTGGGATGCAGATTATAAAATAGTAGGTACCAATAATATAGGTATTTGCTATTAATTATTACGAACGATTTGTATGTTTAAACTCTCACCAACTTCTATACTATGAAAAACTATCGCTTATTGGTAGTAGATGATGATAAGCACAATCTGATGGTTGTGATTCAGTATTTAGAAAACCAGCTTGAATCTGACATAAGTTATGAGTTTTTGACCGCTCCTAATGGTAAACTGGCGCTTAATATTGCACAAAAAACCCAACCAGACCTGATTATTACCGACTGGGACATGCCTCAAATGAATGGTATTGAATTGATTAAGGCGGTAAAACAAGATGAGGTTATCAAAGAGATTCCGATTATTATCATTACAGGAATTAATGATGCCGCGGAGGATTTGCGGTTGGCCTTAGATGCAGGAGCAGTAGATTATATTCAAAAACCAGTAAATGATATAGAACTGTATGCCAGAGTAGCTTCTGCGTTGCAGTTGTATGATGCTTATCGTACAATCAAGGAGCAAAAACTAGCCATCGAAGAGCAAAAAAAGCGAGAACTGGGTTCAAAAACGCTTCAGGTATATGAAAAAAATCAGATTTTAGATACTGTGAAGAGTAAGCTAGAGGCTTTTTTGTTGGATCTCAAGCCTGACGATCGGCCTAATGGCAAGGCCATTATCAAAATTATTGACCAAAGCATATATCAAGACAATCACTGGGATGCTTTTAAAGAACAATTTGAGCTAATCAATCCCCATTTTTTCAAAATTTTGACAGAACGCCACCCCGAACTTACCAATAGTGAGATTAAAATGTGCGCATACATCAACGTAGGCCTCAGCATTAAAGAAATTGCTGATTTTATGAACCTGGAATATCGTGGTGCCCGAGTGAAGAAAACACGGATTAAGCAAAAAATGAAATTGGACCCAGAAGTCAAGATTGATGATTATGTACAGGAATTAGGAAAAGGGTAAGGCATACGATTAGTTAGGATAAGCACTCAACTTGATTGAGCAAAAAAATAGTGAACGAACCCAGCATTAGGTTCGTTCGGAATCATTCAGGCATTATTTACTTAATATTACTACCTCTACCCGTCGGTTTTTGGCGCGTAACTTAGGATCTTTATCGGTACTTATAGGCCGTTTTGGCCCATAACCTCTCAATTTCACTCTCCGAGCATTAATCCCTTTTTGGGCTAAATATTTTTGCACCGATTTTACCCTTTCTTCTGATAGTGTCATCAACATTTTTTTGTTACCAAATATTTCGGTATGTCCTTCCAAACGTATTTTCATTGATGGATTTTCCTTCATAGACTTAGCCAAACGGTCAAGTTCAGAATATGATTGAGGCAATAGACGGGCACTGCTTCGGGCAAAGAAAATATTGTTTAGACGTATTTTGCCCCCTTTCTCGATAGGAGTTAAATATAAATCTACTACAATTTCGGTGTAAGCTTTCTCGAGTTTGAGGTTTATGGTAGTATCTACCGAAAGAAACCCCTTCGCCTCGGCCAACAAAGCATATTCTTTTTCCAAGGGAAGTACAATTTGATAGTTTCCATTTTGAGGGTTTGAGTTTCCTTTACCCACATTTTTTCCAGTTTCCAGCACTTCGTATCCAATATTGGCCTGCATAGGCTGCTTGGTCTTTGCATTAAAAACCCGGCCTTTGATCAAAGCCACAGGTTTGGGTTTGCTGGAATCAGAAAGACTTACCCTGAATATATCGGCGCTTTCTTTGATGCTGTTTTTGTAACTCACAAAATAAGCAAAATCGGCTTTGGCTGGAATACTAAAGTAGGCTTCCCATTGGGGAGAATTGATGGCAGGTCCCAGGTTTTTTGGGGTGCTCCATTTGGTCCAGCTATTGTCCAGGCGACGGGTAACAAATATATCGTTGTAACCATAACCACTTATTCCACTTGTTGAGTAGTAAAGGGTAGTACCATCCACTGCCAAAAACGGAGAGCTTTCGTTTTCCGCGGTATTTACGGTTTTGCCCAGGTTTTTGGGCTTTGTCCAGGTTTTGCCATCACCCTTAAGAAACGAAACATAAATGTCTTTGCTACCCTGAGTATCTTTCTGCTGAATGGTCATTAATAGTACCTTTCCGTTAGAGGAAAGACAAAACTCCTGGTGGGTATAGAGATTTTTATATCCTTCAATTTCAACTTTTTCGGGCAGCTGCCATTTACCATCTTTTCCTCTACGAGTGATAGATAAACCTCGATCTAGTTTTCCAGTGGGTAGATATATATTATTGAGCAACATCGTATTGCCATCGGGGCTTATTGAAAAAGAAGAGTTATGGTATTTATTATTAATCGGAGGCCCAAGGTTTTTGGCCAGGCGAAAGTTGCGATCAGGGCGGGTTTCGGCATACCACACATCTTGTTTGTCCAGTTTTCCAATATTTCTGGGATGTCTGGCCCGGGTGAAGTACATGCCTGAACCATCGGGAGTAACGATGGGGGAGAGTTCATCGTAAGGGGAGTTTACATTTTCGCCCAGATTTTGAGCCTTGGATTTTAGGTCTAGCTGTTTACTCACATTTATTTTTGCTTTAACAGGAACATCAGAATCACTAATTCCGACAGCATCTATTTGATTGTATCCAGAAATTTTTTGGGTGTTTAAAAATATCTTTAGGCTTTTGATTTTGTAAGGTGTGATCTTAGGGAACATAAAACGGAACATACGCCCTTTTACTACTAGTTTTTTTAGTTGTTTGTTTTCATATACCAGGTATTGTGTGCCTTTAGAATCGTAGGCGTAAATTTGGCTAATCGCTCCTGGATTGAAATTTTCGGCAATAGCGATTTGTTTGGTTTTCATAGGATTGCTAAAAGCTACTTTGATCCATTCGCCTTTGGGGTTTTGCCTAAGGGCAGGCGACCAGGCACATTTGCTCGAGCCAAAAGCGGGTAGTTTATTGGGAATCCCCAGAATTTGTTCGGCACGGTACATATGGGGTTCAGGAAAGCGATGAATCTTATTGGTATCTACCCGTTGTGAAGATACCTCCAATACTTTAGATGACCACTGTATTTTTTGGGCCAGTATATAATGACTTATGAGGCAAAAGATTAGAGTTAATAGGTAGTTAGTTAATTTCATTTGAATTATATTTAAAAGCGTACAGCTATATGCGTCCTAAAATCACTCGAGTAAAATTATTAAAAAGCTTGTAAAAATCAACTCAGCATCTTGCTTAACATAGACTTAACTAATACTCGGAAGTTTGCCAAATGTTATTTTTAAGGGTATATATACGACTATAAGAACCTTGACTATTGTTGGGTAAATCCTGAAAAGATTATTTTTGTCTAATTTTATTCAAAAAAGTATTCAAATCTCGGGGTAAACATACGCCACTAAGGTAGATGAACAAGAGTAGTCGTTTTATTTTATACTGTGGATGCTTAAATTGCAGGGATTTTGACATTAGAGATACTTCATGGCTTTTGATATAATAGAGAATAAGTTGATAGGAAAAACGGGTGATTTGCAATTATGCGAAGACCAGGTAGTGGTGACAAATCACTTTGCAGCAGTAATTGATGGGGCTTCTAGCAAAACAGAAGTAACTTATCGTGAAAAGTCTACGGGGCGATTTGCCGCAGATTTATTAAAAAGTGCAATTCATCGTTTGCCCGAAGATGCAACCTTTGAACAGGCTTGCGATTTTTTGACCTATTCATTTGCCAAGTATTACCACAAAGAAAATACCTATGAGCATCTCGAGAAAAACCCTATTGAGCGTCCAACTGCTTCCGTAGCGATTTATTCAGATTATCAGCAGGAAGTTTGGCTCATTGGCGACTGCCAGTGTCTCGTGGGTAAAAAATCACATATCAGGCAAAAAAGAGCCGATCAGGTAATTGCGAGTGTGCGAGCCTTATATTTAGAGTTATTGCTACAAAGCGATGATTTTACAATTCCTTCATTGCAAACTTATGACCTGAGCCGTGATTATATCATTCCATTGCTCAAAACCCAGATTAGTTATCAAAACTCTACCAGCAATCATCCTTTTAGGTATAGTGTGGTAGATGGTTTTCCTATTATCGATGTCAATACTGCGGTGATTTCGCTGGGCCAAAATACCAAACCTATTGTATTAGCCACTGATGGTTACCCAAAGCTCTATTCATCGCTCGAAAAAAGCGAAAATTACTTGCAAAAAATCCTTGAGAAAGACCCTTTATGCTACAAAGAGTTTCAGAGTACTAAGGGATTGTATGAGGGGAACATCTCTTTTGATGATCGGGCATATCTTAAAATTCAGCCTAAATAATTTCAGTATTCTTGTTTCTATAGATGAAGCTTGCTGAAAATCTACCCCGTTTTTCCTTTTAAGATCGGTTTCTGAACAATTTTACATATACTCTTAGCAATTTATTTCCAAAAAGTTTTATTTTTAACCTATGGAAAATCTCACAGAAAAAGATATTGACCATATCAAGCAATTGATTTTTTCTGATACTCCGGAGCTTGCCTTCGAGATGATAAGTGGCTGGGATAAAACCTTGATTCGACAACACTTCGAAATCGAGTGCACCCTATTTCCACTATTGTGCCTACAATATTTTCCATTTTTGCTGGAAGGTTATGCCAAGTTTAACCTGGAGGCCCGACAAATACAGGCTTTGCCTCCGCAAGTAGGAGAGCTGAAGTTTCTTGATCATTTGATGCTCCAGGACAATATGTTGAGTGATTTGCCAGAAGAGTTGGGCCAAATTGAGTACTTAAAACACTTAAATCTTAGTTTTAATTGTTTTGAAGTTTTTCCAGAGGTGATTGGAGCACTTAAAAACCTCCGCACCCTCAATATGGAGCATAACGATTTGGGTAATATCTCAGATAGCATTGGGAATCTAAGGCAACTGATAAGCCTTGACCTCAATGATAATAAAATAGCCCATTTGCCCGAAACAATGGCAAACCTTACACAATTGAAAAGCCTGGAAATTATTAACAACCCTATTCCTGAAGAAGAGATAAATCAATTGAGGACACAACTACCCAATTGTGAGATAAGACATTAGAAAATGCGTTTGGGTATTGTAGGGAGAGGGTGAAAATATAAGCAATAGAAAAAGGCGACCAATTGGTCGCCTTTTGAACAAAATGAGCCTATCGAGGGAAGCAGTCTACGCTCACCAATACACAGCCTTGGTATTGTGGAGGTAAGTTGTGGTACTGCTCACAAGTAACTACAATAGGGCCAGTGTAGCCATCGCATTGGCCACCACCTTTAATGTTTCTTTGTTCTGTTTTGGTTAGTTGTTTTAGGGTTGAGAATTTCTTCTTCATAACTTATTTAATTAACATTGTTTAGGATTTTCCTGAACATTTAAAGACACTCAGGGCTGTGTCTGTTTTTTGCATCATAGTTCTGGTTTTCCAATGTTTCTGGTTTATTACAATTTCTGGAATACAGTGATTGTTATACTAAGGACTGTGTCATTTGTGTGCAGTGCTTGACCTTAATCTAAGCATCTGGGATGTACAATAACACATATGCGGTATTGGGGAGGCAAAGCGTGGAACTCTTCACAATTGACTACTTGAGGGCCATTGTAACCACTGCATACCCCACCACCTTTTACATGGCTTTGTTCTGTTTTGGTTAGTTGTTTTAAGGCTGAGAATTTCTTCTTCATAACTTATAGGATTAATACTGAGTTAGGATTCCCTGAACATTTAGAGACACTCAGGGCTATGTCTAATCTTTGGGTGTATTATAACTGATTAAAGCTCAAAGCAATCAGCAGCAACATCTACACACATTTGATATTGTGGAGGCAATGCGTGGAATTCTTCACAAGTAACTTCTACGGGGCCATCGTAGTCGCCGCACCAGCCACCGCCTCTAATGTTACTTTGTTCTGTTTTGGTTAGTTGTTGTAAGGTTGAGAATTTCTTTTTCATAACTTATTGGATTAAAATTGAATTAGGATTTCCTGAACATTTAAAAAACACTCAGAATTATATTATCCCCTGGTATTGAATTCAAGGACGCAGTAAATTAAAAACAAAAAAGATTAAAAGGAGTCTCAAATCTTCCGGTGAGACTTGTAAATCTTAAATCATTCTGTTCTGTACAGATAGACAAGATAGAATTAACAGGAATTACCGCCGTCTTTCACATTGCTTTGTACGACTTTGGTAAATAGACCTGGATTTCATTGAATTAATACTGTGTTAGGGAACCCTGAATATTTAGAGACACTCAGGGTTATGTCTGTTTTTGGATCACCTTTAGAGTGTGTGGTGAAGCTTGACTATCGTGGAGGACAATCAGGACTATCTACACACATCTGGTATTGTGGAGGCAAAGCGTAATATTCTGCGCAGGTAACCACAATTGGACCATCATAGTCGCCGCACCAGCCACCGCCTTTAATGTTACCTTGTTCTGTTTTGGTTAGTTGTTTTAAGGTTGAGAATTTCTTCTTCATAACTTATTGGATTAAAATTGAATTAGGATATCCTGAACATTTAAAGACACTCAGGGTTGTGTCTATTTCTTTTATCATAGTTCTGGTTTTTTCAATACTTGTGTTACAAAGAAAGGCGAATATAGGCTAAATCACTTGGACATATCGAGCATAAAGTTGGGCAAATAGGTCAAATTGCTGCGATTTATATTGCATAAGCTTGGGAAATAGAGGCATTATTAGCTTTTCTCATTCTTTAACAATTTGAGTTTATCGGAGCTACTCAAAACACTTGATATAAACAAATCTATATCTTTCTGATTATTGGAATTGGTGGAAAAAGATATTAAAATTTGGTAATGTTTAAAATCGGGCATTATCCAATCTTGATCCCATTCCTGGTAGTTTGTTTCAACACGTACCATATCAGTATTTGCTGATCTGTGCATATAATAAATTCCTGAATAAGCACTATCCCTTTCATCGAAGCGAATATTGAGTTTTTCTTCCAAATCCGATTTCACCCGTTTTATATCAGTGGCAGGTGTACCAAATAGTAGGAAATATTTAGTAGGCATGTTTATTAAAAATCAATTTTACCTTGTAGTTTTTCAAGAAGCAATGTTTGAAATTCCTCCATTTGTTTGTTCTTAGATAACTCATTCAATGATAGTTGTTTTAGCTTACCCTCTTGGGTTTGCACGCGCATAATTTGGCCCTTGCGCAAGCCCATAAAAATACAATAAGCTCCCATAAAGAAAGGAATCACTGGAATGAGTATTTCTTCTATGTAAATGGTGTCAATGGAATCGTCGGTAAAGGCTTGAAAAATGGTAAGAGAGGAATAAATAGAAAAGCCAAACAGGCCCAGGCCAATGAGTAATATAATGAGCCAGTTTTTTAGTTCTTGCCCTACACCAATCCAGACTAAATTTGTTTGCTCAAAACTAATTGTAGCATAATTATAGCGGCTTCTTAATAAGTGGAAGCCCTCTTCAGAAACCCCAAACTCTTTGGTCTCAAATAAGTATTTTTTCGTTGTCATTTCACTTAGTTTCGTAGATAAGAAAATTTGATCTATATGGAAAGTAAGTTACAATCCTGACCGAACTTGACAAAGACAAAAAATATTATTTTTTTATATGAGTGGTTATTTGATAATTAGTGGTTTGTGAGATGGCATAGAGAAGGGGAAATCTACAAGGCGATAACATTGCCGCCTTGTAGGTAATATCACTTTTGTAAAGATTAATTAAAGCCGCCATAACAAACTTTTTTCTTTACCCATTTATCAAAATCCCGATCTTCGTTTCCATGCACAAGTACATAATAGCAGCATTGTCCATCTTCGCCATGTTCTTCACATGGAGGTCTAAAATCGTCTAATCCTCCAATGATTTTGCTTTGTTGATCCTTACTTAAAACTGTTCCTAGATTTCTAAATTTTTTCATGATAAAAGATTTAATAGTTAAAACATCTCTGGTCATTTAAAGACACCCAAAGGCTGTGTCTTTTCATTATTTGTGTAATGATTAGGCTATTTCTGTAAATGCTTATAAGTCATTTAACAGCAAGCGTGAGCGCAAAAGTAGAGGGGCACAGGTTGGCAAAAGTCTCAAAAACATGCTCTGAGACTAATTTTGAAAGCTTTGGAGCTGTGTTCGAAAATGTCTCTGAGAGATAATCGAGAATTATGGAGTAATTGGGTAAATGTATACTGTTTAACTATTTGTAAAACAGGGGTTTATATGAAGTATGTTTACTAAATAGCTAGAATAGTATAAGCTCCAGAGAGGTATCAGAAAAGGAAGGAGAGGAAAAGACTAGGGTTATAAGTCAGATTTTGCAATAAAAAAGTCACCCCAAATTTTTGGGATGACTCTCAGATGTTCTGGATACCTTTATATTTTATAGAGGTTAATTTTGGCCACCAACACACTCTTTTGTTTTTCTCCAGTGAGTATAATCTTCACCTGTATCAGGGTCTGTATGAATATATTGCTCATAGCAGCATTTTCCACCTGTTTCTTCTTCTATACAAGGTCTTCTAAATACATCTACTCCACCGAAAACTTGCCTTTGTTGCTCCTTACTCAAAACTGTACCTATGTTTTTAAATCTCTTCATAATAAAATATTTAATATTTGATAATTAGTCTGTTCCTGTGAACGGAATACCATTCATCCAGAATTGTGAGGACAAAATTAGCATAAGAAATACTGGTAAAAGTCCTAGATCAGGATTTAAGTCTTCTGTAACAGGACTCAGAATCAAGTGTTGAGACTTGGTGCAAGGTTATTACAGTTTCTGAGAGTATTTGGTGAAGTATATACCTTTCAAATGATTGATAGTCAGTATTTTATATACGTGTGGTTTACCTTGTCTTAAACTGGGCTTTTGTGTAGACATTAGTATGCATCAGATAGACAAGGATGAGAAAGGCGACAAAACAGTTTATAGTGGGAAACAATCTACACTTACCTTTACACATTGGTATTGTGGAGGCAATGCATAATATTCTATACAAGTTACCACAACAGGGACATTGTAGCCTTCACATTGACCACTCCCTTTTACATTTTGTTATGCTGTTTTGGTCAGTTGTTTTAAGGTTGAGAATTTCTTTTTCATGATTTATATGGTTTGGAAACATTCAAAAAAACTACTTGCCATTGAGCTTATAAGAGTAATAAAGAGGTGAAAAATGATCACCTCTCAGGAGTCAAATTATCTAATTAAAACTACCACCGCTGCCATGTACATAAGTAAATGTACATCCTTTGTGCTCAATAAGTAAAGTGGTATATCCCTTATAGGGGCACTACCGTGTTTCACATTGGAGGTTTGAGGAAGTATAGAGGCAAATGTAGGGTGGAAAATACAGGCAGAAGACTTAAAGAACGATTTGAGACTTACAGAATAGGACTCAGAATCTTACTATGAGACATTTTGTGTAAATCCTTAGAAGTTTTGGAAGTGCGTAACTCGATGGATTCGGCCCTAAAATTAGTGTAGATTATTTATTGAGGAGTATTTTGGTAGATTTTTAAACTATGAGGATAGTATCGTGACCATCCTCATAGTACTGATAGAAATACTATTTCTTCTCAGCTAACATCAAATTAGAGTTTCCTTTCAAAAACTGATAGCCAATGCCAAAAGGTAGTTCTTTTACCGGATATCCCTTTTTGTAGGCATCACGCATGTCGTATTGGTAGTGATGACGGAAAAGATTAATAGGCCCTGCATAACGACCAAAAAGAGTGATCTTCCAGTCATCATCTTTGGTAAAGTTTTTAAAAGCCATTCCTGAATCATCTTGCAATACAAACTTGGATTGCTTAAGAACAATATCTCTAATTTTGCTAAACCCAGCACCATACATCAGGTAAGATGCAGACTTCAGGTAAGTATTGCGAGGTTTAAGGCTTTCCATATACTTTACCAAGTCAGTACGTTGTTGTAGCCCACCCATTCCCAAATATGGAGAATTGGATAAGTTTACACTGAAAAAATACAAAGTTTTGGCTTTAGTTTCGCCTTTTTTATGAAAAGTAAGCTTGGTGCCATAGTACACTTTTTTATCAGTGACTTTATCGAGTGCTATTGTTTCTAGCTTACCTTCAGGAGTAATGGCTACTTTTTCATAATTGAGAATACGATGCCCTGTACGTGCCATGAAAATCATTAAAGCAGGCAGAGTACCATCGATTCGTTGGTCGATTCGTCCCCGAAAATCTACATCCATATCCTTGGTAATAAAGAAGCTGTACTTAAGCACCGCATAAAGTGCTCTCTCCAGACCTTTGTAATAATTTTTTGGCGATTGTTGCGTGATTTTACCCATGTCAGGCAAGTTTCCAATTGGTTCTAAGCCCATCATAACAATTTCGGTAGCACTGGGGTAAAAAGTGCTGGCGTGTAAAAAGTCGGGACCACTAAATGGGTAAAATAACAAGCCAGGTTGTGTATTAGGGGCTTGCAAATGCTTTTTTTGCCACTCAAGCATCGCAGGACGTTTTTCATTCAGGATTTTTTGCCAAATCTTTTCTGCTACTTTTTGGTAAGCTTGCCAATCTTCAGAGTTATGATATTCGGCCATTACACTGCCTTTTTCGGCGGGCATACCAGCCAGTAGTCGTGCTAAGTCATTGAACTTACGGTTAGTAGGAGCAAGACTTTTAGGCTTTGCTTCTGTTTTGGCCTTTGTTGAATCTACTTTTGGCGTAGAATCGATAGTTGACCGTTTATTGGTTGTTTCATTGCTGCCTGATTGAGAAGAAGTACAGCCTGATGCAACAGTGATAAGGGTGATTAGGAAATAATAAAAAAAACGATACTTTAACATTGTGGTAAATAAAAAAAGTAAAGTGGCTAAGTTGTTTTATGAGTTATAAAGCAACTTAGCCACTATATTTAATAAAAATATTTGCCGGTAGGTTTGATGACTCCTAAGAAATCAGCTAAAACGGATGTTATTTTTTTTCAGCCAACATTAAGTTAGAAGTTCCTTTACGGTATTGATAACCAATACCAAAAGGAAGAGGTTTTACGTTGGTACCTTCCTTATAAACTTGTCGCAAATCGCGTTGTACTCGAGCACGGAACAATGGTATAGGCGCATAATATGAGCCAAAAAAGGTAAGATTCCATTTATTACGATCTACAAATTTGATAGGCATTCCAGAATCATCTTGTAAAAAGCTTTTAGATTGGTTTAAGATGATATTACGAACAATGCTAAATGAGTCACGATACATCAAGTAAGAAGCAGATTTGATATAAGTAGTGGTAATCTCCAGACTCTTTAAGAATTTGCGGAAATCTTTACGATCTTCAAGTCCTTTTCGTACTAAACCACTGCGACTACTATAGGGAGAGTTTTGTAGATTGGCCGCAAAATAAAACAAAGTCTTTTTTTCGTTGGGCTTATCTTCTCGACGATAAGTCAGTTTCGTACCATAATACACTCTATCACCTTTTGCCTGATCTGCAGGAACCAACTCACCTTCCTCATTTACAGCTACCTTTTCGTAGTACAATACTCGGTGTCCGGTACGCGCCATAAACAACATAATCACAGGTAAAGTACCATCAATATCAGCCGTTACTTTTCCAGTAAAGTCTTGAGCCATCGCAATAGTACGGAAAAAGCTTAATTTAAGAATCGTAAACAAGCTATGGCGTAAACCATTGAAATACCCATTGAGTGATCTTTTCGCAATTTTGTCCATATCAGGGTAGTTGCCAATAGGCTCTAAACCAACCATCACTACGCGCTTGGCTTCTGGAAAAAATGTACTGGCATGCAAGAAATCGGGGCCACTGAATGGATAAAACAAAGTACCATTCGCATCGTTTTGTGCTTTTAGATTTTCGTCTCTCCACTTGGCCATGGTAGGCACCTTTTGCTTTAGAATGCTTCGCCAGGTATTATCGGCAGTTTGGGCGTACTGTTTCCACCCATTGGTTTCGTGGTATTTAGCCAGAGTACTTCCCTCTTCAGCGGGCATACCGGCTAAAAAGCGGGCCATATCGTTGTATTGGCGATCTTCACGGGTCTCGATTGTATTAAGCAAATTCTTTGATTCTTCAGTATTATTATTGGCGGTTTGCCCTGAATCTGCTTTAGTTTTAGAAGAGTCTTGATTAGTGGTGGTAGTATTTGTATTATCCTTGCCTTGGCTGTCCCCGCCACAGCTACTCATCACTGGAATGAGTAAAGCAATGATTGCATACTTTAAGAGTTTTAGTGCGATCATGTAACGGATCAAACGTTTGTTTTTCATGTTGAGAGAAAGTAAAAATTAATGAAGATTGTAAAAGGCACAATTGATTGAATTTTGCCATATATTTCAACATGCGAAAGTAAGCTTTTTGCCCGAAGTACCCAAAATAGACTAAAGATTGTTAATTACCGCTTTCGTTTTGAGTACTCCCAAACATGCGCTATATTCGAAGAGGGAATTATATTCAACGCATCTTTAGACCAGTATTTTTCTGCCGATTCAAATAATAAATATATGAAATACTGGGTGCTCACCGGGATGGCTTGTATATTGATAGCAAGCTCAGCTATGGCCCAAAAAACACACACCATTGACTCCTTACAACAAACACTTCGAACCAATCTGACCGATAGCCAACGAGTAGATACTTACAACGCATTGGCAAGTAAATACCTGCGTAAGGACATCGCCTTATTTGAAAAATATGCAAATCATTCTATTCAATTAGCCAAAAGCATACAATACTCAGCAGGCTTGTATAAAGGCTATGCTATTTTGAGTACTGGCTTAAGAATAAAGGGAAAACGGGAAGAGGCTGTAAATACAGTCAGTGCATTGGTAGATTATGTGCAAAAAAAACAACTGGTTGCTATAGAAGCCAAAGCTTATTTTTTACTGGGCGTAAGTTATTATTTCTGGAATAAGTATGGTTTGGCGATTGAGAATCTGGAAAAAGCGCTTGAAAAAAGTGATGCCTTTGTTTCAACGAAAATGCAAGGAAAGATTTATAACTACCTGGGAGAAGCCTATAACCATAAGGCAAGATATTTTGATGCGCTCAGATGTTTTAAAGCGGGGATGCAAAAGTGGCAAAAAGCCAATTTTGAAAAAGGAGTAGGGGCCATATCTAGTAATATTGGAGGAGTATATGAAGCATTGGGCGAGTATCCAAAGGCTCAGGAGTTTTTTCAAAAGACATTAAGCATAGGCGAAAAATTAGAATATAGCAGCATGATTGCGATGAGTTATCGGAACTTATCACGGGTTTATTCAGTGCAACAAGATTACTCCAAAGCACTGGTTTTCAGTAATAAAGCTTTGAAAATTGTATTAGAATCCAAAAAAGAGCGCTTGATTATTAATTGTTACAAAGCTGTTGGCGATATATATTATTTACAGGAACAGGTTGATAAAGCCTTGAAGATCTTTCAATTGGCCCTCAAACTAGCTCAAAAACTTAAAAGTCAGGAGAGGATTGCCAGTATTTACATGAGGTTGGGTAGGTGTTATGTATACTTAAAACAAAAGGACAGGGCCATCGACTACCTGCGACAAGCTCATGAGATTTATCATCGATTGGGCGTAAAGGGAAAAGAGACCAACATATTATTAGTTTTGGGAAAAGCTTATTATAAACTTGGACAACCTCAAAAAGCTTTAGAATATCTAACCCCAGCCTTAAAAGGGGCGCGAGAGATCAAGTCGCCTGATAATGTACAATCCACAGCAAAGGTATTGGCCGATGTTTATAAAGCATTGGGCAATCATCAAAAAGCATTGTCACATTATGTGCTTTATAAGCAAATAAATGACAGTTTATTCAGCAAACAAAATACTCGCAAACTTGCTTTTTTGGAGGCAGAATACACTTTTAGCCGGAGAGAAGATTCCTTAAAATTAGCCCAGGAAAAAGAAATTGCCCAATTTAATAAACACATTGAAAAGCGAAAATTCACGCAAATTTTAACCTACATTGGTCTGGTAGTATTGGTGATACTGTTTAGCATTTTAGGCTTGTTTTATCGGAGCAAGCAACAAAGCAACCAATTGCTCAATGCCATGAATGCACGATTAAATAGTTCCAATACAGCTCTTCAGGAAGCCAACGAGGCCTTATACCAACAGCGTGAAGAGGTGTTGGCGCAAAACCAAGCCATAGAGGAAAAAAGCTTGATCATTACTCAGGTAAACGAAAAAATGAGTAAGAGCATTCAGGCCGCCAAAATGATTCAGGATGCAGTACTTCCTTTTGATGAACTGCTGAAAGAACATCTTTATGATTACTTTATTTTGTATCGGCCCCGAGACGTGGTTTCTGGCGATTTTTATTGGGTAGGAAAAACACAAGACACAACAATAGTAGTTGTCGCAGATTGCACTGGGCATGGGGTACCAGGTGCTTTTATGAGTATGATTGGTCTCATGTTATTTAGTCGTATAGTGCAGGTTTATAATATAACCGATCCTGGGCAAATTCTGGAAAACTTGTACAAAGATCTTGCGCATGCATTGCCCCAACATGAAGCCAATAGTCAAATAGGGATGGAAACTTCAGTTGTGAGTCTACAAAAACATTCAGGCGAACAATTTAAAGTTAGCTTTGCTGGAGTAGGGCAATCCTTACTATATACAACTCCTCAAGGCTCTTGCTTACAAACTTTTAAGGGAACCAGGTTTTTGAACTTACCGATACAAAAAATTGCCACCAGTTCGATTTTAGTAGACCCAGACGCTATTTTTTATCTCTATTCTGATGGTTTTATGGACCAAAACGACAAGCTTAGAAAGCGATTTGGTTCCGATCAGTTCAGAGATTTATTATATACAAACCATCATTTGCCTATGGATGTGCAAAAACAAAAGCTAGAAACAGCCTTGGAAAAGCACATGCAAGACTCTAGCCAGCGAGACGACATTTTGGTAATGGGGGTAAGGGTGTGAACAATTGCAAATCCCTTATTTTAACCAACTTGTGATGAATTTGACCGATATGTCCTAGTCTTTGCTGGATATGCCCAAGCCCTTCTTTCCTTTTTTATATTCCTTTGTACTGTCTACTGAGGGTGTGATATTAATACCACGAAAGTAGATAGGAAAGTAAGGTCAACTTCAGCGAATCAATCACTTGAACGACATTACTCCTACTGTATTTATTTTTTCATTTTAATCTGATTTCATTTATGAAAAAGATCAAAAAAGTATTACCACAAAAGAAAGTTGCAAACAAAGTAGAACTCAACAACAAAGATCTACAAAGTATTAAAGGTGGCACCATAGAAAGATATGAAAGACCTAGAAGAAAAAAAGGTTAAGCCTTTGATTTAATTGAAAGACTCCGTTTTTGACTTCTTTGAAAACGGAGTTTTTTTTATGCGTCGACTGATAACAAGTATGCCAATGAATCAGATTTCTATCAATGAAAATTTGAGATTACAATCATTTAATAAAAACAATGCAAACGCTTACGTAGGATTGATGCAAACATATAGAGCGCTTTTAGCAGAGAGTTTTGAACCCAACCTAAAGCAGTTAGATTCTCTGGGGGATAAAGTTGCTATAGACGAAATATTAGAACATCAGAAAAAAGGATACTATCAATGGTGGTTGCTTCAGTATCAGCCCAATGATCAATTTATTGGGGCGGTGTATATTCATTTCTTTGAGGATAATCGGAAATGTAGCCTGGGATATTTCGTAATACCTGAATATTCACGAAAAGGATATATAACCCAAAGCGTTCAGCAAATGCTGGTTTATTGTTTTAATCACAAGGGGATGCATAAGGTAATTATTAAAGCGGAGCCTTCTAACCTGGCAAGCCAAAGAATTGCTGAAAAGTGCGGGTTTGTCAATTTAGGAATATTGAGACAAGAGCTTCTAACACTGACGGGAGAAACAAAAGATTTGGCCTACTATGAATTACTCAAAAAAGTTTGGGAAAAAGGATTAGCTGTATAGAATGGAAGTTTTAGCAATAGACAACGATTTGTCACTTCGATTGATTACTGAAGCAGACGATGAAAAATATATAACCCTGATATACGAAAATAGCGAGAGGTTAGAAGATAGTTTTGAGTTTTTGTTGAGCAAAGTCTTATCAGACTATTGCTGGGCATATGCCGAAGCAGTGGCTCGGTTCAACCAAGACGATGATTACTTCAACTATTTATTGTATCAAGACAACTCGGCATTACCTGTTGGCAATATATCTATTCAACAGATAGCAGAAGATAAGTCAAGTTGTAATCTGGCTTTTTTTATAGATGAGGAGGCTACCCAGCAAGGGCTAGGCACCCGTATGCTGCAAAAAATTGTGGCTTTTTGTTTTGAACAAATTGGTGTAAGTAAAATATTTATGAGAGTGCCCCTGACAAATGTTGCGGCAAAAAGGACTTTGGAGAAAGTAAATTTTAAGCAAGAAGCCTTGTTTCAAGAAGAGATAAAGACCTTTGAAGGAAAATACATTGATGTAGAATACTATGGACTACTGAGAGAAGAGTATCAATTGGCTTAATCCTTAGAAACAGGAGGGACAAAGGTGATAAAATGTTTGAAGAATGCGAATATGTGAGGAATTTGGGTAGAAAAATGCGATAAATTGAATAAAAATTGCTTTATTAAAAATCACACTTTATTCATAGCCACTCATTCGTATTAAATGCTTTGTTCAAATTTTAAGTATGTCTGCTTAATATTGTTTCTGGTAATATTGAATTCTACTCTTTTCGCCCAAAATACGAAGAAACTAGATTCACTCAAGCAGGCAATTGAAACCAAGCAACTTACAAACGAACAAAAAGTAGATACCTACAACGAGATTATTAATGCATACGATGGTGCCGACTCCGCAAAGGTTACCTATTACAGCAATCTGGCAATTGCTCTAGCCAAAAAAATAAACTATACATCAGGGTTATCCAATACTTATTACAACCTGGCTTGGGAAGCACTTACCATAGGAAATTATTCCTCATCGGAAGGTTTCTTTAACAAAGCCTACCAAACAGCCAAACAAGTAAATTATGAACCTGGCCTCGGGAAAGCATACAAGGGCCTGGGTATCATGCAACAAATCAAAGGAAACTATCCACAGGCATTGAGCTTTTATCAAAAAGCAGTGAGTATAGAAGAGAAACTAGGAAATGAAGAAGGGGTAGCCTCCAATTATAATAATATGGGGCTATTATACCAAAGAATGGGTGACTACCCTAAAGCTACTGCTTATATGCTAAAGTTTCTGAAAAATGTTGAGAAAAGAAACTATAAACGAGGGATGGCGAGAGGTTATAATAACCTTGGATTGATTAATTTCTACCAAAAAAATTACCACAAAGCTCTTGAGTATTACCAGAAATCGTTGGCCATAGATATTGAGCTTAGCAGAAAGGGAGGATTAGCTACGAGTTATTACAACATTGGTAGTGCTTATCGTATGCTAGGCGATCATCAGCAGGCACTTACTAATTTGCAAAAAGGGCAAGGGGTAGCTCAAGAAACAGGAGATAAAGGTTCATTGGCATTTGGTTATCAAATTTTGGGAGAGCTGGCCATAGACCAACAAAAGTATGTGCAAGCTCAGGAAAGCTTGCTAAAGTCTAATCAATTGTACCAAAACCTGGGCGAAAAACCCAATGTGGCCAACAATGAAATGACCTTAGGAAAGGTCGCTTATTTGCAAAAAAAATACCCAGAAGCATTGCAATACCTTAAAAGCAGTAGTGACACTGCTCGTGTGCTACAACGAGCAGATATTGTAAGAGACGCTGCCGAACTACAGGCCAAAGTATATGACGCTTTAGGAAACTTTAAAAAAGCTTACCAAAGCTATCAAGTTTTTAAAACGCTTGCCGATAGCCTTTTTAATAAAGAAAACACCCGAAAAACTGCCAACCTGGAAGCTCAGTATGTGTTCAATAAAAAAGAAGATTCACTCAGAGTAGCACAAGCTCAAGAACGCCAGTTGTTTAAGGCCGATCAGGAACGACGTAAAGCCAACCAACGCTCCACATATATAGGCTTGGGGCTATTGGCTGTCTTGTTTTTGGGGCTTCTATACTTCTTTTGGAACAAACAAAAAAATAATCAACGCCTCAATGCCGCAAATGAGCAATTGGAACTCTCGAACCAAGAAATTACGGCCAATAACGAAGAAATACTAAGCATTAATAACTCTCTTCAGGACGCCCTTACGTTGGTGGAAAAACAACGTGACGAAATGGTGAGTAGTATTCATTACGCCCAGCGTATCCAGCAAGCCACTTTGCCAAATCCAGATTTTATTCGAGAAGCCTTTCCCGAAAGTTTTACTTTTTATAAACCACGAGATATTGTCAGTGGAGACTTTTATTGGTATAAAAAGGTAGAACCCAGCCCCATTTATAGTAAAGGAGATGGTTTTAATGTGGGGCGCATTCTGGAAGGGTTTAACAACGAAAAACAAGTGCTGGTAGTAGCTGATTGTACTGGTCATGGGGTACCAGGAGGGTTTTTGACGATGCTTGCCACTCAGGCACTTATTAATGTGGTAGCTACCAAGGGTATTACCGCACCAGATGAAATATTACAAGCCCTGGATACCTTATTCAAAAATTTGCTGAAGACCAACACGACAAAGGTAAGAGATGGCATGGATGTAACGATTGTGGTAATAGACAAAGAAACGCAAAAAATGCAATTTGCTGGTGCCAAAAACTCTATTGTGCTGGCGCAGGGTGGTGAAGTAAAAAAAATAAGAGGAGATATCAGGAGCATTAATGGACACGCCAGGAGAGACCAGGTTCGTGAGTTTACTACCCATGAGATAGATATTTCCCAACCCACTACTTTTTACCTCTTTTCTGATGGTTACATCGATCAATTTGGAGGAGGTGAAAATGCCAAAAGATTTTCTACTCGTAGGTTTATGCAATTGTTACAAGAAAATGCGGCTAAACCAATGAGCGAGCAAAACCAAGTGCTTGAAACTACTCTAGAAGATTGGCAAGGCAATGAAGAGCAAACCGATGATATTTTGGTGATGGGCGTCAAACTTTCATAAGTGCCACTCGAGAATGAAAAAGTTATGCCTAGTACATAAAGGCGTTTTCTGTGATTGTTTCTAATGAAAGTTTAGAGAGTACAATACATTATCTTGAAAAATACACGCGATTGAAAAAACAAGCCCCAATCTGTTATTACAAATTGGGGCTTGTTTTTTTGTTTTGAAGTGTTTACTCAAAAATCCTTGCAGGACGATCATCTTTTGCTCCTTTTTGAGAAGATGCTTTATCTATGAAGTAAATAATCAATCCTAACAATACTGTAGCCAAGGCAATTAATGAACCTTGAGTTCTTTGGGTAAGCAAGAAATACATTGTCCAGCCAGTAGCTACTAAGAAAATAAATGGGGTAATAGGGTAGCCCCAAGTCTTATAAGGAGTATTGATGATGCCTTCTTTTTCAGCCAATTCAGCTTCCAAAACTGCTTTTTGGGTTTCCGATACATTGTCTTTTTCCAAAATTGATTTGATTTCTTTTACTCTTAGACGAATGCGACCTCTACGAGAACGCATGACAAAAATGCCCAATACGGTAGAGAAGGTGAAAATATCCAATGTAAAGGCAATGTAAAACAGAATAGTACTGAATGACGCGGTTAAGATCAAGATCAGCGAAATCGTAGATTGTAGTAAAATAGCAAATACTGGAATCCCTTTGTTGTTTCTTACTGCCAATTTACCTAATAATGGTAAATCTTCACCCATTACTTGAGTTACCCTTGGGCCAGCAAATATCATAGCACTGATAGAAGAAATCAGCAACAACGCAATCATTAAGGCCATAGTTTTACCTATGCCAGTACCAAATATTTTATCAGCAGAAAGATAGCCTACTTCTAGCGGGGTATTAAAATCAGCGGCTTGTTTAGCGGCCAGTTCAGAAACTGGAACCGTGTACAAGAATACATAATTTAATAAGAGATAAGCAATGGTTACTACCAAAGTACCCATTAATAAAGAGCGTGGTACGTTACGTTTTGGATTTACGATTTCATTAGATAAATAAGCCGAAGCATTCCAGCCAGAATAAGAAAAAGATACGAAAGCCAGGTTAATGGCGAAGGCAGAGCCAAACACCAACGTCCAGTCGTTTTCTTGAGGGAGAATGGTAATATTTTCAGGAGTAGGGGTAATAAAAAAACCTCCAATGATAAAACCTACAATCAAAATTACTTTGACGGCAGTTGAATACCGCTGGAAGACGCTCCCAGCTTTGATATCGTAGGCATGAATACTGGTAATAATGATTAACACCCCAATAGCTACTAACATGCCATTAACTGCTGGGGCTACACTAGATACATACCTACCCAACGCCATACAAGCCAATGCTACCGGAGCCGAAAACCCAACTGTGGCCGAAACCCAACCCGATAAGAAACCAAACGCAGGATGATAGACTTTTGACAAATAGTTGTACTCACCACCCGAACGAGGAAACATAGCCGCCAACTCACCATAGCTCAAAGCCCCACACAAAGCCACAATACCACCTACTAGCCACAGCATCAAAATAGGGAAATAAGGAGCGAAAGTTACACCCTTGGGAGTAGCAAACTGAAATCCTGCGGCCTGAAAGCCAATACTGGTAAAAACACCAGCTCCCACCATATTAGCCACTACAATAGCCATGGCAGTAAAAAAGCTTACATTTCTTATCTGAGTACTAGACATGTTGCCTGTCTTAAAATGTTGAATAAAAAAAAGTAAGCGATAAAAAGCTCGCTTACTTCAAATTAATAAAAGATAGTTTCGCGTCGTGAAGTTGTAAAAACTTTGCGTAAAAACTAAAAGTATGCTTAAATTTTTTAATTCAAGAGATAAACTTTACGACAAAGATTGATTTTTTATAGAAGCCAATTTCAAAATCTTCTCGTATTCCTCAGGAGTAAGGTCATTAAAGAAGAAATATACTGGGTCGATTTGCTTGCCGTTTTTCAATACCTCATAATGCACGTGAGGAGCAGTAGAAAATCCAGTGCTACCTACATAACCAATACATTGGCCACGTTTTACCTTGTCACCTGGCTTTACTTTAAAACTCGCCATGTGGGCGTAGCGGGTTACGTAGTTATAACCGTGGTCGATATCTACAGTATTGCCATAACCACCCATATACTCAGATCTTTTTACTACCCCATCGGCCGTAGCATAAATAGGCGTGTTGTAAGGCGCGGCAAAGTCGATACCAGGGTGGAAGTGAGCCACTTTATACAAAGGGTGCATGCGCATTCCAAAACCAGAAGTCAGACGGGTAAGTTGTTTGTTAGAGATGGGCTGAATGGCAGGAAGGTGCGCCAACATTTTTGACTTATCCTTTACCATTTTAATAATTTCGTCATAAGACTTAGTCTGCACGTACATTTTACGCTTCAACTGATTTACTTTCTTGAAAGTATTGGTAATCAATTCTTTCTTATCTTTAGCCAAACCAGATTTTAGAATTTTTTCGTACGCTTTGTCATTTTTTACACCCGAAACTCTTACTGAAGTTGGGATGGGACTAGCCTCAAAGATCAAGCGGTATACATTATTGTCTCTTTTTTGTAGAGAAGCCAGATTACCATCTACCTGATCGAGGCGATTGCTTAGTATAGAATAAAACTCTTTGAGTTTTTCGTTTTCGTTGAGAAGAACCTTTTCTTTATCACTTTTGTAGTATTTGCCAAGCAGGAAAGTAAGTCCAATGGCAATTAATACAGAGAGAGTCAAAAAGCCTAAAAGGTTTAATATGATATCAGAGGTTTTTACCTTTACCCGCTCATATTTGCAGGTTTCGGTATCGTAGTAATATTTTACTCTAGCCATTATAAATTATTCTAGGTCTTAACAAGCTTTGGGTGTATAATAGTAATTACAAATTTGGCTAAACTATTTTATCTTTTTTTAAAGATGTAAGAATATATTCAAATTTTATCGTCGGATGTAAAAAGATGAACCGTTTATTCAATGGAATTGAATGATAAGCTCTGTTTCACCTTTGAAAATCAATAATCAAACTAATTTTTTGTTCTGATGAAGTAGATTTTTAAGTATGGCAACATCCAGTGGATGTTGAGCCAACCTGCGAGATGCAAGCTATTGACGTAAAAATTACTGATAACAGGGCGTAAAAATCGCTTTTTTAGTCCAGATTATAATTTTTAAACATATTCTAAAATTAAATTTGTTTTTAACTTTGCACCAAATAATTTGCAACGGAATCAAAACTTGCAAAAAACAATCCAGTTTGGCAAATATTATTTTGCCAAACCATGCAAATATATAAATAACAAAGTTAATGATTGTAACAAACGGCTCAAAATCTTATAGTTCTAAGCTGAATAAGAGCCAAGTAGCATTCATTAAGTATTAGTAATCCATAATTATTTACTTCGGATGGACTCCAAAAGCATAAGACAGAAGTTTCTGGATTTTTTCAGAGAAAAACAACATCAAATCGTGGACTCAGCCCCACTAGTAGTGAAAAACGACCCCACTTTGATGTTTACAAATGCTGGCATGAACCAGTTTAAGGATTTCTTTTTAGGCACCAAAGCCCCTCAGGATCGTCGAGTGGCCGATACTCAGAAATGTTTGCGGGTATCGGGTAAGCACAACGACTTAGAGGAAGTAGGCCGTGATACTTACCATCATACCATGTTTGAGATGTTGGGTAACTGGTCGTTTGGTGACTATTTTAAACAAGAAGCCATTGCCTGGGCCTGGGAGCTATTAACTGAAGTATTCGAATTACCCAAAGATCGTTTGTATGTCACTGTGTTTGAGGGCTATCAGCAGGATGGCTTAGATGCAGACAACGAAGCCTTTGATATTTGGAAAAAATACATCGACGAGGATCGTATCATATATGCCCCCAAAGAAGATAACTTCTGGGAAATGGGCGAGACTGGGCCTTGTGGGCCTTGTTCAGAGATTCACATTGATTTGCGTGATGAAGCTGAAGTGGCTAAGGAGCCTGGAAAAGAGCTGGTAAACAAAGATCATCCGCAAGTAGTGGAAATCTGGAACCTGGTATTTATCCAGTTTAATCGTATGGCTGATAAGTCTTTAGAAAACCTACCCGACAAGCACGTAGATACTGGGATGGGTTTTGAACGTTTGGCAATGGCTATGCAAGGCAAAAAGTCAAACTATGATACCGATGTGTTCCAGCCTATGATTCAACACATTGCAGGTGAGGCTGGGGTGAAATATGGTGAAAACGAAGACACCGATATCGCTCTTAGAGTTATTTCGGATCACATTCGTGCGATTTCTTTTGCTATTACCGATGGTCAGTTACCTGGAAACAATGGTGCGGGTTATGTTATTCGTCGTATTTTACGTCGTGCGGTACGTTATGGCTATTCTTACTTAAATTTCAAAGAGCCATTCTTATATAGTTTGGTAGGGCGCTTGGCAGAACAATTCAAGGATGTTTTCCCTGAGTTGGAGCAGCAAAAAGAGCACGTAGCTACTACGATTGAGCAGGAAGAAAAAAGCTTTTTGCGTACGCTGGAAAATGGCTTAAAGTTACTGGATAAAGTAGTAGCCGAAACCAAAGAAAAGCAACAAAAAGAAATTGATGGTAAGGAAGTATTTACCTTATCAGATCGGTATGGCTTTCCACCTGATTTGACCAATTTGATTGCAGAAGAAAACGGTTTAGGAATAGATAAACCAGGTTTTGATCAAGCATTGGCAAGACAAAGAGCTGGTTCTCAGCAAGATGCCCAAAAATCTACTGGCGACTGGGAAGTTTTGAATAGTGGCGAAGTAGAGTTTATCGGGTATGATGCTTTAGAAAGCTTTACCAAAGTTTTGCGTTACCGCGAAATAGAAGTAAAGAAGAAAAAGCAATATGAAATTGTCTTACAAACTACGCCTTTTTATGCCGAAAGTGGAGGACAAGTAGGAGACAAGGGAACCCTTGAATTTAGAGCCGATAGTGGTACTGTTACCATCCCGGTAATTGATACTAAAAAGGAAAACGACTTGATCATTCACTATACGCCCAAAAATGATTTTATGAAAATCACGGACTTGGCCGATGTAGAAGTATTTGCTCAAGTAAGAGAACAACGACGCAAACTTACCGAGAACAACCACAGTGCTACCCACTTGGTACATTCGGCGTTGCGTCAGGTATTGGGTAATCACGTAGAGCAGCGAGGTTCATTGGTAAACGATGAAATTCTTCGTTTTGACTTTTCGCACAATACCAAAATGACGGATGAAGAGGTAGCTGAAGTAGAGCGCATTGTAAACGAGAAGATTCGAGAGAATATCAAGTTACAAGAAGATAGAGAAGTAGCTTTCAAAGATGCTACTGAAAAAATGGGTGCTACTGGTCTATTTGGCGAGAAATACGGTGATTATGTAAGAGTGATTACTTTTGATGCTGATTACTCACGTGAATTATGTGGGGGAACTCATGTACCTTACACAGGTGTAATTGGTTTCTTCAAGATTACTACTGAGACATCTGTTTCGGCTGGAGTACGAAGAATTGTAGCTGTAACGGCCAACAAAGCTGAAGAGTTTGTACAAGAGCAAGTTACGCTGGTAAATCAAATGAAAGAATTGCTCAAAAACCCTAAGGATTTAACCAAAGCAGTTGAAGCTATTTTGAACGAAAAAAATGATTTAAACAAGCGCATTGAAGTACTTGAAAATCAGCAAGTTCAAAATATCAAACAAGATTTGCTAAGCAAGGTAAAGCCTACCAATGGAGTAAACTTGATTGCTCAGAAGGTGAGCTTACCTTCGGCGGATGCTTTGAAAAGCCTGGCCTACGACTTGCGAAAAGATCAGCAAGATTCTTTCATTGTATTGGCAGCCGATATTCAAGGAAAACCTCAGGTGGCGGTCATGATTTCAGACAGTTTGGTGCAAAATAAATCTTTGAACGCGGGCAAAATCGTAAAAGATTTGGCCAAAGAGATCAAAGGTGGAGGAGGAGGGCAACCTTTCTTTGCTACTGCAGGTGGAAAAGACCTGACGGGTCTCGACAAAGTGGTAGCTCGTGCCGATGAGTTTATTTAGACTTGAGCAATAAATTAGAAGGGTTTTGGGGAGAAAAATTTTCCCAATGCCCTTTTTTATCTTTAGAATATGAACTTGTCTAAAATTATAGATGCTGACACAAACAAGTCGCTTTTTTGACTTTTACAATCTCTGAGTAGAAAACGAACCTTGTTTCATTTTTAAAATCAGTAAAAAAAAACTAATTTTTAAGCATATTCTTAATATATTATTAGACATTTTTCAACTTTGGCGATTACCCAAGCCCCAGCATATTACATCTAATATTATTTTCACCCGATGGCGAACACACTTACCCCAAAAGTATTGATTATCGAAGATGATGCAATTAATGCCTTTGTTTTACAAAAGTTTATTGAAAAGAAATATACCGCAGTAATGGCCAAAAATGGTCACGAAGCCCTCCAGATTTTACAAAAAGAAACATTTTCGGTCATCTTAATGGATATCAACCTCGGAGATGAGGCTTTAGATGGGGTACAGTTGCTCCAAAAAATAAGAGCCATTCCTCATCAAGCAAGCACTACCGTATTTGCGGTTACGAGTTTTGCCATGCGTGGTGATAAAGAATCCTTTCTCAAAGCAGGCTTTGATCAATACTTTTCCAAACCTATTGAGCACTCCGTGATTATGAAGGCGATTGAAGAGGTGGTGAGTTAGTTCTTTTTCTATTGTTTCGCCTTCGGCTGAGGTTCTATTGCTACATTATTAGTTCATTTGACTTCGCTCAGGACATTGTGTTTCGTGATGCAACAACTATCAACAGTGAGCTAAAAACTACGCGTTACTAAGCCCTGACTGAGATTTACATTTTTAGTTCAAAAAGCTTCCTTCCTGGAAAGTGATATAAATATTCTGATAGCATAGCTAAATCATTCTATTTCATTTCATATCAGGTTCTCCATAATTTTACTTGAAGTATATGTAAATTTTGTCTTCGAGAAAAAATGATGGACCAATCATTCAATTACCCAATAAAACCTGAGCATAAGAAAATAGATTCAACCTTAGAGCCAGATACAAACTTATGGTTGAGGCGTTATACAAGATTACTAAAAACGGTTCAAAAACTGATCGCCCTTTGTTGCATTGTTATTTTAAGCACTTCACATACAAAAGCACAATGGGCTCAAGTTTCCAAAATACTCGCCAGTGATGGACAAAGTAGTGATCGTTTTGGTACTTCTGTTTCCATTTCTGGTAATTATGCCATTGTAGGGGCTTATGCAGAAGATACTGGTGGCAATAGTGCAGGAGCGGCTTACATCTATAAATACAATGGAACAAGCTGGATACAAGAAACGAAGTTACAAGCAAGTGATGCCGAGGAGGATGATAATTTTGGTTACTCAGTATCTATTTCGGGAGATTATGCTGTTGTGGGGGCTTATGAAGAAGAAACAGGTGGAAATAAAGCAGGAGCAGCTTATATCTTTAGACGAGATGGGACTAACTGGATACAGGAAGCCAAAATTCAAGCAAGCGATAAACAAGCGTATGACTACTTTGGTTTTTCGGTAGCCATTGATGGAGACTATGTAGTAGTGGGGGCCATTCATGAATATACAAATAAAAGTGGTACTGGAGCAGCTTATATCTTCAAACGTGATGGCACTACCTGGATACAGGAAGCCAAAATTCAGGCAAATGATAAAGAAGCATACGATTACTTTGGATATTCAGTAGCAATTGCTGGTAATTATGTGACGGTGGGAGCTACTCAGGAAGATACGGGAGGGAGTAACACTGGAGCGGCTTATATTTTTAAGCGTGATGGCACTACCTGGACTCAGGAAGCAAAAATTCAGGCAAATGATAAGGAAGCTCAGGATGGTTTTGGGAGATCAGTTTCTATAGCAGGAGATTATGTGGTTGTAGGAGTGCCAAGAGAAGATACTGGGGCACTCAGCGCAGGATCGGTCTATATTTTTAAACGTGATGACACTACCTGGACTCAAGAAGCCAAAATTCAGGCAAGTGATGCAGAGTTGGGTGATCTTTTTGGTACTTCAGTTGCCATCTCAGGAGATTATGTGATGGTAGGAGCCATGTTTGAAGACACTGGAAGTTCAAATGCAGGATCAGTCTACATTTTTAAACGCGATGGAACTACCTGGGTACAAGGAGCTAAAATTCAGGCAAATGATAGACAAGGAAATGATAATTTTGGTGCTTCGGTTGCCATTTCGGGTGATTATATCATCATAGGAGCTGATGGGGAAGATGCTAAAGGAAGTAGTGCAGGGGCTGGCTATATTTTTAGTCTTCTTCCAGCCGAAATCGATGTACAAGGCAATGAGAACGATATATTGGATGGAGAGACTAATACCAGCAATATCAATAATACCAGCTTTGGAGTAGTAGGAACCTCCTCAAGCAAGACATTTAGTTATACCATTGAAAATACAGGGGGGAAAGATTTAACCATTGCTGGTATTGCTTCAGACAATATAGACTTTACCATTAGTGGTTTAAGCTTGCCCATAAACATTGAAGGAGGGAGCGAAATAAGCTTTATGATTACCTTCAGCCCTACAGGCGCCAATGGTACCAAAACTGCCAACATTAGTATAGAAAATAATGATAGTGATGAAGCCCCTTACAACTTTGTGGTAGAAGGTTACAAAGTAAATGAGGCCCCAGATGGAGTCAAAGGTAATATGATGACCTTTGGAGGAGATGCCTCAGTTGATTTATCGGTGCCACTACTTTCTACCACTGATGCTACTCAAGCATATACCATCGAGTTATGGATAAAGACAACTTCTAATGTTAATGGTGGACTTTTTACTCAATATGAATACCCAGGAAGTATCGAAAGATTTGGGCTTCGTTTAAATGCTGGGCATTTTGCCTGTTGGCGAGGCGGTATTGGATATTTAGCCACTTCTGCTACCATAGTAAATGATGGAGAATGGCATCACTTAGTATTTACTAAAGACGCGTCAGGAAATATTCAATTATATGTAGATGGCATTGCAGATGGCACAGGCACACATACCAATGTATTTCAGAATGTAAATACAGTGATTGGTAGGTTTCCCGGTTCGCCAGCAACCTTTACTGGTAGTATGGATGAGGTTCGGGTTTGGGACGATGTACGTACTATAGAGGAAATTCGGGGGAATATGCACCTTACACTTTCTGGTGCAGAAGACAACCTCATTGCTTATTACCAATTTAATGAAGAGACGGGAGAAGCTATTGATAAAGTTTCAGGCAATAACGGTACTTTAGTAAACAATCTTACAAGAACAACCTCAGACGTAGCAGTGGCAGGTGGTGTATCTGAAGGACAAGTAGTTTCAACTACAGGTGATGTTTTATTTAGTAACCCTGCATTGAAGTTGAAATTTGCTTCTGTAAGCACACCAGACAATAGCTCAGATAACAAAGATGAGTTTTGGGTTTATCAACTTAGGGAGATACCAACGCATAATATCACAGGTATTAATACGACTACTTCCAGTTATTGGATTATTCACCATTTTGATGACCCTGCTACTACCCAAACTTTTAGCATTAGTGAGGCTACGTTTACATTATTGAACCATGAGGGAGTTTCTACAGATGATGTGACTACTCCCACAAATCTAAAATTATATAAACGTGCCAGCAACAGCACCGATGATACCTGGGGAGGAAGCCCGTATGCAAGTGCAACAAGTGCCAATAATAGCAGCAAAGAAGTGGTGTTTTCTGGACTTACGATGACGAGTTTGAGCGAGTTTATTATTGCCAGTACAAATAATTCAAGCTTGCCGATTGAACTATTGAGCTTTGAAGCCACAAGAAACAATCAGCAAGAAGTTTTCTTGACTTGGATAACTGCTACTGAAACAAATAATGCGGGCTTTGAAATAGAAATGAGTAAGGATGCCCTGCATTTTCAAAAAGTGGCTTTTGTGGTAGGAGCAGGTAATAGCACGGAAATTAAAAATTATAGATTGATATTTGACTATACTAAAGACGCTTATTATCGCCTTAAGCAGCTCGACTTTGATGGGAGTTTTTCTTATACCAATATACGTTTTGTCAAAGGAGTGAACCAACAACCAAATCTTGTGATTTACCCTAATCCAACCCAGGGGGCGATTCGCCTGAACATTACTGGCCTTGATGCAGAAATCAATCTAAAAGTGATGAATTTGCCAGGAAAAGAGGTGATCATTTTAAGAGGTACTCAAGAAGTTGTTCAGCAAAAACTGAATCAAGTATTTCAAACCTGGCAAAATGGTACTTACATCTTTCACATTCAGATGAAAGACAATACTTGGATAAGGAAAGTGTTGATCGATAGGTGAGAGGCTACGCTTACTACTTCATTGTTTCGCTTCGCTTATTGTTCTATTGTTAAATGGTTCCGCGATGCGTAGCAAAACTATGGACTAAAAAAGCTACGAACTATCAACTCCTGACTAAAAACCAAAAACTATAGACTAATTTTCGCTCTACGCTAATTTTTCACTTTACACTTTTAATTTTTCACTCTTTAAAGCTTTTGCCCCCAATTCTGCAGATGGGTTTGTAGTTTCTGGAAGTATCGCTGATGCAAACTATACACAATGACCTCAAAAGTGTAGACATCACTGTTTTCATTGACCAATTTGATATGAGGTTTTTGAGTAATGGAGGCCCACGGAGTATTAAGAATCGTGCTTTTGGCTTGTTCTATAGTATCGGTTACCGAATGTTTTTTGGGCAATTGTAAGGTAAAGGTGTGATTCTTTATTTTATCGCTTGATTTAGAAAGCACTCGCTTAACGCCTGATACTGAACTATAAGGCATGGTGATGATTTCACCCTGAAAGTTTTCGAGTTTTATCCCAAAATAGCCCAATTCTTTTACCCTACCTTCTACATCTCTTACCTTGATGCGTTCGCCAATATTGAAGGCTCCTTCCAGCTTGAGTACCACTCCCGCAATGAAATCACGAATGGCAAATCGTGACAATGCCACAATAATGATAAGAATAATCAACAAGATAATGAGTGTATACAAAAGTTTATTGTTAAACACTCCTTGTATGCCCCAGATGACCCAGGTAAACCAGACAATTCCTTCAATAACTGGTAGTAACCTTTCAAACTTTAATTGACGATTTTGTCGTTTGGGAATCCAGTAATATACCAACCTCTTGAGGAAGCGGAACAACAAAAAAATGCCTACACCCAATGCAATGAACCAAATAACCGAGGTATACGATATGTTAAAATTGATGTTTTCCATGCTTAGATTACTCCCAAATTTGTCAACTCGTTGATTAAATGAAACTCAAGATATTGGTTGATCTTCAGTAAGTTTTTACTCGTTTCTTTAATAATACCCGCCCTTTTCAGGATTCTCACTTTGTTGTATACAATTCTTTCATCTTCTCGGGTAATGCGAATCAAGCGATCGAGCGTGAGATGCTTATGCAAAATAAACTGCACAATCCAAATCATCCATTCCTCAGGAAGTCTTCGCAAAATATCGGTATTAGGTTTAATTGGCTCACGAATGGTCAATATGCCATCGTTAATTTCATCAATGTGAGCAATCCAGGCCTGGAGCGCAATGCCTACATTTCCTTGCGAATAGTCAAAATATTTACTCATCAAACGAGCATATTTCCAGTTAGACATATCCTTTTCTGTGCTACCCTTCCATTTAAAAGTAATAGGACTGGAACGGTGACGGAACAAGATAATATCTTTCAACGCTTCAGCACTGAACGGTTCACAATGAATAGTCGCCAGAAAATAATTTTCAATCTTTCTGACCATATTGATAAAGCGTAAGGTATGACGATTGATATTGAGAATAAAAAAGCATTGCTCACTGTAAGTATCAATCAAGTCCAGTAGCTCCTCCAGTACTTTCCATCCTTGTGGGCTACGTTCCCACCATAGTTCCAAGTCGTTGAAAACCAGTACAGTATTGAAATTGAGTTCAGCAAAAATCTCAGGATATTCACCCTCAAAACCTACCCCATTTTCAAAAGCGCGTTTAAAATCCATTACATCAATAGAGCCCTGTTCGGGAGGAGTAATGTAATGCACAAATCGTTTAGGGAAGTTTTGCTCAGCAATGTGTTGTGATAAAAACGTGCGTCCTGAGTTATAATCCCCAGTAACCATCAATGCTCCTCCAAAACCTTCTTTGAAGCGTTTTACTGCTTTTTTGGCCTGATCTAGTTGAGTTTTACGCCCAATCCAGAAGTCTTCACCGAAGGTGTTTTTGTGAGTAAATAACTGATTATAATATACTGGCAAATGCTCAGTGACGGTGTGTTTGGGAGAAATGGTTTCCACCAGATTTAGAATAGATTCTACCAGCGAATCTTCATCCTTAGAGGCTTTCTGTAATTGTTTGGCCAATAATATACCCTCACTGCGACGATACCAAAAACGTGTAACCCCATTACGAAAACCAGATTGTACCCGCTGACTAAGCCCACCTACTCTCGAGAGGCGAGTTTTGTTTTCTTTGGTGCGAATGTACTGGTTGGCATTAGAGGCTGAGCGGCTAATCACATATGGACTCAGCTTGCCTACAATGTCTTGCCAAACGTTGTCAATACTATTGCTGGTTTGCTGATTGATAACTTCTATTTCTTTGCGTTCTTTGTCAATTTGCTGTTTTTCCTCTGCCAATAGCTCCTTGATTTGAAGCTTTATTTCTTTCTGTTTAAGCTCGTTGGCGTTTTGTAATTGACCTATATGGAAAGACAAAATCCGTTTTACCTCGTTGGTCATATTACTAGCTCGCTGGAGCTTACGAGGCAAGTCTTGGGTGTAATCGAGTAGAGGCTCTATGAGGTTTTGTTGTACCAAATAGTCTAGCAAACGATTCAGAGATACTGAAGTAGATTCTAGCTCTTCGAGTTCTTCAGTCTCAAGACTACTAAGCGATTCTTCTGAAATCATGTCTATAGTTTCAGAATATTCGCTCATCAAGTGCTTGAGTTTATCCAAAAACTTGTCTACCGATTGCTTAAAGTATCCATCTAAATCTACTGCGTATTGGGTGCGTACCGCCCAGGCTTTGTATTGGGCCTCATCGTTGATATCAAAGTTATCCAGAAAACGCTCAAGAATGTTCAGTGGTTTAGAGACATTTTTCTCTACTAAACGACTCAAATCCAGCTCAAACTTTTTCAACATGCGATGCAGCTTCTTGCGGAACGACAATAGCTTGGCGTCAATCAGGGTAGTTTTGGTTACCAACGCTTGATTATGTTTCCACAAGTCAGGCAGTTCGTCAATGCTGGTTTTAAGCTTTTTGGCTTTTTTAAATTCCTTGCGGTTTTTGCGTAGTACCTGATTGGTTTCAAGCCCATCAAAGTTTTGGCTGATTTCCTGGATTTCCCGTTGCGTTTCCAACAAGAGAATGTGGTTGTATTTGTATACCTTTTCCCGCTGATTATTGGTAATCTCAAGAATAAAGTCTTTGATTTTTTCGTATTCACTGTCTACCAATTCCTGAAAGGCTTCAGGGCTAAAATCAGAAGTAGATGCCCCATTTTGATGAGATTGGTCAGCCCCATTTTGCAATTGCTTTGATTTTGCTGGTTGGGTAGCAGCATACTTTTCTATAATATCAAAACTATTGCTGGTTTTGCGGAGCAACTCCTGTAAACTAGCGTTGTAGTTTACATTGGAACGATCAAAATCTTTGTATAGCTCCGAAAAAGTTTTTTGCCCCATGGTTTGTACATAAAAATCGAGTACCCGATGGTGCTTAAATGTATAGGTAAGCGGCTTTTTGCTCACCTTTTGCTTGAGCCTGTTTTGTCTATTGAGGTTTTTTATCAGCTTTTGATGCTTCTCGTCTTGCTCAAAGTAAGCCTGCTCATATTTTACAGCAATGGTTTTGGGGTTATCCGCAATTACATTCCCTATGCTTTTATAGAGCCATTCGGTACCATCTACCAGGTTATGGTGCTTTTCCTGCAATTGATTTTCAATGAAATCCTCTATCAATTGACTACTTTGTTTCAAAAAGCCCAAATGGGTATCCAGAATTGTCTGAATATTTTCTCTTGATTTTTGGCTAACGGCTTCTTCCTTAATCTTGGCAAAAGATTGTTTAACAGTTTCCCGAAGTGCCATCGTGAGCTTTTTGTCGATACCATAGTTGGGATTGAGGTATTGCTGACTATAGTCCAGTAGAACCGTTCGGAGTTCATCTTGTAGTTGAGTAACCACTTCTGAAAGCTCTGGTTTTTCGGGTAAAACAAGTTCTGGAATGCGATATTCGTCTACACTGGCCTCAGGCAATGCTTCTTCTACTTCTTCGATGGTGACTCCGAGGTCTTTGGCAGAAGTCTGGAAATAAGACGAAGATTTGACCAAAATTACCGTCTTGTTGATCTGGGCAATGAGTTGGTTGGTGTTTTCATAAAACTCAAAGTCCATACGAGAGTTGATTTCGGGCAAGCCCAAAATCACCAAATCAGTATTGGCTGACTCATTATTGATAATTTCCTGATAAGGACGCTGGTGTACCTCATTACTAATGACTTTTACCTCAGCATCAATTCGCATCTCGTCCAGCATGAGCGTGGTGTTTTTGTACACCCGGTTTTGATTCAAATTACCTTCGCTCACAATCAGGCAACGAATTTTAGCCTTACGCCAATCGTCAGACGCCTGGATAAACTTAAGTAGGGTAAGGGTTAGATTTACATTAAAACCTTTGCCTCGCCACCAAATATCTATAGATTCAAACTTACCAAAACCTTCTTGCTGGTTATAATCCATCAGCAGGATGTTGTAATCCAGCTTAATGAGGTTATAAACAAAGGAAATAAATTTGACAGGTTCTTCGGCATCGCTTCCCCAACCCATGAGCACTGTATTAGGATCAAGGCCAGAAAAACCATAAGTACGGGCAATGTTTTCCATCCCATCGTACAAGTCTACACAGTCTTGCTTACGGGTAAAAAATCCCATCGTAGAGTCAGACGAGGTGCCATTGAGACTACTAGTGTCAAACTGTTGTGGCTTAGAGAACACAACATCTGCCGAGCGACTTTCTACGAGATGGAAGTCAGACAAAAAGCCCAAACGACCCACCAGAGTTTTTCCAAACTGCACCAAATGAGGCCGAGCTTCTTCCCCGCCACTAAACATCACGATGTTAGGGCGCCAGTTACGCTGCTTGGTTTCTTTTTTTACAATGTTATACAATCCCCGACGTACTACCGAAGCCCAAACCCCTTCCCATACATCTCCAAAGCCCAGTGAGATTTGTTTGCGTACCAAATACACGAAAATGGCACCAATGATTACAAAAGCAACGACCATAGAGGTAAGGTCCAGCGCAATCATTACAAACATGGTAAACCCAAAACCTGTAAGACTTACAAACTTGGGAATCTTAAAGGTAGGTCGGAAATCGGGACTGGCCCAGCTTTCCAAAAAGGCCGAAAGGTTAATAAAACCATAAGCTGCCAGATAGAACATAGATACCACCTGAGCAATAGCATTTAACTCTCCAATCAAAACACCCGCTTCAGCAATCAAAAAGGTAAGAATAAGTGCGTTACGAGGTTCATTATTTTGACCAACTCCTTTGCCAAATACCTTAGGAGTGATCTTGTCTACCGACATCGCTTGTAGGATACGTGGTGCGCCCAGAATTCCTCCCAATGCTGAAGACAATGTAGCGCCCCAAATACCTGCCAGTACGAATCCAGGAGATATAAAAGCAATTTCTTTAAGTATATTACTGTTGTTTCTAAGCGTGGCTGGATCAATTGAAAAGGTAAGGAATATGGCCAGAACGATGTACACAATCAACCCAACCCCAATCGCCAACATGGTTCCAGAAGGAATATTCTTTTTGGGGTCTTTTAGGTCTCCCGACATAGCAACTCCCGCGGTGAACCCAGTTACTGCAGGGAAAAATATTCCGAAGATCATCCCAAAAGAGGCGTCACTACCATCGGGCCGGGCAATGAGCGAAGGATTTTTAGGGGCGAAATCTCTGTTTCCCATAAAAATGGCAACTAAGGAAAGCACAATGGCTGCCATAATGAAAAACTGAGTTTTGAGCGCAAACGAAGTACTGATAAAAGCAATGGTGGTTACAAAAATCACCGTGGCGGTTCCAGCCAATCGAAGATCATTTACCGTAACTGCATGCGAATTGGCTAAAATAACCCCCTGAATGGTCCCAAATTGTTGCTCAGCTACCTGACTTTTCAAGGCGGTTTTCAGAGCTGCGACATAAGCATCCTGATTACTAAAAACTGACTGCAATTCGATACTGTTCTTCAATGGGGTAATGATATCGCTTACACTGGCGAGTTCCAGGGTTTTGAGCATCTTAGGGGTAATGCTTTTTTGAAGCTCGAGCAAGGCTTGTTCATTGATCTGATAGCCCGATGCCATGCCTATGAAGTCCAGAAAACTTTCGGAAAAACCAATGACATACAAGGCAATACTTAGGGCTGTACCCACAAATAGGGTAATACCAATGGCTCCTCCAATGGGTAATCCTAAACTTCGGGAAAGAATGTAGTACAGGCCTCCAGCTTGTACTTTTTTATCGGTAGATATTGAGGATACACTTAATCCGGTAGATACGGAGATGACGTGGGCAATCAGAATTATAATAATGGTCCAGAATAAACCTGCCTGACCTACTACCCAACCCAAACGCAGGTACATAATTACCCCTAAAATCGTAAGTACAGAAGGAGTAAATACACCGCTAAACGCTCCAAATTTTTTCGACTTTGCCATAAATCAACTGCCTGATTTACAAAAGCTTAATGTATATTGCGATACGCTTTTGTTATAATGTTATACAGGCCACTCTTTAATTTGTAGGATGCAATTAAGAAATTGTTTGAATGCTTGTCAAACAACTTCTCTAGATTTGCGAAATAACAATAAAATCAAGTTAGTTATAAATTCTAAATTAGAAAATTTTTAACCTTCGCAATGGTTGCTAAACCAAATAATAATCAAAATGTTTCTTAAATAATACTATAAGAACCCTCAGATTCCTCGAACTTTTTTTCGTAAGTTTGGTTCTTATTTATAATCGGTCTAAATAATAAATAAAAATATATGCAAACCAACACCAATATAGAAACTCCTTATGATGTTGCCGAAATCAATCGTTTGATCCGTCATCGTCGTTCGGTATTTCCAAAACAGTTTTCGGATAGAGTGATAGAACGAGAAATTATTGAACAAATTCTCGAAAATGCGAACTGGGCTCCTAACCACGGGAAAAATGAACCCTGGCGTTTTGTAGTATTTACAGGGGATGGACTTAAGCAATTGGCCAAGTTTCAATCTGAACTCTACAAAAAGATTACCCCCGAAGATCAGTTTGATCAAAAGAAGTTTAACAAGCTAGCCAATAAGCCTTTAATGGCGTCGCACGTGATCGCCATAGGTATGTGTAGGGTAGAAGGAACCAAAATTCCTGAGATAGAAGACGTAGAAGCAGTAGCTTGCGCAGTGCAAAATATTTACCTGACTGCCTCAGCTTATGGTATAGGCGGGTATTGGGGGAGTGGAGGCATTACCTATCGCGAAGAAGCCAAAGATTTCTTTGGTCTGGAAGAAGATGATAAGCTACTGGGTTTCTTTTATCTGGGTTACCCCAAAGAGGCTCCCAAAGATGGCTCCCGAGGCGATATTCAGGACAAGGTTGTTTGGGTAGAAGAAGTAGAATAATTTTTAGCTATTGAATAAAAGAATAAGGATTAACGAATAAAGAATGATGGTTGGACAAAGTTTATATCCTTCAGAATTCAATATTCGTTAATCAATATTCGATAGTTGAGCCTTATCGCTTACGCTTAGGATCATCAGGGGTACGCTTATCCCTTGGACCTTTATCGTCGATACTTTCCTGAATATCTTTCACGTGGGTTTGTACCTCTTTGGCCAATTCAGTCTCAATTTCATTGAGCGCCAGTTGTTCTTGATTTTCCTGTTTTTGAACGTGTTGGTCAAGACGGTGATCTACATCAAAGTGCTCCGAGAAAATCTCTTGCTGTTTTTTGCGAAGTTTCTTGCTGTATTCGTTAAAGGCTTGTTTCTTTTTGTTACCAGCAAATATGCCTGGGTTTTCTACCCTTTCGGTACCCTCAGACTCCAGCGATAGCTTGGCATAACGATTGAGTAAGCGCCAGTCCCAAATGGCAAATTGTTTTCCGAGCATTTTATTAAAGCCAGCTTTGATGGCCTTTTTGGTGCGATAATAATGCAAATACTCCACGGCATGGCGAGGACTATAATTAATCATCAATACCTTTTTGGTATCCCTTTTAAGCCTTTTGATATCATGGGTCAGCTTTTGGGCTTCTCTCAGCTCTTTTTTCTTCCCTGACTTGATCAAGGCTTTCTTTTTGGCCACCATCATAGCCAAAGTATCCAGCATTTGTTTTTCGGTACCTTTGCCCTGTTCTACCAATTTCTGTAAAACTTCTTCATAATTTTCGTCTTTGTTACCGAGGGCTTGTTCGGCTTCTTCAAAAGTTTCTCGAAGCTGTACATAGTTTTCATAGCCTTTGATTCCCTTGGCCGCATCCGAGAATCCCTTAGGCCCTTGCTTTAAGAATGGTTCTCCGTTAAGTTTTGTGTTGTTTTTATCAGGTGTAAGCTTGTAATTGCCTTTTTCATCAGGAGCCAGATCAAAAGCAAAATGAGCACCCCCAAGCTCCCAGCGAGCAAGACTATACTGGGCCAATGAAAATTCTTGCCCTAGTAAATTAAAGAACAAACCTCCACTGATCTCAAAAGTAGGGGTTACATCAGCAGAAGCTCGCATACGGAACTTATCCTCGTCGCGTTCTCCCTGGCGAATCACTTTACCACCAGGTGCACTACGGTTCAGTACCAGCGTAGCCCCACCTTTGAGTTGACCATCCATTTCTACTCCAAATCTACCCATGAGCATTCCCGAAATAGAAGCTACATTGGCCAGACCGATAGAAGCACCCAAACCAGCAGTAAGGCCAACTCCTGCGTCAAAGCCTGCTTGTCCCGTAACTTTGAGGTATTTATCGCCTTTATCGTTTTGGTTACGCTTATCCTTTTTGTCCATCTCCACTTCCAGCGCGGCATTGGCGCCTATGTGGGCATCGAGAGCCGCTTTTCCAATCAAGTTTACGCCTGGTACTGCAGGTATAGGGGCCTCTACTACTACCTTAAATATAGTGAAGTGCTTTTTGAAGTCTCCCGATAACTTTCCGGAAACTCCTTCTTTGGTAATGGACAGACCAAGGGTAAAGCCTGCATATTCCATCAGCAATTGGTTCAGTTCCCAGCTTGGTTCTTCGGTAAACTTAAATCCTTTTTCCTTACTCAAAGACACACCGCCTACACTGGCACTCACTTGAAGGGTTTTTATAATGCTGAATATATTCTCTAGATCACCAAATAGGTTTTTACCTTCCAGTGCTTCTTTATCTCCATTATCGGTACCTCCTTTGGTGTAGCTTAAGGTGGCTCGGGTAATAGATAATTCTTTGTTTTCTAATTTGGCATCCTGGAATACAATATTGATGCGCCCTTTCATAATTTGGGCATTGAAGGTACTCACTCCCGCTACCCAGCGATTTTTCTTGGTTTGGTCGTATCGTACGTAAGCTTTTCCTACCCGAGCATTGAAATATTTACTGTTTTTTCCAATATCCATATCGGTTTGGGCACCAATGCTTACTTGCTTCTTTTCGTTGATAGCCCCATCTATAAAGAAGTTTTTAATACTAAGGGCATCTTCTACAAGGGTAAACTCGTCGCTAGAGCCTACCGTGATCTTTCCTGCTTTGAATTTCCCACGGTTATCCAGACCAAAGTTAACCGTACCATCAAACTGCTTACCTAATATGTGGGCTTTTACTTCTTCGGCCTTAAACTCAAAGCCCTTGTCACGAGACCAGGAACCAGATACCTCGCCTACATCCAGTGTTTCACCTGCCACTTTTACGTCCTCTATCTTCAGTCCCATAGACTTTAAGCCCTTGTTGGTAAACTTGATATCGGTAAGGGTAACGGCTCCAGTTTTGAAAGCATCACCAAATTCATCAAGTTTGTTTACCAGTACAATTCCCTTATTATTGTATTCAAAATTCCCAAGCCAGTCTAACTTCATGGTGTGGTTGTTAGAATCGAATACTTTCTTACCAAACAGATTGAATCCCATCCCAAACTGAACTTTTGCCCCACCAGTGCGGTAGGGTACTTCTTTAGGTTTTTGTTTGGGTTGTTCTTCTACTCCCCAGATGTAATCGTTCAACTGGCCTAAATAAGATTTCTGTTGGGGTTCTACCGTTTTTGTATTATCAGAATCCCAGGTGGTTACATTGGCTTCGTGGAGTTTTACCCAAAACAAGCGACTGTCATCTTCTTGTGATTGTTCTGGAGTTGAATCTTCTTCTTTACTTTGGGAGTTTTCTACTTGTTGGTCTTTTACTTGTTCAGGTTTTTTACCCATCAACTTATGGTCTACCACTTTGGCAGTCATCCCGACAGTACCTATACCTACCGATCCCATAAATACTTGAGAGGCTAGTTCTGTTTGCCCAGCATAAAGCAGACCTGCTGCTGCGATGAATCCCAGCGAAGCCGTAATAATGGCATAACTACCATAGGTACCTACTTTGGAATTGTTGGTCATGAGAAACTCCGAAAAGTCTTGCCCAGTACCCACCAACTTCCAACCTTCGGCAAGCATGCCGGCAATGTCTAGTTTCTCAAGCTTATTAAATATTTCTTTGGTGGTCTTGAGAGATTTGCCAATCTTTTCCTTGATTTTATCAATAGATAAACCAATGGCCTGGAGCTTATTATCGAGTACTTGTTTGGCCTTGGCAATTTTTTCGGGAATACTGCTAATGCCATCAAATATTTTGCTGACCTTTTCCATACTTTCGTCTGGGGTGTTTCTAAAAGACAAAGCATAAGCGGCTACTCGCCCAGTCACATATTTGAAAACTTCCCGTACGATTTTTAACCCAGGACTATTGACCACATCTACTCCTTGCTTAGCCAAAACTACAGTGTTTTGAAAGGTAACATAGTGTTTACCCATCTGCTGCACATTTTCTTTGGCTTTTTCGTAATATTCGGTGTACTGGTTAATACTATCGGCCCATTTTCCCTGACTACTTAGGGCCGCCGCACCAGCGAGGTAATTGAGTGCTTTGCCCGAGGTAGTAAGGATGCCTGAAACGATTTCGGCACCAATTTCTTTTTTGTATTTGCGCAAGAGCCCACATAATGCCTCATAACCCAGGTTTTGGCCAAGGGCCATTACGTCCAGCATTCCAGGTTTTTGTAAACGCTCCAAAGGCTTTTGTCTTGATTTGTGAGGTACAATGCCTTTGTCAATGTTTTGATGTTTTGAGTTGTGGGGCTCGTCATCGGTTACCAGCACATCTTGTTTAGATTTATAAGGAGAGCTTTGTTGCATTTTCTCCTTACCCTTGCTGTTATTTTGTTGTTTCGAGGAACTGTCTTGTTCTTCGACAGAAGTAGTGGTAGTAGTAGGTTCTGGCATTTTGAATGTGAATCATCGCAAGCAAAACTCAGGAATCGTGAATAAATGGATAGATTATTTTGTTCCCGATATTGCTTAAGGATTAAGTAATATTTTGATTAAATACTAGAGGAGTGCTACCAGAAAATCTATAATGAGATGTTCTAAGGAATACTCTATAGTAAGCGTTGATGAATTAGTAATTAATGTTGGAGTGAATAAGAGATGCCAGATAAGCGAATATCATCTCTAGACTTGAAACATAAATATTTAGATATAAAGGGGCCTTTAATTTCATGTAAGTGAAACATAACGTCTTAAGTGGTTAATTTTTATAAAACTATTAAAGGCTATTATTTTGGGTCTTCCAGCGTGATTTTTCAGTGTATTTTACTTAGTATAGCTATCGATTTGATCAATAATTGTGGGTGCTGGTACTCTTAAAACTCTTTAGATGTCAAATATTATTAAATCTTAACTTCAAAGTTAATAAAAAAAGTATAATAATAAATGAATTGAATGAATAAGTAAGTGAGCTAAATGTGTTCAAGGATTTAAAGGTTAATAGGCAAAGCAAAATATTCTTTGGTTCCTCTATGGGCATAGCAATGTCATTGAGTAAAGAGTTTCCATTATAAAAATGAATATTGAATATCGATCAACGAACCGCAGAGTGTAAGCCCAAGCTCAACGTAAGTTAATCAATATTCTTCTACTAGCTAATATTGATCGATAGAGAGATCAAAGATTTGAGAAGGCATTTAAAGGTTAATAAACATGCAAAACTTAAAAATAGGAATATTTGGAGTGGGAGCTATAGGATCGGTGGTATCACTGAAGTTGGATGCATCACACAACAAATATTATTACAACAGATCACAAAAAACAGAAATAGTAGTAGTTCATCAAGAGGAGGTTTATCAAGAAAAAATAACATTGAGCAATAGCGATGCACCAATTGATCTTGATTGGCTGCTCATTTGCCTCAAAGAATATCAATTGGCTGGGGCAGAAAAAGCGTTGAGCAGCTTGATCAAGCAAAATACAAAGGTGGCGGTCATTAGAAATGGGATACGCCTCAAGGAACCTATTTTAAAGTATACCCGCTCAGAAAATATATTGGAATGCATGATAGATTGCCCTACCCAGCTGACGGCATCTAACCATTACCATCAATTAAGAAAACCCAAGATATTGGTGGCCCAAAATCAATTGTCTGCTGATTTCAAAAAATTATTTGATCCAACTAAAATCGAGATTTTGCAGGTAGATGATTATACAACCACGAACTGGGAAAAGTTGATTGAGAGTAGTGCCTTGGGAGCCATTTTGTGCTTAAGTGGTGAATCTTGCTGGATATTCAAAGATGAAAATGTCAGGGAGTTGTTTCAGAAAATTGTGAAAGAAGCCATCGAAGTAGCCAGGGCAGAAGGAGCCAACATCAGAGAAGGTTTTATGCTTGAGTTGTTAGAAAAAGTGAAGCATTACCCCGCATCTAAGGAAAGTTCGATGCTGATTGATAGAAGGATGGGAAGAACCATTGAGATAAATGCGAAAAATGGGGTGATTTCTTCTCTAGGAAAAAAACATCAGATAAAAACTGAGCTAAATGATTTGATCACCACCCTATTAAAGCATACCAACCAACAAAGAGATTAGGCGTTGTACATAGGCTACAATAAAGGACGCTTATTGCTCAATCACTTGAAATTTATACCCATCCAAGATTTGCTGAAGTTCAGGAAGTACTTTTCTGACCTCATCAGTCAATGAATGTTGGGTGTTTTTGAGCACAATGGTTTTGTCTTCAAAATAACCTCGCTTATGATACAAGCTTAAAATACAATCATCTAAAGTATCCAGGTAACGCCCCATATAACTACGCGCTCCGAAGAATGCTTCCGCAAAAGCACAAGCAATGTCCAACTCGGATTTAATCAGGCGAAAGTCTATTTCAAACACTGTTTTTTCAGGAGTTACTGCATTGATACCAGTATATTTAAGGCAGGCACTAATATATTCTAAAGTAGCTATTTCTGGTGGTAAATTATGCCAGTTCAGTGGTTTGCCCATTTGCCAATGGTTATACACTTCTATTACGCCTTGATGGTAAGTGGATTCATTAGTAATGGTTCCTTCCAACGTCCATGATTTATTATTAGAACGTTTGGTATCATATAACCGCATTGTGATAAGATCTGAATAATGAAAATCATCATGATGTCGATTATAAAACTGAATATCTATTTGTATTTCATCGCCACCTTGTAACAGGTAGTTGCCTGCTACAGGAGTTACATTTAACAAATAAAACTTTCTCAGGGTAGAAGTAGAATAAGGTTCTATCTGAATGTTTTGAGCATTGGCAATTAGTTTATAGTGTTCTTCTGGGTAAAAGTCATCTGTGTTTACGAGTAATTGAATTTTAAGCAGTTGCTGATACATTTTTAATAAACAGTAATATTTATCTAAGATTTTTTGTGGTATTCTGATAAAGTATTGCCAAAATTGAAAAATTAAACCCTTGATACCAACGAATAATACGCTAAACTATTGAATACCCAAGAAACGCCCAATGTCCAACAAGCTGCCAAAGAAGTAAAACTATGGCAGGCTACCTTACCCATTGTATTTTTATTGCTCACCATTATTTATGGATTGCTATTACGCCCCAGAGTATTTCAGCAAAAGGAAATGCCGCTGGAAATCATTTTCCTGCTCAGCGCTGTATTTGCCATAGGGTATTTGATGTTTTTAGGGTACTCGTGGCAGGCACTACAGGATTCGATAGTGGCTAAAATTTCCCGGGTATTCCCCGCATTATTGATCTTATTTGCCATTGGGCTAATTATTGGGAGCTGGATTGTGGCAGGTACCATCCCAATGTTGGTGTATTATGGTATCAAGCTTATTCATCCCGATTATATTTATGTACTCTCATTTTTGATACCCATTGTGTTTTCTACCTTGGTGGGTACTTCCTGGGGATCTATCGGAACCATAGGCATTGTGTTGATTGGGGTGGCCAATTCTATTGATGCGCATTTGGGCATTACCGCGGGAGCGATTGTAGGTGGGGCTTATTTTGGAGACAAGGTATCACCCTTGTCAGATACGACCAACGTAGCTGCCATGGCGGTAGAAATACCTTTGTATGCCCACATTCGCTCTATGATGTATACTACATTGCCTTCTGCATTGATTGCAGCAATTATATACTTTGTATTGGGGTATTTATATCCACCTGCTGCTCAGTCGCAAAACTTTGCCAGCGTAACAAACACTTTACAAGCCATTCGGGAAATGTTCAATTTTAGCGTTTTCCTGCTCATTCCTCCTTTGATTGTATTGTATGGCTCCTTACGAAAAAAGCCTACTTTGCCCGTATTATTAGTTTCTTCATTAGCTGCCTGTTTGTTAGCTTTAATAGTGCAAAAGTTTGATTCTCAAAGCATTATTGCCACCATGCACAAGGGCTTTAATACCGATATGGCAACTTGGGTGAAGGGAGTGCCTGTTAATGTAAAATCCTTGTTTAATCGGGGTGGTTTGTATCAGTTGAGCGAACCTGTGGTGATTTCATTGATGGTATTTGTATTTATAGGAGCCATTGATAAAATTAATGCCATGGCACTGGTAATCAATACTTTGTTGCGCAATGTACATCGCAGGGCAGGAGTGATAGTAGCTTCTTTGTTTTCCACGGCATTTACCAACGTCATGACCTGCAACCAAAGCGTAACGGGGTTTGTGATAGGGGACGCTTTCAAAGACAAATACGACCAGTTGGGTATTTCTCGCAAAGTACTGTCTCGCTCTTTAGAAGATTACGGAACCATGTTGGAAAGCATTGTACCATGGACCCCTACTGCCATTTTTGTGGTAGCAACTCTCCAAGTGCCTTTTGGCGAATATTGGCATTGGCAATTGCTTACCCTTATTAATCTAGTGATGGCTCCTTTGCTGGCAATTACTGGCATTGGTTGTTTTTATAATCAATCCTCAAATACAACAAATGAAAAATTGGTCAATTGAAACCTTATTGGCACATTTTGCCGAAAATCGTGATGATTATCAGGGAGCCGTAGTGCCACCAGTGTATCAAAACTCCTTGTTTACGTTTGAAAACTGGGAGGCTATAGATGCCGCGTTTGATGATCGAACCAACGAAAATATTTATTCCCGAGGTAACAACCCCACCGTAACGATTGCAGAACAAAAAATTGCCGCCATGGCAGGAGGGGAGCGCGCCAAGCTTTTTGCTTCAGGGATGGCTGCCATTACCGCCACAGTCATGCATTGTGTCAATGCGGGAGATCACATCATTGGGATTCACAATATCTATGGCCCAGCCAATAACCTGATGCGTCATTACCTCAAGAAAAAGATGGGGATAGAAACCACTTTTGTACAAGGCGATCGGGTAGAAGATTTTGCGCAGGCCATTCGGCCCAATACACGTCTCATTTATTTGGAAAGCCCTTCTTCAGCGGTATTTGGTTTGCAAGACATTGCAGCCATTGCTCAACTGGCCAAACAGCACAACATTCAAACGATTATTGACAACACCTGGGCGACTCCCGTGTTTCAACAACCATTGCAAATGGGGATTGATTTTGAGGTACATTCTTGCTCAAAATACATTGGAGGGCATTCGGACGTGGTAGCAGGAGTAGTGATTGGCCGAAAAACCGATATGGAAAAGCTGTATGTAGAAGAAGTAGAGCTTTTGGGAGGCAAAATGGCGCCTTTTGAGGCTTGGTTGATTTTACGAAGCTTACGCACCTTACCTATCAGGATGAAAGCTCATCAGGAAAATGCGTTGCAAGTAGCCCAGTTTTTGGAAACCCACCCCAAAATTGCTCAGGTGACTTATCCGGGTTTACCAAGTTTTCCTCAATATGCCTTAGGTCAGCAACAAATGACAGGCTATAGTGGCTTGTTATCGTTTCGGCTAAAAACCGAGGAATTAGATCAAATAAAAGCGTTTTTTAATGGCTTGGAATTGTTTAAAATAGGGGTAAGCTGGGGTGGTCACGAAAGCCTGATTTATGCGCCTGCCATCAGCTATTTAAAAGAGCTGACTCCAGACCAGTTTACTGCTTTGGGTATTTCTTTGGGTGATATGCGGATTTCGGTGGGGTTAGAAAATGCTCAAGACTTGATGAATGATTTGGAGCAGGCCCTGAGCAAAGTCGGTGAAGGTTAAAGTTTGCTACTTTTGGCAATAAACACCCTACAAAGGCACTACAACCTGTTTTTGAGAAAGTTACAATCATTGAAAAGCCCTAGTTTAGCTGTGAATTATTGGTTACATAGTTAAATTTTAAGGTTTATGAATAAGCGAATCATCGTATCGATCTTGATTGGAACCCTCATATTATTTGCCTGGAATGTCATCTCATGGATGGTTTTACCCTTTCATAGCAAGACGTTGCAAACCATTCCCAAAGAAATAGTAGATCAGGGAAAAGTTCAGGAAAAACTGCTGAAAAGTGGGGTTTATCACTACCCTGGTTTGCCTAAAGACAATAGTGAGACTTCAATGACTGCGATCCGTCAACAGTTGAAAAAAGGCCCACGAATAACCCTGATGGTGTATAAAAAAGGCCCCACCAAATTGTTTGATAAAAGCCTTTTTTTTATGAATATATTACTCAATTGTTTTATTGTAATCACCTTGATATTTATGATTAGCAAACTAAACAAGCATACCATTAAAAGCATCTTGACAACTACGCTGACTATGGGGCTTCTAATCGGCCTGATGAGTGACTTGCCCCAAATGAATTGGTACTTGTTTCCGTTAGATTATACTTTGGTCAACGTGATTGATCATCTGGTAGCTTTTATGCTGTTGGGCTTATTTTTAGGCGTGTACACCTTCAAGCCCAGGCAAACTGTAGGTTGATGCCAAAAGCCAGTTACCCCTCTTTGGAAACAATCCGATAAGTGCCATTATCCCAGGCAATACTCATTTTTTTGTTACCCTGCGTAATGGTGAAATCATTGCCCTGGAACTTGACTTTGGGAGCGTCAGGGGGCGCTACTTTATCTAATTTGAAGAACTTCTCTACCTCTTGTTGGGCGGCATTTGACATAAGCGAAGGTTTGCTCCAGCCTTTGGATGTTTTTTCCAAAAAATGCACACTTGTGGTGCCACTATACAATCGAGTCATATTGTCGGCAGAAGGTGTGTTTCCTCCTGCGTTATGAATCATCACCAAAATGGTGCGGTTTTGCCAGTTGAGTAATTTTGTGCAGGTCTGAAACGACCTCGACACTGCACCAAAACTATAGATGAGTACTTGAGGATCATCAGAATCAATTTTAGTCATGTCGCTCATGCCAGAAAGTTGTAGGTTTTCTGGAATGCTTTTGTACAATTCTTCCAGACTCATTTCCCCCTCTTTTTGACTATTGAGTACTTTTTCCTCTTTGTAAAAAATGATTTTATAGTCTGGGTCTACAAAGGCCAACTTAAGCAACACTCGGGTTTTTTGCTGGTCCCATTCTATGTCCAGTGCTACCTCGGCATTCCAACCCATTTGGGCTTGAGTAATTTTACAAGTGGCCATATCGGGAGTATAACGCACATTGGATTTATTCTTAAAAAAGCTTTTAGCAGAAGCCGTTACCTGCGCAGGTTTAGCATTTTTGAGGGTGATAAATTGGGTAATCTCAGGGGTATAATACCCCGCCAATGCCTCCCAATCGCGTTTGGCGTACAAGGCAAAATACTCCTTAATGATGTCTTTGATCTTTTGCTCAGCGGGCGCACTGCTACTGCTGCTGGAGCCTTCATCCTGACTATCGGAATCTTCTTGCTCACTGGAGCTTGCGACGGTGTTTTTTTGAGAGGTAGTATCGTTGTTGGTATTAGAAGTAGAAGAGCTGCCACACTGGCAAAAGAATGCCATGATGGTAATTAATAGCAAATAGTTGAGGTATTTTGTCATTGATTTATAGGTTTAAGTGAATCGCTAAATATAACAACTATCTGTATCACCTGGAGGTTTAGAAAAGTGTTTTCACTTGTGTTGAGTAGTTGTAGATAAGCGTATTATGCCTCTGATATATAGACGGTCAATGGGTAAAATAAGAAAACTCTCCTCTTGTGGAATAGAAAAACCAAAGAGAAGAGTTTTCAAGAATTAGTTGTATGACTAAAGACTAGCGTTTGATAATTTTTCGCTGAATCTTTTGTTGTTGACCATCTGTGCCTATAAATGAAATAATCACCTGATAATTGCCTGCTGCCAATCCAGCAATATTTATCCACATGTCATTGGTGTTATTTAAATTACCTGCAATTGATTGGGCAAGTTTACCCTGAGCATCAAAAATCTGGACATTGAGAGAGCCAGGAACGACAATATTGTTTGAAAAACTCAATACAAAAGCGGTTTCTACTGGATTAGGATATAGTTTTAACTGACCTACTTTGAGTGTGTTAGAAAGCGATGTAATCCGATCATTTACAGTTAAAGTTTGACTAACCTCAGTGGCTGCATTGTAATTATCATTGCCTGCCTGGTTGGCGGTAACGGTAGCGTTACCTTGCCCTACGATGGTTACCGTATTTCCGGAAATAGTGGCTACTGCTGTATTGGAACTGGTATAGGTAATGGCATTACCAGAAGCTCCGCCCGTAGCATTCAATGTAAAACTAGCATCTCCTATCACTTTGGTAGCATCTCCTCCCAAATCAAAACTAATGACCTGATCTGCTTTATTTACAGTGAGCGACTGATCCACTGGAGTAGCATTGGCATAGGTAGCAGTTCCTGCTTGGGTAGCCGTAATGGTGGCAGTACCTGCCCCCACAATAGTGACTGTGTTTCCAGAAATGGTAGCTACTGAAGTATTGCTACTGGTAAACGTAACCTTATTACCAGAGCCTCCTCCTGTGGCGTTTAGGTCAAAGCTGGCATCGCCATAAGTTTTTGTAGCATTTGTTCCCAAATCAAAGCTAATGGTTTGAGCCGTTTTATTGGTAACCGTAAGCGTTTGGGTAACATCAGTTGCTGCGTTGTAGTTGGTATTCCCTGTTTGACTCGCGGTAATGACCGTAGTTCCAGCCCCAGTAATAGTGACCGTAGTTCCAGAAATGGTGGCTACTGCTGTGTTAGAGCTGGTATAGGCAATGGCATTACCCGAAGCTCCACCAGTGGCATTCAATGTAAAGTTTGCATCTCCTACCACCTTGGAAGCATCTCCTCCCAGGTTAAAACTAATGTTTTGATTTGCTTTATTTACAGTCAAAGTTTGATTGACAGGCACAGCGTCAGCATAAGTAGCATTACCTGCTTGGTTGGCTGTAATGGTGCTGGTACCCGCTCCTACAATGGTAACTGTACTTCCAGAAATAGTGGCTACCGAAGTATTAGAGCTGGTGTAAGTTATGGCATTGCCAGAGGCTCCACCTGAAGCACTTAAACTAAAACCAGCATCTCCAAAAGTTTTGGTAGCATTGGCTCCCAAGCTAAAGTTGATGGTTTGGGTTGTTTTATTGGTAATAGTAAGCTGTTGAGTAACGTCAGTTGCCGCGTTGTAGTTGGTATTTCCAGCTTGGCTCGCAGTAATGGTCGTATTACCCACTCCTACAATTGTTACAGTATTGCCTGAGATAGTAGCTACCGAAGTGTTTGAACTAGTGAATGTAACTGTATTTCCAGAGCTTCCACCAGTAGCGGTTAAATTAAAATCAGGTCCTCCAACTGTTTTAATAGCATCGCTACTCAGATCAAATGTAATCCTTTGGTCAGCCTTATTGACCGTAAGCGATTGATCAACATCCGTTGCTGCGTTATAGTTGGTATTGCCCGTTTGGCTTGCAGTAATGGTGGTATTCCCTGCTCCCACAATCGTGACTGTATTTCCAGAAATGGTGGCTACAGAGGTGTTTGAACTGGTATAAGTGATGGCACTACCAGAGGCTCCACCCGTAGCATTTAAGTTAAAATCGCCATCTCCAAAAGTTTTGGCTGATAGTGCACCAAATGTAATAGTTTGGTCAGCTTTGTTGACCGTGAGTGATTGATCAACATTTGGTGCGACATTGTAGTTGGTGTTGCCTGTTTGGCTCGCAGTGATTGTAGTATTACCTACGCCTACAATGGTGACTGTATTTCCAGAGATGGTAGCTACGGAGGTGTTAGAACTGGTATAAGTTACAGTATTACCAGAAGCGCCACCCGTAGCATTTAAGTTAAAATTGGCATCTCCAAAAGTTTTGGCCGATAGAGCACCAAATGTAATGCTTTGGTCAGCTTTGTTGACCGTGAGTGATTGATCAACATTCGTTGCGGCATTATAGTTGGTATTCCCGGTTTGGCTCGCAGTAATAGTGGTATTACCTGCGCCTACAATCGTGACTGTATTTCCAGAGATGGTAGCTACAGAGGTGTTGGAGCTGGTATAAGTGATGGCATTACCAGAAGCGCCACCCGTAGCATTTAAGTTAAAGTTAGCATCTCCAAAAGTTTTGGCCGATAGTGCGCCAAATGTAATGGTTTGATCAGCTTTGTTGACTGTACCAGAAAGAGATACAGTATAAGTAGCTTCATCAGGATCATTGCTTTTAATAGTGAGGGTACCTGTTTTAGCGCCAACACTGCTGACATCCATAGCTACAGTTATGCTGGCATTACTACCTGCCGCAATATTGGTAAGTGGTAAGCCATTGGTGATGCTAAAGCCACCTGATATGCTTACTTCACTAATATTCATAGCACCAATGCCTGTATTTTCTATTGTAAAACTAATGGTCTTGGGCGTATTAAAAGTAGTAGTACCAAAGACCTGAGAACCTCCACTGGCAATAGAGGTAGTGCTTTGCTTTAAATTGATTTCAGAAGCAGGGGTTAGTTTTCTTACGGTTGATGCATGAAAGTCACTTACGTAGATATTTCCAGAAGCATCCACGGCCATGCCCCTGATGTAATCAAACGTGGCTGAAGTGCCTAAACCACCATCTCCTGAGTAACCTCTAATACCTTTACCCGCAATTGTAGAAATATTCCCGGTAGTTGCATCTATTTTTCTAACCCCAGCTAAAGAAAAATCTCCAAAATAAATATTACCAGCAGCGTCAACCGCAATGCCTCCTGGACTTGAAATTTGAGCAGAAGTAGCAGGACCACCATCTCCCGAATAACCAGAGACTCCAGTTCCAGCAACGGTGGAAATAATTCCAGTGTTGAGATTAATTTTTCTAACTCGATGATTGTTTACATCAGTAAAATATAAATTATTTGAGCCATCTATTGCCAAACCAGTAGGTATAGTTATTTGCGCGGTAGAGGCCTGACCACCATCTCCTGAATAACCAGAAACACCAGTACCGACAATGGTAGTAATGGTTCCTGATGTGCTAACCTTTCTTATTCGTCGGTTAGAGTAGTCCAGAATATAAAGATTTCCAGTGGCATCTATGACCATGTCTTGAGGGGTACTTAAAGTGGCTGAAGTTGCTGAACCACCATCTCCTGAATAGCCAGCAGAGCCTGTTCCTGCAATAGTAGTAATAACTCCCGAAGTATTAATTTTTCTGACACGGTGGCCAAAACCTTCAGCAATGTAGATATTGCCTGCCGCATCAGTAGCTACCCCATAAGGGCCGTTGATTTGTGCCGAAACTGCCTGTCCACCATCTCCCGAAGAATTGGCGGTTCCATTACCAGCAATGGTAGATATATTTCCAGTTGCAGCATCTATTTTTCTGACACGGTGATTATAAGTATCAGCAACATACACGTTTCCTGCAGCATCGGTAGCCACTCCTATTTGTTGGTAAAACTGCGCCTGATTGGCTGGGCCACCATCTCCTGTAAATGCGACTGCATAGCCGTTGTTACCGTTTCCAGTCAAAGTAGAAATATTACCAGTAGTAGCATCTACTTTTCTGATATAAAGTTCTTCTTTGATATAAATATTCCCTGCAGCATCAACTGCTACCCCAGTTGGGATGTCAACCGAGGCCGAAGTGGCTGATCCGCCATCTCCAGTATGCCCCGAAGAACCATTACCTGCCACAGTAGTGATGATGCCAGTACCAGCATTCACTTTTCTAACAAGTCGCCCACTGGATTCTGTAATATAAAGGTTACCTGATGCGTCAGTGGCCACTCCTGAAGGTTGATTGAGCCTTGCTGAAGTAGCTGCTATACCATTTGCCGAAGTACTTCCTCCACCCGCAAAATTAGAAATGGTACCAGTTGATAAATCAATTTTTCTTACTCGATCAGAATTATCATCCACGATATATAAATTAGATCCATGCACTGCTATATCATCCACAGATTTAAATTGAGCAGAGGTGGCTTGTCCACCATCTCCCGAATCTCCAAAAGCGCCTGTTCCCGCGATAGTTGTAATGATTCCAGAAGTATTGATTTTTCTGATTCTTCGATTATTCTCATCAGCAATGTAAATATTTCCGTCAGTATCTATTGCCAATCCTTTGGGCGAATTTAGCTGGGCGCCAACAGCTGGACCATGATCCCCGGAAAAACCAGAGGCCCCTGTACCAGCAATCGTAGTGACAATACCTGTGGTAGCATCTATTTTTCGTAAACGATTGTGGCTAAAATCAGTGAAGTACATGTTTCCGACTGCGTCAAATACGATATCGCCTACTCCCCAAAACTGGGCGGAGGTAGCAGGGCCTCCATCTCCCGAAGAACGACTTGATCCACCTATTCCTGCAAACGTGGATATTTTTCCGCTTGCGTCAATTTTTCGTATGCGGGAGTCTTCGGAGAAATACAGATTACCTGAAGCATCTATCTCGATGCCATGAGCTCCACCACTATATATTGAAGTGAGGATAGCCTGGATATTTTCAGCTCCACCAGCAGTAGTTTCTATTTTGTATTGTGCCTGGAGTGGGGCTTGTAATCCAATAATACCAATGAATGCAACTGACAGAAAATACCTTTGCTGTGCTATATGCGTGACTAATTGTTTGATTACTTTCATGAATGTTTATGTTTGACGTTAATTATTGATTTATTTCCAAATTCTTTGTGCAGGTAATGTTTGTTCTGCATTAGATTATTCAGGGAAATGATATTAGAGAAGTAAATATGAGTTGAGGTGAATGCCTTGGGTATATCCTTGCCAGGGCATCCAAAAAATGGATGAATTATGATCACTTGATTGATAATAAATTAAAAAATTGAATGGGGTTTGACCATCATAGTTTGATAGTTATAAACTATCTATGTTTTTATATACAGAGTTAGGGGAGGAGTGCTGGAAAAAACTTTTTATAAGCCAGGGTAATAGGGAATATTTTTCCTTGTATACAACTCAATGATAGCCTTGTAATAGTACAATCAAAAAAACACCGCCTATGAGCAAAGTAAGTGAAATTGATGACCTATATTTAATGGATGAGGATATTCCAACGTGTGTTTTGTGTAGCGCAAACACCAAAATTTTAAAAGAACTGATATCCGAAACCGTCTTACAAGTGCATCAATGTTTAGATGCTCGTTGTGAGCAAATGTTTTCTTTAATAGAGGATTTTGAATAGTATTTTATTAGATCAGCGGAAAAATTTGATTTGATAAGTGAGTTTGCTGTAAGCCTTCTACAATAAGCAAAATATGCTGGAAAATGGTATTGATAATCTTCGTAAATCTCGTGCGTTTTTTTCAATATTGCTTATATTTAAAACTTCGATATACCTAAACTTTTATTATGGCTGATGTACACGACAAGAAGACCAGAAGCTACAACATGTCTCAAATAAAGGGCAAAAATACCAAACCAGAAGTATTGGTAAGAAAGTTTTTGTTTGCTCATGGTTTAAGATACAGACTGTATAACAAACAGTTACCTGGAAAACCTGACATAGTCCTCAAAAAATACAAAACAGTAATTTTTGTTCAGGGATGTTTCTGGCACGGACACCAAGGGTGTCGATATTTTGTGATTCCCAAAACCAGAACCGAATGGTGGGTAAATAAAATTAATGGAACAATTGAACGTGATAAAAAGCACCAAAAATTACTAATGAATGAAGGTTGGAATGTAGAGGTTGTTTGGGAATGTGAGTTAAAGAAGGATAAGAGAGAAAAAACGCTAAATGACTTATATCTCAAAATTTATAGTAGAAGATAGCATTTCGAAGTTGCTCTGTAATAAGACTAGAAATGCTATCATAATACTTAGATATTATTTAAGTCAATGTCTTCATTTGTAGAATATAAATTCCTAAGGTATTTGGACTTAATACGAAATTGACTCCTTCTTTTAATCCTAGGGTTTGTGGATGCATTTTCCATCTTGATAGCAGGATCATAAACTATATGCTTGTTTTGCATCTCTTTTAGAAAAAAATTAAAATCAGTGCCTATGCCTAGTATTATATTATTTCCATATTTATACTCCAAGGGTTGTGTACTTTTTACCGATGGAATGAAACAAGCTTGTTTATGTTTTCTATTCCAATGTTTTAATAATGAAATGTATGACCAACTTGCTGCTATTTCTTGTGTTTTTGTGACGAGTGCTATTTGTCCATTTGAATTTCGTATTTTACCAGTATTAGAGTCATATCCTATGAGAGTTAATTTAAGGTCAGTTTTTTGATGTCGCTCGTTCACCTTATGCACACCTCCGAAATTAATTCTGTCTGGTCTTCCTAGTTTGTCATCATAGCCATATGTTCTTAAAAAAAAATCAACCCCTTCATCTTTATAATCTCCACCATCAGGTTCAGGTGTCATTAAAGTTATAGTTTGTCCATCTATTTTATCAAATGTTTTGACACCAAATTGTTTGATTTCCCAACCAAGGAAATCTGGTTCTGAGTAGCCATTTGGCGTGATACCAAGTTCGGCTTCTAATGTATAACCGCCGCAATTTGGTGCATTACAAGAAATTACATTTCCGTTTTTATCCAATCTTTTGGATGTTATCCAGTCTAGTTCGTGAATTCTTCTTAATTCCTTTAATAATTCAAGCTTATTATCAGCAACATTATTAATATTGAGAATATCAAAGAGACCATGTGTTTCTTGTGTCCCTAAGTTGATATATTCCTTTGATAAGGTTGACTCAGGGTGGGTAGCATAGCCAATAATATCACCATTTATATTTATTCCAAGAAATAATAGTCTTGCTTCAAGCCTTGTTCTCATCAATTCAGATGGAGCTTTTTGACATCTGGTTAGAAAGCCTGAGAATCTAACCTCAGGGTATTTGGGATAAAGAATAAGTTGTGCACCAGGTGCAACAAAAGTGTTTCCTTCTTCATCAAGCCAATAAAAGTTTAACTTGGCTTTGAATCGTTCTTTTTTCCAATCACCAGAACTATCTGCTGTAATATCTTGAATAGGTAATACGTTTAAAACTTCAAAACTACCCCCAAAGTAGACTTGATTTTTAGAGTTATCATTTGGCGAAAGCTTTTTGACATACACTTTATCACAGTTTAAATCTGTGATAAGTTGTTTTAGCTGGTTTAGATTCATTAATGAAAGATGTTAATAATTATCAATAGCTTTAACTATCTGAGCACCTACAGCTTGTACAAGTGGCATTACAACCGAATTACCAAATTGCCTATATGCTTGTGTATCAGAAACAGGAATTATAAAATTATCTGGGTATCCTTGTAATTTAGCACACTCTCTAGGTGTTAGTCTTCTAGGATTCTTATCATCTTGAGGGATTAAAATTTCAGACCCATCCTTATGATATCTTGCACTTATCGTTCTGGTTATTCCGTCAAAGTTAATTAATCCGAAGCCAAAGCCATTACCTTTTTCTTTATGTTTTTTAGCATAATCTTGCAAATATTGCCACAATTTATCAGAAAGGGTATACTTGTCGTCAACTAACTTTTCAAGTATATCTTCTACAACATGATTTGCTTCTGGTAACTCGGGGAAAGTGAATTTTTCATTACCATCAAATGTTTCTTTATCAAAACCAACGATGAAAATCCTTTCACGATGTTGAGGTACAAAGTGTTTTCCATCAATGATTTTAAAGTGAAGAGAATAACCAAGCTCTTCTAACGTCCCTTTAATTACTTTGAAGGTTTTGCCCTTATCATGAGATGCAAGATTCTTGACATTTTCTAGTAAAAAAGCTTTAGGCCTTTTTTCGTCTAAAATCCTAACAATATCATAGAATAAGGTTCCTTGTGTTTCATCTTTAAACCCATGTTCACGTCCAAGACTCTTTTTCTTACTAACACCAGCAATTGAAAAAGGTTGACAGGGGAAACCAGCTAGTAAGATATCATGATTAGGTATAATTTTTTCTGGTATTTTGGTGATATCACCGAAAGGTATCTCACCAAAATTAGCTTCATAAGTTTTTTGAGAAAACTTGTTCCACTCTGAAGAAAAAACGCATTTGCCCTGCAAATTTTGAAAAGCAATTCTAAAACCTCCTATTCCAGCAAACAAGTCGATGAACTTAAATTTGGCCACTTTTGGAGGAGGAAATGGTACATCAAATTCTATTGGAAGTTTATATTGAAATTCTGGATCATTAACAAGGTTATGAACTTCAAGATAGTTTATAGCTTCTCTTTCATAAGTTTTATTATCCTTTTTATCTTCGTTTTGAAGGTAATGAGTTAGATAAGATAGTCCATCATCTAATGCTGGCTTTCGTTTTTCTAGATTTAAAGTTTTTCTTAAAATTGAATATTTCACTTTTCCTTCTGTTATCATATTATTCTTTCTGAAAATCTAATTAAAAAGGTTGATTTAAAATAAGTAGGCCTTTCTAATAAATTACAAATTTAACCAAAAAATGCCAATTTTATAAGCATAATAATTTTTGATTAGCATTTTGCTACATATTCACTTCATTACAACTTTAAGAAGTTATAAATGTTAATAACCCTCTGAGATTATTAAGCCTTTAATTGACTGATTATGTAGATTTCACAAAAGAATTTTTGTTTGTTTTTGTTACATTTGTTGTTTTTGTTTACTATAATTGTATGCTAAAAACAACAAAATATATCCATGACAACAAAAGAAAAAATATTATCTCTATTAAAAAGCGAAAACAAAGCGAATGTAGAACTGGGATTTCAGCTTTGTCTTTCATTTATGCCAGACTATGACGAAGATGTACGAGAACGACTTCAACGCCATCCTTTTTTTTGCGCTCGTTACGGGTTTGAAAAAACATTTTTACAGGATTTAGCTGTATTGAATCTGACTTACCGCAACTTGGATGCATTACCCCAAGAAGCTTTCTCTTGCCCTAATCTTCATGCCTTACTCTTATACAATAACAATTTTACTGAATTACCTCAGGAAATTTCTTGGTTTAGTAAGTTAGATATTTTGATTTTAGAAGAAAATCAATTGACAGATTTACCCGAAAGTTTGGCAAGTTTGGAGTATCTAACGACCCTTTTTATAGGAATGAATAATTTAAAAACTATTCCTGCTGTCATTTATAACCTTAAAAATCTCAAAATTCTTGATTTAGGTGGGAACCCTTTATCGCTGGAAGAAAAGTGGCGAATACGCCATAAACTTCCAAATTGTGACATATCATTTTGATAGCTTAACTAAGTTTCTTCCCCCTTGTTGGTGTCACCACAAAACAACACCAACAAGGACTTCTAAATGAACATAAAACCAAACCCACTATTCCCCCTTCTCCAAAATCTTAAACTCCACCCGACGATTGCGTTTGCGCCCAGCGGCGGTAGTGTTGGGCGCAATGGATTGGCTGGCCCCAAAACCCTTGACTTTCATACGAGTGCTGTCGATGCCCTTGCCCAGTAAATAATTGCATACACTTTGGGCTCTTTGCTGCGAGAGTAACCGATTGTTGGCGGCATTGCCCTGATTGTCGGTATGTCCGGCAATTTGGATGATCATTTTGGGGTATTGCTCCAGGGTAGTTGCCAGGCGGTTGAGTTCGGCAAAAGATTCTTTTTGCAACTGAATGCTGTTGGTGGCAAAAAACAAGTTATTGAGGCGAATGGTAACGCCTTTTTCTATGGGCGTAATCAGCAGATCTACCTTGATTTCGCGGTATTTGGCCAGCTTGGTGAGGTCAATATTTTCGCTGATGGCATAATAACCCTTTTTTTGGGCAAAATAGCTGTACTTGCCACCCGAAGGAAGGGCTACCTCATAGCTGCCATCTTTGGGATCGGAGGTAGAGTAGCCTACTTCTACATTATTGGCCAGATTGCGATACGAAATGTTGGTGCCTATGGGTTGTTTGGTGGTAGCGTCCCGCACCTTGCCCTTGACCAATACTACCGCTCGGGAGCGAAGCTTGGTAGGCATTTTTACCCGATATATATCCCGCCCTTTCTTTCGATCGCCCCGATGAAAATAGGCAAATGTGCCTGAAGCAGGCATATACAGGCCACTTTCGTTGTCAGGCGTATTGATGGTAGGCCCAAGGTTGATGGGTTTAGACCATTTTTTCCAGGTATCGTCCAACCGACGACTCACAAATAAGTCGGAGCCGCCAAAGCCAGGGTGTCCATTGGAAGCAAAGTAGAGCGTTTTGTTATCGGGAGCCAAAAACGCCACCGATTCTTTGCCATCGGTATTGATCGTGCCTCCCAGGTGAACGGGGTTGCTCCATTCCTGCCCTTTCTTGAAGACCACCAGCAAATCTCCTTTTTTAGAAACAACAATGGTCTTGAGGTCGCTTCCTACAAATATATTTTCGGCAATTTTGTATTGATTGCTCAAGTGACGGTAAAAATTGCGAGGCCTTGACCATCCCTTGGCCATTTTTTGAGAAATTTTCACCCCTGTATAGCCCAGTGGTGCTCCCCAAATAATCAAGGTATTGATGTTGGGCATATTTACCAAACTGGTATTGTTGGCGTTTACGGGCAGGCCGATATTTTTGGCAGGCGACCACTGACCCGTGCTGGCTCGGGTGGTATACCAAATGTCCTGATCGCGGCGATCATCGTCATAATCTACATTGTTGGGGTGCCCAGCTCGGGTAAAATACAAGGTTTTGCCATCGGGCGATACTACTGGGTAGGCCTCGTCATAAGCGGAGTTGATTTGATCGCCTAGTTTTTGGGCTTTGAAGTATTGCAGGTTTTTGAGATAGTTGATGTTGTTGGGTGCCTGAGAAAATAATGACTGGCTGATGAAAAGTAGGCAGAGACTTCTAATAATGTGATTGATCATAGCAAATCGTATCTTTTTAACTCAAGGTAACGGGTAAGCAGCAAAATGTCAACCCTCTTGAGCAGGCATTTGTTTTTGGGAAAAATCAAGGGGTTAAAAATAAATTAACTAAAATTTAGTTATAAAACTTGGTTTTTAGTTTTGAAACTTATTATTTAGTTTTTAATAACTAAAAACAGAAAATATGAGATTATCTAGCTTTACTATGACTGTCATCTTGTTGTTTATGCTTTGTGTAAAGGGGCAGGCCCAAAACAGCCAGTTTGTGGTGGGTAACATAGAAAAATTCAATTCTAAAATCCTGGGTGAAGACCGCACCATTTATGTACACGTACCCCGAGGCGATAAAAACCAAAAGTATCCAGTCATGTATTTGCTGGATGGCGGTGGTTTTTTTCCGTTGGCGGTGTCTATACTTAAGTTAGATGATGGGTTGTTGCCCAAAATGATCATTGTGGGTATTTCTAACCGAAGGAATCGTACCAGAGACCTAACACCCAGAGCTTATAAAGGTATGCGTGGTTCTGGTGGGGGAGAGAAGTTTACCCAGTTTCTTGAAAAAGAACTTATTCCGTACATAGACGGCAAATATGCCACGCGTTCTTACCGCACCTTGGTGGGATACTCTCTGGGTGGTTTGTTGGCGATCAATACATTGGTCAACCATACCGATTTGTTTAATAATTATATCGTGATTGATCCGAGCCTGCGCCGTGACAAGGCATTGCAGAAAAAGTTGTTCAAAAACTTGAAAACCAAAGGCAAGTACGCTAAAAAAGCAGCATTTTTGGCAGTGGCCAATACAATGGAAGGGGTTACCAAAGGATTGGACACGTCTAATGTAATGCAAGATAAGTCTCCGTTTACCCGTCATATTCGTGCAGGACTCAAGCTGGCCAAAGTAGCTACCCATCAAAACCAAAGCGATTTGCGCTTTGCCTGGAAATACTATCCCAATGATAGCCACAGCAGTGTCCCTTATTCGGCTATTTACCATGGATTGCGTGCGGTGTTTTCCTGGTATAAAATGGACCCTTATGACTTGGCCACAGCTCAAGATCGCAAAACCGACCTAAAAACTGTACTAGGCATTTTTCATAAGTATTATGCTATGCTATCAAAGCAGTTTGGCTACAAGGTATTGCCCGAGGAAAATTATTTGAACTCACTGGGGTATATGTTTTTAGAAACCAAACAACCTAAGCGGGCCAAGGCATTCTTTCAATTGGCCATTGCATATTACCCAAAAAGTGCCAATGTATACGACTCCATGGCCGACTACTACATTGCCCAAAAAGACCGCGAAAATGCCCTTGAGCACCTCGAGAAAGCCTACAAGATCAGTAAAGATCCGTTTCATAAAAATCGAATAGATAAGCTGAAAGCTAAAAAGTAGAAGAGGGGGTGTCGCTATTTATGAGTAAAACATCAGGTATTGAAAATAAATAAACGACACCCTTGAGCCCCTGCTGTTTCCTTGACAAACTCAGATTTGATCGGAATAGAAGTGGGTGATTTTGCAGGAAATGGCGGTCAAATCAAGGAGAAAATACAGTCATTGGTTCGCCATTTTGTGGCAGACTGTGGCTTTACAAGTATCGACCAAAAATCTTCGCAAGATTATAATTGGCCTCACTTCGCTAAAACCATACAAGAAGTAGTAGGAGAGGACGTATCGATCGGGAGAATCAAAGATTGCGAAAATAAATAACTGCGACTTACAAAAACCACATCGGCGAATATCCTATATTGTATGCTAGCTAATTAACGAACAGAATGCAATCAAAAAAACAAGAGGATAATCAATTACTTGCCGCGCATTTTTTCAGAACAGAATATGGAAAAATGCTTGCTGTGGTGTCGAGATATGTTGGAATAGAAACTGCCGAAGATATTGTGCAAGAAACACTATTGTCCGCGGTGGAGCATTGGCAACATCATGGAATACCTGCAAACCCTCAGGCCTGGTTGTATTTAACAGCAAAAAATAAATCATTGAATTGGCTACGTAAATTGAAACACGAAAAAGACTATCGTAGCCAACTTCCAAAACAGGATTTGAGCAGTCTGGAGTTTGACGATCAGGCGATATTAGACGAACAATTGAGCGTGATGCTGCTCTGTTGTGCTCCTGCTATTTCGGAGGATACTCAAATAGCATTGATGTTGAAAATACTATGTGGGTTTAGCATTGCAGAACTATCCGCTGCTTTTTGTACGAACTCTGAAACCATCAACAAAAGATTGGTAAGAGGCAGAAAAAGCTTGAGAAAACAAGGCTTTAATTTGAATACAGAAGGCATCAAAAACAATCTTAATGCCTTGCTAAAGACCATTTATCTACTTTTTAATGAAGGCTATTTGCCTGCCAGAAAGAATCAAATCATTAGGAAGGATTTATGTTTAGAAGCCATAAGATTGACTGACATTATTCTTGCCAATGAGAAAGTAACCGATAAAGGGCAAGTGCAGGCCTTGATGGCGCTTATGTGTTTCAATTGTGCAAGATTTGACGCTCGAGTGGGGGCAAATAATGAATTCATTGAGATGGAAAATCAAGACCGAAATCTTTGGAGCCAAGAGTTGATTGACAAAGGGCTTAGGCATTTGGATAAAGTGCAGCATAGTGGGGTGATTTCAAACTATTTGATCCTTGCGGCTATTTCAGCAAACCATTGTATAGCCTCTACCTATGAAAAAACAAACTGGGAAGAGATATTATCCTTATATGATGCATTGCTGAAGTTGGAAGATTCGACTATGGTAAGGTTAAATAAACTGGTGGCGTATTCAAAAGTAAATGGGCCAGAAAAAGCAATATTAGAGCTAATGAAACTAAAAGACCTTTCTTTCGGCGCCAGCCATCTCTATTTTTCTACATTGGCTACTTTATACCAAGAAGTTAACGATCATGCGAACTCGATAAAAAACTATAAAAAGGCCATTTCCCTGGCGCCCAATGCTCGGGATAAAGAACTCTTGCGAAAAAAAATGCATGTAGTTGTCCCTGTTTTTTGATCTCAAGTGTAATGAGGGTAAAACTTTAAATTTATAAGATTATGAAAGAATTCATGGTATTTATCAAGAATGAAGGAAACCCAGTTGCAAAGCTTTCACCAGAGCAACAACAAGCACATGTTCAAAAAGTAGGAGCGTACATTAAAGAACTGACTAATTCGGGCAAAATGAAGGCCGCACAACCATTGGAAATGGAAGGCGTCGTCATTTCTCAAAAGGATGGAAAGTTTATTGATGGGCCTTTTAACGAAACTAAAGAGGTAATCGTAGGATACTATCATATTTTGGCTACAAGCCTGGAAGAAGCCATAAAAATTAGTAAAGCTGACCCAAGGTTTGAAGACGGAGATTGGCGGTTGGAGATCAGGCCAGTGATGCAGGTAGATGGTATCAATTAAGTATTTTAGGACAGCTAAGATTACAAATGCTTTTTATAAAGGGCCAAACTTGCCCTTTATAAAAAGCTAACCAAATCTCTGACCTAAAACAAAACCTCACAATTGGGCAACGAGCCTTTTACGTGATCAATGATGTCTTGAGAAAGCGGGTTTTCTCTCAAATCCAGGTGCTGTAGGTTTTTCAAGCGCCACAACTCGGGTAAGGAGGCTAATTGATTGCTATACAAGTTAAGCCTTTCTAAGCTCACTAAGCTTCCAATATTTTCAGGCAATGCTACAAGCCGATTATTTGGCAAAGACAAGCGTTGCAGATTTTGTAAATCTTTCAGGCTATCTGGGAGATTGGTTAATTGATTATTGTCCAGATACAATTTTTGTAGGCTTTGAAGACTCCCTATGTTTTGGGGTAACTCAGTCAATTGATTGTCTTTCAGAAACAGCACCTGAAGGTTACGCAGGTATTCCAGATTTTCGGGTAAATCTGAAAATTGATTTCCAATCAACTCTAAAGCTTCCAGGCGGTTTAAGTTTCCAAAACTGTGAGGCAAGGTTTGTAATTGGTTGCCATTCAGACGCAGCCCTTTCAGGTTTCTCAAGTTACCTATGCTTTCGGGCAAAGAAGTAAGCTTACTACCGCTTAGATTTAATTCTTGTAAACTTTGTAAGCCTCCAATACTCTCAGGTAAATGCGTAAGCTGATTGCCAGCTAGCTTTAGTTGATTGAGGTGTTTCAGGTTTCCAATGACTGAAGGCAAAGGATTGAGCCGTCTTGAGTAATCATCTATATAATCTATTTGATTGAGGGTCGCAATATGAGTCGGTGCCATGGGTTCTTCCAGTGGTTCCCAAAAGCGAAATTTGTACAATTGTTCATACCCTTGCATTACCTCCTCTAAAGCAATTTCTGGTATGCCTTTAGCAATCTCCAGCGCCAGTGCTACATTGGCTTCGTTGGTAGAACCTATGAGTTGTAAAAACTTTTCTTGATTATCCATAAAAACATTCGTTAGGTTTTTTCATAAAGTCGTCTCGAATTATAATAATGAATTATAATTCGAAACTTTAATATTGCACTTTCTCTGAAAGAAAATCAAGTGCCTATTTCAAGTATATCTCCTGCAAGAATAATAACCACCAGAGGTTGAAATATTCGGCTTGGATGCTCATGTTTGCAAAAGTATGCACCCCCTGAGAAAACATATCGAAGAAATCATCCCATTGACAGACGAGGAGTTTGAGCAAATAATAGGATATTTTGAAACTACTCGTAAGCGCAAGCACCAGTATTTGGTACAAGAAGGAGAAGTAGCCGACAAAGAGTATTGGGTGCTAAAGGGTTGTTTGAAGAGTTATTTTTTTGACGCTGATGGCAAAGAGCATATCCTGCAATTTGGCATGGAAAACTGGTGGATTACCGATTATGAATCTTTTGTAAAACGCACCCCCTCAAAAATTTTCATTGACTGCATAGAAGATTGCGAACTGCTGTTTATCACTTTTGAGAATCGGGAAAAGCTTACCGCCCAAATGCATAAAATGGAGCGGTTTTGGGCCAAAAAAAGTAAGTTTGGCCGCATTGCACTACAAAATCGCATCTTGTCTCTCCTAAAAAACTCCGCCAAAGAACGCTACGATTTGTTGCTTGAGCAATACCCACAATTGTTTCAACGAGTACCCAAAAAACTCATTGCAGCCTATCTGGGCGTATCACGCGAAACCCTGAGTCGTTTGGGAGATTAGCCTCTTTTAGAATAGCGAATATTGATATACGTCTCTTAACTTCAGCGTTCGCTATTCAGTGTTCAATATTCAATAATGTGACATAGCTCACTTTTTATTAGTGACATGTGTCCTCACTACCCAGTGCATCTTCCCTCTACTTTTGTGGTATAGTTTAAGGGAGCAAACAAGAAATAGTATGCACATTCTTAGATGATATTTTTCGCGGGTACTTCGTTATTTTTTTCAGCAATAGCTTTGGCTATTACATCAAAAAATACCTCGTACCCACCCAAAATCTCTACCTAAACTTTGTGTACTTTATTTCCTGATTACACCCAAAATCAAAACAAATTTAATTATGCCATATATCAACATCCGGGTTACCGACGAACAGGTAACCAGAGAACAAAAACGTCAACTGATTGAAGGAGCTACCCAATTGGTAGTAGACATTCTCAACAAAAATCCTAAAACCACCCATGTAGTCATAGACGAAGTGCCTATTGACAATTGGGGGGTAGACGGCAAACAATATTCAGGTACTAAAAAACAATCATCATGAGCCAGGACACAAAAAACAAAGTAGTGATTGTTACGGGAGCTTCCACAGGGATAGGATTCGCGATTGCCCAATTTTTTATTAATAAAGGAAGCCAGGTTGTGATGAATGCCAGCCATCCTGATAGGCTAAAAAAAGCTTATATGTCTTTGGGTGCGCCCAAAAATGTGACCTATGTAGCAGGAGATATTTCGCTGGCTGCTACCGGAAAAAAACTGGCCAGAATGGCGCTCGAGAAATATGGGCGCATCGACGTATTGGTGAACAATGCCGGGGTGTTTGCTCCCAAGCCTTTTTTGGAAGTAGAAGAGACTGACCTAGAGCATTTCTGGAAGATAAACCTTAAGGGAACCTACTTTGCCACCCAAGCGGTGGTGCCTCAAATGGTCAAGCAAAACGGAGGTGCCATTATCAATATTGGAACAGTGCTGGTAGATCACGCCATCGCGGGGTTTCCAGCTTCTGCACCAGTGGTAAGCAAAGGTGGTATTCATGCGCTGACCAAGCAATTAGCTGCTGAGTTTGGCAAAGATAATATCAAAGTAAATACCATCGCCCCAGGGATTATTCGTAGCCCTCTACAGGGTAAAATTGGCGTAGAAAACGCTGATTCTTTGGCTGGACTGCATTTGCTCAATCGAGTGGGAGAATCTTCTGAAATCGCCAAAACGGTGTATCATCTGGCCCAAAGCGATTTTATTACAGGTGAAATTATCAATGTAGATGGTGGGCACGTAGCTGGCCATGTTTTCGGTTAAACCTAAAATTTATTAATACTATGAATACCCAAACAATCAATGATATACAAGCCGTTATGTCAAACTATTTTTATGGCATATACGAAGGAGATGTGGCTCGATTAGAAAGTGCTTTCGACAAGAGTGCTGTTTTGTATGGCGATATCAAAGGAGCCCCTTATTTGAAGGATGTACCCGCATATATCGAGGGAGTGGCCAGTAGAAAACCCCCAAAAGTGCAAGGCGAAGTCTTTGGAATGAAGGTTACTGCAATAGAGGTTTTGGGCAATAATGCGGTAGTGAAAGCCCATTTGCCGATGCTTGGCTATAACTATTATGATTTTTTATCGCTATCTAAGCTAAATGGGCAATGGAAAATTGTAAATAAGCTGTTTACCCATGTAGATGCTTAACCAGCAAAGCTTGCTTAGTGGTCTCCAATTTTTGGAGATCACTTTTTATTTTTTATCACTATTGAATAGGGTAACACCATAATAAAACACAATTGTGCTTTGTCAATGTTGTTTAGCTAAGAGTTTCTACTTAAAAAAATGAATGTTGAATATCGATCAACGAATTTCGAGTAATGAAAAACTTTGATTGATTTCTTCCCTCTTCTAAAATCGTTGACCAGCGTTCGTTAATCAATATTTTTCTACTAACTTTTTTATACTTCTTTTATGATCTTACCGATAGGGAGACCACACAATGTGCTCTTTGATCTCGCTGCCCTAAGACCAAAAGCTTGATCATTTTTCTGAACGTAAAATTATTTAGCTGGTAGTATTCTTGGTGCTGAAAATTTTGTGTAAAATATCAGTGGCTTTATGCGATTCTTTCCCCGTGATTAATTGCTTAAATATTTCTTTTTCCTGTGCATTCAAGGGAGTAAGAAACTCATAATCCTGGTCTATTTTTTTGCTCCCCATTTGCCAGCTTGGGAAGTAACGTTTTTCAATAAGCCGAAGCGATATCAACAAAACATTTTTATGCCTTCTATCTTTTTTGATATGATCATACAGACCCAAAATGGTCTTACCATCTCCTTCTAATACCTGAATAAATTGAGTTTGTGAATAGAGCAATACCCCTGTTAAATCCTTTTTCTTGTTTTGTCGAATACTGGCTTGTAAAATTTGCTCCACATCTTTATCTGTGCAGTTAATATTTCTTCGACTTACATAAATTAATTCTGATAACATATACAGTATTTTCTTTGGTGTTTTTGGTAATTCCCTGACTTTATTTTTAAACCAATTTTTTGGTGGTTGAGTTGAAATTAATCGATAAAAGAGGTGTTTTGGACGGTGATTGACCCTCAAGACTTCACATTTTCAAATGACAAATAACAGAGCCAAGCTTAGAACAGTGTGGTTACTATTTCAATTGATTCATTATATATTTAAAAATAATTTTCATCAGCCACTGCTTAAACACTAATTGAGACCATAAAAGATAAAAACATGAAGTCAACGCCCAGCGAAAGAAGCCAAAGAGCTCAACAGAAATTAGATCAGCGCAAAGCCCGTAAACTAAATAAACTTAAAGAAGAACTACGACAACTTGCAAATAAAAGACAGGATGCCCTGCCTCAAAATTCTTTGCTTCAAGTCAGAAAATTATTTAGCCTAACCCATGGAGACGATTTGGGGCTTATTGCTCGTAAATATTGCTTTGATTTTATGTTGGCAGGCCTTATCGATGATGAAGCAAATGTGACTGATCTGGGCGAAGCTTTTCTAAAATTAAGCGAACCCAAACAAGTGGATTTTTTGCGAAACGAAATTTTAAAACTACCCAAAATGAAAACCCTCCAAAAAACAGTGGCAAGCAAACATTACACTTCTACTAAAGAATTAATACAAATGATGCCCGAGCGCTTTTTTGGAGATGTCGCCTTTAAAACCCAGATTGTTCAAGCAACCAACGTACTTTCCTGGATGAAATAACCTATTGGTGTCGGTGATGATATAAACACCTTGTTCCGTAAAATACCTTTGTGGATAAACTGCCTTCGTCAAAACTTATTGTTGTTTGACCGAATATAACCATCCTTTCAGTAGATAGTAGGTATACGTCAATAGATAAGTATTTCTATCTGTGACTACATCTATCATCTTAATTATACACACACGAATGGAAGCTGTTCTTAAAAATGATTTCGTAACGGTTAGTTATAATAGTACAAAGGCCTTATTATCACTGAATTGGAACCTTGATACCACTTTTTTAAAACCTTTTAAATTTCAGGAAATTCTTCAAAGAGTTACCGAGAGGGTAGAGAAACTAGAGGTGAAATTGTTGTTGATTGATACCACGAATTTTGATTTTGTAATTGTACCTGAGATGCAAGCCTGGCTTTCTACAGAGTTTAACCAAAGATTGGCAAAAGCTGGTCTTAGAAAAATGGCCATTGTGCTTCCAGAAGCGGTATTTGTACAAGTAGCCATAGAGCAAGCAGTACAAGAAATAAAGTTGCAGCCAGAGGCTCCAGTTTTTGAGATTTTGCAAGCAGATAACCTCACCAAAGCGCAGAATTGGTTATTTAACTGATCAATAGAAATAAACTCTGAACATCACTTAAGAGGGAAATTTTGTTGGAATGGATTAAAACAACGTGGTACTTTTAGTAAATTGCTGCTCTATCAAACAATAATTGTTAAATCTATGAACCCAAGAAAAATTTCCCTCATCTTAATTGCAAGCCTGTTTATCAGCAACCTTATCTGGGCACAAACTACCAACTCTTCTACGAAAAAAGAATCTTCAGATGCCACCAAATACGTACGCGAATACAGCGGACCCTGGACTTTCACAAATATGAAAGAGCAAGTAATTGACTTAACCAAGCCTGTTTCTATTAAAACCAACCCTATTGTTATAGTACTGGGAAAAGACGTGTATGTGACCGAAATGCGGATAGAGCAAACCATCTCAGAAAATGGAAACAAAAGCACAATACAAGGTTATGATTTTTTCCGGGATGAGTTTTCGTTTAAAAACAAAAAAATATTGCCAAACAAACCCATAAGACTCACCATTGTAAAGGCAGTAGACCAATACAAACAGCCCGTGAAAGTGAAAAATAACGTGTTTACTTTTACAATCACTGAATAGGGAAAACTAGTGATTAAAGCTTGATCCCCAGTACCAATATATCATCACGTTGTTTTTCGTTTTGCATGTGTTCACCCAGATGCTGTTCCAAAATGGCTCGTTGGCTATCCAGAGGTTTTTGCCAGTTTTTACAGAGCAACGATTGAAACGCCTGACTTCCCAGCCGTTTGTCATGGGCATTGTTTTGATCTATGTAACCATCAGAACTCATAAATAACATGCTTCCATTGGGCAAGGTGGTTTGTTCAGTCTTGAAGGCATGTTGTTTCTTATACTCCATGCCAATAGAAATTCGCGAAGCAGGTAGGGTTGCCAGTTTACCATCATCGTGTGTAGCATACCAAAGACGCAGCTTGGCACCAGCAAAGGTTACGTTGGTTTCGGTAGCAGAAGATGGTTGCAGGTTTACCACGGAAGCATCTAACCCTCCATGATGCTGAGAATTATCACTTTCCAGCGCTTGCTCTAACTCTTTTCTTAAATGTTCCAGAATTTGGGCTGGATTGGTGATTTGCTGCAGTTTGATGATTTGATTGAACAAAGCATAACTAATCATGCACATAAAAGCACCAGGTACACCATGTCCAGTGCAATCTGCCAAAATCAAGACTGTTTGTTGGTTTACCTGGTCTACCCAGTAAAAGTCACCACTCACTACATCACGAGGACGATTCAATACAAAATGATCTGTAAAGAGTGCATCCATTTTGTGTGGTTTGGGTAAGATCGCTTCCTGGATCATTTTGGCGGCCAAAATGCTTTGACTAATCTGATGATTGGCGTGCTTTAAAACATTGTTTTGCTTCTCAATGGCATCTCGTTGAGTGATTATTTCGTGGCTTTGCTCTTGTAAGGAAGTATTTACTCGGTTTAGTTTGCGATTGCTACGTTGTTTGTCAAAATAAAAAATAACAAACATGAGTAATAACAATGATACCAACCCCAAACCTATGTAGGTAGCTTTCTGATTACTTTTTCTTCGTTTCTTATCTGCTTCAAAAAGAATTCTTTCCTGTACTCGGGCAAGCTTGATAGAATCTTTTTCCTTTTCAAATTGATAATTAGCCTCAAGTAAAGCGGTCTTTTTTGCAATGCCTGTATTATAGAGGCTATCCGCCATTTTTTTGAATAATAAATGGTATTGATAAGCCTTTTTATAGCTCCCTTGTGATTCGTGAATTTTTGCAAGATTTTTTGCAGCATCTTTAATAACCACAGGCGCTTGAGTATTTAGGCCGATATTCATTGCTTCGGTTAAATAATCAAGCCCAAGCTTGTATTGTTTTTGAATATATGCCAATCTGGCCAAAGCTATTTTGTTTTCGGCGATTCCTGTTTCCTCCTTGAGGTTTATCTTGACTGCCAGAGATTTTTTGAAGAACTGTTTGGCTTCTGGGTATTGCTTTTGTGACAAGGCCAACAGGCCTGATTTATAAAGTGTTTCTGAATATAGATGCTTAGAGGGGAGCTTTTTTGCCAGATTAAGTGCCTGATCAAGTAATCGGGTGGCTTTTAGTGGATGCCCTGTTTTCTCGTACAGGCTGCCAATATTCATATATATAACCGTCAAATCCCGTTTAGAGCCTACTTTTTTCATAATATTTAACGAACGTTGGTAGTATTCCATCGCTTTTAAATAATTATGTTGACTTTCGTACAAAGAACCCAGACTATCAAAGCTATTGGCTACTCCACGTTGATAGCCTATTGCTTTTTTGAGCTTGATAGAAATTTGTAAAAACTTAATCGCTTTTAGGTAAAAACCCTGGCTACGGTAAACATTGGCCATATTGTTATAGCAAGAAGCCATACCCAAGGTGTCTTTTTGGCTAATATAGATATCAAGAGATTTTTGGTAGTGCTGCAGAGATAGGGCCTTGTTGCCTAAGCGCCGATGCATGACACCTAAGCCCTTGTAGGCTATGGCCTGACCTGAGAGATGGTTTGCTTTTCGTGCTTCTTTGAGTGTTTTATTGAATAGTTCTATGGCAGAGGGATAGTCACCTTTGATGCTAACCTCAATAGCTGTGTTAGCGTAAGCTTCTGCTAAACCTTTAGAGTAATTGTGTTTTTGAGAGAGTATGAGTGCCTTATGAGCGTATTTAGCTAACTGGCCAGGTGCAGTATGCCGATGTAGTCTGGCTAATTGATTGAGTACATCTACTTTATTTTGGGGAGTAAGGTTGGTATTGAGCGTTTGTTTTAAAGAGTCGATCTTGAGTTGATTTTGGGCATAGGTAGATATATAAAAGAGTAGATTAAAAACGATTAAGTAGTATCTTAATTTCTTCATAAATCCCCAAGTTAGACAATGCCCAAAAAATTGCCTGATACGATAAGATGGTAAGGAGAAGGATCAGGTAGATGGATATAAACAATTCTTTAATTAGCAGACATAATATTTATAATTAAGATAGGAGGTTTATGATAAAATGTCAATAAATTTCTCCAATGACTGCTTACTTAGGGATTTAATGTGAAATCTATAATAAACTTTCAGTGATTTATTCTATTGCCGATAATGTTTCTTCTTCTAAGAATAATTGAAATTCTAATGTAGGAAAATCCTCTTTTAAATCTTCCCCATCTTGTATCATTTCTTTGTTGTCTATTGAGGTAAACCAGTTTACATATACTGGTACTTTATGTTCTTTCGGAAAACGTTCTAATACTTGCATAATTTCGGTAAACATTCTCAAAGAAGAGGTGTTAAAATAGCTTAGCTGAAAATGAAAAATAATCGGTTTCTGGTTGATAGTCAGGTATTTGTTCAGCCAAATTAATACGGGTTTATAAAACTCTACGGTATGCTCGCTGTATGATGATCCCGCAATTGTAAATACATTGTGTGTAGTATTGAAGGCAATGAGTGGAGTATAGGATGTTTGATGAATCATTAAATCTTTCATAGTAGTGTGTCGGTTTATTTTGTTGTATGTACTTATTGTACTACAATCACCTACTAAGAAGCTGATAAGAATCGACAAAGTATCTCTTTTTGTCGATGGGTTGAAACAATTTGCTGTTGGTTGCTCCGATATCTATCCACTTTGTATAAAACAAAACCCCGCTCAAATGTTACATTGAACGGGGCTATAATATTTGTAAATTGAGCTGTCTACAAGTGAATTACTTCACCATAAGCAGCCGCAGTAGCTTCCATTACCGCTTCTGACATAGTAGGGTGAGGGTGAACTGCTTTCAAGATTTCGTGTCCGGTAGTTTCTAACTTACGGGCAGCTACTACCTCGGCAATCATCTCGGTTACGTTGTACCCAATCATATGAGCACCCAACCACTCGCCATATTTGGCATCATAAATCACCTTTACAAAACCATCAGAAGCACCTGCCGCTTTGGCCTTGCCTGAGGCTGAGAATGGGAATTTACCTATTTTGATTTCATAACCTGCTTCTTTAGCCTTGGCTTCAGTCATTCCTACTGAGGCAATTTCAGGTGCACAATAAGTACAGCCTGGAATGTTGCCATAATCTAAAGGTTCAGGGTTTTCGCCTGCGATTTTCTCTACGCAAATAATTCCTTCTGCTGAAGCAACGTGCGCCAAAGCAGGGCCTTTTACGATGTCACCAATTGCGTATACATTTGGAATATTGGTACGATAAAACTCATCTACTACCACCTGGCCTCGCTCAGTTTTTACTCCTACTTCTTCCAAACCAATGCCCTCAAGGTTAGTAGAAACACCTACTGCCGAAAGTACCACGTCGCATTCTATTACCTCTTCGCCTTTTTTGGTCTTAACGCTTACCTTACATTTTTTGCCTTTGGTATCTACATTGGTTACTTCCGAATTGGTCATGATCTTCATTCCCTTCTTCTTGTAGATACGCTCCAATTGCTTAGATACATCAGTATCTTCGTTAGGCACAATATTAGGCATATACTCCACTACGGTTACTTCGGTACCAATGGTGTGGTAGAAATAAGCAAACTCTACCCCAATAGCACCAGAACCAACCACTACCATAGACTTAGGTTGTTTATCTAACACCATCGCTTTGCGATAGCCAATAATTTTTTCGTTATCGATGGGTAAGTTTGGTAATTGACGAGCGCGTCCTCCAGTAGCTAATATTACGTGTTTGGGAGAGTATACTACTTTTTTACCATCTTCCGCTGTAACCTCTACTTGGTTGCCTTTGAGCAATTTTCCAAATCCAGCAATATGATCAATTTTATTTTTCTTAAACAAAAACTGAATACCTTTACTCATGCCACCGGCTACTTCACGACTACGTTTTACCATGCCGCCAAAGTCTACCTTAGAGCTACCCACTTTTACTCCATAGTCCTCAGCGTGACTGATATAATCAAACACTTGAGCACTTTTGAGCAAAGCCTTAGTAGGAATACAACCCCAGTTCAAACAAATACCTCCCAGTTCGTCTTTTTCTACCACGCCTACCTTCATTCCTAACTGAGAAGCACGTATAGCAGCTACATAGCCACCAGGACCGCTTCCTATTACAATCAAATCATATTGTGCGGACATATTATTATGTGTGTTTAAAGATGTTGAGAAATCAATTCTAAATAGAAATTTTGGGAGTTGTTGACATTTGCCAAACTTTCCTTCACAAACATATTTCTATCACATTTACAAGTGCTTACAAAGGTAGCAGAATTGAGAAAAAAAAGAAATCTGTGACTAATTGGGCACAAGATAGAGGAGGTTTCAAATTTTTTTTGCCTGATGCTAACGGTTTGCTAACAGTTGACATGGGTTAAAAATGAAAAGTATTGCTTTATATTGTTGAGTGCAAACAATAACACATTGTTTGATTGAACTCGAATGTTCTTATAAGTGAAAATAGTCAGAAACAGTTGTTCCTCTGGGGCAACTGTTTTTTTGCTTGAGTCTAACACATTGCTAACACTTTTTTAAGCCCTCCCTCAGATTTTATCACGTATTTTACATATCAGTAGATGACAAAAATTTTCCTCTATTAGTTAATGTTCTCAATAATTAGTGAAAATAAGCCAAAACAGTCATTCTCCTAGAGTGGCTGTTTTTTAACTAATTTAAGATTAACTAATTCAAAATATATTTTCTTCTAAGACATCATGTTAATGTTCTCAAACAACTAACAAAAAATAGCCTCCCTTTTGGGCCGGCTATTTTTTTTTGGATGAATTGTTTGGTTAAATAGTTTATTTACACAGCCTTAGGATTTTTAAGTAAACCTATGGACATAATGCACATTTATCAAAAAAATCGTGTATTTTGGTTAGTAAATAAAACCATACAGCGACTATGAGTGCCCAAAGAATAGTTCCCGTTTTGATGATGTTGATAGGTGTCCACTCCATTGGGTTTGCCCAAACACTCCCCCAAATTGATAGTTTACAGACAGTCCTTGCTCAAAAACTAAATCCAGCCCAAAGAGTAAATGCATTGATTGCGCTGGCCAAAGCACAAGGAAAGAAAATGGCTAAGGATGCCCAACAAAACCTGGAACAAGCCCAAAGTATTGCCCAACAAAATAATAACCAAAGAGGATTGGCAGATGTGTACTTTCAGCAAGGGCAGTTGTATAGAATTACTAAAAGAACCAAGGCTGCGAAACAAGCATTTGACAAGGCCCTAAAGGTTTATAAAAACCTACCAAATACCTTTGAACAACAGGGGGATGTTTTTTATTATATCGGTCGGGTATTGAACGATTTGCAAGCTCCAGATTCTACTCGAGTGTTATATGCAAAGGCCATTCAAGCTTATACCAAAAGCAAAAGCGTAGAGAAAATTGCAGAAGTGCATGTAAGAGATGGGCAGCTCCTCTATACCAAAGGCGATTACTTAAACTCGATTGCTAATATTCAGAAAGGGCTTAAAATTTATCAGGATCGTAAGAAACGGCGAAGAGAAGGAGCTGCGTTAAATGCCTTAGGGTCAGCTTATTATTTGATGAGAGATTATGAAAAAGCATTGGAAACCTACAAAAAGTCGCTCAAGGTAAATCTGGAGTCAAATAATGTTAAATTTTTGCGGAGCAACTACAACAATATGGGGCTTTGTTATATGCGGCTTGAAAAGTTTCCAGAAGCCTTGGAGAATCTATTTGCTGCGGAGAAAATTGCCATTAAAAAAGGAAACAAAAGCACGATTGCCACGGCTCGAAATGGCATAGGCAATGTGTATTTGAAACAAAATAAACTAGATTCAGCACTTTATTGCTACAAGTTGGCGGTACGTTTGGCCAAGGAGATAAAGAGCACTTATGTACAACCCTTTAGTCTCAATGGGGTTACGCGGGTATTTGTAGCGATGCAAAAACCCGATTCTGCCCTCAAGTATGGAATAGAAGCCCTTGGTATTTCTCAACGAATAGGGAATAAGAATACGGAACAAGATGCAACAGAATTGTTGGCCAAAGCATACGAAATGAAAAAGGATTTTGCGTTGGCATACAAATATCATAAGCGCTTTAAGCATTTGAGCGATTCATTGGTAGATGAAGATAAAATAAAGAAAATCACCAGTTTGGAAAATCAATTTGCATTTGAAAAAGAAAAGCAAAAACAGCTGCTAAGAGAGGAACAACTAAACAGTGATTTGAAGCAACAAAAGTTATTGAATCAAGCATTCTTAGGCGGTATCTTGCTCATCATGGTGCTGGGTTTTTATATGTATCGCAGTTACCAGATCAAACGCAAAGCCAATCAGATTTTACTAGAGAAAAACAGCCTCATTACTCAACAAAATGACGAAATTTCGCAACAAGCCGAAGAGTTAAACGCTACCAATAATCAATTGGTAGAATTGGGAGATTTTAAAGAAGCGATGATGGGGATGATTGTTCATGACCTCAAAAATCCATTGAATGTAATTATTGGTTTAACCAAGGGCAAGTACCAGGCAGAACACCAGCGTGTGGTACACCAATCAGGCCAGCGAATGCTCAACCTTGTTTTGAATATTTTGGATGTGCAAAAATTTGAAACATCAGAAATAAAATTACAGACAAAACCTTTGCTGTTACAATCGCTGCTGCAGGCTTCTGCCGAAGAAGTAGAGTTATTGCTTTTGCAGAAAGGACTGAACCTTAAGAGCGAAATAGATACCCAAGATTGGATTATAGGAGAGGAAGAGTTAATTGTGAGAATGTTTACAAATTTACTCACCAACGCAATCAAGTTTAGTTTACAAGGAGGAACGATTACAGTAATGAACGAATCTTTGCATAAAGAAGAGCAAGAAATTGCCCAAACCAAAATATGGATAAAAGATGAGGGGGTAGGTATTCCAGCAGACAAACTAGATACTGTGTTCTCAAAGTTTGGACAGGTAAGACGAAAAAATTCTGGGGCAACTCGCTCTACTGGTTTAGGACTTGCCTTTTGTAAGCTAGCAGTAGAAGCTCATGGGGGCGAGATTGGGGTAGAATCTACGGAAGGTGAAGGTGCTTCTTTTTGGTTTACTTTGCCACTTAATAAAACCCAACAAGGACAACCGAACCCAATGCTCGAGCAAAACTTGGTAATAAATGAAGTTGTGACAAACTCTAAGGAGTTTACCAATAAAGAAAAAGCGTTGTTACAACCCATTATGGCTGAATTAATCCATTATGAGTTTTTTGAGTTTAGTAAGATCAGGGCTAAGATAGCAGAATTGGATCAGTTTGAGAATGACAAAATTCAGGGATTAAAAGAGCAATTAAACACGGCTCTTTTGGCAATGAATGAAGAAAGGTTTCATCAACTGATTAAAAGTGTGTAGTTTGGTTGTGACTCAAATTGATTTTTGAATAGATATGTTTCTTCGAAAAACTTTTACTATACTCGTATAAATGGAAGCCTAACCAGTATTCAAGCTGTATTTCATTTTAGTAAAATTGTTATTGCAACCTTGTATTAGTTATATTATTTACTTATCCTTCCGATTACCTAACAAAAAAATGGAAAACTATACGATGGTCTAAATTTTATAGCCCTCATGTATAAACTGACGACCCTACAATTAAGAATACCTAAACTTGTATTTATTTGTTACTTGTTGTTTTTGGTGTTGGATGATTTAAAAGCTCAAACCCCTCTGGGCATTCAAATCAATCAATCAACCACTATGCAACTGATTGGCAAAAAAATGTGGGTACTGGAAGACCCCGCTGGGAAGCTTAATTTTACGCAAATTTTGGCCTCACCACAACAGCAAAAATTCCAACCATTCAATAAAAATGTATTTAATGTCCCTCCAAATAAGGTTGTCTATTGGTTTAAGTTTTCTGTTCAAAATCAAACTTCTCAAAGCTTATGGCTGGAAATCGGCCACCCCTTGCGTACCTGGTATGCAGATTTGTATGCACCCGTAGCTCCTGGTCAATACGATAAGCCTCGCTTATTGGGAAGCTTTCGTCCCAGAAAAAATAAGGAGTTTCCTGCGAGTTATTATTATGCTTTGCTTGCGGAAAAAAATGATACTACAGTAAAAACCTTTTATCTACGTTTGGCAGGGAGTTTTGCCAAAACCAATGTATTTAGAGTGGGCACCCACCAAGCCATTACGCAACAATCTAATGCCAGGCATTTTACGGCAATTGGCTTTATTAGCCTGATGCTTACATTGGCGATCTATAACTTCTTTTTGTTAATATCTACCCGGAGCAAGATCTATTTACTTTATATACTTCATTTATTGACTTCAGTGATTGGAGTTTGCTACCTGAGCGGATTTCCAATGTTTCAAGGGAGTTGGTTTCTTAGATATTTCTTTGTGTGGTTTGGCTTTAGTTACGTTTTTATCACCTTATTTTCAATCCATTATTTACAACTTCGAAAGCACTTACCTTATGTGACCATTTGGTTATGGATTATTAATGGCTTGCTAGGTATTGGTTTTCCTATACTCAATTTGTTTCATTTGGTAGACATCACCTATTTAGGGCTGCCTTACCAGTTGATAACCTCACTATTGGCTTTTAGCCTATTGTTTTGTGGTATTTATTTATGGATTAAAAAACAAAGCAATGCACGTTTTTATGTAATTCCCTGGTCTTTGGCCATTGTGAGTACATTTATTTATATGCTTACAAATAGGGGGTTAGTACCCATTAACTTTTTTACAGAGCATGTAATATATTGTGGTTATGCATTAGAAGCATTAATGTTTGCGCTGGCCTTGGGTAATCGTCTCAATACATTACAAAAAGAAAAAGAGAAAGCCCAACAAGAAACGCTACAGTTGTTTAACAACCAAAATATGTTGTTGGAACAAACGGTGGTAGAAAGAACTAAAGAGTTACAAGATGCTAACGAAATGCTCAAAATGAGCAATGAAGAGCTTACCTTGAATCAGGAAGAAATTGCTAGCCAAAGGGATGTACTGGAAACCCAAAATCAAAAACTATCGAGCTATAGTAATCGGATTGGTAAAAGTTTTTTGGCGGCCAAGCTTATCCAGAATGCAATACTACCCGAGCAAACCATATTTGAAGAAAATTTTAGTGACCACTTTATCATATATCGCCCCAAAGACGTGGTTTCGGGTGATTTTTATTGGGTAAATAAGGTAGGTAATCAACTAATATTAGTTATTGCCGATTGTACCGGACATGGCGTGCCTGGTGCTTTTATGACCCTTATTGGCAAAAACTTGCTAGATAAGATCATTCAAATAGACCAAGTAACTTCCCCAGAAAAAATATTACATCATTTACACGAAGAGGTGATGGTGGCCCTACGCCAGGAAGCCACCCAACATAATGAAGCTGGAATGGATGCGACCATTGTGTCTATTGCTGAGTCAGGGGATGATGTTTTTGATATACATTTTGCTGGTGCCAAAAATAGCTTATTGTATATAACTCCTCCCCAATTAGTATTAGAAGAGATCAAAGGAACACGTAAATCGATAGGAGGGGTACATCAAAACAAAACTGACTTTCAAAAGCATTCCCTGAGTTTACCCAAGGGTAGCTTGATGTACTTTGGATCGGATGGACTTGCCGATCAGAACAATGTTGAGCTTAAAAAATTTGGCAAACAGCGATTGAAAGATCTATTGCAAGAAAATTATTCATTTAGTTTAGAAAAGCAAAAACAAGCGATTGATCAAGCGCTGAAAGAGCACATGTTTAATACCGATCAGCGAGACGATATCATGTGGATAGGAGTGAAGCTTTAGAAAAAATAAGAATGGTATAAAAAACGAAACACCGACCAAAGGTCGGTGTTTCATTAAAGTAAGGCATAGTTGACTAAAATTCCTTCGAAAAACTTATTTGCAAAGCTGATTGAACAATACTGTTTTGTGGTCTATTGTTCTACTTGTTTTATGTTTTGTAAGGTTAAGTCAAAAAAAGGTTTTTAACTGATAACTTTTCAAAGTTCAAGATCGTTTTCCAACATCAACTCTTCATCATCTCCTAGCAACTCTATGAGTTCTTCTTTTGAAAGAAGATTGAGTCCTAAAACCCCTGCTGCAAAGCTGTTGGATCTTGGGGTATCTGAATTGCTTCGGTTGTTGAACTCGTTCTTGTCCTTCGACATTCTGTAAGGATAAATAAGTGTAATTTGGTGAATCTTAATATGAGCTTGTTTTTCTTCTAACTTGCTCATTGATTACATTACAAAGGTAGGGTAAATAGTTGATGGACAAAAAAAAACAGTATTGACAAAAGGTCTACAAAAAGATAGACAAAGTATTGACAATACTGTAAAATGTAGGTTTAATGCCTTAAAACTGATAATTAATTATCTAGACTTCTGATATAATCAGCAAATTTTACGTCATCCGAAAGCGCCATTTTCTTTTTTATCCGATGGTGATGGGTAATCACACTTTTGGGAGTAATATTGAGCAATTGCGCAATTTCTTTGTTTGACAGGTAAATGCGGATGTAGGCACAGTGTTTTAAATCCTCGGTGGTAAGCTGAGGGCAAAGGTTTTTGAGCGTACTAAAGAAGCTAGGGTGTACTTTTTCAAAATGAGTGACAAAGTTTTTCCATTCATCTTCAAATGACAAGCTATCCTTGATGAGACGCAATACTTTAGACAAGCGTTTATAAGCTTCTCCTTCAGTCAATTGAGAGGTTTTGGCCAAGTCGGAGTGAATTGTCTCCAGAATTTGGTTTTTTTGATACACCTCCATTGCCTTCATACTCAATTCCCTATTAGACTGGCTCTCAATCATCTCTTTTTGCTGCTCTATTTCCAGCTTTTGGCGTTTGATAAGCTCCATGGCCTTGTGCAGCTTAATAGCCGACTCTACCCTGGCTTGTAGCTCTTTTTCCCGCACGGGTTTTTCTACATAATCAGTGGCTCCTGCATCAAATGCTTCTTTGAGGTCTTCGGATTCGGCGCGACCAGTTACCATAATGACTGGAATATTTTTGGTTTTCTCTTGAGACTTCAGCCTTCGAAGCGCGTCTATACCTTTCATTACTGGCATTTCCCAATCCAATAAGATCAGGTCTAACTCTTCGCCTTCGGCTATTTCGCAAGCTTCTTCTCCATTATTGGCTTCAAAAATTTCATAGTCAAATGCTGCATTATCCAAGTAGTTTTGCAAGATTTCTAAATTTTGAATACTATCGTCGGCTATCAACACGGTTGCTTGCATAAGGAGTTATTTTATAGTTTTTATATATATTAAAATTGAGAATATGTTGAAACATTGGGTAGAGTCTGGTCTTAAAAAGTGATTTTTATCTCTGAATACAATGTCTGGACATATTCCTAACAGGCTGAATTATTCGCTTTTACCTTGCTCGATTAACTCTTGGTAAAGTATTTTGTTTCTCTTTCTCAAGGCCTCGAGTACTTCGTTTTTCCATCGTTGTGCTCCTACTTGTTGATGGTCAATCTCAAACTGATTTACTATTTCTTCCAGTTTTTTTCTTTTATAAAAAGGCACATCAGCTACTTGGGCTACAAGCGACCTGATGATGAGTTTTTCTTCAGAACTTATGTTTTCCTGGCCTGTAGTCTCCATATTTTTTTGTTGAGCCTTGCTATTGAGGTGGGGGTTGTCAATAATTACTCTAGGGAGACTAAAATAAAAAGTAGTGCCTTGGCCCAGTGTAGAGCTCACCTTGATTTGGCTACCGTGAGCCTCCATAGCTATTTTACAAAAAGTAAGGCCCAAGCCAGTAGAACCTGTATTGGCAAAGTCGCGCGCATTTCCTGCCTGGTTAAAGGCTTCAAAAATATTTTCAAAATCATTAGGGTCAATTCCTTGCCCAGTATCAGCCACTTTGATGTTTACCGTATCTTCGTTTTCTTCGCTAATGATAGAAATGCTCCCACCAATAGGTGTGTATTTGATGGCATTGGTAAGCAAGTTTTCAAATACACGCTCCAAATACACTGCATCAAACTTACCATACAAATCCTTGGAAATGTTGTTGTTTACCTGAATACTTTTCTCTTCTACAAATGGTTGCAGGTAGTTGATTGCTTCTTGAGCTATTTTATGAAAATTGTGCTGGGCTTTGCTAAGCGTTAGATTAGAGGTCGCATACTTTTGTACTTCCAGCATGTCGTTGGTATACGCCTTTATACGTCGAGCCGAGCGGTGAATGTCTTTGATTTGCTTTTGAACTTGTGGACTTTCTACCTTAAGCGCTTCGCTTTCGCTGCTATAAGCAAAAATTACATTCAGTGGATTTTTCAAATCATGGGCAATCATTGCCGTAAGGCGAGCCTTGGAATCCTGACTTTGCTTTAGCTTAAGGTTGGTTTTTTCCAAATACTCTTTCTGACGATTGAGTTCTCTATAGTGCTCTTGTATTAACTTATTGGCTTGACGAAATTTCTTTACGTGCTTCTCAATTTGCAAATTCTTTTGGCGGCGTTCTTCATAAGCTCGGGCATTTTTAAGGGCAATGGCAGCATATACTGCCAGGTTTTCCAAAATGTTTAAATGATAATCAGTGTAAGCATTCTTCTTTTTGCTTTGCACACAAATCACTCCCAGAGAATCGTTTTCGGAGACCAAAGGCAGGTAAATGGCCGATTGAGGTCGTTCCTGATTGGCAGTACCATCTTCAAATTTGCTAAGAGTGTTCTCGAGTTGTGAGTCGTATCTGGAAATATATTTTTGATAATCTTTCTCCAGGTCGTTGATAAACACACTTTTTTTATTTTCTAAACACCAAACTGCCAACTGATCTTTGTAGTGCAGGCTTCTTTTGTAGGGCTTGAGCTTTTTGCCATTGCTCAAGGCCAGTCTAAACTCTACAATATCGGCTTCGGGTATGTTGATGCCAATCCCGAAAATACCGGCATCCATCAATTGGTTGAGGTATTGGTAAGCTTTGTCTGATATTTCTTCCAGGTTGAGCGAAGAGGTGATTTCTTTTCCTATTTGGCTTAGCAACTCTACGTTTTCGGAGGCTTGCTTTTTTTGCTTTTGTTGACGAGAAACAAAAACCCACTGGATAGTAGCAAATATGGCAATAATTAGAAGTGCTACCAATGCAATGATAAAGTTGCGAAACTTTTCTCGCTCCTTAGCTGCATTTTGCTCTTTTTCGGTTTGGTATTTTTTTTCTACCTCGGCAAGTTCCAGGGACTTATTACGGTTAAAGAGGCTGTCTTTGTACTGGGTGTACACTTTATAAAAATGTAACGCAAGACTATCATTTTGTTGTTTGTGGTAAATGTTAGATAATATCTCGGTGGCCTCTATAATACGATAGTTGTCTTTAATAAATCGCCCTATTTCATAGGCCTTGTTACCAAAATATATGGCGGAATCACCTTTACCCAGCGCCAGATAAGCTTGAGCCATGTACTCCAGTGGTTCAATTTGGCGTTTTTTGATATTTAATTCTCGAAACAGGCTTAGCTCTTTACGATAGTAAGGCAGCGCTTCTTTAAACTTTTTTTGAGCCGAGAGCACTTCGCCCATGTTGCCAGTGGTAGTAGCTACCATAAAAGGATTCTTGATTTTGATAGCTATTTTTCGGGCACGTTGGTAAAAATCCCACGCCTTCTTGTGTTGCTGCATTTGGGAATGAATTACCCCAATGTTGTTATAAGTAGAACAAAGTCCTTGCTCATTATTTTCAGATTTATACAGGCCAAGTGCCTCGTTATAGTATTCCAGGGCTTTGCTGTATTCTTTCAAAATACTATAAATAATCCCGGTTTTACGCAAGGTATTGGCGAGGGCAATTACATCTTTAGATTTTTCGAAAAAACGACGGGCATTGATAAAACTTTTCAAAGCACCCGTGAGGTCAGATTTATCGGTTTGAGCTACCCCCAATAAATAATAAGATTTGGCTTCTTCGTGAATTTTACCCAGTTTTTCCCACAAAACAATTGCTTGCTTATATGCCTCTATAGAGAAATCGTGTTGCTCCTGAGCAATGTATACATTGCCCAGGTTGTTGAAGGCCATTGCCAAAATAGGTAAATCGTTGACTTTTTTGGCTTGAGCCAGGGCTTGTTGAGCAGGTTTGAGAGCTTTTTTGTTGGAACCGTAAGCTTGGCTGAGTGCTACCAATACTTTGACTCGATTGGCATTTTCAGCTGATTTTAGCAGATAGGTTAAACTATCTATTGTTTTTTTAGGAGTAGTTTGTGCATAGGAATCGCACCAACTACTTACCAACAACATTAGCAGAAGTAATATATTTTTTATCAGGGTTTTTAGCATAACTATTTTGTCCTTACAGAATTTCGGGCAGTTTTATGGCTCATAAAGCACTCTTCAACCATCAAAATATAACTGCCTTCAAACAAAATTAACAAAAAAACACCTGATATTCATAATAATCAACAAAGGGCAATTATTTAACTAAATTAAATAAAAAACAAACTGACTTGCATTACTGCTTTTGTCAGTTTGTCTTATAATTATTCAGTTAAAGTTGTACTATTTGCCGTATTTTATTTCTATAAAGTTTTGTGAGATGTGCGGTAGCTTCTTGGGCAGTTGCTTAAAGAAAGAATTCCTAAGACTATCCAAAAATTTCTTTTCCCGACTTGCCTTTTTTACCTGGCAACTAAAAACTCTGTCATTCAATTTTTTGAAGTGGTCAATCTCAATGTCTTGATTACCAAATGCCGATTTTACGTTTTCTTGTTTTTTCAAAAAGTAAACAACAAATCCCGCAGGGGCATTAACTGTAAGGGTCTCCCAATATTCACTATTGATTGTATTCATTTTTTCAAAGGGTATTAAATAAATAACTTGTTTTAAATGTTTTGCGGGGACAAAATTAGTCGATAGGGAGGAATCATTAAAGAAAAGAGTATAGACAAAGGGTCTACATTGAGATAGACAAAGCGTATACAAGCGAGTAAATTTATCTTAGAGTTAAACAATTGAAGCTTTCAATTAACTAATAGTAGGGATAGAAATAAAGAATACTTTTTCAGGGTAATTGGTTTTTCAAAAATGGTTATTCACTAAATAAAGAATGGCTGCATATAAATTTTTATGATCACTAAGTGTTGAATTTTCAGCACTTTAACTACTATATTTGGCGGTTTAAAAATGCCCAAAGTTAGATTGTTTCATGAATTATTGCCTGTATAAGACCTGCTATAACCTTCCTTATTTTTTTAAAACAAACACTCAGGATTTTCGCTTCTTTTTGGTAAAAAGAATACTTGTGCTTAAAAACATCCTCATTTCATTTGTGATGTTATGTTTGATATTTTCATCTGTATCCAGTGTTCAGGCACAAAGTCAAGTTCAGGTAAAACATTATACCACAGATGAAGGCTTGCCACATAATATAGGATTTGATATACTACAAGACAGCAAAGGCTATATATGGATAGGTACTGATAATGGTTTGGCTCGTTTTGATGGTAAAAACTTTAAAGTCTACAGAAACAGTGATGGACTACTAAGTAACTATGTAATAGGACTCACAGAGGCTAAGGATAGTTCCTTATGGATAGGAACCTGGAAAGGAGGGGTCAATGTACTGAAAGATGGGATAATACGCACCCCAAAAATTGACTTTCCCTTGTTTAATATTTCATACATTGGCGTCAATAATAATCAGTTATTATTATCAGACTTCAAAAACAAAGTGTTTCCCTATGTCAAATCAGCCAATGGATGGAAATATAGCCACAATAAAAAAAAGCGGTTTTTATACCTCAAAGAGGATTCTTCTATAGTTTATACTGATATTCGTTTGAGCGAAAAACGATACAAACAAGAAGGTTTAAAGAAGGTTTCTTATATCAATACTTATCTCGCCCAAGACCACTCCATTTTATTTTTTGGGAATTATCCTGGAGTTTGGAAATACCACAATGACAGCACCTTCACCCCATTTTATCCTGAATTTATCAAGCAAGAGGTAATTTTTTGCTTTTCGCAGGATAGCGACCAAAAATATTGGTTAGGCTCTCGGGGAAAAATTATCACGATTGACCGCCAGAAGAAAGTCTCAGTGATAAGCCAAGGCCTACCTGCTAAATATATCTATATGCTTAAGGTGAACTCCAGAGGGCAAATTTATTTCATCACAAACTCTAGGGCCAGAGGCATAAACGATGGATTTTATAGTTATAATCCTCGCACAAAAGAACTGATAGATCTGAAGGAAAGACTGGCTTTGAAAAGCTTGCCTTCTTTTATTGAAATAGACAAGGAAGACAATGTGTGGCTTACTACCAATGGAGATGGGGTGTACTGCATATCCTCTTCTCTGGTGAAAAACTACGATGATAAACACGGGCTTTCGAATGTTTTTGTGGAGGCTATCAATGAAGATCCATTGGGGAACATATATGTAGGCACTTTAGATGGCCTGTATGTATACAAAAAAGAACAACTGAACAAATTACAATTATTTGCGGATAGTGCACGATATGAAGTAGCTGGTCTGCTTATAGATAGGAATAAGAAATTGTTAGTGACTGGCAATGGTAAGGGAAGCTTTCTGCTTGAGGCCAATAGCAAGGGGTATAAAGTATCACCTAAAAAAAATATCCAGTACAAACAATATCAAGATAGCAAGGGCGATTTGTGGTTTGTTTCAAGTGGGGCACGACTGATACGCCAACGTTATTTGAACTCATCTTCTGTTAGTGAATATGAATGGATGGACTTATCCAAAGCAAAGCTAAGTGTGAATCAAATTTTTGAGTATAACTACCAGATTTGGCTTGCTACCAATGCGGGGTTATTGAGTTTTGAGGCAGCGCAATTTTCAGGCAGCAACAAGACGCTACAATTTACTGATACCCTTAATACTGTTCACGGCTTGGCTACCAATAATGTTAAAATGGTGGCTAAAGATGCCCAGGGGGTATTGTGGGTTGCCACCAGTAATGGCTTATGCAAACTGCAAAACAATAAGTTTACTTGTTTTGATAAAAACGACGGATTGGTAGATAACGACTGCACCAGCCTCTTGTTTGATCATTTGGGGAGGTTATGGATAGGGACTTCTAAAGGCTTATCCTGTTTTGATGGTAAAAAATTCACCAATTATAACCACAAAACGGGATTGATTTCTTCTGACATACATTGTCTTTTTTTGGATAGCAAACAGCGACTTTGGGTAGGTACCAGTAAGGGTGTATCAATGATGAATCTAAGTGCTCTTCCTCAAAAAACAACTCCTCCTTTGGTGTACATAGATGCCATAGAAATCAACGGGGCAACTAAAACTTTGACACCATCTTTATTGAAGCTGGATTATGAGGCAATTCTTCGGGTACATTTCAATGGGTTGACATATACTTACCCTGAGGGTGTGCGTTTTCAATACCGTTTAAACGGGGGGAGGTGGCAGGCTACTTCGCTTAACTCTATTGATTTCAATGCCCTACGTAGTGGTATGTATACTTTTGAGGTACGGGCAAAAAAGATGAACAGTGACTGGTCACTTCCTAAAAAGCTTACTTTTCAAGTGATGCCTCCTTTTTGGTGGACAAAGTCGGCCATCACTGCATATATCATTTTATTTGTACTCATTACTTATTTGGTTGTTAAGTGGAGGTTTAGAAGGCTACAAAAAGAAAAGCTTAAACTGGAAGCGTTGGTAACTAAGCGGACCTATGAGTTGGAGCAACAGAAAGAGGAGATAGAGGCTCAATCGAATCAATTGAAAGAAATGGACAAAATGAAATCTCGTTTCTTTTCAAATATATCCCATGAATTTAGAACTCCGCTTACTTTGATTATCGCACCCGCCAGAAAATTACTTGAGCCCTTGAATAAGCAATACATTAAAATGTATTCGCAAACCATAATAGCGAATGCTGAGCGGCTTTTAAGATTGATCAATCAGTTGTTGGATCTGGCTCAACTGGAGAACAAAAAAATGACACCCCGTTTAAATATAATGGATGTTACTGGTTATCTCCAAGGCATAGTGTCTTCCTTTTATGTATTGGCCAGACAAAAAAATATAGAATTAAACCTGAAAGGGTTTTCAGAGGAAATTGTTTGTGAGTTTGACGATGATAAACTCGAGAAAGTGTTTTTGAACCTACTCTCCAATGCCTTTAAATTTACTCCTGAAAATGGCCGTATTTCAGTAACAGTGGCCAAAAAGGCCGAGATGCTGGAAGTGTCGGTAGAAGATACTGGGATAGGAATCCCTGAAAAGTCATTGCCTTTTATTTTCGATCGGTTTTACCAATTGGATACTACCCAAACAAGGGAATATGAAGGAAGTGGGGTTGGCCTTGCTTTGACGAAAGAGTTTATTGAGCTACACCAAGGAACCATAGAAGTAAATAGTGTATTGGGTAAGGGCACCACATTTTGGGTAAAGCTACCTATCATTACTCAAGCAATGCCTCAAATAGCTAAAATGACTGAAGAGAAAGCAGGTTTTCCGAGTGAGGATATAGTTGATGCTGGGCTGGTTTCGGCGGATTATGAACAAGATTTTGCTTCAGAAAAGAAAACAGCCAAAGATAAAGTCTTGATAGTAGAAGACAACTCTGAGCTACGAAAATTTATTTGCATACAGCTGGCCCCTTTTTATGAAGTATTGGAAGCCAACAATGGCGAAGAGGGCATTGCTAAAGCTTTAGAGGTGGTACCCGACCTGATTATAAGTGATATTATGATGCCCAAAGTGGATGGGTTTGAACTATTGTACACGCTTAGAAACAACCCGCTTACAAGTCATATTTCTATTCTTATGCTTTCAGCCAAGGCCTCCGAAGAAAGTAAAATTAAAGGGTTAAAAACGGGGGGAGATGATTACCTCACGAAGCCTTTTAACGTGCAAGAGCTACTACTGAAAATAAAAAATACTCTCCAAAGAAGAGAACAATTACGCAGTTTGTTTTTACAAAGTGTCTCCAAGCCCCACGTAGCTATAGAGCCCTCTCAGGTTACGTCGGTTTCTATGGACGAAGCTTTTCTGACAAAAGCCATTGAAACCGTAGAGCAGCATATGGGCAATCCCGAATTTGGTGCAGCTTTTTTTTATAAAGAAATGGGCATGAGTCAGTCCAGTTTGTTTAGAAAACTAAAAGCGCTTACAGGCCTGTCAGTGACAGAGTTTATACGTACCATCAAACTAAAAAGAGCCGCTTCCCTGATTCAACAAAAAGTAGGAACTGTAGAAGAAGTTGCTTTTCAGGCAGGCTTTAATGATATGTCTTATTTCTACCGTTGTTTTAAGAAGCAATTTGGTGTTACTCCCACCGAATACCAAAAGTAGCCCACTTTAAAACGTTCTTTTTCAGTGGTTTAACTTCTCTGAATAATACGTCCAGTATTTTGACTAATACGACCACCACTTGTTTTTTTGTGCCAATCTACCTTTGCAAACCTCGAAATTATAAAGAGGATCAGCTCCCATATGAGATGATGTAAATATGTACATAATCTATTGGGCTGTTGAAGTAATTAATTTTTTAAAACCTCTAATTACTATTAAAAAATGTGCACGAAAAACAGTGTTACTTCACAAAGTACAAAACAACTAACCAGGCTATTTACGCTAGTATTGATAGCAACTTGTTTGGTTGCTCCTAGGTCTTCTTTCGCTCAGGATGGCCCAAAAAATGTGATCAAAACCAATATCTTGAGCCCTATTGTGGGTAGTTACAATTTTTTCTATGAAAGAGCTATTGCCAAAAACAGTAGTCTTCAATTGGGAGGTGGGTTCACCAATATTGATGTAGCTGGTACAAAGATTAATGGGTTTAGAGTAACTCCCGAATTCCGCTATTACCCAGCAAAAAGCAAGGATGCACCAAAGGGCTTTTTTGTAGGGCCTTTTATCAACTACCAAAGCCTTAATTTGACCGTTGGAGCAAGTGCCCTCAATGCCAGTGCCGAAGGTAAAGCAACCCTAACCACGTTTGGGGGTGGTTTGGCTCTTGGCTGGCAGTGGTTGTTTGGTAATGTGGTAGCCCTTGACCTATTCTTTGGTCCAAGCCTCAACTCGGGAAGTGTAAGCGTAGATGCCACTGCCACCGCCGATGGATTTACTGAAAGTGATTTTTCTACAGGTAGCTTTTCAGGGTTTGGTTTCCGATTTGGCCTTTCTCTAGGAGTTGCTTTCTAAATACCATTCAGGAAAATCTCAGTGACTTCAAACCGAGCAGGCTTTTTTAAAAGGCCTGCTTCAAAAACATTCACTTCACTTTTCTAACAAATACCTATTCATTCTTCTCAATATCTCTGGTAAGTTTTTCAGCTCACTGTTACACAAGCAAGTAAGTGTTGAGATTACTTACGAATGGTAATATTCAAACCAGATTTTCAGAAAATGAACCTTAAATAATTTTATTCTTAGAGTATAAGTAAATGAGAAATTTATTCTTGACTAAATGCTGGCGGAGTACTCAGATAGTACTCTTCTTCATCTGCTGTGCTTTTACACTCCAGGCACAAAATACCTATCACTGGACAGGTAATGGAGGAAATAATCACTGGACAACCCTCCAAAACTGGAGAGTAGGTAGTGGTACCCCCACCACAATACCTTCCATAGATGACCAGGTAGTTTTCGATAGTGACGATTTTGCAGGGAATCAAATCGTAGTGTTTACGGGAGGTGCTACTTGTGCCTCTCTAGATATGACTGCAGTGACCACTTCAGAAAATGTGACGCTTCAAATGGGGGGAAACACCTTGAGTGTAGCCGGAGACTTTGAGCTCTCTAGCCACGTAGAGGTTACTATGGTCAATGTGATGACTCATATGCCATTCAGCCTTATTGGAAGCGATGATACCAAGACCTACAGGCTATCATTGGACGGGAAAGATCACCCCCAAGTTACTTTCCAAATTAATACAGATGGAACCTACCAAATCAATGAAGATACGCAATTGGGGCGTCTGATTTTGACCAGGGGAGGATTAGAAATCACAACTGGGAATACTTTAAGCATCCATAGTTTTTTGGATCCTGAGACGGCTTCTAAAAAATTGAGTATGGCAGGAGCCACCATTGCAGTGTTAGGAGGGGCCAACCGCCCAAGTAGTTGGAAAGTAGGTGATGCTACAAGCTTTACATTAATTGATGACCCTAACTCCCATATATTATTTTCTGGTACTGGAATAGAAATGGACGGAGGAGAAGGCATTGTTTATAACCAGGTGACGTTTGGGGATGCCACTAATACTACCAGGGTTGTTCTTAGAGATAAATTCACCGTGAGTAACGCAACACTGAATGGGCAGGCTGCATTTGTAAACAATGATATCATCTTTAACGATTTGACCATCAATAGTTTGGCGTTATCAGTCAGTGGGCAAATTGATATTCGCCAAAGTCTTACTGCCCAAGGAACTTGCAACAACCCTTTACTATGGACTACTCATACCGAGACTAATGTGGTGAGCTCAATTAATTTTACTGGAAACACCACCAACTTCTCGGTAGCACATGTGATGGTCGATCGAGTAGCCAATAGTTCAGGTTCTACAATCGATTTGGATGAGTCTTATAACCTCGGTAGTTCCACAAATAATCTTGACTGGAATTTTACTTCAACTGCCATTATGGGGCGTGATCTTTATTGGGTAGGAGGAACAACTGGTGCCGCCAATAACAATTGGTCAAACCCTGACAACTGGAGGGTTGGATCGGTGAATGGTTCGCTCACAACCTGTGTACCGGGACCCACTGACAATGTCTTTTTTACAGATGCTTCTTTTGCAGGAGGGGATCAGACGGTAAACGTAGATGTTCGTAGTATTTATTGTCGAGATATGACCTGGAATACTGGTACCTCTGTTATTCCAACTTTCAAAAATGCTGAAGATTATTCAGAACCGAATAAAAAGAACCGTTTATTTATTAGCGGTTCGTTGACCTGGGCCGAGGACATGAACCAAAATTTCATAGGTGATATTCATTTTCTTGGTGAGGGTAGTATTGAGTCCAATAATCAAACCTTGAAAGCTCGTGTATACTTCAATGCTACAGGGACTTATACTTTAACCGATGCTTTGAGTATTTCCAATGGAGGCAATTATTATACGTGCCATTTTGGCTCAGGTACATTAGACTTCAACAACCAGAATTTTACCTGTGGCACTTTTCGTTCTTATCAAGAAGATATACAAGACAACCGTACATTGTACTTGAGGAACTCAACTGTCAACATTTACAATAATTGGAGAGTAGATGGTCGCCCTTTGTTGCCTGACTTAACCATCCACAAAGGCCTTTCTACCATTGTGATGCATGGGAATAATATCAATAGTGCGGTAGGATTTGAGGGAGGACAGCAAGATTACCATCACCTTGAGTTTTTGAGAGGAACGGGGACAGCGGCTGTTTTTTCACAGACTGGTAATGTAGAGAAAATTACGGTAATAGGTAAAAACATCAGCTTAAATAGGACTTCTACATCTAAAGTACAACAATTGATCTTTATGACGGATGTTGTGAGTATGTCTGGTGCCTCTGGTACTTTCGTAGGAAATGGCGTGTATGGCCAGGTAACGCTTGACCCAGGGCAAACCTATCGTTTTCAGCAAAACAGAACCCAAACTATAGACGTATTAATTGCTCCGGGTAGTTGTAGCAGCCCCATTAGTTTGCAAACGAGTGTGATTGGCAACAGCGCCATTGTCAAGCTAGGTACATTGAGTGCAACTTCGGACTTTTTGTATATTACCCAGGTAAATGTTGAAAATACGACCACCCCTGGAGTAAAATTTATAGTCGGTAATGGATTAGATCTGGGAGCAAATCCTTCTACTGGTTGGGACTTTAATTCTTCTAGTTCCTCTTCTCGTACCCTTTACTGGGTAGGAGGAACGATCACAGGAGGTTCTGGTAACTGGGGGGATCAGGCGAACTGGTCATTGACTTCTGGAGGCACGGGAGGAGAATGTATCCCTACCCCCAACGATGATGTGATTTTTGATGTCCAATCGTTTGATGGCAATGGGCCTACTACAGTACAGATGAACCTGTCGTTGCAAACTGTTAGAAATATTACCTGGGAAAATACAGTAACCAACAACCCTACCTGGCAGGGCACTAATCCCCTGAAAGTATATGGTTCTTTTGATTTAGCAAAGGCGGTCAATAACCAATATGAAGGACACATTACCTTTACCAGTAATAGCTCTAGTGGCAACTATACCATTACCGTTGAAGATGGTCAGGTGCTCCATGACAACGTGACCATTGATGGACAAGGTACCTGGAATTTGGGCAATAAACTCACCATTTTACCTTCTGCTAATCCTAATTCCTATTTATATTTTAAACAAGGGTCATTAAACCTTCAGGGAAATACACTCAAAGTGCACGTTTTTCGATCAGACTATGCTACCAACCGAACCTTAAATATGGCAAATGCAACAGCAATTGTACGTGCTTGGAATATTAACTCTGCCAACTTCACCCTAGATGCTACGGGTTCTGAGATTGAGTTTGACTCAAACGTTTATGCCCGATTTATTGGTGGAGATGGGCTTGTTTATCATAATATTCATTTCAAAAGGGCACAAAGAGCTTTTATGCGAAACTCAGATAGTTTAAGAGTCGACTCCGTGATTTTTAATGCCACCATTGAGAACAATATCGAAGGTTCAGGACATACCATTGGCACGGTTACCTTTCATAAAAATGGCATAGTGAAAGGAAGCCATACCTTTGGTGATATGGTGCTTGATCCAGAGCCTAATGTAAAACTAGAGGTACAACTGGAAAGTGATCAAACCCAAACCATCTTAAATAATATTACTGCCGTTGGGGGGAGCTGTGTAGAGATATTTTTGGTAGCTACTATTGTTAATGAACAAGCCTTTATCACCAAGAGCAGCGATAAGGTAGAAATTGCTTACGTAAGTTTGAGGGATATCAATGCGCAGGGAGGTGCTACTTTTGAAGCGCACTATAGTATAGATATTCAGAATAACTCGGGCTGGGATTTTCCAAATCCTAATACTGCTACATTTTCAGGGTTAGGCCCCGACTTTCAGCTCACCTCTGGAGCTACTCACACATTTGATGTAGAGATTCCATCGGCCACCAAGTACCAGTGGTATAAAAACGGGGTGCTAATTACAACCGCTACTGATGGCACGCACGAGATTACCGAAGCGGGTACCTACAAGGTCGTCATTTGCTTTGATAATACAGGAACTTGCGTAGTAGAAGACGAAGTAATCGTCACGAATCCTGCTTGTAATTATGCCCTTGGCGAAGCCACTGCCACCTGTGGAGGAGAAGAGTTTTGCGTATGGCTGGAAGCCCAAAACAATGTGCCAGGTGGTATGATTGGTATGGATTATTGCTTGTCTTATGACCCTACCATTATGGAGCCTACGGGCAATGCCGAGTTGGGCGCAGTCGTACAAGGCAGTGGCAATCATGGGGAGTATTACCTCAACCACCAAGGCAATGCAGGGCAAGTATATGCCTCTATATATTACAATGGTGCTGCGCCAGCGGGTACTTATTTCACGGGGAAAGGACAAATTATATGTATTCGCTTTCGCTTAAAACCAGGCGTATTACCTCAGGATGTAACCTTAAATGTTTGTCAAGTAAGAGAAACTTACGCCCTCAGCGAAGTAGAAGCTTGCGCAGATGCTGGTAAACTAAGCATTGTAGATGGAGCGGGTCTTACCAAGGCGCAGGTGATTTATTGGAACCAAAGCAATGGCGTACAACCATTGGCTTTTGATGCCAACAACCCAAGTAGCCATTTGACTACCCAGATTCAGGGCGTAGATGACAACTGTGCCAATCCCGCCTCGCAAATTGTTCATCCTGATGCGCAGGGATATTTCTTACATAAAAACACCAATGGTACAAAACTGAGCATTACGCGGGATATTTCAGGGGATTATCATAATCCAGCCACTGGGGTCAATTCGAGCGATATGATGGCAGTGATCAACGGAATGGATTGCTATTATGCAAGTCTTATCACTACTTTTAGTACGCAGGATTTGAATGGTCCCTGGAGCCCCAACGCTTACCAAATGTTGGCGGCCGATGTAAATATGAACGATGTGGTGGCTGCCAGTGACATTACCTTGATTCAAAAACGCACCGTGATGCAAATCCAGGAATATCCTCAAGTATGGAACTACGATTATTCGGCCAATTTGACCAATCCAGTACCCATGGCATCTGCAAATATTTCTTATGACTGGAGATTTGTCAATCAAGCCACTTTGGCGAATCCTGACTTCCAAATTGCGACTAACTACCCCGTATATGTGGGAGGAAACAACAATGGTGGTTTTTGGAGAGATGACGTACCCAATTTGAGTACTTGTCAGCCTATTCAGGTGGGAAGTGCTTGCGAAGTATTGCCTGAGAACGTGTATTATGGGGTGATGCTGGGAGATGTAGATGGTAGCTGGACTACGGGAGTAAATGCACACTTGCGTATCACTGCCAATGGAGAATTGAGCATTGATTTGCGCAATGCCATTCAGGTAGATGCCAATACTTACAAAATCCCAGTGGGATATAGTGCTACTCAAACCATCCAGGCGATTGACTTTAGCTTTGAGTATGACGCTTCTCAAATAACCATTCAGCAAGCCGAAAAAACATTGGATGGCCAAGAGGCAGAGCTAAACATGGTTTGGAACACTCATCAGAGTCAGAAATTTTTACTGACTTCTTATACAATGAAGGGAGTAAATAACAACAATGCATTGTATTATATTGAAGTGACTTCCAATGATTTGCAAGCGGTTGATTTTACCAATGTAAAGGCATATCTAAACGGAAAGCCAAGTCAAGTCAAAGTAGTTACTGCCAAGAATAATTTGGCTTTTGATGCCGCAAATGTTCAGGTCAATACTTACCCCAACCCCGCCAGTAAAGTGTTAAGAGTTACTCACAACTTGAATAAGCAACAAGTATTAAGTACAAGCTTGATTACTCTTCAGGGAAACAAAGCCAATGCTTTGGCTAAAAAAGGTGAGAATGGTGAAATTATTTTTGATGTATCCCAGTTAGCCTCTGGTGTGTATATCTTACAAATGAAAAGTGAAAATGGTGCGTTAATTAGCAGTAAAAAAGTATTTATTGCTCGTTAGAGGCCATTTTATAGAATCAATACCAAATCATTTATATTTAAAAAGCCTGCCTGATTATATGGGTAGGCTTTTTTTATGCATATGCTACATTGCCTACTTTCTAACTGACCCAAGCCAATCTTATAAATTGTAACTTTTATAGGAATGTTTTTGATAAAACTCTCCTGCCAAACCAAAACCTGGTTTGTTTTTTTCTTCTGAAAAATAGGCTAAATCGGTCTTATTATAACGAAGGTTGATTTGTTATCTTCTGGTAATCAGTTGGTTATATTGTGGTGACTGATTTACCCAATATTTTGAACGATAAGCCCAAGTCAGTTCTTTAGTTTTTCTCTTCCTTTGCTGCATCTAAACTAACAATTGATTAAAACTGATATTTATACTAATCTGATGTTGCATAATTTATTTTTTACTAACCCGAAACTCAGGAATAGCATAAGCCATATTACGCATTGTTTTTTATTGGTTTTTCCTGATGATAAAAAAAACATATGATGTACCAACGAATAAGCATAACCTTGTGGTTGGTACTTGTTGGCTTGAGCATTGGATACGCACAAGTACCCCCAGCTCCGACAGTTACTGGTGGAAACAAAGGTCAAAATCCGCATAACAAAATTAAGCGATGGCGTTTTGGTGGAAATTTCTCTCTACTATTAGGTGATCCCTTGTTGATTGATGCTAGCCCCAATATTTCTTATAACCTCAATCATAAGGTGAGAATAGGGCTTGGGGCCAATTATCGATATAGCTTTTTCAAGCGAAACGACTCAATTACCCAAGTATATGGAGGGCATGCTTTTGGACAGTTTCAACCATTGGAGTGGCTTTTTTTTATGGGAGAATTTGAGAGTTTAAATGTGGCCAATGCTGCCACAATTCCGACTCACAATTCAGAGTCGGTTGCTCAAAGAGTTTGGCAATTTTCGCCCCTTTTAGGAGCAGGTATTCGTTTGCGCTTGTTACGCCTGTTGGAAGTCAATGTATCACTGATGAGGGATTTTAATTATCGCCCCAATATCAGTCCTTATCCTAGTCCCTGGCGCTTTCGCTTAGGATTTTCACTGTAAAATTTCAATTACTGATTGCCTCGGTAAATCTGCTTATCTTAAACATTGTTTGCACAATGAAACAGCTTTTTATTGCCCTGATTGTAGCAGGAGCATCATGGAATACATTTGCCCAATCTTCAAGTATGTTATTGAGTAACGAAGCATTGGGGCAGCAAAGAATATATAAGTCCTGGCGTCGGGCCTTACAGAAACCTGCCAAAGTTTACCGCCTTGATTTGTCGGGTCAAAAAATCAAAGAAGTTTCACGCAATATCCACGTATTTACTCATTTACAAGAGTTACGTTTGAGCCATAACCAGCTTCAGGTATTGTCCGATGAATTGGCCACGTTGAAGTATTTACAAATTTTAGATATTAGTCATAACCAACTACGCCAATTACCCGATTTTATCCAAAAGTTTAAGCAGCTGAGAGTGCTTAAAATATCGCATAATCAGATAGCTAAACTACCCAAGGCATTGGGGATACTTCGACAGCTTGAATATCTGGCAATTGAAGCCAATCCCATTCAAAAACTACCGAAGCAACTAGGGAGCCTTCCTAAGTTGAAAACTCTGGTAGCATCTGCTGAGTTGCAAGCCCAATGGATGACTCTACGGAAAAAAAACAGATTATTTACCAACCTACAAGAAGCGCTTCAAGTACCCGATCAGGTTTGTCAACTAGAGCTTCACGGAGTACGAGAGATTCCAGTGGAATCCTTGAGAAAATTTAAAAACCTGGAAGTTTTAAGGCTTAATAATAATGCGATTAAACGCTTACCTCGGGAAATAGGTGATCTGACACAACTGAAAGAATTGCACTTGCAAAACAATCTATTGACTACGCTTCCGCCAGAAATAGTTAAGCTCAAAAACCTGGAAGTGCTCAATCTGAAAATGAATCGCATAGAATCTTTACCGCAAGAGATTAATGACCTGGGTTCATTAAAAGACTTGAGCCTATACCGAAATCGTCTACAAAGTATACCTGCTGGACTAACTAACCTAAAATCCTTAGAAACACTGGATTTGTCCAGAAATCAGCTTCAGAAGTTACCACCAGATTTAACACAACTTAAAAAACTTACTCAGTTGAACCTTAGAAGCAATGCTTTACAAAAACTTCCTGAGTCAGTGGGTGACTTAGACCAACTCAAGGCTTTGTATTTGGGAAGCAACCAACTAACCGAATTACCTAAAAATATTGGGAGCCTTAAAAACCTGGAAAAGCTGGATTTACAAGCCAATGCTTTGCAAACACTCCCCGAGAGTTTAGGTGACCTGAAGGCGCTTAAAAATTTACAATTACGCAAAAACCAACTTGAAAAACTCCCGAAAACCATTGGTGAATTGAAAAGCCTGGAAAAGCTGGACTTATGGGGGAATACACTCGAATACCTTCCTGAAAGTATTGGCAACCTCAAGCAAATCAAAGCCATGAACCTGGCATACAATCAATTGACTGAACTCCCCGAGAGTTTAGGCAAGCTGGAAAATCTCCAGAGCCTGAATCTATGGAGCAATCCAAAGTTGCAAAAACTTCCAATGAACATAGGTAAGCTAAAAAACTTGCAAAGTTTCAAAATGCAGTTAGGCAAACTTCCATTAGAAGAAAGAAATCTATTACAACAACGCTTAATCAATACCAAAGTAAGAGGGCTGCGCTTTTAGGCCCTTTGCAAGAACTATTATCACAAATACTAATTAACTAATTCATAATTTTTCTAAGATGTATTTTTTCAAACTGAACATGCAATGTTCACTTAGGCATTTATTGGTCTGGTGGATGTTTATGGGGGCGCTATATTATTCAGCACAAGCCCAGGAAAAACAAAGTCCGGTCAACTTTCCTACCCCAGAGGTAGCAGGCTTAGGCCAATATGGTGAAACCCCGGTAGGGCATTTTACAGGTACTCCCAATATTTCTATTCCGATTTACACCATCCAGGATGGTGATATACAAGTACCCATTTCTTTGAGTTATCATCCTGGTTCGGTCAAGGTAAACAGCCACCCTGGTTGGGTTGGGTTAGGCTGGAATTTAATTGTTGGCGGAAACATTACCCGTACCCAGAGAGGGGGAGTAGATGAAGCACGACGTTCTAGTTCTGGTAATGACAATGAACCAGGCTTTATAAATAGTTATACTCAACACCAGCTTTATACGAATATAGATTGGACAACCAGAAATAACTTAAAGGTTTATGCAGCAGCTTTTGTACAACCGCTCGAAACCAACTGGGAAACAATGGCTGATGAGTTTAGCTTCAATTTTATGGGCTACAGTGGTAAGTTTTACTGGGGACCTGGAGGACAAATTAAAGTAATAGCAGAACAACCCATTAAAGTAGAGTTAGTTGATATGATCAACTTTACTGATCCTGGTATGCGTCCAGTTATTCGTGAGAATATATCTCAAGATGCTTTAAGGCTTAATACCAGAGTATTTAATCGTTTCAAAATAACTACTCCAAATGGTATGGTCTATTGGTTTGGTGGAGAAGCTCAGCGAGCCATTGAATACAGTGTGCCCTACCGGAGTCAAGCCAATACTCCACCAACAGCTACTACTTGGCATTTAACTAAAATTACTTCTCCTACGGGCCGTGAAGTTACTTTTTATTATGAGGATGAAGACGAAGTAACTCGACGGGATCAATCTGGTAATAATGTGAAGGTAAAAGTGCCTAGATTAACTTGTAGCCTATTTCAGGGATATGGCTTTGAAAAAGTAGCTGCTTGGTCTACTTTCTTTGACCCAGGAAGAGCGGTAGATGATTTTTTGGAAAGACTCGACCAAGCGAAACGTCCCAAAGACTTTTATCTTGGGGTACCCCTTGCATTTATTGAATCCTTGAATAGAATTCGTGGTTATGCCTTTACATTCCTTGGAAAAGACAGACCTTCGTTTGCTACTTCTCGAGATAGGCTCAATACTAATACTACCAATCTAGCCGCTAACTCATCTATTAATGGTTTTCTCATGTTTCCATCTTATTTGTCAAGGATAGAATTTTCCAAGGGTAAGATTGATTTTTTAGCTAAGCCTACCAGCAAAGAAGGCACCCTTGATGACAATGCTGAGATTCCCATTACAAGCACTGAATTGAGGTATCATGACAATTATCTTGCACTTAAAAGAGCAACAGGTGCCACTAATACCGTGAGTGGACCTTATCAATACTTAAGACCAAAATTTAGTGAATTAAGCATTTATGAGCGTAGTCAGTTAATAGATGTGGGAAACTCTATGAATGGCTATGTGAGTGTAGATGGTATTGCCAATTTTCCTACATGGGCTACTAGAAAAATTCAATGGCACCAATTGGACCGTATTATTTTATACGATCATGAAGAAAGACCTGTAAGGGAGTTTGATTTTAGGTATACAGAAAGTGCTGATACTCGTTTGAAGTTACTTTCCTTACAGGAAGTAGGTAAAAAACTCAAAACTAGACAAAGTTCGGATAATGGAGGTAGACCTGATTTAATCTTAACTAATCCTGATTTGGTAAGTTCAAAATATAATGATTATGAAGATGACCGATCTAAACCACCTTATCAATTTATCTACAACTCGCGTAGTTTGCCGCCTTATTGTTCGGATAAAATAGACCACTGGGGCTTTCATAACGATTATCACAGTAATACCTTTGATTTCAACGCCTTTAAAAAGCCTCTGGGTAATGGTAAACTAGATATCGACCTTACAGTAATTGATACTTATATCCGTTCCAGAGCTGCCGATCGTACTGGGGATTATAGCAAAGCTGAGTTACTCGAAAAAATTGTATACCCTACCAGAGGATTTACACAGTTGATCTACGAACCACATCGTTTTTCAAAAGTAGTGAATGTATCGCGTGATGGACTGAAAGATAGCACTGATGTAGCAGGAGGCGTAAGAATAAAAAAAGTGAGTGATTATACTCGAGAAGGAGTGCTAGCTAATAGCCGAGAGTTTTATTATGTAAAAGGGTATACCCAAGGTGTAGACCCTGCTAATTTAACCAGTAGCGGAATTTTGGCCTCACAGGTAGAATACACCTGGGATTATAATTACTTAACCGAAGATGAAAATATCACCAAGGTTTATAAGTTTTCTTCTGATAATATGTATTTGCCGGGTTTCAATACTCCTGGTAATCACATTGGGTATTCGGAAGTGGTAGAGGTACAAAAAAATGCACAAGGAATTGCCAACGGTTATACCAAACATACCTTTACTAACTTTGATACTGATATATGGGGAAATAGTCATTTTGATGAGCCTTTTGTGGCATTTCTAGATAATATGGAGGTGCAAGAAGGTTATCTTAAGTCGGCTTATCTACCCTTTACTAGCAAAGCATTGGAAAGAGGCAAGTCGACTTCTGTTACACTTTATAATAATCAAAATCAGGTGGTAAGAGATACTCGCCTGAAGTATGTCAAATCTAATCCAGATCCTCAAAGTAATTATTTAAGAACCGTTTATCATCAAGTGATTGATGATATCAGTACTGGAGGAGTTTTAGAACACCGCCATTATCGAGCAGCAGCTTACAAAATCTATGACTATACCTACCAGGTAGTAGAAAAACTAACAACAGATTATTCACAGGGTGCTGACAGATTAGCTTCCACTACTAAGGAAACCTTTATTTACGACCAACATAAACTTTTGCGTGAACATAAGGCCTTGACAGGATTGGGTGAAACGAGTAGTACATATACCCGTTATCTGAGCGATTATACTACATTAATAGATTTTGGTGCCAACGATCAAAACTATGCAGCCTTAAGAGATATGCAACAGCGTCATATGATTGGTGTTCCTTTAGAAGTGATCACCAAGAAGAATGGAAGAGTCATTGGTGGAAAATATACAGCTTTCAAAAAGCACACTACAGCTTCTAATCAGGTGAATATTTACCCTTATCAAGTATATGCTTTAGCTGCTAAAGAGCCACTTACAATATCAAATCAGCCAGGATCGGATGTGTTTAATTTTATGTATACTCAAGTAGGAAACACAAGGATAGATAATCACTATGGACTACCTGAAGTTACTTTTGATAGTTACGATGACCAAGGGCATATTCTAGCTTATCATACCCGTACAGGAGAATATGTGAATTTTCATTGGGGTAATGATTATCCAGTGATTAAATCTATGCAAGCTCAAGCAAGCTTGGTATGGTTTAATGGGTTTGAGTTTGATAATCATACCTCGATACGTGACTCAAGAGATTTGGACCAAAACTTTACGGCTCATTCTGGTTTTAAAGTTTGGCTGGGAGATAGTTACACCATTAGTGGCCTCAATGCAAATGCTGATACCAAAATGAGCTATTGGTATTATATGTCTGCTGATAACAAATGGCATTTTAGCGGTGAACAGGATTTCAATAATACTATTCAGGTAACTGGCGCCATTATGTTAGACGATATTCGGGTATACCAAAAAGATGCTCAAGTAATGGCCTATACATATCAGCCATTGGTTGGGATTAATAGTCAAACAGATATTAATAATCGGGTGATGAAATATCATCATGATGCTTTGGGAAGATTAATGGCCACTCGTGATTTTGAAGGTAACATCCTAAACAAACATCAGTATGTGTATCGCAATATATTTGATGCTGACATTGATGTGAGTTACACCAAATGCACCACTGAGGGTAATTTCGCCAATTTTGTGGTGAATTTGAAAGGTTATACCGGACCTGCCAACTACATCTGGGATATGGGAGATGGTAGTCCCAAGAGAGCCTCTAACTCTAACAAATACACTTATACTTACCAAAAAGGAGGTACTTATCAGATCAAGGTTACGGTAACTGCTGTTGGATATTATCCTCAAACTTTTACTGCCTTTGTTAATATCAAAAAGCCATTGAAGTTTTCCCGAATATATTGTGACCCTACCTTAGACATAAGTGGTACGATTACCGATGGAGAGTGTGGTTACGAAAAATGTGCTTATGATGAGAATGATACTTTTACCAACCTAAAATTACACGCAGCTCATCAGGATGGTGTAGGTGACCTAACCTTTAAATGGTACTACAGCACCACTGGGCAAAACGGTACCTGGGTGCAGTTTGTTGCACCTAATGATGGGAGTGCTCAAGCTCCATATAAGCCAGCAAGTTATTGGGTGAGATGCCTTGTTACTGACTCCTGTGGTAACAGTAAAAGTGTAATGAAATACATTGATGTGACTAACAATGGCACTTGTGAGTAATCAAACTAACCTATTAGACATTAATAAGCAATGAAAAAATTATTATCTCAATATATTTGTCAACAGACCTGGCGACGAACATTATTACTCCGTTTACTATGTCTATTTGGAGTATTTGTCTGGCTAGGTAATATAAGTAGCATACAGGCCCAGGCAATCAATGGACCTACTGTTGTAAATAATGGCGAAACGCATACTTTTCAATATATAGTATCTCATAACTCGCCATTTATTAGTTGGAGTACATCTCATACTGGAGTTACCATTAGTAGTACCTCAAGTAATAAACGTTATGCTTCAGTGAGCTTTGCGAGCAACCTCACTAGTGGTACTTATAAAGTCATTGTAACTGACCGCTTTTTGAATTTCAGAAATCCGGTTATTACAGAATATAGTGTACAAATTAATGCATTACCAGCAACTCCCAATGCCTTGGTACAGTTTAGTCAAACTGGATGTGTGGCAGGACAACTAGCTTATGCCACAACACCTCCCTCAGGTATTACCTGGTACTGGCAAACTACAGCCAATGGTACAAGTACTACTTCTTCAGCTGCTTTGTTCAGTGTGTCGGAGGCTAGTGCAGGGAATTACACTTATTATTTAAGGGCATTTGCCAATGGCCAATGGAGTGCACAAGCCCAGGCGATATCAGTTACTTACACAACTGGTTTTGCACCACCATTTGTTCAAAGTCAACAGTATGATCCCACTACCCAAACTTATTACTTGTATGCTTGCGAAGGAGGAAGTATTGATTTGTCACAAGCTGCTACCAATACCAGCCCGCTAACGGGAGTCCCTGATTTACCTGGCCAAATTACTTGGTTTGAAGCGGGACAATCTGTGGCTTTAACAAATTTGCAAACGCCTGTATTAACTTTAGGGCAGACCAAAAACTATGAAGTAGCCAATTATAATGCAACTACCCAATGTGCAGGAGAGCGAAGAAAAGTGGTGGTACAATATCAAGCACCACCTTTGGCAAGTAGTACTTTATATCGGCCAGTAATTGCGGGGAATGGTAGTGTTGTGATACCTGTACAAGCCGATGTGATCGCTTGGTATGCGGATGGTGCTACCACTCAACTACTGGCCACAGGTAACGAACTTGATACTGATGCATTGGCTACTCAACAAGCGATTTATTACCTTAAAACTGAGCAAACAACAGGTAGCGGTCCAAATGGAAGTTACACTTGCGGAGGTATTACACCAGTAGAAGTGGCTCGTTTTCCCCGACCAACTTTGAACTATCATGCTACCTTTAGCAATCTGGACGATTTTGGCGGTTTTGTAGTAAAAGTAACCAATGCACATGCTTATAATGCTGGGCAAAATGTACAATATCAATGGTATAAAAACGGTACAATCATTACAGGTGCTAATCAGAGTGAATATACCGTGACATCTGCTGGGGACTATACTGTAAAAGTAACCTTGGCACATGCGCAAGATCCAAGTCAAATCGCCAGTGGTTTTTCTGAGTCAGTAAATCCATATGGAGAACACCCTCCTCAAACTACTTTTATTAAACCAGTACTGAACAGTCTTTCTACCAGTATACAAGCTTCACAGCAAGGGTGCGGCCAACTTACTTTAACGTTGGTAGATGAGTTTCCGCAGGTTTCATATCCTGTCAAGGTATCTGACGAAGTAATCTGGTATTGGCAAAAAAATACAGTGAACCCTACCCTTGACCACCCCGCCTTTGGGAGAGATGCTCAAGGGCAAATTATCACCAATGCCAATGGACAACCCAAAGGAGAACCGTATGCGTTTACAGGAGGAATGATATACTTACGTGCTTATGACCCGGTAAACCAGGTCTGGAGTGAATCATTGAACGTAGGTACTTTTCCAATATTGAATGCACCCCCTACACCTGCATTGGAGCCATTGACTGCTTACTGCTTAGGTGATGCTGTTTTTATTACGACTATTAATCATAGCGACTATATTGTAGAATGGTATCGCAACGATCAGGTAAGCAGTGGGCAAGTAAACGCAGGCGAAATACCTATCCAGGTAGGGATGACCCTGGAAGCTGGGACCATTGCTCAAACCAGTACTTTTTGGGTAAGGTTTCGAGTAGATCATAGCAGTGCTGCTACTTGTTACTCTCCGTTGGTGGCACAACAAGTAGAGATATTGACTGACTGTGATACCCGTTACAACCTTATAAAAACCCAAACGGTACGTACCCGAGGAGTTGTTGATCTAGAGGCTGTGGAAGCCTTGAGTGTACCTCAAGCAGAAGTAGCTCGAGTGACCAATTATTTTGATGGCATGAGCCGTCTTATTCAAACTGTAAATCATCAAATAAGCCCCACAATTGGCGATAGGGTACAAGCGGTTGTATATGATGGCTTTGGCCGTACCACTCAACAACATTTACCTTATACTGTTGTAAATAGCCTCAAGCCAGGAGATTTCAGGACTGATGCGATCAATGAACAGAAAAACTTTTATCAAACGACTCCCAACGTAGTACATTCTAATTATACTTATAGTCTGCAGCGAGTAGAAGCTTCTCCTTTGAATCGGACAACCGAGACCTTAGCGCCAGGTGAACATTGGATAGGAAACAATAAGGGTACTAATACAACCTTTTTGGTCAATCCTGACCCAAATCAAGTAGGTACAGCTACTCAGGATAAAATTCGGTTTTTGCATATAGATTTAAAAAACACCCCTGATGTACCTTTAGTTGGTGTTTATTATGCCAGTGGAGACTTGATTTTTCAACGTACTGTTGATGAAGATGGTAAAGCTGTTGAAGAATACACCAATAAATCGGGACAGGTTATTTTGAAAAGGGCTAAAGTAGACGCTACTACTTGGGCAGAAACCTACTATGTGTATGATAACTTGAGTAGAGTAGGCTTTGTATTACCCCCTGAGGCTACCAAACTCCTAACGCAGGCCAACTGGATAATGAATACTACCTTGATTGCACAACTAAAAAAACTGTGGTTTCATTATAAGTATGATGCGCGCGGGAGAATAATAGAAAAGCATATTCCTGGCACAGGAAAAATAGAGATGGTATACGATAACCGAGATCGCCTAGTCCTTACTCAAGATGCTCAGCAACACTTGCGCGATGAGTGGACTTTTATCAAATATGATTACTTGAACCGACCCGTAATAACAGGATTACACATAAACCTTGAAGACCGAGCTACATTACAAGCCAACTTAGATACTCATTTTGGTCAGGTAGGTTATCAGGTTTTTGAGCAGTTTGACCTAAACCAAACAGCCAATCATTATTATACCAATCAAACCTTTCCAAATAGTCAACTAGAAGTATTGTCAGTTACTTATTATGACAATTATGCTTGGAAAAATGGTAATACAGCTTACAATTATCAAATGGATTATCAAGTTTTGGCAACCGACCCAATTACCCATGAGGTAATAGGACAGGTTACAGCCACTAAGCTTAAAATATTAGATGACCAGGCAAGCTCTGCTAGCTATTTGACTACAGCTAATTATTATGATGAGCGAGGACGTATTATACAAATTATTGGGGACAACCATCAAGGAGGTCATGACATCGTTTCTACTCAGTACGCTTTTGATGGTAGAGTATTACAAACAGTAAAAAAACATGTAATAGTTAATCCATTGCGTACTTATCATATATACCAATGGAATGAATATGACCAGGCTGCTCGGGTAAAAGCTACCTATCAGGAGGTGACAGCATCGGCTAACTTTATATATAAAGATTTGGCTACTGCTAAAACAACTCCATCGGTAGAGAAATTAAGCAAGGTTACTTATAACGAGTTAGGACAGTTACTTAGTAAAAAATTAGGAGAAAAAGCCAGTAATCCCCAACAACCTTTGCAAACGTTGAATTATCGCTATAACATTCAAGGCTGGATAACTCACGTAAATGATGCAGCTTTGAGTACTCAAAGCACAGATGGTGATATTTTTGGTTTTGAACTTAAGTATGCCCAGGGAGGAGCCAATGCCTACCTCAATGGAAACATTGCCCAAATGGCCTGGCAAAGCAGTTTAGATGGGGTACAACGCAAATATGACTATACTTATGATGGATTAGATCGCTTGATTGCGGCTGATTACTCAGACAATGATGTGAGCGTAACAGGCACTACCAAGCCTAATTTTGATGTGCCTACAATTACTTATGACCTCAATGGAAATATCTTGAGTTTGCAACGTTATGGCTTACAAAAACAAACCGCTGATTTACAAAAAACTTTTGGATTGATTGATCAGCTGACTTACAATTATGAGGGGAATCGTTTGATGGGAGTAGATGATGCCACTAATCCAGCCACAGTTACAGGGGTAGCTAAGGATTTTAGGGATGGACACAATTATGCTACCCAAGGACAAGAATACTTCTACGATGAAAATGGTAATCTAAACCAGGACAAGAACAAAAACATCACAAGTATTGCCTACAATCATTTGAATTTGCCTACTGAAATTGTGTTTAATAACAACCGTAGTATTCGCTATGTATACGATGCAGCAGGGATTAAACTTCAAAAAATTATAAATGATGCAGGAACTTTGACTACTACCGACTACCTGGGCAATTTTATCTATGAGAATGACGAATTACAGTTTTTACATACTACTGAAGGGAGAATACTAGGTCCTGGACAACTTGGTGATAATCCCAATTTTGTGTATGAATACCATTACAAAGATCACTTGGGCAATTTACGGGTAGCTTTTCGGGAGGGAACAGCCAATACTACTCAGGCCACAATTGAGGACCGTAGTGTGGATTTACAACAAGGTTTTGCTTATGAACCAGAAGTGCGAGCTACCAAACCTACTGGTGGTGGACATGCTGCCAAGTTAGGAAAAGACACCCAATTGCTTGGTCCTTGGAAAACCTTACCCGTAACCAAAGGAGATCAGGTATCGGCTGAAGTATACGCCCATATCAATGGAACACCCAATCAAGGCAATGCTTTACCGATTCAAGTATTTGTAGCAAACTTAGCCAATGTGTACAACCAAAACGGAGAAACTAATGTCAATAACCCGAACTTATTGCAGTTAGGAGTGAGCTTTTCACCCAATGGACAAACCAGCCAATCACCAGGTTTGCCAGTAGCCTATTTACGTTATGTGTTTTACAATGACCAGGGGGCTGCAGTAAAAAGCGGGCGATTTTTTGTAACTACCTTGGCCCAAGGAGGCTGGGAAAGACTGCAGTTTGACTTAAAGGTACCCGAAAATGGTACACTACAAATCTATACTGCTAACGAAACCGAAACCCAAAATGTATGGTTTGATGACCTCAAAGTGACTTTTACACCTCAGCTAATTGTGCAAGAGAATCACTACTACCCATTTGGGATGAACCTAGCAGGGATTGAAAAACAAGGGAGACCTAATCATAAATTTCAATACAATGGAAAAGAATTCGAAGAGGAAACAGGTTATTTAGACTACCATGCTCGTCGGCAAGATCCACAGTTAGGAAGGTTTATAAGCATTGACCCACATGCCGAAAGTTATTTATCATATTCTCCTTTTGCTTATGTTGGTAATAATCCTGTAAAAATAACTGATCCAGATGGAAAAGATTGGTTTGTAGATGCAACTGGTAATGTTTTATGGGCAGATACTGACGCTGATACTTACATTGATGATCATAAAAATGCTTATTCTAATATTGGTGAGAGTATGGTTGTTGAAACAAACGGTGTTTACTATCTATTTGGTAATAGTACTAAAGTGGTAGCCATATTTGATTCTAATGATGAATCTGTGGTTACCATTGAGGGTGAGGATATGACAGACGCAGATTTTGGCTTCCAATTTAATGGTAGTGGAACTGATAATAATGATGAGAACTTAAGGTATTCGAATAACATTATTGAAATTTTCGAAGGTTTTCTTGATTTACTTAGTGCCATGGCCCAGGAACCAAATGATAAAATGCCCACACCAGCAGAATTAGTTAAAAAAGCCAGGGCTAAATCTAAACAAATAGCCGTTAGTGAAATTGCGAAGCGTAACGGTACAAAGCAGGAAAAGCAGGAAAAAAAATCTAAGCAAGCTAGTGAATATCCAACAGAAGCTCCTCTTTTAGATGGACAATTTGGTCAACACCCAGTTGTTGATTTAGATTCACTTACGATAATTATGCATCAGGCAGTGAATGGAGCAGCTTTGAAATATGATACTATTCAGTCTCAGAAGTTTCAAAAAGAGCGAAAGAGAAAAGAGAAAAAAGAAAAGAAACAACAAAAGAAAAACAAATAGTGTTTTTGCTAATATTTAGTCTATTGTTGATGTAAGCATTTTCACTCGTGAATGATGAAATGTAAATATCAAACCCAGTCTAACACAATCTAGACTGGGTTTTTTTATAGACCCAATAAAGCCCCAATTTTTAGGCTTTTATAAATACTGTATCAGCGTTTTATGACCACTTTGTGTACCTCTAGGGCACCTTCTGGACTTTTGAGATGGAGAAAGTACAAACCTTCGGACAAGTTTTTTACTTGTAGCTCAAGCATTTGAATGGATTGAGTGTAGCTTTTTTGTAACACACTTTTTCCTTGCTGATCTATCAACGAAACCTGCAGGTTTTCCTGAGATTTTGGAAACTTGACAAACAAGGTACGTGCCGTAGGATTAGGAAAAACCAAAGGCCTGGTGGGCACACTGGCTTGATTGGTCGTTACCTGACTACGGGTAGTTCGCATGCCTTCGTCCCCATTATTATAACCAAAAGTTCCCGTCAAGGCAATTGGTTTTTGATCCCCACATTTGATCAGGTAGCCTCCACCAGCCACTGCCGTAAAATCTCTTATAGTACCTCCTACTTCAAAATCCTCTTTGAGGTCTATGTAGTTTTCAGCTTGCATATTAAACGAAGAACCATTGATGAATAAATTGACACTACTATTACTCACCGTGATAGAGTTGGCTGCTTCCAGTTTGCCAGAGTAAATCCAATCTATTCCAGCAACGTTGACATCTGGCGCAACGGTTGTATTTGGAATGTGATGATTGGCAAATGGGGGCAATGTATTAAAACTGTGCAGATAGTAATTGGCATTGTCTGCTTCCTGAAGGCCTACATCTTGTTTGTTAATGGCATAATCCTGTACAAACAAGAGCGGAACAGTGGTTGTATTGTTTTGCCCGGCTTTTTTCAAAACTACCTTGAGACGTACAAAAACATCGGTTTCTTTGAACACATTGAAAGTCATTCCTTTGAAACAAGCAATGTCTACAAAAGGGGTTTGAAATTCCAGCATAAAGTCATCCGTATTGAAACTATTGATGACCATTCTTCCCGCATTGAAGGCATCATACATATGGTTTTTGTAAGGCGTAATACAAGCAAATAGGCCTGGTCTGGTCAAATAACTTGGGCTAAGCGCTGGATCACCATTTTTGTTATTGGTTTTGATTCTACCCACAATGGCTGCCTGAGCCGATACCACTTCCAGACCTGCTGGAGCATTGTAATATACCTGCAAATCATCCATTACCTTATAAGAACTGTAACTTCTAAAAGTAGGAACAGTAGACGTACAATTGGTAAAGCTATTGTGCCCGGTATACCGTGCATAATTGATATGGTGTAGCCTGGGAGTATTTTTTAGGTTACAGACTCCCAACGGATAGTTATAATAAGGCTGGTTGTTGTCATTGGTTTGAATACTCCCAGGGTGCTTTACCTGAAAGGTGCTCAAAGCGTGAGAAGTAGTAATGCTCCCGGTAAAGTTATAGTTGCTAATGGTAGGAACTGGGGGAGTAGGTGCAGCATCGGTAAAGAAGTCTACAATAGAACCAATGACACCAATGATTCCTCCTGCGGCTTTGGCCACTGAAGAAATCGTACCCAGTGTTTTAGAAAACTTACTTTTGCTATCGGTAATGTCTACCACATCTGAAAGCACTTTTTTGACAAATTGGTTATCAGTTTTGTCTCGGTGTTTAACCGCGTCTTTATTCAGTTCTTCCCGGTACTTGTCAATACTACCCACATACTTGAGTACTTTTTGAGATTTTGCGGTAAAAGTATTGATAGCACTACCACTGCTGCTTGTATTGATATCACCACGATTGCCCGCTATGCTATATGCCTGAGTGATGCTCTCTCCATTCAAATTTACATTTGATTCATTGTACCCATAGATTTTCACACTAAACTCAGTATTCTGATAGGCGGAATTTGTGATGTGAGGATCTAAGGTAGGACGATACTGCATTACTCCCCAATTTAAAGGACCCAAAGCACCTGCTTCATGAAGAATGATTTCTTCGTCGCCAATACTTTCATTCAGGTAAGCATCTGCACTGCGTGCCTGACTTTTACTATGCGCAACTATTGAGGAGTTTTTCTGACCAGAAGCATGTTCCAATACCCCCACTATACGCGAAAATGTGTTTTCGGCCACTCCCAGGTACACATATACCCGCATCAACCCATTGTACTTGTTGTATAGAATAAACCAGGGGTAGTCGGTAGGGCGAGCACAACCAAAATCCCGACGGATAAGCTCCCATCCTTTAGAATGTTGGTAATCCTTTTTATTGGCAATGTTAGAAATCGTACCGCTGGCATTTTCCCAGGGGTTACCCATAAATATGGCCCCCGTAGAAGCACGAGCCGTCCAGGTAGCACAGTGTTCATTACTGGTGGTGCTGGTTTCCCAGTTCCAATCTTTGCTGCTACAAATTACCTCTTCTATTTGAGGGTTGGGGCAATTTGGTTGCTGCCCCCACACTACCTGACTCGAGATTAGCCAGGTCAATCCGAATATAATTTTAAAAAACTTGTGCATAGTGATTGTATTATTTGTTTTCCAGCTTTTCGATTCTTTGTTGCAATTGCTCATTCTGTTTTTTGAGTGCAATCAGATACAGGGTCAGTTCCTCTACTTTTCTGAGCAATGTGGCATCCATTTGCCCCAAATCAATCCCTTTTTTGCCTACTTCGGCTGCAGAAGGCACATCAGGCAAGTGCTTATTTTGTTGGATAAATTCCGCCACTTCATTTAAAGGACGCAGGTGGTAATCTTTGGCAAATACATAGTCTGCCCAACGACTGGCTGCAAGTTGTACCCGTATTTTTTCGGTCTTGATACCTTCGGTCACAAATAATTTATACCCATCTAAATGCTCGCTGGCCACTTCACGAAGCGTAGTACCAATACCTACTTTGCCATTGACTACCCGCATCACTTCTACCGATCCGGTTCGTTGACTACTCCCACGTCCGTTGGTATAAAAAGCCAAGCCTCCAGTAAAACCTCCATTGTCTATTGAGCTAATGTATCCAGGGCGCCATTCGCTGCTTGAGTTACGAGGATCACTCCAAAATTCCATTCGGGCTGGGTTCCAACCATTTCCTCCTCCTTGCAAACGGATGGTAGCAGTACCACCAGAAGGACGGTATACGTCTAATTCAGCCACGGGAGATACCTGATTGACCCCCACATTATACTGTTCCAGGTTCAGGACGCCATTTTGTGCTCCAGAACTGCTATTGATGAAGAATTGAAGTTTACCAGTGGTTCGGGATGAATTTTTCTGGGCTCTAATGGCGGCTAAATAAAACTCATCAGCGCTTCCTCTGTTGCCAGTAAAAAAATCAACCCTTGAACTCATATTGTCATAGCCCGAGTGTAGTCTGAATGTCGCTTGTCCTCCACTTTTATAAACCTCCAAAGTAGCTCTGGGATTATCGGTATTGATGCCCACTACTTTGCTCGAAAAGCTACCCGAAATAAGGGGAGAACCAGAGCCATTGGCGATAAAGAGTTTATGAGAACCCTGGGTACTAAAACCAGCCCGATAACCAATAAACACATTGTTGCTTCCTGAGGAGGCGGCTCCTGCTGATTCTCCAATAAGTACATTGTAAGCCCCGTTGTTTAGAATACCAGCACTGGCTCCCAACATTACATTGTAGCCAATGGTGTTGTTGTTCAACAACCCGGCACTGGAGCCCAACATGAGGTTATATCTGCCAGTAGTAACCCCTTGCCCCGCGCTGGCTCCCAGAAAAGTATTATAGATTCCAGAAGTGTTCTTTTTACCTGCATCGTACCCGATAAAGGTGTTGTAGCTTCCAGTGTTTACTTGGCCACTGCGGTAACCAAAAAAGCTGGATTGATTACCTTGTGTTCCTGAAAATGTTCCGTAGTTAGTGACTTGCGCCCAGGTAGCAAAACTGATGAGTTGGCATAACGCAATCATGGCGAAAAATTGCTTTTTCATAATTGTGGTTTTTAATGTTTTGTAAATAGGTTAAGTTAAGAGCGCTCTTGTGGTGTTTTGGTAGCCGCTACTTTGAAAAAGTTAACTTGCCTTGTAAATTTTTAGTAGAAAATACTTGAAAAATGAGCCGTGAAATTGAGCGTTTTTAATTCAATGAGAGGTGATGCTGAAACTTGTTAAGTGGTTGATTATGAGGGTGTTGTTTTTAAGGTTTTAATAGGGCTAATTTTGGGTGAAAACAAGTGGCATAAAAAATAAATATTTTTTTGTTTTGAGGCACTTGCTTGGAGGACAAAACCCACACAAGGGAGTTTATGTGATGACTTTTGCTGGTCATTTCGGAGAGAAAAGAGGGCGTATTACGCTTTGGTGAATAAATAGAAAACGGTAATTTTTGCGGACTATAGAGTCACTTTTGCCAGGTTATTCTTATAAAAGATTTTGCTCGCTTTTACGAGTTTAATTATCATAAAAATTTTATGATTTTTGTGTAGCGAGTAATAAGTATTTCTTTAGGTAATGTTTCTCTATATTTGACCTTAAATTTATTATCAGATAAGTATAGAAACTAAATTAGTTTTTAATATCACAGTCTTGTAAAAGCCTCTCCCCTTGGGGGAGACTGAGAGGGGTTTAAAATGGATAAATCAACACGAATAATCTGATTAATAAAACCTCCCTGCGTCCCGCGATCTCACCCAACATTTACCAAATGTTGGTGTCTCCAAAGGAGGGAAATGGTACTCGCAAAAGCGACTCATTTTTATATTTCAAACTAATTTTATTCTTGTACTTAACTTCTCATTCTTTTAACAGAGTGTTGAAGGGATAAATACCTTTGACCCAGTGTGAAGAGAATCTATTCTATTAACCAAAAAACAATTATATGAAAAAGTTTAAAAAATTATCCCGAGCAGATCAGCGTAACATACGAGGAGGACAATTAACGTATTGTAAAAGAGGTGCTTGTGTCGATCGATTTCAACTACTAGGGACCGATCAATGCCTGGCACCTGTTGGCTTTGGTGGAGAGGAATGTTTTGGCCGCCTTGTAGATGGACTTTGTTGTCTATACTAGCTTTACCTATTATATAAGTTATCCTGAATTACACAGGATTAAAAAATTAAACCTGCCTAAGTGCACACATTGGCAGGTTTAGTTTTTTTATTTGAGTATTGTTGACGATTAGAATTGATAAGCATCCACCAAATTAATTAAGCTTAAAAAAGCTTTTAACAGACAAGAGGCTTAATAAAAATCAATTTCTAAATTTTAATGAAATGAAAGATGTATCACTATTTGAGCAAACCTTAGCTGTTTTTGAAAAAGCAGAAGCCGATGGATGGAGCTTGAGACAATTGCTTCAGTATATTCTTACGAATCATGTAGTGACTACCTATGATAACACGATGACTCGTTTTATTGAACATCGTGAGTTCTTTTTGGGATATTTGAAATTAGAATTTAACCTTCATTGGGACAGTGAACCCCTGGAGATAGAAACGTATTATGGTTTGTATTTTAAGCTAAGTTTGATCAACGATAAAGGGGAAGAAATAAACGTTTTAAGAAATAGTGAAATCTTTTGTGATTCTTATGTAATCCTCTTTCAGGTTCCAGAAATGGATGAAGAAATTCCTGGTTTAGAAGAAGCGGTTCAGCTTGCCATAACTCAAACGCTGGCACCCTTGGACCTTGAAAAGAAGGGAGATTTGCTTGCTTATATTAAAAGTGAATTCAAAAAAGATTTGTCGAATATAAAAGCGTTAGATTTCAACAGCTTATTAATGTATCTTTCTTTAAATGCAGAAAAGTTTCGTTTAAAGCCTTGTACTGAATCTCAATTGGCAAAAATTGATGAAAATATGGGCGTATCGCTTCCACAATTTTATAAAAGGTTTTTGCGAGTGGTTGGCTTTGGAAGCAAACTCGATATGCATTTGGTGTCAAATGTTGAAGGTTTTGAGTATTCTCAAGGAAATGGGCTATTTGTATTTGCTACTGATATTATTGACTTTGCTCTTTTTCTAAGTCTTAAGGATGATCCAAATCAAATGATTAGCCACCAATGGACTACAGACAATCCTTATGGAGATAGTCCATATTCTACATTTCAGACTTTTACAGAATACATCGCCGAGCAAATAATAAAGTTTGAGGCAAGCTCATGAAATATCTCATTATCAAAAAGGATGATTTCAGGTTCCCCTGCTGGCGCTCACTCAATGTCATTAAGCTAAGCGTTGATACATAAAGTATCACGTTATGTTTTGTCTGAATGATTTTGGCATAAATGCACAAAAATACCGATTGGAATTCACGCAACTTCCTTTCCGCCTTGGTTTGTGGGCGTTAAGAATCGGTGAAATGTAGTCGTCCCGCAGGGCAACGGATCACTTTGTCTGAGCGCAGCGAGTTTGAGCCGTTGAGACGGAATAGATCCGATTTAGCCAACACAAAGCACAGCGGCGGCGTTTTTGGTTACTTTTTGAGCTGTAGCAAAAAGTAACGAAACGAAAAAAGCTACTGATGAGGATTGTAATGCTAGTTTCTTAGCTGGTATATCCTCTAAGAGATAAACTTTAACCGATGAAAGATGAGTTATTCGGGCATTGATGCCCTCATTTTTCCTTAACTTAATGACATTGGGCGCTCACTTGCAGTGAGTGTCTCCTTTTTACAAGCGTTTTCAACGTAATTGTCGGATTTATGAAATGAGCGGTTAAAACAAGTTGGATTGAACCCTCACCCCGCAATACAATGGCTCATAGAAAATGGACACCTTATAGCCATCAAGGCCACAAGTGAATCCATTCATTTATATTGATCAAGGGCCGCTTGGTGTTTAGCCATTACTGATTCTACCAGCGATTTTGGGGCAAGCACTTTTACGCCTGCTCCCATTTCTACAAGTTTTCGGGTTAGGTCAAAGTTTGGGCGGAGCTGCATACTTACCTGTTTGGGGGTGCCGTCTTCGTAGCTATCCTGTGTTTCATAAGGTTTATGAAAAGGCTTGCTGGCAAAAAACTTTCCTTGGATGTGTTCAAACTCTAGCACTACATTTTCTATAGGTACATCAAGATCTACAGTCATCCCTAAGCTATGGACAAAGTGTTTGGTCATATCAAACCCTTGCTTGGGTTCAAAGTGGTTGCCTGTCAAAGAATGATTATCCATTACCCGATCAACTGCCAAGGTATTGATAGAACGATGCTCCGCAAAATCGCTGTTATAATACCCTACCACATACCAACGGTTGCCATATTCTTTGAGGGCATAGGGCTGAAACGCCGAATAATAAAACCCGGCAGAATTTTTAGGTGATTGATAATGAAAGCAAACCTCTGCTTGGTCTTCTATAGCTTTTAGAAAAAACTCAAATAGTTCTGCCGAAGGTGAGCTGGGAATGGGTTCGAAATAGATATGTTGTTTCGTTTCTTCTAAATGAAACCTGAGCACTTTATCTAGTTTTTCCAGGGCTTGGTTCAAATAGTCCGTAAACAGTGGTAGATAATCATATTGTCTGATGTTTTCCAAAGCTCTTCTAATAGTAGTAAGTTGCTGGCGATTCAGTTCTATTTCTAAAGAGAGTGTCAAGTCTTTGACTACCAGCTCATATCCTCCTTTTTTTTGGCTTTTGTTTACAATCACATCGTGGTCATACTTTGAAGTTTGTGAGTGATTAATGGCTCGGATGTCAGTAGTAATGGTATTGGCATGTACTCCCAATTTGTTTGCTAAGAATTGCCTCGATACACAACCATAGGTTTTAAGCAACTCCACAATTTGGTACATTCTTTTTCTTTGAGGGAGGGTATTCTTTCTGTTTTTTGCCATAGCCATTATTTTTTTTGAAAAATATAAGCACAGCACAATTAGGTTGTGTTGCGCTACTTTATGTTTGCCTTTGCAAGGTAAAACTACCCCTGAAGAATCATGAAAAAACGAAAAAAATGTGTAACTCGTAAAAAACCAAATCTAACAACCTTTATTATGGTATTCAAGATTACCTTCAAGGTACTTAAGCAAGGGGCGGTATTGCCTTATTCGTATCAGTATGAGCTCAGCGCTTGGATTTATAAAATGATTTCGAGTAGCAACAGCCAACTTGCCACTTTTTTGCATAGCAAAGGCTATGGGCAAGGGTTCAAAAACTTCAAACTATTTACTTTTTCTAACCTCTATATACCTCGGTTTAAAAATACTCCTGAGGGACTCAAAATATTATCACCTACTGTAGACTTTACGATTTCTTTTTTGGTAGATGAAGTGGCCGCGTCTATGATTCAGCCTTTGTTCGAACAACAAACTTTTACCTTGGGCAATAAACAAAGCCAAGTGCCCCTGAAGGTAGATGGTATTTTGACCCAACCCCTCGATATCACCAGCAATACCCTGAGGTTGAGAACCACCTCGCCAATAGTGGTAAGTACCTTTGAGGTAGTTAACGATCAGGGAAAAACCCAGGCAAAATACCTGCATCCTCACGACGAACGTTACGAAGCATTGTTTTTTAAAAACCTGCTTGACAAACACCAAAGTGCGGTCTATCACCAAATCATCGCCCCTGCGGCCGCGCCTTTGGCAGCTCAGCCCATGCAATTGCGGGTGTTGGGCCAAAAGGTACGCTCTAAACTAGTGGAGATAAAAGCAAATACCGCCGCCGCTACCAAAGTAAGGGGCTATTTGTTTGATTTTGAGGTGACAGCACCCCAAGAACTGCTCAAGGTAGGCTATTTGGCAGGTTTCGGAGGGCAGTCGGCAATGGGTTTTGGAACTTGTAAAATGTTGAAATAACTAATCATCAATCTATTATATGAAATATTCTCTCAGCCAAGACTACTTCGAGACCCCCTTGTTTCGGGAGACCATACAGGCATATTTTGACACGGTGTTGCAAGTTATTTGGCAAAACTACACCACCACCGAAGCTAAAGGCAAGTTTGTAAAAGATACCAAGACAGAAAAAAACAAAGTACTCAGTGACCAATACGACATGCCCTATGCCACCCATGTATTGGCGGGGCTCATTCCTGCCTTGCAGTTGTACGAGCGTCACTTGCTTGCCAAGGGTTGGGCAAACGAGCCTATAGCAAAGGTATACCTTAAGGTTTTTATTTTGGGCTTTACTTTTCACGATGCCAACAAACTGTTTGGCAAAACACTTCGTGAGCCACTGGGCAGAGAACCACACTTAGACGAAGCCATCCGCCACCTGGAGCCTATAGTGGGGCAGTTTAGGGTACACGAGTTTTTCCCTGAGTTTGACCACTACCATCAAGACATTTATTTTTTGAGCCTCAGCGACGAAGATCGTACTTCGGTACTTGCCAATGCTTATACTATTAGTTTAGAAGTCAACCACATGAAAAAAGGCTTGGCAATATTATGCAAGTTTGCTGATAATTTGGCTTCCATACAACACCTAAATGAAGTGGAAGTATTATATGCTGAAATTACCAAAGCTGTTATGACACTTAACAAGTTATCGGTAGATCAACTCATAGATGCTCCACCACTCTCTTACGTAAAAATACAGCCTAACCCTTACATTTTGTTGGGGCAACAGGCCATGCAGGTTGCCAAACAAGTGCTAGAAGCTCAAGGGGTAAAGATAATGTATGCTTTGCGCGATGGTTTTATTTATTTTGGTGAAAACCTAAGTGCCGAAACCCTCGCCCAAATACGCCAAACCTACCAACAAGGGAGCGACATAGCGCCAGTACCGCTCACCAAGATAGATGCGCAAAAATGCAATTTTGGTTTTGTAGGCTCGCTGCCTTTTACGGTAGAGGTGTTGCAAAAAGTGGTAGAAGCCCTCACCGATAAGTTTTTGTTGCTATCGCCCAATGGGCAAGACAAAATCGCTGATTATGAAGATTTTATGCAGTTTATCGAGGCGTTGGTTTTCGATCTGGGCTTGCCCATCAAATGGAGCAACGAAAATGGCAAACTTTACCTGTTTTTTAGAGAAACCGAAGACCTCGAGCCTCCCCAACAAATGTTTATCAAGCTATTTTGTTTGCACAAGGTAAGTTGGCTCAATGCCAAACAGCACAAGCCTTGGCAACAAGATTTTGAGGCTTGGCTCAAAGCCGACAAAGCCGTGGACATCTCCAGCGAAGACGAATCGGTTGCCTTGCACAGTGTAGCCGAGGTAGTAGCCTATTTGCGAAAGCAAGCCAAAACCCCCAATGCCTTGCTCAAAACGGTGTTGGCTTTCATCAAGACTTATGAAGTTTGTAACAGTCAGAACGAAGAAGCTTTAGAGCAATATGAGCAAGCCCTACAGCAAGAGATTGTGCAAGTGCTGGGACAAAGTGCCGATGATGCCCAGCCCGATTTCAAAACCGAGTTTTTCGACAAGTATTTTACGGCCTTGGGCCATGCTAACTTGGGTTTGCTGGAAGCGTATGCCCCTTTGGTGCCCGAGAAAAAACAAATGTGCCTTTTTACGGGGGGAGTGGCACACCTCGACTACAAAGAGGAGGTGGCTTTTGGGGTAAAGGCACGTGGCTTTAGCAACCGTACCGTGACCACGCTCAACAACAACCGCAATCGGGTATCGGGCTTGTTTGCCGAGGAAAATCGCTTGCGCAAAACCAACAAAGATTTCCCGAAGGATGCCAACACGGTGGTGTACATCGATTTTTTTGAAACCCACCTGCCCATTAGCCGCGATGTGTTGACTAGTTGCTTAAAAGCCAAGGGTTTAAACTTTGAACTTAAGCTCAACCAAGCGGTAGCGTTTGACAAAAGCGCCAAGTTTCAATACAATCTTTATAATCTTGAGTTTGTCAAGCTCAAACCCAGCATAGAAGCCAACTTCTTCTTTGTGCGGAAAATGCTGCGCATGAGTCAAATATTGGGTTTACGTACCTATGTAACGGGCATTATGTCGCCTTATAGCGCCCACAAAGAAATGTTTTGCTATGAGAACGCCCCTCGTTTTTTGCAGCAATTGGGTTGGCACAAGGTAAGGTTGGTAGACTTGGAGGCGGCACTTTCCGAAATAAAGCTGGTGTTGCTTTTGGGCAAAAATAGGATAGAGGGCAACCTGCTGAAGATTGCGCAGAGCAGGCAAGCCTATTTCACCTTGTTTTATTTGCTGAGTGAGGACGACAAGAAAAAAGTATATCCTCGATTATTAAATTTTATAGATCAATATCCTGAAAAATTTGAAGGTATGACAGTAACAAAAGATTTGGTAGAAGCTGCCACCGCCATCACCTTGGGCTACAAAAGTGGGGCTGAAGAAACTTGGTTGATACGCACTGCGCTCAAGTATTTACGACTCAATCTAAAACAAAAGTATGAGACACCAGCCTACGAGCGGGAACAAGTGATAGGAGAGATTGCGGGGAGCATAGACCGTGCTTTGAGAAGTGACGATGGCAGAGACAAAAGAATGGAGGCAATAGAGGTATTTGCGGCCAAGGTATATGATGAGTTGTTTGTAAAAGAATGGAACCGAAAATTGCCCAACCTTAACCGAGAAAAAGATTGGGTCTATCATTTTGCTTTTTATTACCGCAAGGCTTCATTGGAGATTGTGAGAGAAAGAAAAGCGGCAAAAATAAAGAAGCAATTACTAGAGGCAGGCGAAGAAGTCAACGAAGCCAATGTGCGGAAGTTGCTCAAAGCTGAAGGAAGCGAAAAACACGCTGAACAGTATTTATCAATCATTTTTAACTCAGAAAACAACAACTAATCATGCAAGCATTATATAAATTTATCCCTGAAAATTACTTTGTAAAAGACCTGAAAGACAACACCTTGGGGAGTATCAAACTGGCACTCTTGCGTGAAGTCAAGGGCAATATGATCATCAGGAGCAATTACCCTGACGAAACCATTACTTTTAAGGCCAGCAACGACAAAGATGTGGTGGAGATTCCTGCGCGTAAGCTCAAAAGCCGCGAAAAACTCATGGGCTTAAAGATATGCCGCGAGTTTGGGGTAGTAGACAAGGAAGTACGCTATAATGTCATTAAAAAAAGTACCCAATTGGCCAACCCCAACTCTATCTTGTTTGGCGATTCGGTGACCGAGAGCGGCGATGCGGTAGGGCTCACCAGTCGTGCCATTTACGATTGGGCCTATTCGTTACGCGATGTAAGCGAAATCACCGCCACCCTACAGCATAATGCCTTAAGTGAGGGCGGCACGATGCACAACGAAGACACGGGCAAGTTGCGGCAATCGTTGTTTCAGGTGCAATACGTAAAACCGGCCACTTTTTTCCCTCATTTTATCACTGTTGAGAATGTAACTCCAGAGTTGTTCATCCACTTATTGGCTTGTGTGTTGTTCGAAAACCGCTATGGTGCCCAAAGTACGACCCAAAGCGCCAATGTGCAAAATCATTTGGTAGGCGTAGGGTTCAACTTGTTTGAAGCACCCCTGAATAGTTTTAGCCTGAGCCAACAATGGAATGGCCAAGAAGTGAATTTCTCAAATGTGCAAGCGGCCATGCGCGAAGCCATGCAAGCTGCTTATGGCCAAGACAATTACCGAAATGGCGAGGAGTTGGCTACCTGGATAAAAACACTTTGGCAAAAACCTGATGAGCTCAAGGCTCATTATGAAAAAGCCCAGGAAGATTGCAAGGCGTTTTTGAAGGCGATCAAGGTGACGAAGTAGGTGGATAGTCCAATACTGTTTCCTTGACGAATGCTTGTTATCCTGAGTTCTAATTTCTTGATTTTCAAGAAGATGACCTGGGTATCACTCGGAAGCGTTCCCTGTCCTCCCGAGAACTAATTTTTTGGTATCCAAAACACATCAATGGTGATGACGTATTCGATTGTCATGCCGAGCTTGCCGAGGCATCTGGTTCTGGGCAACCACTTGGTTAATTCACCAGATGTTTCGGCAAGCTCAACATGACAAAACCCGTACATCTGGTGTTTCTCAATCACCTAATAGTCAGCGTTTTACATAAACACGTCATCGGTAACTCAGTGAGGGTGCGGTAAAGGTTCACGAAACCTGATGCTTTCTTACTTTCTCCTCTTGTCATTAGAAAGGATAAGAGGAGTCCTTGTCATCCTGACGCTAGGAAGGATCAGCTCGTTAAGCCGCTTGTATTGGGTTTCAAGGTGATCCCTCCTTCGTCGGGATGACAGCCTAAGTGTGAAGGAAACAGCATTGGTCGATAGTGCTGACGCGAGCCATAAAACACCTACTAAGGAACCGACCAAAGGGAGCTTTGCGCTTGCGCTAAAAGTCATTGGTCAACTATGGACCATCAACTATCGACCATCAACAAAAACAATCAAGAAAAAATGCACATACAACCCATTCAATTGACCTTACTCAACCACCTGTTTTATTATACCGAAGTATCGGGCGGAGGTAGTTCGGCAGCCATCACCGGCAGTTTTATTGGCGACTTGGCACTGAGCTACGCCTTTAAGCGCCAGCTAGCACCCATGGCCAATGGCTACGAGCACCGCAAACAAGCCCACTATAGCGAAATCAAAGACTTTGGTTTTTATTGTACGGTGGCGCAACCTTTGGCAGTGCAGCGTACCGAAAACTACATTCAAAATACCTTGTTCAATGTAGACGGTTTTTATGATGCCGACCGCATTCAAAAATCAGCCAAGTCGCCCTTCAAAAACTTCAGGCAAGTGCAAGGCATTGCGGCAACTTCTACCTTTAGTGCGGTGTGGTTGTCGGCCAGGCCCCAGGCTTTGCCACCCACCATTCGCATAGGCACTGGCAGAAATACCTTGGTGCAAGTAGAGGCAGTTGCTCCAACCAATACCGATGTATGGCTCAATGCCTTTACCCTCAAAACGGTGTTTGGCAACCTCGACAAAGCCCAGAGCCTTATGCTCCGTGAAAACAAACTCAATTTTCAATATGTGTTAGAAAACTACGCCCTTATCAAGCAGCTTTCGCTCCAAGAGGTGACAGAAATTTTTGAGGAGGTGTTTGCTCATGCGTAGTTTTGAGTTGAGCATTCGCCCCCAATACGTGCGGCAAACCAACGCTGAGGCAGTGTTTGGCAATGGCAAAAAGGGCTACTTGCACGAGATACAACGGGTTTTTAAGGAAGAATTTGACGATTTGCCCACTTTTACCATCATTACCGCCCCCACGGGTACGGGCAAGAGCTACGCCTTTCCTTTTCCAGTGCTAGAGGCAAAACAACGCCCTCAGAAACCTTTTACCGCTGACCACGATTGCGTGGGTTTGGTGGTGTTGCCCACCAATGCGTTGATTGAGGAGTTGGCAAAAAACTTTAGGGAAACCTACCCCCAGCTCAAAGTAGAGGTGATCAATCGGGCGCGGCTCAATGCGACGGGTAAAAAAGGGTTTGACAGGTTAAAAGCTATTTTGGCTATAGCAGGTGCCAGCGATTTGGTGATCACCAACCCCGACATTATCAACTATACCATGCACGGGGGCTACCACAAGTTCGCCTTTAAGCAGCATACGGGGCGCAAAGAGTTTCATAACCTATTAGAATGTTTTGACTACCTTATTTTTGACGAATACCATTTGTATGACGAGGCGCAAATTGCCAATATTCTCACTTTAGCGTATTTGCGAGACTTGATTTTAGGCGAAAACAACCGCCTCAAATACATTTTTACTTCTGCTACCCCCGAACCCAAACTTAAGGAGTTGTTAGAACGCAACTTTGGGGCAGAAGAAGTACGCGAAATTGTGGAGAAAATCGTAGACGAACCCACTCAGGCCAGAGCCATTCATGGCAAGTTAGAGGTGTTGTTTTATTGGAGCAACTCGTTTGCCGATGCCATAGAAACCCAGCTAGACACTATAGCTCAAGAACTTGCCGAAGGGCGTAAGGCATTGATTATTTTTGACCAGTTGCGCGAGGTGCACACTTGGGAAGCTAAGCTTAAGCAACATTTTGCCCTTGCTCCACATGAAATATACGCCAGCACAGGCTATGCCCCCAAAGAAGAAGACAACCAAGCCAGCATAAAACAAGCCCGCTTGATATTGGCCACCAACAAAGCAGAGGTAGGGGTAAACTATGAGGTACAATATTGCTTGATGCAACCGGGCAAGTTTTACCAAAATTTTGTGCAACGCTTTGGGCGCGTAGCCAGGGGCGACGAAGTGGGCAAGGTAGTGATTTGTCTCGACAACGCCCACCAATACAAGGCATTGGCCCGCGAACTTAAGGGCAAAACCATGGCCTATTACGATTTTGTAAACACCTTGGCCACCCACTTGCGCCACCAAGCGTTTTACGAAAAAAGGGTGCCCCAATACCTGGGCGAATATATGTGGTGCATTCGGCATAGCATCAGACATCACCAAAGCTACCACACCAACCGCCGCCTGCAAGACCGTCTGGATAATACCGATTTTTTTACCCACAGCCGCTATGGGTTGTTGCAGCAAATCAATGGTTTGATCAAAGAGTTGCTGGCCGATGCGTTGGGCACGCCCCCCGAAAAGTTAAAGTCGAGTAGTGTAGCCCAAATACTGGCGGACAATGACAAACGCTTGCCCGAATCTACCCGCCAATGGGCAGCGTGGTGGGGGCATTACTTAGATACTTATTTGAGCTTTAGGGATGGCTCGATGGTGGTCAAAATCATAGACCAAGCTCTAGACTTGGTGCTTGATTATTCGCTCGATTGGATATTGCAGCACAAGGAAATAGTAGAGGTAAGGCAGCTCGACGAAGCTACGCCCCCTACTATAGAGTATGTGGTGGGTAGGCTCAAAGAACGAGACAAAGAATTGCAATATGACATCGCCACCATTCCCGCGGTGCATGCTTTGGGCAATCGTTTGGTGAGCTACCGCGAAAAGTGGCAAATACAAAAGAAGTTTCAAGAGGGGGTGGCGCGCATTGAAGCCCAACTAAAAAAGAAAGACCTCAGCAGCCACCACGTGCAAATACAACTCAAGCTGGTAGATAAACTTCGCTTGTTGTCGATTACCTACGATGCCCACCGGGTAAAAATTGAAAGTATTGCCTCAGATGAACCCTTGCTATGACAAACCCTTACTATGATAAAAATTACCGGAACCCACGTCCATTATTTTCATGTGTGCTTGCGCAAATTGTGGTTGTTTGCCAAAGGCATTCAAATGGAACATGCCTCGGAGACGGTGCAGGCAGGCAAGCTATTGGGCGAAACGGCCTATAGCCGCTGTTAGAAATTGAAATTTTTGTAAATTGTACAGATGGCTCCTGATTGGGATGGCTTCATCGAATCATGTAGAAATTGAAATGGATTTTGGTCTGGGTGGTGCTCCTTACATAAAGCTGACTTCATCGGATCATGTAGAAATTGAAATAGTACTCCAGTAAAGAGCACCTTATTTGACGCGTCGGCTTCATCGGATCATGTAGAAATTGAAATTCTATAACCTTACGTAGCTCAAGACCAGCGGGTATTGCTTCATCGGATCATGTAGAAATTGAAATCGAATTTACAAAGGCAATAGGTAGGACTAAATTTACGGCTTCATCGGATCATGTAGAAATTGGAATATACTTGAAGCTGTATTTTTTACTATTGCCAAAATTGGCTTCATCGGGTCATGTAGAAATTGAAATCCAATAAACCACCATTTTTTTTGATCGTTTTTTTCGGCTTCATCGGATCATGTAGAAATTGAAATAAATTTTTCCACGGAAGCGACGAGGTAAAGCGATTGGCTTCATCGGATCATGTAGAAATTGAAATGGGAGATACCTTTTAGAATCCACCTTTAGAGGCATGGCTTCATCGGATCATGCAGAAATTGAAATCAAAGGATACGAAAATCCTTCCCTTTCCCATGCTTCCTCAAAACAGGGGGTACTAAGAGTACCTTTATCGTTTGTCAGAAAAATTTTCCCACAAAAAAACCTAGGCACAATGTACCCAGGCTTTCTATTACTTATGGATATTAAGTATAAAGCTAACTGCAGATTATTTTATATTTCCTAAAAAGTAGAAATTCAAAAATGGAGGCATAATTTCCGCCTGAAGTGAAGGTGGGGCAGAATCTGATGTAGAAGGTGGAGCAATTGGTTTTGATCAATTACTCTATACACAAAAGTACACAGAAGAGGATAGATTCGCTAAAAAGCACCGTAGACAAAGCGTAGACAAATACGTAGACAAAGCGTAGACAGCTTGTCATAAAAGAGGTTGAGAGGGGAGAAGGATGTAGCGTGAGTGTGCCTAATTAAACAACTGGCTAATGAACTCCTTGAGTTCCACTTCTTTGGGCAAACCCAGTTTTTTCTTAAGACGATACTTATGAGTTCTTACACTTTCGGTGTTGATATTGAGCAAGTTAGCAATTTCCTTGTTAGACATATGCGTTTTTACATACGCACAATATTTCAGATCTTCGGTAGTAAGCTTTGGGAAGCGATCTTGCAAAATGGTGAAAAAACGAGGGTGCACCTTCTCAAAATACTTCTTAAAGTTTTGCCATTCGTTTTCCATGTCCATACTTTTCTCAATAAAGCGAACAATCTTGGTCACCTCTAGTGCTTCCGCTTCAGGGAGCGTGTGGAGTTTTTCCAGCCTTTCCCGAATGGTCTTCAATACCTGGGTTTTTTGGTTGAGTTCCAAAATCTTGGTGTTCAGTTCCCGATCTTTTTGCTCTTTGATCAATTGATTTTTACGCTCAATTTCCTGGTTTTGATCTTTAATGGTACGATAAGAGCTCATCAGATTGAGCACCGAAGCCACCCTGGCCCAAAGCTCTACTTTTTGAATCGGTTTACGGATATAATCCAGCGCACCTGCGTCTAGAGCTGCCTTGAGGTTTTCGGAGGTAGTATACACCCCAGTGATCAATAAAATAGGAATATCGGCAGTTACTGGGTTTTTTTTGAGCGCTTTGGTCATTTCCAGACCATTCATTTGGGGCATATCCCAGTCGCTAATAATTAAATCAGGCAAGAGTTTTTGGGCCACATTATAAGCAATTTGCCCATTAGAGGCGGTCAATAAATCATAACCTTGATTGGCTTCTTCTAAAAAATTGGTAATGGTTTGCAGATTTTCACTTTGGTCGTCTACCACCAAAATGTTTACTCCGGTCAAAGTATTAAAACTCATACGTTAATTTCAAATGTTATAAATAAAAACGTTCAATATTTATGGCTTTCTTATAAAATCTGAGAACCTTATAAGGGCTGGTATTTGCGAAGTTTTTCGGCCGAACCTTGGAAAAAAACTTGATTTTTACCCGAAAAACTGTGGCAATCCACATGGGAGGCATTTCCAGCACCTCATTTTAATTCAAAGCTGTGAAAACTCCCTCACGCGAATACAGATTGCCACAAAATAACGAGGTAAAGACCCTGTTGCATCCCTGAATCGGTCGTTATTTTTCGCAAACTCACCTGCTTTAGTTCTTATAAGAAAGCTCTGGTTCATCATTATGCTCAAATGGCCGCTTGTTGCCAATGGCTCTCATATTGGCAAATATTCATTCGGTGCACTACCTGCATTGTAGTGTTAGCGTTGGATGTGGCTGAGGATAGAAAAAGTTTTGGGCAACTGAGCCTAAGCAAGCGTTGGTAACTAGTAAAAATAGAGCTTAAGTATGAGTTTTTCAAAGAGTTTGCATAGAACAAAGCCCATACTTTTTGTAAAGAGTACAGGCTTTGGAGGGGAATCGTTCTATTATTAAGAGTTTTGTTTATAGATGTAAACTATTTGCTTCCATCTGCTTTTGCCAGGTTTTTCTTATAAGTAGGCAAACGACGATCTTTTTGAGCGGTACCCAATTCCACAGCCTTTTTGTAGCACACTTTGGCTTTTGCCTTATCATTCAAAGCTAAGTAGGCATCACCCATTGCATTGTGCAGCCTGGCGGAGTTGGCATTTTTCTTTTCCAACTCCCGATAGTACTTCAGCGCACTGGCAGGTTGCTGATTTCTCATATAAAAACTCAAAACTGAAAGTGCCCGTTGAATCCGAACCTTATTAATAAAATCTTCAGACTCAAAATCCTTCATCAATTGCTGAAATTGTTCAAGTTGATTGGCCCTGGCAGCGCTGCGTAATAGCGTAAACAACGTCCATTCCTTCACCTCAGGCCCAAAGCCAAATCTTTTGGCTCTTTCCTTATAATAGTTACGAATGTATTCCAAGCCACCCTTTTGTTTATATTCAGCAAACGAATGCAGGACAAGTTCGGGGTAATTGTGGTAGTAGCGTTTGAGCCCACGATAAAGAGCCGCAAAAGGAGTAGAGCGATGCTCTTCACCTGCCAAATCCTGATGCACCCATTGCATACCCTTTTGCTTTGCCTTCGTTTTCACCAGAAAATCATTCAGGTAATTCGCGCCCTCTGTCACCGTTTCGCCGTGTTCGCCTACATAAAAGCAGAGTAAGTTGTTTACTTGCTTTATTTGAGGTAAGGCATCATACAAATCCTTTACATCTGTGTCAAACTTGGTCATCAATGGATAAGGGTCAGCCGCAAAACAAGCATTAAACAAGGTAGGGTTGGTTCCTGCTACACGGAGAGCAAAGCTTCCGGCAAACTGCCACCCAAATAGAAAACGTTCTTTCGTGGTTCTAAACTTGCCCTCAACCATCGGAATAAGCTCTTGTGCTATAAACTGTTGGTATTTGGCTTTTTGCCCTACCAACAACCTGTATCGTTGGCGCATATTGGCATTGACAATACTCACAATAATAAATTTTGGAGTAACCGATGCCCCTTTGAACTGAGTAAGCATGTGTTGTACCCCCACGCTTAGTGGAAAGTACCATTGCCCATCTATTACATACAGTACCGAATATTTTTCTTTGGATGTTTGGTAAGTGTCAGGCAGGTATACCTGAATTTCCTTATCTGTGCCCAGTACCTTAGAAGCAATGGTATATTTAGAGCCGATTACATTGGCATTGCTTTGGGCAAATGTGGTAGGCTCTACAAACCAGATAGAAAGAAAGACAAGCAGAAGCTTTTTTAAATTTTTCATAGTTGAAATGGTGTGAATAGTGTTATAGGTTATTATTGATCCAAAGCAACATAAAAAAAGCAGATCATGCCCCCCTACACCGTCTTTTAACAAACCATTATCAAAAAATGACTAACTAGTATCGCAGGGCCTGTAAAGTCTTCAGTTTACCCATTTTTGTGATCCCAAATAATTCACTATTTTGCCATTTGTAATGATAAAAACTAATCAAGCAAACTTTACACTGTGAAAAAAATCAAACTCAACTTACTCATAAGTGAAACTACGCACCTTTCTGGCACTACCATCGTATCACCCCTGCACTTTATTGACATTGTTCGTTTAAACACTACCGAATATGGACTGGCCAGGCAACTTTACAAAGCCATTCACAAAAACCTGCTTACCAAGGGTAGCTACCATCCATTGCTCAAATATGTATTAGCCCAGGACTTGCTCCATACCGTGGTAGAGGTAGAGCTCGAGGCTTCCAAAAAGCAATTTTTCCCAAAGCTTACCTTAAAGTTTGATTGCTTTTATCTCGAGAACCAACACCATCAATTTCTCGGGTTTATTCCCACCCTTGGCGTACAATCTGCGGCTAACTCTTTGGAAGAACTCAAGGACAACTTAAAAGACAATATCCAGCTGGAGTTTATTCGTAAAAAACGATTTGAGTCACCTACCTCTATCTTGACTACCCAGTGGTTTTCTGATACCAAGATTCACGCAGTGCCCACTGAGTTTGATTTTTATACCTTGGCTGAGCAAGAAGACATTCAGCAACGAGAGCAAGAGTCTATTTTGCCTCAAATTGCTCATCGTTTGCAAGTAGACGATGTAGAGCTATTTGGTCTCGAAAAAGAATTTGACCTGTTATTGACTACCATGAAGGCCAAGCACCGCAGCAGTGTATTGATTGTAGGAGGCTCGGGCAAAGGCAAGACAGCATTGGTCAAAGAATTTTGTCGCATTAAAGGGCAACATGGGCTAGGAAAAAATGCCATTTGGGAAGTTTCGGCCGCTCAGTTACTCCATCGTTTGACAGGCATGGGAAGCTGGGAAGAATACCTGGCTGATGTTTGCCGCGAATTGCGCAAAACTGGCGACATATTATACGTTAGCAATTTTGCCGAACTCTTTGAAGTAGGGCAATACATTGGCAACAACATGTCTATGGCAGACTATTTACGCGATTATATTTCCCGGGGCGAAATTACGGTCATTAGTGAATGTACCCCCGAAGAAGCTTCCCGCATTGAAATGCGTTCGCCAGGATATTTAGGTTTGCTGACTACAGTCACAGTAGAAGAACTCTCTAATGAGCAAATTCTGGAGATTATTACTAAAAAAGCTAATCAGATTGCTACTAAAAAAGACTGTGCAGTAGAAGAGGATGCCATTCAGGAAATATTGCGTCTGCAACAATGGTATACGCCTTATTCTGAACTACCAGGTAAAACAATTCATTTTCTGGCCTCTATAGTTTCCGATAAAGAAAAGAAAGAAATTAAGATCATAGATAAAGCCGCCATTTTTGAGCGTTTCTGCCAGGAAACCGGGATGCCAGAGTTTATGATCAACCCCGAAATACCATTGGATATTGCCAAAATGAAGGAATACTTCCAAAGCAACATCTATGGCCAACAAGAAGCAATCGATACTGTTACCAATTTGATGGTAGCCATCAAAGCTGCGGTAGTGCGGCGAGGCAAACCTTTGGCTTCATTGCTTTTTGTAGGCCCTACTGGAGTGGGTAAAACCGAAATGGCCAAAGTACTTGCCCAGTTTATGTTTGGCAATCGCAGCAAAATGATTCGCTTTGATATGAGCGAATATACCGATCTACAGGCCATTATGCGATTGACTGGAGATGGCGTAGGGGGAGAAGGATTGCTTACTTCTTCGGTGCGTCAAGAGCCATTTTCGGTGTTGTTGTTTGACGAGCTCGAGAAAGTGCACCCTTCTTTTTATGACTTATTGCTGCAAATACTCGGAGAAGGTCGTTTAACCGACGCTCGAGGTCGAGTGGCCGATTTTTGTAGTACCATTATTATCATGACCTCTAATATTGGAGCCCGTTCTTTCCAGACTGGGTCTATTGGTTTTGTAGAAACCAAAAACGAAATAGATGCGGCCGCTGAGCACTTTAGGTCAGAAGTACAGGCTTATTTTCGTCCTGAATTATTCAACCGTTTGGATCGGGTCATTGCTTTTGCTCCTTTAGAAAAAACAGTGGTGCGTAAAATCATCGATCGGGAAATAGATTTGATTAAAAAGCGTGAAGGAATCAAAGGACGCAATTTAGAAGTAAGCATCCGCCAGGAAGTGCTCGACTATTTGGGCACAAAAGGGTACAACGCCAATTATGGCGCACGTTTTTTACAGCGTACTTTGCAAAAGCAACTCATCATTCCTTTTTCGCAGGTGCTAAACCAATATGATTTTAATATTTCTCTGCAAATAGATATTCATCTGATGGATGAAGTAGCACTGACTGCTAAACGAAAAGAGATTAAAAACAAAAAAGCTGACTTACACGAAGGTGCAATAGAAGACACTTACAAAAAAATTATCTTCGAAATACAGAGACGGGAAGATATAGAAATTACCCAAAGGATTATCAGCGAAAATGAAAAGCTCAAATTTATTGACTTTATTACGTTGGCTACGCGCTTTCGTCGCGAAACCAATACTATAGACAAAGGGAGTTATTATGCGCGGTTTTTAAGTAAGATTGATCAACTGGAACGAAAGCTTCAAAAAGCCAAAAAGCGTAAAAAAGAGAGTGACTTTTGGAAAAACGAGCAACAACGAAAGCACTACTACGAACTCACCAATCTCAAGCAAAAGTTTGAGGAATCGTTTGGCGAAATTGGGCAAATTGAATCTGAGAATTTTCTGGTATTGAATGGTTACGAAGAAAAAGATGAAAAAGCGTTACACGCCCAATTTAAGCTATGGGCACAAAACTTCTTCAAGCTTAAGGCTCAGCTGGTAGCCCTCGAAAACCCCGAATTTGGTATTTGTTCGCTAGGTATTTATGGTGCCAAATCCAGCTTGTTCACCCTGGCCGAATTGTATATTGATTTGGCAAAAGCATTCAACTTATCGGTAGAAGCTTATACGCTTTGGTACAACCATGAAGGGTACCTGGAAGGAGAGGTAGGGGTGTTGCCCGAAGCCGTTGAGGTGGTAGAAGAGGAAGAAGATGCTTTTGCCGCTGATGAACCAACCGAAGATGCTCCTGTAAAAAAGCCCAAAAGCAAAAACATTTATCGCTGGGAGCCTTATCAAAAACGCAAAAGACCTTCGCCAGAATTACTCATTGGGGTTGAGATGCAAATCAAAGGTGCTTTGCCTTATTTGTATTTCCGAAACGAAGGAGGAGTGCATCATCATACGGCCAAATCGGGCGCTCAGCAAAAATACCTGGTATTGGCTATGCCACAAACTCTTGAAAACTATCGTCGTCCAGAAAATGTATTTCGCAAAAACACCTACCAGGATCAGAAGCCACGCCGAATATATGAACCCAAATTGTTGAAGGACAAAAAGTTTGATATCAAGGAAGAAGATGGCGACTACCTGCGAATTCTAAAAGGAATTTTGGTAGATCAGTTTAATAAAAATGTAGACGAATATTTATTGGATTAAGGGTGCTGGTTTAGCGCCTGAATAACTGCGCCAAAGCTGGTTTAATTACTTAGTCATTTAGTAGTTAAACCAGCCATAGGGTGTGTAATATTATTGCCTCAAAAACAGTTGATTACCTTCGCTTTTCGAACAAAATTATTACACGGGTGTAGTTTTACTAAAAAATGATTTTCCTCCTCAAACTAAATGTCGGAACTTTGCATCAGATAAAGTAAACATTGAAGTAAAATTCATGAGCAACCAAAATCAGATTCTCTACAAAGACAAAAACGCAAATATTGAGCGATGTGCCTCCAGCCAATGTATAATGATCAATATTTACGGTTTTCTTGCCAGCAACCAGATTATTCAACTATTTGAGAAAAGTTACCAGTTATTTACCGAATCTACCCAACCAAGAGCTGCTTTGATTTTAAATACTGAAAAACTAGGAGCAGTAAAAAAAGCTGAGCAGACCTGGCTAAAAGATAATTGGAACCTGCGAATGTTTAAAGCAGGACTAAAACAGTTAGCAATCATTAATCCTGATAATATTTTTGGTGAAGTAGCCATCAATACCTACCTCGAAAACAACCAAGAAGCTTTGCGCTATGTATTGAACACTAAGACTTTCAAAGATACTAAAGCAGCCCAGCATTGGATTGCGGGCTAAAAGTTTTTGGATTTCGAACTAGGTTTATATGTTATGAAAAGTGGGTAAGCTCTACAGAGCTTACCTTTTTTTGTGCTTGGGAGATAGCTTTACAATGAAATCATAGTATTTATTTTACCTTGTCAAAACGATATTTTTTGTTCAAATACAGGGTGTAGTCAGACCCATTCGCTGTTTTCTTAAAAGTTAATTGGTTTCCGTTGTTTAAATCTATAAACCCTGTCTTTGATAAAGGCTCCAATGGAAGTATTTTCTTGATTGGCAGGTCATAAAATAGGAGTTGCCCCTTTTCTACTTTTATTTTTATGACATAATCTTTGCCACGTACTTTGCGTGAAAACTTGTATTTCCCTACATATCCCTGCAATTGATTTTCATTTAGTTTAACCAGCTCTACGGTTTTATTGGACTGAACTCCCCAGCCATAATACCTGGAAAGTGCGATTCTAATTTCCCGAATCAATCTACCCCCATTGTCTCCGCTGGTCATTACAATAAAGGCATCGCCTCGATGAGCAAACGCCAACATATCATTGGTAAAGCCCTCATTTTTGCCCCCATGTTCAAAAATCAACGAATCCCCTTTCCAATGAAGCGAAGGCCCCAATCCCCATTCATTCTTATGTTTTTTGAGCATTTGTTTTACCATATTTTGCGAGAGTACCCCACCTTTTTTTCCTTTTAAAATATTTTGAATGGCAATACAATATTTGGCCAAGTCGGTAGGGGTAGTCCATAAACCTGCCGCTGCTTGTTCAGGATAGTTGTGCCACAGTCCTTTGATAATCTTTCCCTCACGATCATAAGCTGCACTGGCTTGCTCGTGGTACTTTTTTGGTAAGGGCTGGGCATACGTGCTATTCGTCATACCCAAGGGGTTTAGAATACAGCGGGCCATGTATTTTTCCAAAGGCATACCTGTGATATCTTCTACTACTTTTTCCATAATGGTATATCCCCCTCCCGAATAACTAAAACGAGTGCCAGGTTCCATATTTACCCTCACTGGTGGGGTGTTTCCTTTGCCATCAAGCACTGTTACAATGTCTGGAAAACGATCGTTTTGGGCATATCCGGGGAAACCATGTACAGTTAGTCCCGCAGAATGCGTAAGTAGCCCTCGCAAGGTTACTTTTTTGTTTTTGGTAAATTTATTTTCTGGGATTTTCCAGCCTTTTAGGTACTGGTTCACATTTTCGTCCAATGATAGTTTACCTTCCTGGACAAGCTTTAGGGCAGCCAAAGCCGCAAGTGGCTTGCTAATCGATCCTGCCTGAAACAAAGTGTTGGCGTTTACCTTTTTACCAGTCTTGGTATTGGCAATTCCATAACCTTTTGCCCAACGAATTTTACCTCCTCTTACCACTGCAATGCTTACTCCTGGTACTTTGTGGAATTTCATTCTATCCAGAATATTGTATTTTTTTAGTTTACCTTTTACCTGAACACGAGGTTCCAGGCTATTTTCTATCATCTTTACTTCTTGCTTGATTTGAGCCTGGGCCGAAAAATAAATGGCTGTACAGCTAAAGATGATGAATTGGGCTAGTATTGTTTTTCTCATAAGTAATTTAATTGATGAATTTGCTCCAACTTTTAGAGCCTTGATAAACACTTTTCTTGTGATTGCTCATTATTAAAAGCGGAGACAAGCTCAATGGTGAAACTTTTAGGTAAAGACGAAGGGCTGTTAAAAACCTTACAGCCCAAGGAAAAATTTTTAAGCATCAGACATTGAGCTGAGTTAGTTTAATTTTTCAACTTTGCAAAGAAGCTATGGGCGAAGGAAATTTTTTCCTAATTTTGAATCTTCAAGCAAAAGCAAACCATACGATGAATTACCTTTCTGTTGAAAATTTAAGCAAATCTTTTGGCGAACGTGTGCTGTTCGAGGATATTTCATTTGGGATTAGTAAAGGGCAAAAAGTGGCTTTGGTAGCAAAAAATGGTACTGGAAAAACTTCATTGCTCAAGATTCTCACCCACAAAGACCAAGCTGATAGTGGAGCATTTGCCTATCAAAAAGACGTGCGCGTAGGCTTCTTGGATCAAGATCCTGATTTTGGTACTGCGCCTACCATTATTGATGCGGTACTCAATTCACCCAGTCCGGTAATTCAAGCCATTAAATTGTACGAAGAGGCATTACAAGATCCTAACAATGCCGATAAAATGGAGCAGGCTCTCCAGCAAATGGACGCCCACAAAGCCTGGGATTATGAGTTAAAGATCAAGCAAATTCTCTCTAAACTAAGGGTAGGTGATTTAGAAAAAGGAATTGATACCCTTTCGGGAGGACAGAAAAAGCGAGTAGCATTGGCCAAAGTATTGATTGATGAACCAGATTTTTTGATCTTGGATGAGCCTACCAACCACCTTGACCTAGACATGATTGAGTGGCTGGAGAACTACTTGTCGGGTTCGCAACTGACTTTGTTTATGGTAACTCACGACCGTTATTTCCTGGATCGTATTTGCAACGAAATCATTGAGATTGACCAAAAAACGCTGTTCCGCTATAAGGGAAACTACCAATATTATTTAGAAAAAAGAGCAGAGCGTGCGCAACAAGCCGCGGCAGAAGTAGAAAAAGCACAAAACTTGATGCGCAAAGAGCTGGATTGGGTGCGTCGCCAACCCAAAGCTCGGGGTACCAAGGCCAAATACCGTCTGGATGCATTTGAAGAACTCAAGAAAAAAGCAAATAAACGCGTAGGAGAAAAAGAAGCCAATCTGGGGGTGAAAATGAGCCGAATGGGCAAAAAAATCCTCGAAATAGAGCATTTGCATAAGAGCTATGGGGATTTGAAAATGGTGCAGGATTTTAATTATGTTTTTCAGCGCAGAGAACGCATTGGCATTGTGGGGCGCAATGGGGTAGGGAAGTCCACCTTCTTGAACTTATTGACTGAGCAAATTCAGCCCGACAGTGGTACCATTACCAAAGGCGAAACTATAGTGTATGGGTATTATACCCAGGATGGAATAAAATTACCCGAAGATAAACGGGTGATTGAAGTGGTGCAGGAAATAGCAGAAGAAATTGACTTGGGAAAAGGGCAGAAGCTATCACCAGCGCAGTTGCTTGAACGTTTTTTGTTTGATCGCGACAAGCAATACAATTATGTATCTACCTTGAGCGGGGGAGAACGCAGACGATTGTATTTGTTGACCATACTGGTGCAAAATCCTAACTTTTTGATTTTGGATGAGCCTACCAATGACTTGGATTTGCTTACCTTGAATGTGTTAGAGGAATTTTTGTTAGAGTTTGCGGGTTGTTTAATTGTAGTAACGCACGATCGTTACTTTATGGATAAACTCGTAGATCACTTGTTTGTGTTTGAAGGAGAGGGAATCATCCAGGATTTTAATGGTAAGTATCAGGAATACCGAGAGTACAAGCATTTGCAGGAGTTGGCCGAGGAAAAAGAGAAAAAGGCAGGAAAACAAGAAAAATACCAGCAGGAAAAAGCAGAAAAGCGAACCAGTGATACTACCCAAAAGCGAAAGCTGACCTTCAAAGAACAAAAAGAGTATGAAAATCTTGAGGGAGAAATTGAGCAGCTGGAGGAAGAAAAAGAGCAACTTACCGAGCAACTAAACGGCGGGACACTGGATCATAAGGAGCTACAAGAGGTATCAGAAAAGCTTGGAAAGGTAATGGACGCCATTGATAGCAAGACTGAACGCTGGCTGGAATTGGCAGAATATGTCTAAAATGGGTTACCAAAACTTGCTAAAACGTATACAACATTATAAAAGTTTCTTAGAATTGATTAAATTCACAAATTCTTAACAAACTGTTAAAAAGTGGCATTTAATTTGTCCCTGATTAACTAAATTTGATCAAACCAGTTATACTGTTTATCGAAATATCTTACTATAAACTTTCAATCGCACGTATTAACCACATAGTGCTATACTTATTTAATGGTTAAACCCTATAGCAAATATTGAGAAAATGAAAAATTCAATCTATTCAAACGTAGAGTCTGTAAACTCAGTAAGAAGCGGCCCTGGTATTTTAGGATGTTGTCCCGGTGATGATGGTGGCAAATTTGATTTGTACGAGCCTGGCAAAAAAGCCAAACCTCGTAAGCGTAAGCTTTTTAAACGTTAATTCGTTAGACAATTATTTGAAGAAACTATTTTATTTTAATTATATAAGCAGCCTTTATAGGCTGCTTTTTTTTGCTTAAGGTAGAGCAGGTATTATTTGTAATACTAATCCACTACAATAATCCGTACAAGCTTACGGTTGGAAGCCTTCTAATATTACTCACTCGGCTAGAGTCGAGCGAGAACATATTCGTCGCTTGCCTCGAGGCAAGGAGCAACTATTATAGGGTCTCTGGTCCATTTTTGCTGTACGGGTTTTCTCAAAGGTTTGGTATAAAACTTTCAATGATTACATCTAAAGAGCATTTTCTGGATAAATAATGGAAAGCATAAAATTTAAATATGGTATTCTTAAGTTATCAGAGGAAGTTGATAATGAATATTTCTGGACAGGGCCTAATATAAAAAGCACTAGCAAAAGACTCGAATTTCAAGAAGATATCCCTGTATGTGTATTTACCACGGAAAAGCAATTAGCACCTGCATTACTTCAATTTATTGAGAAAATACTTTCAAATGTTGGCCTTTTTCTGGAAAAGGCGATGCTTTATTTAAAAAGCACCTTGCAGGAAAACCCTACCAAATACAATATTAAGGATGATGAATTGCCTGAACTTGAATTAGATATTGATAAATTCCCAGTTGATTTGCCTACAATCAATTTTTACGAAAATAATGAGTGGATGATAAGATTTGCTACGGGACGATTTCATATATGTGACCCTTATGGTATTGCGGTGTTTTTCAAAGAAAGCACCCCCATATCAATAGAGGATTTGTCTGAAAATGAAATGATTGATTGAAAATAACCTATAATTATAACATAAAGTACATTTTAATGAATAGAACTTTAATTTTCCCCCTTTTTATGGGTGTCCTTATTTGGGGGCAATCTTGCGGAAGCAGAGAAGCCAAGTTAGCAGAGGTAGACAAAAAGTCTATAGTAAACGCTGCCAAAGCCACAGTTCAAAAAGTGTTTGACGCTTCTAATAACCTTAAATTTTTGGATGGTCTGAATTATTATTCGGGAGATGCTGATGCCTATTACACAAACAATGGTACTGTGCTCAGTCTGAATGATTTAAAGAAATCGTATAGTGAAATTGGGTCATCAGTTGAGATTTTGAAAAACACGATCGATAGCTGGAACTCAACTTTTTTATCAGAGAACACAGTGGCGTTTACTTTGCCAATACATTTGAAGATAAAACTCGCTGGCATTCCTGAGTATAACGGACAACTGGTTTGGTCGGCAATTGTACAAAAGAGAAATGGTAAATGGCTGATTGTTCAGAGTCACGAATCGTGGTTAAATTGTGTAGAAGTAATGTCAGCTTTGACTCCAACTGACCAAAAGAAAAATTAGCGAAACCCTGGTGAAGAGGCTACCCAATGTAGCATTTTAAAAGATTATTTTAGCGTATGCAAGTAACCATTAAGGTTGCTTTTTTTGCTTTAGACTTCTTCTGAACGGTTCTTCAGAAATAACTGGATTGCCTTTGTTTTTTCTGGTTCGGATAATCTTTCCATAATCTCCCGAAAAGCCTGTATTGGATTATTTTGTTCAAATTCAGTGAGTGGTCTATTGTACAGCATCAATACTACTTCTTTTAATGCCATTTGCTGGGTTAGGAAAAACTTTCTCCCACTTTCTTCTCTGGCTTCATTATCTAACCTATCTTTTTCATTCCAATCAATGAGTTCATAACCTTGAAGAGATTTAATGTCAAATCTTTGACCATCAATCGGTTGTGGTGTGACTTGCAGCGCAGTGGTTTCTACATTATCCCTAAACCTATCACTTATTTCCCATTGTAGGGCAAAGCAAAAAGGCTGGAAGATATCAGGGTGAGATTGATGATAGAAATATTGGTGTGGTCGATAATATTCAAGGTCGATTAACAATTGTGGGGCGTACCAAAATACACCCTTTGATCGCCACTTTTCGGCATCTCCTTCCATAGCATTAATGAAGTGTGCTTCTACTTTGTGACATTCAAAACCCGCAATTGTTTCTTCGCCAAGTTCTTGAACTTGTTCTACTTGCTGATTAAAGAGTTGTCTATGGCGATAAAGAACAGTTTTGTTGCGATGATTTATCTTATGATATTGTTCATTGTGGTGGGTGTATAAGTGATTGACAATACTTTCACGTTGATTTTTATTAATTCCAATAGAAAGATAACTCCCTGCTTTATAGTAGCAACGCCTCACAAATAGTCGCTCTATCCAAGTATACCTGGATTGATATTCAATGATGCCTTGAAAGTACTCTTTCATAGTTTTCCTGAATATTAATCATTATTTTTCTTTTGCTTATCTTTCTTCTTCTCTTCCGACTTCACCTCTTTTTTCTCCTTGGTAGGAGGATTCTTCTTGGGTTCAATTTTCTTTCGTTTGCGACGGAAAATATCCTTTAGGCGGCTAAAATTCTTATGATAGCTTAACGAAAATCCATTGGTTTGGATGTTGTTTTGGGTAAGGTTACTGGTGTTTACATTATTGGAATTCGTTTTTCGGAAAAACTTTAAATTAAGGTTACCCGATTTGTTCAAACGATACTCTACTGTTACATCTCCTACCAGGTTTTGATGAGCATCTTGTTCGTTGCCATCGTGGTTATCCAGGTTTACATAACTACCCACCGATACTTTGAGACGATCGTTGAAAAACTGTTTGGATAAATGCACTGCCAATTCCCGGTCTTTGGCAAAATCGTTTTTGTTATTGAGGTTCAAGTCAATTTGGAGCCCTCCAAGGTAGCTGTCCGATAGCTTATTCAATTGATCAGTCAAGAAACCACTCAAGCCAGAACCCAACTGATAAGTAACATCTACGCCATTGCCCCCTTGAGCCTCCTCTGCGGTGATAAAATAACCCAATACAATCAAACCAAATACCTGCTTATACAACTCATTCTGGTTGTTCCTGATTTCGTTGAGCTTGCTCAAAAGCAAAGTGCTGGGGTTTCGCACTTTATCTCTTGGGATTTGGATATCAAAACTAATTTGTGGGTTCAAAAACTCTCCCTTGAGATGAATGAGGACTTGAACAGGGATAATTCGTTTGGCTTGTTCTATCTCGCTGGTCTGATCAGCCGAAAGGCGATCCAGCAGCAGACTGTAAGTAGAGGTTTTAGTTTCGTAAATGGTCGTGATATTCATCACCCCTTGGGTAGGATCTCCAAAAAAGTGCACACTACTTCCTTTTTGTACTTCTATTTCTTTATGCACTACCTCAAACAGGTTCAGCGTATATTTACCTTCCTCGATGATGTAGTCCCCCGAGATCTGGAGCTCTCCGGTATTGTCCATATTTACACTCAATTCCGTTTCCCCAGAACATTCTAAACGATCGTTGGTAGCCTCGTTGATAATGATATGTAGTTTGGCTTCAGGGCTTACCCTAATGACAGACTTGATATTGAAACCTGTGAGGTCGGTCTTTGCCGTAATCTTGCTACTGTCTTTTACGGCTGATGAGTCTTTTTGAGTAGAAGCAAAAGTGATGTAATTGCTTCGTTTTACGTGGGTAGCTTCATCGTCATCTATAGAGGTAAACACGTTAGACCCAGGTTTGAGCGCTACATTGGCGTTAATATCCAGGTCGTCTAAAAAGCCACTCACCTTTATTTTATAATCGCTAAATACTGTTCCGTGCAGGGTTTTGAAATCAAAGGCGGTAGATTTCATCAACTGAAAGTTTTCAGCATTGATTTCTAAGTTGGTAAAGAAAGCCCGATACCCCAGATTGGTGATTTTTCCATTGACATAATTAGGGCGTCCATTTATATCGGTAATCGTGAAATTTTTAAAAGAAATGACATCCTTGTTAAAATAAATGGTTTGATTATTTATAAAATGTGGTTCCCCCAGCATTTTTACCTGTAGGGTACTTTGCCCTTTAAACTTAATGTCTCCCGTGATTTCTGGTTCAGAGATTTTACCAGTAAGCCTTAAACGGCCATTCATGCGGCCATACATTTTGCGCATGTACTCAGATACCAGGGGGGTAAACTGTTCTAAACGGATATTGGATACGCCCGCAAATACGTATAAACTATCTTTGAATATGTGATAAGAACCATTGGCTCGCAGACGGTTGTTTTTGCCTTTGAGCACTGCCTTGACACTGGCCAACCCTTCTAATCCTTTTTCGGCCACATCTACGTTGAGGTCACCAAAAACAATATCCATGGCCTTGAGTTTTTGCACATTGATATGAGAAGTAATACGCTCAATATCAAAGGCATTGGTCACGGCAAAATTACCGTTGACGATTCCTCCTAGTTTATAATCAGTGAGCCCGAATATTCCTGGAATGGTGGCAATGTTGAATTTAACAATATTGAATTCTTGTATTACCTTTTTAGCTCGGTTGAGACGACTCCTTAATATAAATTTTTGGGCTTTTTGTGATAAAGCAATGCTATCTATGTAGAGGTATTTATTCGCTAAATTAAAGCTTACATTACAACCGTTTCTAAACTCCCATTCCTGGCGATCTATGATAATGTAAGAGTTTCTAAATTTAAGGTTAAAAGTGTCTTTTTTGGCCGTAATGTTACCAAATAGCTTGATTTCCGATCTTAGACTATCAGAGTTGAGTTTTATGTTGAAAGAGGCTTTGTCTTTACGCAAACCAAAACGGATAGTAGGAGTCTTAATGTCAACATTGCCTTTAGTATCGATTCGGGTACAAGTGATAAATGCTCTTAGTGCGGTAGGCGTACTTCGTACATTCAAATAGAAGTTTTGCATTTTTTCGCCATCGTAGCTCACCAGAGGGGCATTAACCTGGGTAATTAATGTTTTTTGATTGGGGGTAAACTTTGCAAAAAGCTTTACATCTTGTGGTACCTTGAGGGTAGGTACAAACTCATACAGCAACTGAGGATCTTTTCTTAGCTTAGCATCTATTACCAGGTTTTGAGTGTATTGCAGTTTTACTGAATCAATGGGTAGATTAGAGTAATAGTTTTGCACAAAGCCATTGAATGCACTAGGTAGCTCTTTGATGTTGAATTGTCCCTTAATTGTAGCGTTTAAAAAATCAGATTTGAGCGTGATATTACGGGCGTTCTCCTTTTCTTTGATATCTAGGTGCAACGAATCCAAGTTAAGCTTTTTATTATGGTATTCTACAATTGCATCGTTTATGTGCATATACCCTAGTATACTATCAACATCAAAGCCCTGAATTTCGCCTTCAATTTGCGCCTTTATATTTAAAGAATCCTCAAACAAATTCATTTTATGCAGGTGCAGGTCATACACATTGCCGCGTAAAAAGACACTTGGTTTCTTTTCGGTTAGGTCTATTACATTTTGTAAATCTAAACTAGCCTGCTCATCCTTATAAAATATCGTGTTTTCTATGATATTGTTAATGAACTTGCTATTCACTTTTAGCCCGGAATAGATGTACTTTTTATATTCCAGCGCACTTACCTGCAACAGCAAACTATCTACCTGGGTTTTTTGTGGGTTTTGTTGTGCATCTATAAAGGCATCAAAATTCAATGCTCCTACATCGTCTTGATCAGTTAATAAACCCAATTGTATACCAGTAGCTTTCAAGCTAGCTCTGACGCTATTATCATCAAATTTAGCATTGGTTTTTAGGTTAAATTCACTTTCAAGATTACCGATTGATGAGCCCAGTTTCCATTTTCCTTCCAAATCTTTCAAATAACCCTTGACAGTCGCACTGGTAGTAATTTGATTGGTGAGCATTGCCTCACGAGGAAGAGGCTGTGGCAATAATGTTTGTACAAAGGCAGGTTGGGCTTTGAGCTGGTGTAAGTCCAAGTCATAAAATGCCTCAGGATAATCAGTAAAGTTGTTGACAATCAGCGAAGTACGTATTAGATTGTTGTTGTTGAGAGCCGCTTGAAAATGCTCTAAATGAAGCTTGTTTTTTTGTACGTTGATAGATCCTTCAAACTTGAGTATTTGCTGCTGGAGTTTGGGCGAAATGCCCCCGGTAAAATAGGTGAGATCACGAATGGCCAACGAATCATTTTCAAAGTTTACATTGAAGAAAGCAGTTTTTAGCGAAGATTCAATGGCCTCTACAGAAGGTACATTCAGTTTAAACCCATGGTGCAGCATAGAATGGTTGGTCTGAATGGTACCAGTATTGATAAATACCTGTGGATAATGTATTTGCATTTTCACCGCAAATTGTCGTAACCCAAACCCGCTTTTTTCGGCAAAGGTGAGCTGGCGAATGTCAAATGTAAAATCGTTGGCACCTACTTCAATATCCTTGACTCGTGTGGTTAAATTATTGACCAGCAAATGGTTATAGTCAAGACGAGTAGGGGCAGGGTTGGCAGCATCGTTATCGTAGCGAATGTTACAATTCCTGAAGATCAACGACTTTAGCGTAAGTTTATAATCACTGGGGTTTAAAGCCTTTTTAGTAGAATCAGCAGGATTCTCTGCCACTTTGCTACTTTTTGGAGAAGCTGCTTCCAGATTGGCTTCTCCTCCTTCGACTTCTTGCTCTTGAGTATCTTTTTGCTGATGGGTAGCCTGACGAAATGACAAACGAAGACGATCAAACATCAATTCATTAATCACTGGATGTTTATTCTCGAGTCCCAATGTTTCGAAGTCCGATTTAAATTCCCCTACATTGGTTTGTAAGTAAAGCTTGTCGCGATCATCTAACCACTGAAGGTTTACATTTTTAAAATGGATTTTATGTAAATCTACTTGCCAGGAAGTAGCAGAGGTTTCTGAGGTAGGCTTTTTGTTCACTGAATCTTTACTGGCAAAAGCATCCAATAAAAAATCATAGTTGAATTTGGTAGCATTAGCGGCTCGGTGCAAATGAATGCGTGCTTTTTCGAGACCTAGCTCATGCGTAATCACTTGCTTGTGAAGTATAGAAAAACTGCTCAGCTTTACCTTAAATTTTTTTGCATAAAGTAGTGTATCTGTGTTTTTATCAGGTACATAAATATCTTCGAGCACTATGGTTCTAAAAAACTCAATATTTACTCGCTGAATGGTCACCTTGGTTTGTAACCGATTCTGTAAATATTCGGTGGCTTGGTCTACAAGGTATTTTTGAGTAGATGGAATTTGAACAGCTCCCCAGGCAATCGCAAAAAGCAAGATCAACCCTGCCAAAAGGAAGACAGAGAATTTAAAGAGACCTTTCAATATTTTGCGTACTATAGACATTTACAAATCAAGTAGGAGTTGTTGTATTATAAATTCAAGAAGGATTAGGATGGGTGAAAAACAATTGCTTTAAATTGCTAAAAATAAAGCAAATACTGCTCGAAAACAACCCAATTGAAAGTTATAATTTATTGCAATTTTTATGAAGATAAGCCTTCAAATTGAGCTTTTGTAATGAGTAGTAGTGACTTATTTTAAATTTGCCGACTATTAAATCCCAATAATTCAAAAAAATCATTAATTTGTTTGCTTATTCAGTAGTCTATCGGGGTATTACCATGCTTGAGACCATTTTACTTATCTTTGGGGCAGTACAGGGCTTCATGATTGCCGTGATTTTGTTTACCAAAAAACAAAATCGGATGGGTAATTTTTATCTGGGGCTTTTTACTATTACCCTGGCCAGCCAACTTGTAATGGCCCTAAGCCATGACCCTTCCAAAAAATCTGTATATTTATTTGGCGAAGTTTCTTTTGAATCTTTTTTCTTATTAGGGCCTTTCCTGTATGGGTATGCGAGGGAAATCACACTTAAGCGCACTGCATTATCTCCTGGATTTTTACTCCATTTTTTGCCCTTTCTGATTTTTCTATTGTTGCGCCTGTTATTGTCCAGCAATATTGATCCAGGCTTATCTACCCTGTTTAAAGTGAGCAGTGCATCAGCCATTGTTTTTGCACTTTTGCAATTGCTAAGTATTTCAATCTATGTATATATGAGCTTTCAAGTCATTAACCATTACCATGTAAAGGTGCACATGACTTACAACGAAGTGAAAGGCATCAGGCTCAACTGGTTTATTTGGGTGTTGGGTGTAGTACAGTTTTTTGAAATCTTATTAATTGTAGATACCAAACTGGTATTGATGAACGACAATACTTCAGGAGTTATTTTACACCCCATCGTCGTTTTTGCGATTGTTTCTATAATTAGCTATTGGATTGCGTACCAGGCTTATATTCAGCCCAATATGTTTCGCTTATTGTTGGCCGACGAGGCTACACCTGTACAAGTAAATAAAGAAGAGAAAGCAACTGAACTGAAGTCTCACCTGGCAGAAGAGGAGGTAGAAGAGTTTAAGGCGCAGCTGCTCATGTTGATGGAAGAGGAGAAACCTTATGTAGATAGTCAATTGACCTTGAAACAATTTGCGGAAAAGTTAGAGGTGATTCCCGAGTTGCTGCAGTCTTTGCTAAATGAGCATTTTGACCAAGGCTTTGAAGCTTTTATTGATCAGTATCGGGTAGAGTTTGCGAAACAACTGCTGGGAGATGCTTCCAAAAATCACGTACCAGTTACTAATATTGGTTTTAGTGCAGGTTTCAATTCATTAAAAAACTTCCAAAAGTCATTTGAAAAGGCTTTTAAAGTATATCCTACCGAATATCGCGAGGCTTCACAAAAAGATACCCCCTAATGCTTTTTTAAAAATATTGTTGGTTAATTGAAAGGTATTCTATCATATGTTGTTTTGTTAATATGAATATATGTTTATATATTTGTGTGAAAATTGAAGACTTTCACAAGAATCACGAAATAACATGCGCTTAAAAAAAATACTCCCCATACTTGGTTGGCTACCTCAATACAAGAAAGATTACCTAAAAGGAGATATTACGGCAGGACTAACAGTGGGTATCATGTTGATTCCTCAAGGAATGGCCTATGCTTATATTGCGGGTTTGCCCCCAGTATATGGACTTTATGCAGCTTTAGTCCCTCAAATTATATATGCGATCCTAGGTACTTCAAGACAGTTAGCAGTGGGGCCAGTGGCCATGGATTCTTTATTGGTAGCATCTGGGGTATCCGTAATGGCAACATCGGGCACTGAAGAATATATCACGCTGGCCATTATGCTGGCTTTTATGATGGGGGCCATGCAATTGTTATTTGGTATATTCCGTTTAGGCTTTTTGGTGAATTTTTTATCTCGTCCAGTGATTAGTGGGTTTACCTCAGCGGCAGCATTTATTATTGGTCTCAACCAACTTAAGCATTTGATGGGAGTAGAGCTACCCCGTAGTAATCAGGTGCATCAACTCATCTATAATGCTTTGCTCAAGCTAGAAAAAGTACATTGGGCCACATTGGCAATTGGTGTTGGAGGAATTATCGTGATTAAGCTAGTAAAGAAATACCGAAAAGCCATTCCGGCAGCCTTGGTGGTAGTAGTGTTGAGCATTCTGGTAGTATACCTGCTTCGTTTGGATTTGGTGGGGGTACAAATTGTACAACAAGTACCAGGTGGATTACCAGTTCCTGCCCTTCCTTCTTTTAACTTGGATAAAATGTCGGCCCTAATGCCTACCGCTTTAACCTTAGCCTTAATTGCTTTTATGGAAGCTATATCAGTGGCTAAAGCAGTGCAAGCTCGTCACAAAGATTATGAAATTGATGCCAACCAAGAATTGATTGCCCTTGGTACGGCCAATTTAATTGGTTCGTTTTTTAAATCTTATCCAGGTACTGGAGGGTTTTCTCGCACCGCAGTAAATGACCAGGGAGGAGCCAAAACTGGAGTAGCTGCTTTGGTGAGTGCGATAGTGGTAGCGCTCACGTTGATAGCACTTACTCCTTTGTTTTATTATCTACCCAAAGCGGTATTGGCTTCTATTATTATGGTAGCGGTGTTTGGGTTAATTGACTTTAAGTTTCCAGTAGAACTTTGGAAAACTAAGAAAGACGAATTTCTTATGTTGATCGCCACATTTGTGATCACCCTTACAGTAGGTATTCGAGAAGGCATTTTAGCAGGAGTTATGCTTTCATTATTGGTCATGATTTATAAAACTACCCGCCCTCATGTGGCTATTTTGGGAGCTTTTCGTAATAGTCAAGAATATAGAAATGTAGAACGTTTTGATGATTTGGTAGTGAGAGATGACATCTTGATTTTACGCTATGATGCCAGCTTGTATTTTGCCAACACCAATCATTTTCGCCAAACGATACGCGCTGAAGTACAGCAAAGAAGCGAAACACTAAAGCTCATAATCATCAATGCAGAAAGTATCGACACTATAGACTCAAGTGCAGTACAAATGATTCGTGAGCTGTACATTGAATTGGTCAATCAAAATATAGACTTAAATTTTACGGGAGTAAAAGGACCAGTGCGCGATTTTTTAGCCAAAAATGGCCTTTATGCTCTTTTGGGCAGAGATAAATTCTTTTTAGAGGTGCAAACAGCGGTAGATTATTTTGATCAAAAAGATGATTTATGGATTGATCGATCAAATAATTATGCCCAGCAAACCAATGCTGAATGTTCGCTTGCCCAGGCATAACTTTTCCTGACAGACTCATTATTTATGGATATTTTGGGTTCTTTTTCCTAAAAAAATGTGAAAAAGGACCTTTTCTTACAGTGATTCAGTTTTACCTGCAACCGTAAAAATTGAAGAAGCAATGAATAGGTATAGTAAGTGTTTGTTTTTGGGAGTCTGTATAATAGTTTCGAGTTTGAGTGTGTCAAAAGCTCAAGAACGCCTATTAAAAGATGAGCAGGCTAAACACAAAGTAGTGAGTCGAGGTAAAGTATCAGGTTATTTTCGGACTTTTTTTATGACTACCCAAAACGAAGGAGCCTTGAGAAATTGGACTGCCTGGGCAGCGGGAGGAAAGCTAAAGTACGAGACTACTTTTTTCAAAAACTTCCAGTTTGGAATTGCTTATTATACTTCTCACAATTTGAATATTGAAAATGTAGGTGCTCGTGATGCTCAAACCAACCGAGGATCACGCTATGAAATAGGCCTATTTAATACCACTAATGCCAACCAACGAACAACTCATCTATTAGGAGAAGCTTACCTGAAATATGGCCAGGGAAAACACTATATTTCTCTTGGGCGAATGAAACTTAAGTCTCCTTTGATGAATCCTCAGGATGGACGAATGATTCCCACTTTATTGCAAGGGCTTTGGTACAAAAATAAGTTGCTGAAAAACACTACTTTTCAGGCAGGTTGGATATCACATGTAGCCCCTAGAAGCTTTGATAACTTTGTGACTATGGCCGAATCTATTGGCATCAACTCAGTAGGTCGTAATCCTGATGGTTCTTCGTCTGGCTATCGCAATCAGTTGACCAGCAAAGGCTTAGGAATAGTAAGTGTTGATTATGCCGATAAAAAATGGGGAATGAAGATTTGGAATTATTATGCTGATAATATTTTTAATACACTGTATGGTGAAGTGTACCTAAAAGGCAACGTAAAAGGTTTGCCCTGGAAACTAATGGGACAGGTAGTTCAACAAAACCAGTTAAATCAGGGAGGGAATGAGGGTATAAACCAAGCCTATTTTCAAACCAATTCGTCAAGCTTATGGGGAGTGCGATTACAGATAAGCCCACGAGAAAAGCTGTTTATTTTTCTCAACTACAACCACATTGGTAAAGCTGGGCGTTTTTTGTTTCCGAGAGAATGGGGAAGAGAGCCTTTGTTTACTTTTCAGCGACGAGAGCGTAGTGAAGGAATGGCCAATACCCATGCCTGGACCGTGGGGGCAACGCAAACCTGGGATTGGGATAATGAAAGCAAATTGGTCTTAAAGCTAGGGTATGGACATTACCATCGTCCTTTGTTGGAAGATGCTGCCCATAACAAATATGGACTGGTGGCCAATATTCAATCTGATTTTGAGGCCCAATATCGTTTTGGTGGTATTTTAAAGAGATTACGCCTTGAATATTTGATGGTTTACAAAGCACCATTGGGCAATCAGGAATTTAACCCTCGCTACATTATTAATAGGGTGAATATGTGGCATCATAGCCTGGTATTGAATTATCAATTTTGATTTAGGCTTGCTTGAAATACACTTCGCAATAAGGTAAACGATTTTTTATTTCTTCAAGGGTTGATTCAGCCAGAGGATTACCACTAAGGAGTAAAAACTGTAAATTCACCAAATCTTCTACGCCTTCAGGCAATGTGGCAAATTGGTTGTTCTGTAAGTACAACTTCTCTAAATTCACTAGATTCTCTATGCTTTTGGGCAGCGATGTAAGTTGATTATTGCCCAAATATAATTGCTGTAAACCCACCATTTTCCCCATGCTTTCGGGTAGCGAGGTCAATAAATTATCATTGAGATGTAATTCTCTCAAATTCCATAATTTACCAAAGCTATCAGGTAATGAACTTAATTGATTTTTCTCTAGATGTAGATACTGTAATTTTACCAGCTTTTCTAAGCTTTTGGGTATAGAAACGAGCTGATTATTATGCAACCACAGGTATTTTAAATTGATCAACTTCCCTAAATTCTTAGGAAGAAAAGTGAGGTAGTTATTGTTTAACCACAAATGATCCAGTTTTTTTAAGTTTCCCAGTGTTTCAGGCAGATAGTCTAGTTGATTATGGCGCAACGACAAATCTGACAAGTTTACGAGTTTCTCTAGGCCGCCAGGCCAGGATGCAAGCTGGTTATGCTCAAGCCATAATATTTGTAGGTTATGCAGATTTCTTATTGTCTCTGGTAGGTGGGTTAGTTGATTATTATTTAGATGCAGTTTTTTCAAACGCACTAGTTTTTCTAAACCTTTAGGCCACAAGGCCAGCTTGTTTCTACCCAAGTCCAGGTTGTGTAGGTTTATTAGTTTCTCTAAGCTTCTTGGCAATGAAGATAGTTGGTTGTCTCGTACTGATAACACCTGGAGGTTTTCTAACATTCCCAAGTTTTCAGGCAAAGCGGTTAATTGGTTTTCTCGCAAGTTCAATTGCTGCAAATTTGTCAATTTTCCCAGGCTTTCGGGCAATGCAGTCAATTCATTATAAGAGAGATTTAACTCATGCAAATTAGTGAGTTTGTCTAATGAGTTGGGGATGGTAGTTAAGCCTTGTCTGGCAGCGTAAATCAAGGACTGATTGAGCGCTACTATTTGTTCTGAAACCAACTTTTGCTTTCGCTCCTGATTAAACAAACAACGGTATAAATCTCTATAATCTTGTACTAATTTATCTAGATTAATTTCAGGCATTCCTTTGGCCATCTCCAAAGCCAGTTTTACGTTTGCTTCATCAGGAGAGTGTAATAATTGCAGGAGTTTTTCTTGGGCATTCATCAGCACAAAAATAAGGTGTGCTTATCATTAATAAAATAGTTGATAATATGCTGATTATTAAATAGCTATAAGCTGATTGTTAGAGCGTGTTTAAAATTCATCTATTAGCTCTTTTAAGCGATATTTCTACTCATATATTGTTAAATTTATCGTCAATAGCGCTGCTATTCACTCAAAACCGAATCTGTAGCTTTGCTACGATGAGCTCAACGAAGTTAATTTAACGCATCTGAGCAAAAATCTCATCATAAAATCTTCTAAATTAAACAAGCTCTTAGATGTAAGAATGAAGTTATCATATGTCCGAACTATTCTTTCAAATTCTTATCGTCAATGTACCCTCCAGAACTAATCTTATAAGCTCGTTTACTTTCTTCTTTACCATTAGAAACCACCTGAGCTTTAAAGTTTTTAACATCTTTGAAATCAACATTGGCCTGAACCTTAAATAAACGAGTTTTACCAAAGTAGATTCCTTGTTCCACGCTCATTTTTATTTTGCCATCTTTTTTGTAAGTATGCACACAAAAAGTAGTAAAAGGCCAGCTTTTGCCCCCAGTGAGGTAGAATACTGCCCAGTTTTTTTTACTAATCTTTACTTTGCCTACGGGTTTCCAGGTAAAGCCATCCTTTTTTAGTTTTTGGTAGTTTTTCATATACAAATATTCTTCACCTTGAAAGTATTTATCGGCAAATTTATGAGGAATGGCTTTTTGGGTATTCCAAAGTTTGTTGAGCTGTTGGGTATTGAACTTTGTAGGTGTTTCTATGGTTGGAAACATTGCCAGAAATTCTTTAAAAGTTTGGGCTTGTGCAGAAGTATAAAGGCCAATGAAAAAGGCCATAAAGGTATAAATAATTAAGTTTTTCTTCATTGCAGTGAAATTTTTAAGGTGATCAAATAGTATAGGCTAAAAATAGCTACTTCATGACTGATAAACCCATGTGAGTTTACCGAAGAGGCGACTTGGAGTATGAATGGTAGATATGGTTTTATAAAGGAGAATAAGTTATCTACATCAACACCAATGATTGACCAATATGATGAGATTTCAACGATTGATTAAATTTATATATTTGCTTGCCTTGCTGCATATATTTAATGTGGGCTATAGCCAAAAAAAGATGTATTTATCTTATGAATTTGGTGTGAGTCTGCACGCGGCTAATTTTAAAAACCCTCAGCAAAATGTAGATTACAAGCAAGACGTACCACCTATTCCGGCATTTGTATTTACTCGGCAGTTACATAAATCCTGGTATGTAGAAGCAGGTATTTATCAAGGCGCTTTGGGAGCAGATATGACAAAAAGGGGAGAGTTTGATTCTACCAGTGTACAATTTACCCAGGAACAAATTCATGTACCAGTACGAGTACAATCCAGAATGAGTGTATTTGATAACCACTTGCATCTTTTTGCAACACTGGGAGCCAACCTGATTTTTAGTTCTGGAGGCTATCGTTTTGAGTTTGTTACTGCCAAAAATACTACCCAGACATTGAACAAAAATGTCCGATACAAACCTACTTATGTGTTGGGAGAATTAGGTGCAGGGTTTGACTTGTTTTTGGGCAAACGTTTTTTTATCGGTGGTAGGTATCGTTTCAATCTTGGCTTTGTTAATATATTAGATATTGAAGTAAGCACCTTTACTAATGGCGAAAATACCATAGAGGAGTACTTTTTGACTTCTAGTGGGAGCTTTCACGCTTTTATGTTGAGCTTGGGTTTTAGAATAGGCAAACTAGATAAAGTAAAAAAAATTTAGGCTTTTGCTGCTTCAACTTCTAATGCTATAAACTGGTATACCTCCCTGATGTCTATCACGAGGTTAATACCCGCCGCAATCTTAATATCAATTCCCCCGGTAAGTACCCCAATGATGCGCCCAGTATCCAGGCGAAAAACTGGGCCTCCCGAATAACCATGGGTAGCCGATACATCGGTTTGTAATAGCTGAATTTCATCTCGTTTGCGAAAACTACTAATAACTCCTTTGCTATAGCTAGCCTTGGTACCCAATTGAACCCCCAAAGGATAGCCTAACAAACCTATTTCGTGGCCAATGACTGGAGCTTCATCCTTGGTAGACATAGGCAGGTAAGGAAGCTTTTTAGTTTTATTTTGGTCAGTTTCGTCTTTTAAGGCTTCCACCTCATCAGGGTCAATTTTTATCAACGCCAAATCGCTTCTTTTATCTGAAAAAATGACTTTAGCTTCAATGTTTTGCTCGGTATCCTCAAAACGGAAAGTAACTTTCTTAGAGTTTTCTACCACATGATGGCAAGTCAGAATGTGCCCTTCGGGACTGATGACAAACCCTGAACCACTACCTTCTTGCCCCGAATGGGTGGCTACATCTATAAACCCTAGACAATTCAATAGACCTTCAGGTGCTTTGAGGTCATGAGCCTCGAGGGTAGGCAAAGGAATCTTTACTTTTTCTCGTTTTTTGGGTTTTACCGCACTTGGTTTTACAAAATCCTCTGGAGGAACTGGAATATCGGCTGCTTTAATGGTCAAAATTTCTTCGTGCGATAGATGATCCATTTCTGGTAAAATACGTTGCTCATGCAGGCTTAGTGCCTGGGCGTATAGGTTACGGGCTTCCCGACCATTACCAAAGTTGCGCCCTTGCTTGGTAGCACGTAGATATTCAAAATAATCTTTTACTTTTGATTCTGCTTCCAGGTCTACTCTATACTTTTTGTCTTGAGCAATTTTTTGGAAAATAAGCCACAAGTCATCCACCACATAATCTTCAAACTGCAAATAATTCGTGAAACGAGACTGCAGACCAGGATTACTTTCAATGAATTGCTGCATTTCTTCAGGGTAACCTGCTGCAATTACTACCAGGCGATCACGATGATTCTCCATCATAGCCAATAAAGTATTTACTGCTTCCTGACCATAATCGGTAGTGTCACCTCCACCCGAAGAGCGTGTAAGAGTATAAGCCTCATCAATAAACAAGATGCCATCTAGAGCTTGCTCGATGACTTCACGAGTTTTTATGGCAGTTTGTCCTACATATCCTGCTACCAAATCGGCTCGTTGTACTTCTACCACGTGGCCTTTTTTTACTACCCCCAATGCCTTAAAAGCCTTGCCTACAATACGAGCTACGGTAGTTTTGCCTGTACCAGGGTTTCCAGTAAATACCAAGTGCAGGCTTATTTGGTCACCTTTGTCAATAATGGCTTTTTGGATGAGCTTTTGGTTATAGCGAATGCGATTGACAATGCTTTGTACCAACTCTTTGACCGACTTAAGCCCAATCATCCCCCGCAATTCAGCCAGGGCTTCATCGATTTTAGCTTCAGTTTGCCCTAGTTCTGCCATATCCTCATAAGCCTTGGGAATATCAGCAATTTGAATGGCTTCCTGGGTAAAATCCAACCCATTCATTTCGCAACGGATGATGTGATTTTCAATCAGGCCTTGCAGTAATTTTTCAGACTCACTGGCATTGCCAAACTTTTCATCACGGCGTTCATAAATATTGATAAAAATGTTGGTTAACGTTTTTTGCAGGTCATCGGCAATTGTTACTCCCATTTGGCGAGCCTTGAGATCAAATATTTTCTTGAGTTCTTCAGGGCGATAATCCTCAAAATCTACTCGTACACCAACCCTACGTTGCAAGCCAGGATTTGATTCCAAAAACTCACTAATTTCTTTGGTATAACCCGCCATAATTACACACAAACGATCTTTTTCGTCCTCCATAAACTTCATCAAAGTATCTATGGCTTCCTGACCAAAGGTATCGTTTTCGTGTTGTTTGAGGTTGTACACCTCATCTATAAAAAGCACCCCATCCAGCGCTTCCTGACACACCCGGTCAGTTTTAGGAGCCGTTTGCCCTACATATTCCGCCACCAAACCTTTACGTTCAGTTTCTACTAGATGACCTCTTTCCAACACGCCTGCATCGCGATAAATTTCTGCAATCAGGCGAGCCACTGTAGTTTTTCCAGTACCAGGATTGCCTTGTAGAACCAAATGTAAACGGCGGTTTTTGGCCAATTGAGGGTTTCTTCTTGTGGCCTTGATGAGTGCAATGTGCTTCTTAACCTGTTCTTTTACATTTTCAAGCCCAATAAGCTCTTCCAAACGCTCTGAGCCAGGACGCTCATCTACATTTTTGCCTTGAGCAATCAATTCGTGTTTTACCTGCTCATAGCTAAGCTCTTTGAGTTTTCTAAAATTGATTGCCCAATGTTTGAGTGGTTTATTTTCGGCCTCAATCCAGCGTAGCATTTTGTCCAGCCCTGACCAATGTACTGTTAAGTTATTTTTAAGACGAATCCTTTGTAGCAAACGACCCAATTCGTCTTTCATAGGATTGCTCAAATAAAGCATGCTATGTAGGCCAGTATTATTCTGAGCATTGGCTACAAGATTACGCATTGTAGGGTAATTACGCGTACTTTCATACAATTGCTCCTCGGTAGCACTTTGAAAAATCAAAAAGCATTTGTTGCCCAGACTTGAAGGTAAGTTTACCCAGTGTGTCAAATAGTTGAACAATTGATTGCCTGCAATACTGGATAATGCCGTTTTTTCAAACTGATTAAAAATCAATGCAGTTTTAATATCTTTTTCTTTGATAAGGGCATCCAAAGTTTGTACTGCAAGGGTATCGGCTGTGATGGGCAGTTGATAGTAGCCATCAGGTGATTGCTGACTCAATGGTCGGGGAGGGGCTTGATTTTGAGCTTGTTGCCTACGACGAAACACACTTCGGCGACCAAGTGGTCGGTTATTGGTACCCGACTTGTGAGCTTCTTGTGGGGGAGCCTCTGAAGTTTGGCTATTGTTATTTTCTGAAGATGAATTATTTCCTTCTGGACGGCACAGGTCAAATGAGCGTTGATCGTAACAAAACAGGCGACGGGCAATATCAAAATATACAATGCGCTCAAAACCCTGTTGCTTGAGGTATTTCCAAAAAATCTGATCTACATCGCAAAGCGTGAGGTCCTCGTCAATAAATTCTTCGGCTAATACCTGTCCGTATACAATAATAAAAGTGCCTGTTTGGTCAAGACTAAGCTTAGAGGTGATTCGTTTGATGGACATTTTGAAGTCTTAGATTTTGCGTTTAGAAACTAAGGTGTATTATAAATTGAGGCATTGAGTATGTATGTTCTGTGCAAATTAAAACAAACCTACCCAATGCCCAAATAAATTCTAACCTCTGGTTTCTTTGGCACTCTGTCCATTCAGCATTTCGGCTTTTTCTAGTACATTTTTAGGAATACCATCTCCTTTTTCTTTCAGAATTTCATCAATGTCATAAAGCTCTTTCAAAGGTGCATCTTCGCAAACAGTTTGCCCCACTTGTAGACCCGCTTCGGCCAGTGCCTGACGAATGCCTTCAAAGCGTTCGGCTGTTACCTGATCGCTCAATACATTTTTGTCAAAAGTGTTGACTGATACAGTATTGGTGTTAGTAGCATCGTCGGGTACTACAGCTGCTACAATCTCAGTACCTGCTCGGTTTACAACTTTTATAAGGTAAGTATTGCGTTCGTCTGATTGCTCATAGCCGCTTTCTTCAAGGGTAAAACCTTCTTTTTCCAGCGTTTCTACGATTACATCTCCGATTTCGGCTCTGGCCTGTGAAGAAATCACCCGCTCTACCGATTCTTTGAGTAACTCCCTTTGTCGTTTTTGTAAAGTTTCCACCTCGGCTAAAATTTCCTTGATACGCTCCAGGCTAATGGTTTTGCGATTCTCTTCCAGCTCTTTTTTCAAGGCCTCTACTTGCTCTTCCAAGGCTTTATAAGCACCCCGAGTCCAGAAATCCACTTCTTTTTCGGCTACTTCGTCCTCGTCTACCTTGAGCGTGATGTTACGGTTTTGGGCGATAGATTCAAACAAAGCCCGCATAGCTTCCAGGGTATTATCTAACCACAGGTTAAATTCTGCTTCTTTTTCTAATATTTCTTCACGTAAGTCTACCAAATCAAAGTAAGCTTGTTGTCCAGTAGCAATGGCAGTTTGGGGAGCGTTTTCGATGTGCGCTTTGGCAGCTTCTACTTGTCGACGAACTTTTTCAAGTTGTCCGGGAGTAAATTTTTCATGAGGTAGGTTGGCTTCTGTATGGCCAATAAGTTTTTCTAAATCCTCGATTAACAGTTGCGCACTTTGTTGGTTGGCAGCTTCGCGTTGTAAAATATTGGCTACCTGATTTTTGACTTGGTTGATTTGTTCTCGATTTTGAGTAACCAAGCGCGTATATTCATCCCGTTGTTTCTTGAGTTCTTCTTCAGTACGTTCTTTCAAATTATTGATTTCGCCCTGAAGTTCTACTTCTCGCAATTGTAAGGTTTGAAGTTGTTCTTGCTGCCTCAAGTATTCATCTTCCATTTGGTGTAAGCCACTATTGAGGTTTTCTAACAACTCTCGATGAGCTGCATTGCGTTCTTGTCTTTCTTGTTCGTATTCATCTTGCTCTCTGCGACGATGCCAGCGAGCATTACGCAGGGAAGCATGCCAACGTTCTTCTTCCATGGCTTGCTCTTCCATTTCCTGCAAATGCCACATTAAATCCTCTTGCATCATAAAGATGGGCGCTCTCTTTTCTCCGCTCATAATTTATTGGTTTTTGATCATTGGTTTGATATTCTAAGATAACGGATTTTTTGGGTTTTTGGAGAAAAGAAACTGCAATTATTGGTGATTTAGACGGGTATTTTCTTTTTTAGAGTTCTATGCAAAATTTGAGAAATTATATCAGTGCTTGTGTAAACATTTCTGATGAAACCTGGACAAAATTGCTAGCCATTGCCCAAACGAACTTATTTAGCAAAGACGAAATTGTAGTATATGGTGGACATATTACCAGAAAGGAGTATTTTGTAGCATCTGGTGTGATAAGGTCATTCATTGTTGATGATCAAGGAAATGAGCACACAAATGGTTTTTTTGGAGCAGGAAACTTTATCACCTTAAATAGCCGCCGTACCGAGAATCATTGTTCTATTTACAACCTACAATCTTTGACCCCCACTACATTAATAGCTTTTGAGACTAGACTGATTGCCACTTTTTTGCAAGAGCACAAGTATTTGACTGCTTTGGTCAATAAAATAAAAACTACTGAAAAAGAGCGTTTACTTCAGCGAGATCATATCATTTTGCAAGCTTCTTCTAAAGATAAATATAAGCAGTTTGTGAAAGTTTACCCTGAATTGACAAATCAAGTATCACATATTCATGTGGCATCTTATCTTGGAATGAGCCCTGTTACCTTGAGTAGGATAAGAAATAGTGTGTAGTAAATTGTTTTCTTGGATTTATTTAGTGCTTTTTTGAGAGAAGTTCATAATAAAAATAACCTCTCTTCTCTTATCAAATGATAACGTGAAGAACCTTTACTGTGAATAGTTTTGCTAAAAACAAGCATTGCTATGAAACAAACCCCTAATTTTAAGATTTCTTGGTTAATTCAGCACAAATTGTTGGCCTTGACTCATTTTCATTCAGACATTACCCAAAATGATATTCAGGGAGTTATTACCCAAGCCAATCAACTTTTAGTATCAGTCAATAAAACGTTTCACTTGTTGATTGATAACCGCCAAGCTCCTATGTCAAAACTGTTCACTTTGGAAGATTTGCAAAAGGTTAACCCAATGTTTAAACAACCTTTACTGCACTGGGTGGTAGTCGTTAAGCCTAATCACTTGACATTAGGCCTAGAAGATACGTCAATTCAAAGCAGTGATGATGTAGAGCTTAAAAATGTAGTAACTGTATTAGATGGAATTGATTTTTTGGAAAGTAGGCAGGCAATTGATCGATCAATGATTGAAGATCGTTTCTTTTTTCCAAGAGTAGAAATTACATGAAGAAAATTGTCAATAGGCTACTAAAGCCTATTGACAATTTTGATTTGAGTTTTATTTGGCGCCAATTAATCTTGATAAAGCCGAAGAGGCAGAGCGTAAACTACTTGATTTTTCTACCAATAAATCATTGGCTTCTTCAGCACTGGCTACCCCCTTAGATAGGATACCATTTACCTCTACAATAATGTTGTTGGCCTCTTCCATGATCTTTTCTGCCTGCTGTTTTTGCTTGGCGTTCAAAGTCATACGTTGTACCTTTTTTTGTTTATCTTGTACCTCGGCCAATTCTTTTTTGATGGCAGGTAGCTGCTCTATGAATGGAGCTTCTAAGATAACATTAGCCTCAGAAAGTAAACTGGCTTTTTCTTTAGCATTAGAGATTTTATTGGCTTGGTTAATTTTATCTTGAGCTTTTTTTAGTTCAAGCATAATGATATTCTTGAAAGAAGGAAACTCTTTGGCCAAAGCCTGCATTTTCTTTTGATTCCCTTCAATAGAAATTTTCTCGGTTTTAACCTCTCCACTGCCACAAGCTGCCAATACAAGCAGGGCCATCATTACAAAATACACCTTTGTTTTCATAAATTATATTTAAAAGTATTAAACAGTTCTTTTTGATAATTCTTCAAAATAAGCACATTAGCGTTTAATTAGCAAAATCATTTGACAATCAGCCAATAGTTTGTTTCCTTTGCACCCCGTTTTTCCAACCCTATATTTTACTTCACTTTTATATTCTTATGGTTCAGACAACAGACTTGGGGAGTGCCCCCATTCGCAAGCTATTTTTTGCCTATTATTTTCCGGCAGTAGTGTCTATGTTATCGGTTACTGTACACCAGGTAGTGGATGGAGTGATTTTGGGTGCCATGGTGGGTAAAGAGGGGGTGGCAGCCATTGGTTTATACGCGCCAGTATTGATCGTATTCATTGCTATTGAACTTATGTTGATGGTAGGTGGGGGAATATTGTTTTCTCAATATATTGGAGCAAAAAATCCCACAAAAGCACAGCAGGTGTTTCAGTTTACAAGTACACTTACTATTTTAATTGGGGTTGCAATTGCGATCTCTTCGCCTTGGCTAGCCCCTTGGGTTACAAAATTGTTGGCTGGCGGAGAAAAGGCAAAAGTTTATGAGTTTACATATGACTATGCCTTCTGGTCGTTGCTTTGGGTGCCCATATTTTTACTAAGGGTGCTTTGGGGAGGATTTACCAACAACGATCGGGCTCCTAAGGTAAGCCGAAACGCTACAATATTGGGAGCTATTATAAACATTATTCTCGATTTTTGGTTTGTAATGGGACTTGAGTGGGGAGTTGCTGGTGCAGCCATTGCCACTGGAATCGCCTTGGTGTTTTCTTTGGGATATGTGAGCTTTTATATTTATCAATCTAAAAATAACCTCACTTTTAAGGGCTTCCGATTTTCATTGAAACTATCGGGTTGGAAACGAGTTTTTGAATTGGGTTTTCCGTCTTTTGCATCGGAACTGGCATTTGCTGTTGGGTTTATACTCATCAATCAATACATGATTCAGTTTGGCGATCAAGCAGTGGCTTCTTTTGGTATTATCAACTATTTGAGTTTTATATTCTTTCGGTTTTTTGCTGGAGTTACCATTGCCCTTCAGCCACTAATGGCCTTTAATATGGGAGCAGGTAATCCACAGCGTGTACTGGCTTTTTTACGTTTTGGATTATTATTTAGTCTGGGCTTAGGTCTGCTGACCATCATTTTAGGGCATCTGGGAGGGCGTTATTTATTGGTAGTCTTTTCTAAAAATGCCGAAGAAGCTTTTTATGCTATTGCCAACCCAGGCATTCAGTTATATTTCTATTTATTTCTGGGCATTGGAGTAAACAATGTACTTTCCTTATACTTACAATCAATTCGAAAAGCCACACTTACTTCTGCCATGAATATTGCCAGAGGCTTGGGGTTAGTTTTTCTTTTCTTATGGCTATTTTCTGATATTTTTGGTTGGGAAATTCAAGCCATTTGGTTAGTAAAGCCATTGGCTGAAGTGTTGACATTTACAGTGGTAGGTGGCTATACATTCTTATTGAAGAAGCAGTTTTATAGCCCATCAGTCATTACCAAAAACACCAAAGTCTGAGTCGAACCTTGGTGTTTTGAAATACATTGCTTAAAAATCGTGGCGCTTGCGGTTGACTGAAAAATTGAATATATCTGGACGGTAATAATGTCCTGAAGTGTCCAGAGTCATTTTTTCATAATACATTTCTTCCAGGTTAATCTCTGCTGTGATAATGTCTTCCTTGTCAAATACAGGTGCCACGATATATCTGCCATCGGGAGCAATGATACAACTTCCCCCTTTGAGCACATATTGTTCTGGATTAGCGGCCAGGTTTTCAGGTAGTTTAAGTTCTGAGGGTAAATCTTTAGCCTTGAGCATTTGCCCCGCAGCCAATACAAAACACCTGCCCTCAAAAGCATATTGGCGGCTAGCCACTTGATGCATTTCGTGTACATTGGGCCACATCGCTACATGAATTTGTTCAGCATCGTTATGCAATGCCTGACGGTTGAGTGGCATCCAGTGTTCCCAACAAATTAACCCACCTACTTTGCCTACTTTGGTGTTTTCGGCCTTAAGCCCTGCGGCATCTCCATGAGTATGTACTAGCTTTTCGGTAAAAGTAGGTACCAATTTACGATGGTGATTTACAATTTCCCCATTGGCATCTATCAATACCAAACTATTATACACCGAACCTATGCCCAGACCTTTTTCTACCCTTTCATTCATTCCAAGGCTCAAAACCATCTCGTATTTTTTGGCCAAGGCACGAATATGTTTCATTTCTTCTCCATCAATTACTACACTGTTTTCGCGAAAACGAGCATATAGTTTTTTAGTAGGAGGGTAGTTCCATAGGGCGGCTTCTGGAATGTAATCAAACCACACTGGGTAACCAGAAAGCCAACCTTCACCAACCACCACCATTTGGATGTCTTGACGAGCTGCTTGCGCCAATAGCTCAGTAAGTTTTTCTACGCTCGCTTTTAAATTTTGGTGTACCGAACTGTGTTGTATAATTCCAACCTTAATTTTTTCCATAATTTCTGCAATTTTTATAAATCATATTTCAGAATGACTAATCAAGGTATTTAGTCATCAAAAAATAGTTTGTTCGTTTCTGAAAACCTAGTTTTTCGTAGGCCTGTTGTGCTATAGTGTTAGAATGATTTACCTCTAAATGAAAAGCTTTCACTCCTTGACGTTGGCAGTAGTTGGCAGCAAATATGAGTGCCTGAGAACCAATACCTTGCCCACGATAACTTTCTGTGATGAATATTTCATCTACAAATGCATCTCTACCTTTAAATTCCAAACTATAACCTAATGCCACAAGCAGATAACCAATCAATTGTTCATCTGCCTTGATAAACCATAAATATCCCCAGGTTGGATGTTGAATAAGCTTCTCTAATGCATCCAAAGTATCCTGCTGGTCAAATGGAATTTTTTCTAAGGTATAAAATGCTTTAACCAACGGTAATAAATCATTGATATCTTCTTGATTGGCGAGTTGGTAGTGAATATTCATTTTACATAATTTAGTAAGTGAAATTACTCCTTTATAATTCCAAAGTTTGTCATTTGGATGACGGAAAGCGAGAGCGATTACTATTTTTTAACAACTCCTTTTTCTCTAGTCTCTTGAAAATCCCCTCAAAAACTCATTTATTGCGGCTTTATTTAGACTTAATTTAAATAGTTATGAGTAAGAAGAGAAAGCTAACATATCGTGGGTTGCACCGCGACTTAGGCTATTTTTATGTGGGATTGATCATTTCTTTTTCTATTTCAGGCATTGCATTGAATCATCGCAGAGATTGGAACGTAAGGCGCTATACTTATCAAGAAATACCAATGCAAGTAACATTGCCTAAAGACGTTAAAAAAATTGATAAGAATTTAGTAGCCGAAATTTCCAAAAAATATAAAATGGAGGGGCAAATAGATAATTTTCGCATCCGTGACAAAGAGCAACAACTCGAAATACGTTATCAAAAAGGCCGAGCTAAAATTGATCTAAAAACGGGTAAAGGACAACTCAATATGTTTAAACGTAGAGTGGCACTGGCCGAAATGGCCGATCTACACCAAAGAACTAATGGTAGTTGGATATGGTATTCAGATATTTTTGGTTTGGCTATGCTAACGATTGCCGTTACAGGAATGTTTATTACCCGAGGTAAGAATAGCTTTAGAAAGAGAGGATATATATTAGCCATTGCAGGAGTGATATTTCCACTAGTGTTTTTGTTTTTGTTGTTGTAAATAAGAAATTGTTTTTGTAAAGTTTAGAATCAATTTTTACTTGTTTACGTTTTAGGAGTATGAAAAAAACACTGCTAACCTTATCAATGATGATTTTAGGACTTGCGCTTGGACAAGCCCAAACCAATGACCAGGATTTAGACGTTTTAGAGCCTCCTTTTATCAATAGAACCTTACCTAAAATTACCCGCTTTCTGGAAATTGGAGTAAGCGCCAATGCTTATCGAGGAGAGTTGAACCCTGCCTTTCAAAAATGGACTTCTTCTTTTCATATCGCTTATCGAATGAATCGCCATCGTTATTTAAATGGGCGTTTTGGTTTAAGTATTGGGTCACTTACGGGAGAAGATTTAAATTATTCTTTTACTTCAAGCGATCCTGAAGAAAGCGGTGTTCCTAATAATTTTTTTAAAGCAAGCATTATTACTTTTCATTACGAACTACAGTTCAATCTGCTTAAAACCCGACGCTATATGGTTTATTTAAGCCAGGGCTTTGGCATTTACCGCTTTGCTGTACAAAACGACGAAGGACAGGATCTTTTAAACGTGCAAACAAGTCGGGCAAGAAATGAGAACTATAACAACTTTGCAGTAATGCTTCCATCGGGTATTGGAGCAGCTTATCGTTTGGCCAATGGATATTCATTAGGTGTGCAGGCCAGTATTCTCAACCAACAAACTGATTATGTAGATAATATTTCTCAATTGAGCACTGATGACAGGCGAGACAATACCCTGATGATAAAGTTTTTCTTGTTTGCCCCACTTACCAGGGTTCCTATTAAAAAGATATCTCAGCGTCCAAAGGATTGGAACTATACCCGTAGTCGTCAATTGGGAAATTGGTAAAGCAAACCTCTCGATAAGATACCTTGAAATTGTGGACTATAAAACCAATGTGAGATAGAGAAATATCCTTGGTTAGAAGATAAGAGGGAGGAGCATATATAATACGGTATTTGTATGAGTTGCTTACGCTTAGAGATTGCTAAAAAAATAAGGTTTTAAGGAACAATAACCTTAAAACCTCAAAACTTGAAGCTTAATATTTTAATAGATTAGTTCAAGATCAGACTTTTACCTTTGCCAGGATTACTTGCTACTGGACGACTGGGGTATATTATTTCATCCTCGTTAAATAAGAAAATGTAAATAATCTTGGTATCAATTTCAAGCTTACCAGAAAGCATTTTCACTGGATAGTTTTTACCTCGCTTATCGATTACCTCCCCATTTACTTGTTCCTGGAATGAGCGATAACTGATTTTGAACTGTTTTTCGCGAAGGTCAATGATGTTTTTATAATCAGTTTCAATCAAGATATCAACTGATTCCCCAATCAATTCACCTCTTTTGTAGTTGAACCTCTGGTAGATATAATTATTCACTTTGGTAATGATGAATTTCTCATTGGTGATCAACATACCTGCATATAAGCGATTAATTACCGTGCGATAAATCAAGAGTTCATCAGATAGATTGTTGAGTTTCTGCTCAAACTTATGTACCCAGTATTTTGAGTTTTGTAACTCTTTGCGTAAGCGCGCTTCTCTTTCCTGAGCATCTTGAGCTTCGCTTTCCAATATGGCCAATAGTTTCTTGTTTCTCTCCGAAGATTTAATAGCAATAATACCCGAAGCAATCCTTTGAGAAAGTCGTTCGATAAAAGCTACTTCGTGCTCTTTATATATTTTGAAAGAAACGAGTTCTATTACGCCTACAGTTGCATCATCCGACTTAATGGGGACAATTAAAATACAATTTGGATTGGCTTGGCCTAGTCCTGACGTAATGTGTACATAAGATTGAGGAACATCTGTGAGCAATATAGTATCACCTTCTCTCCAGGCTGTACCAATCAGATCTTCACCCAAATCAACTCTTTTCTTCTGGAATTTTTGACGATTAAAAGCATAAGAAGCTTTTAGCTCCATATACAAATCTTCTTCATTATCGTCATTTAGCACAAACATACCTCCTTGACTACTACTTGTGTATTTCACCAATTGTGCAGTTACTTCAAAGGCTTGTTCTTCCAGATTGTTAAAGTGATTTCTATAAATTTCGTTGAAGATAGCAAAGCCTTCTGTTTCCCATCTTCTTTCAGCATCCTTCTGTGAAAATTCTTTAAGCTTTTTATTCTCTTCTTTGGTAATCTGAATGGTATTCTTGAGTTGAGTATAAAGGTTTTTAAAGTTACGAGCAAGGTTGCCAACTTCATCTTGAGATTGAATACTATCCAGACGGTCTTCCTGATTTTGTAGACCACTGGCGATAGATTTGGTTACTCTTGTCAATAGTTCAACAGGAGCCGAGATGTTTTGTGTAAAGTACCAAGCTACAATTAATGACAAAAAGAGCATCACCAAGATGACAATCAAAAATACCAACGAGGCCTGCCAAATCAAGTTGTTGGTTCTTTCGTTGACAGTATCATGCAAAATACTCAACTCAAGTTTAATATCGCTAATGATCTGCTTTAATTGATTGCGTATCCCTTCGTCTTCAGTAAGACCAATTTCTTTCTCGATATTTACAATTTTGGCAAAATATCTTTCATAACTATTGGCCGTAGCAATGTAGGTTTCTACTTCCTTTATTATAAGTGAATCTTTCCTTTTAAGTGTATCCAGGCGACTGCGTAGTGTTTGCTTTACCTGAGAATTAAACCGGTATAACTTATTAGCATAAGTTATATCTTTTCGGATAAGAAAATCTTTTTCGTGGCGACGAAGCTTATTAATGTCAAATTGGCGGAGTGAATCAGCAACCTCAAGCTTATGAGCCTCATCTCTCATTTTTTTGATTAGGCCATAATCTTTGAAACCTCGATATTGAATTTTTAATGAGAGGGAGTTGAACAAACCGTTATAATTGGTATGTGCTTGACGTATTTTCTGTAGGTTTTTGTCAATTTTTAACTGATCGAGTAAAGGCTCTTTTTCAATTTTACTGATGAGCTTTTTGATCTTAAGAGCATTCTTATTGTATTCAGAAAGATTCTTGCTTTCTCCTTTTTGCTTGTAGAATGGGACTGATTTGGTATCAATCAAGAGGAAATTTTTCTGATAATTTTGCACAGTAAGGCTTAGATTGAGCAAATCTTTGATTTGAGTTTTCAAAGACTGATACTCATTACTTTTCCCCATGTAGTATTGTGAAATCACCACAATTACTCCAGTGAAAACGATCAGGGTTGCAAACGCCAGCAATATTTTATGTCGTATTTTCTTTAATTGGAAACGCATGGCCTTTTTGCTTTTGGTGTATTAACTGACACAAAATGTCAGTTTTCTATATCTTAACAGGTGGCGTTGAATTTTAGTTTACCTCAATATATTAGTAGTGGAAAAATTATGCCAAAATTAATGCTTTTCTAGTCATTTTTTGCTAAAGCAGGCTTTTTACTCAAATATATCACTTTTTTTGAAATTTACGTGAGCTGTTTTTTAGTAATTTTTTGTGGAGTTTAAAGAATACAATCCAATCCATAAAAGATTTTATAGATTGGATTATTTACTCATATTATTTAACGTTTTTTGCCTACCGTAGTAATATCAAAAAAGCCTCCTCCACCTTTCTCTCCCATAGATACAGGCAATATTCCGTTCCATTTCTCAATGGCCTTTAATTGAATAATTTCTCCATTGACAGATTGCCTCAATAATTCCTGAGCTTTAGCTTGCGCCTTGGCTAGCTCAAGTTGAGCTTCTGCCTCTCCTTTTGCCTTTTCCCGAGCTTGTTCTGCTTCAGTTTTTATTCGACTTAAATCATTTTTAGCAGTTAAAGCTCTTTGTTCTGCGATTTGTTTTTTCTCAATAGCCTCATTGAATTTTGGTGAAAACTTAAAGTCTACAATAGAAAAATCAGTTACAATGATATTGTTTTTAGCTAAGCGTTTTTTGATATAATTATAAACATCATCTTTTACCTTAGGGCGTGATGTAATTAATTGTTCGGCATTGTATCGGGCTGTAGCCGATTTGATAGATTCTTGAATGGTAGGTTGAATGATGGTATGTTGGTAGTCCATACCTAGGTTTTGGTAAATAACATTGGCTTTTTTCTTAGATAAATAAAAATTGAGTGCCACTTTGGAAGTAACCGTTTGCAAGTCTTTTGAGGACGCAGTAGCAACAGCTTCAATCTTTTGAATACGAACATTAAGTTTTACAATACGGGTACGAAAAGGTAATACCGAGTGAATACCTTCACCCAAAATTTCTTCTTGCACATTTCCAAAGTGAGTGATAACGCCTACATGTCCAGCTGGTACTGTTTTTACTACCGAAAAAGCACTAAATAAAAGTAATAAGGTAAGCACACCTATCACTACTTTTCCTCCATTACTTTTCAATACTTCAAGTATGGGATTAGCTCTATTTGATTTACTCATGATTCTTAGGGTTTTGGGTTGTTATAATAAATTAATGAAATTCCTGATAAAAAAGAAACCTTCGTTTGGATCACTTACCAAATGCTTACGTGTAAGTGGTCATCATGTCGGACAGAATGACAGCCATGAAACCTGATTTTTGTAGCAAAAATACGCCATCGCTGTTTGAGATATGGTTCTATATACAATACATTGGTTTTGGGATGTTGAGCAAAAAGCTGAATCATTGAACGAGTTCTTGTGACATCAACTTTTCTGTTTTTTTTGAGCCATTGTGGATAAAACCTACCCAATAAGTTGTACTGCCAAAAGCCTTGTCTTTCACATTGTTGAGCAATGTTATACTCATTAGGTTGAGGTGTCTCATAACTTCCATAACCAAAAAGAGTTCTCGCAGTGCGAGAAAGCCTTTTGCTAGTTTTGGGGTGTTTATATAAGAAAGCTATGTCAACTTTTTTGCCATCACTATGACTCAAGTGAGGCCAGAGTGGATATCCTTTTTTGAATGGGAAGTTGGCGTCCATGTAAGCGATTACAGCACCGGGATGCTGTTGATCTAGTTGTTTTGCTACTTGAGTAAGGGTTTTGTGAAGCTCTGGGCGGACATAATGTCGATTGAGTACGCAAGTCCAGATATTAAGTGGTTTCACTTGTTCGTGACCAAATACAGGCAATGCTTCTCTGCCAAATACTCTGGCAAGCGGAGGAACTATAAAACTGATAATGAGTAGGTAACCAATAAAATAGGAGGTGAGTTTGACGCCTTGTTTCTTCCAGTAGTTATGAACATTCCTTGACAGGAAACCAGTTAGTGGCTTCATTAATAAATAAATGATTCCGCCTATTTGGGTAAAAAGCGTTAACACCCCAAAAATAACAATGAGCTTGATAATGCCGAGAAGCTTGATCATCTTAATCTGATTTAATCACATATTTTAACCTATTGGTATTAATTAATCGAGAAAAATTACCATTAGGTTACGATTTTTTGTCTGGAAGGGGTCTTTATTGAGCCTACTAACCAAAGCAAAGCATCTTCTTCATTGGTGAAATATTGAGAGGGAATAGCAGGAGAGTGGTTGTTGACTGTATGAGGAGATTGCATAGATTGTAAGATGAAATCAGCTCCAATCACTATCGCATTTTTGCTGATACCTATGGTTTTAATTTGTTGCTGAAGCCACTTTTGAGAGTCTAATGAAGCTTGAAACTTGTTTTGAGCGTTGTTGAGAAGAAAAAATGCAGGGGTTAACTTTTCGACAGTTTTTACAATATTGATGTGATCTTCGCGGTAAGTACAATCATCCAGAGTTGCTGTTTCAGGTTGAGCTACTACTTTGAGAATGGCATAATGCGCATCAAAGTATGCTTTATTAAATTTGCTAGAGAAAATTTTTCGGAAGTTGTACATGGTTTCGGGGGGTGATCATATCATTGACCACATACAAATATAATAAGCTGGAAAAGAAAATGTTACAGATATTAGGTTAAGGAATTGTCAATTCTGGATAAGTACATTAATAAATATATTGAGTAGCATAAAGCTACTCAATATAGAACATCTTTTATTCTTGCACTGTAATGGTAACATTGGCAGAAGTTGAATCAGCATTGAAACTGTTAAACTGAATGCCTCCATATTTGGGTGTATCGGTATTTCCTCTGATTTTGAACATAATAACTACGTTGGCAGGTATTCCAAAAAGAAGTGGCGCTTCGCTTCCAAAATCAGCTGCTGCCTGATCATAGAGGGTCTTAAGCTCTGCATGGTCTGTAACAGCCGTAGGTAGTGTACCTCTAGAAAGAGGGGCAAAAGTAGTGGTATTACTAAAAGGGCTGCCTCCATCTATTCTTATCGCATCGGCACTTATAATAGCACTAGTAACAGTAGTGTCTTTAGTCCCATCATTTATTGTAATAGATTTGCTGTAGTTAATGTCCACTTTACCGGCATTTGCAAGTGCATCTACTACTGTATAGCCAGTACCATCTGTCAAATCAACAAGTTTGTCATTATCTAAGCGCTTTTCACCCAATTGCAGAACTTTTAGTGCAGGTGCGGCTTCTTCCTTTTTTTTACAAGCTTGACCAACAAATGCTACAATAGCAATCATTAAAACTGGTAATATTTTATTCATGGTAAAAAATCTAATAGTTAATAATTCTTCAAATTAACTTCTTTATATACAAACCACAAAGAAGTATTTACAAGATGTTTTAAAAAAAATATACCCCCACTGCCTAATCAATTACTTCATAATGGGTGCACGCTCAAAAACGGCATTTTCGTCAAATAACAGGCGATAAGTAGTATGTTTTTTAACAATCTCGAAGCCAAAAATCCTACACATTTTTACCATAGTAGTGTTGAAGTCACCAATCCAATTAAGCTCAATGTATTTATAACGATAATCATCATGCCAGCCATGAGTTTTCCCCCAAGAGGCTGCCAGTGCTGTCTCGATTCCTTTCCCTTGAAAATCAGGAATTACCCCAAATACAAGTCCTATGACTTGTTTTACGATACCTCTTTTCTTATGATATACAAACTTCAGCTTCCCCAAGAGATTCATTTTTCCGTTTACATAGCGAAAAATATGATTCACTTCGGGTACCATGATAAACATTCCAATGGGACGATCGTTGTGATAGCCAAACCAAACTAAATCTTCTTCGAGAATAGGTTTCATTTGGGCTACAGTAGCTTTAGCCCTTGCCTGATCCATTTCATCTACACCGCTATGGTTTGCCCAGGCTTGGTTGTATATTTCTCTTAAGTCATTGGTATATTTATCAAGATGCTTCATCTCCAATGCCTTAAAGGTATACTCTTTTTGCTCAATGATGCGTTCTGCACGATTTAAAAGGCGTGGATTAAATTCCTGATTAATTTTTTTGCCAAAGGTATATTGTTGAAAATAGTCTTTGAATCCATAAGCCTCAAACAATTCTTTATAGTAAGGGAAATGGTAATTCATATTATAGTTTTGAGGGATATAACCTTCAGTAAGCAATCCCCAAAATTTTTCACGATTACCAAAATTGATAGGCCCATCCATTGCTTCCATCCCCTGGCTTTGATTCCATTCTTTGCATTTATCAAAAAGCATAAAGGCTGCCTTTTGGTCATTGATGCATTCAAAAAATCCCATCCCTCCAGTAGGTTGTTTATTTCCCTTGTTGGCTGTTTGATCGTTTACAAAAGCGGCTACTCTACCAATGGTTTGCCCTTGAGCATCTTGTAGAATCCAACGAATACATTTACCATGGGCAAAATATGAGTTTACCTTAGGGTTAAATGTATCTTCTACTTCCTTATCTATGGGGCGTATCCAGTTGGGGTCGTTTTTGTATAACTTGGCAGGCAATTTTATGAATTCTTTTGCCAGCTTCTTGTCGTTTTTAACTTCAATCAGTTTCATACCTAATCAATCCTATCAATTTTATTCAAAACGAAATATATAAAACTTTACCAGAACGAAATAATTGTGACTAAAAACAATTGGAATGGAGTACTTGTTTTGTAAGCAAATTGAATTGTTAAAAAAATGCTATTGATGATATTTTAGAGAGGTGTTTTGTAAATTTAAATACATAATATTCCGTGTTTCCGAAAATTGTACCAACCATGAAAAGAATTACTTTACTTGCACTTCTATCCCTTATATGTCATTTATCCTTTGCACAAAAGTACAAAGCCGTTCGGGTGAGCATTTATTTTGGAGGAGGAAGCTACTACATTGATGCTGAACAAAGGCAGGATATTGTTAAAGCCATAGAGTCTATCAAAGACTTATCTAAATACCAAATCAGTATTACCAGCCATACCGATAATATTGGTGGAAAAGAATACAATGAATGGTTGTCGAAAATGCGAAGTGAGGCCGTATTGAAGCAACTGATTGAGAATGAGATCAAAAAAAACAAAGTGTTAATCAAAGATTTTGGGCAAGATAACCCCTTGCATGATAATGATTCGCATTCGGGCCGTATTCGCAATCGGAGGGTTGATTTACTCTTTTCTCCATTGAATATGTAAATGCTTGATTAGAATTTACCTCTTTGTTGAAGTATTTTCTAGTTGCTGCTTGCCAAATATCAACAATGCGATCTTTCTAAGCATATACCTTCTTGTGTTTATTTTAGAATAGATATAACAATGCTTGTTTTGTCTATGCTTTATAAAGTTGCGGTCATGTACTATTTCTTCTTGATTAACTATATTTTATAAGTAATAATACGATGATTTGTATATTTAATACTCATCAATATATTGCTAAATCACAACACAATAATAGCCAAATAAGCAGTCATAAACTTGACTAATATGACTTAGAAATAGTCAAATTGGTTATACGTTAAGTCAAAGTGTTTTGTGTATTTATTACAATAAAAATCTGCAAATAAGATGTTTTGAGTTAAAAAAGTGCAATAATGCTTATTACTACTTGCTTGCTGAAATAAACATGGTTGATACAAAATGTTTGCTCAGTAAGTATTGAATTTACAAGAAAAAATGAATCTTGGTTTTTAATAACTGCTGTAATTCAAGTACACAGGTATGTTTTGTATAACAAAAATGGTCAACTTAGTGATTGCCCAATACGTGAATTATGTCATAAACTGATATTTGTACCTTCTCGAAAAACTATGAAAACGAAAACCTATTGGACTTTTAATTGGAATGACCCTTTCATTGCCTACTTTAAAAAACAGCCCGACCTTATAAAATAAGCTGTTTCCAGAAAATAACCACTCATAGGCTATTGTTTGTTAATTCAATAAAACATTTGATAAATGGCCTCTTACCACATCTCAGATTTTTAAAACACTTTTTTACGATTAATAATCCTGGCTTAACCACCAAAAGACATCACTACACCAGCTTAGTCTTAAAACCTAGAAAATAAGGCATTTAAGATACCACTTAGTTGAGGGAAACTATGCGTATGTTCTTGATGTTAGAAGGAAAGCTGGATGAATAATCTGGCTTTCTATACTTAAGCGCAAGCCTGTTCAAACTCTACAATAAAACAAGCACCTTCACCAGGTACACTTTCACACCAGATTTTGCCATCCATGGCTTCTACAAACTTTTTGACAATAGAAAGGCCTAAACCGACGGTATTTTCTCCACCAGTGGGTTGAGCACTTAATCTTTGAAATTTTCCAAAAAGCTTTTGCTGATCTTCTGCACTTATACCGGGGCCTTCATCTTTCACTGCAATTCTTATCTTGTTGGCCTGTGTACTTAGATTTATATAGATATGTTTGTGAGGAGGGGAAAATTTGAGGGCATTGGATAGTAAATTTTCCAGAATCTGGAGTATAAAATTTCTGTCCAAATTTGCCTCAAAGCTTTTATCATAATAAGGTAAAACAATTTTAATGAGCTTCTTATGTGCCTGTTCCTGATAGTTACCAATCACTTCTTCCAGCAGTAAGTTCAGGTTGATGTATTCTGAATGCACGACCAACTCTTGCTCTTCTACCACTTTTAAATCGAGAATACGATCAATCATTGTCTGTAGACGTTCGGTGGATTGTATTGCTTTTTGGAGATAGTCAGTCGTTTCATCGTCGGTAGAAGCAGTCATTAAGCAGAGTTGTATCAAGCCTTTTAGTTGATTCAGTGGGCTTCGCAAGTCGTGAGCAAGCATGCCTACCAATATATTTTTTTCCTGATTGAGGGTGATCAATGCATGATTTTTATTTTGAACTTCTTCATGCTTACGCTCCATATGGTAAGTTTGCGCCTTGATCTTTTCATTTTGCAAGGCAATGATCTTGTTTCTTTCTTCAAACAAAATACGGGTATGCTTTTTTTCCTTGTAATGGCGATAATAAATAAAAGAAGGGATGAGTACCAATAAAAAGATAAGGATACCCAGGTAGATTAAATTTTTTTGGTGGCGAAAATGCGCTTCCTGAATTTGCTTTTCCTTGGTAAGTAGTTTAATGGCTTGCTCTTTTTGGGTATTCTGAAAACGAAGCTCCATCCGACGAGTAGCTTCTATTTGCCCTCTCTGATCCGACGAATCTCTTAATTGGTGATACTTATCATAGTAAAAGAAAGCATTTTCGAAATCCTTTGATTCCTTGTAGATGGCCGATATGAATTTATAACTGGCTTGCATCTCGTGTAAATTTTTACTGGTTTGAGCTGCAACCAGGCTTTGTTGTTGGTATTTTAAAGCATTGGTATAATCCTTTTGTTGTACATATACCTTGGCCAAATCACGTGCAACCACGATTATTAAGTGCTGGTGTTGTAGTTTGGAAGCAATATCCCAGGCTTGATCAAAGTATTCAAGCGCTTTGTTATACTTTTTTTGTAGAAGAAATACTTCTCCCAAACTACTTAACAATGCGCCTTTAATGCGTTGAAGGTTTTTGTTTTGATCTACTAACTCCAGGCCTTTTTTTAGATATTCCTGGGCTTTGTCATGACTACCTAATATATTATAAGTACTTCCTACATTGTTGAAAGCCACGGCTATTAGACGGATATTTTTGATGCGTTGAGCTGTTTTTAACACATCCAAAAAATACTTGAGAGAGTTACGGTATTCACCTAAATCATAAAAAGCTCCTGCCACATTGTTTATGGCTTCAATATATCCTGCTTGGTCAGGGATTTTTCGGTAAAAGCTGGCAGCTTCAAAATAGTGAAACAAGCTACTTTTGATTTCATTAAATGAACGATAACAATTGCCTAAATGCAAAGATACTTCGGCAGAACGGGCATAAGTTTTTTCAACCTTAGATGCTTTGAGTACATCCTTGAAGTGCTTGATGGCTTGTTGGGGTTGATCATTCTTTTGGTAAAAAAGCCCCATCACAAACTGAGACTGAAGCTTGTCTACTTTTTGATTGGTTTGAGTACTCAAGATAAGTGCCTGACGGATATATTTAAGTGCATCAGGTGATCCTTCTTTTAATAGATTTTCCCCTATTTGATTTAACAGATTCAGCTGAAGTTTTTTGTTACGAGGGGCTTTTATTTTTGCTTTTCTTAGTTCACCTATCAAACTATCTGAATAAGTAGATTGACTAAATGCCCTGTGTACAAAAAGACAAAGTATGCCAGGTAATAGATGGTAAATCCACCTTTTATTGTATTGAATGAATAAAACCTGATAATTTGTACGTTGGCTTTGTTGCACCGTAATAATCAATTAAACCCTTTTGTTTTACTTTTTGTAATTCACAATTTAACTAATTTTATGTCTTTTGTGAAATAAGAACAATCTAATTTTAAAACTAAAAAATCCATGTCTTTTATAGAAGTAATTGAGTATGAAATGGCCGAAGGGCGGCTAAAAGAGGTATATGAAGAGATTTTACAGAAAAGAGGGGCGATTGCTGAAGTTCATAAAATTCAAAGCCTCAATCCAGAGTCTATTATTCATCATATGGAACTTTATTTAGGGATTATGTTTGGTAAATCCCCATTGAGAAGGTATCAACGGGAAATGGTGGCGGTGATAGTGTCCGTAAACAATCAATGTGAATATTGCCAGGTACACCATGGTACAGCTTTGAACCATTTCTGGAAAGATGAACAAAAGGTGCAGCAACTGAGAGATGACTATACTAAAGTGACATTGAGCGAAGTGGATTTGTTGTTATGTGATTTGGCCAAAAACCTTACTTTACATCCTGGACAAGCCGACGAAGCAGCATTGGAACCGCTCAAAAAAGCAGGGTTGGAAGACCGAGCCATCTTGGACGCAACCTTGGTAATCGCCTATTTCAACTTTGTAAACCGTATTGTGATGGGTTTGGGCGTGAGGCTGGAAAACCACCAGGGAGAAGGTTTTAAATACGATTAACTTTTTTGTTTCTCAATTGGTTCCTTTAGCCAAATACTGGCTGAAGGGATCACTTTAGGCTGTTTGTGTTTTTATTGGAAAAAGCATAACTTTAGATACAAGTACAAATAAACTTTGAGAAACTTATTTATGAAAAAATACGCATACACCGAGGGAATGGTATGTTGTATCCTTTTATTACTAGTTAAGAAATATGATGTCCAAAATATTGTTCCAGCCAACTCCTACATTAAATCACCCTTCAGGAATGCCCTACAAACAAACTGGCGAGTTGCTGGCCTCCTTTCTTTAATGTTGATATTTTTACTAGTAACCCCAAACATTGCCCAACAACAAACTAAAAAAGATAGCCTACTTCTGCTTCTTAAAACCTTGCCTGATGACACCAATAGAGTGAATGTATTGAATGAGCTGGGGATTATGAGTGAAAACGGTGATATAAAAGCCGCCTTACAGTATGACCAGACAGCGTTGACGCTTGCCCAAAAGCTCAAATATAAAAAGGGAGTGGACGAAGCAAAGTTTAGCATAGGGCATGTGTTTTATGCCATGGGAAACCTTAGCCGCTCAATCAAACACTTTAAACAGGTATTAAATGAGGCAGAACAAGACAAAGACTCCACCAATATCGCCCTTTATCATTGGAAATTGGGCATTATTTATCGTGAAAAAGGAAGTTTTGCTCCCTCGTTAAAACACTTTTTTGGTGCGCTAAAAATTTATGAAGCCAGGAAACAAAAGGTGAAACAAGCCAATACCTTAGGGAGCTTGGGGATTGTTTACAAGGCTCAAAAACGTTTTGATAAAGCAATTGAGTTTCAGAGAAAAGCATTGGCCATCCATGAGGCATTTGGTAAAAAGTACTCAGTAGCAATTGATTACAATAATTTAGCAGAAGTCTATGAACATATGAAGCAATACGACAAGGCGCTTCATTATCACGAAAAATCGAGAAAGATCAAAGAACACATGGGTAATCAAAGAGGGTTATCTATTTCTTTGGTCAATATTGCATCAGTTTATAATGCATTGGATAACTACCCCAAAGCCATTGAGTATTGTGTAGCCTCACTAAAAATCAAAGAAAAGCTCGGAATGTTGAAAGATGAGGTGTTTTATAATTTTTCAAGGGCATATTTTGGCTTAAAAGATTATAAACAAGCTATAGAATATGGACTCAAATCTTTGAAAATTTCAGAAATCAGTGGGTCAAAATATTTGACAAAACAATTGACAAAACTACTCTCAGAAATTTATCAACAAGCAGGTGATTTTGAAAACGCATTAAAGTATTATCAAAGTTATAAGGTGTATGGAGATAGTATTTTTAATGAAAAAAAGTCTCGACAAATTGCAGAAGTAGAAGCTAAGTATCAAAACGAGAAACAAGCACAGGAAAATCAATTTCTAAAAAAGGAAGCTGCTAAAAATGAAGTATTGCTTACACAACGAAACAATCTAATTGTAGCCATATCGGGAGGTGTATTACTGCTTGTGGTGTTGGCATTGGTACTTCATCGAAGCAACCTTCGTAAGCAGTATACCAATAAGTTGTTGCATACACAGAAACAGGAAATAGAGGGAAAGAATAAAGAACTGATACAGGTGCAGGAAGAAATACAAACCCAGCATGATTTTCTGGAAGAGAAAAACCAACAGATTTCCAGTAGTATCAAGGCGGCGGAAGATATACAACGAGCTATTTTACCCCATGAAGCAAAAATGCAACGGCTGCTAAAGAACTATTTCATCATTAACAAGCCAAGAGACATGGTTTCCGGGGATTTTATTTGGTTAGGAGAGTCGGGGAAACAAACTATTTTGATTGTGGCAGATTGCACTGGGCATGGCGTGCCAGGAGCATTTATGACGCTGATTGGAGCCAATTTATTGGATAAAATTATTCGTATTTGGAATATTTCTAATCCCGCAGCTATTTTGGATCGCCTGCACAAAGAAATCAATACCGTCATGAAGCAAGATGAAGGCGAAGTGATTAGTGGTATGGATGCCATTGTGCTTTCTTATTATCGCTATGAATCAAAAATCCATTTAAATTATGCAGGCGCAAAGAATAGTTTGTATTATTATGACCCTAAAGGGAAAGGGGGAAGACTACACGAAGTAAAGGCAACCCGGAAGTCGGTAGGGGGTGAACAAAATGAGATTAAATGCTTTGAAAACCATCAATTTTCACTTTCTCCAGGAGCAATATTGTACTTAGGAAGTGATGGTTTGCAAGATCAAAATAATAAGAAACGGAGGCGGTTTGGCAAAACAAAACTTCGGGGATTATTGTCGGAAGTTGCTCAACGTCCTTTAGCTGAACAAAAACAAGTGATAGAGCAGGCGCTTGATACGCATATGGAAGGTACCTATCAGCGTGATGATATTTTATGGTTGGGGGTTAAGTTATAATACTGAATGACAAATAGTTGCCATCCAGTATTTAAGATTATTCTGAAGCTTTGGCGATCAATTTCTCTACCAAAGCTGGTACACCTACCGAACCTTTTTCTTCTATCAGGTGCAAGTTAGGGCGAGGACGCACATCAGGCATGTTGGGATCTATAATGTATTTAGGTACGTGGCCTTCTACATAATCTAATAAACCAGCGGCTGGATACACCAATAACGAAGTGCCTACTACCATAAAGATATCAGCATCCACCACTTCCATCACAGCCTTTTCCATTAAAGGCACTGCTTCTCCAAACCACACAATGTGAGGGCGTAGCTGAGAACCCTTCTCGCATTTGTCACCGATATTTATAGGTTTATCACCCCATTCATATACTAAATTAGGATCTACCGTACTGCGTACTTTGTTCAATTCTCCATGTAAGTGAATAATATTGCTAGAACCTGCTTGCTCGTGCAAATTGTCGATATTTTGAGTAACAATTACCACATCATAATGAGGTTCTAATTGAGCAAGCCCAATATGTCCTGGATTAGGTTTTGTAGCCAATGCCTGGGTGCGACGCTGGTTATAAAATTCCAGTACTAATTCCCGATCTTTTCGCCAACCTTCGGGTGACGCTACTTCCATTACGTCATGATTTTCCCACAAGCCGTCTGAATCTCTAAAAGTTTTGATGCCGCTTTCGGCACTAATTCCGGCACCTGTTAATACGACAATCTTTTGTTTTTCCATTACTTAGTTGTTTTAGTTTTGATTTTATAGGTAGACGTTGAAGGGTTAAAATTACTAAGAATTTTGGGGAATTTTAAACTTAACATAATTAATAGTTATACTTGAAATTTAGCCTAAAGTTGTTTTTTTAGATAATAGGAAAAGTCGAGATGACTTCCTATATTGAACCCCAATGAATTTGTAAAAAAAACGAAAAGTAAATTAACCTTATGCTGGTAATCAACGGATTAGAAGAATTAAAAACATACCACGAAAAAGAGTTAGGTGTCACCGAATGGGAAGTAATTACTCAGGAAATGATTAATAAATTTGCTGAGGCCACTGGCGACCATCAATGGATTCACGTAGACGTAGAAAGAGCCAAAAAGGAATCTCCTTTTCGCACAACCATCGGCCATGGGTTTTTAACGCTTTCTTTATTACCCAAAATGTTAAATGAGGTTTTAGACGTGCAAGGAGTGAAGTTTGGTTTGAACTATGGCACTGACAAGGTAAGGTTTATGTCACCAGTGATTACTGGAAGCAAAATAAGAGCAAAAATTGTGTTTACTGCTTATAAAGAAGTAGAAGGAGGACTACAAACAACGTTTACGGCTACTTTTGAGCGTGAAGGGCAAGCAAAACCTGTATGTGTAGCAGAAGCATTGATGAGATTCTTTGCTTAAAATTTATCTTAAAAGAATATTTTCTCACTTTACCAACATTATAAACCTATGGTAGTTTTTGACAGTGAATTTCTAAAAATTACTTATGATGAAGCAAACCAGGCTGTTCTGGAAGAATGGAAGCTTTATTATGGTCCTAAGATAGAATTAGATAGTTTTCGTCAGCCAATGCTGGAATTAGTAAAAGCGTTTAAGGGCAACAAAGCCACCAAATGGCTGGCAGATAATACCGAGCAAACCCGGCTGAATGAAAAGGATCAATGGTGGTTAGAAGATCATCTTTATCCTCAATTGGTAGAAGCAGGACTTCAACATGTAGCTTTGGTAAATACAAAAAACATTTTGGGAACTGCCATTGCCAAGAATAGTATTCGTAATCTTAGCCGTTCAGTTGAAATTGAAATTTTTAACAAAAACCAGGATGCCAAAAACTGGTTGGGTACTATATAAAAATGTATAACAACAGTGTGTTTGGTGGCAGATATCCTGTCCTAAACACGCTGATTGATTACGCTAAAATTCCTATAATATAAAACCGCCTTTATCAGTCGTCCAAATCGTTGTTTATCACCCATTTGGGTAGCTTATTACCCTTAATCACTACCTACTAAATCTTATGAAAATTCTTACTGCTTCCCAAATCAAAGCTTTAGATGCCTATACCATCGAGAAAGAAGTGATCTCTTCTATCAATTTGATGGAAAGGGCCTCGGTTGCTTTTACACGTTGGTTTATTAATCAAGGATTTACGCAAGATAATACCAAGCGTCCCGTGTATATTTTCTGTGGCTTGGGCAACAACGGTGGTGATGGCTTGGCAATTGCTCGCCTACTTTTGGGTAACCAGTACGAAGTACATCCTTTTGTGGTGCGCTATGCCGAGAAATCTACCGATGACTTTCAGACAAATTATGGTCGCTTAGAAAAAAAACAAGCAATTCAGGAAATTACTGATGAAAGCCAAATCCCTGAGATTCCTGCTGATGCAGTAGTGATAGATGCCATCTTTGGCTCAGGACTGAATCGCCCCCTTGAGGGGATTACTTCTACTTTGGTAAAACATATCAATAAAAGTGGAACTACCATTGTCTCAGTAGACATTGCTTCTGGGTTATTAACTGATAGCTTGAGCAGTGGAGTAATCGTTCGGGCAGATTATACGGTAAGTTTTGAACTACCAAAACTGGCTTTTTTGTTGCCACACAACGACAAATTTGTAGGTAATTGGGAAACCGTGCCAATTGGCTTGAGTGCAGCTTTTATTGAAGAGGCTTCTACCGAGCATTATTACTTAAGTGAATCATTTATCCAAAAAATATTTAAACCTCGAGCTAAATATTCGCACAAAGGGTCTTATGGACATGCACTGCTATTGGCAGGGAGCGAAGGGAAAATCGGAGCAGCTGTATTGACTGTGCATGCTGGATTAAGAGCTGGTGCAGGCTTATTAACCGTACATTTGCCTACTTGTGGGTATAACATCATGCAAACTTCGCTGCCCGAAGCAATGGTATCGCTGGACGCAAACTCCCAACGCTTAACTAATTTTCCTTCGTTGGAAAATGCACTATACAAATCTATTGGCGTAGGCCCTGGATTGGGTAAACATCCTGATACACTAAAATGTCTGGCCAAATTGCTGGAAAAAGCTACTAAACCTATGGTGCTAGATGCCGATGCCATTAACTTGATTGCTGAGAACAAAGATAAGCTACTACCCAATATACCCGAGAATAGCATTTTGACTCCTCACCCTAAAGAGTTTGAGCGCTTGGTAGGACGTACCAGTACTGATTATGATCGTTTGAGAACCCTGAAGGCGTTTTGTCAAAAACATCGAGTGTATATTGTACTCAAGGGAGCGCATTCGGCACTGGCAACTCCCAAGGGAAATGTATACTTTAACTCTACTGGCAATCCAGGGATGGCAACCGCAGGAAGTGGTGATGTGCTTACTGGTATTATCACTGGTTTGCTTGCTCAAGAATATACACCTTTTGAGGCGGCAGCTATTGGAATATATATTCATGGGCTGGCGGGGGATTTAGCGGCAAAGATGGAAGGACAATATGCCTTAATGGCTTCTGATATTATCAATTACATGGGGGTGGCTTTTAAAACTTTAGAGAGAATATAGAGGTACAAACATTGATTTTGTGAATGAAACTTGCCAGACAAATGAGGTGGATTTTTATAGCAATGGCATTGTATGCTTGTCAGCCCAAGAAATCATCTACGAATCAACTGACTCCCCAACAAAACTTCCTTCAAAAAGCCCACTTACCCGAAAATGACTCCTTACTTCAACATCGTTTGGACAGTTTGCATATCAACGCCTGGGAGGTTTGTCTGTATTGTCAAAAGGAGCAAGATAACACACGCAAAATTAGACTCATTTCTGCCATTTGTCAAAAAGCAGATAATTACATCAATAGTTTAGATACGAGCTATTGGGGTGGTATTTTGTACCGAATGAAACCCTTTGTAGAGGTTGTACAACGCTTAAAAGAGCCATACCATCGTAATTTTATGGATATTGGGTCGGGCAATGGAGAAAAACTTTATGCTGCACTTTGTTTGGGGTTTACTCATAGTGAAGGTCTCGAGTATGACACTACCTTGGTAAACATGAGTCAAAAGCATTGGCAGTCAATCATTCAGCGACAGAAAATGAGTATAAAATTGGGCAATGCATTGACGGTTACCCCTCAATATTACCATCAATTTGATTTTATTTACCTATATTCTCCTATTCGAAACCACACCCAAATGGCCCAGCTATTTTTTACTTTGATGCAACAGCTCAAAGAAGGGGGAATATTGCTTGAAGTGAGAATGGTATATGCTCCCGAACTACGTAAAGTAAGTGGTTATAATATCCCAGAAATTATGGGAACTTTTGCCCTTAAAAAACAAAATGGGAAATTGTACTATGTACAATATAATGAAAGCCATAAGGATTGGATTTTGCTTGACAAACTTTAATAAACATTGACCTGAATGGATACAAATCAACAATTTTTGCTACTAGAAGAAACATTGGCTGATAATGAATTTCAGGGAATGTTGGAGTATGAAGTAACCGAATACTTACTAACCAATGAGATAGCTGAGGATTTTCTAAGTGTTCAATTTGGCCGATATATTCAATATTACTGCCTATCAGACCGCCTGATTAAGTTAGTATTGGATAAGATGCGACTTGTGATCAAAATATATGTGAAATATCACGATCGCTCAAATTATGAAGTATATGATTGTCGTCTAAAAATCGCTTTTTGTGAAATAGGTGCTTTTTATGACCAACACTGGATGAGTAATTTTTTAGTTGATCAGCAAAAACAGTTGATAGGAATTGGTTGGGAAGAGCCCTGGTTTTCTTTTTTGCTGGAAATGGGAAATTACAAACAAGTAGAATGTGTGGTAGGGGATCAAAACTTTCTAAACTTACCTGAAACTGTATTATTTAATATCAGTCAGGATTTTATCTTGTCTAAAGGTAAAATTTATCATCAATTTGGAGAAGTACTAAATAATACTTTTAGGAGAGTATTGTCTTTCAAAAGTTTTAAAAATAATATATCCCTTACTTGGTTAAGTGAGCAACTGTTAGCCGCATCTGCCTTCAAAAAAATTAAATTACCTAATAATTATTATTTTGAAGGACCTCTCATTGAGGCAGTTTCATTTACTCAACCAACTTCTGGAACTGACTCGTTATCTTACAGCCAAGGTCAAGAAAAGTCAATTGACTATACGCCACCCAAGCATCCAATCTCAATGGCATATAACAGCTACCTGGTGAAGCTCATCGAGAAATATTTTCAAGTGACGCTCACCGAAAATCAAAAAGGAACACCTAAACAGGTTTTTAGCTTGCTTGCGGCTCAAAGTGATCCAAAACTAGTAAATCGGCTTTTACAGGATTTAAATGAAAAATTTAATTAACACCAGACAAAAAAGTCAAGTTATCTAAACCTGAATAAGCCTTTGACAGTTTCTACCTTAAAAACATTGTATATTGTATGTTAGGATCTATTTTCAACTGCTTTGAAGAGCTTATCAAAGAAGAATACTCAGAACAAACCTGGAACACTATTTTGACTAAAGCAGGCCAAGGTACCGCTACTCGCATGTTTGCGCACCGCCCTTATGACGATGGTGTTTTTCATAAGATTTACGAAACTGCTTGTCAGGAATTAAATTCGGATAAATATCAACTTGCCGAGGCGTTTGGAAAGGCCTGGATGAAATATGCTTCCAAGCATTATTTCGCGTTTTTTGTGGCCAGAAGTAGTGCCAAAGAATTTATTTTGGCAATGGATCGAACCCATACCAAAATTACCGATAAAGTCGACAATGCCACTCCTCCCAGATTTCATTACGAAACCATTGACGACCAAACCATTACTATGACCTATGATTCTCCCCGAAATTTAGGTTTTTTGATGGTGGGCTTGCTTAAAGCGGTAGGAGATTTTTTTAATGAGAAAATCACTGTTGAAACATTGGATGAAAATACGGCGCGAGTTACGTTTCATACTTATGATGGGGCTTAAGTGATAAGGAATCCTGCGGGTTTTGTGTTATATTGGCTTAAAAAATTGCCGATAAAAAATAAAGCCGATGTTTGTCAATCGTTCCTACTCTTTTTTTAAAGTCCTGAAATGGACCAGACTTGATCTCTTGAAATTTACCGTGATTGCTACCATTCCAGTAGCACTATATAAGGTTACCAATTTGGAATGGTTAGCGTTCCCTTGGGCACCTACTACTTTGGTAGGTACCGCAGTAGCTTTCTATATAGGTTTTAAAAACAATTCGTCTTATGATCGTTTGTGGGAATCTCGCAAGATATGGGGTGGAATTGTAAACGATAGTCGTACCTGGGGGATTAAGGCCCTCGATTTTGTAAATAACGACTTTGCTGATGCACCTGTGAGCGATCAAGAACTCAAAAGTATCCATCGTAGACTTATTTATCGACACATTGCCTGGCTTACGGCGTTGAGATTTCAATTGAGAACTACCCGCACCTGGGAGCATCCCCGCTTGTCTATGGAAGAAATTCGTCAAAAGAAAGGTTTTGATATTCCTGAGTTTCGCACCCAACTCCAGGACGAAATTGCGCCTTTCTTGGATAATAAAGAGAGAGAAGATGTATTGAGTCGCAAGAATGCGGCTACCCAGTTGATTAAAAACCAATCTAAAGACTTGAAAGACCTTAGAAAAATGGGTTTACTAGACGACTTTCGTCACATGTCTTTGGTAGATAATTTGGAAAAGTTTTATGTAGGGCAAGGAAAATCTGAGCGCATTAAAAACTATCCTTTCCCGAGGCAATATGCTACGTTGAACGGTTTCTTCATTTGGATGTTTGTGGTTTTGTTGCCGTTTTCTATGATCAAAGAATTTAAAGAACTGGGCACCAATATGGAGTGGCTTACAATTCCTTTTTGTGTAATGGTGTCCTGGGTTTTCCACACGATGGAAAAAGTAGGAGATTATAGCGAAAATCCCTTTGAGGGAGGTGTGAACGATACACCTATCACGGCTCTGAGCCGAACTATAGAAATTGATTTACGTGATATGTTGAACGAACAAGATTTGCCAAAAGCAATGCCAGCGGTTAATCATGTATTGTCTTAAAAAGCCCATTCAGTGAATAAATTTTCCCCCAACTTTGAAGGTAATGAAACAGCATTACCTTCAGGTTTGCTATACACACCTCAAGATAACTATAGTCTGGTAGAGTTATCTGACACCAAAAAAGAGCATCAGATTACCCATTTATATTCTGATGGTGCTACTTCCTGTATTATATTAATTGTTGTGGGGCAACAGGAAACAGGGAATACACAAGTGGGCTTGGCTCACCTGAGCAAGCAGGAGAGTTTTGAGACCTTTTTCCGACTCATTGAGCAAAGGTTTCGAGGCAATATTGCCGTATACGCTCAAGGGGCTAACCCCCCTGAAGAGAATCATGGATCAGACAATAGGCTTACAAATGAGCGTATCTTGAGGGAATGGGTTGCCGATCATTCATCGTCTGTTTCGAGACAAACATTGCAAATAACCCAACAAGTACTCGCCTTGGGAGAAGGGAACCCACTTGAGGCCAATCGTGATTGTTTGGGAATTGATTTGAAAACTCTCCAGGTAAGTAACCAACGATTGCCAATAACAACCCAACGTGATGAGTATAATGGTTTGCAGACTTTGTATAGTTTATTTGGACAAGAGCTACAGACTCCTTTAATGTTGCGTTCTATTGCCCAGCCATTTACTCAAGAGCAAATCACAGAGTTGGTGACTTTGGCATTTCACTATAATTGGATAGATATCCTGGAGATGAGTGATGAAGAGATGCTATATTATTTTTCTACCACTCCTCAATACGAAGTGCCTTGGTTTTGCGATTCTTTGCGGCAATCGGCGCTATATGTACAAAATCATTTGCATTTAATAGTGTAGTAAATGATTGGATAATTTTTGATTTGCTTGGATTTTAAAATACCAGTTGTTATTTTAGCGATATGGGTAGAAGTAAAAAGTTTTCTGATCGGGAACAAACCAAGAAAGACATTGTAGAAAAGTCGGCTCGATTGTTTAACAAAAAGGGCTATTTGAGTACCTCTATCCAAGATATTGAGCAAGTAACTGGACTTACCAAAGGAAGTATCTATGGCAACTTTAAAAATAAAGAAGAGGTTGCCTTAGAGGTGTTTCGTTATAACTTTCGTTTGTTGTTTGCGGGCATTGATCAGTTAGTGTCTGAGGCCTCCACTGCCAAGGATCAACTCATGGCTTATGTACATTTTTATCGTAAAAATTACCACCTGGTAGAGGACATGGGTGGTTGTCCTTTGCTGAATGTATCGGTAGATGTAGATGATACCAATCCAGCGTTGAAAGCCAAAGCAGTAAAATATATCAAGACCTGGGAGAAATCGGTTACCTATACTATTAATCAGGGGCAGTTGGCAGGAGAGTGGAATCAGCAAGTAGATGCCCACGTTTTTTTCTCAAGATTGGCTGCATTGATCCAAGGAGGGGTTTTTCTTGCGAAAACTACTGGAGTGCTAGATTACCTGTTTAATAATTTGGACTTATTGGAAGAGCATATATTGAGCATTTGTGCTTAGTGTGTGCAAAATTTTTTATCTTTTAAAATACCGTTTGTTATTTTAAAGAAACTCTTTACCTAACAAACAAAATTATTGTTGAGAACAAATTTTTTTACCATTTAAAATACCATTTGTTATATTAAAACTATGGCGAATCAACTGAAATTACAGCTTATGAAGGCCGGGTTGGCCGTTGGAGCTACTTTTACTCCCACCAGCGTGATGCATTATTTATGGACCAAAATGTTTACCATTCGTAAGCGATCACTCAAACCGCCCCATCAACAACTTCTGGAAGAAGCAGTTATACAGGAAATGTCTGTAGCACTTTTTGGTCAGGATTCTCAAAAGATTGTGACTTATCAGTGGGGGCAAGGTGCCAAGACGGTATTGCTTTTACACGGATGGGAGTCAAAAGCTGTAGATTATTACAAGCTCATTCCAAGATTGCTAGATGCTGGTTATCAGGTGCTAAGCTTAGATTTTCCAGCCCATGGCAACTCTTCAGGAAGCCAATCTAGTTTGCCAGAATTTATTATGGTATTGAAAGCATACCTAAAGCAAGCCTCAAAAGTAGATGCCATCATTGCCCACTCACTGGGTGGAACCGCGGCTTTTACCTGGTTGCTGGAAGAAGCAGAAAATACAAATGAGATTCAGTTACAAAAACTAATTTTGATGGGAAGCCCATTTGTACCAGTGCGTTTTTTTGAAGGAGCATTTGATTTTTTAGGGGTTCATAGACGGGTACGTAAGCGGTTTTATCAAAAAGCCAAGACTAAATTTGGAAGAGGTATTCAAGAATATAGCTTACCTACTTTAGATGCTGGACAGTTGCAGGCCGAAGTGTTTGGTTTGTATGATGATTCGGATAGAGTAGTGAATATAAAAGAGGCGAAAACGTATCATGAGAACAATCCGCAGTTGCATATGCATTATTTTCAAGGGATTGGTCACCATCAAATGATTAAAAACGAAGCGATTATACAGACTTGTCTTAAGATTTTAAATAGTCACACACCCAATTAATTTTTTAGTGTAGAATTGTAATTAATGGAAAGCCTTTCATATTCTTGGAAGGTTTTTTTAGCAATATAGCTAGGTGCCTGGGGCTACTCCGCCACGGTTATCAATACGACTGCCTGTGTCCCCATATTTTTTAGAGAGTTTTTTCAAATATTCTATTCCATAATTGCCCACTCGAGTGATCATGTTGTATGCTTCTTCTGGGTCTAATCCGTTTACTTCCCGAATTACTTTGAGGCAACACCAGTGATTGTATAAAGTAAAAGCTACCCCAAAAAGCTGATCGTTTAGTCGTAGCAAATCTTCGTAAAACCTGGTAGTTTTACCCGCTGGGATTTCCATAATTGGGGCAACTACCTGAAAATAAGCTCTTTCTTCGCGTTCTATGAACCAAACATCTATCCATACTGTGATATCCCCTCGCTTGAGACTCCAGTGTCCCTCAGTATCTTTGGAGCGACAACCGACTGGATCTACCCCCAAACGATGAATGCAATTTTCTATAATGTCATAGTAGTATTTAAGATTGTGTTCCATGATCAACGGATTTTAATTTAATTATCAAGGTATAAAAATTATCGGGAATGTTCTTCTAAAAAGGGTGTTTTACTAAGGGTGCTAAGGTAGCACTGGTCAAAAGATATAAAATAGGGGCGAAGTGGTCAGAAATTGCTAGGCTTTATTTATGAATCAACGTAAAAAGGCATTGAAAATTTTATACCAGCCAGCTTTGGGTAATGTTTTCAGTAGCAGTACTCCATGCTTGCGGAATACCATCCCAGCCTACTCTCAGGGCTACTATTCCGCCTACTATAGCACAAGTAGTATCTCTATCTCCCAATGCACTTACGGTTCTCCACAGTGCCTGAGCAAAATCATCTAAATGATGAGCTGCACACCATAAAGCCAATGGTACAGTATCCTGAGCCAACATTTGATGACCATTGCCTAAAGCATGAGTGATGGTTTCTATGCGATAACTATTGGGGAGGGTTAATGATTTTAAAATCTTGTCTTTGGTATCGCTGGGTGGTGTTTGTTCTGCAATTTGTTCTAGCCAATGGTTACCAGTAGAGGTAGCATAGGCAGCCAGATGAGCAGCTACTGCCACTGCTACTGCACCCGCCTGAGCCTCTTCATTCGCATGGGTGATTTGAGCCGATAAACGGGCTTGTTCGATAAGTTTAGACATGTTTTTTGAGTAAAATGCCCCAAGAGGAGCTACCCGCATTGCTGCACCATTTCCCATAGACCCCATCCCGCTAAATACTTCGGTGGCTGCTTCTTTCCAGGGGCGCCCTTCACTTATTTCCCTGAGTATTTTATGGGCCGTGCCTCCGTATCCACGAGAAATATCTTTTTGATAATTACTAGCCCAAATGTAGGCTAATTGATCTTGTAGTATCGCTCCTTGTTGAAATAAATGCTGTACCAATCCCGTGGTCATGATAGTGTCGTCTGTAAAATACCAGGGAGCAGGAGGGAGTTGTTTTTGAGACAACCATTGCTCAATTTGAGGGCGGGTATTGAAAAAGCATTGTCCAAAAGCATCTCCAATAGCAGTGCCTGCCAAAGCTAATTTTGTTAGTAAATCCTGGGTGGTGGTGTGGCTCTGGAATATATCAATCATGGTAAGGTTTTTTTAATGGGATTTTGTAATTTCAATAACTAAACCATATAAACCAACTAATTATGAAGTACACCTGGTTTTTTTTAGGAATTTTTGCGTTGTTTTTGGCACAAGGTTGTACCAATAGCGATAATGAAGAGAATAATACAGAAGAAAATAGTTATGCGGAGACAAATACCCCAGAAAGTTCTACTACTACTGAATCGGATGTAACTACTGAAGTAAAAACAGAAGAGGATAGGGACGGAAGAATAAGAGAGCTACCTACATTCAATAGTTTACTGCATAATATTTCTGGTAATATTGTTTGGAAGCAAGGCGACGAACAACGAGTAGAAATACAAGCGACCCCCGAAGTATTAGAGCAAATTACTACTGAAGTGAAGGGAGGAGGTTTATTATACATTGGTTATCGTGATCCGAATTTTCAACTAAATGATAATAAGCTATATATTTTTATCACTACGCCCGAAATTAAGGCCATTCGTTTGAGTGGGTCAGGCAATTTGGAATCCAAAAATCGCTGGGATGTAGAGAATCTATCACTGGCTATTTCGGGTTCGGGCAATATGGATATTCGTTTGAAAGCCAACAAATTAATGGCTCAGATAAGCGGCTCAGGTAATATCAATCTCAAAGGAAAGAGCGATGATTGTGAAATAGGCGTTAATGGGGCTGGGCAATTTGCTGGATATAAATTTAAGGTCGAGAATTGTAGGGCAAAACTCAGTGGATCGGGTTCTTGTGCATTGTATGTAAAGGATCAGCTGAGCGTAGCCATTGTAGGAAGTGGCTCGATGACGTACAAGGGAAACCCAAACGTGTCTAAACTTATTGAAGGTTCAGGCAGTTTGATTAAGCAAGAATAATAGCTGTCAGGAATTATTAAATGGCTAAATTGTTTTATAGTTGCTTAGCTTTGTAATACACCATAAAACAATTTAGCCATATTTAAACTAACCAAGGGTTAGTGCTTACTTAAATGTTACGGCTGTAGCCCCATAACCAAACTTCTCTTTGCGGGCATCTTCATAATACTGAATGTCAGGGTTTTTGCTCAACCGTTTATGAATTTCCGTTCTCAATACTCCATTACCCACTCCATGGATAAAAATAATCTCGTGCATACCACTGGCAATGGCATTTTCAAGCTTATTTTCAAAGGTTTTGAGCTGTAATTCCAACATTTCGCCACTGTTGAGCGTGCTAAAATCACCAGTAAGTTTTTCTATGTGCAGATCTACCTCGTATTCAGGTGCGGTTACTGTAGTGCTTGCCTGAGTTTTAACAGAAGCTGCTGGCTCATTTTTGCTAAGCATTTGTTCCTTGAGCTTGGTAGCATCTACTGGCTTTGATATTGGTTTTTCAGTATCAGCAACTGTGTCTGTCACTTCCTCAATTTGTTGGGTATTTAAGGTTTGCTCTGGCATATCTTTATCCAACTGAAACAAATGAGCATCCTTTTCTAAAACAGGGGCTTTGGCTTTGCTTTTGAAAAAGTTGGAAGCACGAAAACGCATTTTTTTGATAAATGGTGCTCGAATGCTAAAGTATCCTCGTTTGGCGAATAAGAACTGAAAAACGTATACTCCCCAATTGTCAAAATCTTTGATATCTACTTCGTTAATTTTGATACTGTCACGTCCACGAAGCAAGCCGGCATATACTCCTTGATGATTTTGATTGCGCTCCAGACCTACAGTAAAAGGCAAATCAAAGTCAGTATTGTTGATAATATGCATTGTGTAGCGCTGGTCGTTTATGGCAGCAAAAGCTACATATATACCTTTGGTAGCATATACTACTTTGCCTTCTCTGGTATCGGGGCGAGCTGCAAATCGTCCTGTATTTTCTTCTTTATAATCCCCAAAACGCTTTTTTTCCTCTTTTGCGATTACAACTACTTCATTTTTAAGTACTGGGATAGAAAAACCATCTTCAATTTCTACCTCCACAATGTTTCCATTGATCTTAGAAACAATTCCTTCCTCGGTGCCATGCAGCATCCTTACTCTATCGCCTATGTTCATTGTTTTATTGTTTATTTGTTGATTTACAATGGTTGAATGATTGAGATTATCTAAATCCCATGTTTAGACAAAGATAGGAAGATCAATTATGAAGTGAAAAGTGGGTGCAAAGCTTTTTTGAATGAAAAGTGAAAAACTAAAAGTGAAAAGTGATTGTAATGTTAAAAGTCAAACTTGAGCCCAACGACTAATATGTCATCTATTTGTTTTTCATTACCCTCTTGCATCCATTCTTCTATAGTGTTTTGTAAGATTTGTTTTTGCTCATTCATAGAGCGGTGGTGAATGTCAAAAAGTAACTGGCGTAAGCGTTTCTTCATAAACTTACGGTTTTCGGAACCACCAAATTGATCTTGAAAACCATCGGTAAACATGTACAATATACTGTTTTGGGTGAGCGAAAAAGTATGTTGTTCGAAGGCTTTATTTTTTACAAAACCACCAATACTCAAAGGAGAACCTTTGATTAGCTTAAGTTCGTTGTTTTGAATAACCACCAATGGGTTATGAGCACCAGCAAATGATACTTGTTTGTTGGGTACATCTATTACTGTGAGGGCGATGTCCATACCATCACGCAGGTTGTTGAGCCTTTGATGTAAGGTAATAGAAATGTATTCATGCAGTTGAGTAAGGATTTCTTTAGGCTCCAAAGTATGCTGACGATTGATAATGGTATTGAGTCCTTCTATGCCCAGCATACTCATAAAGGCACCTGGTACACCATGTCCGGTACAGTCTACTACTGCAAACAAGATTTTTTCTAACTTTCCAGTTTCGGGATGATTGATTCTGCTAAACCAATAAAAATCGCCACTTACAATATCCCTGGGTTGGTACAAGATGAAGTATTCAGGGATGCTTCTGGCAAGATCTTCCCGTAGAGGCAACAAGGCTTTTTGAATATTACTTGCATAATTGATACTATCGGTAATGTCTTTGTTTTTCTTATGAATCTCCTGATTATTGGCCGAAAGCACATGGTTGATTTGGTCTAGCTCTTCTACATATTGGTTGAGCTGGTCGTTGCTGTCTTTCAGTTCATTGGTGCGTTCATCTACCAGTTTTTCTAAGTTTTTGTTGGTGTAATTGAGTTCTTCGGTGAGTTTTTCGTTTTGGCTCATTGCTCGCGAAAAACGATAAGCTAATACAAAGGCCTGTGAAAAAATGAACAGAAATAATCCAGTACCAAACTGATGGCCAGTATTGATCGCGTAACTGGCATATAAAATATCATTGACAACCGCCGCAAACAAAAACAAAAAGCCACCTATAAATAGCAAAGCTCCTTCCCGTTTGCGAAAAGCCGCACGTATCAAACCAAAGATTGAATAGACACCCGCAACTAAAATAGCAAGCTGTGAAACAGGTAGGGCTTGAGAGAATAGATAAGGAGATAAAATAAAGTTGGAGAGGCATAAAAGCCCAAATAGGGCACTGATGCCCAAGAGTATTTTACGAGGAAAATCTTTCGGAAACAATGAATAAAAGAACCATAAAAACAATAAAGGGCCAGCATTCAAGGTGAAAAATTCCAGCCGAATGTTGACAAACCAATCATTGGAGGTGAAGTGTCGGATTAAATATTCATCGGTTGCCAACAAACGAAGGGTGGCTATTAAACAACACAAACCGAAATAGAGGGCGGAGACATTTTGCCGCCTGATCCAATAGAGGCCAAGATGGTACAAGGCCATAATGAAAATGCTCCCTATGAGGAAAAAATCTATAATGGTAGAACGTTCTCGCTTTTCTCTTATGTCTTTTTCTATACCCAAGCCCACCTGTTGCCAGATGCCACCATAGCGATAATGAAAATTGGCTACTTGAATCATTACATCAATCTCTTGAGTAGGATTGACAAAATCTATGACTTGTGGAAGGTAAGAAGGTTGGGTGCTTGCTTGTGTAGTGTTTACCTTGCCTACTTCGGTTACTTCTTTGTCATTGATAAACATTTTGTATGAGGTGCCTACAGTAAGCATTTTGATAGCTAAAGTCATATTTTTACGTGGCAACTTGATGCGCACCTGATAGGTGCCATAACCCACTGGGTTTACCTCTTTTCCAGCTTGTTTGGCGCCATTCCAGGCTTGGGGTAATTCGAACAAAATGCCGTTTTTAGGTGTGCCCTTAGAAAGGTCTTGCGGAGTGTATAGCTTGTTCCAAAAAAAGTTGACTTCTCCGCTGATTGGAAGCACGCCTGACTTTTCAAAATTGTAATTGCTAAGGTCGAGCACTCCTTTGATCGCTTTAGGTGGTGATTTGCGTTGGCTACACTGGGAAAATACAAGGAAGGATAGTAAAAGTAAGCAATAGTTTTTCAATCGTTTTTCCATAAGATATATTTCAATCTCTGACAATGTAGCAAAAATCTGGCAGGAAGTTGAACGTAGGATATATTTAAGAACCAGAAAGTGTCAACATAGATAAAACCCCACTTGGCACTCTTTGTAATGAATTTGTTGGGATTAATATTGACGCCCATTATTCAGGCCTCTACACTGTGCCTAAAGGGAATGTAAATTATGAAACTTATTACCTGGTATTTATGCAAAAGTGGTATATTCAATGCTCACTTTATGACCAATTAAAAATAAGTCAAACACAATGTTATTGACCATTAGTACTACCCATTCACCTGCTACTGATTTAGGTTATTTGTTGCATAAGCATCCTGATAAGTTTCAATCGGTAGACCTATCTATTGGCAAGGCACATATATTTTACCCTGAAAGTGCTCCCGAAAAAGCTACAGTAGCGTTATTGCTTGATATTGATCCTATAGACATGGTGCGAGGGAGTCGCAATATGGTAGGAAAAGGTTTTGCTTTGGGGCAATATGTGAACGATCGTCCTTATGTAGCTTCTTCTTTTATGAGTGTAGCCATTGCCAAGGCCTTTTCTACAGCGATGAATGGCAAATGCAATGCTCGACCAGAATTGGTGTCAGTCAAAATGCCTTTGGAAGCAAAAATAGCTGTATTGCCTACCCCATCGGGTGGCGAAACACTGATTCGTAAATTGTTTGAACCTTTAGGGTATGAGGTAAAACTACAACGCCACGCCTTGGATGATCAATTTACCGAATGGGGTGAGAGTAAATATTATACGGTGGTGCTTAGACATACACTTACCCTTCAGGCGTTATTAGCTCACTTGTATGTATTGATCCCCGCGCTAGACAATGATAAGCATTATTTTGTGAGCCAGGGAGAGATCGACAAGTTGCTCGAAAAAGGCAAAGGATGGCTGGAAAATCATCCCGAAAAAGAACAAATTACCCGAAGATATTTGATCAATGTGGGGGCTTTGACTCAGGAAGCATTGGCAAGACTCAATGAATTAAACACCGAAAAGGTAGTAGAAGAAGTACCCGAAGAAATCAAACAAAAGAAGCAAACTTTGCATCAGCAACGATTGACACAAGTATTGGAACAGCTAAAGGAAACCAAAGCAAAATCAGTAATTGATCTGGGTTGTGGTGAAGGAAAGCTTTTGCGGATGTTGCTGAAAGAAAAACAGTTTGAAAAAATCACTGGGATGGATGTATCTTTTGGAGAATTGATCAGGGCAAAAAACAAATTGTATTGGGATGAAATGGCTCCTAAACAAAAAGAGCGTATTCAGCTTTTTCAGGGAGCACTGACCTACCGTGACCAAAGGTTAGAAGGATATGAAGCTGCGGCTTTAGTAGAAGTAATAGAACATTTAGACGAAAGCCGCTTACAAGCCCTTGAGCGAGTGGTATTTGAATTTGCTCGACCCAAAAATGTGATCATGACCACGCCTAATGCTGAATATAATGTAAAGTATGAAACGATGGAAGCTGGGCATATGCGACATACCGATCATCGTTTTGAATGGACCAGAGAGGAGTTCGAAACCTGGGCTACTGAACTGGCCGAAAGAAATCATTACAAAGTTACTTTTTTACCTGTGGGACCAGAAGATGCTGATGTAGGAGCACCTTCTCAAATGGGAATTTTTACTCTATAAACTCTATGGAAATTAGTGTACCTGAATTATCGTTGGTATTGCTTGTAGGAGTGTCAGGCTCAGGAAAAAGTACCTTTGCCCGCCAGCATTTTACCAAATACGAAATTGTTTCTTCGGACGAATGCCGAGCTCTAGTCTCCAATGACGAAAACAGCAAGGATGCTACCAATGATGCTTTCGATTTGCTGTATTACATTGTGGGCAAGCGTCTCAAAAGAGGCTTACTGACAGTAGTGGATGCAACCAATGTGCAGGTTGCTTCTCGCAAGGGTTTGATAGCACTTGCTCGAGAATACCATGTGTTGCCTACCGTGATTGTATTGGATATGCCCCAAAGGGTATGTGAAGAACGAAATGAACAGCGGGTTGATCGGAATTTTGGAGATCATGTGATTCGTCAACAGCATCAACAACTGAAGAAATCTATCAAGGGACTCAAGCGAGAGGGTTTTCGTAAAATTTATACCCTGAGATCTCCCGAAGAGGTGGCGAATGTTTCGGGCATTACTCGAGAAAAACTTTACAATGATAAAAAGCACATCACTGGGCCATTTGATATTATTGGAGATATTCATGGGTGTTATGATGAAACATTGGCATTGTTAGAAAAACTGGGTTATCAATTAAACTCGGTAGAAGATGATGGGCAAAATTTTGGCTTGGAAGTCACTCATCCCGAAAATCGTCAGGTGATATTTTTAGGAGACTTGGTAGATCGTGGACCTAACTCGCCAGCAGTGTTAAGGCTTGTAATGAGTATGGTGCGCAGTGGGGTAGCTTGGTGTGTACCTGGGAATCACGATTTAAAACTTCATAAAAAACTGAAAGGTAAAAACGTAGCCATTAATCACGGGTTAGTCGAAACCTTAGAGCAACTAGTGGATGAACCGCCAGCGTTTATCGACGCAGTTAAGGAATTTCTATATGATTTGGTGAGTCATTATGTGTTTGATGAAGGGAAGCTGGTGGTGTCTCACGCTGGAATCAAGGAAGAAATGCAAGGTAGAGGTTCGGCTGCGGTAAGGGCTTTTTGTTTGTATGGGGAAACTACAGGCGAAATTGATGAATTTGGTTTGCCTGTACGGTACAATTGGGCCAGCGAATACAGAGGACGAGCCAAAGTGGTATATGGTCATACTCCTGTGCCCGAGGCTGAATGGTTAAACAAAACTATAGACATAGATACAGGTTGTGTATTTGGTGGAAAGTTGACTGCTCTGCGTTACCCCGAAGAAACCTTGGTATCGGTCCCTGCCCAAAAAGTATACAGCGAGCCAGTAAAACCACTACAGCCTGAAAGCGAAGAAGTTTTAAGCCATCAACAAGTATATGATAACTTACTCAACATAGAGGATGTAACTGGAAAGCGCATTGTACAAACCAGGTTGAGAAACAATATTACAATACAAGAAGAAAACTCTATTGCTGCCCTGGAGGTGATGAGCCGCTTTGCGATTAACCCCAAATGGTTGATCTACCTGCCACCTACTATGTCACCTTGTGCTACTAGTGAGTTGCCTGGGTTTTTGGAGCATCCCCAACAAGCCATTAATTATTACAAAAGCCGAGGTATTGAGAAAATTGTGTGCGAAGAGAAACACATGGGTTCCCGAGTAGTTTTGGTGGTTTGTAAAGATGAAACAGTAGCCCAAACGCGCTTTGGCATTGTAAACGAAGGCATCGGAGTGGCCTATACTCGTACTGGGCGTAGCTTTTTTACAAATCAGGATTTGGAGCAACAATTTCTCCAGCGGATAAATGATGCCTTGACTCAATCTAATTTTTGGGCAAAACACCAAACCGATTGGGTGTGTTTAGACACGGAACTGATGCCTTGGTCGGCTAAGGCGCAAGCTTTACTGCAAAGTCAGTATGCATCGGTGGGAACCGCTGCCGAAAATGCACTGGGAGAAGTGAATCAAGTGCTGCAACAAGCCCTGAAACGAGGGATTGGCGATGCAAAGAGTTCATTGGAAAAGTTTACTTATAAACAATCAGCCATTGCTAAGTATCGTCAGGCATATCGAAATTATTGTTGGGAAGTAAATTCGGTTGAAGATTATAAACTAGCACCCTTTCATATATTGGCTACTGAAGGGGCAGTTCATACAGATAAAAACCACGAATGGCATATGGAGAACATTCGTGAAATATGCGAAGCAGATTCCCAAATGTTTCGGATGACGCCTTATAAAATTGTAGAAACTAAAAATGAAACCAGTGTACAAACCGCGATTGATTGGTGGTTGGAGCTTACAGGTAAAGGTGGCGAAGGTATGGTGGTGAAGCCTTATGATTTTATTGTGTATGGTAGCAAAGATGGTTTGCTACAGCCCGCAGTGAAGTGTAGGGGGAGCGAATACTTGCGCATTATTTATGGGCCAGAGTATGACATGCCTGAGAATATTAAGCGATTGAAGAATAGAGCTTTAGGGCGAAAACGCTCGTTGGCATTGCGGGAGTTTGCTTTGGGAATAGAGGGGCTGGAGCGTTTTGTCCGCAAAGAACCTTTACGTCGTATTCACGAATCGGTATTTGGGGTGTTGGCATTGGAAAGTGAAGAGATGGACCCGAGGTTGTAATACAAGAGTTCAACTAAGACATTTATATACAATGAATAACAATTTAAATACACCGATCACTTTTGCTTGTGGCAAAACAATGAAAAATCGGTTTATGCTATCACCTTTAACCAACAAGCAGAGCCATGAAGATGGAAGCCTATCGGATATAGAGTTTAACTGGCTCACTAAAAGAGCCGAAGGGCAATTTGGTTTGGTGATGACCTGTGCTACCAGCGTGCAAGCCAATGGAAAATGCTGGTCAGGGCAACTGGGTATTTATGATGACAAACACCTACCAGGACATCAACGGTTGGTGCAAAAAATACAAGCATATGGGAGTCTGGCAGTTACTCAGTTGCACCATGGTGGTATGCGTAGCGACGAAGCCTTGACTGGAGAAAAGCCAGTAGGGCCTTCGGATAATGAAGCTAAAAATATGCGTGGTTTATCGCTGGCTGAAGTTGAGAAACTAAGAGATGATTTCATAGCTGCTGCTGTGCGCGCCCAAAAAGCAGGATATGACGGAGTGGAAGTACATGGAGCCCACGGGTATATGCTTACTCAATTCATCAGTAAAAAAATCAACCAACGCACCGATCAGTATGGTGGAAGCTTGGAAAATCGTAGTCGGTTGTTGTTTGAGATAGTGCAAGGGATTCGCGAGGCTTGTGGCAAAGCGTTTTTGCTGGGAGTGAGGTTGTCACCCGAGCGATTTGGAATGGAGCTACAAGAGATTAAGACCATTAGCCAACAGCTTATTGATAGTGAGTTAGTAGACTTTTTAGATCTTTCGTTGTGGGATGTTTTTAAACCCAGTGAGGTAAATGATCAATCTTTGATGACATACCTTGTAGAGGCTTTGGATCGTAAAGCGGTGAAGCTCACGGTGGCAGGAAAAGTGAGGAATGGGAAGGCAGTACAAAGCGTAATGGATGCAGGGATTGATTTTGTCACCATTGGCACTGCGGCTATTTTGCATCACGATTTTCCAGTAAAAGTGATAAATGACCCAGATTTTCAAACTATTCAAACGCCTGTGACAGTAGAATATCTGCAGAATGAAGGACTAGGTCAGCCGCTCATTGAGTATCTACAGGATAGGTGGACTGATTTTGTAGCAAGCTGAAACAAAGCATTAAACTAAATTATAAAGAATGTCTGTAAGGCAACAAGTGGAAAAAATGGTCGCTTGTTGCCTTTTGACTTTTATTTGAGGATGCTTATCAGAGAAATATTGTAACTTTGTCCTTCTTTGGCCAGAGGTGATCCATCAACCTAAATTAGAAAGATAAGCACACCCTTTGATTTTACTCCATGTTACGAATTTTATTGCTTTCTCTATATCTGATAGCGAGCGCTTTGGGCGTTTATGCTCAAAATAAAGCTAGTATTGATTCTTTGAAAAACATGCTCCAAACTAATATAAATGAGCAGCAAAAAGTTGATACATATAATCTCCTGGCTAAAGAATATAGTTATACTGATTCTGCCAAGGTAGCTCAATACACTTCTAAAGCCATTACTATTTCTAAGAAAAACAATTACCCTGCAGGAATAGCAGATGCTTATTATTATTTGGGGTGGATCACCATGATTAAAGGCCATTACCCTGCTGCTCTTCGTTTGTTCGAACATATCAAGGAGATTGCCCAAAAATCAGATTATAAAAGAGGGATGGGGTACTTTTATCAGGGTACTGGAAATGTACATTATCGGTTGGGAGATTATACGAAGGCCCTTCAGTTTTATCAGAAGTCACTCAAAACCAATAAAGAAATTGATTTTCAATGGGGAATGGCTTGGACTTACAATGATATGGCCATTATCTATTATTTGAAGGGAGATTATCCCAAGGCATTGCAAATGTTTGGAGAATCGCTGAAAATCAATGAAAAAATTGGAGATCAAAAAGGAGTGGCGGGATGCTTCAATAATCTGGGCATTGTTTACGATGTTCAGGGAGATTATCTTCATGCATTGGAGATGTATCAACAATCGCTGAAAATTAAGGAGCAAATCGGGGATAAAAATGGAATGATGAACAGTTATCATAACATTGCCGCAATTTATAACCTGCAAAAAGACTACTCAAAAGCTCTTCAGTTTTATCAAAAAGCCCTTAAAATCAACCTGCAAATCGGGAATCAAAAAGGAACAGCTACTATATATAATAACATAGGGATTATTTACCGAGAGCAAAGAAATTACTCCAAGGCACTTGAAATGCAACAAAAAGCCCTCAAAATCCATGAACAAATTGGCAACAAAAGTGGGATAGCGTTTGATTATCTGGGCATAGGGCAGGTTTATTTAGATAAAAAACAGGCAGACAAGGCCAAAGTATACTTTGAAAAAGCATTGAAGTTACGTCAGCAAATGGGAGAAAAAGGTTTGTCGGCCAAGGTATGGGTAGAGTTGGGTATAGCTTATTATGTGTTGGGTGATTATGCCAAAGCTCAGTCTCATTTAGAAAAAGCAATGAATTTAACCCAAGATTTGGGCAACCTTATTATTATTAGAGACGGGGCTAAACACTTGGCTAAAATTTATGAATTAAAGGGGCAATACCAAAAGGCCCTGAAAAATCATATACTTTTTAAGAAAATGGCTGATAGCCTATTCAATGCTGAGAAGACTAAAAAAATAACTCGATTAGAGGACGAATATCTATTTAATAAAGAGAAAGATTCACTGAAATATGCTCAGGCCAAAGCAGAAACTGTATTAAAGAGTCGTTTAAGAGAAGAAAAACTCATCAATCGCTTTCAACGTCGTTTGAGTTGGTCAGCGTTGTTGGTAATTGGTATTATAGGGGTATTTGCAGTGATCATGTTTCGAGGTAAACAGCAACAAAAAAAACTCAATATAATCCTTAATCAAAAAAGCCAGGCGTTGGAACTCAAAAGTAAAGAATTGGGCGTGCTCAATAAAGAACTTCGCCAAAGCCAGGATGAAATCATTGCTCAGCGTGATTTTATTGAGGTACAAAATCAAAAGTTGCTGGATAGTAAACGACATACCGACCAAAGCATTCGGGCAGCGCGCAGTATACAAAGAGCTATTTTGCCTTTTGAAGATCGCCTAAGAAACATTTTTGACGACTTTTTTATACTCTATCGACCCAAAGATGTAGTCAGCGGAGATTTTTATTGGGTAAATGAAATAGATGGAAAAAAACTGATTGCGGCAGTAGATTGTACTGGACATGGAGTGCCAGGAGCTTTTATGAGTATGATTGGCAATACTTTGTTGAATAACCTCATCAAGTTTAAACACATTTATAATCCTGCTCAGGTATTAGAAATGCTTCACGAAGAAATCCAGTTGGTTTTGCGTCAACATACTTCCAATGATCATAGCGGGATGGATATTGGCCTGTGCATGATTGAAGATAGCCAAGAAGCAGCACAAGTAAAAGTAACCTTTGCCGGAGCCAAACGCCCACTGTTTTATATAGCTAAAGAAGAAACAAATTTGCGACAGCTTAAGGGAACCAAAAAATCTATTGGAGGTCATCAAAGGGAAGATATTTCGTTTGTCAACCAACATGTATTTCTAAACAAAGGTAGCAAACTGTACTTGGGGAGCGATGGCTATACAGATCAAAACAATAAGGTGCGCAGGAAGATAGGAACTGAAAGTTTCGTGGCATTTTTAGAAGAGATACATCACCAACCTTTATACACTCAACGCGATTTGTTGGAGCAAAAATTATTGGAGCATATGATGGATACTGAGCAAAGAGATGATATACTGCTAATAGGGGTACAGGTTTAAAAATCACCTGGCAAATACAAGACTTGCCAGATGAAACATCCATTTACAAGTTTGATCAAACTTACAATGATTGGTGATAAGTAGGTTTATAGGTTATAGGTCTTCAGGTTACTTTTTAGAGTACTGCGACGGTAAAATTATGAGGTGCCAGGGGGAGTTACAAGGTTTTAAAAGCTATGTAGTGCGTTTGTAGGGCTATAAAAATGAAGTGTAGGGTGGTTGTAGTATGCGAATTTTCTATAGTTAGAATTTATGGAGGGAGCTAACGAACCAAATATTTAGGCATCCGATTTCGAATTTTTTTTAGCTCTTGTTGAGAAACAGGGTTACCTGGACTAAAATCAAATTGTTTCAGTTTTTTTAGCTGTGTTATTTCTTTAGGTAAAGTGGTAAGCTTGTTGGACCTAAGATCCAGTAACTTTAGGTTTCTTAGTTGACCCATTTCTTTGGGCAGATAAGAGATCTGATTAGCCGAAAGTGTTAATATCCTGATATTTCTGAGGGCCCAAATTTCTTTGGGCAATACAGTTAACTGATTATTATCCAAAAATAACCATTGTAGTTTCTTGAGTTGCTCTATTTCTTTGGGAATGAAGGATAGTTTATTGCTTGCAAATGCTAACCTCGTAAGTTCTTTGAGTTGCCCAATCTCGGAAGGAATGATATTGATTTTGTTTTGGTGTACATACAAATGTTTGAGCTTCCCAAGCTGTCCTATTTCCTTAGGTATTTTGGTAAGCTGATTTCCACTAAAAACCACACGTACTAATTTGTTGAGTTTACCAATTTGTGTAGGGATAGAAAGTAAGAGATTTTTTTGAACCGTTAACGTTTTTAGGTGTTTAAGGTGCTCTATTGCTGTGGGTAAGGTAACAAGTTGATTGCTATTTAGGTTGAGAGTCTCTAATTTTTGAAGTTTTCCAACTTGCTTTGGAATGGCTTTGAGTTGATTTCGCTCAATGTTCAATGTTTTCAATGCGATAAGTTGCCCAATTTGTTTGGGTAAAATAGTAAGTTTATTACTATATAAGTTTAACGTCTTCAAGTGTTTGAGCTGTCCAACTTGTTTTGGAATAGACGTGAGTTGATTATACTTGACACTTAAGATTTTTAAAGACTGTAGCCTGCCAATTTGTTTAGGTAGACTTGTAAGCTCATTATTATCAATATTGAGAACTTTTAAATTTGTTAAGCGACCTATTTCTTTGGGCAAAGAGGTAATTTTATTTTGTTTGAGATAGAGGTTTTCTAGTGCTATAAGTTGTCCAATTTGTTTGGGTAAAGTGGTAAGTCCATTATTGCTTAAGTCTATGGTTTTTAGATTTTTTAAATCAGCAATTTCTTTTGGTAAAGTTGTAATATTAGAGGATGCTCCGAATGACTGCTGTATCTTCAGGCTTGTGAGGTTTTCCAACTCCTTAAGCTTGGATGCAAATAAATGTAGAGAATCTAAACAAGTAGTTAACGTATATACTTTTGTAGGTTTTTTTAAAGCATTGGTGAACATAAAATATCCTCTCTTAGCCTGAGATTGACTATATCCCTGAATGCTCATTATAACAAACAAAAATGTAAGGGGATAAAACTTTATAGTGTTTTGTGTCATAAAATAATCGACTTGAATGAATGCCAATAAAATGATAGAAAACACCAGTTTAATCCCCTAGTTTGTAGGCGTACAATATCTTTTTTTACTCCATCTTTTCCTTTTGATCAATAGCTTCATTTGCCTTTTCCTGAGCTTCCTTCATTTCTTTCTCCTCTCTACGGGCATTCTTTTTCTTTTTGGCGGCCAGACGTTTAAGCAAACTAGAGGTAATACTCAAAAAGTTGGATTCAGTAATGATGCCCACCAGTTTTTTATTGTTGACTACGGGTAAGCAGCCAATATGCGATTTGTTCATTACATCTATAGCTTCAATAATGGTAGCTTCAGGAGCAATGGTGAGTGGGTCTTTGATCATCAACTCTTTGATGGTCTTGTATTCCATCTTTTCGTTTTTGTACATGGTAGAAAAATACCGTAGCAATTGCCTTGAGGTAATGAGTCCGATCAATTCTCCCTGTTCGTTTTCGATAGGCAAATACCGAATACGACGCCAGTCCATCATATCGGCGCTAAACTCTGGAATTTCGTCTTTGCTTACCGTAAATATGTCAGTAGTCATAAATTCCTCCACCAAAAGCGAGGTTGGGTGCCAGTCAGCAATATCTTGTATACTAGCCAATTTCCATTCATGTACTGGCTTTTTTGTCTTTTGATTAAAGGCCATTCCTGCCACAATCGCGGTAGTAGCCTCTTCTTTGGTCGATTCTTTCAAGAGTTTAGAATAAGATTTAAGCATCCAACGAGAGCCATTCATCCCCGTTTCGGTACGTTCTTCAATGATCTCAAGGTATTTGTCTATGTCGTGCTCATCTACCTTGGCCTTTTGTAAACCAATTTTGGCAATGGGCAACAATTCCTTTTGAATCAGCTCTATATCGTTAACTGTTTTGCCGTGTACCCAATGATGTTTGCTTCCCAGACCATTACGGGCAGTTTTTATAAAATTGGTTTTTACATCATCAAACTCTAGCACTTTTGTTACATCTGGGTAAGCTTCTGGAAAACCATTAATCAATCCTACCCAGAAAGCGGCATTGGCTACTTCATCTAAGGTGGTTGGGCCTGAAGGTAATATACGATTCTCGATGCGTAGGTGAGGTTGTCCATTGGGGCTGATGCCGTAACAAGGGCGGTTCCAACGATACACCGTGGAGTTGTGAATGCTTAATGCGCGAAGACTAGGGGTTTTTTTGTTATTGACAGCTTCCAGTACATCTTCTTCTATATTGGTAGTGAGTAATACCTTAAAACGAACAATGTCTTCTTTGTACAAATCCAGAATAGAGTTGCGTACCCAACCATTGCCAAAAGTTACCCGAGGACTGGTATAACGCAAATGTTCGTTGGTAATACGTGTGTCTACCGATTGTTGAAAAAGTGCAATGCGGGTTTCGTTCCACAATCGTTTGCCAAACAGCATCGGGGAGTTGCTGCTTACGGCCAATACTGGAGCCGAAATGGCTTGTGCAATATTGTATTTGTCTACAAATTCATCGGGAGTTACTTGTAGGTGCACCTGAAAACTGGTATTACAAGCTTCAATGAGCGCTGAATCATGCTTTAGATTGAGTTCATCCAGTCCTTCAATTTTTAGCTCATATACCTTACCACGCAATCGTTCAATGGCTTGCAGTAAAGCATAGTAGCGATCAATAGGGGTGAGGTTTTCCAGTTCTAAATCAAATTTGCGAATGGTGGGCAAAATACCAGTTAAAATAACCCGTGTATCGAGGTCGTGAGCCGTTTGGATGATTTTATCCATCAAGCCATCCAGTTCTTGTTGGATCTGAGTAAAACAATTGCCTGTAAAAGTTACTGGGCTTAAGTTGGCTTCGATGTTGAATCGGGAAAGCTCAGTAGTAAAGCTGGGGTGGTTGAGCGCTTCTAATATTTCCATAGACATGGGAGCTGGCTTGCCGTGTTCATCTACCAAACAAACCTCTTGTTCGGCCCCAATTCGGATCGGGCTTTTTTCAAACCAATCATCTTCCAGCATTTTTTCCAATGCCTGAATGTCTTTTAATAAGCAACGGGTAAAGGTATTCAATTCCTTTTGGTTTGAGGCAATTTTTACTTCTTGTACTCCCATATCGGATTACTTTTGGTTGTTGATTCTTAATGTGTAATGTTTGGGTATTGGTAATGCGTTCCTGGCCTCTGGTGATTGGCCAAGAGCGCACCATTGGTTATTTATTTTTCTTTTTTTCCAGTTCCTGGATTTTTTTCTGAATTCGAACGTTTTCTTCCTCACATTTCTTTTGAGCCAATAAGGCACGCTGACGCGCCATATCTGCCATACGTTTTTCTTGTTGAGCAATTGCTACGGCTTCATTGGCTCTTTTTTGACTTTGCAAGGCTTTTACTCGAGCTTGTTCTGCCATTTGGCGTTGTTTTTCAGCTTCCTGCTGCGCAATCTTGGCTCGGTCTAACTGAGTAGCCATTTTCTTTTGGTTACAACTTCCAAAAGTAAGCAAGCCGCCAACCATCAATAGGTATAAGGTGTATTTCATAAATGAGTCTATTTTGTTTGAGGGTAGGGTTAGGGGCTATTTTTTCTTTTGAAGGGTCTCTAGTTTCTTTTGGAGCTTGGCATTTTCTTCTTTGCAAAGCTGAGTTTGTTTTTCGGCCATTGCTCGAGCTTCAAGAGCTGCACGACGTGCTTTTTCGGCCTCTTTAAGCGCTGTCAAGGCTATTTGTTCTTGTCGTTGTGCTAGCTTTTGTGAGGCAATGGCCTGTGCTTGCTGCGCTCTGGCCTCCTTTTCGGCCTTATTTGCCACGTCTATTTGTTGCGCCAGTTTTTTTTGATTACATCCCACCAGGGTAAAACCCAAAATGAAAATGCTTAGGTAAAAGAAGTGTTTCATTGAATTGTAAGTTTATTATTGAAAATTCTCGACGTATAATTTGCTAATTTTTTTTAAATCAGGGTGGTTTTTGACTAATATTTTTTGATTTTAGAAGATCACAATTCCTACTAACACTTGTTTTCGCAATCAAAAATTATGGATAATACGATTGATAAAAAAGCTTATGATGAAGTGGCTTTTAAAAAGATATTGGTAGATTTTCTGAAAACGAAGCCCCAAGGCGCTACTCAAAATGAAATGATGGTAGTCACCGGACTCTCCAAAGATTGGGTAGAGCTGGCAGTGCGAGCTTTATTGAATGATTATCCAGCACATCTCGAGGCAGATGAACAACACCAACTTGTTTATGAATTTGATTTTACTCCTCAGCAAGCCCAAGCATTTTCTCTTAGAAAGTTTATCAATACCATAGCCAATGGCATTTGGAAAGGGTTTATGCTCTTTTTCAAAATCTGGACATTGTTGATGTATATGAGCTACATTTTATTGAATGTTATTATACTCTTGATTTTTCTGATTGTAATAAACCTCCTGGCTATATTTAATGGAGGGGATGGTATTGATTTGCCAGGGGCAGCAGAGAATGGCTTGACAGCTTCTTTAGCTGTTCTTATTGATATTAATTTATTGTTGGCTGGGGTTCATGGGTTATCGTCTAAGGAAAGTTTCTTACATAAAATGTTTTCATATCTCTTTGGAGAAACTAAGACCAAGGTAGATGATTTGCTAATTGAGAAGCATTTGCTGCGTTTTATAAGCCAAAACCAAGGCAAAATTGTAGTGGCTGAAATTGTAAAACTCACTGGTTGGGGAGTGCGCAAGGCTCAGGAAGAAGCCGCTCAATTGATGGCTAACTACAACGGAGACGTATTTGTGACGGATGAAGGGGTAATTGTATATCAATTTGATGATTTGGAAAACGATGACAGGGTTTTGAAGTTTTTAGAAGAAAACCAGCACAGAGTCGAGACAAAATCAATTGAGGATATGTCGTTTGAAGAGATACAACAAAGAACGTCTACCTGGTGGGGAAAAACAGTTGTTTCACGATTTCTGATTAAAACTTTTGTGTCAATACAAGATGAAAACGAAGACAAAAAAACAGCAGTAGAACCGAAATCAGAAGAAACACTAGAAGAAATTAAATCAATAAGTAAACCAGTCAACCCCAATGATGTAATGCCTATTTGGCAAAACTTAGTGCCTTTAGTGCGCATGAGCGATAATAACGAAGAAGATGATGAGGTAATAAGAAGTGCCAATAAATTCAATTGGGTCATGTCGTTTATTTCACCTTTGATGTTGATGTTTATCATCCTTTTGATGGTAGATACTGTTGCGGGCGAAGATGCCGCCAGTGGTATTCGTTTTAAACTAGGTTTTTTTGTTGTATTAACCATTATACCGTTTTTCTATTCTTTTCTTTTCTGGCTCATTCCCCGTATGCGTCGTTTTGGGGTAAATAGGGCTAATGAACGACTTCATCATATCAATTATGGTCATCGCTTTCTTGGTTTTGTCTTCAATCATTTGAACGAAAAACTTTATCCTGTCCAAGGGTTTAAACAAGTCTACGAGGAAATAAAAACAGCCAATCACAAATTGACTAAAACAGCAGTGAATGAAGTTATTCAGGCCAAATCTATTGAGCTAGAAGCAGAAGCAAATGCAGATGAACATGGCAAGTATTTCTCATTTACTCATTTGCAAGAAGCGCTAAATGTAGTCGATCAATTAAGGTTAAAAAGCAGAGCAGAACTTAACTAAAAGTAGACGATCAAAAACTATGGACAATACTATAGATAAAAAAACTTATGACGAGAAAGCCTTTAAGAGATTATTAGTCGATTTTTTGAAAACCAAATCACAAGGAGCTACTCAAACCGAAATGATGGTGGCTACCGGGCTTTCCAAAGACTGGGTAGAACTGGCAACACGTAGTTTGCTTAACGACTTTCCAGCCCGACTAGAGCCCAATGCTCAACAAGAACTTGTCTATATTTTTGATTTTAGCGAAGCGGCTTCTGAGCCTTTGCTTAGGCGAATTCTACATTTATTATGGAAAGGTTTTACTTTCTTTTTTAAGGCTTGGATTGTATTGATGTTGTTTACCTATTTGCTGTTTTATGTATTGGTATTGGCAGTTGGGGTGTCGTTGCTTACCCGAAGTAGTACCGTGTTCGAAGAAGTACTGGCTGGATTGTGGAAGGCTCTACGCGATGTGTTTAGGATGTTGGGCAAAGGGAAAGATGGAGCTATACTGTCTGATGATGGATACATACACCAAATATTTTCTTATGTATTTGGACAAACCCGCGATATGGTAGACGATTTGGCGTTGGAGAAGGTGCTCTTGGGTTATATTAGCCAAAATCAAGGGAAAATTGTAGTAGCTGAAGTTATAAAGCTTACGGGGTGGAGTGTGCGCAAAGCCCAGGAAGAAGCCGCCCAACTATTGGCCAACTACCATGGAGATGCTGAAGTAACCGATGAAGGAGTGATTGTATATACGTTTGCCGACTTGGAATCTATGAATCCTGGCCCTAAAGTAGAAGTATTACCCATTTGGGAGCGCCTCATCCCGTACCGAAGAATGAACGACAATGACAAAGACATGAACAATACCATTATGTACATCAATGCTTTCAATTGGGTGATGTCGATCATTGGGCCTTTTGTTTTGGTGTATATTTTATTTGATGAAGTCCAGCAGCAATACCCACCCGATTGGTTTTTTACCTGGGTAATGGTGGTGCCTTTTTGTTACTCGTTTTTGTTTTGGCTTATTCCCCGACTACGTCGTATTGGAGTCAATGCCGAAAATTGTTGTATAGATATTATCAACACCGAAAATCAGTTTTTAAAACCAATTTTTGAGCGAGTGACAGAGCGCATTTATCGAGATACTGCTGCCCATGATTTGGTGCTGGCCAACGAAAAACAGGCTACTCAAGATGCTGGCAAACTGCTTGATAAAAAAGCGATTGAACTAGAAGCTGAAAGTAACTCTGATGCTCAGGGAATGTACTACGTTTTTGAGCAATTACAATTGGATTTGAAGGTGGCGAAGGAGTTACGAGGTTAGTCTTAGGACAAACAACATTGAAAACTCGAGGCTAAAAAAGCCACTTCATTCTGAGAAGTGATTTTTTTGTACCCAAAACACATCAACGGAGATGACAACCTGCTGATAAACAATAATATGGGTTTGTTACCCTGGCGACCTATATTTGGTTCCAAACACGTAAACCTGGAATGACAACTCAAAAAGCCGTGTCATTCTGAATGAAATGAAGAATCTGTATGTATTTTAACTTCCTGGATGGGTTTGTATTATTATGCTTTTTAAATATACAAACCACAAACTCCTATTGTTGTCATTAATACGATAGGAAGGATCAGTTTGAGCAGTAGGATGTACTGGGCTTGCAAGTAATTCTTCCTTTTGCCTTTCCAAATGAAATAAGGATGAAGTAAGAAATCATCAAGTTTCGTGAACCCTTACTACATCCTCACTGAGTTCAGGAGGACAAGGAACGTTACATGTTGTCTCCATTGATGTATTTTGGCGATAAAATATTAGGACTCAGAAGGACAAAAGGAAAGCTTAGTTTATTTTAAGTAGTTGATAAGCAATTACCTACATCATACTATCATCAGTGATTTATGTGTGTTTTCCATCAGAGTGACAAAAGTATAATGTCAAACCTTTGAGGAAATCCGTACACCTATTTTCCGCAAAAACGGGCCAGAGGCAAGCAGCGAATACCCACTCGCTCGGCTCTAGCCGAGTGAGCAATATCAGGGAACTTCCAGCTGTGATACGAATTATCACAGTAGATTGGTATAACAAGCCTCAAAACAAAAATACCCCACCCAATCAATGATCGGGTGGGGCATCTTAACTAAATACTTATCGTATTATTTATTTCTTGACTCAGAAGCAGCTGGCTTAGGTCTGCCATTATAAGTTTTAAGCTCCTTTTTGATATAATCAATGGCTCTTTGCAACTGACCATCTTTACCCTTGGCCAATTCACCTGGATTCTCTTTCACTTCTATATCAGGGGCTACACCATAGCCTTCTTCAAACCATTTACCATCAGGATGATACATTCTAAAAGAAGGAACGGTAACCACACCACCATCAATTAATTGAGGGGCACCGCTGATACCAATCAAACCTCCCCAGGTACGACCACCGATCAATGGTCCAAGCTTAGACTTGCGGAAGTAATCTGGGAAAGCGTCTCCACCAGAACCACTCCATCCATTAATCAACATGGCTTTTGGACCAAAATGTGCTACTGGAGGCCACTGGAAGCTCTTATCTCTTCCGTCTCTAATGGCCCAGAATGCTAAAGGCTTGCGATTCAGCAATTCAATAAAACGATCTGGAATTTGACCACCACTATTGAATCTTTCGTCAATAATAAGCCCTTTCTTGTGCCATTGTCCCATAAATTGGCGAACCAATTCGTTTTGTCCGTCAATACCCGTACTTCTTACATACACATAACCTACCTCATTGTTAGTAGCTTTAGCTACCATTTGGCGATTTTGCTCAATCCAGGCCAGGTGACGTAAACGAGTCTCCCCACGCATTGTTTTCACAACCACGTTTTTAGCACCTTGAGTGCCAGGCTTATCGTTAATTAAAAGCTCTACTGTATTACCAGCCAATCCCTGGAAAGCAGCATAAGGTTCTTTTTTAACGTCTAAAGGAATGCCATTAACTGCTAAAATATAATCACCAGCTTTTACCTTTACCCCAGGCATTGCCAAAGGAGAACGAGCGGCTGCATCCCAAGGAGCACCTTTGATAATTTTTTTGATGCGATAATAACCATTGGATACTTCCCAATCTATACCTAAGTAACCTACATTTTTTCTTTGGGCAAATTCCTGGTCTCCACCACCTCGGTAAGTGTGAGATGCGTTAAGTTCCCCAATCATTTCTCCAATCACAAAGTTTACATCCCAGCGTGTTACGGCATCATTCAACAGTTTGGTGTACTGAGTTTTTACTTTGTCCCAATTAACACCGTGCATGCGCTTGTCATAAAAATAGTCACGTGATAAACGCCAGGCATCATTGAAAATTTGTTTCCACTCTGCTTTAGGATCCACCATTGCTTCCATTTCGCTGGTACGTAGGCGTTTTTTGATCTTTTGCCCACGCGCAACATTGATCACCGCCGCATTATTTCTTTGTCCTACCAGCATTTTTTTACCATTGGCCGATACTGCAAAGAAGTTAGCACTTTTGATAATGGTTTTGCTCTTGCGAGATTTCAAATCAAAATACTTCACAGGAAACTGTCGCCCACCAGATCCAGTGTTAGGGAATTGCTGATAAATAAGCTTGCCTTTTACCGCAACCAGGTTGCCGTAGTTACCAGGACGAATCGGCAATAAAATCAATCTTGACTCAATGCCATCTAGATCTATTTGTAGTGATTTAGAACCACCTTTAGACTTACCCTTAGATTTTTGATCTCCTTTTCCTTTTTTATCCCCACCTGCTTTGGTGATTTTTACTTCATCGTTTTTAGGAGTTAGGGGAGAAGGCACATCTTTGCGTAAAGTAATGGCCGCTATTTGAGTAGCGTTGGCGTATACAAAGGTATTTTGATAATTACTGTACAAAGGCGAGAAACTACGTTGGGTAGTTACGTATAAATATTTTCCTTGTGGATCAAAAGTTGGGTCAGAATGACTATAAAAGTCACTGGTAATCTGCTGCTTCTTTTTGTTTTGATAATCATACAGGATGATAGCACTGGTATTATTATCATTGGCACTGGTGTAGGCAATCCAACGACTATCTGCCGACCAACTGATTTTGAAGCCTTGTAGTGCTCCGTGCAACATACCACTACCTTGATCTACCTGCGTAACTTTTCCGCTGGCAACATCTACAATTTTGATGAGCATGGCTTGGTTAATGAAAGCAATTTTTTTGCTGTCTGGCGACCAATAAATACCATAGCGGTAGCCCTTTCCAAGAGAAGTTACTTTCTTTTCTTTCTGGGTAGTCAAATCTTTTAAAGTAAGTTCATATTCTCCCGAACGATCGCTCCAGTAAGCAATGTATTGTCCATTTGGCGACCAGGCAGGTGAACGTTCAGCCACGCCACTACTAGAAGTTAAATTCTTGATGAAACCTTCCTTGGCAGGTACCGAAAACAACTCTCCACGAGCTTGAACTACTACTCTTTTGCCGTCAGGAGAAATATCAGCGGCTTGTAACCAACGACCTACTTTTACTTGTTTTTTGATCAAAGAGCGTTGGTCAGTCGTAATGTTTACTTTTACCTCTTTAGGCTGGCTGTCCGAAAAGCCCATCAAGTATAGTCTACCACCAGCTTCGAATACCAGTTCGTTTTTACCCATAGAAGGAAAATGCACATCATAATCCTTAAATTTGGTTAGTTGGCTGTGCTTCTTGCTGGCCAAATCGTATACCCAGATATTGAAACGTTTGCTGGCTCCACGATCCGACAAATAATAGATTTTGTTACCCTTCCACATAGGTACTTCATCGTTGGAAGCATTATTGGTGATGTTTTGAGAAGTAGAAGTGGCTTGATCAAAAATATAGATATCAGCAGCCATTCCTCCACGGTAACGTTTCCAGGTTCTGAACAAACGGCTACGATCGGTAAAGGCGATTTTTTTACCATCAGGCGAGAAAGTACCAAACTCAGCTTGTTTCAAAGGGAGTTTTTGGGCAAAACCACCATCTCGGGGAATCAAATAAAACTGACTGTATCGCTGACGACCACTTTGGCGTGAAGATGCAAAAAGGATTTTTTTGCCATCAGGATTCCAATCAATCACTCGGTCTCCAAAACCGTGGTAAGTAACGCGGTTAGGTACGCCTCCATTGGTAGGAATGGTGTACACATCGTTGTTTCCACTGTAGTTGCCACTAAAAGCAATGGTGTTGCCATCGGGCGAAAAACGTGGAAAAGATTCCTCTCCACTAGGAGAACTTAGTTTTTGGGCGGTGCCCCCGTTTTTGCTTACAACCCAAATATCCCCAGCATACACAAAACATATGTGTTTGTCAGATACATCCGGATAACGGAACAAACGCGCATTGATCTGCGCAAAGGCTTGGTTTACCAAGCTCACACTTAATAATGTAATACAAAGTAATAACCTCATAGTTATTGGTTTATGGTTATGATTTAATTAGACGCTGTAGTTTCCTAAATATTACTATAGCGATTTTAAAATTAGGGAAAAAAGCAATACTAACCGAATTCAGGTTTGATTTAAGTTGGAGGTGGGGGAGTGAGTGGAGTGAAAATGAGGCTCTGCTAAATTAGAAACAGGATTAGCGTTTCATTAAGCTATTTTTTTCATTGGTATTTAACATTTAATACTTCAAACTTTCATTCCCATTACCAGTATATCATCAATCTGCTCATGGCCGTCCATCCAATTATCCAGGGTTGTTTCTAAAATTCGTTTTTGCTCCTCTATTGGTCTGTTAGAGTTTTCATAAAGCATTGTGCGGAAACGCTTCTTCATGAATTTACGCTTACTTTTCCCTCCGAATTGATCCTGATAACCGTCAGAATACATATAAATAGTGGTGGAGGCATTGATATCAAGAGTATGAGAGGTAAATGAGATAAGCTTTCCATCTTTTCTATGACCATTAATGCTATAAATATCACCTTTGATTTCTTTATATTCTCCATTTTGAATAAAAAGCAAAGGGTTTTTTGCTCCTGCAAACTCTAGGGTTCTATTTCCTTTATCTATCACACATATTGTAATATCCATACCATCCCTTACCGAAGTATTTTTACTTTTTAGAAGCTTTTGAGCAATTTGATCTAAGTGATTTAATACCTCTGCTGGATTATAGATTTTATTTTGTATAATAATGTTAGTAAGAGCCTGAGAACCCAGCATAGTCATAAAAGCACCTGGTACTCCATGTCCAGTACAATCGGCTACTACTATAAACTTTTTATCATCTATCTCCTCAAACCAATAAAAATCTCCTGATACCACATCACGAGGACGAAAAAGAGTAAAATGATTCGGTAAGCCTTTATACATTCGTTCATTGAGAGGTAGCATTGCTGTTTGAATTCTTTTTGCATAATTGATGCTACTCATTAGGTCGCTGTTCTTTTTTGCAATTTGCAGATGGGCTATTTGTATAGATTCATTAACTGCGTGAAGTTCCTGATTAGATAACACCAAACTTTCATTAGCTTTATTAAGTTTATGGTTGCTTTTTTGTTTTTGCTGATATGAAAAAAGTAATACTAATATCAGCAAAAAGGTTAGCCCAAATCCAATATAAGAGGCTCTTTGATTTGCTTTATGAGTTGCGATTTCAGCCTCATGGATTACTTGTTGTTTCTGTTGAGTATATTGGATAGAATCCATTTCTTTTTTGAATTCATACCTTGCTTCAAGACGAGTGAGCTCTTTGGTTTTATTGTCGTTAAACAACGAATCTTTGCTTTGCAGATAAATGGTTTGATATTTTAAGGCTTGTCCATAATTTTTCAATTGTGTATAGCTGTCAGCTACTACTTTAGCAGCATCCTTTACAAAGGGGTATTCTTTGTTTTGTAGCCCTAGTGTTACAGCTTGTTTACCAAAATCAATGGCTTTCTTCAATTCTTTTTTTCGACTATAGACAAAAGATAGGCGGTACAAAACCTCTAATTCTATGTTTTTTAGGCTGTCTCTACGCGCAATCTCCAATGACTTTTTCTGGTAATAAATAGCCGAATCCAGCTTATTTTGAAAATTCATCACAAACCCCATCAAAGTATAAGACAAAGCAGCATCCTTAAGTAGGTTTTCGGTTAAGCAAATCTTCAATGCACTTCGGTAAGAGGCGAGGGCTTCTTTATACGATTCCATACTTTTGTAAACATTTCCTAAGTTTGTATAAGTGTACATCATGCTTGATGGGCTCGCCTTTAGTTTTCGTTTAATAGCCAGTGCTTTTTGATGAAACTCGAGCGCTTTGGGATATTCGTTAATATCCAGATAAATGTTGCCAATATTGTTGTATGATTTGGCCATCAGTCGTTCGTCATTAAGCTCTTCTTGAATGACCAAGGCTTTATGATAGTATTCCAGAGAATGAGCATAGTCGCCTTTTTTGGAATACAAAACTCCTAAGTTATTATATGCTCGAGATACCCCTCTTTTATTGTCTATTTTCTGGTGACTGGCCAATGCCTTTTTGTAATATTCGACAGCTTGCACATAATTACCCTGAAAATAATAAGAAATAGCAATGGCATTGTTGGCGTTGGCAATACCAAGCGTGAAATCGAGTTTTTGGGCAAGTTCGAGAGCTTGTTGAGAAATAATTCGGGAAGTGTCAGGAGAGTGACGCCAGTAGCCACGGCAAAGTCGATTGAGTATTTTTACTCGTTGAGTATCTGCCTTGCTGGCAGCCAATAATTTTTTTAAACTATCAGTTTGTGCGTTTTGACTTTTGGTATCTAAACTAAAAAATAAGAAGAAAAAAATAAGGAATAGAAACCTAGAATAGAATCGGCATATTGGTAAGGACTTCATTTGGGTTAAGAGAATTTGGGTAGCAATTAAGAGGTGTAAATATAAACCTCTTAATTGCTACAAATCTTAAAAAAGGATAGCTAGAGCTGACTAAAAATTAGTCACAAGTAATATAAGGAAATTTTCACAAGAAATCACCACGCTAGTATTTTATTATTGATAGGACTAGGTTTTCCTATATCTAGAGAGCAGATATTTTCGCTATTTCTGATTTTTTGGATATTAGAGAGTTCCTTAAAAATAACTTCTCAGGTATAAAATCAAAAAGAAAAAGAATTGTTATAGACAAGAGTTATAAAGATGAAGCACATATATAAAGAACCCTTGGTAATGTTAATCTCCAAGGGTTTAATTTTGATAGAAGTGATTATCAATCAAAACTTTTATTTCTTATCAGATACAAAATTAGGATAAATAATATCAAAAAATGGTTGTCTACCTCCTTTGACAATGTCTAAATCTAATTTACTTAGAGGAGTAAAATTGGTAGTGTTAAGTGTTTTTTTCTTATTCATAAATATAATTTTTTTAAAAATTGATGATAAAGAATAATTGCCTTGGATATAAAGGTACTCTGCCTTTACTTCTTCTTCGTAACAATTATTTGATCTGCATCTTTGTCTTTAGCCTGTCTAAGAAGTATAGTGCTACTAATTACGCCGAATTTACTTCCAGCTTTAATTTTACCTAGTTGATCTTTGCTTAATGTTATCATATTGTTTGTTTTTTGTGATGCCACAAAGTAAAGAGGAAATGAATGAAATGAGTTGGTCATATAATCCAAAATCTTGGACAAATCGCTCATAGGGTAACTTTAACTAGACTTGCTCGAATAAAAAACAGTTTTCTTAACCAACGAGTAAGGCCTCAAACAAAAAACCAGCCCCTCAACAAAGGACTGGTTTTCAACAGATGAATAAATTAAATAGGTATATGAATAAAAATGTAATTCACTAGTAGATAGTCAATTTTTGACCAATAATTAAGTTGTTTCTTCTTAAGCCGTTCCAGGCTTTTAGTTGGCGCACAGTTACTTTAAAGTATTGGGCAACTTTGTGAAGTGTGTCACCTGCTCTTACTTTAAAGATTACCTTATTAACTTCGAGGGTAAGCTTTTGCCCTGCTGTTACCTGGCCGTTTTTAAGCAAATTGTTGCTTTTGATGCTGTTAGCCGTAATTCGGTAAAATTTAGCAATGCTCTCCAAAGACTCACCGGCTTGTACTACGTGGCGAATCATGTGTTTCTTTTGTCGTGGGTAGAGTCTTACACTTTTTTCCTGCATTTTTTTCAACTCATCCTTCACTTCTTCTACCTCATCCATATCCGCTTTACTAACACCTCCCGACCCACGGGTAGAAATGCTTAGTTCTTTGGCTTTTTTGCGAGGAGCATAAGTTTTGCGGTAAGGTCTTCTACGCTTATATCTTTTGCCACTGCTAGGGGCAATGCTCATTGTTCTACTATAATTAACCGAACTTGTATTGCCAATAGCATTTTTAGAAACTCCTTTTGGCAAAGGCAATGGTTGATTTACAGTGACTATTTTTCCTTCTTTGTTTCTCACCTCAGGTGAAATTGCAATAAAAGAAGTATACTGAGTCAACAAATTGTATTTCAATCCCAGGCGGGTAATTTCTTTGATATGCTTCTGACGCTCAGCGCCATAATAACGACGATAGTCATCTTCCAGCTTGATGCGCTCTCTGGCCCACAAGTAGCGAATGGCCTGATTATTATCTTGAGTAGCGTTGCTTACCTTAATTGTTTTAGTGTATTTCTTATTACCTGATAGTCCCGTGATGGTAATTTTTCCTTTAGGTGCTCCGCGATATTTACCATACACAATAATGGGGCGCTCCGAAAATACATCAGGAATGCTGGTATTGGCCACATCGTATACTTCAAAACCATTGTACTTTACTTGAATGTTGGTCAATACTGGGTTTTGGATATACTGACGAAACTTTTCAGCTTTTACATCAGCTTCGGTACCGTGAGTTACAATAAATGGTTCGCCCATTCCGGCACGTGCCATACCTTCAATCAAAAATCTATTTACCGATGACCCTATACCAAAAGCAAACAGGTTTGCCTTATTTAAGTTATTGCGAATCAGTTCATAAGCCTCTTTCTCTACTGTGATATATCCATCGGTTACTACTACAAAAGAGCGGGAATAATCTTTGGTTTCTTTAAAAGCCAGGGCTTTTTGTAAAGCAGGCAATAAACGAGTACCTCCACCACCTCTTTGGCGGTCAATTACGTTGATGGCTTTGGCAATATTGGCAGGAGTGGCGTCCATAGATTCAGGTGACATCATTTGATTGCTACTTTCAAACAACATTACATTGAATTTGTCAGTAGGACGAAGCTTGCCAATCAGGTTTTTCAACAATCGCTTAGACACACTCAAAGGAAAGCCGTGCATAGAACCCGATACATCTACAATGAATACATATTCACGAGGAGGAATCTGCGTATTTTTGGGGGCTTTGGGAGGCTGCATCATCATCAAGAAAAATTTCTCAGATGCTTCGTCACTATTATCACCAGTAGCGGCTTCGTTTTCACCTTCATACAATAATAAACCCGACTGGATTTTACTACCCGCCAAACGATAACGAATGATGTAATCTCTATTGCCACCATATTTTTCTGATTTTTTCAGAGCGATTCTTCCAGTGCTTTTGTTGGCATATTTTACATTCACCTTGTGCGAAGTACAGGCCATTTGCTGAATAGGCATTCCAGCATTAATCACGGTGTTGATGTCAAAAGTATAGTTGGGTTTGTTGCCTTCATTCAGGTAAGGATTTTTTACCCATTTTTCGTTGGCAGTTGCTTTGGCCGCTGGAGTATCTGAATAGCGAGGACCTACTACTGTAGGATAAGAAAATTCATATACCCCATCGGTAGGTACTAACAATTCGGTGTAGTGTAGCTCCACTTTGATTACATCTTTGGGTAAAATGTTGGCCACATTCATTTGGAACACATTAGGGCGATGTTGCTCCAATAAAGAAGCCGTTTTTCCTTGTTTTTTGGCAGTTTCGTATTGTTGACGGGCCTTGTTTTTTTCCTCAATTTTGGCAATCAACTTGCGCTCACCAATGGTCATGGTCATCGCATATACTGCTGCCTGAGTAGAACCTGGGAATACATAAATAGCTTCCAAGGTGTTTTTGCCTTCATTTTTATAGACCTGAGTCACTGTTACATCTGCCATTACCCCTGCAATATTTACATCTACTGAGGTTTCCTTCAAAGGCATTTGGTCGACCTTGGAATTTTTGCTTTTGACCAAAAAATAAGGAGACAGTGTTTTTCCTGGCTTCTTTTGAGCCTGGGTATAAAAGCTAAGCGGTAGTGCCATTAAGAAGAGCAAAGCCCATCTTAAGATGCGTTGGTATTGAGTGCTTGTTCTCATAGTATCTAAAGTTTTTGAGTTTTTAAGAGGGAGTCTGTTTTTAATTAAGTTCATATTTCCCACAATACTTACTTACAGAGGAGACAGTAGAACCAATAAAAAGGAGTAGGCAGGGAGGATTTTTTTTGAGGATATGAGGAAAAGTTTGGTGCTGGTTTTTGGAAAATGCCTCGAAGTTGGGTTCAAAAATCAGTTTGAGATATTAAATTTTGTTTTTCCTGCACATCGAGATAGATTAATTGGTTTGTGTGAAAAGTTTACCTCTGTTTTTGAACATTGTGTGCAGATTTTATTTTAAATAATCGATTCATTACCAAATGTTTAACTGAATGTTATGTAGAAATGAACATATTCTCATTTGGCCTCAATTGTTTACTCAAAATTTCCTCGAAATAATCAGATGTTAACCTTTTGTAACCAATGTTTGCTGGTTTGATAAACCTTTTTTCCCATAGATTTAGGCCAGGATTTATTCCCAACTGATTAATTGTATTACACTAAAACGTTTATTGCATGATACGCAATCTTACATCTAACTTGGCGCTGGCCTGGTTGGTTGCAGGTATTCTTATGCTTGTGCCAAACGCCAATGCGCAGTTACAACAATTACAAAAGGTTAAAAAAGAAGGAAGTCAAGAAGCCAAACAAAGGTTGAGACTTCTACAATTGAGAGACCCCCACACTGGTAAGATACCAGAAGGCATTCGCACCAAAGAACTGACTTACGTTCTGTCTACTCCCTCATTTGAAAAACAACTAAAAGGTAAAAACGGACAAGTAATCGAGGCTGCTACCTGGAATCGTCGTGGCCCTTACAATGTAGGGGGACGTACCCGTGCCTTGGCTATTGACCGTACCAATGAAAACATCATTCTTGCGGGGGGAGTTTCTGGTGGTATGTGGCGTTCTACCGATGGTGGAGCCAGCTGGACTCAGACTACTGGAGCATCTCAGTCAAAAAGTGTGACCGATGTATACCAAGATCCAAACAACACCGATGTTTGGTACTATGTATCAGGAGAAAGAAGAGGTAATTCTGCCTCAGGAGCAGGTGGACAAGCTCCTTATCGTGGTACTGGTGTATATAAGTCTACTGATGGTGGAATTACCTGGGTGAATTTAAGCAACCTTGACGCCAACGTATTTACCAGTGGTTTACAGTATTGCTACCGGGTAAGAGTAGACCCTACCAACAGCGATGTTTATGTTGCTGCTTTTGATGGTATCTACCGTTCTACCGATGGCGGAAGTAACTTTGCCACTGTATTGGCTGGACCAAGCGCCAATTTTTCTGACATTGAGATTAGTGCCACTGGGGTGATTTATGCGACTTTAGGAAGTGCAAGTACAAGTAACAAAGGAGTTTTTAAATCTACCAATGGAACTAACTGGACTGATATTACCCCATCATTAGCTGCTGGTTATCAGCGTATCACGTTAGATGTAGCTCCTTCTAACGAAAACATTATCTACATATTTGCCCACACGCCTAATGCTGGAAAAAACGACCATCAGGTGTTTTATACTTCCAATGCAGGTACAAGTTGGACAGATCGCTCTTCTAACTTGCCTGCCTATGGAAGCCCTGTAGGAAACTTATCTCAAGGTTCTTATAATCAGTATATTAAGATCAAACCTGATAACCCAAATGTGGTATTTATTGGTTCTACCAACCTTTACCGTACCACCAATGGTTTTACAAGCACCGCAGGCAACTCTTGGATTGGTGGTTATGCTACGGCCAACAATGTGTCTACTTATGCAAACCATCACCCAGACAACCATTCATTGGTGTTTTACCCTTCTAACCCAGCCAGAATGTTGACAGGGCACGATGGGGGAGTGAGTCGCACTACCAACAACTTAGCAAATAGCGTAAGCTGGACTTTATTGAGCAATGGATATTATACTACTCAAGCATATCATATTGCGATCGACCCTGAAACTGCCAACGATGCGCGTTTGATGGTAGGTTTGCAGGATAATGGTAAGTGGACAGCTACTTCTTTTACTGCCAATGCAGCCTGGGGCGAAGAGCGCGCAGGTGGTGATGGTTGTTATGTAGCCATTGTATCAGGGCAAAATATCCGATACACCAGTACTCAAGGGGGTAACATTTTAAGATTTACTGGGGCAAACATCAACAATCCATCCGATGCAGATGGTATTCAGCCTGCTGGAGTAGAAGGGCAGTTGTTTGTGAACCCATTCATTTTGGACAAAAACGACCAGAATATTATGTATTACCCTGCAAGTGGTCGCATTTATAGAAACACAAACTTAAGTGCCATCAACAGCGGCTATACTTTTGATGGAACCAGCACTGGTTGGACAAGTTTGAGTGGTTCTAATGTGGGGTATACCACGGCTCAGTTGAACATCATCAATGGAATTGCCTATGGTGAAGCAATTACCGCATTGGATGTATCCAAAACCAATGTGGCCAATGTATTATATTATGGAACAACCGATGGAAGAGTATTCCGTTTAGATGGGGCCAATTCTGGGAACCCTTCTAAGGTAGACATTTACACCAATAAAGGCTTGCCAAATGGAGCTTATGTGAGCAACATTTCGGTTGATCCTACCAATTCTGCCAACGTGATCGTTGTTTTCTCTAACTATGGTATCAAGAGTGTTTTCTACACTACCAATTCTGGTTCTAGCTGGACTGACATCAGTGGTAACTTAGAGCAAAACCCTGATGGTTCTGGGAATGGACCTTCGGTTCGTTGGGCAGAAATTCACCAGGATTCTAATGGAAACTTTGTATACTTGGTTGGAACCAGTACTGGTCTATATTCTACCGAAACTTTGAATGGCACTGCTACAGTTTGGGAACAAGAAGGTCCAAATACAATTGGTAACGTACCAGTAGTAGCAATTCAAGGTCGTACCAGCGATAACCTGGTAGCCATTGGTACTCACGGAAATGGAGTATATAGTGCTACAGTTACTTCTTCTGCACCAGCACCTTCTTGTGGCACACCAGGTGGTTTAAGTGCCAGTAGTGTAACCTCTTCTTCGGCTACTCTAGGCTGGAATAGTGTAAGTGGTGCGAGCAATTATGACGTTCGTTACCGTCAGCAAGGAACCTCTAGCTGGACCAACGTAAATGGAGTAAGTGGTACTTCCAGAAACATTTCTGGGCTGTCTGCCAATACTACTTATGAATTCCAGGTAAGAGCCAACTGTACAGTTGCAGGTAGCTACTCTTCAAGTACTACTTTCTCTACGAGTGCAGGCGTACCTACTACTTGTACTAGTGGGGTAAATTATAGCGAAAGCTTTGAGTCAAACTTTGGGGCGTGGAACCAATCTACCTCAGATGATTTAGATTTTATTCGCCAAAGTGGTTCTACTCGTTCTACAAATACAGGCCCTTCTTCTGCAAACGATGGTAGCAATTACATTTATGTAGAATCATCTACCAATGGAGTTGGTTTCCCAAATAAAGTAGCGATTTTAACCAGTGATTGCTTTGACCTTTCTGGAGTATCTAATCCTGAGTTTGTATTTGACTACCATATGTATGGCGTAAACATCAACAATTTGGTAGCCGAAGTGAGCACCAATGGTGGTAGCAGCTGGACTCAAATTTTCACCAAATCAGGTGATCAGGGAAATAGTTGGTTCACTGAAACAATTGACGTAAGTGCTTATGCAGGAACAAATGTTTCTTTCCGATTTACGGCAACTACTGGTACAAGTTATAGAAGTGACATTGCATTGGATAATATTCGTATTCAAAGCGGCTCTGGTAACGGAGGTGGAGGAGTAGCTCCTACTGGCTATTGTACAGCGGCTGGTGGCAGTACTTCAGACGAATGGATTCAAAGAGTGCAATTAGGAAGCATTGATAACAATTCTGGGGCTAATGGCGGATATGGAGATTTCACTGCTCAACAAACCAATTTGGCATTGGGAGCAAGTGCAAGCATAACCTTGACAGCAGCTTGGTCTGGCAGAACTTACAATGAAGGTTTTGCGGTTTGGATTGACTACAACCGTGATGGAGATTTTGCCGATCCTGGTGAGCGCGTAATTGCCAGCGAAAACCCATCTACTACCAGTCCCATTTCTGGAAGCTTTACTGTACCTGCTACTGCATCTGCCGGATTGACCAGAATGCGCGTAGTAATGTCTTATAACGCAGTGCCTACCGATCCTTGTGCTGGTTTTGACTGGGGAGAAATAGAAGATTATACAGTGAATTTGGTATCGGGTGCTGGTACAAACGTTTCAGGTTCGTCTAATGAAGCTGGAACAGTTACTCAGTCTACTTTCAATACTACTTATAATCCAGAAGGAGTAAAAGGTATTGTAGCTTCGGCGTATCCAAACCCTGCGGTTAATTTTACTACTGTAAAAGTACAAGCGCGTATTGGTACCCAAGTAAAAATGTTGATGATGGACGTAAATGGTATTGGCTTGGTAAGCAAGCAGCGTACTTCTGAAACAGGTGAGGTAGTAGAGCGATTTGATACTTCTAAGTTAAAGAGTGGGCTATACTTAATTAAAGTATGGAATGGAGCCCAAACCAAAATACTTAAAGTAATGAAGTAATAAAGAATTGATCATTTTTATCTCATAAAAGTAAAGGCTAAAAATCTTTCCAGGTTTTTAGCCTTTTTTTATGGAGTCATCATTACAAATCGTCTTGCCTTTTATATATCTAATACCAAACCTTTGAGAAAATCCGTACATCTTACGGGCCAGAGACCCTATGATAGTTCTCGCTCGGCTCTGACTGAGTGATTGATGTCAGGAAACTCCCAGCTGTAAACTTGTATGGATTATTATAAAACAAATGGTTTTTAAGCATCAAAATAAGCACTATTTTAGGCCTGAATAGACCAAGGTTTGGCTAAAAAACTAAGTCATGATTATAATATTAGGAGTACTCTAACCTAACCGCGACAAAATTTTGTTATTTTTTGTTATAAAGAAAGATTATATAGTAAACTACTCGAGTTTACCTGTTTTTTTACGAGTTTTTGCCTGAGTAATTATACCTAAGTTGTTTATTGCCAACTGGTTGACGAGATTATAGAAAATATGCTGCTTTGTTCATTTGTAACAAAATGTTTACCCAATAATCCCTCAAAATAATCCGATGTTGCCTTTTTGTATACTTCGATTTCTAGTCAGAAAATCCTTTTCTTGATACTTTGACGGAGGTATTCAACCCATTTAATCCAATTTATTACACTTATAATTCATTTTGCATGAAAAGTAATTTTACTTCTAACTGGGCGGTGGCCTTGTTGGTGGCATGTGTATTTATGCTTGCACCCAACGCCAAAGCTCAGCAATTTAAACTCACAAAAGAGGGAAAACGTGCAGCTAAAGAAGCTTACGATTTCAATCGCCTCAAAGATCCCAGTACTGGTAAAATACCAGACGATATTCGCACCAAAGAACTTACTTATGTTCTTTCTAATCCAACCTTCAAAAAATCACTCAAAAACAAAAACGGACAAGTTATTCAGGCAGCTACCTGGAATCGTCGTGGCCCTTACAACGTAGGGGGACGTACCCGCGCCTTGGCAATTGACCGTACCAATGAGAACATCATCTTAGCTGGTGGAGTTTCGGGTGGTATGTGGCGTTCTACCAATGGTGGAGCCAGTTGGACACAAACAACGGGTGCTTCTCAGTTAAAGAGTGTGACTGATGTTTACCAAGATCCTAACAATACCAATGTTTGGTATTATGTAACAGGAGAAATCGTTGGTAACTCAGCCTCTGGTGGTGGAGCTGCTTTCCGTGGTAATGGAGTATTCAAATCTACCGATGGTGGTGTTACCTGGGTAAGTTTGGCTAGCACTACGGCTGATCCTACCGTATTTACTGGTGGCTTACAATACAGCTTACGCGTAAGAGTTGATCCTACCAATAGTGATGTATACGTAGCTGCTTTTGATGGTATCTATCGTTCTACCAATGGTGGCTCATCTTTTACCAATGTATTGAGCGGTCCTGATGCTCGTTATACTGACCTTGAGATCAGTGCAACAGGAGTGATTTACGCTACTTTGGCAAGTTTGAGTACTGGTAATGAAGGAGTATTCAAATCTACCAACGGTACTAGCTGGACCAACATCACACCTTCACTTGCATCTGGTTATCAGCGTATCAACATTGATGTGGCTCCTTCAAACGAAAACATCATTTATGTATTTGCTAATACGCCTGGTGCTGGTAAAAATGCTCACCAGGTATTTTATTCTAGCAATGCAGGATCAAGCTGGACCAACCGTACCAATGGTTTACCTGCTTTTGGTGGAAGTGTAGGTAACCTTTCTCAGGGTTCTTACAACCAATACATCAAGATTAAGCCTGACAATCCAAATGTAGTATTTATTGGTTCTACCAACCTTTACCGTACTACAAATGGTTTTTCTAGCACTGCTGGTAACACTTGGATTGGTGGTTACTCTCCTGCCAATAACGTTTCTACTTACACCAATCATCACCCAGATAACCACTCATTGGTATTCTACCCATCTAACCCAGCCAGAATGTTGACTGGACACGATGGTGGTGTAAGCCGCACTGAAAATAACCTGGAAAATGGTGGAGGTAATACTCCAGTTGACTGGACTTTGTTGAGTAATGGTTATTATACTACTCAAGCATATGGAATTGCCATTGACCCAGAAACTGCCAATGATGCTCGTTTGATGGCTGGTTTCCAGGATAATGGAAAATGGACAGCTACTTCTTTCTCAGGTACTTCAAACTGGGGCGAGGAGCCAGCAGGTGGTGATGGTTGTTATGTAGCAATTGTTGCTGGCCAAGACATTCGTTATACCAGTACTCAAAACGGTAATATTTTGAGATTTACCGGACCCATCATTGGTAGTTTTACAGATGCTGATGGTATTCAGCCTTCTAACGCTACTGGTCAGTTGTTTGTAAACCCATTCATTCTGGACAAAGCGAACCAAAACATTATGTACTATCCAGCAGGTGATCGTATTTGGAGAAATACCAACTTAGCTGCGATCAACAGTGGATATACTTTTGGTGGTACCACTACTGGCTGGTCTAACCTGACTGGTTCTGATGCAGGTGGTAGCCAAATCACAGCATTGGATGTATCTAAGGCAAATGCTGCACACGTACTTTATTATGGTACTTCTGATGGTAAATTATTCCGTTTGAACAACTCTAACACATCTACTGCTACTGCGGCTAACATTACCAATGCAGCTTTCCCATCAGGTGCTTATGTAAGTGGTATCGCCGTAGACCCAAGCAATTCAAACAATGTAATTGTTGTTTTTTCTAACTATCAGGTAAAAAGTGTATTCTATTCTACCAATGCTGGTTCTAGCTGGACTGACATTAGTGGTAACTTAGAGCAAAATGCAGATGGTTCTGGTAATGGACCTTCAGTACAGTGGGCCGAAATTCACCGTGACTCTAATGGTGGCGTTGTATACTTAGTAGGTACCAGTACAGGATTGTATTCTACTGAAGCTTTGAATGGTACATCTACCGTATGGACTCAAGAAGGCGCAGGAACTATTGGAAATGTACCAGTAGTGATGATTCAAGGACGTACCAGTGATAACTTAGTAGCGATTGGTACCCACGGTAATGGTATGTTTAGTGCTACGGTAACTTCTTCTACTGCACCTCCTCCACCACCTCCAGTAACTTGTATTAGCACTTTCCCATATGGTGAGAGTTTTGAAACTGACCTTGGACAGTGGACACAAGCTACTAACGATGATACCGACTTTACTCGTCAATCTGGTAGCACTGGATCAAGTAATACAGGGCCTTCTAGTGCCAATGATGGTTCTTTCTATGTATACGTAGAAGCTTCTAATCCGAATTTCCCAAGCAAAACTGCTACTTTGATAAGTCCTTGCTTTGACTTGAGTAGCCTTGCTAATCCAACATTCAAGTTTGATTACCATATGTATGGTTCTCAAGTAAATAACTTGGTAGCAGAAGTAACTACTAATGGAACTACCTGGACTCAAATATTCACGAAGTCTGGCGATCAAGGCAATAGCTGGTTCAGCGAATCTATTGATGTAAGTGCTTACAGTGGTACCAGTGTTTCTTTCCGTTTTACGGTGACAACTGGAGCAGATGCAAGCAATGGATGGCAAAGTGATATTGCGATTGATAATATTAGTGTAGAGGGCGGAAGCGCTCCAGTATGTAATGTACCTGCAGGCTTATCTGCCAGCAACGTGGCACAAACTACTGCTACTTTGAACTGGAATGCGGCTACTGGTGCTAATACTTACAATGCTCGTTACCGAGTACAAGGTACTTCTACCTGGACAAACGTAAACAATGTATCAGGTACTTCTACCAATGTAACTGGTTTGACTGCTTCTACTACTTATGAATTCCAGGTAAGAAGCAATTGTAGCAGTGGTAATAGCGCTTATGCTGCATCGGCCACCTTTACTACCACTGACCCTGCAACCTCAAACTGTAACGCAGTATTCCCATATGCTGAAAGTTTTGAAAGTGGATTTGGTACCTGGACTCAGGCAACTAATGATGATTTGAACTTTACTCGTCAAACTGGTTCTACTGGTTCTTCTGGAACAGGACCTTCTGCGGCAAATGATGGCTCTACCTATATTTATGTAGAAGCTTCTGGTAACAACACTGGTTATCCAAACAAAGTAGCTACCATCACTAGTGAGTGTTTTGATATTTCAGCTTTATCTAACCCAGAGTTAGTATTTGATTACCACATGTATGGTACAAACATCAATAGTTTAGTAGCTGAGGTAAGTACCAATGGTGGAAGTAGCTGGACGCAAATATTTACCAAATCTGGTGATCAAGGCAATAGCTGGTTTACCGAAAATGTAGATTTGAGTGCTTATGCAGGAAGTGACGTTTCTGTTCGTTTTACTGTAACTACTGGTTCTGGAAGTCAAGGATGGAGAAGTGATATCGCCTTAGATAATATTCGCATCCAGTCTGGTTCTGGAAGTGGAGGCGGAGGAGCTCCTACTGGATACTGTGCATCTACTAGCACCAACGTAAACGATGAGTGGATTCAAAGAGTACAAATTGGTAGCATTGATAACAACTCTGGTGCAAACGGTGGATACGGAGATTTCACTGCTCAACAAACCGATATGGCCTTAGGATCTAGTGTAAATGCTACATTAACCATAGGTTGGTCTAGTACACAATACAACGAAGGATTTGCCGTTTGGATTGACTACAACCGTGATGGTGATTTTGCAGATGCTGGTGAGCGAGTACTTGCAAGTAGCAGTGCTTCTACTACAAACCCAGTGACTGCGAGCTTTACGGTTCCATCAAATGCATCTACTGGCTTAACCAGAATGCGAGTAACTATGCAGTATAACGCGGTACCTTCTGATCCTTGTTTGGCTACATTTACTTATGGTGAGGTAGAAGATTACATTGTAAACTTGGTGCCTGGTACTACGGTTAATGGCTTAAATACTACTCCAAAAACATCTTTGTTCAATACTACTTACAACCCAGAAGGAGTAAAAGGAGTGGTAGCTTCGGCTTATCCAAACCCTGCAACTGACTTTACAGTAGTAAAAGCACAAGCTCGTATTGGTACCAAAGTGAAAATGTTGATGATGGATGTGAACGGTATTGGTTTGATAAGCAAGCAGAGTGTTTCTGAGACTGGTGAAGTTGAAGAGCGCTTTGATATCTCAAGACTGAAAAGTGGCTTATACTTAATTCAAGTATTTGTGAATGGCCAGTCTAAAATGGTGAAAGTGATGAAGCAATAATAGGTTCATAAGACTTCACTCTTATGATTTTTATAAATGTTCAAGGCTAGAAATCCAATGTTGGATTTTTAGCCTTTTTTATTGTGTTAAACAATGATTTTATCTAACTTGTATTCATCTAACTGAGTGCAACAATACCTATTATTTCTTTGTCAGGATCATTTATTTACAGACGATTATTTAGGCCCTTTATAGGAATACCCTAATAATAAGTTTTGTATAATAAATTTATTACCACTTACAATTACGCTTTTTCTTCCAAAACAATTTTATCTTAGTTAAAATTTTATATTTTGCCATATAAATTCTTGATGTATGAAAAGAGGATGCTCAAGTATTTAGGCAAAAAGTGTTTTGTGCCGTTTTATTCTTTGTAATTAATAAATTGTAGGGTTTGAGATCCTCATTTAGACCAATTATGAAATATACTACTTCAATTATATTTTTTCTGTTTGCTGGTTGTTTTAATTATCTGTTAGCCCAAAATAAAGATATTGATAGCCTAAAGCTTGTATTAAATGAACGCAAAGGAAAATCTGATACCAAACAGGTTGATTTGTTAAATCAAATTGCCAAACTTTTTGAGCGTATCGATGCCAAACAAACACGTGATTATTGTGAGCAAGCGCTTACTATTGCTAGAAAAATAGATTACAAGGCAGGTATTAGTCGTAGCAACCACGTGATTGGAAATTCATATTACTTTACTGGAGACTATAAAGATGCTATTAAGTATTACTTAGCATCCGTAAAAATTGCTGATGCCATCAACGATAAAAGAGGGGTGACAAGGACTTATAAGAATCTTGGAGTGTGTTTTTATCGCACGAAAGATTTTGATAAAGCCCTCGAGTATTATAACAATGCGCTCAAATTTGCGACTGAACTCAAAGAAACAAGTTTGATTAGTGGCATTTATAATAATATAGGAGTGGTGTTGTCAGAGCAAAAAAAGTTTGCAAAGGCAAGAGAAACTTACTTCAAAGCATTGGAAGGTTACAAAGAAATTGGCATTAAAAGAAGAGAATCCATTGCACTGAGTAATATCGGGGATACTTATGAATCTGAGAAATCATATGAAAAAGCGCTGGAGTATTACCAACAGTCACTAAAAATAGATCGGGAACTGAAGAAAGATCCTTATGGAATGGCCATTACATTGCGAAGCATAGGGTCAGTACATATCAAGATGAGGAATTTTGACAAGGTTGAAAAAGTGTTGTTGGAAGCCCTGAAGATAGCAAAAGATTTAGGCTCCAAAGATACTGAGCAAGAAGTATATGATACTTATTCTGAATTCTATGAGGCCAAAAATGACCACGAGAATGCTTTAAAATACTATAAGAAACATGTAGCTCTCAAGGATAGCATTTTTGATACGGATAAAAGTGGGCAGATTGCTGAAATGCAAACCAAGTATGAGACCGCCAAGAAAGATAAGGAGTTGGCTTTACAGCAAAAATCTATTGCCGAAAAAGACAAAGAGATTAGTGATAATCGAGTAAGACAACGTACCATTTTAATTGGTATGTTGTTGTTGGTTTCTGCAGCATTCTTTATTGTGAGTCGTCAGAGATTGCGCAATCGCAAAAACAAAGAAATATTTGAGACCAACGAAAAGCTGATTCAAGAACAGCTTAAGAATGCAGAGCAAGATTTAAAGTTTAAGAATAAAGAGCTTACTACCTACGCTTTACACATCATTCAGAAAAATAACATCCTTACTGAACTAAAAGACAGTATACAGGAAGCAGTGGGAGAAATGTCTCGAGAAGAAAGCAAAAGATTGAATAAGCTAATTCATCTCATTAACTATAGTTTTAACCTGGATCGTGATTGGAAGGACTTTAAAATAGCCTTTGAACAAGTACACGAAGGTTTCTTCGAGAAATTACAAAAGCACTATCCTACCATTAGTCCTAGTGAAATTCGCCTTTGTGCCTTATTAAGGTTGAACTTTGCCTCTAAAGAAATCGCAGCGATTATGGGTATCTCACCTGATAGTGTTAAAGTAGCTCGCTATCGTTTGCGTAAAAAACTAGAACTGAGTCGCAACGACAGTTTGGTAGATTTTATAAGAAATATTTAAACAAGCTCCTTAAATCAAAAAAACAGGGTGTATCACACCCTGTTTTTATATTAGTCAGATATTAGCTATATAATGTGGATCTTATTGTACTTTTAACTTAGAGGCTTTATTTATCAAATCAATAAACTCGGCACGATAGCCATTTACATAACTCCCCTTAGCCGATTTTGCCAACTTCATTACTGATTCAAAAGTAGCATTTCCTTTATATTGAGAGTTTCTGAGCAACATAGCAAAAGAGGCTACCGAAGCAGAGAAACGATAATTTTCAGATGTTTTGTCAATTGACTGGTTATTGGCCTGAATAAAATGAGTTGTTTCAATACCTGTATTTCCTGCAGGTTTCTTATATCTCAGCCAAACTGCCATTATTTGCTCACCAGAAAAACGAGAAGCTTTGAAATCATTGGGGATTTTAGAGCGATTAATGGCGACTGATTTTGGAGATGAATATAACTCCACTTCATACAAAGCGGTTACCGTATGTCCAGCGCCAATTTCTCCTGCGTCTTTGGTGTCATCTCTAAAATCTTGATTGGCTAATAAGCGATTTTCATAACCAATTAATCTGTAAGATTTTACTAGCATGGGGTTAAACTCTACCTGAATTTTAACATCTTTGGCAATCGTGAATAACGTACCTTTCAGGTCTTTTCCAAATACCTTGTTGGCTTCATTTAGGTTGTCAATGTAGTAGTAATTACCATTCCCTTTATCAGCAATAATTTCCATTTTAGAGTCACGATAATTGCCCATACCTAAGCCCAATACTGTAATAAAAATACCTTCTTTTCGCTTTTCTTCAATTAGGCTTTGCATAGCCTCATCCGAAGATTCTCCCACGTTAAAATCGCCATCAGTAGCCAATATAATACGATTGTTTCCGTCTTTAATCAGGTTTTCTTTGGCAATTTTGTAAGCTAAATGAATGCCTTCTCCACCAGCAGTAGAGCCTCCTGCATTCAAGCGATCCAATGCTTCCATAATCTTTCTTTTATTACCACCTGAGGTAGAAGGTAAAACAAGTCCAGCGTTTCCAGCATAAACTACGATGGCTACGCGATCTTCCTCTCTAAGGTTTTGCACCAAAATTTTAAAAGATTTTTTTAATAAGGGAAGTTTGTCAGGATCTTCCATAGAGCCAGATACATCTATGAGGAACACCAGGTTACTAGGTTTCAGCTTGCGATTGTCTAGTTGTTTGCCTTGTAAACCAATGTGTACTAAGTGGTTTTTGGAGTTCCAGGGACACTTGGCCACTTCTGTATTTACCGAAAATGGGTGTTTTCCAGTAGGTTGAGGATATTTATATTGAAAGTAATTAACAAATTCCTCAATGCGTACTCCACTTGCATATGGCAATCGCCCTCGATTAATCGCTTTACGAGCCAAAGTATAACTGGCATTATCGACATCGATAGAAAATGTAGAAAGAGGCTCTGACTTAACCGTAAGAAATTGATTCTCTATGATTTCAGGCGCTTTTTCAGGAGCAATATGAGTGGTATCTGTGTTAGGAGAAGGGTTGTCGGGAGGAGCAGCTTCTGTATTCGCGGCATCCATTACTTTCTTTTCTGCCTTTGTTTCTGACTCTAAGGCTGAAGTAGGTACACCTCGGTCAGCCATATCTTTGGTGTCACTGCTTTTATGTTTTTTACCGAGGTAAGCAGTACTGTTGCCAGATTGCTTGGTAGCTTCTCCACCTTCACAGGCGTTGAGAATGATAAGAAAACATAGGGCAATAGCAATCCTGGTTCCGAATTTTCGGAAGGTTAAATATTGAGCGTTCATAGTGTTATTAAGTTTTGTTAGTATTTATAAATAGTGCTTTGCAAAACTGGTGGTTGAATGTAAAATTTAGTGTTTGAGTTGAGTGTAGTTGTTTTTTCAAGCCTGGTGGAGTTGACACCCTGCTATTCTCTATTAAAGGTTAGATTTGATGAAAAGTAATTTAATTATTTGTCTGGATGGAATCACCACCGCTGGCCTTACAAATGATTTTGTTGCGATAAGCATAAAACCCCAAAGTAAGGCCATAGGTAATGATTGACATTGTTTTTTTCATAGTGTTTCAATTTTTTTAAAGTGTTTCTAGATTTGCCACTTTATACACCATAGCAAAGGAGGTAACCCTACAAAATAATTTTTTTTATTCTGGGTTACTTCGAAAGCTTTTTTTTATAAATGGTGCATAGTTCTCTCAAATGAGAAACTAAGTGTTTGAGTTGGGGGTATATATTATTATAAGTCATAAGGTGGATTTGAAATTTTATGAAAGGCTTTGGCCGCGAAACTAAATTCACATGTGTGGTAATAATTCATTGACTGACAGTACAAAATTGTCAATAATGTGTACATTTGTTGCTACACCACATTTACTAAACTACCCTGATCTTACACTAAACAAGAGCACTCAATGAGTCTGAAAAAAGAGTACTCCGAAGAAAATCTGATTATAGGCATCAAGCGTGACGACCCTCAATCACTGAGGTATCTTTATAAGGCTTATTTTTCTATGATCTTGCATTTTATTACCAATAATAATGGTACTGAGCAAGAGGCCAAAGATATTTATCAGGAAGCAGTGATTGTGCTATACGAAAAACTCAAAGATGAGAATTTTGAACTTACTTGTAAGATCAAAACCTTTGTCTACTCAGTTTGTCGTAGGCTATGGCTCAAAAGGCTGGCAGAAAAGCATCGCTTTGGAGGTAAAGTAAACGATTATGAAGATTTTTTATCCTTTGAAGAAGAAGGAGATACAATAGATGAGCAAGAACATCAATACCAGATGATGACTGAATCTATGGTACAATTGGGAGAGCCTTGCAAGACAATTTTAGAGGATTTTTATATAAAAAAAATGTCAATGCAGCAGATTACCTCTAAAATGGGCTACACCAATACTGCCAATGCTAAGAATCAAAAGTATAAATGTATGCTGCGATTGAAAAAGATATTTTTTAAAGAATATAAAACCTTGGGATAAACTTGAATAAGATCAAACTCTTGTTGTTACTGTTTTTTGGGATATATCTGAATGGATTTGGGCAGGCTTGTGGGGTTTATAAAATTGTGTATAAAGGATATATTAAAAGTGATGTAGCTATTCAAGAAGTCAAGTTTCCTTCTAGAGATTTTTTGGAACAAGATGGATCAAAAAGTTTGAAGCAGAAACAGTGGGTAACGAATTTTCAAAAAGCGTTATCTGGTAAATTTAATGATATAATATATTACCCTACTTGTTCTGCAGGAGCATCAGTGAAAACAAGAATTAATTGGATAAAGAAGGGAAAAACCTTTCTGCCATTATTGGTCATTACTACTGATGGCAAAAGAATATGGATAAGAGTACCCATTGATCAAATTGAGTTTAACGAAGCGAAGAAGAATAAAAATAACATAGAGATAAATTTTAAAGAAATAAAAATATAAGAACCAATAACCTAAAGTTATAGAAGCCGAAGAGGCATTTAAAAAAAGGAGAACTGTTAATAATGGATTTAGTGCAAAAATATACCACCATAGAGAATTACCTGGAAGGGAAACTTGAAGGAGAAGAGCTTGCCGATTTCGAACAATTGATGGCTGCTGATAGTGAATTAGCACAGGAGGTAGAAGAACATCGTTTGCTGATAGAAAATCTGGAGAGAGTAAGATATCGAGAAGAAATGAAGGCTAAAATGAATGCCTTGCATACCGAGTTGTTTGAGAATGAAGAAGAAGTAAAAGAAAATAAAACGACTGCAAAAGTGCGAAAGCTCTGGCATAAATACCAAAGCATTGTCGCCATTGCAGCTTCAGTAACAATTATTTTCTTAGGAAACACATTCTTTAACCTTAAGCAGGTAAGGTCAGTAGAAGAGAAGCAATCGTCTAACTACCTACAGTTGAATCGAGAATTGAAGGTGGTAAAGCGTAAGCAAAAAAATATAGAAGCCAAAACCAAAAAACTGGAAAGAGATACCAAGGAAGCCATTACTGCCAAAGTAAAAAGCACTGGTGCGACCGCTTTGGTGATTTCCCCCACTGGATTTTTAGTGACCAATTATCATGTGGTCAAAGATGCAGACTCGATCTATATAGAAACCCGCCGAGATTCAACTGTACTACGCTTAAAGGTAAAAGAAGTATACAGTGATGAAGAAAAGGATTTAGCCATTTTGCGAGTGATTGATAATAATTTCACAACTTTTGGTCAACTACCATTTACTTTGAGAACAGAGGAAGCCAACCTGGCTGAATCAGTGTATACGCTGGCTTACCCACGGGAAGACATTGTATATGGAGAAGGAACTATTAGTGCCCAAACCGGATATAGAGGAAATCCAAATTCTTATCAAATATCTATTCCAGTAAACCCTGGTAACAGTGGTGCACCTGTAATGGATGGTAAAGGAAACCTTGTGGCAGTAATCACTGGAAAAGATAAAAAGATGGAAGGAGCTACTTTCGCGATCAAAGCAAAATACCTCGCCACGATGATGGATTCGGCTACTTATAACCTGGAAGTTACTGATTCTTTACGCAAGCCTTTGGTGAAACCTAACATCAATTATTTGCAGTATTTGCCCCGTCCTCAGCAGGTTCGAAAACTGCGTAAGTTCGTGTTTGTAGTGAAAGTTTATAACAGTGACAAAATTTTCTAGTAACGAAGAAAAAAAACTATTTATTGTTAAACTTTTTTTGAACTACTTACGTAAGTAAGAAAAACTTGACTAATCAATCAAAAATATACAAACCTTAAACTCACAAACAAGGTAGCTTAAGATATTCAAAATACAATTAATCAGTTTTTCAATTAACCTTTGGAATCCTTACCCTATATTAGGGTCAAGGATTTTTTTTATGTACTTGTACTAAACACAGAAAATGATATCGAGCTTTTCTTTACAAAAAACAATTTTTGCTCACTTCTTCTGAATTGGTAAAGCAGTAGAGTATTTCACCTCATTTAAGACAAACAAGCTATGGATTTTGCTTACATTGGGTAAAGTGGCTATCTTGGTGGAAGCAAACGAATAATAACTGTCAAGATCAGGCATTAGAATTTTAAGTAAATAGTCAAAAACTCCCCCCAGAATATAACATTCCACCACCTCAGGCATTTGTTCTATAGCCTCACTAAACTGATTCATATACTCTATTTTTTGGCTGGAAAGCGTCACCTGACAAAATACAATAAAAGATAGATCAAGTTTCTTTTTGTCCAAAAGGGTAGCATAACCAGTAATGTAGCCTTCTTTTTCCAACCTTTTGATACGTTCATAGACGGGTGTTTTGGTCATATGTAATTTATCAGCCAATTCTTTGATATTCATTTTGGCGTCTAGCTGTAGGTAGCTAAGTATTTCTTGGTCAATTGCGTCTAAGTGTTGCATAGGAATCTTTCCTTGAATGGGTTTTAAATAAAATGAATTTAGGTTAAAAGTCTTTTTAATAGATGTAATGTAGGAATTTTTTCGTGTATTGGTTGTATGTATAGAATTTAAGTCTAGAATATTTAATTTTGAGGTGAAATAAGTATGCAATTATTAACACTATATGGAGGAACATTTATTAAAAATAGGCTCAGAAGCCTTTAAAAAAATAGCTTTGAACGAAGAGGCAAAAGACTATGTGCTAAATAACCCTCTTTTGTTTAAAACATTGAAAAAAGCTGCCCAACGATACCTTGGTGGTGAAACCTTGCAAGAAGCCATAATCACCATTCGGCATTTGAACAAACAAGGGTTCGTGGTTACTACCGATTATATGGGTGAAAGCATTCGTAATGCACAAAAAGCAAATGAAGCCACTCAAGAGTTCATCACATTTGGGAAAGCCATACAAAACCACCACTTAGATTCTTCAATTTCGTTGGATTTATCACATATAGGCCTGTTGGTTTCCAAAGAACTAGCACTTGAAAATTTGCAAAAAATATGTGCAGAAGCTCAAAAGAGTAACCAAGAGGTAATTATAAGCATGGAGGGAACCGAGCGTACAGGATTAATTTTAGATGTATATGAAAAAGCCCTGAAAAACTACTCAAATCTAGGCATCACCCTTCAGGCTTATCTTTATAGAACAAAAGATGATTTCCAGCATTTGATTCATTTACCAGGAAGTATTCGCTTGGTAAAAGGAGCTTATGAAGTACCCGATGCGCTTGCAATGCCGCGAGGTGAACAATTAGATGATGTGTATTTACAATATGCAGAAACTTTATTGTCTAAAAACCACGCTTGCTCTATTGCTTCTCATCACGAGAAAATTCATCAAGTTACTATTAGGCTAATTGATAAATACCAACCTACCCATTATGTCTTAGAGCGGTTGTATGGCATTAGAAACGAGGAACTTAAGCCATATAAAGAGCAAGGATATAATTGTAGAGTTTATGTGGTATACGGCAAAGAATGGTTTTTATATATGTGTAATCGTTGGGCAGAGTATCCATTGAACTTATTTCAAGGAATTGCAGATATATTAGCATAACGGAAAACTTATTTATGAATAAGACTAAAAATTTTAACCATGATTAAGAAGGCATTTGATCCAGAAAACTTTCGGGCAACAGGGCACGAATTGATAGATACCTTAGCAGATTATCTTACCCAGTTACAGCAAAACCCAGCAAGTACATTGGTAAGTAAAACCCAATCTCCTGAGCAGCAATTAGATAAATGGGAAAACTTTACGAGTGATCAGGATTGGACTGGTTACTTTAAAGAATACCTGGAGGATTCTATGCATTTGCACCACCCTAAGTATATGGGGCATCAGATTACGGTACCTGCGCCTATATCGGCCTTAGCAGCTCTCACCAGTGATTTGTTGAATAATGGCATGGGCGTGTACGAGATGGGACAACCTTCGGTAGTAATGGAGCATTTGGTAGTGCAACGATTGGCCAAAAAGATGGGGTTTAATGCACAGGCAGGCGGATTTTTGACTTCGGGAGGTACACTGGCCAATTTAACGGCGCTGCTGGCTGCTCGGCGAAAAAAGGCTTCCAATGATGTTTGGAAAACCGGAAATCATCAGCAAATGGCATTGCTGGTATCCGAACAGGCACACTATTGCGTTGAACGAGCGGTAAGAATTATGGGTTGGGGTGATGCAGGAGTAATCAAGGTTCCTGTAGATGAAAATTTTCGCTTGCGTACTGATTTGCTGGAAGAATATTATCAACAGGCCAAGGCAGAAGGTAAAGAAATAATTGCGGCAGTGGGAAGTGCTTGTAGTACCGCCACTGGTGCTTATGATGATTTGGAGGCATTGGGGGCTTTTTGCCAAAAATATGACCTATGGTTTCATGTAGATGGAGCGCATGGTGGTTCAGCAGTTTTTTCGGATCGCTTTCGCTCAAAGGTTAAAGGCATTGAGCAGGCCGATTCGGTAATTATGGATTTTCACAAAACCTTATTGGTGCCAGCATTGGCTACAGGAGTGGTGTTTAAAGATGTGAATGATTCGTATAATACCTTTGCCCAAAATGCCCATTATTTATGGAGCAACGACGAGGACAAGGAATGGTTTAATTTGGCCAAGCGTACTTTTGAAACTACCAAGTTCCCTATGGGTTTTAAAATCTTCACAGTATGGAATCATTACGGAGATGGTTTGCTGGAAGAAATGATTGATACCATTTTTGGCTTGGGAGTGGAATTTGGGAAAATGATTGACCAACATCCTCAGTTTGAGTTGCCAGTAGTACCCGAATGTAACATTGTTTGTTTTCGTTATGTGGACACCCAAGAAAATTTAAATGCGCTGAATCGTCGCATACGGCAAACTATTCTGGACGAGGGAAAATTTTACCTCGTACAAACGCTGCTTAATGGGGACACTTATTTGCGTGTGACTTTGGCCAACCCTGCCACTACTACTCAAGATCTGGAAGAGTTGCTAGAATACATCACACAAATTGCTCAAGCAGAAGTATCAGTATGATATAATCTACAGCCCACAGTAGTTAAGAGATTGTGGGCTGTAGGTTTAGCTATTTTATAATCTTAAAGTTGGTTTTATTCACCAGCTTGTATTTTACCCCATTAATTACCTTAACTTGCCCAGGAACCAACTTGCTAAATTGGCTAATGTCAGCTTTGATCGTATGGATGGAACCACCTGTGGCTTTAGCCAATGCCAAATAGCCAGGGTGAATTCGTTGCACGTTGACCAGTATGATTCTGACTGGTATTTTTATTTTGTTGAATAACTTTTGTTCCTTTTTAGAAATGTGGTTTCGAGCAGTGAGCAAGATGACCGATTTGGCTTTGGGCTTTTGCTTAATACCTTCTAGAATAGACAGCATATCTCCATAAACAATACCTGCCAACTTAACCTTCGGATTGGTATTTTTAAGAATAATGGGTTTGAAATTCCGCTGATCATGAGGCTGGCAAATTCGGCAATGTGAACAAACCACCATTTGGGTTTGATCTTGAGTGGCTGAACCTTTCAAAAACTCCTTATACATTTTATAATGATCACTAAACCAGCCACCTGAAAGCACCAATAGTGAATTTTTCCAATCTTTGTTTCTTTTAAAGATTTTGAAAATACCCGATGAGTTACTGGAACGATTAACAGAGGAAGAAGGTGGTGGGGGAGGACAACGGTTTTGATAATGGTAATGAAATTGTTGGTTAAAATGAGCATCCTGTACTGTGAATAGTTCGGACATAACACTGCCATGTACCATCGATTTTGGATGAATGGGGTAAGCCGCACTATCTACTACTACGTCATAACGTTGCCCCAACTTTACTCGAAATGTAGCTATTCCCTTTGCATTGGTTTTTGCGCTGTATTTAACGCCCTTAGCTGACCCTTGAATGACTACCTTGAAGTTTTTCAAAGGCCCCCCAGATTTACAATCATGCATATGGATAAACAGGTTAGGAGGGTTGGCATCATTTAATAAAACATCTACCTTAAACCGATGGTGACGTTTATTGGGCACAAATAACATTTTGGGACGGGCAGCTCCCATAAAATCTAGTCGATAAGTTCGACGATTGCGTACCAAAAACTCTACTACACCATTTTCATCGGTTTTGCCATAAGATTTGGTGTTACGAGCCCCTCCTTCTATTACCATAATGGGATGATTGGCCAAAGGCTTACCATCTTTCTGTTTGATGTGTAATTGTGCCACCGCCATATTGACGGTGGGTACAAGTTTGGTTTTAATGGGAGGGTCTTTTTTTTGAGCAAAGCTTATAGAAGTTCCTAAAAAGCATACCAATGTTAGTATGCTCAACAACATCGTTCGTTTCATATAGAGTAGTTTTTGAATATAGGTGAGTTTATTAGTTTGAACGGAAAGATGGCATTTTGGGTATGTCGTAGAAATAAAGCTTCTATCAAGGGTGCTGGGTTACTTAGTTGTTTTTGGGGTATATATAGCACAACAATAAGTGAGACCCTATGCTAATAATCGTTGCAAGTATATATGCGTTTTGGTGGCTAAATGGAATCTTTAAATGCAAGTTTGGCAATAAAGCCATAGGAATAATCAGAAGTTTACACTGGGTGCTGGCGGCATTACTGTTGATTTCAGTTGTAATGGCTTCTTACAGGATATACTTTCGAGGATTTTATACCCAGGTAGTCCTAATTTGGAGCTGCTTATTTTCTACGATGCTCATTGGAGGGTTTGGTAATCAGCACATAGAATATCGTTTAGAGCGTATTTACCATCGTTTTATGTTTTTTTTACCTTTGAGAAGTGGGTTATTGTTATTGATACCTTTTCTGGGGTTTATTATCCTTCTTAATATTTATACAAACATTACGGTATACTACAAGGGTATTTTTTATGAAGATCAAGTGATTAGGATAGAAAAACCTGCTAGTGGGCCATTTGGAGGGTCACCACCTCCCACAATTTTCATAAAACGCGGCATTTTTGAATACAAGCAAAAAGAGCTTTCAATGCCACCTCAAGTCTTCTCTGGATTAGATAGTCTTAATGTTGAGGCGTATTCATCTAACTACTATGTATTAAAATTTTACCATAGATTTAGTAAAGATTATGAAACCCCTTTTTTGGTGCCTGTAAGGATAGAGTGAGTCATCTTATTTTTCAAAGACCATCTTCTTTAAACTTGTACTGCCATAATTTTGAACTGATTCCCACGATTGCGAAGATAAAAGTTTACGATCGGCACCATTATCTAAAAGATACTGGATAATGTCTTGGTTTTTGCTATTGATTGTGGTCTCGATGCTGGTATTTAATAGCATTCCATTATTTACATTGATATCTACCCCAAGTGAAATAGAGAACTTTAACCCTTCCAATTCATCATTATGTACTGCATAATATACACCTTCGTAGTTACGATATGCGATATCTGCCCCTAGTGAAATTAAAAACTTGGCGGTCTCTATCTGGGAGTAAGCAATGGCATTTGCCAAGGCTATATCTATTTCTTCCTGGCTAAATTTGGTTCCTAATACCTGTTTTAATTTTTCTATTTCGCCTGATCCAGCAAGTAACTCTAGTTGGGTAATTCTTGTGCGGTTCTCCATTACTTTAGTTTCTTTTGTTTTCCTTGCTTTATAAATGTATATGTTTCAGTGCCTTCCTTATAAGAATAATAGTCTTTGGTAAACATCTTTGTAAGTATCAAGGTATCTTGCTTGAATTCCCAGCTAAAAATCCCAATGTTGGTAGGAGGACCTTTGCCACTATTTATAATTGTAGTATCCCTGAATATGATCGCATCTTCTGGCCTGTAAGGATGTGAAGTTCCAAAGTAATCGTGGATTTGATATTTGTTATAATTTTTGAAGCCAGTAATTGTTCCATTGGCATTTAGCTTCATTTTACTAGAAGGATTGTTTGGTAACAAGGGCTTGTATTTTCCTTTAATTAGTTTATTGATAATAAAGGCATACACATTGGCTTGTAAATCTATAAAAAGTGAACGACCATTTTTAGTTTGTACCAGCTTGCTTTCATCATCTTTTATCTTTCGAAATAATGAAGTAAGTGTATTATCTTTAATAGAACGGGCCACTATTATTTTTTGCTTGTTATTGTAGCTTAGTTTATGAGATTTCCAGCCTAACCCTAAATCCTCATAGTTTGGGTTCAACTTCCATTTCTTTCCAGAGAAAAGTGTCCCATAACTAACCACGGTATCTTGTATTATTTGTAACATGAGAGCACTCATAGCAAGTGGTGCTTTATCGGCTTCTGCTACCGATTTATTTTTCAAGAGGCTATCAAAGTAATCTACTGAAATCCAATACCCTTTGAGTAATGAGAGATCGTCTTTAGCTATTTTTTGATCATTCTTAGAAGTGTTTTTTTGCTCGGTTGAATTGCAAGCTGAAAGAGAACAGACTAACAAACCCATTATGATCCTTATCTTATATGTCATCTTAGATATAACTACTATTTTAAGCACGTAATGTAGTAGAATTTTTGTAATCCATAAACTTTTAGTTTCGTAGAGTTTTCTCATAAGTTAGATTATTTTCAGATATTGTATCTTAATTAATTATGAGAATAGTTTTATTTATGAAGAAAAAATTACTAAAAAAAGCTTTTTTAGGGTTGTTGATTTGCCTGACCTCGGTTGGCGTAATAGCTCAAAAAAGAAAAGGTACAAAAAAATGGGATGTAGCTAAGCCAGGAGAACCTTCCAAAACAGTGACCTTTACGGTAAAAGAAGGTACCTGGATGAACCTGGATGTAAGCCCTGATGGCAAAGAAATCGTGTTTGATATGTTGGGCGATATCTACAAAATGCCCATTGCAGGAGGCAAAGCTACTTTGTTACGAGGAGGCTATCCATTTGAAGTACAGCCTCGTTTTAGTCCTGATGGCAAACAAATTTGTTTTACCAGTGATGCTGGTGGTGGTGACAATATTTGGATAATGGACAAAGACGGCAAAAATGCCCGCCAAATAACCAAAGAAACCTTTCGTTTGTTAAACAATGCCGTTTGGACACCAGATGGCCAATACTTGATTGCCCGCAAGCACTTTACAGGCACCCGTTCGCTGGGAGCAGGGGAAATCTGGATGTACCATATTTCGGGAGGCAAAGGATTGCAGTTGGTCAAGCGTCGTAACCAGCAAAAAGACATCAATGAGCCTTGGGTATCGCCTGACGGTCGTTATGTGTATTTTAGCCAGGATGTCACTGGGGGGAGTTTCTTCCAATACAACAAAAATCCCAATGGGCAAATTATTGCCATCCAGCGCTTTGATCGTCAAAAAGGCAAAACTGAGTTTATGTTGGGAGGCCCTGGGAGTGCTATGCGTCCACAACTTTCCCGTGATGGCAAAATGTTGGCTTTTGTACGTAGAGTTAGAACCAAAACTGTATTGTATGTACACAACTTAGAAACTGGTGAACAACGCCCTGTATTTGATGGCTTGAGCAAAGACCAACAAGAAGCCTGGACAATTTTTGGATTATATACCAACTTTAATTGGTTACCTGATAATCAACACATTGTGATCTATGGCCAAGGCAAGATTTGGAAAGTAAACATCAAAACAGCCAAAGCCACTGAGATTCCTTTTGAGGTAACTGCCAAACATACCATTAGCCAGGTCGTGAGATTTCAGCAGCAAGTTTCTCCTGAAAAATTCAAGGCCAAGGTCATTCGTCAGGCCATCACTTCTCCTGATCAAAAATCCTTGATTTTCAACGCAGTAGGATACTTGTGGAAAAGATCATTGCCAAAGGGCAAACCCCAAAGATTAACCAAGACGAGTGACTTTGAATTTGAACCTTCTTTTTCTCCCAATGGTAGAGAGATTGTGTATGTAACCTGGAATGATGAAAAATCGGGAGCCATTCATAAAATGAACTTGAGTAGTGGTAAAACCACTAAACTAACCACTGAGAAAGGTATTTATCGTACACCTAAGTTTTCTCCTGATGGTTCTAAAATTATTTTCCGCCGTGAAGGAGGAAACAATGCCCAAGGGTTCACTTTTACCAAGCGCCCCGGCTTGTATTGGATGAGTGCCAATGGTGGTAAAATGAATTTTATTACTCGAGAAGGGGAGAACCCAACTTTTAACAAAACTGGAGATCGGGTTTTCTACAATACAGGAGGTTATTTGTTTGGTTCTTTGAGTAAGACTTTCAAAAGTGTAGATATGAATGGCCAAAATCCTCAAGTACACTTTACCTCCAAATATGCCAATCAGTTTAGTGTAAGCCCCGATAATGAATGGATAGCCTTTGGAGAATTACACAAAGTGTATGTGGCCAGTTTCCCTAAGAGCGGCAAGCCCATCAATCTTACGGCCAACACCAAGGTGATGCCTGTGGCATTGCTTTCTAAAGATGCGGGTATCAACCTACATTGGTCCAAAGACAGCAAAAAAGTATTCTGGACTTTGGGTAATCAATATTTTACCCGTGCCATTGCCGATAAGTTTACTTTCTTGCCAGGAGGTGCCAAAAAGCCTGTACCAGCCGATAGTGTTGGTTTAGACATCAACTTAGAACTGAAAACAGATGTGCCCACGGGCGTCATTGCCTTTAAAAACGCTCGCATCATTACTATGAAAGACAATGAAGTGATTGAAAACGGGACAATCATTGTAGAAAAGAACAAAATAAAGGAAATAGGTAAAGCCGATGCAGTGAAAATTCCTGCGGGAGCTGAGGTAATTGATGCCCAGGGCAAAACCATCATGCCTGGATTTATAGATGCCCACGCGCACTTGGGTACTTTCCGTTACGGGCTAAGCCCACAAAAGCAATGGTCTTATTTTGCCAATTTGGCTTATGGAGTCACTACAACTCACGATCCTTCTTCAAACTCAGAAATGGTATTTACCCAATCCGAAATGGTGAAAGGAGGCCAGATGGTAGGGCCCCGAATTTATTCTACTGGAACAATTTTGTACGGAGCCGATGGCGATTTTAAGGCCGTAATTAATAATTACAAAGATGCCGAATCGGCCATGAAGCGTACCCAGTCTTATGGGGCTTTTTCGGTAAAAAGTTATAATCAACCACGTCGTAACCAACGTCAGCAAGTGATTAAAGCAGCCCGCAAGCTCAAAATGATGGTTTGCCCTGAAGGTGGTTCTTTCTTTAATCACAATTTGTCAATGATCTTGGATGGGCATACTACCGTGGAGCATAACCTACCAGTAGCTCGTCTATACGATGATGTGGTACAAATGTGGAAGAATGCAGGAACAGCTTATACTCCCACTTTGATTGTATGTTATGGGGCTAATAGTGGTGAATACTACTTTTACCAGAAAACCAATGTTTGGGAAAAGAAAAAGTTGCTGAAATATACCCCCCGCGGAATTATTGATGCGCGTTCGCGTCGTCGTATGATGGTACCCGATGAAGAGTACGAAAATGGGCATATGTTGGTAGCCAAATCTTGTAAGAAACTAGAAGATGCAGGAGTATTGGTAAACCTGGGTGCTCACGGTCAATTGCAAGGTTTGGGGGTACATTGGGAGCTTTGGTTGCTACACCAAGGTGGTATGAGTAATCTACAGGCTTTGCGTTGTGCTACGATAAATCCAGCTAAAACTTTAGGCTTAGACAAAGAAGTGGGAACCTTGGAAAAAGGAAAACTGGCAGATTTAATAGTGTTGGATAAAAATCCATTAGAAAATATTCGCAATACCGAATCGGTACGCTATACGATGGTCAATGGACGTTTGTTTGACACCGAAACAATGAATGAAATCGGTAATCGCAAAAAAGCTCGCTCTAAGTTTTATTGGGAGCTAAACAATTATAACGATAACTTCCAGTGGCACGAAAACACCCAGAGTTTTCAAAACACCAAGTGTCATTGTGGAAGACATTAAGAATTCATTTAGAGTAAGTTATAAACTGACCTTTCGCAATGATAATTTTTGCTTTTTATAATAAAAGTACAGTTGGTTTTTTGGGTTACGTCAGCTCGATTCAGCCTTAATTTGTTCGTGTTAAGAATCTGAGAAGTGAAGCCGTTAAGAACTTTTCACCTGTTTGAGCCGAAGGCGAGCTTGAAAAGTTTAGGCGTAACGAAACAGATTTAGCGTAAACAAATTACAACCGCGGGGTTTTTGTTACTTTTTGACCTGGAGTAAAAAGTAAGCATAGAATATACCCTGACTCATTCAATCTTAAACGTAATTTTAACTGCTGTCATGTTTTCCAACTACGCAAATTTTTGACCTGTGAAAGATCAGCTATAAAACCAAAAAGGGGGCCTAAGCCCCTTTTTGGTTTTAATATGATAGGTTGAAATTAGTATTTCAAAATCTTCTTTCCTACTATTTCCGATCCTACCTGAATACGGAGTAAGTATTTGCCAGGAACCAACGATTGGCCTGGAATTTCTACAATACCATTTTGCAGTTCTTGAACAAAGGATTTTACTTTTGCTCCTTTTTCGTCTACAATGACCACATTCACTACTGAAATCTCAGTTTGTCCTTCGATTTGAATTTTAATTTTCTCGGATCCCATAATTGGATTAGGGAAAACTGTCAAGTGATTGTTTTTCAAATTATCAGGTAAGGTAGCATTAGAAGTACGACAAGTGGTACAAAGACTTACAAACATACTTACTGTAGGGCCATTACCACAAGTAGTACTGGTACCATATACATTGATGTTTCCACCGGCAAATCCAGCAACAAAGTCTACAGTAATGTAAGGCACAGTAGTAGTAATAGTACCTGTGGAACCACTACCGTTTTCGGCTACCCCAGTAGGCAATGTCCAAACAAACTCATCTGCTCCAGTAGTATTGGTCACCGAATAAGTAATATTATTTTGACCAGCTTTGGCAGTAGTGGGGCCTACTACACTACCTACGTTAGGTTGTGCGTTTACTGTTACCTCTAAAGTGATGGGGTCAAGCTCACAGAATTCGCAGTTAGCTACCTGTGATGGGTAGACTGCAATGGTTTGAGTTCCCACTGGAGCGTTGGAAGCCACTGTTACGGTGATTTGATTAGAGTTTGGATTCGAAGAAGCGATAGACCAGCCAATAGGTAGTTTCCACGAATAGGTAGTATTTGCTGCTGATGGTACCGAATAAATCTGACTAGTATTTTGACAAACTGAAGTAGGACCAGTCATTACATTTCCACCAGGAAGCGATAATTTGCTACCAATGGTTACATAATGGTCTCCACTTTGGGTGCTGTTAGGTACCGTAGTAACAGTTGGGGTGGAAGTCAACATGTCTACGGGTTGAATAGTAGCATCCAAAAAGTTCCATTGGGTTTTGTCAAACCAGGCTACCAAAGGGTTACTTGGAAAAGGATCTACACAAGAGCCAGTGATATTTACTGCTACATTAAAAGTAATTACTGAATTGTCACTATTTACTACCCAGTGCTCACAAGTAGCAATCTCATAACAAGCAGGAGGAGCAATTCCAGTTGGCTCCTGGCCTTCCACAAAGTAAACCGTCACTGGAGCTGAACCAGCCGTAACATTAGTAGATAAAGGACGATATTGAGTATCGCTACCTACAGGGAAAACAAAACTTACACTACCTTTTTTCTGTACTTTTCCCGATACATACTTGGTATTGTCTACCCCAGTATAAGTAGCATCTTCATCAAAAATTAACAAACCATTCGCCCCAGTAGTTTTTACCATTCCCTGGGTAAAAGCCATCGTCTTTTTTATCTCCAGGTTAGTTCCTAATAAAATTCGTCCCCCCAATTTATTTACATCCAATTGGTACACATGCGCAGGTTGATAATCATTGGTTCCAGTATGGGTAATTGTTTGATCGGTAGATCCATCCAGAGTCAACTTTCCGTTAGAATTACTACCAATGACAATTTTACCAGGATTTACACTGTTCAAGGTTAGGTTATTAGCTATAGAAAAATCTTGTCCATACTCAGCTACTCTAATGGCTCCAGTACCAAGCGCACTGAAAGTAACATCCCCTTCGTATTCGTTGGCTTCATTGGCACTATGGGCAAAATAAAAGACACCTCCTTGAGTAACCTCAATATTCAAAGTACTTTTAAATACATCTTTAGTGGTTTGCCCCATCATTACCGAACCACTGGTACTATTGAAACGAACAGAAGTAGGGGCATGAAAAATGTTGCCTCCTTTTCCGTATTGGTTTGAGCTAGGAACCCCCACAATATCAAATGTTGCGGCTTGATCATAAATACTGGTGTTCAAAGTCAACATGCTACTTGTTACAGTAACTGCACTTTGGAAGTGACTAGTATTGATCGCCAATATTACATTTGGAATGTTTAGGTCTAAAGGCTCAACCATATTGGTTTTGTATAGATACAAAGCACCAGAATTGAAAAGAGAATTAAGAATAGCAGCACCAGTTTGAAAGCTTACATTGCCAGTATTTGAAGAACCAAAAAAGATGCTTCCGCCACCAGTATTGGTAATGTGTACATTTTTCTCAAACACATTATTGGATCCATAAGTGGCAAAATAGTACCCACTTCTTCCAATACCTTCTACAAAAACCTCATCTTTAAATGTGTCATCTTTACTTGAGCTAAAGCTCAGACCAAAAAAACCACCAGTAGCATTATTGGTAAGGGTTACTTGTTTATGAAAAGTATTACCTCCCTGACCTTGGTCATTGGTTGCTCCTGTTTTTGTAAAATGGGTTACCTCATGGAAGTCTGAACCACTTAACCAAACACCTTTTGCAGCAACATTTACAGTGTTAAAGTAATTGCTATTCCAGGTTTGGAATATTACGCCTGGAATCGTGAAGTTTACAGGTGTTGAAATATCTATTCCTCCAATCACTAATGTTCCTCCATTTAAGCCGTTGTCTACCAAACTGGCACTTGGTGCTAGAGTTCCACTTCCACCACCATTGCAAATACCAATATAGCCTCCCGCCTCACTGCTGAGAGAAATATTTTGATTGAATTGATTACCATTACTACTGAAACCAACTTGAATACTACCTCCATTGTCACTGTCCAGAATAAGGTTTCCAAGGAAAGTGTCTGGATTGTTTGTTCCTAGTATAAAAAAATTATTGGCTTGGGTAGCTTTTATTGTTGTCTGCTGTTTAAAGGTATTGTTTCCAGTACAAGATGATATATTGTTTGGAGCAATTCCTTTTACCTCAAATATCGCTGTTTTTTCAAAAGTTGCTCCATTCAATCTCATTGTTGCGTTAGAAATCTCCACAGGAACATCAATTATAGCTGCTCCTCCAAAGAAACTCGTTTCAGTATTACTGTTAGTAATTAATTTACTAGTGCTAACACTTCCTGGGTTTATCCCTCCCCCAGTGATGCTTATCCCCGCTACAGTTCGATCTCCATTAAGATTTACGGTTGCATTAGAAATAAATACTTTATCTGAAGTGCTTGGAATCACCCCAGTGCTCCAGTTTCCGGCTACGTTCCAATCACCGCTGGTGCCTCCTGTCCAAGTGATTTGAGCGTTAGCAGCAAAACTTCCCAAAAGCATAAATACCAAAAAGGATAAGCAGGCTTTGGAATAAAATTGAGTTTGATCTTTTGTGGTTTTAAAGATCACTTTTGCATTGTTTTTCATCAGAAAAATAAGTTTGATTATTGATTTAGAATAAAAGATAAAAGTGCACCTTATCGTATATTATTCTATACAAGGTTTGGGAAAGGTCAACGGACATTCTGAGGATTATTTTTTTGAGAATATTTTGCAATGTGTTGAACATCAGTAGTTTATTTAACTTCTTTAACACTGCTGTAGCTTTTGTTTGAGGTGCCAGGATTTTGTGTTGATGGGCGCTAATACAAAAATGATATAAAACAAAAAAAGAGGCCTAAGCCCCTTTTTGGTTTTAATATGATAGGTTGAAATTAGTATTTCAAAATCTTCTTCCCTACTATTTCCGACCCTACCTGAATACGGAGTAAATATTTGCCAGGAGCCAACGATTGGCCTGGAATTTCTACAATACCATTTTGTAATTCTTGAACAAAGGATTTTACCTTTGCTCCTTTTTCATCTACAATGACCACATTCACTACTGAAATCTCAGTTTGTCCTTCGATTTGAATTTTAATTTTCTCAGACCCCATAATAGGATTAGGGAAAACTGTCAAGTGATTGTTTTTCAAATTATCAGGCAAGGTAGCATTGGAAGCACGACAAGTGGTGCAAAGGCTTACAAACATGCTTACCGTAGGGCCATTGCCACAAGTAGTGCTGGTACCATATACATTGATGTTTCCACCGGCAAATCCAGTAACAAAATCTACAGTAATGTAAGGCACAGTAGTAGTAATAGTACCTGTGGAACCGCTACCGTTTTCGACTACTCCAGTAGGCAATGTCCAAACAAACTCATTTGTTCCGGTAGTATTGGTCACCGAATAAGTAATATTGCTTTGTCCAGCTTTAGCAGTTGTTAAGCCTACAATGCTTCCTACGTTAGGAAGAGTATTTACAGTAACATCCAGCGTAATAGGATCAAGCGTACAAAATTCACAGCTTGAGGTTACAGTAGATGGAATCACACTTACCGTTTGAGGTCCAACTTGAGCATTACTTCCTACTGTAACCGTTACTTGATTAGAGTTTTGGTTGGTAGAGGCAATAGACCAGCCAATAGGCAATTTCCAGGAATAAGCAGTATTGGTTTGAGCCGGAACTGAGTAGATATAAGTCTGTCCCTGGCAAACTGATGTACTACCTGTCATTGTGTTTCCTCCTGGGAGCGATACTTTGCTACCAATGGTTACATAATGATTTCCACTTGTTACATTATTTGGTACTGTAGTAGCAGTTTCGGTAGCTGTTAACATATTACCTGAAACCGTAGCATTCAAAGCATTCCACTGGGTTTTATCAAACCAAAACAGTGACGGATTACTTGGAAAAGGATCTACACAGGTATTATCTATATTTACTCCTAAGGTAAATGTTACAGCAGTATTATCACTATTAACTACCCAGTGCTCACAGCTAGAAAGTTCTGCGCATTTAGGAGCGCCTACACCTGTAGGTTCTGGGGCATTCACAAAGTAAGCCGTCACTGGAGCAGAAGCTGATAAACTAGCCATAGACAATGGGCGATATTGTGTGTCAATACCAATCGGAAAGATGAAGTCTGCATTACCTTGTTTTTGTACCCAGCCCGAAACATAACTTGTGGCAGAGGCACCTGTGTAAGTGGCATTATTGCTAAAGATTACTAATCCAGTGCTATTAGGAGCAGCTTTCATCAGACCTTTTACAAACTCCATTTGTCCTACAATAGTGATGTTAGTCAGGAGGTTTACATCGTTGCTGGCTTTGTCTAGTTTTAGGTGATGAAATTCAGCATCTCCCAGCTTGCCTGGTGCAGCTTGTATGTTTTGTACATTATTGTCTTCTAATATGCTTTGCCCACCATTAGCCCCAAAAACGATTTTACCAAAACTAGCACCTCTTCTGTCCAAAGTAATATTATTTTGAAAACGATTGATACCAGGACTGTAAGCCATAAACAAATTACTATACCCATTCACTCTGGCGGTTATGTTTCCATTATAAATCTCTGGGTTATTGTATCCTATATACCAGGGAGAGTGCCCATTTTTAATAAATTCAACATCTTGGTGATAGGTATTTCCATTATTATAAGAAGTAGCAGTACAGGTCAAAATTGTTGATTGATGAAAAACAGAGCTTGTGCTGCTAAACTCAGTCACAGATACCGACAATGGAGCATCCCATTCAGTACCGATAAGGGTAAGTCTACTATTTCCGTTCAGTGTTTGTGAAGTATTACCTACCTGGTGAAAATTTTTGAGGGTAAGACGGTATTGTGCATTTGTTGGATCAAATGTAATAGTTTTGGTATCTAACAGTGTGGTTGTAAAATTATCACTTCCAATAGCCAAATTATGGCTTCCTCCTACAATGATGTTTTCTCTAAAGTCATCAACTGTAGTTTGAGATACAACACTACCTAGTCCTGGTTTGGTAAACAGTGTGATATTTTGGTGATAAGTATTACCATTGCTAAATATATTTCCAAAAAACTTAGTAGCACCATTAAAAGTAGAGCTTGTAACCGATATAGTAGAGCCATCTATTTCTAAGGGGGCGTCCCAAGTGGTGCTATTTAAATAATAACGGGCAATGCCATTTAACAACTGAGATGTAGTACCTTGTTGATGAAAATTTCTCAGTGATAGACTATACAATGAATTATTCAACGGATCGAAAGTAATAGTTTTACCTGCTGGCAAATAAGTTGTAAAACTATCGCCACCTAAAATTAAACTACTGACATTGGTTCCCCCAATGATGATATTGTCTTTAAATACATCAGCTGTATTGCGAGAGATTTCTGCGGTTGTTTGATAGTTAATGATGAAACTGACTGTCTTGTGATAAGTATTACCATTACTCAAAACTCTACCTACCAGTTTGGTTGTTTCATAAAAATTAGTACCAGTTACATTTAGTATGTATGCGGTGGCTTCTACTTCTGCATTTATAACACTGTTGTTAAAATTTACGCCGTTATTATTGTTATTGGCTATTAATATTTTACCTCCGGTAGTGTTTACAGTTGTGTTTGCAAAATTTGCATATTCATTAATATTAAGGTTAAAACCATTAAGATTAATCCCCCCAGTATTTAAGGTAAAATTGGTAATGGTAACAGATGCTCCAAGAGTTACTGTTTGACCATTGTTAATTACTACTTCATCAGCTGTACCAGGCGTATTGGTAGCAGTACTACCATTTACCTGCCAGTTGCCAGCCGTACCCCAATTTGAGTTTACATTACCAGTCCAGGTATAAGTATTTTGGGCTTTGGCTACAAAGCTTCCCAAAAGCATGAACATTAAAAAAGATAAATAAGCTTTGGAATAAAATTGAGCTTGATCTTTTGTGGTTTCAAAGATCACTTCTTGGTTGTTTTTCATCAGAAAATAAGTTTGATTATTGATCGAGAATAAAAGATAAAAAGTGCACTTTATCGTTTTTTATTTTATACAAGATTTGGGGGTGCTCAATGGACGTTTTGCGGACTGTTTTTTGAAATTATTTTATAACGTGTTGACTGTCAATAAATAAAATTGCACCTAATAATTAAATTGATTGGAGTGCTAACAAAAAGAAGAGATTTTTTAGATAATACTTACGAATACACAAACCCTATATCTTGTGATTTGATCAGGTTTTATTCAAGCAAAAACTAAAAAATAATTATTATAAAAACATGAGCCATTTTATGCGAAATCCAGCGCTTTTTAAGAATTCAAAAAATCATTGATATCTAAGGCAAAAAGTCGCAATCTTTGATTAAAATCATAAGGTGGGTTGCCTGCAATGTATTGCCCCTTGAGTTGATTGAGGGTAGTTCGTTGATCACTTGGAGTAACTTGCTGCATTTCTTCAAAGAAACTGGCAAAATCCCCAGATTCTAAATATTCAAGGGCTTGCTGGATGGTAGCTTGTATAGAAGCCGATTCAGAATTGGGTGGTTGAAACGTATCATCTTCAGTCCCTTGGGAAAAGAAAGGAGTGAACTCTGGTACACCAAAATCTTCCAAATCCTGTAGTAGTTTAAACTTACCCTTGTGGAGTGCATATATTTCAAATTCCAGCTGTTCCATCAGCTTTGTTTCTTTCAACTCTTGATTGAGATCAAACAAGGTTTCATGTATCTTATTAAACAAGGCTCCTTGGTCATCCCACTTTATTTTTACTTTCACTTCTGTGTTTTCCCAATCTTCTGTGATATGGGCATAAGCCGTTTTTCCATTAGGCTGGATTTGATGTACAACCACATTGTTTTTCCATTGCAACTGCTGGAAAATCATGTCTTTACACACGACCATTAGTTTATTGACTGTGCCTGCTGGCAAAAAAGGTTGGTACCTAAAAGTAAACTGAAACTCAAAAGATTGTAAATGAAGAGGCAATGTTGGTGGTTGAACCGACAATAATGATGGTACAATATAAAAAGGTGTATTAAACTGATCAATGAGAGCGTAGCAAAATTTATAGGCAAGCATGAGTTCCAACAACTTTTCGTGCTCTTCAGCAGTATAGCCTTGCCAGATATCTTCAAAAAAGCCAGGATTTAGCCTGCCATTTTGAATATGTTTATAATCCAATACTTTGTACATGGCATCTTTGACCCATAAAGGATTTAAAATGATCCAATCCTTAAGAGTGGGATGATCCCTGAAGTAGATGATATTACCAATTCTATCCAATACATCTAGCCATTGTAAAGCATCTACCTCGTTCAAGCCAAACTCTGAGGTTTGACACAAAGTTAAGTAAGCCTCATAAGTCATATGGTTTTCATGACGACGGGTCTCTAATAGCTTTTTGAGTTTAAACCAGTTTTGGTTGTATTTGTCCGTAAAAACACCTTGTCCGATATGAAAAAGGTTTTGACGAATGGCTTGCTCCAGTTGAGCAAAATTGGTGAGATTGACACAACTAATTTTGATAAAATCGTGAATATTCGGAAAGAGGTTCTTGCGAATGCTATTGTCTACTTCAAAATCCTTGTCCTCATCTAATTTATTGATAACGTGAATAGTAGGGCTATACACCTGATGATGCGTATCGTATCCATAAGCCTTGGCCAATGAAAGCCAATATTCCCAACCTACATAATCTTCTTCTCCTGTATGATCATCGTGGGTAGTTACAAAAATATAGAGCGCCTTGCGTGAGCAAAACAAGTGTTGTACTTCTCTATACCTGCCTTGCCCTCCAAAATCCCAAATATTTAGCTCAAAGTCTATAGGGGTTTCCAGCTCATCTACTTTTAAGCCTTTTACAATATAAGGTTCTATTTCCAGGCCAGGTGTTCGTTCTTCGTCTTTGGGTAGCGAAGCCTCTTTATCCAGTAACTTTCGTCTAATAGAAGTTTTACCTACTTTTCCATTGCCAATCAACAACATCTTGGCTTGGTGCAAATAGCTCACCTCATCTTTTTTTATAGATTCGAGATAGTTGCGTAATTCAGCCAATACATTTTTTTTGCGGTTATATATCTCCTTAGGAACATTTTCAACAGGATTATTATACAAAAACAATGATTCCAGAGCAGTCAAGCTATTTAAGAGACCCAAATCAATCGATGAAATCTGATTCTCCATAGCCAATAATAGAGTCAACTTGTCGTGCCCTAACAAAGGTTCTAAACTTTGAATTTTGTTTTTGAATAGATTCAACTTATTCAGATTCTTTAATTGACTAAGTGGGCTAATATCAGTGATTTGATTACTGGGTAAATTAAGTACACGTAATTTTTTTAAGTGTTCCAGTGGAGTGAGGTCAACTATTTGGTTATGTCCAATGTCAAGTATCTCGAGCTCCGTAAGGTTTTTCAGAGGAGTAAGGTCAGTGATATGATAGTTTTTAGCTAAAATGAGTTCTTTTAAATTGGAAGGAAGCGCATGAGGAATTTGTGACAAACGATTCTCTTTGCCATTGTGCTGCATTTTTTTGATTACTCTGCCTTGACTTGTGATATTATGTTCTACGCCTAAGTTTGATAGTATCAACTTCTCTATATGCGACGAATCTTGCTCTTCCCATAAACTATAGATTGTTTCGGTACCCCACAATCCACAATAACTCAGGTCTAGAGTAGGTTCTTTAGTATCTAGGTTCTGCTTAATCAATATTTCGGCTTGTTTACTCATAAGGCGTAGTTGATTCACTTGATTTGTCTATCAAAGGTGCTCAAATTATAAAAAAAACACTTTCAAAGAAATACTCCTGAAGCAATAATGCTACATTTTAGCCTAGGTTATTCAAAGGTTTTCCCCTAAAAATTTCAATCCAAGCAAAAAGTATATATTTTTGATAGCCTTTAGATACAAGCTACAAGCCAAAGTCTTCGTTATTACTACAATATAACCATACTTGAAGCTTGTAACTAACTGCTGGTTATTCAAGCTAAACCTTAACCTATCTACATGAAAATACAATATAATTCCCCAGTGGTCTTGACTTACACGCTTATTTGTGTAACCATTACTTTTATTGATTGGATCACGAACAGCAACTTTGCCACAATGAAAGAAGGATTTCAACATACCCTCACAGGGTCTTGGTTTACTTTGTATCCGAAGGAGATGAGTTTGAGTAATCCTGCATCCTATTTTAAGGTTTTCTCTCATGCAATGGGCCACGGAGGTTGGGGACATCTATTGGGCAATTTCTCTTTTATTTTATTGATTGGCCCCATTCTGGAAGAGCGCTATAAGTCAATTCCTTTATTAATCATGATTTTATTAACCGCAACGATTACGGGCATTTTGCAAACAATGTTCTCTAATGTAGGCTTGTTGGGAGCCAGTGGGGTAGTATTTATGATGATATTGTTGGTATCGTTTACCAACTTTCAAAACGGAAAAATTCCATTGACCTTTATCCTCATTGCAGTTTTATACTTGGGTAAAGAAATTTTCAATGCGGTAAACCCTACTCCAGGTACTCAAAACGTTTCTCAGTTTGCTCACATTATTGGAGGTATTTGTGGAGGTATTTTTGGTTATTTTTTCAATCAAAAAGCCAGTTCTCAGGAAGGAAGTAAAAGTCCATTGTAGCGAGTTTTTCTTTAAAGAATATATAGCACCCGTTGTTTAACCAAAACAATGGGTGTTTTTTGTTGTGATATATCTTATTAGGTATTGATTACGTTACAATTACCAGAAACAAGCAAAAACCTTATCGAAGTATAACTTTTGGCCTGCTGCTTGTAACTTCAAACTTGAATAAATAAAGTGTTATAAATATTTGAATAAAAATGAGATTAAAATTTAATTATTGGTCATTACTAATTTTTCTAAGTGTAGCAGTACCCTTGCACGCTCAACAGGGAACGAAGGTGCGAACCTTTCACGATTCATTACATCAACAACTCAAAGAAGAATATTATCTGGTAGCTAAAGCCGATACTAAATTATTGGAGGGGACTTATAAAAGTTTTCATCAGAATGGAGAGCTGGCCAGTACTGGAGAATTTGTTAATGGTAAAAAAGATGGGCGTTTTGTTAAATACTATGCTGATAAAACCAAGCAGCTTGAAATTACCTACAAAGACAATCTTAAGAATGGTAAATTTATAGTATACCACAACAATGGAAAGGCTTACCAAAAGGGTGTTTATAAAAATGACTCTCTGACTGGAACCCTTGAAGTATATGACAATGAAGAAAGATTACTTAAGAAAAGTGACTTTGTAAAAGACATTATTCATGGAAAGGTGAAAATGTATTTTTTGTCAGGAAAACTTAAGCAAGAAAGCGACTACATAAATGGGCGAGCTCACGGCGTAACCAAAATTTATTATCCAAGTGAAAAGCTTCGCAAAGAAGAACAATACAAAAATGGGAAACCTGATGGGTATTATAAAACCTATTTTGAAAATGGGCAATTGCAGATTTCTGGTTTTAACATCAATGGTAAAAAAGAAGGAGCTTACACCCAATATTCCCCCGATGGACAAATAATGACGAAGGCATTTTATGTAAAAGATCGCCTGGATAAAGAGTTTATTAGAAATTACCGCAATGGCCAGTTACAACAGCGTTCTTTTTACAAATTAGGCTTTAAAGAAGGTAAAGAAGCTTTGTTTTATAAAGACGGTACCAAAAAACGAGAAAGCGAATACAAGCGCAAAGAGCTAGACCAAAAACATACACAATATCATCCAAATGGAAAGGTCAAGGCTAAAATTGCTTATCAAAAAGGTAAAAAATACGGTGTTTGGGAACATTACCACGAAAATGGTCGGATCAAAACCAAGGTGCCTCACGAAAATGGAGACGTAGTAGGAGTAAAGAAGTATTACGATGAAGATGGTAACTTGCAAAAAACGGAGACCTATAAAGTCATGCGCATCTATGGGGCAATACGCAACAAAATGCGCAGTGTAAAGCAGGGGTTGACCAAAATCTATAACTCTGAGGGGAAAGTTATGGAAGAGATTTATTATCGCCGTGACAATAAATATGGACGTTATCGTTCATTTTACCCCAATGGTAAACCAAAACAAGTAGGTTCATTCTTTTACAATAAGAAGAATGGTACTTGGTATGAATATACTGAAGCTGGTAAAAGAGCAAAAATTATTCAGTACAAAGCAGGTGAAGTTGTTTCAGAAAAAGACTTGCTAAAGGAAGAGAACGAAGAAAAGAAAAAAGACTAAATAATAAGGTATTATCGTATGAAGCAGTCATGGGAGTGACTGCTTTTTTTTTGTCAAAGGTTTACTAATATGCTACTAACTCACTGAAAAGCAAAGCAATAAATCCAAAAAACAAGTAAACTTATTCCATTATTCAGCAAATTAATTGTAAATACAATCTTTAAACTGGTCAAAACTTTTTTTCTTGATATTTTCACTATATTTGCCTTTCAACGATGGACAGTGAGTCTTGGTATATTAGTGACAATGCAAAATAATACGATAAAAGAAACAAACTTTAATTTTGAGGGGCAGCAGAACTTTTACCGAGGAAAGGTAAGAGATGTGTACATGTTTGATCAACACCTGGCAGTAATTGCTTCGGATCGAATTTCTGCATTTGATGTTATTTTGCCGAAGGCCATCCCTTACAAAGGACAAGTACTCAATCAAATATCCTGGTTTTTTATGCAACAAACCCGCGATATTGTACCCAACTGGATTATTGATTGTCCTGATCCAAATGTGGCATATGGCTACAAATGTAAACCCTATCCGGTAGAAATGGTGATTCGGGGATATTTGGCGGGAAGTGCCTGGCGCGCTTACAAGAAAGGTGTAAGAGAAATGAATGGGAATGTGCTACCTGAAGGGCTCAAAGAAAACGACCCATTACCACAACCCATCATTACCCCATCTACCAAAGCCGAGCAAGGCGAACATGATGAAGACATTAGTTCGGAAGAAATTGTAAATAAAGGCCTGGTAGACAAGGCTACCTTAGAAAAGCTGGAAGCTTATACTTTGGCTTTGTTTAACCGAGGTACTGAAATAGCCAAAAAACAAGGACTTGTTTTGGCTGATACCAAATACGAGTTTGGGCATTATCAAGGACAGGTTTACTTGATTGATGAAATTCATACCCCTGATTCGTCTCGATATTTCAATATTGAAGGATATCAGGAACGTCAGGACAAAGGTGAGCCTCAACCTCAAAGGTCTAAAGAGATGGTACGCAAGTGGCTGATGGAGAATGGGTTTAGTGGACAAGAAGGGCAGCAAGTACCTGAAATGACACCCGAATGGATTGAAGCTATCTCGAACGAATATATTGCTTTGTATGAGCAATTGACGACTCAAAAATTTGAAAAATCTAGCGAAACTGATCGTTATGCACAATTACAACAACGTATTAGTGCTATTATATAACAAAAACGTATTTAACAATATAAACCAATAGATTGATGAAGTATTCTCTCGACAAACAACCCAAGTACACGCTTATTCAGCTACAAAATGAAAAGATGGATGCTACTTTGTCACCAGAGCTTAAAAGTACTTTTGTAACCCTCAATGCCGAAGGTGCCAAAAATTTTGTGATTGATTTGAGCAAAGTAAAGTATGTAGACTCATCTGGGTTGGGTGCCTTATTGATTGCCAACCGTCTTTGCATGGATGCGAAAGGAACCATGGTATTGACTGGCATTACTGATCACGTAATGAAGTTGATCAAAATATCTCAACTAGACAAAGTACTTAAGATATTGCCTACCAACGAAGAAGCCATTGACTTTGTATTTATGAACGAGTCAGAAAATGGCTTAAAAGACGGTGAGTAAATAAAATCATTGTTGGTTTAAAGCAACAAAGAGTTTGTTTAATATCTACAGAGATTAAGCAAACTCTTTAGTTGTTTTATCAGGAATCAAGTTGTAAGAATGACTACTTGAACTTAAGGTTTAACCAGTGCCCTAGTTCAGGGAGTGAACACTTATGAAGTATCATAAGAAATTTTCTACTATGTAAAACCGTGTATGTTTCAAGTAACCATTTTAGGCAGTGGTGCCGCCCTTCCCGTAATTGCCCAAGATTTTAGACGTTATCCAACCGCTCAATTAGTTTCACTTCCCCATACTCACTTATTAATAGACTGCGGTGAAGGTACTCAAATGCGCCTTCAGGAACTCAGAATTAAAATTAATCGTATCAAACACATTTTTATTAGTCATTTACACGGCGACCATTACCTCGGTTTGATTGGTCTGCTATCCTCTATGCATCTCAACAAACGTAACCAGGATTTGTATTTATACGGCCCCGAAGGGTTAGCCGAAATTATTAGAATTCAGCTAAAATATAGCCATACTCGTTTCAACTATAAGATTCATTTTCAGGAACTTAAAACTGGGGTAGCTGAAGAAGTGCTGAATGATGGTATGTTTTCAGTTACTACTATTCCGCTCAATCATCGCATTCCCTGTAATGGATTTTTAGTGAAAGAAAACCCTAAAAAGAGAAAGATTATCAAGGAAAAAATTCCTCAGGATATTTGGGAATGGCAATACGCCAAAACTTTACAAAAAGGCGAAGATGTGCTCGACGAAGAAGGAAAAGTGCTCATCAGTGCAAAGGATTTTACAGTACAACCCAAAAGTCGTTCTTATGCCTATTGCAGTGATACATCCTATTTTGAACCCATTATAGAACAAATCAAAGGGGTAGATTTGCTATACCACGAAGCTACTTTTACCAACGAAGAAATAGAGCGGGCTGCTGATACTTTTCACTCTACTGCTGCTCAGGCGGCTACTATTGCTGCTAAAGCTGGTGTGGGCCGTTTGATCATTGGCCACTTTTCTTCTCGTTATCGCAATAATCTGGAACCATTGCTTCGCGAAGCCCGTCAACAATTTTCTGAAGCTTATTTGGCCATCGAAGGCACTTCTTTTGTGTTGGAGAAAGAGAATTTGCCAGTGGGGTAAGTGTCGTATATAACCATCCAGATTAAACTTCTTGCATCATTATCTTATTACAAATTTACAATTAGGTACTGCAGTTCTAACCTCTTCTGGAATCTTAAGTGGATTAAGCTCGTATCTGTCGCGATTACGACGACAAATCACTTCCTTAAGCTGAGGCATTTGGGCAATGATTGCTGGAAACTCCTTGAATTCATTGTTAGAAATATCCAGCACCTGTAAATGAGTTAATTGGGGTAAACTATCGGGCAAAGCAGATAAAAAATTACCACTGCAATCGAGCTTTTGTAAGGAGGAGAGACGATGAATGTCGTCAGGGATAGCTTCAATATAGCAGCCTGCTATGTTTAGATTTGTCAACGTATTAAACTCAAGGATATCTTCTGGAAAAGGCTTAGGCTGATAATACTCATAAGCGTAAGGCATATCATAATTGGGCATGTAAGTGGCATAAGCTTTGAAAAAATTTAAAGATGTTCCCTCAATCAGCGTTTGCAAGACTTTCTTTCGAAGTTCACTTCCGACAGGTTCATAATCAAAGAAAAACCGTAAACCATGTTGATATTGTAAATAGTGATAATAGGCAATTTTGCCCCACTCGATGTCTTTGCTTAAGGAAGCATATTTTCGAAGCTTTTTGTAAGTCTTCTTCTCTGCATCATGCCCTGAGGCTTTTGTGCCGAGTTTTTCTTTATGATTGAGTGCTTTTTGAAAGGTTTTCTTTCCATACAAATTGACCAGCTCTTTAGCACCTTCTCTCGTTTTTTTGTCTGAAGCAACCTTGGCTACAAAAAACACCTCTGTAAGTAGTTCATCAGGAACTCCTCCTCCTTTTAAAATACCAATGGCTACTCCCATATTGGCTGGATCGCTACTAGTGAGTAAACCTCGAAGGTTTTCTATACTCAACGAAGTATCTTCTTCTTCTTGTAAAAGATAGGGAGTGGTCAAAGAATTCAAAAAATCGTTGAGTTGTTGCTCAGTCAAATAAGTGTATTTCTTTTTAGCGGCTGTTTTATAATCTTTGGGATTGAAGCCTACCACAATATGAGTGGTTTGAGGAGAAACCTTTGGACAATAGCCAATATTATGACTGATAAGCCGCTCTTTGACTTCATTCTTTTTAAAAGAAGTGTCTCCCACAAAAGTCAACACTGATTTATCAGTGAGAGGCTTTTCAGGAAAATTGGCATTTGGTAATTGTAAAATATAATCCAGAGCATGTTTTCGTATATTATCCTCTGGAATAGTAAGTGCTTCAAATAGGCGTATTATAGGCAGAGTTTTTACCTGTTGATCATTACCTAGAAAGATTTTCTGAAAATCCTCATAGTGAGCGTCTGGGAAATTAGTTTTTTGATAAATTTCTTTGAATTTATTCAAAACCTGGCGGGGTGATTTTTGCTTTATTTGCCCTAAACCACTTGCGTATACTAGATTACTCATGTGGAATATGTCTTGGGGAATTTTGGTGAATTGATTACCATGAGTAAAAAGACTACCAAGTAATTTTAATTTGGTAATACTTTGAGGAAATGTGTCGAATTTGTTATCACTAATATCCAACACTTCAAGAAACATCAAGTTAGCTAGACTATCAGGCAATGCGGTAAGTTGGTTATCTCCCAAAGATAGATAACGTAACTTTTGTAAGTCTCCAATACTGTCTGGAAGACTTTGGAGCGTATTATGGTCTATTTCGAGGCGTTGTAACTTGTTTAATTGAGAGATTTCAGTGGGTAATTCACATAATTGATTATGATTGAGATGAAGCCTGGTTAAGTTTTTAAGTTGTCCAATAGCTGGGGGTAGAGTGGTCAGTTGAGTATTGGTAAGATCTAAAACGCGTAGATTATGAAATACACCGATTTGATCTGGTAAAACTTTCAGCTTCTGGTTTGCCAGTTCTAAAGTGGTAACAGTATGTTTTTTAGTGGTGGCTAGGGCAGTGTCTAAATTTTCAAATTTCATGGTTTTTATTTTGCAGCTTTATATTAAGAAAGGCCATCCCCGAAGCTACATAAATTTCTTGATTCTTTCATAGATTTTTGGATGGTATACTTCGGAGATAGCTTTTACTGATTTACTTCCCATACCATGCTCTCAGCCGTACTTCAATCTTATTATCGCCTTTATTCACAAGAGATTTAAACTTTTGCACATCACTAAAGCCTCCTTTGCCACGAAAATGGAATGGGTACACGATTTTAGGTTTAAATTCAATAACTGCACTGGCGGCTTGATCTACATTCATTGTATAAGGCAGGTTCATGCATACAAAAGCAATGTCTATGTTTTTCAGCGCTCGCATTTCTTTGATATCTTCAGTATCGCCCGAAATATAAAGTTTTTTACCCCCCAAAGTAATGATGTATCCATTACCACGTCCCTTGGGGTGACGACTTTTCGCATTTTCGGGTAAATTGTACATAGGGATTGCTTTCACCTTGATGCCCATCGTTTGTTTAGTTTTGCCATTGGCTAGCGCGTGAAATTTTTTTGGGGCAAAGGTTACATCCTCTTTGTTTAATCGATCTATCACCGCTTGTGGGGCAATCAATTCAGCACTTTTAATATCCAAAGTTCCCAAAGTTTTTTTGTTCATATGGTCACCATGAATATCAGTAATTAAAATTAAATCTGGTTTGGGAAACTTAGCATAGCGTTCGGCCCCACCATAAGGATCAACATAAATTGTCTTACCATTCCACTCTAGCACCATAGAAGCATGCAATACTGGGTGGATGGTGATGTTACTCTTTTTAGCCTTAATTTGGTCGCTTTGGGCTTGTACCTGCATCAGCGCCAAAATCATCAATAGTCCTACTGTGTATATTTTTTTCATAGATCAATACATTTATAATTACAACATTAAAACCTGCTTTCATATAAATAGTTTGTAAGTGAATTGTTAAGTGCAAAATTTAGTAATCAGTTGAATATCCATCATTCTTCTCTTTTCGTTTTTAGCTTTTCACTCCTTTGTAGTTCCTCGCTTTTTTCGTTTATTGAAAGTATAAATACCAAAATAAGATTTTGAAATTACAGCTAAAACTTTGAACTCATTTTGCATAGAAAGGATTAACTGGTTGTGAGTTCATATTTTAAAACGAAACTATAAAATACAAAAGCAATGAAAGAAGCCGTTATTGTCTCCACCGCACGTACTCCCATAGGCAAAGCTTATAAGGGATATCTCAACAATACCAATGCACCTACCATGGGAGGTTGGGTAGTAAAAGAAGCCGTAAAGAGAGCGGGAATTGATCCTGCAGAAGTAGATGATTGTATTATGGGGTGCGCCTTGCCACAAGGAACTGCCAGCCCCAATATTGGCCGTTTGGTGGCTCTTTCGGGAGATTTACCAGTTACTGTGGCAGGTATGACTGTAGACCGTCAGTGTGCTTCTGGTATGATGGCGATTGCTACTGCTGCCAAGCAGATCATAGTGGATGGTATGCAAATCGTGATTGGAGGGGGGCTCGATTCTATTAGTTTGGTACAAAACAATCACATGAATACCCACCGCATATTCGACAAAGCATTGGTAGCCAAGCACCGTCACGCTTATATGCCAATGCTCCAAACTGCCGAAACCGTAGCCAAACGCTATAACATTAGTCGGGAACGACAAGACGAGTACGGTTTACAAAGCCAACAACGTACTGCGGCAGCCCAGGAAGCAGGCAAGTTTGACGATGAAATCATTTCGATTACCGCCAATAAAGCCATCATGAATAAGGAAACCAAAGAAGTAACTTATGAAGATGTAACGATGACCAAAGATGAGGGGAACCGACCCAGTACTACGCTGGAGGCTTTGCAAGGTTTAAGATTGGTAAATGAAGGAGGAACCATTACTGCTGGAAACGCTAGTCAGTTGTCAGATGGAGCTTCTGCTTGTGTGGTCATGGATAGTAAGTTAGCCGAGCAAAGAGGGCTACAACCTTTGGGCGCTTATCGTGGAATGGCAGTGGCTGGTACCGAGCCGGACGAAATGGGAATTGGTCCTGTGTTCGCAGTTCCCAAACTATTGAAACAGCACGGACTAAAAATAGAGGATATAGGCTTATGGGAACTAAACGAAGCTTTTGCGGTGCAGGTGATTTACTGCCGCGATCGTTTGGGTATTCCTGATGAGTTATTAAATGTAAATGGTGGTTCTATTTCTATTGGACACCCTTATGGCATGAGTGGTTCGCGTATGGTAGCCCACGCATTGATTGAGGGCAAACGTCGTGGTGCCAAATATGTAGTTTCTACCATGTGTGTAGGTGGTGGTATGGGAGCTGCGGGTTTGTTTGAAGTTTATTAATATAGTATCATAGAAAGAATAATACAGATAAGCTACTTTAGTGAATTAGTACTAAAGTGGCTTGTTTTTTAGTATATGTTTACTATTTTTGAATTATAAAAGAAAAAATTGTATTAAGTATAGTCGCGTCTTAATAGAAGAAGCGTCAACAATTTAACCCCGAAAACAATTCTATGACTTTTTACGCAGGAGAACGACAGCAGAAAATATATTCCTCAGGAGCAAGTGGAAAACGTCCCATTGTTCCTGTAGATTTGACTCAACTCGAAGATGCCGCTCAAAAGAAAATTCCTACCAAAGCTTTTGCTTATATTGCAGGAGGGGCTGGTATCGGTAAAACCATTCAAAACAATCGTACTGCTTTCCAATCCTATGAAATCATCCCTCGCATGTTGCGAGATGTATCAGTAAGAGATACTTCCGTAGAGTTGTTTGGGGCAAAGTTGCCTTCTCCGTTGATGACCTCCCCGGTTGGTGTACTGGAAATGGTGCATCCCCAAGCCGACGTGGCCGTAGCAGAAGCCACCAGTAGTTTGGGGGTGCCTATGATTTTTTCCAACCAGGCTTCTTACCCTATGGAAGATTGTGCGGCCAAAATGGGTAATAGTCCACGTTGGTTTCAATTATACTGGAGTAAATCTAATGAGTTAGTGGCGAGCTTGTTAAAACGGGCTGAAGCTTCTGGTTGTTCTGCCATTGCGGTTACACTGGATACCACAATTTTAGGTTGGCGAATCCGGGATTTAGATTTGGCCTACTTACCTTTTTTAGAAGGCAAAGGCATTGCTCAATATACCAGTGATCCTGTTTTTCAAAAACTCATGGACGAGCCTGATGACCCTAACGCTCCTCAGTTGAAGCCCAAAGTGACTTTACATTTGCTGAAAACTGTGATGCAAATGAAAAAAAATTACCCAGGTGGTTTTTGGAAAAATTTGCGTTCAGACCGTCCCTTAAAAGCGGTTAGAAAATTTACCAGCATTTACTCACGTCCTTCTATTAAGTGGGAAGAACTCAAGTTTTTAAGAGAGCATACCAAACTACCCATTGTGCTCAAGGGAATCCTGCATCCTGATGATGCCCAAAAGGCCTTGGACTATGGCATGGATGGTATTATTGTATCTAATCATGGAGGGCGTCAGGTAGATGGTGCAGTAGGCAGCTTTACAATGCTACCTGAGATTATCAAAGTTGTGAATGATAAAATACCAGTACTGCTAGATAGTGGAGTACGAAGTGGGGCCGACATGTTCAAGGCCATTGCATTAGGTGCAAGAGCTGTATGTATCGGCCGACCTTATGCTTATGGTTTGGCATTGGCTGGAGCTGAAGGAGTAAGAGAAGTATTGAGCAACTTAATGGCCGATTTCGAGTTAAATATGGCCTTGTCGGGTTGTACTTCCATTCAGGAAATTACGTCTGCTACATTGCGGAAAGTGTAAGATTAACTGTTTAACCACTGTTCAGCTTCCTTTTTCGTTTCAAAGTACTTACTGGCGAATTGCTCTTTGGCAAGTTCTTCATCCATCATTTGCTCTAGAGATACCTGCGCAAACAAATCAGGGCTTACTACAAAAGCAATTCGCTTGAGTCCTGATGCTATAAACTGAGGAAAAATAATTTGATCGGTCCAGGCTTGCATTTCGGGAGTGATCATAAACTTGAATTTTCTCAGGTCTACTAATGCAAGCGGGAGTTGTTGAATCTTGCATTGTGCGGCATTTTTAGACATTTCGTCTTTATATTCTGCATCTGTCATATCTATGCTGGTATCAAACCATTCATACCACATCATGCGTTGTTCTGCTGAACAGCCAAAGTGCCAATATTTACTTTTATGTAATACTTTCATTCTATATTTTTTATGAGATAAATGTAAGCTGTTGGTTAACAGATCTTTATATGGCTTGATATATTTTTTGCTTCAAAAATTGCCAAAAAATTGCCAAATTTATTCTAACCTATATCTAAATATATGAATATTAACGATAAAGATCCTCGTTTGGTGCAAAGCTCGCGAGGGTGGTACATTGACTATTACATCTGGAATGAAAAGTCTCAAACTTATGACCGAAAAAGATATAGCAAAGGGTTTAAAAGTTTTCGTACGGTTTCACAAAAAAGAAAGTATGCAAATCAAGTTATAGAACAACTTAGAGGATTATTAAAAGAAGGCTATGTTGTTGGTTCTGAATCATTAAGTGTAAAAGTTGCTTACATAAAGTATCATGAATGGAAGAAGAAGAGTGTGAAAAGACCTGCAAATTTTTTGACCTTTCAAAATCACTTTTTCCCTTGGTTGGATCGTAATGGCTATGGGGACTTGTGTTTGTCTGACTTATCCAGAAAAATTATTCATTTGTTTTTGGATGATTATATAATAGGTGAACAGGAGTTTAACGAGGTTACTTATAACCGTTACCTGTATATTATAAAGGAGTTTCTTAATTATTACATAGATCGTGAAGAAATTGAGAAAAATGCTGCAAAAGGCATAAAACGTCTTAAAGAAAAAGATAGCAGCCTACATAAACCCTACAAACTAGAAGAAGTTGCATTAATTCAAAACGAGTGTATAGTTAGAGGTGAGCATCAATTGTTGTTATTTATTAGCCTTATTTTTTATGCCTTTCTTCGTAAATCTGAGCTTACCCAGCTAAGGGTTGGGGATGTGTTAGATGATGTGATTTTGGTGCCAGGGGAAACTGGTAAAAACAAGAAAACCAGGCCAATAAAACTTGCGCCAGGCTTGACTCAAATTATTTCTGAACAAGGTTTGCGAAACTACCCGCAAGATTATTTTGTGTTTAGTACAGATGATGGACGACCTGGAGTAGAGCCCATCCGTGAGAACTTTTTTTATCTCAAATTTACAAGTATTCTAGAGGTTCATGGTCTTAAGCGTAAAGGTTACACAATGTATGGACTGAAGCACAGTGGAGTAATAGCACTTTACACCATGGTTGATAATTTTCAAGACTTACGTGTTATTCAAGAGATGTGCCGTCATAAAAGCCTGGACATGACTCAAAGATATTTAAGGAAGCTAGGTATAATTCTGCCTATAGATTATTCCATAATCGATAGGTTTCCGAAGGTCTTGAATAAGTACAAATATTCAAACATTGAAAACCCTTAAAAATCTTACATCCCACTTGATCTAAAAAAAAGGGCTACACCAATTTTGCTCAAAGCTCTCAAATCTTAGAAAATTTATAACTAACGGATAACTAACAGAAAAAAGCCTCCCACGCTTAGAGGACATTGATGACTAACATAGGAGCACAAAAATCAGCTTGAATATACTGTTTTGCTTCTCTAGTTTCGTGAACTACACGAAAATTCATTAAGACCTCAATGGCCAAACCTACCCCTGAAAATCAAATTGATGAAATACAACTCATCAACTATAATGATAAGTCTATAGCTTTACTGGGCAACACTCGCCCTTATGCCAAACAATTAGGCCGTAAAGGTTTGGGGGGACGGTTTAACAAAAATCTAACTCACCCACAAACTAAGGACAAGTTTGCTGGATGGATTTTTTCAAAAACCAAGCAAGAAGCTGTAGAAGAGTTTTTGAAAACCAAAAAAGCACCTGCTAAAACACCATCTAAGCAAAGCCTAAAAACTGAAGAAAAAAGCCCTCTTACTCTCATTCAGCAACTATTACTCAGAATGATGTTTAATGTCTCTAATTATAGTAAAGGTACAAATGATGAAGATGGCGTTTATAAGGCATACATTGACAAGGAAGGAAATGCGTACTACTACCGAACTTCTAGAGACAAATGGGACCAAGATAGAATTTATACGACAATTACCAAAATTACCAAGCGTGGTAAAATAGATTCAGTGTATGGTGAGGAAAAAAAAGCTGCTGTTATCAAGTTAGAAGAAATTCCTATTCCTTACAACATCCCTATTCCAGCTAAAGAAAGATTACCGCATTATTGGAATATTGTTCTACAGCCTTATAACTACGAGACAAAGCAAAGGCTTAATGCAATTACTTTGATGAAAGAGGCGCTTTCTGGGAAAATGGAAGTGGCTGTGTATAAATCATTTGATGGGATGCAGGATATGTGGGAATACAATAGTGATTTGGTGTGGGAGAATGCTATGGATAATTGGCGTTTTTGGGATTTTGAGCTACGTTCATTTTATGGTAGCAATTATTCTGGAGCATCCCATTCTGGGCAAAACATTATTACACTTGGTAGCTACAAGCTTCGGTACATCAAAGGCAAGGACATTAAACCTCCTGCTAAGGTAGGACTTAATCCTTCTCTGTCGGTACAGGAGCAGAAAGAAGACGAGTATGAAAAAAGGGTTCAAGCTTACGACAAACAACAAAAGAAGGAACAAGAAAAAGCAAACAAACAACGACTCTCCCGAGCCAAAAAGTTCCGGAGCAAAGCCGAAACCCTCCTAAGTCAGGCAGATAAAAAATTTGAAGAGCTAAAAACCCAGGCACGCAATACCAATAAGAAAAATTACCAATGGAAGAAGAAAGAGATTGATGCCTACTTGGCTCAAGAAACTGCTGAAATATACCTGAAAATAGCAGAGGCCTTGGAAAGTGGGCAAATATCATATCTACTGGATCAGGCCTTTAAAACACCCTCTGATAATCTAGCGCATTATTTTCTCAAGCAAGTAAAGCCCGGGGGAGGTTATTATGATATTTTTAGAGCAGATGAAATCAAATATAAACTAGAGACTGAAGATTCGCTTTCAAAGATTGGTAAGCCATATAATCTATATGACAAAGTCGATTTTGACGAGGTTTATAGTGAGCTACAGGAGCTGTTAGGGGGCGAAGAATATGCTCAAAAACAAGCCGAACAAGCGAAGAAAAACAAACTAGAAAAGCTCAAAGATGAATGGCGTTTCTCAAAAGAACCTGGTTTCTTTCCTACCCCAGAACCGATTGCGCGAGATATGGTCAATCGGGCGCAAATTCTTACTTCGCATACCGTGTTAGAACCCAGTGCTGGTCTAGGACATATTGCCAAAGAGATTCTGAAGCAACACCCCAACGTAGACTTGGCAGTGATAGAAAAATGGGATAGTCTCAGAGAAATACTTTCACTTGAAGGTTTTAAAGTGGTTGGTAGTGACACTTTAACCCACACAGAGCAGTACGACCGAATCCTCATGAATCCTCCTTTTGAAAAAAATCAGGATATCCAGCACGTACGCTATGCGTTTGAAAAACTCCTTCGTCCTGGTGGCCGGTTGGTAGCGATCATGGGGCGGGGCGCATTTGATGAAGGCACAAGCCTGAAGGTTAGAAAAGAATTCAAAGCCTGGCTAAGCGAAAACGAAGGTTACTACGAAGAACTGCCTGACGATGCATTCAAAAATGCCTTTCGGAGCACAGCAGTGAGGACCAACCTCGTGGTGATTGATAAGACTGAAGAAAACCAAAAACAAGCTGATGATAAGCAAAGAAAAAAAGAATTGGCCATTGCTAAAGCTAAGGCTGAAGCATTGAAATTGAAGCTATTATTAATCCAGATATAAAAGAATGCTATGAAATTTAAAAGTAAAGTCCTGAAGGATGTAAAGGCCTTGAATGCCCAGAAATATGTCTCTAACCCTAAGTTAAAAGAAGGAATTGAGGTATTACAGCAGTCAATTGACGACAACGTTCAACAAGAGTTTTCTGAAGATGAAATTGTAGATATTCAAGGCGAAAACGCCCAGATTATTTTGGAGAAAGTTGCAGCCTTTGATCAAGAGAAAAGGAAGCCTAGACCCAAAAAGTCGCAACCTAAGCCTCAAAAGAAAATAGATGTATCAAAAGATATTGCCACTTGTGAACAAATCATTGATGCTCATAAGGCGAAAGTAAAAGCAGCTCAACTTGAGAAATTGAAAGCTGATGATTTGGCCCAGAATCCAAAGGATAAGAAAAAGATTGCAAAAAAGACCTGGAAGGATTACCACCCGCCTAAAACAATTCCTGAGAAGATTAATGATAAGACATTGGACATTGTAGAGTACCAGGTAAAGCAAATAGCGCAGACACTTAAACAAGAAAAAATTCTCAGAGATAGGTCAATTAAAGATGTCAAGGAAACGGAATTTCAGGCCGCCGCTGCTGACATTCGTCGTTATGCTGAAAAGCGTAATAAACAAGCTTGGCAAAACATTCAAAAACAAATAAAACAACCAGAAAAATAAAGTAATATGGCAAGACCAACACCTTTCCCTCATCAGGTTTTAATGCGGGAACTAAAAATAAAAATAACCGAATTGCCAGAAGATATTAAGGCTGCAATTATAACCCTGAATGATGCCAATGATAAAAAAGCAGGGAATAACCCTGAGTTAATCCCTATATCTGAATTGATAGCTAGTGTAATACAAGATTGGTGGGATGAAGAAACAGATGATCCAGCCTGTCCCTGCTTCAATCCAAATATAGGTACGATTTATACTATGCATTATAAGCAGGGTAAATCAACTGTGACTAAGGAGGAGTTGGGCGCGGCGGGTTTTGATACCAGGTTACTGAATCGCCGTGGTCAACGAAGACCTGTGGTAACGGTGGGTGATTATAAGCTCACCCGGCAAGGAAGAGGCCGGAAAGAGATCTACAAAATAGAACGAATCAAGCAATACTAGTTTTTCAACCATTATTTTAATCAACCAGCATATGAAAGATTTTGGCAATAATATGGCCGCCTGGATAATAGGTACAGGCATGACCTTAATATTAGGTATTGCTCGTATAGGTCAAATGTTCGCAAAACACTCGAACAAAGATGCGCTCCAGCAACACGACATTAACGAGATGAAAAAATCTAGTGAAAAACTCGAGGAAAGAACATTCAACTTCAATAAGGAGATGGGGGTAATTCGTACTGAAAACCAATTTCTGAAAGATAATCTTGAGAAAACCGAAAACGAACTTAAAAAAGCTGAAAGTGAAATTGAAAAACTGAAAAACCTTATGAACGAGTTTGATAAGAGGTTTATTAAACTTGAAAAATGATGGCGAAGAATTATCCAGAGCTTCAAAATATTGCTTTATCCAAGTTCGGTAGCACTTTTCTAGATAAAGTAAATGCCATTTCTGCTAGGCTAAAAATTCATCCTGCTTGGCTACTGGCGGTGATGTATAATGAGTCGGGTATGAATCCTCAAGCTTATAATAGTCAGGGGGGAGCCACTGGACTTATTCAGATTATGCCTGGTACCGCATCAGGTTTGGGTACCTCTACCCAAGCCCTCATGAGCATGTCAGCTACTCAACAACTTGATTATGTCGAACGATATTTTGCCCCATACAAGGGTAAGCTCAAAAGTGTCGTTGATATGTACATTATCAATTTTTACCCCTATGCCTTAGGAAAAAGTGATAGTTATGTGTTGGGCTCTGAGCAATCAAATGCTTATGCTCAAACCGTAGGGAGAGTGAATAGAGGTTTTGACCTTAACCAAAATGGATATGTCACCCTAGGAGAAGTCAAACGATATACCATCCAAAAATACGGTACTTTACCTAGTTATGGCTTTTTAGGATTAGGAATTAGTTCCGAAAAAGTAATGGTGATTTCAGGTGTAGTGCTCTTAATAGCAATATTGGTAGTCTACTATTTCCGTAAAGAGATATTTGGATTTTACCACAAACAAGCTCAAAGCTTAGAGAATGTGGCTAAGAATATTAAAGAAAAGGTTGTTTAGGCCGCATTATCACGATTGATGTTGACTAAAGTAGGTAACCCTCCACTTTTTAAGTTGTGGTAATCCATCATTACTTGAGATCGCATGAAGGCAGCTAGTGGTTGATACAGTTCCCCTGCTAGGGCTGCGTAAAATAGTTTGACCTTCAATGGCACTGCTATTTTGATTTCTACAAGTTCTTCTAGGTTTAGGTCCGTATTACTGTTTTGTTCTTTGTTAGTATCGTTTTTTTGATTCATCACTCAATATTTAAAATGCTGGAAATTAACAATATACAAATATAACAAAAACCAGGCATAGAATGGTACCTGTGAAATGCCTTCAAGGGTGCTGATGGTACCTTCGAGGTACCTAAAGTTTTTTTTTACTGTTTTTTGAAGCAAAAAAACAACCTAATTTCATTCAGCAACCAAATAAATGACAATGAAAAACCCTCTCAAGTGGCTAAAGGATTTAGCCAAAGATCAAATGTTTATGCAGTTCCAGGGGCTAATACTCGAGTACATAATTATGTACATTCAGCAGGGGTACAATGTTCTTAGACAATTATGCAAAAGTGATAAAGTATCCTTGATCATAAGCCCCCAAAAAGATGGACAAATTAACCTGAAATTGGTTGATGAAGCAGGGACCCCTTACCTAGTGATGAATGCAATGCTAATGCTCAATATTGCAAAATTATATCTACCACAGGCATTGGATAAGCTTTTTGAGTTGTTTGGAAAGTATGCTTCTATGCTGCCGGTTAGCACTGATCAGATCAAAGAATCAATAAGCCATATGCAACCAGAAACGCTGCATGATGAGTTGACTGGTTTCTTAAAAAAACACGAGAGTGCAGAAAGTCATCAGTTAAAAATCGTCATTTCGGCTCAGGAAAGAAGCATAAGACGCTCAATACTAAAAGACAAGTTAGAGACTATGTTCTACTATCAACTTATTAAGGTGACAACTACTGATATTGAGGTAATAGAAGAACTAGAGCTGAAAAGCTTTTTTGAAACAAAGTTGGTTGAGTTTGTCAAAGACCAAAATAACTAGCGAATGATGGCTTCTTTCCCTCTCCTAAATACCGTAGAAGAACAGCTCGATTTAATTATCCAGGACATTGGGCTCAAGCAGTTTTCTAGAGTATTAGGAATCATATCTCAAATCCCTGATTTAGCTGCAATGAACACTAAGGGTGTGGCTGCTAAATCGCTTATCTATGATTTTGTGCTGAATCAAACCGGTGAGTTATACAACATAAGTTCGGAGAAACTAATAAATGTAGATCAGTCCAAAAACAAACATTTAACTGAAGCCCGCTTAATTATCATTTATTTATTGCGAAAGAATACCAATGATAGTTTTGAAACCATTGGCAAGCACCTTGGAGGGCGGCGTAAGACCACTATTTATAGCTACTATGTGAAAATGGAAGCTATGCTCAAGTATCAACAATTCAATACCAGCCTTGTATCATCCTACAAAAAGATAGCAGGGGAACTCAATATTTTTAAAGAACTTTTAATATAAATATGGAAAGTCCAAGCTACCCTCTTAATGAGGAAATTATTGAACGCCCTATTGGGCCTCTAGCAATTCCGATCAATAAGGAAGAAGAAAAACCCGAGGTTTTACCTCCTGAGCCTACATTTAGCGATGATACTAACCAAGGCCAACTGGTAGAAGAAGAACCTAGTTCGCAAAAAGTCGTAGTTCCCCATCCAGCCATAAATGAGGAAAAACATTCGGAGGATAAAACAAATCATCAAGAAAAAAAACCTGGGTCTGAGAAGATAAATGATTTGTTCAGCAGCACTCTAGTAAACCTTTTGCTGAATTTGTTGCCTGAATTAATGCACTCCATATCCAGAATGGATGAAACTAAAGTTTTTATTTTGGAGCGATCAGGCAAGCTTGAACCAGGCACCTATGACCTGATAAAGCAAATGAATCTTGAAAACAAAGAAGAGTTTCAGGATAAAGCGAACACTCATCGCGAAGAAATTATTACCCCACTTCAGGAAATCTTTCGCCAGAGAGGAGCTAGAGTTGGGCCTGAATTTTCATTGGCTACCGCAGTCACAGGCTTGTTAGTCAGTTCAACCATGATGACGATGAAAGCTCGAAAGAAGAATAAATCGATATTGGAGCAAATCATTGAACTCAACGCCAATGTTTATCAGTCTTCAAAAGAGCCTGAGTCAAAACCTAAAAGTAATTCCGATACTAACCCAAAAAAGGAGGAGTAATGAGAGAACCTTGGATTTATATCGTTGGTGGCAGAAAAGGTGTAGGGAAAAGTGTTCAATCCAAAAAAGAAGCAGAGAGTTATGCCAAAATTCACAATAAGCCAGCACTTGTCTTTGATGTGAATTTCCCTAATGAGCAAACGTATGCTGATTGGCCATTATTGAGCATGCGTGATGTAGGTAAGGTCAAAGGAGCTCAATGTAGGCGTATACCTCCTGTTAATCCTGATGGATCAATCATGACCTATACCCAAAAGCAAGATGCTGTGGGTGAAATCATTAGAGATGCAAGAGATTGCTTTATTCTCTTGGAGGACTATAATAAATATTTCCAAGGTGCTCGTGCCCAGGCTATGATGGAAATTTTGACCACAAATCGCCATTCAAGAATTGATCTGGGGATTCATATACAAAACATCCTAAAAATGGATCCCACAACCTGGGAAAATGCTAACCTGATAAGACTACATAAACAATCAGCACCCTTGAAGCGCCTCGCTAAGCGAGATGTTGTGGATAACTTGGAACTTCTATTAATTGCTGAAGCAATAGTAAATAGCCAATATCGACAAAATAAACGATATTTTTTATATGTCTATACTGATTACAATAAGCTAGGAAATGTATCGCTACAACAATTGCGTGATGGGTGTAGGTGGTATCTTGAGGAGAATCCTAATGTGGAGAATGATATATATAAAAAGATGAATCTAAAAGCAAGGAATGAAAAGGACAAGATTAAAAAAAAGAGCCTAGCCAGTTTTGAAAAGGCATTGAACTATTTTGTAAACGAAAAACAAGAATACCTTAAATAAATCAAACAATGGGACATTTTACCGACGACCGCCTGGCAATGCAACATTTTGAGAAGAATGTATTGCCCAATTTGAATGTAGAAGATGAATTGACAAAGCGCCAAATAGACGCTACTATGCATAAATATAAGACGAAAGGATTGAGCGAAGGAGAAGCTAAACTGTTTCTGCGAAACTTTTGCACGATAGAAACCCATTATATTTTCCCTGATGTAAGCCAGGCTAAAGAAAGTGATAACTAACACAAGACTAACGTAAAATTAGGCCTATGTAACTTTGTAGGGCTATAGCTAACGTAGGACAAGACACTGCTACTTTGAGCTTGCCCTAAACCTGACTAATTTCACAGTCTAACAACCCAAGATCATGACAATTATCGATCTAATAAAAATTGGACTAGTTGTGCTAGTTATGCTAATTATCAAAGATGAGTTTATTGCCCCGGCAATTCGCAAGTCTTTGTCTTAATACCTATGCATTCCTATGTCTAGAATACTTTTCAACCAAAATAATAATGAAAAGACGTAACATTATCCAGCAGCTTACCCAACAGGCTGGTCAACTAGTTGCTGATTTCAATGGTAAATCTGTTCAAGTAGATCTAGAGGAAAACTCTCCTCATCAATACATTAGTCCTACTAATATGGGAGAACACGGAATGGTAACAGTTGGAGACAACTATCCTAGTTATACGCCAATGGCTAATATGAATGGGAATGGGGCTGTCACTTCTAGAGCTACCCAGCAAAGTCCTATCATGCAGGCGTTAGATGAAATACCACATACACAGCAGACTTATACCGTAATTGTCAAAAATGACGGTGCTGCTCCTGTGGATGTTGCCTTGTTTGGAGGGTATGCTGAACCAACTATTCCAAACGATGTAACGATTGAGTTGGCAGAAAAAAAAGGAGGGTATCCGCGTTTGGTGAGAGAAACTATCACTAAACCTTTTACCTTGAAGAACTTGAAGTTGATTGCTTCGAATGATGCTCAATTTGCTAATCCCTTAACACTATTTTCAGATCAATCCACAGGACGAACAGTCAGTGAAACAATTCACCCTGTGAATTACCGCACAAGTGGTCAGTTTCAAAGCTCAATACTTGATATCCCTATTCAATACAAAATTGATAGTGATGCTCAAATCATCTTTTCGCTAAATGCTGGTGTGGAGTTAACTTTTGTATTCTCAGTAAGTACGAGGGTAGACTTGAGCAATATTTTGAAAGCCAAACCAGCCCTTACTGCATCTAAATCTTAGCTTAGGGAGACTCAAATACTCATAATTAAAAAGCAAACAGATTGAGTTCTGTTTGCTTATTTTCAACCTTCACAAGCTAGATTATGGCAAAAAACACCCTTGAGCGGATTGTAGACTACACCATAGAAAACAATCCAAATGAAGCGTTTCAGATTATATCTATTCATTCAGATAACTGGGCGCAGGATACCTCTCCTGAAACTATTAAATCTCAACTTCTGAGATTGATTGATGTAAAAGGGGATGTTGTTACCGAAGCACTGCTAGACGCACACCCTGATAAAGGTTTATTTGAAAGTCCATCTTCTCAATTGGCTGTTACAAGTCAAATAATTACCACTAATCAAGAAGAGGCGATGCAGCCAACAGGAGTACGACGTTACTGGCAGGATTCACGCATAAAGTTAGGGGTTTTACTAGTACTTCTTATCGGAGTAATTGCATTATTAGCCTGGAAATACCAGGATTAGTTTTCAATCAAAACAACAAGCAAGCTATGGCTGGAATTGCGGGATTAGTAGGTAATGTATTGGGAGGTGTTGCAAATATTTTCTCCGAAAAAGCCCGAACCAAAACTGCTGAAGTTAATCGAGACATTATCGGTATCCAAGGGCGTAACACTGTGCTAGCTCTTCAGGAACAACAAAAAATAGAACGAGTGAGGTTACAGGGCGATATGTTTGAGAATTTGACAAAAGCCCGGTTAGCTGATAACCAGGTTCAAATTGCTCAAATTAATAGTGCCTCAAAAATGCAACTGTACATGGTATTTGGCATACTTGGTTTGATAGTCATTCTAAAAAAACGTTAATGGCTACTGTAGAACTTATCCCAATCAAAACCAAGGAAGAGCAAGAGCTTGATAAACTAAAAAGTGAGTACATGACTTACTTGCAATCAAAACCAACAACTCCAATTTCGCCAAAGTTGCCGATACCCAAAACTGTTAATATCCAGGGATACCATGTCAACACATTTTTACTTGGCATCGCCTTATTTTTTATCCTTCTAATCATTATCTAAATGGCTGAACAAAAAGAACCCGTATTTCTCTCTCGTATTATGCAACTGCGTCAGGAGAGGGCGCGTGTAGCCGAAGAAATTGCTAAAGGCAATATGACCCTTTTAAGTTCACCAGTCGCATTGACTAAGGAACAACAAGACATTATCAACCGACCATTGCCTACCGTTCCAGTTGTTATCGAAGAAAAAAACGATCAAAAAAAATGGTTTATTGGTGGAGCAATTTTGGTCGTGTTGGCCATTGCTGGTGTAATCATCTATAAAAAGACAAGATCATGAGCTGGTTTACAAACACTTTAAATTCACTACAAAACACTTCGGTAACTACTCAAAAAACTGTATCAGAGCCGAGAAAAATGGATGTTTTTCTAAAAGATATGTCGGGTTTAATGGGGTTGACCGATGATGTAGTAGATGTTATCAATAAGCTCAAATCAGGAGCTATTACAGGGCAAAATGGCCAGGTATACAACCCTAATCAACCCAATAATGGAGGGATTATTCAACCAGGTGGAGGAATAGGAATTAACCAGCAATATACCCCTGAAGTACAAAGCAATACTGGGCCTCCAAAAATAGCTCTCGTTGCTGGCGGATCATTGGTAGCGTTGGTAGGCGCTTTTCTTATTTTTAAGAATAAAAACGCTTAATCATGAAAAGTTTACTTTACAAAATCCCTACCTCAGGAAAGCCAGCAATGTTGGAGCTAAACGTAATGGCCAAGGATTATGCAAAATTTGGGGTTCGGGGGTACGACCCTACTAAACCATTTACAGTCTACTTTAGTCGTGAAATTGAGATAAAGAAACCGCAACAAGTTTTTAGCTTTAGCTTACCCGTCTCACCTCTTACTAATTTAGTTGTGGAGCTCAAGCCCATCATTGGAGAACAATACCAGGTGAGGCTTCAGAAAAAGCCACTCAAAAAGCTAAGTCGTAAAAGGTTTAGCTTTCCTAAGAAGTTGAATGGATTCATTAAACATGCGATTGAGTTTTCAACAATTGCTGGTTTTACGCCAACGGGATTATACACAAATGACCAAGATCAATATCCAATATATCTACAAGAGCAGATCATTGATGCAAAGGGGTATCCTGTTGATACACCCTCGAGGGTAAATATAGAAACTGGTGAAATCATTGTTAAGCGTGATATTTTCCAATCGTTGAGTATCCCTATCAGGGTGAATATTCTACTTCATGAATACATGCATCATTACCACCAAACCTTCGATGAAGCTAAAGCAGACTATCACGCTCAAGAAATATATCTCGAGCTCGGCTTTCCTAAGTATGAAGCCATCCTTGCCCAGGGAAAAATATTCTGGGACTCCCCAGAAATGATTCGTCGCTTACAACAAACTCAAAAAAATATCCTCAATTACCAGGAATAAACTAGGTAACATACTATGAATTATCTCTTAACAGATCTAGGTGAGGGCTGGCCGCTAAAGTCAGATGATATTGCATTTTTGCAAAGTGGCATGTATGAAGGTTTTGCTGCGGTTACATTTGCTTTGACAAATGGGGTCATAGCCGCTAGATTGTCGGGTACTCTCACCGAAAATGCTGTAGAATATTCATTTGGAGGAGGGTATGTGGTTTGGGATGCAGAAATTTTTTGGGTGAGGCCTAGTAGTGGCTCCATCCAACCTGGTACTACTCCTTACATTAGAAAAGTAGCCGAACTCAAGGATAAAAAGGCGAGACTTTTTGCTGATAAAGAATATCGAAAAATTCAACAGGAACGTACTTGTGTAATCGAATATCTTACGACTCCTACAACAGAACACATTGCGTATAAATCACTGCCAAGTTATAAGTCTACTGCCGAACTTGACAGTGATTTTATGCTTATTAGTCCTAGGGTTGACACCTTAGAACTTGATTTATCGACTGCGGCATTAGATATAGAGCGAAATACTCAAGACATTGCTGCGGCAGCGCTGGACATAGAACGTAATACTCAGGATTCGAATGCCCTAGCTGTGGATGTAGAGCGAAACACCCAAGACATTGCTGCGGCAGCGCTGGACATAGAACGTAATACTCAGGATACGAATACCCTAGCCGTGGATGTAGAGCGAAACACCCAAGATATTGCCGCCGCCACGCTGGATATTGAGGAACTATTTCGCAGCATGCCACCAGTTGGAGCGGGTGTGCTTGTGTTTGCTGGTTCAGAGGATTTTGATGGACAAGGTTATGGCGTTCTAGGCACAAAATGGTATGGTTGGGCGATGTGTTTTGGGCAAGATGTTGGTATTCCAGATATGAGAAATCTATTTCCTTTTGGTTGGGATGGAAATGGAAACTTTATGCAATTAACTGGGCAAGAGCAAGTGCAACTGACCATTGATAATATGCCTGAGCATAACCATGCCAATGGTACCTACGGAAGAATGTTAAGATCTCTAGATGTTGCGAAAGGAGAAGTATCTGCAACCCCAAACTATTCCATTACTGGCCCTGGGCCTGTCAATATTTGGGAAAGCGAAGTGGCTGCTCTCCAAGGGAGCAGTGAACCATTTAGTATTATACCCCCAGCTCGTCGCGTAGGTTATGCCATCCGAATTTTGTAAGCTATGCAAAAAATACCTCCATATACCCAAACCCTTATTCTGGATAACCAAGAATCAATTCCCAAGTTGATTCGTTTGTTTGGCCATCACTTGAGTGAGCCTCCAATTCAAGATATTGAACTAGTGTATAGCATTGAGGCAGGAGAACAGGAAAATGCTTTGATTATGAATAGCTTGGAAAATAATCAAGATGGAGCATTGATCAATAGCTTGGAAGATACTACGAACAATTACACGATCGATCCAGACTTTACCCAACTTGAGCAAGAGGCTGCAGTTAATCCCATCAGGGTAATTGCCATGCAATTTAGCTCAAACAACCCAGAACAGTTTTTTCTTGCAAACTTCAGCTATATTCGAAACAATCTAGATGGAACCTCTACAAAGAAAATTATCCCTGTTCAGAACTTCTATGATACATCTAACCCCAACGTATTGATCAACCTTCTTGAAGGAAAAGATTATGCGCAAGAGGAATTTATTTTTGATGGGGATACCATCCTGGAAGTAGCGAATCTACTCCCACGAACGAGATTGGAGGTAGAACTCACTTATGTAATTGCGAGTGAGTATGCAGGGCAACAAGTAGGAAACAGCCCGCAAAACCATCCAATAAAGACGCAAGACGAAAAATCATTGAACCCCGAAACACTTCTATCAGGCAATTTCTTCCAAAGAAAAATACTATACCCTACAAAGACATTTCTACACAAAGTATTGATGCCTCCCTGGTTTATAATTGGGTTGATTATCCTTATTACCGTAATGGTAATTATTGCTAAAGAGGATTAATAGTGTTTTTGTTAGGCATTTCGTTAGCCCAAACAAGACTCAAAAATTACTAAAGAATAACAACATAGAATATCTTCACATTATACAAATTCAACCAACATGGCAAAGAAAAAGAAAGCTAGAACACCTAGACCAAAACTCGTTGGAGCCGATAAACTAATGGCTAAAAAGTACTTCAGTGAAATGAGGGTATGGTGGGCAGAGGCTCGAAAAGCTGGTAGGAAAAAATTAACGCCTGCCCAAGCCCGAAAAGCTCGTCAATATCTCAAAGAAATTCGAGAAAAGGGAGCTGAAGCCAACAAAAGAGATCAGCGAATTAGAAAAGGATTGTCTTAGTATGGCTGATACAATTACGAATATGCCCCACGTAGACTCCAGCGATAACCAGTGGATTAATTGGCACAAAGCCATGCGTGCCAGGTATGGCAAAGAAGCAGCCAATACTCGCTTTATCCAGTTATGGCAAGATCGGGGGAGTAGCGAGGCTAATACCAGAGCCTTAAGACAGTATGCAGAATCACAAGACTTGTCTATCTCAGGTAATTTTTTTGAAGGCATAGGGGATAACATTTCCAAAACCTGGAATGGATTGGGATCAGGGTTTAGTTCAATTGGCAGCTTTGCACTAATTGGGGCGTTTATAGTACTTGCTATTATTGGTTTTGTGATTTATAAAGCAATGAAAGAATAACCAGCCATGAAGAGACAAGACAAACAATATGATGAAGCAGCAGCTTTGGCCAAACACCCTAATTTTTTAGGCGATTTCTTCAATGCTGGTGGGAAGCTTATTGGTGCTGGCTTACTCCTAATGATCGTAATGGGAGGAGCAATCATCGCTCTTATTATCTACTTTTTAATTAAGGCTGGTAAAGATCCAGAGCGAGCAATTGACTTGGCAGGAAAAGGGGCCGATGTTTACGCGAAAACGAAAGGACGGTGATGGATAAACAACAGAAACTATATATCGGTATAGGCATTTTGGGTTTACTAACACTGGTTGCAGTTTTTCACCGCAAACAACAAATTCGTCGCAAAAAGGATGAGGAGTTGGCCATTATTGACCAACACATTGCTCAAGGTACTGGGGGGATTGGGAACAAATCAGTGACTAATTCTTTACATGGAGTTCAACCAGACTTGAACTATTCTTATGCCCACGAAAACGCAAAAACCATCTATGATGCCAACAGCAACTGGGGAGCCCTGTTTGATAGTGATGAAGATGTAATTGATGTCTTACAGAATAAAACTAAGGCACAGATAGCAGCCATTCAAGAAGCTTTTGAACAAATATACAATCGTGACTTTGAAGATTACTTAGATTTTTTGAGTGATGACAATTGGGATTTGGTAATGGATATTATCAAAAAAGCACCATAAAGATTTTCAACCAACTATGACTGATAAACAAAAACAAGCCATTGGTGTATTTCTCGGGATTGCTCTGATGGGCACCCTTATTTGGTATCTCTTCTTTGGAGGTAAAAGTAAAGTAAAAATTACCAATCCATTGCGAAGAGTGCCCCAAGGTGGTTCAAAGAGCACGACACCTTCTACCAGTTCAGGAAGTAGTGGTAGTACAGTTTCTTACAATAATAGTGGAGGTGGAGGATCATATACGCCAAAGCTCCCAAATGGCAACTACTTCCCAATACAACCAGGTAGTAGAGGACAAGCCGTGAAGTGGTTACAAGAAGCACTCAAAGAATCAGGCCATCATCCAGGGGCGATTGATGGTGTTTGGGGTACTAAAACAACCGCAGCATTTAGAATGGCATTCCCTTATGACTCAACTTATATAAGAGAAGCAGATTGGGAGCCTTTTATGAAAGTCTTATTCCCAAATAGTTATCAAGATTGGCTATAATTTAAATTAACAACAGATGCAACTATCAGATAATCAAAGAAAAGGACTCATTGTCACAGGAATTGTATTGGCTTTAGGGTTGGTAGCTCTGGGTATTTATAAGCTTGTGAAAAAAAACACAAACAAGCCTGAAGAGTTGGGTGAGTTTGGCTTGGGTGAAAATACCCCAAAGACAAAAGAGGACTTGCCAAAAAGCCCCGCTAGGCCAGTAGAGCCATTACCTGATGAAGAGGTAAACTTTACCGGGCAGCCTGGCCAAACCTTTCCCTTAAATTTTGGGCAAAAGGGCAAAGAGGTCGAACAACTTCAACTTTGGTTATTCCGAACTCACGGAATACAAACCTTCCGGAACGGTATTTTTGATAATCATACCTTAACAGCAGTTAAGAAAGTATTTGGAGAGGACGCAGAAGTAACTGAAGGCATCTTCAAAAAACACCGCATGAGTGATTACAAAACATACCAATACAAATAAAGTGATATGGGTGATTTCTTTAATAAGCTAATTGGCGATGGAGGTATCAAAACTGATAACCAAGTCACGATCCGGTTGGAGCTCAGTAATGAGTTTTACTACAAGTTAGGAAGCACTTTATTACTTACCTGCATTGCAATTTTCCTCAGCTATTATTCAATCAAATCAATGTTTAAAAAATGATAGCATTAAGATGCAAGCAGCTCAATGATGAAAACTTCACCTTACCAAAGGGGTTTACAATGGCTGCAATTGAGTGTTCACCTGACTCAGGAGAAAATATTGAGTTAGAGGCACGGCCAAATAATATTGTCATTCGTCCGGGAGCGACTTTTTCACTAGACTTTCGTGGGGCAAGCCGTGACCAAATCAACATAAATGCAACTGGAGCCATTGGACAAATTGTTTGGGAGGAATCATAAAATGCTCGAAGACAAAAGACTAAAAATATTTTACGCGATTACGTTAGGCTTTTCGTTGCTTTCAGCCCTTTTTTCAATTTATGTAAGTCTGAAGCGTATCAAACAAATGAAAGAGGCGGGCGAGCCCGTTCCACCTTTTATTGATGTTTTATTATTTGTATGAGGTTCACTTCATCACATAGCGATCAACTAACCACCTCGCACACTGGTAAGGAATTAATAGTGAATCCGGCCAATCCGGAACTACAAGCCCCTACCAGAACTGAAGCGATTAGGGATGGTATTCAATTCCAATTCCTACAGGACGCTTTAAACCAAGCCCTAGATGGGGATACAATACGGCTAATTGATTCCACAACTGAAGATGTGGTGTTTCCCGCCTATTTACAAAAGATTTGGCTAGTGATAGATAACTGCACCTTGAATGGAAGTATTTCAACCCCAATAATAAACGGAATGGACAGAGGGATAATTCAAGGTAGAGGAAATGCAACTATTACAGGAAGCATCTCTGTATTAGGGGCTTCTCAATTCAGCTTGATTGAAGGCTTGAATTTGCAAGGAAACGGTTTTAGATCTGAAAGAATACATAGATGTAAAATTGTAGGATATGATTTGAGCGTTACCAGCGGAAACGGTGTTTTACCAACTCTTTTATTTTGTGAGCTTACTAACGATAACACTTTGTTTCGTCAGTATGGATCGAGTGGATTGAGTTTTCAAAACTGTATAATCAATACGAGAAATTTCTCGCCAAGAATAGGAGGTATTTCAAGCATTGGAGGATCTTTCAGGTTTAAAAATACAACGGTATTGTGTACTCAAAACGGTTTAGCCTGGCGAGGAACAGCAAATCTTTATTTTGAAAATTCCACATTCAAATGTGATGGTGTTGATTATTATTTGTTTGGCGACGCTGGAGGAACGGCCAACATATACGCAGAAAACTCCAAGCTGATAACGGCAGGAGCAGAACTGTACCAAGCCCCCACAAACTATACACATATCAACCTGCAAAGAAACAAGGAGGTAGGTGCCTCCGCAGTAGAAGTATACAGCAACCAAGATCAATTGAGGACCAATATCGTGATATGATAACCCGTGTACCAATATCGAATAGTAGGACAATATTGACTCCCCCGATTTATAGGGAAGTAGAGGCGAGAATAGAACCTATCTATTCAGAGTTTGACTTACGAAGAGTTGATATTGTTTGTAGAATATATCAATTCACTGATGAAGCTAAGACTCAAAGGTTTGCATTGTTGCCCCATTATCAAAAGACATTGCAAATTACCAAAACAACAATAGTGGATAAGAGGAATGGGAACTATGTTGATGTAAGTCTTCCAGTAGGTCACCCAGAATACGTTCCCAAAGAGTTTAGAATTGATGAACTCACTCATTTTATGAACCAAAAAAATGCATCAATTCAGGAAGCCCTTGGAAAGGGAATACTGAGGGCTGATGCGATGAATAAATTTGATCAATTAATCAACCAATGAAAATGAAAAACAATCTATTCAACCGAGGCAAGCCATTAGCCCTATTATTAAGCCTTTTATTGGTTCTTGGGTTAAGCAGTTGCGGAGACTTCACAAGAGGGATTTACTCCTATAAACTACATCAGGCAGCCGACACCATGAAGGCCAAGTACCCATATTTTACGGTCAAGCTGATTCCCGATTCGTCAGGAAAGTATAGCTTAGTAACCAAAAAGGGATTGATTAAGGAGGGAGCTATTTGGGCTAAAAAAGGAGATACCTTAAGCGTTAATTTGATTCCAAACTACGATTTTATACGTGAACGATTGTACGAATTAGGCATTAAAAACGCAGAGAAAGTTCAAAAAAAAATCAGAGAACTTAAGAAGAAAAAAGAGTCGGGCGATTCGGCCAGACGACCTCGTGATGGGCTGAGATAGACCCCAAAGCGGCAAGCGCTTCAAAGGCTGGCTATGCCTCAAAATAGCCAAAATAACGGACTAACTAACCACGCTCTATAATGCAAAAACAACAAAATTACAAAACAGGCATTGGAGCAGGTAACCCCAAGTTTTTTCACCCAGCAAAAGTCAGGTCCAAGCCTGACTTTTTTGTATTATTTCGTTTTCTAGAAATGTTTCCTGATGCCAGACCTCAGCTGATACCTGGTAGGTTGTAAACCTTTGACTTTTTGTACATTACGAAGTGAAAAGGTTGAAGAAATCAAAAATCGGATAAAATTTACTTTTTGTACTTTACCAAGCTATGAAACTAATCAAACCCTCAAGCGGTCAAATAACAAGCAAATATGGGTGGAGACGCGACCATTTCCATCCAGGCATTGATCTAACCGCCGGAACAGGCAGCCAGGTGATAGCCGCTGCGTCTGGTACAATTATTCAAGTAGGTAAAGGTTGTCAAGCAGGTAATATGCGTTGCCAAAAAGGCCTGGGTAATTATGTGGCTATTGACCACCATAACGGTTACTATACTGCATATTTTCATCTAACAACACTTAATGTAAAACAGGGACAAAAAGTGAAGGTTGGACAGGTTTTGGGCTCTGAAGGTAATACGGGCTACAGCTTTGGCAGCCACTTGCATTTTGAACTAAGAACTAACCTAAACTTGGCCAAGGAGAAGGGCTCTATTGATCCTTATGCTTATTTGTTTGAGGATAAAGAGTTGCCAAACCCCAAACAAAGCTATTGGCTGGAAATTTTAGCGGTGGTTTTGTTGGTGGGGCTTGTGTACTTGGCGTATCGTAGGGGATATGTTAGGGGAGTACTGCGGTATGTGAAACATTAAGGGTCACCATTTTAAATAATGAATATAGATACATCTAAACATTTTTAGCAAAAAATGTATTTTAATAACTATGAGCTACTACAAAAACAAGGGGTACCACGAAAGTACTGATCTTTTCTGGGCTAATTTATGGAAGAGTTTTATAAAATTATTCAAGAGGAAAAAGCTTGAGGATAGTTTACCTACAAGAGAAAAAGATTAGTTGTAAGTTCAACTCCTTTGTAACTTTTTATTTCCGCCCAAACCTTCTAAAAGCAGTAATGGTTTGGTAGTACATGTACCCTAGTGCAATTCGGCTAAAAATGTCCAGAAATGAAGAAAGGAACCTGGACTGGGTATGTGGTATAAAATCTAGTTTGTGGGTAGGTAAGAGAAATTGAAAGAAGTGTTTACCGTGAAAAAATATGTTGTCAAAAGTTAGGTACTGAAATCCAACCTGAACTCCTCCTAGCGAAATACTGTAGAAGAAATAAAAAATCAACCCTATTAATAAACTAATCCCTAAGCCTTTCACCCAACTTTGCCCAAAATTGGTAGAAAACTGATAAAGTGAAAGGGAGATCAAAGCAGGCCAATTTTTTTCTTGTAATGTGGCTTTTCTTTGCCAAGACAAGTATTGGCTGTAGTATTCCATTTCTTTAAGGCGATTCCCTTGCTTTTGCATAGCCAGGTACAACTGATTATAAATCTCAGCCATTTGTGCAGGATCATGTTGTAGTTTACCTGCATCATCAGCCCTATTACCCAAGTTTTCAGCCTTTAAGGGGAAGTGTTTATTTACTGTACTAATGTTGTTTAGCTTGGTATCGCCAATACTTACTTGGCCAAATTCTTCAAAGGCTACTGCCTTGAATACCGCATTTCCCAAATTACTTTTTGATAAATTGATTTGACTTTTACTTTCAAGAGTTATCCATTTTGGGCTTAGTACTTGTTTGATATTTACTTTGGGAGATAGATTTTGTTTAATCTTTCTTAAATCAATTGCCCTAAGACGTACCCCAGTAATCTCTAACTTACCCTCATTGATAAAGTCCTCAAATTCTAACTTCTGTAAATATATAGGGTTGATATATACAGATCCCCCGTTAGCAACTCCTCCTTTGAAGGTTAATAGATGTATTTGAGAGTTTTTCCGGATTACAAGCCTTGATGTGATAGTAATCAAAGTTTCAAAGTGATTAATAATGGCCTTTTCCCTATTATTTTCTACTAAAATTCCTTGGGTGAATACTCCATCTTCAATACTGATCTTTTCTTGAAATTGTCCACCAAAAATAGCGAACCAGCCCTGAAACTGCCCGTCTAGGACTTGAAAAACATAGAATGTACCGTTATCAATTCGGAATATGGAATGAAACTGCCCACCTAAAATCTGGAAAAAGGCCTGAAAATCACCCCCTTCAATACGAAATAACCTCTGAAACCTCCCTCCTTTGATAAGAAAACTTTTGAATTGCCCTTTGTCAATTTGGAATCCAGACTGAAACTGTCCTCCTAAGATGTGAAAACTACCTCTAAAATATCCCCCCCTAATGTGGAACTTATACTGAAAAGTGCCTCCTTCAATGCGGAACCAGGACTGAAAAGTGCCTCCTTCAATGCTGAACCAGGACTGAAAATCGCCCCCATAAATGATGAACTCGGACTGAAAAACGCTCCCAGAAATGCGGAACTCGGACTGAAAATCGCCCCCATAAATGCGGAACCAGGACTGAAAATACCCCCCAGAAATGCGAAAATCGGACTGAAAAATACCCCCATAAATGCTGAATTCGGACAGAAAAACACCCCTATAAATGCGGAACATAGACTTAAAATTGCCCCCATAAATGCGAAAATCGGACTGAAACACACCCCCATAAATGCGAAAATCGGACTGAAAATGCCCCCCCTCAATGCGGAACCGGAACTGAAAATACCCCCCTAGAATTAAGATTGGGTGAGGAAAAACCAACTTCTCGCCAAGGAATTCATCTTCTTTAATGACAATTTTCTCAGAAATAACTACTCTTTGGTCAATTACTACTGTGTTCTCATATACTGTTTCTTCAATTCTAATCTTTTTATATAAGAATTTATGTTGTTTTCCTGTCTTATCTAGAACAACCTTTCCTTGTAATGCTCGAATAAATTGGTCAGCCGAGAGGTGGATTTTATCGTCTTTTTCAGCTAGTGAGATCATACAGGAAAAATAAGAAAAAATGAGAGGTTGGCAAAATGGGTTCTTAGAGATGATCCTACTTTCTTCCAAACCTTCTAAAAGCAGCCACGATCTGGTAAGTAAGGTAACCAAAAATGATACGCCAGGTAAAGTCTATACATACCAACATCCAGTTTAGTTTTGCATCTGTAATCAAGTGCCCTTTACGTATGGGGTTGAGAAACTGGAAATAGTACTGGACTTGTACTCCAAAGTTTTGCTTAAATGTGTATTCTAGTTTAACACCTTTCCAATTGATGTTTTCAATGTACCCCCAGTAACATAGAAACCCTAAGACAAAAAACCAACACACCCCCAGTAGCCAACTTTGACCAAAGTTGGTTGAGATTTTTGAAAGAAATAGCGGAAAAACTTTTCCGAGCTTCTTAGCTTTCCAGGCTGATTGTAGCTCCCATTTCAGGTAAGTGGCATAGTATTTCATTTCCTGAGATTTGAAGCCTTGCTTTTGCATCGCCAGGTAGAGCTGGTTATAGATTTCAGCCATTTTTGGGGGCTCATGCTTTAATTTACCTTTACGGTCATCTACCTGATTGCCTAACTTTTTTGCTTTCAAAGGGAAGTGTTCATTAAGAACACTGATATTATTTACCTTGGTATCCTTAATAACAATTTGGTCAAAATCTTTGAATGCTACAGTCTTGAATACCGCATTGCCTAAGTTACTTTCTGATAAAACAATTTGACTTTTACCTTTAAGTGTTATCCATTGTAAAGGTAACATTCGCTTGATATCTATTTTGGGAGATAAGCTTTGTTTGACCTTTCTTAGATCAAACGCCCCCATTCGCACCCCAGTAACTTCTAATTTTCCCTCATTGATAAAATTAGTAAAAGTCAAACGATGCAAATGTACAGACTCAATATATAACATCCCATTACTGGTTACCCCTTCCTTGATTGTCAATTGATGTAACTGGGCGTTTTTCTTTATGACAAACTTTGAGGATATAGGTGTCATTATTTGAAAGTGGTAAATAATACTTTGATTTGAAGCGTTATCTAGGGTAAACTCTTGGTTGAATTCCCCCCCCTCAATGCAGAGCGAGTTCTGAAAAGTGCCCCCCTCAATGCGGAACGAGTTCTGAAAAGTGCCCCCCTCAATGCGGAACGAGTTCTGAAAAGTGCCCCCATAAATGCTGAACCAGTCCTGAAAAGTGCCCCTCTCAATGCGGAACCAGTCCTGAAAAGTGCCCTCATAAATGCGGAACCTATCCAGAAAAGTGCCCCCATAAATGTGGAACTCGTCCTGAAAATCGCTCCTATTAATGTTGAACCCATCCTGAAAAACGCCCCCCTCAATGCTGAACCAGTCCTGAAAAACGCTCTTATAAATGCTGAACCCGCCCTGAAAAGTGCCTCCATAAACGCGGAACCACTTCTGAAAAGTGGCTCCATAAACGTGGAACTCATCCTGAAAAGTGGCCCCATAAATGTGGAACAAGTCCTGAAAAGTGCCCCCATCAATGTGGAACAAGTCCTGAAAAGTGCCCCCATCAATGTGGAACTCGTCCTGAAAAGTGCCCCCCTCAATGCGGAACGAGTTCTGAAAATCGCCCCCATCAATGCGGAACGAGTTCTGAAAATCGCCCCCATCAATGCGGAACCAGGATTGAAAAGTCCCCCCCAGAATGAGGATTGGTTCAGGAAAAACTAATTCATCCCCAAGTAGTTCATTTTCTTCAATCAGTATTGGTTCTGAAACAACAACTCTTGAATCAATGACTACGGCATTATTATGGTTGGTATTGCCAAGTTTATATCTTGTGTAGAAAAAATTATGCTTATTTCCCTGTTTGTCAACCACTTGTTTTTCGCCCTGAAGGGCTTTGATAAATTGGTTGGCCGAGAGATGAATTTTATCGTTTTTTTCAGCTAGTGAGATCATGAAGGAATAATAAGAAAAAAGGAAGAATTCGCAAAATGAATGTTTGGAGAGGTTAGTTATAGTTCAGGAGATAAAAGCTTTCTAAATTCCTGCTTCAAGCTTTGTTGGATTTCGGGTAATTTAGTATTAATAAGCTCCCGATATTTACTGTTTTCTTCCAGGCTCCCATCACTGATCTTGATATCCATGATTCTTGCCAACAAAAAATCTGTAAACTCCAGTAGTTTTTCTTCAAATACAGGTTCGAGATAGATAGATTTTTCGCTGAAGTAGTCCGTAAACTGATCAAATAGCTCTTTTAGTTGGTGAAATAACTCCTCAGAGGCTGCTTGGTCTTGAAGAAGCACCGTGCCTTTCTTTAGTTCTTTGGATATTTGGTGAATTTTTGAAAAGAGTTCCGCATAAATCACCAATCTTTCTTCGTGAAGTCGAGTGGCTTTGTGTAAAAACGTGGATTTGATAGTATCTAAATTTTGCTTGGTACTCTCCAGTTTTTCGTTTAGTCTATGTTGATGCTCATTGTTCTTTCTGATAAATGCCTGGCGACTTTGCTCTAGCTTTTTGGTTAATTGATCTTGATGCACTTGAAGTTTTTCCTTCAGAGCAGCTTGGTGCTCTTGCAGCTCTTCTTTAATTTTCTTGTCCATCAATACTTTCATAAAATAAGGCACTAGGGCAAATAAGCCTGTGACTAAAGATATAATGATTGTATACACTGGTTCCATAGGTGATTTATAAGTAGTTTTTCAAATCTCTCTTTACCGTTTGAGCGAACTTTTCCAATTCGTTTATGTTAATTTGTTTTCTATTAAATTTTTCTTGTAATCGGCTAAACAGACTTAGGTACTTTTCCGACACCAAAGGAGTGATTGTATCAAAGTAAGCTTCAATATTTTTCTCCTGTAGGTATTGTAGGCATTCTTCAATGAGGAGTTGTTTAGGGTGGTGATCTTTAAGAAAGACCTTTAAATCATTATAAACACAGTATTCACCATTTTGAGCTTTTATGTGTTGCACACTTTTATCATGTGTTTGTAGCTCATCTATCAAAACATAATCTTTCCCATTGATGCTTACACTACTCTTTAGTCCTTCGATATTAACCTGAGTTTTTTCTATTTCTTGATGGATTCTTTGCATCAATCCCAATCCATATTCATTGGTTACTTGGATTAAGATGCTTCTTTCAGAGGGAAATACGTTGACTAAGGCCAATTGTCCATCTTGTTCAAATATGGCGCAATACTTTTTGACGCTGCCTTTATTTGTTAGTTTAATCAAACGAATGAGTAATTGTTGGAAAACTGCTACATGCAAAAAGGGATGATAAGTTTTAATATACAAACCATCACCTCTATCAGGAAATATATGATTTAAGTGAGCAATGGGTTCATTGGGTAACAATTGAGGAATGAGGTATTCCTTTGTAGCAAATTCTTTTTCTTGAAAACTAGGTGATTTGTTTATTTCTACGCAGATCTGGCAAGACTCCATAAAAGATAAAAAGAGTTGTTTTTCTTCAAGAGAGTTTTTGTTCCAGGCAAGGTTCTGTAAATCCTCTCCTTTGAAGAAACCATGTTCACGGTATTTTAAAAACAAACCATCTCGATCAAAAAGAGTGTAAACCTTTTCAATTACCCATTTTTGATCCAGAATAATTTGGTCGTGAAACAAGCCAGAATGATAGAAAAAGAATCCAATATTGTGTAAGTATCTCCTGAGCGTAATTTGGTTTTCAACTGGAATACCTTGTTTATCACAAATTTGTTGGAAATCAGGGATAGACAAGGTTTTTGCACCAAGCTTTCCTATTGCTTCTTTTACTGCCCACCAAGCGCTTGGTAAATCGGTACAGGCTTTGTTAATTTCTCTTTTGATGCATCGTTCTAATTGAAATACGAAGTTGTCAAAACCATTTTCTTCCCAATCATCGACAGACGAATCTGTGGCAAGCCAATCTTCAATATTATATTTGTTCTGTAAATCATTCCAGTTATCAGGCAACTTTTTTTGATGGATGGCTTTTTTGCTTTGCACTACTAAAACCGGACTTTGCTTACCCAATATATGGGCATAATCTAACCAGTAAGGAAGTTTGAAATTGTGATAGGATACTTCTTCACCGTTTTTTAAAATACCTCTTTGTATTTTTCTTTCTTCCGTTTCTACATCCCAAACCAGGATAAAAATAGCCTGAGTTTGCATAAACAAACGATGAGTTGCATGGTATATATCTTGTCCTCCAAAGTCCCAAACATTGAGCAATACTTTTTGTAAGGATTTATCTTGGGCAACTTTATCTGATGGAACTTGCCGCAATTGGATGGCATGAGTAGATGGCTCCTGACTATTGAATTTATCATCTAACCAACGCTTTACCAAGCTGGTTTTGCCAACTCTACCATTACCAATCAGTATTATTTTTGTTTGATAGGCTTTTATTTTTCCCTTTTTAAGGTCATCAAAATAATGCAAAATATCCTCTAAACAATTTCGAGTGTGATTGAAAATATCTTCTGGGATATTTTTAATAGGATTATTATTTAATGTTAGTATTCTTAGCCTAAAAAAGGCTTGAAGATTCTTTTCATAGATACTATTAATTTGGTTAGAGCTGAGATCTATTTCTCTAAGTTTCGGTAATTGATTGAGTGGGCTCAGGTCGGTGATTTGATTATCGCGGAGATATATTTGTCTGAGTTTTGGTAATTGATTGAGTGGACTCAGATCGGTGATTTGATTAGCGCTGAGATATATTAGTCTAAGTTGCGGTAATTGATTGAGCGGACTCAGATCGGTGATTTGATTATCGCTGAGATATATTAGTCTAAGTTGCGGTAATTGATTGAGTGGGCTCAGGTCGGTGATTTGATTATAGCTGAGACTTATCTTAGTGAGCTGCGGTAATTGATTGAGTGGGCTCAGATCGGTGATTTGATTATTGCTGAGACTTATCTTAGTGAGCTGCGGTAATTGATTGAGTGGGCTCAGGTCGGTGATTTGATTATTGCTGAGATCTATTTCTCTAAGTTGCGGTAATTGATTGAGTGGGCTCAGGTCGGTGATTTGATTATTGCTGAGATATATTAGTCTAAGTTTCGGTAATTGATTGAGTGGGCTCAGATCGGTGATTTGATTATTGCTGAGATATATTTCTCTAAGTTGCGGTAATTGATTGAGTGGGCTGAGGTCGGTGATTTGATTATTGCTGAGATATATTTCTCTAAGCTCAGGTAATTGCTGGAGTGGGCTGAGGTCGGTGATTTGATTATCGCTGAGATCTATTTCTCTAAGTTTCGGTAATTGATTGAGTGGGCTCAGGTCGGTGATTTGATTATCGCTGAGATCTATTTCTCTAAGCTCCGGTAATTGATTGAGTGGGCTCAGGTCGGTGATTTGATTATCGCTGAGATCTATTTCTCTAAGTTGCGGTAATTGATTGAGTGGGCTCAGGTCGGTGATTTGATTATCGCTGAGATCTATTTCTCTAAGCTTCGGTAATTGATTGAGTGGGCTCAGGTCGGTGATTTGATTATAGCTGAGACTTATCTTAGTGAGCTGCGGTAATTGCTGGAGTGGGCTCAGGTCGGTGATTTGATTAGCGCTGAGATATATTTCTCTAAGTTGCGGTAATTGCTGGAGTGGGCTCAGGTCGGTGATTTGATTATAGCTGAGATTTATTTCTCTAAGCTCAAGTAATTGGTTGAGTGGGCTCAGGTCGGTGATTTGATTATCGCTGAGATATATTTCTCTAAGTTCAGGTAATTGGTTGAGTGGGCTCAGATCGGTGATTTGATTATCGTTGAGATATATTTCTCTAAGTTGTGGTAATTGATTGAGTGGGCTCAGGTCGGTGATTTGATTAGCGCTGAGACTTATCTTAGTGAGTTGCGGTAATTGATTGAGTGGGCTCAGGTCGGTGATTTGATTATAGCTGAGATATATTTCTCTAAGTTGCGGTAATTGATTGAGTGGGCTCAGATCGGTGATTTGATTATCGTTGAGACTTATCTTAGTGAGTTGCGGTAATTGATTGAGTGGGCTCAGGTCGGTGATTTGATTATCGTTGAGATCTATTTCTCTAAGTTCAAGTAATTGATTGAGTGGGCTCAGGTCGGTGATTTGATTATCGTTGAGATCTATTTCTCTAAGTTGCGGTAATTGCTGGAGTGGGCTCAGGTCGGTGATTTGATTAGCGCTGAGACTTATCTTAGTGAGTTGCGGTAATTGATTGAGTGGGCTCAGGTCGGTGATTTGATTATCGCTGAGATCTATTTCTCTAAGTTCAAGTAATTGATTGAGTAGAGTCAAGTCCAACGTTTCTAATTGAAAGTTTAAGCATCCAGATAGAATCAATTTCTTGAGTCCATTGGGTAAGTTTTCAGGCAAGTGGCTTAACTTATTTCCAATGCTATTATTGACACTTATATGATTTGCCCAGGCTTGTTTTTCAATATCCCATTCATACCACTCAGAAGAAAAAACCAAGACATCAATATGGTTACACCTTACAAGTAAATTTAACTCTTCTTCATTGCCCTTTAAACCACAATTCCCAAGATCAAGTACTGGATTCTTTTCTTGTAAGTTTTTCTCTATTATTTGTTTAGCCTTTGTATTCATGTTTCAGGATTAATTGAAAGAGATCTAAAGTCAAACAAAATAATAAACTTATGGCTGAAAATAAATTTTACAAAAATGTTTTTGAGGATTTTTACTTAGGGATAGACCTGTTTAACAATCATTTACCATTATTTGCGTGATAAAGCTTTCTCTCCAACTCCTCTTTCTCCTTTTGTTGCCGCTCAATAATTCGGTAGCAATCAAATATGTGTGTTCTATACCTTTTGCGGAAAAGTATAAAGATTTGCCTAATGGTTCTGGCAATCCAAATAACACAAACTAGCATTGCCGATTCTAAAACGGCAATACCAGAATAGTAAAAAGTAAAAAAGAGGCAAACGATTGTTGCCGTTTCCGATAATCCTCGCCAAAAACGGAAAGGTAAAAAATAAACCCTAAACTGTGGTCGTTTCATAATCTTTAAGCTTATTTGCTGCTATAGGTGCAATTTTGTGAATATCTTTCTTGAGTTCTTTGCCATTTTCATAGTTTAATTTGTCTGCGGCTCTAACCAGCCAATCTCTAATAGTACGCTCCGACCTATCAATCTCGTTGGCAATGATTTTTTGCTTTTTGCCTTCACCAAGTTTTACCAATACTTGCAAAATATCAGGAGTAATTGACCCTACCCTTTCTTCCAAATCTTCTGGAATAGAGTTCAATGTTTCCGCTTTTTCGGCAATTGGTTCTGGTTTGGGGGTAGTTTTGAGTTCCGGTTCTACTTCTGGCAGTGGAAAACGGAAGTCTGGCAAACGGGAAATAGCAAACCGTTCCGCTTTTTCTATAGCGGCAATGTATTCTGATTCAGGTATCAAATCCGGCAAATCCTTAACAAACCAGGACACGATTTCTTTGCCATCTCCAAATAACAGCTTGCCCTTTTCAGTTGCTGCTATGGCAACTAATAACTGCCGTTCAAATTCCGTTTTGAGCACCGTTTTAGGTTTTATGATTGCCGTTTTTGGGGTTGTTACTTTGTGTGATTCTTTGGTGCTGGATAGTTGGTGCTCCAAACGATTATTTTGCTTTTTCAACTGTTGATTTTCTTTCAAAATGTCGGCATGCTTTTCACCAGCATTGAGTAAGAAAGCAGCGGCTTCAGCCATGATGATGGCTACGACATTGACAAACTCTAGTACCAATAAAACCGACAAACGGTTATCATCCGATACATGTTGCAAATATACATTATCGGTACTCTTGGTAGATTGATACAAGAAAAAGCCATTGAAAAGGACACTCCCCACCACCGTGAAAAAGAAGTAAAACCAAGCCCAACCCTTCATTGCCATCCGGCGAAGTTTGGCTGATACTAAGCTACTGGATAAGAGTGCTGCTTCCAGGCCTAAGGTAAATACCAAAACGATTATAAACCTCAATGCTGGTGGATTGATGAACTTAAGCAAATCCATCAAATGCAGGAAAATGATGGACCCCAAAGCACACCGAAGCCCAGTAGAAATGGTAATGGCGATATTGGGCAAATCGGCAAAGAACCAATCAATCATTTTTACTGCGCCACCAGTCTTAAATATTTTATCTTTTTCGTTCATAGGTTTCATTTTTAAGATTCATATACTATCAAAAGCTTAATTGGTCATTCCCTTCGTCATCTCTTTTCTGACCTTTGCTTTTAGCCTGGTATTCAACCAGATATTCATTTACCTGATCTTGCGTGATAAACTGTGAGCGACGAAAACGGTAATACACATTTACTTTCTTCTCAAAAATGATAGTGGTGGTGATTTGACCGTTGAAGTTTTGAATTTGTGGATACTCGAAAGTAGCGTTCCGTTCTGGGCGAACATTGAATTTGTCTGCCAGAGTATCACTCACCTGATGGGCTGTATGATTCCTATATCCATTTTCAGCCAGATAATTCAATATCATTTTGCGATCCAGGCAAATCTCGTCTACCTCATAATAATGTGTGCCATTGTGCTTATGGTCACTGGCTAGTAACATTTCAAAAAGTCCCTTCACGTAATCCTCTATCGCTTTTTCAAGCCAAGAACGGTTAAATTTCACCGCTTTCTCAAATGCTGGGGTTTTTAAGATGGCCAAAGGAAACCACATGCGCTCTTGCTTTTGTGGAACAACCATTTTCCGTTTTTTTAGGAAGTGTAAAAAAGCTGGAACCTCAGCCTTTAATTCTTCCACCATATTTACATTGTTGGTTTTGGGTTTGGTGACTTTATGCACCCAAAATCGATCGTCAGTTTTGACGATAGGAATGAAGTTTTTCTCATTGTTGGAAAGCACCAAAAACTTCCCAAAAAAATCAATCTCATAAGGAGGCAGTCCTTTGGGGTTAATCTTTTCGGTTTCATTGGTTGATAATCGTTTGAGGGTTTCCTTGGTAGCCAATTTATCTACAAATGCCTCATCCATTACAATGAGGAGTTTATCGGCGTATCCTTCGTTGAATCCACTATCCAATTCCTTAATCGTTACTTCAGTCGTATTAAGCCCGAATATGTACCTTAACCAATTTTTAAAGGTTCCTTTACCACTTTGGTTCTCTTCACTTACCAGGCATAAGATTGGCAAAAACTCACGAGGTTTGAGGTAGAGTAATTGGATATAGTCCAGGCCGAACTCCCACATGGGTATTTTTTGAGCTGGCTGATCCGTTTTCTTGGGAGGTAGCTCTACCAGGCTTTCTCCAAATATGTGCTTTACCATCGCGAGACTTGTGGCGCATTCGCCAGGCTCAGGTTCGTGGGTAAATTGGTTGTATTGGTTCCACCAGCCCGAAATCACCTGCTCATACTTGATATTATCAGGCAGGTTTACAAACCCCTCGTACTTGTCAATCATTGAGAGGATGTTAGGTATCTTTGGGTAGTCCTCTTTGATGGTAGATTTGAGGATTTTGTCAAACACCTGACTGACACCTCCATGTCGGTTAGGCTTCAATTTTTTCTTGATATAAGTATCACCTACCCGCATGTATTTTTGGGCTTCTGCGGCCTTTACCACCTCCAATTTGTCGGAGTTCGGATTATGTTTGTATTTCGTTTTTTTGAAAACAAAAGGCTCATCAAGTAACAAATCGATATGGGCATTATAAAATACCTCCTCACTAGAGATATTAAAGTAGCCCTTGACTTTGCTCAGGTTGGTTTCACTGAGCATCATAAAGTTGAAAAACTCGGTTTCCTTGAGGGTACTAAAAGCCTCCAGTACCAAATCCTCCGCACCTTTTACACCCACCAGCAAATCGTCTAATCCCTTGGGTTGGTTGGCTTTAATATGGCCAAACCAAGCATCTGCCGTTTGCACTGGGCGAACCAGGTCTTTGAAGTTTCGCACCGAAGCATAGAAGTTGTTTGGGCGCTTCCATAAATCTTTGTTTGGGTCGCTTTTTTCAGGAGTAATGTCGCGGCAATCACCATCTAATAGAAAAATAATATTTTCCACCTGGCAACGCTCTATGATTTGCGTTATCCAAGGGTCAAGGTGTTTTTCCTTCTCTCCAGCCTCATTGGTGAAATGTTCGGCAATGGCAAAAATGCCCTGAAGACCTACAGCGTCGAAACCGTGAAGGGAAGCTTTGAAAGCCTTAAACTCACCTTCAACCAGTATTAAGTTTTTAATTTTCTCACCATTATTGAATTTGTCAGAAAGTTTAGGGGGTATAAACGGGTGAGCAGGTTGCCCTTTAGGGGTCCGATACTTAGTTTTTTTGGTTACCCGCGAAGGGTGTAACCGTAACCGAGCATACTTTTGTTCAGTGTGCTTACTTTTCTGATGAATTACATGATTACCTGAAGGGTCAAAATAATAAATGACAATGTCGCCTTTGTCATTTTCCTCAAAAACGCCTATGTAGTCTTCTTTCTTTGCTCCTAAATTCGCTATGCGTTCTTGAAAGTACGATTTTGATTCTTCCCCCGGTTGTGTCGTTGTATTTTCAGACATAAAAATTCCGTTTTGATCACATAAATGATTATGGATCAGTTAGTTTACGATTAAATAATTTGCTATTAAGTGTGCCTGAATGGTAGCAGCTCTCAATGCCGCTGCCTGGTAGTTATTTTTTGGAATAGTACTCTGTAATTGAGTGAATATACATCGTAATTCATCGGCTATTATCATTTTAGCTGCTTGTGGATTCTCAGTGGCATTTAGAAACGCAAAGCGTTCCCGAAACCAGTCATCCAAATCTGGCCTCGGGTTACTTTGCTGGTATTGATCACCCATTTGCATTATCCCTATTATCATCATCTAAACTTGGCTTGATCATTTGTTCAAGTTCTGTTATAACCGTTTCTTTACGTTGCCCCAAAAGGTCTTTTAATCTATCAATGGTTTTTTGAAATTCATTTTGAATTATCAGGGCTGATGCGTGAAAATCTTGTACCTCGTGTTCTCTCTCCTCTTCTGTAAAGTATTGCCAATCCATCTGATTATTTTCGGTGTTAAAAATCACAAATGGGCTTTCAAGTACCTCAAGCCAGTTGTTACAATACTCGATTTCGTGATTCTTTTGTAAAGCATTAGTTATTGCATTGCTTAAGTCTTTTTCTTTACTCATAATTGATTGATTTTAAGGGCTTAAAGTAGTTCAAGGGTAAGATCATCTACAACGTTAAATTTGAGGGGATTATCATTTTCGTGAGAGCCTACCAAAAAGGTAAATGAGGCATAATTGTCAATCTCCATCAGAAATCGTTCGGGAGTAAGTGTATCATCATACTCTAGTTCCTCTGAAAAATCTATACTCACGATTTTACCATGGGTGGTTACAGTAGTTGTAATGTCCCAGTATTCTTCGTTTGCTTGTTGTTCACGGATAAGAGTAAACATATTTTTCCTGGTTATTTCACCTCTGTATACATCCCGATTGCCAGCACTTAATATGTGATCATACTCTCTCATAAAATACCCTAGTAAATCATCAGCAGCAGGACTTACATAAGTTTCTGAGAAAACCATGCATACTTCATAGCCTAGCTCGTGTGGCTGTTCATTGAAGCCGTGGTAAAACTGATCGCCAATGAATTTATTGTAGAGTTCGTTAGAGGTTTCTTTATCAACTATTAAAGAAATATTAGGGTAAACATCCTGGCCTTCATGGGCCTTTAATTGAAACTTTTGTATCAATTGTTCATCGCTCAACCAACCAGTATTGATTTTTCTTGAGGTATAATTTGGACGCTTCACATCGGTACATTTCTTCGCTAAAACGTGTAGTTGTTGCTGATGAACGAATACCTTAATGCCTGCCTCCAGCCATTCTAAAAAGAAGTTTTGAGCCACAACAACCAAATCTGATACAGGGTGAAGTCCTTTGGCCAACTCGCTACGTAAATCTCTAACAAGTCCTTCAACAATATGATCATACATCCATTGCCAATCCTTTGCTTGAAGGGCTAAAACAGATTCTCTAAGTATTTTGATAAGTTTTGGGAAGTTGGTAGAGAACATATATTCAGAAAAGTTGAATACATACCCAGTGTATTCCAACATATATTTATTTAGGACGTGGCATAAATGCTCTCGCCCCATTACGTTTACATCATACATAACTATCTGATTTTGAATTAATAAAAAAGCAAAGCACCAGAGCAAACTAGCAACTCACGATAAAAGCCCTGGGCTTTGCGGAGGGTAAGGGGAGTTGTTTGATCACTATTTTGCTGTAACCATCCTATGACTACTCCCCTCAAAAATCAAAAAATTAAGGTAGGCGGCCTACCCAAGTTTTGCGATCTACCCGAGTCCAAACCATTTTTTTGAATAATGGTGCCCGCTTGGCTGCCAGGGCTTGGGCTTTCCGATGTTCACTACGATTGTTTGATTGATCTGGCTTTTTCTTTTTGAGCTGCTGGCCATCTCGGAGCGAACGTATAATGTCTTTGGGCTCTCCCTGGCGGAAGTGGAGATTGAGCGCTCGAGCTACATTATGCAAAACTAAATGTAAACCCTCGTCGTGCTTAAGATGATCAGGAGCCGTAGCCCAGATTTTTTTGCCCACACTGTAGATATTCTTGTAGTGTTGACATTGTTGCTTTACCCAGGCTTGGTAAGCCTCCCTGGTTTGGGGTACTCGTTCGGTTTTGTTAGTTAGTTCGTTATTCATTTTCCCTCGTTATTTTTTTCGTTGTCAGATTCTTCTTGAAAACTCCATCTTTCTACACCTTTCCGGCTCACTTTATCAGCATCTAGGGTAGCAATGGTATACTTATAATGCCGCCGTAAGCTGTTATCATCGGCGTTTACTTTTTGCAGCTTATTTTGGCTGCCTTCTTTGTTTTTGCTATTTTTGAAAATCATATGAATTTTTATTTAGTCCCCTTGGCAACCTCTCACAATCGCCTGGGGGATTGTTGTTTATACTAACCTCTTCGTTGTAGTGCTTCCGTCAGGGTTGACAGATGTTTCTCTAACTTCAGCGATATTCCACTCTACAAAGTCTTTGAGCATATTCCCGTACATATTTCCTTGTTCTTGCAAAGTCAGTTTTGACTCTATGAATGTCGCAATGCTTAAATCTTCGTTTTTGAGTTTTTCATACTCTTCTCGAGTTATTTCAATCACCTTGTTGTGAATGGTAATTTGTGGGTAATAGATACTCACATATTTAGAGTCTTTATTCTGTATCATTGCTTATAAAATATCCCCCAAATCATTTTTCAATTGATCATCAAAAAAGCCTAATTGATTGAGGCCTTCCCAATCCACTTCTTTGAGCTTGCGTTTGATGGCTTTCTCTTGTTTCTCAAGGGCTACAAACCGAAGCCCCGCTTCAGTCTCATAGAAATCTTTCAATATGCCGGCTTTTTCTTCTTCTACCTCTTTTTGCTTACCCAATAGTTCAAACCGTTGCTTTTGGTTACGATCAGCCAACAGGTCTGGCATAGCCTGAGCATGGGGAGGAAAAAAGTGCCAGAACAACACCCGAAAACATTCCTTCTGAAATTTGAGGAGGGTCGTCTGAGCCGAAGCCTTCACCCTGTTGGCATCAATGGAGAAAAGCCACCCTGGGATATAATCCAGTGGTAAGCAAAACATTTGTTGAGTGTGATTTCTCCGATCTGGCACACCCCTTAAGGTGTGTACCAGCATTAGTACAGGATGCTCTTTGATTCGCTCCATTGTTCGGTGAACATTCAAGCCAATTGCTTCACAAATTGGCCGAATGGCTACCAATATATTCCCGTTTTCGTCGGTAATACAGGGTATATCAGCATCGTGAAATTTTACTATATCATTATCCATATGTATTGATTATTTGCGTTTGACAAAGTCTTTGGGAATTTGAAATGGTTCTATTACTGTTACTGTGGTAATATCTTCGCCCAAAAATTCCTCTAAGGCCTGGACTCTAGCTTTGAGCTCTTCGGGTTTCTGTTCATAATCTTTAGAAAAGTGTTCGTGTAAGTCTTTGGCAGTGATGCCGAGTAGATTACAGGCCAAGACAAATCGTAAAAAATTATTTATCTCATTTTCGCTTTTGATTAAGCGATAAAAAGTCACATTGGGAATGCCAAGGTTTTTTGCATCATTCCTCGCATCAGTTTGGCTTTCAGGGGCAAGAAGGGAATATCTTCTCCCCAGAAATGATGATTTTTGTTGTTTGTCTTTATTCATCTTGGGAGCTTTTTTCGGGGACAATTTGGTTTACAGCATCATATAAGGCTTGGCAGCCTGGACTCTTCCTTCGTTTATGGATTTGGTAAGCAACCTTGACATATGCAGAAAATGATAAGGAGGACTTACCCTCAGTTAAGATAAAATCTTCGGTTTTTTCTATGACTTTATAATTTTTTCTTACTCCCCGTAACACCTTACCTATTTGACTTGGAGTTACGTTTATGTCTTCATAACCGGCTATGCTAGCATAATCCCCCTTTTTTAGGGCATTTTTCAATAATAATAGGTAATCATTTTCACTCATAATTAAGTATATTGCAGTCCTTTTAAAGCTTAGTTTGGGACAATTTTAAAGAAAATTCTTATTACAATCAAGAAAATTCTTTAGTAATTTCGAATATTTATGGATAAAGCTATTGAGAAAGTGGAAAAACTAGATATAAACATGCGTTTCTTAGAGGCAGCAGATCAGATTATCTACAAAGAAAAGATTGGTACTAAAGCTAAATTTGCTCAAGATATGGGAGTATCATCACAGTACTTTAGTGATTTGAAGGGAGGTAAAAGCCATGTAAATGGACATATGTTAAAAAAGATATCATCAAAGTATCCATACATTGATGTACTTTATATAATTACTGGAGAAAGAATTCAAAAGGTCTCAAAGGTTGATGATAGCTTGATAGAGCTTTATGAAAAGAAGATTGAACAACTACAGGAAATGGAGGTGTTTCTTCAAAAACAAATCAAAGAATTAAGAGAGCATAACGAATATATATGGAGTCTAGTGCCCAACGCTGAGAAAAAAAAGCATAAGGGGGGATAGATTTTATAGCGAAAATGTACTATAATAAGTACATTTGTTAAGTTCTAAGGACTAGTACTATGCAATTACAAGGGAATCTAAACGACGTATTTTTTGGCGATATTATTAAAGAGATAAGGAAGCAGTTGGGCTTTAACTCTGAGCAATTTTGTGTTGGGACAAAATTACATCCCGTATCGCTTGAGCTGATTGAGGAAAATTTAGCGTTGCCTGATAACGAGGAATTAAGAAGAATTTTGCGGTTTGTAAGCCTGAACATAGATGACGAAAAAGATCGTTCATCTATCCAATTAGGCGTAATGTTGGCTTATGACGAGGTTCAAAAACTCAGAAAGAAAGCCGATTTTTTAACTCGTCAAGACGAATATAATGCTAAAAGAATTAAGTTTCTTCAAGAATTAGTTGAAGAAAAGGAGAATGACGTGCAACGATTAGCCAACTATCAACAAGCTAATACTGTGGCCAAAGCAACAACTGCTAATAAACCACTTATGGCAGTTGCTAGTGTTCTTGTCTTATTGATTGCTTCTCTTTTTACGATTGATTTATATAAGCCTGAACAACAGCGTATTACCCTATTGCCCTCCAAAAACAACCCCATTACAGCCAAAATCCCACCAAAAAAGCGTAAAGCAGTTTTTGCTAAGTCATCTAAAAAGCAAAATAATAAATCATTAAATACTGGTTTTGAGGATTTTATAGCCTCAAAAAACCGCTACATTGCCATTGATAACAGTCAAATTGTTTCTGCTACCCAGGGCGCAACACTTTACTGGCGTATTAAGCGTCCACTTTCGGGTGGTGGAAAGTTTATGTTGTTAGGGGGTAGTATTTATGATGCCCCCTTATTTGCGCAAGAAATTAGCGCCAACCAAGACTCTATTCGCCTGGAAAAACTTAAACCTGGTGCTTACCATTACAAGTTAGTTTTCAGCAATGTAACTGTGTTTGGGCGTTTCACAGCTAAGTAATCTTTTAACTATTACACTTATAAATCTTTCACAAAATGAAAAATGTTTACTTAACATTGATTATAACATTTCTTTTCATTATCCCATCAATTGCCCAGGATAGTCCATTGAATAAGCGTAATATTCATGAATATCTTTCGAAAGAAGGTGATGAATTGACGCTTTTTAGGAGTAATACTGATACTTAGGGAGGGAAATATAAGCGAAAACGACTGAAAATTAATGCAGGTTATGGTATAAAGCAGTTTTCTGCAATATTAGATGGACAAAAGTATACCATAACACTCAGGAATAATGATAGAGAAGCTGTTATGGTATTTGCTTCTGGGAAGCGAGAAGTTTTTTTTCACCCAGAGTTATATACTAAAACTTTTGATTATTTGGGTAGTTTAAAAAAGCGGCTTATACCACGACAAATTAATATGAAAATAACCCTGAATGCTATTACTAAAGTAGCTAGTGCATACTATAAAAGTAACGATAAAGGGCATGTGCTTTTTGGTAAATTTTCTACCAATGGAAAGATGGTAGAGATGGAAATGAAGGTACGCGTAGGTTCTAGAGGGAATAGGAAGTATATAGGAAACATGAAACTCATATCACTAGATAAAGGTAATACCTTTAACGGAATGCTCACTAAAAAAGATGGAGAACAGTTGAAGGTGTCATTAAGAAAGCAAACTCAATAATATACGAGCTACTTCCCAATCAAGACCAATGCACCCCACCGTGCAGGAAATGGATATTGATTAATATAAACGCGCTTTGCGTAGGTAAGGGCTTGCCGATAGGTATAGCCCTTTTTTACATTATAGTAGAACATAATCATTAGACGATAGGTGGCCCGATCGCTTAAAAAAAACTGGGTAGCAATAATATTTCGAACACCAGCATAGAGCAGTGCTCTGGGCAACCCTATAATTCCCTCTCCCGTGATGGGCTGCCCCATACCCGATTGGCAGCCTGACAATACCGCCAAATCGGCCCGAATAGACTGAGCGTAAATGTTATTCACAGTCAAAGTATCATTAGTACCTAATTCAAGGCCCCCCAATACCTCATGTTCGTCGTAGAATCCGTGGGTAGAGATGTGAAATATTCTGGTGTCAAGGGTTAAATTATTAGGAAATGAATTACTATATAATTTCTTGCGTGTGAATAAGTTATAGGCGTACTGTACTTCCTTTTCTCCCCAAATCAATTCTTTCTTACCAGTTCCAAATTGGGTATAGGCTACTCCAGTAAAGTCCAAAGGGTAGTTTTTTTGTTTAGCCTGGGAAGCAAATAATAAACTGGCACTGGGATAATAGCTAATTTCAAATCTTCTAATCAAATAAGGCAGCGCTCTAAAACCATCAGCACTCATAACTGAAGGAGACTGGGGAGCCAGAGCGCCAAAAGGGAGGTTGTTCAAACTTAAGGAGGGTATAATTACCAATTTTGTGGTGTACTTCAGCCGAGGGAGCAGAGGAGCAATCAAGGAATTGTATAACTGAACGGAGGGCTGTACGAACATTCGCGGATCAACCTGGGCAATTGACTGTTGGAAGGCCTCTATATTTTTTTTGAGGCTGGTCAAAGTGGTAGATAACCGGTACATTTCAAAATCGGTCCGACCAATAACAAAAGCATAGAGGTTTTTGCTGGTTTGGGCGTAGGCAATTAATTTTTCACGAGCTCCTATTCTTTTTTGCAGGGTGGCAATTGGCAAAATCCCTTTGTCTTTTGCGATTTTCTCGAGTACAATCCCCATTTTGAGCCTCTCCGAGAAGTAAAACGCGCATTCTTTCTGCTTTGCCTGGTAGGCAATATCTAGTCCCAGTTGGGCGATAGCCGTCACCCATCGGGCTATTGATAACTTATCACTTTGAGTTAAAACTTGTTTACTTCTTATTATGAGTTGACTATCAGCTTGTTGTAAAAGTTTTAAGGCCTGGTAGTGTTTCCCAAGAGCTCTATAAGTCTTTGATAATCTGTATTTTATAGATACAGAGGTATAAACGTGTAAGTTGGGTTTTGTTTGAGCTTGTTTAAAATATTTTAGCGCTTTTTCAGGTTGGTTCTTTTGGAGGTAAATATCACCGATGTTGGTCAATATACCAGGAACAGGCTTTATTTTTAACGCTTTTTTGTAATAATGAAGTGCCGAGTCTCTTTGATTTAATCTAGAATAATAAAAGCCTAGCTTGTTGTTAGTGATGAAAGGGTAATTATACCCTGTTTTATTTGCTAACTGTGTGTATTGAATAGCCTTTTTGTAATTTTTTGTACCTGCATAGGCAAACGATAAATTGATGTATAGATATGCATTTTTTTGATCAAGAGAATCGGTATATACCAATTGCGTCTTAATAGCCTTGTGAATATAAGAAAGGGATTTATGGAAATCCCTTTTACTATTGTAAATGAAGCCAATTTCCCCAAAAATGTACGAGCTATCTTTTGAGGTATTAGCTTTGGCCAATAAATCATTCAATAGACTTACTGCTTTCTCAAATTGCCCTTCCTTTTTGAGTTTATCAACCTTGTTATAAATAATAGTATCGCTGTTTTGAGCATAAGATGAAGGTATTAATAACCTCAGAGCAATTAAATAAAAGCACCACTTCATTATTGTACTTCCTGCGTTTTTTTGTGTTGAGTGTCATGTCCTTGGGAACTAGGTTCACATACATTAGAGCAGGCCTGGAGTGCTCCTGTTTTATTTAATCTCCATCCTGTCTTTACTGTTTTAGGACCAAGGCCTTTAATGGCGGCAGGTTTTACAATTTGTGTCCTGGCAAAGGTATCAGTTGTTTCATTCATAATTTCCCCAGGCTGTAGCTCATCTTCTTGGATAGCCATCAACCCGAATCTGTTCAATGCCTGATATTTGGTTAAAATGGTCTGTAGCTCAGAAATCATTTGAGCATTAGGTTGAGGGGTGCTAGCATCACCGTATTCGAAAGGAATTGCCTTTTGCATAGATTTACGTTTAATAGGTTTGTAACAAAAATTGAGAGGTTAATTTATAGATAAATACGAAAAAACCGCAGACTTGCGAATAAAAAAACTAAAAATGAATGTTCGGGAAAAATGGGGGACTAATCCCTTTCGAGTACCGGAAAGAGAAGAAGGAAGGGTAGTCGTTGGCTACCCTTTTTTTGTACTATTCTACTTCCTGGAAAGTTCACAAACTGATTTGCCGCAGCTGATTGCCAGTAGATTGTAAGTGTTTAATTTCTAGATGCTTATAAAACTTGCCTGTATTGAAAAATAGAAAGGCGGCAAAGTTTGAGATTTGTACTTTAAGGCGATAATCAGTTAAGAAACACCTCACAAAACTATCTATTCATTTTTGAGCGCTAAAAAAACGTTTTTCCGGATTTTCGTTTTCAGCGTTTTTCGCGAAAAATACTTTAAGTACTTTAACTACTTTAAGGAAAGGTTTAACTGATTGATTACCAGTACTAAAATCCTTAAAGTACTACTTTAAAACAGAAAATAGTACTTTAAGAAAAATACGCTTTGTTAAAGTACCTTAAAGTAGTGCTTTAAGAAAATGAGATTTGTAAGTATCTATTTATCAGTTTTTTATATATTACTCTTAAAGTACTTAAAGTAGTTAAAGTACTTTTAAGGTTTTTTGAAAAAATCAGGTTTTCAGTTTTCCATTTTTTGGTTTGAATAAAAAAAGAGGAAGACAACGCCCACCTCCTTTTTGACTCATGGTTAAATCTAATATTGAACTATTTCTTTTTCTACCAAATCTTGCTTGGGGTTTATCAGGGCAAGGCCAATGCCGCTGCTTATGCCACCGGTCGCAATACCCGCTAATAAAATATAACCCACGTATCCCCAGAATCCGCGCCCATGTTTGTAAGCCAGGTAAATGGCCAAACAGAAAAAAGCAAATCCAATGAAGGTACTGATCATTAGCACCTGCTTTGTCTTTTTAGGGTTTACTATTGTCTCGGTAATTGGCTGGAATAGATCATTAGTATTGATCGTTGTCAGACCTTCGTCAAAAGTTGTGTTTGCCTGGCTCATCGTTTCATCATTAACATGGCTGTCAGGATGGCTACAATCACAATTGCTCCAATTGCCATAGCTGTATTTTGGTTGTTCCTGGTTGCTGGTGTTTGGGGTGGAGCTTGATAATTGACTTTAGGAGTTGGAGTTACCTGGTTTTTGGTTGGGTCACCAGGAGCCACTCTTTGCCACCCTTTTGCAGCATTGGATAGTCCCAAGGTTAGCGCCCCTTTTTGAGTAGTTGTTTTTTTGTCAAATGCATTTGAGAACATTCCCATATTCATATTTTAACTGGTTAAAAAATAGGCTTAAATGTATTGTGAAAGGGTGAACCCTGCAATGGTCTTATTTGGGTGCTACGTTAGCCATTGGTGCTTGTGGTGTGTAGGTGGGCTTTTGGGGTTAGCTGGCTGTTAGGTATTATTTTGCCTTGGGTTTGAAGACTTCTTATTGGCTGGAAAAATAGAAGGAGCTTAAGTACTATTGTGTTACTTAAGCTCCTTGACATGCTGGGGAGGAGGTTTGTAGGATTAATTACTTTCTCTTATACATTAAGGTTTTTGCCACTTCTGAGCTAATTCATGGAATTGCTCAGCGTGATAGCGTAACTGCCATAATAAATTAAAATGTTGCTTTCTTGCGGGTTCAATTATTACAATTTTACTATTATAATTATTAAACACTTCTCTATAATTGCGATAATCAACTTTTGATGGGACCAATGAACCAGATTTATTCACTAGTGGTAATGATTTAATTTTTGCAGCTTCTGGGTTAACAATGATTTCTCCTCGCTTATTCTTCTTTGAATACCATATTTTATGGTATTCAAGATTGTATTGTAGTTTATTTTTATGACGTACATAAATGTAGTGCAAATCTCCATTATCGTCTACCCCTAAGGAACAAGGTCCAGTATTAAAGGTTCCGTATTTAGTTCCTAACTGACCATTTTCTGCTATTGCAAAATCCAAATCTTTTAGGGCATTCAAAAAATAATCTTCACAAGCAGAAAAATATGCGTTGTCCGTACTTCGCCTAAAGTTAGGGTAAGGCGCTGTGGCATAGACAATAATCATAGAAGCTCCAATCTGCATAGCATACCCTGAACCATATTTCATAAAAGAACGAGATTGTCTTTTAATATTCTTCAAGGATGTTGGTGTATACCTGTTTTTTACATAATTCTTGATTTCTTCTTTTAAATCGTAATGAATTCTGTTTGCTTGTCTTTCGTTAGTTTCTCCTTTTGGCACTAAATTACCATATAGTTTGAGAGTTGGCAGGATTTTACTGTCCAAGTTTAAATAGGCATAGTTAATACCATATTCTATACTTTTCAGTAAGTTTACTAATTCTCGATGTGGTTTTTTTTTCGTGATGCCACCCTCATAATCTCTTCCAGCTTGACCAATAGCACTCAGTATTTGTATTGGACCATTTTGAGCATTTGAATAAAAAGGAATGTGAGATAATAAAAGCAGGCAGCAAAGTATCTTGGCCACTTTTAGAGCTATTGTTGTTTGTTGAAGCATTGTAATTTTATTTAAATAACACCTTAAAACACTTTAATTTGTCTTACGATGTTATTTAAATAAAAGTTTATATATGTGTACTAAAGTTTATAAATATATACTTTTAGCTGGCTTTGTAATAATCTTTGGCATATAATATAGCATAAACCCAAGTTGGACTGGGGACATTTTTACTCAAGGCTCTTTTTACGGCAGCTTCGCTTATTCCAAGTTGTTGTCCAAATTCTTTATAATTGAGCCCTAGTTCCTTAATCATAGCTTTTACATTGTTTTTTTCTTGCCCGTCTTTATACGTATCCTTCATAAGTTTTTATTTAAGTTTATAAATATATACTATAGTGTAAATATATATACTAAAAAATAAAATATTATAACCAAGAAAAACGTTTTATTCCTTCGGGCTTAAATTTATATATGCAATGCTTTTGTATCTTATTATTCAAGTTGCTTTCAATTATATGTTACTATAGAAAGGTGCATTAGGATGGGATGTGTTGAACGTATTGTAATCAATAAAGATCATATGGTGCTTTCAGGCTTGGAATATATTTTCAAACCTGAAAGTACATTTAAAGCTTAAAAGCAAATTCAACATCTTTGCTCACTTTTATTAGTAAACCTCTTAGCAAAACTCATAATATTGGCATTTTTAAAGCCGTATCCTCTCTAAATCACTTCTCAAAAATTGCCAAAAAATTGCCAAATCCGATTTAAATTGCCAATATTTACCAAATGAAAAGTGCGTTTAAACGTGTTATAATGAGTATTAGATAGGTTTATAATGTAATACTTTCATATACTTGTGCTTGTTTGATAAACTCACCTTGATGAGTTTTAGGATAAAAACATTTGAAAGACACCTAAAGTTATAAAAGTATTTAAAATACAAGCATCTACACTGGTAAAATATAAATAAGGTTTTTGGTTAGACATATATAAAATACATCTAAAATGGGAGAAGAGAAATCAACAGAACAAACGACTCAACAAAATCATGATGGCCAATGGGTAAAAGATGTAGCCCGACAAAGCTGGGAACCTGAATTGTTGATTTCGGGAGCAGCTGCCTATGCTTCTCTGAGCTTACCTGATTTGTTCAAAAGTGTTTTTAGCACCTACCGATTAGATTTCATGATTGGTAGTAGTCTTCTTGATCTATATTTTCCTGCCTTAATTTATTCCGTATTTGCTTCTATTGGCCAAATCTTGATTCTTACTTTTTTCCTTCATTTTAGTATGCGTGCCTTTTGGGTGGGTATGGTAGGGTTGCTATCAGTATATCCTCAGGGAATTCGTTTTAACGAAATTAAATATGTCAATAGCTATGGTAAGGAGTTTTTAAAGAGAAAGCTTACCAGTGTAGAGGAATTTATCATTCGGTTAGACAAATGGTGCAGTGTATTATTTTCCATTGCGTTTATTATTGTACTGGTGATGCTTGGCGTGGCTTTTATGTACGCGATTTTCTTCCTGGTCGTAGCTGTAGGCAAGCTTTTGGTGCCTAGTAGCCTCACAGAGTCTTATGAAATAATTGTGTCATCCGTAATTGTGGCCATTGCGATTTTAATATCACTGACTGTATTGGTCCTCAAACAGTTGAAAAGCAACCCAAATGCTGAAAGATGGAGCTTTATGCTCAATTATCGCATGACCCAAGCGATTTTTCCGCTGCTCAATAAGGTGACCCCTTATTTAATGTATACATTTTATTCAAACCATTCTCGTCGTAGTCTCATGATTAGTTCATCACTCATTGGGGGGGTATTTGCTGTTTTACTGGTTAATAATTCAAACAGTGGTTATGGAAGAGCAGGTGTCTTTGAAACGAGAAGCTATTTTTCGGAAGGTAGTTCCGAACATTTATTACATAGTGATTATTATGAAAATCTTCGTAGTCCACAACAACCAGTCGAAGGGCTTACCATCCAGAGCGACATTGTAAAAGAGCCATTTCTCAAGCTTTTTATTGCGTACCCCAAGCGTCTTGACTATCGGTTAGATAAATTTTGCAAACCTATTACTTTAGATGCTAAAATTGCCCCGCCAGTCAAACGAGCAAAGCAAGATGCACATTATTTGGCTTGCTTTGAAGAGTTCTATCAAGTCTATATTAATAAAGAGCTTGTTGACAAACCTAATTTTATGTTTCTTGAACATCCAGCCAGCAAGACAAAAGGGATCATTGCCTATATTCCGATTGATCATTTGATTAGTGGTAGCAAAAATTTGTTGCAGATAAAAACCAAAATACCCAACCCGTTAATCAAAAAAAAGCAACGAACTGCCTATGATTATTCGTTGCCCTTTTGGTATGTCAAAGAAAAGTAATTTACCCTTCTAATAGCCAGGACTCGGCTTTTTCAGGATTATCAAAGTAGCGCGTTTCGTAGCCTTCTTCTTGTTGTTTTTCCATTTCTCCTACTGCTTGCTGCACCGATAGATTTGCAATGTAATCGGCAGGAATGATAATGGCCATTTTCTTTAAACCACCTGCTATCAGTTTCTGATTAAATTCACCTGAAATCCATTCTTGCATTTCAGGTGTAATTACAAAGGCATAATCTTTACTATAACCCATCCACCGCTGTATTCTTTTTTCCTTAATTAGGTCTGCTATTTCCAAAACAACCTCCTTGTATTCATTTACTTCCATATCATAAGTAGTTGGAAACCAATGTACAGTAAGTAAAGATTTTCCCTGGTCAAAATGTCCTTCTATAAAACGATTGGAGAGAATTGGGTTCGTAGCCATGTTTTCTAAAATTAGATAAATTCAGAGATTGATGATACTTAGTTATAGTACTTTTGTATAATCAAATAGTTTGAGATTCTTTTAAAAGAAAAGCATTATGCTGCTAACAACCATTCTTTGGCTTGTTGGTCATCATCAAAATAACGGGTTTCAATGGTCTCAATGTTTTGATGCCTTTCCATCTCTTCTATACTTTGTTTAACTCCTACATTGGCAATAATATCAGATGGAACAATCATTGCCATGCGTTTTAACCCCGCTTGTAGTACTCTCCGATTGAAATCTTGTGCGGCCCATTCTTGTAAATCTGGTGGAACTATAAAAGCAAAATCTTTAGTATAACCCATCCAATACTTAATCTTGTTTTCTTCGATAAATTCGGCAATTTTCATAAAGATTGACTGAAAATGCTCCCCTGACATTTCATAAGTAGAAGGTAACCACACGATGGTCAATAAAGAGCTATCCTTATCAATGAATGCATTTAAAAAATTGTTCGTAAAAGCCGTTTCTTGCATGTTTTTAAAAAATAATGGTGTAGAAAAAATAATAAAGAAGTTTTCAAACGATGCCACTCTAGTTGGCCAAGTAGTTTAATAAGTATTGAGCGAGTCTTTAGGATGGTAAGCAAGTGCTGAAAAAACAAAAGATGAGGTTAGGAGGAGCTAATATAAACTACAATTTCAAAGAAGCTGTCGGGACTTTCCAGGTAGAGGGATTTATTGATTGGTTTTAAAGAATGACTAATTCATCACAAGAGAAATAATGTGTATAGTAAAAGATGTAGGCAAACTTTGAAAAAATCACATATGAATATTATACTATTTGTTCTTTAAATAGTTTCAATAATTTTTACTTATATGCAAAAATATTTACTAGTGTGATCTTTTTTGATAGAGAATAAATAAAAAGGGAGGAGATGGGATTCAAGTAAGGGTTTAAAAACAATGAATAGAATAACGCTATTCTTTTCATTGTTTTTGGATATAAGTTTTATTTATTAATGCTCTGTAAGCCAGGTTTTGGCTTGTGCTGGGTTGTCAAAATAGCGAGTCTCAAATGTTTCCTCATTTTGCTGCTTTTCCATTTCCCCTACACTCTGCTGCACTGCCAGGTTAGCTATATAATCTGTAGGAATAATCATCGCCATTTTTTGTAGGCCTGCCTGCACCAATTTTTGATTAAATTCTCCTGCAGTCCATTCTTGCAATTCGGGTGTAACAATAAATGCAAAATCTTTGGTGTAACCCATCCAGCGCTGAATTTTATAATCTGCTATAAAATCTGCGATTTCCATAAATATAGAACGGTACTCATCTTCTGACATTTCATAAGTAACAGGAAGCCAGCGAATGGTGAGCAATGAAATATCCTGAGTATAGGATGCCTCCATAAAACGGTTTGAAAAGTTTGTTTGGTTCATGAATTCTTAAAGTAAAGGTGTAAAAAATTTTATAGCAGAATCTTAACTGGGTTCAATGTAAGCTTGGCTAGCTGTTTTAATATTTGAGGATAAACTTGAATTTTGAAAGGTTTGTATACTAACTTGTGCCAAGGAACAACATATAATTGTTATACTGTTTGTTTACTGATTAGTTTAATAAAATCTTATTTATTATGAGAAAACATTTACCATTTATAGTCCTGTTTTTGTTGAGCATAGGCTTGCTTACTTCCTGTGGATCAGGCGATAACAAAGCCAGTAACAATGAAGGAGGAAATGAAGTAGACATGATTGTACACAATGCCACAGTGTACACCGTAGACGATAAATTTAGCAAAGCTGAGGCTTTTGCTATCAAAGATGGGAAGTTTGTAGCAGTAGGATCTTCCAAAGATATTCTGGAAAAGTATACCTCTCAAAATAAACTAGACCTTAAGGGGCAGCCCGTATATCCTGGTTTTTTTGATGCTCATTGTCACTTTTATCGTTACGGGTTGGGTTTACGTCAGGTAGACTTAGTCGGTACTACTTCTTTTGCCGATATCGTAGCCAAGCTGGTGGAGTTTCGTAAGCAAAATCCTAATCAGCCTTGGTTGATGGGGCGTGGTTGGGATCAAAACGATTGGGAAGTAAAGGAATTCCCTACAAAAGATACCTTGGATAAACTATTTCCAGATGTGCCAATTTTTTTGACCAGAGTAGATGGTCACGCAGCTCTAGTCAATCAAAAAGCATTTGATTTGGCAGAAGTAAAAGCGGGTGATAAAATAGATGGTGGAGTAATAGAAACCAAGAATGGCAAATTAACAGGAGTTTTAGTAGACAATGCCACTGATTTGGTGAGCGCTAAAATTCCTACGGCTACCAAAGCTGAGCAGGAAAAAGCTTTGATGGACGCTCAGAAAAATTGTTTTGCGGTAGGTCTTACCAGTGTAGTAGATGCGGGACTCAGCCGAAATACAATTGAACTAATAGATGAAATGCAGAAGGCTAAACAGTTGAAAATGAGGGTGTATGCAATGGTAAGTGCCACCAAAGCAGACTTAGATTATTATTTGGCCAAAGGTAAATTTAAAACTGACCGTTTAAATGTACGCTCGGTAAAAGTATATGCCGATGGAGCATTGGGTTCTCGAGGAGCTTGTTTGCTACACGCCTACCACGATAAACCTGGACAACAGGGATTTTTATTGTCTTCTCCCCAAAAGCTCGACAGTCTTGTAAAAGTAATTTCTGCAAAAGGTTTTCAGATCAATACTCATTGCATTGGCGATTCGGCTAATCGCTTATTGTTAGACATTTATGGCAAGTATCTTAAAGGGGACAATGACCTGCGTTGGCGTATAGAGCATGCTCAGGTAGTAAGCCTAAAAGACATGGAAAAATTTGCTCAATACAAAGTGATTCCTTCAGTACAGCCTACCCATGGTACTTCTGATATGTACTGGGCTGACGAACGCCTGGGACCTGAAAGAGTAAAAACTGCTTATGCATTTAAAGATTTGTTAAAAAAGGGTGGACTTTTGGCCATTGGAAGTGATTTTCCAGTAGAACATATCAATCCAATGTATGGCTTCCACGCTGGAGTTGCCCGACAAGACGCTAAGAACTATCCTAAGGGTGGATTCCAAATGGAAAACGCCATTAGTAGGGAAGAAGCCTTGAAAGGAATGACCATTTGGGCAGCGTTTAGCAATTTCGAAGAAAAAGAAAAAGGAAGTATCGAGGTGGGCAAAATGGCCGATTTTGTTGTGACAGCAAAAGACCTGATGACTGCCCCGAAAACTGAGCTACGCAATCTGAAAGTAACCCATACGTTTGTGGCTGGTGAAAAAGTTTTTGAATTGAAGGCGAATCAGAGATTAAGCGAGGCTTTAGAGGTGAAAGGTGAGAGAAGGCTTGTGGCAAAAGCTAAAAAACAATGGATGCAAAGGTTTTTGGCCAATAGAAAAAGAAGTAAGAAAAATGTGAGTAAATCTCAGGTAAAAGCCAGTTACCAATAACCAAAGGCTAAAACCAATTTTTCACTTTTCGCTTTTCGTTTTTCATTCCTTTATTTATTATTTGTTAACTTTGTTAAAATTTTTATCAATTTAAATAAGTAAAACCCGAGGGTGGGCTTGTTTTACAGGCAAAAACCCTCATCCAAAACAATGGACAGACCTGTTAGAGTAAGATTTGCTCCTAGTCCTACTGGAGCCTTACACATTGGCGGTGTACGTACCGCGTTGTACAATTATTTGTTTGCCCGCAAAGAGGGTGGTAAGTTTATTCTCCGCATTGAAGATACCGACCAAAATCGGTACGTAGCTGGAGCTGAGGAATACATCATGGAAAGCCTGGAATGGTTAGGCATTACTCCTGATGAATCGCCAGTACACGGAGGAGAATATGGCCCTTACCGTCAGTCAGAACGCAAAGAAATGTACCGCCAATATGCTGAACAATTGGTAGAAGCAGGTCATGCTTATTATGCTTTTGATACGGCTGCTGAACTAGACGCAATGCGTAAAGAATTGGAAGCAGCAAAATCAAAAAATCCTACTTACAATGCGATTACCCGGAAGAAAATGAAAAACTCATTTACCCTTTCGGAAGAAGAAGTAAAACAACGCATTGAATCTGGTGAGCCTTATGTGATTCGTATCAAGATGCCTCATCGTGAAGAAATCAGGTTTAAGGATATTATTCGCGGTTGGGTAATGGTACATGGCTCTACTTTAGATGACAAAGTACTGATGAAAGGGGATGGAATGCCTACTTATCATTTGGCAAACGTGGTAGATGACTACTTAATGAAAATCAGCCACGTAATTCGTGGAGAAGAGTGGTTGCCTTCTTTGCCATTGCATGTGACTTTGTATAAATTCTTGGGTTGGGAAAATGAAATGCCTGAGTTTGCCCACTTGCCATTACTTTTGAACCCTCCTGGAAAAGAAGGTAAATTAAGCAAAAGACAAGCAGACAAATTAGGTGTTCCTGTATTTCCATTGCCTTGGCAAGACCCTAATACTGGAGAGCAATATGTGAGTTTCAAGGAAGAAGGATTCCTTACAGATGCTTTGTTAAACTTTTTGGCGCTGTTAGGCTGGAACCCAGGTAATAATCAAGAAATCTTTGACCTGAATCAACTTGAAATGGACTTTGACCTGGAAGGCGTAAACAAAGCTGGGATCAAGTTTGATTATGACAAGGCTCGTTGGTTCAATGAGGAATACATTAAAGTAAAGAAAGTAGAAGACTTAGTACCTTACTTGATGGATGTTCTTAGAGCAAATGGTATAGATGCTGATGTCATAGACCAAAAGCAGAGAGAGCAGATTGTATCATTATTCCAGAATCGTGTGACTTTGATTCCTGATTTTTGGGATAAACCAGAAGCCAATGGCAAACGTTTGGCTCAGGCCCAGGTGTTGTTTAATATGCCTGCTGAATATGACGAAAAAACTGTTCGTAAAAAATGGACAGGCGAAGCAGCAGATTTAGTAGAAGCTTACAAAATGGACTTGAGTCAGTTAGAAAACTGGGTGGCAGATGATATCAAAACCACTTTAGAGGCCTTATTGACTTCTAAAGGCGTAGGTTTGGGTAAAGTAATGCCTGCAGTACGAGTAGCAATTACTGGTGCTGGCAAAGGCCCTGATCTAATGACAGTAATGGAAATCATTGGTAAAGAAGAAACCATTAAGAGGTTAGAAAAAGCCTTGATGAGCCTTGAGCAAAAAGTAAGTTAGTAACCCTATTTTGGGTGTATTACTTAATAATATATCAGTGTGGGTATTTTAGAGATACCCACACTGATTTTTAACCAACAATCATATGAGCAACGAAAAAAAACGTAAAAAAGCTAAAGTAAATCCTGAGTTAGATGGATTGAATGTAGAAATTGATACTTTTGGAGAGATCAAATTCAATTACAATATCGATAAAATCAATGATTTTTTGGATAAAACCGTAGACGATAAAAAACTACGAAACAAGCCCTCCAAAAATGACGAATCTGAGGAGGAGTCAGACTATAAAGATTAATGACATTCAGTCTTTAAAATATGAGATGTTTTGGCAAAAATAAGCCAACGCTTAAGACTGAATTTATTCCCACCTTAGTATCATAAGTGCCTAAAACCTACTACTTCCTTTACAATGAAATCGCATTCGGTACAATACAAAATCATTGGTGACTTTACTCAAATTCTGGAAGTAAATCTGGAACCGCAAAAAACCATTATTACCGACGCGGCTTTTTTGCTCTATATTGACGAAGAAGTACATTTTGAACAAAGAAATACTGATGGTGCCGATGAAGTAGAGGAAGAAATAGACGAGGAGGAAGAGTTAGAAGGAGATGATGAAGGTGATGGGTTAGAAAATGACGAGCTAGACGATGAGTTTGGTCAAATGCCCCCTGATATGGGGATGGAACCAGATTTAGAAGGGCTGGATGATAGCATCATGGGTGACTTGGACGAAGAAGAAGAATTCAATGATGAATTTGAATCAGAAGAAGACATTGACCCCAGCAAAGGAAATCTGCTAGGAAAACTTTGGACTGCTACCCGCAAAAGAGTACAATCTATAAAAGTAGGAAAGGGAGGAGAGGACAAAGATGAGGAAGACCCTTTACCTGATGGTTTTGACCCCTCGAGTATTGGAGGATCAATGGAGGAATTTGAATCGGATACCCCTCCTGGTTTTGGCGAAGGCCCAATGCCAGAAATAGAAGAAGAAGTGGAGGAAGAACCTGCTCCCCAACGCATTTTTACTCACCTAAGTAACGAAAGCGATTTTATTAGAACAATAGCACTGGCACCTACCCAGCCTTGTCACGTGTTAGATATCAACCTGGGTGAACTAGAAGATCAAGCCATTCATATTTGCAAAGGAAGTTTCATTGCTGCGGCAAAAGGTACCGAAGTTTCTACTTTTGCTGAAACCGATATCTTACTCCGTCCCCAAGACGAAGATGGCTTGGTAATAGAGCGACTTGCTGGAGATGGAATGGCGTTTATAAAAGCCAAGGGTGATGTAATAGAACGCATTTTAGAAGATGACGCTATTCGGGTAAACCTGGCTTCGGTAGTGGCTTATGAACCTTCCATTGAGTTAGATATGCAAAGCATTCTAAGCCTGGAAAGTCTCAATGCCGAGAACCCTGTGATTATGGCTTTGTTTAGTGGCTCAGGTATGTTGTGGTTGCAATCAAACCAAATGCCTCCTCAGGTGATTCAAAATATTGTGCAGGCTCCAGAAGCAACCAGCGAACCTACCCCAGCCGAAATGCCTCCTATGATGCCACCATTAGATTTAGATGATGATACCGACGAATCTCCCGAGTTGGATTTGCCAAATATGGGTGATAAAATGCCTTTGATGGATTTGGATTTAGATGATGAGGAAGAACCTATGATGGGCGAAAAACCTGCAGATTCACAAAAAAAAGACCTAGAAGACGATGATGATGAAATGGGTGACATTCTACCTCCCGAATTGCGGGATTTGGCTAAAGGAGATGATGATTAGGACATAATAAATATTTATTTAATTTTGCACGATATTTAAAAAGACTGAAATATTAATACATCAATAATATTATGATACAACGTATCCAAAGTGTGTTTTTGCTTATTGTGGGAGTGTGTATGATTTGTACCTTCTTTTTTCCAGTATTGAAAAAAAGCACCAGTCAAGGTTCAATAGAGCTTACCTACACTGAAATGACTTACACCGCCAAAGCCACCAAACAAAAGAAAACCACTAAAACTTTTTATATGGCCATTTTAGCTGCGGCAGCGGCTGTAGTATCTTTGTTTGCCATGTCAAAGTTCAAAAACCGCTTACTTCAGATGAAACTTGGTTTGTTAAACTCATTGGTTATGTGTGGTATTTTGGGCTTTACCATGTACTTCATTAGCCAGGGAGAAAAAATGATTGGCTCCAACTTGGGTTATCAAAACTTTACTGTAGGTTTCTATCTACCCATTGTTGGTTTGATTAGCAATATCCTGGCAAATCGTTTTATTCGCAAAGATGAGAAATTGGTGCGTGAGTCAGACCGTATGCGTTAGTCTCCACAAATGCCATAAATATAGAGAAGCGAGTAGTTCTAAGTAGAGCTACTCGCTTTTTTAATAGGCTTCTCTGAGCTAAAAAATGTGATCTTTCATATTTATTGATGAACAACCCTGTCATAATTTGCTAAAACCATTAAAAGAGAATACCTTATTGGTTTATCAATAGTTTAGGAGGAAAAAGTGCAAGCATAATCCTGGGATTGACTTCCCAAATAGCTTTGATAAACTGAAGCCCCACAAAGCAATAATTAAGTTATGACTGAAACCACAGAAGCACATAAAAAAAAGTATGCGAAGTACGTCTTATACATTTTAACAGGTGTATATGTGTTCAATTTCATCGATCGACAAATTTTGGTGGTCATTCAGGAGTTGATCAAAAAAGACCTAAATCTAAGCGATGGACAACTCGGGCTTCTGACTGGCTTTGCTTTTGCAATTTTTTATGTGACGTTGGGGTTGCCTATTGCACGTTTGGCAGACAAAACAAACCGAAAAAATATCATTACGGCTTCGCTGGTTTTATGGAGTGGTATGACCACCCTTTCTGGATTAGTGGTCAACTATTGGCAATTGCTGTTGGCACGTATTGGTGTTGGGATTGGCGAAGCAGGAGGGAGTCCACCTGCCCATTCTATCATTTCTGATTATTTTCCTCCCGAAAAAAGAGCCACAGCTTTGTCTATCTATTCGTCGGGCATTTACATTGGGGTAATGGTTGGCTTTCTTGGAGGTGGAATTATTGCACAAAAATTTGGATGGCGAGTCACACTATTGGCCATGGGAATTCCTGGAATATTGTATGCTTTTCTGGTATACTTCTTTGTCAAGGAACCGATTAGAGGAATGGGCGAAAAAATTAAAGTAACTCCCAGCGAAAACAATTTTAGACAAAACCTTAAAAAACTACTTTCCACAACTTTTATTCTGGTCGCGCTCGGTTCGGGTTCCCATGCCTTTTTAACGTATAGCTTGTTAAGCTGGGCACCACCTTTATTGACCCGTATTCACGGATGGTCTCCTTTACAAATTGGCCTCGTGTTGGCAGTTACCAATGGGATAGGAGGAATTATTGGAAATATAGTGGGAGGTAGACTGACTGATCATTGGGGACAAAAAGACAAAGCCTGGTATCTGCGAATTCCTATGATTGCGGGCTTTTTGAGCATATTTCCAGTAGCAGCTATTATATTTGGAGGAGGAACTTCCTGGTTGGTGATTGCCATCTTGCTGGCAGTCTTTCTAACGTCGATATATTTGGGTCCAGCGCTGGGCGTATTATTTAGTTTGGTTCGCCCCGATATGCGCTCTTTTACTTCGGCCATCTATTTCTTTATACTCAACACCATTGGCTTAGGTCTGGGGCCTACTGTGGTTGGTTTTCTCAGTGATTATTTGGCCCCTGAGTTAGGAAAAGAATCTATTCGTTATGCTTTGAGTGTGGTTTTTTTGATGGAGGTTTTATCCATTATTTTGTTTTATTTTGCCTCGAAACGTTACCCAAAAGATTTGGCAAAGTACGAAGCAGGTGCCACTGGGGAGGCTTAATGAGAGTAAACCTTGATCTACTGACAATTTTTTACTTGAGAAAACTTCGTAGTTCCGCAATCTCCCCAAAAGAAAATTTGCTCTCTAGCCAGTCTTGCTCGAGGAGCCATTTTACATAAGCCAAATCGTTTTTGAGCAGTTCAAAAGGCTGGTTTTTATATTTTCCAAAAGTCATTTTTCGCTCATCGTTGAGAATAGCCACCTGAAACTTCTGTAAAAACTGGTCAATGGTTTTATACACATTGCCGTGTTCATCACTTAAAACCCTTTCACCTCTTTTTTTGCGATAAGTTTTGGTGGTATAGCCCAGGTACATTTTCACTTGGTTGGCCTGCAAAAACAAATAAGTCTTTTTGGTAATACACTTCAGCGGATTGGGACACAAGGTTACTCCTTTCAAGTAAGGTAATTGTTCCAGGTTTTCTATCAGTTTAATTTTGTTTTTGGCCAAATTAATAAACTCGATTCCCCGCAAAAACTCCATATTCTCAATCTTGGTAATGCAGTTGCCATTTAAATACAAGTATCTGAGCTTACCCAAGTAGTGCAAGTTCTCAATGTCTTTGATCTGATTATTACTCAAGTCCAATATTTGCAAACTTCGCAATCTTTCTAAGCCTTCAATCTTTGTGATTCGATTATTGGCCAGTTTGAGGGTTTTTATTTCTTCAGATTCAATATTGGTACTCAAGCGAGTAATGCTATGATCATCTAGCGATATTTCCTTCAATTCGCCAATAGGTGTATGAGGGTAGTTTTTGCGAAAGGCTTCCAAAAACGATTTTTCACTGAAATCTTCTTGCGGCAAAAGTTGCTGTAGCGCTAACTGAAACTTAGGATTCACTTTTTCGGCCAGCCAGGGTTGGTTGAGTAACCAGCGTACGTAAGGAAGGTCTGCTTTGAGTTGTTGTATAGTTTGCCCCTTATATTTTCCGAAAGGCATTGTAAGGTATTGACTCATATAGTAATAGTATTAGTAATAGTATTAGTAATATTGTGAATTGGTGTAAGTGAGTGTTTGGAGGCATTTGCGAAAATAGACTGCAAGTTACATCTTTTCAGCTAGTATTCCATACAAAAAACGCTATTTGTTACAACTTATTACAACTTGTAGTAAACTATACTCGATTGCTGGTTATTTACCTCCAACACTTAAACTTTGGCGAGATGCTAAATTGTTAATGGGTTGTTAAATGCGGAACTTTCTAAAATGCCTACTTAGAAACTCCAGAAGCTTGTTTGTTATAATAATACATTCTTTGCTAACTTGCTTAGCATGAATAATGATTATAGTTACAATTTTTTAAATCAATCTAGATACATAACCAATGAATAAAAGATTTTTACTCCTTACATTAGGTTTACTGTGTGCTTCCCTCTGTTTTTTTTCTGAGGCGAAGGCGCAAGTAACATATCCCGTGAACGGGGTAACCGATAATCGAGAAGGATATTATGCCTTTACCAATGCTACTATTTATACAGATTATCAGACTAAAGTAGAAGGAGCTACTTTAGTGATTCGTAATGGAAAAGTAGAGGCAGTTGGTAAGGGGCTCAAAGCTCCTAAAGGTGCTACAGTCATTGATCTCAAAGGAAACTTCGTCTATCCTTCAATGATTGACCTCAACACATCTTATGCTATGCCGAGAAACAAAAGAGGAGGTGGATTTAATATTTTAACTTATGCATCTACCATTGACCAAATGGTATCTCGCAAGAAAGGATCTTATAACTGGAACCAAGCCATTCAACCTGAAATGAATGCTGGGAAAGTGTTTACTGTAAATAATAAGTCTGCGGGACAATGGCGTAAAATGGGCTTTGGAGCAGTACTTACCCACAAAAAAGATGGGGTAATGCGAGGAACAGGTGCTTTGGTAACTTTAGGAAGCGATCGTGATAACAAAGTGATTTTAAAAGGACAGGCCTCTACCCACTATTCATTTAGCAAAGGAACTTCTCGCCAGCCTTATCCTAGTTCTATGATGGGTACTGTGGCTTTGCTTCGTCAAACCTTTATAGATGCCGATTGGTATGCCAAAGGCGGTAAAAAATCAGAGAAAAACCTTTCTTTAGAGGCTTACAACAATACCAAGAACCTACCTTCTGTTTTTGAAGCTCGTAACTGGCAAGATGCTCTCATTATCAGTAAAGTAGGCAAAGAGTTTGGTAAAAACTTCATCATTCGTGGAAGTGGTGATGAGTACCAGCGTATCAACGAAATCAAAGGAATTGGGGCTACTTTTATCTTACCTGTCAAATTTCCAAAATCTTACAAAGTAGAAGATCCATTAGATGCTGAGATGGTATCATTGGCCCAAATGAAACACTGGGAACTAGCACCTACCAACCCCGCAGCAATGGAAAAAGCAGGGATCAATTTTGCATTGACTGCAGATGGCAATAAAGCCTTCTGGAAAAATATAAAAGCTGCCGTGAAGAATGGATTGAGTGAAAAAATGGCTTTAAAAGCCTTGACTTTCAATCCTGCACAAATGATGCAAATGCAAAATGAGTTGGGAGGTTTGAAAAAAGGAATGATTGCCAACTTCATCATTACCTCAGGTAACTTATTCAAAGGAAATAATAGCATTTATGAAAACTGGGTACAAGGCAAGCGCTATGTGATTAAAGAGATGCCTAAGCGTGACATGCGCGGAGTATATGCACTTACTTTAGCTGGTACCAATGGTTATAAGCTATATGTAAGCGGAAAACCTGGCAAACCAAAATTTGAGATAGAGATCCCAAAAGACTCTGTTAAGGTAAAAGCTAAAGGAAAAATGTCTGGAGACATGGTAAACTTGACTTTTAACCTGGATAAAAAAAATAAAAGAGCAATGAAAACTCGCCTGGCAGGTTGGGTAAGTGATAAGAAAATGAAGGGAACGGGAGAAAATGCCACTGGTGAAACCATTGCCTGGTCAGCCAATTATCAAGGAAAACTACCTCCCAAAAAGAAGGGTAAAAACGCCAAAGGTAAAGGAGGAAAGTCTGGAAAAGCTGGGAAAAGCAGAGGTAAAAAGCCTGCTACAAAAGCTAGCAAGGGAGCAGTGGTATATCCTTTTGTAGCCTTTGGAAATGCTCAAAAGCCCAAAGCGCAAGATATGCTTATCAAGAATGCTACAGTATGGACCAGTGAAAAAGAGGGCATTCTAAAAAATACTGATGTATTGATAAAAGGTGGTAAGATTACCAAAATAGGTAAAAACCTTAGTGCAGGTGGTGCCAAAGTAATCGATGGTACAGGCAAACACCTAACTCCTGGTATTGTAGACGAGCACTCACACATTGCGCTTAGAAGTGTAAACGAAGGTTCTTCACAAGCCAATACTGCTGAAGTAAGAATGGAAGACGTGGTAGATTCAGAAGATATCAACATCTATCGTCAACTATCAGGTGGGGTTACTACTGCTCAATTGCTACACGGTTCGGCAAACCCAATTGGTGGACAATCAGCCATCGTGAAAATGAAGTGGGGAGAATCTCCTGCCAACATGCTGGTAAAAGGATCAGATGGGTATATCAAGTTTGCCTTGGGAGAAAACGTAAAACGTTCTCGCTTTGGTTTCTTGGCTCAGGGACGTTATCCTCAAACCCGTATGGGAGTAGAGCAGGTGATGGTAGATGCATTTACCCGAGCCAAAGAGTACAAAGCGGCAAAAGCCAAAGGAGGATCAAACTTCCGTAAGGATTTGGAACTTGAAGCAATCGCCGAAATTTTAGACAAGAAACGTTTCATCTCTTGCCACTCATATGTACAGTCTGAAATTAACATGTTGATGAAAGTGGCCGAAAAATTCAACTTCAGAGTAAATACCTTTACCCATATTTTGGAAGGCTACAAAGTAGCTGATAAAATGGCCAAACATGGAGCAGGTGGCTCTACTTTCTCTGACTGGTGGGCGTATAAATTTGAGGTAAAAGATGCCATCCCTTACAATGCAGCCTTGATGCACAATGCTGGGGTAGTAGTAGCCATCAATTCAGATGATGCAGAAATGGCTCGTCGTTTAAATCAAGAAGCTGCTAAGGCTGTAAAATACGGTGGGGTTTCTCAAGAAGATGCTCTTAAAATGGTGACTCTAAATCCTGCCAAGTTGCTACACATCGATAAGCGCACTGGAAGTATCAAAACTGGTAAAGATGCCGATTTGGTATTATGGACTGACAATCCATTGTCTATTTATGCAAGAGCTGACAAAACTATTATCGATGGTACCATTTATTATGATGCCGAAGAAGACAAGAAAAAACGTGTAGCAATGAAAAAAGAGCGTACCCGTTTGATTGGCAAAATGATGGGTAAAGGTGGTAGTGGCGCTGCTGCGCAACGTCCTCGTTTCCGTCGTCAGCGATTATTGCATTGTGATGATATGGGAACTGAGCGTATCATCTGGCACCTAAGTGGTGAAAATGATAAAACCACTGAGCAGGGGCATTCACACTCACACGGGAAGCATTAATCTCATTATTTTATCCTTTGTTGGTGTTTAAACCAAACGACACTAACAACTAATGAATTCAAAGAATTTGTCGTCTTAAATCCTGTCAGGTTGTAAACTCCTGACAGGTATTTATTAAAAACGTGGTCAAACCAAAAATTATCTACAATGAAGAAATTATTGTTACTTACTGGAATGTTGCTTTTTGCAGTTGTTGCTTCTTTTGCTCAAATGAAGAAGGGAGATCCTGATGCCCAGGAGGTAATTGAAAAATACCTGAAGGCTATAGGTGGAAAAGAAAAGTTGGGAAAAGCGAAAACTTGGGTGATCAAAGGAACAATGGAATCTGAGGACTTTAAAGCAAAAGTTACTTATTTGATTAAATATGATAAAGTGCGGATTGAAATAGAACTGGCGGGTCAAAAATTTATTCAAGCATATGATGGAGTAGATGCCTGGGATCAAAGCCCTTTTGAAGGAAAGGGAAGCCCACGTTATTCTGTTGAGGAAAGTTTAGATGCTTCTAGCATACTTATGTTGGTATATCCCATATATTTAATTGGTAAATACCGAGACCAAGTATTATATAATGGCATTAAAACCTTGAATGATAAAAAAGTTCACCACCTCTATTTAGAAAATGATTATAAGACTGATTATTTTTTTGATGCGCAAACATACTTGCTTATAGAAAGGAATTCTTCAAATGGAGCTTCTACAAAGTTCAGTAAATATTTGATTGATGAATACAGCAAGATGAAAATACCTCAATTTGTAGAAGTAAAGTCCTCAAATACAATTGCTTTAAATGATATAAGCGTGGGAGTAGACTTGTCGGATTCATTGTTTGCATTTCCAGAAAATTCAGAAACAACTCTTTTCAATAAATATTCTCGATTTATTGTTAAGGGAGATATTCTGGCAACAGAAAAAGGAGTAACTGCAGAAGAAGTCGTACAGAAATATACTGAAGTAAATCGTAAGCTATCAGCACTTAAAAGTATGCAAGTGGAAGGTAAATTCTATTTCAACAAGAGTGAAAAAGGGTTTCCAGTGAAAGGGTATTATGTCAATGAGAAAAGAAATCGCTTAGAAATGAACATGATGGGAAAAAAACTTGTCATGGTCTCCAATGGTGATTTGAAATGGGAAATTAACCCATTTAAATCCAATACCCCAGAAATTCTTGAAGGAAAGAGTGACAACACTTCTTTAAAACTAGCTGATGCAGATTTGATGGATTATAAAGCAAGGGGGCATAAAATAACATATATCTCTCGTGAATACGTAGGGAAAATACTTTGTCACAAAATTGAATTATTAAAAAAGTCAGGAGAAGTAATATATTTCTTTTTAGGTGTAAACGACCATAACCTTTACAAGGAAAGCTTCAAAAATGATGAAGATGGTGCTTCTTTTTTCTTAAACTTCAAAAAAATAAATGGAGTATTAGTCCCTCACATTTTTTACATGATCAATGAAGATGACAAGCAACACATTATTGTTGAAATAGATAAATTTATCTTCAACCAACCCATAGACGACAAAATCTTTGAATTTCCTGGTAACAAAAGGGATTCACAAAAAAAGGACAAAAAAGACTAACAATATAAATCATAACCAATGATTAAAAAAACGATATTATTAGCGTTGCTGCTGGTTTTGGGATGGCAAGTTCAGGCCCAAATACCTACACCCGCTCCTCCTCAAAGCCAACCAATTGTGGTGCAAGGAGGAACCATCCATGTAGGCAATGGGCAGGTCATTAACAATGGCAGTATTCGCTTCGAAAAGGGCCTGATTACCGAAATAGGTACTAGTGTAAACACCACTGGAGCCAAAGTAATCAATGTCAATGGCAAGCATGTGTATCCAGGTGTTATTTTACCTGATAACAACCTAGGTTTACACGAAATAGGTGCAGTAAGAGCCACCCTGGATATGAGAGAACAAGGCTTGTTTAATCCCGAAGCTCGCCCAATAGTGGCTTATAGTACCGATTCTGAAGTGATTGCTACGCTTAGGAGCAATGGAATTATGCTCGTGCAAATTATTGCCAATGGAGGTTTTATGCCAGGTACTTCCAGTATTATGGAATTAGACGGTTGGAACTGGGAAGATGCGGCCCATACGATTGATGAAGGCATTCAAATGAACTGGTTATCGAGCTATTTTCGTCGAGGAGGTGGTTTTGGGGGAGGAGCTCAAACTTATAGTGCCAACCGCCAATACAAGACCCAAATGCGACAAATAGAAAATACCTTTCGCGAAGCTCGAGCTTACGCTCAAAGCAAATCAGCCAAGATGAACCTGAAGCTGGAAGCGATGAAAGGTTTATTTGATGGTAGCAAAACTTTATATCTGCAAGCTGATTATTCTAAGGATATTATTGCGGGTATTCAATTTGCCCAATCGCAGGGGGTGAAAAAGATCGTGTTGGTAGGTGGGCAAGATGCATTAAAAGTAGCTGATTTTCTCAAAGACAATAACATACCAGTGATTTTGGCCAGATTACATCGTTTGCCTTACCGAACTGGAACCGACGTAGATATGCCTTATAAATTACCTTACTTGCTCAAAAAAGCAGGCTTAATGGTGGGGCTTTCTTATGATCGTAGCGAACCTATGGGAGCACGTAACTTACCTTTTCAAGCAGGAACCGCGGCTGCTTATGGTTTAAGCAAAGAAGAAGCGTTGCAAATGATCACACTGGACAATGCCAAAATCTTAGGAATTGATAAAAAGGTTGGAAGCCTCGAAAAAGGCAAACAAGCTACCTTAGTGATTTCTAAAGGCGATTTGTTAGATATGCTTGGTAATAAAGTAGAGCAGGCTTTTATTCAAGGCAAGCAACTCGACCTCATGGATAAACATAAGTATTTGTACCAACTCTTTAAAAGTAAATATAATGGAAACAAGAAATAGACTTACTCCAATTATCTTGTCTTTGGCCATTCTTTTAGGAGTGGTACTCAATACTCAGGCACAACGAATTAAACCAGCACCACCTCAGAGTAAACCCATTGTACTACAGGGAGCTACTATTCACGTGGGTAACGGACAAGTCATAAACAATGGAAGCATTCGTTTTGAAAAAGGCATTATTACTGAAGTAGGCACCAGTGTGAATAGCACGGGCGCTCAAGTGATAAATTTGACAGGTAAACATATTTACCCAGGTATTATTGCCCCTAACACTTCGGTAGGTTTGGTAGAGATAGGCGCAGTGCGAGCCAGTGTAGACAACGAAGAACAAGGAAGTTTTAACCCCGAAGCGCGGGCATTGACTTCTTTCAACACCGATTCAGACGTTATTCCTACATTACGTTTTACTGGAGTTTTAATCGCCGAATCTGTTCCTTCAGGAGGAATTGTTTCGGGTACAGCTTCTATCATGGAAATGGATGGCTGGAATTGGGAAGATGCAGTACATAAAGCTGACAATGGTATTCACTTAAATTGGGTATCTCGCTTTAGCCGCCGTCGTCGTGGTGGAGGCGTAAATCGTAGACGAGCTCGTTTATTAAAAGTAATAGAAAATACAATGAACGAAGCCCGTGCTTATGTCCAAAATCCTAAACCTGCCAAGACAAATCTGAAATTCGAGGCAATGCGAGGATTGTACGATGGCAGCACCACCTTGTTTGTACATACAAATTACAGCAAAGATATTGTAGAAAGCGTACAAAAGCTTAAATCTTATGGAGTAAAAAGAATTGTTATCGTAGGAGGGCGTGAGGCATTAAAAGTAGCCGATTTTCTAAACGACGAAAAGGTACCAGTGATTTTGAACGAAACTCACCGTTTACCTCGTCGGAGTCATACCGATGTGGATATGCCTTTCAAGTTACCTTATTTGTTAGGCAAAGCAGGTGTAGTTGTAGGATTGTCAGTAAGTGGCTGGTGGCAAGTGCGCACGTTGCCTTTTCAAGCGGGCACTGCAGTAGCCCATGGACTAAAAAAGGAAGAGGCTTTGGAAATGATTACCTTGAATAACGCCAAAATTCTTGGGATTGACGACAAAGTTGGGAGCTTGGAGAAAGGCAAACACGCTACCTTGATCGTGTCTAAGGGCGATATCTTGGATATGCTTACCAACGATATTGAACATGCATTTATTCGTGGTAAAAAAATTGTCTTAGACGATAAACAGCAGCAATTATACAAGCGGTTTAAGAAAAAATACGATAGTCAGAAAAAATAATTATTTGTAATTTTTCAATTGCAGAGGGCATTACTTGAAACTAACAGTAATGTCTTTTGTATTTTTAGTAGAATTTAGCAGAAGACTTTTCTTAGAAAGTTAAAGTTTTCTACTCAAGTACCTCCTCCTTTACCCATTTTCATTTGTCTTACGAGAGAACACTAATTTTCTTAATAAAACCTAAGCAAATGAAAACCAATAATCACATACTCACTTTATCATTGATTTTGATGGTGAGTTTAGGCCTAAAGGCCCAACAATTTAGTCGCAAGCATGTCAAAGTAGCTTACGATGAGGTAGCAGCTTCGAGCCAAAGTAAGAAGAACTTTACTTTCAAAAACCTGCGTTTATATCCCATCAAAGCCAGTAAGACTTTTTTGAGGGACACCAAAAACATGGGCAAGTATACACCGCTCAAAGAAGCCTTGAAAAGCAAAAAAGTATCAATTACCGAACAAAGTGCTCCTTCTAATAACCCAAATCGTAGACAAGTGCGTACTCGCCGACGTTTACGTCGTAATCGAGTAAATACAGATCGCAACATTGATACAAGCCGTAGTACAAGTAATACCCCTCAGCGTATTGTGAATAACCAATACCAGGTACAACAAAGAAATGTAAGTGGGGGAGGCTCAGCCTCAGTAAATAATCTTTTTATAGAAAATACCTCCAAAGATACTTTATACATAATGGCAGGAGAGATTGTGCAAGGGGGTAAGCAAGACCGAGTAATCGCCAAAGATATGGTGATACCGCCCAATAGTGGCAAGATAAACCTCTCGGTATTTTGTGTTGAAAAAGGCCGTTGGCGCTATAAAAAGTCTAAAAACCGTGATAATTTCGATGGATATTATGGCGTTTCCAGCCTGGCATTACGCAAAGTGGTAGATACTAAAAAGAAACAAGGTGAAGTTTGGAAAGAAGTAGAGCGATCTAATGGTAAAAATAAGGTTTCCAGTGGTACAAGTGCCTATACTGAGCAAAAGAAAAACACCAAGTTCAAGGGAGAATATTCACAGTATTTGGCTTTTTTCAAGGATAAATTTAAAGGAAAAAGCGATGTGATAGGAGTAATCGTAGCCACAGGTAACAAAGTAGTAGGTTGTGATATGTTTGCCTCTCCTCAATTGTTCCAAACTCAATATAAAAACCTATTAGGGTCTTATATCAATGAAGCCATTACCGATGGAGCACCTGTGAAGGTTCAAGAAACTCAGGTAGAGCAGTTTATGACTGAGTTGTTAGACAAAGAATTGAAAAACGAACAAGAGTTGAAAAAACGAGGCAAAGTATTTAAAAACAACGGACGTAAATTGCATGTCTCAAAGTATTAATTCATTTATCACATAAATATTTATTTGGCCAAATTACTTGCAGTTGTTCCACATAACTGTATAGCAATTTGGCCATTTAAGGTTATAAACCTTCATAGATTTTACTAAGCGTTATTTCTTGGCCGCCAATCATAGCCGTTTTTTCCAGGTTTTTAAATACTTCCAACTTCCATCCCTGCTCATGTTTGGTAAACATTTGCAACAATGGGCGTTGCTCATCAATCATCACATACTGTTCTAAACTTACAATACCTTGATAAAATGCCCATTTATCTTGACTATCGATGGCTTTAGTTTTTGGAGAGTAAATTTCTACTACTACAGAAGGGTTTAATACTGCTGCTGCCTGGTTTGGTTCCTCATAAATAATAGCTTCTGGGGAAACGACCATCAAGTCAGGGTAAGCATAAACATCTGTTAAAGGAATAAAAAGTAGTTTTGGAATATCCTGATCCTTACATAGTTGTAATAACTCTGCTAAATTTTCTTGAATCCGTTGATGATTCGCACTTGATTTCTCTAAATCAACCAATTTGCCTTGGTGGTATTCCCATTTTTGTGATTCCTGATGTACTTTCTTCAAGAAATCTTCTTCTGTGATCATATTATCAATTTTAAAATTCATTCAAAACTAACCATCTCTTCGTGATCTTTTTTGATTTTTATTGATGTATTTTTGCCATTATTATAGTGTTGGTATGTAAAGCATTGCCAACAAACTCTGTATATATTTTTACATTAAAACTTTCTAAAAATGAAAATTGCCATTGGTGGAGATCACGCTGGGTTTGCTTATAAACAAGAAGTAGTAGAGCTGCTCAAAAGCAAAGGGATAGAAGTAGAAGACTTTGGCCCTTTTAGTGAAGATTCAGTGGATTATCCTGATTTTGTGCATCCTGTTGCCAAAAAGGTAGAAGCTAAAGAAGCCGATTTAGGAATATTGATTTGTGGAAGCGGCAATGGAGTAGCCATGACCGCCAACAAATACCAAAGCATTCGTGCGGCTTTATGCTGGCAAACCGAACTAGCCGCTTTGGCACGTCAACATAACAATGCAAATATTTTGTGTATGCCTGCCCGTTTTGTAAGCCTCGAGTTGGCCAAAGCCATGGTAGAAACTTTCTTAGAAGAAAAGTTTGAGGGAGGGCGTCACGAAAGAAGAGTAAACAAGATTAGTTGTTAATACTATATAAATTGATCATAACAAGCCACCATTATCTATTAGAAATGGTGGCTTGGTTATTTTTACCCTGTCTTACATACCAATTGGTGCCTGCCTGTTTGGTGTATTGTTTGGCAATGATAGGTAGAGGCTTCAAAACCTTGTCAAAATAATTTTTCTCATCTATAATCACATCTGGCAAATCCTTTCTGAAATTCTCATAAATTTCTTTCAGAATATTGTATTGGTTCATATTAGCAAAATGGTACTGAGACAAACTCCAATTGAGGTAAGGAGTAGCCAAACGCCCATTATTATAATATCCTAGGTTTTCTCCTAATACTAATATCTTTTTGTTTTTCAACGGTGTTTGTTGCGTATTTTCAGTGACAAAAAGCTTATTCGTGCGAATATTAGTTACAGGAGTTTCAAAGGCCTGATTAGGTAAGAAACGATATATAGTAGCGTATCCACTAAAGGTGATTGATGCTATTAACAGTAAAAATAACAGTTCTCTAAGCCAGGCTTTTTTTAGATTCAAAAACATATGACTTAAGAAGAAAGCCATCGCTGGAAGCATCATAATAAGATTACTAGCCGATATTTTGGTGCTTAGAAAAATAGAAAAAGCAGATATAAAAAACCAAAACGTCATAATTCGACGACAACGGTTTTGATAATTAGTATAGCGATGCCCCGAAATAGTCATCAAAGCCCAAATGGTGATAGCGATAGGAATAGTAAAAATGATGAGAAGGCCTACGGGAGAAAGATAAAAACTTTTGCCTACATAAATAACTGATTCAAAATAGCTGCGGTAAAAACTATACTCATCGTTACTCATATAAAAAGTAAGGAAGGAAATACCAATCGTAAATAAGAAAGCAAAAAGCATCAAGAAATATCCCTTGAGCTTAGTTCCTGTTAATAGCATAAAAGAAAACAACGGAACCAGAATAATGAAGAAGGAGGGAAGATAAAACAAGGTGGCAACCCCTATATAAGCGCCAATTTCGAAAACCGAGCTTCGGCGACTTTTCTCATTCACGTGCAGTAAAGTATAATTAATTACCAATAGCAGAAATGTATTGGCCATCAAGGCAGGAGATAAAGTATAAAAATCTACAAAACAGCAGGTGAGTATAATATATAAAAAGCCTGGTAACAAAGAGATCTCCACAAATACCTGCCGTCGCCGTAAAATATCATTGAGTAGAATGGCCTGACCAAACACCAGAATGGTGGCAATGATTTGATATGCAAATACTGTTTTGCCAAAAAAGCGATCCACTAGCCAGTATACCAACGCAGATAAAGGACTTATGTCATCCCAAATCTCTTCATAAAGACTAAAGCCCAAGTTCATTTTTTCACCAATGAGCATCCAATTCAATTCAGGAACAGTAAGAGGTATTCCATTAATAAAAAATGGAATTCTAAGCCCTACAAAAAGCAGGAACAAGAAGATAAACTTATAGGCAGTACTTATTCTAAAAAAAGTAATCAAAACTTGAAGGTGGTTATGGTTTTGAAATATGTTTGAATTGGAGCCAAAAATTGCCAACAAAATTACAGCAAAAATGAAATTCTCCTAAGAGTATTAAAAAAATAATCAAATTAACCGTAACTTTGCATCAATGGAATCAAAAAGACAACAAAAGTTTGCACGCCTCATTCAGAGGGACTTAGCAGACATTTTTCAGAAAGAAGTTAAGCATATCTTCGGTAAAAACTTCGTGACGATTACCAATGTAAGGGTTACACCAGATTTGGGAATTGCTTACGTGTATATGAGTATTTTAGCTGCCAAAGATAAACAAGCAGTGGTAGATCTTGCTGAAGATAATAACAAGACGATCAGACAAGTATTGGCAAGGAAAATCAAAAATCAGGTAAGAGCCATTCCAGAATTACGTTTTTTTCTGGATGATACCAGTGACTATGTCGAAAAAATGGATCAATTATTTGATAGCTTGAATATTCCCTCTGACGAAGACGAAGATTAATTTTGTTATTTACCGAATGGAGTAACTCGCCATTCACGTGATGCTTCTATGAATTTACCTTTATTTGTTGCCCGACGTTACTTTTTTTCCCGACACAAAAAACAGTTTATCAATATAATCTCCATCCTCTCTATGATAGAGGTAGCGGTAGGGACTATTGCGCTTATTTTAGTGCTTTCGGTATTTAATGGGCTGCAAGAATTAATCAAAGGCCTGCATGATACTTTCAATCCTGAATTAAAAGTTGAGGCTGTAAAGGGGAAATCATTTGCAATAGATAAAGGTTTGCTAAAAAGATTAGAAGCCGTAGATGGGGTGAATATCGTGAGCGAGATTATTGAAGATAATGCAGTATTGCGTTACAAAGATGCTCAAATGGTGGTTAAAGTAAAGGGAGTGAGTAACAATTACATTGAGCAAACCCGAATGGATTCTGCTATTCGGAAGGGAGAGTTTACATTAATTAAAAATGGCCGCCCTAGGGCTGTAATTGGTCAGGGAGTACAATATACATTGGCCATAGGCTTGCGTAACGACTTTGACGCGATGCAGCTTTGGTATCCCAAAAAAGGCAAAAAGATCATTATCAATACCTCAGATCCCACCAAAAAACTTGTTAACAAAAGAGCTATTTTTCCAATTGGTGTTTTTTCATTGGAGCAACAGTATGATGCCAGTTATGTATTTGTTCCTCTGAGTTTCGCGGCAAGCCTGCTAGAATATGGGAATCGTCGTACATCATTAGAAATACAAGTAAAAAAAGGCGCCTCTATCCAAAGAGTAAAGGGTCGTCTAAAAAAGGTATTAGGTGAAAAGTTTAAAGTATTAGACCAGGATGAGCAACAAGCCAACCTCTTAAAAGCAATACAGGTTGAAAAACTTTTTGTGTATGTTACGCTATCTTTTATTCTACTGGTAGCCTCTATCAACATCTTTTTTTCTCTAATGATGTTAATGATTGATAAAAAGAAAGACATTGCTGTGCTTTTATCATTAGGAGCTACTCCAAAAACTATTCAACGAATTTTTATGATGGAAGGAGCCATTATTGCCTTTTCAGGAGCTGTTATTGGACTCATATTGGCGGTTTCCTTGGCATTGGCTCAACAAAAATATGGATTTATTGGAATGGGAACGTCTACTACGGTAGTAGAAGCATATCCTATCAAGCTAAAAGCCATTGATTTTATATTTACTGGTTTTACTGTAATTCTAATTACCTTCTTGGCAGCCTATTATCCTTCTCGAAAGGCTTCAAAAATAGACTTAAAGGATAATTTAACCTAAGGAGCAAGCAAGGTGTTGCCTTGTTTCCTGCTCCTTATTTCCTGCATCTACTTCCCCTAAGGAGCCAATCTTACAATTTTCCAATCATTGCCTTCTTTAGTATAGCGTAAACGATCGTGTAGTCGGCTTGAACGACCTTGCCAAAACTCAATCTGGGATGGTTTTAGGCAATAACCTCCCCAATGATCAGGCTTGGGAACATCTTTGCCCTCAAGCTCCTGAGTTTTAACTTGCACCTGTTGTTCTAAAGTATTTCGGCTATCAATTTCCTGGCTTTGAGGAGAAACCAATGCTGAAATTTGACTCCCTCTAGGGCGACTTTTAAAGTAATCTTCAGAAAGCTTAGCATCTACCTTTTCTATTTTACCTTCAATTCTTACTTGTCGTTGAAGCGTTGTCCAAAAAAAGGTAATACACCCATAAGGGTTCTCAGCCAGTTCTTGGCCTTTGCGGCTTTCATAATTGGTATAAAACACAAAACCTTCCTCATTGGTACCTTTAAGCAGTAAAATCCTACCAGATGGCTTACCATCCTTGGTAGCAGTAGCCAAGTGCATTGCCGTAGGTTCGGGTACATTGGCTTGGATGGCTTGCTCAAGCCAATGGTCAAACTGTGCAATTGGTTGAGCATTTACTTCGCCTATGTCCAAAGTATCCAAAGTGTAGTCAGTGCGTATTTGGGATATTTTTGCAGAATTGTCCATAAATATGTAACTTTAAAATTGTTAGGAATTAAACCTAAAAACCTATTTATTTGCTTTACCAAAACACTTAATCTCGTGTAAGTTCGAGTCGCAAATAAGTTTCAATTATTCACAACAATACTGTCAAATATCATTGTTTTTTAATTAATAATTACAACTATTCAGTATTCAATTAGTAACAAAACTTGAAGCCCTGCACTCTTGCAACGCACCAACCATTTATTGGTTTTACAATTATTGTAAGTTAATATTATGAGTACCGAAAACGAAGAAGTAAAAGCTACTGGTGATTCTGTTCAAGAAAACAACCAACCGACCAACGAAAATACAACTCAGAGTTCTGAGCAAACTGTAGAAAATACTGCTGAGTCAGTTACTGATGAAGAGACAAAAACTGTCGAATCAACAGAAGAAGACTCAACAAAAAGCTCTGAAGAAACTCCATCCTCAGCATTAGAAAGCTCTTCGCAAGAAAACTCCTCAGATGCTACAGATGCTTCCTCTTCTGATGAATCTACCATTACTTCTTCAGAAACCCCTCAAAACACTGAAACGGCTACAAGTTCAAACGAGCCTGAGGTCTCTACTTCAGAAGATGCTACAAGTACTGAGAGTAAACCAAAAGTGGAGGAACCTGAAAAGGTACAACCACTGGCAACAAATGAACAAACAGAGAATGAGCCTGCCACCAACACTTCAGAAACTCCTGTTGAAACAGACACTAGTGTAAAGGCAGATGCTGAAACTTCGGAACCAGAAGCGATTACAGAAGAGAAACAAGAAGATTATAGTGAGTATGAAAAGAGTGATTTCTTGAATCTTATAGAGCAATTAAAAAACGAATCAGATTTACAAAAAGTCAATGCTACGCTAAACAAAATCAAACCCTTATTTGATGAGATAGTAAATTTAGAACGTAGCGAGGCCTTAGAGAAATTTATTGCGGGTGGTGGTGAAGAAGGAGATTTTGAGTTTAAACAAGATGATACAACCCAAGGGTTCTACAGTAATTATAAAGAATTAAAGAGCAAACGTAGTCAATATATTGCTCAGCAGGAAAAGCAAAAAGAAGACAATCAAAAGACGAAAGAGCGATTATTAGAAGAGATTAGAGCGTTGGTAGACTCTGAGGAGAGTCATAATAGTATGGAGGAGCTCAAAAAGCTTCAGGAACAATGGAAAGCAGTAGGGCCAGTACCACCTGCCCAATCTAAAAGTTTATGGGCAAGCTACAATGCCTTGATGGAGCTCTACTATAACAAACGCAGTATTTATTTTGAGCTAAAAGAACTTGATCGTCGCAAAAACTTAGAGAAAAAGATTGCTTTGTGTGAGCGAGCGGAAAAGTTGGTAGAAAGTGCTTCTGTACAACAAGCCATTAAAGAACTCCATGAGTTACATAATGAATACAAGCACATAGGACCTATTCCTCGCGAAGAGCAAGATAAATTGTGGCAGCGTTTCAAAGCAGCTTCTGATGCAATTTATAATAAAAAGCGTGAGTACTATCAGGAGTTGAAAAAGCAGAAAGATGATAACCTTGCGCTTAAACTAGCACTTTGTGAGCGGATTGAGCAAGAGTTCTCTAACTTCCAATCTGAAAAAATTGCCGATTGGAACACCAAGACTAAAGAATTGCTGGAAATCCAAAAGCAATGGGAAGAAATTCGCTTCATACCTAAAGAAAAAATTAAAGAGGTTAGCAAGCGTTTTTGGGGAGCATTCAAAGGCTTTTTCCATAACAAAAATAATTTCTTTAAAACAGTAGAACAATTCCGAGAAGAGAATTTGGCCAAAAAAGTAGCACTTTGTGAGCGAGCAGAAGAATTGACATCTAGCGATCAAACTCCTCAAAAGATAGCTCAAGGCTTAAAAGATTTGCAAAAGGAATGGAAAGAGGTAGGGCCAGCACCTGCCAAACAAAAACAAGCCGTTTATGAGCGTTTTAAGAAGACCTGTGATGCGTTCTTTGAGAGCCGCCGTCAAGAGTATTTAAATCAAGAAAAAGAATACCAGGTCAATCTTGAGAAGAAACAAGCGCTTTGTGTCAAAATGGATGCTTTGCAAGGAGATGATTTAAAAGACAAAGAAGAAAAATTCTTGCAAGTATATGTAGACGAATGGAAGTCAATCGGTTTTGTGCCCAAGAAGGATAAGAAAAGCATTCAAAAGCAATTTGAAGCTTCTATATATGCCATTATAGATCGTATTCCTGATCTTGCAGAAGGAAAGAAGGAGTCTTATGTCAATGCACTGGATTTGATGATGGCCAGATTGAGCCCGAATGCTTCCAAGAAACTGAACATGAAAGAGTCAGGAATTCGTAAGAAGATTGGAAAGCTTGAGAATGATATTGATACCCTTCGCAACAATTTAGGGTTCTTTGCCAACTCCCAAAAAGCCAACAAACTCAAAGAAGATTTTGAAAAGCAGATAGAAGCCGCCGAGCGTGAGTTAGTGAATCTGCGTAAACAGTTGAAGGCTTTCAAAAAAAATCAATAAAATTTGAAAAAAAATCGGTGCAAAGTTTGGAGTGAGTTACTTTATCTTCTACATTTGCACCGCATTTAAGGAAAATAATAGCCTCCTTAGCTCAGTTGGTAGAGCAACTGATTTGTAATCAGTAGGTCGCTGGTTCGAGTCCGGCAGGAGGCTCTTTAAAAAAATGCTTCTCTAAAGCCTGTTTTAGGTGTTCCCTAAAACGGGTTTTTTAATGCTCATAATACCTACAAATATTTGAGATTTAAACTCGAAAAAGAACAAAATATAAGCACCAAAAAAACGTTTTTTTATTGGTGAAATTGGGTTAATTTCTTAATTTTGTAGACGCTTAAAACAAAAAATCAAGCCTCCTTAGCTCAGTTGGTAGAGCAACTGATTTGTAATCAGTTGGTCGCTGGTTCGAGTCCGGCAGGAGGCTCTTTTTTAAGTATGATTTTATAAAGTCTGTTATTCACCAAAACAGACTTTTTTTGATTTAAGCTCGCTTCTTACTCCTAAACATTATGAGCAAAAAAGTAATACTTGTTTTCGTTTTTATCTCCTCTCTTTTTTTTGCCACGAGTTGTATTCCCCCCCGATGCAAAGTTTCACAATGCAGAGTATTGATTGACCATAGTCATCCTACCAGAGGTAGCGTTACTGCTAAAACTAAGGCTGGAAAAGCTTTTACTGTAAGTGGAATGCGCAAGAGTAGAGTAGTGAGAGGTGTACCTTGGTATAAATATATTTTTAGAAAATCATATAAAGCCAAATCTGCCAAAGGCAGATATCGCAAAATAGACACCAGAGAAGCATACGATTAATAGCGTGTGTATAAAACATATATATTTTTCAATGCACAATCAAAACGTGTATTGATTGGATTAAGACAACATAAAATTAGTTTGACAATATGCTGGAATCTTCAAGTAAAATAGTCCCCATTAATATTGAGGATGAAATGAAGAGTGCCTACATAGATTATGCTATGTCGGTGATTATTTCACGTGCATTACCTGATGTACGTGATGGCCTGAAGCCTGTACATAGAAGGGTATTGTATGGTATGTCTGATTTGGGTTTAATGTTCAATAAGCCTTTTAAGAAGTCAGCCCGTATTGTGGGAGAGGTATTGGGTAAGTATCACCCTCATGGAGATGCATCTGTATACGATACAATGGTTCGTATGGCACAAACGTGGTCACTTCGTTATCCATTGGTAGATGGCCAGGGTAACTTTGGTTCTATTGATGGTGATTCACCTGCGGCAATGCGTTATACCGAGGCTCGCCTAAAACGTATTTCTGATGAATTACTATCAGATTTGAACAAAGATACGATTGATTTCCAGCCCAACTTTGACGAATCACTCAAAGAACCTACCGTTTTACCTTGTAAAATTCCCCACTTGCTAGTGAATGGAACTTCTGGTATTGCAGTAGGTATGGCTACCAACATGCCCCCTCATAATTTGAGTGAAGTAGTAGATGGTATTATCGCTTACTTAGATAATAATGAAATTACGGTTGAGGAATTGATTCAATACATTCCTGCACCCGACTTTCCTACTGGTGGAATTATCTATGGTTACCAAGGAGTTAAAAAGGCCATGCTTACAGGTAGAGGCCGGGTAGTAGTTCGTGGGGTAGCCGAAATTGAAACCACTAAAACTGGTCGTGAGCGAATTATAGTAACTGAAATTCCCTATTTAGTCAATAAGGCCAGCTTGATAGAGAAAACTGCTCATTTGGTACAGGAAAAAAGAATAGAAGGTATTTCTGATATTCGCGATGAGTCAGACCGTAATGGAATGCGCATTGTTTATGAATTAAAGAGAGACGCGGTACCTATGGTAGTGCTCAATCAATTATATAAATATACCGCACTTCAGTCATCCTTTGGGGTAAACAATGTTGCCTTGGTTAAAGGACGACCTCAAATTCTAAACCTTCGTGATCTAATTTACCACTTTGTTGAACACCGTCACGAGGTAATTTATCGCAGAACTCAATTTGAGCTTAAGGAAGCAAAAGCTCGTCAGCATATCCTAGAAGGATTATTGATTGCCTTAGATAATTTAGATGAGGTAATTGCGTTAATTAGAGCTTCAAAAGATGGTGAAACAGCCAAAAACTCTTTGATCGAGACATTCGAACTATCAGAGTTGCAGGCAAAAGCCATTTTGGATATTCGCTTACAGCGTTTAACCGCTATGGAGCGTGATAAAATTATAGCGGAGCATAAAGAAATTTCTGCTTTGATTGAGAAGTTGGAAGCTATTTTGGCAGATAAAGGCTTGCGAGTAAACATCATCAAAGAAGAGTTAAACGATATGAAGGACAGGTATGGTGATGCTCGACGAACCGAGATTGAGCATTTTGCCGATGACTTGACCGACGAAGATATGATTCCAGAAGAAGAAATGGTTATTACTATTTCTCATGAAGGATATATGAGACGTACTTCATTAGACGAATATCGAACTCAAAATAGAGGTGGAGTTGGGTCTAGAGGTACTTCCAAAAAAGATGATGATTTTACAGAACATTTATTCGTTGCTTCTACCCACGATTATTTGCTATTCTTCACAAATTCTGGAAAGGTATTCTGGCTGAAAGGATACAACATTCCTGAAGGTTCTAAAACTGCAAAAGGTCGCGCCATGCAGAACCTTTTGCAAATGGAAAGCGGAGACTCTATCCGGGCAGTAATCAACGTTAAACGTTTGCAAGATCCAGATTATAATCAAAATCACTACTTGGTGATGTGTACCGAGAAAGGAGTAATTAAAAAGACTCGTTTGGAAGCATTCTCTCGTCCCCGTCAGAATGGTATTCACGCAATCACTATCAATGAAGATGATCAATTACTGGATGTAAAATTGACCAATGGTGATAATAACATAATCTTGGCGGTACGTAGTGGTAGAGCGATTCACTTCCACGAAGACCAAGTAAGAAGTATGGGGCGTACAGCTACTGGAGTGAGAGGAGTTACCCTGTCGGACGAAACTGATCGAGTAGTGGGAATGGTTTGTGTGGCAAGAGATGATGCTAGCTTGTTGGTGGTATCAGAAAATGGTTATGGTAAACGCTCCTCTATTGAAGATTACCGAATCACAAACCGAGGTGGTAAAGGAGTAATCACGCTTCAGGTAACTGATAAAACAGGCTTGTTGGTATCTATCAAAGAGGCTGTAGATACTGATGACTTAATCCTTATTACCAAAATAGGGTTAGTTATTAGAATGTCTATGTCTGATATGCGAGTTATGGGAAGAGCAACCCAGGGCGTAAGACTCATTAAGCTGCATGAAGATGACAGCATTGCTTCGGTAGCTAAGGTAGACACTACTACCTTATTGAAGGAGGATGAAAATGCCGAAGATCAAGCTGCTGAAGGTGCTGAAAATACCCCTCAAAGCAATACAGAGGAAAACACTGAAAAAGGCGACGAAAAAAATGATGATGAATCAGAAGGTTAATTAAAATATAATTAAACTGGAAATAATCGTTATCTTTGCGCCGTCTTATTGGAAAATATTGAAGAATAAATTTGTATAAGCATATGAAAAGAATAGTTTACTTGATTTTGTTCTGTGTATTGGCAGTATCACCATTGCAAGCACAGCTGGGTTCAGCTATTTCACAGTATAACAGTAAAAAGTTTGACAAGGCTAAACAAAAAATTGATGAATGTTTAGACAGTGAGAAGTTGAAAGCGAAGTCAAAAATGTGGTATTACCGCGGATTAATCTACGCTGGAGTTGCCCAAAATCCTACCACCATTTATGGAGCCCTTAAAGAAGCAAATCCTGATGCAATGTATTTAGCTTATGATGCATTTAATAAAGCGATGGAGCTTGAGCCAAAAAAACGTGGATATTATAAGGACTCTAAGAAAGCTATGGAAACAGTATTGTATCCGTTGGCAGTAAATGAAGGAGTAAGTTTATATCAAAAGAAGCAAAAGGAAGGTTCTTTGAAGGCTTTTGAGTTGGCTCAGAAGCTGAATCCAAAAGCTATAGTTCCATTTATTTATGGTGGTGATGTAGCTCGTGAACTTAAAATGAATGATAAATATGAAGCTTCTTTGCAAGCGATTTCTAACTTTGATGCCAGTGCTTTTGGGGTTGTGGTAAAGAAAGCAGATCTTGATAAATTGACTGATGCAGACGCAAAAAAGGCTCGCCTAATGCAAGAGAAAGCAAAATATGTGGCTGCTTTGGTGTTTCTTTATCGTGATACAAAACAGTATGAAAAAGGAGTTACAGCTGTAGATAAAGCTTTGAAAGATTTTCCTAACGATGATAAATTGAGAGCTTTGCAAGTAGAATTGTATGTAAAGACAAACAAGCTTGATCAAGCAATTAAAAATCTAGAAGGTGAAATCCAAAAGAATCCTAAGGCTGCTGAAAACTATGTGAACTTAGGAATCATTTACGAAAAATCAGGTAATGCTGCTAAGGCTGAAGAAACTTACAAAAGATGCTTGAAAGTTGATCCTGAGAATTTCAACGCAAACTATAACTTGGCTGTATTACCATTTAACCAAGCGGCAAATATTATCAAAGAAATTAATAAATTGACTTTGCCTGAGTATAACAAACGTGGTAAAAAAATGGAAGCAGAAGCGGTAGCAAACTTCAAAAAATCTCTTCCATTTTTTGAAAAACTTGAGCAGAAAAAACCAAGCGATACAAATATTTTGAGACCTCTTGGTCAGATTTACAACTTCTTGTCTAAAAATGCCAAGGAGAACAAAAAAGAATATGCTGCGAAGTATAAAGAAATAGAGAAAAAGATTAGCGGAGAATAATCTGCCTCAAAATAATTTTTCACATAAAAAACCTGCCTGATAGTACATCAGGCAGGTTTTTTATTGATATGAATTCAACAATGTTGCTCTACAGAAATCTTGATATTAATAATTTGAACTATTTTTGTACATGACTATAAGTTGAAGAAAATATCGTGTATACAAATGAAAAAAGTAATTTATCTATGCACATTATGCGTGCTGTTAGCAGCACCTTCTAAGGCACAACTTAGTCTTGCAGTGTCTAATTTTAATAGCAAGAAATATGATAAAGCAAAAGAAAAAATTGATGCCTGTTTAGAAAATGATGAGCTAAAAAATGACGCCAGAATGTGGTTTTATAGAGGTCAAATTTATACTTCTATAGCACAAAATGAAACTAAGCGGTATGGTGCACTCAAAGAGGCTAACCCTGAGGCGATATATATAGCTTATGAAGCATTTCGTAAGTCGATGGAGTTAGAGCCTAAAAAGACAGGGTACTACATTCCTGCATTAAGAGCTCAACAGAGAAATTTGCATCCTGTAGCTATCAACGAGGGGGTAGAGTTATATAAAGCAGGTAAAATAGAGGGTTCGTTGAAAGCTTTCGAGTTGGCTCAACAAACTAATAAACGATCTTTATTGCCTTTTATTTATGGAGGAGATGTAGCAAGAGAACTCAAGCAAGATGATAAGTATGAATCTTCTTTGGTGGCTATCCAGAAGATTCCTGTAGGAGCCTTTGAAATTCTACTGAAGGAAGATGAGTTAGAAAAACTGCAGAATTCAGAAGAAAAAAAGATGCGCCTGGAGAGAGAAAAAGTTCGCTATGCGAGGGCATTGATGTTCTTATATAGGAAAACAAAGCAATATGGAAAAGGAGTAGAGGCGGTAGACAAAGCACTCGTCGAGTTTCCCGAAGACACCACTTTAAGAGCTATGCAGGTAGAGTTTTACGTGGCAACTAACAAGCTAGAAGAAGCAATTGTAAAGATGGAAGAAGCGGTGCAAAAGAATCCTAGAGTTGCAGGAAATTATATTAATTTGGGGATTATCTATGAGAAGGCTGGAAAACCAGTAAAGGCGGAGGAAGCTTATAAAAAATGTTTACTTGTAGAGCCTGGAAATTTTAATGCAAACTATAACCTTGGAGTACTGGCTTATAATGAGGCTGCTACACTGACCAACGAAATGGATAAACAAACCTTACCAGATTACATTAAAAATGGTAAGAAAAAAGAAAAAAGGGCGGTAAAAGCTTTCGAAAAAGCTTTGCCTTATTTTGAAAAGCTTAACGAACAAAAACCAAATGATGCGAAGATTCTAAAGCCTTTAAGTAATATCTATAAGTTCTTGTCTAGCCAGGCAAAATCTGGTAATAAAACTTATAAAGAAAAGTATGAGGAGATTCAAAAAAAACTGTAAAGTGGCGAATTACTTATAAAGTTTTTGACGGCTTTTATGATTTTCCTTGTAGCTTAATCCCCATCACTAAAATATCATCTACTTGATCAAGGTCGCCTTGCCATTGTGCTAGTGTAGTTTCCAGATGAAGTTTTTGTTCGTTAATTGGAAGATGATGGATATCTGAAAGTAATTGCCTAAATCGCTTTGCCATAAACTTCCTGGTACCATTTCCTCCAAATTGATCCTGATATCCATCTGAAAATATATAAAAAGTCATGGGTTGGTCTAGTGCAATTACGTGATTATCAAAGCGATCTGGTATAATATTGAAGTTACGATAACCCCCAACAGAAATACGGTTGCCTTTGATACGGTTCATTTCATTATTCTGTATATAGATTAATGGATTACCCGCACCAGCAAACTGAAGCTTGGGGACATAGTTGTTATTAGGAAAATTTTCAGGAATAATATCTATAGCACAAATGGCAATATCCATCCCATCCTGGTTTTTGGTAGTTTTTTGTTGTAGTACAGTTCTTACCCCATGTTGTAATTCTTCCAAAATCTGGGAAGGCTTAGTAATTCCTCTAATAATAATAATTTCGTTTAGTAGTTCATTTCCAATGAGGCTCATGAATGCGCCAGGAACACCGTGTCCAGTGCAATCTACTGCGGCAATTACGGCTTTATCAACCTCAGGACTTACAGTGGGAAACATATCTTCTTCAGTGCCAAAATCATCTGCAGAGGGTGGGGCTACACTTTGTGTTTGTTGGGTATAGATTTTCCTACTTGCGTGGGATTCTATTTTAGCAAACCAATAAAAATCACCACTTACGATATCTCGAGGCTTAAATAAAATAAAATGCTCAGGTAAAACTCTTTTGATATTATTTTCTAAGGGTAACATTGCTTTTTGAATGCGTTGGGCATAATTCATACTAGCAATAATATCTTTGTTTTTACGGGTAATCTCAATGTTTGCTGTTTCAAGTGCTGAACTTTTCTGGTCAAGAGCGTTTCTTTGCTCTTCTAATGTTTTATTTTTCTCCGTAATTTCTATCTGTTGGGTTGCCAACTCCGTATTACGCTGAGAAAGGAGCAAGTTTAACTTATTTTTTTGGCGATTATTGATGTATTGTCCTAATACCAAGAGCGACAATAAAACCAGGCCTCCCACAAAAGAATAGATGATTAACGTTTTTCGTTTACTTTCTTCTTCATGAATCTTTTTCTCTAGCCTTAGTTGGGTTTCTCTTTTTTCGGATTCATAGCGAGATTGTAAGCGAGAAATTTGTCGAGTGTTGACCTCACTAAATAGAGAGTCCTTGATGCTTATATAGCGAAGATGATATTTATAAGCTTGTTTAAACTCACCTTGCTGCTCATAGATTTCAGATAGATTAAGCAAAGCCTTACGAACATCATTACGTAGCCCTACTTGTGACGCAATTTTGAGACTATTTTTAGCATAACTTTCAGCTCTGTCGAGTTCATTGGTAGCTTTATAAATGTTTGCAATGTTATTTAAACTATATACCAATGCTCCTTTATTATTCATTTTTTCAGCATCAGTAACAGCAATAGAAAAGTACTGGAGTGCCTTTTCATAGTTTCTCTCTAAGCGATACACCTCGGCCAAATCTACTTCAGAAGTCAGTATACCCGATATATCTTTGAGTTCTTTTCGGATTTCAAGGGTCTTGGCATAGTACTTACGAGCTTCTTTATATTTTTTCTGACTCCGAAAGGCCCTGCCAAGGTTTACATAACAATAAGCCACCATACCCTTATTCTTTAAGTCTTGAGCAGTCTTTAAAGCTTTATTAAAGTACTCAATAGCTTCCTTATAGTTGGTTTGGTACACATATACATTACCAATATTGATAGAAGAATAGCCTACTTGTTCTTTGTTTCCCACCTTTTCGGCAGCTTTTAAGGCATTAAAATAATATTTTGAAGCCAAGGAATAGTTACCCTTGTTACGATAAGCAACTCCTATGAAATTAAGGCTTTTGATTTTACCGTTAGCGAGGTTGATTTGTGTAGATAAGTCAAGTGCTTTTTGGGCATAAGCAATGGTAGAATCAGGCATTGCGTTGCGATAACTCCAGCTAATTTTTTGTAAAAGATCAACTTTAATAGAGTCAGGGGCTGTGATGATGAGGCGGTTTAAACTATCGGTGTATTTTTTTAACCTTGGGGAGATTTGGGCGTGGGTTTGAAATACAGTAAAGAAGAACAGATAGTATAGAAATAATTTTATAGTCAACTTCATAAATTCTCACAATTGCCTAATTAACTTTTCAATGTCTGAATAAAAAAGATTTTGTCAAACTAAATTACTTGATAATTTGCACCGATTAGAATATTAAATATGTATAGTCTAATAAAAAATACAAAAAAGTGGTAATTTTGTACTTTATAACTTATTAATTATCAAATATTTAATAGATGGAGACTTTTGATCCCAGTAAATATTATAAATATTTTCAGGTGCTGTATGAAGATAATCATTTGATTATTGTAAATAAAATGGGGGGATTGTTGGTTCAGGGAGACAAAACCGGAGATAAAACCCTGGGTGATTGGGTAAAGGAATACATCAAAGAAAAATACGACAAACCAGGTAATGTTTATTTGGGTATCCCTCATCGTATTGATCGTCCAGTGTCTGGTATTGTGGTGCTTACTCGTACCTCAAAAGCGCTAGAGCGTATGAATCAAATTTTTAGGTCAAGAAAGATTCAAAAAACTTATTGGGCAGTTGTTAAGAAGAAACCTGCTGAAAATGAGGGCAAGCTGGTACATTGGTTAAAAAAAGATGGAAGTAAAAACGTAGTAACTGCTTATGATTACCCAGAAGATGGGACACAAAAAGCAGAAACTAAGTATAAAGTCTTAGGTACGTTAAATGATCATTGGTTACTGGAAGTAAACCCAATTACGGGGAGACCACACCAGATTAGGGTGCAATTGGCTTCTATGGGGTGCCCGATTAGAGGAGATATTAAATATGGATTTGCTCGCAAAGATCCAGACAACAATATTCATTTGCATGCACGTCGCATATATTTTCTTCATCCAGTAAAAAAAGAACCTATTGTATGTGTGGCTGGATTGCCCAGTACACAGTTTTGGGAGCAGTTTTTAGTGTTTGATGATCCAAGTGATGTGAAAAATAAAAACCTGGATTTTTTATACTAAAAAACTGACTTAATTCTTATTGAATTTTACCCAGTGCAACCATTGAGCAATTGTTGGTGTCTTGCCAACATAAATTGCTCTTTTTTTTTGAAATTATGTAAAAAACACTACCTTGCATTACAAATAACTGCTGATTTGCCTTTCTATCCTTAGAAAGTGTTCGAAAATGGGCATTTTTTTGTATGAATTACGAACACCTACTCGATCAATTGTTTTATTTTAATTACTGCAAAGTTTTGTAAATCAGTGAGTTATTGCTAATGGTATTGAAGTTGATTAAATTTTCAATGTTTGCCCGTGAAAAGCAATGAGTAATTTGTTAAAATTGAGCACTGAAAAGTCAAACTAACTCATTGTTGAGTGCTAAAAGATAAAACATGACTCAGAAAAGCAGCATTTTCGATATGATTGGCCCAGTAATGATTGGGCCTTCCAGTTCACATACCGCAGGAGTAGTAAAAATCGCTTTGGTGGCCTATAGCTTTTTAGGAGGAAAACCTGATAGCGTAACCATTACATTTTATAATTCTTTTGCACGTACTTATGAAGGGCATGGCAGCGATAGAGCTGTTATTGGGGGATTATTGGGGTTTAGTACGGATGATGCCCGTATTAAAAATGCTTTGGATGAAGCTGAGAAAGAAGGCTTAGAGTTTTTCTTCAAATCGGTGGGTAATGCTTCAACGATGCATCCTAATACCGTGAAAATTCAGGCAAAAAAGGGAAGTTTAGAAGTAGAAATAGTGGGAGAGAGCCTGGGAGGAGGAGTAATAAACATTGCAAGCTATAACGGCTTCCGAGCAGACTTTAGTGCTTCTATGCACACATTGGTAATTAAAAACCAAGATGTGCCTGGAAGTATTGCTTTTATAGCGCAGGTGTTGGCACAAGACGGTTGTAACATTGCTACAATGAATGTATCACGTAAAGGCAAAAATGATATTGCTTGCCAGTTTATTGAGATAGATTCGGAGTTAGTGCCTATTACGATTGAATATTTACGCCATTTGGAGTGGATTCATGACGTAATTTATATCCCCTACGCTAAATAATTAAGAATATATTTAAAGTTTGTTGTAAGTTTTTAGCAAAGGCTACTACTAATACAACAGACCGAAAATCATATAACCATTTTAGAATAGTTTTAAAAACCGTGTAACCTATAATCGTATGTTATATTTACCGAAACTCGTTCGCAAAAACTTAAGACAAGCATTCCTGCTACTTGTAGGATTGTCTATGGCTTTTGGTCTACAGGCTCAAGGTCAAACTGAGAGCAAAAATACAAGCACTTCAGGCAATTGGTCTATTCAGAAGTGTATTGATTATGCCATTGAGCACAACATTGACATCAAGCAAAGTGCATTGACAATTAAGACCAATGAATACAACGTGAGACAATCTAAATTGGCTCGCTACCCTTCTGTGAATGCTTCTGCAAGTCAGGGATTAAACTTTGGACGCTCGATTAACCCAATTACCAACGAATTTATTAATACCAGAACTTTAACTAACAATTTTAGCATAGATGCAAGTGTGACGCTTTGGAATGGTAATAAACTTCAAAATACGGTTAAGCGTGACCTTAATACTATTAGTGTTAGTAAAATGGATTTGAAGGCATCTACTAATACGGTGTCTTTAAATATTGCTACATCTTATTTAGATGTCTTGTTAAATCAAGAATTATTAGTGGCAGCTCGTAAACAAGTAGCTTCTACCAAAGAGCAATTGGAAAGAACTGAAAAGTTATTTAAAGCAGGTTCTGTTGCTGAAAATGAGGTGATTAACCTACGAGCAACGCTTTCAAATGATGAATTGCAGGTAGTAAATGCTGAAAATAACGTGAATTTGGCCAAGTTACGTTTGATGCAATTAATGAACTTGCCTACTGCTGAAAACCCTAATTTTACAGTAGAAAACATTGACGTTGAAAACCTGGTGGCTCAACCTCATAATGAAACTCCACAGCAGATTTTTGATATTGCCAAGGGTTCACAGCCAATTATCAAGAGTGCGGAATTATCGGTAATGAACAGCGATGTATCTATCAGAATTGCTAAATCTGATCAGTATCCAAGCTTGACATTAGCGGCAGGAATAGTTACTCGTTACTCCGATGCAGGGGTATTGACTCCTGAAACTGGTGAGGTAGTAAACATACCGGTAGGCTTTGTAGATGGAACTAACCAAGTGGTTTTGACTCCGAGAAACGTGAGAGAAGAACGACCTTATACTTTTGGTCAGCAATTGAATGATAACCTTTCTCAGTATGTATCATTGAGATTGTCTATTCCGATTTTTAATGGAGGGCAAGTGAAAAGAAACATTGCTACCAGTATTATCCAAAAGCGACAAGCTGAATTGACGCTACAAAATAGAAAAAACCAATTAAGACAAGATATTGAGCAAGCTTATAGCAATGCTAAGGCTGCCCATAATACTTATGATGCAAGAGTAAAAGCTTTACAATCTCAACAATTGGCTTTTGAAATTGCCCAGAAAAGATTCAACGCTGGAGCGATGAATTCAGTAGATTATAACATTGCAAAAATTAATCGTGATCGTGCACAATCTGATATGATTAGAGCCAAATACGATTACTTATTCCGTACCGAGGTTTTGAACTTCTATATGGATAAGCCTCTGGATTTTAAATAGGAAATAGTAATCTTTTTGAAGATTAGTTTTTGTAAGCTACACCTATATTTGTTTGAGATATTGTAAAAATATCTTATGCAAATATTAGTGTAGCTAATATTTTTTAATTTAAAATATTAATACATATCTTTCTGATTATCAGTGTAGACTAAACCTAATTTACTAATTTAAGAGATGGCTAAAAAGAAAAAAAGAAGAAGATCACGGGTCGGTAGAAACGTCGCGATTGCATTTGTATTGATTTTGGTAGCAATACTTGTTGCCCGTTCGTCTGGTTTGATTGGTAAAAAGAAAGTAACCGAGATTTTTACCGAAAAATCAAAAAAAGTAACCATTGTAGAACAAGTGAGTGCTTCTGGGAAAATTCAGCCTGAAATAGAGGTGAAGATTAGCCCAGATGTATCAGGTGAAATTGTAGAAGTACTTGTACAAGAGGGTGACTCAGTGGTAAAAGGTCAATTGTTGTTAAAAATAAGACCTGATAACCTGCAGGCAGCATTAGAAAACTCTCAGGCAGTGCTTAATTCTAGAAATGCAGCCACTGCTCAGGCACAAGCTTCTTACCAGCAGCAAAAAGCAAACTATGATCGTCTGAAGTTGGAGTATGATCGTAATAAACAACTTTATGCACAAAAGGTGATTTCGCAGGCTGATTTTCAATTGTCTGAAGCTAACTTTAAAGTAGCGAAACAGCAAATGGAGTCTGCCAAACAAAATATAGAAGCCACCAAATTCAACGCGCAAAGTGCGGCAGCAAATGTTTCCCAAAATTTAGATAACCTTTCTCGTACATCAGTGTTTGCTCCCGTAAGTGGTACTATTTCTAAATTAGATGTAGAAAAAGGTGAAAAAGTAGTGGGTACGGCTCAAATGGCTGGTACTGAGATGCTGCGAATTGCGAACCTGAATAATATGGAAGTACAGGTGGATGTCAATGAGAATGATATTGTAAGAGTAGAGCTTGGAGACACAACCGATATAGAAGTAGATGCTTACATTACTCAGAATAAGAAGTTTAAAGGCATTGTAACTGAAATTGCAAATACTGCAAACCCAACTGCTTCGGCTGATGCGGTAACAGAGTTTAAGGTGAAGGTGCGTATTCTGCAGGAATCTTATCAGGATTTAATTAAGCAAAAGAAAAGAATGGCGCCGTTTCGCCCAGGGATGACCGCTTCAGTAGAGATAAGAACTAATGTTAAGAATAGCGTGCTTTCAGTACCATTGGCATCGGTAACTACTCGCAACCCAGATGATGAGAAAAAAGGAAAAGGTAGAAGAGGCAGACGTGGCCGTGGAAACCAAGGAAATCAGAAGGCTAAGGAAGCTGAAAAGAAAAAGAAGAAAAAAGCCAAGCCTCAGGAAGTAGTTTTTGTGTACGATACCAAGACTCAGAAAGTAGTGCTTCGTAAGGTAAAAACAGGTATTAGCGATTTTGAGAATATTGAAATCCTAACAGGCCTGAAAGCAGGAGATGAAGTTGTGACAGGGCCATTTTTGGAAGTGTCAAAGCGTTTGAAAAATGACCAAGTCGTGAAAAAAACAACTAAGAATAAAATTGGTAAAAAATAGAGAACAACTATTTAGTTACCATACACACCACTTTTTCCAGTTAGGAAAAGGTGGTGTTTTTTTTATGGCAGAGGTTTTGAATAGTTTCGTTTAATCTTGTGACTAAATTGAGTAAATTTGAGTTTATTTTGGTAGCCTGTATTGTGAGGATATGAAGAAAATACTAATTATTTGTTTGGCAACTATTTTTACCCACTGCATTCCGATTCCACCTATTACCAAAGACAAAGTAAAGAAAGTAGTGGATCCTTTTGCGCATAAAAAATTTGTTACCTACGATTTTAACTACGAACCCACGCTTAAATCTGTAATGTTGTATCCTTTGGGCAATATTACTACCCAAAGTCTCGAATCGCCAGTGATTTATCTGGGACAAACTGCTCCTTTGATTTTAGAATTTGATGATTTACGTGCTGAAAAATCTAGTTTTAGTGCTAAGATTGTTCACTGTAATCAAGATTGGAAAATATCGAGCCTTAATGAAATCGAGTTTATCAATGACCTTAACCTATTCGAGTTTGACGCTCCCAAGGCGTCGTATAATACACGTCAAAAATACTTTCACTATACCTTTAGAGTACCCCCAGTGAAGGCTTCAGGAAACTATTTACTTAAGGTTTTTAGAAAAGGGCAAGAGCGTGACCTTATCATGATTAAGCGTTTTATGGTGTATGAAAAGAAGTGGGAAATAACTCCTGCCGTGGTTACAGCAGGTAAAGACAAGCCTGAGCAGGTCATTGTTTGTAAAGTACACTATGGAGGCGAAGAATTGAAAAACTCAAAAGGAGTAAAGGTGTTGATTCGTCAAAATCAACGATGGGACAACGCCGTGTTAATTAATAAGTCTAGTGGGCACGAACAGGCTAATAAAAATTTGTTGTACAAGACAATATTAAATGCAAAAACTTTTCGAGGAGGAAACGAATTTCGCCGTTTCGATATGAGTAGTTTTCGATTTATTGGGCAGCGAATTTATAGTGCCGAAACGCTGGAAACAGGCAATTTAGTAACTCTGGAAGTTGATAGACCAAGAGTAAGTAATACTTATACAGCAAAACAAGATTTTAATGGAGGATACATTGTGCAAGATGAACGAGGAGGAGATGCTAAATTTGCTACTGATTATGCCAAGGTAAAATTTACCCTTAAGTGTGATGAGTTAGATGATAATGTGTATGTGATGGGTAAGTTTAATAATTGGAAAGCTTCCCCTGCAAACGAAATGATCTATAATCTGGAAACACATCAATATGAAGCTACTTTGCTGCTTAAGCAAGGGATTTATGACTATATGTATGGCCATAAACCAGAAAAAGGAGGAGTTTTATTTTTTCAGCAAATCGAGGGAAGTCATTTTAAGGCCCGTAATCAATACGAAGTGTTTGTATATTATCGCCCGCTCAATACTCGTACCGATCAGTTGGTTGGCTACACTACTTTTGGTTCAGGAGATTGATATTTAATAGAATAACGTTTCAGAGTGAGTTTAGCTATTTAAAAACAGTCTGAAACGTTATCGTCAATATTTGATCCATCATTAACCATCAAACATAAATCACTGTGTCACAGTGATGTCAATATTTTTCACCTGAAAAGACTTTTCTATAGCTCGATTGGCCCCCAACCATTTTTGAAACTTATCAGGATTAATGGTCTTTAGTCCATCAGTGTTTTCTGAAAGTATGGGTTTCTTGAAAGGTTTTTTTGAAAACACCACAAAGATCCGATTGAACAACTGCGGTTTGTCCCCAGTACTCATTAAATACTCCATAATTTCGTTAGGAGTAGAATTTTTAAAATAATCATAATGTTTCTCAGAGAATAGGGTATAGGCTTGGTCAGCTTTTACTGGAACCGCATTTTGATAAGAGTCGTGCATATTGGTATAAGGGAACAGACGATAAACTTTGCCCGATTCTTCCATAAATATGCTCAAATAACCTTTAGAGGCAGTTTTAAAATGCATATAAAGTTCCTCACCACTTTTGAATTGTGAAGCTTTGCATTTGTTTAATTCATTATTACACTTCATTGTAAATACCTCGAAGTCTACTTTGTTTTCTTTTAGCTCCCGAGCTGCCCCTCTAATTTCACACATTAGCCAAAGTTCCTGCCCACCAGTAGACTTTTCTCTGACCACCCATTCTAGCTTGCTAGACTTTGTTTTTATCCATTCTCCTTTTACCATTGAGTTGGCAATAGTGTTCATTTTGGTATTGGTCTTTACCTTTTCTCCTGTGCTTATGTTTTCTATATAGGTACTGGTTCCCTGTACAATTACTCGACCGTAGGCTTTTTCCAATGCGTTGATTTTGGCTTTATCAAGGGCCAGTTTTTTTACTTTACCTATACAATAAGAGTCGTTTAATAAAATCTGTGATTTACCACTTACTGAGATTGTTCGTTGGGCTTCAGTATTTTGGGTAGTAATCAATACAGTGGACAATATCAGTGTTAATAACAGGAGGTTTTTCATGGGCGAGGTAATCTATATTGGTAAATAATTTCAATACAAAAAAAGGTTAGATACAAAACTATATCTAACCCTCTATATTTAGTGTAAATTAAAGAATATTATTGGCTCAAGTTTGTGATGAATAAATATTGTAATTGTTTTTTATGCTTTTAATGTACATTAAAACAAATTAGTCATTCTTTTTCAAGTCGTTTACTTCTTTGTGTACATCATCTACTTCTTCTTTCAAAGCTTTTTTAACCTCTTCTTCTACTATAGCAGTAGCTTCTTTTTTGTTGTAGAATAGCATTACTTGTACTTCAATGTTTCCATTTTTTACCTTGATTCCTCTTTTACGCTTTTTGCGACGAATTTCTTCGGTTACCTCACGGTAAATTTTATAAGTAGGTTCTACTCTACGTAAACGAGTGATGATGGTGTTTTTAGCAGCAGTAACTACTTTGGTCAAAGTTTCGGCTTTACTTTTGGTAGTTTGATTGTTGGCAATTGAAGTCTTAGCGATCGCAGTTAAGTTACTTTCCAACTGTCCGGCCAATTGCAACTTGGCTACTTCCATTGCTTGCATATCAGCAGCAGCTTGTGATCCTGCTACCCCATTACCAGCAGCCCAAATGTAGGCAGCTTTTCCTTCGTTATCTTCGGTCAATTGTTTTCTCCAGGAGCGATCCAGCAACTTTTGCATAGGTAAAGAACCTGGCAGAACTTTCCAACCTGCTTTTTTGAAACGACGGGCTTCTTTACGAGCCATTTTTCCGGCTTTTACCTCACGTTTTTTAACACGTTGTGCTTGAGTTTGTTGGATACTTACCAGCATTGAGAGCATAAAAAGTAAAGTGAATAGATGAGTCAATTTCTTCATTTGTATAAAATTTTCAAAGTTAATATGGAACAAGCACATTTACTGATTACTCACCTTGGAGTATGAAAAGGAGATAGTAAAATAAGCAATGAGTAAATGGTGTTACACAAATAATTTAATTGGTTATGTGATTTTTACTAGAATAACGCTTATCTGGTTTTCCAGTTTGTTTTTTTATAGTTCTGGCATTACGCTATATACATTCGGTTGATTTATATAGATAAAAACAAATCACTTTTGCCTACATAATCACTACGTGTATATACCAAATATTGACTCATAAATGGCCTGGATACTTACTGTTTCGATCGCGTACCTGACTCGTAGAAGCAAAATTGAACAGGAGGAGTGTCCATTGGTGGGCACTGGAAGGTAAATGGGTGGACAACCTCAAAAATGAGATCAGGCTAAAAACAAGCTTAAATGTTTGATAGTTAGGTGTTTGTAAAGATGGCATATCTCTTGAAAACCGCTTTTCTGTAAGCACAGCACTAGTTATCAACCCAAACATTTAGGAGCAATGAAAAAAATCACATGCACTTTTCTAATGGCTTTGTTAAGCCTTACTTTTATTCAGGGCCAAAACGAAGGCAAGTCATTCACGGTAGCACAACAACAAGTCGACTTTAAAATTTTGAAAAAAGCCCTGGAGCGTTTGCACCCAGGTCTGACTCGTTTTAACACTCAACAAGCAATGGATCAGCATTTTGCTGATCTACAAAAAGCCTTGCAAACTCCTCAAACCGAGCGTAGCTTACTGCGTTTGCTTTCTCAGTTTACGGCCAAAATCAAATGCAGTCATACTTATTGTAACCCCTGGAATATAGATAAAGGAGTGAAAAAACGAATTTATGGAGAAAGCCCGCGGGAGTTTCCATTTAAATTTCAAATGGTGGGTGAAAGAATGATTATTACCAAAGATTTGAGCAATGAATATGAATTGAAAAGAGGGGATGAAATTTTGGAAATTAATGGCATTGCAATGCCTACTATTATAAAGGCTTTTAGAACAGTGGTGAAAAAGGATGGTAATGCTTTTCCTCAGCAAACGGCTCAGATGGAAACTTATGCTTTTGATTATTATTTTCCATTATTTTTTCCAGTAAAAGCTACTTATGATTTAGAAGTTCGCCAGTACCAAAGTGGAAAAAAGAAACAACTTACTGTAAAAGCACTTCCTAAGAAAGAATGGAAAGCCAATATGTTGGCTCGGTTTGGTAAGAATAAGACCTATGATGATTTATGGAGCTTTGCCATGTGGAACAATGAAACCGCCTATTTGGAAATTGGTACCTATGTGACCTGGAAGATGAAGCAAAACTGGAAAAAACGATTGAAAGAGGCTTTTGTCACGATGAAGTCTAAGGGAGCTAAAAGATTGATACTTGACCTTAGAGGCAACTCTGGTGGTTTAACTGAGGCTGCCATTGAACTATTACGCTATTTGTATGATCGTCCCTTCAAGTTTGGCGAAAAAACACTTGTGAAAAATTATCAGGCAGGTGATGTAAAACCTTACCTAAATACTTGGGATAAAAAAGCACTTAATCCACCTGCACGATTTTTTAAGAAACAAGCAGATGGCATGTATGAGTTTTTGCCAGGAAAGAATAGAAAATTCAAGCCATTCAAAAATAGGTTTAAAGGAAAAGTATATGTGTTGTGTAGTGCCCATAATGGATCAGGAGGTACCAGTACTTTGGCACATATTCAAGAACAAAACTTAGGTACTATCATAGGTCAAGAGACTGGTGGAAGTAAAGAGGGCCCCATTGGTGGCCAAATATTCTACTTGACTTTACCCAATACCAAAATGGAAATTGATTTACCTGTAATGCGAGGGTACATGCCAATTAAATATCCGGAAAAACTGCAGAAAGATAAAGGGGTTATTCCAGATATGATTGTAAAAAAATCAATAGATGATATTGCTAAAGGTATAGATACTGAACTTGAATATGTGAAGAAAAACCTGATAGCTCGAGAGAAAGTTGAAAAATAATATAAAAGATTGTTAATACTGCGGAAAAAGGAAGCGTAGCTCTTGGGGTTGCGCTTCTTTTTGTATTTTGGCTACATAAATTCATATAAAAGTAATTAAAACCAATTCATGACTCAATTAGACTATCTTAAAGATACTTTCCTGTTTGAAAACTCAGCTCAGTTTTTAGAAATACGTGAACACGAAAAGGGGGCGGCAATTATACTATCCAATACTATTTTTTATCCCCAGGGAGGTGGCCAACCTGCCGATCAGGGACAAATTATAGGAAGTTCTGGAGAGTTTCAAGTAGAAGATGTACGACTTGATGCGGAAGGTATTGTATGGCATTTTGGGAGCTTTACTAAGGGAAGTTTTACATCAAATGAAAACGTGATCCTAAAAATAAATGAAGAAAGACGTATAAGTCACGCTAAAATACATTCTGCGGGCCATTTGCTGGATTGTGCCGTAGAGAAACTACAATTGAATCAAATTATTCCTACTAAAGGATTTCATTTCCCTGATGGCCCTTATGTAGAATATGAGGGAGTGCTTGAAAATGGCGCAGAAATGTTACCTCAGATCCAAACTACTTTGAACGAAATCATTACTCAAAATCCAGCAGTGGTAGTCAAAGAACTCACCTTTGAAGAAGCCCAGCAGCAGGGGATTAGTGCACCCCCTGGTAAGTCGGCGCGTATTGTCAATTTTGAAGGATATGCAGCTTGTGGTTGTGGAGGTACTCATATGCCTAATGCTCAGGAAATAGGTAAAATTCAATTACGAAAAATCAAATCTAAAAAGGGCAAAACCAAGATTTCTTATGAGGTAATAACTGAATGAAAAAACTTGTGACTGGTTGTGTGATAAACCTTTAGCCGTTAAAAATCTTCTTTTTTTGTCAAATCTTAAATATTCAACTAGATTTGTCGTAATAAACTAAGAAAGAATTGATTACAACAGGTGTAATGGGTAAAATCAAATCAGAAAAATCAAGTAAGGTTACCCAAAGAATACCATAGCCATGTTTATTTAAATGCCAAATTTACGAGATCATGCCACGCTCCATTTCATCGTGCTGATATGGGGATTTACTGCCATTTTGGGTAAATTAATCACTATTCCCGCAGTAGAGCTGGTTTTTTATCGCACCCTTATTGCTGCTATTTTATTAGGTTTCGTTCTCGTACAACGTCGTCAACCTTTTCGTTTGAGCACAGGCGCAGGGCTAAAAATGCTCGGTACTGGTATGTTGATCTCCGCCCACTGGATATTATTTTTTGCCTCAGCCAATGTTTCTACAGTTTCGGTTTGTTTGGCGGGAATGGCTACTGCTACCTTGTGGACAAGTATCCTAGATCCATTGATTAATTGGCGTCGAATTGCACCCTTCGAAGTCTTCATTGGATTGGTTATTATTGTAGGCTTATATGTTGTCTTTCGTTTTGAATTTGACCATGCAGTTGGGCTTGTTTTGGCCTTGGTATCGGCTATGTTAGCTGCTTTGTTTACGGTAATCAATGGTCGTTTGATCAAAAAGCATAACCACACCGTCATTACTTTCTACGAAATGGCAGGAGCCTGTTTAGGCTGTATTCTATTCTTCCCTTTTTACGTTCGTTATTTCTTCCCCAAACGAGGGCTGGTACTAGTACCTGATGCAGCCATTGACTGGGTATATATTGGTATTTTGGCAATGGTTTGTACTGTTTATGCCTATACTGTTGCAGTGAAACTCATGACGAAATTTAGCCCCTTTGCCATTAACCTTACGGTAAACCTGGAGCCTGTATATGGTATCTTACTAGCATTTTTGATTTTTGGTGATGCTGAAAAAATGACCACTGGCTTTTATATAGGTACACTTATTATTTTGCTAGCAGTGTTGGCTTATCCTTATCTAAACAAATATTTTGAGGATACAAAAAATGCCTGGAAAGATCGTAGGGCAGAGAAACGTGCTGAAAAACAGGCACTTGAAAAACAAAATACAACCAATCAAGACCCAGCACTGGAGACTATAAAAGTAAATCGCTGATCATTGGTGATTTGATAAACCTTCCGCTTCATTTCCCGTTTCGTTTAAATATTACTAGTTAGTAATGGTGTCCTCATTTACTAATTAGAGTTCCAACGTATTAATAAGCATTGATTAAGGTGCTTACTAAAACCCATCTTGTGGTACATTCAAAGTAATATGAAGAAAACAACGTTTCTGTTTACGCTATTAGGACTTGGTTGGCTCGTTGCTTGCAATCATCAATTGCAACAAAAATTCAGCGAAGCTCCTAGAAACCCCTCTATTAAAAAACTAAGTAAATACGATCGAATGGATTTGGCCTGGCAACAGGAATATCATTTGACACGTGACCCTCAACTAAATCTGATCCCCAAGGATAGACTTGAGTTGGGAAAAACAATGATCAAGAAACAATTATTAGATAAGCAACGCTTACGCACACAGGCTGCGAATATCACTTGGCGAGAGCGCGGACCTGGTAATGTAGGAGGTCGTACCCGTGCTATATTGGTAGATCCAAATGATGCTACCAGTAAAACGGTTTTTTCGGCGGGCGTATCTGGAGGTTTATGGAAAACTACTGACATTACAGTGAAAAGCCCTGTGTGGACTAAGGTCGATGATTTCTTTGATAACTTGGCCATTGTAACCCTGGCTTATGATCCTACCGATACCAAGACAATTTATTTTGGTACTGGCGAAGGTTGGTCAAATTTTGATGCAGTAAGAGGTGGAGGTATCTGGAAAACCACCGATGGGGGAGTAAGCTGGAGCCGTACTTCTTTTGGCAGTAGTAACTTTGTACAAAAAATAGTAATTAATTCCAGCGGAGAAGTATTTGCGGGTACTCGCTCCGGACTGTTTAAATCAACCGACAAAGGCGGAACCTGGAACAAACTATCAGGATTGCCTCAAGACCGTATTTCAGATGTAGAAATTGGGAGCAATAATGTGATCCACGTGGGAATGGGGATTTTTAATAATGGATATTATCGTTATTCAAGCGATGGAGGAACTACTTGGAACACACCTACTGGATTTCCTGCCAATTCTGACATTCAACGAGTAGAGTTGGCAGTAGCCCCTGGTAACCCTAATCAGGTATATGCGATGATGCAAGGAAGTGGCAATGGCTTTTTTGCTGGCTTCCGTTCTACCGATGGAGGTGCCAACTGGACTGAAATGGCCGCTAAACCTAATGACCTTGATACTCAAATTTCGGCTTCTGACTTTACTCGTAGCCAGGCTTGGTATAATCTGGCTTTGGCGGTAGACCCCAATAATGCTAATACGATTATTACTGGAGGAATTGATTTATTTAAATCTACTGATGGAGGAGATACCTGGAGTCAAATATCTAAATGGTCAGGCAATAACTTGCTAGGTACTTTATCAGTACCATTGGTACATGCGGATCACCATACTGTTACTTATATTGATTCCAAGAAGATCTTGTTTGGTAATGATGGGGGAATTTATTACTCAGAGGATGGAGATCAAAGTGTTCCTACTATCACTAGTAAAGAAGAAGGTTATAACACGAGTCAGTTTTATAGTTGTGCGATTCATCCTACCGCAGGTGAAAACTTCTTTCTGGGAGGGACCCAGGACAATGGTTCTCACAAGATAACTGATAAACTGATTGGAAACTCCGTAGAAGTCACTGGTGGGGATGGAGGTTTTGCCCATATTGATCAAAACGAACCCCAATATCAGTTTACTGCTTTTACTCGCAACAATTGGTTTACCTCTACTGATGGTGGAGTTACTTTTACACAAATTAATCATTCATTTGCCAACGCAGGATCTTTTATCAACCCTACCGATTATGACAACGACGCCAATCTTTTATATGCAGGATCAAGTGCGGGTGCTTATGTACGTTGGAATGACCCACAAAGTGGTAATAAAATAGCAAATGTGACTCAATTTTCTGTCCCTGAATTTAGCAGTGCTCAAGTAACTCACGTCTCAGTAACTCCAAATACCGCCAATCGAGTATTTTTTGGACTTGATAATGGGGCCGTGGTAAGAATAGATAACGCCAATACTGCTTCCCCAACTGCTACCCAAATCAATTCAAGCTCAGCTATGCCTACCAACGCTTCTGTATCTTGTATTACCGTGGAGAAAGGTAACGATAACCACATCTTGGTCACTTACTCGAACTATGGTGTAGGGAGTGTATGGGAAACCAGCGATGGTGGAACCACTTGGTTTAACGTAGAAGGAAATTTGCCTGATATGCCTGTACGCTGGACTTTGTTTAACCCAAACAATAACAAGCAAGCTTTGATTGCTACTGAGTTGGGAGTTTGGTTTACCGAAGAGATCAAAGGAGTAAATACAATTTGGTCGGCAGCCAATGCTGGACTTGCCAATGTGCGCGTGGATATGTTACAAATACGTGAGACTGACAACACCATTATTGCGGCTACTCATGGTCGTGGGATTTTCTCTACCAACTTCTTTGCCGCCACACCGACTGCTGATTTCGTAGTGAGTAAAAAACTGGTATATTCAGGGGCTAATGTTCAGTTTACCGATATTTCATCTAAGGCCGAATCCTGGAGTTGGGAATTTGGCGATGGAGCTACTTCTACCTTACAAAATCCTACCCATGCCTATAGTACTCCTGGTATTTACAATGTAAAATTGACCATTAATGGTTCAAATTCAGCTACAATCAATAACGCGGTACAGGTGCTGCCAAGTTATGGGACACCTTATACACTGACGCAAGGTGGTAATTTTGAGACCAACCCCAATGACTTTGGCTCCGAGGCAATTGAGGGGACTATCAATCCTTGGGAAAGGGGAACCCCAACTAACCTTTTGAAAACATTGAGTTCGTCTAGTAATGGTTGGAAAACTGATCTGGATGCCAATATTGTACAAGGAGATTATAAAGCAGTGTTACAAACTCCTGCTTTCAACTTTTCGGCAAGTGGTACTTATACCGTAAAGTTTAAAATGAGTATGGATATTCTTTATTGTGATGGCCCTTATGGGATGTTTATGGAGTATTCTCTTGACAATGGAGTAAACTGGCAAGTATTGGGCGCAGCCAACAACAATCCATCAGGTACATCTAATTGGTACCAAACTGGGCCAAGTAAGGCAGGACAAAGTTGTGGGGTAAATGCTGTGACTGACTCTCAAAAATCGTGGGGTTTTGATGGCAATAATGTATCCGTCCAATACAACGCCACAGCATTGGCTGGTAATTCTAATGTAGCTTTTCGTTTTGTCTATCAAGTTGCTTCTGGTTTTTCTTCGGACGGGTATGACATAGACGGAGTCATGATTGATGATTTTGAAATTACCGGGCCTACCAATGAAGCTTCTCACTTTGCAGTAATCAATGCTTCAGGAGCTACGAGCTTTTGTGATGGAGAACAAGTGATCTTTACAGCCAATAGTGGTGATGGCTTTACTTACCAATGGCAAAAGAATGGAGTAGACATCGCTGGGGCTACCAATGCCTCTTACTCCGCTAATGCCGCTGGAGAGTACAGAGTGGTTGTGACTAAAAATAGTGTTGGAGTAAATTCTAATACGATTCAGGTAACGGTAAAAGCCAATCCTTTACCCATAATTCAGGTAAATGGAGGAGTGTTATCCATTAATGCAGAAACAGGTGCTACTTATCAATGGACGAAAGATGGAGCCAATATTAGTGGAGCTACCGAAACTAGTTTTACACCTACCGAATGTGGATCTTATGCAGTAAAGGCATCTTATCCAAATGCTTGTCAACGAACATCAGCTATATATGATTTCAACAATATCAACTTGAGTGTAAGCGTTACTGCCAATGGCAATACTTTGACTGCCTCGGTAACTGATGCGACGCTTTATACCTGGTTTTTGAATGATAATGTGATTTCTGGGGCTACTACTAGTACTTACGAGGCTACCGAAGCAGGTATTTACAAGGTAAGGGTAGTAAAAGATGGTTGCCCAGCATCTTCTGATGGACTTAGCTTTACGCCCACAGGAGTAGATGAGACTTTGAGCAATCGTTTACAATTATTTCCCAATCCGGTAAACGATGTATTACGCTTGGCGTTTGATCATAAACTGGGACAAGCAAAACTGCAAATAGTAAATACACAAGGGCAAGTAGTTCAGCAACTGAGCAAATTATCTAATGGAAGCAAGTTTAGTACTGATCTGAATGTGAGTCGTTTGCCAGCAGGGACTTATATACTTCAAATCATTTTAGAAGATGGACGTTCCGCAGTAAAGCGATTTTATAAACAATAGAGACTGAAACGAAGTTATATTTCAAAAGCACATAGCAAAGGAACCTCTTTACTATGTGCTTTTTTATTGTTGGTTAATCTATTACAAAGCTACGAACAACCTTGCCCGATTTATCGGTAATAGATAGCAGATAAAACCCCTTGGGTAAATCAGATACATTTATCGTAAATGTCTGTTTGCCTTGCTGAGTGCTCACTTTTTTTGTTTTGAATAACTTCCCTTGCTGAGTGAAAATATTCACCTCTACTTCTCTTGATTCTGTGCTGAATTGTACATTTAAAACCTTATTGGTTGGTACTGGGAATAATTTCTCAATGCGAAGTGCTTCAACTTGATCAACTATTGAACGTTGCGTTGGGTCAGGTTCAAAAGTAGTAGGAATTTCTACTTGTGTACGAGTAATACGATTTTGAGCATTACACCCAGCCGAATAATTTGTAGATGCCGTTAAGCTATTGAAATCATTACGAGCAGTGGTCATTTTACAAGCACTGTTGTCTAAGCCAAACTCTTCCCAGTCACCTTGACCATCATAAACAAACCAGCATAACCCCAGAATCTTTTGCGAATTGTTGTTGTTCCAATTATTGATCCTTTGATAAGCAGTTTGCATCCACCCCGAGTAGTAAGTAATTGAGGGACGAATTAGTTTACAATTACCCGAATTACAAGTAACAGGATTGCTACAGTTAGAATTATTCGTAATAGTGTAGTGGGCACTGGTATTGGTCTCTGTGATGATCACTGGTACTGTACTTTTTCCGTAGGAACGAATAATTTGCATCAATACCCGATAAGAGTTAAATCCAAGTGTATTAGATTTATTAAAATTACCAGGTAATACATTGCCTGCTCTTCCTAAGTTATTGTCCTGTCCCCAATTAATTGAGATTCCACCCGCATAACTACGATTACCATTGTCGTGTGCACCATAGGTATGAATGGCATAACCATCACAGTTTTGCCCAATAGAGTTTACTACTGCCTTGAAGTAAGCATCATAATACCCTGTGCCAAGTGAACCATTGACGGCAGTAGGTGCCCAATTGGCAACCGGACCTACCAATACTTTCATATTTTGACCATTAGTGGTCTGTGTTTTAATTTGATTGTATACTGCATTGTAATAATTTACATAAACACTTACTGGAGCTCCGCCAGCAGGAGGGTACTCATAATCTAAATTATATTCATTACCTATCTGGAACCACTTGACACTTTGGCCACCTCCCAAATGGTTATGCAATTGATCCATTACCATGGCGCAACGTTGGGCAAAAGCACTATAGCTTATTTGATTTGGATCAGGAATAGTGGCATTCCAATTCCAGTTGATGCGTACTACTGGAGTAAAACCATCGGCAATTACACTTCTCATTTTATTCTTAAAATTAGTTAGTGAACCATGCGATGCACTGGTAATGTCGTGAATGTTGATGATTTCAGTAGACCAACCTTTTTTGCCGTTCATAATGCTTGAAGCACCAGAGGCCCACCAATGAATGCCATACAAAGATTCACAAGCAGCAGCACAATTGTTTACTCTGAAAGACTTAACCTGAGAATGAGAAGATCCATTCCAGATTCTCCAGTAATAAGTAGTATTGGGTTGTAGCGCCAATTGACTGCTACAGTCATAATGCCAACGGCACAATCCATTAGAGTTAGTACTTGAGGTATTATTGATAGGTTTATGAAAGGTAGCCGTATTTGCTGGAAAACTCGAATTGGTAGAAACATCTATCCACCACCCATTGCCACTACCTGTCCAGGAAAAGTTAGCTGTATAAGCACTGTTACTACATTGTGGTATACTTGCCTGTAGATTTGTAGCACCAGTAGAGGTAGCAGCATATACTTCTATTTCAGGGATGCGGGCATACTGATCTATACCTGTATCGGTAAAATTAAGCCTTACATAACGACTTCTGGCAGTGATGTTGGTGCTCACCTCGTTTTGTTGACTGGAATTATTCACATTTGCCCGATTAACCCAACCATTGTTCCAGGTTTGGATATTATAAGCCTTGGCGTTGAAAGCGGTCCATTCTCCACCAGCACCAGCCATTTTAACTAAAACTCTTCCGAGGTTGTGTTCTGCGCCAAGGTCAAAATAGATCCAGGGGTTAGCGTCGCCGTTGCTTACCCACTTGCTATTAGCGCTGGTAACTCCATCACGAGCCTTGTAACCATTCCAACTGGCATTATTCTGATAAAAACTACTAGTGTGAGGAGTTGCATTACGTGCCAGGTTTTGTGCCTGAGTAAAATTTGTCAGGATTAGACAAACAGCTAAGCAAAGATGAGTAAATAATAGTTCTTTACTTGTCTTACGAACATAAATAAATTTCATCATTAATTTGTTTTAGTGGTGTTAAGTAAAAAGTATTAGGTTTGGTAGTTAGATTACTTTACAGATAGCGCATCAAGTGTTTGTTTGAATTTTTATTCAAGGAGAAAAAACGCATTTTTGGTCCGAGAGGTGAATTTTAAACACACACTAAACAATGCTTGTAAAAACAATGTTGTTGCTACAAAACAAATTGCTATACTTTCTGTAAGTGTTATTGCGAATATCAGCGTATTGCGTTGGAAAGGATATTTTTAGGGCACTACAAAGGCTGAACATCAGTGACTGAGCGCACTACAAAGGCACTACATAAAATTGCTTGTAGTGGTATTGGGGAGATAAGTGAATAAAAAATAAGAAAACTAGAGTGTATGCTTAAAATTGCCTGGTCGGATATATATGCCCACCACTTGCCCAAAGGGCATCGTTTCCCAATGGAAAAATACAACTTGCTACCTGAGCAGTTGTTATATGAAGGAACAGTAACTGAGGAGAGTTTCTTTAAGCCTTATCCCTTGGAAGAAAACTGGATTTTAAAAGCGCATGATGCCACTTATTGGCATCGCCTAAAGAATTTGGAGTTGACGCGTCAAGAGGTTCGCCGGACTGGCTTTCCATTATCGGAGGGGTTGGTGCATCGTGAAATTGTGATTGCTCAGGGGACAATTCAATGTGCCCATTTTGCTCTTGAGTATGGTGTAGCGATGAATGTAGCAGGTGGTACTCATCATGCTTTTACCGATCGGGGAGAAGGCTTTTGTTTGCTCAACGACATTGCTTTGGCTTCTTGCTATTTGCTAGACAAACAATTGGCCAATAAAATATTGGTAGTAGATTTGGATGTGCACCAAGGCAATGGTACTGCCGAAATTTTTCAGCAAAACAATCAGGTATTTACTTTTAGTATGCATGGGGCCAAAAACTATCCTTTGCACAAAGAAACCTCTGATTTGGATATAGCCATGCCCGATGGAGCCGATGATCGTTTGTATTTAACTACTTTACGTGAAATTTTGCCCAGCTTACTAGATGAAGTACAGCCTGATTTTGTGTTTTTTCAAGCAGGGGTAGATGTATTGGCTACCGATAAGCTAGGCCGTTTGGGAATGAGTATTGACGGTTGTCGTCAGCGAGACCAAGTTGTGTTTGAACTATGTAAAAAGAATAATTTACCAATAGTAGTAAGCATGGGAGGTGGGTATTCACCCAATATTGCTGACATTGTCAATGCACATGCAAATACTTATCGCCTGGCTCAGGATATTTTTTTCTAATGAAGAATCTACGATCGTTTGAAATGTAGTATATTGGGATATTAAAACAAAAGAACTTGTCTTGAGTTTTTGAATGTTTGCGAGAATTATTGCTTTTGTTTGGTGATCAAGAGATTTTTTTGAGGCATAGCAGCGCTACGGTGATAAAAAATCTCGAAATCAACAGACAAAATGAGTGATTTGTAGCTCATTATTAAAGGTCGAGACGAGTTCTAAAGCCTAATTTTAACATATACAACTTATGCCAAGAAACACCATCAATACTATAGGAGCCGTTATTTTCATGTTCGGAATTGTTGTAGGTAACGGGTGGATTAAAATTTCGCAGATTCAGCCAACTCAGGTAGTTTGGATTTTGACCATTGGCTTTGCCTTGAGTTTTATTGCCCGTACAGGAAATTTGAAATACATTGCTGCCCTTGTTTTTGCCTTCGGTTTGGCACTTACTCAAGGTTGGCTCAAAGATATTCCACAATTACAAAACCTCGTCAGTGTCCAATACTACATTTGGGTAATGGTAGGGGGGTATATGATACTATCATTTAGTAGGTAAACCTTGGGTTAGCTTTTGGCTTTTTGTTTATTGAATTCAAACGAGAGGTCAAAAGCTAATTAAATTAATCTTCTGGAGTTTCCATTCCCTCTTTTACATTGGGCAATTCAATCGTAATAGTTGTACCCTTGTGTAGGGTAGATTCAAGTGACACTTCCCCTTTAAGCTTTTCCACAGTTTCTTTCACAATATAAAGCCCTAAGCCAGAGCCTTTGGAGTCTTCGCTGGCTCGGTAAAACATATCGAAAATACGGTCAATACTTTCCTCAGGAATTCCTTGGCCATTGTCACGTATTTCAATTGTAACGCCTGCATTATGAATATGGGTAATGACCTTTACAAATGGATCTTCTGACGAAGGGTCGTGGTATTTGATGGCGTTAGAAAGTGTATTATTAAAGATGATATTCAAGCGAGTAGGGTCAGAATAAAAGTGAACAATGCCATCTTCATAAGACACTTCTACGGTTTTTTCAATTTCACTGGAGCCTTTCAAAAACTGTAAATTTTCCAAAGAACCCTGCACCAATTCTTCAAAATCTATAGATTCTCTGGCAATCTCCAGTCGGGAATTTTTAGAGTAATTGATGATATCTTGTACAAATAGATCCAGTTTCAAAATGCTCTTTTTGATCATCTGTAGATATTTAGCCAGGGTGGGAGCTGGATCTTCGTTTTCGGCAATGTTAACCAAACCCATAATAGAGGTAAGTGGTGCTCTTAGGTCATGAGAAGCACTATATACAAATCGATCCAGTTCGCTGTTGATTTTTTGCAGGTCATCATTTTTAGACATCAACAATTCTTCTGACAATTTCTTTTCAGTGATGTCGATGATGGTTCCATCATAAAAAACCTTACCATCACTATGGTGAGTTACATGACTATTGAGTAAGCCCCAAAATACGCTTCCATCTTTCCGTTTGAAACAAACTTCCTGATTTTTAAAGTATCCTTCACGATCCAGGATTTCTCGCAAGCGCTCACGATGAGTCAAATCATCATATAAATCGTCAGGATGAATCGTATAAGCCTCTGTGATGCGATTAAAGCCAAATAATAAGGCAAACGCAGGGTTGATGTATACAATGCCTTCTGAGGGAGAGGTTCGGTAAATGCCCTCACTCAGGTTTTCATTGATAGAATTCAGCAAAGATTCGTGTTCTATGCTTTGGACTTCAGCTTGTTTGCGAGCGGTAATATCTTCTATCATGCCCACTCCGTACAATGGACGTCCATGCTTGTCACGAATGGTAGAGTTGGTCAAGCGACCCCATAAAATCTCGCCATCTTTTTTACGATACCTTTTTTCCAGGCTTTTTACTTTGAAAAAATCCTGTGAATTATCCCCATTGACTCTTACATCATCCGGATAGGCAATATCCATAATATGTAAATCCAGGATTTCTTCACGAGAATAACCTAGCATATCGGCCAGTGCCTGATTGCACTCTATAAAGTTACCACGAGTGTCAGTAAGGGCAATACCCATGTTTGTTTCTTCAAAGATGCTTCTAAACCGTTCTTCTCCTTCCATAATCTTGTCAGCAGAATCTACTTCCTGGCTAATGTCACGAGCAATGGCGGTTAAGTATTTTTGACCTCGAAAGCTTCTGTAGCTCACGGACACTTCAGCAGGGTATTGGCTGTTGTTTTTTCGCTGGAGGGTAACCTGAAAACGCAAGGTTTTACGAGGATTTCTAATCAAATCATTGAAGCGTTTATTGAGAGTAGCCTCATCTTCTTTAATGATTTGATTGATAGTAAGACTTTGAAATTCTGCACGGGTATAACCCAGGTTACGACAAACTGTATGGTTAAAATCTATAATTTGACCATTGGATGCATCGGCAATGATAATGGCTTCTCCTGCTTGATTAAGAATGCTACGAAAGCGTTCTCGCTCGAATTCAGCCTCTTTACGGGCTTGAATATTAATGGCTTGAATGTAGAAACGAGAGGCTTGGTTTTGCTCGTCGTATAATACGGAAATATGGGTAAGTGTAAATACTTCTTTGCCAGAACGATGTAGAAAGCGTTTTTCGAGTTCAAAGCTTTTCAGGGGTTCGTGTAAAAGCTGCTTTTGGTACATTACCAAAGTAGGCAAATCATCGGGATTGATAATATCTACGATTTTTTTTTGGCAAATATCATCCATATTATAGCCTACCATCAAGCAAAACTCATCGTTGGCCTGAATGATTTGACCATCCAGGTTGGTTAGCAACTTGGGAATGGGTGAATTATCAAAAATACTTTGAAAAACTTCGTATTGCTTTTCAAGTTTTGCTTCCAGTTTTTTTTCTTTGTCTATATTCTGTAAAGTAAGGATCATCTGCGTGTGGGGAGATACCGCAGCAATGCTACAATCTAAACGGAAGTGTTGGAAGGAACCGTCAGACATGAGCCAACGGGTTTCATGATCGATGCCAGTTTCTGGATTTCCAGTAGATTGATTGAGGTATTCGTTCAATCTTTGATCAGGGTCCCAGGGGGCTAGTGCAGATAGTTTTTTGCCAATAATAGCAGTACGAGTCACATTGATCAATTGCAGAAAATTGTCATTTACCGCCAGAATTTGTCGGCTGGTAACATCCAGTAAGAGAGCGGGTAAGGGAATATATGACAGAATATCGGCCTTGATTACGGTGGCATCCATATAAGCGTGCTTTTGTAGGTATTCCTTAATTTACTAACTACTTGTTATGTGATAGTATCTATTCTTACGATTGTAATGTGTATGAGTTGAAAAACTTAGTGGGTAACAAGTAAATCTAAATAAATATTCTGATTATACCAAAATATGAATGAGCCATACCACAAACCTAATACGCGTTTTATTGTTCCTGTTTATCGGGCTTACAAGCTGTGATACAAGGTGTCTTAAATTTACTGGTAAAACCCAACGGGTTACTAGAGAACTATCAAGTTTCAACACTCTCAGAACCGATTTATTGAGTCCTTTAAGGGTGATTCTGTACCGTGATAACTCTTCTACAGCTTACTTAACAGGAGGCAAAAACGTGCTTTCCCACGTACAAACCAAGGTAGAAAACCAACAGCTATCAATTGGGATTGATATTCCTCGTTGCGATCATCTAACCCAGCGAGAGATCACACTTGAAGTGCCGTACCAAACATTGAATTCAATTTCCCACAATGGTTATGATGACATTATTTTTCGGGATACATTACAAACTTCCGCCTTTAGTGTAAACTTGACTGATCAAGGAGACCTGTCGTTGCTTATTCGAGCGCAACAGTTATCGGTAAGCATTGCTCGTACTGCCAATGCTGAGGTAGCTGGGGTAGTAGATGCGCTTGATCTCAGTACTTCAGATGATCCTTTTTCTCCCTCTACGAGTTTTGGTGCCTTTCGGGGGAAGAATCTGACAGTAAAAAACTGCAATATTTTACTTCGGGGAGAAGGTAATTGTGAGGTTCAGGTAACTGATACCTTACGAGTAGACCTTCGCGGAGTAGGCAATGTAATTTATTATGGCGAACCCAAAGTGATTGAAAGCAACATTACGGGCGCAGGAAAAATTATTAAAGGTAATTAACCTTTATGCAAAAAAACAGTAGAGTTACATTTTACAAAAACTTACTCTAGTTTAACTCCTTCTTTTTTTAGATTTTTAAGCAAAGTACTAGAATAGGTGCCAGGAAACAAACGTACCACCCTATCCAACAAGGTTGCTTTACTGCCTACTAAAATTCGTGACTTTTTACGTTGAATGGCCTTGACGATTTGCTGTGCAGTAACATAAGGGGAGGATCTTAAAGATTTTTGAAAACTTTTGGTAAATTCGTTACGTTCTGCCTCGCTTAAATTGGTATTGTCCCAGCGAGAGTTTTTGGCAATATTAGTATTGATTCCACCAGGATGTACAGTGTGGATCGTAACATGAGGAAACGACATTAGCGCCTCCATTCGTAGCGATTCGGTAAAGCCCCGAATCGCGAACTTGGTGGTACAATAAGCCGATTGAAAGGCGATTCCTGCCAATCCAAACACACTAGATACATTTACCAATGCAGCTTCGGGTTGCTGTTTGAGCAAAGGCAAAAAAGCTTTGCTACCATACACCATTCCCCAAAAATTAATGCCCATAATCCACTCAAAGTCCTCATATGAGAGTTCTTCAGCCGATATCCGGCCTAAAGCTACCCCAGCATTATTGATCACAACATCTACTTTACCAAAGCTTTGCTGTGCTTGATCGGCAAACTCTTGTACTTTTTCTTTATCTGATACATCAAAGCACATAGTAGCTATTTTTTGGGAGGGATTTGCAATAGCTCGCAATTGCTCTACAGTAGCTTCCAAACCTTTAGGATCATAGTCATTCAAGAATAAGTGACTGCCTTGTTCGGTAAATACTTTGGCCAGGCTTTGACCAATACCCGAAGCCGCTCCAGTGATCACTACTACTTTGTCTTTGAGGTTTTTCATATCAATAGTTGTGTATAATATAAAATGGGTGAGGTTTTAAATTAGTATTTTTTTACTAACCATAAAACTTTCCTCAAAAGAAAACCAGCAATAGAAGTCTAAACTTGAAAACCAAAGATTACTTTCTAGGCTTTTTGTTTTTGGGTTGGCGATATTGATTGGCGCGAATGTTTTCCTCGGCTAATCTTACTGTTTCATCAATGCGTTTTTGGCGGGTTTCTGGCTTTTTTGCGTTAAATATCCATTCCAAAATACCTCTTTTGGCCGATTTAGGAAACTGTTTCCAATAACCAAAAGCTGTATGGTTTTGATCAAAAGCTTGCTGCATATCGGGTGGCACTATGAGGTTTTCTACATCATCCAGAGCATTCCAGGTGCCATTCTGTTTGGCAATTTCAATCATTTCGAGGCCAGCGGGAGCGATTAAGTTGGTTGCCAGCAAACGAGCGACCTTTTCTTTATTTACTTTACTCCAGTTACTTTTGGGGTTACGCTTAGAAAAATATTGATAATAACTTTCATTGTCTCGTTTGTTAGGCTTGCTATCTACCCAACCAAAACAAAGTGCTTCGTCTACTGCTTCGGGGTAGGCAATACTTGGTGTAGGGCTTTCTTTGTGGTAAATGATTAGCCAAACACTTTTTTCGTTTTGATGATTTTCCTCTAGCCATCGCCGCCAATTGGCTCGAGTAGGAGCATGGTAGGTTTTTACATTGTCTTTTATTTCCATTTTCAGGATAGTTTATCCAATAGTTTAGTAGCTCTACTAGCCACCGATTTTCTAGAATCATTTTTGAGTTTTTCCAGGTGAGGTCGCAACCAGTTCTCTAGATCTTTATCTTTTTTAGCCCATTTTCCCAAGGTATCCATACTGTTTTTGAGCACAATCCAATCAGTATGATTCGCCAGGTTATGTTGCATAATTTCTTGGGCTTTTGTGTGTTGAGAGTCGCTCAAATCTTTGCTCAAAAAATCAAACAAATTAGCCAAAGTCCACTGGGTAGAAGCTTGGTCAATTTGCGCTATTTGTTCAAGCAATGCATCAATATAAGGAATCAGTAGCGATTTTTTGGCTTTGGTCAGGCGCTTCATCGCATTGGACACTCGCAAACGAACTACTTCGTCTTCACTAAAATAACATTGAAACAATTCATCGAAACGGGTATGGTCAGCAAGTATGGCTTCTACTACCGCTATGGTATTACCCAATGAATTGGGATGTCCACCTTTGAGTGCATTTTCAAAATTATCTATCATGGTGTTTTTCTGAATTCAGGTAAACAAACTTCTTAATTTAACCTTTTATTTGTATTGGAGATATAAAAAATGAAAGATAAAACCTGATGAAATACATCACTTATTTATTCTTGCTAATTGGTTTGGGTAGCTGTTCTAATTTGGTATGGGGAATTTATTATAATAAGTTAGAATGGTACAGCATTACTACTGACAAAACCACAGCAATAGAGCGAAAGAAGTCAAACTTTTCGAGGAAAGAAAAAAGACTCAGAGAAGTACTGATAGAAACAAAAACAACATCTTTAAGAAAGGCAGACTTTATCAAAGATTTAGAAGGTTTGGGCTTTGTAAAACAACAAGTGCCTGCGAAAAAGTTTGGGAAAATAAATGAACTCATGTTTAGCGACAAGAGTACAGGAATGAGAACTACTGCCTGCAAGCCTTTTTATCGTGATATATTAGTTTTTAGAAGAGATGCCCGTTTGGTGGGCATTGCTAAAGTTTGCTTTGAGTGTCATAAAAGCTATATGATTGGTATTGAGCATCAAACTCGTAACTTTGGCAAAAAGAATGACTACAAGAAGTTAGAAAAAATCTTAAAAGCGAAACCATAAATTAATATATGTTAGGATTAAGAACCACCATTTACAAAGTAGCCAATATTGCTGAGGCCAAGGCTTGGTATGCGAAGGCATTTCAGCAGGAACCTTATTTTGACGAACCTTTTTATGTAGGATTCAATATTGCTGGCTATGAGCTTGGACTGCAACCTGAAGCAACCCCTACTACTGATAAACCAGAGAGTGTAGTAAGCTACTGGGGTGTGGAGAAAATACAGGAAGAGTTTGAGCGATTTGTAGAGTTAGGAGCTACCGAGCACGAAAAACCTACCAATGTAGGGGGCGAACTTATGACTGCCACCGTGAAAGACCCTTGGGGTAATTTGATTGGTTTAATTTACAATCCTTACTTTAAACTTCCTTAGGTATTTGAAGCAAAAACTACCATCAAGCCCCAAAGCCAAGTTGGGGCAATACTTTACCCCGCAGCCAGTGGCTGATTTTATGCTTAGGCTAGCCAATGTTTCAACTGATGCTCAAGTGTTGGAGCCATCCTGTGGAGCCGGGGTTTTCTTAGAAAGGTTACACCAGCGAGGTTTTCATCAAATTACTGCTTTTGAAGTAGACTCGCATTTGGCCAAGGAGTTTGATTATGTACAATATGCAAGTTTTGTTTCTGCCGATATTACCCAAAAGTTTGATCTAATTATTGGAAACCCACCTTACATTGGCTGGAAAAAACTACCCAATGTGCTGAAAGAAGAACTAAGCCAAAACCTGCTATGGCAAACCTACTGCAATAGTTTGTGTGATTATCTGTTTATTTTTATCCTGAAATCGGTAGAATTGCTCAAGCCAGGAGGGGAGTTGATCTTTATTTGCCCGGAATATTGGTTGAATACTACCCATTCGCAGCCTTTACGCAATTATTTGATGGAAAACGGGTATTTTGAGTGTTTTTATCATTTTAGCGAAACTCCTATCTTCGAGCAAGCCAACATTTCTACCATTATCTTCAAATATGTAAAAACCAAAGTAATTGATCCCCCTTCAGTAGTAGTAATCAGGTATACAGCGAGACAAGAACTTACCTCGCAAGCGTTGGAAGCTCTGGCCAATACCGAAACTAAAACCCTTGATTTAGAACGTTTTAAAGTGCCTCAGTTCAAGCACGATGAAAAGTGGCTATTGGTGAAGCCCACGATTCTGCAAGGTGTAAAAAGGTTTGAGGAATCGTGCCAAACCACTATAGGAGAAGTATGCGACATCGCCCACGGGCTAGTGAGTGGCTTAGAAAAGGCTTTTCGCTTGCCAGAAGATTTGCCGCTTAATGATTTAGAAAAAAAACATCTGCTATCGGTCGTAAAAGGGAAAAACTTAATGCCTTTTCGTTTCAACGAAGCCAGTTCCTATATTTTTTTGAATGAAGTAGAAACTGAAGCTGAATTAAAAAAAGGCTTCCCTCATTTTTATAAACATTTACAACCTTTCAAAGCTGCTCTTAAGAAGCGTTATCAATACAATCGAACCATTCCTTATTGGCATTGGGTATTTTTGCGTAGTTTTCAACAATTTAGCCAACCTCAGCCTCGAATTTTTGTGCCAGTCAAGGAACGTATTACGCATAAAAACTATGTGCGTTTTGCAGGTATACCAGCAGGACTTTATCCTACCCAAGATGTAATCGCACTTTTTCCTAGAACTAATGTTCGTGAAAGCTTGTGGTATATTTTAGCTTTTTTGAATAGCCCCGAAGTGTTTGAATGGTACAAATACCATGGCATTGTAAAAGGGGGAGTAGTTGAGTTCTCAGAGCGACCCTTGGCAAGTATTCCTTTTCGCACTATAGATTGGGAAAATCCAGCCGAAGTGGCACTTCATGAACAAATCACCAAAGCAAGCTATGCTTTAACCCAACAGACAAATACTCAAATACAAGAGGAGGTTAATCAAGCTTTTGCTCAGTTATTGGGCAATTTATGACAAGGGTCATATGTTTTGGAATGACTTCGCCTAAATTTGTGTTTTGTTAGCAAAGATTAGTTATGAACACCATTAGCACCGAAAATATAAAAGAAACTTATGGCGTAGGAGGAATGAGCTGTGCCGCTTGTGCCGCCAGTGTAGAAAGCCAGCTCCAGCATCAGCCTGGGGTAAACCAAGCCACTGTTAATTACGCCAATCATACCGTTTTGCTGGAATTTTCACCAGCGCAAACCAATGAAACTACGCTACAAAAAAGCCTGCAATCTGTTGGGTATGATTTAATTATTGCCACCGAAGAAGCTTCCACTGCCGACCAGCTCGAAGCGCAACAGCAAAAAAAACTACAGCAGATTAAACGCAATGTCATTGGCGCATCTGTTTTGACTATCCCTCTGATGATTATTGCGATGGGGTTTCCTGAAATGCCCTACGCGAATTTTCTGATGTTAGGTCTAACCACCCCAATTTTGCTTCTATTTGGGCGGCAATTCTATCAAAACGCCTGGAAACAAGCTCGGCATCGCCAAGTAAACATGGACACATTGGTGGCCTTGAGTACAGGCATCGCTTTTTTATTCAGTGTGTTCAATACTTTATACCCCACTTATTGGCAGCAAAAGGGATTAGAAGCACACGTGTATTTTGAAGCTTCAGCAGTCATTATCGTTTTTATTTTATTGGGCCGATTGCTGGAAGAAAGAGCCAAATCTGGTACTTCAGCAGCTATCAAAAAACTAATTGGATTACAGCCCCAAACCGTGACTAGAATAGACAAGGTGGGAAATCAGGAAACGGTTTCTATTCAAGAAATTGTGGTAGGAGATACCATTTTGGTAAAGCCTGGAGAAAAAATACCAGTGGATGGAGTGGTGCTAAAAGGACAATCATTGGTAGATGAAAGTATGATTACAGGGGAGCCTTTACCTGTGAGCAAATCATCAAATGATCAGGTGTTTACGGGCACTCTCAACCAAAAAGGAAGCTTTCAACTACAAGCCCAACAGGTAGGAGAAGCTACTCTTTTGGCACAAATTATTAAAAATGTACAGCAAGCGCAAGGTAGTAAAGCGCCTGTACAAAAATTAGCCGATCGTATTGCCTCGGTATTTGTACCCACGGTAATGGGGATAGCAATTATCAGTTGGTTAGTGTGGTGGGCATTTGGAGGACAAAACGCTTTTTCTCAAGGCCTGTTGGCAATGGTTACAGTGTTAATCATTGCTTGCCCTTGTGCATTGGGATTGGCTACACCTACTGCCATTATGGTAGGCATGGGTAAAGGTGCCGAAAATGGAATTTTGATCAAAGATGCAGAAAGCCTCGAGCAAGCAGTTGCCGCACAAGTAGTTTTATTAGACAAAACGGGCACCATTACTCAAGGAACCCCACAGGTGGTGGCCGAAGCCTGGGATTTGCCTGACGAAGATCAGCAACACTGGTGGCGGATATTACAAGCCATAGAACAGCAATCAGAGCATCCTTTGGCACTGGCGGTATTGGCTGCAGCCAAAAACAAAATAAAAGAAAATGAGCTTTCTCTGGATGGGTTTGAAAGTATACCTGGTAAAGGTGCTACTGCCACTATTCAAGGGTTAGATTACTGGGTAGGAAATGAGCAATTGATGAAAGATCAGCAGCTTCAGATTTCAGAGATTTTGCTAAAAGAAAAAGAACAGTTTTTGGCAAAAGGCTATACTTTAGTGTGGGTGGCCAATGCTCAAAAAGCAGTAGCCATATTGGCGGTAGCTGATACTATAAAGCCGAGTTCTCACAAAGCAATTGCTCAGTTACAGCAACAGGGTAAGCAGGTGTATATGCTTACAGGAGATCATGCATCATCAGCTCAGTTGGTAGCTCAAGAAGTTGGTATCCAACATTTTGAGGCAGGTATGTTGCCTCAAGACAAAGCCCAATTTGTGCGGAAATTGCAAAGTGAGGGTAAAACTGTCGCGATGATTGGGGATGGTATCAACGATTCAGAAGCATTGGCGCAAGCCGATATGAGCATTGCGATGGGCCAAGGTTCTGATATTGCCATTGATGTAGCTCAAATGACGCTGATTTCTTCTGATTTGCAAAAATTACCCCAAGCGTTTGCCCTGTCTCGCCAAACGATGCGCACCATTCGCCAAAACCTATTTTGGGCGTTTATTTATAACCTGATTGGTATTCCGATTGCTGCTGGATTGTTGTATCCGATCAATGGTTTTATGTTGAATCCCATGTTGGCAGGAGCAGCAATGGCCCTGAGCTCAGTATCGGTAGTGGGGAATAGTTTGCGATTGAAATGGGCAAAGCTAAATGATAAATAAGTGGTATTCTTCTTATTTGCTGGAGTAACTTTCTAGTACTTCACGTAATTTAGCTGGAACCTTGACGGGGTGTTTTGTTTTGGGATTGCTGCAAACTTGGGTTAATTCTGCAGTAAAGGTGTTGTTGGATAATACGAAACCATTTACAGAAAAAACAAATGCACTGGTACGTATTTCTTTGAGATTAACCCTTATCTCAAGTTCATCGTCCCAAGCCATTGGTTCTAAAAACTCAACGTTAAAAGAGCGCGTAGGAGGCAAAACGCCTAAATCAAGGATGCTTTTTTCGGCTGGTGCACCAAAGCATTCAGCTATAAAATCTAGGATGGCTTCGACAACAAAATAACTTATTCTTGGTGTATATAACACCCCGCCAGGGTCGCAATCTCCAAAACGTACTTTCCTTTTTACAATAAATTCTTTGCTCATATTTATTCGGGTAGAGAATCTCAACATATCCAGAAGGCAAATTTATAAAAGCTTTGAAGGCAGTTCTTGTACAAAAAACGCATCATATTGAGAGAGACTTTATGAAGCGTCCTGGAGTTACGTGGGTTATTCTTTTAAAATGTCTATGAAAATGGCTTTGGTCATTAAACCCAACTTCAAGTGCGGTTTGGGAAATTGACATATGTTGGTTCAGAAGCGCTTTTGCCTTTATTATTCTTAAGTTGGTTAGATAAGCATGTGGTGCCACCCCAATGTATTTTTGGAAAGTTCTAAGCACCTGACTAGGGCTTCTATTCGCAACATTTGATAACTGTTTCAGCGAAATTGCTTCATTGTAGTAAGCATTTAGATAGTCGATAACAGTAGATAAATATGAAGGCCTGGTATCAATAATCGGGAGCCGCAATTTGGTGTGAGGGTTGTTATGGACGAGTGCAAGAATTAATTGAGTAAAAAGAGATTCGATATTTAAAAGGTCGGTTTCATTGTTGAGCTTTAGATGAGTTTCAAGGCAATTGACAAAGAAGCCATTGTTATAGGATATTTGTTCTTTGAAGTCGACCTCACTAACTGGTTTTTGTTCTTCGGCATCTAAAATATGGTGAAGCAATGCGTTAGAAAGATAAAAAACGCGATACTCCAGGTGTCTCTGGTTGATTGCTTTGCCCGAACTGTGGACCTCGCCTGGATTTATTTTAATAATGGCTCCTTTACTAACTCTGTGATAACTATCTCTAAATCTAAATTTGCCTGCTCCCTTGGTGACAATAGCAAAAGATAGCTGATCATGGTAATGTTTTTCCTGACTACTATCTCCAAAAGCAGTAACCTTTGTCAGCTCGAGGTTACTCAGTGTGGGTAATATTTTGATATCAGCTTTTATTGGCATAGATCAACAAGTTAACATGCTTTATGAAATCTGACTAAAAGACTTTTTACGATTAATTGTCACTGACTTGAGCTGTATCAACTTACCCAATAGTTTTGTATTACTGACCAATTCGGGCTTCCCTGTTTTGTTGGCTAATTGGGCAATTTCAAGATTTAGGCTTTCAATTTCTGTTTGCCTATGATTGAGTATATCCCTATACGTAGAAATCAACTGCCCATTGGACTTTTGGCTAATCAACGCCAGACTATTCTCTATTTCAGCTTCATCAAGAAAAATGTGATAACTTTTGGCAAGTGCCACACATTCTTTAATCACCACCTTGGCCAACCTTTTTGCCTCAGGGTTTCTATGAAAGATACCATTATCGGTTTCTAACAAAGGACAAATTGAGTTAAAAGCACAATTGATGATTACCTTGTTCCAAACGTATTTGACAATATCTCTCTCAATTCTAAATTCAAATTGTGGTGTATTGATTTGGGTAATTAAAGCATCAAGCCCATCGTTTTTTCCTTCCATATTCCCAACAGGAGAAGCAGTGACCATCTTAAAGGTAACTTCATTGACTCCTGTGACTTGACTTACAGAAAATAAAACACAACGGTATACTTTATCAAAATCTTTAAAAGGTTGTTCTATGTTAAGCCCGTTTTGAAGCAATACCACTGAAAATTTCCCTTTAATTTTCCTTAGTTTTTTGGCAATTTCATCGTTCGCAAATGTTTTGGTAGCAATCAAAACAATTCCATTGATGATCGATAAATTACTAAATGTAGTAACAGGGATTTTTTGTTGAAATGTATCGTGTTTTCCTATAACGGTGATATTGTGTATTGCCTCAGGAATGTTATCTACACTTCCTCTTACAAGCTTAACTGGCCTACCCTCCTGTGCTAAAAAAACAGCCAATGCTTTTCCTATTGCTCCCGATCCAATAATATAAATTTCATTGTTCATGTAGCAAATTTATCAAAGCATCAAATTCAATTCTTGTATAAAATCAGCATTTTTTGGAGAGCAAATAGGTTTGCAATAATACTAAGTTTCAGTATACATCAAGTTCAAATATTGTTGTTTAGTGAGTGGCTGATCGTTGAAACGCATAGTCCAGGCAACAGCTTCAATTGCATCCTTGTTCACGGCAACCTCTTCAGGAACATATAGATAATAAAGTCGCTGAGTACTGGGACATTCGCATTTTACGATATAAATATTGGGAACGGTAGTCCAGGAATTAACAACTCCCAATGAACTACCTAAAATCTTGTAGAGTTCATAAGTGTCTTTGTAGGTGTGTTTATAAGGCTTTAGCTGCTCGTCCCAGCGAACCTGGGTCTTTTCAACGGTCTGGCTATTCAACAAAGTAGCATCTAGAGCCTCTACAATTGTTTCTGGTTCAAAACTTCGCAAAGCTACCATTCTTTGCTCGGTGTTTTGAAGTTTAATGGCATCTGCTACCTCGATAGGTGCGACCTTTTCATAGTCTTGTGCTACAATAGTACGGTTGGTTGGTTGCGAGAAAAAGCTCAAAACCTCTTCTTTAGAGCGTTCCTGACGTTGGTAAATACTCATGACGATTTGAATATCCTCAAACCTGACCCGATTGATATAGTATGCCATAGTGTAATGATTAAAATATTACTCAAATACCTTGAGCATTTGTTGATAATGGGTTTCGTCGTCTGTAAAAGGAATGCGTTCGATCCAGGCTTCCAGGGCTGAACTACCAACCCAATCTCGATTTTGCAACAAGATCATGATTTTACCCGCATCATAAAAATCAATTTCACTCAACTGAGGAATATAGCTTTTTATGAGTACTCGATCTTGCTCGGTAAACTCTTGATTGACAAGGTTTTGCTGATTAGTAACCTCTGTTTGGCCATTTTGGGTTGCTTGTGCCTCGTTGGAGATTAGAGGCAACGTAAAATAAAACCAGGCACCCGATTGTCCCAAAGCTTGAGTTTCTGAAATAGTTAATACTCCGATTTCCCCTTCATGTGCTTCCACTGCCAACTTACAAAAGGCCAGTCCCAATCCAGTAGAACGTTGATCTTTTTTGTCGATACGGCCAAATTTCTCAAAAATGGAAGTTTTGTGTGCATCTGGAATACCTAAGCCATTATCCTTAATCCAAATCTTGAGTTGCTTGTCTTGTGGCATTTCTTCAGCCTCTAGCTGAACTGTAGAGTTGGCTGGAATATACTTAATAGCATTGCCCAGTAAGTTGGTAAAAACTCGTGAAATATAACTTGCATCAGCTCGAATGACTGCTTGCAGTGGTATTCTATTTTTTATATTGATGAGCTTTTCATCCGCTAAATCTTTTATTTGATTAATTACAGAATCTATCAAATCCCCCATAACAACAGCTTCAGGAGTAATGACTACCTCGTTGCTTTCAAATTTTTGTACTTCAAGAATGTTCTCAAGCATGCTCAACACTTGTTTGGCTGCCCTCCGTACTTGAATATGCTCAAAGTTGATAAGAGGAGTAAGGGGTTGTTTGGCATCGTGTACCAGCATATGAGACAACGATTCCCGGAAGCTGCTCAATTCGGCTAGTTTTTCGTTGCTGGTTTTTAATTCCTCAGCTTGTTGGCTAATTTCTTCTTTTTGTTCGAGGATTTCGTGGGTTTGGCGAGCTACTTCAGCCTCTAAACGTTGCTTTTGTTTTCGCAAACGATAACTATTGATTCTAATAGCCCCCCATAAAAAAAGCAGTCCAGTAAGTACATATCCAGCATAAGCCCAACCAGTACGGTACCAGGGAGGGGATACGGTAAACTGGAAACTACTCTCTTTGCTTACTACATCATATACATTTTTTGCTCTTACGAGAAAAGTATACTGCCCTTCTCGCAAGTTGGTATATTCTTTTTTTGTTTCAGTGCTCCAGGCCGACCATTCGTTATTAAACCCGAGTAGTTTATAAGAATATTGTAGTTTTTCTGGAGCTTCAAAAAACGGGATGGAATAGTTAAAAGTGAGTTGCCTGGCATTATAGGCAATAGTGGTATCCTGAGTAATTTGGTTCGTATCCACTGCAGCATTTATTCGAGCAGGAAAATGAAAGCTATAATCTTTTATTTTTTGAGGGTCAAAAATGAACAAGCCTTTAGAAGTGGCTGCATATAGCTTATCATGATGTGACATCAGGCCTCTCATTTCAAGAGAAGGTAGTCTTAGAAAAGGGGTTGAGTTCCATTCGTACCTTTCTTCCTTTTTTTGTGCTACTCCAAATGAGGTCAAGCGATTACTACGACCAGTTGCGTAAAATTTATCCTTACCAAATGCCAACAAATAAGTATATCCTTTCTTAGTGGGACTAATTCCGTAAATATCTATTTTGGTAAACTTTCTTGTTTGATCATTAAATTCATAAACACCAGAACGATTGTATACAATGATTTTACCTTCGTTTAAAATAATGTTAGATTCAGTATCGGTACCTTTAAAGTCTCCATTGCTGGTACTATACCTTTCTTTATACTCAAATTTAATAGGTTTTTGTTTTTTTAGCTCGTAGCGTATTACACCAGATTCGTTGAACCCAAGCCATAACTCATCTTTTTTTCTTAATATGCTGAGTGCAGTATTATCGTTGTTATATTCAATTTCTCCAACTTCTCTTAATTGATTATTGATGAGTTTCATGATCTTGGTTTTGCCACGAAACGATATGTAAATAAAGTTTTGAAAATCAGCGTTCACTCTGTACAAGCCACTTGTAGTATACACTTTGGTTATCTTGTTGTTGTTGAGATAATCCACCAAAAATATCTCACTTGTGGTACCCACCAATAACTTATCCTGTCCTAAAGTGCATAAAACATTTACGGGTTTGTTAAAACCAAGTGGTACTAACTCCTGAGTAGGCTTTAGCCAATATAAATGTTCTTTCTTGCCTACACCTCCCAAAAAGACCCCATCCTTGTTTGAGATAGCCCATCTTACATCCATCCCTTTGAGGTAGTACTTGAACGCTAAAGAAACCTCTATATGTATAATATTTTCATTATTTGTAAGCCAGATATTTTTGTTTTTGTCAACATAAAAGTTGAAAATTAAGCTACTGCTTTGAAAAACTTTGGTTAGTTTTTTTGTAGCAATATTGAATAGGTACATTTTGGTTGGAGTCGAAAATAAAATAGTATGAGGGTCATACATTTGAGCTCTGCGAACCCCTTCTTTAAAAACAGTTTCAACATTTTCTGGAAATGGCACTTTATTAAATTGACCAGTGTCTGATTTTGCCCAAAGCCCTTGTTTGAAAAATAAACTAAATAGTTGATTGTTGTAATGATGTAGTAATATACTGACTGCACCCCTTCCACTGTTAATTTCACCAAATTGATGGGTGATTGTAGAAATAAAATCTTGTTTATCCTCATTCCATAACTCGATTGATCCAAACTTGCTCACATACAATTTGTTTTGGATGATGTATAGATAGGCAAATTGATTGTTTTTTTCTGTCTCGATTATTTTGAGTAGTTTTTTACCATTAGTCACAAATATTTTCTGAAATGACATGAAAAACACCAAGCCCTTGAACTCGATAATTTGCGTAATGATATTAAACTCTTTTTTTCTTTCTTGTTTCTTTAGAAGTGAAACAAACTTGTAACCCTCATTTTGCGCTTGCCAATAGCCAATATCATTTGTACTTCCAGCATAGATTTTTTCATTAGAGACGGGATACACAAAGGAAAACTTTATTAGGTTGTTTTCAAGGTCTTTTGCCTGATTCAACTTCCAGGATTTACCATTAAAAGTTAATAGTCCTCTTATGTTGGCAAATAATAAGTCACCATTAAATGACTGGGCAGCACAGAGATTGGTCTGAGAAGCATTGGTTTCATTAGAATTATAGGCTTTTGTGAAAAAAGAGCTTGTTTGACTATATGTAGTTTCTATAGATAAAAAAATAGCCAAAAGTTTGATAAGGTTAGCTACGCAAAATTTGAAATGATATTTACCTAACATAACTCAGGAAAATGTAAAAACTAAAAGTTAAAAAATAAATGCATTGGGTTAGGGGTAAATGGAGTTCATAAAACGTATTTTACCCCTATTTGTTTGTTAATCTAAATGTGTACGCCAGTAGATATTTTACAGAATATTGTGAGAACCTTAAACTCTAAAAAGAAATTTAAAATTTCAAGCGCGGAAAATATCTACTCAATGATACTTTTATGCTTAATAAGACGACCAATTGCTGCGAATATTTCGCTGTGCGTAAATTTTATAATGCCAAATTTTATTTGGCCACTTTTTGGAAATAAAATATATGTTTTCTTACAGAACTTTACGGTTATAAAGTTTTATAATTTCCTTAAAGAGCATTTTATTCATTTAGAGTGACTCAATATTAAGGCATAAAATAGAATCAAACCAATATTTAAAAAATAAGTATGAAAAAGAAAATCAATAAGTTGAAAGTAAGGAAACTAGGTACATTAGATGATTATCAAATGCAAGATGTAAGAGGTGGAAATATTACTCCTGGAATGGAGGTAACAGGTATTCCTCCCACAGTTTGTAATATCAAAGATAACGATAAAAAGGCTAAGTCTGGTATAGGATAGCCTCCTCATAATATTGCTGAAAATTTAGCCTACTTTTCAGGTTCGGAACTAACAATAGCTCGAGTAGAGTGCAACAAGTAATGATTCAATCTTTTTTAACACAAATTGAACTACCATGAAAAAGCAAATCAAAAAATTGAAAATAAGAAAGCTAGGCACATTAGATGATTATCAAATGCAAGATGTAAGAGGTGGAAATGCTACTCCTGGAATGGAGACAACAGGTATTCCCCCTACGGACTGTCTTAAAGAGGATAAATACAAAGAAGGGGGCAATAATCAAAAGCACTAATAATGCTATTATTGTTTAGTAATACATTACAAATCACTCATTTTACCCATTGATTTCGAGATTTTTTAGCTAAAGCAGCGCTTGTCACGGCAAAGCTGTAGACGCGGTCATCACCATAGCGCTGCTATGTCTTAAAAAAATCTTACAAATTGAACTACCATGAAAAAGCAAATCAAAAAATTAAAAGTAAAAAAACTAGGTACATTAGATGATTACCAAATGCAAGATGTAAGAGGTGGAAATAATATCACTCCAACTATGGATGTATTATCTGTTCCTCCTACGGGTTGTCGCAAGGAGGATAAATACAAAGAAGGTAGTAATGATCAAAAGCATTAATAATGCTATTATTGTTTAGCATGAGTTTAGTAATAAAACTCATCTCGCCTTTTAGTAATACATTACAAACGAGATCCTTAACAGGACAAGTTTTAACCACTGATTTTGAGATTTTTTAGCTAAAGCAGCGCTTGTCACGGCAAAGCTGTAGACGCGGTTATCACCATAACGCTGCTATGTCTTAAAAAAATCTTACAAATTTGAACTACCATGAAAAAGAAAATCAATAAGTTGAAAGTAAAAAAACTAGGCACATTAGATGATCACCAAATGCAAGTTGTAAAAGGTGGTACTGGTGATCCTACACCTGGTATTGAGGTTATATCTATTCCTATTACAAATTGTGTTGACAGCATCAAAGAACATAAAAAGAAAGAAGGGGATAACAATACCAAATCATTATAATGTTATCAGAAACCTGAACAAAGTCCAGCATTATTGAGTAACAATATCAGATTTTTTAAACACGAATTACATGAAGATGAAAAAGAAAATCAATAAGTTGAAAGTAAAAAAACTAGGTGCTCTAGATGATTATCAAATGCAAGATATAAAAGGTGGTAATAATATCACTCCGAGCATGGATGTATTATCTATTCCTCCTACCCAATGTCCTCCTACTGATGATGAGCAAGATGAATTGGGATAAAAATCCCGACGTTTTTAAAGACCTGTCTTTACTCTATAAAACGTCTATCTCTGTCTTATCTAAAGTGAGGCAAACAACTAATTATTAGAAGAAAAAACTACCCATTTGGTCATAAAGTACACAAAATACAATGACTGGATGGGTAGTTCTTTTTCATTGTCTAATTGTTACTTCGGTACATTTCTGTTTTATAATATTGCACCAAAAAATCCCAGGTGATATACTCTTGTTGTCTGGGTAGTTGATTGAACAAACGGTTGAGACTCATATGAGTAAGGCTGTAAAAAAGCGTTGTTAATTCTTTTTCATTTTGTGCTTGTCTGGCCAATTTTTTTATTTGTTGAATAAGTAGTTGCAAATTTGCTGACCTTACTTTAAATATCTTGTCATAATCACTCCCTATAGCTGTAAAGTTCTTCTGGTAATTACGGTATGTTTTGCCCAACCTTTTCTTGAATGCATTATCTGTGTTCAATTCGTTAGCAAGTGCCTGAGCACCTTGAGTGGCAAAGTTCAAACGCTGTTTAAGATTTAGCCCAAAGTCTTTTAGTAAATAATCTATATTTTTCATTGCCAGAGAGATAAGATACATCTCTTCTTCTTGGTCTTTGTCTTGTTCAAGAAAAGTCAAGGCCTTGAGAATAGTGTTGCTATCTTCAAAAAATATTGATTCACACAAATCTAATGATTCGAGGCCTCCATAACGTTGTACTTCGGGTTCATAGGTGTCAAAACTGATCCTGATAAGGCCTTTCTGCAAATGATATTCAAGAGGCTTTTTTATACTGATAAACACTGTCGGAGTAAACTGGTGTAGCTTAATGCGGATCCTCAAATGATCACCTTGGCTATCTTTATATCTGATAAAAAACCATTTCTCGACATTTGCTCCCAGGTACTGAATAATTTGAGGAATTTGATTTTTAAGTAATGCATTTGCCGTAGAGGTTCCACAGTAGATTTTAAAGTACACCCAAGAATCACCTAAAAAATGCTTGAGAGGTAGTTGATATTTAAAATCAAGTTTTAATTTTCTTGGATTAGTTACCTTAAGTGGAATCACTACTTCATTGGTATATCCTTGTGCTTGTTTATCCTTTATTACATAATCCTCGAATAAATATTCCTCAACGATTATTTCCTGTTTTCCTTTACTGAGCTTGTCTTGTAATATGTTTTGGGATAATTCACAGTTCTGGTCAATCATCAATTTACGATCCCCCATTGTTAGCCAAAATTTTTCAGGGATATTGAAGGTGTCAAGATCTTTTATTTGCTTGATCTTCCAGATAGCGGGTGCTACTACTACATCATCTATTTCTACCCTTGGCAAAAATACACATTGAGTTAATGCCCCCCAACGCCAATTACTTAAATAAGTGTGCTGATAAGTAAGGTCACTCAGAAAGTTATAAGCAGGGAAATTACTTCCGCGCTGATTATGGGCAGTAGTAAGGAATGGTAGTATTCTTTTGCCAGAGGGGGCGTGATGAAGTACTATTTCGTTGTTGGTAACACTTACTAATAAATCTTTGGGCAAAATTACTTCCTCGGAAGGATAGATTGTAGGGTTTGCAAACAATACCAATTTATAATGTCTAATGTTAGCAGGCCTATTTAATATGTTATAAGTTTTTGGGTGAGTAGGTGCATGTACAATTTCGGCATATATCACCTCAGGGTTAGTGCTTTGTTCATAATCTGTAACTTGTTGTACAGCTTGTTCTAATTCAGGATTCATTAAAGCAAAACGACCAAGGTAAGTTCCTGCACCAGCATATGAGCCTTTCAATTGCATTTTGTTTTGCCCCAGTATGGATACCAACGCCCCAATGGTTTCAGGGTATTGATGATGCTCGCTATTGACATTGCCAAATTCATCCAACAATTCTTTACTTGACAACTTTATTATTTTTTTTCCTAAAACTGATTGTGAATAAATTTTAAACAAGAAGTTTTGCCATTTATCCAGTGTTATTCGGGGATTGGATACTTCTTGAGGAAAGCCTAAATTATTGAAAATATAGGGCTGTTTTAACGCCATTCCACTGGGGTATAAAATGCCGTTTTCAGGATCAATAACTTCCATTAAAGATACTTGTTGGTTTTCATATCGCTGGTTAAACTCATGGCAAAACTGTGTGAGTGATGAGCCAAACTTGGCAGGAATGACTTGGTATAAGGTCTTGATCACTTGTGTTATTTTACCAACTTGTGCCCTATCCAGAGAATTGTACTGGGTTTTTCTTTCAGTGTCTACATGAAACAGATTACGGACATGCTTGTCAATATCAAGAGATGGATCAGTATTCTGAACCTCTTTTTCAATTATTTGGTAATCTGATACACTAGTAGCCTGCCTAACCTTATCTAATAATATTTGTCCAGTTGTTGAACCTGAGCATAGCCTTTCTTGCAGTTCCTTTCCTACAGGTGATATTTGAAAGCTATCCTGGAGTAATTGAACATCAATCAAGTCCTGAATAAATTCTAAGGCGCTTTCATAATCTATATCTTCTTCAACCAATTGTTGGATATACGCTTCTTTGGGACGAGCCGCAGGATTGCTAAATAATAAATCTAAGTATTGGTTGACTTCTACTGAAGAATACTGGAACTGATAGTTGTATTGCTGATTTAAATTATGGTCAATGCTACGATAAAAATAACGTTGGGTGTTTTGATCATATTTATACAAAGTGGGATTGGGATGATAAAGTTTATCTGGGGAAGCCAACTGTGAGTTACGTAATAAATACAAAACTTCGGCATCTATTCTATTATGGCGCTTGATGCCTTCAAGCATTATTTTAGTTTGCTCGGTAATGTTTCCTAATGCCAATCCTGCCATGAGGCCAAAAGGTGTACAACGATAGGATGCCCTCAAAAAATAAGAAAACAAAGATTGAGTTGTGCGTTTTTTCTCCTTTTCAGAAAGTTTATCTTCCAGTAGTTTCTTGAGCGAATGATACAAACTTGTGGAGGAAAGATAAATGGCTTGTTGAAATAGGTCAGTTTTCAATATTTTGAGAAAATGTTCTTGATTCCCTAAAGTGGCTGGATACAAAGGCGTTCGAAGTACTTGCCACCCAAAATCCTCAAGTGCGATATTATTTGGGTTGTTCATGGGATATAGTTATGATCTATTGTAACTGTAAGAGTGCTATATAGTCAATTTTGGATTTAGTTAAATGCATATTCAAAAAAAGAATAAGTGTATTCCAAATTAGTATAAGCAAACGGAAGGGTGATCATATACTGTGGCAATTGTCTTCTCAATGTTAAGCATAAGAGTGCCTGTAGCATTTATTTCTGCAAAAACATTTACTTGAATTACTGGCCTAATACCTTTTAATAATTCTTTTTGTGCACAAGCCTGTAGTATTGGTTGTATAATATTTTCGCAGGCTTTGTGTACCTCAGGAGGTAACTTTTGCTCCTTAGAGTTTTTATGAGGTTTGGCCCAGGTACGAATACTTGGGGCGTTTTCTATCCCTAAAAAGCCTTCCATCATTACTTTAAACTGATGACTATAAGAGGTGATGTAAGCTTGTAGTTCAGGAAAAACGATCTTTTGTGTGTGTTTCTCGATAGGTAACTGTACCGCACTATCCTGATTAACCGAAGTCATTTTAAGGCATACTTCGCCTGTTTCATCTATCATAAATTGGCCTACTGCAGTATGATATCTGACAATCTCCCAAGGTAACTCAAAATGATGTTCAAGGTATTGGGTGAGTGACTTATTCAAGGCATTATCTGGATAGACTTGTTCAAATAAGCCATTGGCTTGGTATATGCCAAGACTTACCCCACGATGAGTTTTGGTTACCTCAAGATAAACCATGAGCTTTTTTTTCTGTATCGTTAAATCAAGAATCAAATTTTTGAGTGGAGTTTGTAGGGTGGTTTTCATGAAATATCATATTGTAACTTACCCTCTCAAAATACAAAAAACACTGAAGAAAGAATTCCCCAGTGTTTCGATATTTGAATTTAGATTTGGTGCGTATTGAAAAATTAAAGAATATAATCAGTACGTAAAAAGCTGGAATCGCCATCACGTACGATGCTACGAATAATTTCTTTGTTGCTTTCTTTGTCTTTGGTGGCCACAATGGTACGGATAGAGAATACCCGCAAAGCATCCGATACCGAAAGCGTACCTTCTGCAGAGTCTTTGCGACCATTAAATGGAAATACATCTGGCCCACGCTGACATTGGGCGTTAATATTGATTCTACTTACCTGGTGGTATAACTCATCCACCAAAGCGGCAATCTTCTTCGAATCACGTCCAAAAATACTGGCTTGCTGTCCAAAATTAGAGCTTACCACATACTCAATTACTTCCTCTACATCGTCATAAGCTACTACTGGAACCACTGGGCCAAATTGTTCTTCGCGATAAACCTTCATATCAGCAGTTACTGGATAAAGTACCGCAGGGTGGAAGTATGTCTCGTGAATTTCTCCTCCACCATCATCGGCATTTACTACTTTAGCACCGTGTGCTTCAGCATCTTTTACAAGATCATTTAAGTAGTCTGTTTTACCAGGCTCAGGCAATGGCGTAAGTTTTACCCCTTCACCCCAAGGCATTCCTGGTTTCAATTGATTGATGGCTTCGGTAAATTTTTCCAAAAACTCATCTACAATAGATCGGTGTACAAACAAGATTTTAAGGGCAGTACAGCGTTGTCCGTTGTAAGAAAGGCTACCCATGACACATTCGGCTACGGCATTTTCCATATTGGCATCTGGCAATACAATGCCTGGATTCTTGGCATCCAGCCCCAATACAGAGCGTAGTTTGTGAGGTTTAGGGTGCATTTTTTTCAGGTCATTGGCTCCTTTGTTGGTGCCAATAAAGGCAAAAGCGTCAAGCTTGCCAGTTTCCATCAAGGCTCCAACAGTGGCACGGCCTCTTCCATAAATAATATTGATTACTCCCTTAGGGAAACTGTTTTTGAAAGCTTCCAACAAAGGTCTAATCAACAATACCCCATATTTGGCGGGCTTAAATACTACCGTATTTCCCATAATCAAGGCAGGAATCAAGGTAGTAAAAGTCTCGTTCAAGGGATAATTGTAAGGGCCCATACAAAGGGTTACTCCCAGAGGTACACGGCGAATTTGGGCTATGACTCCGCTCTCTATTTCAAACTTAGAAGAACGACGGTCTAGCTCTTTTAGTGCATGAATGGTGTCTTTGATGTAGGTAACGGTACGATCAAACTCTTTAGCAGAATCTGCTAGGGTTTTGCCAATTTCCCACATCAATAACTTAATCACCTCATCTCTTTGCTTGAGCATTTCGTCCACAAAAATCTCCATGTATTGGATGCGCTCCTTTACTTTCAGAGTAGGCCAAAACCCTTGCCCATTGTCGTAAGCTTCTTTAGCTGCCTCCAAAGCTTCCAGCGATTCCTTCGAGGTAAGCAGTGGACTACTACCGATAACTTTTTGTTGAAAACCCTCATTAGTTTTTATGCAAACTGGAGAAAGCACTTGATTCATAGGGCCTTCCCATTGACGAAGTTCCCCATTGACCAGGTACTCGCGTTGCTCAATAAACTCGTGGATTTGATATTTGGTAGGAATGTCTTGCTCTGCTGGAAAAATCTCAGGTGCAGGAATTGTATTAGGTGTTTTCATACGAGTGACTGTGTATTGAGTGTTGTTGACTTAAAATTTCACAATCAAAGAGTCGTTTTTTGCTATAAAATCAAAGTATTAGATTATTCTTTATTGAATATTTTTGAGTAAAAATCGAATAATTGTACAATATAAAGTAAATCTTTGTTTTTTTACTGCTGTAGCGAAATTCTGCAAATAAGAATAATCCTAAAATAAAAAATGGACTGTTTTGATAAAAGTTAAACAAAATATGGATTTATTGCTTGTAACTACACCTTTTTCAAGATGAAATAAAAAGGCGTAGCCATTACAATGACTACGCCTTACTTAATAAAGTGAAAATATTAGATAAATGCAATGAGTGCTCTAATATTGATTTATTTCTGTGTCTTACTTCTTCTTAAGACCGGGAACATTTTGAGGAACCTGCTTGATAAAGCCTAAACTACGCGCTTTGCGCTTGTTTGGAAATACCTCATCAAGGGTGTTGCCATCATATAATCTACCGTTTTTCATCACCATTTTAATAGTGTTGGTATTGCGGATGTTGTTCAATGGATTTTTGTCCATGATTACCAAATCAGCCAATTTACCTTTTTCGATAGACCCCAAATCTTTGTCCAAACCAATAGCAGTCGCTCCCAAAATAGTGGCTACTCTCAAAGCGTCATGATTGTTCATGCCACCTGCTTGCATAGCCCAAAGCTCCCAGTGATAACCCAAGCCTTGCAACTGTCCGTGGCTTCCTACTCCAGACAAACCACCCTCTTTTACTAAATCTTTGATAAACTCTGCGTGTTTTGGGAAAACGTGCTCTTCTTCCATAGACCAGAATCTACGACGACGAGATTTCCCTGCCAGCTCATCATAAGGAGTAAAGTTTTGAAGCTTTTTGTCTTTGTAAGGCTTCTCGGTAGCATAGAAATAGTTCTCTGCCCAAGGACCACCATAAGCCACCAAAAGGGTAGGAGTTACCGTCATTTTGGATTCAGCAATGGTTTTGGTCACATCCTTATAGATAGGATAAATAGGCAAAGAGTGCTCATGACCAGGATATCCATCTATCAGTTGCGTCATGTTGAGTTTAAAATCAAGGCCACCCTCAGTAGTAGGCATTAACTTTTGCTCCTTAGCTGCCATAATAATCCACTGACGTTGCTGACGGTTACCAGTCAAGTACATCTTGATAGTTTTGGTGTTATAGTATTTGCTGTACTGCTTCAACACCTTTTTGGCATGGGCCAAACTCTTGATATTATAAGCCCAGAAACCTACACCAGGGCCAGTAGAATAAACACGTGGCCCCATCATTTCGCCTGCTTCTACCATATCGGAATAAGTCAATACATCAGTAGTAGCGGTTTGAGGGTCACGGGTTGCAGTTACTCCATAAGCCAAATTCGCAGTGTATACCCAGGCTTGGTCTTTGTGTAAGCCCCAGGTAGGCCACATATGAGCATGCGTATCTACAAAACCAGGAACAATTGTTTTACCCGAAACATCTATTACTTTGGCATTACCTGCCGATAAAGTTCCAGAAGGGCCAACTGCTTTGATCCGGTTATTTTCCACCAAGATATCGCCATTTTCAATCACTTCTTTACCTTTCATGGTAATGATGCGAGCGCCTTTCAACAAGACCTTACCTTTAGGAATATCTTTGTCATAATATACCTTGATATCATATTCCTTGGCCTCAAATTTTTTCTTCTTTTTGCTCTTTTTCTTTTTAGCGTCCTTTTTCTTATCGTCTTTTTTATCGTCTTTTTTGCCGTCTTTCTTTTGGGCTTTCTTCTTTTTAGCCTCACGTCTGGCAATTTTCACGCTATCATCAAAAGCTTTGGCTTTGTCTAAGTCATACACAAAATGAGCACTACCCAACGACCAGTGTACTTTTTTGCCATCTGCTGTCCAGGCTGGAAATTCACCGCCTAGCTCAGTCAACTTGCGAGAAGGGAAAGACGAAGATTGTGGACGAGCCACCGAAATTCTTGGTACTACCCCTGCCTTAGGCACATCAACCACATAAATATCGTTATTGATAAGTGCTAAAGCCTTGTTGCCTTCGGGAGCCATTGTAATGGTAGAAGCCGATGAAGGAAGCTGGCGTTCCATAGCGTCTGGAGCAGTCTCGGGCAATAAACAATAAGCACCATGGGTATCATGGTTGGCTTTCCAGTCCATAAATGAACCAAAAGTAGTAATACCAGTAATGATTACGTGCTGCTTTTCGTCGCTACCATCCCAACGCAATGAGATCAAACCTTTACGTCCTTGGTTTAAGAAAATACGGTCGTGTTTTTTGGTAAAGTGAGGGTTGTCACGTCCATAAGCTTTGTCTACCAGATTTACTTTACCACCATTGGCCGAAATCCAGCAAATATCTTCTGCTGCTCCAAACGCCCCAAAAGGTCCAGAGTTTTTCTTCAAACGATCGGCGCTACCTCGTATAAAAGCAATACGATTTTGCTTGTAAGACCAGGCAGGGTTCATATAAACTCCCGATTCTTGGGTAAGCTTTACAGGTTTGCCGCCACTGGCACTTATTTTATACAAATAACCACCGTCTTTTTGGCTCCAGGTAGTATATACGATAGACTTTCCATCGGGCGACCAGGCAGGATGTGCTTCTGTTACGTTGGCTTTGGTCAATCGCTTAGGTTTACCATTTGGAAAGTTCATCACGTATAAACGATTCAATACGGTAAAGGCTAATTTTTTACCATCTGGTGAGGGTACTGCATCACGTATTTGGGTAGCCAATACCTTTTTGTCGTCTTTAATGGGGTATTTAAACTCTAATCTTGGCCCTAACTGTAGCTTTACATCTACCTCAAATGGAATCTCTATAGCGTTGCCACCTGCTACTGGAATTTTATAGATTTTACCACCATAAGAGGCTACTAAAAATTTACTGTCTGGGGTAAACGACATTCCAGGTAATACACCCAATGGGGCAATAGATTCTTGCTCATCTCTTTGTACCGGATAGGCCAACCAACGCTCATCACCAGTTTTCATATCACGAATGATCAACCCAGTTTCGTTTTCATAGCGAGTACCATATACCAACCACTTGTTATCAGGCGATACAGTAGGAGTAAACGCAGATCCATAACGTGAAGCTACATTTCTGGCTTTACCTGTTTCGCGATCATACACGCTCACATTATACTGGGGCAACTGGGCGTTGTAGTTCCAACTTCCTCTTCGGGCAGAGAAGTACACATAACGTCCTTTAGGCCCTACAAATGGGTCAGTAGTTTTAAGGGCGCGAGGATTTTTCACCAACTGAATACCGCGTCCACCTGTCCAGTGATACATATGAGGTTTGATGGCTCTACGACCACGCGTACCAATAATATATTCGCTGTCAGGAGTCCAGGCTGCTGAAAAATAGTTTTGATTACGGTCTTTAGTTACCTGAATGGTATCTTTTCCTTTGCGGTCAATCACCCAAATATTGTCAGAACCACTTTTATCTGAGATAAAAACGATTTTGTTACCGTCAGGGCTATAGCGAGGGTGTACATCGTAAGCCATGCCTTTGGTTATTTGGGTTGCTTTACCACCACTCATCGGAATCGTATAAATGTTTCCGAGCATGTCAAAAATGATTTCTTTGCCATTAGGATGTACATCTACCGAAATCCAGGTACCTTGTTTGGCGGTAAATTTCACCGTACGGGCTGCCTTCAGCGGAAGTGGTAACTTTTTCTTGGGTTTCTTTTTTTTAGGTTTTTTCTTGGCTTTTGCTTTGGTGGAGTCCTTCTGAAAAAAGAAAGCATTGGCCTCCTGTTGGCCAGTCCACAAGCAAACAATGAGCATCAGTACAATACTCTTTGATAATTGCTTAGATATTCTATTCATGGAATTATTTTTTTGGAATTGTATTTTTATTGAGACTTTAAAAATAAGCAAAATAATGGGGAACCAACGAGATATTACTTAAGCTTCTTATAAGTTGAGCGGCATTAAGAAAGAATTAACAGGAATTGACAAATTTTTAGCAGGGTTTACACACAGGTTCCGAAAAGCTGGTTGATCATTGATAAACGAAGATTTTTCTTTTTTTAGGATTTTAATACATCGATGCGCTTGTTCAAACTGTTCTACTGGAAATATTAATTTATTTTTATACTTTTGTACAAAATAAATTCAAACTTTATAAAATCAATTTTATTATGACAGCGTCAAATAAATTTCAAATTTCATCAAACTGGAATAAAGCTATCAATCTTTCTGAAACTGTTGCATTTAAAGAAGGGCGAACTACTCAGGGCCGCACTACCCAAGGACGAACTACTCAGGGTAGAACCACTCAGGGCCGCACTACTTGGGGTAGAACCACCCAAAACTAAATTACGGCTATGAATTCTTAAGATATAATTAAGAGCAATTTTGAATAAGTTTCCTTGGTAATTCTCAGAATCCTAATAGTTGGCTAAGTAAAAGAAAATTAAGAGATCAAGGACACATTATTCATTAGTTCTTAAAATCATTAAGAGAGCTCATCACAATGTTATAGTTGTGTTGAGCTTTTTTATTTGTAGGTGACATAACAGCCAAATAGTTATACCCCTGTAAGCTGCCGTGATAATTCCATCAGTTGTTGCTGTGCTTTTTCGTCTTCAGCCTGCGCATTAGGCCTGGCCTCAGTCGTCTCGGCAAAAAATTTCCCATGAATCGCCTGATCATTACTTTCTACCAAATGTACGATAGAATTAACCCCATCTTTAAGATCACTTTGTGGTTCGAAATGATTCATTACAATTTTTGTAGGCATTGCCGTAGCAGGGTGCAAGGCATTTATTCTTACGAGTATAGGATCGAGTATTTTGGCCATAGCCAGGGTATAGGTCACCTGAGCAAGCTTTGATTGCGAATAGGCGCGCATTGCACTCCATTCCAAGGTAATTTGTGGATCGGCAAAATCGATGGCTTGGTGCAAACCCGAAGACACATTGATGATATGAGCACGCGTAGTTTTTTCTAACAAAGGGCGTAGTACTTGACTCAATATATAGGTACTAAGATAATTTACTTGAAACACCTTTTCATAACCATCCACACTTTCTGTTCTCTTTGGTTCAAACCCCAGCCCAGCATTGTTGATAAGCCCATGCAATTCCTGATGGTTTTTCATAACCTGAGAGGCTAAGTGCTTGATTTGATCAATGGATTCAAAATCTGCATTATAGTAAATTAATTCTGCATTGGGCATCTTTGTCAATAGCTCACTTAGCAATTTCTCGCCTTTTTCGGGACTTCTTCCATGTAAGATCAACGCATAATTTCTGGATGCCAATTCAAAAGCCAGCGCCTTGCCAAGTCCATCGGTAGCACCTGTGATTAAAATCGTTTTCATTGTATCAAAATCAAAGTTTTCCAAATATACAGTTTTTAAGCATCTTGCAATATCAAGCTGGATTTGTGGCTAATAACACTGAAAAACGTAAATTTTAACCCATTAACTTTCATGGAAAAACAATACACACTTGCCGAAAAAGTGGTTCAACAACAATTGGATGCTTACAATCAAGGCAATCTTGAGGCATTTGCAAACTGTTATGCTGAGGACGTTTTGATGTATAATTTTCCTGAAAATGAGGCACAACTCGAGGGGAAAAAGCGATTGGAAGAAATATATCAAACCATTTTTGCCAAAAGCCCTAATCTCCATTGTGAACTTCGGAATCGTATAGTGCTGGACAATCAAATCATTGACCATGAAAGCATTACTGGAATGGCTGACAAACCCACGTTTGAGGCAGTAGCGATTTATCGGGTAAGTGGTGACAAAATAACACATTGTTGGTTTATGTATCCTGATGGGGAATAGGGGTAAACACCAAACCAAGACTCTTGTGTTTGTAGCTTCTGAAAGATTTCTGGATTTCCTCTTCATTGCTTTTCTAAACAACCGATTTTATCGGTCAATGCTGATTTGCTATTTGCAGATCAATTGGTATTCTTTTGCTTAAAATTTACCCGTGATACTAGATGAAAACACCATTACATTGCTTTATATACTTAATTTTTATTTTCTCTTCTTTCACCGTTTTTGCCCAAAAAATAACGGTTACTGGTAAGGTTGTAGATGAACAAGGTGATCCATTAATAGTCTATATACACATATTTGAAAAGGGTACTGCCCGTGAAACTGTTACTGACGTAAAGGGAGCATTTTCTTTACAGGTTTCTAAAGGATCAACCTTGACTTTTTCCTTTATAAGTTTTAAAACCAAAGAAATAAAAGTGGAAGATAGTGGTAGTTATTTGAATTTAGGTACCATCAAACTACATAAAAACGATACTCCATATGAAATTGTAATATTGTGTAAATGTTTCTCTAAAGAGGGGCTAGAGCAAGAGTTGAAAAACATCCAAAAAGCAAAGGAAAATAAAACTGATAAAAATAAGCTTAAGAAAGTAAAGCATAAAACTCAGAAAGCCCCGAAAAAACCAAAGGATTCAAAGAAGGAGTAATAGGGGTAAGCGCCAAGCCAAGACTCTTGTGTGTGTAGCTTCTGAAAAAAAACATAAATTTCCTCTCCATTGCTTATCTCGTAGTATGCGTAAGGCATACCTAAAAGTAGTGTTTTCAAAATAACTTATACACAAGTTGCTCATTGAGCAACACCATAATGATTTATCTAAAAAAATTGGCAGATAGATCAAACAGGATTTCTTTTGCCAAAATCTGACATTAAAACAAAACTTGAAACAGACTCATTAACCCGATTCACTATGAAAACTCGATTACATTATTTCATTTGCTTAATTTTAATTTTTACATCTTTCTCCGTTTTTGCCCAACGAATAACAGTTATAGGAAAAGTGCTCGAAGAAAGCGGAGAGGCTCTACCAGGAGCAAACATAATTGAAAAAGGAACCACCAATGGCACTGTTACCGATATTGATGGGAAGTTCTCTCTGAAGGTTTCACCTAAGGCTACTTTGATTATTTCATTTGTGGGTTTCCAGCAAAAAGAAGTCAAAGTACCTGCGGGTATTACTCATTTAGGAAACATAAAGCTTGCTGAAGAAAACTCTTTAGAAGAAGTAATAGTGACTGCCTATGCTATCCAAAAGCAAAGTAGTGCAGTGACTGGTAGTGTTGCTCGTATTCGACGCGCAGACATTACTGGCAAAGTGGCTGGTGTACAAGTAAGTACAAAAAAACAAAAGAAGGGAGAAGCCAAAACCTGGAAGCGTTCCTCTGGTGAGACAAACCGAGTGCGTCTGTCCATTGGAGACAAAGAAACGCTGCCTCTACAAAGTCGTCAAATGGCCGTAAAGGTAGAAGGGTTTCGTGCCCGAGTTGTGATGGACTGCTACTTTTATAACGACAAAAAACGTCGCCTGGAAGGAACCTTCAAATTACGCTTACCCAATGGCGCCAGTCCTTACTTTTTTGCCTTTGGCGAAACCAAGTACACGTTAGAGGCTAAAGCTAAAGACAAGCAAATAAAGCCAGTAAATTATAAGCAATCTCAAAATTGGCAGTTTGACCCAGCAAAGGTAATGGAGACGCGTCGTGAGCAATGGTCGAGCGTGAAACAAGCCAGAGTAGTACCCAAGCAAAAAGCGGCAAAAGCTTATACGCAAACCGTAATCGCCAATGTTGACCCAGCTTTGATGGAATGGTCAGGAGCCGATGTGTTCAGTTGCAGAGTGTTCCCTTTGGTACCTGGCAAAATGCACCACGTTGTGATTGGATATGATGTCAATTTATTGACTACCAACGATCAGCACTTGTTACAACTGGCGTTGGGAAATGCAAAGGATAAAGCACCTTTAAAAGTAGATTTATTAGTGGCTAATATGCCTGCCACCCAGGCTAAGGTAGTACCAGAAGTATTTGCAGAACCCTTAGGCAAAGCCACTCGCTGGAGCTGGAATGACCCTCAAGCGCAGGAAATCAAGGCTACTTTTACTCCTAAAGCACCCATTTTATTGGCATCTAATGAGGATACTGCACTCAACTATTTTGCAACCTCTTTCAAGGCCAATTTGCCTAAAGTTCCTAAAGCAAACCTGAAGGAAAACGTGGTGTTTTTGTTAGATGTATCACTAAGCTCACAGCCTGATAAGTTTAATGTATGGCTCAAAACGATGACTGCCCTGTTACAAAATAACCGAGATGTGATTAAGAATTTTTCGGTGCTTTGTTTCAATGTAGAGGCTTTTTGGTGGAAAAAATCTCAAGTAAAAAATACCAAGCGCAACATTCGTCGTTTTCTACGGTTTGCCAATCGTTTATCCCTTGAGGGAGCGACCGATTTAGGTGGAGCGCTCGAGGAAGTTAATCAAGCAAAATGGTTAAAAAATCAATCTAAATATTTGTTTCTAATGAGTGATGGAGATGTTACCTGGGGAGAGAATAACTTGTATCAACTTTCTCAAAAAGTGGCAGCTACGGATGAGTTATATGCATTTAGCACTGGTTTTTCGGGCACCGATCCACGCATTCTGGATTACTTAACCAGAAGCACCAAAGGAGCTGTGTTCTCGATTGTTAATGAAGAAGAAGTACAGCAAGTGAGCAAAAACTTTAGGTTTGCCCCTTGGCGTATTGCCTCAGTAAATATGTCGGGAGCGTCTGACTTTATTTTAGCTGGTAAACCTCAATACTTGTATGCAGGTCAGCAGGTGATTTTGGCTGGAAGGCAGCAAAAATTGAAAACTCCAACCCTAAATATTCTAGTGACTCAGGTTGGAGCAAAACGTAATTTGTCAATGACTTTTAACCAACAGGTCGACTCTGAGTTGGCCAAAAGAGTATATGGCCAAATTGGTACCACTCAATTAGAAGAACTGGGTTATCTAGCTGAAAAAGAAGCGATTCAATACGCGGTATATTATCAAGTGCCTGGGCAAACCTGTTCTCTGGTGATGTTGGAAAGTGAGCGTGACTACCAGCGCTTTAAGATCAAGAAGGGTGGTGATGTGGAGTTTATCAAGAAAAATACAGTAAATGAGCTTTTGCAAAAGTTACTAGCCAATAAGGGAAAGCAACTAGGAGATGCCAAGGGTGAGTTTTTACACTTTTTGAGCAAGTTAGGCAAACTACAAGGGGAAGAAGATGCCTTTGAGTTCAAGTTACCTGCTAATATGAAGGCTTTGATTGATAAAACCCCCGCAGATTACTTTCAAGTGACGCTTCCTCGCTTACAAGGAAAACAACACTTTGCCAGAGGCTATTCCAATTCGCTCAGAGCTAATTTGCAAGGTGGAGAACCTGATTATGAGTTGGTTACTAAGGAAGCAGAAAAGCTGAGTAAACGTGATAACGCAGACGCTATTCGCTTATTGAGTTCTTTGGTAGAAAAGAATCCAGGAGAATTGAATTTGTTAAGGGATGTGGGTTTCTGGATGATGAAATGGGGCAAAACTGCCCAGAGTTATTTTATATTAAAACGACTCATAGATATGCGTCCATTCCAGCCTTCTTCTTATCAATTGATTGCGCAGGCATTACAAGGCATGGGGCGAAACGAATTGGCCATGCTTTATTATGAAGTCGTACTCAACATTCGCTGGGATTCCGATTATGCGGGTATTGAGAACGTAGTAAGGGTAGAATATATTCGTTTGCTTAACAAGATGCTGAAAAACAAAACTTCAATCATCGCCAAAGATTTTCTTGAGCAAAGATTGAGTACCCTCAAAAAAACGCTCACTGCAAAAGGTTTTATGGTTGAAGAGGCCGACTTGTTGGTAACTATTAACTGGAATACCGATGAAACTGATGTAGATTTACACGTGAAAGAGGCAGGAGGAGAGACTTGCTACTACAAAAACAAACGTACCAAAACGGGCGGACATTTGAGCAAAGACATGACTGAAGGCTTTGGCCCAGAAATGTATTTTGTAAAGAAAGCGCCCAAGGGAATCGCTCAAATAAAAGTAGATTACTACTCTGATAATGAGAGCCGTTTTAAGGAAAAGACCAAGGTATACCTTTGTATTTATAAAAACTGGGGAAGACCCAACGAAACAATGATTCGTCAGGTGATTACCCTAAAGAGTGAAGATATATTAAAAAAAGAAAACAAGGATGCCCTGCAGCTCATTGCACGTTTAAAATTTTAGTTAGAAGAACAATTGAATTGAACCAAATCCCAACAAATACCTTCGTTTGTTGGGATTTGTTAATTTTTGATTGTCATTGAGCTGTGTTTGTGAAAAATATGAGCAAAAATATTGGATTTAAGGTAAAAAAAACGAAATTTTGTTAACTGTAGATTCAAAATTCAACACCTTATCAATGTCCAAAATTAAAAAAGCCTATTTCTGTCAAAGTTGTGGTTATCAATCTCCCAAATGGTTAGGAAAGTGTCCTTCTTGCGAATCGTGGAATACGATGGTAGAAGAACTCGTGCAAAAAGAAGACAACAACAAGAAAGGAAGCTGGAAAGTAAGTACAACTTCTCGTACTGTAGCCAACAAACCACGGAAATTAGAGGAAATTCAGTTCAGTGCCCAACAACGCATCATTACTCCTGATGAAGAACTGAACCGAGTATTGGGGGGAGGCATTGTGCCTGGATCGTTGGTGTTAATCGGGGGTGAACCAGGTATTGGTAAATCTACGCTGATGTTGCAAATCGCCCTGACTTTGACCAGCCTTCGAGTACTATATGTATCGGGAGAGGAAAGCGAGCAACAAATAAAAATGCGGGCCGATCGAATCACTGAAGCCCACGTACCCACGAAAGATAGTCTAGAGAACTGTTATATATTGACAGAAACCTCTACTCAAAATATTTTTAAGCAAATTGAAGATTTCAATCCCCAAATTCTTGTAATTGATTCTATCCAAACCCTTCATTCTAGTTTTTTGGATTCCAGCGCAGGTACCGTATCACAAGTACGAGAATGTACCACTGAGCTGCTAAAGTTTGCCAAAGAAAGTGGAACGCCAGTGTTTTTGATTGGCCATATCAACAAAGAAGGAAGCATTGCGGGGCCAAAAGTATTGGAGCACATGGTAGATACTGTGCTACAGTTTGAAGGAGATCGTCATTTGGTGTATAGAATATTGCGTGCTACCAAAAACCGTTTTGGATCTACCTCAGAACTAGGTATTTACGAGATGTTGGGTGATGGTTTGCGTGAAGTAAGTAACCCTTCCGAAATCTTGATTTCTCAACGAGATGAAGACTTGAGTGGTATTTCGATTGGTGCTACCTTAGAAGGCAATCGTCCGCTTTTGATTGAGGTTCAATCATTGGTAAGTACTTCAAACTATGGAACCCCCCAGCGTAGTAGCACTGGTTTTGATGGCAAACGCCTGAACATGTTATTGGCAGTACTCGAGAAGCGAGGTGGTTTTATGTTGGGTAACCAGGACGTTTTTTTGAATATTACTGGAGGCCTCAAGATTGAAGACCCAGCCATAGATTTGGCCGTGTGTGTGTCGGTGGCTTCTTCTTACAACGACATTAGCATATCGCATGACATTTGTTTTGCAGCCGAAGTAGGTTTAGGAGGCGAAATAAGAGCGGTAAACAAAGTAGAGAACCGTATTTCTGAAGCTGAGAAATTAGGGTTCAAAGAGATTTTTATTTCTAAATATTCCCTCAAAAGCATCAATATCAACAACTACACCATCAAGGTAAAAGCCTTTGGGAAGGTAGAGGAGATTTTTACGGAGTTGTTTGGGTAGTTGCTCTTTTCTGGCTGTCTACTATTTAGAGTATTTTAAACTTCATTGATTAGGTCTTTTACGAGGCTTTTTTGATTATATATTGTCAAAGTTAGCCGAAGGCAGAGCTCGCCAGAGGCTCGGTTATCGGCAGTAGCGCTGCTATTCCCTCAAAATCTGACGCATCTAATCCAAAAATTCATCCTAAAATCTCCTGTAAACGAAAATTTAAATATACTCTTAAAACAAAACGATCATTGAAAAAAAAGCCCCAAAATACATCTTATAAAACCTGGACTGACCTTCATCGCCCTGGACAGTTTTGTATAGATTTCAATTCTGAAGAAATTCTGGCCAGTTTCCGTGATAAAACCGATGTGAAATACCTAACCATAGTAGGAATAGGAGGCATAGACCCATTGACGCTGGAAGATGTTTTGACGATTCTGGCTACACTACCTCAACTGGAAACACTAGATTTTGAAGAAATTCCTATCATACATTTACCTGCCAAAATTGGACTTCTCGAGAAAGTTACCAATCTAGGGCTTGAGCATTGTTTGATTGAAAAACTACCAGAAGAAATGGGGGCATTGTCTAATTTGCAAAAGTTGTATTTGGGGTATAATGAGCTGAGCGATTTGCCTGCTACATTTGGGCAGCTTACGAGTTTGACTCAGCTATATTTGGAGTATAATTTTTTATCGGAATGTTTGCCCATAATAGGAGCATTAATCAACCTGGAAACACTTAATTTAAGTACCAATGGAATAACACATTTGCCTCCCGAGTTTAGACAGCTTACCCGATTAAAACATTTAGATTTAAGTGAAAACTCCGCAATTGATCTTGAGGTTTCTCTTAAAAATATTCAAGCCCAAGAAACACTCAAGCTTTTGAACTTGAGTCGTTTACAAGCGACTGAGCTACCTCTTGCCATTGGCCAACTCATGGCATTGGAAGAGCTACATATGTGTGACCATCATCTACAATCCTTACCTGCAGATATTGGCCAACTTATCCAATTAAGAACACTATTGCTGTCTAAGGGCAAGATTGCATCATTGCCAGCAGAGATTGGTCGGCTTGTAAATCTTAGGCAGTTGGATCTTGCTGATAATCACATCGTTGATTTGCCTATAGAGATTGGCCAACTCACAAACTTGGATAAGCTAGACCTTTCTGATAACCAAATGACTGATTTACCAATAGAAATTGGCCAGCTTGCAAATCTCACAGAGCTAAATCTTTCTAAAAATCAGATTACTAGCCTACCTTCTGAGATTAAAAATCTTAAGAAATTGCAGATTTTGCGTATAGGCGATAACCCCATATCTCAAAAAGAATTGGCTAAAATAAAAGCCTGGTTGCCTCATACGCTCCTTGTGCCAATAGAGCAAGATCATCGATTTGCAAAACGCATACAATTTAGGATACGAGTTTGGGTTTATAGACTTCAGACTTTTTTTAAGAAATAAAAGAGCTTGTTAGGGGAGGTCTTCTAGTATTTAGTCTTAGAACCCATATCGACTTTTGATAATGAGCTACAAATCATTCATTTTACTCATTGACTTCGAATTTTTTATCGCCGTAGCGCTGCTATGCCTCAAAAAAAATATCTTAATCACTGAACAAAAGCAATAATTTTCACAAACATTCAAAAAGTCGAGACGAGTTCTTACTGAAAGGAGACCAAAGGTGATTAAATTAGTTGTAAGTAAAAATTATCTATAAGCTATTGCTTTATTGTTCCGCAATACGTCGCGCAGCCATATAACAATGAAACAATTTAACCATATTTAATTTTGCACAACCACTGATTAAAAATTACATATATGAAAAAAATACAGACATTTAAATTCAAGGATACAATTTTGAGTAATGAACAATTAAAAAGTATCAAGGGTGGTGGTATGAGTTCAGGCCAGCCAGGAACTGGTTCTACAATTCGGTTGAGGGGTGGAGTCAGTTAAAGAGGATAGAGATAGCCTGTATCAAAGATATTAAAAATGAAAACTACAGTTAATTTTAAATTAGATATGAAAGAAATATTTAAGTCAAGCAACGTGACTTTAAACATTGATGAGTTAAAAAACATCAAAGGTGGGGTATCTTCGGGTGAAGCTGGTGCTGGTGCCAATGTTACAATTAGGAGAGGAGGATCAGGCCAGCCTGGAGCAGCTGCCACAGTTAGAGTTAGAGGTACTAGTAATGGATAACAATATGATTATTTGAAAATAAAAAATGGCTGGTAGAGTGTAAACCCTATTAGCCATTTTATTTTACAATGATACCATTCACCGAAAAAAGCACTCAGTTAAGCGGTTTGTACATTGATACATACGCAATGCCTTGTTAATTAGGGTGATCACCAATCAATACCCTTGATGAAACTACATTGGCTGCTTATTTTCCTTGTTATATTATTTATTGACCACACTACTTTTGCAAAGAGCGATACCACAGCTACTACCCGCAAGCCAATTACCATCTTGTTTGTAGGCAACAGCCTGACTTATACCAATGATATGCCTCAGATTTTGGCGTTTATTATGAAGAGGTTTGACAAACCAGTGAAAATGATTTCCTTATGTAAGCCCAATTACGCCCTTGAAGATCACTGGAATGATGGCGAAGTGCAGCGAATGATCAAGAAAAAGAAAATCAAATATGTAATCATCCAACAAGGCCCCTCTTCGCAGACCTATGGCAAGCAATCCTTGATTACTTATGGGGAGAAGTTTCAAAAAATCTGCAAAAAGGTAGGGGCTACCTTGGGTTTTTATATGGTTTGGCCTGCTCGGGTGTATTATCGTACTTTTGACGGAGTGGTTGCAAACTATACCAATGCCGCCAAACGCAATGGTGCCTTGCTATTCCCAGTAGGGGTAGTATGGCGTGCCTACCAAAAACGTGACCTACCCGCAAGCCTCTATGGTTTTGACAATTTTCATCCATCATCCACTGGCAGCTTTTTAGCCGCTCTCACGATTTTCCACGCATTATATCCTGCCCAAGACCTCACCCAAATGAAACTCAAGCACTACCGTCCATGGATTACCGATCAAGCCTCTTTTGAGACAATGATTGAGCTGGTAGTGAAAAATTAATGTAGTGAAAGAATAGGAGATAGGGCTACAGCAGTGAACTCCTTCTATTCTCCAATCATTTGGAAGGCCCCCCAATAATAAGGTGCTGCGTAGATTTTGTTGCCATCTTTTTTATAATTCCGAAGGTATAATTGAGCTGCTTTCAAGGCTGCTCGTTTAGTTTTGCCTTTTTCAATCCACTCTTCATAAAAACGACTCATCAACATTTTGGTGGCCTCATCATCTACTTTCCACAAACTTAAAATCACAGCTTGGGCTCCAGCCGCAATAAAAGCTCGTTGCAAACCATACACCCCTTGCCCATTGCTTACTTCTCCCAGCCCAGTTTCACAAGCCGAAAGCACCACTAATTCAGTGTCTTGTAAATCCATTTGCGAAGCTTCATAGGCGGTGAGTATGCCATCTTCAGTATCTGGTTTGGGAGTTGCTCTTTCATAACTTACTGCTCCAGCGAGCACAATACCCGAGCGTAACATAGGTTCTTCCCGCATTATTTTAGCAGCTTTGGCAGCAAAGCTGTTTCTTGCATTTCCTCCTCGGGAAAAGTTATCAAAGATGATCTCTTCTTTTTTGACTTTAATAGCTGATTTAAGATTTTCTACAAAAAAACCGTGAGTAGCAATGTGAAGAATTTTAGGGCGTTTTACGTTTTTTACGGCCATTTCGAGGGCTTCATTGCCCAAATGAGTACTTACTTTAAGGTTTTGTTTTTTGTTCAGTACCTTGGCAATGGCTTTGATCTCAGCCTCTGTTCCTGGCAAATCGTTCCAGCCGCTGCGTTGTTTGCTTTGCTTGACAAGTTTACCTGGAGTTGAAGGGAAATGAAAATCAGTGATGTGGGCTTGTTGATTTTTTTTCAAGATTTTTTCTTCTTTTTGCAAATCTGCAATGGGTAAATGATAGTCAGGTCGGCCAAAGAAGGCTACTAAATTGTTTGTAGAGTTACGCTGTTTGTTTTTTGGGGCGTCTACTATATCTCGTAAGGTAGTTACTATTTGAATATCTATCTCGTCTTCTACATATTTGCCTGAAGTTGGATTGCGTAAGGTATTGAGATTGATTTGGTTATATACTCCGTCAGGCGAAATATAGACTTTTTTGATCCCTTGTTTTTTCAAATAGTCTCCTATCAGTCCCCAAAAATTGTGATAACTGGTTTTATCCTCAGTTTGAGCAAGGATAGATTTTTGGTAGGTCTTTGCATGTGCTTCCATTTGTGGAGAATCAAAAAGAATCACCTCAGGGTACGCATGTTTTTGGGTGCTAACAAGTACAATATATGAATACTGGTTCTTTTCTAAGCTTTCTCCTTGGGCTTTATGTTCTATGATTTCAACAGCTGCTTCATTAGCCTGAATGAACTTTCTAATATTTTGAGAGGTATACTGTACTTTATTAGGAGGCTGTATGTAGTGTTTTGCTATATAAAGTCGTCTTTCCAGGACTTTCACTTGTTCTATTTGTTCAGAAATATTGCCTCTCTTGCGGTCTTTGTCGTCAGTAGGCATGGTCATAAATCGAGCAATCTTTGCCTTGAGACGTAGGTATCTTTCAAAATCCTGCTTTAGGGCAAAATTGGTAGAAGCTTTTTGCTGGATAAAGTGAAGTAAATTCATTTTATCATTTAACAACTGAGCTTTTGTGGCAAGGCGAATATCTAATAATTTGCGAGCCATTTTATGCTTTTCCTTCTGAGAAGCTTTTCCTGATTTGATATAATCAATAAAAAATGCTTCAAACTGCTGAAAGAAATGCCTGTTTACTTTTAAATAAGCTTTTTGCTCTTTTTCACTAAAAACATATTTGTTTTTGTTGAATGCTTTCATCTTTAGCTCGATAGCTTCCATATATAGAGGAGCTGCTTGAGTATACTTTTGCTGTTCTAAATACAAACTACCTAGAACCAAAAGAGATAAAGGGCGGTTGGGATAGTTTTTATCTTCTATTTTTAAACTTTTTTGTAGAAAGTGTTCCGCTTTGGTATTTTGCCTCATTAACTGATATAGCATCGCCAAGTCAGTCAAATATGAAGCATAATCCCCATGTTTTTCACTAAGTTTTTTCTGTACAATTTGTAACCCTTCCAATAACAACTTTTCTGCTTCCTGATAGGCATTGTTTTTTTGAATAAGACATTTTGCGAGTCTATTCAGTACCTTGGCATATCCCAAACTATTTTTGCCAGTTTGTTTTTCAATGAGTTTCAGCGTTTTTTGGTACAATGCTTCTGCTTGGTCATATTTTTTCTGGCTGTTATAAAAAGAAGCCAAATCACTGAGATAGACTGGGTCGGTTTGCAACAGTGGGTGGTTTCTTATTTTCTGATGCAATGCCTCTGCTTGTGTATATTGTCCTGTCAATTCATACAAACGAGCCTGACCATTTAAGACTTTCACATAGCGTAAATGGTGTTCGCTCAAATCCGCTCTAATAATTCTCTTAGATCTTGAATATAACTCTTCTGCCTTATTATATGCCCCCATATTAGTATATAGATTAGCAAGGTGAACCAAGCCTACTGCATAATCCCTCTCCCTACGTCGCCCCTTTTTAACTAGCTGAAGCCCTTCTTCAAATAATTTTTGGGCTTTTAGGTACAACCCTTGATCTTGATAAAGACGGGCAAGGCTATTCATGGCCATAACCAATGGCATAGGGTTGTCATGAGATATTTTCTTTCTTATTTTGATTACTTCTTTGTATAGATTTTTGGCTTGCTCATATTGTTCATAGTGGTGAAACATATACCCAAAATTGTGTGAAATATCGGCATAGTGCGGATTAATTTTGCCAAGGGTATCTTCAATCACTTTTAAACTTTCTTGATACAGGGCTTTAGCCTTGGGGAATTCCCTGGAAGCAGTGTACAATCCTCCCATATTGCCTAAAATATTGGCATATTGGATACTTTTGTTTCCATAAAGTGCTGTAATTATTCGCTTACTTTTTAAGTAATAAATTTCGGCAAGAGAGTATTTTTTATTGATCTGATATATTTGAGCAAAGCCTCTCAAGGCATCTATATAATTTATATGCCTATCTCCAAGGTATTTTTTAACATAGATCACAAGCAGCGAGTAATAAAGTTCTGCCTTTTCGTACCAGCCCATCACTGCACACGCTCTGGCTTTTATCTTCAAATAGTTCAAATAGTTTAGAGTGATGTCTTTAAATACCGCTTTTGGCAGTGAATTAGGCTTCTTTTCAAAGTGCTTGATGAGTATTCTATGATAACGATTGATTGTATTTAGTGCTTGAACACAATCAGGATTATTGGGTTCCGAACCTATTTGGTTAAGCACAAAATATTCCTGATATCGTTTTTTAGCTTTGGCATAATCGTAAGTAACTGTGTACAGATACATGAGGTTTTTTAGATATTGCCTGTAGCGTTTATTACCTCTTCCCAGGCTTGCATCCACAAGTTCCAGTGCTTCAAGATACAATGTCTCTGCCTGGGTATATTGTTGTAACTTAAAATGAGCATTTGCCAATGAATTGGTAGCTGTAATATGTTCGTTGCTATACTTGCCAAAATGAGTATCTGCTTGTTTTTTACTTAAAATAAAGTATTGCAAAGCGTCTTTGTATTTTGCTGCTTTGTACAGCTTTTTGGCTTGGGCATAAGTAGCTAAAAAAGCTTGTTTCTTAAGGCTATCCGATTTTTGTCCAATCACTGTTAAACTTATACATAGGTAACCAGTGAGGAATAACCACTTACTTAAGCAATGAACGAGGCATCTATTTTTTTTCATAAAAATGTTTTCATTCAATATGATGGCGACTTGACAGGCCTACCTTATTAGCCACTCAATTATTATGGCATTTTTTATAATAAACCCTCCTGTTGTGCAACACCGAAGCTACAAAAGAGTAATGATTTTATTGTTGATGTCTCACTTATTTAGGAGCGAGGGTATGCAAATCTACTCTAATTAATAAATGATTCAATAGTGTAGTTCAACCTTTGCTACGTTTGTTGATGTGCAAGTATATCAGTATATCTAAAAATAGAATAAAAAAAAGAAGGTTACCGAACTTCAATTCGATGACCTTATAATTCGTAGGCATGGCTACATCGGTAATACAGCATCACTGGCTCTTACATTCTCGATCATAGAGAACTTTTCCTATTGTTAATAGTGTTTCATCTAAACATTCGTAATGACAGAACAGTAGCTCTACAAGCCAAGCTAAATTACAGTAATACCGTTTCTTATCTATGTATTTAGCATTATTTTCGAGGCCTATTGTTACAACAAATTTACTTAAAGAACCACCTATATTTGGAGGATAAATAGTTTCTAATTACCCACACCACCAAACGAACATGCAAGAATTGATAGAACTGCTGAAACCCTATGACTTTTTAGGCCCGGAAGAATTTAAAATAATCCAGGAGGCAAGCAGTATCCAACACCTAAAAGCGGAAGAACATCTTTTCAAAGAAGGCGATTATTTTTATTATGCCTGCTTTGTTCTCAAGGGAGTTATGCGCGCATATGAAATAAGCCCAATAGGAGAAGAAAGAACCATTTATATAGCTACTGAGGGCTTAAATATAGGCTCTCTCGAGACCAAGTTGAGGCATGAACAATCCAGAAGGTTTGCCCAGGCTATAGAAGACTGTACTATCTTATTGCTAGATACGAGAATCATGCATGAAAAGGAAAGACAGTATCCGATGTTGATGGAAATGAAAATAGTGAATATGGAGAGACTATTACTTAACTTATCAGAAAGGTCCAGTTTTTTTGCCCTTCGTTCTCCCGAAGAACGCTTCATGGTATTGCAAGAAAAACAGCCCGAACTACTCAATCGTATCCCTCAAAAGTATTTAGCTTCTTATATAGGGGTAAGTACTGTTTCTTTTTCAAGAATTAAGGCAAGGATACAGAAAAAAGAGCAGGTGAAAAGAGGGAATTAGCTTTGTGATTTGCCCATCTGTATTTTTAAAAAGAGTTTCTACTACCCACACCACCAAACGAACATGCAAGAATTGATAGAACTGCTGAAGTCTTATGATTTTTTGAGTCCAGAAGCGCTTAAAGCAATACAGGATATTGCCATTATCCAACACCTAAAGGCAGAAGAACATCTTTTCAGAGAAGGTGATTATTTTTATTATGAAGGTAATATTCTAAAAGGAGTCATGCGCTTGTATGAGATCAGCCCAGAAGGAGAAGAAAGAACCATCTACCTGGCGCCTGAAGGTTCAAACATAGGTTCTCTCGAAACTATGTTGAGACACGAAAAATCCAAAAGATTTGCCCAAGCCATAGAAGACTGTACCGTCTTATTGTTAGACGTGAGAATAATGGATGAAAAGGAAAAGCAATATCCGATGTTCATGAAAGTAAAAGCAGTGGAAATGGAGAAACTGTTATTTAATTTATCAGAAAGATTGAGCTTTTTTGCTCTGCGTTCTCCCGAAGAGCGCTTCATGGTACTACAAGAAAACCACCCTGAACTACTCACTCGTATTCCTCAGAAATATCTGGCTTCTTACATAGGAGTAAGCATCGTTTCTTTTTCGAGAATTAAGGCAAGGATACAGAAAAAAGAGCAGGTAAAAAGAGGGAGTTAGCTTTGTGATTTGCCCATCTGTATTTTTAAAAAAGTTTCTACTACCTACACCACCAAAAACACATGCAAGAATTGATAGAACTGCTGAAGCCCTATGACTTTTTAGGCCCAGAAGAACTGAAAATAATCCAGGAGGCAAGCAAATTCCAACACCTAAAAATTGAAGATCATCTTTTCAAAGCAGGTGATTATTTTTATTATATGAGCTTTATCTTAAAAGGAGCCCTACGCTTGTATGAGATTAGCTCAGAAGGAGAGGAAAGAACCATTTATATAGCTACTGAGGGCTCTGGTCTAGGTTCTATGGAGACTATGTTGAGACATGAAAAGTCGCGAAGGTTTTGTCAAGCCGTAGAAGATTGCACCCTTTTGTTGCTAGACACGAGGATTATGCGTGCCAAGGAAAAGCAGTATCCACTGCTGATACAGATGAAAGCAATGGATATGGAGAAAATATTGTTTAACCTATCAGAAAGATTGAGCTTTTTTGCTCTGCGTTCTCCCGAAGAACGCTTCATGGTACTACAAGAAAACTACCCCGAACTTCTCAATCGCATCCCTCAGAAATACCTGGCCTCTTACATAGGAGTAAGCACTGTTTCTTTTTCGAGAATTAAGGCAAGAATACAGCAAAAGAAACAGTCAAAGAGTGGAAGTTAACTTTTGTTCTCGGTTTGCTTGTGAAGGTTTAAGCACGGTATCATAAATCCCTGAGAAGCACTTGCGGTGCAATGACGAATAGATAAAGCTATCAACAACGACTTTGTCAGATATTAGGCAAAGTCGTTGTTTGAATACAGTTTCATCCAAGGTTTACTTACGGACTTCTTTAAACTTACTTTTATAATACTGTGGCGAATACTTCCAAAGTATTTGCCCTGTACGAAGGTCTAAACCAAAAGCCATTTGGTAACGATGGTTTTTATTATTTTTGAATATGGTTACATCCGAACTACTAACTCCTAATGTGTTTTTGTGGCGGGCAAAGGTTGTTAATGAGTTGCTAGAAACCAATGCCTTGAACAAAAGTTCATCAAGGTCATCTTTGCCTTTTTCCCAAACCACACTACCCGAACGATCTATGCAAGCCAGGCGATATTTTACTGGCTTAGTAATATCAGCTTTATAGCGAAAAATAGTGTGTGTAGAATCAGCGTAAATAAATTCAGGCCAGAGGAAATAATTAGCTTTTTCGATAGGAGTGACCAATTTGAAACGACCTTGGGCAATACCCCTTTGTAATGAGGTCTTTCTATACCTTAAATAGCTGCGTTTATGCGTATAGATGTGCCTGATAGATCGATACATTTTGGTTAAAACAATTTTGTGTTGGTTACCATTGGTTGGATTAGATACCCTCGCCCAGACATGCTGCCAGCTTTTTGCACTGCCATAACCATATAACCTGATGGGTACTAACTTTTTGGTAGGAGGGAAAAACAGGTAGTTGGCACCTCGTTGAGTGATTATTTTTAACCAATCACCACTATAAGGGCTTATACGACTTATTCCTTCTGATAATGCTGGAAATTTATTTTCTAATAAAACCTTGTTATTGGTAATTTCACCTGTGCGTACATCTCTAGCCACAAAACTTCCCTTGTGGAGGTCATAGAAATCTTGATTGAATTGTTTGGCATAATACCACAAATTACTGTTGTATACATTATTACGACTAGGTAGCTCAATTTCCTGAAGTAGCTCTCCTGTGGCTGCTTCGCCAATCTGAAGTATAGCATGACGCTTATGAGGTGGATCTTCATCGGGCTTGGATTGTACTTGCCACAATACCAAACCTTCAGGGGTACTGCCTACTTTTAGACTATGGGTAAATGACGGGTATGTATGATGCTTATTTTTTTGATAGAAACGATATGCGATTACGCCCATAATTAGTATGCATACTACTACTAACCAGGTTCTAATTGGTTGTTTTTTTGATTTATTCTTTGACTTCTTTGTGTCACGTGACGCCGAAGTTTGTTTTTGAGAAGTAGCAGGCTTTGACTTGACTTTTTGTGGTGCTGCTTGAGGCTTTTGCTTAAGCTCGCTAATAATAGCATAGGCTCGTTTAGCCTCAGGTGCTACTTCAATACATTGGTTAGCGTATTCCTGAGCTTTTTCTTTGTCCGTTTTTTTATGATGTTGTTGCCATTTTTTTAAATGAGCCTCGGCCAGGCCCATCAAACCTTTGGAATGGTTGGGAGAGAGTAACAATAGTTGTTCGAATTCTCCAATGGCCTCATCCAGGTTATCAAATTTGAGGTGCGTATTTCCTCTAGTGAGATAATCCTTTCTGGCTTGGGCAATCTCCTGAATGTTGAGTCCCAGACTTTTGGCAATATCGTTTAAGTCTTTCTCACTTAAGTAGTTTTCAGTTTTAGAGTTCAGCACCTCTTGTGCCTTTTTGAGGTATTTTTGTAAGTTCTCTTCGGAATGAGTCATGGGTTAGTGTAAGTCTTAAAACCTGCAAGTTAATAAAATCTCCAAATGCCTTTGGTTAATTGTAAAGCGCCAGCATTTTATCGTTAATAAATATTCCCCTTCTACGAAAGTCATTTCCAAAACCAAAAGACTGTTTTCCAGGCAAAAAGCAGGTTTCTCAGGTTTTAATAATCTTTTGCCCAGAGATTGCTAAAATCATCAAACAAATACGATAATATTTTCATCAACAATTTTGGCGCATCATAGTTGCTTATATGAGAAGTGTAAAATGAAGTCGAGATAACTTCAATAATAAAAAGGCCTTTTTGAAAACAATATCAAAGAATATGAATCAATCTGATAAAAAGTATCTGAAAGACTTATTGAGTCGAGACCCACGACTGGCGGTTGAGAAGTTGAAAGATCATTTGGTACCCATGCCCAAAATGCTGGACAAAGCCACCGAGATAGAAGCCCAGCAGGAAAGCCTAATGGGAGAGGCGATCAGTCAGGGAGAACGAGAAAATCGGCAAAGTGAGCTAAATGATTCCATCTTGCAACTCATCGAGGAAGTAGCCATTGACGAGATGGAGCCAGGATCGCAAATCATTGGTCATCCAAAATATCAGTGGATTCTATTTGAACTCATCGCACTTGGGTTAGCATCGGTAGGTGGTATGTTGGCTCTGATTGTAAATAAGCAATACATTCCTGCACTGGTTATTTTAGGAGTGCTACTGGGTGTAGCATTTATTTTCGGTAAATCGGTGATGACCTACTTAAAAAATCAACAAACTATCAGAGATAGGGGGAAAAAATATTACGCCAACCTGGAAGCTTTCCCTACCAGAGCCAAGGTATTGATTGAGGGCGACAGTTGGTTTAATGACCATCATGGAAAAGACATTACAGACTATTTATCAGAGCATTATAATGTATACAGTTTTGCTGAAACAGGAAGCAAGATGCGGGGTATATTAAGAGATAGCGACTTCCGAAAATTGGTAGCTCATGAAAAACCTCAGGTAATTCTTTTAAGTGCGGGAGGAAAAGAGCTATTTGAAGAATACTTTAAGGAAATTATAAAAGCAACGGCCAGCGGAGATGATTTCTTTACCCCTTATTATACCGCTTTTAAGAGAGATGTAAGCCAACTGTACGAGGAAACTCTGGAAGACTTTGCCAGTAAATCTGAAAAAGTAATTATAAGTGGCTACGATTATGTGGTTTATAAACAAGGGGCCGTACATAGCCTATTGACAAAGCGAGGGTTTAGTGATCCAAATGCCGTGAAAACTAAGCTAATTGATGATTTAAATGAGAGTATTTCAGCGTTGGCTGCCCAATACCCCAATGTACATTATGTAGACCTCCGTGGTACACTTGCTTCGTCACAGATGTGGCACGATGAATTGCATCCCAATGCCGAAGGGTTTTCAAAAATTGCCGAAAAATTTAAGGCCAAAATAGAAGGTTGATCTTATCACAGATAAATATTAAATGAGGTTATTTTCTGAAAAGAAGGTAACCTTATTTTTTTGTGGTGCACCAAGCCTAACCACCAATAAAAACTATCAAGCCTGAAACCTTGATTTGCTAAAGCCTCGTATCTATACTTATTACAATACCTATTAAGTGATCTTAAACATATACTCTTATGACGACATTAGAAACCCAAAAACTCGAGGTTTTGGCCACTCCCATTTTATTCCTGCCCAAAAGAAAAAAACTTAAAAAACAACTGGTTGATTTTCGTGAAAAGCATCGTATTTTCGAGGTGCTAGCCAATCGTTATGTGATTGGAATCATTGCCGTAAGCGGAGTTCCTTTTCAACCCATGGTAGACTCCATTTGGCCAGCATTCATTACCTTAATGGTGATATCGCCACTGTTGCAATGGTTTGTAATGATAGACATGCCCTCATATTTTGAGGTGGATGATGAAAACATTCTCTTTCATAATTTTGAAGCAACAGATCCCGAAGTGATAAAATCGGCAAATTTGACCAAAATGGCTGTTTCTAAAAAATCAATTGCTACTGCACCCCTTCATCAAATCAAAAAAATGGAAATTGTGTATAGTATCGCCTTTAGCTGCTACAGGTTAAGGGTAAAAACCAATGATTGGACCTGTGATTTTGACTATAAGCTCAGTTACAAAACTCATCAAAAGTTTGCTCAATATATGAGGTCACTAGACATTACGTTTGATACTCAAAAGTTTTAGCGTGTTCTTCATTTGAAACATTATAAAGGGCTACTTTCCAAATGATGAGGGGAGTAGCCTTCGATTTTTTATTTTACACTTTTCACTTTTGGTTTTTAATTTCTAATTTACCTTTCTTAATATTTGAATTAGAACTCTGAAAATCAATGAAACTCACCAAAGACCTTTACCAAACTTCATTATCTTTATTAACCGACTTATACCAGCTTACAATGGCCTATGGCTACTGGAAATCAGGCCGCTCAGAAGACGAGGCCGTTTTTCACCTGTTTTTTCGTCGTCATCCTTTCAAAGGTGGTTTTACTATTGCCTGCGGACTGGAATACGTCATTGATTTTCTAGACAATTTCAGGTTTTCTGACGAAGACATTGCCTATTTATCGACCATTCAGGGAAATAACGGAGAGCCTTTATTTGAACAAGGTTTTTTGGACTATCTGGCTGATATGAAATTTACCTGTAGTGTAGAGGCAGTGCCTGAAGGTACCGTAGTTTTCCCACAAGAACCCCTTATCCGAGTAAGAGGGCCCATTGCCCAATGTCAGTTGTTCGAAACCCCTTTACTAAACATTGTCAATTACCAAACCTTGGTAGCCACTAAAGCAGCTCGCATGAATTTAGCAACCAATGGCGAACCTGTATTAGAGTTTGGGTTACGTCGTGCTCAAGGTATTGATGGAGGGCTGGCAGCTAGTAGAGCCGCGTATATTGGAGGGTGTGGGGCTACTTCCAATGTGTTGGCTGGGCGCTTGTTTGGTATTCCTGTCAAAGGAACCCACGCTCACAGCTGGGTAATGTCGTTTGACACCGAAATGGATGCCTTTGAAACTTACGCCAATGTGATGCCGAACAATTGTGTGTTTTTGGTAGATACCTACGATACCGTAGAGGGTGTGAAAAAGGCCGTAGAAGTAGGGAAGAAGCTGCGGGAAAATGGTCACGAAATGATGGGAATACGTTTAGACTCAGGCGATTTGGCTTATTTGAGTACCGAGGCCCGCAAAATATTAGACGAGGGTGGTTTTCCTAATGCTACGATTGTGGCCAGTAACGATCTTGATGAAAATATTATCACCAGTTTGAAACAACAAGATGCTAAGATTAATGTGTGGGGTATAGGTACTAAGTTGGTAACTGCCTACGATCAGCCGGCCTTGGGTGGTGTATACAAAATTGCTGCTTTACGCAATGCCAATGGTGATTGGGACTATAAGGTGAAACTATCGGAGCAAGTAGTGAAAGTCTCTAACCCGGGGATTTTGCAAGTGCGTCGCTATCAGAAAGATGGCGAATATATGGCCGACATGATTTATAATGAAGTTGATGGAGTACCCGAAAGCCCTAGTATTATTGACCCAATGGATGCTACTCGTCAGCGAGACATTGCCAGCGATACTACTTACAAAGATCTACTCCAGCCTTTGTTTGACCAGGGAAAGTTGGTGTACCAAATTCCAGGCATAGATGAGGTAAAGGCACATGCCGCCGAAGAACTAAAGCTCTTTCACAGTGGGGTCAAGCGTTTTATGAATCCTCATAGCTACCCCGTTGGTTTGGAGAAAAACCTCAGTGACTATAAATATGACCTCATCCGTAAATTAAGAAAACAAAAGGGATAAGGCATATAAAGCTTGATGATACAATAAATGGCTTAGTAGTTTTAATAACTGCTAAGCTATTTTTAATTATAGCCATCAATGAATAGCAAAAAAATGTTAACTTAATAGCTAATGTAAGATAACCTATTTACCCAATGGATGCATTAGAAGAACAAATTAAAAACTTGTGGCATACTTATCCTAAAGAGGGTAATGATGAAGCCTTTTGGCAAAATTATGAGCAGTTACATAGTAATTTACCTGCTAGAAATATCAAGTTTTCAAAGGCAGTAGTTAAGCCAGCATCTCAGGTACTGGATATTTTGCCTGTACCATCTGAGTTGCTCAGGCATTTGGAAATTAATCGAGATCAAAGAGCAATAACAGAAGCTCATGATCTTTCAATTTATAACAATAACGAAGGAGTGGCAGGGATAGCGTTGGCTTTTGTAGGGGTGTTGGTTAACTTAATATTAGTCATAAGCTTAGGAACGGAGGGGATTTCGGTGGTTTTCCTTTTTTTACTTTTTGCTTCCTTGATTGCTATAGCAATTCAAGCGAAAAATAAAGGAGACAACGACATATTGAAGAATTTTTCTCAAACCTATTTAAAAATAGAAAAAGATGGGATTGTGCGATTGACTCAAGGTACAAAAACTAAAAAGCTCTTGTTTACACAAATTTCGTTGATCAGCCAAGAATCTTTTGGATTGATTTTAAGGGTCAAGAATAGAAAAGAGAAAAACAGAGATGCTTTAGTCATTCCCAAAGAATTGGAAAAGTTTGAAGAATTGCAACGTTTTTTATTTCAACATGTGCGAAAAAATAATGGTGTACCTACAACTCAAGGCCAGCCTGATTCGTTTTGATATTAACACTTGACAATACTTTTTAACGAAATACATTCAATGAATAAACTTGTTTACCCTACCTCTACTAAAAGTGATATTGATCAAAAATCTGATGCTTTGTGGCAAAGTTACCCTAATGAACAAGAAGAAGACTTTTGGATACACTACGAAAGATTATTGAATGCTGCAGGAGCACAGTATGAAGCAGCCAATATTCAACATGTACGCCAAAATCCTGATCATTTGCCTTTTGCTTCGGTATTGAGAATAGCCCCCCAGAAAAGGCCTAAATTGCAAGAAGTCATAGAACAACACAAGCCTGGGTATTTTCCTGTAGTAATGGGTACTCTGGGGGCACTGGTCACTCTTCTTTTACTGTTTGATTCTCAAATTGCGTTACTTTTATTTTTGGCAGCAGCGTTTGTTCTGGTGATTTCTGTGGGAATGTTGTTATACGGAATTAACAATTTTAAACGCCACGGTGAACTCAAAGATTTGTTTGGAACTGTATTGGAAATAAACAATGCCTGCATTACCCGTGCACACGCAGGTACCAGCACCAAAGTCGTCAGGTTTAAAGATATTACTACCGTAAGCAACGAAGATTTTGGTTTGATTATTAAAGTGAGAAACCAAAATGATCAGGAAATCAGAGCAATGATGATTCCTTTTGCCATTGAGCAATTTGATCAATTGAAAGAGTTTTTGTACCAACAAGTACGCAAAAACAATAAATTTCGCCCCGATATTCAGGGCTTGAATGTGACTAGATAGTGAAACGAAATTATTAACAAATACCTTGTTTTCAGAGATAGTATTAAGGTGGAAAGAAAGATCTGGTTATTCAAATAATGTTTTAAACTGGTGAAATTGACTTGAGTACAAGATTCAACAACGAAAAATTAGTGTGTGATTTTAAAATAAACTTTTAAACAGGGTAATTTTTAAAACTTTGATAATCAATTGTTTGTGAAAACACTTCTTGAACATTACCGCCTTTCATTTCGCCTTATTTTGTGGACGTTAAGAACTTGCAGAGTGGAGCGGTTAAAAAATGATCACTGACACCCTAGCTTGTGTGGCGGATTTTGTGTGAGGGGTGGAATGTTTGAGCATTTTCAGCGTAATGCCGCAAGTTTAGTCAGCACAAAATACAGCGACGGGTTTTTTGCTACTTTTTGACCTGGAGCAAAAAGTAGGAGGAGTAAAGAGGTAAGTGCTTGATTTTCAGTAAACAAAATACTTTTTCACCAACTCTTTACCTTGGTGTATATCTTCCGAAAAATTGGGGATGACTCATGTTTGTTTATACGCTCATATTTTTATTTCCAAGGTCCCTTTGTAGTTACATTTATAACCTCTCCTTTTTTATCTATTCTATATAATCCACCCGCACCACCAAGCCATAAATTTCCTTTTTTATCGGTTGTCATTCCCATAATTGAAATTGGTACTGGATATTTTTTAAAACCCTTTCCATCATATTTATATACTCCATTTTTAGTTGTACTTATCCAAATATTTCCTGTGCGATCCTTATGTATTTCGTGGACATCGCCATTATTGAATCCTGCAATTTCAGGAAATGATATAATCTTATTATTTACCCACTGATTGATACCACCTTTTCCTGTTCGTTTTTTGGGGTCAGGATTATCTTTTTCGGCCACTCTTGTTCCAAACCAAGTATTTCCATCTCTATCAAATGCAATTTCAGTCACATTATTGGAATGAAGCCCATCTTTTTTAAGAAAATGAGTAAACGATTTGCCGTCATATTTACAAGCGCCATATCCATCACGGGCAAACCACATGTTTCCCTCCGCATCTTCTTTGATTGCTGTTATCCAGTCTTTAGTGTCTTCATTGATAGCCGTTGCTACTTTTGGGTATGGGATGGGAAATGAAGTGAATTTCTTTCCATCAAATTTATATACACCTCCCCAGGTGCCAATCCAGATTTCTCCTTTGCTATCAATAAAAAAATGACTGACTGAATTGCTGGCCCAATCCCCTTTTTTGACTAAGAAATTAGTAAACTTTTGGCCATCAAATTTTGATAACCCTTCACCTGTATTGAACCAATAAATACCATTGGAATCTTCGGTTACACTTGTGACTCTATTAGAAGGTAATCCGTCCTCTTTTGTAAAGTACTTTAATTGAACCCCATCATACCTTGCAATTCCCTTCTGAATAGTTCCAAACCATAGATTTCCTTTAGAATCTTCAAAAGCACTGGTAACGTATTCGCCAATTTGGGAACCAAGTTCTTTTTTAACAGATTTATCTGACTTGTTTGTAACAACTTCTCTTTCCTGTGAACTACAAGAAGTTGTGAATATTGATAGCATTATTAATATAACCAGTTTCATTTCTTTCTTTTTTTATGACATACAATAAGACATTCGTTTATCCAATTACAGCAATTTGGCTTTTTTGAGTTTTTACTGCTGGTTAACCAACATTTCTACCGCCAGTTTTACCTCAGCATTTACTTGCTGCTGCTCTTCTATGCTGAGTTTAAAATAAGACTCGCTTAAGTTTTCCCAAAAACTTTCCCATACATCTGCTTCCAGGGCAGATTTTATGGCTTCCTGTTGTTGCATATCCTGGAGGTTTACCTGGCCAATTTTGGAAAGTACATTATGCAGGCGATTTTCATTGATTAGATTATATGCGGCGGCTATCACTTCTCCCAATAAGCTACTAGAGCCTGTTTCTCCAGCCCATTTTTGGGCCTGATGATAACGGCTATCTTCACTAAAAAGCTCAATCTTCTTTTTGATCACAGGCCTTAGCCAGCCTTTGGCCGTGTCTAGTAAAATGGGTTCTGCAGGCTTAATCACTATCCCTTCTGCCCAGTTATTTGCCAATTTGGGCAAATTCAAAGTTTCTGCAATGGTACTGGCAAACTTGATGGGATAATTTTGTGCCTCTTGGTAAGTACCTCTAAATAAAGATGGTACAAAGGATAGCTGTACATCATTACAAAAGCTTTCTACTTCGTCAAAGCTTACATAATAAGTGGAGGCATTGGTAATACGCAAAAGGTCAAATATCCAAAAATGAATCTGAGGACTGTAATAAACCCCAGTTTGAATGGCTTGTACTCCTGCTACTGGAGGAACCTCTGGATGAGGATAAGCTCCTCCAAACAATTCACCATAAGAGGCGATGGCAACTGTATCGGGGTAAGCCTGGGACACTTGCTCAAATAATTGGATGGCTTTTTCGGTAAGTTCTTCTCGAAGGTTATGGTAGCCAAAAAAGTTTTCCTCTTCAGGCAATATTTCTTTTCGTTTGGCAAAATGACTTTCTTCGTTATTGGCCAAAATACAAAAATTAGCCCCGTGGATCTTCTCGGTAACCACCCACTCGGTTTTTTTTAGGAGGCGAAAGTCTTGTTCAGTGAGCTGCAAATTATCCCAGTTTTCGGGAATTTTAGGATAACTTTGAAATAAATGTTCCATGGATAGTAAAGTGTTCAAAATAGCTGCTTAGAGTACCACTTTAGTACGGGTTTGGGCAAATGCTTTTTTTATTAATTGCTTTTGTGAAGTAGGCAAAGGGTTTCCTTTAAGTCGCAAAATATTCAACTTCTTAAGGTTCGGTAAATCCAGCGGAATAGACTTAATTTGATTGAATGACAAATCTAATTCCCATAATTGATCCAGCTGACCAATAAACTCAGGAAATTCATTGAGTTGGTTGTTTGATAAATCCAGTACCTCTAAGGCATCCAGCTGGCAATTCGTAAAGCGTAATTCTTGTAAATGGTTGTAAGCAAAATAGGCTCGTTGTAGTTGCTGAAGACTACCAAAAAAATCGGGTATCTCTGTAATTTGATTATAGCTGAGGTTTATTTCTTGTATATGAGCAAATTGGTGCAATACTTCTGGCACTTGTTTAAATGCATTTTTGCTAAGATTAATATACTGTAGCTGCGATATATTAGCCAATTTGGCGGGTAATTGACTCAACGTATTATTAGTCAAATCCAGTTTTGCCAGGTTTTGAAACAACTGAACTTCTTCTGGCAGGCTTTCCAACCGAAAAGATCGCAGGTTCAACATCTGCCAACGTTTCATGTACATAATCTCTCGGGGAGTAATTTCCTGGTCGCCATCCCAATCTACAGCTTCCCAAAAAACGGCTAGTCTTTCCAGAATTTTTTGAAATTCAGGGTAATTTTTTCCAATTACAAAGGCCAGTTCTACATTTTGAGTGTCACTACTAAAAAGCAAGGCTCGTAATTTATCAATATTTATTGCTGGGTTATCATGCGTCATGCAAGGTAAATTTAGTGATCAGTTATGCAAGTTAGCAAAACTAAGAATGACTTTAGTGATGAATTGATTTTGTGTGGTCTCACTTCACTAAGACCCATACAAGAAGAGGAATGTTTATAATTGAACTTTATAGATTGTTCACTTTTAACTTTTTGACCTGATCAAAAAATACGATAAACATCTACTCCCTTTAGCCGCGTTGAGTGTCTATAAGGCAAACACACAAACGAAAATCTTTAACACACTCTTATGAATACGATATTTTTTTCATTATTAATTGCCTTAAATTTCTCAGGGAATATTGCCCAACCCACTACCAAGGATTGCCTTTGCCGAGAAAAAGTTCAAAAGAAGTATTTATACCAGCACTGGGTGGTTTCACCCAAAGAATCCAAGAATGGAGTTACAGTATACCGCCCTTATGGGATGGCCGATGCGAATAATATTCCAATGCACAGTAAATACAGCGGAATGGAAATCAAGAAAGGAGGAGAGTTATTTCAACGTCGCTGGCGTCAGTGTGGCAACGATACAGGCCCAGCGGGCTACAGCTACAAATGGCAGTGGAAAACCCAAAACAACGAAACCTTGCTTGTGATTAAAAAACGAGGCACTTATAAGGTACTAGAGTTGAGTGCTGCCAAGTTAGTAGTACAAGCTGTAAAATAATATAGCTAAAAACATTTTTTTCAAGACATTTGAAAAGGGAAGATATATAAAATAAAAGAGGCTGTTTCTACTCGAAACAGCCTTTTTATTTCCCTCAATATTAATAATGTTTATCTACTATAAAAACCCACCGAATTTGGTGCCGATGTAATTATTATTCAAATCACCCGAATAAAAGGAAATGATTTTTACCAACTTCCAGTTTCGTTTTGAGTACCATCACTGTTGTAAGAAACACATTCACCAGCGCCAGTGCTTTGCCAGTTACCCGTAAAGATCAACACATCGTTTTCATATACTTTAATAGTTCCCGACAGATTATCGTTAGACTCGCTCACAAATCGTTGGCTGCCCGATACAAACGTACTGGTAAAAAGGCCATTTTCGTATTTCCAGTCCATGACTATCACTGCGGTACCATCTTCATCAAACCACGTGATTTTCCCTAAGGTGCCATCTTGCCTTTCGGTAGCCTCAAAAACTCTATAAGCAGTGCCATCGGCAAACTTGGCATCCATAGTTACGGTATATTGCCCATTAGATAGCGTAGACGTATAGGTAATCTCATTGCCTTGGAGGTCTCTCCAGGTCCAGCTACCATTACCATTGCTGGTAGTATTGGCCGGAACGATCAAAAAACTGCTATAAGCACTGAAAAGAGTATTGGTGGCATTGATATAACCACGGGTTTCTACAGCAAAACGATTGGTGTTGTTATTGGCAAAAGCGGTGGGTATTTGAACCACTTGTTCACGGTTTGCCAGGGCACTACGAAAAGGTTCAGCATCTTCTGGCTGTGGGTCATCGCCTTTTTTAGCACAACTAGTAATTAACAATAAGCCTAAGCTCAATAACCATATATTTTTAGCAATAACTTTTTTCATGAGTGAAAATAAGATTTAAAATGATTAGATAATTTTTTGTGAATTGACTAAAAGAAAAATTGAATGCCTAGAGTAGGCCCTCGTTGGTCAAAGTTAGGCCCCAGATTAAAGGCATCTTGGGGTTCGCTGGCTTCCTTTTCTTTGAGAGAAGAAAAAGAAATACCATTGACCATAAGCTCTATACTGATGGTATCGGTGATGAAGAAAGCAAAACCTGGATTGATACCTACTTGAAAAAGTGAGAAAGAAAATAGGTTTTGACCATCACTATTTAAATTGATTGATCCTACGTTGAACGCAGCTTCTCCAAAAAAATAGGCTCTGTTGCCCAATGATAAATAGTACCGGGCAAAGGGAGCAATAGCAAAACCATTGGCTCGAAACTTTACCGTTTGTCCAGCTACTGTTTGCTCTTCTGAGGCAAACGCCAACCCCAAACGTCCGCCCACCACCAAACGATCGCTGAGGGCATAGCTCACCCTGGGAGCAAAGCCAAAGGCACTTACGTCAGAACCCAAGGCACTGATTTTTTGCCCGGCAAATTCAAACTCACTGCCTGTTTGATAAGTAATGGCTCCACCTGCCAGCCATTTTCCTTTTGCAACTTGTGCGTGAGACGAATGCCCAATGGTTAGGAAGAGTAGGCAAGCACCAGCAACAAGTATTTTTAAACAATTGTGATTACTCATGTAGTTTACTTTTTTTTGTTTTCATGAGCATACACCAGAAAAAAAATAGAACTGGGTCAGGAGGAGAGAATTTTTTTTAAAAAATAAAAGCACCATAAAAAATATGATGCTTTCAATAGTGTAAATTCCTTGATTATGAGTTGATTAGGCTATTTTGCTGCGCTCAGTAACAGTTGAAATTCTTTTTGTTTTTGTGGTTCTTTCAACTGCTCATATACTGTTACCAACAATTCTAGACTCTTTTTGATGTTATTGGCTTGTTTGAGCGTTTTAAACAATTCATAGGCTTGGTTTAAGTGGATAGCTGCCTGAGGGTATTGAGCAGTTTTGAGTTGGGCTTGGCCAATATAATAATGAGTTCTGGCCAGTGCATCAGTATTACTTGGCTTGAGGCTTTGATATAACTCAAGTGCTTTTTTACAATTAACTATCGTGTTGTTATAAGCTTCACTATCATAATAAGCTCTTGCCAATAATATATAATTACCTGCCAGATTTTTCTTTCTCTTTTTATCTTCGTTAATCTGACTGGCCTCCTTTAGCAAAGTAATGGCTTCTTTGAATTGCTTTTGACGAAACCTTACTCTTGCTTGGTTGTGTAAGTACACAGCCACTCCACTACTTTTTCTGCCAAACAATCCCTCAGACATCGCCGTGGCTTTTTTATAATATGTTATCGCTTCGGAGTAATTTTTCTGGGCAAATGTGTTGTTACCCAAATTGTTATAAGCTGTAGCAATGCTTCGGTGTTTTTCACCATACAGTTGCTGGTTTTGCTGCAAAGACTCCTGAAGTATTTTTTCGGCTTCTTTATACTTCTTTTGCTTTTCTAAAAAAAATGCAAGGCTTCCCAAGTTGGCGGCAATGCCAGGGTGAGCCCCCTTAAAAAGCGCTTTACACATATTGAGTGATTGCCTTTGGTATTGCTCTGCGGTTTTATAATCCATTTTACTTTTATAAATCCCGGCAATGATGAATAAAGTCTCGGCTGTACCTATATGATTTTCAGGGTAAATTTTTTGTTGAATGGCCAAACCCTTTTTGGCTTCAGTCAGTGCTTTGTCCAAGTCATTTTGTTGGCGATAAATATAGGCCAGTTTACCATACAAACTACTGAGTAATTCGTTGGCTTCTTTCGATCTTTGGGGGAGTTTCTCAAGGGTTTGGGTTGCTTTGGTTAAATACTCAATAGCTTCTTCAGTTTTTTCAGTGTCACGAGACAAAATCCCTTTTTCCTGGTAAAGCGAGGCGAGTAGTATGAGATTGGGATTTTTTTCTTTGGTATACAACGATAAAGCTTCGCTCATAACCTCCTCTGCTTTTTTGTTTTGGTGAAAGGCCCTAAAAGTTGTACTCATCGTGATCAATAAGCGAGTTTTTACTTCAGGAGATTGTTTGGTTTTCTTTATCTTTTTGTAGCCTTTTTCGAGTATTTGTTGTGCAGTTACTTCTTTGCCTCGAGCATTGTCTGGGTGACTACTCTGAAACAAATCCACCAAAAAACCACTTACTTGCTTACTTACCTTGGCTTCTTTTTCCGATTCTTTTTGAAAACGCCTTGCTTCTTGGGTGGCTTGCTCTGCTTTGGTCAATGCTTTATTAATATTGACAATGTATACCAAAGTAAAAGTGAGTAAAGAAGCTACCAAAACACCCCCAAGGCTTACCAAGGCAGGATTTCGTTTTACATATTTTTTGGTTTGATAGAGCCAATCCTGTGCTTTGGCCTTAATGGGTTGATTGGCCAACAGAGCCTCTATATCTTCTACCAGTGACTGTACACTACTATAGCGTTCTTCAGGCTCATATGTCAGCATTTGGTTTACAATGGTATCCAAATCGTATGAAATGCCAGTAGTATCTCGGGAAATATTCTGGGAGCGAACTCTTTTGAGTGGGGGAGTGATGCCTTGTTTTTGCCGTTCTTGGTGAATTGCCAGCAAGTCTTTGCTTTTGGTAGTAAACGGTTTGGCAAATGTAATGAGTTCGTACAATAGCAAGCCGAGCAAATACACATCAGTGGCGGTTGTAATGTTTTTACCTACCAGTTGTTCTGGAGAAGCATACTCGGGAGTTAATAAAAATGCTTGAGTATCAAGACTAGGTAAAGCAGCGTTTTCCATTACTTTGGCAATGCCAAAATCCAGTAGTTTAGGCTCTCCTCTTTTATCTACCAATATATTGGCTGGTTTGATATCTCGATGAATGATAAAATTCTGATGAGCGTATTGTACTGCTTTTGCAATTTTTAAGAATAATTCCAGGGTTTGTTGTAGCGAAAGTTGATTTTCTTGAACATAAGCCAATACATTTTGCCCGTTGACATATTCCAGCAAATAAAAAGGCACTCCTTCAGGGGTTGCTCCAGCATCGATTATCTGAGCAATGTTGGGATGACTCAGAGAAGCCAATATTTTCCGTTCATATTCAAATCTTTGGGCTAGTTCAGGGTGGGGTTTCCCCTTATCAAAAACCTTAAAGGCTACTTCGCCCTCATACAAACCGTCTGCCCGCTGTGCTTTATACACAGTAGCCATTCCTCCTTCGCCTAATTTTTCGCCTATTTTATAGTTCAACAATTCGCTGCCTGTTAGTAAGTCTTGGGTCACCAGCGAATCATACATATCGGCTTGTAAATCATTGAAAAAAGCAGAAGCTTCTTCTGCCGAATCGAGCAAGTCGAGCAAGCGTTGTTGTAGTTCTGCGTTAGAACCACTCATTTTTTCGACATATGCCTGGCGCTCTTCTTTGGGCAAATCCAGTGCTTCATTAAAGATATGGGTAAATTGATTAACTTTTTGATTCATACTTGTGGCGTATATGTGATATTATTGATTATACCAAGAGGTATAATCTGCTTTATTAAGGTGATTGCTTGATGTAGGAGGCTAAATATAAAGAAATACTGCGAGGTTATTGCGTTTTTTGCAATTGTTGGTAAAGCCAAATTTTAGCTTTGTTCCATTGACGTTTGACCGTAGAAGGCGAAACCGAAAGTACTTGGGCTATTTCATCTATAGACATGTTGGCAAAAAAACGATACTCTATAATGTTAGCCATCATTTCATGCTCTTGAGCCAAAAGCTGGAGTGCTTCGTGCAATTGTAAAATTTGTTCACAAAGTACTTCAGGTACTGAAATACGTTCTTGCCAGTCATCCAGAGAATATGCTTTCTGTAAGTTTCCGCGTTTCTGAGATTTTTTCTGCTCTATGTAATTAATCAGTACATGACGAATTACTTTACCAAGAGTACCCAGGTAGTGTGCTTTGTTGTTGAAGGTAAGATGATGGGCTTTGTCGATTTTGAGGTAAGCCTCGTGCACCAGCGCTGTAGTATTGAGGGTGTGTTGTCCGTGAAAACGAACCTTGATACCATGGGCCATATTTTTGAGGTCCTGGTAAGTAATGTTGTAAAGTTTTTCTAAAGATGCTTTGTTTCCTGATTCTATTTCTTGTAACAGATCAACAATCTGTTGGGTGTGGGGTGTAGGGTTGTTCATTAATAGTAGTTAGGGAAATATAATAACATGAATAACTAACGACTTTTATAAAGATTGGTTTCGTTGGTTTGTTTTTGAAAAAGTAGTAAAATTCAATTTTTCAAGGTAAAGTTGGATTGATAGAAAATGAGGTGATTTTTGATCTTAAAAGAATGACTTTCTACTATTTTGTGCAAAAAAGTTGCTTAATAATGTTAAAATTCAAAATAGTGTAAAAATGTAGCACTATATAGGTATTTGAAAATTTGTTTTTCCGCTATATTTCCAAACATTTTGATTTTTAGTAAACAATTATTACTATAAAATCTGCAAAAAATCATACGTATCAAAGGAAACTTAGCCTATGCATCATGAGCTTTATGAGCGATTACGCCAGGCTGAAAATAACCCTTCTAAAAAAAATTAGTCAACGTTAACTGCGAAGAATATGAACGTAAAAACTGCCACCAAACCTCGCCTTTCATTTTGGCAAATTTGGAATATGAGCTTCGGTTTTTTGGGAATCCAATTTGGTTTTGCCTTACAAGGGGGATTTATGTCAAGGATATTTCAAACCCTTGGTGCCGACAAGGACAACATTCCGTTGCTGTGGGTAGCGGCCCCTCTGACAGGATTGATTGTACAGCCAATTATTGGCTACTTGAGCGACCATACCTGGCACCCAAGATGGGGTAGAAGGAGGCCATTTTTCTTTATAGGTGCAGTACTAAGTTCGTTGGCTTTATTGGTGGTTCCTCACTCGAGTGCTTTGTGGGTAGCGGCTGGTTTGTTGTGGATTATGGATGCATCCATCAATATTTCTATGGAGCCATTCCGAGCATTAGTAGCCGATAAACTCCCCGAATCTCAGCGCTCTTATGGCTTTGTAACACAAACGTTGATTATTGGAATTGGTACCTGGATTGCCAGTAATTTGCCCTGGATGGTGTCTCAACTGGGAGTAAGCGATGCGGCTCCTGAAGGAGTGGTACCTATGTCGGTAAAAGTAGCCTTTGCCATTGGTGCCTTTGTGTTTCTTGCTAGTATTTTATATACCATATTTACCACCACCGAATATCCTCCTGAAGATATGGAGGAGTTTGAAAGACAAAAAAAGAATAAGAATCAATTTTTGATAGATATTATTGAGAACATTGGTAATATCCCTACTACTATGAAAAAACTGGGATTGATCCAGTTTTTCTCCTGGTTTGCATTTTTTACTATGTGGAGCTTGGCCAACCCAGGGCTTACCGAGCATGTGTTTAATGCCCCAATTCCTGATAAGTCATTGTTTAATATGAACAATCCCACCTCAGCCCAAGCCTTTACCGAAGCCAATACCGCCTTTCAGAAGGCCTCTAATGAAGTAGGGCGCTATATGGGGGTATATGGTCTTTCATCTATGGCTTTTGCCTTGCTGCTCACCTTTTATACTGCCAAGCGAAGAATCAATCGAAAGTTTGTGCATATGGCTTCATTGATTTTAGGAGGTATCGGGTTTATCTCCATGTACTTTGTTCCTTCTCCAAATTGGTTGATTTTATCATTTACCTTGGTAGGATTTGCCTGGGGAAGTATTTTATCTATGCCTTATGCTATGTTATCCAGTTCGGTAGACCCCAACAAAATGGGAGTAATTATGGGGATTTTCAATATGTTTATTGTAATTCCACAAGTAATAGCGGCTATAGGTGGGGTAAACTTTGCCTATAAACTTATTGGGCCAGGTACCATCAATGCTATGGTAGTGGCAGGCATTAGTTTAATCATTGCTGGCTTTTGCAACTTGCTGATTGTCAACAAAGATGCTATTACTTATAACCCCTCCAGGGATTAGTTTTTACGTAGAAATTATTCATAATATAAGACCTGACAAATTGATAAAATTGTCAGGTCTTGCATTACATAAGAAGGTTGGTTGAGAATCTTGGGTTATTTATTCCAATACACTGCGGTTTGTCCGTATTGAAAATGGATAGGTACATGGCCAGGATCTTTCTTAAACAGATACAAGTCTTTGGGAGGTTTCTGGAATAGCATGATAATGTCTGAACCACCAAACCTAAATTTCCCAAATTCTTGCCCTTTGCATACGTTTTCCCCCTTTAGTTGTTCATACATCATTACACCAGATACTTGGGCCATGCCAATCGGAAGAACTGCTACTTTCCCTACCTCACATGCTGTATCAATAATGATGATTCCACGTGCTTGGGTAAATTCATAACCATTGCCTGCACCATCAGGGGCATCCCATTGACCATCCTTGGTAAGGTTTACATCTAGAAATACGTTTCCCTGCACTGGTTTTATTTCCAAAACTTTACCACTTACTGGAGTATGAAAACGGTGATAATCAAACGGGCTAAGGAAGTAGTGTACAAAGCATCCTCCATAAAAATCTGAGGCATAGCTACTACCATCCAAAAGCTGCTTTACATTACCAATGGTATGGGTTTTCTTGAGTGTAATTTGAGTTTTTTGCAGGTCTCTATCCAGTACATTTCCTTCATTGTCTATAGGATAATCCTGTTTAAAGGTGCAATCGGCTGGAGCTACAATGGTTAGGTTGTTGTTAGGCTCCGCGATTGGTCGTAAAGGGGTAATGCCTGTTTGAGCGTCTGCCCCGTTAAACTCCCGATAAAAAAACTGATTGAAAGTATGCCATGTCGACGCATTATCTGCATATAAGTGATAATTGTACATGGGATCATACTTAAATGAGCGTAAGCTTTCAGGAGTTAAAGATGGAGGAGTGTCCAGAAAAGAGCCCCAGGCATTAGCAAAGCGAACTAACCATTTGGCGAAGCTGTCATAACTTTGCATTGTGAGATCAGTACCAGTCTTCTTTTGATCTACCAGCCAATAAAACTGACATAGCAAATCATATACCTTTTGGTTGTATCCATTGGCTTTTCCATTACTTTTCCAGCCATTAGGATAGTTAGGGTCATCACTTTCATTAGGAACCATTCTTACGTACAAGTCCAGGTAATCAAGATAGGCTTCAATAGTTGTTGGCCAGCCGTTGCCCTGAAATTCGTCGTTGATGGCATTGTAAAGCCCTGAATCTAAGTTTTGCTTGGCCAAACTAGTAGCTTTTGCTAACGAATCAAGTAGAGATTGTCGCATATCGGGGTTGTCGGCGAGCAATATTTGTAATTCCTCTACCACGGGAGCATGGGCATGAATGCCAATTACTTGTGCATTTGGTGGTTCTATTGCGATTGTATTTTCCATTGATTGAATGATTTAAGATGTTTTGTGGATATTTTCTTCTTCATCAAAAGAAGTGTTTTCTTATAGAATCAATATCAATAGAAAGTATGGAAATAAATATTTCAGGTCGTTTCAGATAGAAAATTATAATCAAGACAACTGACTCTCGATTCTATGATTATATTTAGAAGATTTTTAATCATAGAGTGTTCATTTTTCACTTTCAAAGACAACCCCATGTCCCATTTCAAAGATCAAGTAGTTTGGATTACTGGAGCCTCTTCAGGAATAGGAGAAGCGTTAGCCTATCAGTTTGCTCACCAACAAGCTAAATTAGTACTTTCGGCCCGTCGAGAATCCGAATTAGAGCGCGTAAAAGCCAACTGTAGTCAAGCTGCTGAAGTATTGGTCTTACCGTTAGATTTGGCTCAAAGCAGCAGCTTTGCGGAAAAAGTAGCAGCGGTAGTTAGTCATTTTGGTCAAATTGACTACCTGATCAACAATGGAGGGATTAGCCAGCGTAGTTTGGTCAAAGATACTCATGAAGACGTAGATCGTAAGATTATGGAAGTCAACTACTTTGGTAACATCTTGTTGACCAAAGCAGTGTTACCTCAGATGGTGCAACAAAAGCGAGGGCACGTATCTATTGTAAGCAGTGTAGCTGGAAAAATTGCAGCCCCGTTGCGTTCTACCTATTCTGCGTCTAAGTCGGCAGTTATTTCTTTTTTCGAAACAGTTCGTTCAGAATATTATGATGACAACATCCGAGTATTGGTAGTGTGCCCAGGTTTTATACAAACCAACATCTCTATGAATGCCCTTACAGGGGATGGATCGGCTCAAAACAAAATGGATGACGCCACAGGGGCAGGACTTACCGCTGATAGATGTGCCCAGTTAATTCTAAAGGGCATTCGTAAAGGCCGACTGCAAATTATTGTAAGTGGCGCCAAAGAAAAATTTGGGGTTATTCTCTATAAAACCTTCCCTAAGGTATTTGCTAATTTTATTCGAAAAACGAAAGTGACCTAAGGAATTGAAAATGAACAGTGTAAAACCCATTTTACACTGTTCATTTTTAGTTTTTCAATTATACAGGGTCTACATCAATCACAATCTGCAGCTTCTTAAACTCTTTCATCAACAGCACTTCTTCGCGTTGTTCTTGAATAAAGTTTTTCACTGCTTTGAGGTCTATTTTCTCACGTTCGAGCTTAATCAGGATGTTCTTAAGGAACTTGTTTCTGATTTTTTCCACCAAAGGAGCCTCTGGGCCAAGCACCCGATCACGTCCTAGTTTAGTTGTGAGCTTATCTGCCAAAATTTGCGCAGCTCGAGCACTTACTCCTTTGTCCTGGTGCCTCACAACAAGCTTAATCAGCCGGGTAAACGGTGGATATTTGAAGTATTGCCGATCCTCGATTTCTTTGCGATACATGCCCTCATAATCGTATTGAATGATCTTATGTAGAATGTCTTGTTGAGTATCTGCAGTTTGGATGAGCACCAGGCCATGCTTCTCTTTTCGCCCAGCGCGTCCACTTACCTGAGTCATAATCTGAAAAGCCCGTTCGTGGGAGCGAAAATCTGGGAAGTTAATGATTCGATCCGCATCAAAAATCCCCACCAAACTCACATTGTCAAAATCCAGCCCTTTACTCAACATTTGGGTGCCTACCAAAATCTCAATCTTCTGGTTTTCAAAGTCTTGAATAATTTGCTGATAGCTATTTTTAGCACGAGTCGTATCCAAGTCCATGCGTTGGATACGGGCTTGACTAAACATAATTTTTAATTCATCCTCGATCTTCTCAGTACCATAACCAATGGTAGCCATATCCAGCGAACCGCAAGCTGGACATTTGCGGGGAGGTGCTTCGATATGCCCACAATAATGACAACGCAGCTCGTTGCTATACATATGGTAGGTTAAGCTCACGTCACAATTCTCACATTTGGGAATATAAGCGCAAGCCCTACAGCTCATATAAGGCGAATACCCTCGGCGGTTTTGGAAAAGAATCACCTGTTCTTCCATTTTGAGTCGCCCTTTGATGGTATCTATTAAAGTAGAAGAGAAACGAATACTTTTTTTCTTTTGACGTTTACGCTCCGCTGTGAGGTCAACCAGCTGAATATCAGGCAATTTGGCATTTCCAAAACGTTCTTTGAGTTGTACCAGACCATAGCGCCCCATATTGGCATTATAAAAACTTTCGGTAGAAGGGGTGGCCGATCCCAGTAATACTTTACAGTGTTGTTGGCGAGCAATCACCAGTGTCATATCCCGGGCATGATAGCGAGGAGCCGGATCGTATTGTTTGTAAGAGCTTTCGTGTTCTTCATCCACAATGATAAGCCCCAGATTGTCAAAAGGAAGGAAAATAGCAGAACGAACGCCCACCACAAAGTTAAAGCGTCCTGAAACTACCCCTTGCCAAACTTCTACCCGCTCATTGTCCGAAAATTTAGAATGATAAACGCCCATTTGATTGCCAAAAATACGTTTCAAACGAGAAACAATCTGGGTGGTAAGAGCTATCTCAGGCAATAAGAAAAGTACCTGAGAACCACTTTCCAATACTTTTTGGATAAGATCAATGTATATTTCGGTTTTACCGCTTCCAGTTACTCCGTGAAGCAACACCACATTCTTATTTTCAAAATGCAGCATGATTTCCCCACTTACTTCTTGCTGGCGTTCCGAAAGCTGCACTTTTATTTTAGGATCAGGTTCATATTCTTCAAAACGAGAAACAATGATTTCGAACTCTTCAAAGATTTTATTTTTTATCAATGTTTGCAGAGCCGATTTGGACAACGTTTCGTTTTTAGTAAAAGCCGATTTGGCCAATCCCTCGTCGTTGAGCGTCCAGTCTTTGTACACAGGTACATGCCGGAGGTAATTCAATAAAATATCATGTTGCTTAGTCTTTTTTTCCAGCGATTTGGAGAGCTTGTCCAGGGTTTGTTTTTCAACATACTCTTTAAGGAGGCGTATTTTTTTGATCTTTTTGGGTTGATACCTTTCTTTTACTTCCTCAAATACAAGTACTACATCCTTGCTAATCAACGACTTAATCAACTGATAGATATTTTTAATGCCCAATGCCTCGGCAGCATCAGTATAAGAAAGTGATTGAGCTTCTTGTAAGGCTTCTATCAGTCGCTGTTCATTATGCGAAAGGTCGGCGTGTTTTAAATCAGCGTTAGGGTTGAGCTGAATCTTAGATTGACTGCTGATTTTTAGACCCGAAGGCAAAGCTACATTCAAAACCTCACCAATGTAGCACATATAATAGCTTGCCATCCATTGAAACATTTCAATTTGCTGAGGAGTTACCATGGGCACGTCGTCCAATAACTCAAGTATATACTTTGCCTTGTAATTGGTAGGAGGGTTTTTGTGAATATGGGCAATGACTGCGGTCAACACTTTTTTGCTGCCAAACTGAACAATCACCCTACAACCCACCTGAATCATATCATTCATCGCCAATGGTACCCTATAGGTAAAAAGCTTGGGGATGGGAACTGGTAAAATTACGTCTGCAAAATAAGTGATTACTTCGGTATCCCGAGTGGTGTTGAGTTCAGTCTGCATGAGTTTCTCCGTACTACTAGTTTATATGATAAAGCCAAGTGCCAAATCGTTGAGTTTTCAAATCAACCTATTCAACAAATATAACAAAAATGAGTATCAATTTATCTCATCTGATAAAATAATGCTCATTCAATGAGCGAATGCTAATTTTAAGATCGCATTCAATGTTTTTTGTGCTATATCTCCATATTTAGGAACTTTTTTCAAAATGGAATTTAGATAAGTCCTTGATTATAAGGGATAACTTGATTGATATGACCAGTTTTTTGCTGAATATGCCCAAGTAGTTTTATAATCTTTCGCTTTCCTTTGTGATATCAAATTTTAATTATTCGTTATTAATAAGATATTTTATGAAAATTTTGAAGGAAAAATTCAGCGCGTACAAATTACCAAATGCACAACTAAGTGAAATCAAAGGAGGGGGCGATTCAGCTTTAGAAAGATGCCAACGAGGATGTGTAGGTGCAGGAGGAATGACTAGTATTAGAAGATGCCTGGATGCTTGTAAAGCACCTGAATTACCTGCTGACCGTTAATTTATTGTGTCCTTTCAGTAAAAAGTTATGTAAGTTTTGAAAATTCAAGCCTGGTTTACCTGATACTTTGGGGAGCTGGGCTTTTATTTTTGATGCTTTTTCAGAATGGCTTTTACCATTTTTGGCTTGGTGTAGGTTTTGTCTTCTACCTTTATGTATTCAGTATGAAAAGTATAGCCTGCTTTTTTGATTAAAACCAAATAAGTTCCAGTGTGAGAAATTGATCCCTGAAAGGTGCCCTTTTGTGGATTGTAAGCAAGTGGCTTTTCTACCTTATTTTTAGCAATACTTATCAACTTTACGGTCACATCTGATAAAATCTCATTTTTTTCTCCGAGAACTCTACCCTTCACTATAAACTTTTGAGCAAGCTCCAACGGTAAGGTAAAATCATTGATGAGGGTATTGGGCTGACGCAACAAAATCTGAACTTGGTTGGCGTTGCTAATATTAACATCTTTTTGTGCTTGTATCTGAGTAGCAGCTAACAGACTAATGAATAATACCCAATAAAACGTTCGGTTCATTATTGAAGTGTTTTGGTGAGAAGCTTATCACTTGGTGTAATAAAGATAATGGATTTTGGAAAGGAAGACAAATAAAGGGTATATGCTTGACTTCGCCAGGTTGCACCAGATTTACAGTTTTATTCGTACCCCTATGAGTACCATATCATCAATTTGATCAAACTCTCCTTGCCATTCATCAAGTGCTTGTGCCAGTAACCGATTTTGTGTAGTGATTGGTTTTTGATGGTTTTCTAGCAAAAGATTTCTTAAACGTTTGCTGGAAAATTTACGTTTTTTTTCTCCTCCAAATTGATCTTGCAGCCCATCAGAGAACAGGTAAAACATGGTATCAACCGTAAGGTCTACTGTATGTGTGGTAAAGTTAATTACCTGCCCTTCTCGCCTGTGACCATTGATACTGTATCTACTACTTTTGAGTACTTGCATTTCATTATGCTGGATTACCACCAGTGGATTAACAGCACCTGCGAAACGTAATACTTTTTGTTGTTTATCAATTACGCACAGTACAATGTCCATCCCGTCCCGCAAGAGGGTACTTTTACTCTGTAGCATCGTTTGCAGAGTGTCGTCCAGTTCACTCAATATTTGATCAGGCGAATGTATCTTATTTTGGATAATAATGTTTGCCAAGGCCTGAGTACCTAGCATTGTCATAAAAGCTCCTGATACTCCATGGCCTGTACAATCGGCCACTACCAGAAACTGTTTTTGGTCTATCTCTGTAAACCAGTAAAAATCTCCCGATACGATATCTCTAGGTCGATAAAATATAAAATATTCAGGTAAGGCGTTTCTTAAGGTTTCTTCTAAGGGTAGTATGGCGGTTTGTATGCGTTGGGCGTAGCTAATGCTGGCTTGTATGCCATCCCATTGTTTTTTGACTACTTCCAGGTATTGCTCTATTTCTTGGGTTCGTTTTTGTACCTTTTCCTCAAGTCCTTCATTAGCTGCTTTAAGGTTTTGAATTAAGGCCTTATTTTCTTCTCTTAAGTGGTAAGCTTCCAACGCATTATCAATGGTAATTTTTAGTTCGTTCTTGTCCCAGGGTTTGGTAATATAACGGTAAACTTGCCCAGTATTAATCGCATTAATGATCGCTTCTACATCACTAAATCCAGTCAAAATCATCCGAATGGCATCGGGATGGGTAGGAATGATCTTTTCTAGTAATTCTACGCCAGTCATGTCTGGCATGCGTTGATCAGTAATGATTACTTTGATGGGGTTTTCTTGCAATATTTTAAGGCCTTCTTCTGCGGAATTTGCCAGAAACACTTCATAATTACGCCTAAAGGCTGATTTAAAAGCGGTTAAGTTGTGTTTTTCGTCATCTACAAATAAAATACAAGCCTTTTCCATATAAATAAATGTTGAATGATGAGCAACCCTTGGATAAAGTATTACTCTACTAATCTAAGATTCCTTCTTTTGTTCAATGGGTAAAATTACCTTAAAAATTGTTCCTTGGTTTTCTTCGCTTTCTAATTCAATTCTTCCCTGATGCTTCTCTATAATCCCTAATGAAATAGATAACCCAAGTCCAGTTCCTTGCCCCACAGCTTTGGTCGTAAAGAAAGGTTCAAAGATATGTTGTTGTACTTCGGTGGTCATCCCAGCTCCAGAGTCCTGAATAGTGATCTGGACATAATCATCATTTTTGGTTTCTGTAGTAATTCGAATCAGACCTTCATCTTCGATGGCTTGTATGGCGTTGGCAAGCAAGTTCATAAAAACCTGGTTAAGCTTACCAGGATAACAATCAATCGCTGGAATTTGGCCATAATTTTTCTCAATAGAAATACGTCCCTTGTATTGATTGCGAAGCATTAAAAGGGTTGTGTCAATGTTTGTATGAATGCTGGTTTTTATGAAAATGTCATCGTCTATACGAGAAAAAAGCCGTAACCCTTTTACAATTTCGGCAGTACGTTGGCTTCCTTCCAAAATACCCAATATTAGCTCATCCATTTCTTCCAATGCCTCCTGATATTGTACTTCTTCTTTGAGTTGTTCTATTGAGTGAATTTGATCCAGTAAATTATTGTCTGGCTTGAGTTGCTGATAGGCATCCACTACAGTCATAATATCCTTTAAATTGGCAGAAAGCGAATCTATGTTGGAGGAAACAAAGTTTACAGGGTTATTAATTTCGTGCGCAATACCTGCGGTAAGTTGCCCCAAAGAAGCCATTTTTTCGGCCTGTACAAGTTGCGCTTGGGTACTTTGTAATTCATGAAGCATTTGTTGCTTTTTGTTGTATTCCTGGGCATTTTTCAGTGCAATTACTACGTAAATGGCCAAATTATGAAGCAAGTTGAAATGATAGTGTTGGTAGGCTTTTCTTTGATAGCTCTGTACACTCATACAACCCATTACCTGGTCACCATTCATTAAAGGTACGTACATTAACGATTTAGGAATTTCATTGTCAGAATCTTTAGGTAAAAAAGCACTTTTCTCAAGAGCATCGAGGTAAGTAGAATAGTCATTGGCAACATTCCACATCAAAATAGGCTGACGATTGGTGACACACCATACTGCTAACTGATTTTTTTCATTGAGAGAACGTGTATATGGTTTTTTACGCTCACCTTTTTCGATAATGAGTCGATATTGTATCAATTGCTGCTCAGCATTATATAAACCAATGCCCATGTTGTCGGCATCCATTAGCTGGTTTATGTTTTGATAAAATTCTTGTAAAATTGTATCAAGGTCAAGCGTAGCTGTAATTTGTTGGCCAATGGTGGTTAATTCGCGGATGTTTTGGTAAGCTTGCCCAAGGTAAATATTTTGATCTTTAAGTTCTTTTTGTTGGTGGCGTATTTCTTCGTTAGAATTGTTCAATTCAGCATTTAACCGAACAAGTTGCCCATGGCTACGTTGTTTGCCCAGGTAAAGCCGCCATAAAACTACCGTGGCCAGTACCAATACCGAACCCAACGCCACCAAAGCTGTGATATATCGTTGCTTGCGTTGATTACTTTTTTGGGCATCCTGTGTTTTTTGCTTTTGTTGTACCGAACGTAAAGAATCTGCCTGTCTTTTGGATTCTAATGAAGCAAGTTTTCTAATATTGTTTTCATTAAATAAGCTATCACCCATTTTTTTGAAAAGGATATGGTTTTTGAGCGCTGCCTCGAAACGCTTGGTGGCTTGATATACTTTTACCAAATATTCTGAGCCATCCCTTATAATTGTTGGATTACCTATTTCTTGAGCTATTGCCACCCCTTTTTCCAGATTTTTTTGTGCTTCTGAATGTTTTTTTTGTCTAAAATAAACTTTACCCAAACTTACCAGAGTTTCTGCTAACTCCCCTTTTTGCCCCATTTCCTGTCTCAGGTCGAGCGCTTTTTTGAAATAAGACTTGGCCTCATCTGCTTTTGCTTGATCCAATGCCACCTTACCCCATTCCAAATAACCTTGTGCAACAATGCTTTTACTCCCAATTAGCTGGGCAATTTGTAAGCCTTTTTGAATTGCATTGTATGCTTTGGGGTACTCTTCCTGTGCGCGATATATGTTTCCAATATTATGAAAGCTGGTTGCTTTGCCCCATTCATCTCCAATTTGTTCTCTAATTTTAAGCGTTTTTTGAAATATCTTGAGTGCTCTGGGATAGTTACCTTGCTTATAATACACCATGCCTATACTCGAATAACTAAATGCCATCCCTTTTTTATCATCAATTCGTTTTCTGATTTCTAATGCTTTCTGGTGCATTTCTAAAGCTTTAGGATATTTTCCCTGATCTCTATATACCTTCCCCATGTTATTGTAACTACCAGCCATACTCTTTTCATCCCCGATTTGCTCTTTTATTTTGAGAGATTGTTGGTGCATATCCAATGCCTGAAAGTATTTGCCTTGATGCCAATAGGTTACTCCCTGGCCGTTTCGGGCATTAGCCATGCCTTTTTTGTAATTTGCTTTAGCAGCAGTTTGATAAGCTAAGTTGAATTGCTGGAGTGCCTTCGGATAGTAACCAGTAATCATAGTAACCCAGCCCAAATAATATTGAGCATTGGCTATGCCAACGAGATAATTGATGCTGCCTGCTATTTTTTTAGCTTTAGAGGTATAATCGACTACTTTGGCAGCGTCAGAATAACGATATTCATTAGCTAGTTTGTTATACACATCTACCTGCTGCCGCTTCGAGATATTGGTCTTAAGTACTTTTGTTAATGAGTCGATGGTGCGAACATCTTGAGCATGTGTAACACTTGAGAATAGTAAGGAAAAGAGAATAAAATAGGAGAGAAGGTTTTTCATAAGATTGCTTGGGGCTTCTACTTAGCAAAAGCTTTTTCTATGAGAGATTTTAGCATTTGCTTATCCCAGGGCTTATTGATGAAGTGATGTACAATTTTATCTTTGATAGCTTGGGCAATGGTTTCACTATCGCTGAAACCTGATAATACCATTCTTAAAGTATTAGAATATTGAGGGATAACTTTCCTGAGAAATTCAACCCCAGTAATATCAGGCATTTGCTGATCAGTAATGATGATTTGAATGGATTCTCTGGTCAATATTTCCAGACCTTTGTTGGCCGAATCTGCCAAGTGAACAATATAGTCTCTTCTGAACGCTGATTTAAATGCATTCAAATTATGTAGTTCGTCATCTACAAATAAAATATTTAACTGTTCCATAAGTTTAAATGACTTGCAAAATACTAAAATACTACATTAAAGCTTGGTCTGCACAGTAGGTAATATAGTACTAAGCCTGATTGCTGCACTATTTTCACTTTCAACAAGTTTTGCTTGATCAATTAGTAGAATGAACTGGGAAATAGCAATCAGGTGATTTTATATAGTCTATGGATAAAATATCAAGCAAACGCTTTCTGTCAATTTACTCAATATTTATAAAAATATGCAAAACACAGTTGGTAATACAACTAAAGAGTAGGAAGTCATCTCGACTTTTAAGCCTAACTTATGGTGAGTAAATAAGTAGAAGGAAGGTTAAATAGAAAGGAATGGTATGAATAAAAAAAGTCACCCAAAAAAGGATAACTCAGGTTTCGTGTTTATTTTAGTTTTTTGAGTCGAATATTCAATATTTTAGGTGTTTTTTCGGAATAATCCAGCGCTATGTAGGTACTATAAAACATGTATCCGGCAGCAGATACATACATCAGATACTTGCCTTCCTGATAATTACCCTTGAACTCGAAGTGATGCTCTTTAGAAGGGGTAGTCTCATTGACTTCACCTATTACTTTGTTTTCGGCCACATCAATTAATCGGATTTTAGCTTTGATTGCGGTTCCGTTTTCATCTGTTATTTTTCCAGTAATGATTGATTGAGGTGCAGTTTGGGCTTGGGTACACAAGGTAAAGCCTAGCAGGGCTACCAAAGTGTAAATTACTTTTTTGAACATTTGATTGTGGTTTAATTTTGATTATTGCGCCCAATGTACAGATTAAATTCAAAAGTAATTTGTCAAAACAACAGTTTTTCGATTTGCTTAAAAAAATGGCATCACAAAGGATATAGAGAAACGATGTGGGTTATTGTTTAGATCACTTTCCTGATTACTTTTTCCGCGAAATTGATAACCATAAGTAACGTTCAAAACCTTGGATAAGGATAGGCCTACCTCAGGAGTAAATGCAAATTTACTACTTTCATTTTTAGGGAAATAGTTTACATTCAAGCTAGTAACCAGTATATTTTTCCAAATGCCCCCAAAACTTGCCTTAGGAGATATGTCTTGATTGTTCCATTCCATGCCTAGCGAAATGCCTGAAACAAAGGAAGGGTTATCTAAGTCTACTAATGCTTCATTGCCTGTCAGCGATTTACCAATGAGTACTTCTCCCCAGTCTTTATTATTCATTTTAGCATAGCCCAATTTTATCAAATTATATTGAGCCCGTGATTGCATTACTGAAAAAAAACTTATGACAATGGTGAAAGCAATAATGTAAAATGCTTTGTGCGTATTCATAGTATTTATATTTACTGTTTGTTACAGGAAAATACGCAACCTGAAAAGAAAGTTTTTTTCAGGTATTTACAGATTTTGTGTTATTTCACCAATACCGATATTAACGAACCGTGTCACCATTACTTTGTGGCAGCCAGTGCAACAGAAACAAACCAGATAGTGTTTTTTGCTTATTAAAAAGAGGTAGTTTGCATTTTTTGCAACAGAAAATTATTGCTTTACTACTGCCTGATAAATATGTCCATTGCGTTCCTCGAGCAAAACTTCCCAACCTTGTATAGAAGATTGGATAGATGCCTGATCATAATTTTTGATAGTGAGTAACTGTACACCAGGAGTAAAGGAAATATCGTATTGTGTTTGAAAAGTATCTACAAACTTCTGGGTACGATGAGGACGCCCACTAATGCAAATTTCGCAACCCACGGCCGATTTATGCACAAAATGCGCTTCTATATGCTGATTTTCAAGTCCTTGTAATATCTCAATAAAGCGTGGATTGGTCATAAAATGTGCTCCCTTCACCTCTAGCTTTACCAAAGTTTGATTTTCCTTAAAAATAATAGCAGGAATCATTTTCTCGACTTGGGTTTTACCAATACAAGTCCCAGTTCTTAGCGGATGCACAAATGACCTTACATACAAAGGAATTTGTTTTTGCATCAATGGAATAATGGTTTTGGGGTGGATAACCTTGGCGCCATATTGCGTCATTTCGGCAGCTTCCCAGTAAGATAGATAAGCGTATTTTTGGGCGTTGGGTACTATTTTGGGATCTCCATTCAGAATTCCTTCAACATCTTTCCAAATTGTCACCGATTCTGCTTGTAGGCAATAAGCAAATATAGCAGCCGTAAAATCTGATCCCTCCCGACCTAGAGTAGTAGTTTTTTTACCAGTAGTACCTCCAATAAAACCTTGAGTAATGACAGGTTTTTTGGCTATGATTGGTTCTACCTCTTTAGTCATCTGCTGTTGAGTAATGTCCCAATCAATTTTGGTGTCACGCCATTGAGCATCAGTGTACACTATATTTCGGGCATCTACCCAGGTACAATCAAATTCGGATTGTTGTAAGTAGTTACTAATCAGTTGAGTAGAGATGATTTCACCAAAAGAAATGATCTGGTCATAAGCTTCATCGTAGCTTACTGTTTGAGGGCTAATCCGATTGAGTTGTTGCTTAAGTTCAATAAACAGATTATCGAGCAGGGAAAAAATACTATCTTTGTCGTCTATAAATAATTTTGTCACAATATCTACGTGATATTCTTGAATGTTTTCAAGGGTAGTGAGGTAATCTTCCTGCTCCCAATATTGGTTAAATAGCTTTTCTAAAGCATTGGTAGTTTTGCCCATCGCTGATATTACAATCACCATTTGATTTGAATCAGCGTGTTTTTGCAAAATTTGTAACATATTTTCCAACGCGGGAGCGTCTTTTACTGAAGCTCCTCCAAACTTGAAAACTTTCATCCTTACCAGTTTTATATTGATAAAGTTTCAATACTATATATATCTATGGTCTTATACAAAAAATGATGAATCAATGAGTGAAAAATTATCTTTACCCATAGGCACTACTTTGAGCAGGTTTATCCGCGAACGCCAGGAACAGTTTGCTTACGCAAGTGGCGAGCTTTCTCAACTGTTGCGAGATATATCAGTAGCTGCCAAGGTAGTAAACCGGGAGGTAAACCGTGCCGGGTTGGCGAATATTTTGGGGAAACACGGCGCTCAGAATGTGCAGGGCGAGGAACAACAAAAGCTGGATGTAATTGCCAATGACTTATTCATTCGGTCATTATGCAATGGAGGAGAAGTATGTGCGATTATTTCTGAGGAAAACGAACAAATTATTGATCCTCAAAACCCTGAGGGGAATTATGTAGTAGCCATTGATCCGTTGGATGGTTCCTCAAATATAGATGTAAATGTATCTATCGGAACCATATTCTCTATTTACAGGCGACAATCTCCAGTAGGAGGTAAGATTAGCATGGATGATATTTTCCAAAAAGGTACTCAGCAAGTAGCTGCTGGTTATACCTTATATGGTTCTTCTACTATGTTGGTGTACACTACTGGCCACGGAGTAAATGGATTTACTCTTGAGCCCTCTTTAGGAGAGTTTTTACTGTCTCACCCCGAGATGAAAATTCCAGAAAAAGGCAAAATTTACTCTATCAATGAAGGGTCAAGTGTCGATTTTGACCAAACAGTGACTGACTACATAAATCATTGTAAGGAAAAGAAATTTAAAGGACGCTACATTGGTTCTTTGGTGGCCGATTTTCATCGCAATTTACTTAAGGGAGGTATTTATATTTATCCCACTACCAAAGCAGCACCCAATGGTAAACTACGCTTATTGTATGAGTGTAATGCTTTAGCTTTTATTGTAGAGCAAGCTGGTGGTAAGTCTTCTAATGGTGTACAGCGTACCTTAGAGATAGAGCCTACTGAGTTACACCAACGTTGCCCGTTATACATTGGCTCTAAAGAAATGGTCGAGAAAGCAGAGTCTTTTATCAAAGCGACTGCCAATGTAGAGTAAGTGTAAAAAATACAGAAACAAAAAAGAAGGAAGTTCACCCTCATGAACTTCCTTTTATTGTCTATATCGGCCGGTTATGTATTGGTAAATTAGCTAATCTTTGCGTTCGTTTTCTGAATAAGCTCATAAAACATGCCATCCAACAGCGCGACTCTTGCTGCCTTATCTTGTTGGTTATTATTGACCAACTGTTTTTGATAGCGAATCAAGGCAGTAGAAATCAGTTTTAAATCTTCCTTGTCTACTTTCAGGCAATTCTCATCTTGAGCCTGTGTTGTAATGGGTTCGTAATTGTAGGTTTGAGGAGTGAGTGATTGTGTAGCTTCTTCTTGAGCTTCAAACAATGCATAATGCATTTGTCCCCACCAACTTCTTAAAGGTAGTGAAATCATGTGAATAGTGTTAAAATTATTAAGAATATTGTTGTGTTGTTGTTAGAACAAAAATGGGATAAAAGAGGTAATAAACCAAAAAAAATGAATGACGATATGACGCTGTCAGATTTGCTGTAAAGCCAGATAAGGAAGGCTTCTAATACTAATGAGGCAGAATAAAAAAATCCGTTCTGTGGTTTAATACAGAACGGAAGTCCCTTGTTAATCGGAAACTAATACCTTCATCTAATTTCCGGCTGCAAAAGTAATAGATAAAATAGAATCATTCAAAAAATTAATAGAATATTAACAAGCCTTTTTGTGTTTTGTTGTTAATTGCCCGTTAAAGGTTTAAATTATCCTTCTTTTGTTAATTTTTTTTACATTCTTTGTATTGTGAAAAAGAAACAAGTACATATAATCACTCAATTCTTTAGAAAGACATTGGCACTTACCCTGGCGGTATTGGTGTTGATGGGTTCTACTGGAGTGGCTATACACAAGCAAACCTGTTTGATGATGGGGGAGCAAACTGTAGCCCTTTTTCACGCGCACAAGCCAGATTGCTGTGACCAATCAGAAGTCAAGATGCCTTCTAAGATGGACGATTGCGAACATATGCCTGCTACGCTTAAGGCAAAGGCAAAAAAGTGCTGTGCGTTATCGGTTGACCTCATTAAAACTGAATTTAAAAAGACAGTTTCTAATGATTCAGGGAACAGTTATCAGAAATATTGGACTACAGTTGCAAAAGATCAATTTCATTGCTTCCAAGCTTATCACTTCTTGGATTCAACCCCCAAGTATTTCTTTGCGGATAGTTCTCCGCCGCTCTCTGGGCGAAACATAATTACCCGTAAGCAAAGCTTCCTACTATAGTTTTCCATTTCCCTCTTACTTATTTCTCAGGTATGTGCAGTCTTATTTTGCCTTCAATGCACTTATATACGTTGTTATATTTACTACACTGAGAACACATCCTATTCATTTATTTTACATCATATCATACTCTCTAGACATTGAATTTGTCTAGCAATGGAAAACATGAAAATTAATAAAACAATAAAAAATATATGCTGGCTACTTATTGTAGGTATGAGCAGCCTAGGTTGGGCACATGCGCAAGTCATCAAAGGAATTGTAATAGAAAAGCCCAACGGTAAAAAAGAGCCACTAGTAGGCGCAAATGTATATTGGGCCGCCACCACAGTAGGTGCCGTAACCGATGATCAAGGTAAATTCTCTTTGAAGAGGATAGCAAAAACCAACCAATTAGTCGTGAGTTATGCAGGTTACCAAAGCGATACGATTAGCGTTGGTAGTCAAAATAACCTTACCATTGTATTAAAGACCCTGGAAGAACTGAAAACTGTAGTGGTAAAGTCAGGCAAAAGCCTGGATGTAGAAGCAATCAAATCTGAGCTTCTTACGGTAAAATCATTACGAAAAGCTGCCTGCTGTAATCTTTCCGAAAGTTTTGAAACTAACCCTTCGGTAGACGTTACCAATACCGATGCCGTAACAGGCTCTAAGCGTATTCGCATGTTGGGACTTGATGGGGTATATTCTCAAATTATGGTAGAAAATATGCCTTCAGTACGAGGTCTGGCTTCGCGAACTGGTTTGAAGTTTATCCCTGGTACCTGGATCAAATCTATTGCCATTAACAAAGGGGCAGGCTCGGTAGTGAATGGTTACGAATCCATTACGGGGCAAATCAATGTTACGTTAGCCCAGCCTGATAATAGCGAAGCCTTATTGCTGAATTTATATGGCAATGCCATGGGTAGAGCTGAAATTAATTTAAATACTTCCCGGGTTTTGGGGAAAGACGAACGCTGGAGTACTGCATTGTTGCTTCATGCCAACAATGTGAGCCAAGGTATTGATCGTAACAATGATGGTTTTTATGACCTTGCCCAAGGTACCCAATTGAACGCAGTAAATCGCTGGAAGTACAAAGGAGATGTGATCATGATGCAATTTGGGGTAAAAGCCTTATATGAAGATAAATTTACTGGACAAACTGGCTTTACTCGTAATGGAGAAAGGGGTATTAACTTACCCTACGGAGTAATGTTCAATACTCGTCGTCTGGAAGGATTTACCAAGTTTGGTGTTTTACCACCCAACAATCCCAATCAAAGTTTGGGAATTATCGTATCAGGTATTCACCATATCCAGGATTCATTCTGGGGCTTAAGCGATTTTACAGGTATTCAGGACAATCTATCAATCAACGCAATTTTTCAGACCCAGATCAATGATAAACACCGCTTTAGTTTGGGGGGAAGTTATGTATATGATCGCTACGATCAAAACTATGTAGAGCGTTTGGCCAATACTCAAAATTATCGTTGGCAACGCACCGAATCGGTGCCTGGGCTTTTTGCAGAGTATACCTTTGAGCCTAATGAAAAACTAGCAGTAGTGACAGGAGTACGTAATGATTTTCATAATTTATTTGGCAACATCTTTACACCTCGAATGCACCTAAAGTATGAGCTAGCTACTAATTCTATTGTGCGTCTATCAGCTGGACGAGGGTTTAGAGTGGCCAATATCATCCCCGAAAACTTTGGCTACTTGATTAGTGCCCGTACACTCAATGCTGCCAATGACTTGCAACCAGAAGTGGCCTGGAACTATGGAGTAAGCTGGACACAAAAACTTAAAGTAGGCAAACGTGAAGGTAAATTGACCTTAGACTTTTATCGTACTGATTTTGAAACCCAGATTGTGACTGATTTGGATGCCAATGCCAGTGAGGTTTCATTCTATAACTTGACTGGACAAGCTTTTGCCAATAGTTTTCAAATTGCACTGGAATATGAGTTAATGAAGCGTTTTGACGTAAGCTTGGCTTACAAATATTATGATGTACAGTCTACTTACAATAATACTTTACAACAAACCCCGTTTATTGCTCAAAACCGTTTCTTTTTAAATTTGGCGTATGCTACTCGATTCGATAAATGGGAGTTTGACCTGACTACTCAGTGGTTTGGCGCACAGCGTTTGCCCAATACTGCTTCCAAACCCAATGAGTTTCAAAGGGAGACCAATACTCCTGACTTTTTCTTAATCCATGCACAAATTACCCGCAATTTTCGCGATTGGTCGTTTTATGTAGGTAGTGAAAACCTGGGGGATTTTCGTCAAAGTAATCCAATTATTGATGCTGCCAATCCATTTGGTAATCAGTTTGATGCTGGACTGGTGTGGGCACCCATTGCAGGACGAACTTTGTATGCTGGCTTAAGATTTACTATCAAGTAAAAAGAAGTTGTCTCAACTTTTAACAATGAATTATGAATGACTGGTGCTAAAAGTTGGGATGACTTTTCACAGATAGTATTAACTTTGTGAGTTAAACAAATAACTCAAAGCTAAAATAATATGAAAAACGGACTTTTATTCACAGGTGTATTATTGCTAGTGGCCAATTTGGCACTGGCTCAAAAACAAGAATGGGCAGTAGGTTTAAGAGCAGGTGAGCCTACTGGCTTGAACATAAAAAAGTATCTGGGTAGTGGCAATGCTATCGAACTAAACCTGGGGCGAAATGGTTGGGGATATTACAGAGGTCGCAACTATTGGCGTGGAGAGTTTCGTAATAGCATTGTGCTAGGAATCAATTACTTATGGCAAAAAAGCACCAAAACCCAAGGATTAGATTTATACTATGGTTTTGGTGGTCAATTGAGCAACAGACGCTATTGGGATAGCGACGAACGCGAAGAAAAAGATGCTGTAGGTTTTGGCCTGACTGGAGTATTTGGATTGGAATATTTTATTCCAGATGTACCTATTTCGGTATTTGTAGACTTTGGGCCTTATCTTGAGTTGGTGCCAGCTACAGCCTGGATCAACATTGATGCGGCTATCGGATTTAGAGTCAATTTTTAAAAGTTTTTAACCAAATTAAAATACAAATCATATGAGAATGAAAAAGTTGTTTTTACTCGGAATGCTTTGCCTGATAGGGTTTTCTTTTCAGGCTCAAGCCCAGAAGAAAAAAAATAAAAAAGTAGCTACCATTGAAATCAAGACCTCTTCACAATGCGAAATGTGCAAAGAACGCATTGAAAAGGCAATGGCTTATGAGAAAGGTATTAAATCGGCAGTTTTGAATGTAGAGTCTAAAATCTTGACTGTAACTTATAAAACTCGCAAAACTAATCCTGATAAAATACGCAAAGCAGTATCTAAAGTAGGCTATGATGCAGACGAAGTACCTGCCTGGAAAAAAGCCTATGATAAGTTGCCTGCTTGTTGTCAAAAAGGGGGACATGATGGCGGTAAAATGAAAATGAAGAAAAACTAAGTTTTACCCAAAATTATATAAAAGCGGTGTTCAATGTAGCCATACATTTGGGCACCGCTTTTATTGTTATGGGTATTATATTTTGTTAAATTGCTATTATTAGAAAACATTAAACTGAACATAAGGTTTAAACAGACTTTTAGAAGTTGCATAGTTGGTATTTTTCTTACTTAAGTGGTTGATACACCGTAATTCGCTGGAATCGTATTGAGATTTTTGCTCAAATTTGTGTATTTTAAATGAATTACTTATTGGATATATATTTTCACTAATGTTTCATGTGCTTGCTTGCTAAGGTACATATTGGAAAATGATATGACGGAAAACTTAAATACTTTTATTAATGAACAATTGAGGAGTGAGGTATTTCAGGTGTTAGTGGTAGATGATGATGAGCTTAATCAGATGATTATTAATGAATTGTTGAAAAAATGGGATATTCGCGCCGAATTTGCCGTATCAGGAGAACAAGCCCTTGAGATTGTTCATCAGAATCCTGACAGGTTTGATATTATCCTGATGGATGTGTATTTACCACAAATGAGCGGATTGGAGGCTACTCAAGAGTTACGCACTAAATTTGATGTAAATGTTCCTATCATTGCATTAACTGCGGACTCAATGGAAGATACCAAAGAAGGTATCCTGAATGCCGGAATGAATGATGTGATGATTAAGCCCTTAAAACCCCAAGGTTTTCACAAAATGTTAGGACATTACTTACAATTGAGATTAGAAGAAAAAAATGCCTGAGAATAATCATAAAAACAAGTCTTTAATAGAATCTTTGGCCGAGTTGAGTAAAGACGACCCTGCCTTCCGTAAGGAAATGGATGTTTTGTTTATTGAGACTTTACAAGAGTTTATGGCCTCTTTCCAGCAAGGAATGCAGCAAGCCAACCTGGACACTTTGAGTTTTGCTATTCATAAAATAAAGTTTGCAGTTCAAATTTATGGCATTCAAAGTCTGTACAACGAAGCCGAAAAAGGCCGTCAATTGATTCAAAGTAAGCGACAAACACCGCAAATAGTTCAGCAAATGATTGCCAACGTAGGGCAACTTTGCCAACAACAAATCAATCAGTTAAAGCAACAATTAGGAAAAGCCTAAGATGATGAAACGGCTGGGGCGCATTTTCAAGTATTTAGGAATTGGTTTACTGGCGATCATTTTGGTAGTGTTTTTACTGCTTTTATTGGATAGTGATTATCAACGCGAAGTCAAGTTAAACCTTCAGCAGTTACCAAAACCTCAAAAAAAACATATTCGTGCTCAGGACTCTACCCAATTTGACCAACTAAAGGCTCAGTTTGGTAAAAATAAAATCTTGCCTAAAGGCTATGAGTTACAAGCGCTGGTAGCGCTTTCGCATTACCCTGAGTTAAAGGACATTTCCATTGAATTTATTTTGCAGGAAGCTTACATACCTCTATCTTCTCGCCCAGATCCTATCACAATACTTCTACCCTGGAAAAAGCGAAAATACCTGGTAGTGATTAGTACAAAATCGGTAAAAGCTTTTGAATCTATTTTGCTGAAAAACCTACCATATAACGGGCAAATAGGGGTGATTGGCCATGAGTTGGCGCATACTACAGATTATTTAGACAAAAGCGCATTACAGGTAGCGCGAATAGGTTTTAATTATGCCACCTCCAATACTTATCGCAAATCATTTGAACGTGCAACTGACTTGCGCACCATTAAACATGGGCTCGGCTATCAATTAAGAAGCATGAGTCAGGATATCTCAGATAAAATTAAACGAATCCCTGCACTGGCCAAAGAAGTGGCAAGCACCAAAGATAATTATCTTACTCCACAGGAAATCACTCAACAAATAGGAGAAATGCCAGCGTTATACCCCAGGTTATCCAAATAACTAAACTTTAATTTTTGTTTTTACTCTTATCCTGCTTTTTCTGGCGGTTCTTTTTTTCTTGAATTCCCCTTTCTTCATTCTCTTTTTTAACGTCCATCATAAACTGTCTATACCTCTCTCTAAATGCTTTCCAGATTACTTTTTTACTATCGATGTTATATTTTTCATCTAAAAAAGCATAGACCTCAGCGTTGTATGCTTTCTGGGCTTTGTTAAGAAACAATTTTCCTACATCGTAGTGCTTGATCGTATACTGAAATCCATATTTTTCCTCAACCACTTTTATATATTTATGAGGTAACGACCACGAATACAGCACATGACTTGACCGGAGATCTAATAACTGAACAATACCTTTGGCAATATCCTGACGAGCCTTGGCTTTATTATACGGCACATCCTTAAGAAGGAGGCTTGTCCAGTGAGCTTCAAAAGCTGTGGCATTTATGCTAATCTCAATGATTTGGCTCTTGGGGTCAATGGTTATTTTTTGCGAATATTGTAGCTGTACATAGGTAAATAACTTCAAGGTATAGACTCCTGCAGGTATATCTTTTATGATAAAGTTACCCAAATCGTCACTGGGAGTAGAAGCGACTTTTTTGTCATTTTGAAACATTTGTATGCCAACAGCCAGCATGAGTGGTTGAAATAGTAGCTTTTGTTGGGATTGTTTTTTTTGCCAGACTTGCGAGTTTGTTTTATCCTTATCTTTTACCAAAATCTCGTAGATGGGTTTGGTGGTATCTTGGTGGATTTTAACCCAGCCACGTAGCCCTTGAGTGTAACTTGTCAATACCAATAAACTGAATACGATTGTCAAGAGATATGTTTTTTGAGGCATTGTATAATCACTTTTGAATTTATAATAATGTAACAAAACTAATAGAATTCTTCTGATGCTTGAGTGGTTTATAAATACCTGGAAAATTTATTTACTGGTGTGGTATTTTCCTTTTCTAGAAATTCTCCCATTAATCCTATAATCTTTTTAACTTCACCTTAATTTTACCCGTAAGTTTTGGCACAAGGTTTTCGGGACAAAAACTGAAATAATAGAATAGCGCTAACATATATCCAATGCTTATAAAAAAGATCAAAAAAATAGGACTGCTCCTGTATTGTGTAGTGGGTCTGATAACAACCGGAGTGGCTCAAACTAATTGCGATAAAATTAATGAGTTGAATACTCGTCTTTTGGTATTACCCAACGATACCAGCAAGGTGAACGTGCTCAATGAGTTGGCTTATGAATATCTTATTATTGACAAAGATATGACTTATAAGTACGCCAAAAGTGCTTATGAATTAGCTAAAAAACTGAACTATCGCATTGGCGAGGGGAAGGCGCTCATTTATTTGGGAAAGCAGCACTATCGCAAAGCACTTGAGTTTGATTCTACGCTTAGCCATTATCAAGAAGCCCTTAGCTTATTTGAGAACGAGAATTCCCTTAAACACGTAGCAGAAGCTCATGAAGCCATTGGAGAGCATTTCCACGATCTGTTTTATCTCAATAAAGAAGCGCATTATGCAGAAGCACTCAAAAGCTACCAACAAGCGATTGCTGCTTTTAGACAATGGAAGCCTCAACGCAAAATGAACGAAATGGAAAGGGAATACCTGGCCAATTTGTACCAAAAAATAGCAGAACTATACACGGTAACTGAGCAGGACGATGAGGCATTGAAGTATTCGCGTAAATCTATAAGACTCAAGCAAAAACTCGGTAAGTACCAAAACAATTTTGATTTTCAGTTTATCAATGGTCGGGTGAAGCGCTTGACCCGTACCCTACGAAAAGAACGTTATACTCGTTATGGGCTATTTGGAGCCATTGGGTTACTGGTTTTATTGACCATTTTGTTATTACTCAACAATGGGCAAAAGCTGAAAGTAAATAAAAAGCTAAAGCAACAAACCAGAGATTTAGAAAAGAAGAATCAGCAAATTAAACAGCAGAACACAGAGATTAATCGCCAAAATAAAGACATAGAACTGGCAAACTTTGAACTGACCGAAATTAGCGAAAAAGAAAAAGCCCAAAAAGAAGCCATTCAGGAAGCAAATAATGAGTTGAGAGAAAAGAATGAAGAAATTTTGAGTCAACGAAAGCAGATCTTGGAATCGAACCAAGAACTAAACAAAAAGAACGAAGAGATACAGTTTCAGTACCAACAACTGGAAAAATCGAATGAAAAGTTCTTGAAAGCCAATCAGTTACTCAATACTATGTTGGATGAAATAGAACAGAAAAACGAAAAGATTAAAGCCACTGTGATTGATTTGGAGCAGCAACGAGACAACTTGAGTTCTGCTAAAACAGAACTGGAAAAGCTCCAGCGATCCAAGGCTCGCTTAACTGCCATGGTGGCCCACGATTTAAGAAACCCATTGAATGTGGTAGTGGGTTATAGTAATCCAGATAGTAGTATACGAATAGATGGAGATACCAAAAAACACATTTATAAGGCAAGTCAACGCATTAACTCGTTGATAGATGACATGCTGGATGTGCAAAAGTATGCGGAATCGGATTTGCCTATTGATAAAAGCCAAGACAAGCTTTTCCAGACTGCTCAGGATGCTATTAACGAGTTGAGCATCTTTGCGGAGCAAAAAGGGCTTGATTTACAAAACAATATCTCATCTCAATGGGAGAGCCTGTATGATGGTAAATACATTCGTAGAGTGTTTGAAAATTTGCTAACCAATGCTATAAAGTTTACGCCTAATGGTGGCAAGATTTTGTTTGAGGCGCAGGAAAATCCACAAAACGATAACCTGGTGGTTAGTGTAACTGATACTGGTGAAGGAATTCCTGCGGATAAATTTAAAGAGATTTTTGAGCCATTTAATCAACTGGATGCTCGAAACTTCGCCAATACCAGCTCTACTGGATTAGGGTTGGCGTTTTGTAAAATGGCTATTGAAGCGCATGAGAGCCAAATTCAAGTGGCTTCTACCTTAGGTGTGGGTACTCGTTTTTTCTTTGAATTGCCTAAAATTCTGGTTACAGATAATTTAACACCAAATACAGCCACAAATTCAACAGATCAGTCCAGCGAGTTGGTGTTTTCGGAGGAAGATAAGTTGTTTCTAGCACCTTATTTGTCAGAACTAAGAAAGTATGAATTATATGAAATTAGTGATTTAGAGAAGGTATTGCAGCAAATACAGGTGACAGATCGCCCTCATTTGGAGGCCTGGAAAACTAAGCTCAAGTCGGCGATTGATAATTATAACGAAACAGAATACCAACGATTAATTGAATTGGCCACAATAAATTAATCGCTAATAAGTTAAAAAAGTACAAAATTGAATCTTATGAAAAAGTACTTCTTCATCTTTACTTTAATAGTAGCTTTTGTGAGTGTACATCAACTAAGCAATGCTCAGATTGATGATCCTCGTAAGAAAAAGAAACAAACCGAAAAAGATCGTTTAGAAAGGTTTGAAACGGTAAAAAGGCATACCAAAAGGAATAAAAAAGGAATGACCAAAGCCGAAATTCGTCGCCGTAAAATCTTGGATCGCCAGGCTCGTAGACGTTATAAAATTTCGGAAAAACGAAGAAAAACCAAAGGACTCACTAAAGCAGCCCGTCGTATGACTCGCTCCGAGAAAAGACGTCGCAAAGCATTACGTCGTAAGCTTAAGAGGATTGACTAAATTTATAAAAAATAATGGGACGACCTTTGCCAGCAAACCGTATTGGCTAAACAAAAAGTTGGTTAGATTGTAACTGATTAAGATATATTTACACTATTACAATATACTATGAGAAATAACATCATTGTTTTACTCCTGCTATTGGGAGTAATCACAACTGGGTGTGTGAAAACAAACGATGTCGCTCCTTTTGTTGGGCTCATTCAATCTGATGAAATTATCGTAGATAATAATTTATTCGCCAATGCTCCTAACGATGCTTTTAAGCTAATTAGTGTACAGATTAATGATAACCATATGGAACTGGAGGTAGAATATGCCGGAGGGTGTGGCGATGTCAATTTTAAATTGATTGGTAATGAAGAAGTAAAAGAGTCGGCTCCTCCTCAACGGGCAATTCGTTTATCTTTGCAAGACGATGATGATTGTGGCACTATGCTGAGGCAAAAACTTAGTTTTGCTTTGAATCCAGCTCAAGTACAGGATTACAATGAATTATTGCTACAGTTGCAAGACTGGACCGATCCACTTTCTTATAAATACTAATATAAAAACCCGATTCAAAATCCTTGGATCGGGTTTTTATATTTGGTCTATTGCCTATTCTCAAATGCCTTGAAAGAATTCATTACTCATATTAATACCATCCATTCGCTCTCTTCCCAAGCAGAGAAGGCCCTGCGAAATATTTGTTCAGAGGTGTTTATTGTTAAAGGTAAAGAGTTACAGGCCATTGGTAACCGTTGTACCAATATTTACTTTGTAGTTGATGGGTTATTGAGAATTTATTACCTCAAAAATGGAGTAGATATTACTGAAAGCTTCGAAGCTGAGCAAGCATTGGTAGCACGTGCCGATAGTCTGTTTGATGCGAGACCTTCCCGTAAGGGAATTCAAGCCCTGGAAGATACCCAATTGGTAGCAGTAAATACTCCCCGGTTGTTTACACTCTACGATCAATATCACGATATAGAACGCTTGTTTCGAATTGTTTTTGAGCAAGCATATGTCAAGACAGTAGAGAGAATAGAGCAGTTGCAGTTCCACACTGCTGAAGAGCGTTATCAAAACCTTTTGGCAAACGCTGGCTCGATTGTTCAAAGAGCACCCCTCAAACACATTGCATCTTACCTGGGAATTACTCAAGTGAGTCTAAGCCGGATTCGGGCTAAGTTTTGACCCATTATTTAACAAATGTAAAAGGATTTGAAGTTGCTTCGTAAGACTTTTGCCTGATAAACGTACAATTGATGGCAGAAGTAAAATTAGGACTTAGGGAAAACTGGAAGCAGTTTACATTATTAGTAGTTGTTAATGCATTTGTAGGAGGAATGGTAGGCCTGGAACGTTCCATTTTGCCCAAAATCGCTGCACAAGAATTTGACCTGGCTGTAAAAACCAGCATTCTATCATTTATTGTAGTTTTTGGGATTACTAAGGCTGTTACCAATTATTTTGCAGGAGCTTTGGCTAACAAGTATGGGCGAAAAAAACTACTATTGTTGGGGTGGCTCATTGCACTGCCTATTCCCTGGATATTGATGAGTGCACAAAGCTGGAATTGGATTATTGTAGCCAATGTGTTGTTGGGGGTTAATCAGGGGCTGGCCTGGAGCAGTACAGTGGTAATGAAGATAGATTTGGTAGGAGAGAAGGATCGGGGCCTGGCGATGGGTTTTAATGAGTTTGCTGGTTATATTGCCGTAGCATTGGTCGCCTTTATTACAAGTTGGGTGGCTGGCGAATATGGGTTAAGACCTTATCCTTTCTATTTAGGCATTGGATTGAGTGTATTGGGTTTAATAATCAGTACTTTTTTAGTCAAAGATACTATCCACCATGTTTCTAAAGAAGGTACCAAAAGCAATGTTCCTCTTTTGAAGAATGTTTTTTGGCAAACCACCTGGACTGATCCAAACCTGGGGTCGGTGTCACAGGCAGGATTGGTAAATAACCTAAATGATGGAATGGTTTGGGGAATATTTCCTTTGCTTTTGGCCAGCAAAAAATTTAGCATAGAGCAAATTGGCTTATTAGTGGCTATTTATCCAGGTGTTTGGGGAATTGGACAATTATTTACGGGAAAAATGGCAGATCGATACCCTAAAAAGCAAATGCTTTTTGTAGGGATGTTATTGCAGGCCGTAGCCTTGTTGTTGTTTTATTGGGCCAATACGTTTACTTATTATGCTTTCTTGGCAGCAGTATTGGGTTGGGGAACTGCGATGGTGTATCCTACTTTTTTAGCTGCAGTTGCTGAAAATACCCATCCTGCCGATCGAGCCAAAAGTATAGGTATATTTAGACTTTGGCGAGATTTGGGGTATGCAATAGGAGCCATCCTGACGGGCATAGTGGCTGATATATTGAATATCGAAGCCTCCATTGTATTGATTGGAGGGCTTACCTTGGTTTCGGCACTCGTTATCAAAGTAAGAATGAGCAACAAATAATACATAAATGACATGAATCCTAGTCCAAAAATCCCTTTCAAATTATTAAAGAACCTACCACATTCTCCCCAAATTGCATTGAAAGAATTGTCTGGTTTGATGACAGATTCTATGCTGAAACAAATTTCGGTAGCTGATTATGGGATGGGGGCAGACGAGTGCTTAAGATATTTACAAACAATTGTTGATGCAGGAAAAACACCAGAACAAGTAAAATTCATATTAACTGAATGTTTGGAATTGACACGTTGGATTACCCCAGAAAGCAAAGAAGAACATTTAACGAGAGCATTTAGTACGGTGTTATTGCTTATATTACAAAATACGTCTAATTATGAAAGTATAAGCGATGAAAACGAGACTTTGGCGTCTTTGCTGGATAGTTGTACTGCAATGAATATATCCTCAAAAGCTGTACAGGCACTAATTGTTTGGCGTATCCTAAAAGATTATGAAGAAGAGAAGGTAATGTATTTGTCTGATGAAAGTAGTAAGGACTATGTAGATGAAATTAGTACCAATGACTTTTTTATTTATGGGCTTTTGGTGTGTTTGGTTTTTAATCAAGAAGAAGAACGGGCAATTGATCGCGTAGCAGATTGGTTGATAGATATGGATAAGGATTCCAAAAATATGGCACCGTTTTACAGCAAGCAGCGTGCTGAGCATATGTCTTTACAACAACTCACCAGGCCGTTTTTATTAGGACAAACTGATTTTAAGCAACGGCATGATTTGTGGAAAAAGTTAAGCAAACAATTGTTGGATTGGAAGAGCTATATTCAATCTGAACAAATTCATCAAAAATTAGAGACAATTGTAGATTGTATTGTACATGAAAAAGTGATGAAGCACTAGAATAAGAATAAGGAGAATAACTATGAGTAATAGCGTAGAAAGTGTGTTGCTTTCCCAATTTATAACCCAGGCAATTCCATTTGATCTAATCACTGTAAAGGAATTACATGAAAGATGTTCTCTCCACAATTTTGATTTATCCAAGCCCCATAGATTACGTTTCAATGCCTTGATGATTGTAACTGAAGGCAAAAGTAAGCACTTGATTGATTTTAAAGAACAAACCGTTTTTCCAGGAGTTGTCCTTCCTCTGACTAAAGAACAAATACACGCATTTGATCTGAATAATCCCTTTCAAGGGTATGTGATTTCGTTTGAAGAAGAGCTTATTACTCAAAATATAAGTGAAAAGAACTTATTTCATTTTTTGCATCTATTCTATACGCAAAGCATAGTAGTTCAAGAAGAACAACTTGTAGAATTGAACCCCTATCTGACGTTGTTAAAGAATGCGCAGAAAAGCGCTCAATTGCACCTAAAATCAGAGCTAATACAATCGGTATTGATGGCTTTGCTTTTTCAAATCATGCAGCTATCAGCAATGGACAAGAAAACACTGGAAAGCCAACGATTTTTGGATTTTATACGGTTAAAACAATTGCTACGTAAACATTTGTATGAATTTCACAATGCCAAGGACTATGCACAAATGCTCTCAGTATCTTATAAATACTTGAATGACATTTGTAAAGAGAATAGCAACCAAACGATTAAGGCATTTATCGACAATTGGCTTATGTTAGAGATCAAACGATTGATTATCGAAAATAAGCATTCTTTGCAGGAAATTGCTTTTAAAATGGGCTTTGAAGAGCCTTCAAATTTTATTAGGTTTTTTAAAAAATATGCAGGCCAATCTCCTGGCCAGTTCAAAAAAGAAAACAACTAGGCGAGAGTAGTTAAGTATTGACTATTTTTAGCCACATATAGATATCTCCCTCCTGACTGTTCGGGTGTAATTTTGCTCATCGTTATAATTCAACTTAAAATTATTAATTCATGACACAAGAACACCGTACAACACAGGGGGTACAGCAAACGATTAGAAATCTTATTGAAGCGGGTACTAGCTTTGATGTGGCACAACTCGACGTGATTTATCATAAGGATTTACAAGTCTTGATGATTGATGAAAAAGGAGAGAAAATGATGGCAGACAAGGATGCTTTCAAAAACTTGTTTAAAGCCAAGAAAGAGCAAGGTGAATCTCCATTGAATACCTGGGCCGAATTTAACCATATTGAGACTAATGGTAACAAAGGGCATGTGATTGTAACTCGTAAGGTAAACCTCACGGGAGAGGAGAGAAAGCTTGTGCTTAGCATCGATTTGGTTTGGGAGGCAAACCGTTGGCAAGTGACTAGAGAGGTTATTTTTTCACGACCTCTAGACAAGCTTGTAGAGGTAAACTAAACTAGGTGCTGGGCTTCTTTGGAGAGGGGCTTGTTGAGTCAATATACAAGAATAGCCAAGTTGATCATTTATCAGAGGTAGCTATAAGTGTTATATTTGTGTTCTTAAAACTTCATAAAGCAAAACGCTGCCTAGATGAATGCAAATATTCAAAAAATATCAAACCTATTGCTATACCTGATACTGGCTTTTTTTGTAATGAGAGACTATACATACAAAGCGCCTTATAAGGTAGACTTTTTTGATAGTATACTTTGGCCTTTGGACTCCCCATTTTCTATTACTTGGCTCTTACTTTTAATTTTATCAGTCATTGTTACGATTCCGTTATTCAAAAAACACAAAATTGGCTTGTTGGGGCTTTTACTATTTTTAGCAGTTGTTATTAAGCCAGTGATCATTCCAAAAATACCTAGGGAAACAGCCAAAGAGTTTTTTGTTAAAAGAGAAAAAGCGTTTCAAGCTATCTTAAAGAAATATAAAAAATCGGGTAAGAAACGGATTGTTAGCGCTGAATTAACTGAAATAGGTATGGAGCAACTAGTCATTGAAGGAGATACTTACATCTTTGTTGTGAGCAGTTTGCTGGATAACTCTTATGGGTTTATATATGATGAAGATGGTGTGCTTCCGGGAGGTGTATTAGGCGCTACAACAAGTCTCCAGCCTCTTAAGGGAAAGTGGTTTGAGTACTCTACTACCTAGTAATTTTATAAAATGTATTCAATGTTTTTATTTATCTTCCCTTAGTTTTCTTGAAAATATCCACCAAATAGATAGCAGATAATACTTTTTTTGATCAAAAGTTTTGATTAGAGGTTTTATTAGTTTTAATTACTAAAAATTTAGTTATATAACTTATTTTTTAGTTTTAATAAGTTTGTTAAGCTAACCTATTAAAAAAAACAAGTATCATGAAAAGAACAGGAGTAAGCGTTATTCTAGGGATTGTCGCATCTATTGCTAGTATGGGGGTATTATTTTACTTATTCATTTTTCTAAATCCCCTAAAAATTTATGAAGTAAATTCATTGAAATGGGTTCCTATATTAGCGGTTATTGTAGGCCTTTACATTAGTGGAAGGCTCAATAAAAATACTCCTGCGCTACTTTTGCCATTATTATTTATCCCTTTCATCATATTCAAGCTATTCAATTTTTTATACTTCCCATTTATTTTGGCGCTCATTGCTACAGGAGTACTCACGCTACTTATGACCCGAAGCTCAGAAAAGTTTAAATATAACAAGCTAGGCGGGGTAGGTGCTTTGGGCATTTTCTTGTTCTTTTTATTTTCTCAGCCACTGATATTAGAAAAAAAAGATTTTGGTTATGATGCCAATGGAGAATTGCTGAATGCACGAGTAATTTGGGATTTTTCAGGCAAAAAAACATTGACCTTGCCTCATCATATATTACTCAAACAAAACAATGCAACATTTGATATTGCCAGCATTAAGGGAAAAACATATTTGATCACTTTTTGGGCTACCTGGTGTGCACCTTGTATCAAGGAAAAGCCAGCATTAGAAAAGTTAAAAAAACAGTTGGCCAGCAATGACAAAATAGCCTTCATCGATATTTCTTTTGACAATGACCAGAGTAAATGGACAAGGTATTTGGCAAAAAAGCCTGCGCTGGGAACTCAACTCATCTCGCAAAACTTGCAAAAAACCAGTAGAGAATTCAATTTCGCTGGTATTCCTATGCATATTATAGTTAACCCAGATGGGACTTATAAAAAATACCGTTCCTGGAAGGTGGTAAAAAATATCATCGAGAAAATGGGTGGCAAAGATGAATTGACCAGAGTAGATGAACGCTTTTAATAAGGCCTCCGTCACGGAGGCCTTCACGTTTATTGATCGTTGCTCAAAATTTCCTCGGTACTATGTAGAAGGTTTTTGATGGCTACTGCATCATACGCATCCTGATGTGCTTTGCCAAACCCACCTCGGTCATTATCAAAATATTTACCAGTAATGCCTTCATAATCAGTAGAAACAGCTAATTTATACAGAATATCAGCACCTTTATCTGCCGATGACCAGTGCTGCCCATAGGCTTCTTGTACCATTTTTGTGTTGAGTAAAGACCCAGGGTTTACGGCAATGATTGATACACCAGGTAAAGTATTGGCTAGGTGAAAACTCCACATAGTTAAAGCTAATTTACTCTGCGCATAGGTTTCCTGAGCAGGGGGAGTTTCTCTGCCCATTAACACCCGATGTGATACCGTAGATTGAGCTGCGGAACTTAAGTTGATAACCCTTGCGCCTAATCCTTTAGCCAATAGAGGGAGCAATTGGTTGGTGAGCATATAAGGGGCTAAATAGTTGACTACCATACGCATATCCAACCCTGCCTTATTCTGAATGGCACGAGATTTAAATACGCCCGCGTTATTGATGAGCACATCTAGCTGAGGTAATTGATCAATTACTTGTTGAGCCATTTGTTTGACTGAGTTAAGATCTGAAAAGTCGGCCACAAAACCTTGAATATGCTCATTTTTAGTAGCTTCTTTTACTTCTACAATAACGCGCTCTAATTTTTCGGCACTTCTGCCATGTAAGTACACTTGATGTCCTTCCTGAGCCAGTTTGATGGCTGCTAATTTTCCTATACCGTCAGTACTTCCTGTAATTAATATTTGCTTTTTCATGAGTTCTTATGCTTGATTTGTTGTATGAAAATGAGGCAATACTTTTTCTGCCAGATATTCTAAAGTATAATCCATATCCAGGGTATTGAACCGTAAGTTGATGGCTACATGATTTACCCCAATGGAGCGAACCTGGTGTAGGTATTCAATCAAATAATTGACCCCGACCTTGAACCCTAACTGGATGGGTTGAGGTTGAAAATCATCGTCTTTTTGCAATACCACATACAATGGTTGCATAAATGGCTTACCCTGTGCCTGATTTTCGGCAATTAGGCCCCGCCATTGAGCAATGGTTTCTTGTTGCTGGTACAAATTACGCGGATAGTACATCCAGCCATCAGCGTTTTGAGCATTCCATTCTATGCTTTGGCGACTATGCCCTGTTACCAACATAGGTATTTGATGACCCTTGGGCTTGGGCAGTATATCTGTGTTTCCAGTGAGATGCCCGTAATGATTAGATTCATAAACAGGAAAGCTTTCTTGAGCCTGACGGATGTAATTGAAGGCCTCTCTAAATAACTCGCCTCGTTTTTCGTAATCTATACCCATTGCCGGATATTCCTCATACCTATCACCAGAGGCTATGCCCAAAATAAGCCTTCCACTAGATAATTGATCTATGGTAGCCGCAGACTTGGCCACATGTACCGGGTGGTGTAAAGGCAGCGCAATACTTGCGACTCCCAAAGCTATGTCACTGGTTTGGCCTGCCAAATACCCCAGATAAGTAAAAGGGTCGTAGGTTTGTCCAGCATCTCCAAAAGCGGGTACATTTAAGGGCACATCCCTGATCCACAATGCTTTAAATCCCAACTGCTCTATCAACTTTACCCGCTGCAAATGGTGTTGCATGGTTGGTACTGGCCCATGGGCGTAGTTTTCGATAGGTACTACCACGCCTATACTTAATCTATTGGGTTGAAAAACAGAATTATATCCACGATTGATGGATTGAAACTCGAGATTACTTGTTTCTTGTAACATGCTATTTTGATACTGCTCCTGTAAGGGAAGGAATAGAAACGATTCTATTGAGAAAAATCACCTTCCTGCACTCAAAAGGAAGGTGATCATGACCTTTAGCTTGATTGCTGATTGAAAAAGCCTTTATTGATTAAGCCAAATCATCTTTTGCTTCAATCAAGTAATGGTGGCTGTTAGAGCCTTCGGTACGTGCTTTTAAGTGAGGAGCATATTCACTATCATTCATAAAATTCATAGCAGCTTCCTTAGAAGGCCACTCAATGATAATACGTAATGCAGCGTCTTGCTTGTCACCTTCTACTTGTTCGTGGGTACCTGTACGTGCCAGGTATTTTCCACCATATTGAGCCACCAACTTGTTGGCAGGACCAATGTAAGCAGGAATCCAATCTTCGTTTGTTGGAGTTACATCCAATACTGAGTAATAAGCCATTTTTTGTTATTATTTAATTAATGTGATTTTTGTTGATGCAAAGTTGCTCCTTTCTTCTGAGTATTTGATTGTATAATTATAGGTGATATAGGTAAAAAAAAAGGTTGTTTGGCAGGGTTGACCAGTTAAAGTACTGGAATAATAGTTTTTGGGACTTAATAAGCTTAAATTTGCGACTGTAAGGCCAATATTAATACAATGATCATAGAAGAGACCCAACACATCTTTGAAATCCACGTAGAAGAACTTTCTGCTTGGCAAAAACGACCTCATCGTCATAATTTTTTTGAATTGGTATATGTCGATTATGGCAGTGGCTATCAATGTATTAACCTGAGTGAGTTTGAGTACAAGGCAGGTAATATATTTTTGCTCCCACCTATGGATTGTCATTCTTTCAAAATTCAACAGCCCTCTCGTTTCTTTTTTATTCGGTTTACTGACCATTATTTTCTGAACAATGACCAGCTGATCAATTACAAAAGTTGGTTTGATCAAATGGCTTATGTGCTTACCAACTATAATAAGGTGCCAGGGGATATCATCGCATCGGAGCGAGAACGGTCATTGATCACCCAAACGATTAAATCTATTCATCAAGAATATCTATTGACTGATACTTATTCTGATGCGATTATTACAGGAATGATGACTGCTATTTTGAACATACTGGCCCGTAGTATTGAAAAACAATATGTGGAACAGGCCAATAAGATTGATAGTAGATTTGGAGAGGTGCTCCGGTATATCAATACCAATATTAGCAACCAAAAAATGCTTCGGATACCAGTATTGTCAGATAAATTTGGGATTTCACCTACCTATTTTTCAGAGTATTTTAAAAAGCACGCAGAGATGGGGTTGGCAGAATATATTACCAAATCAAAGTTAAAGTTGGTGCAAACCAAGCTGTTGCATACTGATCTTACACTCAAAGAAATTGCCTATCAACTTGATTTTACGGATGGTAGTCATTTAGCCAAGACTTTTAAAAATGCTTATGGTATGACTATCAGGGAGTTTAAGCAGAGTGGGAAAAATTGCTGCGAATATGGTTAAATCAATATATTGGATAGTCATCACTTTATAAATTTTTACTTTTTGTTGAATGGTACGCCTTCCGCCACACTTGTTAATTCCTCAAGAGAAGAAGACTTATTACCTATTGTTAGAGAAAAATATCCCTATCATGAGACAATGTAAAGTGGGTTGTGTAATTAGAGCAGGAACAGACTTTTGGTTTGCAGATGCAAAAACATTGCGTTACAAGCAATACCTACCAGCGAATGAGGGAAAAACGGAAGTAACAACAATTTCTATTGATTAGGTTGAGAGTATGTTTAAAATTCATCCTTCGGGCTAAAAAAGTGCCTTTTACGTACTTACTTCGGTAACTTTTTCGTCCATAGCTTTGGCTATGCACTCAAAAATGTACCTCGCCATCACTAAAAAATCACATTTTTATCTCCAAAAACGACAATTTAAACATAGAAGTCGTCTCGACTTTTTGGATGTTGTTAAAAATAGCTGCTTTTGTTCGATAACGAAGAGATTTTTTTGAGTCATAGCAGCGCTACGGGGATAAAAAATCTCAAAGTTAGGGGGCAAAATGAGCTGTTTGTAGTTCATTATTAAAAGTCGAGATGACTTCATACTCTGATAATAAAAAATGTTAACAAACTTTAATCAATATATACTATGCGTAATTATCCAAGCCAGATTTTTATATTAGCATTGTGGCTGTTTTGTGTGGCTTGTTCTCAGAAAAAAGAACAAGCAAATGGTAGTAAGCACAACAGAGAAGTGACAACAAAATCATCTAAGGATTCTTTACCATCTAATAAATCGCCCCAAAGTAAACCTGAGATAAATTGTAAGGTGAACAGTTTAGAAGAGTTAAAGGGAAAAGCCGCATACAATAATGTTGAATTAAAAAAAGCATACAAACAAGCAGCGATATTCGAGCTGTCACCAAAACATAAATACCTTGTATATGGTGATAATAATTTATTGAAAGTTTACGACCTCTCAAGCGATAAATCATTTGTTTTGGAAGAGAATCTTGGCAACAAAGTGAAGTTTTCAAGGCTTCAATGGAGTAAAAGCGAGGAAATGGTGGCTTTTGTGTTGATAGCCTCCAAAAATATTCCTCAAATGCGGGTAATTAAAATTAAGAATCGCCAAGTTATAAGCCGTAAAAGCTTGCCTATTAAGACTGTGACCTTTCAGGAAAAAGAGGGGTGCCCACAAAATATAGATGTTAATTTTTGGATTGAAAGCAAAGAACCTACGATTTCCTATCAGTGCACCGAAATGGGAATGAGTTATCGTTATATTTACCTTAGTGAGACTCCTCTTCAATACCCATTGAATGTGGTTGCTCAGGGGTTGCAAGTCAATCGCGAGATATATGGTGTAGTAGATGAAAAGTATGAAGAGATAGACTTACCTCAGAAAATTAAAGAATCTTTAAAGCTTAGTTTCATTCGCCCTCAGGTGACACCCAATCCCTTAGAACTTATTTATAGTGGCTCCGATAGTAAAAGTGATTCATTCCTCATCAAAACCTATGAAGTAGATACCCAAAAAGAGAAAGTTTTGATTAAACTTCCTGCAGAACGAGATGGTATTTCGTCGATTATTTGGTCTCCCAATGAACAATTGTTTGCTTTTGTAGACGTAGATCAGGATGGTTATAAAATGGGTACCAAGCTTTATGTGTATCATCTAGAGTCTGGCAAAGTGTCTCTTTTTGACGCTCCTATCAATTTTATGTGCGGTGCAAGTTGTTATGTACACGCTGGAGAAGATTTTTTATTTAAAGATGACAAGACCATTACATATCTTAAACATAAGATGAAAAATGAGGGCAAAGAGGAAATGATAAACATCAATATTGAGAATTGATTAACTAGCCTCTTGTTTGTGGTGCATCATTGCTTTTTAGCAAGTTCTTAAATCCTTAAAAACCAGAGTATTGGGAGGTAACAGGTTTGATTCACAAAAACTCAAAAAAAAGTGATGAGCAGTATTATAAAATTGATGATTGCTTTGAAAGTATAAAAGAGTAGAAAGAAAATCTACTATGGAATTTTATTAAAACTTACAATATATGTTCATAATAGAACCCATTCCTCCTCTCAAGTCAGTAGTCAAGCAATTTTGGTATACCAATATACAAGCCTCAAATGGTCAAGGTATCAAGTGTAAAATTTTGGCAGATGGTGCCCCAGGTATTATTTTTCAGCATGAGCAAGGGCATTCGGCAGTAGTCAACAAAACATCTATACATTTACCTGTTGCATTTGCTTATGGCCAAAGCACCCAACCTTGCCTTAACGAAATTATAGGGAGGCCTTTTATTTTTGGAGTCAATTTTCGCCCCAATGCTTTCAAAACCTTGTTTTCGCTAGATGCCTCAGAACTGACCAACGATATAGTGGATATTGAGCACCTTTTGGGCGCAGAGTTTTGTGAGCGCTTACTTGAGGCTGCCAGCCCACAAGAGGTAATACAATTGTTTAGCAAACAATTTCTACAGAAAGCCCTAGAGCAAAAACAACAAATGATCGTTGCAAGCATTCATTTGATTTTGCAAAAGACGCCTGAGATTGACCCAAAAATGTTGGCTTCTCATTTCCATATTTCGCGCAGGCAGTTTCAGCGAAAGTTTAAAGCTTGTATAGGAGTATGCCCCGAGATGTACATTCGCATTGTTAAATTTCAAAAATCATTGCATTTGATAAGCCAAGGGCAATACTGCAAGCTAAGCGATATTGGGTATGCCCTCAATTATGCCGACCAATCACATTTTAACCGGGAATTCAAACTGTTTGCAGGTGATACACCCAAACAATTTGAGAAAACCAAAAAACTGGAACAGCCCTTTGTTCAAAGCAACACCGCTCTACGCATTGTGCGCTACTGATGTCGCTACCGTTCTATTTTTAATGATCATAGCATAGTTACTTTGGGCGACTAAAGAAATAACTCCTATGATACGTATACATCACCTAAACTGCGTTGATATTCAATCTCCTCAATTTGGTAAAGCGATTGGACATTGCTTACTATTAGAAACAACCGAGAAACTTGTGCTCATAGATACTGGGGTGGGTTGGTTGGATACACAGGCTCCAGCCCAAAGAATAGGCCAGCAAATGCTAGACTTGGTAGGCTTTCAATTTAATGAACAACAGACTGCCATTAAGCAAATAGAAGCCCTAGGGCTAAACCCCGCAAAAATAACCGATTGTGTGATTTCTCATTTGGACAATGACCATATTGGTGGTCTGGCAGACTTTCCAGCAGCAAAAATACACGTGAGCTTTGAGGAGTATGAAAGTTTTAAAAGTGGTAATCCAAGGTATTTATCTATTCCATTAGCTCATGAGCCTTCCATTATCACTTATCCCAAAAGCTCTGAAACCTGGTTTGGTTTTGAAGCTCGAAGACTAACTATTGACTTTGAAATGCCAATGTTTTTAATCCCTTTATTTGGACATACGCTAGGACATTGTGGAGTGGCTTTTCAGTATCAAAATCATTGGGTTTTTTATGTGGGTGATGCCTATTATCTAAAAGCAGAGCTTCTGGATGATAATCACCCAGTAAATGAACTGGCCAAGCTTAGAGCAGATGATGACATAGTGAGGCTCGAAACGCTGAATAAGCTAAGAAAGTTGGCTAAAGAGAATCCTACAATAGAAATGTTTGGATACCATGATCCTGTGGAGTTTCCTACCCTTGAATAATACATTTTGTAAGCAAGAAGAAAAAGGGGGGAAGCCCCCCTTTATTTATCTTCCAATTTTATTCTTACCCTTAGACTTAAATTTTACAATCAAATAAGGCTTTGTGGCCAATTCTTTCCCTCCGTTCAAGGCTGCCGATTTATGTAATTGATCAACCACAGCATAGAAGTATCCATCAGGCCCATACGACATACCATCTACCCAAGACAAACGCTTGTCCTGAATGTACACCTCATACTTTCCTTTGGTGGTAATGCCTATGGCATCTTCACTGAGCGAAGTAATGTATACATTGCCTTCACCATCTATACTGATGCCATCAGTGGCGGGTTTAGGGCCATATGTTTCTATAGCTTTTGATAACTCTTTGTTCGTCTTAGAAAAATCGGACAAGGTACTTGCCTTAATTCGGTAGATTTTGCCTGCGTTTACAGTAGAGTAGTACACCCATTCGTTTTTAGGATCAATTGTAATAGGATTGAGCCCTAAATTCAAAGCCACTTTTCCTTTGTCGGTTTGTAGTGTTACATTTTTGCCATCGGCTTTAAATCCTGTCTCAGAAGCCATAAAGGTTGGATTTTTTTCTAACAATCGCCTGGCATAGCCAGTTTTTAGATCCAATGCAATAATTGCAGGCGTTTGTTCACCCACGAGATTAGCCCTTCCCATATCGGCAATGTAGATAAACCCTCGCTTGGTATCCAGCGCAAAGTCTTGCAGAAAAGAATTGGCCTTTCTTACATAAGCAGGAATGATATACAAACGGTGTAGCTGGTTCTTGGCAATGTCCCATACTACTACTCGTGGTTCACTGGTTTTATTTCCCCAGTCCAATACATACAACAAATCGTTTTTGGTTACCTGAATTCCGATGGCATTGGCAATACCTTCACCTAAACCGTTGGGGTTGCTTGCCCAGGTTTTGTTGGGATAGACCGAACGATTCCCATTTTTATCGATTTTCATAAGACTCACATTGGCTCCATCTAGTGGGTGCATTGTGACATATACATTGCCGTGCCGATCTACTGCAGGATTTGCTGGCCGGTTTTTATTAAACTTAGCAAAGACCTCTATTTTTTGGGCAAAGGTGTTCCCGGCAAGGGCTACTAACAGCAACCCTGCTAAAATTATTTTTTTCATGCTTTAAAGTGTTTAGTGGTTTTTTAAGTGATGGATGTATCGGTCAATGTTTCCAAATGCTTTTTTTACCCATTTTTCAGTAGCTTGGAGAGCCGTGAGCTTTTCTACATTGATGTAGTAATCTATCTCTGAAATCACTTCATTTCCCAGATAGATTTTTTTAAGGAGTTGCATCAATTCTTTATTGGCAAACAAGGCTGAATCTTTGCGAATAATGGTAGTGGCCTCATCCCTGCCTCGTAACAAGTTCTCTGGGTCTTTTAGCTCCCTTATCTTCAATTGATGGTGAATATATTGAGGATGCCAAAGAGGAATTACGGCCCACTCTTTAGCTTTTTCGGCGTGTAAAAAAGTGCCAATGCAATCTTCTAAATTGCCATTTTCAAAGTGAAAACCTTGCTTGTCTAACCCATATTTAGTCACAATTTCTCGAGAAAATCTGCTAATACCAGCGCCCTCATTGATTCCTTGAATCAGTTTGTTGAATTTGCTGGCTACCAATGGATCAGCTAAATCCTGAATAGTACTTACTGTTGTTTCAGGAACGTATTCGGGTACTCCCCATATACAGTAAGGTTCATATATCGCGGATAGTTTTTCGTAGGCATCAAAGTCTTTTAAATATTTGCTATGGCTTCCTGGCAACCAGGCCGAAAGTAGCAATTCCACTTCACCAGCCACAAATTGATCAAACATGGCTTCGTGTTTAGCGCTTTTCACTGCTACTTCATAACCAAAATGATTGAGCAAATACACATAAATGCCTGCCGAAGCATGATGAAATGAAAGGTCTATCTGACCTAAGGCGATTGTTTCCATATATCTGATTTTTTACCCTTGCAGGCGTATCGATGAAGCTTGAAAACAAGTCTTACAATAGTTTCAAGGGATATCTTTGATCGTTAGAGAATGTGACAAATACTCTAAAACCAGAGTATTTGTCATTACTTTAGGTTTTACTAAGCAATATGAGTCATTTCGCTTAAGGTAAACTCTTCTACAGCCCCTTCGGTAGCTGCCATATAATCTTGCAAATGTTGATTATTCATATGAGTTTGCCATAGGTCGCGAGACTCCCAGTTTTCGTAAAATAAAAAGTGGGAGGGATTCTCATTGTCCTGATGCAAGTCGTACTGAAGGCATCCTTGCTCGGCACGCGTAGTATCAATTAATTTTTCAAGTTCAGTCTTTACAAGCTCAACTTTATCGGTTTTGGCCTTGATGTGGGCCACTATGGTTAATTTTGCCATGGTATTTTGTATTTGTGATTTATGAAATGTGATTTAAAAATATCGGTTTGTTAGAAGCCTCCCAGTACATTTTTACCGATTACTCGGCCGCTTTCCTGGGCTTCATGGGCTGCTTTGAGGGTATCTACACTTAGTTTTCCAAGATTATTGGTAACAGTAGATACCAGCACTCCTTTATCGATCAACTCAGAAACACGATTCAATAATTGGTGTTGTTGTTCGATATCATCGGTTTGGTGCATAGGACGAGCAAACATAAACTCCCAGCTAAAGCTCAGGGCTTTTGCTTTTCCGGGCCTGATATCGAGCGTTTGGGGATCATCAATAATGGCTACATGGCCACGAGGCTTGATAAGTTCTATAATGGCGGGGAAATGTTGCTCGGTGCCATTAAGAGCTGCCACATAACCTGGTGTAATGCCTAGTGATTTTATTTGGTCTACTAAGGATTCTCGATGGTTAATCACGTGATCTGCGCCCATTTTTTTGACCCAGGCTACAGTTTCAGCTCGTGAGGCAGTGGCTATTACAGTTAATCCAGTAAGTTTTTTGGCTAGCTGAATCAGAATTGAACCAACACCACCAGCTCCTCCAATAATTAGCAGGGTTTCGCTGCGGCCTTCTCCTTCTTTGATATTGAGTGAGTCGAACAACAGCTCCCAGGCAGTGATAGATGTAAGCGGTAAACCTGCTGCTTCCGCAAAACCTAGTGAAGTTGGCTTCTTACCTACAATTCGCTCGTCTACCGCGTGAAATTGAGCGTTGGTGCCTGGTCGGGTAATGTCACCAGCATAAAATACTTCATCGCCTACTTTGAACTTACTTACCTGACTACCTATCTCTTTTACAATTCCAGCAGCATCATAACCAATGACTTTGGTTCCGTTTTTTGTAGGAGTGTTTGCTCTTACTTTTACGTCTACTGGGTTTACCGAAATACCTCGTACTTCTACCAACAAATCGTGAGATTTTAATGGTGGCTTTTCAGTTTCAAATTCGACCAATGCTTGTGCAGCATTAATGGGGCCTGGTTGGTTATATCCTATTGCTTTCATATTTGTTTTCTTTGTTTGGGAGTTCTATGTCTGTATTGAATGATTGACAACACAAAGGTCTGCAATTTGATTATTGAAAATGTTGTAATGAGAAGGGTTAAAATTGTATGTTCGTTGGTTTAATCATTGTTTTATTTACATATTAGGCGATTTTTGAAGAGTAAATGACTGTAATCACCTATATTTGTGGATATAAACCGATTTTAGTACAATGATTACAGAGTCAGCGCAAAAAATATTTGAAATTCATATCGAAGAACTTTCCAGTTGGGGACATCGGGTGCACAAGCACAATTTTTTTGAAATCGTATATGTAGAAGAAGGGGAAGGGTTTCAATGCATCAATCAGCATGAGTTTGCCTATCGCGCTGGGAATATTTTTTTACTCCCTCCTTTAGACTGCCACTCTTTTAAAATAAACACCTTGTCGCGTTTTTATTTTATTCGCTTTACCGATCATTATTTTCTCAAAAACGACGGGCTTACCAATTATAAGGCTTGGTTTGATCGTATTGCTTATATTTTAGCCAATTACAACAAGGTACCAGGAGATATTATAGCCTCAGAGCGAGAGAGAAATTATATTATCCAGAATATCAAAGCCATTCATCAGGAGTATTTATTATCCGACAATTACTCAGAAGATATCATTAGTGGAGCGGTGGCCTCTATCCTTAATATTTTGGCTCGTAGCATTGAGAAAAAATATGTAGAACAAGCCAATGAAGTAGATAATCGTTTTGGAGAAGTATTGCGATATATCAATACCAATATTACCGATAGTAACAAGTTGCGTATTCCAGTGTTAGCCGAAAAATTCAATATTTCTAAATCTTATTTTTCAGAATACTTTAAAAAACAGGCAGGAGTGAGTTTGGCTGATCATATTCTAAAATCGAAGCTTCGAATTGTGGAGACCAAGCTTTTGCATACCGACCTTTCATTGAAAGAAATTGCCTATCAACTCAATTTTACCGATAGTAGCCATTTAGCCCGATCCTTCAAAAAAGTATATGGTATGACCACCAAGGAGTTTAAGAACAGTGGGCAGGTTTGTTGCGCTTAACCTGTATGCTGATAAATCAAGGCTGCATCATTTTTTGGCGATGTTGAGTACCCCACTCAGTCAAGGTTACAAATACTTTGTCAAGGGTGCGGCCATAGCTCGATAATTCATAAGTTACGGTTACAGGCATGGTGTTTTTTACGGTTCGTACCACAATCCCGTGTTCTTCCAATACTTTCAACTCCTTAGATAACATGCGTCCAGTGATATTGGGAATTACCTTTTTGATTGCATTGAAACGCATTTTGCCCCCTACATAAAGCGCCGTAAGAATAATGATTTTCCATCTACCACTTAACAACTCCATAGTATCCATAATGGGCAATAGTTTTTGCTGAACAACTTCCCTTTGTTTTTCTTCTGATAGCTCAATATGCATCACTTGTGTGTGTTTAAGTATACAATAGTATACTGGTATACAAAAATATACTAGTATAGTTTATATACTTAAAACTGGATAAAATTGCTCACTGTTCAAAATTAAAATGATGAAACAATGAGTAAAATATTGCTATTTAATGCTACTGGCATGCAAGGAACCAGTATTGCCCAATATCTTAAGGCCAAGGGACATGAAATCATTGCGCCAGTGCGATCAGATCAAAAACAAGCCCAAATGGAGGCGAATGGTTATGACGCTTTTGTGACCGATTACTCGCTAAATTCTCTGGTGCCACAATTAAAAAGCGTAGATAAGGTAGTGTTGCAAATTCCAGCGCAAATAGCTCCTTCAGCGATGATAGATATTGCTCAAAAATGCATAACAGCAATTCTGGAGGCTGGTTATCCTGATACCGTATTTGTAATTAGTAGTACATTGCCAGATCAAAAAGTGGGTGTGCCCAGTGTAGATGCTCGTGTAACGATGAAAGATTTATCGCTTGAAAATCTCCCCAAAACGCCTATTTTGAGCGCTACCGAATATCTCGAAAACTTTTCTACCGCTTATCGAGCGGCCATTTTAGATAATGGTATCATTCCTCAAACCATCCCCGCTGATTATCCAGTGAATTATTTGTCCTGGACAGATCTGGCTCAATATGTAGGAGCTGCATTGTTTACTGATTCACTTGAGGGAAAACTATACAGAATAGGCGGAAACAAAGGCATGACAGGAAACGACCTGGCCAAAAGACTGGGCATAGTGCTTGGGAAAGAGTTGCATTATGCACCAATCACTCATGCAGAGTTAGCAGGTTTTTTAACACCAATTTTGGGAGAAGGAGTGGCTAAAGATTATGCGGAGTTTTATGAATATCAAGATACTCAAGGGCAGCATTTGCTCAATCCAGATACTTCTGAAATTAGAAAGTTACTAGGAATTGCCTTACCTACTTTTGAACAATGGGCCAGTGTAGCATTTGGGGTTTAATGGCTGATTTTGTGGCGCTGAAATGTCTTTAACGAATTATTTCAGCGCTATTAAACGGTTCCGTCTAAAATCTTTGGTGATGAATAATTAACCTTGTGACATTGATGTTGAACCTTAAAAAACAAATGATATGATGTCACAGAAATTTCACAAGTTTTGGTTAAAAATCACGGCCATTGTGGTAGGCTCGTTTGGTCCAATTTTCTTTTTAGGAGCAATGGCTGCCACTATGGAACCCGCTCGCCTGACGCTCGACTTTTTGAGCTGGCCATTAGACGGAGCTACTACTTATCAATCCTCCGATACTCGTTTTTTATCGGCACTTACTGGAGGTTTTTTATTGGGTTGGGGAGTAACAATTTGGTGTTTGTCGGTATGGGTATACGACAAGGCTCCTGAATTTGTCAGAAAAAGCGTATTGATTGGTGCACTTTCCTGGTTTTTTTTAGATAGTGCTGGTTCTATAGCTTCTGGAAATGCGTCTAATGCTTTTTTTAATGTGTTGGTATTGTTATTAGCGATAGGGCCGTTGTGGCGACCTGCCAAGACGGCTTAATATGAGAAATATCCTTTTAAAGTGCTAAACTTTATCGCCTCAAACTTGTTCATATTCGCACAAGGCTCGTTCATCATTGAACAATGCATAAGTCGCAAAAGTGGCTACATTCGTTGGAAAGGGATATTTGGGGGATGGCATATTTTTGGGCTTTATGGTAGATGAATTGAGCTATAAGAAAATACCATATACCATCTCTTTAAAACGATATGAAACATGAATTTTCGTCACATTTTTTTGATTACGTTTCGCAGCATTAAGCGATCGAAGAATATTTTCTTTATCAATTTGTTGGGACTCTCGGCTGGGCTAGCGAGTGCTTTTATGATTTACCTGTGGGTACAGGACGAATGGCAAAAGGATAAATTTCATAAAAACGCTGCGGAGTTGCATCAGGTAATGCTCAATTTTGAGAATAACAAAGGAGAAATTACCACAGTAGAATGGACACCTAGCCGTTTGGCACCTGCCTTGGTTCGCGAAATACCAGAAGTAAAACAGGCCACCACTTTAGCAACAGATGATAGCCAGGAATTGGGCATTATTGCTACTCCCAAAAAGGCTTTCAAGGCCGTAGAAGGTTATACAAATACTGATTTTTTTAGCATATTTTCATTTAAACTATTATTAGGTAATCAAAGCCAGGTTTTACAAAGCAAAAAGGGAGTGTTGATTTCTAATCAACTTGCGAGTAAGCTTTTAGGCAGGTCCAAAGATGCAATGGGCAAAACCATTACCTGGGAAAAAGCAGGAGAGAAGAGGAGTTTTGTAATAGAAGGAGTTTTTGAGAAACCAACCTCCAATTCATCGCTCCAGTTCGATGTGTTGTTTAGTTTAAACCTGTATAGTCAACTAAATCCAGATACCCGCAAATGGGAGCATAATAGCCCCAGTACCTATGTGGTGTTGAGTAAGGGTGCCTCCGTTCCGCAAGTAAATGCAAAAATCAAAGGTTTTTTGAAAACTAAAGGGGTAAAATCCAAGGTTTCTCTTTTTCTAAATCTTTTCAGCAGTCGTTACCTGTTTGGCAAATATGTAAATGGAGTGCAAAGTGGAGGGCGAATCGTGTATGTGCGCCTGTTTTCTATTTTAGCTTTGTTTATTTTGGTGATTGCCTGTATCAACTTTATGAACCTTTCTACCGCGAGAGCTTCTCGCCGCATGAAAGAAATCGGGATTAAAAAAGTAGTAGGAGTACATCGCAAAACCCTCATTGCCCAGTTTTTGGGAGAGTCAGTCATGATCACCTTATTGGCGTTATTGGTGGCCATTACTTTGGTTGAATTGCTATTGCCTCAATTTAATATGTTGACTAACAAAACCTTGGTGCTCCACCTTGACTATCAACTTATATTAGTATTGACTGGTATTACATTGTTTACTGGACTCGTTGCTGGGAGTTATCCTGCATTGTACCTCTCGAGTTTTAGCCCGATCAAAATCCTGAAGGGGAATCAGCAAAGCCCCAAACGAGAAGTTAATATTCGCCGAGGGTTGGTCATTTTTCAATTTACAGTATCTATTATGATGATTGTATCCACAGTGGTGATCTATCGTCAGATACAGTACATACAATCCAAGCCATTAGGGTATAATCAAAACCAGGTAGTGGTTTTTAAAAGAGATGGAAAACTACAAAACAGTCTCGAGACGTTTTTCAAAGAAGCGGAAAAAATACCTGGAGTGGTGCAAGCATCTAGTTTGAATAACCAACTGCAAACCAATAGCACCAGCACCAAATCGGTGATGTGGGAAGGCGCAGAACCTGATCATGGAGTGGTTTTTAAATACCTCTACTTCAACTATGATGCTATAGAAACCTTGGGGATAAAAGTAAAACAAGGACGTTCGTTTTCCCGAAAATACGGCGCTGAAGAACGCAAAATTATTTTTAATGAAGCAGCCATCAAAGCCATGGGCATCAAAGACCCCATTGGCAAAGTAGTAACCTGGGGACATCAAAAACTACAAATCGTAGGAGTAGTAAAAAACTTTCATTTTGAGTCTTTGTACGAAGATCTTAAGCCGTGTTTTATCCGCTACTCGACAGGAGGCAGCTTGGTTGCGGTAAAAATACAATCTCAAAATACCCCACATACTTTAGCACAATTGTCTAAACTTTATCAAACCTTCAATCCTGGACTTCAGTTTGAATACACCTTTTTAGACAAAACTCACCAGGATTTTTATGCAGCCGAACGTAGAGTAGCTACGCTTTCTCAATATTTTGCAGGTTTTGCTATCCTGATTTCTTGTTTGGGACTATTTGGATTGGCAGCATTTACCCTCGAGCGAAGATTAAAAGAGATTGGTATCCGTAAAATACTGGGTTCTAGTAACTTAAATATTATTTATTTGCTTTCAAGAGAATACACCCAAATGGTACTAGCGGCTATTATTATAGGCTTACCACTGAGCTATTACCTTGTCAAACAATGGCTATATGATTTTAGCTATCATATTCAGTTGGGCTTTGAATATTTTGTGTTGGCAAGTGTACTCATTTTACTTGTAGCTTGGTTTACAGTGGGCTTACAAACTATCCGTGCTTCTCGCATCAACCCAGTAGACTGCCTCAGAGACGAATAAAATAAGTACTAATTAGTTTTGTATAATTAAAAAAGCAATCCCAATTGAGATTGCTTTTTTATTTTGAGTTTTTTACCCTGGCCTTTGCCATTCTGTATGTTTAAACAAGGTCAGGGTAAAAATATTGAATGGCTGCATAAAATACATTATGCAACCACTAAGTGCTTTATTGGGCAATCTCCAGGTTTGCCTGAATATGCGAAAATTATCTGTTGAGGGAGTTGTAGGCCCTAATCAATTCTGAGTATAACTTTCTTAATTTTGCTGGAGAACCTTCATCTGGTATGCTCGGATGGGTAATTCCATATTTGAAATTATTTTTTTGTATACGCTCCTTAAAATTGCGAATTTCTTTGATCAAGCTCATCCCAACATTGATATAAGTGTCCAGGTAATTTTTGTTCATACTTTTAAACTCACTATCAACCTGTTCCTTGTTTTTTGATAATTTCTCCAGTGCTTCATGAGTTTTTCTAAATTCCTTCACTTCCTTATCAAAAGCTTCCAAATCTATCTTCTTTAGATCACTACCATCCAAATTACCTATTAGACCAAGAGATTTTTCAACACTTTTCATGTTGACCATAAGGTTATAGCTTATATCCTTTCCGTCTGTCTTATACTTTTCTACATCATAAATAAACAATTCATCCTGTAGCTTTTTGAATGGTACATTCATCTTGTCATATGCGTCGAAGTATTTCTCAAAGGCAGTGACCAATTGAGGGTGCAGTTTTTTACCTTCGGCAAAATCATCATCTTTATAATTCTCTTTTTTGTAATAGCCATTGGCCGTTTCTACAAGAGAGAAGAGCTCACGAGCATTTTTGAGAACTATTTGCATTAAATTATCCACATTCGCTATTTCAGGAGTCGCAGCAATCTTTTCTTCCGCATCTTTTAGAGAATAGTCACTCAGGGTACTTATGCGGGGGTGTGTTCTTTTACTGTTTTGAGGCCCTTTTTCCTTATCAGCCCATTTGAAATAGCTTCTATAACTTCGGACTACACCTTTATGAAAAGAATTTTTGAATGCGATATAACCATTGTATTTTTTTATAAAGTCAGCATTTTCAAAAAGATTCCCTTCTTGCTCTGTTTCAGGGTTACCTTGTTCAGATAAATTACTTTGTGAGAGATTGTCAGCCTGATCTTGTACACTGTTTTTGTTAGATGTTCCACATTTGGTAAAAACAACGATGATAAACAATGAGATCACAAATATTTGTTTCATTTTACGGTTTGTGTTTTAGGTTTATTTAAAATGTTTTATTTAGTGTTTACTCTTTCAAAATGGCGTTCTACTGATTGATCGCTTCCTCAAATGAAGTGCAGAATGACCATTGTTATTCAATAAATTGCCTACAAAAGTAGAAACATTCTCCTGTTATAACTCTCTGAAAATAAACCATCTACAAGATTACAGGATCAACACGTATAATTGATACTTGAACCCGTAAATAGAGGTGATGAGTGTTTTAGGTGATTAAATGAGAAAGTGTTTAGATTATTTTAAACGAACCAGATCTTTTGGAAGGGTACCTAACTTAGCATAAAGCTACTTTGCTTTAAATATTATTCATTGCGGCCACTGTTGTAAACCTTGACTCTTTGCTGGCTATAGAATGCAGATTTCACATGCTACAACCTCTATTATTTTAGGTGCATATTTACCCCTACTTATAACAGATTCATGACACATTTATACGGATTGATACATTCATCCTGTAGTTGAGGTGTTCCCTCGCTTTCATAAAGAGTATTTAGATAAGACTACCACAATAATTTACAACAACTTTTTATGAAAAATTACAACCTAACACTTATCAAAATACTAGTTCTCTTATGGTTATTTCTTGTGTCGGTAATACATAACATTTGGGCGCAAAAAAAGACAGCGTTTTCCTCTGGATGTGATCAAGTTGATTCTGCGGTGCATCAAGACCAGTTAACAAACCAACCAAAAATATATAAGCAAAATATCTACAACCATCTTGAAAGACTGATTAGCTATAGAGCGATTGTAACAAGTGTTCAAACTATTGACTTATGGCCTGAGGCGGTTTTTGCTACTTTATTGAAACGCAGGAGTTCATGGCTTCCTCATAACCAATTTGTCATCAATCGGTAAATAGAGCGAAAAAGCCTGGTCAGGTTTTCTGACTTGGCTTTTTATTTCAAAAAAATTTCATCACTCACATTTCCTAACCAATCGTTCCATGTCACAATTAGTGCAGCCAAACCAGGCTCAAGATCAATCTCTACAAAGCCAGACTCAATCTCAGGTTACGCAAAAAAAAACGAACTCTAAAAAAACATCGAAACACAAAGCCAAGCAGCGACCCATTCAAGCCAAACAAAAACCTGTAAAAGCTAAACAACGACCCGTTCAGGCAAAACAAAAGCCAATTCAGCCAAAAGCGGCGTCAGCATCCAGCAGCAACGCGGGTAGCTCTATGCAAGGACTCCCAGAACCCATGAAAAACAATATGGAAGCGATGGGTGGGGTAGATTTGAGCGATGTAAAAGTGCATCATAATTCGGGAGAACCACAAAAAGTAGGAGCGTTGGCTTATGCTCAAGGTTCTGATATACATCTGGGGCCTGGACAAGAAAAACACTTGGGCCATGAAGCCTGGCATACTGTTCAGCAAAAACAAGGAAGAGTAAAGCCTACACGAATGTATAAAAGAGATACGCCAGTAAACGATGATGCGCATCTGGAGCGGGAAGCTGACGAAATGGCCACCAAAGCAAGACAATGCAAATGTGCCACCTGTGCAGGTTGTGGCAAAAAAGCCAAAACCAAGCAAGAGAATCAATCATCAGGAACGGTCGTACAGCGAAAAGAATGGTGGGAAACACTAGGTGATGCAGGGCAAAGTGTCAAAGATTTTTATGATGATGCTTATGAAATGCGCGACAAGGCGGTAGACTGGGTTTGGGACAATACCTCTGGTCGGGTGATTGACTATGTACAAGATACGGATGCTTATCGGGCGGTAGAAGAAAAAGTAGAAGAAGTGATAGATAGTGGGGCTCAATTTGTATTTGACTATGTACTACCTGTTGGCCAGGGTTATCATTATGAATTGTCAGCGGGTGTTACCTGGGGAGTTCCGATTCACACTGGTGGTGGCGGAACTGTGTACATCAAGCGTAAAGATGCCAATACTGTACACTTACTGGTAAGAAAGTACAAAAAGCTGGCTGGCGATGTGGGTGTTGGTGGTGCAATCGGGTTGGGCGATAGTGGAAAAAAGAACGGCAAAAGAGAAATGATGGTGGGTGGTTCGGCTGGCTTAAATGCCGAAGCAGGCATACAAGTTACCTCGGTAGAAGAATTTGAAATCCCTGTCAGTGAATTTCTGATGTTTGTAGGAAAGGAGGCGTTGGAGCAAGTAAAATCATTGGGAGGTTCTCCTTTTCAGGCACCAGTAGATTCATTACTAAGTGGTAGCTCTAGTCAATATTTGGTAAGTGATAGCATAGACCTAACCCTGTATGCACAAGCTACTGGCGAAGCAGGGATTGGTTTAATGCGAGAATCTGATAGTTACAACCCAAAAGACCTGGGAGGTGGACACAAAGGCGATATGAGCACTTGGGGGCCTACCGATGAACGACATTTTCAAGGCTCAACCCCTGGATTATTTGATAATGATCCCATAGGAAAACTCGCCAGTTCATTGGGCCTTTTTATAAGCAATCAGGTACGAGGACAGGTAAATGCTGGCAGAACCATTAAAAAACAAGGCAATAAAACAATCACCACCTTGTCGTTGGATGGAGAACTCAGCGCAATGTTAAATTTACCCATCCCAGTGGTTACCCGCTTTTTACAAATGTTCCCAAATGGCGTGGGTGTAGGTATGGAATTGATATTTACTCAAGAACCAGGAGCAGAAACTAAGATCATGGTTCAACTGTATCAAAAATCAGGAGAAGACAAGGTATATGCGGGGAATTACAACAAGCAAGCCTTTCAGTTTGATGTAACTGGTCTGATAAGTTTTGATGAGTTTGTGAATGCTTTAGAAAAAGGAACAGCTCCTTTATCAATGCCTGATGTAAAAAACGCTTTTACTGGAGTGGCCATGGAAAATCGCATGCTATTGTCTGGCCCAGCCATGGGTAAACTCGGAAGCTTTCTTAGACGACAGCAAGGTACTCGTTCGTTACTGGCCGATAAAACCAAAAGCCTCGCGAGCAATGCTGGGTTTAGCTTTGATGTATACCTGGATTTGAATTCTCACATCAATGATGTGGATTTTATGGCAATTCTTAATCAACTAAAGAGCACTTATCAAGAAACAAAGGGGGCTACTAAAGAGGCCGATGGATTGTGGGAAACTTTTAGTGCCCTCAAAGGGTATTTGTTTGGTGGCAATCATCCAGAGCTAGACAAGCTAGTAGATGAGGTGCTCAATAGAGTAGTATTAGACAAAGCATTGGCCCGTTTACAGGTAAGTGCAGGTACGGGAGTGAGCGGCAAACTAGGTGCAGGTGCCAAAGTAAGGGGTGACTTAAGTGTTCAGGCAGGTATGTTTTGCGAATTGGATGTAATGAAGCATTTGGGGCAAGGTGGACAAATTACCTTGAGGAGCCTAATAGAAGGGTTCCCTGACATGATGAATCACCCTAAGAAATATTTCAGCGATTGTCCAATCATAGATTTTATCCTATCGCTGGGAGCTAAATCGTCTGGAGGCTCAGGCGGAGGAAAAGGCAAACATGGAAGCGGCAAGGTAGCTGGAAAAGGTACTGGAACCGCAAAAACCAAAAAGTCTAAAAAGGCTGGAAAAGAATCTAAAAGTGATGATGGACGCATTAGGTCTCTCAACGTAGAAAACAAATCCCGTAAGTACTCCAATGTGGTGAATTATGATTTTAGAATTCTTCGAGCCAAGAAAAATGAGGATGGCACCTATGAAATGGATTTGGTGATACAAAATCTATCAGCGGTGGAGATTAAACTACCAAGACTGAAATTCTCATTGGTAGAAGATAATTCAGACGAGTTGATATTGAAGCTATTGACTCCCTGGACTATCTCTCATGAAACATTGGGCTCAGATAATACTGAAGACTATCTGTCTTCTGAAAAGGGAGAGATTTACATATTTGACAAATTGTAATAGGGGATCTATACCTACCAGGTTCTACTAATCTGGTAGGTATAAAATCCTTCAAATATTTTCCCCATTTAACGATTCAACCATTCTTTGAACACGCCAGAGCGCTCAGTAGCTACAATAATAGACTTGTTAATAGGAGGGAAAAGTTCAAGTTTAAGCCGACTTCGAGTATGTTTATACATTTGCTGAATAGACTGAAAATGTATGATAAACTGTCGGTTTACTCTAAAGAAATGTAGCGGATCAAGCATTTTCTCAAGTGCTTCTATGGTATGATCTACAATAAACTTTTCTTTTTGATTGGTTACAAGCACTACATAACGTTGCTCTGCGTAGAAATAAGCAATATTCTCGATGGTAACTGATTTCAAACGTTCACCTACCCCCACCAAAAAACGTTTTTTATAATTGCTTTGGTTTTGTTTTTCCAAATCTTGAATTAACCGTTGATAATCGAGATTGATGGTCGCTTGTTGGGCATAAAGATGCTTATATTTCTCAATGCTGGCCTGGAGTTCTTCTTTATTAACAGGCTTAATCAAATAGTCTAAACCGTTTACTTTAAAAGCCTGCACTGCATAATTGTCGAATGCGGTGGTAAAAATAATAGGAGTGACTGATTCGATATGCTGAAAAATTTCAAAAGCTATTTGATCTCCCAGGTTAATGTCCATAAAAATAAGATGAGCAGAATTATTTGCTAGCCAATCTACGGCCTGTTTCACACTAGGCAATATGGCTTCTATCTGAATCAACGAGTCTATTTCATTCAACAATTCACAAAGATACTGAGCGGCTAGTGGTTCGTCTTCTATAATGATTACATTCATGGGTTGTGTCATTTTGTATGATATTCCTTAAAATCGGTATTGAGCAGATGGCTGGGTTGTAGTCAAAAAATGACCATTAGATCAATTAATGAAAGGTATATTATCCTGATTTATAAGTTGTTATTGATTATACCAAAGGTAATTTCACTAAGTAGTGGGAGCTTGTTTCTGTAAATACAGGTTGTGCTTTCCCAATTAATTGGTATCGCTCCATGATATTTTTGATTCCTATACCAGTTGATTCAACCTCTGTCTCTTCTTTTCTCTGAAGATTGTTTTGCACGATGAGGTGTTGGTCATCAGCAGTAACTGAAATATGCAAGGGAGTATTAGGAGTGGCTTGGTTATGTTTTATGGCGTTCTCCAGTGCAATGTGTAAAGCCAGTGGAGGAACCTGAGCCAAAACTTCGTGATTTTGTATGCCGTAATCTATCAATAATGCATCCCCAAAGCGCGTTTTTTGAAGATCCAAATAAAGTTTGCAAAAAGCCAGTTCTTCTTTCAGCTCAATCAATAAATTATCCTTCAACACCAATAGCATAGAATATAATTTAGAAAACTTTAATACGAAGTCATACGCTTTACTTTTATTCTGATAAATAAGACTAGTCAATATATTCAGGTTATTCATCAAAAAGTGAGGGTTTAATTGATTTTTAAGATTTTCAAATTGTGAAATGATGTTTTGACGCTTTAGCTTTTCTTTGGCCAAACGCATGCGTTGTCGAAATGTGCTAAATACCCAGCCTGCAGTTACCACAAACAAAATAACAATGACCATTATTAAAATGGATAGGTTTCGTTTCTGTAGCGATACATTCTGCAGAGTAGAGGCCTTTAGTTGATTTTCCTGATTGAGCAATTTAATTTTTTGTTGATTGTTTTTTTCTTTAGCCTTATACAAATTACTCTGGTGTTCTTTTTCAAGCCTCATGGTCTTGAGCTTGTTATTTTTTTTCATTTGCTCTTGGGCAAAGGCTAGTTCCTGAAGCTTTTTATCGTTTTGGATAAGCTTTAGATTAGTCTCTTTTATTTGTAGCAAACTTTGTTGCTCCTGTAGTTCCAGTTTCTTTATCCTATTTTGCTTTTTAAGCTGGGTTATTTGAAATTCTTTCCGCTCAGTTTCGTACTTGGCTTTTAATTTTGCGATCTGTTTTGTCTTGGTAATATTCAGCAGTGAATCTTTATAAGTAATATAAAGCTTCTGGTAATCAAATGCTTCTTTGTATTTGGCGGTTGCATAATACACCTTGTACAATGTTTTTAGAGCCGCGGTAATCATTTTTTTTGCATTGCTGGTTCTCACAATTTCCAGACTTTCCTGGGCATACTTTTCGGCATTCTCGAAATCTTTTTTGCGATAATAAGCCATGGCCAAGTTTTGTAAAGATTTACCCAGATAGGGTTTATATTCTATGGCTTTCCATACCACAATAGCTTGATGGTAATAATCTATAGCTTGTTCATAATCGCGTTGTTTTGAGGCCAGTATGGCTAAGTTGTGCAAGTTGGTGGCATAACCTTCTCTATTATTAATCTTTTTATTAAAGGCCAGAATTTGTTTAAAATATTTTATAGCATTTGGGAAATCTTTCCTTTTATGATAAATAACGCCTAAGTTATTCAAGATCAACACTTTCCCTTTTTCATCTCCCAATTCTTCTTTTATTGCAAGTGCTTTTTTGTAATAAGCTTCTGCTTTATCCAGGTTTTTAAGGCGACTTTCCAACACCCCTAAGTTGATGTATGACTTGGCAATTCCTTTTTTGTTACCAGATTTTTCCCGGATACGCAATGCCAGAAAATGATAGTGAATAGACTGGGTGTATTTTCCTTGTAATTTATAGAGGTTGCCCAAACTACCACTTACTGCGGCTAACAGCTTGGAGGCTTGCCGCTTTTGGGCAACTTCCAGTGCTTTGATATACTGTTGGTGTGCTTGCTCAAACTTGCCCAACCGATACAAACACACCCCCATTCTATGTTGGCTTATTGCGGTATTCAATTGATTGCCAACTAATGAATAATAGTTGTAGTTTCTTTTAAATAATTGAAGGGCTTTTTTCTCTTGTTGATAGGTAACGTAGAGTTCCCCTAAGATGAAATTTGTAGAAGATTCCAATGCAGGGTCTTGATTTTTTTGTGCAAGAGCAATTGTTTTTTGCAACCAAAATATACTGGAATCTTTCTGCCGTTTTTTCATGTATTTTTTGGCCAAAGACAGGTAGGGATGTGATGGGGTGTTTAGATGGCCGTTTTTATAAGCATCCTGCGCACCTAACTTGAGTGTAATAAAACATAGAAACAACAGTAATGCTCTCTTTCCAAAAGATAGTAAAGTTGACATTTCAACCAAGAATTTATGAGTGAGTGATTAGGGTGTAATAGTTTTATATTGATAGCCGAATCTATCAAAAATACGAAATAAAAATAGTATGAAGAAAACAAGGTAGAGTACATTTTAACAAATGATCTGATAATGAGCCAGGTTGGGCAGTGCTGTAAGCGCTTTTATGTTGGGTTTATTACGCAGGTTTTTCTATTTTTAGCGAATGCTGTTCAATTTTGGTCCTCGTAGCTCCATCCTGTTAATCTTCTTTTTCCACGGAGTAGTGTTTGCCTATTTATTGTTTAAAAAAAGTTTGCAATACAAGCAATTTTCCAGCAAGTGGTTGGGTGGGTTTGCCCTATTGTGTTGCTTATATATTTGCCCCTGGATGTTGGGGCATGCTGGATGGTATGCAAACCAACCCTATCGTAATATTTTATTCTATATACCTACTCAGCAAGTTTTTTTGCTGGGACCCTTCATTTATTTTTATACCCAAAGTTTACTTAACAATTCCTTTCGGTTTCGCAAAAAAGACTGGCTACATTTCATACCTGGATTTTTGTATCTGATCTATAGCCTGGTGGTTTTTCTAACCGACATGGTCGTTTTAAAAGAATATTATTTCTATGAAAATGGCCGAGACAAAGATTTAGCAGCCTGGTATCAGCTGGCAGGACTTGGCTCTATGAGCATTTATTTTTTAGCGAGTTTACGAGTGTACAATCATTATAAGAAACTAACATACCTAGAGCTTAGTTTTGCAGATCAGGTGCAGTTTACTTGGGTAAAACGTTATTTGTGGGCCTTTGTGCTTATGTTACTGTTTCGGGTTACTTTTTTGCTGATATATCCCAACTGGGGCAGCTTTCCTAAAAAATGGTGGTATTATCTGTTTTTTGCCCTTTTGTTTTATTACATCACCATTTCGGGATATGCCAACACCATTCGGTCAAATATTTATTTTGATTCTGATGAACCAGAAGACCCACTCCAAGGCGAGTCTGAAAATGAAGACTCAGAAACGTCTGAAAAAATTGTAGAATCCATTCCCGAAACGCCCAAGATAACTTCTGAAAACATAGACTACCAGTACTGGAAACAAAAAGTGCTGACACTTATGGAAGCGGATGAATTGTACAAAAACCAATTACTAAAAATTACTGATGTTGCAGAAGCACTAGAGACCAACGCTCGGGTAATCTCTCGCATGATCAATCAAGAATTTGAAATGAATTTTAATGATTTTGTAAATCATTATCGAGTACAGGCAGTCAAGGAACAAATCGATCAGAAAGCCTACGAAAGCTATACCTTGTTGGGCATTGCGATGGAGTGTGGATTTAATTCTAAGACCACCTTCAATAGGGCTTTCAAAAAATTTCTGGATATGTCACCCCGCGCCTATCTCAATCAGCAGTAAAAAATGACAAAATAAAGGTTCATATCATGATTTGGAGCGTTTCAGATGCTGCAAACGCCCATATTTGAGCCATTATTCATTTTAAATCATATAACCATGATGTTTCAATTTGTTACTAAAACAGTACTCAGTATTTTTTCATCACTATGGATTATCTCAATTACTCAGGCCCAAATATGGACTCCCGAAAAGAAGCAGCAAATCGCTCAATATATGCAGAGTATCAAATCGGATACTGCTGGGCTAGCAATAGGAGTAGTATACAATGGTAAGATAGTCTACGAGCAATACATGGGTTTGGCAAACCTGGAGCATCAAGCCAAAGTATTTGAAAAAACCCGGTTCAATATTGCCTCCAATGCCAAGCAATTCACCGCCTTGTGCATACTAAAGCTGGCTACCGAAGGCAAGCTCAGCGTCAAAGATGATATAAGAAAATATTTGCCCAAGCTTTACCCCAATATTGCTACTCCTATTACATTGGAGCAACTACTCAACCATACCAGTGGCATCCGAACAAGTGAAGAACTACTGGATTTGCAAAATAAAGTCTGGTGGAAAGAAGTAGGGTTTAGCAATCGTGATGTACTTCGCCTAACAGAAAAACAAAAAACATTGAATTTTACCCCAGGAGCCGAACACCTATACAGCAATACCAACTATATTTTACTAGCTGAGGTAGTCAAAAAAGTTACCAAGAAGAAATTTAGCCAATATGCAAAAAAGCTTTTTGAAGACTTGGGCATGAAGCAGACCTTATTCAAAACCAGGTATATGGCAGTCATCCCACACAAAGCCAATCCTTATGGCAAGTGGGGAAAAAATTGGGTAGTGGAGCCAAGTTTATACAAAAATCATGGCGATGGTAATTTGTACACTACCTTATTAGATCAATTGCGCTGGGAACAATTAATACAAAAACCATCCTTGTTACCTCAATGGAGTAAAATTATCCAAAAGAGCCAATTACCCATCGAGGCAAGTAAATATCGTAAGTATGGATACGGTTTGATGTTTGGAACATACAAAGGAGTACCTTATCGCTATCATTATGGACAAACGGCTGCTTATGGAGCTACTTTTCTTCGTTTTCCAAAACAAGGGGTGGCAATTGTAGCCATGGGCAATAATAGAAACCTGGCTGATGAACAAGTAGCTGATAAGTTGGCTACTATCATTTTGGGAAAAGAGGTGGCAAAAAAGCAGAGTTTTGATGCTCAACCGAAAAAAGTTGCAAGTAAAAGAAACACTCTAAAAAGTTTGGAAGGATATTATAAAGGAATGACATATGGTTTAATTATCCGGATTAAAGCAAAAGGAAATCAACTATACCGGGAAATGTACCAAAGAGACCCTGTAGAAATGATTCACGAAAAAGGAGATTTATACCGCTACAGCAATAGTGACATCCTAAGAATGTATTTTTCTTCAAACAAAGGGAAGTCGACTCAATTTACCTTGTACCATCCTGAAATTGCCCCTCGAGTTTTCAAAAAACTTCCTGAATTTAAGCCTACTAAAGCTTATTTGCAAGCGATTCAAGGGAAGTTCTATAATGATGAATTGGGCGTTTATTTAAACCTAAAATACTTGAAAGACGACCAGGTAGAAGTAAAAACTGCCAATGACCAATATAATGCTACATTGATTTATAAGGATAACCTAAGAGCAGGAGGCTATCAGGTGAATTTGGTATGGGGAAAAGACAACCAACTTCAAGAATTACGTTTAAAAAGTGGAAGAATTAAAAATGTGAAATTTGTAAGGGTGAATTAAAGCGTGATAAGCAGTTGAGGTATTTTTTGGAATAATGATTGTCGATTAACAAATACTGAATTGGGAGTGCAAATGATTCAAGATTCGTTAATCGATAATCATTACTTATATAAAGGTCAGCTTTTAGTGCATCTTCCAGCCCATAATTGCAATATCATCACGTTGTTCAGTTCCCTCCATATGCTTTGCCAAAATACTTTCAAGTTGCTCCTGTTGTTTATCCAGAGGCAATAAGTGAATATCACATATTATTTCTCTAAAACGACCTTGGCTAAGCTTGGCTCGTTTTGCATCATTCTGGTCGGTGTAACCATCAGAGAATAAATAGAAAGTGGTATCGCGAGGAACAGTTATCGTATGTTGGGTGAAATCTTTGTTTCTTTTAAGAAAACCACCAATTGCCTTACGGGTAGCTGCTACCTCTTCTATTTTTTCAATGCCTGGATAAGCATACCACAATGGGCGGCGAGCCCCAGCAAAAGTTAGCTGCATGTTTTCACTATCTGTTGTTTCTTCAAATACACACATACCCAAGTCCATCCCGTTTTGATTGTTGTTCTCTTGTTGGTGCAAGATGTTGCGTACCTCTTGGTTCATCATTGTAAGAATGCTCATTGGTTCAGTTACTCGTAGGTTTTTGATGATTCTATCAAGGAGTGCAGTTGCCAGCATTGCCATAAATCCCCCGATTACCCCGTGTCCAGTGCCATCGCCTACTACCACAAAGGTTTGATTGCCAACCTTTTCTACCCAATAAAAATCACCAGATACAATATGCTTGGGCTTAAACAAAATAAAATACTCAGGAATAAGTTTGGCAATGTCGGTAGGGTGAGGAAACGTAGCCTGTTGTAGATGATTGGCCGCTTTGAGGCTTTGGGTAATGTTGAAATGTTGTTTTTCTAATCGTTGACGCTGATCTTCTATAAAATCTCGTTGAGTCGTAATCTCATCCTGTTGTTGGTATAATTCATTGTTGAGTTGTACCAATTGCTCATTGCTTTTTTTCTTAATATTATAAAAGCGATAGATTACAAATACCAAAAACAGAGCAAGCAATAAGCTCAAACCTGCGATTATAATGATGAGGTTCTGGCGGTGAATGGTATTTTCCTGAGCTTGCTGTTGTTTCTCTAGTTTTAATATTTCTTTCTCTTTCTGTTCCGTTTCAAAACGAGCTTTCATTTGAGCAATCTGTGCACTCTTGGTCTGGTTAAAAATACTATCTTTTAGCATAGTATATTTTTGATAATAAGTCAGCGCTTCCAAATGCTTGCCTTGAGTAGAGTCTAGCCTTGCCTGAAATAAAAAGTTATTCTTAAGCACATTACGAGAACCAGTTTTTTGAGCCAAATCTCGAGCCTGAAGTAGATATTCACGAGCTTGATCGTAATTCTTGAGTGCCCGATAACTTTCCGACAAAAAATTACAAGTGATTGCTTGAGAGTTAGGGTTACCCAACTCTTGTTCTATAAAATAAGATTTTTTATAATACTCAATGGCCTCTTTGTGTTTGCCCAACGTTGCCTTGACTTCCCCTATATTATGGTAGCATACCGATTGTCCCGTTTTGTTGCCTATTTTTAGCCCAATGGCCAATGATTTATTATAATAGTCCAGTGCCTCAGGGTATTTTTTCATCACCTGACTAATCCTACCCAAGTTGGTATACCCTGAAGAAATACCTGGCTGGTACTTGGTTTTTAAATGACCCTCTAATGCCAGCCGATAATATTTGGCAGCTTCCTCATACTCTTCCCTTTTTTTGTAATTCACCCCTAGATTATTGTAGCAACTGGCCAGAGCCGTGGTATTTCCGCTACTTTTAAAGTATTTGATAGATTTTAAATAATAATCTATAGCTATATCATATTGTGCCTGAGATCCTGCAACCACTGCCAAATTGAAACGAATGCTGGCCACTCGCCTCCCGTTTTTTAGTTTTAGATACATTTTCAGGCTTTGCTTGTAGTATTCGGTAGCTTTGGGATAATTTCCTTTCACCAGTTGGCTGATACCCAGGGTATTGTAAGAATCGGCGATGCCTCGATAAAAATTTAATTCTTTAGCAAACTTAAGAGCTTTTTGACCAAATTCCTGGGTTTTTTTAGGAATAGAGGTATAGTAAGCAGAACCAGCTTGGTTTAGTAAATTTACATACTGCGTGTCTCTTTTGGGGTAATTTTTCAAAACTTTATGCAAACTATCCGCTACTTTAGATTGTGCTTGAACAACTGATAGCGTAAGCAAAAGCAATAATGCTAACTTACCAATAGAATAAACAAGGTTTTGTAACAAACGAAGTGTTTTTAAAAACATATGATAGTATACCGAATAATGAAAGTATTGTAAGGATTAGGGAAGGATAGTCTCTTTCTGTTAAAAGATCCAACAATAAAAATAAAAAATAATAAGGGGAATAAGAAGCCATAAAGCATCTAATTCGTATGCATATTGGTTAATGTTAGTTCTAATGGTATTCTTTGTGGTAAAAATTTTTTGAGTGAGTATTTTGTTTGATAGAGGGTATTTTTTTGAGTTTTGTAGCAACGTTGAGGTTAAAAACTATGTAAAGTTAGCAGAGGATACGTGAGCCTTTTAACAAAATGTAAATACGCAAGAAATTTGACTAAACCCACGATTGATTTCGTAAACTTAACGTAATAATCGTCTGAATTTTGTTGTTAAATAAAGCCTGATAGCTGTTTTTAAAGACTGAATGCGAAGTTTTTTACCCAATATATTTTTTTTACTATTTATTGTATTTGTAGCAACACTATCTGCGAAAGCACAGCAGGTAGAGCGTTGTAAATGGGTGAAATACAGCCAAAAAGGAATCGCATTAGATACCTTGTCACTTGTGAATGGTAGCCTTAAAATTAAAAACCAGCCAACGCTCAAGGCTACATACGACATAAACTCTAATCAGGTAAAGTTTAACCAACCATTTGCCGACTCAGTATTGGTGTGTTATCAAGTGCTACCCTTTTTACTTAGTCAAAAGAACTTTAAACGTGATATTGCAGAATACAACGATACTGTCAAGTTTAACCAAAACCCCTACCTAAGGTTCAAAACCGTTGAAAAACGCGAAGAAATATTTAGCACCCCAGGCATCCAAAAAAGTGGAAGTTTAACTCGTGGACTTGGGGTAGGCAACCAACAAAGCGTATTTGTCAATTCTGCGCTCAACTTACAGCTAGAAGGACAACTTACCCGCGATGTATCGGTACTGGCCACTATTTCGGATCAACAAGTGCCATTTCAGCCAGAGGGAAATACCCAGCAAATTCAGGAATTTGATCGAGTTTTTATCCAATTTAGGCACAAAGGTGGGAGCAGGCTTACGGTGGGTGATGTAGTTTTTCGTAACCAACCTTCTCAGTTTCTCAAATATTATAAAAACGTTCAGGGAGGTTTGCTGGAATTTGACTATCAAGCTTTTCCAGAAGAAAAACAAAGCCAGGCCAAGACCAAAGTAGGTATTGCACTATCTAAAGGAAAGTTTGCTTCCATTTGGATCAATGACCAGCTCCGTGAAGGAGTGCAAGGACCTTATCGTTTGCCAGGACCAAACGGGGAACGTTTTATCATTGTGTTGGCCAACTCTGAAAAAGTATACCTGGATGGTAAACTGCTCAAGCGAGGGTTTAACTTTGACTATACCATTGATTATAACAATGCCGAAATTACCTTCAATACCAACGTAGTCATTACCCAATTTTCCCGAGTAAGGGTAGATTTTGAATATTCTGATCGTAATTACAACCGAACCATACTCACGGCCAGTCATTATCAGAACTATCGTAAGTTTACAATTTTTGGCAACTATTATGAATCTACTGATAGTCGAAATAATCCAGTAGGCTTATCTTTATCCGAAGCCGACATTGATTTGTTAGCCTTAGCTGGCGATGATCCTAATTTGGCATTGGTGAGTAGTGTAGACTCTGTAGGTTTTATAGAAAACCAAATATTGTATCGTTTGCAAGACACGATAGTCAATGGTCAGGTCTTTCCAATTTATCGTTATGCACCCGATTCGTCAGGCATTTTTAGGATTTCATTTACTGAAGTGGGGCCTAATAGGGGAGATTATCGCCTCCTGCAAACCACCGCCAATGGACGAGTATTTGAGTGGGTAGCCCCGGTAAATGGAGTGCCACAAGGAAGTTTTACACCTCGTAGATTGGTGCCAACGCCTACCAAACGAAAGATGATGACAGTAGGGGCTGCCTACAACTTTACCAAGCAAGATCGTGTGTATGCCGAAATGGCTTTTTCGGAAAGAGACCTCAACCGTTTCTCAGACCTGGATGATGAAGATAACCAGGGAAGAGCCTTCAAAGTAGGCTATATGAATAAAGGGCGAAAGTTTTTTTGGGGCAAAGGCTATCAATGGCTGGCCGATATTAGCCTTGAGTGGGACGAAGCTACTTTTTTGCCTATCGATCGCTTTCGTAGTGTAGAGTTTGACCGTGACTGGAGCATTAATGTAGACACTTCTCAGGTGAATGATTTAATATTTAAAGGGAAAATTGGAGTCAAAAAAAACGCAAATAATCAATTCATCTACCAATACAATCAGCGATTAAGAGGAACACAAGTAGATGGCTGGCAGCAAAAGCTAGACATAGCCAAGCGTATAGGCCCCTGGCAACTAACCACCCAAGGTTTTTTAATGCGTAACCAGCAAACTCTACAGGTAAATAACACTCCTTCTCCGGTTTTATCTTCCTGGGAAAGATTCAAAGGGGATTTAGGGTATCATCATCGTTGGGGAGTCGTGGGATACAATTATTCACTGGATAAAAACCAGGTTACGGTGCTTGCGTCGGACTCAGTGATAGCCACCGCGATGAATTTTGAACAACACCAATGGTATTTACGCAATGCCGATTCTGCACGAATTCGCTGGTCGGTAGATTATAGTTTACGTTACGACAATCTACCTCTGGAGGGCAAGCTACAGCGTAACCTGGAATCTAATACCATGAATGCTCGTTTGAACGCTCGTTTTAACAAAAATCAACAATTGGGTCTAATTATGACCTATCGCACCATTAATAACCTGCGTGATACAACGGCTAATAATGACCTGAATGCAGATAATATCATGGGGCGTATAGACTGGAACGGTTTCTTTTTTAACCGAGCATTACGTTCTGAACTTACTTTTGCCACTTCTACCGGGCGCGAATTGAGGCGGGAGTTTGTGTTTATTCAAGTGATTAGTGGCCAAGGAACCCATACCTGGCGTGACGATAACGGAGATGGTATTCAAGATCTTAATGAGTTTTATCTGGCTGTAAACTTTGACGAACGTAATTATATCAAAGTATTTACCCCTACCGACCAATTTATCAAAGCCTTTACCAATAATTTTAATTATAGAGTGAATTTGAGAGCACCTTATAGTTGGCGTAAGTCCAAAAGTGGGCCGCAATTGTTTTTGAGTAAGTTTTCGGCCAATACATCCTGGACCATTGTTCGTCGTCTTACCGATGAAGATATTTACAATCGTTTTGTACCATTTAGTAATCGCATTGCTGACCAGGATTTACTATCTACGCGAGAAGTGGTTCGGAGTGCTTTATTTTTTAACCGAACGAATCCAGTGTACGGATTTGCCTTCAATTTTTCTCAAAGCCGACAAAAACAATTACTCACCAATGGATTTGAGGCCACTGATCAAGAATCTTATGAACTAACGCTTAGACGAAACCTGGGTAAAGTTTTCAATTTGAAGGTAACGGGAGCCGCCAATAATCAATATGTGCGTTCTGACTTTTTGCAAAGCCGTAATTACAACATCATAAGCCGAGAAGGTAGACCAGAACTCGCTTTTCAGCCCAATCCCAGTTTACGTCTTATTGGGTTTTATCGTCTGGCAGAAAAGAGAAATACTTTTCGAAGTGTAGAGACAGATACCTTAGAGAATGCTCGTATCCAAGAATTTGGCCTTGAGGTGAGGTGGAACAAACTGGGTAATCGGAATATAGTAATGAATGTGCGCAACATTCAGATTGATTATCAGGGACAATTAAACAATGCTGTTTCTTACGAATTGTTGGAGGCACTTCAGCCTGGTACCAATTGGCGGTGGTCGGTCAATTGGCAGCAGCGTCTCGGCAATGGTTTACAGCTCACACTTATTTATGATGGTCGTCGTACCGCCACCGCACCCAATGCTATTCATACTGGACGAGCTCAGATTACTGCTTTATTTTAGTGAATAACCAAGGTAAACACCTATTTATGGCGGTTAATCAAACTTTCCCTAGCTTTATTAGTTTTCTTTTTACAACATTTTGTTAAAAAAATCATAATAGTTAAAACTTTTCTAAATAATAGTAGTTCTATCATTGAAAATAATAGTAAAACTATTATATTTGTTGTGAACAACTATTATAAAGTTAGAGTTAGAATATAAAGCAATCATAAGAACAAGACCTTTGCACTATAATGCAGACAAAAAACATAGAGCAAATAATAATTAAGCTAGCTGAAATTTACCAGCACAAGTTCAGCCCCTTTGAACTAAGGGATAAGCATGTAGAAGATATTCATTATGACGCCGATGAAGTAGGCACTTTTATAGATCACTTAATGGAAAAAGGGCAAAAAATTAATGTAGCCCTATTAAAAAACCACATTGCGCCCGAAAACCTTGAACAGTTAATTCGTGCGGTGCACTTTCCAGTATTGGTGTTTCGTAAACTACCTGATAATGCCTTTGCGCCTATTATTATATATAATAATCAACGTAACCAAATTCAGGGTTTTGATTTTTGCGAAGATTGTGTAAAGTCAATGAAGGAATTGATTGCCATCATTCCAGAGTTGATTACTTATGAAAATTCGCCTGACGTTAAGTTACAGAATGAAATTATCTTGATTACCGCTTTTCCTTTGCGTTATATCATGGATGATTTTTATCGCAAAGATAATGAGGTAAAGAAGAAAGTTACAACCATACAACGATTGTTTCGCCTATTACAAGGTGAGAAGCGAATGATCGTGTTTATATATATATATGCCATTGCGGTAGGATTGATTAGTCTTTCATTGCCACTGGGTATCCAAGCCACGATTGGGCTGGTCTCGGGAGGGATGGTCTTTAGTTCGGTAGTAGTACTTATTGCCCTAGTAATACTGGGGGTAATGGCAGGGGGAGGACTGCAAATTATGCAGATTAGCTTGGTGGAGAACTTGCAACAACGGATTTTTGCTAAGACAGCCTTCGAGTTTGCTTTCCGGATTCCAAAAGTAAAAATGGAATCTCTACTTAAATATTATCCTCCTGAACTACTCAACCGCTTTTTTGATGTATTGACGCTACAAAAAGGATTACCCAAGCTTTTTGTAGACATCACAGGCGCATTATTACAAATTTTCTTTGGTTTACTCTTGTTGTCCTTGTATCACCCATCCTTCCTGGTGTTTGCGTTGATACTGGTAGGAGTAGTAGTAGGTATTTTTTACCTCACAGGCCCCAAAGGATTACGTACTAGTCTAAAAGAATCGGATCATAAATATAAGGTAGCTTATTGGTTGCAGGAATTAGCCCGAACAGTGGATTCATTCAAAATGGCAGGACATACCAATTTGCCATTGCAAAAAATGGATGAGCATGTAAACAACTATTTACATTATCGTAAGAGCCACTTTAAAGTACTTTTATTGCAATTTGCCAACATTGTAATTTTCAAGACGATTATCATTGGCGGCTTATTGGTATTAGGAACATTTTTGGTGGTAGAACGACAAATCACTCTGGGACAGTTGGTGGCTTCCGAAGTAATTATTGTATTAATCGTAAGCTCAGTGGAGAAGCTCATTGTAAGCATGGATACAGTATATGATATGCTTACTGCGGTAGAAAAAATAGCCAAAATCACTGACCTGCCTATTGAAAGAGCTTCAGGATTACACGTAACTTTCAACGAATACGAAGGTGGTATGCACTTGAAAGCCAAAGATTTGAAGTATAAATATCCAGGCAATCAGGAATACACTATTCAAGGAATTGATTTTGAGTTTACCCCAGGTGAAAGCATATGCATTGCGGGAGCCAATGATTCAGGTAAACACACTCTGATGAAGGTTATTACTGGTATTTTGGACGATTTTGAAGGAATTTTAACCGTCAACCATTTGTCTCAACGGGATTTGAATTTGGTGGCCATGCGAGACAAAATTAGTAAAAACCTTACGCAGGATGAGATTTTTGATGGAACCATCCTCGACAACATAACGTTGGGCTGTACCGATGTAAACTATAAGGATGTAATTTGGGCCATTGAGAAAATCGGTCTGGCAGATTATATTAATTCGTTGCCTGAAGGTTTATATACACGCATTGGTTCTTCAGGTAAGAAGCTTTCAGGAAGTGTAACTGCAAAAGTGATTTTGGCTCGTTCAGTTGTATCTAGGCCTAAGTTGCTAATTATCAACGACTTCTCAGAACATATTAGCCGCAAAGATAAAGTAAAGATTTTGAAGTTTTTGCAGGATAAATCAAACGGGTGGACACTGATTATTCTAAGTATTTCTGATGATCCATTACTGTTTGAGTCTTGTGATAAAATTATGTTGCTAAGCGCTGGAAAAGTAGCAGCACAAGGAAGTTATTTAAGCTTAAAAGGGAATTTGAATTTTCAACGCCTGATTTTCAGGGACAAATTAACATAAAGTAGATACTAAATATCCACCATTAGAAATTAGAATAGCGCATGCTTGAAATATCAAATGAAAAAATTGACTATAGGGAAATCGATGAAAAGGTACATTCATTGAAAACGCTAAGTCCTCCCAAAAATGCAAGGAGGCTGGCATATATACTGGTAATTTTGTTTTCAATGTTGGTAGGAGTGTTATTCTTACCCTGGCAACAAAATATCAATGCTACTGGAAAGGTGACTGCTTTGAGCCCTGCCGATCGTCCACAAGAAGTACAATCTACGATTGCCGGGCGAATCAAGGAATGGAGAATTCAGGAAGGGCAATTTGTTAAAAAAGGCGATACCCTAGTGGTGATTACCGAGGTAAAGGCAGATTATTTTGACCCAAATCTGCTCAAAAGATTACAAGAACAAGTAGATGCCAAAAAAGACGGACTACAGGCAAATCAAGGTAAAGTACAAGCCTTGGAGCAACAAATTTCGGCATTGCAAGATGCCCAACGCTTTAGTTTGGACAAGGCGCGTAACAAATATGAGCAATCAAAGCTGAAAGTAATCAGTGATAGTACCAATTTAGATGCTCAACGGGTGCAGTATGACATTGCTAAGCGTCAGTTCTCGCGTTATGACAGTTTGTATCGCAATGACGGATTAATCTCAAGAACTGATTGGGAAAAACGTCAATTAAAATTACAGAATACTTATGCTAAGGTAGTGGCATTACAGAATAAGTTATTGATATCTAGAAATGAGTTGATTAATGCAAGCATTCAGTTGAACTCACTAACAGCAGAGTATAATAGTAAGATATCAAAATCTGAATCTGAAAAAAGCTCTACACTGGCTTATGTCGCGAGTTCACGAGGAGATTTATCTAAATTAAAAACCAAGTATGCGAATATAGAAATTCGTAATCAACAATATTATATCATGGCCCCTCAGGATGGCTATCTGGTAAAAGCCCAAAAGTCAGGTGTGGGGGAGATGCTCAAAGAAAATGAGGCCATTGCCACTATTATGCCTGCTGCTCCTGCGATGGCAGTGGAGTTAATGGTTAAGGCCCGTGATGTTCCTTTGATTGCAAAAGGAAGGCATGTACGAATCGAATTTGATGGATGGCCTGCACTTCAGGTTTCAGGATGGCCAAGTGTATCAGTAGGTACTTTTGGAGGTGAGGTAAGGGTAATTGATTATGTAATAAGTAAAGGTGGTAAATATAGGTTATTGGTAACACCAGACCCTAAACGTGATGGTAATTGGCCAAAACAGTTAAGGGTTGGATCAGGAGTATATGGTTGGGTAATGCTAAACGATGTGCCTATTTGGTATGAGTTGTGGCGACAGCTCAATGGTTTCCCTCCAAGTTTGTATGAGGAACCAGTAGTGAGTGATAAGGATGAGAAGAAAACCAAAAAGGCTGAGAAAAGTAAATAAGAGTAAGTGTGAGACCCAAAACCTGAAAAAATGTCCATCAAGATTTTTATATACACAACGCTAACCTTGCTGATAGGTAGCCCTGCATTGCTCAGGGCACAAATATCAGAAGCTTTGGCGCTAGATACTTATAATAAAACAAGGACAGTATTGAGCTTCAGTTATTTTTACAAGCAGATATTAGAAAATCATCCAATTGTAAAACAAGCAAATTTACTGAACGATGCTGCCCGACAGAAATTAAGAGAAACGAGAGGGGCTGGATTTGATCCAAAGTTAAAGTCTGATTTTTCGAGAAAGGAATTTAAGACCACTGATTATTTTAACATTTGGAAAACAGCTCTAAGTGTACCATTACCTATTGGAAAGGTTGAAGTAGGCTATGAGAGAATGAATGGGATTTTTCTAAATCCTGAAAATACTTTGCCTAACAATGGGTTGGGCTTTGTAGGAATTTCGGTGCCCTTGGCCAGGGGGATTGTAACCAACGCTCGAAGAGCTACTTTGCGACAAGCAAAGAATATGATTGAAATGGCTAAAGCAGATCGTAGGGAATTGGTCAATGAAGTGTTGCTCCAATCTGTGAACGCTTATTGGGATTGGTATCTCGCACATCGTCAATATTTATTGATAAGAGAAGGGTATAAATTGGCAGATTTGCGTTTCAAGGCGGTAAAGCAACGAGTAAGTATTGGAGAATTGGCAGGGATAGATTCGGTGAAAGCCAAAATTGTGTGGCAAAAACGAAAGTATGAGTTGCAAGATATACAGACTAAGGCCGAAAATGCGCGTATCAAGCTATCGAACTTTCTATGGGGTGACAATAATTTGCCATTAGAAATTTCAGGTAATATGATTCCAGCAGACCAAGTGCCTTATTCTATGGATCAGACACCAGTTTTGGGGAAACTGTTAGAACAAGCCCAAAGTCATCCAGCTTTAGTGAGCTTGGGATTCCAACAAAAAAACCTGAAAGTGGAAGAGCGGTTGCAACGTGACCAAATGAAACCAAAGATAGATTTAAAATATCAGATATTGACTAATCCAGTAGGAACAGCCCAGGACAAAGCAATTCCGGTGGCTTTCCAGGAAAATTATAAGGTAGGATTTAGCTTTGAGTTTCCTTTGTTTTTGCGAAAAGCAAGTGGTAAAACCCAGCAAATACGCATTAAGCAGAGTCAAACTGAACTGAAAGTTGCGAATAAACAGCGAGAAATTCGCAACAAAGTAGTGACTTACTTTAACCAATTGAACAATACCCGAGAATTGATTAAGATTCAAAGAGGGATGGTCAATAATTACGAGATACTAAGAAGAGGAGAGTTGAGAAAATTTAATATTGGAGAAAGTACCTTGTTCTTGGTGAATACCCGTGAAAACCAATTGATAGAATCACGGATGAAGTTGGCCAAGCTGGAAGCTAAGTATCATCAGTACTATGCTAAGCTTCGCTGGGCTACTGGACAGAGTCCTGTTGAATAAGAAACATCACACAAAAACAAATTATAAAGGCTGAAAGACAACCCTGTGGGGTAATAAAAAAATTAAAAAGAAGGTAAAATAAACGATAGAGAACAAACGACCTTTATGTTAGCTTATATTCTAATTTCAAACCAAAGAGCCCGAAGGATTTTCCTTCGGGATTCTTTTTTTAGGTAAAATATGAATATTTGTATGTACAGCATTCTTTAATTTCTTTTTTGATTGTATATTGTTTCACTAAAAGCACTGTTGTTCTGGTTATAAGTGCCTATCAAACAATTGCTTAGTAACGTTTTCAAAATAAGTTTACAGTTTTTGTTGAAATCTGCAATGCTAGCTGAGGCATTTTTGCACTCGTAGCAGCGCTACGGGCAATAAAAATAACGAAAGTTAGTGAAGCGGATTTAGGCTAAATCGGACAGTTATTGCGAACACGTTACTTAATATCCAATACTATAATAATTTCACACATTCTATCATATGCAATCAACAAAAAGAGTAGTAATTACCGGGCTGGGAGCACTCACCCCTATTGGAAACAATGTTCAGACATTTTGGGAAAATCTGGTGAATGGTGTTTCAGGAGTAGGAGAGATAACCCGGTTTGATCCTGCCAAATTTAAAACTCGCTTTGCCTGTGAAATCAAGAACTATGATCCTTTAAATTTCTTCGATAAAAAAGAAGCACGAAGAATGGACTCTTTCAGCCAATATGGAATGATCGCAGTAGAAGAAGCCATTCAGGACGCAAAAATAGACTTTGACAAAGTAGATGTGGAACGCATAGGCGTTATTTTTTCCAGTAGCATTGGTGGTTTCGAAACATTCGAAAAAGGTATCAAAGAATATGTACAAATGCACCATAATCCTCGCTTTAGCCCATTTTTTGTAACCAGAGTATTGGCTAATAGTATTGCTGGGAACTTATCTATTAAATATGGCTTGCGAGGAGTAAACTATAGCCCGCTAACCGCTTGCGCTTCGTCTAACCAGGGACTAATTCATGCTTATAATTACATCAAGTGGGGCAAAGCAGATATAGTAGTGGCTGGAGGTTCAGAAGCTCCCATTACTGAGGCTTGCATCGGTGGATTTAACACTATTCATTCATTGTCTACCAATAACGATAATTTTGCTAACGCTTCACGCCCATACGACAAGGCACGTGATGGATTTGTGATGGGAGAAGGAGCCGCTGCACTGATGGTAGAAAGCCTTGAAAGTGCACAAAAACGAGGTGCTAAAATTTATGCGGAGATTGTAGGTGGTGGAGAAACAGCTGATGCTTATCATATTACCAGAACTCACCCAGATGGTAGAGGAGCACACCTCGCCATGAAAGAAGCTTTGCGAGAAGGCAACATCAACCCTAATGAGGTAGACTATATCAATTTGCATGCAACCTCAACCCCAGTGGGAGATATTTCTGAGATTACTGCAATTACCAAGACTTTTACTGATCAAAAAGCATTGAGTGTAAGTGCTACCAAATCGATGACAGGACATTTGCTAGGAGCTGCGGGAGCCATTGAGGCCATTACTACTTGTTTGGCTACTCATACCGACAAGATTCCTCCTACTATAAACACTACAGAAGTGGACGAAAAAGTTCCTGATAATATTGACCTCAATTTGGGGAAAGCATCTAACAAAACAGTAAACTTTGCCCTAAACAATAGCTTTGGATTTGGGGGACACTGTGCTTGTATTGCGATGAAAAAATACGAGGAATAAATCAATTATTGAGGTAATAAGACATTGAAGCCCTACGCAATCAACAATTGGTAGGGCTTTGTTTTATCTGATTATTTTTTTCTCTTAAGCCTGCCAGGGTAAAAAACCAACTGAATAAGATTATATTCCAATTGACTAAAATCAAACTTTTGCCCCTCAACCGTAAAGAATGACAAAGGGTACCAGCGTAAATTGGTTCTTAAGATAAAATGCTCATCTGTTTTGCCTGATACAATATCCCACCCAAAGGTCACCCCTGGCTCTACTTTTCTGGAAATGATTTCACGAGAGCCTAATTCGGTTTTTTCTGAATATTTGATCTGATCATAGGCTACATTTAAACCTATATATGGGGCAAACCCAGTGTAATCGGTTAAAAATTTATTGACTTCAAGAAGTAAAGACGTTTTTTGGACAGTTTGTTCTGTTCCGTGACCATTCGCTCTAAATTCAGGATTTCTGAAAGACAATGCCGTAAAAAGGTTAGCTTTATTAAACTGATAACCTATGGCTATGTCAAAGTAGTTTTCGGAACTTGCTGGATTAGGCAAATAAGGGAAGTTCTTTTCGTTGAAAGATGATTTTCTTAAAGAAAAAGAGACAGAGGGACCAATACCCACGAAAAAATCACCAAAGCGTGTGGCACCAGTGCTTAGTTTTGAGACTCTAGGGTAATTGTTCCATTTTTCCTGTAGTTTAGGATCTTCGTTTTTAGATGCTTCAAACTTATATAATAGCCCTGCATGAAAGCCAAACCTGGGGGTATTGATTTCAACGAAATCGGTTTTGCTTACTGGATAGCTCCAGCGATTAGCAGGAAAGTAAGATGCACTCAACCTAAGGGCAAAACTTTTATATCCATAGGTTAAGCCCACCTCAGGTACGAGCAGAAAATCTTTGTACAGCATTGGTTGGTTTTCCTCGGGTTTAATAATTTGTTTGAAACCTAAAGAAGACCAGCTTAATCCAACGTAAGGCCTAATGCTCCCTTCTTTAAAAGCCCAAGGGTAAAAACGAGCACCAGTAGCTACCGAATGAATCATTTCAAAGCTAGTATCATCATTTGGGTTGAGTATTTGGGTGATGCCACTTAATGGAAATGAAACATAGAATTCGGCGTGACCCCAAAAATGAAAGCCTCCCCAATTAAGGTATGGATTCAATGACGCTGAGTGTTCGAAAGTGTTCTCAGTATTATTTAAGATTTGTTTGCCCTTAAATGAAGGGAAATAACTTCCGCCAAATTCAAAATATGTTTTGGCAAAATCGAGTCTTTTTTTCTCAGCTTTGGTTGAAGTATCTGCTTGCCCCATTACTTGAAGCACCCATAGTAGCAGGTAAAATGTTAGAAATGATTTTTTCATGATTTGTATTACATTTTTGAAATAATGTTGCAAGGGTGCGAAATACAAATGATGATTTCAATCGGGAAAAGGTATGAAAAAGCAGGCTGAGCAAAATTTCATACAAAAGTATGAAGTAATCAAAAAACAATTAAGTGCTTGACTATCAGTACTGAATTAGGTAAATATCAAGCTTGGGTATTTTCTATTGATTGAGCAAAGTAATGAGCTCCATTCGGCTGTGTACCTTGCATTTTTTGTAAATATTATAAGTATGAGTTTTTACTGTAGGGATTGATACAAACAATTGTTCAGCAATTTGTTTATAAGTATGTCCTTTGAGGAGGAGAGAGGCTACTTCTTGTTCCCTTTTTGTAAGTGCGTAATTGGTGAAGCTTTGAGGAGATATGTTATTACTGGGTTTAAACAAAGATAGCCTTTGTACATCGTCCCATAGTTTACTTGCTGCCATTAAAATAAAAATCAATGGGATAGTAAAACCGATTCTAATATTCAAGTTGCTGTTATCGGCAATATAGTTGGCGGCAAAAGAAAGCGGGATAAATATTAAAAAAGCATTGGCTAGATAACGTTCTATTTTTTCCCGATGAGCAATACGTATTTTGGGTTTAGTAGTTTTGATGATAAGCATAGAAAACACTACCGAAAGGCCTAAAGATATCGTGATAATGTACTCTACAATTGGGTATATCTTGATAAAATATCCTACAGGAATCAAAATTATTAAAACTGCTACAAAACCAATTAGCAACTTTTTGAAGACAGGCCTGATAGGGTACCCTCTTTCTTCAAAAACGTTCAAAGGTGTAGTAAGTGTTACAAGGGCCATGCTCTCAAACAAAAAAATAGAGACGAGGCCTGATGAAGTTGTTGTTGTAAAAAAATAAGTGAAGGTAATGCCCAAAATCAACAAAAGCAGAGAAACTGTGAAGTAGATAGTCTCAACGGTCTCGAGATTTCTTTTATAGCAAATAATTTCTACGAACAAAGCAAGTATAACCGCTGTATAAGCAATTACCAGTAATACAATTTCGAATGCTTCCATTCAATGTTTGAATTTCAATCTGGGGTTAAAAAAATATTCTGCCAATTTAGCTTTGTAAACTAAACCGACAGAATAAATATTGGTAAAGGTAATGATAAATTTAATCTCTTTCTTTGAGCCACTCTGCAATTGTAGGGCTTAGCTCTTTTTGAGAACGACGTCCTGTAAATACCCCAATATGACCACCTGGGAATTCGTACAGTTTTTTATCTTTAGAACCTACATAGTCGTTCAACGGAATGGTAGCACTTGGAGGAACCAAATGGTCGGCAGCAGCATAAATGTTGAGCAAAGGCATCGTTAAGTTCTTCAGGTTAATGGTGTGTTCTCCTACCTGTAGCTCACCTTTAATCAATTTATTTTCCTGATAAAGATCTTTGATAAACTGACGGTAAGTTTCTCCTGCTTGATGAGGCTGGTCGTTGATCCATTTTTCCATACGCAAAAAGTTCAGGATTTTTTTCTCATCGTCCAGCATATCCATCAAATTCTTTTGTTTACGCACCTTAAGCATAGGCTTTAACTGCTGGAATCCCATATCTAAAAACTCACCAGGAACCAACCCACCAAAACCTTCTACAATTGCATCTACATCCATATCACGTGACCATCTAAACAATAGGCCATCATCGGTAGCAAAATCAATAGGAGTAACCATTGTGATTAGATTTTTAATCTTTTCAGGATGGATGGTGCTATAGATGGTAGAAAATGTTCCGCCTTGACATACGCCCAATAAAGTTACTTTATCTATCTTGTGAGCTTCTCGTACATGGTCAATGGCCCCATCAATATATACATTGATGTAGTCATCCATTGTAAGGTATCGGTCGTTGCGGGTCGGATAACCAGTATCAATTACATAAATGTCAATACCTAAAGAAAGCAACTTGCGAATGAGACTGCGATCAGGTTGCAAGTCCATCATGTAGTAGCGATTGATCAACGCATAAGAAATGATCAGAGGAGTTTTGCAGGTGGGTTTATCTTCACGTAGATAATGATACAATTTTACTTTATCTTTTGACCAAACCAACTCTTTGGGAGTAGTGCCAATTTCTACTGCATCCAATGAGTTAAAAACTTCATATCCTTTGACAAGTTTGTTGGTAGTTTCATTTATTTTTTGGAATAGGTCTCCTGCGTGATTTTCCATTATTGTATTTGATTAAAAATTGTGTGATGACTAATTCGATAGGATAATATATAATTATTTCATTAAAAAAGGGGAATTTTTTATGATCCCCCTTTTTTTAAAATTCTACTACTTTGGATACACCACGTTACTTGGCAGCACTAGCTCCATTCGAAGCTTTCTTAGTGGTAGTTTTGCGAGTAGTGGTTTTCTTTTTAGTCTCAGCTTTTGGAGTTTGAGTAGTCAAAGCTTTTTCTAAGCGTTGTACACGATCTTTTAGTTCTTTGATGGTAGCATTCATTTCATCTACCTCAGAACGTGGAACTACTGGAAGAGGGGCCAGATAGTGTTCCATTTGTTTGTCTAAATCGGTTTTGATTTGCAAACCAATTTGAAGTAGGTCACCTTGAACCTTTGAAAAAGAATCACCTGAAAACAAACCAATCATGTCTTCTTCTAAGGTGTCAACCCACTGACTGTAAAACTCATCATAGGTTACTGGCTCAGTAGTTTCAGATACACGGTGCATCAAATCTTTTACTACCTTTTCGATGGCCTTTTGTCCAGTAACATATACAATATTTTGCATTTCAGAAGCCTTGATGTAATACTTCACATATTTTTCGTGAATTTTCATCATCAAGCCTAACATTTCTTTTTCACGACTGGCAGGAATCATCATAAAATATGGATCGGTAAATTTGTAGAACTGATCCGTAAATTTATAATTCAAGTCGGCCAATACATCAAAGTTTTTATCCATCAATCCTTGAGGCATCATTTTAGAAATCTGCTGCATTGGATCGTTGAACATTCCTTTGGTCATATCACTGATCATTTCAGCAATTTTTTGACCCTGCTCCACAATCATATTTGATTTGGTAGGATTCATAAATTGGAAAACAGAATCAAACACCGATTGGTATTTACCCATATCAATGATTTTGTTCAAAGAATCGATACCCATCGTGTTGCTCTGCATCATTTTGTAGATAGGCTGCCAGATTTCGAACATTTTGATGTAAGCACGTGAGCTATCAATAAATCCTCCGAAAGTATCTTTGGTAAAATCACCAGGAACGTAACTGGCTTGAGAGAAGGGTTTACCTAGTTGTGTAGTAAGTTGACCATAAATGCTATTCCACTGCTCATACACTTTTTTGATGTTACCCATGTACTTGTCAGGTGAGCCACCTCCAGTATAATTTTCAGAAGTTTCCTTCACGATATTCATCCAGTTTTCGGTGAATTTTTGCTGAGTAGCTACCCATTCTTGCATAAATTCAGGAGTAATATCTCCAACCCGATTACGGATCTCTGAAAGCATATGGTCCATTGCTTCTTTTTGCTGGCTAAACCAGTTCGTATATACTTCATTGGCTTGCGCAGCATTTCCCTCTTTCTGCGAAAATGATTCCTGGATTTTTTTGGAAGTATCCACAATACTGTCCACAAGTTGGGTTTGAGTATTTACCCAGGCATCAAAGAAATTTTTTGTACTATCCATAGTAATAGCGTTTTGTGAGTTTGCATAGCAAATGTAAGATTATGTGCATAATATCAAAAAAAATATTTTAAAAAAACTTTGGCTAATTATCTATTGAAATACTTGATTCTATTATTGCAAGGGTGAATTGTATTAATTCAATGTAAGGTTGATTTTTCGTTTGAATACCTATATTATTGTACTTTACTAATATTTTATCTTATCTCAAACTAAAAACTTATGATTGAGCTAAACGATGAATTTCGTCACTCATTTTCTTTTACTCAGGATGATGTAATCAAATTTGCCGAAGTTACGGGAGACAACAACCCAATACACCTTGATGCTGATTATGCCGCAAAAACGCCTTTTTCGCAGCCAATTATGCATGGCTTCTTGGCTGGTAGCATTTTTTCTAAGGTGTTTGGTACTATGTTTCCAGGAGAGGGGACTATTTATATGAAGCAAACGATGGAATTTAGACGTCCAATGTTTGTAGATAAAACGTATGAAGCTGTTTTTACCGTGACTGAAGTAAACAAAGAAAAACATCGGGCAGTAGTAAGCACTAAAATTGTGAATAAAGATGACGGGAAAGAGACTGTGAAAGGAGAGGCCTTTGTAATGAATGCAGAGAAAATCTAAACAACTGCGATAAAGAAAAGCCCTCTTTTTGAAAATGAAAGAGGGCTACTTTTATTTTATAAATTAGACATTTTCAATAAATTCAATTCTTTCTTGTTGGGAGCAATTCTTCCAAACCAAAAACCAATCTAGCAATTCATCATGGTCTTCAAACTCACCAATTGGATAAGAACGCTTCTGTTCTGCTTTTAGGCTAATAGCACAATAGGTAATCAATGCATCCCAAAAAAAATGTTTCAAATCCTCTTTATCGGTTTTCATTTCTTGCTGCATTGCTTCAAAAAAAATGCTAAAGGTATATTGGTTGAGCAAACATCGGAACATTACCTGGTCTCTTTGTAAATCCAATTTAAAGATAGTATACTCGGTAATGACTGCCAGAATTTTACCACTGAGCAGTTCTTCTGCTTGATCTTTTGATAGAAAGAAACTCTGATTGATATTTATCATATATTATACTTTGTGTTTATTCCATAACTTTTTATGCAGTACTTTTACTCATCGGTGTTTTTATTTTCTGCTTGGTGTGTTTTTATATTTTCTTCCCTAATCCAGGTTTTGGCGCTTTCTAAATCATCAAATTGTTTTACTTCTATATATTTGGTCAGTTCGTTAAGTGAGCGGTTGACAGCAGATTGTACAAATATGTCTTTGGGCATAATGTAGGCAGCGCGCTTGAGAGATGATTTCATGAATCGAGGAAATAGTTCTTCGATCTGAAACTTTTGCTGCTCTTGAGACAAAACTTTAGTATTGCGGGTGTCAGTAATAAAACTCGTAGCATTGGTTTCATCCAACATATCGAGTGCCTTTGATATAGTGTCACGATACTCTCCCTGCAGCATAAAACGATCATTCCACAACGCCACAATACTATTGAGTGCTTCGTCGTAGTAGATCATCCCCTTTTTAGTTACAATCTTTTTGTCCATAATTTTTATTTAAATTAGTTTATAAGTTTTTAATATTATTGATCAGGCCAAGGATTCTGAAAAGCCGGATTGTTTATGAAAGAAGAATCAGTGAGCATTTTAAGAAAAAACACAATGTCTTTTTTTTCTTGTGTTGTAAGTGCCAAACTTTTGCCCTGTATTTCATTGCTGGCAGCAGTAATGAGTGGGTCAAGGTTTGCTGTTGGTTGTATATGCTCATTGTAATGATCCAGTATTTCCTCTAAAGTTTTAAATCGGCCATCGTGCATATATGGAGCTGTTAGCGCAATATTTCTTAATGAAGGTGCACGCATTTTACCATTGTCTGTATCCCTTCCAGTGATGGCTCCCACGCCTAAATCACTGGGTACCAAATCGAGTCCATTGTTGTGAAAAGTATTCAGGGTGGTAAGATTACTCCCATGACAATCTCCACAGTTTCCCCCACGCAAAGGTATAGGTGCTGAAGGCTCAGGGTGGGTAAAAAACAAATCAATGGCGCGTTGTTCCCGTTCAGTAGGTTGTACCTCACCACGCCTTATTTTATCAAAGCGAGAACCTGCCGAAATAAGACTGCGTTGAAACTGTGCCAATGCTTTAGCTACTCTATCAGGAGAAACCGTTTCGGAGCCAAAAGCTGCGTTAAACTTTTCCTTATATACCGGAATAGCCTCTATTTTGGCTACCAGTTCGATTAACGTAATCCCCATCTCACGCTCATCCTGAATAGGCTGTAAAGCTTGTTCTTCAAGACTATTTGCCCTTCCGTCCCAAAAGAAACGATTTACCCATAGCAAATTTACCAAAGACATAGAGTTACGAGTGGTGGTTCTTCCATCTATCCCTACACTTACAGGAAGACCGTCTGTAAACGCTTTAGAAGGTTGATGACAGGTAGCACAGGAAACCTGACTGTTTTTAGAAAGTCGTTTGTCAAAGAATAAATGACGCCCTAAGTCTATTCCAGCTTCAGTCATGTGATTGTCTTCTGGAATTGTAAAACTATTACCGAAATGGTCAGGTGTAGTAAAGGTAAAAGGAGGTGGTGCTGGTTGTTCATCAGATTTTGGGCCACAGGCAGATAATAATACGCCCAGGATCATGATTAATAATAACTGATTATAATGTAATTTCATGTAGCTGTAATATACGGTTTTTTTGAATATCACTAAGTGGTACTTTGATTTGCTCGAAAGAAAAAAAGATAACAAACAAAAAGGTTTGATTTTTTTCAGGGAAAGCAGTACAAGTGTATGATTGATTGTATACAAAAAGCCCTTATTACATTTTATTGAAATTACTAACTAATATAGCTAGAAATGTTTTTTTTTCAAAAAAAATACTGGAAGCAAATGTTTTTAATAGATTGATAGCCAGTACTTTGTGTGGTTGGGTGAAATTTTTTTCAAAAAAAAGTCTCAGTGCCTACTACCTTTTGTTATTTGGGGTGTCCTATGGGTGAAAGTAATCAAACGATATGGGTTTAAGTTACATCTTACAATTCAGCATGCACACACTATGATCATTATGAAAAAAACAGTTCTCACGAAAAGTGGTTGGAATTTCCAACCACTTTTTTTTATGTTTGAACTACACAAAAAAGATCTTATGCCACAATCATTTTCCCAAAAAGAACTCAACTACCTGCAAGACACCGATTTTTTGCTCACCAAGCATCAAATCAATGAAAAATTGATGCAGCTTCTCGAGCAAACCCGTCAGGAAATCAAACAGGAACTGGCACAATTGGACTTTAATTTTCCTGCAGAAATTGACATTCAAAATGGGAAAATATCCAAAGGAGAGCAATATCGGCAACTACCTTATTGGGTATTAGATTATCCACGAAAATACACTCAAAACGATATTTTTGCCTTCCGCACAATGATCTGGTGGGGGCACGAAATAAGTTGTACTTTGATACTGGCTGAGGAAAGTTGGGAAAAACATCATCCAATAGTTCTTCATAATTTATTGAAACAGCCCCAGGAAGATTGGTACATTGGGGTAAATAACACCCCTTGGGAATATCATTTTGAGGAAGATAATTATCAAAAATTAACTGATTTTGAATCTGTAAATTTGACTGCCGAACTCAACAAAAGACGGTTTTTCAAAATAAGCCATCAACTCGACTTGAATCGTCTCACTGAACTTCCATCATTTGCTTTAAATACATTTCAAAAAGCACTCGAGATACTGAAGGCTGTAGAGCCTCTTTAGCAAATGCAGGGGTTGGAAGCACTTGCGGTAAATCAATTTTTATATATTTGAGGATTCATAATACAATTGATCCACAAAATAATCCCTGGTGAATTGAAAACCCTACTAAGAAACTACATTTTACGTATAAGCCAACTCAACAACTGGATAGGAAAAAATAGTGCATGGTGTACCACTTTTTTGGTGTTACTAGTGTGTTTTGACGTATCACAGACCTACTTTTTCAAAAAAACTTCAGTAGCCTTTTTAGAGCTGGAATGGCACCTATTTGCCTTGGTATTTTTGTTTTGTGCTGGCTATAGTCTACGCCATGACAAGCACGTAAGGGTAGATGTGTTTTACAACCGTATGAATGTCAAACAACAAGCCTGGATTAATTTATTGGGTACTCTCATTTTTTTGATTCCTTTTTGTGCGGTTATTATTTACGCCTCATATAAATATACACTGGTTTCCTTTGGTTATGGCGAAGGGTCTCCCAATCCAGGAGGGTTGCCTGCTCGCTACATTATCAAAGGAGCCATTCCACTAGGTTTTTTCTTTTTATGTTTACAAGCCCTTTCACTACTTTTTGAATCAATTCTGAAAGTGATGGGCGAATCACTAGATGATTTATCTGCGCGTTGGCAGGACAAAGACGACACCATCAGTCACCATCCAGCCCAAGAAGCCGCCACAAATGGGAGTAGAATTTTTGGTGTTATCAAGGTGATTTTTTTGCTGGTAGGAGCTTTGGTATGTTTGTCTCTGTTTTTGGGAGTAAAGCTACCCATGCCTCTGTTTTTACAACTTTTCCTATTGGTTTTTGTGGCTATACTAGCGGGTTTTCCAGTGGCGTTTACCCTGGGAGGCTTGTCTATTTTGTTTGGCTTGGCCATTTTCAACCTCAACTTCTTCTATTTACTTTCTTTAAGGATTTATGGCATTATGAACAACGCGGTGCTTATGGCAGTACCCTTGTTTGTATATATGGGCATTATGTTAGAGAAGTCAGGCATTGCGGAGCGGTTGTTAGAAACCATGGCTTTGCTTTTTGGCCGCTTAAAAGGAGGACTGGCTATTTCGGTGGTAGTAGTAGGAGCGTTATTGGCAGCATCTACCGGGATTGTAGGAGCTACCGTAATTACAATGGGGTTGATTAGTTTACCTACCATGATTCGCCGTAAATATAGCATAGAGTTGGCCGCAGGTACCATTGCGGCTTCGGGTACTTTAGGGCAAATCATTCCACCAAGTGTGGTGTTGGTGTTGCTGGGCAGTGTTTTGAATATTTCAGTAGGAGATCTATTTACTGGGGCTTTTATCCCAGGCTTTGCTTTAGTTTTGTTATACTTTATATACATTTTAGGCCTTACCATTGTACGGCCCGACATGGCTCCAGCGATGCCCAAAGAAGAATTAAAGGCCTTTAGAACTGAAAGAATGTGGCAGCGTATTTTGTCTGCTTTTGTTTTGCCTTTCTTATTAATTGTGGCCGTGCTAGGGTCTATTTTTGCTGGAATTGCTACGCCTACCGAAGCGGCCGCAGTAGGTGCATTTGGGGCTACTTTACTCACTTTATTTCAGAAAAAACTCTCTCTAAAAGTATTACGTCAAGTAATGCGATCGACCAGTCATATTACCACCATGGTGTTTTTGATTCTGATTGGTGCGTCTGCTTTTTCGTTGATTTTCAGAGGTTTAAAAGGCGATGATTACATCATTGAATTAATCAACTCTAGTAATTTAAACAAGTACACCTTCTTGGCATTGGTGATGATGATTATGTTCATTGCGGGATTCTTTATTGACTTTATCGAGATCATCTTCATCATTGTACCAGTAGTAGTGGTTACTTTCAAAGCTATGGGCCTGGATTTGCTCTGGGTAGGTATTTTGATGGCTATGAATCTACAAACCTCTTTTCTCACGCCACCGTTTGGCTTCGCTTTATTTTATCTGAAAGGAGTAGCCCCGCCCGAGGTAAAAACCAGTCAAATCTATCGAGGAGTCATTCCTTTTATCATTATTCAATTACTGCTTATTGCAACAGTGGTCATTTTTCCCGAAGTTGTTACCTGGCTCCCAAAAGTTTTAAAGGGTAAATAATCGGAAGAAAAGATGACTTGGCTCAAGAATATGCGTCGTTTGCTACCTTTGGTGAAAGACATGCAATCGGCTAACTGGGAGAGGGGAAGGCTGCATCGTGAAATGCACCTGGTGCTGAATTCAGTGACAGACCTGTCTAAATATCACAAAAGCATTTCTCCTAGAATGTTCAAAAAAATGCAATGGTACATGGTAGAAACCGTTTGGATGAGCCAGAAATTTGCAGATTTGCATCAAGTACCTTTGCGAGAAAAAGAAAAACTCAGCATTGCTTTTTCTGGTGTTTTGGGAGGTATTTCTGATATCGTAATAGATGATTTGGCAGGAGATAACTTTGCCTCAAAGAAAGAGTTTTTACTGAATCCCTCGGAGGGAGCAATTCGCCTGCCTCTGGAAAAATTCTATTTAGACTTTTTTAAGGTGTTTGAGGCAAACCTTTCAGCAGATAATAAGGCGTTGGTAATGGAATATTACTGGAAAACACTGGAAGCACAGTTTGCGAGTCGTGAACAATTCGACGCTAATTTGCCTCAGGAGAAACTTATAAAAATTTTAAAAGACAAGTGTGGTTTTACTACATTATTGTGCCGAGCAGTAGTTGGAAAGGAATTATTGAAACAAGAGGAAGAGGCTATTTATGAACTGGGAGGGCTGGTGCAATTTATCAACGATATCAATGATTTGCATAAAGATAGTAACCAAAACATTCGCAATTTTGCCAATAGCTTTGCTACCTTAAACGAGATAAAACAGGCACTCATTCAGCAGGTATCTTTGACTTTTGAACATTTGAGAGCATTACCTGTAGCAAGTAAGCAAATGAACGATTTCCTGTTCGTTTTTCATAGTTTTATTATTATAACTCTAGCCCAGCTAAATCACTACAAATTTATTTGTGGAGGTGACTATCAATTGGATAGATTTTTGACCTTACCACAGCATAAAACAAAAGTAAGACCCTACCTACGGCGAAATTTTCAATACAGCATTCCTAAAATTCTAAACTATCACTTTCATTATCCTTATGAGAGTAAGTTTTTAGATACAGGAGTTTGAATTTATTGGAGGCATAAGTTTTAATTGAAAAATGGAGAATCTTTATCAAAGTAAATATCAGCAGATTGACTTTGACTCAAGCACTGGTATTATGCAAAACACTTGGGTTTCAGACAGCGCTTTTATGACAGCTGATGAATACAAAAGTAATTTGGAGAAATTGGTAAATCTTATTCAAAAGCACAAAGCAACCAAACAACTAATTAACGCGCTTGATTTTGAATTTACAATTGACATTGAACTGCAGCAATGGACCGATGAAAATGTGAATAAAAAGAATCGGGATGCGGGCATTGAAAAAGTTGCTTTTGTAATAGCCGAAGAAATTTTTTCTCAAATGTCTATCGAGCAAACAATGGAAGCCGCAGAAGGTTCAGGAATGGAAGTACGTTACTTTACCACTCCTGAAGATGCAAAAAAATGGCTTTTAGAATAAGATTTGATCTGCCTTCAGCCAGTTATCTATGCACCCCTCAAACCTTTTGCCCCTACATTCCTATTATTTGTTGGCATATATTTTCAGCCACTTTCTCTAAGATCATCAAGTGTTAGCCTCCTTCTAAAACCGAGCGTAGTGAGTCCATCGCAGACTGTATTAATCAATATTTCCTCTCTAAACTTAATGACATTGGGGCATAGGAGCAACCTAAAACAAGGAAAAACCAAAACCTGCCAATTACAAGCTGACAGGTTTAAAAATATTATCTATTCTCAAAATCTTTACTAGGTGTACCAGACAAGCAACGACCTATTTGGGGGAAACTATCTGTGATAACATAGAAATAACTAAAAGTTTTGGTGCCATCTACAGTGGTTAATGTAATATTTCTTGCTATTCCATTACAGGCATCCAAGTCACCCAAGCCTTCTACATATTCATAATCATTGGTGTATTTACCATTGTAAGAACCACAAGGTTCAGATACTCCATCGCCTGGTCTAAGGCCTTCCTTTACTCGATAGCTTGGCGTTAGAAGTTTTAAATTACCAGAAGCATCAGGGCCATAACGATATATGATAGGAAAACCATCAGATGCCCAGCCAACTTGCACCACTTGGGTAGGCACAGTAGAACCACTTACTCCAGGCAATAATAACTCTGCATATTCAAACATATTACCGTGGTAATGATATCCTTGAGGACCTTGGTGAGCTGAAGCACAATCTAAAGCCACCATGTCTCTACCACTCCCTTGGTTTGTTGTGGGTTCAAACACCCAATCCCAGTTAAATTCACCTGTTTGGGTATTAGTAAAAATAAAAGGTTCAGCAGGAGCTGGGGCAATCAACACTCCATTGAGTGCTACCCCAAAATAACGAGCAGGACGCCCTTCATTCAAAACCGATGTAGTAGAAGTAGCTATTGCAGGCGTAGCATCTACTGTCAGTGTACGATCTATAGGGGTTAAGGTACTTGTGGTGCTATACTTATGATTTGGATAAGTGTTGGACACAATCGTTCTGACATTCCCTGCAACACTTTCATTGTATTGGCTGGTGATTGTTGGATTAGTACTACAGCCAGTATTGGTAGTGCTTGTGCTATTGTCATTAGGACAATCAGCATCTGTAATTCCAGTGATGGTTGTAGGTGTAGTGTCATCGTCACTTTTTTTGCATGAACTGATCAATACGGAGATTGATAAGAGATAAACCAGTGTAAGAGATAATTTCCTCATTTAATTTATGTTAAAAACGTTTATATTATTCTTTAGGTAAGAAGGTGCTTTTGAACTTGTACTCATTCCTGTCAATTTTTGTGACAAATATGATATAAAACAAAGTTTTCAAGCTTGAAACTTTTTAAAAAAAATAGTGAATAACCAGATAAAAACTAATCCTTTTGCAGAACACTCTCAAGAAAGTAAAGCGTTGATTATCCATCACTAATTCAAAAAATATAAAAGTCAGGTATAATTCTTTCAAGTATATTGAACCAAGACATCAATAAAAGAGTGTTTGCACTCAGGTATTAGTAATGCTGTTATGTTTCTATGTTGTAATTTATTTTCATTAGCAATTATTTTTGTTTAACTTTTTTGTATAAATATTTGTTGTTTTGTTAAACAAAAGTCGTTTTTGCAAAATGATTTTATAACTTTATGAGGAGTGTAAGTAAAACTACTACCACTATGAATTTATTGGTTTTTTGGAAACGGTTAATCAACATTGGTGTTGAAAAGGAATTGTCATTTTATGAAAAACGTCAGGTTCGCTTGACCAACCTTTTTTCCTTTTACATTACTTGTTCTTTCCTTATTTACTTTTTCATGAATCTCTGGATGCAGGATTGGATATTGATTATTATGTCATTTTCTTTCTGCTTGATTTATCTGATTCCTCTAATTCAGAATTACTACCAAAACAATAAAGTATCACATCTTTCATTTATTGTATTTTCTAATTTTTTGTTGTTAATACTTTGTTGGATTTTTGGTAGTCAAATTGCTGCTGAATATTACTTTTTAGTAACTGCCATAGCGCCAGTGCTATTTTATGTACCACGCAAACAGACATATTGGTTGTTTGCGCTTAGTGTGGTATTCTTTATTGTGGCCCAGTTGATCTTTTTCAATGTTGAGCCTTTGATTACCTATCCAATTTTTAAGAAATTTTACTACCTCAATTTATTCACACTCTTTGTGTTGATGTTTTTAGTGGTCACTGCTTTTACCAATGATCATTTGGCCAATGAACGGGTGGTGCAGCAAAAAAATATAGACCTACAGGAGTCTTATGCCAGTATTAAACTGCTAAGTGAAGCTGGTTTTCAGTTAAATTCTACCCTTTCCCTCGATAATATTTTTGAAATTATTCACCAGGTGGTTTTACAGTTTATGCAATTCGATGTGCTTTTATTGGGGTTATATGAGCCTAACCAACAATGTTTAAAAATAGAAGGAATTCGTAAAAATGGTGAGAAGATACCTAGCCATATTCACGATTTGGCAGAAGAGCATATTCCCGGTATTTGGAGTATTATTCGCCAGGAGGCATTTTTGATGAATGACTACCAGGCAGAATATGCGGCTAAGATTGGTAAAGGAGTTCCACCAAGTATACAAGAGGCACAAGTACAATCGGTGATGTATATTCCGCTTGTAATTAAGAGAAGGGTGTTAGGAGTGATTGCAGTGCATAGTGCTCAGAAAAAGGCATATTCTGATTACCAATTCAATTTATTGAAAAGCTTGGTGGTATATATTACCATCGCCATTGATAATGCCCGAATTTATGCCGAAGTGGAGAATAAGAATGAGGAAATTGCATCCATTAACAAAGATTTGACTGATAGTATTAATTATGCTCGACGTATTCAAAGAGCCATTCTTCCCGAAATGACCGAAATTAGAACCCATTTGCCCGAAAGCTTTGTGTTCTATGAGCCCAGGGATACCGTAAGCGGGGATTTTTATTGGTTTGGCAATACCGAATCCAAACCAATATATGAGAAGAAACTCACTTTCGATGGAGAACAATTGATTTTCAAAGAATTTGAAGGCGAAAAAATAGTATTGGCAGCAGTGGATTGTACTGGTCATGGGGTACCAGGAGCATTGTTGAGCATGGTGGGCAACGAACTACTCAATGAAATTGTGATAACTCATCACATAACATCGCCAGAGCGAATTTTAGACGAGATGAATGTTGGTATTAAGAAAGCGCTAAGGCAAGAAGCTACCCAAATTGAGGACGGTATGGATATGGGTTTGGTGGTAATAGACAAAGAAGCCCAAGTACTGGAGTTTGCAGGAGCTAAAAACAACTTGGTGTATTTTCAAGAAAACGAATTACATATCGTCAAGGGTGACCGTAAATCCATTGGAGGCTCTAGCACTTCGGTAAAAAACTACACCAAACATAGGGTATGTTTAAGCAATGATGATGGAGAAAAAATTATTACTGAGTTTTATTTATTTTCGGATGGTTTTGGTGATCAATTTGGAGGAAGCGGAAAGTATGGTAAAAAGTTTTTAACCAAGAAACTACATCAGCTTTTACAGAAGCATCACAACGAACCAATGCCTGAACAATTTAGAAATGTTAAACAAGCTTTTTATAGTTGGAAAGAGGGACATCACCAAACTGATGACGTACTTTTACTAGGGGCCAGGTGTTAGTCTACTTATCTGTTGATTGAGTAATTGAGAAGCATATCTCGTAAGAACAGGTAATAAATTTAGAGTCAAGTTTATCAAAATATTGCTAGGACTCAGGATGTATTAATTCCGCTTTACGCTAATTTTTTTACTTTTCATTTTTAGTTTTTTATCTAAGAAACTTTGCATCAATTTTCACTCTTAGTTTTTCACTTCTGACTTAAAATGAATGGGGGATTTTTTGTAACTTTGAAGAATGGATAAGAAAGTTTTCTGTCCAAAAATCAAAGAACGACAAATATCTGATGGAGTGTTAGACTCCAAAAAAAACAATACAAAAATGGATTACATCAAAGGCTTAAACGACCCCCAGCGAGAGGCAGTATTACACAAAGATGGCCCAATTATGATTATTGCAGGTGCCGGATCGGGTAAGACTCGAGTATTGACCAATCGCATTGCTCATTTGATAAGTACAGGGATACCAGCATACAACATTATGGCCTTGACCTTTACCAATAAGGCTGCCGGCGAAATGAGACAACGTATCGAGAAAATAATTGGCAATGATGCCAAAGATATCTGGATGGGAACGTTTCACTCCATTTTTGCTAAAATCCTACGCTTTGAAGCCGATAAAATTGGTTACAACAGTAGCTTTTCTATTTATGATACCGATGATTCTAAATCCTTGATTCGTACCATTGTAAAAGAGCTGAAGCTAGACGATAAAGTTTATAAAGCCAATGTAGTATTAAACCGAATTTCGGCCGCTAAAAACCGACTGATCTCTTTTAGAGAATATTTGAACAACCCTATCTATGCGGAAGATGATCGGGCTTATCGTCGCCCTGAGATTGGGCGTATCTACAAGATATACCAGGAACGAGCCATCAAGGCCAACGCAATGGATTTTGATGATTTATTGTTTAATACCAATATTCTGTTCCGAGATCATCCACCTATTCTCAATAAATACCAAAAGAAATTTAAATACCTACTCATAGATGAGTTTCAGGATACAAACCTCTCACAGTATTTGATTGTGCGTCGTTTGGCAGCCATGCACCAAAACATTTGCGTGGTGGGAGATGATGCTCAAAGTATTTATGCCTTCCGGGGAGCCGATATTCAAAATATTCTCAATTTTGAAAAAGATTATCCTAAGCTCTCGACCATTCGCCTTGAGCAAAACTATCGTTCTACCAAAACCATTGTAAAAGCGGCTAACTCTTTGATTGCCAAAAACAAAGCACAGCTTCAAAAAGATGTGTGGACTTCCAATGAAGACGGTAGCTTGATTAAAGTGGTGAAATCTATGTCGGATAGTGAGGAAGGTAAAATGGTGGCTCAATCTATTTTTGAGGCTAAAATGCAAGATCAGCTAACCAATAGCGACTTTGCGGTTTTGTATCGTACCAATGCCCAATCACGAAGCATAGAAGAATCACTGCGTAAAGCCAATATTAAATATAAAATTATTGGAGGCCTTTCGTTTTACCAACGTCGTGAGATCAAAGACTTGATTGCCTATTTGCGTTATACAGTCAATCATCGTGACGAAGAAGCCCTGAAACGAATTATTAACTTACCCAAACGAGGTATTGGTGGTACTACCCTGCAAAAGATACTAAGTATTGCCTATGAGAAGGAATTGCCATTGTGGGAGGTGCTTACCAATATTCGTCGCCATGTTACTGGGCGAGCCGTAACAGCGATTACTGGTTTCGTAGAATTGATCAAGCAATTTGAAGATGCTTCTACTAAGTTAGATGCTTTTGAGACTGCTTCTTTGGTGGCCAAAGAGTCGGGCTTGTTGAAAGACTTGTATGAAGATAAAACCATTGAAGGGTTATCACGCTATGAAAACGTACAGGAATTGCTGAATGCAATCAAAGAATTTGTAGATAACCCAGAAAGTCAGGAAAACGACCTGACATCCTTTCTGCAAGAGGTATCACTAGCCACCAGTGCCGATGAAGACGATGAAGATGGCGATGAAAAAGTGACCTTGATGACTATTCACGGGGCCAAAGGCCTGGAGTTCAAGAATGTATACATTGTAGGTCTGGAAGAAGATTTGTTTCCTTCACAAATGATGCTGGCAAGTCGTACAGAACTAGAAGAGGAACGACGCTTGTTTTATGTAGCCATTACTCGTGCCGAAAAGAAACTCATACTTTCTTATGCGACGAGTCGTTATCAATATGGACGCATCAAAAACTGTGAGCCAAGCCGTTTCTTGCGAGAAATAGACCCTAATTTCTTAGAGCAAGGTCAAGGAACAGCCAATGCTGCTTCTCTTACAAATACAAGTTTTGTAAAAAACTTACGCCCAAGGAAGTTATCTAATGCAAATCAGAATTATAATCATAAACCTTCGCCTAATTTTAAACCCAGCGATACCCGAAACCTGAAAGCAGGAATGAAGGTGGAGCATTTAAAATTTGGCCTTGGACGAGTAATGGAGGTAAAAGCCCATAACAATGACCGCAAAGCAGTGATTGCTTTTGACAAGGCTGGAGAAAAAACTTTGCTACTCAGTTTTGCGAAACTCAAAATTCATGAATAAGTTTGTGTAATGAACGAAAAGAGTTCTTACGGAAAAAGGGATACGCACCTATTCCACTAAACCACTCCCTGTTTGCCCACCAAATGAAGGCGCGAGCAATTCTCAGGAGTATTCAAACAACATTTTCCTGATATTTGGCAAGCAATTGCCGAACAAGGGTTCGTTATTTTGCATACTCCTTCGATTCATTACGTTAGTACATTAACCAAAAAATTTCAAGATGAACGAAGAAAATCAGGAGTTAAACCCCAATCCTGGAGAAAGTACGGATACCAAAGGTAGAGGCTTTAACTACAACACCCAACGTCCCAAGCTTACAATGAAAGAGTATGGGCGTAACATCCAAAAGATCGCTGATTATATAGCAGGGCTGGAAGATCGGGAAAAGCGTACCAAATATGCTTACACCCTGGTAGAGCTTATGCGACAAATCAACCCTAATATGCGCGATTCGCAAGATACCCAAAACAAACTATGGGATGACTTGTACATTATGTCGGGTTTTGAAATAGACGTAGAGAGTCCATTTCCTATGCCAGCTAAAGATAAATTAGGTAAGAGACCTAAAATGTTGGGCTACAATACCCATCGCTTGCATTTTAAGCATTATGGACGCAACATTGAATTACTGGTAGAAAAGGCATTAGAGGAAGAAGCCATTGAGGATCAATTAGGAGCCGTAGTATACGTGGCTAAGTTGATGAAGGGCTTTTATGCAAGCTGGAATAAAGATAATATTGATGATGAAACTGTATTGGGGCACATCGAGAAAATTGCTGGTAAGCCTTTAAAACCAGATCTTAGAGAGCGCATTGTTCAGGACAAGTTGCTGGATACTCAGAAAGAACGAGGCAAAAATCACCACAACAATAACCGAAATAAAGGGGGACGCAAAAACGATAATCGTAAGCGTAGAAATTAATAGCTGCTATCTAAAAAAATTAAACTGCCTATTGAGTGATGCTCATCATTTGATAGACAGTTTTTTTGTGCCTTTTTAGGGAGTGATTTAACTTAACATAATTAATTGTTATAAATTTAAAAACCCCACATTTATTTATTATACTTTTATAAGGATTTCTTCTATAAATCGCTGATCCTCTTTACCTAAAAAGTCGTACACTTAAATAAATAGCACTTATTCATTACAAAAAACATACTTATGCGAATAAAAGTACTTTCTAAGCGCCTTCTGATGATGGCAGGATTGTGGTTGATTTTTACTAGTTGTTCTACTGGCAGACGAGTCGTAAATATCAATACGATGCGTCCAGCAGATGTTACTATACCCAGTTCAGTTAAATCAGTTTTGTTGGTAGATCGCACAAAATTTAATAAGAACTTAATTGATGTAGCTGAAGGTATTTTGACTGGTGAACTTCCTGGTGAAGATAAAGCTGCTACCCAGGCCTTGATACAAGCTTTCCGAGCCAAATTGGGCAATTCTGCACGCTTTACCACCAAGATTGCTGCGGAGCGTTTAGATGGTAATAGTATTTCTACTGCATTTCCCAAACAAATTCCCTGGGCTACCATTCGTTCTTTATGTGCCCGTTATCAAACCGATGCAGTATTGGCCGTAGAAATTTTTGATAGCGATTTTATTATTACCCAAGGCAAACGGAAAACCAAGAAAAAAATAAAAGAAGGAAATACCACCCGAGAGGTAGAAGTAGATGAGTTTTATGCTAAAGGGGTAGATAATCTAAAGGCAGGGCTTAAGTTTTATATTCCTGCTAGCCAAAATGTTATTGACCAAAAACTATATAAAAGAACAGGAACCTGGGAAGCTGGAGCTGCTTCTAAAGCTGGTGCTTTAGCAGGATTAATTAGGAAATCTGATGCTACTAGACGCTTGAGCGAAAAACTTGGTAGAATGTATGCATATCGAGTGTCACCCATGCCAGTAAGGTTAAAACGTTATTTTCGGGGGAAAGCCAAAAAAAGCCCTGAACTAGAGCAAGGGAGTCGTTATGCCGATGTAGCCAAATGGAAAGAAGCCATTGGAGTTTGGAAAAGTGGCCTGGATCGGGCTCCTACCAAAGAAGGTGGATATTTGGCATACAATATTGCCGTTGCTTATGAGGTGTTAGGAGAATTTAAATCAGCCAAAGAATGGGCGCAAACTTCTTATGTACGCTACGGTAACCGTGATGGAAAAGCCTATTATGATTTGCTGCGCCGCCGAATCGCCAATGAGCAGCGAGCTAAGAATCAATTAGGTGAATAAGGCATCGAAGTCGCTTTTGATAATATAAAACAGGCCTCAACTAATGCATTGGTTGGGGCTTATATGTTTAAAAACTCTTCCTCAAAACTGGCAATAAAATCATTGATATATTGTCGGTTTTTATAAGCTTGTTTTACCACCAAATAATGGGTACGCTTCAGCCCTTGAGTGCTAATACGCTTAAAAACCAAATTTTCGAATAGTTTGAAAGAACTCAATTGCCATTTGGGAGCACACATAATTCCCATGTTAGCCGCAATCATAGATAAGGTGATTTCAGTGAATGGTATGGCCGATATCTTCACGGGTGTTACTTTATTTTGCCGCAAAAAATGCTCATAAACCGCTACTCCTTCCAAAGGAAACGAATTGATAATCAGGTGTATTTGTGAAAAATCGCTGGCATCCAAATAAGGCTTTTCGTTGAGTGGATGTTCTTGGTGCATGAGGGCAAATATTTCGTCATGAAATACCTCCACGCTATGTAATGCATCGGCTGCTGGTTTGGAAGTAAGCAAAGCAATGTCTATTTCTTCTGAAAGTACTTGAGAAATGGTTTGATGAGTGGTACCAAGGCGAAGATCTATTGCTATATCAGGATACACAATTCCCATTTTTTGAATAAACGCTGGTATCTTGTGAAAGAATGATTGACACTCAGCACTGAGACGAATAGTGCCCTTAGAGCCTTCTTTGATATTTTGAATGTTACTGAATCCCTCTTCTATAGTCTGGAAAAGCTCATTGGCTACTTTGTATAGCTCTTTCCCTTCTTGTGTCAAATCCCATTGATTACGTTTCCGGTGAAATACCTTGAACCCCAATCGCTCCTCAAGGTCTCTTAATTGATGACTGAGTGCCGATTGGGTAAGAAACAATCTTTCGGAAGAATTGGCAATGCTGCCTTCCTCTACAATGGTTTTGATTAATCTAAAATATTTGAGTTCCATAATTGTATTAAAGCGTAAATCCTTCGAAATCTGGACCATCAATCTAAAGTCCTCTGAGTTTATTGAATCCTGATATACAAAGATAAGCTCCTACACGATAAGCTGTAGTTGAAAAGAATTCAGCTAAGGATTTAAAACCCTTCAGTGATGTTTCACAGCGCCTTCAAGACACCTCCCTAATTTTGCTTCAGAAAGAATATCTCATCTGAATCATTTTATTTAACTATGATACGTAATATCATTTATTTCACATTTTTATGGCTAACAGTCAGCACTTTAGCAATTGCTCAATCAGGCAATCGAGTGGTTAAAAAGGTGTATACTACCCATCAAATTCAATCAGATCAAGCACCAGTAATTGATGGCAAATTGGATGAAAAAGTATGGGGCAAAGGTGTTTGGGCCAGTGGTTTTGTACAACGAGAGCCAGAAGAAAACGCCGCTCCATCAATGCCTACTGCATTCAAAATTATGTATGATTCGAAGTATTTGTATGTAGGCATTAAAAACTATGATCAAGAACCACAGAAAATCAACCATTGGATATCACGAAGAGATGGATTTGAGGGAGATTGGATAACCGTAATATTTGATAGTTATCACGACCTAAGATCTGCTTTTTCACTTACTGTCACGGCAGCAGGAGTAAAAGGGGATAAGATGATTTCGCTTAATGGTTCGGCTGAAGATCTCACATGGAACCCCATTTGGTATGTAAAAACCAACATTGATCAACAGGGCTGGACGGCCGAAATGAAAATTCCTTTGAGCCAACTACGATTTGGAACTTCTCAAAATCAGGTATGGGGGCTGCAGGTAATGCGAAAGTTTTTTCGCAATAATGAAATATCTGTTTGGCAGCGTATTCCACTAGATGCCTCGGGTTGGGTAAGCGAATTTGGGCAACTGCAAGGGCTGAATAATGTGAAATCCCAAAAACAGTTTGAATTGCAACCTTTTGTAGTTTCATCATTGAAAACATTTGAAAAAAAGCCCTTGAATCCTTTTAGAAATAGTAATCAAAAAACATTGAATGCAGGGTTGGACGGCAAAATTGGGGTCACAAATGATTTGACGATCGACTTTACCATCAACCCTGATTTTGGTCAGGTTGAGGCTGATCCTGCAGCCATTGCTTTAGACGGTTTTCAACTTTTTTTTAGAGAACAACGGCCGTTTTTTGTGGAGAATAAAAATATATTTAACTATCAGTTTTCGGCTCCTATTGTGGGAGGTACTTTCAGTAGCGATAACCTGTTTTATTCACGTCGTATTGGTCGTAATCCACAAGGGGTAGCTCAACCACGAGATGGTGAGTATATAAAATCTCCTGAGAGAACCACCATTTTGGGGGCGGTAAAGTTTAGTGGAAAAACCAAAAAAGGCCTTTCTATTGGCGTGATGGAGAGCATTACTTCCAGTGCCTATGCCCAATTAAACGATAATGTACAAACCCGAAAACAGCTCATAGAACCGCTGACGAACTATTTTGTGGCGAGGGTTCAGCAAGATTTTAACCAAAGAAATACCTTTATTGGCGGTATTGTTACTTCTACCATTCGTAACATAGAGGCACCCGTGAATTTTTTGCACCAATCGGCAGTTACTGCAGGCATTGATTTATTGCACCAATGGAAAGAACGAACCTGGTATATCAGCACCAACTTGGTAGCTAGCAAAGTAAAAGGAAGCAAAGAAGCCATTTTACGTACCCAACAATCGGTAAGCCATCTATTTCAGAGAGTAGATGCAAGCCATCTTACGCTCGATTCCAACAAAACCTCTCTTATGGGTACTGGTGGAGACATCAGGTTTGGAAAAGCGGGCAAAGGCCACATAAGGTTTGAAACAGGAGTTACCTGGCGTTCTCCAGAGTTGGAACTAAACGATTTGGGTTTTATGCGTGAAGCAGACGATATTCAAAACTATGCAGGGGTAACTTATCGTTCACTCAAACCATTTGGGCTATTTCGAAGTGGAACTATCACTTATCAGCATTGGCTTAAGTGGGATTTTGAGGGGAACTTCAATTACTTTGATTGGGATTTGGCGGCAAGCGGTACTTTTGCCAACAATTGGACGGCCACTTTTGGTGTGTTTTCTCAGCCTCATATATTCTCAAAATCGCTGCTACAAGGTGGGCCTCGTATTTATTTGCCCGACCAATATGGGGTATGGTGGGGAATAGGTACCGACAATCGTAAAAAGATATTTATGAATGTAGATGGGTGGACAAAGACTGGGAGAGAAGGTAGCTATTATTTGTTGTCTGGTGGTTTTAAACTTACCTATCAGCCGTTAAATCAATTGAGTGTATCTATAGCCCCAAGATACACCGCCATACAAGATCAGTTACAATACAACACACGAGTAAATTACGAGACAAATGCGCGCTTTATCACTTCGAAATTGCATCAAGAAACTTTCAGTGTGGCACTCAGGCTCAACTATAGCATTAATCCCAACCTGAGTATTCAGTATTATGGGCAGCCTTTTATTACTACTGGCAGGTATTTTCAGCTCAACTACGTGGTCAATCCTTTAGTGGAAAATCAGCAAGAGCAACTGGCTTTTTATAATGATCATCAATTATTTTTTGATCATCAGACAAATGCTTATAACGTAGATGAAAACGAAGATGGGATAAGTGATTATAGCTTTGCAAACCCGGATTTCTCTTTTGCTCAGTTTCGCTCCAATTTGGTGCTTCGTTATGAATATAAACCAGGGTCAGAGGTGTTTTTGGTTTGGTCACAGGGTATTACCAACTTTGCTGCTCCACAAGAAAATCTGGCACGTAGTTTTACTGAACAAATATTTGATCAGCAACCCGAAAATACCTTCTTGATTAAGTTTACTTATCGTTTTTTATAGAGTAGGAGAATGGAGCTAAATACAATACATTTTAGGGTAATCATTTGACTTTTACAGGAAGCACATAAAAGCCAAAGCCTTTGATCTTACTGAAGAAGACCAAAGGCTAGAAAGGAGCATGGTGCCAAATGCCTTTTATGCATTTGGCTGATTTCCTTGACCTCCAATTTGTTTCTCAAGGTTTTTAATTTTTGAAACCAATTCAGCTTCTTTGCGGGCTTGCTCTTCCTCTAAATCGCGAATGCGTCGTTGGTATTTGCGGATTACTCGGTTTACCCTGGCTTTTTCATCCTTGATGATTTCCTTACGCATACTCTTCATTTTTACCAGGTTTTGCTGCAATTGTTGCCGTGATTCTTCCAGCTCTATCTCCCGTTTCTGCATAATCTTCTGGGTTTCCTCCAGCTCATCTAGGTTTTGTCGCATTTTTCTTTCCTGAATCAATAGCTTCTCACTCTTTGTTTCAGATTCTTTCAACGACAAACGGGTTTGCTCACCAGATTTTACGGTATTAATACTGATCGCAATGTTATCAGCTACGGCTTCTATAAACTGTTGTTCATAAGCAGCAAACTTTTCAAGAGAAGCCAGCTCAATAATTCCGTGAATTTCATCACCAACAATCAAAGGAACAATTAACAAGGCTTTGGCAGGAGCTTCTCCTAAACCAGATTGTATAGTGCTGTAGTTTTCAGGGATTTCTGTAATGTAAATGGAGCTTTGTTCCTGAAAAGCCTGACCAATGAGCCCTTCACCTTTTTTGATGCTTTTGTCTACATATTTGAACCGATCATAGGCATAACAACTCGACAATATCATCGCATCTTTATCTTCTGTAATCAGGAAGAAAGCTCCCTGAGTGGCTCTCAGGTATTTTACCAGATGAGAAATTACAAATTGTCCCAATTCCTGTAGGCTGCTATTATGGTCTCGCAATACGTTGTTGATATTGGTAATTCCCTGGTCGATCCAGCGGCGTTGTTGCTCATCTACCGAGAGGTCACGTAAGTTTTCGCGCATCTCCAGCAATGCCAATCCCAATACATCTTCTTCGCTTTTGGCTTCATATTGATAGTCAAAATTTCCTTTACCTACATTTTCGGCAAAGGCCGCCAACTGACGAGTACTATCAATGAGGGTATTCAGTGCTTCGTCAATTTTACCAAGCTCATCTTTATAAATCTTCGCTGTTTTATGAGGAAAACGCCCCTCAGAAAGCATCGTAATTTCTTTTTGGATTTTGAGCATAGGACGAGATAAACTACGCGCCAGCCAATATCCTAGCAAGAAGTTGACTAAGAACAAACCAATCGAGATTCTAACCAGGTTTTCACCAAAGTCGGTTACTGATTTAAGTACTTCATTTTTGTTAATCTCAGTAATGATCGCCCAACGTTTGTCAAATATATTGACGGGAGAATAAGTGTAGATCACTTCATTGCCTAAAAAATCGGAAGCTATAAATTGGCCATCTTGACGGTTGAGTGCATTGATGGCTGCCTGACCACGGTTTTCCCGCATCAGGATCGTACTTTTGAGACGTTCTATTCTTTTTACCACTACAGTATCTACTCCTGCATCATACATTCTGGTAAAATAGCGGAGGGGATTCTCCTGAATAGAACGAGTATTGGTTCTTACTTTATAGTCTCTTCCTACAATATTGGTTTCGCCAGAGGTACTCAGGTTTTCCCAGCTTTTGTTACTGGTCATGATGTTGTCTATGCGTTCATCAGAAAGCTTAAAGATAAGTACTCCAATGCGGCTATTGCCATTGTATACCATCGTGGCAATAAAACTGGTAGGGCGATAATAAGACGGTGTGTAAAAGTTGTAATCGGCAAAAACTACGTAGCCTTTTTTGCTTGCCTTAAGTATTTTGCGATAAGCTTCGGTAAGCTCGGTATTTTTTAAATGACTTTTGAATAAATTATCGCCAAAATCTATAGACTTTTCTACCGAATACACAATGTTTCCTTTGAGGTCGGCTAGCATAATATCTTTGTAGCCAAAAGTCTTGCTGTATTTAGAAAACCCAGGGTGGTATTTTAAGTGAGTCTCGTGATAAATGCTGGCACCCTGTACTCGGTTTAAGCGATACTTATATTCTACCGGGTTGGGGTTTCGTGCAATGTAGTGGTATTGTAAGATGTTTTTTCGGCGATTGGATTGATCTTGCAGAAAATTTTCAGTGGTGTATTTACTCAGAGAATTGGTATTAAGTTGACTTACAAAATCTTGTGTGTAAAAAAGATTGAGTTTATTACTTAATTCGTCTTCAGGGGTTGGTTCATTCAGATCTTCAAAGTTTTGTTGAAACTCTTGCAAGGCATCAATTGTACTGGAATTTTCAGAAAGAGTAAGGAGTTGACTTTCAATGTTTTGATAGTACTCTTCTACTGCTAACTTTTTACTTTTGGTAATTGATTCCAGCAGCTGAAATGACTTATCGGTCAGCAATCTTTTTCCATCCAAATAACTGGTGATTCCAATAAAGCCTTGGGCAATTACTGATACCACAAAAAGTGCTAACTGAAACTTTGTAAATAGCTTTAAGTTCTTAAAAAATTCTAACATCCCTTTAGATTCATTACCTAACAGACCTTCAAAGTGAGGCTATTTATTCAAAACTCCCAAAATGTTGGGTAAACTTTTCAGGAGTTTTGGTGCTCAATTTACTTATAACCAATCACTAATACCAATTTTATGTAGTGATTGATTTATAGTCGGGTGATATCCGCCCCTAAGGCATTAAGTCGTTGGTCAATGTATTGATAACCACGATCTATTTGCTCAATATTATCGATAATACTGGTGCCTTCGGCCGACATAGCAGCAATCAATAAAGCTACACCCGCTCGGATATCAGGAGAAGTCATTCTAATGCCGCGAAGCATAATTTGTTTGTCTAAACCAATGACTGTGGCCCGATGAGGATCGTTCAAAATAATTTGAGCGCCCATATCAATCAACTTATCTACAAAAAATAAGCGACTTTCAAACATCTTTTGATGAACTAAAACCGTGCCTTTTGCCTGAGTAGCGGTCACCAGGATGATACTCATAAGGTCGGGGGTAAAGCCAGGCCAGGGGGCATCGGCTACAGTGAGGATTGAGCCGTCCATAAAAGTGTCTATTTCATAATGTTCATGGGCAGGTATGTAAATGTCATCATTGCGAAACTCCATTTGAATACCCAGTCTTTTGAACATGTGAGGAATAAGTCCTAACTGGTCGATGCGGCAATTTTTGATGGTAAGTTCAGAATTGGTAATGGCAGCCATTCCGATAAAACTCCCGATTTCGATCATATCTGGGAGCATGGTGTGTTCGGTACCACCCAATTCGGTTACTCCAGTAATTCGTAATAAGTTAGACCCAATACCGTCAATTTTGGCCCCCATTCTCACCAACATTTGACACAATTGCTGGATGTATGGCTCGCAGGCTGCGTGATAAATAGTAGTAGTTCCTTTGGCCATCACGGCAGTCATAATAATGTTGGCTGTTCCTGTAACTGAGGCCTCATCGAGGTGCATGTAGGTGCCCTCTAGTTGGGTAGCATCTACATCATAAATATTGGTTTTGACATCATAATTAAACTTGGCTCCTAATCGTTGAAAGCCTAAAAAGTGGGTATCTAAACGACGACGACCAATTTTGTCTCCTCCTGGCTTGGGAATGCGACTACGACCAAAGCGGGCCAACAGCGGCCCCAACAACATCACAGAACCTCGTAAAGAAGAGGCCTTCTTTTGATATTCAGGAGATGCCAAATAGTCGAGGTTTACCTGGGTAGCCTGGAAACGATAGCTTCCTTCTTTAAGTTTGGTCACTTCTACACCAATTTCCCCTACTAATTCTATCAAACGATTTACATCACGAATGAAGGGAATGTTGTGCACAGTCATGGGTTGTGCGGTGAGTAGGGTAGCACAAATAATCTGTAGAGCTTCATTTTTTGCTCCCTGTGGGGTAATCTCCCCTTTGAGCCTGTTGCCTCCTTTTACTTCAAAAGATGCCATTGAGTTTAGGTAGATTTAAAGAAGTTGGTTATTAAATTTTTTCAAATTGAAAGGTTGCAGATTTTTGGGGGAAATAAAAATTATAATGCCTTTATTTTGAAAGAAATAGGCCAGAAAAATAGAGAATGTTCAACAGGTATCCACAAGCCAGATATAGGAGCAATGCTGGATTGAACGGAAGCGTCTAAAATCGCTTAAACATCCTCGGTATTTTTGTACAAATCAATCACTTAATTGAGAATTGTATGAATGCATTTAGAGGATTATTAATCGTATTGGCCTTGACAATCGCTGCATTTACAGTGTATGTGATTAGTAAATTTGGCCTTAATATAGCCCCAATATTCTTTGGTGAGATACAGTCGCTTACCTGGGCTGGGCAATTCAATTATGATTTTATGACTTATTTATGGCTGTCGGCTCTGTGGGTTATGTGGCGTGGCGGCTTTTCTGCTCAAAGTATTTTATTAGGGCTGGTTGCTTCGGTGCTGGGAATGACCTTTTTTGCTCCCTATCTATTATTTTTAACTTTTCAAACCAAAGGAAACATCAAACAATTGCTTTTGGGCAAACACTTGTAGTTTTAGCTAAATATCTATCTGAGCATAGCCTTCCAGGTACCTTTTAAATAATTGTATTTCAGAGTACTAGGTAAGGCTTTCCACCAGTATTTGTTGAGTTCTACGGCAAATGAGGGTTGCATGTAACAGTTAATCACGCAGCCTTCACACTCGGGTAAACGGCCTTCCAACGCTACCAAACGCTGCACTTTTTCGGAGCGATAAAGATTATAGAGGTTGTCTTCTATAGGAACTTCTTCTAGTCCCAAATGATAACAGGGGAGCACTAGCTGATTCTCAGGTGAAATGACCAAGGTAGTACTACCTGCTTTGCATACTGGTCGGTCGGTGTGATTACCTCCATCTTGCCTTAAGGCAATAAAACCTTCGTTTAGGTAGACGTACTTTTTCCGACTCCAATGCTTAAGTGCCTTGAGGCTTTGGGCGCTTAACTGTAATCCTGTTTCTACCTCATTATAGTCAAACACTGGGTTGAGGATTAGAACCAGTTGATTGGGCAGACAAATTTCTTCGTATACCTGGGCAATTTGCTCTACATTATGCTCAAATACAGTAAATAAAATATCGGGACGCTCACCCAGACTTTTGGCTACCTTGATAGACTCCATCACAAAATCGTAACAAGCTACTCCACGCCCTTTGTCGTGTTCTTCTTTGTTGGGTGAGTCCAGCGAGAGGTGCAACATATCAATTTTACCTTTAAGCTTTTCGGCTTGTTTGGGATAAAGCAATCCATTGGTGGTAACCGTGGTGATGAATCCCATGCTTTGAGCCATTTCCAACAATTCGGGCAATTGGCGGTGGAGGAGAGGCTCACCTCCAGTAAAATCAATGACTTTTACCCCTAAGCGCTTCAAGTCCTGCATGTTTTTGTGGGCATTTTCCAGCGTGATATAAGGCGAAGGGCGTTCCCAAATATCACAAAAGCCACAACGGGCGTTGCAGCGATAGGTCACATAATAATTACATAATACAGGTTTTTTTCTTAGGCGCATCTAATGGGTAATTTGTCTGAATACAAATTTATCAGCTTTTGAGTGACTCAAAGTATCATTTGAACGATATCTCCAGCCTTTTGAGGTATTTGTCCAAAGAGTTTATTGCCAATATCTCTTCTTTTGCACAGTTGTCATGCAGGCAGCATATCAAGAGTACAAATTATTCAATCCTAAACATACTAATAAAATGATTAAACTATTCAGTAATTATTGTTTTGGCAAAAGAAAACGAACTACCTGGTTATTTTTAATTATGTTGATAAGCCTCAAGCTTACTGCTCAAAGTAATGCTGAACTGGTCTTGAGTGCAACCAAAACAGGAGGAAAAAAATTAGAAGAATATACCTTAGGTGAGCCTTTGTATGCTACTTGGACAGTAGATGAAGAGATGACCAACCACATTGAGAAGGTAGAGCAGAAGCATATGTTGTTTACGGTCTACGGTTATGACGTGAAAAGTGATCGTAGAGAGCTGATATTTTATAATTTACCTCAAAAAATTGTAGTTGGTAAACGATATACTCAACCTCTTTTTATCCCCGAAAACCCAAAGAGTATTTTGGCTATGATGCTGAAGAAATCAAAGAAAAAACTTCCTCCTAATAGCTACGAGATGCGTTTTGATATTTTTATAGGCAACAAGAATATTGCGAAAAACAGGATTCTGGTACATATTGATCAAAAAAATAAAGATAAGATTTTATCGATGAGGCGGATTCCTAAAGCTGCTAAAGACAAAGAATATAAAAGGTACAAACGTGATAAATTTTATTACATCGGCGGAACTTTATTAGCAGGGGGCCTTGGCCTGGCAGTTTCTGAGTTACGTCCACTATTGTATGCGGCACCACTGGGTATTTATGGTGTTTTGCGCTCAAAAAAGAAAACAGGCCATTCTGAAATAGAAAAACAACGAATCTGGGGAAGAAATGCATTGGATAAAAAATTAAAAGAGAAAGCCGAAAAATTGGCTAACACACTCAAAGGGAAAGATATTTTTAAGCTGGCTATTAATCCAGCATATAATTTTGTCACTCCTGGTGATGTGGTCCCTTTTTCTGTAACTGCTATTTTAAGAAATGATAAGCAGCTGATTACTAAAGGACACGGCAATGGAAAAGTGTCTTGGGACGAATACAGACTAGAAGTAAAAGGTGGGGTGGTGAGCAATCATAAGATTGTAGTGACAACCAATGGATTTGAATTACAAAAGTTAAAGCACAAAGTATATGTAAAGGTAATATCAGTACACCAGCCTCAGATGAGCGAGACCATTGCAATACCAGTGAAGTTTGACAATTTGGATTATGGATTTAGTGGATGGCAAGGCAGCGATGGACAGGGTGGTTATCATCGTGCCCACAATGGACAAAAAGGAGCACGTGGGCAAAACGGACGAAATGGTGAAAATGGCCCTACTGTAGAGGTATATATTGATGTAGTAGAGGATAAGGTAACAAAACAAAAAATGCGTTTGCATAAAATTATTGCTACAAATAGTCGCCAGCCATATATTGTATTTACGCATCTTCAAGGAAAATTGAGTATAGATGCTTCTGGAGGACATGGTGGTCGAGGTGGAGATGGTGGCGGAGGAGGAAACTCTGATCCTTGTGCAGGAATCATTTACCCGGGAAGTGGCGGTGATGGCGGCAACGGTGGTACTGGTGGAAATGGAGGAGCATTTGTGATCTATTGTACTCCAGAAGCAAATAAGTACAAAGGGTATATTACTTTATCTAGTAATGGAGGTTTTGCAGGAGAGCGTGGAAGAGCAGGAACTGTAGGTAGCTTGATGGGCGGAGGGACTGATTGTCCACAACCTACCTATGGAAGCGCTACCCGTGGGCGAGATGGACAACGTGGTTATCCTGGAAACCCCGGAGGATACGCCAGGTATAAAGTAGAAAAGTTCACTATAAAAGACGAATAGCTTCGTTGTAGTGATTAGCTATACATTGCCCCTTTATTTAATATTCACTTTAGATAAAGGGGCAGTTTTATAACAGCCCTTACAACCCTTCGATTTCTGCCACTACAAAAGTGCTGCCCCCCACAAAGACTACATCGGCTGGATAAGCCTGACGTTGAGCCTGTTGGTAAGCTTCCTGCACAGAGTCAAATGCGTCGCCCAAAAGGCCATAAACCTGAGCCTGAGTTTGGAGTTGATGCACAGCCAGGGCACGAGGAATTTTGGGAGCACAAAAGTAGTAAGTAGCTTCGCTGGGGAAAAGCGGCAATACCTTGTTCAATTGTTTATCGGCTACGGTGCCTAATACTATGTGTAGCTTTTCGTAATGCAGGCTTTTGAGTTGTGCCATTACTTGCGACAAACCTGCTTCGTTGTGGGCTGTATCGCAAATGGTGAGCGGCGATTGCTGTAAAATTTGCCAGCGGCCTTTGAGTTGAGTAAGGGTAGTGGTGTCTTTGAGACCTTCCAAAATGTGTTCCTTACTAATCTTCCAATTATTTTCCCTTTGCTGAAGTAGCTCTATCACTTTGAGTACTCCCGGGATATTTTTTTCTTGGTAGGCTCCCTTGAGCGACATTTCAAAAGCAGGAAGAAATGGCGTATTCTGATGATTAATTTGTAGCCTGCCTTCGGTAGTATCGAGCCATCGGGCGGCATAGTCCTCCTGAGCAAAAAACAGCGGAGATTGAGTGGATTCACTTTTTTGAGTATATACCTCAGTGGTTTCAGGTTGGCGTTCCCCAATCACTACGGGTATATTTGGTTTCATAATGCCCGCTTTTTCGCCAGCAATCAATTCTAAGGTATTGCCCAAAAACTGCTGGTGGTCGTAACTAATATTGGTAATGAGACACACTTCAGGGGTGATAATGTTAGTGGCATCGAGCCGACCTCCCAAGCCTACTTCTATAATGGTAATATCTACCTTTTCTTGAGCAAAATGTTGAAATGCCATGGCCACCGTGATCTCAAAAAAGGAGGGAAGCCAGGACTCGATATTGGGTTGATTGGTTTGTACAAATTCTACCACCTGCTCTTCAGGCATTTCTTGCCCATTTACCTTGATGCGTTCCGTAAAAGACTTGAGATGAGGCGAAGTATACAGGCCTACCTTATAACCCGCAGCTTGTAAGATAGCAGCTAGCATGTGCGAACTACTGCCTTTGCCATTGGTACCAGCTATATGGATGGTAGGATATTGATTTTGAGGATTATCCAGTAAGTCACAAAAGCGTGCAATATTGCTTAGGTCGTACTTGAAAGCGGCGCCACCTACTTTTTGAAACATAGGCAGGCGACTAAACAAATAATCCAGAGTTTCAGGATAGTTTAAGGGTGTTGTGGTCATTTATTGACGTTTGATACTAATCACTAAAGTTCCTACAGTAATGGGTTGGGGTTCTTTGTTGGGGTCTAGTAGCTTAAAGCGTGCGGTAGATTTGATCTGAGCCGCATATTTGGCCACAATACTGGCACCCACGGTGGAGCTTATTTTCTGTAAGCGCTGGATGATACCATCATCATTCACGTAAATCTTAAATACGATTTTTCCGCGAGCATCCGATTGATCTTTTACCGTAGGGTGTCGCAACCAGGTCCAGCCCGAAAGCTTAAGGTTGGGGTCATTACCCACACCACCGCTGCCATTGTATAAGGCATTGTTGTTTACGGTACCATTAGGGCTTCCTTTGTTGCCATCCTTGTTTTTGTCATCCCCTTTTTGCCCAGTGGTACTTTCACCTTTGTTGCCTCCCGTATTTTTTGCATTGTTGTTATCCGTAGATTTTTTCTTTTTACGGGTATTTTTCTTCTTTTTTTTGACGTCTTGTTTGCCTGCATTGGCTTGGATATCAGACTTATCAGAAGTAGTAATGTTTTTAGAAGATTCGCTGGGTGTGGTAATGCTGGGGTTGACCGCATCAATGGGTATTTTGGCCGAGTTACTTCCAGTATTATCCCGCCCCTTTACTACTTCCATCCCAAAGCCAATTTCTTCTTTTTTCTTTTCCTTTTCTACGTCTTTACTGAGTTTGAGTGCTGCCAGCAAAATGACCACAATCATGTGTAGCAAAATTGTAAACAACCAGGCCATAAAACGACGGTTCTTCCCTTCTTTTTCCTTGTAGGGAACCTCGTTGGTGAGTCTTCTTTGTTGTTTTTGTGCCATAGTTTTTAAAATGGTTTTATTGTTTCATGGTAAAGCGAAGCAATATTTAACAATTCAGCCATTCAATGATTATTCAACCGTTTCGGCCTCGGTAGCAATCGCGAGTTTAGCTCCCAATTTATTGGCAATAGAGGCTACTTTTACGAGATATTCTACTGCTACAGTTTTATCAATATTCAAGACAATTTTTGGCGCGTCTACGTTTTCCAGCTTTTGTTTAAGCACTGCTTCTATTTCTTCCAGTTTAACGGCCTGATCGTTGATATAGTATTCCAACTCTTTAGTAATAGTGATTTCTAGTTGCTTGGCAATCAACGATTTGGATACTTTGGTAGAAGGCAATTCTACGGGTACAGCCGAAGGTGTCACAAACGAAGACGTGAGCATAAAGAAGATCAACAACAAAAAGATAATGTCGGTGAGCGATGCCAGACTAAACGTAGTCGAGATTTGATTCTTGGATTTTAAATTCATAAATCAATAGTCAAGGGTGAGCAATGGAATGAAAAGTGATTAACTGGGTTCTTGTAGTAAATCCATAAAATCCATAGAGACATACTCCATTTGGTGTACGACTTTTTGTACCCTGGTCATTAAGTAGTTATAGCTTACATTGGCCAAAATACCCACAATCAATCCACCAGCAGTAGTCAGCAAGGCAGTGTAAATACCTTCCGAAAGGGTTTGAGGGCTCACAGTACTTTGTTGAGAGATTCTAATAAATGCACTAATCATTCCGACTACAGTTCCTAAGAAACCTACCATTGGAGCTGCTCCTGCTATAGTGGCTAGCATTGCCAGGTTTTTTTCCAAACGATAGAGTTCAATTTTACCTACATATTCGATCGAGGTTTCAATGTTTTTGAGAGAACTTCCTACCCGGCTCAATCCTTTTTCGATCATGCGGGCAATGGGGGTTTTCTTACGTCGGCAAATCACTCTGGCCCCTTCAATGTCACCTTCCATTACTTTCTTTTTGATGGCTTTCATAAAGCTAGCAGGGTTTCGCATAGCACTGCGAATGACAACCAGGCGTTCAATGAAAATGTATAATGCAATGACAGAAAGTATAAACATGGGGTACATCCAGACTCCAGCCTGGAAAATGAGCTCAAGCACTGATATGCTTTTTTCTGGAGTTTTGTCGGCAAATAATAATATCATGGTGTCCTTTTAGTAAGTGTGACGGTCATTTTTCTGAGGTTAGGAATAAATCCTAAAATAACTGGTTATCAAACAATTGGCAAAATAAGAGGGTTTTGGGAGAATTTCAAGTGATCGGTAAAGGAGATTGAATAGTTTTAATATTTAATGTGGTTATATCTTATTTGTTGTAAGTTAATATATTTACACCATCACAAATTAAAAATATAAGTAATGGTTGCAAGTATCAAACAAATATGGATCATTGGTTTATTCGTTTTATTTACCATTTCAGTTAGTTTAGGGCAAAGTAATACTCAAGAGAAAGTATTTGATTATGGATGGATTGAAAACAATGTATATAAAAACAAATACTTTGGATTAGAAATCGCCTTTGATACAGCTTGGTTTGTCAAAAACAAGAAACAGATGCTACAAATCCAAAAAGCTGGAAGAGAGTTTACAGCTCAAAATGATAAAAGATTAAAAGCTATAATAAAAGCATCGGAAGTTAATACCGCTAATTTATTTATGATGTTTAAGTATGGAGAAGAGTATGCTGCTGATTTCAATCCTTCTTTTGCTGTGGTAGCTGAAAACATCAAGCATTTGCCTCAAATCAAAACCGGGAAAACATATTTATTCCACCTGAAAAATTTGTTAAAGTTAGGGAAGTTAACTTACATTTTTGATAAGGAGCTGTATCAGAGAAAAGTCGGAAGCAAGAAATTTTGGGTATTGGATGCAGAAGCCCGACACCTGGGATTAAAGATCAGACAAGAATATCTATCAGCAGTGTTCAAAGGGTTCACTCTCTCTTTTATAATTTCATATATTGATGATGTTCAAAAAAAAGAACTACACAACCTATTGGATAATATCAAATTAGACTGATATCACATCAGTAGCTTCCATACTTTCTATATTTTCAAAAATTACCAAAAGCTATCAAACATTTCCTTATTACACTTGGTATTGATGTAAACTTTTTGCGTGAGTACTATGAAGGAACACATCAATACAAATTCTACAAATAAGCATCGAGTCAAAATTTTATGGTTTCGCAATAATTTACGTCTACACGATAATGAAGTCTTATTCAAAGCTCAACAATTGACTGAGCACTTACTTCCGGTGTATTGTATTGATCCCCGACAATTTGAAATAACCGAATTAGGGTTTCCAAAAACTGGAAGTTTTCGGGCCAGGTTTCTATTGGAGACCTTACAAGACCTTCGCAAAAACCTTCGTTCTAAAGGTTCAGACCTTATTATAAGAGTGGGCAAACCTGAGGATGAAATCCCTTTTTTGGCCGCTCAGGTAAAGGCCACAATGGTGTATACCAGCCACGAAATAGGTACGGAAGAAACTAAGGTGGTAGAAGCTGTGGAGCAAAAACTATGGCGTCATCAGACCTTTTTGGAGTTATGCTGGCCGGGTAATTTATTAGAAACCGAAGAGCTGCCTTTCCCTCTCAAGGCTACACCTAATACATTTACTGAATTTCGCAAAAATGTTGAAAAAGACTTGCCTATTAGTGAGTTGTATCCTGAACCAGATGCCTTACCTGCTTTGCCTGCTGGGCTGGTGTCGGGAGAGATGCCTTGTCTTGAGCAACTAGGTTTGTCTTCTGAAGAGCCAGACAACAGGGCAGTGATGCCATTTCAAGGAGGGGAGACAGCGGCATTGGCGCGTTTGCGACAGTATATTTGGTCTCAAAATCTCCTGAAAAATTATAAAGAAACTCGAAACGGATTGTTGGGTGCCGATTATTCTACTAAGTTTTCTCCCTGGCTGGCCAATGGAGCATTATCGGTACGGACAATTTATTATGAGATCAGAAAGTATGAGACAGAAGTGATAAAAAACAAGTCTACCTGGCACTTGATTTTTGAATTGTTATGGCGAGAGTATTTTCGCTTGATTGCACGCAAATATCAAAACGAAATCTTCTTACAAGGAGGAATCAAAGGGGCAGACATGTCAGGGCTTTCCTCAAGCCGCAAAAAGACGTTTCGTCGCTGGATGAATGGCGAAACAGGCATTCCCTTTATAGATGCCAATATGCGAGAATTGAAACAAACTGGGTTTATGTCGAACCGAGGGCGGCAAAACGTAGCCAGTTTTTTAACTAAAGACCTTAAAATCAATTGGATACATGGAGCTATGTACTTTGAGTCTCAACTGATTGATTATGATGTAAGCAGCAACTGGTGCAACTGGAACTATGTGGTTGGGGTAGGCAATGACCCCAGAGAAGATCGCTACTTCAATATTTTGAGTCAGGCCAAGCGTTATGACGGCAAAGGCAAATACGTAAAACATTGGTTGCCAGAGCTTAGCAATGTACCCGAAAATATAGTGCATGAAGTGGGCAAAATGAAGCCTCAGGAGCAGTCTCAATATGGCGTAAATTTGGGAGCAAATTATCCAAAACCCATCTTATAAAGTGAGAAAGATTTGCTATCTTTGGTTGAGCTAATGTTTATATTTTTAACAAAACTAATTGATCAATGCTGGAAACCGAAGAAAGAGCAATTCTTGAATTCTGCCGGGATAAAACCATTACCCATATCAGTTTTTGTAATTTTAAAGCTTACCAAACCAACCCCAGTACTCAGGGATATGAATCATTTTTGGCGTTCAACTTTGGTTGCAAGCTTACCGTAGATGATGAGCTTTCTCTGGTAATAAGTTATTGGGAAGACGATCTGGGTGATCCTTATCGAGCCAAAGTATGGAATTATGCCGAATTTAATGCTGATGCTTTATTGGAAAAGAAGGTAGACTTTGAGCACCCCTGGGAACAATTTATTGGCCAAAAAATTACCGATTATGAAATCCTTGATTATGCCTCTTCTTATAAAAGACACGGACAAGAGGGAATGCATGATGTAACCTGGGGAGTGTTGCTTCAGGTAGGTAATCAGCAACTATTGACTGCGGCTTTGAGCAGTGAACATCCTTTGCGTAAAGGAACTCAAAAAGAAATACTAGTAAGCGAAGACGCCGATTTTATTGCTCAGCAAAAAGCTCGTTTTAAGGAGTTTGTGGGGTTTTATGGAGCACTTTAGTTAAATGAGCTTATGCTTGAAACTCGCCTTTCCTAAGTCATATATATTCTTCCTTTATCGTCGTTGTTTATGCCCTTACAAACAAATGCCCAAATAAAATTGCAGCGTATATTAGTATGTCTGTAAGCACATAAACTGAGACGATGAGGGTAATTTTTAGTGAAACTTGATTAATCCTTGATAGATTTTCCAAAACGAAAACGGAGCACTAATTCGTGACTATCATTGGGGACCCCCGCAGTTGGAGAAGAAAAACTATACAAATAACCAAAGCTAAATAAATCGCTGATATTTAGCCCCAGAAAGGCAGTAAGCCCCAGGTTTTGGTTGTATAAAGCGCCTCCCCAAAACTTTTCTCTAAAAGTGGCTTTCAGGCCACCTTCGATTTGTCCATCAAAATCTTTATAATAATGATACATAAGCGTGGGTTCAAAAATCCATTCCATTCCTTGATCTATGGTAAGGCTTAAGGTACCAATCATATAATCCCAGGGACTATAACTTAGCTGATTGGCATCGTTGGTACTTACAAAAGGACGAGGAGCCAAAAAATTAGGAATAGAAACCCCTACCTTAAGTCCGCGAAATTCATAACCCAGGCCAACCCCTCCGTCAAACTGAATTTGACTCTGCGCCAGTTCTGTTGCCAGAGGGTCATTAGGGTCATCGAGTTGAGCCACATTAAAGTTATCATAAGCCATTCCCAACGACATACCAAAGTGTATAAAACCTTCCAGGCCAACTGCAATTTTATAGCCTCCAGTTACTTGGGCACGCAGACGATTAATTGGCCCTTCGGTTTGATTGACCAATTGCCCTCCTAAACTGAGGCCAGACTCGAGTGGTTTTTCAAATGAGAGAGTCGCAATTGTAGGAGAGCCTGTTACACCCGCCCATTGCTTATTAAATCCTGCAAATAACTGAGTATACCCACTTTGCCCAACCCAGGCGGGGTTATACAAATAAGGGTTAAAATAGGCTTGATTGTTTACGGGGGCCACTTGTGCGTAACTTCCCCAACTCATGAGCACTAATAATCCAATAAGCACTCGCATTTTTAAATTGACTTTGCCCATGATGGTTATCTTATAATGGTAATGTATCCGGTTACGTTATTTTTGACTCCTCTATTATTGGTTGCAATGACATAGTAATAAATGCCTGAAGGTAATGGGGTATTATTGAAGGTTCCATCCCAATTGTTGGCGTAGTTTCTACTCTGGAAAACTACTTGTCCTTTTTTGGTAAATACTTTAATGGTGTAATCGTCTACCGAATCAAGGTTTGAGATTTCCCAACGATCATTTTGGCCATCTTCATTAGGAGTCAGAAGGTTGAAAGCAGCAATGGGCTTGGAATTGCGAGGTGCATCTATACAAGCAACATTTGTGGGTGCTGAAATGCCTTTGGAGTTAAAAGCGCTTACCCGATAACAATATTGTTGGGATGTTTTAAGACTATCGTGGGTATAAGTGATTGTATTGCTCTCCAAGTCAGTCAACACGGTAAAAGTATTTCCTCCGTCTTCGCTTACTTCTACCCGAAAGCCAGTTTCATCGGCCACTTGATCTCCCCAATCTAATTGAGCAGAGCCTTCATCGGTCAAAGTGGCGATTAGGCTATCGGGAGGACTGACAAAACACCCTGATGCTGAACTATCGGGTAGCATTTGATTTACGGCGTTACCAAAACGATAATCTTCCAGTCTAAATAAGATAATGCGATCGATGTTAAAGTTGGCTGACTTACCAGAAATCACAAGGGTGTACTCTTGCCCAGCTTTTAAAACATACACAGGTTCCAAAAACCAATTGGTATTTCGCTGGATTCGGAGGGTTCTGGACCAAAAAGTACTGATGCCCTTCAGTGAATTATCTTGTTGAAGTATTCTGAGAGGTGCTGCACTATAACCATTTCGCTTGTAATCAGTAGCTTCTTCATAATCACCTTCCATCCGAATGTAGCAATCATCAGCAGTAGAGCCTGTGCCATCATTCTGAAGATTGATATAGGCGCGTATTGCTAAGTGGTATATGCCTCCATTATTGATTTTAAACTTATATTCCAAAGGGGAATCTGGAGCTACAGTTCCAGAAGTGTTTCCCCTGAACTCTAAATAGCCTGTACCTTTGTACCCTCCTTGAAAGCCAACGGAGGAAGAATCTCTAAACTGCCAGTTACCAAGATTGGAGCTCGTATTCTCGGCTTCCATAATTACAACTCCGTTTCTTTCGCCATAAAGATCACATTTGACAGTGTCTTGCACCTGATATGAATTTGCAGAAATTAATTTTCTTTCTGATTTATGATCAATTACGAAGGGATTATTAAATACCCCAAAAAACAGTACGGCTAGTATCTGTAATTGAATGTATAACCTTATATTCATGACTTTAAATTTTCAATGACTAATCTTTTTGCCCAGCAACAATCATTGTTAGAAGATGACCGATAATGGGCTCAAAGTATTTTGTTGTATTTTATTGAGTAGTGCGTTCGTAACTAAACTCACCATCTTTGAAAGCAGACCATTTGGTGAACTTCACCCCAAGGTAGATGTTGTCGTTGATGAGGTGAAGCACCAAGTCTTTGCCTACCACTTCTTTGGGCTTGGTTACTGCTTCGCGAAAAGGCTTAAATGCGAGATTATCAATATTATCCAGGGTGCCAATGGCCCACTCAGTATCAAATGGGCTGAATGTCTTATTGGCCTTAGATTCTAATTTTGCATTGTATAATTGTCCTCCTTCATTACCGCGAGTAATCCAAACATTATCAGTGATGCGATCCTGGTTAGTGGCTTGGGTTGGATCTGCATTGACTTGCTTAGTAAATGTCAGTACTACCCCTTTCCAAATCACTCGATTGGTTTCGTCTACATCATTGATATTGATTGTTACCTGCACATCTTCTTCTTGCTCACCAGCAGTTACCTTGACAATAGCACTTATTTTTTGTCTTGCTTCAAAATCGAACAAAGCCTGATTGAGCACCATCAATTCACCAGTAGCTTCATTGATGGTTAAAGCATCGGTAAAATCTTGAGTGATGATCTCATAGGTGATGGAATCAAGTGTAGAAGAAGCCTGAATAGTACCTATCACGATTCCTGGTGGAAAGTTTTCATTGATGGTGACTGTCAAATCTTCTACGGTGAGTACTTTTTCATCAATCTCAACACTTTCGCTTGTACAAGCCAGCGTAAAACACAAGACTATTAGAATAAATCGTTTCATTTGATAGAATAAGTAAAAAGGGAGTGAATGGAGAAAAGGTGCTCTGAAGCAATTCCTTATCTGAAATACCCTAAAAAGATGATTTGCTGAATTTAGGTGAGCGGTATGCTGCCATTTGAACGAAATGACCATATGGCTAAATGAGCCAACTTTACAAAGTAGCTATTTAGCCATAAGCATCGATACCTTAGAGATAATTACGCACGCTCAGCAATTGTATTCAGGGTTTTTCTCCACTCGTATGGAAACCAAAACTACCCTCGAATAACCAATTTTTTAGAATCTTTCAATAAACCAGCTTTGATGCTGTATACATAAATACCTGGCGCCAGATCTGCTATATTGAGTTTAATTTTGTGCAGACCGATTCTTTTCTGACCAGAGAAAATAGTTTTTACCTTTTTTCCGTTAGAATCACTTAACACAAAAGAAACCTCGGCAGGGGTATTGATATAGAAAGAAAATTCTACCGCGCTTGTAGCCGGATTTGGATAACAATTGTTGAGACGAAAGCGATCATTAATAAACTCATCAACCGAAGTAATGGCCTGAGCATCAACAATGGGTAGCGTGTTGTCAGCGAAGTTCTCAAACTTGGTCTCAGTAATGATTTGATTATCAGCACCGAACCAATCTTTTAAGACTGAGGTCAATACTTGACGATAATCATGTTGCATGGGCACATTTTTATCGTCGGTTGTCAAATCAGGGTTGTTACCAATGATCCCCGGTTTCGAATATTTTCCAATAATAAACCAAGGTGCTCCATTGCCATGGTCGGTACCAAAACTACCATTAGAGTCAATTCTACGACCAAATTCAGAAGTAGTGATCGTAAGTACTCTGCCGTGCAAACCCAACTCCTTTAAGTCGTCTTGAAAAGCCTTGATTGCTTCCGACAATGCCTTCATATTGACAGCGTGTCGGCCTATAGTGGTATCTCCATCTTCTACTTGTGCCGCGTGCGTGTCAAACCCTCCAAGTCTTACTGAGTATATTTTTGTTTTGCAACCACCATCAAGTAGGCGAGCAATAATTTCAAATTGAGCTGCCAAAGATGTTTCAGGATAAGTTACGTTAGTAGAGTTACTACCTGCATCATATATATCGTTGAGCCTGGTAGCATATACATTGGTAGCTTGCTCAATGCCTAGCAAAAAGTCCATTTCACTGGCATAACCAGTATTAGACAATGAGGTAGGGGGCACTCCTCTTGGGTCAACATTGTCGATATCGTTGAAACCCTCCAGGCCATTTACCAATCTATAAAAACGGGTTATATTTCCTAAAGCAAAAGAGGTAGATAATTTACCCGAGCGACTAAACAACAAAGGAACCTGGGAAAATAGCTCAATGGCTAATGGGTCTGGCATATCAGCATTGGGGTAGTTAGCAGGGTAATTTGGAAATACCTGATCCAGGTAACGACCTGCCCAGCCAGAAGTGAGGTAGTCGGTAGAACCACCCCCCATGGATACGATATCGGTACCACGGAAATGAGATCCGTTGGTATTTGGATAAGCAACCCCTTGCACAATGCTAACTTCCCCCCGGTCATATAGTTCTTTCATGCCAACCATATCGGGGTGTAAACCTACTTGATTCTCAAGCGATAAAGTTTGATCCAGTTCAATGTAAGACCTGTTGCCACTGTTAGGAATCGCAATATTAGGTCTACGGTTTACATATGTATCATACTGATTAATAGGAATCAGCGTGTTCAAACCGTCATTTCCACCGTTCAAGTTGAGTACTACTAAGATTCTATCATTGGTACTGGCAGCGGCAAGCGCCTGAAAGTGATGGTTTTCGGCCATGACAGAAAGAGGAATACTATTCAAAGCTAAAGTAGCACAGCCAACGCCAGTGGATAAGTTTTTTATGAATTTTCGTCTATTCATTTCGATGATATTTAATAATGTTATGGGGTAGTAGATGAGATGATTAGAATAATTGATACTCAGGTGACTGCATCATAGCATTTAGCAGTTTTCTCAATTGAGCATCCACTTGTGAACTAGTAGAAGTTCGGTTATTCCACTCAGTGGTCCAGTTGGCATCTGGAAAGTCTTCATTTAGAACAGAACGAAAGTATCCTCTTCTTTCAGTCGATATTTCAGCTGGTAGAAGGTAGGTAATCAATTCATCTAGCAGCACATTGATATCTGAAGGAACAGAAATAGTAGTCTCAAAGAAGTTGATCACATCAAATGTAACCCCATAATCATTCATATCCATTGCCGTACCTATAAACTCCTGAACGAGGTCATATCGGTTGGCTAATAGGGTGGATGATATCCAGGCGCGATTATAAATAGGGTCTTGATGGTAGGCTGGATATCCAGCTACATCAAGAGGCTCGTAGATGTCTATACCAGCATTTTTTAAATCAGACCTGAGCTGATCGAGGTTATTCTCAAAATCATCAAATTGACTTTCTTGGGTAACTCCAAGGAAACGAAAAGCACTTAGAACAAGATCCAGGGGTGATTTGATAAGCACTCCATAATTATCATCATTGGTAGAGCCATTTGCACTATCATAAAAGTGTTTACTACCCAACAAATTCTCAATTACAGGTTGTAAATTGAAATTATTGTCTTTGTAGGTTTGGGCCAAATCAGCAATAATATTATTGTCGATATCATCAGTGATGTTGTAGTGGCAAAAGAAGCGATAGATTCTGCGACACATATGCATGGCTGTTTCTGTATTTTGAAACAACATCTCTATCAAATCATCCACTTCCTTGCGCATGCTTCCTTCTGTAGGGTTGCCATCGGTATCAAAAAGCGTGGCATCAGGAGTAATAGTGGTATTATTAAAATAGTTGCTGAATTGCTTGCTATCGTTGTTGTGTTGTCTGTGATTTCTCAATTCGGCCCGAGGCAGTCCTGTATCTGGATCTAGATTATCAAACTTCTCATTGACCTTAAATCCAGTCATTAACAATGTAGTCTGCTCAATGTCAGTTTGTTTGAACACTTTATAATCTCCAGGATCGGTTTGTACAACATTCCGTCCTCTTCCTACTGTATAAAGCTCCAACAATTCTCTGGCAAAGTTTTCTTGTGGTCTTGCTTTGGTGTTTTGATTACCATTCAGAAATCTCATCATGGCGTTATCCAGGCAAATCTTTTTGGTTAAGTCTTTTACATTGAGAGGGCCATCGTAAGCAAGTTTTCTGAAAAGAACATTTTGTTGATGTAACAAAGTAGCTTCACTAACTGCTGCTTTTTGAGTAGTAAAATGTACATGTAACAGCCAGACAAGTTTTTCTCGAATATTTGCCCCACTTTTTAACATGACACCCAACCACCAACGGGTTACCAAGGTAAGGCGTGGGAAAGATGTCCCTCCCGGGGCGTATACTTCGTACCAATTCCAGCTAGCAGGTCTGGTAGGTTCGGTTTGGGTTTGAAATAAGTCTGATAAGGCCTGAGCAGGAGTTTTAGCAGCAAAATCGTCTATTTCTGCTTTTGTAGGCCCAAAGGTCGCTCTTTGTAGCAGGTGTTTAGCGTTTTTAACGCCAAGAGCGCTAGTCATTTGTTCTAATGCCATTGGTTAAGATATTTAATAAACTATCGATCTCATGACTGTATAACTCGTACCTGTGGTATATGCCAGGAAGTACTACGCCAAGAGAATATTTAATAAAATTATTAAGCTTTGTTTTTTTGTGGTGAAATAAAGATAGCTACTGTAATTGTAGCACACAATTTCTTCATATGAACCAATTCGTTGGGTAAAAAATGGTATGAAACTTTTATCCACAAAGAGCAATATTGCACCCGTAGAAAATATAGATGAGTGTTAAAATCTTACATTTAAATGACCCTATTTAGAGGGTTTCCGCGGAAAAACCGCTAAGATAGTATTAGAGTTATAAATGGAATTAGTTCCTTGACTATCAGTAAAATAGTTGGTTTTAGGTATATATACTTAAAAATAAATAGCGAATTATTTAGTAAGAAATCTTCACATAAACATTCACAAGTAGTTTAAAAACATATTCAGTCATCTAGATAAAAAGCAATGCTTAGGTGTGTGATTCGTCATAGAATTATTGAGAATTCTGAGGCTAAATATGAATTCTTAGGAGGAGATGACTCGCTTTAAATATACTATCAGTCATTAAATAACAAGTGGTTGAATTACATTTAACAAAAGTATAATTTGGTACCCCAACCTTTTACAAATCCATAACTCATACTTGTCATACACACCATTCTCGTGGTCTAAATTTGTGCACCAAATAAATCATGATAATGGAAAAGAAATATCTCAAAAAACTAGGAAGAAGAAAATTCATCCGCAACTCTGTAATTGCGGCAACAGGTGCTACTGTACTACCAGCCACATTAGTAAGCTGTACACCAGATGAGGTAGATTTTAAACCTCAGGGTACCTTTGGTTTTTTAGAAGGAGTAGCCAGCTTCGACCCTTCGCAAAACCAGGTAATCTTATGGACACGCTATACCAAGGCTACCAACGAAACGGGCAATCCCACCATATTTTTGGATGTGGCTACCGATGAAAACTTTTCCTCGATTATAGCGAGTGAATCGGTAGTAATTGATACCAACAGTGACTATACCATCAATGTGGATGTAAGTAACTTGCAATCAAATACCAAGTACTATTATCGTTTCAGAAACGATGTAAGTAAAACTACTTCGATAATGGGACAAACCAAGACTTTGCCTGCCTCGGGCGAAGCAACGGACGTAAAATTAGCGGTGGTTTCTTGTGCCAATTTTCAAGCAGGTTTGTTCAACGTATATGGAGCAGTGGCCGAATCTGATGCTGATGTGGTAGTGCACATGGGAGATTATATCTATGAGTACGAAGTAGGAGGGTATGGAACCAACGATTTAACTTCTACTTTGAATCGTCAGCATAGTCCAGCAGGGGAAATATTGAGTGTAGACGATTATCGCACACGCTATCGCCAATATCGTAGTGACACCCAGCTACAAAAAGTCCATCAGCTAAAGCCTTTCATTTGTGTGTGGGATGACCACGAAATCACCAATGATGCTTACAAAGATGGAGCTGAAAATCACGATACCAGCGAAGGTGATTATAATACGCGTAAAGCCAGCGCTATTCAGGTATGGCACGAATATCTGCCCGCTCGAGTAACCGACAACACCAAAATTTACCGCGCTTTTGATTTTGGAGGTATTGTAAACTTGATGATGTTGGATACCCGTATCATTGGACGAGAGAAGCAATTGAGTTATGGTGATTATTTAACTGCCACTGGTTTGGATAGTGCAAAGTTTGCTGCTGATTGGCAAAATCCTAATCGTACAATTTTGGGAGCAGAACAAAGAACCTGGCTTACTTCACAATTGTCAGGCAGTGCGGCTAACTGGCAAGTATTGGGTTCTCAAGTATTGATGGGCAAATACTTTATCCCAGCTGAACTTTTAACCATTACGGCCCAAATTGCGGCGGCAGGAAGCACAACAACTGCTTTATTAACACAGTACAATAACACGGTAACTGAACTAGTGACCATTAAAACCAGAATTTTACAAGGAGATACTACTGTTACGGCTGCCGAAAAGGCTCGGGTAGAAACCGTATTGCCTTACAACCTGGATGCCTGGGATGGATATCCAGCCGAACGAGAAGTAATATATGCGGCTGCTAGTGGTAAAAAGCTAGTATCGGTTGCAGGAGATACCCACAACGCGTGGCACTCAAACTTGACAGATGTAGCCAAGCAAAAGGTAGGTACTGAGTTTGCCACTGCGTCGGTGTCATCTCCTGGTTTTGAGAGTTTATTTGGTACTGATCCTACCGTGATTGGAGGCTTCGAGCAATCAAATACCCTCTTGATAGATGATTTGCAATATGTAGATGCGTCTCGTCGTGGATTTTTATTGGTAAGCTTTAATGGCGCTTCTGCCAATGCCGACTGGAGGTTTATCACTACTTTGGCGACGGAAAATACTGCCACTGTATCTGGTAAAACGGCTACTGAGGCTTAGTAAATCAAGGTATAAATGAAAAGCCACCAATTTAAGTACAAATTGGTGGCTTCTTTTATAATTAAAAGCCGAAATAGCGTCTTATCAAAGGTTTAATTATCGGCTAAATATTCGTGTACAAACTTAATGGCCATGGCTCCTTCACCCACTGCAGAAGCTACTCGGTTCATGGCACCTGCTCTCACATCTCCTGCCGCAAAAATGCCTGGTACACTGGTTTCCAGCAAATAAGGCTCGCGTGCACCTTTCCAATCCTTGTGGAATTCGTGGTATTTGAGCAATTCCCTGCCAGTTTCCAAGAAGCCACGTTGGTTGCGTAGCACGCTCAAGTCAATCCATTGGGTATAAGGCCTGGCACCAATGAAAATGAACAAAGCGCCTGCTTCACGATCTTCTTGTTCTTTGGTTTGGGTATTTTCAAGTACTACTCCTTCCAGGTGATCACTACCTTTGGCCTCTACAATATTGGTAAAAGGCACTACCGTGATGTTTTCGGTACCATCAATCTGGTCAATAAGGTACTGAGACATACTAGAGCTTAAATCAGGTTTACGAACAGTAATGTATACGTGTCGGGCAAATTTCGCCAAATACATAGCACCTTGGCCTGCTGAGTTTCCTCCTCCTACAATGTATACATCTTTGTTTTTACAAGCTGCTGCTTCGGTAGTAGCTGCTCCGTAATAGATGCCTGCTCCAGTAAAATCATTCATTCCGGGAGCTTCCAATTTACGATAATCTACTCCGGTAGTAACTACTACAGTGCGGGTATTGATGGTTTTGCCATTGTCCAGGGTCAAAATCTTATAACCATCCTTGGTTTCTATATTCGTTACTTCGGCAGGCGACAAAAACTCAATGCCAAAGCGGGTAGCCTGAGTAATGGCGCGACGTGATAGATCCTGACCGCTTAATCCTGAGGGAAAACCTAAATAGTTTTCGATGCGAGAACTGGTACCTGCTTGTCCACCTGGAGCCCGTCGTTCGATAAGCAAGGTCTTTAGTCCTTCAGAACCACCATATACTGCAGCTGAAAGCCCTGCAGGCCCTGCTCCGATAATGGTTACATCATACATGGTTTCTGCTGCTTCCGATTTTCTACCGCCTTTTTGAGCTATTTCGCTTAGGCTTGGATTTACCAAAAATGTTCCATCAGTAAAGAATACCGCAGGCAAATCTTTTCGTTCAATATTGTTGAGTTCTATGAGCTTTTGGGCATCTTCACTTTGCTCAATGTCAAGCCACTGATAAGGAACCAGATTTCCCGCCAAAAAGTCCTTGATTTCGTGCGACTTAGGTGAAAACTGATAACCAATGATTCTGATACCTTCAAAGTCGGGTCTGTAAGACATTTGCCAGGCACCTAATAAGTCGTCTATAACAGGGAATAGCTTTTCTTCAGGTGGGTCCCAGGGTTTGGTAATGTAATAATCGAGCTGTACATCATTGATCCCTTTGATGGCTGCTTCAATATCTGAGTAAGCAGTCACCAATACTCGTTTGGCATTTGGATAAAACTCCATCGCTTTTTCCAGGTATTCTACACCTAGCATTTCGGGCATGCGTTGGTCAGAAAGGAAAATTGCTACAGTTTCATTTTTATTTTTTAGTTCCTGCAAAGTCTCCAAAGCTTCCTTTACCGAAGTAGTACTCATGACTTTGTAGTTTTTGCGGTATTGTTTTCTCAAGTCTCGTTGCAGTGCGCTCAATACTTGTGGTTCGTCGTCTACTGCAAAAATGATTGGTTTTTTACTCATCTTATCTCCGATAGTTTCTAACTAGTCCACGGCTTTCGGTCGACAGTCCACAGTGCGACGCCCTGCCGTGAATTTATATTACTTTATTGTTTTAGTTTTTAACTGTCGACTGTGTACGGTGGACTATCGACCAACATTTGTCAGTTAAAGATTTCTCATAAAACAAACGGTAAATTTTGTCTCTCCTGGTTTTGACCTTACCTGAATATCGGCCTGGTGCTGATTGACAATGCGCTGTACTACATCCAAGCCCATTCCAGTGCCTTTACCCATTTCTTTGGTGGTATAAAATGGATCAAAGATATTTCCAATGATATCTTCGGGGATGCCAGTGCCACTGTCAATGATATGAACCCGAAGGTAATCCTTATCAAAGTCGGCGGCAATTTCCAGCGTACCACCATCAGGCATTGCATCTATGGCATTATCCATCAAGTTGGTCCACACCTGGTTAAGTTCACTAATGAATACTTTGATTTGGGGTATATCTTCTGGAAAGTTTTCCTTAAGCTCAATTTTTTGCTTTTTGATTTTATGTCCCAAAATCGTAAAAGTATTGCGAATACCTTCACGAATATCGGCCAACTGTCTTTCAGGAGATTGATCCATGTGTGTGTAAGACTTTACCGATTTCACCAGTTTGGCAATTCGGGAGGCTGCTTCGTCTATTTCGCTTACTAATTTTTCGGTCGACAGCACACTGTTGAACCAATTGGCCACTGGTGGAAAAAACTGATCAGGTACATATTCATACAGTTCTTCTAGAGTATCCAGGTTAAAGCCAAACTCTGCCATAATCTCAGCGATTTCGGTACCATCTTCCACCCCTCGATCTTCTAACCAATCGGTGATGTCGTCTTCCAACTCCGATTTTTCCATCAAACTCATTTGTTGAGGGCCTGCCGATGCATTGGCAAATAAAATTCGGTTGACAGCATCTACCTGATTAGGGTCCATTTTCATGGTAATTACTTTCTTGAAATTATCAGGTTGCAGTTTGAGTTGTTCTTTGAGTTCGCCAGCACTTCTTACCACCGCTGAGGCAGGGTTATTGAGTTCGTGGGCCAATCCTGCGGATATTTTACCCAGCGCCATCATTTTATCGTTTTGCTCGCTTTTCTTTACAAACTCACGTACCCGAGAGGTCATCGTATGTACCAGTATCTCAGTAAGTTCGTAATGGTCACGAATCATTTCTCGAAAGAAATCCTTGTGTAGAGATAAAATAGTAGTGTCTTGAGTGGCCATAGCCATTCCACCAGCTCCTTTGGTACGCGAAAAAGGGAGCGTACCTGTAATATCTCCTTTCTCGATGATTGCAATTTCTCTAAACTGTCCAGCTTGTTCGGCTCTAAAGGAGAGCCTCCCTTCCAGCATAAAGTGCGTATTTGTAATAGGATCGCCTTTTTTAAAAAAGACATCTCCGTCCTTTAGCTCTACTACTTCGGCTTTTTCAATAAGCCATTGCAGTTGGGCATCAGGTATATTTTCAAAGGTATCTACCTTGTTGAGATCAGCAACTGAAATTACATTAGACATAAAACATCTGGTAAATTGGTGATTGTTTAGTTAAAGCTACGCAGATATTTTATAATTTCAAATAGGGGTATCACAAGTAGGAGTAGGCTTTGTTTTTAAGGGATTAACCGAAGCCCCATCACCAGAATATCATCCGTTTGTTCGTTGTTGGGCTGGCCGTTCATCCAAACCTTCAAAGTGTTTTCGAGTTGGAGTCTTTGGGCCGACATAGGTAAGGTGTGTATTTCTAAAAGTAGTTCGTAGAAACGTTGACGAAGAAATTTTTCTCTGATCTTGCCCCCAAATTGATCCTGAAAGCCATCAGAAAATAAATACAGATGAGTAGGATATTTTTTTGAGTAGGAGAATGTCTTTTTAGAGTAATTACGTTGTCGGTTGATTTTAATCCCTCCGATACCTACTCGTTCACCATTGATAATCTTTTGTTCCTGATTTTGAATCATGACCATGGATGCATTGGCACCAGCAAAATCTATCCGCTTGATAAAACTATCAATCATTACCAGCGAAACATCCATACCATCGTGGTTGTTGGTGACTTTTTGTTTAAGCACTCTTACTACCAGTTTGTGGAGTTTTTCCAGGGCTTGTTCTACCGAAAATAGCCTGCGAATATTAATGATTTCATTGAGCAAATTATGGGCGATTAGAGACATAAAAGCACCAGGTACTCCGTGTCCGGTACAATCTACCACGGCAATAAAGGTCAGGTCAGGGTGCTTGTTAGAAAACCAATACATGTCTCCGCTTACAATATCACGGGGTTTAAAAAATATGAAATGCTCTGGTAGATTTTTAATAACTTTTTCGTCAAAAGATAGGATCGCCAACTGGATTTGTTTGGCATAGTTGAGGCTTTGTATAATTTTCAACTTTTGAAAGTGAGCTTCTTGGGTACGTTCTTCTACCATGTCTTCCAAAGCTTCGGTAAAGGCAGTGAGCTCTTCCAGTGCGTAGGCTTTTTCCTGCGCACTTTTCCTTTCACCTTTTTCGGCTAGTAGTAGTTTTTGGTTCAACGCCTCAAGCTCTTGTATTTTTCTTTTGAGTGTGTACTGAGTTTGGTATAATTCCTCTATTTTGGCCTCGAGTTGGTGCTCGACATCTCTTCTATGCTTCTGTTCTTTTTCAAAACATGTTTTCCAATCGGTGTTATCTTCACAATCCATGAGTGCTTAGTGTCGGTATGGTATTATCTTATCAGGTGTTTTAATACAGGTATGGGTGCTATCCAATGGTGTCTGCTTGTATTGAGAGGCAATATACCTTTTTTCGCTGGTAAAATTAAGTGTGTGTTTAAAGTTTATACTTCTCGGAAGGATTAATGTTAAACAGATTCAACACCTAGATTTTTAGGTATTAGAGATGCCAAGCCCGTAGAAAGCAGAACTTGACATTGATTTATACTTTTAGGAAAAAGTAGGGTATGACTGGTTTAAGATCGGAAGCTTAAGAGGATGAAAAGCAATTTGTTTGTTGCCAAGTAAGTATACAATTTTTGTTTTATCATGATGGGTGATTGTTTTTTATGGGTTTTAAAGCACTCTATTAGGAAATTAAATACAAGTGTTTAAAAGGAAAAGTGACTATTCATGGGGGATTTATGAATATTAAGCAATTAACATTTGGGGGGTGCCCTTTTATTAGCTGATTATCACTATATTTACCGCTTAATTTTACAGGCCTGTTATCTTTTTTGAATATTTTTAAAAAAACGCGATAATATTTTATGTCGGCAAAGTATCAGCATATTTTGGTGGTGGATGATGACAAAACCTTTATCTACCTCAATTATAAGCTTCTTTCTAAAATTACCGGGTGTAAAAAGATTTTACTCAAAATGAGTGGAGTTACTGCCCTACAGTACCTGGAAGAGTGTGATCAAGCGCAAGATTTCCCTGATTTAATCAGCATGGATTGGAACATGCCCTTGGGCAACGGTAATGATTTTTTGGAAGAATATTCTAAGAAGTTTTACCAAAAATACCCTGGTACCAAAGTGGTGATTATCTCAGGAGTTACTTCCGAGATTCAGTCAGAACACATCAAAAAATATGAATTTGTGATTGGTTTTTTGCCTAAACCAGTAAATGAGCAAACCTTGGCCAGTGTGATCTTGTAGTGACAAGTGTCTTTCAAATTTCTTATTTTTCCTAACCACTTAATTCTTCCTCTTTACAAGGTTTGTGGTATTATTTTGTCTTTTTTTTAGAGTTCGTGCAACCTCTTACCAGAATTTGGTTGTCTTCCCTCCAAACTATAGAACCATTTAATACCATTTGAACCATGAAAAACCAAGACAAAAAAGTTAGCTTAATTGCTACGAAATATTTATTCGTATTATTCCTTTTTACTTTCCTTTCTAATAACTACTCTTTTGCTCAAGATGCAGGTGGTGGTTTTAATCTGGCCGTCAAACACACCGGGATAGGCTTTGGAAACTCTAAAAAATTTAATGGGATTCGCTTCAATTACAGAGATCGTAATGTAGAGAAAGTGAACGGAATCAATGTGACGTTGTGGAGTCCTTATGATTTTGACGAAGGTATTCAAAGCAAAATCACAGGTATTGCTATCGGACTTCCTCTTACAGGTGCCAGAAACATCCGTGGTATTGCCATTGGGGCAGGAGTAGGTGCTACGGAGTCTATGTATGGAATCAACTTTGGCGCATTAGGCGCTGGTGCTGGAAAAAATGTAGGTGGAATCAATATTGGGGGGCTTGGCCTTGGTGCAGGGCGCAACTTATCGGGAATTAATATTGGTGGTTTGGGCATGGGTGCTGGCAATAATGTGACGGGTATCAATGTAGGAGGATTAGGTTTAGGTGCGGGTAATAAGTTGCGAGGCATTAACCTTGCTGGCCTTGGCCTTGGTGCAGGTGAAGATATGTTTGGGATCAATGTTGCTGGACTAGGCTTGGGTGCAGGTAGGAATGTAACAGGAATTAACGCGAGCTTTGGGGGAATAGGTGCAGGAGATAAACTTTCTGGAATCTCAGTAGGAGGTTTAGCAGTAGGTTCAGGAGGCAGTATCAAAGGAATCACCATTGGAGGACTGGCAGTAGCAGCAGGCAAAAGCATTACAGGTATTTCGGCATCGGCTATTGCGGTGGCTTCTGGGGGAAATGTGACGGGGATTAATATGGCAGGTATTGCGGTAGCTGCTGGAGATAATTTGTCGGGAATAAATATCGGAGGGATTTCAGTAGCTGCCGGTGATCGCGTCATGGGGATCAACGTGGCTGGAATAGCCATTGGTGCCCGAAAAGTATCAGGATTGTCTGCCTCAGCAGTTATTGGAGGTAAGCACTTGACTGGAGTACACCTAGCACCTGCTTATTTAAGAGTAGTAGACAATGGTACCATGCGCGGATTAGCCATTAGTGCTTTCAACCACATCAAAGGTGAGCAAAAAGGGGTAACTATAGGCGTTTTCAACTATGCCCGTAAGCTGAAAGGTGTACAAATTGGTTTGCTGAATTATGTGAAAGAAAATCCATTATTGCTACGTTTGATGCCTATTATCAATTTTAATTTTAGGGATTAATCTATATCAATGAATGGCTAGATGGAAGGTATTACAAATGACCTTCCATCTATTCATACCTTCATTTTACACTTATCCTATTCCAATGAAATATACATTGCTTATTGCCCTTTGCATTCTTTCAAGAATAGCATTTGCCCAACCTGACCAAATTCAAAAAAAGCTTGAAGGGTATTGGTTGCAAGAAGGTTATGGAATCTATTTAGAGATTAGGGATTCAGTTTACAAGTTTTATGATATAACAAACATTTCTTGCCAACAATCTGCCTCGCCTGTACTGAATAACTGGATTGGATCACTAAAATCATTGTTAGATTTATATGATGTAAAAAAAATATCCAGCAAGGAAATGATTCTTAAGTATGGTATTACTTCCTATAAATTCAAGCGCTTGAAAACCCCGCTTGGCATATGTCAAAAACCTATCAAATTTTCCAATGATCCTATTTTGAATTTTGATGTTTTGTGGCATACATTCAAAGAGAATTATGCCTATGCCCGTTTAAGGAAGGTAGATTGGGATAAGCTATACAAAAAATATCGTCCTTTGATCTCAAAGAAAACAACCAAACTGCAGTTGTATACTTATTTTCGGGATATTTTAGATGCCATCAAAGACGCTCATATTAGTTTACAAGTTCCTAAAGATTTAGAAATTGCTTATGCTAAATCAACCGCTTCTCTATCAAACAAGGGTAAACGCAAACGCTATAAATATAATTACCCCACTGCCCGATATCTCGCTCAACAACAAGTAACCAAAATGTTTCCACAGTCGACCTTCAGGCATTTTCATAAAGATTTGCTAATGTGGGGTAAGCTGAATCAAAGAGTTGGCTATATCCAAATAAATGCAATGAACGGGTTTTCATTAGACGTGAGCATTCCTGATTCTCTTTCTACTGCTCAGTATTGGGATAGGCACTGGGGGCAAATCGTTACAAGTTTGAAAAGAGGGAAAACGATAGGTCAATATTTTAGGGATGAAATACGAGGAGCGAATGTAATGATAGATTCTATTGTTCGAGAACTCTCTTCTACTTCTGCTATTATTTTAGATGTGAGGTTTAACAATGGAGGCACAGATAAAGTAGCATTGGATATTTTATCTCGTTTTGTACAACAAAAAACGGCAGTCTTCTCGAAGCATGTTTGGGATAAAAACAATTTTTTATTTGAACAAGTCATTGCTATTCAACCAGCGCCAAAGACATACCAAGGAAAGATAGCCATTTTAACCAGCCGTCAAACTGCTAGTTCTGCAGAAACATTGGTGTTAAGTTCGTTGGCTTTGCCCAATGTACTACGTATTGGTTCGCCTACTATGGGAGTTTTTTCAGATGTACTTCAAAAACAATTGCCCAATGGTTGGAGGTTTGGTTTGTCCAATGAAATATACCGATCTAACACTCGTCAAAACTTTGAAAGTCAGGGTATTCCACCCAAATCCTTGATTAAATACCCCACAAATGTTATGGACTTTTTTGAGGCAATTTATAGTCAGGGAAAAAGCGATCTTGCTATTCAAAAAGCGTTAGATTTATTTTCTAAATAAGATAAAATATATTAGTTGTTATAATACAGACTAAGTAATGCTTTGTAAACTAAGTTTATTTATATTTCTATGACTACCCCAAAATTTTTCAAATGCCCACATTTTGCTTGGTCTTAGTGCAGCGAGACCTAGCAATGCCTTCTTTGGTCTCGCTGCACTAAGACCAAAGACTTGAGTGTTGAATGTAAAAAAAACTTACTTGACAGTGTAGTAATCTAATGTCCAATAAGGTTTTAAACCTTTGATTTAGGGAGTCAAAGAGATGGCGAGATAGAGGACGTTAGAAAGTGTCTATTGAATAATCAAAAACAAAGATGAATTTTAAGAATAATCTACATAAAAACTATCAAGTGATTCAGGAGCCAGAAGAGGTTTCTCAAATGTTTCAGGCGTTATTTGACTTTATTAGATTATTGGTAGACATCCCCAAGAGCGACCAGGAGCAGTGTTGTCGGTTTTTTAAACCTATATTTGTTAAAAAGAATGCCTTATTAGAATCTGAGGGCACCATACATAGATACCATAATTTTATTGTTTCTGGACACATGCGTAACTTTTACCATGATAGCGATGGAAAAGAAGTTACGACTGATTTAAATAGTGGACCAAGGTTTTTTACCTCTTATAATAGTTTCATTCAAAAAACTGTATCAAACGAAAACCTACATTGTATTACAGATTGCAAACTGCTTCGCATCAATAGACAAGATAATGAAATAATAGCCAGGAATGGGGCCAGATCGCAAGAATATGTTGAGAAGATACTGCAGTATAATTTAGAGGCTAATAGGCAACGCGTGATTGATCTGAAAACTTTGACCGCCAAGCAACGCTACCTGAAAATGATGCAAGATACCCCTTCGATTATCAGAAATGTTCCTGTGGCATATATTGCGTCCTTCCTGGGGATAAATCCAGGGAGTTTGAGCCGAATTCGCCAAGAATTGCTATAAAATGATTTTCTCACATATGTGAAGTCTAATCCAGGAAATTAAAATCAAATTCGCATGTCTCACAAAAACTGCGATACAAATGATTTTACAATCAACAGACTTACTGCCAATCAAGGAACTTCCAAAATGGCGGCTTTACCTCATGAGAGGTTTATTCTTTTTAAATTTTATAAGCCTTGCACTAGATAACTGGACAATTATTTTGTTTCCCAAAGAACAAATGGGGGTGCTCAATGGAGTCGCCATTAGTTTCTGGGCTGGTTTCTCCCTACTCAATTTAATAGGCGTAAGGTTTCCTCTAAAAATGTTGCCCATACTGTTACTTCAACTACTCTATAAATCAGCGTGGATTTTAGGAACTTATTTGCCAGCCAAAGCGTCAGGGGCTATCAGTGTAGGCATTCAAGAGTTTTTTTGGATTTGCGTGGCAGGAATAAGCCTGAATTTGATCATAATACCTTGGGGACATGTATACAAAGAGTTTGTCAAAAGTTTGTTTGTACTTGATTAAAGGAAGAAAACCCCTGTTCTCAAAGCATTTTGAAAACAGGGGTTTTGTATGATTAATAACAGAATTATCTTACTCCTTAGCAGCCCAGGTATTATTGGCCTTATTTACGTCTGATACCAGGTTTTTAGGGTCTATACGTACCTTTTTGATTTTACTTTTGCTGTTGTGCACATAATTAAATTTATTCCCTTTAAACCAGATTTCTACTGATAGTTTAACTGTTTTTTTAGTGCCGTTTTCTTCTTCTATTTCCAGAATTACAGGCATTAATACCCCACCTTTATTTTCCAGATTGATAATAGAACCTTTTTCGGGTTTGTTGCCTACATAACGTACCCCGGTTACTCCTTGATCGATGGTTTCGGTAGTGTAAAACCACTTTTTCCAAAACCAATCCAATTCTTCTCCTCCAGCATTTTCCATAGTATTGAAAAAGTCAATAGGGGTAGGATGTTTATAAGCCCAACGTTTGATATAAGTGCGGAAAGCATAATCGAAGCGCTCTGGCCCCAAAATTACCTCCCTCAGCATATACAGCCCTATGGCAGGTTTGAAGTAAGCAGTCATTCCCAGGCTTTGAGAACTTCTCACAATATCGGGGTAAGTATGAATGCTTTCGGCACGAGATGATTTTAACATACCTGACAAGAAGGGCGAGCCCAAAAAGACTGTTCTTTTGTATTCACCTTTGTTAAATGCTAAGGTGCTGTAATGATTGATGAATTGGTTGAAACCTTCGTCCATCCAGGGGTATAAGCGTTCGTTACTCCCTACAATCATAGGGAACCAGTTATGTCCAAATTCGTGGTCGGTTACTCCCCAAAGGCTACCACCTGTCGAGCGCCAGCCACAAAACGAAAGGCCAGGGTATTCCATACCACCTACATTACTGGCCACATTTACTGCCACTGGGTAAGGATATTCAAACCATTTTTTAGAGTAATATTCGATAGAAGCTTTAGTATATTCGGTAGAGCGTCCCCAGGCATTTTTGCTAGCTACCTCTGCTGGATACACCGATTGTGCCATCGCTTTTTTGCCACTGGGTAAATTGATGCGTGATGCATCCCAAATAAAAGCTTTAGAAGATCCCCAAGCTACATCCCGGCTATTTTCCATCTTAAAGTGCCAGGTCAAGTTGCCGCTTTGCTTAGGGCGTGTTTTTTTAGTTTTGCCTACTTCGTCTTGCTCAATAATCATTACTGTTTTATCGCTTTTTTCGGCTTTGGCAAAACGCTTGATTTGTTCGCTGGTAAGTACTTCTTTGGGGTTTTGAAGCTTACCCGATGCTACCACAATGTGGTTATAGGGTACAGTTACTTTGAAATCGAAATTGCCATACTCGCAATAAAACTCGCCAGCCCCTAAGTAAGGAGCAGTATTCCAGCCCTTGATATCGTCGTATACACACATGCGAGGGTACCACTGAGCAATGCTATAAATCCAACCCTCTTTTACTTTCAATCTTCCACAGCGATCCATACCATATTGTGGTACTTTAAATTCAAAGTCCATCTCCACTACTACTTTTCCTCCTTTAGCAGACAACCCTTCGTTAAGCTGTACTTGCATACGAGTATCACTAATGATGTATTTAGCATCATAGCCTTTTTTACCGAATTTTACTTTTACATTCGATATTTTATACCCTCCATCAAAGTCGCCAGTGTAGCGTCCTCCGCTGGTAGATACATTGACTGCACCCCGAGAATCTTGTTTGAATCGGTTTTGGCCGAGCTGTAACCATAAGAATTCCAAAGCTTGAGGGCTGTTGTTGGTATAGGTAATAGCAATGTGTCCTTTGAGTAGGTGGGACTGATCATTGAGCGTAACAGCTAGTTCATAATCAGCGCGATTTTGCCAGTATTGTTCGCCAGGAGCGCCCGAAGCAGAGCGGTAAGGGTTTCCCTGCCAATCAAACGTAGGGAGGAAAGTATTTAGGTTATTTTGGGCTTGTAAAGTTCCCAGAGAGGTTAAAAAGGTAAGCATCAATGCCCACCAGTACGCATTTTTTTTCATATTCTTCTAAATAATTAATAATCCAAGTTTGTAAATATGATTGGTGCAGGTTTGCACTTCTTCAAATAGCATTAAAAAGTAGTCAAACAATGCCCAGACTTATTTATCCATTTTTCAAAAATAAGCATTCCTGCAAATATGTGTCTGTTAAAGCACTATTTTATTACGTCTCATTTTTGAAATAGCTGCTAGACGAGAACTTCGATTCTTTGAAGAGACACGTTTTTTTGCTATGTTTAGAGTTTACGTATTTTCAAAGTAAAGACACCTCTCTATGAAAACTTATGTACTTTACCATGCCCACTGTACCGATGGTTTTGGTGCTGCTTATGCGGCCTGGAAGATTCACGGCAGTCAGGCAATATACCTACCCGTAAAGTATGATAATCCGATGCCCAAACTCAAAAACAAGTCACAGGTATACATTGTAGACTTTAGTTATCCGCGTCAGGAGTTGCTCGATTTAGCCAGTCAAATGCATGAGGTAATAGTGCTGGACCATCACAAAACAGCCGAAGAGGATTTGCGAGGAATAGAACCATCTGATGCGCCCAATTTGTCTATTACTTTTGATATGGAAAAGAGCGGAGCAGTGTTGGCCTGGGAATATTTTCATCCCAACGAAGAAATCCCCCCTTTGATTTTGCACATTCAAGACAAAGACTTGTGGCGTTTTGACCTGAAGGACACTAAAAAGGTAATAGCTTCGCTGCGTTCTTACGACATGGATTTTGAAATATGGGATAAATTTAACCTCGATAAACTCATTACTGAGGGAGAAGCCATTTTGCGTTATCAAAACCTGACAGTAAATAAGCTTTGTAAAAATATGCGAATGACCAAGATAGGTGGACATATGGTACCTACAGTAAATAGTGGTGTTTTGCAAAGCGAAATTGGGAATCGTTTGTGTGAACTACATCCTGAGAGCCCTTTTTCGGCAGTATACTTCGATGCCAGTGACAAAACCCGCTATAGTTTACGCTCCATTGGTCAATTTGATGTATCGGCAGTGGCGCGCACTTATGGTGGTGGAGGTCATAAAAACGCAGCAGGTTATATTTTAAGGGACTAACTCATCTTATAAAATTTTTTAGTTTTGTTAAGTTTATCCAAGCAAACTATCGTATAGGCTGGTAGAGATTAAAAGACATAGTCAACCTACCAATTATGAAAATCAAAAAGCAATTCAATCAACTTTCTTACAAGGAGATCAAGGAAATAATTATTGATCGTAAAAAATATACCAATTTCAACGTTTTGGGTTTGTATCGGGGTATCTTAGAAAATGAAAAACTTACCTTGGATCAAAAACTGGAATTGAGAGATTTTGCGCATGAGTTTTTTCATAAGCCATACAATTTTTTACAAATCAAAGATCCCCATACTTATTATAAGCATTTGGTATTGGGCGAAGAAGATGCCCTGACAGTGGCCGATGAACGGCAGATTTGGCAAGACATTCGTCGCAATCAGGAAAAAATTCTCAAGGAAAAACGCATCAAGCACCGAAGTTTTGGTATTTACTCCAAGCACGATTGTGGCGATGATGCCTGCCCTTATAAAGGAGTAATGTTTCGGGAAGGCTCGGTTTATTTGTAAAATAAGAAAGAAAGCTAACAATCTGCTTCAATAAGCAAACAGTGTTTTCCAGGGAATAACAAAAGGCAACACTAATACCCACACCACAAAAAAAGTAGCCATTGCCTTAGGATAAGGCTCATTGTTTAACATAGCAGGCAATGCTGCAAACAAGAGCCATGAAGATTTATAAATGAGCTGAAATAGTAGGATCAGGCTCATGTTTGTTGGAAAAAATAAGCCTAATATTGATAAAACAAAGATGGCTCCCCATAAAGCTCCTACCAATCGAAAAGCTTCTGAATACACAAATCCATTGGTGAAAATAGTAATTTGGGCTGCCTTGGGCGCAAACAAACTGGTAATGGATATCCAGCCTGCTACCAATATATTGGCTAAGTATACGATTTTTAAACTAATCATTTTCTTGGGATTTAAAAGATGCTACCAACGCCACTTTTGATGATGGGGAGTATTAAGTTTCTATCTGCATTAAGGGTAGGGCCTATACCTAGGCGAGTATCCCATATCCATATTTTTTGATGGCCAAAACGCAAGGCAAAACCACCACCAGCATATGGAAGCAAAGTAAATTGCTGATCCTCGCGTAGCTGGGTGCTTTTTACCCAAGCCATCCCTGTAAATAAATAAACTCCTTGCATTCGTTGGCGAGGATACCATTTGAAATTTATACCATGCGTATCACTGAAATTGCTCTCTAACTGTATAGTAAGGTTACCAATGGTGCGGGTTTCGAAGGTAAGCAAAGGTATTAAAGGCACTACTAAAATAGTAGCTCTTAGGTTGAAGGTAGAACGCAAGACGGCCTCTTGAGCTTGACCTACCTGCCAAAAGCCAACACCCAAAACGATTATAAAAAAGCATCTTATAATTTTCATAGAGTCTCGTTACTTGATTTGTTGCAAAGGTCGAAGCAAAACCTTAATATGTACTTGACATATGTTAAGTTTGGCCTTGATGGAAGACTAAAACAAAATAATTAACCATCATTTACAATTGATTACACATGATAAAGTCAAAATTTGATCTCACCGGAAAAGTAGCCATCATCACTGGTGCTTCTAAAGGTATTGGAAAAGCCATGGCCCAAGGAATGGCCGAGTTTGGAGCCACGGTAGTAGTGAGTAGTCGTAAGCAAGCCGCAGTAGACGAAGTAGCGGCCACTTTTAAAAAAGAAGGATTTAAGGCTATAGGGGTAGAATGTCACGTGGCCAGAGCCGAAGATCGGGAAAAGCTGGTCAATCAAACCCTGGAAAAATTTGGCCGAGTAGATATTTTGGTAAACAATGCGGGCACCAATCCTTACTTTGGGCCTATAGCCAAAATGAATATGGAGGCTTACCAAAAAACGATGGATGTAAACCTCAATGCAGCCATGGAGTTGAGCAATTTGGTTTATCCTCACATGAAAAAGCAAGGAGGAGGGAGCATCATTCATATTAGTTCCATCGAAGGGCTTCATGCCTCGCATATGATGGGTGCTTACAATATTAGTAAAGCAGCTTTGATCATGTTGGGGAATAATCAAGCAGCCGAATGGGGTGTAGACAACATTCGGGTAAATGTGATATGTCCTGGGTTTGTAGATACTAAATTGAGCGCAGCTTTGGTGCAAAACGAGCAAATGCGCGATAAAATTTCCCGAAATACGGCCCTCAAACGCATTGCGACTCCCGAAGAAATGGCTGGACTAGCAGTGTTTCTGGCTTCAGATGCAGCTTCTTATTGTACAGGGGCTACCATTCTGAACGACGGTGGATTGATTCATGCGCCTCTGTTTTAGCCTTTATGAATCAAAAAGAGAAATTCTTACAACTGTTGTATTCCCCGATTGAGGCTAATGTGGCTCTAGCACTCGAGATGGCTAAAGGCTTGTCTGACATTGATTTACCACAAATTTTGAGTAGTTATCGAGAGTTGTATCAATGTCTCATGGGTGAACTGGAAGATGAAGCTACTTTGACGCTGTCTCAAATTGTAGCACTCAACCAAACCCATATAGATGCTGCCCGACAATCTGTGAAAGTATTGCCTGAAGCCATAGGCCAATTACAAAATTTGCAAAAACTCTCTTTATTGGAGAACGAATTAACTACTCTTCCCGAGAGTATAGGTCGATTGGAGAGTTTAAAAGAGCTAAATCTGGTAGATAATGAGATTGCATCGTTTCCTCAAAGCCTAAGTAATTTATCAGGTTTGCAAAGATTATATTTGGCCTGGAATCGCCTCGAGGTACTTCCAGAGTGTATGGCTGGCCTCATAGGTTTGAGAGACCTGGGATTGAGTGCAAATTCACTGAAAGTGCTTCCTGAATGGATTGGTAACTTTAAGGAGTTGTATATGCTTAATTTGGCCGAAAACGATTTGAGGGCATTGCCTCAGAGTTTGGGTAACCTGCAATACCTTGAAGAACTATATTTGAAAGCCAATTTATTCTCTTTTGTTCCAGATTGTTTGCAATACCTGTCTCGTTTGAAGGGCTTATATTTTCAAGCAAATGGAATTAAGACTGTCCCAAACTGGTTAGGAGCTTTGGAAAGCCTGGAGGAATTGAATTTGGGAGCCAATCGTATACGCAACTTGCCTGATAGTTTGGGTAAACTAAAAAATCTAAAAAGATTGCATTTGAGCAATAACCAATTGGGACAACTACCTACAAGTATCGGTTCGCTTATAGGTTTAGAGTTTTTGTTCTTGTCTAAGAATCGACTGACCTCATTACCTGAAAGCATAGCCCGCTTGCAAGGTTTAAAATTTTTGGACTTGCAAGATAACTCACTGCCTGAGGCAGCAATAGAGCAGGTGAAATCGTGGCTACCTGATTGTAGGGTTATATTTTAGCTTATGGATTATCAAGGCCAATTGTCCCAACTTTTGAGTTCGTCGGATGAAGCCAATGTATTATTGGCATTAGAAATGGCTAAAGGGGTGCCCGAGACTGATCTAAGCGAGTTGTTGATGAATTATCAAGAACTACATGAATGTTTGATTGGTGAGGTTGTTGGAGGAATATTAAAAGCAGCTCATATTATAGCATTGAACCAGCCTGAAATTAATGCATCAAATCGGAATTTGACTGCTATACCTAATTGTATAAACCAATTAAAAAATCTACGGAAATTATCTTTATTTGATAACCAATTGACTTCAGTTCCTGAAACCATTGGTGAATTAACGAATTTGAGAGAGCTGGATTTAGGTGATAACGGTTTACACGCATTACCTGAAAGTATTGGTAATTTGAAAAACTTAGAGAAATTATATTTAGCCTGGAATCAAATAGATGAGCTTCCTGCGTCTCTTACTTGCTTAATCAAGTTGAGTGAGTTGAGTTTACGTAATAATTTACTGATGGAAATTCCAGATTGGATCGGTGATTTAAAACAACTGCGGGTATTAAATCTGAGCGAAAATAGTATTGCTTCATTACCTTCAAGCCTTGGTGATTTGAAGCATTTAAAAAGGCTATACTTAAATTATAACCTGTTAACTTTTTTTCCTGAGGGCTTGCGTAATTTAACTCGCCTGGAGATTTTAAGTGTGTATGTAAATGAGCTTATAGAGCTTCCTGACTGGTTAGGAGATTTAGAAAGCCTGCAGGAATTATATTTAAGTGGTAATCGACTTGTTGCTTTGCCTGATAGTTTGAGAAATTTGTTGCAGTTGGAAATATTAGACTTGGGCAATAATCAATTATCTACTTTACCTACTTGGTTATCAGTATTTAAAAAATTAGATTCTTTACGGGTTGGAGATAACCAATTAACTACTCTCCCTGAGTGTTTAGGAGATATTTACACTTTAGATTTATTAGATGTGCGTGATAACCCTTTACCACTTTCAGAAGTGGAAAAAATTGATAAGATTATAGATATATCTCACTACTTTTTTTAGATTGGGTAATCTGTAACGCAAAAAAATCTTGCTTAACAACTTAATAAACAGAGGAGAAACTTCAAGGAGTCTTATATACTTGGTAGAAAACGACTTGAAATCTGATTATAGGGTTATCTCTTAATTTACAAATAAAAAGGCTAGTAAAAGTGAACCTTCAACTAGCCTTTGATCATTACGGTATTTTTACTCTTCGAACAAAGCCATTTTAAAGACAGAGGTCCAAAATTCTACTGATAAATTCCAGATTTCAATGCCAGTATTGTTTTGGTTTCCACTAAAAGTCAGGTCATGAAACTTGAATAAAGGTCCATCAATGTACACCACTCCATCGGGTACGTCTACATTTACAGACTGAGTGTCTTGCCCTTGTTGAATCACAGAAGCGATTAAGTAGTCTGGTCTCTCGATAAAACCTGAAGGAGTACAGCTGGCACCTATGGCACAGGTACCGCTTACTTTTTTGCCTTTTGGGGTGGTACACTCAATTTTTAATTCCAGGTTTGACACTGGCTGGTTAGCAGATTCGGCAGCTCTACCTATCCAGTCATATTCAGTTTCCACAAGTACCGACTTATTGTAATCTAGTTGGTAAGGGATGTCAATAAATTGTTTTACTGCTGGACCACCATTCCATTGGATGTTTGTTCCAGGGTTGTTTTGTACATTGCCACATTTTGTAATAGTAATTGTGCAATTTTCTTGTGCATTGCTGATGGTTGATTTTAAAACTGCATTGTAAGTTGACATATGTTATAATATAATGGTAAAAGAATGTATATTTTATTTGTAAGCAAACTAGTGGATGTTTTGCCAAAAAAATATTTCCTTTTATTGCAGTTTAGAGGCAGTAACTTCACCAACTTAATAATTTAATAACCTTCAAAAATCGCCGATTCCCCAAGCGCCTTTGCAACTTTATAGAATAGTTTACCTTAAAAGTTGCTCCAAATGTCTGTGATAAGACGTCATCACCTTACATTTTTGCCAGCAATAATACTAATTATATGGCTGGTGTTACCTGCATTGGTGGTAGGCCAAATTCCTTCCAAAGAAGTTTTGCTGCTTCAGCTACAGGTAGCCAAAAAAGAAGATACGCTTCGAGTAAAACGCTTGAATCAGTTGGCCCAATGGTATCTAAAAACCCAGCCTGATACAAGCCTTCGCTATGCACAAGAGGCTTTGCAGTTGGCCAAAAAACTCAAAGATAAACCTGGACAAGCATTGGGATTGTATTATTTGGGGCAGGTGTACTACAGCCATAGCAATTTCAACCAAGCCATTAACCAATACCTCGCAGCACTGGAGCTATATCAACAAGCAAAAAATGGTGTAGGACAAGCCCAGGTACATAATGCTTTGGGGCAGGTGTATTATTACTCGAGCCAGATCTCGTCTTCGCTCAAAGCTCATCAACAAGCGCTGAACCTGTACCAAAAGCTTCAAAATAAAAGGGGAGAAGCGGAAGCTTTGGGCTATATAGGCCACATTTATGAAAAAAAGTCAGACTATGCACAGGCGCTTACTTATCAACGAAATGCACTTAAAATTTATGAGGCCCTAGATGATAAAACTGGGCTCTCGAAAATTTATGACAACCTGGGAAGCATTTATGAAGATCAGGAAAATTATGAAAAGGCATTTGAATACTTCGATAAGGCTTATCAAGTAAATAAGGCGCTGAATAACCAACTGGAAATGATCGTGAACTTGAATGATTTAGGGGATATTTATCGCAAACAGGGAGAATATCAACAAGCGCTCACACATACCCGGCAGGCTTGTGATTTGGCTAAGCAGTTGAATCAAAAATACCAAGTACGTAGTGCTTTACGGGATTTGGCCAAAACCTATGTTTTGCTGAAAGATTATCAAAAAGCCCACGAATTACTTGAGCAATCTTATTTGCTTTATTCTGAGATTTATGATGAAGAAAGCGCTCGACAAATAGCCCGAATGCAAACTTTGTATGAAACCAGCCAAAAGGAAAAGCAAATTGCAGTATTGGAAAAGGATCAAAAAATTGCCTTAATTTTTCGCTATTTGTTTGCAGGCGGAGCCTTGATGCTACTAGTGATTGGATGGGTGATTTTTAGCCGTCAACGCCTGAGAATCAAAAGTAATAGAGAAATTATCGAGCAAAATAAACGGATTTATGAAGCGCAACAAGCCTTGGTACAAACTGAGCTGGAAAATACTCAGCTAAATGAGCAAAAGCTGAAAACCGAACTGGAAAACAAGCAACTTAAGGAACAAAATCTTCAAGCCGAGCTAGAGGCAAAATCTAAGGAATTGACTACTCATGCTTTGCACATCATCCAGAAGAACAAAATGCTGGAAGGACTCAAAGATCGTTTGCGAGACATCAAACGCCAGGATAAGAAGGATGCGAACAAACAAATACAGCAAGCGATCAATATGATCAACTACAGTTTTAGTATGGACAAAGACTGGGACGATTTCAAGAAAGTGTTTGAAGAAGTACATCAAGCTTTTTTTACTCAGCTTCAGGAAAAGCACCCTGATTTGACCCCAGCCGAAACTCGCCTGTGTGCGTTGCTTAAGCTTAAATTAAATTCCAAAGACATTGCGGCCATTATGGGCATTTCACAAGATAGCCTCCGTATTGCTCGTTATCGTTTACGCAAAAAACTCCAACTCCCCAAAGAGATCAAGCTGAATAATTTTGTAGCACATATTGGCTAGTTGCTTAAGTGAAAAACTTTTTTTGAATTAAAAATGTAAAACGTACAATGAAAAATTGGCGTGAAACAGGGTTGAGTGAAAAATTACGCGAAGCGGAATTTAGTCCATAGCATTCAGTCCATTGTCTATAGTTTTGCGATGCATCGCGGAACCATTTAACAATAGAACAATGCAACAATAAAACAATCAGCCAAAGGCGAAACAACGAAGCAATAAAAGTTAACCACTAATCATTGACTGCTGAACTCATCATAGCTAGCCATTGTTCTACCTCGCTGGCATCCAATTCTTTCTCTATTGTGATATCTGCTTTGAGGTTTTGAAACATGCGCTGTACTGGAAACCCACGACTATAAGAAGGTGTGTCCAGAATAATGACACGATATTCATTATTAAAAACAGGAATATCAGCTGGAACCCCTTCACCCCAGATCCAATGATTGGTACTATTTTCACCCGTTTGGTGCACATAAGTCCAGTCATACATATTCCACAAACCCGTGATTGCTTCCCCTGCATTTTGCTCTCCAACCCCTTTGACAACTGCTTGGTGCAGAGGAGATACTGCCACCTGCTGGTTAATCTGAGGGAGGGTCATTAATAATATTTGAAGCTGGAAGTTTTCGGCAATACCACTCATTTTACCAATAAATCCTTTGCGCGCATTTAATTCAATGACCAGGATCGGTTCTTGGAATAGTGTCTGAAATAACTTAGAAAACCAATAGCCACCAGAAGTATATTCCGCAAATTTGCCTACCTGCTGACCAATGGCAGTTTTGCCCTGCTGGAATTCGGTTGGGTTGGCCGAAAATAAGGCGATTCCGCAGGAATAATAATGATCAATGGCCTGAAAGGCTTGTACTGCTTCAGGCATTTCATCAGTAATTTCTTCCAGGAAACGTTCAAACACCTCTATTTTATCTTCTGGCTCTTCGTCCTCACCTAGTTCTTCGTAGTTGGGTTCTTGATAACTTGCCTCAAAAGCATCAATTACTGTAGAGGCCCTTTGGAGTAAATTCTTGAAAAAGGCGGCAAACTCTTCACTGATATAAGAAGGAGGAAAGCCGTTTTCTACCAAGCCTCCACACAGGTTGGCAGCCAGAGCACCACCAAAAAGATTGCTCACACTGAATGCTGAGGTGAGTGTTTGCAGGGCTGTTTTTACTTGCTTGGCATCCTCTATTTCAAAAATTGTTTGGTAAAAATCCCTCGCTTGTTCCATTACTGCCTCTTGGTCAGTCACAGGATTAGTAAGTTTGATTAGCAGTTCTTGTGTTTTAGTCTCTAAATCCATAAAAGTATTGTGGTAACATGTTAGTAATACACTAGTTCAAATTTAATGAAAGCCTGAAATATTAAGTAAAACAGAAGAAATAAAGTAATCCAAATTTGGTGCAATATCTTGTTGTTAGACGAGTTAAAAAAATCTTTGCGTAGCCAAAGCTACGGAACTATTTTTTGAGGAAGTATAGCTTCAAGAGATTAGTCAAATGAATTAGGTTATTGATGCAGTTTTACTAAGTGATGAATACCCTCAAAATTATTCATTGGCTTATTATCTATTCATTCACCTACTTTATAGCCCTCCTAAAATATATTTTCGCCATATACAAAAAGGCAGCAAGCCGATAAATGTTAATATTTAACACCATTAAAACAAGACAAAAAAGCCTGGCTTTGTATACGCAACAATTTTATAAAGCAGGGTCATGTTGTGCTTTTTTGTAATTTTTAACCCTTTGAAAATAAGCGATTTATAATATTAAGATATTGTTATTGTTGCCTTTTTGTTTACGTTACATTTTAACATTGTTGCCTTTTTGCTAACCCTCAAAAGTTGCTTTTCCCTTGTAATAAAGCCCAAATTCGCAGTGTAAAGTTTGACCAGGTGTCAGACAAAAACCGAACACAAACATTTTATCACTTTCACTTTTTGGAAAACCTTTAATGAAATGAAAAAGCTACTTTTACAAATTACTTTTTTACTAACCACGCTGCTCATGAGTAGCACTGCCTGGGCCCAAACGGGGGTTATCAGTGGCAAAATTACCGATGACGATAATCTATCGCTTCCTGGAGCGAGTGTTTATATCCAATCGTTGATGATGGGTACCGCTACCAACAACGAAGGAGATTTTAAACTGATAAATGTACCTGCCGGAAATCACACCTTGGTCATTTCATACATTGGTTACGAAGCAGTTACCAAAAGCGTAACTGTAGTGGCTGGACAAACCGTGGCCCTTGGCAATGTAGTCATGAAAGCAGGAGTAGTAACAGGACAGGAGGTGGTAGTATTGGGAGATCGCCTGAAGGGGCAAGCAAAGGCTTTGAATCAACAACGTACCAATTACAACATTACCAATATTGTAGCGGCAGATCAGATTGGACGCTTTCCAGATGCCAATATTGGAGATGCTATGAAGCGTATTCCTGGAATCACGATGCAAAACGACCAGGGAGAAGCGCGTGATATCATTATTCGTGGCTTGGCCCCACAGCTAAACTCGGTAATGTTGAATGGGGTGCGTATTCCATCGGCAGAAGGCGACAACCGCCGAGTGCAAATGGACTTGATTCCTGCAGATATGATTCAAACGATTGAGGTAAACAAAGCCGTAACGCCTGATATGGATGGTGATGCTATTGGTGGTTCAGTAAACCTGGTGACCCGTGCTGCCCCCAATGGTTTGCGTGTTTCGGGTACTTTGGCTAGTGGGTATAATTTTCTCTCTGTTAGACCTATATGGACAGGTTCTTTAATCGTAGGCAATCGTTTCTTAAACAATAAGTTAGGCGTAATCTTGAGTGCGTCTTACAACAACCACAACTTTGGCTCAGATAACATCGAAGCAGAGTGGGATTTGACTGATCAAAACCAAGTATACCTGGCCGAAGTTCAGCAAAGAACTTATAATGTACAGCGTATTCGTCGTAGTACTTCTTTAGCTTTGGATTACAAATTGGCCGAAAACCATACGATTTTCTTCAAGGGAATTTATAACTGGAGAGATGACTGGGAAAATCGTTTCCGTACCGACATTGCGCTTGATCCAGCATTGGATGCAAATGGTTTCTTGACTGGTGCTTATACCGCTCGTTTTCGTCGCCAAACCAAGGGTGGAATTGATAATGACCGTGTGCAAAATCGTCGTTTGGAAGATCAGCGTCAGGCAAGTTTAATGGTATCTGGTAAACACTTGTTTGGTAGCAAAATCAAATTGACTTGGGATGCGTCTTATTCTCGTGCTTCGGAGCAACGTCCTCGTGAGCGCTACATTCGCTACGAAGTAGAAGATATTCCAGTAAACGTAAATGTAACTGATCCTAAGTTTCCTTTTGTAGCACCAATCAATGCCTCTGATGTAGCTTTAAGCAGTTATGCTTTTGACGAATTACAAGAAGAAAATCAGTTTACTTACCAAAACGATATTGCGGCCAGAATTGACTTGGAAATTCCATTATTGACAGGTGCCAACAAGAGTACTTTGAAGTTTGGCGCTCGTATTCGTAACAAAGAAAAGTTTAGAAATAATAGTTTTGATGAATTTGAGGCCAACGATGGAAGCCTTGATAATTTAGGCCTTGTTCCTGCAAGAGACTATACACGTGATTTCTTGGCTGGTTCTCAGTACCAGGCTGGTTTCTATGCTTCGCATGAGTTCTTGGGTGGTTTGAACCTGGAAGATAGAACCCGTTTTACCCGAGATGATAAATTGGATGAGTATGTGCCTGGTAACTACGAATCTACCGAGAATATTACTGCAGGTTATTTGATGTACACTCAAAACATTGGTGAGAAGTTTTCTTTCATTGCTGGATTGAGAGTAGAAAATACTGACTTAACGAGCAAAGGTTTTGAGATTGACGTAGAAACGGCTTCTTCTTTGGCTGATGTGCGTGAGGTGAATGATTCTAAAAACTACACCAACTTGATGCCTGCTTTGCACTTGAAGTACAACATGAGTGCAAATACTATTTTGAGAGCAGCCTGGACTAATACCATTGCCCGTCCAAACTTCTTTGACTTGGTACCTTTCCGTCAGATCAACTCTGATGACAACGAGTTGGTGATTGGTAATCCTGCCCTGGAGCCTACTACTTCTATGAATTTTGACTTTATGGCGGAGCATTACTTCAAGTCTATTGGTTTGGTTTCGGGGGGAGTGTTCTACAAGGACATCAAAAACTTTGTGTTTACCCAACAGCTTAACAATTATGTAGATCCAGTAAGCGGCAATACGTTTGATGATTTCTTTCAACCATTAAATGGAAGCAGTGCTACTTTGTTGGGCTTTGAGGTAAGCTTCCAGCGCCAGTTAGACTTCTTACCCGGTATTTGGAAAGGATTTGGTATTTACTTGAACTATACCTACAACCAATCTACTACTGAAGGTTTTGGTGGTGACAATCGCACCGAGGGAGTAAGATTGCCTGGTACGGCTCCTCATATGTTCAATGCTTCACTTTCGTTTGAAACCAAGCGATTGGTATTGAGAGCTTCTTTCAACTTTGCCGATTCTTACATTGACGAGCTAGGTAGCAGTGCTTTCTACGATCGTTACTACGACAAGCAAATGTTTGTAGACTTGAATGGTTCTTATGCCTTTACCAAGAAGCTAAGATTCTTCTTTGAAGTAAACAATTTGACCAACCAACCTTTGCGTTATTTCCAGGGCATCAGTGCTCGCACAATGCAGGCAGAGTGGTACAATGTACGCTTCAACGCTGGACTTAAGTTTGACTTGTACAAATAAAAATTTGAGAGACAGGTTTAGTAAATGGCTAAGTAACGTTTTCAAAATAAGTTTCCAGTTTTTGCTACACGTTACTAAATGGTTTCATTGTTCAATTGTTGCGCGAGGTATTGCGTAACAATTGAACAAAACTTCTCTGTATTGTCGTGTATTACACAACCATTTAAACCATAGAACCTGTTTCTATCACCTTTTAAAAATTACCCGAATGAATTTAAAGCATTTAATGAGCATTTTGGGGGTAGCAGCCACTCTTTATGCTTGTGAAACCAAAACCACTAACCAGACTACAGAAACAAATACGGAAGAGAACCTTAAGGTAGAAACTGTAAGTAATACCCAGGAAGGCCCAACAGACGATTTCCCAGTAGTATTGGCCGATATGGAGACTGAGCCAGTGAATAGTGCAGATGATGCGGCGGATGATCCAGCGGTATGGGTACACCCCAAAAAAGTAGGAGAGAGCACCATTATTGGAACCAATAAAAAGAAGGGATTGGCAGTGTATGATCTGAACGGGAAACAATTGTTTTTTTACCCAGTGGGCAGGATCAATAATGTGGATGTTCGCTATGGCTTTCTATTGGGTGACAAAAAAGTAGATATTGTAGCGGGGAGCAACCGTACGAAAAACAGCGTGGGCGTATGGACTATCAATTCTGCCACCAAGGAATTGGAAGAAGCCCAAGCCCGTGATTTGAATTCGAAAATAGAAGAGGTTTATGGATTTTGCTTATACAAAAGCCCCAAAACAAAAAAAATCTATGCTTTTGTGGTAGGCAAAAGCGGTGCAGTAGAGCAATGGGAATTGTTTGACAACGGTCAGGGCAAGATTGATGGAAAAATCGTACGAAGCTTTGTCCTCAAGAGTCAATGTGAAGGTATGGTAGCTGATGATGAAACAGGTGTACTCTATATTGCCGAGGAAAACAATGCGATTTGGAAGTTTGACGCAGAACCAGAAGGGGCGACTGAAGGAAAGTTAATCGCTGATTTAACCAACATTGCTTTGAAAGATGACTTGGAGGGTATTACGATTTATTACGCAGCCAACAAAAAAGGGTACTTGATAGCCTCTAGCCAAGGCAATAATAGTTATGCCATTTTTGAAAGAGGGGGAGACCACGCTTATTTGGGAAGCTTCAGTATTGGCGATAGCGAAAGTATTGATGGTACCAGCGATACCGATGGTATTGATGTCATTAGTTTTGGACTAGGCGAAAAGTATCCCAATGGTTTTTTCATTGCGCAGGATGGTACCAACAACGAAACCAAAAATGGAGAAGCAAGCCAGGCTAACCAAAATTTTAAGGTGGTTAGCTGGGAAAAAATTGTGCAATCAATGAAGGGCAAACTGATCACTGATAATGCTCAGAACCCACGTAAAGTGAACGAATAACAAACTACACACAACAGGCACTTTCATCATTTGATTATCTTTTGTGAATATGAACCCCGCACTTGACTGAGTGTGGGGTTTTGTTTTAACCAACCTTTAACCCAACCTCTATTTTGCCCCTTCTAACCTTTATAATGCCCACCCCAGCTATAACTACTGCTCAACAGAGTTATTGATCACTAGCTTTACCCAAAACAAACCATATAACTATGAAAATCATCATCACGTTCTGGTTTTGGGCAGGGCTGCATTTGGCTGCCTGGGCTCAACCGCGCATTATTCAACAACAAAAATTGCCTGGAATTAATTTTGATAACCACAGAATCTTTTTAGCTATTTCGGGGCAACAGGGGCAAACAATAAAATTCTATACAGATACTGGTGGGGGGCGAATAATGGCTCAATCGGCAGTGCAAAAGATGGGCATTGAACCTGATACTTCTTTTGTTCAACAAGGCAAAACTGTCCAGATAGTAAATCTAGCACCATATTTTCAAAAACAAGGTTTACCTTCACCAGTGGCTTCGCAGATGGCGGTAGTCGACTTTTCAGGAGAATCAGAAGGGTTACTAGGCGCAAGCTGGTTTGCCAATAAAGTGTGGAACTTTGATTATCTAAACAAAACTTTGTCGATTGTCCAAAAGCTGGAATGGCCTAAAGTGATGACAAAACATCAGATAAACTTGGGCTTTCAAAAAGATAAAAATGGGCAAAAAACTACTCATTTTCCTCGCATTCCTATTGTAATAGAAGGTGATACACTACAAGTACTGCTAGATACTGGGGCAATGGCAAATTTAAGCAATCAGGCACAAAAAAAATTAAACCATAAAGTTATTGGGGCGAGCTTCATTGTGCGTAGCATTTTCAATCAATGGCGACAAAAGCATCCTGAATGGTTAGTGATTGAAAAAGGAAATACCATATTTCATAAGGGCAAAAAAATGCTGGAAGAAGACCTTATTCAAGTACCTAAAGTAACGATTGGAGGCTACGAGGTAGGACCTGTATGGTTTGCCAGTCGTCGTGACCAAAACTTTAGTCAATGGATGTCACAATGGATGGATCAAAAGATTGTGGGTGCAATTGGAGGTTCAGGCTTTCAATATTTTCAAACCATCATAGTTGATTATAATCAAGAACGAGCGTATTTTAAAAAATAGAACAGCAACTGATCAATATGCTCATCTCCGACAAATGGTTTAGGCGCCTGGGAGTGCCCTTGATTGGAATAGCCGCTTATTATCTGCAATGGATTATGGCGGCTTTCGACCCTGAACCTTTTAACTTTACTACCTTACTTTATCTTACCTTGTTGATGGTGAGCTTGTATGAAGGCAATCGCAAAATCATCCGATATTTTCAAGTGCGTCAAGCTTCTATAGCTCATTTTCGCAGGCGTTTGGCGCGTCAGTTCTTCTGGACTATTTTGTATTCTTTGGCGTGCGTTAATTTGTTTTATGGCTTATTCAAATGGTATGCAGTAGTAGTTTGGGGGGCTCCCGATGGGCTTACTTTATACCATTTGGGTTATGCCAATTCACTAGGATTGATTTTGGCCGTGGTGGTCAATAGCATACAGCTCATGTTATACTTTACTAACTCCTGGCAAGAAGAACGATTGGCCAAAGAACAACTCCAAAAAGAAAACCTTAAGTCACAATTAACTGCAGTGAAACAACAAATCAATCCTCATTTTTTGTTCAATAGCTTCAATGTATTGGCCGAATTGATTGATATTGATCCCCAAAAAGCCAAAAAATTTGTGGCGCACTTTTCAGAAATTTACCATTATGTATTGAACAGCCGCGACCTGGACGTAACCACGCTACAGGAAGAACTTCAGTTTTTAGATTCGTTTTTATATTTGCTTAAGCAACGGTATACTTCGGGCTTGATGGTAGAGTTAGAGATTGATGAAGCTTCAAAAAAATACTGGATTCCACCTATGGTCTTGCAACTCCTGCTCGAGAATGCCATCAAACACAATATCATTTCGCGCAATGAACCCCTACAGGTAGAGATAAAAACCGAAGGAGACTGGCTTTTGGTACGCAACAATTTGCAATTGCGAGAAAACAAAGCGGTAGAGTCTACCAAAACCGGGCTTCAAAACATTCAAACACGCTATCAGGCATTGAGCGATTTACAGCCTGTAATAACATGTAATAGTAATTTTTTTGAAGTAAAACTACCTTTGCTTCAGGTTGATTTTCATTAGCAATCTATGAAAGTAGTCATTATTGAAGACGAAGAATTGGCTAGTAATCGATTAGAAAGATTGCTCAAGCAGCAAATCCCCCAAGTGCAAATATTAGCAGTGCTGGATTCAGTGAAAGTAGCTCTAGCCTGGTTTAAACAGAACTTAATTCTTCAGCCACCCGATTTAATTTTTCTGGACATTCACCTGGGAGATGGCCTTAGTTTCAGTATTTTCAAGGAAGTAGAGATCAATATTCCGATCATTTTCACTACTGCTTATGACGAATACGCCCTTAAAGCATTTGAGGTAAACAGTGTAGATTATATCTTGAAACCTATTACTGAAGAATCTTTGCACAATGGTTTGGAAAAATGGCAAAAACGACGACAACCTTCTGTGCCAATGCCTGATTATCAGCAGTTGGCAACGAGCTTAGGTAAATTAGAAACACCACGGTTTCAGTCAAGATTTATGGTGAAAACCGGAGCACGAATCAGGGTAATTCAGATAGAACAAATCGCTTATTTTTATTCTAAAAACAGCTTAACTTTTATTAAAACATTTGATGGATTTGACTTTCTCACTGAACAAACCCTGACTGATTTAGAGAAGATAGTTGATCCGAAAGCCTTCCACAGAGTCACACGTAAGTTGTTGGTAAGCCTTGACTCTATAGATCAAATGCATACCCACTTCAAGGGCAGAATAAAGCTCATGCTGAAGCCAGCTTTTGAGGAAGACATAATCGTAAGTACTGACAAAACCACTGACTTTAAACAATGGCTTAGTTGGTAAATTCCAATATGATTTAATTATCCAAATATTATTTGGTTTTTGAGTGCTTAATCCGTAGAAGCAATAGGGTTGATGTGCTGAATGCAGGAAAACATGAGCCATGTAAGATTTTGAGCCTTTCTTTGTTTTGTGCTACTTTTTACGAGCCTCTATTAAACAAAAACTCTGATACATAATTTGTTAAAATGCTTTAACAATCATTTAACAGTCAAATACTTGGCGCTGTACCAATCTAGTCTGTCTTTTGCAATTATATAGTTAAGTTATATAAGCTAATATACAATAAATACAATCTATAACTTGCTTTAAAGCGCGTAGAGCGACTTTAAACTTCGAAAAATAGGAATCTAATGCATTTATAAATAGTGATTGTCAGCCCAAAAGTGTTCATTTATGGAGATAGAGTGTTCGCTAGCGAACGCTTCTGGTCAGATAGGCACTTTTACGATCAGTTTTTGTAAATGTACTGTATAAAAATAACCCATATTTATATCTCATGTCAGGCATGAACAAAATTAAAATCTTCTGTTGTCTATTCGTACTGATTGCAATTGTTTTATCCATCCCTACTTTTGCTAAACCTCCCAAAAAAGGAAAAAAGCCCAATGCCATGCAGGCTATCAAAGTAAAAGAGAAAATTCGCATTGATGGTGTGCTGGATGAGGTCACCTGGCAAAGTGATGAAAGTTTTTACTTTGGTAACTTTGTTCAAACGCGTCCTAACAATGGTGCTAAATCGGCTCAAAAAACCAAGCTAAAGATCGTTTACGATGATTTTGCAATATACATCGCAGCCAAGTTGTATGACACCGAACCTCATAAAATATCCCGTGAATTAGGTCCCCGTGATGTGTTTGGCAAAAACACCGATATGTTTGGGGTAGCTATAGATACTTATCATAATCGTCAAAACGCCTTTTCTTTTATGGTATCTGCTGCGGGTGTGCAAATCGACCTGTTTTCAACCCCTCAGCGAGAAGACGTGAATTGGAACGCAGTGTGGCAAAGCGCCGTAAAAATCACCGATGAGGGTTGGGTAGTTGAAATGGAAATCCCTTATTCAGCGATTCGTTTTCCTAAGAAAGAAATACAAACCTGGGGAATCAACTTTTACCGGGAAATTCGTCGTACTCGTGAAGAATCATTCTGGAATAGAGTAGACCCTTCAGTCAATGGTTTTGCCAACCAGTTTGGTGTTCTTGAAGGGCTTAAAAACATTCAGCCACCTACCCGTTTATCGTTTCTACCTTATGTATCAGGGGCTGTTACCAACGATGACGCCACTGGAACAAGTTATTCTTATGGTGGAGGAATGGATCTGAAATATGGAATTAACGAAAGCTTTACCCTGGATATGAGCCTCATACCTGATTTTAGCCAGGTACAATCCGATAACCTAGTGAATAACCTGGGGCCTTTTGAAGTATTTTTTCAGGAAAACCGTCCTTTCTTTACCGAAGGCACCGAACTATTTGGCAAAGGAAATTTATTCTACTCGCGTAGGGTGGGGCAAACCAAAGGCATTTTGAGGGAAGATTTAGGAGACCAAGATTCACTGATAAAAATGCCCACCGAGACCCAATTGCTCAATGCTACCAAAATTTCAGGACGTACTAAAGGTGGCTTGGGAATAGGAATTTTCAATGCGATTACCAAGGCATCTTACGCCGAAGTATATAACAAAGAAACAGGGCAAACCCGAGAGGTATTGGTAGACCCACTCACCAATTATAATGTGTTGGTAATAGATCAAAACTTGCGTAATAACTCTAACATTACCTTTTTGAATACCAATGTATCCCGTTCGGGCGGGTTTGAACATGCCAATGTCAATGGATTAGATTTTAGCCTCAATAATAAACGAAATACTTATAATGTTTCTGGGTTTGCCGCAGTTACTCAACGCTATGCCCGCAATACCGAAACAGGTAATTATATTCCTGACCTGGGCTATAAATATAGTTTGAGCTTTGCCAAAACCAGTGGTAATTTTCAGTTTGACGTATCCCGCAATGTAGAAAGTGATAATTACAATCCAAACGATTTAGGGTTCTTGAGAGCACCCAACGAAGTGAGTCACAACTTCAGTGTAGGTTACCAAACCTTTAAGCCTAAAGGAAGCATCAACCGATTTAGCTGGTGGACAGGTGGTTGGCACCAAATGTTGTACAAACCTTTTACTTTCAGCGAAGCGGGACTTTGGACCAACGCCAATGTCACTTTTACAAATTTTTGGAACATAGGCTTGCAAGCCAATGCATCACCTGTAAATAGTTATGATTATTTCTCACCTCGTGCTCTAGACCAGGGGCGTTATTTTACAAAATTACCTTGGGGAAGAGTTACGTTGCGTGTAGGCAGCGATAGTCGCAAAAAGTTTGCATTCAACCTCCGAGTAGGCGCCTGGACTCGCCCTGCCTGGGATCAAATAGATAATTGGATTTCGTTCAACCCTCGTTATCGGGTCAATGATCGTTTATCTTTTAGTCATAGTCTTAATATTAGCCGTCGTCGTAAAGAGCGTGGGTATGCCAATACCACCAATGCCAATGTTTCGTTTGCGGGTGATGACATTATTTATGGGCGTCGCTACGTCAATGAAACCACCAATACTTTTGTAATGGATTATGCCTTTAACCATTTGATGAACTTTCGCCTAAGGGTAAGACATTACTGGAGTGATGTACAATATGATAAGTTGTATAATCTGAAAAATGATGGTGATTTGACAGAATCGCTACCAGGTGAAATTCAGGATGTAGCTTCTGAAATTCGCAACAACAATGTAAACTTCAATGCCTTTAATATAGATTTTGTATATAACTGGCAATTTGCCCCAGGAAGTTTTCTAACCCTGGTTTGGAAAAACGCCATTTTGAGTCGGGTTACAGGTATAGAAGAAAATTATACTTTTGGCGATAATTTCCAGCGCAATGTAATGAGAGCCCCTCAACGCAATACTTTATCAGTAAAAGTGATCTATTTTTTGGATTACCTCTATTTCAGAAAATGGTTTAAGTAGATATATTAAAACATTCAATAGCGATCCGCTTGCCTAAGGCTTGCGGATTTTTTACTTTAGAAGAATAGCATAAACTCTTAGATAAGTGATAAAAGGAACTTTTAAGATAAACAAAACGGTACCTTATAAGTAATAATAAGAGTTGAGGTGATGCCTTATTGAAAAACATTCCGTAAAAAATATTCGTCTAGAAATTCATGAATAACTATGTAATTCCACTAAATATCACTGTAAAAAAGTTATTTTATTTTGTTAGTGCATTGTTTATTACAACTCAGAGTGTCTTTTCTCAGGATACACTCAATGCACACTCCATCCCACGGATGAAAAAAAAGCGTGATGTTAAATTGATAAAAAAAACACACGCTTTGAAGGTATTTTCTGTGAAAGAATTAAGAAAAGATCTTCAAGTGCTTCACCAGGCTTTTAAGGAGGCACACCCTGGTTTTTATTGGTATACCAACAAAACAACCTTTGAACAAAAATTTGATAGCATACAAAAGCTATTGGTTCATCCTATGAACGAACTGGCATTTTATCGTTTGGTAAGACCACTGGTAGTAGATGTCAATTGTGGACATACTCAGCTATATACCTCACTTAAATTTAGGAACCATTTTCGTAAAAAAAGCCGATACTTTCCACTGAAGCTAAAGTTCATCGATAATAAAGCCTACATTCAGCAAAATTTCAGCAAAGATTCTACAGTACAACTAGGATTAGAGGTAGTAAGCATCAATGGGCAATCAATGCGAGAAGTGATTCAATCATTGTTTCGCTATACTCCATCTGACGGATACAACACTACCTACAAATACCGTATACTAGACCAGGATTTCTCTTCTTACTATCCTTTTTACATCAATGCCAAAGTTGATACTTTTCAGGTGGCTTGCCGAACTATCTCTGGCAATGTTGAGCGAAAATATAAGCTTGCCTCAGTGAGTCGTCGCGACTACCGTCGTGCCATCCGTGGATTTAAAGGAAGCGAAAAACCCGCACTGGATTTTAGAGTGATTGGCGAGGAAGAAGAAGAGATCGCGGGAAACAGCAGAGCCAACAATGATGAACTACTCAAAAAAGCTCGAGTGGGTATTCTTACCATTCGTTCTTTTCAAAACAATACATTACGCAAACAAGGCTTTAGCTTCAGCCAATACATGCGCAATATCTTCCGAGTGATTCGTAAAAAAAAGATCAAGAACCTTATCATCGATTTGCGTGAAAATAGTGGTGGTACAGTACGCAACGGTATTTTGTTGTATTCCTATCTTACCCGACGAAAATTCAAATATTTTAATTACGAAAAAGTAACCACCAATCGCCCCTATACCTTTATGCGTTATGTCAATACTTATCGCAGCAGAATGGTAAATAATAAATTGCTCGTAAAAACAGACTCTGGTTACTACATTTCTAACAAACTTCATTATAATCTTAAAACACATCGCCCCAGCAAAAATCACTACAAGCGTAACTTATACGTCTTGATTAATGGTCGTAGCTTTTCGGCTACAACCCAATTTGCTTCGTTGGTGCATTCTAAAAAACGAGCAACCTTCGTGGGAGAAGAAACTGGAGGAGGATACAAAGGATGTACAGCAGGTAGAACTTGTTACATCAATTTGCCCAATACCAAAATGCGCCTCAAGATTCCGCTTATTAAGTATAGCAATGCAGTGGCGCAAGGGTATAGCACCAAAGGTCATGGGATTATACCTGATTACGAACTTCAGCCAACCATCACCGATTTATTGAAAGGAGTAGATACTGAACTAGAGTACACCCTTGATCTGATTAGAAAGCAAATGGAAGATTGATATCACCTTGGATATCAAAGCAGGCCTTATTGTTGAAAAGCATTAGATAGTTGACCAATGAAATAACTCAAATGAAACGTAAATCCCTCTTATTGTTCGTGATCTTGCTGTCTGCTTTCCAGATTGTTCATGGACAATTGAGCGATAGCTTACAGCAAGTACTTTCTCAAACCAAACCCGATACGCAAGGAGTCATAATCTTACTCAAGATCGCTTCTCGCTACAACCAAAAAGGCCAAACCATATTGAGCGATTCGCTGGCCCAGGCAGCACTGGATATTTCTGTATCTATAGGCTATCTCAAAGGAGAAGTTCGGTCTTTACATCGTCTGGGATATTTCGCTCAAAATAAAGGCGCGTATAAAAAATCAGCTCAATTATATCAATTAGCGCTTCAAAAACTGGAAAGTGAGCAACATCCCATCACAAAGGCAAAAATTTATGACTCTTTTTCTATTCTACTTTATGAGCAAGGAAAAATAAGTGAATCGGAGCAGTATCGTCGCAAGTCGCTTAAAATTTATGAAAGTGTAAAAAACGTAGAAGGCATTACCAATACCTACATGAGTTTGGGGCGAATGTTTAAAGGACAACAGCAGTTTGATAAGGCTTTGAGCTATTATGATTTGGCATTGACCAGTTACCAAAAATCACGTGATGATTTTAACATTGCCTTGATATATCGCCGAAAGGGGGTGATTTACCGAATGTTAAAAAACTATCCCAAGGCCGAAACATTTTATTTTAAAGCATTAGACATCTATAAACAAAGAGGATCAAAAAGGGGGGAAGCCAGTACTTTATACAACTTAGGTTTACTCTATGGTTATCAAAAAGATTATCCAAAGGCCACGGACTTTATGATTAAGTCGCTGGAAATTAAACGAGAAGTAGGCACCAAGCGACAAGTGGTTAATAGCTTGACTAATCTCGGGAAGGTGTTCTTACTAACTGGCGAGTTAGACAGGGCTGATACTACTTTGAAACAGGCGCTAGAGATGGCTGAGAAGCAGGGTATGAAGGATTTAATGATGTATAATTATGAAAACCTTGCGTTGCTCGACTCTACACGTGGCAATATGAGCGATGCGTGGAGCTATCTGAGGAAACACCTAAAGGTAGTAGGGCAAGTAATGAGTGATAAAGGGGAAAGAACTTTACTGGAGCTAAGAACTAAATACGAAACTGAGAAAAAAGAAAAAGAAAATACTTTGCTCAAGCGAGAAAAGGCGCTCCAGGCGCAGCAATTGAGCAATCAATATCTCTGGTTAGGAATCATTACAGTGGCTTTTTTGTCTACACTTGCATTGGCCATTATTTTGTATCGTTATTACCGTTCCAAACAAAAAGCCAATCATAAACTAAGCTTGCTCAACAAAGAGCTTCAGCTACAGCAAGAAGAAATTAAAAATCAACGAGATTTTATTGAACAGCAAAATGATTCTTTGTTTGAAAAAAATACTTTGATTACTCAGAGTATTAAGGCTGCCAAAAGCATTCAAGATGCAATGTTACCCTTCAATTCTCGCCTGGAAGAACTCTTGAAGGACTACTTTTGTCTTTACTTGCCTAAGGACATTGTTTCAGGAGATTTTTATTGGATAGAAAAAAGTGAAAATCAAGTCTTCATAGCAGCAGTGGACTGTACAGGTCATGGGGTTCCCGGGGCTTTTATGAGTATGATTACCAACGCTTTGTTAGACCAAATTATCAAGGTTCAAAAACTCAATTCCCCAGCCCTTATTTTGGAAGAATTAAACACCAAGTTTAATTACGCTCTTAAGCAACAAGCAAACAATCATAACCTGGGAATGGATGTTGGACTATGTAAAATTGAAGCCGATATCCCTGCTTCATCCACTAAAACATCCCAGACAAAAGTAACTTTTGCTGGCGCACGCAGGCCACTATATTATGCACCTGCTTCCGATAATGCGATCGCAGAAATAAGAGGAAGTAGGCGGTCTATAGGAGGGCAAGCACGTAAAAAAATCCCTTTTCAAGAGCACGTAATTCTGCTACAAAGTGGTGGCATATTCTATTTGTCATCTGATGGGTATGCTGATCAAAACGATTTCCAAAGAAAAAAAATGGGGACTGTTTATTTGAAAGGTGTATTGGCAAAGGTTTACCAATTACCTGCAAACCAGCAAAAAAACACTCTCTTAAAAGAACTCAAGAACTATATGCATAATACTACCCAAAGAGACGATATTCTATTGATAGGTGTCAGAGTTTAAGGTTTTTTGATTTTTTTTTAAACAATTCAGTCATACAATCAATTACCCATTTAGAGACATTTATAAATGCTTTGTTATCAGAAAGCTGTTTCTGTGACAATGCTATTTTTGTTTGTGTTATTTTATCTTCTTTTTACAGAACCCATACCCTTGGTTTGGGTTTTGTTTTTTTATCAACCCGCTGTTTTTTCCAAAAGAGTTTATCTCCTAAAGCCTACCATTGATGAACTCAAATCTACTGTTGGTGAATTTGTTGGATGCCAATTTAATATCTCTCCTTATGTTTGACCCACCTAATAAAACAAAACATTAAAATAACATTTTATGAAAACTTTACGATTTACCTTTTTAATCTTGCTTTGCGTATTGGGTAGTTTTGCTACCTACAGTCAAAATCCTTATTGGGCTTTATATCCTGTACAAAAATACAATATAGCAGGCAATACAATGAGTACAATGCCTGGCGCAACCCCTTCTGGATGCTCTAACGCGCGAACAAATGGCTTATTTGATGTCAATGGTAATCCAATTTTCTATGTGGCGGGCCATCAAGTATACAATCGTTTTGGTCAGGTAATTCACACCATTTCTCCTTCTTTTCAATTTGAATGTGGTCAGGGGCTTGCCATTGTACCAGTACCCGGTGGTGGTTGTGGCGCATATTATATCTTATATGCAGGCGTGGCCAACATCAATAATCCATCCAACCTCTGGAACTATGATGGATATGAAGTAGGTGCAGTGCGTATTTCGGTAGATGCTAGTCAAAATGCTAGCTATGTAGGTGTATCCAAGCTTTTGTTTGAAGACTTATCTATTAGTATTAGTACATTCATCGATATGGCAGTAGGCAAAGAAATCCACGGCAAGCGTAATATGTATGTATCTTTTCGTCGCAGTGCCAGCCCTTTGTTTGATACTAAGCAAATCATGAAAATCAGCATAGATAACAATGGCCTGACTAAGCAAGGAGGATACTTTGATGGAAAAACTAACTTCTCGATGGATGCCAAGACTTTAGAATTATCTCCTAATCAGCGCTACCTGGCCTGGATTGCTCCTGAATTGGGCAATGGTACATCATTAAAACTAATGATATTGGATTTGGTAACAGGCAATATTCAGTCAAACGGAAATCTTCCCCCATTGGCTGGTAATTCTGACATAGAGTTTGGCAGCAACAGTGACGATATTTATGTAACTACCCAATGGGGAATCGTTCGTACTTCACGTACTTATCCCATTTCTTACACACTTATCCCAGGTTCTTATACTTATTTAGGGAACGGTCAATATAGCTCAATATACCTGGGTGGAGATATTGAATTAGCATCTAATGGAAGGTTTTATGTGGCTTCTACTAGTGGAAATCTGGCTTATATTGTAGGTAATACACTCACCGCGAATGTAATAGCTTACAATGGCTTAGACCTACCTGAGCAAGTAGATGGCGAAAACATCACCTATCAAGCTTCCAGTTCATTGAATGTGAGCATCAGTATTAATCTTAATGGATCGCTTCAGGCAATTGTATCTGGGGGGAGTGGAAACTATAGTTATACCTGGAATAGCCCTGGTAACCCTAATTTCAGCGTTTCCAGCACTTTAACTCCTTGTGGTCGTCAAACCCACGTATTGGTTGTAAGAGATAATTCCACAGGTTGTAGTGTAAGTACCTCTTTATATCATTCTACCAATCGGGCTTGTAAAGCAAAGCTACCTCTTGAACTGCTCTCGATGCGAACTACCAACGCAGCAGTTAAAGTAGGTCAAGCAAAATTTTATCCCAATCCTGCCAAAGATTTTGTAAATGTACAAGTGGCAGGAGAAGAGGCCATTCAGCGTATTCAAGTAGTGAACCTTAACGGACAAGTATTGGTAGATGAAGCAGGAAGCAAATCTATGATACAGCGCTTATCAATCAATGGTTTGAAAAAAGGAATTTATTTGATAAATATTGTGACAGACAAATCTTCGTCTCAACAAAAATTATTAGTGAAATAGGCCTCTCAGTGTAGTTACTGACAAGTTTATTGACAAAAAAAGGCGTCTTGGAGATCTTTTCTAGGGCGCCTTTTTCATTGATAATCAGGCCTGTATCAGACCTACATTATCTAAAATATTAACGAGTGCCATAGGGGATGTTTAAATTATTAACATCCAATTAACAAAACACAGTGATTAAATCCGGATTGACACACTGTTCTTCAAAAATCTATATGAACACAGGATTCTTTTCTATAGAAAGTGATCTAATAATGAAGAAAGTGTATGAAAAAAACTATACTAATTTTAATCTGCGTACTATGCATCAGCAATTTATGGGCACAAAACCAAAGGTTTATAAGTGGAAACATAAACGACACCGATACTGGACAACCTCTTCCAGGGGTAACTTTAATAATCAAAGGAACCAACAGAGGGGTAGCTACTGATGTAAACGGTTATTATTTTTTGCGGGTAAATTTGGGAGATATAGTCGTAATCTCCTTCATAGGAATGGAAACTCGTGAAATCACTATTGACCGCAACAATTCCAGGTCGATGTATGGAGATTTTACCCCTTCGACAAACACCAAAGAGCCTGGCAAACCCAATCAATATTACGATTATTCTAAAACTTATGCTCCTCAACAGTTAATACTTCCCAACAATAGTGTAGGGGTTGGAGTGATGAACGATTCGTTGCCGACTTATAAAGGGAAAAACATCCAAGGACGAATTTCTAAAATACGATTCAAAAGACCCAATAGAAAGCATCCATTTGGTAGGTTTGTGGTATATAATGTGCCTCAGGAGTATCAACGTACAACAAGTGCCTGGAAGTTTAACTGGGTACACACCAGTGCGTTAAATTTTATCAATCGTTTGCCTCGCCTACAAAATGTATATGCTCAAGGTAGACCCGTGAATGGAGCATTGCAATGGCAAGGGGCTGAAAATGGCGAAATGTTTAGCTGGGGCCCTGCGATTAGCTCGCTAAGTTTTGAAAATAGCACACCCTATGCCTATGATCAAAATGGCACATTGGTGGCTAATGGAAACGGGGCTGGTGCCCAAGCTTACAATCCTCTGCAGTTTTTTCGCACAGGCATTAGCACAGGCAATGTGCTCAATATTTCGAAAAGACTGTCCCACAACAAGCGTATCTTTTTTCAAGCCAAAGATCAACGTGAATGGTTGCCCATTTCACAAGCAACTACCCGTAACAATTTATTGCGGTTAAATTTTTCTAAAAACAGTGCGTGGTCGGGTTATAATATACAACTACAATATAACTATCAGAAAGAGAATCTACCCAATCGAGGAGCCAATTGGCAAAACATTGTGGGGAGTGTCTTGACCACACCTCCTACCTTTGATCAAGCCAATGGATTGAAGAGAAGGGCTGCATTGCAACAAACAAATACCTATCTACTTAATAATGGTACTCCTCGTAGTCCAGCGCCAGGGTTGTTAGACAATCCTTATGGTTTGGCAAATCAAATGCCCAATGAGGAAAGTATAGAGCGTATTGCTGGTAAGGTGTTGTTTTGGAAAAAGTTAAGATTACCTCATTTTATAACTTATGATGCTTCTGAGTTATCACTCGATTTCTCGACCAATTTTGATCTAAGTAAAAACGACTACTTGTTAGGCCAAACGCCTCAATCGGCAGCTGCCAGTCAAGGTAGGATGATTAATCGTCAGGGGAAGTCTCAACAGGTGATACTGAATATGGAAACTGGGTTGAAGTTGGGGGATTATAGCCTAAATTTTACCCCTACAATTCAACAACAGTTGGGTTTTACCAGACAAATGGTTAATCGGGAAAATGCCTTTGGCTTTACCACTGATAATTTTGGGACCCTTGGCAATGCTGCTCAAATCAATCGCTTTAACCTGGAATATAGCCGTTGGTATTATCAGTTGATTCCTGGATTGAAGGTCAATATATACGATAATTATTGGAAAGTATATGCTCATTTTGCCAACCAATCGTATTTTTCTTCTACCCTGATTTCTGCAAAAAATCAGACTTATCTACCTGATTTCCAGGTGGGCCTCCAGAAGCAAGATGTATTTCAAGGAGATTTGGGGCTTACCATTGGATTTCATGTGCATCATGCAAAAGGCTTACAAGAAGCTGCTTTGTTATACAATCAGTGGGCGTATAATTCTACTAATAGTTCGTTGGCGAATTATGCTCAATTTTTTGAACGTCAAGAGCTTGGGTTTAGCAATGAGGTTTCTCCTGAAATCAAATCCCAGTGGAATTATCGCCTAAACTTTGACTTCCGAGACTTCCTGAACATTGAGTTTGTATACCACGATTCTCGAACTCAAAACTTATTGCGTCCTCAGCTGCAAAACAATCAATTTGCATGGGCCAATGTAGGCGAGATGCGAAATAGAGGCTGGGAATTGTTCCTCAACCTTAATGTGCGTTTTGAAGCAGATTATCACTGGAAAGCCTTTTTACACTGGTCTCGTTATCGGCCGATAGTTACCCAACTATACCAAAATGCTACCAGTATACCCTTGGCAGGTTATCAGGAGGTAGGAACCCATCTGGTGGCAGACCAGCCCTATGGGGTTATTTATGGTAACCGTTATTTACGAGACGGAGCTACTGGACAACGACTCATTGGAAATGATGGCTACCCGATTGCCAATCCTAACCCCGTTGTGTTGGGCAACCCCAATCCTGAATGGGTTTTACAATGGCAAAATGAGGTAAAACTCAACCGCCTTCTAATAAGCTGGTCATTGGCCTATCAACATGGAGGACAACGCTGGAATGGTACACAGGCAATGCTTAATTATTTAGGCGTGTCTCAGCAAACAGCCGACCTGCGCAATGTGCGTCAATTTACATATGCTGGGGTAAACTTATCAGGAGAAACCAATCAAATACCAGTAGATTGGGCCAATCCTGCCAATGGCCTTGCAGGTAATCGTTGGGTACGATACGGAGTAGGAGGAGTGGCCGAAGATTATATTGAGAGTGCTACTTCTTTACGATTCGAAGAGCTCAAATTTACCTATGCATTTGGGGAATTTTTTGGTATTCCTGCCAGTACGTTTTCAGTGGCTGCTTTTGCAAAAAACCTGTTAGTATTTTCTCCTTATCAGGGGCTAGACCCCAACACCACTTGGATGAGTTATCCTGGATATCAGGGGTTAGATCTTTTTAACGCCCCTGCTACTACCAGTGTTGGCCTCCAACTGAATGTTACTTATTAATTAATCTACTCACTTATGAAACAATAATACTATGAAACTTAAAATGATCTTTTCGTTGAGTATAAGCTTCCTTATGCTAGGTGCTTTTGTAATACTCAAACCCAAGATGGTAAGACCCATCTTGTTTTCAGACGATACTTTTGTTCAACAAACCAAACTAAAAATTGCAAATTATCATCAGGCTCGAGCATTCGAGCAAGTGTATTTGCACACTGATAAGCCCTTTTACCAGCCAGGAGAAAACATCTGGTTTAGTGGATATTTAAGAGCCTTGGGTGAGCAAAAAAAGCCTTTGAGCAAGGTAGTACAGGTAGCTGTCAAAGACCCAAAAGGAAATACAGTGGCTAAATTCAAGTATCCGGTAATTAACGGGAAAATCAAAGGTAACTTCTCATTAGGAGCTAATAGACCAGGAGGGCTATACGAAATAATCGCTTATACAAACTGGATGAAAAACTTTGATGAAACACGTTTTTTTCGCAAACAACTACAAGTACAAAAAGTCATCAGGCCTCGATTATTGCTCAAGCTGAAGTTTAAAAGAGAAAGCTATGGGATAAATGATTGGGTAGAGGCCAGCCTAAAAGCCCGAGATGCCAAAGATCAACCCATTACTGTGCAGGATGTAAACTACAAGGTAAGTTTGGCAGGAAAGGCATACCAAGCAGATGTAACGACTACCAACGGCAAAGGGGAAGCATTGATTCGTTTTCGCTTACCTTCAGCTTTGAAAAACAACGATGGTTTATTAAATGTTGTGGTGAGCCAAAATGGAGTAAGTGAATCTATTTCGCGCTCTATCCCTATAGTACTCAATAAAATTACCTTGGACTTTTACCCTGAAGGTGGAAACTGGGCAGCTGGGATTTCAGGAAGAATGGCTTTTAAGGCCTTAAACGAATTCTATAAACCAGCTGATATTGAGGGAATTGTGTTGAACGATAAAGATGAGATAGTGCAAAACTTTAAAAGTTTTCATCAAGGAATGGGAGCCTTTACCTTCACACCCGATCAAAATGCACAGTATCGAGTAAAAATTACCAAGCCAGCAGGGATTAAACGACTATACCCTTTACCAAAAGCGGAAACTAATAAAATAGCTTTGTCTGTAAAACCTATTGGCCAACAACAGTTACAGGTACAACTTTATAACCCAAAAACAGATACGCTTTATCTTTTGGCGCAAAGTGGGGGAACAGTGCATTATGCAAAAAAAATGCTGTTAAAAGCAGGGATTGCCCCCATCAGTATTAATGTGAAGGATTTTCCTGTGGGGATTACCAAAATCACTTTGATGAATAAAGCCCGTAATCAAATGTGTGAAAGATTGGTCTTTGTTAATCCGCACCAACAGTTGAATGTACAGGTGAAAATGCCACGAAAAAGCTACCAGCCTAGAGAAAAGGTAACGGCCGAAATCTTGACCACCAATGAAAAAGGAGAACCAATACCCGCCAATTTGTCTGTAGCAGTGGTAGATGATAAAATCTTAACCCTTGCTGACGACAAACAAGACAACATATTGTCTTACATGCTCATGAGTGAAGAACTGAAGGGTAAGGTGTATGAACCCAACTTCTACTTTAAGCCAGATGAGCCCAAGGCACGTGAAGCTTTAGATTTTGTCATGCTTACCCATGGTTGGCGACGTTATACCTGGCCTGCGGTTTTAAATGACGAATTTAAGCCTAAATTTCAGAAAGAAAAGTTGGGAGTGATCAAAGGACAAGTATTTAACTTGAAACGATTTCATGGCAAAAAACCGGTGGAGGCTTATGTTACTTTGTTTGAACTGGGTGGTAAAAAAAGAGCCTTAAAAATTAAAACGGATAAACAAGGACGATTTACTTTCAAGAATACAAACCCTTTTATAGACGTATACTTGTTGGCAGAAAACTTAACAAATAAAAGCCGTCGTTGTGTGATTCAGCTAGAAGGCCAAAAACGATACAATGATGTATTGAAGGCTTTAACTGGAAAGGTAGCAGGAGTACAGGCAATGCCTGATAATGTAATCGTTCAGCAACAGATAAAGCGAAATAAAAAACGTGCTACCCAAGGCAAATTGCCCAAAACAGGGAATATCAATTTACGAGCTGACAAAGCAGCCTTGAATGAGGTAGTAGTGGTGGCACTTGGGGCAGAGCAGAGAAAAAACCTGGCTGGAGCAGTAACAGTTGTAAATAAAGACATCAACGCGGGATATTTAGCGATTCGTTGCGTTAGTTCTATATCAAGTGCCGACAATAGTCAACCATTACTTTTGGTAGATGGAGTGCCCTGTGATAATGAAGATTTTATGAACAATTTTTCTGCTTCAGATATAGAATCAGTACAAATACTTAGGGGAGCTAGTGCTGCTGCTATTTATGGTGCTCGTGGATCATCAAATGGGGTATTAGTAATCACTACCAAAAAGCAGGTAATTTCTAAACTTCCCCTAAAGCGAAGAAATAGAAAGTATTTTGCCAGTCAATTTGTAAGTCGTTATGATTTTGCCCCAGCAAAGGTTTTTTATGCGAAGACTTATACCATCAAAGAACAAAATCCTGAAAAACGTACCGATTTCCAACATACTATTTATTGGAATCCAGAAGTGAAAACGGATCAAAATGGGAAAGCACAAATTAGTTTCCATAACAATGATGCCTTGACTACCTTTCGCTGGGTAGTAGAAGGCGTTGGAGCCAATGGTCAACTTGGGAGAACCGAACAAACCTATTTTACCAAGCTTCCTCTTGAGCTAACCGCTAAAATACCTCCTTATTTTTCGGTGGAAGATTCGCTTCGTTTGCCAGTATACCTGGCAAACAATACCAACGAAACCATTAAGGGTAAGCTTAAGGTGAAGTCCCCCAAAGGGATTATTTTTCAGGAAACCAACCTGAAAGTTGAGGTTGCACCTCAAACCAACAAAACCCTCTACCTTTTTGGCAGCGTAACCGAAACCTTGCTGGCAGAGGAAAGCAATGCGATTCAAGTTGGTTTCCAAAACCGACAATATCAGGAAAGTTATCAAAGGGAAGTAGAAGTATTAGACAAAGGCTTTCCAGTAGAGCAATCCTTTGCCGGGAACGAACAACAGAAAAGCTTTGAGGTAACTTTACCCAAATCTTTCCCTGGCAGGGTAGAAGCAGAGCTAACTGTGTTTCCAAATGTGATGCAAGACTTGCTGGAAGGAGTAAAAGGAATATTGCGTCGGCCTTATGGATGTTTTGAGCAGACTTCTTCCAGTACTTATCCCAACATCATGGCACTTCAGTTGTTGAAGAAGATCGGCAAAGACTCACCTGAAACCAAAAACCTGGCTTTAGGATACATCAAACAAGGGTATAAAAGGCTTATAAGTTACGAAACCAAACTTGGAGGTTTTGAATGGTTTGGTAATACGCCTCCTCACGAGGCACTCACTGCTTACGGGTTGATGGAGTTTATAGAAATGCAGCAAGTGTATAGTGGCGTGAATGCTAAAATGATAGAACGTACCAAAAAATGGTTACTATCTCGGCGAGATGGCAAAGGCGGTTTTAGGCTGAGTAGCAAAAGCTTGGATTCCTTTGGTGGTTCTGGGCAGCAAGTAACCAATGCCTATTTGGTGTATGCGTTGGCGTTTGCTGGAATAAAAGGAATAGAAAAAGAGTATGAAAAAGCTTATCGTACCGCAGTGAATAGTCGTGATGCTTATCAAATGGCACTATTGGGTTTGGCTTCACAGCACTTAAACAAGCCTGCTAAATCTAAATATTTAATAGATTTACTGAGGCAACAAGTAAAAAATAATGGCGTAGGAAACCTCAAAGTAGGCCAAACAATTGTGCGATCAGGAGGAGTTTCGAGACAGATCGAAGCCAGCGCATTATTGGTGTTAGCTGAACTTAAGCAAGCCAGTCCAAATCTGGTAAACGTGCAATCCTTAATTGATTTCATGCTCAAAAAACGTCGCGGAGGGTATTTTGGATCTACACAAGGTACTATTCTGGCGTTGAAGGCACTTGTAGCATATGCTGAAAGACAAGAAGGCAAAAAGAGCGATGGAGAATTGTTGGTTTATCGTGACCAGAAATTGATAGGAAAGTTGCCTTTTAATTCAGAAGAAATGGGTAAAACGGTTCTTACTGATCTAGGGCGTTATTTTCAGGGAGGTCAACAAAACATTTCGGTAAAACTGAAAGGTGTCAAAAAAATGCCGCGTTTTGCATTGAATATCCGTCATCAGAGATATCAACCACCTTCCAGTAAACATTGCTTGTTGGATTTGCAAACTACTCTAGCCCAGAAGCAAGTCAGCGTAAACGAAACCAATCGTTTAACGACCATTATTCGTAACCGATCTCAGGAAGCATTGGCTTCACCCATTGCCTTAATAGGTATTCCATCAGGCTTAAGTGCCCAACCCTGGCAATTGAAAGAGTTGGTAGAGAAAAAGAATGTGGCTTACTATGAAATTTATGGCAGTTATATTGTGTTTTATTTCCGAAGTATGGCCCCTGGTGCTGCCAAAACCATTCATTTGGACTTGAAAGCTGATGTACCAGGTATATACCAAGCACCCGCGAGTAGTGCCTATTTGTACTACACCAGTGAATTCAAAGATTGGGAAGCAGGTACAGAAGTTTTAATTAAGCCTGCTTTGGCTAATTGATAAGATAGATTTTAAACCCGACTAGTATTTATGACAGTCGGGTTTATAAATATTTCATTTTCTTGACTAGACGCTCATATTGTTGCCAAAATACATTCGGATCTATCAAGGCATCTTCTCGCATTTTCCATAAGTTTTTGCTTTTTCGTTCAAGTAATCTTATGCGACGTTTCCGAAAATACCTCAGGAAAGCCCTTCTTTGCTTATTGAGATTAGGCGATTTTTGTGAAAATGAGGCTATTTGAGGTACCTGAGAAGTATATAAAGATAGTGCAGCAAGCGTAAATAAACCCACTAACAATATCACAGACAATAAGATGCTATAAAAATCACCTGATGACCAGCACCAATCAATAACATTTATTAGACCGAAACCCAATACAACCAAGACTAGAAGCTTAAGTCGTAAATGTTTATTGCCTTTTAGGCCTTTAAACAAGATTACCCAAAGGCAGACAGCTATAATGCTTGCTAAACCAATGCTTAGATAGGAGGGAGAGAATCCGAGAGCATAAGACATAGTATCCTGAGTAGGCTGGATTTCACAAATTTCCCTGCATTCTACAGGACCTACAGCTATTGTATCACTAACAATCATCTGATCACAAGTTTGGTAAATTATTAATCTTGATAAGATAAATGTTTATAAGTAACCCAGCTTAAGCGAGGTAAAAGTGTAATGGCATAAAAAAAGCAATCCCTTATTTAGGAATTGCCTTGTAAAATCATATTAACTTCGAGTGGTTGCTAATTCAAATCTTGCAAACGTTCCGAAATTTTGCCAGTAATCTCTTCAATTTTACCCAAACCATTAATGTCAAATACACTCACTTTACTTTTTAAATATTCAATGGCAGGCTTGGTAGACTCTTCAAATATATTGATGCGCTTGAGGTGAGTTTCTGGGTTTTTATCATCCGCTCGAGTAGATGTTTCAGCTCTTTTTTTAGCACGTTTTAGCAGCTCTTCAGTGGGCACTTCTATATTAAGTACATGCGTGATGGGTGTACTTTTTTCTTCAGCCAGCTGTAGCAAAGTATCTACTTGTGGTTTGGTACGTGGATAACCATCCAAAATAATCCCTGTTTTATTTAAGTTTTCGTCTATCACTTTGCCAAAGAGACTCTTCATTACCTCGTCGGGTACTAGTTCGCCTTTATCAGCGTATTCGCTCATCAAGCGACCAATTTCGGTTTTATCTTCTTTTTCTTTTCTAATAAGGTCACCCGTAGACACATGGGTAAGTTGATAGCTTTCTTTCAAGAATTCGCATTGGGTACCTTTGCCCGAATAAGGAGGGCCGGTTATAATTATTATATTCATATATGTATAGAGTCAAAAAGAAAAAGGAGGTATCACCCTCCTTTCTTCTGGTGGATATTTAATTTAGTTATTGCAAAATCTCATGCAATGCTTTTATCGATCTCATTTTGGATTTTTTCCTGAGTATAAAAGTATAAGCCTTGTTCTTTTTTACTTTCTCAATGGGCATATTCTTAAAATCCTTTCTGGAAAATACCGCGACCCGATCATCTGGTAAAACTGCCAGAATACGATTATGATTACCAGGGGTAAATCTGAATGCATTCCAATCCTGACGATTCAATTTAGCCACTTCTTTAGAATGTTTACCACTAATGAGGTAAATCGTAACATTGTTAAGTTTTTTGTCATCTAACTGAAAGTTGGCTTTAATCTGGATGCTATTCTTATCTACAATAGGGCGGGCAAAACTATAATAGCCAAACTTACTTACCTTGATAGTGCGACTATTTATGATTTGTCCAGTACCTTTTTCTGGTTTTTCTGCATTTTCTTTCTCATCATCTTTTCCATCATTGCTGGCCAACTCTTTACTTTCGTTTTGAAGCAATTGGATAGTCGTACGAAAGACTTTCTGGCTATTAGACAGTTCTAGTTCATAAGGAGTATTGGGGACTAACTCAGGCTTGGTCCAGAGCTTGGCCGTATTGTCTTTAGACGCGGTAAGTATGTAGCGTCCATTGGGAGAAAATACAGCATAAGAAAATGGACTGTTTTGACTACGAAGCGTAGAAATTTTATTGCCATTAATATCCCAAAGCTTGGCTGTGTTATCTTCCGAAGCAGTCAAAATGTATTGATTATTAGGAGAGAAGGTCGCAGCATATACCGCTTTACGGTGTTTTAAACGGTGTAATTGTTTGCCTTCCAGCGACCAAATACGAGCAGTTTTATCAGCCGACGCAGTGACTATTTTGGCTCCATCCGAAGAGAAACGAGCCGAAAAAATCGCTTTACGATGTTTTTTCAAATCGCGAATCACTTTACCGTCCAATGTCCACACCTTGGCTGTTTTATCGGCTGAGGCAGTTAATATATATTTACCATTTGGCGAAAACTCTACTGAATACACGGCTTGTTTGTGCCCTTGCAGCGTTTTAATCAATTGACCATCCAACGACCAAATCTTAGCAGTACCATTTTCTAAACCAGCCACTATTTTGCTGCCATCTGGAGAAAAGTTAGCCGCATAAATGCCTACATTTTTCTTACCTTCCAGCGTGCGCACCAAAGTCCCATCCTTAGTCCATATTTTTGCGGTACCATCTCCTGAGGCAGTCACGATGTATTGGTTATTTTTAGAAAAAACCGCAGTTCTTATAAAGTCTTTGTGGCCTTTCAGGGTAGTAATTAACCTTCCTGTGACCGACCAAATTTTTGCTGTGTAATCACTAGAGGCGGTGATAAGATAACTTCCGTCAGGCGAAAATACAGCAGTGGCTACTGCTTTGGAGTGGCCCTTCAAGACCACATTGGGTGCAAAAAGATTTTGTACCAATTCCAGCGCATCCCAGGTTTCATTCAATACCCATTTGTTTTCCTCAGTAGTTGGATTGTTCTTGTCTTTCTTTCCAGCAAACTTCCACCGAGTATCCTTGTACTTCGCTAATTCAGGAGAGACTTGTAAATTAAGCTTAAGCGAGAAAGTGCCATCTTCATTATTACCTTCCTTTGTTTTGTCTGGAGTATCAGTGGTGTCTTTGGGTGTCTTTTTATCTGGGCCAGCCTGTACTTTGCTACCCTCATAAACCAATACCCATTTACGACTATCGCCAACATTTTGAGCGTATGCCTGAGTGATAAAGGGACTTCTCAAATAACTACTTTGTTCACCACTTTCTTCCAGGTGATATAAGTTTTCTCCTGCTTTAATATTCTTGGGCAGGTTGATTTCTAAGTTCTTATTTTTGGCCAAATACACATCCTTACCATTGCTCTTGGCTCTCACTTCTATTACCCCTTCGGTTTCAAACTGTTGTTTTTTACTATTAGAATAGTTGGTAGGAATGCCGCTTGCTACAATTTCTGAAGCATTTTTTAGTTCACGATATTCAATATCTACTTTACCTTTTACTGTTTTTCCGCTGGCATCTACAAAGGCATCCACAGGAACCTTGATATTTGTACCGTTCTGAAACTGTACATTCTCTTCTTTGGAGACATCTACTCCTGCTGAAGCATAATTTACATCAAAGCTCTTGAAAGTAGATTTATTAGGTGCCTGAGAGTTTTGGGTAGTACACACTTGGATGAGTAGCATCAACAAATGAATGAGCACCACCTTTTTGAAAATTTTCATAATAACGTCCTAGTTAAGTGAGTCGATTGAAATTTTTTGAGAAACTGCTCCTGGTGTTTTATAAAGGTAATACTTTTTGCAGGCAAACAAATATAAAAAATACTCAATGAAACCACTATATTTTTATGAACTCTTATATTGTAGGGTATATTTGAACTAATTAGAGGAGGGCAGATGTTTAATGGATAAATGTAATTAATAAAGTTACTAATTATGGAAACGACCAAAACATATCAACCCATCAATTGTAGTTTATATGATTATTTGGAAGCCTGGGCAGTCAAACAAACCAGTTGTGATGTACTGTATATGAATGAGCAAAATGAAGAAGCTCGTTTTACCAAAAAAATAAAAGATTTACGGGTAAAAAATAAAGTAGAGTATGTAGAGTGGCACGATGGCACAACAATGCGTCTGGATCAATTAATAGAAATAAATGAGGTTCGTTTTTGGGGAATGACTTGCTAACAAGGAATTTTAAAAGATTAAAAAACACACCCATCAACTTTATAGAAATCCTGATAAAATAGTGTACACTTTTTTCAGGTAATCTTCTTTTATTTCCTTTTCAAGACAAATACAGTACTTACACAAAACGGAAATGGAACGATTAACTATCAAACAAAGATGTTATACTGTTTTTAAAGACTGTTTTACCCGCATCAGTCAGGTGTGGGTAAAAATTATACAACTGCATTTCTGTAAAATACTTCACTTTGTCCTTTTCCTCTCCCTGATACAATATTTCTGCCTCCGAAATCCAAAAGTCCCCCAAAATAGTAGATTGCAACTGCAAATATTCAAATGGTACTTCTAATGCCTCTTTTTTGACCATTCCTTGTACAATAAGTTGATCAAAAGTATATCTAAACTGGGCCTTCCTCACCTGAGTCAATGCCTGGTAGCTTTGCTTAAGTACAGGGATAGATCGCATAATATGGACGAAATTGATCATCAAAAAACGGTACTCATACAGCGTTGAGAAGGTAAATTTTACAGCTTGCATCATTATTTCCAGGTTCACATCTATTGCTTGCATTTGATCAAAGCCTACATTGAGCTTTTCCACCAATTGTTCATATAGCCGAATAATAATGGCATTTTTATCCTCAAAATGGTAATAAAGGTTTCCCACACTTTTGCCCATAGCCTCAGCAATGTGGCGAGTACTCACCTGTTCACTTCCTTGTTCGTTGAATAATTGTAGTGCAGTTGCCAAAATTTTATCTTTAGTAGTAGCCATATAGAAATGTTTATTCTAAAGTTTGAACAAATGTTCTAAAGATGCGTAATTGCTACTATAGAACATTTGTTCAAAATTAGATTTAAATATTTATGAAAGCAATAATTATAGGTGGAGGAATTGCTGGGTTGGCAACTGCCATCGGACTCAAAAATAAAGGTATTGAAATAGAAGTATATGAATCTGCTTCGGCTTTTAAACCAGTGGGAGCAGCTATTTTGTTGGCTCCCAATGGCCTGGAAGTACTTAAACAACTTGGAGGAGGGCTCTTTGAAGAAGTAATGGATAGAGGAGGGAGGGTGGATCAAATGCTACTGGCAACTCATCAGGGAAAACGGCTGGGAGGGTCACAAGCCAGCAATGGAGGACATAGTTGTGCCATACATCGTGCTGAATTGATCGATACACTTAAAAGCCGCCTTCCTGTAGATGCCTTGCATGTGGGTAAAAAATTTAAGAATTATCAAGAAAACTCTGATAAAACCATACAAGTCAATTTTGAAGATGGCTCTCATACCACAGGCGATTTTTTGGTAGGCACTGATGGTATTAAGTCGGTAGTAAGACAACAAATGTTGGGAAGCTTGCCTTACCGCTACAGTGGACAAACTTGCTGGCGAGCTATAGTACCTTTTCAATTACCCAAGAAGTATACGCATACTTTTGTAGAAGCTTGGGGGAAGGCCAGAGGTTTAAGAGTTGGGTTTGGTGCAATCAACCAAAGTGATATTTATTTTTTTGCTACACATTTTACTTCAGCCAATGGTCACGATGATCCTGCAAATATTAAAGAAGAGTTAGCTACTTTATACCAGGATTTTATGCCAGTAGTCACTGATTTTTTACGGGTAACTCCAGCCGAATCCATTTTAAGAAACGATATTTATGATTTCGTACCTATCCATCAGTGGTACAAAAAACAGGTAGTCTTGGTAGGAGATGCGGCTCATGCTACAACGCCTAATATGGGACAAGGAGGAAATCAAGCTTTGGAGAGTGCTTGGGTGTTGAGTAATTGTGTGGATACAAATACTCAATTATCAGATAGTTTTGAGCAATATCAACAGCTGAGAATCAAAAAAGCGCATAAAATTGTAAAGAATTCCTGGGCGATTTCTCAAATGGTAAATCTTAAGAGTGGCGTGTTAAGAAGTTTGCGAAACAAAGCAATTCAAATAGTTCCGTCTAGAATTTCAGAAGCTAATCTCAAAAAAGTATACCAACTAGATTACAAGTTTTAGTATAAAAAGAAATTATAGAAAATCGTAGAGCCAATAATCACAGAAAAGAAAGAACCCAATAAAAACAAGTATAAATAAGGGTGTAAGGGGAGGGTACAGGAAAGCAAAAATTTGCTTAGAGTGACTCTCCTTTCCAAGGAGTTTTCGTAGTTGTGTACAATCTGTTGGCTCAATTCCTGATACAAAATCATGCCGTGTTTTTTGTTGCGCACAAATGCTACATAGATATTAATTTGAGTAATGCTAGAGGCAATAGTAGCTACCGAAATAACGCCTAGTATGATAATGCCATATAAATGAGGGATGTTTGTCCACAAGACTGAAATAACGATAACTAAGCTTAAGGCAAAGTGTCCAAATAATTTCTTTAATAAATCCCTTCCCAATTTTTCTTGTTTATCCGATAGGTCATTCAATTCCTCCCAATAAGAATCAATTTTGTTAATGACACCATCTTCGGTAAGTATGTAATTAGTGTTATCAGTCATCAGCGTTGAACAAATTTAAAAATTTTGGAGTCCTTGATTATCCAAATTTAATAGCTAATTTTGTTAAATATGCAATATACAAGTAAATAATATACTTGAGTTTTAAACAAAACATATTGCAAATTTATTTATAAATCATTTATAAAAGGTGCTAGTAACCCTTTTTTGTGCAAATTTAACAATTTAAAAATATAAAGACATCAAGTCAAGACTCCTAAATATACTCTTTTGGTCCATCATTTCTGCTGCGTTTATTGGGCCAGGTACCATCACTACTGCCTCTAGTGCAGGGGCAGGTTTCCACCTCCAACTTTTATGGGCATTACTCTTTTCTACCTTTGCTTGTTTTTTATTGCAGGAGGCAGCAGCACGGGTGAGTATTGTTTCTGGTTTAAACTTGGGGCAAGCCATTGCTCAAAGCTTCGAAGGAAAATCCTCGCGTTGGTTTATACTGGTCTTGGTAGTAGGAGCTATTATTTTTGGCTCGGCAGCTTATCAAACAGGAAATATTCTGGGGGCTCTTGTAGGCATACAATTGGTGTTTGATGTCTCAGCCAAAGTATTGGTACTCATCATTGGCTTGGTAGTGGTATTGGTGCTTAGCATTCCTTCTTTACGCATTGTAGCTCGTCTAATGGGGTTTTTGGTCGTTTTTATGGGGCTGGTTTTTCTTACTACTGCCATTTTTGTGGCTCAAGACCTTTCAAGCCAAGAAATATTACAAGGCCTTGTGATACCCAAACTTCCACATGAAAATGGCGCTGATTTATTGATTTTAGGACTGATTGGTACTACGGTGGTTCCCTATAATTTATTTTTGGGTTCGGGAGTATCAGACAAAACCCATCAATTGCGAGAAATGCGTTTGGGACTAGCAGTAGCCATCTTTTTGGGTGGGATCATTTCTATGGCAGTATTGATTGTAGGCACTGCCATCCAAGGAGAGTTTTCGTTTGCAGCCCTGGCCAAAGCGCTTACTAGCCAATTGGGTGGCTGGGCGGTTTATTTATTTGGTTTTGGAATGTTTGCTGCAGGGTTTTCATCAGCCATAACTGCTCCTCTGGCCTCAGCCATTACAGCCCAAAGTCTTTTTGGTAATCAAAATCCAGAAAAGTGGAAGCGAAACAGCATCAATTTTCGTTTGGTATGGGCATTTGTACTATTGGTAGGGTTAGGTTTTGGTTTGTCAGATGTTAAACCAGTGCCCGCCATTATTTTGGCCCAGGCCCTCAATGGTCTGGTATTGCCATTCATAAGTATATTTTTGGTATTTGTGATCAATAATCCTCATTTGATGAACAATGAAGGCCTCAACAAAAAATGGAACAATGTACAAATGGGGATTGTGGTATGGGTTACCCTAAACCTTGGTTTTTTTAATGTACTCAAAGCTACTTACAAGGCTATAGGGTTAGGAACACCTACTGAGGATTATTGGTGGTTTATTATTGGCAGTATTTCTACCTTGGTAAGCATTATTGTTTGGATAAGGGTATATAAGATACGTCACCGTTTGGTTTCGGTTTAGTTATACCAATTTACGACCGCAATTTTTACGCTTTCTTTTAGCCTCTTGATATTGTTCATTCCAGAACCGAATGAATATTTACTTCTTGCCTCTAACTTGTTTTTACTGACAACAGGTGTAAGGATTTTCTAAAAGGTTTGGTATTAGCAACAAAATGACATAAAAAAAGCCTGATGAGGAACTCACCAGGCAATTTAAATTCTTCTCAAATGTCATATCATTAATTGATACCTCTAAACATTCTTCCCCAACGAATCTTACCACTAAACAATCCTTTGTTTGGATTAAGCGATAACCAGGTAAACCAAGCTTTACCCACTACGTGGTCACGAGGAACAAAGCCCCAATAACGAGAATCTTGTGAATTGTGGCGGTTGTCACCCATCATAAAGTAGTAATCCTGTTTAAAGGTGTATTCTTTCACTTCTTTGCCATCAATACTAATTTTACTAAAATCAGCAGCTACATCTACTTTATCGTTGTATTCGTACTCCATAATTACTGGAGCATATTTAATAATATTTTCCTTAGTCATCTTGACTTTCATTCCTTCTTTAGGGATCGTTAAAGGACCAAAATAGTCGTGATTCCAGGGAATGAAATCTATTTTATATTTTTTCTTGCCCTTCAGGTTTTGTCCATACCAATAACTGTTAGGATAAATGCCAAAAGATGTTTCTCCCTTTTTTTGCGTAATCATCTCAGCCGTAGTGACAAGATCTCGGAGTTGCTTTTTTAGTGCCTCTATATTTTTGGGTGTGGTGTTAAGCTCAAACCCTCTGTATGAATCATATGCACGATTGATGCTAATATTGGGATAAATTTCATATTTAGCCAGAAATTCCTCGTTCAAAGGAGTTTTAGTTTCGAGTCTGTAAAGGAACTGAAGTTTTTCTGGATTTTTGGCTGGTTTTCCATTGATATATACTTGGGTATTTTTTACTTCTAGTTTATCCCCAGCTACCCCAATACAACGCTTGATGTAGTTTACCTTCATATCTACGGGGTGTCCAGCAGTATCAGCAGGCCAGTTAAAGACTACTACATCGTTGTTTTTAACATCACTAAACCCTGGTATGCGACGAATTGGCAACTGAAGCCAGCTTAGATAAGAAGGAATATTGGTTCCCCAAATTTTGTTATCTGTCAGGGGCATGTGAAGCAATGTTTTAGGAGTACGAGCCCCGTAATGTAGTTTGCTCACAAACAAGAAATCACCCACTAATTGAGTGCCCTCCATAGAAGGAGTAGGAATGGTATAAGCCGACATGATCAACCAACGGATAATGGTAGCTGCTACCACCGCAAAAATAATAGAGTCTACCCATTCTCTGAGTTTGCTCTTTTTCTTCTTGTTTTCTTTATCCTTCTTTTTCCAAAATTTTAATCGCATATCTATGTCTTTTTAAAAAATTGACCTGCAAAAGTAATGGTTTTTTAACTGGTATTGTTATAAAAACTGGCTTTTTTGGATTACTTGCCAAAGTATTTCTTAGGGTCTACTACTTGCCCGTTTTTGTGTACTTCATAATGTAAATGAGCCCCAGTAGATCGGCCTGTATTGCCACTAAGCGCAATTGGAGTTCGTTTCTTCACCTTAGTTCCTGGCTTTACCAAGAGCTTAGACAAATGGGTATAAATCGTACTGTAAGTATCATCATGCTTGATAATAATATAATACCCTTTCTTAGAGTCAAACGATGCTTTGGTTACAGTACCTCTGGCAGTAGCAAACACTTGAGTACCCACTGGAACTCTGATATCTACCCCGCGATGAAAGCGACTTTGTTGAGTAAAAGGGCGCATGATATTGCCAAAATCTGCTACTACGGGAAGTTCTTGATTTAAGGGGTGCGAATCGGGACGTCCCTGCGCTTGCACAACCATACCTATAAACAAAATCAAACAAGCGGCAATGAGCGTGCTCAAGCGGGTGATTCGTTGGGTAAAAGGAGAACGTTTCGCTAATTGTTGGGTGGCTTTTTGAACTTTTAGGATACCTTCTTCTCCAAAAGCAATCAAGGTTTGTTGGTAAGCTTGCTCAAAAGGAGTGTCATGATCCCACATGGCTTCCTCCACTGCACAGCAAATATGATCCAATAACTCACCTTCCAGAGGTTGATGGGTAAGCCCTTGATTGTGCAAATCTTCTAATATCCAATCAACTTTTTCTTCTGATAAATAATACATGGTTATGAGGTAGCAGTTTTTAAAGAAAGTAAAGATTGCATAGTTTCCACGAAATCTGCAAACTCTTCCAACTTGTTTTTTACTGTGGAAGTACCCTGAGGGGTGAGTGAGTAATATTTTCGTACTCGTTTGCCAATGTTAATGGTTTCAGTCTGGAGCAATCCTTCTGCTTCCAATTTGTGCAGACTGGGATACAAAGCTCCTTCGGTAATCACAATTTTTTCGCTGGATAACATCTTTACTTTTTGAGTAATTTCGTATCCATACATTTTACCATTTTCAGCCAACAGCTTGAGAATGATCGTTTTAAGCGTGCCTTTGAGTAGTTCTTTAGAATACATAAAGCAAAAATACATCAAAACCTTAGGTATTTGCAAGTCACCATCCAAAAAATACGAATAATTTTACCGAATAGCTTTCAACATTTTGTTCCAACGAATTTTTCCTTCAAATAAGCCAAGGTTTGGATTGAGCGATAGCCAGGTAAACCAGGCTTTGCCTACGACGTGGTCTTTTGGTACAAATCCCCAATAACGGGAATCGATGGAATTGTGGCGGCTATCACCCACCATAAAATAGTAGTCCTGTTTAAAAGTGTAGGTTTTAATTGCTTTACCATCAATTGTAATTTGGCTAAAGTCTGAGGCAATTTCTACGGTCTTGTGGTATTCATATTCTTTAATGATTGGGCCATATAGAATAATATTTTTTCGAGTCATGGGGATGCTCCTGCCTTGTTGAGGAATAACCAATGCACCAAAATTGTCTTGATTCCAAGAAAATTTAGTAGAGGCAAATGGTTTTCCTTGTTGTCGACTTAGTTTATGCCAATAGCTCGTGGGGTATATTTGGGGTGATGCCTCGTTTTGCGTGCGCGAAAGTATTTTAGCAGTGATGAGCATTGGGCCTAACCTTTTCCGCAGTTGCTGAATGTTGGCAGGAGTAGTAAATAAGTAGTACATGTATTGATTATCCTTGGTAAGTGTGCCGAAATTGCTGTTTTCACCTCCAAAATAGATGTCATATTCACGAAATACTCTTTGAGAAACTTGGTGAGTGGTGACCAGTTGATAAGAAAAGTGTAAATCAGGAGGTGTTTGGGCTTTTTTACCATTGACAAATACCTCTGCGTTTTTGATTTGAAAGGTATCACCTGCAATAGCCAAACATCTTTTAATGTAATTGGTCTTCATATCAGTTGGCCTTGGGATGGAGTCAGCAGGCCAATTAAAAACTACAATATCATTGCGTTTGATGCTACTTATGCCAGGCAGGCGATAGCTCGGCAACTGAATCCAGTTTAAATAAGAAGGGATTTTGGTTCCCCAAATTTTATTGTCCGTTAAAGGAAGTCTTAAAGGAGTTTGAGGGGTGCGCGTGCCATAGTGTAGTTTGCTTACAAACAAATAATCTCCAGTTAATTGGGTTCCTTCCATGGAGGAAGAAGGAATCGCATAGGAGGATAGTACCAGCCAGCGAAGAATGGTGGCAGCTATTACGGCAAATATGATGGAATCAATCCATTCTCTCAATTTACTTTTGGGAGGTTTGTTCTTTTGCTTCTGAGACTTCTTTTTCCAAATGGGTGTTTTCATAATTAAAATGATTTACTGTTTATTCTTATGCATATAACAAATATGCATAAGAATTCTATGTATTTGAAAAAATACGTCAAAAAAAATAAATAGTTTAGCGGCAAAAGAGTTTTGGGTAGAGAGAACTCATCTTAACTTTTAATAATGCATTACAAACCATTCATTTTACCCAGTGATCAAGAGATTTTTTATCACCGTAGCGCTGCTATGCCTCAAAAAAATCTCTTGATCACTGTGCAAAAGCAATAATTTTCATCAACATTCAAAAAGTCGAGACGAGTTCGGATATTAGAAATTTTTCAACAAGTAGATTTTATGTAATGATTTGATAATCAGTAGTTAATTAATTTTAGTTGCTCACGCATACTCCTATAGTTGATTATTTTGTACTTTTGAAAAAATTTATTCAATTGTAATTCATAGACATCGACCAATTTTGGGATTATTTAATATAAATAAATTAACCAGTAATATTTCCGACTATATTGATACCCGGGTAGAGTTAATCAAACTGGACACTCAGGAACAAATCATCAAGGCGGTGATCATTTTATTTGAGTTTTTGCTGGTTTTTGTGTTTTTAGGCATTGTTTGGGTTTTCTTAAACCTCACGTTGGCTTATTACCTCAATTCAAGAATGGGAGGCAATTATATTGGTTTTATGCTGGTGGCAGGTTTGCACACATTGGCTTTGTTGTGGCTATGGTTCAACAAAAGAAAAGTAAGACGTAAGCTTGAGCGTACCATGTATCAGATGATTGCCCAAATAGAAAAGAAACACCCCAATGATGATAATGAAAAAAAGCTTCCTCCTGGAAATAGATCATAGTGTAACAAAACAATGAGGTAAAATCAATGAAGCGTAACATAATCAAGGATAATGAAAAAGAATAATCATTCCGCTGTTAATCAAAAAAACAATCATTCTTCTCAATTGACGGTAAATCCCAGAGGCGAAATGTCTCAAAAAAGGGCAGATCTCAAAGAAAAGGCCACCTTACAAAAAGAGATGGTTTCTAATGATTTAACAAAGATTAAAAAAGATGCACGGACTGTTTTATTGGTAGCAGGCGCAGCCTTTGTTACTTTTCAGGCAGTAAGAGCATTGACAAAGGAGAAAAAAAAGCCAGAACCAGCCCCAAAACCTACTCCCAAGCCTACACCAGAAGAGCCAACTCCTGTGCAAGAAAAGCAAGGTTTAGGACAAATGATTACGAATTGGGTAAAAGGGCAAGTGATTGCTTATGCTGCCGAAAAAGCCAAAGACCTGGTTTGGAAATATGTACAGTCGAGAATCAACAAACAACAAAATGCCGAAGAACGTACTTCAGACACTGATCAAGAGAAAGCAGGAAGGGATTAAGTCATTTGCGTTATTGATAGATCCAGATAAGTTTGATGATGAAATTGGGAAACGTTTTTTAGAAATGCCCAATTTTGCTCAAGTTGATTTTATTTTCGTTGGTGGAAGCCTCATTACTGGGAGCACATTTAACCAAACGGTTCAATGGCTAAAGACTAATACCGACAAGCCTATTATTATTTTTCCGGGGAGTAACATGCACATTGATACTTCGGCGGATGCCATTTTATTCTTATCCTTGATTTCGGGTCGGAACCCTGATTTTTTGATTGGACAACAAATTGTAGCAGCTCCCATATTAAAACGTAGTAATCTGGAAATTTTGCCCACTGGTTATATGTTGGTAGAGAGCGGGCGACAAACTACGGTTTCATACATTAGCAATACAACTCCAATTCCCGCTGACAAACCTGAGGTAGCTGCTTGTACTGCCATGGCTGGTGAAATGCTAGGCCTCAAACTGATCTATGCCGATGCTGGCAGTGGAGCCGAAAATCCCATTAGTTCCAAAATGATCTCTATGATTCGTAAGTCGGTAGATGCCCCCATCATTATCGGAGGAGGAATAAACACCCCCAAGAAAGCGAGCCAGGCACTAAAGGCTGGAGCAGATGTGATTGTTGTAGGTAATGCTCTTGAAAAAGATGCGAGCCTTTTGCCAGGAATTTTGCAAAAAGTAGAAGAAATGAATCGATAAATAATATTTTTAGGAGAGTGAGAGTTTCCATTGCTGCCTCATTCTCCTATTTTAATTAAAATACCCACCTTTTCTTTTAGACCCACTTTACTTTCTAAGATTTCGCTAATTATTCATTTCAAATCTGTTTTTCCACAGGCTTTCAGGTTATGCGATGCATTGCCGCACAATGTAACCATACAACCATTTAACAAATGTGTTCCTTTTCTTGGTGTTGTCTAGACTTTGTCTAGAAACTTTTTCATCCATTTACCCTCCTTTTCAAGTATTAGAGTCATTCCTATACAAACACTTAATTTCTGAGCGGCAAGCAGACATTTATGCGAAATGCTCAGTAAACGAAGCATTTATCTGATTGACCACAAAACTGAAAAGTTATGCAAACCCATTTTCATAAAAAACACAAGTTCAATACTACCCACCAAAAGATTAAGGCTTACTCTATTACTCTTTGTAATAATGGTTAATCAGTTGTTTACCAGTTGCTTATGGTGCTTTTGTTAAGACGTAAAGTTAACAAAGCTCTCGAAACAACCTGATTGGTCTCTTTCCTACTTAATCTATTCCTCAGGCAATCTTTTATCAACATAATATCCACAATTAATACTAACAACTTATGCAATCTCAAATTCAAAAAACGGGCGATCGGAACGTCGATCAATCGCCTACGTCACAAACCACAATTCAACAAAAAGCCCAACCAGGCGCTAAGTCTACTCAACAAAGTAGTAAATCATCGATTCAGGCTAAACAAAGGCCTATTCAAGCAAAACAGAAGCCTATCCAGGCCAAACAAAAACCCATACAAGCAAAACAGAAACCCTTGCAACGAAATATAGGAAATAAAAAGTCGGCAGAAATTGCCAGCACAATGGGTCAGCAATATGGAGTAGATACGTCAAACCTGCAGTTTAACCATAACTCGTCTTTTCCAGCTACGGTAAATGCCGAGGCTACTATTCAGGGTAACAAGATTGATTTTGCACCTGGTAAGGACACAACAGATAATATTAAGCACGAGATAGGGCACCACATTGTCAATACCAAACGAGGCACACCACCTAAAGCTGATAGCGTAGTAAATGGCCAAACAGTAAATACCTCAGATGAAGCGGCAGCTGATAATATAATGAAAGCTCCTCTGGCTACTCAAAATGAAGGAAGCAGTGTACAATTGAAGGCGAATAATAGTATTGGCAACGATGGACCAATTCAACGGATTAGAGTACAAGATTCTGGCACGGGAGAGTTTCATGATACTGAGCAAGATTATCTAAGGATTGGAAATATTGAGGGGTTAGTGGCGTTAGCTTTGCGTTTTTTGGTAATGCATAATATTGGCGAATTGAGAAGAATCCAACAGGCTCACCAACAAGACCTTTTAAACTATGGAGGTTACGATATATCTGATAATGCTTTGTGGTTAATGAGTGGGTTGGTCAGAAATAGTAGAGGGAATGATACTACAGCGGTTGGTGGGGATGAGAGCCAAATCAAAGCTTTTTCGAATAAGTTTAATGAGTTTGATAAGACCAAGTTTAACCCTACGAAAACCAAGGGATATAAGGATCAAAAACAGAAAAGCTCTCCGTTAAAACCACAAGGCAATATGCAGGATCATCGCCTTATTTTTGCGTATATATCAGATCAGGTAGAGCAAGATGATAAGAACGGACACATTCCAGATTATATAAAGCAAGAAATAGAAAAACAGAACAAGCAAGACGTGAAGTTTGGAAATGTTCCTCAAAAATATAGAAAAGCGCTTAATAAGCTAGCTCATACCCAACATCTGGCTCAGAATGCTTTTGGGTCAATGGGGATAAAGGTTGTTGCCCGTTTTTACACAGAAGGTGATTTGGATGGCATTAAGTTTCCAGGGTTAAATTCTTGGGCTAGTGTGTTTCAGGATGAATATGAAGACATCGGAAGTAAAAGGGCTGAAGTTGCTTATGCCCACATGAAAAAAGGACATGATGTGGCGGGTAGCAAAGTTAAACATAGTCCCTTTGTTTCGGTGACTGACAATTTGGCTAAATTAGCTTCAGCTGATAGCCCATTTTCGGGTGCCATTAATAAGAAATACTGTCGAACTCCGGGGAAATTTTATTCGGAACGTATAGATAAATTGATTTATGGGTATGGTAATACTTATGACAATGAGCATTGGATGGAGTACGGAAAAGATACTACTGCTGTAGCCAATAAGATAGCGTTTTTGGCCGTAAACGAGAATGCATACAAAGAATCAGAAAATGAAGATGCATATGCTTTTACCTCTCATAGCAAAGGGGTAGATGCTGACCAAGATGATTGTTGTGTATTAGAGGGCGAAAATGTATTGTTTGCTCCTCAGGAATATTTGCAAGACATTGCATTAGGAGTTGTAAATAATCCAATGCCCAAATTGCACGTAGAAGAATCGGACGACAAAATAGAGGCAAAAAAGGTAAATTCAGGCTCAGCCTTAAAGCAAGTGACAGGAGGGTTTAGTCTAAGGGAAAACTACAATAATATATCTTCAGGCCGCTTTGGAGTCGTAAACAAGCCTCTTCATAACATAAAAGGAACAGACAGACCACCTTCTCCGCCAATGGGAGGTGGTAAGAGTTTTAGCTTTGACAATGCTAATTCGAATAAGAAAATGCCACTCAATAATAAGTATCAAACAATAATTCATAAACCAAACAACGCTAAGTTTGGTAAAAAGGATAATAATCAACCCCCTGTAAGTAGAGGAAATCTGATTTATTCAGGAGGTAAAATCTGGATAGTAACAAAGGTGAATGAGAGCTCTCGCTATTTTAAGGCTTTTGATATCAAAGATACAACGAAAAAAAGGGCAAAGTTTAATTTCTCAGATGAAGGAAGTACCTGGATACTTAAAAGATAATAGAAGTTTTAATGAGAGGAGCCATCCTTGGTTTTTGAGATGGCTCTTGTCAAAAAAGAAACAATAGGTAGAAGTCGAGATGACTTCGTATTATACTATTACAAAAAAACATTTTTTAACCTTGAACATGGTGTTTGTTTTTTATCAGATGAACAAATAGTTAACTACCAGAGATCAAAGCACAAGAGGTTGTAAAACCAAGCCAAAAACGATAAATTTATATCCTCAAACATTTGGGTTCCAAGATGGTTTTAAAAACATCAATACAAGTAGAGAACTCCAATTTCAATTGAGAACATTACCTAAGAATCACGTTTACCATGAAGTGCTTTATCCGTCCTTTTTTTGCTATTATTCTCTTTGTCACATTATCCTGTTTTTTGGTGGCTTGTGGAGGTGAAAGTCGCAGTGTATATGTATTGTTTAATGCAGGGCACCACAAAATGGAAAAAGGAGATTACAAAGGAGCTATCAACGAATACGACCAATTGCTAGAGCTCAAAAACGACCATGCAATAGCTTATTTCAATCGTGGATTTGCCCATCATAACTTAAATAAATTCAAAGAAGCGGTACGTGATTATAGCAAAGCCATTCGTTATCGTAAAAAATATCCCGAAGCGTATTACCAAAGAGGACTGGCTTATTTTAGCTTGAACATTCCTGGCAAAGCCATTCGCGATTTTGATAAAGTGATTCATACCAACCCCAAAAATGCTGATGCTTATTTTCACCGTGCCAGGGTAAAAAAGAAACTCTTGCGATTCAATGACGCTTTTCATGATTTTGATGAAACCGTACGCCTCAAAGGAAATTTTAAAGAAGCTTATTATGAAAGAGGAGCGTTGCACCTACAGCGAAAACACTACAAAAAAGCTTTGTGGGATTTTAATAAGGCCATTGAGTTAGATGCACGCTATGCACTCCCTTATGCGGGTAAAGGGAAGCTTTATTATGCCCAACAAACTTTCAAAAAAGCAATCAAAGCATTGGAAAAAGCAATTGAGCTTGATGAAAAATACCTGGAGGCTTATTATACCTTGGGACAGTGTTATGTATTGCTGGATGATTACCCCAACGCTTTAGTATATATCAATCGGGCCGTGAATATGGCACCTAACAAGGCGGCCTCTTACAATGCTCGGGGATTCATTAAAAACCAACGTGAGAAATACGAAGCAGCCCTGGTTGATTTTGATAAGGCCATTGCTCTATCGCCCCAATACCTGGAAGCCTATTTTAATCGGGGGATGTCACAGTTTTCCTTAGGAGATTTTAAGAAAGCTTTGAAAGATTTTGAAACTACCCTTGAACTGGATGATCGGTATACCGAAGCACTAATTTCTAAAGGAATGGTGCATGAAGTCCAGGGTCAGATGAATGATGCTTGTCGGGAATGGCGTAAAGCTGCTTTTTATGGAGATACTACAGGAGCATTTTTAGCCCGCGAAAACTGCGAAAGTAAAGTGAAATATAAGGCTCCTAAAGAGATAAAAATAAACGCTGATGTAAAACAACTTATTGCTACTTACATCGAGCGAGGAACCAAAAATATGGACCAACAGCAATATGAGCAGGCAGTGAACAACTTTTCTAAAGCCATTGGGCTAAACAAATACAATCCAGATGCTTTTTTTAAGCGAGGTAGTGCCTATGAGGGGCTTAAAAACTACGAAAATGCTTTGAAAGATTACGAAGAAGCCATTCAACTCAACCCTCGGGATGGTATTTACTTTTACCATAGGGGATTGGCAAAAAAGAATCTCGATGATCTTGACGCAGCTTGTATAGATTGGCGTAAAGCCTCTTACTTGGGGTATAAGCCTGCCAATATTCTTATTTATAACCAATGCCGTAAGCAATAACGCAACACCACACAAGCAACTATTTTCATGCGATCTTGTCCCTTGAAAGAGATCATTCTATTACACAACTACATATCGCATGAAAAATCATTTACCCATTCTTTTACTACTTGTTTTATTTTTTTGCTGGCCAGGAGCCAGCATATCTTTACGAGCTCAGCAGCAAAGTTTTATTTGCCCTCCTTGCAACAGTCCCTGTGATACTATCCAATTTCATCACGGAGGTATTTGCCCTACTTGTCGTATGCGTCTAAAACCTGGAGAACTCCCCCCAAAGTTTAGCCCAGCGTATCCTATTTTGCAAAAAATGAAAACGCAAGCCTATGACCAATCACAGATTATGCACACCATTAGCATGTTATCAGATGTATATGGTCCTCGCTTGATGGGTACTCCTAATTATTACAACTCAGTACTATGGGTTCAAAAAGAACTTAAAAAATGGGGCATATCTTCAGTAAATACCCCTTCGTTTGACCAAAAACATAGAGGCTGGTCGGTGCAAAACTTCTCTATGGTAATGGTAGCTCCCAACCGAATGCCTATGCAAGTATATCCTCAAGCTTACACTGCGGGAACGAGTGGGTTGAAAAAAGGAGAAGTAGTATTACTTAACAACCTGCAAAAGATAGCGCAGTGGAAAGGGAAGCTTCAAGGCAAAATAGTATTATTGGGTAATAGTTATAGTCCTGTAAGTAGCCAGTACCAACCTTTTACCCGCAGATTTACCGATAAACAACTCAAGCAAGCGGCTCAAAACCCAGACCCTAACCATCGGGTCATTGGTTATTTGGGGCGCAGGTCTATAGTACAAGCCATTCGTTGGTCTTATAACCGTCGTCGCCAAAAGAAAGAATTCTTTGATTTTTGTAAACGAGAAGGAGTAATTGCTTTGGTAGAAGCCAGTGATTATCCTTACGGAATATTGCATGCAGATGGAAACCGAAATATACCCTCTTACATGCATACCCACCAAATTTCACCCATTGCTTCTTTCGTAATGGCCAATGAACATTTCGGGCGTTTGGTAAGGTTGCTCAAATTGGGCTACAAACCACAACTAGAGGTAAATCTGCAGGTTAAATTTTACAATAATCCTGCTTATAATGTGAACCTTTTGGCCAATATTCCAGGAACCGATGCGCAATTGAAAAATGAAAAGGTGGTGATTGGTGCACACCTGGATAGTTGGCATGCAGGCACTGGAGCAGTAGACAATGCCTCAGGGGCAGCCGTGATGATGGAAGCCATGCGTATTCTCAAAAAAGTAGGGGTGCAACCCAAACGAACGATCCAATTGGCTTTGTGGGGAGGTGAAGAACAAATTTTCGCAGGTTCAAGAAGGTTTACTGCGCAAACTCTGGGCGATATAAGAACTGGAAAATTGAAATCGGACCAACGCAAAGTGACCGCCTATTTCAACCTGGACAATGGTGCAGGAAAGATCAGAGGAGTATACCTCATGGGTAACCAACGCATTGGTCAATATTTTCAAAAATACCTCAAACCATTTCCCAAAAGCCAAACTCTTACCACCCAATATACCGACCAAACTGACCACGAATTTTTTGATGCACTGAACATCCCTGGTTTTCAGTTTATTCAAGATCCGCTAGACTATATATCAGCTATCCACCATACCAATATCGATACTTATGAATATGTACCTGAGAGTGATGTGAAATACAATGCCTTATTGGTAGCGTATTTGGTATACAAAATTGCCCAACAAGACAAAATGTTACCTCGCAAACCATTTAATTCTCCCAAGCCCAGTCTCGAGGGGAATGTTACTTTTCGCTTGCCTGGATTTGCCAAAGCTAAAGAGGTAAACCTGGTGGGTACTTTCAATAACTGGAATTTGTTTGGAACTCCTATGGTCAAAGATGATAAAGGCTGGTATTGTCGTTTGCCTTTATCTGCGGGGCGTTATTTATACAAGTTTTTTATAGATGGAGTATGGACCAATCACCCCAATACGCCTAAAGCCCAACTAAAGAAAGATGGAAAAGGCCACGGAGGGCTTACTGAAATTATTGTCGAGAAATAGAATGCATCAGGTCTGACATATTTTAAAAAAACAATCATAAGTTTAAATATTATAGCAATTCATTGGTAGGTTATACAAAACTGTCAATGAATTGTACTTTGGGTGAATCCCCTAAAAGTACTACCGTTAATATTCTGTTAAAGCTTTTGGGTGAGGAATCTTTTGAAGGTTCATCTTAGTTGTAAGGTCAAAGATTGATAGAAAAGCTATTTAATCAAATATGATAAAAAATATCAAAATTTTTTTCAATTACTCTTGTTTATTAAAAAGAGCTGACATACCTTTGTAGCATCAGTTCACTTCAAGAGAATTGATTTATTAAGAAGAGGTGAGAGAACAGGCTCTAAGACCCTCTGGCAACCATCATCAACATCTGAGAAAGGTGCCAATTCCTGCCCCGAGTCATTTTAATGGGAAAAATAAATTGATTTTAATTATGACAACACTCAATTTCAAATCTCAATCTATCTCTTTCACAGGAAAGAATTCACCTTTGAATACTGCTTTAAAAGCAGCCTCTCACAATTTTGCCAACAATTTTTGTTGTTGTTGCTGCTGTTGTTGTTAGTGTTTGACTATCACAAACAAGTAGCAAGTTTCCTTTCTCTTTTATTGCATCAAGCCTTTTTGTAAATATTGATTCAATAATTCACCAAGAAATTTGTTTACCCCTTTCTAGTCTGCGATTAAGTTACCTAAGTAATTTTTGCTAGGATTCTTTTTTCGCATTAATGATAATTTTTACGCATATCCTACTATGAGATGTTCTCATATTTTAGATAACAGGAATGATTTATTAATTGTATAAACACTAAATGTCTTTACATTCAAATAATTAAATAGAACTAAAAATGGAACTAAGAACTAAAAATAATAATATATATACTCAGCCTAAAGTTTACATTTTACACGAAAACGATGAATGGTTTGAGCCGCTCAAAGAAGAACTAGAACTATTGGGTGTGCCTTACGAAAACTGGTTTATCCACGAAGGCCGCATTGACCTAACACAAGCACCACCTGAGGGAGTATTTTTTAGCCGTATGAGTGCTTCTTCTCATACTCGTAACCACCGCTTTTCAATTGAACTCACCGAAACGATCTTGACCTGGCTAGAAGCCCACGGACGCAGAGTAATCAATGGTACTGCTGCCATCAGACTAGAGGAAAGTAAGGCCAAGCAAGCCATTGCCTTGCAACAACACGGAATCAAGACTCCAAAGACTTATGTAGTAAGTGGAAAGCAAGCCACCCTGGATGCAGCCCGGAAGCTGGGTAAAACACCTTTTATTGTAAAGCCCAACAGAGGAGGTAAGGGTTTAGGAGTGCAATTATTCAACTCTATTGAAAGCCTGGAAGTAGCCTTAGATGATTACCTGAATGTATTGGCTTCGGTAGACGGTATTTATTTGGTGCAAGAATACATCAAGCCTAAAGGTGGCGAAATTACCCGGGCCGAGTTTATAGATGGCAAATTATACTATGCAGTACAAGTAGATACTTCACAAGGTTTTGAGCTTTGCCCTGCCGATGCTTGCAACAACGAAGCGATCAGTGAAAAAGGTAAAACCAAAGAAAAGTTTCAGATTATCAAGGACTACAATAACCCATATTTGGCTCGTTTTGAGCAATTTCTGAAGGCCAACCAGGTAGAGGTAGCTTCTATTGAACATTTGCAATCTGAGGACGGAGAGTACTATGTATATGATGTAAATACCAATACTAATTACAACTGGAGAGCAGAGCAAAACTTTACCGAAGCAGCTGTGAAAGGTACCCGAAAAATTGCTGAGTTTCTTTTAGATGAGTTACAAAACGTAACCTCTCCTCAACACGAATTAAGCCCAATTTCATTTGATAGATAGAGACAATAAATAATGGGAGTCAGTGCGAGGCTCCCTTACCAACAACACTATGAGCACTAATAAAAAAAATATATGGATTGTAGGAGCAGGAGTGACTGGACTAACCACGGGAGTACGCTTGCTGGAAGAGGGTCATTCGGTTACCATTGTAGCCAAAGAATTTTCGCCCAATACTACTTCTGACATAGCTGCTGCGATTTGGTTTCCCTTTAAGGTCAATCCCAGAGCCAAAGCTTTAGAATGGAGTCGTTTTACTTACACAAAACTAGAACGTTTGCTCAAAAATCCAGCGGCAGGAGTATCTATGACTCATTCGCTTCGGTTGTTGTCTAACCCCGAGCGAGTACCTTGGTGGACGAATGCCGTACCAAGCCATAGAATTAGAAAGGCTTTTGCCAATGAATTACCCAAAGGATATGAGGCGGGGTATCAAATGGAGGTGCCCTTGATCGAAGTACCACAATATATGCGCTATTTGTACAATCAATTTGTGCAATTGGGCGGAAAAATGATTCAAAAAATTGTAGTGGATTTGGAGGAGTTGTTGGTAGGAGATCGCTGGGTGATTAATTGTACAGGGTTAGGAGCCAGACAACTGGTTAATGATCCAGCATTGTTTGCCATTCAAGGGCAAATTCTTCACGTGAAATCTGAAGAACCATTGCCTACTATCTCAGACAACGAGGGAGGTGATATTGCTGCGTATATTATCCCACGCAAAAATTATTATGTATTGGGAGGAACTGCCTTCAATAATGAATATTCTACCCAACCCAAAGAAGAAATTTCTAAGGAGATTTGGGAACGCTGTGAAGCTATTGTGCCCCAGCTCAAAAACGCTGAATACATGAATACGGTAGTAGGGTTGCGCCCAGCACGCAAACAGTTGCGCCTGGAGAAAGAACCCAATAAAAGAATCATCCATAATTACGGGCACGGTGGGGCTGGATTTAGTGTGTCGTGGGGATGTGCCGAAGAGGTAGCCCAGTTGGTGGCCAAAGCCTCAATAAATTTAGTAGCCGCTTAATTAATAGTTGTTTTTATATAGATAGACAAAATACCCATAAACTTCTAACATATGAACATTAAGATCCTACACCAGTTTTTGCAGCACTCATGATTTGATTGATAAAGTTTAGCATTTAATTTTTTTTGATTAGATGGAATGTAGAAAGTCAATGATAAAACTGAGGGGTATTGCCTCTCAGTTTTTTTTATACCTGCTGTTTCATTATCCAATCTCTGGCTTCGCGAATATCGGTAAAATAATAAGTGTTACTGTTGAGTTGTTGATTTTTAAGGAAAGTATGCTCAATACCAATCTGAGTTAAAAAATCTTCGCTGGCCACAATGGCTACTTTTAGATTAAGGCCATCCGGGAGATTTTGAACCACTAACTGGTGAATGTGTTGATCGTGCCATTGCTGAAGCTCACTGGACATCTCAAAAAAATTATGGAGGTTATCTAATAAAGCTCGACGAATATTATAACGATGCTTGATAAGTTTTTTGACCCAACTCAAATGTACTTGCTTATAATCTTCTTCTGTCATAAGCTTACTTTCGGCATACCAAAATTGCTCAAACAACTTTTTCTCCTCATCATAATACATAGAGGTATACTGGCTCTCGACAATAGGTATAGGCATATCTTGAATAGATTTTTGCTGGATTTGTTGTTGAAAAATATTGGATTAATAGCTCTGCTGGTCAGAGTTTTTGTCGCATAATCCAATCTCTGGCTTCCCGAATATCAGAAAAATAATACACAAAACTATTCACCTCTTCATTTTCTTTTACCGTTTGCTCAATTGCTAGCTGACTCAGGAAATCTTCACTGGCTACGACGGCCGATTTTATCTTGGTAGGATCAGGTAAATGGGCAATTACCACTTGGGTTATTTTTTCGTCGTGCCATTTTTGTAATTCACGAGGCATCACAAAACTGTTTTTGCGATTGTCCAGCAAAAAAAAGTAAATTTCATATCGATGCTTGATGAGCTTTTGTACCCAACTAAGGTGAATATGCTTGTATTCCTCTTCAGTCATGTGGGTACTTTCAGGGTACCAATATTGCTCAAATAGCTTCTTTTCTGTATCGTAATACATAGAAGTATATTTGCTCTCGACAATGGATACAAGCATATGTTGAACGGGGTTATAATTTATTTTTAGGATAATAAAGCCTTGCCCGAATGACTCTTAGTTGTTTATTGGCAAATATTATACCCCAGAATAATTTTAATGATAAGTCTGTACCCCAAGTTTCAGCACTTCATGCGCTTCTCGCTCCAACCTTTCGCGATGGTTAGGGTGGGCAATTTCAATTAATCGTTGGGCTCGGGTACGTAGGTTCTGCCCATACAAATTGGCAATACCGTACTCAGTCACCACATATTGTACGTGTGCACGAGTCGTAACTACACCTGCCCCAGGTCTTAGCGTGGTGCTAATTCTACTAATACCTTTGGAAGTAACCGATGGCAAAGCAATGATAGGCTTACCTCCACGCGATAACGAAGCGCCCCTCATAAAATCCATCTGGCCACCTACTCCTGAATATACTTTGGTACCAATAGAATCGGCACAAACCTGCCCGGTAAGGTCTACCTCAATGGCACTATTGATGGCAATTACGTTGGGGTTTTGGCGAATGACAGCCGTATCATTTACATAGTCGCAAGCCAATAAACGTACCTGAGGGTTATCGTTGACAAAATCATATAGTTTTTGACTCCCCATGACAAAACTGCTCACAATTCGACCTCGGTGTTTTACTTTGTAGCGATTGGTAATCACTCCTTTTTCTACCAATGGCAAAAGCCCATCCGAAAACATCTCAGTATGTATGCCCAAATCTTTGTGATTGTGCATGGCAGCTAAAGCAGCATTGGGAATGGCACCTATACCCATTTGCAAAGTAGCACGATCTTCTACGAGTGTGGCTACATATTGGCCAATCTTGGTTTCAATGGCATTGGGCTGGGTAGGCTCGTGGGTGGGTAGCGGATGATCAGTTTCTATGATTTTATCAAACTCGCTGACATGTAAAAATCCATCTCCATGCACTCTGGGCATTTGTGGATTAATCTCTACAATTACTTTTTTGGCAGCTTTGGCTGCAGCCATAGAAGTATCTACCGAAGTGCCCAAAGAACAAAAACCGTGTTGGTCGGGAGGGGATACCTGCAGCAAAGCCACATCCAATGGGATGATGCGAGACTCAAACAAGTAAGGAATCTCACTTAAAAACACGGGTACATAATCGGCACGACCTTCCTGCACAGCTTTGCGGGTATTGGCACCTGTAAATAAATTATTTACCCGAAAACTCTGAGCATACTCAGGTTGGGCATAAAGTGCATCTCCTTCTACATGTAAGTGATGCAACGTAACATTGCGTAGCTCATCAGCGCGTTTTACGAGTGCATCAATAAGGGTAAGAGGAGTAGCTGCAATACTATGTACAAATACGTTTTGGTTGGATTGTATTTCGGCAACGGCTTCAGCAGGCGATACGGTTGTAAACATGGTTTTTTGAGTTGAATTTTGAGCGGACTTTAAAAAAAATCTCCACTGGTGAATAGTAGGCTTGTAATATATCACATAGCATCCTAGATTAGGGCGCAAATCCACCGATTTTACATAATTTTAATCTGTAAAATCGGTAGAACTTCATTTTATTGATTTAAAACTGACTTATTTTATGAAACGCTTTCAAACTCAATCTAAATACTTTAGCCTGTCACTCAAATATTTGATAATGATCACTTTAACAAGCTTCATGATGGCTTGTGGAGGTGCCAAGGAAAACGATACAAATGCTAAAGACGGTACTAAAAAAGATAATGAAACTGCAAGCAATACGGTAAATGAAAATTTTACTCCGGCTAATATCAAAAGCAACGCAGAGTTGTATAAAACTGAAGAATATGATGGCTTAGAAAAAGCTTTAAAAGAACCTGAAAAGGTATTTCGTATGAGTTTGCTGGAAAAGGGAGTAAAAACATTGCCAGATGAGATGGCTAAGCTAAAAAACCTGCAAAGTTTAGGCTTAGGATATAACCCAGATATAGATATTAACCAAGCTATGAAAGTCTTGAGTCAGCTTCCTAACCTGCAGGAGTTGGCCTTGGGAGATGATAGTTTGACAACCCTGCCTGAAGAAATAAAGAAACTGACCAACCTGCATACGATTTGGTTGGATGGAAACCCGAAATTGGATTATGCCCAGGCTTTTACAACATTAAACGAATTGCCAAAACTTACCGAGATATGGGTTCGCGTGAATGATTTCAAAGTAATTCCAGCCGAGATTACAAAGATGAGCAAACTTAAAAAACTAGTAATTAGTGATAACGATATTGAGGAGCTGCCAGCTGGTTTTAGTCAATTACAAAATCTGGAGTTTATTGATTTGTCATATAACAAAAAGCTTAACTTGGAAAAAGTGATTGATGAATTGGCAAAAATTAAGAGCTTAAAAAAATTGCATATATCTAACTGTAACATTAAAAAAATACCAGACAACATTGCTAAATTGGAAAACCTAGAAGTGTTATTCCTTAATGAAAATCTCTTCAAGACTTTGCCAATTGCTATGAAGAAACTGACGAAATTAAAAACATTGTCTATCATTGGAGATAAATTAGAACCTGTTGCAGCAGAAGGGCTTAAGGTGCTGTTTACTCAAAAGGTAATGATTTTTAGAAATGATAAATAGCTGAATTGAAAACAGGCTACAAACCAAAACTTGCAGAGTCAAGTTAAATGCTTAGGTTTGTAGCCTATTTTAATATCGGTTTTCATTCTAAAAATACATATATGGCCACTTTCAAAAGCGTCAACCCCAAAGACGTATCTACTGGAGCCTTTCATCATTATATGCTAGGGGTAATCGCTCCACGCCCCATTGCTTTTGCCAGCACTGTAGATAGTGAAGGTAACGTAAATCTAAGTCCTTATAGCTTTTTCAATGCCTTTGGTTCCAATCCTCCTATCTTGATATTCTCACCAGCTCGCCGAGTACGTGACAATACCACCAAACACACCTTACAAAATGTATTAGAAACCAAAGAGGTAGTCATCAACATTGTAAACTACCCCATTGTGGAGCAGATGTCGCTGTCTAGCACTGAGTATGATAAAGGAGTGAATGAATTTATCAAATCGGGGTTGACTGAAGAGCCTTCGGTAATGGTAAAACCTCCAAGGGTAAAAGAGGCACCCGCTTCTTTTGAGTGTATCGTAAAAGATGTAATAGAAACTGGCCAAGAAGGAGGCGCTGGAAATCTCATTATCTGTGAGGTAGTATTGGCACATTTCAATGAAAACATTCTGGACGAAGAAGGCAAGGTAGACACCATCAAAGCTGATTTGGTGGGTAGAATGGGTGCCAACTGGTATTGTAGAGCCAATGGAGAAGCGTTGTTTGAGGTAGCCAAGCCCATTCGCAATAAAGGAATTGGGGTAGACCTTATGCCAGAAGTAGTTCGGAACAGCCATATTTTGACTGGTAACAATTTAGGCAAGCTAGGCAATATTGAGCAATTACCTGATCAGGCAGCAATAGCCAAGTTTAGAGAAAGCCAGGAAATTCAGGAATTGTTAAAAGACGAAGCCAGCCTTGAAGCAAATCTTCACCGATTGGCCCAAAAGTATCTGGAAAACAACCAATTGAATGAAGCTTGGTTGACGTTGTTGCAGAAAATTTAGAATTGATAATAGAAGTAATTTTAATATAAAAGGGTAGGAGGTACAATTCTTACCCTTTTATATTATGAAGTCATCTCGACTTCTATACTTTATAATATACCTTAATAATCCATTCAAAAATAGAGTTAGGCAAGCGCCGTTTGAGAAAGACAGTGAGCTTTTGTAATGGTTTGCCTACCAAATACTTCCCCCCAATTTTTTTCTTTTTAACTAAACGAAATACTTTTCGAGCAACAGCCTCAGGTGGTATACCCTGCACCACATCGTCATTCATAATTTGATGGGTACGCTCAAAGGAATCCTGATATACTGAATCGTTTTTGTCTACGGTTAAGCGATGATCGTTGATGGCGGTATTGACATCTCCTGGTAAAAGTGAACAGACTTGTATCCCAAAGTTGGCTACCTCCATACGCAAAGCTTCGGTAAGCCCCTCAATGGCAAATTTGCTTGAACAATAAGTGGCCCGATAGGGTAGCCCCATCATACCACCAATAGAGCTGATATTGATAATTTTTCCAGATTTTTGTTGGCGCATTACAGGCAATACTTCCTGAATGAGCTTTACTACACCCAATACATTGGTATCAAATACATTCCGAATATCGGCCAGAGGCGTTTCTTCCAAAGCACCCGCAGTACCCAAACCTGCATTGTTGACCAAGACATCTATTTTGCCAGCTTGTTCAATAATTTCCTGTACTCCTTTGGCAATAGCTGCATCATCAGTTATATCCATTTGGATCATTCGAAAGGGCATACCATCAATTTTACGACGACTTGTGCCATATACCGTAAAGCCTTGTTGGTGTAAATAAGTAGCAGTAGCTTGACCAATTCCCGAAGAAGCTCCGGTAATAAGAATAACCTGACTCATAATCTGGATTTTAGTGAGCGGCAAATATAGAAATTGTTGCTCAAACAACCACTTGCGAATTTTGAGTGTCTTCTGATCAATAGTTGATTTTTTGAAATTTTAAAGAATTTTAAAAGATTGCGATTTACTCAAAAAAATATACGAATTAAACCCATTGCCTAATGACCAAAAAACCAAGAAGCCGAGGGAGGCGCATCAGACGAATTGTGGGGCGTACCTTTCTGGTAGCCTTACTAGTTGGAATTATATTTCTGGTAAACCTGATCTGGTTTAAACCATTTTTTCTAAATCATTATTATGACAAAGTCTTTATAAAATTTGCCCTGGGAAGTCCCGAAACCATTTCTAGTTTGGGCTTGCCTATTCCTCAATGGATTTATCATTATGGCGATGATTTTGATGATATTTCGGATAAAGCACTTCAGCAGCAACGAGCCAATATACGCCAATACTTGAAAACTTTGCAGAGCTACAGTCGTTCTGGTCAAAGTGAATCTCAGTTGTTGAGTACCGATATCATGGCTTGGTTTCTAGACAATCAGGTAAGAGGAGATAAATTTGCCTACCACGATTATCCCGTCAATCAAATGGGAGGAATTCAGAGTGGTTTACCTTCGTTTATGGAAAGCTCACACCAGATAAGCAGTGTAAGCGATGCTAAAGATTACAACACACGTTTGTCTAAATTTCCTATAAAGTTTGATCAATTGCTGGAAGGGCTTAAGATTCGGGAAAGTAAAAAAATTATCCCGCCCCGTTTTGTGATTGACCGGGTATTGAAGGAGATGAAAGGGTTTGTGGAGACACCAGTAAAAGAAAATATTTTGTATGTAAGCATGCAAAAGAAACTGGACAAGTTGCCTGATATTGACAAAGCAAAGAAGACCAAGTTGTTGAAAGCTTCAGAAGCCCAAATTCAGAAGGCGGTGTATCCAGCTTACCAAAAACTGATTAATTACTTTACGCAATTGCGCAAAAGGGCTACTACAGACGATGGTGTATGGAAGCTCCCCAACGGAAAGGCCTATTACACCCATATGTTGCGCAACCATACCACTACCGATATTACCCCCGAAGAAGTGTTTGAATTGGGCAAAAAGGAGGTGACTCGCATCACTGCAGAAATGAAAGATATTTTAGATAGTTTGGGACATATCGATAGCACCAAGACTCCTCAGGATTTTTTACAGCAGTTCAATACCGAAAAACGTTTTTTGTTTTCCAATGATGATGAAGGACGAAAACAAGCGATTGCTCAGTACCAAAAGTTGATTGATCATATCGATAAAAACCTCGGGAAAGTGTTTGATGTGCGACCCAAAGCTGGGGTGACGGTTAAACGAATTCCAAAATTCAAAGAAAAAACGGCACCAGGGGCTTATTATGAACCCCCTTCGTTGGATGGAAGCCGACCTGGGGTATTTTTTGCCAATTTGAGAGACATGAAGGAGATAACCAAATATGGAATGCCCACATTGGCTTATCACGAAGCTATACCTGGGCACCATTTTCAGTTGGCAGTACAAATGGAACTAAAAGGGCTGCCATTGTTCCGAAAGGTAATTCCTTTTACAGCCTATGCTGAAGGTTGGGCATTGTATGCCGAAAGGTTGGCCAAAGAATATGGGTTCTACAAAAATGATCCCTATGGCGACTTAGGGCGCTTGCAGGCGGAGATTTTTCGAGCAGTACGCTTGGTAGTAGATGCAGGCATTCATTACAAAAAGTGGACACGCGAGCAAGCCATTGATTATATGGTGAAAAATACCGGAATGACAAAAAGTGAAGTAGTATCAGAAATAGAACGATACATTGTGACTCCTGGTCAGGCTTGTGCTTACAAAATAGGACAACTCAAAATTTTGGCATTAAGGGCAAAGGCCAAAAAAACTTTGGGAAATAAGTTTGATATCCGTGAATTTCATAATGTAATTTTAAAAAATGGTGCGGCTCCTCTCACAATTTTGGAAAAACTAGTAGATCGTTACATCCAAAATAAGCAGTAACCTTATGTGAAAGTATTGGCGGAAAAGCCCTGTTTATTCGAATGAATGGGGCTTTTTACTATTCGGTTGCTCCATTGTTACAAATTTGAATGAATATTGATTCATAAATAACGAAAAAATTACACGCCATTTGAAAATACCTACCTCCTGCATAAATTTACAATGCCTTTTCAAAAGCTTGAGATTATAAAACCACATTCTAAAACAATCATTCTTTGCCATGCATGGAGTGATTATCATTCAGATAAAAACAAAAATACTATGCTTGTTCAAAAGTTACCTGAAGTGGAAGCTATTAACTCTGATTTTATCAAAACGGAAATTAAAAGGCTAAAGAGAATAGGTATCAAAGTAACGCGTGAAAGTATTGCAGAGGCCATTGGAGTGCCTTATACTACTTTTGCTAATCATTTACGTGAGCCACGTTCATTTGCCATTCCGCCCTATGCATTGGTGGCGGCTTTTCATTACCTGTGTTATATCGAGAAACAGTACGAATTAGAGATGCTGCGGAGTAGGATTGACAAGGTAAAAGAAAGCATTAAACATATTTAAAACATTTGGCACCAAATAACGAACGAAAAATGCCCAAGTCCTTATCCTTCTTTTGGGTCGTTCGCTAAAATGCATTGTTTTTACAACCACCTATAGACAAACCAGCCTCTTTACTAGCACATCACCAGTATTCAATTGCAGGTTTATTTTCCTACGACTTTAGATTTGTACAACTTTTGATTAATTTAAAATTTGGCTATACCTTTCTGGCTGATGAATCGTTATCGAGCATCAGGCTCAAGTTTTTAAAAAGGATCAATGTTTTTAATTAGAATTTTAGTAGGAATAATTGCCATAAGTTTTTTTGGATCAGGAATATTACAGGCACAATCATCAATTGCCGATCTGGAGGCCATGGTGCAAAAAATGCCTGATAAACCTGCCAAGGTGGACAGCCTGAATCGGGTAGCTTTTCTGTTGAGCGGTAAAGACTTCCAAAAGGCTTTGGGCTACGCCAAAAAAGCTGAAAAACTCGCAGAGCAAATCCATTATACTAAAGGTTTGGCTAAAGCTTTTGCTCACCAGGGGCAGATCTATGTAAACATGGGCAACGAAAAAGACAATCAATTGCCTGACTACGAAAAAGCTGCTAAAATCTACCGAAAAGCCTTTAATTTTTACAGAGCCCTTAATGACAAAGGGCAAGTCTCCCGAAACGAAGTTTTAAGTTTTTTAGAAGGTGGAGTAATCACTGTATATCAAGACCTGGCTGATATTTATTATTCTGAGCGAAAAGATTTCAAAAAAGCAGCTGCTTATTATCGGGTACTCTCCATTAAATTTGAAGAATATGCTGTATACGTGCGTGACTTGGGCCTCAACAGTGCCATGGAAGAGCTCAAGGCTGAGAAGTTGAAAGAAGAGCTCCTAAAGAAAGACCTGGAAAAGAGAAACCTAGAGGTAAAGCAGCGAAAACTGGAAAGAGACAAGGCCCGTCAGGAAAGTAAATTGAGAGCAGCAGAATCCAAGCAAAAAAGCATCTTATTGATCGCGTCGTTGATTAGTATTGGGCTTATATTGGTGCTGGCTGTAGTATTGTTTAGAGATTCTCGAAAGCAAAAAAGCCTGAATAATCAATTGACTGATCAAAGAAATAAGCTCGAGATCAAAAATCAGGACATTGAAAAGAAAACCCGCGAAATATCACGAAACCGAGATGAGATTCAGGATAAAAATGATCAAATCACTGAGAGTATCAATTATGCCCAGCGAATTCAAGAAGCAATGTTGCCTGCTTTTGGCCGTATACAGGCTTCTTTGCCCCAATCGTTTGTGTATTATAAGCCGCGTGATATTGTAAGTGGAGATTTTTATTGGTTTGCAGAGGTGCAACCTTCAATTAACTCACTGTTGGCAGCCATCAATGACGCTACCACCAAGGATTCACAAGACTCCAAAGATGAACTACAGTCGCAACTCACCGCATTTACTTCGGAGTCTACCCAAAACAAACTCGGAACAACCAAAATTACTCATCCGGAAATTATCATGGCTGCCATGGATTGTACTGGGCATGGAGTTCCTGGAGCATTTATGAGTATGGTAGGGCATTCTATTCTGAATGAAATTGTTACTCAAAAAAATATCATTCATCCTCACGAAATTTTGGCCGAATTGCACCAAAGTATACGATCCCAGTTGCGTCAGAAAGAAACCCAAAATCAGGATGGAATGGATGCCTGCATTTGCAAGATTAATCTGGAGGAGAAGACCCTGGAGTATGCAGGAGCACATAATCCATTGTTTTATATAGCCGACAACGAAATACACACGATCAAGGGTGACCGTCAGGGAGTAGGAGGGCTACATGAAGGCGTAGATCGAGAGTACACTCTGCATACAGTAGAGCTTAAAGAAGGAATGTCGTTCTATCTGGCTTCTGACGGCTATCGAGATCAACTGGGTGGTCCAAAAGACAAGAAATTTATGAGCAAAAACTTCAAGCAATTACTGTTGGAAATCTCGAGTAAATCTATGGAAGAACAAGCGCAGATTTTGGACAACAGATTGAAAGAGTGGATGGATTACCCTTGCAAGTATGACCCAGTACGCGAACAAACCGACGATATATTGATTGTTGGGTTTAAGGTTTGAAATTCTACTTAGCGTTGATTCATTTGTTTGCCTACTTCTAGTGCCTGAAACCCAGTTCTTATCAAAAGCATTAATTCAGCGAGTGGCACATCTTTATACCGATTCTCGTCAAAGGCTCTGTTCTTAAACTTAAGAGTATGGCGGAGCTTTAGTATGTATTTATCAGACTTTTCTTTATACTTCTCTTTGTAAGGGTGTGATAGCCTAAGAACGTGAACCATTTTGTGGTATTTTTTAGGATAATTCATTTGTAGGTTCATCACTACTCTTCTTTTACTTTTGGTTTTATGGACATGTGTGTGATGGCCTTTATATCGATTGATTATTCGGATATTTAGCCAAAAACTAACTCCATTATGTAACTTACCCGAAACCTGCAACAAATTCCACTTATAAAGACCTCCCGCTGTGTAATGGCCATCATTGAATTGATGACGAAGGTCAGCTTTTAAGCCAAGTGGGGCATCTTCTGGCATTTCTTCGTGCAAGGCCAACACCAACGGTACTAACACTGTACGAAAATAATCGGCTAAGTAGGCATTGGAAATACGTTGGTTTAATATTGCTATAAGGATCATTGATATTATTACAAAAAGTACCCCTAAGATTAGGTTTTGATCTATGTTTTGCATGACGAAGATTACAGTGGCAACAAAGCCCAAAATTGCGAGCAGAATACTGTATTGCAATTGTTGTCCCCACGAATCAAACGCCTTTCTTTTTTTCTTGTCATAAGGTATTAGGTTTTCGAAAAGTGCTAACCATTCGGTGGTAGTTTTAATGCCGCTAATGCGTTTTAATTGCATAATTTGCTTTTGCTGTGGTGTTAGGCGACCAGAAGAGGTGGTTTTCATGGGTTTGATATCTTATTTATTGAATATTTGAGTCTTGCAAAGAAAACAAAAAATGTGTGAAGGATTTTGAAAATTTCATTCATTATTGATGAGATAAAACCGAAGAAATGCCTGGTCCCTGCAAAGAGACCCATTATGAGGATAAATCGACGGTATCCTCGCTGTTGGATTTAGAGCCTGAAATGTGTAATTTGTAAGACATACCCCAAAGCTTAATAATTACATGCCTAAAACAAACCACCGAGCCAAGCTCCAAGCGGCTTATCAAAAATCACCTCCGCACATTCGTAAAATTATAGCTCAAAAAGGGCTGTCAGGTTCTTACCAACCCGATGAAATCATTGATACTTTATTGGCACTTCAGGCTTATGGTAAAAAGGTAAAGGGTAATGAAAACGCGCTAAAAAGTGGCATAAAAAAGAATACTGAAAGGCGAGTTTCCCATATTTTGCCAGTAATAATTATAGCGTCGGTTGTATTGGGGGTGATCTCCCTGATATTTGACGAAACCAGGTGGTATATTTTGATGGCGGTAATGGCTATAGCATTAGGTACATTGGTGTGGGTTAGTATCTCATGGTTTCGCACCATTATGGGTCAGCGATATCATATTCATGGGCAAAGCTTATCGTTTGCATTGCATTTAGTGGCATTACTCAAAGACGAAATTCGACCAGGAAGCAAGCTCACAATTACACTCGGGTTAGACTCTCCAAAAAGAAGAAAGTATCATTTCAAGACAGATAAAAATTATCTATTCTTTTGGCATCGTGTGATCATAAGCGGCTTTTGGTTATTGGTATTGACAAGCTTGTCCTGGTTGATTTTTGAGCTATTCGTTCGTAACAATGAGGTCTCAGAAATTCTGTTTGCTTTTGTTCTTCCCTTTATGCCCATAATTATTATACTGTATTTACCCATTCTCATGATTGCGGCAGCAGCTTTTGGGAAGCACGATAAAATCAAAACTCGGTTGTATCGCTGTCCGCAATTGCTAGTAAAGGCTTCTTTGGCTGATGGTACCTTGTTTCAGGTAGAAGTAGCAACTTTGTTGGCTTTGCGTAGGGTACATAAGAAAAAGTTTAAAGCCAAAAACTTTCAGATAACTAAGGTAAAAAGAAAGCACAAGGTGAAAACCCTCACGACCCTTAAGCTGGCCTTTCCTTTGAAAAAATACCAAATGACTGAGGAAAGTTTTAAAGAGAACTTTGACCGAAACTGGCGTATTAGAAACCAAAAAGTAGCCAAAGTAAAGCTTAAATCTGGCGATAAACGAAAAACCGTGGTGTATCAGGATGCTCAAACTGGTCAAGGCCAGGGTTACAAAGATATTTCATATCCTTCCCCTAATTTCAAACGATTTTTAGAATTAGTGACCAGAAGCGGGTTTCGAGCATTACACAAATCTGTGTACAAAAAAGAGCCTGTTGGTCAGATAAAAATTGGAAATGATGGCGAAGAACAAATAGGTGATGATTTAACCAAGATCAAAGGGATCATTAAAACGACGCAAGAGGAGTTGCATCGGGTGGGCATTATTACTTATCGACAATTGGCTGACCTGGATAAGAAGGGTATTAGAGACATTGTACAGGAGTTGGTCGTTCCTTATTGGCAGGTGGAGCGTTGGCAAGTAGCCGCGCAAGAAATGGTGGTAGGTTTATCTGATTTTTCTGATGATGAACCTGCTCAGGATGATTTAGCCAAAATAAATGGAATTGGTAGATCAACTGCCGATAAATTGAACTCGAGAGGTATTTTTAGCTACCAACAAATTGTGGAGATGACTGAAGATGATTTTGCCGATATATTGCAAAGAATTGGCTCCTTTCCTAAAAAGGCTTCGGATTGGCAAAACCAAGCGCAAAAACTCATGAATAAGAAAATCAGACAAAAATAAGTGATATATGCATAAAAAGGATTTATCACCCACCAATCAAGAGTTATTGGATGGTAAAATCATCGAAGGTGAATTTATTCCAGAAGCCTTGACTAAGGAATTGATACAAATGCAAGATTATGCAGCCAAACCGAGTACAAAAGTTAATATCCAAGGATCACTAATTGATTTTTTGCTTAAACTTCTTTTGGTACTGGAAGAAGATATCAAACCAGGTAGTCAATTAAAAGTAAAACTACACTTGGGGCGAGTAAAGTTGGGCGATTTTCCATTAAAGGTTTACAAGAATTATGAAAGACTTACCTACAGGTTTATTATTAGGGGTGGGTGGTTGTTTAATTTGGCATTGGCTATTTTTATTATTATAAGCTATAGCAATTCTTTAGGGAAACCTTTTGTCCAGTTTTTATTATATGTAGGAGTTCCGTTTTACCTATTTGTGGGGCATCTGATCTTGATGTTTGTAGCTGAGCGTTATTTTGGAGAAATAGATCCTAAAATAAAGACGCACACTCGGCAAGTACCGCGAATAATGTTACAGACCCAATTGGCCGATGCTACCCAGTTTGAGTTACACATCAGCCATTGGTTTATCCACAAAAAAGCCATTGGCTACAGGTTTCATAAGACTCCACTCCACTCGACCCGAACCAAGCGTAAACGAAAGGCCAAAACAGTAACAACCCTGAAATTGGCTTTCGCCAAAAAAGTCTACCCCCTGAGTGAAGAAAAGTTTGCCCAAAAGTTTAAATCAAACCTGCAAATTGATTCGGTAAAAGTGGCGAAAATGAAGCTCAAAACAGGGGAGAAGAGAAACGCTGTTATTTACCAGGATATTCATAACAAAGATGGGGTAACAACTCCCAACATAGATTTTGACCGGGTGCTTAAGTTGATCAGCATTGGTGGGCATAGGCGGCTGCAGCAACTTTTGCCTGAGGAATATTTATGGGATGACTTAACCCGTATTGAGGGTATTGATGGGGAAATAGCAACTATATTCAATAGAATTGGTGTTTTTACCTTTCAGCAATTAATGCGCTTGGATGGAAATGAAGTGGATAATAAGGTTGATGCCTTAAGACCTCGCTCTTATAAATACAATCACAGGTATTTTTATGATCACCTTGATGAATGGCAGGCCAAAGTATTGTCAATATCGCAACCCGGGAGAGATGATCACTAGACATTACTCAAAAACTAAATATTTCAACAAAACAAGCAAAAAACTGGCAAGAGTCAGCCAGACAACTCCTGAAAAAAGCCCAATAAAAAGCTAAGCTTAAGTTGCATTGGTAAACTATTTGGTGCTATTATTAAACTACCTAATCTAATAAAGAAGATCCATGAGCAAACAAAGCCCACGACAAGCACTCAAAGAAGCTTACAATAATCTCTTGCCTGAGAATAAGTCATTGGTGAATCGTAAATCTCTAAGTGGTGAATTTACTCCTCAAGCACTCATTGAGCAATTGGCAGAACTTAAGTCTTATGGAAAAAAAGCAGCAAGTTATCAGACATCATGGCATGATCAACGTACTGGTTACCTGGAAGTTAATAGAAGAAAAGTTAACACCGTTTGGTTTGTTTGTGGAATTATAGTGGCAGTAATAGTTTATTTTCGGGTAAACGATTCAGATTTGATTTGGCTAGGGCAGGGGCTACTTGCTTTGAGCATTGTACTTCCATTGATTTGGGGAGCTGCTCCATTATTGGCGAATCTTCAAGTGAGTGGAAAATTGATAGATGCTGATGGGTTAAACCTTCTATTGCCATTGTTATTGGTACTAACTGATGAAATTCGCCCGGGTAGCCGCATAAAATTGGAATTATATTTAGGAGCGGCAAGCCGAGGTAAACATAAAGTAAAGACCCAAAAGAACTACAAAATACTTACGCATCGAGTGATTATGCGTAGCTGGATTGGCTTGGTCTTATTGATTGGGGTATACAGTATTTTGAGTATGGTAAACCCTCAAATATTCCCACCAGTGATTCCTTTTTTTGTATTGCCAATAATCATTGTATTTTATGTGTTTATTTACCTGATAATCTTTTCTATTGCCTCCTCGGCATTTGGCAAAAGCCCTAAGGTAAAAGCACGTTTTTTGAAAATACCGCGTATTTTGATTCAGGCTCAATTGGCTGATGGTACCTTGTTTCAAATCGATTTAACCCATTGGATTATTCAAAAAACAGCCTTTAAGAAAAAAACGAAGTTTAAGAATTTTCAATTACACAAAAAGAAGAAAAAGTACAAAGCCAAAGCGGTTACTTCTTTGAAGCTGGCTTTTCCACAGAAACGTTACAACATGCACCCAGAAAGATTTAAGGGAAAATTTAATCGTAAGCTTTACATTTCTGGAAAACAAGTGGCTAAAATGAAACTCAAACCTGGTGAAAAACGGCAAACCATTGTTTATCAACATGTGCAAGCCAAACAAGGCACAGGGCATAACCCAGCTACGTTACCTTATCCTACCTTCAAGCAGTTTACTCAATTGGTGATAGAAGGAGGCTATGACCGTTTGCGAAAAAAACCACAGACCTTGCAAAAGAGACCAACAACTAGGAAGCGTGGAAACAAAGCAAAAATTGAACAAGCCGAAGAACAATACTCACGAGATGACCTGACCTTGATTAAAGGGGTAGGACAGTCTACTAAAGTTAAACTAAATAGAGAGGGAGTAATTGCTTTTCAGCAAATAGTCGATATGGAACTATCTGATTTTGAGGATGTTCTCCGACACCTTGATTTACCTCACAATAAAGCTAAAGACTGGCAAAATCAAGCCCGTTCGCTAGCCTAATAAATTGATAATTATTTATTATTTGAGTGTCAAATAAATATCATCCTTTGGGCGCATTGTAACCAATGGCAACAGTTTAATGTCATGTTTGGGTTGATGTTCAAACTTGAATCGTTGCTTGAGCATGCTCAGTACAGCAAAAATCTCCAATTGGGCAAACTGATCGCCAATACACAGCCGAGGTCCACCTCCAAACGGAAAATAGGTAAACTTAGGCATTTGTTTGATCTTTTGGGTATCGGCCCAGCGTTCAGGCAAAAACTCTTCTGGACTATCCCACCATTGTGGGTCGTGGTGTACCAAATAAATGGGCAACATTACTCCAGTACCAGCGGGTATGTGATAGCCTCCAATTTCATCATCATTGATGGCTCGCCTGCCCACCGTCCAGGCTGGCGGGTAGAGGCGGAGCACTTCATTCACTACCTGGCGGGTATAAGGCAAAGACCGCAAACTATCAAAGGTGAGGTTACCAGAACCCAATGCCTGCTCAATTTCCTGATCTACCTGCTGGTCTATTTCAGGGTATTGACTCAATTTCCAGAAAATATAGCCCAATGCAACAGCAGTAGTTTCGTGTCCTGCCATAAAAATAGTCATGACCTCATCGAGCAATTGTTGACGACTCATCACTTCTCCTGTGTCTTCGTCTTGAGTGGTCATAAGCATGGCCAGTAGGTCGTTGTACTCCCGAGGATCATTTTGACGATCAATGATGATTTTTTCCACCACATCAAACAGCACCTGTAGGGTTTTCTTTTCTTTGATATTGCCAGGAGTAGGTATCCAGCGAGGTGGAATCAGCGGGTTTCGCAAGCGCATCATCAACCGTTCCATGCCATCAAACAAATAACCTCCCACTTTGTAAATATCATCGCTTACCTCAGATTCAAACAAAGCCTTGGCTACAATTTTCAGCGTTAAATGATTAAACTCTTCTGATACATTGATGCGATCTCCAGGTTTGTATTTTTGCTCCCATTCTGTTAAAAAGGTATCGATTACTTGCAACATACTTTGGGTCATCCCCGCCAATCGAGCTTTATGAAAAGCAGGCTGCGCCATTCTACGTTGTTTACGCCAAAAATCTCCTTCGCTTGTCAGAATCCCATTGCCTAGTAAAGCTCGTAACAGGTCAAAAGCTTTGCCCTTGATATAATTTTTGTTGTTGTCTTGCAGAATATATTTGGTGTATTCTGGTTTGGCGTTTACTAGCTGTGGACGACTCATGGCATGAAAACCAAAAAAAGGCCCCATTTCTTGTTGCCAACGGGTGAGCGAACCCAGTGAATCACGCTTGAGATCCATCATGTTGCCAAACAACCAGTGGCTTTTTTTTACTAAGGGTGGGAAGTTTTTCTGCGCCATAAAGTTTTAGAGATTTGGTTGGAAGGTAAATTTAGAGGTTTGGATAGTTTTTTACAGGTTTTACCCGTTTTTTAGATCAAATCATCCCTGTCAAAGTCTTTATGCACATTGGCTACATCATCAAAACCAAGCTGCTCTAACTTTTCAAAGTATTCTTTTATTTCAATATCTGATAAATCGAATGCTTGTACATCCCAAAGAAATCCTACAATCCAGTAGTACCACCTGGCAGGAGCTGGATATTTTTTTACGTAAGCTAACTTTTCATCAAAGTTAAAAGCTTGTTCTTCGAGCCATTCACCTAGTACCATTATGTGAGATTCTCCTCCTCCCATTCTCCAGCCAATACTAAATGGGTGGGCGTCTGGTTCGTATACCCAAGGTGGAGGCACATCTCCGTATTTTTTAATGTTCTCCGCTTTTGACTGAATGTACCATTCCGCATTACTATACTTTCCCATTTGTTTTTAATTTTATCATTAGGTTTAGAAAACGAGATTACTGCTCGCTAACAAATATCAATTAATACACAAATATGGGAAAACACCAATTTTAATAAAGCACTTGATGTATAATTTGTGAAAGATTATATACAAAAACAGGTACACAATGCATCAAGAATAACATTGATACACCATATACCCATTGTATAATAAACTACTTTGTTTTAGACTGCTACCTGCGCACGCTCAAAACCAAAAATGCCTGGGGCAAAAGTAGCATCTAATCCCATTCCCAAGGCAGCTTGCTTTAATTCTTCGGGTACATTGCCACAAAACAAAAATGGTCCAGGAGTAGCAATCTGTAGTAACTCAGGGAAGTGTCCTGCTGCGGTGGTGCCTAAGTGCTGAGCGAGTGCAGCGCCATCTTTGAATAAATCGTAAGTAATCAAAGTATTGGTGGTTTCATCAAAATAGCATTGCACCTTGAGTGCATTTGGTTCAGTGGCCTCCATTTCTTTAGTTACTTCCTGATAAATGGCTTTTAGTTCTTCAGCTTTTCCAGGTTTTGCAGTCCATTTGTACACCACAGTAATTGCTTGAGTATTCATATCTATATTGTTTTGAGTTGAAATAAATAACAATTGATTTATTACAAAGGTATGGCTTAAATGCCATCGTGATAGGTGTCTTTTACGACAATATAAAGGGTTGATTTCGCCAAATTGAAATATTATCTTTATCCAATATTCAAATGCCTAAAAAATATGAAACATGTCAGCATTATAGTTCCTGTTGGAACCATTGTGATAGATACCATCATAGCCCCTTACAATCTATTAAAGATGGCCAATGCCTATTATAAGAAGTTGAAAGGGCAAGATTATTTGACTGTCGATTTGGTGGCTTTGTCTGCTGAACCCGTCAAGTATCAACGATTGTTTAGCATTACACCCACCAAATCAATTGAGGAAGTGTCTCATACAGACCTGATCATCGTATCGGCCATTGATGGGAATTTGCTCAAGGGCATAGAACGCAATCAGGAATTGATACAATGGATAAAGAATCAACGAATTACCAATGATGCAGAAGTGGCGAGTTTGTGCAAAGGGGCTTTCTTATTGGCCGAAACGGGATTACTCAATGGAAAATCCTGTGCTACACACTGGACAGCCCAAGAACTGTTTCAAAGACGATACCCCCAGGTAAATCTAATACCTGAAAAAATCATTTGCGAAGACAACGGGGTTTACTCAAGTGGGGGAGCCTACTCATTCCTTAATTTTACTTTATATTTAATAGAACGGTATTTTGGTCGGGAAATCGCAGTTTGGTGTTCTAAAATATCAGAAATAGAATTTGATAGAATTGACCAAAATCAGTTTATGATATTTAGTGGACAAAAAGAACATACTGATGAACCGATCAAAGAGGCCCAATTATATATCGAGAAAAATTATGACCAAAAGCTCAACATTCATGATATAGCCACGATGGTAAATATGAATAGCCGTAGTTTTTTAAGGCGTTTTAAAAAAGCCACCTTCAACACCCCTTTAGAATATATTCAACGGGTGAAAATAGAAGCCGCCAAAAAGAAGCTGGAGTCTACCACTGAAACTATTTTGGAAGTGATGTATGGCATTGGTTATCAGGACGAAAAGGCCTTTAGAAATACCTTCCGAAAATACTCAGGATTATCGCCCACCGAATACCGCAAAAAATATAATCGAGAAATGGCATTTTCATAAAAGTTGAGGTGAATGCTAATTATGAGACCTGCGTTATCTTTCTATTTGTAACATTCTCTTGCCTAAATCTTCTTTTTGTAAAAACACATCATTTACATGAAGAAGATAAGCACTACATTCGTTTTATTAATCATTTGGGGACTGACTGGATGGCTAAATGCTCAGCATATTCACCCCAAACTGAGGCCTTATTATCAGGTATTAAAGAATCAGGGCAAGCCTCCTATAGACTTTATGCTGGAGAAAATTAAGGTACACGATTTACTCATTTTTGACGATGCTTTGCATCCTGCTCAGGAACCCTTTGATTTTTATAAGCGCCTCATCCGAAACCCCCGATTTGGTCAAAAGTTGCATTACGTTTTTCTGGAAATATTGCCTGTAACTGCTCAGCGTCACCTGGATGCTTTTTTGAATGCCCCTACCAAAAGCCATCAATTGCTTTATCCAGCTTTTCAGCAAACCTTTGATGGGTATGCGAGTAATTACAAAACCTATTTTGATTTAATGGATGCGGTTTGGGAAGCAAATCAACGGCTGGCTACCTCAGATAGAATCAGGGTAATGGGTACCGATATTCCGTTACTTTGGGCAGGAATTGAGAATAAAGTCGATTGGCAAAATTTTAGAAAAATACTCAAAGGACGAGACTATAACTTATATCGAGTGATTTTGGATGCTATGAAAGACTTCAAACAAGGCAAAAAAGGCATTTTTTTGACCAATACCCGACATGCTTACAAAGGCATTCGCAACAAACAAGGGCAGTTTCATTGGAATTGCGGGACTTTCTTTGCGCAAAATCATCCTGATAAAACTTACTCTATTCGTATACATAACATAAGTCTGGATATTTACAAACAAGTAAAAAAGGAAGGACAAACTGCACAGGGACTAGATAGGGTAAAGTATCGCTGGATTAGAATGGAAAAAGGGCTTTGGGATGCAGCTTTTGAGGCCAGCGGTGAAAAACCAGTAGCAATCTCTTTGAAAAACAACGTGTTTGGAAAAGCTGCTTATGTGGGCAATCATAACTTGACTGCACAAAAAGGTCAAACAATCTATGATGCTTACGATGCTTTAGTCATGTTGGCTCCTCTTGAGAAATTACATTTTTCAGGTAAAGTTGGGGCAGTATATACACCTGATTTTCAGCAAGAAATGATTCGTCGCTTAAAGGTTTTGAATAACCCAAAAGAGCTTAAAGCACTTTTACATCAAAACAAGGCAAACTCTTTGGAAGCCTATGTAGCATCTCTGACGAAAAATACTCCCATGAAGCCCAGTCCTTTGATAAAACAATTGGGAAGTAAAGAGGAATGGAAGAAGTAAAGGCTTTATAAATGGCTGACTAAAGACAGCCAGCCATTTGAAATTATGATTTTATCGTGATAAACTTCTAGAAGACTTAACCTGTAAGTTATTTAGTTGCCCTCCAACAAAAATAACGATCAAGCTTACCCCAAACAAAGGAAAGAATACACTCAAAAATAAAACAAACCCCATCAATCCTTTACTTATTTGCCAATCGGCAGGGACAGGAGGGATACTCCAGTTTCCTTTCCGCTTTCTTTTGAGGTAGGAGAGTAGTGCCGTAATGCTTATAAACAACAACCCTAAAGCAGTAAAAAATACCAGCCACCAGTTCCAAAAACCAAATTGTCCCTGATGAAATGCCATGGCCCATAGCCGCCCCTTCATCATCAATCCGATATCGCCCCAGGTAGCCTTATGCAAAAGTTTGCCCGAATAACGATCAAAATGATACATAGCCATTTTTGGCAACTTATTGGTTCGGTTAGACACACTAAATACCGAAGTTTTAGCGCGGGGCAATGCAATCGTTACTTCACCAGGTAAATTCAAGGTCTTTGCTTTGGCCATCATTTGGTCTAGAGACAAAGCTTTTCCCTGGGGGATTGATTTAAAACTTCGGCCTTGCCAGGTAGCAGGATAACCCATATTGGTTTGGTTGTGTACCCACTTGAAACCACTGCCCCATACATCAGTCCAAGGGAGTCCTCCAGCCAGAATGACTAATAAAAGTAACGAAAACCAGAAACCAGCCACCGCGTGTAAATCACGAAATAAAATGCGTTTAGTAGCTTTGAAACGTATTCTGAACAAACCTCGCCAGCCTTGTTCCCGAGGCCAAAACAAGTAGATGCCTGTCAAGAGGAGCACGACCATCCAGCTAGCCACCAATTCTACTATTTTGGTGCCATAAGAGCCTAGCAAAAGCTCTCCGTGGAGTTTGCGCACCTTGTACATATCGGTTTGGTTTATCTGCCATTTACCTTGTACATTGCCTGAATAAGGATTGATAAAAAGACTCGCTTTGCCCGAAAAGCGCCCCGAAACGAATTCAGTTGCCTCGTGAGCGTTTTGGGGTAATACTACACCACTAGGTTTTCTCTTCCAGTTTTGTTTGGCAATTTTCCATTGTTGTTCAAAACTGATTTTTTTGATTTCAGGCTTTACTTTTTTTAAGGATTGCCTGGCGGTTTTTTCATAATTATCTTTGAACAAATAAATCATTCCGGTAATGGCCAAAAGCAACACAATGGGTAAGCTTACCAATCCCCCAATAAAATGCCATTTCCAAATCCATTGATATCGTTTGTTTTTCATGTCTATTAAAAGGAAAGAGAAGCCACTTTTATAAAGTGACTTCTGATAATTTGACCATTATTTTTGTTGGAAGCGATAAGCAATTCCGATGTTGATGTTGCGAGGTCTACCCAAAGAAAAAGATTGACCCCAAACAGTCGCACGGGCTACAGTAGAGTACAGCTCATCCGTGGCATTAAGAATATTGGCCCATATTTCAAAGGCTCTCCAAACATAGCCTACTCTTAGATTCAATATGTCGTGACCTGCATAGGTTTTGGTATTGTTCTGATCCATAAAGTATTCATCAATGTGTTGCCACTCAGCACTTATTCTAAAACCTTTTAAGAAATGAGGGGTATAGGTAATCTGTGCATTGGCAATCCATTCTGGCGCTTGAGGCATTCGGTTGCCCGAAAAATCGTTGCCCGATTCTTTAAAGTCAATGAACTTGTGCAGGGCATTGGTACCACTAATGCGTACTTTTAAGTCACGATGAGGGAATAGTTGAAGCCCATACTCAATTCCTTGATGAGTGGTTTTACCTGCGTTTTGGCGAAGCGTAGAGCCATCATCTTGCAATACCGAAATGATTTCATTGAAACCATCCATTTTGTAAATACTCACCTCTAGTTTGGCTTTTTTATTGGCAAACGCAACCCAACCGCCCAACTCAAAATTGTCATAATAGACAGGCTTTAGTGTGGGCACTGCATTGCCTCGGTACAGCTCAGTCACTTGTGGAGGTACAAATCCTTGACTGTAATTAATATACACACCACGATTATTTTTCAGGTCATAGGTAAGCCCGATTTTAGGAGTAAATTGGCTAAAGTTATTATTACCATCCAATACTGCAGTAAAAGCGTTGGCTCCAAGGTTATTATCAAAACTGTAATTGAATTGATCAAATCTGAGTGCTCCTATAAGGTTCAACCCCTTCAAAGGATTGAGCTTGAATTGTGCGTAAGCAGCCACATTGGTTAGGTTGGCGGTATAATCTGCCAGTAGACTATCTGTTTTAATGAAAGATTCATAGATACCCTCTCCGTTTTTATTGATTTGGATATAGTTTGCTACGTATGTATTAGGACTGTAATCAATACTTCCCCCTACAATCAAACTACTATTAAGCCATCCAAAGTCTTGCTTATGCTGAGCAATCAAACCATAACTCTCAAAACTATTATCATTTACTTCTCCATGGGCAAGGTTAGGATTTCCTGCTGGAATCCAGGGTTTGAAGTCATCTCTTACCCGATACGATGGATTTTGTTTGATAGAATTGTTTCTAAAATACCCCGTGAAAGTAGATTTAGCCCGATCGTTCCAGTAATGGTTCAGCGCTAGTTTGGAGCGAAAAGCGTCTACCTGACGATTGGTAAAAGTTTGGTTGGATGTATAAGTTTTGCTGTAAAAATCGGTGCTATCCAGTGAACCCGACATTTGCGCGAAATAATCAATAAAAGTATTGCTCCAGACCAATTCGGTGTTTTGTGAAATGGCATAAGTAGCCGATAAACTCAACGCAAGTTTGTCAAAATCAGAGTGAGCAATTACGCCATCCTTTTGATCAGCATAATAACCAGCCACGCGAATTCCCAGCTTTTTGCCAAAGGTGTTGGAGGTATAAAAATCGGTTCTTCGATAACCAATATCATTGCCTTGTACACTTACTCCCGCAGTAAATTGGGTAGAAGGCTTTTTACTGATAAAGTTGATGGCTCCTCCAATAGCTTCGCTACCATATAAACTAGAAGCAGGCCCCCGAATGATCTCAATTCTGTTGGTATTGGCCATATTAATTTCCAGCAAAGCATTGTGATTAAATACCCCAGAAGTTCTGATAGGCACCCCATCTTCGAGGTACAGATAAGAAGCTCCAAAATCGATCGGACGACGAATGCTCATGGTGTGTTGTTCGCTACCCAAGGCTACCATATTTACTCCTGGGGTTTGATTCAGTATCTGATCGATGGTGGTGGGTTTATTTTCCTCAATGGTTTTGGCCGAAATAGACGAAATGGCTACTGGAGCCTCGGTTCTCTTTTCCTGTTCACGATTTACACTTACCACTACCTCATTGAGCGTAAGAGCGTTTTGGCGGAGCCGAATATTTAAGGCATTCTGGGCCAATAGAGTTACTGTTGTATATCCCATAAATGAGATTTTGAGCGAATCAACACCTACCTGAGCGACAATGCTAAACTGACCTAGGACATTGGTAGTAGTCCCGGTTTTTTGTTGAATATTATACACGGTAGCAAATGGAATAGCTTCTCCTGTTTCCTGATCTGCAATGGTACCCTGAATGGTTTGAGCAAAAGCGTTGGTTATTGCCCAGCACAAAGCAAGGCACATTAATATATATTTCATTACTTGAGTTGTTTCTGTTTTGACATTAAAATTGAGGCAATACACGCCTGTATCCTCGCAAATAGGCTCAATTAGCCAAGTGGTTTATGAGCGTTATTTGCAAGGCAAACGTTGCCTTTTGACTGGTCAAAAAGGATCGAGTTATTACTATTTGGATGTGCCTTTGAATGCGCAGCTTTTTAATTGCGTACCATACTGCTACTAGTTTTTTAGCTAAAGTTGGTAGTACAAATACTATCAACATCGCGGCGGTTTCAGTATGAATCTTCATAACTGAAACGAGCCTAGTAGTATGATTTTGGGCATAGCAAAGCCAGACTAATGGCTAAAACACATTAGGAACATCAAATAGCTACCAGAAAAACTTAAGAAATCTGTGGGGGGTGGAAAATCTTATCGAGGAAGTCAAAAGAATGGAAACGAGGGGAATAGCCCATAAGTGGCTGTTCATCCAAGTAGATGCCGTTTACCTCAATAAAAGCCTTACTGAAAAATAAGGTATCCAAGGTATCTTTCTGCGTTTGAGGAACTTGCTTTTTTTCTTGTTTATCCTGTTCCTGCAACTTGTTAGAAAGGTGGCATTTACCATGACAGGCAAGTTTGGGTTTCTCTTTGTTAATACAAAGCACCCTCGCGATGAAATCTTGATTGACTTTAAAGTCGACCAAGATCCAAACCCTTTGTAGGTTTGGAAGCATCAACACAAAAATTAAGAATATGGATATTACCTGTTTCACGATGGGCCAAAGGTATTCTTTTTTTGATTTCCTACCTAGTTTATAATGATGATTTTAAAAATGTATAATCCTGACTTAAAATGATTTAGATTATGAAGTCATCTCGACTTTTAGAATGTCAGTAGAAATGGTTGCTTTTGTTCGATAACGAAGCGATTATTAGCCGTAGGCAGAGCTCGTCACAGCAAGCTGTAGACTCGGTTTTGAGTCATAGCAGCGTTAAAGGGATAAAAAATCTCGAAGTTAGGGGACGAAATGAACCACTTATAATTCATTATTAAAAGTAGAGACGAGTTCTATAAGAAGAAGAGCTTTGACCTTATCAATTCGTATAGTGAAAATTGAAACAACTTCTCTGATATATGTAGCTTTGCAATCTTGTATTATTTCTAATTGTAGGATTTTGTATTACCAAAGAAGGCTTTATGATGAAACGACCATTTTTATTTATCTCCTGTCAACTTTTGATCATAAGTTTTTTTGTTCAGCCAGTATTTGCTCAATATGAGATCAAAGGGCAACTCGCAAACTGTGATAGTTTATGGGGCAATACCATATTCTTGAGCATTATAAAGCCCGATGCGCCTTTTGGGTTATTTTCTGGAAATCATACCATCAATTCAGCAACCTTGGATAGTCTCGGAAATTTTGTGATGAAGGGGAACAATTTACCCAAAGAGAATTATTTGGTGCGCTTGATTTTGGGTGGCAAAGGAGGGAAGCGTGTCTTTTCGGAGGCTCCTAAAAACTACCTCACTCTTTTGATGAATAATCAATCAAAAACTCAAATCAACGCAACAGATTTTAGTGCCAATCCTCTTGCTTATACATTACAGGGCGACTTTCTAAACCAGAATAAACGAATAAAAGCCCTGGATTTGATGATGAAAGAAGTGCTTGAGAATTATCAAAACCCCTATTCTCTAAAAGGTGAAGGACAAAAATTGACACAGAATAAGGTGTATCAGGCAATTCGTTCTTTTAGCAAACCCATAGAATATCCTTTGGTAACTTTATATGCAATTGAGGATTATACATCGGTAGAGTCTGGTTTTTTGAATAATCGATCCTATTATGAAGAAGTATTACAAAAGTTCAAGCAAAGTACTGAGAAATCATCCCCTTATGTCAAAGCTTTCGAAAAGCACTTAAAAGTGATCAAGTTCAAACAAGGCATAGAACAACCTAAAACTTCTGTATACAAATCATTATTTTTTGCACTTCTGTTGGTGGTGATTATACTGATAGGGTACATAGTCTACCTTAAAAAGCAATTACTCAAAGCCAGGTTGCCTACCCCAAACAATGATCAAACAGCTACTGATCATCTTATAGAACAATTGACCAAACGAGAAAGGGAAATTTTATATTTTCTGGCGCAAGAATATCAAAACAAAGAGATCGCGTCAGAACTCAACCTGGGCTTATCTACTGTAAAAACCCACGTAGCCAACATCTATCAAAAGCTTGACATTCAAAATAGACAACAGACCAAACAGTTTAAAGCCCTATTAATAAAGAACTAGTCCCTTTTTCATCCCCGATTTAGCCTACTTTTCACCCTAAGAACAATGGTTTTTAGAGTGCCTGATGCAATAGATTTGTGCCATAATATTCACTTTAAAAAAAGTTGTATGAACAGACTTATTGCACTCGTTTTTTCATTAATTCTATTTCCTGTTGGTCTCAAAGCCCAGCTACCTCTACACAGTAAAGCTCCCGAAATTGTTCTGGAAAATATATATGGGCCTAATGCACCCAGAGAACTTCCAACATTAGCGTCTTTTAAGAATAAAGTAGTAGTATTAGATTTTTGGGCTACCTGGTGCGGACCTTGTATTGCTTCATTTCCTAAGATTAGCCGCCTTCATAAGAAATACAAACACAAAGGAGTACGCTTCTTAGCCATTACCAACGATTCTAAACAAAAATTAGAAAACTTTTTTCAGGAAAGAAAGGTAGATTTTTGGATAGGTAGGAGCAAAGTGGATTTTCGTAATTACAAGGTGACTACTAAAGATGGAAGCACTACCATACCAAGAGTTTGTATTATCAACCGGGAAGGAAAGGTCGCGTATTGGGGTTCTAAACTCTCAGAAAAAATGATAGAAGATGTAATTGCGACAGGTCATGTAATAACAAAAGTAAAGACAGAACTAGCAACAAAACCAGTGATTCGTTATGGCAGATTTAGGGCTGGTGAGGATCCATTGTATAATGGTGCCTGGAGTTTTGCTTTTCCCAAGAAAAAGATGCCTAATACGGTCGTAATGAATCAATTCGTTATTCGCCCGTCTTTAGGTGACTTTGGCGGCATAGCCATTAGCCGAGGAAAAGCCTTTAAAATTAGCATTATCAAACATCAACTAACCGAAGCCTTAACTTTTTTGAGCAACCTGTCGTCTCCTGTTTGGATTGATAGCAAGGTTGCTGATCAGTTTTATGATATTATTTATAGCAAATTCAATCAAAACCAACCCGAGGCATTTAAAGAAATTAAAGACGGAATATTGGATGGGTTGGCTTTGCAGCTTAAACCAATTACCAAAGTCAGAGCGGTTAACCTGTTATCAATCAAGGTTTTGACTAAAGATTTGATTAGGCCAGAATCTGAGATCAAAGACGGTACCTATCATTTATACGCTTCTGTAAAATCAGTGATTGCTCAACTAGAAAGAAAAACAGGGAAATATTTTTTAGCAGATAAAAAGCTACATCAAATGTTTTTGAGAACGAATGGGTTAAATATTTGGAAGGAAAGTGCAGAGAATATTTTGGCCTTTTTGAGAAAGAATAAATATGAGATAAAAAGAGTAAATAGGGAGGTCACCACTTATGAACTCAGCGTAAAGAATTGACCCTTGAATATAAAATGACGCTCCTGGAGATTACTCAAGAGCGTCTTCTTATTTCTATTAAAAAAAAATATTATTTTTCCGCATGTGATTTGGCCTGGTAAAAGGTGAAGCTCCTGATAAGGAGTTTTACCACTCACATTAAATTTATATCTAATCATTACTTAGTTCTAAATTTTTTCCTATAACTTTGCCCAAGTTATTTTGGTCCTTTTGCAGGAATCAAAAATTAGTATTAAAAATAGTGATCAACTTACGAGAGTATTATGCAAAAAGCACAAGTGGCAAACGACGCTTTTTTTGCCCAAAAATTAGCGCAAATCAATGAGTTAATTATCACCCTTCACCAAAGTGAACAATTCCTAGGAGTTTTAAATGGCAAAGCCGGAATTGCTCTATTTCAATTTTATTATGGTCAATACCTAAATGATGAAGCTCCTGCTGATATAGGAGGCGAGATCATAAGTGATAGCATCGACAGCATCAATCGTGGCTTTAACTTTCCTACTTTTTGTAATGGTATTGCAGGGCTGGGGTGGACCTTAGATCACCTGCAACAAGAAAAACTGATTGATATTGATAATGACCAGATTCTATCAGGCTTAGATAACTTTCTGTATTCCAGTATGATTGCCGATATCCGTCAAGGCAAGTTTGATTTTTTACACGGAGCCGTAGGATACGGGTTTTACTTTCTAAAACGCTTGAGAAACACCCAGAGAGCTGACCTTAAGAAACGTTATGAAACCTATCTATTAGAATTATTAGCCTACCTAAAGCATTTAGCAGTACCTCAACAAACAGGTATCGCCTGGAAGTCGGTGCTAATAAAAGAAGCTAACCTACAGGGTTTCAATTTGAGCTTATCGCATGGCTTAGCAAGCATTGTTAATTTTTTGGCAAGAGTACACTCTGTAGAAGAATTAAAATCAGAAGCAGCTCCTTTATTGAAAAAAAGCCTGGATTATCTGCTATTTTATAAAACCAATCATCAAGATAGCATTTCTTTATTCCCTTCGTGGATTGCGCCAGATACTGACATAAGTTATAATAGCAGGTTGGCCTGGTGTTATGGAGATTTAGGGATTGGCCTTACTACTTGGCATGCGGCCCAAAGTTTGGAAGACGAAAATTTAAACGCCACTGCCTGTCAAATATTTGAGCATGCAGCCCAGCGTAGAACCCCAGATAAGAGTTTTATAAAAGATGCCAGCATTTGTCATGGTGCTTATGGGGTATCCAAAATATTTAATAGGGCATATCATATTACTGAAAACCCACTCTTTAAAGAAACCGCAGATTATTGGATGGACGAAGCAGTATGCATGGCATTTCATGAAGATGGCTTGGCTGGCTATAGACAGTTTTTCATGGAGGATGGCAAGGAAACTTGGGAAAACAAAATAGGCCTACTGGAAGGAATTGCAGGAATTGGCCTTTCTATCATTGATTATTTATCAGACACACCACACAATTGGGACGAATGCCTAATGATTAGTTAAATTAAATCATTACCTGGATACCGTTCCTCTGGAAGTATTAAAATTAAGTGATTCACTTTTAAACAGATTACAATTGACTGCTACACATGCCTATAAGTCGTTCCCGCAGTATGTACTGAGAACGCCATTGCTTTCAGTTGACTTTTATAAAAAGTTCACCTCAGGACAAGTCATTTCAGAACAAAGCCTCAAAGCAGTTTGTCAGGATAAAATTATTCGAGAAGCTATTTTCCTGGCTTCACCTTCGTTATTGTTTGAAATAGACAAGTGGCTGGCCAACGAAATGGCAGACACAAAAAAAATTAATCGTCTGAAGGACTCTATCCTTAAATATGTTTCCCGCCTTTGTTCGAGGTGCACTCCGTTTGGATTATTTGCGGGTTGCGCTACTGGCAATTTTGATGATAGTTCCTCGATAGGTATCGCGTTGAAACAGCCACAAGCCAATCAGCGACATAGCCGCCTGGATATGAATTTATTGGTTGCATTGGCTCAAAAAATTGCTAAAATACCCCGTGTACGCACTCAAGTGTTGTTTTTTCCTAATTCCAGCATTTATCAAGTAGCCAATAAACTCCGATACATCAACTATGAATACATTGGTGGGAAAAGGTCACACGAAATTGTAGAAGTAGAGCACTCTGACTATTTGGAAGCCATTTTTTTACGAGCAAAATCCGGAGCAAAACTCGATGCATTAGTGGCTACGATTGATGAACCAGAAATTGCCTTGGAAGAAAAACAAGCATTTATTGAGGAACTTATAGATGCCAATTTGTTGATTAGCGAGCTGGAGCCGTCGCTTTGTGGGCCTGAATTTTTTGACCAATTGGACGAAGTACTACATCGGCTAAAAGAGGTTGATGAAATTGTAACAATTTTGAAAGAAGTACGAGGTTGCCTTACAAAAATAGATGCTACTATAGGCAACGATATAGAGCATTATTTGCACCTCAAAACATTACTGGATAAACTTGGTGTCTCACTCGAGTTAAAGTTTATGACGCAAACCGATATGGTATTGCAAACCCATCAAAATACGCTCCCCTCTAAGATTGCAGATTCGGTTTTGAAAGGGTTATCGTTTTTAAATAAAATCTCATTGCCTCCAGCCACTACTCAACTGAAAGAATTTGCCCGTGAATTTTATGATAGATATGGCGAAAGGTCGGTGCCATTGTCTAAAGTAATGGATGTAGACATAGGTGTGGGCTATCCCAAAGGACGAGATGATGGAGACGTGAATCCGTTGATTGATGATGTGGCATTACCAACCCAACAGCCCAAAGTTCCTCAACATGATATTAAGTGGAATTCTATTCAGGCTTTTTTCTATAAAAAATTGCAGGAAGCTATTAAAGACGAGGTGCAAACAGTGACTTTTAAGGTGGATGATTTTAAAAACCTGGATGAAAACTGGGATGATTTGCCCGATACTTTGTCGGTAATGGCAGAAGTAGTATCTATCAATGGCCAGCAGAAGGTTAAGTTTTCGGGTAGTGGTGGTTCTAGTGCAGCCAATTTGCTGGGTAGATTTGCTTTTGGCGAGAAGAAACTACACGAACATGTAGCAAATATTATAGACAAAGAGACTCAAATGAATGAGGGTAAAGTATTGGCAGAAATTGTACACTTGCCTGAATCCAGAACTGGAAATATTTTAATGCGGCCTACCTTGCGAGCATACGAAATCCCTTATTTAGCTAAATCTACCTTAGATACAGAACATCAATTACCACTAGAGGATTTATGCATTTCGATGCAGGGATTGAATAGGGTTGTGTTAAAATCTAAAAAACTAGGAAAGGAAGTAATACCCAGACTTACCAATGCCCATAACTTTTCTTATAAATCATTACCAGTATATCATTTTTTGTGTGACTTACAAACCCAAGGCCTGCGGGAAGGCATAGGCATTCATTGGGGAGCATTGGCAGGTGAATTCGATTTTTTACCCAGAATAGAATTTGAAGATTTGATTTTGTATGATGCTACCTGGAATATCAAAAAGTTGGCTATAAAAAAGATGCTTGATGTAGCTAAAGATGATGCCCAGTTGGCAACTGAAACGACTCAATTTGTGGAGGCCAATAAGCTTCCTCAATATGTATTTTTAACCGACGGAGACAATGAACTCCTGGTTAATTTTAAAAATGTGTCTTCAGTGCGAATGTTACTTAATGTAGTAAAGAAGAGAAGTCATTTTAAATTGACAGAATGCCTTTTTGGAGAAGAAGGCATAGTGAAAGACGAACATCAAGAGTATTACGCAAATCAAGTGGTGGTATCATTTTATAATGAACACCGACTGCATCAAAAATAAGAAGGATCATTCATTATGGAAGAAACAACCCAACGAAGCTTTATAATTGGAGACCATTGGCTCTATTTTAAAATTTATACCGGACACAAAACAAGTGATATTATACTGGCCGAAGTGATCAAACCAATGGCTACTGCTCTGCGAAATGCTGGGGTAATCAGTAAATGGTTTTTTATCCGTTATGCTGACCCCAAGCATCATATTCGGTTACGGTTTTATCTACCCGATCCTGGTAAAATAGGCGTAGTTATTCAGCAACTCCACCCTCAGCTTAAGGCTTACATTGCCGAAGATTTAATTTGGAAAGTACAGACTGATACATATGATCGGGAATTGGAACGTTATGGGGCCAATACAATAGAGCTGGCGGAAACTCTCTTTTTCTATGATAGTGAAATGATTACTACATTTTTAGCCCATTTGAGAGTACTTAGGGATGAAGAGTTACGGTGGTTGTTTGCTCTAAAAGCCACTGATCATTTATTGGATTGTTTTCAACATAACCTCGAGCAAAAACTTGAATTGATGAAAAATCTGGCATTTTCATTTGGACAGGAGTTTGGTATGTCAAAACCCCTCAAAGTGCAGTTGGATAAAAAGTATCGGAATGCCCGTAAAAAAGTAGAAAGTTTTCTTCAGTCTGCCCCAGAGCAAGAGACTGAATTGTCGTTTATTCATACTTGTTTACAACAATACTGTAGGGCAAGTGAGTCTGTGGTTGGCAAAATTCTGGAACTTCATCAACAAGGTGATTTGGCAATGGATTTAAACCAGTTTTTAAACAGTTTGATTCATATGCTGCTAAACCGCTTATTCAAATCTAAAAATAGAATGAATGAGATGGTGTGTTACAATTTTTTGGAACGCTATTACAAATCTACGCTGGCTCGAGCAAAAAAAAGTTAGACTTATTATAGCTGCATTTGCTTAGTAAAATTTACTGGGCTTGCGGCGCAATAAATAAGTAAATCAAATTTTTTATTAACCAAATTTAATTGATCATTCAAATGAAAAAGTTAAAAAACTTATCGTTGAACAAAGAAGTGATTTCTAAGCTTGATTCTTCAAAAATTGTTGCTGGTAGAGTGATTTATATTACTTTTCCACAAGAGTTAGATTGTGAAAGTGTTCTTGCATGTGGAACAGATGCTTGCGGAATTACACAGAATTGCCCTACAGGACCAGCTCCAACGGCAGAAGCTGGATGTACTCGAGAGACAGTAGAACTTTCGTATTGTAATGGTATTGGCCTTCCAGCTGGATGCCAGTCTGTGGGAGTTTGCGCTTAATCTGTTACGAGACAAATCGGATAGGAGAGGCACATAAATGTCTCTCCTTTTGCCTAGATTTATTTTAGAGTATGTTTAAATTTTGTCTTCGGAGAACAAAATGATGAGTTTTTTGTGCTGATGAAGTAGATTTTTAAGTGAATAGCCAAAACTATTGACGCAAAAATTACTAAAATCAGTGCGTAAAAGACACATTTTTAGCCCAGATTATAATTTTTAAACATACTCTTAGTTGAGTAACATTTTACAATTTTTACTAACCAAATTTAATTAATCTTTCAAAATGAAAAAGTTAAAGAGCTTATCATTAAACAAAGAAGTGATTTCTAAACTTGATGCTTCATTTATTGTTGGAGGAGGGCCTACCAAGCCGGTAACAAAGATTTCTGATGTGTGTACTACAATAGATTTTGTTACTGAGAATTGTAACACTCAGAATGGCGGTTGCCCTGGTGGGGGGACAGGCATTTCTAAAGGATGTACCACTGGTCCAGCTCCAACGGCAGAAGCTGGCTGTACTAGAGAAACAGTAGAACTTTCTTTCTGCAATGGTCTTGGCCTTCCCGCTGGTTGCCAATCTGTAGGTGTTTGCGCTTAATACTTTATAAGTTTCTACTTACTGGAGAGGTGATTCGTTACTTCTCCTCATATATATCCTACTCTAACTCCCTTTCCTATAATCATAACCTTGTCTATTATTTTCTAAATATAAAAGCCCTGGAATCTCTTCCAAGGCTTCTACTACTTATTAAAAAGTGATTACTTTTTATTACTACATCTATTTTCTCTTGGCCGTAAACACGCCATTGGGCTGATGAAACGAAGCCTCAGTAGCCTTGTCTTTGGCTACTTTAAAAATCATTTGGTAGCCTTTCAATCGCTTGTCTTTAAAATCAAAAGTGTGGGCCTTTTTGAGTGCTACCAGCTCCCAGTCAGGTTGATTAGGCAAAGTAACCATTAGATTTCCTTTGCGTTTCCAAACCTTAACAGTGGCTCCTTGTAACTCATATTCACCCAAATATTTGTCCAAAGAAGCTTCACTAAGCGCCGCTTTCTCATTTACTCTATCAAATTCAATAAACTCTACCCCAGCCTGTAGCTCCGAAGAAATCTTTTGTACTTCCCCTTTAGTATTCATCAAGAATTGAAGGTTTACTCCTTTGAAAGGCCCTTCATCTACTTGAAAAACATCGTAGTGAAAATGCTTGAGCGCCAAGTCAAAAGTATGGTATTGCGCTTTTAGTTGGTTTTTACCTTTGTCCAAAACAACCGTGATTTGTCCATAAGCAGGGTGTTTGTATTTACCTGCGTAATCTTTCAAAGAATGAGAAGGCTTAGTACCTGCTACGGGCTTCACTTTTCCTTCTTCCTGTGCTTTTTTGGCGGCTTCCATAGCTTTTTTATAACGTTTAAGGCCTTTTTTGCTCCAATCAATATCTGATAAACCTTTCAAACGATCCACCACTTCATTTCGGATGATGTTGGTAATAGGAGTCGCGTTTTTATTGGTCAAAATCACCATTCCAATTTTATCTTGTGGTAAAAAAGCTACCAATGCCGAAAAACCATCAATGTTTCCTCCATGATGAACAAGCAACTGACCACGATAAGAGGTAATAAACCACCCTAAGCCATAGTTGGTGTAGAACTGTTCTTTGGTAGCATTGCCAGGTACAATCGTGTGAGGGCGATGCATTTGAGCCATCATCCCCGCAGAAACTACTTTTTCCTTTTCGTATTTACCTTTGTTCAATTGCAGCGTAACCCATTTGGCCATATCTTCTACTGTAGAATTGATAGAACCAGCAGGCCCTACAACATCAATATTACGATAGGGCATGGCTTCAATTTTCTCATCCTTTTCGTTGTAACCAATGGCCCGATTGGCAGTCTTTTTTAATTGGGCAACCGATAGATTAGAATTATTCATTCCCAACGGATTGAAAATGCGCTCTTGTACATTCTTTTCCCAGCTTTTCCCAGATAGTTTGCCTACCAAATAGCCAGCAGTCATAAACATCAGGTTTTGGTATTGCCATCCTTCCCTAAAACCTTGAGTGGCTTCTAAATGGTGTAGGTTTTTGTATAACTCTTCTCTGGTAAAGTCGGTGCCATACCAGGCAAGGTCATGACGAGGAAGCCCCGAACGATGACACAGCAAGTCACGTGCAGTCATATTGTTGGTTACGTAGTCGTCATATAATTTAAAATCAGGTAAGTATTCCTTAAGAGGCTTGTCCAGGTCTAATACCCCATCGTCTACCAATTGACAAACCGTGGTAGCAGTAAATGCTTTGCTACTAGAACCAATGGCAAATTGAGTTTGGGGAGTTACTGGAAGCTTCTTGGCTACATCTCTATAGCCATAGCCTTTTTGATAAGCAACTTTTCCATCCTTCACAATCACCATCGCTACGCCTGGAACCTTCCAGTCTTTCATAGCACGTTCAATGTATTTATCCAGTCCTTTGAGTTTTTTGACCACTGCTTTGTCCTGTTGAGCAAGTGCTCCCAGGCTTAAACTCATACAAAACAATAGGAGGGCTAGATGTAGGTTTTTCTTATTCATTTGTAAAGTGTTTTGATGAATGATTTTGCCCTATTGGTAGGAGGTGTCTGTGATTTATTACACAAAAGGGTAGGATAATTTTGTGAAAAATCATAAAAAAAGCCCTGAAAATAATTCCAGGGCTTAAAATCTATAAACTATTGGCTAAGAACTAAGTAGTCGGACAAAATTATCTATATATTATTGTTGAATGGCTATATGGCTAAATGGTTCCGCGATGCGTCGCACAGCCATATAACAATAAAACCATTTAACCATATTTAATTTTGTCCAGGTACTTACTCTAAGCATATGTATTCAACATTACAGGCATTACCAACATCAAAATGTCGCCATTGTCAGTCTTCTCGGTAGGTTTCATAATACCTGCCTTATTAGGAGTAGACATCTCAATGGTAATTTCTTTAGCAATCAGGTTGCTCAACATTTCAATCACAAACTTAGCATTGAAGCCAATTTCCATATCGTCTCCCTTGTATTCACAAGCCAAAGCCTCATTAGCCTCATTAGAGAAATCTAAATCCTCTGCAAAAATCTGAAGCGTACCTTCCGCAGACATCTTTAAGCGAATTTGGTTGGTGGTTTTGTTGGCATAAATAGCCAAACGCTTCAAAGAGTTCAATAAAGCTACTCGGTCTATGGTCAGTACATTTGGATTTTCGGTTGGAATGGCATTTTCATAATCAGGAAAACGCTCATCAATCAAACGACAAACCATCTTGATATCATCAAAACTAAAGAAAGCGTTAGAGTCGCTAAATTCAGTGTGAACTTCTGCAGGCTCACCAGGTAGGGTAGCACGTAGCAATCCCAATGATTTTTTAGGAATAATCATTGTCATAGGATCACCTCCTCCAATGATATCGTCGCGGTTGTAGCGAATCAGACGATGTCCATCAGTAGCTACAAAAGTAGTTTTATCAGTGCTAAATTCTACAAAAATACCAGTCATTGCGGGGCGTAATTCATCATTACTTGTTGCAAAGATGGTGTTTCCGATAGCTTTACCCAATACGTCCGAAGACATCACTAGATTTAGCTTACTATCTGCTTTGGGAATCTTAGGAAAATCTTCAGCGTTTTCACCAGCCAATTTATAGTGCCCTGTGTTAGAGGTAATCTCGATGCTTTTGTGTTCTTCGTTGATATTGAAAGTTACGGGTTGTTCTGGTAAGCTTTTCAAAGTATCCAACAAGATTTTAGCAGGCACAGCTACACTTCCAGTATCTTGAGTATCTACTTCTATTTCGGTAGTGATAGAAGTTTGCAAATCTGAAGCACTGGCAGTTAGTTTTCCATCTTCGAGTTCAAACAAGAAGTTCTCCAAAATAGGTACAACCGGATTCGACATAATTACCCCGCTGATGGCGGCCAATTGTCGTTGTAATAAGGCAGATGAGACGCTAAATTTCATATGTTATTCGTTTTTTTTCTATAAGTGTTGGCTTTTAAGTTAAAGTTGCCCGAAATACGATTTTGGGTAATATTTCCCAATCGTATAGCTAACAAATATACAAAAAAACCGACACTTTTGGATAAAAAAATATCGGTTTTTTGAGGAAATTACTAATCCTGGAGGCAATTAGATAGACGCCAATATCAATGATTAAAATACACCACTTTAGTTAGGTTGTTTTTATGAGTGATTTTAGAAATGGTACCATAATGTAAATCCAAACGAAAGGCGTTTTTTAGAGGGATTTCCAGCACATAACAAAGCAAAGTGCGAATCACGCCGCTATGGGTACTAATCATTATTTTATCATCATTGCTGTGTTGTGCGAGCAATTCTTCCCAGAAACTGATGACACGTTCTTGCAAATCTAAAAAGCTCTCACCTTCGGGTACTCTAAAATTTACAAAATCATTCATCCAGGGGTTCAAGGTTTCAGGAGGTATTTCGCCCCAAGGCACCATTTCCCACACGCCAAAGTTTACCTCCTTGATGCGATCGTCTAATTGAATGTTTTTGTTGAATGGGGCTGCTAAATCTTCTGCCAACAAACGACAGCGTTGTAAAGGGCTGGCGTAAATTGTAGCTTCCTGAAAATCCCCTTCTAAATGATTTGCAATGCGCATTTTTTGAGCTTCATAATCATCACTTACTTCTAAATCGGTTTGCCCATAGGCTACCCCTTTAGCTACTTTAGGAGTGGTATGTCTTATCAGCCAAATTTCCATAATGTGTCTTAAGAATAAATATGCTGTGATAAATAATTATTTGCAGTATTTGTCTAATGTTCGTCTGATACCATTGAGGTACCCCTGCCCAAATAAGTTGACGTGTACCAACAGTGGATACAAATTGTAAATATCCTTTCGGTTGTCGAAACCAGGTTCAAGGGGAAAAGTCTCGTGATAGGCGTTATAAAACCGTTCGTGAAAGCCTCCAAACATATGAGTAAAGGCAAGCTCAGTTTCTCGTAAACCATAATAAACAGCTGGATCGACCAAAGCAACCAAGCCCAGATGATTACTGATTACATTACCCGACCACAAATCTCCGTGAAGTAAGGCTGGTTTTTCGTTGGGAATCAGTTCGGGAAGTTTGGCGTATAGTTGATCAAACTGGCGTAACATGGTTTTGCTCAGATATCCCTCATAAAAGGCTTTTCCAGCTTGTATTTTAAGGCGTTTTTCTATGAAAAAGGCAATGCCATCTTCCAGCGGATCATTGATTTGTTCCAGGCGACCAATGTAGTTGTTATAATCTAACCCAAAGCTTGAGTGTGTATGCTGATGGAGCCTGGCCAATGATTGGCCAAAATCTTCCCAATAGTTGTTTTTAGTACGTCTTCCGGCAATAAACTCCAGCAACAAGAAATCCTCATCTACTCCAATTACTTCTGGGATATGAATTTCTTCAGCTTCTCGCAGTGTTTGTAAGCCTCGAGCCTCAAGACCAAACATATCTTTGGGAGCCATTTTGTTATACTTAACAAAAAACTGCCCCTCAGCAGTGGTTAAGGCCACTGCTTGATTGATACTACCACCACCTAGTACTAAATATTGATCTACAGACACGGACTTACCCAAACTGCGAAACAAAACGCTCTCGAAAAATGGTGTTGGATTCGCGAACATGGATTTAGTTTTCGGCTTGTTGTATATGTGCTAAAAATTTTTCATTGGAGCGTTTCAATATTTGATACACATTTTCAAAGCCATCAATGCCTCCATAGTATGGGTCAGGTACTTCGCCTCCCTGATCAAGTTCATCAAAATCGCGCATAAGCATTACTTGTGCTTTGATGCTATTGGGATCATTGGTAAGTCGCATAATATTGCGATAGTTAGACTTATCCATTGCCAATACATAGTCAAATTCATGCAAATCTTCTTCGGTTACTTGACGGGCACGACTGGTAAGCTCAAGGTTATGTTGTTTAGCAGTGTCTCGCATTCTGTGATCCGCCAATTCTCCTACATGATAAGCTCCAGTTCCAGCCGAATCGCAGGAGATTTGGTCGGTCAAATTGTTTTGTTCTAACAAATCCTGGAATACACCTTCAGCCATTGGAGAGCGACAAATATTGCCCAGGCATACAAATAATACTTTTTTCATAGATAAAGATTTAATGTTTGGTATTTGCATACCAAAAGATCCATATTTAAACCCAAAGGAAAACTAAATAAACCTTTAGGATTGTTCAAATAAAACCAGTTTTTCGTTGAGAAACACCCCATCCAACCCCATGGTTTGTCCACTAGCCAAAGCTTGATCTGGAGTATGTACAATGGGTTCTTCTTGCGCGTTGAATGAGGTATTGATAAGGGCCAAAATGCCGTGATGCTCGTCTAAATAAGTTAACAAATCAAACATTAGAGGGTTTTGGGTTCGTTCTCGGATCACCTGAATACGCGCTGTTCCATTGATGTGTACTACGCCAGCCAAGGCTTCTCGATATTGAGGTAAAATCTCAAAATCCATCAACATATAATCCGCCAAATGAGAAAGTTTCTCGATACCCGTAACCAATTGTGTGTTTCGGGCCAGCATTACCGGGGCAACAGGACGATACCATTCTCGTTTTTTACAATCTTCACTCACTTTCTTTGCCAGTGCTTTGGAGTTGGGTAAGGCTACAATGCTACGATTGCCTAAAGCACGAGGACCCACTTCTGCGGCTCCTTGACAAATACCAATGATTTTGTTTTGTATAATGACTTTAGCAAGTTGAGCGATCACTTTATTAGTGGGCGGTGAGGTAGGAGAGGAGGCTCCCACATTATTTAAGTAGGGAGAGTGCAGGATAGGTTTATTTTGCTTTTTCCATTCCAAAAATGCAGCTCCTCCAATAGATAAGCCAGAATCGTTACAGCAAGGTGGAATGTATACTTCTTTGAACCAACCATTATTAACAATTTGTCGGTTGGTAGGAATACTCAACGCACAGCCACCTGCATAATACAAATAATCGGCTTTGAGTTGTTCTTGAAGCGCTTGCAAACGTTTCAAAAATCGTTGTTGAAAAACGTATTGAAAAGCAAAGGCAATGTCTTGTAGAAAAGGATCATTCAGGTCACCCATTTGACCTTGCCAACCAAAATGTTGTTGGGCACTATCGTGGAAATGATCTTTTTGAGTCCAATAATCAAAAAAGTAGTTGTTTTGCCCGAGCCATTCTATCACCTCAGGACGATAACGTCCATAAGCAGCAAACCCCATCAACTTACCTGCCAGGCTATTGTGATGTTTTGGAGAAATGCCCAATAAGGCAAAGCTCAATCCATTGGCATTGAAAAGGTGTGTAATCTCGCGTAAATCCCAATCACAAGCAACTACTTTTAATTCTTGGTTTTGGTAATGAAAAGCCGCAAAATTGCCCAGACTTGCTCCACCATCAAAGCTGATGAGGAGGCTATTGTCTCTGAAGTTGCCAAAAAAAGGTAGACAGGAAAACACATGAGCCAACTCGTGTGACACACTATAAGCCTTTATGGCTTTTCCCTGCCATTTTTCCAACTCTAGCCAGCCATAACCTTCATTAAAATCTACGCCAAGCTGTTTTTCGGGCAAAGCATCAAAACGAACTTTGCCATTTTTGCTAATAAAGCTACTTCCCACAAAGGAATTCACGAATACCCAATCACAGTTTTTAGGAATATTTACCAATTTTTTATTGAGTAAAGTTTCCAGATGATGATTCATTTGGTGATCATATTTTTTACGGGTATGGCGTTCCAGTTGGAGGTATTGTACAATTTTCCCTGATTGCATCAAGCATAACGAATGGTCATGCACATACCTTGGGTATCCCAAATTGTTACGATCCTGAATTCCATATATGGCTAGAGTTGCGTTCATCTTCAAAGGTAATAGGTTTTAAATCAAAAGCTTTTATAGTTTTGCAGCCAAATAATTGCACCTATGGAAAAAATACCTGCCAAACAACTTTTTGATAGTTACCGTCAACAGTTGCAAAATCTCTATACCCCAGAAGAAACCCAAACCATTGCTTTTTGGCTATTAGAACATTTCTTAAAACTGAGCCGAACCAGTGTTTTGATTAATCAGCTGGTAGAAATAAGCCAAGACCAACAACAAACCTTGAATAGTGCACTTGATCGGTTGAAAAACCACGAACCTATTCAATACATCGTGGGATATACTGAGTTTTATGGACTTACTTTTCGAGTGCGCCCTGGAGTATTGATCCCTCGCCCTGAAACCGAAGAATTGGTAGATTGGATTGTACAGGATTATCAAAATAAGTCCATTAATGGGCTGGATATTGGTACAGGCAGTGGTTGTATCGCCGTGAGTTTGGCCAAAAGCTTACCTCAGGCACAGGTACAAGCCCTTGATGTTTCTTCTGAGGCATTGCAAATAGCTCAAGAGAATGCCATAGACAACAAAGCAGCAGTAAAATTTATTCAAGATGATATCTTAAATCCTGAAAACCTACATCAAGCAATTTCGGATCATTCATTAGATATTATTGTAAGTAACCCACCTTATGTAACCCCTGCTGAAAAATCTCAGATGCACGCTAATGTGCTGGAGTTTGAACCTGATTTGGCCTTGTTTATCCCTCAGGAGCAACCCTTGTTGTTTTATAAAGCAATAGCCCAATTAGGCACCCAAAAATTAAAAACTGGTGGTACACTTTATTTTGAAATCAATGAACAGTTTGGGGCAGAAACTAAAGAAATGCTGCTTAAGCTGAATTTTCAAGATATAGTAATCCGAAAAGATGGCTTTGGAAAAGATCGGATGGTGAAGGCTGTGTGGGTTTAAAATTTAATTGATTTTGCAATTAAGTTAAGAAGTTCATTGCAATTTGCTCCTTGATGATTGATTAAAACGGTAATGCCTATCTTTTGTTTTTTATAAAACAACATGAGCGCACTATAGCCAAGGTCTAACCCATCATGAAAAACCAGCTTGTTCTTTAAGAACCAACTTAAGCCTATCAAATCACCCTCGCCTGTGCTTGCCTTGGGTGTTGTTAGCAGTTTAAAGAAAGGCTCCGAAAGGGGAGCATATTGCTTGTATTTGCCATTATTTAAATTGAATATCATCCATTTATTGAGGTCGTCTATTGATGTAAAAAGATTACCACTTGGACTAAAAGCACGATTATAGGGAAACTTGCTGGTTATTTTATTGGGATGACCTGTATGGGGTGGAGCGATTTCGTTTTTTGCAAACTTAGATAACAAATAGGAGGTTCGGCTCATTTGTAATGGCCGAAATAAATGAACATTCATATACTCATCAAAAGACATATGACTTACTTCTGCTATGATTTGCCCCAGTATTTCATAGCCAACATTACTATAGTCGTATCTTTTTCCTGGTTTAAACTTGAGTTTAATAGTTGACAGGGACTTAATGTGGTTTGCTAGTGCATTGTCTGTAGTGTCTACCTTTAAATATTGATAGTCGTCTGGCGTGCTGGTATTGGGTAAGCCAGAAGTGTGAGTCAATAAATGTTCAATTGTAATTTTGTTCTTAAACCTGGAGTCAATATCAAAATATGGTAGGTAATTCACCACAGGTGATTTGATATTTAGCTTGCCTTCTTGTGCAAGCAATAATATGGCAGTGGCCACAAACGGCTTGGCCACTGAGGCAATATTATAGATTGATTTTTGACCATTGGTAGCATAAATACCCTGGGTGTATTCTCTTATGATCCTCTTTCCATAAAGAATCGAATCTTTGTACACCACGCCTACTGCGGCACTCGGTAAATCGTGAGCTGAGATATATTGATGGATGAGACTATCAATGTTTTTTGAGAAAACTACTTTTTGAGCACTAGCAGGAGTATATGGTAGTAGAAATGCAAAGACTAAGAATAATTGTTTCATAGAGCGTTTAGTTTTCACTTATTATGAAAACCTCAAAGTAATAAATAATCATCGGGCAAAGAACTGAACACAAAAAATGATGAGTCACTCTAGTGAATAACATTACATTTGGGCAATGATAATTTTAATCGCTTAATATCTTTACTGCTCACCTTGGTATGATTTAAGACAATTTTTCTGAGATTTTTTAACTCCAAGATTGTGTCAGGTAATTTTGCAATGGGGTTCTCCCTTAAATCCAGGTATTCCAATTTTTTCAGTGCTGAGATTGCTTCAGGTAATTCCTGAAGGTTATTTTTACCAAGACTTAATTGTAACAATTGTGTGAGGTTTTGAATTTCTTCAGGGAGTTGTATCAGACCTACCCCTGACATATGCAATTGCCTTAGTGTTTTTAACTGCCAAATTGCATTGATTCCCCTCCGAATCTCATTTTCTGATATCTTTAATATGAGCAATTCTTGTAGTTGCTCCAGCCCTTCAGGAAGTTCCGTAAGGTGGTTTTTAGAAAGGTGCAGGCCAGTTAAACGAAGCTGGGTGATAAAAGCTGGCAATTGGGTCAGTTGATTATTTTCCAAAGTCAAACTACGCAAGCCTCGGGCATTGGCCAGTCCATCAGGCAGTGTTTGCAGTTGATTGTTACTTAACAATAACCCAGTGAGTTTACCCAACTTGTCAATATCAGATGGTAAAGTGCTAATAAAGTTATTGTCTAGCGCAATGACACGTAACTGTGGCATTTCCAGCAATGTTTCGGGGAAAGTAGATAGTTTGTTGTGAGACAAGAACAGGGTTTGAAGTCGCTTCAGGTTATTCAAATTAGACGAAACCTGGGTAAGCTGATTATTATTCATGTATAGCTCACTCAAACGATTAAGCTGGGCCACTTCAGCTGGGAATTTTTCAAAAGCATTAAAGCTTAAATCAAGGCTGTTCAAGCCAATGAGTTTGGTGAACCCTTGGGGCAACTGAGCTAATCGGTTATCCCTTAAATCAAAGGTTCTGAGAGATTGTAAATCGCCAATACTTTCGGGGAGAGTCGTGAGTTGATTTCTGGAAAGGCTCACATTATTTAAACAGACTAACTGTCCTATATTTTGAGGCAATGTTTCCAGCACATTATTATCCAATGCCAGGATACATAATTGCTTTAAATTTCCAAAAGATGCGGGCAATGTTTGGAGCTGATTTCTAGCCAGATAAAATTCTGTTAAATGGTTAAGTTCCCCAATCCTGTCAGGAAGTGCTCTTAAATCCTGGTTATCAGCAAATTGAACCGCCTGATTCAACTCCAAAATATGATCAACTAATACCTCTTCTATCTCTCCATAAAGCGCAGTGTAAATGGCGTGGTATTCTTTTACTAAGGCTTGTAAAGCAGGATTTCCTTTGGCCATTTCCAGTGCCAGGACTACGTTTTTAGCATCACCTGACTTTAATAATTGAGTAAATTGATCTTTGTAAGCCGTCATCATTTAAAAAATAAAACCAATCGTCAAAACTACGTGATCAGCACATAGGTTTGGCGATTGGTTCAGAAATATTTATTTGGTTTATCGTATTTACCAATGCAACATAGGCATACCTGCTACAGGTGAACGAAAAGTAACCAGTTTGTTCATTGCCAATGAACCCATATATACAGTTTTTAAATCTTCTCCTCCAAAATTTACACTGGTAATAAGTTGCAAAGTTTCGCCACCACAAGCAAACATTTGTTCTGGTGTGAGACTTTTGGTAGCCAAGGCCTCTGCTGCTTCTGCCAAGGCAGACTCATTTACATCTTCAAACACTGTGTGAGCTTCTTGAGTCTGGGCATCAATAATCATCAAGCCATTACGCAATACGGTAGTTACCCATACATTTCCTTCGCTATCGAAACAAAACCCATCTACAAAACAGCCTTCTCCTAAGGATTCTGGGCCAAACGTTTCTTTGAGTCCTAATGAGCCATCCGCATTTACTGGAAAACGAGATATCTTGCTGGCCATGGTTTCTGCTACATATAAGTACTTTTCGTCCTTGTCTAGGCGAATTTCATTGGTAAACAAAATACCATCAGCTACTATTCTGGGGCCATTTTGATCAATCAGAATAACGTGCCCATCAGGCTGAGGGTCTACTGCAGCAACGAACCAAGGATGGCGACGGGTAGATATGGCCACCCATAAGCGATTTTGACTATCTACAAATACATAATTGGTTGGCCCAAGCGGTTGACCATCGAGCGAATCCAACAAAACTTCCATTTGTCCATCTGGAGTCATTTTCAAAATTTTATTATTCATCCAATCTACCAGATATATATTCCCGTCTTTGTCCATAGTCATACCGTTGGTTTCTCCATTTTCACCCAATTGTTCTTGCGAACCATCAGCATTGATTTTGGTAACCGCATGGCGATTATCCGACACCCATAATGTATTGTTTTTTTGGGCAATGACACACTCAGGGCGACTAAGGTCGGAGCCATAAAACGATAAGTCCTTTTTTACATTTAGTTTGAAGTCTTTGATCCAACTCATGAAATTTAATTTTTCTTGTGATTAATATGATTTTTGGAAGATACTGGATTCCAAGACCCAAAACAAGCTGGAGGTTTAGATGTTTTGTAGCCAAATAATAAAAAATAAATAGATGACAATTTCGGCCAGTTGTTGGGTAGCACCCAAACAATCGCCTGTGTAGCCGCCTATCCACTTTTTGAAATACCAAGCCAGGTATTGTTTCAAAGCCAATAAAGGCAACAGGACTAAAAAGACTGACCATTGGGGGTAAAACAAGAGTAGAGGTAACTGACCAAAAATAGTAGCTACCAATAATTCCCAGGTGCTTAGCTTTTTGGCGATTGGCTTTGCTTTACTGTCTTCATTCTCACGTACATATTCATGGGTAAAAATAAAGGTCAAGGCTGTATAGCGACTGAGTGTATGGGCAATGATGAGTATGGGAATGATTTTTAAATCTGGAGCCAACGCCTTGAGCGCAAAAAACTTGACCATAAATAGCACAATCATTCCAATGGCTCCAAATGCGCCTACCCGAGAGTCTTTCATAATGGTGAGAATCTTCTCTTTAGTCCAGCCCCCACCAAAGCCGTCGCATACATCGGCAAAACCATCTTCGTGAAAAGCACCCGTCATCCAAATACCAGCTGCGAAACTTAAAAGAATGGATAATTCAACGGGAAGGAGTAGTTGACACAAAAAATAAATCAACGCAGTGTAACTACCCACTAACCAGCCAATTACCGGGAAATAAATGGTGGCTTTATTGAGATAATCAGGGTGATGATCTACCCAGCGAGGTACTGGGATGCGGGTATAAAACATAAGGGCCGTCAGAAAAATGTGGAGTTGTTGGCGCATGGTATTTTTTTTAGTTCATTATTGAATCAAAACCTACATCTGCAAATTTAGCGAAGCCCTTGATAACTGAAAATCAGTCGTCAAAAAAGAAATTTTTGTTATACTTAAATTATAATAATTGGTACTTTATGATGTTTTTTTACTTTATTAAGCCTTTTTTTGAAAAAAGACTTACTTCTGTGCTTGATTGTGGTAAACTCCCCGTAGCTTTGTGTTCTTAAATTTTTTAAAGATTGTCTCAGAGAACTTTTTGGGATCTTGGTTTACTTTTAAACCACACATAATTTTCGGCATTCCAATACTTATGAATGCGCATATTGAGACAATTTTTACGGACACTTTCACCCTACATATAATAAAAAAACAAGGGTGAATTTATTGTACAATATGGTAACATTCGAAGAAATTGGACTTCGCCCGGAAATCCTCCAGGCTGTTCACGCTTTGGGTTTCGAAAAACCCACCCCCATACAGGAACAAGCTATTCCATTTGTATTAAGTGAAAATACTGATTTACTTGCCTTTGCTCAAACTGGTACTGGTAAAACTGCGGCGTTTTCATTACCTATGCTTGAACGCATTGATGCTGAATTGCCACAAATCCAGGCATTGGTACTTTGCCCTACTCGAGAACTTTGTCTGCAAATTGCTCAAGACATTGATAACTTCACTAAGTTCTTAAAGATTAGAACCACCGCAGTATATGGAGGGGCCAGCATTGATAAGCAAATTGATAAGCTTAAAAGAGGTGCACACATTGTAGTAGGTACTCCTGGTCGTACTCTAGACTTAATCAAGCGTAAAAGACTAAAACTAGAGCAAATTCAATGGTTGGTATTAGACGAAGCCGATGAAATGCTCAATATGGGTTTCAAACAAGAGCTTGATTCTATTTTGGCTACTACTCCTAAAGAAAAGCAAACTTTGCTATTTTCGGCTACTATGCCAAAAGAGTTGATTCGTATTGCTGAGCAGTACATGCACGAGCCTAAGAAGATCACCGTGGGTCAGCGCAATACTGGAGCCAAAAACGTAAGCCACGAGTTTTATGTGGTACAAGCCCGGGATCGTTATCAGGCCTTGAAGCGAATCACTGACATCAATCCTAATATTTATGGTATTGTGTTTTGTCGTACTCGTCGGGAAACCAAAGAAATTGCAAATAAATTGATGCAAGATGGCTACAATGCAGATGCATTGCATGGCGATTTGTCGCAAGCACAACGTGACCACGTAATGTCAAGATTCCGCTCACGCCATTTGCAAATTTTGGTAGCTACAGATGTAGCTGCTCGTGGTCTGGATGTAGACGACATTAGCCACGTAATAAACTTCAACTTACCAGATGATTTAGAGGTATATATTCACCGTAGTGGGCGAACTGGTCGCGCTGGTAAAACCGGGGTATCTTTGATTATTACCCATAGTCGTGAAATTGGACGAATCAAAAGTATTGAACGCAAAATAGGGAAAACCATTGAGCGTAAAAAGGTGCCTACAAGTCGTGAGATTTGCGAAAAGCGTTTGCTACACTTGATGGATAAGGTAAAAGAGGTGAATGTAAATGATGACGAAATTGCCCCTTATTTACCGAAAGTATACGAAAAGCTCGAATCTTTGAGCCGTGAAGATTTAATCAAACATTTTGTCTCTTTTGAATTCAATCGTTTTCTTGAGTACTACAAAGATGCTCCTGATCTAAATGTAGCGAATAAAAGAGAGCGCAATGGTAGAGATAGAGAACGTGAAGGTGAAAGAGGAGGAAGAGATAGGAAGCGTCGTGGGCGAGTGGATTTTAACCGATACTTTATCAACTTGGGTAGCAAAGATGAATTAAGCCCTAAAAACTTATTATCTTTCATTGATAGTCATCCCAAATTGAAAAATGTAGAAGTAGGTAAGATTGATATTCAAAAGTCGTTTTCGTTTTTTGAGATAGACAAACGTTACGAAAGTCAATTGATTGAAGCTTTTGCAGAAGTAGAATACGGTGGTAATGAGATTGTGATTGAGCGTTCTAAAGGAGGGCGAGGTCAAGGCGGAGGAAGACGCGACTCTGGACGTAAATCATCCTACAAAGGTAAACGCAGAAGCTAAACAAATAGCTTTTAAAACATATATTGAGAGCCTTCTTGAATACAAGAAGGCTTTTTTTGTGTTGAATCGTCTCGGTTTTTAGGAGGTTTTTGAGAACAGTTGCTTTTGTTTGATAAAAAATCTTGAAGTCAAGCTGACTTCATTGTTAAACAGCAAAAACCTTAGGAAAATATATGAAAAAATAAGGCGTCAAAATTATCCCGATAATACTTGCCATCTTCTATCATGTCAGGATCACCATCTTGTACATGCCAATTTACCTCTACTGCCTTCTTTTTGTTTCGGGCAAACTTATCCAACCTATCCAACAACTGAAATATTGCTTCAGATGAGCTGGTATTGAAATAAGTAAAATGAAAATTGAGCGTGATGGGACGGTCATTTATGCGCAGATATTCATCTACCCAATTAAGCAAAATGCCATAAAATACAAACGCATCTTCACTGTATGATTCCCCCGAAATTTTAAAAATGTTAGTAGCAGTGTTAAAAAGCACCCCAGGAGTATACTTTTCTTTAGCGATTACTAGACTATTCACTATTGTTTGATGTATTATATGAATTCAGATCTTAAAACAATGTAATAATAACTAAGCAGCAAAAAAATTAGGACTCTAAAAAAACAGAGGTTGATTGGGGATAGGAGTTATACACACTCAAAAAAGCTTATTTCACCCTTGCCCAGAAATTTGATAATTTGCCAGCAAGGATGAAATAAAATAAATCAGAAGCAGTATTAAGCCTCTTGAGTTTCTAATATATTGAATTTTAAGGCGGTAAAATCTTCCTTAAAATCTTCACCATCTTCTTTCATGTCTACATCCAAAATGCCCACGTGCCAGTTTACATCCACTGAGACATGCTGTTTCATAGCGTGGGAGTTCATTTTGTCTAAGATTTGAAAAACCACCTGTGAAGAATGTGTATTGTAGTAAGAAATATAGATATCAAATTTGATAGAGCGCCGATCGTTTGCCAGATAATTGTCTAACCAAGTAAGGACAGGGTTGTAAAAGTTGTTGGAATCTTCACTGGATGACTCTCCGGAAATTTGAAAATGATTGTTGGTGGTGTTAAAATGAATAAATGGAGTATAAGTTTCTTTGTCTATGTATAAACTATTCATTTCACTGATTGCTATAATTGAAAATTGAGTGCCTATTCTATAGTTTTACGAATTGAAAGCCCTAATTGTTTAGAATAGGAGAGTTCATTTTGCGTGATTTCGAAAAAGTTGAGGCATACAACTGTATACTCTATGCCTAACTTTGTTTAAACCCCTATACTAACTGCTGGTAAGCCAGCTTAAAAGGGAGTTTGTCAAAACTTTCTTGAAAGTTTTCGCCATCTTCCATCATGTCCTGATCATTGGTTTTTACGCTCCAATTGATTTGGACTGGTATATTGGTTTTTAAGTAATACTCTTCCAATGCCTCCAGAATCTCATAAATAAACTGAGAAGAGTTGGTATTGAAATAAATAAAGAAGAAGTTAAAAGTAAGGGGTTTTGTATTTTGCTTTAAGTAATCTTGTAACCATTCAACAATGGGTTGATAAAAATCAACAGAATCCTCGCTATACGATTCCCCGCTTATTTCAAAAATATTTGTATCAGTATTAAAGGAAACAAGTGGGGTGTATTTAGTTCTCTCAATAATTAAATTTATCATGGATTAGTGATCATTAGATTTAGATTGCTCAGGGATGTACGGGAAATATATAAGTTTTTTTACAAAACTTAATGAAGTGTAGATTAAAAAAACAACTTATCTTGACTGAGATTGTTTGCCCGAAAGTTGCCCTTTGAGAACTTTTTTGAGGTTTTTTGTGAATTCATCATGTAACGATAAATCGGCGTGTTTTCCATCAGGAATGCTAAATAGTATATCTCCTTTTTTGAAGAAGCGCATAAGTTTTTGACTCGATTGGTAGTAAATCAACTCATCAAGCTGACCGTGAAATAAATAAACTGGACACTGTACTTTGGGCAAATATAAATCGGTGCGTAAATGATATTTTAAGACCCACTCATATGGAAACCAAGGGATATTGTATTGTTTACCAAGGTTTTTGCTTAAATCTAACAAACTATAGTAAGGAGTTTCGAGAATAAGCATTTTAGGCGAATGCTTCGAGGCTACATAAGCGGCCAATCCACTACCCAAGGACCTACCATATACCACGATTTTGTTTTCAGGATATTCTTCGAGCATTTGTTGATACATATATTCCGCATCATTGAGTAGTGTAGTTTCATCTAATGCTCCTTTGCTTTTACCAAATACCCGATAGTCAAATACCAGTACATCGTACCCATAATGGGTCAAAGGCTTTACGATTCCACCCCACGTACGCAAGCTCCCGGTATTTCCATGAAGATAAAATATGAGCCCTCGTTTACGGTTATGAGGATCGCTTTGGAATAAAAGTGTGTTGAGACGAGCACCCGATTCAGGGGAATAGTTGCGTTCTTTGGCATTGGCAAACCTGAATTGATAATTATCGGGTAGCCTTTCGGCAAAAAAAATCACTTTTTCCTGATTGAGGTAAATAAAGGTACAAATGACTAGAAAAACACCAATACCTACCGAAATGAAATAGAAAAAAATACGTAAAAGCCACCTGAAGAGCTTCTTCATTCAACTAAAATTTTTGTACCTGACTAAAAATAACGAAATTGATGAGATTATTGTGTACACAACTATTCAAGTTACATAACATTTATCACTACATAAATTATTCACTTTTAAAAACGAAGCCATGAAACAGAAATTTACATTTTGTTTGGTTTTTATTGCCAGTTTCTGGGCGTTTCAATCGCAAGCCCAATACAAATTTACCGTAGATAAACGTATAGACGCTACCACAGTAAAGAATCAACAAAGAACTGGAACCTGCTGGAGTTTTTCTACAGCTTCTTTTATTGAATCCGAATTGATTCGCTTGGGTAAAGGGCGACATGATTTATCAGAAATGTTTGTGGTGCGCAAAATCTACTTAGAAAAAGCCATGAACTATATTCGTCGCCAGGGCAAGGCACAATTTGGCCAGGGAAGCTTAGCCCATGACCTAATCAACACTATTGGCAAATATGGGATAGTACCTGAAGAAGTGTACAATGGGAAAGTAGCAGGCGAAACCCGACACAACCACAGTGAACTGGAAGCAGTGCTTACCAGTTTTGTGAAAACGTTGGTGAAACGTAAACGTCCTTCTAAGAAATGGATGGCAGCTTTTGAAGGAATTCTGGATGGATACCTTGGCAAAGCACCTGAAAAATTCACCTACAAAGGCAAGGAGTATACTCCCAAAAGTTTTGCTCAATACCTGGGAATCAATCCAGCTGATTATGTAGAACTTACTTCGTATACTCATTATCCTTTTTATCAAAGTTTTGTATTAGAAATTCCTGATAACTTCTCTAATGGAAGATACTATAATTTGCCTATTGATGAATTAGAAGCAGTAGCAGATAATGCTATCAAAAATGGACACTCTATGGTGTGGGATGGTGATGTGAGCGAAAAAGGATTTTCTCAGCGTAATGATGTAGCCATTATCCCTAAGAAAGACTGGTCTTTGATGGCTTCTTCGGAGCGCCGCAGAGTACTTCAGCAACCCACCCAAGAGCGAAAAGTGAGTCAGAAAATGCGACAAGAAACCTTTGAAAACTACAGTACTACCGATGATCATTTGATGCACTTGATGGGTACTGCCAAGGATCAGAATGGTGGAAAATACTACCTTATTAAAAACTCTTGGGGAACCAGAGTAGGTAAGTGTGGAGGGTATATACATGCTTCAAAGGCCTATTTCCGTCTGAAAACTGTTTCGTTGCTAGTGCATAAGGACGCTATTCCGAAAGCGATTCGTAAGAAGTTGAAATTATAGTTTCAGTTGTTAGTCCACAGTCCACTGATAACAGTTTGCAGTTTTTATTCTATGCTGTTAAACCTGTAGTTAGTGGACTGTTTGTTTATCAAACTATTCATACACTCGCATCAAGTTCTCCTGAGTGAGCGAGGCGACCAAAGTACCATCTTGAGTGAAAATATGGCCCTGATTGAATCCTCGGGCTCCATAGGCATTGTGACTTTCATGGCTAAACAGTAGCCAGTCATCAATGCGAAAAGGTCGATGCAGCCATATAGAGTGATCAATAGTGGCTAATTTAAATTTAAGATCGGGCTTTTCTTTACGATGAGGCTCTAGCGAAGATCCCAAAAAAGTATAATCTGAAGCACAAGCCAATATAGACTGATGAAGCAACAAATCGTCTACTAAAGATTGATCAAATTTAAGCCATACATGCTTACGAATCGGAAAGGTCTCTTTATCAATGGGTTGTACAATCCTAAAATCTAACGGATGTAGCTGTTGGGTGATGTAATTGATCCAAAAACGGGCAGGATTGTCGTTTTTTTTCATTGATTCGTGTACCGATTCGAAGTTTTCGGGGCCAGGCACCATAGGTTTACTTACCTGATGACTCAAGCCTTCTTCCTGAATTTGAAAAGAAGCTGACAAGTTGAAAATTGGTCTGCCATGTTGAATAGCCACTACCCGACGAGTAGCAAAGCTTCGTCCATCCCGAATGCGGTCCACATTGTATACGATTGGTGCAGTGGCATCGCCAGGTAAAATAAAGTAGGAGTGGAGGGAGTGCAAAAAACGATCATCAGGAACTGTCATCCCGCAAGCTTTGACGGCTTGCCCCAGCACAAATCCTCCAAAAACAGTCCCTTTTTCATTGCCAAAAGCGGCTCCCCGATAGATATTCTCTTCAATTTTTTCGGGCTGTAGTTTTTCAATTATTCCTGTTGTCATTCTTTAGTCAATAGTTAATTATAGTCCATAGTATTTTATTTACTTTCTCATATTTGATAAACCTGGAATTGGTTATGGTTTTCTATGGACTAAAAGCGTTTTTCACTTCTCAAGAGCTTCTATGATCCGTTTAGTCCAGTCATTGAAACTAAAATTAGGTTCGTTATGAGTTTCGCCCAAACGAACAATTACTAAATCTTTAGAGGGAATTATTTCTACTCGTTGAGCGTGGAATCCTCGATAAGAATAAGCATCCTTGGGTACATCAGGCATCAATTCTTTAGGATCGGTGGTGTCATTGAGCCAAAAACCAGCTCCATAGTGTCCTTGTGATTTGGGTAATGGCTTCCGAATAAAGTCAACAAAGCTTTTCTCTACGATTTGCTCGCCATTCCAGGCACCATTGTTTAGCATGAGTAGCCCCAACTTGGCCCAATCGCGAGCGGTAGCCCAGGAGTAAGACGAGCCTACAAAATAACCATCTGCATCGGTTTCCAATAACATGCTATAAGCCCCAATTTTGTGTAGCAAGGCTTGGTAAGGAAATTCTTGATAGCTTTTTTGGTTGGGAAAATAATTGATCAACGCATAAGATAAGATGTTAGAAGTACCTGAGCTATATTTCCACTCGGTACCTGGGGTAAACTCTAAGGGCTTTTGGCTGGCAAATTTGCCTAACGCATTGGAGGTGTATAACATTCGGGTGACGTCTGACATGCTGCCATAATCTTCGTCCCACTCCAGACCGCTTTGCATATTCAGTAAGTTACGATAAGTAATTTTGGCCTTGGGCTTGCCTTTCCAGGCGGGAATGTTGATAGGGTCATCAATTTTGAATTTACCTTGCTTGGCCAAAATGCCATACAACAAAGTTGTAATGCCTTTGGTCATGCTCCAGCCCATAAAACGACTGTTTTTGTCAAAGCCATCGCCATAACGCTCGGCTACGATTTGACCTTTGTACACCACCAAAGCAGCACGGGTGAACAATTTTTTAGGATTGTCTGCACGAAAGGCCCAATCCAAGGCAGCTTCCAGTTTTTTTTGCTGGGCAGGAGTAACTACTAACGATTTACCTTTGGCTTGCCACTCAAACCAATTGGCCAATGAATCGTGACGAGTGGTGGGGGCTTTAAAAGTTTCTTTGGAGGGCTGCTTGCCGTTGAACAAAGCACAACCCAGACCTTCCCGATAGTAAGCAGTTTTGGCTCCATAACCCCACACCGTAGCTGTGGCACTTTTTTCTTCTTTATTGACTACGATTTTGGCCAGGCTGGCAGGAAAGAATCCCAGCTCTTGAGTTTTGACTTTTTCTTCTGGGATACCCGCTACAAATACGCAAGAGCACATATTTTTGGCAGCGTGTCCGTTCAAAATGGGTAATCGAGGATATAAATAAAAGCGAAACCCAATTACTGGAAATAGCACAATTACGGCAATGATGTAAATAATCAATCGGCGTCTTCTCTTTTTGTTTTTTGCTTTGTTCATGTCTTTTGGGAAGGAGATGTAAAACATTACATAGCTTGCAATTAACAGAAATTTGGGGTGGGTTCAAAATACTTTTGTTTGTAGGCCTTTATTACTGAGGGTGTGATATCGCTAATGATAAAAGACTTGCCTTTGGACACAGAGTAACCTTGAATAGATATTAGATTATTTATAAGGGCTTATGGCAAATGGTGAAAGAAAGTAGTGTAGTTAAAATTACATATTTGATGGAGGTATTGGACAAGAATTATTTGAAAATCTATTGAAATAACCAGATCTATTTAAGTGTAGCTATTTCAATAGATTATTCCTTGCTTTAAGGGTAATTAATTTCCAATCATAATTTTCTGAGTGGTATTCAATGCAGGGCCTTGAATTTTTAAAATTAAGACTTTAGAGGCTACCAAAGGTAGATTAAATACCATTTGATGCTTTGCTACAAAAGTAAATCTTTGTATGATTTGCCCTTGCAAATTATACAGTATCCATTCATGAGACAAGCCCAAAACATTCAATCCAAACTCTACATTAAGTGTTTCTAAAGCGGGGTTTGGGTATGTTTTTACCGTATTTGCTCCTATGTCAGAGCGAATCAGCCCTGGAGATGTAGTCAAGGTTTTGCGTCGTGGACTGTGTTCCAATACCGTGCGCATTCTCACCATTTGATCTTTGGTGAAAATATTCATGCAGGCGTCATCACTGTAGTCCATATAGTTTTCTATCATAGCTGGTTCACCATTGCAAGCCAATGGAGTGCTTCCGCTGCAGCTACCATGTGGGCCACTTACAAGGGGTGTATCATCACAATAATCATCATTTTCACAGTTGCTTTTAATTCCCCATACATGTAGTAAGCCTAAAAAATGCCCTATTTCATGTGTAAGAGTTCGCCCTAAACCATAAGGACCTTCCTCACCTTCCATAAAATAGGTGCTATTGATGAATATTCCATCTTCTTCTATTTTTTCAGTAGGCTGGGGTATTCCAGGTAAATCTGTTTCTGGGAATTCAGCCCTGCCCAGAAAACCACGACTAAAACGCGAAAACCATATATTAAAATATTGTTCAGGGTTCCAATAGCCTGCGGTTCGATAGCCTTCTATACCTTCTCGCCCTAAAGAGTCAAGTAATTTATTGTAATCAATTCTACGTATTCCAGTAGTAGGTAAACCCTCAGGTGATATTTGAGCCAGATGAAATTCTATTTGGGTATCTACGCCGCTAGGGTGGGTGTTATGACCTCTGGTTCCTGATTTACGACGGAAATCATCATTTACGTTTTTTATTAAAGTTTTAATGGTTTCATCAGAGAGGTTAAGCCCTTTACCTTCGTCTTCTCCATCGTGAATAATGTGCACCACCACAGGGATACGGTATATAGAGTTATTTGAGGTGTTTCTTTGGTGTTTTTGCAATTGTTTTTTGGCTTGCATCCATTTTTCAAACTCTTCAGAGTGAGATTTAGGTTTGAAACCACATCGCTCTGGTGGATTTGTTGATTGAGCGTGAGCCGTTTGTAATTTTAAAATTATAAGTAATACTAGCAAGCATGTTAATGTTTTGTACATAGATGTTAAGTTACAGAAGTTAAGATGTTTTTTAAAGGTCGTCAATACGTGATTAGCCGCCAAAACGTGTCATCAAAAATACTTCGCTTTCTGCCATGTTTTACCTGATTTTTCTAAAAAAATGAGATGTTTTTATAAAAATCAAAGTTCACAATAATGCTGGCTTTCTATACTACTTAATTTTTGCAAATGATATGGTTTTGAGGGTTTTGCTGTAAAATATTGCTAACGATATGTGTACTATCTGAGTAAGGGGGGATCAAAGAATACAGCTTATCTAATGAGACTTTTAAATAATAAACTTTGATTGGTTGGGAGGGAGCTGGTTTTTTTGTAGGTAGAAAGCCTTTAGCTATAAGCCAGAGGCCAACAGCTAAAAGCTTTTAATTATATTTTTAATATCTAATTGGCTCGCTTCGTTCAAAATCGTAAAGCGTGAGTTGGCGAATTTCGTAGTAGTTTTTCCAAAAACGACGAAGGGCTTCTAAATAGCCCCGTTTGGCATTGTCTTTATCTTGTAGGGCGATATTCAGGTCAGTAATATTGATTTTGGCAATCAAGTAACGTTTTTGAGCAATATCATAACGACGCTGGGCAATTTCATCGGCTTTTTGGGCGATGATAAGTCGACTACGGAATATATTGAATTGCTTTACTTTGAGGATGATTTCCTGCTCAAAGTTCAATTCGTTTTGAGCCACTGTAGATTGCACCAATTTATTATTGGCCACCGCAGTTTGAATCGTTGATCTTTGACGACCCCAGTCCAAAATAGGAATCTGAAAACCTATCTGAAGTCTTTGTTGGTTTTGAGGATTCTGGTACACATTATTGAAGTCCTGCGAATTTTGGGTAAAACCATAAGACCCAAACAAGTTTACATTCAGCCCACTATTACCTTTAGCTCGGGCTATATCTCGCTCAGCTTCTATTTTTTGTCGCCTAAATTGTACATAACGTGCCCGATTTTTCTTGGCTTCGCTCAATGCCACCGCCTCATCAATAGTAAGCTCAGGGACAGAAGTGGGTTCAATCAATTCGATATTTTTAAGGTTTTCATTGTTACCCAGGTATATTTTCAGGCTCAACTGACTTGTTTCAATATCTAACCTCGCTTGAGTTACCTGTTGGTCAGATTGCATAGAATTGAGTTGCAATTGAAGTAGCTCATTTTCAGCAATTTTCCCTACGTTGTAACGACCTTGAGCAATTTTATAAATTGTATCATTATTGGCTTTGTTTAGTTCCGAAATACGGAGTGTGATTTGAGCTACCAATAAATTAAAAAATAAGTCGGTACTCTGTACCGCAATGCGCTCCATGTCTTCAGAAAAAGCCTTGCGGGATTCATCGTATTTGAGAGGCTCTATTTTTTTATCCCATTTCAATTGATTGAAACCAAAAATAGGCTGACGAAAACCAATACTAATAGGAGTAGACAAAAAAGATGTTCCAGTTTGATCACCTATAAGGTCAATACGTGCCAGGTTAGTATTGACGAATACTTCACCACCTGTTAGGCCAATGCTTTGACGCAACTCAAGGTTTATATCCGTATTTACTACCCCTCTGGGAACAAAGCTATCTTCACCAGTGGGTAGTGTAATGCGCTCAATAGATTTATTGTAGTTGGGTAGGGTACCCGTCAATGATAATTGAGGTTTGTAGTTGGACAAAAAAGTGCGGTATTGCCAATAGAGGTTTTCTTTACGATTGTTGGCTTGTAAGGCTACTTGAGACTCTTTTTTTGCTAAACTAATGATTTGTTGCAGGGTATATTTTTGTTGGGTTTGCCCAAAGCTAATCTGCAACACCCATACATTCAATAAGAAACAAATGATATAAAACCTAGTCATAATTCTTGCTAATTCAAGTGTTTCCCTGCGGCTCTTTCGGATAAAAAAAGCCGCAAGGTGATTATATAAGTTTGAAAATCTGAGAAATGTGGTAAAACTATTGATACCTCAAAGACGTGATTGGATCTTGTTGAGCAGCTCTACGTGCAGGGGTAATACCAAAGATAAGCCCTACCGAAGCCGAAACCACAAATGAGATCACGATAGAGGAAAATGAAACAATGGTAGGTATTTCGGCCAGCTCAGCAATAAAATAAGACATGCTCACTCCCAATAATATCCCAATGACTCCTCCCGAAATACTAATAAGCATTGCTTCAAACATAAATTGGGTAATGATATCGCTTTTTTGGGCCCCAATAGAAAGCCGCAGACCAATTTCTTTGATGCGCTCAAGTACCGAGGCTAGCATAATGTTCATAATACCAATGCCTCCTACCAATAGTGAGATTCCTGCAATTACTCCCAACACAATGTTGAAAATATCTTTAGTGCGTTGTTGTTGCTTGAGCAATAGTTCTGGAATACTTACTTCATAGTCTACCACTTTGAAATGACGACGCTCAAGCATACGGGCAATAATATCCGCGGTTTTGCTTAGGTATTCGGTTTCATTTACCTGTATTACCAGTCGGTCAATTTGATGGTAGTTTTTTACAGGATCTTTTTCACTTTTCTGATCATCATTGTTTCGATTGCGACGGTTGGCCGCTTTGCGAATCATGGCTTTGGTTACTACCGAACGGTTAGTGTATCGGATTAACATGGTTTTGGTAGGGGTGTAAATATCCATGTTATAATCCCGAATCCCTAATTTAGAAATGCTACTATTAGACAATAAACGTGGTTCTAACACTCCAATTACTTTCAGCCAGTGACGACCACATTTCAGGCGTTTGCCAATAGGATTTTCTTTGCTAAAGAACTTGGTTTTGATCCCTTGCCCAATAATACACACCTGATCACCGTATTCCAGGTTTTTAGGACTAAACATTTGTCCATCAGAGAGTTTGAAATTGGTAAGGGTAAAGTAAGCAGGTTCTACACCTACCAATTTGGCCGAACGCTGAATCCCGTTTTTAATAATATAGGTTTCCAGCAATATTTCAGGACTGGTATAGGCAACCATAGGCATTTGGCGAATGCTTTCTACATCTTGCATTGTAAGGCCAGGCGAAAACTTTTCCTTTTTCTTTTGAGAATCTCCAATATCTTCTCCCACTTCTTTTTCTTCCTGCTCGAGTACTGGTTTGATTACAATGTTGTTGACTCCTACCAGTTTGATTTGCTCTAAAATTTCTTGCTGCGCACCATTTCCAATGGCCAGCATGGCAATCACCGCAGATACTCCAAAAATGATCCCCAAAGCCGTTAGGGTAGCTCTGAGTCTATTGGCCATAATGGCTGACCAGGCTACACTAAAGTTTACTAATAATCTTTGATACATAATAAATGTGCTTTAAACCGGGGAATTATTTGGTAGAAGCTACTTTAGTAGAAGCCTTGGATTCTTTCGTCTTTTTCTTTTTACCCTTTTTAGAAGAATCTTTCTTGCCATCCTTTTTCTTGTCGCCCTGCTTCATTTTCTCAAGCATCTCCTGCATTTTCTTCTTACGCTCTTCTTCTTCTTTCTTTTTCAGTTCTTGTTGTTTGCGTAATTCATCCTGAACTTTCTTCGCTTGCGCTTTCTGAACTTTACTTTTGAGGGCTGTATCCAGTAGTTTTAGATCTATTTTATTGCCATTATCGGGGCGAGAAAGTGCCACCGTTTCATCTAATTTAAGTCCTGCTAAAATAACAGCCTCATTTTCGTTGGTTTCGCCCACAATTACCTCTTGGCGTGTAACAGAAGTACCTTCTTTTTTGAACACGTAACTAAGGCTATCTCCTTGGTTATGAAGGCATTCCAACGGAACAAATAATACACCTTTTACAGTTTGGGCAATAATATTATTACTGGTAGTCATTGAAGGAAGTAATAGCGAATCTTTTTCGTTAACTTCTACACTTACTTCAAATACCTTCGCATCAGAATTGGGTTTCTGCTCTCCTACATTGGCAATACTGATTACTTTTCCGCTCAGCTTCTTTTTTGGGAAAGCATCTAGTCCAATATTTACTTGCTGTCCAGTACGTACTTTTTTGATATCTACTTCATTGATGTAGGTGCGTGACACCATCACTGATAAATCGGGTAGGGTTGCTACTATAGGGTTCCAGGTTTGAATGGTAGAACCTTCTCGCTTTTTCTTACCGTTCCAATCACGGGCATAAATCATCATCCCTCCTTTGGGAGCAGTAATGTTGAATTCTTTCATCAGTTTTTGTAAAAATTCAACTTTCGATTCAAACTTAGCCAGGTTTGCACCTGCTTCTTGCATTTTGGCAATCGCTTTATCTTTTTTAATACGGTAGTTTTGCCCTGCCTGAGTGTACGCGCGCTTGGCTTTTTCCCACTCAATGTTAGCTTGTTTGATGGTGGCTGGTGGCTCATACTTAGATTGTTCCACTACTAATTTCTTTTCTTCTTGAGCATACCTAAGGTTAATCAATTTATCTCGAGCTTCTCGTAGCTCAAGGGTAGTGTCTAATTTAGCCTGGGTAAATTGTGAATTGGCTTTATCCAGCTCAGTTTGTTCATTTTTGAGCTTATCGGCTAGTTCAGAACGATCCAGCGAGGCAATAAAATCACCTTCTTTCACTACTGTTCCTTCAGGAATGATTCGGCTGATCTTTACTTGCCATATTCGGGCACGGCGCAAGCCAGTAGGCCCTGTGATTTTGGTAGAGTTTTTGGCATAAAGCTCACCTGAGGAAGTGACCGACACCTGAAAATCACCTTTTTTTACCTTTACAAAAATTTCAGCATCTTTTTGGGTGGTTTTCCCAAGGAAAGCGTAGCCAGCTGCTATGACTCCCACTACAATCACGGATATGAGTATTTTCTTCTTCATGGTTTGCTACAAGTTTATTTGGTTCTAATGATGATTTGAATCACAAATTAGTTGCAAAATTGAAAAATAAATTTGGGTACTAATTGATTACCTAATGTCTTAGTTTATCAAAGTAAGTGTTTTTTTGACTGACAATCAATGATTTGCATATTTAAGAAAATGTTAAAATCACAAAATATCTATTGATTGTTATAAAAAAGACTCTCAAAGACTATAAACATTACAACGATACGCAGAATGTTCCAAGAATGTATACCAAATTTTGAGAAAGAAGTGGAGAAATTTTAAATCGATATATAGAATTTAGATTAAGAAGTCGTCTCGACTTTTTGGATGTTGTTAAAAATAGCTGCTTTTGTTCGATAACGAAGAGATTTTTTTGAGTCATAGCAGCGCTACGGGGATAAAAAATCTCAAAGTTAGGGGGCAAAATGAGCTGTTTGTAGTTCATTATTAAATGTCAAGATGACTTCTAATACTGGAAAGATAGGCGCAAAAAAAACACCCTGATGTTTTCAGAGTGTTTATATGATGATAATAAGTATGTTTCAAATACTATTGATTAAGTCCCAATTCCTCATCAGTTTTACCTGAGAAAGGAGGGTATTGATCGTTTAGGAAGCTAAAATATAAATTTACACGAAGGCTATAACGCATCATTTCTACTACATATTTGTGCCATCCTGGAGGATAGTGTCCTGTGAAAAGAATCACCCAAAATGATAGCAAGTAATAGATTGACGCAAGAATAGACTTAAACCATAAGACAAATACATGAGGAATTGCCATAAAAGGCCCTAAGAAAAACTTTAATAATGCATCCTTTTGGCTTTGTTGTCCAGGGTAAGGTACTTCTAAGTTTACCAATTCGTCTTCAGCATCCTTACCAAAAGGAGGAGTACCATCTACGAGATTTAGCATACGAGCATTTACTCGTAAACTCCAACGCTGAAGGCCTACTTGAAAATTGAACATGTTTTCAGGGTATACTCCAGTAAAGAGTACCGAAAAAACCCCAATGATGGTGTAGAAAAAGCCTACAAAACCCAGTAACATCAACATGATACCATGAGGAAGTATAATGTAGAAGAAACCAAGGAAAGTACGCAGTAGTAGCTGACTTCTAGAGTAGCTCTCTTGGTATTTAATATATAACTCCATAATTGTAAAAAATATATAGTTAGAATGTAAGTTTATAATTCAAAAAATAAACAACCTGTACAAAAAATACAAATAAAATTTGTAGAAGTAAACATAAATTAATAATAAATCAGGGTAATAGGTTAACTTACCTGATTTATTTCTTCAGTTGTGAACTCTTAAATTATTGAAATATAATAAGTTATTAGGTGTTTGCGTTTGCTCTGTTTTCTTACAATTACAAACCTCAAGTATTTAGCCAATTTCTACAACTTGAGTTTATCTAATTTTAAATTTTATTGAGATAATTTGATCAATGAAATTGATGTTTAAACTAAAAAAACGCCTCTAATTCAATAAGATACTCCAGATAGTTTTTAAATTTGAAACTGTTTACACTGATTTTGATAGTATGAATACGTTTTTGAAAGAGAAGATTTTGGACAAATACCCCAAACGCGTTGTATATGGGGTAGGTGGTGCTTTGGCATTGATTATTATCGTAGGACTTTTGATTTTGTTGAGTGGTGGCAGACGCAAAACGAGCGCCATAACACTGATGCCTAATAACCCAGCATTTGTGTTCGAAACCAACAACATACTTACCTTATTTCGGGAGGTAGAAGCTCAACCCATGTGGAATAACCTGGTACAAACCGACTATTTCAATACAGTAGCAGCTCGTACCCAATATTTTATAGAAGTACTCTCCAAAAATCCAAAGGGAATTTCTCTGCTTTCAAATCGTAAGATTACCGCAAGTGTGCATGTTACCTCTAAGGAAGATTTTGGTACATTATTCTTTGTTCCAGTGCCCTCTACCGACGATATGCAGTTCCTCAATCAGGTAGTTTCTTTCTTTAGGACCAAGCCAGAGTTTCAGTTCGATGATCGTAACTTTAAGGATTTCAAAATTTATGAAGTCAAGCAAAAAGGGACCAAGAGTATTTTCTCATTTGTGATCTACAAAGGCTTTTTTATTGGCAGTTATAGTTCTGTTTTGATAGATGACGTCATCAGACATATTACTTCTGGTGAATCTTATTATCGGGTAACAAGGGTAAAACGTGACTGGGAAGACCTTACCTTTTGGCGTAATGGTAAGCTACGAATGCACGTAAATCCAGCGCAACTCCCACAATTTATTACCACTACTAGTAATGAAAATCAACTGCCCTTTTTCACACCCCTCAAGCAGTTTGCGGAATCAGCCTTGTTTGCTGGCAACATAGACCAAACTCAACTTCGTTTTTCGGGAATTACTTTGACCAATCGGGGAGAGGACAAAGAGTTTATGAACGTATTTGCCAAACAAAATGGGCAATCTTTTGGCCTTAAGCAGTTCATTCCTAACAATACTGCGGTGATGTATCATTTGAGCTTTAATGACCGAGATAAATTTATACAAGGGGTAAAAGACTATTGGTCAGCTCAGGATCAGGAGTTGTTTCAAAGACAAAAAGATGTAGAGAGTAGATTTGATATCAAATTTGACAATTTGTACAAATACCTAGATAAGGAATTGGCTTTTTCAATATTAGAAATGAGTGAAGAGCAGAAAAACACTCAAAAATTACTTTTATTGAATACCAACGGATTGGTAGGAGCCTTGGGTGTTTTGAAACAGATGGGGCAAAAAGTGGCCAGTAAGCTGGGACAAAAAGTGACTATTAGTAAATATGGCAAAGTAGATATTGGAGAAATTCCTTTAGATGAATTCCCTGCTGCCATGCTGGGTAATACATTCCAGGGGTTTAACAAATGCTATTATAGTAATGTGGGGCAGGCTGTGGTGTTGTCAAATGATATTGGAGCCATCCGTAACTTATTGGATGATGTACAAAGAGGGGATGTTTGGGGTAAAACCACCCGTTATAAGTTATTGCTGGCCAAAATTAAGCAAAACTCCAACCTTACTTTTTTGATGAATATCCCAAAGGCCTGGAGGATTTTGACCAGGAATGCTTCCCCTAAATGGCAAAAGCTGATGAGCCAGTACGAAAACCAGATGAAGTATTTTCAATGGATTACGGCTCAGTTTAACTATGAAGGTGATCAGTTTCGCTCACAAATAGATTTTAAGTTTAATGGAGGGCAAGTAGACGATAAGGTAGATAAAAGTTATAAGCCTTTGGTGAGTACCACTTTGAGAACGGGTATTTATACACCTCCCTATTTGATGAAAAACCATCGGGCCAAAGGAGAAACGGAGATTTTGGTGCAAGACTATGAAAACCGACTTCATTTGGTTTCTGCTCAAGGCAAACCCTTGTGGAACCTGAAAATGCCTTCGCCTATGCGCAGTATTCCGGTTCAAGTTGATCGATACAAGAACCGTAAATTACAATATGCGTTTATTACCAATCGTCGCATTCATCTAATTGATAGAGTAGGACGCTATGTGGAAAATTTCCCTATTTTCGTCCGGGATTCTATCCGCTTGCATAGCATGTCGGTGCTCGAGTTTGGACGACGCAACTATCGCTTTTTGGTAACAGATGCTCAAGGCAAAGCACGTATTTTTAACCATGATGGAGAGTTGATTTATGGTTGGAAAGCCAAAAACCTGGGGGCCAAACTAGCTGCTCCTGCGGTACAAGTCAAAGCTGGTAAAAGTTATATTATCTTTCTATTGGAGAATGGTCAAATCCATGCGTTTGACCGTCGTGGCAAAAAAAGAGCAGGATTTCCATTAAGTTTAAGAGTGAAGACCAGTAATCCTCTGGCAATAGATCGTCGTAATTTGAAATTCACTTGTTTATCAGATGATGGTGAGTTGATTACGTTTGATATCAACGGAGAAATTACGGATAAGAAAAAACTGACCAAGCCTTATCCAAATGCAAAGTTTAAAATGTGTATCGATGAGGCTACCAAAGATTGGATCGTGGTAGCCGATGGAGGGAGTAAAATAACGGCTTTTGATCGGGAAGGGCGACGTTTGTTTGAAAAAGATTTTAAGGAAAGAAAAAGCTTTGCTTTTCAATACTTTAATCTGGATACCGACAAAAAATATTTAGTAGTGTTGAGCAAACTGGAAGCCAAGGCACACATCTTAGATTATGGTGGCAAGGCCATATCTGCACCGCTCAATAGTACCAAGAATTTGGTTCTTAAGCTTGATCCTAACGACAATCGCCTGATGATCTATCGTACCTACAGTCAATTTGTGGGAGGTTTTGCATTAGACATTGATTAAAACATTTTTAGACATATTGAGTTGTATTTTAAATATGCCTTTTAGAACTGACAGTGAATGCTTTACTGTCAGTTTTTTTATGAGCCCCGATATCTTACAAAGACAGCTAAACCCTTAACCAAAATTTGGAATCCTGACTATGTCCAGCTATTTTTAGTTTAGAACTACGAATTATTGTGACAATGGAAGCGCTTCAAATACCCGATGCCAATCTTCTAAGAGCATTACAAGAAAACATCAAGGACGTATTGATTCCTGAAAGGATGGCCTACATTACTGAATTGGAATGGAATGAAAACGATGAAGATGCAAATTTTGCACTGAAAAGTATTCAGGATTTATCGGGCCTAGAGTTATGTCGTAACCTGCGGATACTTTTGCTGGATGGAAACGAAGTTGAAAATCTTGCCCCGCTGACCCCTCTCAAAAACCTGGAAGAAATATGGATGGTAGGCAATCCAATTAATAATATTGAACCATTACGCAACAAACCAAAACTCAAAGTATTGGTGCTAAACGCTTGTACACAATTACAAGATGTAAGCCCCTTGGCTAACCTACCAGAACTCACCCGACTTAGTTTGGCAGATACTCAGGTAACTGACATCACACCATTGGTAAACTTACCTCACTTGTTGGATTTGAATTTATCGGGCCTAAAGATTAATCATCAAGAAAATCCTGAACAAAAAGAAGCGTTGGTACAGCTACTTATGAATGGTGTAAGCATTAAGATGGAAGGTATAGAAATACTGGAAAAAGAAGCCAGTGAGAAAATACAGCATAACTTACGCCCTCAAAATGACTTGATTGATTTTTTGCGTAAAAATAGAGGGTTCAAAATTGCTGAATTTATTACAGAACATGGAATCGACGGATACACAGATATTGGTTTTGGAAGAGAAGCTGAAAGTGTATCGGTTTTGCACCTTGCACTAGAACCACCTACTGGTACTTATCACGATGACTTAGACAATCATGAGGTAGTCGTGAAAAGATTAATTGCCGAAGGTGCTCCTTTAGAACACCGTACTAATTTTGGTACAACTCCTTTGGTGTATCATTTGAAAAATAACCCTGATGCTAAGATGTCGTTAATCAAAATCATGGTGAAAAATGGGGTGGATATTCAGGCATTTGATGAGGGGAGGGTGACTCCAGTAGCCGCAGCAGCGGGTTCCCAAAGAGACGATATTGTTCGTTTTTTGATCAAATCAGGCGCCAATATCAAAGATCCATTTGTGCTCAAGGCTTTTGTGCAACAGGGCTATAACGACTGGGTAATTCAAGCGCTAAATGAAGGGTATGGCCAGGGAAGCCCTCATAAATTAGGAAACTTATTGTTAGACGCAGTAAGCCGTGATAATTTGACCATTATGCAATTACTCATAGAAAAAGGGGCTAATCCAGATGGAAATATGAATTTCAGTGCATTTTTTAATGTGAAAAGTGCCCAGGCAGTAGAAATGCTTAAAAAATCAGGTGCGGACATTGCCCAAGTGGATTCTCGGGGACAAAATGCTTTGCACAAGGCAGCCAAAGGTAATTTAGTGGAAACTGCACGAGCGTTGTTTGAGCAAGGCTGTCCGGTAGTCTCTGATGCTTCAGGTAATCTGCCACTTCACCTAATCAGGTATCGCCCCTTTGAGCCTCAAAAAGCCAAAAATATGGCGCGTTTATGCATAGAGCATTTTGGAATGGACGTTGAAGCAGCCAATCAGGCCGGAGAAACCATCCTTGACCTGAATGACTATTATGAGTTTGAAGTTTTCTTGAAAGAAATGAGTATCAAGTCCAATTAGGTGCATTTAAATCATTTAGTTTTTTCGGGATAACTACTTTTACTTTTATCTTCTTTTTCTTGATTGGTGTGAGGTCATCAAAACCTGTATTGGGTAATTTGTGGATTTCTTTAGGGACTACTTTATTAACCCAAATGCCATTTTTGAGTTTTCTCAAGGTGACAATGCGTTTTTTAATATCTTTTTCAAAAGCGTTCAACCCTTTGATATAGTTTCCCCTCACAAAGCTCATTGCGTGTTTTTCAGATAAACCCAGTATTTTTTCTTCTTTGTCAAGTTTTTGATTTTGGTTAGCGTCATCAAAAGCCACAATAAAGCCAATGGCTAAAGCAAATCTTCGGGTAACAATACAACTGGAAAGTGGTGGGGCTTGGGTGAGCGTAAATTTAAATTTTCCTTTTTTGTCAACGGTGCTGGTAGCTGGACTAATATTCCATTTTTTTGAATTTTCCAGATTGATGTCATCCGAGTGCCAAAGTATAGCTACCCTTACATTATTATAGTCTTTCAGGCCTTTTTGATCATCAAGGCTTCCCCGAACAGTTACGTTAAACTTTTCCCCCAACTGAGCCTGGCTGTTTTGAATGCCTACCAATAAAGCAATAAGAAAAAGGGAGGTTGAAAAAAGGTGTTTCATAATATCTTGAGTTAAGTGTTTTTGTTTCCAAACGTACACAATCAAGTATTAGTTAGAATCTTTAACAAACTTTAAGAAGTAGACTAACCCCATTGCTCTTTCAATTGTTTGTAATAAGTTCTGCCGATGGGTATCACAGTTTCCGCATCAAGCAAGGCTTCGTATTTACTTCCCTGATGAATAAGAATGTTTTTGATTAAGTGAAGATTGACCATGTATGATTTATGAATGCGCACAAATTCAGGGGGTAAAATCATATGCAGCTTATCCAACGATTTATCATGCAATTCTTTGCTACCATCTTTCAAGTAAAGTTCAGCGTATACATTGGCTGCTTTGATGTAAAATATTTGGTGGATATCAATCAGTTTAATTTTTCCTTTAGAACGAATGGCCAGCTTTTTAGTGGGGTGTGGAGTGTAACTTCCTGAAGCATTCAGTCGCTCAAATGCTTTTTGCAGGCGATCTTTGGTAAACGGTTTAGAGATAAAATCCAGCACACCATATTCAAAGGCTTCGATGGCTCTATGTTTATTGGCCGAAATAATAATGGTATGAAAGGAAGTGGCCACCAACTGTTGCAGTATATCAAATCCATCTTCTCCGTGAAGATTAAGGTCTAACAGAAGCAAATCAATGGCATGTTCTTCTACATAATACAATGCATTTACCAAGTCTGGAATAATCTTGATGTTGCCGACTTGGTCACCCAATAATTCACGTGATAATTTCTCGATGTATTTGGCTATTTTGGCTTCATCTTCTACAATTAGTATTCTCATAGTTACAATGGTTAATTCATCTTTATTGGTTGATTAGAGGCTAGGTTCCGAAATCACAATTTCAGTTTTCCAACCTTGTGTGATTGCCTCAGAATGAAGTTCCCAGCGATTAGGAAAACTCTCTTGTAAACGTGCCTCCATATATTTTAGCCCGGTTCCCCCAGTCTTTTTTGCAATGGTTCGTCTGCTTTGCCCCGAAGAAATCAGCGTGTATTTTCGTTGATGTTTGGTTTTCTCAAAACTTAGAAAAAAGCTCATTTCTCCATTATAATCCTGGTTGTGAGTAATACCATTTTCTACTGCAGTATGGATGAGTGCTGGAGGAATTAAATCTTGGGGAAGAATTCCCTCAGTGTTGAACTGGTAGTTGATTTCTTTTCGCAAACTCATCACCAATAAGTAAGATTCACATAATTGTATTTCGCGGGCTACTGGTATCAACTTCTTGCTCGATACGTCAATCATAATCTCTAATTCCTGAGCCAGTGCTGCTATAAACTGAGTGCCCACTTTGGGGTCGTCTTCCATCCAGGCAATTACTGAGGCCAGTGAATTCATTAAAAAATGAGGCTGAATATTTTTTTTGAGCATTTCTAACTCCAATCGACTGGAATGCACCAACGAAGCTTCATATTCTCGGCGTTGTTCTCGCATTTGAATCGTGAGTGATAGCAACATAAACACGATCAAAAAACCAAAGCCCAAAAAGAGTTTTAAGTCATAGCTATTTAGCAGAAAGAATGCTACAAAAAATACAATGATGCCCAACAGTGCCTCAAAACTTCCTAAAATAGATTGACGTATTGCTCTGATTACCAGAAACAAAGAGACGCTAAATGAAATTAAGATGGTATAACTGGTTTTGGGATCAAATCCTTTTACAAAGATCCAGATCAAGGCCACAATGCTTAACATTCCCCCCATGACTCGCTGCTTATAGCCAAACGGAAAACGATGCATAAAAAACAAAGGTAATAAAGCTGCAATTATAAGCGTAAGCAAGGCAATAATGACTAACCGGATGTAATGGAAAGAATAATGATAATAGTAATGGAAGCGTAAATACTCAAAAATGAGTAAGGTGAAGAAAGACAAGCAGATAATTGCAAACAGCAAAAATCGTAAATGACGATTACCTACCAGGAAAATGAAAGTATAGTATAGGCCTATCACTAGAAATATTCCTGCAATAATGTGTACATAGGCTGTAATGATAATATCTTGTTGGGCAAGTGTGAGATAGTTTCCTACGTTGAGATCGGTATAATCGCTTTCCAAAGGGTTGTTGCTTTTACCATAGTTTTTAAAACGAAAAACCCGAAGGGCAATCAAATGTTGGCCTTGCTGATGCAATGAATCTGGAATAATAAATAGGTGATGTAGTGAGGCTGATGCCACCGATTGAGGAGTTTTGCTTGAAGGGTAATTACGACCAATTAGCTGGCCATCCCAAAATAATTCATAAATACCAGTAAAATCAATGCTTAATCCTTGTGGAGTAAGCGCTTGAGTAGGTTTTTGGATATTTATAGTGGCTCTTACCCAAAATGTGCCTACCGAATCCTGAAAGTTTCTTGTCCAACTTTGACTTTGATAATCAGGGAGCTTCCATTGCAAAGAATCCCCATAACAAGTGTGTACATCAGAAGCTTTATTGGTTGCTGGCAAGCTTACATTCGCCAATAACACAACCAACCCAACACTAAATATAAACACTACCAACGATAAATAAGAAAACCTTTGTTTGAACATATATGATGTACGCTTAATCTAAACTTGTTTTGCAAATTTAATTAATCAGCAAATAATATTATAGCAATACACCAAAGCTCATAGCAACTAGCTTATTAATATATAATATACCAAATACTGTTGGGGATATTTGCCAGGAACCAATTATAGATTGAATCATGAAAAATCACCCCAAAGGGCTATTTATTCTTTTTTTTACTGAGATGTGGGAGCGTTTCAGTTATTATGGGCTAAGGGCCATTCTTGTATTATTTCTGGTGTCTAAGACAAAAGGAGGTTATGGCTGGACCGAAGCAGAAGCGTTGAGTTTATTGGGGTTGTTTACTGGAATGGTATACATTATGTCGATTCCAGGGGGTATTATCTCAGATCGTTGGTTGGGGCCCAAAAGGTCGGTCATGTTGGGTGGATTGTTGTTGTGCATCGGTCATTTTTTGATGGCAGTACCTAATCAAACCTTGTTTTACGCAGCGCTTTGTATCATTGTAGCAGGTATTGGAATGCTCAAACCTAACATTTCTACCATGGTAGGAGAGCTATATACCGAGCAAAAAAAGCGAGATGCAGGGTTTATTATCTTTTATATGGGCATCAACTTAGGTTCTTTTCTGGCTACCTTATCTATTGGTTTTGTGGCCGAAACTTATGGTTGGCACTATGGTTTTAGCCTGGCAGGTTTTGGAATGTTGCTTGGACAAATCGTGTTTGTATGGGGGCAACGCTATCTTCAGGAGGTGGGCAATCAACTCAAGACCCGTAAGTCAGGCCCCAAAGAAAAGTTAAAATTATCTCCTACCGACCTCAGAAGAATTATGGTATTGGGTATTCTGTTTTTTGTGATTTTTGTTTTTTGGATGTCATTTGAACAAGCGTCTGGGTTAATGAACCTGTATGCAAAAAAATATACCAATAGAGTAGTTTTTGGATGGAATGTACCTGCAAGCATGTTTCAAAGCTTCAACGCTGGATTTATCTTGATATTTGGTGGAGTAGTGGCCGCTTTTTGGGCAGCACGAAAAACTTCGGCCATTTCAAAAATGGCCATTGGGACTATATTGGTAGGTATTGGCTTTTTGTTTATGGTAGGAGCCTCTATGGAACGTGCCAGTGTGGGACAATCAGCGATTTATTGGTTGGTATTGGCTTATTGGTTACACACATTAGGAGAGCTTTGTATTTCTCCAGTAGCACTTTCTTACATCTCCAAAATTGCCCCTAAGGCTTTGGTAAGTTCTATGATGGGTGCCTATTTTGCGGCCACTGGTTTTGCCAATATGGCGGCGGCTGAAGTAGGCAAACTGGCAGGTAAGCTGGGAGAACTCAGTATTTTTGCTGGTTTAGTGATTATCTCAGTCGTTACTGGGACAATTCTTTTACTATTTGCCCGTAAACTCACCAAAATAACCCGGGAGGATGAAATAGAAGAGATGCCATCAAAAACGACAGAATCTGCATCAGTAGCATAAATTAAAATCATATAACCTTGATAATCAATTAGTTTTAATAAGAGTATATTTAAATTTTGTCTTCGGAGATCAAAATGATGAATTTTTTGTACTGATGAAGGATATTTTTAAGTGAATAGCCAAAGCTATTGATGCAAAAATTACTGAAATCAGTGCGTAAAAGGCACATTTTTAGCCCAGATTATAATCTTTAAACATACTCTAAGGTGTTCTGCCGTCAGTGATACAGAACACCTTTTATTTTCAAATTTCCTGATCATAAAATTCACCTTCTACAATATAGCGAATACGCAATCCTGTTTCGTACATCCAGGGCCAGGTATCGGGATGAATTTGGGTTTGGGATTGTAGAAAATCTGCCATATCATCCTCAGTATAAAACTCCATAAATTGACTACCTAAATGAGTGGGATTATTGCCAGCTATGTAGTGTTCATTTGTTCCCTGTGAATAAGTAGTTTGTTCCTTATTATCTGGCATTATATCGGCTTCAATAAAAGGTGTTTCCATCCATTGATTTATTTCTGGGTTTTGATTATAACCCTCGAGCATCAATTCTGTGAGGCAAATTTCACTTGCTTGCTTAGGGTTCCATTCCAAAGGAGGCACGATATTACTGTAGACATCTTCATATAGCGAGAAAGTAGCTTTAGCACCTATAAAATCACAATCCCATTCTCCTTCATTGACCCAAAAATGAGGAATGATTGTGGTATGATCTTCGGTGGCCCACACACTAGGTGACAGCAAGTTATTACTAAGTTGAACATCGTGATAATCTGAAAAGCGAATCATAGAATAGGGAAGTTCTGCCAATAAATTATGGCTTACATCCAAAGTATGCAGATAATTAGTATAGCCAATATCATCGGGTAGTTTTCGTAAGAGGTTTTGTTGTAGATATAAGTGACTTAAGTAGTAGAATTTACAAATACTATTGGGGAGCCTTTTTAAGCGATTTTCAGAAGCATCCAAATATTCAAGTTCTGCTAAATTGATGATAGATTCAGGAAGGGTTTTTAGTTCATTTTTTGAGATATTCAATCGTTGTAAATCGGATAAATTTAGTATTTCTTCTGGAAAAGTATCTAGCTGATTATCAGATAAATCAATCGAAGTTATTGAAGGAAAATAGTGAAGGTATTGTTTGATTGCTGGGTCATAGCATCCGCTCAAATCAAGATGGCAGGCTTCCGAAAAATCCAATGACCATAGTGGGAGTCTTTGTTGCCAACAAAAACGAAACCCCATTCCAGTAAAATACAGTGTGAGGTTGCCCAATTCTTCTGCATCTATTATTTCATAGTCAGCGATTTGCTCTAAATGTCTCGCCACCTTTTTCTCCGTTTTGCGAGGGCTATTCTGATATTGGACCCTTAAATGGGTAAATACTTGGTAAAAGTTATCAACCTTTCTGCGCAATGCACGACAGGCAAGTTGCTTAAACATTGTGCGGGCTTCCTGGCGAATGCTCTTATCAGAGTGGTAGTAGGCTAATGCAAATAATGCAGTAGCAAATGATTGTTTGTCAGGATAGTTAGCTAAAATTTGAAGCCCAATTTGAATGTTTACTTCCTCTTCATGGCGTAACATGAGTTTGAGATTTTTTTCTGGATTCTGCGTCATAGTGTTGGGTATTTGTGTTTATCTAAATTACACAACCATCACTTGGACTACACACTATTTTTCCTTTCACATTTAATTAATTTTTTTTTCTTAAATCCGTCTAGTTTTATTCCCAGAAGTTGTCTCGGTTTTTAGTATAAATATGAAAAGCTTTGCTTTCTGATAAAGTCATGTTTTGCCAGCATAGCATTACACCTATATTGCTGTTGTAGTATGTGTTAATGTTCGTTTTATTAAATGAATCGTTTATAGGGAGTGTGTTAGATTAAGCTTTTTTGAATGATTGGGCAGACAATGTAGATTCTTACCGTGAAATATGATGGGCCTTTATTTGAGTTCCCAGTTAGATTTACTAAAGAAAAACCATATTGCGAAATTATCCTAAACGCGAGAATCAAGCCAAGTTTGATACCAAATTCTGGTATCAGGACTTATTACCAATCGAGTAAGATTATTTGGTAAGATTACTTTGTTGGCTTTTCCACCAGCTAATGACGTCATTCTGCATTTTTTGGTAAACATCGAGCGGAATGTGATGATATTTTTCTACATACTGGTAGTCGTGGGCCATATCTTCTACAAACTCATCCAGGTCATACAACTGAATGCTTCGACGATAGCATTTGGTGATCATTTCCTGGTTGTTATTTGACCAATAAGTGTGACCCAAATTCATCCAGGCATAACGACTAATTTCGGTGTCGGCTTCGTCTATATCCAGTGCTTGTGAAAGCATTTCCTGTGCTTTGGCAAAATCTCCCACTACAATAAAACACCAACCAATTTTGCGAAGGGTAAAAGTATTGTCAGGTTCGTGAACCAATGATTTTTGATAATATTCAAGTGCAGATTGATACTGACTTAGCTTTTGGTAACAAAAACCAACATTACGAAGTGTCCAGGCATCTTGTGAGGCAATATGGTAGGCTTTGAGATGACACTCAAGTGCTTTTTCGTAATCATCTAACTTTTGATAACACCACCCGATGTTGTCCCATATCCAGGAGCTTTTAGGGGTAAGTTGAGCTGCTTTTAGGTAATATTCCAGCGCCTTGGCAAAGTTGGACAATTCTCGATAACAAAAAGCAATATCTTGAAAATCAACCTGATCCAATGCACCTTTTTGCTCAGCTGCCAAATAATATTCTAATGCTTTAGCGTATTGCTCGGTTCTACGATAGCAGTAAGCAATGTCTTTTAGGTTTTCCAACGTGCGAATGCCTAATTTTTCTGCTTTGAGCAAGTGGCTGAGTGCTTTGTCATAGTGATACAACTCCATGTAATGATTCCCCAAAGCCCGAAACAAGTCTGGGTGATAGGGTAGGATTTCTTTGTAAACAAGCAAAGGTTTTATTTCTATTTTATGGGTTGCCTTTGACATTGATTAGTTTTTTAGGGAATAAAAATATATCCTTTTTCTGAATAAGTCGTTGAGTTTAGTTTAATTTTTTTGTTTTTTTTAACAAACCTTTTGTTTTAACTCAAAAGATCAACTCTTAATCTCTAATCTTGCTTTCTTACTTCAAGCTTTGTTCCAAAAAGTCTGACTGTGAGTGAATTATAAAACTCACTTTTAAGAAATTCCCTTTATCAATAATTGTGGCCTATTGTAATCGTATTTATTTGCTTACTCTTTCTATGAGCAAACGAAACTTATCCTTTGAGATGTTAATATATTTAGTGATAATCTCATAATCAAGCAACATGTCACGTAAAAAGTGCTGTTTGTTTTCAAACGCTCCAAAGCTTTTTTTATAATATTCAACGGCTTGCCTTTTTTGATTATTGCATAAGTATACATGAGCAGTATTCATCAAAGACTGAGGACTGGCAAAGCGATCTACCAAATAAGAATTACGGTAAGCAAGTAAAGCTTTGTCCAGGCTACCACTTAGAAAATGTACCCAACCAATTTGCCTAATAGTCCAGGCGTTGTTAGAATCTATAGCCAGGGATTGAGTGAAAAAACTCAGCGCCTTTTTGTTATTTTTCAAACTCATATAGCAATACCCAATATTATCAAGATTCCAAGTATCGCGATTATCAATGTTGTATACTTTAAGGTGAAACCGTAAAGCGGTATCAAATTCGTTGAGTTGTTGGTAATTCCACCCGATACTATCCAGTACAAAAGTATCGTGGGGCTTAAGTTTATTGAGTTTCAAAAAGTAGTCAACAGATTTTTGAAACTGCCTGGCCCCTTGGTATGCCATGGCCATTCGTCGAATAAGCCAACTATCTTCTGGATGCTTTGTTTCTACTTTTGAGAAGCATTCAATAGCTTTTTGGTGCTGTTTAATTTGTTGGTAAGAATAACCTAGTTTTTTGAAATCCAGAGAGTTATTGAGGGCAAACTTTTCTGCTCTTCTGAAATAATCTATGGCTTTGCGATAGTTATATTGGTGGTAGTAGCAAATAGCAATTGTGTGCAACAAGTCGAAATGGGAGGGGAGTACTTCTTCAAAGGGAAGTAAGTATTGAAGCTCTTGTTTAAATTGCACACTAGACATGGTCAGAATTATTTTTTGTTTTTTGATACATCATAGTTTTAATTTTTAACTGGAAAAGCCGCAAAGAGTTTATTCTACAAAAAATACAATAAAAATTAAAACAGACTACAAAGCTACACCAACATATTATTCAAAAAAAATTAATTTCATTCATTAGTTTACCGAGTATTATTTATACCACAGTTAATCTTTTTTTGTGATTGCTTGACTTTTTTGATCCCAAAATTTCACAAGTGATTTTTTTATTTCAATGTAAAACTGAACATCCACCCTGTATTTATTCACCAAATACGGAGTATCCTCTTCAAAGTTTTGGAAAAACTTGCCAGGCTTACTAAACATCAACAAACTTTTCTGATAATATATTTTGGCCTGTTTTACGTTTCCCTGGCATAAAAAGATATGCCCCAGGTTGAGCAAATCGTACTCATCTTCACCATTAGAAAGACATTTTTTGAGATAACTATGGGCTTGCTGCAAATCTCCCAATACAAAAAAGCACCAACCAATACAGCCCAGATTCCATATATCGTGCGGGTCTACATCTTTTGACCTCAGGTGAAACTCAAGGGCTTGCTGATAGTTTTGTGATTTTTGATGACAAAAGCCCGTTTGGCGCAAATTCCAGGCATCTCGCTCGTCTATTTCCCGCGATTTTTGATAAAGCTTCAATGCCTGATCATATTTTTTAAGCCTCTGGTAGCAAAATCCAGCATTGTCGAGATACCAGGTGTTGTTAGGTTCCAATTGATCAGCCAAGAGATAATATTTCAATGCATTGGCCCAATCCTGCAACTCCCGATAACAAAAAGCAATTTGTTTGATTTCCCACACCGAGTGCTCTTCAAATTTTTCTGCTTTTTTGTAATACAATAGTGCCTTACGAAAGGCATCGGTTTTTCTAAAGCACCAAGCCACATCTTTCAGATTCTGACCATCTAATGAATGTATTTTTTCTGCTTTTTTGTAATAAGCAATGGCTTTTCGATATTCATAACTTTGGCGATATCCACAAGCTATCTGAAGAAAAAGGTCATAATGTTGGGGAATTACTTGTTCGAGAGGGAGTAAATGCTGGATTAAGTGAGTATAACTTACTTGTGACATTGTTATAGACTATACTTATGCTGTGAAAATCACCTGATGTATTGATTATAGTAAATATAATCAAATTATAAGTGTTTGAAAAGAAAAAATATCACTCCTTTAGCGGGCTTTTTGAGCATAAGCAAGCATCTCATCTTTGATAAACTGAAATGTTTTGAGTCCAATATCATAAGTTATCAAGTGACGTTGATCCTCTTCAAACAGTGTTTTGAATTCTTCAATAGTGGGAAATTCCAAAACGCTACGTCGGTAAAAATCAAAAGCTTTGGAGTTTTCACCTTTGATAAGATGTACATGCCCCAGGTTCATCAATGTATAAGCATCATAATTATCCAGTAGATATGCTTTGTAGAGATATTTTTCAGCTTCTTTAGGTTGGCCCTTTACCAGCAAAATCCAGCCTATGTTCATCAGAATTACATCTTCTTTAGGATTTATTTTTTCCGCAATTTTATAATAATGCATTGCCTCATCAAAATCCTCCAGTGCCTGAAAACAATACCCTATATGTCCCAGGTTCCATAAGTTTTGAGGCATGTGTTGGTAGGCTTTCAAATGATATTGAACCGCTTGAGCGTAATTATTTAGGGTTTGGTAGCAATAGCCCACATAAGACAAATATTCAGGAGAAAGGGATTGTTTGGCCTCAACTTTTAGAAAATAAACCAAGGATTCCTCAAACTGATTGACCTGATAATAGGCATTGGCCAGCAGCAAAATATTTTCGGCATTGTTGGGTGCGAGTACTTCTATTTTTTGGTAATAAGGAATAGCCTTACTGTATTTATTAATATTTGCATAGCAATGAGCAATTTCCTGTAAAACGTTCAAATGATTGGGAAGAATTTGAGCGTACTTGAGCAGTGCTCTTAAATCTTGATGATAAGTAACCTGCGACATAATCAAACTTCTTAGTAAATAGATAATTGGCTGAAGGGGATGTTAGTGCGACTTGTAAAACAATATACGAAAAAATGAGCGCATAGCTACAGCAATTTATCAAGATTATATAGTAATTTGAGGTGGAAGTGTTTAGCCGCAAATCTTCTGTTAAAGGATAAAAATGCGCATTTTTGGATAAAGCATTATAAATATTGTGGTTTAATGCTTTTCATTCTAACTTTCATTCCGAAAAGCGACCATGTTGTTCATTTGGGATGCTTCTAAAAAAGATAATATTACCGACCAAAACCAAGATATATTGAAAACAATTTTAATCACCAACGCCCAGATAGTAAATGAGGGCGAAGTCAAAACCAATGATGTATTCATCAAGGATGGACTGATAGAAAAATTAGGGAATGACCTTTCCAACATTTCGGCAGATATTGTCATAGATGCCCAAGGCAAGCATCTTATTCCTGGAGTTATCGATGATCAGGTACACTTTCGGGAGCCAGGGCTTACCCATAAGGCAGATTTGTATCATGAGGCAAAAGCAGCAGTAAAGGGAGGAACTACCACATTTATGGAAATGCCCAACACTGTGCCTAATACCCTTACTCAGGAATTGTTGGAGCAAAAATATCAGCGTGCTTCTGAGGTGGCCTTGGCGAACTATTCGTTTTTTATGGGAGCTTCCAATGACAATATTGAAGAAGTACTCAAAACTGACCCGAAAACAGTATGTGGGGTAAAGATATTTATGGGATCTTCTACGGGTAATATGTTGGTGGATGATCGCGAAGTATTAGAAAACATTTTTAGCCAATTACCTATGTTAATCGCCACTCACTGCGAAGATGAGGCAACTGTTCGTGCCAATTCGGAAGTATATCGCGAAAAATACGGCGATGATGTACCTATGAGTGCTCACCCCGAGATCAGAAGTATTGAAGCGTGTTATAAATCCAGTAGTTTGGCTATAGAATTAGCCAAGAAGCACAACACCCGTTTACACATTTTACACATTTCTACAGGTGAAGAGACTGAACTTTTCCGCAACGACATTCCTTTGGCCGAAAAGCGAATTACCTCAGAAGTATGTGTACACCACTTATGGTTTGAAGCCAGCCAATACGAGTCATTGGGTTCTCAAATTAAATGCAACCCAGCCATTAAAGAAGCAAGACACCGAGAAGCCTTATGGCCTGCGCTTTTAGACGACCGTCTTGACATTATTGCCACAGACCACGCCCCACATACCTGGGAAGAAAAACAAAACCATTATTGGAAAGCACCTTCTGGACTACCATTAGTACAGTTTTCATTGCAAATGATGTTAGAAGCGGTACACCAAGGCCGAATTTCTTTGGAAAAGGTTGTGGAAAAAATGTCACACGCACCTGCCATTTGCTTCGAGATTGAGAAACGTGGGTATATTCGAGAAGGTTATTGGGCCGATTTGGTATTGGTAGACTTGAATAAAACCACTACAGTAAAACAAGAAGATATTGTTTATAAATCTGGTTGGTCACCACTAGATGGTCAAACTTTCCATTCTGAAATTACCCACACCATTGTTTCAGGACATTTGGCTTATGCTGAAGGGACGTTTGACGAGTCTAAAAAAGGAGAGAGAATACTCTTTGACCGAAATTAATTTACAAGAAGTGCAACTCAATCATTGAGTTGTGCATCTTACTCATTACAAGATGTTATTTTTTACACAACCAAATTGTATTTATGCAAAATAAATCATTTATAAAAGTATTGATAGCTTGCGTTCTTTTCGCAGGTGTTTTTTCAGTGGCTAGTGCTCAGGAAAAGAGGTTTTTTGTGCCTTCTGAAATTAAAAAAGCCTATAAAAATGGTACTCGATCTACCGACGGAAAACCTGGGCCAAAATATTGGCAAAATACTGCTGATTACCAAATCAGTGTAAAAGTTGTACCTGATACTCGTTTGCTGGACGGTTCTGAAACAGTTACTTATTACAATAACAGTCCCAAAGATCTCAACACCATCGTAGTGCGTTTGTACTTTGATGTATTTCGTAAAGCCAACCCAAGAGCTTCTCGAGTACGATCAGAAGACATCAGCGATGAAGGAGTAAAAATCAAAGAGTTGAGTGTAAACGGGGAAGCCGTGAATCTCAAAAGTCGTCAGGTAAATCGCGCAGGTACCAATCTGTACATTCGCTTAAAAAAGCCCCTGAAAAGTGGTGAAAAGCTCACAATGAAAACTGCCTGGGAGCAATACATCCCATTGACTAACCGTCGTACAGGAGCTGCTGATAAGACTTCGTTTTTTGTAGCTTACTGGTATCCACAAATCGCGGTGTATGACGATGTATTTGGTTGGGATACTGAGAATTATTCTTTAAGAACTGAGTTTTACAATGGATTGGCCAATTTTGATGTAACCATCGACGCACCTAAAAACTATACAGTGTGGGCTACAGGTATTTTACAAAACCCAGGCAAAGTATTTACTGATAAGATTCTTAAGCGCTACAACGAATCATTGAAATCAAGCACTACTGTAGATGTAATCAAGCCCGAAGACTTGGATAAATTTGAGCACAAGTCTGGCTCCTGGAAGTTCAAAGCCAAGGAAGTGTCTGATTTTGCATTTGCCTTGAGTGATCATTATGCCTGGACAGCTGCTGTACAAAAGGTGGCAAATCGCCAGGTACAGGTGAGTTCAGCTTTCCCAAAAGAAAAAGCTAAAAATTATGCAAAGTACACCGAAGTGCAGCAAAAAATTATGAAGCACTTCTCAGAGGATGTGCCTGGTATTCCATATCCTTACCCTCGCTTTACTTCTTTTATAGGTTTACGTGGAGGAGGAATGGAGTTTCCAATGATGGCTTACAACCAAGACCAGGGGACTGGACTTGCTACCCACGAAATGCATCATACCTATTTCCCGATGTATGTACGTATCAACGAGCGTCGTTTTGCCTGGATGGATGAAGGTTGGGCTGACTACATCACTACTGTGGTAATGAATCGTTTTATGCGTAAGGATAAAGACAATGGGCCATTTTTTGGAAAATATAAGTCCAGTATCCAAGGTACAGTCGGTAGTTTTGTGGATTTGCCTTTGATCACTTCTACCCAATTTATGGATGGTAGCAACTATGGATATGCTTCTTATCCATTACCCGCATTTATTTACTCTATTTTGCACCATCATTTAGGTGATAAAATGTTTTTGAAAGCATTTAGAGAATATATTCGTCGTTGGGCCAAAAAATCACCTACACCATATGACTTCTTCTATACTTTTGAGAATGTAAGCAAGCAAGACCTTGGCTGGTTGTGGAAACCTTGGTTTTTCCAACAAGGAAACGTAGACATTGCCATAAAATCAATGAAAGGCAACCAATTGACTGTTTTCAATAAAGGAAATAGACCAGTACCTGTTCAGGTAAACATTACTTACAAAGACGGAAAAACTGAAAAGATTTACAAGTCAGCGTCAATGTGGAAAACTGCTGGTGATAAGAAAATCAAAATTCCTAATGCAAAGCAAGTAGCCAAGTTGAGTGTAAATGCCAACGTAGTAGATGACGAAGTTATGGACAATTTCTACCCTAGCCTCGTAGACCAACTCAAGGCGATGAAAATCGATAAGAGCATCTTTGGAGAGTACAATGTGGCTCAGTATGGCATTACAGTAAGTATCATCAACAAAGATGGATTAATATTTATGAGTGTGCCCGCAGCCAACATATCATCTTATTTGATGCCGCAAAAAGACGGATCTTACAAAAGCCTGGATGAGCAAATGGTTTTTAAATTTGACGCCAACAGTGTGAAAGGAGAGCTTAAGCAATTTGGTGTGAAAATCTCTGGTAAGAAAAAGTAATTACTAACATTGATAATTTATCAAAGCCTCATTTAGTGAATAAATGGGGCTTTTTGTTTTTAGGAATCTAATAGACTAGTTTTTTTTCAAGAATTTGAGTACCTCTTGCTTATAAGAAATACCAATAGGGATTTCCAATTGATTGATTTCTATATCTTGCTGGGTAAAGGCCGTTATTTTTTTTGTATTGACAATGTAGGAACGATGAATACGTAAAAAATAAGCAGGCAATTGATCGGTAAATTCGCTAATTTTCTCCTTGGTCATCACAGGTTCTCTTTCTGTATGAATCTGGATATAATCTTTGATACTTTCTATATAGAGTACTTCTTCAAATAATACCTTGGTGTATTTGCGATTGGTGTTTACATAAATAAAGGAATTATCTTCATTGGAAGGAGGGGAAGGAGCTTTTGTAATACTAATTGGTGGAGTATTGACTGGTTGGATAGCAACTTTGTCAAAATACTTATTGACTGCCTTAAAAAAGCGATTGAATGTAATGGGTTTTACCAAATAATCTATCACGTTGAGTTCATAACTTTCTACTGCATAATCCCGATAAGCTGTAGTAAAGATAATTTCGGGCGGGTTTTGCAAAGATTGCGCAAACTCAAGCCCAGTAAGTCCCGGCATTTGAATGTCCAAAAACAGTAAATCTATTTTTTCTTGATTGAGTACTTCAAGGGCTTGTACTGCATTCCAACAACTGGCCACTAAATTCAACTGAGAGAATTGTTGGATATGCTTTTCCAACAAACCAATCGCGAGTGGTTCGTCATCTACCACCATACAATGGATTGTCTTTTTCATAGATTAATTTTTCCTTATAAGTTTAGACGAAAGTTTACTTCATAAGATTGAGGTTCTTCAATTACTTGCCACTCATAACGACCTGGATAAACCAATTCCAGTTGCCGTTGAATGTTTTTTACCCCGATACCCTTTTTATAGCTAGCAGCATTATTAGAGGCTTCACTTTTGGTATTAAATACTCTAAAATGTAGCTGATGCTGAACGACCTCCAAGGATACCTGAATTACGATATCTTGCATAGCAGTACTAGCTCCGTGTTTAAAGGCATTCTCTACTACAGAAATCAAGATTAAAGGAGCAATCTGTGCTTGTGAATCATCCAATGAATGAGTAAACTCAAGTTGTAGGCGATGCCCATAGCGCAGCTTTTCCAAATCAATATAGTTATTAATTAATTCTATTTCTTTATTAACCAATACTTTAGGTTCAGTACACTGGTAAAGCATATAATCCAACATATCGGCCAGCTTGGCTACTACTTCAGGGGCATCATCCGATTTATCCAGCGTCAAAGCATATAAATTGTTTAAGGTATTGAATAAAAAGTGAGGATGGATTTGGGCTTTCAAAAAGTTAAGTTCTGCTTTGGCTTTCTCCCTTTCCAGTGTGATGATTTGGTACTTTTTGAGTTCGTTACTTTTATAGTTTTTCAGAAATAAAAATAAAATGGTAAACAGATACACCCGAGGAAGATAATTAGGAAATGTGAAGTGCGCTTCGCTAATAATTTGACCTAATGATTCCTTAGGGTGGGGCAATCCTGCCAATGTTTCGGCAATGTGAATATTATTGAAGCGATAAATGATGGTAAATATCACTGAACTAACAATAAAATAAGTAGCGTATTGGAGGTATTTCTTACGATGAAGAAAATAAGGGTTGAGATAATACACCAAAAAATAAGTAGGGATGATTTTCATAGGCATGGCTACTCCCCGAAACAAAAATGCTTCTTTCAAATCTTTGATGCTTTCTGAAGAAGTGATAGGCGCTATAAACCATACAAAGAGCCAAAATAAAATATGAGTGAGCACCCGGTTTTGTACTGCAAAGTTCCAAAAGGCGTTTTCTTCTTCGTTGTTGATGAATTGATTTTTTGCCATAAGTGAAAGTTACACAAATAAATAGCACCAAATGAGTTAGTCGACGAATTTGCCAAAACTACTGCCCAATGATAGGTTTAGGTCGTCAATTTTTATTCACCCCTTGCCAGTCCGTATATAGAAGGCCCTGGATCTAACTCGTCTACTTTTCAAAAAAGCATAGGTATAAGTAAATACATTTGGGTATACAAAATCAAAAAAGCATATGACCATGAGAATTTTTTTAGTTGCATTTAGTTTGCTGTTTACCCTTACAAGTATTAAAGCTCAATCTCTGCAAAGCAGGCTAACCCTTGAAGCAAAAGTTGTTAAGACCAAATCGGGAAAAAAGATCAAAGCCGATGTCGGAACCTTGAAAGTACCCGAAAACCGAGCAAACGCTAATTCGGCACAAATTGAAGTGAAATTTGTACGCTTGAAAAGTACCAACCCTAACCCAAAAACTCCATTGATTTATTTAGAAGGTGGCCCAGGCTCAAGCTGTACCTGGCAAGCCGAAAACCCTTATTTCTTAGAGCGTTGGTCTAAGTTTCTGGCATTGGGTGATGTAATCCTGCTAGACCAAAGAGGTACAGGTGCTGGGCGAAATCGTGTGATGTATATTTGGCAAAAGCCTATTCCTGACAATATTTGGGCTGATATGAAAGTAGCAGATGAACACTTCAATAAAGTAGCAAAAGATGCCTTGGCTCATTTTAAAGAAAAGAAGGTGGATTTGGCGGGGTATACCAGTGTAGAAAACGCCAAAGATGTAGACGAGCTTCGCCAAGCTTTGGGGTATTCCAAAGTATCTTTGATGGGGTTTAGTTATGGCACCCATTTAGGGCAAACTTATATCAAGTACTTTGGTGATAAAGTAGCCAACGTTATATTGGTAGGGGTAGAGGGATTGAACCATACCTATAAACTGCCTGCAACTATGGATGTTCAGTTCAAAAAAATTGCCTTACTCTCTGATGCTGACCCAAATATAAATAAGCAGGTGCCCGATTTGATGGCCTTGTACAAGCAAGTAATTCAAAAATTAGAAAAGAACCCTGCCGAAGTAACCATTCGTTCTCCATTGACTCGTAAACCAATGAAATTGAAAGTGGGTCCTTTTGGCCTTAACCTTCTTTTACGATTTGACATTGGCGATGCCTCTGATATTCCGGTTTTTCCTCGCTTGTTGTATACCATCAACAAAGGCGATTATTCACTCCTGCGTTGGTTTTTGCAAAAACGTGCGGGAATGTTCTACGGTGTGCAGGGTATGTCCATCACAATGGATAAGGCTTCGGGAGCTTCTGCTGATCGTGTAGCCTTAATTAATGCTCAAAAGAAAAATAGCCTATTTGGTGATGTGGTAAACCCTCGTTTGGATAGAAACTGGCCTGCACCCGATTTGGGAGCTTCGTTTAGAGCACCACTATCTACCAATGTACGTACCTTGTTTATGAGTGGTACCCTGGACTTTAATACCCCTCCTCATCAAGCCGAGGAAGTACGTTGGGGGTTTTCTAATAGTAGCCACATCATTGTAGATTATGCTGGACACGAACAAATCCTGACGCATCCTAAAGCATTGGAAACCACTTTACGCTTTCTTAAAGGTGAGAATGTAGATGATGTAGCAATGGCCTATCCAAGATTGCAGTTTATCCCAGTAACTGGTAAACCAGGTAAAATTAAACATCCATCCATTAGAAAAAAATAAGTAGTAGAAATCATAGCGACTATATAAGGTAAAAAGTCTGGAAGGTTATTTTCCAGGCTTTTGCTTTTCGAGTTAATAATTACTGTCATCTACATCATTTACAAACTGCCGAATAATCTTAAAAAATCGCTTATGCTTCTTTTTAGAAAGGTCATAATCATAATACAACAAGCGGCCATCTTGAGTGGTTAGTACTAATTCCTTAAGCTTACGTTCTTGGTGGATATGAACAGAAGTCAACTGATTCCATCTCAAAGCAGTTTTTTGCCGCCAGGGATTATACACGCCAATACCTCTTTGATTTACTTTGAAATAATAAAAATGGGTACTAAAATTAAAAACCATCCCAAAAATAGCCAGGGAAATACAAATAAAAGGGAAGGAAGAACTACCCACACTTATAATAATACTTGCAATAGCTATGGCTAGTAAATATAAGATAGACAGACCATGACCCAGATAACTATACCAAGCCATATGAAAGGTAATTGTATTGGCTAAAATGATTGGAGAAGATTGTTGGGCAACTACCTGAGGAGTGCGTATGGCTACTTTCTTTTGGATGGAGGGCTTAAGGGTTTGAGTTTCCTGCAACAACAGTTCATAGTGAAGCCAAAAATCCTGTTGATTTTTTCGGGAAAAGTGGGCCCATAGTTGAGATGCTTGGCGCTCCTGAGGGGTATAAGCTTCAATGGATTTCATCGGAGTATTAAGTTTGATCTATACTTAAATATACGAAGGAATATATTCAAGAGTTGTGGTCATAAACTGAAGCCCTTTTGAGTCAACTTTTCCCTCAATTCGTCTACATCTCGCATTGGTAAAAAGAGCAATACTTCATATGTTTTATCAGTAGTTGTAAGCGTTAAGATTTGGAATTTACACAGCAAATTGGCTTTACTTTTTAATGTAACATATTGAAGCTTTTTCCAAGGAACAACAAGTTGATTCATTGCCCATTTGGAGTTTATACATAGATGAGATGAATAAACCTCAACTGTATTAATTTTATCAATAACTTTAGAATAAAATAATCCGGAAAATATTAGCCAGACAAAGCCAAAGCCTCTGTCAAACTGGATACTTGCCAAGATAGGAATGATCGCAATAAAAACGCCCCAACCAAGTAGGTGATAAACCCGATAAGCTGGGTTGTATACTACTTCCAATTGAGTAACTGCGTTGGAGGAAAGTCTTGTTTTTGGCTTATATGTTTTCTGTAAGAGGAAGTTTGTCTTGTTCTCATCAACAATTGACTGGTATGTTTGCCAAAATTTTTCTTGATCATCAGGAGCATCTAAGGTGGTATATTTTCTCCAGAGTTGAGCTGAGTCTTGTTCAAAAGTATTCTTCAACATACAGTAATAGGATAAATAGAACGAATTAAACAGGAAAGAATCAAAGCGTTGTATTAATTGTAATCCCTTTTTTCTGAAGCAAGTGAAACAATTGCTGGATTTTTCTGGCTTTGATATTTACATCCACGCAAAATTCCATATCCAAAGTCTCAATATAGAGTTTGTCGCTATCTTCTTCCCGGCTATAAAATGATACACTTTGTATGTCAGGGTAGGGGAACAGCTGTTTATGATGATTCCACTGGTGCTTGATCACAATTGCCTGAGGCCCTAGAATGACTAATTTGGTAGCAGGCAAAGAGCATAGCACCAATACCAAATGCAAAATTACCACTACTGTGCAAAACATAAAGGTAGCCTCACTACTGGGAGCTACCATAATAGCTACTACCAGATCAGTAAGCAACCCTATAAAATTGAGAGACGGTTTGCGAGATTTGAAGACAATTTTTTTCTGAGTGGGGGCAGAAGAGGAAAGGTTTTGAGTGGATGCTTGAATAACAGCATTGGTATGTTGTTTTTTTGCTTGCACCAGTAGTGTTTCATAAGCCTGCCAAAATTTTTCAGGTAGGAGGGTTTCTTGTTGTGCTTGATTAGAGAAAGGAGCCGTCATCCATAGTTGAGTAGCCTCGTTTTCATAAGAGATAGGGGATTTTTGAATACTCGCAGGTTTTATTTTAAAGAAGCTATGCATGGAATCACAGTATTTTTGATGGTGAGAAACTGGCCTAGCCCCAAATCCAACCTCACACTGTCAGGCTTATCCTATCATACGTTTTTATTTGATTTTCTCCTAAAAAATCGAGTAGTTTTTTGAGTTTGCAATAGTTAATATTGACGCTATAATTATAAGACTGTTGGTGGGTACGTATTTTCAAAAACCAATATCCGTTGGGATCATCATCTATGGTTACCTCCCGTATATGTTGTAGCACAAAAGTCTTATTGATGAGCATCCATGGATGTCGAATAATTAACAAGTTAGAGGTAACCTGGCAGGTTTTAAAAGATCGGGCGAAGAAAACTCCTGCCAAGAGGCATATGGGTATCAATAACAAATAGAGTTCAATACCTACCAAAAGGTTTTTGCTGAGCATAGCCGAGAATATAAATAGGAAGCAAAAACTAAAAATGGTTCCATTGAGGATTGCATACAATCTTCCAAACTCGTTAAAAGTATACAAAGCTTGATAATCATAAGTGTCTGGCTTGCCAAGATAAATTACAGGATTGAGGCGAGGTTGTTTTTTTTGAGATTTTCTAACCAGTTTATCATATCGTCCCCAAAACTCCTCATCTTCTAAGTTTTGTCTACGGTAGGCAATCTCTTCTTGCAGGTATTGTTGCCAGAGGAGGTTGCTTTGCATCTCTATGCGTTGAGATTTTTTTTGTCGATATGTAAACAAGGAAAACATGCTCGTCAGGCGTTGCTACAAGTTATCCGGCATTCCAACGAGCGAAGGATGGAACCGAGATGTTTTTGTGTAATAAAACTTAGCCTATACCTTTTAATTTCTAGTTTTTTAAATGTAATAATATTATTTGTTAAAAATAAAATGTTTGAAAATATTTTACCGCAAATTTTGGGCTATGTAAGCTTTATTATAGGTTTTCAAACAATTTCCACTGGTTTGTTGTTTTGTCTAATCATGTATTTATAAAACCTGCAAGCAATTTATAATTTAAATCCTGCCAATAAAATATCGTCTACTTGTGGGGTTTGGTTTTTCCAATCTTCCAAGGTTTGCTCAAGCATCTCTTGTTGCGTAGCCAAAGGCTGATGCCAGTTTTGTAATATAAGATCCTTAAGACGCTTAGCCATAAACTTTCCTCCCTTTTCTCCCCCCAATTGATCAATATAGCCATCGGTAAAAGCATACAAAATGTCATCTTCGTTGAGCGTAATCTGATGGGTGGTAAATGGGTTTTCTCGAATAAAAATCCCTACTGGCTGACGATCACCCTTAATTTCCAATAGAGTAATATCGTTTTCGGTTTTAGCCCTATATCTTTTAGGTTTATCAATCAAGTTACCTGCTGCTTCAAAAGCTCCTGGGTGGGTTCTCAGTATATACAAAGGACTATATCCTCCCGAAAACTTTAGTTGCCTTGAGGGTTGGTGAAATGCACAAAATGCAATATCGAGGCCGTCTTTGTGTTCTACTTCACTATTTACTTGATTGAGCGTATATTTAATTTTTTCTCTTAATGTGTCTAATATGGCACCTGTATCCGAAGAAACCCCTGGTATCACGATTTCATTGAGGTAAGAAATTGCCAACATACTCATAAAAGCCCCTGGGATACCGTGCCCAGTGCAATCAGCCACCGCAAAATAAATTGTATCATTGACCTGTTTTACCCAGTAAAAATCCCCGCTTACAATATCAAGTGGTTTAAAAAATACAAACGATTCGTTAAAAGCACATTGCATGCTTTGAGATGAAGGCAAAACACTCTGTTGAATTTCTTGCGCATACTGAATACTTTCTATTAACAAGTTTTTCTGGAGACGGAGCTCGTTACTTTTGGTATTTAATAGTTCATTTTTTTCTAAGATTTGATCTCTTTGTTTTACAATCTCCACATTTTGACTGTAAATCATCTCACTCTTCTCTCGTAAAGCCTCATTGGCCATTCGCTTATTTCTCAAGTTGCGTAAAACCATCACCAGTAAGACTAACATAAGACCAATTACTACGATATAAATCAGCTGAAAACGTCGTTGCTTTTTAATTGTCTTTACTTGGGCTGCTTGTTGTTTGGCAAATTTGACTTGTGCTTCCTTTTGGGCTGCCTTACGGATGTTAGCAGCATTGATTAAACTATCACTTTTGTCTTTAAAGATCACTTCATAGTTATAGGCTTTTTTATAATCACCCAAGTCAGCATAAATTTGGGCCATTAATCCTACCGCATTTTTTTGCGTTTTTTTATCCTTGATTTTGAGCGCCATTTCATACGCTTGTTGTACAAAAGGGAGAGCCTTATCTGTATCTTGAGTTTTATGATAAACCTTTCCTAAACTCAGCAAGCAACTCGATATTGTACGTTTATCCTGGAGAGTTTTACCAATAGAAAGCGATTTTTGATAATACTCGAGGGCTTGTTTATAATCTTTGGTTTGTTCATAAATACCCGCAATATTATAGTAACGATAAGCGATGCCTCGCTTGTCACCTAATGTAGTACTCAGCTTAAGTGATTTTTGGTAATACTCGAGGGCTGTTTCAGGTTTTTTCAGGTTTTTATAAATCAGACCAATGTTATTATAACAGCGGGCAATTTCTTGTTTGTTTTTTAGTTGCTGGTTGATTTTTAGCGATTGCTCAAAGTACTTTAACGATTGTTTAAACTGATTTTGTAGCTTAAACACAATGCCAATGTTGTTAATAGCCTGGGCTTGTCCCTGGAGGTTAGAAATGCTGGCATAGCCTTTTTCAGCTTCCTGAAAATGACTGAGTGCTTTGTCACGATCTCCCATGATACTATATACTATCCCAATGTTATTGGTAGCAGAAGCAATCCCTGGCACATCCTGAATGGCTTTATATTGATCGATCGCTTGGGTATGCCAGTTTAAGGCTGATGGGTAATCTCCCTTGGTGGAAGCAACTGCTCCTTTATTGCTTAATGCCTGAGCAATGCCTTTGACATAATTTATCCTTTGAGCCAGGTCAATGGCCTTGTTGGCATATATAATAGATGCATCAGGTTGTGAACGGGCATATCCTTTACTCAATTCATTGAAGATATGAACTCTAGTAGTATCTGGTAGATCTTGTTGTAAGGTGGCTTTTAGGCTATCACTTTTTCGGGAAGATTGACCAAAGACAGACAAACTGGTCAAACAACATAAGGTAATACAATATAGTCTTAACATCCTAATTTCTTAGCTCGTGTAAACTGGAATAAGAGTTTGTTTAAATTTTGTCTTTGGAGATCAAAATGATGAACCGTTCATTCAATTCCATTGAATGATAAGCGCTGTTTCACCTTTAAAATCAGTCAGAAAAACTAATTTTTAAACAGACTCTAAAATTATGAAGTAATTACTAATTGCCTGAGAAAGTCTTATGAGAGTAATACCAAACTATAGCTAGTGGTAAGCATCAAATATCCTGAGTTACCATTATATACCTGCGATTCACTTGCACTTATTGTCTAAATCGCCTAGTTTTAGTATATAATCAAACGTTGAATATGTGGTATTTTTGTTGTAAAATAAAATTTTATAGAATCTTTTTGTACTAAAATTGGCTGAATTTTAGATTTTCACTCCGATATACAAAATATCATCTCGTTGAGTAGTTTCTGTCATATGTCCCTTGAGCGCTTGCATTAGGGTAGCTTTTTGTTGTTCCAAACCCTGTTCACAGCAGTCTTCTAAAATTCTAATCAGTTTTTTTGATCCAAACCGTTTACGTTTTACATCATTTTGATCTACAAATCCATCACTACCCAAGTAAAGCAGACTACCTTTAGAGAGCACCACTTCTTGATTGGTAAAGGGTATATCTTCACTTTGATCCCCCCCAATAGAGCGACGATCCCCATAGAGTGTCTTTATTTCGGTTTGTTCACTTTCTACATAATACAAAGGGTTTTTGGCCGCACTAAAGGTTACCTGGGTTCGCTGCTCATCTAAATCGTCCAAACGCAATACGATGATATCCATTCCATTGTTATTGCCTGTTTCTTCTTGCCTCAGTGCCTGCTTGATTTCGTGATGCAATTGAGTTAAAATTTGCGCAGGGTCACAAATATTCTTAATCAAAATAACCTTGTCAATTGAGCTTTTGCCAATCATACTCATCATAGCTCCCGGAACTCCGTGCCCAGTACAGTCTGCGGCAATCACAAAACGATAATTATTCACCGATTTTACCCAATAAAAATCACCGCTTACGACATCTTTGGGTTCGAAAATCACGAAGTGTTCACCCAAGATATCCTGCACTTTTTTAGGATGAGGCAATATCCCTTTTTGAATGGTTTTGGCTGCAGAGATACTTTTACTGATTTTATCATAAGCTTTACGGAGTACGTGTTCGTTTTGCATGAGCTTATGATTTGCAAATTCCATCTCTCGGTGTTTTTGCTCGATAAAGTCACGTTGAGCCAATATTTCGTCCTGGTTTTGCTGCAACTCTTCTTTCTGCGATTGAATCTTACGATTTTGCTGTTTAAGTTTCCTGCGAGCCCTCTGTGACCCAGCAAACGAAAACAACACAAATACAAAAAGTAAGCTACCCAATACCAAAGCAATGTTGCTATACTGCCTCAGTTTTTTTTCTTGTTTCAGTTGTTCTTGCTGAAGCTTTTTTTCGTTTTGGGCTGCTTGTAAGGCTTTGGTTTGTTGTAGTTTTTCTGCTTTTTCTTTGGCTGCAATCAGCTTTTGTTTTTCAGCCTCCCTCTTTTGTTTTTCAGTGAGCAAGCGTTGCTTTTCTACTCTATTTTCTTGCTCTGCCAACGCTAACAATTGTTCTACCCGTTCTTTTTCCAATTGTTGATTTTTCAACTCGGCTTTTTGCAAATCCTGGTTATGTTTTAGCAAAGCTAGTTCCTGTTGTTGGAGTTTTAGTTCCTGATCTTGTTTTTGTCGTTCAAGCTCCGATTGTTTGAGCTGTGCTTCTTTTTGATTCTTTTCTGCAATAAGTTCTTTGAGCTTACTTTCTTCTTTTTCAACCTCTACTTGCTTTTGCAGAACTTTTTTCTGGGCATCTCTTTGTTGCTGAGCAAGTTTATCTTTGAGTTGCTGATATTGCTTAAAATATTTTTGTGAAGCCTCAAAAGCCTGCTCTTGTTGATAAATGTCTGACAATATTTTGTAGCTACTCACCAGCACTTGCTCTGCTTTAATGGGCTGGGCCAAGGCAATGGCTTTGTTTACTTGATTAATAGCTTTGGTGTTGTTGCCAGCAAGATAATAGTACACAGCCAGGTAATTGTTAGCATCAGCAATTTGGGCAGGCTTTCCTTCTTGCTCTCGTAACCTGATAGCCTTCTGGTAGTAAGTACGAGCTTGTTTAAAATCTCCTAAACTGGTATATGCTACTCCAGCATTGATGTAAGCAATGGCTTGACTTTCACCAGATACCAAGGAACCCGAATTTTCAATAATTGCAATGGCTTTTTGATAATGCTCGAGTGCCTTATTCCGATCCCCTGCTTTTTTATACAGATAACCCAGATTATTATAAGTATTAGATACAAGTTCTGTTTGCTCACTTTGCTGATAAATGACTAAGATTTTTTGAGTATAACTAATGGCCTTGTTGTATTGCTTATTCAGGTTGTATAAAAGAGCCAATTCTTTGAGTACTGTGATGTCTTGATTAGTGGATTGGTCTTCAATAGCGATGATCTCTTCGAGGTATTGGATTGCTTGAGCATAGTTACCTAACTCTTTGTAAGCATACCCCAGATTTTCGAGTGACTTTTTTTGTGGCAAATCCTGGTCTTTCTCTATCTGATTGGCCTTTAAAAAATACTCAATTGCCTTTTTATAAGTGTTTTTTTGTTGATAAGTAAAGCCTATCTGATACAAAATAGGAATTTTAGTGGCATCATCTTTAGACTTATTAAGTTGGGCAAGCAACTGACTCAAATCCTGGGCATGACCAAGCTTGGGCAAAGTGCAAATACACCAACCCATTAATAAAAAGAGGTAGATATTTTTTGTTGTACTACTAAGCATCAATGTCTTGCTATATTTTCCCAAAATATTTTATCTAGAGTGTAATCTGAATTCCCCCCTGTAACCTTATTGGCAGCTGAGGAGCACCAAAAAAGACATGCGTTACATTGTCTTGATCAGCAAAAAAATTACTGGCTCTATATCGTTGATTCAAGGCATTATAAACATTTAAAAAAGCTGCAGATGAAGAAGTAAACTGGTATCGAAATGATAAATTAAGCAATGAATAACCCGACAATGTTTGTCTGGTGTTTGGATCTTCCTGAGTAAAGCTATTGAGACGCTGGTTATTGAGCCAGATCAAGCGAGGAGAAAAAGAAACTTTCTTTTTCCAGGTGATGTCTACTCCCGCCTTGATTTGTAAAGGTGAAATCAGTCCAATTTCTACCCTTTCCCCATTTCCCTGAATATCTACTTGCCCATCTATGTAGCTCAATGCTAAATAACTGTTGAGGTCAATAGTTTTGAATGTTTTGCGATAATCCAGCTGCAAAGTACCTCCATAATTAATTTGTGATCCTTCGTTTACTGGAACCTCTATAAAATCAACTGGCCAGCCCAAAAATGTATTGTTGTAAATATTGCCATTATCGGGCTTGTTATTGATAAGGTCTGAAAGCCAGAGGTAATACCCGTGCAAATTGATAGAGAATGCTTCATTGATAAAATAACGAATACCTGCTTCAAGGTTTTGCGAACGAATTGGTTTTAAATCTGGGTTGGGCAGGTGCCAGAAGAATGACTGATAGTTTTGACCTCCATCATTAGTAAAAAAAGTGCCATAATGCTCAAAAGTTCGCAATGGACTGGGGGCTAAAAATGATGAACCATACATGGCTTTCAAGGTAAGCTTTGGTGAAGCTTGAATCACTACTCCTAATCTAGGATTGAAAGTGCTCCCAAAGCGGGTGTTGTAGTCGTAGCGATTGCCAAACGTAAAATTAAGCGCAGGAGTAGGCGTGTACTGTAACTGAATAAAGCCTCCCAGGTTGTTGTAATTCACCTGAAAAAACTCGGCATCTAAGCTCGTTCCTGCGATCTTGCCTTCTATGCTTTGTTTTTTGTCAATAGGACTGGCCAAGTCAGCGCTTTTGGGCGTAGAATTGAAGAACTCAAGTGTAAATCCACCAATAAGGTTGAGCTGACGGTTGAATTGCCAATTGATTACTTGGTTAATTTTAATTTCGTTGCCAATTGCATACTTGTATCCAGTGCCCATCCCAACAAAGGTATTACGATAATTTGAACGCGGATCAAGTTCATATATACTACCCATAATAGAAGACGAGAAACTGACATTGCGTAGTTTTTTTGAGTAATTAAGGCTACTCATCAAAATGCTTTGCCCGTAAAAAACATCGTCATTATACACCGCATTGGAGGTAGTAGCATTGATAGAGGTAGAATGGCGGGCATAATTGGTAAAAATATTAAGCTTGAAATCTTCGATAGTGAGTGCGCCATAAATAGCATATGCCTGACGCGGACTCGAAAAATCAGGACTAACGGGGGAGGGGGCGTTTTGAGGGCCAAAGATTGTATTAAAAACACCAGTTTGATGTCCAGCCAGATCAAATCCTGGTTCGTCTGGGTATATTTGGCTCATGTCAGGTTGTTGTTCCTGAAAATACTTGCCAGCAAGGGTCAAAGAGGCTTTGCCCATTTTTTTATGCAAAAACAAATCGCCACTATACAGACCGTAGCTTCCTATGCTTGGCGCAAATTCCAACGTAAAATCTTTATTTGGCTTTTTGGTAATAATATTGATGACTCCTGATAAGGCATCGGCTCCATAAATAGCGGATGCAGAGCCATACACTATCTCTATTTGTTTGGCAAAATTTACAGGATAGTTTTCAACAATGGGCATTGTTTCATTAGTGGGCGAAGATATGCGTACCCCATCAAGCAAAATGATGAATTTTTCCTGTCCCACAATACCACGCGTAGTAATGGCATTATAAGTTTGTTCATCAATCAATTCGTCTACCTTAAAATCAGGCAAGTCCTGAAGTACATCCTTCAAAGATTGGTACCCTCGCAAACGAATCTGCTCAGCGGTAATCACTCGTGTCATTGCCAACGCCTGACCAGAAAGCTCTTCGTTCAAACTGGCGGTGGTGATCTTTACATCAAATAGGCTTTTGGCTACTGGCAAACGCATCAATTCCTCTAAAGACTCCTTAAAAACAAGTGTCTTATCATCGTTTTTTTGATTTTGCCCGACCAGATTTTTTGTAGTGACCAGTAGAAAAACCAGGGAAACCAAGGTATATATTCTTTTCATTGTATAGTATTTCTCAAAAGTGGCAGCACCACTTATAATGTCCTCAATATTTTATAATACTATATGATTTGGGTTAGAATGGCCTCTTGGTTGAATGGAAAGCAGTTTTTGAAAGTATATAAATATAGTCAAAAAATCTGCAATTTGTAAGTGATAATGAGGATTATGTTATTGTTATGAATGTGGATTTATAAACTGATGGAAAGAAATAAGCAGGAGGAGCGGAATAGAATAAAAAGATAGAGGGAATAAGAAAGCAAAAAAGGCAGCCCACTACGGACTGCCCTCATACTAAAAACTGAAAAAACAGTATTTTTTATTTTTTTGCTGTAATGTTAAGACCAATGTGAACCGTTGGACGGATAAATTTATCTTTCAAAGATTCATCAGCACCATAGCTCATTCCCCAGTCTTTACGGTTGATGTTAAATTTAGCTTCAGCAGTTACAGAACCATCCGCCATAGTCACTTTAGCAGGGAATTTAATACTTTTCTTTACTCCTTTAAGCTCTAAGTTACCAGTAATCATGTGTGTAGGGTTCTCTAAGCTATATTCTTTGTCCAATTTCTCACGATCTTTATCGTTTTCAGCGTTGTATTCTTCTACCGATACCACCTCAAAAGTACTGGTCGGGAATTTTTCAGCTTCAAAGAAATCTTTGCTTAACAAGTGACCTACCAATTTAGCGTTTCCTTCTTTCTCAGCAGGAATGTCTAAATCTTTCAATGATTTAATGTCTATAATAAAGTTTCCTCCTACGATTTTTCCTTCTTTTACAGAAAGCGTTCCTTCTTTTACATCGAAAGTACCATTGTGCTTTCCAGCCAATTTGGTTCCTACCCAGGTTACCTTACTACTAGCTGCGTCTACATTCAATGTGTTGGCTTCAGCAGTGGCAGTAGAATCTACTGCTTTAGCAGTGTCAGTAGTGGCAGTATCACTTTTAGGGCTGTTGCTACATTTTACAAATAGGAAAGCAGCAGTAAGCATCAAGGCTAATTTTACAAGTTTTGTTGTTTTCATTTCAAAGTAATTTTTTAATGGTGTTGTAATTGAATAATTAATTACAATGCAAATATATGTATTTACATTTAATGTAAAAGCATTTAAATGTTTTTTAACAATTAAGGCTTGAATGTAGAACTGTCAGAATAAAATTTTGTTTTGTTTCCAATACTAAACCTATAACTTTGCTAATTCCGAATATAATTTGTTTGATAACTAATACTGCGCAAAACATGGATGACGTTGTACTACCTCACGATTCTGAAAATGACACCCAACTTCTGATTACCCAAGCAGCCCCAGCAGACTATGAGCAAATCTGGGAAATCATAGAGCCAATTATTCGTAAAGGAGATACTTATGTGTTTGATCCTGGCCTAACAAAGGAAGCTATGAAGGCCGTGTGGATGTCACCCAAGCATAGGGTATATGTGGCGCGATTTAAAGATGAGATAGTAGGAACTTACTTTATTAAAGATAATCAGTCAGGACTAGGAGCCCATGTGGCCAATGCTGGATACATGGTGCATCCTGAGAGAAGAGGGTTGAGTATTGGGCGTAAGATGGCAGAACATTCCCTGGAAGAAGCACGCAGAGTGGGTTACAAGGCGATGCAGTTCAATATGGTGATTAGCACCAACATACATGCCATTCGTCTATGGAAAAAGCTTGGTTTTCAACAAGTAGGCATTTTGCCGAAGGTTTTTAATCACCAGGAGGAAGGATTGGTAGATGCGCTGGTAATGCATCGTTTCTTATAATTTTTGACTAGTCATAGTTTATCCGAAATTGGCTCAAATCTGGTTTTACCTTTTTAGGGCGCTGTTTCTCATAATTATAAATCAATTGCCCCAAATGGTGCAAAAAGGGAAAGCCTATTGTTTTATACTCGTATTTATTATCATTAAAAGTTTGATTATTGTTGACAAAAATGGTAGCCGAAAGAATAAATTCCACCCCATTGGCAAAATCTACGAAGTAGGCGGCATCAGTCAAAAAACCATAAGCTTGCCCTATTTTATTAAAAATTCGGACTTGAGTAGGCATTTTCTCTTTTGAATTACCCCAAAACAAGAATTTACCATAACTATCCCATTCTTTGGTATATGTAGGATATTGACTTTCTCGAGGAAACTGGGACATGACCTGATACAAAAACTGATAATCTTGTGCCTTTAGATCAAACCTTTGGCGAGCAGGCACTGCTTCTGGAAATATTACAGCCTTGATGAAATCATGCAAATCTTGCAATGCAATACCATTATAATCTGTAAAATCCATTGGCTGCGAAATGATCTCTCCATTTTTCTGATAAGCTTTCCCTAGTTTGAGATTGGTGAATCTACTCGCAGGGAAGGCGTTACTCTTAGCAGCAGGTTGGTGATAAATAGTATCTTGGCCTCTATAAAAAGTAACAGGGCTGGTATATAAATTATCCTCCTTAGTAAGGCCTCCAACTTCTAACCGATGTGCAATCTTGGTATTCAAATAGCCTTTTTTACGTAAAGTTTTTTGAATATAATCTTGCCCCAGAAACTCAAAAACACGGTTATAGGCTTCATTATCACTCACGATAAAAATTTGCTTGATTAAATGTGCCAGGGTAGGGATACTATCTTTGGCCGTAGTGTCTATATACAACGATTGTTGAGGAGTACGTACCGAATCAAACCTTACAGGTGTGTATTTATCAAGTCCCGAAATGTTGAGTTTGTTAAGCTTTTCTAATGCCAGCAAGGCTGCTGGGAATTTTACCGTACTAGCTGGGTAAAAATAACGGTTGTTATCTACGTTCCAGTGATAAGTAGTAAAGCGAGGCGTTTGCTTGTCATTGCGATCAATTTTAGTGTAAATAATTTGTACCTGATACTTTTTGGGGTTTTTCAAAATAGAATCCAACTGTGGTGCTTGGGTTTGTAAAAGGCTATGCAGAGGATTTTGATAACTTATATGATGAGATTTGCAATTGGTAAGCAACAAAGCAAATAGTAGAGCAATTAGGTAAGAAATGAGGGAATTTGTTTTATTCATAAATCAAGAAGTTCTAAATCAGCATTGAATATAGAAAGATCCTGAAAAATGCACACAATCAATACTAAAAACGTATAAATTGAGAGCCGAATAATTGCAAAAATGACACGCAAAGAGTTTCTACATCAATTGAGCCTATTAGGGTTGGGCTATGGACTTGGGTTTACCCATTGGGCTTGTGAGTCTCCTACAAAACCTCTGCAAAGTAATGGTGGAAAAAAAGTACTCATTGTGGGAGCGGGCATTGCAGGCATTGCCGCAGCTCAGGCATTGCAAAAAGCAGGATTCGAGGTAGTAATTATAGAAGCGCGAGATAGAATAGGGGGGAGAATTTGGACTGATCGCTCGCTAGGTACTGCCATAGATATGGGGGCCAGCTGGATTCACGGAGCCAGAGGTAACCCTATTACTGACCTTACCAGAAAATATCATATCAAAACCTCCACTTCAAAGCGATGGCAAGTCAAACTATATAATCCAGACTTTTCGGTACTAAGTGACGAAACACTTCGCCAAAAGCGTGAAATGGCCTTTTGGATGTATCGCCGTGCCTATCGCCTGACCAATTTTCAGCGCAAAGATGCTTCTATGGCAGCTATGTTAGAGCGATTAATCAAAGATTATGAACTTAACAAGGATGACCAAAATTATTTATACTGGCGATTGCGGGTATCAGAACTGAGCGAAGGAGCTTCTTTGGATCGGTTATCTACCTGGTACGATACTAGTAAACGTTTTAGAGGTGGGCAGCTCGTCTTTCCTGAGGGATACGATCAAGTGGTGAAAAAGCTTGGCCAAGGCCTCAATATCCAGCTGGGGCAACAAGTCAATCAAATATTCTGGGGGCAAAAAAGTGTGAAAATTTCTACCCAACAAAATAAAATATTTGAGGGTGATTTGGCGATTATTACTTTACCATTAGGGGTACTTAAAGAAGGACAGATAACGTTTACTCCAGCATTGCCACTTTTTAAGCAACAAGCAATTAATTCACTGGGAATGGGGCTGTTAAACAAAATCGTTTTGCAGTTTAAGAATTTCTTTTGGGATAATAAACTTCAGTTTATGAGTCATTTGGCTCCCCAAACCAACCCCTATATGATGTATATGAATTGGGGTTATTTTTCGAAAAAGCCCATCTTAATTGCCACAGTAGCGGGCAAGTTTGGTAAGGTTTTGGAAGAAGAGAGTATTGCGAATGTTAAAAGACAAGTTTTGACCACCCTAAACAAAATGTTTGGCAAAACTTCCGAATTAATTTCCATCAAAACAACCCGTTGGTGGAACGATCCATACAGTCAAGGCTCTTACTCTCATTTACCAGTAGGGGTCAAAGCCGCTGAATTTACAGCATTAGGCAAGCCAGTCAACAATATGTTTTTTGCTGGGGAAGCTACTCACCAAACCTATCTGGCAACCGTCCATGGAGCTTATCTATCGGGCATAAGAGCCGCTGAAGAAATTATCAAAAAGTATTGATTATTATACTATTTGCGTGTTTTGTTGTAAATATGTGAATGGTAATATTATAAGCTTCTTAAACTTGCTTAAAATTCACTTCTTTATAATATAATGCCCTTGAAATTCTATTATTCACTTTTTAATTTCAGATAGTTTTAACCAGTTTGGCATACATTTGGTATAATACCAATATGTGATGCAACTAAAGTATTAATAGTGAAAAAACAGGTGTTTTCATTATTGATGAGTTTTTTCGTATATGCAAGTTTATATCGCAAAGTTGTTTGTTTGATAAGAATCTTTGTTTGTATCGCAAGCAACGTGCGTTATTATTATTAAAACAACCAACATTATGGAGAAAGTATTAAGAAGACTGAGGTACGGTTTTTTGTATAGTTTAGTCAGCAAAATTATCGAAAACCGCGGACTGATTTTATTTTACATCGCCCTTTTCTATTTAGTATCTATCATGCTGTTTTGGAAATAATCCAGGTTTTTTGTGTTATTTTGTGGCCTTTTTAAACACAAAATAACACATTAACCAATGACTCTTCAGACGCTCATCTCTATTTACCAGCGCGATTTAGCGCGACTCAAAGAAGAAATCTTAGCCTACAACAACGAACAAGACCTCTGGAAAAAAATTGAAGGTATTACTAATCCAGGAGGGAACCTTGCCCTACACATTGTCGGAAATTTGAATCATTTTATTGGAACAGCTTTGGGAGAAACCGGGTTTGTTCGGGACCGGGAGGCCGAATTTGCCTCTAGTGATGTACCACGCAAGCAAATCGTGGAAGACATAGAAGCAACCAGCCAAATGATTGAGCAAACTTTGACAAATCTACCAGTAGATCGCCTTACCAAAGATTACCCTATAGGATTTCGAGAAGAAGTATACAGCATCGATTATATGCTGATTCATTTTGTGGTGCACCTAAATTATCATTTAGGTCAAGTGAATTACCATCGAAGAATTATTTCTAAATAGGAAGTCATCTCGACTTTGAAGGCTAAGAAAAAGAACTTGTTTTAGGTTTTTGCTTTGAGAACAAAATTAGAAATTTTGGGTGCAAGTAAGGCGTGGAAAGCAGAGTTTAGCAGGGCTAAATGAGCATTTTCACAGCGCAACAGGCGCCTGAAAGGTCTATTTTGCCTCATTTGAAGAAACTTTAAACAGGTTCAAAGATAAAAAAACAAAAGCCCCAAAACTTTGGGGCTTTTACGGGATAGTTTAATTCCTGATTTTGTTAATAAGAGTAATCTACACGATGCGCCTAAGTTTCAATTAAGCAGTTGCTTCAGTTTCCAGCGCTTTTACTACTGGGAAGTCAACTGTGGTATCGGCTACGTGATTGATGTAGTTAGTGAATGTGTTTTTCACTACATGTCCTACCAATTCTACCAAAGCAGCTTTGCTGTAACCAGCAGCTAAGAAGTTGTCAATCAAAGCCTGATCAGCGTGACCACGGTTTTCAGTCAATGATTTGGCCAACTGAGTCAAAGCAGCCAATTTGGTATCTTCGATTTCACCTGTTCTTAATTTTACAGTTTCTTCTTCGCTAAAGCCTACCATTTTACCAATTGCAGTGTGAGCTGAAAGGCAATAAGTACAAGCATTAGTCTCTGCTACCGCCAAAGCGATCGCTTCTCCTTCTTTTGCATTAAATTCACCACCGTCTAAGTTTTCTCCCAAAGTAAGCAATGAAACCAAACCAGCGTGTGAGTGAGCCACAGTAGCATACAAGTTAGGAACCATTCCTACTTTTTTCTTAAGAGCATCAAAGATACCTTGAGTTTCAGGAGCTACTTGTTCGCGAGATAAGATTTCTAAATTTTTCATTTTGTTGTTGTTTAGAGATTGTTTATTTAATAATTTGAAACTTTAAAAGTTACATTTAAGTGTCTTAAAAAAGCAGCTTTGATTGCTGCGTTCACAAATATAACTTTATTGTAACTTAAAAAGTTACATTTTGAGCCAAGAAACTTGAAAAAGTCACTTTTTAGTATTGTAAAGTGTTGATAATCAGTGTTTTGATTGGTTGTTAAAAACTTGTTAAGTGATTATTACCTGGTAGCACTAGAGTATTTACATAGATTTCGTGAGTTAAATTTGTTATATATTAGTAGAAAGATGATTTTGACCACAAATACTAAATTCATTAAAAAGAATGCATAAGATGAGTACTCAGGTACACCGATGGTTATATTGGATTGGTTGCTTGTATATTATGGGGTGTAGTACCCAACAAAAGGAGATTCAGCGTTCGCCCTTATTGTCAATAGAGGCATTAGAAAAGGCAAAAGAGTATACCTCGCTGGAAGAAGCTTTGCAGCAACCCGATAAGGTGTATAAACTAAAACTTCAGGAGGGTTTTGAAGAGATACCTTCAGGGGTGTGGCAACTGATAAACTTGCAAGAGCTTGATCTGCAATACAATTATCTTGAGACATTGCCCGAGGAGTTCGCACAATTGCAAAACTTGCAAAAGCTGTATTTGAACGATAATGAGCTTAAAAAGCTTCCTGAGTCACTCACTAGGCTAAAAAACCTGCATTTTCTTGATTTAGAAGACAATCCTAAGTTAGATTATACACAGGCTTTCGAGGTGTTGGCCAAGATGCCGCAACTCAAGGAGCTCGATCTGCAAAACAACCAGTTGAACCAGTTGCCAAAAGCTTTTCTTAAACTCAAGCATATTCAACGTTTGGTATTGGACAGTAACAAGGACCTTGATTTACCTCAGGCTTTTAAAGTGTTGGCTCAGCTACCAAAATTGACTCGCCTTGAGCTAGATTATAATGAGTTGACTACTCTGCCAACCAATACTAAACTACTCAACAAGCTGCAATATTTGAGTTTACAGCATAACAAGTTTGAAAAATTTCCTTTGGTACTTACCCAACTTGCCCAGCTTGATTCGCTAGATATATATGAAAACAAGATTCCTGGCTTGCCTAAGGAAATTAGTATGATGTCTGGCCTAAAGTACCTGGACGTGGGGTGGAACCAATTAACAGCCTTGCCCAAGGAATTTTACCAATTGAAACAGCTCCGACATTTGAATTTGAGCACCAACGAAATTACAGTTTTATCTGAGGAGGTTTCAAACTTTGGCCAATTACAATACCTCGATGCTGATGATATGTATTTAGAGCAAATACCCAAAGCATTGTGGAAGCTCAAAAACCTTAAGGATTTAAGCCTGGATGGAAGCTCGGTAGGGGCGATTCCTGAGGAAATAGCAAATCTGCAAAACTTAGAGTTGTTAAAGATAGAAGCATCTTCGGATGATGAAAAATATATGCTACCCAAAGGACTTTTCAAGTTGACAAATTTGCGGGAGTTGAGATTAGGTGCTTATATGCTGGATAGTTTACCAGAGGAAATTGCTCAACTAAAAAAACTAGAGGTTTTAGACTTAAGTAGTACCAATGCCAATGTGGTACAATCTAAAGGTTTATGGCAACTGACGAATCTAAAAAAGTTGGATATCTCAAAAAATACCTGTCAGCAAATTCCTGCAGAAATTGCAAACCTCAAAAACCTGGAGAGCCTGCATCTGGAAGAAAATAAACTGAAGATATTGCCTGCGGGTTTATGGACATTGACCAAACTCAATGAATTGTATTTGAATGACAATGAACTGAAGGCCTTGCCTGGTGGGGTAGGGCAGTTGAAAAAACTAGAGGTGCTTGGATTGCAGAACAATCAATTAGAGGCTTTGCCAGAACAAATATATGATTTGCCTGCTCTGTATTCATTGGCCATTGCCGCCAATAAAATTAGCCAGTTATCCCCCAAATTAGCCAATTGGAAAGAACTCTATTACTTTAGCTGTGAAGATAATCCAATGGAACGTTTGGATCAACGCTTTTTACAGCTCAAAAATTTAGAAGAATTATCAGTATCGATCAAAGTATGGAATAGCCTGGAGGGTAAAATAGAAAAGCTGGCCAAACTTACGACCATTAATGTACAAGGAGATACTTCTACAACGCTAAGCATTGATTTTAACCATTTGGCCAAACTCAGCTCCCTGAAGAGCCTGACATTGTCAGGATGTGGGCTAGAAAATATTTCAGCCGATATAAGTAAACTAGAATATTTAAGAGAATTGGGGTTGGCCCAAAACCGTTTGACTTCTTTGCCAGCTGCTATGCAGAAAATGGGAAGCCTACAGGAGTTGATTTTATACGAAAATCCATTGAGTAAGGAAGCATTGGCCACTATTAAAAAAATGCTGCCAAAAGTAGAGATAAGTGCTGATGAATAGCAAGTAAAATGGTTGGTCACCTATGATAGATGACCAACCAATATAGGTATGATAAAATTAACAAAAGTTATTACTAGACTCCAGGTCAGTGATGGTGTTCAGTTTGGCCGATAAGTTAGCAACTGATACAGGCTGAAGAGCAGCTCTCATCGATAGCTCCGCCTCAGAGTAAACATCGTCTACCAAAAAACTCAGATTACTACTTACTACACAATCTGGGTTTACTTTCTTGGGTTTATAAAATAAATCAGTTTCCCTTACTGCCTGATAAATATCCCAAAGCGTAATTTGCTGTGCAGGTCTTTTTAAGAAAAAACCTCCTTTAGCTCCTGCTACACTGCCTATAATTTCGTTGTCTCTAAGTTTAGAAACAATACGACGAATTACCACTGGATTGGTTTTTACACTTTCGGCTAAAGTTTGCGAAGAAATAAGGGATCCTTCCCCCTTTATTTGCATAAAAATGCATATATGTATGGCAATTGTAAATCTTCCGTTGGCTTGCATATCTTTAATTTTTCCTTACCTGTGTATTATTTTAATAGCGTATAAAGCCGCAATAGCTTTTATATTTAAGTGTTCTATTTCAGCCTGAAAGTTGAACTTTAAAATATATGCTGTACTATAAATACGAAATTGTAACTTCTAAAGTTTCTTTTTATTAAAGTCAACGGTAATCAGTCCATAGACGACGGCTTGAAAGAGTTTAATATTTTCCTTGCTTTTAACCTGTGAACTATCGACTATGGACTGAAAAACTGTTTTACTCTGTTTCCTTCATCCAGGCATCAATCAACATGCGAGAAATTGACATTTTTGGAGATAGGAGTACTTCTTTACTGGCAGCCGCAGCTTTGAGTTCACCCCGAGTAAACCAGCGAGCTGCTTCTAATTCCTGGTCTATCAACTGGAAATTTTGGTGAGTAGCTTCTGCTCTAAACCCGAGCATGATAGAACCTGGAAAAGGCCAGGGCTGAGAAGACTGATATTGTACATGACTTATTTCGAGTCCTGCTTCCTCCATTACTTCACGTTGTACGGCTTCTTCCAGGCTTTCGCCAGGTTCTACAAAACCTGCCACCAATGAAAAGCGATTTTTTGGCTCCCATTGAGGTTGCCTTACCAGTAAGCCTTGATTTTGGTAAGTAATTAGGGTAATAATAGCAGGATCGGTGCGGGGAAAGTGTTTTCTGCCACAATCTGGGTTTTGACAAATACGCACATGACCTGCCCAATCGCTTTTGGTAGCCGTACCACAGCGTCCACAAAACTGATGTGTTTTGTGCCAATAAACCATAGCTTGGGCATAGCCTAAAATGGCTCCTTCAGCCAATGTTGCAATTTTACCAAGACTACGTAAACTTTCAAAAGTTCCTAATTTTTGCCAAAAGGGATTGGTGGTTGGGTCTTCTTCCTGAATATCTATAGCAAAATAATCGTGGCCACCTCTTTTGCCCAAAAATACCAAATGCTCAGGTTTCTGAACCAATGGTTGGGCATCAGCAACTGATAAGAAAACAACGCGGGCAGGTTCTTGAGTAGAAGCCAAATGTTTGCCTTGCCAAATAGGAACAATCAATGTGGACGATTCTGGTTGGAGTACTTTGTCCAGGTCAATGTTTGGGCGATGAGGAGAGAGGCGGTCTAAGGGATTGTTAGAAAAATAATTCTGACTTGAGATGAGTAAGTGATTAATCATATGTATCTGTTCTTTTTCTGGTGATGTCTTAATGAGCAACAAGTTACAAGTTTCTGGCATAAACCAAACCGTTCACCAGACAAACGGTTTGGTTTAGAAAGATAATTACTCGGCACTAATCATCATAAAACCGGCCCATTCGTAAGGGAAGGCAAGCTTTGGATTTTTTATCAGTTCAAGTTTGGCATTACGCAATGCCTCCGAAAACCTGCCTCCTTTGGCGATTTCCTTGTAAAATCGAATCATAAAATCTCTGGTGTGGGTCGTAGAGTTTTGCCATAAGGGGTATACTACATTGATGGCTCCTGCAAAAACAAATCCGTGACCTAGCCCATAAATACCTCCATCTTTGTCATATTGTTCTAGGCCTGGTTCGCAGTGACTAAGTACCACCATTTCGGCCTCGAGCTTCATTTTAAATATTTCAGGGTAGGTAATGCTGGATTGGTGAAACACCAATCGGGAACCTTCAGGGTGGGCCTTACTAAATTTTGCGTGAGTGGCGATGTGCAATATTTGGGTAGATAATGTTTTACCCATCAATTGAGCTCGTTTAGCTTCTTGGTTAAGATAGACCTTTTTCTTGCTAAAGTTCGGTGCAATTGCTTTGATCTCCTCAGCACTGGCATCCAGGTCGTTGAGGTTTTTTTGAGGGAATTTTATTGGAGCAATTGCCATAAAGTCTCTCTGATAAGAGCGTAAAACCCTTTCGGTAAATGCCAAACTCCCCGAAAAATGATAGGTGATATTAAAGTCTTTGATGAGATAAGCCAACTGCGCATGTCCCTGGCCAGGAGTTGCGGGCTTTCGTATGAGTACCTCAAAAGGCAACAAAGTAAGTGATTTGTCAGGAACAATGATGAGGTGTTTCTTAGAAGCAATAGTGGCCTCGATGGGCTTTAACAACCGTTGATACAATTGAAATCCTAACTTCTTTAATTCAGGAGTTCGTTTCTGATCGATGGCCTTACGCAAGGCATCAATTTCTTTCAGACTTCCTTTTTTGTTGAGCTTGGTTACTTTAAAATCTTCTTTGGTGAGCACAAACACATAGATAGCCTCTTTGGTAATTGTATATTCTAGCAAGGCAGCCTCTGGTTCCATCAAATCGCGGATGGCTTCCTGGCTTAGGATGCGATTTTTGGGGTACAAAGCCACAATTGCGTTGGATTCGTCTCTTTCATAAAAATAAAAAGCAGTTTTATAATCTTTTACTTGTAAACTAGTCTCTATACCTCCCTGATTTACTTCATCCGCTGTTTTCCCCAAGCGTACCCGATCTGCCTGGTTTTTCATTTTGCCACGAAGCGTTTCAATGTAAGCATCACTCTCCTTGTAAGCTTTTAGCGCAGCTTTAGGATCGTTTAGCTGTAAAGTTTTAGCCTTGAAGGCCAACGATCGCAGACGCTCTAACGCATCAATACGATTTACCTGAATGGCTTTTTCGTAAAGCTTGAGTGCTTTGTCATTTTCTTTTTTGAGCGTGTATATTTCTCCTTGTAGGTTATAAATCTCGGCTAAGCGATAATCATTGGCACTATATATTTGTTTTCTAAATTCAAGCGCCTTGTTGAAACAAACCAAGGCAGAATCTATGAGGTTTTGGCGAGTAAGGAGTTCACCAATATGGGTGTAGTTGAAGGCTGCGAGCCCTTTGCGATTAATGTATTGGCTAATCGCAAGGCTTTTTTGAAACATATCCATCGCTTGAGCATATTGCCCTTGTTCCTGTAGCATCAATCCAAGATCACGTTGCAGGCCAGCCACAAAGGAGCTTTTTTGACCATAAATTTTGGCGTGTAGTTCAATAGATTTGTTGTAGTAATAGGCAGACGAGTCGTATTCGGCCTGCAAACGATGAGCTAGCCCTATGAATTTATGAGCTTCTGCGATGCCTTCAGGGTCTTTGGCTCCCTGATAAGCCACCAACATTTTTTGGTATGCTGTCAGTGCATCCGCAAACTTTTCTTGTTTCACAAAAGTGTCACCGCTTTTTTTGAAAGGAGCGCCTTTATCTTCCTGTGCCTGTATAGTAAAATGAATAAATATCAGCAGGCATCCTGCTAACAATGATTTTTGTATCAATAGTCGCATGTCAATAGTTTGTTGAGTGGTTTATTATTAAGCTGGTTTGTGCTAAAATTTTGGATCATAATTAGTATTAAAAGTCAAATTTAGCATTTCTGTAATAGCTAAAACAAAGAACTGGTTGCTACTTTTTTATTGTTGTAAAAAATTAACATCTCTTTCTGAAAAGGAACCTGATAAAAAATAAAACGAAAATAAATGACATTTACTGCCACAGTACATTTTGGATAGTGTCTAACCATTAGAAATCACTAAAAACCGACAAATTATGTTAGATAAAAATTTTGATGTACAAAGTATTGCCATTCAGGCAAACCCAGCTAAAGTGTTTGATTTTATTGCGGAACCTACCAACGTTCCTAAATGGGCCAAGGGTTTTTCGGAGGTAGATGGACAAACTGCTTTGATGGAAACCCCGCAGGGAAAGATGAAAATAGGGATGCAAATGGAAGTTAACAAGGCATTGGGAACCATTGACACTATTATGACTATGCCAGATGGGAGTGTTGGTAAGGCGTTTTCCAGAGTTACCGAAAATGATGGGGGACAAACCGCTATTTTTTCATTTGTTTTAATGGCTCCTCCTGTACCACTAGAAGAAGTAGAAGGAACTCTAGAACAACAAAAAGTACAATTGGCAGAGGAGTTACAAATTCTGAGAGGAATATTAGAAAACGGAAATTAATTTTTTCAATTACAGCTTTTTACCTAAGGTGTGGTGCCCACTAAGTACCACACTTTAAACTTTTGAAAACTATGCAAAAAGAAACCAACAACATAGAAGATATAGCCTTGATTCAGCAAAGCCTAAGTGGAGATAAAAACGCATTAGAGCAACTGATTAAGAAACACCAAACCTGGATTTTTAATGTAGCACTTCATTTGACTGCTGATGCAGAACAAGCAGCTGATTTGATGCAAGATACACTTATCAAAGTTATTACTCATTTAGGCAAATTCGAACAACAGAGCAAATTTAGAACCTGGGTGTACCGAATTATCAAGAATCTATTTCTGAACAGTAAACGATCTTCCAAATACCTGCAAGAGGTCATTCCTTGGGAAGTATTTGGCGATGGTTTGGATAAAACTCCTGACGAAACATTGACTGAATCGTTTAGTATTGAAAAGAAACTTTTGGTAGAAGAGGCCAAATTGAGTTGTATGAAAGGGATGTTGCTTTGTTTGGTACCCGAACAAAGGCTAATTTATGTGATGGGTGAATTATTTGAATTATCGGATGCAGAAGCCAGTACTATTTTGGAAATTACCCGAGTAAATTTTAGAACCAAACTAAGTAGGGCCAAAAAACAGCTTTATAGTTTTATGCACAACAAATGTGGGTTAATCAACAAAAATAACCCTTGTAGGTGTGCACGAAAAACAGCAGGATTTATTAAAAAAGGCTATGTAGACCCACAAAACCTGCAATTTCAAAAAAACACGATTGCTCAAATATCTGAGGTAGTAGAAACCAAAGTACAATCGCTTGAAAATGAGGTAAATGAACAGTATCGGGTTTTGTATCAAAGCCACCCTTATTTGAAACCAGAAGATAAACTACAATCACTCAAAAAACTCTTGTCCTCAGAGGTAGTGAAAAAAACATTTGACCTTCAATAAGCACTTCACCAAATAATTTTACAGTTGGGTAGCCAGTTGTGTACCTTTTCCCGGTCTATTTCCAGAGAGTAATTATCGGTAAGGTCAAGTAAACGCAGGTTTTTGAGCTGACTGATTGCTTCGGGTAGACTTATCAAAAAATTGCCAGTAAGTGTCAATTCCTGAAGGCTCTCTAATTGCCCAATTGCTTGTGGCAGTTGCTCGAGTTCGTTATAATCTAGCTGTAAAATTTCTAATTGCTTTAGTTGAACAATATTGGCAGGCAAGGTTGCCAATTTATTTTCTCCTATATTGAGTTCTTTCAATTGGCCGAGTGCCAATATTTCCTCAGGAAAATACTCAAGAGAATTATCATTTAGAGAGAGCGTTTGTAGGTTTTTAAGCTGAGTAATTTCATCAGAAAGGTTCAGGACTTCACTGGCTTCAATGCTCAACGCATGCAATTGTCTTAAGCGACTGATTTTTCGTAAGGCATCCTGAATATCAAGGTTTTGGCTTTGGCTTATGTGTAGTTGTTTGAGATGAATAAGCTGAGCGATTTCAATGGGTAATTTTGTGAATTGAACATCTCCAATGTACAAAATGTGCAACGAGTTCATATCCTTAATCTTACTAAAGGCATCCTTTAAATCCAGGTCAGGATTACCACTCAAAGAAAGCATATGCAGTTGTTTTAGCAGGCCAATTTCACCAGGGAGTTTTTTTAAGTGGTTATTGTTGAGTAGTAGGCGATGCAGGCCCTTTAATTGCCACAACTCCGTTGGAATGCCTTCTTCTTTTTTGTACTTAGCCACTGGCCCCGAAAAATAAGCCAAATCCTGATAGGTATCCGAAACGCTTTCAGGAAAAGCAGTCAATCTTCGTAGGCTTCGAATAAACTTAGTTTCCAGGCCATTACGCAAACATAGAATAGGGAACTGTCGCAGGGCTTGCTTTACCTCTTGATTATAATTGCCTTGTAGACCTACGCATAATTGAAATCCAAGCTCAAGGTTGGTATCGTCATTACTGCGGAGTAAGCGTAAAATTTTTTGGTTATCCTCGTTTTTTGAATGCATCCCCCAATCCTTGTTTGATTTAAGCTTTTGGTTTTTAAGTGATATTATTTCTCAATTAAAGGCTAAGGTATGAAAAAACAATGAACTTGAGGTAGGAGATGCAGAGAGGTAAAGTGTTGAAAGTATTCGTACTATTTATGAAACAAAACTGGTAGGGATGAACATTAGCTGAATTGTATTGTGAGAAGTTTCAGTTATTGCTCTTCCAATACCCAAGTCATCGCTTCTTCGACGTCGCTAAAATACTTTTCCTGAAAATTGTATCGCTCATATTCTTTCCAAAGTTGTTCTACCGAAAGCTTGCTAACAAAATCGCTTGACACTACATGAGCCAACCTTTTGAAACGGCCTCTTCCTTTTTCGATTACCTGTTGTGCAATCATTTTTTGAATGTCGGGAGAAATGATAAATCTAAAATCAATGGCATTTTCTACACCATATTTGCAGGAATACTGAAGGACGAATCCAAGTATTTTGTTGCTGTAGGACAAAAAATCTTCTTCAGACATGCGATAGGTCTCTTTTGACCATTCCCAATAGAAAATAGAACTCTGTTGATCTACCTCGATTTTTAGGTAGTCATTGCGAAATACTTGCTCCATGTGTAAAATGTGTTGATTGAAAATGTATAGGACAAATATACGTTGGGTTTCAACCTATTCAAAGTTTATACGATCTTGTTCTTAAGCAGTAGGAGTAAGGGAGGCAAGGATTTATGAGTAAAGTAGATTATTTCTGGGTAAATAATTAACCTTAGAGAAAGCAATTTCCTGATGTGTAATTAACGGAGCTTAGGTAATTCATCGGTACGTGTGGTATAGCGAGGGGAGAGTTTTTCATGATGAGAGATCATCGCTTGGGAATCTTCTTTGGCCCATGTTATTTTACCTTTCCCCATTTTTTGATTGATTTTGTCTAAGGCTTTAGAAAGTTTGTTTTGTTTGTGGGTACTCTCGTCGCTTATCTGAGGAAGCGCTAAAGTGGTTTTGGGCTTGATTCGCTTGTTCATCGATCTACTTCCCGCTTTTACTTTAGAAGAAGTCCCATCTTGAGCACTTTCAAACAAACCTAATTGGCGCTGGTCGGTGCTGGCTATGTCATAAAAAGTCACAGTCGCTTTTTTGATAGGGGGAAATTGGGTGGTAGAACCCAGCATTTTTTTGGCTAGCGCTAAAGTATATTGCAAGAGTGAATGCGTATCGCTGGTGGGTTTGGGTAAGGCCATAGACATAGACTCTCGAAAAAGTTTAATGTTGGGATTAAACTTATTGGTAGACATATAGATGGATACCACGCTGGCGAGCTTGCCTTGTTCTCGTAACCTTGCCGCATTGTCGGCACAAAAACCAGAGAGTTTGCCTTCAAGCGTAGCCCAATCGGCAATATCTCTACGGAAGCTTCGTCCAGTAATTAGGATTTTCTTGGCCTTGAGTTCATTTTCTACATCGTAGCAAGGTTCGTTGTTGAGTTCTCGCACGAGGCGTTCTCCTTGTACGGTCATAAGCTTTCGTGCCCAGGTATAAGATTGCTGACTCAAGAGCCATGCATCCTGAATGTTTAGGTTTCGGAGCTTATCCCTATGGCCATAACCCACCCCCCAAAGCGCACTAATATCGGTGTTTCTGAGCATTTTTTCCCGTTTTGCCTCGTTATTCACAATCACCACTCCACCAGTTTTGTTGCGGTATTCCTTGGCCCATTTGTTGGCCACCTTGGCGAGAGTTTTGGTACGGGCAATGCCAATACTTACTGGAATCTTGGTCCAGGTTTCTACGGTAGCCTTTATCTTGCGGGCAAATTCTTCAGCTTCTTCGGCATCGTTGATGGGAAAAAAATCCAGAAAGGCTTCGTCTATAGAATAAACCTCTACGCCACTAAAAAATCGTTGGAGTGTTTGCATAATCCGGCGATGCATATCGGCATACAATTCATAATTGGACGATAATACCTGAATGTTATGTTGCTTGATGAGATGCTCTATTTGGTGAATAGGTACCGCATTGGGAATACCCAAAGCCTTTACTTCTTGTGAACGTGCTACAATGCAGCCATCATTGTTGGACAAAATGGCGACTGGTTTGCCCTTGAGGTCGGGGCGAAAGACCCGCTCACAGCTTGCGTAAAAGTTATTACAATCTAAAATACCAATCCAGGAGTTTTCTCGCTCTAGTCTCTTCATTAGTCAAATTTTTTGATCACTCCCACTACTTTACCAAAAATAGTGAGTACCTCATTAAGTGTAATTTCATAGTCAGGGTAAGTAGGGTGGGCCGCTTGTAGGCTGTATGTGTTTTTTCCAGAAGTAATGACTAGTTTTCTTACCGTAAATCCACCTTCTTTTTCTATTACCAGGGTACTCCCCAGCAAATCTTTGAGCAAAAATGTGGCATAACTTGTATCTACAATGACTACATCGTGTTCTTCTATGCCAGCCAACTGCATAGAGTCGTTGGTCATCTCGAAAAAATAAGTGGCCTCAGGGTTATCAAAAAAACTAAAAATATTGAGGGGGGAACGGGCGTAAACCGCCGCTGGTGAGGCAAAACCACTGGTGTTGTGGTTATAGTTATCGGCCAAATCTTGGGCTTTTAGATCAATTTTTTGAAGATTCTTGTCAAATTCACCGTCCATAGTTTCTTGATTATTGCCTTACAATGTACGCTAAAAAAACGCTGGAAACTATGAGATGTTTTGTGACTATTGAAAGTTTTGTTTGTAGCAGGCAATTCGTTAGGGTTAAGCAATAAGGTTTAATAATTATTGCTTCAGCTGGGCAAGTTTATCTTTCAGTTGTTGGTTTTCAACGCTTAAACGATCGTGATCTGTTTGTAAATCTTGCAACATAGTTTGCATAGCCATGTTTACCTCGTTTTCGTAGCCAATCTTTTCCTTCAATAGTTGGTTTTCCAATTGTAACTGATGAATCAAGGACTCGTAGTTGTGCTTTTGAAAGTTGGCAGTCATAAATTTTGTTGAGCGTGGAGTCATATGTATTGTTCTTTTGTCTATTGCTTACTCGTTTTGTTTAGTTTTTGGGTTTCAAAATGAAACAAGATATGGCTATCTATTCACGGCATAAACTTACATATGAGCGTTTGCTAGTTTTTTAAAACAAAACCCACCAAGTATAAAGCTACGAATAAAAATGACCTGAGGCGGAGAGCCACAGGTCATCACTAGATTTTATGAATCTGGATGAAAATTAGAATTATCCGTTAATTTTTTTACCAAAAATCTTGTAGAGTAATTCATAGTAACCATCAAGTGGTGCCTGGCCCAGAAGTTTGAATTTATTGGCAATATTTACCTGAAAACTATGGGCTACGCTCATGGTTTCAATCTCAGGCTTTTGAGGCTTACGTTGTAAGAGTAGTTTTTCCCAAGCTAATAAGGCCGTTAAATCTTTTTCTGAAAGCTTTTTACTTAAATGGATATCCGATCTTATTGCTTTTTTCTTTTTCAGGATTTCATCGTGACTGGTAGAGCCTGCTTTGTAGATAGCTCGGTATCCTTTGCTGGTTTTTTCTATAACCAATAGCGTAGAAGAAACTGCAAAACAACCCGAAGCATAGGTGCTTACGGTAAACTTTTCCCCCTCTTTGAATTGAGCAATACTTGGCTTGGGTTTATAAAGGCTGTGAGCTTGTGTGTTTAAAACTGTGATACTTATCAATGCAAGGGTGAGTGTGAATATCTTTTTCATGGCATGTGAATTTTTTAGTGTTCAGAATAAATTGTGTTGAATAGCTTTTGTCTTAGAGACAGTGTGAAAGAAAAAAAGGAGGAGGGGAGCTGGAGAATAAAAATATCGAGCTCTCGTATTTTGTGGCAAAATCTAGTAGCACAAACTTGCCATCTTAACTTAGAAAAGCTCAGTATATCTTGCTGGTGGCGCTTTGCTTAAACACCAACAAGGGTGTAAATGAAATGAGGGTACTGCTTATAAAAAACATCTTACTTTATGAGTTTACATTGCTAAAACATATTCATGAATAAACTATTTGTAACATTTCTATTACTTTCCTTGATTGCCTGTAACCCTAAAATTCAACAATATTCCAACGCTAAAAACGAATTATTGGGTAAATATCATAGTGTAAATACCAATTCTAAACGCTTGTACGAGAAAGAGCTCCATATTGAGAAAAATGGGGTATTTAGTTATATTATACCAGGACATATTAACCCAGTTGCGGGCTTTGAAGGAAGATGGATAAAAAAAGGAGATACAATATACATATCAGAAAAGCCTCCCTTACCTTATGGGATCATAGGCGTAGAAAAAACGTTTGAGCCAGCCCTGGAGAAATCACATAAACGAGCTTTGCGTCTTTATTGGGCTGGAGAAACAGACACCACATTGTTTGTAGGATGTTTTTTAAAAACAGCGAAAGGCATTCAGGTACAAGAACTAGATGCACCTATTTTGATAGATGATAAGATTGATCAGGTCAAAATTGAATTAATGGGTAAGTCTAAAGAATATTTGATCGATACCACCGAAAAACTCAATCAATATAAATTCTATATAAGATTTGATTATGGAAGAAATTATAGAGAATTAAAAAGCCCTCCATTTACCAAACTTATCGTCCAAAATCAGGAGTTACGGGTGAATAATGCGCTGGTTTTTAGGAAAATAAAAGGAGAATGATTTGGTTCAGGTAAACAATGAAGTGATGATATGGCTGTTAAGAGTAATCTTTGATAGATATGTTTTTTTCTTTCATCAATTTGATAAATGTTTGTTTAGAGGCGGTTGAAACAGGAAACTTGAATACTTTTTTGGGGCCAGAATAAACACGAATGACCAATATTCGATAAGTAGATTGTCCAAGATTGACTCGCTTGATAGACATTGATTTTATATTATCCCAAGCAACAGTATGCTTGATAGTGAAAAAGTTTTTTTTGATTAAAAGGGAATCTTTACACGCATAAAAGTTATTCAAGCCCCAGGCTTCATATAATAATAATGCTATAAGTGTGATGATTAAAAATGCATAATCCTCATTGTTGGATGCATTGCGATGGTAAGTTTTTAGAATATAAAAAGCAATACCTAAAATGCCAGGAATGAATATTAATCGAGCGTATTTTCCAGATGAAGGCCTAAAGATTTTTGTCTCTAAGTTGTTTGATCTTGGTTTCATGAATAAGAGCTTGTTTAATTTTTCGTATTTAGAAAATTTTATGATGAGATTTTTGCTCAGATGCGTTAAATTTTGAGTGAATAACAGCGCTATTGACGATAAATTTAACAATATATGAGTAGAAATATCGCTTAAAAGAGCTAATAGATGAATTTTAAACACGCTCTAATATAGGTCTAGGTAAATAATAATTTAAAGCACAGTCTTTCATCCAAACCAAGAGCTCCAAAGGCTTTTGTGTTGTGACTCATCTTTAATATCAATGTTTTTTGCCTCCAACAAACTGATGAATTCTAACTGAGCCTCCTCTGACATAGGGAATTTATAGCTTTTGCTGCCATTTGAATAGGTATCAATCGCAAGCATTCTATAGCTTTCATTTTTGTTTTTCCATCGCTCGATTACAATGGATCTTATATCGCTCCAATGAATGTAATACTCCATAAAAAACACCTTTTTCTGGATTACCAGGCTTTTTTCCCGCACCTGAAAACTATTGAGTCTCCACAAATCATAGGCAATTGTTACAAGGACGAACACAATGTATATGAGAGGGAATATAATGGTTTCCTCGATGGTATCGGTAGTAGCTATAGGGAGGAAAGAAAGTAGGATAAGCAAGGAAATAATAATTCCTGATCTGAAGTAATTAACAAGAGATGGGTGAAATACGCGATTACTCGACTTTTTCACTTGTGTAGGTACTTTGGTTGTTAATGGCGCTTTTTGAGAAGATTTATGATGAGTTATCAAAGGTTCATACTGTTTCCAAAACGCTTCCTGGTCACGACGGCTAAATTGCCTCCAAAGCGCATTGGCTTTCTTCTCTGAGTCAGCATGTGGTGGGTGTAGTTTCATGAGGTTTTAAGTCTGATCTTTTTAAATTATACGAGAAAATGGAGAGGTTGGATACGTTCTGTTTATCATCTTGACAGAGGAAAGATCACCTAAAAAACTGGCACCTGCTACCAGATGAAGTTATTCCGACAACAGAGAAATCACAATTCAAATCGTTGTTAGTCAGAATGTAACGATTATTGCTTGACGGAGAACTCTTGATGTCTTATGCTTTTCATCTTGTGGATGGTGCTTTGCTTTGATAAATATGCGAAATGTTGTGATTTATATTCTAAGAATCGTCTTTTACAGTAACACCTTTAGCCTCTATCAAACGAATAAATTTGCGTCGATCATGATAAGATATCGGAAATTTGAAAGTTTTTTGTTGAGTTTGATAAGTATTGATAATCATGACTCTGTAGGTTTCATTGCTTACTTTTCTTTTCTCAATCGTAATAGATTTGATGTCGTACCAAGCAATTTGGCGTTTAACGCCAAAGAATTGTTTATTGATGACCAAAGATTTTTGACTAAGGTGAAAGCTATTAAGTTCCCAGAATTCGTTGAAACATAGGGCAAATAATAAGGCAAAAAGTAATAGTAAAAACCACAGATTAGGATCAAGTGTAGAATTTTCCTCCGTCATTCGGTAGATAAATACCGAAAAAAGGATAAGTGGAAAAATCGTAAGGAATATTACCTTAAGCAGCCAACCACCAGTTGGATAAAAAAATGTAGGTCTAAAATTAGTGGTAGATGAATTAGGTGTCGTTTGTTTGATGTCTCCTATCTGATAGGATTGTTTTTCTTGAATCAATACCTCGTATCGTTTCCAAAACGCTTCTTGGTCGTGACGGCTAAATTGCCTCCAAAGCGCATTGGCTTTCTTCTCTGAGTCAGCATGTGGTGGGTGTAGTTTCATAAAGTTTTAAGTCTGATCTTTTTAAATTATACGAGAAAATGGAGAGGTTGGATACGTTCTGTTTGTCATCTTGACAGAGGAAAGATCACCTAAAAAACTGGCACCTGCTACCAAACGAAGTCATTCCGACAACAAGGAGATGATAATTCAAATCGTTGTTAGTCAGAATGTAACGATTATTGCCTGACGGAGAGCTCTTGATATATTGTGATTTTACCCTTGTTGGTGACGCTTTGCTTAAATACCAACAAGGGTGTAAAAACAAAAACTCCCGCCAAACCTGACGAGAGCTCTAATATTATCCAGAGCAAGAGGCTAAAAAATTAACCACTCACTATTGACCATTCATCATTAAGAAAAAAGCGATTGTAACTTCATTGCTACGCCCATGTCACCATCGATTTGCATTTGTCCGCTCATGACTGCGTTCATGGGATTGAGCTTGCCTTGCATTAAGTCCTGGAAGTCGCCAAAAGAAACGTTTACTGTGCAATCAGCGTCACGATTATCGGTAGAAACAGTGTTGCTTTCTCCTGTGCCATCAATAAACAATTGTTCTCCACCAAAATCAAATTTCACCGTGTTACCAATGGCACCTACCTTGCCTGCCTGATGCTGTATCTTACTCAGCATATCACTCAATGTAGCAGGGGCTTGAGTTTCAGAACTACTTTCATTGCCTGATTGTCCATTGCTTTCTTTGGCTTTGGGTGGGGCATAATCAGTTTGGGCTGATTTGTAGCCTACACTATCAATCACAATTTTGGCAATGATTTCCCGCATGATTTCTGAAGAACCACCGCCAATGGTACCTACTCGTACATCGCGGTACATGCGGGCCAGTGGATATTCTTCCATAAATCCATACCCACCAAAAAACTGTAAACATTTAGTAGCTACTTCTTCCGATTTTTCGGTGATGAGTAACTTAGCCATAGAGCAAAGCTTTACATCGTACACTCCATCGGCGTATAGTTGGCAGCAATGATAGCTGAAAGCCTTCAAAGCCTCTATTTCGGAAGCCATTTGAGCAATACGATGACGCAATACCTGAAACTTGTTGATAGGGCGACCAAATGCCTGACGCTCTGACATATATTGTAGAGATACTTCAATGGCGTTTTCCATAGCAGTAACTGCAGCAGGCACGGCACACAAGCGCTCTAGTTGCAAGCCATTCATTAAATAATAAAAACCCTGACCTTCTTGCCCTACCAGGTTGCTGGCAGGTACCTTCACATCGTCAAAGCTCAATTCGGCTGTATCGGAGCAGTGCCAGCCTAGTTTTTTTAGCTTGCGGGCCGATACGCCTTCGCTGTTGCGATCAATCACCAACAAACTTACACCAGCTGAGCCAGCTTCGGGGTTGGTTTTTACTACAGTTACAATAAAATCTCCATATACTCCATTGGTAATGAAGGTTTTAGAACCATTGACAATGTAATAATCTCCTTCACGTACGGCTTTGGTTTGGATGTTGGCAGCATCTGATCCAGCACCTGGTTCTGAAATACCAATACAGCCAATTAAATCCCCTGATATAATACCTGGCAAATATTTTTGCTTCAATTCTTCGGAGCCATACTTTAGGATATAAGGTGAAGACATGTATTGGGTTACTTGCTGGGTAATGGCAAAACCACCCGAGTTTAAGCGGCCAATTTCTTCGTTGAAAACCACATCGTAGAAAAAGTCGAGATTGGAGCCCCCGTATTCTTCGGGGTACCCCAGACCTAAATAACCTTGCTCACCCATTTTTTTCCAAATATCGCGAGGAGTGCGACGATCTTCCTCCCATTGCTCAATGTTAGGACGGGCTTCTTTATCTAAAAATGCTCGTAAACTTTCACGAAACATTTCATGTTCTTCGGTAAAACTAGCGTATCTCATAATTCATTTTGTTTAAGCATCAGGTAGTCATGAATGATGAGTTATTTTTACCCAATGCGTTTATATTTTTTTGTTTATATCATAATCTAAGAACAGGTGAAAATTAGCCTTAACGGGTACTTTCAATTCGTTTAGGCACCCCGCTTCACGCCATTTTTCACTTTACACTTTTCGTTTTTCACTTAATGGGCTGCCTTCTCATATGCCTTAGAGTCAATCATCATCTTAGAGATGATCTCGCACATGATTTCGGAAGTACCGCCACCAATGGTACCCAGGCGACTGTCACGGTACATGCGAGCCAGTGGGTAGTCTTCCATAAAACCATAACCACCAAACATTTGCAGACAATCATATACCACTTTATCACTGAGTTGGGTGCCGAGTAGTTTGGCCATTGCGGCTTCTTTTACTACATAATCTCCCTGTTCATACCTATGAGCAATTGTGTAGACAAATTGTTTGTTCATTTCTATTTCAGAGGCCATTTGAGCAATACGATGACGCAAAGCCTGAAACCGATTGATTTTGCGCCCAAAGGCTTCACGTTCTGACATATACTGCAGAGTTACTTCCAAGGCATAATCAGCCGTGGCAACTCCGCCTACCGCCATCATCAGACGCTCCAGGGCAAAGTGTTGCATAATGTAATAGAAACCTTGATTTTCGTCTCCCAGCAGGTTTTCCGCAGGTACCTTTACATTGTCAAAGGCGATTTCTCCAGTATCAGAGGCCCGCCAGCCCAATTTGTCGAGCTTGGTTGCACTTACTCCAGGCGTGTCTCGGTCAATGACTATCATGCTGATACCTCCCGACTTGGAATCTGGATTGGTTCTTACTGCGGCTACGATAAAATCACTGTACACCCCGTTAGTAATGAAGGTTTTAGAGCCATTTATAATATAATGATCTCCGTCTTTGACCGCGGTAGTACGAATGGCTGCCACGTCGGATCCGCCAAAAGGCTCAGTGATGGCCAAACAACCAATAATGTCTCCCTTGATACCAGGAACCAGGTAGCGTTGTTTCTGTTCTTCGTTGCCTTCAGCATTGATGTGTACCAAGGCCAGCGAAGAATGCGAACCCATGGCAGCACCAAAACCGCCTGAGTTTACTCGCGCCAACTCTTCGCTCATAATAATGGCGTAGAAGTGGTCTAGATTTAGGCCACCATATTTTTCGGGAAATGCAAGGCCAAAATAGCCCATCTCACCAAACTTTTTGTAAATATCTTTGGGTATAAAACCTTGCGCTTCCCATTGGTCAATATGTGGAATGATTTCTTTGGCTAAGAAATCCCGCATGCTTTGACGAAAGAGTTGATGTTCTTCGGTAAAGTATTTCATATGCTTTAATTGCTTCGCTTCGCGTATTGTTGAATGGTTAAATGGTTGTGCAATGCATCATGAAGTGATACGAATTGTTCTATTTTTAACCTTTTTATGGGTAATCGCTTATTTTTTTATGATTCCCACACTACTATTTTTTTATTGTTATACCAATACTCATATTGTTGGGCATATTTTTCGTCTATTGCCCCTCGACGAATCTTCATCGTGGGGGTAAGCAACTTATTGCCCTCAGTCCACGGGTCTTTGGTAATGATCAATGTAGAGATTTTCTGATAACCTGGCAGAGGATCATTGATTCGGCTCAAATCTTCTTTGAGTTGGGTTTCCAATTCTTGTTTGTTAGCCGATTGGCCTACTTCTGATAAATTCACCAAGGCAATAGGATTAGGAAGCCCAAGCCCCGCTACACATACCTGTTCTACACAATCGTTGGTGGCAATGGCTTCTTCGTAAGGGTTGGGAGTTATATATTTACCTTTAGAAGTTTTAAAAGCATCTTTTACCCGCCCAATAATTTTTACAAAACCATCTTCATCCATTATTCCTTTGTCACCACTATTGAGCCAGCCGTCTTTGAGTACTTCGGCGGTTTTTTCAGGCTCTTTGTAATATCCAGTCATCATTTGGGGCGATTTCATCAATACTTCCCCAGTTTCGGGATGAATTTTTACTTCGGCAAAGGGGATTACTTGTCCTACACTATTGGGTTTATTGGCGTGTTGAGGAGTATTGGTGATAGACCCGCATACTTCGGTCATTCCGTAGGCCTCACGTAGACGCAATCCTAGTTTTAGGAAAAATTGTTTGACGTGTTCGGGAGTAATGGCTGCACCAGTAGCTACAATTTCGGCTTTGCTGAGCCCGAGACCTTTTTTTATTTTATTTTTAATAATTCCCGAAAGCACTGGAATCTTCAGTAGCATATCCAGTTTTTTCTGAGACATTTTACCCAATACGCCCATTTGAAACTTCGTCCAAATACGCGGTACAGCAAAAAACAAAGAGGGTTGGGTTTCCTGAAGGTTGGTAATGAAAGAATCGAGTGATTCAGCAAAAGACATGCTTCCACCTACATAAAAGCAGCAACCTTCTACACCTACCCGTTCTCCTACGTGATTGAGCGGCAAAAACGAGAAAAACCGATACTCTTGCATGTCGCCTACCCCAATCCATTTGGTGGCAAACTCGGCTTTGAAAATCAATGCCAGGTTTTTGAATGGATGCATTACTCCTTTGGGAGTACCAGTGGTGCCTGAAGTGAATAAAATCGTCCATAAATCGTCTAGCTGAGGCACTGGACTTTCGGTCATAGGTTCGTGTTGTGCCAATACATCATCCCAATCTTCCCCAATCGGGATTTGGGCATTGCCTTGATAATGATTGTAGCGAATGCAGTAAATATCTTGGCTGATGGCTTGGGTTTTACCCTCATCCCATTGTTCTATTTTACCCAAAAACAAGGCCTTGATATCGCTTTTTTCTACCACTACCTTGAGCTGGTCTGCGGGCAAACTGGCGTAAAAAGGTACTGACACAAAGCCTCCCATCATAATGGCCAAATCTGAAATGATCCAGTGGTAGCAGTTTTTAGATAAAATGCCTACATGGTCTCCCTTTTGCAAACCTTTGCCTTTTAAAGCATTGGCGATTTTACGAGCTTGTTGCCCAGCTTCCTGAAAAGTGAGTGTTTTCCAGGTGTTGCCATAAGGTTGGCGCAAAAAGGTTTCATTGGCCTTTGCCTTTTCCCAGCGGTAAAAGGCTTCCAAGTGGGTTTCCAGGTCTTCGTACAATTGAAATCCTGTGGCCTTGAGGTCTTTAGTAGTGGTATTCATCGTGTGTATAAATTGGGTAATATTTTATTGTCCTATTGCTATATGGCTACATTGTTAATTTCATTGTATCGCACAACCATTGAGCAATAATACAATCCAGCCATTTGATTAAGTTAATCCTTTTTCATCTTGGTAAAGGCCCGCATAATTCGGGTCAGTTTCATGGTATCTCCACTGTTTAAGTGTTGAGCGCCATCTACATACAAGGTTACCCCTGTGATATAAGCTGCCAGGGGGCTGGCTAAAAAGCAGGTCGCATGGGCAACTTCTTCTACAGTACCAAAGCGTTTGAGCGGTACCGCATCTCTGGCTTCTCCTAATAAATCTTGTACAGGTTTTGGGTAAGTGTCTAATCCGGAAGACTGGATAGTACCAGGTGCAATGGCATTGACCCTTACATTAAAATCACCCCATTCTACGGCTAGAGTTTTAGTTAAATTGTCTACCCCAGCGCGAGCAGCTCCAGTATGTACCATAGAAGGAAAGCCTCGGTAAATATTGGCGATGATATTAATGATGGTGCCTTCTTTCTGAGGGATGAAAAAATTGCGCCCCATCAGGCTGCTCATATGAAAAGTACCATTCAGGTTATTATTAATCACCGTATTCCAGCCGTTTTCACTAATGCCTTCTGCTGGCGCAGGAAATTGCCCACCTGCGTTGTTGACCAAGATATCCAGGCGACCAAAAGTTTCTTTGATCTGTTCCATAAGGGCTTTACGCTGATCACTTTCGCGAATGTCGCATGCCTTATAGTGGCACTCACCGTATTTTCCCAGCTCTTCAGCGGCTTGTTTGAGTAAATCCTCCTTACGAGAGGCAATCATTACTTTAGCTCCTAGTTCCAACATCATCTGGGCAATGGCATAGCCTATTCCACTTCTTCCTCCAGTTACCAGCGCTATTTTATCTTTGAATAATTCTTTTGCGAACATGTCTTTTAGTCCACAGACCATAGTGAATAGTCCATAGATTTTTGTTTTAATGAATGATATATTATGACCATAATCCGCTTATCAAAAACTGTGGACTATGGACTGGAAACTATTGACTCTAGAAGCCCATCCCTCTGCCAATAATCTCTTTCATGATTTCGTTGGTACCGCCATAAATACGTTGCACTCGGGAATCGATGTAGGCTTGTGCAATGGGAAATTCACTCATATAGCCATATCCACCGTGCAATTGCAGACATTGATCTACTACTTTGCATTGTAAATCGGTAACCCAGTATTTGGCCATAGCGGCTTTCTCAACACTTAGTTTGTTTTTGTTGAGTTCCATAATGCATTGATCCACAAAAGTGCGGGCAATGGTGACTTCGGTTTTCATTTCGGCCAGGGCAAACCTGGAATTTTGAAATTTACCAATGGGGCGACCAAAGGCTTTTCGATCTTTACAATATTGAATGGTCATATCCAAGGCTGCTTCGGCAGCAGCACAACCTGTAGCAGCAATAGAAAGTCGTTCCTGCGGGAGGTTTCTCATCAAGTAATAAAAGCCTTGTCCTTCTTTGCCCAATAGATTGTTTTTGGGAACTTTTACATCGTTGAAAAATAGCTCAGCAGTGTCTTGAGCCTTCATTCCGATTTTGTCCAGATTTTTGCCACGAGTAAATCCTTCCATGTCTCGCTCTACAATGATGAGACTGATTCCTGCATGAGCGTGCTGGCTTTTGGGGTCAGTTTTGGCGACTACAATGATCAAGTCGCTCAAAATGCCATTGGTAATAAAAGTCTTAGACCCATTAAGCAAATAATGATCGCCCTGATCTATAGCCGTAGTTTGAATGGCTTGTAGATCGCTACCTGTGCCAGGTTCGGTCATGGCAATAGCAGAGATAATATCTCCTGAAATAAGCCCTGGCATCCAGCGTTCTTTTTGCTCATCGGTAAAGTATTCGGTGAAGTAGGGGGCCATCACATCGTTTTGCAGGATAAATCCAGGCCCACTGGCACCTACTTTGGCTAGTTCTTCCCCCACAATGGCATTGTAACGGAAGTCTTTGATGCCCATGCCTCCGTATTTTTCAGGCAAATCCATACAAAGCATGCCTTGTGCTCCCGCTTTTTGCCAAATTTCCCGAGATACGTGCCCTTGCTCGGCCCAGGCTTTATTATGAGGAGCTACTTCTTTTTCCATGAATGCTTTTACTGCATCCTGAAACATTTTATGCTCTTCTTCGAGTAAGTGTTTTTGCATATCCTTTTTTTAGTTTTCAATCTATAGTCCAATGCTGTTTCCTTAAGGGTTCCTAGTCAACGAGTGCATCGAGTTTGTCATCCCGACGAAGGAGGGATCAGCTCATTTAACCGCCTGTACTGGGGTTCGAAGTGATCCCTCTTGACATCGGGATGACAAGCACTCGTTAAGGAAACAGCATTGGTCCGTAGTCCATAGTCTTGTTGATACCAGTAAATATTATTTTACAAATCAACCCTATGGACTACGGACCGTTGACTAATTTACCCAGTCATCACTTTCTTTAATATATTCTTTTTAGTAATGGCCGAAACAGTCAATAAACCCGAAAACAATGCTCCTCCAATGCCGGCAGTTACAATGTCTTGCCCAGTGAGGTAAAAGTTTTTGATAGGGGTATGGGGGCGCAAAAACTTGTGTTTGAAACGCTCTGGACTGTGATCTAAGCCATAAATTTCACCTTTCTCATAATTGATAAAGTGCTTGGTGGTTACTGGAGTAGAAAGTTCATAAAACTCAATTTTGTCTTTCAAATGAGGTTCAAGTTTGAATAAGTTGTCCAATAGCCTTTGAGCAAAAGATTCTTTCAATGCCTCATAATCATCTCCACGGTTTTTCCAGCGAGTGTCTTCCCATTTGGCAAAAATTTCGTAGGGCATCAATGTGATGATGTCAATGGTACTTTTACCAGGGTAGCGATTGTTCCAGTCGGGGTCTTTGGCCGATGGGAAAGAAATATAGACTACAGGGAAAGGCTCGTTGATATCTTTCACATAGCGATCTACGCATTCATCATGTGAAACATCGCCAGGGTATACCCAATAATTGGCTTTGGGTAGATTCAGTTCTTCGGGAGAACCTTTAAGGCCAATATAGAGTGATAAGTGGGCTACTGAATTGTTGACCTTGGTTATCTGTTCTTCCAGTTTATGTTTTTGGAAAACTGCTTCTGGCATGAGCTTCTTGTAGGTAGTCATGATTCCAGCACCACTAATGACCATATCGGCTTTAAACTCCTTGCCGTCTGCCATTTTCACACCCACAGCCTTGCCATTGTCTACCAATATCTCGTCCACCTCGGCACTAATTAAGATCGTACCACCTGCTTGACTCACTACTGGGTCAATGGTTTCTACAATCTGAGAAGAGCCACCTACAGGAAAGTTACCTCCTGAAAAATAGTGTTTTACCAAAGATGCATGCATCGCAAAGCTACTCTGGCGAGGCGGCAATCCATAGTCTCCATACTGTCCAGTAAGCACCTTAATCAGGTCTTGATTTTGGGTAATTTCTTCTAATACTTCCTGGGTGGTGCGACTAGCATATTTGAGAAACCCATTGCGCATCATGCCTCCAGATACCTTGCTTACCATGGGGGGCATGGCTTTTTCCAGATAATAGGTCTGACTAGCTTTACTTACTTTAAAAACCGTGTCTACGTATTCGTTAATGGCTTCTTCTTCTGCCGGGAAATACTCAATGAGTTTTTCTTTGAAGTTTTGCACGCCTTTAACAAAATCATAAATTTTGTCTCCAATAACGATGCGGTCGTATACTTCGCCCATGTCAGCCCATTTGAGTTCTCCATCGGTGATGTAGTCAAATAACTTGCGTAATACAGTACCTTCGCGATGCACATCGCCTATGTAGTGAATGCCAACATCCCACTCGTAACCTCGGCGTTTGAAAATATGGGTAAAACCTCCTGCAGTATAATGACGCTCCAAAATGAGCGATTTTTTTCCTTCTTTGGCCAATATGGCGGCAGCGGTCAAGCTTCCCAGGCCAGAACCTATAAATATGGCGTCGTAGTGATCTTCTACTTTATAATTTTTCTTGTATGATTGAATCATGATTTAGATTTTTTCTATCTATTGTTAAATTGTTCCGCCTTCGGCTAATGGTTCTATGGTTAGTTCCTTCGGTTTTTCTCAAGACGATGTTTTACGCAATGCATTGCGCAACCATTTAACAATAGAACAATTTAGCCATTGACAAAAAGTTAAGCCTTCATTCCACCATCTACTCTTAATTCTTGACCATTGATAAAGCTACTTTCATCGCTGCATAGCCACATAATGGTTTTAGCGACTTCTTCTGGCTGCCCAAAACGTCGCATGGGGATTAAATACTTAGTACCTTCTACCATTTTGGGATCACCCTCCAAAAGGCCTGCAGTCATAGGAGTTTCAATTACAGTAGGGCAAACCGCATTCACGCGAATATTGTATTTGCCATATTCCTGAGCAGCTGTTTTGGTAAGGCCAATAACTGCGTGTTTGCTGGCTGCATAGGCACTCATTCGGGGAGCGCCTCCAATACCTGCTACTGAGGATACATTCACGATTGATCCTCCTTGTTCTTGCTCGTGCAGAATTCTAAGAGATTCCTTCAGGCAATAAAATACCCCGTTTTGATTAACAGCCACTACTTTTTCGTAGGTTTCGTCTGAGTACAAATGTGTGGGATTAAATTCTCCTCCAACTCCAGCATTATTTACCAAATAATCTAATCGTTCGTATAGCCCCAGAGTTTGGGCAAACAAGTCTTTTACTTCTTGTTTATCTGCTACATTGCAATGAATAAAAGTAGCAGTACCTCCGTTTTGGGTGATTTCATCAGCTGTGGCTTTTCCTCCCTCTTGGTTTACATCCGATACAATTACTTTGGCTCCCGCAGAACCTGCTAAAAGGGCAGTAGCCCGACCGATGCCTGAACCAGCACCAGTAATAATGATTACTTTATCTTTCATCTTTTGATTTTTTGTTGGAAGTCATCTCAACTTTTAATAATGAATTATAAATGACTCATTTTACCTGCTAACTTCGAGATTTTTTACCTCCGTAGCGTTGCTATGGCTCAAAAAAATCAAGCAAAAGCAGTCATTTTTATCAACATCCTAAAAGTCGAAATGACTTCTTGGTCTGATGAACCCAAGTTAGGCATTTACCCCATCAGTTAAAGGAATATTAAGCATTTCTCTAGTTTCTTCAATTGAAGCAATTTCGCCCCCCAGCATATGGGCCAGGGTAACACCTGCTTCTACACACTCGCCATTAGATTTGGCCATTTCGCCATTGGGCAAATAGAAGTTATCTTCTAACCCTACTCTAAAGCTACCTCCCATAGTAATGGCTACCGCAGCCAATTGCCACTGCTTGCGACTGATACCAATCACTTGCCAGTGGTTGCCTGCTGGTACTTGCTTGATTTGGTGAATTAAGTTTTCGGTGGTAGCTGGAATGCCACCCATCACCCCCATTACTAAGCTATAAACTGCATTGTCAGGAATCAGACCCATGTCACGAAGTGGTTCTGCGTTGCGGATGTGCCCAGTATCAAAGCATTCCATCTCGGGAATGGTGCCTGCTTCATTCATCTTTTGCACATAAAACATCATTTCGTCAAAAGGATTGGCAAAAACAGTGTTCCAATAAAACTTCTTGGCTTTTTTGGAATAAATGGCATAATTCATACTCCCCATATTGAAGGCGGCCATATCAGGTTTGATAGCTGATACGTGGCGAATGCGATCTTCTTTGGGAATACCAATGGCTCCCGTAGAGTAATTGATAATAATGTTGGGGCAACGCTTGCGTACTTCTTCGTGAATCTGCTCAAATACTTCAAGACGCCAGCTGGGTTGGCCGTTGTCTTCTCTAGCGTGGATGTGTACAATACTGGCCCCAGCATCTTCGGCTCTTTTGGCTTCTTCGCCCAGCTCTTTGGGGGTATAAGGTATATAAGGACATTGTTGTCTATTGGTGGCTGCTCCGGTAAGGGCGCAGGAGAGTACGAGTTTTTTCTTTGCCATAGTTTTTTAGTTTTTTGATGCAAATGTTTGTGGCTTGCCTAATTGAATTTTAACAGTCTTTTGTCATTCTGACGCAGGAAGAATCACTTGAACATCTTGTGCCTGCTGTTATATATGCTGATCCTTCCTATCGTCAGAATGACAGTACAAGCTTCTAGTTCTTAGCATGTTGTGATTGTTAATCCACCTGCTAACTGTACCAATAAACATTGCATCTATTTTTGCATTTCTTTTAAACTTCTTCTTTAATTTTAAGTAATAAGATGCCAGCTTCTATATTTTGACCATCTTTGATGTAAACTTCCTCAACAACACCATCCTCATCTGCAGTAATGGTATTCTCCATTTTCATAGATGAGAGTACTACCAGGCCTTCGCCTGATTTTACTTGTTGGCCTTCGTTTACTAATACTTTAATGATTTGAGAAGGCATGGGGGCTTCGTAGCCACCTTTTACTTTTTCTACTTCCTTTTCGGGCAAGCGATCTTTGAGAGACAAGGTAAATCCTCCCAGTTTTTCGTTGCGTAAGAAGTATTGGTTTTGAGTTTTTGCGATGTAGAACACATAGCGAATACCATCCAATTCGAAGGAAACCTGGTTTGAGTTCGCGGCAATGAGCTTTACTTGAGCAGTCGTTGTTTCATTGGTATTTTCTTCTCCATTACTAGCCGAATGATCTACAATTGGCTTTACAAACTCAAATTGTTGCTGCCCCAAATGACGATACTGAGTTGTTAAATCCTCTTCTTGGCCTTCTATGCTATAGATCGCTTTTTGATGCTCATAAAAATTGCTTCTCCAGCCTGAAGGCAAGTGTTTGAGCACTGAACGCCTACTTTCTCGTTGTTGCCAATCAAACAAAGTAGCGGCGATGCCTGCCGGATAATTTGCCTCCTGATTGTTTTTTTGTAATTGTTCGTAATCAAAATGATTGGCCAGATAGTGGGTATCATATTGCCCTTGATTGATGGCAGGCGTTGCAAATAATTGAGCTAAAAAATCTTGATTGGTGGTAATGCCCAAACAAAGCAAATTGCGTAGGGTATAATGCATCTTACGGTGGGCTGCCATACGGTCTTGATCCCATACTATGATTTTGGCAATCATAGGATCATAAAACATAGAAATTTGTGCTCCAGATTGAATAGCAGTTTCTATTCTTAAGCCTTCTACTTCTGGAGTTTGCCATTGTTGAATGGTTCCGGTTACAGGCAAGAAATCATTACTGGCATCTTCAGCATACAATCGACACTCTACTGCATAACCATTGCTTTGAATATCTTCTTGTTTGATTGTGAGGGGGGTACCTTCTGCGATTTGTATTTGTAGCTGAACCAAATCTAATCCTGTAACCTCTTCGGTAACGGGGTGTTCTACTTGCAAGCGGGTATTTACCTCTAGAAAATAGAATTGTTGGCTTTGGTCGTCAAAGATAAATTCTACGGTTCCAGCATTATCATATTGTAGTGCTTTGGCCGCTTTTACGGCTGCTTCTCCCATTTTACTTCTTAATTCAGGGGTAAGCGCAGGAGAGGGGCTTTCTTCGATTACTTTTTGGTAGCGTCGCTGAATGGTACATTCCCTTTCTAAAATATGGAGGGTATTACCGTGCTGGTCTCCTAAAATCTGAAACTCAATATGACGACCCGAAGCAATATACTTTTCTATGATTAATTCATCATCTCCAAAGGCATTTCGTGCTTCACGTTTGGCTGCATTGATGGCTTGAGCCACTTCTTCTGGTTTTTGGACAATGCGCATGCCTTTTCCACCACCACCGGCGGTAGCCTTGAGCAATACCGGAAAACCAATTTCTTCAGCAGCTTTGGTGAGCGTTTCTACACTTTGGTCTTCGCCCTGATATCCTGGAATTACTGGAACATCATGGGCTTTCATGATGGCCTTGGCGTTTGACTTAGAGCCCATTTCTTCAATGGCTTTGGGATGAGGACCAATAAAGGTAACGCCTGCTTCTTTGCATTTATGGGCAAAGGCGGCATTTTCAGATAAAAAACCATATCCGGGATGAAGCGCATCTATTTGGTGCTGTTTGCAAACCTCCAATATTTTTTCCTGATTGAGATAAGATGCCTGAGGGTTGCTTTCGCCAATATAAACTGCAGTATCAGCTTCTTGTACAAACAGTGCATCACGATCAGCCTCCGAAAATACGACAACGCTGCGGATTCCCATTTTTTTGCAAGAACGTATAATGCGGGAAGCAATTTCTCCTCGGTTTGCAATCAGTATTGAATGAATCATTGTATTCTCTTGATTGAGTAGCCTACGGTTGACAGTTCGCAGCCTACAGTTTTAATATTTTATTAGTTCATAGTTGATAATCTATAGTTCTACTATTGGCAACAACCAACTATAGATTGCCAACTATTTTTCACTTTTCGTTTTTAACTTTAGAACTCTCCAATTCTTCCATCTCTCTTCGGATTACCTGCATTTTTAGTGCTTTGGGAACGATTCGGTCAAGTACTCGACTGAAGCGATAGCGTACACCTGTGTGCACTAGTTTTTTGCCTCTTTGTAATCCTCGATAAGCATCTTTGGCTACTTCTATCGGAGTAGTGGTCGTAATGCTGTTAAAAGTCCGTACCTTTTGCATGCCTGCCGAGGCTTGAAATCGAGTATCCTTGATAGCTGCCGGACAAACTGTGGTGATTTGTACTTTAGACTTTCTGAATTTCAACTCATAATAAAGCGACTCACTCATGATTCTTACAAAAGCCTTGGTTCCAGCATATACTGCCATGAGAGGCACTGCCTCATAAGAGACCGCAGAACTGATGTTTAAGATTTTGCCAGCATTTCTAGCAACCATATCTTTCAGAAATAGCTTGGTGAGTAGCATTACACAAGTGAGATTGACACCAATCATTGCCAGTTCTTTTTCTGAAACGATTTCCTCAAATTGACCATAAGTAGCAAACCCTGCATTGTTTACCAGTACATCTATTTGAAAACCAAGAGATTGTGACCACTCATAGGCTTCTTTGGCCGCACCAGGCATTGATAAATCCTTTGCCAAGGTGTGGATTTCTACCTGAGCCACTTCTTGCGTCAATTTGGCTTTAGCGTTGGCCAATTCTTCGGGTGGTTTAGACACCCAAAGTAAGCGATAGCCATCCCGAGCAAATAAGCGGGATATTTCGTAACCAATGCCACTTGAGCCTCCAGTAATCAGTACAGTTTGCATAATTTTTCAAGTCCTCAGTCGACAGTCCACCGTCCACGGTTTTTGAGTTTATACAAGTGAATTCTATATGTTTGCTAACTGTCGACTGTGGACCGTCGACTGAATAACTATTTTACATTCTAAACACCCCAAAACTATCACTTCCTTTAATGGGCTGACTGTATAAAACGGCCAACGCAAATCCTAAGTGATTTCTGGTTTCACGTGGGTCAATTACGCCATCGTCCCATAGTTCAGAGGAGGAATGCCAAGCCGAAGATTTGGACTCTGCTTCTGCAATCAACATCATTTTGGCTGCAGCTATTCTCTTTTCATCAGGCTCTTGCCCCAATGATTTAGCTGATGCTCTTTGAATAATTTCCATCACTCCTGCCATTTGTTCTGAACCCATCACACCAATCTTGTGGTTGGGATAGGTAAACAAAAATCGGGGGTTATAGGAGTAACCATTCATGCCATAGTTTCCAGCCCCATAAGAAGCGCCAATCATAAGCGTAATTGCGGGTACTTTGCTGTTTGAGACTGCATTGATAAGCTTGGCTCCATTTTTTATAATTCCTCCTTCTTCATACTTTTTACCCACCATATATCCAGTGGTGTTTTGCATAAAAATGAGCGGAATGTTGTTCTTATTACTCAATTGAATAAACTGAGTGCCTTTGTTGGCATCTTCTGAAAAGATTACTCCATTGTTGGCAATGATTCCGATAGGATATCCGTGGATTTTGGCCCAACCCGTAACCATTGTCTTGCCATATTCAGGTTTAAATTCACTAAAGCGAGAGCCATCTACCACTCGCATGATTAATTCGCGGGCATCAAATGGAATTTTAACATCATGAGAAACTACTCCCAAAATTTCTTCGGGATCATACAGTGGTTCTTCAATGACATCTTCGGGAGTGAGGTGAGGTGCGTTAGTAGAAATGGTTTCCATAATTTCCCGAGCGAGTCGGATACCATCGTATTCGTCTTCGGCTAAGTAATCAGAAACTCCCGATATGCGACTGTGCATTTCGGCGCCACCTAAACTTTCGTCATCTACTTCTTCGTTGGTGGCCATTTTTACCAAAGGAGGTCCGGCAAGAAATACTTTGGCTTTTTGTTTTTGGAATATAGAGTAGTCAGACATTCCAGGAATGTAGGCTCCTCCTGCCGTAGCATTGCCAAATACCACCGAAATGGTAGGGATTCCTAGTTCAGAACGTTGCGTAATTTCTTTGAAACCTGCACCACCATAGTTGAATATCTTGGCCTGATCGGGCAAGTTGGCTCCTCCACTTTCTACCAGGTTGATGGTAGGTAATCTGTTTTCTCGGGTAATTTCATTGATACGACCCGCTTTGAAAGCAGTATGATAATCTACTGAACCGCCTTTGCGAGTTCCCACATTGGAATTGATCATGCACAATTTGCCTGCAACCACTCCAATGCCACTTACATTGGTTCCACCTGTACCAAAACCTCCTTTACGATTCATTCCTGCCAAAGGCAATAGCTCAAGAAAAGGACTGTCTTGATCCAGTACCAACTCAATACGTTCACGAGCCAATAACTTGCCTCGCTTTCGGGCTCGGTCAATGTGCTTGTCCTTACCCTGAAACCTGCTTTCTTCCAGGTGTAAGTTGAGTTTATCTACCAGCTTCAGCATCTTGGCGTAGTTGTCTTGATACTGCTGACTGTTTTTATTGATTTTACTTTTAATGACTTTCATATTTTAGTGCTGTTAGTCCATAGGCAATGGGACAGTCCACAGTTTATATTTTATTATTTGACGGTTGATTGGATATCATTAACTGCCTTAAAATGAGATAAATGAATCCAAATCTACTGTAAATGATTCTCCTAAATTTTCGTAGTATTTTTTGCCAAAAAACTTGATAAAAGAGTTAATGCCTTTTTCGGTAAAGTGGGGGAGTAAAATGCTCCACAGTATTCTTTCGGCATCTTCTTCGGTTTTTTCTCCTCTTATTACCTGTTGGTTTAGCCAATAGAACGGTACCATCCAGGTGATAAAAGCAATGTTGTTGTACATTCCAGGAATAGGCTCGGGTTTTACATTGCCCAGTTTGATCGCAAAAGCCAATGCTGCCCGATTATCTTCTATATTTTTTTGGGTTTGTTCTCTAAACTTTTCTTTGACCAATGGATGACGTAGCACGTGTTGATCTAAAAAAATAAAAGAGTATTGCTTTTGTATCTGATAGTAAAGTTTGGCGGTATTGTGCAAGTTTTCAAAAGATGGCAGGGTTCGCCGTTTATTGGCTTCTTTATCCATCTTATCCCACATTTCGGTCACTATGGTGGCCAATAAGTCATCCTTGGTTTTGAAATAATAAGTGAGGTTACCCCGACTCATATCCATTTTATTGGCTAACTCTTGTATAGTAATCGCCCCATAACCTTCCTGATTGAAATAATTAGTGGCAAAATCAATGATTTTGTCTTTGGTATTTTTCTTCGTCTCATTCATACATGCCTAAACTTTTGGCTAATCAGAAAATATTTTAGTCGATATCGACTAAAATATTTTCACAATGATACTAAACTCTTTGGTTTATGCAAAAATTTCTGGGAAATATTATTTTGTGAAAAATGGGTTTGAAGAAATAATGAAATATAGGGGAGTGTATAAGAAAGGATTTATTGGGCGAATTATAAAAAAACCTTGCCTCTTTGGGTAGAGGCAAGGTTTTTTACATATAAGCTAAACCAATACTATTTCAAGTATTTACAGATAAGTCTAATCATTAAATTGTTGAGGTATTCTACTTTAAAATCTCCTACAGTAGGCTTGAGGTGTTTATTACCAATGCCACTATCATCGGTAATAAAGACATAGGTGCCATTAGTAACAATGGCCATAAATCGCATCAGAAACTCAGTGTTTTTGTCTATACCACTGGCGGTAATCGGAATTATTTTAATGCCCTTGCTGGCCGCTTTCTCCACCAGGCGATGAAGTTTTTTTACCTGCTTTTTTTTGTAATGAGGAGGGGCATCCAATAGTAAAAACAACAACCTGTTTTTGGCGCTTTGTGACCATTCTAAGGTGTTAATGGCTTTATCCAGGGCTTCATCTACGGCTTCGGGATAGTCACCACCTCCGTTGGCCATTTGCTTTTGTATAAAATTGATGGTGGTAGCAGTTTCGTTGTCAAAAGAAGATACTCTTGAAACATATTCGTCTCCTTGGTCACGGTAAAATACTGCTGAAGTTCGAATGGTTGCTTTTGGGTGTGCTGTAGCAGCTTTATCAATTACATCATTGAGTTCTTTTTTAAGATAGCTTAATTCGTCTCCCATCGATCCAGTAGCATCTACCACAAAAGCAATGTCTAACTGAGTAGGTGTTTTGAGCGAAGAGCCTTCTAGTGTAATGATTTTGATTTCCTTCTTAAAACGGCTCACCGAAGAATGTTTTCGATTGTTGATCCAAAGGGTATAATTTGAAACCGCACGCAGATGGCGTCGTTTATTGGGTGCAATCCAAAGTTCGGCTCGCCCAAAGTTATCAGTCTTGGTTTCCCACACTACAGAATTCCCCAATTTAATGGCTACTGGCACATCTACTAATGGGCGTTTACTGGTATTTTGTAACTGAATAGCTACCCTTCTTTTGGGGTAATACTTCCAATACCGACACATCTTCGATACACCTGTTCGTTTGGTAAGTTTCTTCCAATATTGCCAATGATCCAGGTCGTTCCACTCACCAGCAGTAATCAAACCTCCTCGTTTGGGGGCATCATCTGAAGTTTTAACAGTTTTTTCCCCTCTTTTTGGAGCAGATGATACCCCTTTGGTACTACCAGTACTTCTTCGGCTTCCTGTGGACACTGAGTAGGAGGTAACCACTACTTCTTCGAGTGCTGGGGCCTCTTCCAGGGTAACTGTTATGTGACTTTTATTGCCAACTTTTACTTCTTTAGTTTGCATTCCTATAGTAGAAAACACCAAAATGGCCTTTTCAGGAACGTTGAATAGCTTAAACTGTCCTTCGGCATCAGTAGCAGTTCCGTTAGTCGTGCCTTTAATAATCACAGTGGCACCAGGTATACCTGCGCCACTTTTGTCGGTTACTTTTCCGGTAATAGTGCGCTCTTGACCAAAAACATGGGGTGAGAGCAGCCAGCAAACTAAAACCATGAAGGTTAGATTGTAAAACTTTTTCATAGTGATAAAATTTTGTTGATAGATAAAACCAGGTGATTGGTTCTTCTTAAAGTTTGTGGCGGCCGCCTTACTTGTTAAAAGAGAAAGATACCTTGATTTAAATAGTCATTTGATTATGTAATTGCCTGTTATGATAATATTTTTATAGTGTTTTGTAATTATATGACTACTAAGACGGAGGTATACCCCTATGCGAAGGGATAAATATTGGTAAGATTGTTTTTCTGAATTACCCGAGTTTTCTTATTTTACTTTCACATCAGAAGGTTGAATGATCTCTTGTTTTCTCTTGAATTTAAATTTACCATCTTTTCGAAGTTGCCTCTCGGTATCCGATTGAGTAGCGAGTATTTGGGGGTTGCGCCTATCACGATTGAAGGGGTGCCCTTGAATGGTACTACTGTGCATTTGTACCTTGAGCTGTTTGGTTTGGGGATCATATATTTTGTTACGGGCAGTTGGGCTATTGGCTACTAGTTCGTTTAAACGCCCATAGTTCATAGAGCCACTTTTGGTTCGTACAGATATGGTTCCTTTACTTTTTCTGCTTTTGCGTGATTTGCGAAAAGTAACCGCAGTAGATGAGTAATACTGAAGGTTAACATCTCCTCCTGCACCATAAATACCTGGTACAAATCCTTGCCCTCCATTGCCTCCGCGGGCATCAATAGATAAGTTGCCCAAAGCGTAGATATTTAGATATAATTTCAATGGAATGGCATTTTTACCCCATTGCCCATTGATATGGGTATGAGTACCATCTTGGCCGTTCATTCCTTTGCTACTGATGAGGCAGTTTTTTCCTATTTTGACATAGCCAGCATACAATGTAAAAGAAGATAAATTCGGAGATATTTTAATGATGGACTCATCTTCCATAATAAGCGTATCGCAGTATACGATGGGCTTGATAATGGTGAGCTGACGTCGTTTTTTGAGCTTTATCGTGTGAAACTTATTGAAAAGCTTTCGTTTAACTGTTTTTGTTGAAGCAGTATCTTTTCTTTTCTCTTTGGGGATGTACTGAGCTTTTACGCTCATCATCCAAAAACTTAGAATTGCGGTGAATAAGAAGAGTTTTTGATTGTTCATTGTATGCGTGCTATTGAATGCTTTATTGTTATGATTGTAAAATAGCACGCATACCCTTATGACATTGCTTTTTTATTGTTTTTTTACTGCCGAAACTTGAATAGGTTCTTGCATTCTTTTAAAAGTTAACTCACCATCTTTACGTTTGCTTCTGGCGTCTTCCGCAATACGAGCGCTGGTTTTGTCTTGAGTCTCTGACCCCTTAAGTTTGTCTACAGACCCACCAACATTTTCTACAATGTAAAATGTGCGGGTTTTTGGGTTATATACTCTTACTGTTCTTCGCGGGTCAACAGCATTGAGATCTTCAAATTTTTCTGGGGCATTTAATGTATTGAGAGACTGTAGGTCCATTTTTCCTTTCTTATGTTTAAAAACAATGGTGGCTTGTTGCTTTCTTTTTCGCCTGGGCTTGCGAAAACTAACGGCAAAAGGAGCATAGTATAGCAATTTAATATTTCCACCAGCACCATATATGCCAGGCACTTGTCCTTCTCCTCCGTTGCCACCGCGGGCATCTATAGTGAGGTTTTTCAAGGCGTAAAAATTCAGGTATAAATTGATTGGAATAGCATTGGCTCCCCACTCACCATTTCTGCTTCTAAAAGTAGTTTCTGTACCATCTTTTCCTTTGCTGGTAATCAGGCAATTTTTTCCTATTTGCACATGCTTGGCATATAGCGTAAAAGATTTTAGGGTGGGGGATATTTTAATTATCGATTCGTCCTCCATAATCAGAGTATCACAAAATACTACTGGTTTGATGATGGTTAACACGCGCTCTTTTTTGAGTCTAATGTTATAAAACTGATTAATGGTGTTTTTAGAAATAGTCGTTTTTCCCTTCTCTTGGTTTGTACTATTTTTGGGTTTCCTTTTTTTGGGAGGTACGTATTGAGCCATTGCGGCAATGCTCCAAAGTCCAATAACGATTATTGTGAAGAATGTCTTGTTAGATTTCATGTGAGTTTAGGTTTGATGTTTAGTAGATTCCTCGTTAGCAACTATTTTGTTTTAGCTTCTTCGGGCAGAATAACTGAACCTTTGCGTTTAAAGTTGAACTGGCCATTTTTATGTTTCCTCTTTTCTCGTGCAATAAAGTTGTTTGAAAAATTTCCTCTTCTTAAAATATTTGGGTCCTGACTGGCTGTTCCAAAATAGTTGTTTACCGCTCTTGTGTCCATTTTCCCCACAGTATTTCCAATCACAATTTCAGGTTTTCTGCTGGCTTTTCTTCGCTTTCTTTTATTATGGTTTTTTAAGTTCTTTTTTTTGATATTGATTACAATAGGGGCATAATAATGGAGCTTTACGTTACCTCCTGATCCATATATGCCAGGAATTTTTGTCCAGGCATTACTAGATAGTCGAGTAGCAGAGGATAAATTACTTGATTCTTGAGTCGTAGAAATTTGAGCGGGGGCGCCATTTCCTCCAGTAGCATCCACAACTAAATTGCCCAATGCATAAATGTTGAGATACAGGTTAAGATGAGGAGCATTTGTACCTGCTTCTCCCATGTTCTCTGCCCAAACACTCACATTTTTATATTTTCCAATTACTCCTACTTTTCCGTTTTTTCCTCGGCTAAAAATCACGCAACGCTTTCCAATTTTGCAATACTGGGCATATAATGTAAAAGATTTAAAAGTATGTGGCACCTTCAGGGTGGATTCATCTTCCATAATAAGCGTATCACAAAAGAGTACAGGTCGTGTCGCGGTTATTTGTTGTCCCTTTTTTATTTTGATGGTATGTAGTTTTGTGTCGCTTTTTCTGTGGCTTTGGGGCACATACTGAGCAACGAGAGGGAGTGTCCATAAACAAGTAATGATTGTAAATACGAGATATTTATTGTCCATATGTTTTGAGTCTTGACTAGTGTGATGTTTGAAAAGTGATTAAGAATTATTTCAGTTATTTAATTTTAACTTCTTCGGGTAGAATAATGGAATCTTTACGGGTAAACTTGAGTTGGCCGTTTTTATGTTTATTTTTTTCTCTTAGCAGGAGTGACTCTTCATGAATCCCCAAATCGTTTTTCCTTACAAGAGTACGTGGATCATTATCTGAAATATAATAATAGGCCCTTGGCATTCTTCTAGACATTTTTCCCACGGTATTTCCAATCATAATTTCGGGGTTTCTACTGGCTTTTCTTCGCCTTCTTTTACGAAGGTTTTTCAAGTTCACTTTATTTACATTGATTACTATAGGGGAGTAATAAGATAGATTTACATTACCTCCCGATCCATATACTCCAGGAATTTTAAATCTGCCGGGAGCAGGGGCTCCATTTCCACCTGTAGCGTCTACGACTAAATTGCCCAATGCATAAATATTGAGGTACAGGTTAAGGTGAGGAGCATTTGTGCCTGCTTCTCCCATATTATTTTCCCAAACATCCTCTTTTCCGTTTTTTCCTCGGCTAAAAATCAGACAATGTTTTCCAATTTTACAATATTGGGCATATAAGGTAAAAGATTTAAAAGTATGTGGCACTCTCAAGGTGGATTCGTCTGCCATAATAAGGGTGTCGCAAAAGAGTACTGGTCGTGCTGCAGTTATCTGTTGTCCCTTTTTTATCTTAATGGTATGTAGCTTTATGTTGCTTTTTCTGTGGCTTTGGGGTACATATTGAGCAATGATAGGGAGTGTCCATAAAAATGTGATTATCGTAAATGCGAAATATTTGTGATGCATGGTTATAAACCTTTGTAATGCGATGCCTGACAAGTGATTAAGAATTAAAGAATTATGTTTGTTATTTAATTTTAGCCTCTTCTGGCTTTATGACAGTGCCTTTGCGTGTAAACTTGAATTGGCCATTTTTACGTTTCTTCGTTTCACGTGCAATAAAGCCACTTAAAAAAATACCACCTCTGGGACGCTCCCTTGAGATATTGGGATTATAATTTGATGTTCTAAAATAGTTGTTTGCAGCTCTTGTATCCATGTTCCCCACGGTATTTCCGATGACGATTTCAGGTTTTTTGCTGGCTTTCTTTCGCCTTCTTTTATGTTGATTTTTCAAATTCTTTTTTTTGATATTGATTACTATAGGAGAGTGATAATGGAGGTTTACATTACCCCCTGAACCATATATTCCAGGAATTTTTGTCCAGGCATTACTAGATAGGCGAGCCGCAGAGGATAAATTACTCAATTCTGGAGTAGCAGATATTTGAGCAGGAGCTCCTTTTCCACCTGTAGCATCCACGACTAAATTGCCCAATGCATAAATATTGAGGTAGAGATTAAGGTGAGGAGCATTAGTACCTGCTTCAGCAATTTTAGTAGAGTTTATTTCTAAGTTTTTATACTTGCCAATCACTCCCACTTTGCCATCTTTTCCACGAGCAGCAATTGTGCACCGTTTTCCAATTTTACAATACAGGGCATACAAGGTAAACGACTTGATAGTATGTGGTACTCTCAAGGTGGATTCGTCTTCCATAATAAGCGTATCACAAAACAGTACTGGTCGTGCTGCAGTTATCTGTTGTCCCTTTTTTATCTTAATGGTATGTAGCTTTATGTTGCTTTTTCTGTGGCTTTGGGGTATATATTGTGCGTAACTACTCTTTACCCACAAAGTGAGTAGTAATACAATAAAGGTGATTTTTGATATTGTGTACATGGTTCTTGGTTTAGCTATTATATTGTTGGTTAAAAATAAATTGTGGTTTTATAGTTAGACACTATTGTATTTTGACATCTGCTGGTGAAATAAATGCTGCCTGACGGTTAATTTTTAAGTTACCATCCTTACGCTGACGCCTTTTTTGTTCTGCTACTCGGGCCGAATTGGTGAGCATAGGGTCTGTTCGAATTACTGGTAGGATAGGCCCATTATGGCTTGGGGTATAGGAGGGAGGCCTCAGGTATGTGTCAAAACGTCTTGAGTTCATCCATCCTACTTTGTTTTTTATAGTAATTGTGGGTTGTCCTTTTGGGGGCTTCCTCACAGTATTGTCACGGAATGATCTGGTAGGCCTACGGTGTTTCTTAACCTTTAGTATTAAGGGAGAATAATAATGAAGATTTACATGACCACCAGCTCCATAAATTCCTGGCAATCTGCCGCTTCCTCCATTTCCGCCAGTAGCATCTACAGTAAGGTATCCTAATTCTTGAATGTTTAGGTATAGATTTATATGCGCTGCGTTGCTTCCAGGTTCACCCAGGTTTGTAGGGAGTTGTTGTTTTTTACCATCTTTCCCTCGGCTAGAGATCATACATTGTTTTCCGATTTTGCAATACTTAGCATATAGTGTGAAAGACTTGGCCTGATAAGGTATCTTTAATGTAGATTCATCTTCCATGATCAAGGTGTCACAGAATAGTGATGAGCGTTTTACCAGCACTTCATCTCCTTTTTTTATTTTAATTGTATGAAGCTTGGTGTTACTTTTTCGATAACTTTTGGGTATATATTGCGCGTACGTGTTGGCTAACCCACAAGTAATGAATGTAATGATAGCCGTAATTAATTTAATGTCCATAGTGTTATAATTTAAAATGCCTTGTTGGTAAAAATTAGATTACTTTTAGCTTGAGTCTGCTATTGTATTTTGACATCTGCTGGTGAAATAAACGCTCCTCGGCGATTGATTTTCAAGTCACCATCTTTACGCTTACGCCTTTTTCGTTCTTCTAACCGTGCTGAATTGTTAAGCATAGGGTCGTTTGTATTACGAACTTGCCCTGAATTGGCAAGCACAGGGTCTGCTATGAGATTTGGTGCCTCTGACCTAAAGTTATTCATTGTTTTTACCTGAGAAATGGAGTGAAGGTGTGCGTTAAACCTGCGAGAATCCATCCATCCAACTTTATTTTTTACAATGATGGTTGGGTGGTTATGTTTTCTTCTCTTCACTATTTTATCAGAAAATGACCTGGTAGCTCTGCGGTGTTTTTTTATTTTTATGATTACAGGCGAATAATAATTGAGATTGACATTGCCTCCTGCCCCATAAATACCTGGCAGTCTTCCTTTTTCACCATTTCCCCCAGTAGCATCTATCGTAAGGTGCCCTATTTTATAAATGTTCAAGTAAAGGTTTATATGGGCAGCATTACTTCCTGCTTTGCCTAGTTCTCTGAAAATGTCTAAACTCTCGATACTCTTTCCTCTACTTGTAATGGTACAATTATTCCCCACCTTGCAATACTTGGCATATAGAGTAAAGGATTTCAGAGTATATGGCACTTTTAGGGTTGCTCCATCTTCCATAATAAGGGTGTCACAGTATAGCACAGGTTGTTTTACAGTAGCTTGAGCCCTTTTTGCTATCTTAATGGTCTGCAGTTTTACCTGGCTTTTCCTTTGGTTTTTAGGTACAAATTGGGCATAGATATCCTGTACACCCATTCCCAGGCTTATAATCAAAGCCAAGGTTATTAGCTGTTTTGTAGTCATGAATTAATGTGGTAGTTATATATGTTTTAGATTATGATTTTCTTAAAATTTGATTGCTCCAGAGCGTATCGGATCTTTCAATCTTTTGAAAGAGAGCTTACCGTCTTTTTTCTTAATTCTTTCTTTTTCGGTGGCACTTACCAGTGTTCCGTTTTTTCCAAAATTTTTAGGAGGTGCTATTGCCCGGATTGAATTATCGTTATGACGAGTGGAAATCGTCGTTTTCTTGGTCTTGGGATCTACGGTTCTCTTGATACGCATTAACTGAGAATTGCCATCAAGTTGGTTGCTTTCTTCCTGGTCACGTAGTTTTCGCAGTTTAGACAAATTCATGCGCCCTTTTTTGTTACGTACCACAATCACTGCCTTCTTTCGCTTTCTTCGTTTTCTTTTGCTAATGTTTACTACAAAGGGGGCATAGTACACAATATTTACATGACCGCCAGAACCGTATAATCCAGGAATTTCACCATTGCCGCCATTTCCTCCATTAGCATCAATAGTAAGACTACCCAAAGCATAAATATTTAGATGGAGATTTACATCAGCAGCTTTTGCCCCTGATTCTCCTTGTACTGGAACCTGAACATTTTGAGCTCCATTACGACCTCGGGTAGAAATGATGCAATGGGTGCCAATTTTACAATATTGAGCATATATGGTAAGCGATTTAAGCGAAGCTGCAGCTTTTAGAGTTGCCTCATCTTCCATCAGGAGTGAATCGCAGAAAACTACTGGTGTAGAAATGACCAATTCCTGTTTCTCCTGAATGTGAATAGATTGTAGTCTTGCCGTATTTGTTGCTTCGGTTTGGCGCTTGGTCTGAGGTACATACTGCGCTTGACTTGTCGCACTCCAAAAAACTATGTTTAGGGTTAGTAGAATAGGTAGTGTTGTGTTCATAGAGTTAAATTATATAGTCGTTTGTTGAAATCTTATTGGATGTTGTTTGATACTATTTATTGATATCTTCGGGTAAAATCGGTTTTTGTGTTCGAGTAAGGAAAATCTTCCCTTTCTTTCGTTTGGTTTTTTCTTTTTCTGCAGTCTTGGCTAGCTTTTTCAATTGATTGTATTGATGAGTATTAGGATTATAACCATATAATTGACTAGTCTGATTGAGAGAAGTGACCGCAGTGTTGGTTTTTGCTACCGAATTGGCAGGGTTTAGTGTAGGGTTGTTTGCATTGGCTTTTTCATTATTAGCCCTTTGGATGATTTTTTGCAGCTTTCGGGCGTTCATATAACCCGTTTTAGCTTTCACATAAATGGTTGGCTTTCTCCTTCTTTTGCGATATTTTTTGCTTACATTCAATACAAACGGGGCATAATATGATAAATTAATATCACCCCCAGCGCCGTATATACCTGGCACTTTGCCATCGGCACCATTGCCGCCATTGGCTTCCACAATGAGGTGCTCTAAAGAATAAATATTTAGGTATAAATTTAGTTTGGCTGCATTTTGCCCCCATTCTCCTTTGTCAGGAACAGATATCTTGTTTTTACCATTGATACCATTGCCTGATATGCGACAATCCTTGCCAAACTTGCAATACTTAGCATATAGAGTAAATGACTTGACATAAGGAGCAAGCACCAATGCAGAAGAAGTCCCCATAATGAGTGTATCACAATACATGATAGGTTGGGTAATGGTATCTTGTTGGTAAGCTGCCACTTTGATGCTACTTATTTTTTTATTTTTCCCAGTTTTATTAGGTACATACTGGGCATAAGTACCCAATATCCAAAAACATACAACGAGTGTTAAAAAGATTCCTTTATTGATCATAATTACAATGGGTTTTAAGCGTTTATTAAATTATCACTTTTGTAATTATTGACATAAATATAGGGAGAAGCACCCATCCTCTATAGTAGATTTATACCAAAACGATCGTTTTTTATAGGAAATGAACTATCAAATGAATCTTTCAACGGATGATTATACGTTATGATTGTTTATTGTTGTAGGCCATCAATAGAGCCTGATAGAGCCACATCTCTTGGAAGCGCTGAGTGGTAGAGAAGAAGCGATTGACAAACATGTGAATGTAGCTACTTGTTAAAGAGATGATTTGTGTTTCATTTCCCCCGTTTTGAAGTAGATTCTCCTTTACCTGACGTAAAATAGGCTTTTGAGCCTCAGTAAACTGATTCATAAATGTTTGAAAATCAGGACTAACGCCTTGGATAGTATCTTGAAACAAGGCGGGTTTGATCAACTGCTCCAGATAATCTTTGGTGATAGAATTTTTTAGCAATTTGTTTTTGGGGTGTTTATCAAATCCAAACTCTTTGCTAAAATTGGCCTGCCCTCGCTGCACAATCTTTTGAATAGTTTCTGACGATAGTTCAAATCCTTGGAACAATGCCTGAATCCTTTGAAGAGCCAACACGAGCTGAAGACGTTCAGTAGACAGGGTTGATTGCTGATCTATAGCCAGGAAATACAAAGCGTGGCATACAAACCAACTATCCAGCCCAAAGAGTGTTTCACTCGTGTCTATATTATGTGGCAGATAACGACCCATTTCTCGTTGGTAAGTATCTGGTTGTGCGTGGGTTATTAGTTTCTGGTTGGTTAGATTGAGTAATGCTTGGGTAAATAACTGGACTACTTCTCCAAAATTATTCAGGTGGGTGAGTTTAAGGCGCCAACGCAAATGAGTACCAAACTCTCCATCGGTGTAGCGGATAAAAAACCAATCTTTAATAAGTCCTTGATTTTTGAGTTGTTGGCTCAAGGGGTACAAGTGTTGAATAATGAGACGATCTGCTCCAAGATTACCTAAATAGATTTTATAGTATAGCCATTCACTACCAAAAGCAAAGTTTTTTTGTACCAGAGAATCAATCTTGGATAATTGAACAACTTCTTCTGAAGACTTATTGTCAGGTTGGGTGTTTATAATGGGAAAAATTATTTCATTGCTATATGCCTGACTTGGAAACACTTGTTCTACAACTTCTTCTAGCACGACTTGGGTGTTTTTGAAAGCCTTTTGTAGCAATGTATCCAGGCATAAGGGGTTACTAAGGTTTAGATAAAGTTTGTTATCTCCTTCTACCAGAAGCACTTCATCAGATAATTTTAATTGGGTTTGTAACTTTTGAATTTTGACTTGCCACTTAGTCTGTCCAAAATCCTCATTTCTTTTGAAGCCAAATTCTTCTAATTCCTTTTTATTAATTTTCCAGGTTTGTGGAGAGATAATGATATTATCATATACCAAACGCGGAAGATAGGGCGTGGCTTGCCATTGGCGGTTATTGAAAAAAGCGGGAATACGTTTATAAGAGTGTTGATACTGTAAATCACACAAAAACTTATACAAAGGGTGCGCATTGTGGGAAAAGTTGTGTGCATTGCTCATTCGTGGAATTACTGTTTTACCAAGCCTTTTAGAAAACAGTACAAGTTCACGATCATTGGTTAGTTTTAACCAAAGGTCTGCTACTGGAATCTGATAAGGATTATTGGTCTGAGGGCCTCCCAAAGTAATGGTATAGTCGCGAAGCTGGGGACGTAAAATTACATTACCCACTCGTTGACCTGGTAAGTGATCTATTTCTGCATAAACAACTTGCTCAGAGTCAGCCTCCACGGTGGCAAGGGCATCTTTGAGTTTTTCGTGTAATGAGGAACTGCCATAGCAAAATCGCCCAAATAAGTTGCCTATGGTAGGCCCATTGGCATGGTATAAATGAAAATAAAAATTCCTTGGGTTTCCATTTTTAGGATCATGTATCAAATCCTCACTACTTTGGAATAATAATTTACCCATTGTTAACATTGCAGGAGGCATTTTTTCGTCAGAGCTGCGAGCATTTTGCTTGAGCTGCTTGATATCTTCCAAGGTTAAGTCAATCTGGGATTGCCCGTTTCGCAATGCTTCCTGGTATTTTTGATGAAGCCATTCATCCACTATATTAGTTTCTTGAGTTGAGGCGGCGTTTTTAAGTGGTATTTCTTCGTTAAACACTACTTTAAGTGCTTTTAAGTTTGGGGTAAGTGCTGCCACTCGCTTGCCATAGGGGTATCCTAAACCCACCACTTCATCCATTACTTGTAAAAGAGGCACCGCTTCATATTCGAAGCGTTTAAAGAAGGCCTCTTTGAAGGTTTCTAAATCTCTATGAGGAGATTGTTTGGGGCTAGGTAGCTGATACAAAAGGTCTATTTTACGCACAATATCACGAGCCACAGTTTTACTCAATTCTTGGCCATCCAAGGCCTTAAAGGCATCTACTTGAACCAACTCTTTTTCTTTAGTTTGGTCGTTTTTTAACTCCAATTGAGCTGCTTCTTCACTCTCGGTTAAAAAATGCAGTAATTCCTGATACTTGGCTAAACCTTCTTGTGCCTGGTGTGCTTCATCAATGGCCTGGAGGCGGGTGCGTATTGCTTCAATAAATGCTAAGTGGTGGGTGGGTTGATTGAGTTGCGTGATTTTTTGATGAATTTGTTCCAAATACTCATCCCCGTTTAGATGTGGATACAACTCCGAAATCAACAATTGGTGATCTATAAGATAATTTATAAACTCCAGGCAATCTTCTCGGGTAAGTTCGGGATCAATCACAAAATCGATCATTTGGTCAATGGTCATGCCATCCGCTTCGCGACAAGCAGTAAACAGCTCCCAGGCAGCTTCATTGAAACTTTTGGAACTGGCTACATGCTGAAGTTCTTTTTCATCGAAATAAGAACAAAGCATGTCATCCCCGTTTTTGTAGAGAGTATTGTTGGGGAAAAAACGGAGTTGGTTTTTTATTGTTTGATCTGCTTCCAAAATTGAGCGTAGGCGAAGCAGGTAGACCATATCTAAACGAGAAGATTTGATCAGTGGCGAAAGCTGAGATAGATTTAAATTGCTTTCACGCTGAAGTTTAAAATCTCCTACTGTAACCGCCGCAAAAGTACCAAAAGGTGTACAACGATGAGCTGCTCGTAATAAAAACATTAAAAATTTACGACTTAATTCATTGCATTCCTTGCGTATTTTCTTGGGAGGGTTTTCGGTATCGATAAGTTTTTTCCAACGATCGAGTTGAAGAAACAAATCTGGCGAAGCCAAATAAAGTGCTTGTTGTAGGTCTGGGTTTTCGTATTGCTTTAATAATTCTCGATAGGCTACCTGGAGTTGTGAGTATTCTTTGTTTGCCAGAAAATAGAGTTGGGTACGGGCTAATAACGGGGTACGAAATACAAAAAAACTTCCGGGTTCAAGAATATTTTGATTCTTATGGTTTGTCATCTTATTGAGGCTTAGAATGCTTTAGAAACCTAATTTTAAGGTAAAAATTCTAGTAAAGCAACCCAAGCCTGACTTCGCGGAGTAAATCCTGATTGAATTTAGTCAATCAACTGACTGATAAGTGATAAACTAAAAAAGCTTAGTAAAAACCACCCAATAAACCCTTCTAATACTGTAAGGTACATAGGCAAACCCTTGGCGTCGGTATTGCCAAAACCAAGGGTAGTAAAAATATTGATGCTAAGTGCGGTAGAATCCAGCGCCCGCATGACCAGATTTTCTACAACGATGGCCAAAATCAAAAAGAAAAATAGAATATTGGATAAGAACCCAAAAAAGCTCTTGCCAGAATGTTTCAAGCGGTGTACAATCTTGGTATACCCAATCACCAGACGATTAGAAAATTTGCTGGCTCGGTATAGTACATTATCGGGGAGCGCAATCAGGAAAAAGTAAAATGGGGCTTTGTTTTGCTTACTGTTGTCCAAAAAACTCCTCACTTTCAAATGACGATCGCTAATGTCTTGTTGTTTTTGCTTCATTTTATTGAAAAACTCTTCTGGGTGTCGAAGATAGTTTCCAAATACCTGTAGGTTTTCGTAAAAGTTGCTGCGGGAGTAGCCAAAGTTGTGAGGTAGAAAAAAGTAGATCAAAGCAAATACCAAGAGTACATAAAACGACATGTAGAGCGATTTGAGCGGATTGGTGCCATAATCACAAAAAATCCTCAAAAACACATTCATCCAATAAGTAAAGTAAGTCTCTGCCGATCGATCTTTTTCGTACAGTTTTTTGAGGTATTGCGTTTCTACGTTTTTCCACTCTATATAGCATTGGTTGGTACTGTACCGATTGCCTTGAGATTTGAAGGCCGAATAAACAATGGCATAACTACTAAATAAATCATTGAAAATGTTTAGCGGAATCTTCTTGAGATTATTAATGCTATAAAGTTTCTTTTGCTGAACATCGTAATAAGCAATCTTTTTTTCAACCAAATTCCACTCCATGCGTGTGCCCAAAGGATTGATATTCAGACCAAACAGTAAAATATTATCGTGTACATTGGTATTGTGCAATTGAAAGTTATTGCTGATAGACGAGTTTTGTAAATCGAGTGAGGCTTTGATATCACTTTTGATAAATTTCAGATTACTAAAAGTAGAGTTTTGCAGCGAAATGAAATATTGAGGATTGGGACGGTTTTTAGGGTGTACATCAAAAGAGCAATATTGCACAGTCATGTCCAAGTTATTGGCCTTATTGTCAATGAACAAAATCCGGGGTTCCAATCCAAGGTTCAAGGTTTTATAATCTACCTTTTCGGCAATATTAAAACGACAGCTATCAAATTTTAAGTAATCAATCAAAGTACTGCGCTGCATTCGAAAGCCACCTTCAAAGGTGCATTTTTTAAAATCTATAAATTCCCCACTATTGCTCAACACCGCAAAAGCTTTTTTGAATCTACACTCTGTAAACAAAGCCTTCATACCTTTGGTATCGGTAAAGTACACATTGCCTGCAAAAGTAATATTACGGGGAACCAACCAAAACTGAGGATCCCAATCTACGTTGGAGATGCGCAAGTCGGGGCGAATCACGATTTCAGGGCCATTGTTAAAGAAACGCTCATCCATCCCTGCTTTATCAATTTTTTGGATAAAACGCACCTTTACGTCCTTTATAATATAATCATAGAGTTTACCATCGTTGGGTACCAACTCATTGGCTTTTTCCAGTGCTTCCAAAAACTCGGTAAAACTTACTGTTTTTCCATTAATAGGTGCATTAATGTTGATCATTGCAGTTTGTTGTTGAGCTGCCAGGGTGTATGGTATGCCAAACAACAAGATAAGGAAAAGCCAAAATCTATGCATCATTAGTTCAATAGGGTGTATGGCACTCATTTTTGGATCAATGCAGCAAGTGCCGATGTTGATAGTTGAATAAATTTATTGCCGCCAAAAATAGGCCATATTGGCTAGGTTTTACTAGTTGAGTTCACGAATGGGGCATTTGAGTTTATGAATGGGGGATTGGCAAAACAAAATATTGCAAAAATTCGTAAAAGGGTGCAAACTATCCTCCAAAAACACTTACAACAAAATAACGCGAGTTATTCCAAGTTTCGCCAATTTTATCTAAATTAAAGCAGGAAATTGAAATGATTTTCAAGAACAATCTTGGCAATCTTTTATAACATAAAATTAATATCCTTTACAATTTCTTCTAGACCAGTGACAAAATCACGCCAAAAAGCCAAGTTAATTGCTATAAGACTTAAGAATACGAACTTAACTTTAAGTTATTCAACCTTTTAATTAAAACTTACTATGGATAACGGACAGCATACCGACCAAGAGGTATCTATGGCTGATCTCGAGCATTATAAACAATTGGTAGAGCAATTAGAGGCCGAATCTATGCAGATGAAAGAGCGCCTTTGGGTTGACTCTAACCTTACCAAGTTTGATGATGTATTGAGAAGCAACTATGACCAATCATTGTCCACTTTTGCCGATGCAGTTATTTTTCATTTGGCTAAACTCACCCAAGCACTACGTGGTACTTTTTTCAGCCTCAATTCAGAACTGAATTTGGTACAGGCAGTAGCAGGATACGCCTGCACAGTAGAAACCCTCCCCAAAAGTGAATTTCATATAGGCGAAGGCTTGGTAGGACAAGCCATCAAAGGAAAAGAAATTATTGTATTGGACAATATTCCTCAACACAACATGGTGCTAGAGGCTTCTATGGGGCAGCTTAGTGGCAATTGTGTGGTGGTGATTCCCCTAATGTTCAATCAAGAATCTTACGGAGCTGTAGAACTACTGTATCTGCAAAATATTGAGCAAAAATACCTGGATTTATTGGAGAGATTGAGCCAAAATATTGCCTCAATGCTCAATAGCATCCAAAATAACATAAAAACCCGCAAGCTGCTGGAAGACTCTAAAGAACTCGAGAAGGAGCTTCGTACCCAGGAAGAAGAACTGAGGCAGAACATGGAAGAACTCCATGCTACCCAGGAAAAGATGCATCGTAAGGAAAAAGAGCTTTCCAGTAATATCAATGCGATTAACCAAACGATGGGCACGGTAGAGTTTGACCTGAAAGGTAGAATCATGCATGCCAACCCGCTCTTCTTAGAATTAATGGATTACCAAATGGACCATTTGGTGGGAAAACATCACCGGATGTTTTTGGAAGAAGAAAATGCCAATTCTCCTGAATACCAAGATTTTTGGAAAAATTTGACCTTGGGCAGTACTCAAAGTGGAGAATATTTACGCATTGGCAATGGTGGTAAAAAAATATGGCTAAGAGCCTCCTACACCCCAGTGAAAGGAATGGATGGTACGCCCTTCAAGATTATGATGCTGGCTGTAGACATTACTCAAGAAAGAGAGTTGAGGCAAGATTTAGACAATCAAATGCTGGCAATTAGCAAATCAAATGCAGTTGTAGAAATGGATGTACATGGGATTGTGCAAAAGGCTAATTCACTGTTTCTGGAATTAACTGGATACACTACAGAAGAGATAAAGGGTAAGCATCACCGACAGTTTGTGAAACCAAAATATGCAGAATCAGACGAATATAAGGAGTTTTGGGAGCAGTTGAAACAAGGGAAGTTTATTGAGGGGGAGTTTGAACGGGTGAATAAGGAAGGAAAGCGCCTTTGGATCAAGGGGAGCTACAACCCCATAGTAGACGAAAGTGGAAAGGTGTATAAAGTAATGAAGTATGCGCTGGACATTACCAGTCAAAAAGTTTTAGAATTTGAGAATGCCGAACAACTGGAAGAACTCAAGGCGGTAGAAGAAGAAATTCGCCAAAATATGGAAGAGCTGGTGGCCACTCAGGAAAAAATGACTAAAAAAGAGCTGGAGCTATCCAGTAATCTATTGGCGATTGATTATACAATTAGTAGCATAGAATTTAGCCCGGAAGGCATCATTCTACGAGCCAACCAATTGTTTTTGGACTTGATGGGCTACACCGCTGAGGAAATCACAGGAAAACACCATAGGCTATTTGTTACCCCCGAATACGCCCAATCTTCAGAATACATTTCTTTTTGGAAAGATTTACAGCAGGGTAAAAGTGTGAGTTCGGAGTTTAAGCGAGTAGCGAATAATGGCAAGGAAATATGGCTACGAGCGACCTATACTCCCGTGAAAGATAGCTATGGAGAAGTGCTTAAGATTTTGAAGCTAGCCATGGACGTAACCGATGAGAAGCTACTGCATCAAGACTTTAGCAACCAACTCATGGCGATTGAGCGCTCCAATGCAGTTGTAGAGTTTGATCTGGAGGGCAATATTTTAGAAGCCAATAATAACTTTTTGGATATCATAGGGTATACTCAAGACGAAGTAGTAGGCAAGCACCATCAATTATTTGTAGATGCGAATTATGCCAAAAGTATAGAGTATCAGCAGTTTTGGAATCAATTACGCAATGGACAATTTGTAGAGGGCGAATTTACTAGGTTGACTAAAGACCAACGAGAAATATGGATCAAAGGAAGCTACAACCCTATTATGGGGCTGGATAATAAACCCTACAAGATTGTGAAGTATGCGTTGGATATTACAAACCGGAAGCAATTGGAAGCTGAAAATGCCCAAAACCTGGAAGAAGTAAAAACAGTAGAGGAGGAGCTTCGCCAAAATATGGAAGAGTTGATTGCTACTCAGGACAAAATCCAACAAAAAGAAGAAGAACTAACGAGCAATCTGTCGGCTATTAACCACACCATTTGTAAGATAGAGTTTAATCCAGAAGGTAAAATATTGAAAGCCAATCAGTTATTTTTAGACTTGATGGGCTATACCTCCGAAGAAGTAGCAGGGCAACACCACCGAATGTTTGTAGATACTGCCTACGCCCAATCTCAAGAGTATGCCCAGTTTTGGCAAAAATTACGCAATGGAGAAAGCATCGATTCCGAATTTAAGCGCTTTGGTAATAATGGCAAAGAAGTTTGGTTACGGGCTACTTATACCCCCGTTAAAGACGCGAGTGGGGTTATTGCAAAAGTAATCAAATTGGCCCTGGATGTAACCGAAGAAAAAAGACTACGAACCGACATTGGCAACCAACTAAATGCGATTAACAGGGCAAATGCAGTCATTGAGTTCGATTTGCAGGGCAATATTTTAGAGGTAAACGACAACTTTTTAGCAGTTGTGGGTTACACCTCCGAAGAGGTGATAGGGAAACACCATCAAATCTTTGTAAAAGCAGCAGATGCCCAAAGTATCGAATATCAGCAGTTCTGGCATCAATTACGTAACGGGAACCCAATAGAAGGAGATTTTGAACGGGTAGCTAAAGACGGCAATACGGTATGGATTAATGGGAATTATAACCCTATCATTGGGTTGGATGGCAAGCCTTACAAAATTGTGAAATTTGCTTCTGACATTACCGAACGGAAAAAGCTGGAAATGAGTAATGCCCAAAACCTGGAAGAACTCAAGGCGGTAGAAGAGGAGCTTCGCCAAAATATGGAAGAGTTGACATCTACTCAAGAAGAATTACAAAAACAAGTAGCAGTTGTTGATAAGAGTAAGCGACAAATAGATGCGGTGCTCACCACTGCAATAGATGTGATTATTACAATGGATGCAAGAGGGATTGTTGCTACCATAAATCCTGCAGTGAGCGATATCTTTGGCTATCAGCCAGAAGAAATAATAGGGCAAAATGTGAAAGTACTAATGCCAGATAATTATGCGTCAGCGCATGATGGCTACCTGGCAAATTACCTGAATACTGGCGAAAAGAAAATTATTGGCATAGGACGTAAAGTAGAAGCCCAACACAAAGACGGGACTGTATTTGATGCACATATTTCTGTGTCAGAGTTTAAACTGGATGACCAGCAGATGTTCACTGGTTTTATTCGAAAACTAGATTAAAAACACCCAACCAAATCAAATATTCACCAACTAAACCATCATACCAATGTTATCAGAATTAGTATACCTCAGTTTTAGAAGTGCCGCTTGCACCGATAACGATGTCCAGAAAATCCTGGAAGAAGCGCGCCAGTTTAATGGCAAACAAGATATTACCGGAGTATTGATTTATTCTAAGGAGAAATTTTTACAAGTGTTGGAAGGAGAACAAGATCAAATTTTAGCACTGTATGAAAAAATAAAACTCGATGATCGCCACGCTCGTGCTTTGATGGTATCGAACAGACCAATTACCGAAAGGCACTTTCCAAGTTGGCAAATGGCCGAAAAAGCTATCAATACCGATGATTATGCATTTTTATCAGCTATGAATGAAGAAGAACAGGCCCAGTTTAAGGCATTGCTAGATGGAGAAAAGCAAAACAATGCGACCAAAATGATTGCTCGTTTGTTTGCTTAATGATATTAAACAACAAACTAAATGAGTACAGGTTAAAAAATAGCCTGTACTTTTTTTAATGCCTCCGCCAATTGATCTATTTCAGCCTTGGTATTGTACATGGCAAAAGAGGCTCTTGTGGTGCCTGGAATTTCAAAATGACGCATCAAGGGCATGGTACAATGATGCCCCGCTCGAATGGCTACACCTGATTCGTTTAAAATGGTGCCCATGTCGTGAGGATGTACATCATCCAGCAAAAAAGACACAATACTGGTTTTTTGTTGGGCAGTGCCGATTAATCGTATGCCTTCAATTGCCTGCAGTGTTTCGGTAGCATATTGTAGCAAATCATCCATATGTTGGTGAATATTGTGAAGTCCCACCTTTTGAATAAAATCAATTGCTGTGCCTAGCCCTATTGCCCCTGCAATATTAGGAGTACCGGCTTCAAACTTGTGAGGCAATGCATTGAAAGTACTGTCCTCATAGCTCACCGTTCTAATCATTTCTCCTCCGTATTGGTAAGGCTCCATAGCATTTAAACGAGCCGTTTTGCCATACAATACCCCAATGCCCGTAGGTGCATACATTTTGTGGCCCGAAAAAGCAAAAAAATCACAATCCAACGCTTGTACATCTATTTCCATGTGAGAAACACTTTGTGCCCCATCTATCAAGACTGGTATACCTTTTTGCTTGGCCAACTGGGTCATTTCAGCAATTGGATTGATCGTGCCCAGTGAATTGGAAATGTGTACCAAAGCTACCATGCGGGTTTTATCATTCAACAAGGCCCGATAGTCTTCCATCATGACCTCACCTGCATCATTAATGGGGATAATCTTAAGATGAGCCTGATGTTTTTTGCACAACACTTGCCAAGGTACTAGGTTTGAGTGATGTTCCATAGCAGTGATGACCACTTCATCGCCAGGTTTCAGCATAGGGGCTAAAAAACATTGCGCTACCAGGTTGATGCTTTCGGTAGTACCTCGGGTAAAGATTATTTCTTGAGTTTTAGATGCATTGAGTAAGTTTTGCACCTTAACCCGGGCTGCTTCGTAGTCATCAGTGGCTTGGCGGGCCAAGTCATAAATTCCTCGATGAATGTTGGCATTTTCGTTTTCATAATAGGTTTGTACTCGCTGGATTACTTCCTGAGGCTTTTGAGTGGTGGCTGCGTTGTCCAAATAAGCTAAAGGGATAGGTTGCTGGCTACCACGATGAATCAAAGGAAAAGAGGCTCTTATTTGGTCAATCTGAAACATGTGCGTAATCTTAAAAGTTATGAAGTGGAAATGTTTATAATTTTTATTACAAGCTTTATATTGCTTATTTAAGAGTCTGAAGTCGTCTCGACTTTTTTTTTTGTTAAAAAAAGCTGCTTTTGTTCGATAACGAAGAGATTTTTTTGAGTCATAGCAGCGCTACGGGGATAACCGAGTCTGCAGCTTTGCTGCGACGAGCTCTGCTTTAGCTAAAAAATCTCAAAGTTAGGGGCAAAATGAGCTGTTTGTAGTTCATTATTAAAAGTCGAGATGACTTCTCTGTTTAAATTTTATCTTCAGAGCTTAATTTGAAAATCAGTGATAGAAAACTAATTTTTAAACATACTCTAACTTAAATGTTTTTTTAAAGAATGGCAAAAGTCAAATTCACCAATTTACTCAGGAGGTTTTATCCCGACCTAAAAGATCATGTAGAAGTACAAGGGCAAAAAGTAGCAGAAGTGGTAGAAGCGTTGAATCAACAACATCCTGGGCTCAAAGATTATTTGGTGGATGAACAAGGGAAACTACGCCAACACGTAAATATTTTTATTGGGGAAGAACTCATCAAGGATAAAGAAACCTTGCAAGATGAGGTAAAAGACAACGACGAAATTTTTATTTTACAAGCCATTTCGGGAGGGTGATTGAGTGAAAAACTAAAAGTGAACAGTGAAAAGTGTCGCGATGCGATAATTTTTCGAGCCTGAGAAGTTCCCTCCTGTTTAGGAGAGCTAGGTGCAGCTCAATTGAGTGAAAAACTAAAAGTGAATAGTGAAAAGTGTCGCGATACGGTAATTTTTCGACTCTGAGAAGTTCCCTCCTGTTTAGGAAGGCTAGCTTTGGCTAAATTGAGTGAAAAACTAAAAGTGAACAGTGAAAAATTAGCGCAAAGCAGTGATTTCTCGCGTCTGAGAAGTTCCCTTTTGTTTAGGAGAGTTAGGGTGGTATTTTAAGCGAAAATAATTCATAATTTATCAATTCATCATTCATAATTGACCATTCATTACTATATTCTCATATTTGCAAAAAAGACAATTTAATTATTCATTATTACTTAAGCGACGCATCGCGAAACACGCTGTCCTGAGCGCAGCCGAAGGAACTAACAATGTAGCAATAGAACCATCAGCCAAAGGCGAAACAATGAAGCAATAAAAATTACCCACTCACCATTAAAAATTAATCATTAATTGCATGTCAAACGAAACAAAAAATAACTTACTAGTGGCTACCAGCAAAGGGCTGGCGGTATATCAAAAAATGGGTCATCGTTGGAAATTTGATACCATGCATTTTTTAGGCATGCCAGTCTCAGTGGCCAAAGAAGATCCCCGTAATGGACATTGGTGGGTGTGTTTGGCTCATAAACACTGGGGACCCAAGGTACACTATTCTATGGACAAAGGGGAAACCTGGCGCGAAGTGCCTTCACCCAAATACCCGGCAGGTACCGAAATAAAACCAGGCGTACCTGCTGCGCTCAAATATATTTGGACCCTGGAAATGGGTAATAAGGATCGCCCTGGAGAAATTTGGTTTGGTACCGAACCAGGAGGCCTTTTTCATGGCACCGATCACGAACATTTTGAACTCAACGAAAGCTTATGGAATCACCCATCTCGAATAGAGCATTGGTTTGGAGGAGGGCGCAACCACCCTGGTATTCATTCTATTGTGGTAGACCCGCGCGATAGCCATCGTGTATTTATCGGTATTAGCTGTGCGGGGGTGTTTGAGACTCAGAATGGTGGAAAAAACTGGATGGTGAGAAATAACGGATTGAAGGCCGATTTTTTGCCCAATCCTCGGGTAGAAGTAGGGCAAGACCCCCACATGGTATTGCAGTGCAAGCATCAACCCAATGTGTTTTGGCAGCAAAATCATTGTGGTATTTTTCGCTCCACCGATTATGCCCAAACCTGGATGGAAGTAACCGACACCAGCGGAGTTACCAAATATGGTTTTGCTCTGGCTATAGATGAATACAACCCCAATAAGGCCTGGGTAATTCCAGCAACCAGCGATGATAAACGCGTGGCGGTAAATGGTGCTTTGGCGGTGTATTATACCGATAATGGCGGCAGAACCTGGACTGACTACCGCGATGGTTTACCCCAAACTCATTGCTTTGATATTGTACTACGCCATGCTTTGGCCAAAGACCACGATACGATGGCCTTCGGAACCAATATTGGTAACCTGTTTATTTCAGAAGATGCAGGTAAAAGCTGGCAAGCCCTCAATCATCATTTGCCTACGATTTATAGTGTAAGTTTTGCTTAGAGTGATGAGCAAGCGTGTTACTTGAACTAAATGGTTCGCTATTTACGAATAACCTGCTGATAGTCGGTTATATGAAGCTTCCATCTTGACGGTAGAAAGAACCGAGTCTCTGGCGAGCTCGGCATATAGCTAATCAATTCGAATAGCTACTTGTACTGATAATGTATTTATATAAAGCATTGATTAAGCCTTTGGCAGAGCTTGAACTTCGTTCTGTGGTTATTAGTTGATTGAAATAATACCTAATACTAGGCTTGTTGAGGAGTCTGCTTGAAAGACAACTACTAGATGCCTCGGCAGGACAATCGAGCACATCATTTCCATTGATGTATTTTGAACAAAAAACCGAGTCTATAGCTTGGCTGTGACGAGCTCAACGCAGTTAATTAGGACTCTGGAGGACAGAGGATGTTTCGAATGGTGCACATTATCTACAACTGCCCAATAATCAAGAAACCCGCCCAATCGTGGGGACGATTTTGAGGGTTTTCCTGAAGATATTGCAACTTGGTTTGCTGCAAAGCCTTATGAAACGAATACTTTTGCTTGATAAGATTTTGGTAAAAACGAATCATAAATGCACTGGTAGGGCGATCGTTTACCTTCCAAAGCGAATAAATCACATTGCGGGCTCCAGCGTACAAAAATCCTCGGTTGAGTCCCATCATACCCTCACCTCGTTCAATCTTGCCCGAACCCGACTCACAACTACTGAGCACCACCAAATCGGCGTTGAGGTGCAAGGCATAAATTTCATTGGCGTACAAACGACCTTCGTTAAAGTTGTCTTTGTGCTCAGGAGTGGGTTCAAACTGAATATAAGCCAGTTCGGGGCGTTTGGAGTTGGTAATACTATGGGTAGCCAGATGCACAAAACGAAACTGTTGGCCTACTTTTTTGAAAGCTTCCTCGGTAGCGTTTTGGTGCAATACCGCTTTGATATTGGTTTGCCCGTTTTGCTTAAAAACCGCTATGATCTTATCAATTTCTTTCTCAGTGTAAGGCAACGACTTGGGTTTGGGGTCTACGCTGTCGTCTCGAGTGCTACTGGCGGCACTTTTGGTAAATACTGGGGCAAAGCCTAAAAACGAATTTTGCTTGGGCTGAGCACTACGAAGCATGGGCTGCACCATCAGGTTGGCCGAATAATGGTAAGAAAAACTATACTTTTTAATCAAAAAAGGAAGCTCAGCAAATGAACCTACCGTTGCGGGGGCTTTTTGGCTAATCAAAGCTTCGAAAGGAATGCCCAACAAAGCATTATCGGCTACTACAATTAGTTCTTCTTTGTCTTTTAAATATGTTTCTATTGGTTGGATCAACTGCTGATAAGCGGCATAAGCTGAAGGTGCAAAATAAGCTACAGGCTTACGGGTTTTGATATTACGCCCATATTTACGAATAATTTTTTTGACGTTTTTACCTCCTGGCAAAGCCACCATTTTGCATTGGGTCTTAGAAACCACAAAGGCAAATGATTTTTTGTTGGTGGTAAAGTACTCTACCAAAAGCGCCTGGGCAGGCAAATGCTGCTTAATGGTAGCTATATCGGCTAACTTCGTATTATACTTTAATTGGTAATATCGAGGATAACGTTTCTCAAGCATTTGGGTCATTTGCTCTCGCTCCCGATTAAGGTCAAAAAGCTTGTTTTGAAAACGCACCGTTTTAACGCTGTCTTTGCGATTTTGGGCGCTGGCCAGTTGTTTTTCGTAATAAGCCAGGTTAATCTTCAAATCACGTTCTTGTTCTACAAGGTTGGCAGGCAAATCAAATTTGGCGTTGGCTTCTTGCAAGGCCTCCCGCAAAATAGAGGCTTTGTTGCGCTCCGAAAACAGAAAAGCCAGCCCAGTGTATTCAGCCTCCTTGGCAGGTTGTTTTTGAATCATTTGGTGGCAAGCCATCACTGCCTGCTCATAGATTTCAGCCGACAAATTGGCTAAAGTCAATTTATCTTGATAATTCACATATTGTTGTCGCAGCTTTTGAATGACCTCATCGCACAATTGATAAGTTTTAAGGGCAATTGCAAGTGACTTTGTATCTCCAAGGGATTGGAGAACAGAAGCCTTGCCTTTGAGGGATTGGAGGTATAAACGAGCATTGATATATTTTTTTGGATTTTGCTCAAAATTAGTGCTATCTGATGGTGTTTTGGAGTTGTAGAAAAGAGCTTTTTGGTAATTGTTTAAAGCGATATTAACCCGTGAGGAGTTTTGATGTGTGTTTGCGATTAGGTTATATAAATATACTAAATCAGTTTTTTGATTATATGCACTTCTAATTGATAAAGCACTATTATAGTATTTTAGTACTGAATCTGGTTTATTCTGTTTTTTATAAACACGAGCTATATTAAGGTAAGTACTGGCTATCAATGGGTGTTTTATTGAATACTTTCGTTTTCTGTAATTTAAGCTTTTGGTAAAAAAGCTTAGAGCTTTATCAAACTGTTTTGTTTGGGTGTAGATAACACCTATAACTTGATAAGTATTATCAATACTATAATGATTTGCAGAGTACAAATATGTCTTTAGTTTTAGGCTTTTATGGGCTAGGTCTAAAGCTAAAGAGTAGTTTTTCTGACTGCTTGCTAATATAGATATACTATTGTAGGCGTTAGCCATATTAATAGTATCTTTCAATCTTTTAAATACAGAAAGCGATTTATTGGCATATGTCAATGATTTTTCTATCGCTCCTATTTCTCCATAGTAATTACTTAAATTGAGATATAAACTGGCTACAGCCTTATAATTTTTTCTAATTAAATGAATATCTAAAGCTCTTTTCTTATATTTTATCGCTTTTTTATAATTCCCTTGGATTTGATTTACATACCCTGTTAGGCTAAATATGCGAGCTAGAACCTCTCTATTTTCATTAGGATTAAGCTCCAATCTTCGCATGAAGGTTTTTGCTTTTTTTTGGAATAAATCTAGTGACTGTGTACGTATTAGATTTGTTAAAAACTGTTGATAAACTTGATTATATTTTAATAAGTTTTTCTGTTTTTTATAGTAAGATATTTGTTTTTGAAGATAAATATTTGCTTCAAGAAATTTTCTCTCTTTTTGGAATTTGGAGGCCTGTTCTTTGAAATATTTGAGGCTATCCTTAGGGGATTTTTGAAAAGAATAAGTTGTTTTAGTAATAAATACTAAAATGACTAAAACTGATGAAAACTTTATAAACTTTCTTAAATGTTCCATGACAATCCCGCAGTAATACTTTTGTATTTTAACTTACTCTTACATCAAAGTGATGAATTTAGTTCAAATAGTGGTGAAAGAAGGAACAAGGGTTTGAAAATAAATAGTCCTTTCTGTAAGAGTAAATTTAATCAATAAACTGCTTAATATAAAGTATTACAAAGGAAATCAAAAGTTGCCTTTCAAGGAAAATATTTTCCTACCTTTGATCAAATTAGAGTGAAAAAAGGTAGGGTTTTAGGACTTAGTTGAAGATTATTGGATCATGTTTTGGAATATGGAAACCGTTAGTGCGAGAACAGAATGTCATACATAACAAGTTTTTAGGGTCATTCTGATCAAATCGCCAATTAGTTTGTACATAACCATCTTCATCTATATCTGCTTCTTTTAATTCTTCGTTACGATAGGGCCTAATTGTTAAGGTGCGAGTTTCATGGTCACAAGTCTCAAGTAATATTTCGTCATCATTTACTTCAAAATGATCATGTAATAGAGTTATACCAAAACGGTCAATGGCATTTCTTTTTCTCAATACTTCTCTCACCAGTTCCAATGTTTCACGGTCCTCATCAGTGAAAGGGTCTATTACATCAATATCTTTAAGGGCAGCGTAAGGGTTTACGTTATTCACAGGGGCTTCAAGTGTGAGTGTATTTTCTTCGAGTAGCATATCCAATATATTTATTAAAGTTGAAAATCTGTTTTTTAAGTTGTTTTGTCCAGTTAGTGTAGCTATTGAAGAAAGTGTGAGGGTGGTTGGGGATTTTTTTTTGAAAAAAATACAAAGTTTTTCGTAAGTATTTGATAATCAGTAAATAAAAAAGTCAGATTTTTTTAAAAAAATCTGACTTCGTTTGGGAAATGCTATGAATCATGCTCCAGTTGAGCTTATTTTTTCTTGCGTAAAGGCAATATTTTGGATTCTCGATACTGCAAAGGCAGGGTATCCTTGGGGGTTACCAAAGCATAGTCCCCTTTCTGAGGGTTAAACAGCAGATGCAATTGTTGAGCATTGCCTACTGGCCCATAAAACCGTAATGTATCCTGGAACTGGTAAAACACCTTCTGTTGAAGCTGAGCTGCTTCTGGTAAGCGGTTATAAAAATACACCAAGCGAAAGCGTGTTTTGGCTTCCAGCTTACCGCCAAATCCCATACCTTGGCGTAGTCTCAGCTCTGGCAAAGAGTCCAGGCGTTTAGACAGGGGAGGCAAAGCTACTGGTGAGGGAGCCTGTAGTTTTATCTCCTTGTTGTCAAGAGCTTTCTTTGCTTCTTCCTTTATAGGCGGAGACGATGATTTGTCTAAACGAGTAGTCTCATCCAAAGCATCAGGTTTCTTATCTGCAGAGGTTGCTTGGTTTTGCACAGTGGTACCTGGCAACTGCATTGCTTGGGCAGTAGAGGCTTTTTCAGCGGTCAGTTTTTCCGAGCGTTGGTATTTTTGTGTTACAAAAACTCCCCCCGAAACCAAAGCACCTCCTACAATTAATAAAACAATGAGGTTTTTCCAACCATTGTTGCGGCGATTGCGGGCGTAGGTTTGTTTGGCGGTTTGTTGGATAAAGGCTTTTTGATCTAAGGCTACCTCATCAAAAATTCCCTCTATTTCTTGCATGGCCAACGCATCTCCAATATTTTCCAAAATTTCACGCTGCAAATTTACCTCATTTCGCAAAGTGGTATTTTGGGCCATCAAGGCTTCAAACTGCTCGGTATCTGCTGCCGATAGTTCGCCCTGGAGGTATTGCTGAATGAGTTGTTCTCGGTTCGAATTATTAATCATTTCTCGGGTTTTTTAGCGTGGAATAAATACTTCTTAATTTTTTGATGCATAAGTTGGCCCGTTGACGGATAGCGGTAGGGGCGGCTTTTTCGTCTTCCGCGATCTCCTTCCAGGAGGCATTAGAGTAGTAATACTCTTTGATCAATCCCTGGCATTTAGGGTCAAGCTTGACAATGGCATGTTGTAAAGTTTGTACTTTTTCACTTTTCGAGAGAGTTTCTTCATATACTTCCTGACTTACCCTTTGTTCGTGTTTGGGCGATATTTCGCCAAAGTTAAACAAAGATTTACGACGGGTCTGCGTTTTTTTAGATTGAATACGTTGAGCAATGGCATAAAAGTAAGTGCTTAGCTGGCTCGTGTTTAGGCTCCATTGGGGATTTTGCAAGGTGCGGTACAAAGCTACAAAGGAGTCACGAAACAGTTCGGTGGCATTGCTTTCGGTTTCGGCAGACGACGCAGAATAAGCCAGAACAATTTTGCACAGATTGGCAAAGTTTTGTTCCAGCAGCGCCTTGGTCGCCTGGTTGCGTTGGAGACGATTGCCTCCCCTCAAATAACGGATAATTTCTTGATCTTTCATTCGTATTAAATGTTTCAAAGTGGTGCAGAATGCCCTCGTACAGGATCAGATACAGAGTGCATTCCTTTTTACTTAATTTATAGTATCATTTTGTATAGTAAGCAGTGGTTTAAGCTGGGAATGGGCCGGATAAACCCAGAAAATCAACTCAAATGTAATGCTCACTCAATTTTACGATAAATCATCCATCCAATGACACTATTTTGCCAAGTTTCTACAATTAAATGCTGGTTTTCATAGAGATAGAAGTTCCCCAGCAAGCGCGAAGGTTTTATATCTAAAGAAAGTAACTTGGATACTGGGTCACCAGATTGAATATTGAGTGCTTTGATGGGTTGGTTTTGCAACGACGAAAAACACACGTCATATTTGACCAGTTCTTTGTGGTCTTCCCCTTCCTCATTATTTATTTTTTCAAGCTTTATTTTCACCAGACGATAGCCAGAGGGTAGTAACTGAGTAGCAGATTTTACCTCAAAATAAGGTTGCATATTGATCACCGTTTTGGTAAATGAAGGTTCACTTTGATTGGGGAAAACCTGCTTTGCCAAATTGAGCATTTCAGGTTTGTTGCCGTTGCAAGTGCATTTATTCTGTACACTGGCGATCATGTCGGCTACTTCATAAGACTTTAGGCTGGCAATTACTTTACTAAAGTCCAGCTCAGGATTTGACTTCACCAAGGTGTTGTAAATTTGATAGTTACAACGAGCTATGTAGTTGCTTTTGTCGGCAGTGGCCATTTTAAAATATTGTTCGGCCTTGGCTGACTCGTTTTTGAGAGCATAAGCCAGCGCCAGTAAGTTACTGGCTTGCGATGATAGCTTACCAGCTTTGCTTTTGAGTTCAAGCAGGTTTTCTATAGCCGAACCGTACTTTTTCTTCAATATTTGCAAACAGGCCAAATTCAAATGGGCAGAAGCGTATTCTTTTTTGAGGGTGATGGCTTTTCTTAGCAAAATCTCCGACTTTTCGTATAAGCGAGGAAGATTCACCGAAGTCGAATTGCTGGAACGTAAGCTGGTATTTCCATCAAATTCAAACGGAAACAAAAAAATGCGCTGATACAAAGGCTTAGTCTGAGTAATTTTCCTTAAGTAGGCCACTGCCAGGTTGTTGCAAATTTCGGCGCTTTTGAAATGCTTATTAAAGATAAACTCCAGACAGGCAATCGATTGATCCGTTTTGCCTAGAGCAAATAAAAACTTGGCCGTATTGAATACTTCAGCCAAGTTAAAATCCTGAATCTCCTGAATCTTTTGCAACCCCAGTTTTTTGCGTTCATCTTTTTTGGGGTAATGAGGAATATTGTCGCTCAAGTGATACTCCTCATAGATTTTATCTAACAAACTGGCGTATAACTCAGGGGTGATTTTGTAACCAGCTACGTGTGAATAAAAACAACCCCACCGATCGGCATCCTTTTCGTAGGTTTTGAGATCGCTCACATCACCTGGTGTATGTTTGAGGTAATGATGGGCCATTTCGTGCCCCAATACAAAAGCCAGCACCACCTCAGCATTTTTACCAAACGATTGACTAATGGCCAACATCTTATGGTCAAGGGTAATAATGGGTTTTTGATAATTGGTATACATGGCAGGTTGTTGCATTTGCTTGCTCATCCTGAGCTCGGGAATGATCCCGTCTAACTCGAAGTAATAAGCCAGGGTATGGAGTATTTTTTTTACTTCGGTTACAGACATTGTTTTACTTGCACTTGCTTTGTTTTGTCCGCTGAGCATGGCAGCAGTCATCATCGTTAACATTAAACTTAGAACTACTTTTTTCATATACTTTATGATTTATATAAATTGGCTAATAAGGCAATTTCATATAGTGGTTGTGGCCTGACAGATTAGCGGTCGGGATAATGATTGAGGGAAAGGCCTGATAACATTCGGGTGGGGTAATATACCCGAGGCATCAGTAGATGGTTAGGTGAAAGGAGCGTTATTCCACAAGCCTGCCTGCTTGAGTTTACAAGCCAGCAGACCATGCGAAGCAACCATTGAGTTTGTTTGCGAATTATTCTTTTTTGCTGGATAAACCTATTGCTTCAATGATTTTAACCATTGAACCTGCAAAATGCAGCACAGCAACAAGCACCATAAGAAGATGTACATCTGTATATAACAGTTGCCTTTTCTGGATAAATTCCCAGCAGTTTTTCTGGAATTAAAGGGTAAAATTGCCAATGAAGTGATTGAAATGAGGCTGGTTTTGAGACGTTCGATTAACTTTTATTCTGTTTTGCCGCGGTAAAAATAATGCAATTCTCTAATATTTGCTTACAAAGTTTAATCAGTAAGAGGTGTAATTTGTTCAACTGAGGCTGAGATGAGATATATAAAACTGGTCAGATGTGAGCATAAAGCCTATAAATCATACCACAACATATTGTGGCAGGTTATGAACATTAAAATACCAATAAATTACCGAAATCGGAACTATCTGAAACATTTTGTGTAATCACCTTTACTTTTTTCTATGAAACAAATAGGTATAGCGAAGCGAAGTTTGCAAAAAGATACAAAATTATTTATCCTAAATACCGAAATTTTCGTTCATTGAATCTTGATTCTGAAGTCGATGCGACTTCTTTGTTTAGAAGCAAAACTTTTTCTAATAACTATGAGAAGAATATTCACATTAGGATTGATAGGAATAATTGGTATGAGCCTGTCGTCGTGTTTGGTAGCCAAAAAGAAATACGATGCCGAAGTAGCCGCCAAAAACAAGCTCATCAAAGAAAAAAGGCGTTTACAAGCCGATAAGAGAAAACTCCAAAAACAAGTGACAGGGTTAAAATCCGACACGACTCGCCTGGGCAAAGAACTAAGAGATTTACAAAACAAGTACAAAGCACTCTTTCAATCGAGTCAATTGACCACCAACGATTTAAGAAAGAAACTCAATGAACGCGAAAAAGAGTTGCAGCGTAAAGAAAAGCTATTGGCAGATCGCGAAGCAGTGGTGAAAAAGCTGCAGGATGCCATTGACCGCAAAGATAAATTGCTGAAAAACTTATTGAGCAAGGTGCAGAATGCATTGAAAAACTTCAACCCAGATGAACTCACGGTAACCAGTAAAAATGGTAAAATCTACGTTTCTTTGTCTGAGAAACTATTATTTAAATCAGGGCGCACCGATGTAGACCGCAAAGGTAAAAGAGCTTTGGGTAAGTTGGCGGGAGTGCTTAAAAAGAACCAGGATATCGATATTCAGATTGAGGGACACACCGATAGTATTCCTATCCGTACGGCCAAATTCAAGGACAACTGGGATTTGAGCGTATTGAGGGCTACTTCTATCGTAAGAATCTTGACAAAAGACTATAAGGTAGATCCTAAAATACTGACTCCTGCTGGCAAGGGAGAGGGTTTTCCGGTGGCTTCTAATAAAAACAAGGAAGGCAGAGCACGCAATCGCCGAATCGAAATTGTACTTTCTCCAAAATTGGAAGAGTTACTGAAGTTATTAGAAAATTAAGCTTTTCCTGGGCTGTTTTGCGGGTTTGAGTGGTTAATAATTTTCGATTTATCCAAAAAAAAATTATATTGATCAACCCCAAACCATTACGAATTATTAAAAACAAATAAGGATGCAAAACAGCCCTAACCTCCTTAAAAAGAAACATTCCTCAAAACAACCACTTACCCAGCAGTATACCCGATTGACCAACATAGCCTACTATCAGGCCGATTTTTGGTTGATGTTGTTGAGTAGCTTTGTTGCAAGCTTTGCTTTTTGGGTAGTGCTGGAAGTCAACCTTTCTTTATGGCAAATGTATGGCTTTGTGGCTTTGTTTGCCCTGTCATTTGTATTGGTGGTGAGTTATGGCAGGTGGGTAGGAATAGCCTTATTGAGTGGATTGGTAGTGATATTACTGGGGTTAAAGTTTTATTTAATTCCCTGGGTAGAAAATTATGGAGGGTACGAAGGCGCCATTTTATTACTAATTTTCATCACGCTTTTGGTGTTTAAACTGGTACAATTGGCCCAAAACCACATGCGCCTGAACTTCGCAGCCGATTATCCTTTGAACAATGGAGACCGAATTTGTCACATTTGTTCTGGCGAAGGCGTCTTAAATTCGTTCCAGCCTTATCTGAAGAAGAGTTTTATTCAGGAGACCTGCTATGGTTGTAATGGACATGGTATTATTTCTGAAGAAAATTTTGCCTATCGTATCCAGGTGTTGCTAAGCCAGTGTGAAAAAAATCGCCTGGAATTACAAAAGCTAATAGATCAGCTGGAAAGTGCTCACCATAAAATTTTGCAAAAGTTGGCGGTAGGAGAAGGGGTGCTGGAAGCTGAAGTAAAGCAACGATTGCAGATAAGTAGTGAGTCTTACAGGCAGCAGTTGCAGGTTACACACAAACAAGTATCTTTTTACAAAGCCTCCGAAGAAAAGATGCACATTATGCTCTATAACCGCCATGTAGCCGAAGAACTGATGAATTCTCATCAACAATTAGAGGATTTTAGACAAGCCAATGAAAAGCACCACGAAACCCTGGATTTTATTCAAATGCAACTAGGGCAGGAAGCTCAACTCAATACCGAAACCGATGCTTTAGGCATTGAGTATGATTTACAAGCCCCAGTGGTTATGGATGAGTTTGAGCTAATCGTGAAAAAAATAGAAGATATTACCCATAAAATCAAGGCGCTTTAGGTGCTACAAAATCCCATAAATTTCCATACAAATCTTTAAATACAGCTACCGTACCATACACCTCTTCGCTGGGGTCGCGCACAAACTCTATTCCTTGAGCTACCATGGCATGATAATCACGCCAGAAGTCGTCGGTATGTAAAAAAAGAAATACTCGCCCACCCGTTTGATTACCCACATATTGTTGTTGCGTTTCGTCTTTGGCCTTGGCCAGTAGCAAGCGAGATTCGGTAGCCCCGGGAGGAGCCACAATCACCCAACGTTTGGTATCGCTCAAGGGCGTATCTTCTATAAGTGTAAAATTGAGTTTTTGAGTATAAAACGCAATGGCTTCGTCATAATCGCGCACCAGAATGGATATATTGGCTATTTTTTGTGTCATATTTATCGTGATTTAGGTAGTAAAATGAAGGATATTTAATGAAAAAAATTAAATAAATTCTCCTGTGAACAAAACAAATGCAGGCTGGCAAATATGCTGCTTTTTGCGTATATTTGATAAATTTTTTAAAAGCATTTTTTGTCGAGAAATGTTTTTTTGAATCAATTAATCGAGCATAAAATAAAGAACAATCCATGTTAGAAATTACCGGAATACTTCGTCAAGTGTTGCCTCTTGAAAGTGGACAGGGACGAAATGGAGAATGGAAAAAGCAAAGCTTTATTCTTGAAACTCAAGAGCAATACCCCAAGTCGGTTTGCATTACTATGTGGGGCGATAAAATTGATCGTTTGCAGCAATTTAACTCGGGTGACGAAATCAAGGCTTCTATCAATATTGAGTCTAGAGAGTACAATGGCAGATGGTATACAGACATAAAAGCCTGGAGACTGGATGCTGTAAACCAAGCGGGCAATCCTGGATCTAGTAGTAATGCACCTATGCCTGAACCTCCTCCATTTGAGGAAACTTTCAATATTCAGGCAGACGACAGCGACCAAGACGACTTGCCATTTTAAGTTTCTCAGAAAAGCCTGGAAGAATAACAAAGAAAGTATTTTTTACTAATAAAATAAGAAGGGTTATCAATCACTCGTTTTAGAGTCGTAATTGATAGCCTTATTTTTTTTCGATATTCAAAGACTTAGAAGTCATCGTGGCTTTTTACCTAAAAACTAATATGAAAAAACTTTACAATACCTGTTTAATCGTATGCCTTGTTTCAATCTATGCCACCTCAATCGCCCAAAAAACACCTTATTTTTACTTTAAGAAGAGGGTTTATAAAGAAAACTTTGTCAAGGAGTTTATTCAATCTCTCAAGCCCTATGAGATTAAATTACCCAAAGATAAGCAACTGGCCATCGCCAAAAGTCTGCTGAACCGAAGGTATCTCAAGAGGTTGAGAAGTTACTCCCCCAAAACTTTGACAAACAAACAAAGAGATGGTTACCCAACATACCCTCGTTATTGGATATTAGATTTTAACCAGGATAGAAAACCAGACATTGTCATGCTTTACAATGTCTATTTTGGCCCTAGCCCTGGCTACCTTTATTTTTTTAGAAAAGCTGATGGAACCTATGAATATCTACTGGATGGGATGGGAGAAATATATGTGTTGTTATCCAATAAAAAACGTACGGTTATTCAGCATGATTTAGGTACCATAGAAGGCTCTGAGTCTGAAATTGTCCGTACGATTGATATCAATCATCAAAAACAAACTTATAAGCTGGTTCCTAAACTATATTTTGCTTCTGAAACCCCATTTCCCAAGTCAATCGATCAAAATCCCAAGCTAATGAGGGTTAAACGATTGACTAATTTAAGATTTAGTCCCGAGGTGAAAGATACTTTGACCGAAAAAGACAAACCAGGAGAATATATAGACAATACCAAGACCTTGAAGGGGAATATTATAGCAAAGTATAAAGCAGGTGCGCAGGCCTATTATTTGGCTACCAAAGGAGATTGGACTTTTGTGGCTTTTTTACCAAATACAACATTGATAAAGACCAGCCTACGCCATGGAATGGATGAGGATTTTGATAGCAAAACGGGAAAAGCAACAGGGCCGAGGGTAAAGCCCTACATTTGTGGATGGGTTCCCTCCAAAGTGTTCAAATAAGACAAACTTAGCCACGTAGGTGAGACAAGAAATAATTGACGTGGTTGACCAAATCTGGAAAAAAACGCTGAAAATCCTGGTCAAATGCCTTGTAATCCTTCTCCAGGTTATGAATAGAAAGCTCAATATTGGGGTTATATTTGGCGCGTTCGCCTACCCGAATAAGGGCGCGTTCGATGTTTTCTAAATAGGCGTAGTTTTCCAGCCAATTGTAATTGACCATATGGGGAAGAATTTGTTGTACACGAGGAGGCAATATATCGTGATTCTTCTGGAAAACGTCGTACACCCATTGGGCGTGTTCTTTGAGGGTCTTGTGGGTGTACTTGAGCCAGTTAGTAGCCAAAAAATGATCGTAATAAATATCTACAATTACCCCTGAGTACTTGCCATAATCGGGACGTAACCTAAGTACGCTATCACGCACGACTGAGTGCTGATCAGTATAACTATCTATGTTTCGGTGCAAAAAAATACCATCTACGATCGTGGCTGAATAATCTTCAAAGCGATTTCCTTTGATGAAATCTGCGATGAAGTTTCCAATCAAAATCTCCTCAGAATCTCCTGACAAAAATGTATGGGCTAAAAAGTTCAAATTTACGTTCGTTTGATGGTTAAAAACTATGCACTGATACTTAAACTCAAAAGCCTTCTGAAGTGTTGTCTATAGCCTTGAATTTTCATTTAAAAAGCTGCCTTATATTAGAATAGTGCCAATATAGATGCTTTGAAGGCTAAAAACTAACTTGTTGGCCTGATTGGGTAAATACAATAGCTTTTGGAAAGTACTTTTTTACTTGGCGAGTGGCGCTTTTTTCGTCACCTACCGAAATATGGCTGGCAATGACCTGACGTGGACGAATGTATTGATTCACTAATTGCTTGCCTTTATTGGATATAAGAAACCATACAGGCAAAACCGCTACATCAATGCCTGCTTCAACAAGTTTAAGCGCCTCAAATATCTCTTCTGAAACCTCAGCATCTCCAATATGCAGTACTTTTTGCCCCTCTAAGTTGATTACATAACCAAAATTTTGCACCCAACCGTGACGATATTTACTTACATGAGCAATTTTGAGAATTTTTACTGGGATTTGGTTAATAATTACTTGCTCAGTTTGGGTGGCTACTTTTATTTGTGGCTTAATTTGGGGAAATAGGCTGGTTTTTCGCAGGCTATCCCGAACCTGACCAGAGCCAATCAATATCGTTTTAGGATTGTTTTTGAGCTGTCGAGCACAGCTGGAAGCCCCAAAATGATCCCCATGCAGGTGACTTACCAACACTAAATTTACCCCATCAAATGGGGCCTGGCCTTTTTCCATTTGGCGACGGAGTTTTGGCGAAGGGTATAGGTAAATCGGGCGATATTTTTCGTGCAAAGCATCTATGAGCACCTTTTTATCATTTTTTTGTAAGAATACCCCTTCGTTGGCAATGTAGGTGATTTGGAGTTTTTGAGAGGTAAAGCTACTGCTAAGGGCTGACTTTTGTAGGCCTTCCTGTGTTTGAGAAGGAGCGCCACAAGCCGCTAAAATGAATAGAAGTAATAATAGGGATAAATTTTTCATAGAATAGCTTTTAACCAAAAGATAGGGAAAAATGGCAACTGAGCGTGTTATCGAGAAGTTAGTGGTAAATATTTAAAAGCTAAAAGTACCATTGATTTCATTTTCTTTATAAGCCAAAAAACTTATTTTTAGATTTACGTTACATGCCAGTGAAGATAAAAAATAGTGAGTGCAAAAAATGGACACAACTTATGAATAGATTACTGAAGGGATCGGCTATTTTGTTGATTGGAATCATTTGGATAAGTGTAGGCTACAGCCAAACCAAAAAGAAGAAGAAAAAAGCAAAGAATAAAAACCTGGAAACTAAAATTATTGTGGCTAAAGGCACTGATGGTACTTTTACTTTGGGTAGTCCACTCAAGTTTAGTTATCAGATTCGCAACAAAACTTATGGGCCCATTAGTGCCATTATTTATTGCAACATTGCCCATTTGCAACCCCGCAAGTTTATCAAATCAAAGGTGCGAAAGGTTTGGATTCCTGCTCGAAAAACCATCAAGGTTGATTTTCAGTACTTTCCATCATCCCCAGATTTTTATTTAGTGAGCTGTGGTGCCAAAAACTATACAGGTTGGCTTTCCAACGATTATTTTGTGTTGGGTTATGCCATTGATAAGCTCAAAGCCAACTTGAGCAAAAAACAAGACTTTAGTCAATTCTGGAAAAATTCACTTCGCTTATTACGACAAGTAAAGCCTCAGTATAAAATGTACAAGCGGAAGCAACTCAGTACCAAAGATTATACTGTGTATTTGGTAGAAATGAGAAGCTTAGGTAATATGAAAATCAAAGGGTGGTATCGAGTACCTACTCGAGGACGAAAGCATCCGGTAATTGTGCAATTTCCGTCGCTTGGGGGCAGTTTTTATAATGTGCAATCGCTCAAAGATAGACCTCGCTATGGAGTGCCTACCGACTTTGCGGTGTTTTCGCTAAATATTCGGGGCCATGGCAATAGCAAAAGTGTGATTAAACCTCAGGAAGACTACATGGATTTTTTGACCTATAATCTCAAAAACCACCAAAAATATGTGTACCGTGGAGCGGTTATGGACTGCATTCGAGCTTTGGATTTTTTACAAACCCGCCCCGAAATAGATCAAAATCGCATTGCAGTAGAAGGTGCGAGCCAGGGGGGAGGGCTGAGCCTTATTACGACTGCGTTGGATTCAAGGGTAGATTTGTGTGCCGCAGATGTCCCTTTTTTATGCGATATGAGTCGTTTGCTCAAGATTGTTTCTAACATGAAGAAAGCTGTAAATAAATACATCAAAAAGAATCAGGGGCTTTCCTGGTGGAAAGTAAGGCAAAATCTGAGTTATTATGATACTAAAAACTTTGCGGCCTATATTAAAGTTCCTTTGTTGATGAGTGTGGGTCTTCAGGATTTAACTTGCCCGCCCTTGACCTGTTTTGCTACTTATAATCGCATTCAGGCTCCCAAGACCTATTATGTGTACCCATATGGCAGGCACGAAGGGGGAGGTAAAAAACACCGAAGGTTTAAGTTTCAGTGGATTAGGAAGCAATTTGGAATGGTGAAATAAGGAATTATGGGATAGGTAGATTGTCAAATGGTTATGAGATGAATTGCACAACCATTTGACAAAAAAGCAATTAAGCCATAAAAAAATGCGAATTTTTAAGCTACAATATTTCCTACTTGACCATTCTTGAGGTAGCCATCGTGGTAAAAACGTTGCAAGAAATTATCTACGTTTTTATAGAGTATTTTCTCCGCAATTTGATCAGGAGTCAGACCAAAATACAAGGCTTTGATTTCTTCTACGGTTTTTAGACCCTCTACATAAGGATTTACAATAGGACGATGCAGGTACTGGATTACGTGATTTTGGAAATCTGGATAAGACATCACATCAAAGTATACATCAAAACCGTTCATAACCCCATCATAGTCAGAACCAATGCATATAATGTCCCATCCACTGGCCTGCCCAACTGCTTTTACGATTTGTAACGCATTTGACATCCACAAACGTACATACTCATCTCTCATTTTTTGAAATTCCCCACACTCTTTGGCATCTCTGATGATTTTTTGAGAAATCCCTCCAGGCATGCGTTCATCGTGGAAGATTAGGCCAACTAACCCCCCAGATTCATGAATATAATGTACTTCCTCATCGGCAATATTGATAGACCAGGTATTAAAGTAAGCATTGTCTAACTCATTACGAGAATCTTTGTCATCTGCCAAGTCGTTTAAAGTGGCTTTTCCAGTAACAGCAGTATGGCTACAGATAATCGGGAAATTATCTCCTTGTTGTTGATAGCTTCGCCAAATGCCAAAAAACTCTTTACGGGCTTGTACACTCATATGCTTGATATCTGGTAATATCCTACGGCCGTTTTCTCGGCTCAAAAGAGCGTGCAAAGCAGTTTTTCCTAATTGAGAAAATCCTTTACCAAGGGCTAGTTTTTGGCTCAAAGCGGGCGTATCCAAAGCCTTGGCGTGGCCACAGAGTAAGTTCCAGAAATAGTGAGTATACGTAATGAATAATGGTGCATGTCTTCCATTTCCCCATTGTTTGATTCGTCCAATATTGATCTGATACTGCAGCGCAAAGTGCTCATAATAAGGATTGGTAGTATCATTTACAGCCTCAAACGGGATGTTCTGCTGCTCAAAATCTTTAAAAACAGTCAAAGAGTGCATGCCTTCGATGGTAGGAATAGCTGCTACGGTATCTTCACTTTGGTTAAGGATCTGTTGTAATTCGGCATAATCGCCTACTAAATGAAAATCCTTGTTTTGTTCTGATTGGCGTACGAGGTATTCGTATTCTTTTTGAGTTTCGCTGAAGTGATCAATGGGTTTGTCTCGATTTTTGTCGTGTGCATCCACGTATTCCTCTATGAGTGAGCGCCTGAAGCCTGTCATACAAACGCCTAAATTTACCGTTTGACTTGGGGCAAAAGTATCGAGCAAAAACTCAAAAAGGTTGGTAAGGTCAAAGAACTTGCGCTCTGGCGTGTAGATAGACGCTAAAATTACCCGTAATTTGCCTTGCTGGCATTTGCTAATATTGGTTTGCGATTCTTTGACAATATCGCGGGCTACTGGTCGGGTAAAGATGTTCAATTTTTGACATTCTGGTTGAACTTCGATTGTTTCAAAAATGTTGGTTTCTTGCTCCTGACGAAAGGGCTTCATGCTTGGGTGACAGTGGATGTCAGCAAAATAAGGAATTGCCATAGTCTCTTAATTGTTTGATACCATTTTAGTGAGCTACAAAGCGGTAAATTCAGATAAAATGGATAGTTTATAGTAATTATCTTAGATGGTAACTGATTAAAAAAGTGGATGTATTAAAAATATATCCTAATCAATGATTTATGCGAGGCAATTCCAAATAGAGGCACGGAAAAATGTAAGAATATAGTTAGTAAAACATAACAATCCATCTTTTATCAGAAAGACAGATTGTTATTTGAATACGATTATTTATTCATTAGAAATTGACCATGTGGGTTATCCATAATCATAAGCCATTCACCGTTTTTTTGTTTGCGTAAAATAGCCACCGACAATCCCCCTTGTTTGATTTCGCTTCCATCAGGAGCTTTTCCGGTCATTTTCCAGGGGGCAATATGTGTAGCAATGTTTCCTGCAATAAATACTTCGTGCCCACTGTAAGTAAATACCGGATTTACCTTAGACATTCCAGTAAACATTTTTCGTAGTACTTGGGCATCCGAAATAGGAGATTCAGGTTCAAATACAATTACTGCCTTGGGTTCATAGCAAGACATGACCTTGTCTATGTCTTTGTTTTGCAGTGCTTTTGTCATTTTTACAATGGTTTTCATGACATTCTGCTGCTCTTTGTTCATCTTTTGGGTTTGAGCATTGGCCGCAATAGAGATCATACAAAATAATGCGATCATGAATAATCCCGGTTTTGTTTTGTAAATCATAAAGTTGTGTTTTGAAAAATTTGTTTGCTTTATGATTTAGACACTGTCCAAAGAAGACTGTGGCAGTAAATGCCAATTAATTTCAGGAAACCTGGATAAAGGGTGGTTGATTAATGAGTAAGAGGGGTATAAAAAAAGCCACCCTGTTTGAGAGTGACTTTGTAATAATGCTTTTATTTTTTTAAACAGGCCGAGCACTTTTGGGACGCGTTTTTTTTGTGAGTTTTATATTCTTTTCTTTTTTAGAAGTCTCTTCTTCTTTTGTTTCGTTTTTAGCTTCTCCTTCTGCCAAGCGCTCTCTTAAGCGATCAATGTAGTTTTCTATGGGAAAAAGTGTTACCTCTGCTATTCCTTTAGCTCTATCTTCTTCATATTCAAAAGGATCATCAATATCCAGAATGAGCATGTACATATATACATAAATCAACTCTATGATTACAATAATGGCTAATTCAGACGCTCCTAAGGATTTGAAGTCTGTCATTAAGAGTAGTGCACTTACGATTACTATAAGTAATTCCAGCAAAGCATAGCCTGTACCCAGGAATCCTGTTTTAGAGATTACGTTGGTGCGGGTAACAAGCTGACGAAGGTCTCCTAGACGAATTAATAAACGCCCTACAATAGGAGGAGCACCACCAGCTGCTTCTAAAGCATGAATGGTTTGATTGTATTCTGAAAGCTTTTTGTGGACGTCTTTTTCAGTTTGTTTGCGGTATAGCCAGTTATGAATCATAAGACTCATCTCTAATACCTGGAGGCGTATTTCTTTGATATGCCCGTTGGTTTTGATGCCAAGGGCTACACTGGTTTCCTCAATGGTTTCCAACGCAGTAGCTATTTCACCTGGTATTTTTTCACTTTCTTTATAATCAGATAAGGTGCCAGCAAGCATAAAACCAATCAAAAATACCCCAGATGTAAATATGAGGCGTATTTCGTTGATATCGAGAGAACCCTGAAAATTAAATACATTAATTAAGACGAGCTTAATTAATAAAATGCCAATTGCAAATGGTAAAGCCTGAAAAAGTAACTTCCATTTTAGTAAGTTTAGAGAAAAAAACTTCATCAATCTACTTTTAAATGGTTCGTGGTGTAAGTGCACAAAATTCTAACCACTTAAGGGTAAATCGGAAGAAGTTTTTTTCTAGGAATTTTACAATATGAATGAAAGCTTGATTTAGAGCTTGTTTAAAACTTATCTACTAGATTTTTTAAGCGATATTTCTACTTATATTTTACTAAATTTTTCGTCAATAGCGTGCTGCTATTCACTCAAGATTGAACTCATCTGAGCAAAACTTTCATCATAAAACTCTCTAAATACGAAAATTTGAACATACTCTTATAGATATTTAGCCTCCAAACCCAATAGATTTGCCATTTTCGCTTTTATCAAAAATGCGAAAAGTAACCATAATAAAGGTTTCGGCTTGATTGATGGTCAGTGAGCGGAGATCTATATCCTTATCACCAATTTCTTCTTTGATTTTGTCAATATCAAGTGTATTGATGCTGTTTCCGTTTTCGTCAAATGTAAGCGGTATTTTCTTAGTAAATAGCTTGATTTCTTTGATTTGTTCCATAAAAATTGCGTTCATTATATGACTTCTAATTTTTAATCTAAGTTACAAAAAATATCACCAGCAAATGGTAATTAGAACCTGCACCTGCAAAGTTTCGTTATGGATGCAGGTTTTCGTTAGAGAAGCCATTATATTTGAATAAATTAATGCTTGCCCTAAAAGAACAGTCAGACTCAGATATTTATAGTCTCATGAAAATATTTGCAATTACTCTTACCACGGTATTTACCTACTGCCTTTTGGCTACTCAACCCTTATTTGCCCAAACTTCTAAAAAAGACCGCTGTGCCACCATGCCAATGTACGAAAAGCATGTAAAGTTGAATTGGCGTAAAAGGAAACTGGGTAGTTTTGAGACTTGGATGGCTAAAAAGATTCGGGAAAGACAAACTCAACGTACCACAGCTACTGTTTACGAAATACCAGTAATTGTACATATCGTGCATTCAGGAGATGAGATTGGACGAGGAAATAATATTTCTTATGAGCAGGTGCTGTCGCAAATGATTGTGCTCAATCAGGATTTTCGACGTACCAACCCTGATACTACCAGTACTCCCTCGGTTTTTGCAAGCGTAGCGGTTGATACCGAAATCCTCTTTAAGCTTGCCGTACTAGATACCACAGGACAATTATTGAAAGAGCAAGGAGTTCATCGCTATGTAGATGCTTCTCGCGAAAACTGGTCTATGAATGAGATAGAAACCATTTTAAAACCTGCCACTATTTGGGATCCTAGCAAGTATCTGAATATTTGGGTAGTCCCTTTTTCTAATAGCAATACTTTGGGATACGCCCAATTTCCTGAGCAATCAGGCCTGCAAGGTATAACCATTGATCCTAATACTGATAAACCAGAAACGGATGGGGTAGTGATTAATAATAAGTTTTTTGGCTCTAATTTTACCAGTATTGGTGCTGGGTTTTCGCTGGCAGCCAATTTTGACCGGGGAAGAACCGCCACCCATGAGGTTGGTCACTGGTTGGGATTACGCCATATTTGGGGAGATGGAGGCTGTGGTCAGGATGATTTTTGTGATGATACTCCAGCAGCTGGCCGCGATAACGATGGTTTGGGAGATTGTAGTTTCCCTGGTCCCAATAGTTGTACAGGGGATGCGTTTGACGATATGTTTCAGAATTATATGGACTATACCAACGACATTTGCATGAACTTGTTTACCAACGACCAAAAAACGCGCATGCGAACCGTGTTAGAAAACTCTCCTCGTCGTAAAGAAGTAGTCGCCAACGCCAATGTGGTGCTATCCACCAATCAATCACAGGTATTGGCCAATACCACCCAATTATTCCCAAACCCTGGCCTAAACAATACCCAGTTGCAAATTGACAATGAGCTCCAGGGGGATATCGCCATTTCTATTACGGATTTAAGAGGAACAATACTACAGAAGGTGACTACTACAAAATTGACCACCCAAATGCAACTGGACCTGCCTATCAAAAACCTGCCAAAAGGAGTGTATATAGTTACCATTCAGATGGAAAAAGGGACTATTAGCAAACGTTTAGTAAAGCAATAGCCTTTTGTATAGGTGACTATCAAACTTTTCTGATCTCATGATTAGAACTTAGTAGTGTTTTCAAAATAAGACAGTTATTGCGAACACGTTACTTAATGCCTGCTTTTTAGATGAAATTCATGAAGATAATTAGTATAACGATACTTTGGTTTTTTTGCCTTGGTGTCCTTCAGCAATCAATTGCTCAGAATCCCCATGAACGTTGCATTACTTCAGCGGAGTATCAGGGAATCATTCACCACAATTTGAGCGTAAAGAATTTAGCAAGGTTTGAAGTTTGGATGGCTCAAGAGCGTGCCAAACAAGTAGCTAGTCACACTCAGGAAGATGTGTATGAGATACCTGTAATTTTTCATATTGTGCATTCAGGTGATGCAGTAGGACAAGGAAATAATATTTCTCGTGAACAAGTGATTGCTCAAATGATTGTACTCAATCAGGATTTCCGCCGAACAAATCCCGATGCTGATGATACTCCCTCACTTTTTAAAAGTGTTGCAACTGATACTAAAATCCAATTTAAATTAGCCCAAAGGGACGTAAACGGCGAAATAATGGAAGAACCTGGCATTCATAGATATGAAGACCGTGCACGCGATACCTGGAGCCATAGTGAGATACAACAGGTTTTGAAACCAACGACTATTTGGGACCCTAACAAATACTTGAATATTTGGGTAGTACCGTTGAGCAATAGTAATGATTTTGGTTATGCTCAATTTCCTGAGCAGTCGGGGTTATCTGGAGTAAAACCATTGCCTACTGATACACCTGAAACTGATGGAGTGTATGTAAATGTCCTTAACCTTGGTTCTAATTATACAAGTGTGGGGACTGGCTTCAGGTTGACTTTTAATTATGACCGAGGGCGTACGCTTACCCATGAGGTAGGCCACTGGTTGGGTTTGAGGCACATTTGGGGAGACGGAGGCTGTGGTCAGGATGATTTTTGTGAGGATACTCCCACAGCAGGGCGTAATCATGATGGGCTGGGCGACTGTAGTTTTCCAGGTCCCAATACTTGTAGTAGCGACCCGCGGCCTGATATGTTTCAGAATTATATGGATTATACCAATGATGTATGTATGAACTTGTTTACACAGGATCAAAAAGCTCGTATGCGCATTGTACTGCAAAACTCTCCTCGTCGTAAAGAGGTGTTGGCCAACGCCAACTTAGTGTTGAAAGCTCGCCAAACTCAGACTTTGGCCAATACTACCCAATTATTTCCGAATCCTGGCTTAAACTATACTCAGTTGCAAATTAATAATGAGTTACAGGGGGAGGTAGTAGTGAGCATTACCGACTTGAGAGGAGTCGTATTACAAAAAAACGGCATTACTAAGGTAAACAAGCGGTTACAGTTTGATTTACCAATTCAGAGTTTACCTAAAGGAATTTATATCGTCACTATTCAAATGAAACATGGGAGCATTCGCAAGCGTTTAGTGAAGAAATAAACGCTTTAGTGATCATGTATAAAATAAGTATCAAACATTGGATTTTCCTGGTAGTAATTGTTGCTCTTACGAGTTGTTCCTCGCCCGAAAACCGCCTACATTCTCTTTTGGTGAAACAAATGTGGATGGGAACTAGTGATGGTGGCGAATACATCCTGACAAATTTTAAGAAAGATCATTCTTTTACCTGGGGTTCTTTTCAAGACCATGGCATAAGTGAGCATACTAAATTTTTTGATATAAAGGGCCAATGGAGCATCAAAGGTGATTCGTTGTTGCTCTTGTCTGGTAATGAATCCTTTTCGGTGTTTATTGACCAAGCTCATTTGCCAAAACTTCGTTTGAAAGGCTATACAAAAAAATCAGGGAAACGAACCTTTGTATTACTTCCTGTTAAAAACAAATCCCAACCTTTATCAGAAAAGGATCTACTTGGTAAGAGTTTCGACATGATTGCGGACTTTTCAAATACTCATATAAAATCCTCGAGTTATTATTTTTTAGATTCTGTCAACTTATTTAACGTTTTGGTTGATTCTGATGAGTGGCATCAAACAAGAAAAAAATCTTCTTTTGCATTGAAATCTATCACTCCCAAAAAGGCAAGACTTGGACGGTGGAAGTTAATCTCGCATCACGAGAATTACTTTTTGCAACTTCATGAGTATCAATCTTTTGATGGTTTGTTGTTGCGCGCTACAAAATTTGCCAAAGAAAAAATCACCTTTGAAGCAGTAATTGCAAAACGGAATGATACAATGGATATTTTCTCTCCTAAAAACCTGGAGTGGAGTAAACTCTATTTGAAGCCTCGCAAACCTCTAAACAAAGCTACACTTGCCAAACGACAGCGGGCTTTGCAAGGCCGATGGGTACGAAGAGAAGCTGAAAACCCTTATATAGAAATAATTCCGCAATTTAAAGAGGTGAATGGTACCCTGGAAAGTGTTCCTTTTTTTGATAAGGAGGCGATAGATTTAATGGGTAAGTAGTCTTTTGAATTGCATAAGCATTATGCTGCCGAAAAAGGCTACTGGGCGCTTACCCCCGATGGGAAGTGTGTAACTTTTAGATATAAATTTTATAATAAGCGACAAAATAAGCAAAAAGAAAACGTACTTATGGGGCTTATTCATTCAAAGGAGTTGATAGAAGTTTTTCCAGGTTTTTTTCGGGAAACGGAGAAAACAACCCATACCTTTCAAAAGGAATAAACGATTGGTTTTAAACTTTTTGCTCTTTTTCAAATACAGATACCTTGTTTTTTATCTCTAACTTTTTCTCCTGACTATCAGTACTTTGGGAAGTCTGTTTTTTCTCATTTCTTTGTTTCAAATACTCATAAATAGTAGTATTCATGAGCATCAACAATAAGCCATAGAAAGTATCTTCTACTGGGATGGTAAACATACGCACCGCAAGGTTTTCATCATTATTGTACCATACTACCTGTTCTTCTATAAACGATCCAGTAAGTACACCATTTACAATAAAAAAAGGTACTAACCAGATAGCCATAGCCAGATAAAATCTTCCCATATAGTTTGTTTTGAATACCAAGAGATGAGTAGCCAGAAAACCCGTAGTGAGGATGAAAGTAAGCGATGTATACCATTTCCAGGGGTTTGTGATGGTTACCACCGCTAAAACTATGATAAGTACGATTGTAATAAAATTGGCGTATTTACCTAAAATATCTTGCTTAACATAATATATAGTTACCTCATAAACAAATAGACAACAATAAGGGATTGTAACAAAGAAAAGCCATTCACCTAATGGTAAGTTAATGATTTCAATGCCTGATAAGTAGCGAGTATTGAATCCCCATATGCCCCAGGAAGTAAATATGATATCCCATATGATAAAAAATGCTCCTACAATACCAATGGCAGGGAAGAGGTAGCGCCATTTCTTATAAAAGTTAACCCTTGGATCAAAGCTTTTAACAAAAGGAACTAAAACTGCCAGAAAATTGATAAGCAAGTACAAGTAAGGCATGGGTAGGGAAAGCTAAAAATGAAAATTATTATGCAGTGGATATAAAAAAAGAGGGTGATGATGACTGAACCCTCTTTTGATGCTATTTATGCTTTTTGCTTGGAAAGCTCTTCTTTGGCCTCCTTCAAAAACTTTAAAGGAAACAACAACATACCAAAACATTCTCCTTCTTCTTTGTTTAGATGACGATGGTGAGCACGATGGGCACGCCTTACTGCCATAAAATAAGGGTGATTGGCTTTCTTGAGGATTTTGAAACGTTGGTGAATGAAAATGTCATGCACTACAAAATAAGCAAACCCATAAATGGCAATGCCAGCCCCGATCCATACTCTAAAATCGTTGCCATTCATCATACCAAACATAATACAGAGCCAACTTGGAATGGCAAAAATGAGAAAAAAGGCATCGTTTTTCTCAAAGAAACCAGGCTCTTTTTGGTGATGATCTTTGTGCAACATCCACAATAAGCCGTGCATAAGGTATTTGTGGGCAAACCACGCGGCAAATTCCATAAACAGGAAAGTAGCAATTACAATTAGTACATTGAAGAGTATCATCTTTATCTAAAAGTTTTGTGCTACAGGTGCAAGCATTGCTTGCTACTTGTAGTTAGTAAATATTTAATATTCCAAAAAAGGCGGCTTGCACCAATAAAAGTACAATGGCCAATTGATTATCTTTTTTAAATTGAGCTTTATGGAAATACAGCAATAGCCCAAATGCCACCACAAACCACATAAGGTAGTTTTGTAAAGGAATAATTCCGTTTTGCCAATTCCAAAAGTCATATTTCATAGCCACTGGCTCTATTAAATAGTCCAGCGCAACCATAATGGTAGCACTAATGGCGGCTTTGACCCAAATGGGTAGTTTAAAATGATGAATGACAGAACCTGAACTGTATACCAGTATAAACCAGTTGACGCCAATAATAAATGGTGTCTCCAGAATCTTCCAACCAAGCGTAGCGCCATATTGATAATTGCCAAACAACAGCCCCGTTTGTACTCCAATAAGTTCCACTACCAACCCAGTAAAAAAACAAGTAGCACAAAATAACCAAAACCGTGGCTGAAAATCCTGATGCCCACTGAGTAATATAAAGGCTGATAATAATAAATTGAGCGGAGTGAGGGCAATAAAATATTCGGCAAAGGTTGAATGAAATCCAATCACCCCTGATACATGTACTACTACCAGAAAAATTGCTAATCTTTTTAGTTTCAAACTCATAATTTACTTTTTACTGGCAGAACAATTAGCTTTTACTTCCCCGTGACGCTCTTTGATGATGTTGCCTACAATTTTGGCCGACAATAAACACAATGGAATACCTCCTCCTGGGTGTACACTACCTCCACAGAAATATAAATTTTTGATTTTGCGTGAAAAATTCGGGTGACGCAAAAATGCCGCATAACGATTATTGGAGCTAGACCCATACAATGACCCTTGAAACGAGGACGTTTTCTGTTCTATGCTTCTTGGGTCTAATATAGCTTCGGTGGCAATCAAAGGGCGAATATCTTTGCCTAATATGCGTGATGTTTTTTGAATAATGTTTTCTCGGGTTTCGTCAATCCAGGCATCCCAATCCTGCCCTTGATTCCCTGGTACATTTACCATTACAAACCAGTTTTCGCCGCCAGCTGGGGCATCTCCTTCAGTTCGTTTGGAAGTAATATTAATATATATCGTAGGGTCGCTGTAAACTTTTTTGATATCAAATATGTGGGCAAATTCTGCTTTATAATCTTGAGCAAATAATATGTTGTGCACATCTAATTCAGGGAATTCAGCATTCATTCCCCAATAAAAGATCAGCGCAGAACTGGAACGCTCTTGTTTGAGGGTTTTTTCAGGTGCTTTTTCGCTTTTTAGCAAATACCTATAAGTAGGCACTACATCCATGTTGCTGATCACCAAATCATAATCTAGTACTTGCCCTGCTACTTTGATACCTTTGGCTTGTTTGGGCCTTCCTGTCACCACGATTTGTTCTACCTTTTGTCCATAGTGAAATTTTACTCCCAGTTCGATGGCTAATTTTACCAAACTAAGTGTAATGCTATGCATGCCACCTTCGGGTAGGTAAGCACCCATGTTGTGTTCTAAGTGAGGAATGATATTGAGAATGCCAGGAGCTTTATAAGGACTGGAGCCATTGTAAGTAGCATAACGATTGAACAATTGCACCAAGTGAGGGTGTTTAAGTTTTCGTTCATTCACCTCATGCATAGTGCTGAAAATATGCATTTTATACATATTGGCAATGCTTACCAAGGTATCAAAATTGAGAAAGTTTTTGAACTGATGTAGCGATTGCTCCATAAAAAGCTTATGGGTATGTTCAAAGATTTCTGCACTGTTATGCAAATGCTTTTCTACTTGAGCGGCAGGTATTTCCAGTTTTTTCTCTATTTCCTGAGCAAATGCTTTATGATTGGCAAAGGCGTTGAGACGAGTACCATCTTCGTAGAAATAGTTACAAACTACAGGCAAACGTTCATAATTGAAGTAATGACGGGGTTCTTTGCCCGAGAGAGAGAATAGTTCGTCTACTAAAAAAGGCATGGTAAACAAGGAAGGTCCAGCATCGAACCGAAACCCTTCTTGTTCAAATTGAGTAAGCTTGCCTCCTGGATAATCGTTGGCTTCAAAAACGTCTACTTCATACCCTAAATTTGCCAAACGAATACTAGTGGCAATGCCCGCGATGCCTGCGCCAACAATTACTGCCTTCACGTATTATCTAGAGCTTAAGGTTAAAAATTCGTTTTTGTGTTGGTTCAAAATAATCTTAAACCATTCAGTATAACTTTCTGGATATGTTTTCATTTGACGCTCTATCTCGTCTAAACTCATAAAACGCCAATCACAAGCCTCTTCCAGGTTTATTTGAGGCTCTCCGCTAAAATGCCCAATGAATACGTGATCTAGCTCATACTCAGTGAGTTCATTATCTAGTTTGGCCTGATAAGTAAAGTTAAAAGTGTAGGTAAGGTCACAATCAAAGCCCATTTCTTCTACCAAACGGCGATGCACTGCTTCCTGTAATACCTCCTCTGGACGTGGGTGACTGCAGCAGGTATTGGTCCATAAACCACCAGAATGATATTTATGACGCGCACGTTGTTGAAGCATCAACTCGTTTTGGTCATTGAACACAAAAATAGAAAACGCTCGATGTAGTACCCCTTTTTGATGGGCCTCCAATTTGTTCATGGTTCCTATTTCATTGTCCTGGGTATCTACTAAAATCACTTTTTCTTCAGTCATACTTAATTTTTTTATTGTAGCTTATCTAAATATTCTTTTGCCAAGTCTTTGTCAGCATTGGTTACTGCGTCAGATTCTAATAGCGCAGTAGCAATGACTTCTATGAGTCCTGCATCATCCTGTACTTGAGGCAATGCATCAGTCATCATTTTTTTATCTTCTTGGATTTGCCCTTTATAATTAAAAATAGCCGGGCTGTTGGTCTGTATAGTAAATCTTAGAAAACGAAGCTCTGCACTATGCGCATCTTTTATAATGGCTCGATCCAAAATACTCATAGCATCTCTAAAACGAGTATATTTTAAATGAGGAAAGATACTGTGCTTAGCCCTAATGGCTTGAGCGGCTCCCTTGTAACCTAAAAATACAGGATGCTGCTCTACTTCTTTAACGTCGAGTTTTGCATACAATTCGTCGCATTTTCGCCTGTTTTTTGAAGCCTGTTTATATAAAAGTCGAACTTCGTTGATATCAATATCTTGCATGTATACCTACTCAACGATTTATATCAAATTTAAGCTATGACGGACATAAGAACTAAAAAACAACATATATTTACGACGATTCGAGATACGAATACGTTCGTGCATAATTTTGCGAGGAGGAATGCCTTGAATTTTTCTAAATAATGAATAATAGTATACATAGGCCATATATACTCCAAAGCGCGCATCTTTGGGCAAACGCTTGATGCCATCGTACCCATCACGAAAATCCTGCTCTATGTCTTCTTCTATTTGGCGTTTATTGATTTCTCCAAACTGGCTAATATCTACCCCAGGAAAATAGGTGCGACCCAATTCTTTATAGTCTTGGTTGAGATCTCTCAGAAAATTGATTTTTTGGAAGGCAGACCCCAGACGCATGGCCCCATACTTCAACGATTCATACATTTCTTTGTCCTTATCACAAAAGACACGCAAACACATCAAACCTACTACTTCGGCAGAACCTAAAATATACTCTTCATAGCCATCCTGGTCATAACTAATCCCTGTAATATCCATCTCCATGCTTTTCAGGAAGGTATCAATTAGCTCTCTTTCAATATGAAAATCATTCACAGTTTGCTGGAAACTATTCAAGATAGGGTTGAGGCTTATTTTTTCTTCTATAGCTTTATAAGTCTCTGTTCTGAAGCGATCCAATAGATCTTGCTTGTCGTAATCGTGGAAAGTATCCACAATTTCATCGGCAAAGCGAACAAAACCATAAATAGCATACACAGGTTTGCGAAACTTTTTGGATAAAAAGCTAATTCCCAGTGAAAATGAGGTGCTGTAGTTGTTCGTAACGAGTTTACTGCACTTGAAAGAAACTTTGTCGTAAAGAGATTTCATGCAACCAAGAGTTTGATGAGGTTAATTAAATGCTTTAACTATTTCTTTGGCTACCACCTGCCCCGAAATGAGAGAAGGAGGTACACCTGGTCCCGGAACTGTAAGCTGTCCGGTAAAATATAGATTACTTACTTTATTACTTTTGAGCGATGGTTTTAGAATCGCGGTTTGTCTCAATGTGTTGGCCAACCCATAGGCATTACCTTTGAAAGAGTTGTAATCACGAACAAAGTCATTATGGGCATAGCTTTTCTTGTAAATTACATGCTCTCTAATGTTTTGCCCAGTTAAGCTTTCGAGGCGCTCCATTACCAGTTGATAGTATTTTTCCCGAGTAGTTTCATCATCTTTTAAATCAGGTGCTACTGGTACTAAAATGAACATGTTTTCTTTACCCTCAGGTGCTACGCTGGCATCAGTAACCGATGGACAACAAACGTAGAACAGGGGGTTACTTGGCCACTGAGGCTGTTCATATATTTCAATGGCGTGTTGCTCAAACTCCTTGTCAAAGAACAAATTATGGTGATGGAGGTTTTGCAACTTTTTGTCAAGACCCAAGTAAAAAATGAGACTTGATGGGGCCATTGCTCGTTTGTCCCAATAGCTGGCAGAATACTTACGATATTTTTCTTCAAGTAGATGTTGTTCTACGTGGTGGTAGTCGGCTCCGCCAATAAAAACATCTGCATTTTGTTGTTTGTTGTTGATAATCAGGCTAGTAGCACGACCATTTTGTACTTCAATTTTTTCTACATTGGCATTGGTTTCAAACTGTACCCCCAACGATTCAGCCAGGCTTACCATACCTTCTACAATTTTGTGCATACCACCCATAGGGTACCAGGTACCTAGTTGGATATCGGCATAATTCATTAAACTGTAAAGGGCAGGGGTATTACGTGGAGTGGCTCCTAAAAACAAAATAGGAAACTCCAACAACTGAATTAGTTTTGGGTTTTTGAAATACTTGCGAATGTGGCTGTAGATAGAATTGAAAACCTGAAGGCGAAAAACGCCCGTGATTAATCGCATGTCTACAAATTCTCGGAGCGAGCGTCCTGGTTTGTACACCAAATCGTTGATACCTACTTCATATTTGTAGGCAGCTTCTTTCAAAAACTTGGTTAATTGGGCACTGCTACCTGGTTCTAATTCCTCAAACAGTTGATTTAACTCATCCAGGTTGGCAGGAATCTCCACGACATCATCTTTGCCAAAGAATACGGCATAAGAAGGATCAAGCCTTTTGAGATCATAATAGTCGCTGGCCGATTTGCCAAATCTCCCAAAAAACGACTCAAATACATCAGGCATCCAGTACCAACTAGGTCCCATGTCGAACACAAAGCCATCGGCTTTAAATTTGCGGGCTCGCCCCCCTAAGCTTTCATTTTTTTCAAAGACAGTGACCTCATAGCCTTGTTGGGCCAGACAAGAGGCCGTAGCCAAACCTGCAAATCCTCCCCCAATAATGTGTGCTTTTACTTTCGCCATTCGATTTAGATATTTGATGTAAGTCGTTATTTTTGTTTAACTTTTGTTGTTATAATTTACATAAAACATTTAACAAAAAAGAGTTTTGTAGACTTTGTTTTACTTTTTTAGTCTAAACATTCAACAAAACTCACAACCTTTGTATATTGTTTTTACTTTTTTGAAAAAATAGTTCAACACCAAGCTGAGAAAAGCCTCTATGAGAATTTAAAATTTTATTAACTTTGTTGCTCATAAAAACCATTACTGCTCTTGTTGCGAATGCTTAGTTTAACTGAAGAAGATTACCTAAAGGCCATATACCAACTCTCTGAAAATCAGGAAGAAAAAGGCGGGATTAGTACCAATGAAATTGCTAAAAAAATTAATATTAGTGCAGCCTCAGTAAGCGATATGATCAAGAAATTATCGCAGAAAGAAATGGTTCACCATATGAAGTACAAAGGGGTGACTTTGACTGAACAAGGGCGACAAATTGCGATTAATTTGGTGCGCAAGCATAGATTATGGGAGACTTTTTTAGTGCGAAAACTTAAGTTTACCTGGGATGAAGTACACGCTATTGCGGAACAACTTGAACATATCCAATCTCCCATGCTCATTCAGCGTTTAGATGAGTTTCTTGAGTTTCCAGCTTATGATCCTCACGGCGATCCTATACCCAATGCCAAAGGCGAAATTCTACAACGTAAAAAAATCAATCTACAGGAGGCTCCTCTTCATCAGCCAGTAAAAGTATTGGCTGTAGAAGAAGGTGATCCGTTGTTTCTAAAACATCTCAATAAACTCAATATCAATATTGGTACGACAATCACCATTTTGGACAAAGTAGAATACGACGAATCTCTTGAAATTCAAGTAGATCAATCTTCTTCTCCTTTGATGATTTCTCACAAAGTAGCTCAATACATATTTGTAGCAGAGGGGCAGCGTTGAGTTTATTGGTGAATACTTTTCAAAACGTAAACTTTAAATGAAAGGATAGATTGGTTTAATATTCTCTTTTTATCCTATTTACAAGCGTATCGATGATGCTGGTTTGCACACTCTGGTTGATAGAACCATATGCTGTTATTTGATCTTTAATCAGATTTACCAACTTAGGATCTTTTAACTTTTGTTTTACAAGCTCAGCATCTACCAAGTAAGTGGTGTCACTAGGAAATTCGTTTTGAAAGTATTCATGTAAGTCCTCATTGACAAACTTCTTGTGGCCTTCAGACATTTCCTGATAAACTGAATAGTATACTTCGTAATAGTTGACAATATTGTAGCGAAGTACATTATTTGGAATAAGTCCTAATCTTCCACTATACTTCAGGTTAATGTATTCGGCGTTCATTTTATAATGCCTAAATGCGTGACTAATATGAACATAAATAGAGTCCAGGTGATCTTCTTTGCCTTCATAAAGAATGCCTTTCAAGTATTTACGACTACGCTTTAACTGGTTTTTGAATTGTTCGAATACAAGTTTTTCAGTTTTCAAATCGCTTGCAATTCTCTTGAGTGATTGTTCACTATCAGCTGACTTTTTCCGATCTTCATTCCAATTGTTCAATAAGATGGCAATGAAAATGCCTGCTACTACGATAATGATTTCAGCCAGGAAATACAGGATAGATCGTGATACCCTCTTTTTGTTCAAAAAGCCCATATTATTTTTCTTTTTCAGACAATGTCAACCAGGGGTATTATAGTCTAACTCATTACTTGAGTAATATAACTATTGCCCCAATTCCAGTCAATATAAGAATAATACGGCGATAATGTTGATCCTTGATTTTACGTACCAGCTTTACCCCGATAAAAAAGCCTAACAAAATAAAAGGAGCAAGTCGTAAATCTAGTTTGAGCGTATCCCAGGTAATGGTGTGCCAGGCAAAAATATGGAAGGGAAGTTTGAATAAATTGATGATAAAAAATAACCAGGCAGCTGTACCTATAAAATGGTTTTTGGGAAGGCGTAGTGCCAGGAAAAATAAATTGGTAAATGTGCCCGCCAAATTACCAATCATTGTAGTAAAACCTGCCATGAGACCCATTAAAGCCCCAAACCACCAATGATCCGGTACCCGCTTATCTTTGCGACGATCCCACCAAGCCATCATTACTACGGTGAGTAAGATAATCACTGCCATCATTTGCTTGAAAAGCTGCTCGGGCAAATCTTTGCCCACCCAAGTACCAATAACCACCCCAACCATCATCGAAGGGAGTAATTGTTTAAGGTATTTCCACTGGGTGTGGCGATTATAATAAATTACCGCGAAGGTATCGCCTACCAATAGTAGAGGAACGATGATTCCCGTAGAAGCTTTGGCATCAAAAACTACTGCCATTAAGGTAACAATGAGGATAGAAATCCCCTTGAGTCCAGATTTAGAAATCCCCAAAGTAAAGATAGCCAGTCCTGCCAGAAGCCACGAAGTCCAGTCGAGTTGAAAATGGGTCGGCAAATCGAAGATAGTAAACAGCATATTTTAAAATTTGATGCACAAAGGCTGGCAAGTAAGCAAAAGATGAGGGGAAATGAAAGCGTCAAGAGCGTTTGGGAAAAATGGTAAAGACTTGAGCTTTTTTTTACATTAAAAAGCATTGCTTAACTAAGTAATTCAAAGAAAAACTGTGATTCATTAACAAGTCCTATTTTTTCTTACTAATAAAATAGCATTAAAAAAATGTAATGTATTCTATCTTATTATGATTGTAGTTGTATATTGAGGGGCGATTTCAGGGAGTACCTTCTTAAAAACATAAATACTTGAAAGTAAGTGTGTTATGACTATGATATTTAGGGGTTACTTTTAAGAGCTTACTGTTATTTAAGATAACTAACAACACAATCAACAAGTATTAAAATTACTACCCACAAAAACAATGAGAACATTTTCATTATCCAAAATCTATGTATTGGTGTTGGCCATGTTGGCTGGTACCATGGTTTTTGTGATTAATTCTAAGAATTTTTTGCTGATCAATCACAAAAGTAATGTTTTTAACTCTTTCCTTGGCAATGGTCCAGAACCCGCCAATAATAGTTTTTTTGCAGGCTTGCCCAAAACTAAAAAAACAGCCTCAACATTTGATGTAAACATCACCCAAGCCAACTTGACCGATTTATGTAGAGATGGACAAGTGTATACCCTTCCAACAATTAGAATTGAAGAAGTATCTGATGATGACTTCAAGACAGGGAATCCTGTCATATTAAGAATTAGAACTCCTAATCATTTGGCTCGGGACTATGGTTTTGAGTTATTACAAAGCAATGTAACCGTAGTAGTTAATGGAGGAGGGCTGGCAGACGTAACTAATCCTGTTGACAGAGGTGTAAAATTAAATGCTGGCAATGCTTATTATTATATAGACCTGGAATTTAATATTAGTGCTGAAGATACCCCAAACTTTATTGAAATTTCGGGTATTCGAGTAAGAGCATTGAGTGGAACCTATGCCAATAATAGCTTTACTTTATGGCAAGGGACTATCACTACTGATAATGCTTTTACAGGAACCACTGATGGGGAAGCTGGTACAGTGTATGGCAATATTTCAGCCAAGGCCGCACCAGTGGATCCAGTAGTTTTTGCTGGAGGGGTTAATACTTTGAGTTATTGTGCGAATAATGGCGCAGTCCTCGATCAATTTGTAGCTGCTAATCAATTCACTGTGGAGAACTCTACTACCAATGGGGTAATCAAATGGTATTCAGACATTTCACTTACGAATCAGGTAGCCGAAGGAAACACTGTGGGGCTTTGTGCAAATAACGGTGTTCAGTGCAATGGGGTGGAAAATCCTAATAGTCCGAATGTGGTAGATACCAGGCTAGAGTTGCCCAATACAACGGATGCTGCTACCTATACTTTTTATGCAGTGCGTGAAGTAGATGGATGTAGGGCTGTAAACACGGTTACTGTCAATGTAGAATCCAAACCTACAGTGACATTATTTCAAACCAGTGGTAGTAGTACTTTTTGTCAAGGTGAGACGATTCAGTTTACTGCAACTGGAGCACGTACCTCTTATGCTTGGGAAATTAGAAGAGGTAGTGAGAGTTTTCGTGCTTTTGATCCAGGAACAGAAGCAAATGTTACCGGGGGTAAATTTGACGTTTTTACCACGAGGACTAACTTGGGTGCTGGAGATTATGAAGTGAGAGCTTTGGGAACAAATGCAACAAATCCTGGAGGAGATTGTGCACTTTTTTCTGCTCCTGTTTCATTTACGGTTCATCCTCGCCCTACTATAAGCCCTAGTGCAACAAGAACAACTCTTACAGCAGGAGAGTTTACTCCTCTTACTGACTTGAGTGGCAATCCAGGTGTTTTTTCAGGAAGAGGAGTAAGACAAACAGGTGCCACTACCTACATTTTTCATTCGCAAGGTCTGCCTGCAGGTACTTATCCAGTGAGTTATACTTATACGGATGGTAATAGTTGTCCCGCCACTGGAGGGCCAATAAATATAACCGTGAATCCATTAGCTCCCTTGCTAGAGATAAGTGGAACAAGTGATGCTGTACCCCTCAATATTTGTGCAGAAGTTGGTAGTAGTAACATCACGGCTCAGATTGATGTATCCAACTCTGGATTTAATTCACCACCTGCTTGTGGCAATACTGTGGACCGAACATTTTCGGCTACTTCCAGTAGAGCAGGTTTAGTCAGCGTTATAAACGCCACTAGTGGCTTGATAAGAATTGTACCCTCCGCACTCAGCACCATTGTCGTGCCCACTACCGTAAATATTGAAGTGAGAGCGGTTTATAACTGCACTGGTCCAGGTGTTCCTGCCTATTCAAATTCACAGGGACCAGTTCGAATATATTCGATTACTTTTTACCCAGCACTCGATCTCGAGATTAGTGGGTTTGATGCAAGTTATTGTGACAATGAAGATTCCAATCTTAAATTTACCCTGAGAAATCATAGCAGTGAAATTAATATCAATGATGCTAACGTGAGATTCCGGATTGATGGAGTTTTAATGGGAAATAATAATCCTCGTCTTAATAACGCAACCCAACGTTTTAATCCTCGTTTATTGGCTGATTCGCTAGGAGCAGGAACTTATAAAATTAGTTTTGATTATGCCAATGTTTGTACTAGAACCTCCCCCGAAATTGATCTGGTAATCGCTTCTCCACCTAATATTGATTTTGATGATATTGGGGCAAATACTTATTGCAATGAATCAGGAAATACTTTACAATTCAATCCAACATTAAACACAGTACCTATTGTGGGTACAAATGCCCAAAGAGGTTTCTTTTCTATTGATGATGGGGTTGGAACTTCTTTCAATTTGCCAAGAGGGCAAAACTTTGTTGATTTAAGTACGCTAAACGTGGGAACTACTTATCAAGTAACTTATACCTATATATCAGGCGCTTGTACTGAAACAACTCCTGCCAAAAACCTCGTAATAGTTGATAAGCCAACCTTAACACTGGAAGGGATTACTGATGGTGGCTCTTATTGTACCAATCTTGATGATATTGTTTTGGACGGCAAAGTTGAAATTGGAAGTGCAGGTGCAAGTTCAGTAGTATTAGGAACAGCTGATGATTTTGTGCAATTGCGTTATATAGCTACAGGAGCGTTAGAAACTTTAGTGGATGATACACTAAGACTATCTACTTTAACTCCTGGGGGGTATGAAGTAACCTTCTTCCATAGAGAAACGGGAACCTTTAAGTGTTTCTCCAGTACCAAGTTAAGAATTACGGTCAACAAACCTGACGAAGCGTCCTTGAATGGCATCACCGACAGAGAGCGTTTTTGTATAGACAAAGGTGACATTCTTTTGACTCCTTTGGTAAATAATCAAACCCCGTTGGATTTATCTAGAGGACGATTTAGAATACGGAAACCTTCCTCTGGTTTTGATACAACCTTCGTGTCTACGACTACCTCTTTCAATACATTGACTAATTTGAAAGGTGTGGGAGATTATAATATTAATTTTTCTTATGAGGATGGCAATAATTGTCGAGATACCAGTGCTATTGTCAATTTTTCGATAGCACCAGTGCCACAAGCTGCACGAATTACCAGTGTAAAAGACGCTGATCAAAGAGGGCTACAGTATACGGCTAATGCTGCTGGTGGGGTGCAATACAACTGGGATTTTAAAGATGGTACCAGCACCAGCGATCAAAATCCTCTAAGACAATTAAGTAGTGAGAGCAATACAACAGAAAATGATTATTTGATTAATATACGGAACTCTGATAATTGCGTAATTACCTATGATAAGAGTTTTGTAGTGAATTTTGATTTTGTAGGACAATGTGCAAACACTCCGACCCAATTTACTGATTTATCCTCTTCCTCTACTGATTCTTTTGGTAATTGGTCGTGGGATTTTGGAGATGGCACACCTATTTCAAATGATCAAAATGCGTCACATACTTATACAACTCCTGGTACATATACAGTTTCATTAACTGTTACAACCCTTGATGGTGTAGCCTCATATACTTTGAGAAAACGCATAGATCTTTTCCCTAGTTTTGTTGTAACACCCAACAACCCCTATTTTCAGGACTTTAATACAGGTAACTCAGGTTGGATTGCGCAGGGAATAGTGGATTCGCTAGGGGTGAGCTTGAACCGTCATAGCTGGCAATTAAAAGTTCCTAATGGCTTTAACGTTCCAGGTAATAGAGGCAATTCGTGGATTACTGATAATACTGGAAGCCCATCAGCAATTTTGGATGCCAAATACAACAGCAATGAACAATCTTATGTTGAAAGTCCTTGTTTTGACATAACAGCCTTGAATCGCCCAATGGTTTCGTTTAGTTATTTTTCAGATACTGATGAGGGATCTGATGGGGTAGTGCTTTTATACTCAGTAGATGATGGAAAAAACTGGTTTAGATTGGGAGTCGAGAACCAAGGAATAGAATGGTACAATACCAAGCCTATTTTGGGAAAACCAGGCGATAAATTTACAAATGATAATGGTGATAGTCAGGGGTGGTCAGGTAATGCCCAAGCAGGTACTACTTCAAAATCCTGGAAGACTGCTCGATTTGGTTTAGATGAGGTGCTCAATCGTTTGACGGGTAATGCTGTAAAGTTGGTTCGTTTTCGGGTGGCATTTGGAAGTAACTCGGATAACTCACCTAATGTTCAGTTTGATGGTTTTGCTTTTGATGATTTCCAGGTGAATAATCGAAATCGCTTGGTGCTCAGTGAATATTTCATTAATCAGACAGCAGACCCTAGTGGTACATTGGATTTAGCTGGACATAACTTTGCTCTTACTAAATCGGAAGCCATCAATATTCACTACCACACTGATTTTCCTGGGGCAGACGAAATTAATAATACCAGTGAAAAAGATGTCAGTGCTCGTTCTTTCCATTACGGAATCCGAGATGTGCCAAGAATTGTAGTAGATGGCCAAACCCGGGATAATGTGCCAGTATTGACTAGTGGAGATCCTAACAACTGGGCTGATTCTGTTTTTTCTACTCGTACGTTGATCAATTCCCCGTTTCTGGTAAGCATTGCCAATCCGACGGCTACTGGAGGAATTTTAACTGTAAATACCACTATTAATGCAATTCAAGCAGTAGATAGCCAAACGGTAGTGCATATAGTAGTGATAGATTCTACTGTAAACTTGGGGGGTGTTACTTATTACAATGCGGTTCGTAAAATGTTACCAGATGCAGCAGGTGAGTTCCGTGATCAACCTTGGGCAGTGGGCAATAGCCAAACCTTGAGTTATACTTGGGATTATGGCGCAGCAGGTTTAGATCCCGCTAGATTTAGAATTGTGGTATTTATAGCGGATTATGCAACCAATGAGATCTATCAGGCGGCTGTAAGTACCGTACAAGTAACTCGTACCAACGGCGGTAATGGTACTAATCAAGTAACAAGCATTGTGGAAGATTTGAAGGAAGACAACGTAAATGTATTTCCTAACCCTACTAGCCGCCACTTGAATATTACTCTAAAAAATAAGGCAATATCAAGCGATGCCAAATGGGAAATTATCTCCATCAGTGGTCAAGTAATGAAGCAAGGTATCTGGACTAAAGGCTATAAGCAAATCAAAGTAGATATTGCTGATTTAGCCGAAGGTGTATACTTGATCAATGTATCTAATGGTAACACGGTGCTTCAACGAAAATTTGAGAAACTTTAATTGTTTAGTAGTTTGTATATCAAAAATCCCCAAAAGCAGCAAAAGGCCTTTGGGGATTTTTGTTTATATGTTGTTATGAATAATGCTTTGATATGTTTATTCAATGCCTGAAATACAATCTGCGATAAACCGACTGAGATCGTTCTTACATTTTATCAATTAGCATTTGAGGTACTAGCATTACATTGGTGGCTGAATGCCTAGCTCCTGAAACGCAGGTAAAATATGAGGAGTATAGGCAATCATTTTAGTGCCATCCTTTAGAGCGTATTCAGCGGCTTTTTCCATAATAGAAAGCATTTGTTCAAAGCTCCATCCGGGGAGAAACTGTGCCATATAACCCGCAGTATCGGCTCGGGCATAGCGATATCCTTGAGGAGGAGCTTCGGCCCAATATTGTGGAGCACTTTTCCAACTAGGAATGATTTTCTTTTTGCGTTCCCAGGCTTCTTTTTTCTTGCGTTCCCGCTCGATGTGTTCTTGCCGCATAAGACTATCCATTCCCAGAGTTTGTTCCATTTCGGTAATGGCGGGGTTTAGGAAGCCACCTGCGGTAAGCTCGGTTTCACCCTGTTCGTCGGCTTTTTCAATGGCCATTTTCATTACCCATTGTGCTACTTCGGCACTTACCCCATAAAATTCGGCCAGACCTTTGGCAGTAGATTTACTGGCGTACTTGTATCCTTCAGGCAACAGCTCATTCCAATAACCCTCAGCTTCTTTTTTACCCATGGGTTTGCCCATACTACTGGGAGGGGTATCTAGTAAGGCCAGGCGCTCTTTTTGGGTAAGCTTTTCTTGTTTTGTTTTTTCTGGAGGGGCTTTTTTAGCCTTTTTCTCAGCGGTTTTGCTTTTTGTTTTTTTGCTCTTTTTTGTATCAGTTTTTTCTGCTTCTTTTTGCCCATCGGTGGCTTGCAGTTTGCTCAGATCTACCAATTGGATGGTTTTTCCAGCCTTTTCTTCGTCAGATAGCTCATCAATGTTGATCGAGTCGTCTTTTTCATTGGTAAGGTCAATGGTATTTATTTTGTTTTTGGCTTGTTCGGCCTCCATCAACTCATAGATTTTGGCCTGGATGTCGTTCCAATTCAGGTTACGACCTGCACATAAGTCTCGTAGTACCACCTCGATTCCTTCTTTGAAAGGAATGTGGTTATATGCCCCACCTTCCCAGCGACGTTTTACCTTTTTAACCAGGTCTTTGATATCGCTTTCGGGTAAAGCCACTGACTGACTCAAAATCCTAGGCAAATACGTTGGAATAAACTGCCAGCGATTAGGCAAGGCCTGTTCCCAGAGCAATTCCTGTTGGAAAATTTGCTCGTCTATTTGGGCCAAACTCATCAAATCACGAGGACGCGTATAAATTTTCCCACTTTTAATGAGTTCCGATTTCAGTGGTTGCTCAATGTAAGCTTCAAAGTCTAACTTGGTTTGATTATCAGCGTGAGCCATTACCGTGGCTCGCTTCATAATATTGTTGATTTGGGCACCCGTAAGGGCAAACTTTTCGGCCATTACCCTTGGAAAGTTCTGAGCAGGGAACTCATACTTGGCGGGACAATAGTTTTTCCACAGTTGAGTACGTTCGTCAGCGTCAGGTGGGGGCACGTGGATTTGCACATTGATACGACGATGAAAAGCAGGGTCAATATTTTGCTGAAAGTTGGTGGCCAGAATAATGAGCCCTGGAAACTTTTCTACCCGCTGAAGCAAATTAGATACATCCAGGTTGGCGTAGCGGTCTTTGCTATCGCTTACCTCAGAGCGTTTGCCCAAAATGGCATCGGCTTCATCTATAAACAAAATGCTGGGCTTTCCCTTGAGCCATTCAATGGTTCGCTGCAATTCGTCAAACACCTTATTGATGTTTTGCGAGGTCTCTCCAATGTATTTGGATACCACTTCACTCATTTTAAGCTGATAAGTCACCAAACCAGTATGCTTGCCAATGGTGGTAGCAATGAGGGTTTTACCCGTACCTGGTTCCCCGTGGAGCAAAGCAATAAAGCCCTGACGAAAACCACTACTAGAGGCATCATCAGCAAAATAATCTTGTCCTACTTTAGCAATGGCAATAAGTTCTTTGAGTTCTTGTCGGGTTTGGGTTTTGAGCACCAAATCTTCATACGCCAATGAGGTATCCAACTTCTCCAAAGGCAAGTCTTGATTATCTTCAGGACGAGGCATGGCTCCTCCGAGGAAGTATTGCCAAATGTTGGGTTGGAGAGAAATAAGAAGATTTTTCCATTCGTCAGGTAAGTCTGGTCGTCCTGTAAGACGAGCTTGACTACTTACAAGCTCTACTCCCCATTGGTTGATTTGCGCTTGCTTGCTGCGAAACTCTAATTGATATTGTGCTTGTTTTTTTAAATCAACTCCAGCCAGTAAGTACAACAGCGTTTGCATCGTGGGTAAAAAACGACGACTTCCATTTTGCGTTTGCCCACCTACAAAAACAGAAATTATAGGCTTATGTGCCAGCTCTAATAAGGCAAAAAATAAGGCATCATTAAGGCTAAGAGCCATTACCATCGCCAACATTAATCTAAAAGGTTTCTTATCTAATAAATCATGTTCAATAAGCCATTGGGCATAATGACTATCAGCAGGTAAGGCAGGAGTTTCTATGATTTTGTTTTTAAAGTCTTTTTTGCCGAAAAAAGATTTAAAATCCTCTTGGCTATTAAAGTCATTGTAACGACACCAAAGTACTTGCAACAACCAATTGAGTTCTGAATAAATAGCCATATGATGAATATCCTCTACCTTGGAGGTATCCATGATCATTAGATTAAAGTATGAACGAATAATGGCTTCTTTGTCACCTTCTATGGAAGATGCATCATAAGCACTTGGGTGAAAATCTTGCCCAAGATTTTCCTTTTTTTGATGATTGTTTGTTTCGTTCTCTTTCTTTAGATCAGCTTTATCGTTGTGGTCATTCGAAAACTCTTCGTGCACTGCCATTGGCCTTTTCGTTAGTCCTTTTTTATTAATGCTTACAAATTTGCTAAAAATCGCCTAAACTTTTCATATGTTTTTGTATAAAAGATCGTAAGCTAGTAATTTGCCTCTTACTATCATAGCACTAATTTGATCAAATAGAACGTTTTAATCATGTCTGAAGAGGAATATAATGAGCAACTTGATCTTAATCAGTTGACTCATGGGATCATAGATAATGATCCAGACGCGGCAGAAAACCGCTGGACTAATTTGCTGGATGATACCCAGGGTAAAGAATATATGTTAGGTCAAACTACAAAAGAGGGAGAGGAACAGGACGGTTTTGAAGTACAAGAAAAAAAATTACTATTAGGTAATAATGATGATCCTAAGCTTGATGGTGATCCTGAACCCAAGCGTATTATCGTAGAGATTATAGTAACCGAAGAGATACGTATCAAGGCAAAAGATGCCGAGCAAACCAACCTAATCATTTATAGCCAAATTTTAGGAGAGAATGAGGCTGCTACTTTTCTTGAGAAATATAAAGCAAAACATAACAAAACTATTACCTGGCAAAGTGGCTTCACGAAATTCCCAGACCTGAAAGAGGGAACAATTAAACGTTTTGCCATAGATCCTGATACAATTGCTGAGATACTAGGAAGTGGCAAAGGTGATGTGAATAGTTTGGTTGATGATGCATTGGCTGGACTAAAAACTGAGCGAGCAAGGAGCTATTTACGAGAGAAAACACTTCATACTGATGGCAGGAATAAGAACATGCCTATGAAGAAAAGACTTTTGTATATTAGCATGGCCAAAATGATGGATGATTTTACGGAGGAAGAATGGCAGAAATACCAGGAATACAAAGGCAAAAAGACCAGAGTAATAGAGACCAGTGACTTCTCCAAGGTATTTGCCAAATTCCAAGAATATTATGATAAACATATCCGTCCTAAAAAACGCAAAGACTGGAAGAAAGGTATTTACCGCCCTGGTGATTTACAAAATCCTTTCAAAAGCAGCCTTTTCCACACCCGTGATTCTGAACAACTAATATATACCTATTATGAAGATGCCAAAAAAGGCCACAAAATAGGCATTGGAGCACAAGGTACTTATGTGACAGTATTAAAATTGGCGTTGAATGAGATTATGCGACACCATCCTGGTTACAAACCGCTTGATTTAGGACCAATATACAATGCTGCAACCTATCAAGCTGTTGTGTTATTTCAACAAACTGCCAAAATTGGGATAGATGGTGTAGTTGGCCATGAAACTCTAAAACAACTGGATAAAGTATTATTTGCTCAAAGAAACACTCAAAAATTTATTAATAAAGAGGGACTCATTGGTAAAGTATCAGGAGCACCTTTATATGCTGATGCGTCATCAGACGCAGACGTGATTGGTACGATTGCCTTTAGTGGAAGAGTACTTGTACATGGAGAAGCTTATCCAGGTTGGTACAAGGTGACTTTTGCTGGTGATAGAAATGCATCTGGAGGATATTTAACGGAAAGTAAGCAAGGGTTTTTGAAGGCAAGCCATGTTGAATTAGGCATTGGTCCTGATAAGCAAGTAAGACTGCATGTGGTTACTGAGTCTAATCTGGAAGCTATTATCAATCATTACTATAAACCAGATTCGCGAAAAGACCGTTCGTTTTGTGCCAATGCGCTCTTATTTTACAACCAGCAATATGGAAGAGGAGGTGTATATGTAACCGATGCCAAAGGAACCAAAATGCCTTTTAATAAGAAGGCTAAGACGGTTAACTATCCTTACAATCAGGTACACGTACAGGCTGGAGCTCGTATATGGATACCAAGTATTGCTTATCTGGGATATTTATATGATAGTGGAGAGGTTTTATCAGCAATTCTAGGAGCCAGAGTTAGACGTTCTTTTGATAAAGTTAATGAGAAAATCGGAGAGTTTCTTAACATGATTTTGCCAATAGGTGGTGGTATATATGTAGAAGGCGAGCTCGGAGTTACTGCTTTTTCAATTGGAGCTGACCTGGAAGGAGGTTTTTATATTTATCGTAAAGATGAGCGAAATTTGATTATAGAGCGTCGTTCTATTCTAAAAGCCGGACTGGACGTAGGAGCAGGGGCAGGTGCATTTTTTGGAACCAGAGCACGTAAAAAAGGTGGGCGACATGGATTTGGAGCAGAAGCTGGGGCAAATGCTTCGATTAAAGCCAAGAGTATCTTATTTCAAACCTACTCTTTCGATATATACAAGGACATGATTTCGGCTATGTTGGTCATGCTCAATTATGACAGCAAGTTAGATCCTAAATATCTTATGATTTTGCTGTTTAGCCATATGGCCAAACTAGGACTCAACACTGATAACTTTTTGGTGAAATCAAAGGTGGGAGTTGGGCTGGAAGCACGAGCCGCAGCCAGTGCTGGTATTGGAGCCCGTACTGGTAAGGAAAACATGAATCCTCAAAAATATGGAAAGAATAATTACGCAAATGATAATCAAGGAACGAAGTATCGTGGATTTAGCCCAGAAAGATTGTTAGGAATGCTCAACTTTCAGTTAGGCCTTAATGTTGGTGCAGAAGGAATGGCAGGAATGGAAGTAGAGTATACCGATGACAAAGGAAATCCAGTGATTAACAAGGATGCGGATTTTCTACAGTTAAACCTGTACCAAGAATTAAAATTAGAAGCAGGGATTGGTATTCCTTGGTTGGTTTATTTGATTAAGCCTTCGGCATTACCTCTTATGTTGTTGCCCAAAGTGGTAGGAGCTGGCCTAAAGCAAAAGTTTAGACTCAATCTTAAAACCCAGAAAATGGAGCACTTAAACAATGCACTATATATACAAACTGGGGAATTAGATTACTACATAGGAAATGCCAGTGAGATTGAAATAGACATTAATAAAAAAGATGGCTATCGAGATTTGGTAAATGCATTTACAGCAACTGCAACTAATATTGCCACCATGGGCGACGCAGAAAAGGAAAAACTTTTCAAAGATGAACTTACCAAACTGAGTAAAATAATTCAGCAAATTCAAATAAAAAAGAGAGTCGCTTTTCCATTTGCCAACTTTGGTAAAATACACAAGGAGCAAATGAAGTATCAAACCACAAAGCGATTACTCAAGCAAACACCTACACGTACCCTTGGTTCAAAAGGAACTGCTTTTGTAACTTTTAACTTTCAGTTATCAAGTGCAGATGTATTGAGTTTGGGAGGAGAAATAAATGATGTGTTATCTTCTATTGCTGAAGAAGCCGAAAAACATAAAATAGGTATTGCAGGGTACTTATGGCAGAGTTTAATGCAATTTATGTTTACAGGAGCATCACAAGGGCAAGTTTCTGAGCCAGTACAAAAGGTTATCAATTCTTTGTTTAGTGATAAGGTAATAACCAGTGCTGAGCTGTTAATACAAGCTGGGATAAGTTTTGGCGGAGGAGCTAAAGCAGGCGCAGCTGTAAAATTCAGAGCACAAGGATATGGTTCAGCGGGAGGAATTTATACAGCTGATGTTACCGAACATGTTAAACAGATTATGACAAGCGACAGTAAAGAGAATAAGTTGGCTCTATTGAAAAATATTTTTAGTGCAAATTCGGGAGACTTTCAACAAACTACTAAAAACGCAAAAACTAAAGACCACGAGAATAATAAATAATGAAGAAGCTATACCAACTACTATTTATAATCATTATTATAGGTTGTGTTTCAAAGCAAAATCAGCAATTAATTGCACAAGAGAAAGGTAGTAAAAAATACAAATCATTAAGAAGGGCATTTTTGAATGCCAGTTCAGCAGAAAAACTGCTACTTGTTTACAAAGGAACAAATGATGAGTTTCCCATAGATAGTCTTTTAAAGTTAAAAAACTTAAAAACGCTAAAGATTATCGCTAATGAGAGCAAAATGATGAAGTTTCCAGAGGGCATAGGTGGTTTAAGCGCTTTGGAAAACCTGGAAATAGTGAATGCAGGCATTACTACTTTACCTGCGTCATTGGGGAAGTTACAAAACCTTAAATCTCTCACTATCAGTAATTGTCCCAATTTCGCTGACTTACCTAAAACCGCTAATCAATTAGCAAATCTCCAGAAACTTGACATATCATCAAGTGGTAAAGGAAGTACTTTTCCTTCCATTTACACATTATCTCAACTAGATACTTTGTTGTTATACAACAACAAAATAAATGAGGTACCAGAGGTTATCAAGAATCTAACAAGCTTAAGGTATTTGTTTATAAAAGCAAATCCTATCAAATCTTTGCCAACAGGTTTGGGTGGATTGAAAAGTCTGGTAAACTTGAGCTTGCCAGATAAATTAGAGACATTTCCAGATGCTATTTTGAATCTCACTGCATTAGAGCATCTCGATTTTGGCATGAAAGCCAATGTTGCGCTGTCTGATAAAATTGGAAAACTAAAAAAACTGACTTCTCTAAGGTATAGTAACCGAGTGATCAGAGAATTGCCTGAGAGTTTATTCTCACTGAAAAACTTAAAGCAGTTGCATCTTATTGGAGGCAAATTGAAATCAATTCCATCGGCAATAAAGAAACTTAAGGCATTAGAAAAACTAGACTTATACGTAGAATCTATTGATCTTCTGCCTCAGGAATTTGAAAAGCTCAAAAACCTGAAGAAAGTATCTCTTGGTTATCAGAATACAAATTTGATGTTAGGTGTTTTGAAGCAGGTTACCCATTTGAAATTGCGTAACAAACAAATTATAGAAATACCTGCAGAGCTTTCGAGTCTACCTGAACTTGAAGAGTTAGATTTGGGCTATGCAAATGCCCAACGTTTTTCCAACAACATTGGTAAATTCAAAAAATTGAAAGTTCTAAAATTGACTGGTTCAGATATTGAAGAACTGCCAAAGAATTTAGCAATATTATCAAGCTTAAGAGAGCTGTACCTGGATAAGTGTAAAAAGATTCGTTTATCGGAGGAATTAGGCAAACTTAACAATTTAGAGGTATTGAGCTTCAAAAATGCCAGATTGAAGGCCTTGCCTTTGGGCATAGGTGATTTGAAAAAACTGCGTATTTTAAATTTAAAAGGCAATTTGCTCTCAAGTTTGCCAGAATCTATTGGAAACCTTACAGAGCTGCAAGGATTGATTATTAGGGGAAATAAAATTACAGCCTTGCCTGCCAACTTTGGAAACCTTACCAATTTACAAAAACTCGATGCTGCTTCTAATGATATTAATGAATTACCCCATAGTATTGGTAATTGTAAGAAGTTAGAATATGTGGATTTTTTTCAGAATAAAAGGATTACCAAACTTCCAGCTGATTTTGGAGCATTGCCCAATTTAGAATATCTAAACCTCTACTATTGCACGATCAAAAAACTGCCGACTATTACTGGTTGGCAAAAAATGAAAAAATTGAAGGTGGTATGTGGAGAGTTGAAAGAATTGCCTGAAGGTTTTGAAAAATTACAAAGCCTGACCTACCTGGATTTGAGTTGTAATTATTTAGAGAAGATGCCAGAAAGCTTGGGTAAACTAACTCAGTTGGATACTTTGGTGTTGGGAGCAAATAGTTTTCCTACATTACCCAAAAGTATTGGTCAGTTACATAAATTACGCTACTTAAGTCTTCTGGAGATACCTTTTAAGGAATTGCCTGAAGAAATGAAATTACTGAAGAAGCTACAATTCCTAGATTTGCAATCTACTGAGTTAAAAGCTGTCCCTTCTTATATTGGAGAACTAAAAAATTTGGAAGAATTGGATTTAGATATTAATCAAGGAATAAAGGCGTTCCCCTCAGAGATACAACAGCTGAAAAAACTTTATAAGTTGTCAATAAAAAAAACAGGATTGTCAAAAGAACAAAAAACGCAGCTTAAAAAGTGGTTGCCACATACCTTGATTGTGGAATAAATTTTTAAACAAAACGTTTTTATCATAGATTTACAAACCTTGCTCATTGAGTGAGGTTTTTTATTGCCAAGCCAGGTGCATAAAATTAGTAAAATATGAGAGTCACTTTAATGCTATTTTTTATTTGTATTACATTTATAGAAATGTGGCCAAAAAAGTTAGGCAGAGAAACTAATCTCTGCCGAATCCATAGATAGTTATTAATCTTACTCTCCCCCCGCCTTCAAATTCTTCAATAAATATTGCGTAAGGGTAGTATACAAATGCCTTGAAGTGTTTTTGCCTTCGTAAATCCCGTGAGAACGGTTGGGGTAGGGCATTACCTGAAACACCTTGTTGTGTTTGATGAGTTCATTGATCAAAGCTTCCGCATTTTGGTAGTGTACGTTGTCATCACCTGTGCCGTGTACCAAGAGTAAGTTGCCTTTTAGGTTTTTGGCGTAAGTAATGGGTGAACCCTCAAGAAAATCCTCTTTGTTTTCGGTAATGAGGCCCATGTAGCGTTCCTGGTAAATGTTGTCATAATACAATTGGTTAGATACTGGAGCTACCGACATGCCTGTTTTGTAAATTTCGGGATAGCGGAAAAGTAGATTCAGTGTCATGGAACCACCACCACTCCAGCCCCAAACCCCAATACGATTAGGGTCTACAAACTTCCATTTCATGATTTCTTTGGCCCCCATGGCTTGGTCTCGGGAATTAACCACCCCAATTTTGCGATAAATGCTTTTACGCCACTCGCGACCCTTAGGGCAAGGGGTACCACGGTTGTCCATCGTGATTACTAAATATCCTTTTTGAGCCAACGAATGAAACCACCAATTACGCCAAGACCAATTATCACGTGCAGTTTGGCTCCAGGGTTCGCCATATACATAAAACAGTACGGGGTATTTTTTTGAAGGATCAAAGTTGGGAGGCTTAATCATCATTCCCTCCATTTGTACATTGTCCTGAGTCTTGATTTTGAAAAACTCAATAGGCTTGATTTTAAGCTTGGTCATCAAATTCTTCACTTTCTGGTTGGTCACCAAGGTTTTGATCACCCGATGGTTGGGCAAGCTAATTAATTCAGTAACAGGCGGTTGGTTGGCAGTAGAGTAAGTATGTAGGGCGTATTTACCGCCAGGAGCAATGTTGTAGCTATGGGTTCCTGGTTGGCTTTTTGGGGTAAGTCTTACTGCTTTCCCTTTTTTGTAAATGGGTGAACGATACAAATACCGTTGCACAGGGTTTTCGGGCGAGGCAATAAAGTAACAATAACCACCCTTGGGGTCAATTTCCAATACACTTACAGCATCAAGGTTTCCTTCAGTAATAAGGCGTTGTTTTTTACCATCTTTGGCAATACTGTATACATGACGCCAGCCATCTTTTTCGGTTACCCAGGTAAAATACTGCCCTTTTTTGAGCCATTTCCAATCGTCCTGACTCACTACATCGATCCAGGCGGTTTCTTTTTCCTCATAAATTTTGGTGGCTTTACCCGTAGAAGTATTGCAACTCCACACTTTTAGATGATTCTGCTTGCGATTGACTTGTTGTACCAACAACGTATTGGTATTTTTCTCATACATCATTCTGGGTAAATAATGCTGACGATTATTCCCTGGGATAGCGAGCCATTTTTTTTGCTTGGTTTTAAGGTTGATTACTCCAATGCGACAGGCCGAGGGTGTTTCGCCTACTTTGGGGTATTGCACAGGTATAAGGTGAGAATAGGTAGAGTCGGTATTGTTGATCATGTAAAAATTGCGAATATTACGAGCATCTACCTGCCAAAAAGCGATCTGGCTACCATCAGGACTCCATCGGAAACCATCTCGAGCATCAAATTCTTCTTCGTAAGCCCAATCGAAAGTACCATTAATTAAGCGATCGGTTCCACTTGTCGTGAGTTGAGTGATTTGCTGAGAAGCTAAATCTTCTACATATACATTGTGCTTACTCACATAAGCCACTTGTTGGTTGTTGGGAGAAAACTTGGCAAACATGAGCGAAGAAGAGGGGAGGTTTTTACCCAATTGCATCAATTTGCCGCTTTTGACCAAAAGCACCCAATAATCTCCTCGAGTATGGTAACGCCAAACTCGACGAGTATTGGTGAAAATCAATAAACTAGACTTATCTGATGACCATTGATAATTGTTTATATACAGCGGTTTTGTTTGCCCAGAAGGAATCAATTGCTGGGCCGAAATGAGCACAGTTCTTTTACCCGAACGAGTACCATATTTTACGATTTCTCGGGCATTGGGATAACGCGTAGAACGTTCCAGGCTGGTATAGGCCTCTCCATTATCTATCCAACGAGGCTGACGGAAGTAATCCAAATCAAAATCGCTGGTGAGGAATAATCGGTCTACAGTGATTTTTTCTTCTGCATTTAATGGTGTGGAAGAATCCTGAGCCATTAAATAACTATAAAGGCTACTGACGAGCAAAACAAGTAATAGTTTTTTCATATGAAATTGAGATTATATGACACAAAGTTTTCAATCAATTTAACAGATAATGACTTACGCACAAAAAGGGACTGATAATATACCAGTCCCTTTCATCATCATTTTACACATTCTATTTTACTGAGTATCCCACCAAAGCCTCACGCCAAATATGCCGTCCACCACTCCAGTAGTGGCTTTCGACACGTTAGCCGCATTAACTGCTGCTTCGCTAGAAGGAAAGAACAAACGCACTGGAAGTCCTTTTCCTGGAAAAGCAGACTTAGGTACTTCGCTTAAAGTTGGTATATCAGTGCGGCGTTGTTCGGCGTAAGCCTCGTTGCCTTGCATAAACAGAGAAACCCACTTCTGTTCTGCAATCAAAGTGGCCCGAGCTTCGGTAGTTGTTGCGTTATCAAAGTTTACATTAGATTCAGTTAAATAAGTGCCCACAGTGCCATTGTATTTGAGAATATTTTGGCTAATGGCATCTTCGTAGGCTTGCTTGGCCGTCCAGCTACCTGTATTCCAGCCATTGTTGGCAGCTTCGGCAATAATGAATAGCACTTCCGAATAAGTCTGGAGGTATAATGGCCCCCCAGCGTCTCCCACAAACACATCTCCAATCAAAGAAACCTCCGATTGAGTCAATAAATCGCCACCGTTGGGTTGACCTACATAAGCAGGTGTACCCGCATCCACGCTCGTTTTGGTGGGTTTGGCAAAGATAGACAAGCGAGGATCATTGTGTGAAGACAAGAAATCAATCATTAGTTTACTTACTCCTTCGTTGATGTTGGCATTGTAGCCCTCTACTAAAGGATTGCGCTGCCCCGAAGCGTCTACATAAGACATTTGAGCATCGTCGCTATTGCTGGTAAAAATTGGAAACCTGGTAGGATTGCTCAAAATCTCGCTGATACCCGTTTGGGCAGTAGTAGCATCTACTTTCGAAATTCGTATATACAGCCTCAGCAACAATGAGTTACAAAACTTCTGCCACTGGTCTATTTGGCCTCCATAGATGAAATCCCCTTGCGAGATAGGATCAGTGGTGTTATCAAACAGCTCATTGGCCGCCTTGAGTTCTGCAATTAAACCTTGATAGATTTGTTGTTGACTATCATAACTTGGATTAAGAATACCAGTTTGTCCAGTGCTATTGTCAAAACCCTTAAGGGCTTGAGAATAAGGAACATCTCCCCATAAATCAGTCGCAGTTTGGAAAGCATACACTCGCAAAACTGTGGCAATCGCCTGTAAATTAGGACGATTATCTGCTTTAGCATCTTCAATAAGCACTTCTGCATTTACCAAAACCCGAGAGTATAGTTCACTCCAAATACCAGCCACACTGGCATCGCGAGGCGTGTAAATATCGGCTTCTGGAAATATAAAGTTGGCCACATGCTGAGTCCAGCGAGAAGAAATATCAAACCCTGCAGTATTTTGGGTAATGCCTACCAATCGTACAATTACATTGCCCAGTACATTTTCGGCAGGAGCCTTAGTCAGGTTGTTAGGGTTGTCGTTGATTTCATCAAACTGATTGGTACAGCTTACCATCAGTATGGTGCAAAGCAATCCCAGATAAAAGGTTTTTTGAAATATTTTCATTTTGATGTTGTGTCTAAAGAATCTCAGTAATTTGTTTAAAATTTAGCATTTAGGCGAACTCCCATGGTACGAGCCGAAGGCGTAGAAATGTACTCAAACCCAATATTGTTGACCCCACTGGAACTAAACCCTGTTTCGGGATCTACATTTGGAATGTTGGAGTGAATCAACCACAGGTTACGGCCGTAAAACGAAATGCGTAATTTTTGCAAACTCAAACGCTTGATCCATTTGGTGGGGAATGTATAGCCCAGACTCAACGATCTTAGTTTGATAAAACTGGCATCATAGACATACTCATCATGACGTCCATACAAGTTGCCATAGTAATCCTGTGGCAGAATTTTTACGGTATTTACCTGACCTGATTCAGTGACACTGTTGGGGACTACAAAACCATCTTCGCGGTTGTGTCCAGTGGCTTCAAATTGCCCCGCAGCGTGTCCGTAATAGTTGGTGCCCGAGAAAACATCTCCACCGTGGCGAATATCAATCAAGAAATTAAGGTCAAAACCTTTGTAGCGAAAAGTGTTAGAAATACCCCCAGTCCATTCAGGCGTGGCGTTTCCTAATACCTGTAACTCAGATGTAGGTGTAAGCAATGGTCTTCCATTGGCATCTACCACTATTCGACCTTGATCATCCCGTTGTTGGGCACGTCCTAAAATGGCTCCAAAAGGTTGTCCTGGTCTTGCTTCGGTAATGATTCCAAAGAAGCTTCCAAGTTGAAAAGTCTCAATCTGACCACTTGGATCTAGCGCTACTACCGAGTTACGGTTGCGGGCGTAGTTTACCTGAATGTCCCACTGGAAGCCATCTTCTGCTTTGGCTTTGAAAGGAGTGGCGCTCAATTGTACTTCTACGCCATTGTTATCTATTTGCCCAGCATTGATTACCGCCGAACCATATCCAGAAGCGCGCGATACAGGCAAACTAATGATTTGATTTTCAGTTTTGGATCGGTAGTAAGTTACATTTATGCCCACTCTTCGTTCAAAAAACTGAAGTTCAGTTCCAATTTCGGTAGTAGTAGTGAGCTCGTTTTTCAGATTAGAGTTAGGAATTACATTTGAGATTCGGAAAAGATTTACATCTCGGAAAGTATTAGATTCAGCTACATAAGTGGGTTGCAATTGATAAGGTTGCCCACCTGCACCCGCAGTAGCATAATTGACTAACAATTTTCCAAAAGTAAACCATTTGGGCATTTCAGCTACTCGAGACAATAGATCGGTAAACACTACTGAACCTCTTACTGAATGATACAAAAACGATTGATTGGTTTGAGGCAGGGTAGAGTTCCAGTCGTTGCGAAGCGAAAAGCCTACGCTTACCGAACGGTCAAAAAGCAAGGTAGCATCCGCAAATACACTTTGAATTTCTCGAGTGGTGTTATAGGTTGTTACCGGAGTTTCGCCTTTGGCATTATCAAACGAATAATTGTCAGCCGTAATTAGAGCTAAAGCAGTACTCGATGTCCATTCGGTGCGGCGATTCATACGATTGGCACCTACCAAGAAATCTACACTGAAACGACTGTTGAGGTTTTTACTTCCCAAAATGGCCAATTCCTGATTGATCTCGTTTACATTATAATTTTGCTGGAAAATACGCCCTTCACGACGAGCATCAAAAGTGCCCTTGGCTACTCTTTGCTTGCGACCTTCCCGATAAAAATCATTCATCACCCGTCCTCTTACTTTTAGCCAGTCAGTCAAGGCATAGGTAAGAGTAGCCGAGCCATTTACCCGATCTCTACTCAACGAATTGGTGTTCTTGAACAATGTCCAGTAGGGATTGTCTGAATAATAACCCAACCAGTTTTTTTGTGAGCCATCAGGGTTGGCGTAATTGTTTTTGAGGTGATTTACAAAGTCAATCTGGCGACCACCCCAAATGAATTGGTTGGTAGGGTTTGAGTACCCTCCACTACCGCTACCGTAGCCAATTACTGGGCGATTACCCGAGTTTGTAGCTGTATAAGTTGCAGTCAATGTTCCGCTCAATCGTCTGGACAATTTGAATCCCGCATTGGTGGTTACTACATCGCGTTCCAGGTCGGTATTGGGCATCATACCTTTATGGTTAAATTTGGTATAACCCACTCGGATGTGATTTTTTAGTCCTCCGGAAGTAATGGCTACATTATGGGTAGTAGCTACTCCAGTCTCGAAGAAATCACGGAAATTGTTGGGGGCTGCTACCCAAGGTTGTTGCTGGCCGTGAAACTGATCAATCAATTGTCCCTCAAATTTAGGTCCCCAACTTTGATCTACCCCATCGGCTACGCCTCCGCCGGCACCATCTACCCAGGAGAATTGTCCTCCCCAGCCCTGGCCATAAGAATTCTGAAATTTTGGCGTGACAAAAGGACGCTCAAAACCAATGTTGAAATTATAATCCAGCCCTAATCCTTTTTTACCTTTTCCGTTTTTGGTAGTGATTAAAATCACCCCATTACCTCCACGAGAACCATACAATGCAGTAGCAGCAGGACCTTTCAGTACTGAGATGCTGGCTACATCGTCAGGGTTAATATCTGCTGCAGCATTCCCATAATCAATGCCATTGCCCCAACCTTGCACATTATTAGAAGAGTTATCATAAGGTACCCCGTCAATCACAAACAGGGGTTGATTGTTTCCTGCCAATGAAGTGTATCCTCGCAAAATGATTCTTGCTGAGGAACCCACGCCCCCCGAAGAGCCTGTGATTTGAGCGCCAGCAATTTGTCCTGATAGAGAGTTTACTACATTGTTGTCCCGTGAATCGGTGATCCCAGCAGGCTTTACGGTTTGTACAGCATAACTCAATGTTGCTTTTTCTTTGCTTACACCCAGGGCAGTTACTACGATTTCATCCAAAGCCTTGGTATCGGCCTGAAGAGTAATATTAAAAGAGGTTTGGCTACCCACTGCGATTTCTTGGGCAGTATATCCAATGGCTGAAACTACCAAAGTGGCATTGGCATTTTTCAGAGTTAAACTAAAACTTCCATCGGTATTGGTAGCTGTTCCATTACTTGTATTCTTTTCCATGATAGTCACACCTGGTATTCCCTGGCCATCTTTATCTATGATTTTCCCAGAAACACTTCGGGTTTGCGCCTGCATATGCAGTACAGTGCTGACTATTAAAATGATCGTTAGTAGGTACTTTTTCATGATATAGTGAGTAATTTACTTGTCATATAGTTAAGATTTATAATCAGTAAATTGAACTCCCCTTGAGTCCCTCAAGCCCTTCAAAACCGACAATTATCTCTTTGGTTATATATTTTTATCACCAAGGAAAAAAGCCTGACTTTTCCTGAATTAGCTTGTGAAACCCAAGATGAGTTCATTGCTCTGTTTTGTTGTTGTTGTGAACAATCCAGAGAAAACTGTATTTTTTTGCAAAAAAGTACAATGCAAAAGTAGAGGAGGCGCAAAGCCTTTTCTATCAAAATTTTATCAGAAGGTTGTATTATTTTGACAGGTATGGAATTTTATTAGGCACTTGAGTGGGTAATTTGTGCAAAGATTGGCTTATAAGCTGATATGTAAAATATAATTTTGATACTCTAACCCCGCCTGACTTTGAAGGTGGTTCTAAGTATTTTTTTGTAATTTTTTTTACTGAAAGGCAACCCTTTTCTTACCTCCCTAGTCTCCCCTTACAACTTAGGAAATATTGCAATATAAGTACTAACATCCCGAAGTCGTTTTGGCTTCATCTGGTAAAATCACACAAACAACAACCATGAATAATTTCAAATTTTTGTTGTTGCTCATTGTATGGGTAGCACTGGCCTTTTGGTGTCAAACCAGGGCTCAAGGTGTCAATCAAAACAAAAAAAAGGTGACTCTGAGTGGTTATCTGAAGGATGCGAACAATGGAGAAGGGTTGATTGGAGCTTCGGTGTTTGTAAAAGAACAAAAAACGGGCGCAGTAACCAACACCTATGGCTTTTATTCATTAAGCCTGTCTCCAGGAAAGTACACACTTTCTTTTTCTTACATAGGATATGTTACCAAAACACAAGTCGTTGATTTGCAGGCCAATAAAACGATTAGCTTAGAGCTAGCCGAAGAGGTAAGCCAAACCGATGAAGTGGTGATTACGGCTGAAAAACTGGACAAAAATGTACAAAGCATGCAGATGAGTGTACAAAAGCTCAATGCTAAGCAAATCAAAGCCATTCCTACTTTTGGTGGGGAATCCGACATTATCAAGGTGTTGCAAATGACCCCTGGAATTCAAAGTGTAGGGGAGGGCACTACTGGATTATTTGTAAGGGGTGGTTCGGCCGATCAAAACTTGATTTTGCTGGATCAGGCACCCGTGTATAATGCCAACCATTTTCTAGGCTTCTTTTCGGTGTTCAATTCTGACGCGATCAAAGATGTAGAAGTATACAAAGGTGGAATGCCAGCACGCTATGGAGGACGATTGGCCTCGGTAGTTGACATTAAGATGAATGAAGGAAATAATAAAAGTTTTTCGGGATCGGGTGGTATTGGATTAATCGCTAGTAGACTTACCCTGGAAGGGCCTTTAGCAAAAGACAAAGCCTCTTTTATTGTTTCGGGGCGTCGTACGTATGCCGACTTATTTTTACGCCTTTCTAACAATGAACAAGTCAGGGATAATCGCCTTTACTTTTATGATTTGAATGCTAAAACTAATGTTACTCTAGGTGAAAATGATCGTTTGTTTTTGTCTGGATATTTTGGCAGAGATGTGCTGAGCGTAGGCAATAACTTTGGGTTTTCCTGGGGAAATGCTACTTCTACCTTACGATGGAACCACGTTTTTAACTCAAAGTTGTTTTTGTCTACTACATTATTATATAGCCAATTCAATTACGGATTGTTTGTAGAAGAAGGGGTAGAAAACCTGGAATGGTCATCTAGTTTACAAAATGTGAGTGGTAAGTTTGACTTTTCTTATTTTCTAAGCCCTCGCCTGCAGATCAATTTTGGTTATCACAATATTTATCACACTTTTTCGCCAGGTAAGCTAGAGCCTCGTGGAGAGAGTTCTATTTTTACAACTCTTGAGGTACCTCAAAAATATGCCTTAGAGCAAGCTGGATACATTAGTATTGAACATCAAATTACACCTTCGTTTTCATTGCAATATGGGGCAAGGTATTCGGCCTTTACAAACATGGGCAAGGACCGAATTTTTACCTATGGTACCAACAGTCAAGGCAGACCAGTAGTGATAGATACTGCTCATTACGCCAGTGGTGAATTTTACAACACCTACCACGGGTTTGAGCCAAGATTGGGAGCTCGCTTGTTATTGAACAAAACAAGTTCATTAAAGGCTTCTTATAACCGTACCCGCCAATACATTCATCTGGCTTCGAATAGTTCTGCTGGGTTTCCATCCGATGTTTGGGTACCAAGCGATCCGCACATCAAACCTCAAATTGGAGATCAGGTAGCCTTGGGGTATTTCAGAAACTTTAAAAACAATATGTATGAGTTTTCGGTGGAGGCTTATTACAAGTGGATGGAAAACCAAATTGACTTTAAAGACAATGCTGACCTGCTGCTCAACGAAGCCGTATCTCAGGAGTTGAGAATAGGTACTGCCTGGGCGGCTGGGCTGGAGTTTATGCTACGTAAAAATAAGGGGAAGACTACCGGTTGGATCAGTTATACCTTATCTAAAACTGAACGACAGATAGAAGGTATTAACAACGGGCAACCTTATGCGCCTCGTCACGATCGTCGTCATAACATCAACCTGATTGTAAACCACCAACTGACCAAAAGGTTGAGTTTGGCGGCAAACTTTACCTACGCTACGGGGGCGGCAGTTACAATGCCTGCTGGCAGATATGCGATTGATGGCAAAACAGTGCCCTACTACACTGAACGCAATGGGTATCGTATGCCTGCCTATCATCGAATGGATTTGTCGCTTACCTGGAAACGCCCACAGAAACGTTTGTTTGGTAAAAAGTTCCAGGGAGAATGGAACCTATCGATTTATAACGTATATGCTCGTCAAAATCCATTTTCTATTCAGTTTAGTGAGAGTGAGCAAAACCCTGGAGAAACTCAAGCTGAAATGGTGTATTTGTTTGGCATCATACCTTCTGTTTCTTACAATTTTAAATTCTAAATAGTCCATAGTTGGTGGTTTATACTCCAAAGCTTGCCTATACTGAGTAGCTACAGACTATAGACTACAACTACCAACCAATAAAAACATGAAAACCATATTATATAATCTCTTGGCATTGCTTACTATTGTTGGCATGGCGAGTTGTACCAAAGTAATAGATGTAGATTTGAATGAGGCCAATCCTCAAATTGTAATAGAAGGAGAGGTAAGCGACCAACCCGAAACTTATTGGGTAAAGGTTAGCCGAACGGGAAATTATATAGGGCGAGAAGAAACTCCTAAAGTGAGTGGTGCAGTGGTGACCATTACCGATAACAATCAGACCTATACGCTACAGGAAAACCCCAATGAACCAGGAACTTACGAAACCAGTGCTTTTGTAGGAGTGCCTGGCACTACTTATTTTTTGAAAGTGGTAGTAGAAGGCAAAGAATATACTTCACAGAGCACTATGCCCAGCGAGTTGCTTGATTTTGAGCTTCGTCAGACGGCTTATTTTGCGGGAGATGTTACCAAAGACCCAGGGTATTATTTACAGCTTTTTACGACCGATCCTCCCAACGAGGATAATTATTACCAATGGCGTTTTACCATCAACGATACAATAAAAAACAAACCAGACGATATTGCGGTTGCCAGTGATGAATGGATTCAGGAGCAGATTAATGGGTTTCAAGCTCCTTATACTTTTCAGGCAGAAGATCGCGTAAAGTTTGCGATGCTGGCCATACCAAAAGAAACGTATGAGTTTTACGATGCATTGGCTACTTTGTTGTTCAACGATGGAGGGATGTTTGATCCGCCGCCTGCCAATCCTCCTGGCAATATCAATGGAGGCATTGGGATTTTTAGTGCTGTATCGATCAAAAGTAAAGACATAGTGATTGTAGAAAAAAAATAGCCTTGGAAGTCATCTCGACTTCTTGATTTGAAAATGAAAGCCATAAGAGGATAAGTGCATATATTGTACTTTTTGCTGTCATAATTGTACAATGAATTACGTATAATTAATGAAGAATCAGGTGAGGATAGTTTCATTGAAAATACCACAAAATGTACAAGACAATCTTATGGCTTTTAATATTGCCTGTCTCTCTAAGTTATGCTCAAGAACGAGCGGTAAGGCTGGGCAATGATTTTGGAGTGCTCCATTTTAATTCGTTAGAAGAACAGATTAATTCGAATCGTTATAAGGGGGGGAGTTTTAGTGGTTTTAATCCAGTATTATACATTCTAAAAGACAAAAATAGTTGGTTTGTTCGGTTTGAGTCTAAACGACAAACCTTAGAGAGAGCCAATGAGCAGTCTAGCTCAATATTCGCCATTGATATGGTGCATTATATGTTTGATATTGAATATTATCGAAAAATTGTCCATCTCAACCAACGCATCTCCTTTCATTTGGGTATTGGCCAAAATGGGCATTTCAACTCACAAAAACTTCTAATTTCCCAGCCAGGATTCAATCCTTCCCGAGCCATAGATATGGCCGCGGTCAATTTATCCATCAATCCTATGTTTCGGTGGGATTGGGAAAAATCAAAGTTGTATTTAAGAGGAAGTTTATCGTTTTTCAACTATGGTGCTCGCCTAAACGAGGATACCTTGGGTGATGATTTAAAGTTCTTTACAGCTTCTCTAGACCAATATTTGGACTTCCAGTTTGCGGCTTCCTGGTTTTTGGCTTTGTCAAAACGGTGGGATATCAAACCTGAATATAGGCTACGATACTATGCTTTTGAAAAGGCAGGACAAGTGCGGTTTTTAAAACAATCCTGGTTTTTGGGTATCTATTATAAAATCTAATGCTGATGAAAAAAATACTACTATTGTTGATCATTACAGCACATTTATCGGCTTGTGGCAATCTTTTTTTTACTAAAGAAGACAATTCTAGTCTGGCCACATTTGATGCATTTTATCAGGAAATAGACACCCACTTTTCTTTTTTTCCACTACTTACAATCAATTTTGATTCAGCCTACGCCAGCAACCGAGCCATTTTGCAAGCCAACCCTAATCGTAGTGAATTGATCAATCGTTTACAAGAGATGCTCAATGTGTTAGGAGATGGGCATACCAACGTATACACCCCTGACTTGCTTCGTTACGATTTTGCTGAAAAGTTTCCAGTGAACAAGCTGGTATCTATTGTTGAGTATATTGATAGATCTTCTAACTCGAATCGTGTAATAGAATATGGGAAGATCAAAAACGAAAATATTGGTTACATCCATATTAGCAGTTTTGGAGCCAATGAATCTATTTATTTACTAATAGATAAAATATTAAGTGATCTTGCGGGGGTAAATGGAATGATCATAGATGTACGATCTAACGGAGGAGGAAGCTCAAACAATGCAAATTTGATCATATCTCGTTTCAATGACCAATCTCGATTCATGTTCCGAAGCCGCCAAAGGATTGGCAAACGTGATGAATTTGGTGCTTGGGTAGAATCTTTTACTCCAATATTTGAAGGAGCTCGCTTTGCTGGAAAAGTAGTGGTATTGACTAACCGAAGATGCTATAGCGCTACCGAATGGTTTTTAGCTGGAATGCGTACTTTGCCTCAGGTAACAATTGTGGGAGATACCACTGGTGGGGGGAGTGGAAGGCCATTGCCTCGAGAGTTGCCCAATGGTTGGGCAATGAGGGTATCAAATACACAGCGTCAACTTCCTGATGGACGCGATTATCAGTTTTCGGGTATTTATCCTGATGTGCCTCTATGGATTAGCGATGCCGATCTTGACAGCAATACTGATACTATTTTAGAAGCTGCAATAAACCTCTTAAAATAAAAACTGCTTGCGCAACATAACGTTAGGCAAGCAGTGAATCTCGGGATTCGAGTATCGTTTAATACTTTCCGCCACCATATCGGCGATTCAAAGTATAATAATCTTGTTCGTTTTTAAGGAGTGATCCCATATAAGGAGGCATTTCACTGATCAAATCTACCTTGTCTAATTCTTCAGGTTTGTTGGCTCCATATTGTAGCAATTTGATCCAATCAATTAACTCACTCGTAGAAGGCTTCTTTTTTATGCCTTTTACCTGGCGTAGGTTATAGAAAACCTTCAAGGCGCTATCCATCAACTCTTCGCCCAAGCTTGGGAAGTGTACATTGACGATTTCGGTCATAGTAGCCGGATCGGGGAAAGAAATATAGTGGAAGAAGCAACGACGTAAAAAGGCATCAGGAAGCTCTTTTTCATTGTTAGAGGTAATTACTACGATGGGGCGTTTTTTAGCTTTGATCGTTTCCTGTGTTTCATAGCAATAAAACTCCATCTTATCCAACTCAAGCAATAGGTCATTGGGGAATTCTATGTCAGCCTTGTCAATTTCATCAATCAACAATACTACCTGCTCTTCAGCTTCAAAAGCTTCCCACAATTTTCCTTTCTTGATGTAGTTGGCAATGTCTTCTACTTTTTCGTTGCCTAACTGAGAGTCTCGCAAACGAGAAACGGCATCGTATTCATACAAACCCTGCTGGGCAGTAGTAGTAGATTTGATGTGCCAGGTAATCAGTTTTTTGCCCAATGCCCGAGCAATTTCAAATGCCAATAGGGTTTTACCAGTGCCTGGTTCGCCTTTAATCAATAAAGGTCTTTCTAATTCAATAGAAGCGTTTACTGCTACGCTTAGTTCTCGGGTAGAGACGTATTTTTCGGTACCTTCAAATTTCATACACTATATTTATTAAACCAATCTACTACAATACAAAGCCGCTAAGACTTCTATGATTATATGGGTAGATTATTGTGTTTATCTTTCAAACAAATATACTCTAAAAAAGTTGCCTTAGAAGCTGTTTAGATTCTATTCACGAATGCTATTATGTCTTTTTTATGACTGATTTTTCGCTTTCTTTCGGCACCTGGCCTTGCTGCTATGTACCTCAACAAGCGCTTCAATCAGACAAAAATAAGCCTCATGACATCTCTTGAGTCTAAAAGCTGAACAGTTTCTAAAAAATAGTATGTATGCATAATAATTCTAAAACACTTGGTTTGCAAGCATTTTAGGGAGAAATTAAAAGAAAAGGACGATGGAAGAACTGATCAATACGACTAACTTTAGCGAAGAACAAGTAGAAAAATTTATCATAGAGCAATTTGATCTGAAGGGGTTTGTGATTACCCAAATTTCGGATCGTCATTATGCACATCGGGAGCTACCTGCTGGTGTCAGGATTATAGATGTGCAAATTGGTTTTACCCTGCCCAGCAAACGTCAAGGAATGAAGTATCGAGTAAAAAATATTCGAAATTTGACTTTGGTGATTTCTGAATAAGAGGCTTGATACTCTAGTTATTTATTCAGCTTTAATGATTAATTTGCCATCCCTTTCACAGGGGGTGAAAGGAGCAGAAGCGTTTAATCTTCATGAGACCATTTTCCCATTGTATTCAGGTAATGTTGCTTGGCTTAGTGCTAAGTTGTACCCAAAAACAAAATGAAACAGCTCAAATCAATAAGCCCATCAACGAGCCCATTGCTTATTATTATGATGAGCTCAATGCTTTCAAGTTGCTTGAACGATCCGATTTGAACATTTTAAAACTTATCAATCTAGACACGCTTATTTATGTGTCTAGTAGTGAACGTAGGGGGCGATACGACGAGTATCATGGAAAACTGACCCGCATCAATGACTCATTGTATCATGTAAGATGCTACAAACACGTGGAACAAAGGGGAAACCGCACAAAGCCTATGGCAGTAGCTGAAGATTCGTTGTATTTTAACTGTGATAGTACCTTAGTTAATCAGGAGTTGACCATTCGCTATGCCAATTATCAAAGCAAACGCTTTAAGATTACCTCTACTTATAATGCATTTAGAATTGATAAAAAACTGTATGGTAAGTCTGGCGATAAGTTGTTTTTATCATTTGGTTATCGACACCCTATTGTAAACGAATTGGTCATTCTCAAATATGATTATTATGCCAATGCAAGCTTTCGCACTAAAACCAGCGCTTCTGGTTTTTATGTAGTGATTGATAACATTCGTATTAAAACCTTGAATTCAGTTTCAGAAGGAGGCGAATACATATCTGCACCTAAGTTTTATTTAAAACGCCTCACTAAAAAAAATGGACTGAGTCAAGGAAGGCATTTGTATAAACCCAAAAATGACTAGAATTAAAATGTGAGCGATTGGTGATTTCTTCTCTAAAGTAGAAAAATAACTTACAAAGATAGACCCGCTGATAAAACAAAAAAGCCCGACTTGTAGCTACAAGTTGGGCCAAACTCAAATACACTGTTTTTATGAATATTTTTACACCTGTTTAACTTTTCCTGATTTAATTATTTTCTCTTTTTACGGCCTTTTTTCTCGCCTAGAAAGTTTCCTGCTTCGTCAAATGAAAGGCCTTTTTTAATGTCCAACTTTACAATAATTTTTACTGTTCCGTCTTTGGTAGTTATCTGGGCCGCTTTTTGGATATTAGCACCAGTATAATTGGCAGCAACATAATCTTGAATGGCTTGTGGAATCTCAGTCAACTCTACTTTATTGCACTTGCCGCCTTCAGGGTTGTAGCTGCTGGTTTCTCCGCTATCTACCGATACATCGTACATGACGCTCCCCTCAGAACCAGTTACTTTTTCAGCAGCAGTAATACTTTGTCCCGAAAAATCACGGGCTACTGCGGCCTGCACCAATGCTGGTAAATCTGCAGGAGCAATTGCTTCGACCAAGCCTTCAGAAAGGGTAGGAGACACTTCATTTTTATTTTGGCAAGAGGCCAAAAACATAATTCCCAATACTGTTAATATTCCCAAAAAAGATTTTCTCATGATTCTTAAAAAAAGAAGATTGCTATAATAATTTGTTGTACAAACTTATAAAGCAACCTTCGTATATTCTGTACTAAGAAAAGTGTAAAATTTTATTTTGGCCAACCCAAATATTTTGCACTTTTAACCTTTCGTTTTCACTTAAAAATGTTCCGACTCACCAATAAATAATCCATCTTCTCGATAGAACACTTCTCTGGTTTTTTCTCCTTTTTCCAGCTCTATTTCATAGTAAACCAATCCATTGCTGTACTCTACCCGTTCTATCTCATCTACGCTTTGGTTGGGGTAAGTTTTGCGCATCGATTTGCGCACAGCTTCGGGCAATTGGTCAGATTCTATTTCTATTTCGGTCAAGATATGCTGTCCGGTTACCGCAATTTCTACCTCATACTCTTTGTCATCTGCCTCAAATTCGGCTTCATAAATTTTATAAGGTACTTCCCACGACCAGGTTACTTTGCTTAAGTCTAGTTCGGGGAATAATTGGCGAAAAGTCAACAATACTGCATCGCTGACAAATAACTGCTCTTCTCTGTTTTTTTGTTGTTTTGAAGCTTTCATAATGATAGTTTGTTTAATGACTCTATAGAACAATCAAACTATATTAAAGCAAAGTTGTTTGACTACAAAATAAATCAGGTTAACCATTTATGAACTCAAACCAACCGTTAATCTTGTGAGTATTACCATTGGTAAATTTGGGGTTGCAGCGTATCAAAAGAGTACTTAGTTTTGGATAAACTAAAATACTAACAACACGATGAAAAATTTCAAAAACTTACAAAATCAAACATTAACTAATGTAGAATTGGCCGCAGTAAAAGGTGGGCATCGTCGCCAGGAATTAGACCACGTAGGTGCTTATAATTTTACGGTAGAAATAGAAGGTATCAATGCTGGATATTTCAAGACAGAGTCTGAGGCTAATACTGAGGGCGAAAGTGAAGTAACCAAGGGTTAGGGTAATAAGAAAAATAGCAAAAGCCTGTGTACAGCAATTGTATACAGGCTTTTTTTATGCCAAAAAATAAAAGTAATTAAGAAGAATGGACTTGTTAAATGCCGCTATTTGAACCTAGACATCCTCACATAGAATAAAATAAACAGTGTATCCTTTGCCTATACCAGGGGTTTATGAATATATTGATATTTGTTAGACAGAAATAATTGTTGTTTAAAAACAAGCTTGGCAAAGTACAATCTGATTGTAAGTTGCTAATAATATCTATCTGACTTCAAGAACTTAATATCTTAGAGTATGTTTGAATTTTGTCTTCGAGGTTAAAAATGATGGTTTTTTTGTGCTGATGAAGCACATTTTTAAAGGAATAGCCAAAGCTATTGCTGCAAAAATTGCTGAAATCAGTGCATAAAAGACGCTTTTTTAGTCCAGATTATAACTTTTAAACAGGCTCTTATTTATAAAACCTAAAACAAAACTTATTATGTCTGTATTTATCGCAGAATTAATTGGTACGGCTATGCTCTTACTGTTAGGGAATGGTGTAGTGGCCAACGTTGTGCTAAAAAAATCAAAAGGAGAGAATAGTGGTTGGATTGTGATTACCTTAGGTTGGGCAATTGCTGTATTTGTGGCCGTTTTTATTGTTGCTCCAGTGAGTGGTGCCCATCTCAACCCCGCCGTAACTATTGGTTTACTTGCTGCAGGCAAAATAACAGCTTCTTTATTACCGACTTACCTAGGAGCCCAATTTCTTGGAGCTGCACTTGGCAGTACTTTGGTATGGTTGCATTATCGCCCCCATTTTAACGAAACTGATGACCCGGAAATGCAACTGGCTGTATTTAGTACTGGACCCGCCATTCGTGATACCGTATCCAACCTGATTTCTGAAATTATAGGCACCTTCGTGTTGGTGTATGCTGTGTTTTATATCACTAGCCCAAAATTTGGGAATCAAGCAGGCTCTTTGGGTTCTTTAGATGCATTGCCAGTAGCCTTGGTTGTATTGGGGATTGGTTTATCATTGGGAGGCACTACTGGTTATGCCATTAATCCTGCACGTGATTTAGGGCCTAGAATTATGCATGCTATTTTGCCCATCAAGGGCAAAGGAAGCAGTGATTGGGGCTATGCCTGGATTCCAATAGTAGGGCCTATCATTGGAGGGGTGCTTGCCGCACTTCTATTCAAAGCTTTTTAGTAACGTTTTCAAAATAAGTTTCCAGTTTTTGTTGAAATCTGCAATACTAGCTGAGGCATTTTTTGCGCTCGTAACAGCGCTACGGGCAATAAAAATAACGAAAGTTAGTGAAGCGGATTTAGGCTAGATCGGACAGTTATTGCGAACACGTTACTTAGTTTTTTCACAAACTACTAGTAGGTTATTATTTAAAAACACCTGTGGGTTTCTAAAATGATGCTAGAAACCCGCAGGTGTTTATATTTAGACTCGCCTCGATTTAATCCTTAATCATCGTCAAAATCGCGATCAAAACCGTGAATTTTATAAGAAACCAAACGGCTCAACGATAACTTCTTAGACATCTTTTTGTTGATACGGCGAACAAAATCCAACGATACACCATGGATTTTGCAGGAAACCAAGCGAGAAGGTCTTACATTTTTATAGCCTAGCTTGTTTAAACCTCTTACAAAGCTGGTACTTACGCCATGAATTTTGAAACTAGTCAAACGAGAGGCACTTAAGTCTTTGTAGCCTAAGTCTTGAAAAGCACGCACAAACTCAGGAGTTACACCGTGAATTTTAAAGCTTGTAAGTTGAGAAGCACTTAGGTCATTGTAACCCAGTTTTTTCATTTCACTCATAAATTCTTTGGTTACTCCGTGGATTTTGAAACCAGTGATTTTGCTCATAGACAAATCATTTCCAAACTGATCGCGAGAGGCTTTTACATAATCAGGAGTTACACCGTGAATCTTGAAACTCACTAACTTATTGGCCGTAAGTTTATTGCCCGCTGCTTTGCGCATTTCTTTGATAAACTGAGTGCTCACACCGTGAATTTTAAAGGCAACCAGTTTATTAAGGCTAATATCTTTAAAACCCAGGTTATGTACATCATCAATAAAGTCAAGAGTCACTCCATGGATGCGCATAGCGACTAACTTGTTGGTAGAAAAATCGGCATATCCGCGTTTTTTTACCCCAGTTACAAAATTGCGAGTCACTTTAAACATCGTCATCGAGAGGAGCTTATTATTTGATACATTATCAAAGCCTTCTTTTTGCAAAAAACGTCGGAAGTCGTTACTGGGTTGGAATACAAAATCTCCTGCACCTGCTTTGCCTATAAATGAACCTTGAAAGTTGATAGTTCCAGCATCACGAATGAGTTTAAAAGTGTGCTGCTTGCCAAATTGAAGCCCGCTAAATTCGTTGATATTATAGCTACTGCTTGAGTTCCAGTTGCCATAGTTACGGTGGTTATCATTGTCGCGCTGAATGGTCATTTGTAGCCACAAACGATCATTTTTTCTCACTTTGGCAATCCATTCTCCTTTAATAGTTTCGGTAGAAGAGGTGCTATTTTGGGCATTGCTTTGACAAGCAAATAAGGTACTTATCAAAAATGCGAATAATAAAAGGTTGCTTATTTTCATGGTGGTATATAGTTTACTAGAGTCTGTTTAAATGTTGACTCTTATTTTGATACTTTTTGGGCAGTTTTTTTAGTGCCTTTTAGGGCGATTACTTTGCCTTGTTTATCAGTTTTAAATTCAAAAATATTTTTCAAGTCACCCGAAAGAGTGAAGTACTGATCCTTGAGATGCACAAAAGGAAAAGTTTTACTTTTTTTCGTTGCTTTGGGAGTATGTTCAATAGATAATTTACCTCGTTGATTTTTGAAAACTTTCAACAAAGCTTCATCAGTTTGGTACTCACCTACATATTGATCATAGTTTGGAGTTGCCGAATTTGTTGGTGGCAATGACTTATCTTCTAAAGCATCTTGAATTGCGTTCTCGAGTGCTTTTTCTCCAGCTTCGCCATGATAACCCAACATATAATCCCTTACCTTGCCATCTTTACCTATAATAAATAGCGAAGGCCATTGGCTAACACCATAAGCTTTTCCACTTTCCTGAGCATTGAGAATGGTATAAGTAACTCCTCGTTTTTTCATAAACTTAAGAGGCTTTCCTTGATCGCGATAGGCCAAACCCAGGAATCGAACTCCCTGTTTTTCATACTTTTCATGAAGTTTCTGTAAGCCAGGAATCGCTTTGATACAAGGAGGGCACCAGGTTGCCCAAAAATCAATGACTACCACTTTTCCTTTCAGGCTCTTTAGACTTAATTGATTGCCCTCATAATCAGGCAAATTCCACAATGGGGCAGTTTCTCCCACGGTGGGTTGGCCAGCAGAAAACTCTTTAGTAGTTACCTGCTTTGGAGCTTGTAATTGAAAAGCCTGAACAGGAATGGAATTCCTGGTAATTACCTGCTTGTAATTAATCTCATAGCCTCCCCAGTCACCGTGCATTTTTACCTGATACAGCATAAAATTTTGTTTACCAAAGCTCCACCTAAGAGTGGTTTCACCAGCTTTATATCCTACTTGATAACAGCTTTGTCCATCTATTTGGACTTCTTTGATAAACTTGACCTTGGAACCTATGTCTCGCTGAAAAAACTTGATAGAGTGACCAATCAAAGTGCCAGTAAAAGGCCCAAATAAGGCAAATTGATGTTTATAACGGCTGGTGTTAAGCACTAACTGATATTTTGGGAGGTACAACTTTGCCTGGCTTGGATCAGATACAAAAGTGAATTTTCGTTGATAACGATCCTTACCTTCACCATAAGTTGAGGTTCCTTTAATAAAAATGTGCTCGTATTCACCCACAGTTTTAGAATTGGGATTAAACCTAAGTTCCCCCACTACATTTGGGGTAATTGCGGCTTCTTTACCCAATGCCTTGTAGTCAAACTGATAAGCGATATAAGGGGTTGTTTTGAGCTTATTTTTAAACTGATTTACAATAAATGCCCCCTTTTTTTGTGAAGGTAAGGAGGCCTGACCAAAGCCAGCAAGTGTAAATAACCCTAAGAATATTGCCAACCCTGCAAATCGTAAAGTTTTATATTCTTTCATCAAGCAATAAACTTTAATCTTCTAACTCTTTATCAAAACCATATTTTTTGAACTTGATCAAGCGGTCGACTGAGGTGCTTTTAAAACCCTTGCCTTGTACCTCTTTTACAAAAGACGTAGTGACGTGATATCTTCTAAGCTTGAACAATTCATTGGCTGAAATGCCTTTGAATCCGAGTTTGCCCATTTCTTTCAAATATGATTCAGTGTTGGCTTTAGTAATGTCGTACTTTTTAAACTTGCGGATTTGATTGAGCGATACCTGATCGAAACCCAGACTGTGAATCTCTTTAATATAATTTGTAGAAATATCATACTTACGAAGTCTGAGTAGATCATTGGCCGATACATTGTTGTAACCGAGTGCTTTAAGCTCAGAAGTATAGCTCTTGATCAGGTCTTGGGTAAAGTTGCGTCTTTTTAGTTGCGTGATTCTATTCAAAGAAATATCTTCCAGCCCTGCTTGTTTCATTTCTTGAATAAACTCAGGGGTTACATTATACTTTTTAAGGCTGAGATAACGATTCAAACTAATTTCATTATAGCCCAGTTTTTTTAATGCTGCGATGTCTTTTTGCACCGTGGCGGCAGTGATGCCATACCTATGCAAGCGATGAACCTTATTGATGGACACTTCGTCGAATCCTGCTTTCTGAATTCCCTTAATATATTCTGGTGATATATCATACTTTTTGATGCGCATATAAGTAGAAGCAGACACATCATTGTAGCCTAGTCCCTGGAGTGCTTTGAAATCGGCTTTTATCTGGTCGGCAGTTACCCCGGTTTTGTGCAACCTGATTACTTTGGACAAAGAAATATGTGCCAAGCCAGCACCTTGCAGCGACTGGATATATTGAGGAGTAATTTCGTATTTTTTGAAGCGGATATATTTAGAAGCAGATACATCATCATAACCCATTTGACTGAGAGCTTTACGATATGTTTTCAGGTAATTTTCATCTATTCCGTACTTTTTGAAACTTATAAACTTCGATAGAGAAATATCACTAAAACCTATCTTCTGAATCTTCTGGATGTATTCAGGGGTAACGTCGTATTTTTTGAAAGCAATGATTTTGGAAACCGAAACTTCATAATAGCCTAGTTTTTTCAAAGCAGTTAGCTGTTGCTTGATATATTGCCCAGTGATGTTATAGCGTTTGAGGCGAGCAATTCTAGAGAGAGAAACATCACTATATCCAGCATCTTTAACCTCTTTGATATATGCTTCAGACACATTGGCCAAAATAGCTGAGATCATTCTGCGCTTGCTGATATCTTGATAGCCTTCTTTTTTTAGGAAATCGGCAAATTTCTGGTTAGGACGACAAACAAAATCTCCTGCACCAGCCTTGCCAATAAAAGCTCCCTTGAAAACGATCTCTCCTGAAGCACGAAGTAGTTTAAAGGTGTGCTCTTTTTCGAACTGAAGACCACTGAATTCATCTACTCTATAGCGGGCATCGCTATGACTCCAGTTCCAATAATGGACATGACCATCGTCGTTTTCGTCTGATAAACTTACGATAAGCCGCATAGTGCCGTCTGATTCCAACTTGGCAATCCATTCTCCTTTAATCTCTGTGTTAGTTGTATTTTGTTGGGAATAAGCCCAATAGGTAAGGCTTAGCAAAATACCCAGGGTGTACAAAAAAGTTCTATTCATGAGTTGATATGGGTTTATTGTTGGCAGGGTAAACCGAGGGAAGTTGGAAAGGTTACAGGCTGGGGATAATTTTTTTATTTTTTTATGAATTTCCTTAAATCTTTGGGTTATTGACACGTTTTGTACCCATATCAAGGCAAGGAATTTGAACAAAGGACAATGAAAAACAGCAAAATTTGTATGAAAAGAATAGGTGTAGTAATAGGGCTTGCCCTATGTTTTTGGAGTTGGGCTACCCAAAGCCACGCTCAGGTAAATGTATCACATACGGGGGCACAAGTATCTTATGGGTTTAACTTCCGCGATGTTACCAATGGTCTTAACACTGAAAACGGTCAGTTAACAACCTTTATCATAGACAATTTTTCTACCTGGCCTTACGGCGACAACTTTTTCTTTGTCAATTTCTTTGCAGGTCGTTTTCTGGATGCCAACAACCAACCCACCACCGACCGCTACAGTCTATATGCAGAGTGGCAACCTCGTATTAGTTTTAAAAAAGTATTTTCTGGGGGAGAAGAAGATCCCAAGAAGCGTTATCGCATCGAGAACCGAAAGGCGATGAATTATGACAATAGCTTTGGGGTAGATGATATTTTATTGGCAGGACAAATCAACCAGGGACAAAACTTTCATGCCCGCATGATTGGGCTTTCCCTTAATTTTAGAATACCACTGTTCAATGTATTTTTCGTGAATGGTTATTATCGCTACGACAATTCTGACTTTAATACTTATCAGATTACAGGTGTTTGGGGTTTACCCATCAAAATCAGCAATCGGTTAGAGTTTTCATTTCAAGGGTATTTTGATATTTACCAAACCGAAAACAATGGATTGGATATCTTAACCCAACCCAATATTGCCTGGAAAGTAAGCCAGCTTTTTTCGGATGATCCTCAAAACACTTTCAAAATTGGCTTTGAGTGGTTTTATCATCGCAACAACGCCTGGACCACCAATGCCCCACAGGTGTTTATTCGCTGGGCTTGGTAATTCTATCCATAGACAATGGGTTTTTAGTCCATAGCCTTTCTCAATAATGAGGGTGATTATTTGATACAGAAAGACTATGGATTATTGACCAAGAATTGTGAACTAGTAATCTTTGGTAAAATACTGAGTATTACCGTCAGGGTTGTTGCACATGATATTTCCATTCATCAGGTATGTAAGCTTGTATCGTTTGGACGAACCAGGAAACTGTACCATAGGAGCAGATTGGCTTCCTCCCACGATTTTAAGTTCAACTCTTCTTTTATTGCGGTTGTTGTTATAGTAAAATACTCCAGGGCCAGGGATATACAAATATTCTATCAAGCCATTTTTACCTTTGGAGGCTAATTTTTCTTCCAGTACAAACGCTTGTTGACTACCATTGGGGTTGATGCAAGTCAGGTTGGAACCACCAATCACCAGTTTGTAAAGTGCATTGCTTCCTGGAAACTTCACTACTTTAGTTTTTTGGCCATTGATCATGTTTTCCCGTACATTGATTAGCTTAATGCGTTTGGGACGAGTACTGGAAGCATACACATAATAATTTCCCTGAGGGTGATAGTATAAGTATTCTTCTGTACCATTAGCATTTTTGGTAACCATCCTCATAGCAGGTGCCTGAGCGTAAGATTGAACAATGGGGATGGCTATCAAACAAAGGATAAACAATAATTTGGGGAGAGTTTTCATAATTTTTGATGAATGGTGAAGTTGAAAAAATGTTGTGATAGCTAAAGGTAAAATATTAACTCCACAAAGCCTATCAATTTATCTTTCGAGCTAGATTTTCCAAATCACATTATTTCTCTTCAATAAATATTTGCTTGCTACCGTCAGGGTTTGTGCACAGAATACCTCCGTTAGGCGCGCCCTCTAACTTGTATACTTTAGGAGACCCTGGAAATTTTACTTTGAAAATGCCCGTAATCATATCTCCATCAACGATCAATAACTCTATCCTTTTTGGGTTTCGATTATTGTTATAAAAATAAGAAGGGGGAGGCCCTTGCGTATACAAGTATTCTATCAAGCCATTTTTACCCTTAGAGATATATTTATTTTCTGAAACAAATACCTGCTTGCTTCCATTGGGGTTGGTGCAAGTCAGCCTCATTCCATCATGAACCAACTTATATACATCCTTTTTTCCTGGAAATTTTACATAATGCACCATTGGGCCTTCTTGTGCTATGCTTCGCTTTATAGTGATGAGTTTAATGCGTTTTGGGCGTGTACCTGAGGCATACTCGAAATAATCTGCTTTGTAATGAAAGTATAAATACTCTTCGGTGCCATTGGCATTTTGGGTAACCATGCGTTGTGTTTGACTATGCGCTTGCAACGATGCAATACCCACTAAACCAATGATGAACAATCGTTTGATAATGATTTTCATAACTTTTTTGATAATTAGTTGAATTATTTAGAATAAAATAGGGTTTATGAGTTAGCTTAAGGTATATTCTATAACTAAATCTTGTAACCCCATATATATTATACCCTCATGAAGAAATTATACATCGCCCTATTTTGTGTATTGGGGGCAGCTTCTTTGAGTTATTCACAGAGTTGCCATCGGAGTAAGGTAAAAGATGCCAGAACCGACCTGGGTAAAGTTAGTCATGATCATATCAAGACTCAGCCTGCCAATTATGTATCCCGCGCAAACCGAAGAAATGCACTTAACCGAAATTCCAATGCTCAATTTGTAGGTAATCCTTACCTACACGAAAACTTCTATGCAGGAACTGTTGCTTTGCAAGGAGCTAAAGAGAAGCCAAGTCATTTTGAAAAAATGCGTTTCAATGCTTTTACCAATACTTTAGAAATAACTGCTGGCGGCAAAGTGAGTTACGTTCAAGGGGGCGCGATTCGTCAATTTACCTTGAAACAATCCGGTAGCACACGTACTTTTATCAATACCCAAGCATATACAGGGACTCCCAAGCCCTTGTTTATCGAAATGTTAGAAGATGGTTCTCTACAATTGGCCAGAGGCTTAATTGTGAAAATTGAAAAACCTGCCTATGGTTCTCAAGCCAATGCCAGGCCTCAACGACCCAAGTTAGCCCGCTCAATGCGATTCTATTTGGTAAAAAACAAGCAATTACACTTGATTAAGAGAAAGAAAGACTTGTATAAGTTTTTTGCCAAAACTCAGCTGAATGCTAAGAGTTTTGTGAAGAAATATAGAACCAAACTCAAAACAAAGGATCTGAAACATTTGGTAAAGCATTACAATGGCTTGAGTACAAGTACCTCACCTAAGGTAATTGCCAAGTCAGATCAAAAATAGAAGTTCATGTTATGATATAGAAAAGGCAGGAAGCTTAATGATTCCTGCCTTTTTTATGTTTGTTATTTTTCTACCAGTTTAAAAGTATTATCCGCCACGTTGTACTGCAATTCGGCAATTGGCTGTATCATTTTAGTTTTGTCATTGCTGAGGTTGCTTGACATAATTCCCATTTGAATGGTGGTTCCTTTTTGGGGCAAAACGGTCCAAAAATCAACATTATCAGAACCAGCGTTTTTAGGCATTTTTTCTTGCGCTTTTTTGGCTAATGCTATTTGCTTTTTTGTAGAAAAAACCTTCTCAGTAACATCTTTTAACTGTTGACCTACCAACTCATAAAATGTAATCGTGCCTGAACCACACACTGGGCCACAGCCGTGTGAGAGCACTCCAAAAGTAGTTTCTCCGTTTTGAGCTGCCCAGAGTGTCATGGTATTGTAACCAGTAACACCTAATGGCATCATGCCAACTTTCATATAACCATTAGGAATATCTTTTACCTGAATTTCGGGTTTAGCGTCAGGCATACCAGCTTTTTTTGCGTCCTCTATCAGTTTTTTTACCCAAATATTATAGTAACTCTCCACATTGGTGCTGATGGCAGGTTGACTATCTTCTTCAATATCATTATTCGTAGAAGTACTGATGCCAGTACTTGAGGTACTGCTATCAACTTTGGTATTAGCTTTTACTGAATCAGTGTTTGTTTCGGTGTTGTTGTCTTTGGTGCTACCGCCACAAGCTACCAAAAGTGCCAGAACACTTGCATAACAGGCAATAGGCAAGAGTGAGGTTTTGAATAGATATTTCATTGATCTAGATTTAGATTGTAGTTTTTGATAGCATCAAGATCATACAATTATTTTACTTATCCTATCGTGAGTTTATGAATGGTGGAGTTTGGTTCATAAACTGATCATTAAAGCATAATACTTAAATACGGTTGACTTCTTTGTGTATATCCTAAGTAATTTGATGTTTTCAAAAAATACTAAAGTCTTTGGTCTTAGTGCAGCAAGACCAAAGAAACGACAACATTCGGGGAACCGACCAACGGGAGCTCAACGAAGTTAATGTTGGGCGAGCTTGTGGGATGCCGGTCTCCCTTCGGTACAATATCATTAAGTTAAGAACTATTGCAGCCAAAATGAATATCGGATATCGATCAACGAATATTGAATAACGAAGGAAACCAAACTTTGAATGGTGGATTTTAGGGCGTTAGCCTCATTCTTAAATCGTTGGTTAGTGTTCGTTAATCAACATTCTTTTACTAATTTAATGACATTGCTTGATAGGGAGACCAAAAGCTCCCTCAAGTCTTTGGTCTTAGTGTAGCGAGACCAAAGAGCGTATTGTACGGTCTCCCTATTAGTAAGACCATACAAAAGGTGGACGCTTTGAGATAGTTATAAAAACACGAATAAACTTTTGTTCCAATGTACCAAGCCCATACCATCAATAAAGCTTACTACTTATTTGTCTTAGTTTTGTGGATGGGTGCCCACTTATTTCCAGCCATATTATTATTGACAGTGCCTAAATAACGCCGCCCATTTTTATAAATCAAGCCAAAGATGATTCCTCCGTATTCTTGCTCAATTTTTTGCCAGGATTTACCATTGAAACACAATAAATAAGAATGACTGAAGGGGTGATCCATTTGTTGAGGAGAAGGAGAGTTGATATCTGAACCTCCACCAGCATACAACTTGCCTCGATTGGTAAAAAAGGTGTAAATAGTGGCTCTATCGTTAGATTTGTGGAGTTGCTGCCATTTATCTTGTGAACTCCATCGCATAATCTTGGTTTGGTAGCTACGAAAAGTAGTGTCATATACCGTAGTATCCACCGCTACGTATAGTTTACCTTGGTGTACAGTCAAAGCACTGATGTTGCCGTGTTCTTTTTTGAGCATTTTCCAATCAGGATTGCCACTGTATTGTTTATATTTTTTGATGGCTTTACTGCCTATTATTCGTTTGCCCCAAAACATTCTTTGAAAACCAAACATATCGGTATTGTCATAATAGGCCGAGTAAATTTTGGTGGCATTCAGCGAATCCACAAAACGCGGTTCACGATCTACTCCCAAACGATTAACTCTCTCAAGTCTTACAATTGGGTCATAACCTGGTTGAATCCAAGCCAGTTCGTCTAGAGATAGCCCACTTTGCTGTTGCCAATCGGTAAACTCTGGCGACTTGATCTGACGAATATAAATAAAATTACTATTTCGTTGTACCGCTTCGCAAAACTCTTTTTTGCCGCTTTTGAGCATTAAATACCCCACCGCACAATAGCGACCTTCGTGGTCTATAAATACAGGATTACGATAAGGTAAGTAATAGTTACGAGGGCAATCACGTCGTTTCCAATATTCGTTTAATATGCGTAAATTTTGTTGACGTTTGGCTTGTTGAGCTTTGGTAAGATGCTTGGCGTTTCTGCTCAAAAAAATCTTCTCAAGGGCTTGAATATGAAAGACCAGTAAATCTTGTTCGTTTTGAATGACAGGAGCTTGTAAAAAGCCCAGTTGTTTGGCTATAGGACGGTTTTTGTACCATTCCTGATTTACTTCACAGAGTTGTTCGTAGAGATTTTCTGGTTTTTTGTTTTTGGCTTGGCCAAAGGCAAAAAATCCTGCCAGAAATAGTAAAGACAATGTATATTTCATAGTGTGTATTGTGTAATAGTTCGTAAGTGAGTGCTGTTATTTGTTTGGTTTGGCTTTAGAAAGAATAGGAGCACGTTTACCTCCCAAAGAAGTATTTACGACCGTGGCTAGATAACTCTTATTTCCTCTTCTGTACATGCCAAAAACAATTCCCCCATATTCCTGATCGATTTTGTTCCAGTTTTTCCGATCTAAACGCAGCAAATAGGAGTGAGTATATTCAGGTTTTTCAACGGCCATGCCATCTTCCGTTGTTTTAATGTGGGTTTCGTAACCACCACCTGCGTACAATTTGCCTTTGTGGGTAAAAAATACATAAACAGGAAACTCAGTATTGAATCTTTCCCATTTACCTTGTTTATTCCATTTAAAAATAGCGAACTGTGTTTTGCCAAGGTCTTCAGCGTATTGCCCCCTGGCAATTACGTATAGTTGGGCACCATACTGGGTCAGGTGGAGTATACTCATTTGTTGCTTTTCCAACGCTTTCCAATCAGGCTTACCCCAATAACGTGATTTTCTCAACGCTTTTTGAATATTAAGAAGCCTCTCACCCATAAACATTCGACTAAATTGATGATTGTACAAATAATAGTCGCTGGGGCGATTGAGGTAGAACGTTTGCAGGGAGTCCAAAAAGCGGGGAGTACGGGCTGTACCTATCGTGTTGATTTCTTCATACCTTGTTTGGGGAGAATAATAAGGCTGAATCCAGGCCAATTCGTTTAGCGAAAGGCCGCTGTTAGTTTGCCATTGAGTAAATTCTGTAGATTGAATCTCGCGAATCTTAATAAAATTGCTGTTTTTCTGTACAGCTTTACAAAATTCCTGTTTGCCGCTTTTGAGCATCAAATACCCTACTGCACAATAACGCCCCTCATGATCTATAAATACTGGATTGTGATAGGAGAGGTAATAGTTGCGAGGGCAGTCACGGAGTTGCCAATATTGATTCAATACTGCTAAATGCTTTTCACGATTGCGTTGTTGAGTCGCTGAAAGGTCATTCACAGTACGTTTAGAGAATATTTTGTGAAGGGTTTGAATATGAAAGGCAAGCAAATCTTGTTCGGCTTCGATGATGGGAGTGTTCAATAATCCTAATTGTTGAGCAATGAGGCGATGTTTGTGCCACTCAGGATTTACTTTGCACAGTTGTTCATATACATTGGCAGGTGGTTTGGCTTGGGCAAATGCCATACACCACACCAATAACCATATTGGTAGTAACTTTTTCATAGTGTGTAAATATTGATAAGTTAGTGTTTCGAGTTATTGGTGTGTACGCTTGAAAGAAGAATAGGTTGGATTTTGCAAGAGTTGCGAATAATTCATGTTAGCCATAAGTATTCAAAAGCTTTTGTATAATAGCTTTATTTTGAGGCAATTCATTATTTACAATGTGCCATATTATATCTACTTCATAATTAGAGTGTTCTAAAAAAGTATTCATCTCTAACCAAGGAAGTTCTGGGTGTTGCTTTTTAAATTCATTAGGAATGTTTTCATCAGCTTCACAACACATATAACCTAAAAATCTTAGTATATCATCATAAATGCCTGGATGTTTAAATTCTTTGTATTTTTTGTAATCATCATAATGCCCCATGTTTTTTAATTCTTCCAGATAGGGTTCAATTTGATTAATACAGGCTAGCATTCCTTCCAAGCCTTCTCGAATATCCTCCCATACGTCATCAGCCTTGCTCATATAATTTCATATGGTTTTGTTTGTTTACTGATCCACCCCCTATCTGGTGATGTTTTGGTGATTAAAGATACCTCTGTTTGTAAGTAATCAATCAATGTTGCTTGTAATTTATAAAACTGCCATCCTACAGCTTCTTTAAAATCCACAATGATATATAACTCAGTCCATTCTCCTAATATCACTTCTTCACCCTTTGCAACAGTGTGATCTATTGCTTGACGAGTTACGATTGTGAATGCTAAATATGAGAGGGGATAACCTTGCAATAACGTTGGTTTTAATGCCATCAACTTTTCCTGGATATGTGCTGGGGTTAGTTGTTCTTTCTTGTGAGTACTCATTTTTTATTTTTCCTTAAATCGCTCTACTTAAAGTCAAAATCTATAGTTGTATAAAACTACATTTAGTATAATAAATCTTCTTGTAGACTTTTATGATTTCTTCAATATTCATTGGTAACATTTACTTCTTCTTTATCTTCTTCAAATATCTTTTAAAATTCCAGTTTGTCATCATTCGATTTTCGCGTTTGCTGCGTTGAGGGTTCTTTTGAAGAAACTCTTTATAGTAGTATTCTTCACACTCGGTTATTTTCAAGTAATAATACAAATAATTGATTTCTTAGAAAAAAGCTGACTAAGTGTATTAATTTCTGGAATGTTTAAGTTTAGCAAAGGTTGTAAACTAAAATAGGCCTGAAGATTGAAAAGTGTTTTACCAAAAGTATTATCGCTGGCATATAGAAAATAAGGCACTAGTTGATGCTCAATGTCGAGCAATACCTTCAAAGAATGCCCTCCAATGACATCATGATATGAGATTTGGTGCTGTTTGCAAAAAAGAAATGAATCTACTTTTACCGTAAACTCAGATTCTATAGGGAAAATTGGGGTGAATAATATTGGAGGCTTACTGTGTGTAATTTCATTAAGTGTTAAGCCTAACTCATTAAAGGTAAATGTTTGTTTGTTGTTACGATACCAATTTAGAAATGTCGCGATTTTTGATCTTGATATACTGTGAGGAGCTTTGAGTTTAACGCTCTGTCTGTTTATCTGATAAGTACTAGCAGTATAATTACCTGATTTGCTGCGTTTAAATACAACTTTAATGACAGGAGGTTTAGGAGAGGTTGGTGGCTCATTGAAATAAGTGGTTTCAATAATAATTGATTTTAGTTTTTGACCAAAACTCTGCTTGAAGCCTATGCCAATAAGCAATAAAATAATAATTGTTTGTTTCACCTTTATTTTTCGAATTGTTCAATAATAGGGACAACTATCATATAAGAAGCCCCTATTACTTTTATAAACAAAACTAGTTTACTGTGACTGTTTGCTGGATTCCCAATAGTTTTTGCAAATAATCATTTACAAAGATTTGCTGAGGATCGTTTTTTTCGCGCATGTCCATAAAAACATCCCATTGAGGATAAAGTGCCTGAAGTTCTTGAGTAGTATAGGTATGAAACTTTCCCCAATGAGGACGCCCTCCAAACGATTTCACCACTTGTTCGAGGTGTTGAAGGTATTCGGGGTTTTTTCGTCTGGCATAAGTATGAAACGAAATATAGGCAGTATCTTGTCCATAAGCCGGACTCAGGGGAATGTCATCTCCCTTGACAAATCTACAGACCAATGGAAAATGCTCTTTGAGATTTTGCTGCTCCATTACTGCTTCCATTGCTTTCACTACTTTAGTAAATTTTTCTACTGGAAAGGCAAACTCCCAATCTGTAAAAGTAACCAACCTTGGCTGAGACAATAACCGATGGTTATAATTGATAAATAAGCCATCTTTTAAGACTTTTCCTGAAAAATTACTCACCCGTTTTGCCAAAGAAGGAAATACTTTTACCAATCTACAGATTACCCACAGCAGGTAATTCTCAATAAATATATCTTGAAATTTGTGTTTCCAGCCTAGTGGTTTAGCAGGTTCATCGGTTACATTCATTGTTTTGTGATAAGTATACTTAGTGCAAGGAAACCAATAAAACTCAAAGTGGCGATTTTGAAGGTGGGTATCTAAATGAGCCAGTGTATCGTCTAAGTTTTGGGTGCTTTTTACGGCTTTGAGCACTTGGGCTGGGATAATTCGAATTTTGATTTTGGTAATAATGCCCAACAAACCCATAGAAACCTGTGCAGCTTTAAACAAGGCTGGGTTTTCCTGAGCAGAACATTCTACTATTTCTCCTTTGCCTGTAACTATTGTAAACCCCACGGCCTGAGTAGAAAGTGTGCCTAACCCAATGCCCGAGCCATGAGTGCCCGTACTCATAGCCCCAGCAAGCGATTGGCGATTGATATCACCAAAATTTTCCATTCCCCAGCCCTTTTCATGCAATAGTTCCCCTAAGCGCCAAATTTTGGTGCCTGCTTTGATTTCTGCTACGTGATTAGCTTCATCAATAGAAACAATGCCTTGCCATTGGTCCAGCGAAAGTAGTATATCACCACTAGGCACGATGGGTGACCAGCTATGCCCTGAGCCTACCACTCTTATTTTCCGGTTTTCTTGCAGGGCTTTTTGCACAATGTTTACGATTTCCTCTTCATTGGTAGGCTCCAAATAAGCTTTGGGCGTGTCTTTGACATTACCCATCCAGTTTTTGAATAATTTTTTCATAGAATGCATACAAATGTGTAATAAATAATTGGGGAGCTTCAAGTTGTGGGTAATGCCCTATATTAGGTAGTGCTACTACGTCAGCATTGTTTACCAATGCCTGGTATTTAGTCACAGTATCTTTTCCAGAGATGGTATCGTTTTCGTCTACTCCCCAAATAAGGCGAATTGGAACCTTGGTTTGCTGGAGAATATTTTGCCAGCGTTGGGCGTACAAACGGCGTTCTTTTAAATAGTAAACAGTTTTGTGTAGCACCTTTAGGCCATTTTTATGACATAACAGCTGCCAATACTCATCAATGAGTTGGTCGGAAGGCTGGGTGCCCTCAGCAAAAATCTTTCTGAGGGTTTTGTCCAAGGTTTTTTTGCTGAAAAACCAGGTGATAATGTTCCCGAAACGTGATGACATCAACCTTTGGGGCAAGCTGGGGCGATTTACGTCGGTGAGTAATCCGCCATTGAGCAAACAAGCCGATTGTATGGTAAATGACAGCTTTCCTTCGTTTTGTTGGCAGAGTAGTTCTTGCACTAATGATACACTAAAGCTGCAGGCTACTAGGTGTACTTCGCGAATGCCAAGCCCACCCAACAATTGCTGTAAAGTATCTACTCGACTGTGGGTGGTATAGGAGTGTTGCTTTGGCTTGTTTGAAAAACCAAAACCCAAAAAATCAGGAGCAATTACCTGATAATTCTCAGTAAGTGGGGTGTATACTTTATTCCAGTCCCAGGAAGCAGTGGCAAAACCATGTAATAAAAGCAATATTTCTCCCTCACCATCACTTTTGTAGAATACCTGTTGACCTTCTATAATGGCATACTTTCCTGTGGATTCCCAATGTTCGAGCGACTTCATGAATTGGTAAAAGCTAGGTAATTTTCTAAAACTAACTCTGGGGCTTCGGTTTGTGGGTAATGTCCAATATCTGGTAGGGCCACTACGTCAGGGGTAGGAATGAGTTCCTCATAGCGATGTGCCATATGAGCCCCTGAAATAGGATCGTGTCCACCATTGATAAGCCTTAGTGGTATAGAGGATTGCTGTAAAGCTCCTACCCAACGAGTCCTATGTTGTCTTCTTTCGCTCATATAGCGAATGAGTTTATGCATGATTCTTTTGCCTTTGTTGTGCATAATCAAGCTCCAGAACTCATCTATTTCCTGGCTACTTGGTGGAGTGTTTTGTCCAAAGATGGCGTCAAAATTTGCCTTTAACCTTTTTTTAGAGGTAAGTGCACCGAATATAGAGCCAACCGGGCTAATCAAAAGCTTTTGAATCAACTTGGGTTTGTGTGTTTCTGGAAATAATCCACCATTGAGCAGACATATAGAGGCAATATCAAAACCCAGTTGTTTTTCATTGAATCTTGCCAAAAGTTCTTGAGCCACAGTGTCACCGTAGTCATGAGCCAAAATATGGCAAGTATCTATATTGAGTTGCTTGAGCAAGGCCTCGTGAATATTAGCCTGATCTAAAATAGAGTACTGATAATTGGTTGGCTTGTCTGAAAAGCCAAAACCGATCATATCCAGTGCGATTACCCTATAGCTTTTGATAAGCGTAGGCCATATTTTCCACCAATCCCAGGAAGCAGTCGGGAATCCGTGAATGAGTAGGAGAACATCACCTTGACCTTCGTCACGGTAAAAGATCGAATGCTCTTTATATTGGAAGAAAGCTCCTTGATTTTTCCATTCCTGAATTGTCATACATTGGGTAATTAAAGTTTATTGGAAGTGTGAGTGAATTTTTTGATTTGCTGGTATTCTTCCAGTCCTTTTTCAGTCAAATGAGGAATCAACAACTGCATGGCCATGTCTACTGGGGTGGTTTTGTTGACTGAATAAGTAGCTGTGGCTATTACCTGCTCTTGAGAAGACCAAAAAGCACTTACCATCCATATATTATGCACCAATTTGTTGTAGTCAATCAATGAAGATGCAGGCTTCATTCGGCCACTTGCTACATAATATTCCAGCAATTTTTTCCCTTGCTCGAAGCGTAATAGGTTCGATTCTTCATACATTTTGCCTACTTCAGGATATTGGCGGGTAATATGTACTACATCATTGAAGAAGAATTTATAGCGTTGTGTGAGCCTGTAATACTTCTCCATCATTTGTTCAAAATGGTGAAGCGTGATGTAGCCCTCCGAGATAATGTAGTCCTTGGCTTCCTCATGCATACGCTGATAAATTACTTGAATCAATTCATTTTTTGACTTGTAGTGATAGGTGAGGTTACCAGGGCTAATATCCAGTGCCTCAGCTATTTGTCGCATTGTTACTGCAGAAAAACCTTTGTCAGAAAACAAGGTAATGGCCTTTTGTTGTATTTTCTCTTTAATAGTCATTAGTACAAATAAACTAAAATAAATTTAAAATTAGAAAACTTGTACTAAATCTTATCCAACAAACTACCCCAATATAGTAGGAAGGGTGAAGAAGGTTAAAGGAGTAGTTTACCCGCCACCAGTATTTTGCAATGTCCACCAAGTGCTACATGATCATCGAAAGTTTTCACGAATATTTTACCACCTCTTTCGGATGCTTGATAAACTGCAAAATCACTTTTATTGGTTTGTTTTTGCCAGTAGGGACCTAATACAGAATGAATAGAACCCGTGACAGGATCTTCGTTGATGCCAATCCAGGGGCAAAACGAACGAAGTATGAAGTCAAAGGCTTCATCATTAGATTTGCTCATGACTACCACCTCTTTGATATCATCAGTACTTTGTTTGAGTAATTCAAAATTAGGTTGAATGCGATTTACCTCGTTGGGATTGTCCAATTCTATAAATAGTGATTGTAGTTCTGAACTATAAAAGTGAGTAAGTGGGGTAGGCATTCCCAAAGCTTCCAATAGTTTGGGAGGGATATCAATTATAGTATGTGGAAAGCGAGGATACTCGATATATGTTAAATCATTGGTTATTTGAGCTTTAGGTCGGATACCCTCTATGGTAACAAACTTAATCTTATTAAAAGAGGTCTCTTGAGTCAATAATACAAATGCAGCTCCCAAGGTAGCATGACCACAGGCAGGTATTTCTCCTTCAGTGGTAAAATACCTGATCATAAAGTCGCCTTCTACATCTGAGGGTTTTACAAAAGCAGTGACAGGTGCATTCAGCTCTTGGGCTAATTGGTGCATAGTCGGTGCATCTAATAGCTCAGATAACATACAAACAGGCGTAGGGCTTCCCTGGAAAGGAACATCTGCAAAAGTGTCTAATAAATAATAGTGGCCAACTTCCATCAGGGGCAATTATTTTTGATAATCAGTCATTTGTTTTTCAAATTTTTCACTATCCTTGAAGGCACAAAGATTCCCATCCGGGTCGTGAAATTTGGCGATGGTTCCCCAGCTATGTTCCTGATAATCAACCTCTACTTGGTGGGCAGTTAAACGATCAGTCAAAGCCTTTACGTTAGATACATTCATTCGCAAACAAGTAGTGGTACGACCTCTTTCAGGCTGAATGCCATCATATTCGTCGTCTATTTCTACCATCAAATAGGCCCCTCCAAACTCAAAGCAAGTCAAAGTATCGTTTTCAAACATTTTTTTAAGCTGAAGTACCTCCTCATAAAAAGTAACACATGCTTGATAATTGAGGGTATATAAAATAATTCCAGTTCGGTCAAAATTCATAGAGATAAGTATGCTTGGTATTGGCTTAATATAAACCTTTCAGATAACTTCCCGAACTGATTTTGATTGGTTTTATAGATACCTGATTGACAAATCTTATCACCTGTTGGGAAAAGGAGAGTAGCTGGGAATCAAGCCTGGGCTTTGCGTGCTCTCTTTTGTTTGTAATAGGCCTTGTCGGCGATATAAATTGTTTTCTTCACCTCGCAGTAGACCTTTTCCTGTGTTTTGTCAGTAAGCTGAGTAGTTTTAATGATTTCTATTTCTTGATTTTGCTGTACCTGGGCTTTTATGTCAGCAAGTTCGGCTGGTGTATATTCAAAGTTGGCATACAAATGCGTTTTGGCGGGACGTTTGAAGTGTATCTCAGCCGATTTGTCCCATACAATATAAGCATCACCTAAAATGTTCATCAATTGTACCATAGGAATAGGATCTACTGCCGAAAACATACTCCCTCCGAAAATAGAATTGGCGTAATTTCTATTTTTATAACTAATAGGAAGCTTCATGCTAATTTTTAGTAAGTCCCTAGACACATTTACAATTCTGCCAGTACTTCTACGATACATAGGCGATATATTGAATCCATACTTAAACACACGATGCCTGCCAAAATATCGGGCACCTGTTTCCATCAATTGTTTGTATATCGACATAATGAGTTTAATGAAAATTAAAAAGGCAAAGAGTATCATTGGTGATAATTACCCTTTGCCTGGAATTTTTAAATTTATACACTAGGCATTATCACGACTCAATTTGTAGTACCACCTCTTGTATGGTCTTACCGATAGCGAGACCATACAATGCGCTCTTTGGTCTCGCTGTGCTAAGACCAAAGACTTGAGGGATTTATCTTAGTAACATTGAAAAAATGACCTGGCCCCTTGTTGTGTGTTTAAGTGAAGCGACACCAACAAGTAATGAAATGAGTCGTGATAATCTTTACCTAACATTTGCTGGTTGAGCAATTTTCTCCAGACGTACTCGCACATTTTTATGATAAGGGGTCTTGGCCAACGGATCACAATCATCCAAAGAGGTCAATTGATTGACTTGAGCCCCCATCGCTTCTTCTGACTGATGAGGGTAATTAAACCCATACCCGTGGGGCATTGAGAGCATACCTACTGGAACTTCATCAGTAACTTGTGTTTTTATTTTTACCTCTCCAACATTAGAAATACATTTTACCCAATCGCCATTTTCTATGGCGTATTGTTGGGCATCCTCTGGGTTGATTTTTAGTAGAGCAATCATATCCTTTTTGCGCCATTCAGGATTGCGCATGATACTGTTGGCATTATAGGAGCGACGTTCTCCTGCCAATAAATTGAACGGGTATTTGGGCGCTCTTTTAACTTCTTCAGCTGAGACGTTATTGGGCAATTCGTCTAGCCATTGTAACATTTCGGGTATTTCGAGATGTACTTTGTTATCCTTATGTCTTAACAAATCAGTCCAGTGCTCTTCGTAAGTATGCTTGCTTACCAAAGTACCCGATTTGCTATGGAGTATTTTGCGGAATAAGGCTTCACCCAGTGCATAACCTTTTTCTTTGAAACCAACCCTTTGAATTGCCTTGGCGTGTTTTTTTGCATAAAGATGCGAGGCTACCCACACAAATGCGGCAGGTTTGGCATATCGATAGGGCAGGGCTTTGCCCAATGTTTCAGTCAAAAGCAATAACTGGTATTTTTTCCAGCGGGGTTTCAACAAGCCTGTAATACCCAGTGATAAGGGAAGCAACTTTAGTGTGGGAAAACGCCTGTCTAGTTTAGCTATTTGAGCCAGCAATGGAAAAGATTGGGGGATTTCACCCATAGCGGCCACCAGGCGATGATAAATTTCGGGTTCGGGCAAAGTGTTCTCTAATGGCTTGTTGATAGGGTGACGTAAATGGAAAAAGTTTTCTGGAAACTCCAGGTTAAAGAAGGTGGCTTCCATTTTTTCGTATTGGGTTTGTGCTGGTAAAATATAATCAGCCATTTGCGCCGTTTCGGTCATGGCTACTTCAATTACTACCATTAAATCTAACTTCTTCATTGCCTTTTGTTGAGCAGGCGTATTGGCATAAGTAGCTACAGGGTTGGCGCTATCTACCACTAAAGCCCGAAGGCGTTTGGGATGATCTGTATCTATTTCCAAAGGGAGTATATTGGGAGGATATAGTTTACCAATTCCTTTCATTTTGGTTACCTGAGTTGTCATACCTCCATTTTCAGGTTCTTTGGAATGGCCAATTAATGGGAAGAAAAACGAATGTAGGGTGTTGGTGCCTTCTTTGCCAAAGTGTCCAGTGACCAAAAAAAGCAAACGGGCTAAATAAGCATTCAAGGTGCTATTATGGCTTTGTTCTATGCCCAGATCAGATCTTAAGGCAAAGGTTTGGGCGTTGGCAATACCCTGAGCCACTTTTATAATGGTCTCTTCATTTACTCCACAAATAGCGGCATATTTACTTATCGATATTTTCTCAAAATGAGGCTTTATCTTGTCAAAACCCACCGTTCTTTGGCTAATAAATGCTTTGTTTTCTAAATTATGCTGAATGATATATGCTAAAATAGCCGACAATAAAAAAGCATCTTTGCCTGGTTTTACTTGCATAAAGATATCAGCTTTTTTAGCAGTTTCGGTCTTGCGAGGGTCTACTACCACCAGCGTTTTATTGGGGTTTCTGGATATCTCGTTGATGGTAGGGCGTGCTTTGGGAATGCCATGGGCTTGTACTGGATTGGCCCCCAAAACCATTACATACTCAGCTTCACCTACTGGTTCACAATAATTGGTGTTTTGCCTGCCAAACAAGTGCCCATTGACCCAGAAATTTCCTGTTTTTTCCTGAGCCAATGCCGAATATATATAAGGTGTGCGGCAAGCTGCTCTGAGCATGGCTCCATACACCCCACCCAAATGATTGCCCTGGCCTCCACCACCAGCATAAGCAATACTGGTGCCTCCATGGGTATCGCGAATATGCACGAGCTTTTGAGCAATTTCTTTGATGGCAGTATCCCAGGAAATTTCTTCAAAAGTGCCATCAGCTTTTTTGCGTAAAGGTGACGTAAGCCTTGCCTGATTTTGGTAATACCCCAAACGGGTCGCTTTTTGGCATAAATAGCCCTCCGATACGGGATGGGCTGGGTCACCAATTATTTTAGTGAATTCGCCTTGTTGATTTTGTTCGACAACGATGCCACAATTTTGTGAGCATAAAATACAGGCCGTGGAGTGAGCAGTAATAGTCATTGGGTCAATTAATTGGGTGAATATATAAAATAGGGAGAATGCTTTTATTTCTTTTTGTGCTAGCAGGCATCAGGTGTTTCAGGAACCAACTCCCAAAAAGTATCGCTCTTATCTTCTTCGGGGCGATCAATGCAAGGGAAATCTTTTTCAATAAGCAAATGCAAAGTATCAGCATCAGAAATGACTTGGTTTACCTCCAGGCTCACTTCATTGGAGTTTATCCAGGTCTGAGCTGTTTCTAAGGGGAGTAACAAGCGTAAATAATTATCAGAAAGAGAGGCATTGATTTGTGATAGGGTATTATCAATTCCCAAAGCAAATTTGAAAATTACTTGCTGGCCCAGGTTTACAGTTTCCTCTACTAGTAGTTCTTGTGCCAACTGTTTCAATTCTGATTTTCTAATTCTTATACGGATACTATTATGGGTGATTCTAAGCTTCATAAGGGATATTGTTAAGAGAGTATTTACTCTCAAGTAAGCGAAAAGTTGTTAAGAGAGCAAATACTTTCTTATTTTTGTGTAAATTTCTCGTCAGAATTTAGCAAGCAAACTATGAAAAGAACTACCCGGAATGCGGCCAAAACCAAACAAGAAATCATTGAGAAATCGGCCCCATTATTTAATGTGCACGGCTATGAAGGCACCAAAATGCAAATGATCGTAGAGGCTACTGGGTATCAAATGGGAGGGATTTATCGTCATTTTGGCACTAAAAAGGTGTTGGCCAAAGAGGTTTTTCGCTACAATTATCAATTATTGAAAAACAGTTATATCCAGGGAGTTCATGAGGACCAATCGCCCAAAGAACAGCTGCTACAGCTGCTAAATAATCTAAAATTTACCTTTTTTGCCCCCACAGTAGTAGGAGGGTGCCCCATTCTCAATACTGCCATCGAGGCTGACGATACCGACCAGGATTTTAGAGTATTGGCCAGCGAAGGGTTGGACGAATTAGTCGGCATTGTTGAGGTAATTCTTGAAAAGGGAAAAAAAGAAGGAGACTTTAAGCCCACGATTAAGCCTACCCAAGAAGCACTTTATCTAATGACCACGATCGAGGGGTTGATCATGGTAGCCAAGCTTAAAAGAAGCAGGAAGGTGCTTACCACAATTTTTGAGCGTTTTGCAACTTATATCAATGACAATATCTTGAATAAGGCGTAGTTGAGAGCCTCAATGCGAGAAGGGAGAAAAGGTTTATGAAAGTGTTTTACTTATTTAGAAGCCTGGGGTTATAAATCCCACTATTGGTTTCATCACTTACGTAAAATCCAGCCCTCAAAGCTCGATCAATCAAAATATGAAAGTCCAGGTGGGGTAATGCGGGATTTTGTTCTATGAATACCATATGATGCCCCACATCTGCCAATAAATCTTCGGTATCAAAATATTCTTTGGGAAACTCACCTAACAACTCTTCCACAAATGCTAATAAAGCGGGATCAGGCCCATATTCAAGGCCGTATTCATAGATATATTCTTCGTAGATTGTACCATAGCTTTGAGCATCTATTGGGGTGTTAAATACGCAGATCGCCGTAATTTTTTGGTTTTGCACTTTGTCTATACTTTTATTTTGCAACAAGGTTCATAAAAATGGACTTAATGGAAATGAGGCTGTCTCATAATACCTTTTAACCCAAATAATATTTTATGCCTGCCAGGTATAAATCTTCGTAAAATGATTTTTTCCTAAAGAAAATTTGGTGAGGTTTTATTTATGAGACAGCCTCACCATTTAAAATACTTAATGAGTTAGTGGTTGTAAATAAAAGTCGAAATGACTTCATCATTTTATCTGAGTACTTTGAGCCTCTTTTACCAACTTATAATTAGCATTTTTGGAATCAATATGCTCATAGTTTCCCTTTCCTTTTTCTACCAATTGTTGTAAACTTTTATACTTTTTATCATTGTTTCCAAAGCTAAATACAGATAAGTAAATGCCCTTTTCCGCACGTTTTCCTACCATTTTATAAATGTACTTATCTATAGGGAACTCCCCATCGGTTGCCAGAATGATTCTGTTGTTGCCGTTTTCTTTATAATTCTTAGTCATCCATTTGTAGGCGAGTTTAAAGCCAGCTTTCACGTTGGTTTTGCCTAGTGAGCGCAACTGATCAATCACTTCGTTGATTTGAGTCTGTTTGGCAGCCGATGTAGGCTCGAGTACCACGGCTGCATCCCCTGCATACACTACAATAGATACCTCATCTTCGGGGCGCATAATGTTTACTAAATATTTGAGCGATTGCTTGAGCAAAGGAAGCTTGTTTTTTTCTTTCATAGAACCTGATACATCTAATAATAGCATCAAATTATTGGGTGCAAAACCTTGCATACTCGTCATATTAACTTCCTTATGATTATTTTTTTTGTTGGTAGCCTTAGCATTGGTTTGGGAAGATTTATAATCACAAGGGTTGTCAAGGCTCAATACTTTTAGGTAACGTACTTTTTTGAATAGAGGACTTTTAGAACTATTAACTGCAGCATTATAAAATGAAACCAACACGTTGTATTCATACAATTGCGATATATTCTGTGCTGATGCCTGGCCTTTTCCTTGGTTGGTTAATTCGGCTGCCTTTACGAAATGTTCTATGTAACGGTGTGCTTTACGAGCGCTTCTATATGTTTTTTTGTCAAAGGCCAATTTCATTACAGGATTGTAAAAAGCATACACTAGCGAATCAGCTAGGTGTTCATTGAAGGCATCTTTGGTTCCTTTTCTAAGAAACACATGAGTCGCATCCATTACAGGTTTACCAAAATCCAGTATCCTAAGTAAATCTCTTGTGGTGGCAGTAGGCAGCGGTTTTTTGTGAGCAGGATAAGCACTTTGTATGCGGTAAATATTGGTAACTAGTGCACTGCGTTTATCATCGAAAATGTTATATAAATATTGGTAGCGACATATAACCTTTTGAGCTTTGGTAAAATTATCTTTCTGGTAGTCTTTATTTTTCAAATAATGATTGAGCCCATAATCCAACCCGGCCATTTCTTTTAATACCTCTTCCAGTTGATCCATTTGAGCATTCAACACCTTGAGATAAGACGTAGGCAATGCAATACTTAACTGGCGAACTTTGCAAAACAGAGACTTGGGATAAAAATAATTGCGAGAAAAATAGTGAGGGTAATCAGCTTCCTTTCTCGTGCCTTGCTTTATTTGTTGTAGTGCCGTGTGCATACTATTTATATATTTTATCAAGTCATCATTTTTAACAATAGACCGATTAATACATTCTATATAACTATTGAGCGCATCTATGGCTTTTTGCCTGGGTGGTTGAGGGTGGTTGAGCAGTGATAAGCCAGGGGACGGGGTATCGCTAAAAGCTTGAAAAACAGGTTTTTCCTGCTTATAATCAATAGGTTTTTGTAAGGTAAATCTATAAGAAGGTCGGCTATGTTTCAGCAAATAAACCTTTGCCCATTTACTATCCTTTACAAAACGATTAAATTCGTTAATTAACAAACGGGTGTATGGGCGACTGCTATAAAAAGAAGATGTTCTTTGATAACCTACCGCACTTCTGTTCCATTGTTTACCACGGGAGTTTAACAAGCCCTGTAGCGTACCTACAAATCTTTTATAAGCACTTAAGGCCAACCCTTTGATCGCTATATTGTTTGTTTCAGGAAGCTTGGCAAGTAAGCCATAAAGTTGTTTGATATTCTCAATTCGTAATTTGCCATGTGCCTGCTCAAATTTCCCATTATGTAGGTTAAACAATATTTTAGTTTGTAGCTTATCTTCAACATCAATTATTTCTCTCATTTGTTTTGCTAACCGCTGGTGGGGATTGGAAGTATTATATTGTTGCGCCACCAGGTTAATTAAGTCTTGTTGAAGCTGGGTAGATTTTGCTTGTAGTTGATCAAAAATCTTTTGTATTGCTGTCAATACCTTATCAGAATGAGCAAAGTTGTCTTGGGTATAGGTTTTGGCGATACAATAAGCATTCAAGTCTTTTTCATGCTCACGTAGTTCTTTGAATAAGGTCCACATCGCCTGAACCTGCGCATTTAATGAAGGTATGCCACCCGCCAACACTTTTGTTACTCCCAACTGATATTTACTGCAATTAGGTGGGGCTATTCTATAAACTTTCTTTTTACCAGTTTTATATGCTTGGGTACTTTTATAATAGTAATGAAGGCACTTGATGATATTTTGGGAGGCCTGAGCCATTTGCTCATTAAATTCAACATATTGGTTGTATATCTGTTGCTTGGCAGAAGAAACTTGTCCTTGGGTTTGTAAACTAATTAGACCAACCAAGGCAAGGCAAAAAACGAATGATTTCATGGGGTGAGTGTTTGGTTTTGATCAATAATAGGCCTGCAAACCCAACACATATAAAGCCAATCTAATAGTGAACCTTAGATTTAGTGAAATAACAATTTTTATAATTGATAAAATACCATTTTCTAATGAAAAGTATATTTGAAAACCAAGACGTACTTGATTAGCCCAATAAAAATGCTCGGATAGCCTTACCTACTTCCGCTGGCTGCTCATCTACGATAAAGTGCCCACCTTTAAGTTTGGTCACAGTGACTTGCGAATAGCTTTCTTCTACTCCTATAATGTATTCTTTGATAATGACTGGGTCGAGTATACCATGGATAAAATTGGTAGGAATATCTACTGTATGAGTGGCATAATGGGTTTTCCATCGTTCCCGATCTTGAGGCAATGTACGGTAGATATTGGCCGCAGTGGTAATGCTATGGGGTATTTTATAACAACGAATGTATTCTTGAATGGCGTCTTCGGGTACGGGGTTGCTAATGCCTCGACTAAAAAAACGAACCCAAACTTCTTCCTTACCCACAATCAAAGCTTCGGGTAAGTCTTTGATACTCAGAAAAAACTGATACCAGGAAGAGCGAAATTGATGGGGAATCAATACTTCAGCTGCTTTGGCTTGCCCAATGGCATTATTGATAATTACCATATTAATGATGACAAGCTTTTTGATGCGTTCAGGATGCATAAAAGCCATTTCTTGTACAATTGCGCCACCCCAATCGTGTCCTCCTAAATAAAACTGCTCGATGCCCAAAGCATCGGCAATGGCAAATATATCCAACGACATTTCATCTTTGGTGTAAAACTTCAAATCCAACTCCCGATTGCTATCGCCCATGCCACGCAAATCAGGGGCAATCACATATAAGCCGTCTAAATGAGTTGCCAGATGGTGCCAGCAATAACCCGTTTGTGGCCAACCGTGGAGCAAAATCACGGCTGGATGTTCTGGATTGCCATAGGTGCGAATATTAAAGGTTCCGCGAGAGGTGGAGAGAAGGTTTTTCATAATAATTTTTCTAAGGTAAACTGCTGTTTTTCTTGCGTTTTCCTTCGTTTGTAACGATGTCTACGCGCATAGTAATAATTTTAACTAAACTAGGTAAACAAATTAAGTGTAGATTTACCTGCCCTTCATTTTTTCAAATTCTTTGATAGGGATCATACGGACTAATTCTGTGGTTGTGACATTGTTAGGTTTTTTTTCGATTGATTTTGTTAAATACCAACCAATTCCTTTTCCAAAATACACTTCTTCTTTGGTATTTAATTGATTGACTTCATTCTTACTATATTTGACCGTTAAACTTGATGAGACAAGAAACTTTATGCTTTCCAGTGGTTTGTCTTTATACTTTTTGATAATTTTCCCTTTGTAGTGGGTGGTATCAATTTGAATCATTTGTTGAGAAGGAAGGTTTATTATCAATTTTGAATCGAATATTTTGTTATTTGAGGATAATGAGATGATTCTTGGTTTTACAATTTTTATATTAGATTTTATGCCCTGTACATAGTATTTTATTGATTTTAGACTGTAACTTTCTGGTGTAATATCATAAATATCCTTTCTTATAATTTTAAATTTGTTATCATATCTAGTAAGAAAAATTTGATTATCAGGCCTTAGCACTATTTCATCATAAAATATTTCATTTGGACCTATTGTAGGGTTCTTTCTTTCAAACATTTTGACTATTCCTTTTTTTATTTTTTTTCTTGATATCTGATATTCTACCAAGTCATTTTTAAGCAGAGGCTTAAATGAAGATATAAGAAAAAGTGCAAGGATACAGATAACTTTTGTTTTCATACTACCTTATTAAATCTTGATGATTTTCTCAAATTAGGGGTTAATCCAGACAATAAAAAATGGAATAATATAGGTAAAAAATAAGTATAAATAGCTTATACCAATTTTGAAGACGCCTTTTATGAAACTATAAATCAACATTGTTCAAATATTCAATAAATCTATTACCCTTTTCCTGATCACTTTCCAGCAACTCAATAAAACTATCAGCATAAGGGTGAGCTTCTTCCAATATTTCATGATCTATGTATACTATTTTATATTCGTTGTCAGGTTGATGTGCATTTGCATCAAAACATAAGAGGCCATAGTCACTAAAGTCAGCAAAATATATATAACCTCTATCAATAATAAACTCTGGTTCCATCATTTCAAAAACTAATTCGCGAAGAAAACGAATGTTTCTATCAGGTAAATGTGGTTGAAATCTTATAGACAGATCAGTAATAAATAACTCAACAAAATGCTTATATTTTAAAAACTCTCGATAAGACAAAGGCAAGGGGTAGCCAATATCTTGTTCCAATAACTGAATATCATCATCAGTAATAATGCTGTCTATAGGTTGCCAACCTTTATATTCATCATCCTCTGTCTCTACATCAGAGTTTATCATTTCTGGAGGAATATCAAACAGAGTAGTCATCATAAATTCATTTTCGGACATCTTTTTCAGAAAACCATCGATCATTTCTCTTACTTTCTCCATTGATTATTATCGTTACAATAGATAGTTTGCGTGGGTAAATTTCAAATTTGTTCATCAAAAATCACAAACCCCAAAAAAAACCATTCTTTTTAAAACCTTCCCCTACACATTATTAGTTTAAAAGAATACATTTCCCAATTTTCTTGGTTGAATGTAAGGTTTACCCGTAAATAAATTGTTATGCGTGCATAATACTTTTGGTATTTTGCGTATATTTGTTGTAAGTTTGACCGCTGGTCATAATTTGAATCAGTTAATTTACGTATATAAATCAAAATTTAATACACAACCATATATCAAAGAACAGTTGACTAGATTCCTGTGATGGTTTGAGGTGGTTGATGCAGGCAAATACTTGAAAGTCAACCGTTTTAGCCTCATAAAATTACCCGAATCTTGATATAAGGTACTGTTACAAAAACACAGATTACTATGGCAAAGAAATATGTAAGTGTTGAGAACCTGAAATTTTTGTTGAATGAGGTTTTCAATATTCAGGAAGTTTTAGACACGCCCTATTATGCCGAAACCGACGGCGAAGCTGTAAACATGATTTTAGACGCAGCCACTGACTTGGCTGATCGTTACCTTTTCCCCCATTATGTAGAAATCGATCGCACTGATCACACTTTTGAAGATGGCAAAGTAACCATCCACCCAAAAATCCAAGAATTTATCAAAGCTTCTGGTGAGGCTGGTTTCATTGGCGCAAGCTTTTCTTACGATCATGGTGGCCAGCAATTGCCTGAAATGGTGACTGCAGGTGCAGGTGCTATTATGAGTGCAGCCAACAACGGTGTGTTGATGTTTACCGGATTGACTGCTGGTTCGGCTCACTTAATCTTATCTTATGGAGCAGAGGAGTTGAAAGAAAAATACGCTACTAAAATGTTGGCTGGTCAGTGGCAAGGTACAATGGCCTTGACTGAGCCACAAGCGGGTAGTTCTCTTTCAGATATCGTGAGTTCTGCGACTCCTACCGATGAAGGTCACTATAAACTAAAAGGACAAAAAATATTTATCTCAGCAGGTGATTACGAAGGCGCTGAGAACGTGGTTCACTTGATGTTGGCTCGTATCGATGGTGCTCCTTTAGGTACCAAAGGTATTTCGTTGTTTGTAGTACCTAAATACCGTGAAGAAAATGGTGCATTGGTAGACAACGACGTAACAACAGCTGGTGTATACCACAAAATGGGACAAAAAAGTACGCCTGCAGTACACTACATTGCGGGTGACAACGACAACTGTCATGGTTGGTTGGTAGGAGAGCCTAACAAAGGTTTGAGCTACATGTTCCAAATGATGAACGAAGCTCGTTTAGGCGTAGGTTTGATGGGAGCAGCCATTGCTTCTGCGGCTTATTATGCTTCTTTAGAGTACGCCAATGAGCGCCCACAGGGTCGTAAAATTAGCGATCACAATGCCAAAGATAAGCCTCAAACGATGATCATCAATCACCCTGATGTGAAGCGTATGTTGTTATTCCAAAAATCTGTAGTAGAAGGTTCTTTCTCTTTGATTATGGAATGTGCGCGTTATGCTGACTTGATCAAAACTACAGATGATGAAGCTGCCAAAAAACGTTACAATACTTTACTAGACTTATTGACTCCAGTAGCAAAAACTTTCCCTGCCGAGTACGGAATCCGTTCGGTAAGTGAAGGTATGCAATGCTTGGGTGGTTTTGGTTATACTACCGATTTCCCATTGGAGACTTACTACCGTGATATTCGTATTACTTCTATCTACGAAGGTACTACTGGTATTCAGTCGCTTGACCTATTGGGTCGTAAAGTAATGGGAACTGGTGGTAAATCTTTACAGTTACTAGGCGAGGAGATCAAAATATTGGCTGAGGAGGCTAGTACTTATGACGACTTGAAAAAGTATGTAGGCCAGTTGCAGGAAAAACTACAAGACCTGCAAAAAGTAACTCAGCACTTAGGTGCATTGGCAATGCAAGGCAAGCATGAATTGTTCTTGGCAGATGCAACGCTTTATATGGAATTCTTCAGCTTAATCGTAATTAGCTGGCAGTGGCTTAAGCAGGCAACCGTGGCTAAAAAAGCCTTGGTGACTGGTAGCCCAGAAGGAGACCAATTGAAATTCTACGAGAGTAAGGTTCACACCATGCGTTATTTCTTCTCTTATGAGTTGCCTAAGACTTTAGGTTTAATGACTCGTTTGATGGACAAAGACGAAGTGATTACAGTAGAAGTTGAAAAAGAATTGATTGTGTAAGTATTTTAAATCCATAATTAATATTTCTAAAAAGTAAAGTCTTATTCAGGCTTTACTTTTTTGCTTTAGCGGGTTTTCTGGTTAGGCTAAACTTTTACCTCACAAAAAGGCAACCACTCCTTAATTTTTTGTTGTGTAGCCCTATCAATGGGATTCCCCCATAAAATAAGCTCTTTCAACGTTTCTAGTTGCTGAATGCTTTCAGGTAAATCTTCCAGGTTATTATGACTTAAATCTAGGGTTTGTAGGTGGGTAAGTTGGGCGATTTCTACAGGAAGCTTTTTTAAATGATTAAAGTTAAGCGTGAGAGTTTGCAACGATTTTAGTTGGAGGAGGTTTTCAGGGATTTTAAGCAATTGATTGTTACTTAATCCTAATTTAGTGAGTTTTTGTAGCGGTAATAGATACGAACAAACCTGTCCATAGTCTAAATCAGGATTTTCCTGTAGAGCCAACTCCTGCAAGTTAGCTAAATGACTGGCTTCTTCTGGAAATGCCTCGAGGTAATTGCTCGATAAATCCAGTACTTTCAGGCTTGTTAGTTGTCCAATACTGGCTGGAAGCGTTTTAATATCATTATCCCCCAAATTTAGCAATTGCAAGGCTTTGAGTTCACCAATTTCAGGAGGCAATTGAGTCAAGCGATTGTCACGAAGTTGCAGGTTTCTTAAAACAGCTAGCTTTTTTATATTGCCAGGAAGCTTTTTTAGTTGATTGCCATTGAGTTCTAATTTTTCCAGCGATGTTAGCTCTCCAATGGTTGGTGGCAAACTTTCTATACGGTTGAACAACAAGGCCAAGTGATGGAGGTGTTGTAAATCGCCAATAGCTTGAGGCAATCGTCTCAGTTGGTTGCCATTAAGCACCAAGACTTCTAAACAATGAAGTTGCCCAATGCTCTCAGGGATCGCTTGAAGACGATTTTGTCCCAGGTTCAGTTGCTTCAACTTTGGAAGTTGTCCAATACTGGAGGGTAATTCTGAAATTTTATTGTAGGTCAGAAAAAGTTCTTCCAGATTATTTAGGCGAGCTATATGAATTACATCTTTTAGTCCACTGGCGTTTATATTCAATGATTGCAGGTTTTTTAAGGCCAATAACTCATCTGGAAGCGCAGTAAAAGTATTTCCAGCCAAGTTTAAGGTAGTCAGTTGGGTGAGCGCTGAGATTTGATGAGGGAGGTTGCTTAAATAATTTCCTTCCAGATTAAGCGAATGCAGCAAAGGCAGAGACCCAATTTCTTCAGGTAAGGTTGCGAGTTTTTTGAAGTGGAGATTGAGCTGAGTAAGATTATTTATATAATGAGTCTCTATTTGGTGTTTTACACAACGCAATACTTCCTGACGCAAAGCCTTGGTTACCTCAAAATCATAGGCCCCCTGTAGCCCTACACATATTTGAAAAGCCAGTTCTACATTGCGCTCATCTTCGCTTTGCAGCAGTGAAAGTAGTTTTTCATTGTTATCTCGAGAAGCATCCATCATCTTTGTCGTTGACCAAATGTTTGTATGAGTTGCAGGTCATTCTACGAATATCGAGGCTAAAATTACACTTTAAAACGATACAATGAAAAATATATACTTATGGTTATTGTTCGCGCTCACGCTCGGTTTGGCGCCTTTTACTCCCGAACCGCACATCTGGGGTAAAATCAGGTGGATTGTAGGTGGAGCAGTGGGTATGAAGCCTATGGATTGGTTTGACACCTTTTTGCACGGATTTCCTTGGGTGATGTTATTAGTTTCTATTGGGCAAAAGCTAGGAAACAGAAAGTGATTTGTTGTTTAGAAGTATATATTCTCAACGATTATACATTATTTGATGCACCCTGCTTTGGTGATTGTACCAGGATTTCCAGCGAAGAAGTTGAGGTTTGGGGACCTGAAAAGTTTCAGGAGTGTTATTGTAACTGGAGGGTTGTCCCCAGAAATCCCATTTTCGTATATGCTTGAATGGGTATTCTGTGTAGTCATAATTCTTTTTCACTTCACTAATGGAGTAAGCCGTAGTTTTGACGGATTCAATCTCCACAGCCTTTTTATGAGCCAAAAAGGGAGGAAGTCCACAACCACACCATCCAGGAGTTAGAGTAAAACTGTCAATAATAAAGGCTGTTACAAAAAATGATAACATCAACAGCACTGCATTACGGATGGTAGTGAGTAAGCTCAGGAAGTTCTCAAAGTAATTTCTTGTTTGCTTATTTTCCTTATGATTCATTTTTAATAAAATTTGATGTATTGACTTTTAATATACTACTAAAAGCCAATACATCAAAATGAAGCTAGCCGTTACGTAATTCGGCAAACTCTTTGGCAAAATAAGTCAAAATGACGTCAGCACCCGCTCGTTTAATGCTGAGGAGAGTTTCTTGCATAGTATCTAAGCCATCGAGCCAACCTTTTTGAGCGGCAGCTTTGATCATGGCATATTCTCCACTTACGTTATAGGCTGCAATAGGTAAGTCAAAGTCTTGCTTAAGGGTGCGAATTACATCTAAATAGGGGAGTGCAGGCTTTACCATCAAGAAATCAGCTCCTTCCGATTCGTCCAATTCGGCTTCAATCAATGCTTCCCGACGGTTGGCAGGATTCATTTGATAAGTTTTTTTATCACCAAACTTAGGCGCTGAATCAAGTGCATCCCGGAATGGGCCATAAAATGCACTGGCATATTTGGCGGTGTAAGCCATGATAGAAACATCCTCAAAATTGGCATCATCCAAAGCCTCTCGGATAAACTCTACCCGCCCATCCATCATATCCGAAGGCGCTACGATATCTGCTCCAGCTTCGGCTTGAGCTACTGCCATTTCGCCCAATACTTCCAGGGTTTCATCGTTTAAAATTTTGCCATCTTGTACAATACCGTCGTGCCCATCAGAGCTGTAAGGGTCCATCGCAATGTCAGTAATGATGCAGGCATCTTCAAAACTTTCTTTGATGTCACGAATGGTCTGAAGATATAATCCTTCAGCGTTGGTTGCCTCAGTCGCCATTTTGTCTTTTTTGCTTTCAGGCAGGCTTGGAAAAATCGCAAAAGACTTGATACCCAGGTTCATACATTCATCAATTTCGTCCTTGAGCAAGTCAGGCGAATAACGATAAATACCTGGCATAGAGCTAACTTCGTTTCGTTGGTTGTCTCCTTCTATTACAAACAAAGGAAATATGAGGTCTTCCAGATGCACTCGGTTTTCCTGCACCATTTTGCGGATCACCGAGGATTTTCGGTTGCGACGAGGTCTTTTGAACATATGTTTTAAATTTTATAGTCGCAGCAAATTTAAAACGAAAACTTCTACAAGAAAACTATTGCTGTAGAATAATCATTGGTATTGTATACTTAACATAATATAAGTTAAATAACAGGTTGGTAAAAAAGCCTACACCTAAAAATCAAAAACTGCGCAAATGCCGCAAATAATTATCCAGTAAGCCTCTTATCTGCTCAGCAGCCACAGGGTTTGCTGAATGCACATAATATTGAAGTTTAGATAAATCCAATCCTGACTCATACACCAACCATTTTGCGGCAGCATAACCATCAGGTGCTACTTCCCCTTCAGCATCCAACCCTAAATCATTGTCAAAACTGATAAAATCGGGGAGGCCATTTGCCTGAATGCATTCTACAAAAGCTCGGTAAGTACGTACCACCACAAAATTATACTTTGTGGGGTCATCATACACCATCTCCACAGTACGCAAATCGTCTAAAAATAAATTATAGCCCATCTATTCGTTTACCTTACCAATTACTACAATCGTTTCCCCCTTATTCACAGGAGGAGTGCCCAGTATTACCAAAATAATTCCTGCTTGTTGTGCATAAACGGTCTTCAAACGTTTTCCAAAAAAATCGGTGATATAGCCTATTTCCATTCCTTTATGCACATATGTGCCAGCAGGTTTGTCAGTATAAAAAATACCCGCAAACTCACTACTTTGATAAAACCGTTTTTTGATTATTAAAGCGTTTTTGTTAGGCGGTTTTTCACCTTTTTGCATTTCCAAATGATTCAATAAACGAAGCACACTTTTGACAATTTTTTGAATCAGCAGTTCATTGGCTGCTCCTAACTTGCCACACTCGATGTCAATAGAAGGGATTCCTTTTTTAAAGGCCTCAGCAGAGCAATAAAGGCTGGGATGAGAGGCTTTCATATATTTCTTTGAGGTGGTATTAAACACCACTATATGTTCAAAACCCAAGGCAATGGCCATTTTTTTACCTTGTTCAGAAATAGCAGGCTTTTGTTGATGGTCATAATAAGCTGCATAAGACATTAAATCTTCGGGTGCATCGCCACCATGCATATCCAGGAAAAAATCGGCACGACCAATGACTTCATTGGTAATAAAAGCAGCAATTTTCTCAGTAATAGAGCCTTGCTTATTACCTGGGAATGAACGGTTTAAATTTTTATTGTCCAATGGATTGAGGTAAGGAATTCTACCAGAAAAACCAGCAGCATTGGCTACTTGTACCAATATAATGGTTCCTTTGAGCTTTTGAGGCTTTATAGCTTGTATTAAGCGTTGCCCAGCAATGATTGGAGGATATTCATAGCCATGTACCCCAGCTGTAATTCCCAATACAGGCCCATCTGTTGCCCCACGAAATACGGTGATAGGCAAAAAGGTAGAATCCTGCCCATTGGTAAAGTATATAGTAAAGTGCTCTTTGCTTCCTGGTCTTACTTTTCTCTGTTGGAAATAAAAGTCGGCTTGCCCATAAAGACAATAGGCACTTAGATGCATAATAAATAAAACGACAAATGTTTTACGCATTGAATTTTTTGATTTGAATGATATTGGGTAAATTAAATACTTTCATTTGACGTGTAAAAATAAAGGAGATTAAAAAAAGCCCCTCATAAGATGAGGAGCTTTTAAACTTATCCACAAGGATGTTTAATGAATATAGCTTACTTAATATTCCAAAGTATATCCCACACTGATATTGAAAATCCAGGGAGTATTAGATACACCTACTTCCATTGCACTTAAGCTTTCTGTTTGGCCAGTTACCCTATTCTGGTAGGAAAAGTCATTAGCCAAGTTAGAAGATAATTTAGGCCAGTAGCGCACACTTGGTGCAATCATGATTCCTTTCAAAAAATTACGCTGATTCTTGAAGGGGCGTATATTAAAGTAAGCACCAAGCCCAAGTGAGAAAGTATTATAGGCTACAATTCTATTGTCAATTGTTTGTTGGTCTCCTTCGTAGTATAGTTCGAATCGATGCCATTTTGGTTCGGCACGAAGGTTAAACCATTCGTTGAAACGATAACCTACCCCAAAGCCAGTAGTGTAAGGAATATGAACAGCCAATTGCTGTGTTTTTTCAGCACCAGCTAATGTGGCGTTAGAGAAATTAAGTGACACCCCATGCGAGTAGTCAAAGACAAATCGTTTGTAAAATACATTTCCTTCCACATTAAAACCACCTAGCAAAGGTTGGTTTAAGCCAAACAGCAAATTGACTCTATTACTGAGGGGCTTATTTTGAGCTTGTGAAGACTGAACGAAAAAAAGAACCAGGGCGAAAATTGATAACAATGTTTTTTGCATCGTGTTTAAGTTTTTTTGATGATTGATGATGCAAAGGTGGGGTATAGCAAGGCCCTAAGCGCCTTAAATGATCAAATGAGACTTATTTTAGGGGTTGAGACTTTCTTGTATTACTTGGGTCTTTTGATATTCTCGGGGAGTTTGCCCAGTATATTGCTTAAAAATACGGTTTAGAGAGGCCTTAGAGTTAAATCCACTATCTAAGCCCAGTGCTAGTATAGTGAATTGTTTTTGACCTTTATCCTGCAACATTTTTTTTAAATGAGCTACTCGGTAGCCATTAATTAAGTGATAAAAAGTCTTTTGAGACAAGGTGTTGATCGTTTGCGACAACACATGAGTGGTTACGTCGAGTTGTTGGGCTACTTCCTGTAGTTGTAATTTAGGCTCCAGGTATATTCGTTCCTCTTCCAGTAATGTGATCAAACGCTGATGTAGCTGTTGCATTACTTCATCGGAGAGCGAGGATGTTTGGTATTTTTCCAACGGCTTTTCTTCTTCCTTCTCCGTAAGTATCTCCTGTTGAAATTCTTCTTTGTGGTTGTTAATGACCGACTTATCCTGTGCTTGGTAAAGTTCCGCAGCAGTGTAATGTTTAATACCCCTGTAACTAGTATAAAAAGTCGCAATGACAATAGAGCCATTCAAAATATTATAAACGATCTCTATGTTATTGCTAAACAAAATGTTGAAATTGTAGAGTAGAAAAATCACCAGAGATAGTGAATGATTTGCCAGATAAATTTGGGTTACCCATTTGAGCCAGTCTAACTGAATGGGATCTATAAATGAGTATTGGCTTTTGATCTGTTGTTGGTATTTATTTATTTTTTTCAAAAACCAAAGCAAAGCCACAATGACAAATAGGAAATGACCTTTGTAAAAAATGTGATAAATAAGGGGAGGGGTGCGATAAAGTTCTTCTAGTTTTTGTGGGGTGTATTCAGTAAGAAGGGTAAAATCAATAATAATGAACGCCGTAAAGGCAAGGGTATCTGCTATAATCCACCACCATTGCTTCCGAATCACTTGTTTGGGAGCAACAGATAACAAACCATATAGCAAAAAAACAGGTATCAATGCCAGGTTGATAATACCCTGCAGAATAAAATTAATGGCATTAATAGATTCGGCTACCCATACATTAAAGAATAAAAAAAGCGCCAGCAGGCCATTCAATAATGCAAGTATATAATCATTAAGCTGTTTGTGCTTTTTATTTAGAATAAAAAACACAAACAGGCCCAAAATACCAATGCCTATGTAACTAATTGTTTGCAATTTTTAGACGTTAAATTTTTCTTCAAAGAAATTAATCATTGCTTTCCATGATCTTTGGTTGGCATCAGCTTGATAAAACATTCCTTGTTCAGGAAAATTAGCATTAGGGTTAGTAAAGGCATGGCCAGTATGACCAAAAGCCAATATTTGCCAATCAGCTCTACGTTCGGTAAGTTCTTGGGCCAATGCTACGGTTTGCTCTGGGGTGGCCAAGGGATCTTCCCAGCCATGCAATACCAAAACAGAAGCTTTAATGGGTTGGCTGTACAAGATATCGGGCTGATCATATACGCCATGAAAGCTTACTACTCCTCTAATGTCAGCACTGGATCGTGCCAGGTCAAGCACCGTTTTTCCTCCAAAGCAAAAGCCAATGGCGCCAATGTTGTCTTGATCTACCAATGGATGCTCCTGAAGTTGACCAAGTGCCAATAGGATTCTCTCTAATAACAGTGAACGATCACGCGTAAGTTCATGCATCAACGCATCGGCTTCTGACTTTACTTTAGCTCTGCGACCTTTGCCATACATATCTATTGCAATACCTACATAACCCAACTTGGCCAGCGCTACTGCTTTGTCATTTTCAAATTCTCCCTGGCCCTTAAAAGTATGCGCTACCAATACCCCAGGGCGTTTTTTGGTAGTGCTGTTATCCCAACTTATGGTTCCTTCAAACTCATTTCCGGCGGCATCTGTGTAAGTTAAGGTTTCACTAGTGATCATATTGATGTTTTTTGGTTATACAGCCCTAAAAATAGAAGATAGTTATTAGAATGAAAATAGGAATTTTGATTAATGCCAGGATATTACCCGATATAATTTTTTCAGTTAAGAACAAAAACGTAAATATCGTATGTGGAACTGGTAAATTCGCTTTTCAAAAACCCTTATGGGTACAATAATTACCAATATCGTTACACTCAGTTTTTATGTGAAGCACCTAACTTTGTGGCCCGAATTCAAACACAAATCATTGAACATGAAAATAAGAAAGTTTTTATCACTTGCACTTGCAAGTATTCTGGCGGCTTGTGGAAACTCGCAAGTTTCGTCTGATAATGCTGCTAAAAAACCAGCAACTATAACCAATGCACCTGTTAAAATTGTATTAGCATCTGAAATCAAGTTTGATAAACTCAACCCTGCTCGTGGTGACAAGAGTCCTCAGGCAGGTACCGTTTGGGGAGATCGCAATGGAAAAGAAGCAACTGGTTTTATTTTTAAACCAACCGATGGGTTTAGCTCACCTCCCCACATACATAATGTGTCTTATCGTGGAATCGTGATTAGTGGCATTGTGCATAATGATGATCCCAAAGCAGAGGAGATGTGGTTGCCTGCGGGCTCTTACTGGACACAACCTAAAGGGGCGGTGCATATTACTTCTGCAAAAGGTTCAAACACACTGGCATACATAGAGATAGAGGAGGGGCCATATCTTGTACGACCTATTGAAAAAGCATTTGATAGTGGAGAGAAACCAGTGAATGTAGATGTATCGAATTTGGTTTGGTTAGATGCTTCTGGTACTAATTGGATTGATAAAGTAAGTGATGCCACCTCTGGCCCCAAGATAGCTTTCCTTTGGGGTAAACCAACCGATAATCAATTAAATGGGACCCTTATCAAACTCCCTGCTGGATTTAAAGGGGAATTACATAATTATGCTGACACCTTTGGTGCAGTTGTGATTAAAGGACAACTAGGTTATCAACAATCAGACAAGGTGAAGACCTTAGACCCAAGCAGTTATTTTAGTACAAAAGGGGAAAGAATACATAAAATATCGTCGAAAGCAGACAATGAGTGCTGGATTTATGTACGTAGCAAAGGTAAACTTACCGTTACGCCATCAACGAAATAGTTTAGTTGGTAGAGATTGATCTCCTGTGTGTTTGGTTTTAATCTACGGTGGCGGCTCTGATACAAGGTAATACTTTGACAGGATCGCAGCCATTCAGGCCAGCTCCCCAAGACGCATTAAATTCTAATATAAACCACCCCAAAATAGCATTATATCCTAAATCTACCACAAATGTGATGGGGAGATTTAGGGTATTATGTTGCAAGAAGTCCTCAATAAATGTATGAGGAGGTTTCAAATCTCCTGATCCCTCATAATAAGCCAAATCGGCAATGACCTGATTCAGAACAAATACCCTTACTTCTTTCTCAATGGCGACTACCTCAGAACATATGAGGGGTATGTTTTCTAAACCTTTAATTACACCTTGTAAAGCGACTAAGGAAGTATAAACCCTCGCAGTAAATAGTTTTGGTTGCACTGGTTTGACAAAACAAGGGAAAGTAAGTTGAGAAATATTGTTTGATGAAACAATGCTTAGCTGCCTCTTGAGCCAGCTTATAGGAATATTAGCGATTACTTCATCTTGAGGTGATATGAGTTTTTTACCCAGCACTTGAGCCAATACCAAGGCAAAAGTATCATTACCATAAATATAGGTTTGATTGGTGTTCAATACAGGTTTTTGCCAAAATTTACCCACGGATTTTACCACACCACCTTGGTCTTTCCAAGCTGCAGCCACTGCCATTCTTTCGGTATCAGCCTTTTCAGGAATGAGTAAAACCTCTGATAACATTAACTTACCTGACTCATTACATAAAACATTTCCCGAGCAATTTCCTGGCTTCTTTCTGCATATTTTGCCTGAGCAAGTTCGGTATGATCAAATGCTTTGGGATCATCATAAGGGATAGAGAAACGAGCTTCAGCTCCTATAACGAATGGGCAACCTTCATCGGCTTGTGTACATACCATAATCGCCGCAAATTGATTCTGAGGGTTGGTTTTGTGAGTATATTCTTTAGAGAACATATCCAATGGTTGGGCATTGCCATAACTTGCCGTATATACAGGATTGGCATCATTGGTATTAGGAGATATTTTCCAACCAATTTCGGTAAGCGCTTGTACTGCACTGGGGTGAAAAGCAGTAGCTTCTGTACCTCCTGAATATGCCTGAAGTTGACTGATTTGATACCACTCAGCCGCAAATTGCAACCAGGCTTGCCCCAAATGACTCCGGCGAGAGTTATGAGTACATATCACGATCACCTTTATAGGTTGTTGGTTGGCGATTTTCTCTGTCAGGTATTGACTGACTTTTTCTAATTTGGTTTTTCTTTGCGTTGATATTAAATCAAAAGTCTTGACAATGTCTTGAGCAAAGGTGATTAAATCAGGGTAGAGTGTACTTTCCTTGGTATGCATGATGAGTTTGCTATTTAATGCCTGAAAGCCATATTTTAGCTTCTTCCAGGTTTTCGAAATGTTTTCGGGTAATTTTTAATTTCTTTTCATTAAACTCTTCAAAAGTCTGCTCTACGTACACCGTAACAATAAAATCAGGTGAATTGATTACTGCCAGATAAAACTCACCTAAGTTGTATAGAATTGAAAAAACATTTTCCCCATGCCAATCTTGCATCTCAGGACTCAATGCAAAATAAAATTCTCGTAAGTCTATAATTGTCTTTTGAGGAATGGCTGGTAGCTTTAACAGAGACTTAATAATTCGTTGATATTCAGCTTTATATTCCTCATCTGTAAAATGAATGGTGGCTGGTTTCCAGACATGAGTCATGATGTTGGCCTCCTTAAACAGAAATATTTCAATATATGGGCTGTTGTATATATTTATTTTCATGAGAATCAGTGGTTAGAAGATTGTTAGGGCTAATTCACATAATAAGTTCGTGAATTATCATTAATATTTGAACAAAAGCTCCAAATTATGTTAACACCCAACGAATAAGTTGTACTAGGACAATTTATTCACTTATAATAGAGTTACCTTCTGATAACCAAAACCTTACAGCTCTTATATTTGAATAACCCGCAAAGATGCCCACTACGTGGTAATGGCCCCTGCAATGGTAGCGGTCATAAAACAAGCCAGGGTAGCTGCCAATAGTGCTCTTAAACCAAGCTTAGACAAATTACTTTGTTGGTTAGGAGCCATACTGCTTATACCTCCAATCTGAATGGCAATAGAGCTAAAATTAGAAAACCCACACAAAGCATAAGTAGCCACAATTATAGATTTTTCATTGGCCAATGACTGAGCCTGCAGCATATCACGTAGGCTTTCGTAGGCCACAAATTCATTAATTACCGTTTTTTGACCAATCAAGCTACCCACAAGTAAGGTATCTTCCCAGGCAACTCCCATCAAATAAGCAAAAGGTCGGCTAATTTGCCCTAAAATATACTCCATAGAGAGTCCCTTAAATGCTTTGTCGGTATTTGCTTCAATGGTTTTGTTGATCTCTAGCCAATCACCAATGGCCATGAGCCCCGCATTGAGCAATGCTACTACCGCTATAAATGCCAGCAACATTCCTCCTACATTTAGGGCAAGTTTTAAACCATCGCCTGCACCAATGGCCATGGCATCAATAATATTCACTCCCAGAGAGTCCTTAGATAATTCAAGTTCTTTATTTACAGGTTTGGTTTCAGGAAGCATGATTTTGGCAATCACAATAGCTGCGGGAGCACTCATGATAGAAGCACTCAATAGGTGAGAGGCAAACTTTGCTTGCTGAACAGGATCATCTCCTCCCAGAAAATATACAAAAGCTGCCAGTACACTACCCGCAATAGTGGCCATTCCTCCGGTCATTAGGCACATCAGCTCGGAGTAAGTCATGTTTTTGATAAATGGCTTTACCAGTAATGGAGCTTCGGTTTGCCCTAAGAAGATATTACCTGCTGCTGATAAGCTTTCCGGGCCTGACAAACCCATCGTTTTAGACATGGCATAGGCAATTACATATACAATTTTTTGCAGGATGCCCAAGTAATACAAGGCTGCTGATATAGCCGAAAAGAAAATAATCACTGGAAGAATCTGGAAAGCGAAAATCATCCCCAGGGAGTGTTTTGCCCCTTTGTCTACCTGACTATTTTTGGCCAAGTCCCCAAAAATAAATTGTGCCCCATCTGAGGTAAAGTTCAGAAAACGCACAAATCCAGTACTCAACCATTGAAAGAAATCACTGATAATACCTACTTGGGTAATCAATACTCCAAATAAAACCTGAAGGGAAACACCAATGATAACCAAACGCCAGTTGATGGCTTTTCGGTTGTTTGAAAAAATGTAAGCAATGGTAATGAATACCAATAAACCAATGACTCCTTTAATATAATCCATGGGGTTCGACTCTTGATCAAGTAGTAGATCTAACAAATAAGCGCGTAAAACTAAGTTTTTTTTTTAAAATAGGCAGGTAACAATTTAACAATTCTTACAAATAAGAAGATTGCAACGTTATTAAGGTATAGATATTGTGCATTATTGAAGCTAAACCCCGATTTTTGGGGTAAGCAGCTTTTGTAGCCTATAAATATAATACTTTTTGTTAAACTGTTTTATTATGGAAAAAAAGAATACAACCCTCACTGTACAGCAATTTATGAAGGCATTGATTGAGTTTGAATCACAAAGTATATTGAGCGATTTTAATCATATATTTGGCAAAGACAATGGAGAAACATTATGGAGCGAGTTTCTTAATCAGTGTAATAGCAACACTACTTTGTTTTATCGCATATTAGATGATCAACAAAAAGCGAAATTTGAAAGTTATTTACTGAAATCTACCCCTCAAACCATTTCTTAATTCAAATAATCAACCTGCTATTGCATCATCCTTAAACCTGATTTGCGTTTATTTACCAATCTTTACGAACTTTTGATTTACTCCTTTTTCACATCAACTCTTCCTTGTTTATAGTTGGTCAAACTTCAGGCTGACTCATACTTTTATCAAAAAAAAGCGAAATTTTACTGATTACATTTCTCATACTTGGTGCTTATATGTATAAAACGTACAAATTTTTTCAATCTTTTTGAGAATAGTTATCAAATTATCAAATATGAGGAAGTTACTTTATTTATTAAGTATTACCAGTTTAATTACGATGGTAGCCTGCAATAATAACGAGGAGACAGCCCAGCCTACCACCACTACAGAAGGGGATTCAGAGATTTTGGCCAAAACGCTCAACTTACCTGACGAGGCCTACAATTATTCTAACATCAACTTGCCTACTCATTTTTTAGCAGCAAATATACAGGCAACTAACAATACCGCTACTACCAACCCCACTACTGATTTGGGCGCTACTCTAGGAAGAGTACTATTTTATGACAAAAGCCTTTCAGCAAATAATACCATCTCGTGTGCTTCTTGCCACTTACAAAGCAAGAGTTTTACCGATCCAGAAACTTTTAGTACTGGATTTGAAGGAGGTAAAACCGGAAGAAATTCAATGAGTTTAGCCAATGCTTTATTTTATCAAAACGGTAAATTCTTCTGGGACGAACGTGCCAATACATTAGAAGATCAGGTTTTGATGCCAATTCAGGATTTGGTAGAGATGGGAATGACCTTAGATGAATTAGTACCTAAGTTACAAGCATTAGATTATTACAAGGTGTTGTTTAAACAAACCTATGGCGATGAAACAGTTACTTCTGAGCGAATTTCGAAGGCTTTGGCACAATTTGTACGCTCAATGTATTCTTATCAATCAAAGTATGATCAGGCCTTGAGTGCACACACTGGCCAGATAACAGGTAATACTACTTTGGCTGGTTTAACTGCTGAGGAGAACTTAGGCCGCCAGTTATTTAATAGATCTGGATGTGCAGGATGTCATAATACAGATGCATTTGTTGGGATTGGCGCGCAAAATAATGGCCTAGATGCTACGACTACCGACCAGGGATTGGCCGCAGTAACTGGCCGTACCGCAGATGAAGGGAAATTTAAGGTACCTTCTTTACGTAATGTAGAGGTAACTGGCCCCTATATGCACGATGGTCGTTTTGCTACTCTGGAGCAGGTAGTAGAGCATTATAATAGTGGGGTACAGAATCACCCAGCTCTGGACAATCGTTTGAAAGTACGTGGAACAAATGATATTAGAAGGTTAAATTTAACGGATGCTGAAAAGGCTGCTTTGGTAACTTTTCTCAAAACATTGACCGATAATACCTTCTTGACAGACGAGAAATTTGCAGATCCGTTTAAGTAAAAACAGATCGCTTAAAATATGAGGGTAGAGCCATCACCTAATGTCCTTGACCAGCAATGGAAAGGTTGGTGTGGCTCTTTTTTTATGGTATAGGTTTATCTTTAATCAACTAGCTTGGAGCCATTCTATTGCTTTAGCCTCATTATCAAAAAATGCCGACTCAAAGGTGCGATGTTCAATATCATCTACATGTTGGGTAAGCGATACTTGGGCAAATAAATCTTTCGAAACCAAAAATGCCTTCTTTTGAACTCCCGCTTCAGGATACACTGTGAAAACTTCATTGTCGAACCACTCTTGTATTTCAGGTACTATGATATAGTTAAAGTCTATAGTATTAATCAAAATGGATTGAGGACGATGTTTTTTTATGAGCTCCAGTGATCTTTTGATCTCTTCTTTTAGTTTGTCATCATCTAAACTTTCGGTGGAGGGCTTCCAGCGAGTAATCAACAGGGAATCTTCAGCTTGAAATGTGATGGCCTTATAATCGGAAGTATATATAATCATTGATTTTATTGTTTTAAAATGTTCTAGTCAACTGTTAAGGTAGTTTTTGTGCAATCCAATAGTTTTGAGAATATAGCTTAGAGAGGATATTATGAAATACTTGATGCTGAAAGAATGGATTTTGGTGCTTTATCCAGAAAGATAATTGTTTGTCAAAAAATGCAATAAACCAGATGAGGTGTGTTGATTGAGATTTAATCTCGTATTGTGTAAATAAAATTTGTGGTATTAATGTTTACCAAATTGGGTGATTTGTGAGTAGTAAGTGGTGGTGTTTTATCGATGTGGTAGGGAAGTACTTGGTTTCAAATATATGTAATTTTATATTGAATGTGCACTGTTTTTCGAGATATTATTACATGTAAAAGTCTTTTTGTGATATTAAATATTGTTTAACTATTAGTTCTGATCGGTTTGATTTTATAGAAAAAGTGGTTCAGGTAGTAATGGATGAAATGAAGAAAACCCAATAAAAAAACTATCCAAACCGAGCGAAGAAACGATAAAATATATTTATCCAAAGCAAATAGAACCCGCTGGTAACACATCAACGGGCTTTTTATTATTTCTTATCTATAGTTCTTCGGGCACGTTTTATGATTTTTTGTGTTTCTTTGGTAGGTGATGTTTGCTGCCATTGGTCGCATAAATCAATTACAAATTGAGGCTGAGATTTGCTGGCATCATTTAGCCAGTTACCTACACTATCTTGTACATATTTTACCGTATCCGACTTCAGTGGTTCTAAAATAGGCAAAGCAAGTGCTGGATTTTCTTTCAATGCATCGATATGCTTACACCAAACCCCTCTTGGCCGGGTAGACTCGGTAGTAAATCGCCTGATATTTTCGTCTTTATCAGTGGCCCAGTTGCTCAATATTTTGATCGATGTATCAAGGTTTTTATCTATGCCAGGGCGTAAAGCCATCCAAACTACTTCTCGTACGCCAAAATGAGTATCAGCCACCAATTTTTTAGCCTGATCAAGTTTTTCTTCAATGGTCAATTGATCATTCAAAGCAATTAGATAAGGAGCATAACAGCGAATAGAATCGGATTGATGAGTGCTTAATTTCTTTAGAATGGGTTGAAAATCATCACTACCTGCATATTTTTCATAAAGCAATGAACCCACCAGTTTGGTAGTGTTCATTGTAGAAGGCTTGGTTTGATTGGCTACTTGATCATAAATATCAGTGAGAACTTTTGTTGAAATGCCTATATCTTCAAAGGTATGCTTGATCAATTCCAAGTGATCAATGGCCAGCCACTCCGTTAGATTTACAGTTTCTATTTTACCACTATTCAATAGCGTCAAAACTTCTTGTGGTATATCCTGGGCTTTTCTAGCACCTTTTCGGTTTAATATTTCTGGGTTCATATGATGATTAGTTAGTAAAATGTCTATTGCTTGCCAGCAGAGTCTGGTAAAGTGAGATCAACCTCAAAATCAATATCTTGCTCTATAAGCGAATCTAATATTTTTTCGTCTTCCTTTGATAACCGTATCTTAGGGTAAAATTTAGTAGTGTCATTTAAAATACGATCAATCAAAATTCTGGAAGTCTGGTCATATTCTATAGTATAGGCCAATTCTGACCACCCATCGTTAAAACAAACCAGTACCCCGTAATCTTTATGATAAAAAAAGCTGCTTTCTTCATCAAAGCTACCCTTAACATCATAATAATACTTTGACACCTTAAACTCTTGATTATTAATATTGAAAGTTTTTTGGGCAACTAGAGAGGTAGCAGTCACATAGTCAAGGTAAATGGCCGAGTCGCTATGAGCCAATTTCATAAAAGAATAATCATAAACCTCTCGGGAGTGCAAAAGTTCTTCTGTAAAGAGTGTATCAGCATAACAAAAAAAAACAGTGTCCTTCTTTCTTATTTTTGTTAAATAAACGGTATCTGTTTTGATAATTGAATCATGATAATACCTATTTAATAATACTAATTTTGCATCAATTGTAGGTTTGCGAGCATTGCAACTTGCTATAACTATTATTGAGACTATGACAACCTGACTAACCTTCATACACCATTAGTTTTATTACATCAAAACTCCATCTTTGGCCTTGATTGGTGCAGGCAATTCGGTTTCACCCAACATTTCTCTTAGATCTATTTCTATTGTTCGACAAAGCGAAAGCATTGGAATATCATTGGCCATTCCCTGAAATGGGTTTTCAGAATAGTCACCTACGGTTTCCATCATCACATATACCCAACCTATGAGCACCGAAATAGGAACCGATAACCAAATACCCAAATCTCCAATTTTCATCAATTCAGGAACCATGCTAAAAGGTAATAGAAAGATAAATATCCAGATAAAGTAGCGACTCATGTTGGCATATTGACGAGGTAAAGGAAATTTCTTTATTCGCTCGTTTTTACCTTGTAAAACATAGAAATTACGGAGTATATTTTCCATTTCTACGTGGCGAAAGTCATCAATCAAATGCTCTTCTCTTAGCTTGGTAAGCTCTCGGGATTGTTCGTTTATGATTTGAGTAGCAGTATTGGCATAACTCACCATTCGCCCGCATTCTTGTTGAGGTAAAAATTGTTTCAGGTCTTCTTCGGTTACTTCACCTTCTACCAAACCAATTCCAAAGTTTTCTTGATAGTAACGCGCAGTCCTAGCGACTCGACCACTTTGGCTAATGTGTTCCCAGGATGTGGGCACCAAGAGTTGATTGCGATGGGTGTAGAGCCATCCAATATGACGATAGATTAACCTTCTTTTGATCTTGTGGAGTGCCGAATCGGTATACTTTTCTTCGGTAAATAAGTTGCTGATATAGCCATCTACCATCATTCCCCAAGTACGACTGTCGTTCACAATACCTCCCCAAATTTTGCGAGCTTCCCACATACGATCATAGGCCTGGTTGTTTTTAAAACCCACGTAAAAAGCCACTGCGGTTCCTATAATAGAAATAGGAAGCCACGGAATATGAACTGTAATGACTTGATAATGATAAAGAGCAGCAACTGATGCCATGGTACCGAATAACCAGATAATAGGAAAACCGGTCCACTTGATAAATGACATAAATCTTATTCCCTTGGTAACAATCATATGCTTTTAAAATTTTGCGGGTAAGTGTAAAATAAATTGTACTTGACTTATAAATTTATAGGCACGCCATATTTTACTAAAGTATGCCATAAGTATTTTAATTGTTGCAGTTGATGTTGTAGCAAGGCCACATCAGTTTTTGCCTGATAATAGCGTTGTTCAGCCTTGGCCAATACATAGGCATTTATAGATTGATTGATCGCAATTTCTTTGGCCACTTGAGGCATTTCTTTTCCCCGAAAGTGATCAGGCACGTCAACAAGTGCTAACTGAAACCCTTTGTTCCAAATTAATTCTATTTCGCATTTTTCACAAAGCAACTTCAAATCTTTTTCGTATTTGGTGTGTTTATAGGCATAGTCGGCTACTAAGTAATCAACATCTGTATCTAATTGAATATCAGTATGGATTTGAGCCTCAATGTAATGGTTCAGGTTACGACTAGGAGCACCCTGATAAACGAAGTGATCACTGGTGTTTAGTCTTTTACTTACTTGGTCAAGCAATTGGTGAGGCCGAATATTGGTTTGGCCAACAGCAAAATCACGTTCAAATGCCTCGGAAAGTAGGCTTGCCAAAATATCCTCAAAACAATTGATTGTCCCTTTTACATCAGGATTTAAGTGAGAATCTAAATAGGTGAAAGTAGCATATTGAGAAAGGTGAGGCTTCGATACAAAAAAACAAGAACCAAACCTGGGGGCTGGCCCATCCGAAAATCGCCACAAATCCAAAGCGCCATATTTAGGCCTATTGGCCAAACTGATAGATTGGTGATAAGTATTCCCAAAAAGCAAGTTTTCCCATTGCTCTCTTTTACCCCCTGTTGTTGGATCGAGGGCCCCGTTGGAGATATTGGTTTCAAACTGACTTTTGTAGCGTTTACTCTCTGTTAATAACTCAAGCACACTTTGCCCTTGTACATTGAGCCTATAAGGGTGAAAATGAATTGCAATACAGGCCTGTTCTTGAATCTGTGCAGTAAAGGAAGTAAGCTGTGTTTGCGAAATATTAGACATTTCACAAATATGTTTCAATACCTGCTGGGCTTGCGAGGCTCTTTTTTCAGTATGCTCCTTAATAAAATCAATGGCAAGTGCATTGTGGTCTCTTTTGGACATATTCACTATCAAAACAACCGGCTTGTTTGAATGTATTTTATGTTTCTTGATATGTGTTAGGAAATCTTAATTTTCAGGTATGGGGCCGAATCGACATGTAACCATTTTCCACGTTTTCTTTTTTTCATCACGCACAAAACGAATATCAGGTTGGTATGCCTTTGAGTCTTTAGGTTCTACTTCATATATAATTTTTTTATTTCTTGTTCCATTACTGGGATTTGTTTTTCGTGTGGCACTTAAAAGTATACTAGTAAAGTTTATATCTACTGTATTTTGGTCTGTAATCTTGTGCGTAAGCCTATGTACTAAAATCTTTTTTTCTTTACTCAAAGATAACTCCACCAGTTCTTCGTTGGTAAGAAATTTATACCTGTTAGATATGTTTAGATTTTTTATTTGTTGTCCTGCTTTGTTCATCTCTATGTATTTCCAATCACTCGTAAGCAGAAGATCAAATCTGCTATTGAGTGCTCGGACATACAGGTTTGTTAATTCCGTATCTGTAATTGCAGGATTTTGGGCTTGGATTGATAAACTGATAAGAATCAAGAATAATATAGAGTTGAGTAGCTTCATTTTGTGTGCAATTTGCTCGTCTTAAGTATCTTCTTTAGCTATAGATGGACTAACCAACTGATACCCCCTAAAAACTCCCCAAGCAGCCAATATTCCAACCAAGCCACCCACAATGATATCTCCTGGATAATGTACGCCTAAATAAATGCGACTATAAGCAACTACAAAAGCCCAAACAAACATCCATCGCCAACGGCCACGAAACAACAAAAACATAAACATGGCCATTCCAAAGGCATTGGCTGAATGCGAAGAGGCAAAACCATAAGCCCCTCCTCGGTATTCATTTCCATTTCGATCTTTGAGCACGTGTACTTTATCCCGAATCAGTTTTTCGTGAGAGGGGCGAGGACGTTCAAAATAAGGTTTCATAAATCCCGAGGTAAATCGATCGGCAATGAGTACTACCAACACAATGGATACAATCGCAATCAATCCCCTTTTCCAACGTAGTCGTAAAATCATCATCACGACTAAGAAAACATAAAACGGAATCCAGGGAGTACGTGCACTGATCCACCACATCACAGGATCGAGCCAAGGCGCATGCAAACCATTTAAAAAGGTAAATAACTGTATGTCAGCGTTTATAAGTTGCTCTAGCATCTAAAAATCATGAATTGTTAACTATGAATTATTGCGCTCTTTTTTATGAGAAGCCAATTTATAATTCATAATTGCTTAATGTATCATTAGTTATTCCACGCAATTCCTTTTTTCAAGTATTTAAGCGTTTTTTCTTCCTCGCTTCCAGGTTTAGTTTGGTAGTTGTACATCCAGGAAGCATGGGCGGGCAAGCTCATCAAGATAGATTCAATACGACCATCAGTATCCAGACCAAACTTGGTTCCTTTGTCATATACCAGGTTAAACTCTACATAACGCCCTCTACGAACTCGTTGCCATTCTATGTGGCTATCATCGAAGGATTTATCTCGATTTTGGGCAATCAAATGGGTATAAATAGGGGCAAAGGCATTACCTACTGATTGAACAAAAGCAAAACGATCCTCGATAGAGATTTCATCAGTAGCTTGCAAACGATCAAAGAAAATTCCTCCAATGCCTCGAGTCTCTTGTCTATGCTTGATATAGAAATAATCATCTGCCCATTTTTTAAACTCGGGATAGTAAGTGGAGTGATGTTGATCACAGACGTTTTTAAGCGTTTGATGAAAATATTGGGCTTGCTCAGGGATTACATAAATAGGTGTAAGATCAATTCCACCACCAAACCAGGCAATGCCAGTAGATAGCTCAAAATAACGCACATTCATATGGATAATGGGTACGTGAGGATTGGTAGGGTGGATTACAATAGACACTCCAGTAGCGTAAAACTCGGCTTTGGGGAAGCCCATTTTATCTTGTAGTGCCTGAGTGGTTTCGCCATGTACCGCAGAAAAGTTTACGCCGCCTTTCTCGATGATTCCTCCATTGCGAATAATACGTGTACGCCCACCACCACCACCTGGGCGTTCCCATAAGTCTTGTTCAAACTTTGATTTGCCATCTGCCTGCTCCAAAGCAGTACATATATTGTCTTGTAAAGATTTAAACCAATTGGTATATATTTCTTTTGCCATGCGTGTTGTCAATTAAAATTAGCCATCAGTATAGTCAGGTGTTAACAACTATTACTTTTGGGCAAACGAAAGTAGTGAAAAACTTATAAGGAAGGCAAAAAAAATATGATTTTGGGCAATGTCAGTTTTTGGGAATCGACTAGATCATTGCATTTGAGGTATTACCTCAAACAGAGATTAGCATTGGAAGAGTAAAAATTGTGGTTAGGGTATACCCCTACTGGGGAGTGTAAAATGAACAGTGTAATAGAATTGGGTATTTTAAATATCTTTAAGCACGACGAAGTTGCGTACCTTGTTCTTTTGATTCGATTTTTTGACGTAATTTTTTCATCAAGAATAACTTGATTTGTCCTTCATCTTTCAATTGAAGGCGATTTTTCCATATATCCAGAAATACATGTAGGATACATTCATCGATTAACCGATCATCATCGGAAAACCTTCTACCATATTTGAATAAAACAGGTACATTTAATTGAAATATTTCTTCTACTACTTTCTTATCTCCTTGCACCAGTTTTTGCCAGAATAATTGATCATTTTTCATTTTCGAAGGGGTTTGTAGGGTTTCTCTAATTTTCAGTACAGAGCTTTGACTAACAACAGTTCGTATATAAATGTAGCTTTTCTAATTTCTTATTATAAAAATCGTAAATTGATGGGGCGATGGCTAACATGAAGTGTTAGCAAAGTGTTAGCATCTTGAATTTAACTTTAAATATTTATATTTTAAATTAAAAAAGTTATGTTTAGGGGTAAACTTTCTTCAAAAAAAAGCTGTTTTAAATGCCTTCAGATTCAAACAATTTGATTCCACAAACTTTCAAAGGTCTATTCTTTACAACATCTCTGGCAAACTCTCTTTCTTCAAATATTTTGTTCATTCATGGTTTTGGTGATTCTGGAAAAGCTTACAACGAAGTTTTTGATAGCAAACTTGCGGATTTATACAACTTATATGTGGTAGATATGCCAGGTTTTGGTTCCAGCCCTCACAATTTGTCTGTCAATACGATGAAAAAACAAGCAAACCTATTGACAGCAGCCATCCAATCTTTTTCTCAACAACCAATAGTAATTGTAGCTCATTCTATTGGGGCACTTATTGGTACTTGGATGTGTCAATTGTTGGGTGAGCAAATCAAGTACTATTTTAATGTGGAAGGTAATCTGACTGAAGCGGATAGCTATTTTTCCAGTAAACCTCTACAATATGATACGCCAAACGCTTTTTTTGAGGATTTCTCTCAGGAGGTTTTTGCCAAAGCTATTACAGAAGAACGTTATAGAAGATATTATGCGAGTTTGAAATGGGCAACACCACAAGCAATGGTGGATTGGGCTACGAGTAGTCAAGCATTTGTGAAAGACAATCTTTGTGGAAAAGAGTTTATACAATTAGATTGTGCAAAGGTATATATTTGGGGAGCACAAGATACTCCGATGGAAACTCAGGATTTTATCAAACAATACCAAATACCTAATAAACACTTTACTGGAGTAGGGCATTGGCATATGCATGAAAATGCTGAAATGTTTTACAAATACATTCAAGAAAGGTTAGAAAATCTTTAAATCCCTTTTTTGAGCAACTCTATCATCAAAGTAAACCGAATTGTTTCGGGAATATCGTACATCATGAGCAAGGTGTAAGCATAAGCATTGGTTTGAGCTGGAATTTTTAAATCTATTCCGTAGCCGTCTACGTCTATCATTCCATTTTTAATTTTAGTTTTGCCTACTTCTCGTCCTGCTTTATATACCCAAAATTTATCGGTTTGTGGTTGTGCTACCTGATAAATAACTTTTGGAGAATTACCCAGCTGCAAAATATGCATAGTATCATCCAGAAAACGAATTTGCCAACTAGCTACTTTAGTTGTAGCTGTTATTTCAAGCCCGTTGGTTTGAATTTCTACCAACGGTAATTGTTCTGTGCGATAAGTTGTGCTGCCAGCGGGTTTAGACCAAAACTGTTGGTCAGATTCAATCATTGTATTTTCACTGTCCCAGACAAGCCTTACTATATGATTGCCCCGTTTATCTTTGATATGTATGACTTGTTGCCCTTCTGCGTATTGCTGATGGTTGCCCTCCGAAGAAGGGTTACAACCATTCCCTAACCACACAATGGTGCAACATATGAAGTATTTAAAAAAGGAATATCTAGTGATTATCAAAATTCGCCTTGTTTTACTGAACCAAAGACCAATCCCCCCAAAACTTTGGGAAAAAAGTAAGTTGCTTTGGCTGGCATGGTATTGCCACTTTCACATACGTTTTTGATTTCCTCAAAGGTTACTTTTCGGGTCAAAAAAGCCAATTGTTCCTCGCCTTCCTGTACTTTTCTAATACATTCACGATAGTTTTGTGAAAAACCAAGAAAACGAAACTGATCTCCCCAGGGAAATCCCATAATTTGATCAAAAATGAAGTAATGCATGACCGATAAATCCAGTTTCTTGATTACTTCTGGAATATCCATATTGAACTTTTGCATGGCCTCTGGCTTGAGAGATAACAAGTAAGACTTGTTTTGACAAATCATAGCAAACCTCCAGAGGTTTTCGGTAGGAGCCACTCCAAGCATTTGTTCAATGTTTTCTTGAGCCGATACCTCAAAAAACTGTTCTAGTTTTTCCAACAGCAAAGCTTCAGTCATTCCTTCGGGTAACTGATGAACCATACGGTGAGTGGGCAAAATACCCAAATCGCTGGAGTGGGTGTTGGTGAGCCACATTAAGTGATAATTGTAAGGTTCTACACCAGTGTGATAAGGATTATTCTTTTGGAGCGTGTTCTTATAATTTAGGGTGCTTTCGTAGCGGTGATGACCATCGGCCAAAAAAATCTTTTTAGAACCTAATGCTTGTACGAATTGGGCGATTACTTGTTGATCATGAATTTTACTTACAATATGGCGAGTCTGATATGCATCGGTTACTTCATAGATTGGATTTTTGATACTTTCATCCATATAGTGCTCAAGCAATTGTTCTTCATCGGTATACAACCCGTGCGTAGGGGTCGTATGCATGTCAGTAGATTGTAGCAGGTTAGTCCGGAAGTTAACCGCTTGAGGAACCGTCATTTCGTGTGGTAAAATTACCTGATCCTCGAAGTCATGAGCCTTGATTAAACAAATAAAGCCTCGGCGGCACGCATCACGATTTTCTCCTTTATTGCGGAAGTGCTGATAATACACATAAATAGCAGGTAAATTGTCTTGACGGATTACTTTATCCAATTTCCAGTTTTCTACTCTGCGACTAATGTTTTCAAAAGGAGGTGCATCACTGGGGGAAGCAATATGAAAATTATGGTATGGCTCCTGGTAAAGAGCCGCTTCTTTTTGCTTAAAAATTGTTTCTGAAAGAGGGGCGCTGAGACTCAACAGTTTATCTGTTAAAAACTCATTATAACGCCAAGCTTTAAAAGGTAATATCTCGGCCATATTGGTCTACACAAGGTTCAACTACAATGAGCAAAAGTACAATTTTTAGGTTTGATCCAGGAAATTAAAACTATGTTTTTTTGGATGGATTGGTTTCTATACTATAAAAGTGTAATAAAATTCAATGCTTATTCAAGATATAATCATACGGGTAAAAGTTTTCCTGGATTTATCCGTCACTCTCATTTTTAAGAAATGTGCTTTTATTCAGGTACATAAAAGTTATATCGTGATATTGTCCATCTGCTATTTTCATATAGTGTTTATGCACGCCATATTGCTCGAAACCCAGGTGTTCATATAAACGCAAGGCACCTTTGTTCTCGTTCCCCGCAGAAATAATAAGTTGCTCTATTTCTGTAATAGCAAAGGCCGCTTTTATTACCTGACTTAGCAGGTGCTTACCTATTTGTTTTCCCTGATAAGCTGGTTTGATGTATACCTGAATAATACTGCCTTCATGAGCTCTTTTCGCTTTTGGTTCTCTAGCAAAAGCACTAATACCAATCAGTTGATCTTGATCAAAAGCTCCTACAACAAATTGGTTTTGGTTATTTTCTAAAATGTGCTTCTCAAAAACAAGCTGTGAAAGTGCTGATTGATCTTCATAAGAAGACGCGAAGCTTTGTGGGTAATGTTTAAGGCATTCCAGTCTTATTTCCCGATACTTTTGAGCCTCTTCAGGGCCAGTCAATTTTCTATAGGTAATATTCATTCTTTATCTTTAAACCGTTATTTCCACTCGGTTATTTTCAGGATCAAGCACCACGCTTTCATAATAACCATCTCCAGTAGTACGTGGCTCTCCAATTACTTGATAACCATCTGCGCGAAGCTCTTCGGTAAGCTGGTCCACTTTTGCTTTGCTTCCAGTAGCTATAGCAAAATGAATCAATCCCATTGCCTGTGGTTCAACACTATTTTGATTAGGCACTACTGAAGTCATATGCATGATTTCAAGTCTGGCACCAGATTCGAAACTTAAAAAATAAGAAGCAAATTGTTTCGCAGTATTTACGTATTTTTCGTTGCTTGTGGCACCAAAATATTGCTCATAAAAGGTACGCATTTTTTCCAAATCTTTTACCCAAAGGGCAATGTGTTCGATTTTCATAATAAAGTTAGCTTTAATGCATAAAACGATACTTTATTAGTACTTCTCAAACACTTGTTTCGTCCCTTCAGAACAAAGAAAAATTGCCTCATAATACAAGATTACAAGGCAATTAATACATTTAGTTATCCATAGGCTGTTTTATACCTAAATCACAAAACCGTGGATTATCGACTATGGAATGATAAACTATTAAACTTTCATATCTTTCAATGGTAATTTCCTTACCCTTTTGCCTGTGATTTTATAAATAGCATTGCATACCGCAGGTGGAAGAGGAGGTAGGCCCATTTCACCCAGACCTTCGGGATCAATGTCATTTTTTACAAAATGCACATCTACTGCAGGAGCATCTTTCATGCGAAGCAATTTATAATCGTGGAAATTACTCTGTTGGACAGCTCCTTTGTTTAAGGTAATTTCAGCGTTCATCATCATACTAAGGCCATCTATGACACCTCCAGCAATCTGGTTTTCGGCACCACTTTGATTGACTACTCTACCACAATCTACTGCGGCCACTACCTTGTGTACTTTCACATAACCTTCCTTGTCTACCGATACATCGGCCACCACAGCCACATACGTTCCAAACGTAAAGTGGAAGGCAAGGCCTTGAGCACTTCCTTTAGGCATTTTCTTACCCCAATTGGCTTTTTTAGCCGCTAGTTCCAACACACCTTTAATGCGTCCACTATTAAAAGTAGGGCCTCCGTGTCCATTGTATTTGTAGTCTTTAGCTGCTTTGCCCAATAATTCAAGCTGCAATTTGAGTGGGTCTTTTCCTGTGGCTACTGCTACCTCATCCAAAAAGCTCTGATCCGCAAAAGCCGTATTGTTGTGCCCTGGTGCTCGCCAAAAACCCAATGGCATATGGTTTTCGGTGGGAGTATACTGCATTTGGAAGTTGGAAATGAATTGTGCTGGATAATTATCAGGATAAATATCGAAGCGATGTCCTGCCAAACGAGGGCTAAAAAACTGCGCCAGTGAGGTACCTGTATAGTGAGATTTCCAGGCAGTAAGGTTATTGTTTTTGTCAATGGCGGCCTTCATTTTGTACATACTGGCAGGGCGGTAGTAGTCAAACTGGATTTCATCTTCTCGAGTCCATACTACTTGTACAGGTTGTTTGATTTCTTTGGCCAAATATACTGCTTCTGCTACATAGTCTGCATTAAGTCTTCGTCCAAAACCACCACCAGAGCGTAAGATGTGTACTTCTATTTGGTTGGCAGACAATCCTGTGATTTTGCGCGCTAAAGCAAGTGCCGAACCTGGAACCTGAGTGGGTGCCCAGATTTCACATTTGTTGTCAGTTACCCAGGCAGTACAGTTCATAGGCTCCATAGGAGAGTGTGACGCAAAAGGAATTTCATAAGTGCCTTCAATCACCTTCGCTGCTTCTTTAAAAGCCTTTTCTACATCCCCATCATTTCTCAATACTTTTCCTTCTTTGCCAACATTTTCTTTGAACTTTTTGTCCAAATAAGGCGTAGAGTATTTCTCATTGCCTTTAGTATCCCATTTTACTTTCAAGGCATTTCGCCCTTTAATAGCTGCCCAGGTGTTTTTACCAATTACAGCTACCCCTTCTCGCAATTCACGGCGATTATCCATTCCTTTAATCTTCACCGTTTTGAGCACACCTGCTACTTTCTTAGCTTCGCTGTCGTCATAACTAATGAGCTTTCCTTGAAAAACGGGCGATTTCTGAATCACTGCCTTTACCATTTTTTCTTTGATCTCAGGACGGGCATCCAGACCATAGGTTACTTTTCCCTGTACCAGATTTTGATTATCTACTCCAGTTTTAAAGGTTCCTACCAACTTGAAATCTTTGTCAGGTTTAAGTGTAGGGTTTTTAGGAACAGTCAGGCCCGCAGCAATCTCGGCTAATTCGCCAAAAGATGCTTTCTTTCGATTTTTCTTGTTCTTTACAAAGCCGTTTTCAACGTAGCATTGTTTCTTATCCATGCCCCATTTTTTGGCGGCAGCTTCTTCCAGCATTTCACGGGCAGTAGCACCTACTTTACGTAAAGGCTTCCAGTTGCGATTAATAGCAGTACTACCCCCAGCACTTTGGCGGCCATATTTTTTATCCAAATCGGCTTGTATCACATTAATCTTTCGCCAATCAGCGCCCAATTCTTCGGCAATGATCATTGGGAGAGAAGTTTTTACCCCTTGTCCAATTTCGGGGTTTTTAGCCATAATGGTAATGGTTCCATCTTTGGCAATTTTCAAAAAGGCATTCATCTCACTTACCTTTGTGGTAGGTTCGGCAAGCAATTTATTTCCCCAGGGTAGACTAAAGCTCAATACAAAAGCTCCACCAGCCACCGCTGAAGTTTTAATAAAATTTCTTCGGTTTAATTTATTGTCCATGATATTTTTTCAGTGTTTGGGCCATAGTTTTTATAGAAACAATACTAAATACTGTCTACTATGGACTGTCGTCTATTGACTAATAATTTTTTTACTTTTCGCTTACAAAGCTTAATTATTTCATCGATTTAGCTGCTCGATGAATTGCTTTGCGGATGCGTACATAAGTCCCACAACGGCAAATATTACCCGACATTGCTGCATCTATATCGGCATCGGTGGGTTTTGGGTTCTTGGACAATAAGGCTACTGCAGACATAATTTGACCCGATTGACAATACCCACATTGAGGAACATCTTCATCTATCCAGGCCTGTTGTACTGCGTGTAGAGTAGAGCCATTGGCAATACCCTCGATTGTAGTGATCTTAGCTTCACGAATAGCAGAAACAGGCATAGAACAAGACCGAATGGGAGTACCGTTCAGATGTACGGTGCAGGCACCACACAAGGCTTTACCGCACCCAAACTTGGTTCCGGTCATATTTAATTCATCGCGTAATACCCACAAAAGAGGAGTATCAGGCTCTGCTTCTACTTTAAGCTTTTTATTGTTAATGTTAAGGGTGTAAGAAGCCATAAAGTTTTTATTTAAGGTTTTTGGGTTTACATTGTTATGAATGATATTCAGACATTTTGCTTAAGTTGAGGGTTTATTGGTCTGAAATCATATTTTGTGAAGATTAAATTACTTATTTACCCGCTGAAACGCTAATTTTTTCGTCAAACGGAATGCTTATAAACTTATATAGCAGCTTTTGCATGATGAAAAAAAAGATGCTTAGATAAGACTGTTCTGAATGTCTTGGTATTACTTCAAAAAGCCAATATACAGTAAGAATTATGAGAAAAAGTGCGGTTTGATTTTTGTAATTTTAAAATAAATCAATTGATTTTATTAATAATTCACGCAAATGATAAATATTTTATATTTTTGGCAATCTAATTATACTTCATGACTATCAGCAATTTGCAATAGCAAGGAATAATATTTTGATAGTTTTTATAAACACCTATAAATAAATTTAACAAATTCCTTTATGCAAAGTATTAGCATAGAACAAACCAATAAAACTCCGAAAGTTCATTTCGACGTAAAAAGAGGAATTTTAGAACTAGCAGGTATCTCTATTCCAGAAGATGCCGATAGTTTTTATACACCTTTGTTAGAGGTAATTGAGGAGTATGTAGCAAATCCTCAGAATAAAGGAACTGTGGTTGTTTTCAAATTGGTGTACTTTAATACCAGCACTTCTGACTATTTAATGGGAATATTGAAAAAGCTTAAGAAGTTGCAAAACAAGAAGCATCCTGTGACCGTGGAGTGGTATTATGAAGAAGAGGATGAAGATATGAAAGAGCTGGGGAACCACTTCAAAATTATTACTGAACTACCCTTTGAGTTTTATGCTCAGGAAGAAATTTCTTAAGAAAAAATAGCCCTAAACGGGCCAAAAAAATTAAATCATTAAGTAGAGAGCCTTCAATGAAAATTGAAGGCTTTTATTTTTGGAATTTCTTTCTCAAATCGTCAATGTACATTTTAAGTTCTTTCTTTTCTGACATCATATCATTGACAGTTTGGATCGCATGAATCACAGTGCTATGATCACGTCCACCAAAATGATATCCAATAGATTTGAGCGAGAAACCTGTGTATTCTTTAGCAAAATACATAGCTATTTGTCGAGCTATTACAATTTCTTTTTTGCGGGTTTTGGATTTGAGCATTTCTACACTTACCCCAAAATAATCTCCCACATATTTTTGTACTTCATCAATGTTGATTTCACTACTATCGGTAGGTTGTACAATCTGTTGTACGGTTTGCTTGGCCAGTTCCATCGTGATTTGGCTCTGGTCCAAAGAAGCTTTGGCTATTAACGACACAAACGCTCCCTCAAGTTCTCGTACATTGCTGTCTATACTATGGGCCAGGTATTCTACTACCTTGTCCGAAATCTCAATATCTTTGTTTTGTTCGTTTTGCAATATCTTATGAATAATTGCAATACGAGTTTCCAAATCAGGCTGCTTCAGGTCAGCAGTCAATCCCCACTTAAAACGAGAAAGTAAACGCTCTTGTAAACCTTTAAGCTCTTTAGGGGGGCAATCACTTGTCATAATAATTTGTTTGCCTGATTGGTGTAGATGATTGAAAATATTAAAGAATATTTCCTGGGTTTTTTCTTTTCCAGACAAAAACTGCACATCATCAATAGCCAAAATATCGGCTTGCATATAAAAATCTGTAAAGCTCTGCAAGTCGTTGTTTTTCAGCGCATCTATGAACTGATTGGTAAAACGATCAGAGGAAACGTACAATATTTTTTTCTGACCATTTTCTTGTACATAATTGCCAATGGCCTGAATAAGGTGAGTTTTCCCGAGTCCCACACCACCATACAACATCAAAGGATTAAAAGAAGTAACCCCTGGTTTTTGAGCTACGGCCAATCCAGCTGAACGAGCCAAACGGTTACAATCTCCTTCAATGAAACTTTCAAAAGTATAACGAGGGTTGATCTGAAACGAATCTTTAAATAATGCATTCTCCTCAGGAGCAGGAGTTACTTTTTTATGTGTGCTACCATTGAAACTTGGGGTAGGAGCATTTGCATTATTTTGAACAGGTTTGTTGTTGTATTGAGGGGCATTGTTGTTAGGTAAGTACGGTTTTTCCTGTTTCTCCATAATAATGGTATATTCCAGGCGACCTTCAGTACCCAACGAAGCATCTATAGCTTTTCGGAGCAAATGCACATAGTGTTCTTCCAGCCATTCGTAAAAAAAGCGGCTAGGGACTTGAATTGTCAACACATTGTCAACTAGTTTCAAAGGTCTGATCGGCTCAAACCAAGTAGTATAAGTTTGTTCTGCAATGTGGGTGCGAATAACCTTAAGACAATTTTCCCATATAGTATAACAATCTTTTTGCACCGAGATAGAATCGTTTTCCATTAATTTTTTAGAATACCCAATCGTACTAAGGGTGAATAAAGTAGTGAAAAAAAATATCAAATGAAAAATTCAGGTGACATTTGCCGCCTAAATTATTTAACCAACAAAGAGAGAAACGTTGATAATGAGGTTGTGGTAAAATTTGTAGCCAATTACGCCTATTTAAATAAAGCCTCAGGGTTATAACGAACGTTGGTCATCATTTATTCCAATCACCCCCCAAAACCTTACTGCGCTACTAATTTTATCAAGTGTTGATCATTAGAAGTGCTTTGGGCTTACAAATATACAAAAATGAGAAGTAAGCATACAAGCCATATTTGGGTTAATTGTGGAAAATGAAAACGATTGTGCTTATTTTAGCTGAGATATGGCATATTTTGATGTTTTATAATCAGATTGTTGTCCCATTTTTTTTAAAAATTGCACATGTGAGCCTAAAGCTTTCCAAAAGGTAGTATTGTATAAGTATGGATGGCCATAATCTATTGCCGTAGCTTCTACAATAGGGGCTATATCACGGTAGTGAATGCTACAAATATTGGGAAATAAGTGATGTTCTACCTGGAGATTTAACCCCCCAGTAAAAAATAAGGCTATTTTACTCTTCTTAGAGAAATTAGCCGTGGTATAGAGCTGATGAACTGCCCAGGAGTTTTCAAGGCTGCCATTATCGTTGGGTTGAGGGAAGTGAGTTTGTTCTACCACATGGGCCAGCATAAAGATTAAAGCCAGTGTAATACCAGCAAAAAAATGCATTAATAAAAAACCTGCCACTACCAAGTACCAGGCATCTCTAAGAACTAATAAAGGCACTACTAGAAATAATGCATAATTGAGAAATTTATAAAAAAACAACAGGAAATATTCTTTCAATGGATGTTTGGTGTGGTGATAATTCCCTACTTCATTCTTGAAAAATTTGATATAGTCTTTGATAAAAACCCAGGATAATGTGGCAAGTCCATAAAACGGGATGATGTAAATAAATTGGTAACGATGAATTTTTTTGAGCTTTTGGGTGGGAGATAATCGGATAATGGGTACTGACTCTATGTCTTCGTCAAACCCGTCAATGTTGGTATAAGTATGGTGTGCCTTATTGTGCATATTACGCCACATATAAGCACTTGCACCATTGATATTGAAGGTATGGGCTAATAGTTGATTGACCCATTTTCGTGAAGAATATGCGCCATGGATGGCGTCATGCCCTACATTTACACAAATAAAGGCTATAGAAAAACCCAACACAATCCAACTAATGATATTGATTTCAAAAGTGAAATTGCCGAATACCAGCACAAGATAAGAGCCTAACCAGGTAGCAAAGAAAAATAAGCTTTTGAGAACCATAGAACGATTCGCATATTTTGAAATATGATTGCTAACAAAATAATGGTCTACTCTTTTACGAAGTTCATGTACAAACTCAGCTTGAGAACAGGTATTGAATGTTGGTTTCATAAACAAAAATTAAATATAGGCATGATAGGGCAAGTGGTGTTTTCCTTGAAGCCCTTCATTATTGTTAAGATTAAGCATCAATCGTGAATTAAAAGAGATAAAGGGCTTGGGAAATATGTAGGACAATGCTCTTGTCGGTATTAAAGGATGGAGAGCTATCGGTTGATAATAGATTACCTTTTGCCTGGAAATGTCTTGAAACGCACAAAGAACTGAGAGTGTGTTTGAGTCTTTTTGGGGAAATAGAAATGTTGTAAACCGTTTTGCTATAAAACAATTGAGCGGTAAAAAGTTTGGTTTTACATTTAAAAATCAATCAAAAATTAACCTTTTGGCACATACTCTTGTTGCAAGGTATTAAAAAAAGCTATAAATACTAGTTATTATTACTTTCTGTTTATGCTGATGAATGAATTTTAAAAATTACCAATTAAACGGAGGTTGAGGAAACGAGTAGATAATGTGTTAGGAATTGCATATTGGCGAGTATTGGTATCCGTTATCCAGTTGTAAGAAATGGTATTTTCAACCCCAAGTATATTCAACACCTCTAAACCAATCCAAAGCGACTTAAGAATGCGTGCACTTCCTAGTTTTATTTGATCAAATGAAATAACCTTAGAAAATCCAACGTCCAAGCGACGATAAGCTCTACCATTCAAAGCCGAACGGAACTCATCATTGTTAGGAGGGCCAAAGGGGAGACCAGTACCATAAATAAGATTGATATAAGCCCTAAAAGTAGGGTTGTTGGGCAAATAATCTTCAAAATAAGCCGCAAACGTAACTCGCTGATCGGTGGGGCGACGAATGTAGCCTTGGTTATCTCCTTCTAAATCTTCGCGCACATTCATTATTCCGAGGCTAAACCATGACTCAGAGCCTTTGATAAACTCGCCACTAATCCGTACGTCCAATCCAGCAGCAAAAGCTGTAGCGTTGTTTTCGGCAAAATAGCGAATGCGTACGTTGTCAATGTCATAGGGAACCGCATTTTGGATGTATTTGTAGTAACCCTCTGCAGTCCATTTAAAATTGCGATCACCAACTTTAAAGCTACTTTCTACACCACCAATAATGTGTAATGATTGTTGCGCCTTAAGGTTGAGGTTAAGATTTCCTTGACGATCGCGTAACTCTCGATAAAACGGCGGTTGTTGGTATACTCCAATAGATGCTTTGAACACTGTAGGGCGTTTCCAACGAGGGGCAAAAGCATATTGTAGGCGAGGACTCACCAAAAACTCCTGATTTACGGTCCAATAGCCAAATCGCACCCCATAATTGATGGTGTGAATGTCTTTAATGTTGAAACTATGCTGGAGGTACCCCGAAACCCGATGCGAAACCAGCGATAAGTCGTTATCAATGGCCACAGTAGGAGTTACAAAATCTGAGGAATCAATGAAACTATATTCGTCCAATACATCCTGTATATTTTCGGCGTTGTAGCGTACTCCAAATTCTATCAAATGGTTGTTATCAATGTTCCAACTATTGCGATTGGCTGCACTAATAATGGTGGCTTGTAAACGATTACGCGCACTTTCATAAATTGTCCCTATCGATCTTTCGGCTACACAACGATTGGTATTATTGCTGGGATCGGGTACAATGTCACACAAACGGTAACCACCTTCTACTTCTACAAATTCTCTTTCTCGTGTATTCATGCCCGATACCAACCATTCGGTGCGTAGCTTTTTACCAAAATAATGGGTGAGTTTTAGTGCGTTTTGGAATAAAGTGTATTGCATGGTCTCCTGACCATCGAAAGCTACTAGTAAACGAAAAGGAGAATCTAAAGTACCAAAGGTTGTCTGGCGTGCCGACGGTCTTACAAAGTAGTTATTTTGGGCATAAGCAGTGAGCCATTCCAGGCTGGTGTTGGGAGAGAACTGATAGCGAAATAAACCTTGAAAGTCGGTAAACCTGGGCAAGTATTCGCCAGAAGTAGGCAAAGTATTTAATAAATATTGAGAATTTTTGTGGCGAACTCCTGCCACAAATGAGAATTTCTTGTTATTGGTAGCCCCTTCTAAGTGGGCGGTACCTCCCAACAATCCCCAACTTGCTGAGCCTGCCCATTTCTTGGGCTTCTTATAATCTATAATAAGCGCTGAAGATAGTTTGTCGCCATATTGAGCCTGCCAACCTCCCGCTGAAAACTGGACTTTTTCTACCAAGTCAGGGTTAATAAAACTTAAGCCTTCTTGTTGTCCAGCCCGGATTAAAAAAGGGCGATATACTTCAATATTATTGACATATACCAGATTTTCGTCAAAATTACCACCTCTTACCGAATAAGAAGAAGACAACTCACTATTACTCACGACGCCAGGTAGAGTAGCTAGTATTTTATTAAAATCGCCAAAAGGAGTGGGGAGCGTCTTTACTGCTTGAGGAGGAATGTTAAATATCGAAACCTGGTCAGAGGGAAGCTTGTTACTTTTAATAGTTACTTCTTCCAACTTAGAATTTGGGTCAACCTTGAGCTTGATGTTGAGTACACGAACCTCATTGGCTTTTAAAGTAAGAGGGATTTTTTTAGGCACATATCCCACTGATTGTACAATGCATACAAAACTTTGCTCAGCAGGTACTAGTAAGCTATAATTACCAGTAGAGTCAGCATAAATTCCGCTGGTAGTATTCATAATAGCAATGCTGGCATAGGCTATAGGTTGTCCTTCTTCACTGGTGATTTTTCCTTTGAGCTGCGCTTTAGGATTTTGGGCAAATGTGTAATTAAAGTATCCTAAAAAGCTGAAAGTTAGGAAGAGTGTAGATAGTAATTTTTTCAAAACTTTGATTTTGGCGTTTGAATTCTAATTGTATTGTGGAGAACAACAAAAGTAGGCAGAAAATTCTGGATTTTTGAAATAAGCTCTAGAAGTATTCAATCAATTGCCCACTGGTTCTATAAATGTAAATCCCTCACCAGTGTATTTTAATACACCTATCAAGGCCTGAGGGCAAGGTGGATTGCCATAATTGCCGTGAGACATAATTACTAATTGAATATCGGTACCTTGTTGAGGAAGCAAAGCTGCATTGAAAGGGGAGGCTCCTTTACAGGTTTTGGTATAGTCTGTCAAGCGGCGTTTCAAATAAGCTTTGAGATTATTGGGATAATGAATTGAACTTACATTTTGATAGTGATCACCTTCAAATTCCAGAAATACAGGATCTTTGAAGGTACAATTGGTTGTGCACTGGCGAAAGAGTATACCCACCAGATCTTTTCCACTTTTGCGTTTATTCCAAAAGACGAGGGTTGCTTTGATGAGTATTTCGGCTTCAGCATCATTATAACTGACTTGCATAAAGCCATTGGCAATATCTAAGGTATCAAGCTTGATTTTGCTGTCTTTGGCTACTTGAAAATAATTTTGAGCTTTGAGTTGCTGAAAATAATCCCTGATCGTTTTGGGTTTGACCTCTGTAATTGGGTTTGTGTGAGTAGAGTCATTCTCAGTGGTGTGTTCTTTATTAGATTGGTTACTACAGGAGTTTAACAGGAAAGCACCTACCATAAATATGGTAAGTAAAGGCAATGTTGTTTTCATATAATGATCGTCTGAAAGTTATTGTTTCACTTGAAGGAGATAATTACTAAAATCGCTAATGGTTTGAATACCTAATTGTTCGGCTTGTTTTTTTCTCATCAGGATGGCATAGGTATTATTAAATCCCAATGGACTAAGCCATAACATATCGAAGCGTTTCTTCATTTCCGTTTTTACATAATCATATACTTTCTGACGGTTGTTGCCTAGAGTTTTTAATTGTTCAGCCTGGGTTTTGAGTAATACAAATAGAGCTGTGCCGGTATATTCAGGATACAAATCTATTTCCCCTGATTTGAGTGCCTCGAAGGCAATCTGAGTGCCTCCAAGCCCGGTTTTAAGATTTACTTTTAAGTTGCTGTTGTTTTCAATCAGGATTTTAAAGATTTCGGCAAGAATAAAATGTTCCGTAAATTTTTTCCCACCAATGCTGATTTCACCCTTGTTACCCGTATAATATTTGGCAGTTTTGAAACCTTTCTTTCGCATAAAATCTTCAGCAACTTTACGGGCTTGCATTTTTTTATCGTCTACCAAATAATTCAAAAACACCATTTCGGTTTCTGATATTTTACCTGCCAATTTCTCAAAAATTTGGATTAACTGAGGGTATTTCAATACGCTACTTTGGCGTATCATAGGAGCCACGTAGTAAGGAGGGAAGTAGCTTTTATCGTCTTCTAATATCTTTAGTTTATAGGCCTCAATGCGTCCATCGGTAGAATAACCTACCACGGCATCTACTCGTTTGCTGGCCAATGAATAGTACATCAATCCAGCTTCCATGTCGGCCACCTTGAGGTTAGAAAACTGATAGGCTTGTGCCAATTGCTGGTATCCATCCAACCTTTCTACAAATTCGGGATTTGAGCCAAGAAGTTTATGCTTATTATTGAGAGAAAGAGCCGTATACGCTACCAAAAACAGGGTAATGATTCCCGCAAAAATACCTACATAAGAAGATCGGCGATGAATGATTTTTTGTACTTGCCCCAGTAAAAAATCCAGGGATAAAGCCAATAAAGCCGCAGGAATGGCTCCTGCCATCATTCTTACTGGATCATACAAAGATATGCCTCTAAAGATAAACTTCCCCAAGCCTCCGGCATTGATCAATGCCCCCAAGGTAGCCACCCCTACATTAATCACCATGGCAGTACGAATACCTGCAAAAATGATGGGTACTGCTAAAGGAAGCTCAACTTTTAATAAAATTTGCTTATTGGTCATGCCCATACCTTTGGCGGCTTCTATAACCGCATCTTCTACTTCGGTAATACCAGTAAAGGTGTTGCGTACAATGGGAAGTAGTGCGTATAAAAACAGGGCAATAATGGCGGGAACAGCTCCAATACCTACTAAGGGGATCAATAAGCCAAGCATTGCAATACTTGGAATGGTTTGAATAACACCCAATACACCAAGAATTCCTCCTGAAGCTTTGCGTTTGCGACTAAGGTATATTCCTAGAAACAATCCAAGAGCAGTGGCAATGAATAAAGAAATGAGCGTAAGGTAAATGTGCTCGAGGGTCTGACTCAATATATCGGGATAGCGGGTACTTACAAAGTCAAAAAAACGAGCCATAAGTATTCAAAAGTTAAATGTTCATGTTTTTATGAGCGTCCTTATCTACACTCTCATCTTCGTCATCGTCTACATTCTCATTTTTGAAAAAGTTTTTCATCAAATCCAATAAACGCCTTGCTACTGTATCTTTTTCTTTTTCAGCCTGTTCTTCGGCATATTCTTGCGATTTACGCAAGTTCTGAATCTCTCTTTCAGCCAGTTTTCTACTCAAGTCTTGTAATATTTCCTGGCGATCATCTAACAAAGGCTTGATGATAGACTTAGAAATTTCACACAATAACACATCGGTTAATGCTCTTACAGTTGCTTTTCGTTCTTCTCCAGTAAGTAAAGCCCTTTCACCAAAGAATGAACCTTTGCCAAGTTCAGCCACCTTTAAGTTTTTGCCGTCCTTTTGTCTTACCAATACTTCAAGCCGTCCTTCGGCTACTAAATACAGTGCGTTGTCTTTTTCGCCTTCAATTACAATGCGTTCAGGAGGGCCATACCGTATCCACTTGGCTTTTTGAGCAATAATTTGATCTTCCTCAGGAGTAAACGGTTCTAATACTGTCACACTATTCATCAAATGAATGGCTTTTTCCACAGGGTTTTTGATAATATCTTCCGTAGGCATAGGGTACATACCTTTACGACGCAGCATATGCCAAACCGAGGAAAGTACCTGACTTTTTACATGGGCAACAATGTCGTGGTCGGTAGATACTTCGATACTGTAGCGAGCACTACGAGGAGAAAAGTTTACCAGGTTGATCAATGGTTCGGGGTCTCTCAGTACTAGATCAGAATCCAGGGCGGATCGTTTAAGGAGCTTTTCTACTTCATAGGGCGAAAAATTTCCATTGATACGAATACCCATCATGACCGTTTTGAGCTTGGTAGGGCGGGAGTAGTTGATTACATTGGCTTCGGTCAAGGTAGTATTGGGAATGGTAAGCTGGTTTTCATCAATGGTAAGCAAACGTACCGATTTCCAGCCAATCTCTTGAATCGTGCCTGAGTAATCTTCTAGTTCTATAAAATCTCCTTTGCGGATTTGTCGATTCAAATTAAGTGAAAGAGCCGTAAAAGCTTTATTGATAGGAACCTTGCCAAGGTAGACTCCTGCACCACCTGCAAAACCAGAAGTAGAGAGTAGGATGGTGATATTCAGCTCAAATACATTCACTGCTATAATGAAACCAGCAATGAAAAATATCAGCAAGGTCACTAAATTTCTTAACAAAGAAGGAACAAGCGGTTCGCCTTCTTCATTGACCAAAGCCCCATGCCACAAGAAATAATTTAACAAGCTGTTGATCAAATAAGCACCCGTAAGCCAGGGAAACATGCCAAAACTATCTCTGATGATATTGGCGGCACTGGGTTGAAAAACGCCCATTTCTCGAAAGAGCCTAAACCATACTTCCCGCAAAGGCGACACAATGATGAGTCCGATCAAAATAAAGGCTACATAAACGATCTTTTGACTTTTGTCGGGTAGATCTAACTTTCTAGCCAAAATCCACATCAAATACAATACGGCAACTACTATGGCATAAAAGCCCCCAACCATTAAGAAAGAATACAGTCCGCTTAACTCCATTTTGCTTATTTTCAGGAAAGTGTTAGTGAAAGCTTTGTCTTCAAAAAGGTAAGTTTAACAAATTCTCTGAAAACGCCCTAATTTACTTCCTGTTTTTGTGCATATCTCTCTGATTATGAAGATTTTTAAGGTCAAGACTGAGGTTGTTGATGAATGGCTACATTAACAATAGTATTACAATGCAGCCATTCATATTTTTAAAAAATAGAGTTACTTAGCAAAATGAAATATGTCTTCACGATCGGAGAACAAATCCCATTGAAGAGCTACCTGTATGTTATGCATTTGATCATCTACCCGATGGCCACTGGGTAATACAAAGCCTACATTCCATAGGTTACGTTCGTATCGTACATCCAGGCGCATTTTTTTGCTCACCTTTAGTTGCAAGCCCAATTGATACACAATCAAAGTATTAAGTACTTGAGTGTTGTATCGGGCATTATCTTCAGCAAGACCTCCTCGTTGTTGTGCAAAAATGGGATAACTGATCATGGTGCCAGCGTATAAAGCAGCTTTTTGGCCAAAAATCTCTTTACCAATAATGAGTGGTACATCAATAAAATGGATGGTTCGACTAATTTTCTGCCCTTGTAATGCTTGATTGTTAGTAGTTTGGTTTTGCTCATTTTGATTAGTTACAAATGTGAGCTTTCCACTTTTTTGAGAAAACAAAACCTCTTGTTGAACAAAAAAACCAGAAGTTTCATAATGGCTTTGCAAATACAATCCTACTACTGGGCGAGGTGTCCATTGTTGGGCTGCCCATTGGGCATGCGGCGATTTAAATTGATTGATGTTGGTACCAACCTTAACCCCGTAATTCAATTCCTGAGCTTGTAGCCCTAAACTGAGCATAGATAAACTGGCAAAACAGGCCCAGCCGGTTAAGCGAGAAAAAAACTTGTTCATGATAAAAACAGTGCTATTTAATAAGACAAAAGAATTCTTATAACAGTCCTTTTGAGGGCTGCCTTTTTGTATGTGTGATTTCTAGAAAGATGTTTTTAGATATAAAAGGGTTGCTAAGAATTAGCAATTCGATTGATATAACTACAAATGGTATGCTTTATTGGTGGCTTTGCTCGAAAATCGTCGCAAACGAATGTGAGAGGCGGTTTATTGTGCTCGACTCAATTATCGATGTTTGATTATTTTTATACAAATGTGAGAATATACATTGTTCAATTGTTTCGCATTCGGTTGATTGTTCTTTATAACAGTAAATGATCAATGGTGAGCGTGTTTCGCAATGCGTCGCTTAGGTGATAATGAACAATTAAATTGTCTTTTTTGCAAATATGATAATACAGTAGTGAATGGTCAATTATGAATTGTTTTTGCTTCGCGCCGTCCTTGCTCCCTTGTCCTTATTCGATACTTCGCCTCGCGCCAGTTTACACTTTTCACTTGCGAAGCATCATAGCTCCATCATGGCCACCATCATGCGTACAAGCTTTGCCTTGATTACCGTGTACTTGCAATTGTATTGGTTGGCAGCTAAAGTAAAGCTTCTCATTTGGCCTGCGCGATTTTTATAATAACCAGTAAAGGCAATCACTCGGGTCATACCACCTGTTTTGGCCCGCAGGTTGTTTTGGGCACGAGTGCCAACACCTACGTTTTTTAATGTGCCTGACACCCCTGCAATGGGTAATGAGTTGTAATGCTTGGTAAAATAACGTTGCTTGGCAGCTAGCCTTTGGATTTGGGCTAATTGGTAAGCAGTAATGCCATTGGATTGGGCTAGCCCGCTACCATCTTGCATATGAAAGCCTCCTTTAGATACTCCCTTTGCCTGCCAATATTCAACAACCGCTTTTACGCCTGCAGCAGTGCTTCCTTCTTTCTTTTTTTGGACACCAATCATTTTCAAAACCGCTTCAGCATATAAGTTTACACTGTATAAATTGATCCAATTCGCGATTTTTTGCAAAGAAATAGACTGATGGGTATGGATAGTAGTTCTTCGGGAGCCCAAACTTTTTTGCTCAAGCTTCAATAAACGTGAAGTGGTGGTCTTGTTTTTAGAAGTCATGAGCTTGGCCTGAATAAGCTTTTCTCTCAGCTTTACCCCCAAATAAAAGCCAGGGTCAGGAATGGAGCCTTTGATGGAGAAGGTGCCACCCATAGGAATTGTACCATTGATATAGCGTGTATTGTCGTAGGGGGCGCCGTGGATGTAAGCATTGTCACCAGTGCCTGCGGCGGCAGTTTTCAAATGATTGATAAACTTGATACGAGGAATCCACGGACTGGTACGCAAAACTTTGGGCTTGGCATTCAGACGGCTTGCTGGACGAAAGTACAAGCGATAAGTATTATCTAATACATTGATAGCTCCCGCAGGAGCTGCATAATAATTACCCATATCGGCCCAAATCCAGCCCGAGGGTGTTACATTTTCTTCAAATAGCGTTTCATCAATAATGAGTTGTCCTTTGATTTGTCGAATACCTGCCTTTTTGATGGCAGCAATCCATTGGTTCAGTGTAGCGTCCAGCGAATACTTGAGTAAAGGAGAACCTAGAGTAGGATCGCCTCCTCCCTTGATGTATACATTGCCATTGAGTATGCCGTTGGTGAGCGATCCGTCGTATTGAATATAAGTTTTGAAAGTATAATTACTCCCCAAAATGCCCAAAGCAGCAGCAGTGGTAACTGTTTTGAGACTAGAGGCTACATTCAAGGTTTTGTGTGGGTTAACGGCAACCAGGTTTTTGCCAGAAGCAATGTCTTGTACCGAAAAAGCCCAGGTTCCATGCTTCATCACTGGGTCTTGATGCATTTGGTCAATGAGTTTTTTTAATTGAGTAGGTACATTATCCAAGGTTACAGCTTGTTCATCCATGGTTTGTGAAGCATTTTCTTCTTGAGTGACTGGATTTTGCGCACTAGTTTGATTAGTTGGAGTTTGCTGAGTTTGGCTACAGGTGAGCAAGGTGATTCCCAAAAAACTGATAAACACGAATAAAAACCTGGAATGCATACTTTGTGAATAGGGGTTTGACAATGTGGCAAATAAAAAAGCCAACCCAAGAGTTGAATTGACTCCTTGGGTTGGCTTCCAAAATACGTTTAAAAAATTTATACTGCAAAGCTTTCACCACAACCACAAGTGCGACTTGCATTGGGGTTTACAAAATGAAATCCTTTTCCATTGAGGCCATCGGTAAAATCGAGAGTGGTACCCAAGAGGTACAATAAACTTTTTTTGTCCACCAGGATTTTCACATCCTTATCTTCAAAAATCTCATCTTTTTCTTTCACTTCTGCGTCAAAATTTAGGTCATACATCAACCCAGAGCATCCACCACCTTTTACGGCTACCCGAATGTTGTGATTGTTTGTCAATCCGTCTTTTTGACGAAGTTCTATGATTTTATCCTTTGCTCTTTCTGTTATTTGAACCATGTTTGTTGAATTATTTTAGTGTTAAGGTCAAAGTTTAAACCAAATAATTACGGTTATACTCGATCTGTATATACGAGATTTTCGCAAGTTAAGTAAAAAAAATAATAGTATAACTATCATAATGGTTTGTTAAACTGATCTGATACACTGAACTCATTATTATCATATAAAATCATTGCATCACATGTTAAAAGTAGAACATATTGGCATTGCAGTAAAATCTATTGAGGCCTCTAACGAGTTGTTTACCAAGCTGTTTGCCCGAGAACCTTACAAAACCGAAGAAGTGGAATCAGAAGGGGTAACGACTTCTTTTTTTCAAATGGGCGAGACCAAAATAGAATTGCTTGAGGCCACCAAAGAAGACAGTGCCATTGCCAAATTTATTGCCAAAAGAGGAGAGGGCATCCACCACATTGCCTACGAGGTAGAAGACATAGAAAAAGAAATGGAGCGCCTGAGCAACGAAGGGTTCACGCTCTTGAACCAAACGCCTAAAAAAGGTGCAGACAATAAATTGGTTTGTTTTTTACATCCCAAAACCACCAATGGGGTATTGATTGAGCTTTGTCAGGAGATTAAGGAGTAGTCCTAAGGTTTAACTGCGATAACCTGACAGATTTTTTAACCTTTGTCAAGTTATCGTAGTTAAACCCTTTAATTTAGGATGTTATATTGTTGCAAAATCGCCTATGAAAAATCTATTATTCGTCTTAAACCAAAGATTGTTGTCTTGGTCAATGTAACAATCTAGGAGTTGACCCGCCTCAGCATGGAAGCATGCTCCTATTTCTATATAATTGCGATTTGTCGAAGAGTCTCCTTCGGCTTTTGTGATAATAACTGGGTGCCGCCCATACTCATTCTCAACATAAATATAACCATCAAAATATGTATAGCATGGTTGCCCTTTCAAGTAACCTGCAGGCGTAAAATAATCTCTTGCCATAAGATTTTCTTTACCTTCCTTATTTACCCCTAGTTTCTCCAAAATATTTACAACAGGAGGATTTTTTTTTCGTTTTTTAGCATTTCTCTTTTCCGATTTTTTTTTGGCATTATCTTCTCTCTCTTGTGTCCAACCTTCTGTTGTTATATTCCTGAAACCTTGACTACATTCCTGAGTGATTTTAGTAAAGTGATTTTTGACTACATGCTCTATGGTTAATCCATAATTTTCTTCCTTTCCTAGTTCAATCCTTAAAATTTCCATCATATTTTGCTTTTCTTTTGATATTCGTTGACTAAAGGAATCTCCTCTATTCAATTCAAATGTTTCACCTTCTGCCCTATCTGTATCATATTGACTTTGCTTGGCTCCGCCTATACCTTGCTTACTAGAAAAACTCTCCAATAAAAGTTGATATTGAATTCCATTGATTTTGTTTTGTGAAGAAGGTTGTTGTTCCTGAAGTTCTTTCAATTTATGTTCTAATTCATCGCGTTTACCCTTTTTTCTTTGTGCTCTCTTTGCATATACAACCCCTTCTGCAAGTACTTTAGCGTTGTTTTCACCTTTATTGATATTTAGTGTCAATGCGTTGTGAATTGATACACGATTAAAGGAACAACGTGCAATGGCTTCTGAGAAATTAGCTATGGCTCCAAATTTATTAGCTATTTCATAATCAGAGCTATTACTCAACCCTTTTCTTAATTCTAAACTAACTTGCTTATTTATTTCTTCTTTTGTTAGGGTTGTGTTTTTTTTCAACACTAACTGTTCTAGGTTAGCAATGATTTGTCCATATGCACTTTCTCCTTTTGAAGTTGTTTTAGCACCATGTCCTGTCATATGTGCTTTAATAGGGCTCCCATTATTACCATTATACTCAAATTTCAGAATAGTCCATCTCTTATCGTTCCGATATGCTTTTTGGGCAGGCCCAATCGTTTTATCTTCCAAGGAAATTTGTGATGCAGTTCGTTTTAAGCCTTTACTTTCGTTGGATTTTTCTCCATAATAATTATTCTTATATTCATTTATTTCATCTTCACTTCTTTTTTCCCATTTCCCTGTTTCGGCATCATACACGCCATCTAAATACTTGTCCTCTGGGGCGAAATTAGGTTTTGACTGATTTTCAGAGCCGTCAATAGGTGACCAACCATCTTTTGTCCAGCGGTATTTACTGAGCTGATAAATAGCCTTTTTTAATATTTTTTGTTCCTTTAGGTTTGTTTCTTGTTTCGATAAGTTGCCTGATGTTGCCTTTTTCCCCATCACATCCGCTTCCTTTTCCAATCCTGTATCATCGTTGATATTTACTTTGCCCTTGAGTTGTAGGGTGGGTTTTACCCTGCCTTGTTTTTGTTGTACTACGTGCCAGGCTTCGTGGGGTAAGTGGCGTTCCTGACCAGGTGCCAGGTGAATATCTGTTCCCTGAGCGTAAGCGTGGGCTTGTAGTTGGGCGGGTTTGTCAGAGTTGTAATGCACCTGTACATCATCCATTGCGTAGCCCGAGAGGTTTTCTATACCTGTTTTGAGCTGATCAGGCAAGCCCGTGTTATTGGGTTTGCGTTGGACAGGTTGTACAGTTGTTGGTTGCCCTGCGGGTTGGGCACCTTTTTTCACCCCATATTGAGCTGCCATTTGTTGTTGGTGTGATGCCAGAGCAGGGTTGGGCATTGGAGTCAAAGGATCTATTTTTCGTTGTACTGGGGCAGTTGCGTGTTCGTGGGCATACAAGCCTGCCAAGTAGCCCTCTCGGGTTCGTTTGGGCGGTTTTTGCCCTTCTTTGGTTTTTTTATGAGTAGTCTTTGCTGGTAATGGAGGCTTGGATTTTGAGAAAGCCGCTGTTTTAGAGGGCATGGACTGGTGATCCGCCCCCTGGTCATTGTGGGTTTGCAAATGCATAGGTTTATTCTGAGTTTGCGTGAAGGGAATTGGCGCGCGTCTTCCACAATAGTTTATACAAACAAGGTCGGGAGTTTTTGGGGTAGGGCCTAATTTAGGGCTACGTCAAATCTACGTCACGGAAAAGTACTCATAAGGGGTTAAGACCTTATTTGCAGCAAAGCCTTATACCGTGATTCGTTGGCGGCAAATAGTACCTCTTCCAATGCGTTTCTCCAGGGCTTGAGGTGGGGCCATTGTTCAAAATCAATTTCGTCTATGATGGCCTTGATGCGACTCAAGCAATACACTGGTTGGGCTTGTAGTTGTAGAAGGTAAGGTTGTAGAAAAGCGCGATCGGCTTCCGAAAAATAAAAGGAAGTAAACGCAGGAGATGGGCTTGCTTGAGGAGAAGGCAACGCTTGAGAAGAAGCCAAAGGCAGGCTAAACCAAAAAGTGGCTCCCTGGTCTTCTACGCTTTCTACCCCTATGGCACCCTGGTGGGCCTCTACTGCCCATTTACAAAAAGCCAACCCTAACCCCGTAGAGCCTTGCAGGTGATCTGCCTGATAGTATTCTTCAAACACATAAGGCAAATCCTGGGTGGCAATGCCCGCACCAGTGTCGGTTACTTGTACCTGTATAAAATCCTGCTCCAGAGAGGTACTACTGAGTACCACTTGCCCGTGATTGGGCGTGTATTTTATAGCATTGTGTAACAAATTTACCAATACCCTTACTACTAGGTCCAGATCAGCATTTACCACAATATTCTGGGGTAGGTGAGCGTAAACGGCCAATTGTTTGGCTTGAGCAAACCAACTTACTTGCTCCAGGGCGAGGTTTCCCAATTGACTCAGGGCTACTGGAGCCAGGTTGGCCTTGAGGTGTTGGGTTTTGAGTTTTTGGGTGTCCAACATATTCAAAAGTAAATACAGCATACGTTTGCCCGATTGATGAATAATTTGATGGTTTTGCACTGAGGGCTCCATACTCGACATTTCAATAATGCCCTGAAGTGGGTTTTTGAGGTCATGTGCAATCATACCCACCATTTGTTGCTTAAACTGATCCGATTCTTTCAATTGTTGCAAAGCCGTTTCCAGTTCATCTCGTTGCTGCGCAATCAGCTCGGCTTTGGTGCGTATTTCTTCTTCGTTTTGCTGAAGCACCATATTTTGTATGAGTATGTTTTCTTGCTGTTTCTTGAGTAGGTGGTGGTTGTGGCGAATTTTTCTACCATAAAACCACAGGGCTACTACCAGCATTACAAACAAGCCAATACCCGCCAGGGTGAGGCCAATAATCCATTGCTTTTGCCTGATTTCCCTGGTTTGGGTTTCGATAAATTGCTGCAGTTTTTCGCTTTTAGTTTGCTCTTGTAGTACGAGATAGCCAAACCGAAGGCTATTGGTTACATTGTCGGTTTTTTTTCGGGTTTCCTGGCGTTGGGCTGTCAGGTAACGTTCGTGGTAAACCAATGCCAACGTGGGCATTTGTCGCTGCTTGTACAGTTCATACAGTTTTTGTAAGCCTCGAATGTAGTATTTTTTATAACCTATTTTTTGGGCGAGTGCAGTGCCTTTTTTGAGTTGCTGAACAGCCAGGGCATAATCTCGCTTAGCAGTAAGCATTTCTCCATACCTTACCCGAAAATAAGCTTCTGACCAGGGGTGTTTTTGCGTAAACATTTGGAGTGCATAAGTAATCAAAGGAATGGCCTTTTGGTATTGTTTGAGTCCTCCATAAGTCAACCCCAGACTTCCAGTAGCACTCAGGATAGCAGGGTTATGATCAGCTGCTCCCAGAGATTTTCCCAACTTGATGGCTTTTTTCCCGTAATACAAGGCTTTTTCATACACCTGCATTTCCATGTATACATTGGCCATATCTCGGTAAGTAATCCAGTCAGATTCGAGATTGGGCAGGACTTGGGTCGATTTTAGGAAATAGAAGACTGCTTTTCGATCATCATCAGCATTGTCATACAGGGTTCCTATTTGGCGTAAAGTCCTTTGTACATTGAGGAGATCTTTAGCTTTTTGGTAAATCCGTAAACTTTCAAAGTAATAATTTAGAGCCTCAGGATAGTTGGTTTGTTGCCGATAAATTTCTCCTATTTTGGTCAGTATAAATGCTTTGCGAGGTTGGTCTTGTAGCTTTTGGGCAATATTTAAGGCGTGGTGCAAGGCTTTGAGTGCTCCATATTGATTGTTTGACCATAACAAAAAAGCCGCATATTGCTCTAAAAATACATAAAGCGAAACCTGATTGTCACATTGTTGGGCCTGACGAATGAGTTGGCGTTGTTTTTTAAAGGCTACTTGTGACTGTCCCTTTTTAAAGAGAGCCATCGTGACTAGGTGATAGAGTTTCGTTTTGATAGAATCAAAACAAGTATTTTTATACAATTTAAGCGCTTGATTTGCGATGGCAATCGTCTGAGTGTATTGGGCAATGTTCAAGTGAGCTCTCCCCATTAAATAGAGGGCAGTGACTTGCCCTTGCTGATACTGGATTTTTCGAGAAAGTGTCAAGGCATTTTGGGCATATGCCAGGGCAGCTTGGCGAATATTTGTTTGGTGTGCTCTGAAGTTAAGCAAAGCAGAAGACAGTGCATTCCATACTTTTATTTTTTCTCGAGAAGTATGGGATTGAGAGAGTAGTGTTTTGAGACTATCTATGGGACGATTTTGGGCAACTAAAACATAAGAGGTGGCTGACAGCGTCAGTGTCAAGATGATTTTTTTCATGTTTTGTATAGCATTGATGGAGGAACTTGCAAAACTTGTTTCTTAAATCTGCAAAATAAAGGTATTGAGGTTTTGTTTATTAGTTAGTTTTAATTTTTTCCGAAGGCGATAACGAGCGGTTTCCAGCCCTCTGATAGAGATATTCAATACCTGAGCAATTTCTTTGTTACCCAATTGCATTTTTATATAAGCACATAACTTCAATTCATGTGGGGTTAAATCAGCACTCAATCGTTGTAAATGTTTGAAAAAAAGAGGATGCACCTCCTCGAACAATAATTTGAACCTTTCCCAGTGATTGTCAATTTCTAGAGCCTGATGAATGGTTTTAGATACTTGCACAAGGGTTTGGTGTTGAGCGGTTAAAGGATCAATCTTTTGTTGAATTCCCTCCAGCAATTGGTTTCTTTGAATGATTTGTGTCACCATAGACGATAATTCCCGGTTTTTACCATCTATAATTTGTTGTAGGGCTTGTTTTTCCCTTTTGTGTAACTCGTAGAAACGCAAGGTTGACTCAGTACGTGCCAAAAGCTCCACTTGGTTGAATGGCTTTCTAAGATAATCGGTTACCCCTATGTCAAAAGCTTCCTTTAAGGCCCTTTCACTGGTAAATTTGCCTGTAATCATAATGACGGGAATATTTTGAGTAGATGGAACCTGTTTGAGATGTCGCACTACTTCAAGTCCATTCATTAAGGGCATATCCCAATCAAGCAACAAAAGGTTTGGTTTTTCAGAGAGAGTTATTTCATAAGCTGCTTGACCATTAGAAGCATTTAATAGGTCATACTTACCATTCATTTGTTTAAAACATTGAAATATGGTACGAATAACTACGGGATCATCATCTGCTACTAATATACTTTTAGGTTGAGCGTTCATTGGTATAACAGGTTTGGGAGATTAAATGCATCAGGACAAGCTGAGAAGTTGCGATCAATGATTTATAAGCAATAATTTTGCGTGTTTGAGAAAAATATTTCAGTATTTGTGTAAGAGAGGGGGACAAGTGCTTGATCAACGCATAATTTATGCTCTTGAATCAAACGCCTAAAAAAGGGGCAGACAATAAATTGGTTTGTTTTTTACACCCTAAAACTACCAACGGGGTATTGATAGAGCTGTGTCAGGAGATTAAAAATTAGTGAATAGTGGGTAGTTCGTGGTTCGTAGTATTTTTGCTATAAACTACGAACTACTAACTATTGACTCTCAACTAGCTTACGCCACCAAAAACATAGACTTATACTCTACGTTTCGTTGAACCTCAAGCGTACTAGAGTTTAGTTCCAGCGCTAATAGATTCCCCATGCCTCGTCGTCCTTCATATATACAACCATTGTCGAGTGGAATAGTCAGACTACGATTATTGAGGCATTGCTTGATATAATCAAGTGATTTAGGATCGTGGCCATGCACCAACCGGCGGTTTTCTATTTTCTCGGCTTCTACTGCAAAGTTTTTAATCCATAACATAGACTCTATGTCTAAAAATGGATTAGTGCGACGGAAGTTTAACCCAGCGTGTACCAATACGTGCTGATCGGTGAGGTAGTAATAGCGTAGATTTTCTAGAAATTGAATATAAAAAGAAGGGATTTGATCCAGACTAGTTACTCCAAAGCTTTTGAGGGTAGCGGTGCCTCCATGGTTGAGCCAGCCTTTGTACAACTCGTCAATTTCAGCATTCCACTGATCTGATTGTATTGCCCAATAGCAGCGCAATAACACATCTTCATGATTTCCCCTAAGGGTGTATACCTTATAACCTGCTTCTTGCAGGTCCTGGATGTAATCGATGATTTCTTTGCTGCCAGTTCCTCGATCTATATAATCTCCCAATAGAAATAACTGGTCATCCTGTGAAAGCTGCACTTTGTATTCTAATAAATTCACAAATGTCTTGTAACACCCGTGAATGTCAGCAATTACCCATTGTTTGTCCATGGTCTAAAAATTCCAAATAGCAATAATATTCTGATAAATTGTTCTGGGTTGAAGGGTGTTTTAAATGTTTTTAAGCCTTCATGGCTTTTGTATTTTCCTAATTATACACTTTGATAAACGTAGTTTTAGGGCGCATTGTTATAAAAGCAAATTAACCAAATTTAGAATATTATTTTTTTAAAAAAAGGCGCTTATGATTTTCGCAATAAAAGTTCTTGATTTTGTATAATTAAAAGATGCAGCGGATATATATTTTTTGTGAAAATTCGCTATTTGGAGTTCATTCTCTCTTTTTGGAGTCAATTTTTTTTTGACTCTTTGTAAAGATTTAATCCGATTTTATCTCAAAATATTTTAATTTGCATTTAGTATAAAAATACTAATTTTGATTTTACTCGATAAAAAACATTTGGAATGACAAATTTTGAAACTTTATTACTGGATATACAAAATAAAATAGCTACTGTAAAAATTCATGTACCCAAAAAAGCCAATGCTATGACGGAGGCCTTTTGGAAAGAAATAAAAGTGGCTATGGAAGCGCTGGATCGTGAAGACGAGGTAAGAGTAATAGTGATAGAAGGAGAAGGCAAACACTTTACTTCGGGTATAGATCTTACCATGTTTATGCAGCTAAAAACTGCCTTGGATAAAGTTGACTGCCCAGGACGCTCCCGAGAGAAGTTACGCTATAAAATTCTCGAATTACAATCTGCTTTTACTGCGATTGAAAAATGTCGCAAACCAGTAATTGCGGCTATTCATGGTGCTTGCATTGGAGGAGGAATCGATATGATCACCGCTTGTGATATGCGTTATTGTTCAGCAGATGCTTATTTCACTGTAAAGGAAATAGATTTGGGCATGGTGGCCGATGTAGGAACTTTGCAGCGATTGCCTAAGGTAATAGGAGAAGGCATGGCTAGAGAGCTTGCTTATACTGGCAGAAAGTTTAGTGGGGTAGAAGCACAACAAATGCAATTGGTTAATAAATGCTACGAAGACAGAGAAACTATGCTTAAGGAAGTATATGCGATTGCAGAAACAATTGCGGCTAAATCACCTTTAGCTATTAGAGGTACTAAAGAAATGTTTTTGTATACGAGAGATCATTCTGTAGAAGAAGGTTTGAATTATATTGCTACCTGGAATGCAGGCATGCTATTCTCAAAAGACCTTCAGGAAGCAGCCATTGCAGGTATGCAGAAGAGGGTACCAGAATTTGCTGATTAAGGAGGCTTGCAAGATGCTCAGAAAATTACGCATATTTTTGATTTACAGTTTTTTTGGTCAAAGATTTGTAGCATTATTGAAAAGTGATGAGCATCTTGCAATAGTTGTCTTGCTGGAAGAAAACTAATTGAACAAATGAAAAATATTTTTCTTGAGGAAACCGACGAAGGGCCTCAACTTAATTTCAACTTTCGTGATGGAGTATTTGAAGTCAAAGGTACTTCAATGCCAGAACATCCTGATGAGTATTATCGCGAAGTGCTTACTTATCTCAGGGTGTATGTAGAGAATCCATCGGCTAGTAAAACCAAAATGATATTTAAGTTTTTGTATTTCAATACCGGAACGAATCCCATCATTATGCGCTTACTGGAAACTTTGGAAAAGTTGATGGAAAAACAACACCCAGTACAAGTAGAATGGGTATATGAACATGATGATATGGACATGAAGGAAGTTGGGGAATATTTTAATGCATTGACCCGTTTAAATATTCAATTATTTCCAATTGAAAGTATAGATTAATTAAAAGATATATACCAAAAAAATCCCTCTTTTCAATCTTTGATTGGGAAGGGGGATTTTTTTATTATTTTGGGTTTGGTAGCAATGTAAATTAAGTAAGTACTAGTATGTCGACAAGGAATCATTGGAGCAATTATGTGTTTGAGATTATCTCAGTATTTATTGGGGTAACCCTGGCCTTTGGCTTGAGCAAGTGGAATGAAAACCGCCGTGATTATCAATCTGAGCGCAAAATTTTGATCGAAATCCGCAATGGACTCAAGCTTGATTTAAAAGATTTGACAGAAAATATATATGGGCATCGTGTTGGGATTAAAGCTTGTCGATATTTTAGAAAAATAATATTGGAAAAACCAGTGGCTGATGATTCGACCAGTGGGTATTATTATGCTTTGTTAAGAGATTATATTTCTATTCAGAATAAATCGGGGTATGAAGCCCTGAAGTCGAAAGGGTTAGAGTTTATTAGTAATGATTCGCTACGGGTAAAAGTGATTGCTTTGTATGATTATAACTATGAGATTTTAGAAAAACTGGAAGAAGATTATCAAGAGATCCAATTCAACAAAAGCTACTTTCACCGAATCAATGATATACTGGCTGATTTTATGATATTTGACAAGAAGGGAAATCTTAAGAACATGAAACAGCCCCTGAAGCTAAGTACCCGAAATAAAAACTTGCTCTTGAGTTACTTGTTAAGGATAGAAACCAATCGTAGGGTGCTGGAAGCGTATTATCTTCAGGTAGAAAAAAAAGTCAAAGAATTGATCCAGGAATTAGATAAAACCATTAAACCTTAAGACATATATGAAAAGTAATGAAAACCAACGTAGAAACTTCCTGAAAAAATCCTCCCTAATTACCGCAGGAGTGTTGACCGCTGCCCCCTTAGTGACTACTGCCCATGATTTAATACCACAAGAATCCACTGATGCTATAGATAACGAGCACATTTATGTAGTAGGCCCTATGAAGGGGTATAGCCCACAAGTAGGCACTTTGCTGTCCATGATGAATATGATGCGTTATTGGGTGATAGGATCAGTAAAAAATTTGACTCAAAAACAACTGGATTTCCAGATAGATGAAAAGTCTAACTCTATAGGGGCCATGTTGTATCATTTGGCTGCTACCGAGCGTGCTTATCAAATGAGTACTTTTGGCGAATATGACAAAGACTATATAAAAACAAGTAAAGAATGGGAGGATAAATGGGCACTTGCGCAGAATTTAGGGAAGAATGCTCGTGAGAAAATCAAAGGCCATGACATAGACTATTATTTGGATGTACTTGATAAGGTAAGAAACCATACTAAACAAGAATTTGCCAAAAGAGACGATCAATGGTTAATGAAGTCTACTCCTCGTGGCTTTGAAGGCAAACCTACCAATAATTATGCTCGATGGTTTCATGTATGTGAGCATGAATCTAATCATCGGGGGCAGATCAAGCTGATCAAAGGGAGAATGTAAAACCTATCCGATCTTTAAGATTTTGTTGCCCATATGCCGAACCTAAACTTTCGGAATATGGGCATTTTTGTTTGTTAATAAGTAGTCAGTGATACCAAAAATATAATTATCTATTTAAAATGCTATTTGGAAGTTGATGTGAAATTCTTTGCCGAGATTTTGAAGTATTTGTCGGACTTTTTTCTTGAATTGTTCAGGTGAAATCCAATCTTTAAAACTTAACCATCGGTGTTTACAATGTTTCCAGACAACTTCAATGATATTGAGTTCAGGAGAATAAGCGGGTAAGAATTGTAAATATATCTGCCTATTCCTCCACTCTTTCATTCTTGTTCTGATTCGTTCATTATAATGAAAAGCGGCCCTATCCAACACAATTACCAGTGGCTTATCTTTTTTATGTTTCTGGATAAAATCCTCTAACAAGAGTTCAAACATTTCAGCATTCATTGCTTGCTCGTACTCATAAAAAGTATTGGTGAGGTCTCTTTTTACAAAACCAAGTATATTCAATAGATTCCCTCTTTGGGAAGGTAGATGATAGCTTTGCCCTGGTGGTTGCCAACCATACATACTTTGAGGATTGAAGTGAAAACTAGCCTCATCACTGAAATATAAATCAAGCCTTCCCTGTTGATCCAAACGGCTTAATGCTTGAAGTTCTTGCTGGAAAAATCTAAACATCATTTCGTC
>MLAY01000015.1 GCA_001890965.1 marine bacterium AO1-C | reverse complement strand
GATTTCACCTGAACAATTCAAGAAAAAAGTCCGACAAATACTTCAAAATCTCGGCAAAGAATTTCACATCAACTTCCAAATAGCATTTTAAATAGATAATTATATTTTTGGTATCACTGACTACTTAAATGAGCTTGTAGGTTTATAATTATTTCTATTGCCTTCTGATTTTATAAGAAATTACGATTCAATACAATAGCTCTCAAAAATGAAAACCGAGCTTGCGAGTTCAACTGATCTAATCCCAACAAGCGCTTATAGCCAACTTTCCGCACGTTTATTTTAAAAATTAATAAATGTTTGAAATTCAAAAGCCCTTTGAGAAAACCTGTACACCTAAAACGGGCCAGAGGCCCTACATGAGTCATCCCGAATTTTCAGGGGTGGCTTTTTTTTATTGAAAAAGGCTCGTGAATTGGTTAAATTAAAGTTGCAACACAATAAAAAAACCACCGAGCCTTATGTCAAAGATAACTGGAAAAACAACTCAAATCAAGACTGTCCGCACCGCATTACTCACTCAATTTCAGGATCATTTTTCAGATTTTCTGGGGGATCTAGATGAAGTATTAGATAACCGTTTAGTGAAAACCTGTGGTAAGCTCTTAGAGGTGCTATGGTTAATTCGCAGCACTAGTGGCTTGTTATTAAGCGAGTTAGGTGCCTACATTTTATCTCCAATGCAAGCGCCAGCAGGTACTAAGCGTCTGAGTAATCTCTTGCGTAGTGCTAAATGGAGTGCTGAGCATGTGCGTGAATATCTTTACAAGCGAGGGACTGCTTATGTAGAAAAATCTCTCCAAAGTAATCGTACGATGCTCCTCATTTGGGATACCTCTCAGATAGAGAAGCCTGAAAGCCAGCAATTAGAGGGACTTACTTCCTTAGTTTGCCAGAAGATGAGGCGTTTAGCTCGTTTTCGTTTACGCTTCTCAGGAGTTTATAAAGGTCCCCAAGTGAATGTACCAGGCTATCGCTGGGCCGGGCTACTGTTATGCAACTTATCAGGCGGTCAACAATTATGGGATTTTAGTTGGTGGAGCAACCGAGGAGCTCATCCCACCTGGTTTATCAGATTACGCTGGAAATTACTCAAAGATGTTCGTAAACACTTGGGTAACCAGGTGTTGCACGTTTTTGACCGAGGGTTTGCAGGGAAGCCTTGGCTCACTTTACTTTGCCAAGGTCAAGATCGTTTTGTGATACGCTGGCCCAAAGGTTATCATTTGATAGATGCCAAAGGTCGGCTCAAAAAAACTTATCAGCATTCCATTGGTAAAAAGGCGATGAGCAGTCGCAAGTATTGGGATAAAAAAAATAAAGAATGGAAAAGAAATCGCATCCTTTATATGCCAGTGAGGCACCCTGAATTACCAGATGTTTTGTTGTACCTAGTCATTTCGAGGCCCCTTAAAAAGGGAAGGCAGCCTTGGTATCTACTTACTAATGAGATAGTTGACTCCAAAGCCAAAGCTTGGGAAATTGTAGGAGCTTATCAAAAAAGATGGCAAATTGAGATGACCTTTCGGTTTGCTAAATCGGAATTAGCCATTGAATCTCCAAGATTATGGAAGTGGGAAAACAGAATGAAATTTTTAGCGATTGTCGCACTTGTCTATGATTTTTTGTGCACATTATTGCAACCTGAAAACTTCAAACTGGCAAGGAAAATTCTACGGTTAGGATGTCATAGGACAGGCAATAAACTTAAGAATGTAAGCCTGCCTATGTATAGACTTAGGCAGGCCTGTTTTAATTTAATCATCATCAACCAAAATTCGGGATGACTCATGGGAGGCTTTCAGCTATAAACTTGTACGGATTACTGTGGTGGATTAGTATTATTGAAATTCAATAACTTGTCAATATTGGGTTTGAGTTTATAGATGATCAAAAAGCTACTTTTTGAACAGTCGTATGGTTGTTCTATGCTTATCTGTGGCAAGCTCCAGGATATAAATTATCGAGGAAATCGTAGAAGTGTTAAACACCTGTTGAGATAGGGTATCAGCATCAAACAAGCCAAAATCCTTTATTAACTGCCCCTGAAGGTTTAACAATCGTACACTTACTTTGCCCTGATACAAGGTGCCTAATGTTATTCTGAATGTGTTGGAAAACGGGTTGGGGTATACGTTGGTCATTTCTTCGTCAGTACCTGTCAGCAAAAGGCTAAATATAGCTGATGCTGTTTCGCCTGCTATATTAAAAGCTACCACCTTATAATACAACCGGGTATTTGGCGATTGACCAATGTCGGTATAAGTTCTTATGCCTGCATCAAGCGTTTTTATATTTACAAAATTACTGCTATCATTGATTGATCTGAGGATGTGAAACCCTGATTCGTTACCTGTTCCTGTTGTCTCCCACGATAACACTACATCATTCGAAGTAGACACTCCTGTTATATTGAAAGGTTGATCTGGGGGGCTAACAACTTTCATTGATAAGCTTGCTGAAGCCGTTGGCGTAGTTACACACGGCTCGCTTGCTGTCATAATTACCGATACTGTCTCACCATTTTTTAGAGTACTGGTTACATAAGTATCGTTGGTTGCCCCAGCTATATTTGCTCCATCTATTTGCCATTGATAGGTGGGGGCTGTTCCTATATTGGAGGGGGTTGCTGTAAAGGTGACCTGGGTGCCTTGAACGACTTCATTATTGTTGGCATCTGAGGTGAGACTCACTGCTGGAGTAATTGAAGCACTTACTGCCACCGCCAGGGTAGCCGAGACTACACCATCTCCACAGGCATTGGTTCCCTTTACGGTAACATTGCCACTTGAGGCAGTATTAAAGTCTACGGTAATGCTGTTGGTGTTTGCCCCAGCCACAATATTTGCTCCGGCAGGCAAAGTCCAGGAATAACCTGTAGCATTGGCAATAGCAGGTACTGTATAGGTCACCCCGGTTTGGTTTTGGCACACTGTGGTGGCCGAGCTTATAACACTACCTGCACTGGCGGGTAAAGGGTTGACGGTCATTACTACAGCCGTTGAGGCTACCCCGTTTCCGCAGGCATTGGTACCGCTGACAGTTACATTACCGCTTACTGCTGTAGCACCAAAGTCTACTGTAATGCTGTTGGTGTTTGCCCCAGCTACAATGTTTGCTCCGGCAGGCAAAGTCCAGGAATAACCTGTAGCATTGGCAATAGCAGGTACTGTATAGGTCACCCCGGTTTGGTTTTGGCACACTGTGGTGGCCGAGCTTATAACACTACCTGCACTGGCGGGTAAAGGGTTGACGGTCATTACTACAGCTGCTGAGACTGCCCCGTTTCCGCAGGCATTGGTACCGCTGACGGTTACATTACCGCTTACTGCTGTAGAACTAAAATCTACGATAATGCTGTTGGTGTTTGCCCCAGCTACAATGTTTGCTCCAGCAGGTAAAGTCCAAGTGTACCCTGTAGCATTGGCAATAGTAGGTACTGTATAGGTTACCCCAGTTTGGTTTTGGCAGACTGTGGTGGCCGAACTTGCAATACTACCAGCCCCCGATGGTGCTGATTGGCAGTATTTGGCAATGAAAATATCGTATTGCCCCAGGTTTTTCAAGGGAGCGGTACCTCCAGTAATTGGGTCAAAGTCTGCATTATCCTCGGAAAAGTGCCCAGTAAAGACGACATTTTCCTGCTCATCCAGTACAATACCAGCACCGTTATTAGAATCGTCGCCTCCTATTTCATATGCCCATATGTACTCTCCGTTGCTATTGTATTTGGCGACATAAATGCTTGATGATGTACTGCGGTTGGCACTTAACAAAGCAGTACCTCCAGCACTCGGGTCAAAATCTACATTGAATCCCTGAAAATAGCCAGTGATATATACATTGCCACTTCCATCTACTGTCATACCTCTGTCTGCGTCCTTATTTGTTCCTCCAATACTACGTGCCCACACATAATTGCCATTACTATCATATTTGGCAAAGAAAATATCTAAACTTCCATTACTGCTTAAGTTGGTGGTTCCTCCGGCACTCGGGTCAAAATCTACATTGGAGCTACTAAAGGAACCAGTGATGTAAACATTGCTGCTCCCGTCTAATGTAATAACCACACCACCGTCAGAAGCGGTTCCTCCAATACTATGTGCCCACAAGTAATTACCATTACTATCATACTTGGCAAAGAAAATATCTGTGCCCCCATTACTGCTTAAGTTGGCGGTGCCTCCTACACTGGGGTCAAAATCTACATCAGAACCCCCGAAGTCTCCGGTGATATATACATTGCCACTCCCATCTACTACAATGCCATATCCATTCTTGAAGTCAAATCCAGCACCTCCTATTTTATGTGCCCATACATAATTACCATCAGTATCGTATTTGGCAAAGAAAATATCTATGGAACTAGCCGTTAAGTTTGCTGTGTTTCCTGCACTGGGATCAAAATCCAAAGTGCCAAAAAAATTCCCAATAACATATACATTGTTACTGGCATCTACTGCAATGCCGTTGCTCCTGGTACCTATATTATGTGCCCATACGTAATTACCATTGGTATCGTATTTGGCAAAAAATCCAGTTCCGTCACTATCGTTTAAATTGGCAATCCCGCCAGCACTCGGGTCAAAATCTACAGTACCACTAAAAATTCCAGTGATATATACATTGCCATTTGCATCTACTGCAATGTTTAACCCGTCATCAATATTTGTCCCTCCTATTGTGTGCGCCCATAGGTAATCGCCATTTTTTGTGTACTTAGCGATGAAAATGTCTATGACATCAGCAGTTAAGTTTGCGGTGTTTCCGGTGCTTGGGTCAAAATCTACATTGGTGCTGCGAAAATTCCCTACAACATATACATTGCCGCTTGCATCTACGGCTATATCATTGGCTGCATCGAAGTCTGTTCCGCCCATGCCAAGCGCCCACTCATAGTTTTGGGCTTGTACGCTGCATATGCCAACCCAGCATAATAACAATAAAGTCTTTTGTATTTGTTTTGGAAATTTATGTGGCCTGAGTGATTGTATTTTCATCATATTAAAAAGAGAAATGTGGTAGTTTTAAATATTCAACTAATTTACAATAAGATTACTACTTCGCCTAAAAGTAGTGGGAGGCTTAAGGATTGAAAATATTGTGTTTGGAAGGCTTTCTTAGCTCAAATGAAGCATATATAAAGCTTCAAGGTGGGTGCCTGATTGCAGTATTTATAAGCAAAACATTTCAGGAATAACCGCTTATATTTTGTATTACACAGTTATGGAAAAGCGTGATTTGTAAATTCCTCGTGTCACCCAACCATAAGGCCTCCGATTTTAATAAGATTAGGGAAAATGGTATGTCAATCTCAACAAATATACCGCTTTTCTTTTTACCAAATGTATATTGAGTATGAGAAAACTTCCGGTTTAACACATCCTTTTATGCTGAGCAGGGGAAATAATGTTGAGTTGGTGGAGGTTTGAAAAGCCCTTACATTCAATAGACTATCATTTGCAAAAAAAATCAAACTTAAAGGCTTTACGATTTACCTGTCATTCTGAGTGCAATGAAAAATCTGCCGGTAAACCAAGTTCTTTGATTCATTTACTGCTTATGGTATCCAGAATAGCCTATCGCTGGTGTTTAAGAAGTCTCTGCTTTTCTCAAATTCTATCAAATCAATCCAGTGCATCAATCTGAAGTAAAATGTAGGCCATAAGACTTGTTTGTCAAATCAAAGTATGCTTTATAATGTACTTACTGACTTTCTTAAATTCTTGTGATCTACAAAAATTTCTTGGTATTCAAAAAATAAAAAAGTTTGGCCTTTGTTAAATAAGGCCAAACTACAAGGCATCATCACTATATTCCCTCAAAACTGATAAAGTGTAGCCCTTTCCAGATATTTTTCTTTGACCTTGATGGCATCTACTAGGCCCTTAAGATAAGCTCGATATGAACCACTCATAATCATTTTTTTATTGACAACATCATAATCAGGAATTTTTTCAAGGTATTCTCTAGCCTTGGCCACGTCTCCCAAAATAAGTAAAGCTACCGCTAGATTATGATGCATGACTTGTTTCACTTTTGGGTGATTGGCTTTTTCCAGCTCAGCTTTCCAGCGCTGAATACCTGCTTCTAATTCGGGCTTAATGTCTGTGAGGGTTTTTCTTCTCTTTTTGCTCAAAGACGAAAGCTTATTGATAGACTTGCTAATGGACTTGCTTAACTCACTAAATTCTTTGTACTTCTTTCCTTTGATACCCAAAATAGCACTGACAGCTTCTTGTCGCTGGTTTAGAAAATAACTTTTAATCATTGTTTCGCCCTCTATCATAAAATACTCAAGTACATCAGCCTGGTAGCGATTCAATTTTCGCTGAAGCATTCGCTTCCGTTTTTCGGGCTTTCGGGTGAGCTTAAACTTTAATTTGAACACTGGATCTAACAAAAAGAGATTCAATTTTACCTTGTTGGTAGGGCCATCTTTGTCATCTATCAGATAGCGTATTTGTTCGTCCAATAACACTTGGTCGTTTTTGTCGGTAACAGTAAGGCGTGCTGTAGCATTTACCTCACAAAGCACACTTTGTTTATCAGAAAAATCAATGTCTAATTGTGTGTTTTCTATTTTAAACTCATTGGCGGTGAGCTTTATCGTAAAATCAGGTGCTTGTTTGTCTTGCCTAAAAGGATACTGCGTGATTAATAAATACTTGCGTGCCCATTTATCAACAATATCTTGTGATGCTTTTGCATAAAGTTCTTTTTTCTTTTCGATGCCTTTAGAGCCGTTCTTCCTATTCCATTCGTTTTGTTGTTCATAGGTCATAGGGTCTAAGGTAGTTTCAACAATTGCCTTGTTTTTTTTCCAGCTCTTGTCTAAAGCTTTTTTAGGAGCAATTTTATAAGTCCAGGTTGCTGGGTTTTTGATAAATTTGACTTTTTGAGCGAAGCCAATGAATGGCATACAAAGAGCCAATGCCAATACTAATTTTCTCATATCAGTTAGCTTTTTTTGAATTTGTTTGAGACTAATTGGTCGCAATTAAAAGACTACCGAAATGCGAAACGTCTCAACGCTTCCAATGAGACAAAGTGATTGTTAGTGGTTTGATAATCAGTATTTTAAGGTTTGGTTATTGAACAGAGGAGATTGTGGCTATATAAGCCTGATGAACATTAAGGTGATAAGCGGTAGGCTTGGTGGTGAAAAATATTCCACTGTGAACTAAACAATTAGTAATAATTGTTGTAGACTCTTTGAAATCTTTTGGATTTAATAGGTTATTTGTCCTGTTAAAACAAAGTATTATCTAACCAACTATCAGAAATCAGGTCGTCGAATGAAGGAGATATTAAGAATATTTGCGATTGTTCTATTGTGTCATGTTCGCCTAATTGCCCAATCTCCGTTTCAGGAAATTACATTTTTAAATATTAGTTCTTCTCAGGGACTTTCTCAAAATACAGTAAGCTGTGTACTTCAGGATCGGAGAGGTTTTTTGTGGTTTGGTACCGCAGATGGTCTCAACCGATACGATGGTTATCACTTTAAGGTATATCGTAATGAATTAGGCAATAAACACAGCCTTAGTAATAATTATATAACGGCTCTTCTTGAAGATAAACAAGGGTATATATGGGTAGGAACGCTTGGAGGGGGAGTAAATCGGTTTGATCCAGCTACTGAAAAATTCACAAGGTTTCGCCCTCATAAAGATAAAATCAAAGGAATTACAGGAGGTGAAATTAACAACTTTGCTGAAGACGCCAGCGGGAAAATCTGGATATCTACCAATAAGAAAATTTTGAGTTACTTTGAACCCAAACATCAAAGAATTATATACACTAAACGGCGCCATGAACAAACGAGGCATGCACGTTATGTTTATTCTATAGTAACCGAACAAAATAAGGGGCTTTGGCTGGGTACCAGATGGGGGGTGGCTTATTTTGATGAAAAGCTTCAGAAGTGTACCTGGCATTTGTCGGTAAATCCAAACCCTGTAAAATTTTATTATGATGGAGCAATTTATCGAATTGTTCGTGACCGGGTAAACCCTCGTTTTTTATGGTTGTGTACTTTTGAGGCTGGCTTGCTAAAGTTTGATACCCATCATAGAAAAATTGTAGCAAAATGGACACCTGGAGTAACCCAAAAGCGTCCCAAAAAGACCAATTCAGTGTGGAGTTTTCTCCAGGATCGTCAGGGAAATTGTTGGGTAGGTACTAAACAAGGGTTTTATAAATTTGATCCACAAAACAACCGTTTTACCTTATTTGCTCCCAACCCTCAAAACCCCAAAAGCATTGCTGGGAGCAATATTCAACAAATTTTTGAGGACAAAGCAGGCACTATTTGGCTAGGTTCATTTAAGAATGGGATCAGTGCATTTACCCCTGCTCTTAATAATTTTTATCATTATAAACCGAATAAAAGCACAAATCGTCAGATTACTTCTTTTATAGAAGATGACAAGGAGAACCTTTGGTTTGGTACAAAAGGCGGTACGGTTGGGCTTACAAAACTGAACCAGACAACAGGAGAGATTATTACTTTCAAGCATGATCCAAAAAATCCGCAAAGCATTGCTACCAATAATATAAATACCTTGCTAAAAGATGTAGATGGAAGCATTTGGATAGGCACTATAGGTAAGGGGCTAGAGCATTATGATCCAACAACAGGCGTTTTTGAGCATTTTCCTTATAAATCTAAAAATCAGCAATCCTGGCTTCGTTTACGCAGTCCTCATATCAGTACTATTTTTCAGGATCATCGTGTGCCAGACGAGCTCTGGATTGGCTCGCGAGGAGGGGGACTGGTAAAGCTTGACAAAAGAAAGAAAGAGCTCACCAAGGTATACCTTTCTGAGGAATCTTTTAATGGAACTTCGCTTAGCCAGCGGACAGTTATAGCTATTACCAAAGATTATAAGGGCAATTTATGGGTTGCAACTCGTAAAGGACTAAACCGTTTTGATCCTCGACGAGAAGTTTTTACTAATTATTTTCACTCACCAACCAATAAGCAGAGCATTAGTGGTAACTACATCACTACTTTGTATATAGACAAACACCAGACACTCTGGATAGGTACTCGAAACGGACTCAATAAACTTGATCTAAAAAAGGTTTATCAAGGGCAAGGTGCGTCTTTTCAACATTACACCCTTAAACAAGGCTTGCCCAATAATGTAATACATAAAATTATAGAAAGTCCTCAAGGTTTTTTGTGGCTAAGCACCAGTAAAGGATTGAGTTGTTTTGATAAAAAAGAAGAAACATTTAGAAATTATGATGAGCAGGATGGGTTACAAGGAAATGAGTTTTTGACGAATAGCGGTTTAGTTACTCAGAATGGGGCAATTGTGATGGGAGGCACCAATGGATTTAATTTATTTTATCCTCAGAAAGTCAATAAAAACGCCTATCCTCCGCCAGTTGTATTTACCGATTTTCAACTATTCAATAAATCGGTGCTTGTTACCGAACAAGGTATATTGAATCGCCCTATACAAAATACCAAGGCCTTGAACCTTTCTTATAAAGATAAAGTGCTTTCGTTTGAGTTTGCGGCTTTAAATTACATTTTGCCCAATAAAAACACCTACGCAGTGTTTATGGAAGGTTTTGATCAGGACTGGAGTCGCATAGGAACTCGGCGCTTTGTTACTTATACGGCTTTGCCTGCAGGCACCTATAAGCTTAGAGTAAAGGCCGCCAACAATGATGGCGTGTGGAGTAAGCAAGAGGCCCAAATGGTGGTGATTGTGCATCCTGCCTGGTGGCAAACATGGTGGTTTAGAGGAGGAATGGTTTTGCTGACGATCTTGGTATTGATCGGGGCTTATTTTTTAAGAAAGTATATCATCAAGATACAAGAAAAAAAGACAAAGGCTGTTGTTATCCGACATACATCTACTTTGAAGAAAACCAACGAGGCATTGCAGAAAACTTTACAGGAGTTGCAAGCGAAGGAAGCTCGTATTTTGGCAAAAAAATCTACCCGAAGTATTTTTAGAAATAAGACAGAAGTAGAGCAGTTGAAACAAAAACTTCATGAGGTAATCATGGAGCAAGCATTATACAAAGAAGAAGGGATCTCGCTGGCCAGAGTTGCCCAAAAAATAGATACTACCGACAAAAAACTATCTGAGCTATTAAATAAAGAACTCAATACTAACTTTTATGATTATCTCAATAGTTGTAGAGTAGGTGTGTTCAAAGAAAGAGTAATGCAGGGAGATGCTAAACAAATTACCTTGCTGGCAATTGCTTATGAATCAGGTTTTCAGTCTAAGGCTACCTTTAACCGGATTTTTAAAAAGCATACAGGGCTTACTCCTTCACAATTCAAAAAGCAGGTAGAAAGTACCCATAAATAATGAGACAGGTTTAGAAGAACAAAAATATTATAGATGACTTAAAGGGCAATTAAAATACAGATTACCTTTTGATGAGTTTAGACTTTTCTTTCATCACGCTTTTTTCTTCTTTTTCCCCACCAATTTTGTATTTTAATAAACCTTCTATACACATCTACCTTTACCTAAACAATAAATCTATGATTACGAACAAAACCTCTGTATTTTTTAAAGTATGTGCCTTGGCCATGAGTCTCACTCTGTGGTCTTGTGGGGGCAACACACCTGGCGATAAATTATTGCGTGCGGCCTCTAAGGGCGACATTGAAGGCATGAAAGAACAACTGGCACAAGGAGCGGATATCAATTATCGGAGTTCGGGGGTATTGGCCTTGGAGCAAACCGCTTTGATGAAAGCTGCCAAAAATGGACATCTTGAGGCCGTGAAATTCTTGATAGCAAAAGGAGCAGATATTAGCAAAGGCAATTCGGGCAATGAAAACCCTATTACGCTGGCTGCCGAGAAAAACCACGCTGAAGTAGTGTTGTATTTGATAGAAAAGGGTGAGGATGTCAATTATCAAGAAACTAACTACGGAATGACGGCATTGCATCACGCCGCCAAAAATGGGAACCGAGAACTAGCCGAGAAACTGGTGGCTAAAGGTGCCGATATGAAAAAATTAAGTAAACTCGAGGAAACTCCTTTTGGGGTGGCGGTATTTTATAAAAATCTGGGAGTAGCCAATTTTTTTCTGGATAAAGGAGCTGACCCAAACCAATTGGGACGCCACCGTACCCCAGTGATTATGCATGCCGCTTCTACTATTAGCAAAGATCGTTATGCGGTGCCTCCTAAATTAAAGGCTATGGTAGGATTGCTACTACGCTACAAAGCCGACATTAACAAGCAAGACCATGTGGGCAATACGGCCTTGATTATGGCGGCTACCAAAGGTCGCAGGGCTTTGATGGATTATTTGATTGCTAAAGGAGCCGACGAAAGCATTACCAATAACCAGGGAGCTACGGCTCGATCGGTGTATGGTTCCAGGATGAGCAAATAAGGTGCAATAGGACAAAGACTTAAAAAACTATGTATAGTACAGTTTTCGGATATTTTATCTGATTTTAACTCGGTTGCCTCTGGCGGCTTCATTTTTTGAGGCCAAAAAATAAAGGAAAAAAGCCTGGACAGCAAAACCAACCGCACTAGGCCAATTCCCCCTCCTACGATGCTGTCCACCTGCCCGCGAGCAAAGCAACGAAGAGTATTGTACTTAGTCAAAAGTTTCATAAACAGATAGTTATATGGTTAAATTGCTAAGTATACTACACTACTTAGCAATTTAACCATTAAGCAATTAGCCAAAGGCATAACAATTTACAAAATATCTCTCCTTCTGGCATCCCAAAGTCCACCTAGCCAAATAGCAAATCCAACTCCAATGCCCAGCCATACTTCCTGGCGAAATAATGGTGGAGCAACGCCTGGCTTTGCACCAAATATCTGCTTGATGTAGGCATAAGGAATGTAGTTGATCCATTCCCGACTATTGATAGTAAGGGTGATAAAAATGAGCATCAACAGCCCAATACCAATCGATAAAGAAAAGTTACGATTCCTAAAAGTAAGCCAGTGATGAATGCTCCAGATGGCCAATGAAGTAAAAAACATCTTAAGCATCAATATAAAGTTAAACCCAAGTGCTAAATCCCTGCTTTGGAATCCTAAATCAGGACGCAAAAGTGAGAGTATCAAGCCTGAAAAAACTTGCATGACAGCAAAATAGCATAACACGAAAAACAGCATACCTACACTGTATAGGCTTTTATTGACATATATCGCCCAGCGAGGTTGGGCAAGGGCATATAGATGCTTCCAGGAATGTCCCTTGTGTTCTACATTGTTAATGAGGCTGGTCATCATAGCAATGAAGAGTATGAGAAAAAACTGCGTCAGCAGATTATAATTAAAGTAATACAAAGTTTTCCAGGGACTGACATCTCCTTTAATCCATTTTTCACCTACTTCGTTGAGCAGCAACAATACCAATATATTGAGGGCCAACGGGCACAATAATAACAACCAGTAAACAGGTGTTTGATGGGTTTTGAGGTATTCTGCTCTAAGCCCTTTGATGATATGATTCATGGTTTATTGAATTCTAAATGGTGAAACAAACTATGCCTGAATGGTTCTTCGGCGAATATCCCAAAAGCCAACTGCCCAAAATACAGCACCTACGATGAGGCTATATACCACTGGTTTACTGAACAGGGTGTGGATACTTTTCTCATCGAGTACACCCAAAGCAGGAAAAGCATAGGGATAATATTTGACATATTTCCACCCTTGAATGAGCACCCCAGCGCTCACAACGCCTACCAGGCCTAAGCCTATATTGTATCCAAAGTTGCTGAAGCGACGCCCTACCCAATTATGAATGGCCCAAATACTGGTAATAGATAAAAACACTTTGAAAGCCATCATTAGGTTAAAACCTAAATGATTGTCAAATTGAGCAATATTTAACTTAGGGTTCACCATAGAAAGCACATAACCAGAGAGTAATATAAAACCGGCATAAATGAATATGGTACACAACAAAATCAGGAGACTGAAAATGTTTTTACTTAGTTCAATACTCCATTGAGGAATGGGTAATGCATACAAATGTTTCCAGGTGTTATTGCGATGTTCACGCCCATAAATTACCCCCGTCATCATAGCAATGTATAGCGGGAGCAACATAATAGTAAGTACCCTGTAATGGATAATAATATACATTTCCCAAGGATTCTTTCCTTGTTCGACGAGCTTGGTAAGCGATGTGGGCAAAGTCCAGTTGTTAATCACAAACACAAAAAAGGCAATTGCAAACGGACACAGTACCATCAGCCAATACACCATCGTATGACGATACTTACTAAACTCAGCTTTGAGTTCTCTCAATAAATAAAATCTCTGTAACATAGCGCCTAGTTTTGTGAGTTTTGGGTAATGTTCATAAACAAATCTTCCAGCGACGATTGCTGAGGAGACAATTGATAGACCTCCAGACCAGCATTGAGCAAACTACTGTTGATTTGGTGGATGATTGGCTTGTCACTCGCGTCAATTTTGAGCGTACCATTTTCTACCGAAGCCGCCGCAATATTTTGACCTTTGAGCACTTCTATGGCTTTAGCACTATCATTTACCTCTACCAGGGTTGTAGGTCGTTGTTGATCTCGCAGTTCATCAATACTGCCTTCGAAATGCAGTTTTCCTTTGTGGATAATGCCTACATGGGTAGCCACTTTTTCTACCTCACTCAACAAATGACTCGATACAAAAATGGTTTTGTTAAAATCACGATTGAGGCTAATGATTAATTCACGAATTTCTTTAATTCCATTGGGGTCTAATCCATTGGTGGGTTCGTCAAGAATTAATAAATCGGGATCAGCCAAAAAACTCAGGGCCAGCCCCAGACGCTGTTTCATTCCCAAAGAATATTGTTTGACCTTGCGATGGGCATCGTTGGTAAGACCCACAATCTCGAGTACTTCGTCGATACGTTTTTTCGAAATATTACCAATCAGCGTACGGGTGATTTCGAGGTTTTTGCGTCCACTTAAGTGTAAATACAGGGAGGGCATTTCTACTAAAGCCCCTACCTGGCGTAGAATCTCTACTCGATGCTTGATGAGGTCTTGGCCAAATACTGATACTTTACTTTGAGCAGTTTTGATAAGACCTAATAAAATACGGATAGTGGTGGTTTTACCAGCACCATTGGGTCCCAGAAAGCCATAAATGCTACTTTGGGGTACACGTAAATCTAAATCGTGCAGTACTTTGAATTTCCCAAAGCTAAAATTTAATTGATGTGTTTCAATGATGTAGTCACGCATGTTATACTAATAGTTATATGGTTTTTCAATGCACAAAGGCTGAAGTGAGCGGGCAAATATAATAACAAGTACTTTATAATACACAGTACTATGTTATATTTTTATTTAGCGAGTCACTTCCTTGCACGATTTGAAGGTAGAGAATTAAAATGAACCTTATCCAAAAGAATATACCAGTAAGGGGATTTTGTAGATATTAACCCTATACCGCGTTGGTCGGTAAAATTTAGGTTTTAATCTATAATTCGTACCTTCATATATATTCTAAATTATGATTTAACCGATTTTTGGGTTATTTGTAATGTAAAAAAATGATTCAATGACTTCAGGGCTTCATTGCTTGATATTGTAAGGTTCTTTTGAATCCATTTTATAATAACTTGTACAACCTGAAGCCCTAAGTTAAAATAATGAAAACAGCCATTTTAGAAGATAACAATAATCAAAAACATCTGAAAAATTCGTTTTCTTTGAGAGCAATTAAAATTAATAATACAGGCAATATTGCGAATCTGGCCCTGCATTTTTTGTTCTGGGGCATTTTGATTTTCATGTTGTTGTTTCGGGACTTTCAATTGCATAGTCGGGCAAAAAACTATAGCATTGCCTACATGTTTTTAGGGACCACTACCCATTTAATGCTTGTAATGGGGCTGTTTTATTTCAACTACTTCAACATCACCCCCAGGTTTTTTCGTACCCGTCGTTTCAAAAAATTTGCCCTATACATACTTTTGGTTTGGCTGCTGGGCATCGTCATTATGACCCTGGATAGTTACCTCTGGCATTGGGGATTAGATTTCAAACTAGGCGAGCGAGAACGTCCCTGGACAGCTCGATCCTGGCGAAACAGGGCCATTTCTTCAACATTTGTGGTTTTCTTTTATTTATGGTCCAGCACCCAGGTACGTATTATGCTGGACTGGTTTCGTAATGCCGAAGTGCAGAAAGACCTCGAGAACCAAAAACTCAAAGCCGAGCTATCTATGCTCAAGCTTCAGGTAAGCCCTCACTTTTTATTCAATACACTTAATAATATCTATTCATTGGCTTTTCAGCAACGTCCACAAGCACCCGAAGCCATCCTTAAGCTTTCCGAAATTATGCGTTATATGCTGTACGAGACCAATGTAGACAAAGTCTCGCTGCAGCGTGAAATCACCCATATCCAAAACTTCATTGCTTTGCATGAGTTACGCTTACGCAAAACCGAGGTCTTGTTTAATATTGAGGGGGATTATCAGGGAAAACAAATTTCGCCGATGCTGATGTTACCCTTAGTGGAAAATGCCTTCAAGTACGGAGTAAGTGCCAAAGAAGCCACCAATATTTGTTTTAACCTGAAGGTGGTAGACAACAAGCTGATCTTCAGAACCGAAAACCAAGTATTTAAACAAAACGAACCTACCCGAAAAGAGGAGGGAGGCATAGGGCTACGCAATACCCGCAAACGCCTCGATTTTTTGTATCCCAATAAGCACCAATTTGCTACTCGCTCCAAAAACGGCACCTTTGTAGCGGAGTTGGAGGTGGAGCTGGGTTAAGACTCAATTCACCGTTTCTTAAAAGATTGTTGGTATCTGTCTGCATACTTTAACAAGTACACTATTGCCTTTCGTCATTCCCTTCTTTACTTATTGTTTTGCTAATCCAGTTGTACAAAAACTTTTCTTCTTCACTATCAGTGACTTACAAAATAATCGAAAGTTTTTTTGAGAAAAATGTCCATGTAGGGGTATGTAGTTTAGTATAGAATAATAAAGAAGAGAATAAATCATCTCTTTTATAATAAAAACCAAGCTATTATAAATAAATTCGTTGGGTGAGTAAAATTTGCCACTCATCAAGTGATCTAATGTTTAATCAATCAAAATAATTGACTCTATGCCGCCTGTATACCAATTTGCTAAAATCTTTTCTAAATATTTGCCTATAAACCTCTTTGTTGATAGAAATAATACTCTCTCTGCAAAATTCCATACAAAAGTCAAGTATGCATTTTTCTATGCCTTATGTATTGCCTTAATTGATAGTTTTCAAGTTGTCAATGCTCAAAATAGAAAAACTTATTATTCACTAAATAAGGCTATGGAGAATCCAGAAAGTGTAATAAATCTACTTATATCACATAATCCAGATGTTAATTTACATAACCTTCAAAAGTTTATTAATCTAGAATCCTTAAGATTAGAACATTGCTATATTAAAGTTCTACCAAAGAGCATAGAAAAGTTGACTTCCTTAGAAATACTTGATTTGAGAAATAATCAATTAAAAAAACTACCCAATGAAATTACTAATCTAAAAAGGTTACGAGTATTATTAGTATCCAATAATTCATTGAAGAGATTACCCGACGGAATAGAGAAACTCAATAAGCTAATTGAATTACACTTGGATAACAATAAAATCAAACATCTACCCCAAGATATTATTTATTTGAAGCACCTAAAATGGCTGAGTTTGAAAAACAATAAAATCAAAGCTTTACCTGAGGGATTTGGTAATTATACGAAATTAATAAGTTTGAATTTAAAACATAATAGTATAAAAACCCTCCCGAATAGTATTGGTAAATCCAAGAACCTGGAAAGATTAAATATTAGTCAAAATAAATTAAGAAAGCTTCCTAAGGAAATAAGTAATCTTACAAAACTGAAAATTCTTAATTTGAATGAAAACAATCTCAAAAGCATTCCAACAAACATTAGGAATCTAGAGAACTTGACAGAGTGCTACCTTGGCAATAATCTTCTGACAACATTACCTAAAAGCATCACACAACTTATAAGCTTGCTTAGGTTGACTCTGTCGGGAAATGAATTGGTAAAGAGTGATATAGATAATTTGAAAAATGCATTGCCCAAGTGCTGGGTTATATTTAAAAACAAGAAATAACTAGAAAATAAACGATCAAAACTAAAAGATATGATAACTCCTGATAATCGCCACTTTGCCCAACATTGGCATCTTAAATTAATTCAAGTAGAAGATGCGTGGCAGCTTTTGCATAATGGGCTATTTAGATTATTTCGCTGAAAGAAAAATCGGGTATTTACTTAGGTTTGTATACTTTTTCATTGTTTTGCTAACCTGCTTGAATAAAAATTTTTCTCCTTCATTATCAGTGACTTACAAAGTAATCGAGAGTTTTTTTGAGGAAAGTCTCCATTCAACACTTAGAAAACAATATATAGTAATGAGGGAAGCGGATAAGTTTTCGCTCTTATAACCACCATCAAAAAATACTTATGTTATGCGATCTGTATACCCATTTGCTACCTTTTCCAATGTTCCTACTTTTGTTTGGAAGCGACGTCTAATACATTTATTCAAATCTTTTGTTTGGGTAGTATTTTTTGTGGTTGTACAAGTATCAGTTGGGCAAGCCCAGAAATTCTATTCGCTAGAACAAGCATTAGAAGCCCAAGCAAAAAAATCAACACGTATTTATACATTGGAACTGAGAAATGATGGATTAATAGATTTGTCTCCCCGTATAGGTGAACTAAAAAAATTAGGTTCACTGATAATCAAATGTAAGAACCTGAAAACCTTGCCTGAAAGTCTGGGTGATCTTCGATATTTACGTTCTTTGAAGATAGAATCAGACAGTCTCATTACCATACCCAATAGTATAGAGAAGCTTAAATATTTAGAATGGCTGATGTTAAAGGTAGATGGTTTGAGAGGGTTACCTCAAGGTATAGGTAATCTTCGGAGATTGGAAAGACTGGAAATAACGGCAAACAACCTCCTGGTTTTTCCTAAAAGTATCGGTAACCTTCAAAGCTTAAAAAAACTGGAAGTGAAGGCAAACAGGCTCATTACTTTACCCAAAAGCATAGGCAATCTTCAAAGATTAGACACATTGAGGCTGGAAGTTAATAGTCTTGTTACTCTTCCCAGAAACATAGGTAAACTCCAACGTTTGTACAAGTTGGTATTGCAAGCCAATAAGCTTCCTAAATTACCCAAAAGCATAGGAAGACTTCAAGGTTTGAAACGGCTCACATTGGAGTTGAATGGTTTGAAGACATTGACCAAAAGCATAGGAAAACTTCAAAATCTGCAAATGTTACAGCTTATAGGTGGGCAATATACCAAACTTCCGGTAAGTATTGGAAAAATGAAGAGGCTTGAAAATCTATATATACTGAACGTACCACTTACTACCTTACCTGAAAGTATTGGAGATTTAAAGGGATTGAAAGTGCTGTGGGTTTTGAAGAGTAAATTAAATACTTTACCCAAGGCCATTGGTGATTTAGAGAGTTTAGAGGGGTTGAAGATTAGGTACAAGCAGTCACTTGATCCTTCTGATTTTATAGGAGTAAATCCGCGTCCATTACATCGTAATGGGTTGAGAGTACTTCCAAGAACTATTGTGCGCCTTAAGAACCTTCAATTTTTGGATTTAGCTTACAATCAATTGACCGCTTTACCTGAAGATATTGAGAAGCTTCAAAGTCTTGAACACTTGAACTTATCTCACAATCAACTAACAAGCTTCCCAGATAACTTGGTGAAACTAAAAAAGTTGATGTATTTGTACGCTAATTATAATCAACTAAAAAGCCTACCTGAAGCATTTGGGGAATTCAAGGGATTGGGGTATTTGCAATTACGATATAACAAGATCAAAAAGCTACCTAAAAGCATGTATAAATTTCGGTTAGCAAATTTATATATAATGCATAATAGGCTGTCAAAGGAAGAGTTAAAGGCTATTAAAAAGTGGATGCAGGGAGGAACAGATTACTGAATTGAGGGGGATATGTATTATTGAAATTGCTTTACTAAAAAATAATTGTATCAAACTTCCCTATTAATAAAGGGAGAAAGGAAAATTAAAGATATGATAACTCCTGATAATCGCCACTTTGCCCAACATTGGCATCTTAAATTAATTCAAGTAGAAGATGCGTGGCAGCTTTTGCATAATGGGCTATTTAGATTATTTCGCTGAAAGAAAAATCGGGTATTTACTTGGCTTTGCGTACATTTTCATTGTTTTGCTAACCTGCTTGAATAAAAACTTTTCTTCTTCACTATCAGCTACTTACAAAATAATCGAAAGTTTTTTTGAGGAAAGTCTCCATTCAACACTTAGAAAACAATATATAGTAATGAGGGAAGCGGATAAGTTTTCTCTCTTAACAAAAACAACCAAAAACTCTTTGAGTTGTAGCTATCTTCAACTCATTAAGTGATCTAATTTTTAATCGTTCAAAACTTATTGATTCTATGCTTGCTGAAAACCAATTTGCTAGATGTTTTATAATATGTATTTTTTCTACTTCACATATTAGGTTATTATACCTTTGTGCTAGTTTTCGTGATTTTTTGGTAACTAACATTATATTCACCTCATTTAAGTTTTTATTCCTCAAAACATTAGGCCCTCTTTCTTTTACACTTGTATCATTGATTCAGATAAATGCTTTTTCTCAAAAAATATATTCTTTTGAAGCAGAACGAAAATCCAGACACCCTGACAAAAGAATACAACTGGTCATAGAAGACGGGCAGATTACCAACTTATCTAATCATATAGAAGAATTCAAAAACTTGAGGTCTCTCATGATTTTTTGTAAAAACCTTATTTCATTACCAGAAGGCATAGGAAAACTTAGGAAATTAGAGAATATAGAAATATTGGAAAGTAATCTTTCTTCTTTGCCGCGATCAATATTTAAACTTGAGAATTTAAGGCGTTTGGAAATTAGAAAAGGTAGCCTGAATAAATTACCAAGTACTATTGGTAATTTGAAGAGTTTGCAATCATTGATCATAACTAATAATCAATTGACTAAATTACCTAAAGAAATGGAGTTGCTTAAAAACTTGAAGCATTTAGATCTATCTGGTAATCGGATATCTAGTTTTCCTAAGGTTATAAAGTGCATTAAAAACCTAAACTCTTTAGGGCTTCACAACAATAGGTTAAGGTTTTTTGATAAAGAAATAACTAAGCTAAAAAACTTAAAGAAATTATTTATTAATGGAAATCGCCTTAAACGCATCCCTAAACAAATAAGAAACCTGACTAATCTGGAAGTATTGAATGTATCCAGTACTTCACTAAAAAAAATGCCCTCAGAAATTACAGGCTTAAAAAAAATGAAAGTTTTAATTGTTGCTGGAAATAAACTTAGGTACCTGCCTCAAAACATAAAAAGACTAACTAATCTGGAGTTATTGGATTTATCCTTTAATCAGCTGAAAGAACTACCTTCGGAAATTATAAACTTGAAAAAGCTAAAAACTTTAATTGCAGGCAATAACCCCATGTCCCCAAAAAGTAAAGACAAGGTGAAAGTTTTTGATCCAAACTGTAAAGTAAAGTTATAGCCAACTATCAATATATTTAATGTTATTTTTTAATCATTAATGGTCAAACGATATGATAACCGTCATTTTGCTCAACATTGGCATCTTAAACTCATTGAAGTAGAAGATGTTTGGCAACATTTGAATAATGGACTATTTCTGTTTTTTTGAAAAAGGGTATTTCCTGAATTTTGCACACTTTTCATTGTTTTGCTAATCTGCTTGAATAAAAAATTTTCTCCTTCATTATCAGTGACTTACAAAATGATCGAAAGTTTTTTTGAGGAAAGTCTCCATTGAGGGCTTAGAAAACAATATATAATAAGGGAAGCGGATAAGTTTTCTCTCTTATAACCACCATCAAAAAATACTTATGTTATGCTATCTATACATCAATTTGCTAGACGCTTTTCTGAAAATACATATCCAAACCTATTTGTGAGTGATTTCTATATAAGTATTTTAAAAAAATATCAAATCCAGCATATATTACTCTACACTATTTGCTTACTTCTTAGCATTAATAGCAATGCCATTTCTCAAGGAATAAAGTTCTCTACATCTTTGGAAGACGCACTAAAAAATCCTGATAGTATAACCCATTTGTATTTAGAAGACACAGCTATAACCAGTTTAGAAGGAATAGGAAAACTCAAAAACTTACAAGAGTTAGTTATAAGGAACTGTCAAATTACGACTTTACCAACAGACATTGGTAACCTTACTCGGTTAAATGTACTTATACTTTCAAATAATAAAATTACTCAATTACCAGGCGAGATAGGTAATCTTACAAATTTAACATTTCTTCAGTTATCAGGGAACTGCTTGACACGTTTGCCAAACGAAATAAGTAAGCTTGTAAACTTGACAAGCTTTTTATTAACCCATAATTTCTTAACAGTTTTACCAAACGAAATAGGAAAGCTAAAAAATTTAATGGCTTTGCACCTAAATAATAATAATATTGAGTTCCTTCCTGATAGTATTATTTATCTGAAAAATCTGCAAAGCTTATATCTTTCAAATAACAAACTAAAATTTTTACCAGAAAATTTTGGAGACTTTCGTTTCTTAAAAGATTTACAACTGACAAATAATCAAATAAAAATATTACCTGCTAGCATAGGAAAAGCAAGGGTATTGAAAACGTTTTACATAAATCAAAATCGGCTTAAAAAGATTCCTGATGAAATAGGAAATTTGAGTTTTTTGACTACTCTCCATCTTGCCCAAAATAAAATAAGGAGTTTGCCTGACGAAATAGGTAAACTCACCCAATTAACCAGACTTTCACTTGCGCATAATCGTTTGAGGTCATTGCCTAAAACACTTTTTTCTATGCGTTTATACAAACTTTTTCTTGGTAACAATCGCTTTTCAAAACCTGAACAACGCAGGATTAAAAAGCTATTACCATATTGTAAGGTGTTTTTTAATGATGCAATACAATTGAAATAACTAGAAAATAAACGATCAAAACCAAAAGATATGATAACTCCTGATAATCGCCACTTTGCCCAACATTGGCATCTTAAATTAATTCAAGTAGAAGATGCGTGGCAGCTTTTAGATGGTGGCAATAATGTAGTTACTGGTGTAGCTAATGAGCTAATATATGGTTCTCCTAATGTAATAGTTGGTATTATTGATACTGGGGTACAAACTCGTAACGGAATTGTTGAACATCAAGGACTTACCAATAATGTTTCAAATGGAAACCCGAAATCAGGAATATTACTTGACGAAGAATTCCCGTTTGTTACTGGAAATGATGATAGTGAAGGGATTCATGGGACAGAAGTTGCAGGTATTCTTACAGCCAAAGCTTCTGATCATTTCCCCCCTCCTAATGATAAGACTCAAATTGAGTTTTATAACGGGACAGGGGTTGTAGGTGTGGCTCCTAACATAAGATTCCATTCTGTTAGTAGAGATAGTTTGAGTAAACTGATTGGTTTTTGGTATTATTTGGCTGGAATGACTGAGATTGCCAGAATCTATGCTGATCGTTCCAATGCAGCTCTTGTAAATAATACACCTACTGCTATTGTAACTTCTACACTTTTGGGAGGTGTTCACCTTACCCCATCTTATGTACAACAAATTGATAATAATTCCATCTCGTTTGATCATTCAGTTGATATTATTAACCTAAGCATAGTTATTAAACCTCGTCCTGATATTAATAATACTACATTTAGTTTGGTTTTTGAACAATTGATGGCATATAGTAGAAAAGGAAGAGGAATAATATTTTGTACAGGTGCAGGAAACGGGAATGTTTCTGTAATAACAGAACAAGCACTAGGGTTTTATGACTATCCATTAATTGTTGGGGCTACTGCTATTCACGACGATTATTTTAGAGCATCCAATCCAAAACCAATTGAAGAAAGAGCCCAATATAGTAATCATGGGAATGAGCTAGATATAGTAGCACCTTCAGGAGATTTAAGAAATAACTACAATAGAAAAAAACAATTCACTACCACTATTCATCAAAGTGGGAAGTTTCATACCAATAGCCCTTTGAGACTCCAGATTCGTAATGTTGTTTCTAATAGTGAGTTGGAGTTGGATAATGTGAGAGGGGTGTTTTCAGGGCAGCATGTAAGTATAGGAGACCCAGATGATCCAATTGGTTTTGAAATAAGACGAATAACTTCTATTGTAGGTAATACCATTACCTTAAACCAAGATCTTTATTATATCCGACAACTACCTGGCTATTCAACGAATCCAGCTAATAATGCTACCAACCCCTTGACTATGACTCCCAGTAAATACAATCAGGTAGAGATAGCTGTACTGTATACCACCCTTACTTCGGCGGTTGCCGCAAGTAACGTACTACCAGTGGCAAATACCAAAGGATTTGCTGCAAATCAACAAGTATATATTGGAACTCTAGGAAATAGTAGTATTGGTAATTCATATACTATCAATCCAGGTGGGGTAAATAATGCTGCAAATACCATCACAATCAATACTGCCATTAACATCAATGCTGCAGCACTAGGAAGTACTTATATAGTACCTGAATCCCCTCAGAGATCACTTGCTGGCAGAGGGGTAATAGATGCTAAAACTTTCGAGTTAGATGATACTGAGGGATTGTTTGTAGGAGGGGAATTATTGCTAAACTTTAATCATACTACTTTGGTTGGTGGTGGTACTACTACTACTACTACTACTCTTCCCTCGGAAGAGGCCTTCATTAGAGCTATCAATGGTAATGTCGTTGAAGTAAAAACAACGCCATTTCCCCCCCCTTTTGGATTAACTATGGTTACTGGTTACAGTGGAACGGTGAAGAGTGTGGGATTTGGCAATTGTAGTTCAGACTTTGTAGGAACTTCAGGGGCTACTCCAGTAGTTTCTGGGGTGGCTGCTCTTATGTTATCAGCCAAATCTACTTTGAACGTACTAGAGGTAAAAGAAATTTTGAAAGGAACTACTGATAAAATAGATATCAATAGAAGTGGTTCTGGACGATGGTTAGACGATGCAAGCAATTCAGTTACTTCATTTTCAAATGTGACTACTGTAGCCAATGCCGCTCCAAAAGGAGCTACTTCCGTAGTAGTAGCTAACAGTACAGGGTTGATGGAAGACCATGCTGTTGAGATTGATGGTTCCGAAAATGTTATTGATAGTATCAATGGTAATACAATCAATCTGCAATATCCATTACAAAATAATGTGCGAGCAGGTAGAAATGTACGACTAGGAGGGAAGCCTGCAAAAAGCCAATTCTACGGAGCTGGTAGGATAAATGCCAGAAAGGCAGTTCAAGCTGCAATAGATTATAGCCATATACGAAGAAAGCTTTTGATAAGAGATAGAGATGTTGGTGTTACTGGTGGGCCAATTAACAGTCCAGACATATGGATTAGGCTTAACAATAATAGTGGTGCCACTCAACTATTACAATCTGGATACGGTTTACACGTTCACCCTGATTTAAATCTACCTCAAACAATTCATATCAGAGTCATCAATAATGGAACAACAGATGGAACGAATCAAGGCTTACCTTCTTTGCCCGGTGGATACGTACGTTGTTTTTTGGCATTTACTAATCAGGTGAACCCAAGTTTTGAGTTTCCTAATAAATGGTATCAGAAATATAATGATAATGGCGAAAATGTGATTTGGATAGGTACCGCTAATATGAGTGCAACCATTAATTCTCAAGACCAAGTTATTGTAGGTAATCCAGCAACCTGGAATGAACAAATATTTCAGATTAACTGGGACACCCAAGCCCCATTACTAGATTGGAAAAAAATCAACCCCAAAAACTTAAACGCCTATATACTAGTACACATTGCCCCCTTTGATGGAGAAGACAATGAGTTGAGTTTGGTAGATGTAGCCCAAAACAAACAATTGACTTATAAGCCCATTGCGCCTTTTTATGCTCAATTTAGAGATAATACAGACTTACATTTAAAAACACCTCAACAAATAGAAGTACCTACCAATGGCAATACAGTAAGTTATCCTTTTAAGGTCAATGTTTACGGAGTACATCAAAACGATGTGGCTAAAACTTATTTGCGATGCACCTTAACAAAGGCAGATGGAACTTCTAAGGAGGTAGTACATTTCAAGGATGAAGGAGGAGGTGCCTGGGGGTATGATCCAGATGGGGTACCTACCTGGATTTCAGTACAAACCCCGGCTATTGGTAATGTACACATTGCTGATTATCGCAACTTATCGTTTGAGTGTGGGTTAATCGTTGATAAACGGCATTCAAACGTACTTTTAGAAGTAGTACAAGAATTGACCCCTAACAACATAACCGTAGTAGAAACCCAGCAGTTTCAATTAAGCCAACCAGCCAAAATACCACAAGGTATCCAGCAACGCAGGACGCAAATATTGCATACTTTTACCGATTTTTCCACACTCCAGGCCCAAACAGATGACCAAGCTTATGGCCCCGTAAAGGGCCATGAAACCACTCAATTCAGGACTGCTTCCCTTTTTAGGTCTATCAAGCCACAAAAAGCCTATGCCGTAGCAGGTGGATCGGCGTTTATTCAGGAGATCACTGCAAATGGGGTGCAAAAAATTAACTTGATCCTCAAACCAGATCAACAACCGATAGTAAATGGCTTGGTAGTCAAATATTTTGTTTATCGAGGACTAAAGAAAAGTTCTTTTTTGAAGGCAGATGGTAGTGTATTATTAGAAGCGGAGGTTGGTGACAATGATATGTTGAAAAGAATGTGGCAGGTGAAAAATGAATGGAACCAACAAGAGACGGTGAGAAAGCAAGCCCTCAGTCCACCACAGGCTCATACAGCTCAAAATTTGGTGAGAGAAGATTTGGGGCTTACCATTACATCTGATGGTGAAGCTATAGACAAGGTATTTGCAGAACATACTTTCCAACCGATAGTAGAGGGATGGTCATTAGGAGAATTTGATATATCAAGCGAGTTTGGTTTTGAGATCATGGTCGATTATCCAGCACATCAACCTACTTTGGAAGATATCAAAATTTTAGACCATCTGATAGTAGAACCCCAGGGGTTGAGTGACAACCCACAAGCTGCAAATACTTTAGGAGAATACGATAAGTTATATGCGAGAGAAAAGGTTTTGGCATATGTTGATCCTGCCGCATATTATGGATTATTTTATGCAAGTAAAATCAAAAACCATGTAGGTGATACTATCACAGCAATCAAAGATGAAAGCATCAAAACACTAGTCATTGACAAGTTTTTTACCAAAAGTAGCATTTATCTGGATATCAGAAATGAGTTAGGGAACTCTATCAACTTGTATTCAACCTATAAGGCAGCCAACAAATACCCTAAAATTAAATTGAATGGAGACGATGTTGATTATGCGTACCATGGATGGCCAATCGTACGGATACCAAGTGATGCTTTAGCAGAAATTCGTTGCCAGTTACCTCCAGGAAATAATGGTCAGCCTATGCTGTATCTTTCTTCAGGCGCTTATCCAGATATTGGAACTCCTCCTGTTGCTGATAGTAATCAGTTCAAAGTGCCAGTAGTAGGAAATAATACAGGCGAGTTTTTATTGAAAGTACCCAAACAAGGAGCCCAGGTATTTCCTTTTCATTTCAAGATAGCTTACAACAAGCGATATGCTATACCTCCTGTTTTTGATAATGCCGCAGATACAGGTATTATGAGAAAAATGGCTAAGTATGACACCATTTTTCCTTTTAACCAAATACCCATATATCCAGTCGCCAATTCCACTGTGTGGAATACAACAAGTAACCTGAAATATTTGGGTTTAACCTCACTTGACCCAATCACCCCACAAGATTTTAATCTACAAATAGGGGTTGCCAAGGACTCTATTGGAGAAACCAGGTACGGTTTTGTAAAACTTCCAATAGAAATAAGGGGAATGGATTCTTATAATGCTTTCTCTCATCCATTGGGTTTAGAAGGTGGCAAAAGTAACCAACGTACATTATTGCATTATTTTTTGTCATTAGGAGTATTACAAGACATAACAAAAGAGACTGATGCTGGATTGGCCGGTGTTGACTTATTAAGGTTTGATTTACCCTTGTTGCATTCCACTTTTCAATCAACGATGGATCAGTTTTATTCTATTTCCTATACTACAGCAGAGGCAGAGGTGTTAAATACCCTTGCAACAACGAGCAAGTTTATTGCTGGCTACCCTGTGTATTTTGTATTTCAGAATGGGGAGTATAATAGTGGGGTAACAAACAAATTCAAATTGGCCCTACAGGGAGTAGTCAAGGACGAAAGTGGTGCATATAGAACACATATTGCTGCCCCTACCAGCGACATTTGGTGCTACGCCTTTAGTGGTAATCCAAAGAACTTTTTTACAGATGCTTACGCAAAAGCCTGGCAACGTTAGAAAGTTATTTTAACAATAAAAATACGATAAATAAGAGATTTAAACGGCGATTATATATGTTACCACAACAATATAAACCAACACTTAGAGATATAGTCAACACGGACTTTATTCCTTCAAGCCTGAATTTTATAAAAGAGGCACTTGACCATGTTTTAGAGGAGTTTTATTATCATAACTTCCGAAAACATACTTCCTTTGATGGAACCGCCACTAACTATAGTCTGGATGTTCATTATTACAAGGAGTTGCAATTATTCGAAATTCCAGGACTTGATTGGGCAGTGTCACTCAACCCTCCTGACCCTCAGAGTGCCTCAGATGGGGCTAAATTTGAGATGAGTTTATTTTTTCGTTGGCGTTTATTGCAATACATTCAATATCCTGATATTCCATCTTTCGATTTTTCAATCAAGAGCTTTCTCTTACTATTAATGGAAATATTAGATCTTGATTATGATAATTTAATTAAACTGGCGGCAGAAAATTTTCACCCCAGTCAAACCCAATCACCTCTGGAGTTATTTGTCACACATTATAATAATAGCTATTCGGCAAATATTACCTATTATGAAGAAGTAAAGGATATTGTTAATCAGGTTAGATTCGAGCGAGATATCATAGATGTAATCGTGGATACTTACCTCCATTCTTTGGATGACTTGTCTACTTTAGTGAAAACTATTTTTGGAGGTGATTCAGGACAAGATATCAAAGATATTTTAATACCAGAACTTGCTTTTTCTATCAATGATATCAATCTGGGTATGAAATTGCCCCGAAAAGTATTCAAACCTGTTGATCAGGATGGTAACCCTATACCCGAACCTGCCAAGTCAGCTTTGATATTTCATGCGGGAAGTTTGCATTTTTCATCTCAGAAAGGGTTAATTTTTGAAAAATCTAACAGGTTTGATTTTCAAAAGTCTGAAATTCTCAATACTGGTATTGTTATAGAAATCAATCAACTCAAACTAGATTTAAGCGAAAAGACCAATATACCAGAAGCTGATCTCGACAATAGATCCGATATCTTTCGGGGCTTCTACGCCGAAACTGCCACCGTCACCCTCCCCCCCAAATGGTTCAAAGATGTAAACAACGACACCGCCCAAATCGCAGGACGCAACTTATTGGTGGGTACTGGAGGGCTTTCGGGTACCATTGCTCTAGAGGCTGTAGGAAACAGCGCTGACCCAACCCTGATTGCCAATATTGGTTCTGCCAATGGTTTTCAGGTAGGTTTCAAATCCTTCGACCTCACCTTCCAACAAAATGTAGTCACTGCTTCCAGCATTGCTGGGCAACTGGTCATTCCTCGCCTAAAAAATAACCAAGGGCAACCAGCGCAAATAGAGGTAACGGGTCATTTAGACGCTGAGGGCGATTTTTTACTCACTGCATCCGAAGTAAACGGCTTTACCTGGAAGGAAGTCTTTGGGGTAATGGATATTACCGTCAATTCGGCGGAGCTTGGCCGGGAAGATGACAAATATTTTCTGGGCATCAGCGGTAAGATCGAGTTTACCAACGACTTGATGAAGAAAATCCTCAAAGAGCAAGCCATTGAAGTTTCCAAAATGCGCATTTACAGTGATGGTAGCTTTGAGATTGTAGGCGGAACCATTCCCGTACCTACCAGCTTCAACCTCAACCTGGGTCCACTGGAAATTGGTATTTCAGGGATCAACTTTGGGTCCTACCAGCGCGAACACTTGGGGGTGATGCGCCGATATTATGTATTTGGTTTTGATGGAGCCTTGGGCATTGGCCCTATTGGGGTAGAAGCTCGGGGTAAGGGCATGCAGTATTTCTTTACCGTAGACAATGATGCTGCGAATGGTAAACCAGCCCATGATTATTTCACCATCCAAACCGTAGAAGTAGACATTACCATTCCAGGCAATGCTACTCCTGATAATGCTACCGCCATTATTCAAGGATATTTGTCTATTCCTCAGCCTGGGGAATCGCTGGAGTACGAAGGAGGCGTATCTGTCAAGCTTCCTAAAGCGCGTATCAGTGGCAGTGCCGAAATGCGACTCTCGCCTCAGTACCCAGCCTTTTTGATCAACGCTCAAATTGGTTTGCCCAAACCTATCCCATTGGGAGCTACTGGATTGGGTATTTATGGATTCAGTGGATTGTTGGGCTACCGTTATGTAGCCGAAAAAACCGCCATCGATGGATTTACGGGAGACGAAACCTGGTATGAATATATGGCGCATCCAGAAAAAGGAATCAATACAGATAAATTTAGTAAGCCTGAAGAAACCAAAGATTATAACTTTCCTTTTTCGGTAGGTGCAGGAGCCACCCTGGCCACGATGGACGATGGCTTTATCTTGTCTACTCGTTTATTTTTGTTGTTGTCTCTACCCAGTGTGTTTATTCTGGAAGGAAAGGCCAACATATTGAGCAAGCGTTTGGATTTAGATTCCAGCAATGAACCACCTTTCTTTGCTTTTTTGGCCATTGGCGATAACTCTATTGAGATGGGGCTTGGGGCCGATTATAAACTTCCCAAAAGCAATGGCAATATTATAGATTTGTATGCTGAGGTACAGGCTGGATTTTTCTTCAATAATCCCTCAGCATGGTATCTAAATTTTGGTACCAAAGAAAAACCCATTTCGGCCCGTTTACTTTCTTTGCTTGAAGTGCAAGCCTTCTTGATGTTGTCGGCCAAAGGCATAGAAGTAGGTGCCCGAGCCGAGTTCAATTTTGACAAACGATTTGGCCCGGCCCATGTCAAGGCCTGGCTGTATGCTGAAGTTGGCGCTAAGCTAAGTTTTGAGCAACCTCAACTGGGGGGATATGTAGCCGTAGGAGGTGGCTTGGAAGTATCGCTTTGGTTTATTAGCCTGGGGATTTCTTTTGATGCCATTTTAGCGGCAGAAGCCGCAAAACCGTTCCTGGTTTACGCCCAATTTAGGGTATGTGGCAAAATTAGAATTGGGTTTATCAAAATTCGCAAATGTGTGAATGTAGAACTCAAGTGGGAGAAAAATAAGCAAGTAGATCGTACTCCTATTGCCCCACTATCACCTGCAAGAGCCGAAGATTCTGTAAAAGGAGTCAATATGCTTACGGGGGAAACTTTTGATTTAATCAATCTAGGTGATACTGTACCTACTGATGACACCGCAATTACAGGTGGCTTTATCCCACTGGACACTTATGTAGATATTAAGTTTACCAAAGCAGTGCTGCCCAATGCAGTAGCCGATAAAATTGGCGGGATAAATAACCCTCCCGAAAATTACACTGACCTAATTCCCCCTGAAAAAACGGTGAAGGGCGGCAAAGAATTACGTCAGGTAAAACACCAATATTCCATTGAAGCCATAGCGCTTAAAATTTGGGATGGCGAAAACTGGGTTGACTATCACCCTTATGAAGCCATCACCAACCACGCCAATACCACGGTTAATTTCTCAGACTTGAAAATTGGTCACTGGCAAAAATCTGATGGTAAATACGATGCTATTCGCCTGTTGGCCAGCACTCCATTTAGCTATACTGAGCAAGGTGAACCTGGCTGGTTTGTGCCTGAGCAATTGGGCATTACCGCGGCTACTTTGTTTTGCGAAGGAGTGAAGCGTGATTCGGGCATCATCCATTGGTTGAGTAAACCCTTAGATACCCGTTATATCGCCAATAGCAACAACTATTATTATCACCAACGCATTTATTTCAAACTAACTGGAACGGCCTTTTCGGATATGCAAGGCCAAACCTGGGGAACCGATGGCCACATAGCCAACGATCCTGATACGCCTGCCTTTGCTCAATCACTGCAGTTTGATAACTCCAACGATTTGGAACTGAAGTTTCCTGAAGACGCCAACGAGATAGCACTTAATTTATCTACCGAAGCGCAAGGAGTCACCATCCAATATTACCAGTCAGTACAGGACGATAACCAAGTAGAGGTACAATACAGTTTAGTGTCTCAAGAATATAAAACCAAAGCAGAATTGGCCAATCCTGTAACCTATAACAATCCTGCGCAAGGAATATCTAAAGTGGTGGTAGTACCCGCTAAGGTGGATCAGGTCGCGGTGAATGCCAAACGAGAAGCATATAGTAAGCTGTATTTTGAGGCTTATAAAAACCTGATTAATAATGGTGGTTCAGGACTGGATGATTCTACTTTCATCAATAATCACAACACCTTGGTAACAGACTTAACCAATTTATATGCTAAAGGTGGAGAGGTAGTAACTGCCTCTGATACGATTCCTGCCAATTATTTTATCAATCAATATCAAAAAGGAGAATATCAATATTATGATCAAATAGAGACCCCCAATGGTATTTATGCAGTGGGTAAATTGGGTACTTCTTACGGCGTACAGCGAAAAGGCTTAATTACTAAACTCAATACTCAGGGAGAAGTCATTTGGGAGAAAAGCTATGAGGTAAGCGGTGATCAGGATTTAGAGTTCCGTCAAGTAGTGGCTTGTGATAATGGTGATGTGATGCTTTTGGCGTATCATGGCAATCTACAAAGTGGGCCAATTGCAGTTGGGCTTTTCCGGGTTCAAAGTAATGGTGAGAATAGGTGGTCGCAGGTAACCAAATATGATTATGTGGTCAGTACCAATCGTAATTCACTACTGGTAAAAATGAGTAATGACCAATTCCTTCTAGTCAATAGCCATTCATTTCATAAAATTGATGGTCAAGGAGCTCGTGGAATGACACGTGATATGAATCCAGTGAACCTTAGAATCCAAGCAGCTGCTTTTGGAGACGGCTACGTATTGTTGGTGGGAAATACCCAGGATTATTATGGTTTTGCTCTGAAGGTAGACGAAAGCCTAAGTGGAGTAGACCTGGTAACCTGGGATACCGCTCGTGGAGGAGCACTACAAATCGAGAAAATCACTTATAATCAAGGGAATTTCTTTATAGCAGGAGCTTTTAATGGTGGATACCCAAGAATATCAGGAGATACAGCCCCTCCAGTAGCTCCGCCACCACTTAGTATCGAACGATTTATTGCTAAAATTGATGCTACAGCTTCTTTGCCACAGTCACTTACTGCCAAAGTATTTAGTCAAACAAGTATTGTAGAGCCTACAAGTTTTAAACTTGAAAGCCATCAAGTGGGTATTTTCATTGGTTTTAATGAGCAAATATTCAAGTTTGATCATCAACTTAATTTACTAGGCAATTATGCTTTTGAGCAACCCAATCAATTAACCGAAAATGTATATCTGGATGATATTACAAGCCAAAGCGTTTTGGTTCATAGTGGTCATAGTACACATTATCTGGCACGTTTGAACTTAAATTTAGAAAGTTGTCGTTCAGAGTCCATCAATTTACCCTCTTTACAGGATTTGGCCATTACCTTTGCTGGGTTTGCTATATCATCTAATAACAATACTACACTTGGTTGGTATGATTCAGTAGGTGTTACTGGCACCAACTTGTCATCTACTCGCCAAAAACTCTGCACATTCCCCGAAAGAAGTACCTTGCCTACTTTCTCGTTTAAGTCTCACTTACATCAAGTCAAGTGGCAATCAGTAGAAAACTATGAGTTCAATCAGAACATACCTGCACAAAATGCCATTCAGGAAGATTACCAAGCTTCGGTAGATGCCATCAACAAAACCGTCACCCCAGTATGGCGACCCAATGCCAAGTATTACATTCATTTCAAACTGCAAGACAACGTAGACAATGGAGGTAATGTGGAAGGTTTTGATTATTACTATGGTTTTCAAACCGCGGGACCTTTGGGGCATTTCCATAATGCCAGTGGCGTTACTTATGGCGCAAGTCGTGACAGCAATGGGCAACTCATCAACCCTGATAAATATGCCCTCGCAAATCTGAGAAAATACATTGATTACCAGCGTTCTTACCCCAATGCCGATGGTAACTTGCTGAGAGCAAAACCCTTGTTTTATAGCACCGAACCAGGAATTAATGGAAGCAGTAATAACGAAATTGCCCTGTTTTTTAGTAAAGCTTATGCGATACATATGTTGGCCAATTGGCCCGATTATCAGGGTTTGGTTGCATTGGAGAGTAAAATGCAAATTGTCGTGAAAGACCCGATAGAGGACATTAGTGTGGAGAATCCACCTCCGCCAAATGTAACCAATACCGAAATTCCGCAATCAGTAATTAGTTGGGAATCGGATGATGCCCCTCTTATGCCTGAGCATCTAAAACAACTCAACAATTTTATAAATACCCCAGATTTACATTGCTTAACTACTGGTGGAGAACCTATCAAACCTTTGAGTTATGTGACCAAAGTAGCTTTGAATCATTTGAAGCCTCAAAAAATGTACACTGCCATTGTCAACAATGTATTTGAAGGGCAAACCATAGAGTTACACAACTTTGTTTTCCAGACTTCTCGTTATGCCAACTTTACCGAGCAAGTGAATAGCTATGCTCTGCAGGATGAACAAGGAAATCAAAAGCCTGCTATATTCAACATTGACTTATCTTTAGATGCTAGCAGTATCAATTCAGCTTATAGTATTGTAAGTGGTAATCTAGACTCGGACAGCATAGTATTAGAAAATCAATTCAATGACTTATTTACGCGGGTAACCGAAGGTTGGTGGAAAATGAACCCGTTGGCTCCCGCACTCACTACTGAGTTCAACTTTATTAAAGATACTAACTCAGGAAATGTAGTAGCACTATTGATTCGCAACCCCGAACCATTTAATGACCCAAAAATACCATTGAACGAGATACAAGGAGCCATTACAGTAATGAATGGGGATAGCATAGATAATAACTATCACGTATTATTTGCTCAGGACTACTCACAAGCATTGGTAATGCATAACAGTCAGACAATTATGACCAATACCCTAACGATCCAGTTTCAATACAAAAAATGGAATGGCAATGCTTACCAGGTGTTTGATACTGTACAAGTAGATAATCTCACTATTCAATTATAAACCAAACTATTCAAGAAAATTTAAAAGCGATCAACAATGGAATTTATAAAAGAATATAGTTGGAAGAAAGGTAATACTGCCTTGAGTGGTTCGTTTGAATACCTTACTGTGGGAGCTCAGGGAGTACTATTGGCAGGGTTATTAATCCCTAATACAAATGTATTGATTAAATTATCTCCCAGTGGAAATGTGATGTGGGCTAAGGATTTGGGAGGAGTGAGAATAAAACAGGCAGAATTTCTCAACAATGGGGAGGTAATAGGACTTGGCGAAGTAGATAATAAACCTATAATATTAAAAATTGATCTTTCAGGTAATTTCATATGGTATTTTACTCTTGATATAACGCTTGACAACCTCTTCTTTGGTATAAAACAAAACTTAATTGTACAAGATGCTAATGGCAATTTTGTTTTTTTGGTACAAACTGGTTATTTCAGCGACAGATACTTAATCAAAGTGGACAATAATGGCAATGTTATCCAGGCTAAGTCATTGACTGCGTTTGAACTGGGGTATGGACAGTTGGTATATGATCCTTATGAAAATAACTTTGTCGTACTTAATGCCTCTTTAGATTTTGGGGTAAATAATAATGAAGATCCAAGGTTCACAGTCGTTGTACTGGACAACAATTTGGACCTAGTAAGAAGACGCCGAATTAGATTTCCAAACTATGCTGTTTCATCTGGTTTTGCAAGAGATGTGTTTTTGAGGGTTACTCCAACAACTTACGATTTCTTTGTGTTAAATACTGGAGGTGCAGAGGTGTACGATAGTATATCTAAGGATATGCCTTTAGAAGATACGATTGCTCATTCTTTTTCCTTGGGTGAATCAGCCCTTGGGTACTATTATTTTAAAGAGGATGAGGTTTTATATGTAAGAAATGGAGGGGTAGATGTTTTGAAAGTTGCTCAGAATGTTACCAAAGAATCATTTGATTTGGTAAGCAAGAGTAATAATGTAGCTTTTGAACCTTTTGCTTTTGTAAATAATCATTATGTGGGCAAAGTTAACACAGCAATTTGTGTAAGTCAACTAACACCACAAGGGTGCATTAACCAAACAAGCAATGGTACCAGTAACATCAATCTACAACAGATTACCAGGAATGTAGATCGAGTTACATATAGCCCAATTAATATTTCTTTACCACTGGCCAGTACCACATTACAGTCATTTACTAATTTGACTTGGACAATAGCCGCTGTTTGTCCCCCAGAAGTTCCTAAGTTTCTCCAGTCTCCTCACTTTTACCTTCAAGCTGCTGGTTCTTCTGGAGCAGATGGTAGTGCTCAAGGCATTCATCTACGTTGGGTACTGAAGAATCAGCTAAGTAATCATTTACCTAAAGGAGATGCAGCATCTACTACTCATAATTTTAACAGGGCAAATGATTTTGTAAGAATTTATCGTGCACCCTATGAAGTAAATCCATTAGCAATAGATTTTAATGATACACCTATGGTAGTTGATGATGCCAACTATTTGTGGGTATATCAGGTATTTTTTCAAACTTTTAATGTTTACTTTCATAATAGTGATAAATATAATGAGGTAAGACTTGGAATAGACCCCAATGAAAATCCTTTAGGCTTTATTCAAGGATATGGGGGAGAATTGATTGAAATAGAAAATCAAGAAAATGTTTTCAGTTCAATAAGTTTTACTACAAATAATACATCTACTGGAAGTTTACTAGCAATAGAGTGTTTTGGGGTTGATGCAAATAGTTTTTCTGCAAGTAAAAGTCTCATAGCTCGGCAGACCTTTACCGAGGCCAATATTGCTTCTGCCAAAGTAGTCGTAGAGAATGGCAGAAGTGTAAAATTCAATACTACTAATTGTATCATTACTAAAGTAGAAATAGAACAATATAGTATTATGAATGAAAGGGCTACCTGGCAAGAACTAGGCGAATTTGCCCTTACAACCAATGATACAGAGGCTTTTCAGCGTTTAGAACCTACTACAGGTTTAATCAATGGCAAATGGCCCCGTTACAACGACCAAACCTTTGTCGATGTAGCCGCTTATCAGGATAAATGGAGTGGCACCCGTGCTGCCCCCGATCGCAACATCAAAGAAGTAGTACAGCAGTACCTGACTTTGAGCGATCAAGTTAATAATCCTACTGGAGTAGAAACTGTTCAGTTTACAACCGACGAAAACGAATCGGATGGCTTGGAAGTATCAAACCTGGATATGTTGCAACTGGCATCGTTTGATTACCACATTGCCCGAATGCTGGGTCTAGGGTATTTAGATACGGATTCTGCGGTGATGTCTGGTAAATTTATCTACAAAGCAGAGTATATCACCACGGCCGATTTGGGAGATGGTGAGGGGGCCCGTGAAGTACAACATACCTATATTTCGTTGCCTACCTCTGTAAACGATGAACGCTTACCAATTGCGGTGGATTTGGAAACCCCTCAAATGGGAATTAAATACAGTGGCAACGCAGAAAGCCAAGTGCAATTAACTGATGATCAAGGATATACTCAAGATGGCAAGACACGGTTCATCACCCTATTGGCCAAAGCCTTACCCGAGTACAACGAAACAAGTTTTTTTGCTTCTAATGATACTTTCAATTTTGCAAGTAATACTTTCCCCGTATTTGCAGGCATAGAATACAAGGCCCAGGGAGATGCGGGTTGGCAACGACCAGAAATTTTGAATAATTCCAATTATTTGGCTGCGGTGCCCAGTGGAGTAACCCCTTATGCCGAGTCGGTGGTATTGAACATCCCTGACCCTGGAGAAGCCTTGTATGTACATCGGGAAAAAAGAAATGGCACCCACATTTACAGCTCCTACGGAGTCAATTGGTTTGGGCGAGCTACTCGCAGTGCTGTGGAGCATACGGTAACTACAACCTTTGCTATTAAAAACCCATTGCTGCCACCATCTGGTCTACAAGCCTTATTGATACAGCCCGAAAAACCACTATTGCTTACTTCACAAAACGACCAAATCAGACTGGAAAACAATTCTTTGGCTGATAACATCTTGGTAAGGCTCAACTTTGAATACAATAGCTTTCAGGAACTTGTGAGTTACAAAATTACTCCTGAAGATATGGGAGTAGCTACTGATCCACTTGATCCCAATGCAATTTTCCCTGATACCGACGAAGTTTTTGCAGATGAAGTAGAAATATTTTTCCGCAGTGCTCCCCCTACCAACATTATAGGAAAAGCCAAACCAGCTATAGTAGACGACCCAAGTGACCCGTTGGTAGCTATTATAAGAACCGAAAACTACCAGATAGTCAGTACAGGTGAAGAATGGATTCCTACCGTAGAAGCCGATAAAATCGCCAATTTTGCGGGAGGAGTACTAACTTTAGAAAACGATCAATACCTAATTAAAGAAGTATTGCCTGCAGATAATTCTCCCGCTGAGGGACCTATTATCAAAGTGTACAAACAAGCCATTACTGATGGGGTATCGTTTGCTACCTTACCTAATGCTAGTGATGACTTACAAGCACCAATCATCAAAGCTGATGGCAAACTAATGGCAGTTGAAAACATGCAAAATACGGCTTCATGGGGTGGTAATAATCCACATACTTTCAAAGTACAAATTGGTGATAATTGGGCAATTCACCGAGAACAAATCTCCCAACAAGGAGCCAGCTCTAATGCTGAAGATTTTGTAGAGAAAAGCCGAGGAATTTGGGGAACTGCAAATTTAGAAACTACTACAGATGTGGGCGTATACAAAGTTACTTTTGATGGCACACAGCTAGACAATCACCCCCAGTTTCAGGCCAATGGAAACTCAGTGAATTGGTATCGGGGGATTGTAAGAGTACACTTGGCAGATGATGTTAATGGTAAAAGAAAAAACCTTCAGGTGCTCAAAATTGAAAACTTAGGGCAAAGCGCAGATTTAGTGCTATACATCATTGACCCTGACCGTCAACAAGAGAATGTGAACACTGATTTTATTCAAACTGGGACAGAGGTATCAGTCAACTTCTATCCAGGCTATCAAGTTCATCTTTATGCCGATAATACCTGGGGGTTAAATTCAACAAACATATTACCTGCTATAGGCGAAGGTATTCGTTACACCATTTTTGGAACCAGAAGTGTGAGTAATACCCTTACCTCTAATATGAGTACTCCACAGTTGATGTTTGCTCAGGAAATCATAGTACCTCAACAACCTGAGTTGCCGCAAGGGGGATTGTATGCCACCCGACCTGATTCTTTTGGGAAAGCAAATTATACGTTGACTACTCAATTTAACCATTCGCCTTTTGCTTTATTATACTTAAGGGCCGACGAACAGGCAATACTCAATGCGTTGTATACCCCTGAAACTATTACCACTATTAGGGCAGCTATAAACGCCCTGCAAGATACTGCTTATGAGTCTAACCGCTGGCAAAACTTGCTTGCATTTGACTACACCTATCCAGCAGGTGATACGATCAACGAGGATGATAAATTTGGCGTTTACCCTCCCAAAGCAGGCGGCTATCGTTTGCCCAATCCTGATCGTCCTGAATTATTTCTCACAGGAGAAACCTCTGGTACGCTTGATCCAGGAACAATCAAAGAACGAATTCAGGCCGCGGTATCAAATGCTTTTGTACCTCTTACCGAAGTACCTCTGTTGTATCAGCATATCAATAATGGTACTTATCAGCCTATGCCTAAAAAACAAGTGATCAGAGGACGAGATGGACAGTTATTGAAACCTGAAGATCCTGCATTTGACATTGCCCCCATGGCAAAAAAAACGGGGAGTAACCAAGTGTTATTTACTGACTTCGGGTTAGATGGTACTTCTGACAATTTATATTTTTATGCTGTGCAGGAGATGGGAAGTACTATGCAGTTAGGACCATTTAGTCCTATACTTGGCCCTGTGAGCTTGGTAAATACCAAAGCACCCGAGCCACCGCAAGTCAAGAGTATTATGCCTGTACTCGCAAATCTGACCTTTAACTCTGGACCAGGCATGCAGTTTGAAGTAAATGCATATAGTCAACTACAACACATCAAACGCATTAATGTGTATCGCACACTAGAGCCTACCAACAGTTTGTCGGTAAGATCTATGGATTTGGTAAAAACAATTGAACTTACCAGCAATCAGCAAAGTCAAGATAGTGTATGGGTAGTAGAAGATGATTTTTCAGACGTAGAATATGCGCCTTATGGCGAGCCATTGTATTACCGTTTAACCGTAGATCGGGAAGTGACCTATGCTGACAAAGATGGTAATGTGATCACTGACTATGCTTCTTCATTACCTTCTAAGTTACTCATTAGTAATATTGTAGAAAGCACCAATCCTGAAGCTCCTAAGCTTACCTATAACTCTTCACCACTAGGAGCACAATTTGAGATTGCGAATGTGCGTTTGGGCTGGCAAAAAACTACCCATAATGGTAAGTATCATTTATACAAAATGAATGCTCAAGGGAATTGGATTAAGATTTATGAAATAGCATCTAATGACGCTACTATGATGGTAGACCTTGCTATTACCAATTTACAAAGCAGTGAGTTATTACTGAGAAATACTGAGGGGATAGGTATTTACCATCATTTCAAAGTGGAGAGTGAGAACTCAGCGGGGATGATGAGTCGGGAAGAAAATATTCTTACTATTTCTGCCACTAATGTTGAAATACCAGATACCTCTATCAAAAGCGAAACACTTGTTGTTACTCAAAACACGGTAGGAGATAACTTTGATACTGGACTGGTAAACAATCTAGAAGTAACTGAAAATATTGTAGTACAGGTAAACGGTACTTTTAAAGTATTGGATAAAAATTCTCTAAGTACAGAAGCTTACTTTAGCAAAGATGGCGGAACTACTGCTACTGATGACTTTCAAGGGGCTACTTTGTATTGGAATACCAACATTGCAGGGTTTGCCCTGACACCAGATGATGAGGTTACGTTTTTTAATGTATATCCAGTTGACTACGCCCAACCATTTCCCGAAAATGGTGACTTGCTGCATCAACAATTACAAATCAACGTGGCTACAAATGGTGATCAATTTGACACAGGGCAAACTTGTAACCTAGCCATTAATCATCAACTGATTTTAGAAATTAATGGTAGACGTATGCTCGTTACCAAAGACTCGCTCACCCAAGCGGCTTATTTTAGCAAAGATAGCGGAACTACTGCTACCGATGATTTTAATGGGGCTATTCTATATTGGAATACTAGCATCGCTGGATTTGCGTTAGAGTCTGACGATAATATTTGGATTTTTAATCTGTACCCAGTAGATCAAACATTACTTTCTTAACAGCATTCCAAAAAATTAAACTTAAAAAACACATGAATAATTCACTAACAATTCCGGTAAAGCAAATCATCGGAGAAGTATCAAACGAAAAAGCACTTGAGTGGGGAATACCTCGTTTAGCTGATGCAATTAATTACATAAGTCAGTTTATTGGGTATGGTTCCCGAGGGAATGTATTAGTAGCCTCAGATAAAAACTTTGATTTGACTGAGACAGCCACCACCTTGGATGGAGTAGATGTTTCGGCAGAAAGTACCCATATATTTTTATTTGGCCAAAATGATAAAAAAACAAATGGCTTGTATGTTTTAGAAAGTGGGGCTTGGGTAAAGCATTTTGAAAATTTACTCCAGACGGGAGACTATTTTACTGTAGATCAAGGAACTTATACGGGTAGGCAAGTGGTAGTTATTAGTAAAGGATCAGGGGTAAATAATGCACACTCAATGGGTGTAGATGACATTTTGGCCGAGATAAGAGATGCGGTAGTAAATCCATTGATGATAAGTAGCGATGGTGTAAATGTTGGTGTGGGTACGGCAAGCCCGTTAAGTGGTATTAATAATGCTGGACTTCATATTTCCCGAGGTGGGCATAGTACTTTGATGCTAGGAGACCCGGTAGGTACAGGGGAAGGAGGGATTATCCAGACAACTGATGGAAGACATCGGGTATTTATTGGTGCCAATATATACGACGATGGCGTAAATAGTTGGAGAAGTTTTGAGACTGGTAAAGGGGTTGCTGGTATAAGTGTAATTGCAGATCAGTCAGGGGATAATCCAGAAGGCGTTTCTTGGGGACTTAGTACGATAGATTTCATCGTTTCTAAAGATGAAGGGGCATTTCCGGTTGAAATGACTATAAGAGATACTGGAAGTGGAGTAAATGTAGGTATTGGAACAACAACTCCAGCCGCAAAATTGGATGTTAGAGGTAACTTACTGTTAGAAACAGGAGGACATCCAACACTATATACAGGTACGGGTACCATTGAATTGAATAGGTATTTAAGCTTGATTAATTCTCCTGGTCGTGGGTCCGCTTCAGGTTTAAAAGCAGGTGGAGTATTAGTATCTGATTCTTATGCTTATGCTAATCCAGGTAAAAACGATTTAATTGTAAAAGGGAATGTTGGTATTGGTACTGCCAGCCCAGAGGCAAAACTGCATGTAAATGGAGCCATCAGAGGAGCTCAACAATCAGGAGCCATTAGAGTAAGCACGAGCAGTGGTTATGTAGATATGGGACCCATGAATAATAGCTGGATGCACTTTCAGACTGACAGACCTCGGTTTTATTTTAATACAGGAATAACAGTTGACTCTGGTGCAATTGGTAGCTATGATGAAGATTTATATTTACAAACATCAGGTACAACCAGGGTATACGTTCAAAATGGTTCAGGTAAAGTCGGGATTGGTACTACCAGTCCTGCGTATAAATTACACGCAGCAGGTGACATCTACGCGAGTGCTGGTTGGTTGAGAGTAGCAGGTCATGGTGGCGTATACTTTGAATCCTATGGTGGAGGTTGGAATATGGTTGATAGTACTTGGATACGTACTTATGGTAATAAAAGTATTTATCAAAACACAGGAACTCTTCGGACCGATGGTAGATTAGAGGTTGGCCCTAATGGAGGTACTTTTGGAGTGAGTAATGGTGGTAATGTAGGTATTGGTACTACTGTTGCTAACAAAGCTAAATTACAAATAGAAGGCTCTCCTTCAACATACTATTTTAGTGTTGCTAGAGAATACAATCGTTTTGCATTTAATGGTTATCAAGATATAAACGGAGTATCAAAACAATTAGCTATTTATGCATCCAAGAGTATTGCTGCCCCCGAAGTCCAGGTTTTTTCTGATGTGCGAATCAAAGACATCCAAGGTATATCAAATGCAGACAATGATTTAGATACTTTGATGAGCATTGAGGTTACTGATTATACTTTCAAAGATAAGATAGCTAAGGGAAACCGCTCTCAGAAAAAAGCCATTGCCCAGCAAATAGAGGAACATTTTCCGCAGGCGGTGAGTACCATCACTGATGTAGTGCCCGATATTTACCAGATGGCTGAAATTAATGACGGTTGGGTACAGCTAGAAACGGATTTGAAAGTGGGCGAAAAAGTGAAACTTATTTTTGAAGAAAAAGATATGATCAAAGAAGTGACAGAAGTAAATGAACAAGGGTTTAAAGTAAAATTGGAAGAAGAGGAGGAGGCTCCAAACGAAGTATTTGTATATGGACGCGAAGTAGACGACTTCAAAACTGTTGATTATGAAGCGTTGAGTACTTTAAACATTTCTGCAACTCAAGCCATGTATCGCAAACTGTTGATCCAAGAAAAACAACTTAATGAAGCTAATCAAAGAACTCAAAGGCTTGAAACTATAAATCAGGATTTAGAAAACCGTTTGATCACTTTAGAAAAACTAGTTTTAAACAGTAATGGAGTACATCAATAAACGCTAAAATAATACCCTATAATAATCTACCTCTGGTATTGAACGCTGTCTTTCAATGTCAGAGGTTTTTTAATTTTAAAAACTTGCTATCTTTACCCAACTACCAAAAATATAACCTATGAACATCCGCTGTATCATTGTAGACGATGAGCCTTTGGCTTCCGACATTTTAGAAGCTTATGTAAGCAAAGTATCTTTTTTGGAATTGGTAAAAACCTGCGCCGATGCTTTTGAGGCCATGGAATGTTTGAAACAAGAGCAAGTAGACCTGATTTTTTTGGACATTAATATGCCCGATTTGTCAGGAATTGAGTTTTTGAACGCCTTGCCGCAAAAACCTGCGGTAATTTTTACCACGGCTTATGCCGATTATGCAGTAGAAGGTTTCAACCTCGATGCCGTAGACTATTTGCTCAAGCCTATCTCTTTTGAACGCTTTATGAAAGCTGCAAATAAAGCCGAAAGTGCGTTGAATCAAGGCAACACTACCCCATCTACCGGGCAAGCATCAGATGATTCCTCTTCCTCAGAACATTTATTTATCAAAACTGAATACAAGATTGTAAAAGTAGATCTCAAAGACATTTGGTATGTAGAAGGTCTCAAAGACTATATTAAAATTGTAACTCCCAATGGACCCTTGCTTACGCTGCAAAGTATGAAAAGCATGCAAGAGCATCTGCCCAATGCGCGATTTATGCGTGTACATAAGTCCTATATTATAGCCATTGCTCACATTGAGAGCATAGAACGCAACAAGATTAAAATTCAGGACAAGTGGATACCCATTGGTACTACCTACCGTGACCAGTTTTATAAGCGTATTGAACAGTGAAAAAAACATTTGTGCATAGTTTTTGCTAATTGCTTAGCTTTTATCACCTTTAATAATGGTGATATTTCCTACATATATAGTATTTATTACTATTCCTAACCTCACATTTACACTCATTTTTATAAGCGTATTGTAGCAATACAAATACAGGAATTGATGCTTTTTATTACCCTGTAAAAACGTCAATAGCAAGTGTATTTGTCATAACATACAGTACAATTTTTATCAATCTATCTTTTAATTAATACCTGTGGGTATTCATTTATTTTGGAAAGTAGCAAGAAAAGTAATTAGAAATGAGAGCATTGAGGATTATTTTCAGCATTATTTTCATATGCTGTTTTAGGAACGGGTTTGCGCAAATTAATGGTTATGCTAAGGTAAACAGTGTTAGTGATTTATCTTTAAATGTGACGAATGTTAACGAAACCTTTGGCACCTTCGAGGCAGGCGACCAAATCATTATCATGCAAATGCAAGATAATGTAATAGGCACTAATGTAAACAACGATGCGGATTTTGGAAACATCAATACAATTGAGTCTGCTGGAGTGTATGAAGTAGCAACCATTGCTTCTATTAACGAACTAGCGGGTGTTCCTCTCATTATTAATTTAACACAAGCACCCACGAATACTTACAATACTGGTGCAAACAGTTCGGTTCAAATTATAACCTACCCCAAATTAGGCAGCCCCAATTTTACAACAACTAGTGATATTACAGCTTTGGCCTGGGATGGCAACGTGGGGGGAGTAGTAGCCTTGCAAGTAGATGGAAATCTTACACTAAATCATAATATTACGGCCAATGCTCTAGGATTTAGAGGAGGTGCCGCAAATGGTAATACAAACGTCTTTGCAAATGACTGTCAAAATACCTTGTATCAATCCAGTAGCAACATTACAGGAGAAAAAGGCGAAGGAATTTATAAAAACACAGATGCCAATTATGTTTATGGCCGAGCCAAAATATTAAATGGTGGAGGAGGTGGTAGTGCAGTCGATGCTGGTGGGGGTGGCGGTAGTAATTTTAGTAGTGGTGGCAGTGGTGGCTGGGGAGTGTGCCCAGAGGTAGATGCATCTGGTGGCACAGGTGGGGTTAATTTAGATATTCATATTTCAGGACGTCGGGTATTTATGGGCGGCGGCGGTGGTGGTGGCCAAATCAACGCAGGCGGAGTAGGTGGTAATGGAGGCAATGGAGGAGGCATAATTTTGTTAAAGGCCAATCAATTAAGTACCAATAGTGGGTGTAGTGGAGTATCTATTACAGCGAATGGAGGCAATGCTACTAATGGAGATAACAATGGCGGCGGTGGCGCTGGTGGTGGTGGTGCCATTGTATTGCAGGTAGATAACTTTGTGATAAATGCTAGCTGTCCTTTGACATTGGAAGCTAATGGAGGAAACGGAGGCGATGCCTTAGGAACTAATTTTACTCGTGGCGGCGGTGGTGGTGGTGGACAAGGCAGCGTTTTTTATTCAAGTGCCCAACCCACTACCAATGTTACAACCAATACTGCTCCTGGTATAGGAGGCTTAGATGATAGTTTTGGTTCAAGATCTGCTGGAAACGGTGGTGGTATTAATGGGCAAGGTGTACAATCTTCACAAGATACTGGTTTACCCATCGATCTATTTTACTTCAGAGCATCAACATCGGGCAGAAGGGTCGTTTTGGATTGGGGAACAATTTCTGAAATAAACAATCAGTATTTCGAGATACAACGCTCATCTGATGCACAAAACTGGCAAGAAATTGCTCGTAGAAATGGGGCAATAAACTCTAACAAACTCATTAACTATCAGCACTTTGATCAAAACCCGCTTGTAGGGATTAATTACTACCGTCTTAAGCAAGTAGATACTGACGGCACATTTACGTACTCAAAAATCGTATCAGTGCAGGTTGAAGGTATTCAGGAAGTATTGGTGTTTCCCAACCCTACCCAAGAAATTGTCAATATTAATATTGGAAAATCAAACCTTGAGTATACTGTCAATATTTTACTTCTGAACATTGCCGGCCATCAGGTAAAAGCCTACAGCATACCCAAGGGAGGCGCATTAACAATCAATGTGAAGGATGTGCCAGAAGGAGTATATATAATGAAACTATCTTTTGACAATCAGGAAGTGATTAAAAAACTAATTATCCTAAGGTAAGAGGCATTCTGGGGAAGAGGTTAATCCCCAGAGTACTATTGTGCGATTGGGTCTTTTTTCACCAAAAACAGATCCTTAATAGGCCATTGTTTGACGGTTTTCAAACCACGACGCATCACGCCCTCTATTTCGTAGCTAAACCCAGGACCTCGCCAGGTGCTGGTGTTGGTAATTACTACATAGCTAATGCCGTCTTGTCGTCGCTTTACTACAATTCCAGTACCTGCCAAACTACCCGTACGCCACCACCTTTGGGCATTACAAGTTTTCCAGCCGAGTACGCGATGGGCACTACTATCGCGAGGTGTAGTCATTTCTTTGATGCTTTCAGGAGTCAAGAAATCAGGCTTGGTATCAAAACCATCAATCGCCACTACTAACCGCAATAAATCAGTAGGAGTAGCCAACCAACCACCTGCTGGGCCAAGTGCTTCTATGTGCGTAGCATCATAGGTACGTGATACTGAATCGCCTGTGTCATAACAAGATAGTTTTTTCTCTGCGGTGTCGTGTTCGTAATATTTTACTTCGGTAAACGCCCGATCTTTCAAACGGTTTTTGGCCAAATGCATACGATGAATACCCAGTGGTTTCAGAATCTTTTGAACATACTGCTCATAAGGCATTCCGCTTACTTTTTCAATGATTTTGCCCAGTACACAATACCCAAAATTGGAATAATCGTAAAAAGTACCTGGCTCAAAAGCTACTTCCTGAGTAAGCATAAATTTAAGCGTAGTTTCAAAACCTGGAGGAGACTTTACGCCCATATGCTTGGCCACCTGCAAAGGAGCAAACATGGGATCGGTACGATATACATTACGCCATCCGCCAGTATGGGTGAGTAGATGCACTACTTTGATCTTTGTTAAATTGGGACTTTTATAGTTCAAATAGGCTGTATCATTCAAAATACCTTCTTTGCCAAAAACTTGTTGCTCAAGGGTAAGCTTTTTGGCCTCTATTAATTTCATAATGGCAGTAGCTGTTACAAGTTTAGAGACACTTGCGGTACGAAATAAATGATAAGGTTCCGCTTTTTCGTGCGCTTCAGCATCAGCTTCCCCATACGCTTTTACATAAAGTAATTTGCCATCTTTCACAACCCCCAGCGAAAGCCCTCGCACACTCCAATAATTCATAAAACGATGAATCATAGTATCAAAAACCACAAAATCTTTATGATTAGAGTGATGATTTCTCAAAGGAAAATCAATGGTAGGTTTTTTAGGAGTTTGTGTTACAGCCGAATCTAATGTCTCAGTAGCTATTCCCTTACTTTTGGCCCCACAGCCCATCATCCATACGGCCAGCAATAGCCATACAACAATTAACCAGTTCTTTTTCAACATAATCACGATTAGGAATTCAAGTTATTAACTACAATGCTACAAAAAATCTGCAACATTCGCAGGGTGGGAGAGGAGCAAAAACATTCCTATGCCACAAAGTGTTGCCTGGTAGCTGTTAATCTTTATGTAAAAAGAGTGTAATATTTCATCGCTAAAATATACTCATGTATTATTGAAGTAAGAGTATGCAATACAACACACTCTAAAACTGTTATTTTATACTTATTATAAGAATGAAAAATCTATTTAAATTACAATGCTTGCTATTATTGCTCTTAATTGCAGGTGTTAGTCAACCTGTTTTAAGCCAAACCAAGCTCATTGAGAAGGTTACGAAAAAAGGCAACGAATTGGTAATTCCTTATGCGAAGTACAAATTGCCCAATGGCTTAACACTTATTATTCATGAAGATCACTCCGATCCATTGGTAAGAGTAGATGTAACTTACCACGTAGGTTCTGCTCGCGAAGAAATCGGAAAATCAGGTTTTGCTCACTTTTTTGAGCATATGATGTTTCAAGGTTCTGAAAACGTAAAAGATGAAGAACACTTCAAAATCATTACCGAGGCTGGAGGAACTTTGAACGGAACCACCAACCGTGACCGTACCAACTATTTCGAGACTGTACCTAGCAATCAATTAGAGCTAATGCTTTGGTTAGAGGCCGATCGTATGGGTTTCTTACTCAATGCAGTTACTCAAAAGAAATTTGAGGTACAACGTGCTACTGTAAAGAACGAAAAAGGACAAAACTACGACAATCGCCCTTATGGCCGATGGAGTGAAGTAAACGCTGAAGCGTTATATCCTTATGGTCACCCTTATTCTTGGTTAACCATTGGAAAGCTAGAAGACTTGGATCGAGTAGATGTAAACGATCTTAAGCGTTTCTTTATGCGTTGGTATGGCCCTAACAATGCTACCGTAACTGTTGGTGGTGATGTAAAGCCTAAGCAGGTAATCAAATTAGTAGAGAAGTATTTTGGCCCTATCAAAGCGGGACCAAAAGTGGAAAAAATGAGCCTTGCTCCTGTTAAGTTAGACAAAGATCGCTATGTATCTTATGTAGACAAAAACATTCGTTTCCCTGCATTATTGGTGACTTACCCTACCGTACCTAGTTATCACAAAGACGAAGCTGCCTTGGCTTGCCTGGCCCAAATCATCGGTACTGGCCGTAAGTCTTATTTCTATAACAAGTTTGTGAAAACCCGTAAAGCGATTCAGTCAAGTGTGTTTAGCAACAACAGCGAATTGGCTGGTGAGTTTACCATGTTTGTATTGCCTTTCCCTGGAACTTCTTTGGCTGATTTTGAAAAATTGATGCGTGAAGCTTTGAAAGAGTTTGAAAAGAACGGGGTAACCGAAGACGACGTGAAGAAATTTATTGCGCAGTATGAATCACGTACTGTCAATAGTTTGGCTAGTGTAAGTGGTAAAGTAGCACAATTGGCTGCATATGAGACCTTTACTGGCAATCCAAACCAAATCAAGAAAGATATCAAAAGATATACTTCGCTTACTAAAGAAGATGTAATGCGTGTTTATAACACATACATCAAAGGTAAGTTTGCAGTATACCAAAGTGTGTTGCCTACCTCTATGAAAGGAATGGCTGCCAAGAAGGATAACTTCAAGCCTCAGACTGAGGGTAAGAATCCTTTCCCAACTACCAACTATAACGGTTTGACTTACAATCGTGCAAAAGATAAGTTTGACCGTAGCAAAAAGCCAGTACCTGGCCAAGCTCCTTTAGTGAATGTTCCTGAATTCTGGAAAGCTGAAATCAACGGTATCAAGGTAATTGGTACTAAGAGTAGCGAGATTCCTACCGTAACTTTGAGATTCAACATCAAAGGAGGACAAAAGCTAGATGCCAACGATTTAAAAAAGGTTGGTTTGGCAAATATGACAGCTTCTATGATGAACGAGGGTACTCAAAAGTACACAGCAGCTGAGATATCTGAAGAATTGAGAAAATTGGGAAGCAACATTTCATTCTTTAGCAACGATGATGGTACCCTTATTCAGGTAAGCTCACTTAAAAAGAACTTGAGTGCTACTTTGAAGTTATTAGAAGAAAAATTGTTACGTCCTCGTTTCGATCAGCGCGATTTCCAACGTATTAAGAAACAAGCCATTGAAGGTGCCAAAGCTTCTGCTAAGCAGCCACAAGCCATTGCCAACAATGTATATCGTAAGCTATTATACACCGCAAAAGATGTACGTCGTTACCCAGTATCGGGTACAGAGCTTTCTATCTTGAACATCAAGCTAGATGATGTAAAGAAATTTTATGAGGACAACTATTCTCCAACAGTGACCGAATTGGTAGTAGTAGGAGATGTGTCTCAAAACGACATCATGGATGATTTGAAGTTCTTGAACAAATGGAAAAAGAAGAATGTGAAAATTGCAAAGCTTCCTAAGCCTGCTAAAGTAGATGAAACCAAAATCTACCTGGTAGACAAACAAGCTGCTCCTCAGTCAGAAATTCGCATTGGTTATATGACCGATATGAAATATGACGCTACTGGTGAGTACTTCAAGTCTTTCTTGATGAACTATCCTTTAGGTGGAGCTTTCAATAGCCGTATCAACCTAAACTTGCGTGAAGATAAAGGTTATACTTACGGAGCGCGTTCTTTCTTTAGCAGTGACGAAGATCCAGGCCCATTTACTGCTCAGGCAGGAGTAAGAGGTAACGTAACCGATTCTTCAGTAGCAGAGTTTATGAAAGAAATCAAAGGTTACTACAAAGGTGGTATCACCAAGGAAGAGCTGGAATTTATGAAAAAATCAATTGGTCAGCGTGATGCTCGTAGCTACGAAACACCTTTCCAAAAAGCTGCTTTCTTGAGCCGAATCCTTACCTACGACTTGGATAAGAATTTTGTGAAAAAGCAAAAGAAAATTATTGATAAAATCAGTAAGAAAGAAATCAACTCCTTGATTAAGAAGCATTTGAAACCTGAAAAAATGAATATTTTGGTAGTAGGTGATAAAGCTTCGGTAGAACCTGGTTTGAAAAAGCTGGGCTATGAGGTAGTAGAGCTTGATACTGACGGTAAAAAAGTAGATAAGAAGTCTAAGAAAGAATCTCAGGCTGGAGGTAAAAAGAAAGACTAACGAGTCTACTGTAGACTACCTTTGTTGGAACTTAGAGTGTTACCAACAAGCATCAAAACGCAAAATCCATCACGTGTGGGTTTTGCGTTTTTTTTGTTTTTGGGTGGGTTACCTAATAGTAGAAACCTTATTTAGGGTAGCTGCTTAAGCATTTGTTTTGAGGGTAAAATAAAGAAACTAAAATAAGAGGTTTAAATCATTACTAAGATGGTTTATGACTAGACTATTTTACCTTGAAAATGGTGTTTAGGTGGCTTTTTTTATGTGAACACAACAACGAACACTTAAACAACCTGAATCTACTATGAAAAAAACACAACTCACCCACACCTTTATCATTACCCTTATGATTCTACCTTTACTAGTGACTAGCTGTGGAGGTAAAAAAGAGCAATCAGCGAGTGACAAAGTACTGGAGTTTGCCAATAAACTAGTAAAAGTAATCGACGAGTTTGAACTGGCCCGTACCAAAGTGCTGAAGGTAATAGATGAGTCGGCCAAAAACATGGAAAAGTACCTGGCTGGGAATGTATCTACCAAAGAAAAAGTAGATAACTACGAAAAAGATTGGAACAGACTAGCCAATGAAGTCAAAGTAATGGAGACTCGCTTTAACGTAATTTTTCGCAGTTCTGAGTCTTATTTCAATCAATTATACAACCTCAAAGAAAGCATTAGCAACGAAAAACTAAGAAAGAAGGAACACGAAAAAAACACGAAGCTACGCCGTAATTGGGACAAGGTATATGCGGAAGCGGATAAAGATGTAAATAAAATAAAGACAGTTTTACAGGAAGGCAAAGATTTCCATAAAGTGCTATTGTCCAGTGTAATGCGGGCCAAAATAAGCGACAATATCACCCAAATGAAAGATATTTCGGGGCGTGCTCGCAAAATTCTAAAAGAATTGAGTCGCTTTTCGATAGAAGGCAAAAAAATACTAAAAGGTGATTTTACTGATTATCCAGCCAGTACTGATAACCCCACTACTAACAAAAATAAAGGTGCTTCTGGCGAACAGCCCGAGCCCAACAAACCAAAAAACGAACCTGCCAATGTAACCACTACCTTGACCGAAGTGGTTACCAATGACGTGACAGCTTCAAGTTTCTTAACAGCCGATGGGTTTATCTACAAGCCTTCCAATGCCGTAGACAATAGCCTCAAGACCTGGTGGACCCCCAAACAAGCAGATATCAATAGCAACTGGTTGCAATTAGGCTTTAACCAATCTCAAAACATCCGTTCAGTTGAAATTCACGGTGGTTCACACTATCCAGACTTTCCTAACTATGGCGATATTTATCGCATGAATCATCGGGTGAAAACTGCTGTGCTTGAGTTTTCGGATGGTAGCACCGAAACCATCAATTTAAAAGATGTAGATGCCATTCAGGAATTTAGTTTTGCTCCAAGAAAAACCAATTATGTAATCTTGAGAATCAAAACCTGGTATCCATCCGAAAAATGGAAAGACCTTTGTGTTTCGCACTTCAAGGTATTTAAATAATGAGAAGCGTTTTTTTGTATTATTTATTGCCTGTCTTTTGTTTGGCGTGGTTGGCTCGTTGTAGCCAGCCACAGGCAAAAGATCAGCAAAAGAGGATAGAAGCTGAGCAAATAGTAGATAGTGTTACATCACCCAAGACTGATTCTACAAATGCAGTTCAAAAGCAAGAAAAACCAGCTCCTCCACCAGACTGTTTGCCTCTGAAGCAAATGCAAACGCTGACTATTGCAGGCCATGCCGTAGATGTAGCCATACCACCAGACAGTATTAAAATCAAAGCAAATCTGTTGATTTTGCAGGGATGGAGCTTCCCAAAAGATGATTGGTGTAAAAAGTCCTCTTTGTGCAAAAAGGCATTGGCTCAAGGGTATCGGTTAATTATGCCCGAAATGGGAAAAAGCACCTATTCTTCTCAATTATATCCGCAAACTTTAGCCCAATGGCGAAAGTATCCTACATTAAAATGGGTGACAGATTCGCTCATTCCGCATTTGCAAAAGCAATATTGTGTGATGACGCCCAAGCAGCATAACTTTGTAGTAGGACTTTCTACTGGGGCACGGGGCGCTGGATTGGTAGTGATGAATATGCCTCGTTTATTCAAAGCAGCAGCGGCGTTGTCAGGCGATTTTGACCAAAGAAAAATCCCTTATGATAAAATCATGACAGGGTTTTATGGCAGTATTTATCAGTTTCCCAAACGGTGGGCAGGCAAAGACAACATGGTGGTCAATATTGAGAAGTTTCAAACCCCGTTTTACCTGGGGCATGGCAGGCTAGATCGAGTGTGTCCTCCTGCTCAAACCTTACAATTTTATAAAGCGTTGAAAAAGCATCATCCTAAGCTAAAAGTGGCCTTAAGTATGCCTGCTTGGGCAGCTCATAATTACAAATATTGGGACTATGAAGTAGATAGGTTTTTAAAGTTTTTTGAGGAGGTTAGCCAATAGTTAGTAGTCCGTAGTCCATAGCTTTCTATTACAAAATTGAAAAACAATGGACTATGGACTAAAAAACTAAAACGCTGACACTACTTTCTTCACCATTTCGCCAATTTTGCGAGGTTCAAGCCAGCGAGTTACAATTACCAAATCGTGGGCTTTGTCTACTATAATAAAGTTGCCCCCAAAACCAGCAGCATAGTAAATATCTTCAGAAACACCTTCCCAATGACGAGGTCCTTTTTTGTTTAGCCACCACATAAATCCGTAATTTACATTAGCCTTAGATGGAGTAGTAGCCATTTTGATCCACTTGGGTGAGAAAATTTGCTTATCGTTCCAACGACCATCATTCAAAAACAATAAGCCAAAGCGAGCGTGGTCTTCAGTGCTAATAAATAGCCCTCCTCCTGAGTGTCCACCACCACTTACCGATTGCATCATGCTGCCATCTACATTGATCCAGGAATTTTTGTAGCCATACCAGCGCCAGGTACTCGAGGCACCAATAGGGTCCATCACCTTTTCTTTGATTACTTGGGGCAAGGGTTTACGCCAAACTTGCAAAAGCGAATAAGCCAGCAAGTTCACCCGTACATCATTGTATTTGAAATGGGCACCTGGTTCGTGCAATTTGCGACGCTTCCAGTCATCTATACCCCCTTTGCGTGGTGGACGATCGGCCCAGTCATAGCCACCCCACAGCTCGCCGTACCAGTCCGATGATTGATTGAGCAAATGTCGCCAGGTAATTTTGGAATTATGGGTGCCATCAAATTTGCCATCCCACACATAATCGCCTACTTTATCGTCTACCGAGCGAATCAACCGAGCATCCATGGCCAACGCAGCCACTGTAGACAAATAACTTTTGGTTACGCTAAAAGTCATATCTACTCGCTTAGTATCTCCCCATTGCGCGACAACATATCCGTTTTTCAGAATCATTCCTGCAGGGCCTCCTCTTTTCTTGGTAGGGCCCGATATTTTGTGGAAAGGCTCACGAAGAAACCCTTTGGCAATGGCAATTCTTAAATCACGGGCACCAGAATATTCATTCGCCTTGGCAAAATCTACAGCTGCCTGCAACTTTTGTGCGTCAATCTTAAAACGCTGAGGAGATTGTGTTTTCCAATTGGCTCCTCTCTCAGGAAAGTAATATTTTTTTTGAGCTTGGGCGAGTCCAGCAGACATCACCAGCCCTAATATTAATACAAAGGTTAGTAGTTTTTTGTGCATCATTTCAGTCATTTATATACCAGGGTTTGAATAGTTTGTATATAATCAAAACTAGGGGATAATTGGCTGATATGAAGGATAACCCAAGTTTTTAACAAAAGTTTAAATACCTGTTTAGTGAATGAAAATCACCAAATGATGCAAAAAATAACCTTATTGAGTACGCTTTCTTCTGAAAATAAACTTCTCAGTAACTACTTTTCCTTTTTGTTTCATTTGGAGCACTACCTCTAGTGTGTGAGGGCCTTTTTTAATATAACGAATGCCTTCAAATACCAGACTTTCGGGGGTAGCCTTTACAAACGGAAAAGAAACGTATTTTTGCTTATCTTCCCAACCTTCAAAGTTGGCGCTGAAATGTTTGAGCTGCAGCGCCTGTTGATTCATGCGAAAAAACTCATAAAAAGTAGTTTTTCCGTTTTTGTCAAAATGTCTGAATGTACCCACCATTTCCTGATTGGCCAATGGAGACCATACCTCTTCGGTAGTGCCACCAAAGCCGTTGCCATACCAGCTGCCTGCCATCCAATGACAAAATGCCTCGAAGTTTTTGGAAGACTGCGCCTGGGTAGTATTAATGCTAAAAATTACCGCAAATAAGGGCAATAGAATGATTAGATATTGATTTTTATGAAACATAGATATATGATTTGGAAACCTTGAATGTATGATAGAATTAAATGTTTTCTGGAGTGTTTTGATAAGCCAGCAAAAGTTTTTTTAAGCGCCCACGGGCCTTAAAGAGTTGACTTTTACTAGTCCCTTCCTGAATGCCTAGTATTTGCCCAATTTCTTTATGCTTGTAGCCTTCCAGATCGTGCAATACGATAATTTGTCGATAACCATAAGGTAGTTCAACTAAAGCATTTTTTAGGTCAAACTGAGTACACGAAAAGCCCTCAGCAAAGATGTCTTCTGTATATGCTTCGTCTTTTTCAGGCAATGCCTCCTCTTTATTGGCCTTGCGCCATTTTTCCCTGATAACATTGATCAAAATGCCTGCAAGCCAGGTATTCAGGGTAGATTTTCCTTGGAAGCTGCTCAGCTTCTGAGCCATAATGAGCCACATTTCTTGCAGCGCCTCTTCACTAAGGTAAGTATCATACCCAGTAAGCTTAAGGGCCAGATTATATAATCGGGGAGCGTACTTCTTATACAAAGCCCTAAATGCCTTTTCGCTCTTACTTTTGAGAAAACGGTTGATTAAAACTTGATCTTCCATCATAAGACATTTAGTGTTTTAGGATAGGTTTAATTTCTATTTGTCCGCCATATTTTACGTGAGGGCAGCTTTGAGCAATTGCCTGTGCTTCCTTTAGATTAGGTGCTTTCAATAAGAAATATCCCGTGGTAAAATGACTTTTGTTTGAAATAATTGACTGAATATCAGTACCTTTTCTGGCCAACTCCTGTCCATCAATTTTCAACCCCTTCTCATAAATGCCTCCCATCCATTGAGCATATTCCTGAAATCGCTGCTCAGGATTGCCCGCAACGAATTGGTCATTTTCGTGCAGCAATAACATATAATTAAACTCAGTAAGATATCCCTCAGTAGAAGTCGTGAGACTGGCATTTACATAAAATCCCAACAAGAAAAATATCACCGAAGCAGCTACGCCCATTGTCCACCTGGGTATTGTACGAATGCGACTGGGTTTAATCAATTCCTTCTGTTTAAGAGATTCTACTATTTTATTTTCCAGATGATCTGGAAGAGGGTGTTGTTCCTCAAATGCTTTCCAGGAACTAATTTTTTGTTGTTCGTTTTGATGCATAATGAATGATTTTTTAAGTGTTGTATCATTGAGTGTTAATCAATCGCTAAAAGGTTGCCCGAGGGGAGAAAATTATTCATTACTTTTGTTTCTTACTTGTTGAAAAGAAAAATCGAGACGTTAAAAATAAAGAGAATGAAACTAGATGTATTGGCATTGGGAGTGCATCCCGACGATGTAGAATTGGCTTGTAGCGGAACCGTGATTTCCCAAATTGCCAAAGGAAAAAAAGTGGGCGTGGTAGATTTTACCCGAGGCGAATTAGGAACTCGAGGTACTGCCGAAACCCGCTCGGCTGAGTCAGCTGCTTCTTCTAAAATATTGGGGATTCATGTAAGGGAAAATTTAGAGATGGCAGATGGTTTCTTTCAAAACGACAAAGCACATCAATTAAAGTTGATGACTGCTATTCGAAAATATCAACCAGAAATTATACTTGCCAATGCGCTGGATGATCGTCATTCGGATCATGGGCGAGCTGCTAAATTGACCATTGATGCCTGCTTTTATTCGGGATTGGTAAAAATAGAGACCCGTGACGAGCAGGGTAATATTCAAGCCCCATGGCGACCCAAGCAAATCTATCACTATATTCAGGATCGTTACATGAAGCCTGATCTCATTATGGATGTTACCCCTTTTTGGGAGCAGCGTATGGAGGCGGTGAAGGCTTTTAAAACACAATTTTTTATACCAGGACAAGAAGATAATGAGCCTACGACGCCAATATCTACGCCTGATTTTATGCTGTTTTTAGAGGCTCGTGCTCGTGAATTTGGCCGTTTAATAGGTGTAAAGTATGGAGAAGGCTTTGTGAGCCGCACCCCAATAGGAGCCACAGATTTATTTGATTTGAAATAGCTCTTTATATTGTTTCGCCTTTGGCTGATTGTTCTATGGTGAATTATAAATTATGAATTGATCAATTATATTTTTTAGCGATTAAAGATCATTCTATTGCTTTATTGTTTCGCTCCGCTGATTGTTAAATGGTTCCGCGATGCGTCGCAAAGCTATGGATTAAAGAAACTACGAACTCCTGACTAATAACAAAAACTTTTCACTGAAACAATGATTCATATTGCATTTATAATATTGCCCCAAACCCAGATTTTAGATTTGGCTGGCCCATTACAGGCATTCTATGAAGCCAAGAATGATTATGGGCAGCCGTTTCATATATCACTCAATGCAATGAGCGATCAGGCCATGGCACAGCAGGGATTGTTATTGGCTAATATGCAGCATTATTCCGCGCTTGAACTCAAGGCTGGCGACTACATTTTTATTGCAGGGGTAGGCATAGAATGTTTCTCTGATGAGGAATACCTTCGGGAGTCACCTGAGCTACTTGCCTGGTTGAATCAAATGTATGCTCAAAACGTCCGTTTGTGTTCGGTGTGTAGTGGTGCTTTTGTGTTGGCACAGGCAGGCTTACTCAATCATAAAAAATGTACGACTCATTGGAAATCACTCCGAAAGCTGCAAAAAGAGTTTCCCAAAGCCAAAGTCCAGTCTGATTGTTTGTATATTAAAGATTGTAATATCTACACCAGTGCAGGGATTGCCTCAGGTATCGATTTGGCCTTATCGGTTATAGAAGAAGAGCAAGGGGCCTTGGTTGCTTCTCAAGTAGCCCGTGAGCTAGTGATATACATGCGAAGAAACGGAATGGAAAACCAAACCAGTGTATTCCTCGATTATAGAACCCATTTGTATGAGGGGATACACAAAGTACAGGATTGGCTCATTCAACATCCGCAAAAGAAAAATACTTTAGAAGATTTGGCCGAAATTGCCCACATGAGTAGTCGTAATCTTACAAGACTGTTTCGCAAAGCGACAGGTATTACGATCAAAGAGTTTATTACCAAAATACGCATAGAGTTGGCCAAAAAACTGCTTAAAAACCCTGATTTAACTATAGAAGCCATTGCTGCTCAGTGTGGTTTTCAAGATGCCCGACAATTGCGTCGCCTTTGGCAGCAGGAATTTGATAGTAGTCCTGTTCAGTGGAGAGGGTGATGAGTATGTGGCCTATTTTGTCCGTTAGTTGTCCTTTCGTTCCAATGACTTGTTATTTATTTTTGTAGGGTAATTGAAAATCACCCTTAAAAACAATAAAGATAAAACAACAATCATATGGAACAACCAAATAGAAGATACACCGTTGGAATTTACTTATTTGATGATGTAGAAGTACTTGACTTTGCGGGGCCATTCGAGGTTTTTGCCGTTACCGACGAAATCTCAGAATATAAATATTTTGAAGTATGTACCATTAGCGTAGATGGTCAACAAGTAAAAGCACGCAATGGCCTAAAAGTACAGCCCGACTATAGCTTTGATAACCACCCCTCACTCGATATATTAATCATTCCTGGTGGAATGGGCACCCGAGTAGCCATCAAAGACGAACGCCCACTGGAATGGATTACCAAAGTGAATGATAGTACCCAAATTACTATGTCGGTTTGTACTGGCTCTTTATTACTGGGCAAACTAGGCTTACTAGATAATCTACCTGCTACTACTCACCATACTGTATTTGATTTGTTTCAAAGAATCGCCCCAAAAACCAAAGTAGTCACTGATCAGCGCTTTGTTGACAATGGCCATATTATGACGGCAGGAGGTATTTCGGCAGGCATTGATTTATCGTTGCACGTAGTAGAAAAACTATATGGCGAAGAAACTGTAAAGAAAACCATCAAAGAAATGGAATATGGTGATCGCTGGAAAGAGGATGCGCTCGTGAGTTAGGAATGATAAACAAGCACTCAGGTTCAAGATGAGTGCTTGTTTAGTCTTAGTGTCTGTTTTGATTGAAAGGGTAATTTTTAGATATAAAATTCAAAACGACTTCATACGCCTAATTCAGCGATGCTCTATTTCCCCATCTTTTCTTGATCATTGCCTTTTGTTTTTTAGACAACGGATTACCATGCAAGTCTATACGGTCAATGGAGTAATTCTTATAGAGTACTGCTGGAAGTTTCTTTAATTGATTATTGGCTAATTTAAGGTCGTACGCTTTTGTATTAGCAATGGCTGGCGAGAGTTTTTGGATTTGATTATTGCTTAAATCCAGGGTATTGAGATACGTGAGTTCGAATATTTCTTTAGGGATTTCTTGAATCTGATTATTCCTAAGTTCTAGAGTTCGTAATTGCCTGAGTTTGGCAATGATCAATGGAACTTTCTCAAACTTATTGTGGCCTAGTTTCAAAGCCTCCAGCATACGTAACTTACTAATATCAAATGTGATACTTTGCAATTGATTGTCATATAGATTCAACAAAGTAAGGTGGGTGAGTAATGCCATTTCAGGAGGCAAACTTTTAATTTGATTACTTTGTAATTGTAAATATTTAAGCGAAGTCAATTGACCCAAATCAGCTGGTATCTCCAACAACTTGTTGTGGCTTACATTTAAACTACGCAAGTGTTTCAATGGATACATTACCAATGATAGCCTGATCAAGTGGTTATGGCTTAAATCAAGCACCCGTAGGTTTTTAAATTGATATATTGAACCAAAATAAGAGAGTTCATTATAACCAAGGAAAAGCTTTTCCAGTTTCTGAAGTTTACCCAATTCTAAAGGAAGCTCCTGAATATCATTATACTTCAAGTTCAATATTCTTAATTCACTGAAGCGACCAATCCAAGAAGGGATATAACGGATTTTATTACTCATCAAGTCAAGCTCTTCTAAATTCTTAAGCTGTCTTATTTCGTAAGGAATATGAGTAATCTTATTGCGTCTTAGCTTCAGTACTCGTAATGCGGTGAGTTCTCCTATTTCGGGAGGAATACTTTCTATATAATTGAGACTTAAGTGTAGGTACTCGAGTTTTTTGAGTTTAAAAATTACCAAAGGAATATGCTTAAGACTGTTTCCTGACATAACCAACCGTCGAAGGTTTTTTAGATTAGCCATCTCCTCAGGTAGCTTTCTCAATGGGTTTGCAAGATACAGCTTTTCAAGTTTAGCCAAGGCCCCGATTTGTATCGGTAAACTGCTACAGCCGATATTATTGATATTCAGTACTTTTAAGTTACTAAGTTTATTTATGTCGTTGGGTATCTTAGATAGATAGCGATTACTTTGTAAGTAGAGTTCCTCAAGTTTGGTGAGTTTTAATAATGTCACAGGAAATTTTTCAAACTTGTTAGAGGCAAGATTGAGCACTCTTAAGTTTTTTAACCGTCCTATTTCGGATGGTAATTTAGTCAATTTGCAATTGCTTAGATTTAACTCCTGTAATTGGGTAAGTTGTTCTATTTCTTTGGGAATGGTGAGGTTTTTACAATAACCAAGGTTCAATACTTTTAAATTTTTGAGTAGCCCAATAGACTTAGGAAGGGTAACATGGCGTGTATGGCGCACAATAATTTCTTCGTATTTTATCAATTCTGAAAAAGGAACGGTTTCGCCGTTTTTATAAGTAAAAACACTTTTCCGAAGATCTGTGTCATATTTTACCTTCAGGCGTTGAGCATAAGTGGTAAAATTTATAAAAAATATTAACCCAATAATCCCTCTTTTAAAAACTTGTTGCATCTATATATTTATTTGTACCTGATAAATATACAGAGTCAAAAGCACAGCCCATTCCCCTAATTCACTAATGGTAGCTTTGAGTTTATGAACCTCGCGAAACCCTTTGGAGATCGCTTGAAAATTATGGAACTTTGCATTTCGTAAAATTCAAACTTATTTAAATAAAACACATTATGACTTCAGAACAATTGAAGGATGTAAAAGTCCGTATAGAGGACTTGAGGAGGTATCTTTGACTACGATCAACGGTTAAAAGATATAGCAGAAAAAGAACAAATTACCCTACAAGCTGGCTTTTGGGATGAACCCAAAGAAGCCGAAAAGGTATTAAAGGAAATCAAAGGGATCAAAATCTGGACCGACCGTTTCGAAAAAGTAAATGGTGTTTGGGAAGAGTTAGAAGTGCTCAACGAATTTTTAGAATTGGGCGAAGGTTCCGAAGAAGAAGTAGAGGCTATCTTTCAAAAACTACAAACTGCCCTGGAAGAGCTGGAATTCCAAAAAATGCTGAGTGAGGAAGAAGATGCGCTTAATGCCATGATTGAGATCAATCCAGGTGCTGGTGGTACCGAGAGTATGGATTGGGCCGGAATGCTTATGCGTATGTACATTATGTGGGGCGAAAAACACAATTACAAAGTACGTGAAGTCAACTACCAGGCAGGTGAAGCTGCTGGAGTAAAGTCGGTAACCCTCGAAATAGAAGGAGATTTTGCCTATGGTTATCTGAAGTCCGAAATTGGTGTGCATCGTTTGGTGCGTATCTCTCCTTTCGATTCAGGTGGTCGTCGCCATACTTCATTTGCGTCGGTATTTGCTTATCCAGTAGTAGATGATACCATCGAGATTGAAATAAACCCTTCTGATATAGAGTGGGATACGTTTCGAGCAGGTGGTGCTGGAGGGCAAAACGTAAACAAGGTAGAAACCGCAGTGCGACTCAAGCATAAACCTTCTGGAATCATTGTAGAATGCCAACAGGAGCGATCCCAGTTGCAAAACAAAGACAAAGCCTTGAAAATGCTTAAATCTCGTTTGTACCAGGTAGAAATGGAAAAGAAAAACGAAGAAAGAGCAAAAATAGAAGGTTCTAAAAAACGCATTGATTTTGGATCTCAGATTCGAAGCTACGTATTACACCCTTACAAAATGATCAAGGATTTACGTACAGGTTATGAGCGTTCGGATGTGCAAAATGTACTGGATGGTGACCTCCAGGAATACATGAAAGCCTTCTTAATGCAAGCATAATAAAGAATATTGCCGGGGTAAATTCCCGGCTTTTTTATTTTTTAAGCCCATCATCACTTCCCTTATAATGCTTTTCTATCTTTACGATTGATCTTTATTACAAGCTATCACTCACCAAACCCTACCACAATGGATGTAATCACCAAAGAAGTAAAAAGTAATGGCCAATTGATCAGAATTCATGGATTTCAAACTGGTAGATTGGCGATTAAGCAAAGTGCCATGCACAGTAAAAAAACAGGTGTTTGGCCCACATTAAAATCTTTTAGAGACAAAACCTTTGCTGATTGGCTGCCCGTATGGTGTTGGGCAATAGAGCATCCCGAAGGTGTCTTTTTGATTGATACTGGATTATCCTCAGTTGTTAATCAAAAGCACTACTTCCGAAAAATAGATATCATATCTCGCTATTATTTTGAGAAACAAATGAAGTTTGATATTGCGCAAGCAGATGAAATAGACCAACAATTGAAAAAGGTAAAGCTTGATTCAAAAGCTGTATCAAAAGTAATATTGACTCATTTGCACATAGATCATGTAGGTGGATTACCTTATTTTACCAATGTACCAGTGCTGGTAAACGAAAGAGAATGGCAATCCAAAGATGGTGCTTTTCCTGGGTTGTTTCCTGATAAATTTACCCCCGAAATAGTCACTTTGTCTGAACAATTTCAGGTTTTTCAGAAAGCCCATTACATTACCCAGCGTCGGGATTTATTAATGGTAGAAACTACGGGACACACCACTGGACATACATCCGTGATATTGAAAGTTGACGAAGGACTATTATTTTTCGCAGGAGATTTGGCCTACACTCAATCACGGCTTCAGCAGCAGCAGTTTTCTACTACTATCAAAAGCCATAAACAAAGCATTATTACTTGCCAGAAAGTGAAAGAAATGGCTCAAAAGGAAAAGGTGATTTTCTTGCCTTCACACGACCACCAAAGTGGAAATCGGTTGGCTAACTTGACCAGTCTTTAGTTTAATTACTCTCTCATCTCAATAATTGAACACCTAAACCTATCGCTTAAGTTCAGGCTTTTTGCATTAAAATTACGAAGGTTGAAATATATATAGGATTGATAGTCAGTGGTTTATAAATTACATATCTTACTCTGGAATGAGTACTCTTAATGCTTCTATGCGCAATAAAGTATTTGATTTTTAGTCACCAAACCACATAAAAAATGACTCATCAACAAGTAAAGATTCCCGAATTTATTACGCATTATCATTTACCAGATAAACAGCCTTTTTTGAATTTAAGCGATTTATCAGACGAAGAAAAACGCCCTGTTCTGGAAGATTTAGAAAAACGAAGGTTAGAGGGTAAAATGAAACGATACTTCCCTGATTGGTATTTTCCTCAACGAAAAGAAGCCGAGAGCAATTTATTCCAGGCTTGTTTGGCCAAAGGAATAGAACCTACACGAAAGGCACCACATTATTTTACACTAGGGCGATCCCAAGGAATAGAAATGGGGTACAACAATGATTTCAAAACAGTTCAATTGTCCATTAAGTCGCTAAGGCAGGAAGTATTATTTTCCATAGGAGATACTCTATGGACTTTCTCTAAATCGTATACTGACCAAGTTAAATGGAAAAACGAATGGTACCATGGGCAGCTATACACTTATGATGAGACCAAAGACATTTTAAGCCAGATTGGCTTGGATGTAGAAGATGCCGAATCCTTGAAAAAGTACAAGGTGCCTTGCGTAGAAGCCTTGGTTTGGTCAGACGTAGTACTCAATGATGCCTTACAAATGACAGGCTTGCCAGCCATATAGATTTTTCTCATTATTGCTCATATCTTACAAGCATTAAACCCTGACCGTTGACATTACTTGTTGATTTTCAGGGTTTTTTTACTTATTTTCAACTTTGGACTTTGCTGAATTCTACTTTATAAATGACATCAAATAGAAGCATAAAATGTGGATACAGATTGTGGTATTGTTGGGTATGAGTACAGCAATTACTTTTTATTTTTTAAATCAATATGAACGTAGCAAACGCACCCCAACACCTCGTAATGTTATGCAGGTGATAGCTAAGCTACAGCCGAGCGAAAAACGCTTTGGTAAAGCCTCTGAAAAGCAAGTAGAGCAATGGTTGGCTAAAAAACTAGACCGCCATTACGAAAACGTGCAAACCCAATTGTCGTTGGGAGGAAGGGAAAAAATAGACCTGGATATTGAGAATGGTAAAGTGGGAATAGAGATTAAATTGGCCAAAAAACTACGAAGTCGCAATGAGGTAAATCGCCTTATTGGCCAAACTACTATGTACAAAGCAAAGCGATACCACCAAAACAATCTAATTATTCTGTTAGTTGGTAATACACAGAACTACGAGCATCCTCACATCAAAGAGGTAAAGCAGGTTATAGAAAAGGAGGCACTGTTTTTTTATTTAAAACTTACCTAGTTCAAAAAAAATCGCTATTTTTGTTAAGCCCCGTACTAACCCATTAGAGACCAATGTTACTTTATCACAAAAAATATTTTTTAGACGACAGCAAAGATTGGGTTGTGTTTGTACATGGCGCAGGAGGAAGTTCATCGATTTGGTTTCGTCAAATTCGAGCATTTAAAGAACACTTCAATGTGTTATTGATTGATCTGCGAGGACACGGGAGGTCCAAACACTTTTTTGAAGAGTACATGCAAAACCGCTACACATTCAAAGATGTAAGCAAAGATGTACTCAATGTATTGGATCATTTAAATATAGAAAAAGCCCATTTTGTAGGAATTTCGCTGGCCAGTATTATCATACGGTCTATTGCCGAAATGCAACCCGAGCGCCTCAAAAGTATGACACTTGGAGGAGCTGTTATTCGTTTAAATGTACGTTCTAAAGTATTGATGTATATGGGGAATAAACTCAAGAAGTTATTGCCCTATATGTGGATTTACCGCTTTTTTGCGTGGGTGATTATGCCTCGGCGACGCCATCGTAAGTCTCGTTCAATGTTTATTGAACAAGCAAAAAAACTTTATCAAAAAGAATTTTTACGTTGGTATCACCTTACAAGCGAAGTTAATCCGTTATTAAAGTACTTCCGTGAGGAAGAAATACCTGTACCTACGCTTTATATTATGGGGCAAGAAGACTACATGTTTTTACCTCAGGTGCAAAGGTTGGTACAAAAACACAAACATGCGCTATTGCAAATATTCCGAGATTGTGGCCATGTAGTAAATATTGACCAGGCAGAATTGTTCAATGAAGTGTCTATCCGGTTCATTCAGAATCCTGCCAAGTTTACACCAGAGATGGTTTAGTGTAGGTTTAAATTTTATCTTCGAGGGTAAAAATGATGAGCTTTTCATGTTGACAAAACACCTTTTTAAGGTAACAGCCAAAGCTATAGCTGCAAAAGTTGCTGATGTTAGCGCGTAAAAGTCGCTTTTTTAATCCAGATTATAACTTTTGAACATGCGCTTAAAATGGAACAAAATTCTCGAATAGCGTGTATTAATATTATAAGGGATCATTTGCTTTTTTTGCAAAAATGAAGAAGCCTATTTGTTTTTTCAGTATTTTGTTTGAAATTGTAAGTAATAGCCATATAAACACAAACGAGAGAAGTAAAATTGACAGAAAAATATATGAATCAATCGGACGATATCATACAAGCATATATCCAACAAATTCTTAAAATACAGGAGCAACAAAAACACGGAGAAGGACCGCTTACAAAGTCTGAAATGACACAAATGGCTGCTGATTTGGGAATGACCGAGGACGATTTGGCGATGATTGAGCGTCATTTCAATGATTATTTGGTGAGGGGGAAAGGATATAGTAAATACGAAGACTGGGACAGCGCAATAGAAGAATTAAGCCAGGCAGTAATGCTCAATCCTGCCCATGTAGAGGCATTGTTTGCATTGGCAAATGCTTATAAACATCGTTGGTTGCTTAAACGTAACAAAGAAGATTTAAATAATGCTAAGAATTACGCCCGTCGTACTTTGCAAATAAACCCTGCCCACGATCCAGCCCTCAAGCTGGCAAGTCAGCTAAACACCAACCGTTTTGTATCGTCGCGTAATACCCGCAGCAATAAAGTACAAAACGAGTATGCAGGTGCTTATGAGCCTAAAATATTTGATACCAAAGGAACCCAATTGGCGACTACTCGCAAGCTAAAGAAATCTTTATTGGATAAAAAGATTTTTGGAGTATGCGGTGGTATTGCTGACTATTTCGGGATAGATCCTACATTAGTTCGTATCGGATTTGTAGCAGGTACTTTCCTTACTACCGGCGCTACTATTCCTATTTACTTAATACTCAACTTTGTATTGCCCGATCAATAAGACTTTATATATTTCTGAATATTTTACCTGAAAAGCTTGTTACCAGATGTGTGTAGCAAGCTTTTTTGTTTTTATAAATGAAGTAATCAAACGATTTTCTTGATAACACAAAGCTCTACCTGTTTCTAAGGAACATGCTTAACTCAAGAAACTAAGATTTTGAAGATAAATATGGCAAAGAAGGTAAGTAGTAGCTGTTTTTTTACAATATTGACTTTGGCGTGTTTAAGCTTTCAACACAATTTTGCATTCCAAAAACTGCGAAGAGTGGACATTTACGTAGTTGATAAACAAATAAAGTTTGCTGCCCCTCTAAGAGAAAAAAAACTCAAACAACCTGCTTATTATGTCAAATACTCTATTGTAAATCAATCACGAATTGCTGACTTTGAGTTTTTCTTGAGAAGTGTTCCTGAAGAGTTGAAAAAGCAAAAAAGAAGAGAACATATAGCAGTATATATTCTGGCAGAATTATATTTTGATGATGGTTCTTCTGTATCTTTTGGGGTAAACTCGAATAAAAAATTGAGCTTTAATGGAAGAAGCACCTCCTTATCGGGTGAAGCATTTATTACTCAATGTATCAAGCCTTATATTTCCCCTACATTCCACTGGTACTTGCCTATGGTAAAAACACCTGAAAAAGTACCAGTAACAAATACTGATTTTCACCTGCCTTTTGATGGGTTTAGGGTATATTTTTCTCAAAAACTACCTTCATTAGATTATATTGAACAAACACAGTATTTTACCCAAGATGAATTTGACCAAATCTTTATTCCCGAGAATGGAGATTTGTGGGTGGGCATCGATGTAAATACCAAAAAAATTGTTTCGATACAATTTCCTTCTAACCTGAAAAGATTAGATAATGGAGGAATGAACATCCAACTTTTGAAGAAGTATAAAGCATTTGTTTTTAGGCGTATTAATGTAAAGCAAATAGAAAATCCGTATCAACTAAAAGCAGATATTATCTACAGAGCACTTGAATTCTCAAACTAATCCTTCATCTATGAAAAGACTCTTTTTAATGTTGTGCTGCATTCCTGTAATCATGAGTAGTAAGGCGCAAACCTCTTACGACCAATTACACATTTATACTATTAACAAAAACACTTATTTTAGTACTTATCAATATGAGCGTGACTTAAAGGAAGTTGGCAGACATATTAAATACACCATCAAAGATCCTCAAAAGGTAGTGTTGTTCGGTGGATTGTTGAAACAAATGCCAATGGATTTGAAAAAGAAAAAGAGAGTACCTTTTAAATCGGGAGGGGGCTATGTCTTTTTGGAGTTCACGAATCACAAAGGAGACACATTGACCTGTGGTTTTGGGAGAAATAATGTAGTATTTGTCAATGGTTACGATACCTCACTAGATGCGAAGGCAATATTAGAAAAATACCTAAAATCATATATTTCCCCTACATTAAACTGGCACGGTAAATACAATACGCAAAAGCAAGCTAAATATCGATTAGACGAAGAAAAAGATGGCTATGAGGTAGTGTATCCTCCGGCAATACAAAAGCTCTTAGAAAAAGGAAAGCCCAATTACTTTGTGGGCGATGTGAGTCCATTAGCTACTGAGTCTCTCAATAAGTTTGTTATCATAGGAATTGAAGTAAAAAACAGGCGAGTAGTTTCTACATACTTTCCGATGAATTTTGAGGATAATATTCGTGGTGGAATGAATGAAACGGTATATAAGAAATATTTACAAGTTTTAACCTATCGCTTACGAATTCTGACCATTAAAAACCCTCATAAGCTTAAAGCAGATATAATTTACCGAATGCTTGACTTTAATAATTGATACGCGTCGTTATTCAAAGCAATTTGTTTTATGAAGAATTTATGTCTTTTTGTGGTCTTTTTCAGTATTTCTATTCCTTTGTTGGCTGCTAATAAAATTAAAGCCATTGACATTTTTGTCATTGATAAACGGATAGTATTTTCAGTAGCTACACGCGAAAAAAATCTCAAAAGACCAGGCTCTTGTACGCAATATACGCTGAATCAGCCTGCTAACTTCAAGCCTTTTGAGCGTATGCTTCAGTTGGTGCCAACTACTATCAAACGAAAGAAAAGAAGAGGAATGATTGGGGAGTATATCATTACCGAGATATTTTTTGAGGATGGTACTTCGGTAGCATTTGGCATGGACAGACGTTTTAAAGTAGAGTATAATAGCTATGATGTAGCCATAGATGGGCATCAATTTCACAAAACTTGTTTACAACCTTTTATTTCGCCCGCGTTGAATTGGCATAGCTTCAATGTAAAAGAACTCGACTTAGAACCACGCAGGGTACATTCAAAATACTTGAACTATAAAGGCGGTTTTGATGGCTATGTAGTGCAATTTACGGCAGAAACCAAGCGGTTTATTGCTGAAAAAGCCGTTCGTAAGCGATACTTCACTTCCAAAGAATATTCTCAGGCTTTTGATTTTTTAAACGGCTCTATTTTGATAGGGATTGATCTTAAGACAAAAGAAATTGTTTCGATACATTTTGCTGAGCAGGAAGAAAAGCACCTTGCCCAAGGAGAAATGAGCAATCAGTTATTTGAAAAGTATAAACGAGTAATTCGAGGTAACATCCAGATACAAGCGTTTTATAATGTATACAACCTCAAGTCTGATATTATTTATAAAATGATAGAGTTTAAGGATTGACTATTTCAGGCTTACTTTCGCAAGTCTTTATAATACTTGTACAATCCTCTACCCCATATAACTATGCCCACATATAATATTCTGAGAGCATCAACATTCCATTCTTGTTGAAATACTAAAATATAACTACTACCAGTGATTAAGAGAATACCTGACCAAAATGCCCAATTAAGACTACTTCCTTCTTTGACTTCTTTCTCATCAATACGAATTGCCTTTTGATTGATGCGGGTAACCATTAGATTTATATGCTCTTCCGAACAACCTTGAGCTTTCATATCAGCCCTGATATCAGTAAAAGATTTTCCTTCCTGAAGCCACCCTACATATTTATCAATACTTACATATTTTTGAGGCACAATTACTTATCTTTTACTTCTTCTTCTGTTTGTAATTGCTTGTCATATAGTTCTTTATAAACGCCTCCTTGCTTGAGCAAATCTTCATGATTGCCTTGTTCTACCACTACACCATCGTCCAGCACCAATATCTTATTAGCCAGTTTTGCGGAAGATACCCGGTGAGAAATAATGATAGAAGTACGATCTTTCATGATGCGCTTCAGGCTATTGAGAATTGCATTTTCAGTTTTGGTATCTACTGCAGATAAACTATCATCCAAAATCAAAATCTTAGGCTCTCTGATGATCGCACGGGCAATAGACAAGCGCTGTTTTTGCCCTCCCGATAAGGTAATGCCTCGTTCTCCAATACGGGTTTTGTATTGGTCTTTAAAGTCCATAATATTATGATGCAAATCAGCATCTTTAGCGGCTTGTACTACTTGTTCGTCGGTCAAACCACTGGTACCAAAGGTAATATTATCCCGAACAGAATCTGAAAACAAAAATACGTCTTGAGGCACATACCCAATTTGTTGACGTAGCTTAGGTATATTAAAATCCTTGATGTTATGTCCATCAATCAGTACTTCTCCCTGGCTGGCATCATACATACGCGTTACGAGCGAAGCCACTGTACTTTTACCCGACCCGGTAGTTCCAAGGATAGCCAAAGTTTCTCCACTTTTGATTTCAAAATTAAAATCTTTGAGTGCGTGTACCCCTGAGTCTGGATACACAAAGTTTACATTTTTAAAGGAGATTTGTCCTGTGATATCGAGTTCCAGATTTTTCTCAGATACAATATCTGTTTTGGTATTCAAAAACTCGTTGATTCGTTTTTGAGAAGCCGCGGCCCTTTGAATAATACTAGTGATCCATCCAAGCGCAGCTACAGGCCAGGTAAGCATGTTAACATACATAATAAATTCTGCCACATTACCTGCGGTAATTGAGCCGTTCATTACCTCAATACCTCCAATATAAACTACCAAAATGCTACTTAAGCCAATCAAGGCAATGATAAGCGGAAAGAATAAAGCTTGTATCATCGCCAGTTTTAAGCTTTTCTGACGATAGTCTTCACTAGCCTCATCAAAGTTTTTTACGGAGGCTTTTTCTCGTACAAAGGCTTTCAATACCCGAATACCCGAAAATGCTTCTTGCACAAAAGTAGACAACCCAGACAAGCTTTTCTGAATGTCTTCAGAGCGACGATTAATAATATTGTTTACATAATATATGCTAATGGAAAGAAAAGGGAGAGGCAACAATGTAAATAATGCCAGTTTAGCATCTACCATAAACATATAGGTGATCACCATAATGAATAAGGCAATAAGGTTGATGCCATACATAATACCTGGGCCTAAATACATACGTACCTGGCTTACATCCTCCGAAATTCTGGCCATTAGATCACCAGTGTTATTTTTCCGGTAAAAGCTCAATGGAAGGGTTTGATAGTGCTCGTAAATCTCGTTTTTTAGATCATACTCTATTCGGCGAGACATCACAATAATGGTTTGGCGAACCAGAAATAAGAAGAATCCCCGGATTAATACCATCATCAAGATCAACAGCCCATATAATAGTACAGTAGAAGCAAACATACTGTACATTTTAGCCTGGGCACCAAATCCAGCATAAAGCATATACAAATCGATCGATTCTTTGATAAGGTCGAAAGCATGTCTTACAATTTGGGCTGGAAGAAGGCCGAAAAAATTGGTGATAATGATGAATACTGTACCTAGCAGTAAATGGAATTTATATTTGAGTAGGTATTTATTTAAATAACTTAATTCTTTCATTTGAATAGTTTTCCTACAAAGAAAAAATGGTGTGTCTTAACTTTTGTTGAATGCAATAGTCCTGATAAGCAAACTCAAAAATAGACTTATATTCTGATATTACGAAGTAAATTTTTAGAGACTTACTGTATAACCCTATTACCAAACGAATGGTTCATATAAATTGAACAGTGTTTTTTACCCTAAATGCAGTTTTTCGAAATTATTTTTTTGAAAAATTTCAAGATTTTTTCCTTCCAAACTAGTTATTAGTAAATACTACTTTTTCGCCTTTTTATATAACTATATGTAGATGTTGGTAAATTAAAATTTGGTGATATTACATAAATGCTTCTCATGAAAGCCTGCCCAAAATAGCCCTAAAGGCAAGATATTCAGGCCCTAAAAGCCTACAACCGCCCTTCGGATGGTTGAAAGATGCTGTAAAAACACTAATTTTGTATCCAACTATAATAAACATTGTCACACGATTTTATAATTGTCATATTATGAGCGAAGCAACATTTCAGGAAGGCTCAGTCTTTGGGCAGGTAATGAAAAGTGAACACGAGCAGGTAGTTTTTTGCTACGATAAAGCAACTGGCCTGAAGGCCATCATTGCCGTACACAATACAGTATTGGGACCCGCAGCCGGTGGTACTCGAATGTGGATGTACAAAAACGAAGCAGAGGCATTAAACGACGTGTTGAGACTTTCGCGTGGTATGACGCTCAAAAACTCAGTAGCAGGTATTAACCTCGGTGGGGGAAAAGCGATAATTATTGGTAACTCACGTACCGATAAATCTGAAGCACTTTTCCGTTCATTTGGAAAATATGTAAACAGCCTATCAGGTAAGTACATCACTGCAGAAGACGTAGGAATAGGACCTGCTGATATGGAATATGTGTCAATGGAAACTGACTACGTGTCTGGTTTGCCCGAAAGCATGGGCGGAGGAGGAGATCCTTCACCTGTAACTGCCTATGGTGTATACCTGGGTATGAAAGCCAGCGCTAAAAAAGCCTACGGTTCTGATAGTTTAGAAGGTAAGAAAGTATCGGTACAAGGTGTTGGACACGTAGGAGCGTATTTGGTAGAGCAATTGACCAAAGAAAATGCCCAAGTGTTTGTAGCCGATATCAATGAAGATAACCTAAAGGCTGTGTCAGATAAGTTTGGTGCTACTGTAGTAGACAAAGACAAAATTTACGATCTTGATGTAGATATTTATGCGCCATGTGCTTTGGGTGCCACAGTAAACGATGACACCTTAGGACGTTTGAAATGCGACATCATTGCGGGAGCAGCGAATAATCAATTAAAAGATGAAAATATTCACGCAGATGCCTGCAAGCAAAAAAATATCATTTACGCTCCCGATTTCTTGATCAATTCTGGTGGAATCATCAACGTGTATTACGAAATTATCAAAAATTATAATCGTGAGCGTGCCTTTGCCCACACCGAGAAAATTTATGATACGACTGCAGAGTTGTTGAAGAAAGCCGACGAAGAAAATATTAATACCCATGAAGCTGCGATTCGCATTGCCCTTAAGCGTATTGAAGATATGGGACGTTTGAAGACCACGTTTTAGTTATATGAAGCACCTTTTATCGGCTTTCAATCAAGAAAGTCGATAGGACTTCTTAACTTAAAGTTTTAATTCCAACTGAACTGGTGCTTAGTTAGCTTGTCTTTGTATCAAGTAATTACGTATTTTGAACTAGAGACAAGCTAATTCCAATTCTGAGAAATTCACCAAAATGTTAAATAGAAGATATCTACGAATCAAAGTAATGCAGGGTTTGTATGCCCTCGAGCATGCCCGCAATGCCAACTATCTCCTTTCTTTAGATTTCATTGACAAACAATTTGATGCCCGTTTTAGTCAACTTGCCGAAGACGAAAAGCAAGTAGGGTGGCTATTTGAGAAAAATCGCCTTAAAAAGCCTGAAAGTGTCTCTATAGGTAAAAAACTACCCGAGAAGGTAAGAGAGTTGGCGCGAAATACATTGGAATCTTATTGGAATAGTGATAATAAAGAAGAACTGGAAGAGCAACAGTATGCGCTATTGCTTGAAAAAGTAAAGGTATCGTACGCTGCTGATAAAGAAGAACTTGAAGGCGAGAAAAAACTAGTAGTAGAGACTTTCAAAGAGGTTTATCAGCAAAGTCAGCCTCCAATTACGATCGTAGTGTCTATTACCTCTAAAAGTACTTTGGTAGAGGCAATCAATATTTATCACAACAAACTACGTGACGATATTTCTGATCTTCACAAACGTTTGTTGTCACAATCTCAAACTATTTATGATAGTTATTTAAGAAGTCTGGCAATTTTAACCGAGTTGATTGATTTGGTTAATGGAGATCGCCTGGCACAAGCAAGTAACTTACTCAAGAAACCAATATTTGAAGCTGATTACAAACTTAGCCGTAATGTAGTGTGTCTGGCCTTGAAAGAAAGCGAGACATTGCAACATAAGCTGGATCAAAATAAAATTGTGACAGAATCGTTGCAAACGTTGGCTAAAGAGTTGTACCGCAAAGTGATTAGAGAGGATGAAGAGTACATCAATTATCAGAAACTGGCCGAAAATAATCCCGAAGACGATAAAAAAATCACTAATCATATTCTGAAAAATATTATCTTTAAACACGAAATATCTAATGCTTACTTTGAGGAGTTAGATTTGAGCTGGTCTGAAAACCGCAAGGTTGTACAAAGTATGGCTAGCAAAACCATTAAATCTATCTTAGGTGATGCAGAAAAAGAGGAGATAGAAGGTGAGGAAGTAGAGCAGAACGAGCCTAAATTAAACAAAGCTTTTGAATTGTCTCCACTTTCTAAAAACTGGGATGAAGATGTCGTTTTCTATAAGCACTTGTACAAGTACAATGTAGAAGGCAACCAAAAGCATGAAGATATTATTGCTGGAAAAACTAAAAACTGGGATATAGAGCGTTTGGCTTTGATGGACAAGGTAATCTTAAAAATGGCCATCTGTGAAATGATCAATTTTTATAGCATTCCAGTGAAAGTTACCATCAACGAATATATAGAGCTTGCCAAAACCTATAGTACGCCCAAAAGTAAAAAGTTTGTAAATGGGTTGTTGGATTCTATAGCCCAGGATTTGGTAGCAAGAGGCGATATCAAAAAGAGTGGAAGAGGCTTGATGGACAATAAATAGACGAGGTCTATTGAATAGAGTAGCACTCGCGAACCAGTTTTGATTTGTAATGGTTATACAGCCATGTAGTTATAAAAATACTTTAATCACTAAGCAATAACCAGTAATTATACACTAGAAAATTACTTATAAGTATATGAATAAATTAGCAAGCTCAATTACTGCTTTTTTGGCAGGAACTGCCGTAGGTGCTGCGGTGGGTATATTATATGCACCCGAAGAGGGAAGCAAAACAAGAGACAAACTTACTTATCGTCTTTCAAAATTGAAAGATAAGATTACCCAACTATCTGAAGATTTGGTGCAAGGTAAAGAAGAAATCACCAATGAGGCTAAAGAAAGAGGAGAGCAGGTAGTAGGAGACTTGGAAGCCCGAGTAAAAGACTTAAACAAAGAGTTTGAGGAGTTAACCAAACAAATTAGAAAAAACTAAGGTTTTCCAATCGGCATTGTCATGACAAAAGTTACACTCATTGAAGGAGATGGTATTGGCCCCGAAATAATGGAAGCAGTACAAGCGATTTTTGCTGCGGCCAATGCGCCTATAGAATGGGATATCCAACAAATGGGAAAGACTACGCTGGCTTCTGAGGGAGTACTTATTCCTGATGCGTTGACCGACTCGATACGAGCGAATAAAGTAGCGCTTAAAGGTCCCTTGGAAACCCCCATTGGAGAAGGGTTTAGAAGTGTAAATGTACAGTTGCGTCAAATGTTTGATTTGTATGCCAATGTACGTCCTTGTAAGACTACAGAAGGGATTCAAACTCGATTTGACAATGTAGATTTGGTAATCTTCAGAGAAAATACTGAAGGCTTATATTCAGGATTGAATGTGTACGATGAGCGCTTGCAAATTGCGGACTCATTGAGCAGAGTTACCGCCAAAGGATCACAAAGAATTGTTGAGGCGGCTTTTGAATATGCCCACAGAATGGGACGTAAAAAAGTGACTTTGGTACACAAAGCCAATATTTTGAAAGAATCAGGAAGGTTGATGCTGGATGCAGGTAAAGCTACCGCTGAAAAATATCCTGAGATTGAATTTGACGATAAGATCATTGATAATATGGCCATGCAATTGGTCATTCGTCCCGAACAATTTGATGTAATTGTTACCTCAAATCTGTTTGGAGATGTATTGTCTGACCTTTGTGCGGGTTTGGTAGGTGGCTTAGGGGTAGTAGCTGGTGCCAATATTGGCGAAGATGTGGCCGTTTTTGAAGCGGTACACGGAACAGCTCCTGACATTGCCGGAAAAGGTTGGGCGAATCCTACGGCTATTTTGCGTTCAGGATTGTTAATGCTCGAATATCTCGAGGCCGTTGAATCAGGTTTAAAAATTACCAATGCCCTCAACGAAACCTTGAAACACAAAGAACTTTGTACGGGAGACTTAGGAGGCAAAGCCAGCACAATGGAGTTTGCTCAACACGTCATTGACCGTTTATAAACATATTCTTATAAACTTAAAATTGTATACACGAATGAAAAAAAATATTTTGTTAGTAGTGGCTATGCTGTGGATCTTTGCAGCTTGCGACAATAAATCTAAAGAAGGTACGAACGAAACTGCTACTGGTACTGAGAACACAGCCAGTGCCAAAACTGATAACAATACACCATCAGTAAAAACTTCTACTACAGATGGTAATAAAGTAGTAGAGGAAAATGTGACTTCTACCGAAAAAAGTAACGATACTGAGGCAGTTGCGCAAATTAAATTTGAGAAAACCAATCATGATTTCGGTGAAATCTCGGAGGGAACTTTGGCCAAGCATGTGTTTAAATTTACCAACACTGGTAAAGTACCATTGATTATCAAAGATGCCCGTGGTTCTTGCGGATGTACTGTTCCTGATTGGCCACGTGAGCCAATTGGTCCTGGTAAAGAAGGTGAGATCAAGGTACAGTTCAATAGCCAGGGACGTAGTGGAATGCAAACAAAAACGGTTACGCTAACTACCAATACTCAGGAAGGGGTACAAACTTTGCAGATTAAAGCAAAAGTAAGCTCTACTTCTAAAATGCAGGGACCGTTGAAGCAATAGTCAAGAATTTTTTAGAATCCTCCCTTGACGAGTCTTAGCTGTCAGGGGAGGTATTATTTTAGCTATAAATTAAAACAAAGAAGATGTTGTTGTTAGAAACGATTTTTTTGCAGGGACAACCCGGTGGCGGGGGAATGATGAGCCAACTTTTTTTGATCTTTGGAATTTTGATCGTGTTTTATTTTTTCATGATTCGTCCTCAGCAAAAAAAGCAGAAAGCGCAGTCAAAATTTAGAGAAGGACTCAAGAAGGGAGATAAGGTAATTACCATTGGTGGATTACACGGAACCATTGCTCACGTAGAAGGCGACACCTTAACCTTAGAAGTAGGAGAGGGTAAGCCAATGAAATTGAAATTTGATATTAATTCGGTATCAGTAGATGCCACCCGAAAGCTAACTGGCGAAACAAAATAAAGATTCAATATTTTTATTATTCCAAAGCATGATCAATAGACTTATTCAAATACTTTTACTTTTTCGCAACAGTAATGTAAAGGTAATCGTGGTTTGTTTGTTTCTATCGACCCTGCTTTGGTTTACTTTAGAACTTAACAAAGAGCAGTCAATAGAAGTAAGTTACCCGATTGAGTTTCAATACAATGATTCGCTCTTTATTCCCACCACCCCTCTTCCCGAAGAAATCAGGGTTTTGATTAAAGGTACTGGCTGGCAGGTGCTTTCCAAGTACTTCGGATTATCTGGTAATGCTGTAAAATATAATATTGACAATCTACTACGCAGTTATGTAGATTATGCCAAAGGAGGTGAAACATTTATATTACCCGCATCGGCTCAAAATCAAGCGAAATTGCGTAAATCCCTGGAAGGAGTAGAGCTACAGGCAATTGTAGCCGATACCTTGCATCTCACCTTTGATCGTCGTATTCGTCGTACCTTACCTTTGAGCATTTATCACGAACGAGCCTTGGCCGAAAACTACCAGATTGAAGGAGAAGTAACTATAGATCCTAAATATGTGGTATTTGATGGGCCAGAAAAAATGATTAAAAGCTTGGCCGATCCTTTTGTTTTAGATTTGCCCGAAAAAAACATCAGCGGTAAATATGATAGTAAAGTGCCTATTTCGTTGCCCGAAAAACAAGCAAAACTCATTGTTCAGGATAAGACCAACGCTCAGGTAAGTTTTGAAGTAGCAAAATATATCACCAAGACAATGCGTTTACCTGTGCAAAAGAGAGGGTTCCCTGAAGCTCCAAAACTTGCTTTGTCCCAGCCACAAACCACACTCACTTTTAAATTTAAGGAAGCCGATTTAGGCAAAGTAAGACTGAAAAGCTTTGCGGTATTTGCAGATTTCAATAAACTTAACCCTACTGATTCTACGCTAAAACTCACCCTGAAAAAGCCGGGCTTTATTGAAAATTATCAATTATTACCTGATAAAGTAAAATTGACCAACCTTGAAAACAAAAAACCTTAAAATAGGAATTACTGGGGGTATTGGTTCAGGCAAAAGTATCATTTGCCGGATTTTCCAAACTTTGGGTATACCTGTGTATGATGCAGATAGCCGAGCCAAGTGGATAGTTAACCATCACCCAGATTTGCGTAAAGAACTGATTGCCGAGTTTGGAGCAGAGGCTTATGATGCTCAAGGAAACTACAATCGTGCTTATATGGCAAAGCAAGTCTTCAATGATGGCAATCGGGTCAAGGTTTTAAATCGGTTGATTCATCCTCGAGTAGGACAAGACTTTGTGGATTGGACACATCAAAATTCAAATGCCCCTTATTTGCTGAAAGAAGCTGCCCTCATGTTTGAATCAGGAAGCTTTCTGGCGCTTGATAAAATCATCACGGTTTTTGCCCCTGAAGAAGTACGTATTCAGCGTATTTTAAAACGAGACCCTCATCGTTCAGAAGACCAGATTAAGGCAATATTTGGCAAACAACTTGCGGAAGAAGAAAAGATAAAACGTGCCGATTTTGTGGTGCAAAATGATGATCAACATTTGGTAATACCACAAGTCTTGGAGTTGCACGCCCAGTTTTTAAAGCTTGCTGAACAGACATCATGAATGCTAAATTATTGCTCTTTTCTAACCTACTGATTACTTTTTATTTAATTGGATTGGTTTGGCTTATTCAAGTGGTACAATACCCTGGATTTGATAAAGTTGGAGCCAAAAATTTCCCTGAGTATCACCAACTTCATGTAGGAAACATTTTCTGGGTAGTAGCCCTACCGATGGTGATAGAATTGCTGCTATCAGCAGGTTTGTTGATCATGCGCCCTTCTCAGGTAGATATGATTTTGAATATATTCCTTTTTGGATTAGTGCTGGTGGTATGGGGAGTTACGTTTTTTATAGCCATTCCCTTGCATAATCAATTGGCTGATAGTGGGTTGAATACAGACATTACCCAAAAACTTACCAACATCAATTGGGTAAGAACCATTGCCTGGACTTTAAGAGGGATGGTTTTAGCATACATAGTGTATGATGCCTGGGAGTAAGAACCTTCCTGCCTAAATCCCAGTTTATATTTACAAAGAACAAGTTTACCTTTGGTCGCAATGAAAGTGATTAAAAAAATACGCCATATAATCTCTCCTTTTGCTTTACTTTCCTTGATGGTATTTGTCTTGAGTATGCATACTATTCAGGCAACTCCTATAGATACCATCAAAGCCCATCGTTATGTGCTTAAAGCCGATTCTTTGATGAAGCATAATCAATATGTAGATGCAATCGTGTTTTGGAATCAGGCTTCTGGTTTATACGAAAAAGCATTGCGATGGCAAAAAAATCTACATTGTAAAAACCAGATGACCGAGTGTTGGTGGCGACTAGGCAAACTCAAAGAAGCTCGTGGTTTGGCCGAAAAAGTATTAGACTTGAGTGAAAGATATCTGGGGCCACAACATTTGGTTGCCTCAGTAGCGCTCAACCATTTGGGAGTGGTAGAAGAGATGAATGGCAGAAGGGTGGAAGCCATCGTGAATTATCAAAATGCCCTCATCATTCAGAAAAAGAGATTAGGTTTAGATGCAGTACATCCCTTGTTGGCCAAAACCTACAATAACCTGGGCATAATCTCCCGAATAGTCAACCGCTACTACCAGGCCGAAAAATACCTGAATAAAGCCATTGATATTGAGAAAAAACTGAAAGGTGAAGATGCTACAAGAGTAGGGTTAGGGTATCATAATTTAGGGAATGTATTTCACCAAAAACGAGCTTATAGTCAAGCATTGGACTACTATTACAAGGCCAATGACATTTACCAGAAAAAACTTCCGCGTTTGCATGTGTACAAGGCAGACAATCTCAATAGTATGGGGCAGGCTTTTGAGCAACAAGGGCGATTTTTAGATGCCTTGATTCAATTTGAGAAAGCATTGAAACTATATCAGCAAATCCATAAGATTGCTCACCCCGATATTGCCGCAGTTTTGAGCAATTTGGGTGAGTGCTATTTCAAGATTAATCGCTACAGTAAGGCAAGACTACACCACCAAAAAGCTTTACGCATTTATGAAAAAATATATGGACAATTGCACCCTCGTATTGCCCAAGGTTATCTCAAATTGGGCAATGTATTGATTACGCAACCCCAAAAGAATTATTATCGGGCGATTCGGTACTTTCAAAGAGCGCGTAATATCCAATTTAAACTCTACGGAAAAGATGACCCTTTACTGGCGGAAAACTATGTGTATACTGGATTGGCTTATGTGTACCAAAAAAACTATCAGGAAGCCCTCAGTTGGTTTCAAAAGAGTTTGGTATCTAATGTATATAACTTTACCGATACTACCCGTTTAACGAACCCTTCGCTGGATTTTTACTTTGACCGGAAGTTTTTCCGGGATGCGCTGTACTTCAAGGCGGAATGTTTGTACTTCCTGGCCAAAGAAAAGGATGACAGCCAAAAACTGCTACTGGCCTTAGAGACCTTGCGGTTATGCGATCGTTTGACTGATCGTATGCAGTATGACCAACAATATCGCCTGGATCAATTGCTGGCCGAAAAACGGAACCAGAATATGTATGAACTGGCCTTTAGCATTGCTGCGCAAATTGCCCTGTCTTATAAAGGGAATCGTTCGCTGTATCGAAAGTTTTTGGAAGAAGCCTTCTACTTTTCTGAAAAGAGCAAAGCCCAGGTACTGCGTAAATCGATGACTCAGCTGGAAAACCAACGCAAAAATCTATTGGCGGATACGATTCGCCAAACTGATTTGAATTACAAGCAACAAATTGCCTTTTTCGAGCAAAAGCTGGCTCAACGCTCCCAGGGAGCGCAGGCCCAAGGGTATCGCAACCAACTGTTTCAACTTAAGCAAGCCTACAAACATTGGTCAGATTCACTACAACAGCAATACCCCCGTTTACACGCATTGCGTAGTCAGGCGAGTTTGGTTACTTTGCAGCAAGTGCAATATCGTTTGTATTCCAAAACCGCAGTAATTGCCTATACTTTGCATCAGAAACAAAGCTATGCCTTTGTGATTACCGCCAATCAAGTGCATTTAGTCCCGCTGGGTAGCACGGAGCGTTTGATTCAGCAGATTAATCAGTTTTATAATGAAATTCAAAATGAAAGCCCCTTGGGCTTGTTTACTCAGGCAAGCCACAAGTTATATCAGTTGTTGGTACAACCCTTAATGCCTTATTTGGGACGACAAAACGAGCTGATCATTACCGATCCCACCTTATTGAGTATTCCGCTAGAAGCTTTAGTGACCCGAAAGCCTCCTCAATGGGTAGTGCAGCAGGGCAAGTTTAGTTTATTGACTTACTTGAATCGCCGTTTTCAGTTGCACTATCATTATTCGGTGAGTTTGTGGTGGCTGGGACAAAAAGGATATCAGAATCAAACCCAAAACCATTCATTGAAATTTTATGGGTTTGCTCCATTCAACCTCTTGAAAAAGAGTGCTTCTGCTGCTGCTACCAATGGCTTTGGTCAATTGCCCCAAAGTGGACGAGAGATTTCTTCTATTGCTCGTTTGTTTAAAACTCAGCGGCAATCAGCCTATACTTACCTTTCGGACAATGCTACCCTGCGTCAGTTTAGAGAAAGCTTGCTGGATATGCCAGAAAGTGACAACATTGAGCACATTCTCCACATTGCCAGCCATAGTACTGCCAATTTGCGAGAGGAACGTTTGGCTAAAATACACTTTGCTCCCCAGCAACACCCCGATTCTACCTATTTGTATGCGGAGAGTATTTATTATTTGCCCCTGAAGGCTCAATTGGTAGTACTCAGCAGTTGCGAGTCGGGGGTAGGGAAGTTTGCTCCAGGAGAAGGGGTAATGTCGCTGGCGCGTGGTTTTTTGCACGCTGGAGCCAAGAATGTGATTTCCTCGCTTTGGGAAGCTGATGATCAATATACCAAAAAACTCATGGTGTTGTTGTACCAGCAAATCTTGTTTAGGCACAAAACTTACACTCAGGCACTCCACACCGCCAAAAACCAGCTCATTGCCCAGGAACCTTATTTGCACCCCAAATACTGGAGCAACTTTATTTTGATCGGACGCTAAAATCTTATAAATCAGGCATATGAAATTCTTTATCTCAGTACTGTTTATTGTTACACTAGCTACTCATACTAGTTTTGCCCAAGTGAAAGTAGATACTTTGGAGGCGCATAAGTTGTGGGAAGAAGGAGAAAGACTCGTTATTAAAAGTAAGATGTATCAAGCAATAACAAAGTTTCGGGATTCTGGAAAATTATTCCAACAGGCAGTCTGTGAGGTAAGATATGCGGATTGTTTAAATTATGAAGGTGTATTGTTGTATTATCTAAAAATAAAGACTCAGAGAGTATTCTATTTACATAATAAAGCATTACAGATTTACAAAAGAAAACTAGGTAATAACCACGTTAAAGTTGGTATGACATATAGACGACTAGGTGATTATTACTCGAGTTTGCTTATATACAATACAAATGCGACAACTTATTATAGGAAGGCTATTAATATTCTGAAAGAAAAAAACAATTTATGGGTTGCGCGTGTATGGGGTGAATTAGGGAATTTATATTCAAGGCAAAAAAAAATTGCGAAGGCAAAAAGATGCTATGAAAGCTATTATAAACAACTACAAAAGATATATAAGCCTGGTGATAAACGATTTCAGGTATTTATACATCAAATGGGCGTTTTTTATCTTCGTCAAGGGGAAAATAATCTTGCATTAGAATATTTTAGAAAAAGATACTCTTATGGTAATAGAACAGAAGGAATATATAGAAACTTAGGACAGGTCTACTTAAATCAAGGTAAAAATCAGAAAGCATTGATTCATTTCAGACAAGCCCTTACTGTGGCTAAGAAAAGATATCCAGGTAAACATTTGAATATAGGAGATGTTTATTGTGATATTGGAAATGTGTATTTACGGTGGGGGAAGTACAAAAATGCATTGGATCAATTTCAAAGAGGACTTTATTATTTGATAGATGATTTTCAGGATAGTGTAAATATATATCATCAAACAAAATACAATGATTCTAATCATTCACTACATTATATACGCTTATTGAGTGCTAAGGCGAAAGCATTCCAACTATTATCACATCAATTAAAAGATTTAAAATCTTCCTTGTACAATTATCAAAGTTGTGATAGTCTATTAAATCACTTACAAAACCTTAATCACCAACAATATGATCAAATTACTATCAGTTCTAATTATATCTCTAAAATCTACCCTAGCGCTACGAAAGTCTGCCAACGACTATACGCCAAAACTAAAAACCTACACTATCAACAACTAGCCTTTTATTTTGCTGAGAAAAGTCATTCCAGCTTTTTAGTCAAATCATTACATGCTCGCAAAGCAAAGTTACAAGCCAATCTTCCTGATTCTATTATTGATCAAGAGTTATACTTACAGCAGCAATTGAGTTTTTTTCAGCGAAAATCAATTATTGAGAAAGACTCTATCCAAAAACTGGCCTACCAAGACTCTCTATTTGTATTTACTCAAAAACGAGAAACTTTAAATGAAATCTTGGCTAAAAAATTCCCTAAATATTATAAGCTACGTTTTCAAAATAAACCCGCTACGATTGAGCAAATCCAGCAAAAGCTAGATCGGCAAACTGTATTGCTGAATTATGATTTTGGCGAGGAGCAAAGTAGGGTATTTGTAGTAACTAAGACTGATTTTCAGATTGTGCCTTTGGCCAGGCAAAGCACGCTTACCAAAGTGTTGAACAGGTACTATGAGGCGATTCAAAATGAGGCAAGCCCCACAACATTTGTAACGAAAAGTTATGAGGTGTATAAAACCTTATTTCAATCCATAGAAAATTTCTTGAAAGGAAAGACGAAGTTGGTAATTGCCAATCCTACTTTGCTGAGTGTGCCCTTGGGGGCAGTGATTGACCAAAATGTAGTGACTAATCAATATAAATTTTCCCATCTACCTTATTTGATTAAAAAATACGCAATTAGTTATCACTATTCAGCGAGCTTATGGCTACAAAGTCAGGAGGGAGGTAAGTCTACCAAAACAAAAAGTTTTATAGGCATGGCACCTTTTAGTGGGGGCAAAAGCAAGGCGGTAACTACTCGAGGAAATCAAGGCTTGTTGCCTGAAAGCAAAAAGGAAATCAATACAATTTTTAATTTTTTCAAGCAAAAGAACTTATATGCAGAAGCCTACCTCTCCAAAGCAGCTACCAAGCAACAGTTTCTAAACCGCCTCAAAGATTTTGATATTCTCCACATTGCCAGTCATAGTACCGCCAATTTGCGAGAAGAACGACTGGCCAAAATACACTTTGCCCCCCAGCAAAACCCCGATTCTACCTATTTGTATGCAGAGAGTATTTATTATTTGCCGCTAAAAGCCCAATTGGTGGTGCTTAGCAGTTGCGAGTCGGGTGTAGGGAAGTTTGCTCCAGGAGAAGGGGTAATGTCGCTGGCGCGTGGTTTCTTGCACGCTGGAGCCAAAAACGTGATTTCTTCGCTTTGGGAAGCCGATGACCAATACACCAAAAAACTCATGGTGTTGCTGTATCAGCAAATCTTGTTTAGGCACAAAACCTACACCCAGGCACTCCACACTGCCAAAAACCAGCTCATTGCCCAGGAGCCTTATTTGCACCCTAAGTATTGGAGTAGCTTTATTTTGATTGGGAAATGATGTAGAGAATATTGTTTGTAAATTTAATACCTATAGATTTAATCTTATCCTATTTGCTTTATAAACTCCTCCAGCCACTCCTTTTCAGCAATGGCTCCGCCAGCGTCCATAGATTGGTCAAGGGCGTTTAGGGCATCTTGCGCTTTGGTGAGTGCCTTTTCCTTATCTTCTTTGAGCCAGGCAATAGCCGCCTCGCTTTTATAGATTAAGTGTTTGGGAATAATTGCACTGATTTTGGCCTGTTTAAAAGCTTCTTCTGCTTCTGATAGGCTTTGTTGATAGTAGGCTTTGTAAAAAGCTACTTCGAGCCATACTGTAGCTTGGTAGCCAGCAGGAATGCTATCAATTTCTTCTACGGTTTTCTTCAAATGAATCAATGCTTCGGTAGGCTTATCCCAATCCATCAAATAGGCATACATATATAAATGCAAATATGGAATAAAAGGGTGCTGGTAATCATTGACTAAAATTTTTTGCAAAGGCGCAATATTCATTTCACGAGGGCGAACGCCTGAAGTGGCGGCAGCTGTGGAAGTTAAAATCGCTAAATCTACTTCAGCTTTGGGGCCACCTCGCAGCAAATTGAGCATGCGAGCTCCGTCCGAAAAAAAGCCCCCACTACGCATAGGAATGATCGTAGTGAGAAAAATAATCCCAGACATTAGCGCAGTAAATTGCCAAAAATTACGAGCAAAAAATGCCTGGTTATGGCGATAAAAGAGCCAATAAATAGTCGCTGCTAATACAGCCAGGAGCAAACTGGCCAAAGGACCACCTGCAATAAATTTTATAAAATTTGGCCGTAATTTATGGTCGGATTTGGGTAAACAAAGCGCCAGACCTCCCATAGCATTGAGGCGGGTATTCCAACGAAATCGTAACTGTTTATTGTTGGGTTGGGTAGATTCTTTACGGAGCATAAATGGCCCTACAGTAATCATGCGAAACTCAAAACCGACACTAATTCCCGCAAATACATGACCCAGTTCATGAATAGCCAATACGAAAAAAATAACTCCTAAAATCATAGGAAATAACAACACCTTGTAATAAGTAGGGTAGGAGGAGGTAGTAGCACCATTTCCTTTCAGGTATCCCCCAATGAGGTAGCCTATCAAAGCACCACCCACCAACATTAAGGTGACAGTTATAAAACGGGCAAAGTTATTTTTCTTAGATTTTTTTGCTTTCAGAGAGGTGGTGTTGCTCATAGAGAATGATTTTTAGTATAAGTCTGGCTAAAGGACCAAAACTTACACCTTTACCGTCTATAGGAGAAGTAAATATTTAGTTCAATACAGTATTACGATCCACGTTGCTTTCTTTTCCTTTCATGAGATAATCCAGCACCTTGAACTGTTCTCCTGATTTGAGAAAATGCACTTGCTCGTAACGGGTGGAGTCTCCGTATTGGACGGTGGCATATATTACTCTTTTCTCATTTTGACTATCTTTCAAGCGAGTAATAAGGTTGATTTTGTATCCGGCAATACCCTTAGCGGTTTCGTTTTTTTCTTGAAGAATTTTCTGCCATTCTTCTTTACTATATTGCTTGAACATGTTTTGATCAAACATAGCCACTGCCTGGTCAAAGTTTTTGTTTTGTAGGTGATTGTAATAATTAATGGCTTGTTGTAGTGAAGGGTCGGTTTGTTCATTCAAGAAAACGTAAGCTCCCCCTCCAATAGCACCTGCAACGATAATGAATAGAAAGAATTTGAGTGCTCCATTCTTTTTTTTCTTAGGGGGTGGGGCTTGTTCTTGTTGTTTACGCTTTTTGGACATGATGATTGAGTAGTTTTAAGACAGTTTTGGTTTTAAACGATGTGTTGTGCAACAATATAATAATTTAACCATGAACTTGTTTAAGGTTTTTTCTTTAAGAGTAAAATTCTCAGTTTTTGCGATAGACGAGGCGCAAAAAGCAGAGTTTAGCTGCGCTAAATGAGCATTTTTGCAACAAAGTATATCGTGAAGAGTGTTATAAATTATTTGGAGAAACCTTAAACAAGTTCCATATAACACTCTAAAGGCTATCTTAAAATCAACAATATTTTCCCATCAGAAGGCATACTGGCCCCTGGCATAACAGATTGACTTTTGACCCGACCTCTTCCTGCAAAAGAAACTTTTAGTTTTCGGTTTTCGAGTATGTACAGAGCGTCTCGTAGTGTCATACCAATTACATTGGGCACTCCGCGACTCGACATTCGGTGTTTTTTCCACTGTACGGCTACTTTTCTTCGGATGGGCTTTACCCAATCCATGGTGCCACTGCTATCTACTGTAACAATTCCCAATTCTTTGGCGATTACATCCAGGTCTTTTTTGTGACCAATATGTTTTATTGGGAAGTTTGAAATGTCTACTCTATTAAAGGTACCCGAAGTAACAATCTTGCGCATTTCTACGTCTCTGGCGTGTAATTGATCAGCAATTTTACGGAATACCGGAGCTGCAATGGTTCCTCCTGATCGTTTGCCTCTTTTTGGGTTGTAGACCATTACAATGCAGCTATACTTGGGGTTATCGGCAGGAAAATAGCCTGCAAAAGATGTTTTATAGATTTTTCTATAGACCCTTCCCACTCTTTTTTGTGCAGTACCCGTTTTACCCGCAATTTGATAATCACGGCTATTAACCAGGCGAGCCGTACCTCGTTGTACTACGCCTCTTAAAATAGTTTTTACCCTTCGTAAAGCTTCGGGAGAGGCTATTTGTTGATTTAAAATAGTAGGCGAATATTTCTTGAGTCTACGATTGGCTTTGCGTACTTCCTTTACAATTTGAGGCTTCATCATCACGCCATTATTGGCAATCGCATTATAAAGTGTAAGGATTTGCAAAGGAGATACTTTAGATTCATACCCAATAGACATCCAGGGAATGGTGGTACCACTCCAGGTATTATCAGTAGGTCTTTTGAACAAAGGTTGCGCTTCTCCTACAATCTGAAAATTGAGTGGTTGAGCCAACCAAAGGTTATTAAAATAATCTATGAGTAAATTTCTTTGTTGGTCATTTTGATTAAAATGAAGATTCATAAGTTTGGATACTCCAATGTTGGAAGAGTACTCAAAAGCTTGTTGTACTGTCAAACGCCCACCAGGACCATCATCGGTCATTACCGCATCCCCATAACGGAAACGACGATTTCCAGTCTCAACTGTATCGCTCATTTGGATATCGGTATGATTAAAAAGAGCGAGGGCAGAAGCAATTTTGAAAGTAGAACCAGGGTCTTCACTGGCCAAATCTCCAATGGCATAGTTGTATATTTCAGAAATAGAAGTATTGGTACTGTCTATCACCTTACGGTTCAGATTGGCCATTGCTTTGATATAACCCGTCTTTACATCCATAACCACCGCACAACCATAATCTGCCTGGTACTTTTCCAGTCCATCTCTCAGCTCTTTGTTGACGATCTCTTGCATGTTGATGTCAATAGTGGTATAAATATCGAAGCCGTCAACAGGACGTACTCGAGAATTGGTTTGGATGGGCTTCCAATGACCCCCTGCAATTTTTTGATACAAGGCATCTCCATTAATGCCTCCTAAGGTATCATCAAAACTTTTTTCCAGTCCTACAATACCATCACCTTTTTCGTCGATTCTTCCAATTAAACGTTCCGCAAGCTCACCAAAAGGGTAGGTGCGTTTATCGATTTTTTCAAAGATAACCCCACCTCGTCTGGTACCCATTTTAAAAATAGGCCATTTTTCAAGTCTTTGTTGTTCGTAATAGTTGATCAAACGATTGGTTAATACCAGATAACGACGTTTGGCCAAACGAGCATCGTTGATTTTGCGATAATATTCTTCTGAAGTCTTGTCTTGAAAATGATTGGAGAGCGAGTCACAAAGTACCTTGATGTCTTTTCTGTACAAAGAATCAGAGGCAATCATTGGGTCTAGCGAAAGCTTAAAACTAGGGACTGACGTAGCCAACAATACATCATTTTCAGCATAAATATCTCCTCTGGTGGCTTTGATGATTTTTCGATCCAGTGCATTTTCTTTAGCAATGGTTTGCCACTTGTCTTGTTCTACAAATTGAACAAAAGCAATCTTAGCTACAATGGCCGTAGACACCACAATTACTGCCAAAAATGACAATTGTACCCGAATTAATATGTCCCGTTTTATGCTCACTTGTGTATCTTCTTTAATTTTTGGTCTCCGTTGTTGAATAGTATTATTTCTCCGATGAGTTTTTCTTCATCTTTATTTTGTAGAGATTTTTGCTGCCTTCTTTGAGTTTTAAATCCTTTTGCTCAATAGCCTTCAATATTTCGGATTGTTTACTGGCATACATAAATTCAACTTTGCGGGAAGTATAACTTGAACGTAGGTTTTCTACTTCTGACTCCAGCTTATTGGTCTGGCGAATCATGTTTTCGGCATAATGAGAATTGCCAATGTAGAAAATTCCTAAAATGGCTATAAATATCAAATGGGGGATGTAATTGGTAGGTAAGCCGTTTTCTACCAAATTATCCAAACGATTGATGGTATTGAGCAAACTTATATTATTACGCTTGCGTTGCTTCTTGCTTTTCGTTGGTTTTTTGGGGGTATTTTCTGCCATACCTTTATCTATTGGTGGTATATATGATTTTGCCAATCAATTCAAATTACAAAACATCCTTCATTAAGCGAAGCCAGATAGGCTTTTTTATGAAAAATGTTGTAGGTATATTCTACAATTTTAAGCAAAAAATGGTAATAATGAAAGCAAAAGAAGGGAGTTGCATAGCAGAATCAAACGAAACAGAAACTTTTTTTGATTGAAGGTTTAAATTTCCTGATAATCTGGATTTTAACTTTAGCAAATCTCTGATTTACCTTCCTTGTTGGCCAGTTCCCAAAATGTATCATTTTTATCTTCATTCGGGCGATCATCACAAGGGAAATCTTTTTCTATGAGGATATCTAGTGCTTCCGAATCTGGGGTAGCAGAAGAGGTTGTTTGAATGCCCACCTGATTGCTGTTGATCCAAATTTCTGCTTGCTGAACAGGCAAGTATACACTCATTTCATTGTTTTCAAAACGAGCTTGCACTTCGGCTAAATCTTGAGCGATTTTGAGAGAAAAACGAAAATGAATTTGAGGGCCAAAAGTTAAACTTTCAGAGATTGATCCTTTTTGTTGTAATATTTCCAGGTCTGATTTTCTTACTCGTAGACGGAGGCTATTGTTGGTACAACGGAGTTTCATAGTTATTGAATTAACATTTGGGAGTTTTTAGCTCTTGTATTTAACATAGAAAAGAGTCAGCACAAAACTACTGACTCTTATTTATAACAAAATAATTAATCATCAAAAATTGACAACCAATCATTTTTTAGTCGTCCTTTACCTTCAATACTAGTTTACCTAGTTTTTCGCCACTGAATAAACGCAAGAAAGTTTCCCGGAAGTTATCAATCCCTTCGTAAATGTCTTCTTTGCTTTTGAGTTTGCCTTGAGCCATCCACATGCCCATTTCCATGGCTGCTTTTTGATAATCTTTAGCATAATCAAATACGACCAAACCCTCCATACGAGCACGATAGACCAATAAATTTAAGTAATTTTTAGGTCCTTGTATATTTTTCAAATCGTTGTATTGCGAGATTGCCCCACAAACTACAATACGAGCACGCATGCGAAGATTGGCTAGAGCGATGTCTAAAATCTCACCGCCTACATTATCAAAATACACATCTATACCTTTGGGGCAAAGCTCTTTAAGCGCTTTGTGTACGTTTTCATTTTTATAATCTATGGCTCCATCAAAACCCAGCTCATCCTTTAGATACTGGCATTTTTCGGGACCACCAGCAATACCTATTACTGTACAACCTTTGATCTTGGCAATTTGTCCTACAATGCTTCCTACTGCACCAGCGGCACCCGATACAAGTACAATATCTCCTTCCTTGATGGCACCTACTTCCAAAATACCAAAGTACGCTGTCATACCAGGCATTCCTAAAGTACCAATATACACTGGCATAGAAGCTAGCTTGGTATCTACTTTATACCAATCTTTGCCATCCGTAAGTGCATACTGTTGTACGCCACCTGCTCCCGAAATTACATCTCCTACTTTAAATGTTGGATGCTTGGATTCTATTACTTCTCCAATAGAACCCGCCCGCATTACGGCTCCGATTTGTACTGGCGGAATGTATGATTTACCCTCATTCATCCAGCCACGCATAGCAGGGTCTAGTGAGATATAGTGTTGTTTGACTACTACCTGGCCTTCTTGTGCGGTAGGAATCTCACTTTGGATGGTTTCCCAGGTAGATTCATCGGGCAAACCTACGGGGCGTTGTTTAAGTATGACTTGTTTGTTCATTGTAGATAGATTATTTTCTTGATAAAGATGTTTTATGGCGATGTTGTTCAATGGCTGTGCAACTTATCACACAACCATTGGATCAACTGATTTTTTAAGCATTAAAAATTAATTTTCCATCACTTTCAAGACCAATTTACCCAGTTTTTCACCAGAGAATAAACGGTTGAATGTTTCTCTAAAATTCTCGATGCCGTCGTAAACATCTTCTTTGGTTTTGAGCTTGCCTTGTGCCATCCACATACCCATTTCCATGGCTGCTTTTTGATAGTCTTTGGCATAATCCATCACAATAAAACCTTTCATTGTGCCGCGGTTAATCAATAATGACAGATAGTTTTTAGGGCCTTCAATGCCACTGGTGCTGTTGTATTGCGAAATAGCACCACACAATGCTACCCGGCCATTCATGCGCAAAAAGGCTAGAGCCGCATCCAAAATCTCACCCCCTACATTATCAAAATATACGTCAATTCCCTTAGGACATTCTCGCTTGAGGGCTTCATATATATTTTCGCTTTTGTAATCTATGGCAGCGTCAAAACCAAGCTCATCTTTAAGATATTTGCACTTGTCTGGGCCACCAGCAATACCTACTACTGTACAACCCTTGATTTTAGCAATTTGTCCTACAATGCTTCCTACTGCTCCAGCAGCACCCGATACAAGTACAACATCACCTTCTTTAATTTGGCCTACTTCTAAAATGCCAAAATAAGCGGTCATTCCAGGCATACCCAAAGTGCCAATATAAACAGGCAAAGGTGCCAATTTAGGGTCTACTTTATACCAGTTTTGTCCATCGGTAGCAGTGTATTGTTGCACGCCACCCCAGCCAGATACAAAGTCTCCTACCTGATAATCAGGATGTTTAGATTCTATTACTTCTCCTACCGATCCGGCCCGCATCACTTCTCCTATACCTACTGGAGGTAAATAAGACTTGGCATCATTCATCCAGCCACGCATAGCAGGATCTAGTGAAATATAATGCTGTTTTACAACAAATTGACCTTCTTGAGCAGTAGGTATATCATTTTGGGTATTTTCCCAGGTATTCTCATCTGGCATGCCTACCGGACGTTGTTTTAGTATGACTTGTTTGTTCATTTCTATAGATAGTTTTCTTGATTAAGCATCAATTATTAATAATGAATTATTTTATAACTCAGCACATAAGTAAGAAGCTTCATTAATGGCTTTTTTGGCGTCTAGTTCAGCTGCCACATTGGCTCCTCCAATCAAATGTACGTTTAAACCCTTCGCTTTTAGCGCTTCATACATATCGCGTAAAGGTTCTTGCCCAGCGCAAATGATTACATGATCTACATCCAGAACGGTTGGGTTGCCATCCCGTACAATATGGAATCCTTCATCATCAATTTTCTGATATTCCACATTGCCCATCATTTTTACTTCCTTCATTTTAAGGCTACTACGGTGAATCCATCCCGTGGTCTTGCCCAGGTTTTTCCCGTGTTTGCCTGATGAACGTTTCAGCAAATAAATTTCTCGAGGCGAAGGAGCAGGCTGTGCTTTCATGAGTGCACCTCCTTTACTGTAAGCCATGTCAACACCCCATTCTTTCATATATTCTGCAGTATTTACGCTTGGAGAAGCTTCTTCAGGGTTATGGGCTAAAAATTCCGCCATATCAAAACCAATTCCTCCCGCACCCACAATGGCTACCTTGTTACCAACTGGTTTATTTCGGTACAATACATCTACATAATCGAGTACTTTGGGATGGTCGGCCCCCTCAAACGTTACTTTACGAGGAGTGACTCCAGTAGCAATAATAATTTCGTCGTAATTGCCAGCGATGAGTTCTTCTTGAGTCACTCGATGGTTAAGGTGCACATTTACCCCATATTTCTTCATCATCACATCATAGTAGCGGATGGTTTCAGCGTATTCTTCTTTGCCAGGAATTACCTTGGCCATATTGAATTGCCCGCCAATTTCGGATTCAGCCTCAAAGATGTCCACCGTATGCCCTCGTTCTCCCAATACCGTAGCACTGGCCAAACCAGCGGGGCCTGCACCCACCACTGCTATTTTTTTCTTTTGAGTAGCTGGGATGAAGTTAAGTTTTGTTTCGTGACAAGCGCGTGGGTTTACCAAACAAGAAGTGAGTTTGCCGCTAAAGGTATGATCCAAGCAAGCCTGATTACAGGCAATACAAGTATTGATTTCCTCAGACTTGCCATCCATTGCTTTTTGTACAAAAAATGCATCAGCCAGGAATGGACGTGCCATAGATACCATATCAGAACAGCCTTCCTGCAATACTTGCTCAGCAATTTCAGGAGTATTGATACGGTTGGTAGCAATGAGAGGAATGTTTACTTCACCCATCAAACGTTTGGTAACCCAGGCAAAACCGCCACGAGGTACTACAGTGCCAATGGTAGGTACGCGAGCTTCGTGCCAGCCAATCCCGGTATTGATGATAGTAGCACCAGCTTTTTCTATTTCTTTAGCCAAAATTACTACTTCATCCCAAGTACTGCCTTCGTCTACCAAATCCAGCATTGATAAACGATAAATGATGATAAAATTAGGGCCTACTCTTTCACGTACTCTTTTTACAATATTGATCGGAAATTTAATGCGATTTTCGTAAGCACCACCCCACTCGTCGGTGCGTTTATTGGTTTTTTTGGCGATAAATTGATTGATCAGGTATCCCTCAGAACCCATAATTTCCACCCCGTCATAGCCAGCTTCTTGAGCCAGTGCAGCACAATTGGCAAAATCCTGAATTTGTTTTTCAATACCAGCAACATCTAGTTCTTTAGGAGGAAATGGCGCAATAGGAGCTTTAATAGGGGAGGGGCCTACAGCCATTGGGTGGTAAGCATAACGACCCGTATGCAGGATTTGCATACATATTTTTCCGCCCTCTTTGTGTACTGCATCCGCGATCAGGCGATGTTCTTCTACTTCTTTGGGGCTGTCTAGTTTGGCGGCTCCTGGAGCTACTGATCCTTCAGTGTTTGGAGCAATTCCGCCCGTTACGATGAGGCCTACTTGTCCTCGGGCTCTTTCGGCATAATAAGTAGCAGCGCGTTCGAAGCCATGTTTGGCCTCCTCGAGCATCGTGTGCATGGAGCCCATCAATACCCGATTTTTAAGCGTGGTAAATCCTAAGTCTAATGGTGAAAGTAATTTATCGTACATAATTTTTCCGATAACTATATTGATTAATACATTGGTTTCTCTTGTAGCTTAACTTCCCATAGCTGGGTTTGTTAGGAAAAAAATATTTTACTAAACGTTTAGTATGTAAAAACTTTAATTATAAGTGAGGCGATACCATTAATCACTTATAATTTATCAATTCATAATTACTCGAGGTGTTTCATCGTCCGTTCATAAGCCCTCATTATAATCTCTTTGTCTTGATGTACTTGTACAAGAATCAAAGAACCCTCTATATCAGCAATGATTTGCTGGGCCAGTAAACGTGCCTTATTGGGTTGGTATTCACTCTCTAAAATATGGGTAAAAGCTTTTTCCCAAGCTTCAAAAAAATCTCGGGTAAATTGGGCCAGTTCCTTTTCTATATGGTTGATTTCCAGTGCAGTATTTGCGAAAATACAACCATAGCAGTCTTTGGTAAGGATTCGGTTTGAGGCCTCAATCATTTGTTGCATACGCTCGCGGGCGGGTAATTCATCTTGATAAGCAATGGAGAATACTTTAGTGGAAAAGTAACTATGCGAAGTACGAAGCACTTCTTGCATAATAGCTTCCTTATTTTTGAAATGATGGTAAAAAACCCCTTTGGTCAATCCGGTGGCTTTGGCGAGTTGCTCTAAAGTAGTGCGGTGATACCCCTGGCGACGAAAAACCTGGTAACTAGTAGCTATAATTTCCTTTTTGGTAGTTTTCTGAATAGGCATTTACTAAACGTTTGTTCAGTAAAAGTAGATGGAAAATTTGATTTGTCAAATATTTTCTTGGGTAATTTTTATAGATGGTGAAATATTATCTGTTAAAAACAACTTTTATGTTTAATTTAAACCATACACTACACGTTACCTTGTGTTTTATTTGGATAAAGGGTTTTCTACTCCCAATAAATTTCACAATTCGGCAACCAATCTTTAATCACTTGCTGATTTTCTGCGGGTATAGGGTTGTCATCTAAAAACAAATTTCTAAGGTTTGTCATTTGAGCAATTTCCTTCGGTAAATGAGTAAGTTGATTATTACTCAGGTCTAATTCCTGCAAATTGCTTAACTGTCCAATTTCGGGAGGCAAACCAGAAATTTGATTGTGATGCAAATCAAGTAGTTGTAGGTTGGTCAATTGCCCAATGCCAGAAGGTAAACAGGCGAGTTTATTTTGCCCTAAATTTAGCTTTTGCAAATGAGTGAGTAGTCCAAGTTCATCAGGCAATGCAGTAAGCCGGTTGTTGTATGCATCTAATTGTTTTAAATTAGTCAACAGCCCGATCTCGGTGGGTAACTGAGTAAGCTGATTGTCGCAAAGGTCTAAATGCCTTAAGTTGAGTAATAGTTTGATACCTTGAGGTAAGGTTCGGAGGCCCATTTGAGCCAGGTTTAAAGAGGCTGTGTTGTTCAACGTGGCAAGGTGTTTACTTTTCAAGTGCACGATAATCTCCTCAAATACGGTTTGATGCAATACCTGATAATTTTCAAGCAATGTGCTACTCTCAGGAGTTGGGTTTGCCTTGTGAATTTCAAGCCCTACGGTTACAGACCTTTCGTCGGTAGAGCGGAGCAATCGGAGAAGATTTTGGTTCGTATTCATCATTTTTCTTAGGCTGTAATTGGGGAAAACAGGACTAAAATTTTTATTTAAAAGCCTTAGTGACACCTTAAGAATCTATGATTATTATAAAAAGTTTTAGGTTTTATACAAATTGTTTGTGATGTACTAAATAAGTACCCTTAAATAGAAGGAGTATTATAAAAACAGCAAATGCTTTTCTGTACGATTGGAGAGCTTAAAAACGATATAAAGCATATCAAAACGAAAGTTCTTGTATTGTATCTAACCTAATGACCTTAAACAAAAAGGGATTAAGAAAGCTTATTGCAACACTGAAGTTTATAACCTGAAGCCCACAATTTCTTCGTGTATTTCAGGCGATTTATCAACTAATTCATAATCCATCATTCAATAATTCATAATTCTTTCCTATATTTGCGCCCACTTTAAGCAATGAATACCCAAAAAACATATCGCTTTTTTAGCTTACTGCTAGCATACATGGCCATCACTTCTACTTTGTTGGCCAATGGACGAGTGTTCGAGGTATTTAAGAGTGATAAAGCAGCAAAAATCAAGAAAATTTCTGCTGCGAAAGATGCGCCTAAAAAGCAACAATCTATTCCACAAGATGTATTAGTACCTACTTCTAAAGAGCAAAAGGATAAGGTACCTGAGAAAGATACCTCTAAAGAAACGATTGTACAGGAGCTTACCTTAGAGAATTTAGTCCCACCTTTAAGCATATCGCTTGATCCGGCGCTAAATTTCATTTTCAGTATTGAGTTTCCCGCTTTTGAATACCGCATTTATTATCACGAGCCTCCCATTGCTTTACTTCCCTACTTTGAGAATGTCTTCTCTCATTTTATTGTTATAAACGCCCCCTAGCGATTAATTTCCCTTTCTCCATTCTTATGGTAACTACCGATATTTAATCTCTTGATTAACAAGGTATAATCCATAACTTATAAAAAATTTCGGTACTGTACTAGGAATTATTCTAAGGTATAAAATTGCCTCTTATGACAGGGCATATATTTTAACATTGCTCAGTCTGTTGATAGATCAATGAGCAAACTGAGTATTGTAAAATCCCAATAGACAGCACCCATTGATTAGAAACACCAAAGAATTTTATAAACAATAAACTAAAATGAAAAATAGAGCTGGAATAATAACACTGACGGTAGCGATTACACTATTGTGTATCTACTACCTCACGTTCACTTTTCAGGCGAGGAAAGTGCAGAGAGATGCGCAGGAATATGCGCGCGACGCCAAAGGCGTAGTTGTGAAGGCAAAAGAGCAAAAGTATCTGGATTCAATGAATACCAAAGTGGTATATGAACTTCCAGGAGCTTCTTTTACCTACAAGTCTGTCAAAGAAAAAGAATTGGCTTTGGGGCTTGACCTTCAGGGAGGAATGCACTTAGTAGTAGAAGTTTCTCCAATTGAAATTATCAAAGCATTATCAGGCAATAGCGCTAGCAGTAAGTTGAGCAATGCGTTGAAAGAAGCCCAAAAGGCACAAGCTAATAGCCAGGAAAAATTTGTATTTCTTTTCCAAAAGGCATTTGAGCGTTTGTATCCAAATGATAAGTTGGCGGATATTTTTGCCAGCAGTGCCAACCGCGAAAAAGTACGTACCAATTCTTCTAATGATGATGTAATTCAATTTATTGGTAGCGAGGTAGACGAAGGTATTGATCGTGCATTTGAAATCTTGCGTCGTAGAATTGACAAGTTTGGAGTAGCCAACCCCAACATTCAAAAACTGTCTGGTACTGGGCGTATCATGATTGAGTTGCCAGGGGTTGATAATCCTGAAAGAGCAAAGAAACTAATCTCAGGAGTTGCCAAGCTTGAATTCTGGGAACTGTATGAAGCGAATGAAATTGCCTCCAGTTTTATAGAGTTAAGCAATTACATGACTAAATTGGATCAGGCGAAAGCCAAAAAGAATGGAGGTACTCAAAAAGATACCGCCAAAACCAATACCACCGATCCAAAAACAGATGATTTGGTTGCGGGAAATCAAAAAACTGATAGCACCGACAATTCATTGGTAGCTGGTACTGATTCTACTAAGCAAGATTCTACGAACAAGGTAGACACTACCAAAGGAAGTGATACTACTGCCAAAGCAGATTCAACCAAAAAAGATACTGCCAAAAAGAAAGACGTAAAACTAGACACCACCCAACAAATTGGTTCTACTTTTACTCGTCTATTCAAAAATACCGGGACTAACTTTGCTGCTTTACCAGGCGACACTGCCGAGATCAACAGTTATTTGCGTAAGCCTGAGGTTCGTCGCATGTTCAAAGGAAACGCCTTGTTTTTCTGGGATGTAAAACCTGATCGTGATACCAAGTTATTGAGCCTACATGTTGCTAAGAATACACGTGGTGGTCAGGCTCCGCTAGAAGGTGATGTAGTAGTAGATGCTCGTCAAGAGTTTGACCAAAACTCTCGCCCTGAGGTATCTATGCGTATGAACTCTAAGGGTACCAATGAGTGGAAAAAATTGACCCGCGCCAATATCAACCGTCATGTGGCAATTGTGTTGGATAACAACGTATACTCAGCACCAACAGTAAGAGTTGAAATTGCCAATGGTAACTCTTCTATTAGTGGTAATTTTACAGTAGAAGAAGCCCGTGACTTAGCCAACATCTTGAAAGCAGGTAAATTACCAGCTCCAGTTCGCATTGTAGAAGAGGCGGTAGTAGGACCTTCGCTAGGACAAAAATCTATTAGCCAGGGACTTCGTTCTATGTTGGTAGGTTTGGCTTTGGTAGTAGTATTTATGGTATTGTACTACAAGCTTGGAGGAGCCATTGCTAACATCGCACTATTGGCGAACATCTTCTTTATTGTAGGTATTTTGGCGCAATTTGGAGCGGTACTCACCCTACCGGGAATTGCGGGTATTGTACTTACCATTGGTATGTCGGTAGATGCCAACGTACTGATTTACGAACGTATTCGGGAGGAACTCCGACGAGAACAAGCGGTGAAGTTACCAATGGCGATTAAACTAGGATATGAAAAAGCTTATAGTTCTATCATTGATGCAAACGTAACGACTTTCTTGATTGGAGCCATTCTTTATAGCTTTGGTTCTGGTGGCGTAAAAGGTTTTGCTGTAACCCTGATGATTGGTATTGGTTGTTCATTGTTTAGTGCGATTTTCATTACTCGTTTGATCATTGAAGCGATTTCTCGCGGTGGTAAGCGCAATGTAAGTTTCTCTTCGATTATTCCTACGATGAGTAAACCTAACATTTCTTTTATCAAATTGCGTAAGAAAGCTTACATGATTTCGGCAGCCTTTATCACCTTTGGTATTATCTCAGCGGTGATCAATGGTGGATTGAACCTTGGAGTAGATTTTAAAGGAGGGCGTTCTTATGTAGTGAAGTTTGAAAAACCAGTAGCTGCTACCGATGCTCGTATTGCTTTGGGTAAATCTATCAAAGGTGGTTTAGAAGTAAAAACCTTTGGTTCTACCGACCAGGTAAAAGTAACTACCAGTTATTTGATTGGAGACGAATCAGACGAAGCAGATACCAAAGTAAAAACATTGGTATTGGATGGCTTAAAAACATTGAATAATGGTAAAGCACCTTCGGTAGAAAGTTCGTCTAAGGTAGGATCTACCATTGCCGATGATATTCGAAACACGGCTCAAACGGCGGTAGTCTTCTCGCTGGTAGTGATCTTTATTTACATTGTGGCTCGTTTCCGTCGCTGGCAATATGGAGCAGGAGCAATTGCCGCCTTGTTCCACGATGTATTGTTTGTGCTTTCGGCTTTCTCAATTGCCTATCTGTTTGGCTTCTCGTTAGAAATTGACCAAGTATTCATCGCGGCAATTCTGACGGTAATTGGTTACTCTATCAACGATACCGTGGTAGTGTTTGACCGTATTCGTGAGGAGGATTCAGACAATGAAAAAGCCCGTCGTGGTCAGGCCTTTGGCGAAGTATTGAACAATGCGATCAACAACACTTTGAGCCGTACGGTAATGACTTCTACCACCACAATGGTAGTGGTATTAACCTTGTTCTTAGCTGGTGGTGAAGTATTGAGAGGTTTCTCATTTGCGCTATTGGTAGGGGTGTTGGTAGGTACCTATTCTTCGGTATTTATTGCCTCGCCTATCGTGTTGGATTTTTACAACTTACAGGCCAGACGCCAAAAGAATAAAAAGCCAGCAGTAGCCGATAAGGCCAAGCCTGCCAAATCTTAATGATGATATGATTTACCTTATATAAGGTTAAAAATACAAGTCCCTGTTGATGAATTTCAGCAGGGATTTTTTTATGCCTTAAATCAACTGACTGATAGGCATCATAATATTCTTCATAGTACTTTACGGTTATCATTTAAAATGATACTACAGACCAAATATTTACACCTTCTATATTTATTATTCATTCATCTATATTCGAAATTTCCCTGACAGCTGTCTACGCATTGTCTACGTTTTTGTCTACGCATTGTCTACGGTGATTCTTGAAAAACTTGTCAAAAATCACGTAAACTTGCATAGCAAAGCAAATGTTTACATTTACTCAAGTATAAAACAACAAAAATAAAAGCTACTGTTGTTGTAGATATAACAGTAATTACTAGAATAAATCCTCCAATCCAACAAGCTATTTTAAGGGGTTTTTATCACTAAAAACCTCGATAAAAATAATGCTTAGAAACTATGCAAATGTATTTGTTTTTGCACTTATTTTATTTACTATTGTGTATCCTCGAGATTACAATATATTTTCACTTTGACTAATAAATATACATCTTACAACTATGGTTTATTCTTCTACTACTACACGATCAACTATGTACAAGTCCACACCTATAGTCAACAAAAGCACTTGTTCGACTCCCTCATTTCACATAGCTTTCTTGAAAGTATAGAGATTCCCTTGTATTAGTTTAAGATGTCCTGCACAGCATGTTAGTGGTGTTCCTCCTCTGTAAAGTAGCGAGGTTCAAATCCTATGTATATATACATTTCTATCTCTAATCTTTAACTAAAACAAAAAATTATGGCAAACCAACATGTGGCCTGGAGCATCAATTCCAGGAACGAGGTTTCTTTGATTTACGAAAATCACCAGGGACCTCCAATGTTAGGTGATACCCAAGTGACCGATATCAGTTATTCGGTTTCTGAGACGGTTTTCATCCTATCTGTCAATGATGGTCATAACTATCTGGAGTATGGCAAAAGCCAAATGCCTACTGATTGGAAGTCAGTAACAGTAGTATTACCAAGTGATGTACGAGTAAATAAAATAGATGCTAGTCCCGCCGATAAAGTATACTTGGTTTTATCTAATGGAATGTTAGCCGAAATAGCAACTCCTGATGGTGCCCAGGCCACTCCGCAAATGATTGATGGATCAGAAGGAGCGATTCAAGTAAGTGCGGCTCCCGACGGGAATGTTTGGATTGTAGCTACCACCAGCGAAGGATCTATAGTACGATGCCTTAACGGCAACGAATGGAAAACTGTTCCAGATATTAATAATGCGCTTAGAGTAACAGGTACTGCCAATGGAGAAGCCTATGTGATAAAAAGCGATGGGAATATTGTATTGGTGAATACCGAAGGTGTCCAAAAAGAAGTTCCCTTTGAGCACAATGCCACTGAAATAAGTGTAGGGGCTGATGGCACCCTATGGGTGATAGCCCAAGATGGTGATGTTAATGGAGGCTTGGTATATACTACTAGTGATACTGGAGCTAATTGGCATCACGTACCTAGTGCCGATGCTAAATACTTAGATGCGGGTACTTTAGCAGTAGCCGAAGCAACGAATTAAATCATCTTTTAAACTTTTTATTAATCTTTAAACTTTTATTCAATTATGGAAGGTTACATTTCAACAATTGTGGGTTGGGGACCAGTTTGGGCACCTAGAAACTGGTTTTCCTGTTCTGGACAATTATTAGCTATTTCTCAATTTACGGCTTTCTTTTCTTTGATTGGAACTTTGTACGGAGGTGATGGTCGTACTTCTTTTGGGGTACCTGATTTGAGAGGACGTGTACCTATGGGTTCTGGGGCTGGTCCAGGATTGACCCCACGAACGAATGGGCAAGCAGGGGGAGCCGAATATGTTACATTGACTGTTTTGGAAATTCCTTCTCATAATCACTCGGCTAGCTTTTCGGCTGGATCTAGTATGGTGATACCTGCCATTAATAATGTGGATGGTACTACCAATACTCCAGCAAGCAATGTGTATCCCGCAGTAGGTAAAGCTGGTTCTGGATTGGGAGCACAAGATACAAACATTTATGCTTCAGGTACACCTAATACTCAGCTTGGACCAAACATCCCAGTAAGTGGTTCTATTAATGTTAACTATACTGGTGGTAACCAATCTCACTTGAATATACAACCATACCAAGTAATCTTGTGGATTATTTGCTATCAAGGTATTTTCCCAAGTCGCAACTAAAACATTGATTTTCAAGCTTTGAGAAGCCAACGTTTCTCAAAGCTTATTTTTTACCTGTAAACTAGACAACAACTCATGACAGCAATCCCACCTCTCAAAATAGGCTTTCTAACCCCTTATTCAGGTATTTATCCTGAAATGAGCCATCATATTGTGTATGGCTTTCTAATGCCCTTTGTAAAGTATAATAATCAAGGTAAACAACTTTTTCGAATTGATCCTGAATATGTAAAACAGGGAGGGCAAAAGGCGGTGACCGAAGCCGTTAAAAAACTTTTGTTTTTTGATCAGGTAGATATTATCTCAGGGGTCATTAACTATCAGGTAGTACCTGAAATATTGCCATTGATAGAGAAGCGTGACAAAGTAGCTTTCTTTTTCGATTCAGGAGAATACATGCCTCACCCAACTCAATTGTCTACCCACGTTTTTTATAATAGCTTTCAGCTATGGCAGTCACAATATGCTTTGGGGTATTGGGCCCAGCGAGAGTTTGGCGGAAAAGGAGCGGTAGTCATGGGCTTGTACGACAGTGGATACCACATGCACAGTGCTTTTCGTCAAGGAACGATTCAAGCTGGAGCCGAAGCAGTGGATTATGCAGTATTGGGGAGACCCAACAGTGCAGGACAAGATGTCCCGTTTTCGGAGTACGTAGATAAATACCTGGAAAATATCATTAAAAACCCTCCAGAGTATATTCATGCGTTGTTTTGTGGGCAAGAAGCCATCCAGTTTTTGGCTAAATATTATGACTCTCCCCTTAAAAACAAGGTTCCTCTAATTGTGAGTAACCATATGTCCTCCGAAGAAATTTTAGCCTCTTTCAATCATTTTGAGTGGCAGATATATTCAGCTTCTATCTGGAGTAATCGGGATAGCAATAAGATCAATCAAAAATTTGTGAAAGGATATCAAGAAGGTTTAGGGCAAAAGCCTAATATGTTTAATCTGCTGGGGTATGAAGCTGGACTTATGTTTAGAGAAATGACCACCTATTTTGAAAAAAGAGACTGGCCAGCCATTCGACAAACCTTGCAAAAAAAATCTATCAGAGGACCACGAGGCAGTGTGAATTTTTATCCCAAATCGGGCTTTGATTTGCCTAAAATCTCCATCGAGAAACTATTATTTAGGCAAAATAAGATTACTCGGATGATTGTGTCTCAGGGGCAGGGATTAAAGTACGATCACGAGATTTTTAGTGAGATTAATCAGGAAATAGTAAGTGGTTGGCAAAACCCTTATTTCTGTGTTTAGAATTATTGGAAACTTTTGAAATATTAAGACAAACTAATACTTTTGGTTTTTATAGCCAACCATAAGCTTTTCTTTATCATTATTTCTCCGTATTAGCCACATTAGAATAAAAGAGATTCCATATTACTAGATATTTTTCGGGGCGATCTTACCGTGAGTTGTTTGCTCAAGGCCGATTTTAGCTAAAATGTCTAGTAGTATGGTTGCATTCAAAATACCTCAGGACTTTGACCAGGTTTTAATGTAAAAATATAAATGATTCATATTTGGTAATAGGTTAATATATCATCAAATATGCATTGTTTCAACCGTAATATTTTACTTATGAAAGCACATTTACGATTGAGGTTTCTTTTTCAGAAAGTTTTGTCTGGATGGGGTTTTGACTCATCTATTCAAGGAAACAAGAAACCTGTAACACATTTACAAACCAAGTGGAGGCTAACAAAACTTATCCCAGGTTTATTGTTTTGGTGTTTGCTTTTTATTGTAAACGTAGCGTTTGCCCAACCTCCTGCTGATGAAAATTTTTCTGATAATACGTCTGATGGAGCGCTTGTTCTTGCTAGTCCACCTGCAGGACGTACTGTTGATGGAGTTACTTATGTTCCTAACGTGACTGTAAATACGGCGGTAGCTACCAGTGCTGAAATATCTCGTAATTTTTTTCCAACTAGTGGTCGTCATATCACATTAGATCCTCTACTCTCTGCATTGATGACAGAGTTCGAGGTTAAAAGCTCCACAGGAAATGCTTTTAGGATGGTGTCTTTAGATTTAAGTGCCTTTACAGGGCTTGCTGGCCTTCGTACTGTGAACTTTACAGTGAAAGGATATAATTCTTCTGGGATTGAGGTAGCAACAGATAACTTAGATTTGACCACATCTGATGCAACTGGTTCTATTACCTATACTAAAGATGGCTCGGGTAATCAAGCAGGAACTTTGACCTTTAATACAGATTGGGGAAACATTGTACGTCTTGTTTTCACTGGAACAACTCCAGGAGTAGGCGCGACAAACGCAGTATCCATTGCCATTGATAATCTTGATTTTGATGATGCAGTATCTGCCAACACCGCCCCCACGGCTTCTGGTTTTACCGCCAACCCTTCCGAAAACCTGGTGTACACTTTTTCTACGGGCGATTTTGGTTATAATGATGGAGATGGAGATGCATTAGATCACGTTTTGATAGAAACTTTACCTGGAGCGGGTACGCTTTACCTGGATGCAGACAACGACGATACCTACGATGTTGGTGAAGAGTTTACTGCGAACACCCAGATTTCTAAAGCCAATTTGGATGCGGGTAATTTGCAATACATTCAAAATGGATCAACCAATACGAGCTTTCAATTTGAAGTAAACGATGGTACCGAAAATAGTACCGGCAACTATATTGCTACCCTCACCATGTTAGCCGTACCTACCGTAACGCTATCAATTTTACCGACCAGTAGAATAGAGAGCATTCCCACTAATGTCAATATTACGGCTACTTTATCCAATACCTATGGGGCAAATGTAACAGTGAACCTGGGGTTTTCGGGTACTGCTACGGGTGGTGGAGTAGATTATACTGTGAGCGCTAGTTCTATTACCATCAATGCTGGAGCCACGTCTAATACTACGACGATTGCCAATGACGATGATGCAATATTTGAAGGGAATGAAACCGTAGTGATAGATATTACTGGGGTAACCAATGGTACCGAAAATGGAATGCAGCAAGTAACCTACACCATTATTGACAATGAGACTGTGCCCAATGTGACATTTGAACTTTTAGGTATTTATGATCCTACCTCCGAAAACGGTGGAGTGGCTTATATCTCAGCCGAACTGGATGCTGCAGCAGGAGTAACCGTATCAGTTCCTGTGACTTTTAGTGGTACCGCCACTCAGGGGACGGATTATAGTGTTTCAAGCAGCACCATAGTAATTGCCGCAGGGGATACCAAAGATAGTATTGCAATTACTGGGCTAAATGATGCTATTGAAGAAGGCAATGAGACTATTATCATTGATATGGGCACCCCCACCAATGGTGATGAGGTAGGGATGCAGCAAGTAACCTTTACCCTTTCAGACGATGATGCAGTGGCTCCCAGGATTACCAGCATTTCTCGGCTAACTCCCGCCACTTCCCCTACTAATAGCGATGTACTTGTTTTTAGAGTCGTGTTTAGTGAGGCAGTGAGTAATGTAGATGTCACCGATTTTGACCCTACAGGTACCACCGCCAATGCCACCAACGTAAGTGGTTCGGGAACTACCTATGATGTGACCATAAGCGGAGGAGATTTGGCTTCTTTCAATGGTACAGTGAGTCTAGGCTTTGCTGGTGGACAAAATATAACTGATGCGATTGGCATTGCTTTAGCTAATACAACGCCTACTGGCACAAATGAAAGCTATGTAGTAGACAATACTGCCCCTACATTTGAGAACAGCACTCCTAATATTTCAGGTATTACCCAAACAGGCTTTACCCTCAATATTGATATGAATGAAGCCGGAGCGGCTTATTTTGTAGTAGTGGCAAATGGAGCTCCTGCTCCTACCGCAGCTAATGTGCGTAATGGGCAAGCAAATGGAGGTGGTGCTCCGATAACGGCAGATAATAGCACCATCAATACTGGAATGTTTGTTGATAACCTATTGGCCAGCGGCCTAACAGCAGGAACCCCTTATGATGTATATGTAGTGTTAGAAGATGAAGCGGGTAACCTGCAAGCTTCGCCCTCTATGTTAGATGTTACTACGCTTAATGCCGAACCCACCATTGCGGCCACCAGCATTACTTTTAGTGCGGTTACTACTACGAGCATGACTGTAGGATGGACCAATGGAAACGGGGCTAACCGTATGGTAATCGCCCGAGCAGGTTCAGCTGTGAACCAAACCCCTACCGATGGTACGGGCTATACTGCCAATGCCGCTTTTGGTTCTGGGGCTGATTTGGGAAGCAGCAACTTTGTCGTATTCAGTGGCACAGGTAATTCTGTAACTGTCACTGGGTTGACTGTAGGCACAACTTATCATTTTACCGTGATTGAGTTTAATGGAACTGGCGGTAGTGCCAATTATCGCATAGCTGGAGCACCTACTGGCAATCGTTCTACCTTAGAGTCAGAACCTACTACTGCAGCTACTAGTATTACTTTCAGCTCAGTGGCTGCCACTAGTATGACCGTAAGCTGGACCAATGGAAATGGTAATAATCGTTTGGTAATTGCCCGAGAAGCATCTGCAGTCAATCAAAACCCTACCGATGGTACGGGCTATACTGCCAACGCAGCTTTCGGTTCAGGTTCGGATTTAGGAAGCAGTAACTTTGTAGTATATAGTGGAACAGGTAATTCAGTGAATGTGACTGGGTTGACTGCTGGGACGGTATATCATTTCACCGTAATTGAGTTTAATGGTTCAAGTGTAACAGCTAATTATCGCCTCACTGGTGCGCCTGTGGGTAATCGCTCTACTTTGGCGGCAGAACCGACGACTGCGGCCACCAGCATTACCTTTAGTTCAGTGGCTACCACTAGCATGACGGTAAACTGGACGAATGGAAATGGGGCAAGAAGAGTAGTAGTAGCTCGCGCAAGTTCAGCCGTAAACCAAGATCCAGTGGATGGATCAGGCTATACTGCCAACGCAGCCTTTGGTTCAGGCTCTGATTTGGGCAGCAGCAACTTTGTGGTGTATGATGGCACCGGAAGTTCAGTAAGTTTGACTGGATTAACTGCGGGAACCACCTATCATTTCAAGGTAATAGAATTTAATGGAACCGGAGTTACAGCGAATTACCGTTTAACTGGTGCACCTGCGGCAAGTCAAGCTACTCCAGTAGCTGAACCGACGACTGCTGCCACCAGTATCACTTTTAGTGCCGTAACTACTACTAGTATGACGGTAGGTTGGACGAATGGAAATGGAGCTAACCGTTTGGTAATTGCTCGTGCAAGTTCGGCTGTGAATCAGAGTCCTTCGGATGGAACAGGTTATACCGCCAATGCAGCTTTCGGCTCAGGTTCGGATTTAGGAAGCAGCAACTTTGTGGTATTTAGTGGAACAGGTAACTCTGTAACTGTGACTGGATTAACTGTTGGTACAACTTATCATTTTACCGTGGTTGAGTTCAATGGTTCGGGAGCTACCGCCAATTATTTCTTGACTGGGGCGCCCACTGGTAACCGTTCTACTTTGGTTGCTGAGCCTACTACCCCTGCCAGCGCGATCACTTTTAGTGCAATAACTACTGGTGGTATGACAGTAAACTGGACGAATGGAAATGGAGCAAGACGAATTGTAGTAGCCAGAGCAGGCTTCGCCGTAAATCAAGACCCGGTAGATGGTACCGGTTACACAGCCAATGCTTTTTTCGGTGCAGGGACTAACTTGGGGAGTGCCAACTTTGTGGTGTATGATGGTACCGGAAGTTCAGTAAGTTTGACTGGACTCGTTGATGACACACCGTATCATTTTAAAGTCATAGAATTCAATGGTACTGGGGCGACTGCCAATTATCGCTTGACTGGAGCACCTACGGCAACTCAAGCCACGGTATCGGCTGAACCAACCACTGCGGCCTCCAACATTACTTTTAGTGCAGTGACTACGAATAGTATGACGTTAAGCTGGACCAATGGAAATGGTAATGACCGCTTGGTAATCGCCCGAGAAGCCGCTGCGGTAAATCAATCCCCTACCGATGGCACTGGTTACACCTCCAACGCCACCTTTGGCTCAGGTAGTGATTTAGGTGGTGGTAACTTTGTCGTATTCAGAGGCTCTGGTAACTTAATACCTATAAGTGGACTCACTGCCGGAACCGTTTATCACTTCACGGTGATTGAGTTTAATGGCTCCGGGGTTACTGCCAATTATCGTTTAACGGGCGCGCCCGTGGCGAGTCGCTCTACCCTGTTCGCCGAACCTACTACGCCAGCCAGTGCAATTACCTTTAGTTCTGTAGCGCCTACTAGCATGACTGTGAACTGGACCAATGGAAACGGGGCGAGACGGGTAGTAGTGGCCAAAGCAAGCTCCGCGGTGGATCAAAACCCAGTAGATGGCACAGGTTACACGGCCAATGCAGCTTTTGGTTCTGGGGATAATTTGGGGAGTGGTAATTTTGTAGTCTATGATGGTACTGGCACCTCAGTAAGTTTGACTGGATTAACTGCGGGAACCACCTATCATTTCAAGGTAATAGAATTTAATGGAACCGGAGTTACGGCGAATTACCGTTTAACTGGTGCACCTACGGCAAGTCAAGCCACCCCAGCAGCTGAACCAACGACTGCTGCCACCAGTATCACTTTTAGTGCTGTAACTACAACCAGTATGACGGTAGGCTGGACGAATGGAAATGGAGCTAACCGTTTGGTAATTGCTCGTGCAAGTTCGGCTGTGAATCAAAGTCCTTCGGATGGAACAGGGTATACTGCCAACGCAGCCTTCGGTTCAGGCTCGGATTTAGGAAGCAGTAACTTTGTAGTATATAGCGGAACAGGTAATTCAGTGAATGTGACTGGATTGACTGCTGGGACGGTATATCATTTCACCGTGATTGAGTTTAATGGAACAGGTGCAACAGCTAATTATCGCCTAACCGGTGCGCCTGTGGGTAATCGCTCTACTTTGGCGGCAGAACCGACGACTGCGGCCACCAGCATTACCTTTAGTTCAGTGGCTACCACTAGTATGACGGTAAATTGGACGAATGGAAATGGGGCAAGAAGAGTAGTAGTAGCTCGCGCAAGTTCAGCCGTAAACCAAGATCCAGTGGATGGATCAGGCTACACGGCCAATGCGGCCTTTGGTTCCGGGAGTGATTTGGGCAGTAGCAACTTTGTAGTTTATGATGGTACTGGCACCTCAGTAAGTTTGACTGGATTAACTGCGGGAACCACCTATCATTTCAAGGTAATAGAATTTAATGGAACTGGAGTTACAGCAAATTACCGTTTAACTGGTGCACCTACCGCAAGTCAAGCTACTCCAGTAGTTGAACCGACGACTGCTGCCACCAGTATCACTTTTAGTGCCGTAACTACTACTAGTATGACGGTGGGTTGGACGAATGGAAATGGAGCTAACCGTTTGGTAATTGCTCGTGCAAGTTCGGCTGTGAATCAAAGTCCTTCGGATGGAACAGGGTATACCTCCAATGCAGCTTTCGGTTCAGGTTCGGATTTAGGAAGCAGCAACTTTGTGGTATTCAGTGGTACTGGCAATTCAGTGAATGTGACTGGATTGACTGCTGGGACAGTATATCATTTCACTGTGATTGAATTCAATGGTTCGGGAGCCACCGCCAATTATTTCTTGACTGGAGCTCCTACAGGCAACCGCTCTACTTTAGTTGCTGAGCCTACTACTCCAGCTTCGAGCATCAACTTTACTTCAGTAACGTCCACTAGTATGACGGTAAACTGGACGAATGGAAACGGGGCAAGACGTGTTGTGGTAGCTAAAGCAAGTTCCGCTGTAGATCAAGATCCCGTAGATGGTACAGGTTATGCCGCCAACGCAGCCTTTGGCTCTGGGGCAAATCTAGGTAGTAGCAACTTTGTAGTATATGATGGTACTGGTAACTCTGTAAATGTAACCGGATTATCTTCGGGAGTTACCTATCATTTTAAAGTCATAGAATTTAATGGTACCACTGTTACAGCGAATTACCGTTTAACTGGAGCACCTACCGCAAGTCAGGCAACTCCAGTAGCGGAGCCAACCATTGCTGCCACTAGTATTACTTTTAGTGCCGTAACTGCTACTAGTATGACTGTAGGTTGGACAAATGGAAACGGTTCAAATCGTCTGGTAATAGCTAGAGCTAGTTCGGCTGTGAACCAAAGCCCTGTAGATGGTACTGGTTATACTGCCAATGCAGCCTTTGGTTCAGGTACTGACTTAGGTAGCAGTAACTTTGTAGTGTATGGTGGTACTGGTAACTCTGTAAATGTAACTGGACTCTCAGCAAATACGACTTATCACTTTACTGTAATTGAGTTTAGTGGTTCTGGAGCGACTGCCAATTATTTCTTAACTGGAGCGCCCACAGGCAATCGCTCTACTTTAGCTGCTGAACCTACTACAGCCGCCAATACCATTACTTTTAGTGCTATTACCACCACTGGTATGACCGTGAACTGGATGAATGGAAACGGGGCAAGAAGAATAGTAGTGGCCAAAGCAAGTTCCGCCGTAGATCAAGACCCTACGGATGGTACCAGTTATACCGCCAACGCAGCTTTCGGTTCGGGCTCGGACTTAGGAAGCAGCAACTTTGTAGTTTATGATGGTACTGGCACCTCGGTAAGTTTGACTGGACTCACTGCGGGAACCACCTATCATTTCAAGGTAATAGAATTTAACGGAACTGGTGCTACCGCTAATTATCGCTTGACTGGTGCACCTACGGCAAATCAAGCTACGATGTCAGCTGAACCGACGACTGCTGCCACAAGTATTACTTTTAGTGCGGTCACTACGACCAGTATGACGGTAGGCTGGACGAATGGAAACGGCTCTAACCGCTTGGTAATTGCCCGAGAAGCTTCTGCCGTGAACCAGACACCTACCGATGGTACAGGTTATACTGCCAACGCAGCTTTCGGTTCAGGCTCTGACTTAGGAAGTGGCAATTTTGTGGTCTACAGTGGTACTGGTAACTCCGTAAATGTAACCGGACTTACTGTTGGAACTGTTTATCATTTTACAATAATTGAGTTTAATGGGACAGGTGTTACGGCTAATTATCGCTTAACTGGTGCGCCTACGGGTAATCGCTCTACTTTGGTCGCTGAACCTACTACTGCGGCTACCAGTATTACTTTTAGTTCAGTGGCAACTACTAGTATGACAGTAAACTGGACGAGTGGAAACGGTGCAAGAAGAGTTGTAGTGGCCAAAGCAGGTTCCGCAGTAGATCAAGACCCTACGGATGGAACAGGTTATACCGCCAACGCAGCTTTCGGCTCTGGGGCAAATCTAGGAAGCAGTAACTTTGTAGTATATGATGGTACTGGTAACTCAGTAAGTTTGACTGGATTGTCCTCAGGAGTTACTTATCATTTCAAAGTGATAGAATATAATGGTACCAGTTTAACTACCAATTATTTCTTAACTGGAGCACCTACCGCAAGTCAGGCAACCCCAGTAGCTGAGCCGACGACTGCTGCCACCAGTATTACTTTTAGTGCAGTGACTGCTACCAGTATGACAGTAGGTTGGACGAATGGAAACGGGGCAAATCGTTTGGTAATTGCCCGAGAAGCTTCTGCCGTGAACCAAACACCTACCGATGGTACAGGTTATACTGCCAATGCAGCTTTCGGTTCAGGCTCTGATTTAGGAGGTAATAATTTTGTAGTGTTTAGTGGTACTGGTAACTCCGTAAATGTAACTGGGCTAACTGCTGGGACGGTATATCATTTTACTGTGATTGAATTCAATGGTTCTGGAGCCACCGCCAATTATTTCTTAACTGGAGCCCCAGTCGGTAACCGATCTACTTTAGCTGCTGAACCTACTATTGCGGCTAATACCATCAGTTTTAGCGCTATCACTGCTACTAGTATGACAGTAGGCTGGACGAATGGAAACGGGGCAAGAAGAGTAGTAGTGGCCAAAGCAAGTTCCGCAGTAGATCAAGACCCAGTAGATGGTACAAGTTATACCGCCAATGCTGCCTTTGGCTCAGGAAGTGATCTGGGTAGTGGTAACTTTGTGGTATATGACGGAACTGGGAACTCGGTAACAATCACTGGACTTACTTCAGTTACTACTTATCATTTCAAAGTGATAGAATATAATGGTACTGGTTTAACTACCAATTATTTCTTAACTGGAGCCCCTACCGCAAGTCAGGCGTCAGCTGATGCTGTAGCACCTACAGTAACGAGCATTGATAGACAAACTCCTGGTACTAGTCCAACAAATGCTGATGCAGTTACTTTTAGAGTGATTTTTAGTGAAGATGTTCAAAATGTAGACAATGGCGATTTTATGGTGGCAGGCCCCACAGGAGCAGGTATTGGGGTAACGCCAGTCAATGCCTCTACCTATGATGTGGCCATCTCGGGAGGTAATATGGCAAGTTTGAATGCAACAGTTACGTTGACTTTGGCAAGTAGCCCTACCATTCAGGATTTAGTAGCCAATGCTTTGACAAATACTACCCCAACCGGAACAAACAATAATACTTTTGTAATAGACAATATTGCACCAAATGTGGTAAGCTTTACCCGAAAAACACCTACAAATCAGATTACTAATGCCGATCAGGTTACCTTCCTGGCTACCTTTAGTGAAGATGTACAAAATGTTGGCATGGCCGATTTTGCGGCAACAGGGCCTACAGGAGCAGTTATTTCAGTTACTCAGGTTACGGCTTCTACCTATGATGTACAAATTTCGGGTGGCGATTTAGCGGCCTTGAATGGAACCGTGGGGTTAAATCTAGCTGGTGGAGCAGTCATTACTGATTTGGCAGGAAATGCTTTGCCTGTGGCCGAACCGACTACTGATGAAACCTATACTATGGATAATTCGGCTCCTAATACGGTGAGCTTTACACGTGGAAACCCAACTAATGCGGTGACTTCAGCCGATCAGGTTACCTTCCGGGTGGCATTCGATTCTCAGGTAATCAATGTAGATGCTGCCGATTTTGAAGTAACAGGTACCACTGCTACCATTACTTCGGTTACCGAAGCTGTAGTGGGCCAATATGATGTGGTTGTGTCAGGTGGTGATTTGGCTACTTTGAACGGTACAGTAGGACTAAACTATGCGGCGGGAGTTTCTATTACTGATCAGGCGGGCAATGCCTTAACAGGTGGTGAGCCGGGTACCGATGAGACCTATACTATGTGTAACGGGCCAAACAATCCTGTGACAGGCATCATGTTGGGTACTGCTACCGCCAATAGCATTCCATTTACAAGTTTTACTGCTTCGGTAGGAGGAGCTACTGGGTATGTAATCAAGATTAATACTTCTAATACTTTTACAACCCCAACTGATGCTGCTACTTTACCAACGGCCAATACGGCTTGGGCGGGAGCTGGAGAACAGGCAATTTATGCGGGAACTTCGGTTACTCCAAATGTTACAGTAACTGGGTTAACCTCAGGGATCACCTACTATTTCAAGGTGTTTGCTTACAACGATTGTGGAGGTACCAATACCTTTGAAAGTACAGGAGCCGAAGCCAATACTGCGACACCAAAAGCTGACCAAACCATTACCTTTAATTTAGGAGCAGACGCTACCAAAACCTTTGGAGATGCGCCTTTTAATCTTAATGGTACAGCAAGTTCTGGTTTAGCAGTGACTTATACCAGTTCTAATACCACAGTAGCAACAGTTTCTGGAAACACCGTGACGATTGTAGGGGTAGGAACTACTACCATTACAGCAAGCCAGGCTGGCAATACGAATTTCAATGCAGCACCAGATGTTACCCAAACCCTTACGGTAAACAAAGCTGATCAAACCATTACTTTTGGAGCTTTGGCAAATCGTACTACGGGAGATGCACCTTTTGATCTAACAGCTACGGCTAGTTCAGGGTTAGCCGTTACTTATACGAGTTCTAATACGGCAGTAGCGACTATATCGGGCAGTACTGTTACGATTGTAGGCGTAGGAACTACTACGATTACGGCGAGTCAGGCTGGAGATGCAAATTACAATGCAGCAGCTGATGTAACACAGGATCTTACCGTAGTAGATGCTCCGGTGATGTCAGTAACCCAAGGGACTACCACATTGGCTTCTGGCACAGGTAATTATAGTTTTGGAAATGTAGATGTAAACCAAAGCAGTAGTGCGATCACATTCACTATTGCCAACTCGGGTGGTGTAGATTTACTATTGAATGGAAGCCCAATCGTAGCGTTGAGCGGAGCTAACAGCAGTGAATTTACCGTTACTCAACCTACTGGTGCTACGGTAGCAGCCAATAGCAATACTACTTTCCAAATTGTATTTACTCCTACTACGGCAGGTACCAGAACGGCTACGGTAAGTATTGCAAATAACTCTGCTACCAACCCTTACACATTTACGATTACTGGCGAAGGAGTATTTGCCGCGAATAATTTAGCCGCTCCAAACTTGTTTACCCCGAATGGTGATGGTAACAATGACGTATTTTTGATTTCGGCTCCTACTCTAGCAAGGGTCAATCTCAAGATTTTTAGACGTCAAGGTGGGGTAGTGTTTTCAAGCAATGATGTAAATGAGGTAACCCAAATAGGGTGGAATGGTGAGTACAAAGGTAAAAAGTTACCAACAGGAACCTATGTATGGCAAATCACGGGTACCTTCCAGGACGGCACACCAGTAAAACGACGCACTGGTCAGGTATATTTGGTGAGATAAAAATTGCACAACATTTAAACAACAATGAAAATGAAAAATCTTAAAACATACATTTGGGCAATGCTTGTGCAATTGGCTTTGGTGGCTACTGTCCAGGCGCAAAACTTAAACTTTTCGCAATACTACTATACCCCGTTTTTGACCAATCCAGCAATGGTGGCCAAAGACAATGCTTTGCAATTGAGTGTAGGTTTTCGGCAGCAGCAGGCGTTGAGTGGACAAACTTTCACTACCCCAATGATTTCGGCCATTGTACCTTTTCTGCAAGGTAAAAATAGTGAGCGTCGAGCTGCTGTGGGGTTGTCTGTTATTAGCGACCAGGAAGGTGAATTTTTGGTAAACCAGGGAGGCATGCTCTCTCTGGCTTACAATATCCAAGTAGGTAAAATGAGAGAGTACCCTATTCAGTTGAGTTTTGGAGCCCAAGGAGGTTTTTTCTCGCGTCGATTAGATTTGAACGGTCTGGTGACCAATAACCAAATTAGTAATGGGGTAATTGACAACACCCAGGCATTGGGCGAAAGTTTTGATGGCAATACGGTAAATACCATTTCATTTGCCAGTGGCCTATATTTTCATGCAACCGACACAGACGGGCTTCCAGTATTCTTTCTAGGAGTAGCAGGGCATAATATCAATGAGCCTACAGGTTCTTTTTTATTGGGCGGAAGCGATGCAGCAGTACAGCAAAGCCTGAGAGTAAATGCCGTGGCTGGTTATAGAATATTACGTACTGCTAATTTTAGTGTGACTCCTACAGTACAGGTTGAAAATATTGATGAAGTTTTGTTGAGAGCTGGAAGTTGGTTTCGCTATCACCTAAGTGCTGCCAATGTGGGAGTAGGGGTTTGGTACAACACCAACGGAGCCGCTACCGCTTCACTAGAGTACAACCGTTCGGCTTTCTTTGCTTCGTTTAGCTATGACTTGGGCTTATCGGATGATAATGAGGCCTGGCAAAGTGGTACTCCTGAGATTCATTTGGGTATTCGTAAAACTTTTGGTAGTAATAAAACCCGCGATCGTGATGGAGACGGGATTGCTGATAAGGATGATGCTTGCCCAAAGCTTGCCGGAACTGCTGCCACCAATGGTTGCCCGGATAGTGATGGTGATGGAGTAGCCGATAAAGATGATGTATGTCCAAACATCGCAGGTTTAGCGAAGTTTAAGGGCTGCCCAGATACTGACGGTGACGGAGTAGAGGATAAAAATGATGAATGTCCACAAGTAGCTGGAATTGCTAAATTTAATGGTTGTCCTGATACCGATGGTGATGGCATCAAAGACAGTGAGGATGCTTGCCCACAAGCCGCTGGCCCCGTAGCGACCAAAGGTTGCCCTGATTCAGATAATGATGGTGTACTGGACAAAGATGATCGTTGCCCACAAATAGCAGGGTTAGCAGCTTTGAAAGGCTGCCCAGACAAAGACGGTGATGGCATTGCTGATATAGATGATGCTTGCCCAGATGTAGCAGGTACCAAAGCTTTGAATGGATGTGCCGCTATTTCGGCAGCGAAAAAACAACGTTTGCAAAAGATTACAGTAGAAATCAAAGATAAAGCGTTTGCTTATCGTCGTTCAGAAGTAAATCCGGCCATGTATCCATTGTTAGACAATATGATACAAGAGCTGAAAGATCACCCAGAGGTAGTAGTGAAAATCACTGGACATACCGATCATTTAGGTGAAGAAGAATTTAATAAAACTTTGTCTTTGCAGCGTGCCCAAGCTGTAGAAAAGTATCTGCTTGACAAAGGCATCAAAAACAAAATGATTGTAAAAGGTGAGGGTGAAAGCCAACCAATTGCCCCCAATAATACCGAAGCCGGGCGTAGAAAAAATCGTCGGGTAGATGTGGAACTGGATTATGGCAATAAATAAAAAATCATTAAAATGTATTTTTAAAAAAGAGGGTTACTACGGTAGCTCTCTTTTTTTGTTGAATAGTGTAGATATATAGGAAATAAACAGTAGCCGTTTAACGAAAATATGCATATATTCATCAAAAATAATGAATAAGAGGTACAAGCCTTTATGTAATCATTGTTTGAAGTCAAGATGACGTTTTTATATAAAATTCAACCAGAAATCAGCCTCCAAAACCTACAACTACTACATCAATAAAACCATCTTTCTTTTAATCGCGAACTCTCATACGGACTTACAATGCTAAAGAAAATACTACATACAGGTATCAATAGTGAGATGGATAACTACTTACGTGATAAAGTGTATTTATCCAATGCCATTGCCATTTTGTTGGAGTTTATGGGAATCAGTTTCTCAATTATTAGTTTTTTCTTTGCTCCTAAGACTATACTGTTGCCCATCATTGGCGGTATTTTATGTGGGTTATTGGTATTTTTCTTAAATCAAAAAGGCTTTCATACCTTTTCCAGGGTATTGGTGGCCATCTTTCCAAGCATTACCTCTACGTTGTACATTGCTTTTATAGTGCAAAATGATGAGCCTATGATCAATTCGCTTTATTTCATTGCACTTACTTTTGGCTTATTTGTCTTTTTGATAGCCGATCAGCGAGAGCCAAAAGTTTTTATGCCACTCATTATATATGCAGGCTTACTCTTCTTTTTTATGGAGAAATTGATCTACTGGATAGATGTGCCTATGTCTAGTAGTGTGTTTCGCCACCCAATCCTGGAAAGCATTAACTATTTTATTGGGGTAGGCATGCTATTTTATTTGATGTCATTCTTACTCAACAAAAACCTCACAACTGAAAGACAAAACCTTGAGCTGATTCAGGCACTTGAATTCCAAAAAAACGAAGTGGCGACTCAAAACGAAGAGCTGCATCAACAACAAGAAGAAATGCAGGCCCAGCGGGATTTTATAGCTTCTAAAAATGATGAACTTAGTCAGAAGAACAAGCAGATTCAAAACAGTATTCAAGCAGCAAGTACTATCCAGCGAGCGGTTTTGCCTAGCCATGAGCGATTAAGTAAATATTTTGCCGACTATTTTCTAATCTATCAGCCCAAAGATGTGGTTTCAGGCGACTTTTATTGGGTTACCCGACAAGAGAAAGCTATTTTTTTGATTGCAGTGGATTGTACAGGACATGGCGTACCAGGTGCTTTTATGACATTGATTGCCAATAATTTATTAAATCAAATTATACGAATTGGTAATATTGAGCAACCTGCCGATATTCTCCAGCAAATGCACGAAGATGTGAAGTTGATGTTGCACCAAAAAGAAACCAATAATACCAGCGGGATGGACGCAGTGGTGGTGAGAATTGTTCCTGAAAATACTGCTTATGAAATACAAATGGCAGGTGCCAAAACTGGTTTGTTTTACAAACTGCCAGAAACCAAGCAATTGATTGAAATAAAAGGTACCAGAAAATCTATTGGAGGGTTTCAAGATGAATCGTCTGAATTTCAACAAGAATCCTTTACCCTTTCTGCGGGTAGTGTGATTTACTTAGGATCGGATGGGTTGGAAGATCAAAATAACTTACGAAGAAAAAAGTTTACTCGTCGCCAGATTCGCTACATTTTGGAAGAAAACGCAGATGCCACGCTTCAAAAACAAAAAGAAGCATTACAACGAGATCTGGCCAGGCATATGCAAGGGACTAAGCAGCGAGACGATATTTTGTGGATGGGAATCAAGCTTTAGGCATAGAACCTAAAAAGCCCCTTGTGTTTTGTGTACTCAAGAGGCTTTAAAAAATATAGTGATCGTGCGTTGATCAATCAAAAAGCTCATCATCGCGCTCTAGCATCAAAATAGAGCTTTGCGGCACGATATAGTATTTTTCACCTTCGTATTGTACTTCATGCGAACCTCCTAACAAGAAAATCGCCATATCACCTTCTTTGACTTGCAAAGGCACATATTGGGTTTTTTCCTGGGTATCTTTCCAGGGTTCGTCGCTGTTGTCATGAGGCAGTGGTATTGGATACCCTGGTCCGGCTTTTATCACATATCCACTCTGGATTTGTTCTTTTTCCTGTACACCAGGGGGCAAGTATAAGCCACTTTTGGTTTTATCAGAAGGGCTTTTGGGGCGTATCAATACCCGATCGCCTACTACTATTAGCTTTTTCAGTTTGTTATCTTCAGTCACAATCATCTTTTACTTAGCTTTTGAAAAAACTTTTTGTTTATTCGATTTCAAAATTACACATAAAACTATGTGCTTTCCAAAACTATAACCAATCTGTAAACAATTTGGTTTTTGCGAAAAAAACTACACTTTATCCAAAAACTGCCCTTCTTTAATTAATTTTACAAAAAGGTAAAATAATCCAAAGCATCATTCTGAGGGTAAATGTCTATACTGCTACATTGCTGTGCAATACATTGTGGAATCATCAACCTTGAATAATTAAAAAACTCATAATTCATAATTTTAAAAGTATGATTAGAAGAATTACTCAAATACAAAAGCACTTATTATTAGCTGGGCTGGTTTGCTTGTTGGCACTGCCTGGCTGGAGTCAGAAAAAATACCCCTCGCTTCGTGCGGCATTGGGCGCTGGTTTGGGCGGTTCAAATGGCCCTCGTAGTGTAAATTGGATCAATAACGGCGAAACGTTTTCTTATATTGAAGGACGAGGCGTGATTAAATCATTTAGCCCCAAAACCAAAAAAGAAGCTGTAGTATTTGATTCCAAGCAAATGAAATTCCCTGGAACCAGCAGACAGTTCCGTTACAGCTCTTTTGAGTTTTCTAAAGATTCAAAATATCTGTTGTTCAAAACCAACTTCCGCCCAGTATGGCGACGCTCTGGTATCGCAGACTACTATTTTTACTCTATTCAGGACAAAACCCTGAAACTGGTAGCAAAAGATGCGCAAACTGCTCAACTCTCGCCTGATGGTAAAAGAGTAGGTTATGAGCGTAAAGGCGATATGTTTGTGTATGATTTTGCCACCAAAAAAGAGACGCGCTTGACCAACGATGGTGACGAGAAAAACTTTTTGTACAATGGTCGTTATGGTTGGGCTTACGAAGAAGAATTTGGTCTGGCTCAAGCATGGGTTTGGTCGCCTGATAGCAAGTACATTGCTTTTTGGCAAACCGATGAGCGTGATGTGCCTGTATTCCAAATGACAGATTACAGCACTACCCACAAAGAATGGATTAAAATAAAATATCCACAAGTAGGCGATAAAAACCCAATTGTAAAGATTGGGGTATTGGATGTAGCCGCCAAAAGTCGCCAATGGATGGATATAAGCCTCAATGATGGATACGTGCCTCGCCTGTACTGGACTTCTAACTCAGGAGAGTTGGCTGTAGTGCACATGAATAGAGAACAAACCCATTTGCAACTGTTTTTCCACAATGCCAAAACTGGTAAGGGTAAAAGAGTGATGGAAGAAAAAAGCAAAGCATGGATCGATGTGTTTGATTTCTTTGCGGGCATCAATCACTTGTTTTTCTTTCCTGAAGATAGCAAGGAGTTTTTCTGGATTTCGGATCGCGATGGCTGGAGCCACATTTATCGTTATGATTACAATGGTAAGCTGATCAATCAGGTAACCAAAGGAAAGTGGGAAGTGGCCAATGTATACAATGTAGATTCTAAGCGTAAGACCATTTTTTATGCTTCTACCGAAAACTCACCTACCGAACGCCACTTGTATTCTATTGATTTCAAAGGCAAGCGCAAAAAGCAACTGACCAAGATTGCTGGACGTCATTTTATCAACTTTTCGCCCAATAGCAAATACTACATTGATCGTTATTCTAACGTAAATACGCCTACTCAAGTAGAGCTTTGGAGCACCAAGGGCAAGAAAATCAAGGATTTAGAAACCAACGAGCGCGTGAAGAAGCAAATTGCTTCAGGCTACGCCAAAAAAGAGTTGATGAGTTTCAAGGCCTCTGATGGACAGGAAATAGATATCTATGTGATAAAGCCGATGAACTTTGATAAGAATAAACAATATCCTCTTGTAATCAATATTTATGGTGGGCCTGGCTCTCAAGGTGTGTATAACCAATTTGCTTCCAATGGTTGGGAGCAATACCTGGCACAAGAAGGTTTTGTAATTGTCAATGTAAATAACCGTGGAAGTGGTGGATACGGTAGCAAATTTGAGAAAGTTGTATACAAAAACTTAGGCCACAACGAAGCCAAAGATTTTGCAGAAGCAGCTAAGTTTATGGCCAAAATGTCTTGGGTAGATGGCAACAAAATTGCCATTCGTGGTCATAGCTACGGAGGTTACATGGCCAGCTTCACACAGCTAAACTATCCTGATATTTTCAAGGTAGCCATTGTGACTGCTCCAGTAACCGACTGGCGCTTGTACGATAGCATCTACACTGAGCGCTACATGGGCCTATTGAGTGACAACAACCAAGGATATGTTAATAGTTCAGTGAGCAAATATGCCAAGCGAATTCCTGGTAAAATGCTGCTTTCGCACTCTACCATGGACGAAAACGTACACGTTCAAAACACCTTTCAACTTATGAAAGCCATGACCGATAAAGGCCAGGATGTAGACTTGAGAATTTACCCTCCAGGGGCTCACGGAGTGGCCTACAACGGAGCAAGTTATGTATTGCTTTACAGCTTGTATGTAGATTATTTGAAAAAGCATTTGGTGGGAGAGGGGACGAAGTAAGTCAATCTTGTTTTTGATATACCAGATTTGACTGATTTTCCAAAAAAATAAGAGCCACGTAAGATGCGTGGCTTTTTTCGTTGTAGACTTATCAAGGCCAAGAAAAGAATGATAGAGCATTACCTGTCACTGTGTATTTAATACTACCTGCTAATTTTGTGAAAAATAACTATTGAAAAAAAATAGCCCTATTCAATTTGATGAATAGAGCTACTTCTTTAAAAAGAATGCTAATTGGGTTGTCCACAACCTATCAAAAGCTCTTAGAACAGGCCACTGATGGGTAGGGGTTTCGCATCCTTTTCACAAGTCTTCTTAGGTTCACCTTGACATTTACAAAAATCATTGTCGAAAGAGAAACAGGCAGTTCCTTCACAAGTAATTGATTGTTTGCCATCACAGTCGGCAGTAGCTGAACCCCCGCCTTTAATGAAACGTTGTTGTTGTTTTGATAAAATATCTGTGCTTTTTAGTTGAAGCTGAAGGTTTTTAAATTTTGAATGTAGCATAAGCTCGGATTTAATGATTAAACCATTTACTTTTTTCAAAAATAGGTTAATGAACGCATAAATAAATTTCAAAATTTGACTACTTCGAGTCAAAAAAAAGCTTATATTATAAACAAGAAAAATTAGACTGCATTCTTCGGTTTTGGTATTTGAAAATGCGATTGCGGCCAAGTTATGTTTTCCGAAACATGGATATAAATTTATTTATAATGATCAGTTCTCTGGTTGATTTTGTGTAATAAACCTACCCATAGAGCACTTAGCAGCTCTAGAAAAAAAGCCTGAAGAAACAACTGTTTTTTCAGGCTTTTTCATTTAAAAGAATTGAATTTTACTTAAATTTTCTATGTTACTTTTTAATAGGAAACGTGATAAATATCAAAGTTAACGCGTAAAGTTTATCCTATAAATACTTCTGATCGTAATTCATTAGTAAAAGGCAGTACAATCATCACATTTAGAAAATTTACTAATTTAATATTATGCCATGCTCAAATAAAATATGGTGGATATGTATATGGTATATGTTAACCCTACCACTGGCAAATGCCCAATCTTTACCAAAAAGTAAAAGCGACAAAATTATTGATTCACTGACACAGACTTTGACTGGCACTCTTTTGCCCAAGAAGAGAGTAGATGTATACAACCAATTAGCCAGACAATTTCGTCGCACGACGTTAATAGAAGCTGCAAAATATGCCGATAAAGCTCTTAAACTGGCAAAAAAACATGGTTATCGGGAAGGTATTGCAGATGCTTATTTTCAACAAGGGTTGATCAGTATACGCCGTAAAAGCTTAAAAGAATCAATGGCTATATTTAAACAAGTGTTGCAAATAGCACAAGAATGTAACTATCGTAAAGGGAAAATAAAGGCATATTTTGGAATGGGGAAAGCCTTAGAACGTCGTACTAATTTCTCGCAGGCACTTAAGTACTTTCAGCGAGTAATAAAAATAAATGAACAGTGGCGAATTGAGAGAAGAGATAGTACCAATTCATCAATAGGTACTTATTATTTAGGGATGACATACAGGGGAATTGCCAGGACGTTGCTGAGACAGCTCAAGTACGATGAATCGGAGATTTTTTTGAAAAAAGCACTAAAAGTAGCTGAAGAAACAAACGATCTTGAATTGCTGGCTTTGACTTATCAAGAGCTGGGAAATGTTAGAAGCCGCCAGGGAAGAGGACCTCAGGGACTCTATTATCTTTTGAAAGCACTGGAGATTTATAAATCCCTCGCTGCTCCTGCGAGAATAAGCTTTATCAACAATGTGATCGGGTCCTTATATTTAAACTTAGATTTATTGGATAAAGCTGAAAAGTTTTACTTGAAATCATATCACATGATTTCTACCTATGCCTCCATACCGATCAATCATAAAGCTCATTTACTCGAAGATATGGCCTACCTTTATTATAAAAAAGGTAAATATGAGCTTACAATAAAATATGCTAATCAAGCGCAAGAGATTAGAAAAAAAGGATTATGGCCTAAAGGGTTTATCGGAGCTTCTTACAACAAGTTAGGGAAATCTACCGAGGCAGTTGAAATTTTAAGAGAGGTAGTACAAGGTGCAAAACAAAGGAATCAGCCTTATACTGAACACTTTTTTCGGCCTTATCTGGGGCAAGCACTAATCAATGCTAAAAAGTTTGCAGAAGCAAAAGAGGTATTGACCAAGAGTTTTGAGAATATCCAGCAACGAAATTTAATAAGGTCCAAACCACTCATATTACGAGAGTTGGCCCGTTTGTACAAAGCGCAAGGACAATTAAAAAAATCCTGGTACTATAAAGATATGTACCTAGAGTTAAAAGATAGCCTTTTTCGCTACCACAATGCGCAACAGGTATTGGTGATTAAACAAGAAATTTTGGCCGAAACTGCTGCTAAAACCAAAGAACAAGACCTTATTCGCAAACAACTAGAAATAGAAAAACAACAAATTGAGGTAAAACAACGAACTACCTTGCTGGTCATATTTGCGCTTGTGACGATACTTATTCTACTGGCTTTGTTTCAGGTTATCAAAAGTCGAAGAACTCAAGTAAAGTACAACCAACTATTGGCTGGTCAAAACGAACAATTGACCTCCCTGAGCCACTTCAAACAGCAAATGATGGGGATGATTGTTCATGACCTCAAAAATCCCTTAAATGCCATTATTGGTCTTTCCGAAAAACAGCCTGACCCCAAATTTACTTCTATCAATCAAGCAGGCAAGCAAATGCAGGTTTTGGTCACTAATATTCTGGATGTACAAAGAATGGAAGAAGACAAAATGGTATTACAGAAAGAGGTAGTTGCCATCGATTCTCTTTTACATGATGTTCAAGAACAAGTACAGTTGATTACTCGCGATAAGAATCTGAAGGTGTATTTACATAGTTTGCCTGATGTTTATATCAAAGTAGATACTGAACTCATATCTCGAGTATTGATCAATTTACTCTCTAATGCCATAAAATATACTCCCCAAAATGGGAGTATACATGTGAGTGTAGAAACGTCTGGTGCGCACACTTGTAAGGTGCTGGTAACAGATACAGGAATAGGCATTGCCCCCGAATACTTGGGCAAAATCTTTGACCGCTTTCAGCAAGCATTACCTTCGGCTGAAGGGTTTATTCGTGCAACTGGGTTGGGGCTTACATTTTGTAAATTAGCAGTGGAAACTCACGGAGGGAAAATTGGGGTAAAATCTACTCAGGGAGCAGGTTCTACCTTTTGGTTTACATTACCTACCGTAAAAACCACTACTACTGATAAAGTACCTGAACCATTATTAATTAAGACTGACTACCAGGTTAAATTAACCCCCAGAGAGCAAGAAGTATTACTACCCCTGGCTACTCAAATTCAACAATATCAAATCTACGAAACCACTAATATCTGTAAAGTACTCAAACTTATAGATGAGCAGTCAAGTGCGAGCTTGCAAGATTGGAAAACCCAAGTGGAAGAGTCAATGTATACCTGGAATGAAGCAAAGTTTCGCAAACTGTTAACTGAGATTTAACAGCGTAGGTACCTAGGTAAAGTTAAATGATTCTTCGACGATTTTTTCCAGAGAGCTGGTGCTCATGTCTAATGAGTGTCTATTTATTATGAGCATTTTAATGCGGTTTTGATAACCCAAAACTTTGATTCAATGGAGTGAGTGAGTTAATTCGCATTAGAACATTCACAGTTTTCAATCTTTCACTTTCTCTGGCAACGGTTCATTCGGATCAAAGTCAGCCCCCATGTCCTTGGCTTGCTGCTCTACCGTACGGGTAAAACCCATTGCCTTACGTCGTTTATTTACATTTTTCACGTCCTTTATCGGCCAAATAAACAACCTGCTTTTAGTCTGACCTTTCTTGAAAAGCGATCGAGCCTGACTTCCATAGACTTGTTTTTTGCCCAGATTCATCAATACCCGATCTTCCATCAGAGCTACATTGTATTTCGATGCTTCGTCTTTGGCAGCCATTTTCTTCATCATCGGCAAATATTTTTGCATCATCTCCAGGCTAGAGTGTTGAATTACTAAAAACTGAGCATCACCTGCCATTTGTCCCACCTTGCTATAAGGCAACCAGCCATATTGATCCAACAAAGCGGTAACTGCTTTGAGGTTAGCCTTGTCAGTTTTATGCATTTTTTTGGTCAGGCGTTGATAATCAGGATCCTTGGGGCCTTTGCGATATACCTTCATAAAATTTCTGCGAACGCCTTGATCGGTTTTATAAACTTCCTCAAGTTGGGCTTTTAGGGCTTGATAATCAGGGGTATTGCTTTGTGCTTGGGTACTTAGTACAAGCCCAATGATGAGTAGGGTAGTATAGATTAGTTTGAACATTGTTTGATTATTTGAATTGAATGATACTTTATGAGAAGGAGCAAAGAAAAACAAAATAGTTGCAAATTTAAGTGTGCCTAACCTTTAATCTATTCCACACCAAACCCGCCACAATCAACCCTGCCATTCCTGCTGAAATGATACTTACTACCAAATTTCCAATCAAAAAACTCTTGACACCCAGAAATACTCTCAGGACAAAAACAACGAAAGCTACCAATAAAGTTACTGCCCAAAATCGTAAACTTACCTTGTTGCTAATGGGTTGATAACGAGGGAGTTTGTAGATAGTGAAACCAACGATAAGTGCTCCCAAAATGGTACTGCCGTGCTGAATGACCCGATACCAGGTAAAAGAATAGGGATGGTAAGCCACGTGTTGGTTCAATACAGGAAACATATCTACGAAATAGGCATGTTTGTGGGTAAATCGATCCCAAAACAAATGAGAGATAATCCCCACAAGCAATGATATAATCACCACTCCCCAATTTTTACGAAAATGAGTCCACCAATTAAAAGAGTAGTAAGGAGAGAAACGTACCTGTAAGAAGTGGGGCAGGTTGGCAAATAATGCCTGACGTACCCATTGATGAAAAACAAAACAAAGAAGCAACCCCAAAGGCAAATCGAACCAAAATACGCCCCAATTATAATGACTGTACTGGCTGTTGATGCGCATACGTAAAAAATATTCAAAATCAGGCGTGATACTACCCACTACCAATCCAGTAAGCGAAACCCATCGAGGGGACAAATAAGCCAGGGGCAATACAATGGCAGGATGAGAAAAAGTAAATGGCATTTTATTTTGAACGTCTTTCCGCGACCTTTTTTGATATTTCAGTTTCTATATATAAGCGTTCACTCAGGCGCAAACCACTCATGTCTACTGTCATAAAATAAGATTTATAATTCATTACCAAACCCATCAATTCGCCCACCAAATTTTCGGGAGACTGATAAGCCATCCGATGTACCAGTTCCTGTCCGCTTTTGCTCGTAATATTCAACGTTTTATCTCCATCATTACTCAGTTCAGTCAACATTCCGGCAATATCACTATAGTTCCAGACTTGGTTGTGCGTTTTCATACCAAACAACTCAGTACGATATGTCAATTGATCCTGAGCCAGCACCAGACTACTTTTTCCAAAAAAACTATTGATCGTAGCATATGATATGATCAATCCCATAATGACTATAAAAATAGTAGCTCCGAGTTTAAAGCCTCGGTGAGGAATCAATTGTGCCAACATAAAGAATCCTGCAACAAACACGAGGGCTAGTAACAATACTGCGGCATTCTTACGATTGCTCCAGCGATAAGTAGTTCCTGCACTATTGGTGAGCGTAGCAAAAGCTGGATTTTTAGGAATTTGAACTTTGGCAGGTGTTTGTTTATTATCAAAGCTTAGGTTGAGCAATGGTTCGTAATTGTCGAGTACCTGAACACCCTCCAATTGTTTAAACTTCTCAAGATAAGTTTGATACTCGGCAATAGGTGTATTGATAATGTAGGTGGTATAAGGCACCAGTTTTTTTAGCTCCTTTACAAATTCATAAGCATTTTTGAACTTACGATAATTGGCCAGTTTTACCATAGCACCATCGTTTCGTTGTAGTTGAATCTGGAAGCTAATGCTTTTGGATGTTGTTCCAGAACTATTTCTACTGGTAGATACAGCTCTTTGTACAATCAAAGCCCGAAAGTTGTCAAAGGGTAGGGTAGAGGTAAGCATTTCTCCACTGGTTTTTTCCTGCACCTGAATGCTTTGAGCTGTCTTATCGATGATCAAGGTGAGTTTTTGCTGACTTAACCAAAAAATCAAGCCTATGACCATAGCCATGCCGCCCATAATGGGTAGGACAAATTTTACATGATTATCAAACTTCTTAAATATCAGTACCCCTATAGTAACAACTACCACTCCTACCAAAATAATGTAGAGTGGCATATTGGTATTAAACTGAATTTGTGCTTTGTCGGCCAGAAACTTTACATCCATATCAAAAAAAGATTGGTAACCTATGTATATGATAGATTACCAATTTAAAAAGTTAACCCTGGATAACAATTATTTATAGGTAACTCCTTTATTTTTCATTCACTTTTTTCAGCACAATCATTTCCTGATGTTTTTCTACAATGCGACTAAACAACTCCTTTACCCCTCCATAATATTGGTGATGAATGGTAACCTGAAGCACCTTTACTTTCGTGAGTAATTGCAACCGATTACCCAACACCTGAGCCTGATAGGTAAATAGAATAGCACCATTGGGAGTGGTAGCTTTGATGTTTTTGGGTAAGCTCTCCATCTTATATCCCTCTGGGATGGTTAGAGTGAGTATATAGGTGTCTTCAAATGGATAGTTGAAATCAATGGGATAAAATCGTTGAGGAGATTTAAAAGGATTGCTTATATAAGCATTCCAAAGGACAGGTTTTATGTATAAAATGTTAGGCAAATCAGGTGTTTCAGGAAGCTTGTAAGTAGCTTTTATTTGTAATGGTTTTGAAGAACTACTTTGGTTTTCGGTGGACACATCGCTTAAAGAAATTTCTTCAGTACCTAAGGTGATTTTAGATGGTACAATATTTTTATGTTTGCCAGAAGCCAGGTGTTTTCGTTTTTCATAAGCTTCCTGACCATACCAACTTAAACTCAAAGAAGCTTTCCCCTTTGTTAAATCTACTGTAGCAAAGGCTTTGCTGCGAGTAAATTCTTTAGATTTCAAGGGGATCCAACCTGGTAATCCTGACTCTAAAGTAAGGCCAACTCCATTCAAATCTTCTTCTGGCAATACTTGATAAGGATAACCTTTGTCTTTGGCATCTAAAAGGTAATATTTTGTGCCAACTCTTACGGCAGCAATCAAATGATTAAATTTAGACAACAAGGGATAATGAACTAAAACCTTCCCGTGTGACTTGGTACTAATAAGTACTGGAAAAGCCTGTAGTCCAGCATTTTTGAGTAATGTCGCCAACCAGAGGTTGATTCCAGCCCCTGAAGCAGATTGTTCTCGCCACAATTTCTTCAAATTAGCTCTGGGAGCCAAACGATAGTATTCATCCCATACAAAGTGATCGCGGACTTTATTATAAATCTTCTCAATTTGCTCTTGAGAGCTTAGACCTGATAAATTTAATCCTTGTAAAATATTTTGGGCAAATGGAAACCTTCTCCTTTTAAAAGGAGCAAATTCAGAAATATCTAAAACATCTTTCACTAATTTAGGCCAAGTACTCATGAGTTCCACATACTTGGTAGTTCCAGCATTACGATCTGTTACCTTGTTATAACCTTTCAATTGAAACTCAATTTTTTCAGCATAATCCCATCGATTGTTGGTAAAAGGTTCCTTGCGTAAAGCTGGTAAATTTTGCAATTCCCAATCGTTACGAGCCAGTCTATTATACTTTTTGTCTAGCCTTTCTCCCTGATATACTACTACATAATCAGCATTTACTCCGATTTTAGCCTTAAAACGACTATAAAGTGTAGGTATTTCATCCTGAAAAGTCCACCCCTCAAGAGATACTACTGAACGAGTAACCAAATCATATTTATATTCTATGATAGAACCTACGCTTACATTAGGCAATGCAAACTTTTTCACCTTATAAAGATTACTGCTTTTCTCAGTAAAAATTTGAGAGCCTCTTACCTTGATAATTGCTGGTTTTCTACCCGACGTAGCGTTGATAGTTTGTGCTTTTAGTCCTAAAATACTTTCCTGATTATCTTTGAAGTAATATGGTATAGATACATTGGCCCATTTTAAACCTTCTTTAGATAAAATCTTTATGCGTATATGATGCCTGATGCGTACTGGTCTGCCTGGGAAGAACTCAATTTCTCCGATAGATTGTAAGATTACCGCTTCGGCCAGTGTATCATAATCACATTGAGTTAAATTCCATTCTTTAGTAGTGATTTTACCCCACCTCATAAGTTTAGTTTGAGCGAGAGAGGCCTCAAAAGTAAGAGCAACAATAAAGAATATGAGGAGAGATGAAGAAATTAGGGGGATTTTTTTCATAGTATAGTCTCTTTTATACCACACAGGATTCAATCAAAAAATAAAATATCTACTACAGTATACCCTTTTTCGATTGCCCAAATGGACAAAAATTTTTACTTTCGAGAAACGATGTCATTTAATTTAAAAAGAGCATAGGTTGAATGTTTCACTTATAAGGAATGGTGGTAGAAAAAATTAACCATTAAACATTCATCACTGCTCTATTGGGTAATTCACAACATACAACTGCATGGCTACCACGCAAACTATCAAGCTCACCGAGCATGAGCGACAAGCAGTGGCCGATATTTTTTTCGAGTATACACTGCATGAATTTTACATGGACGAACGCCTGCGCAAGCAAAAGCGATTTATGCGACAACGCGCCATTTGGATCAATGATGAGCAATTTTTGGCTAAAAACAAACGCCGAAAATCCATTCAGAGCCTGGTGCGTAAAAATGTGATTGTCAAGCATCTATTTGGCTATCGCTTGTTTATTCGACCTGAATACCTCGATCAGTTATACGATTTGGCCGATACTGCCGAACCTGAAAATCACGACTTAATTCTGCAACTGGCCAGTGTATGGGTAGAACCTCAAGCCTAATAAATGGAGTGGAAATGCCTAGCTAGTTTTTGTAAATATCCAGTAATTTTTGAGCCCCGGTAAGTGGCGGTAAATTACCTTCGGTGATTTGTTGGACAATCTGAGGCAATTCTTTTTTGATGTCCTGATGGCGAAAGAACTGTTCTTCCAGCGTAGAACGGATGGTCTCAAACATCCACTGTAGATTCTGTTCCTGACGACGTTTTTCAAAAAAAGCGTTTTTCTTGACGTGTGTAATATAGTTTTGCACCAATTCCCAAATATTATCTATCCCTTGGTTCATCATTGAGGAGCAAGTAACCACCTTGGGAAGCCAACCATTAGCAGCTGGTGGAAACAAATGCAGAGCACTCTGATATTCGTTTTGAGCCATTTTAGCAGGATGTACATTTTCTCCATCAGCTTTGGTAATTGCAATCACATCTGCCATTTCCATGATGCCTTTTTTGATTCCTTGCAGTTCGTCACCTGCGCCAGCCAGCATCAAGAGTAAGAAAAAATCTACCATCCCATGTACCACCGTTTCGGACTGGCCTACTCCCACTGTTTCTACAAAAATGACATCAAAACCTGCTGCTTCACAAATCAACATTGTTTCGCGGGTGCGACTCGCCACTCCCCCTAAAGAAGTGCCTGCTGGTGAAGGCCGAATATAAGCCGAAGGCTGCATGGCCAACTGCTCCATACGAGTTTTATCACCCATAATACTACCTCTGGATCGTTGACTACTCGGATCAACCGCCAGTACTGCCAGCTTTTGATTTTGGCCAATAATGTGCTGCCCCAACGCCTCGATAAAGGTGCTTTTTCCTACACCAGGAACTCCAGTAATGCCTATTCGAATAGCCTTACCTGTATAAGGTAAAAGTTGATCAATCAACTGTAAGGCCAAAGTGCGATCTTCTTCTAAAGTGCTCTCTATCAGGGTAATTGCCTGACTTACAACTACTCGATCTTGTTGGAGTACTCCTTCTACATACTGTGCTATTTCCAGACGTCGCTTTCTTCTCACCGCCATTATATCCCAATCTTTTTTTTAATTCGTCTCAGTTTAGTATTTTAATTGCTCGAAAAAAAGGATTACAATCAAAAATTAAAATACAACACTATTACAAAAGTATGACTTCAGCCTTCATACATTTAGCAACAAGTAACTAACTTTCAATTATGATAAAAAGACTGGGAAACTCATTCTTACATGGCTTGATAGTCATGGCAATTATGGGAACAATTGGTTACATAGTAAATAAAACTGCAGTTTTAAGAAATATAGAGTTTTTAAATCCTATCGAGCAAGTCTTTGATGATTTTGACCTGACCGATATCGTATTTTCTAAGCTAACTGATCGTACCAAGGCTTATCCAGATATTACAGTAGTTAATATTGGTAATTTGGATAGAGCTGGAATTGCTGAGGTAATTAATCTCATCAATCAAAACAATCCAAAAGCAATAGGAATTGATGTGCAGTTTGAATTTGCCATAGACTCTACACAAGATGCTTTGTTAGAAAATGCCATCTCAAATGCAAAGAATGTAGTAATGGTTAGTAAAATGATTTCTAACCCCAACCCTAAAATTCAAAAGGCCGATCATGTTAAAATAAACTATCATCGTTTTACCAAACATACCCATACTGCTTTTGCCAATTTTATTACTAAAGGTAAAGGAAATCAGCTAGGGCTATCATCCGTAAGATCTTTTAGCCCTAAAGAAAAGGTAAACAAGGTGATTTTGTCGCGAGGAGAGGAAAAATTTGATACTGTATCATTAAAAGAAGCGCAAAGAAAAGAAACCATTGAATATGCTTTTGGGGTGAAATTGGCCCAATTGGCTGCTCCCAAAAAAGCAAAAAGATTTTTAGACCGTAAACGAAATTTTGAGTGGATCAACTTTATGGGAAATGTGAATATTGATGGACATACCAACTTTAACGTTTTGGATGTACAGGATGTATTTGCTGCACAAGCCGACGAGAACGCTGCTAAGGGCTTCAAAAATGTTACGAAAGATAAAATTGTGGTACTAGGTTTTATGGGAGCCAATCTGCAGGTTCGTTCATTTGACGACAAACTGTTTACCCCGTTAAACGAAAACTATATTGGAAGAAGCGCCCCTGATATGTATGGAGTAGTGGTACACGCCAATATTATTTCCATGATTCTCAACGAAAGTTATATCAACGAGACGCCCAAATGGCTCAACTACTTAATCAGCTTTTTTGTAGTGTTGTTTACGATCATGGTATTCTCTTATATATTTATCAAAGTAGGGATTTGGTATGATGCACTCACCATTTTCATCCAGTTATTAATTGTATTGGGAATGGTAGGACTCATGTTGCTGGTATTTTCAAAATACGCTACTAAAATGGATTTAGGATTGGGATTGATAGGCATTGCTTTATCTGGTATCTTTGTAGAAATATACCACGGGTTTATTCGTAAACTCTTTGGCTGGCGACCGCCTAATGAGCGTAAACCTGTGCCACAAACATTAGAGGGGGAGTCTGAATAAATGACAATAAACCCTGATATTTATTAAAAAAATAATATTAAATATTTACCGAAAAAAGCGAGCTTTTAAACGATTAGTTTTACTAATTTGTCACAAAAATTAAACTTTTCTCGTTTTTTTGAGTAGAATAAAATGGATTTATAAATCTTAAAATAATACTAAATCTTTTATGAAGCGCTATTGGTTAATTAGCTTATTAATTGTGTTAATCGTCCCTTTGGCAAAGGCTCAGAAACCTTCTTATGCATTTCGAGTATTGGCAAGTAGTGGAAAAAGCACATTTTCTGGGGAAAAGAAGCAACTATATGTAGGACAACGCTTGTATAGTAATCAGAAGATCAAAGTTGGTAACCGATGTTACTTAAGTTTAGTAAGCCGCAAGGGAGGAACGGTACAAATCAGTAGGGCAGGCGAATACAGTATTAAAGATCTGAATGAAAAGCTGGCAAGTACCAAAACTACTGCGACGCAACGTTATGCTACTTATGTAATTAGTGAATTAACCAAGGCAAGAGTAAGGAATATCAACCGAAACCGTTATAAATATATGAACGTAACCGGATCGGTCAAAAGAGCTTCATCTAACTTTAAGTTGAATTTAGCTCCCCAAAATGCAGTCAACAAATTTTTACGTGAATCAGTAGAAGTGCGTTGGTTTGCACTCAAGGGCACTCAAACCTACAAAGTAGTGGTGACCAATGAGTTTGACGAAAAGTTACTTTCTAAAGAAATAAAGGATACAGCATTGGTAATAGATTTTAACAAACCTCCTTACAAAGGTCAGGGAATGTGTGTGTTAAAAATTGCTTCCAAAGATGTAGCAGGTCAAGCCTCATTGTTGTATAGCTTGATCAATGCTGCCGAAAATAAGGCCATACAAAAGGCATTTGCTGATTTTAAAAAGGAAAATACAGTAGCAAGTGATAATCCAGCCGATATATTGGAGGAAGCATTTTTCTACGAAGAAAATGAGTTATTTGCCAAAGCGTTGGAAGCTTACCAAAAGGCCTTGAATGTTTCCAAAGGAGACGAAGCCTACAAAGTGGCTTATCACCATTTTTTAATTCGTCACGCCATTGGAGATTATCAAAAGTATAAAAACTAAAACCACTGTGCGAACAACAAAAATTGACAATTATTAACTAAACTATTAAATTTATTTGTGAAAGAAATTATAGTTGATGCTATGAAAAAAATGAGACATATTTTTCTATTAGGCATTGCCCTAACCCTATCTTATGGCGTATCACAAGCCCAATACGCTTTTAGAGTATTGGCTAGTAGTGGCCAAAGTAAAATTGCAGGAAAAACAAAAAAACTGTACGTAGGAACTACTCTACAGTCAAGCAATAAAGTGACAGTTTCACCACGTAGCTACCTAAGTTTGGTGCACAAGTCTGGAGGTACTGTTCAAATCAGTAAAGCCGGAACTTACAGCGTTTCTTCTCTTGAGCAAAAATTAGCCAAGACTAAAGCTTCTGCCTCTAAGCGTTACGCTACTTATATCATCAGTGAGTTGACCAAGAATGGTAAGGAAAACATTAACCGAAATCGTTACAAGTATATGAATGTAACAGGATCGGTAAAAAGAGAAACTACCTTTAACAAGTTTAAGGTATTCTTAGCCTCTACCAGTAACTTTTTCAATCCACAAGTAGAAGTAAAGTGGAATCCATTAGCGATGACCAAAAAATACCGAGTGACTTTGGTAGATGAGTTTGGTGAAGAAGTATTTTCTCAGGAAACTGCTGATACTACAGTAGCGATTAACTTTAAAGATATCAAGAGCGAAAGCGCAATGTTTATCTTTAATGTAAGCTCAAAAGAGCGTGCAAACATCAAATCAGAGCCTTATCAGATTGGGCCTATTGAAGTAGAAAAAGCACCTGCATTTAAAAAAGAGTACGATGCTTTCAAGAAAACCATTTCTGGTAAAATGAACGCAGCTGATAAATTAACTGAGGCATTCATTTTTGAGAAGCACGAGTTCTACGTAGATGCAATGAAGAGCTACAAAGCAGCGGTAGAGATGTCAGGTGGAGATGAAGCTTATGACACTGCATTCCGTCAGTTTATGATCCGTCACGGGATTGGAGACTATGAAAAATATTTGCAGGATAATAAGAAATAGAACCTGAATACATATCGATAACGCATTATAAACCACCTCATTTTGGGGTGGTTTTTTTATTATAAACGCTACCTTTGAGTTACCATTATTAGGAGAATGGGTATTAAACAAAACAGGGTATCAATTTTACAAAAAATAACTTGATTGAAAATAAGCAATGTTAAATCTGAAGAAAATTCACCTTAAAATTGTAACATCGAAAATCGGTTTTACCGTATACCCAGTATATTATTCTTGAAAATTTACCAAAAATTAAACATCACGCGTTTTAATACTTGAGGTACTTGCCTCAACACCAATATTACCTACACCTTAAACATTATGATGAAAAAGTTTTTTTTAATTGTTGCATGCGGCGTATTGACAATCGGGGCACAAGCCCAAAGCAAATTTAGAGTATTGGCTAGCAGTGGAAAAAATACCATTGCAGGGAAAGACAAAAAGTTATATGTGGGCACCCGCCTCGCTGGAAACCAAAGCGTAAATGTTTCTTCACGAAGCTATTTAAGCTTAGTACACAACTCGGGAGGAACAGTACAAATTAGCAAACCTGGTACTTACAATATAGCCAGCCTGGAGCAAAAATTAGCCGCCAAACGTAAATCTACCACTGGACGTTATGTAACCTATGTGATTTCGGAACTTACCAGAAAGAACAACGAAAATATCAACGCGAACCGATATAAGTATATGAATGTAACCGGATCGGTAAAACGAGCTACTTTCAATGCTTTTAGCGTTTATTTGCCTGAATCTACCAATTTTTATGAGCCAAAAATCACTATTTCGTGGCAAGAGTTGGTAGGCACTCAAAACTACATTCTTAAAATCACTGATCGTTTCGAGGAAAAAGTGTTTTATACCAAAACCTTAAAGGATACAGTAACTACCGTAGATTTTAGTCAGGGGCAATTAAAAGATGCGCAAGACTTTCTGATAGTGATTGAGTCTAAAGAAAGAAAAATAAAGTCAGATAAGTATGGGCTATTCCGCCTGGACGAAGAAGATGCACCAAAGTTTAACAAAGCATATGCTTCGTTTAAAAGTAACAATACTGAGGGGGATGGTGCTGCCAAGAAGTTATCTGAAGCATTTTTCTTTGAAGATAAAGGTTTTTATACCGATGCGCTGCGTTGTTACAAAGAAGCTGCTAAGATTGCCAACAATGCAGAGGCTTATGTAGTAGCATTGAAGCAATTTTTAGTGCGTCGTGATATGGGACAAGTACCCGAGGAAGATCAAAAGAAAGATTAACCTGTTGGCTGTTGGGTCAATAAGGTACAACGAGATTGCAACGTGTTTATTTTGTATCACGTATCGAAAGAGACTATCTTGAACAAAGATAGTCTCTTTTCTGTTTATAGAGAGCTTAAACCACTTGATTCCATACATGAAAAATACCTCCTGTTTTTACTTAATATTGATGGGCTTATTGTTTACACAAACCTTACTGGCCCAGGAACAAGGCGTAGAAACACGTCGCCGTGATTCTACCAAAACCGATACAGCAGCTACCAAAGCAAATAAAGAGTACAAAGGGCCTCGTTTTTTGGCCTTAGATGTTCATAGAAGGTTTGGCAAAGTAAGACGCTTCCGTTTTTATAAAGGCAATTCGTTTGAATTTAAAGTAAAGGGAATGAATGAACGCTTTGAGACCAAAATAGAAAGCGTTGGTAAAACCCAGTTAGGAATTTTGGGAGGAAGCATCCCGCTTGAATCAATTGATAAAGTATATGTGCGAAACCCAGGATGGTTTATACACTCAGGATCAGTGCTTTTACCCATTGCCGGGTTAGGTTATTTTGCCCTCGATATGCTCAACCCTGCCATAGACGATAATCCAGGTAGTAAACCCTTTACCATCCATCGTGAAGCAGTACTTATTAGTGGATCATTGCTATTGACGGGTATCATTCTGAGGTTTTTCAAAAAGCGGGTTTTCAAAATTAACAAGCGAAGAATTTTACGTCCGATGATCAAGTTTTAAATAAATTGTTAAATGGCTAGATGGTTAGATTGTTGCGTAAGACAATGCTTTACAAAGCGATATAATCATTCAGCCATTTAACCATAACCATCTAACCATTTAGCTTTTACTCCATTGCTACATTTAAAAAATCATTGACTGGTTTCATTGCCTGAAACACATTGACAATAAGTTTTTTATAATCCTTGGCACGCACTTGTTTATCCGTGATTTTATGCCACATAATAAAACTCTTGCGACGTAGTAAATCTATGTTAGGGTTATCTTTTTTGTAGCCCTTAGGAGCCGTTTTTACCGATTCTCCTTCTAATTCCTTAAAATACTTTTTAAAATCATCAGCTTCCAACAACTTTCTGAAGTCATCGGCATTGTAATCTATCTCCTGACGGATCTTGGCTAGATTTTCTCCTGCTGGCATATAGCTACCTCCCGCCATAAACGATTCTCCATTGGGTTGAATCTGCAAGTAATACCCAGCCCAGTGTGATCTTCGTCCTCCTTTGGTAATAGATGCCCCAAAGTTGAGTTTATAAGGGCTTTTATCTTTGCTAAAGCGAATGTCTCGATTGAGGCGAAAAACACAATCCTTGGCGGTAAGCCCTTCTATAGCAGGATCAAAAGCCGCTATTTCTTCGATAATCTCTGTAGTTAATGCCTCGAAATCCTTTTTGGCTTGCTGGTATACCTTTTTGTTTTCATGCATCCAGTCGCGATTGTTATTTTGGGCCAAATCGGTAAGAAAATTCAATATATTCTCCGTGTTCATAAATCTTAGAGATTGATTTTTTGATGAGGGGTAAAAATAAGAAAACCAATACTAGAAATTAAAATAAACCTTCTAAATCCCTCTATTTCCCCTTCACCAAAATAATCTGATCCTCATACATTTTGCTCAATGCCTCAATGGCTGCATTCCAGGCTGCAAAATCAGCTTTCTGGATCATGCTTTGAGCAGTTGTAATGGTTTTTGTATAAGTAATGAGCTTGTTTTTCTTTGCAAAGTTCGCCTGAATGCTAAATGCGGGATGTTTAATATCCAGGTTTTTAGGAAGATGCTTTACCTGATACCCTTCAGGGATTTGAAGTTGCACCACCGATTTGCGAAACACCTTTTCTCGTAAATTGAGCGCGTTTAAGCGATCCTTCTCAACCTTGGCCTGCTTAAACTCCTTGTAGAAGTCTATATCTATATACATTTCGCTGTCAAAGCTGGCCACTCGGTTGTTGAGCTTTATTTGGTAATCAATAGTAAACTTACCTGCTCGTTGGTTGGGATCACTGAACTGTAAACTATCTAAATGACAGTTTTTATCATCCAGGTCTACCAGGAGCTGTACCAATTCTCGAGTCTTTTTCTGACTGGTGAAGTTCAAGTAATACAATACTTCTTTTTTTTGTTCACCTTGGTAAGCGTGTTTACCCCAGCCTACCAAACTCTCGCTCTGCACCATCAACTGATGGGTACGCAACACCTGATTGGCGGCTTGTTTGGCAATAGGAATTTGTTCTAGCCAATATTTAGCACCATTCTCAATCAAAATAGGCCTTCCTTGAATTCGTTCCGCATACTCACCAAAAGGAATATACTTTTCGGTGGCATCCAGGTAATATTTTTTATTATTGAGCAACAATGTGCAAATCATGTGGTTGGCCACCGCTATAGACGGGGTAGAATAATCATAAGCTAAATGATTGGTGCCAATCCAGGTAAGACGAGCATCAAACCCCGCGATCTTGAGCATGCTTTTCATCAAGTTGGCCATTCCTTTGCAATCGCCATATTTTTTTGTGTACACTTTTTGGGCATCTTCAGGTTTAAATGCTGCCACTCCATCTTCAAACGCAATGTAACGGATGTTATCTTGCACCCAGTAAAAAATTGCTTCAGCCTTTTGCTTTGGAGTATCCAAGCCTCTCAATAAATCATTGACGATAGGCTTAAGCTGGGGGTGCTGGTTATCTACCTGATCGGCTACTTTGCGGTACCATTGATACAAATCATTTACCGAACCCAGTAATTGGGTTGTTTGATTTTTTTGCTCAAAGCGCTTAAAAAGCACCAACAAATGCGGATAGGTGTGGGTTTGCCCTGGAACATCATCGAAGTGTTCAATCGGAGGGAGGTTTAGAGCCGTAAAAATATAATGAGTACTGCCATCTTCTTGAGTTACCTTTTTTTGCTGAATATCGAATCCAGCAAAATTGTAAGTCTTGAGCTCTAAGGTTGCCCACTGAGGAACCTTGAATGTAATAGTCTTTTTGACTACGGGTAACTGATCGGTAAAAAATACTCGAGTAAAATAACGTGGGTCATTGTAATGTTTGGTAAGGTTTAACTTTTGAGTTTCGCCCTCCAATATAAACCTAAATGGATACTGACAAACCTGGGCATCAGAGTAAAATATACCATTGGAGCTGTAGTTGCCACACATCACTTCTAATTTCTTGCTGATGGAAGCATTCTGACCCCGCCGTTTACTTTGTTTGATCGCACTGTATTGGTCATAAAATGCATAACGTGATACCTTGCCAGGTTTCAAGGCCAGGTAATGTTCCTCACTTTGCTCTATTATTTGGGGCAATTGTGTCTTTTCATTGAATTGGATGCTATATACTACCTCAGAGTTAAGTACCGCGGCCTTTGTTTTAGGATATTTCTTCTGGTATTGTTTAACTAAAGGTGCATGGCTTATTTGGGCAAGAGTAAACAGAGAATTTAAGCATAGGGAAAGGGCAATAATAAAGGTGATAACTTTTTCTTTAATCATTGAATGGCTGAGTTTTTAAGTTGAGATGATTGTTGGGTGTCTTTTAACAATATACCAAAGTTGAATAGCTAAAGTGGAAAAAGCTGCTAAAACATTTAAACCCGTTTGCCTGAGTAAAGGTTGGCTATTTGTGCATCCTGAAATTATTGGTTAGCTTGCGCCTAAATTTTTTTGAAGTCCATGAGTACAGAATCCCAAGAAAAATTACTACAGGAATTTGAGGCATCAGATAAGGCAACCTGGATACAAAAAGCCATAGAAAAACTCAAAGACAAAGATTTTCAAGCCTTGAGTTCCTCTACTTATGAGGATATTACCCAACGTCCTTTTTATACCCCTGAGGATCAGGTGAGTAACGCGCTGACTTCGGCTGATTTTAGCCATCGGGCGCAATGGCAAAACCGAGAAATTGTCCACTTTTTTCCTTGGGTAGAAGACGAAAAAGATATCTTGGTAGAAGATGCTCCCCAACTAACGGAAGAAGCCAATCGTCTGGCAGTAGAAGCCTTGAAAAAAGGAGCAGATGCTGTGTATTTCGATTTGTTTGGAGTAGATGCCTCCATTATTGATTTTGGAGTGCTCTTACGAGATATCGACCTTATCAAGCAACCACTGGGATTTACGTTTGATGGACGCACCGAAGGCTTTATTTCTCAAATGGAAGAGGCCGAATGGCAGGGTTCTATTGATTATGATTTTTTATCTAACTGGACCATCAGTGGATTTTATCATAATACAGTTTTTGAGGATTTAGCAGAACTCATCCACTATACTCACCACCGTCCACAGGTAAAAGCCCTAACCATTAACACTACCAATTTGCACAATGCCGGAGCCAATGCCGTGCAAGAATTGGCGTTTGGATTGTCTACCTTGGTAGAGTATTTACATCAATTAACTGATTTGGGAATTGATTTATCGTTGCTATTACGCAATGTAGAGTTCTCAATGGGTACGGGGAGCAACTATTTTATGGAAATGGCTAAGTTTAGAGCCTTACGTTTGCTTTGGAAACAAGTATTGCAAGCATATAAAGCACCTCAACAACCGCTTTCTATCTATGCCCAAACGGCTACCTGGAACAAAACCATTACCGATGTAAATGTAAATATGCTGCGCAGCACTACGGAGGCTATGTCGGCTGTGATTGGGGGAGTAGATGCTTTGAGTGTGTTGCCTTACAACGATTTCTTTACCGAGCCAGATGGTTTTTCCCGTCGTGTAGCCCGTAATGTATCTACCTTGCTCAAAGAAGAGTCTTATTTAGATAAAGTAGTGGATGCTGCTTCAGGGGCTTATTATATCGAAAACCTTACGAAGGAATTGGCTCAAAAAAGCTGGGACTTGTTTCAGCAAACCGAGCAACGGGGAGGATTTATCAAAGCTTTTAAGGCAGGTTTTATCCAAAATGAAATCGAGAGAGTAGCCAATCAAAAGATTACCAACGTAGAAGCAGGCAAAGATGTATTGGTAGGTACCAACAAATATGAAAATGCCGACGAAAAAATTGAGAAGGTACCTACCGATGATTCTCAAGAAGTGCAAAGCGAGGTGAAGTTGTTGAAATTGAGGAGGTTATCAGAAGGATTAGAACTGAAAAAATTAAACAAATAGATAAACGATTGTACTATATTTAGAAACAATTCACAGAAAAAACCAAACTAAACCCTTTTATTATTGTGGTTGTTCATAGGATCGTTTAATTTTAAATTTTATATGGGTAAATAACAGCCAATAAATTGTTTTTGTGAATAATTCTTTGGCTATATGTTGATAAATTTACCTTTAATTCTGTGTATTAGTAGATTAATTTGGCAGTTGGGGATTTTTTTAGTATGATTGACTTTAGGTTAAAAAAATGTTCCCTTCTTTAACCACATTTAAACAAATGAGCAACACACCAGGAAATATTCTTAAGAAAATAGAGAAGGCCCAGGAAGAGCAAGCAACAGAGTTATACCTGTATTGGCACCCGGAGCTTACTGAGTTCCCTGAAGAAGTTTTTGCCTTAGAACAATTAGAGGTACTCCGAGTGGGCGGAAGTTTCGAAGAAAACTGTACTATTGAAGTTATTCCCGATGAGATAAAAGCACTAAAAAATCTCAAAGAACTGCATTTTGGCTTTGCCCAAGTAACAACCTTGCCCGATGCCTTGCTAGAGTTGAAAAACCTAAAGGTATTGAGTTTGCCTCGCAACCTTTTTACCGAGGTTCCTGAGCAAGTAATGAAAATGACTCAATTAGAGACATTATCAGTGGCAGGTAACTTATTGGAAAGCTTCCCCGAAGATATGAGCGCTTTTAAGGACTTGACCGTATTGGACATTTCTGGAAACGATTTAGATAGTATTCCAGCAAGTGTTTTCCAATTAGAAAAGCTAGAGCGTCTTTATTCTAATTTTAACTTATTGACTGAGGTTCCTGGTGATATTCGCCAGTTAAAAGGACTGAAAGAATTGCAGTTGATGTACAACGACATTTCTACGGTTCCTGATGAACTGATGGCATTGCCTAAAATTGATCAAATCAATTTGTTATGTAACCCAATCAATATGTTACCTGAAAGCATGTCTACTTCTAATCTTAAGTCTATGGCATTGAACATAGAAGATGAAGAAGCGAAGGTAATGATGAACGACATGACCGTAGGACGTGCTTTGATTTATGGAATGCGTGAGCCTAGCAAGGCTTCTGAGAAGTATTTCAGACAGATAAGATACCCTAAGATTAGTAACGTACCTAAAGAGATTGTACGTCAAGGTACCCAAGCGGTAAAAGAGTTTTTGTTGAACCTTGATTTGGACGATCCATCTTTGGATATCGATATTGACATTGACGAAGAAATGAACCTTTAATAAAAGAGTTATAAAGAATTGACTATACTCTAAATTTGATAGATGTTTAATAAGTGCACGCTTCAAAAGGCGTGCATTTTTTTTGGTTAACAGCAAAATGTAAGCTTAAATATCACTACATAAGACCTGCTCAAAAGCACATTTCTAAAGAAGTTGTATTAGCAATTGAAATGATTAATCCCAACTTTAAAATATTTTTTGAAATAAAGTTGAGAACCCCTTCCAAAGCCAAAAACCCCGCTTTTGAACCCCCGAACCCCCCAACTTTAAAATATTTTTTTCATTTGATTTGCCCACAGAAATAGCAAGAATTTTCATTTTTCCCCTACAATCTTGCGTATATTTGTATAAAGGGTTAGCAAAAGAGTATAATATTAACAAAAAAAAGCTAACTGACCCAAAACAAACAATTGAACACTAAATATCAAAACCTAACAAAACACCTTCATAAGATAGTGAATTTTGAGAAGGATTAAAACTAAAACACTATGACACATAACTAAAATGAAAATAAGTTATTATCAAACTGAATTTTTTCTTTAACATTTTGAACACTAATAATTTTCTCGCACTATGAACAATTTAGCATCAGAGTTTATCTGGGAAATTAACTCTTCTAACACAACTCGTAAGCGCAACAAAAAAAGTACTCCAAAAAGAAGTACGAGCGATAATTATTCTTCATTGAAAGAAGAATTGGTGCAGCTCAAAATCGAAATGCGAAATCGAATGAATTTTTTGGAAGATGAAATTGACTCCCTAAAAGCAGAAAACGAACAATTACGAAACGAAATCAAGGTTTACGCCACCATTATGAGCGAAATACAAAACTCGTGGATTTAACCTAAATATACCTCAACAGGCATGACCTCGGAAAATTTAAGTGATCGACTTTTCCAATAATTTTCTAATAAACACTATTTCGTAGCTATCCTGTATATTTCGTGACTATCTATATGCTTAAAATGAAAATTTAAAAATGGGCAAAAACGACTGCCAAAAACCAAAAAAACAGCTAACAACCAAAAATTGACCACAAAACAAAAAGAAAAATCCGAATTGTTCATCTATTGGGATTTGTTTGTATGGGAATCCTTCGCCAGGGTGTCAAAACCTAACTTGCAGTTGTGAATACCTTGGAAACCTCGAGATTATTGATCTCGAGGTTTTTTTTATTCCCCCCAAGTTTACATGACAACAAAATCTTTTTGTTCCTGATTGACCAACTTCTGAATAGCCCATTTGCCCGATTGTGCCGAAGGAGGTAAGCCTCCACCTGGAAACAACCATTGTCCTACCATCATAAAATTTTCAAGCCCTTCTAGCTCCATCGGAAGCCCATTGAGTACATCCTTGGATGGTAAAAAGCCCTCATAAGCTCCTTTGTATACCCCAGTATATCGTACCGTTGTTTTGGGAGTAGCAATGTCTATAGTTTCTATTTTATTACTAATGCCTGGATATTGCTCTTCTAAAAGTGCGATGGCTGCTTTACGAATCGCTTCTTTTTCATCCAGGTATTCGGTGCCCTCCATATGCTCCCAAAGCTCCCAAGGAGATTCAAACTGCATCAAGAGGGTAGTTTTGCCCGCTGGCGCAAATACTTCGTCGTACATAGAGCGATTCCAAATACTATATTCCCTTACCGGAGTTCGGCCGATCATCCGTGATTCTTTGCGGATGTAAGACATACTATGGCATTCTGAAATAATTTGATCATTGATCCCAAAGCCAATCATTACCAGGGGAGAAAACAAGGGCCAGGTGTCATAAGCTTGTTTGATTTGTGCAGGTAAATATTGTGCCTTAAGCATTTCATAGAGTGCGGTGTGGCCATCGCAGGCACTAATGACATAATCGGCCTTGAGCACAGTTCCATCGGCTAGTTTTACCCCAATAGCGCGGTCATTCTCCACCAAAATCTCGATTACTCGATGATTGAATAAGAATTTGCCTCCCAAGCCCTGAAACTTTCTTTCTATACGTTGCGCCATTTCAAAAGAACCTCCTTGCAGATAACCCGCATTCTTGGCGTGCGCCCAACCCAGCATCATCAAAAAGCCCATTGCTGAGAAATCCTGCCCACCAAAAAATGTATGGAAAAAATTGAGCAACTTTTCGTTTTTAAAACCCAAATGATCCACCAGTTCCTGTGTGGTTTTTTTTCCATATCTGAATAGAGTGAGCAAAAAAGTACCTGCACTCACTACTTGTTGGAAATAGTCCGAAATACCACGTAGCCCTGGTGCATCTTCAAACTGATCCAATCGGTCAGAATCACGCATCATTTGGCACATTTTTTCAATCGCAGTTTGGTCTTCAGGAGCCATGTCTATGAGGTACGCTTCCCACTGATCCAAGTCGTTGTAAATGTAAAAATCGCCATGTACCTCATCTTTTATTTTAACACGGGTATCGTGGTTAATTACAATCGTATCTTCATCCAATGCGCCAGTTTCCCACCAAATGTCATTAAAAGTACCGTGATCGGTACCCACCAGCCAGTGCAGGCAATAGTCGAAGCGATAGCCATTACGCACCCAGGCAGTGAGTTGCCCACCTGGTTTGTCATGCATTTCGAGAATGGTTGCTTGATAACCATTCTTTTGAGCATAAATGCCTGTAGATAGTCCCGCAATGCCTCCTCCAATAATTAGTATTTCTTTGTTGTGATCAGTGTCTCTCATAATTAATGCTTTGTTTGCTACGAAATAACATTTTTTGAAAGACCTACGGAATGATAAATGACAAGGTAAAATATGATTTGTGTCAGGTGAAAACCTGTCTTAGTACACTGTAAATTAAGTAAGTTGTTGTTTAGTTCGAGGTTATTTTGATTGCTGATGATCTTTAAAAATTGAGCATAGCCACTAGCTACTCAATATTTTTTAAGAGAACCGAGCTTGCGAGCTCAACACAGTTAAATCAGAGAGCAAAAGCTTGTCCTGTAAGGAACTTCTGGAAAAAGCATAAGATATTTAGTTTACAGTGTATTCAGGGAAATAAAAAAAGCCTCACCTTAGGATGAGACTTTTTCCTGAATTTATATGCAAAAGATGAAGAGCGCGCATCAAGAAATGATGCGAGTACTGTGCTCTCCAAATCGTTTATCCATTGTTTTGACGCTTGATCAAGTTCAATGCAGAACCTGCACGGAACCACTCGATTTGTGCTTCGTTATACGTATGATTTGCAACGATGGTATCTTTACTTCCATCTGCGTGAACTACCTCGATATTCAAAGGAGTATTAGGTGCAAATTTATCCAAATCCAGGAAGTTAAAAGTATCGTCCTCCTGAATTAAGTCATAATCATTCTCATTTGCAAAAGTAAGCCCCAACATCCCTTGTTTTTTAAGGTTTGTTTCGTGGATACGCGCAAAAGATTTTACCAATACGGCTACCACACCCAAGTGACGAGGCTCCATCGCGGCGTGCTCACGAGAAGAACCTTCTCCGTAGTTGTGGTCTCCCACTACAAAAGTAGGGGTGTTTTGAGCTTTGTAATAACGCTGAGTAGCAGGTACTTCGCCATATTCTCCCGTTAATACATTTTTGATTTTATTGGTTTCTTTGTTGTAAGCGTTTACTGCGCCAATCAAACAGTTGTCCGAAATGTTGTCTAAGTGACCACGGAAACGCAACCAGGGACCTGCCATAGAAATGTGGTCAGTAGTACATTTACCAAAAGCTTTGATCAACAAGCGAGCACCTGTGATGTTTTTACCATCCCAAGGCTCAAATGGTGTTAATAATTGCAAGCGCTTAGAATCAGGGCTTACCACTACATCTACACCAGAACCATCGGCAGGAGGGGCCAGAAAACCAGGATCTTCTACCTCAAATCCTTTGGGTGGAAACTCCATTCCAGTAGGCTCTTCCAACATTACCTCTTCGCCATCAGCGTTTACCAACTTGTCAGTCAATGGGTTGAAGTCTAAGCGACCAGAAATCGCAATGGCGGCGACCATTTCGGGAGAACCTACAAAAGCGTGGGTGTTTGGGTTGCCATCGGCACGTTTTGCGAAGTTTCGGTTAAATGAGTGAACAATAGAGTTTTTCTCTTGCTTTTCAGCACCAGAACGTGCCCATTGTCCAATACAAGGCCCACAAGCATTGGTAAAAATACGTGCATCTAATTGCTCAAATACCTGCAAAATACCATCACGCTCTGCCGTGTAACGTACTTGCTCAGAACCAGGGTTGATTCCAAATTCGGCTTTAGTTGCTAATTTTTTATCGATGGCTTGCTGAGCGATAGAAGCCGCACGAGACAAATCTTCATAAGAAGAGTTGGTACAAGAACCAATCAATCCCCACTGTACTTCCATTGGCCATCCATTGGCTTGGGCTTTTTCAGTCATAGAACCTACTTCAGTAGCCAAGTCAGGCGTAAATGGACCGTTTAGGTGAGGCTTCAACTCAGAAAGGTTGATCTCAATTACTTGATCAAAATATTTTTCAGGATCAGCGTATGCCTCAGCATCTCCTGTTAAGTGCGCACGGATTTCGTTGGCAGCATCAGCTACATCGTCACGACCAGTAGCACGTAGGTAACGCTCCATAGAATCGTCGTAACCAAAAGTAGAAGTAGTAGCACCTACCTCAGCACCCATGTTACAAATGGTACCTTTACCAGTACAAGACATAGCAGTAGCACCTTCGCCAAAATATTCAATAATAGCCCCGGTTCCACCTTTTACAGTTAAAATCTCGGCTACTTTCAAGATTACATCTTTAGGAGCAGTCCAACCAGAAAGTTTTCCAGTCAATTTTACCCCAATCAATTTAGGGAATTTCAGCTCCCAGGGCATTCCCGCCATTACGTCTACAGCATCGGCACCACCAACTCCAATAGCAACCATACCCAAACCACCCGCATTTACGGTGTGTGAGTCGGTTCCAATCATCATTCCGCCAGGGAAAGCGTAGTTTTCAAGTACTACCTGGTGGATAATACCAGCGCCAGGCTTCCAGAATCCAATGCCATACTTGGCCGATACTGATTCCAAAAAGTTAAATACTTCGTTGCTGGTGTTCAAGGCTTCCTGTAAATCCTTATCTGCCCCAATTTTTGCCTGAATCAAGTGGTCACAGTGTACAGTGGTAGGCACTGCTACCTTAGGCTTCCCGGCTTGCATAAATTGTAACAAAGCCATTTGAGCAGTAGCATCTTGACAAGCAATACGATCGGGAGCAAAATCTACATAGTCTTTTCCGCGGTTGAACGCAGTATTGGCATTGCCGTCCCAAAGGTGGGAGTACAATATTTTTTCAGCGAGGGTAAGGGGACGGTTTACGATTTTTCGGGCGGCTTCTATACGCTCACTCATGCGTGCGTACACCGCTTTTATCATATCTATATCAAAAGCCATAATTAGTAATTTGTTTATGTATTTCTTTCAAAACCTTCAAGCAGAAAGTCACCATCGCTCCTGTACTGATATACAATAAAATGTGGAGCGTTTTACTAGATGACGCTTGATTTTGGTAGACAAAAATAGGAAAACCTGCCTATTTTCAAAACTCTGCCTGAAGCTATTCCAGCGAAATTTCGCTTATTAAGAAACAGTCTATGGAAGGAAAAAGTTTGGGTGAGTTTTTTAGCATTCATTCGGCGCTGTTTGTCATTCCTGGCTTGCCGAGGAATCTGCTGGGGCAAAAGGAGTAATAGTTGGTTGTGCACATTGAACATTACTAATAATTCATTGTCTTATTTGATTCTTTTCACGTCAAGGGAGCGAGTGTAAATTGTTGTATATCAGTTATTTATTATACCCTGTTTCACTTCCGCGAAAAGACGTCAGGAAACTTCTATTTATTTAAAAGCCTTAAGTCTCCTTTTGGAAAACTTAGGTTAATTGAGACTCGATACCATGTCATTCCGACAAAGGAGGAATCTGATGGAATAAAAAGGAGAATGATTGATTTAGTTTATACCTGTCAGGTGTGGAAAATAATTACTCTCCAAATTGTTCTTTGAGGTATTGTTCGGGGTTAATGTTCCATCCCTGTAAGACCTCAAATGCTTTTTGCAGATAGGCTTGTATATAAGGAATGTGTATAAGTGGAAATAAACTTTCTAGTGCTTTATTAACATATTCTAATGATAACTGTTTATCTATCTGAGTGTCTTGATAAAAAAAGCTATATTGATGTAGGTGCCTGCTAAATATTGTGAATAAACTTTTGGGTTTCTTTGTACTAATTTAAATAGAATGTCTTTAGCTTCTAAATAGACTTGTAATGACTTCGTCGTTTCATTAACTTCTCGTAGAATACTTGCAAAATTATTTGATGCTACGGCTAAATCAGGTAAAAATGCTTTAGGGTTATTATGAGCCAATTCTCTATATAAACTATACGACTTTTGAAAATATCTCTTTGCTAAATCTAACTTGTTTAGCTCCACATGTAAAGCTGCTAAACCATTGTATGTTTGAGCTAATCCTGGTTTAAAATATTCTGGTTTTTTTTGTACAAACTTTTCCTGTATAATAAGTGCTTCTAAGTAGAACTTCTCTGATTTAACGTACTGTTTCTGATCTTTGCAAAATGTTGCGATATTAGAGAAAAGTTGAGCTAAAACATTAGCAGGACTTTCTACCATTTTTCTACATATCAATATTGCTTCTTTATAAGCTTTTTCAGCTTCGAGATTTAAACTTTTTGATGTATATAAATTTGCTAAATTATTTAGTGTCATAACCAAGTCTATTGGAAATATGTGAGGGTTAGAGTTGGCTTGTACTCGAAGAATTTTTATGATTTTTTTATAAATTTTTAAAGCAACTTCTAATTCATGTTGTTCTTGATAGAGTGTTGCTAAATTGTGCAAAGCATCTGCTAATTTATGATAATCGAGGTCGGAAGCCGATTCAAGTAAATTAATTGCCTGTTTGTAGTAAAAAATGGCTATTTTATATTCATTATGTTTTTGTAAAAAATATGCATATTCAAGTAAGCCTCTTTTATTTTTATAAGCCCTCAAAGACTTCTCAAAATACTCCTTTGCCTTCTCAAACCAATCATCCAGTTCATAATTCATGGCAGTTAGCTTGGCTAAAATCAAAAACTCATTGGCTTTGTCTTGTAGGTGGACTTCGTTTTGCTGTTGCTTTTCTTGTAAGTGATCTTTTTCGTTCAGCAAATCGTCCAATTCACGCGTCATTTTCTCTGCGTCTAATATGGCACATGCTTCTTTGAATTCTCCTGCATCAAAATGTTGCTTGGCGAGTTTGAGGCGTTCAGTATCCAGTGCTATTTTCTGGAATAATTCGGCCAGGGCAATTACTTCTTTTTTAAAAACTTCTAATTTTTGTTGTTCTTCATTGAGTTCCTGGCTTATTTTTAACCTTTCGCTATCGTTTGTTTCTAATTCTAAAAGCCTCTCAAGTCGCTTAATAGTTTTCAGAATAGCTTCATATTCAGCACCTTTGAAATGGTAGTTGTTTATATCACCTACATGTACATTACCTTTTGCCCTAATACGCCCTGGTACATTATTTTTAGAATTAATAAAATCGCTCATAATATCGTTGGTTAATTTTTATCACCTATATGTACATCTCTTTTGGCGTTTATTTTACCAGGAACATTGTTTTTGCTGTTTGTAAAGGTATTTTCAACCTTAGAGAATAACCCTTTTGGCAGTTTATCTTTTTGCTCTAGAAAATCTAAAAATAAGGCTAGCCCCATCATGAGTGCTAATACAATACTTACTCGATAATCCACTTCATTGGCACCTACTTTGAACTTGACTCCGGCAAGGTTTCCAGCAAATTCAAAAAAGTATTTGTTCAAGGCTAGAATCATCCAAAAAAGTGCCCAAGCAAAGCGTATAAAACGCCTTTTGGGATCATGAAGAAATACTATAATGGTAGTAAAGAAAAGGATAAAAAAGGCGATGTGTCTATTTTGGGAGTAATAGTAAGCAATGCCACCGCTTACTATCCCTGCAATGAGAGATTTAATTGTCCAGCCAATTTTAGGTTTTGCCATAGGTTTCCTGAAGTATGAATCCTTTCAATTTACGGAATTTTAGGCAAGAAAGGAAGTTTTCGCTAGTAGATGTTGATGAGGCTGTAAAGGAAAATCTTCTAGCAAGCTTTTATAAACCAGACCCTGCAACAAGTTCATGATACCAAAAAACAATTCCATCCAACTTTTCTGCTAACCAATACAACTACTAAACCATAAACCCTGTAAATTACCTCAGATAAAAAGCTAATTACCATAAACCAAAAAGTGTATGTTAGAGAAAGTTATTTTGAGCATTTTGGGAGTGGGCAAGTCCAAATCCGACTTACGCAAACAAACCCTGGAAAAAGTGCGAAGTATTGTCAAAAAAGATACCTCAGAAGATTTAGAGCCTGCATCGCTCAATACTTATGTAGAAAAAGTAGCCCGCAATGCTTATAAAGTGCTGGATCGCGATCTGGAAGCGATGAAAACGGATGGATTTTCAGAAGATGAGATTTATGAGCTATCCATTGTGGCCGCATTTGCGGCAGGAGAAGCCAGAGTAAAATTAGTAACCGAACTATTAGAGGATTAAGTAATACTTTGTAAACTAAGTTTTTTTTATGTTTCTATGACTACGCAAAGTTTTTCAAATACCCACATTTTGCTTGGTCTTACCGAAGGGAGACCAAGCAATGGCTTCTTTGGTCTCGCTGCACTAAGACCAAAGACTTGAGTGTTCTTTTGAAAACATCAATTTATTTTACAGTGTAGTAACCTACAAAAAATAAAGTTTCGTTTGAGGTGCAAGTGGTGATTGTGCTCTAGTCCACAGCCGCGAGTTTTTGAGCAATTGCTGGCTATTTTCAAACCTCGGTAGAGCGCAAGGTTATTTACAAGATAAAATCTACATTTCTATGAGACTCAATATTTTAAAAAACGGCCATACCTTTTTACAAAAGCTTCAGTTTCGAATGATCAAAAAAATGATGGGAGAGGTGCCTGGACCCATTGCGGTGATGTCTTACCGACGCCAATTTTTTGGGAAACATTTTGCCCCCTGGCTCAATAAAACGATGCGAAAAATGAAACATTGGACAGTAGGGGAGGTGGAACTCATGGCAGCTTTTGTGTCCAAAAACAATGAATGTCAATATTGCTATGGCGACCATGTAGAGGTGGCTAAAAATGTGTATGAAGAAAAGCTCATTATGGCCATTATGGAAGATATCAATACTGCAGATATTGATGATAAACTCAAAGCCATTTTGCAATTTCTCCAAAAACTTACTGTAAACCCAAGTACACTGACCAAAGATGATATTGCACCACTTCGCGAAGCGGGCCTGAGCAATGAGGCCATTCAGGAAGCAGTGCAAGTATGTGGGGCGTTTTCGGTAATCAACCGATTGGCCGATGCCTTTGATTTTGAGCTATCTTCGCGACCTGCCAAAGTAGCCAGGTTTTTGTTCAAAAATGGCTATGGCATGGCCAGTGTAAAAGGCTAAACTCAGCTTCAATTAATCCAGTCGTTTTTGCAAATATTCTTTCCAGCTATCGGTGAGTCGCTCGGTTTGCAAGACTTTGTTAATCAAGGCTTTATTGTTTTTGTCAAAAAAGTAAAGCTCTACGATTTCGTCTATCGTAATGCTGTTTTCGCTTACAAAAGTAGGAGTGAGGCTTTGCCCCGCTTCAATGGTTCCTTCTTTGAGCACACCAAAGTACAAGCCTACTTTGCGGGAGTCTGCAAATTTTTTGATAAAGCCCTTATCATTTACTTTCATAGCCAGTTTAAAACAAGGCATACGGGGTTGCATTATTTCCAGTTCTACATCGCCAATGGCAAAACGATCGCCCACGTGTAGTTGATCTTCAAACAAACCTCCTGAGATCGTAAGGTTTTCTCCAAAGAAACCCCACGGCAATTTTTCCGGGCCAAATTCTTTTTTCCAGAATTCATAGTATTCAGTTGCATAACCATAAATAGCACGGGTAGGTCCTCCATGTACTTTCAGGTCGGATTGCTGATCTCCTTCGAGGTTGTTGAAAGATACCTTTACTGGGCCAGATACTGGTGTTTTGAAAATAGAAGTTTGGAATGTTCTGCCTTGCCATTGGGCTTCTTGAGGGCGCCCAACACTAATAGCGTCTAGAGTCATCATGTAGTTAGATCGTTTAAAGATAGAATAACTGTTCTGAGTATGTAACAGTAAGCAATACGAAAAGATTCTGCAGTAGTCTCACTTATTTATCCCCACTTAGTGCAAATAAGAAAATCTTCTAAAATTGCTTGAGTAAGCAAATCCAGTAATTGATCAAAAGCACCATCTTTGCCATACTGAGTGCGCTTTTGAGCTTCTTCAAAAAACTGTTTCAAAGGATAAGGGTCAAAAACTACGATCACATTCCCTTCGTTGGTTTCTCTAAACCCTATATTGGATTCAAAATCAACGGCAAGCAGATAAAATAAAAATTGAGAAGAGTTGGGCCTAAAATATACCTCGCCCCAGTTGTCGGCTTCGTGAAATAGCGCTGAAATGATGTCTGATTGAATGTAAGTGCCCTCTTTCCAGTGGATATTATCAAGCAAGACTTCATAAATACCTAAAGTTTTATTTTCTGAAATGAGGTTCTCTTTCTCGATTTGGGTGAATTCTAGAATGACCGACATATTTTTAAGTTAGTTATTGAAAAGTGAGAGAATGTTGCAGAATATAATGATGAGGGGTTTCGCCTATTTTGTAAAACCCATTGCTTTTATAAAATTGCTGAGCGCGAATATTTATCTTGAATACCTGAAGCCTTAGGTTGCATTTTTTTGCTTGCGCCCTTTTACATATTTTATCCATTACTATTTTGCCAATACCTCTGGATTGATGTTGATCAGTGATTAATATATTCGCTACAGTCAGAATATTATCTTTCTCAACCAATTCATAAAAACCTATCTCCGATTCATTATATGTAATGAATGTGATGGCTTTAAAATCAAATTTTTCCTGGTGCGCCTTGGCTTGAAACGGCTCGTTCCAACCCCATATTTGCTCAACATAAGGCTTTAAAGACCTTGACTTTATTTGATAGGCCAGGTCAACGTCAAGCCCGTTTGCTGGCCTGTATCCTATTTTTGTGTCCAGGTTCACTTTAAGTACTCAAAAGATTAAATCAAGACATATTTAAAATCGCCCAATTCTTTTTCGAGTTCTGGGGGAAGGCCAAAATTATTATCCATAAAATCATCTATTTCGCCACGAGACTTGGCCGAAAGCAGTTCTGCCATTTCTTCCATGGCCTGTCCCCCTACCATATAGGGCATAATGGTAAACACAATGTTTTTTCCATCACATTGACAACAAATCTGATACTCATCCAATGCTTCGCGAGCAGTGCCTTTGATCATACAATGGCTAATCCAGGGTTCAATGTTGAGGGTTTCGTTGTTGAGGAGTTGAAGCTGACGTTCGAGGGGATCTACTTGAGACATGAAATACTGCTCCATTTTTTCTAAAGATTCTTTAGACATCGCTTGTCGCATGTTTGCCATACAATTCATACAAATCGCATACTCGAAAATCACATCGCTTACATTGTGTTCTTTATAGTTACGGATTGTTTTTTCTATGACATAAGGGGTTCCATCTTCTAACAGGTATTTGTCACAAGAGATACAACGTTCAAAGGGTTTTTTGTCCAACGAATTGCGGAATATTTCCGGGATTTCGATCATGTCTGGGGTGAAGTCAAAAGAGTCTTCTGGAGTATCCATTTTTGCTTGTATTTGCTGATGAAATGGCAAAATAATGAAATTCTTATTAAAAATGATGGTGAATGATAAATGGTCAGCGGTGAACGGTGATAAAATCAATGGTATTAGGGGGAAGTATAAATGGTTTTTGGTAAAAGCCAAGCCTCACTTGCAACTTGAGCCAGATTGTGTAATTTTGGTTTTACTTAAAAATGATGCTGGATAATGGATAGATGCTGCGGTATTAACCATTAACCACTCACCATTAATCGCTAAAAAATATGGATTTAAACCTACAGGGAAAAAACGCTTTTGTGGCAGGAAGTACGCAGGGAATCGGACGAGCGGCTGCCATTGCTTTATCTAAAATGGGTGCCCGCATTACCCTCTTGGCCCGAAACGAAATTCGCCTCAAACATGTACTGGAAGAGCTGGATACTTCAGCTGGGCAAGCCCACGATTATATTTTGGCCGATTTTTCTCAACCCGAGACTTTACATGATAAAATTGATAACTATCTATCAGATGTTCCCCAAGCCATCCATATTTTAATCAACAACACGGGAGGCCCTCCAGGTGGTCCTATTGCCAACGCCGAAATTGAAGAATTCAAGGCGGCTTTTGACATGCATTTGGTGTGCAACCACATTTTGGTACAAGCCCTGATGGAAGGCATGCGCAAAGAAGGTTTTGGGCGAATTATCAATGTGATTTCTACTTCGGTAAAGCAGCCCATCAATGGGTTAGGCGTTTCCAATACCATTAGAGGCGCGGTGGCCAACTGGTCCAAAACCATGGCCAATGAATTAGGCCCCCATGGCATTACAGTAAATAATGTATTGCCTGGATTTACCAAAACAGCCCGTTTGCAGCAAATTGTAGAAAACCGCGCTCAAAAACTCAAGAAGACCAACGAGGAAATAGAAGAAATGATGAAATCTGGAGTACCAGCACGTCGTTTTGCCGAATCTGAAGAAGTAGCCAATGTAATTGCTTTCCTGGCCAGTCCAGCGGCAGGTTATGTCAATGGCATCAATGTTCCAGTAGATGGAGGACGTACTTCCAGCTTATAATGTGTATATTGAATTGTAGTAGCTAGTATCAATCAAATCATACACTCATGGCAATTTTTATTATTATGATCACCTTTGGGGTGATGCTCATTTTTGGTATCACTTTCTTTGTTGTATTTAAAAATATAAGAAATACGACCGAACAAGTAACGGGTAACTTTACCCAAACCCTAAAGGATGGTTTGGCAAATCAGGCCAGAGCCAGAAGAGTTTCTGACAAAGATGTAATAGATGTAGCGATAGCCAATCAAGGGAAAGTTACCGCCACAATTTTAGTGGCTCGTTTGGATATATCTATTGACGAAGCGACTCAAAAACTGGAAGAACTGCATAATAAAGGCATTTTTACTTTAGAAAATACCACATCAGGGCATTTGGTATACAAGCTGGTAGATATGGATTTGATGTGATAAGTATAAGCATATGACTAAAACAATAAAATTATACAGCATATTGAGCGCCCTGCTTTTGTTGGGCGCTTGTGGAGGCAGTGAGTTACAACGAGGGCAGATGAGCCTTACACAAGGTGGGAAAAAAGTACGCAAAATTAATGGGTTGACTCAAGAAGGCGACAAGGTGATTTTGTATGATGATGGTACCTGGAGATTTGAGGATGCATCAAGGAACAAGCCAGTAGATGGTACTAAGCCGATTACCAAAAAAGGAGTTGCCAAGCAGTTGGTGGTGCGGCTGGTTAAGAAAAAATACAAAGGAGCTTTTAGTGGAGAATCTGTGGAAGAGCAGCTAAAGCAGTATCATATTTTTAGGTTTGAGATTCAAAACCCTACAAACTATACAATAACGGCTCTGAAGCTAGAGGTAGATATCACGGATGCTTTTGACGAAAAATACCTGAGTTTTGAAGAATCTTTAGTGGCAAATATTCCAGCAGGAGGTACTTACGAATTTGAGAAAAAAATAGAGTTTTCTCCCTTTTCTGAGAAGCATAAGTCGCTCAAAGACAAAACTTTGAAAGACATCAAAGCCAATGTAGAGGTGGATCGCATAAAGCTGGCTAATTAGTAAATGATCAGTGATTAATGGTGAATTATAAATTGATCAATTATATTTTTTAGTAATCATTCTATTGTTCCATTGTTTCGCTTTCGGCTGATTGTTTTATGGTTGATGTATTGCAAAACTATGGACTAAAGTACTCCTAACTAAAAACTGATATGCAAAAACTACAAAACTATATTAATGGTGAATTAGTACCCCCAGTTTCGGGGCAATACATAGATAATTACGATCCAGCCATTGGCGAAGTATACTCTTTGATTCCAGACTCTGGCGAAGCAGATGTAGCTCAAGCAGTAGAAGCTGCGCAAGCAGCCTTTGAAGGATGGGCCAATACTCCAGCCGAGCAACGTTCTCGAATTATGTTGCGGGTATCGGAGTTGATTGAGCAAAACCTGGATCGTTTGGCCAAAGCCGAATCGGTAGACAATGGTAAACCCGTAAGCCTGGCTACCAAAGTAGACATACCACGTGCTGCCAAAAACTTTCGTTTTTATGCCACTGCTTTGGTTCATTTTGCTTCTGAAGCCCACGCAATGGAAAACAGCGCCATCAACTATACCTTGCGTCATCCGCTAGGCGTAGTGGGTTGTATTTCTCCCTGGAATTTACCCTTGTATTTATTTACCTGGAAAATAGCTCCTGCTATTGCGGCTGGAAATTGTGTAGTGGCTAAGCCTTCCGAAATTACCCCCATGACGGCCTATCTGCTTTCTGAAATTTGTCAACAAGCGGGATTACCCAAAGGGGTACTTAACATAATACACGGTTATGGTGGAAGTGCAGGATCAGCGATTGTTAATCACCCAAAGGTAAAAGCTATATCGTTTACAGGTGGTACCAAGACAGGAGAGCTAATAGCCCGAGAAGCTGCCCCCAAGTTCAAAAAACTTTCACTAGAGCTGGGAGGCAAAAACCCCAACATCATATTTGCCGATTGCAATTATGAAGAAATGATGGAAACCACCTTACGTTCTTCGTTTGCCAATCAAGGGCAAATTTGTTTGTGTGGATCACGCGTTTTTGTAGAAAGACCATTGTACGAGAAGTTTAAAACAGATTTTGTACAACGCGTAAACGAAATGATAATAGGTGATCCAGAAGCGGCCACCACTAGAATTGGGGCGGTAGTTTCAGAACCGCATATGAACAAAGTGTTGTCGTATATAGAGCTAGCCCAGCAGGAGGGGGGAACCATTTTAACAGGTGGCAATCGCCGAAAGCTAAGTGGACGGTGCGAAAATGGTTATTTTATAGAGCCTACCGTAATAGAAGGCTTAAGCTACGATTGCCGTACCAATCAGGAAGAAATTTTTGGCCCAGTGGTGACCATTATGCCTTTCGATACCGAAGAAGAAGTGCTGAAATATGCCAATAGCGTGCAATATGGATTGTCTTCTACGCTTTGGACCGAAAACCTGAGTCGGGCTACCCGAATGGCGCATCAAATAGAAGCAGGCATTGTATGGGTCAATTGTTGGCTATTGCGCGATTTGCGTACCCCGTTTGGTGGGGTAAAAGCCTCAGGAGTGGGACGCGAAGGTGGTTTCGATGCCCTAGAGTTCTTTACCGAGCCTAAGAATGTGTGTATTAAGATGTATTAAAAAAACTCGGTTCTTCGACAATTTTTGTCAGAGATCTGGCGCTCATTTGCAATGAGTGTCTATTTATGACGAGCATTTGTATGCGGTTTTGCTGACTTAAAGCTTGGATTCAATGAAGAAAGCAGGTAATTCACAGGACAAATGCTCCTATCAATGGATATACGTGATTTGTCATCGAGGACAAAAATTGTCAGAGAACCAAAAACTCAATTGCTAAATGGTTGGACAACTGAGCCATTCAAATAAGTAAAGTCATCTATAAGATTATCAAATGAGCGAAAATCAAAATATTAAAAATTCAAATAAAGCCCCAGAACCAGTGGGCTTGTATCCGCATGCGCGCAAGGTAGGCAATTTGTTGTTTTTGTCAGGAGTAGGACCACGCGAACGAGGTACTAAAAAAATACCAGGAGTAGAATTAGATGATGAGGGTAACATTGCCTCTTACGATATAGAGGCGCAGTGTCATTCGGTATTCAAGAATGTGCGACTCATTTTGGAAGATTCGGGCTCAAGTTGGGATCAGTTGGTAGATGTGACCGTGTTTTTGACCAATATGAAGGATGATTTTAAAACTTATAATAAAATCTATGCGGAGTATTTCAAAGACAATCAGCCTTGCCGCACCACAGTAGAAATCAATTGCCTGCCTACCCCTATAGCCATTGAGCTAAAGTGCATTGCTACGATAGATTCCTAATATTTAATCATTGTTGGTGTATTTTGTGTAAACATCAACAATGATTTGTTTTTTATAGAACTCATCTAATGAAGCATCATTTCTATGTGAGGTGACCATTCTTCCAACAGACTGTCGTTTGGGAGATAACGTCCTGTATAATGCGTTTTTTAATTGTTTCAATGTTGATTGATTAACGATCAAGACTGATAAAGTCCATCATAGAACTCGCCATAATGGTGTTGGCAATGGTATGTTTTACCTTGATTGTTCCTATATACTTATTTTTTCCTTTATAGGCGTAGAAAAAAGTAACGCGCACTTTTTTAGCTTCATTTACATACGCTTTGTGTCGTTTTACAAATCCATTGACTCGCGTGGTAGCCATTCTTCTTATTTGACTAAAAACCCCTTTTGCCCATTTATTGCGAACGCTTTTATCTACTGAGGTTTGCGATTTGTATACATCGGCGTGTTTGCGAGCGCCAAACTTTTTCACTTTACGAATGTCCAAAACCATATCTCCCCCTAAGGCTTGATATGATAAACGACTCTTGGTGAGCTTTTTTATTTTAGCATCTTTTGGGGAGCGAATGGTGAGACCAATACCTTGGATATAAGCAGGTTGTGCCTGAATTTGTAGATTTGCTAAAACGATTAACAGCGCAGCAATTGCCAAAGTTTTTTGTATCATAGATTCGTTCAACTTTTATTCATACATCAACTCCGATAGGTTATCCATATCCAGCAAACAGTGCTTAATTTTTACATTCCACTTAATCTTGCGTTTTTGGTTTCGGTCGTAGCCTCGAAGCGTAATATAGGCAACATGACCTTGTTTTCGCTGATTGATATGAACCGCATTACCCATTTTATCTTTTACAGAGATGTATAAGCCTACATGTATTGGGTAATTGCCATTTTTATTATTGCGAGTAAGCATCCAAAGCTCATGTAGTAGTCTTTTTTCGAGCATGGCATCTTTTACTTCGGCCAGTTTGGCCCTTATTTTTATGGCTTCAGTATATTCATTGGCTTGAGAAACCCTGGTAGCTTTGGGAGAAGGTTTTTCTATATTCCCAACTGGGGTTTGGGTTGCTTGATGCGCACCAAAAAGCACAAAAAATAATAAAATAAGTAGGATGAATTTCATAGTGTTGTTTGTCTAGATAGTTTATTTATAAGACAAGTACTATGGATAAAAGTAGTAGAGGAAAGTATAGAATTTAGCAGATAATTAAGCACAGTACTTAGCAACGAAAATCATTTTCTCTCTTTCACAAAACTTACCCTTACCTCTCCAAATTTTTTTTGAATGGACTCCTGTGTATTTTTAGGCAGGCTTTGGTGTAAGATAGCCACCTGTTGCAAATACTTGAGCTGGTACACAGCCTTGGGCAAAGAACTGCATTGAGATTGGTCTATTTGCAATAGCCTTAACTTTTCAAAGCTTGTTATTTCAATGGGCAATGGTTGTAGCTTGGTTTTTCCGATCAATAGAGTCGACAGATTTTTCAATTGCCAAAACGATGAAGGCAACAGAGCAATAGGGTTGTGACTAATCGAAATCCTATGGAGTTTTTTTAATTGTCCAATAGTTGCGGGCAATACTCGCAAAAGATTATGGTGTAGTTCCAGCTGTACCAGATTTTGGAGTTGCCCTATTTCTTTGGGTAAAACCGTCATTTGATTATTGCTAAAGTTGAGATGTTCCAGATTGAGCAACTGCCCAATCGTTGGCGGAAGGCTAGTCAATCGGTTGTTGCTAATATCTAGTGAAGTTAATCGAGTTAATTGGGGAATCACCTTGGGCAGTTGGGCAAATTGATTTTCCCATAAGTGAATGCTTCTGAGCTTTTTTAAAGCTTTTAATTCAGTAGGTAAATCTTGCAAATTGTTGTTTATAAGACTGAGTATTTCCAGGTTGATCAATTGTCCAATTTCAGCAGGGATATTCTTGAGCTTGTTTTGGTCTAAGTCGAGATAACGAAGATTGAATAATTGAGACACTACCTTAGGAAATCCCTCTAAACGATTACGTTCCAGGCTCAAATGTTGTAGGTTTTTGAGTTGCCCAAATTCCGCAGGAAGCACAGTAAGCTTATTATTGAAAAGAACCAGCTTTTTTAAATACTTAAGCTGACCAATGGTAGGAGGTAAATTTTGTAATTGATTTTCGGCTAAATTTAATTCTTCCAAAAACTGTAGCTTCAAAATATCCTTGGGAAATTCCTTGAGTCGTTGTTTGCGTAAATCAAGTTGCAGCACTTTGTGGGGTGTTTTGAGCGCTTCAGCGATAGATGTATACGTTTTGGTTTTGGTAGATTGGGCAATGCCCGATAAACTCATCAAGATCCACCACAGGGATAGATAGTATTTCATATGATAAATATATGATCCACTACTACTTCGCCAATAGTAGTGGATACTGAACCTTGTATTGATTTATGATTGATTACTTAATTTTCTTCGCAGTGTATGTCTTCCCAACCCAGTCATTTAGAGGGTACCCTTTGGTAAAGTATACTTGAGCCTTTAGGCCCTGAGGAGTTAGTTTAAGGATTTTTTGTCCGGGCTTCAAACCTTTGACCATAGATATTTCGCCAAGCGATTTAAACTTTAACACCAATGCCTTACCCTCTTTTGTGGCATCACAATCAAAATTGGCATGCATTTGATAACCGCTCAGTTCATAGTTTCCGATATACTGCCCATTTTCTTTTTTGATAGTAATGGTATGCATATAGGAAATAGGTATGGTGTTGGTTTTTCCTTTATTTTCTCCAAAGGAATAAGTGCCACTATAATCTGTACTAGTACTTCTTTTGGGGACACCTACAAAGTTGAATTTGCCATTAGAGAGATTATAGCGAAGTTTGGCAACCACAATCTGATTACGATCTACACGACTTTCTTTTTTTACCAAAATGGTTGTGCCATGCTGTGGCAAGTAAATCATGGTGCTGTACAAAGCCATTTCACCTTTGTCCTGCCTGCTTTTTTCATTGGCCGACATATGTATTTGTGCTTGTTCACCTATTCTGGCATAAAATGCTCGCGGACCCATGCCTACTATTGGATCGGGTATCTCTTGCAGCTTTCCATTGACCATTTGAAAAAAGTTGAGCATCGAAGCACAACTTTGCATACAGTTTGGGGTAGACGAAGCCAATATTTCTTTACCTGAGTTTGTCAAATAATAGGCAAATTGTAAGGCGTAATTGAGTTTATAACCATTTTGAAGAGCCTCATACTCCATATAGCCATTTCCCAAATCTTTTTTAATCACCTTGGGAGTTTTACCTCCATTGTAATGTTTAAAAAAAGCATTGACCATCACTTGCATGCCTACTTTGGTGGGGGTAGCCTGAAGCGATAAATTGAAAAGCCCTAGCAGAGCTGTTACAAATAAAGTTTTTTTGATGGTTTTCATAGATCTAGTATTGAAAAATTAGGTACTAGTGCTTAGTCAAGTGTTGAACTGGGGACAAGATTTAGTCATATAACAAAGTAATTTAAGGCGCTAAAAATGAACATAGCTGTAGCTACGTGAATTTTTAGCAACGAAGAAATACAAAGTTATGCGGCAAAGGTATCCCTAAATTTAACCTTGACTAAGTACCAGATGTATGTTGACGATAGTTGACTTATCTGGAGGACAAGCGTTTTAATAATAAATCTTCAAAGTGAGCAATCGCTTGTTTTTCAGGTTTAAAGGTTCCCACTTTTATTATTAACACAAACCGAGCATTTCCAGTAGTTAAATGGCAAATAATCCCTCCATCTATTTTGCTTTTAGTCACAATCCAATATCCTTTGCCTATCTTAGTTTGGACAGCCTTTCTGGAAATGATTTTTTGTTTTTTGGAGATAGCCCGTTCTTCACAAAGCTTCTGAAAACTTTGTCCTTTATAAATCGAGGCTAAAGCCTGCGTAATAATAATTTGTGTTCTTTGGGCTTTATCTACCTTGTTAAATTTTTTGGTTTGATAATAAAAAGTGTACCCAGTAGAACCCATGGCTTTCAGTTGAGTATTGGATATGTCAAGCTTAAATTTTGCTCCCATATCCTTACTGGCTACTGCTTTGCCATCAAAATACAAGCTTCGTAAGCATTGCAGCACTTGTTGTTTTTCTTTTTTCGAATCATAAGAAGCTGTTACCGAAAGCATTGATTGTTTGTCCCCCATGATCACCTGAATGAGTTTTACCCCATTAGAGTTTTTCATTTGCATCACCACAGGAGCATAAGAGGCATTTTTTAGCTTTACCAATTTCTTAATTTTCGAACGCTGTTTTTTATACTCCTTGCGTAGGTTTTCCAGGGCTTGCGCCCGATTGTATGGCTGACCAGTAATCTCTATGAAGATCATTTGGATGCTTTTTTTGTTGGTAATGCCTGCAAACTCTCTGGATTTTTTGAAGCCTGATGGTAAAACAATACTAGCTCTGGTTCCCGTAATTTTCGTGTGTCGTTTGGTGAGCTTATCGGCAAATTTGAGCGTACTTAGTTGAGCTTTTGCCTGAGCGTAACAAGCAAAAGTGATCAACAATGAAAATATAAGTTGTTTGAGGTAAGACATATGACTTAATCTTTAATCCATTCTACAAATGAAAGTCGTTTTTTGCCTAATTTGTATTTGCCGATTTTTTGCTTGCCATTTTCCTTAGAATCTATAATCAATTCCTTGTCCTCGGTAAGCTTAATAGTGCTTTTGTAAGTGGTGGCTCGGTTGGCTTTGCCGTCGTTGTAAATATAACTTTGCGATTGCTCTAGTTGGTTGGTTTTACGACGGTAGGTATAAGCATGCATATACACAATCTCTCCCTTGTATTTATCTTCAAAAGTCAACAGCACTGTGACCTTTTTCCCAGTGATTTTAGCAAAAGGATAATTTTTCTCGGTGCCATAGCCTGCAATGTATACCCCTTTCGGGAAATTCTTTTTGGCGGCTCTTACATCTTTACCCGTGTATACTTTGCCTATTTCCATTTCAGGGCATTTTTCTATCACCGATTTAGTCGTAATCAATTGGGCTTGTACCACCCCAACAAGGGCTAATAAACCCATCAACATTGTAATTTTTTTCATCATAATTTTTCTTAGAGTATTGAAGTTTTTCTCTAAAATAACTCCTTATACTGTATGCAATGCCGATGAATTCACCAATGGTAGATTTGAGTTTATGAATGGTTAAAAATGCTAATTTGTATGACCCAGATAGTTAGATTTTATAAACCAGTGTACATTTGAGGGTAATTACTGGGGTAATCAAATATTTTCCTTTGCCTTTTCTGGGCTCCGATCCCAAAATTTTAGCCTTAAATTCATATTCCTGATGGCTTTCGGTGTTTTTAATGATTTTGAAAGAAGACGGAATAGACCAAAACTTCAGAAACTTGTGAGCTTTTAACTGGGTATCAGTTTCGTTTTGGATATAAAAAGTAAGCACCCCAAGACGTTTGTCAAATATGGTACGGGCATCGCCAGGAGTATAATTGACTCGTATTCCCTCAATGGTGAGGTGTGCTTTTTCCAGTAAACCATCAATATCTTGTAGCTCAGCATAAAATACCGTTTTGCCAGAAGCAGATTTGCATTGAAGGTAGGCAGTGCCTGACCCCGCACTGAGTTGCATAGATAGGAGAGGAGCCAGTAGGAAATAGAACGCGTTTTGTAACATAGTTTTTGAATATTGATTGCAATACCCTAAAAGTAGCCTTTTTATGATAGGAGAGAGACTACTAATTCATCAACGCCACATTTGAGTTTATGAATGGTTAAAATTCAACTTTGGTATTAGGCAGCAGTTCCATAATTGTTGCTAATTTTCCCTCAGGTATTTTATTACCAATGATATACAATACTTTAAGATTTGCAAGTTTTTTCATAGTCAAGGGAAGCGATTGAATTTTATTATGACATATATCTAATTCATTCAGTGTTTTGATCTGCCCTAAACTATTAGGGAGCCTTACTAAAAGATTGTCATTGAGACTTAAATAGGCAAGGTTGATAAAATTACCAAAACCTTCTGGTAGTATTCGTAAATCGTTTTTAGACAATGACAAGCTTTTTAATTTTTTTAACTGGCTTATTTCTGAGGGAATAGATGCTAAAAAATTTTGCTTGAGAGATAATTCTTCCAAAGCATCCAAATGTCCAATGGTTGGAGGTAGGTTTTTTAGAAAATTACCATTGAGAGAAAGCAATTTTAAGCAGTGTAACTTTCCAATTGTTTCTGGAAGTATACTAATCTTATTTTCTGAAAGATATAATATTTCAAGGTTGTTTAATTGCCCGATTTCATTCGGTAAAGTTTGTAAATAGTTGCCTTCTAAATTTAATATTTCAAGTTGTTTGAGTTTACCAATACTTTTGGGAAGTGCTTTTAAAGCATTACTTTTTAAAAACAAGCCTTTAAGTTCAGTTAGTTTATTTATATCATTAGGTATAGCCTTTAAGCCGTTGGCGTTCAAAGATATAAACTGTAATTGAGAGAGTTTTAGGATACTTTGGGGAAAGTTTTTGAATTGATTATTGATTAAACCAAGGTCTTCTAATTGAGATAGTTTCCTAAGTTCAACAGGGAGTTGTTCTAGTTGATTATGGCTAAGGTTAAGCTCTTTTAATTGTTGTAAATACCCGACTTCCTTAGGCAAGCTTTTCAAAAGATTCTTCTGTAAATACAGTGCCTCAAGCTTCTGCAATTGGCCAATTTCTGATGGTAGTTTTTGTAACTGATTTGATTTTAGCTTCAACTCCACCAAATTTGTTAGATGCCCTATTTCTCGAGGCAATACTTTGATGTTATTTGAGTTGGCATACAACACCTCAAGGTTGCCTAGTTGCCCAATTTCTGGAGGTAAAACGGTGAGCTTATTTCCTGTTAAATACAGTTCCTTCAATTTCGAAAGTTTTTTAATAGCCAGGGGAAGTTGATGATAACCTTGATAAGAAAGATTAAGAATTTCTACTTTATGAGGAGTTTTAAGAGCTTCTTTGAGTGAAGAATAAACTTTAGTCTTTTGAGAATAAACCTTACTTGTTGCCCCAAAATAAATAAAAAGAAAGATCACTAAGTTTTTCATAAGTTTGATTTCTATTGTTTATAATTTCTATAAAACTCCTTCAAAGCCTTCTCAATTTCCTCCGCTTCCATTGCATAAAAAGCTTTTTCATAATCTTCCCATTGGTTCTGGAAGTTCATCATAAAAGTGCCCAATGTTTTGCCTTCCAGGTCTGGAAACATTTCCATAATAATACGTCCATTGTATTTAGCTTTGATGGCCAACACAAACTTTTCCCGTTCTTTTTCCTGAGCAATCAAGGCTGGTAAGTTGGCTTCTGGAAAATAAGCATCAATCGTTGGAATATATTCATCGCGATCTTCGGCAAACTCATAAGTCTTGGTTACTTGATTTTTCTCCAAATATTCCATAAATGCTTGAATAGTAGGCCGCTCTTTGAGACGTTGTTCCATTTTTTTGCTTAGCTTTTCGTAAGGTGCCATTGAAAAATATGGGCAAGCCACTACCCAATCAAACATCTCGGTTTTATTGGCAAAGCCTTGCTGCCACTTTGCAAAATCCAGTTGCAGAAAACCAAAAATCTTCTCGATATCCAACGAAACCGCCAAGTCCTTGTGATAATGGTTATCGGCTCGGCGAAACACATATTGTAGGCCTTGTTCGCCATATTTTAGGTTGAACCGTTTGAATATCTTACCTACTAAATTGCCAATGTCATTAAAGCACAAAAAATTATAAGTGCTCTCAAAATACCGATGATTGCGCACAAAATAATCTACCTGAAAGTTGCGATATACAGTGCTAAATACTGCCCCCGTAGATTTATATTGACTCAGGCCCAAATCATTGATAATTTCGTTTTTTAGTTGCTCCCAGTTGCCTGTAATCACTGCCGAAGAAACCACAATGTCCATGTCGCCAAAGTCAGGCTTATCGTCGTAGTATCTTGGAATGCGATAATGTATCCCAAACTTCTGATTCAGGTATTGAACCAATTCGCTTTCAATCACTTTATAATCTGCTCTGGGCAATCGCCCTAACTTAAATAAATTTCCTCCCATAGTGTTTTAGTGTATTATGCCCTCAAATTTGTAAAAACAAAAGCACTTATTATATTCGTTTTATAAGAAATATTTGTCAAAAATTGAGAGGCTTAATCAAAGTGATGCCAATAAGCTAAAAGGTTGTTTAAGTCTCAACACTAACTATAAATAGACATGGCTTCATTCAACGTACATAATTTAGTGCAATGGGTAGAGGAAAACAAAGACTCATTGCAACCACCTGTAGGCAATAAAGAAGTTTATCCTGGAGGCGACTTTATCGTGATGGTAGTAGGAGGGCCCAACATTCGTAAAGACTATCATTACAACGAAGGCCCTGAGTTTTTCTACCAAATCAAAGGAGACATTACCCTTAAAATCATTGAGGATGGCGAGTTCAAAGATGTAGTTATTAAAGAAGGAGAAATTTATCTGCTAAATCCTAAAGTACCCCATTCTCCCCAACGTCCAGCAGGAACCATTGGCCTTGTAATAGAGGAAAGACGCAAGGATTACCAAACCGATGGCTTCCAGTGGTATTGTGACAATTGTGGGCATAAATTGCACGATGAGTACTTCAAATTGGTAAACATTGAAAAGCAATTGCCCGAAACTTTTGCCAAGTTTAACAACAATCCCGAATTGCACAAATGCAGCAATTGTGGCGAGGTATTGCAAATTCCTAAAAGAGCAGAAATAGCATAAACAGCTAATTTATAAGCTATATATAATTATAAAATGTTACCCTTGCCGAAGTCTTTTGGTGAGGGTTTTTTATACAGAAATCATCATCCTCATTGTTGGTTTTTGAGCCAAGTGTTGCCAACAATTACAGTTGATAGTTTTATAAAAGCAATGGAAAGACATCACCAAAACCTCAAAGATTTCAATGGCTGGGAATCTATTCCCTGGAATTCATTTCCTGAGATGATAAAACAAGCCTTAGAGCGGCAAAGCATCAGCTTCAATACGTTTGAGGGGTTACTAGAATTTACCTTTCAGGAAATGCGAACTTATTTGAAATTCAATGAGTTGAATCAACTACGAGAAGTTCATCAATCTGCTGATTTTCATTTGCTGGAACTGGAAAAGTCACGTGCTTTTTATGAAAAAATCAAACAAAGGCTCATACATAAATATAATCAGCCGCAGTATGTAAACGATGACAAAAGCAAGGAAGTAGTTTCTTTACATTGGTATTTGCCTCATACCCAGATCAAGCTACAATACGATTATCAGTACAAAGTAGTAGATGAACTAGGAGCAGGGGCATATCTCATAGATGTGTACTTTAGTCCTCAAAATTGATCATTAGAAATCAAGCATGAATAATCATATATGAATACTATTATTTACTTTGCCGACCCCATGTGTTCCTGGTGTTGGGGAGCTGCGGAGGCCATTACCCAGCTCAAAAACCAATACAACGAATTTGAATTTAAACTAGTGATGGGTGGGTTACGTCCGTATGAAACCCGACCGTTGGATGCCAACTATCGCGATAAGCTGACTCATCATTGGCAAGAAATCCACCGAATGACAGGACAACCCTTTAGCTATGATATTTTACAAACCCCCGATTTTGTATACAATACCGAGCCAGCAGCCCGAGCAGTAGTTACTGCCAAAAAGATAGCGCCCACCAAAGTATTTGAGTTTTTCAAAGCAGTGCAAAAATCTTTTTATGCTGCCAACAAACACCCTCATCAAATAGATACTTACCTGGAGATTTGCCAGGAAATGAGTTTGTCTACTGAGGAGTTTCAACAAGTTTTCGAGTCTGAAGGAATTAGACAAACGACAGAAGCTGAATTTCAAGAAGCAAAAACTTTTTATGGAATTACGGGATTTCCTACCTTGCTGCTTCAGTTTGGTTCCAAGGCCAAACCCATTGCTCGTGGGTATATGCCCTATGAGCAAATGCAACAAAACGTGGAGCAAATTTTATTGAAATATCAAGCTTAATTTTCAATAAAAACTCAAATACCTCAAAAACATATGAATACAAACCAAAAAATCATCATTGTTGGAGCTGGCTTGGCTGGTTCGTTATTATCTATTTATATGGCGCGTCGTGGTTTTCAGGTAGCAGTATATGAAAAACGTCCCGATATGCGCACCGAAGAAATGAGCGCAGGACGCTCCATTAACCTGGCCCTGTCGCACCGAGGTATTAGAGCGTTGAAACGGGCAGGAATCGCCGAGCAAATTTTGCAGGAAGCCATCCCTATGAAAGGGCGCATGCTGCACAGTGTAGAAGGAGCACTTACTTTTGTGCCCTATGGCAAAGATGATTCGGAGTACATTAACTCGATTTCTCGAGGAGGACTCAATATGGCTTTAATGAATATTGCCGAATCATACGACAATGTGCAATTGTTTTTTAACGAAGGTTGCGAATCGGTAGACTTTGTGCATAAAACGCTTCAATTGAAGAACGCCCAAACTGGAGAAACCCAAGAGGTAAAAGGAGATATTATCATTGGGGCCGATGGAGCTGGTTCGGCAGTACGAACGGCAATGGCACAGGTATTGAAATCCCGCACTGATTTTAAAAACTCAAGTGAGTTTTTGGCCCATGGTTATAAGGAACTTACTATCCCTCCAGGGCCTGATGGCAGCTTTTTGATTGAGAAAAATGCTTTACATATCTGGCCTCGTGGTTCTTATATGCTCATTGCTCTGCCCAATTTGGATGGCAGTTTTACCTGTACTTTATTTTTTCCCAATGAGGGCGAGAATAGCTTTGCTTCCTTGGATACCACTGAAAAAGTCGCCGCATTTTTCAAGGATACTTTTGCCGATGCTGTGCCATTTTTACCTAATCTTACCAAAGAATATTTTGAGAACCCTACGGGCTTGCTAGGTACTGTGCGTTGCTACCCCTGGCATATCGAAGACAAAGCAGTTCTTTTAGGGGATGCAGCTCATGCCATTGTACCGTTTTATGGGCAAGGAATGAATGCTTCTTTTGAAGATTGCATTGATTTTGACCAATGTGTTGAAAAATATGGCAATGAGGGTTGGCAACAAGTATTTGAAGCCTATCAAACCAAGCGTAAGCAAAACTCTGACGCTATTGCCCAATTAGCCATTGAGAATTTTTATGAAATGCGCGATGGGGTAGCTGAACCAGCTTTCTTACGCAAGCGCCAATTAGAACGCATTCTCGAGAACAAATACAACGACTATCATTCTAAGTATTCTTTGGTTACGTTCAACCCAGAGATTTCTTATGCTGAAGCCCACGAACGTGGTAATCGTCAAAATGAGTTTTTGTTGGAGGTTTGCCGAAAAGTAGAATCTATTGAAACATTGGATGTGGATCAGATTTATGCCGAATTGAAGGAAGCTATTGGCTAATAAGTTTAAACGTCTCAATAGTATGAAGAAGCTCTTGTCTTATCTTCAGAGATTTTTTAGAGGAGATTCAGAAGGGCTATACAATGACCCAATATTACAAGAGTTATACAGAGATTTGGTAGGTTATCATACTGAACCCGGTCTCGAGGAACTACTGAAAAGTTTTAAAAAGGCCGAAGGAATAGATTTTGAATCACAACTAGATAAGCAGCGTATTTTAGAAATTTTTTTAAATACTAAAGTTACAATTACGCTACTATTAGGAACCAAAATAGTAACAAAGTTAGGAGCTGTTCCTCAAAATGTTTTAAGGCACTTGATATTATTGCTTGAGCATCCAAATGAAGGAATAAGACGTAGTGCTGCGCAAAGCTTATACGATATTGGATCAATAGAGGCTTTGAGTGCGGTCATAGCAGGAAATAATCATGGAAGAGGTATCAGGACGGCAGCTTGTTGGAAACTCAATGAATTTGGCAAAGCCGCCGCTCCTGCCATCCCTTCCTTGTTTGCTTTGTTAAGGTATAAAGATATCAATTGGCGTTCACATTGGGCAGCAGCTGAGGTACTGGGTAGTATTGGAGAGATTGCTAAACCTTTGTTGATAGAAAACCTTGATAGTACTGATATTTATTTACAGTATTACTCGGCTTTAGCCTTGAGTCTTTTAAAACCTACCCCTTATCTAACCCCAGAGATAGAGAAAATTATAAGTGACAATGATGGACTCTGGTAATACTAGCTTGTTTAGTCCTATTCAAATTGACTTTTTCGTGAGTTGTAGAACCTCTCAGGATAATTTGTACTAACTTGCAGCCCATACCTTGATATTAAAATTATGATAAAATACGGCGAATATAACCACCTGAAAGTCAACCGTGAAGTAGATTTTGGGGCGTACTTGATAGATGAAGACACCAAACAGGAAGTGCTCATTCCTAAACGATATATTCCTGAAAATACTCAGGTAGGGGATGAATTGGAGGTATTTGTGTATTTCGACTCTGAGGATCGCCTAATTGCCACTACTGACACTCCCAAGGCACAAGTGGGAGAGTTTGCTTATCTCAAAGTAGTAGCTGTATCCAGGGTAGGGGCCTTTTTGAATTGGGGACTTACCAAAGATTTATTATTACCCTATCGGGAACAAAAACGCAAGGTATATACTGGGTCACACTATTTGGTACGCATCTATGTAGATGACAAAACCAATCGAATTGTGGCTACCACCAAGGTAGGACGCTACCTAGAAGATGCGGTACTCGATGAACTAGAGTTGGGACAAGAAGTAGACATTATCGTGTGTGATCGTAACCACATGGGGTATCAAGTGATCATCAATAAGAAGTTTCTGGGGTTATTGTATGAAAACGAAGTATTTCGCAAACTGGAACCTGGCGAAAAGACAAAAGCCTACATTAGAAAAATTCGTTGGGATGATTTTAAAGTAGATGTGCGTTTGCAGCGTGATGGTTTTGAACAAGTAGACGATGCCTCAGGCAAAATATTGAAAGCCTTACAAGAGAACGATGGCTATCTGGCTTTATCTGATAAAAGTGATCCAGAGCAGATCAAAGCGCGACTCCAAATGAGCAAAAAGGTATTCAAAAAAGCCATTGGTGGCCTTTACAAAGAGCGTAAGATTGTAATTGAAGAAGGAGGTATTAAATTGAGTTAGTATTTCTCAATCACTTGTTGTTTGGGTGTGTTGGGTGTTGTTTCCTGACATCTTCTGCTCGTATGCGTCAAACTTTTTGAACCTCTCGGCAATACTTTCTGGAGTAATTGGTTCTTTTGCGAACTGTTTACGCACTTCTTCGGCTTTTTTTCGGGCAAGCAAGGCTTCATAAGTTTTATCTGCATTTGCAATTTTTGTCTTGAGACGCATAATCTTTGACTTAGCCTCAACTATTTTTTCTTCGTTCAGGTTAAGTTGAGTGATGCAGTAATCGAGTTGCTGTTCTGCTTTTGTTTTTTGGCCTAGAGCTTTTACTATAAAGGTTTTTTCTCTTTTTCCGTGAAAAAGCTGTTCTGCTTTTTGTGTCCAAATTTGCACCATTTCCTCATATTTGACACGAACTTGTGCTAGCTCAGATTTTAAAGCCCTGAGCTCAGCTAATTCTCGTGTAATGTTCGAAAGTTGATCTTGTAATGAAGCGCGTAATTCCTTAATTTGCTTCAAAGGATCAGGGTTATAGGCGTGATGGTCAGGATTCCCATTGAAGATGTCTTTAATTCTCCCAAATATGCCCATTAGTATAATGATTTATGGTTTATTAATAATATGCTGAAATTGATCAAAATTTAAGAATTTATTGGGTTGTGTAGAGACTTGTATACCTTGCTCGTCTAAGGTTTGTTGCAACACTTCTAATTTTAGAGAGATATCCTGGTAGGTTGTGTATTGGTGTTGTGCATCTTGTCGGGCCCGCTCAATCATCGCTTTATAAATTCGCCCCTCCCCAAACTCTTGCCAATAGTCAAGTTCTAGCAGACTATTTTCAGTAGCCTGCTCGTTTTCCTGCTTTTCGGCCAGTCTTATAGTGTCTAGATAAGGCATAGCCAATGATAAAAACTTGGCCCGTAATTGACGGTAATGCACTATCGCTTTTCCGAGTTGATGTACAACTTTCATGCGTTGGTGAGTGAGCTTATTCAAATGTTGGGCATGATTTAATGAGGCATACTCCTCTTCTGGGAAGTTCCTGAATTTATTTACGGGTGCCTGAAAATCCCTCAAATTACCTAATAATTCCATCTGATATGTAATAATTGCCAATAGTTTTTGTTAGTTACTCTAATGTACATTTTTTAATCGACGATCTCCATTTTATCGAGATAAATTATACCTGATACGTACAGAAAATTGAGTATAACTCTGAATGAATATGTGAAGGCTTAGATACTATGTGGTGCGTAATTATTGAGAATGCAGAGGTACAGAGAGAGTTGAATTCTCTCCTGAGGATCAAAGGGCCGGTATGGTACAAATAAGTGAACTTTGTAAACCTTACCAACCCGCTACCGGTGAAGCATAAATTTTATACGTTGTATTATTGATTGTCAGAGTTTTGCTGATTCATTTTGGCTCTTAGTTTTGCCAAATCATCATCTACACTAAACTCCCCGTTCAGTTGCTTAATATCATCTTCCAATTCTTTATCGGCACTGCCTAGGCTCTCGTAAGCATCAGCTTCGGCTTCGGCCTGAAGAATTTTTTCTTCGTATTTATCAAACTTATCGAGCACACTATTGCTATCGATACCATTCCCCATATCCTTGGCCATTTTAGTACGGGCTTTGGCGGCTTGACTACGGGCAATCAACATACTTTCTTTGTTTTTGGCATCCTCAAGCTTAGTTTTTAAATCTTTTACTTGTTCTTTGAGCTTGCTGGTATCTGCCGCAGAACGCTCATACATTCCTTTGTATTGATTGGCTTGTTGTTCTGCTTCATTTTTCTTAGCTAAAGACTGACGAGCGATATCTTCATTACCTGCCTGTAAGGCCTGCATGGCTTTATGCTCCCAGTTTTTTGCTGCAGAAGTATGTTTTTTATATTCATGCTCCATTTTACGTTCCTGACTCATGGCTGTAGCCAAAGCGGAAGTAGCTTGAGCAACTGATTTTTGCATATCTATTACCATTTGCTTGATCATCTTTTCGGGATTTTTATTCTCAAACTTCTCCGCTTGATGATTAGCCTGGGCTTTCACTATGTCTTTAATTCTTCTAAATATTCCCATATGTTAGTTGCATTTTGTGGTATAAAAACCAAATATTGTATAATAATACAAACTTTTTTTGTAATGTAAAAGTTGCGTTCTGATATTAAAAGCGAAAAATATAAATTGAACATGGGGCAAAAAAAAGGTAATTATTTACTCCTAAAAAATGATGTATTGTGTCTTCTTTTGAGCTTATTTATTTGGATTTCCCCTCAATTACAAGCTCAAAATGATACCATTATTATTTTTGATAATGACCTTATTAAACAAAAAGAATACAACCTGTATCGCTTTAAGTATAACCCCGCAAAGGCAGTAATAAACGATACCGCTGCGGTTGAGTTAAAAGATTCATTGTTTGTACCCCAATACATGGTTAACTCTTTATTAGACACAGTGTTTGGTCAATGGTTTCCTGATGGGGTACCTACGCAAAAATTTAAACGTCAGGAAGGATATCGGGTATTGGTATATCGTGGGCGTTATCGCAAAGAAGTACAAGAAGCACGCGAACTCATCTATAAATACTTCGACCATTGGCGTTCTTACCTCGATTTTAAAACCTCGAGTTATTTTCTTAGGATTGGCAACTTTGAAGATAAAACTGCCGCAGAAAAGGCTCAAACCCAGCTCAATAAACATTTTAAAGACACGGCCATTGTACCTGCCCGCATTACAATTTGGTATGAAACTTATCTGAATGGCTGGAATTGAGCCAACAAGTAACGAGACAACCTCAAGTCTGCCTCCACTGTCTATACTCTCAACTCCCAAAATGGTTATGGGTAATTTTAATAAAGGAGGAATAGACCTTATGAGACATTTGCTACTATTTATAAACTCATATAGCCTCCTAATGAATTTACCACCTGCCTATTATGCCTAAAATGATATATTGCTTTGGAAAATTATCAGGCTAATGGGGTGATTTTAGGGCAAAAAAGCAAATACGTTACGCAATTTTTTGGTAGAGCTCAGCGCAGTAAGCTACAGCTTCGATTTTTGACAGCATAGCTTGAGGTGTGTTGAAAAAATAACGAAGTCTCCACAGAGAAAGCAGAAAGTCTTGACCTTATGGAAGACCTACTCAAAATGTGTATATTATTTCTTGCTCCCTTACAACAATTAAGACACTTGTAAGATCATCTTGCCTATTCAATTAAATAAGCAACATATGCGAATATACACGATACTCATCGGATGCATGGCTACTTTTTTTCTAGAAGCTTGTGGTACTCAATCATTCAAAAAAATTACTTTTAAAAGTGGATTTGAAATGACAATACCTCAAAATTGGGATGCAAAAAAAGCAACCCATTTGGGAGCAAAAGAAGACGATTTGGATTTAATTATCCCTAAAGCCAAATTGAAAATAAAGTTTGGAATATTCAAGACTGAGAAAATTACAGCGGAAAACCTGCAAAAGGCAGCCAAAAAAGAAGTGGCCTCTTTTTCCCAAAACAAAATGGCTCAATCAACCAAGGTAACTGGAAAAATGCCCATTACTAGTTATGAAGGTACAAAAATGTACGAAGAACAAGAGGTAGTGATGAATTTGATGGTAGTAGAAGCAACCCAATACGTAATGCTTGTCACAATTCGAGGCTCCAAAGAAGATCAGGATAAGTATCGAGAAGATATCAAAAAGGTAATCTCTGAGGTGAGCTATCAAGAATAATGTTTGAGAAATAGAAACATTGAGTTGTCAACAACATAAGCACAAAAATTGCGTTGCAACAGGAAATTACTCACCTATTATTTGATGATTATGAACAAACATTTATTTTCTAAACTAACATTATTATTGGCCATTTTATGCCTGGGTTCTTTTGCGGTAAAAGCACAGGAAACACTTACAAGCCCTAGTGGACTAAAAGTAACCATTCCAGCCGGATGGAAGCACCAGGTAGGGCAAGATGGCGAATTAAGCGTATACAGTGCCGACGAGTTGGCTCATTTTGTATTGGCTGATATTCCTTCAAGCGATTTGAGTGCAGCCTTAGATGAAGCTGAAAAAGAGATTAAAAAGATTGTAACTGATTTAAAAGAAGGAGAACCAGAGACCAACAAATTGAATGGATTAGACGCCATGTTTGTAGATGCCAAAGGCAAGGTAGATGGGCAGCCAATGGATTTAGGTATCTTGTTGGTAAAAAATGGCGATCATGTGTTATTTGTTTTTGGTATCGTAGCCGAAGTAGCAGGTAATAAGCACAATAGTGCCATTAATGCAATGATCAAAAGCATCAAGAAATAAGCTAAGCTTTCAATGATTTTTATTAATATGATGAGCCTGCACAAATGTGTAGGCTTTTTTGTTGCCTAAAATTTAATGCGCATTTGTGCTTTAATCTCTGAACGAATACTTCCCTGAATTTCTTCCAATCCTGCACCCACTGTTTGTTGGTTACGAAAACTAAACTGGGCATAACGTAACCATATATCAATTTTGCGGGTAAAGCGATAACGTAGCAAGGCATAGTTTCTAAATCCTACCCCATTGTATGCAGGAATAGAGAATGCCCACAATACGTCTTTTTCATACACATACTGACGGTTATTAAAGTCTTGTGTATCAAACACACTGAAGCGAAAATCTAATGTAAATCTTCTAAACTTAAACCCTACATCTTGTACCAGCGCATATCCGCTGGTTACAGGGCCACCACCTTCCTGAAAAGTACTCCACTGTAAGCGTGATTTAAGCGAAAGTATTTTGGGTACCTGATAGTCAAGATTAATAATATAATTTCGTTTAAGCCTGGTGGCCAGGAAATCAATATTGCTGGTATTATTACTTTGGTTTCGTTGTTGAGATTCTTCCCGATACTGAGCGTATAGCCCAACTTGGCGCGAAAACTTATAATTGGCGCGTACCAAAAACTCATATCCTTGCGAAGGCCCATCTACCAAAAACCTCAGCCAAGGGAAACGAAAACGGTCATAATAAGCAGCTAATTGAATCTTTTTGGAGGGTTTGATTTTAATACCCCAATAAATACCTTCTTCATTAATGTTACGACTTCCTTCGCCCAAAGCTGATCCATAAAAACTATGAAAGTTTTTATCATAGTTACGATACAGCATCGCCATTTCTACATTAGGTGCTAAGCTAGACACAAAACCAGCCACAGCGCCTCGCCCTCCACTTTTGGATTGGGCTCCCTCTCCAAAAAAAGTAAAGTTCTGCCAGTTATAGTTAAAGTAAGCCCCAAAGTTGTAATTTTCCCTTCCCGAAAACTCAAAGCGATTATAAATTCTATCAGTTCTTCGGAGTTCTTTGCTGTATTGAGTGTGTAAAAACAAAGCACCTACCTGTAGGTTTCTATCTTTGCTTCTAAACAAAAGGTTACTACCCACAATACGCTCCCCAATGTTTGCTTTAGCATCTATTTCGGTAGCAGTTCTATGAAAGCCACTCGTTTGGAATGATTGAATAAAAGCTTCAGTTCTGGAAAGGGTATCGGTATTGATTAACACATTTGCATCAAGCAAATTATACGAATAAAACCCGGTGAGCTCAAACCGATTGATTTGATAAGTAGCAGCAGCTCCACGAAAAAAACCTGATTCTAAGGTAGAAGTATAAGGCTTTACACCCAGATTACTGCGGCGAATTGTTTGAACGGTTTCGGCTCCTTTACCTACATTAAACCCACCCGAAAGTAGTAAGCTTTGTCCAAACTGCATTTGATAATCACCTATGGCTAAGGATTTCAAACGCCCTTGATTCTCAAAAAAAGCGTGGAAAGACACATAATCCATTCCATATTGATTGTTTCCTGGATTCCACAGCAATTGTTCTCCATCATCTTTCTCGATAGTAAACCCAAGACTAAAATCTTTACGATGACTTACCCGATAGCGAGCATACATTCTACCAGGAGTTCCTAAATAGCGATTATTGGGTTCTCCCTGAGAATTGGTATCAGCAGGAGTAAAGCCTCTTTTTTCTTCCAATACTCGGTCATAGCGTAAAATCAAATAATTGCTTTCTTTTTCTCGTAAAATTCGTTGCCATAGTGGTCGGGCGTCTATATACAAACCAGCCGGCCGTACAAATACAAATGGGAGTAATTTATCAATAGTAGCCTGGTCAAAATTTGGAATGGCTTGTAATTCGTAAATAGTCAATAGCTTTCCGTTGGTATTCACATGTTTGAGAAAACTATTGATTTGCAGCTCAGACAATACAAAAAGTGCTTCCAGGTCTTCACGATTAGCCGTGTTTAAATTTAAAGGATTGCGATAGAACTGGAACAAGGTTTCATAAACATCTTCATAATTGATGTCCTCATCCTGTACTGAAAATAAGCCTTGTATAAAATTGTCGATGTCAATTTCAGGACGAGGAAAATCCTGCGCCTTAGTAGGAGTGCTGCATATCAGACAAATGCCCAAAAAGCTTATGGTAATAAGAGAACGAAGTGAAAAACAGACCAATTTCATATGCTGAAAAGCTTTGAGGTTATTTTTTACCCAATTGATAAGTAAATGATAGATGATGTGAAACACCCAGTGCATCATTCGTTGATAAGGCGTAGTTTAAATGAAACCAACGAGGAGTAAACCCTATGCCGAAAAAGTTATTAAAAGGAGATGTTTGAATGCCAGTTCTTAAAAATATATTTTTTACTAACTCATATTCTACTCCGGCTTTAAATGTGGCAGGTAAATCAATATCTTTTTCAGTTTCAATATTCAATAAAAGCGCCTTTACTGGCTGATAAGATAATCCTGCTTTCATAATTACCGGAACTTTTTCAGCATCCCCAAAAGAGGTGTTTAGTTGACCTTGATTGAAATTGTAAATATGTGCACCAAACGAAATTTCTTCACTAATGCGAGCCACACCACCAAACTCAAAAGCAAAAGTGCCCTGACTGCCCAAGTCTTGTATTCTTACTTGTACATAATTAATCTTAGCACCCAGGCTTACATTCTTGATTTGATGACTATAGCCTAACCCTAGTCTTTGTTCACTATATAAATTATCACCAAACCTTGAAACACTAAGTCCGACTACTCCCACCTTAATTGGGGCTACTACTCCAAGAGCAAAAGTTTGGAAATTGGCAATTCCAAAACGATTATGATAGGCAATTTGCCCACTTACTTGTTTTACTCCTGCCATGCCACCTACATTATTAAAAATAGCCCAATGATCTTTGATAGATACTGAGGCATTGGCCATACCATAGGCTCTGGCTCCCATGGCTGGGTTCTCAATTTGTGCTTGAGCAAGGTTTGATAGAAGGATATGACAAATCAGCGCAAGAATATAGGAGAGTTTCTGCATGTTTTAGGAAGCGAAAATTTGAAAATGCCTAATAGATGAATTTGAAACAAGAAATAGGTTAAATCTTAAAAAAGCTAATGTGGTTAATTATAATATTGTTAATAAAGCAAATCTAAAGTATGACTAGCACATAAAAATTGGAAAACTTGAATATCTGGATATGGTAAATTAAGTAGGCTTGAGAGGAGGTAACTTTGAGAAATATTTAATAGTTATGAGCCTTTTTTAATGTCTATCCTATCGGTTATTGGAAGTAACATTACTGAAAATATAGCAAGTGTTTTTACTTAAATCTATCGAAAACAGAAGTATTAGAGGAGAATGCTCAACAAAAAAGCTTCAATTGGGAAATATTTTTCGTTGATGAACATATAATAGTAAAACAAAAGCTCAAAAAATAAAAGTGATAACAATAGCAACCCAAATAATACTAACAGATGTAATGTTTTCGTAAATTATGAATCTTCTACTAACAGGCGAATGTTTATTTTTGTAAATAAGCTCGATAAAAAAATTATCTTTTTTATGTTAAAAACCAGTTACCAATAACCACTATGTTGGATTCAACTCAAAACCATACACGAGCTATTAACTTTATAAAAATTGATCAACACTTAACCCTACTACAAAAGAGAAAATGATTATCGCTAAATTTTATCACGCCTCACTTGTTATATAATCAATTTTAAGAGGTATCACTTTTCCATAATACCATCATAAGGAGAGGTATATGTACATCAGCTAGTGGAGTGTGATAAGATTGAATACTTATAAATTACAACGAGTTAACGCTTTTAAATATCTGAAGATTAATTTCATGAACTACAAGTTTTTATTTCTACGTGTTTGTTTTTTGATGGCCATGATACTCACCAGCCAAGGTGTTATGAGCCAGATTATTCCTCCTATTCAATTTGCTGCCAATACTTGTGCTGAAGCCAAAACGATTGGTTTAGGAGACTGCAATGTATTATTTAATGTACCTAGCACTTTTACTGAATCAGGGGAAGCTGTGGCAGGATGTGCCTCTGCCTCAATAGTAGATGCCTGGGCTAGTTTTACAACAGATGATGCTGGAGATTATCTCATTCGCTACACTACTACCTCACAAGCCACCGAAGATGCCGCAATTGCCCTTTATAGCGGATCTTGTGGTACATTGACTCAGGTGGGAACTTGTACCGATAACGATGATCCTTTTATCACTGTAAACGACCCTGACCAGTTGCTTGCTACAGGGCTTGCTGCAAGTACCACTTACTATATTCGTATTATGAATATTACCACTAACCCTAGTACGAATACAGGTATGGAAGGTACTTTATGTGTGACCAAGCGCTACAATTACGATGATAATGCTACGGCGCTTGCTGGACGCAGGCTAGCGGTTAATTCTTGTAATGTGCGTTTTGATGTAACAGGTACTGACAGTGACATTGGTATCCCCTCAGCTGGCGGTTGTAACACGCTCGGATCGGCCCTTTCTGGAAATGGCCAAACCGAAAAAGATGCTTGGGTTGCATTTAACGCAAATGCTGGAGACGTAATCTCTATTGAATACCAAGCCGATGATGCCGCACGACGCCCTGCTATTGTGATTTACCGAGAAAATGGCGGACCAGTAGAAGACCTCGATGGTGGTACTGGTGCTATAGAAACAGCCTGTGATAATGCAAATGCTACAGGGGTTTCATACGCCAAGGTAGATTTTGCATTTACACAAACTGCTACCTACTATATCCGAGTCATTAGTATGGAAGATAATACTAACATGACTGGACAACTTTGCCTATACAATAGTACTCAAAGAGCTTATGAGTTTCCTGCTACTGCTTTAGCTAATAAAGCAAATGTAGGAGATTGTAATATACAGTTTAATGTATTTGCTACTGCATCTAACAATGCCAATAATGGTCCTGCTGCTACTTCATCTTCTTGTGCTACGGGTACTTTTATAGAAGATGTTTGGGTAGCGTTTGACGCTGTCAATGGTCAGGAAGTTACTATCAGATACAATAACGATAACAATGATGCTATTCAACAGGGAAATGTCACCTTAGAATTGTATCGGGATAATGGAAATGACCCCTTAATTCCAGGAGATTTAATCAGCTGTACCAATAGCCTTATAGAAGGTGTAGAAAGCATTACTTTTACCGCGCCAGCCACTGATGGTTACTTAGTCAGGGTAATTACCGATAATGCCGCATTGGATTTAAAAGGCGTGTTTGGTACGCTATGTATTATTAATGGTTCATTGGTAGAAGAGGATTTATGTTCTGGTTCGACTGATATAGGCGTAGGAGACTGTGACGTAACCTTCAATGTAACCAATGCGGGATTCTTAGATAATGAAAGTCGTAGTTTACCAGCTTGTGCTGGGGCACCTGCCAATTTTAGAGATGGTTGGATGAACTTTAAGGCGCTGAGCACCCGAACCAATATTCGTTATCAATATGATGCTGGACAAGATGCAGTATTGGCAGTATATACTGGAGATTGTAACTCTTTGACTTTTCTTGACTGTTCTGATGTAATAACAGGTACTGGAGCTGGTGGAACAGAAGTGGTAGAAATTAACACAGTCATAGGTCAATCTTATTTTATTAGAGTAATTAATGTAACCGCTACTGGAGATTTAACTGGTAGAATGTGTATCAATAATGTAGTCAACCGAGATGATTGTAATGATGCCGACCTTCAGGAAATCAAAGTAGGAGAATGTACTGTTCCCTACGATTTACCCGCTTCTTACACCCCATCAAGCGTTGCTTTAGATGGAGGATGTGGAGTTGCAGCGACTGTGTCTAAAGATGCCTGGGCAAGATTTACTGGAAACGGTGGAAACATTACGGTTACTTATGAAAGTACAGATGCTAATAGTAATCCAGTCATTGAGGTTTTTCGTGGCCCAGGAGGTACCTGTGCTTCGCGAGTTTTTGAGGCCTGCTCTGGCCAAAACTGTACTACTAATGGAGTACAAACAGAACAAGTAACGATTAACTCCACTATTAATGGAGCAACTTATTATATCAGAGTGGCTAATACCAGCGCTGCTGGTAGTGGCATAATGACAGGTTTTATTTGTGTATATAATAGCAGTACTATTCCGCCAGCTACAGTAATTAATCGTATATCAAACAATGCCTGTACCAGTACCAACACCTTAAACGTAGGTGATTGTGGTATTAGAATTAATATTCCAACGAGCAGTGCTACTTGCGCAAGTACTGATACTGATTTTACTAATTCAAATGAAACTTTAGCTGGATGTGCACCCACGATTGCTTTTACCAATACTGATGTAGTGGCTGACGCCTGGTCTACTTTTACTACTATAAATGCTGGTACTCACTCAATCGAATATAGTAATGAAAACCAAGATTTATCGGTAGCCAACGATGTTGCTATTGCTGTGTATAGTGGTACTTGTGCTGGACTGACTCTGGTAGCTTGCGCTAATGATATTGCAGCGGGTACAGAAGGTATTGAAAGCCTTACTTTTAATGCCACAGCCACTACCCAATACTACATTCGGGTAATGAATATTTCTGGTAATAATACAGGTACCTATGGTCGTTTGTGTGTTTTTCAAGGTACCAGTCAGGCAAGCCCTAACTGTGCTGGATCTACCTTGTTTGATTTGAATACTGGAGTAAGTAATGTTCAGTTTAATATTGAATCTACCGAAGGACTAGATAATACCATTTCGCCAGTAGTATCTAATTGTATTTTGAGTGGAGCTGCCAGAAAAGATGTTTGGGCCAGGTTTACTACACGTTCCGCCTCTCCTATTGATTCAGTAATGACAGTAGTGTATGACAATAACGATGGAGATGCTATTACAGAACTTGATCCAGATGTAGTAAATGTAGGAGTTGTTATCTATGAAGATAATGGCGCTGGTTGCCCTAGTGGGTTAAGCGTAGTAGCTTGTGCCAACGCAGTAGGTGAAGGAACAGAAGCTGTTACCTTTAATACGCGTACTGATGGAGCTGGAAATGTAGTGCCAACAACTTATTATGTACGAGTGATTAGTACCAATTCTAACGATGGAGTACAAGGCCAATTAAGCATTTTCCCATTTGTACAGTGTACCTTGGGTGATGAAAGGGTACGAGATGGGCATTTTGCCGATTTTGATAAAACTTTCTCGGGTTCTAGTACCAACACAACCAATATTGAAAACAAGCAGTCAGTACAAGTATTTGCTACTGAATATGGTTATCGTCCTGATAGAGGATCAAACAATGGTGCTGGTAACAGAACCGAACTTTACCCAGAGGGATATTATTCGGTTTCGCATTCAGCCAACAATACCCATGATGCATTTTATGCATATGGATACCCACATACTGGTTGGGGACCTAGTGGTACTTATTGTTCTTCAGGTTTAGGAGTAGGTACCGATGCTTGTCCTTATGTGACTCCCAATACTATATTGAGTACCCACGGAAATGATGCAAATTTATTGATCGTGAATGGTCGCCAGCAACGAGGGAAATTTTGGTGTCAAACCATTTATCCTATCACTCCTGGGGCGTTTTATGTATTTACTGCCTGGTTTAATAGTTTAATCCCTACCGATCGTAGTGGATTGGATGACCCCCAGTTGCGTATTACAGTATGTGAGGGTTCTCCTGCGAATCCATTAATTAATGGAAAAGGGATTACGCTAACTGCAACTGATGCCGCTACTTATGCCGCAGATGCGAATCATGCGCCATTTTTTACAACACCTATTACTGGAGCCGAAACTACCAATGATCTGGTACATCGTCCAGTCTATCCAGGGGTAAATGGTGTGTCAGGTGGAATAGGTTATCCTGAATTAGCTCCTAGTACTCCTTATGGAGCAGCGATGCCTTGTAATACCAATAATATTGATTTGATTGTATTGAACTCTGACGTATTCTTGCCTGAGAGTCCTGACCAATGGACGCCAATGCGTTGTATTTATCAGGCACCAGCTGGAACAGGGCCTACAGATGGAGTGAATCAAATTAACCTTTGCGTAGAAAATATTTCTGCTACCGCAGTAGGTAACGACTTTGGAATTGACTTCATTTCTTTTAGAGAGTGTACAAACTCTACTGATCCTGATGTAGCAAGCACGCTAAATAGTACTAATTGTGAATTAACTGGAAATCCTGAAGTATTAGGTATTCCTCTCAATGTTCGTTTGACAGAGCTAAATGGAGTGCTTAGAAACTATTCTGTTTATTTGGATTGGTTGACGCTTACTGAGCAGGGAGTGTCTCGTTTTGAGATTCAAAGAGGAAATACAGGAGGTAAGTTCACTACTATTGGGACTGTAAATGCTCGGGGATACTCAGATGTTCCAAGTCCTTACAGTTTCATAGACGAAAACTTACCAGTAGGAGAGAAGTTTGTTTTCTATCGTTTACGGGTAATCAACATTGATAATACCTTTGGTTATAGCCCTATTATCAAAATTAAGATTGAGTCTATCAACAATATGGATTTGACGTTGATCAATAACCCGGTAGTTGATGGCAAAGAGACCTTGTTACAGTTCTCAAGCCCTCAAAAAGGAGAAGCAAGAATTTCTATTGTTAGCCAACTTGGAGTAAAACTCAATGACTTTACGGTAAAAACCAATGCTGGACAAAATAGAATAGTACTACCTGTACAAAATTTAAAAGCAGGTATTTATATTATTCGGGTTACTCAGGGAACCATAGCTACCTCCAAGAAGTTAGTTGTAAGTAAGTAATTCTAATTATTGGTAAAGAAATAGGCCAGACTTTCACAAGTCTGGCTTTTTTGTTTTATACATTTGTAATGTAGTTCAAACTAAACAACAAGAAAATGCTCACTGATTATTGGGTAATTTCCTTACTACTTGCACAATTTTGTTCCTTAGCGTTATTGACTGGGGCAGTATTGTTGAGTAACCAAATTATAAGAAAATGGTCTTCTGGAAGCTTTGATGAGTTACAGTTACAACTTGAGCGTCGAAGTTATTTGGTAGGGTCAATCGTACACTTTGTGTTAATTTTCCAGATTGCCTCACTATTCATGTTTTTAAATGTGGCAAATCACCATCTCACTGAAGTAATCAAAGGTGCTATGTGCGCTGATGGTGCTTTAGGAGTAAATACATTTGGTAAAAATCTTTTGTATTTAAAAATGGGATCAGTATTAGTGTATGTCATTTACTTGTTCTTGAACTATTTAGACAATAGCGAGCCTGCCTATCCTCTAACTCCCTTAAAATACTGGTTGATTTACCCCATATTTATTTTGGTAGCTTTGGACTTAATAGCAATGGTTTTGTTTTTTTATAATATAGAACCAGATGTAATAGCTACTTGCTGCAGTGTTACTTTTGTAGCTACTGGTGCCAAAGGATATTTTAGTTTATTTGCCTCTGGATTTACTAATGGGTGGATTACATTATTTGGAGTAAGTGGGGGAATATTAGTGTTGTTATTATTTTTCTCTAGTCGTCTTCATTGGTTAAAACTTGTGATAGGTAGTATCTTTATAACCAGTGCCATTTTAAGTCTTAAGTACTTTTTTGTCAAATACATTTATGGCCTTCCTTCTCACAATTGCTTGTATGATATTTTTTGGGCCAAATACTATTTTGTAGGGTATGTATTTTTCGGAGGGTATTATACTTTAGCAGCTTCTCTCATTTGTTTGGTATTACTCCAGCTTTTCAAAAAACGTTTGGGAGATCTTCATCCGCAGTTAATGCAGAAATTACGTTGGATAAGTTTTTGGGCTACCTTAATTTTGATATTTGTTCCATTAGCCTTTTGGTGGCACTGGGATGGTAATTTATAAGGAAGATATGAACTTACTCTACATACATGGCTTAGATAGTAACCCTCGCTCTGATAAAGTCGCGACTTTAGAGGCAATAGCAGACAATGTTTGGGCACCACAATTATACTACCGAAAAAATAACCAAGTATTTAGCGATTTGTTGCCAGAGGCTATTCGGCGAGATATTAATTTCATTGTGGGGAGTTCTGCTGGTGGATTTATGGGATATTGGTTGTCCAAACATCTCAATTGTAATGCACTATTATACAACCCTGCATTGGCCTTCCAGTCAGTAATTCAGCAGATTATTCCTATTAAAGATGTTCCGATAAATCATAGACAGTGTCAAATTATTTTAGGTCAAAAGGACAATATTATCCCACCCCAATCTACAATTGATTATTTAAAAGAAAATGACCAGTCAGAGTATTATCAAATCGAAATCATTGAGGGTTTAGGACATCAAATAGATTTAGATACCTTTAACAGCACCTGCCAGAAGTATATCCATCCATAGAAGTCTTAAACTCCAAATCATTGCTACCTAAATATACACCTGTTTATTCCTTGATAGTGGTATATCGTGATCGGGAAATATCTCGAGCAAAGAGGTTTATGGATTCTTTGCAAAATCAAACAAGTCAGGATTTTGAGTTGATTTTTGTTGATTATGGAAGTCAACAAAACTACCAGCAGGATATAGAAAGTTTAGTGAAAAAATATGCTTTTGCCCAATATATTTATACTGATACCAGAGGGTGGTTTTGGAATCGTTCTAAAGCTTTGAATTTGGGGATACATCAAGCAACTACTGATAAAATTATTACGCTTGATATTGACCTCATCCTTGAGTCAGACTTTTTGACAAAAGTTACAAATCATTTTTCACCCAATCACTATCTACGCTTTAGTTACTACTATCTACCCCAAAATGTAAATAATTTGTCCAAACTCTTTTTAGATAGTTATCCGCCAGAAAGACACTTAGATAAGACTAGTTCAACCACAAATTTTGGTGTGTTGGCTTTCACCAAAACCGCTTTTTTTAAAGCTGGAGGGTATAATGGATATTACAAAGTATGGGGGTTAGAAGACATTGATTTTGTTAAAAGGTTAGAGGCGTCTGGAATCACTTCACAAGGGTTTATTGAAGGACTTAGAATCTACCATCAATGGCACCCCAAATCCCAGCCACAACTCCCTAAGGGATGGTATGAAGAAATGAATCAGTATTTTCAAAAACAGCAAGGAAATAAGAAGCAAAAAATTACTTTGAAACCTTCAAAGCCAATTAATATTAATAATCGTCCTGCATTATTGTCAAAGATAAATGATAGTGCAGAAGATCATATAGCCTATGTTAGGTTTGATTTTCCTAAGGAATTGTCTTTCGTGAAATTTATATATTTGTTCAATCAATTAAAACCTGGACAACAAATTCGAGTACAACAAAAGTTTCAATTAATTGACCATTATCAAGAGACTAGGTGGGGGCGTTTAATACACAAAATCAATAAGCTTTTGGCAAAACTTAGAATATCGTATCGTTGGATAGATTTAGGTAAATTCAATACAGGGTTGATCTCAAAAAAAGAAATTACTGATTTCCTTTTTCATTTTTTAATCACTTGGCAAAACCAAATTTTAGATTATTATTTCGATTACCAAACCAGTAATGATGAAGTCTTTTTAATTATTATCAAAAAATAATCATCAATGATGGATTCCTAAATGAATTTCTGCGTTATCACCAATATTTAAGCTTTGATTCAACCCCTTCAACGAAGTATCATTACCTATAATTGAACTTTCAAGAATCACATCTTTTAATTCACTAAAAGAACCAATAATAGAGTTTTTTACGATGGTGTTTTCCATAATGGTATTATCACCAATGGCTACATTAGGTCCAATGATAGAATTATGAATCTCACAGTTTTCGCCTATGCTTACAGGAGGGATGATAATGGTTTTAGGAAATGACGTATATTTCTTGTTTTTATATTCACTTAAATTCAACAAAATGGCGTTGGCTTCCAATAAAGTTTCTTTTTTGCCACAGTCAAACCAATTATCTACCTGAATGGTTGAGATTACCTCGTCTTGTTTGATCATTTGCATTAAGGCATCAGTCAAATGAAACTCATTATTCGTGCGAATATTGTTTTGTATCAAATACTCAATAGCGTTTAACAACTTTTGAGTATTCGTGATTTTATAAATGCCTACTAATGCCAAGTTGGATTTTGGAATACGCGGCTTTTCGACCAATCTTTTGATATACCCATCTTTCCCTTTTTCAACAATACCAAAATTGAGAGGATTACTTACCTTCTTTACCCCTACAATAGTGTGTTCTGATGCAAAAATGGTATCGAGATTAACATTGGCAATCGTATCTCCTAAAACAATCAAGATTTCCTTTTCATCTTGAATGTACTTACGACTCACCCATATTGCATGTGCAGAGCCTTCGCGAGGTTCTTGTACCACAAAATGCATGTCAATTTTACCCCTGTATTCATTAATTAGAAAAGACTCAATTTTGTCTCCCAAATACCCCAACACAAAGATAAATTCCTTTAATCCTCCATCTATTAATTGGTCAACTATATGTGCCAGCATAGGTTTACCAGCTATAGGTACCAAAGTTTTGGGTTGGGTGTGAGTATGGGGGCGAAGTTTAGCTCCAATGCCAGCAACAGGTATAACTACCTTCATAGGTGAGAGTAATTTATAAAGTTTAAAGTATTATTATGTTTTCTCCAAAAAATCAATTAATATGCATTAATGTATAAGGAAAGGTGAGAAGAGATTTATCTTATGTATTTTCAACTGATTATTAGTTTAAAACAAGCGCAAAGTTAAACATTTAATTGATTCATGGTAGTTACCATCTCTAAAATCCTGCGTAATCAAAAAAACAGAATTACCTGTGTGCTACAAAGAGCTAAACTAAACTTGAAAAATACCTTGTTATTGTCTCATTATTAGGTTTTACAACACTCAATTTTTTTCCCACATATTAAGATCAATTATTTGTTTTTGAAAATATTAAAAGTGTAAATAGCAACATAAATTACAACAAATACACTCAACCTTACAGTCAAGGTAAAACATAAATGATATTAAGCGATTATTTCAAATTATTTCTTAATATTACAAAAAGTTTCAATATCAAAAATTTGAATATTATTTACTACTTACACTTGTGTAACAATATGCGCTAGTTATTATGCAAGAGATTGAAATAACACAGTTACGCACCTTAGTCGATATAGTTAAAAAGTATTATGACTATGACTTTTCTAACTATGCAATGTCTTCTTTTCGGAGGCGAATTCAACGAATTATTGAGCTTTACAAGTTTTCTTCTATAGAAGCACTCTGTGAACGCTTATCGACTGGTGACGAAAAATTCTTTCATGACTTTTTATCTGAGGTTACTGTAAATGTAACAGAGATGTTTCGTGACCCCTCTTTTTGGCGTGAGTTACGTGACAACGTCATTCCAAACATTCTACTAAACAATAAGAACATTAGTATCTGGCATGCTGGTTGTTCCTCAGGAGAAGAAGTTTTTTCTATGGCAATTTTGCTCAAAGAGATGGACTTATTAGATCGTGCTCGCATTGTGGCTACTGACATTGATACAGCCATTCTTGAAAAAGCACGGCAAGGAGCTTACTCTTTGAAAAACATGGAACTGAACCAAAAGAATTATATACGTTTTCAAGGAAACTTTAACCTTGAAAAATACTACAAAGAAGAAAATAATAAGGCTGTAATGGATAAATCTCTTGTCCAGGGAGTACAATTCAAAGCGCATAACTTAGTAGATGGTTCTTCTTTCTCAAAGTTTGACTTGATTTTGTGTCGTAATGTTATGATTTATTTTAATCAAACCTTACAAAATCAAGTGCTTAAAATGTTTCATGAAAGCCTTTACAAATACAGCTATTTGGTGGTTGGTTCAAAAGAATCTTTGATCTGGTGCGAGATTGCCAACAAATTTATTGTAGTAAGCAACGAAGAAAAGATTTATAAAAAAGTAAAAGATTAATGCTTTAAAACAGAAGACTACACTCTACGTATCTTATGGCTCATTTTAATATATCAAAAACATATAAGGCAATCGTCATAGGTGGGTCGGCTGGAAGCTTTCAGGTAATAAGCAAAATTTTGAGCAGTTTACCTAAAGACTTTGATATTCCGATTATGATGTGCTTACACAGGCTTCGCCATGTTCGCAATGGGTTTGTTGAAGCGCTCAATATTAAAAGTAATATCAAGATTGAGGAGCCTTTTGATAAAGAAACCATCAAAAGAGGAAAAATTTACTTAGCTCCGGCAAATTATCATCTTTGCGTTGAATTAGGCAACACTTTTGCTTTATCAACAGAAGAACTCATCAATAATTCGAGACCTTCTATAGATATGCTTCTTCAAACAGCAGCTTACGCATATCGAGATAAACTAGTAGGAATCCTTTTATCTGGTGCCAATAAAGATGGTGCTTTAGGGATGAAAAAAATTCATGATCGTGGGGGATTGACTTTGGTACAAGACCCAAAAGAATGTTTAATAGACACAATGCCAAGTTCGGCATTAAAAATTACCCAAATAGATCATGTACTAAGTGTAAACCGAATTATTGACTTTTTACTTGAGTTACACAAAACTTGTAAAATTGCTTAATTACTAAACTTCATGAAATCGGTTTTCAGGATAATAGGCGGGATAATGATTGTCACCTTTGTATTAGGTGTCATTTTTTTGGTGAATTACTACTTTAATTGGATAGATCAATTGAAAATCAGCCTGGGTTTGGCTAGTGACCAACAAGCAAAGCTAAATTCAGCGCTGGGTAATTTGATGATCATGTTAGGAGCCGAAGCTGCAATCGGATTTCTTGCATTCTTGTTTTTTTTGTTAGGAAGTAGAAGCACTACTCAAATTGTAAGTTTCTCTAATAGCAATAATCAAAATAATTCATCAAATGATTTAGATACAATTAACGAAAACCACACTTCTATTAAAAATATTAGAGAAGTAGAAGATATCTTAGAGCAATTTTTTGAGAATGAGCAGAAGAAAATGGAAAAAGTGCTCTGGAAAATTGCCAATGATTTAGACGCGGTGCAAGGAGCCATCTTTTTAACTAAACAGAAAGACGCAGAGATGAAGCAAATCGAGTTATTTGCTGGGTATGCCTATTATTTACCAGAAAGTAAGGTACTTACCTATGAGTTTGGTGAAGGGCTTGCTGGGCAGGTAGCAAAAGATGGAAGACTCGTAAATATTTCTTCAATTCCTGAAGGCTACATTTCTGTAATTTCAGGACTTGGTAAATCTTCTCCAACAAACCTTATTTTAGTACCCATAAAGAATGAACAGGAGGAGGCACTCGGAGTGATTGAAATAGCTTCTTTTCGAGAGTTTGATCAAAAAGATGAACTCTTTTTAAAAGAAGTGGCACTACTTTTGGCTAAGGAAATTGATATTAATCAAATTACTGCTTAAATAAACAAACCTAAAAACCAAGATTGAGTTTTAAGTAATGTTTAAGAAACTAAAAATAGGTACAAAAATTACTGCACTGGTTATCGGAGTAGTACTTGCCTCTGTAATTGTGGTGAGTATTATTGCGTACAACCTTAGTCGAGAATCTATTGATAATGGATACGCAGACAGAATAGAAGCAGTAGCCAACCTTAAAGCCAAACAAATTGAACGATTCTTTGATGATGTCAAAAATGAAATTCAATTTGGGAAAGAACGACAAATCGTTCGCAAGAAAATCCTTTCCGAAACATTAAATACTGACACTTCCTTAATCGACACAATACAAGCTTTTGAAGAAAAAGAGTTACTTAATGATCAATTAAATAATCTGATCAGTAGTATCATCAGTTATAAAGACATAAAAAATATATACCTTACCGATAACACTGGAAGCCTATTATACCAAGCCACCAATACAGGACAAAATGTAGATTCCATTCTTAGAGGGTTTGGTACTGACGTGTTGAGAGGCACAGCAATGGAAGGTGTGATTTTTTCTGGGGTAAATCAGAAAAAACAAACACTTTATGCTTTGGCTCAAGTAAATGGAGCTGATGTAAAAAACTCAAACATTGGGAAGATTATTTATGAGATCAATCTAAATGATATTTTCAATCTAGTAAAAGATTCCACTGGACTAGGAGTGACCGGCGAAACCAGGTTAGTTAAGAAAGAACGAAATGATGTCGTTTTTTTAACTCCTACTCGTAATAAATCTTCTAAGGATGCGAAAAATGTCAGTATTGGTAGTAGCATCGGTATACCTGCTCAGAAATCTTTAAGAGAAAAAAACACGAAGAAATCAGAAGTTAACTTAGATTATAAAGGCGATAAAGTACTATCAACCTGGCGATATATCAAAGCAATTGATTGGGGACTGGTGGTAAAAATTGACCAAAGTGAAGTAAAAAAACCAACGACTGATTTATCAGAAACCTTTCTGTGGGTAGGTGGAATTATCATGCTATTCTCAATTGTGATTGGATTTGCATTCTCCCGATTCTTAATCAACCCATTATTAGTACTTAAAGATACCATTAACCTACTGGCAAAAGGTATTCTACCTGATAAGTTAAGACAGTCTACGGCTGATGAAATAGGGGAAATGACATTGCAGCTGAACGAATTAGTGGGGACTTTGAAGAAAACAGCCGATTTTGCTCGTCAAATTGGAGAAGGGGATTATCAAGCTAATTTTAAACCAGTAAGTGATAAAGATACCTTGGGTATAGCCTTGCTTACGATGCGTGATAGTATCCAACAATCTGCCAGCCGTGATGATGAGCGTAACTGGATTGTAACTGGTTTGGCTGAAATTGGAGATATTTTAGGAGGTGTAAGTGGAATTACTGAGCTTGGAGAACAAGTAATTGCTTACATATCTAATAAAATCAATGCTGTTCAAGGAGCTTTCTATACAGTTAATGATGAAGATCCTGGAGATGTTTTTCTGGAAATGAATGCGAGTTACGCATATAACAAAAAGAAATATCTGAGTGCAAAATTTAAATTTGCAGAAGGACTTGTTGGACAATCAGCGATTGAACAAGCTACTATTTTGCGTACTGAAATTCCTGAAGATTATGTAACGATTACTTCTGGTTTATTAGGAGATCGTAAGCCAAAATCTATCCTACTAACACCACTTATTACCGACGATGGTAATGGCGAAAAGGTATATGGAGTTTTAGAGTTTGCTGGTTTCGAGAAATTTAATCAACGCGAAGTAAACTTTGTAAAAGAAGTAAGTGACCTGATCGCTCGATCAGTATTTAATATTAAAGTTCGTGAAACAACTGAACGCCACTTGAAAGATGAGAAAAAAATGCGTTCAGAACTTCTGGAAAAAACCCGTGCATTACAACAAAGTGCGGAAATAATGGAAGCTACTACTGAGGAGTTGAGGAAAAATAAAGGCGAACTGGAAAAACAAGTAGATGAGGTTCAAAAGGCAAACGATAGAACCCGATTACTTCTTGAAAATGCGTCAGAGGTTATTACAATTTACGATCAAGATAAAACTATCAAATATATAAGTCCTTCAGTAGAAAAAATCTTGGGATATTCTCAAGATGAAATGATTGGGGCAAAAGATATTAAAAACATTCATAGGAAAGGAGTACCTTCTGTTGAAAAAATGTTTGAGGATTTAGTTTCAAATCCTTATGAATCTGTCACAATTCAGTTTAGTTATTCTACAAAAAAGCTGGATGAAAATGGTGAAAATGTTTGGATCTGGCTAGAAGCTACTGGTACCAACTTACTTTCTGACCCTGCAATTAACGGTATAGTGGTAAATACACGTGATATTACCGAGCGTAGAAGAGCAGAATCAGAACAGCGTATGAGAGGCCAAATGCAAGCACTCTCTGAGAATTCACCAGACTTAATTACTCGTATTAACAAAGAAGGACGTGTCTTCTATATCAATCCAATCATTGAAACTTATACGGGTAAGAGTAAGGACGAGTATTTGCAAAAGCATCTTTCTGATATTGACTTGAACCAAGAAATTATCGAGTCTTGGCGAAATATTCTGGATGATGTCCGCAATAAAAATAAAAAAATTAGCCAAGACGTAGAATTCCCGTCTATAATGGGGAAACGTAACATGCTAATAAATGCAATTCCAGAATATAATGATCAGCATAATATAGAATCAGTGCTACTTGTGTCTCATGATATTACCGAGCGTAAGATTATTGAGATGGATATCCAAAACAAGAATAAGAAAATTACTGAGAGTATTAATTATGCTAAGCGTATTCAAGAAGCAATTTTGCCAGATACAGGTTATATACGTCAGTACCTAGAAGAGTCATTTATCATGTACCGCCCACGTGATGTGGTTTCTGGTGACTTCCCTTGGTTTCTTGAAAAAAATGGAGATATCTATTTAGCAGCCGTCGATTGTACGGGTCATGGCGTACCAGGAGCATTAATTTCCTTGATTGGCTACTTCTTGTTAAACAATATTGTTAAAGTAGAAGGGGTATCAAGCCCAAGTGAAATTCTCGACTTACTTGATGCTGAAGTAACAAGAACCCTTAAACAAAACGAAAGCAATTCGTCTACTCAAGACGGGATGGATATTGCTTTATGTAAGATTAATAAGAAATCTAAACAACTTGAATATGCAGGAGCCCATCGCCCCTTGTATTTTACTTCAAACAATGAACTTTACGAGATCAAAGGTAATAAATTTCCAATAGGTGGAGCCCAATATAAGAACCGAGTAAAGTTTACAAATACGACAATTAATTATACAGAAGGAGATTACTTTTTCTTGTTTTCAGATGGTTTTCCTGATCAATTTGGAGGGCCTAAAAATAAAAAATTCTCTCCAAGAAGAATTAGGGAAATTATAAAAAATAATGCTAATTTGGGATTGAGTCAAGTACAAAGAGTGATGGATGAAGAATTTGATAAATGGAAAGCCAATAATAAACAAACAGATGATGTGTTGATGATTGGTATCAAATTCTAGCATTTTTCGAGATTTTAAATAGGAATTGTTAGATTTAACATATAATTATAAACCTCACTACTGTTAAGAGTTGAAGGTGAATTTTATACTAACTTGATATTATAAGATAGTCTTAAAAAATATTAACGTAAAGACTTATGAAGTATATTTATGAGTTACATAAAACGATGGTGGAGCGGAGCCTGATATTGGTTTATGAGGGGGAGTTTACTCAAGAAATTACCAAATCTGTACTGGCTATGGCTGAACGTAATATGGATGCCATCGGTGAATCTTCTAGTATCAAACGTAAAGTCTTCAACGTAATGGTAGAATGCCTTCAGAACATTGTAAAGCACGCGGAGGATTCAGCAAAGGAAGAAGAAGAGTTTGAGCCTCCAGCTGGCAATGCCGTTTTTATGATTGGTCAAGAAGAAGATAAGTATATTATTACTTCTGGTAATCCAGTAGCTAATGATAAAGTAGAAATATTACAAGAAAAACTTGATCATATCAACAGCCTTGATAAAGATGGACTTAAAGCACTATATAAAGATATTATAAAGAAAGGGCGAGAGACTGGAACTGGTAAAGATGGATTATCTCCAAAAGGAGGAGCTGGTTTGGGTTTTGTAGATATGGCAAGAAAATCTGGACAAAAACTTCATTTTGATTTTGAACCAATTGATGATCATTTTTCTTTCTTTTCATTGAAAACTATCATCAATAGAAATAAAGAAGAAAAAAAGTAAATTAGCTACTTATTTTCATTATTATTGCCACTAATATAACGTTGTGCTTTGATATGTACCCTCTGTTTTTATGCTCGTTTGAGTTAAGAGATGTACTCACAATCATTAAGATAAAAATTAATCAAAATAATAGTAATTCATACGAATATGGAAGTTATAAACCTAGATGGTACTGAGGATACTCCAAAAATTATCTTAGATAAAAATAATGGGATTTTTGAGATTTCTGGACGTTCTTTACCAGAAGATTCTGCAGAATTCTATCAGCCAATTTTAGATTGGTTGGATCAATATGGAGCAGATTCTAACCCAGAAACGGTTTTTATTTTCAAACTAGAATATTTCAACACTGCTTCATCTAAGTTGATCCTAGATATTTTATCTAAATTAGAGACAATTGACAATACAACTATCAACTGGTATTTCCACGAAGATGATGAAGATATGGAGGAAGCCGGGACAGAGTTTTCTGAGTTGGTTGAAGTACCTTTTGACTTTAAGACATATTAATTTTTTTTATTAGAAAAGGCTTGAGCCTTTTCTTTGTATTTTATGGGCACTTTGTGCCCGTATGTGTTATTGACAAATACATATAAAATGGCAATATAATAATGCACTATTGCCAAAACCTTATAAAAATATTTTCACCAAACTAATTCTAAAGTTCGCCCTTCTCAGGGTATAATTTGACATGAGTGAAAAAATACTAGAAGCTCTTACACGTCTTTTTGGTATCATCACTAAGCAAGATGGTGGTGCAAGACAAGGAGAAAGGGATTTTGTTGTAAAGTATTTCCAACAAGAACTTGATCAAGATTCTGTTGAGCAATATACAAAGTTATATGATGAGGTTTCTGGATTTCCTGCTCCTGGTTTTGATAAAATCAAAATGAAGGAGATGGTAAAGATACTAAGGTATTGTCGTGACATTAACAAAGAACTTGCCCAACCTCAAAAAGTAATTATCCTTGTCAAATTATTAGAATTGGTAGCTTCTGATGGTAACTTTACAGATCAACGTAAAGAGATTATCAGTACAGTATCAGATGCGTTTAACTTAAAAAGTGATTATAAGCTCATTGAAAGTTTTGTAATCAAACCATCTGCCTCTATCCCTGAATTAAATTCTCCGAGTATATTAGTGGTAAGTGCCAGCGATAAACTTACCAATCCAGAAGCAAAACATATTTTATCAGAGAAACTTGCTGGTGAAATAATTGTTCTTCGAGTTGCTGTTGAAGAAGGAAATGCCATTTATTTTGCAAAGTATACTGGTAGCGAAGATGTTAAGCTAAATGGCTTTATCATGAGAACCAACCAGGTGTATTTATATACAACTGGTAGTAATATTAAAACTCCTCTTGGAACAACCCTTTACTATAGCGATGTACAAGGAAAGTTCTTACAAACACTTCAAAGCACAAAATTATCTTTTACAGCAAAAGATATCATTTTTAAGTTTCCTAATGGAGCGATAGGAGTACAAAAAATAACAATTTCGGAACCACAAGGTAAATTGATGGGAATAATGGGAGGTAGTGGTGCTGGAAAAACTACCTTGCTTAATGTGCTGTCTGGAATTGAGAAACCATTTGAAGGCTCTCTTCTAATCAATGGACTGAACATACACGAAAATAAAGACGACATTGAAGGGGTAATTGGATATATTGCTCAAGATGACCTTTTGATTGAAGAGCTCACAGTATACCAGAACCTTTATTTTAATGCAAAGCTTTGTTTTAAAGAGTTAAAGAAAGAAGAGCTTCACGAAAGAGTAATGAGTACTCTCGAAAGTCTGGGGCTTGATCATATTGCTTCGCTTAAGGTAGGAAGTGTACTGAATAAAAAAATTAGTGGTGGTCAACGAAAGCGCTTAAACATTGCTTTAGAATTAATTAGAGAACCATCAGTATTATTTGTGGATGAGCCTACTTCAGGTTTATCTTCTAAAGATTCTGAAAATGTAATTGACTTGCTTAAGGAACTTACCCTTAAGGGGAAACTTATATTTGTGATTATTCACCAACCTTCATTAGACATCTACAAGATGTTTGATAAGATGATTATTATGGATAAGGGTGGGTATCCGATATACTATGGTAATCCAATTGAAGCAGTATCTTATTTCCGAAGAGCTACTAATCAAGTTGATAACGAAACAGCCAATATAAATCCAGAGGAAGTTTTTAATATCATTGAAGATGAAGTAGTAGATGAATTTGGACGTTATACTGGTAAAAGAAAGATTAATCCTCAGCAATGGAATATTAGGTATCGCGATAAGTTTGAACCTGTGCCTGAAGCAGAGGTGGTTCATGAAAAACCGCCAGCTTCCTTGAGTGTTCCTAATATTTTTAAGCAATCCATAATTTTTACTACCAGAGATTTTCTGGCTAAGATAAGCAATACCCAATATATGCTTATCAATCTATTACAGGCACCTATATTGGCTTTTATATTAGCCTACATTATACGCTTCCAGAATGGTGCTGATGGAAAATACATATTTCAGCATAATGATAACATTCCTGGCTATATTCTGATATGTATTATTATCTCTTTGTTTATGGGGCTTACCGTAAGTGCCGAGGAGATTATTAAAGACCGTAAAATTCAAAAACGGGAATCATTTCTAAACCTCAGTAGATTTAGTTATCTGTCTTCTAAAATAATTATTCTGTTCTTACTATCTGCTATTCAATCATTTTTGTTTGCGTTAGTTGGTAACCTTATTTTAGAAGTGAAAGGAGAACTAATAAATTATTGGATCGTATTGTTTTCAGCATCCTGCTTTGCGAATGTATTAGGTTTAAACATATCTTCTACTTTTAATTCTGTAATTACTATTTATATCACGATTCCAATTCTTTTGATTCCTCAATTGATTTTAAGTGGGCTAATCTTTCATTATGATAAGATGAATACCTCGATTGCAAGTAAAGGAACGGTACCCTTAATAGCAGATGTTTGGGTTTCAAGATGGGCATATGAAGCAATTGCTGTAAAACAATTTAAGGATAATAATTTTGAGATTGATTTTTATGATCTTGAGAAAAAGGAGAAGAAGTACTCTTATCTGAGTAGTCTATGGGGGCCTACAATGCAGCAAGTGGTTAATAGAGCAGCAGATAATCAAGAAGTAGAGAAAAAAAATGACTCAATCAATACAAAAATTCAAGAAGATTTAAATCTACTTAAAGCAGAAATCCTCGCTGATAATGAATTTAGATCAAAATATTTAAAAGGAGTAAACATTGATAAAGACCTAACCTCGAAGGGGTATAATAGAAAGGTCGCAGAAAAGATTAATGTTTACTTAGACTCCTTGATGGATGTATCTAATCGTAAAATGAATGATGCGAGTAGAACGAAAGAGGCGAAAGAAGTTGAAATGGAGAGAGATTACGAAGATTACAAAATCAATGATTATAGAAAAAAATACTTTAATGAGCAGCTTTCTAGAGCAGCCACAGTTCCTGCTAAGCCTCTCGAGCAAATTCTAGAATACAAAGGGAGGTTATTACAGCAAAAAGATGCCATCTACAAAGATCCTACCCCTAATGGTTGGTATGATTATCGTGCACATTTTTACGCACCACGTAAACATTTTGCTGGGAAGTATTTTGATACATATATCTTTAATATTGCGGTTATTTGGATATTAACGTTTATGTTATATATCACCCTCTATTTTGACTTCTTCAAGAATGTTCTAAACTTATTTGGGAAAATTAAAATAGGAAAGAAAGATTAACGCTATTTGGTGAGATTTTTGTAAAATTGTATCGAACTGAAAATTAATTATTTTAAATAATTTAACCTGTTGAAAATGAAATCGTTACTGTATCCTCATATGAAAACAAAAGGTATAAGCATAGTTCTGATTTTGTTTGTGTTTCTCGTAGCTTGTGATGGAGGGAAAAAGAAAAAAAAGAAGGAAGATACTCCAGCTACCGACACTACTAAAACTGAAACTGCAAGTAAGAAAAATAGTCACCCTAAGTTATCAAGAGAGGTTTTGAGTGATATTGTGAAATCTATACCTTCTCCTTTAGAGATTTCATTCCTTATCAAGGATTTAGGGATACAATATGACAAAAAACTGTTAAACTCTGCGGATAACATTTCCAATTACAATACGAAATACAAAAAAGCCCTTAACTTAGGAATCTACAGTACTGATTTAGGATATGCAAATATTTATGAGCAAACTCAGGATGCTCTTTATTACCTTAATTCAGTAAAGGAAATGGCAGATGGGTTAAATATTGGTCAATTCTTTGATTTCAAAACAATCAAGCGATTGGCAACAAAAAGTAATAATCTCGATTCATTACTACTTGAGACCAATACAAACCTTGAAAAAATTAATGATCACCTACAGGAGATTGGGCGAGCTGATTTAACTATCTTGATTTTGACAGGAGGTTGGCTTGAGTCTTTGTATATCACTTGTGAAATCGCAAAAAAATCACCCAATGAGTTGTTGAATAATCGTATTGGGGAGCAGAAAATTATCCTTGAGCAACTTTTATTATTGTTGTCATTCTATGAGGAATTGCCAAACGTTAAAAGTTTAATTGTAGATTTAAATAAACTACAGAAGATTTATGACAATGTAAAAATTGATTTTCAGTACAATGATCCCACTACCACAGAGGATGATAATGGGATACTGATTGTAGATGATAATACTTCTACTAAAATCAATTTTACGAATGAGGATTTGGATAAGATTTTAAAAACTTCAAGAGATATTAGAAGTAAAATAATCAACTAAGAAGATATTTCATATATAAGTATAAGAAACTCAGTCTTTTGTGAAAAGGCTGAGTTTTTTGTTTTATAATAGGCTTTGGATGGATAAAGAGAATTCTTTTAAGTGTACTGGTTATCAACTATTGATAATATTAGGAGTTATATGCTTAGGTATAACCATTCCAGGTTTTCAGGTAAAGGCCCAGCCTAAGCTGAGTAATATTGAGGTGTTTGATATGATTAAATCATTGCCTACTTCACAAGAAATATATCTACTACTTAGACAACAAAAATACAGCTTCAATCAACGATTGAATAAAAAAATAGATAAAGTCAAGCCTATACAAATGAATTCGATAGATGCAACAGCAATGAGGCTTGGAGTGATGAGTTCTGATGTTTTGTACGCTGAAATGTATGGTAAAAGAGAGTGTGCGAGAAATGCTTTGGCCAAAATGAAAGTATTTATGGATAGTTTACAAGTGAAAACTATCTCCAGTTTTAAAAGTTTATATAAATATATAAATAAATCCAAAGACTTAGATTATTTGGTTTTTAGGACAGGGTCATTCATTGAGCAAATTAAAGACTATTGTTTTGAACGAGGAAAAATAAAACAATTAGTTTTGATTTATTCAGGTGATTGGGCTGAATCTATGTATTTGATGTTATTAGAAACTATTAAAAGGCCGCAAATCAGCCTAAAACATAGAGTTTTAGAACAAGATCTCATTATAGAGCAGTTGGTGTTTATGTATGATAGTTTTGAAGAAAATAAACTGATACGTCTTGTCAAAAAGGAAATTTTAGGGATTGGCACTATCATTAAACAAACAAAGGTTGTGGGTGATAATGGTGAACTTGAATACAATAAACTTAGTAGAAGGAAGCTTAGAAAAATGCTGAGAGCTATCAAAAGAATTCATTCCAGAATGAGGTAGCCGAAGTGAAAATCATAAATGCTTTCTTAAAACTATAATATGCCAAAAAATTACTAAATTGAGGCAAAATCAATCATTATTACAATAGTTATTATTAAATATCGTTTTTGTTAGAGATTTGTTTAGTACTTCTATTGATAAAACTAATCAAAGTCAATTCATCTAATTAGTTAAAGGATATTATACCTATTCATCTTAATCTAAAAGGGATGATTAAGTCATAAACCAAAATAATGTTAGTGTTATGGATAAAATTATTTTTTCTCACCTTTCTAAAAAATCACTACTAGGGGTCTTACTATGCTTTTGTGTATTAGGAGCACAAGCTCAAAAAGGTAATGGTGAAATTCTTAGCAATATCATGCCTTCACCAGTAGAGTTGTCTGCCTTAATCAAAGATGTTGGAGCAGCTTATAACAAAGCAATTCTTAATTCGTCGGACAAAGCAGAAGGATACAGTAGTAAATTTGCCCGAGCGTTAAACTTAGGAGTTTATAGTACCGATTTAGGATATGCTGCAATTTATAAGAAAAATACTGATGCTTTTATGTATCTAAACAGTGTTAGAAAAATTGCAGAATCTTTAGGTATTGGTAAATATATAAACTATTCCAACATTACAAAGTTGGCGTTGGAAAATGATCTAAATGCGTTGTTAGATGAAACTACACGTACCTTTGAAAAAATTAATGGACACTTCCAACAAAACGATAATGATAAGCTTTCAGTAGTAATGTTAGTAGGTGGATGGATTGAATCGTTGTACTTAACTTGTGAAGTAGCGAAAAAGAAAAAAAGCAAAACATTGGATACTAGAATAGCAGAGCAGCAATTAGTTTTAAAGCAATTGATGCCAATTTTAAAAAAATATAAAGACCCTGATATGGTTGAACTAACCACAGATTTGAATCAATTGGGTAAATTATATAGCAAACTAAAAATTGATTATAAAGAAGGAAAAACTTCTACAAAAGAAGTAGGAGGGGTATTGGAAGTTGTAGATAATAATACTAGTGAAATTAAAATTAATCCAAATGACCTAAAAATGATTTTGGATACTACTGGCAAGATTCGAGCGAAGATTGTGAAGTAAAAATAGTTTCTTATTATTAATACTTGTTTCAAAATTTATCTCTATAAGGATATACATTTTACTAATGAAAAAGATACTACAAATTATAGCACTAAGTTTATTGATTACTTCGTGGGGTTGGGCACAAAAGACTGAAAAGACTGATGTATTGAATAAAATGATTCAGTCGTTTCCTTCTCCTGTGGAAGTGTCCAGTATCATTAAAAAAGCTGGCTTGAAGTATAATGAAAAATTGTTGAATCCAGCTGATAATAAGAGCAAGTATAAAAATGATTATAGAAAAGCCCTAAATCTTGGGATTTATAGTACTGACTTGGGGTACATAAATATTTACCAAAATAATCAAAATGCTTTTAGCTATTTAAGCGCAGTGAAAACAATGGCTGATGGCTTGAATTTAGGTAAGCATATGGATCTAGGAGCGATTACAACTCTGGCATTAGAGAATAACCTGAATGCTTTACTTGCCGAAACCAGTGGTACATTTGAAAAAATGAATAATGATCTCTGGGAGCAGAAAAAAGCTGAATTGTCTGCGTTAATTTTGACAGGAGGTTGGCTAGAAACTTTATATTTAACTTGCGCGGTAGCACGACAAAGACCAAATGCAGCCAAACAGTTTGAAATAAAAGAATTAAACGAGCAAATTGCCCAACAGAAAGTGATACTAGATCGCCTTTTGACTGTATTAGATAAATATAAAAAAGGCAGAGAGATGAAAAGCTTGATAGGTGATTTAAAAGATTTGCGAAAGTTGTTTGTAAACTTTAAATTGAAAGGTGGGGCAAAAGTAAAAACTCAGTATAAAGCAGAAAGAATGGGAAAACTAAATATTTTGGTTTACTCATCAAAAAAACAAAAGACTGACTTGAAAATTGATCCCAAAGACTTAGAAAAAATATATGCTAAGTCGAAAGACATAAGAGAGAAAATAATCGGTTAAATATCAGTAACTATCAACTCATGATGAGAAGATTACTTTGGGGAATCGTGTTTTTTGTAGGTTTTTATAGCCAGGTAGCATTTGCTCAAAAATGTAACATTAAACAATTTAAAGACAAATGTATTACATCTTTGCAACGACAGAGAGGTTATACATTCCTTAAGAGCTATCCTTTGGATGGACAAGGTGGAGTTAAGAAAAAAATCAAGTATTCTTACATCTTGAGTAGAGGTACTGCCTACATTTTAACCATGGCCAATAGAAGGGCTGATGCTAAAGGCATTTCTGTGACGATTTCAACTTCAAGTGGAAAAACCTTGCTTAATAGCTATGATGAGAATAAAAAGAAATTTCACTCTACGGTAGGGTTTAACCCAAAAGTAACGGGAGTATATTATTTTACGTTTGAATTTCAAAATACTAGAAACTATTGTGGTGCCAGTGTTCTTGGATTTAAGCGAAGGTAATGCTTATATAAAATATTTATTATAACTTTAAAACAGATGTGAGTTCATTAAGACTTATATCTGTTTTTTTTGTTCGAGACAATCTTACACAATGATTAATAATTATCACATCAAAGTAGCACGCACTGCTCAATACAGTACTTATGGAACATTGTCTGAAGAAACACAACATGTCTGGTGGGTATGTCATGGTTATGGGCAATTAGTGAGGTATTTTTTAAGAAAGTTTGAAGACTTAGATCCTCGTAAACATTTTGTGATTGCTCCAGAAGGGCTTTCTCGTTTTTATTTACCAGGGCATCAAAGAGTAGGGGCAACTTGGATGACCAAAGAAGATCGTTTACATGAGATTGAAGATTATCTGGGATATCTGAATCAGATATATGAGGAGTGGAACCCAAGAATACCTGCAAATGCTTCTTCTACAGTATTAGGATTTTCGCAAGGGGTAGCTACAGCAGTGAGATGGGTTTACGATCAAAAAATTCAATTTGATAAATTAATTATGTGGGCAGGAGGATTTCCGCCAGATGTTGATTTTTCTAAAACAGAGACCTTGTTTGGGAATAAGAAACTATATTTTGTTTATGGATTGCAAGATGAGTTAATAAAAACAACTCAGTTTGAAGAGGAGCGACAAAAGATGCTGGATAAAAAAATTTCACCAGAAGTTGTTACTTTCGAGGGAAAGCATGAACTCAATGGTGAAATTTTGGCTAAAATAAGCGAAAGCTAATTATTTTTATTGACTATAGTGGCTGCTGCTTGATCAGTTGGTAGAATTAATAAATCGGCTATGTTGACATGAGATGGTCTGGTAACCATGAACAAAATAGTTTCGGCTATATCTTGTGCCTGAAGTGGTTGATAGCCTTGATAAACCTTATCAGCTTTTTGAGTATCACCTTTGAATCGTACTTGTGAGAACTCTGTTTCTACTAAGCCTGGATTGATTGCCGAAACACGAATACCATATTTATGCAAATCCATCCGCATACTTTTATTAATAGCATCTACCGCGTGTTTGGATGCACAATACACATTGCCATTAGGATAGGCTTCAACGCCTGCAATGGAGCCTACATGAACGATATGTCCAGTTTTTCTTTGAACCATTTGAGGGATGATGGCTTTGGTGACATACAACAGGCCTTTTACATTGATATCAATCATTGCATCCCAGTCTTCTAAATCACCCTCATGTATGGGAGCTAAACCATGTGCATTTCCTGCGTTATTTACTAAAATGTCAATATTTTTCCAGCTGTTAGGCAAGGAATCAATTGCCTTAGCAACAGCATTTTTATCTCTTACATCAAAAATCAGTGAATATACATTCACTTTGGTTTGAAGCTCATCTGCTAACTCTTCTATTCTATCTTGTCTTCTACCACAGATAATCACATCAAATTTATAATCGGCAAAGACCTGTGCAGTGGCTTTACCTATACCTGAACTTGCCCCAGTAATTAGTGCTACTTTATTAGTCATAAACTCGAATAGGGTTTTTTATATAATCGTTCAATATAAATGATTGGTGGTTTTAATCAAAAAATAGTCGAGGATTAGGAATACAAAAAAAGCAAGGAATTCTTAATGCTCTTGCTTTAAGAATTCCTTGCCTAATAATGATTGGTAATAATATTTATTTACTCAAAATGCAGGAATAAAGATACATTATGCGTGAGTAGAGTTCTAATGGGATTGGTAAGGCGATTATTATCTTGAATTAAGATATTGCCAATGCCATGTGAAAACCTTAGCTCTGGGGAGAATCTAAAAAATGAGAAATGTACATCAAACCCAAATCCATATTCAATAGAGATATTGGTGTTAGATACTCTCACTATCTCGGCGTCCTCAGCTTTTTGGGCCGACACCGAAAAAGCAGGTTTTACTCCGGCCACCATATACATACCCTTGGTACCTCGTAATTGAGAGCGATACTTAATCAATAAGGGAATCTCTACCATATTGGTAGCAATTACTTGATTGGCGGCACTAGAATCGGCAAAAGTATAATCAATGGTTCGCTCATAAATACTATAAGTGGGAAGCAAACGTACTGCCCAAGTCTTATCAATGTTGAAGTTCATTACAAACCCCAATGAAAATCCTATAGAGCTTTGTGGAGTAACCAAACGAGCTACTGTACTTGAAGTGTCATCTACTGATCCACCTGCAGAATCTGAAAGCTGAGCGATGAATTTTGTACTGGTGGCACCAATAAAAAAACCGTAGTTAAGAAAACGTAAATCACGCGCTTTGCGCTTAGAACCTGTAATAGATCTAGTACCTACATTTGCACTACGAGTTGGTTTTTTATAACTCCCTCGATATACTGAATAGGTTGCTCGATTCTTTTTACTTTGCGCAAATGTATCATTGCCAGAAAAGAAGAAGGTTAGGGAAAAACAGCATACTGCTATTTTGTACCAATGTAAATTGAGCTTACGCCAAATGTTAGAGGTATGCATTTTGTTTGTTTAAATCCAATTTTATTAAGAATATCAACAAAGTTTTTGCCATAAGGGAAAGCCTGTACCGATTCGGGCAGATAAGTATAAGCTGACTGATCTTTAGAAACAACTTTTCCGATTATGGGTAAAATATATTTGAAGTAAAAATTATACACTTGTTTAAAAGGAAACTTGGTAGGTTTAGAAAATTCTAAAATTACGACCTGCCCCCCAGGTTTGGTAACCCGATAAATATCCTGGATACCTTTCTCTAAATTTTCAAAGTTTCTTACTCCAAAAGAAACGATTACAGCATCGAAATAATTGTCCTCAAAAGCCAGTTTTTCAGAATCTCCCAATTCAAGGTTGATAACTTTATCCAATCCCTTCTTTTTAAGCTTTTCGCGACCTACCTCGAGCATTCCTGCTGATATATCTACACCAGTAACTCTCTTAGGGTTGGCTTTTAAAGCTGCTATGGCAAAATCAGCAGTTCCAGTAGCCACATCTAATATATGTTCGGGCTGATGTGGTTTCAGAAGTTTAATTGCTTTCTTTCGCCAACGAATATCAATACCAAGACTTAAAAAATGATTTAAAAAGTCATATTTCGGAGAGATGTTATCAAACATTTTGGCTACTTGAGCCTTTTTGTTGCTATTGTCATCTTTATAGGGTACTACTTCGGCCTTATTCATAACACAGTCTCGTTCAAATTTAAATGCAAAGAACTCAATTTTTTAAATCAAAACACAACCTTTCACGCAATTGTTGGGCTGTGAGGGTAGCCAAGGGTACAAATATTTGATAACAGTAGAACTAACACCTTCAATTACATTTCATAAAAGATGTTAGTTCATTGGTTTTAAACAATTTCTTCGTGAGGAATGAACTGAAAAGGAAGATTGGTGAAAGAACTAAAATAAGTGCCCAGGTCTTTCATATCTTCATCATCTGACTCAAAAGACCAAACTACATTTACTTTAAATCCTTTTGCTTGAATAGTCTCAAAAATCTTTAAAATACGCGATACCATCGCAGAAGTACTGGTATTGATATATAAGAAAGTAAAAGTGAGATGGTGTTTTTTTGCAGTAGGATTTTGGGCGTACTGGTCGAGCGTTTGTACAATAGGGTTATAGAAACCCTGAGTATCTTCAGGAATAGATAATCCTTTGAATTCAAATAATCCTTTAGCAAAATCAAAGTCTACCCGAGGTGTAGTGTCCGTCTCTTCTATTACAACGTTTTTCATAATGGAATTTTTTCACGATTACTTGACACTATTTAGCAGCCAAGTATACAAAAATACAAATTAGAAGATAAAAAACTAAATAATAAAATGGCTTTTGCGAATTGTATAATAGGATGGTTTTCAAAAGCTTGCAGCATCGTTTTGAGTAAAAAGCAAAAGGAGTGAAGTGTATTTTGCCACAACCATATGAATGTTATATTTGTAAAGAAACATAAAGTAAACAAATAGCATATGCCAACGGTACAACAAGTCACCAAATACTTAGAAGAGTTTGCTCCCAGAGTATATCAAGAAAGCTACGATAATAGTGGATTAATTGTAGGTGATCCATCTATGGAAGTAACAGGAATAATGGTTTCATTGGATGCAATAGAGTCTGTAATAGATGAAGCCATTGCAAAGAACTGCAACTTGGTGGTAGCGCATCATCCAATCGTATTCAAAGGACTGAGAAAGTTAAATGGACGAAACTATGTGGAACGCACGGTGATTAAAGCTATTAAGAATGACATAGGAATTTATGCAATTCATACCAATTTGGATAATGTAGCAGGTGGGGTAAACTTTAAAATCGCCGAAAAGTTGGGGTTAGAGAATGTAAAGATTTTAGCTCCAAAAAAGCAAAACCAAATGAAGTTGACTGTATTTGTGCCTAACGAACACACGCAACAAGTACTGGATGCCTTAGGAAAAGCTGGCGCTGGCAAAATTGGAAATTATGAATACTGTAGTTTTAGGACTGAAGGAACAGGTACTTTTCTTGGCAATGAAGCTACCAATCCTGCAGTTGGTACTAAGGGACAATTAGAAGAAGTAAGGGAAGACAGGATAGAGGTGATATTTTCTACGTATTTAGAAGGGAAAGTAATGCAAGCATTGCGGCAGGCACATCCTTATGAAGAAGTAGCATATTATTTACACGCTTTGGAAAACACAAATACGCAGATAGGCTCGGGAGCCATTGGTAACCTACCAGAAGGGCTGTCTGGAGATGCATTCTTGAGTTATTTAAAAGAAAAGATGGATCTAAAGTGTATTAGACATACAAATTTGCTGAATAAGGAAATCAAAAAAGTAGCAGTTTGTGGAGGGACAGGAAGCTTTTTATTGCCCAGGGCGCTTGGTAAAGGAGCAGATGTATTCATTACTGCGGATTACAAATACCACGAATTTTTTGATGCAGATAGCAAAATTCTAATTGCTGATATTGGCCATTATGAAAGTGAACAATATACGAGCGAATTACTAAGAGATTACTTAGTACCTAATTTTGAAGGATTACCAGTGTCGATTACTGAAAATAATACCAATCCGATCAATTATTTTTGTTAAATAATAAATTAATTGTAGGGTTTTATCTTAAATTTTTACGAATATTGTAGTTTTGTTATTGATATAGTCAAATAACCCTATCAACAATTCACGAGTTTCATGGAACGAACAGTATCGCAAAAATTAACGGCACTTCTCAAGCTTCAATCTATAGATTCTAAAATGGATGAAATCAAGAAAATGCGGGGAGATCTACCTGAGGAAGTACAGGATTTAGAAGATGAGATTGCAGGCTACGAGACCCGTATCGATAAGTTCAATAAAGAAATCAAAGGGTGGGAAGATGAAATATCCGCCAAAAAACAACGCAAAAAAGACGCTGAAAAACTTATCACTAAGTATAAGGACCAGCAAATGAATGTTCGCAACAACCGCGAATATGACGCTTTGAGTAAAGAGGTTGAGTCAGAAGAGCTTGAAATTCAATTGGCAGATAAGAAAATCAAAGAAGCCAAAGTAAAAATCGAAAGTAAGAAAGAGGATGTCGACAAGACCAAGCAAATTTTAGATGAGCGCAAGAAAGATTTGACAAATAAGCAAGACGAATTAGAGAGCTTAATGGGAGAAAGCCACGAAGAGGAGACTAAGCTTAATAAGGATCGTGAAAAGCAAATGAAAAATATTGAAGAGCGTTTGATTCGTTCTTATAATAAAATTAGAAAAAATGCGATCAATGGTTTGGCGGTTGTTTCTGTAAAAAGAGATGCTTGTGGAGGATGCTTTAACGTAGTACCCCCTCAACGTCAGGCTGAAATCAGAGAACGTAAAAAGATTATCGTGTGTGAGCACTGTGGTAGAATTTTGGCAGATGTAGAAGAGGTAGTAGTAGAAGAAAAGCCTAAGAAAACCACACGTCGCAAAAAAGCTACAAGCTAATAGCACACTAAACTTTCTATAAAAAATTAAAAGCTGAACTCGCAAAGGGTTCAGCTTTTGTTTTTATGGATATTTTGATTGAATCCCGTAGTAAGATATATTATTTCCCTCCCCGCCTGCTTCCTCCGCGAAAACTCCGAGAAGTATTACGGAAACTACCACTTCTGCTTGAGTTCGAGTAACCACCTGAACTACTGTAGCCTCCACTACTATAAGAACTAGAGCTTGGGCGGTAACCATATACATACAAATATTTTCCTGATTCGTAGAGAGTTAAATTAACTCCAGCTGATTTAAGGCTATCACGCCTAGCATTAAACTTGGTCTCCACAACTTTAATGCTATCCTGTCTCCTCTGTCTTAATGAATCACGAACGCGTTTTTCAGCCTTAGAGATAGAATCTGTCAGTTTTTTGTTGCTTATACCGTAGGGAGCCTTTAATGAAGCATACTTGGCAGACATAGACTTATTTTGGATGGTTTTGATTCCCCAGCCTTGAGCAACTGATAGATAAGTAATGAGGAGAATTATTAATGATACCCCCCAAACGAGGGCTTGGCTAAAATTTTTCATAGCAATAATGATTAGTTATTTGGCTAGAACATTTTTTTGGGTATAAATAGCATAACAATCATAATAAAGAAGCAGTAAATGAATACCCGATAATAAAACTTGGTAGGTATGTCGTCATCAGCACTATCTACCGATACTTTGATCCGGTTTCTACTATAAGATGACTTACTTTTACTGGCTTTCACATTATTTTTAAGCAACTTCATGACTACATAAAGCTGTTCATTCTTATTTGATTTGAAGTATTTTGTGCGATATTTCTTGTTATAAGATTTCTTGGGATCTTTTGAAAAATCGACATCAAAATTATTGATTACTTGATTTTTATTGTTGACTAACTTTACGTTAACCGATAATTGGAGATTAAACCTATGGGAACTCAGCGCCCGCTCGAAGCTTAAGTTATAAAAACGAGGACTTTTAGAAACTCGGAATGGCTTAGAGATAAGTGGTCCACGCTTTTTTAATAATTCCAGGTCAAACGTTTCATACAATAAGTAACTGCTTTTGCCTATATCAAAAGTGACTCTCACTGCCAGTATACCAAAAAGAATCACAGTTGTGGTGACGAAAATGCGGCGAATGATTAGCACATAACTTATTTTCTTTGAGTTACTCATTCCGTAAATTTTTTGCTAGGTTTTGGTCAGAAATTAAAACATAAAGAGGTGAAAGCAAAATACAAAGCAAATTTCCTTCCGTAGAAAAAGTTTTTTTGAAAGAAATTTCTGTCTAGTGGGTTATTTTGTAATTTAAGTGACCTAATAAATTTACTTACCAAACTTAACAATCAAATGGCCTTACAAGAAAATGTAGATTATGTATTTGTTCCAGTAGCTGATAATGTAAGCGAAAAAGTATGCTTTGTAGGTACCAAAAAATATGTATATGTGGTGCCTGATCAAAAAACAGTGAATGAGTCGTCATTGAAAGAATTTGTATCGAATGCTTTTGCCGGAGTAGATAAGGTGGAGTCTTTCAATTTTGGTGATTATACGCCAAGAGAAGTAATTACTGGATTACTGATTGATCAGGAAACGACTTTAGATAGTTTAGATGAGTTTTTCAAAAACTTTAAAGAAAAATGGGATGCAGTGGTTCGTTTAGAAATTACTTCGCTGAAAAGCTTTAAAGTTTCCTCCAGCATTTTTGGAGGCTCAATTAGTGTACGGTATGAAGGTAAAAAACTGTTTTCTCCCATTGTGACTCGTATTGCTGGAAAAGCGGAGAGGCGAGGAGTAAAAGCTTTTTATGAAGGAATTACCAAATAAATAGCCACTTACTGATGAATTCCAGAGCAATATCTGACGAGGCAGCAGTTGAAAACGGCTTACAACAAATAGAGCGATTGAATAAAAAACTCGTTGATGCGCATTACCAAATTATGGATAAACTGCGTAAAATGATTATGACCAATGGTTCTACCAAGCAGCGTTTACGTACTGAAATAAATGCATTAGAAGCAGATATTGATACCTATGAAGAATCTAAATTGTTTATTACGAGGATTGTAGAAACCCTGCTTTGAACTTTATCTTAAGATGATGGAAAAACCGCAAGAAAACACAAGTATGGCTTCTTGGCTTAAAGAATGCTTTCAAAGGTTACAAACTTTAGATGAAGCGGGAAGAAATGAATTTTGGCAACAATTTAAAAAGTTTAAGCATGTACTGACTAGAGATGAACAAGAGAAAATTGCGATTGCGTTTTGTGCTTCTGATGAAGATTATCAGCACTTGTTATCGATAGTGAGTGAGGTGTTTGCTGGAGAAAATATTGATTGCCTTACCAATGCTCAACAAAAACTGGATGCACTCAGTGAAAGCGAAAGAAAACAAAAGTCAATTGAGATTTTAAAGAAGCTGTAATCAAAAAATCCCATCGACCAATCAGTCCATGGGATTTTGTTTTATTCTAATAATTTATTCAAAACGTTTTAGTAGATCGCAGGATAATTTACTGGATCAGCCTCACGCATCATTTCATATACTTTATCAAATACATCCTCTATACTTGGCTTAGAGAAATAATCTCCATCACTACCATAAGCGGCACGGTGCTCTTTGGCAGCCAAGGTAGCAGGAGCAGAGTCTAACCAACGATAGGCATTTTGTTCCTCTACTACTTTTTGCATCATAAATGCAGAAGCTCCCCCAGGTACATCTTCATCGGCAAATAATACTCGATTGGTTTTCTTGATAGATTCTACAATGCGGTGTTGTAAGTCAAATGGTAGCAGTGATTGTACATCTATTACCTCACAGCTAATGCCTACTTCTTCAAGTTGTTGAGCAGCGTCCATTACGATACGACACATAGAACCATAAGTCACAATGGTAATGTCGTTTCCTTCTTTAATGGTTTCGGGCACACCCAATGGTACTGTAAATTCACCTATGTTAGAGGGAAGTTGTTCTTTTAAACGATAGCCATTCAAACACTCGATAATCAGCGCAGGGTCATCAGATTGAAGCAAAGTATTATAAAATCCCGCGGCTTGAGTCATATCACGAGGTACTAATACGTGAATTCCTCGTAAACTGTGCAATAACATTCCAATCGGAGAACCTGTATGCCAAATTCCTTCTAAACGGTGGCCACGAGTACGAATAATTAAAGGTGATTTTTGCCCACCTTTTGTACGATATTGCAGGCAAGACAAGTCGTCGGCTAAGATTTGTACTGCATAGTAGATATAATCTAAATATTGAATCTCGGCAATAGGACGTAAACCACGCATAGCAGCACCAATACCCTGGCCAATAATTGTGGCTTCGCGGATACCCGTATCAGTTACTCTCAATTCACCATGTTTGGCTTGTAAGCCAGCAAATGCTTGGTTTACATCACCAATTTTTCCTACATCCTCGCCAAAAGCAAATACGCGAGGGTCACGTTCAAGCGCAGCATCAAAGCAAGCTTGAAGTACCTCTCGGCCATCTACTAATTTGCTATCTTCATTGAAAACTGGCTTTACTTCTGGAATATTTAGCGCAGCATCAGCAGATTGACTGTATAAATAAGAACTGTAGTCTTCCCAGCCTTTTTCTATTGCATTTTCTACCCAGGCTACCAATTGATGCTTGCTAGGGTTTTGCTCAGTACGTATTACTCGCAAGGCTTTTTTTACAGCAGCAACTGCATCTCTTTTCAAAGGGTTGGTCGTAGCTTTGAGCTGATCGTGGATTTCAGTTAACTTAGCCGCATTGTCACTACTATTTTGAGCAGTCTCATTCAAGAGTTGTACAGCTTCGTTGTGATCTCCTTTCATAGAGTCTACGAAAGCTTTCCAGGCAGCTTTACGTGCTTCTTTGGCGTTGTTTTTAGCTTCCTTTTCAATTGCCTCAATTTCTTCGTTACTGGCGTGACCTTCAGAAATGATCCACTCTTTCATCTTCTTAATGCAGTCAAAATCTGCTTCCCAAGCCAAACGATCTTTTGATTTATAACGCTCGTGAGAACCTGAAGTAGAGTGCCCCTGGGGTTGGGTCATTTCTATCACGTGTACTAATACAGGCACATGCTCGGTACGGCAAACTTCGGCAGCTTGCTTATAAGTTTCCAGTAAAGCTTCGTAATCCCAACCTTTTACCGTGAAAATTTCGTAGCCGGGTTCTTTTTTGGTGCGTTTAAAGCCTGACAATACTTTAGAAATATTGCCCTTCGTTGTATGGTATTCTTTGGGTACCGAAATTCCATATTCGTCATCCCATACTGACATCAGCATAGGTACCTGAAGTACACCTGCGGCATTGATTGTTTCATAGAATAAACCTTCAGAGGTAGAAGCATTTCCAATGGTGCCAAAAGAGATTTCATCACCATTGTTAGAGAAGTCAGTCAAATCGTGTAGGGCCTCGTTTTGGCGATAAAGTTTAGAAGCATAAGCTAAACCTAAAATACGAGGCATTTGACCAGCAGTAGGAGATATGTCGGCAGAAGAATTATAAGCATTGGTTTGGTTTTTCCATTGACCTTGCTCATCTAAAAGGCGAGTACCAAAGTGACCATTCATCATTCTTCCAGCAGAAACTGGTTCTGCTTCTACCGAAGTATGTGCATATAGCTGAGCAAAATATTGTTGAAGTGTTAATTCCCCAATGGCAAACATGAAGGTTTGGTCGCGGTAATAACCAGAACGGAAATCGCCAGGGCGAAAAGCCTGAGCCATCGCCAATTGGGCCAGTTCTTTACCGTCACCAAAAATTCCAAATTTGGCTTTTCCCATAAAAACCTCTTTGCGTCCGATGAGGCTTGCTTCCCTACTTTCACAGGCCAATTGATAATCTTTTAGTATAGTTTCTTTAGTGAGTGTTTGTTCTACCGATATATCTTTTGTAATCATAGAAATGCGATTATTAGAATAGTTAAATTTTTTGACTGTATTTTACAATCAGAGAGGTGTACTACAAAACTACTTAAAAAAAAGGAGGTTTCAAACCAGTGTAAACCCTCAAAGTAGACCATATAATATTTGGTTTGTCTAGTTTTATTACAATTTGATTTAAAAAAATTTCTAGAAAATGACTTGTTCCCAGAATTTATTTTTTGATGAAATAGATTTACCAAATAATCAGTTTTTTTAATTTTAGCATTAAATTTGTCAATATACCATTAGATTTAAATCAAGTTGTTGGTTAATCTAGCAACTCTGTGAAATTACACTTAAATTTGTAGCGAAACTATACGGTGAGATTTTTAGGGAATGGTCCATCGTGTATTGAACTATGCTTACTCAACTGTAACACCACAATGAAAATTCTAAATACTATCTTGCTTGCGGGCGTGCTTATGGCCGCCACTGCGATGAAGGGCTTACAAGCCCAGGGAACTATGAAGTTTGAGACCGAAAATCATAATTTCGGTAGCTTAGCCGAAGGAGTAATGGCTTCTTACGAATTTGAATTTACCAATATTGGTAACAAACCTATTAAGATTTCAAAAGTAACAGCTTCTTGTGGTTGTACAACCCCTTATTGGTCGAAGGAGGAAATTGCTCCCGGACAAAAAGGGAAAATCAAAGCCACCTATAACACATCGGGGCGTCCTGGCCCATTTACCAAAAGTATTACCATATTAAGTAATGCGACCAACAAAACCAAGATTCTGTATATCAGTGGTAAAGTAAATCGTAAAAAGACTACTTACCGTGATTTGAGTAAGAGCGCAAAACAAAAAGGTGCTCCTGGGTTGTATATGCGAGTGAATATTAAGCACTTTGGAATCACCGAAAATAGAGTGACAGTGCGTCAGCCGTTTGAAATAAGAAATGTAGGTAACGCTCCACTTAAGATTGGAGATTTGGTGAGTGAGTGTAAGTGTACAGTAGGGCAAATGAATCAAAAAGTGATTCCTCCTGGAGGAAGAGCCATATTAAACTTGTTATTTACACCTACCAAGGCAGAGCCTATGCAAGAAACTTTTTATATATATAGCAACGACCCTAAGAAACCACGTACGATTATTACCCTTAGTGCCGATGTATTTGAAAACTTCAGCCGTACAATGTTTCGTCGGGGGGACGCCACTATTTTATTAGAGCGTTAGGAATCTATTTAAAATAATTGAACTGGAGGTCTGCAATCATATTGCAGGCCTTTTTTTATGCTTTCTACTCCCTTTTTGCTTCAATGGTGTCTAAAGAGTAAACAACCTATAAAGACTTACTTAACACCATGAAACGATTTTTTTTATTACTAATGCTAGGGCTAATAATTAATGCATTGTTGCTGATGGCACAAGCTGCGCCAGTCGCTATATCTCAGGATACACAGACTGAGCAATTAAGAAAAGTTACCAGCTTAACATCAGAAGTACAGGCTGTACCCAGCTTTATTTATGACAAATGATAACAGTGAAAAGAGGTAGGATCTATTGAGAAAGTACACGACTTGGGAGCATATTTGAGTACTTTGTTTAATCCAATCTAGCAGTAACCTTTAAAACCACTGCTAGATTGAATCAAGGTAAATCCTATTTTATGCTAAAACTAATCGTAAAGGAGGCATTACCTCGTGTACCTCCTACCACTATTTCATAGTTTCCGCTAGACGGTAATTTTCCTTTCCATTTTCGAGCATCTTGCCCTTCGGCAGCTCCGCTTAAATACTTACCAGCACGTACATCTTTGATTTGAAATACAGCATTATCTTCTAATGCCGAAATTTTTACTTCCATTGTTTGCCCTTGACGTACACCTAAAACATAAGTCATTGTTTCTCCACGAATGACTGCGTCTTTGTAGGTAGCCCCACTGGTACCTGGCTTGAATTTTACAGTTTGGGTTCTATTAGTCTGCCCATAAATGACGGTGCTTGTGGCACCCAAAATGAGTAGGGTGAATAGTGTGATGATGTTTTTCATAATGTTAAAATTGATTTAAAAATTAGGTGTTTTTCATAAAAAACCAGGTTGGTAGCGAATTATTGTTAGAAATTAGACATAAAAAATAACCAAATTTTATTTGGTATAAAACGCCTGTGAAATCTCTTGTTTTCCAACAAAAAGCAATTGAAACCTATGAAAAACTTGTATTAGTTTTTTCCAATTGCTCAAACTGCCCAATTTTCTTTAGAGCGAAATAGGGCTATTTGAAGGTTTTATTATATTTTTTTTGTACAAAAACGGTTTTAGTACGTCGGTTCTTTATTAAATTTGTTCCTATACTTAGTTTTTTGACATTTTATTAAACCAAGCATACAATGATTATTGGTGTACCAAAAGAGATAAAACCCAACGAGAGTCGAGTAGCCCTAACACCTGCCGGTGTTGCTGAAATGTTGAAACATAATCATACGGTTTATGTGCAAACCCAGGCTGGCGTAGGCAGTGGATTTAGCGACGAAGCATACAAAGGAGCAGGAGCTCAAATTTTACCAACCATTGAGGCTGTGTATGAGATTGCCGAGATGATTATTAAAGTAAAAGAACCAATTGCTTCAGAATACAATTTGATTAAGCCTAATCAATTGGTATTTACTTATTTCCACTTTGCTTCTTCAGAAGCGCTTACCAAAGCCATGATCAATAACAAATCTATTTGTCTGGCTTATGAAACTGTAGAAAAAGCAGATCGTTCTTTGCCTCTTTTGGTGCCTATGTCGGAAGTAGCAGGAAGAATGGCAGTGCAAGAAGGTGCTAAATATTTAGAGAAGCCTACTGGAGGCCGTGGTATTTTGTTAGGAGGAGTGCCAGGAGTAAAACCAGCCAACGTATTGGTAATTGGTGGTGGTATCGTAGGAACTCAGTCGGCGAAAATGGCAGCTGGTTTAGGTGCTAATGTAACCATTATGGATATTAGTCTGCCTCGTTTGCGTCAATTGTCAGATATTATGCCTGCCAACGTAGACACCATTATGTCTAACCAGTACAATATTGCAGAAGCTATCAAAACTGCGGATTTGATCGTAGGAGCAGTATTGATTCCTGGAGCCAAAGCACCTCACTTGATTACACGCGATATGTTGAAAGATATGCAGCCTGGTACTGTAGTAGTAGACGTAGCAGTTGATCAAGGTGGATGTATTGAAACTTGTAAGCCTACTACACACGAAGATCCTACCTATGTAATTGACGAAGTAGTACACTATTGTGTGGCTAATATGCCAGGTGCAGTACCTTACACTTCTACTGTAGCTTTGACCAACGCTACTTTGCCTTACGCTATTCAGTTGGCCAACAAAGGTTGGAAGCAAGCTTGCCAGGATAACAAAGAATTGAGACTTGGCTTAAACGTGGTACAAGGAGAGATTGTATACAAGCCAGTGGCTGATGCATTTGACTTACCTTACACAGCAGTAGACGCTTATTTAGAAGGAGAAGCAGTAGCCTAATGGTTTATAGTATTCAGACGACAGTCCACAGTGACTTCAAAAGCGCTATTGGCTACGGACTGAAAACTATTGACTAAAAGACTAATAAATTTTTGTTAAACCTTGAAAAGAGATTTCAAATGTGATTTGAAGTCTCTTTTTTTATTTTTAAACCATTTCTTTTGGTAAAAACATACAACACATAGCTTACATTCGCGTTCACGAATAATGTAATAAAGTGCATTTATTTGTATCGAATGAAATAACAAAACCATTTTTTATGTTACGAAGAATAATATTAGGGACCATTTTAACTGGCTTGATTGGTTCTGTGGGGATGGCTCAAACCGCGAAAAAGACATTGCCCAGCGGAATAAAAATGCAGATACTAAAGCGTAATCCTACGGCGCGTAAAATGAAATTAAAAGATTTTTTGAGCTTTCACTTTATTATGACGGCACCGGATGGACAAGTGATTGGAAATACTTTTGAGTCTAACAAGCCTATTGAAAACATTCCAGTGCAACCCCCTAAATATAAAGGAGATATCAACGAAGCCTTTTTGTTGGTAGCAGAAGGTGATTCGCTGGTAATAGAAAGCCCAGTGGATACCGTAGCCAAGTATAGTAAGGCTAAAATGCCCCCTTTTGCCAAGCCTGGAACCTATATTACCTATCGGATGAAAATTCTCAAAATTAGGAGTCAGGCCGAGTTATTGGCTTTGGAAAAACAAAAGACTGCAGCAAGACTGGCTAAAGAAAAAGTAGTCATCGATAAATACATCAAAGATCATCAATTGACAAATGTACAAGTAACCGGCTCAGGTTTGCATTATGTGATTCACCAACCTGGTACAGGAAATAAACCAAAGCCAGGAGAAACTGTAAAAGTGAATTATACTGGAAAACTAAGCAACGATAAGGTATTTGATACCAGTTTGGAAGGAGTAGCTAAAGTACATGGTTTGTTCAATCCTGGTCGTCCTTATCGCCCCATTGAATTTCCTTTGGGCAGAAGAAGAGTGATTAGTGGTTGGGACGAAGGACTTGCTTTGCTAAGACCAGGTGCAAAAGCTACGTTGATTGTGCCTTCTTTCTTAGCATATGGCCCCCAAGGAGCAGGTAAAGACATTCCTCCCAATGCGGTATTGGTATTCGATGTTGAATTGGTAGGAGTAAAGAAACCCTTTGATCCAGCGAAACAAAAGCTAAAAGACCAAACCACTATAGCTCAGTATTTGGCCAATAAGCGCATTACCAATGCTAAGAAAACGGCTTCTGGCTTGCATTATGTCATCAAAAAACAGGGGACTGGACCTCAGGCAATGGCTGGAAAAACTGTAATTGTACATTATACAGGGAAGCTTTTGAATGGTAAAGTGTTTGACACCAGTTTTGAATCGGTAGCTCGTCAGTTTGGAAAATACCGTCCAGGACGTCAATACAAGCCTTATCAATTTCCTTTAGGAAAAGGCAGAGTAATCAAAGGCTGGGATGAAGGCATTGCATTATTGAAAATGGGTACCAAGGCTACACTCTATATTCCTTCAGATTTGGCCTATGGTAGAAGAGGTGCCGGAAAAGACATACCGCCTAATTCAGTGTTGATATTTGATGTAGAATTATTGGAAGTGAAATAAGCTATTCAAAACGCACACTTGTTGGGAAATATTCTAAAAGCGAAGTTCAGAAGTGGACTTCGCTTTTTATTTATACTATCTTTGCAAACTTTTCAGACACCTACGTGTTCGACCTAAAATGAACAAGTGCTATGATAGATGATGAAACCAAGAAAAATGAAGTGTCTAATGAAGAAACCGCTTCCACAAGAAACATTGATGCTGTAAATGCCCCTGATGAAACTGGGGTTTCGCCGAGATATGTTCCAAAACCACGAAAAAAGATCAATCGCGGAGTGTTGTTGGGTTTTTTGCGTTATGGCTTACTCCGTTCATTAGAAGACCTGACTACGCTTGATTTTTCGGCCCTTAAAATAGAAAAAATACCAAACCATATAGGCGAATTGATTAAGTTGGAAGAGCTGAATTTATCTTCTAACAACATTACTACATTACCTGCAGAAATGGGCTATTTGGGACGGCTTCGTGTGCTTCAACTAAACCAAAATGAGTTGATCACTTTACCCCAAATGATTGGCAGACTCTCAAGGTTACAACAGCTGTCGGTTACTTTTAATCATTTAGAGACCATTCCTGCGCAAATTGCCCATCTTAGTAATTTGAAAAACCTGGCTTTGAGCCATAATCGTTTGCGAGCACTCCCCCCAGAGATTGGACAATTGACGAACCTTCGTTATCTGATATTGACAGATAATCCGATCAAAGCGTTGCCTCAAGAAATATCCTTATTACAGAATTTACACACTTTAAATTTGAGCAATACCTTGGTTAGTGTGCGAGAAAAAAACAAATTGCGAGGGTTATTACCCAACACACGTATTTTTTAGTTATGAACAAATTTTTAGTGATGCTTTCTTATGGAATAGCGGTTATTTTGATATACGGTTGTGGCCAGTCTAGCGCTGATAAGAACCAACAAGACTCAGTAGTTACCGCAGAGAAAATTAGCCGGGTATTTGACTTGCAAGGGCATAGAGGTGCTCGTGGTTTGCGTCCCGAAAACACAATTTCGGCTTTTATAGAAGGAATAAACCAAGGAATAAGAACTGTAGAGCTGGACGTGGTGATTAGTAAAGACAGCCAGGTAGTGGTATCTCATGAACCTTTTTTTAACCATAATATTTGCCTGGATTCTACAGGTAAACCTATTGCTGAGGCAGACGAGAAGAAGTGGAACATTTTTGAAATGAATGTAGAGGATATTCGCAAATTTGATTGTGGGAGTATTGGCAATCCTCGCTTTCCAGAACAGAAAAAACGCAAAGACCATAAACCTACCTTGATAGAGGCTATTAAAGCAGTAGAGGCCTATGCAAAGACCCGAGGTATTCGTTCGCTTTACTATAATATTGAGACCAAGTCACGACCAGCCTGGGACAACAAGTACCATCCAACCCCCAAAGTATTTGTAGAGATTTTATATAAAACACTGGGGCAACTCAATGTACTACATCGCACTTTTATACAATCGTTTGATGTACGTACTTTGCAAGAGTTTAGAAAGCTAAATCCTCAAACCAAATTGGTGCTTTTGGTAGAAAATAAAATGAGTTTTGAAGAAAACATCCAAAAACTAGGATTTGACCCGGTGGTGTATAGCCCCTATTACAAACTGGTGACCTCTGAATTGATTGCAAAGGCGCATGCCAAGAAGATTCAAATAATTCCCTGGACAGTGAATGACGTAAAAGAAGCCGAAAAACTCAAAAAAATGGGAGTGGATGGAATTATTACCGATTATCCAGGAAAAATTAAGTAGTTTCTTTATTGAAGTTACTTTAGTACATATGTTGACTTAAAAATTAGGTTTAGGAATCAGAAACGCTGTTTTCTAAACCTAATTTTATATAATTAGATACAAGTGTAGATAAAAAATAATGCAAAGTTTACTAATTGTTTACCCTTGTTTTTATTGATTGTGACGAAAAGGTGTGAATTTTAAAGAATCACGTTTAAACTGAATGCCATCAATGAAATTCTTCTTAACTCAAGGCCTATGCTTATTATTGCACCTGCCCATGGTTTGGGCTACCCCTCCCTCTATCGATAGTCTTGAGAATGTATTGGCTACTGTCACAGGTGAACAAAGGAGTAAAACCTTGAGCGAACTTACCTGGAACCTTCGCGATTTTGATCTGAAAAAAGCTCTCCATTATAGTTTAGAGAATTATGCCCTGGTAGAAGAACTTAGCCTGGAAACCGAAAAACCTCGGGTGTATAATTATGTGGGTATTATTTACCGAAATATGGGTAATTATGCGCAGGCAATTGATTTTTATCATAAGGCCTTGATAAAAGCGCAAGATTTGAAACTAACCACTCAGGAAGCCTATGCGCATAATAACATTGGAGAGATTTTTTTGCTTCAAAACGATGCAAAGAGTGCCAAAAGTCATATTCAAAAAGCAATTCGAATGTTTCAAATCTTAGGGGATAAGCGGGGAGAAGCATATGGGTATTTGAGATTGGGTGAAGTGTATGAACAACAGAAGATTTATGAACAAGCTTTAAAAGCGTTTTTTAGAGTAGAGGAGCTCAGAAATAAGATGGTAGACAAATATGCCATTAAAGTGGCCTGGCATAGGATCGGTATTGTATATGGGCGGCAAGGAGATTATCAAAAGGCTTTGGAATATGTGAATAGGGCACTGGTTTACAATAGAAAAACCAATGATATACGCGGGACTAACAGCCTGAGGAATTCGAAAGCTGAAATTTATCTCAAATTGGGCAGATATAATGAGGCGATAGAATTAGCGAGCTTGAGTCTTAAAGAAACTAGTCGTCTCAATGCCAAACCATTGATGTATGGGAGTGCACAGGTTTTGCACATGGCTTTTGCGGAGCTGGGCGAATACGAAAAAGCATATAGTTATCAGCAAAAGTATATTGCTACGCTGGAGCTTTTTTTAAATGAGCGTAACCTGAACCATATCAATGCGCTGAACTTTAGCTATGAATTGGCTAAAAAACAAGCAGAGTTAGAACGAGTTCATCAACAAAATCGCTTGAAACAAAGCCTGGTGTATGCTTTGATAGCTGCAGTGAGCTTGCTAGCAATTTTGATTATTGTGCTGTATCGAGGGTATTGGCTTAAGAAAAGGGCCAATGGATTATTGCAGCTGAAGAATCTGGAAATTGAGCAAAAAAATCAGGCGTTGATTTTTAGTGAAGACAAAATCAGGAATCAGCGAGATGCGATGGCCTTACAAAACCGTCAGACGACCAAAAGCATTAAGGTAGCCAAAACAATCCAGGAAGCGATTTTGCCACACCAAAACCGTCTCAAGCACATGTTTGAGGAACACTTTGTGATTTATCGGCCGCGAGATGTAGTATCGGGCGATTTTTATTGGGTAGGTAATGCTGGTCGTAAAAAAATAGTGGCTGCCATAGACTGTACGGGACATGGAGTACCAGGAGCGTTTATGAGTATGATTGGTTTTGTCTTAATTAATGAAACTGTCAATACCCGACAAATTTATTGTCCAGGAGAAGTACTCGAGCAGCTACGAGTAGATTTGAGAAAAGCACTAAGACAAGAAGTAACCCGTAATCGGGAAGGAATGGATATGGCGCTCATTACGGTAGAATCTTTGGAAGATGAACAGGTCTTTATTGAATTTGCTGGAGCCAAGCGCCCGCTGTGGTATGTAGAAAAGGGAAGTACGAAGGTAGAAGTTTTGGAAGGCTCTCGAGTATCTATTGGAATTAATTATCAGGACCAGAAAACAATTGTGACAAAGCATCTGCAATGTGCCAAGGGGACATTACTCTATATGGGATCGGATGGCTTTGCCGATCAGAACGATCAGTATAGAAAGAAGCTAGGTAGTCAACGTTTGGCGGAGATGATTTTCGGTTTACGTGATTATTCGCTGGCCGAACAACAACAAATACTAGAGCAAAGGCTTGATGAAATGATGTTAGGCACTGAGCAACGTGATGATATTTTATTGCTGGGGTTACAAGTTTGATTAGATTGTTACGCTTTACTGAGGATTAAATTGCTAAACGGTTATGTAATGTATCAATCTAACCATTTAGCAATGTATCAATAAAACCACGATCAATTTTTAGCATTGATCAGCGGCATGTCATTGATGAGTAGCCACTCGTTTTGAGCGTTTTTGACAAACTGATAAAAAGACGTAAAAACGGCTTTGCTCCCAGTAAGTGTAGCTTTAGCTACTGCAATGTGGTCTTTTACATCAATGCTCTCTATAGCAATGCTGCGTTTGTCACCCCCAATTTTACCTGCTTTTATCAAATCCAGATAGACTTTTTTGGGCAATACTTTGGCATCGTCTCCCCCAAAGCGATTGGCCACTACTCTAAACTCTGGGTGCAAGTGTTTCTCTAAAGTGGTTGCATTACGACTATCGGCCGCGCCTACAATGGTCGTGATTAAGGTTTGAATTTTTTCCATATCTTTTTTGTGGGTTTGGGCATTGGCAGAGGTGTGAGTAGCCAATAAGCCACCCCATACCAAGGCAAATACCATTATTTGAAGTTTATTCATTGCTGAATGTTTGAGTTGTACATTGATTACATCAGCAAAGGTAGATAGGGAAGGGGTGTCATTTTTTACGGACTAAAGCCAAAAAATTGTTAACATGCGACAAACGGTAAAATCATTTTATTGCCGTTGCTGGAATACGCGAAAACCCAGTTCGTGGAGTAACCTGACCAATTGTAGGCGAGGCTTTTCATGAAGCATTCCAAATTTCATTTTTTTGAAATACACCCAACTATCTGGGTGCTCTACTACCAAGCAGTCATCCATCAATTGAAGGTTTGCTACTACTTTGTTGTTTTGTAAAAACTCCACTTTTACAGCAGCTTCAAAAGTAGTTTCAGACCAGTAAAAGTTGAGGGGATTATTGAGTACTTCCAAAAGGGAATCTATTTGTGATTGGTTCAGGTATCGTGTTTTTTTGAAGGGGCTTTTGCTCAACTGAGAAACTTTAACAGCATTAAAATTTACTTGAGGATATAAACTGTCGACTTTGCCCCAATCATCTTTAAGATCTGCTAATAACAATGAAATTTTCTCTAAGTAAAAATCCCGCGTGTCATTATCTGGGTTGCCCTCTGGGTCTCGAAAATTGATAATAAGCGTATCGGTATAGTTAGCATCTTTGATTTCTTGCCAGGTATATTTTTCCCAGTATTTTGAATACTGATGTGTATAAGATTTAGAGAGCACTATTTTCTTACTACACCCTACACAGCCCAAGTAAATGATTATTAGGATACTAAATCTTATCATCGTATTTTTTATATTTAAACAATATCAAACTTAAAATATTATGAAACATTTATTATTCATCATTCCTTTTTTATCTTTTGCTAATCAAGACTTCTTTTGCAGCTGTGTATATCAGAAATTGGATAAACACATTAAAGATACTAATGCCATTTTGATTGGAGATGTTATTTCTTCGAAAGAAGTAACGGGGCGCATGTATATTCGGTATGAATATATTGTAAAAGTAAAGCATTATTACAAAGCCAGACAAGTAGAAAAAGTAGTGAAGGTAGTGAGTGGTGCTGGTGGGGGAGACTGTGGTTATCCATTTAGAGTAGGTAAGCGCTACATTATTTTTGGATCTACCAGTAGTTTAACTAAGGGTTCAACCTTACCTGCAAATACTTTTTATACCAGTATATGTGATGCAACCAGTCCTTTTGACGCCGAAATGCAACAAAAGCTAGATAAACGTTTGGTTAGAAAACACCCTTGAAAAACAAAAAAGAGGCACCAACAGCACCTCTTTTTGCAATCAAAGTAATAATCCCTCTTTGTATTTTGAGCAATTTATAAGAGGGTTTACTATTAACAATTTATACACACTCTTTGTGTCTTCTTGAGCATTAGGCAGCAACCTCTTTTTTAGGAGCTTTGGTGAACCATTTCAACAAAATGGGTACAATCAAGAGCGTCAAGAAGGTAGATGAGATCATTCCTCCGATAATGGTCCAGCCCAAAGGAGACCACAAACCGCTATTGGTAAGGGTAAGTGGCAACAGCCCCAGAATGGTGGTCAAAGTTGTTAAAACAATGGGGGTAAAACGAGTAGAACAAGCTTTGAAAATGGCATCCTTCAATGTACTACCTGCGGCTAATAATTGGTTGGTATAATCTACCAGAATAATGGAGTTGTTGATTACAATGCCGACCAAACTCGTGAAACCTACAAAGGCAAAGAAAGAGAATGAATACCCAGTAAGGAATAAAGCCACAATAGACCCACTAAACGCCAATGGAATGGCTGAGAATACTACGAATGGTTGCTTAAATGAACGGAATTGTAGTACCAACACTGCAAAAATTCCTAACAAGGCCACTACCAAAATTTGCCCTAGATTGCCAAACGAATCTTGTTGCGTTTTAAACTCTCCCTCTACGACAAACTTATAGCCCTTGGGCAGCTTAAACTGATCGAGCTTTTTGATAATACCTTGGGTAATATTTGCCACATTATAGCCTTCTTTTACTCCAGCCATCACGGTAGCTTCTCGAGTAAGATTATAATGTCCAATTCGGGCAGGACTCCCGTCAAAACGAAGCTTGGCCAATTGGCTCAACGGCACTTGCCCTCCCAAACGGTTGGCCACATAAATTTTGTCAAAATCATCGATAGAAAGTTTTTCATCATACGGCAAACGCAACACCATATCGTATTTTTTTCCACTGCTCAGATTCACTTCTGCCACAGTAAATCCAGATAAACTGGTACGCACGGCTACATCAATATCTGACAGCGGCAAGTTCATCATCCCCGCTTTGTCTCGGTTGATGTCTACCTGTAGTTCGGTTTTGTCAATAGCTAAAGGGTTGTCCAGGTTAATGACCCCTTCACTAGAGGCAATTATTTTTTCTACTCCCTTAGATAAGCGTTTAAGAGTATCCAGGTTTTTACCCAATACTTTGATTTCAATAGGAGCATCGAATGGAGGGCCATTTTTTAATTCTTGTACAGTAATTTTAGCCCCTGGATATTCGGCAAATCTGGCTCTTAAATCATCAATCATCGCATAGAATTTTTTCGGATTCCACTCTTTCAGATTGAGCATTAACTGCGCGTGGGTTTTGTCGAAGTTTTTGGGCACTCGGTTATAATAAATCTGAGGGTTTCCTTTGCCTACATTGGTAGTGTAATCTTTTACCAAAGGTACCTTGGCTACTTCTCGCTCTACAAAGCGAGCGGCCGAATCGGTTCTGGCCAATGAAGTCCCTTTAGGCAAGTTGATATCTACCAAAAGTAGCGGCTTATCGGCGTTGGGGAAGAAACTGACCCCTACCAGTGGAAACAAAGCCATAGAACCTACAAAAGTAGAGATGGCGATCAACAAAATTACCAAAGGACGTTTTACTGAGAAATTGAGTACTGGCAAATACATCTTAGCGATTAACCAGTTCAAAGCGCGTTCTATTAATTTGGGTTTAGCATTGGCCTTGGGAGTGGGGAGAAACTTACCTGCTAATAACGGAGTAAATGTCAATGCCAGTAGGAGTGAGGCCAACAAGCTAAAAATTACAATCAAAGGAAGGGTTTTTAAGAATTCACCCGTGGCACCAGGCAACTGAGTCATTGGGAAGAAGGCCAGAATCGTAGTAACTGTAGAACTTACAATGGCCCAACCTACCTCAGAGGTCGCTTTATAGGCTGCTTCTCGCAAAGGATATCCTTCTTTGAGGAAACGACTGATGTTTTCAATTACCACAATACCATTGTCTACCAAAAGCCCAAGCGCAATTACCAGCCCCGCAATAGAAATCTGCTGCAAACCAAATCCAGCAAAGTCCAGGGTAGTAATGGCAATAATAATGGCTGTTGGAATTACAGTCATTACAATCAACGATGAACGCCCACCTAAGAAAATAAAGATGATAGCCCCTACTAGCAGTATTCCTTGCAATAAGTTGACAAAGAAGTCATTGATGCGTGATTCTACTGCGGGAGCCTGCACAAAAGCCTGTTTTACCTGAATGTTTTTAGGTAGAGAAGCGCTAAACTCAGCCAGGGTTTTATCCAGACCTTTTTGAATATCCAGAATGTTTTGTCCTTCTTTTTGAGTGATGGCTAGAAAAACTGCTTTCTGGCCATTATAGCGACCAATATGGCGATCGTCCTCGTAGTCAAAATATACTTCTGCAATATCTTTGAGATACACTACTCGATCTTGAGCGGCATTGATGACTGTGTTTTTGATGGTTTCCAGGTTTTTGAAACTTCCACTGGTTTTGATAGAAAAAGATTTGTCTTTACTCTCTATTTCCCCGCCAGGAATGTTTAGGTTGTTGCCTTGTAAGATGCCAATTACCTGTGTAAGTGGAATATTCATTTGGGCCATTTTAGGGAAGTCCAACGCTACTCGTACTTGCTGTTTAGGATAAGCCTGAACCTTAACTTTACGGATACCTTTCACCTTTTTTACCTCGTCTTCCAAATCTTCAGCAATGTCTTGCATTTGACGATAAGGTGCTGTTTTAGAAGTGACCACCCATTGGGCAATGAGTACGTCAAATGGACTAAATTTTTTGACATCAATGCTATAAATTTCTTTGGGCAAATCGTTGCGAATGGAGTTTACCGCTGCCTTTATTTCATCTTCTTTGTCGTTTACATCTACCCCAAATTCTGCTTCTACCCGCATGACAGCCAAGCCATCCTGAATCACGGTTTTTATCAGCTTAATGTCTTCTATTTCGTTGACTGCATCCTCAATAGGATCTACCGCCAATTCTTCAATATCCTGAGGGTTGGCTCCTGGATATACTACAGCTACACTGAAGTTAGGAACTTTGAGCACTGGGTCTTCGGAACGAGGCATAGAGAGGTAAGACAATACCCCCGTAATGGCCGATAGGGCCACTAATATGAGCACAAATTGATAATTTTCTAGGGCGAGTTTTGGAAGTTTCATTGCTTTGATTTTTGTAGACCTTATGGGCCCGAAAGAATATATAAAGTGTTAAAAAATAGTGTTGGTATAGACCTGATAGATTTTCGGAACCTGTCAGGTCGGGAGATTAGCGTTTGGCGATTACTTTTTTAGATTGAACCACCTTAATACGAGATTGATCTTCCAGATAAGAAGCTCCGTCTACAATTACTTCTCGGGCAGGTTTTTGCCCTTCTGGAAAGTTTACTACCAGGTAGTCTTTACCAATTTTGGAAGTGTTTACCGCTACCTTAAGTGCCTTTTGATGTTGGGCGTCAGGAATGTAGATAAAAGCCCGTTTTTTATCGGCTTCTACCAAAGCGCCCATCGGGATTTTATAACCTTTGGTTCCTTGTGAGGGAATGATGTTTACTTTTCCTATAAACCCTTTTTTGAGCGGCTTTTTGGGGTTGACCATTTGAATTTCTACCTCAAAAGTTGTGGTGCGAGGATCGGCACTCTCGGCAATTTCTGATACCACTGCTTCAAACACTTCACCAGGATAAGCATCAAACTTTACCTTGGCTTTATCTCCTAGTTTTATTTTTACTATATCCCTGTCGGCTAGGCCTACTCTGATAACCTGGGCTTGCTCACTAGAGGCTAGCGTGTATACTGGATTACCTGGGCCTACCAATTCGTTAGATTCAGTAAACTTCTTAAGAATTTTACCACTTACTGGGGCATAAATCATTGCATATTTTTGATTGAACCGAGCAATACGAATGTCCGACTCGGCTACTTCTTTAGCGGTAGTTACATTCTGTAGCTGTTCTAGCGTAGCCACAGTATCCTGATAAAGATTTTCAACGCGCTTTAGGTCGCGATTGGCTTTGGCCAAAGCACTTTTGGCCTTGCTTACCTGAGCTTGAATCTCGGTTTGTTCTAATTTGGCCAATAATTGCCCTCTTTGTACGTATCCACCCTCTTGAGCGTACATTTGCTGAATGATGCCACCTATTTTGAAAGATAGCTTGATTTCAGACTTGGCTGCCAGTACTCCACTGGTGACAATAGGCTGGGCTTCGGTCATTTGAGAAACCTCTGCCAGTTTCACAGGAATACTTTTCCTAACGGCTGTTTTTTGCTGGATTTGCGTTACTTTATCTTGAGTGTTGCCTTCTTCATTGTCACAGGCAGTCATTGCCAGTGAAGAAGCACCGATTACCAAGAGAGAAGATTTTTTGATGATATTCATTGTGATGTTTTTTTTCGTTTCTGAGACTATGACTTTTTCAATGATGAATTATCTTTTTGCAAATCTGAGAAGACCTCATTGTTGCTTTTCTATTGTTAGTTCCTTCGGCTATGCTCAGGACAGCATGTTCCGCGATGCATCGCAAAACTATGGACAATGGACTAATTTCCGCTTTGCGCCATTTTTCACTTTTCGTTTTTAATTTTTTCACTTCGCAACGCCTACCGCTCTTTCCAATTCTGCTTGTTTGATTAAGAAATTGTACTGAGCTACTGCCAACTGAATTTTGTTATTGGTGTAGTTGGTTTGGGTTTGAAGCAATTCGTAATAAGGAATCTGCCCCTGCGTGTGTCTTTTGCGACTAATCTTGAGTTGTTCATTGATTTGTCGCTGGGCTTTTTCATTGGTTCTAATGGTTTGGTAAGCCGACAAAACCGCATAACGGGCAATGCGTTGTTGCAATAGGAATTGCTTTTGAGTTTCTTTCAGGCGAGTTTGTAAGATGTCTTGCTCAATTTGACTTTGCTGAATCTTGGCCTTGTTTTGAAAACCCTTGAACAAATCCCACTTTAACGATACTTGCATGAGCCAAAAGCGTTGGTCTTCATTGAATTGATAACCAAAACCTTGATAACCAGCATCTACTACTAAGTTCACCTTGGGGTACGCATTGAATTTATTGAGCTTGATGGATTGATTATTGGCATTGATCCCATTCTGAATTTGTAACAACTCTTCACGTTTGCCTTCCATACCTGCCATTTGTTCGAGGGTAGGAGCAGTAATTTTTTTAGCCATAGAAGCATCCACTTCGATATTCTCGGCCAGATCGCGATTGAGCAAAAAATTGAAGTATGCCCCCGATGCCTGAGCTTGTTGTTGAGTTTGAGCTACTTGAGCATCCAATTGACTGATCTGGTATTCGGCCCCATAAATGGCATCCTTGGTTATTTTATGACGTTTTACCAGTTTTTTGTTGACTCTCAATATTTCTTTTAATAGTGTTCTGCTTTCTTCATAAATGCGAAGTACTTCCTGCGTTTGTAAATATTGGAAATAAGCTACCTTAATTTCTTTGATCAACTCCTTGCGATAAACTGCCTCCGTATTGCGCTGCATTGCTACCATTTCGCGCTTGATCTGCCGATTAAAGTATATATCGGAATTGAACAAAGGCTGGATAAAACGAAGCTTGGTCTCGTGAAAGTTGTTGGGTAAAAATTGCTCGTTTACGTTGGCAATAGTAGGAAACCGATCGCTTCCCGTGAGCTGATTGAGTGTGCTATACACCGGGTTGATAAGATCTCCTACCGGAAAATCAAGCTTACGTCCACCACCTGCTCTGGTGTAGGAGGCTTCCAGCGATAGTTGGGGCATAAACAAGCCTTTGGCCTCTTTGAGTGCTACTCGGCTCTTTTTCCAGGAAAGGTTCTTTTGGGTAAGAGCCAGGTTATTTTTTAGCCCTTCCTCAATGTACTGATCCATTACTTTGCTTTGCGCCACACCAGCTTGCCGAATCCCCATCAGCAAACTACTTATTATAAAGGCGACTATTACTTTTTTCATCTGAGGTATTAACAATTAAAATTTAGTGAACAGTGTTTATCTATATCTTAAAAAAAATGAATGCAGCTTCTGGAGCTTAATATGTTACTCCATATTTTGAACTGTCATCCAGCATTTTTATAATTTCGTTATTCTACTTTTAGTTGTTTGTTATATAAACAACTGTTAAATAGTAAACAGTGTTTATTAAAAGAACAAAAAAAAGGATTTTTATTCCTTTTTTATTTCTAAAGCCTTATAAATCACATCCATTGATGCATTCATTAAATCTTGATAATCTCCCCACACTTCACAATCATACATTTTTAAACGATTACGAATCAACAACGAAGCCATACCGTGTACTGTACTCCACATCAGGAAAGCGATTTTTTCTGCGTCACCTTCCAGATATCCTTCATCCAGGCATTGTTGTACCGTGTTTTCTAAAAAAGAATGTGCTTGTTTGCCAATTTCCCATTTATCCTGGTTTTTTTCAGCATTCATGGGAGAGTCCATGATAAACATTACATCATAATACTTGGGATGATCCATCGCAAATTTAACATACACTCTCCCAAGCGTTTTTAAGCGTTCCATAGGGTTTTGTACTTGTAGGAGCGGTTGCATGGTGGCAAACAAATGAGAAAAAGCTTTAGTTTGAATTGCAAAAAAGATCTCATCCTTGTCTTTGAAGTACAGATAGATAGTGGCAGGACTATAATCTATAGCTCCAGCAATGGCCCGCATACTGGTTTTTTCGTATCCACGCTCTACAAACAAATTGATAGCCGTTCGAATGATCAATTCCCGCATTTCTCTTTTTTCTCTTTCTTTTCGTTCAGCTATACCCATAGTGTTCTTTTAGTGTTTTGTTAATTGAAATATTTGTAATTTTTATTAACAACGCAAACTTAGTGAACAGTGTTTAGTAAGTCAAGCATTTTTTTATTTTTTAACAATTGGTTATATCTTCCAGTAGTGAAATGAAAAATGAACGCGAAGCAGTATTAAGTGAAAAACTAAAAATGGCGCGAAGCAAGATTAAGTGAAAAACTAAAAGTGAACAGTGAAAAGTTGGTGCGAAGCGGAAATTAGTCCACAGTCGACGGTCAACAGTCCATAGTTTTTAGTTCATAGTCAGGAGTTGGTAGTTCGTAGCTTTATTAGTCCATAGCTTGGTGACGCATCGCGAAACCATTTAACAATCAGCGAAGCGAAACAATGGAACAATAAAAATTAACCGCTCACCATTGATCATTTACCATTATTATCCAATGCATTGCGAAACCATTTAACAATCAGCGAAGCGAAACAATGGAACAATAAAAATTAACCGCTCACCATTGATCATTTACCATTATTATCCGATGCATTGCGAAACCATTTAACAATCAGCGAAGCGAAACAATGAAACAGTAGAACAATAAAAATTCACCATTTAACAATCAGCCGAAGGCGAAACAATAAACAATTAGTCAAATGCGTGTAGCTAAATCTCTAGTAATTTCCCTGATTGAGTTTGCCTTACCAGCATCTCAAACCTCAGCAATACTCAAAAAATATGATTTGAATGCTGGAACTTCAGCACAAACCGAAGACGATTGGGTAGAAGTACAGGTGTATAATCAGTTATGGGAGGAGTTGCTACAAGTTACCCAAAACGATTGGTTGGGGTGGGAGTGTGGGACTCGGTTTGATATTTTGTCCACAGGTTTACTGGGATATATCATTCGGCACTCGCCCGATGTGCGCACCGCCTTGATCAAGATTACGCAGTACAGCCAATTGCTTTCTAACTTGGTTACATATGAGGTGCAACCTGGTGAAGCTGTGATAGAGGTATATTTTGCACCAGTAGAAAGCTGGCAACAACAATCCCCCTTGGTGGTACAGCAAGAAACCGAGCGAATCATGAGCTTTATGATTCAAGGATTGGCTACATTGACCGGAACACCATTCCATCCAGTAGAAATTTGGCTCAAACGTCCTGAATCATCTTCGAAACAGCCCACTACTACCAAATTTGCTATTCACTTCAATGCTCCTCAAAATGGATTTGCGTTTACTCCCAAAGTACTTCAGCAGCCACTCATTCATCATAATGACCAACTACTACAAGTACTCGAAGGGCACGCTCAACAAGTCCTGATTCAGCTACAGCCTACTACTTTTGCTGAACAGATTCATCAAAAGATTGTCACCTACTTTCAGGAACATCAGCATTTTTGCCAGGTAGAGTGGATGGCAGATGCCTTAAATATGAGTAGCCGTACTTTGCAGCGCAAGCTCAAAGCAGAAGACACCGCTTTTACCGAAGTATTGGAAAAGGTGAAAATTAAGTTTGCAAAAACCTATTTGCAAAACGAAGCCTTGTCTACTGCTGAAGTAGCTTTTTTGCTGGGGTACAACGAAATTAGTGCTTTTTATCATTTTTTTAAAAAACATACTCAGCTGACTCCCAGACAGTTTCGATTACAAATCCAAAAAAAGTAAAAAAATATTTCCTGCCTTGTCCGGTTTATAGGGCTTCGTTTGACATAAGATAAAACCTTATGGAAGCTCGAGTATATTTTGAACAATTGGTAGCACAACTACAGGAAGAGTTGCCCGAAGTATTGCCAGGAAATATGATGCGTTCCCCCGCATTGACTACTCAAGGCAATGTTTTCTGCTTTTTATCTAAAAAGAATACAATGGTGTTTAAACTAGGGAAGATTGAACGGCACACCATTCGTTTTGAGCATCATCCTCAACTCATTGCCGAGTTTAACCCTTTTAAGACTAAAGGCCCATTGCGTGGTTGGTGGGAGGTACCCTTCGTCGAGAAAGATTTATGGAAACCATTGGCTAAACAAGCTTTTAACCATTTAAACCAAACTTTGTAATGATCACTCAGGCATATATTGATTTTTTTGAAGAGTTGGCTCAAAACAACCAAAGAGAGTGGTTTCAAGCCAATAAGTCGCGCTACGAGCAAGAGGCAAAAGGGCCTTTTTTAGCAATGATACAAAGCGTGTTGGATGCGCTTAATCAAGAAGAACGAGTGTATCCAGAAGAGGCCAAAGCTACCTTGTTTCGGATCAATCGGGATGTACGTTTTTCTAAAGACAAAACTCCTTACCATACCATTCTCAAGGCCAGTATTGTCAAAGTAAATGACTTGGGACTAGCGAAAAAATCGGCCAAGCCAGGGATTTATTTGGCGGCAGATGCCCAAACACTGCGAATAGGAGGGGGGCTGATAAAAATTGACCCTAAGCAACTTAAGCCTTTTCGGCAATATGTGGCTGACCATATAGAAGAGCTGCAGCAAGTAATTTCGACAAATACTTTTGCCAATACTTATAAGGACTTATTGAAAGGAGAAAGCTATAAAAAGCCAGATGCCATTGCGAAGTCTACGGGGCAAGAAAGCCCTTATTTGCTGTTGAAGCAGTTCTACTATATGCAAGAGTATCCCATAAAAGGTTATTTGGATCAGGACTTGACCAATGTGATCATAGAGCATATACAAGCTGCCAAACCTGTGCATCAGTTTTTAACCAAGGCAATAGATTTTACCCAGCGCCCTCAACAGGTATAAGGCTTCAAACGAGAAAATTGTATATTCAAGACATTAAGAACATTCGCAAAAAACACCACACCCATGCAAGAGTACATGATTATTCTTAAAAATAAGAAAAGTGTAGATTACTCACCCGAAGAGTTACAAAGACGGCTAGATGCTTATAGAACCTGGGCCAATAATTTGGGAGAACGTTATGTACGTGGCCAACGCCTGGAAGATGAAGGGGCTTACTTCAAGAATAATGAAGAGGTCGTTACTGACGGGCCTTTTCTGGAGGCCAAGGAGATTATTGCGGGCTATGTGATTTTCAAGGCTGAGAATTTGACAGAAGCAATGCAGGTTACCCAAACGCTCCCTTTATTGGCGCATTTTGAGGCTTACGTGCGCCCTATCAACCCTGCGGATTAAAGAAAAACACCATATAACCATTTAAAATTATTACTAAGAAAGAACAAAATAATGACCTAATTGCCCACTTTTTCCGCCACCAATCGGCAAAAATGGTTTCGGTATTGAGTCAACGCTTTGGCCTTGCCCATTTCGATTTGATAGAAGACTGTGTACAGGATACCATGATAGTAGCCATGGAGCAGTGGGCGCTCCAGGGTACCCCACACAATCCAGAAGGTTGGTTGATGGATGTAGCCAAAAAGAAACTGCTCAATCAGCTCAAACGTCAGCATTTGTTTGATACCCGAATTTCGGTGACTTGGACCAAAACGTTTGCTCAGGAAAAAACAGTTACTTTATTAGAAGAAAATACTATTCAGAACGCTCAACTTCGGATGATTTTTGCTTGTTGTCATCCAGCGATTCAAAAAGAAGCTCAGTTGGCATTGGCGCTCAAGACACTTTGTGGTTTTGGCTTATCTGAGATAGCCAGTGCCCTATTTATCAATAAAGAAACCCTTCAAAAACAACTGTATCGAGCTCGCCAGGCCTTTAAAAAAGAAGCTATTTCATTGGAAATACCCAACGAGGCACAGTTAGCATCCAGACTGGAAATGGTGCTCAAAACCCTGTATTTGCTATTCAACGAAGGGTATTTTTCAATGCAGGCTGAAACCGTTATTTCCAAAGATTTATGTTTCGAGGCCATTCGGTTAGCACAAGCCCTAGAGCAAGCTTTTCCTAAGCACACCCCGCTCAAGGCATTGTTGGCGCTGATGTTTTTACAGTTTGCGCGCTTCGAATCTCGCCTATCCGATACAGGAGCTTTGTTATTATTTGATGACCAGGATCGTAGTCTCTGGCATCAACCGATGATTATGGCGGGAATGGAGTATTTGACTGATTCGCAGGGGGAAGCGCTTACCAGTTATCATTTGCAGGCGGGTATTTTAGCTGAATATATATTAGCTAAATCATCAGCAAAGCTTGACTCACAGCAAATAGCAAAGTATTATGAATTGATGTTGGCTTTGTATCCCAATGAAGTTGTTCAACTAAATTATGCAGTTGTACTGTATCAAATAGATAAAAAAACGGCAGCATTTGAGCTTCTACATCAGTTGACCTCTACCAAAAAACTCAGCAATCATTGGTTGCTTTATTACACTTTAGGGGAACTTTATCAGCAGGAAAACGCACCCCAGGATGCCTTGATTTATTTTAACCAATGTATCCAAACCTCGGTACCTAATGCTTTTCGGACAAAATTAGAAGAGAAAATAGCTTTGTTGAGTTCGTAATGTTAGATGACGAGTACTAAGTCAGGAGTAATGAATTGATAAGTGATTATTTTGTAAATATGAGAGGGTTTCAGGGCTTCGCTTTCGGCTGATTGTTCTATGGTGAATTATAAATTGATCAATTATATTTTTTAGCGATTAATATTGTTTTGCCTTCGGCTGATGGTTTTATTGCTATATTGTTCTATTGTTTCGCAATGTGTCATATAAAAATGGTGAATGATTAGTGATTAAGGGTGAATTATAAATTGATTAATTATGTTTTTTAGCGATTAATGATCATTCTATTACTTTATTGTTCCGCTCCGCTGATTGTTCTATTGTTAGTTCCTTCGGCAATGCTCAGGACAAAGTGTTTCGCGATGCATCGCAAAACTATGGACTGTGGACTGTTGACTAATTTCCACTTTATGCTAACTCTTAGTTTTTCGCTTTTCTTGGTGCAATGCTTCATCTACCGCTACTGCTTCATAAATAAAAGAGCGAATCAAGGCCTCATCTATTTCTTTCACCGAATGAAAAGTCTTGGAGTATACCTGTTTGCGATTTCCTTTTTCTAAATAATCATCTTCGTCTTGTAACAAGTAGCCATTACAAAATCCCAGTTGTACTCCGTTCAACTTTACCTTACCCCAAGGCACCGCAGCTGGCCAAATAAAGCAAATGCGATAATACCTTGAGAAATAAGGCACATTGTAAGAGAGCTTCTCTTTGACATCGGGAATGCTGTCTTGAACAATGTGCCGCAAGATTTCTACAATTTTTCGCTCATTATCTGGCAAATAGTCTAAAAATTCGCCTACTGAACTGAAGTTTACATTTTGCATATAATACGATGGTTATATTGTTGAAGAGCCATTAAGTACAATGTAAACATAATATTTTCAACAAATACTCAATTCTTTGACCTTAGTGAAACGAGACCAAAGAAAGTGTTGGATGGTCTCTCTGTGGTACAATGTCATTAAATTAGTAAAAGAATGTTGATTAATGAATACTGATCAACGATTTAAGAATGAGGCTGACGCCCCCAAATCAACCATTCAAAGTTTGGTTTCCTTCGTTATTCAATATTCGTTGATCGATATTCATTTTTATAGCAGAAACTCTTAACTCAATGACATTAGACCGCCATTTTTCGCAAACAGACCCACTGTAGGTTCAATAATAGGTTCCTGCTAACAATATAACCATTTTGTAATCTAAAAACTCCAACGAGTAGTCTTGATCCTTTTCCAATAATGCTTGATCAGGAATAGTAACCCAATTAAACCTAACAGGAACCAAAGCGAAGGTTCCGACATACGCGTGAGCTCTTCTCCAGCATCCAGCAGTGGATTTCCCGAAAGCGTTTGTTTTTGTTTGGCCAATAGTGCCGCTTTTTGCGCCTCATTTTCCAATGATATGTATGAAGTAAGTGGCGTCATAATACCTGTGCGAAAACTACCCTTGATGATTTTAAGTCGATGAGAAAATTCCTGATCATGATGGTTAGGATTTAATTGATAAGCTTTCCAAAAATTCCAGAGTTCAGCTGCTCTTTCCCATTTATAATCCACTAAATTATTTTTGGTAGGAAAGCTCTTAAGACCTACTCCAAAAGAGAGAAAATCGGCCTGTTGGTTATCTTCCAATAACACCTCTTTGTTTTCCAGCTTTACAAGTCTAAACTTCCTCGTTGGAGGAATGGTCACTTTTTCTTGAGCAACCTTGAGTGGGGTATTCAACAAAGAGTGACGATTGAGACTTCCGTTTTTTTGCAAGGCATAAAATGAGTGAGTCCCTTTAAGATTTTGCTCAAAGCCAGCCAGTGTTTTAAGAAAAACAGCCTTAGGCAAAGCATTCGAAACAACAATTATTTCGGGATAACTCGTTTGAGTATTCTTTGCTTGTACAACAATTCTTTTGATGGCATCCTCTAAATAAAAACCTCCCTGATTTTGAATACTTTCTAGCTTTTGTGCCCATTGTGGTGTTTGACTGAGGGCATAAGTAGTATGCGCAAAGTTGCTAAAAGTAATCTTGGCACTCTTTTGATAATCAGGATGCTGCTTAAGGTATTGCTTGATTTGCTGAATATATTTTGCTTTGTTTTTGGCCGAATGAATGCTACCATCTACCACAAAGTGCAAATACGGCTTCAAGGTTTTTAAAGGTGCTTGTTGCTTTACCTGGGCAGGTATGTAGCTACCACTACGGATAGAAACTGCTTGAGCAAGTGTGGTTTGTAGCGTACTATCTCCTAAAGTGATTTTCTGAGCACCAATATTAAGCGTTACTGGTTCTTTATGCATAAACTCTATCCCAGTACGACGGGTTTGCCCAGGAGTAAAAGGAAACACTTTGAAAGTTACTTCATTACCCTGAGTATAATGTAATAGTCCTGGGTCACGACGACGGCTCACAATGTTGTTGTACACCCACATAGCTGCTTTCTTTTCAGCCAAAATGCCATATTCTTTGCGACCCTCTATCATCAAATAGTAATTGCTAATCCAAGTACCTGCGGGAAGCTTAAATTGGGTGGCATATTCTTGTTGCCAGTCGGTAGGATTCTGAATATCCAAATGTACCCAGGTTCGCCAGTATTGACCTTCTTGCACAAAAGTAGATTTTACCTGAAATGTATCTATTTTTACCTCTTTGCTGCGTAATGGCTCTACTCGAAAATTACGACCTGCAAACCGTGACTTGGTTGATTTATCCAGAAAAATTCGCTCTATTTCATCTAGCTTTTGCTGGCTCAAAGTAAGGTTATCCAGTACTGCCCATTGGTAGTAAGCGCTTAGATAAGGCTTCTTTTTATTGTTCAAATCAAACCAACCCGTGTTTTGACGCATATCCTTGTTTTCTCGCACATTGTCTAGTACCCTTTTGATTCTGGCGGGGTCAATATCTTGTGGTTTGCTAGATTGCTGATTGAGATTAGGTGCATATACCAACTCTAAAGCTTTATTCAAATGGCGACGATCTTGTTTATAATTATAAGCAACTGTGATAGGCAATACTGCCAGCCCCATGATTAGTAACCAGGTAAGTAAATAAGGAGAATAATGCTCACTCAATTGGCGAAAGCCTCTCCAAAGTAAATTGGCCTGATAGATAGTGATCAATAGAGGGGTGAGCATCAGAAATCCAGCACCTACTACAATAATCGCCAATATCGAGAAGGGTAACAGGGGTAGAAATACCAAAAAGAAATATAAAATATAACTAAAGGTAATGCTACGGGCTACGAATATAAACAACCGAACGCGAGCATCTTTGATGAGGTTATCGGAAATAAGGATAAGAATACCATTGACAACTGCCAAAATATAAAATTCGGGTGCGCTAAAATTGCCAAATATGTAGTCAAAGTCTGCATTGTTGAGGGCAAGCCCTACAATTGGGAAAATCAAGAAAAAAGGCACTTGCCAGAGCAATCTCCTACTATTTTGCCAAAAACCTGATTTCTTTGAACTGATAATGTAGGAACCACGCAACAGAAAGAAGAAAAATACCACGGTACTAGAGGCAAAAAACAAAAAGGTGACATGTTGTAGCCATTGAGCATTCACTCCGTGATTGACAGCAGGTAATATCACCGTAAAAATAATATACCAGGTCAAAGGAATGACTAAGACAACAGCAAAGTTCCACCAACTATTGCGCTCTTTTTCGTTGGGAGTAAAAAACAATACCAATATACATAAACTGTGAAAAATGGCTGGCATCAAAAAGGTATTGGTATAGGTGGGCAAGTCATTGATAGACAGCATCCAGCGAGGGATATTGCCAGGGAAAAGACGCCCTTGATCTTGCATAAAAAAGTATAGTACCGTTACGAAAAAAGCCAGCGAAATAAACCCGTAATAAGCGTTTATTTTTGCTTTTTTGACCGTAGCCCAAATGCCATAACCCGTGGCCCCCAACCACGCCAGGCCGAACAAAGCCCCGTAGCTTTTCCAATACCATACATTGGTAGAAGAGAGTAAACTTTTGATAATCTGATAGTTGGCCAGGTAAAGCCAAAACATAATCAGCAACGGCAAACTAACCGCGATGAATATCCAATAAGGTTTCAGTAAGTTTTTCATAGTGTTTCTAGTAATCTGATGTAGTAGGTAGACCGCTGTTTTAGACCGCAGCCGTAGATTTATAAGTGTTCATTGTATGTGTTTTCTGTAAGAAATAATGCATCGTGAGGTAGTAAATCAGCAAAAAGGAAAGGTAGACAATTACCCCCTCCATCTCGTGCAAGCCATTGGCGTCTATCCCCATCATTTGCGTTTGCCCAAAAGTCAAGGCACTAATAATCCTGAAAGCATTTACCACCACAGTAAGCCCATAGGCAATGCCTAGAAAAGCAGGGAGCGAAATCCACTGACGTACTGAGTTTTGTATTTTGAGAGTAAACCCAAATACTGAAGTGCAAAAAACAATGATGAGAAAATTAACCCCTGCACAACTCTTAGCAATACTAAACTGATGGGCTGTATTGACATACCCTTCGGTAGCATCATAGGTAAACGATAATCCGCTAAAAACCTGTACCAATACCTTAGTAGGTCCCAATATCCATTGTAAGTCAGGTACTTCTGCGGTTTGGTAAAACTTTTTGAGTCCCAAAGCTACTAGAGTCATACTCCCCAGAATGAATGTGTTTTTGATTGTAGAGTTCATAGTTAATAAAAGTACTTTGTTTTTCAAAGTAAATGCTTTTGCAGAAATAACGCAAACAAAAAGGAAAAGTTGTTCTTAAATGAAAAGCTGATAGTGAAAAGTTAAAAACGAGAAGTGAGTGTGAAGCGGATATTAGGGTAGAAGGGATTTTGTCATCTTGAACAAAGTGAAAGATCAGCTGGTATTTCTATGCCTGATTTTGAAACGAAGTTAATTTAAATAAGAGTTTATTTCTACGTAATTCTGACTAAAAACTACGACTGATACTCCTAAAGCCACGTTTTGCATTAACCATTAACCATTAACCATTAACCATTAACCATTGTCAATCATCCACCCATACTCGATCCTTACCTAAAAACTCTGGCGTTTGCACAGAAAATACCTGAAGCGGTTTTTTAGAAGTGACTTTTACGGCATGAACACTGCCTTCAGGGATCGCAATCCAATCCCCTTTCTTGACAGGGAAGGTTTTATCGTTGAGGCGCATCATTGCTTTACCTGCCAAAATGTAAACTTGCTCAGTATGCTTAAGGTGCTTGTGTGCTTTTACTCCCTTCTTGATCCAAATGATAAAACTCGAGGTATGCTTGTCCGAATAAATCTTTTGCACTTTTACATTTTCATAAGCTCCTTGCGGCTTAAGTTTTGCCAATTGAGTGAGGTTTTGGGAGAAGCCAAGATGAGTAATGAAAATAAATGCAATGATTTTGAGTAGAGTTTTAGTCATTTGGTAATAGTGTAAGGTTTGGGAGATATTTTGAAGAAAGTTGCCAAGTAACTACGAATATCGATAAGATTGGGGCAAATAAAAAGGTGTACTCGACAATATCGTATGAATTGCCAATAATACACCTGATGTGTTGGTATTTTGTGGATGAAGTCACAACGGTTAGCTTTTAGAGAGGATTGTTTCAGGTCGAATTAATGAAGTTTTATTTTCCTACTTCTTGCCCTGTTCTATGATTTGTTGTATGATTTCCTTGATTTTCTATACAACCTTCACTACAAGCTGCGACAGCTTCCTTAATGTTTAGGTTCCAGTTTGTCTCAATATACCTTGACGCAACTGTACCTTTTTCAACTAGTTGTGAGAATAATGTTCGTTCCTCTATTGAATTGGTTTCTAAACGCATAGCATTTTCATTAGACTCTTCGGTATCTAACAAAGTAATTCCAAAACGATTTTGTGCTTGATATTTTTTGAGAATTTTACTTATTTCTTCAAAGCAATTGTAATCATTTTTAGTGAGCATTTGATTAGGTTCCATTTCTGAAGCTATGCCATACTCAAAATTAAGTGTAGTGGATTTTGTTTCCATGTATTATAGTATTTAAATTACGAAACATTATTATTGATAAATGTAATAATTTATTTCCAAAAACAATAAGAATACCAACTCCATTGCATCACTTTATAAAATTTATTGTCATTTTCATTATCAGTAAATCAACTTTGATGCAGACTTTTGCTCAAAAATCAACTGATTGGAAAATTACAAGCGAACTGGCTAGGTTAGAATTAGATTTTTTTGAACAAAAAGCCAAACTTTGTTCAAAGCGAAAAGTGTTGGATAGTGCATTGATATTTTTAGAGCAATCAAATAAGCGTCTACTTACTCTTAATGAGTATATAAAATACTTCAATAATTTACAACATATAGGTAATTACTCTTTACAAACCTATCAACACGTACAAGGGATCAAAACCTTACAAAAAGGACTTACAGTATATCCAAATTGTTTAAGAAGCTTTAACGATTCTCTCCAAAAGGTGGTAGAAGAGAAAATATCATTTATTTACGAACAACTTGTAAGGTTGTATGGTTTAACAGGTGCTATAAATACATCCCTTGACTATGTTGTTAAACTTTTAAATTTAAGAAAACGTGTATTTGGGGAAAAACACTTTTATACAGCTCATGCCTACAGTAGGTTAGCTAGTGCTTATGAAAGTATAGATCAATATAATAATGCATTGAATTATCATAAAAGAGCTTTAACTATTTATAAGAATCTTCCCAAAAAATATCAAAGCTTCCAAAAATATTCTCTAAATAACTTGGGGGTTTTTCATAGCAAACTTAGTAATTATGCTTTGGCGTTAGAGTATTACAATAAAGCTTTGAAAATATCATTGAAGTTTAATAGTAAGTATTCTCCGTTTGTGGCTGCAAATTATGGCAATATTGCGAATGTTCATTTAAATAATGGGTTATTCGATTTGGCGTTAGAGTATTATAACAAAGCCTTGAGGATACGTAAAAGAAATTTAGGTGATAAGCATCCTTTCATATCAAATTTATATAATCAAGTTGGCCTAATTTTTCATAAACAAAATAAGTTTGGACAAGCAATTAAATACTATCAAAAAGCATTGGTATCAAATATTGAAAGTTTTAGTGATACAATAAATGTTTATGCTTTACCAAAATACTTTAAAGGCATTTACAACAATCAGACTTTATTAACTACACTTACATCCAAAGCATCTTTATTAGCTAGGTTAAATACCCAAAAAACTAATCTCGAACAAGCCCACAAAACCTATCAACTAGCTGATAAACTCGTAGACAAGATGCGTAAAAACTTGCTGCGCAAAAGTGACGAATTACGCTTGACATCTACAGTAGCGTCCATGTACGAAAAAGCCCTTCAGGTATGTTGGCGATTGAGTAAATTTGAGGAGGACAAACAACTCGACATTTCAGACGAAGGAAAGACGCAAGTACCAAACGAAAACCTGTTTACCAAAAAATATAATCCTTATTGGGTCAAAGCCTTTTACTTTGCCGAAAAAGGAAAGTCTAGTGTATTGCGCAAGTTAGCCACTGATGCTTCAGCTAAAATTCAAAGTAATATTCCTGAGAATGTATTGGAGCAGGAGCGAAGACTTAATGGTGCTATTCTATATTACCAGCGGCAATTGGATCGTTTTCAATTGAAAAAACAATTAAGCCATCGCGATAGTGTGCAAAAACAGCGCTTTGAAGATCAGCGATTTGAGCTTCGTCGCAAGTATGATCAATTGCTTCGTGATTTAGAAGAAAAATACCCCGATTATTATGATCTTAAGCACAGTAGTTATATTGCCAGTGTAGCTGATGTGCAGCGCCGCCTGGATGCCAAAACGGCCTTGATAGAATATGTCATCACCGAAAAGCAATTGTTTAGCTTTGTCATCACTCGCGAAGATTTCAAGGTATATGAGCAAACCATTGATAAGGCAAAACTCAAAAAAGAAATTACCCGCTGGCTCAATAATATTCAAGGAGGTTCAGACGATGCCTATTTGCCTCGTGGTCATCGTTTTTTCAAGCAATTTATCCAGCCGCTACAAGCTCAGCTCAAAGACGAAAAGCATTTACTCATTATCCCCGATGCTCTTTTGAGCCGTTTGCCCTTTGAAGCCATCATTACCCAAAAAGACGTGCCTGTAGGCAAGCCTGAAGGTTATCCTTATCTTATTCGTAAATGGGGGGTTACGTTATACCCTTCGGCAAGCCTGGCCTTGATGCAGCACCAACGACGTGGGGCAAAATATACCTGCGATTTTCTGGGTTTAGCGCCTGTATTTGAGAAAAAACCAGCTCAGCAAGGAGCTTTTAGAAAAAAACTCAATGCTTTGCCTTTTACCAAAAAAGAAGTAGAAACTATTCATCAGCTTTTTCAGAAACAGCAAAAAACCAGCAAAGTAGTCACTGGTGAGCAAGTAACCGAAGGAATGGTCAAAGGCCTTGAGGGGCGCTATAAATTTATCCATTTTGCAACCCACGGTTTTCTGGAAGACAAAACTCCCGCATTGGCTTTTTATCCCAATCAAACCATAGATTCGCTCCAACCTCAAAACAACGATGGCGCCTTATCGCTGGAAGAAATCTTTAACCTGAAATTCAAAGCCGATATGGTAGTGCTAAGTAGTTGCCAGGGAGGTGCTGGCAAAAACGTGCGAGGGGAGGGGATTTTGGCCATCACCCGAGGGTTTGTGTATTTGGGTACTCCGCATATTATTTACACCCTGTGGTCGGTCAACGACAAAGATGCCGCCGAATTGATGATTCGTTTTTATGACAATATGAGCAAAGGTAAAAGCTATCGTGAAGCCCTGCGTTTGGCCAAACTTTCTATGCTGGAGAGTGCCCAAACGGCTTGGCCCAAGTGGTGGGCAGGTTTTACAATGATGAGCAAGCTTAAGTAAGTGAAAAACGATTCAAAGCAGAGCTTTGAAAGTGAAAAGTTAAAAGTGAAAAACTAAAAATGAAAAGTGAAAAATGGCGCGAAGCGAAACAATAGAGCAATAAAAGCATAATTGATCATTCACCTGTGATAATCAAATTCTCAACCCTATAAAAGTAATGTCATCGCGTTGTTCGGTGCCTCTTTGGTGGCTTTTGAGGGCATTCAGGAAAAAGTCTTTTTGTTGCTCAAGTGACTTGGTGTGGATTTGTAGCATAAACTTATACAGCTTAGTCGTGCCCAAATGACGTCTTCCTGGACTTGCCGCATCTGTGTAGCCATCGGTGATCAAATAAAGCATATCACCTCGTTCAACCTCAAATACCGTATTGGTAAATGGGCGTTGATCACGCTTAAGCCAGCCTCCCAGTGCCCGACGATCCCCTTTTACTTTATGAATTTCTCCCAAATGACTGTAATACATATTAGACTTGGCTCCACAAAAAATCACCTTGATAGGTTCCCCTGGTTTTTTGAGCCGAGTACTACCCATAGGAGTTTCTACACAACACAAGCTCAAATCCATTCCATCTATGCTTTTTGATTCCTTTTGTTTCAACGAAGTATAAATTTCGGCATCCAAGGTTTCCAAAATTTCACTGGGTTCAAGAATCTTCTTTTCCCGTACAATCTGGTTGAGCAAGGTATGGCCAATCATACTCATAAAAGCGCCAGGTACTCCATGTCCGGTACAATCTACTGCCGCAATAAAAGTCTTGTTTTCAATCTGGCTAAACCAATAAAAGTCACCTGATACCACGTCTTTTGGAGAAAAAATAATAAAGGCATCACTAAAGGATTTTTGAATTTCGATGGGGTTGGGCAGAATGGCTTGCTGTATTTTTTTTGCATAACTAATGCTGTCCGTTATGCGGCTATTTTTTACCTGAAGTTCGTCCAGGGTTTCTTCCAATACACCTTTTTGGTATTTTATTTCTTCCTGGCTTTCCTTGAGTTGGTTGTAGGCTTTGATCAATACCTGTTCATTGGCCTGCATTTTTTGGTTGGTAAACTCCAGCGTTTGCTGCTTGGCATTCATCGCATCCTGCACCTTTTTGAGTTCGTCCAGGCTTTTGATGTATTGCTTTTCTTGAGCGGCCAATTGTAAATCCCGCTCTTCCAGTTCATTGGTAAGTTGGGTAACTTCTTCATTGTTTTGTTCCATTTGCCGACGATAGCGCACAAACTGCCAACTGCTCCAGGCAACTAAGCCACCCGTAATAATCATCAAAACAATATTGAACAACATACAATAAAATTTGCTTGGATATTTTTAAGCAACGAACTCAACACAAGCTCAATGGTATAAGCGTATGCTTAAATTTTGTCTTTGGAGATCAAAATGATGCACTTTTTGTGCTGATGAAGTAGATTTTTAAGTATGGCAACATCCAGTGGATGTTGAGTCAGCCAAGCTATTGACGCAAAAATTACTAAAATCAGTACGTAAAAGACACATTTTTAGCCCAGGTTATAACCGAACCGAAGGTGAGCGCTGTTTCACCTTTGAAATCATTTAAAAAAACTAATCTTTAAGTATAGAAGTCGTCTCGACTTTTTGGATGTTGTTAAAAATAGCTGCTTTTGTTCGATAACGAAGAGATTTTTTTGAGTCATAGCAGCGCTACGGGGATAAAAAATCTCAAAGTTAGGGGGCAAAATGAGCTGTTTGTAGTTCATTATTAAAAGTCGAGATGACTTCATACTCTAACAAGTCATAAATAAACTAAATAGCTGGAAAGTTTGAAATAATTAGTGAGCGAATTTTTTTCTAGCTGGTTTATCAGGCAATTAGACAAGTAAAAATCAGGGTTGACATAATATTTCTGCTGCTTTCAAGAAAAATCGTTTCTTTAGACAAATGAATACAACAAGAAAAATAACCCTGTTTTGTTTTATCTGGTTGAGTATCTATGTTACACCCGTTTGGGCCCAGGTGACAGACGATTTCCAAAAACAACTCAATCAATTGAAAACCTACGAGCATTTAACATTAGCCAAAGTAATGGTCGTAGGTACCAATCATTTCAAAAAAGAAGTGCTAAACCCTCAAAAGCAATCCGACTTACAACGATTGATAACCGCACTGGCTCAGTTTAAACCCACCAAGGTAGTGGTAGAATGGAACCCCAAAAAACTTAAGCAGACCAATGAAGAATACCAGAAATATTTGAAGGGAAAGTTTTCTATTGATCAAAAGACCAACGAAGTCTACCAAATAGGCTTTAGATTGGCTAAAAAGATGAAGCACGATATGATTTGGCTGTTCGACAATCGCCCTGCTTTTATAGGGTCACTGGAAGGCTTTACTTTTGAAAAATTCTTGAAGTTTGCAGACAAAAATGATAAAGGCTTTTATGATAAACACCTAAAAACCATTACTGAGGTTTGGAACTACAACAAAGCATTGATGAAAAAACTAAACCTGTATGACTACTTTGCCCTCATCAACTCAAGTAAAATGAGTAAAATCAATGCCCAGCGTATGCATGCGTTCGAAACCCGGGTAGGAATCCAAAACACCTGGATGGGTCCCGATTGGTTAGGGAGGTGGTATCAGCGCAATGTGCGTATGATGAGCAATGTGCTCAAAATGGCCAAAAAAGGCGATCGTATTTTGATTATCGTAGGAGACAACCATAAATGGGTATTAGATAGGTTATTTAAAAATGCTCCCGACTTCGAAGTAGTACCAAGTGGGGAGCATTTGCTAAAATATCGTAAAAAGTGAAATGCTAAATCTAGCCTGCAATTTCGGTGGTCGAGTCAATACGTTTATCGCTTTCTATCCAGCCATCCATCAAGTTGATTACTCTGTTACCGTATTGGGCATTTTTCTCGGAGTGCGTAACCTGAATAATCGTTACGCCTTCGTTATTCAGTTTTTTGAATAACTTCATAATTTCTTCCCCTTGCTTAGAGTGTAGGTTCCCGGTAGGTTCATCAGCTACCAAAAGCTTGGGTTTGCCAATAATAGCACGTGCTATACCTACCAATTGTTGTTGGCCCCCCGAAAGTTGTTCTGGAAAAAGGTTTTTCTTGGCCACAATCTGAAAACGATCCAGCATTTCGGCCACCAGACTTTTTCTTTCTTTAGATTTAATGTTTTTATACAACAAAGGCATCTCAATGTTTTCATACACATTGAGCTCGTCTATTAAGTGATACGCCTGAAACACAAAACCTATATTGTTTTGGTGAAAGTCAGTACGTTTTTTCTGATTAAACTTATGGGTAGGTTCTCCTTCAAACAAATATTCACCAGTGGTTGGTTGTTCCAGTAGTCCAATGATATTGAGTAAGGTAGATTTACCCACGCCACTGGGGCCCATAATTGTTACAAATTCTCCTTCTTGTATCTCTAGGTTTATATCTCTTAATACATAAGTTTTTTGAAAACCGTTTTTGAAATACTTCTCGATATTTTTCAGTTGTATCATCTTCTTGAGCAATTATGTGATAAAAAGGTTATATGGTCTGCCAAGTGTTTTGCAAACGATATACCTAAGATTTTGTTTTGGATAAGTGTTTGATAGTTAGTTGCTTATGTTTAGCCTTCGAAAAGCAGTATAAGTTCTATGTGTACGATAATATTACAAAAATGTCCATTAATGAACAAACTCGTAAAGAACTAAAGGATGTTTGTTGCACGATTTCTATCCAAATCTGTGGGAAGACATACGCCCTGGCATTTATTGTTGATTGGGTTGAACCAATATATATGCGTTAAACTTTTATTATATTTGTTGTATCTTGTCAAGAATGTACCTGACCTAAATTTTTGAAAGACATTTCTCATGAGTAAGTTCCAACAATTGATAAAATTAGCCTTCCTGCTTGTACTAGTAATGCCCAGTGTGTTGCCAGCTCAAGATAAGCAGGTAGATAGTTTGCAAAAAACACTTACCAATGCCGAAAACGTTGAGGAAGTTCGTAAACGCAACAAACTGGCAAAATTACTCCATAATACCGCTCCTACTAAAAAATATGTTCAGCAGGCATTAGACATTGCCCAAAAGCTAAACGATGCCCAAGGGATAGCGAATAGCTACGCAAACTTTGGATATTACTTCTTTGCGATTGGCGAGTATGAGCAGGCCTACGAATATTACCTAAAGGCACACAAACAAGCCGCTCAGCACAAGTTTTTGTTACTGGAAGCCGAAATGTCACGCAATATGGGCAATGTGTTGCGTCGTCAAAAAAAAATAGAAGCGGCGGATAAATATTTTACGCAGGCGATGACTATTTTTCAAAAGCTGAAAAACCAAAAAGGAATTGCTAACACCCTCAGCAATCAAGGTCAGGTTTTTTATCACAAAAAAAATTATCCACAAGCCAAAAAACGTTTTGAAGAAGCCATCCAACTTGCCGAAAAAATCAATCAACCCTTGATCAAAGCCCAAACCATGGGGCGTCTTGCCTATGTACATATTGAGGAGAAAGATTTGGATAAGGCTTTTCAGTTGTTAAAAGAAGAGTTATCACTGGTGACCCAACTGAAGAACCAGGATTTAGAGGCGGATGTACAAAACGATTTGGGTAAGGTACTCATCTTAAACAATCAACTCGACGAAGCAGAAGCTTATCTTACCAAGGCACTGAGTTTGGGCCAGAAAATAGGAGCCAAAGAGCGAATCCTGGCCAGCTATGAACAGTTGATGCAGCTGCATAAAGCCCAAGGCGACTTTAAGCAGGCTTATGTTTTCCAGGGAAAAGCTCGGGCGCTCGAAAATCAAATTAGGGACGCTGATGTGAGCGTACGAGTAAATAGCCTTAAGTCTGAATACGATATCCAACGAGAAAATGACCTGTTACGACAAAAAGTCCGACTCAATCGACTGATCATTGCTGGAGGGATTATTTTCATTGTGATGGTCGTATTATTTGGCTTCTTCCTGATTAAGAATATCCGTCAAAAGAATGTAATCAATACCGAGTTATCGAAACAAGCTGGTGAACTCAAACAGAAACAGGAAAAATTTGAAGGTCAAAACGAAAAGTTGCGTTCTCAGAAGGAAATCCTAATGACCACGATTAGTGAATTGAATCAGCACCGTGATCATCTGGAAGAATTGGTAAGCGAACGTACACTGGAACTTACACAATCTAATGAGCAGCTTGTGGATAACTTGCTGCGACAAACTACCTTATCTGAGATATCATCTATTTTCAACTCTTTATCAAACTTTGATGAGCAAATAAACGAAGCGCTTTATCTGTTGGGAGGCCATGCCAAAGTTACCAGAGTATCTATTTTTGAAGATGACCTCAATGGTGAAAACAGCCACAATACCTATGAATGGTGTCGTAAAGGAATTGCACCTCGTGAGGCGAAGTTTAGAACCCTGGTGTATGATTTAGTCCCCTCTTATCGGGAGGCTATAGATGAGTCTGGGTTATTTCTTATCTCGGATATAGACAAAGATGGAACTGATTTAGTAAGACAAACCCTGAAGGCACAAGAAGTAAAATCATTGCTGGTAGCACCACTATACGTACAAGGCAAGCACTTTGGGCTAATAGGGTTAGATGATTGTTTTATTAAACGACAATGGTCGGAGAATGAAATCGAACTGGTAAAAACGGTGGCTAATATTATTTCCAATGCGTTTGAGAAACGATTGGCTTATCAAAACCTCCACCAAACCAAGGAGCAAGCCCAACAAAGCGAAGCTCAAATCAAGTTGATTTACAACAATACTCAGGAAATCATGACGCTGTTTAGAGTCATGCCCGAAGGATTACCCATGTTAGAATCAACCAATGATTTGGCGCTTGAAATGTTTGCGCTACGAGGCGAAAAAGTAACAAGTGATGATCTAATAGGTATACGGGTAGATGAGTACCTTGAGCGAGGGTTTTACGAAAATCCCGATAAACTCAACCGAGAAATTGAGCGGGTAAGTAGGGTATTGAAAAAGCAACAAGAGGTGATCTTTACCGACAAGCTCAATGTAGAGTTGGGCAAGACTATGTTTCGGGAAAATCGCCTGACCCCCATTATTAACGAAGAGGGCGAATGCACCCACTTATTGATTATTAGCCGAGATATTACCAAGAATAAATTGGCCAAGGCTGCTCTCAAAGAAAGTGAAACCCGATTGAAATTAGCCATTGAGGCAGCTCACCAGGGGTTATGGGATTGGGACATTCGTGCCAACGAAAACTACCTAAGTCCAGACTTTTATCGCATTTTGGGTTATCAATATTACGAAGAACCACCTATTCCATTTAAGCCTGATTATGATCAATGGTTGTTGCATGTGCACCCTGATGATCGCCAAAGGGTCGCTGAGTTTCAACAACGATACCTGGATGAAGAAATCCCTAAGTATGAAGTAGAGCTGAGGGTAATGTGTAAAGATGGTAGCTATAAATGGATATCCTCCAAAGGGCAAATCGTACAAAAAAATCGCCTGGGTATTCCCATCCGAATGGTAGGTATCATCAATGACATTACCGAACGTAAGCGTACCGACGAGCTTTTGCGTCGTAGCGAAGAGCAAATGAAAATGACAGTGCAAAATGTTCCAGTGATGATCAACGCAATGGATGAAAAGTTGAATTTCGTCATGTGGAATGCGGAGTGTGAACGAATCACTGGTTATTCTTCCAAGGAAATTATCAACAGCCGTCATGTGTTTCAAATGCTCATTCCCGATCCAAAATACCGAAAAAAAATCTACCGTCAATGGGTAGTACGGCGAGGAGATTTCAAGAATTGGGAAGTAGCCATTACTTGTAAAGATGGTTCCGAAAAGACGATTTCCTGGACACAGAATTCGAAGCACTATCCCATTGCAGGTTGGGCCCATTGGGGAGTAGGTGTAGATGTAACCGATCGTAACAAAGCATTGTATGCCTTACGTGATAGTGAAGAAACCTTGAAACTGGCAATGAATGCAGCCAAACAAGGATTGTGGGATTGGGACACTAAAAACAACCATTACAACAGCTTCCAGTATTATCATTTGCTGGGGTATCGCTCCAACGAGTTTGAGGCGACTCATGAAAACTGGGTATCATTGATTCACCCTGACGATGTACAAAATGTACTCACCGCCCAACAAAAATATTTAAGTGCCGAAACCCCCGACTATAGCCTCGAGTACCGTATGCGGGCCAAACGAGGAAACTATAAATGGTTTTTTGCCAAAGGTAAAACTGTAGAGCGTGATGAGAAAGGACGCCCTTTGCGCATGATTGGTATTATCTCCGATATTTCGGAGCTAAAGCAAGCTACTCAGGATTTACGCGAGAGCGAAAGAAGGCTATCTACGCTGATGTCTAACCTACCAGGGATGGTGTATCGTTCCCAAAACAATGTAGAGCGCTCAATGGAATTTGTGAGTGAAGGAAGTACCACCCTTACTGGCATTACTCCCGACGAATTTATATTGGCGAAGAAGGGATTGAATGACATTATTTTTCCTGAACATCTAAAAGATCTTCAGAGGGATATTCAAAAAGCAATTAATGAAAACCGTCCTTTTGAAGTAGAATATCCAGTCGAGGTAGCTGGTGAAATAAAGTGGCTCTGGGAAAAGGGGCGTTTGATAGGGCAGAACGGCAATGGTAAAGAAGCGATGATTGAAGGGTTTATTGCAGATATTACTGATCGAAAAAATGCTCAAGAGGAACTCATTGCCTTGAAAGATAACCTCGAGCGTCAGGTGACACAAAGAACCCAGGAATTGAGAGAATCTAATGAACAGTTGAGCTTTCTCTTGCAAGAATCTCAAGAAAATGCAGAAACTCTCAAAGCACAGGAAGAAGAACTACGGCAAAAGGTAGATCAGATCAACCTAACCAATGTAGCACTCGAGAAAAAACAACAAGAACTCAACGAAGCCCACGAACGCTTTGAGCTTATTCACCAGGGGATAGGAGAGGGACTGTGGGAAATCTTTGTGCCTGAAAACAAAAAACTAGACGATAATGCCAGTACCTGGCTTTCGCCTAAAATGCTGAACATTTTGGATATTTCTTCCAGTGAACAATATGTAAACTTAAATGTGTGGCATGGGAAAATACACCCTGACGATAAAGAAGAGGTACTGCAACGTTTTGAAGCTTTTGTAAAGAATCCTGATTGGAATCAACCCTATTTTGTGGAATACCGCATGCTCATGAGTAATGGGGCCTACCATTGGTTTAGAGAAAGTGGAATTGTAGCCCGCGACGATAAAGGGAACCCGTCCAAGGTAGCTGGATCATTGATTAATATCCACGAAAAGAAACAAGCTGAGGAAGCTCTGAAGGAAAGTGAAGCACGTCTACAGTATGCGCTGGAAGCTACCCGAGATGGACTATATGATATTGATATTCCGCTTGAACGAACTTTTGCGAGTACGAATTATTACCGTATGTTGGGTTTTGAACCCAACGAATTTAATGTGAATGATGATCTTTGGCGAAGGTTACTACATCCCGAAGATAAAGAAGAAACTATAGCCGCTTTTGAAGAATACAAATCCAACAACTTTCCATTTTACTCGCTCGAGTACCGCCTCAAATGTAAAGATGGCGATTATAAGTGGTTTTTGGATCGGGGAAAAGCAGTAGAGTTTGATGAAGACGGCCAAGCCATTCGTACGATTGGTACAATGACTAACATAGATGAACGCAAACGCTATGAAGAAGACTTGCAAAATGCAAAAGCTGCTGCCGAATCAGCCAACCAGGCAAAGAGTGTGTTTTTGGCAAGTATGAGCCACGATTTGCGTACCCCACTGAATGGTATTTTAGGATATGCGCAAATTCTTAAAAAGGAGAAAAATATCACACCACCTCAACGTGACGGATTACAAATTATCGAACGAAGTGGTGAACAACTACTGCTACTAATCAACGATATTTTACACCTGTCAAAAATAGAATCGGGCAAACTCGAACTCGAAAATAACGACTTTAATTTCAGTGAATTTATCAAAAATGTAGTAAGTATTACCCGGGTTTGGGCCGAAAACAAAAATATTGGTTATCACTTTGAAAGCCCTTCTCAAATTCCCTATTTTGTACACGGAGACGAGAAACGAATACGTCAAATCCTTTTTAATCTGCTAAGTAATGCGATTAAATTCACCGATGAAGGAGGCGTTACTTTTAGAGTGGCTTATAAACCTCACCCCGAAAAAACGTCTTATAATCAATTTGTTTTTGAGATAGAAGATACTGGTACAGGTATTCCCAAGGATAAACTGGATCAAATTTTCGAACCTTTTCATCAAGTCAAAGGAAACCGTCATCAATCAGAAGGAACTGGCTTAGGATTGGCCATTTGTAATCGCTTGATAAAGTTGATGGGAGGACGAATTGTAGTAGAGAGTGAATTAGGCAAAGGGAGTTTGTTCCGAGTAATGGTAGAGCTTCCAGTGACCAATGCCGAACACCCCATGCAACAGGTGCAAGAAGAAAAGAACATCATCGGCTATAAAGGTAGAAAACGTAAAATACTTGTAGTAGACGATCGGGAAGAAAATCGCATGGTATTGGTAAATATGCTAAAGCCCCTGGGGTTTGAAGCGTTTGAGGCGATGGATGGCCTAGAGGCAATTCATCAAACCGAAAAACATTTGCCTGACTGTATTATTATGGATTTGGTAATGCCCAATATGGATGGTTTTGAGGCCGTAAGATTAATCCGTGAAAACAAAACACTTCCCCCCATGACCATTATTGCTTGTTCGGCCAGTGTATACGACTACGACCGAAACCAAAGCGTAGCGGTTGGTTGTGATGACTTTGTTCCTAAGCCGGTCAACGTTTCCGAATTATTATCTAAATTGGAAAAACATATTGACATGGAGTGGGTTTATGAACAAAACGTAGAAATGGTTTCAGCCAACAAGACTCCCTCTAATTTGGAAGTTCAAAATCAGGAACTTATCTTTCCCAATGGAGAGATACTCAAAAAGGTATATGAGTTGGCATTGACTGGAGATGTAGAAGGACTCATGCAGCATGTAGATGCACTTGAGCAACAGCAAGGGGAGTTTGGGCCATTTGTGGCAAAAATTCGTACTTTTGCCCGAGAGTATAAAATGAAATTGATAAGACAGTTTATTAAACCGCACCTAAAAAACTAATACATGACCCTGGTAGAGCCTGTCGTAAAAAAAGGCAAAATATTAGTCGTAGATGATACTCCAGCCAATATAGGAGTGATCTTGAGCTATCTGCGTGACCAGGGATTTAAAATGTTGGTGGCTGAAGATGGTGAGAGTGCCATCGAGCAGGTAGAGTTTATTAAGCCAGATTTGATATTAATGGATATCATGATGCCAGGCATTGATGGTTTTCAGACTTGTGCACTTCTCAAACAAAATGAAGACACTCGCGACATTCCAGTAATTTTCATGTCGGCACTAAACGAAACGGTTGATAAAGTAAAGGGATTTCAGGTAGGAGCAGTTGACTTTATTACGAAACCTTTCCAGCAAGAAGAAGTGTTGGCTCGAATTAAAACCCATTTGAGGTTAGAAGGCTTACAAAAGGAATTAAGAAGTGCCAATGCAAACCTCGAGAGACGCGTAGTTGATCGTACCGTGCTTTTACAAGAAGCTAACGAAGAATTAGATCGTTTTTTGTATCGTTCATCCCACGATTTACGACGCCCTTTAACAAGTTTATTAGGCTTGGTAGAGCTGGCCAATATTACGATTCAAGACAATGCCGCCAAAGATATTTTTCAGCAAGTACAACATACTGCTTTGCAAATGGATCGTATGCTGAAAAAGTTTCAAATGGTAAGTGAAATATACCAGTTATCGGCTGAGGTAACAGAACCAATGAACATCGAGGTACTGGTAAATGAGGTATATGAGGAGCTGAACGGCTTATTAGAGCAAAAATCCATTGACTTTAAGTTTAAGCATACTTTACCAGAGGTCATAGAGTACCATCCTTTTTTTGTGAGGGTTGTTTTATACAATATTATCGAAAATGCCATTGTGTTTTCCAAAAGCCTAACCCCTTACATCGACGTTGAGGCGAACTTGACAAAAACTAGCTTAAAAATTGTTGTAAAAGACAACGGAGTAGGTATTGAACCTCAATACCTGGCCGATATACTCAATATGTATTTTAGAGCCCATGAAAATGCCCGGGGAGATGGCCTGGGTTTGTATGTTACTAAAAAGGCTGTGGATAAACTTAAAGGTAAAATTTATATTGATAGTGAAGTAGATGAATTTACAGAGGTAACCATTATGTTACCTTACAATCGTGATAAAAAATAGATTAAAATTTATTTTCTGTTTGTTAAGTAAAACAAAAAAAATAGCAAAGGTGTACAAAAGAAAAACTGACTAATAGAAAACACCTAAACCACACGTGGGGTATGTCTAAAACACTTGATTTTGAGTGTACTACTTACTCCCTAAAATGAGTTGAAATAATTAACATGCAAGAGGATAGAACTACAAAGCAAGGTAAAATATTGGTTGTGGATGATACTCCCGCGAATATTAAACTGATGGTGGATCATCTGAGCCAGGAAGGATACAAAACACTGGTAGCCGAAGACGGCGAAAGTGCCATAGAGCAAGTAGCATTTGTTAAGCCGGATTTGATCCTGCTTGATGTAATGATGCCCGGCATTGATGGCTTTGAAACTTGTCGTCGTTTAAAAGAAGATACTACCACCCGTGATATTCCCGTAATTTTCATGACTGCGCTTTCGGATACCGAAAACAAGGTAAAGGCGTTTAGTATGGGCGCAGTGGATTATGTAACCAAGCCTATCCAACACAAGGAAGTGCTTTCACGAGTATCGGCCCATTTAACAATTCGTAACCTGCAAAAATCGCTGGAAGATGCCAACACTAATCTTGAGCAAAAAGTAAGCGAACGTACGGCAGAGCTTAAGGATGCGATGGGAGAGCTTCAGGAACTCAAAAATCAACTTCAGGAGGAAAACCAATACCTTAGGCAAGAGATCAGGGTCAACAATAATTTTGAGGAAATTGTGACGCAAAGTGATGAGTTTCGTCTGGTGTTGCAACAAATAGAGCAAGTAGCGCCCTCAGATGCTACGGTGCTTATTTTGGGTGAGACTGGAACTGGAAAAGAGTTGCTGGCTCGAGCCGTGCATAACAATAGCCAACGCCGCGAAAAAACCTTGGTAAAAGTAAACTGCGCTTCTTTACCTGCCAATTTGATAGAAAGTGAACTTTTTGGTCACGAAAAGGGGGCTTTTACTGGTGCAATTGCTAAAAAGATAGGGCGATTTGAACTGGCAGATAAGGGTAGCATATTTCTGGACGAAATCGGTGAGCTACCACTTGAGCTACAGTCTAAGCTACTACGAGTTTTGCAAGAAGGAGAGTTCGAGCGTTTGGGGAATCCTCGTACTACCAAAGTAGATGTCCGAATCATTGCTGCTACCAACCGTGATCTGGAAAAAGAAATTGAAAAGGGGACTTTTCGCTCCGATTTGTATTACCGTCTCAACGTGTTTCCGATTAATGTGCCACCTTTACGAGAACGTAAAGAAGACATTACATTATTGGCTTCCTTCTTTGCCCAAAAGTATGGTAAAAAAATCGGTAAAAATATTAAAACGATCCCTAAACGTACTGCAGATAAACTGGTAACCTACGATTGGCCAGGAAATATTCGTGAGCTGGAAAATATTATCGAGCGAGCGGTTATTATCAGCCAAAATGGTAAACTAGAAGTAGGCAATTGGTTTAATGTAAATGGTGTACGTAAACCCAAGAAAACGCCTACTTTGGCCGAATCCGAAAAGGCATTGATCAATGAAGTCCTCAAGATAACCAAGGGGCAGATTAGTGGAGAAAAAGGAGCGGCTAAAATATTAGATATCAAACCTACTACGTTACGTTCTCGGATGGAAAAACTAGGCATTCGTTATAAAAACTAGTCAAAATATTCGTTCAAAATAGCGTAAGGTGGTCTGTCTGCTTTACGCTATTTTTTTTCTAACCTTTAAATTTTCTGGTCATGAAGCAATTATGTCTGCTAATCATATGCACATTAGTAGGATTTACCCAAGTAAGTCAAGCCCAAAGTATTACCAAAACCTGGCAAATATCCCTTAAGGAAAGCATACCCTATATGAAACCTGCTGAACAAGCGTCCTTTAAGCAACTAGATGCCAGCATGTTAAATATGATGAAAAAATCATTTGAAAAATTACGCTATAAGTTTAGTAGTGGAGGAGTACTAAAAGTGGTAACAATGGCCGATGGCAACCCTGCTACTATGCCCACTCCCGGACGTTGGACAAAAAGCGGAAATAAATTGACTTTATCGGCGGTAGGAGCTAGTGCTGATGATAAGGAAGTTTTTACTATTGTGAAGCTCACCAGCAACGTAATGGTTTTAAAGAAAGAAGATGGACAGCATATAGCATTTGTGGCGGTAAATTGATAATTAAATGGCCAAATGATTATTTATATATAAACTATTTGGCCATTTATACTATAAAGTAGAACAACCCACAAGTATTACTGCTGCACTCCAACTGGGGGCATCATTTCCGCTATTTGCGCTTTCAGTTCTTCTGAAGCTGCTAATAAAGGTAAACGAACCGCATTTGTGCAAATGCCTTGCAACGCCATTGCTTGTTTTACTCCTACCGGATTACTCTCTGTATACATATAAGGGTTAATGCCTGTGAGTTGATACAATCCTTGCGCAGCCTTTCTGAAATTGCCTGCCAGTGCATCTTGTACCATTTCTGCAAATATGGCTGGAAAAGCGTTGGCCAATACCGAAATTACCCCTTGTCCACCAATCGACATCATAGGTACAGTGAGCATGTCATCTCCTGAGATCAATAAGAAGTTTTCAGGCTTGTGTTTAGCAATCTCTATACATTGTACCAAATCTCCGGAAGCTTCTTTTACACCAATGATATTCTCGTGCTGAGCCAATCTTAAAGTAGTTTGCGCGCTAATATTAGAAGCAGTACGTCCTGGTACATTATACAAGATCAGTGGTTTAGGAGACTTATCAGCCACCATTGTATAATGCTGAAAAATACCTTCTTGTGAGGGCTTGTTGTAATAAGGACTTACCGATAAAAGGGCATCTACTCCATCTAGAGGAGTATGATCAATCGTTTCCAGAATTTCTTGGGTATTGTTTCCCCCTATACCATATACCACAGGAATATTTTGTGGGTTATTGTTCAAAGTAAACTCCAGTACTGCCACCTTTTCTTCTTTCGTCAAAGTAGCAGATTCTCCAGTAGTTCCCATCACTACCCAGTAGTTTACTCCTCCCTGCGAGGTATGGTTCAATACTTTTTTGAGAGCATCAAAATCTATGGTATGATCTTCTTTGAAAGGGGTTACCAATGCTACCCCAGTTCCGATGAATTTTTCGTATAGCATCTGTTCAGTAAAAGTTTGGTGTTCACTAGTCAACTGTCCACCATCGTCTGTCGACAGTAGGCGGTTGACTATTCACTAGTTTTTAGTCAACTTCTTAGTATAATGTAACATTTGTTGAATGAGTTCATCTACCCCATTGGTTTCTTTGAGGTCAAGCATAAGCTCAAAACAAGACTCTTGCTCTGGGAAATATCGTCCAATACGACATTTGGCCTGGCTTTTAAGCAAGATAGAGTCAAAAGGCAAAAAGTGGTTGACCGTGACACAATATAAATAATCGAAGGGAGTTTCTATGAAATTTTGTACTGGCCGTGATTTAATTTTGCCTAAAGTAGTAATGTCCTTTTTGGAAAAAAACTCGTAACGGAAATTGTAAGGATTGTTTTCGAGTCGCTCAAAGTAGGTCAACAAAGTAAGGTTTTTCCCTTCGCTCTGAAGCGTTTTTACAAATGCATTGAGGGCATCATGTTTTTCATCATCTTCTATTTTAAACAAAATCCCAATGTTTTTGGCGTCTTGATAATTAGAAGTAGCTCTTGTGGCACTAGAACCTGCTTTTTGCGAAAACCGATTTCTTAGATTAAATACATAATCACTAATCTTACTGCTCATAAGTCATTTACAATCATATGGTCACCTACAAAATTAGAAGGTTTTTTATGGATTTACAGAGAATTGTAAGGATTTAGACAATTTTGAATGATGAATTATAACCTACTACTTAATAAGTATTTGATTATCAGTTATTTGTTGAGAGAGGAGGAAATCGCGTAATTTGATAAAATGCATTTCAAGTGATTTAAAGGAATAATGTCTACGCTTTGTCTACGGTCAATATTAGGACTTACCTGTATGAATGGTGATCTTTAGGCTTACAACAAGTTTATACCAAATTTTACGAAAACTATGCATCAACATTCTATTCCAGCACAACACTCTGAAGACCAGAGGCAAACGACTGTGCTCCAGCAAAAAAAACAAAAGCAATCTCAGGCAACCAATAAAAAAGCTATTCAGGCCAAACAACAACCCATCCAACGCAAAGCCAAACCTCCAATTCAATCTAAACATAAACCAGTGCAAGCCAAGCAGGCACCAATTCAGCGTTTAACCTCAGGCCAGGAAAAAAAGGGAGTACCCCAAGGCTCTGCTAAATTTAAAGAAATAGCTACCACAATGGGTGAGCAACACGGAGTGGATACGTCACCTCTAAAGGCAAATCATAATTCGGCATTTCCAGGGACAGTGAATGCCGCAGCTACCATTCAGGGTAATAAAATTGACTTTGCTCCTCGCGAGGATACTACCTCAAATATGAAGCATGAGGTAGCTCACTATATCGACAACACCAAAAATGGCGTACCTAATGGTGATCAAGTAGTCAATGGCCAAAAGGTGGATACTACAAGAGAGAAAGTAGTGGATAAAATGGCAAAAGGGACTTTGCAACGGAAGTCTACAGAAAAGGAAGGGAAAGAAGGATTGTCTTCGCAAACAGGCATCATTCAAAGACGTGTGATACTTACCCGAGATAAGGAAAGAGCAGATGACAAAGTAGAGAAAAATTCTATTAGATTTTCGCAACGTTTGGTAGGTGGAGAATTTCAAACATTTACAAATGCAGACTTTAGTAGTGTAAAGGATAAAGAAAAAATTGCGTTTGTGGGACATGGAGATGCTGGAGTTTCTGGAGATCATACAGCGAAAGAGATTGCAGATAAACTTACTGGCACAGGTGCAGGTAATGAAGGAAAAGGTTTACCAGACGGAAATCACGACATTATTTTTACATCTTGCTATGCTGGGACAGAGAAAATGGAAAAAGAAGGTGATGATGAAGATAAGAAAATAGATAATGGGGTAGTAGCTTATGTAGATCGAGCAATGATAGCAAAATGGCCAGGTGCAAAGTTTACAATAAAAGGAGCAAAAGGACCAAGCATAAAAACTCTGGATGAAAATGGTAACCAAGCGTGGGCAGTAGTAAATGAAAGCGACGTAGGAGTCGCTGGTATACTGCAAAACGAATTATCAAATGGTTATGGAATCACCTTAAGTAGTATAACTAAAGCACCAGAAGATCATGATGGGTTTGAGAGTTCAGGGTTAACTAAGGCATCTCGGGATGAATATCAGTCAGCAGAATTAACCTCAGGATCTGATGAAGTGCAAGGTTTTTTCTTGGATTTTATAAACGCAGTCAACGGTAATTGGGGAGCTATTACAAAGGAAGGGCAAGACGCATTAAAAGGGTTTGTGAATAATGCAAACACAAGAATCCAAGGCATAAGAACTTATTTGGAAAATAACAAATCTCTGCCACCTAAGGAAGTAACTGATATCGAGGGATATATTACAAAGATTGAGCTTACGGTGGACTATATCAAAAAATTACAAGAAGCTGATCCTGTAAGCATTGGTGCTTCTGATAATATGAATATAAAAACACATAAGTAAAACCTGACACAAACGCTTTACCGAAAGATTTCAACCATTTATCGAACAAAATAGACCTTTTACCCAAAAAATTAAAACATTCAAGCACAAAACCAGTTCTTATACTTGCATAGCTGGTTGAAGGATCTTGGGGGCTGAGAACACTGTTTTCACCCTCAAGTTTTTTTTGCCCTTTGCTGAATAAAATAAGTACAAACTCTATTCAAAATAGCCCTCATTCCAATCATATACATTGAATATAATAGAATACCCACCCTCTAACGCTTCTTGATAATATTGATGGTATTCATCCTCTACATCTTCCAAATTATCTAAATGATAATATTCTTCCTCAAATTCAATCACCTCCCATTCTTCTTCCTCAATATAATATTTAGCTAAGGCATAAGCTCCATCAATATCCTGATAATTGATATAACAAGTAACAACAGCACCTATGTGGCCGTCCTTTTGGTGGCGAGAGCCGTTGGCGGGCTTTACTTCTGCAAAGATCACATACATCGTATTATCTTATTTAAATAAAAAACGACAAGCTACCTCAGCAACTTGTCGTTTGTATTGTGATCCGTGTCTTGTATTAATCAAACAAAGTAGGGGTAGAGTTTGTAGGCGCCGCCGAAGATTGGGGAGGCTGTTGCCCAATCATTTGCAAAAAGTCATCTTCTGAAATCATTGTGACATTTAGCTTTTTGGCCTTATCCAGTTTAGAAGGGCCCATCTTATCGCCAGCAATCAAGTAATCTAGTTTTTTAGAAATAGAAGACACCACCTTACCACCATTGGCTTCAATTTTTTGCTTCATTTCGTCTCGGCTAAAGTGCTTGAAAGTACCCGATACCACAAAAGTTTTGTTGTCTAATTTGTCGCTGTCTTTTTGTACAGCAGGAGTATTATCTTCAAACTGTAAACCGTGGGCTTGCAAACGTTGAATAATGTCTAGATTGTCCTGATCCTTGAAATGCTCAATCAAACTTTCAGCAATGCGACCTCCAATATCTTCTACTGCAACTAATTCTTCTTGACTGGCTTGCTGAATAGCATCCATTGTTTTGAAATGGGTAGCGAGTTTTTGGGCCACTGTTTTACCCACAAATCGAATCCCCAATCCATACAATACCCTGGCAAAAGCAATGCTTTTAGATTGTTTCAGGCCTTCAATAAGATTCCGAGCCGATTTTTCACCAAAGCGGTCCAAAGTGAGCAATTGTTTAAGGGTGAGATCGTATAAATCGGCTACGTTTTTTACCAGGCCCTTTTCGTACAACTGACTAATCGTTTCGCCTCCCATACTGTCTATATCCATCGCATTCCGTTGAATGAAGTGCTCAATTCGCCCCTTAATCTGAGGAGGACAGCCTTTTTCATTAGGACAATAATGGTTAGCTTCTCCGTCTTTGCGAATCAGTGGGGTATTACATTCCGGGCAACAATCAATAAACCGAATCGCCCGAGCATTAACCATCCGCTTGGTGAGATCTACACTGGTTACCTTAGGGATAATTTCTCCCCCTTTTTCTACAAATACTGTATCACCTTCGTGCAGTTGCAAGCGAGTTTCTATTTCGTCGGCATTGTGTAACGAAGCCCGCTTCACAGTAGTACCAGCCAGCAATACAGGCTCTAGCTCAGCTACGGGAGTAACCGACCCAGTACGCCCTACCTGATAGGTAATAGAGTTGAGACGAGTAGAGGCTGCTTCAGCCTTGTATTTATAGGCAATGGCCCAACGAGGACTTTTAGAAGTAAAACCTAATTGTTCTTGTAAATCGATATCATTGACCTTGATTACTGCGCCATCAGTTTCCAGTGGAAGGTTTTTGCGTTCGTTTTCCCAATAGTTTACATATTCCATGACCTCATCTATCCCCGTACATTTTTTATAAGTAGGTGATACATTAAAGCCCCAGCGCTCAATAGCCTTGATAGACTCTTCGTGCGTTTTAAAAGGAAGGTTATTGCCTAATAAGAAATACAAATAAGCATCTAACTTACGTTTGGCCACTTCTGCGGAATCCTGAAGTTTCATTGTACCCGAAGCCGTATTACGAGGGTTGGCATATGTATCTTTGCCCTCTTTGGCTCGCTGGACATTTAAGTCTTCAAACACCTTGTTGGGCATAAACACCTCACCTCTTACCTCAAAATCTGCGGGAAAATCGTCGCCTTGTACTGTCAAAGGAATGGTTTTGATTGTTTTAGCGTTGGCAGTGACGTCATCACCCTGTACACCATCCCCACGAGTGGCAGCAGTTACCAACTTGCCATTCTCATAAGTGAGACTAATAGATACTCCGTCAAACTTCATTTCGCAGATGTATTCTATTTCTTTATCATCACCCAATAGTTTTTTGAGGCGTTTGTCAAAATCAAGCAACTCATCCTTAGAGTAAGTATTGCCCAAAGAGAGCATACGATAGCGGTGTTTTACAGTAGGAAAGTCTTTGGTAATGGTTCCGCCTACTCGTTGACTGGGAGAATCGTCTTTCTTGAACTGAGGAAACTTTTCCTCCAGTGCTATCAATTCTTCCAGTAGTTTATCAAACTCATAATCAGATACTACTGAGGTATGTTTTTGATAATACATATAATTGTAGTGACGTAAGTCTTTCGACAACTTCTCTATGCGCTCTTGAGCTTCTTGATTAGTCATTTATGTAAAAAATTGATTGGTCAATAATTCAGTAAAAATACAGATTATAATCAGAAAACAGTGTTTAATAAAGCGAAAAATTATGAGAATTAATCCTACATTTTATGAGCAGAAAGCTACCGTTACTCGTTATTTATAATATAACCTTACATACAATAGTAATTGCTTGTTACAGATTACCTTACTGCTAAATAAAATTTTAATTTTGTGATTAAACTTTAAGCAATGGCATTATACATGGCTAAAAAAACTATATGCACCCTATGCTTTATCCCTCTCATCCTTCTTAACTTTTCAATTGCTCAGGGGCAAACCTCTCCTAAGAGTTTTATAACTCAACAATATCTCGCTCGAGCCGATAAATTTGCGGATGATTTAATGAGTGATAGTGCCATAGTGTATTATCAGAAAACTGCTAACATTTATAAAAAACAGCAAGCGTGGAAGAAATACTACCTTGTTCAGGTATCAATAGCCAAACAGTACTTGCAGCTAGAGCAATATATAATGGCAATACGCCTTCTTACCCAATATTTACCAGATATAGAAAAATCGCTTTTACCTGAAGTAGCGGGAATGTATTATCAAACTCTCGGTGAAATAGATTATCAGCAAGAAAAATTTACCGATGCTTTAGCTTTTGCTACTAAAGCCACAAAGTATTATAATAGCCTGCCGGAAACTGATTTACGCAAGCTTGATAATTTAAGGCTAATAGCAGCTTATAAAGCCAGAATGGCCTATTTTGAAGAATCGTTTGAAATGACTAAAGCTTGTTTGAAGCAGTTGGATGAGTTACCGACAAGTAAAAAAGCGTTGAATATAAAGGTGAAGGCTTTACTACTTCTGGGGAGGTTGTATATATCCCGTGTGGTATTTGATAAGGTGCTGGATATTTGTTATCAAACAATTCTTTTGCTGGATACGATGCCTTCCAGTAAAAAAAATCTATTACTTAGACAGATAGTTTTCAATCGAAAGGGGTTAGTTTACAAAAACCTAAGAAAGTTTCCATTGGCCAAACAAAACTACCGTAAATCTATTAAGATTGCTCAGCAGGTTTATGGAAATCACCATAAAAACCTGGCCATAGAATATCAGTATTTAGGGAATGTATATCTAGCAGAAGGTGGACTTAGCAGAAGGAAAAACCATTTAGACTCTGCATTATTCTATCATAAAAAGAGCCTTGAAACAGTACAAGGGAGTGAGAGTCAGGACACTTTCCTGGGAGATGGTTACTTTGCTATAGCTAATATATATCATCTGAAAACTAACTTTAGAGAAGCTACGAGGTATTTCCAAAAATCCTATGAGGAACTTACCAAACATTATGAGGATACCAATCCAAACTTGGTAACATTATATCTTAAATGGGCGCAGGCTAGTAATGAAGAAAAACGACCTGAACAACAGTTAAGTAGTCAGTGATACCAAAAATATAATTATCTATTTAAAATGCTATTTGGAAGTTGATGTGAAATTCTTTGCCGAGATTTTGAAGTATTTGTCGGACTTTTTTCTTGAATTGTTCAGGTGAAATC
>MLAY01000014.1 GCA_001890965.1 marine bacterium AO1-C | reverse complement strand
CTTTTTTCTCTTTTTCGAGATCCTTATAAGCTTGTAATATTTGTGCTTTAGTGTTCTTTGAACTTATTGTTGCCATGTTTTTTTGAGATTTTTAGTAAGATTTGTCTAAGAATTTTTGAAATCAAATGCCTGATAATTAATCATTTGACTTTGTTTTACCTCCTTTTACGGTGTTTTCCAAAGCAGTCAAAGATAAACCTTGAACCTGACTCAATGCATCTTTTAGCTCGGCAGAAAGTTTCTCGATTTGTTCGTTGTTTTTCGCAATGGTATCTTCCAAAGACTTGATCTGCATTTCGTGCACTTTTTTGCTTCCTTCCACTTCTTTGGCTTTCAGCTCAGCAGCTACTTTAGCTTTGCGAGAAGCATCTTTGATGGCACTTTCGCGAGCCTTGTTAGAAGCTTCCTTTACCTCAGTTTCGAAGTTGTCCACACGCTGCTTAAACTTCTGAAGCTGCTCCTGGTTTTCATCCAATACTGATTTTCTTTGGGTCCAATCCTTATTTTTCTCCTTAGATTTGGCATTCAAATCTCTCTCGAGGTATTTTTTGGTATCAGTGTATTCATCCGCTTCTATTTTATAAGTTCTTTCCAACTCATATTCATAGTCGGCGAGTTCCTTATCTCTTTCCTTGTTCAAGGTCTCGGTGTATTCCTTTACCGAAAGATCAAAATCTCTTTGTTCCTTTTCCCAGTTATAGTTTTGCTCTGCAATTTCCTCCTCTAATCTTTTGTATTGCAAAGTGGTGTTTTCTTCAAAAGCTTTACCTTGAGCATCTTGCTCTTGAGTTAAAATGTGCAAGGCATCAGCCGCTACTTTCGAGTCTTTCACATATTTCAAGGTTTCTTTTTCCACCTTAATGGCCGATTTCAACTCCTCCAATTTGGAAAGCTCTCCTTGTAATTGCAAAGCCAGTTCTTCTACGGAATTTCCCAGCGAAAGCTGAAGCTCAGCCAAACCGGTCACAATAGAATTAGGGGTGTAGTTGGAAGCTATCGACACCAATTCCTTGTTTTCCTCCTTTTTGGCGGTTTCTTCCTTGGTGGTAATTTTAGCCATCAAAGCTTTTCGTTCCGCCAACAGATTTTCAAAAGAGCGCATTACTTCTTCTTTTGATTGAATAGTGTTGTTCATACGAGGTTATTTTTAAATTAGTAAAATGAAGAAAAAGAACTATTTAACTAGTTTCTATATTCAAATATACGCGAGTAAAGTGGGGAAGTCTAAGAAATATGGAGGGTAGGTTTATAGTATTTTTTATGCTTATTAAGGGCTTGAAAAACAGTGGTTTAACCTCTTAAATGGTTTTAAAAAATAAAATATTTTTAATTTGAGATTAATGCAGGTTTTCGCAAAAATGAGAGCTTTGGTTCTAGGGTGAGTACGAGTTTATTGAAAACCATTTAAATCTATGATTACGGCTCAGAAAAACTTGCTTATCGGCTGATTTGCTAGAGTTCAGCGGAAGAAAATTTCGTAGAAAGATGAAACATTAACAAATCAGTGCAGGAGTTGTCCAAAGGCTATAAAAACCGTGAGAAGAAATAGGTAATTAATTTTGACTGAGCCTCTTAAAGTAGATGAATTTATACGGTCAAATACTCTTTAACCTTTCATCATTTAGTCATACTTAACCAATCAGTGAGACTGTCTAAATAAATTTATTGATTAACCTGCTGATAGCCAATACATTTAAAATTAAAATGGTCTCTCTAAATTTGAAGAGACTTTTCTGAAACTGAAAGTTGTTTAATTGCATGAGAGCCTGTTTAAAATTCATCCTTTGGGTTAAAAAGGCACTTTTTACGTGCTTACTTTGGTAATTTTTTTGTCAATAGCTTTGGCTACTTAAAAATATACCTCGCCATCACTGAAAAATCGCATTTTTATTTCCAAAAACGAAAGCTTAAACATACTCTAAGATCAAGAACTTAAATCTTTGGACCATCAAGACGGAAAATAATGTGGGGTCTTGGGGTTATTCCTGCTGTGGTGTTCTTTTCACTCGTTTTTTAGCCGTAGAAATATGAACAAAGTTGAGTGCTTCAAACTTCTGTAGAACGTCTATACTAAAGGCTAACAACGAACCCAGATACCTACTTTAAGTGCGTTTGCTATGCATAAAGGGCAGAATGACCGATATGACCAATTTTTTGCAAGATATATCCAAGTATAAGTAAATCCTTTTTAGTTACTTTGCCGCTGCAAAACTTACAAATGCTATATACTACAAGTACTGACAACAAAAAATATATAATAATCGCTAAAAAAGTTTCCAGTATACAGGATAAAGGTAGGTATATATTGGTATAGTCTTATTCAACCCAGTCTATGACTTTTATAGCGGCTATCACTATCACAAAACATGAAAAAAATACTAGGAATCGTGGCAGGAGTTTGTTTAGGACTCATTACACAGGCACAAAACCTTGACGATTTAACGGACTGTAACGAAGAGAAATTTATTGGAAAAAACTCTGAAACTTACACCCCCCCTCCATATACACCCAAGCGTGATGCCTGGAAGAAGTGGCGTAGGGGACGTAACTATCGCTTGACTCATACCCTGCAAAAAGATCGCTTGGCTTCTGCTGGTACGACCATCATCACTGCTGAAGATATTGCGCTGGCCCCCGCTCGTAATCTATTGGACTTGCTGGAATTGTACGTGCCAGGTGCTTACTGGATCAATTCTGAAGAAGGCAAACTCATTGGAATGCGTGGATGGATGGCACCTCGTAACTTACGCTACCAAGTGTTTGTCGATGGGGTAAATGTAAACCAACAAAGCCATAGTGGAGCCATCAATGAGCTTGAAAATTGGGATATGGATGACATTGCCCAAATAGAGGTAATTAGGGGAGCAGCCGCAGCCCGTTATGGAGCAGGAGCAGTTTCGGGAGTGATTTTGATTACTACCAAAGTGGCAGTAGCAGGTAAAAAAACTCAAGTAGGAGGTAACTATGTGAGTGGTTATAACAACTATGGCGGTAATTTTACCCATACTGTAGCCAACGATGATCTCACCTTTACCTTTTTTGGTAGTTGGCAACGTACCTTAGGAGCCACAGTCAACACATTTGCAACCAACCCCAGAGGCCTTTTTAACCCTGAAATTGGGTATATAGGACAAAGTTTTCCGTTTTTCTCAGATTTTTCCCGACCATCGTTTACACTGTTGGGCGATTATGACGGAGAACCTCAAATGAAACTAGCGGCAGAGCTTAACATTTTGAATAAATGGAAAGTGAAAGCACGCTATACCTCGGCTGGAACTGTTTTGAATGGTGTGGGAATGCAGAGTTTGCAGCAAGTAGGCTTGGTGATTGATTCAGTAACCACTGACGTAAATGGTTTTCCTGTATACAATTACTCTCGCGAATTTACTGGGTTTGTGAATCTAAAAGCCTTTCGAACGCGCCAAATGATGGCTTCGTTAAGTCGAGAATGGCATCATCTGGACTCAACTACCAATAGAGGGTACTTTATCAAAGCATTGGCCAGCTGGAATACCCAAGATTTTCAGAGCCGTAGTGATTCTACCTATACTTATGGAGTAGATGTACCAGAGTTTCTGAGAAGCCGCTTTGGTAATCTTGACGATCCCTTGTACAAAAGATACAACTTTGGCGAAACTACCCTGAATGCACAAGTTACAGGAACATATATTTTACCTATTGGTCAAATTGCCCTGGGAGCTGACTATACCCGAAAAAACATTACTACAGGTTGGAATGATTTACCTACCGAAATAAGGTTAGGAGACGGCGGAGTGTTGATTCATTCTGAAAACTCTACAATATTTGGATTGCCCTCGCAGTATGGAGGCATAAGCGACAATTTGTATGCCTTTGGTTTTGTAGGCAACGGCTGGGTGAGCGATCGCTGGGATTTTTTTGGAGAACTAAATCTTTCTCCTGTCAAATGGTTTAATCTGACCGCCAGTACTCGGGTAACCACGCATTCGTTTAGCAAGCCTGCCTGGAATCATCGTTTGTCATTGAGTTTCCCAATCAATCACGCACACCTGTTACAGTTTAACGGACAAATTGCCAATCGCCTGGCTACTGAGGAGCAGCTGCATGAAATTTTTAGCTATAATAGACTGGCACCGCCAGAAAAATCTATGAGCTACGAAGCTCGCTACTTATTTACTCCAAATGATCAATGGAGATTTGGGGTAACAGTGTATCAGAATCGCTCAGAAATTTCAAACCTCAATCGCCCTCTGGCCGAAAACTTTATCACTGTTGGTCAAATGCAATACAGCGGTATAGAAGCTGAGGTGAGTTTTAAAACCCGCCAGTTGCTAGTTCGTGCCAACTATACTCACCTTGTACCAGGTTTGGTAGACTATTACAACCGAAACTATCAAGATAGTCTACAGGTAGAATCGATGTTTTTCAAAAACACACCCAACGAAATGGCCAAGCTGTTGTTCAGGTATCGGTTTTTTAATCAAAGAGCCGCCATTCAGGCCAATGTAAGGGCAATGTGGAATTATGAATTTGCCCGGGACGATACCGACATTATCATTAAAGGGTTATTTGATGTTTGGGAGTTTTTGGCTACCTCTGCAGATGAATTGCAGGACATCCGAAATTTTAGAAACACTTTCGAAGAGCAAAACCCCTATAGTCTGGATGCACGCCTGGATATTTCGGCTTCTTTAAAGATCAGCGACAACATCACCGTTTCGGCATATGTACTGAACCTGTTGGCTACCAATAAGGCGAGACGATATACTTTTGATGATGGCCTGCAGGCCAATGAACTAAGAGCAGCAGATGCCAATCTGGGAGTCAATGTGCTCACCGATTTCTTTTATTCATACCAAAGGTTACAGTTCATAGAAGAGCCTACGGTATTTGGAGCAAGAGTAAAACTAACATTTTGATATATAAATGAAATAGTACCTAAGTATCTACATTACAAATATTTATGAGATTTTTGATCAGATTTTTACTCACCTTATGCCTGGCTTGGACTGCGCTAGGTTCTCTTCAGGCACAGGTACGTCCCGAACCCTACTCAAATTGGTTTTTTGGCGACAAGGCCGGTTTTACTTTTGAGAAAGATGAGTTTAAGGTTTACACCAAGACGAGCGTAACGAAAAAAGGACAATTACAAACATTAGAAGGCTGTGCTTCTATTTCAGATGTTGCAGGGAATCTTCGTTTTTATACAAATGGAGTCACTGTTTGGAATTGGAACCATGAACGAATGGTGAATGGCTTTGGGCTAAAAGGAGATACAAGCTCTACCCAATCAGTAATGATTATTCCACAGCCCAAAAATCAGGACTTGTACTATATTTTTACCTTGACTCAAGGGGTTACTGGAAACGATTTGTACTACTCGGTAGTAGACATGAGCCGACAAAAAGGTTTTGGTGAGGTGATTACTCGTAATGTGTTGCTGGCAAACAATATGTCAGAGAGACTTACAACTACCTTGAAAAATAATGGAGATGATTATTGGGTGCTCACGCATGAAGCAAACAGTGATCGTTTTTTCTCGTTTTCATTTGACCGAAATGGAGTAAACAAAACTCCTGTAATCAGTGTGGTTGGGTCGCGCCATGTGGGTACCTGTGGAAGTATCGGCTACATGAAAAGCCGTTGTAACAGGCTGGCAATTGCAATTACCAATTGTGCTGCGGCTACCGACAAAGACAGGGTAGAAGTATTTGACTTTGACAACATTACAGGGCGAATAACTCAGCTTGTCAAAACCTATTACATACCCAATGCTTACGGAATAGAGTTTTCTACTACCTCGCGTTATTTGTATGTATCGGGATGGCATGGGGGAAAACTTTGGAGAATTGACTTAAGAGCTCCCCGAGGGGCTGAAGCGAAGTTTTTGATTGGAGTAACCAATGCTTATGGTACATTGAGCGAGGTAAATAGTTTTGGGGCCTTAATGATGGGGCCTGATCGCAATATTTATGTGGCCAAGAATAAATCAGGTTTTTTGGGGGTGATCAATGAAAGTGGATTTTACAATCCCAGCGCCGTTAGCCTGGAAGGTAGAAAAAGCTCCTTTGGATTACCCAATGTACCCCAGTTTATTTGTGAATGCGATATTGATCCTACCGAAATAATAGCCGCAGATACTATTTGTTTGAACTACAGCCTCAAGGTAGAAGCTCGACGATTGTTACCTCCAAGAGTAAAGGTTACTGATTCGGTTCGATGGCATTTTGGCGATGATCAGGTGGATTCGGTAGCCAATACCAGCTTTGATAATCCCGCATATCACCAATACAGTAAAATTGGGTATTATGAGGTGAAACTATATCAAAAGTGTATCAATACCAATCAATTTTTACTGATGGGAATTCATCAGCTTTGGGTGATTGATTGCTCTGGAATAGCTTCAAACAATGTATGTATTGGAGATACAACCCAATTTAGATTTCTTAATGGAAACAATCTAAAAATAACCTCCATTGAATGGAATTTTGGAGACCCTTCTTCTGGAGCCAATAACACAGCGAGTGGTATATTAAACCCAAGGCATTATTATGCGAGTCCAGGAATATATTTTGTCACAGCAAAAGTGGTGTATGAAGATGGCTATACGAAAACATATGCTACCAGAGTAAGAGTATATCCTCGCCCAGTAGTTGATTTGGGGCCAGACATTAACATGTGCGCTGGGGATTCTTTGCCCGATATTTATGCGGAATGTAGGCTGGATAGTACCATTACCAGTTATTTATGGCACGACGGTAGTACTAAATGTTACTATTTGCCCAAAGGTAACGAAGATTTCATCTCATTGACAGTGAGTAGATTGGGCTGTCCATCTACCGATACAGTTTGGGTGTTAAGAGATAGTTTATATTTGGGACCCAACCGGAGAATATGTGCTGGAGACTCAGTGATTCTAGGCCCAGAGAGTCGTTGGGAGGAATACAAATGGAGCACTGGTGATGACACCACTACCATTGGTACTGATTCTATTTTGGTGGTGAAAACTGCAGGAAAATACGTGCTCACGGCTAGTCGTAAAGGGTGTACGGTATCCGATACAGTAGAAGTTTTTATAACTACTCCACCCGATCCACGATTCCCGGCCGATACAGTCGTCTGTCCACCCGAACAATCCTTGTTTTTAAATGTCATTCAATCCGATACTTCAGTCACTTATTTGTGGTCCAATGGTACCAATACGCCTTATCAGTTAATTACCGAGTCAGGGATTTATTGGGTAGAAATTACGAAAGGTGATTGTAAACGGCGAGATTCCATCAATGTTCGGATTGTCAAACCAATAGAGTTACCCGATACAATGTATGCCTGTTCGGCAGATAGTAGTACTACTTTATCTGCGGAAGTAGGTGCACCTGATGCTACTTATCTATGGAGTACAGGTGAGACTACCTCTTTTATTATTGCTAAAACTCGGGGATGGTATAAAGTAACCGTTACTGTGGATAGTTGTGTGCAAACAGACTCTACTTTCCTGGATTATGGCATAAGGCCTGAGGTAAATCTGGGGAATGACACCACAGTATGCCAAGGCCCACTTATTTTGAATGCCTTCCAAAAAGATAAAAATTATACCTATAGTTGGAACAATAACGTATCTGGCCCAATCAATGTGATTAATGAAACAGGACTGTACATTGTCACCGTGTCTAACGATACTTGTTCGGTAGAAGATTCTATATATGTTACCATTCCTGAACTCGAACTGGGAGACGATCTCACAGTGTGCGCAGGAGAAGAAGTATACCTGAGGCCTCAAAAATTAATGGCTGGTGCTACCTATACCTGGAACACGCTCCAGACAGGAGACTCTATACAGGTATTCTCGAGTGGGAAGTATTATGTCACGATGAACTTTGAGAGTTGTGTATTGTCCGATACGATTAATGTTACATTGGTGCCCAAACCCGACCCCGATCTGGGGCAGGATACCATTGTATGTGATCCTACCCAACCTCTGGTATTGCGCACTGGGGTGAGTGGTGCAGGTGTTACCTACCTGTGGAGTAATGGAAGCACCGATTCTACCCTTACTGCGGATTCGAGCGGTACCTATTGGGTAGAAGTTAGAAATGGAGATTGCGTAGGAACAGACACCATCAGTGTAAATTATTTGGAAATAAAGTTTCCTAAGGATACGACTATTTGTGCAGGAGAACGGATTGTATTAGATGCCCAACAGCCTTTATTTGCCACTTATGTGTGGCACAATGGATCTACTGCTCCAATTTTTCTGGCTGATACTGCAGGCATTTATTGGGTAGAAATCACGATGGGTACCTGTTCCCGAAGGGATAGTGTTGAAGTCAAGTTTGCCAACGGAATTGCGCTTAACCTGGGAGCCGATACCACTATTTGTGGCACCCAGCCTCTGGTGTTACGATCAGGAAATCCTAATACGGTATGGTCTACTGGCGAAACCGGAGATAGTATTACCGTAAATACCACGGGGATATATGTAGCTACCTTAGACAATGGTGGTTGTGCTACACAAAGCGCTATACGAGTCACTTACTTGAACGATAATTCGTTTGACTTAGGTCCCAGCCAGACAATTTGTGATCAGAATTTCTATGTCATAGATGCTTCGGCAGGTTTGGACCCTGGAATCGATAATTCGATCGTGAAATATTTATGGGGTGATGGTGATACTACTTATTTCAAATATGTCAATCAACCAGGATGGTACAAAGTAAAAGTGAGTTTTGCGGCTTCTTGTACCTATGAGATCACCGATTCTGTGTATGTAGATTTTGGTATTACACCTACGGTAGATTTGGGCAACGACCGTTTCCTTTGTTCAGGTGAAACAGTTACGCTGGATGCGACCTCTTCCTTAAGCAATGTCACTTATTTATGGCAAGATGGTAGTACAAGCCCGACTTATAATGTAGTGGCTTCGGGGGTTTATTGGGTAACAGTGACCAATAATGGATGTTCAGTAACCGATACGGTAGAGATAATATATGCCAATGACTTTACATTAGGGCCAGATCAGGTAGTGTGTAATGGGCAATCAGTACTATTAAATGCCTTTACTCAAGGGGCTACCAGCTACTTATGGCAAGATGGTAATACAAGCCCAGCAATTTTGGTCAATCAATCAGGACTCTACTGGGTGGAGGTAAGCAACGGGAGATGTACTGCCCGAGATTCTATTCAAATAGATTTTGTACCACAACCCGCGGTAGATTTAGGTCAAGACACTGTGGTGTGTAATGCTGGTGAATATACCATCAGGTTTACCGCAGAGCCTGGAGTAAACTACTTGTGGAATGATGGTTCAACTGCTGATTCGTTGGTAGCCAAAAAGTCGGGTTGGTATTGGGTAGATGCTTCACGCAATACTTGCGTAAACCGAGATTCTGTATTTGTATTTTTACCTAGCGTATACTTAAGTTTAGGAGCCGATACTACCATTTGTGATGGTACTTCATTGGTGCTGGGGAATGCCCCAGTAGATGGTGTAAGCTATCAATGGAGTACTGGTGAAACCTCTTCTATGATTACAGTTACGCGAGCAGGAGATTACTTTTTGGAAGCCAATATTGGAGGCTGCATATTTACCGATCGCATAAAGCTTACGGTGAGAGTATGTGACTCTGTTACTGATAATTTGTTTATTCCAAACATCATTACTCCTAACAATGATGGTAAAAACGATCAATTTGTGATTGAGGGGATTGCCAACAAAGGATGGAGTATGACGATCTATAACCGTTGGGGAACTCAAATTTATCAAACGGATAATTACCAGAATAAGTGGGGAGGAGATGGGTTCCCAGCTGGGTTGTACTATTATCACCTTAAGCATCCTACCGATTCGGATAAACGCTACAAGGGCTGGTTAAAAATATTAAGATAATCTGGTAAAGTACTTTTTCACAAACCTCTGTTTATGTACATAAGCAGAGGTTTTTTAATGAATTGTTTAGGGGAAATAAGGCTGGAAGTGGTCACACAACATACCAATAACTAATAGAAACACTTATGAAAACTGATTTGAAATGGATGCTGTTGCTGATAGGCTGCCTATCAGTCCAGCTTAGCTTTGGTCAAACACTGAAACCTTTTGTAGCTTTAGATGGGGTTCGTTTGGGGTTTATGAATGAGACCTATCAAGTAGTAAATCCTCCTACCTATTACTCTATATACAAACAACGCTTTGGCTATCGGGTCAAGGAGAGTGCTACTCGCAATGAGGGATATTTGAGTGAAACAGGAAAAGTGATGATCCCTTGTAAATATCAGGAGTTAAAAAAATGGAAAACACAGGGTTTGTTTTGGATCAGGGAAAATAATTTGTGGGGATTGGCTGATCCAAAAAATGGCAAGATCATATTTAAACCCCAGTTTTTAAGAGTTCATACTGTACATCAGCAAACAGCTTATGTGACAAATGTCAAGGGTTTGAAGGGAATCATCAAAGCCAATGGGGCCTTCTTGGTGCCTGTGATTTACAAAGAACTCGAAGATGATAACAAAGCGCTTTTATTGGCACGCAATCAACAGGGGGAATATGGTTATATTAACCAACAAGGAAAAATAGCCATTCCTTTTATTTATGCAGATGCTCGCCAGTTTTGGAATAGCCAACACACTTATGTTACGAAGGATAAAAAGCATTGGATATTGATAGATACGGCTGGAAAAAAACTCAAAGATGTTGCCTACGAAATACCACCAGACCCAGTAAAGGATGATGACACCCCCGAAATAGTGATCAAGTATCGGGAAATACTGAAAGCGTACCCAGTACTGAAGAAGGATTATGGTTTTAAAAAGTATGCTCCAAATGTGATAAGAGATAGGCAGGGAGATTTTAAAACGGAGAATTATCAAGGAGATCTTCAACCATTGATGCGTTATTTTGTAATGGATAACTTACATTTTCCCCGCAAGGCTCGCCGAAAAAAGGTGCAAGGAAAAGTCAAACTGCAATTTATAATTACCGAAAATGGAGCACTCAAACACATTAGAGTGTCAGAGGGTCTTGAGTATGGATGTAATGAGGAAGCCATTCGCTTACTTCGTGCGGTACCTGCCTGGAGTCCAGCCCGTCATCATGGCTTAGTGACTTCTATGAATATGGTGGAAATAGCATTTGATTATACTAAATACAATCGTAAGGGAATAAGAAAAAAGACGAACGAATAAAATCTATGAAAACCATAATTATTAACCTTATCTGTGTTATTTGTTTGGGGGTAGTTGGTGATTCGCAAGCCCAGCCATTACAACCTTTTTTAGGAAGTAATGCTACGCATTTTGGACTCATGAATAATGATTATGAAGTAGTGGTACCTGCTCAATATACCTTTTTATTGCCAAAAGATTATGGTTTTTGGGTACAAAAAGGGCCTAAAAAACAAGGTGTACTCAGCTCGGAGGGAAAAGAAATCATTCCATTGAAATATGATCGAATAGAGAGGTGGAGTGGAAAATCATTGGTAAAAGTAGCCAATGGTGGCCTTTGGGGTGTGGCGAATACCCAAAATGGCCAAGTGATTTTTAAGCCTCAGTTTAAACAAATCTATTGGGCGTATCAAGAAACTGCCATAGTAAAAGGAGTAAATGGTTTAGAGGGAATCATTAAAACCAATGGTGAAATATTGGTAAAACCTGCCTACCAAGATATCTGGGGAGAATCAGATGGGTTTAGAGTGGTACAAAATCAACAAGGGAAATATGGATTTCTAAATACCCAAGGCAAGTTGGTAATCGCTTGTAAGTATGATAAGGCCCGAGGTTTTCGTGACAAATTTGCTAAAGTAGCCATTGGCAAACAATGGTATTATATCAATCGCTATGGTGTTTTAGTCAATAAAGCAACTCCTCCTCCCTGGGAAGGGCCACCCGAAGAGCCTACAGAGCCAGTCTACGAACGTGAGATTGCTTATCCTAATTTTAAAGGGCTAAGAGGGAATTATAAGAGTGTTTGGAGCAAGCAGGATTTACAACAGAATTTCTTGACCTATGCGAAAAACTATATGCGTGCTTCACGAGCCGCCCAGCAGGAAAAACTTGAAGGGGTAATTACGCTCCAGTTTGTGGTTTCAGAAAAAGGAAGATTATATCACATAAAAGTGTTGAAAGGACTGGCTGATGGTTTTGACAAAGAAGCTATACGATTATTGAAGCGTTTGGGCAAATGGTCACCTGCTCGGTTTAGTAGCAGAAAAATAGCATCTTTGCAAGTGATAAACATTCCTTGTGTGTATAAAAAATAATCACATGAAAAGACTCCTATTATTACAAGTGATCTGGCTAAATATCATCTTTCAAGGTTTTGCTCAAACTACTGATTGTAAGCGTTTACTAGACACAAAACTTGAAAAAATAATTCCTGATCAATATGCTATCGAAACGATCATCAAACAATTGCTAGAGTGTCAGTATATTGATACGATTGATGTAGCAATCATTCCCTCAATTATCATTACTAAAGTTAACACTGCCCAAACTGTGAAAGATTGGGTAGATGAGATGAATAAGTTTAAGAAAACGGAAGATTACAATAAAATTATTTCTATAAAAAAGCTTTGTGATGAGCTAAAATGGCAAGAAGTAAATTTAAAGGAGTGGGATGATAAAAAGAAACAGCTTGTAACTTGTGGTGTTCCAGAAAGCGATTTGCCTGCATTAAAAACATTTATAAGGCAACGCTTGAAAAATGCAAAAAGAGCGTTTATCTATTGGGAGCTAGTCTCAGAGTTTTTTACTTTAAAAAAGAAGAATGTAAAGACTCAACCAAAACAGGAAGGGATAGGAATCAAGGTTGATACTACCAAATCACCAAATTGTGGAAAAAGATCATTAACGGATAAATTCCATTCGCCTTATGGCCTAAAAGCTTATTATGATTATCAAGAAGCACTTGCTTGTGCCCAAAAGCTCAACCGACCTGTTTTTGTAGACTTTACTGGACATGGCTGTGTCAATTGCCGTAAGATGGAATTATCGATATGGAGTGATCCTAAGGTGTTACAATTGCTCAATGAAAAATTTGTAATAGTTTCATTATATGTAGATGATCGTAGCACTTTGCCAAAGGAAAAATGGTATGTATCATCAGAAGATAACCGAGAGAAGAAAACAATTGGGCAGCAAAACTTTGATTTGCAAATGAGAAAGTTTAATACCAACGCTCAGCCTAATTATCATATTATTAATCCTTACAATGAACAGGAATTGACGAAGGCCTTTGGGTATACCAAGAGTACAGCTAAATTTTTGGAGTTTTTAGATAAGGGGTTGAAAAGTTTTAAAAAATAGCTTCTCACGAACTTAAAAATCTTAATTATAATAGGATAATCATTCAATCATCATATTTTTGTTGTTGATACGTTTAAAACACACCAACCCACCTAACCATAACTTGTAAACTACGTTTTTTAACAAGTTAGCAAGAATCTTGAGTAAAGTTTAAACAAATACGAAGTTTGAGAAACGATGGGAAACCTGATTTTGAATGCTACGTGCAGGTTTACCAATATATCAATCAATAATTACATCAATGCAAAAATTGTGGATTACGCTATGTTGTATGCTAGTTGTAGCTAAAATAGTGCAAGGACAACAATTACAACAAAGCCGTTTTTTTAACGCGAACAAAACATCAGTTTTAGAGAAAGAAAGGCCAGGTTTAACACCATTTATTGGTTTAAAAGCAACCGACAAGTACCCTGAAAATCTAAAAGGGCAGGGGATGCCATTTAAGCAAAAAGCACTCTTTATGCCTTATTTTAGCTTTGGTATTTCCAGTGGATTTATGCACTATCAGGGCGATGTGTATTCTCAGTTTCAGTTTGGCTCAAACATTACCTATGGAGCAAGCTTGTTTCTACATTTTATGCCCTACTTGCGGGCAAGGGCGAGTTTTGCGGTAGGTTCTATTGGGGGCAACGACAGCCAAAGCCCTGATATAGAACGAAGAGCACAGAACCTGAACTTTCGTAATCGTATACAGGAATTTAGCATTACTGGCGAGTTTGACTTTTTTCCGTTTATGCCTGACAAGACCCCCAAAGGCTCGGGGTTTATTTATGCGGGTTTCACCTTTTTTAAACACAACCCTCAGTCATTTAATCAATTTTCAAATGCATATCTCAATCTCCGAGACTTAACCACCGAAGGACAAGATCTTCCAGGATATTCGCTCACTTCTACTGCGATTCCTATAGGAATTGGTGGACGCTTTCAGTTTGCCAAACGATGGACAGTATCTTTGCGGGGAGGTATTAGGCTATTGCTAACTGACTATGTAGATGATGTGGGCAAAGGTAATTATCCCTCATTGGATGCATTACCGAGTAATTTGTCCAGACAGTATGCCAATAGGACCCTTGAGCAAAGTGCTGATTTAACAAACCTTACCAGTGAAAGAGGTGTTTTTTCCTACACTGGTACCGATGGTAACATTTACCAAAATCTGGCAGGCTTTGAACCAGGTACTCCCCGAGGGCGCGTGTCTGGCAACGATCGCCTTTTTGTAGTGCAACTAACCATTAGTACTTATTTTGGTAAAATCCCTCGATTGCTGCCTAACTAAGTAAGCAGAAAAATAAAAGCTGAGATGGGTTTACATGATATACAAGTCTTCTCTATTTATAGGAGGAGACTTTTTTTGTGAAATATGTGCACAAAATACTACTTCGTTTGCAGCATTATAAGGGATTTGGCTAATTTGTAGCACAACGAATGAACCTCTCTTTATGAATGACCACAACCCTCATACAGAGCAGCACTCTATAGATGAAAAATTTATGCGGCGTGCGCTTGACTTAGCCGTTTTAGGCGCTGGGCGAGTAAGCCCCAACCCTTTAGTAGGCTGTGTGATTGTACATCAGCAACAAATTATTGGGGAAGGCTGGCATCAAATGTATGGAAAAGCCCATGCAGAAGTAAATGCCATCAACGCAGTAGAGCGCAAAGATTTACTGCCTGAATCTACTGTATATGTGAGTCTCGAGCCTTGTGCGCACTTTGGCAAAACCCCTCCTTGCGCTGATTTATTAGTGAAACATCGGGTCAAAAGGGTCGTCATTTGCAACCCAGATCCGCACCCATTGGTAGGTGGCAAAGGTATTGAAAAACTCAAAAAGGCAGGTATTGAGGTAGTTACCAACGTCTTGGCCGAGAAAGGGAATGAAATTAATAAACGTTTTTTTACAGGTGTACTTAAAAAACGCCCCTATATTATCTTTAAGTGGGCCGAAACGGCTGATGGATTTATTGCCCGGAAAAATTATGAATCGAAATGGATTAGTAATCAGGTTTCGAGAGCACTGGTGCATAAATGGCGCACCGAAGAAGATGGGATTGTAGTAGGGAGCAATACAGCTCGTCATGATAATCCCCAGCTTAATGCCCGCCATTGGAAAGGACGCAATCCCGCCCGAATCGTGGTAGACCGTCATTTGAAACTACCCTCAGAGTTATATTTATACAATCAACATCAGCCTACTTTTGTCTATAACCTGCTCAACCATAGCAAAGCTCCTAACCTCGAATTTGTAAAACTAGAGGAAGATAATTTTTTAGAAGAAATGATGCTGGATTTGTATGAAAAGCAAATTCGATCGGTTATCGTAGAAGGAGGGAGCACCCTAATTAATTTATTGGCAGCACAACATTTATGGGACGAGGCGCGCATATTCAAAAGTACTAAAGCGGTATTCAACGAAGGTATTCAGGCTCCTCATATTCAGGGACGATTGATGAAAACCGAACAAATTATGGATGATTTATACTACGAATATCAGTCGGCTTTTTAGAAAGGTGTGACAATAATTCACTAAAACAGCGGTTAATTCATTAAATTAGAATTCGTCTCGACTTTTTGAATGTTTGCGAAAGTTATTGCTTTTGTTCAGTGATCAGGAGATTTTTTGAGGTATAGCAGCGCTATGGTGATCAAAAATCTTAAAGTCAATGAGTAAAATGAATGATTTACAGCTTATTATTAAAAATTGAGATGAGTTTTTAGGCTAAAATCGAGAGACAATAGATTTACATCAAAAATTATCTTTATGAAACAAAAATACACCTCTTACCTACTATTGATAGCTTTGACAGTTATGTTGTTAGTTTTACCAAAAACTGAGGTAACGGCTCAAAATAAACCAATTGTTTCAGACGACTACGCACATAAGTTTTTTGCAGGGAAAATCAATGGACGTTGGAAAATCATGATGACTCTCAACAAGCGGAAGCGGGGTAAATCTGATAAAAACAGCCTTACAGGGTACTATTATTACAAACGTACTAAAGGGTACCTTCGCCTGAATGGTACTTGGAAAGCAAACGGAAGTATTTTGGCAGAAGAAAAGGCTTTACAAAATGGCAAGTGGGTAAAAACAGGTGCTTTTGCAGGACGTTTTGATGCCGCTACCAAACAAATTATGGGTACCTGGACCTCTGCCGATGGAAAGAAATCTTACTCTTTTGAAGCTAAAGAAAACTATCGGGGAGGCATGCCAGTCGAGATGCTATATATAGATGAAGCAAATGTATTGGGAAAAGAGTCACCACGAGGAGTAACCATCGCCTTTTTGTACCCTCGCCTCAAAGGAGGAGAAGTGGCCAATAAGATTAACCAGTTTATCAAGGAAAGGCTATTGAAAAATCCCGAACAGCGTATTAAGAAATTTGTGAAATCGTTTGTGGATTTTAAAAAAGAAAACGGAGATAACAATGTCTTTTTTGATGAGGAGAACCTTATTACGATTGAAGCCAATGAAAAAAATATTTTAACCCTGGCTTATAACCAGAATGGTTTTACGGGAGGTGCACATGGATATTACAACAGTTCCTATTATACTTTTAACCTAAGAACTGGAAAGCTTATTCAAAAAGAAGATTTATGGTATCCTGGTGCCGAAGCTGCTGTGCAAAGCCTTGTGGTGAAGCAAATTCGCAAAGATGCTCAACTAAAACCCAATGAATCACTGTCTAAAGTGGGGATAAACAGTGATAAACCTCCTTTAGCTCAAAACTTTTACTTCCGACCCGATGGTATTGCTTTTTATTACAATGTGTACGAAATAGGTCCTTATGCTGTAGGCCCACGATTAACTGTGATCCCTTACAACAAAGTGAAACGTTACATCCAACGCAGGGTTGGTTTGCGCTCTTATATGCGTTAAAATACCTAAGCAATTTTAGCTCTACCTATACTTATCAATGCTTCCGATGAAACAGACATGCAAACTAACCTATTGGGTTGTATTCCTGCTTTGGCAGGGAACCCAGGCTTATGCTCAGGCAAATACTCCAAAGTGTTTTTATAAAATACTGGTAGGCAAAATCAATAAACAATTGTCTGTGCGCATGCATTTAACCAAATCAAGGTCCCAGATCACTCACACAGATAATGTGTTTGGAGATTATTATTATACTAAAATTAAGGGAGGCGAAATTGATTTGAATGGCATCTGGAAAGACAATGGCGAAGTAATACTGAACGAGAAATATGGAAGATTCTCAGGGCGTTGGAATCCTATTGATAAGGTGCTGGTAGGCATGTGGACTTCTGATGGTAAAAAAGCGTTGCCTTTTAGACTTCATGAAAAGTATGACAAAGGGTCTATAAAAGCCGAGATGATTTGCTTAGATGAAAAAATGGTGATGGGAGCCAAGGCCCCTGCCTGGGCAGATGCCTGGATCTTATATCCAAAGTTTAAAGGAGGTAAACCAGAGGTAGCCAATAAGCTCAATCAGTTTATACAAGAGAAGATTTTGCTAAAAAAGCCTTCCGATATCATCAAAAGCCAGGTAGAGAAACAAATTCAACATAAAAAAATAGCAGGAGTCAAGTCTGCACATAAAAAGACCATCACAATATTACACAATAAAAGTAATGTGCTCACTTTGGTTGTAATGGATGATCCGACCTATGAAAATATTTATCGTAGTTTTATAAATGTGAGTTATTATTCTTTTGACCTCAATACTGGGCGAAGATTTAACCTGGAGGACATATTTATAGACGGAACACAAGCTAAAATTCAACCATTGATTGTGGCAGCATTTCGCAAGGAAAAGAAGTTGAAAGCAGGAGAGTCACTTAAGAAAGAAGGTTTTTTTAGTGAAGATTTTGCCGTTTCCCGTAATTTCTACTTCAGTGTCAAAGGTGTATTCTTTTTTTATGGAATTCGTGAGATTTGCTATTATTATGCAGGTCCCCAGGCTACCACCATATCTTACAATAAACTCAAAAAATATATTAAGAAAGACTCTCCTTTGGATAGATATCTGCGATAAAACACAAAAAAATGCTTCACCTGCCTATTTCTTCTGTATTTTTGTATATGGAATCTATAAGCAGTTGATTGATGAATATGATGCTAACTATTGATGATCACTCAATCAACTATGGACTAAACTACTAAACACCTGGGCAATAAAACTAGCCATTAGAGATGAGAAAACAATTACGATTATTAGGAATCATATGGTTGGTGTTAGGAATAGGAATCCCCGCACAAGTTCGTGCCGACCGGGTTACCAACGCCTACAAACAACTACAAAAAGAACGATACGACAAGGTAAAATCTTTGTTAGACAAAGCCATTAGTCGGCAACCCATCAATGCTGGTGCTCACTATGTGTATGCCTTGTATTTTTTAACTAAAGCAAACCCTTCTTACCAGGTTGACTCTTCTTATACCCATATTTTATTGGCATTGTCGCATTATGCCCAAATAGAGCGAGATGATTCTACTACCTGGGCCAAAGTAGGAATTACCCAAACTGCGATTGATCGCCATCGACTTAAGGTGGAAGGCATAGCGTTTGGCTTGGCCAAAAAACAAAATACCATTGCAGGTTATCAAGCCTATATTAATCGTTTTACAACTGCCCGAGAGGTAAAGGAGGCTGTTCGTTTACGTGATTTATTAGGGTGGCAAGCTGCACAAGCAGCTCATACCATTGGAGCGTATCAAAATTTTATTAAAACTTACCCTAAGGCTACCCAAGTAGAAGAAGCGCAAAAACGTATCGACTTTTTTGTGTTCCAGGCTGAAACTGAACGTGGTACCTACAAAAATCTGGAGGAGTTTTTAAAAAATAATCCACAAAATGTTTATCGTGACTCTGCCATTACCCAATTGTTTGATTTAATATCGGTCAATCATCAAACCACGACCTATCAAAACTTTCTGAAAAAATATAGCAATAGCTCAGCTGCTAAAAGAGCCGGGGATTGGTTGATGAGTCTGTACCAACAAGCAGGTAGACTCAAAGCATTTCATGAGAGCTTTGCCAATTATTACCGAATAGATTATGTAACCCAACTATTGGCCGTAGATTCTTTACAGTACTTTCCGATTTTAGAAGCAGGCCGTTATGGGTTTATAGATCATTTTGGCCAAATACGTATTCCGATCAAGTACCAGCAAATCCATAAGGATTACCTGTGCGATGGTATTCAGGACAACTTTGTGTTGGTTATGCGCAATAACTTAACTGGAGTCGTAGACAAACTTGGACGGGAAGTAGTAGCAGTGAATTATGACAAAATAGAGACATTGGATGGAGGGGTATTTATTGTAACAAAAAACGGTTTTCAGGGTGCCTTTCATCAAAGCGGATTTCAGATTTTGCCCATCAAATACGATAAAATAGAACCCTTAAATCAATATTTCCTAAGAGTCCGTCGCAATGGGCTATGGGGAGTGGCTACCTATAATGGTAAACTGATTGTTGATTGTAATTTTTCAGAAATAGACAGAAAGGCCAATAGCTTTGTGCAATTTCGTAAAGATAGTCGCTATGCCCTGGTCAAGAATAAACAAATTTTTGAACAGTTTTTAAATAAACAATTCAGTATTCAGCTTAAATATGATGAAGTAAACTGGATAGGCGATGCTTATATCAAGGTAATAGATCAGGAAAAGCAAGGAGTAGTAGATACTACTGGGCAGCTGGTTTTACCTCCTCAATTTACAGCTATCAAAGACCTGAGTGTAGGTTGGGCTGCGCGCACCTCAGATTCTACCCAATGGAAATTATTTACCCGCAAAGGGAAGTCAGTATCAAATGAGACTTTCGAGCAAGTAACTACTCACAGTAAATTTTTTGTAGCCAAACAAAACGGAAAGTGGGGCTCTATAGACCGCTATGGTAAAGTATTAGAGCCGTTTAAGCGAGATTCTTTGATTTTTATTGGAGATGTATTGCTTACTTTCAAAGGCAAGCAAATACTGGCCAAGCTCAAAGGCCAACAAAAGCCCTTGAATCTTACCCCATATAAATATGTAAGAGGCGAAAAGGGAAATTATCCAGGAGCCAAGCCATTTATTTACATTGAAACCCGCTTACGCAAGAAAGGGTTGATTAATCAAAACGGGAAGAAAATGCTCTCAGCAGTCTATGAAGAAATTTCTATCCTGGCCAATGATTTATTTAGTGTAAGGCGTTATGGCAAATATGGCCTTGTAGACACCAACCGAAAAATTATTTTACCTATTAGATACCAAGGAATTAGTAACTTAAAAGGGGGGTATCAAGGGCTACTGCTTAACCGTAAATTTGGGTTGTACCATTATAAACGCAAAATTAAGATAGAACCTAAGTTTTCGGCATTACCTCGTCCTTATAACCTCAAAGAAGACAATCGTTTATTTATTGTAAGAAAAAAACAAATGTATGGTTTGGTAGATGACAAAGGCAAAGAACTTATTTCTACCAAATATGATAAGGTTGAATACTGGACTGATAGTGTGGCACTTTTGAAAAACGAAGCTGGCAATTGGTTTTTGTATAACTTTATCAATAAGCAACGACTCAAAACCAAAGAGTTTAGCCAAATACAATATCTCAAAAAAGACAGTCAGGAAATAATCGCGTTGGTTTCGAAAGGCAAATATGGTATTTTAAGCAATCGCAGGGGATTATTGATTCCAATGGAATATGACCTTATCTATAACCTGGGAAGCATAGAAGAACCTATGTTTTTTACCGAACGCCAATACTCTGGAGGAAAAAGTTTTGTAGTCAGCTATATTAATTTTCAAAGAAAAACCATTTGGAATAAAATTATGAAAGAAGCGGATTATCACCGCATCTTGTGCGAACAATATTGACGAATCGATTTACCTTTTTCTACATAAAAGTATAAAATTTAACACAAACACAGCCTAATTCACACGACCATGGCTGTGTTTGTCTTTAGTAGCTTCTCACACAAAATTGCGCGAATTATGATGTTTTGTTCTAAAAAAAGAGTACAAAACAAAGATTTTTGGCTTTTCTGGGGAGAATACATTTAACACAAGTTCGGAACCCCAATTCAACTCATAAATGACGTTTTATAAAACAATCATCACATTATTCTTTACTGTTTTTTTTGCTCAACTCACCCAAGCCCAATGGAAAAGTCAACGTTTTGCTGGTATAGGTCTTAAAGATGGTCAACCTGCATTACAAGTCCCTATCATGCTTGCTGGAGGCTTGCATATAGATGCGAATGGTAACATAGCTTATGGTGAAAATGCTAATTTTCGCCTTCGCCAACTAAACGCCACTAGTGGCGTGATCAATACCATTGCAGGTAATGGCGCACGACTTTCAGCTTTTACGGGTATTCCTCTAAATTCCAATGCAGGATTTATAACCGAAATAGAGGAGGATGCCAGTGGACGTCTGTTTTTTATTTCTGAAGCAATTTATCGTTTAGATGTTACCAACAATCAATTGATAAGATATGATGTGTCACAGAGCTTAGGAGATATGAACGACTTTGTGATTGCTCCTAACGGAAATATGTTTATTGTAGACGAAACAAATAGAACCATTGTAAGATATGACACAGTAAGCAAAGTGGCTACTGTAGTGGCAGGAACTGGATCATCGGGTACAAGCCCGGATGGTTTAAATGCATTGTCCACTAGTTTTAATCTAATTACCCATGTAGCATTGGCTGCCAATGGTGACTTGTATATAGCAGATGCCAACGGGCATACCATCAGGAAAGTAAGAGCAAGTGACAACATTGTAGAAACAGTGGCAGGTACAGGAACCGGAGGCTATTCGGGAGATGGGGGACAAGCCAATGCCGCCCAAATCAATCGGCCGCAGGATATGATATTTGATGCTTCGGGAGACTTGCTGTTTTGTGATTCACAAAATAATTGTATTCGTAAAATAGATATTTCAACGGGAATCATTACAACCATTGCGGGTACTCCTGGTACCCAAGGAGCAGTTACCGAAGGAGCAGTAGCTACTGCTACTACCATTGGTTTTTGTACCGAATTGGCATTCAATGCCGCAGGGGAATTGCACATTTTGGATCAAACAAATGGCAAGATTCTCAAAATAAATGCAAGTAACATTATTACAACGGTAGCAGGTAATGGCCAACGTTTATATGGGGGAGATGGAGCTAAAGCTGTAGATGGGCGTTTGGGGTTGCCAGAAGGCATAGCTGTAGACTCCAAAGGAAATGTATACATTGCTGATGTTTATAATAATCGTATTCGCCTCGTGAATAACAACGACTCGCTTTCTACCTTTGCAGGAACAGGAGACGCTGGGCAGAGTGGGGATGGAGGTGCTTTTACAGCAGCAAATACGGGGAGTCCTCATGGCCTTTTCTTAGATGAAACCCGAAACCTGCTCTATTTCAGTAGCTCGCAAGGACATTATGTAAGAAAAATAGATTTGTCCTCGGGTATTATATCTACTGTAGCGGGTGATGGTAATCAGGGGTTTGCTGGAGATGGAGGCGTAGGTACCGCAGCTCAATTGAGTGTACCCTTAGGAATGACTGTAGATGCATCAGGTAATTTATACATTGCCGATTTAGAAAATAACAGAGTACGTAAAGTAGATTTTGCCACAGGAGTCATTACTACTGTAGCAGGTGATGGAACAACTAACAATACGGGTGACGGTGGACAAGCTACCGTAGCTGGAGTGTTTGGTCCTCGTGATGTCTTGATTGATAGAAATGGGAAATTATTAATTACTTGTCAGACACAAATTCGTTCGGTGAATCTTACTACTGGGGTAATCACAACTATAGCTGGAACAAATACTGCTGGATATTCGGGAGATGGCGGCCCTGCTACCAGTGCACAACTAAGCGATATCATATACGGTATTACGGAGGATGATGCTGGAAATCTCTATGTTGCGGATCAATTCAATTACTGTGTGCGAAAAATTGATGTAAATGGTAATATTTCTACCATTGCTGGAATGAATAAACCAGGAGAAAGCGATGGTTCAGGAGATGCACTTCAAATGCAGTTTTCTACTATCTCAGATTTGTTTTACAAGGATGGAACATTATATCTGGCCGATAAATATAATAATACGGTTTGGAGCATGGTGGAATTTGCTCCCAAAAAGCCTACTTTAGATTCATTATCGTTTGTGCGAGATGCAAGTAATGGTAACAGCTCTGTGACCGTCCATTGGACTGATAACTCCTTGAACGAAAAAAACTTTATCATAGAAAGATCGGTAGGAGGGAATACTAACTATCAAACCCTGACTACACTGAACAAAAATACTACTCAGTTTGTAGACAACGCTGTAGCTGTAAATACTACTTACTTTTATCGTATAAAATCTCAAAATCTGGCAGGAGATTCTACTGGTAATGAGTTGAGTACAATATTTAACTACACGCCTCCAAATGCTCCTCGACTTGATTCACTCATATTTAGCCGAGATACTTTGTCCAACAAAATGGTGACTATCCATTGGAGCGATTTATCTACCAACGAAACAGGGTTTGCCTTAGAAAGGTCAGTCAACAATGGTAATTACGCTGTAATAGCTACCCTCAACGCTGATACAACCCGATATATAGATACCATTAGTTACGATACAGCTTACTCTTATCGAGTAAAGGCGCTAGATTTTAATGAATCTTCGGCTTACAGTAATGTGTTGGATTCTACATTTATATACATACCACCCAAAGAACCAACCAATCTTGCTGCAAGTGTGCAGGATAACAGTTTGAGCCAGAAAAACGAAAACTCATCTGCTTCCGCTTCTGCAGTAAATATTTCCTGGGGAGATAATGCCAACGATGAAGACGGCTATGAAATAGAACGATCTACCAGTACCGATGCCTCTACTTTTAGTCAGGTAGCAGTGCTACCGAGTAACTCTACCAGCTATAAAGATGCTACAGTAGCTCTGGGAGTACAATATTACTATCGTATTCGGGCTTTCAATACCGATGGTGCCTCTCCTTACAGCGTTATTTTTTCTTTTGTGTTGGTAGGCACTCAGGATACGCAACTAGAGGCTCAAACGGTGGCTTACCCAAACCCTACAATAGATAGAATACAAGTAAAAATGAGTAACAACTATCAGGGGAAAGTACAAGCAACTTTAACTGCTCTACAAGGAGGAATGGTAACAGTGATTCAATGGAACAAGCAAAGTTACCAGTTAGACGAAAGCTTGGATGTGAGCCAGTTACCTACTGGTAATTATTTATTAAAAATTGCTACTGATAAAGGCTTTACTGTCAAGAAAATTGTAAAGAAATAATGGCAACAAATGATTGAGAGACCTCTCATCCATAAAAGAAAAACCCCGAGTATTTAACTTTAATACTCAGGGTTTTTAATTATAGTGAACTTCCTTTTATTAGCTGCCAATCAATACAAAAGCACCCCAGAAATAAGGCTCTTTGAATTGAGTTTTGAGCTGAAGTTGTGCTTTTTTGAAAGCCTTGGCCTTATTGCCCATTACCAACCAATTTTGGTAAAACAAACTCATCAACTTTTGAGTAGCATCATCGCTTACTTTCCAAAGGCTCATAATCAAGGCATCGGCGCCAGCTACCTGAAAAGCCCGCTGCAATCCATATACACCTTCTCCCGCTTTTACATCTCCCAGCCCGGTTTCGCAAGCACTCAATACCACCAATTCTGTATTTTCTAACGACATATTCATTGCCTCAAAGGCTGTCAAAATCCCGTTATTTTGGGTTTGATTTTCGCGATTGTTTAGGTTATCCATTGTTTTTTCAGAGTTGGCCAACATCAAGCCCGAACGCAACAAAGGATCTTCTTTGGCTTTATCAATTTCAATCCCAAATAGCTTATCACCTTGCAATTGTTCATCTTTTAAGAAAAAGCCGTGGGTAGCAATGTGCAAAATGCGAGGTTTTTTCTCACTGATTGTTTTTACGCTTTCCTCAGAAGCTTTTTGCTCCATCAGTTTCTCGGTACTGAAGCCTGATCTTTTCAACAAACTTTCAATGGTAATTACTTCCTTTTTGGTACCTGGCAAAGCCGGTATTTTTCCTGTGCCGCCATAATCAGGAAAACCAACCAATACCGCATTTTTGGCTCCAGTAGAACGCTTACGACCTTTGAGTGCAATCAAATCCTTAGAGTTGGTTAGCAACACAAAACTCTTTTCATCTACCAAAAACTTTCCATCAGGTTTTTGTAAGGTATTGAGATTGATTTGATTGTATACCCCATCTGGTGATACATAAATGGTACTTTTACCTGTTACCAAAGGATCAATTTTACTCCAAAACTGCTTGTAACTGTAGCGATCTTTTCGCTTGGCTTTGATGGTATTGCGGTAATATTTCAAATAACGAGTTTCCAGCTTGTTACCATCTTTGAGCAATACCATTTTGGGTTGGGTAGCTTTGGGAGTTACCACCAATGCGGCATAATACACCGTATCTGTAAAGCGTCCATCAAATTTGTATAAATGAACAAATTCTACACTGGCTTCATTGGCACCCAATGCATTAGCAATATTGGCAAAACGAATGGGTTTATCATCTAGTCCCCCCGAAAACTCCTTAGAGCGACTAGAAAGGTTTCTCTCCATTTTGTTGGCGGCTTGCTCTAGCGAATCCAGGTTAATGCCCTGCTCTATCAAATCATCTTTAGAATAAGTATACAACTTGGCCAAAATCTCTTTCACATCCAACCAATATTGATAATCCTCAATCAGTTGTTTGTCTCCACTTTGCAAAATGCGACGACGAATCTTGTTGGCATCGCTCAACAAAATAGCCTTGGTAGCAATGTGGTAGTTAAACATATCATTCAGTAGCTTCGGGTTTTTGGTATAATTATCAGCTACAAAAGCATAAAATCGCAAATAAGTAGGGCGCAACTTGTTCCAGTACTTTTCCTTTTCAGCCTCACTCATCGCAGGAAAATACTTTTGGATATAAGTTTCTGATCTTTTTAGTACCTCACGATAAAGCACCGTAGCATCTTTTACTTTGCCCATTTGCCAGTTTAGAATGGCCAAATCTTCTTGTGATTTGGCATAAGCTGGGTGCTGATTACTCAAAATACTTTCGCGCACTACTAAGGCCTCTTTCAGTAAAGGGGCTGCTTGATCAAATTTCTTTTGAGAACGATAAAAGTTACCCAGATTGCTGGTAGCTGAAGCATACCCCGGGTGCTGTTTACCAAACTTTCGTTCGTAGATTTTTCTTGATTTGTTCAGCAATTCCTCTACTTGATCAGTCTTGCCCATTTCTACATACAATGCCGCGAGGTTGTTGAGCATGTAAGCATAATCAGGGTGTCCTTGTTTCCACTGGCGTTGTTTGCGTTTGATGGCTTTCTGGTAAATTTTCTCAGCCTCATCATAGCGTTTCATATCCTGATAAAGCAAGGCTTGGTTGACCAAAAAGCGTTGATAAAGGGTAGAACCTTCCTTCATTGTTTTGCCTCCTACTGCAATGGCTTCGCTCAACAATTTATCGGCTTGCTGATAGCGACCAATGGTTTGATAAAGCAAGGCCTTGTTATTGGTCATAATGGCGTAAGGTGTGCTGTTTTTTCCCTCATTACTGGTAATAATTCCAATCGCCTGATCAATCAATTGCTCGGCCTCGGAGTATTTACCCAAGTCTTTGAGCAACATGGCGCGGTTGTTCAAGGCTGAAGCATATGCCGAATGCGTTTTGCCATACTTCTCCTCATTCATTTTAATCATTCGTTGTGTATACTCATCGGCTTCAGTATAGCGTCCTGTGGTGTGATAAAGCAACGAAAGGTTTCCAATCAGCTTATTGTAAGGGTCTTCGCTCGTACGATTATTTTTTTCGTATAATCTTTTGGCGCGACCAAAGGCATTTTCTGCCAAACTAAATTTATTGCTTGAGAAAGCCATTTCTCCAATTTCTACCAGGGTTTCTGGTTTAGAGCTATTGGCGCGAATCATTTGTTGGCTGGATTTACGCATGTCTGATGCACGTCGGAGATAAGTTTTGTTCTTATCCTTAGACATTGCCCTAAGTTCTTTCAAACTTATTTGCTTGAGGTTTTCCCGAAGGCGTGTTAGATTGTTAGTCAGGCGCTGGTAGCGAGCAAACTTTTCGCGGTCCTCAAAAAAGCCAGCTGCATCACTCAGAGCGACTGCGTAATTAAACTTTTCCCGATCTTGACTTTCTTTGATTTTTCGCAGACGATTTTCCCAACCCCTGCGGAGTTTGTTGGCTAGTGTTCTTTTGGCTTTGTCTTTATTTACAAATTTCCCGATGTTGATCTGACCTTGGCTTGGTTGAGCAGTAGCCAATAATAGCACTGCTACACCCATCACCAAAGCCCATTGATAAGACTTTAGTAGGTTGTAAAACATGTTTTAATAATTAAGTTTCTGAATAAGAGCCATTCAATACATCGACTCTCAGTTACGGTTTTGTTATTAGGCACAAAATTAATGCTATTAGCGGCCAAATGCCAATTTCAAAGGCCTGTATATGATTAGTAGACTTCGTTACAGAGAATATAGATAGAAAGTAGAGGAGGGCTAGTTAAAAAAACGATCTTGTAAAAGTCTCTCCCCCAGAGTCAGGGGAGACTGAGAGGGAGGGCTAGATTACCAACAAATTACATCCCCTTATATCACTATTGTCTAATCTTCCCAATACCTTAAATTGGGTTTCGCTAACTACTTTGCCCAAATCCTGGGTGGCAATAAAAGCACACGAATCTACATTGGCCAAGTCGATAATATTGATGCCTCCATAACGTAGATCATTGTTGATATAAAAAGGATCGTTGACATCACGTAGGAAGATTCGCATCGTAGCAGGCATATCAAACACTTCTTGTCCACTCGAGTAAGCCTGGGATAAAAGTTCTGTCATTCCGTACTCAGAGTGAATATCTTGTACTTTGAATTTTTCTTTCAATACCTGATGTACTTCCTCTCGCAACATTTCTCTGCGACGGCCCTTCATTCCCCCAGTTTCCATAATAATTACTTTAGATAAGTCTAGCTCACCTTCTTCGGCTAAGTCGAGCAAGGCAAATGTGACCCCAATCAACAATATTTTACGGTCAGATTCTGCTTGTAATTGAGTAAGGGTTTGCTTTAATTTTTCGGTATTATTCAAGAAAAAACCAGCTTGTGAAGAATCACTTTGTTCTACAAAATGTTGTACCATATATACCAGTGAAGAATTGTCACGTTCCAGATAAGAAGGCAACAATGCTAGAATATGGAAGTCCTGAAGTGGGCCATATTTTTGCTCGAAGATGCGTTGACTAACCTTTTGATAAAAGTCCAGATCAAATACGTGGTGCTTACTCGTGGTTTGGGTAGTGGTACCGCTACTTTCGAACGTCTTCTGAATACCAGCGGGATTGTGGCTCACGATTTGGTGCGATTTAAATAACTCAATGGGCAAAAAAGGTATATCACTGAGTTGAGTAACTTGATGGGCATCTACACCCAAGTGTTGCAAATATTCACGATACACTGGATTATGCGTTGCCTGAAACCGAAACAACTGCGTAGCGTATTGTGTAAAGTTGTCGTGTTGAAGTTGAGTTAAACTTTCTTTGAAGGTGTCACTAAAACTCATAAGAGTATATTTGAATTTTGTCTTCAGAGTTAAAAATCGCTTTTTTAGCCTAGATTATAATTTTAAACATACTCTATAAGCTAAAATCGATTAATAAAATTATTGTAATATTGTATTGTTATTACAAATATTTGGATTTTAATCGTAACCACAATCTTAATTAAAATATTAAATTATAAAAGGGGGACTAAGGTTGACTCTCCACTAAAATATTTGCGGCCTGCAATCGATCAAAAGTGGATTATCGACTGCAAAACCGAAAAGCTATAAAACTTATGAAAAAGAGAAGGTACATTTTTTTAGCCATCATTTCCATCTACTTTACCTGGGTAGTATCCAGCTGCATTTCCAAGCCCGAATTTGCCGCTGAACCAGCCATCGAATTTGACCGTATCAGTGTAGATCGGGTATTAGATATTTTGGGCAACGTCACTGATTCCGTGACCATTTCTATCAAATTTCAGGATGGAGATGGCGATTTAGGAGCTTTTACGGGTGACACTGCTGACAACTTTTTTGTAGAGTTATTTCAATTCCGTAGCGGACAATTCGTGAAATTTACCACCCCCGACACCAGCCTGAATTTTAACGGGGTGTTCCCTGACCTCAACGCTGAAGGCTCTGGCCCCATTGAAGGTACCTTGATCTACAGCTTCCCAAGTATACGAACCGAAACCTACCGCCGCCTGGGCATCCCGCAAAACGATGTTTGGAAGTTTCAGGTCTCCATCAAAGACCGCGCAGGCAACATCAGTAACACCATATTTACTGACTCCATTTTTGTGAATGTAACGCAGTAAAAACGTTTTAAGAAGAGATTAAAAACGAAAACGAGGGTGAGAGCCCTCGTTTTTTTGTTTTGGTAGGTAAAAGTTATACCATTCTGAGAATTAATATTTTGTAGCACTACGAAGGGGCTGAATCGTAGACTTGTTTTACTCAGATGCTTTGCTTAGTGTATTTGTATAAAGTGTTGATTTGATTATAATAAGGAAAAAATAAGTATCCTAATTTAGTGAGATTGATTGCTGCAAGCACAAGGCCAGGGAAGCGAAACCAGTTGATTATCGTGAACTGTATTTACCCAAAAGATGACTGAACAAGATAAAATTGTACTTACTTTCATAAAATTCAAGTATAACAAAGAAACTGAATATGCAGATTGGCAGTCTCAAATTCATGTGCTTCTTTCGGAAATGTTTTTTGGTGTTCCTCAATATAAAACCTTGATGTATGATATAAGCGATGGAAGCGATTTTAGAGCGATATTCAACAAAGTATCAATAGATTATTATATCACAGGAGAATTCAAAAATGATGAAACTATTCGGTTAAATCTGCAGGTTTTCAAAAGAGATGTTGGGTTAGTGTATTTGCGTCAGATTGAAAACATCGAAGGGCATATTGAGCAGCTTATTCTGGCAATCAGAAAAGAAATAGCCAATTATTTTCAAGACACTCTACTGCTTGAAACTGTTCAACTAAAGGGTTTGCCTTCTGGAATGAATACAACCAAAATATACCTGAAAGCCAATAAATTGGCGAACGAATGGACGTTTGATTCAGTGCAAAAAGCACTGGATTTGTATGATCAGATAATTTCCAAAGAACCCTATTTTTCTAATGCTTATCATGGCAGGTATAAGTGCTTATTTTTCTTGGCTGGAAGGGGATTTATACCTGCGAAAACTACGTATCGAAGTATTTCCGACGAAGTAGGTGTGATCATGCAAGGAAAATTGAAAGGCAATAAAGAACTTTTTCTTTATCAGGCACTGGCCACTATGTTTGGTGAATTGGAATGGGCCAAGGCTTATGAGTTACTAAAGGAAGGATTGAAAGGGAGTATGAATGCCTCTGAGGCCTACCAAATCTTGTCACTTTTTTGGTATTGTTTAAAAAAATACGACCAAGCCTTAGACGCTTTAGATTATGCAGAAGAATTTGAGCCACTTTCGGAGTCAATTGAGTTAATGCGTGCCGATATTCTCATTAGCTCGGGTAACATCAAGGAAGCTCACCTCTTCTTGATAAGTTTATTTAAAAATAATAAGTATAGCATCGCAATCCTGGATAGTTTGATCCTTACTTCTTTTTTAAAGAACGACGGAGATGGTATGGCACGTTATGGCAAAAAACTAGAGTCCTTATTAGATCCCTCTAGTGCACTTACGCCTCGATTAGGATTATGGTATACATTCTCTCAACAAGAGACCGCTTTGCAGCATTGGCGTGAATTTTACCTGTATTTTAATGAACAAAATAATTCAAATGGATACATAGAACATACCTTGCTCAATGAACATGCGGTGACTAAAAATGTGCAAAAATCAAAACCCTTTTTTCAAAAAGCCTGGAGTGAACGGAGTTCAATTATTTTTCTTCTGACCGATCCAATACTCGAATATTTGAGGTCCACAAAGTTTTATCAGGAGGCCCTTGAACAAATAAAATTTCCTGAATTGATTGAAGAACGAAAAATCACCATCTTGTCAGATACCAAGGAGCAATATTCATTAAATCCAGATCGCCTGCTATATGTTAAGGCCGATCGTAATTATTGTACCCTGTATAGTTATAATAATTTCAGAGTTAAAACGAAGCTTTTGCGTTCCTCTTTTGCTAACCTGACCAGACAACTGAGCGAATTACCATTTATTCAGGTACATCGATCCTATCTGGTAAATCTTCAAATACAATACAACCTCTTGAATAAGGGGCGGGATAAGTTTTTACAGTCCCCCAAATACGATTACGAAATTCCTTTATCCCGTACTTTCAAAGCATTTGATAAACTGCAAATCAAATAAAATATGACCATTCGTCCCAAAATGTTATTATAAATACCCTTCTTTACGACCATTCGTCCCAAATAACTAATTCCATTTTTGCTATTGCTTTGTTTTGAATCATCAAAAATTAAAAAACAAATCAAATGCAAAAAACAGATCAATTAAGTAAAACAACCAAAAGAGGATTCCGGCTAACCTTGCCTGAAAAGCTTTCTCAAGAAGTACAAGAAGTGTTCGATTGGTATGTCGAAAACTACAAATTTGTTCCTAACCTTTCCCGAGTAATGAGCGAAGCCCCAGCCTTGCTTAGGTCATATTGGCAAACCCAGCTAAACCTAATGCAAATGGGAACACTCACTCCTGAAGAGAACAATGTGGTACAAATGAGTATCGCGGTAGAAAACAAGTGCCGCTATTGTGCTTCAGGGCATATCATGGCTGGCCGCATGGTATTTGGCTCTTCCGAAGAAGTAATGGCAAATATCATAGCTGAAAGCAGCCTGCCAGAAGCTAAACTAAATGCCTTACGTGACTTTGCCTTGGCTGTATATGAAGGTAGGGGAAGAGTAAGTGATGAAACCCTGGGGAATTTCAAATCGGCTGGTTATTCAAATGCTCAGGCGCTCGATGTAGTAACCAATATCTCAACTAAGGTCATGTCAAACTTTACTAATCAACTCACTAACAATGAGCTAGATGAGGTTCTAGAACCTTTGACAGACGGTCTCAACTTTTAATTCCTAAAAATCAGCAAACAATGAAGAACCACTTTAAAAAAACGATTTGGATCTGGATACCCCTGATTTTTGGAATGCTGAGTTTGGCAGCTTGCAATAACAATGATGATGTCGTTAGCCCAAATCCAAACTTGGTAGAAGGGGTAGACACTTCTTTTATCAGCCCTAAGTTTGATTTTGAGAGCAAATTTGTGACAGTCAACGGACAACGCCTGCATTATATCGATGAAGCAGGGCAGGGCGATTATACTTTCGTGTTGATCCATGGTTTGCCTACCTGGTCTTATTTGTGGCGAAATGTAGTGCCTCATCTTAAAAATCGGGGGCGGGTAGTAGCCATAGATTTAATAGGGCACGGCAAGTCAGCCAAACCTGCAATGGATTATACCATTAGTAATATTGCCGATTTTGCTGTTCAACAACTCAATCAACTCAATTTGGGAGATAACATTATACTCGTTTTGCAGGATTGGGGTGGCCCGGTAGGGTTTGAATATGCCCGTCAGAACCCTAACAAGGTAAAAGGTATGGTGTTTTTTGAAACACTCTTTGCCCCAGTACCCAGTTTTGATGTTTTTCCACCTGATTTTGCTCAGTTTCAGCAGTTTATCCGCACAGGAACCGAAGGAGATAATACTCCAGGAAGTAGCTGGGATATGATGGTAAATCAGCAGTTTTTGCTCGAGGTACTGGTACCAGATTTAATTTTAAGAAAGCTAAGCGAAGAGGAAATGAACCAGTACCGAACTCCATTTGCCAATGTCGCAGAACGAAAAGTAATGTGGCAATTGCCTCAGGAAGTACCCGTAGGGGGAGACCCAGCCCAGGCTCAGGTATTCTTTGAAAGTTTGCAGGCTTTTATGACTACTACCCAAATCCCGAAGTATATGCCCCACGGCAATCCTGGATTTAATGTGAGCAATGATGATTATGAGTTCTGGACTACAATTTTGCCCAATTCAACACACGAAATTGTAGGCCCTGGTTTACACTTTTTGCAAGAAGGTTCTCCTCATACACTGGGCATAGCAATTAAAAAATGGGTGGATAAGTTTTAACCCTTTAAAATTTTAGAATATGAGTACAGGAAATGTAAATACTACCCAAAATTCAAAAAAACAGCAAGAAGTAATTGCTGAAAGAGTGGTGCACCAACCTGCCGATAAGGTATGGCAGCTAATAGGAGAAGATTATGGCGCCATTGCAAATAGTCATCCTGCTATAGTAAAGTCTGAATATGCCTCAGGCACCATTATCGGAGGTGAGGGTGCCGAAAGAATGTGCTACTTCAATGACAAAGGTTCGCAAATGTTCCACGAAAAAATCATTGAATGGGTGCCTGAAAAGAGATCTTTTACCCAGGTGATTGTAGATGCTAAAAAATTTCCAATAGATAAAGCCAATACCGTTGTAGTGTATTCGGTAGAAGAAATCTCCAAAAATTCTTCCCGGTTAAAAGCACACCTGAAGTATCGCACCAAGCCTGCTTTTATGGGAGCAATGGCCAAAGGAAAATTTAAGGGAATGCTACAGGATTATTTTCTGGCAGTAGAACATCATCTCACGACTGGGGAAAGAGTAACCGCTAAAAACTTTAAGAAAATCAAAAAACAATATAACAATTAAAAAAAATGAAAAAATTAAATCGAATATTCGCTATTGGGTTCATGTTGACTCTTATCAATTTGTCTTGTCAAGCAACCAACAGCAAAGAAAACAAAACGACAGAAACACCAACTAAAACCGAAAAAAAGCAAGTAACAGTAGCTCAGAAGGCTAAAAACCAAGAAGTAAAAACTGGAGAAATTGTTTTCAAAAAAGACAAACTGATTGAAGTAGCCTTACTTACAGTAAAACCTGGCAAGGAAAAGCAGTTTAATGAAGATTATTTCAAAAAAGCGTTTCCTATTGGTGTGCCGTATGGTGCAAGGTTTATCGGGAGCTTTATGATTAAGAAAAAGGAGGCGGGTAATGTACCTGCTCAAATGTTGATATTTTTTGAGTGGAATAGCCTGGAGGACTTTAGAAAGCTGAAAGCAAACATAGATTTTGTAAAAGTGGTAAATATACGTAATGATGCATTGAGTTTTCTTACTACTGGAACCTTTAGAGTAGATAAAGATATCACCTATAAATTGTCTACCGACAAAACCTATGAGTTTGCCGCCTTATGGTTGACAAACCCTCCCTTGCTGCAGGAGTATTTTAAAGCAGTTTTGCCATTGGCTGGTGACCCCAAGATTCAATTTCAATTGATTGCTCAGTTGAAAGCAACGGGAGAGTCAGATGGTACATACCACCCTCACTTAATTTTCTTTTCGGAATGGAAGGCAGGCTACAAAGGAAAAGAAGAATTACTTAGAAGAAAAGCATTCAAAGACAACGTGCAGAAACGTGAAAAAGCCAGCCCCTATAAAGACATACTGATTGTGACTCCTATGTTGTAATAATCGAGGTATTTTAAAATTGAATCATCACAATGAAAACATATTTAGTAGTAAACGCCACGCCAAACCCTGAAGGGCAAGAAGACCTAAAAATATATTCAGAAGCTGTAGGAGCACTTTTAGCCAAAGCAGGCGGGCAAAATCCAACTCGAGCCAAACTGGAGGGGGTAGTAAAAGGAAAACCAGATTATCCTTTGATGTTAATGATGGAGTTTCCAAATGGAGAAACCATTAAAAACCTATTTGAAAGTGAAGCATACCAAAAGCTTTTGCCTCATCGCAACAATGCCTTTAGTAACCTGAATATATACATATTTTCAGATTTGTAGCTTTCTAATGATACATTAGATCATACTTAGAGTAGTTATATTTAAAAACGAGGGCGATCTACCCTCGTTTTCTATATTATTTGTGCTGTAAAACCTACTTCATCAAACCAGCATACTGCTGATAAAACTCTGTAATGGTTTCAATACCTTTGAAGTAATTCAATATTCCATAATGCTCATTAGGCGAGTGGATTGCGTCTGAATCCAAGCCAAAACCAAGCAATACCGTTTTCAAGCCCAGCTCTTCCTCAAACAAAGCCACAATAGGAATACTACCCCCTTCACGCTTTGGAATAGGTGTTTTACCCCATACTTTTTCAAAAGCCTTACTGGCTGCCTGATAACCCACCGAATCGGTAGGAGTTACGGCAGGCTCTCCCCCATGATGAGGCGTTACCTCTACCTTTACACTCTTAGGAGCAATAGACTTAAAGTGATCTTCAAAAAGTTTGGTAATCTTCTCAGAAGACTGATTAGGCACCAAACGCATGCTAATTTTAGCGTATGCTTTTGAAGGCAATACCGTTTTGGCCCCTTCGCCAATATAACCACCCCAAATACCATTTACATCCAGCGTAGGACGAATAGAAGTACGCTCCAAAGTAGAGAATCCAGCTTCACCATCTACTGCATCAATGTCCAAATCGGCGCAGTATTGTACCTCATCAAAAGGAATTTTGGCCATTTGGTCGCGTTCGTCGGCACTTACCTCAGCTACATCGTCATAAAAACCAGGAATCGTAATGTGGTTGTTGCCATCACGCAAAGAGTCAATCATTTTGCACAATACATTGATCGGGTTGGCTACCCCACCACCATAAGTACCAGAGTGCAAGTCGCGGTTAGGCCCGGTTACCTCTACTTCCAAATAGCTTAGTCCACGCAAGCCAGTAGTAATAGAAGGCACGTCCATAGAGTAAGTGCTTGTATCCGAAATCAAGATAATATCGGCCTTAAGCTTTTCCTTATTATCTTTTACAAAGATACCTAAGTTATCCGAACCAATTTCCTCTTCTCCCTCAATCATAAACTTGACGTTGCAAGGCAAAGCGTCGTTTTTGATCATTGCTTCAAAGGCCTTTACATGCATGTACATTTGACCTTTGTCGTCACAAGCACCACGGGCAAAAATAGCTCCCTGAGGGTGCAAATCTGTCTTTTTGATAACTGGCTCAAAAGCAGGCGAGTCCCAAAGCTCCAATGGATCGGGTGGCTGCACATCGTAGTGTCCATATACCAATACTGTAGGCAAACTCGCGTCAATTATTTTATCACCGTATACAATTGGGTAGCCCGCAGTAGGACACAATTCGGTATTTTCTACCCCGGCATCTTCTAGTTTTTGGCGTACAAACTCTGCAGCTTTGTTTACATCATCCTTGTATTGGCTATCTGCACTTATGGAAGGAATGCGTAACAGCTCCAAAAGCTCATCTAAAAATCGTTGTTGGTTTTGTTCTATGTATGCTTTCATTGAATATGATAGTTTTCTACTTGAATTACCAAAATAAAGTAAATTCCCAGAGAAATATAAAAAACGAAAATAGAAAAAAGTTAGGCCTGGATATTAAAAAACCAGGCAAATCATACAAGACCTGCCTGGTTTCATTCAATATATTTCGAAAGGGATTATTCCTTTGCTTTCATTTTCTTTGCATTTCGGGCTGCAATAAGCAATAATACAAACCCAGCCAGTACTCCTGGTACACTCAGCCACTGCCCCATATTGAAGAAATCTCCAAAACCTACCAACTCCGATTGTACAGGCTTAAAGAACTCATACACAATACGTAATGAGAACAAAATTACCATAAACAAACCAAATAATAACCCTTCAGGAGTGCGACCTTTGCGACGACTGTAGACAAACAACAAGAACCAGAATAATAAGAAAGATGAAATGGCTTCATAGAATTGGGCGGCGTGTCTTGGAATGGCATACAATCCCGTGATTTCGGCAAAGGTGCGATTGTCTTTTCTAAAAACCCTGATTTGAGGTTTGGTATTAGCCTCCTTGCTATAGTGGGCATAAGTAGCACTGTACAGGCGAAGTGCACTCAATGTTTTGGCGGCCAGTTTACGTGCCGAAGTAGTATCTAAGCTCTTTCTTTTAAAAGAGAACGTGAGTTTTACAGAAGTATGTGGTATATTCTCTCGCTTAATACTTTTAGTTGGGTCTTTTGTAGACTGTTCGGTAATTGTAATAAGCGTGTCTTTTCCTGTAAGCTCCGTTTTTATATTATCAATATCCCTCTTGTAATAATCTTTATCCTTTACGCTGTTTTTATAAGTACCACTAAATACCACAGCATAAGAAGCAGTAGTAGGCTTTCCGATGATCTCAGAATTGATCATATTACCAGTACGAATAAAAGCACCTCCCAGCGCTACCACAATCACAATACGATCTACCACCCACAAAAAGCTTTGGCCAGGTCTTTTACGAGAATATAAATACAAACCAATCAAGATAGCAATGGCTGCACCGTGGCTGGCCAATCCTCCTTCCCAAATTCTAAAAATCGCAAATGGATCACTGGCTGAAAAATAAGTACTGGGGTCATAGAAGATGGCGTGTCCCAGGCGGGCACCCAATACGGTAGACACCACCATGTATATTAATAGCTTTTCTAAGTCTTTTTCGGGTTTATCTTCAATCTTGAATATCCGTGCAATGACATACTGACCTACCAAAAAACCAGAGGCAAATAATAATCCATACCAGCGAATGGTGAGTGGGCCAATAGAAAAAATTTCAGGGGAGGCAGTCCAATTAATATAACTTAACATTGTCGTTTCTAACAGAATGTAGATTTAATATGATGTGCTCTAAATGAGAGAATTGTTTGCGGCAAAGATAAACAAAAGAATCTAAGTTGCTATTTTTTCATAACTCAAGTTAGAAACAACACAAGATTTGCGTAACTAGAGCGTTAGAGTAGAAATAAGTTTGTAAAAAGGGCGCCCGCCCAAAATTTTTTAACTTTTTTCAAAAAAAGAGATAAAATTTGAAACAAACTATAGAAAGGTTCGTATAAGGCTTGCTAAAATACCTCGAAAGTCCTATCTTGCATTTATAATTTATTGTTATTTGAAATTATTGATTTAAAATCAAGCTTTGGCAAGTTGATTTGTACTTCTTTATATACAACCTAATCACAAGTACAATCACTATAATACTAGCAATTAACCCAGTTTTTTTAGCTATGGAAGAGAACAGGAATTCAACCCTGATTCTTTCGGAAAGATAAACATATCAAAACAAATCATTTTATGCCTACAGCATTAGACATCATCAGACGAAAACGTATCACCGACTTTGTGTGGCGAGATGTGAGGAAAATTGATGGTACGGCATTGCATGTTTGGAAAAATCGAAGTAACCGCGTTTTACCTAAAAGAACTCAAGTTCTCAATGGAAACGAAATACCTTTAATCAATTTTCCAGAATACTATGCTAATACAATCAGCAGCATTATAGCTTATCATTTTGTGCGGAAAGAGAAGAAACGCCGCAAACACCTGTTTGACGACCACAAGGAGTACCCTGATTTTCAGCATTCTGTAAATGATAATTTAACTAACTATCATTCGTCTATGGACGATGAATCTGGGCAATCCAGACGCAAAAGAAGAAAACGTATTGTGGTAAAGAAAAAGTTACCCACAAATAATAATTATACAGAAAGCTATTATAAAACGAACACCATCAGGCATACATCCCCTTAAACAAAGGCAGCCTCTAGCGAGGTATTGCTAATTTTTAGAAAAACTACACCAAGTAACAATCCAAACAGATTGATACTCGGTGTTTTTTTATGTTATAAATTATTCAACATTGATAACAACTTAGGGTGGGGGTACATGTCAGTTTTACCGTATAGGTATGCTCCGTGGGCATAAATACCTGCTTCTCCTTGAGCAGCTTCAGGCATTAGTTCAAAAATGCCTCCTTGTCCAGTTTTAAAAGTAGACTTGTTTACCGGAATATCATATTCTCCAATAAGAGCCTTTACCAATTTCTCCAGTGCAATAAACTGAGCATCAGTATAGTTTTCAAAATAAATATGGCCACGATAAGGTTCCGATAGGGTAAACACATTGTTAACCACACCACCATAGGCATTGCGGAAGATGGTGCCTTGTTTGGTGAGGTATCCATAGTTACAAACCTCAATACCAATAGCGCGTGAATCTAAATCAGGACGCCCCAATCCAATATGCCAGGCCCAATAACCCTTGGGAAATGCACGAATTACATTACCATTTTGATCAATTATAAAATCAGTGGCTACTCGTTGAGGATTACTATCCCACCAGTTTTTGGTAGCAATGGCCGAGGGACCACCTGCTGTATGGTGTATTACAATTTGTTTTTTAGGATATACCGAGTTGTAGTACTGCCCTAAACGAAGGAAGTTACTCACAACACCTTCGTAATCTGGTTTTACCAAAGCAGCTCTTAAATTGGTGCGGGCATCTAAGCCCTCTGCCAGCTTGAAATCTTTTTCGGCCTTACGACTCGCAGGCCCATACATGCCATCTACCGCACCCAAATAATACCCTTTGGCTTTGAGGAAAGTTTGTTTTTCTTTGATAGAAAGGGGAGTAGGAGGGGGATTTTTTTCGGCAAAAGCATCTTCGAGTGCATCATAGGTAAGTTCATTGACAATACCAGTAACAAACTGTTTCTCCTGAAATGCTTTTACAGAGGCTTCGGTCTTTGGGCCAAAATCATCGTCAATTTTGCCTTTGTAAAACCCTAATGCTTTGAGGAATTCTTGAACTTTGCGGGTTTCGCCTGTTCCGCTTACGCCTTTTTTGAGGGGTCGTTTCATAATTGATTCGGTAAGATTGATTGATGAACTCCAAACATAAGTATTTTTTTGCGTAAAATCCTAAAATTATGTTTGGGGTAAACAGCAATAAGATTTGACAATGCTGAAGGCACCTGTTTAAAAAATGTTAAATGGCTGCACCATTATATTATGAGGCGATACTTTGCGCAACAATATAACAATACAGCCATAAGCAGAGCGAAATAATTAAATAAGCCTTATGCTACTTAATACCCCGCGGCCATCCCATCTTTACGCGATTCGGAGGCACCATAATATACCTTGTTTTTGGCATCATACATAATGGCCTGATATCCGCCATAAATCCCGCGCGCAAAACCTACCTTGTGGCCTTTAGCCATTAATTCACGAATGGTCTGGTAGCTAATGCCGCTTTCCAAACGAATGAGACCAGCCCCTTGATTAGGGAATCCAGTAGGAGTAGCCGATCCGGTATGATCCATTCTTGGAGCATCACCTGCTTCCTGAAGGTTCATGCCAAAATCAATCATATTCATAATAATTTGGGTATGGCCTTGTGGCTGAAAATCTCCTCCCATTACCCCAAAGCTCATAAAAGGTTGTCCATTTTTAGTAACAAATGCTGGAATGATTGTATGGAATGGACGTTTTCCTGGAGCATAAGTATTAGCCTGACCTTTTACCAACGAGAACAACTCTCCCCGATCCTGTAGCATAAAACCCAAACCTGGAGGTACCATGCCCGAACCCATCCCTCGATAATTACTCTGGATGAGCGAAATCATATTACCATCTTTGTCGGCTACTGTCATATAAATAGTTTCTCCTTTGCTAATGGCTCCTGCCTGGAAATTGGCGCTGGCTCGTTTATGGTTGATAAGCTTGCGACGCTCATTGGCGTAAGCCTTAGAAATCAATTTATCTACCGGAACCTGGCTAAACTGCATATCTGCATAATACTTGGCGCGATCTTCAAATACCAACTTTTTGGCTTCAGTAACTAAATGAATATGCTCGGCACTACCAAAAGGGATTTTGCTAAAGTCATAGCCTTCAAGAATGTTGAGCATTTGCAAAGCTGCAATCCCTTGCCCGTTAGGAGGCAATTCCCATACATCGTATCCTCTATAATTGGTAGATACGGGTTTTACCCACTCTGATTGATGATTGGCTAAATCTTCATAAGACAGAAATCCTCCTTGTGATTTAATGAAATCAGCAATGGTTTTGGCTACTTTTCCTTTATAAAAACCATCTCGCCCCTTGTTGGCTATTATCTTATAAGTATTGGCCAAACCTGGGTTTTTGAAGATTTGCCCTTTTTGAGGAGCTTTACCATTGATCGTATAAGTTTCTTTTACATTTGGAAACCCCTTACGCATAAAGAAAGGAATAGAGCGATTCATATAATAGGAAATCAGTTCAGTTACTGGAAATCCCTGTTCTGCATATTGGATGGCAGGCTTTAGAATCTGAGTCATTTTTAGCTTGCCAAATTTTTTATGTAGGCTAAACCAACCGTCTACCGCTCCAGGTACGCTCACGGGTAATGGGCCATGAGAGGGTATTTTTTTCATTCCTTTTTGGGTAAAATAAGCCAGTTTTAGTGCTTTAGGAGAGCGACCACTGGCGTTTAGTCCGTACAGTTGCTTGGTTTTGGCATCCCACACAATAGCAAACAAATCACCTCCTATACCCGAGCCAGTAGGTTCCATCAAGCCTAGAGTGGCATTGGCTGCAATAGCCGCGTCTATAGCAGTGCCTCCTTTTTTGAGAACGTCTAATGCTACCTGGGTAGCCAATGGATGACTGGTAGCGGCAATACCGTTTTGAGCGATGACCTCCGATCGGGTGGCAAAGTTATACCCAGTAATGCGATCTTGGGCTTGAGAAAGGGAGGTGGTTAAAAAAAATATAAAGCATAAGCTCCTGGTAATGAGTTTCATAAGCATTAATTTAAAAAAATGTATAAATCATTGGGTTACTTTTTCGCACAGAATTTATTATGCACAAGGGTATTCCCATAACTATTGTAATGGATTAACAAATTATTACAATTATGGTTGTTTTGGGCGTCAGGAAAGCAAGATAATTTAACCTTAAATTGGCTATGATTCTCAAGACATGTGATTACCTTTACCCGATTTATTTTGTTTAATCATTTTATCAAATCAAAACTACACGGAATCATGAGATTTTTGAATGGACTTCTAATAATCGCAGTTTTTGCTTTTATGACTGCATGTGGTGGTGGCGCCAAAACTGAAAACACTGAAGGAACAGCAACTGACTCTGCTTCTACTACAGAAACTGCTAACACTGACAACACCGAGAAGAAGAACGAAGAAACTACTTCTTCTGAGACTAAAGCTCCTAAGGATATGCTTGCTCAAAAGTGGAGCTTTGATGCAGATGCTATTTTAGCAGCTATGATGGAGACTGCAACGGAAGAAGAAAAGAAAGCCATGACTGATGAGTCTAAAGAGGAAATGAAGAAAGAAATGGCGAAGGAGACTATGGAGTTTAAAGCTGATGGAACTTACATCAACACTGATGCTAAAGGTAAGGAAGAAAAAGGCACCTGGACTTTGAGCGAAGATGGTAAAACTTTAACTACCAAAGCAGAAGGACAAGAGAAAGAAGACGTAATCGTTGTAAAAGAGCTTACTGCTGATAAAATGGTAGGTGAGATGAAAGTAGGTGACAAAACTAGAACACTTGTTATGAAAGTTTTCGCTGGTGAGTCTACTGAAGGTACTACTGAAACCAAAGAAGGTGAGAAAAAAGAAGGTGAAACTAAAGAGGGTGAGAAGAAAGAAGGCGAAAAAACTGAAGAGAAGAAGTAATCTCCATCTTTGATCACTGATCAACATAAGCCTTTCAGGAACGACTTCCTGAAAGGTTTTTTTATGCCTAAATTTTACAAAGTAGGCTTTAAATCTGATGAATGCACTGTACCTTTACTCATTCAAATCTAAAATTATACGCAATGATAAAATTATACAATAGATTATTGATTGCCACCCTTTGTGCATTTATGATAGCTTGTGGTGGTAATACTAAAAATGAAAATACAGGTGATTCTACAAAAAACGATACAAACACAACCAATGATACTAGTAAAACCGCCAAACAAACACCTCCTCGCCCAAAAACGCCCAAAGACTTCCTGTGTCAAAAGTGGGGGTATGATGCCCAATCATTTGTAGACGCTTTAGTAGCCAACATGCCTGCCGAAAATCGTAGCCAAATGACCGAAGAACAAAAGAAAGGGCTTGCTACTATGGCCGAAAATGCCTTTTATCAATTTAACTTAGATGGCACTTATGCGGGCAAAAGCCCGGCTGGTCTAGAGGTGAAGGGTACCTGGTCGTTGAGTGCAGATTATAAAATACTAACCATTCGTGAAACAGGAGTAGACAAAGCCGATATTAGAGTGTTAGAAGAATTATCTGCTGAAAAACTTGTATGGAAGCTTACTCAAGGTGAACAAAGTTTGAGTTTTGCGATGTTACCATTCACCGAAAAAACATCCACCGAAAAACAAGATAGCACTACTAAGAAATAAGCCTTATCAGCGCTTAAAATGATGAACCGTTCATTCAATTCCATTGAATGATAAGCGCTGTTTCACCTTTGAAATCAGTTAGAAAAACTAATTTTTAAACATACTCCCAAATTGCAGGAATCTCACAGCCTCTGAGAAAACCTTTTCTTAGAGGTTTTTTGTTGGAGAATAGCAAAGTAGGGCAGTTGGTGAAATATTTTTATTATCCATTGATTTTTAGTAAGTTGAACAACATCAATCAAAAATTACCTTGAAATGTTTGCCCGCTTATGGAATGCTTCTTCATTGGCCGAAAGGCTCCAAATGGCTACCCAAATAGCTGCTTTGGCTCCAGATTTTGATACAACTTATCAAAAACTCAAAAAAGGACGAACCTATCTCACAAATGTTCCACGTGGTTTCATGGAATGGGAACTGGAAAATGAACAGGTGGGTAAGCCACACCTTTGTTTGGTATTTATTCCCTACAATTATACCCCCAACAAAAAGTACTTAGTCAAAGTGTTTTGGCATGGATTGGTAAGCACCAAAAAACCTCGCGGATACATTGACAAAATCATTGACCGAGAAGCAGCTACTTACCAAAAGCGCGATTATATATCAGTATACCCTGCGGGCTGGAATGAATCTATGTGGTGGGCAGAGAGCCAATTAGAAAACCTACACCATATTTTGGTTAGGCTCAAACAACACTATAACATTGATGAAAACCGAGTACACTTGGCTGGAATGTCAGATGGGGGGACAGGGGCATATTATGTAGCCAATGCGCAACCTACCCCTTGGGCAAGTTTTTTTCCCTACCTGGCCAATATTGCAGGACTTAATGCTTTGAGTAGCCGACAAATGTACGCTTCTAATTTTACTAATCGTCCTTTCTTGATTATGAATGGTGAAAAAGATGAAGTGTTTCCACCACGTATTGTTTTACCGTTTATAGAGCTTTTGCGAAAAGCCAAGGTTAAAATGGATTTTCAAATGGTGAAGGGAGCTGCCCACAATATGGACTGGTTTCCAAAAATGAAGAGTAAGGTGATCAGGTTTGTAAACAAACAAGTGCGCAATCCCTTGCCTAACCAGTTGTATTGGGAAACCGAAACTACCCAAAAACACCAGCGTATTCATTGGCTGTGCATAGATGAATTAACCGACGCAGTAGAAGAAGTTCAAAGGATTCCAGATGTAAATACGATTTTGGATATAGATCGTCAATTATTTGATCATCAGAGAATGTCAGGGAGAGTTATTGCCCAAAAATCGGGAAACGAAGTACATCTTATGACTCAAAATGTAAAGTCAATAAGACTACTTTGTTCCCCTGAGCATTTTGATTTTAACAAACCTGTCAAAGTGTTTGCAAATCAACAATTGATATTTGATAATAAGTTAGAGAAAAGCGTAGACACTCTCTTACAACAGCATGCCATAGATTTGGACCGAACTATGTTGTATGGAGCGGAACTATCACTTCAGATAAATATTTAAAAGCCATTACCAGGCAATACCAAAGTTGAAAGCGATATCTGCTCCTGTAGTATTTTCCTTACTTACCAGATAAGTCAAAGCATTGGAACCTACTCCTATGCGAATTGGCCCGGCTCGCAGAGAAAAATAGCCTGTCATAGCAAAGGCGTTATGTCCTCCAAAACTAGTGGCCAGCCCAAAATTGGCAATAGTAAAAAGGTTGAGGTTATACCCCAATTGAACACTAGGTCGTAGTGTAGCGGTTCCCAACTCGGTAATGCCTTGGGTATAGGTAGCAAAGAACTGGTGCAAGTCAAAAACACGGCCTTTCCAATCCCTCGCAGGTATTCTATAGGCAAATTGCAAAGCTACCCGCATAGGCAAAGGTACATTAAAAGCTTCCTGAGAAGGATTGGGGGTAAATCGAGTAGTCAATGAATCTACAAAAGATTGGGTACTATCTCCTAAATTATTATTACCTAATCCCAGGGTAAAGGGAATGCCCTCAAAAGTAAAGTTGTCTTGCACTGAATAGTTGAGTACTTGATTGCTGTACCTTACCAAACCAATGTCTAACAAACTGGCCGAAAGTGATATCTTTTCATCAAGCGTAACAGTTGCGCCTACGTCAATACCCAAACCACGTCCCCTTACTGTGAGCGGGCTTGCGGGGTCATTGGCATCCAATACGGGCTCGTTATTAGCATTCAAGCGATCATAAGGCACGGCTGCATTCAAGCGATAGTCTACGTCAAACCCTATGCTGCTACCATCGGCAGCAGTAGTAATATTACCCGAAAATCTGGAAGTACGAAAAGCAAACATTCCCTGAATGACCTTAATACGACCTCCCACTCGTAGTTTGATAGGTTTAGGCCCTAATTTCTTTTTATTAAAACCAATTTTTTGCTTGCGAATAGGAATAGGGGCGGCAAATCCAATGGCAAACTCTCTTTGCCAGAATCCATTGCCACCAAAATTACCCAAATCTACCGTTTGCCCAGCAAACTGTTTATTTCCTTTCCAGGCAAACTGTGCAATATTTTTAGATAAAAACAAGTTCCCTTCAACCCTTTCATTTACATCAAAAGATACCGTAAATCGCTCTTGATTAATGTCTTCTGGTTGGCAGAGTTCAGTAGGGTTTCGCATACTGTAGCGGTGTTTTTGCTTGACAAATTTGATAGCAACCCCTACTGGTTGTACATAAAACCCAAACCCCACTCTATTTACTCTATTAAGCTCACCTAATTTGTCTTCAATGCGTTGGTTTACCTGTTCGGAAGTAAGATTGCTGGTAAAGAGTTCTTCTATTTCTGCAGCATTGGTAAGATTGTTACCAAACCAGGCATATGTATTCCCTAAATTAATCGTCACACGCTCATATCCTTCACCCAATTTACTAGGCAAATAACGAGCACCTTGTAAATTAAAGTGGCTACCATAAGTAACCGCTGGGTTGTTTTGTGCCCTTGCTCCAAAACTGTATAAGCATATATATAGTAATATGAATGATTTAAATCTTAACATAATAAAAAGTTATTGTATCAATATTGCCAAAATAGATAAGTAGGATTGTCTAGTTTTTAAGCTTTACTTTCACATCTGCAATAATCTGAAAGTCATACTGAGTAGAGCCGTCAATACGCACGCTATTGGTAAATCCATTAGTATTAAAGCCAGTGTTAAAGCGAATGAATTTAGCGTTACGCAAACTGTTCAATAAAGAGGTAGAGCTTACCGTAACTGTGGCAGTATCTCCTGCACTAATTGGAGAGGGGACTTGAAACAATGAATCAATAACTGTGGTCTGGTCATCAGCCAGGAAATAAGCCTGTACACTCAAATTCACTGGAGTTTGGTTGTTGTGTTTCAAAATGAGGTTACCTTCCAGATTTTCTGCTTCATCACCCAGGCCTAAATCGAAGTTATCAGTGGTTTCGAAACTAGCCGATACATTAGGTGCAAACACAATGGCATTGACAGGGGATATCTGCAGGCTAATATTGATCGTTAAATCACTGAGATTATTAAAATCTAAATTAGTCCCACCAGGTGATTGAACATTTTCCAAAGCAATTTCGAGGCTGGCATTCAAAGTAAGGTTTAGAGCTTGCTCCTGAAAACTGTAAGTCTCATTAGGACCCACATCACGAGTAGTCACATGGGTAATCAAGTTAGTAGTGGCTCCTTGGTTGCGAAAAATAATACGCATTCCAGCAGATAAAGCCACTGGAAAAGGATTTGTAAATGATACATTGGCAGTGACTGTATCAATTTCCACTGATTCAAAAACAATATTATTGGTACTATCAGTAACCGTGTAGTCTCGTTGAATGGTATCTATAGGACCAAAAGCAGGTACTATGGGTACTATGCCTGAATAAATATCCAAACCAAGAGAACTGGCTGGTACTGCAATTGAAAAATCAACATTTTGAATATTGGGCTGTTGTAGAACTCCTAAATCACCTTTAATCAATGGAGCGAAAATTTCAGGTTCCCAATCAAGCGTTATATCCTGGGCATTATTAAGGTTGCAGGCGCTGATGATTCCTCCTAAAGAAACAATCATAATCCAAAGGCGAATCGTCAATAGTGAATTTTTGACTGACATAAAAATCTTGTTTAAATAGATGGTGGTTTATGGTATTGAAGTATATACATGATACTTCCCAAACACAACGAAACGAGGTCTGCTGGTGCGACAGTTTTGTTGTTAAATTTGCATCTCAGTTCAAGAAATTTTATCTTTTTTTTCAAATGAACAGAGCGCTTCGGAATGGTGTAAAAATAAAGTGCTATAGTTTAACAATATATTTTTCTGTCAGACAAGGCAAAAAACGAATCATAGCAGCGCTACGGCAAGTTTTTTTAATAAAGCATGTCAGGAAAAGATGAAGTTAAAAATGCGTATTTATTTTGGTACCATTCCTCATAATATGTGGAGTGATTAGGGTGGTAATATTTAACTTTGATGCAAACGAAAAAATCTGTTCTATGTTTCTATAAGTCGTAAAAAACAATTTGTAATGTTTTTTTTAAAGAAAGCTCAATCTGGAAAAGCCCTGGTAAGACAAGGGGCTGGTGGTATGAAAGTAAGTATGGATAAAATGACCGTATATCCTGTTTTACACCAATTAGAGGTCGTTGACCTATCTTTGAAAAGCTTGACTGTAGAGCTTACAGAGGCAAATGCAGTATTGTGTAAAGATTATATCAAAGCCGATATCAAAGCCGCAGTTTTTATAAAAGTTAGTAATGATCCTCTAGATATAACCACAATTGCCCATGTATTTGATGTACATCAGCTAGATAACAAAGAGTATCTAGCAGATTACTTTTTGCCCCAGGTAGCGTTTGCTATTCGTACTGTGGTGAGTCATTTTGAGTATAGACAACTTTATGATGAGCGAGAACAATTTGTAGATCATATAATACAAACCATAGGCCGAGACTTATCGGGTTTTAGATTAGAAGACATCGCCATAGATTATTTAGAACAAACCTCCCTGGATTTTTACAATGAAGATGATTTCCTAGAGCAAGTAGGGAAAGGTAAAGTGAATAGATTGACTCTCGAAAATCAATTAATAACTGCACATGATAAATTAAAACTAGCAGAGGAAGTAGCAAGAGTAGAACAAGAAGCCAATACAGTGAGGTATCGGCTTGAACTTGAAACCAAAAAGGTGGAGCTTGAGCGAAGGCTAGAAATTACGCGTTTGGCAGCCGAACAGGAGGTAACGCAAGACCGAGCATCAGGTAAACTGAGTTCACTTGATACAGATATTGATCAAAAAATAGAAGCGATCAGAGCGAAAGCACAACAAGAAAGGGAAAGATTAGAACAGTTGCTGAAAGAAAAGGAAGCAAAGGATAAAAACTCAGATAATGATTAAAAGTAATAAAAGCTCGTTGCCATGGATCAAATAATTATCATGTTTATTGTAGTATCATTATTTCTAGTTCTAGGTGCTGTAGTCTTGTACTCAAGGTTTTATAAAATCGCTCCATCAGGCTTTGCATTGGTGCGATTGGGCGAGGGAGGCCTACGTGTTTCCTTTACCAGAGTAATGGTTTTTCCAATAGTACATAAATTAGAATACCTTGACATTCGCTTGAAGCGTTTCTCCTTGAATCATTTGGGTAAAGAGGGAGTGATTTGCAGAAACAATCTGCGTATAAACTTTATGGTAGATGTTTTTATGAGGGTAAATCATCGAGAAGAGGATGTTGCAAAAGTAGCACAAAGCATAGGCTGTGAACGGGCTGGGGATGCGTCCTTAATGCACGATCTTTTTTTAGTAAGGTTTCATGAAGCCATAAAAACGGTTACTAAAGAATTTGATTACGAGGATATTGTTAAAAATCGGGAAGAATACCAGCATTATATACTTAATGCGATTGGGGTAGATTTACAAGGCTTCATACTGGAAAGTTTTAAGATTACTCATATAAGCCTGGTGAATAGCGCATCGCTCGATCCTAATAATATATTGGATGCAGAGGGTATTCGATTACATGCTAAAAAGCTTTCTACCATCGTAAAAGAAAACAACGAACAAGAAGCACGCCTGCAAAGAGAAATTACAGAAACCCAAATGCAGTTAAACGAGCAAGAACTGATATTCAAAAATCAAAAAGATGAAGAAGAAGCGCTCTTTCAAGCCAACATCCGTTTCTTGGAAGAGCAGGTAGCACTAGACGAAAGAATAGTTTATTTGGAAGTAAAACAAAGTGCTGAAGCTTCAAATGATATTAAAAAAAGACTGGAGAAACAGATAGAAGAAATCAGACAAAAAAAGTTGGCGCTTAAGACGCAACTAGAGCTGGAAGAAAAGAGCATTAAAATCCGTTATCAACGTAAACTTCTCGATGCACACCGAAGCGATGAACTCCCTTCCGAAAACGAAGAATAAACTTGTAGGTTTTTGTGCAGAAAAGTATAAAAAATTTCAATCAATATCTCACTAATTACTAGTGAGTTGTCTTCTCTATATATTTAAAGTATCTCAAATATTGTAACCTTTTCACTTCATTTTAAGTAAATATTACTAACATATACAATATATGTTTACTTAAACTAAGTGATCAAATCTCGCCCAAAAAGAGACACCCTGTTCCTTTCATTAGAAGATTTGAGTAAAATTTTTGCATCTACATGAATTACATAATCCAGAAATTATGTAATATTGGATAACTATATCTACACAATTATGAAAGAGTTAATCGATGCCGCATTTTCATCACCTAACATAGCCTATACAACACTACTATTGTTTGTACTCTTGTATTGGTTTACTGTGATTATTGGAGTTTTTGATACCAATTCCTTAGATTTTGATGTTGATGCTGATGTGGACGTAGATGTTGATGTCGATGTGGACGTAGACGTAGATGCTGATGTCGATGTAGACGCAGATGTTGATGCTGATACTGGAGTAAGTTCAGGAGGTGCGGGTTGGTTTATTACTACCTTGAGCTTTTTCAATATTGGCAAAGTACCTTTTATGATTGTGATGAGTGTAGCTATCCTCACCATGTGGACAATATCATTGATGAGTAATCACTATCTTGGTACACAAGGTAATCCACCTTACTTTGGAATGAGTGCTACTACTTTCTCACTTCTTTTATTCCCTGTAAACCTTACAGTTGGTTTGTTTGTCGCTAAAATATTAACTCATCCTTTAAAAGGTGCTTTTAAGGATGAAGAAAATGAATTCAAAGATTCCAAAGATATAGTAGGCAAAATGTGCATTACTAACATGAAAGTTACCGAAACCATGATGGGGCAAGCTGAAGTAGTCAGTGAAAAAGGAGCCTCGCTTATGATTAGGGTGAAGGCTACAGAAGGTAATACTTTGAATAGTGGAGACAAAGCACTTGTTGTTCATCATGAAGAAGAAAGTGATTACTATTTAATAGAGCCATTTGATCATTGATGTGAACAAATGAAGCTTTAGAAGCGCTGTAATAATTAAGATACAGGGCACGATTATATTTAAAAATTTTGTTAGTGATCAAATGTTAGGAAAAGCTGTTTTTTTAGCCATTATTTTTTTAGTAACCTCTGGGTTCTTCCAGCTTTTCTATAGCGCAATTAAGGCTGATGATAATGAATTCAAAGATTCCCAAGATGTCGTAGGTAAAAAATGTTCTGCTGTAATGGATATTACTGAAGAACAAGTAGGGTATGTAGAAGTAAAAAGTAGAGATGGTGTACCCTTAAAAATTATTGCCAAAGCAACATCTGGTAATTATATTGACAAAAATGCTGAAGCTCTGGTCATATTTTATGAAGATGAAAAAGGAACTTATTTAATAGAACCTTTCAATCATTGAAACTTCTTGTATTCTAACACTTAACCAAGTGATTTTTAATAAATTAATTAACCTAATAACACAACGAAAACCGTTTTTATATGTTTGGATTATCATTAGGAGTAGCAATTGCTATTATTGTAGCCGTTATTATTTTCGGAATTCTGGTAATGTTTGCCAGGTTTTTCAAAAAGGCTACTCAAGGTAAAGCCTTGGTGAGAACCGGGGTAGGAGGCTTAACCGTGAGTTTTAATAAACTACTTGTGTTTCCAATTTTCCATAAGTTGGAAGTAATGGATATCTCTTTGAAGAGTTTTACCATTAGCCGTACTGGTAAGGATGGACTAATTTGTAAAGATAACCTTCGGGCAGATATTAAAGTAGTGTTTTTTATTCGGGTAACTCATAAAGATGAAGATGTAAAAAATGTGGCGAAATCTATTGGGTGTGCACGAGCGTCAGATGTAGATCTGTTACAGAACTTGTTTGAGCCGAAGTTTTCGGAAGCATTGAAAACGGTTGGGAAAAAGTTTGACTTTGTAGAGTTATACGATAATCGTAATGGCTTTAAATCAGCAATGCTGGAAGAAATTGGTAAGGATTTGAATGGGTATTTTCTAGATAATGCCTCTATTGATTATTTAGAGCAAACTTCCATAGATAATCTTAATCCAGATAATATTTTGGATGCAGAAGGTATTGAGAAAATTACAACCATCACTGCTGAAAAGAAGAAAACTACTCAAAAGAAAGAAAATGAGTTAAGAGCAGAATTAGGACAACAAGAAGCAGACATTAGAGAGAAAGAGTTGTTCTATGCAGAGCAGATTGCCATTAAAGAAGCAGAACAAAAAACCAAAATTTCTACCAAGCAAGACCGTGAAGAACACGAGCGAGTAAAGGTGAAGGAGGAGATGCAGCGTAAGAATATGGATGAGCAGCAAAATACTGTACTGGCTACTCAAATGAAAGAGGAGAACAATGCACGGGAACTTATGAAGGTACAGAAGCTACGAGAAAAAGAAGAGGTGAAAGAGATAGAGGATGTAAAGAAGCAGCAGGAGCTATCAGAGAATAAGCGTTTAGAAGAAGTAGAAAAAGCTCAGATAGAGAAAGAAAAGATCTTAGAAAGAGAGCGTAAAGAAATTCAGGAACTGATTCGCCAAAGAGTAGAGGTAGAGGTAGAAACGGTAAAAGAAGAAGAGAAAATAAAAGATACCAAAGCTCATGCTGATGTAGATCGTAGAAACCAAGTGGCGATGAAAGAGCGTGAAAATGAGGCTGAAGTAGCATTGGTAGAGCAAATAAAAGCAGCTGAAGCGGCTCAAAAGGCTTCTGAACTAAAAGCGCAACAAAGTGAGATTGAAGCTCAGACTCGTTTGAAAGTAACCAAACAAGATGCAGAAGCTAAGAAGTTAATGGCTGATGCCCAAGCAGAAGAATCAGCCTCACTTGGATTAGCCGAAGCCCGCGTAATGGAAGCCAAAGCTCAAGCATTAGAAGATCAAGGTACGGCTGAGGCCAACATCATTGAGAAAAAATCTCTGGCAGAAGCCAAAGGGATTGAAGCTCAAAAGGCCGCTGAAAATGCCGCTTACGAAGAGAAGGGAAAAATTGAAGCCCGTTTGTTAGAAGAGCAAGGAGTTGCTGAATCCAAAGTATTAGAGATTAAGTCTGAGTCTGAGAAGAAGCAAAAAATGGCAATGGCCGAAGCTGCAAAAGCTCAAGGATTAGCTGAAGCAGAAGTGGAAGAAGCCAAAGCCGAAGCACGTAAGAAAGCGGGTATCGCTGAGGCACAAATAGAAGAAGCAAAAGCCGAAGCTTTGAAGAAAACTGGTGAAGCAGAGGCTGAAGTATTGAGAGCTAAAGCAGATGCTGAAAAAGCCAAAGGGTTGGTAGAAGCCGAAGTGGCCGAAGCCAAAGCTGAAGCTATTCGCAAACAAGGATTGGCCGAAGCCGAAACTATGGAAGCTAAGGCCTTGATTGATGCCAAACAAACCGCTGCTAAGGCTGATGCACTCAAGAAAATGGAGGGCATAGGCAAAGAGTTTGAAGAGTTCCGTTTGAAGTTAGAAAAAGATACCAAAGTGGAATTGGCCAGTATCGAAATCCAAAAAGCGGTGGCCGAAGCCCAAGCTACTGCGCTTGCCGAAGCATTCAAGAATAGTAAGATTGATATCGTGGGTGGTGAGACTATGTTCTACGAAAATATTATGAACGTAATTCGTCGTGGTAAAACCCTTGATACTTTCGTGAATGGAAGCCAAACTTTAAGCGAATTGAAAGGAGCTTTATTGAATGGCGAAGGTGCTTCTTTTATTGGTAAGTTGCGTGACTTTGTGTCCGAGTTTAAAATAAGTGCACAAGATGTCAAAGATTTGAGTATTTCGGCTTTGATTCTGAAAATGTCTGGATTGACCGAGAACGTGAATACTCAAAAAATGCTCACTACATTGTTGGATATGGCCAAAAAAGTAGGCTTGGCTGACGAAAAAGCCAGCAAGCTTTTGTAAGGCTTCTCCTAATTCCCGTCTGAAATTTAAACCTCATTTTACCTGTCAGGCTATAAAAGCCTGACAGGTTTTACTACCCAAAATTTGTAAAAATACACTATGGCAGACGTAGCAGAAAACCTAACAAACGAAAACCCGGAAGCTACTAATCAAGAAACAAAGCTGGAAGGAGGGGCTTATGAGATTATCAGGCAGCGTCTTGATAATCAGGGCCGTGACTTACAGGAACGCCTTAATAAACTGAATGATGCCCGCAAGGAGGTGTTTGGAACCATAGAACAAACCCTGATTGCCACCAACCGAATTACTACCGAAAATAACTGCATTCCTCGCGATGTAGCTCCCATAGGATCTTATTTTATATTTGGCTACAATGTAAACATTCGCATGAAGTCTCGTACCGAGATGAAGGATGTTTTCAGTATTTATCGTTACGATAATAAGGCGCATGCCTTTCATGCCGAGCCTCTAAAGTTGATTGAGAGCAAAGATTTTCAGGAGCGCTTTGATGAGATGTACAAATACTATAGAGATACTGTATTTATGCGCTTTGCTGTTATTCGGGGGCATTTATATATGGTATTTCAAATTGGGCAATCCAGCAAAGACATTAAAGTATTTAAATGGATTATCAATGACGAAAAACTTACCTATGTAGATGATCGCAGTGCCCATGAATTTACTTATCCTCCTCAACAGCAGTTCGATTGGGAACGTACTGGCTCTGAATACCACCGCGAAGGGCAACACCCACATATTTCTATCAAAGACCGAGTATTTGTAGAAACCGTTGGGGGAGACTTAACAGTAAAAGTAGAAGATAACACTGAAACTGGAGAAGGAATCTATGCCGAGGAAGTTGAACGAAAAGATCAAACCCTGAATGATGCTGAGATTTTTTATGCAGAGTTGGGTAATCTTATTTTATTGAAAATTCGCCCTTATCTTGAAGAAAAATTTCGCTATTTGGTGTTCAATGAAAAACTACATCAAGTAGTACGCATTGACAAAATAGAAGAGGCATGTATTTTATTGCCTGATAACCAAGGGCTCGTTTTTTCTAATGGTTATTATTTGCAATCAGGAGAGTTAAAGGTTTTTGATAACGTATCTGAAAGCCTCAAGTTTGAGAAGCAAATTCCTGCCCCTAATGGCGAAGATTTTTTGTATGTATTTCATAACGATGATGCAGGCTCTTATGTGCTGTTGTCTTACAATATTATTGCTCAAAAAGTAGAAAGCCCTATTATTTGTGATGGCTATTCTTTGTTTGAGGAAGGGGAGATGATCTATTTCAAAGATGAATCAGAGCCAAGCAAAAGTCATGTAATTCAAATTTGGCAAACCCCTTATGTAGGCCCTGATTACATTCCGCCAGTATCTACCGATAATTTCTTGTTTAAAGTAGGCAATAAGTCCATTGTACGATCAATGGCCGAAATGACCGAGGTACTCAACCTTATTCATAAGGAAGATATTTATACCACGCTTTACATGGAACTGGTAAAGCGTACCACCGATATTGTAGATGCCTATTATTGGTTAAACAATGCTGAGGCATTCAATATCGACAAACCCATCAAAGATGTGCGAGATACTGCCTCGGCAGCCATCGATGAGTTTGAAAAGGTACAAAGGGTAAAGAAAAACACCCAGGAACAAATAAATCTGGTAGCCCAAAAAGTAGAAGAAATCAAGGATAAGGTGAAGCAATCCAGGTTTCGTGACATCGATGAGTTCGTGAAGTTGCTGGCCGAATTGCGAGGTTTGAGAGGAGAAGCCATTTCGCTCAAAGATTTGCGGTACACCAATATAGCCTTGGTAGAAGAGTTTGAGCAAGTTTTAGAGGAACGGACTCAGCACGTTTCGGAGAAGACTGTCAAGCATTTACTTAAAGAAACCGCACTTGATTTTTATAAAAATAAGGTAGAAGACCAGAGTAAAGCCATCGAGGAAGTGACCAAAGTAATGGAGGTGGCCGATATAGAAAAAAACATCGATGAAGCAGGAAAAGAACTGGAAATGTTGATCGACATTGTGAGCAATCTGAAGATCGAGGATTCCACTCAAACTACCAAAATCATTGATAATATTTCTACCATTTATGCTCGCCTAAATCAGGTAAAATCTGCTGCCAAAACCAAGCGCAAAGACCTGATGAGTGTAGAGGCAGTAGCTGAATTTAATGCTCAAATTAAACTGATTAACCAAGGGGTGATTAATTACCTTGACATTTCTGATACTCCTGAAAAGGCGGAGGAATACCTTACCAAATTGATGGTACAGTTAGAAGAGCTAGAAGGTAAATTTTCTGACTTTGATGAGTTTATCAGCCAACTAACCGAGAAGCGCGAAGAAGTTTATAATGCTTTCGAAGCCAAGAAGTTGGCGCTGGTAGAAGCTCGTAACAAACGTGCCACTGCTTTGATGAATTCGGCTGACCGTATTTTGAAGGGAATCCAAAACCGAATTAAAGGTTTCGAGACTGTCAATGAAATCAATGGCTACTTTGCAGCAGATTTGATGATTGACAAAACCAGAGACATTGTAAAAAAACTGGTAGAGCTGGAAGATTCGGTAAAAGCAGACGAAATCCAAAGTCGCTTGAAAACCATCAAAGAAGACGCTGTGCGTCAGCTCAAGGATCGTCAGGAAATGTTTGTGGCTGGCGAAAATGTGATCAAATTTGGTCAGCATCATTTCTCAGTGAATGTACAAAACCTGGACTTGACCATTATCCAAAAAGCCGATGGTATGTACTATCATTTGACGGGTACCAACTTCTTTGAAAAAATTGAGAACGAAGCATTTTTGGCTACCAAAGAGGCCTGGACTCAGGAAATGGTTTCTGAAAATGACAAAGTATACCGAGCCGAATATTTGGCATATAAAATTTATCAGGAGGCTACCCAAACTTCTACTTCTAATGAAATCATCGAAGCAGAAGGCGAAAAAATGGTAGTTCCTGCTATCTCCGATTTACATAAGTTAGAAGAGCCTGGGTTACTCGAGTTAGTACAAAAATTTATGGCTCCTCGCTATAGCGAAGGGTATGTGAAAGGTTTGCATGATCAAGACGCTACCAGGATTTTGTTGTCATTGGTGATGCTCAACCAAAACATCCAATTGCTGCGTTACCCCACCACCGCTCGGGCTTGTGCAGCTTATTATTGGAAACAATACCTGAGCAAAGAGCAAAAGCAATTGCTCAATCATAGGCTCAAAGGCATCGGAGTCATTTTGCAGGTGTTTCCTGATACTAAAGAATTTGGAGATCTTATTCACGATTTGCAAGTCGGTATCCTTGAATTTCTAGAGGAAACCCATTTGTTTGATACTGAAATTGCCAACTTAGCGGGAGAATATTTATTCTATGAACTCACCGCTTCCGATAATTTTATTATCAGTAAAGAAGCTGCCCAAATACATGAAGGTTTTTTGACTCATCTAAAAGATGCTAAAAGCCTCACGGTGTATAAGGATTCATTACGACAATTGTCCAAGGTTCCTCTAGAACAATTTGAGCTAATTCGTACCTGGGTCAATGCTTTTGTGCATCAATCAAAACTCCAGAAAGACGTAGAATTTGCCGATGAATACATCGACGAGACCACTTCTCTGCTGTTTCATGAATCCTACAATGAGACGTTGGTCGTTACCACTTCGGTAACCATTGATATAGAAGGAATGAACGGAAATCATGGGATGATTGCTAATAAAACATATCATCTGAATTACAATGATTTTATGCTCAAACTCACTCATTTTGAACAACATAATGTGCCGTTTTATTTAGAATACATTCAACTGAAAAAAGACTTGACCGAAAGCTTTCGTGAAGCTTTGCGATTGAGTGAGTTTAAACCAAGGGTGTTATCGTCATTTGTGCGAAACCGTTTGATTGACGAAGTGTACTTGCCATTGATAGGAGACAACCTGGCCAAGCAAATAGGGGTTGTGGGTGAAAACAAACGTACCGACTTGATGGGGATGTTATTATTGATTTCTCCGCCTGGGTATGGTAAAACTACCTTGATGGAGTACATTGCCAATCGTCTGGGAATCATTTTTATGAAGATCAACGGCCCTGCAATTGGTCATCAGGTAACGTCGCTGGATCCTTCGGAAGCAAACAATGCCAGTGCTCGCGAAGAAGTCAATAAATTGAATCTGGCGTTTGAGATGGGTGATAATGTGATGATTTATTTGGATGATATCCAGCACTGTAACCCTGAGTTTTTGCAAAAGTTTATCTCACTTTGTGACGGGCAGCGTAAAATTGAGGGAGTGTATAAGGGCAAAACCAAAACCTATGACATGCGTGGGCGAAAAGTGTGTGTGGTAATGGCTGGTAACCCGTATACCGAATCAGGTGAGAAATTCCAAATTCCGGATATGTTGGCCAACCGGGCCGATACCTACAATCTGGGGGATATTATTGGCGGCACAGCCACTGCTTTTGAGATGAGTTACATTGAAAATTCGCTCACCTCAAACCCAGTGATGAACAAACTAGCTACTCGAAGCCAAAAGGATATTTATACCTTAATGCGGGTAGCCGAAACGGGTAATCAGGAAGGAATGGACTTGGAAGGAAATTACTCTTCTGATGAAATTAGTGAATACATCAATGTATTGAAGAAACTCTACATTGTGCGTGATTATGTCCTGAAAAATAACCTGGAATATATTCGTTCTGCGGCCCAGGCCGATGAGTTTCGAACCGAGCCTCCTTTTAAGCTTCAGGGGTCATACCGTAATATGAATAAAATTGCAGAGAAGATTCAGCCCATTATGACGGATGAAGAATTGCAAACATTGATTATGTCACATTATGAAAACGAAGCACAAACTTTGACAACTGGGGCAGAATCGAACTTGTTGAAATTTAAGGCGTTGAATGAGCTGTTAAACGAGGAAGATGCCAAACGTTGGAACGATATACAGGATACATTCCGCAAAAACCTGAGAATGAAAGGTTTGGGGGCCAACGATCAAATGGGACAAGTATTGGTGCAAATGACTGAGTTTAATGAAAGCCTGATGGGCATTCGTAAAGTAATGGAAAAAGGTATGAAGCTGGACTCATTACAAATTAATAGAAAACTTGCTGAGGAACGCGCCAAGGAAAAGTCAAAAACTACTACAAAGAAAAAAACGGGTTCGAAGGGTGATTCAAAAGACAAATAATTGAGTTGAAAGTATAAAAATGATGGCTGGTACTCTTGAGTACCGGCTTTTTTTATGATAAAACCATTATTTCATTAATCATTATATAGCAATGGAACCTCCCTAACCTCCATGGTTCCAAATACTAGTTAATCAACAAATTAAGCCAGTGCTACTTCAGTCACTAAATTTTGTAGTGTAGACAAAGCAGGTTTTGGAAAATTACCAAAAAAAGCCACAGTAATATGGGTACGCCCATAACCAGCGACTTCGGGTGTCCATAGCACAAAAGCACGACCTAGAAAGCCCCAGTTATCGGGATTGCTTAGGTCTACAGTTTGCAAATGAATGCTTTCGGCTTTAGCACGGAACTCTGGATCACGGCGTTCTTTAGTAATCTCCATGTGCAAGTCCATTCTATCAGGCTTTACCTGATATTGACTTTTGATGGCTTCTTTCAGGCGACTAATGGCCTGATACAAGGCACTTTGCGTAGCTAATAATTTGCTGCGTCCTTCCTGACCGTCGATTCGGTCTAAAGAAGCTAGTTCAATTGATAACGTCATGTTTTAAAAAAATTAAAATGAAATAATGCACTCCTGCAGGAGTACGGTTTTATAAACCATGACAAAACGGAAGGAGAGAAGAGGTTATTGTGTATACCTATATTTTTATTTGATAAAAAGTGCATAAAGCAATTTATGACCACCTAAAATCAGGCTAGATTTAATCAATTGGTTTTAACTCTAAAGGAGTTTGAATATTAGAGTTGGTGAGTTTTAAAATTAACTTAGCGCTTGATATTTTCTTGATTTCGTAAATTTTATCAAATGTTTTATAACGGGCTTTTTCCTTGACTTTGAGCGTTTTATAGTCATTACTCAATTGCCAACTCCCTGTATGTTTTTTTCCAGATCGAAACCATTCATAAATACCACCTGGTTTGAATTGCCACGAAATACTCTTTGCTACTTTTATGAGTTTTTGACGATCCCTGGTTGTCATTTGGTTACGAAACCTTGTAGGTACAAAAGCTAAATGACTAGCAATAGTAGGACGCCATTTGGTGGACGTAAGCAATTCTTTGGGAGTTTTTCTATTACAGGAGTTTAAAGAGATTATCAAAAAAAGTACAGGGATAGAATAATAGTATTTCATAAATCAGGGATTTTTTAGTTAGAGATCTATCTAAAATAATCAACTTTTGAGAAACAACCACAAGAGAACGATAACTTCTGGACAAAATACTTGAAGGTCGGTTTTGGGCAGGAAAATAGAAAATTACTGAAAATCAATGAAATATATTTTGGTTTTTAAAAAACAATCAATTATGTTTAAAACTTGTGGACATTTTGACCCTGGAAAAAAATCAAATGTCCATAAGTTCACCCTCTTTATCACATCCACACTTACACTCATTTTATTTATCTAATCACCAATACTCTACAGTGATTTTAGTCAAAGTTAATTGTTGCTTATTAGCCTCTTATGAATACAAAAATTATTTAACTACGTGTTTAGGCGTGAAACTGAAACCTTTTTAAAAATAAAGTAAGTAGACGATTTTAGCATAAGTTGCAAGTTTTCAGTTATTAAAAGAGTAAATATGCATTTGAATCGGCGGTGGACTATTGATCACATATTATCACATAAAAAAATCTCTTGCAGTCATCAACCACAAGAGATTTGTCAATTAGGGTATTAATTTACATAAACCAGTATAAGGACAACAAAACTCAACTATTATTTATTTAAACTTGTGTCAGCGCCATTTCAATGAGATCAACCCCTGTTGGATGTTCCAAATTGAAATTTTGGGCTTGCTTCCAATCTTCTTTTGCTTTACTAAGGTTACCAACGGCCTTGTAGGCGCAACCTCTCATATATAATGCATACACAATATCTACCTTAGAGGCCATTTGTTGCAGAGCTAGCGTATAGTATCTGATAGAAAGTTCATACTTAGCTTCTCCAAATACTTTTTCCGCTTTATTCATCAATTGTAGATAATTTGATGAAGTATTTAATAGGTTATTAGCAGGATTATTCATTTTTATGATCTGTAATGCCTTGTTTCTTTGATGTTACAAAAGTACTTGTTGCACTGTATTAAAAATATTTCACCTTATTACAACCAAACTATCTTGGTTGTCTTGTTGATCATAGCAAATCCTGATGTTTGAAGGAATGTAAAAGCCAGTAGAAGGATGATAAAAGTCAGCTAATTGGCCAAAAAATATCTTTATATGTTAAAGCGCTTTCAAAGCGTCAGAAATTAAGTCAATATTCCAGGGGTGTTCAAAACCCAAACCTTTGGCTTGTAACCAGTCTTTGCGAGCATTTGATTGTTTGCCTAACTCCTTGTAGGCACACCCTCTCATATAAAGGGCATAAGCCAAATTTGTAGGTGATTTGATTTGCTTAATAGCGTGGGTAAAATATTGAATAGACAAAGTAAAGTTAGATTCGTCAAATACTTTTTCTGCCATATTCATTAAATCCATTGCGTCTTTTGGAGTGTTATACTTGTTGTGAGAGGAGCTCATTGTGTTATGTATTTTATTACTATTCCTTACTAATTTTTACATTACAAATGTAGTATTTACCAAGCGATAGAAATATTTCAAGATATTTCATAGGGCTACACTCTTACAAAACATAGTATAGTAGTTTAGTGAAGCAATTGGCTATATTTAGCCTGATTGGTAGCATATAGTGCTTGCTCAATGTCAAGCTTCCATTGAAAACAGTTACTATCTTGAGCAAACGCCATTGTTTTTAAAATAGCCTTGATCTTACTGAGTTGATATACTTCATATTGGCGGAGTTTGGCCTTCCAGGGTTCCAACGAATGCCGATCTTCTGGTGTCAAAACCAATGTTTTACGAGTAGTGGTATAACTAGTCATTGTAGTACTTGCAATAGATGTTTGGGGATGTGTAGGTAAAGTAAACCAAAAGCTGTTTCCTTGCTGCTTTAAGGCTGAAGACAAGCCAATTTTGCCTCCTTGAGCTTCAATGGCCATTTTACAAAAACTAAGGCCCAAGCCAGTGCCTTGCTGAGCCTGTGGAGATTGAACCTGGTAAAATTGGTCAAATATTTTGGATTGCTCATTTAATGGAATACCTACCCCCTGATCAGTAATAGATATTTTGGCAAACGATGGTGTAGAACTATCCTTTGATTCTTGATCAATTTGGATGGAGATGTTACTATTTTGAGGAGAAAATTTAATAGCATTATCGAGCAAATTAATCAAAGTTCTTTGAGTCAATTGATCATCTGCTAAAACATCATCGACAGCTCCTTCCAAAGTGATTGAAATATTTTTGTTTCTGGCAATTCCTAAAACCTGATGAATCGCACCCTCAATCAAATTAGGTAAATTCTGAGGTAAGAGTGTTGGTTGGAAGTAGAGGTGTTTCATTTTCTGTACTTCCAACATATCCAGGGTAAGCCTTAACATATGCTGACTTGCTTCATAAATTTGCTTTGACTTGCTTTCTTCCAGATGCCCTTCTGTTAGGCTCAATATATTCGACAGTGGAGTTTTTAAATCGTGTACCAACATTCTGGTGAGTTTTTGTTGGTATTCGTTTAGCTCTTTTAGTTGTTGAAGTTCATCCATAGGTGTTGTGTCAACAACCAATTCCTGAGAGGCCATTGATTGACGGTTTGAAACTGAACTATCGATGAAGAAATCTGATATGGAATCTTTTTTTAAAAACCTTAGTAGACCAAAAAATCCCAACAACCCTACTGCAAAAACAAGTAGCGATTGGGAGTCGACTAAAACTAAAAAAATATAAAGTGCTGCGATGGAGAATAACCCCTCAAACCAGTATTGTAAAGATAAGAGATAGGGAGGGAGTAGTTTTTTTGTCAGGAGTGATTTTTCTGAATTAATCATTAGCTCAAATGTGTCGTAGATGTATATGCCTTTAGTTGTTACTAACAAATCTATCCATTTGAAATGATGTAAAATATTTCACCCTATTTCCTCGAGAGTAAGGTCTTGATTATGAGTGTGCTATGTGAAGCACTTGTGAGTAGGTTTAAGAATATTTCAAGCCATTCCAAGGGTTTTAGAGGAAATTTTAGCCTTGTTAATCCATCAAAAACCGTCTATGATTTTAACTGAAATTTGGGCAAAATGAGCACAAAAAACGGTTTTCAAACACTTTCAAATTCCTTTCGGATATTTTTAAAATTTTATTTTGTTTTTTGACACAATACTTTATAACTTGGTTGGACTTCCAGCTATATGAGATATGATTCGAACATAGATGAATATTGATTCCCTTCAACAGGTATGTTATTCCTCAATACAAAAGTAAGGTTAGTGTAAATCCATCAAAACTCAATGATAGACCCATCAATACCTGGTTATACTATAGTTGAAAAAATTGGCGAGGGAGGGTTCGGTTTAGTGTACAAAGCTGAACAAACCAACACCAGACAACTGGTAGCCATCAAGGTGCTTAAAAATACCCAAGAGGTTGATGAACAAAGAAAAGCACATCAAAAAGCAAGATTTGAGAGAGAAACCCAACTAAGCGCTCAAATTAGCCATCCCCATATTGTAAAACTTCTCGATAAAGGATATACCGATACTGGCGAACCATTCGCAGTTTTTGAATACATCGCTGGGCAAACACTCAAAGATTTCATCATCCAACATGGCGGCCTGGATGCCACCGAAACAGGAGAGTTGATGGGACAGGTGTTAGATGCTCTGGCATCTGCGCATGAGCAGGGTATTGTACATCGTGATTTGAAACCCCAAAACCTTATGGTGATGAAAACGGGTACAAAAAATCACATTAAAATCCTGGATTTTGGAATAGGTGCTTTTACCCAGGAATACCGCACCAAAGATTATAAGAGCCTGACGCTTACGAAAGAAATGGTTGGTACCCCCAGCTATAGTGCTCCTGAACAATTACGGGGAGAGCCACCTACAGTGAAATCAGATATCTATGCCTGGGGCTTGATTTTGATAGAGTGCCTTACCGGACGCACTGTAATGGAAGGAGATTCTATTGCTGAGATTTTTCAACGACAATTACAAGCTGCCAATGTACCCATCCCATCAGCCATTGTGGGGCATCCACTGGCTGGATTGTTACGCCGGGTATTAGAGAAAAACCCACAACAAAGATTGGGAGATGCTACTCAGCTCTATGAAGATTACAAAGTTGTAAATTTTAACACCATTGTTGGTAAAATAGCACAAGCACCAAACCATCAATATGCAGATGATGATGATGCTACGGTAGATAGTGATCTGGACGTGGTAATTGGCCGTAGCGATAAACGGCAAATTACTGTACTTTGTGTGAAACTGAGTTTGGTATTACCCGATCAGTATCAAGTAAGCAACGAATTGTTGGATACCATCCAAAAAGATCAATTAACTACTTGCACTGATATTGCGGTGCGATTTGGAGCTCACATCGCGGGTAATTTGGCCGACAATCTTATGTTTTATTTCGGATATCCAATGGTAAGCGATAATGATGCTCGTCGTGCGGGGCGTGCTGCGCTAGAGTTGGTGAGCCAAACCCAAAAAAGAAGTGCTTTATTACAGGCTTTGCATGGGATCGCTTTAGATATCAGAATTAGTTTACACTCAGGAGCGGTGTTGGTAAAACAAAGCGTGACACCTGAGGGTATGACCCCAAATATTGCCTTTAATTTATTATACCAAGCTGCTGAAAATTCGGTACTGGTGAGCGAAACTGCCAAGCAATTGCTTGATCCTTTTCTGGAATTTGAAGTAGCTGAAGCAAAGCGTTTTCCAAATACTACCGAAGAAGTAAAATTATATTCATTGGTAGGAGAGCGTCAAACCGAAGCCATGTCGTTTTTGCGTCCCTGGAGTGCCAATCGCCAAATGATAGGACGAGATGCAGAAAAACAACAGTTTCTGGATTTGTGGACAGCCAGTAAAAACGAAGGTGGCAAATCATTATTACTGAATGGTCAGGCAGGTATTGGTAAATCTAAACTTACATTTGAATGTAAAAAGCAACTCAGAAACGAAGGAGTGGCAGTAGGAGAGTGTCGTTGTTTACCTGAGCATGAAAACAATGCCTTGTACCCATTTTTTGAAATGTTACGCAAGCACTGGGGATTACAAGAAGTCGAAAACCAAGGCTTCAATGTACGCCGTCTGGAAGAAGTACTTACTGAGGCTCAATGCGAGGTAAAGACTATTCTCCCTATTTTATGTTCCTGGCTTTCTATACCACTTACTGAAGATTATAAAGATGTAGAAATGCCTGCTCCAGAACAGCAAAAAGAGCTGTTGATGGAGGCTCTCGAAAAGCTTATTCTAAACTTAGGCCAATCTAAATCCTTTTTACTTATTGTAGAAGACGTACACTGGATAGACCCTACCAGTCAAGAGTTTTTGGAGCGATTATTACAAAAACTAGATCAGCAAAAATACATGGTGCTGATGACTACCCGCCCTCATTTTAAGCCTACCTGGACTTATGAGCATTTAACAGTGCTGGAGTTGAAACCATTGTCTGAGCAAGCCATTAAAGACATGATTGAGGGAGTGTTGGAAGGCAAAAGCATAGGTGATAATACAGTAGAATATATTGCTCAACGAGCCGATGGGGTACCATTGTTTATTGAGGAATTGACACATATGCTGCTTGAGCAGAACTATTTAGTATTGAGCGATGAAGTGTATCACCTCAGCGAAAACATCAATCAAGATACCATACCTGTTACGCTACAAGACTTGTTGAATGCACGTCTTGACAAATTGGGCTTAGCTAAAGAAACAGCTCAATTAGCAGCAGCTATTGGGCGTAATTTTGACTATGACTTGTTAGTCAAATCATCACTTAGAGATGAAGCCTCAGTACAGGCTGACTTAGATAAATTGATGAATGCAGATTTAGTGTATCGCCAAAGAAAGGTACACGGAGAAAGTTACATTTTCCGTCACGCCTTAATTCGTGATGCTGCCTATGATGGCATGCCAAATGCTTTGCAAAAAGATACACATGGCAGAATAGCAACCACACTTGAAAGCGAATTTCCTCAATTAAAAGAAGAAAACCCTTATGAAGTAGCTAGACATTTTGCAGGTGCCGACAACTTTGAACAGGCAACAACTTATGGGATGAATGCTGTTCAAAAACAAGTAAATAATTCATCCAATCAGGAAGCGCTCCTTTTGAATGGGAAAGTAAAAGATTGGACCAGTAAGGTTACATCTCCCACCGCTAAAATAGAAACTGAACTAAAACTTAATAATATGATATTGCCAGCATTTATGGCAATTGAAGGATTTGGCGGAGAAAGTGTACTTAAAACGAGTCAGCGTAATGAAGAATTGATTGATAAAGTAAAAACCCTGGATAGTACTTTATCCAATCAAAACCTGGAAGAACTTGCCAACAATACTGAATGGGCTCTATTTCTAAACTATCATTTTCATGCCAAACGAAAAGAAGCGAGAAAAGTAGCTGAGAAAATGTTAGAAAGTGCCAGGAAGTCAGGAAACAGAGAAAGAGAGGTGGGAATTTCTCCTATGATTGCTCAAGGTTTCTTGATTGATGGTGACTGGCAACTAGCCAAAGAAACATGTCTCAGGGCTTTAGAAATCTACAACGAAGAAACTGATGTAGAGATAGGCATTGCTTATGGAATGGAATCCAAAAGTGCGGCGAATTTTATATTGGCTCGTATTTACTGTGGTTTAGGATATCCCGATAAGGCAATTCATCATATAGAAACCGCCATTGCCTGGGCCGAAAAAACAAAGCATTTGGTGACAACTACACTTTCTTACAACTATAAGGGCATTGTAGGAAGTATGAGGCAAGATAAAGATATGGTAAAACAGGCTGTGACAGATCATAATGCCAAGCATGCAGGCCTTTCGGAAGGAAACTGGGTAACCATTCATTTATTAATGCTAAGCGATTGGAGCAATAACGTTTATGACTATGCGGCTCAATATGTCAAAGATTCATTGGCATCAGGGCAGCACTATGCACTTGGATATTTTGAACCTTACCTTGCAGAAACATACATTAATCACGGAATGGCGTCAGAAGCTATTGAGTTAATGGAGGCATCAGTACAGCGTTGTTACAAACATGATGAATGGGGAACATTGCCAACAGTATTGCTTCGTTTAGCAATGAGTTACCACGCAGAAGACCAGAATTTGACAGAGAGAGTAGAAGAGCAATTGCTTAAATCACTTGAAATCGCTCAGAAAACCAAAGTAGTTTGGTTTGAATTCGAAACTGTCATTGAATATGCAAGCCTCTTATGGAAACATAAACAGCAAGAACATCATAGTAAAAAGGAAGACATTTATAAGAGATTAGAAGAGTTTGTAAACTTTTTTGTAGAAGAGGGAGAAGCAAAAACTACTCGTCAATTGGAGAGAGCAACAGAAATATTGAAAAATATTAATAGCGTAAATATTTAAGACACCTTATTTCAAGTATTGAAAGCTTTAACTAATGAATCAACATTCATTTACTGCTACACCCCATTGGTTTGAAGAGTTGAGGGAAAAAATTCTTTCAGTAACCAATGATGGAGACATATTGATAGTAGTACCCCCTTTTTATAATATTGGTTTCATTGCCTTAGGTCCTTATTTGCTGCAGGCAATCGCTAAGCAACATGACTATAAAGTTGATGTGTTGCATTTGGATCTGTTGTTGGCCAATATTATAGGAACAGAGGATTACATAGAAATTCAGGAAAGCCCTACTTATTGGATGTTGGGTGAAAGAATGTTTGCCAGAAGTGCTTTTGAGTTTCCTCAACTAGGAAAAGATGCCGAGTTGATGACGGATCAATTTCATACGATTAGCCAAACAGATAAGGCTAATATGTATTTGAATCACACCCAACAAGCTGATTTGGAAAAGTACAAGTTACTGGAACAGATATGCTATCAGTTCCTGCAAAAATCAGCAGAAGTAATAGCAGAACTCAATTATAAAATTGTAGGCGTTTCATTAGGTTTTTGTAATCAAATTAATGCTTCTATTGCCTTTATTAATCAAGTCAAGTCTTTTCAACCAGGAGCCGTCACCATTATTGGAGGTAGCTATTGCGAAGGAGAAAAAGCAGAAGCTTTGTTTTCCTTAAGTAAGTATATTGACTATATTTTTGAGGGCGAAAGCGAACTCTCTTTTATTGATTTCCTGCGTAATACTCTCCAAAACCGCCCTCCTAAGCAAAGACTCATTAAACCTCAAAAGGAAGCTTCTCTCGAGAATTTACCTATTGCAGACTATAAAGCATATGCACAGCAGGTAAAAAAGATCATGGGAGAAGATTACTACGAGCATAGAGTAAAAGCCATTTGGTATGAAACCAATAGAGGGTGTTGGTGGGCCGAGAAAGCCAAATGTACTTTTTGTGGTATTACCGAAATTGGTTTTAGACAAAAAAGTATTGCGCGTATTGCACAGGATTTAGAAGAAATTAAAGCACAGGTTCCTGGTAAATTTTTGTTTTTTACTGATTTAATCATGTCCAGTGGTTTTCCTGATAAATTACTGAGTTATAATCCTGATATGGCCAATTATCCAGTATTAGGAATGCAACTAAAGGTAAGCCGTACGGTACAAGATGTAGCAAAATTGAGTAAAATAAATGCTAAATATATTTTACCAGGTGTAGAGGCTTTTTCTACCAGCCTTTTAAAGAAAATGAAAAAGGGAACAACAGGTAGACAAAATATATATTTTATCAGAAATGCCTACTGTTTTGGCATTAGTACTCAGTACTATTTGTTGTGGGGGCTGCCCAACGATACTGCTAAGGAGTACGAAACTTTACTGGAAATTTTACCACTGATTAGGCACCTGCAGCCTCCTCAGTTGTTTGATGGAGCACAAATTAGTAGAGATGCCCCATATTTTACAAATCCCGATGAATACAATATTGAGCGTCTAAACTATTGGAAAGTGTATGATATGATCTTTCCTGAAGAATCTGACATTCAAACTGTTGCCAACTATTTTGTGGGAGAATATAAATCATTTTCTTATGAAAACGTCGAGCTAATTGAAGCCATTCAGCAAGAAATTACCCATTGGAAAAAAGTCTGGACTACCACTAAATTAAGCATGGTGCATCTTATGGGTAATTATATGATTTATGATTCTCGACAGCTCAACAAGCCAGGTATGGAAAACCACGTGGTGAATGAGGCAACCGCCATGGAAATTATGACCTATCAAAGGTATCAAAAAGGCAACTCAATGGCATTGGATTGGGCCATAGGCAAGAAACTGGGATTATGGATAGATGGTTGGTATATACCAATTATTACAACTACTCCAGAGTTGTTATTAAAATTTGATCACTATCAGCAAATGGAATTAGAACATAAATAATCAATAATTTTTTTCATCTTAAAACTTATGTTGTTATGACGCAGCGCTCTGTAAGAAATTTTGATATTGAGAATGTCGCGGAACCTGGAGTACTTGGAACTATTCTAGACCTATCAGTAAACTTTTTAACGTTGATGGCCTCTTTGGGGCAAAAAGAATATGCAGGCGAAAACTTCGAGACTGTAAAGCACTTTGAAGAATTCCCTTATAAGTACTTGGTTGCCCATGATACAAATATGATGGAATGGGTGAAAGTACCTGAACGCTTACATAATTCAATGGGGTATGGGGTAGGGATGACTATTCCAACAAACTCATTGATCTTGTTGGATTCTAATGTATTGTACCCTGTAGTTTATTTGAAACAAGGAAGTGACGTTCAGTATTCTAACGATCGTCCACCAGCAGATAATGACGATGATAACATTTTTGTGATCAGAGAACAAAGCCTGGATATGGCAGTGATGCAAATACTAAAAAGGACAACAGAAGATCCTGGTACAAATCCAGGGAGAGTACAAAGACTATCTGAATCTGTAAAAGTAAGACACACTCAACTATTTTCTGAATTTTTACGCCTACCATTTAACGCTACTCATAATCTGTCATTAGAAGAAGGCCATAAAATGACTGCTGTTATCAGAGAAGCTGAGGCAATGCATGAGAGTGGAGAGAATGGCTTAAGAGAAAAATATTTAAACCTGGATTATTATAATTATTATGATTATACCCAACCTAATGGAATGAATCCAAATCCTGGTGGAAATAATGGGAAATTAATTGTTATGATGCCTTACATTTCGGCAAGACATGACATGTTAGGACAGATATCTTTCAATGATACTACTGATCCTGCAATTATATTAACCACCACTTAATATATTGCATTGAATGCTTAAAAAACCTGGAAGGCTTTATGACTAATAAGGCTTTCCATAGGTTTTCAAGTGATTGATAAGCTATAAAACTGAACATCCTTGTCTAAAAATCAACTCAAACCTTCTTATAGATTAGAACAACTCAACGAAGATACCATCTTATTGGTATCAGAAAACGATGGTGTTATACTATCCAATCAATTAGCCAATGCTGTGTTACAAGAGATAGTGGAAAGGCAACTATCTTCTGAGGAAATTCTACAAAAGTTTGTAACAAAAGGGGTTTCTATGTTTGAGGTAATGCAAGTGCTACTAAAGCTTGAGCAAGAAGGATACATCGCGGAAGAGACCAATTTTTTTACCCCTGAACAAGCTGCTTATTGGGAGAATCAGGGGCTTAAGGCTGCACACTTAGCGAAGGTTTTACAACAAAAAAGCATCAACATTATAGATATTGGGCGCGTAGATCATCTGACCTTTGAAGCTGCTTGCCAACAAAGCCAATTGAAGGTTTCTGATACCCCTGACATATATGTAGTGCTCACTGATGACTACAACCATCCTGAATTGACTACACTCAATCAAAAGTTTGAGCAAGAGAAAACCCCTTGGATGCTGGTAAAGCCTACAGGTACAACGCTTTGGTTGGGGCCTGTCTTTGTTTCTGGAAAAACTGCTTGCTGGGAGTGTTTACATCATCGGCTAGACTTGCACAACCCGATGAGTAAGTTTTATAGAGCAATAAAAAATACTGAAGAAACGCTTGCTAAACCCCTCGTAAGCCATCCAATGATAACCCAAATGGCAGCAAGTTTTGCAGTAATAGAGCTTGTAAAATGGCTATATGACTCAGAAAATCACTTATTGCATCATAAGATTTTATCAATAGATACAAAAAACTTCGAAAAACAACTGCATACAATTGTCAAGCGGCCACAATGTCAAGTATGTGGAGATACTGAAGTCAAACACCCATCACCAATTAAGTTACACCCATCACAGATGGCATCTACCCTGGGCGGATATCGCTCCATTTCGCCAGAAAAGAGTTTTGAAAAGTATAAACACCATATTAGCTCTATTTCAGGTATTGTCCCTCAGGTGAAATCATATGGAGAACTGAATCATCCTCATATCCATAATTATGCTTCAGGGCGCAACCTGGCGTTACAAAGTGTGTCTATGTTTTGGCTCAATCATCATTTACGCAGTGGGAATGGTGGCAAAGGAAAAACAGAAGCACAAGCAAAAATGGGAGCTTTGGGGGAAGCTATTGAACGTTATTGTTTGATGTATCAAGGCAATGCCTACACAATCCAAGCAAGTTTAGACGAACTGTCAGATGGGATTCACCCAAATGCTTGCATGAACTACAGTGAGGCCCAAATAGCCAACCGAGATAATATTAACCATAATACAGCTAAGTTTTATGAATTGATCCCTCGTCCTTTTGATTCCTCAGAAGCAATGGATTGGAGTCCAGTGTATTCGTTGACAGAGCAAAGATTTAAATACTTACCAGCTATTTTTTGTTATGCACAATACCCTGCAGGAGATGAAAATAGCTTGTATGCTTACCCAGATTCCAATGGATGTGCTGCTGGTAACACAGTAGAAGAAGCCATTTTACAAGGCTTTTTAGAGTTGATAGAGCGAGATGCTACTGCTATTTGGTGGTATAACAGGTTGAGACGTCCAGAAGTAGATTTAGCCACAGCCAATAATCCCTATATAGACGAAATGGTACAATATTACCAATCTATTGGGAGGTGCTTATGGGTGTTGGATATTACCTCTGATTTGGGCATTCCAGTATTTGTAGCCATTTCTCAGGTGTTGAATCCAAAAGACGGCAAAGAAAAAATCTTATATGCATTTGGTGCCCACCTGGATGCAAATATTGCAATAGAAAGAGCTGTAATAGAACTGAATCAACTGCTACCATTGGTAAATGGCCAAACATACTTAACAAAAGATCAAGCCTTTATTGACTGGCTGGATCGAGAAACATTGGCTAAAAACGAATATTTAAAACCCGCAAATAAGCCCACAAAAAACTTACAAAGGGATTATAAAATGCTCTGCGAACCTACTATTTACGATAGTGTGAAGCATTGTATAACAACAACACAAAAACAAGGCTTAGAGACTCTAGTACTGGACTTAACTCAGCCCGACATTGGTTTGCCAGTAGTCAAAGTCATAGTACCTGGAATGCGGCATTTTTGGCGACGTACTGCTCCTGGTAGATTATATGAGGTGCCAGTTAAAATGGGATGGCTGAATCAACCACTTACCGAAGAAGAATTAAACCCAATAAGTATTTTCATCTAACTTATTAAAAAGACTTTTATGAAATATATTTCTTACAACAATCACTCTTTTAAGAAGACAAAGTACTACGATCGCTTATCGCAAGCACAAAAAGATGATTTTGATATTTTATCTAAAATCTTCTATTTCAAAACAAACAATTACATATTAGAGCAACTCATAGATTGGGATAACCTAGAGAACGACCCAATGTTTCGCTTAAATTTTTTGCACAAAAATGTAATCAGTGCAAAGGATTATGAGCAATTGCTCATGTTTTATAAGGCAGGGGTTACAATAAAAGATTTGCACCCATTTATTGAGGTAATCAGAAAAAAAACTACTCCCCAGATTCCTTATGATGAAAAATGTTTTCCCAAATCAGGGGGCGAGCGCATTCAGGGTTTGTATCGTTCCTTTAACAATGTGATTAGCTTATTTCCTGATCCCATGTTAAAAACTTGTCATGCCTATTGTTCTTATTGTTTTCGCTGGATTGCTTTCAACAATACTGAAGTGCAGGATTATACCACCTATAGCGACCCAAGAACACCAGTAGCTTATTTAAAAGAAAACCCTGAAATAACCGAAACACTATTTACTGGTGCAGATCCATTGACTTTGAATGCCGATAAAATCAAACAATATGTAGACCCTTTATTAGAAGTAGATTCGGTAAAAACAATCCGTTTTAATACTAAAGCACTCACTTGGTGGCCTTTTCGTTTTACAACCGACAAGGATGCCGAAAACATTCTTGAGCTTTTCCGCTACATTGTGTCTAAAGGACGTAACCTTACCTTTTGTGCGCACCTTACCCATGCACGCGAGCTTCAAAATGATCATGTGATCGAAGCAGTGAAAAATATTCAAGCCACAGGTGCCAAAATTATTTGTCAGGGACCAGTAGTAGAAGGGATCAATGATACAATAGAAGATTGGGTAGCACTGTGGAGCCAAGAGGTAGCATTAGGAATGCAACCTTACTATATGTTTGTAGAACTTAACCATAATCACGAAGCGAGTTTTCGAATTCCACTGGCAAAGGCAGTGCACATTTTTCAAGAAGCTGAAAAGCAAGTCAAAGGTTTACAGCAACCCTTCAATGGGCCAGTGTTTATGAACGATGTACATTGTGTATCTATCGATGAGGTTACTACCGAAGATAATGCAAAACATTTTGCGCTGAAATGTCTGGCATCGCCTTATACCGAAAGTGAGGGTAAAATAGAGTTGATTCCTTATGATGAGGAAACTCGAAGCGCTGGAGATTTAGTAACAATGTTTACTCCTCAGGAGGATACAAAATAGGGGTTTTAAATATTTTCTTGATTTCTACAACATAAGGTGGTAATTTGAAGTTTATTCCATTACTGGAATATTGAATAAAGGGAAAAACAGCTTCACCTATGGCTACAATTGAGAATGTATTGACTAAAAAATCCATCTATCTAAATTCCCAGCACATTTTTGGAAGAAGCCCACATAGCTCTACTCAGCTAGAAGCAAAAGATGTTTCTAAATCACATGCTACGATTTATTGGCAGGGAGGGCAGTGGCATATTAAAGATCATAGCCGTAATGGCACAGTTGTGAGTGGCAATTTTTTACATAATAATGTAGATAAATTAACGCAGAGCCAAACTATTCAGTTTGGTAAAGATGCCTCCACTCAATGGAAAGTAGTAGATATTACACCACCTTTGAATTATTTAGAATCAATAGGGGCTGATTATCAGATTATTCCATTAGAATCTTACTATGCATTACCAAACGAAGATAATCCTCAAATTGCATTTTATTGTACGGCTGATCGTCAATGGAAAGCAGAAACAGGAGGAGAAACCATTGAGCCTGTACACAATCAAATTTTTGTATGCGATGGTGTAGAGTGGCGCTTTGTCAAGAATGAGTTGGTTGACGAAACCGTAGATTATGGGCGTATTAAAGAAAACGCCTGGTTTGAGTTTACCTTAAGTGCTGACCAGGAAAAAGTAATGGTTAAGATTGTAGTTAACCAGCTGGAAATGGACCTAGGGGAACGTTCTTATAATTATATGTTGCTTTCGTTGGCACGTAAAAGACAAGAAGATATAGAGGCAGGTGTAGAAGAGAAAGAACAAGGCTGGCAACATATCGAAAGTTTGACCCACGAAATGTCAAAAGAAGAGTTAAAGGAAGTGGATCAGTATAATTTAAATTTGCGCATACACCGTTTGCGTAAAGGTTTACAAAAACTAAAGCCTCATGGGAGTCAATTTATTAATATTATAGAGCGGCGAAAAGGGGAGATACGATTTGCCCACCCAAAAGTAAAAATAAATTCTTAGTCCATAGTCGACAGTCAACTATGGACTGTCGACTACTAAGCCTGCTTGTTTAACATCCGCATTACCACCAAAATATTTACTCCCACAGTAAAACCTACAAATACCAATCCTACCAAAATGGCAACAGGTTCAATACCCTTACTTACTTCCAGACCACTATCGATCATAAACTTTTGGGTGACAGAAATGCCATAATACAACAAGCCAGAGGTTATTGCCACCAAAATAGCTACAAAAACCAAAAAATAACTGATGAGGTTACGCCCTATCATACCGGGAGTATAGCCCAATTGCATCAAGAGCTTTATCTCGTTTTTAGCCTCCGCCAATACTACTCTAAAATTCATCATAAAAATTACAAATGATAAACCAATAAAGAACGCCCCCAATAAGCTAATGACAGACATGACAATTTTAACAACTCCACCCGCTTTACTGGCATTAAGACGATCCTTGTTGATCTGAATCCGTTTCTTTTCCAGGTATTTGGCTATAGCAGGATCTGCTGGATTTTTTACTTTAAGCATTAAGCGTGAAGGATTTACATCCTCATTGCGGCCAATGTTTTTATTAGCCCAAAGCATAAAACTTTCAGGAACGATCATAGAAGGAATACGCTCACTAAAGCCCACGACTTTGCCCTTAAACTCTGCTTTACCTTGAGGGCCTTCAATACGTACGCTTACTGTGAGCAAACCAATAGTCGATCGCGATATTTGAGGTAAGCCATTACCTAAGGCATACCCAAAGTTGTATAGGTCTAAAAAGTTTTTAGAAATAATTACTGGAAGTAGTTTTTGACCTTCTTTCCATCCCCAGTCTTTTGGCAAGTCTCCAATCATATCATCAGGTACAGACTCAAAAAATAATTCGGAATAGAAGGGAATCTGGCCTTTAGCATAAGCGATTACCTTATATTGATTAGAACGAAACTGCCCCACTTCCTCGATAAATGCTTGTTTTTTGAGGTTTCTGAGATCTCTCTTACTAAAATCAGCTCGAGCCATTGTAAGCATATTACCCAGTCGTACTTGCTTGCTTACAATCAAATATTCAGGATATGCGTTTTTAGGGTTCAATACTTTGTTTACTTGTACATAGAGTTGTACCGAAAGCAGTAGCATCAATAATCCCAACAAAAAACCAAACCCTGCAAATAAAAACTGACCTCGACTTCTGCGAGAGCGAAAAATCTTATTCAATATCTTGTTCATCGCACTTTGTTGCTTTTTACACTGAAATATAATGGATGCAAATAATAGAACCAAAATGAGTAAGCAAGACTGTTCATGAAAAGCTTATAGAGTTGGAAATTCATGTACTTGCAATCGAATCTTTACAAAAACATAATGTGAATGTTTTGGAATAAATAGGGTGTTTTGGCTTCATTCCATCAAAATTTTTACAAAAAATGCCTGTTAATAAGTCTTGTATACTATGGATGATTTTATTGTCGGGGTTGACTTTAAGTGTCGTTGCCCAGACAAACAATCAAGCACTGGCTCGAATCAACCAACTCAATGTATCTGCTAAAGCTTATCTGAAGTCTTACCCAGACTCTACGTTATTATTGGGGCAAAGGGCCCTCGAAATGGCAAAACAGAACGATTTTTTGGAAGGTGTAGCTGCTAGTAGCTGCAATTTGGGAGGATATCAGCAGTATCGTGGACATTACAAAGATGCATATAAATATTATTTAGGGGCTTTGAAAATTTATGAAAAGCTCCAACATCAGCCAGGATTAGCCCAGATATATAATCATTTAGGAGATGTATATCGCAAACAAAAAAATTATCAAGAAGCACAGACTCATTATCAGAGATCATTAAAATTGTATCAACAATTGAATAGACCAGTAGGTATTGTCGAAAACCTTAATAATCTGGGAGATAATGCACGTAAACAACAAAGGCTTGAAGAAGCCCTTAGGTTTTATTTTCAATCGTTGAAAATAGCACAAACAAATCATGATCTTCAGGGAATGATGGGTAACTGGAATAACCTGGGGGATGTGTTTGACCAACAACAAAAATATTCACAAGCAATAGAAAATTACCAGCAGGCACTTGAAGTTGCCCATCAGCTAGATAGTAAGCTCGATATTGCCGAAAATCTAAGTAGTATTGGCAGAGTACATTCGGTATCTGGTAATCATGAAGATGCATTGAAGTACCTACAAGAATCTATTGATATTGCTAAAAAGTATCGATTCTTGGAAGAACTCCGAGATGCTTATAAAGCCATTGCTGCCATTTATTTAAAGACCAAAAACTTTGAGCAAACCTTTCACTATTATCGTTTATTTTCTGAAATAAAAGATACCCTCTATAATACCAAGAGCTTAAATGAGATTGCACAACTCCGCCGTGATTATGAATCAGGGCAACAGACTCAAAAAATTGCCTTACTCCAGCGTGATAAAAAGCTAAGCCGTATTTCTAGCTATATGCTTATTGGAGGTATTATCTTTCTGTTAGTCATTGGGGTGCTGGGGTTTTACTGGCAACGGTCGAAAATTTCGAAAAACCAGGAGTTGCTGGAGCAAAATCAACGAATTTATGAAACACAGCAAGAATTAATTGAGGCCGAGCTTTCCAATGCCCAACTGAACGAGCAAAAACTCAAAACTGAGCTGGAGAATAAAAGACTAAAGGAGCAACAACTACAATACACATTAGAGACTCAGAACAAATCTTTGACTTCTCATGCCTTATTGATTATTCAAAAAAATAAGATGTTAAGCCAGGTAAAAGAGAAATTATGGGAAATCGTACAAACTGATAATCGTGATGCCAAGAAAAGACTTAAACAAGTAGTAAGTTTTATAGGTAATGGGTTGAGCTTTGATAAAGATTGGCAAGAGTTTAAGACAATATTCGAACAAGTTCACGAAGATTTTTTTGAGAAATTAAAAGCTACCTATCCTGATCTTACCTCTACTGAAATTCGATTATGTGCCTTGCTTAAACTAAATCTTAACTCAAAAGATATCGCTACTATTATGGGAATTTCACAAGATAGTTTACGGATTGCCCGTTATCGCCTGCGCAAAAAACTCCAGCTCCCAAAGGGCAGTAATCTGATCAGTTTTATCCTAAATATATAGTCATGTAATGGCTCTTTTTGTTGAAAAAAAGCGATGTTTTTTTATCGTAAAATTAAACAAAAGGTGTTTTGGTAGTTTTTGATTACGTCTATGTTAAGTTAATGTTAAGTACTTTGTATACTTGTAAATATAGTGATTGTAGTATTCAACTAATTTTTTAAGCATTGATTATCAGTGTGTTAAATATTTATTGTTTACTTATCTAGTTATTTTACAACACTTCTAAGTATACTCACACCTACCAAATCTAATCACCTGTACACTTTTTGTTCACCCCCAAACGTTGTAGTGCGTATTGTTATGCTCTACTATTGTCACCGAACGTTTTGTTCAACAACCAATTATATTACACAAATTTTAAAATTATGAGAAAAAGTACTTTTTTAACCGTAGCGATGGCTATGGTATTGGCCGCGTTTACCTTCTCTTGTAAGCAACAAGAAGTTGCTCCTAACAACGAAAATGTTCTTTCTAAAGAAATTCAAGCTAAGTTGTGGGCACATGGTATTAACCCAAGTGTAGCAGAGCACATCAATCAGAAAAACCCTATTACTGGTGAAGTTACTTCAGGTTGGTTATTTGAAGGCGACATGTTTGTTGCTGATAATAACCTTGAGCAAATGTTTACTGGTGACATTGCAGGTACTGGTTTGACTGGTGAGCAGTATCGTACTTCTAACTTAGTAAGTGTAAGCGGAACTCGTACTATTAGTGTAATTGGTTACACTGGTTCTGGTTTTGCTTTGACTTCTAAAATGAGAACTGGTTTACAGTGGGCGATCAACAACTACAACCGTTTGAACCTTAGACTTCGTTTTACTGTAAGTTTTGCTGCCAGCACTAACGCTGACATCGTAGTTTATAACAATGGTGCTTCTGGTGGAGGTGGATCTGCTGGATTCCCAAGTGGTGGAAATCCTTTCAAGTGGGTTCAGATCAACGCTGGTACTGATTCATTCAGCACTAACGTAAACGAGCACGTAATTGGTCACGAAATTGGTCACTGCATCGGTTTCCGTCACACTGACTACTTCAACCGTTCTATTAGCTGTGGTTCTGGTGGAAACGAAGGTTCTGCTGGTGTAGGTGCTATCCACATTCCTGGTACTCCAACTACCAACGTAAACAGCAGTACTTCTTTGATGCTTGCTTGCTTCAATAGCGGTGTAGATGGTGAGTTTACTTCTTCTGACATCACTGCATTGAACTTCTTGTACTAAGTCATTTACTTTTTCTTAGAAAAAAGTTTAACCCCGATCTCAACTGGTCGGGGTTTTTATATTCGATCCCTTGTCATTACTTACCTCATTATCTGCTTTAAACTTGCCTATTTATAAAAAATGCCTATTTTTGTAGCAAAGAGACACTTTTTATTAGCAATTGTTTTTAATCAGAGCAAACTATGTTAAATGAACTCATTGAACCTATTATAGACTATTGGAAAAAACAGGATGAAATAGTACAATACGCCTTAATCGCAGTAGGAGCCATTGTAGGATTGTTAATTGTCTGGCGTATGCTCAAGTTATTTGGATTGTACTTTGGGGCAATCTTTAAAGGAAAAATTACCCGAGTATACAAAGCAGTAGATGGTGATACGATTCATGTCGGCTCTAAAAAAAATAAAAAAACAGTGCGTTTGATAGGGGTAGATACTCCTGAGAGTCTACGCTCGATGTATATGGATGTACAACCTTTTGGAAAAGAAGCCTCTGATTACACCAAAAAAAGGCTAAAAAAAGGTAAAAGAGTAGTACTACGCTATGATAAAGAAAAACAAGACAAGTTTGGGCGATTGCTAGCCTATGTATACCTGGGTAATGGTGAACTTTACAATGCTACCCTTGTAAAACACGGATACGCCTTTGCAAAAAGATACAAACCCAATGTTTCCAAAGCCCCTTATTTCGAAAAGCTAGAACAAAAAGCGAAATCCAAAAAGAAGGGATTATGGAAAATTTATAAAAACCCCAAAGAGTTGAGAGCACAATACAAAAAATCAGCTGCTTACCGTAAATTTAAGATGAAGCATTAGTATCAATATCTTTATAAAATTTTATTGATGAGGTTAGGTAAAGGTTCCCAACCTCATCAAGCATCTCTTATATAAATACTGATATTCCTAATTGAACATTCTGTAGTAATTGATTACTATTAGAAATATTGGCCCAAAAATCTTCCTCAGATTTACTAAACCTATGATCATCTGTCGCTTTTTGTTTATTGTAACGATATCCTGCATCAAATAACCTGGTAGTAAAATCTATACCTATTCTTTGATTGATTTGCCAGGTCAATCCAGGTCTTAAATAGAGTTGAAAAGTACCTCCCTGTCCTTTATTAGTATAGGTATCACCTATAAGGCCTGATAGATAGTGAGTTTTTGAGTTAGAGCGATCATAAGTATATCTAAGCCCGCTTTCCAGATAAAAACCGAAATGTTTAAATAACCACGAATAATTTCGAGTGTATACACCTAATCCAAAAGATTGATTCAAATCACTTTGTTCTGTATCACGAGTTTTATTTTCTCTAAAGGTATTACGAAATACTACCTGCACGCCTACTTGTTGAGAATTACTAATGAAATAGCCAATAGTAGGGGAAAAAGTGAAGCTACGACTATATCCTTTAACTTTCGGGTAGATGGTATAATACCGGTCAGCAGCAACATCAGTGTATCCAACTTGAGCGCTTAATAGCCATTTATTGTTCAGATCAGCTACTTGAGCTTTTGATTGTGAGTTAACACATAGAATACTTATGATAAAAAAGCAGAAACAAATATTTTTCATAGTTGATATAAATTTTAACAGTGTTGATTTTATAGAGAGGATAAGATTAAATGAAAATGGTAATCCCTATTTGGACATCATTTAATAACGCTTCAAAATTTGATAGCTTAGCATTAAAAGTGTTACTCTGCCATTCATCAGCGCCGTGGTTGAGATTAAAATCTTGAATATGATCTTTGTCATGTCCGATGCGAAGCAAATTTGTAGACAAATCAATACCAATACGCTTGTTGACTTTTAGGGTAAAACCAGGCGTTAGATAAAGCACTTTAGAGAATTTGGTGTTCCTCCACTGGGACTTCTGGTTAGTCTCATCATAAGAATCCGTGTTACTAATACTTTGGGTGTATAATGCACTTGCCTCGATGTGGAATGCGAGGTGATCAAACATCCAGATATAGCGCCGTACATATGCTCCCAATCCGAGTAATTCTGTAAAATTGTTTATACTATTTGTATTTGTAAGGTTACTCCATTTTTGATTACTCTTTCCTCTATGGTATTGCCCGCGAATACCTACCTGCCAATGGTTGTTGAAAAAATAACCAATAGTTGGGGATAAAGTGATGTTTTTTACCTTACTGCTATAATAGTTATAAGGGGGAGCAAAGTCATCATTGGTAGAAAATCCTACACTTCCCCCTAGCATCCATTTACCTTCTAAGTGAACCTCTTGCGCCTGGATATTTAAACTAATTAGTGTTAGACATAATGTCGTTAAAAAAATGTATCTCATGGTAGTTAATAATAAAACAGTTGTTATAATCAATTATAACCACTGTACGCGGCTTCTTAGATAAACGATTCATTGTTCATGAATTTTTAAAATTCTGATAGTGAGGGTGTTATATATGTAACAGGGTGGTTTTTGATATCGGAGATTTCGTCAGTTAAATCTTGAATTGTGTATAAATAATAAGTACTTTGATATGACTTTAGTAGCGAAAAACAAAGCTTCTTGATTGGCTGGAATGTCTCCAAAATTGAAAAGATTTGGAAATTTCGTGGATATATTACTACCTTTGTACAACAAAAATCATGAGCACTCGTAGAGTAGCAATAGATTATTATTAGAAAAACAATGTTGAACCCTTACATACATAATAGCTTAGAAGCCATCGCTTCAGTACGCATTATCTGGATAGATAATGATGCGAGCTAATTATGCCCAAAATGTAAGGTCAAAACATATAAAGATATAATTTTATGAGCCTTTCCTTTTTGGGGAAAGGCTTTTTTGCTTTAGAACTTTTAAACAAACACTTATATAAAATACAAGCACTTGATTGATCGTCAATCATTCATAATTAATCATTAAAAAAGATGTATCGCCCCACTCACAAATCGCTTATCCAGATAAGCAAATTGCTTTTCATGACTTTGCCCTTAGGGAATCTACCTCTAAGAACGGGAGCCTATTGTCGATACCTCAATGATGAATGAAGAAATCAAGCATATACTTAAATGCTAACAAAAAAAGGCCGCTCTATTCTTAGAGTGGCCTTTTTTTGTGCCCTTTGATCAGCAACCAATGCAAAAACTCAATGTTTCATTTATAATCATTATTTCTTATGAAAAAGTTAAGAAACCTTCGCAATCTTGGAATTATGGCCCACGTAGATGCTGGAAAAACCACTACTACTGAGCGCATCCTATATTACACTGGTATGATCCGCAAAATGGGAGAAGTACACCACGGTAATACTACCATGGACACAGACCCACAAGAAGAAAAACGAGGTATTACGATTTCATCAGCAGCTATTACCACCTATTGGCCTTATCAAGGAGAAACCTATCAACTCAACTTGATTGATACTCCTGGTCACGTAGACTTTACCGTAGAGGTAGAGCGGTCGTTACGTGTACTCGATGGTACCATTATGTTGTTTTGTGCTGCTTCAGGGGTAGAGCCTCAATCTGAAACTGTGTGGCGTCAAGCCGATCGTTATGGTGTACCCAGAATTGCTTTTATCAATAAAATGGATCGTAAAGGAGCCGATTTTTTGAAGGTAGTAGCCGACATGAAAGCACGTTTGAAAACTAACGCAGTGCCATTGCAGATTCCAGTGGGGGCAGAAGATGATTTTAGGGGAATGATTGACCTCTTAACAATGCGCCTCATTATATGGGATGAGCACGATGTTGGGCAAAGTTTTGAGGAACTTCCTATACCGGAAGAGTGGCAAGCTGAAGCATTGTATTGGCGTGAACATATGCTGGAACAAGTGGCTGAGTTTGATGAAGTTTTATTAGAGAAATACTTAGAAAACCCAGATACCATTGTTCCAGAAGATATTCAGCGTGCCGTGCGAAAAGGTACTTTGAAAATGCGAATTACCCCGGTTTTGGGTGGCTCTGCTTACAAAAATAAGGGTGTTCAGCCTTTATTAGATGCTACAGTGATGTATTTACCTTCTCCCGAAGAAAAAGGAGAAGTTATAGGAATGCATCCTGAAACTGAAGCCGAAGAAGTACGTCAACCAACCCCCGAAGCTCCATTTGCTGGGCTGGTATTCAAGGTATTGGTTGATAAGTTTGTAGGTAAAATGGCATTGGTCAGAGTATATTCTGGAACTATAAAACCAGGAGATTCTGTATACAATGTACGTGCAAGTAAACGATTGAGGGTAAGTCGTTTAAGGCAAATATTAGCCGACAAGTTTGAAGGCATACCCGAAGCTGTTGCGGGCGATATTTGTGCCGTAATAGGACTCAAAGATGCCCGAACTGGTGACACGCTTACCACAGAAGGTGCTCCTTTGGTGTTGGAAGCCATGCAGTTTCCAGAACCAGTGATTGGCTATGCCATTGAGGCCCAAAATAAACAAGAGGCCGATAAACTGGGACAAGCATTGGAGAAAGTGAAAGAGGAAGACCCATCCATCAAGTTGGAAATTGACTCACAAACAGGGCAAACCATTTTGAGAGGTATGGGTGAGCTACACCTTGAGGTAGTAATTGAGCGAATGCAGTCGGATTTTAATCTACAAATTCGCAAAGGTGCTCCTCAGGTAGCTTATAAAGAAGTAGTGACCCAAAGTATAACCCACACTTATTTCTTAAAGAAACAAAGTGGGGGCGGCAGTGGACACTATGCTAAAATTACCTTTGAGCTTTCGCCAAGAGAAGACGGATTACCTGGTCTTGAATTTATTGATGACATCAAAGGTGGGGTAATTCCTAAAGAATTTATCCCATCGGTTCAAAAAGGGTTCGAGGCAGGGATGCAACAAGGTATCCTAGCGGGTTATCCGATTGAGTCTATGCGAGTTCGTTTATTTGATGGGGATTTTCATCAGGTAGACTCGCATACCCAGGACTTTGAGCAGGCAGCCATTTTAGGCTTCCGAGAAGCTGCTTTATTAGCAGAGCCTCATTTGCTAGAGCCTGTGATGAAGGTCGAGGCCACTACTCCTGATGAATACACTGGAGTAATTAATGGAGACATTAATCGTCGCCGGGGAATGATTGTGGGGTTAGAGGCCAAAGCTGGAGCTCAGTTGATTAAAGCCGAGGTGCCATTGAGCGAATTGTTTGGCTATGTACCTGCGATACGAGGTTTGTCCTCTGGTAGAGCATCGGCCAGCCTTACCTTTTCGCATTATGGGCAGGTTCCCCGACAATTGGAAGTCCAAATGTTGGAAAACTGGCGAGTAATGGCTTAGATTAATTGATAAACCTCTCCCTGCAAGTAGGGGAGGGGTTTTATTTTTTAAAAAAAATTACAGACTAAAAAAACTGGTATCATTGCTGTGCTATAGTAGGTGTTTTTTATAACTTGACAACAAAACTAAACTGATTGTAAAATGCGTAAAAGTCTAACCATTTACACCGTTTTTTCTCTTTTGATTATAGTTGGTTTGGCATCTTGTGGGGGCGGCACATCAGAAAACAACAACAATGATTCGGTAAAAGCTACAGATTCTACTAGTTTGGTGAAAGAAGCAAAAACAGATTCTACAAAAGTAGATACCACCTCAGAGGCGTTCAAAGCCTCAGAATTGGTAATGTTTTCACCATATACCCAACATATTCCTCATTTTGATGATGCAGAGACTTTTAAACCTTCTGACGAATTGAAACAAGATGTGGGTAAACATACCGAAACCTGCAAAGACGATAGCAAACAAGTCTGGAAGAAGAACAAGCAAGGTTTTATGAAGTGTGATTGTGGAGGCGTTGAGAACTATGTGATTTTTGACCCTAAAGGGAAGTGGTTGTATACCCGTCATCTGGCTGCGGAGAGAAAACTGGCAGATTTTCAACCTGAAATGGACAAAGATGGGATTAAGTTTGATAGTGTAGGACAAAATCAAATCTTTAAGGTAGTAATAGCCAGAGGGTACTGGTACGAAGTAGTGAACGACAAAAGTGGGAATACCTGGTGGTTTGATAGAAACCTGGATTTGAATAAATTCCTTGATTAAGAATACAATAACGATCATACAAAGCTCAATAACCCCTCGGCTATTGAGCTTTTTTTGTGCTTAGTTATTGAGTACTTTATAGCTCAAATTGACCATTCCACTGCCAAAGCTTTGAGAATCTGTAAGCTGCAATTTTGTTTCTTTGGGAATATTGGCAAATAAAGGGATTCCTTCCCCAAGAATCACAGGGGCAATACTTACAAGAATTTCATCAATAAGACTTGCATTTAAAAAAGCAGTAACTAATTGCCCTCCACCTGCAAGCCAGATATCCTTGCCTGTTTGCTGTTTAAGTTGTGAGACATAAGTCGTGATATCTTTATTGATTAGCTCAGTTTTGGGAGTCGTGATATTTACCTCAGTAGCACGGCTAAAAACAAACGTTTGAGCATCAGGGTAGGGCCAGTCTACATCAAATCCTACAATTACTTCATAGGTAGACCTGCCCATGAGTACTACATCTATCGAATCATAAAAAGCGTAATAGCCATAATCAGTTTTGTCGGGATTGGGTAATGCATCTAACCAATCCAAGGTGTTATCTTTCCGAGCAATAAAGCCATCCAGGCTAGCCGCAATGTACAGTTTTACTTTTTTCATATGTTTTTACTTTTGAGAGGACAAATTACCCGCTTTAAATCAACAAAAAATTGTACAAAATGCACCTCTATAAAATAATAGTATTGGGGTAATTGTGGGATTGACTGATTTGCTGTTTGCGAAAAATCCGAGGGCTAAATCCTGTATTTTTTTTGAAAACTCTGATGAAATGGGATTGATCATAAAACCCATTTTCTAAAGCAATCTGGGTAAGTTTTCTATCAGGAAACAGCTTCATCATATGAATTGCTTGATTGAGCTGAATCAATTGAAGGTATTTATGGGGGGTAAGGCCTACTACATCTTTAAAAGTGGCAATCAAATGTTTCACTCCAAAACTAAGTTCTTGAGTGATCTTCTGAATTTCAATAGGTTGATAAAGGTGTTTTTGAACTGCTTTTAAAAAATTAGAAATAATAGGAGGGAGGGGGTTACATGATGCATTGCGTTTGAAAAAATGGATAATTTCGTCCAGAGGTAAGCAAGAGTTATATGAAGCCTCCACTATTTGCAAAAACTCTGTAGTATGATCAAAAAAATACTGATCAATAGCATTAGGATGTACGAGTTCTTTAGGGCTGATGCCATAAGTTTGATAAATGCCCAACGGCGAAAAGATAATCCCCAATGCCTTATAAAGCCCTTTTACTTGGGTATGGAGTGCTTTGGTAGACATCAAAGACAAAATCACCCCATTTTGCCCTTGATCGTCATTCACTATAAAAGTGTCCCCCAAATTCAAAATCAATTCGTGTTGCAAAAAAGGCGCACTGATCCCTTGAACATCAATTGATGCTTGATAATCCATCCAAATGGTTTGAATGGATGGGGTGATATGTTTGACGGAGGCCTGCACTTTCTTAGTTTTTAATGGCCTGTATATCCAATGCCCATTCTACTGCTTTTTCAGCGTGAATTTTTGTGGTATTAAAGGTCGGAATGGTCACATCTTCTGGTTGAATCAACAAAGGAATTTCAGTGCATCCTAAAATAACTCCTTGAGCCCCTTCATTTTCTAATCTTTTGATGATATCCTGGTAGGTTTCACGAGATTCATCTTTGATTTCTCCCTGTACCAATTCATCAAAAATAATATCATGGATTTGATTTCTTTCAGCTTCATTAGGGATGATTACTTCTATGCCATAATCTTTTACTAAAACATCCTTATAAAAATCTTTTTCCATAGTAAAGCGAGTACCAAGCAAGGCTACTTTAGTAAGTTTTTCGGCCGCAACTGCCTGAGCTGTAGCCTCGGCTATGTGCAAAAAGGGTACAGAGATACTTGCTCGAATGGCTTCGCTACACAAATGCATTGTATTGGTACATAAGACCACGATATCAGCACCCGCATGCTCCAAACGTTTGGCAGCATCAGCCATAATGGTATCCATCACTTTCCAGTTTCCTTCACGTTGTAAACGTTCTATTTCGGCAAAATCGACTGTATACATGATGTTGGGGCAATTGTGAAATCCCCCCAATAATTCTTTTGCTTTTTTATTGACTAGTTGGTAATACACCACTGATGATTCCCAACTCATACCGCCAATCATTCCTATGGTTTTCATGGGCTTTACTTAAAGTTGAAGAAGTTATTTTAATCAATTTTAGAAGGGTCTGCAAATAATCAGGGTGACTAATTCTTCATTTGAGGAGATATATATAAATCCATATTTAAATCTATCTCACAACATTCATATGGCGAAATTATTAAAAGCTTGATTTAATAGAAGCGAGTTTCAATTACATCAAACAGGGTGAGTAGATATGGAGGCAATGATCTGTACCTGTTTACGGCTGACAGTCTCCTGGTATTGCTTTGTCAGGTGTAGGCAAACGCGTGCGTATGTGCCAATTACCTGGTGGCGAGTGGTAGTTATATAGAGCCTCTGGCCTGTTGTAGCTACAAGAGTTTTCTCAAAGGTTTAGTTATCAGAGGGAGAAACATTGAATTTCATTTAAAAAAAGGTGCAAATATTCATACTTGCACCTTTACTATTATAGCCAAACCAATTTACTAATTGGCATTATTTACCTTACCACTTCCAGTAATATTTTGAGTAATGGATGGACTCCCTTTGTAAGCTACATTGCCACTTCCCGAAATGGTCACATTCAAAGCTTGACTGGCCTGTATTTCTACATTTCCAGAGCCTGTCAAGTTCACTGTCGTCTGTTCACTGGCTAAACCAAAGTTTTGGTAATTACCTGATCCTGTCAAGTGAAGAGATTGTTTTTGAGTACTACCTGAGAGTACAATATTACCCGATCCCCCCAGGCTGCTGTTTACTTCTGTACTTTTTATAGTAGCTTTAATGCTTCCACTGCCGCTAATGATTGCCTCCAGGTTGGGACTCTCCCAGGTGTTTTGCCCTTCTATGTTGCCAGAACCCGCCAAAGTAACTTTATTGATGGTTGCAGCAGTGACAAAAATATTAATGGTAGAGTTATTCACGCAACTGTTATCTTTAAACTCAATTCTTAGTTCCTGATCAACCAAGGTTAGGTTGAGTAATGGAATCAAGTTGGCCTGAGCCTGAATAGTTACTTTTTGTTCACTGCCTTGAGTAATGAACACATTACCTGCAATGCCATTATAGATTTTTTGAATAGAGCCTTCGAAGGGGCGTTCTTCAGTGATTACATCACCCGAACCTTCAATACAGTTTTTATCTTTGAATACCGAAGAGCAGGCATTGAGTAAACAAGCTGTAAAAAGAATGCCTAAAAATTGAAAAGCGTATTTCATGGAGATTGATTTTAATAAGAGATTGACTTACTTAATGTGGTAGACCAGCTTTTGACAAAAGGGTTGCCTGCTCAACAAAGAAAAATGCATCAGGACTAGTTAGATAGGCCATCATGCATTTTGAGCTTTATTTAGTTAGTATCTACTGGGTGAATAACACCACCTCCGCTTATGTTTTGAGTAATAGTAGGAGAGCCTTTATAAAGCACACATCCATTTCCGCGAATAGTAGCATTGAGTTGTTGGCTTGCCCATACACCTACTATCCCTGAACCTTGTAAATTAACCGTGGCGTTATTACTTACCAGATCATACGCCTGGTATTCGCTATAGCCTGAAATGTCAATTTCCTGATTTTGAGTTTTGCCTTTAAGCACAATCTTGCTGTAATCATTGATCTGAACTTTAAGATCAGTGCACTCCACCTCGGCATTGATCTGGCCGCTCCCATGGGTGATCAATTCCATATCAGCCATTTTCCATACACCTTCACTTCTAATCTCGCCCTGGCCACTTTGAGTTACTCGTTGTATAGTAGGAGTAGTGACATATATGTCTACCTGGGTGTTGTTTAAACAAGCTTGATTTTGTACCTCCAGGCGTAATTCATTATTAACATAAGTGGTTTTGATCCTGGCAATAATATTGGGCTGGGCTTTAATTGTTACTTTTTCTTCATTTCCCTGAACGATGTGTACAACCCCCAAAATATTGCTATAGATGTTTTGGATAGGGCTTTCAAAGGTTCGTTCTTCGGTAGTAATGTCACCTTTACCCACCAGGCAACCACCGTTACTGTCAAACCCTGAGTAACAAGCATTTAAGACGCAGGTTAAGAAACCAATGACCAAAATTTTAGAGAATGATTTCATAGAAATAACTGTTTGTGTTTTAGTAAGATTTACATATGTTTTGTGTGGGGGTAGACCAGATTTGAAAAAAAGGGTTGCCTTGAAGAATGAAAAAAATAATCTTGTATAGAAGTGCTTATAAAAAATCACGACCTGCCTAAGCAAATCGTGATTTGAGATTTATTAGGGTTAAATTTTTCCCATTTGTTTTCGCCATTCATTAATTTTTTTGATCAAATTTTTCACCACTTCTGGGTTTTGATCAGCTACGTTTGTGTCATTATTTGGATCTTTTTTCATATCAAACAAGGCCTTAGTTTTAGTCGTGAGGTTCCATTGAAAAAACCACTCCCGATTGCGTAGCCAATATCCTTCTACACTTTTTCCCATCATATCACCTTCCCAACGAATTTGGTTGACATTGCCAATGATGGTATTTCTGGGGTTAGATTTGTTGCCTTCTATTACTGGTTTATAAGATTGCCCAAAGTAGCCTTTGGGAATAGGTAAGTTGAGGTAATCCAGAATAGTGGCTGGAATATCAGCACTATGCATTAAGTCGTTTTTGGTGATGCCTGATGCGATTTTTCCTTGCCACGAAAAAATAATAGGAGTACGAAACGACATATCATAAATAGACAGCTTACCCTTGTCACCTCCGTTGTGCCAACGTAAAGAATCGCTGCGAAATTCTTGATGAGGAGCTTGTTCCCAGCCGTTGTCGTTTACATACACAAATAGGGTGTTTTCGAATTCCCCTTTTTGCTTGAGATATTTCACCAACTCACCCAGTCCATCATCAAACCAGGTACAATTGGCATAATATCGCTTGGCCGATTCAGTCAAAGGCTTGCCCTGGTAAGTTTTATCTTTGTACATATTGTAGTACTTGTCAGGAGCATCAAAAGGGTAGTGGGGCAACTCGGGGGCAAACCAAATAAACATAGGTTTACTATTATTCTCATCTATAAAATCATACACTGGCTGCATAGTAGCGCGGGCCAATTCAGTACCTTCGCCTCCCATAAATTTTTGAAACCAGTCTTTATTCTTTTCATCTTCTTTTTTCCAACCCTTGGTCATTCCGTGGGTAAATCCACCATTTTGATAGTTGAACTCCCACCATTTACCACCCTGAAAGCTTACATATCCTTCTTTTTGCAGGATTTTGGGCAAAGTGGTAAAGTTTTTCATCGCGTGAAACTTATACTGTTTCATCCATTCTTTTTTTTCCTGATTTGATAAGCTTTTATAGCTGTCATTGGTTTGTGCCTGGGCCATCAGCTGATCTACTTTAGTGGCATATTGCGCTGGAAGCGTACCAGTCATTAAGGTTTGTAGCGAGGGGCGACAGTGATTTTCGGGGACATAACCATCAGTGAATAAGGTGCCACTTTTGGCTAATGCGTCCATATGAGGAGTATACACATAATCAGCTCCCATAAAACCGAAATAAGGGTAGCCTTGATCGTCTCCTACAATCAATACAATATTTGGGTGCTCTTTTTGGGTAGCTTTCGTGCTGTCTTGAGCAATCTGGGTGCTGTCATTGTCATTTTGGTGAGTAGTTTTTCCACACGCAGCGACAAACACTACAAGTAGAAATATCCAGGTAAGTCTTTTCATGAGATTGAGTGTGTTTAAGTAGTTTCTGAATTCAATACATTGTTGTTACATTTTCTTTTTACTTTGAAGAGGCTCTTGTATGTATGGGAAAAGTAACTTTGCGTAAGACAGTACCACCCATAGGGACTAGTTTGATGGTTTTAAGTTGTTTATTTTGGGTGTCAAAGCCTTTGCCTAAAAGATAAGTTTGATGATTATACCAAAGGTTTTTGTCTAAAGCTGTTGCTTTTTGAGTAAATGTAAATCCAAAGTTATTTGCTTGGTATCCAGTAAGTTGGGTGTATTGATAAGCGTTGTCAGTCGAGAAACAGTGGTAATCATTAAATTGGGGTAAATCATAAACTTTTACCTTTACTTCTTTATGTGGAATAGCATAAGCAAATACCAAAGGGCCTCGCTGAAAATAAGTTTCTTTGCTATGTGTAATAGCTTTTATCTCCTGATGGAATGTGACTTTTACCTCCTCTGTCTTTTGCCAGGTTTTTACAATTTTATAATAACCATTCTGTTCTGTAATATACTCTTTGGGCACATTAAAGCGCAAAGATGTGCTCCATTGAGGTTTTCTAAAATATAAAGGATACTTGTGAGGCTGATTACTAGAAATTTTGAATACAATTTGATCTGAAAAAGGATAATTGGTTTTTTGCTCTATTTGAATTTGGGCGGCTTTAAATTGAGTTTTAAGTAACGAAGGGCCATATAAAACCGCAACTAATCCATCTTCAGCTTGCATCCACATATGGTCTAAATAATAAGGGAAATTTCGTGCATAATTGGGTACACAACATACCGCTGGATCAGAATGGGTAGGAGAGTATTTGAAACGAGGGTCTTTTTTTGTTTGCCTTGGCGAGTGCTCTTTCCCATCCAATGTGTAACAATTGTCAGGCTTGCCGTAAACAAGTGCAGTACCATCTGGGTTACGAAACCCCATAATGGTATTAAAAGTGATTTTTTCGGCCTGATCGGCAAAAGCTACATCACCCGTTTTTTGAGCAGCCGAATGATAGAAATTCCGTAAATGAAGCACCGAGCAAAATTCGGTAGAAGCATGATCGGCATGGGCTGTTTGTTTGGCGATCCATTCATTTCCTAGTCCAGTGCCACTAGGTAATAGACACTTATCTAATTTATACAAAGCATTAGCGAAAGCAGTCTTGAGCTCGGGGTATCCAGTAGCATAATAAGCGTTGAGCACACTTCGTAAATGTTCATACACATGAGCAGCGTGCCCCGAAAATAAGGAATCCCGTTTTATGAGAAAAGGGTAACGGACGTCGTTGAAGGCATTATTGATAGCATATCGTGAGAACTCTTGATAAAGATATACCGCATAATCTTGATAGGCAGCATTTTTTGTAATTCTATACAACGTTTCGCATACATCAGTCATCATCAAGCCATGGGTTACACCACCATAGGCATTTTGTAGCTTAAAAGGACTGCGGGTTTGTGCATTGTAATGTTTCATGGTTACTGCCATAGCTTTTTCCACAGCTTCCAAAACTTGTTGTTTTTGAGTCAGTTCATAGTAAGCCAATAGCATTCTGAAGACGGTAGTTTGGGTCCAAAGTTCTCCATTAGAGCCTTTATGTTGGTAACGAAGGTTAGGTTTATAAATGCCAATATAGCCATCCTTGTCTTGCGTAGCCAGGAGTCTTGCCACGATGTTATGACTTTTCTGTATAGCAGCCTTGTTTTGAGTAAGAAAAGCATTTCGTACAAAACCATCCCACCAATTGCCAATAGTTTCACCATTCCACCAAAGCATCGAAATCTCCCAATCTGCCCCAGTCAATACCTGGTCTCCTGTGAGAGGAATATCTGCTTTTCCGCTTCTACGTTTTGTGCCATATAAGTCATCTTTGAATATATAGGGTACCAACTGATCCAAGTACCCTACCATACCCTTTTCCAAATCCTGCTGCATAATGCTTAGTATCCATCCCTTGGGCATATTACTTCCAGTAGGTAGCAAGTGAAAACGAGGGGTTAAGGCTTTATGCGGATTTTTGAAAAAGCCTAGTAGGGGCGTATCATCTACGATTTGTTTTGCGTTTTTATCCACATTACCCGTAAAGTTTTCTCCTTGAGAACTTTCCAACGTTGATTTATCCTGACTTTTACAGCTACCAATAAATATTATAATTAAAAAAAGGAGTGCGCATTTTTTCATAAAAAGAGGAGTTAAGCCTGTGGATGAGTTTCAGAATTTAGATTAACATCATATTCCTCGTTTGCTCTATCAAATAATACAGGATTTAGAGGGGTATCAATGATTTCGCCTACTTTGGCGCCAGGACACCAGGTATTCCAGTCATTGCGCTGATTTTCGTTTTCAGGTTCTTTGAGTACCATATCTTTGTCCATATAAATAATGGTCATCACCTTGCGTTCTTGCGATGTAGTATTGGCTCCGGCTCGGTGAAATACCCAGCCCGAATGAAAACTGATTTCACCTGCATCAAATGGCTCTATGATGTGGGCAAAATCCGTCACTTGTAAACGTTGCTGAATCAATTCTTCGCTTTTGCTGCTAATTTCCAGTTCACGCCCTTCTACAATCTCATGGCTCCCTGCACTAAACTCAAGTGGCCCCATTTCTAAAGGAGTGGCCTGAAGCGGTATCCAGGCGGTAATGGTTTTGTCGCTAGCCAATGGCCAATAGTATTGATCGGCATGCCAAGGAGTAATGCCACCACCTGCTTCTTTAAATAAAGCCTGATCATGATAGAGCCTTACGCCGTTGGTTTTCATTAAGTCACTGGCTATCTGGGCAATACGCCTACCGAATATAAGCGAACGTATTTGATCATCTTCTTGCCATAAGTTAAAAAGCTGCAAAAAAGCCTGGCCATAGGTGCTACGTTCTCCCAAGGGAGTGTCTACAGTATTCAATTCTTGAACCTTGGTGTTTATCACTTCATTAAAATAAGCAAGTACTGCTGGAGGCAATACCTGTTTGAGTTTTATGAAGCGGTGCTTTTGGTAAAATGTTATTTGTTCAGGAGAGAGTATATAAGGGGTATCTAATATTTGTAATGAATGCATAGTAAATTTGTTTAGGTGTTTTGAAACAAAGTTACCGATCAGGAAAAGGGATTCATTTCCTCAAATTATCTAATAGTTTACTTATTTTATTCATTTTATAACTATATTTATAATAATATGAGTAAAATAGTGTAATATGATAAAACCTCAGCTTGAAACAGTACAGATTAGCGACACCCAAACGTCTTTTAAATTTTTTAAAAGAGAAGAGCTAGTGTTTGAGCCTTATTGGCATTATCACCCTGAAATAGAGCTTACTTTTATAAGTCAGGGGAGGGGTACCCGTATGGTGGGTGATAGCATAGAGTCATTTCAGGCGGGAGATTTGGTGTTGATGGGTGAAAACTTGCCTCATAACTATAGTACAACCGATTTGAACTTACCTTATACAACTTGTACTGCATACGTTTTTCAATTTAATCAAGCAATATTCGAGGCATTTCCTGAATGCAAACCTTTTCAAGCTTTATTTTCTAAGGCCAGTTACGGGTTAAAATATTTAGCACCTCCTGCCGAGCTTCTTGAACAAATCAAAAGCTTTGAGCAACTTTCGTCGCTACAACAGTTGGTTAGGTTACTCAACATATTAGATTACTTAAAAGACGATACTCATTATCGACAGCTTTCAGGAATTACTTATCAGAAAAATGTGCACAAGCATCAAAATCGAGTGGCAAAGATTACCCAATATATCCTAGAGAGGGTAGAATCACCTTTGTCATTGGGAGAGATTTCCCAGTTTGCCGGAATGACCCCTAATGCTTTTTGTAGTTGGTTTAAAAAATCACTCGGCTTTACATTTATCACTTATCTCAACACTTTGAGAGTAGAAAAAGCCTGTCATTATTTATTAGAAACCGATTGGGACATTAGCGAGATTGCTTTCAAAGTAGGGTATGAAAATATTACCCATTTTAACCGAGTTTTTAAAAATATAAAAAACACTACGCCTAAAGTATACCGTAAAAACTTTTATAATAATTAGGCGCTTTTAAGTGCTACTAGCGCAAAACGTTCATTAGTTTCAACTTCGGTGTGTTCTACTGGTTCAAAATGAACCTCAAATCCAGTTTGCTGGAGAAGCTCTTGCCAGGTTTGTTTAGAAAATAATCCATAAACCGCAGAATCGTGTGCTGTTTGTACTTTTCCCTGAGTATCTTTCATCATGTACAAATACTCTACTTCCACCAGGTTGTCTGTTGGGTCCTGATCGGTCACCCACTCCAGGTACCTTACACTACCTTGATCTGTATCGTTGCCGCCCTGATATGTGCCTGCTTCAAATGTTTCTGTGAAATCATCGGGTACTACTACCAATAGCCCATTGGGAGCCAAATGTTGGTAAGCTACCTGAAATACCTTGGCAAGGTCTTGTTCGGTAGTCATATAACCAATGGCATCATGAATAAACACCAAATCAAACATCTTTTCTAGTTTTATAGTGCGCATGTCACCCACAAGATGTATACAATTTGGGTTGATTTTTTTACTGGCCGCCAGCATTTCTGCGGATTTATCTACCAAAGTCATCTCTACATGTTTTTTGAGATAATAGGCATTGTTTCCCCCACCACTACCCAACTCGAGGGCAGTTCTTACGTCAGGTTTATACTGCCTGATAATGTCCCAATATAAGGTGGCTTCTTCTTTGTATTCCTCTGGGGTAGACAAAACATGCCACCAGGATGCGTATTTATGGTATAATTTCATGAGTAAGTGTGGAATACCGTATAAAAAGGGTTTTTGAGTATTAAAAAATTACTATGTAAGATTTAATGAAAAAGTAGAATTTTAGATAGGCATATTTACAGTTTTTTATTCGGATATGTTCAAAAAAAAAGCCCGTGTCAGTTAGATGACGCGGGTTTTTTGCTATTTCGTAACTATGCTATATGTTCTTAAATTCCAATAATGGTTCGATTAAAAAATGGCACTATTAAAAGAATAATATATTGTGATATTCTCTACAGACGTAAAATTCGCCTATTTAAGAGACTTTTCAAAAAAAACTAAGTAATTTTTTTTAGAAAGAGTCGTTTCGGTTGTTATTGACTATATGGGGATAACAGGCGAGTTTAATAAATGTTTTGGTCTCAGATATTTAAAGCATGCATTGTTACCCTTTTATAACGTAATTATTAATATATAGTTAACAAACTGGCATATATTTTTCGATTCTTTTTTTAAAGAATCAATCTTAATTACGACATTTATGTAATATTATATAAAAAATTTGAAAAAAAATACATCAATAAATTTTGAACAGGGCAAAAAATTACAGAACTAAGTGGTATAGTTTACACATAAAAAAAATGCTCAAAGGCCTTGTATGCATGAGCATTATGTGCATGTTTTCGCCGGTTTCTAGTCAATCTAACGCAAAACACTGGCAAAAAATTGAAAAGTCGCTAGAAAATTATCGAAAAAGTTTGAAGATACCTGGGCTAGCAATAGGGGTGGTACAAAATGGCCAACTTATCTGGAGCAAGGGCTTGGGATATGCCGATCTTAAGCGAGGTATTCGAGTAAAACCTAGCACTATTTTTCATATAGCATCACTTACCAAAACTTTCACGGCGGCCTTGCTGCTAAAACTAGAGCAAGCTGGTAAATTAAGCTTAACGGATTCGCTTAAAAAGTATGGTATCAAAGAGTCTAAATTAAAAAATCTCCAGATTCGCCATGTTCTATCTCATGTTTCGGATAGTGACCCACCTGGCAATGCTTATAAATACAATAGCCCTCGTTTTGAACTTTTAGGAAAGGTTTTGAAGAAAGCCACAGGAAAATCATTCGCTCAATTGGTGACCCAATACATTACCAATCCACTAAAGATGACCAATACTGCTCCTAATATTAATTCCCGAAAAGATTTTCTGGCTTCTAAGCGTAATTGGTATGTATTTACCCAAAACCTGGCAAAACCTTATCGCTTAAAAAATGGAGTGCCTACGCAATTTATTTATTCTCACCGTTTCAATACTGCAGTAGGGATGATGTCGAATATTCCAGATTTGTTAAAATATGCCAATGCACTGGATGGTGATACTTTTTTGTCAAAACCGTTGAAACAGAAACTTTTTCAACCTTGGATTACTCCCACAAACGATACTTTGCCTTATGCTAAGGGTTGGTTTGCTCAATGTTACAAAGGAGTACAAACTTATTGGCACTATGGCTATGGGCGTTCTTGCTCCTCATTGATTGTACGTATTCCAGAAAAAAAACTTACAGTGTTGGTATTGGCCAATGCCGATTTGCTGAGTGAGCCTTTTAGTGCTGGATTGGGGGTTTATGGTGATTTGATTTCCTCTCCTGTTGCCAATATTTTTTTGCGTCACCTTGCTTTTGCCAAGGATAGTTTACCCACGCTGGATTATACAAATACACCAATAGCAACCCTGAAAAAACAATGGCAAACTACACAAACCACCACTTTTGCCAAAATGTATCAAAAAGAATTGGTAGCCAACGTGTTGCTGGCAAAAAGTACCAAACGCCACAAAAAGTTTGATGAGCTAATGCGATGGTATCTCGAGACGGCCTATCCTGCTTATACTACCAAGCCTGATGCCTGGGGACCTTTTGTAGGGCGTTATCCTATGAGTAGGTATTATGTGTTTCGCGTTGTAAAAAACGATGATAAGTTATATTACAAAACACCTGCTTCTAAAGGCACCAGGTTACGTCTATATCCTATTAACTCCAATACATTTTTGCTAGACCCTTATACACGAATTATTTTTCGCAATCGTAAAATGATTATTCAAAATGATTGGGATAGGGTAGAGGTGAAAAAAGCAGCGGAAAAGCAAAAGTGATTTTATATTTAATATATGCAAAACATTGTTCATTCCTGGCACAACTTCATCCCTGTATTTACCCGTGACATTTTACCCATTTACGAAAAGCACGAACAAGATTTTGATTTTATGGGTTTTCATGGCCGTCGTCATGCAACACGCAGTGTTATTTTTGCTGAATTGTTGGGCAGATGCTATATGGCATTAGGAGTGAATGAAATAGATATGGAAGGGCTGCGTTATGCGGTGGCTTTCCACGACGCGGCACGTCAAGCCAATGGAGAAGACGAATGGGAAAGAGAAAGTGCGGAGGCTTGTAAAAATTATTTAATACAACAAGGAAAACCCGAAGCCTATGCTTTGACCATTGAGCAAGCTATGCTCGAGAAGAATACTCGGGCAAGTAATCTCTTAACTCAGGTTTTACACGATGCTGATGTGCTAGAGTTTATGCGTTTTTTGGTAAATAATAAAAGAGGTTTGGCTTTGTTTCGGCGTGATGAGTTAACTTTATTTAGCGAAGAAGATTTGTACTTTCATCAGGTAATGCATATGCAACGAAATGCACTTATTCAAGAAATCTGGAAATTTATATTCGAGACCGAATGGATCAATGCCCAACCTACCAATGCCCAGTTTTTACCGTTTTACCTCTCTCTTTTCACTCAAAACGAAGCTAAATATCCCTTGATGAATCGTTTTTTTAATTTGAGATAGAAAGCATACTACTAATAACTGATTAAGAAGCGTCAATAGCTTCTACGTTTGGTAATGTGGTATAGTGCGAAAATATCGGCAAAAGTCAGAAGCTTGCTTTAGTTTGCAGCCTTTTGTACTAATTGATAACCATTTCCATGAAAAATCTATTCATTCAATTAATATTTGCTGGAAGCGTCTTATGTATGGCGCATATTGAGATTTTGGCTCAAAACAAATGGACACAAAAACCAGTGAGTCAATGGAAGCAAATCGCGCTCATTAATAACGTAAAGTTTACCGACGCAAAATATAACAATCCCTACGCAGGCAGCGCTTTTTTGCTCGATACTGGCAAAGAAATCGTAGCTGTTACAGCCAAACATGTACTGCTTTTGGCTAAATCTAAGCCTATGACTTCGGTACATTTTAAGGGTACGCTCAAAGAATGGGCTTTTCATCCCAAAGGAGATAGTACAAAGCCTATCATTGCTAAAGAACTAGTGAATACTGATATCAATGAGAAACTAAATCCTGCAAAATTGATGAACAAAGATTGCATCGTGTTTAGTTTAAAAGATGTTCCTAAGCATATACAAGCCCTCAAGTTGCGCAATACCCCCATACAACCCAATGAAACAGTGTATGTGATAGGGTGCCCTTATGTAGACAAAAGTTGTGTGCAAAATGTCTACAAAGGAAAATTTGTTCGTACACAAGGCGTAAACTTATTGGTAAGATTGGAAAACGCCCAGTTGAACTTAGGAGGAATGAGTGGAGGAGCTGTGATAGATAAAAATGGTAAAGTAGTAGGTGTAGTATCTCGAATGTTGCGTGATTCCAAAACCAAAGAAGTATTGTTAGCCCCTATTTCTACTAATTATTTGAAAAAAGTGCTGAAGCAATACAAAAAAATGTAGCGCAGATCGAGTTTTGTAAAGAAAAAACCTTAAATTAATTCCTTATCCCTTTTTGCCTCAAGAGTTGGGGCAAAAACTTGATTTTAAACATTTTACATGGGTAAGAAAACGTGCTTTTCGAGACAATTGATACTCATTTGTTTCAAAAAAACGCCTCGAGTAACTCCTCTCTTTTAACTTCATCATATGATTTGCTTGTAAGAATGAATGGGGGACTCGATTATTATGAGCAAAGTAAACTACAACGCTCTCTCCATTGAGCATGACAAATGCTATCTATTCATTTTAAATACAAGTCATTATGAATACTGACGTGCAAAACTACCTGCAGCAGGCAAAACAATTTCGCCAGAACAACGATTATAACGCGTCGCTGAATATTCTCAACCAGGCATACAACGTGTGTGCAAAAAACGATTATGCATCTCTTGGAAAAATATATGCTTTTTTTGGTCAAATTGAACGTGACCAACAAGCACTCAACAAAGCATTATTGATGTATAATAAAGCTTTGGGCGAATTTCGTAAAATATCAGATAATGTCAAGGTAACGCATACTGTACGACATATTGCCGATTTGCATCAGGCATTGGGGCAGCACCACATTGCAGAAGAAAATTATCAAATGGTACTTACCAGTTATAGAAAAAGCGAAGAAACTGCGGGTCTTGACCTGGCCAATGCTTTGCGAGGCTTTGCATTGCTGCAAGAAGGACTTGGCAATAATACAGCTGCAAAAAATGCCTGGACCGAAGCGCGGGCGATTTACCTATCGGCCGATATACAAGCAGGTGTAGAAGAGTGCGATGGGCATTTGGTAAAGCTTTAGGTTATGAAGTCATCTCGACTTCTATATGTATTTAAAATAAAAAAAGGCATTGAGCTCAGGAAGTTCATTGCCTTTTTTATGCTTAAAGTTGAGATAAAAAATTGACCAAATCTCCCCCTGAGGAGAGTCCCAGATTTTTGGCCAGTCGTTTTTTCTTCTTCTTAATAGCATCAGCAGTAATGCTAAGGTGTCGCATCAATTCGTCGGTAGTCATACCCATTTTCAAATAAGCCAAAAACTTTTTGTTTGAGGCGTTTAAACTAGAGCCCTCTACTAAGTGTTTATCCAGCTTTTTATAAAAAAGTGGGTCTAGGCTTTCAAATTGTTGTACAAAAGACTCAATGCTACTGGTATAAAATTTCTGATGGCCTTGAATGAGTTTTCTGGTAGCGTTTAAATCACCCTGATCAACAGATGCTTGCAATTGATTCAGTAACTCACTGGTTTTGTCCAGCTGTAGCTGTTTACTAACCAAAGCCCGTTGTTTGGCTTCTACTTCTCTTCGATGTGCCAAAATCAATTTAAGCGCGGCGGTTACTCTGGCGGCTAGTTCCACTTCGTTGATGGGTTTACGAATAAAATCGATGGCGCCTGCTTCCAGAGCTGCTTCTAAATGCATGGCCTCGGTATTTACCCCAGTTGCCATAATGATCGGAATGTTTTTGGTGCGTTCATCAGCCTTAAGAATTTTGATGAACTGTAGACCATCTATTTTGGGCATATCCCAATCCGTTATGATTAAATCCAGCGGACGTTTTAATGCAAATTGATAGCCCTGTTCGGCATTTTTGCTTTGTTTTAGAGAACTAAATCCTCGTTTGATGAGTATCTGAAAAATAACTTTGATGTTGTGATCTTCATCATCCACAACCAGTATTTGAGGGTCGGTTTCAACTGACATTATACAAAGGAATCAATATTTTGGGCTCAAGTGTTTTTATACTTGATTAAGAACACATACTTGTGAAGTTTCTTAAAAATAGTGAAAAGAAGGTGAAAAGTCTAAACCTCTCCGAATACTGCCAGCATTTTCTGGTAATGTTCCTCATTATCAGTAAACGGAATACGGTCAATCCAAGCCTCTAAAGCGGGACTTCCTGCCCAATCTCGGTCCTGGAGTAATATCATGATCTTGCCTGCGTCGTAATAACTAATCCTTTTGAGTTGAGGTATAAACGCCTGAATAAGTTTTCGATCCTGTACAGTAAACTCTTGGGTAATGGAAGCTTCAGGATCGGGCGGTGTTTGCGGAGCATTGCCAGACTCATTGTTGACAAGGGGGATTGTAAAATAGAACCAAGCTCCTTTAGTATTCAATGCTTGAGTTTCGGATGTGGTAAGTACGCCAATTCTGCCCCCATGGGCTTCAATGGCCAATTTACAAAAAGCCAGCCCCAAGCCAGTAGAACGTTGGTCTTTTTTATCAATACGGCCAAACTTTTCAAAAATCGAGGTTTTGTGAGCGTCAGGTATTCCAGGGCCATTGTCTTTAATCCATATTTTCAAGAAATTACTATTAAGAAGTGTTTCAGCCTCAATACGTACAATAGAATTGGTTGGAATATATTTAATGGCATTTCCAAGCAAATTGGAGAGTACTCGAGTAATGTAGCCAAGGTCAGCTTTAATTGTTAAATCAAGAGGAATGCTATTTTTGATTGTAATAAGTTTATCATCGGCCAAATCTCTTACTTGATGAATAGCCGTAGCCATTAAATCTCCCATCAGAATATTTTCCAGCGTAATAATGTTTTCATTGCTTTCAAATTTTTGAACTTCCAATATGTTCTCGAGCATATTGAGTACTTGATTGGCCGCTTTACGTACTTTTTTATCACTGGAATTTACCAGGGGAGACAACGGTTGCTTTGCATCGTGAATCAGCATATGAGAAAGAGATTCTTTAAAATTGCTTAACTCTTCTAGTTTTTCATTACTGGTTTTCAATTCCTCGGCCTGTTGGGTAATTTCTTCTTTTTGTTGTCTAATGGTTTCTATATTGGTGTTTAACTCTTTGTTGGCAAAAGCCAGTTCAATGGTTCTTTCTATGACGTTTTCCTCAAGGTTTTCATACAGTTTGGCATTTTCAATAGAAATAGCAACTTGAGAAGAGAGCAAATGCAATGTTTCAATTCTTTCGGCAGTAAATACTCCTTTCACCATTGGGTTTTCAAGGTATAATACCCCCGATAAGTTTCCCTGATGGAGCAAAGGTGTACAAAGAATAGATTTGGGTTTAAATTGCTTAATGTATGGGACGTGCGTAAAATCTCCTTGATTGACGGCATCCTGCAGTACCAAACTTTTTTGGGTACGAGCAACATAATAAACAATTTCACTGGAAATTTTGGGTACATCTGGTGTTCCTAAAGCCTCTTCTAACGAGATAGATTTTAAAAAATCAGCTACTTCGAGCGATATATCTACTTCTGCCTCTATCAGCAATTGATTTTTTTTGTTGAGCAAGAGTACACCTCGCTGAGCGCCAGCATTTTCAATGACAATGTTCATCATTTTTCTCAATAATTTCTCAAGTTGAATTTCACCCGAGAGAATTTGTGATCCTTTGATGATACTTTTTAAATCCAGTTGCTGAGAAGAATGGGAATAATTAGCAGGCCCCTTTGATGAAAATAAATGAGGATATTTTTGTTCAAACCAATGCACCTTTTCAATGGCTCCCCAAGCCTGGTATACCTTAAATGCCTGAGATAGGTGTAACTCATAGAGTTGGGTTTGCTCAAGTTGTTGATAATAGCGGGCAGCTGCTTCCCACGCGATGGCTTCATCGCTTACAAAACGATGTAGGTGAGCATAATGGATGGCTTTATCATACAAGGATTTGGCAGTTGTAAGTTTGCCTTGTACCTTGGCCAATTCGGCTTTTATAAGCAAAAGTCGATGCTTATAATTCATGGGGGCATGCAATGAGTATTTTTCATATTTTTTAATGATTTTTCTAATCTCTTTCAAAGCTCTTTTTTGATCACGAGGAGTTAAGTGCTCTAAAAAGGCCAACATACTTAATGCATAATACAGGTAATATACAGGCAAACTTTCTACGCCAGTTCCTCCTTCTATGAATCTTTGTCCTTTAAGAATGGTATCATAAGCCAGCTTAAAATCTTCAAAAATATAAGCCAATTTGGCTTGCATGACATAGATGGAAAAAATCATTGCATTGTCTTTAGCGGCAATGAGTTCTGGTAGATCTTTGTCAAGTGTAAACCGTGCACCTAATAGGCGTTGAGGAGTAGGGGAGGGTTGGGTAAGCTGCAAAACAAATTGGTAAATGGCTCCAAAACCTTTTTCGACCGAGCGTTGGTTGAGGCCTGATACTACTTCGCTGACATCTAAAAGGTATGCCGTTAAGTCCTGAAGGTTTTTGCCTAAATAAATACTATGAATAACCTTTAAACTAATGGCAAAGCCTGCGTACTCATTGTTACCTACTTCGCGACACAGGGTGTATATTTCATCCAGATAGGGTAGTGAATTAGCGAGCGGTTCTTTCCAATGATTGATGAGTACATGAATATTGAATAATGTAATAGCTCGTGTATGTTTAGAATCTATTTCATCAACCAATCGTTGGGCCACCTGACCAAATTTATAGCCCGGATCTATATCACCAGTAACTCCACAAAGAATAAGACCATAGGCTGAATAGGCTACAGGAGCGTATAAAGGATGGTTGTATTTGTAAGCCGATTTATTGGTAATGGCTACCAAAATGGGCAAAAGGTTCGGTTTGGCAAAGAATACGGCACGCCCCATGGTTTCCACAATTTCTGAAACTGTATCCATTTGATTGTGTGGTATTCGGGGACGTTGAGCAAACTGTTCTATTTTCTTACCACGAAAAAAAATAGACAGGCTTACCATATGCTTGATGATATGAAATTGCTTAGGGTTTTTGGGGATTTTAATGCCTAGTTTATGAATCAAATCTTCGGCAGTTTCTACTGCTTCCAGCAATTGGTTACGAGCCTTTAGTGCATTTATTTTAATTTTATAAGCAGGTATCTGATCTGTTAAATGATGCGTCTTTTGTAAGATGATTTGCATCCAGTGATCTGTTTTTTCATAGTTTCCTACCAAATAATCTGTTTCAAATGCCAGATTATGCAATTGGAGCATAAGGGGGTATTGCTCTTCCCAGGCTTGATCTGATAATAAAGAAAGGCCCAAGTGAGTATATTTGCTGGCAAGCGTAAAAGCAACGGCATTTCTTGCTTTCTGACCCGATAATAGGTTTAAACGAGCCATTAAATATTTCTCTTGAGTATCTTGTACCAAACTTGAGCCTTGGTTGTATTGGTTTGTAACCTGAAACAGATAATCAGCTAAATTTGCTTCATGTTTTTTATATAAAGAGCGCCCAATTTCCAGATGTAGATGCGCTTTTTTGTCCTTAGCAATAGAGGCATATGCTGCTTGTTGGATACTATCATGGGCAAATTTAAAATCCAGCGAAAGGTTTTGCAGCTCCACCGCGTTCAGTTGCTGATTTTGACTCAAGAGCGATAAGTGACGAACATCACCAATGTAGATGATAAGCTCTTCTTTAAGGGCAACCAATAAATTATTAAATACTTCTGGCACCTCTTTTTTGCATACCTCTGCAATGATAAATAAGTCTGCCTGATTACCAATGCTTGCCAGTACTTTGAGTACTTCCTGAGTAGGCTTGGGCAGATTATATATTTTATCTGCCATGAGCTGTACTACATTATCAGTAATATTTTGGTGCTGTATTTTATGAATATCCCAAACCCAGGAATTATTATGATGATTAAACTTGATAGACTCTTGTGTATGGAGTGCCTGTAGAAATTGAATTACAAAAAAAGCATTGCCTGCGGTTTTGGCATGTACCAGTGCCGCTAATAATTTCACTTGTTGGCTTTTTTGCTGAATGGTATCAGTAATGATTTCTTCGACCTGGCTGGGCGAAAGTGGGTTTAGTTGAATTTTGTGTTTTTTGTAATGAAGGCTATGATTACTTAATTTTTTAAGTGCCTGAGCAAAAGGATGGCTTTCAGCAACAGAGTGATCACGGTAGGCAGCTATAATAGCTAAATGATGAATTGTGGGATCTTCTAACAACAAAAATAGCAGGTCTACAGAAGCCTTATCGGCCCATTGCCAGTCATCTATAAAAAGGATCAGTGGCTGATTATTGCTAGTAATTGTTTTGATGAATAGCTTTAGTACGTATTCGAAGCGGTTTTGAGTCTCTGAGGGTTCTAGCTCGGGTACTTTGGGCTGCTCACCAATGATTAGTTCCAGACTTGGAATCAAGTCTGTCAATACTTTGCCAATGGGAGCCAGCGCTTGATTTAATTTACGTTTCCAGATTTGTAGGCTTTCTTTGCTTTTAGTGAGCAACAGATGAACAAATTGCTGAATAGCTTCTACCCAGGCAAAATACGGAATATTGTTTTCTAGTTGATCAAATTTCCCTTCTACAAAAAACGCTTGTTTACTGTCTACTGACTTGTATAACTCAGCAATAAGTGAACTTTTACCGACACCTGGTTCACCTGCTACCAGTACCAGCTCTGTCCTGGATTGATGAATATTTTTTAAAAGATTGTCTAATATATTTAATTCATCTTCTCTACCATATAGTTTTTCAGGAATTTGAAATTTACCCGAGATATCTTCTGCGCCAATCTCAATGATTGTGAAAATTTTGTTTTCTAAATTTTTACGAATTTTCTCTAAGTCTCTGCGAATGCCAAAGGCTGATTGATAGCGATTTTCAGCATTTTTGGCCATCATTTTATTGACCATGAGCGACAATGCCTTGGGAATGGTAAAGCGTGGGTTTTCTATAGCGTGTAGTGGAGGAGGAGTTTTGGCTAAATGAGCATGTATTAATTCCAGCGTATCTTCATGTGTAAAGGGCAATTGCTGACTTAACATCTCATAAAAAACCACCCCCAGCGAGTAAATATCGGTGCGATATTCAATTTTACGATTCATTCGCCCTGTTTGCTCTGGAGAAATATAAGCGTGGTGTCCTTCAAGTTTTATGGCGTTTTCTAAATATTGAGCCTTGACTGAAAACTGAGAGGCGATGCCAAAATCTATAAGCTTAACTTGCCTGGTTTGAGAGTTTACAATAATATGATGGCTATTGAGGTTTTTATGGATAATATTATGTTGGTGGATTTCCTCAAGTGTTTGAGTAATATTAATGGCTATCTCAATAAAGTAGTGTAAGTCAAAAAAGGGATGCCGAATAAACGTTTTGAGTGTTTCTCCTTCTACATATTCCAGATATAGGGCTGATAGATTATTTAAAGTATCTAGCTTGAGTGCTTTACGGACGCCTTTGATGGCCAAACCATGAGTAAAATAGTACTCATTTTTAAGCTCAATAAGTTTATTAGGTTTGGTGAGTTCGTTATGAATTACCTTCACAAGCACAGTGGGTGTGCCCTTTTCTTGGGGTAAAAGGTATAGTTGGGTATTTTTTCCTTCAAAAAAAAGATCAGATTCCTGTGGAGGTATTTTCTTCATTATTTATTATAGGCGTCGGTTTTTGGGTAATGCTTAATTAAGCTAATGAAAATATACTTTTTCTATATGAATAAAGGTATTAAATTCAGGTGGCCTAGTGCAATGGTACCGAAGAGATTGATACATTATTTGAAATTACAATTGCTTATTCAAACATTTTTATCATTTTTTGATAATGTGCATCATTATCTGTAAATGGAAGACGATCTGTCCAAGCTTCTAGTGCTGGGCTACCAGTCCAATCACGATTTTGTAGTAAAATCATAATAGCTCCCGCGTCGTAATACTCTATGGCCTTAAGTTGGGGGATGTAGTCTTTAATTAAGATTTGTTTCCAAAATTTCCTGAGTTTGTCTCGCTACTTCTGTTTCAAGCTTTTTTTTTATTGCTTTAAATGATAACTATTGACGGTCACAATAGTAAATATCAAAAACTAGTGCCGTCCTGAGTAGGGTTTTCTACTGCTTGCCCCAAGAGTTCTACCGCTTTTTCTCCGAATTTGTCTTCTTTTGTGTATAGGTAATAATAAGCCAAAAATAACGCAATGCCTGACGCTCCATTGTACAAACCTACTTCATTGGGTTTTTCGAGCAAAAGTTTATCAGCGATACTTCTCACGATTTTTTCAACTAAGGCTTTTTGATCATCCATTTTACTGAAATTGTTTAAATAACATAAAATAGTGACTTTTTGAGGAAAGCTACAATGCAAAAAACGTTTTGTCCCCCATTTGTCCCCCTCTAAAATTTCTACTTGATTAGAGAAGCATTTACTTTTGCTGATTTTTGGGTAAAAGAAAGGAATGTGACTAAAGTAAAAAAGCTGGTATTGTCAATAATACAATACCAGCTATTGCTTTTGGGAAACGATTGATTAATTTTTAATCATGTCTTTAATTTCTCTAATAGGACCTTTTTTGCCAAACCAGCCAAATTTGAATGTAATGCTTCCATATTGTCCATTGAGGTTAATGGAAGAACCATTGTCTGTTTGTACCGCATTATAGAACGCAGCGTTGTACCCACCTGTCAAGGCAATTTTCATAAATCTCGTAATGTTGATTTCTACACCTAGTTCAGGAGTAATCATAAAGAATTGTTCGTGGAAATTACTGAGTGCATTGTCAAAAAATGATCTGCCTTCTTCATAAAACCTCAATCTTCCCCAACCCAATTTTACGCTAGAGGTAAAGTGAATCAAACGATTGGCCTGAATATCGTATCCTGTCCATATGCCACCATATTGTGTTTTTAAACGGTAATCGATGCCATTGATTGTACGACTCACATTTGATATAGCCACTCTGGAGCCATATCCTCCAAAGAAAAAGTTGTTAAACATAACAGCACCACCTCCGCCACTGAATACCGTAGCGGTTCCATCCAATACTCCAAACCCCACTATTGGCCCACCAAATCCGGTGATTTTTACGTTGTTTAGATTTCCAAAAAGAGTGGTAGGAGCATCTTGTGCCATGCTTGATGCACCAAAACAGATAATCAAAAGAAAACTGTAGAAAAATCGTTTCATGGTTATTTTTTAATGATAAAAAATGATGTGTGATTGTAATGTAAGGGGATAGACCAGCACCTAATAAAAAGGGTTGCCTTCTTTGGAGAAAATTTGTCAAGCTTGGTTTTCTTTGTATTATTGAAGCATAAAAAACACGTGAACCATGAAAACAAACTTCAGTTATTTCGTTTTACTCTTGATGTTGACAAGCCTGGTGGGATGTGGCAGCAAGGAAGACCAAGTGAGTGAAAGCATTCAATACATTAATCAATTTACCAATCAACTGCTGGGCAAGGTAAGCTCCAAAAGTTCCTTAATTGAAGGGATTGAGCTAGGCCAGGTTTTTTTGAACAGTGAGAAAGCAGCCTTTACTAAAAAAATAGCCCTTACCAAAAACACCAATAGAGCACAGGTGAGTGACAAAACCATGAAAGCTTGGCAAAAGGCAGTAGTAATGAACTTGAAGATGGTCGAAGACCTTAAAATAAAACATATAAGTAAAGCTTTACGTAATCCAAAACTATCCAAAGCCTTGAATAAATTGGTAAAAGATTATAGGGATATATTACAGAAATGATTTATATTGAATTCACAATTGAAAGTGTGTTTAGACACTTTCAGAGCTGGCTTTTACCAAATAGGCTCGATATCGTTTGCCAGACTGGCACTTAAATAATAATTATCTCAACTATTAACTAACTAATTAAGATGAGAGATACTCTTGAATATCTAATGGCGGTACTTATTGTAGAAGGTTTAGGTGCCGACGGAACCATTTCTGAAGATGAATTGGATCGAATTTATGATCGAGTGATTCCTCGAATTGCGCGTTCACTGGATTTTGATACTATTGCTGTGCGCGATGCATTTGAGATTTATTTCCACGAAGATTACCACAATATCCCCGATGGCGAACTAGACGATCTGGTACAGGATGCAGTAGATGCCATGGATAAGGAATTTGAAGTGGAAGAACTGAGAGAGTTCATTAGCATTATTAAAAGTGCCACTGATTTCAACCTGTTTTCTTCTGCCAATAAAAATTATATTGACTTTTTGCGAGAGGAATGGGAAGTATAACGCTCTGCTAAAAACAAAAAAGATTATGAAACTTTGATTGATGTTTGTTTAAATACATTCATTGGTCAAAGTTTTTTATATTTCCTGAGCTTTTAATCTGCACTTTTCTGCTTCTGTATATCTTCCTAGTTGCTGCAAAGCTTTCCCTTTATACAAATAAGTTTGAGAGGTGGCTAAACCAAGCCGTAGAGCCTGATCAAAGTTCTGTAGAGCTAGCTCAAATTGTTGCATTCTGTAAGCATTTAGGCCATAGTTATACCATAATACTCCATCATGTGGTTTTTGTTTTACGGCTATTTCAAAATCTTTTTGAGCCAATGCATATTTACCATGTTTGAAATAAGCCAACGCCCGAAATGGCCGCACCTTATCTTGTTGATTGCTTAGATAAAAGGCCATATCCAAATCGTTTAAAGCTTGGGCATAAGTTTGATTAAAGTAATAACCAATGCCTCGATAAAAAAAAGCCTGCCAATGATTACGTTGAATCAACAATAACGCATTACTGTCTTGAATGAGTCCCTCGTATTCTTTTTGTTGAAAATATATTTGGATCCTACCTAAAAGCGCTTCTACCTGTAACAACTTTTCTTCTTCTACAAAGAGTTTAGTATTAGCAAGACGTTGAATTACCCAATCAAAATCTTTTAATGCCTTTTCGTATAAATTCAATTTAATCAGAATCATTCCTCTCAACTGAAAGTAATTTAGCTCTTTATTATTGGCATCAATAGCCTGCTCTATCCACTCCAGGCTCGTCTCGAACAAACCTGTATGATAGCAGTCATAACTTGTTTGATATAGTTCACGTGCCGTTTTGGAACTTTCCATAAAATCTTCTTTTACTAATATTTTGACACCTTGAAACTGGGCGTTTTCTGAGTTTTGAGTCAAAATGTCATTTTATTTTTCCCTGTATTTTAGTTTTTAAGACATAATGGCTTGTTTTCGCTTCAAAAATGAATTGGTTTCGCTTTTGATAATCATTGGACAAACACACTAAATCAAATATCAACAATATTTTTTAACACTATAACTAAACACTTGATAAAATGAACTTTAAAAACTACACCATCAAAGCCCAGGAAGCAATCCAACAAACGGCCCAGCTAACCCAAGAACTGGGGCACCAGGCTATTCAGACTGGGCATTTGCTACAAGCAGTATTAGAGGCAGACCAAAACCTGACGACTTTTATTGCTAGAAAAATGAGCTTGAATTTGAGTGAAGTAAAGGAGAAACTAGAGAGAATATTGACCTCCTATGCCAAGGCCAATGGACAACCTTATTTTTCTCATGATACTTCAGCGGCATTACAGCAAGCTGAAAAGTTCAAGGCCAGGCTTAAAGATGAATTTGTTACCCTAGAGCATTTACTGCTGGGTTTATTGGTTGGTAAGGATAACATTGCCGACCTGCTCAAAGAAATAGGACTCAACGAAAAAGATTTACTAACGACTATCAACGAATTAAGAGGAGGTAAAACAGTGATGGATCAAAACGCGGAATCAACCTATAAATCTCTTGAAAGATATTCAAAGAATTTAAACGAACTGGCCAAAGCTGGTAAACTTGATCCAGTGATTGGGCGTGACGACGAAATTCGTCGGGTGTTGCAAATTTTATCCCGACGTACCAAAAACAATCCTATGTTGGTAGGAGAGCCAGGGGTGGGTAAAACTGCCATTGTAGAAGGATTAGCCCAACGAATTGTAGAAGGCGATGTGCCCGAAAATCTTAAGACCAGGCAATTGGTATCATTAGATATGGGGCTTTTGGTAGCAGGAGCTAAATACAAAGGAGAATTTGAGGAAAGGCTAAAGTCGGTAATTCAGGAAGTGATAGATTCTGATGGGGAAATTATTCTTTTCATCGATGAGATTCACACCCTGATTGGGGCTGGTAGTGGAGGCGATAGTGCAATGGACGCCGCAAATTTATTAAAACCAGCCCTGGCTCGCGGCGAACTGCATACTATTGGAGCCACAACACTCAAAGAATACCAAAAGTACATTGAGAAAGATAAAGCTTTAGAGCGTCGTTTTCAGGGAGTAATGGTAGATGAACCCAACGTACAAGATGCTATCTCAATTTTGCGAGGTTTAAAAGAAAAGTATGAAGTACACCACGGGGTACGTATTCAGGACGATGCCATCATTGCAGCAGTAGAGCTTTCTAATCGTTATATCTCAGATCGTTTCTTGCCCGATAAGGCCATTGACTTGATGGATGAGGCTGCTTCTAAGCTGAGAATAGAAATTGATTCGATGCCTGAAGAGCTGGATGAATTGCAACGAAAAGTAATGCAACTAGAAATTGAGCGTGAGGCCATACGTCGGGAAAAAAACAAGAAACGAGAAAAAGAATTGTCTCGTGAAATTGCCGAACTAAGTCAACAACGCGATAGCCTAAAGGCCAAATGGGAAACTGAAAAAGGCATTATTCAAGGTGTACAACAAGCCAAAGAAAATATAGAACAGTTGAAGATTCAGGCTGAAGCTGCAGAGCGAGAAGGGGATTTGGGAAGAGCGGCCGAATTGCGTTATAGCAAGATTTTACAAGCAGAAAAAGAGCTCGAAGAAAAACAAGCAGCCTTGGTGCAGATTCAGCAAGGGGCTTTGCTCAAGGAAGAAGTGGGCAGCGAAGATATTGCCGAAGTAGTGGCCAAATGGACAGGAGTACCTGTATCTAAAATGCTCAAGAGTGAGCGGGAAAAGTTATTGGAACTAGAAAGTGAACTCGGAAAGCGAGTAGCTGGACAAGATCACGCTATCAAAGTGGTAGCAGATGCAGTGCGCAGAAGTCGGGCTGGTTTACAAGATCCTAAACGTCCTATTGGGTCCTTTATATTCTTGGGAACTACTGGAGTGGGTAAAACCGAATTGGCCAAGACGCTGGCCAACTTCTTATTCAATGATGAAGAAGCTATGGTACGCATAGATATGTCGGAATATCAGGAACGTCATGCCGTGAGCCGATTGATTGGAGCGCCTCCAGGTTATGTAGGGTACGACGAAGGTGGGCAATTAACTGAAACTGTAAGACGCAAACCTTATTCGGTAGTGTTGCTGGATGAGATCGAGAAAGCGCATCCTGATGTCTTCAATACTTTGTTGCAAGTACTCGACGACGGGCGATTGACGGATAGTAAAGGAAGAGTGGTAAACTTTAAGAACACCATCATTATTATGACTTCCAATGCAGGATCTCATCTCATTCGGGACAATTTTGCTCAATTGAATGAAGATAACACAAGCAATGAGTTTGAAGTAATGGAGAGCACTAAAGAGCAAGTATTTGATCTGCTCAAGCAAAGTGTAAGGCCTGAGTTTTTGAATCGCATTGATGAAGTGGTCATGTTCCGTCCTCTGAGCCGTAGAGATATGCGCACCATTACCGACATTCAGTTTGCGCAAATTCAGAATCTACTCAAAGAGCAAGAGATCTACCTCTCGGCACCCGAAGTAGTAGTAGATACCCTGGCTGATATGGGTTTTGATCCTGAGTTTGGGGCAAGACCTCTCAAAAGAGTGTTGCAAAAACGCATTTTGAACGAGTTGTCTAAGGAAATATTGGCAGGCAAAATTGGCAAAGGTGCAGTAGTAAGTATGCAATTGGATGAGTATGATCGCATCAGGTTTGAAGTAGTAGAGCAGCTGGATATAGAAGGCATAGAAGATGACAAAGTAGCTGCCTAAAGCAGAGCAAGCCAATGGATATTAGAATATAAGTTAATCATAGTGTTTACATAGATTAGTAGATGATGTATAGAGTGTAAGTAGAACAACAAACCCCGTGAGCGTTGCTGACGGGGTTTTTATCTTGAGAAGGGATGGCTTTTTCAAGATTGGTCAAAGTTGACTGGATTTACACCCACTCTATAGTCCAGGTTTCTATAGCAACTTCAATTTCCTCGATGGCTGGTTCAGAATCTGCTTCTGCATCCATAGAAGGTGGAGTGTACTTTTGAACAGTATTGTTTCCACCAATAATCTTGTCTAAATGTTTGATTTTGTTGTCTTGGAACTTGTCAGAGTATGTTTAAATGTTGTCTTCAGAGATCAAAATGATGAGTTTTTCGTGTTGATGAAGTATATTTTTAAGTGAATAGCCAAAGCTATTGACGCAAAAATTACTAAAATCAGTGCGTAAAAGACACATTTTTAGCCCAGATTATAATTTTTAAACGTACTCTCAATTAACTTCATAAAATTTAAGTTTTTGAATGATTAAAAGTGAGACTATAATTTACGTCCATTTCGTTTAAAACTAATAAACAAGCGCCTGCTTTTTATGCAAACAGTTGAGATGTACTAGCCACTAATAATGATTTCGTTACCTGCATTATCATTTAAAATGATAGAAATATCTCGACTAAGGTCATATTGCCCATCACGGCATGCTCTCCACCAATCTTGCAAATCCTGAGAAACAAGATTGTGTGGTTTTATGGTAATAGTTCCACCTTTGATTTTACCTAAACCTTGAATTTGTTGGTGCTGAAACTTTTGAAAATTGTTCATAAATAGAAAAATGTTACTAAGTGATACATAGGTTTTGTAATCATTGATAGGCATAGGTAGGGAATGGTTAACCAAGGACTAAAAATAAAGCCTCGCAGGAAGTTCCTCCGAGGCTTTGCTCATAAGTAAGTAAAATGTTTTATTAATGTGATCTGATCGTTTGATTACCTGTTGTAATAGTGTGTAAGTAATTTGATAGTAACGGTTTTATAGACGAATAGGTATAAATATTAGGTTTCTTAATAGTTTATACGCAAGCCCAATAAAAAGTTAACAGGCTTGCGATAAATTATAAATGTTATTTTAAAGGTTCATTAGCCGCATTGTCATTTAGAATGATAGAAATGTCTCTTCTATCATATTGCTCGTCGCGGCAGGCTCGCCACCAATCCTGCAAATCACTGGTTACAATGCCGCTTTTTAATTCTTCAGGAGTAGGACATTCTTCTGTACCACCTTTGATATTGTGCAAATTTGTGATTTGATACTTTTGGAATTTTTTCAAAGTGTTTTTCATAAGTTTTTGATGTTTAATTAGGTTAAGCAATTTGCATGTCTTCTACCACAAATACGATTTCTTCGGTTACTGCATCGTCTTTTTTGCTACTTGCGTCTTGAGAGTTTTGGTGAGTAGCGCTTCCATTACTTTGTTTACCACCTTTGATGTGGTATAAATTTGTGATTTGATACTGTTGAAATGATTTCAAAGTTTTTTTCATAAGAATTTGATTTTAGGTTGTAATGTGAATCTAAGTAAAGAAAAAAAACTTATTGAGGCGGAGTAGAGTTTATGAAGCACAGTTTTGCATACATCAAATGTAGATTTGAGTTTATATAAAGAACTGGGCTGATTAATCTTAAGTAGCATTTTATTCGTACTTTAGAAAATTGCCAACAATAATATACCCCCAATTTTGCCTGTAGAAAAACACCATGAATAGATTCATATACATTGCTTTACTGTGCCTTACCGTATCGAGCTGCATTACCCTACGTAGCTCCGACAGTAAATTGCAAACTGCCTTTGCGCCCAAAGTGACAAACCATACACCTCAGATACATCGTTATGAAGTGGGAAAACGCCCTATGCGTTATATGGAACTAGGCAACGATACCTTACCCTTGTTGATCTTTATGCATGGAGCGCCTGGTTCTCTTACCTCATTCAAGAGTTACATGAAAGACCGGGATTTGCTTAAAAAAGTAAAGATTATTGCGGTTGATCGTCCTGGGTATGGCTATTCAGGGTTTGGTAAAGCAGAAAAGTCAGTAGAAAAGCAAGCAGCTTTTATAAAACCCATACTAGAAAAATACCGCCCATTGCACAAAAAAATTATGTTGGTGGGTTCTTCTTACGGAGGTACTGTCATTGCCAGATTGGCCATGGACTACCCACATTTGGTAGATGGACTCATGTTTATATCCTCCTCACTGGCTGCAGGTGCCGAAAAAATTTACGCCATCTCTTACCCAACGCGTTACCCTCCGCTACGTTGGTTATTGCCACGGATGATTAGAGTAGCCACCGACGAAAAGTTTGCCCACGAAAAATCATTGAAAAAAATGGAGCCACTTTGGGGAAAAGTTACGGTGCCTGTGAGCATTTTACATGGCAATAGCGATGTATTGATTTATATCGAAAATGCCTTGTATGCCAAACAAGCACTTAAAAATGCTCCAGTAAGGTTGGCGATTGTAAATGGGAAGGGGCATTTTCTGCCTTGGACTACACCCAAAATTGTAAAAAAAGAAATGCTACTTTTTATCGATCGGGTAGTCGCATATCGTGCTCCAGCAGTAGAAGCTAAAAAATAAAGTGACTAGTCATTGATCCCATCAAGTTTATTTTGATTGTTAAATGGTTGAATTGTCCTATGGTTTCGCGACGCATCACTAATCAAATAAAGGATGCTTCAAGAAGCTTAGTTACATAGTTATAAAACCAACCATTTAACAATCTAGCAATAGTGTATAAATCAAAAAGTGATCTGCGTATTATTGGCAGTGCTTGCAATCGATTGACTAATAAAATTAATCATCTTACGAATTTCTGATCCAGATGTGCCAACCCTGGCCAAATGTTGAATACCCATTTCTTTTTGGGCTTGCTCAAAACTGGCCGCATCGCCCACTCCAAACAAAATAGTCGTGAAGGAAAAAGCATTTTGTTCTTGAGCAATCACTTCATTCACCTTTTCTTTGACAGTTTTAGCAGGAGCTGTAGAACGGTTGTCCATCCCATCAGTAATAACAAACAGCAAAGTTTTGGTCATTACTCCAGAAGCTTCCAGATTTTCTCGATAGTCCATCGCCATCTTAAGACCTTGAGCAGTAGCATCATACAAAGCTGTACCACCTCCTGAAGGCTTAAAATTCATCTTGGGTATATGTTTAATTGGTTGAAAACCACTTTTTACAGTCACCTTATCATTAAACTCAACCAAAGACACCATCAGCTGCTCCGCAACATGCGATTTTTGCATGGTTTCGGTAAAATCATTAAAGGCGTGATTTAGGTCTTTTTCATAGCTTGTAATAGAAGGAGACACATCTACAATAAATACTGCATTAATAGTTTCATCTACCTGTACCTCATCTGGGTTAAAATTATTAAAATTGAGATTAAAGTCTATTGCATCAAAATCGCTCATAATGTAAGTTTTATTGGTTGTTATTATAATTGAACATCGGCCGCTTTGGCAAAACGCAATCCACGCTTTTTGGCTTCGTCATAAATAGGAGTCCCCAAATGTCCCATATTAGGTACATCCGACATGCAATCTTCTATTACCACCATTTTATCGGCCAGGCCAGGAGCATAATCCAAGGCTTGCTTGAGGCTGGTAGCCACACAATGCGAACGAGCCTCACCTGCTACATATACATTTTGGAAGTTTTCCAGGGTTTTGATCAAACTTTGATTCAATTGAGTTTCCGGGCGATCGGCTACTGGAATTTGTGCCATAAAAATACCAAAGTGCTCGGTCAGAGGATAAGTACCCTTGGTAACTGCCTGATAAAATTTACCTCGACGCGTCCAGTTTTTCAGCGAGTCCATCAATTGATCATCCAGCGCATTTCCTTTAGAGCCAATCAAACAATGCTCTGGCCAAACGCAATGAGGAAACTGCCCTTGAGCCTCCAAATCCTGTAAATACTTGATCACTTTTTCGGGGTAAAAACGAGGCGTCCATTTACCCTCTTGTACCTCTTGCAAAGTAATAATGGTAAAAGGGGCGGGGGGATTACCATTTTTGTCTTGCCAAAAACCAGGGTGAGATACATCGTTCACAGGGTGAGAGTCCAGTGTTACACAAATATGATCTATTTTGTCGGCTTGGTCATTGATCAGTTTACTCAATCGCTCCATATCTTTTTCGGCTCCTGGTACATACAAAGCCCCATTAGGATGACAGAAATCGTATTGGGCATCAATGATCAACAAAGCATTCTTATTTGCCATATTTTTTCTCCTATTAGTTGGTTAATAATCTTATAAATATGTACGTGAATAAGCTCAATTTGATAAGCTTTTCAAAGAAAGTAACCAAGTTTATCCATCCTTTAAATGTGGATAACAATGCATTGATAAAAATGATTTGAAAGAAAGCATTTGACAAAAAATAGAGAGCTGGTATGATTTTATCAAGATAGGATAAAAAGAAAAAATGAGGGAGGTGAAATGATCAATGTAGCGAGGTTTTATGAAATGGCATTGTAAAAACTTACATGGCAAGCAAATAGTTTAAGCAAATTACGTAAAATTCAGTGCATGCGAAATTTCTAAAGTTCTTCTCAAATGCTTAACTTCGTAGAGATAGGCTTAGTTGAGCCTTTTACGAGATTATTCGTTGAAGGTTACATTTTTTTTGAAAACACCTGTTAATAATTCATTACACAAATACTCTATGGGAAAGCACTGCCAATTGCTCACACAAAACCATTTTGTCCAAAATTTTCTTTGGTTTTGGAGCTTGGTATTGGCGCTCCACTTATTACCTCTCCCTACTGCTGCTCAACGCCCCGCCCAAAAAGATAGCCTTTTGAAAGTGCTAAAAACTTTGCCTGAAGATACGAGTAAGGTGAATTTGTTGAATAGGTTGAGTTTTATTTGTAGAATTAACGATTCTCAAAATGCCTTTAAACTTGGTAAACAATCTTTATTATTATCAAGGAAAATTGCATATAAAAAAGGAGTAGCAGCTGCAAATTATAATTTAGGGCTAATATCCCGCATTTCGGGTAAGTATGATGATGCGATAACTTATCAGGAAACTTCCAGAGAACAGTGGGTTAATTTGAAAGACTACACTCGAGTTGCTCATACTGATCGAGAAATGGGAATAACATATCGCCAAAAGGGCGAGTTTCCAGAAGCTCTTAAGAAGTTTTTTAATGCGTTGAAAATGTATGAGAGGCTAGAGGAAAAGCATGGACAAGGTTTATTATCTGCTAGCATCGGAATACTTTATTACAGGCAAAAAGAGTATGGAAAATCTCTTGAGTATTCCCTGAAGGCTTTGAAAATGCATGAAGAATTAAAAGATTGGAAACGTGCTGCGATAGACTATAACAACATAGGCAATGTATATGCGGATTTAAAGAAGTATGAGAAAGCTCTATTTTATTACCGGGAATATAAAAAAATTAAAGAAAAGCTAAACGATGAGCGAGGAATAGCAAATGCATTAACCAACATAGGATTTGTTTTTGGTAAGCAAGAAAAATATAAACTTGCAATTCAATATCAAAAACAAGCGTTAGATATATATACAAAAATAAATCTAAAAAGATATCAAGCTTATCCTTTACAGTATTTAGCGGAAGCTTATGCTGCGTTAAAAGATTTTGATAAAGCGAGTTATTACAATGAAAAAGCTTTAGAGATTGCGGAACAAATTGGTGCCAAACATAGGGCCATGGAAATCTCAGCATCCTTATCAACTATGTATCAGGAATCTGGAAATTATGAAAGTGCTTTAAAATATTACCAAAAATATAAGAGGTTTGCTGATAGTATTTTTAATGAAAAAAAATCAGAACAGATCACTGATATTCAGACTAAGTATGGGACTGAAAAAAAAGAACAAGAAAATAAAATTTTAAAGCTTGAAGTCAAACAAAGAAATAACCTAATTGCAGGCACTACAATAGGTGGGGGGCTATTATTAATCTTGGCATTTGTGCTATATCGAAGCAATCGCCGAAAACAAAAAACCAACAGAGTATTGGTTGCCCAAAAACAAGAAATTGAGATTCAGACTGAAGAAATTATGGCCCAGCGAGATATGTTGGAGCAACAGCATAAAGATATCCGAGATAGTATCAATTATGCCCGTAAAATCCAAACTGCCATCTTGCCCCTCAAAGAAGAAATCTCGGCAGCCCTTCCTGAACATTTTTTGTTTTACCAACCTCGAGACATTGTCAGTGGAGATTTTTATTGGTTTGCCAAAATAGAACAAGAAAACCCTAAATATGTCATCGCCATTTCTGATTGTACTGGGCATGGTGTACCTGGGGCTTTTATGAGCATGATTGGCAACGACTTACTCAACGACATTGTCAAAGCCCGCCAAATCATTGAACCCAATGTGATTTTAGATTTGCTACATGTAGGTGTACGCAAAGCCTTGCATCAGGAAACCGGAGAAAACTCAGATGGTATGGACATTTCGTTGTGTGTGATTGATCCTCAGCAAAAAACGGTAAGCTATGCAGGGGCCAATAGCCCTTTGGTGTATGTGAAAGACGGAGAACTTACCCGAGTAGCCCCTAATAAGACTTCGATAGGGGGGAGTAAAACTAAATTTGACAAAGGATTTCAGGCCCACACCATTACTTATCAAGATGCCCCAGTCATGTGTTATTTGTATTCGGATGGTTATCGGGATCAATTTGGGGGCGAAAAAGGGAAAAAATTTATGCGTCCCCGTTTTCTGGAGTTGGTGTTTTATATTTCGCAACTCTCAATGCAAGAACAACGCCGCCAAATAGAAGATACCATTACTGAATGGATGAAACAAGGAGGCTATGACCAAATGGATGATATGTTGGTCATGGGCTTTCGTTTAAGCTAAAATGATACAATACTTTGATTGTTTTGCTTCTAAAATTTAACAAACCTAAAACTTTAAAATCTCTTGATGAATCATTAACTTAGCCTTATACGAAACTTTTCAAATAAGTTATATTTCATTTTTACACCCTAATAATCACTCATCAACATTTCTACTATATGGGAAAACTACTTTGTGTTTTTTCACTTTCTTTTCCCTTACGTACCCAAACATTGCTAGTGCTTTGTTTTTTAATTTACTCCCAAGCTTTTTCCCAAAAGAAAACGATAAAGGATAGTCTTTTATCAGTTCTTAAAACTCTTCCAGATGATACGAATAAGGTAAGCGTACTAAACCATTTATGTTATATTAGTGCTAAAAATGATTCCAAGAATGCATTAAAGTATGGCCATAATGCGCTTAAAATTAGCATTAAACAGAATTTAAAAAAATATATGCTAATTGCATATGCTAATTTAGGACGTGCATATAGGATTGCAGGAGATTTTGATAAGGCTTTTAATTTTCAAGGAGAGGCCTTGAAAATAGGAAGAAATTTAAAAGATTCTACAAATATCGCTGAGAGTTTAAGGGAACTAGGGAGTATTTATAGAAGTAAAGGGGATTTTCCTTCGGCGTTAAAATATTTCCTCGAGTCTTTAAAAATATATGAAAGTGAAGGTGATAAAAAAAGTCAGGCAAATACCATGGCTAGTATAGGAATGCTGTATTATAGGCAAAATCGATATCAAGAATCAATAACATTTCATAATAAAGCTTTAATAATTCATAAAGATTTTAAACAGGACAATAACATAGCAATTGATTACAATAATCTAGCGAATGTGTATAGTGCGCTTAATGATTATGAAAAAGCTTTGTTTTATTATAATAGTTCTAAAGAAGCAAAAGAGAAACTGGGTGATGAAAGAGGAGTTGCAATAGCTTTGTCAAATATGAGTGAGGTATATATTAAGCAACAAAAATATCAATTAGCCATAGAGTTTTGCCAGAGATCTTTGAGAATTCGAGATAAACTGGGATTAAGGAGGAGCAAGATGTATCCCTTATATAATTTGTCAAAAGCCTATTCTGGTAATAAAGAATATAACAAGGCTATTCAATTTGGCTTAGAATCTCTTAAGATATCTAAAGAGGTGGGTGCAAAATTTAGATCTCTGGAAAGGGCTCAATTATTATCAGAAATTTATCAAAAATCAGGAGATTATAAGAATGCACTAATGTATTATCAAGAGTATAAATCTTATGCAGATAGTGTATTTAATGAAACCAAATCAGAACAAATTGCTGAAATGGAGACCAAGTATGATACTGAGAAAAAAGAGCAGGAAAATAAATATTTGAAACTCCAGGATGTGAAAAATAAGGCGTTGATTCGTCAAAGTACCCTTCTCAACATTGCCGCAGTCATTGGGGTGGTACTATTAATTATTTTGGCAGTAGTACTTTATCGAAGCAATCTGCGAAAGCAGCGCACCAATAGGGTGTTGTTGTCGCAAAAGCAAGAAATTGAAATCCAAACTGAGGAAATTCTGGCTCAGCGTGATATGCTCGAAGAGCAACACAAAGACATCCGAGATAGCATCAATTATGCCCGTAAAATCCAAACCGCCATTTTACCCCTGCCCGAAGAAATTTCCGCTGCTTTTCCTGAACATTTCCTGTTTTACCAACCTCGTGACATTGTCAGCGGCGATTTTTACTGGTTTGCCGAGATAAACCACGGCAAGAATAAAAAGTATGTACTTTCGGTATCCGATTGTACCGGCCATGGAGTACCTGGTGCTTTTATGAGCATGATTGGCAACGATTTACTCAACGATATTGTCAAAGACCGTCGTATTATCCAGCCCGATATTATCTTAAATCACCTGCATGAAGGTGTACGTCGAGCCCTTCATCAAGAAACTGGTGAAAATACCGATGGCATGGATATCTCACTATGTGTGATTGATCCTCACGAAAAAACTTTGAGCTATGCGGGAGCCAATAGTCCACTGGTATATGTACAAGACGAAGAGCAAACCCGCATTTCCCCTGACAAAACCTCTATTGGCGGCGACATGGCTCCCAGCGAAGATGGGTTCCAGGCCCATACCATTTCTTATCAGGAGTCACCCATTATGTGCTATATGTACAGTGATGGTTACCGCGACCAATTTGGGGGCAAAAAAGGGAAGAAGTTTATGCGTTCCCGTTTTTTAGAACTGGTATTTTACATTTCCAAACTCTCCATGCAAGACCAGCGCCGCCAGGTAGAAGAAACCATCAACGATTGGATGAAGCAAGGAGGCTACGAGCAAATGGATGACATGCTAGTGATGGGCTTTCGTCTGTCATAGTTTTTGATGGCTTACTTGAAGCATACTCATATTACAATAACTTAATTGTAATGTGTAAGAGCTTGCGAAAATGTTAGTGTATGAATTGATTAGAAAATATTGCACGTCGCCTTTTGTCAATCTGAGATCTAGTATTTTATTACCAAAACAGTACGAAGAATAAAAGTACTATCAACAACTAACAATGAGTGCCTTATTAGTACTTTCTCTGTACTTCTAAGTTCTTGAGTTCAACATAGTAAAATAGCTTCGGTTGTTTGTTCAAAATACACCAATGAAGATGACAACCTACTGATAAACAGTAATATGAACTTGTCATCTTGACGATAGGAAAGATCAGTTCATGTAGTTGGATGTACTGGGCGGAAAGGCTATTATCTACGGTGAGCTTGCAAGCTTAATTCCTCCTGTGTTAGAATGACAAAAATATCATGTTGCTATTGATAGATCTAATTTTTTGGTTCCCAAAACACATTAATGGAGATGACATGTGTAATCACCCGAAAACGTTCCCTGTCCTCCGAACTCAGTGAGGGTGCGGTAAGAGTTCACGAAACTTGATGATTTCTTACTTCATCCTCATTTCATTCAGAAGGATAAAAGGAAGAAGTTGATTTGTTTTAAGTGATTGATAAACAGGTACTTATATAATATTGTCATCGATAACTTTGGTGAGGATACGGTAAGAATTTATTCAAGTCAGAAATCACTTACTTCATCCTTCTGTTTTTCTTTCTCTTTAGGCGGAAAGACAAGGTAAGTTTCGCGTTTTACTCCCGTATTTCGAATGAGAAAATCCATACTAAGCATATTATTATAATCAACGATTTATAAAAGCGCGTTACCAGTAGAAACCGACCAACGAGAACTCTGCTTTAGTTAACCTGGTTCTGGGTAACCGAATGCTGAAAATAACCAGATGTTTCGGCAGGCTCAACATGATAAAATACGTACATCCGATGTTTTCTAATCAGCTAATAACCGCAGAACGAAGGTCAAACTCTGCCTAAGGCTAATCAACATCTTGCATAAACGGTACCTTGATGAAGATTTGTCATCTCCATTATTGTGCACCAATGCCTTTCAGAGAGCATTGCGAAAGTACAAACACAAAAAAACCTCACAAATTTGTGAGGTTCATATATCATTTAGTAATTAAAATCTCTTGAATTAACATCCGCCTCTTCTACGCATCCATCTACGAAAACGGCGAAGAAAGCGCCTTGCTTGACGTCTGGTATAACCATATTCTTCAAACCAATGCATCATATCTGCGTGAGAAGTTTCTTCCAATGTATCTGCAAATTCATCTGGATTAGCGAGCGCAAATGCAGCAGGATCTTCTTCAACCATCCCACCTTGTATATATAGCATTTCTTCTTTAGTAAGTACTGTCCAATTATTCATTTTCTTATCTATTTTATATTACGTTACGAAATTAATATTCTTATATCAGATGTTTCTTAACCATTAACTCCTTTTTCGGGATCTTCATCTTCACCTCCACCACCTTTAATCACGATCATTTCTTCATTGGTTAATGCTGTCCAGTTGTTTAATTTGTTATTCATAATAGTTACGATTTTATATTTTGTTGTTAAAGCATTTAGTAATTGTTTCTGCTGTATATACTGGGGTTTTGGGGGAAAGGTTGCGGAAAAAGCAAGCGATTTTTGCAGAAAAAATAATTTAAATTTACCTTTGTAAGTTTTTTCTGTGAAAGTGATTTTTCTTGGTAAAGTGAAGCGAAAAATTGGAAAAGTGATAAAATTAGAGGAGAAATGTAGAAATCACAGAAAATACGCTTTATCGAAAGTTGTGGTTGTTTAATCCTTCTAAACAACATATTTAACGAAAAAAAATTAATAAAGTTTACTAGAAAAAGCAAGAACTTAAGTTTTGTTAATTTGATTAACTAAAATGCGTTTTTTTACCACTTATTAGCAAAGTATCCCTAAAAAAGATGCCTGAAGGGTTTTGAGAGAAATTCCGCCACAATAATTTACCCCAACTTTTTCACCACATTTTTTTACACGTTTACCCATTTTTTTAGCTTCTTCTACCTTAAGTCCTCTTTGGTTTTTTAGCTATCTTATCAAGCATATCATGTAATATAGTCTTGCAAGTATATTATGCATTGTACAACAATAGCGCAATGCAGCGATGCTGCAATGAAAAATATTCATTCGTGATTGCTACACTACTTGCTTGTTTCGCCTCTAACCAAATAAAAAACTGCATAAGCCTCTAATTGTGATTTTTCATTTGGAAAATACCCAAATCAACATTTGCATAGTTCGATTATTTGTATTTATTTGTACTTACCCTGCAAACAATTGTACTCTACAATATTTTTGTAAGGAGATGCAGTAGAAAAATACTATTTAAGTATAGTTCTCACATATCTGGGCTATCATAAAATAACGTCCCGATAAACTATTCCAATTGCCCTATAAAGTGAAGTTGACCTGAAGCGCGATCATTTTTTAAAAGATTGAAATCAGAAACTTAATTCAAACTAAATACATAAAAAACTGTAAACCAATCACTTGTATATGGGAATCCCTATTAATGTAAAAGTAAACGGTAAGGAATATAACCAGGAAGTAGAACCAAGACAATTATTGGTAGACTTTCTCCGTGAAACCTTGCGGTTGACTGGTACGCACATTGGTTGCGATACCAGCGGTTGTGGTGCTTGCACCATTTTGGTAGACGGCAAGGCCGTAAAATCTTGTACTTTGCTAGCAGTTCAGGTAGATGGAGGAGAAGTGACCACCATCGAGGGCCTTAGCAAAAATGGCGATCACCCACTTCAGGAAGGATTCAAAGAAGAGCATGGCCTGCAGTGTGGGTATTGCACCCCAGGAATGATCATGGCTGCAACCGATTTGCTGGCAAATAATCCCAATCCAACCGAACAAGAAATCCGCCACGCTTTAGAAGGAAATATTTGCCGTTGTACGGGCTATCACAATATTGTAAAGTCTATTCAATACGCTGCCAATAAAATGCAAGGAAAGGAGGTAGCCCATGGGTAGTATAATAGGTAGCTCGGTAAAACGAGTAGAAGATAAACGCTTCATTACTGGAAAAGGAAACTATACCGATGATATCCAGTTGCAGGGAATGACTTATGCCTATATTATAAGGAGTCCATTTGCCCACGCAAAAATATTGAGCATCAATGCCGAAGCTGCTAAAAATGCTGAAGGGGTAGTAGCAGTATTTACTGGAAAAGACATTGCTGACTCTGGAGTAGGAGGGGTGCCTTGTGGTTGGCAGGTAAACTTTCGCAATGGAGATATCATGAAAGAACCTCTTCACCCGTTGTTGGTAGCTGACAAAGCACGGCATCAGGGAGATGGGGTAGTAATGGTCATTGCTGAAACGAAAGAAATTGCCAAAGACGCTGCCGAATTGGTAGAAATAGAGTATGAAGAATTACCTGCGGTGACTGATGCCAAGCAGGCAATGGAAGCTGGTCAGCCATTGGTGCACGACGATTGCCCCAATAATTTAAGCTTTGACTGGGAACTAGGAGATAAAGCGGCTACTGATGCTGCTTTTGCCAATGCCCACCACGTGACTACCCTGGAGTTTACTAACCAACGTGTTATTCCCAATGCGATGGAGCCTCGTTCGGCTATTGGTCACTTCGAGCCTGCCACCGATAAATATACCTTATATACTACTTCCCAAAACCCTCACTTAACTCGTTTATTACTATCTGCTTTTGTATTGGGTTTACCCGAACACAAAGTACGTGTAGTAGCTCCTGATGTGGGAGGAGGATTTGGAAGCAAGATTTTCCACTATGCCGAAGAAGCCTTGGTAATTTGGGCATCTAAAGCCTTGGGATTACCTATAAAGTGGACAGCTGAACGTAGCGAAAGCTTTGTAACCGATGCCCACGGACGTGACCACGTAAGTAAGTCTGAAATGGCTTTTGATGCTGATGGTAAAATGATTGGGCTTCGTTCCAGTACTGCGGCCAATATGGGCGCTTATCTGTCTACTTTTGCTCCAGCAGTTCCTACTTATTTGCACGGAACCTTATTGCAGGGGTTATATACTACTCCTGCCATTTATATAGAAGTATACGGGGTATTTACCAATACTACCGCAGTAGATGCTTATCGGGGAGCTGGTCGTCCAGAAGCTACCTATTTATTAGAGCGCTTAATTGACAAAGCTGCATTGGAGATGAATATGGACCCAGCCGAGCTACGTATCAAAAACTTAATTCCTGCTTTTGACGGAGTAAATCAACCTGGCTACGAAACTAAAGTGGCTTTGACTTACGATAGTGGCGATTATGAGCCTACTATTCGCCGAGCTTTAGAAATGGTAGGTTATGAAGAGTTTCGCAAGGAACAAGCAGAAGCTCGCCAAAATGGTAAGTATTTGGGAATTGGTTTCTCTGCCTATATAGAAGCATGTGGAATTGCACCATCAGCCGTAGTAGGTGCTTTGGGTGCTCGGGCAGGATTGTTTGAGTCGGCTCAAGTGCGTATTCAACCTACTGGTAAAGTAAGTGTATATGTGGGTTCTCACTCACATGGACAAGGACACGAAACTACATTTGCTCAGATCGTAGCTGATAAGCTGGGAGTAGGAGTAGAGGATGTAGAAATTGTTCATGGAGATTCTGAAGCAGTAGCTTTTGGTATGGGAACTTATGGTTCTCGAAGTTTGGCTGTGGGTGGTAGTGCCATTGTAAAAAGCGTAGAAAAAGTGCTTGAAAAGGGTGCTAAGATCGCGGCACATAAGCTAGAAGCTTCTGAAGATGATTTAGAGTTTGCCAACGGTCAATGGACAGTAAAAGGTACGGACAAATCTATCGGATTTGGTGATGTGGCCCTTACTGCGTATGTACCTCATGATTATCCGCAAGGCCTGGAGCCAGGACTAGATTTCTCTAGTTTTTATGATCCAGCCAACTTTACATATCCTTATGGATGCCACATTTGTATTGTAGAAGTAGATCCCGACACTGGAAAAGTAGAAATCAAACGATTTGTAGCTTGTGATGATGTAGGGAATGTAATTAATCCAATGATTGTAGATGGACAAATTCATGGTGGTTTAGCCCAAGGTATTGGTCAAGCGCTGCTGGAAGGAGCCATTTATGACGAATCTGGTCAATTGCTCAATGCTTCTTATATGGATTATGCAATGCCTCGAGCCGATGATTTTCCAATGTTTGAAACAGACCGTACTGTAACCCCTTGTCCGCACAACCCTCTAGGGGTAAAAGGTGCTGGAGAAGCAGGGTGTATAGGTTCTACGCCTGCCGTAGTAAACGCTGTAATGGATGCTTTGTCACCATTTGGTATCAAAGATTTAAAAATGCCCCTCACGCCTGAGCGTGTTTGGCGAGCCATGCATAGCAACGGATCAAATTAATTTAATTTAAAACAGAGGAATTTACTATGATACCATCAAGTTTTGAATATCATCGTCCAGCATCCGTGAGCGAGGCTTTACAGTTGCTGCAACAACATGGAGAGGAAGCCAAGATTATGTCTGGCGGGCATAGCTTGTTACCTTCTTTAAAACTTAGATTGAGCGAACCTGGTCATTTGATCGACATTAGTCGAATTAGTGATCTAAATTATATTCGGGAAGAAGGAGGCGTTATCGCCATCGGTGCTTGCACTACCCACAACGAAATTGGTAAATCTGCTTTGGTACAGGAAAAAATCCCTATGATTTCTCAAGCAGCATTGGCCATTGGCGATGTACAAGTACGTAACCGAGGTACTTTGGGGGGGAGTATTGCCCATGCTGACCCTGCGGCAGATTGGCCAGCCAGTATTTTGGCTTCAGAAGCTGAAATCGTGGTGAATGGTGCCAATGGTGCTCGCAATATTGCGGCAAGCGACTTTTTTACTGGTATCTTTATGACGGCTTTGGAGGAAAATGAGATCATTACCGAGATCAGAATTCCTATTCCTCCTGCTAATACGCATTCTGCTTATTTGAAATTCCCACAACCAGCCTCTCGCTTTGCATTAGTAGGTTGTGCTGTTATGATTACCCGCAGCAATGGTTCAGTAGAACGTGCCCGGGTAGCATTTACTGGAGTTTCACCAAGTGCATTTCGTGACAATGCTGTGGAAGAAGCCATTACCGGACAAGCAGTAAATGCCGATAGTATTAAAGCAGCAGCAGATAAAGCAGCCGAAGGAGTAGACATTATGAGCGATCATTATGCTTCTCAGGATTACCGCAAGCATTTGGCTAAGGTATTTGCCAAGCGGGCTTTAACAGCAGCAGCAAACTAATTTGATTAACATTATAGTATGAATAAAAAAGCGGGTAATGCATTACCCGCTTTTTATTTGAAAAAAGTTTCTCAGAAACATTTTATTTGTTTCTATGTTGGATGGTAGGATACTACCTTAAAAATGATCTTCCCAAAATATGGAAAATAAAGAACTCGCCAAGGTTCAGAAAATGCTCAATGAGCAAGGGTACATTACTGAAGACTCTATTGTAATGTCGGTGTTTTTGGCGATGCAATTGAACAAACCTTTGTTAATAGAAGGCCCCGCGGGCGTAGGAAAAACTGAAATTGCCAAAGTGATGGCCAGTGCCTTAGATACGGATCTTATCAGACTCCAGTGTTATGAAGGGCTAGATGCTCCCCAGGCATTGTATGAGTGGAATTACCAACGACAATTGCTTTATCTTAAAATGGATGAGCAAAGTAGTAAAAGTATAGAAGAAAAAGAGGAAACACTGTTTGGTGAAAACTTTTTACTCAAACGTCCACTTTTGCAGGCCATTACCCATCATAAAGCTCCAGTTTTGCTCATAGATGAAGTAGATCGTGCTGATGAAGAATTTGAGAGTTTTTTGTTAGAAGTCTTATCAGATTGGCAAATTACAATTCCCGAAATAGGGACAATTCAGGCGACTCACAAGCCCTATGTAGTAGTCACCAGTAATCGAGTACGGGAAATTTCGGAAGCATTGCGTCGACGCTGCATGTATTTATGGATTACTTACCCTACTTTTGAAAAAGAACTTAATATTGTGCGAGGAAAAATTCCTCAAATAGATGCTCAATTGGCCGATCAAATCTGTGGTTTTATGCAGGAAGTACGCAAAATGCGTTTGCAAAAAATCCCAGGGATTGCCGAAACCCTGGATTGGGCCATGGCACTGACTTCTTTGCACATTGATCATTTAGATAAAAAAATTGTAGAAGATACCCTAGGCCTTGTGCTTAAAGATTGGCAAGACATCCGTCATACTCAAGATTCTCTGTCCGAATTGTTTGAAAAAGTAGGCGTGATTCAAAAGTTGAGTTAAGCGAGTGAAAAACAAAAAGTGAAACTGGAACCACAAAAAAAATAATCATTCATACTTAAACATCTATAATCAAATCACAGAGCAACAATCAAATATCGTAAACCCGATGGGGGAGTACATGCAGCGGCAAACTGCTATGAGTGCTCAAGTGGTATTATTTTGCCGCTATTTGCGTCAGGCAGGTTTTCCGTTGGGACCTACCGAAGAAATGGATGCCCTGAATGCTCTATGTACTTTGCCTTTGCAAAACCAAGATAATTTTCGTTTGGTATTGCGCTCGATGTTACCCAAAAGCCGCCCACAGCAAAAAAAGTTTGACCAACTCTATCAAAAGTATTGGGATGAAATTACCAAAGCGGTAGATGCTAAAATCAAACAAGAAGAGGAAGAAGTACTAGAACCCAGGCAAGAACAACAACCCAAACCCCAACAGCCTTCCTTACAAGCCCTCAAGGATTGGCTTTATAACAAACAAGGTGAGGATGGAGAAGAAGAAGAATTGGCCTCTTTTAGTACTCAGGAAGTAATCAGCATCAAAGATTTTAGTGCATTTGGCGATGAGGATTTAGAAGAAGTTACCCAACTCATTGCTCAAATAGGGCGTTCATTGGCTACCCGCCATAATAGACGCTATAAGCGCGCCAAGCGATCCCCCAAGCTAGATTTACGCCGCACAGTAAGGCTAAACATGCGTAGGGGAGGGGAAATGCTACATTTGGCATTTCAAAAAAAGCCCATTCGTAAAACTAAACTACTCATGTTTTGTGACGTGAGTAAATCGATGGATTTGTACAGCCGTTTTTTAGTGCAATTTATGTACGCCTTTCAGAATGTGTATCAGCAAATAGAGACTTTTGTTTTTAGCACCCAACTACATAGAGTAACTGAACAGTTGAAAGAAGAGCATTTTGAAGAAACTTTACGCAAACTTTCTGAAGAGGTACATGATTGGTCAGGGGGCACATGCATTGGTGAATCTTTACAGCAGTTTGTGACAGAGTTTGCCCATAAATACCTGGATGGGCGTACCATTGTGCTTATCATGAGTGACGGATGGGACACTGGTAACATTGAGGCATTGAAAGAAAGTATGCAGTTTCTGCATCAAAAAGCCACTAAAGTAATCTGGCTTAACCCTTTGGCTGGAAACCCAAACTTTGAGCCAAGTGTAGAAGGTATGCAAGCTGCTTTACCCTACATTGATATATTTGCTTCTGCTCATAGCGTAGATAGTTTGCGAGAGGTAGTGAAATTCTTTAGAAAGGGACGCAAAAAACAGCACAGACACCTTTCTAAGCAATAATTATGAGAACAACCAGAGCGATAAACATTTCTCATCACTCTGGTGGTCTTTCTAAGCAAGAAATCCTTTAATCTCCTGAACCATGGCCATTGGTTGATCCTCTTGTATATAAGTCATTGCCTGAGGGATTTCGACAAACCGAGCATTAGGAAATATATTAGCAATTCTTTTTCCCAACTTGACCGGAAACAGTTTAGTATCTTCATTTCCCCACATAACCAATACCGGTTTTTTAAAATCTTTGAGTTTTACTGCGGCTTCCTGAGTGTATTTTGGATGCCAACCAATAGCAAATCTCTTGAAATCTCGACGAATAGCCTGATTACAACTAAAGTTTCTAGCATATAAATCAAACAAATCTTCTTTATTCAATGAGTTGGACAATAAGCCAAAGGTCGTGGGTATTTTTAGAAGCGATTTACGTTTAAAGACCTGGGCCATTAAGCGTGTGTAGCCAGGTAATTGAACCATTTTGGGTAGTGAGGAAAATTTTTTAGGAGGGAAAATCTCTAAACCTTCGCAATTACTTAAAATTAATTGGTCTACTTTCTCTGGATATTTTGAGGTAAATATTTGGGCATAGGCTCCCCCAGTATCATTGGCAATCAATGTTACTTGTTCTAAACCAAGCGCTTCCATAAATTCATAAATCAAGCTGGTAATACCTTCTGGAGTTAAATCGGCTTGAGGAGAGAATGGTTGTTTATGTGCGCCAAAAGGCCAGTTAGGTACAATACACCTATAGTGTTTGCTTAATTCAGGAATAATTTTTCTCCAGGTATGTTGGTTAGAAAAGGCTCCATGAATAAAGATTATGGGTTGTCCTTGTCCTTTTTCTTGGTACTCAAGTAAATTCTGACCTAAACGTATTTTTTTCATGTTGCTTGATTTATTGTTGTAAGAGCAACAAAACTAGAGGCCGCAACTATGATAGTCATTGACGTTGGTTAAGAACGTATTTTATCTTTTAATCTTTTTCTAATTCTACTTAAAGATTCTGGGGTAATACCCAGATAAGACGCTAGATAATATTGAGGAATACGATGAATGAGTTGAGGGTATTCATCCACAAGTTGGTTGTAGCGTTCTTCGGGAGTGAGCGTAACCAAAGAGCTGATGATATGTTGGTATATGCCCAATTGTTCTTCCATGACCAGGCGAACCAATAACTCTAATTTAGGAAACCGATTCAGCAGCTTCATTTCTGTTTCCAAAGAGAATACTGCCACTACACTATCCTCCAGACACTCAATATAATATTTAGAGGGCTTCCCTTTAGTAAAACTTTCATAGGCGGTAATGAACTGGTTTTCTGTATAGAAAAACAATGTTTTTTCTGAATCTTGAGCTTGATAAAATAGCCTTAAACAGCCTTGAAGGTTAAAAAAAAAGGCTTTAGAAATATCTCCCTCTCTCAATAAAAAATCGCCTTTGTTAAATTTCTGAATGGGTACCTGTGAAGCAATATAATTGACCTCCTCTTGATTTAGATGGATGAAATTATTGATATAGTTAATTAAAGGGGTAAGGGCTGTTGTGTTTTTCAAAGCTATATATAAAAGTTATTTGTGTTCTGATGCCAATAACCACTTCAAAGCATCAGCTTCGTTATCAAAAATTTTGTTTTCCTCTTCGTGCTGTAAATCATCGGCCACTCGGCGGGCAATATAATCAGCAAAAACATTGTCTGCTTTTACAATTGCCGTTTTTCTGCGTTCATTAAGACCTATTTCTTTAAACCTCTCAACTGCTTGGGGAGACCAAGTATCGGTAAGCCATTGGGTATCATTGGGGCTGACTCCTCTAAAATCCTCCTGAGTGATGAGCCATCTGGCACAGTGGTTTTCGAGGGCAATTTCAAAGGTTTTTTCTACTGCTTGACGAAACAAATCGGATATTGCAAAGCCTTTGTAATTAATGCGTATGATTTTTAATTCTTCATCATATTGAATGTCCGCAATTTTGTTGGAAAAAGTTTGCATAACAATTATTAGAGATTTTGATCATTTATAGGTTGTCTTTGGGAATATAATCATTTCTGATTGATAAAAGGCTAACTTTAACTTTCATCTTCCCAGATTGCAAGACACTTTTTTTCTTGCCAAAACTTTTCCAACGTCATTTTTTCATTCAATACACATTTGACTTGTAAAGGGCTTAAACGGACACTCAATGCATGAGAGGCTCGGCCCTGCCAGGAACCAATATCTACCACTTCATTACCCAATAGTTGTAAATTGCTTTCTTCTAGATACCTTAAAATAGCAGGTACCTGTAAATCTACCCCAGTTGTAGCTTCAGCGTGAGGGTTGCGGAGTGTTTTGGCAGTATTGATAAGTTCATCTAAATCTTGAGGGTGTTTTTGGAAGTGGGCAACATAACTGGCAAAATAGATTTCATCAAAGGCTTCTTCCTGAGGGGTAAACTCACCATCCAAAACATAGCCAATGTTCCAGTTACCTTCTCCATAAGCTCTGTCCCAGTCTCTTTGCCTGGCAGTTCTTTGTTTGAGTCCGCCAGCTCTGCCTAATTTTCTTTTGATGATTTTCCAAGCCATTATGATATGATTTTCTAGTAAATAACGGACAAGAAAAACGAATGGCTTATGATAAAGGAGAAAATAATTAAAAAGGTTTTATTCTTTAATTACATTATCCAAAAAGCCCAGGTTCAATTGCTTGGCTTTTTTTTCTGGGTCCCAACCCTGGCGCAAGGCATAAGTAATAATGGCAGTAATTGTGGCTGGGGTAATTACTCTTTTTTCTTCTGGATCATCAAAAGGGTAAGATTTAAAAAAAGCGACTACCGATTGTTGTGGATTATCATAAAGCTCTACTACTGCGTGAGTTGTACCATCAGTTTCACTACGAGCCTTCCATCGGTATTGTACATCATCTACTAAAATGCTGCGAGAGCCTTTTTTTGCCAGAGCCATAATCAAGTTTTTATTAAATTGAATATTATTTTGCAGGAGCAGCTTCCTTTGGACGATACTTACGAAGTACAAGCGACAAAAGTAAAGAGATAATAAGTCCTAAGGAGATCTTTGCCTTAATATCTTGGAAAACAATACGATTTAACCATTCAGACCTGCTGGTAGCTTTCAAGGTAGCAATAAATTTATCTAATTCCTCTTTACCGTTTTTTCCTTGTTTATTGGCAGTCTCTATTCTTTGTTTATTATTAGGAGAGTTTTCAACCATATGGATCAATTTTTTGGTGTGTTTATCCAGTGACTGGTTACTCTTATTACCAAAAAACACATACATAAAAAGCGCTGACATTACTACAATTACCAGCGTGGCTACACTCCCCATAAAAAAACCTTGGCGAAAGGTAAGCTGGAAACGATATAGAAAATAAAGTCCCGCAAACACTACCAAAACTACAAAAAACTCCCCTGATTTAGCATCACCTAAGGGGTTTTTACCTGCCCAAAAAAGTATTAACATAAAGAGTATGAAAAGGCTCCCACCAATCAATCCGGTAATTGCTCCAATCTTCAATAACTGTTTCATACTATATCATTAATTTGAAAAATCCTTTTTAAATATTATGCTTACAAACTATTTGTTTGCCAATTGGTTTGTTCTCCTCTAAACACCGCCACAGGTTTTCCCGTAAGGGGTTTACCTAAAAAAGGAGAGTTATTTGATTTTGATTTAAAGTCACCCTCACTCACCATCCATTTCTTCTGAGTATCAAATAGGGTAAGGTTAGCTTCAACCCCTACTTGTATGGTTACAGACGGACGGTTTAATATTTTTCTTGGCTGATGCGTGATTTTATCTATCAATTCTTCCAGGCTTAGATGTTTTTGTTGATAGCTATTGAGCACACCAAACATTGTTTCCAAACCTAAAACCCCAAATTCTGCCTGGTCAAACTCCAGGTTCTTGCTCTCTTCATCTTGTGGTTGATGATCTGATACAACCACATCTATAGTCCCATCTTGTAAACCAAGCAATAATGCTTCTAAGTCTTTTTGAGTTCTAAAAGGAGGGTTTACTTTAAGGTAAGAGTCAAATTCCATCAAAGCATTATCATCAAATGCCAGTTGGTGTGCTGCAATGTCACAAGTTACCTGCAATCCCTTTTGTTTTGCCTGCCGAATCAATGCGACTGATTTGGCACTGGAAATGGTAGAAAAATGAATCTTTCCTCCAGCATATTCCAAAAAATCCAAGTCTCTACGGATCATCATTTCTTCTGCCAGGGCAGGCATTCCTCTTAGGCCCAGCATTGTACTACTTACTCCCTCATTCATTGTTCCAAACCGAGTTAACATCAAATCCTCGGGACGATTGATGAGTAAGCCATCAAACTTTTGCAAATATTGCAACGTTTTCACCAGAATATCAGAATGCCATACTGGTTTTTCCCCATCCGAAAACGCAACTGCCCCATGGGTATGCAAATCAATCATTTCGGTAAGCTCTTTGCCTTCAGTATTAATTGTAATAGCTGCAATAGGGTGAATAGTTACCAAATGGCGTTGATTATGGTTTGTGAGGTAAGCCAGCTCATTCTTACTCTGAATGACTGGATTAGTATTAGGCAACACTGCCACCTCGGTAAAGCCACCTGCTTGAGCAGCATTGCATCCAGTGGTTAATGTTTCTTTATGTTCAAATCCGGGATCGCGAAAAGAAGCACGTAAATCAAACCAACCAGGTGATAATTGCAAGTCTTGGCCATTGATTACCTGTAAATGTTCGGTTGAATGAGTGCTGGAAATATCAGAAATCTGGGAAATTACGCCCTTTTCGATCAGAATACTTTTTCTTTGGCGATTAAACTCGGAATGCTTGTCTATTATTTCTACGTTGTGAATTAAGTAGTTCATTGATAGGCTTGACAACAAAATTTTTGCAAATAAAAGTAATATTCGCTGGATAAAACAGAAAAATACACGATTTGTATTGAAACCGTCAAAGGATCAGTACTTTAGCAAACGATCGTATCAAATTTCTTCGACGATACTCTTATAATAACAAATGAAGACTGGTAATTTAAATCACAACAAAAAATCTAAAGGCTGGCGGAAAAGCTTGTACGAATGGCTTGTGATTTCTTCTGACATACGATCAAGTAATCCCTGGCAGGCCATTCATTTACTCACACGACGTTTACGAAGTCTCGTTGCTATTTTAGCTATCGTAGCGCTTATTGGCACAGGCATTACTTTTTTTATCTTTTTATTTCCTCTAAGATTGCCTCAATGGCTACCAATACTTCATCTATTGTTATTGGTTTTTTTCATTTGTGTGTTATTGTTTATGCATTTCCGCAAACAAGGTAATCAGTTTTATCAAAGGTTTTTAGAAGAGGTACTACAAATCAGAAATAACCAACAAACGATTAAGATACCTCGAGACAAGCGTAAAATACTTAAACAATTTGAATGGTATAGTCAGGGGCAAATTCTGAAAGTGAATTTAATTGCTCTAGGGCTTGCTACAATCTTCGGCCTGGCTCCTAAAAAAGTGATCAATGCACTTAGTTTCCGAAAACAAACTGTAAGTCAACAACTGGAACGACTTATTTTGACCAAACACCAACAAATTGCTTATTACAAAACCCTCAATGAACAAAGTCAGCAAATCGTTAAACGTTTGGAAAGAAATAACCAAAATAATCTAAGTCATATCAAGCGTTTAAAAAAAGGAATGCATCGCCATTATCGACAAATAATAGAATTACGCCGTTACTTATGGCATATTGGTAAGGTGAGAAAACAAATACGACAGTTGAAAAAAATCGGACATTCTGAAGTTTGGAAGCAAGAGCGAGTGATTAAAGCCAATAAACTAGTCATGAACCATATCAAGGGTTTGGTGCAGGCCAGGCTAGAACAGAAAGAAAAACCGATAAAACTGGCAGATGGTATGCTGAAAAAATATGGTAAAGTCTTGAAAACATTTGGAGAGTTGGGCGTGAGATATCGGAAGTTTAAACGAAGAGTTAATAACTTTAGTTATCGAAACTCGCTGGAAATTAAAAGAGCAAAAAAAAATATGGAGAGTGATCAAATATTGGTAGAAGCACTACGCCAAGAAATAGACAATCGTCTGACAGCAATAAGTGATTTGAAAAAAGCACTTCAGCAAGATGAAAAGAGGCTGAAAAATTGGAAAACTCGAGAACAATTAGAAAAAGAACAAGTTCAATAACCCGCTTAAACGCCTACCTATCTAGAATATTTTAAAAAGTATTCATTCATTACATCTATTGTAAAATATTTCACAATAAAATAAAATAGTGAAACCTTCGATAGTGCGACACGTTTGGTGAAATAGCTAATGTTAATGAAAAATTGATTTTTTGCTTTATAAGCTTATTACATTTTACGTTTAAAAATTCATCTAAATTAAATTATTATGACTACGCTAGTTAACCCAAGCTATATTAGAGAAAGTATAATGAAGAATAAAAAAACAGCCCTTTCGAGAAGCCATCAAGCTATTATTTTGATGCAACAAGCAAAAAGCTTTTTTGAGTCTCGTCAATACAACCAGGCGTTAAACTACTATACTCAAGTAATAGATTTAGGAACAACATTAAATAATTTGGCTTATACATTATACATGCGAGGATGTGCCTATGAAGCAGTTGGCAATATCGAAGAAGCATGTTTAGATTGGAACGAAGCACAAGAACTTAATCAACTACATTCTCTTGGAGTAGATTGTATCCAACAAGCTTTGGCTAAATACCAGGCCTGATGAGGATATAATACCTCATCACTTCCTCCAACTTTCACCATTCATATCTTCTTTACCAAAAATAATTTGTTCGAGGTGCTGCCTTGCGTACATTCTTATAAAATTTGGTATTTAGCTTGAGTTGTATAATTAAAATAGAAGAAATTAGTTATTTATTTAACTAACTTGTACAACTATGCATTGATAGCTAAGTAAAAATTTCGTAATAGATGATGCAAGATAAATCTCAAAAACCTGCTCAAAAGAACAATACGGTTCTTATCGAAGAATTAATGAACCTCGCAGAAAACCTCTTTGATCGCGAAGAGTACAAGCAATGTATCACGCATTATACCAAAGTAATTCATTATAACCCTGGTTTACCAAATTTGACTTATGCATTGTACATGCGTGGTTGTGCCTATGAAGAAATGGGCGAAATCGAAAGTGCCTGTGATGATTGGCAAAAGGCCAAATCGCTAGGTTTTGAACACCCAATGGGTGTTGATATTATCGATATGTCCCTTGAAAAATATCGTTCTTAATATTTTTTCGTTTTAATTTTTGTGTACCTTTGCCAGCCAATTTTTTGCACAATATCCATACAGTTTATTCTTCTTCAATCTTATCTCTTTACACCTATCATTTGTAATATGGTAGTGTGCACCTCCTAAACCAAATCTTCTAATCAACTTATTCAATTTTCAATCACACCATTTATGGCTAATCCATATTTCAATAAGTCGTGCTTAATGGTTTTATGTACATAAACTTTAAGTAAATGGGAGATTATACCGAAAATTTGTTCCCCAAGATTTCTCGTAGTGAGGCAATGAAAATAATGAGTCAAGCGGATGAAGCCTTTGAACAACAACAGTTTCGCAAGGCTGTACGGTTGTTTAGTCAGGCGTTGCAAGCTCCTCTGGCAGATTTAGATAGGGGGTATATGTTGTATATGAAAGGAAAAGCATATCAAGAGTTAGGTGATATGGAGAGGGCTTGCCAGCAATGGAGCAAAGCTATTGAACTTGACCTTACTCAGCACCCTATGGGAGTAGATATTGCCAATGAAGCATATAAAAAGTATTGTGAATAATTAATGATTCTGTCTAGTATTGTCTGGTGATACTACAATTTCATTAGTTAATTGGATGTTATTTTTTGAAATGATAGTATTACTTTCTTGGTATAATATGAATACTTTTCTTAATTTTGAACAAAAAGAAGGCATTTGTAGTTTTAAGGTTGACTAACTTTGAAAATTAGTACAATTACTTGTAATTTTGTGAAAGATTATAATCATTCTAAATAACGAATGCAAAATTGGGTAGCATGAGTAAAGAAACCGATATACTAGAAGAACACATCAATTCTGATTATAAATATGGATTTGAGACCAAAATTGAGACCGAATCGGCTCCCAAAGGTCTTAATGAAGATATTATCAGGTTTATATCTGCCAAAAAGAACGAACCAGAGTGGATGCTCGAGTGGCGACTAAAAGCCTATGCTCAGTGGCAAGAGATGACTGAACCCAATTGGCAGAATGTAGATTTTCCAAAAATCGATTATCAAGATATTATATATTACGCAGCTCCTAAAAAGAAAGCAAAACTGGATAGCTTGGATGAAGTTGATCCTGAATTGCTTAAAACTTTTGAGAAATTAGGAATTTCTTTAGAAGAACAAAAGCGTTTGACAGGAGTAGCAGTAGATGCAGTAGTAGATAGTGTGTCTATCACCACTACTTTTAAAGAAAAGTTAGGCGAGTTGGGCATTATATTTTGCTCAATGAGCGAAGCTGTTCAAGATCACCCCGAGTTGGTTCGCAAATATATTGGTAAAGTAGTACCTGCCAATGATAACTATTTTGCAGCTTTAAACTCAGCAGTATTTAGCGATGGCTCTTTTTGTTATATTCCAAAAGGAGTTCGTTGTCCAATGGAACTATCCACTTATTTCCGAATCAACACTGCCGGAACAGGTCAGTTTGAGCGTACGCTTATTGTAGCAGATGAAGGAAGTTATGTGAGTTATCTTGAGGGATGTACTGCTCCTATGCGTGACGAAAATCAATTACACGCTGCAGTAGTGGAGTTGATTGCAATGGACAATGCCGAAATCAAGTATTCTACTGTTCAAAACTGGTATCCTGGTAATAAGGAAGGTAAAGGTGGAATTTACAACTTTGTAACCAAGCGTGGAATTTGCGATGGGGTAAATTCTAAAATTTCCTGGACACAAGTTGAAACCGGATCAGCCGTGACTTGGAAATACCCAAGTTGTATCTTGAAAGGTGATAACTCTATTGGAGAATTTTACTCAGTAGCAGTTACTAACAACTACCAACAAGCCGATACTGGTACCAAAATGATCCACATCGGTAAGAATACCAAAAGTCGTATTGTATCAAAAGGTATTTCAGCAGGACATAGCCAAAACTCTTACCGTGGACAGGTAAAGGTAATGAAAAGAGCTTCAAATGCCCGTAACTATTCTCAATGTGATTCTTTATTAATGGGTGACTTGTGTGGTGCACACACTTTCCCATATATAGAAGCTGATAATCGCACTGCAGTGATTGAGCACGAAGCTACAACTTCTAAGATTGGTGAAGATCAATTATTTTACTGTACTCAACGAGGGATAGACCCTGAAGCAGCCGTTGCATTGATTGTAAATGGTTATGCAAAAGAGGTTTTGAAGCAGTTGCCGATGGAGTTTGCAGTAGAGGCTCAAAAATTACTCGCTGTTAGCTTAGAGGGTAGTGTTGGATAAAATTAAATGAATTGTAATACATTCAAAAAACAACGAGGATGTCACAAAATTAAATTTGAGGCATCCTCGGAGTTTTATTTGACCAATGTTTTTCTATATAACTGGCATTAATCATTATAATTGAGGGTAAACTCAAAAAATTCCAAAACTTAGACTAATAGGATTTGCACATGAAAAATTATGTTTTTCAAAATGATTCTTCTCCAGTATCTTTTAATTATGATTATGCCAATATTATAGACTATCAATGTCAGTTGGAGGCTTCTAAATATTATGTAGCTGTCAACAATACCATCCCCAATGTCATCGCTTTTTATGAAAATCTAGATATTGATAAGTTATTAGACAAGATCAAAAATAGCTTTGACATAGAAGCCAATCAAATCTGGAAATACGAAAGCTATTCTCGTAAAAAAGACAAAATCGCGGTATCTAACTTTATTCTGCATATCAAAAGAGACTTGTTGTTATGCTATGATGAGGATGACAATTACCTGAAGATTTTATACAGTGACCAAATCGCACAACCTACCCTTGATGAATTGACTCGTCACATCAAAGATAGTTTTGGTGAGACCAAGGCTGAGGGTAAAATATTTTTGTTGTACGAAAACAATAACTACCTATACCTCAAAGACTTTGAGGTGAAAAAGAGTGAGCTAGATATTACCAGTAATTATAACGATGATTTTAGTCGAATTCACGAATTGGTAGTAAAAAGACTCAATACTTCTGACGACAAAGGGTTGGTATTATTGCATGGAGAGCCTGGTACAGGCAAGACCAGTTACATCAGATACCTCACTTCTTTGATTGACAAGAAGATGATCTACATTCCGCCTGAGTATGCGCATAAAATTGCTTCTCCCGATTTTCTTACCTTGTTGATTGCTAACCCAAACTCTATTTTGATTATAGAAGATGCGGAAAATATAGTAGAAGAAAGGGATGGATACCGAAACGCTTCGGTGGCCAATTTGTTGAATGTGGCGGATGGCTTGTTATCTGATTGCTTGAACATTCAGATTTTATGCACTTTTAATGCACATATAAGCAAAATAGACAAGGCCTTACTGCGTAAGGGACGTCTGATTGCCATGTATGAGTTTGAAAAACTAGCAGCAGAAAAAGCACAGCTGCTTTCCGATAAATTAGGTTATAAAACAAATATTACTGAAGCTACTACCTTGGCAAACATTTACAACCAAGAGGAGTTAAAGTTTTCAGAGAAAGAAAGTATTAAGATAGGTTTTTAATAATTACAGCTTGCCAGACAGGCAAACCATCTATTAATTCTTAAAATAGGAATAGTCATGTTAAAAATAAATAATTTACACGCCTCCATCGAAGGTAAAAAAATCCTTAAAGGAATTAACCTGGAAGTAAAAGCAGGAGAGGTACATGCTATTATGGGTCCTAATGGATCGGGTAAAAGTACTTTGGCTTCGGTACTTGCAGGTCGCGAAGATTACGAAGTAGAAGAAGGTAGTGTTGATTTTACCGGCAAGGATTTGTTGGAGCTGGCTCCTGAAGAAAGAGCAGGAGAAGGTATCTTTTTGGCATTCCAATATCCAGTAGAGATTCCTGGGGTAACCACTATCAACTTTTTAAAGACTGCTACTAACGAAATTCGCAAGTATCGTGGAGAAGAACCTTTGGATGCTGTGCAGTTTTTGAAAATAATGAAGGAAAAAACTCAATTGGTGAATATCAACCAAGAGTTATTGAAAAGATCATTGAACGAAGGGTTCTCAGGAGGAGAGAAAAAGCGTAATGAGATTTTTCAAATGGCAATGTTGGAACCTCGTTTGGCTATCTTAGATGAAACCGACTCAGGGTTGGACATTGATGCTTTACGTATTGTAGCTGAGGGAGTAAACAAGCTGAAGAGTAACGACAATGCAACAATTGTGGTAACTCACTATCAGCGCCTGTTGGAATATATTGTACCTGATTATGTACACGTGTTGTTTGACGGACGCATCGTAAAATCTGGTACCAAAGAATTGGCATTAGAACTAGAGGCCAAAGGTTACGACTGGATCAAAGAAGAAGTGGCAGCAGCTCAATAATGTAGGCATGTATCGTCAGCAATCGTATAATTTAGTATCTTTGGATAGGTACAACGATTACTTTGAACTTGAATTATGGCAGATAACTTTGATGAAACTCGTCAGTCGATGAAAAACCTGGTAGAAGAGGCTAAGCCGATTCTGGGGCAGGAGTTTGAAGAGATATTGCTGGATCACGATATGTTTTTACAAAATGGAGGAGCTGGGGGCCATTGGGCTACTTTTTATATCAAAAATCTGATTTTTGGCGTGTACAAAGGCGTCAATACTGATAATATAAAAGGAGGAAAACAAGCAAAACTCTGCTTTAAAAGCTTACAGGAAATAAGCTTAGAACATATAAGGCTTCCTTATGCAGATTGTGCTGCTGTGTATGCTATTAAAAAAGACTGGAATAGTGCGGACCTGGAAGGGTGTTTATTTATTGATTCTATTCTGAATAATAGCAACTTTGAGCAGGCCGATTTGTATGCAGCTGATTTTTCTCGCTCCGAAATGCGCAACTGTAGCTTTCAGGGGGCGAACTTATTTAAAACCGACTTTGAGGATTGTGACCTCACTGGGGCAGACTTTCGTGGAGCCAAGATTGATGCGACTACGAGTTTCAAAAATGCAATTTTGAAAGATGCTAAAATGGACTAGCATTGGTTAATGTTTTAAATAAACTAAGCAGAGAGACGTGCTATAAGATGAGTCTACGGGTTTTTTAAAAAACTCGATCCCATACGTTTGAATATTAATTGACATGAGTACCATAGATAAATTGAATCTTAAATCTACCTTGCTGGAGCAGTTCAAGGCTTTTGAGAGTGAATTGAATGGAGAAAGCAAAAAGCCTATTCATAAGATTCGTCAGCAAGCTATCCAAACTTTTGACGGTTTGGGGTTTCCTACTACCAAACACGAAGAGTGGAAATACACTAACCTAGGTAAAATACTTAAGCAAGCCTATACGTTTGGACAGCGCTCAAACCTACAAGCGTCTGACATTCAGCAGTTTTTGTTGCCAAATATACCCAATGCCAATACCATAGTATTTGTCAATGGTGCTTATGAACCAGCACTTTCGAACATAGTATCTTCGGAGGATGTACTAATAGTGAAAAAGCTGGAAGAAGCTTACGATACTCACGAATCTTTGGTGGCACCTTATTTTGACCAATTGACCAAAACGTCAGAAGAGGCCTTAATTGCTTTGAATACAGCATTTACCAAAAATGGAATTTTTATTCACGTTCCGGCCAATAAAGTAGTAGAGGAGCCTATCTTGATGTACTTTATTACCGATGCTCGTGAAGCAAATCAAGGTTCGCAGCCAAGATCTTTGATTGTAATAGGACAAAGTGCCAGCGCTACTTTTGTAGATAAAACGGATACACTGGGTGATAACGCCAGTTTCAACAATGCGGTAACCGAGATTGTAGTAGAATCTAATGCGCGAGTAGAGCACTATAAAATACAGAACGATCACGAGCAAGCGTCATATGTAGGAACTACTCAGATAAAACAAGCTTCTGATAGCCATTATGCCAATACAACTGTTTCGTTGAATGGGGCAATGGTACGTAATAACCTAAATGCAGCTTTGAACGGTTCAAATGTGGAAACTCACATGTTTGGGTTGTATATGCTTACTGGTAACACGCACGTAGATAACCATAGTATTGCTGATCACTTGAAACCACATTCAATGAGTAATGAATTGTACAAAGGCATTATGGATGGGAACAGTACAGGAGTATTTAACGGGAAGATATTTGTGCGACAAGACGCGCAAAAAACCAATGCTTATCAGCAAAATAGAAACATTTTATTATCCGACAATGCATCTATCAACACCAAGCCTCAATTGGAAATTTGGGCCGATGATGTAAAATGTTCTCACGGTGCTACTACTGGTAATCTGGAAGAAGAGTCGTTATTTTATCTGCGTTCTCGAGGAATTGCGGAAAATGAAGCAAGAGCACTACTGATTCATGCTTTTGGTAACGAAATTATTGAAAAAATAACTTTGGAACCGTTACGTGCACATTTGGAGCAATTGGTGATGCAGCGACTAGGAGTAGATCTAAACCCTATTGCAGATTTTGAATAAAGTAAACGAATTATAAATGATAAACGGCAAAACCCACATGTGGATTTTGCCGTTTTTTTTGTCATCATTTAATAGAGGAAATCATAGTGATTAAATTGCTAAGTAGTGTTTTACTAATAACAATTTGTTTGAGCTGTCATCGTAAATCAGAACGAGCAACTGTTGCAAACTTTGATAAGGTTTCCCCTGATACGATTTTTATTTTTAACGAACAAAATGATACTATTCCTATCTTGAATGGCACTTGGGAAAATACCCTCAATATGTATGCACATAGAAAAGAGCTGGAGATTCAAGGGAAGTTAGGTATTTATTTGATTAAAATATTTCAGCTAAATGGGATAAAGAAGGGGTTAGTAATTGAAGGACCCGTTTTGAGGTTATATAATTTCATCAAGGATAAAGCAATACTTACCTCTACTGATTCTATATCAAATGGAGGAAATATTAAAATAAGAATTGTTGATATGAACCTTGATGGTCTAGATGATGTCATCTTATCTGAAATTCAAGGGGCATATGGCAACGCTTTTACTTATGCTCTCGTTTTTGATATTTCTTCTGGAACTATCAAGCATAATCCAGCTTTTGACTTACCAAACCTGGTAATTCAAAGGAAAGATTCTACCATTCGATCTAAGTGGCGAAGTTCAATGTGTGGAAGTTCTCGCAAGTCGTTATACAAAGTACAACCAGATAAACCTCAGTTGTTCAAATCAATTACAGTATCTAATATTTGCGCAAGGAAGCAAAGTCAATTACACACCCTTACTTATGTTGAGGGTATACTAATCAAAGATTCCCTGACTATCAATTCACGAAGTGCCTGGGATATATTTCATAAGACCATTTGGGAATCTCATACTAGTTTTGGAAATATTTATAACATAAGTAATTTATGTGAATAATAGTGACATCTTAGATACTCTGTTAGGTGGTATTTAAATCAACTTGATTACTAAAATTTACCTGTGGTACATGGGTAAATAAAGCTTTGATTTGCTCTTTTTGTTGCTTAGAGAAAAAATTACCCGCTAAATTGATTTGTTTGAGATTACGTAATCTTGATAACTCCACAGGAATAGTTTGTAACTGATTTTGTTCTAGAGAAAGATACTCTAGGTTATTCAATTCACTTATGCTCGCAGGCAAATAAGTAAGCTCATTTTCGTTTAAAGATAGTTTTTTGAGTTGCTTAAGGTGGCCAATGCCTTGGGGTAATTCCTTGATAAAGTTGTTGTATAATTCCAGACTTTGAAGACTAGATAAATCTGAGATATCAGGAAGGTTTTTTATATGATTATTGGCTAAGTTAAGTCTTTCTAAATTCGCAAGGTCAAGTATTTCTTCTGGAAAGAAGTCTAATTGATTGGCCGATAAGTCTAGTACCCTCAAGTTTTGAAGTTCAGCCAATTCAGCCGGAATATCATGTAGGTTGGTTTTGGAGAGATATAGTTGTTCTATTTTCTCCATATGCTCTATTTCTGGTGGCAATACATTGATCCAGTTTTCGCTGAGCTTAAGTTTTTTAAGATTAGGAATGTAGGCCAATTCTAAGGGAAAGGCTTCGAACTCATTCCAACGTAAGTTGAGATAAGACAAGCAAGGCAACTCTGCGATTTCTTTGGGGAGTTTATCCAGTTTATTTTCGTTTAGATAAAGATTCTCGAGTTTGCCCAAGCCAAGCACCTCAAGAGGAAACTCTTCAAACTCATTCCAACCCAAATTAAGAGTTTTTAGCTTTTGTAAATTAACAATATCAAAGGATAAGCCGCTCAAGTAATTTTCACTGAGATTGAGATTTGACAATTGAGTAAGTTGAGCCAAAACAGGAGGGAAGTCTTCTATTTCGTTAAAAGCCAAATTGATACTTTGGAGTTTTTTTAAGAAAGTGATCTCCAGCGGGATTTCAACCAGTTCGTTGTTGTTAAGGTCTAATTGCTGAAGCGTAAGAAAAGGAGTGATTAATCGGTTGCGTAAGCATTGTAAAATAACCTGGCCTTGGCTTTTACTAAGTACTTCTTTAAGGGATCTTGGAATGCCTTGCCCTTTCATTAATTCACAGGCAAGATTGATATTGTTTTCGTCACCAGTTTGTAAGAGTTGTTGAATTTTAGCTGTATAATCCTTGGGATTATAAGTAGCGTGTGAGTTGCCCCTCATACCCTACGCGCGATTGTTTGATTGAGATGTATACATTTTTTATAGGTTAAGTTTACCAAAACTTTTAAAGGTCAATTTAGCTTTTTTGAAAGAAAAAACCTAAAACGTGAAGTTTGACTGTAATATTCTACAAGTTTTGCGACTAATCTTGTAAAAACAAGAATCAAAATGAGTGAATATATGAACCTAACAATTGCAGAAAAGTTTTTGGTATTGATATTAAAGTCAGAGAGTCCCACCTACAAAGTATCCGAAATGCAAAGAAATGCAGGCATTATTGCAGGTATTTTGCTCGATTTGCAGGCACAGGAACACATTACATTTCGTGATAAGAAAATTCAGGTGTTGAATCCCGTCACACAACTTACACCCATTCACCAACAGGTATTGGATTTATTGGCGGCCTCTTCTAAAGAGCGTAAATTGTCTATTTGGTTTTTTAAACTGAATAATCGGATTAGAAACTATCGTCTGGATTTGTTAGAGCACCTTAAAACCAAAAACTTTGTAAAGATTGAGCAGAAGAAAACCTGGTTTGTGAAATATAAAAATGCCTATCTACTCAAAGAACGTGAGCAACAACAGCTAGCACATAACCTTAAACAATCGGTAAATCAGCGTTATCCTGATGATGAAAGTTTGGTATCGTTACTAATATTGGTGGCAATGGGACGAATGTATAAATTGATAGCTGAGGATAAATCACAGGTAAAAGGACTGAAGCAAACCCTCAAAGATCGCTTTGCAGATCATTTGCTCTATAAAGAGTTAGAGAAAAATTATAGGAATTTGGAAGCGGCCGCGAGTGCAGCCTAAGGCCTGATTTTTTAAGCAATAATCCATTTTTGTGTAAAACTTAATGCCATATGTACGAAATAAAACGAACTTCTATTCAAGGTGATTACTCACTGATACAAGGTGATCAGGAAATTTTTGTTTTCAAGGCAGGCAAAATGCTTTCTACGGCATCGGAGGCTTATTATTTGGGGCAACGTATCGAGATCAAAAAACAGGGGCCTTTTTCGCGGACACATCAGGTTTTTAGAGATGGAGTATTGATCGCGGAAATTGTAGTAGATTGGCTCTACAACTCGACTATTCATATTCAGGACTTGGCTGGGAATCCAAAGCGCCTATCCTTTAAAAGACAAGGGTTCTTTTCATCGACCTTTGATTTGATATGCAAAGAGCCAGCAGTCAAGTTGCTCTCGATGGATTTTAAACTGCGAATGGAAAAAATGAATATCACTTATAGGTTGGATGTATCCCCACTAGGAGAAGATATTTTTGATATGCCCGAATTAATCATTTGCTGTATGCACGCTTTACGTCGTTATCGAAGAAATGTATCTAATGCATAAGGGCTGTCAGTTAAAACAACCCTCCTTTGGAATCTTAAATTCATCAGGAGGGTTGGAGTATCTAAGAGTATGTTTAAACATACTCTTATTAGAAAAATAATTTTATGCCTAGTTTGGTAAAAAATGGAGTACCAGGTGTAAAATGAATTTCAGAGATTGAATTAACTTCATTTTGTAGACGAGATTCGGTCTCAAACTGCGCCTCGTTCCAGTCTTGATTCAATAAGTTTTGAGCTGAAAAGCTAATTTCAAACTTTTTGCGTGTATAGTTCAAGCTAGCATCCAATAAAAAATAACCAGAGGCCACTACACTGTTGTCTTCATTGGCAGGGCGATCATCCATAAATCTATAGCGTACACTACCATTCCATCCCGATTTAGTTTTGAAAGTAAGCCCTCCAATGCTGGTAAATGAGGGTGCTAGAGGAATTAGATTTTGCCCTTCAGGATCTTCTTTGCTGCGAGCGTGGGTATAGTTTACATCCACATCGGCATAAAGCCAGGGAGTAATTTGATAACGTACAGAAGCATCTATTCCCAAACGACGGGTTTCACCACTGGGTTCTACAACACCTTCATCTCCTACGTACACAAATTCTTGTTCAAGGTCAAGCCACCAACCAGTAAGCGATATATACATATTGGGAAAAGGTTTAAGATTTATACCTACATCAGCACCCAGTGCTCGAGGCAAAATCTGACGAGCTTCTTGAGCTACAACTACCCGTGTATCGTTGGAATGAAAACCAAGTCCTGATTTAGCAAAAAGTTCTATTTTATCATTAAAAGTATAAGAAATGCGAAGTTTAGGACTAACAATATTTTGTGTTTGATTTTGTCGATCAAAGTTATTGGTATTGAGCGCGTTTACATATTCAAAGTCAAAATGATCTACGCGTACTCCAACGTTGGCTGATAGACGTTCAGTGAGTTGAAGTGTTTCATTTATAAAGGCAAATATGTTGGTTTCCAGGACATTACCTAATGCTATGTTACTTAGCGTAGTACTACGTCCCAGAGTTCTGGATAGCTCATTATTTTGCACATCATCTCGGCGGATACCTGCTCCGAAATGGTGTTGCAAAGTTTTTCCAGCCAAAGCAGATTCCAGGTAGTAGTTGGTTTGGTAACCAAAAATATTACGATTTTCCTTCTGACGAATTTGATCGCCATTGACAGGATCATTTAAAAAGAAGGTAAAGTTGGAATATAGTTCAAAGTTATAGTTGATAAAATATACCTGGTTTTCCCAGATACCACCATTTTCTTGGTTTTGTTTGAGTTTTATGGAGACTTGAGTACGGCTAGTAGCTCCGCCTTCGGTATCATCTATAGCCCCCCAGCGTGTAATCAAACCTTGCTCGATAGCCCTTACTGGAATTTGCCCTGAGGCATCCCACTGACTGGTAAAGGTAGAAGCTTGCATAGTAAGAATTTTATCATCGCTTAGATATTGATGGTATTTGGCCATCAGATTTAAACGAGTGAAGTTTTGTGGGCTTTCAAAATAGCCAGCTGAACCCATATATTCGGCGGCTAAATAGGCACTTTGCAGATTTTCCTTTCTCCTTTTTTCACCCAACAAATCAATCATACTTACCATTCGATAAGTATCAAACTGACCAGCTTCTAACAATACACTGCTATTTTGCAGTACATCTTTGGTTTTAAATTCTACAAATCCAGCCGTAGCGAAATTTCCCTTGTCAGCGTGGTACATGCCTTTTTCAAAGTTCACTTGCTCTACTGTTTCTGGAATAACGAAGTGCAAATCTGAATATCCTTGTCCGTGGGCATGCGATACCATATTAACAGGTAATCCATCTACCGAAAGGTTAATGTCGGTGCCATGATCAATGTCAAAGCCACGTAAAAAAATTTGTTCTGCTTTGCCACCACCTGCATGTTGCGCAATAAAAAGACCTGGTACAATACGTAATACATCTTGCGACGATTGTGTAGGTCGCAACAAAATATCAACACTACTTAAGGTGTTTAGTTGTTCATTACCAATAGCTTTTTGGGGTGAAACTGTAATTTCGGAAAGCATCAAACTGCTGGCCTTTAGCTGGGTATTTAGCTGTATACTTTCGTTATCTTTTACGGTTACTTTCATTTGTTGAGTTTCATAACCAATGAAAGAAATTTTTATGGTGTATTGCCCCGCCTCTAGATGATTGAACTGATATTTTCCAAAAATATCAGTTACTGTACCTTGGTTATTTTCCAAGATGACTACTGTAGCACCAGTAAGGGGCAAATGATCAGTAGTACTGCGTACACTGCCTTTGATAGAGCCTTGGTGGATAGCCAAAACCTGACAGAGGCCAAGGTTTAGAATGAATAAACCAGTGAAAAAAACTTTCGCAAGCGTCATAAAGTATTTAGTTTGAATGATGGTGTAAGCTGAATTTAAAATAGCTACACTAATGAATTAAGAATGTTTATAGTGATTTGTAACGAAATTATTCTAGTAGACTTGAATAATCAAGAAGGTAAACAAGCCAACAATTCCTCGATTCCAATTCTATTGGCACAAGCAAAGTGACCTTTGGGGCATTCCTTATGACCATGTAAACCACAAGGCCGACAGTCTAAATCATTTACTTGTACAATTGTGGAGTTTTCGGACAAAGGTCCATAGCCAAAATAAGGGGTGGTAGAGCAATAAATAGTACAAACTGGGGCATTCATTGAGGAAGCCAAATGCATTGGGGCTGAATCATTTACATAATTCATTTGAGCATCTCGCATTAGGGCTGCTGACTCTAATAAAGATAGTTCACCCGCCAAATTTTTAATCTTTGGATAATTTGACTGTTCAATAATTTGTTCACAGGCCACTTTATCTCCTGGTGCTCCTAGTAAATATATTTGAGGTGGATTTGTAAATCTCTTCTCGATGGTTTGTAATAGCTCTATCCATCGAGTTTGTAAAAACTGCTTGGTAAACCATACCGAGGTTGGTGCCATACATAGGTAGGACGTGTTTTGCTTGTAAGGAGCTACTTTATCAAATTGAGCTTGAGAAGGGTAAAGTTTGGGGCGATTTCGTTGATTATCGGTAAAGTGAGCGATTAAACTTAATACTCTGTCCACTTCATGAATATCATCTCCATAGCGATAAGCCACTTTTTTGGTAAACAAAAAAGCTAAGGGATTTTTGTCAAAGCCAATACGTTGAGGAGCGCGCGAGAATGCAGTCATGAGACCAGTAGCAAAAAAACGTTGCATATTTACTACTACATCATAGCGGTTTTGACGAATATGTTTAATCATTCTGAGGAGGTTTTTCTTTTTTTGCTGTTGTTTATCCCAAACCAACACTTCGTTTAGCAAAGGATGATGTTCGAGTAGGCCTTCATTACCTTTGCGGACTAAGAAATCAATGTTTGCTTCAGGATGATGCTGATGAATTTTCTCGATAACTGCTGTTCCCAAAATCACATCTCCAATAAAAGCAGTCTGTATCAATAATATTTTTTGCACTTTCACAGAATATCTCCAATTTTAAACTCTAGTTACACCAGTCGATAGTTCTATAGTCCATAGCTTTACCTGCAAATATCTTAAAAAATACTGGAGGCTATGGACCGTGGACTATTGTCTATTGACTCTTTCACAAAAATAGACATGAAGATAGGATTTGACGCAAAAAGAGCTTTTTTTAATCGAAGTGGTTTAGGAAATTATAGCCGAAACACATTACAACTACTTGCCCAGTATTATCCAGATCATGCCTATGTGTTGTATACACCTTCCTCCAAAGATACCATTGATTTCTCTATGCCCAATGCTGAGGTTATAGAGCCGCAAGGATGGGTAAACCAAAAGCTAAAGTCGCTTTGGCGTAGTCTATGGATGGCCAAAGACTTGAATCGAGACACCATAGATTTGTTTCATGGGTTGAGTAATCAATTGCCGAAAAATATTCAAAAGTTTAAAGGGAAAACGATCGTTACGATTCACGATTTGATTTTTTTGCGTTATCCTGAACTGTATAAAAAAGCTGATCGTATGATTGACACACGTAAGTTTCGACATGCGGCAGAAAATGCTGACAGAGTAATTTCGGTAAGTGAGCAAACCAAAGCTGACCTCATTGATTTTTTTGATATTCCAGCACATAAAATAGAGGTTGTATATCAAGGATGTCATTCGATATTTCAACATAAAGTGAGTTCAGAAGTTCAAAAAAAATTACAGCAACAATATCAACTACCTTCAGATTTTTTGTTATCAGTAGGTACGATTGAAGCTCGTAAAAATGTTGGAATAATTGTGAAAGCCTTACAAAAACACGGTATCGACATTCCCTTAGTGGTAGTAGGCCAACCTACGCCTTATTTGGAGGAAGTGAAAGCGCTGATGAATGCTGATTCCAAGGTGATTTTTCTACATAATGTACCATTACAGGATTTACCAGGTTTGTATCAAATGGCTAAAATATTTGTATATCCATCATTGTTCGAGGGGTTTGGGATTCCTATTGTAGAAGCCTTGTTTTCAGATACGCCAGTGGTTACCAGTAAGGGAAGTTGCTTTCCTGAGTCAGGAGGAGATGCGGCTCAGTATATTGATCCTAAAGAAATAGATTCGGTGGCAGAAGGTATTCAAAAAGTGTTGAATGATAGTACGTTACAAACAAATATGATAACCAATGGTCAGCGTCATCGCCAACAGTTTACGGATCAACAAGTGGCGAAAAACCTTATGCAAGTTTACTTAGAGGTGATGAGGTAATAGCAAAGTTATAGGTATCACTGAGAAAACATTTTACAAAATGAATCCGCATTGCCTGAAATAATCGTATTTTTGCAGATACGTTTATATTTAAAGCTATCAATCAATGGAAGTAAAAAGTGCAGAATTTGTAAAAAGTAGCAGTGACTATACGCAATGCCCAGCTGCTCACCAACCAGAGTATGCGTTTATTGGTCGCTCTAACGTTGGGAAATCTTCCTTGATTAATAAATTAACCAATCGTAAAAGTTTGGCTAAGATTTCTCAAACCCCAGGTAAAACTCAAACTATCAACCATTTTTTGATTAATAATCGTTGGCACTTAGTAGATTTGCCAGGTTATGGCTATGCACAGGTAAGTAAAACTGAACGTAAGAAATGGGGGAAAATGATTGAAGACTACATCCTCAAAAGAAAAGTCTTGCAAGGTATTTTTGTTTTGGTAGATGCTCGTCATGAGCCACAAAAAAATGATCTGGAGTTTTTGGAGTGGTTAGGTGAGGAAGGAATTCCTTTTGTAATCGTATTTACTAAAGCTGATAAATTATCTGTGAATAAATTGCCACAAGCCATTGCTAAATATCGTAAAGCTTTATTGAGACAATGGGAGGAGGTACCTACTTATTTTGTTTCCTCCGCAGTGACAGGGGCTGCTTGTGAAGAAATATTAAATTTTATTGGAGAAGTAAATAAGACTTTTGAATATTAATACGTTTAGAGGTTCAGAGCAGGAATTGGAGAAGATGCATAAGCAAAAGGCTAGATTTTAGAAGGTGCTTATGTATCGTGTTTAAAAATTACCTACTTTTGGGACTATTTTAAACACAATCCCAAGTGATTTTCCCCGTGCTTAAAACTTTCTATTCAAATTTTATAAAAAAATATTAGAAGAATGGACTTAAAAAAGATTGCTGCCATCTCAGGAAAGCCAGGACTTTTTAAAGTAGTAAAGCCTACTCGTTCTGGAGTGATTGTAGAATCGTTGGATGAGAAAAAGCGCAAAGTGGTAGTAGGTGCTACCAGTAGAATGTCGGTATTAAAAGAAGTATCAATTTATACTACAGACGAAGAAGGGTCAGTTCCTTTGGCAGATGTAATTTTGAAAATATATAATGATTACAAACTAGATGTAGGCCTGGACTCTAAAGCTTCTTCGAACGAATTGATGTCATTTTTGAAGGACATTGTGCCCAATTATGATGAAGAAAAGGTATATGTTTCGGATGTAAAGAAACTAGTAAGCTGGTATAATATTATTGTAAAGTATACCCCTGAAACATTGGAAGAGTTGGCCAATGGTGTTCATGATGAGGATACAGAAGAAACTGGCGAAGAGGAAGTTGCCAAAGAAGAAGCTAAGGTAGCTGAAAAAGAGGCAAAACCAGCAGCTAAGAAAACCTCTGCAAAAGCTAAAAAGGATCAAGAGGAGACTAAAGAAACCCCTAAGAAGAAACCAGCAGCTAAAAAAACAGCTGCTAAGAAAACGAGTAAGACTGCGGAAAAATCTGATGCTTCTAAGGAAACCGCTAAAAAAGGAGAAACCAAAACTGCAGCAAAGAAAAAAGCTACCAAGACAAAGGCAAGTGAGAAAGATGCCTAGTTTGTTTTGGGGTTTTATCAAAAAAGCTTCTTGATAGTAATTATCAAGGAGCTTTTTCTGTTTTTAAGCACAAAGCTTCTGAGATGATCAAGGGCTATTGTTCAAGGCTATCTTTACCAAACTTGAGTGGTAACAGATCAGATACCGAATCCAGTACATACACTTTTTCGCCCATTCCCTGTAAGATTAATTTAATAGGTTTTTGCTGTTTTTCTTCATATTCAAGCATTGCCTGGCGGCAGGCACCACAAGGTGCTGCTGGTAAATAACTACCAATTTCACGACGAGCTATTACTGCAATGGCCTCGATAGAGTGGTTAGGATATTGTGCTCCAGTATAATAAATAGCAGTTCTTTCAGCGCATATTCCTGAGGGATAGGCAGCATTTTCTTGATTACTCCCACGCACAATTGTCTTATCTTCTAATAAAATAGCTGACCCTACAAAAAATTGAGAATAAGGTGCATAGGCACTTTTGGTGGCTTCTTTGGCTTCTTCCAAAAGTTGTAGATAAGGCGCTGGAAGGTCAGATGCTTGGTTATATACCTCAATATCTATAGTAATCTTTAGATGCTTTTTGGGGTTTTCGTTTAAATCGGATTTATTAACTGTTTGACTCATGGTGAATGATTAAAATACATAATAAAGCAAAACGGACGTATACAACGAACAAGCAAAGCAAATGGTTATTTATATTAATTTTTACGAAGTGATGCCAGTTCCTGTTCCTTAAGCTTTAGTGTTTCCTGAAGTTCAGATTTTTCTTTCTCAAACTTCTCAATAATACGAGCGATTGATTTTTGCTGTGTTTCTAAGATTTCCTGAGCTTTGGCCGTTTCTTGTTCTTTGATAGAGGCAATGTCAATAGCAATTTTTTCTCTTTCAAAAGCTTCTTGCTTTTGTCGGGTAATATCCTTGATAAATACGGCTACTCCAGTAATTTTTCTCAATTTATTTTTGATAGGTATAAAAGAAAACTCCCAGTAAATGTCTTGATTGTTTTCGGGATGGTTAAAAATCTCTTCTACTTGTGAACGCTCACCGTTTAGCGACAGGTCATAGAATTGTTTCCAATAGTTAAACTTATCTTCTGGAAATGTCTCAGTGATGTTTAAACCAGCCTTGAGAGAAATGCTACGCATGTTGTAAGCCGACCTAATCTTGTCGTTGAGTAATGTTACTTTATAATTTTGATCCACTGTCAAAATCATCTCTTCAGTGTTGTTGATTACCGCTTTTAGATTGGCCTCACGGTTTTGCAACTTACGCTGAGTCGTGAGAATTTTACGCTCCGCATTTTTTCTATCGGTAATGTCGACCGCAAATTCAACCAGTTTATAAGGCTTACCACTCAGGTCAAAAATGGGATTAAAACTTCCCTGAATCCATATTTCTTTCCCATTTTTGGTAACTCTTCTGGATTCCCCAGAGTGAAATTCTCCTTGAATGAGCTTATCCCATAGTGCCTGATAACCATCTGAGGTTCTTTCTTCATTGGTAACCAACATAGCGTGGTTTTGACCAATAATCTCATCTCGTTTATACTCCATCAAACGAAGGAAAATCTCGTTGGCCTCAATAATATTACCATCCATATCGTACTCAACCGTAGCATTTGAGCGGCGGAATGATTCAAGCTGGCCCTGAAAATCAAGCCTTAATTTTTTATCAGTGGTTACATCAAAAGCAATTTTTAATATTTTATAAGTTTGTCCCTCGGTATTTTTGATAGGAGTAAAGGTTGTTTGTAACCAGACTTCTTTGCCATATTTAGCTATTTGTTTAAACTCTCCTTTGTGTGGTATACCATTTTTAAGATCGCTCCATAATGCCTTATAATCCTTACTATCATAATCCTCAGTATCAATAAACATGCGGTAATGCTTATTAGTAATTTCTTCTAAGGAATAATTCATTGTATCCAAAAAGAGGTTATTAGCCGTAAGAATTCTCAAATCAACATCCATCTCCAGCGTGATAAGTGTGGTATTCATCGCATAAGATTGGGCCGTTAAAACCTCTTGGTTTTCTTCCATCTCTCGCTGAGTTTTTTGTAGCTCTAGCAAGTTGTCTCTCATCTCCTTTTCCTGATCTCTCATTTGCATCGTAATCTCAGTAGACTCGAGCAAAAGTTTATGCGTTTGTTCAGTAGTCTTTACTGCATATAAAGTAGAAGCGATGTTTTCTCCCAGTTTCTCTAAGAAATCGATTTTATAGGCAGGAATTTCGTCAAACGAAGCCAATTCCATAATACCATACACCGTTTCATTCAATTTGAGAGGGATCACCAAGATGCTTCGTGGATTGGTACCACCCATACCTGAAGTAATGTCTATATAGTCTTGGGGAATATCAGTTACATATATCGTATCTACATCTTTATAAGCTTGCCCTACCAAGCCTTCATGCACTTGAATTTGTTTTGATTTGAACTTTCTTTTTCCAAACGCATAACTGGCAAGGAGTTCTATAAAAATATTGTCTTCATCATTGTCATTTACCAGATACACACCTCCTTGATTGGCTCCAATGTATTTTACAATATTAGAAATGATCTCATATCCTAATGTTTCGGTATTTTCACGATAAGTTTGTAAAATATTACTAAACATAGCCAGACCTTTATTTGCCCAAGCACGCTCTTGTTCTTCTACATTTACTGCATTTAGGCGTCCACGCATATTTAGTAGGGCCTCAGAGAGTGTATCTGTTTCTTCCGCTTCAAATTTTACTTCCAGATTTCCTTCTTCTATACTTTTAATAAATGAAGTTGCCATACGGATTTTATCAATCAATAGGTTTATTGTGCGTGCAATCGCACCAATTTCATTATTCCTTTGGTAATCTATGCGTTGATTTAAATCTCCTGCCTGTATAAGATTTGTATTTTGGTTAATCTGTTTTAAAGGCTTTGCTATCAGTATATTATATGCCAGGTAACCTACTAGAATAAATAGGAAAAATAATCCCCAGTTGGCATAAAATAGTATTTGTACGCGACTTTGGTTTTTGGCAATGACCTGTTTGCAGCTTTGGAGCAACCTATCAGTCTGAAGAGACAAAGGCCTTATATTGTACTCAAGTGTTTTAACAGCACGAGAAGCCGTAGAATCTAAAGAATAGCCATTATTTAAAATGAGTTTATATCTACTGGCTAATTCTAATGCGATTTTATCGATCGCTTGAATGGTATCTTGGGCAATTAGCAAAGTATTAATGTTTCCACTGCTCAAGGAATCTTTTTTACGGACACGATTTTTTTGTTTTTCCCAAAAGTCCAAGACCAATTGAGCAGGTGATTTGGTAGTTAGCTGATTATAATTAAAAGTAATTTTGCTCGATAATTTTGTGGAAGCTTTGCTGTAGGTTTTCCATAGAGGTTCTATCTCTTTTATATTTAGCTCAAACTCGGGAATATTACCAGAAATATTGATATGATTTTCCCCAATTTTGACTTGTCCTCCCTGTTTCACGAAATTAAACATTACCTGATAGCGATTGATGCTTTCTTTGAGAAGACGCTGGTTGGTCTCGATTTCTGAGTGTTGACTAATGTTATGTGCATAGAGCAAAGAAGTGCTAATATTTTTATTGGCTACTGATATTTCATCATACAGGCTATTATAATTTGTGATTTTATTATTGTAAAGGCCGATGAATAACTGTAAAACAATAAAGAATACAGAGAATACTACAAAAAAGAGGATGATTCTGTTTTTAATTACCCTGTTTTGACTATTCATAAGATTATCCTGTTAAAGGCAGATTACTTTTAAGATTTCAATTTAAAGATAAAATATCTAAAACCCTTCATTTTCATGAAATGACAAATACCTCTCTTTGGTTATTTTGGTTTTCAATAAGTTCACTTAGTTTTGCGGCTTAACCACGATTAAAATTTTATGGCTAATATTTTAGTAATTGGAGCAGGCAGATCTGCTGATGCATTGATTGATTATCTGGCAAAAGCCGTGCAAACTTATGATTGGAAAATGACTGTGGCAGATGTGTCTATCGAATTATTGAATAGCAAGTTGGCTACTTATCCTCATATAAAACCTCTTGTGTTTGACATATTTAATCCACAACAGGCAGACCAAACAATTGCTGAGGCTGATCTGGTAGTATCATTGCTTCCAGCGAGTTTACATGGCGAAGTAGCAAAATATTGCCTTGCCAATAAAAAGCATTTACTCACTGCTTCTTACTTGTCCGATGAAATTAAAGACTCGGCAGCTAAAGTTGAACAATTAGATTTGATTTTCTTGAATGAGATGGGTTTAGACCCTGGCATAGATCACATGTCAGCGATGCAAATCATTGACAATATCAAAAAACAAGGAGGTGAAATTACATCTTTTAAATCTTATACAGGAGGTTTGGTGGCCCCCGAATATGATACCAATCCCTGGAGATATAAGTTTACCTGGAACCCTCGAAACGTTGTTTTAGCTGGAGCTGGAGGAACTGCCCAATACATTGAAAATGGCCAATATAAATATATTCCTTATCATCAGCTTTTCCGAAGAACTGATTTAATAGAAGTAGATGATTATGGGAAATTTGAAGCATATGCTAATCGTGATTCACTAAAATACAGAGAAGCATACGGGCTAAAAGGAATTCCGACGATGTTGAGAGGTACTTTGCGTAAAGCTGGATTCTGTGACGCATGGTCTGTATTGGTCGATTTAGGACTTACTCTGGACGATTTTCAGGTAGATACTACCAATATGACGTATCGACAATTTTTTGAATCTTTTTTACCAGATGCACAACCTGGTAATACTTTGGAGAGACTAGCCATCTTTACAGATAGATCTGTTGATGATCCTGCATTACAAAAAATAGTTTGGACTGGTTTATTAGATGATGAACTGATACCAATAAATGGATCTCCAGCTGTGATCTTACAGCATTTGTTAGAACAAAAGTGGAAATTAGCAGAGCAGGATAAGGATATGATTGTAATGCAGCATCAGTTTGAATATTTGTTAAAGGGAGAATCTCTCACTATTTATTCTGACTTGGTTGTGAAGGGTGATGATCAACATACTGCGATGGCTAAAACTGTGGGGCTACCATTAGCGATTGCTGCCAAATTGATTTTGTTAAAAAAGATTCAGGTAAGAGGGGTATGTATACCTACACATCAAAATATTTATGAGCCAGTGATGGCAGAACTGTTACAATTGGGTGTAGAGTTTCGTGAAAATGTTTTTCGCTTATCATAGAAACATAAAGTTTGAGTTAAATTGTATAATTATTCTTAAAAGTCGACATAAGTTCTGAGATTAAATCTAAGTTTTTTCTAATTTTGTTCTTGAGTTGATTCTAAAAGACGAAAAAATGAGTAATAGCGAAGCCAATAAAGAAATAGAGAAAGAAGGAACAGAGTCTCCAAGTACCCCAGCAAATAATGCTTCTAACCAGTTGAAACAACTTGTTGCACAATCTGATGAGATAGATTTACGTGCTTTATGGGAACAGTTTGTTAGTTTTCTCAGAAAGGTGATTAAGATTACTATCAAAAGAGGTATTGTTTTGTTAGTTTTTCTTGCCATAGGAGGCGGATGGGGGTACTACAGGCACCAGGTGTCCGCACCAGTTTATAAAACCAGAATGTTGATCGATACGAAGATCGCTGATTACTCCATCTTATCAGGGTTAATAGGGACACTACAGAAGCTAGCTGATGAAGGAAATGCTCCCGCACTTGCGAGTACTCTTAATATTAAGAATGATATAGCAAAATCTATTGTTGCTATCAAAGCCGTAGATAAACTAGTAGTTTACAAAGATTTGAGTGAACAAGAAAATCGTCAAATAGATAAATATACTAGAAAAGAGCAACAAAGTGCAAAAGAGCGTGATAAAGAAATTTTCCAACTTAAGAATCAAAAGTTTGCTATAGAGGTGGCATTGTTTAATAACAATAATTTCCCTATACTGGAAAAATCTCTACTCATGTATTTACGGCAAAATGATTATCTAAAACAGAAGATAGCATTAAAGAAGGTTTTCTTGGAAAAGAAAAAAAAGAAGATCCAGAAAGAAGTAAGCGACTTAGATTCTTTGAAGAAAAATATTGCAGAGATATTTACACGTAAAAATCAAAATATTCAAATTACTGATCCTGGAACGATTACTCAATTGTATGAAAAAGCAGTCAAATTAAAAGAAGATGAACTTAAGATAGATACTACACTAGCCATGTTAGATAATGTTCAAGTGGTAGAAAGCTTTGTTAAGTTTAACCAACCCACAGTAAAAGTAACAAAAAGGATCAAAACAGGCCTGTACATAGGTTTTGCCTTATGGTTTATGTTAGTACTTTGGTTAGATGTTCGTAAACCTTTCCTTAAGTTTTTAGAAGGTGATAAAAAACAAGCTTAGCCTTGACCTTACAAATAAAATTATGAAAGCTGTTCAATTAAAGGACAGCTTTTATTGTTTATACACATCTTAACTTCTAAGTTAAGCTAAATATTGGTTGGATTAAGGTTGCAACTTGATTCCAATCCAAAGGATGTCATCTCTTTGTGTAGTTTCTTGAAGCTGATTGCTTAAATTGGCTTCTATAACTTGTCTTTGTTGAGGAAGTGGTAATGGAGCTATTTCATTTAATAGCTGAATTAAACGCTTTTTGCCAAACTTTTTCCGTCTTTTATCATTTTGATCCTGCAATCCATCTGATCCAAGGTATAGCATACTTTTAAGCGGTAAATGTACAATGTGATTTATAAAATGTTTGGATGGGTCCTGAATACCTCCAATTGATTTTCGGGCACCAGGTATCTCTATAATTTCACTTGTGTTGGTTGCTAAGTAATACAGTGGGTTTTTGGCACCTGCAAAAGTGACTTTTATTTCTTCATTATTAGCTTTTTCCAAGGTAATAATTACTGCATCCATCCCATTTACAGAGTTAGTTTCATTCTGACGTAATACAATTTGAATTTCAGTATGGAGTCTCTCTAAAACTGCTGCTGGATCGGTAATGTGCCACACTCTAATAATCTTATCTAACAGGGTGTTGCCAATCATAGTCATAAAGGCACCAGGAACTCCATGGCCTGTACAATCAGCAGCAATTAGGATTGTTTTGTTTTCTATTTTATTAAGCCAATAAAAGTCACCAGAGACTTTGTCCTTGGGACGATAAATAATGAAATAATCTTTGAGAAGCTCATCTAGTTTTTGGCGATAGGGTAGAATGGCTTCTTGTATTGTTACGGCTGATTGAATGCTTTTCTGAATAAATTTATCTCTCTGCTCTAATTCAATATTTTTTTCCTGGATTTTTTTCTGCGAATCTTTAAGAGATAGTACCGCTTTTCTCAATACTTTTTCGCTACTCCCCAACTTATTATTTAAAAACTGCATTTCGCGGTTTTTAGCTTCAATAAAATCACGTTGAGCAATAATTTCTTCACGTTGTTGTACAAGTTCCTCGTTTTGTACCAACATTTCCTCTCCTTGAATTTTTAATTCAAGGTTTTGATCCTTTAACAATGCTTGTGATTTGTCCTTGGTTTTGCTAAACAAACTAGTAACCCAAGCGATAATAATGGCCAAGCCAATATTTAAAAAAGAGGTGTATACAAAACGCCACTGATTAGGTAAATAACTGGTAGTTTCACCTATTACAACAAAGGCACCAATAATCAAAATACTGATTATTAACCATATAAATCCAGATTTAAGATCTAAGAGTAAAAAACTGATCACTGGTATGAATGAAAACCAAGGTAAAACAATAGAATAAATCCCTCCTGATAAATAGCTAAAGCCAATAAGGCCTAACAAACAACCTCCAATGAAAAGATGGGTGATAATTCTCAGGCTAATAGAAGTTCGAAAGAAGAGTAATGACAAGGAAAATGTACTTGCCAATATGAGGTTTAAATAAAAAGCAGGAGTGTATGTGATAAGCCAACAAACAAATGCATAGACGATATTGAATAAAATAGCAATTAGTTGAAAATGAAGCAATAAACGAGGCTTTGTTAGTTTTTGTTGATCCTCACTTTTCCTGAAATTTGTAATGAAAAAATTATACAATACCTTCATTGAAAACACGTGTTGCCCTTTGAATAGCTTATTTTCTATATACCCAAGCTAATTTATGAAAAAGTACGTAACAATGTAATGCTTGAGTCAATATAGTTAGTGCAAACCCATAAAATAAAAGCAACCTCCCAAATAAATGAAAGGTTGCTTTAATGGTAAAGTATATTAAATAGCTTGTTAAGCTGATTTTTCGTTTTTATGCTCGCTTACAATTTGTCCATCAAATAAATTGATAATGCGGTGTGCATACTCAGCATCTAGCGAAGAGTGCGTTACCATCACGATAGTGGTTCCATTTCCATTTAGTTCAGTAAGTAAGTTCATCACTTCTTCCCCATTTTTAGAATCCAGGTTTCCAGTAGGCTCATCCGCCAATATTAATTTAGGCTTGGTAATTACCGCTCTGGAAATCGCAACCCTTTGTTGTTGTCCCCCTGAAAGTTGTTGAGGAAAGTGTTTCTTACGGTGCATAATCTCCATTTTGTTCATAATCTCCTCCACTCGTCTTTTGCGTTCCGAAGCAGGTACTTTCAAGTAAATGAGTGGCAATTCAATATTTTCAAAAACTGTCAACTCATCAATTAAGTTAAAGCTTTGAAATACAAACCCGATATTGGCTTTACGCATATCGGCCCGCTGTTTTTCACTAAATCCACTAATTTCCTTATCCAAAAAGTAAAATTCTCCACTACTTGGATTATCCAAAAGTCCTAGGATATTCAACAATGTAGATTTACCACATCCTGAAGGCCCCATAATGGCTACAAATTCACCACCATCTATTTTGAGATTTACACTATTTAGTGCAGTGGTTTCTATTTCATCAGTAGTATATATTTTACTGAGAGATTTGGTTTGTATCATTGCTTTAAAAGTTTAGGTAGTGTTGTACTACAATTTTTTAATATGGTTTATATGGTTCTTTTGTTCTATTAGTTTGCTTATGCCTTCGGCTTAGCAATGTGTTAAGTGATGAATCGTAAACTATAGACTAAAAACTTTTCGTTTTTTATTTCCTCAACACGAGTTCATCAATCTTCTCGTAACCTTCATAAGAAGACACAATTACTTTCTCGCCTGGTTTAAGCCCTTCAATTACTTCATAGTGTTTAGGGTTTAATCGTCCTAATTTGATATTGCGTTTTACCGCAGAAGTACCATTTTGGTTCACTACAAATATCCATCCCCCGCCAGTTACCTGATAAAAACCTCCTCTTGGAATCAATACTGCTTTGTTAGCAGTACTTAGCTGCAATTTAATCTGAAAGGTTTGTCCTCGGCGTATATTCTTAGGCATTTTACCCTCAAATTCCATATCTACTTTAAATTCACCAGATTGTACCTCTGGGTAAATTTTCTTTACAACCAAAGCATAATTCTTACCTTCAAATTCAAAAGATCCCTTTAAACCCGCATAAATCTTAGAAATATAGTGCTCATCAATAGAAACATTGAGTTTAAAACCATCCAGGTTATCAATCTGACCAATGTTTTCTCCTGGTGACTTAGATTCTCCCACTTCTGCTTTCAAAGTAGATAACTGTCCACTAATAGGGGCAATTACATAAAGGTTATCCAACGTTTTTTGTGAAAGATTAATGTTTCGTTGCATTCGTTGAATAGAAGCATCCAGTTGATTCAATCTTTCGGTACGTAAAATAGTATTTTGATTGACAGATTTACGGGCAAGCTCAAATTTTTTCTTCTGATAGTCAAAATTATCTTTTGACTGATAATATACATCTTTAGATACAGCTTTACCAGCCATCAATTGAGAGTCGCGCTTATAGTTACGTTTTGCTTGTTTGAGTTGAAACTCTATGTCTGCCAATTGATTGAGTGCCGATAATTCATTTTGGCGCATATTTATTTGCGTAGTTTGACGCTCATTGACCATATCCAGTAATTGAGATTCACGATTCATAAAGTCGATCTGAAGTGCTGTGTTAGTAAACTTCAAAATACTGTCCCCTTTATTCACTCGATTACCATCTTCTACAAATATCTTTTCCACTCTACCTCCCTCTACGATATCCAAGAATACCGTTTTGATGGGTTGTAGTGTGCCATCTACTACAATAAACTCCTGAAAGTTAGATTTTTCTACAGTGGCAATGGTAATTTTTTCTACGTCTACATTCAATTTGGAAGAAGGATCACCAATGAGCTTAAAGCCTAAAAATAAAATCAGCAACGCGCCTCCTCCTAGTCCAAAAATCCGCTTGGGTGTCCACTTTTTCTTTTTAATAACTTTATCCATTTTCCTTAGCTTTTTTAGATTTTCTTATGAAAGATAGAATGGTACAAGCAGGCTAACCCATTCCTGCTCAAACCACCCTGATCATATGGTTTGGGTTGTTGTCCATAGTTAGCCAATTAGAGTGCCATAAATTGTAAGTTGTTGTTTGTGAGGTTGTTATAGAGGTTGTAAGTAAGGTAAGGTGATTGACCTGTTCGCGAATATTACAAAAAATGTACATTTGCGGACACTTTGAAAAGCGTTCTGTGTTTCCGTGAAAAAAAACGCTTAGAATTAATCTCAAAGGTTAAATCCAATAGTAAGAAAATACTACTGATAGCAGAATTTTATTTTTTCTCTAAAAACGTTTCTTGCCGATCATAAGGCAAAGCATTATCTGAGTTGTGCACTAAGAGAATTTTCCATTGATTATCAAGTAATTCTAATACAAACTGAATTACACCATTGCGAGTAGGCAAAGGCTTGCCATCGGGGGTAAGGCTACCTTCTACTTTCCAATTACCTGAAACCATCACCAAGTCAGCCTTGAGGGCTCGAGCATACAGGTTCTTTAGTTCCAATACAGCTTGCTTCATCACCACTGTAAACGGAAACTCATGTTGCTGTTTAATCGCTGCTTTGCCCAGTGCTACTTGCCCTACTACATCAATAAACTCAGCATTTTTGGTAAATAATTCGCCAAAGGCTTCTACCTCTTTTTGGTTCCAGACAGTTACAAAACGATCCAGAATGGCCTGTATTGCTTGAGTAGTCTGATCCTCTAGTTGTGATTTCATAAATGAAATGGCTGTTAAGTAAGTTTTTTCAATAATGCTTCCCAACCGTCTACTAATCGTACTTTATCAGGGGAATTAGCATTTTCAAAAGCTTCTAATTCTTCTTCTGAAGGGCGAAACAAAAACAGTTGATCTAGCTCAAGTAAGTGCTGCAACACTGTAAAACGATCGTCTATAAAAGTACGAATATTTTGAGCTTCACAAATGCTACGTTTTTCGTGGCGCTCTCTACAAAACCAGACCTGGGTTGGAATTACCCCAGTTTTCTCGAAAAATTGATGATGTGTCAACCATTGTAAAGTTCGTTGCTGAGTTTGTTCTCCACATTTAGATACCAAATGGACATTTTGGGGAGTATAAGTTTCTACAATTTGCTGAATAGCCATAAAAGCCTGTGTAACAGGTGAAACAGACAAATAGTCTTCACTAAAAAACTGATTGGGGATATCAGTATCTCCACTTATAATTACTCGGCCTATATCAATACCTATCATTTTGTTGTGTTTTCGTTACTATCTTGTCATATATCACAAACTTCCAATTCTTTATTGGAGTTATTAAAATAACGGATAGATACTAAAAATCAAGCATAACAACTCAGTAAATTCAATGCGAATACACTGTAAATTATTAACGTTGGAATTTCAATATTGAGAGGAGTAGCTGCTACTTTCTTTACATCATAATAAGTAGTAAGGCGTTTGTTATTAGATTGTAATACAATCGCTGGGGTTTGTGGATTAGAAAAATACAGCACATACTTGTGCTTCCAAAACCCTTCGGCTTTTAGATAAAAATGCTGGTTTTTATTGTGTTGATCAAGTACTTGGATACGAGAAACTGATTTACAATCTATGGTGATGTTTCCTGTTACAACTCCGTTTTTGATAATATCATAAAATGATTTTCTATCAGTATTAGCTTTTATCTCTATTTCTTGATTATGATAAGATGCCTTTGCATGGTTATATTTCCAATTGTGATAACACACCTCTGAAAACTGCTCGCCATGTTTTAACACTACATAATTGCCTTTAAATGAGGTAGACTTTATTTGATACATTAAGTAAGGAGTTTAAATGAATTGAACACTTATTTACCTTATTAGTAGGCAAATTGGTTACATTCTTACACTCTTTCAAAAAAGTTATCCTCCATATTCCAAATTCTTATACATCTGTTCCAAATCAAAGAAACCCGAAGTGGCTTGGTAAGCTTTCATCAAATTAGTTGTATTGCTATTATAGATTTCAGCTAATGAAGCAAAAACTTTGGCTTTAATTTTCACATGACTATCAAAAATATTCAAAATATTTACTTGAGGAACTACATATAATTGCGCTGTTTCAGATTCTACAATAGCACTATATATACGTTTGGTTTTTTCTATTAAAGCGTTATTCCCTACCGAGGCATTATCTTTAATATGAGCAAAAGTTTCAAAGTTATCGTTAACATCTATTTTCAAGGCAATAGTCCCAGATTTGATGAGATACAAGGCTTGGCTTGGGTCGTTTCGGAAAAAAATAACCTCATTTTGCTGGTAGTTTCTCAAATATAAATGAGGCAAAAACTCAGATAATTCTTTGCGAGTCAAGTGCCCGAAAAGCTTATTTTTTTGCAAGAACTCAAATAAACGCAATTCATCTTTGGTATAACTTCTACTAAAAGGGTTGATCATAACGAATACTAAAATAAAACACTTGCCTAAATGCCAAATATGAAGATACTAACGAAAATATAAAAGACCATTGTTATACTGGTGAAATAATCAACACCTGAGTTGTATTATCAGAAATTTTAAAACGATTATCAATCCTAAATCCTACTACCCACACAATATTGTCTTCTGATAATACCACATATATTTGGCTTTTTAGATTTAAAGGCACTTTCTGATCAATTAAAAAATCACTCAATTTCTTGCGTTGATTCATTCCTAAGGGCTTAAACCAATCACCCTGTTGCCAAGGTCTGATCCTGAGTGGTAATGTAAGTTTTTTCCAATCCAAACAAGCAATTTGAGGGTTACGAGGGATTTTGAAATCGTTTGTGACTCGCATTCTTTTCAGTGATAACTTTAGATCATCATGACGATAAACTTCTCCTACCTCTAAGTCATCAATTAATATTTGCTCTGATGTATTGGTTGCTTTTTGGGGAGTAATCACCAATTGCCCGCGATCTTTTACCAATGTATGAGTAAAAGACAAAAATTGCTTACCTGAAATTTGCTCCAGACTTGCGTAAATATCTTTTGTCTGAGCATAAGAAAAATTGAATTTTTTGAGTATTTCAAAAAGCACAATAAGTGGCTCATCTACTTTTTCAAATGAGGTTATGTCCAAGAAAAATGCTCCTTCCTTTTCAGTTAAGTACCTACTTTCAATATGTTCGATGGATTTTTCAAAAAAGCGTTCTACAGCACTAATCTTTTCTATTGATTGCACCAATGTATTGTCCAGGTTAGGATTCATACCTTTTAAAACAGGAATTACTTCATTTCTTAAACGATTACGATAATACTTGTTTTCCTGATTAGAAACATCTTCACGCCATTGAAGCTTTTGTTCGGTAGCATACTTTTCTACAGTAGACTTGCTGGCAAACAATAACGGACGAATAACTTTTCCTTGTTTTTCTTTGATACCATGCAACCCTGCGATACCTGTACCCCTCACTAAATTTAATAATACTGTTTCAGTCAAATCACTCTGGTGGTGGGCCGTAGCAATATAATCATAGCCTTCTTGTTGCCTTAGGGTTTCAAACCAGTCATAGCGTAATTGACGAGCAATCATTTGGATTGAGCCTTTTTGGGTGTTAGCTAACGTATAAGTATCAAACCTCGTGACAAAGTAGGGAACGGCATACTGTTTTGCCAAGGCACATACAAAAACCTCATCCTGATTGGAATCTTCGCCCCTAAGTTGAAAATTACAATGAGCCAAAGCCATTTTTTTGTAAAGCTGAGGACATTGTTGTAGCAAGTGGGCCAAGACGACTGAGTCAATGCCTCCACTGATAGCCAATAAGATGCGATCTTGTGGGGTAAAGATTTTTTTTTCAGTGATGTAAGTTATCAATGTGTTAAGCATGCGATATACCTGTTTTTTTTGCTTATTTTTGTCCCCAAATTTAATTCGGGTTTACTGTAACTTTTGGTAAGCGAATTTAGTTTGTCGATAAAGTCACAATGGTACAGTAAAAGTTGTTAGGAATTAAGAAAATATTCAAAAATTGAAGACACAAAAATTTTTGATAATTGTTGCTTTCTTGTCTGTTCTTTCTGTTAACGCAATCTCAGTAGGTTGGGCGCAAACAGGTAAAAATGGCACAAACAAAGAAAAGAAAACAACAACAGACGAAGAAGAGGAGCCATTGGAGATTATTAATGCAGATTCTTTGAAAGGAAAAACTGTAAAAGGTGGTGACGAGTTTCGTATTTTAAAATATAACGTGGTTATCCGTCACAAGGGGAATACTCTGTATTGTGATTCTGCTGTTCAGAATATTACTAAAAATACAGTAAAAGCTCTGGGTAATGCACGTATGCTAGGATCTGATGGAACACGGGTTACGAGTGTGACCATGTTTTATGATGGAAACAAGAAAGTAGCCAATGCTAGTGGAAATGTAGTGTTAGTAGACGAAAAAGGTACACTTACTACCGAGTCATTAGATTATGATGTGGTGAGCCAGGTTGCGCATTACTACACTGGTGCTAAGATTGTGGATAGTGAAAATATCTTGACTAGTAAAGAAGGTACTTACGATACAAATAGTAAGATTGCTTTTTTTACAACCAATGTACACCTTACAAGTAAGAAGGATAAACAAGAGATATTTTCGGATAATATACAGTATAATATGGTATCTAAAATGGCTTATTTTCGCGGGAAAACCAAGATTTTAAGCAAAGACGGTACAGTTTACGCCAACGAAGGCGAGTACAATACCAAAACCAAAGTCTCTAATTTTAGAACCAAAGGAGATGCTCGCCCCAAGGCAGAAACCGAAGAATATATCCTGTTAGGAGATTCTTTATACTACGATAATTCGAATCGAATAGGGTTTGCCAAGGGTAATGCGCGTCTAATATCCAAAAAGGACAGTATCGTTATTGATGGTGATATTGGGCGATTTTGGGGAAAAGAAGGAATCAGTAAAGTGTATGGAAGTGCCCTAATGAAAAATATTTCAGAAGGAGATACGCTATATCTTGCTGCAGATACATTGATTTCTATTCGTAGAAAAAAAGAAAATAGTGAGGATAGTGTGAAAATCTTAAAGGCTTTTCACAATACCAAAATTTTCCGGACAGAACTTCAGGGTAAATGCGATTCACTGATATACAATTTTTCAGATTCGTCTATTTATATGTATAACGACCCAGTATTGTGGGATAATAAAAGCCAATTGTCAGGAGATAGTATCCGAGTACAAATGGCCAATAATAAAATTCACACAATGCATTTGCGTACAAATTCGTTCGTAATTCAGGAAGATACCTTGGGTAACTACAATCAGATGAAGGGACGAAATATGGATGCGTTTTTTAAAGAGAACGAACTGAAGCGAGTTGACGTTAGAGGAAATGGGGAGAGCATCTTTTTTGCGGTAGAAGGGGATAGTATACTCACAGGAATGAATCGAGTCATTTGTAGTGATATTGATATTAAGTTTGGAAAGAAAAATAAGGTGAAAACTGTAACATTTAAAGCTAAACCAGATGGGAAATTCATTCCTCCTCACGAATTGGCTGAGCCTGATAAACGCTTGAAAGGCTTTTTGTGGAGGATTAATGACCGACCCAAAAAAATAGACTTGCTAAGACAGAGGGATAAAAAACTCTGACGCATTGTGAAATTTCTAAAAAATAGTTAATTTGTTGAAACATTCAGCAGGAAATTTGGTACATAATTAAAAGTACCTAATAAGATTTTGACAACCAAGTAATAAAGCGGCATTATGGAAAAAACTCTACGATTATTATTTTTATGTACACTTATTATCCTGGGTAGCCAACTATATGCTACACCTATGCTTCATTATACTCAGCTAGATAACGGAAAAAATCGTCCTGATACAATCATTGTAACCTATCCTAAAAATGATTTACCTCAAGCTTGGGCAAGTGTACAGCAAGAAAGCCGTTTTATTCAGATAAAATCTTTCAAAAATATTAAATTGGCTCAAACTCAAGAAGGTAAGCTCATGTTTCAAAACGATAAGCTTACAGTTCATGAAGTTTTTCCAAACCCTGCGAATGTATCTACTATGGTAAAATACAGTGCCAAGGTTGGAAACGCCAAAATCTTGTTAAAGAATGTTCTTGGTAAAGATATTAAGGAATTCCGCTTGTCGGCAACTGGCGGAAGTAAATCAGAGTTAGTAATACCTACCAACTATCTCCGAAATGGAGTGTATTTTTATACACTTTTTATCGGAAAAAAAGCAATGGCAAGCAAGAAGCTAGTTATTAAACATTAAAGTTAATTTTTCTTGCTTAGGGATAAGTTATGTAATAAACCTGGTTTGTTATTGTTTGATTATCCCTTATTACCTAATTTTGCAAAATGTGGAATAAAAAATTATTGATAGCATGCCTCAGTATGGTCATGCTATTTTCGTCTTGTAGTAAATTCCAAAATGTACTTAAAAAAGGAAGTGTTGATGAAAAGTATAATGCTGCTATAGCTTACTACGAGCGTAAAGATTATTATCGGGCTGGGTTACTATTTGAAGAATTGATCCCCCTTATCAGAGGACAAAAACGTTCAGAAATAGCCAACTTATACTATGCGTATTGTCATTTTTACCAAAGACAACTACAGCTATCAGCTTATTATTTTAAACGTTTTTATACCCAATACGGAGCGAGTAAGTATGTAGAAGAAGCGATGTATATGTATGCTTTTTCTTTATACAAAGATTCACCAGAGCATTATCTGGATCAAAGTAATACTGACCAGGCAATTGCTGCTTCTCAAAATTTTTTAAATCGTTTTCCTCAATCTAAATATACCGAAGAATGTAGCCGTATCATTACTGAGCTACGACGGAAGTTAGAGAAGAAGGCGTACGAAGGTGCCAGATTGTATTACAGAATCAGAAATTATAAAGCTGCAGTAATCACCTTTGATAACTTCCAAAAGGATTTTCCAGATTCTAACTTTAATGAGGAAGTAGCTTACTTAAAGATTTTGGCTCAATATGAATATGCCGAAATTAGTACGTCAAGACGCCAACAAGAACGTTATGGTGACGTGGTAAAGTTTTATACTGATTTTATTGATGCTTATCCTGAAAGTGGCTATAAGAGAGCTGCTGAAAGACTATACTCGTCAAGCATCAAGAAATTAGAAAAATTAAAAAAGAATTTAAAAAAAAGCTAGAATAGCATGATACTTAACATGAAGAGCAAATATTCTGCGTCAACTCCAACGTTGATTACGCGGAATTTGATAGAGCTTGCCGAACCAACAGGCAATATTTATGAGTCAGTAGCCGTCGTTTCTCGTCGTGCCCGCCAGATTGCGGTAGATATGAAAGAGGAATTGAATAGCAAATTGGCTGATTTTGCATCTACGGTAGACAACTTGGAAGAAATCTTTGAAAACCGTGAGCAAATAGAAATTTCTCGTTACTATGAGCGCTTACCAAAGCCTGCAACTATTGCTACCGAGGAGTTTTTGGAAGAAAAAATTGCACATCGTTACCGTAACGAAGAAGAATAAACGCTTTTTAAAAGCCAAGACGAAGCCATATCAAAACGATATGGCTTTTTTTGTGGCCTAAATTTTCTATATGATTATGGAGAAGCTAAAAATTGGTAATATTGCCTTGTAAGAGATGCTTGATTCTTTAAGAAATCATTGATAAAAGATATAAGATGAATATGTTGCAAGGTAAAAAGATAATATTGGCAGTAAGTGGGAGTATTGCCGCCTATAAATCAGCTTTGTTGGTACGTCTGCTGGTAAAACAACAAGCTGAAGTTAGAGTCATAATGACCGAAAAAGCACAAACCTTTATTACCCCTTTAACTTTAGCTACATTGTCTAAAAATCCAGTATTGTCGGATTTTGTAAAAGATAACACTGGGTTGTGGAACAATCACGTTGATTTAGGACTATGGGCTGATGTAATGATTATTGCGCCTGCTACTTCCAATACTTTGGCGAAATGTGCGCAAGGGTTGTGTGATAATTTGTTGCAAGCTACTTATCTGTCTGCACGATGCCCTGTGTTTTTTGCTCCAGCAATGGATTTAGATATGTATCAGCACCCTGCTACTTTACATAATCTCAAATTATTAGAAAGTTTTGGTAATCAGATAATTCCGTCGGAACATGGAGAATTGGCCAGTGGCTTGGTAGGGCAGGGGAGAATGGCAGAACCTGAGCATATTGTAAAATTCCTGGAAGATTTTTTTAGCAAACAATCTGGTACACTTAAAGGAAAAAAAGCAATTGTAACCGCAGGCCCTACTTATGAAGCCATTGATCCTGTGAGATTTATTGGTAATCATTCGACTGGTAAGATGGGATATGCTATTGCCGAAAGTTTGGCAAATCAGGGTGCTGAGGTAACATTGGTGAGTGGACCAAGTAAACTACAGTTAGCGCATCCCCAAGTAGAGATCACTCGAGTAACCTCGGCCCAGCAAATGTATGAAGCTACTCGTGAAAAGTTTGACGAGGCTAACATCGTGGTATTGGCGGCAGCAGTAGCTGATTTTACCCCAAAAGTAGTTGCTGATCAAAAAATAAAGAAGAAAGAGGGACAGGAACAAATGCAGATTGAATTGGTGCGTACTATAGATATTGCGCAGACACTAGGGAAAATCAAGAAAGCAGGTCAAGTAATCACAGGGTTTGCCATGGAAACCGAAAATGCTTTAGCAAATGCTCAGAGCAAATTAGATCGTAAAAATTTTGATATGATTGTCCTCAATTCGTTGAACGAAAAAGGGGCAGGGTTTGGACATGATACCAATAAAGTAACCATTATAGAAAGAGGAAAAGAAGATTATGAGGAGTGGCCGTTGAAGTCAAAAAAAGAAGTAGCGAATGGTATCGTAAAATTGATTATCGGAAAGTTAAACAGCAATTAAATAATTTTTTTTTAAATAAGGCAATAATTGGGGCAATTATATTGTTATTGATATAGACACATAGGCTCTTCTATGGATTGTTGGCAAGCAATTGCCAATAGTTTAACAAAGTAAGTTTTAGTAAAAGTTTGAAGATAGTTTCGCTGAAAAGGTAGATCTCATTGGGGTTTACCTTTTTTTATTTATCAGAACTTACTAAAAATATTATGCCAATTTGAATATTTGTAATAAGATTTATCAATCCAAGGAAATAATTTGACCCTCTTTTGCAATTTTATAGCCTTTTTCTAAGACTTCTTGTCGTTCAGGGCTTTTAGCTTGTATCAATGGATTGGTATGATTGAAGTGGATAAAGTATACTTTGGCTCGTTCCGATTTGGGTAAATCCTGCAACAAGTTCATAGATTCCTCAACAAACGGATGGGGAATTTGAGACATATCTCGGTTAGGAATTTCGCCATTTTTATAAAAAGAACCATCCAAAAGCGCAATATCTATTTCTTTAAGGAGCATTTTTAAATCTACTTTCCACTTTTTCCATTTGTCAATATCAGGAATGAATAATGCTGTTTTGGCTTTTCCAATAATTTTATAACCAACTGTTTCAGTAAATTCGTCTCGGTGAGGTACCTGCAGAGGTATAACTTTAATATTGGGACTTAAATGGAACATTGAATCTGATTGTATGGGTTGAAGGGCGATATTTTGCAATTTTACTAACTGACTCCAGGGGCCATTATTGCTAAGAAAGGCTTGCATGCGAGGCATAGCAAATACTGGGAGATTTTTTGCCCCCATCACTTCTCGTCCCAAGTGCATCAATCCTGTATAGTGCCCAATGTGACCGTGAGTAAGCAAAATACCATTTGGAAGCATAGAAGCAGAAGGAAGATAAGTGTTTAACAGCTGCATCTGTTCCTTGAAATCTGGTGTTGCTTCTATCATCCATTTTTTATCAGTAGTTTGATCTACAATACCTAAGCTCACAACTCTCTTCTGATCTTCTGGGTGATTCCAAACGTGCGTACAGCATTTTTTTGTACATCCTGCCTGAGGGTAGCCTGCGTCTTGCGCAATACCCAATACTATCAGATATTGTTTAGTATTGATGTCTTTTACTTGTGGTAGAGTAACTTCAGATGAATCAGAGAGAATTGATTTAGTCTGCTCTGAGTTAGGTTGACAAGCAATAGACAAACAAATAAGTAGCGTAAAAATGAATGAATGATGCATATTTGTAAATTAAAGGTTTTATGGCAAAAAGTGACTTCAATCTGTTAATAAATAGCGAAGAGGCATCATAATCATTGATCACCACAGGCAGAATTGTTATATTGATATTAAGCCTATAACCTATTTATGATGAAATTAGGATTTAAATATATCATATTTTGTTGCTGTATTCCACTAGGATTATTCGGTCAGCCACAAGTTGACTATGTAACAGCGTTTAGAGCACTAGAGCTTCGTTTGCAAAAAGGAGATCAACAGGCATTGAAGGAAGTAGGGGATTTTTTAGATGATCAAAGGAGTTACCCAAGGCGACAAGGGCAGCCGATTACCTTGCACATTAAGGCTTTTGAGCTTTTGAAAGACTATTTGTTGCTTCAGACACAAGAGTTTGAACTTACTTCAACCACTACTCGCAAAGCTTTTTTGCAGTTTTACTATCAACACGAAAAGACTTGGCAGTTTTCAGAGTTTTTACAGGTTTTTTACTTAAACCCAATTGATGCATTACCTTATCAATATCGTTTGATTCGTGCGCAAACCTATAGTAAGGCAAATAAGCAAGCTATATTTCGTCATTATCGTCGGGAGTTTCTACAAGCTATCGAGCTAAAGCTGTATGACCAAGTACCAGAAATATTGGAACGAATTGCTCAATTAAGGGTACCACAAGGTTTTTTGTTATTACGAAGATGTCTACAAGGAAAGTATTGGAAGATTAGTGCTACCAACACTTTTGCTTTGAGATTGTATGAAGCTGCTTGTTATGCAATGCGGCATTATCAGAATTTAGGTGCTGCCCAAATGATTCTCAAGACTATTAAGGAAGAAAAGACCTACTTACAAGGAGCAATAGAAGCCTTAAGTTACATTACCAATATTCATTTAGAAGCCCTAAAAATTCCTTTTGATAAATCAGTGTCTGCTTACCAGAGGTTTATAAGAGAACATAGAACTATTGAGGGATTGAGAAAGGCAGGTTACCGCCAATTGTTTGACTATGAGCCATTTCACTTTAAGAACAAGGCTGATTACTACGGTAAAATTCTAAATAAGAGTTATGCATATTTTTGGATTAGGTACAATGCTTTACAAGACCTGAAGCGATTACAAAACCCTAAAATACTATGGTATTTAGCTGCTCAGGTTTTTCAACAAAAAGGAAAAGTTCGCTACAACTGGCAAATAGATACTCAGCCATTATCATTGATGAGGGATTTGACTGGGATAGAAGTATTGATCCCCAATGAAGAAGGAGAGTGGACTACCCAATTGGAAGATAAAACAGCGCGAATAAATTTTGTAAGGTATTGGCAAACACATTATCAGAATTATCGCTGGGATGAATCAACCAAGAAGTTTATAAATACCAAAGAACAAGTCAAAGAAAATCCTCAGAGCGAACGTTTTAGGCGTAACTTTAAAAAACTACATAATCGTGATCAACGGATAGCTATGGTGGCTTTACAAAACCTGGCTAACGAACAACCTTTGGATGCACTGCAAGCCTTACCAGAAAAAAAACTAATTATATTTCCTCAGAGTTATCAGTTGCCTTTATATCCTTATCTCTCGCTCGAGGTGCTCATTCGGTTAAGAAACTACTGTGAGAGTAATGACCTTGCATATGCTGCCTATTTAAAAGAAATGGAAGAGAAAGGGCAAAAGCTAGCAACAAGTATGACTACTAAAAAACGTATCGAACTAGAAGAGGTATTGTATCAACACTTAACCTTAAAGAATGTAACTGCGTTGGAGCATTGGGCTATTATTTCTGAAAATAAATCCTGGCGATTGGGCTATTCTCTGGGTAGAGTATTACAGCGTTTTTATGCAAACTCACGCGATTCGTTGTTTCAAAATGCTAATCATTTGAAATTATTTGTGAGAAAAATAGGCTGGTTTGCTAAGCTTCGTCCCAAGGGTTTGAGTAAGCTTTATAAATCTTTTTTAGGAAGTTTAGATAAGGAAGAACAACAAAGATTAACTGAGATTTTGACGCAAAAACAAAATAAGAAAGAGGGCCATAAAGATGAGTTGCAAAAGGGGGGAATTCTAAAAGAGCAGCGACAATTAGAGCTAATTATCGCTCAAATAAATCAACAACCGATACTAAAACTGCATACAGCTTTGAATCGCTTTGTGAAAAATCCTCACGCGAAACATTGGCAAAAACTGAATGGAGTAAAAGTATACCATCCTGATGACTTTAGAGAGGTTGTGCAACAAATTAAGCAATTCAGTAACCCAGAAAAGATTCAATGGCTATTGTCTTGGCTTAAGTTTCAGAAGTCATTGGCGAGTGTGCCTTTTTTAATGCAAATTATTGATGATCAACGAGTAATCGGCAAACATAGAGGATATCGTCAATACATTCCGTTGACAGTGTCAGACGAAGTAGTATTTATCTTGGAACAAATTTATAAGCATAGTTTTATAGATGCGAAAGATTTTTACCGAGCAAAGCCACGTAATGTCTACCGTTTTTCAAAAAATACTTTGCCTTGGAAGCGGATGTGGGCAAAACATAAGGAGCATTATCGTGATTGGGAAGCAGATTTCTTTACCCTGAAAATAAAATCATTGACCAAGCAGCCTCAACTAAAAATTAATACCCTTAATAACATTTTGCTTTCTCCCTTCTTTCAGACAAAAGAACATCATTTAAAAGTATTACAAGCTTTAGCTAAGGTGCAACCACGAAGTGATTTGGCTTATTTACAATGGTCACTATCAGTAGAACCTAAGGACTTAAAATATTTTGCACAAGGCGTACAATACCCAGCATTATTAAAACGATTGATACCTTTAGTAAACGCGCCAACAGATTCTATCCTGATTTTTGTAGATAAAGCATCGCAAAATTTATCAGAAATTGCTCAGGGAAAGTTATACTTTGAGTTGGGGCAAACTACGGAGTTATGGCAATGGCTCAAACAAGAGCGTTTTGATACATTAAGGCGAGGAGTTATTCGTCAACTACAACGCTTTAAGGCAAACTTATCCCAAGACTTCACTGAAAGAGAGGTAGACGCTGTCATTTTTGTGCTGAAATACCATCCTTTACCTTTTGAAGAAAAACTAGTAAAAGTAAAGCAGATAAAAGATCAAGCCCTAAAAAGTGAAGTATTGAGCCAGCTTGTTTTTATGACAAGGTATAGTGAAGTACCTACATTATTGAAGAATACTGAACGATTGAAGAGTTTAGCGCCTAACTATGATGTGATTCATACCCGTATTCGCCACCATTTACTGTATAATTTGGGACTACCTTTGGAAAACAACTTTGAACAAGACCTACAGGTAAAACGTGATCTAAAAACACTTTCAGAATCAGATTTTTTTGATCGATACATCATTAAATGGTTTCCTGGGTTGGTACTGGCAATACAAAATCGTGAAATAGAGCATTTGCTGAGCGTTTTAAAAAAGGCGATAGGGGTACCATTGGTAGGAGTAGGGCAAGAAGACCGAAGGCTATATGCTTTGTTACGTTTTTTTGAGATTAATTTTAGGACTAGCTTGGGTTTTCCTCCAAATATGTACAATGCTCAGAACTGGAGTGAACAAATTTCGGTAAAAATCTGGCAACAAAAATGGGAACATTTTGTTAGATGGATACAAAACAAAACGAAGACAAACGAGGAAAAGTATTAGCATAAAAAAACACCAAATATTATTTTGTTTTGATTTTTTTATAAACGTACTTTGCCGCAAATTTTGAGCAATTTAACTTAAAAAATACATGCTTTTGTTTGAAAACGAAGTAGCAAAAATTGATCTAAATGTTGACAGCAACAGCTTGACCATTACCTGGAAGGAAATTGTGTTTAAGCAAGATTATGAAGAAGTTTGGAAACAGGCCTGGAACCTTGCTTCTCCCTATGATGTGACTGAGTTTTTAAGTGATGAAACCCGATTGTTGAGTGTGGCTGGTGACGGATTGGATTGGGTGATGAAAAAATGGGAGCCATTGTGTGCCAAGCGTCTGGGATTGACTCGCAAAATTGCTTTTGTGTTGTCACCAGGATTCGACGAAAATCTACAGGAACAAAACCGCGTACAGGAAATAGGTTCATTAGCAAATGAATTTATTTTCAAGCAGTTTAGCAATATGCAGGAGGCTAAAAGCTGGCTTTATTCAAGAGAAGCTACTTTGACGGTATAATTTATCGCCCCTCTTTACAACATTTAATTATTTTGAAGATGGTTGTTTTCTGGATGAAAGCAACCATTTTTTTATAGCTGAACACCAATGAGAAGTACATCGTCAATTTGTTCTTCTTGCCCTTGAGCCTGCCAATCCTGTAGTGTTTGCGCCAATGTTAGCTTTTGAGTAGTAAAAGGCTGGCTGTGAATTCCTAACAGTAAATTTCGCAAGCGTCCAGGAGAGAATTTTTTATTGTTTGGCCCTCCAAACTGATCCTGAAAGCCGTCTGAGAATAAATAGAAAGTAGTAGGTTGATCTAATGAAATACGATGAGAAGTAAATATTCGGGAGCTTTCCCGTTGTTCGCCTCCGATGGGTACTTTATCACCTTTGATGACGTTTAATTGATTGGCCTGAATATATACCAATGGGTTTTTGGCACCAGCAAATTCCAGCACTTGATTTGTACGATCAATGACTATTAGCGCCATATCCATACCGTCGTGGTTTTGAGTTTCTTTTTGGCGAAGCAGTTGACTGACACCTACGTGCAATCTGTCTAAAATTTTGTGTGCCTGGGTAATTTGTTGATTTCTTACAATTTCGGTAAGCAAATCATTGCCAATTAAGCTCATGAAAGCTCCTGGTACGCCATGTCCAGTGCAGTCAATAGCAGCGAGTATGATTTTGTTATTAACTTCTTCTAAGTAATAAAAGTCACCTGAAACAACGTCACGAGGTTTAAATAATACAAAACTATTGGGTAGTAATTGGGTAATTTGTTCGGTAGTAGGCAATATAGCTTGCTGAATATTTTTTGCATAGTCTATACTGGCACTCAGGTCTTCGTATAATTTCTCAATGCGAACATTTTTATTGATAATTTCTCTTTGCTTTTGCTCCAAAAATTCTTGGGTTGATTGCAACTCCTCAAAACTTTGCTGAAGTTCCTCTCTTTGCTCAGCAAGTTGACTGTTTTGCCGTTGCATTTTGCTTTCATAATTAAAGGTTTCCATGCGAAAAATACTGGCAAATACCATCGTAGTGATGATAGCCCCTATGAAGTTGTTCCACCAAAAAAAGTCGGCCCAGACTAGAGCTATATCAGAAAGTGGCGTGAACCATTGATATTTAATACTGATGGTCATTACAAAGAAAAATGCTCCTATCCAGCCAAGGGCAAGGTAAATCAATATTTTTTTCTTGAAAATGAAAATGGCCAGAATAGCCAGGGTAAACATATAAAGATGGATGCCCATATTGCGAGCATATAGAAGATAAATCAGAAAAAAGTTGACGGGAGCACTAAATATGAAAATACCCTGTGAGAGCACATATTTTCGTCGAATACTCAGGAGCAGGGGAATGAAAAAATAAATAACAGAGAAAAAGTTTCCCAGAGAAAGCGTAGTGGCACCAGATACATATAATATGATAAAATCTAATAAATTGATACCCATCGCTACTACACAAGATATATTGAGTAGTTTAATTCTTCGAATATCTGATTCAGATATATCAGGCGCAATATTCCAAAGAAAGAGGTTTTTCATTGAATGTAAGATCGTCACTATAATATTGAATAACAAAAAGCTTGCAGTATTGCAATAGGAGTAAACAGAGGAAGGGAGGAAAGCTGGACAATTTTAGGTTTATTGTCCAGCTAAATGAGGTGGATAAATAATATTTCTTAATTCTTTGGAAAAATACCATCTTTGGTAACGTGACTATTGGTAGGAATATTAGAAAACTCTTCTAATACTACCTCATCATCAATCGTAACAAAGTTTCCTATTCGACAATGGGTGTTCAGTGTAACATTATTGCCGATTTGAGAGGCATGACCTATTACATTAAATTCTCCTAAGATAACATTTTCTCCCAAAGTACATTTTAAACCTATAGCAGTGCTAAACCTAATTTGGGCATTTTTGCCAATGGTCGTGTTATAGCCAACACTACATCTTTGGTCAAATACTGAGTTGGCTCCAATACTGATAGTTCCTACAGTGAGAAATTTTTGATTAACAGATACTTGATTAGTCCCTAACAATATGCCGTCACCCAAGTACACATTTTCTCCAATATCCAGCATAGGGAAGTCACGAAGCCAGGCATTGGGGTAAATAGTGAAGTTGGTTTTTCCCTTGTAGCCAAATGTGCGGAAAAAAAGTAATTTGAGTTTAACATCACTAAAAATAATGTTTAATGCAGCAGGGTTATAAACATAATCCCTGAGCGCTTTGGTGTAAATCAGTCGTTGTTGGTAAACCACTTTTTCAGGGTTTCGGCGAAGTTTACCTGGTTTGATACTTAATACTGCCTCTTGAAACACGATGTCTTCCTGAAGGTATAATAACTCTTCAGTAATTTGATCTTTTGACGTTGTCACTAACATTTTTATTCATTTAAGTATTAATTGTTTCTGCACTAGTGGTGAGATGTAGGTAGCTGAGGATGAGTATCTTGTATGGAGTATGCAGAGTTATCTTATACTTGATGTGCTTATAAGTATAAAGGTTAGCTTTCTGGAGCTTATTAATGGGAGCAAAATTACAAAGATGTGTCAATAAGATGAAATAAAACAAGATGACGAATAGTTATGTTTTAGCCGAAGATTTTAAAAAAAACAGTTAATACCTGTTTTTTAGGCTTATCCTGATGTTCTTTCAAAAAGTTTGTTGATATAACTTAACTAATCAATCATTTCTTGGTTTAAAAAATCCTCACCTTGAAAAAACGGTATTTCACCTCAGAATTACTGCGTTTCACATGGATTGCTTTTATGTAGGAGGGATCAGGCGTATATTACAATACATTAGCGATTGAAATATTAAAAATAATAAAGTTCTTCTTTATAGGGTAAGTTATTAAAGTCAGAGTTAAGGGCTCCTGACTTTTTCCTAACCGCATACAATATACCTATTTAACAGCCCTAAGAAGAAGATAAACAGGTGTACATGATAGTGAGTAATGAGGTTTTTCCACCAACATTACTCACTTTTTTTATTTTATATATTTTCCTGATAAATTAGTTGTTAATCAAAAACAGTATTGGCTTGTTTATAAAATACAAGGTGAGTTACATACCCAAGCCAGTATAACAGTGAAGTAAAAACTAATTTTACCTCATAAGGAAAATAGCATTTATGAAATTGCGTGTTATCATCATTTCTTTCTTTGGAGGTTTATTGTGGGGACCTTTAGGTTTTAGCCAAAACCAGAGCCAGGAGAAGATAGCGGCTTTGATTATTCACAATCACTTTTATCAAAGCATTAAACCTTTAAAGATTCTACCCTCATCTTTAAGTGAATTTACTTCTATTTTAGCCAACAGAAAAATAGAAATAACCTTAGCCAAAAATCTCAATAAAGTAGCTTTATACAACACAGTAGACGCTTTTGCACGGAAAGCTAAGAAAAATAAATATACTGCTATAATGGTATTTTATTGGGGATATATGCTAGAGTACCGTAACCAAAACTACTTGCTCCCTAGTGATTTTAAGCCTTCTGCCCGTAAGAAAGATTTGATATATAGGTCGGTGTCGATCAATGAACTTATGGCAGCCTTTCGGCGAAATAAAATGCCTCATTACTTTTTTATCAATGGCGAAAGTCGGCAAAAATTCCAGGTAGGTAAACTTCGTATTGGCCAACGCGACAAAGTACGCTCCTTAAATGCCAGGATTGTATACAGGCAAAAAAAATCCCCATTAAACGATTCAAAGGTTAGTTTAGCTTCATTTTTAACGTTATTCAAAGAAAAAAAATGTTTGAAAGAGGTGATCACTGAGTTGAGAAAAAGGCGTGATGCGAGTGGTTATCAGGTTTGGCAAAAAGGAAAGGTTACTCGTGATGTTTGCTTACAGCCTGACGCAACTACCGCCAAAGTAGATGTGCCTTTGCTACAACAAAAGGCCTTAAAATTGATTTTAAATCGTGCTGATACTATTCAGTTTTCCCAAGCATTACAGATGATTCAACGAGCTTTAAATGCCAATCCTAAAAATAAAATCTCTCAATTAATTGCAGCGGCGCTTAGGCCATCAGTATATGGAATGGTGCCAATAAGAGGAGGGGAGTTTATGATGGGATATGCATTGGGCAAAAAAGATGAGAAGCCGATTCATCGGGTAAAGTTGTCTGATTTTGCTATAGGGCAATATGAGGTAACCAATTTGGCTTATTTGGTTTTTTTGGCCCGTTATAATACTCGCCAGAAACGCGTAGCTGATGTAAAGATTGACGAACGATTTAAGAAAGAACTACTAATATCTGACCACCTTTTGGGGCTAGCCTATAACGTTAAAAAGCAATGGTGGGAAGTCAAGGATTCCAGCCGCTTGTTTCATCCAGTGATGAATGTAAGTTGGTATGGAGCTATGAAGTATTGTGCTTATTATGGATTGATGTTGCCTACCGAAGCGCAGTGGGAGTATGCAGCTAGAGGAGCTTCTCGTGAGGCTTTTGCGGGTAGCAAGCGTTTGATACAGGTAGGATGGTTTTTAGGCAATACGGAGGCTGGCAAAACACATCGAGTAGGCTTACTTAAGCCCAATGCCTGGGGGGTGTATGATCTGAGCGGTAATGTATATGAATGGTGTTATGATACTTACGAAGATGATTATTATCGGTCTTTAACTACAAAGAGAGTCAATGTAAATCCAGCAAACACTAAAGAGCGTAAAATTATTGGTATTCGTACACCCTCCGATCCCTACCCTAAAGTCATTCGTGGAGGATCTTATCAATCTTCATTTGTTGCTTGCCAGGTATTTTCTCGTGACAAAGAGCTGCCTTATGAACTATCTTACCCTGGTGAAAAAAATAACTATGTGAAAAAAGCAATTGGGTTTAGGGTGGTTAAGTTAAAAGCGAAAGGTGAAAAGTGATGCAAAACAAATTTGGGTGAAAAGTTTTTTTGAATTAAAAATGTAAAACGTAAAGTGAAAAGTGGAACAAATCGAAGATTAATCAATAGCTTAGAATTATATAATTTATCAATTCATAATTAATCCTTATATCAACATCTTACTTTTCAAATCGCTACGGTATGATTTCGATACATTAATTACTCGCTGAATATTTGATTTTACTTTGTCATTGATTCCTTCAAGGTCTATTTCTACGTAAGTAAAGCCTTTGTCAAAAGCAATGATGTTATCTAAATTGATTGCATAAGACTTGCCTACTTGTTGTATGCCATTAGTTTGTAGATGCGTGACAATTTCACCGAATTTTTGATTAACATCATAAATGTTTTTTCGACTATAAATCAGGCAAGAAGTATTATTGGCTTGTACATATAGAATATCCTTGGTCTCAATAATGTGGTAAACCCCTCTATCCCAGGCAAACAACTTTCCGTTGCTCACTTTGGATTCACTGCTACTTTTCTCAGTAAGATTTTTTAGAGCAATTTGTAGATGAATATCCAAAATAACATCATTGATTTGGTCTTTAAGCAGATAACTGGCGGGGTTTACAGCCAAAGCCTTTTCTCTGGTTTGTAAATCCGAAAATGCGGTTAAAAATATCACAGAGACCTCCCCCATAGATTTGAGTGTGTGAGCCACATCTACACCATCTTTGTAATCATATAGCTTAATGTCACATAATGCAATATCAGGGAAGTTTTGCTGAGCACAGGCAATGGCTTCGTCATAAGACTTTGCCAATCCAACCAGTTGAAAACCAAGATTTTCCACAATAGTTTTTAAATAATCTCTTGGAGACTCTTCATCCTCCACAATCAATATTTTATAGTGTCTGTTTTCTTCTTTGGCCACTTTTGTTAAAATTTAAAATTACATTCAAAATAAGCTCCTTGATTGGGCTCCTGATGTATTTTGGCGGTTTTGATTACAAAATTTCCCTTTTGCAATATGGTCAAATGATGGATAATTCTTAAGCCCTTCGACGAGTTTAATTGCTCAAAGTTAAATTTTCCTTGCGTATCAAAAAGTTCCACTGGCATTCCTTTGCCATTGTCTTGCAATTGTAAACAAATATATGAGCCTCTTTTGGTCAATACAATGTTCATTTGACGGGGAACAGCTTCCGAGTTACTAAAAGCATATTTACAAATATTGTTTGCCAGTTCAAATGCACAAAACCCAATAATACTGAAATAATCATTACGCAAACCATTTAAATCAGTGTGGATTTGTATACTTGGTTTAGGGTTCAATAAAGATGTCCCCACTACTGTATTTACCATATCCTCTAAGTCCCGTTCTATTTGAAACCCATGCAGCATCTTCTGATCGGTTGAGAAAAATGTGAAATCTAATTTAGCTTGCAATTGACTAAGTTTGGAGGTAAACTCAATCAACTCCTCGAGAGTAGTTTTGGCGGCTTCATTTTGAGCTTTCAAATGGCTATTACGCAACTTGGAGCTAATAGAAAATAAATTGTTTTTTACCCGATGGTTTACCTCTCCAATCAGCAAGTTAATCAACGTGTTTTGGGAAGCCAGATTACGGTTCGATACCCTCAAACGCCGCAAATACCACATAATCACCAAAAAAATGATCAATGCCCCCGCAATGCTAATGGTTAGAATGGTTTGATTGGATCGCCTTTTTTGAATGGCTTGCGCCTCCTTCAATTGTTGAATTTCCTCTCGTTTGCGATTCAAAAAACTCAACACAGTATCTATGGGTTCTTGCAATAACTTTTGCCGCAAAGAGTCATTGTCAGGTATTAGCGTAATGATCATAGCATTAGTAATCCGGCGAATTTCTTTTTGCATTTTTTGGCGGTAGCTGGCAAAATCCTGGGCCAATTGATTCAAAGCCTTGCGATCTACAAATTTGCGAGTTTTTAACGTGTCTAGTTTACGTTCAAAAGTATCTAGTTGAGCGTTGAAGTCATCTTTCAGGGCCTTTATTTTTTCTGTACCTTCTTCCAATACATTACGAATAGTATCCTTATCATCTGGGTTTTCGGGGGGCTCTATGCGTGGCTTGAGCGTGATCACAATCAGATTACCATTGTTCTCCATACGCCAAAAAGATTGACTACTCAACGAATCCTGGCGATTCAAGCGACTTTCGTGAATTACTTCAAAACTTTCTTTTTCGTGGCCCTCCTGAGCTACTCGAAAAGTAGAGTTCAAATCAATTTGCTTGATTTTGAGAGTCGTTTTTCCTGCTTTGTCCAGATTTACCCAAGAACCTTCGTTCATCCTAAGCAAGGCATTATCTACCGAAATACCATCCAATCCTGAAACTGTGACTGTAAATAATTGAGGCTTGGTTTTATCTTCTTTGGGAAGTATTTTCTTTTCTTTTGCAGGGGGGATTTTTTTGCTTTCGTCTACTTCTGCATCTACATAAACAATAAGCCTTTCTACATCTACTTCACGCACCTTATATTGGATGTTACCTTGCCCATTGTTTTGCACTTGCGATATTTCATCAAATACTACGGCAGTTAAATCCTGCCCAGGATTTAGATAAACCTCAAAGTTTCCCTGAGCATTGGTACTAGGGTTAAAAGTACGATAGCTCCCATCATTAAAGGGAACCCTCAAATAAATAGAAGCTCCACTTACTGGGGTTTGATTGGTTTTCCCTACTAGCAGGGTTACCTTCAAAGTACGCATTTGGGCCTGCCCCGATAGAGACGCTAGCACCAAAGCCAATAAAAACGCTATGTGAACCTGTTTATACACTAACAATGAAGTTACACACAAAGCCTGCAAAAAGGCAAGTTTTTAAGAGAGAGTCTTTGGTGTGCTAGAGTACAAGACAGGAGTCTGTCTCTCAGGATTACATAGAGAGTTTACTAGCGTAGTAGCCTTTGCAAAGAAAAATTGTTCGGAGTTTTTGGCTATATCTATTATCTCAATGCAATTTTTATGTGACAATCTATGGGCTGATTTTTAAATAATTTTAGGTGAATAAATGATAACAGGCTATTGCAAAAATATGCTAAATGATATTTTTGCTTAAGTTTTTGCCCTTCATTATCAGATACTTACAGAAAACTTTAAAACTTTTTTCCAAAAAAGTCTCCCTCGAGGGGCTTGGCTTTTGGTATATGATAATAAAGACTGGTAAAAGTCTTTGCATTGAAAAATATTGGTTGAACTGTTGGACAACAACAAAGTGATTCAAAACAATGAAACAACAAAACTTTTTTTTATTAGCTCTTTGCTTACTAACTATGCTGGCATTGGGCACTACAAATACTCAGGCACAATCTCGTTTAGAAATAGAAAAACCTAGTGATGGTTCCAATGATGTGATTTTAAATAGTGCCACTGGTAATAATACTATTTTTAAAATCAATGGTCAGGAAAAGATGCGATTGACAATTGACGGAAGGTTAGGGATTGGAACCACAAATCCATTTCGGATGATGGAACTTTATCACAACTCCTCTGCTGCTCCTATTAGAATGACAAGTGGTAAGGTGGAAGGTGCAGATTCTTATTTAGAATACAAGAATGCAGTGAGTGCATTTTCAAATACAAGATTGGCGCTAGGAACTTGGGGTTCATTAGATGGCAGATTTACAGTAATGCTAGGAAATGGTACATTAAATCCTTCTCCTAAGTTTACAGTGCTAGAATCAGGTAATGTAGGCATTGGTACTACAAGTCCAGAAGAGATACTACATCTAGGTGGTAGTAACAATAATTTGAAGTTAGGCTCTTATGCCTACTTAGGTGAAACTGGGGCAGGTTTTGGTACCATTCTAGGAAATGGTGTAAAAGCGAATAGTGGAGCGAATAGTTTAGTAAAAACTATACCAGATAACAATGATAATGTTCACTGGATTCGCTTACAGTATGATAAAGGGATTACTTTCCATGGGGCTGCTGGTGGAAGTGTTAGTCAAAATGTTGGTTTTAGCTCCAATGAACATGAACTCATGAGAATTGCTAGTAATGGTAATGTAGGTATTGGTACTTCAAGTCCTTTGGGGAAACTTCATATAGTAGATGGAGGGCTTGTACCACAAAGAAACCTGCACGATAAAGCAATAGCTGTTTTGGAAAGAAATAGTACTGGTTATTTACAATTTTTGATTCCATCTTCAGGAGCAGAAACAGGGATACTATTTGGCAAAGGTAGTAATAATGTAGCTGGGGGGATTATCTATAATCACAATGGATTAGGAAGCCTTCAATTTAGAACTTTTAATAACGAAACAAGCCTGGAAATTGCATCAAATGGCAATGTAGGCATTGGTACTACAAATCCTAGTCAGTTATTGCATCTTTACAAGTCAAATGCAGATTCTTGGATGACTTTAGAAACAGGAAACGCTTCACGACATACTGGGTTAATTTTCAAAAGAAGTGATATTGCGTGGCAAATTTATCAACCAGCTGGTGGTACAAGCTTAAACTTTTGGAATAGTAGTGGAACTTCTACTGTAATGACACTTTTTTCAAATGGAAATGTGAATTTTCGCGGAACAGTTTCTTCCAACGGCATTGCTTTATCTTCTGATGCTCGCTTCAAAAAAGACATCCAAACTCTTACTGCTTCCAAGGTAGCCAAACTAGATCAAGTTCGTGGTACTTCTTATCAATTCCGCACCAAAAAATTCAAAAACAAAAACTTCTCGAAAGGCACACAGATGGGCGTAATTGCCCAAGAGTTAATGAAAGTATATCCTGAGTTGGTATCTAAAGACGCGGATGGTTATTACTCAGTTAATTATACAGGATTGATCCCAGTTTTGGTAGAAGCTGTAAAAGATTTGCGTAAAAAGAACAGTAATCTAAAGAATGATCACCAAGCCATCAAAGCCGAATTGGATACTTTAACGGCAAGAATGAATGCTTTAGAAAAGCTATTAATCAAAGCTAAAAAATAGGATCAGATTTAAACCGTCCTGGCAAGTTTTAGAAACTGTCAGGACTTACATCAGGCAACAAAACAACACAAGTGATGAAACGCAATTTTTCTGCTCGAATATGGGGAGTTCTGGCCTTGCTATGGCTCAGTGTGAGTCTTGGCTTGGCCCAAGTACCACCGCCACCTACGGTAACGACGGGTGGGCCCAACCAAAATCCCCACAACAAAATCAAACGCTGGCAATTTGGGGGCAACTTTGCCCTCTTGTTTGGTGATCCAATAGTAGTAGACGCTTCACCTACTGTGGCTTACAACCTAAGTCGTAAGTTTCGGATGGGAGTAGGGGCCAACTACCGCTACCATCGCTTTCGCCAAAACGACTCCATCACGATGAACTATGGAGGCAATGGCTTTGTCCAGTTCCAACCCATCGATTGGTTTTTTGTATCAGGAGAATATGAGGCTTTGAATGTGCCAAATCCTGAGGCTACCTCAGGTAAAGAAGGAATTTCTCCCCGCGTTTGGCAGGCGAGTCCTCTACTAGGCGCAGGGTTGCGTTTCCGCTTGTTGCGTTTGCTACGCATCAATGTCTCGCTTTTGCGTGATTTCAATTACCAACCTGGGGTAAGTACCTTTCCCAGTCCCTGGCGTTTCCGAATGGGTTTTTCTTTCTAATAATCTAGTCGTCTCTACTGTCATTCCGAGCTTGCCGAGGAACCTGTTGATGAATACTGACCTGAATAACATTCTTATGAAAAAATATCATTACATCATAAAAAAACAATTAGGCCTTTTCTTATTCAGCCTTGTATTGCTGAGTCCTTTGAGAAGCTTTGCCCAAATACCTGGCAAACTCCTCAGTCCCAAAGAACTCGCGAAGCAACACATCTACAAATCGTGGAACAAAGCTCTGCGCCATCCAGCCAAGGTTTTTCGCCTGGATTTATCCAGACAAAACCTCAAAGCCATTTCTCGCAATATCCACGTGTTTACGCAGGTACAGGAGCTACGCTTGACTCATAACCAACTGGATAGCTTACCGAGTGAGATGAAGGCACTAGCAAATTTGCAAATATTAGATGTGCGCCACAACAAACTCACCGAAGTACCAAAATGGATGAGCCAGTTTCGGCATTTGCATACCTTGAAACTTTCGGGTAATCCAGTAAAAGCACTACCAAAAAGTATAACAGCCTTGCGCAAGCTTACCCATTTAGGCATTGCGGAGACCAACATCAAACAACTACCTGAAAACTTTGGACGCATGACCAAGCTCAAAAAACTAGAAGCTTCCAAAGCCTTACAACAAGAGTGGAAAATTTTACGCAAAAAAGCCAAGGTGTTTACCAGCTTACAAGAGGCCCTCAAAATGCCCGAAGAAGTGTATCAATTGGAGCTGCATGGCGTGCGCCAGTTACCCATGAAAGACTTGAAAAAGTTTAAAAACTTAGAGGTACTCAATCTCAACAACAATGCGCTCAGAAGTCTCCCCAAAGAAATTGGCGACTTGCAAAGTCTCAAAGAATTGCACTTGCAGAATAATCTGCTCAAAGGGCTACCCAAGGAAGTGGGCAACTTGCAAAACTTGCAAAAGCTCAATCTAAAAATGAATCGTTTGGAAACGGTTCCTGCCGAATTGAAAAACCTGGGTTCTTTAGAAAAGCTGTCGCTGTACAACAATCAACTCAAAAGCTTACCTAAAGAACTGGGAGAGATGAAGTCTCTCAAAAACCTGGATTTGTCACGCAATCGTTTGCAGAACTTACCTAAAGAACTAATGCAAGCCAAAAGTTTGGAAGCCCTCAATCTACGCAGTAATACTTTGCAAAAGTTGCCTGAAGCATTGGGTGATTTAGAAAAACTCAAAAGCTTGAACCTGGATGGTAATAGACTGAGCGAACTTCCTAATAGTTTGGGGCAACTCAAGAGCTTAGAAAGGCTTGATTTACGAGCCAATGGGCTTAAAAAACTGCCCGAGAGTTTAGGGGATTTGGCATCTCTGAAAAGCTTACAGCTACGCAAAAATCAATTGGAAGAGCTCCCCAAAAGCCTAGGCAACTTAAAGAATCTAGAGAGTTTGGATACCTGGGGCAATGTGCTCCAAGGCTTGCCCGAAAGTGTAGGTGGACTCAAAAAACTCAAAAACCTGAATTTGGCTTACAACCAGCTCAACGAGTTACCCGAGAGCTTGGGCAACTTAGAAAACCTAGAAAAACTGAATTTGTGGAGTAATGGTACTTTACAAAAGCTGCCCGCAAGTTTGGGCAAGCTCAAAAACCTGCAAAGTTTTAAAATGCAACTCAACAAGTTGCCCATTGGAGAGCGCAACCTGTTGCAGAACCGTCTCATTACTACTAAGGTGAGAGGGTTGAAGTTTTAAAAGAGAATAAATATAGAATTACTGATATAAAAATAATTATCAAATAAAATCAAACGAAGATCATGCGACAATTGAATTATATAATGATCAGGCTTTTGACCACTTTAATTGGAGTAGGAGTTTTTTGTGCAGGTGTTATGGCTCAAAATATTTCTCCTTCTCCCAATGCAGCGGCTTTGGAAAGCTTCTCTGAGGTGCCAGTGAGCTTATACACTGGTATCCCAAGTATAAATGTACCTATTTATAATCTAAGTAGCCGCCATTTGAGTGTGCCAGTATCTCTGAGTTATCACTATACAGGCCTCAAGCCCAATGAACAAACCAGCTGGGTAGGTTTAGGTTGGGCTTTAAGCGCTGGCGGAGTGATTACCCGTACGGTAAGGGGCAAACCCGATGAGTTGAGTAGTATTGGCTATCATGCCATAAAAAATCAGCTCAAAATGGAATATGTGCATGAGTATACTGGCAATGATGCAACCAAACTAGCACAGGCAGAGCAGGAATGGGCCTTTTTAAAAAACATTGCCAATGGCCAATACGATGGACAGCCTGATGTGTTTTCCTTCAACGTGGCAGGTTATACTGGTAAATTCTTTTTGGAGAAACAAAGCGATGGTAGCTTCAAAGCTTATACAATTCCTTACCAAAATGTTAAGATAGAATTACAGGGTGGCTTTCCATCAGGAACCTGGAAGATTACGGTTCCTAATGGAACCCAGTATACATTTGGAGGTAGCGGAAGCGATGCACAAGGCAATACCATAAGTCTGGAAGAATTATCTACATCTGGAGGAACCCCTGGTGTTGGTACCTATACTTCAGCCTGGTATCTCAAAGAAATTAAGTCAATGAATGGCGATGATGATATTCAGTTTCAATATCAGGTAGAAAACCCTATCAATAGCTATCAGGTGCTTTACTCAGAGGCCCGACAATTTTTAAAGCCAGGGAATGATGCCAGTACTTGTGCAACAGGCCTGACTCCGGTAAGCATATCAGCTTCGGAGGTAACAGTAACAAACCGTCTTCATATTGCTAGAATTGTTACTCAAACTAAACACGAAATAATTTTTGAAGAAGGTGCACAGAGACAAGATTATGGAGATAAAACCCTGGGGCGAGTTTTAGTGAAATCTCGTACGGGTGAGTTAATCAAGGTGGTAAACTTAACCTATGATTACTTGGATAATGGAACGGGTTTTAAACGACTATTACTAACTAAGGTACAGGAAGTGAATGGGAAACAACCCGTGATTGCTCCGTCAGTTTTACCTACCAATAGTAGCGAGTTGGATTATAAAGGAAGCTACGATTTTACTTACAATACCAATATGACAGGTGTATTTTCGGTAGACAATAATTTTGTAAGAAGCATAGATTATTGGGGCTACTTTAACGGAGCAAATAATACTACCTTGGTCCCAAGCCACAATGACCCAGCTTTTGATTTGTTTTTTGCTGGCGCCAATCGAGAAGTAAACCCCGATGCAGTAAAAATAGGTGCATTAGTATCTATCAACAACCCCACGGGAGGTACGACAACCCTGGATTGGGAATCTAATCAATACAATACAGAGAACGGGTGTAATAGTGTTATCAAGAATGAAGAAACAATAGCAGGAACAGGCGCTAACTTTAGAAAAGGCGACCCCGGAGAAGGTGATACCAAAGAATATACCTTTGTAGTAGACTCTGAGCAACCAGTGAAGATGATGGTGAATATCGTAAATAGCCAGCCAGGAGTCACTATTCCTGATGTGGTTACTTATGTGAAATTATTTAAAGTTACTGGAGGAGGTATTCGTACAGAAGTTTTTAACGCGAATCAAAACCAGACAAAAAGTATTTTACTTAAAGCAGGTACTTATGTGATAGAGGCACATGCTTCGGCACCATCTAGTTTTATGCCTGATAATTTTTCTGTAACGGCAAGTTTGCAATGTTTTTACTTGAATAAGACCTTGGTTAATGATGGCAAGGGGTGTACAAAAGCTGGCCCTGGTTTACGTATTGCTAAAATTACCTATGCCGATGGGCTGAACCAAAAAAACGACATTGTAAAAGAATATCGTTACCAGAGTTTTGATAAATCAAAGGTATCGAGTGGCAAGCTAATGATGCCCATCCAGATTTACCAAAACTCTACCAGTTATATTAAAAAGCCTATCCAACCAGGAGTGTCTAACCCACTGGATGATGAGGCTACCTGTAATTACCTAACTTTATCTTCGGAGAGTTTTAGAGCAGGAGGATATGCCAAAGGTAGCCCGGTTTGTTACACTAATGTAACCGTATTGGACGGATTTGGTGGTAATAATGGTAGAACAGATTATTATTATTCTTTTCAGAATGATGCTACTGCCGATTTTGGTCCTCAGGAAGATTTAGATTGGTTACGTGGACACTTATTAGAGAAGCGAGTATATGATGCATACGGACGTGAGTTGACTCGTTCACTTAATCATTACGAAGGTTCAGCAACAGATGCATCCCAGCCTCAATTTCATCAACTGATAGGTGTAGCTGCCAGAGTTACCTCTACCTCTACAGCTGATCCAGATGATCGGGCATCGTTTAAAAATGTAGTAAATTATGCGCCCTTTAACCTGACTTCAGCCTGGCACCGTTTGGTACGTACCGAAAACTTCTCTTACTTCTATGATAAGGGGGATTTTGCGGGAAACTCAAAGAAGTCAATGAAAACCGAGAAATTATTCTTCTACGATAACCCTACGCAACATACCTTTGTCACCCGCACCCAAACTACTGATAGTGAAGGACGTATTGTGGTGACAAAGTCTCGTTATCCACAAGACATTTTACCTGGTGAAGCCATCCGCCCAATGGCTGAAGATATGATTGGTAAGTATTACATTGGTAGTCCTATTGTATCGTACACTTTGCGAAACAACGAAGTACTAGGCGCTAGTTTTCAGGAGTACGATCTTACCAGTAATAATAAGCTTTACCCTGTACGAAGTTACGTAGCCGAATTTAATCAACCACTGGCTACTGAGGGAGAGGTGTTCAACAAAGACGGAAATGGCAACTATGTATACTTACAGAAAAAGGTGGATGTTACTTATGAAAACTACACCAGTAACGTAGTAGCCACCACTCCTAATAAAGACATTACCAGTGCTGTAATTTGGAATAGTAAACATGACCTGGTGATTGCTCGTGCAGTCAATGCCGATCCTGGCCAAATTGCTTACACAAGCTTTGAAGAAACCGACGTGGTAAATGAGGGGCAATGGGCCATTACTTCCGCTACTACGAGTAGTCAGTGGCAGACTACTAAGGTGCACACTGGGATGCAAGCGCTGTATGCAGAATCAGCAAAAATAGAATTGAAGAAAAATAACTTATTGGCTGGTAGTACATACAAAGTGAGCTTTTGGATTCACCCTAATAATCAGAGTACTGTGAACCCTGTGGTAAAATCTTCTGCATTAAACATAGCTACCCTACAACAAACCGTTAGCCGCCCATCTGGCTGGTTACTTTACGAAGCCACCATTACTTTGGTAAGTGATACAGAAGTAACACTGGAAATACCTCAAGGGGTTTATGTAGATGAAGTACGTTTTCATCCTGTTCAAACCCGAATGGCTACTTTCAACCATCGCACTTTGGTAGGGCTGGTATCACAAACGGGCGCCAATCACCAAACGGTGTACTATGAATATGATGGCTTAAAGAGGCTTCGTATTGTCAAAGATTTTGATGGTAACATCATCAAGCGCCATACCTATAAATACAAAAAAGTTGATTAATTGAACGATAAGCTGATCGAATCATGTATAAGCGAATTATCAAACCAAAAATATGGAATAGTACCTTCTTTCGAGGAGTTTTTCTATTCAGTATGTTGAGTATATTATCGGCTTTTAAAGCTGAGTTACAGGCTCAAAGTTCTCAACCCGGACAAATTATCATTACTACTGGAGATAATGCCTGTGTAGGCCAAGCCATATCATTAGATGCCGAAATAGTCGGAGTAGAAGAATCTTCTATTACTTTTTCTAAATTTAGATGGACTATTACAAGCGGTAGTGGTTCATTATCCAGCACTTCAGGCAGAACTGTGACGGTAACCTGGAACGATGCCAGTGGAGGTACAGTAAATGTGACCTATACTGGGGGAAGTGTAACCACCGAAACAGGTACGCAAACTGTGTATCCTGGTTCCCAAAACGTCACTCCATTACCTCCCCCAAGCATAAGCTTGTCGGCCCCAACGGTGGTTGGTGAAGGTAGCACTGTTACTCTAAATGCCTCAGGAGCTAATAATTATTATGGCTGGCAATACAAGCCTGCTTCTTTGTCTTACTATATCAACATGACTGGCAATACTGCCAGCATTACAAGTCATGTCCTTACCGAAAGCACCACTTTTAAGGTCGCAGGTTACAATCAGAACTTGTGCAGTAGTGTAAAAACTATAGTGGTCAATGTAGTCAAAAGGCCTGTATTGAATAACCTGGAGGGGATTGTATTTAGTGACCTATCTACTGCTTATTATACGATGGGTGCCACTCCAGGAGCCAATGCTACGGGGTGTAATTGGTACAAAAGCGATGGCACGTTGGTGAAAACTAACAGTACCAGTGCGAGTTTGCCCTTGAGTGCCTATGGAGCCAATCATTTTTATGTAAAATCAGTCAATGGCGGAGTAGAAAGTAGCAAAGTAGATTTTACCGTTTATAAGCTAAAAGCAACCCCGGTTATTTCGCACCAGGGACCCAACTTTACTTGTGATGGAGACCAAGTAAGGGTAAGTGTCAATGTACAAGGAGTTGAAACTGGTATAAGCTTAACCTATAGCTGGACTGGTTTTAAAATAGGGAATACTCAAGAGTTGGATTTAGGATTGGTGAGTACTAACCAAACAATGTATTTGCAGGTAAATGCAACTGCTCCACTAGGAGCTACTGCCAATAGTGACCAATTGACTAAAAACATTACCCCTGGTACTCCACCTAGCCCTCCATCTGTAACCACTACAAATTGCGGAAAAACGTTGCAATTCAGTGGTGCGCTGGTAGGAGAAACCTACTGGGTTACGGTAGAGCAGCGGGAAATGAACACCTGGCTTCCTCCTGTAAATATCGAGGACACCGACGGAGATGGCATTATTCAGTTAAATGACTATGGGCTGATAAAAAATGCCAACATCGAAGTTTTTTATAAAGCATACATCAAGCGAGGAAGTTGTAAAAGCTCCGATGTGTTTATAAGACCTACCGACTTTAATGCTGAAGAAGGGTTCACGGTTGAAGCAGAAGTTCCTACGGGAGCAGCGTGTGGCACCAACGTGACTTATACTCTAAAGCAAGGCGGGCAGGATATTGGAGTAAATGAATATGGGTCTTATAAATGGAAGGTAAGAACGGAATATACGGGCTTGTCAATTGTAAGCATCCCACCTTTAGAAGAAGAATTTGTAACAACAGTTGCTGAACTTACCAGACCACTTCGGTGGGGAGCTACTTCGGTGTTTGTTACCATTACTGATAAAAATGGCTGTGAACGAACCCAGGAAGTAGTCTATAATGGTACTACGATTTCAAGCTTGGTGGCTAATCCTCTGACGCTTAATGAGGTTACCTTCAACAATTGTGGGAAGTTAAGCATAGACAATCCAACTGCCAATACTACTTATTTTCTGTTATTGGAAACAGCAGTAAGAACCTACCACTCGGATGGTACAGTGACCACAAACTGGATTTATGATGACCAAAACTTTCAAAGCAATACCGGTTTATTTACAGAGTTACCTATTTTAGATGCCGACCATCGTTTGGTTTTATCTATGCTAAATGCTTCGCATTGTGCAACTGAGGCAATTTACTTGAATGTACCAGATAAGCCAACGCTGTCACAAGCTTCGGCAGGTTGTATCAATCAAAATGTAAGCTTTCAATTGACTAACTCTATCAAAGGAGCTACTGGACTTACCTGGAAGCGGAAAAAATCAAGTGATGGTAGTATTATTTCAAGTGTTGGTAACCTCAATGACCTTACTTATTCCTTTTTATTGGATGAAACGTATGAAGTATGGGCGGAGATTACGGACGACTTGGGCTGTGTGCACATTTCTAACAAGCTGAATGCTATTGCGACCTCTCCACCAGCCGCACCTGTCGTTATGCTTGCCCAAACCGATTGCCAAAATGGTAACTTTTTGCTAAGAGTACAAGGAGGAGGAGAAGGCGATACCTACAAGTGGTACAAAGGGAGCATGGCCGATGCCAATCCTATTTCTACTACCAATCCTTGTCTACTCATCGAGGGGTTGGAAGCCATCACTACCTATCATGTTACTATCACTAACAGCAATGGGTGTGAAGGAAATGACGCCACCATTACCTTAGAGGGGGATTCAAAACTGAATAAACCTACGTTGGTATTGGCCCCTGAAGCCATGCTCAATCCTTACGAAGAAGATGGCACTACTTTAAAAGACATCACCCTTCAGGTAAGTGGGGCAGGAGTAGGACAAACCTACGTGTGGACCAATGGTTCCACTGTTGTGGAAGATGCCTCAGGTACATATAAAGCAAAGTATTCCCAAACCACTTATGTAACGGTGGCCATCAAAAATACGAGAGAAGGTGGCTGTACAGGAGAAGCCATTACTATTCCAGTTCGTATTCGCCATGACTATAACGGAGTAGATGCTACCCATCTCAATATGGTGAGCACCCAAATTGTGCGTATTCCTGATGTAAAAACCGAGGAAGGATTGAATAGTTTATCTGTGACTGGCGAACAAACCCTGCGCAGCAACACCTACCTGGATGGTCTGGGGCGCTTTGTACAAAGTGTGAGCCAGCAAGTAACCCCTGATAAAAAAGATGCCGTAAAAACGGTGCTCTACGATGATATTGGACGGCGTTCTATCGAGTACCTGGGGTACAATGCAGGCAACAATAGCGGAACCTACAAGATGAACGCCATTACTGCGGTAGAAGGTTTTTATAAAAGTGGTACCAACTATGCCAACAGCAACTTTCCTTATGCTCAGGTTAACTATGAACCTTCCCCGCTCAATCGTTCGTTCAAAAGCTTTGCCCCAGGTAAAAGCTGGGTAGGCCAGGCCAAAGGAGGCGAAGTGGGTATTCGTACCAATGTAGCCAACGAAGTGCGCAAATGGCAGGTAAACAACGACCTCAATGCTGGGGAAGTAACCACTGGACAGGAAGATTTAACTTTAAACGCCTTGGAAGGCAATCGTACCTTGTACCAGGCCGAAAAGAGCATTACTCTGACCGAAGGTTTTTCTGTACCTACAACCTCTTCTACCATTACATTAGAGCTCAAAGATGGAGATGGCAACAAACCAGGTTTGGATGGTTATTATGCAGCGGGTGAGTTGTTAGTAACGACCATTACCGATGAAGATGGCAAAGTAACCGAAACCTACACCAACAAGTACGGGCAGGTGATTTTAAAACGAGCCAAAGTAGATGCCAATACCTGGGCCGAAACCTACAATATATACAACAAGTTCAACCAATTGAGTTATGTATTGTCGCCCGAAGCGGTGAAAGCCCTGAAAGACAACAACTGGCAGTGGGCACACAACGGCCATGACGTAACCGATGATGTACGTCGATTGAGCTATCGTTATTATTATGATGCCCGTGGCCGAGCCATTATCAAAGAAGTGCCCAATGCGGGTAAAACAATGGTAGTGTACGACGAACTCGATCGCCCGATACTTACTCAAAATGCCCGCCAGCGTTTGGAAGGTAAATGGGATTTTGTGAAATACGATTCATTGAGCCGCCCGGTAGTCAGTGGTATTTATACCAATGCCGAGACCCGCGTCAATTTACAAGCGGCAATAGATCAAGGATTTTGCACCACTTACAAGCGTTTTGAAAACTTTGACGCCAACGAAACCACTAATCATTATTACACCAATGGAACCTTCCCGAAAGACAACCTAGAGGTATTATCGGTCAATTATTATGACGATTACCGTTGGCAAGCCATTCAGGCTGGGTTTGACATGAGCACCGAGTTTAGCACCATTACTGGAACTACTTATTTCAAACATGTATTGGGAGCACCTACTGGCGGGAAAGTAAAGCGATTGGATGGCTCAAACAAGTTTATGTTTTCGGCCATTTATTATGACGAACGTGGTCGGGTAAAACAAACCCTTTCTGAAAACCACAAAGAAGGCGTAGACTTGGTCGTACAAGAGTACAAGTTCGACGGGCAAGTAACCCAAACCGTGATGAAGCATCAGCGAAAAATCAGTACTACTCACTACGAAAATCACTATGTGAATCAGTGGATGAAGTACGACCACATAGGGCGGGTAACCGAAGCCTATCATAAAATCACCGATGCTTACGTCTATCGTACCTTGGATAATGCCCTTGCGGAGGCTGATTTTAACCCTGAGCCTATCAGCAAAGCTGAGTACAACAAGCTGGGGCAGGTGATTAAAAGCAAAGTAGGGAAAACCCATGACAACAAAGCCCTGCAAACCATTGACTATAAATTCAACATCCGGGGATGGTTAACTCATCTCAATGATGCGGGATTGAGTAATCAGGCCAATGACAACGACCTATTTGGGTTTGAACTCAAATACGATGCAGGCGGTGCCCACCAGTACTTTAATGGCAACATTGCCCAAATGGTGTGGAAGAGCGCCCTGGACGGGGTACAGCGTAAGTACGATTACGAATACGACGGAATGGATCGCCTGACCAAAGCCGATTATTCGGATGATGCACCCAAGTCTACCACCAATCCTAAAGCAGATGCCAACTTTGATGTAGACAACATCGTGTACGATCTCAATGGCAACATCAAACAATTGCGTCGCTTTGGCTTGACCCAATTCGGGGGAGAATTTGACGTGATTGACGACTTGAGCTACACTTACAAAGGCAACCAACTACTTGGGGTAGACGATGCCACGGACGGCACTACTGTAAACGGGGATGCCAAAGATTTCCGTGACAACCATAAATACGCCACCAATGGGCAGGAATACCATTATGACGAAAACGGCAACCTGACCAGTGACAAAAACAAGAACATCACCAGTATTCGTTACAATCGTTTTGATATGCCTCAAACCATTGTATTTGGTACAGGCGAAATGATTGAGTTCTTTTACGATGGTGCGGGTAGCAAACTTCGCAAGCTAGTGACCGACAAAGATGGCAACTGTAAAACAACCGATTATGTAGCGGGTTTTGTGTATGAGCAAGACAATCTGCAGTTTGTTAGCACGGGAGTAGGCAGGGCTTTGTATACCCCCAACACCCTGGCGGGACAGTCGTTGGGCACCAACAACTTATGGGCCTACGAATATTACTACACCGACCACCAGGGCAATATGCGGATGTCGTTTCGCAGAGGTGATGCTGCTACTACCCACGCCCGTATGGAAGATGCCACCCAAGACAAAACCGTGAACGGCTTTGAATACGACAGCAGCGTGGTAGACAATAGCCCTACTGGCAACGGTAAAGCCGCCAAAGTAGGAGCTGACACCAAACCTTTGGGTATTTGGAAAACTATAGCGGTGTCTAAAGGAGATCAGGTAGAAATGAAGGTGCAGTCCTACATTAGTGGAGCACCTACCCACACTACTGGCCCTGCCTTAGAACCTTTCATTACCAACTTGGCGGGAAGCTATAACCCCAAAGGTGAAGGAAATGCCAACAACCCCAATAGCTTGCTGGTAGGCATTCGCTATACTCCTGGCACCGAACCCAACCAAGGCAACAACTTACCTGCCGCCTACTTGCGTTATGTGTTTTATAATGACCAGGGCGAAGCCGTGAAAAGTGACCGGATATACGTAAGCGACTTGGCCAATGGTACCTGGCAGCAGTTGATGCTCAACTTTACCGCCGAAACCAATGGTACCTTGCAGCTGTATACTGCCAACGAAAGTGATGATAAAGTAGTGTATTTTGACGATATGGAGGTAACCTTTACCCCTCAGATCATTGCGCAAGAAACTCACTACTACCCCTTTGGTATGCAAATGGTAGGAGTTGGTAAGCAAGGAATGATTCCAAATCGTTATCTTTACAACGGCCAGACCGAACGAGAGGAAAGCTTTGGCTTGCAATGGGACGAAACCCCGTTTAGACGTTACGATCCCCAGTTGGGGAGATTCCACGGAGTAGATGCTCTAGCTTCCAAATATGTAGGCATTACGCCTTATCAATATGCGTTTAATAATCCGGTGATGTTGAATGATCCGAGTGGACTTGCTCCAGCAAGTGGTAGAAAACGTGTGGTGGATGAGAATGCAGAACGAAATGGTGGTAGATTGGTGCATTTTGCACAATCTTTTATTGGTCAATTGATGGATCGGGCTAATGATATCGTACGTTGGAATAGTACTAGTAGTTCTACTGCATCAACTGGAAATAAAAATGGTGAAGAAGGAGCAGCAGAAAGAGGGGGGAGATCTCAGTCTGATGATGCGAATGATCTGACTCCAAAGAATGAGAAAAGTGAAGCTGAGTATGGTGAGGGAGACGAGAATGATTCTAACTCAACACAGCAAACTACTACAACATTGAATATTAGAACTACCATAAATTATCTAGGGAACCATAAGATAAGAACCATTCATGATTATGGAAATACTCGTCTTCTTAAAATAGATTATGACCCAAGGAATAATCGTGTGAATGCAGTAATATTGATTAACATGCACACACTTTTCAAAAAAAATGCATTTAGTACGACTCCGGATGGAAAATTAGAACAAGAGAATCCAGGTCTTCACAGATCTGTCTTATTACATGAAAGAGGGCATGACCGAGATTTTAGAGATGTATTACAAAATCAAGTGTTTACAATAAATATTGGAGGAAAGGCCAAAACAGGAAGCATTGCAACACTAACGAAAACATACCATCAATTGATAAATTCGGCAGTAAGGAGCAAACAGATGACTTCAAGTAAAGCTGTTGAGCTAAAAAATAAATTCTCTTCCTTCATGAATATGACAGCCATCTATAGAATGACGAGACTATGGGGAGGGAAAAATGGGGTTGAAAACCGAGTTAATATGAGGCTTTTAAAACGTTATGGGAGGCTTCCATATTTATTAGATGGTAGACCTACTCATTTTAAAGGAAAAATAATTCCAAATGACTAACAATAAAATTACTATGAAAAGATGTTTGATTTTATGTTTTGCTATGTTGACTATTAACTGTAAAGCACAACAAATGCCCGATGATAGTGTAAAGGCATTATTATTACAAAATGAAAGTTTAAGAAAACAACAGTTGATGCGATATTTTGATTCATTGGTTATATTATCGAATGAAGGTATACCTAAGTTGTTATATAACAGTGAGTTAGATTTAGATAGTCAATATTTTTTTTGGAAGGCTTCTACTTCTGAATTCCTTTCATTAAGATTAGAGTTATTCAAGTTAATGAAAGACAAAGAGGTTTTAAGAAAGATTGTTCAAAGTACATATTTTCGAAATCAATTTCAGAAGTTGAAAAGAAATAAGATACCTTCAGATTCTTTATCTAATACTCAAATTGCGAAGATGCGTTTAGAGGAGTTAGAGAGTAATAAGGATATCTTGTCACAAGTCTACTTTAAAAAACAACCTTATTGGATACCTGAAGGGATAAACCCAAGCTCTCATCGGTTTAATGTTATAGAAATTAAAAAATAGACCTAGTTCTTTTAAGTCTTCCGAAGGGTGACTTGAAAAATTGAAATAAATGACAAGTTTTCGAACTTGTTTTGCGCAAGCAAGCTATATGAAGCCTGTTCAATGTAAAGTTGGGCAGGTTTTTTTGTTTCTTTTTGTCATTATCAGGATGGGCAAGATTAGCAGGGTTTTCTATCTGGCGCGCATTGCAAATGACGCACCAGATAGTTCTAACATTTATAGCCTGACGTAGCTTCTCATTGCAAAATAAGGGATTAATTTAAGCCAAAGGCTATCAGTCAGGAGACTGATTTACATTAAATAGTTTCAAGTGATCCTATGGAACACTTAAAACAACTGAGGGTCTGGCGCTTTTTGCAGATGGTTCTGTAAGAATATTTTCTGGTACGATGAGTGGGTGGTGGACAATCAAACTTCCTTTTTTTACTATTCCTTGGATCTGGGACTATCATAAAGAAAAAAGAAAGAAAAAAATGATGAGACAATGAAGTATTTTAAATATGTGTTACTAACTGGGTTTGTAATTTTTTTTCTGAATGCTTGTGGACAGAAGAATACCTCTGACAAGGAGGTATCCTTTAAAAAAAGCATTGAAAATCAAACAATCAAAACAACCCTTAATGAAATTTGTAAGTGTTATTTTACAAGTTTTAGGACAACTGGAATTGACTTTCAGGTGATGATAGATAGTTTTGAGGAATATCTAATCAATGAGGGTCACCTAAAAAGTAGAGAAGGTGCAAGTCTTAAAAAGTTTATTAATGATATAATCAAACAAAAAGAAATAGGGCTTGGGAAGTATAATGTGTCTTTTCCTTTTCGATTTGATTTTTTCTCACCTTGTTTAGATTCGCTATCAAAAAAGAGTGAACGAACAATTGCAGAAAAGCAGATTTTGACTAAGATTAAGATGAAAAATGTAGATGATTTTAGGTCTTTTCTCGTTTGGATTACAAATAATTATTCTCAGGAAGATTATAATAAAAGACACGTTCAAATATATCTTTTGTACTCTTTATTGTACTGGAATCAAAAAGGGTTTAGTTTAGATCAAAAGATTGATAAGTTTCCAGATGATGTGCCTTTACCATTTAAAAAACCTTCTAATGTTATTATTATCAAGTTTTCAAAAAAAGCTATTTATTGGAATAATGAGAAAGTTTCTGAGAGAGGTGTACTTGATAGGAAAATGCGTTTGTTAAATAAATATGGAGCTAATTACAAGCAAAAAGTAAGTATAATAGTGGTAAACGGAGAAGACAATTAAGCCCTAGACAATGGTACCTTGATAATCAAGGGACAACCTGTTCTCGCTAAGCTTCGCACACGAGGTTGAACATGCGGGTTTCTCCAGTTCTTCGTAGTCTAAGCGCAGCGGTGACTATGAAGTTAGAATGAAACGAAGTCAGTTTGTAACTGACATTGCGTAAGCAAGTTATATGAAGCCTGTTCAATATAAAGTTGGGCAGGTTTTGTTGTTTCTTTTTGTCAGTATCAGGATAGCCAAGATTGAAAGATTAGCAGGGTTTTCTATCTAGCGCGCATTTCAATGCGTGTCAATTTATACAAGCAATTGCATTGCGGTTTTAGAGCTTACGAGGCAATAATAGAGTAAATACCTGATTACAACAGTAATAAAAAATGTTTGTTTTTTAGCTATGTATGGCTTTATATAATGAATTCAAAATTTAATATCTGGAGAGGGGAAGCAGGCGCTATTCCTCTCATATTTGTGGCTTGTGTAATTTCTATAGTATATCACCTTGTTGAATATTCGGACTTTAATGATTCAGTGTTTTTGCTTCCCTGGTCAATAGGTATGGCTGTATTCTCATTTTATTTAATACGAAAGAGATTAAAGGTGATATCCCTGACAGCTAGTTCAATATCGTTTAAGCATGTACTTTTTAGAGATAGAACAGTGTATTTGTTTGATGAACTGGATGGTTTTACAACCCGTCTTGATGCTATACCAGATGATAAGTCATATTACGACATTATATTTTTAAAGAAAAACGGAAAGAAAATTAAAACTATTTCGTCAAGATATTACTCGAATTATGACGAAATTCGCGCTTTTTTGAATGATAAATTGCCATATTTAGGCATTAACTAACCAAACGACAGGTATTGTGCTTTAACATTTAATTAGGCTTAGTTATAGCTTTATACAATGAAGTCAAAATTTAAAATAATAGGTGGGGCAGGTTTAGTTTTATGCCTGTTTATGCTTTGTAATGTCCTAATTTTCTTAGACTTTTTAAATAAAGGGAAAGTAAATGATGAAGATGCCTTTTATATATTGGGGTTAGCCATTTTAGACACTTATCTCATTTATGAAATAGTGAGGAATTTTAATATCATAACTCTAGAACAAGAATCAATAAAGTTTAAACATATATTTCTAAGAACCGAAAAAGTGTATGACTTTAATGAACTTGACGGATTTGTTGATGAAGATCAGTCATCAAGTGGGGGAGTTTATAATGTGCTATACATTGAAAAGAATGGAAAAAGGATAAAAAAAATATCGTCATTTTACTATTCTAATTATAAAGAAATTAAGCAGTTTTTGAATAACAAACTCAATTATTTAGGCTTGAAATGACCTCTGTCTGGCGCGCATATGAATGCGAATCAATTTACTACGAGCATTTGCAATGCGGTTTTGGAGCTTACGAAACGCGCTACAATACGAGTAGTGCTAAAAAAACAAAAGCTTTGTTCATTGATTTGAACAGGGCTTTTTGTTTGAAGGGTAAATTGTCAGTATCAGTTCGGTCGCATATAAATGCGACTGTAACCTTTTTTTGGGCATCTGTAATGCCAGTAAAGACAACATGAGCCTCGTTCACTTATGAGAGCGAGATCTTTGTTTTTACACCATAATATAAGGAAAATTAGGAGCAAAACAAACGATGAAGTATCTTCAGAACTATGGGAAGCCGTTATAAGATAAGAGATACTCAAGGGTTATATTTTGTCACTATTACCGTCGTTGGTTGGGTAGATTTATTCATTAGAAATGATTATCGTGATTGTTTAATCTCCTCGTTTCAATACTGCATCAAAGAAAAAGGACTGTGTGTACCTGCTTATGTAATTATGATCAGTCATATACATGCCATATTGAGTGTAGCAGATAACCAAGACGTAAGTGCTGTTATTCGGGACATGAAAAAACATACCTCCAAAGAACTTGTCAAGCTTATTAAAAACATTCCTGAAAGTAGAAGAGAATGGATGTTAAACAAATTTAGCTATGAAGCCAAACATACGCAAATAGGTGTGTATTGTATATTATGGAAAGAAGGTTATCATAGTAAACAAATAGAAACCAACGATTTTTTGGATGAAAAACTTGCCTACATTCACCATAATCCAGTAGTAACTGGTTTTGTAAGCAATCCAGAAGATTTTGTATATAGTAGTGCCAGAAACTATGCAGGAGAAATAGGAATGATGCCAGTTGATTTACTTGAGTAATTCTATTGGTATTTCTTAGGCATTACAAATGCCAAAAAGATTTCAGTCGTATATCAGACCGAGCCAGATGAGAGTTGTGAAAAGATAAACTAAGTATGAAATCAAAATTTAAATTATGGGGAGACGTCATTGCAATACCTCTTTTATTTTTTGCATCAATTGTAGTGATTATAGGAATTCTGATTGAAAATCCAAGTGCTGATGATATGGGAGGGGTACCAAAAGAGTTTTATATTATAATGATGTTAATTGCAAATATTGTTGTGAGTTATCAAATTTTAATGAATTTAAACTTTATCTCTATAACAGATGACTCTATTTCGTTTGAACATTTGCTGCTAAAAACTAAATCTGATTATGCATTGAATGACTTAGATGGTTTTAGTACATATCTTATGAAGCCCAATAGAACATCTTATGATGTAATATATGTAAAAAAAAATGGTAAGACAATCAGACGAATTTCTTCACGATACTATGAAAATTTTACTGAGCTTAGAAATTTTCTAGATAGTAGATTAAAGCACCTTAAGTCTGATGTTTAAACTATCTCCCCTGTTGTGTTAAGTTTGAGCGTAGCGGAAACTTAACACTATTGAATAAATGGCAAGTCCCTGACTTGTTTTTCTATCTGGCACGCATTTCAATGTGTGTCAATTGATACGAGCAATTGCATTGCGGTTGTAGAGCTTACGAGATAAGGAGTAAACAAACCTGCCAATCGCAACGCAAATGCTCAAAAGAAAGATGCATCAACAAATAATGTTACATTATTTGTCCAATTCCTGGATCATTGCCCCAAGCAAGTCTGGATGTTCAGAAGTAGTCATATGCCCACCTGGGAGCATTCGGATGTCGATATTATATTTACCCAACCTTTCCTTAGCTTTTACAATTTGTTGAGGTTCAAACTGATCTTGCACACTTCCCACAATATGAAAGTCTACCTTTTCGTGAACCTGCTTATAAATATTGAGCAAATCTAACCGTTGGGCGTGGTGTTTATGTTCATCTACAAAAGTGGCTGCATTGTGTAAAAATAAGGCCCCGTTTCTTCTAGGAATCACTTCAAACAATTCATTGAGTTCTTCTTGAGTCACTCCATATTCTTTTGACCACAAACTCTTCATCATTAGTTTAAACATCCATTGTGATTTTTGCACAAAACGAGTCCCCATCTTACCAAACTGCGTTTTCAAAAGAGGCGTAGTCATATAAGGATGTGAATGCGCGTCGGCAAACAATCCTCCATTAATCAACAGAACCTTTGAAATCTGAACAGGTCTGGAAGAGCCCTCTTGTTGCCGCCTTAACAATTCCAGGGCCACCAAAGACGAGTAATCAAACGTTACCACAAATGTAGATTCAATGCCATAATAAGCCCACAGTGCTTCCACCAAATCGGCCCGTTCGCTGATGCCATAAGGATACTTTGCTGGTTTATCAGAATCTCCTTGCCCCACATATTCTATATACAAACGTGGACTATCATTAACTGCTTCAAGAAATGCTTCAACTCTGGCCCAACCAAAAGAACCATCCGGAAATCCTGGCAACATTGTAATACAATATTGATCTTCTGCCCTGTGATGAATCAGCCTTTGAAATACGTTGAGCGTTTGTACGCTTTCTTTAGTCTTAATCCTTTTTTCCTGATAGTCAAAGTTCAGCCTTTGCCCTTTAGCAAACCAATCATTTGCTTTTATAATATGTCTTTGCATTTTCTCGAACATCTAGTGTAATGCAAAAGACTCTAAATAAACCCGCAATCTCTTTTCTCAAAAGCTCAATTACTTTTGAATATAGCTATTGAAGTATGCGTCCCACACTGATGATGTGATACATTCAGGTGTTCGTTTTCATAAAAAACTGATCACTAATGAACAATTAACTGTCTAATTATCAATTATATACCTTGGTTTTTGGAGGTTTAAACAGCATTTCTGTATAATCGTACGATCTATCCCTCAATGAGCATATCTGCAAACAATCATCACCCAAACCACTCAAGTATGAACTTTTGTACAAATACACGAACCATTCGCTTATTAACTTTTATATCTCTATTGCTTGCCTACCAATATCAACAAACCCTGGCACAAGTACCCACCTCCCGATACTGGCAGCTTTATGATGAACTACACCCCGTAGATGATCACAACCCACGACGACTCAATGGAGCAGTAGCCATGTATAAAAATGAAATCATTGCTGCCAAATATGGTACTGCCTATGTGTATTCCCTTGCCGATAATGGTACCTGGCAAACGACTGCACTTGAGCCTACTGGAGACAAAAACTCCGCATATGGATTTGCAGTAGCTATTCACGGCAATTATGCCATTGTAGGAGCCCATGCTGACTATCAGCAAGAATATAATCCTGGGCAAGCATTTATTTTAGAGCGTAATGCGAAAAAGCAATGGCAATTCAAAGTGCGATTAGAAGCTCCTGTACCAAAAATAAAAGATGAATTTGGTTATGCAGTAGCAATCAGTGACAATTATGCAGTAGTAGGGGCACCTGGAAGAGATGGGGGAGCAGCCTATGTTTATCAACGCAATAAGAATGGCCAATGGGGGCTGCAAAAAGCAGTGTTACCATTAGACTCACTTCATTATAGTGAACGATTTGGCCACTCAGTAGCCATTACTTCCTCTGGTTCACAAATAATAGTAGGCAATCCCAATCAAAATGATGAAAGAGGAGTAGCCTATATTTTTACCAGAGATAATCGTTGGCAACAGACTTATAAACTCCTACCAAGCGATCCCCAACGTCACGATTCCTTTGGGTGGTCAGTAACGATTACAGAGCAACAAGTATTGATTGGAGCTCCCCAGATGCGGTTTCGTACCGGCAAGGCCTATATTTTTAAGCGCCAAAAGCTGACTAATTGGGCCGAGCAAGCCATTTTATCTCCTCCCGATGGTTATCCAAACGATTTTTTTGGTTACTCAGTAGCCATGTCAGAGCGTTGGGCGGTGATTGGAGCTGCTTGGGCAAAGTTTGAATATAGTCCTGATTTTTTACGCAGTGGAGGAGCTGCATACGTATTTCAGCGCAAAGGAGATATTTGGCGATTACGTGACAAGCTGTTTCCCAGTGAATTCTTGGCCAATGGTCAATTTGGACGATCAGTAGGCATTGCCAACAACTTTATAGCAGTAGGGCATAAAGGCTATAGCATTCACCAAAGGCCAATAGCAGTATTCAAAAACTCACTTGAAAACACCATCAGCCCTCAGCGTAATCGGCTTATAACCACCAGTATGGTACATAAAGAAGTAAAGGTTTTTCCAAACCCAGTCATACATACACTTATCATTCAACAAACCCTTAATGCTCCTAACCATATGGGTTATAGTATCACAAACCAACAAGGCAAACAGGTAATAACCACTTTAGGACAATTTCAGGATAGCCAATTAAAGATACCTGTAAAACATTTAAAACCGGGTGTTTATTTTCTTCGCTTGACTAATAGCCCAGAAGTTTATCGTTTTGTTAAAAAATAAGGTGTTATTCAAGTAATGTCACATATTAGTATCAGGATTAATAGAATTTTTTGGGATTTAGTTAATCCTGATACCAATCAAAGAAAGGCAATTTTCCCCCTCCAAATCTTCTCAGCTTATTTTTTACATTCCCTTTGCAATTGCATAATAAATTCCTAACTTTGCACTCCGTTTTAAAAATGGGAAGGTAACTACTTATGTTTCAAGTAAGTAGTTTTTGTTTGAAATAAGATTACTGAAATGTCAGGTCTAATCGGAAAAAAAATCGGTATGACTAGCTTTTACAGTGCCGAGGGAAGTGTTGCCAAACAGATTCCATGCACGTTAATACAAGCTGGTCCTTGCGTGGTTACGCAAGTAAAAACAACAGAGAATGATGGGTACGAAGCTGTACAAATTGGCTTCGATGACAAAAAGGAGAAAAACACTCCAAAACCTATGCAAGGTCACTTCAAAAAGGCCAATACTGAGCCAAAACGCAAGTTGGTAGAGTTCAAGTTTGACAAAGACTTGGAGCTCGGTCAAGAAATCAACATTGCGGATGTTTTTGAAGAAGGCGATTTCGTAGATGTAGTGGGTACCTCCAAAGGTAAAGGTTTTCAGGGAGTTGTGAAGCGTCACGGTTTTCACGGAGTAGGAGGTTCTACTCACGGTCAGCACAACCGCCAACGCCACCCTGGTTCTATTGGTGCTGCATCTTATCCTGCCCGAGTATTTAAAGGCCTCAAAATGGCTGGACGTACTGGTAACGATCGAGTGAAAGTTCAAAACTTACGCATCGTGAAAATCTACCCCGAGCAGAATCTTATCTTAGTAAGCGGGTCAGTACCTGGCGCAAAAAATTCATACGTAATTCTAGAAAAGTAAACTCGATGGAACTGGAAGTAAAAAACAGGGAAGGCGAAAGTACTGGTAAAAAAGTTACTTTGGCAGACGATATATATGCCATTGAGCCCAACGATCACGTAATTTACCTAGACGTAAAGCAACACTTAGCCAATCGTCGACAAGGTACGCATAAAGCCAAAGAGAGAGCAGAAATCAAAGGTTCTACTAAGAAGCTTAAGAAGCAAAAAGGAACAGGTACTGCTCGTGCGGGAAGCATCAAATCTCCTGTATTTCGTGGTGGAGGACGTATTTTTGGACCTCGTCCCCGCGACTATCACTTTAAGCTTAACCGCAAAGTGAAGGCTCTAGCCCGTAAGTCAGCATTGACCTACAAAGCCAAGGAGAACAACATCACCGTTTTGGAAGACTTCAACCTTGAAGCACCCAAAACTCAGGACTACCAAAAGTTTTTGAAAAACTTAGAGGTAACCAATAGCAAGACCTTATTAATACTGCCTGATTACAACCAAAACTTGCACTTGTCAAGTCGTAATCTGCCAAAAGCAAAAGTGCTTCCTTTCAATGAAGTAAACACTTTTGAGTTGCTTAATGCAGACAAGGTGTTGATTTTTGAGAGTTCAGTAGAAAAAATTGAAAAATCATTCAATTAACAATGGACGGGAAAATGATATTGAAGAAGCCTTTGATTACGGAAAAGTCTTCTAAAATAAGCGAAGAACAAGGGCAGTACACTTTTATAGTAAATGCTCAGGCCAATAAGATTGAAATCAAAAAGGCCATAGAGAAGATGTACAATGTGACTGTGGAATCGGTAAATACTATGAATTACTCAGGTAAGCCGAAAACAAGATACACCAAATCAAAGGTGATCAGTGGTCACACTCCTAATTACAAGAAAGCAGTAATCACTACTGCAAAAGGAGAAGATGGAGAGAGAGAGATTATTGATTTTTATGACAACATCTAATTTGAAGGTACAATGGCAGTAAAAAAATTAAGACCAATTACTCCCGGGCAACGTTATCGTCTGGCACCTTCTTTTGAAGAGTTGACTTACGGTACTGTGACTGTCAAAGACAAAGAGGTAGCGCGTAAAGGCAAGCCTGAAAAATCTTTGATCAAGCCCCGTAAAAAGTCAGGTGGACGAAACAACTCAGGTCGTATGACTATGCGCTACATGGGTGGTGGTCACAAGCAACGCTACCGTAGCATAGATTTTAAAAGAGATAAATTCAACATTCCTGCTACTGTAAAGTCAATCGAATACGATCCAGCACGTAGTGCTCGTATCGCATTGCTTTTTTATGCAGATGGTGAGAAAAGATACATTGTTGCTCCTGAGGGGTTAAAAGTAGACCAAACGATTATTTCTGGTGAAGAGGTAGCTCCTGAAGTAGGAAATGCGCTTCCATTAGGAAAAATTCCTTTGGGTTCTTTAGTACACAACTTAGAGCTTAAGCCAGGCAATGGTGCTGTATTGGTACGTAGTGCTGGTACTTACGCTCAGATTGTGGCACGTGAAGGCAAATATGTTACGCTAAAAATGCCTTCTGGTGAAATGCGAATGATCTTGCAAACTTGCTTAGCAACGATTGGTACTGTTTCTAATGGTGACCATATGAACGTTCGTCTGGGTAAAGCTGGACGTAAGCGTTGGAAAGGACGTCGCCCTCGTACTCGTGGGGTAGCTATGAACCCAGTAGATCACCCAATGGGTGGTGGTGAAGGCCGTGCCTCTGGTGGTCATCCACGTTCTCGTAATGGTCTGTATGCCAAGGGTAAAAAGACCAGAAAAAAGAACAAATATTCAGATCGTCTAATTGTTAAGAAGAGAAAATAATGGCACGTTCACTCAAAAAAGGACCATACATAGAGCATCACCTACAGAAGAAAGTAGAAACGATGCAAGAATCGAATAAAAAATCGGTGATAAAAACCTGGTCTCGCAGATCTATGATTTCTCCCGATTTTGTTGGGCTTACCTTTGCTGTTCACAATGGAAATAAATTCATTCCAGTATTTGTAACAGAAAACATGGTAGGTCACCGTTTAGGTGAATTTGCACCTACACGTAACTTTAGAGGACACATTGCCAAAAAAGACAAGAAAAAGCGATAAGGAATCATGGCTGAAAAAGAGACTTTAGAACAAACACAAGAAGCTCCCCGAAAGGTGAAGAAGTCTGTTCGAATCGCGCAAATGAAAGAAGAGAAGAGAGAACGAAGAGAGCAGATGGCTGGATTCCGTGGTGCGGTGAAAGCTCATTTGAAAAATGTTCCTACCTCTCCTCGCAAAATGCGTTTAGTGGCAGATTTAGTACGTGGCCAAAAAGTAGACCGCGCATTAAACATCCTTAGATTTGAATCAAAAGTAGGAGCCTCATTTATTGAAAAACTACTACTATCTGCGATTTCTAACTGGGAAAGCGAAAACGAAGACCGTAAAGTTGAAGATGCTGATTTGTACATCAAAGAAATCTTTGTAGATGGTGGACGTATGTTGAAACGTTTACGTCCGGCGCCTCAAGGTAGAGGACACCGCATCCGTAAGCGTTCAAACCACATTACTATTGTGATTGATAGTTTGAATCCGGTAGAGTCAAACGAGGAAGATACTACTTCGGAGAATGATAACACTGAAAACGATAACTAAGGATGGGACAAAAGGTTAATCCAAACGGTCTAAGATTAGGCATCATCAAAGGATGGGAGTCTAACTGGTATGGAGGTAAAGATTACTCCAACAAATTATTAGAAGACGAGAAGATTCGTAGATATATCCACATACGTATCCCAAAAGGTGGTATTTCTCGAATTGTAATTGAGCGTACCTTAAAGCGTATTACTCTTACAATTCATACTGCCCGTCCTGGTGTTGTAATCGGTCGTGGAGGTGCAGAGGTAGATAAAATCAAAGAAGAGCTTAAAAAACTTACCAGCAAAGATGTTCAAATTAATATCTTTGAAGTAAAGCGTCCTGAATTAGATGCTAAATTGGTAGGTGAGTCTATTGCACAACAATTGGCTGCTCGTATTTCTTACCGTCGTGCAATGAAACAAGCCATTGCAGCTGCTATGAGAGTAGGAGCTCAAGGTATCAAAATCAAATGCTCTGGTCGTTTAGGAGGAGCAGAAATGGCTCGTTCTGAGCAGTACAAAGAAGGACGTATTCCTTTGCATACTTTAAGAGCTGAGATTGATTATGCTATTTCTGAAGCCAGTACCGTTTACGGTAAAATTGGTATCAAGGTATGGATCTTCAAAAAAGAGGTCTATGGTAAGCCTGATCTATCTCCAAACCAAGGAACAAGCAACGATCGTCAAGGTCAACCTCGTCGTCGTAACCGAGGTGGAGATCAGCGCAGAAAAAAGCGTAATTAAGAAAATTTGGTAAATGAGTTCAATTGCTAATACTAATTGGCAATTGAACAATTAAGCATTGTGACAATTACTATTTAAGAAATCATGTTACAACCAAAAAGAGTAAAGTTTAGAAAACAGCAGAAGGGGAGAATCAGAGGACTTGCTGGTAGAGGTCATACGATTGCTTTCGGTTCTTTTGGTTTGAAATCACTAGAAAGAGGCCGAATCACTTCTCGTCAAATAGAAGCCTGTCGTATTACCATTTCTCGAACATTGAAGAGAGAGGGTAAGATTTGGATCAGAATTTTCCCTGATAAGCCTATCACTAAGAAACCTGCAGAGGTTCGTATGGGTAAAGGTAAAGGTGCTCCTGAATACTGGGTAGCTAAAGTAAAGCCTGGTACCATTATGTTTGAAATTGATGGGGTAAGTAAAGAATTGGCTGCTCGCGCATTGCAGTTAGCCGCTTATAAACTTCCTGTAAGTACTAAATTTGTCGTACGTAGAGATTACGTAGATTAGAGTTATGAATAACGAGGAAATTAGGTCTTTGACCACTGAAGAACTAAGAGAGCGAATCATTGCTGAACGAGACGTATTGCAGAAGTTAAGATTTGCCCACGCGATTTCTCCAATTGAGAACCCGATGAAAATCAGGGCTTCACGTAAGATAATTGCCCGGTTGAATACTGAGTTGAAAGTACGTGAACTTGCGGAAAAAAATTAAAATCTGAAGAATTATGCAAGCTGAACAAGAAACTGCCAAGCAAAGAAACGCACGCAAAGAAAGAGTAGGGAAAGTAGTAAGTAATAAGATGAATAAATCTATTACTGTACTTGTAGAAGGTAAAGTGAAGCACCCTATCTATGGTAAGTTTGTAAATAAGTCCAAAAAATTTGTTGCTCATGACGAAAAGGATGAGTGCAATGTTGGAGATACTGTTAGAATTATGGAATGCCGTCCGTTAAGCAAGAGAAAGCGCTGGAGATTGATCGACATCATCGAGCGTGCTAAGTAAGGGTGGATGTCCAGACACAATTATTATTGTAAACATTTGATTTAACGGATTTAAACCATGATACAACAAGAATCAAGACTTAGTGTAGCCGATAATAGCGGCGCTAAAGAAGTACTTTGTATTCGTGTATTAGGAGGTACAAAGAAGCGATATGCATCAGTAGGCGACAAAATTGTTGTAACTGTAAAATCTGCAATTTCTTCAAGTAGCCTCAAAAAAGGTACAGTTTCTAAAGCGGTAATTGTACGAACTAAAAAGGAAGTACGTCGCAAAGATGGTTCTTATATTCGTTTTGAAGACAATGCTGCGGTATTGTTGAACAACAACGATGAGCCAAGAGGAACTCGTATTTTTGGCCCTGTTGCCCGTGAGTTACGTGAGAAGCAGTTTATGAAAATTGTTTCTTTAGCTCCAGAGGTATTGTAAGGCTAATTAACAGACGATAAGACGCTGAAGACAATGGAACGTAAAAAGAACAAGCAGCCAAAACTACACCTTAAGAAAGGCGACAAAGTGAGAGTAATCGCTGGAAACTCTCGTGGAAAAGAAGGCGAAGTACTTGAGGTGATAATTGAGAAGCAAAGAGCAGTAGTAGAAGGTGTTAATATGATCAAAAAACACTTGAAGCCTTCTGCGAATAACCCTCAGGGTTCTATTCAGGAAATCGAAGGAACAATCCATATCAGTAACTTGATGGTGATTGACCCTTCATCAGGAGAACCTAGAAGAACAGGGCGTAAACGTGACGAAAACGGTAAGCTTCAAAGGTATTTCAAGGAACATACTTCTGTAAAGAAAGATAAGTAAAGATGGCTCTAAAACCAAGAATCAAAGAAAAGTACTTGAACGAAGTTGTCAAAGGATTACAAGACAAGTTTCAGTACAAGTCAGTGATGCAGGTACCAAAAGTGACCAAGGTTGTGATTAACAAAGGTATTGGTGCCGCTGTTGCCGATAAAAAATTAGTAGATGTTGGATTAGAGGAGTTAGCTTTGATTGCTGGCCAGAAAGCTGTACCAACTTACGCTAAAAAATCTGTTGCAAACTTTAAACTTCGTGAAGGTATGCCTATCGGAGCTAAAGTTACTTTGAGAGGTGACAGAATGTACGAATTTATCGATAGACTATTTGCAGTAGCTCTTCCTCGTGTACGTGACTTTAAAGGAGTAAATGAAAAAGGCTTTGACGGTCGCGGTAACTACACATTAGGAGTAAAGGAACAAATTATCTTCCCGGAAATTAGCATCGAAAAAGTAAATAAGATTACTGGGATGGATATTACATTTGTAACCACTGCCCCTTCTGACGAAGAAGGATATGAGTTGTTGAAATTACTCGGTATGCCATTCGCAAATTTGAAAAAATAAGATATTCCCATGGCAAGAGAATCAATAAAAGCTAGAGAGCGTAAAAGAGAGCGCACCGTAGCCAAATATGCTCAAAAAAGAGAAGAATTGAGATTGAAAATCAAAGAAGCTATCAAAGCTGGTGAAGACCCAACTGAATTTTATGTTCAATTGGACAAATTGCCAAAAAACGCTTCTCCAATACGTTTACACAACCGTTGTAAAGTAACTGGCAGACCAAAAGGGTATATGCGCAAGTTCGGTATTTGCCGTAATGTGTTCCGTGAAATGGCTTCTGAAGGGAAGATTCCTGGAGTAACAAAATCCAGTTGGTAATTTTCTCTTTTGTTTTTGTACGAATATGTGTTAATTTTGCAATCCCGTTTTTTCGGGAGCAAATCAAAACTGTGAGTTAAGGATGAATACGGACCCAATTGCCGATTATTTAACGAGAGTTAGAAACGCTATAAAAGCTAAACATAGAATTGTAGAAATACCTGCCTCTAACATCAAGAAGGAGATTACTAAGGTATTGTATGATAAAGGCTACATCCAAAGTTATAAATTTGACGATAGCTCGATACAAGGTACTATCAAAATCGCTTTGAAATACAACCCTGTATCAAAAGAAGCTGCAATCATTAAATTGCAACGTGTAAGTAAGCCTGGTTTGCGTAAGTATGTACCAGCCACAGAACTTCCAAGAGTTTTGAATGGACTAGGTATCGCGATTCTTTCTACTTCAAAAGGTGTAATTACCGACAAAGAAGCTAGAAATTTGAACGTGGGTGGAGAAGTTTTGTGTTACGTGTATTAAAAGAAAGACTATAAGATGTCTCGAATTGGTAAAAAACCTGTCGCTATTCCTAGTGGAGTAACGGTGACCGTCGACAATAACAATCTGGTAAAAGTAAAAGGCTCTAAAGGTGAGCTTACTCAACAAGTAAATCCAGATTTGAAAGTAAAAGTAGAAGAGGGAGAAGTATTGGTTGAACGCCCCTCTGACCAGAAACAACATAAAGCACTCCATGGGCTTTACCGAAGCTTGATTCAAAACATGGTAGTGGGTGTTTCTGAAGGCTACAAAATTGAACTTGAATTAGTTGGGGTAGGTTTCAAAGCTACTGCTTCTGGTGATGTACTAGATTTGAACCTGGGATATTCTCACAATATTATGTTCAAGTTGCCTCCTGAAGTGAAAGGTGCTGCGGAAACGAAAAAGGGTACAAACCCTACAATCACTCTTGAGAGTATAGATAAGCAATTAATTGGTCAGGTAGCTGCTAAGATTAAGTCTCTTAGAAAAGTTGAACCTTACAAAGGTAAAGGGGTTCGTTTGAAAGGGCAGGTACTTGGAGTTGATTTGAGAAAGAAAGCTGGTAAAACTGCTGCTAAGAAATAATAATTGAGAGATGGCTACAAAAAAAGAGCAAAGACGACAAAGAATCAAAAGAAGTATCAGAAAAAAGGTTTCTGGTACTGAGAGCCGCCCCCGATTGAGCGTTTTCCGTTCAAACAAGCGAATATATGCCCAAATAATTGATGATGTTCAGGGTAAAACTCTTGCCAGCGCTTCATCTATTGAGATAGGAGAAGGCAAAAATAACAAAGATAGTGCTGGGGCTGTTGGTAAATTATTAGCTGAGAAAGCTAGTGCCAATGGAGTTAAACAAGTAATATTTGATCGTAACGGATACCTTTACCACGGCAGAGTAAAAGCCTTGGCTGATGGTGCTCGTGAAGGAGGTCTTGAATTTTAAGCATTAGAACCATGCAGCAAAGAAAAAAACCAATTAAAGCAAGCGAAACAGACCTTAAAGAAAAGGTTGTAGCAATAAATCGTGTAGCAAAAGTTGTAAAAGGTGGTAGACGTTTTAGCTTCTCAGCAATCGTAGTAGTAGGTGATGGAAACGGAACAGTGGGATACGGACTGGGTAAAGCTAACGAGGTAACTGATGCGATCACTAAAGGAGTAGAAGATGCTAAGAAGAATTTGGTAAAAGTGCCAATTCTTAAAAATACAATTCCTCACTCAATGGAAGGGAAATACAGCGGTGGTTTTGTACTGTTAAAACCTGCTTCTCCTGGTACAGGAGTTATCGCTGGTGGTGCAATGCGTGCTGTTTTAGAAAGTGCTGGTATTAAAGATGTATTAGCGAAGTCTAAAGGATCTTCAAACCCTCACAACGTAGTAAAAGCTACTTTTGATGCATTGAAAAAAATGAAAGCCCCTCACCAGGTGGCGCATCAAAGAGGAATATCGCTTGAAAAAGTCTTTAAAGGGTAATATTTTAAAGGAATTTAAAGAATAGAACAATGGCGAAAGTAAAAATTACGCAGGTAAGAAGCACTATCAATCGTCCTAAGAGACAAAAAGCTACTATTCAAGCGTTGGGATTGGGGAAAATCAACAAGAGTGTTGAGAAAGAAAATACTCCTCAAATAGCAGGTATGATCCGTGCAGTACAACATTTGATAGTTGTAGAAGAACTAGGATAATAATCAATATCTTAGACTTGTATATTTAGTGCTGGTAGCTGGTTTAACTTAATTTGATTATTACAATGAAATTGCATACATTAAAACCTGCAAAAGGTTCAGTAAAAAATAAAAAGAGAGTAGGTAGAGGCCAGGGGTCTGGAAGAGGAGGAACATCTACTCGTGGACATAAAGGTGCTCAGTCAAGATCGGGGTATAGCAGAAAGAGTGGTTTTGAGGGTGGACAAATGCCTTTGCAACGTCGTTTGCCAAAATTTGGTTTTAACAACGTACACCGAGTATCTTACAAACCAATAAACTTAGACACCATCCAAGAATTGGTAGAAAAGACGAACGCTACCGAAGTAACTGTTGAGTTGTTGAGAGAGAATGGCTTGGCTTCTAAGAATGATTTAATTAAAGTATTAGGAAGAGGAGAATTGAAGTCTGCTGTAGAAATACAGGCTAATAAGTTTTCTAAATCTGCCATTGAAGCCATAGAAAAAGCTGGCGGCAAAGCAACTAAACTGTAAGTTATGAAAAAGTTCATCACTACATTAAAGAACATTTATGCAATAAAGGAATTGCGAACAAGACTTATCAACACCTTTTGGTTGTTGGTAGTCTTTCGTTTAGGATCTTTTATTGTACTACCCGGTGTAGATTCAAACCAACTGCCAGGGGTAGGAGATAACAAATTCTTAGGGCTGTTAGACGTTTTTCTTGGAGGTGCCTTCAGTAAAGCTTCTATTTTTGCTTTAGGAATTATGCCTTACATCTCAGCTTCTATTGTTATCCAATTAATGGAAGTAGCTGTGCCTTATTTTCAAAAATTGAAAAAAGAAGGTGAATCTGGATTCAAGAAGAAAACGCAAATTACACGTTATCTAACCATCGTGATTACCGCCGCTCAAGCGATTGGTTATATCCAGGCTACTATTCCTGGAAATGCCATTATGGTAAATCAATTCTTTTTCACCATATCTACTGTGATTATTCTTACTGCAGGTACGATTTTCACAATGTGGTTGGGAGAAAAAATTGATGATCGTGGTATTGGTCAAGGTATTTCATTACTGATTATGATTGGTATCATTTCTCGTCTGCCTGAGATGTTAATTCAGGAAGGCTACTCGCGAGTTGATGGAAACCAATTATTGATTCTTATTCTTGAAATGGTTGTATTGTTCTTTGTAGTGATGAGCGTTGTAATGCTGACTGAAGCAACCAGAAGAATACCGATTCAATATGCGAAACAGGTAGTAGGTAACCGAGTTTATGGCGGTCAACGTCAATATTTACCATTAAAGGTAAATGCTGCTGGTGTAATGCCAATCATTTTTGCCCAAGCTTTAATGTTTGTTCCTGCACTTGTTGCCCCTTATGTAGGAGGTGGTGCTGGTGTATCGGCTTTTTCAGACTTTACTACTTGGCAATATAACTTAGTTTTTGGTCTCCTGATTATCATCTTTACCTATTTCTACACTGCAATTTCAGTGAATCCAAAGCAAATAGCTGATGATTTAAAACGAAATGGAGGCTTTATAGCAGGAGTAAAACCAGGAAGTAATACTTCTGATTATATAGACAAGATCATGTCTAAAATCACCTTACCAGGATCTATTTGGTTGGCAATTGTAGCTATTTTACCAGCAATTGCGGTAAAATTTGGTGTACAACAAGGATTTGCCCAATTTTATGGAGGTACTTCTCTACTTATTATGGTAGGGGTAATCCTGAATACTTTGCAACAAATTAATAGTTATTTGTTGATGAGAAGGTATGATGGCTATATGAAGTCTGGTGATGTGAAAGGTCGCTCTCAAAATATTGCGGTTGTTCAATAATGATAGTATATAAGACACAAGAAGAAATCGAGCTAATTAGGCAGAGCGCCCAGATTTTGGGTAAAGCTCACGCTGAGGTAGCTAAAATGATTCAACCTGGAGTCACTACTATTGCTTTGGACAAAAGAGCAGAAGAGTTTATTAGAGATCATAAAGGAGAACCATCATTTAAAGGGTACAATAGTTTTCCTGCATCCTTGTGTATTTCAGTCAATGATGCAGTGGTACATGGTATTCCTGATAAATACGAATTGCAAGAAGGAGATATTGTCTCAATTGATTGCGGAGTTTTTTTGAATGGTTTTCACAGCGATAGTGCTTATACTTATCCAATTGGTGAAGTAAGTCCTGAAGTGCAGAAATTACTAAAGGTAACTAAAGAATCGTTGGAAATTGGTATTAAGCAGGCTATTTCTGGCTCTCGAGTAGGAGATGTAAGTTATTCAATTCAAAAGCATGTTGAAAAGTATGGCTTTTCAGTAATAAGAGAGTTAGTGGGCCACGGAGTTGGCCGCTCTTTGCACGAATCTCCTGAAGTTCCTAACTATGGAAAGAGAGGCAGAGGAGCAAAACTCAAGGAAGGATTGGTCATTGCTATTGAACCTATGGTAAACTTAGGTAAACGAAATGTGGTTCAAAGTAAAGATGGCTGGACCATTAAAACATCGGACCATAGCCCCTCAGCTCATTACGAGCATACAGTGGCAATAAAAAATGGAGAAGCTGATGTTTTGACAACATTTGAATATATAGAAGAAGTCTTCAAGATATAACAATGGCAAAACAACCATCCATAGAACAAGACGGTACAATAACTGAAGCCCTTTCTAACGCGATGTTTCGTGTTGAGTTGCAAAATGGCCACGAGGTTATAGCCCATATATCTGGTAAAATGAGAATGAATTATATCAAAATTTTGCCAGGTGATAAAGTAAAGTTAGAGATGTCGCCTTATGATTTGAGTAAGGGGCGCATAGTATATCGATATAAATAAATAGAGATATGAAAGTTAAAGCATCTGTAAAGAAGCGTAGCGCCGATTGCAAGGTTATCCGACGCAAAGGTAAAGTTTACGTGATTAATAAAAAGAATCCGAGGTTTAAACAACGACAAGGGTAATGGCTAGATTAGCAGGAGTAGACATCCCTGATAGAAAAAGGGGAGAGATCAGTTTGACTTACATTTACGGTATTGGTCTTAGCACCGCTCGTACTATTTTGGAAAAAGCAGGGGTTGACCGTAACAAGAACGTTATAGACTGGACAGATGAAGAATCTAATAAGATTCGTAGCATCATTAGTACTGAGTATAAAGTAGAAGGTGCACTGAAGTCTGAAGTGCAATTGAGCATCAAGCGATTGATGGATATTGGATGTTACCGTGGTATTCGCCACCGTAAAGGACTTCCATTGCGAGGACAAAGGACTAAAAATAACTCTCGTACTCGCAAAGGTAAACGTAAGACTGTTGCCAATAAGAAAAAAGCGACTAAGTAATTTAGTTTAGCACTGTTTTTCTAAGTCGTTTATAGAGAAAAGAGTTATGAGTCAGAAAAGAAAAGACAAAGCTAAAAAGCGAGTTGTTAATGTAGAGGCAGTAGGACAAGTACATATCAGAGCCTCTTTCAACAATATTATTATTTCAATTACCAACTCAACAGGACAGGTGATTTCTTGGGCTTCGGCTGGTAAAATGGGCTTCCGAGGATCTAAGAAGAATACTCCTTATGCTGCTCAGGTTGCTGCTAAAAACTGTGCAGAAGTTGCACATAGTTTGGGTATGAGAAAAGCAGAAGTGTTTGTTAAGGGCCCTGGTTCAGGACGTGAGTCTGCTATCAGAACTATCCAAAATATTGGTATTGAAATCACTGCTATTAGAGATGTAACCCCATTGCCACACAATGGATGTAGACCTCCAAAACGCAGAAGAGTTTAATTAGGTTTTGTATACCTTATATAGAACAGAAAAAAGAGTAGAAAATGGCTAGATATAGAGGTCCAAAATCGAAGATTTCAAGAAAGTTTGGAGAGCCTATTATGGGACCAAGCAAGGCCCTACAAAAGAAGGCTTATCCTCCAGGACAACACGGAAAAGGCAGACGTAAAAAGCAGTCTGAATACGCAATTCAGCTACAGGCCAAGCAAAAAGTGAAATACATCTATGGTGTACTTGAGCGTCAGTTTGCCAACTTGTTTGATAAAGCTGCCCGTAAGCAAGGTATTACAGGTGAAAACTTGTTAAAATTGCTAGAGGCTCGTTTAGATAATACTGTATATCGTTTAGGTATAGCTCCTACTCGCCGAGCTGCCAGACAATTGGTTATTCACAAGCACATTACCGTAAATGGTGAGGTTGCCAACATACCTTCTTATTCACTAAGACCTGGTGATATTGTAGGTGTTCGTGAAAAATCTAAGTCTTTAGAAGTAATTACTGAAAGCTTGATTTCAAATACCAAGCGCTTCAATTGGCTTGAGTGGGATAATACTCAATTAGCTGGTAAATTTATGAGCTACCCTGAGCGTGATCAAATTCCGGAGAAGGTTCAAGAACAACTAATTGTTGAACTTTACTCTAAATAACATTTTAAGGCGATTTTATTCGCCTTTTATACCCTTGATTACATAACATTTATAAAATTCAGGAGGACATACCATGTCATTATTAACCTTTCAAATACCAGAAAAAGTTGTAATGGATAAAACTACCGATTTCCACGGTATGTTTGAGTTCAAACCATTAGAGCCTGGTTTTGGTGTAACTGTCGGAAATGCCATTCGCAGAGTATTACTTTCTTCTCTAGAAGGTTATGCGATTACGTGCATTAAAATTCCGGGAGTACAGCATGAGTTTTCATCCATTAAAGGAGTAATGCAAGATGTTTCGGAGATTATCTTAAACTTGAAAAAAGTTCGTTTCAAGAAGCGTAACACGGACAACTTGGAGACCAAAATTGTAGTGGATGTAAGTAATCAAGAGACGTTTACAGCGGGTGATATCGCAAAGTTTACAAACTCTTTTGAGATATTGAATCCTGACTTGGTGATTTGTAATTTGGATGAGTCAGTAGACTTAGAAGTAGAATTATACATCGAGAAAGGAAGAGGGTATGTTTCTTCTGAGGATCAAAAATTGCCAGATTCAGCTTTAGGTTATATTCCTATTGATGCGATTTTTACTCCAATCAAAAATGTACGCTACGCCGTTGAAAATACAAGGGTTGAACAGAGAACTGACTATGAGAAGTTGTTATTAGATATTCAAACGGATGGTTCTATCCACCCAGAAGATGCATTGAAAGGTGCAGCGAATATCTTGATTCAACACTTTATGTTATTCTCTGATCAGAATATTATACTTGAAACTGCCAAGAAAGAGGAGGTTCAGGAGGTTGATGAGCATTTCTTGCATATGCGTAAATTGCTTAAAACTCCAATTAGCGACTTAGATCTTTCGGTAAGGGCATATAATTGTTTGAAATCTGCGGATATTAGAACATTAGGAGATTTAGTGAAATTGGACATTGCCGATATGATGAAATTCCGAAACTTTGGTAAGAAATCTCTTACTGAGTTGGAACAACTAGTTGCTGAGAAGGGATTGCAGTTTGGCATGGACGTATCGAAGTATAAACTTGACGAAGAATAAAGATGAGACATAAAAAGGGATTTAATCATTTGGGAAGAACTGCTCCTCACAGAAAAGCAATGCTTTCCAATATGGCGTCTTCTTTGATTCTGCATAAACGAATTAAAACTACTGTTGCCAAGGCTAAAGCTTTACGTCAGTATGTAGAGCCTCTTTTAACAAAGGCTAAGAATGACAATATGCACTCTCGCCGGGTAGTTTTTTCTTATTTGCAAAATAAGGAATCAGTAAAAGAGCTATTCAACGAAGTAGCAGATAAGATTTCTCAAAGAAATGGTGGTTACACTCGCATTATCAAATTAGGTAACCGTTTAGGAGATAATGCTGAGATGTGCTTGATGGAATTGGTTGATTACAATGAAACTTATCAGCCAGAAACCAAGAGCAAGAAACCTAAGACACGTAGAAGTCGTCGTGGTGGTGGTGGTAAGAAAAAAGAAACTACTGCTGAAAGCACACCTGAAACAAATACAAAAGTGGAAGAAAAAGCTCCTGAGAGCAAAACTGAAGAGAACAAAGGAGACGATAAGGAATAAGTATTTGTTTGCTTTTACCCTTTTTAGGGCAAAAATTTTAGAAGGATTAAACCGTGGTTTAATCCTTTTTTTTTGCCTAAATTTTTGAGTTTTATTTGTTGAAAGAGATTTTTTTACGTGATTCCAACCAGTTTTTATAAACCATTTAACCGTTAGACAATGAAAAAACTTATTCTATTTTGTTTGACATTACTTTCTGTAATGGTTCAGGCACAAACAACCGAGATAGAAACATTTAAAATTGATTCGAAAATATTAAATGAAGAGCGAATGATTAAGGTTGACTTGCCTAAGCTTTACAGCCAATCTACTAAGTCCTATCCTTTGATTGTTGTATTAGATGATGAATTGATATTTCCTACTATACAGGCAATTGAAAATCAACTAAGTGCTACCTCAAGAATGCCAGAATCTATTGTTGTGTCCATTGCCAAAGGGGCGAAACATAGAAGTTACTATGCTCCTAACCTCTATGACAATGTTAGAAAAAGAAGATACAGATATGGAGATCATCAGGAAGAATTATTGGGTTTCTTTGAGAAGGAGCTTTTACCTTTATTGGATAAAAAATATCGAACTGTAAAGTTCAGGACTTTAATAGGGTTTTCACCTGCAGCTATATTTACATTGCATGTACTGTGTAAAAAACGTGAATTATTTCAGGCATATGTGGCATTGGCTGCTGGTAATATCATTGGTGATGGGTATAAAGAAGGGGAGAACTTTACCGATGTAATAAGTAAAGTATTTGATAAAGGTACAGGAAAACATTATTTGTATGTAGTATCTGGAAGTAGAGATTTAAAAAGTCAGCCACATATAAAGGCCAACGTAGACTATTTTAATGGGAAACTGGTAAAACCTGTGCTAAAGAATTTAAGAGCAAAAGCTGAGATTATTGCTGGTGAAGGGCACACAGATGTATTGTTGCCAGGAATTATTTCGGCAATGGATTTTATATTTCCCAAAGAAGAATGGATTGTTGATTATAGAGATTTTTTGAACCAAAAAGGCAATGTGTTGAGTAACATTCAGCAATTTTATGGAAACTTATCTAAAAAATATGGCTTTACCATTTATCCTAAGATGGATAGATTATATAGTATGAGTTGCTTTAAAAATATTGGGAGAGCACTTTTGCGTCAAAAGCGAAATGATGAAGCCATTGAGTTATTTAAATATTGGAAAGTGCTATATCCTAATTTGGCAACACCCTATGTTTATCTTGGACATGCCTTTAAGGCAACGAAAATGTCCAGTGAAGCATTACAGGCTTATGAAAAGGCGGTAGAAATTGCCAAACAGCAGGCAAATCCTGAACTGAACAAGTATGAAAATTACCTAACGGAGCTTAAGAAAAGCTTAGAAAAAAAATAGATATGTTTAACAGTGAATTAAAAAGTTTACCAAATGAGGATATATGCATTATTGTAAAACCTGAGAATCATTCCTGGAACTACATATGTGAATGTGGTGATGCTAGTAAACTTACAGTAAAAGAAGTCCAAAATACCAATGCTGTATTTATAAGCCATACGCATATAGATCATTTTGTAAACTTTGATGCAATTATTCGGCATCAGATTGGAATTCAAAGAAGAGTAATTATTGTTGGGCCAAAAGGAATTGCTCATCAAGTACAGGCTAAACTGAGAAGTTATACCTGGAATTTGATAGAAAAAGGTTCTATTACCTATGAGATACGAGAGGTAATTGATGTAAATGAAACGAAAGTTTATGAAGTGGAGCCACCTATTTGGGATTTGAAGCCACTACCTGGGATGGCTGGGACAATAGTGTTTAAGGACTCTTCTTTTGATGTCTCCTGGGTTGCCTTGGATCATAAGATTCCTACTCTTGCGTTCAAATTTCAAGAAAAGGATACCATTAAGATAGATATACAAGCAAGTGGTTTTAGAGGGGGCAAATGGGTGAATGACCTTAAAAAAGCGTTCGAAAAGGAGTCAGGAGAAGCAATTATCTCTATAGACGGTAAAGATTTTCAGGCAAAAGATTTATTTCACTTGTTGCATATAAAAAAGGGCGATTCTTTGGGGATAATTATGGACCATGCGGCTAATGAGGATAACCACGCAAAAATTACAACTCATTTTAACGCTTGTGATAAGGTGTATATTGAATGTTTTTACAAGGAAGAAGATAAGGCACAAGCTGAAACAAATTTTCATAGTTATTCACGAATGTCTGGCAAAGTAATGCAGGCAGCAAAGGTAATGGAAGCTATTCCAGTACATTTTTCACGTAAATATGATCAGGATCAGATAAAAGAATTGATTGATGAATTTGACAAGGCATTTCTAATACAAAACAGAAAAATTATGTGGTTCGAACGACTGACTGGATTTAGAGAAGAATCTTATGAGCAAGTAAAAGAAAACTTGAAAGTAGAAGGTGAACAGTTACGTTCTTTAGCCAATGGTAAAAGTTATCATTTTGGACGTTTAGAGACTCCTTTACTTGGGGAGCTTAGAAAACAAGTTACGGCGCTTGAAGCAAAGCACAAGGGCAAGATGGTGGTGTCAGAAGTAGTGGGTAATGTACAAAACTTTCATAAAGCAGAAGAAAATGCTGGGGCTTTGTTTCAAGCAGCGTCTCAGTTTAATTTACTGGAAATGGTTGGGCCAGATGTAACTCCTGAACGAGGGGTAAATATTTATGCTCATGACTACACCCAAGGGCCTGCTTGTGCGATTGCTTGTGGAGCTGGAACTATTTATAGAAATTATTTTGCAGAAGTAAACGGCAAAGTTGGCCAAACCGCTCATAATCAGATTGATTGTTTAGAAGATATTGGTGAAGCTTTGAATAATAAGAGGCAGGGCTTGTGGCGAATGAGAAATGGCTATGCGCTTGCTAATAAGGATGGATTGCGAAATATTGCCAATCAGATAGAAGCCATGACTGAAGCAGAACGCGAAATATTAAAAGGCAAGCTAAGAATAGGTTTACAATGGGATACCGAGGTGACAATTAGTGAAAGAAGGCACAGAGTATCACAAGCTTATTGCTCTGCGTTACCAGTAGCTTATTCTATGATCAATCCAGCTGAATGGGAAGCTTTTGCCAGAGTAGTATTAGAAGCCACTTATGAAGCTACTTTGTCGGCAGCGTTGGTGAATCTAGAGAATACTGGAAGCAATAAGGTATTTTTAACGATGGTAGGAGGGGGAGTGTTTGGCAATGAGACAAGTTGGATTGTTTCAGCAATGAAAATGGCCCTGAAACGATTTGAAAATGCACCTTTAGATGTAAGGGTTGTGAGTTATAGTGGTAGCAATTCTAATGTACAGCATATGATTAAGTCTTTATAAACTTTTGAATATCTTTTAATGAAAAATATCATCGTTACAGGGAGTAGTCGTGGAATTGGATTGGCAATAGCACAAGCGTTTTTGGCAAAAGGATACAAAGTATTGGGTACCTCCACCTCAGGCACTAGTATGCTAAATGAAGCCAATTTTGAGTGTTTTCCCTTACGGTTAAACGACCCTGAATCAGTCACAACATTTTGTGATGCTATAAAAAATTACTCCATAGATGGAATCATCAACAATGCGGCTATCTTGTTAGAAGATTGGAGCAGAACTGAAGTGGATTTACAACAACTTAGGCAAACTTTTGAAGTGAATGTATTTGGAACCATTGATTTAACTGAACACTTGTTGCCTTTGCTAAATACAGGAAGCCGGATCATTAATTTAAGTTCAGGTTGGGGTACTTTCTCGGAAAGTGGTTTTAATGCTATGGTACCTCATTATAAAATGTCTAAGACAGTTCTGAATATGTATACCAAGCTATTGGCCAAAAGGTTAGAAAGTCGTAAAATCGTAGTTTCGGCGGTAAACCCAGGTTGGGTGCAAACCGATATGGGTGGGGGAGGAGCACCAGTGAAACCACAAGAAGTAGGCAAACAGATCATTAACTTATTTGAAAAGAATACTAAAAGTGGGCATTTGTGGTATAATGGAAAAATTAGTGAATGGTAATTGAACTATAAAAATACCATAAGTTAATCGTCATCGTCAGGAATTTGGAAGACCATTCCCGTGTCGTCTCTGATTTCTCCCTGACGATTTACTTTTTTATCATAATCATTTAGTTCAGGTAATTCGGGCTCAGTTTGTCGTGTATAAGTGGGTGATTGATGACTACTCAACAGTTGAATGATTTCGGTTAATTTGTGTTCTTGGGCATATTCCAATGGAGTGTATGGAAGGCAATCTCCCCAGTTACCTACTTTTTTATTTGCTCCGTGTTTTAGTAATACCTTCACTCCATTTACATGGTTATGTCTTACACACTCGAGCAACAATCCCCACCATTCTCCCCAGGTATCTGTATAATAAGAATTGTCATTGATATGGGTAGCATCAATTTCCAGTAGTTTATCTAATAAATCCCAGCTTTTATGATCTACTGCTTTTTTGAGTAAGGCACGACTCACTGCTTTGGTAGGTTTCTTTTTGAACATGGAATTTTTACTACGTTGGTTTATTCAAATAAACGAACAAAATGCGGTTGAAGTTGAAATGGTTTCTAAATAAAAAATCCCCAGAAAGGGGATTATAAATTCATTAGTTTTTTAATTTTTTTTCTACTTCTTCCCAATCATCTATAATGCTTTCTGAAACTGAATAATCCGCTAACTTGATCTTACTTTGTTGGATTTGCTTATACAAGCGAACTTGCGAAGGACTTAAGAACTTTTGAGGGTTTTGTTGAGCATACAGAGCCAGATTCACCTTAATGCGTTGTAGAGGTAGCATAGGTAAATGCTTATAAGAGGTTTTGGACATGTAGTATTTGGGTTCACCATCTAAACGAAAACGACCAGCCTTGCGAACTGCGTTAAATTCTTTTTTCGCAACATTCTTCTGTTGTTCACTATTGACAAAAGCTCCTTCAATGGCTTGATATTTTTTAGCAGTTTTGAGCAAGTCTTTAAACGACGTTTGTTGTTTATCAAATTGTACTTCTACTACTTCGCGGCCATTCATAAAGCCTGGCTTGGTATTCACCACTCCTTTGATTTGCCCAAGTTTTAACTCGCCCGACCAGAAACAGTACATAGGGAATACGGCTTTTTCGGTAGAGCCATATTGAGCGTTTACCTGCTTTTGCAACAATTTAAAATATGCTGGGATTTTTTTATCAGACTTTTGGAGTGCATCTACAATTCCATTGACTACTTGCTTGGGATGAAAGCTACCCATACGTCGGGTAATATCCTTTCCGGCAGGATTAATAATACGAACCACTGGGTTATTCCAGGAAGGTTCACCAAATTTTTTCAGGGTTCTGGCATCCAATCCACCTTTGTTATTAAACACACACAAAGGCACAAACTCATTTTCGATTACATCAACTACTAAAGGGTTACTCATTACTTCCCGGCCAAAGCGCTTGCAATTCAGGCACCCTGGAACCTCTTGAAAGAGAATAAAGATGGGTTTTCCTTGTTTTTTGGCCAACCGTACAGCCGCCTCATAATTACGAATCCAGGCTACCTTGCCAAGTTCTACAGTATCTTTAGTGGGGGAGGTATAGCTTACGCTTACGGCTTGATCCTCAAAAGAGGGGATAAAAGGAGCTTCACAATTATTTTTTGCGTGGGTACTTTGTGTAAGGTTATTGCCTAGTACAACCCCCAGTGTGAGACCTGAGGCAAGTAAAATGGCAATGAATAGCAATTGTTTTTTCATTGTTGATTGATTTATGTTCTATATAAAAGCAGTGAGAAGTACTTTAGTTCTGTTATCTGTACAAAAGATAATTGGGTTAGAGTTGCCATAAAGCAGGATTATTAGATGTAGAATAAGCTTTTTAACATTTTTTTAGACTTTTGTAGAGACGAAAAAGCTATTTTTAGGTAAGAATCAAACTGATAACAATGTTTAAGTATTTTAGAAATACAATTATATACCCTTCGTGGGTTCTCTTGATTATAGGTATAATTATTTCGTTTGTAGATGGCTATGATTACAAGAGCGAGTGGTTCCCGCCAGAAACAGCTATATTCATGAATATTTTATCAGTATTAATAAGTTTGATCATAAGTATTGCTTTGGCCCTGCCTATGTTCTTGAATCAATTTTCTTTTGTTAAGCAACGACTAGCTTTAAGTTTGGTGACTTGGTTTTGTTTGCCTCTCACTTATCTGGTTTTTATCATAATACTTTTCGTAAGAAATGACTCGCAAGTAGACTTCTTTCTCATAAGCTTTTTACTTACAGCTTTTCCCCAAACAATTCTTTTGGGTATTACATTTGATCGTTTTAGAGACAAGCTTAATGAACCTTGTCTGACTTAAAATACTTTCCCCAATTTTTACGACCTTTGTCATTCTTATAAAATCAGAAACAAATAGTAATGCAACAATATACAGATTTAGTAAAGCACGTATTGGAAAATGGCGTGCGAAAAGGCGATCGTACAGGCACAGGAACTTTAAGTGTATTTGGTTATCAAATGCGTTTTGATTTATCAGAAGGCTTTCCATTGGTAACTACTAAAAAGATTCATTTAAGATCTATTATTCACGAATTGTTGTGGTTCTTAAAAGGAGATACCAATATTCGCTATTTACAGGAAAATGGAGTAACTATTTGGGATGAATGGGCTGATGAAAACGGTAACCTGGGATCGGTATATGGAGCGCAGTGGCGTAGCTGGAGAACTGGTGATGGCGAAACCGTAGACCAGATTTCCAACCTAATTGAGCAAATCAAAAAAAGCCCAGATTCTCGTCGCTTGATTGTGAGTGCCTGGAATGTGGGCGAAATAGACAAAATGGCTTTGCCTCCTTGTCATACAATGTTTCAGTTTTATGTGGCCAATGGTAAATTATCTTGTCAGTTATACCAGCGTAGTGCCGATATTGGTTTGGGAGTGCCTTTCAATATTGCTTCTTATGCTTTATTATTGGCAATGATTGCTCAAGTGACAGATCTAGAGGTTGGAGAATTTGTACATACATTTGGTGATGCGCATATTTACTCAAATCACGAAGAGGCCCTCCGAGAGCAAATTACTCGTACACCTTATTCGTTACCACGGTTGGAATTGAATAAAAACATCAAGGATATATTTGAATTTACCTATGATGATATTCAAATTTTAGACTACCAATACCATCCGTTGATTAAATTGCCAGTAGCAGTATAGTTCTGGATAGAGATTTATAGTGATAAGTTGGGCATTGTTTTTTGCAAATATGAGAATAAATAGGGGCTTGCTAATGGGTTTCTAGTCTTTGACAGGGGCTTGAGCCATTTTTTATTTTACATTTTATACTTTTCACTTTTCATTTTTCACTTAACAAGGGTGACTATCCTAAAAAAATCTTATAAATGGATGATTTATCATTCATGATTATTTTTTATGTTTGTTTAATCATATTGTAATCTTAATTCTTAATGGCTTAGACTTATGAATTTGAAACAACTACTATTTAAAGCTAAATACTTACTGGTAATCACCACAATTACTCTATCGGCTTGTGGTGGCTCTGGGGGAGAAAATAAAAATGATAGCACTGCAACAGGTACAGATACGTCTAAAACGATTGTGGATGAAACTGCAGACGCAAACAAGAAAGTCTTAACTAAAATTCCTAAGCCTTCTGAAATACCATACATTATCAAAGGAACTGGGGCTGATTTTGACGAAAAGTTACCTAACCCACCTGAGTCAAGTGACAAATACAAGACTAACAACACCACCGCAGCAGTAAATCTAGGAATTTACGCAACCGATTTGGGATATGTTGTTACTTATGAAAAACTTCAAAATGGTGTTGATTATCTGAACTCTATCAAGGGATTGGCAGAGAAACTTGGAGTAGCCAATGCTTTTGATGCTAAAACTGTGAAGCGTTTCCAGGATAACCTGTCTAGCGTAGACTCTTTGACTAATATCATCAACGAGGCTATGAAAAAGTCAGATGATTACCTGAAAAATGACGAGCGTAATGACATTGCTGCTTTGATCTTTACTGGAACTTTCTTAGAAGGCTTGTTCATTTCTACCGAATTGGTAGCCAATTATCCAAAAGATTTATTGCCTGAAGATGCACGTGTGCAAATTTTGATTCCTTTGGTAAGACAAATACTGAATCAAAAAGAGCCTTTAGGAGAATTGATTAAAGCTCTGAAGTCTTTGAATGATAAGCCAGAAGAAGTAAACAAGTTGATTACCGACTTGGAAGAGCTTTATAAAATGTATGAAGCTTTAAAGATTGAAGATAAAATCAAAAAGAATCAAGGTGATTTGATTTTGTCTGATGAGACTTTGAAAGGAATCACTAAGAAAGTTAATGCTATTAGAACAAACTTGGTGAACTAAACATTCTTTAAAAAGATTATGTTAGAAGCATTGACCTATTGGTCAATGCTTTTTTTGTTGTAGTAACGATATGTAAAGCAAAAATAAGACGATCGTTGAAGCCTGTGAAAGTGAAAAGTTGAAAAATAGAGTTTGGCTTCCTATTTATTCAGGGTTTTTGCTATTTTTACAATATCACATAAATAAATTTGAGTAATATGCGTCTTTACTTGTCTAGGTTTTGTTACTTAGATAAGGTATAATTTTTTTTAACTATGAGTGAACCTGTTCTGAAGTCAATCATCCAATTGATGGCAATATCTGCAAGTGTTGATGGAACAATATCGGCTTCGGAGAAAAGAGTAATAACAGATTTTATATCAGAGCAATTGAGTGCTGAGGCCAAAGATGCCTTCATTCAACTGTTTAATGAATATGCAGAAATTGCTTTAGGCGGGCATATTCAAACAATGAATATATGTAAGCGGATTAATGAAGAACTGAATCAAAAACAAAAAATTATTGTATTGTTTCACTTGCTTGAGTTGGTAAACTCAGACGGAAACTTGCACAATGATGAAAGTAACTTCGTTGACGACGTAGCGATTGCCTTTAATATTGATGAACATGAATACAGTATTATCAAGGCTTTTGTAGTAGATGACGACGCGCTCACGCTAGGCTTACAAAATATTTTGATTATTAGTAATCAAAAGTTTGATAATAAAATCAAGCACGTACATCGGGAAAACTTTAAATCCTCAGTAGGGATTCTTCGGATTCCTAGTGTAGAAATGTACATGCTCAAATACTTTGCAGGGGAAACTGATACCTACCTAAATGGCTTTTTACTCAAAGATCGTCACATCTACACCTTCTCCAACGGTTCCTCTATCAGAGCCGATCTTATTGACCCCATTTATTACAGCGATGTAGTAAGTAATTTTCTACAGGAGCAAAATCATTCTCGTATTACCTTTGAGGCTTCTCACGTGTATTATACCTTTCGGGGAGGAAAGATTGGTTTACGAGATATCAACGTAACTGAAGAATCGGGTAAGTTGATAGGAATTATGGGGGCCAGTGGTTCTGGTAAATCTACCTTGATTAATGTACTTAATGGTAATGAAACACCTTTGGGAGGAAAAGTATTGATTAACGGGGTAGATATTCATAACAATGATGAAAAAGATAAAGTCAGGGGAGTGATTGGTTATGTTCCCCAAGATGACTTACTCATAGATGAACTCACGGTTTATCAAAACCTTTATTATGCTGCCAAGCTCTGTTTTGGCGATTATTCAGAAGAAAAAATTAATGAATTGGTGTTGAAAACCCTGGCGAGCCTGGGGCTGCTTGAGGTGAAAAACCTAAAAGTGGGCAACGCCATGCAAAAAATCATTAGTGGAGGGCAGCGTAAGCGTCTCAATATTGGGTTAGAACTTTTACGAGAGCCATCAGTGCTATTTATTGATGAACCTACTTCTGGACTTTCGTCCAATGATTCGGAGAATATTTTGGATTTGTTGAAAGAATTATCGCTTAAAGGAAAGCTTATTTTTGTGGTAATTCACCAACCATCATCTGACATTTTCAAAATGTTTGATAAGCTCATCATTTTGGATGTGGGTGGGTATCAGATATACTATGGTAACCCTATCGAGGCAGTTACTTACTTCAAGGATCTGGAAAACTTGATTAACAGTGCACAGGGGGTCTGTCCCACCTGTGGAAATGTAAACCCCGAGCAGATATTTAATATTATCGAAACCAAGGTGGTAGACGAATACGGTCGTTACACTGATCAGCGAAAAGTATCACCTACACAATGGCATAAGTATTTTAAGGAGCGAATACCTACTCCTAAGGTAGAAATGCTCAAAGAGCCACCTAAAAGTACTTTGAGCCTGCCTTCACGTTTTCGTCAGTTTTTGATCTTTAGTTTTCGAGATATACTAGCCAAATTAAGTAATGCCCAATATATGGCCATTGGCCTATTAGAGGCTCCATTATTGGCAGTGTTGCTTGCTTATATTGTACGATATTACAAAGTAGACCACGTTACTGGGGAAGGGACGTACTTGTTTAGCGAAAACATGAACATCCCTGCTTTTATCTTCACCAGTATTATTGTGGCACTTTTTATAGGGCTTACCATTAGTGCAGAAGAGATTATCAAAGATGCCCGAATACTCAAACGGGAGCGTTTTCTGCATTTGAGCCATGGGAGTTATCTTTTCTCTAAAATATTTATTCTGTTTTCGTTTTCTGCTTATCAAACCCTCAGCTTTGTATTGGTAGGTAGCTTGATTTTAGGTATCAAAGGGATGACTTTTGCCTATTGGCTGGTGTTATTTTCTATTGCTTGTAACGCCAACATGATGGGGTTGAATATTTCTCGTACCTTTAATTCGGTAATTACTATTTACATTATAATTCCTCTATTGCTTATTCCTCAATTAATCTTGGGAGGAATTGTATTTAAGTTTGAGCATGTAAATCCACGATTAGGATCAGAGAACAATGTGCCATTGATTAGTGAGCTTATGGTATCTCGCTGGTCTTTTGAAGCATTAGCAGTGAGTCAGTTTAAGGATAACCCTTACGAAAGAGGGTTCTATTCTTATGACAAGCAAATGGGAATAGCTGAATTCAAAAAGGATTATTTGCTTCCTGAGCTTAAAACTAAGCTCGATTACTGTATGCTGCATATTAAGGATACCGATACAAAGAGTAGAGTTAAGGTGCAGAATGATTTAAAAGTTTTACAAAATGAAATTGGTAAAGAACTCAAAAAAGTAAAAGGGATACGATTACCTGAATACAGTGAGTTAAACTATGAAGGTTTTGATTATAAAGTAGGAGAAGCAGCAAAAACATATTTGAAAAGACTTACAACGCATTATAGAAATGTGTTTAAGGCAGCATTTAAGGCTAAAGGTAAAATAGAGAGTGCCCAAACCAAAACTAAAAAGGGGCGGGAGCTATATCAGCAAAAAATGAATAAATACCACAATAAGAAAGTAGCTGATTTAGTCAAAAATAAAAGCTTAGAGTCGCCCAATATTGTGGAAGCCAATGGTAGATTGATCCAGAAAATGTATCCTATTTTTCAAGATCCAGATGAGTTAAGCCATGCTTTAGATTTCCGTACCCATTTTTATGCACCTCGCAAACATTTCTTAGGTTTTTATATAGATACACTTTGGTTCAATGTAGGGATGATTTGGTTTATGACCTTTATTCTGTTCATCACGCTTTACTTCAAAACCTTTAAGAAAATCTTGCACTTTTTTAGCTTCCGAAAAAAATATAGATAGCTTTAAATAAATAGTCTATATACACCATCAAAAACTAATTAATCACCAGGATCGAATGAAAATACTACACACCGCAGATTGGCACTTGGGTAAAAAGCTAGAAACCCACGCTCGTCTACCTGAGCAGATAGAAGTACTCAATGAAATATGTGAAATTGCTGATAAAGAGGATATTGATGTAGTCATTGTAGCCGGTGATTTATACGATACATTTAATCCAACCAATGAAGCTATCACACTTTTTTATAAGACTTTAAAACGAATTTCCCGAAACGGAGAACGACCAGTGATTGCTATTGCAGGTAATCACGATTCGCCAGACCGTATTGAGGCGCCAGATCCATTGGCTAGGGAGTGTGGAATTATTTTACTAGGGTATCCTCATTCTATGGTCAGTCCGTTTCGTTTAGATACGGGGCTTGAAGTGACCAAATCGGAGCCTGGATTTCTGGAACTTAAAGTACCAGGCCAAGACGAGACTTTGCGGTTGATTTTAACGCCTTATGCCAACGAACTACGTTTAAAAACTTATTTAGGATTAAGCGATAGAGAAGAGAATTTACGAGATTTGCTTCAGCAAAAATGGCAACATTTGGCCGATGCTCACTGTGACGATAAAGGCATCAATATGATGGTGGCTCACTTGTTTATGATGAAAAAGGGCGAGACACAACCACTAGAAGATGACTCAGAAAAATCTATTCTACATATAGGAGGTGCCCAGGCAATATATACTGAACAAATACCTAAACAACTACAATATGTAGCTTTGGGACATTTACACCGTTACCAAAATCTTTCGGGTGGGCCTTGTCCTGTGGTATATAGTAGTAGTCCTTTGGCTTACAGTTTTGCCGAAGCCAATCAAAGCAAATATGTAGTACTAGTAGAGGCAGAAGCTGGTAAAGAAGTAAAATTGACTCCCAGAGAACTACAAAAAGGCAAACGATTATTAAGAGGGCGTTTCGAATCAATAGATAAAGCCTTAGATTGGTTAAAGGAAAACCAAAATGCATTGATTGAGATTACCATTGTTACCGATCATTATTTGACAGCCAAAGAACGAAAGTCGCTGAATGAGCAACATCCTGGTATTATTGCGATAATTCCAGAGGTGAAAACTAAAACCAGTAGTCTATCGGATAAAGCGGCTAGCATAGATACGAGTAAACATATTGATGATTTATTTCGCGATTATTTCAAATCACGTAACAACGAACAAGAACCCAATGAACGCCTGATGGATTTGTTCCGAGAAGTGCGTAGCAAATAAATGCTCTTTATTGGTTTATAGCTAACAAATTCCCTTTGTGTTTAAATGACATAAAGGGAATTTGTTCTTTAGTACATTTCTGAACACTCCATTGTCACGTTTTTGCACACTATCCAAAATGGTTTTTTTATAATAAGCTGTTAATCAATGATTTAACCTTGAAGGCATTGCTTTTGCCTGACCTAAACGATAATACATATAACCATTATTATAAAACTGTTGACTGTGAGCAGTTGACTGACGATTAAAAACCATCAAACCATGTTTAAAAATTACTTAAAAACAGCTTTTAGAAACCTCTTTCGGAATAAAGTCTACAGTCTGATTAACCTCTTAGGACTTTCTGTAGGGATTACCTGTGCATTACTCTTGTATTTACAGGTACAAGACGAAATGAGCTACGATCAGCATCATACCCAAAGTGACCACATTTATCGGTATACTACTCGCTGGAATTTTGGTGGACAAGTAGAGCATGCAACTAACAGTCCTGGGAAACTAGCCTGGGCTGTGAAAAAGAACTTCCCCGAAGTTGACCAAGTATTACGAGTACAGTCAAAAGGAAGGCAATTGATAGAGTATAATAAAAAGTTTTTTAACTTTTACAGCTTTAAATATGTAGATAGTACCTGTTTTCAGTTTTTTGATTATGAATTCAGAGAAGGAAATGCTGCCAGTGCCTTGAAAAATCCAGATCAAATCGTTTTGACCGAAAAGATTGCACAAAAAATTTTTGGTAAGAGTAAAGGAGTGGTCGGAAAAACTTTCCTTTTGAATGATCGGCATACAGTGAAAGTAACTGGGGTAATTGCTAACCCAACCAAAAACTCTCACCTTAGAGTCAACGCATTTGTCTCAATTGCTACATTAGATAAAGATGAAGCTACCCTAGACAAATGGAATAGCTATGGTAACTGTACAACTTATCTGCTATTAAAGAAACAAACATCGGTAGCCCAATTGGCCGATAAAACTGCGCGTTGGTTTCATAAAGTAGCGGTGAAGGACAAAAAGGTCAAAGTACAGGCTTATTTACAGCCGTTAGAAGAGATTCATTTGCACTCGAGAGATATGGCGGGTGAACAGCACCGAGGCAATATTAAACAAGTATATGCGCTTATACTCATCATTATATTTGTATTGTTGATTGCGGCTATTAATTATATCAATTTGGCTACTTCACGTTCTTTGCATCGTGCCAAAGAGGTAGGGATTCGCAAGGTTATGGGGTCGTATCGTTCTCAATTAGTTGGGCAGTTTTTGGCCGAATCGTTTTTGATGGTGATTGCGGCATTGATATTAAGCCTTAGTTTGGCCGAACTGCTTCTGCCTACATTCAATGGGTTAATCGTGAAAGACTTATTCATCAATTATCAAAGCGGGCAGTTTTGGGTTATTTTGTTGAGCTTTATGTTGTTTATGGGACTTCTGAGCGGTTTTTATCCAGCTTTTGTATTGTCTTCGTTTCGCCCAGTACAAGTACTCAAAGGAAAAATGTTGCGTCAACCAGGAAGCGCCAGATTACGCAAAACCTTGGTTGTTTTTCAATTCTCTATTTCTATAGTGTTCATTGTTGGAACCTTGGTGGTGTATCAACAACTCAATTTTATGCGGAAGCAAGACCTAGGTTTTAACAAGGCACAAGTGATTGATTTTGCATTACCCAGCAGTTTGGCTAAGAAAGCACCTGAATTGAAACAAACACTACTACAGAATACGGATGTCTTACAAGTAGCAGTTACGAGTACTTCTTTGGGGCGCCAGGATGTAGCCAGTACCAGCATGTCGTTTTTTGATGACAAACAGGGAAAGAAAGATATCCAGACTCAGGTAATATCGGTAGATGAGGATTATCAGAAAACGCTTCAGCTAACACTAAAAGAAGGAAGGTGGTTTGCTAAACAGTACAAAAGCGATGCAAGTCGATATATAATTATCAATGAAACCATGGCCAAAAAGATAGATGCAAGGGATATAACTAAAGTGAAAATGATGTGGAGTGGTAGTGACAAGCCTTACAAAATATTGGGTGTGGTAAAAGATTTTCATCAGCGTTCGTTGCATGTAGCAGTCAATCCGATGGTGTTATTCTTGAATAACAGTACCCCACAGCATTTGTATATCAAAGCCAAAGGAAATGCGCTGAAAAGTACCATGGCTTTAGTGAAAAAATTACACACTAGGTACGAGAAAAAAAATGCATTGCGAGCACAGTTCTTAGATCAATACTTTGACCGGCAATACCGCAAAGACGAACGTCAAGGTAAGGTATTCTTCATTTTTTCGAGTATGGCCATTTTTATTGCTTGTTTAGGACTATTAGGCCTGGCTGCATTTATGGTACAACAACGCACCAAAGAAATGGGTATTCGTAAAGTACTAGGAGCCTCAGCATTCAATATTATTTGGCTGATTACCAGAAGTTTTGTAGGGTTAATTGGTATTGCAGGGGTGATTGCATTCCCGGTAGGGTATTATGCGATGAAGCAATGGTTACAGGGGTTTGCTTATCAAACAACCATTCACTGGAGCGTATTTGTTTTGGTTGCTCTGGGAGCCTTGGGTATTGCGGTTTTAACCATAAGCTGGCAAGCATTACGAGCTGCTTCGGTGAATCCAGTGAAAGTTCTTAAGGACGAATAAGCTTGTTATAAAATTTGAAAATATTAAACACTGATGATTAATGAGCGTTTAGGTAAATTAATCCTTCTCTTTAATTTAGTCATCAGTGTTGTTTAATTTCTAGGTCTAAGCTTTTTTGTAACAAACTTAGTTTTGCTTTCGCATGAATTTATTATTCTTCCAAATACCTTTTGCTACTACTTTTCCATTCTTTTTGTAAAAAGTCCCCAAGCCGTTTCTTTTATCTTCTTTCCATTCACCTACAAATCTATCTCCGCTAGGCCAGTGGTAAGTTCCCAGCCCTTGACGCTGATCTAGCTGAAAACTTCCTTCATAATATTCGCCATCAGGCCAGTAAAGTGTTCCTACACCGTGATGCATGTTGTTTTTCCAAGTGCCTTCATATCGACTACCATTTTTATATAATCCTACACCCTGCCCATTCGCCTTTTTGTCTTTTACATTTCCAACATAATACACTTTAACTCCTTTTTTGTTGGTAAAACTTAAGTAGTCACTGGATCGCTTGTTGATTAATTGGCGTTTAAGGCTTTCGGTCAATACTTTCGCCTTTTTAAGGGCAAAGTTTAAGGAGTCTAACTGGTTGTCATAGGTTTGTTCGACAGTAGCTAGTTTTTTAGAGATAGAATCTATTTGTCGCATTTTTGAAGACAATTCTCGAAAAGCATCTTTTTCTTCATAAATACTCAATTTCTTTTGCATCTCATCAAGTTTTATAAAGTTCTGGATTCTTAGTTGAATTGACTGGGTTAACTCCTGGTTATTAGGAAACTTATCTAATAGTTTTTTATAAGCCATTTGGGCTTCATTATATTTTCCTTTTGCAAGCAAGGTGTCAACTGCCAAGTAATGATCAAGTAAAGAACTACTATTGTGATGCGTGTCTGTCTTTACTTGTTTTTTCTGGGAGGAATTGAGCTTACTTTTTAAGTTTCTTACCTGGATAAATAAAAAAATGGAAAAAGAAATACTTATCAGCAATAGCAGGGAAAAAATAATAGTCTTACTTAACTTCTTCATACTAAAGTTTATTATTGAAAAATATACTATACAGGTAGGGTTAGTTTACTGCTGGTAGCCTATTTTCTAGTTTTCTAAAATCAGGTGAAAAATATACGTGTAATCGGAGAGTCCATTTTTGGTTATAGAGGGCTCCATCTGTAAGCTCCTGACCAGTAGAATACATCAGTCCAGCTGCTACAGTTAGTTGTGGTTTAAGGATATACCCAAAAGAAGTGTGTAATCGTAAGTCCTCCATAGGGCTTTCGATAATGGACTTTCCACTTTGCATAATCAGTTCTGCTTCAGGTGCGATATAAAAAGCTCCAGGAGCTAGTTTTGGCTTGTTAATCGGGATTTTGACATTAAACATATATCGCCATCTATTTCTGAATATAAATGGACTGTCCTTCTGGAATTTTCTGGTCCAGCGATGCTCTACACGAAGACGATGATAAACCATCAAGCGAGAAAGTGGTAAGGCAAATAGATATTCGTGCCATATACGCCATTCTGGTACCATTGCTTGTTCCTCAGCTGGAATGTCATCAGTATTGAAGTTTAACCGCAATACACCTCCCAGGCTTACTCTAAACTTTTTCGAGTAGAAATAACTAAGGGCATGACGGTTGTAAACCTGAGCAACTTGTCCCGCAAATTTTGTGGAGCTACTCTCCTGAAAACGGAAGTGAGTTTGAGCAACCCAAAAAAACTTTTTACTAAGGCGAACATTACCATAAGTGTTGATCCACAAACGAGATAATGGAGATTTGAGCTTACGTTTTTCAGGAACTTCTGTTTGTTGTGCGTAGGTAGTCATTGTGAGAAAAAGTACACAAGAAGCAATAAGCATTATATTAATTCGGGTATAGAGTTTCATCTTTTTAGAACTTTGACTTTCAATAAACTTTCGCTTTCAGCGATGTGTAATGTGGTTTTGTTTTTTCGTGAAAAACTTCTCTCAAAGAAGAAGTCATGCTTTACAAAAGGAGAGCATTCGGTAAATTTCTCTTTGGAAATCATTCATATTGAAATCCCAAATAGTTCCATAACTATTGTGGGGTTATTTTCCCTTTTGAGTTTTCGTTCTAACTTGGATGTATTTTGCTTTCGTAATTCCTTCATTTTTTTGTATAGCATATCCAGGGTTTTTTGGTGCTTCTCAGCGTTTGCGCACTTCAAATCTGTTGTTATACTTTTTAAAATAGAGGGAATGAGTAACTCCTGATAAGCTTTGGTAAGCCTGTCCTTTATTTGGTCGTTCATAATAGTGGCCGTAAAAGGGTTCCAGACTTGTTTGGTATACAATTTTTTTATTTTGGCCCAACGATCAGGTAACTGAGAGAGACTAATTGCCAAAGCCTGTAGGTTTTTAAAACATTGGATTAATGCTTTTGCCTGATCTGGTTTTGAAGCTAAAGCTTTATTGTTGGAATATTCTTTCAGCTCGTTGTTGGCAGTGAAGTGAAGTGCTTGTATGGTTGAGTGAAGCTTTTGAGGTAATTGGCTCTGAACAGAATCTAATAACTTATCTAATTGATTGATTTGGCCAAGCAATATGATCTCAAGCTTATCCAACTCTTGCTGTATTTTTTTGTCTTTAAGTTCTTGATTTAATTTCTCTGCAATAGAGTTGATACACAATAACAAATACTTTGAAAGGCGGGATAAATAAGCAAAACCTGATTGATCAGTTTGAAGCAACTCAGGTTGAGGACCAGTAAATGTTCTTGTTCCTGTTGAGTCTGGATAAGTTACTTCTATGGCTGGTGAGCGTTTTTCATTGATTCCTAATTGTTGTTGCATATTATTGCGTGGCCAGAAATCAAGTATCCCCTTTAGATCATATTCTACTACCTTTTTTATGGGAGTAAGTTGCTTTTGGGTAATTTCCCTTACTGCCGACAATAAGAACATCACTTCTTCATTGGCATATTTTAGAATGTTAAGTTTGGTATTTTTAAGAAGAGACTTACTGATTGAGGTAATGTTTTGATAGTCTGATTTTAGCTTGGTCACCTGGTCCCTTTCTTCCTGATTTAAGGGGTAATGAGCTACCTTTACTTGTAACAGAGGCATAGATGCTTCATTCATCAGGTGCTTTAAATTTGTGAAGATGCTGATAACCCTTTGATTATAAAAAGAATGCATTCTAATCAAAGAAGGTATTTGACCTCCCATTTTAGCATAAACGCTGCTATCATATAGGTTTTGAAGACCAAGAATTTGTAAATAGCGATTATCCAGATGAATGACTTTTACTTGTTGGATCTTATCTTTATATACCTCTAGTGTATTTACTTGCTGGTTGTCTCCAATTAAAATCTGCGCGAGTCTACCATCTTTAAAGTGCCATTTCTCTACCTTTTCTGGGGTTTCCCAAAAATTAAGCTCCCAAACATCATGGGCAAAGCCATCTTTCAGAAATCTACCCAATAATGTGTTTTCATTATTTTTGATGCTAATAATACCAACAGGTATTCCTTCTTTAAAATTTACCTTGCTCTCGAAGAGGATTTTTTGAGAAGTAGATTCCTTCAGTTTTTTAACTTGATGTGTCCATTGCCCCTGTACTTTTCCTTCTTGCCAATGAACCGTTGCTGTATGATAAACACCACTAACTTTATGTTGTAAGTGATAATTAGTAAACTGTGGGTTACGATCAACCCTAAACTCACCAAACTTAAATTGCCAGTCACTATCTGGGATTCCTTCTTTACAAGCTCCATCCACAGAAAGATAATGGTTTAAAGCTGGGGAAAGAGAGTCAGTAGAGAAGTGTTGTAAAGACAACTTACCATTTAGTAAAGTGTCCTCCTTGATGAGATCATACACATACTGAGCATTTACCTTATGTTTTCCCAGATTTATTGATCCAGTGAAACGTTGTTTGGTTTGCCCAAATGATGGGGTGTACAAAAGTACACCAACGAGAATAGTCCACAGAAAACGTGGTGTAAACAAGATCATATTTAATAAGCAGTTGTGTTGTAAAATAAACTATACTTTAGGATGTGATCGTTTTGAGGAGGTTTCGATAAGGGCATTTATATTATTAGACCTCAATGATCAACATCACTTTTTTAAAAATTAGTAGTGTGGTTTTTCTCAATAATGACACATTACAATGTCTTGACTTATAGACATTGTAAGCCTTTGCACTTATTGAATATTTTTTAAAAAAGAATAATTTATCAATAGGTCGTAATACTATTTGTAGAAATAGTGGTTAAGAAAATCTTATTATGAGTTTGAAAATCAATGTTTTAGATGATAAAAAAGCCTTGACAAAGGCAATGTCATCTTAATTATTGTGGTTATAGTTTTTATTTCATTGATTGGCTTACCATAGGGTAAAGCATATAGATTGTTCTTAATAGATTGATTTATAAGGTGTGGTAATATGCGTCAAAAGAACTAAAAACAAGACGTAAAAACAAAACATGCCAAAAGCATTCGACTAACTTATTTGATACTGAAATTCGTGATTTAAAGATTTGTTGGAAAGTTTGTAAATAATTGATAAGTTTTCGAAAGATATGATACCTGTAAGAGATAAAAAGCATCTAAGATGATCTATAAAGTTAGAATTTATAGAAGGCTATTAGTTGATAGATACCTGATGAGGTATTGGGTAAGAATATACTTTAAAGAACCGTTAAAAGTGAGTTTGCCAAAGTTTATATAAGCCTTAATAGGAGTAAATATTATAAAATTTCGATTTTGTAGAATAATTGCTTTATAATATATAATTTTACAAAGAACCTGATTTGTTCCAAATGAATCAGGTTTTTTTATTTTATAACCAAATAATAATTTGTTTTTTAGCTTTAAAAAGCGATTAAGCCAAAAAAAATTAGGTTTTGTATTATTTGATATTCGTTTTCTAAAATTGTACTATAGCCATATAAACGCATACGAGGGAGTGTTAAAATACCCATTTGAACTCTTCATCATTTCAATTTTGTTATACTATTATATCTCTAAAAAAATGAATACAGAAAACCTTACAACTGAGGAAAAGGAAAAGTTAGCTAAAATTACCGAAGAAAATTTTTGGCAAATCGCTAAACAAGTCCAGAATGACGTAAAGGCTTTGCACGACCGAGAAGCAGAAGCCCCTTCGGACACAAACCAATAAAACAAAGGAGCAATTATCATGAAAAATACCCTGATTTTAGGAGCCACTACCAACCCTACCAGATATGCCTATTTGGCAGCAGAAAGACTTACAGGTTATGGCCACGAAATATTTCCGGTAGGTATAAAAAAAGGGGAGGTGTTTGGGAAAAAGATTGCAAACGATAAACATGCTGTCTCAGATATAGACACTATTACCTTATACATAGGACCTCGTCATCAAGCCGAGTGGTATGATTATATCGTAAAAACTAAACCCAAACGTCTGATATTTAATCCGGGTACTGAAAACATGGAACTTGCTCAATTGGCCAAAGATCACGGGATAGAACCCGTATTTGCCTGCACATTGGTGATGTTATCTACTGGACAGTATTAATCTGTTAAAGCTTAAGCGACAGGTTTCAAGCAGTGATATTGCTTGTAACTTGCCGCTTATTAGAGCACTAAAAAAATTATATTGCTTTCCGCATACAGACGCTATGTTCTAGCCCCGCATATTGCCCATAGTTAGGGATGATTTCATAACCCAGTTTTTTGTTATATAAGTCAATAGCCTCATACTGACGATCCCCTGTTTCTAATACGCATGCCTTAAAACCCAACTCTTGAGCCCAACCTTCTAGCTCTGCCAGGATTAAGCGTGCTACTCCTTTGCCACGACTGGTTTCTTTTACAAATACCCGCTTAATCTCTACTTGAGTATCATCAAATTGTTTAAAAGCACCACAGCCAACAGCCTGACCATCTATATAAGCTACCACTACATATGGAATTACCGAAATATCGTTGAACTGATCATAGTGATCTTGGACGGCACCATAGCGAGATCGCAAATCAACATCTAATAATTCTATCAATACCTTGAAATCGTGGTTTTTCGAGTTGGTGCGAGTGAGTGTTGCCATTTCTATACTATGAAATTAAAGGTTTACACATCAATTTGATAGACTCATGAATTTGTTCAGGTGGTAAATAATTTCCTGATTCATCGGCACAACTAATAAGACTAAAATCTTCTTGTTCTTGTACCATTTGCAAATACTCTTGCCGTACTTTTTCTTGCAAATCCATAGAATCTTCATGAATATCGGTTTTGCCCTGTAAATAAGCCCGATCATCGCCCTCTCGTTGATTGCTCAAGGAACGTTTAATAGCGGCAAAAGGAACATCCAAAAAGAGTGAAAAAGCTGGGCGAGGCAGTTGATTATGGGTGTACTCAAATTCCAAAATCCATTCTTTAAGTTGCTGCTTTTCACTTTGACTCTCAATTTTTGCACATTGGAAGGCAATATTAGAGTTGACATAACGATCGGCAATTACTATTTGCCCAGTAGCCAGCCATTGTTGAATATTATGCATTTGTTCCCGACGATTTTCAGCAAAAATCAACGCTGCAATTTTGGGATGTACCTGATCCAATGAGCCTAAATCTCCTCTTAAAAACTCAGCAGTCAGGTGGCCGTAATACCCTTCGTCCATAACAGGAAAATGAATGTGCTGATATTTGATACCTAATTGGTTAAAATAAGCCGTCAACAATTTTAATTGAGTGGATTTTCCAGAACCATCCAGCCCTTCTATCACAATAAATTTATTCATGTATTTCAATTTGAATGTGGGGTAAAGATAGTATTCTTTATAAATGAAAGATAATCAAAAGATCGGATTAGAAGTAAATAGGTTAAACTTTCCTTCTCTACAATCAATTTCTCTAAAAAAGACTAATTTTGCAGCTTCAAAAAACAAGCAACTAATGAAATTCAAATCTATAGTATTGAGTCTATGTATGATGGTAGGTTTTTCGGCAAAAAGCTTAGCCAATGCTGGAATGCCAGGCTTTTGGGATGTAGGGGCTGGTGGGAATTTTATTCCTTTCTTTGCTAAGGACAGCGTACATTTAGGCAAAATACAAATGCAAAGTGAACTCGTAATGGTAATGCTTTATCCCGGCTTTGCCGTGGTAAAAGGCGAATATTTTATGCAAAATCTTACCAATCAGTCCATTCAAATGACAACTGGATACCCGATTAATAGTGCTTTTATGAACAAGGCCATGACCAGTGTACATATGTCTGACTTATATGAATTGAAGGTGAAAGTAAATGGAAAGTCTGTGACTGTAAAACGAGCCAGTAGTGCCAATGTAGATGCCTATCAGGATCAAGCATTGGATCAGGTAGACAATTGGTACATTTGGGAAGCCGCTTATGCTCCTAAAACCATTACTAAGATAGAAGTATATTTTTTGGTAAATACCAATCAAGCCCAGCTTCGCGAAGGGTACAATGCTGACTACCACAATGGTTTTAGTTATTTACTGGAATCAGGAAAAGCCTGGGCCAAAAATATTGAGAGAGGACGGGTTTATATGCAATTGATGGACACGTTGCAAGTGAAGTCAATACAAGGCGTATACCCATTTAAGGCTTTCAAAACCGATAGCAAAAATCAGTTAGTGTATGACTTTGTCGATTTAGAGCCTAATGAAAATAACAACATTGTGATTCGTTATGCTGAGCAATTGAGTAAATTTAATTTTAACAAAATTCAGCAACAGGCTACTTCTTATTACAAAAAAATTGATAGGCTTGATAGTGAAACAATAAAGCAACTAGATACTAAGCAATGGAAAACAGTGACTGCTGCCGATTTTAAAATTTATAGTAAAAATGGAGGTGTGTTAGTCTTTTTTCCACTATTAATGGCTTATCTGATTCCTGTGCTGGTAGTAGTATTTGCCGTAATTATGTGGTTTAGATACCAACGCAGAAAGGCAAAGAAATGAAAAGCTAACAAAGGCACTGGGAAAATTAATTATCTAAGAAAGCTAAAGTTCTATACCGTTTGGATGTTGCTAAGTTTTATGGGAAATTTGGCGGCAGTAAAAAAGACGTTATTCCATCTGTATAAGAGCCAAATCGAGATAAGAGAAAGGGCCATTACAGTTACCTTTTAGCAAAAAACCTATGAGACAAAAAATAGTTGCCGGAAACTGGAAAATGAACAATAACCTAAATGAAGGCATTAAATTGACTTCGGAAGTGGTAAACATGGTACAAGATGAGCTTACTAATGGAGTTCAAGTGATTTTGGGATGCCCCTTTATCCACCTCACTAGTGTACAAAAGCTTACCAATGGTACCAAAGTAGCTTTAAGCGCTCAAAATGTTCACCAAGAAGAAAAAGGAGCCTATACTGGTGAAGTTTCGGCTACCATGCTAAAGTCAGTACCTGTACAATATGTGATTATTGGTCATAGTGAACGCCGAGAATATTTTGAGGAGTCTAATGAATTGCTTGCAAAAAAAGTTGACATTTTACTCAAAAATGAACTCATTCCTATTTTCTGTTGTGGAGAATCGTTAGCGATCAGAGAAGCAGGAAACCATGTTGAATATGTTTGTAATCAATTGAAAGAGAGTTTGTATCACCTTAGTACAGCGGATTTTTCAAAAATTGTAATTGCTTACGAACCTATTTGGGCAATTGGTACTGGAGTAACTGCATCAGCAGCGCAGGCTCAGGAAATGCACTTGGCACTACGAAACTTTATCGCAGAAAAGTATGGGCAAGAGATTGCAGACAACACTTCTATTTTATACGGTGGTAGTGTAAAACCAGCCAATGCTCAGGAACTATTTGCTTGTCCAGATGTAGATGGAGGCTTGGTAGGAGGAGCGTCTCTTAAGTCTCGTGACTTTGTAGATATTGCCAAAAGCTTTTAATGATAAAACTTAGATTGTAGTCGTTAGTTGTTGGTGCCTGTAAATCGCCAACAGCTAAGGGCTAATAGATCAGCGTATAAAACTATTATTTCTTATGCTCCCACCTTACTTGAATGACCGTAAGTTTTTGATCCTCCAGGCGATTTTCAGGTAAGACTGTAAACCCATTCTTTATATAAAAGTTTAATGGAGACAAATAAGGAGTTCCATCTCTTCGCTTATAATCATTGTGTTCTACTACCCAACCATTCAACACTTTATTTATCGTTTTTACTTGGTTTAACAACTCTGAACCTACTCCCTGCCCCTTTATTCGGTCTGCAAGAAGCATAGCAAACCAGCGATCATTATAGCGGTCAAAAGTTACAAGCCAACCTACAATTTTTTCAGTGTTATCTATCACTAGAATATGCTGTTCACGTTTTAAGGGTTGCAAATATTTTTCAAAACTTACAAGGGTCGTATGTGCCAATTGAGCTGGATATACTTCATTCCAAACTTGCATAATTGCCTGCTTTTGTTCATTAGTGAGTTGGGATACAGATACATAGTTCATAGGTAAAATGTTTGCCAAGTAATATCAAAGTTAATTTTAGGAATTTGTTTAGTGACGTTAAAATTGGTAATATTGCAGTAACAATATGTTTGCTTTTCAAATATTTTATTGAAAAAGTAACATACAAACTCTAAATTATTCACTGTTTTTTTGTTGCTCAAAAAGTTTTTTTAACAATTTTTTAACAAAAAAATAGTAGTTGTACATTATTTATTCACTCAAGATTTTTATGTTTTAGGTGATTAATAATTAAATCATTATAATTCAGAGACTTATTGATCAAAATTGAAAGTGAAATTATACGAGTGAAGTTATATATTTTTGATAATACCTCAAAGTTGTGTACCTGGCTTAGTAGGAAGTTTAACCTCTATGAATTATTATTGGAGGAACATTTTACAGAAACTTTTGTTTATAAGGAGTCACAAGGTACAGTATTAACCATTTCTGAAGAATATCCAAAGTTTTGCTGGCAAGTAAATACAAATGCCAAAACACCATCTTAACCTATCTGAGTAATTTTTTTAAGAAAACTAGAAATTAGAACTTGAAAGAAACAATTTTGTGAAGCGAGCAAAGTGGAGTAGGGGTAGGAAACCTCAAAGTTTATCTTTTTTTTAACTTGTATCAATGATTGCTGATTTTGAAATATTTTGGTTTTAATCAATAATATTTTGGATGAAAGCGTTTTGATAGATTAATTTAACACTCTGAACTTGAAAGTATTTTCTTAGGAAAGTATTTGATTTTCAGACTATTTATTAACTCATTTTTTTACATATTTTATGAAGCAAAAATTACAATTTTTACTTCTGTTTTTGATGCTTTTCTCCTTTGGAGTAAATGCACAAAATAGAACAGTTACCGGTAAGGTAACCAATTCAAAAGGTGAGGCCATTCCAGGTGCCACCGTTGTAGTAAAAGGTACTTCAAATGGAGTTGTTACCAGAACAGATGGTACTTTCTCTATCAACAATGTACCTTCTGATGCTGTTTTAGTAATCCAAGCTTTCGGATTAGAAACTCAAGAAGTAACTGTAGGTAGTCAAACTAATATCTCAGTTTCTCTTTCAGATACTAAAGCACTTGACGAAGTAGTAGTAGTAGGATATGGTACTACCACTAAACGTAGTATTACTGGTTCGGTAGCTACAGTAAAGTCAGAAGATATTGCTTCTTTACCTACTGTTTCTACTATTGAGAATGCTTTGACTGGTAGAACTGCTGGGGTACAAGTAAATGCTCAAAACGGGGTATTAGGTGCTCCTGTAACTGTACGTGTACGTGGTACTGCTTCTTTGAATGCAAGTAGCCAACCATTATATGTATTGGACGGTATTCCAGTTGCTTCTGGTGAAACAGGGCTTGGTTTTGGTGGATCGGGTACTAACCCATTGAAAAACTTAAACCCAAGTGAGATTGAATCTATTGAGGTATTGAAAGATGCTTCTGCAGCTTCTATTTATGGTTCTCGTGGTTCTAACGGGGTTATTTTGATTACTACCAAGCGTGGTAAAGCTGGTAAGCCACAAGTAAGTATTAACTATTATTATGGTACTACTGCTCCTACCAATACTTTGGATATGATGAATGGTGACCAATTTACTGGAATGTGGAATGCTGCAGTAGATAACCGTGGTCTTCCTGCTACTTTCAGAATCGATCCTACTTCCATTGAGAATACCGACTTCATCGATTTAGTAACGCGTACTGGTAATATCCAAGAGATCAATGCTAGTGTTAGAGGTGGTACACAAAGTACTAAATACTATGTGTCTGCGGCTTTTGCTGATGCAAATGGATACATTGAGCGTAACAACCAACAGCGTTTCAACTTACGTTTGAACTTAGATCAAAAAATTAGTGAAAAGGTAAATATGTCTTTTGGTATTGCTCCTTCTCGTTCCGTTAGTTTCCGTGTGGGTGAAGAAAACGCCGTAGGTGCACCACTTACTTATGCTCACTTATACTTCCCTAACGTAGCAGCATTCAACCCTGATGGAACAGTAAATACCAGCCCTGCTCCTAACCCATTTGGTCAGTTCCCTGGTACGCCTGTTTCTAACCAATTAGGTCAGGACTTTAATTCTATCATTACCCAGGTAGTATCTAACTTGAGCTTGAACTATCAAATTTTGCCATTCTTGAGTGCTCAAACTAAAGTAGCAATAGAGACTTTCCAAGTTGATGAGCGTAGAAAGTTTGCTGACAATACTACTGATGGTTTTGGTACTGGTTTATCTGATATCAACAATGTTCAGAGATATAACTACACTTGGACCAACACAATCAATTACAACCAAGTATTTGGTAAGCATAAAGTAAGTGGGTTGTTAGGTTCAGAGCTTCAAAACTCTGTTACAGAAACCACTTTTACTTCTGGTAATGAATTCCCAGATAACCGTTTGAAAACGTTAGCTTCTGCCGCAAATACTGTTTCTGGTACAGGTACTGGTACCGAGTTTACCTTTGTTGGTTTCTTTACTCGTTTGAACTATACCTTTGCTGACAAGTACATTGTTTCTTTAACTGGTCGTTATGATGGTTCTTCTCGTTTCGGTAACAACAACCGTTATGGTTTCTTCCCAGCAGCTTCTTTGGGTTGGGTAGTTTCTCAGGAATCATTTATGTCAGGTGTTAAAAATGTAGTAAGTTTCTTGAAATTGAGAGCTAGTTATGGATTAACTGGTAACGCCGCTATTGGTAACTTTGCTTCTCGTGGTTTGATCGGTTTTGGTGCTGATTATGCTGGTGCTCCTGGTTTTGAACCTACTTCTTTGTCAAACGATGATTTGACTTGGGAAACCACTGCTCAGTTAGACTTAGCTTTGGAATGGGGAATTTTAGATGATCGTATCCGTGGTTCTTTTGGATACTATGTGAAAAACACCAGAGACTTATTATTGGCTCGTCCTCTACCAAGAGAAAGTGGATTTACTACTATTACTCAAAACATTGGTGAGATTCAAAACCGAGGTATTGAGATTGAAATTAGTGCAGATATCTTCAAAACTAAAGACTTCACTTGGACTACTAGCTTCAACATTTCTACTTTACAAAACAAAGTAACTAAGTTGGCTGACCTTGACGGTGACGGAAAAGGTGATGACATCATCAGTGGACGTCAGATCATCCGTGAAGGAGAGCCTTTGGGTTCTTTCTTCTTAGTAAACTATGCAGGTGTTGATCCTACAAATGGTGACGCTTTGTGGTTTAGCACAGATGGTAACGAAAACCGTGACGGAAACACTACCAATGCTTACTCTACTGCGGATCGTACCATTAGTGGTAATCCTTTCCCTGATTTCTTTGGTGGATGGACTAACAAATTCTCTTACAAAGGTTTCGACTTGAGCGTATTCTTCCAGTTTACTCAAGGAAATGACCTATATCGTAACGAAGGACGTTTTTATCAGTCTAACTTGGCTTCAGTATTTAACAACACTACTGATCAGTTGAACTACTGGACTCCAACTAATACTAATACTAACATTCCTCAGCCTCGTGCTTTGCTATCTAACGGTAACCAACACTCGACTCGTTACTTAGATGATGGTTCTTTTATTCGTTTGAAAACCCTTACTTTGGGTTATACCTTGCCTAAGTCTTTGACTAAGCAATACAGTGTAAGATTGTACTTCCAGGGACAAAACCTATGGACACAAACTAACTACACTGGTTTCGATCCAGAAGTTGGTGGTGGAAATGGTGCCCTTCAAGGAGACGTATTCTTTGCTGCTCCTCAGGCTCGTACCCTTTTGTTTGGGTTAAACCTTAATTTCTAATTTTAAACGAATCATATCTGATGAAAAAAATATATAGCATTTTTCTTTTTGCATGCTTTATCGGATTTACTGCATGTAAAAATCAATTAGAAAACCCGCAGCCTCAGCAAAGTTTAGCACTTTCTACGGCTTATGTAACCCCTAGTGACCTTGATAATGCTTTGATTGGAGCTTATAACCGTTTTCAAGATGCTAACCTTTATGGTGGTGATTTTGTATTGGTAGGTGACTTAATGTCTAACAACATTGTATGGGGAGGTTCTTTTACTGGACCTTTGGATATTGCCAGCCTTCAGATTACAGCCAACAATGGTAACGTAACTGGAATGTATAATGACCTTTACCGTTTAATAAACGACGTAAATGGTATTTTACAATTTGCAGATGGTATCGAAGGTGTTACTGCTGCTGACAGAGATCGTATCAAAGGTGAAGCATATTTCATGCGTGGTGTAGCTCTTTTCGAAGCTGTACGTTATTTTGGTAAGCCTTATAGTGCTACTTCTTCTAGTGATCCTGGTTTGCCACTTGTTACTACATTTACTGATGACATTAGTAAAGTACAGGAGATTCCTCGTAGCACTGTAGAGCAAGTATATCAGCAAGCAATTAGCGATTTGACTCAAGCTTCAACGCTTATTCCTACTACTTTCACTACTCAAGGACGTGCTACTCGTTGGGCTGCATTGAGTGCTTTGGCAGAAATTGCTTTCCAACAAGGAAACTATACTGAAGCTGCAAGCAAAGCTAATGAAGTAATCAATAGTGGTGCTTTTGCATTGAACTCTACTCCTGATTTGTTTTATAACAACGAATTCAGTGGTGAGTCTATCTTGGAAATCAACATGACTACTCAGGATAATCCTGGTGTAAACGCTGGTTTGACTACATTTTATGCAAACTCTGCACTTGGTGGACGTCAGGATATTACAATTGATGCTGGTTTCTTGACTGGTGGTTATGATCAAATTGTAACTACTGCTCAGCAAACTGCTTTGACTACTGCTACTCAAACTGTAGTTGACTTGAGAGCTACTACTTTGATTGACCGTGCTAATAGCTTTGTATTGAAGTATACTGATGGAGCAAATAATGCTGATAACATCATTGTTTACCGTTATGCTGAGATTCTTTTAATGAGAGCTGAAGCTTTGGCTAGAACAACTGGTGTTACTGCAGAAGCCGTTAACTTGTTGAATCAAGTACGTGGTCGTTCATTGGTAGTATCTGATGCAGGTGGAAATGAAGTAGCAGATACTCCTGTATTGTTCCAAACTACTGACTTTGCAAATGCTCAGGCATTGATTGATGCAATCATTTTGGAAAGACGAGTAGAGTTAGCTTACGAAGGTAACCGTTTCCACGATCTTCGTCGTATCGGTGCTGCTGTAAAAGGTACTGCTGCTACTGCTAACAACTTGGTATTCCCAATTCCTCAGTCTGCAATTGACAACAACTCTGCGTTGACTCAGAATCCTGGTTACTAATCACGTAACCTGATAAAGGATTTATTGCATAAATTACGAAGCCTACTGAATCATTCAGTAGGCTTTTTTTGTATATAAAGAATTATTAACTGGGATGATATTCAGAAAATAACTGATTCAAATCTATATTTTTAGGGATTGCTATATACTTCAGGGTAAGATTCATTTTTTTGACTTTATGGCCCTGAGAACGAGGGAGAATGTACACAATATTTAAATCGTTTTTATGTATCCAGATATACCAGATATCTTTCCAGGTAATTTGTTTTATCTCATTATCAATCCAAATTTCTACACCTTGATGACCGATACTGAAAGCCGGAAATCGGGTAGATTGACGGTGTTGCAACTCATAAAATCTCTTACGTATGAAAAATATGACGATTGGAAGCAATAAAAGTATTACTAACAAGCCAGTGCCATAGGCAACAAGTGCGAGGAAAATGCTCAATATAATAGAAGATACAATGAAAAAATCCTGGTACCAATCTAATGAAGGTTTGTCAAATAGGAACTGGTGTCTATCCGATAATATTGTTTCTGGATGTTTCTGTCTGGACTTCCACAGAAGTGCTAACTTTGCTACCACAAGTTGCTTTTCTTCTTTGCTAAATTTTTGTCCCAAACGTTTTGTCAAGCAAAAGCCTTGTTTGTTAAACCAACCTCGTTTAAATGCCTCTTCTTCCAATTTCTTTAGGTCTGTTACATGAAGTAGTGCCCATAATTGCCAACTTGTTCGATTTAAGGTAAAGATTAAACGGGGTAAAACTGGTAAGATTAAACTTAATATGCTGATTATTAGTGCAGCCAGTGATTTATCTTTTATCATAAACCAACAATAGATAGCAATTATCAACGCAGTGAATTGAGCAAATGGTAATCCTTTATAGAACACTTTCTTACTTTTCGTTAATATTTGCTCCCAGGATAGCGAGGGGAATTGATGAGTAGTTTGATCCATATATGTACAGTTTTATTTGTATACGCTCAGAAACAGGCAAAAGATATTAAGAGCTACTTATGAGCGTAATCCTATATCCTATTCAATAGGATTTTTAATTCTGTTTTTTCTCTTTATTGGGGTGAGGTGGTACCTTCTCAAAAGTTTTTACTTTTGAAAGTAAGCCTTCTTTTTTTAAGAACTTTTCCATCACTTCATATTCATCAAATAGAGGCATCTTAAGCTGCTGCATTAACCTTTTGAGGGCTGTCATTGTAAAAGGTTTGTTATTGGGGTGTTCTGGGTTCAACTCATAACGGTCGCAAGCAAAGCATATGGATAGGTGGCCTAATATTTTTCCTTTATTATTATAAAATACCAACGCATGGTGAGGGTTAAAACAAAGCGACATCTCAATGAGTGAATCATTGGGGGTATAGGTAGCTAGTTTTTGAACCAAAAGGTTAGTCTGTTCTTTTGTAAGCGTTTGGGTGTATTTTGGTAAAATATCTTTGCTAAGTTGCTTCTTTTTATTCAGAATTAATTGCCCTCCTAATGGCGTAGAGAATTCAGAAAAGTAAAGAAATGCTTTAACCTTTGCAATTTTTGCTTTTTTCCAATAAAAATCTTGAGGTGTAGTATTAGTGTCTTGCTGAGCGAAGCTGGGTGTTGAGAATGTAAAACCTGAAAGAAGGTAAAAGACAATGAGATACTGCTTCATAAATATGAGATTTATCGAGCTCTATAAATGAAAAGCTTCCTGCAAATATTAGAGGAAGCTTTGTATATCGTTACTAATTTAGTGCTTTATAAGCTTTTTTATCCCTTTTTGCTGGCCTAATTCGATGAGTATTTGATAAATGCCAGTAGGGTAATTTTTGAGTTGTAAGCGTTTTTTAAGGACAGCTTTAGCCTTTATACCTTCTCCAATATTGAATTTTTTCCCTTGGGTATTTACAAGCCATAGTTTGTATCTCCCTTGGAGGTGAGAATTAATGCTTATTTCTACTTGATCGCTGGCTGGATTGGGAGATAAGGTAATAGAACGGCTTAAGTTGCTTTCACCTATTCCAGTGATAGTAGTTAAGTCTATCACATTAGAGGTAGCGCTACAGCCATCTTTTTGAATGACTAAGTAGTACTTACCGTTAGCTTCAGGGGTATAATTTGCGTTAGTAGCACCTGCGATTGGTTCAAAATTAAAATACCAGGTGTAAGTTTCTGCATTGGTGACAGATGGGACAAAAGTGCCATCTTGGGCGCTTATATTGATCGTAAGAGGATCTTTTACAACTACTACTACCGCACTTTTGGTAATTTGAGTACACACTCCAGAGCTTACTTCGCAGGTATATTCCCCAGTTTGATAAGCTACATAGAACTGGGCATTGGCATTGGGTATTCTTACACCATTTCTCAGCCATTGATAAGAAGGTTGGAACAAATCAGCAGTTACTTCAACTTTAGCGCCTTGACCAACACATACCTGATTGACTTGTCCTTCTGCCAAGGAAACAAAAATGGGTAAATTACATTCTGCACGTGCCAATGCAATGTCTGAAAAGTCAGACAATCCTCCAGAGTTTTTGGCGCGGATACGATAATAATATACTCTATTTTCTACCAGGCTTGTGGTATCACTATAAGCTCTCAATGTTTGGGCAGGTATTTCAGCAATTTGTTGATAATTACTACTATCGGTTTCTGAAGACCGCTCAATGACAAACGTGTTTACATTAGGTGAGGTGTAAGTCCATTCCAGTGAAATCTGCGAAGGTGAAAATGGATTAGCGAAAAAGTTTAATGGCTTAGGTGGTAAAGCGACACTTGCATCAATCGGTGTAGTAATTGATGCTTCTGCCGAGTTTTGAGACTGTCCGTTTGCATTATAAGTTCGCAAAACATATGTATATGCGATATTACCTACTACATTTTGGGTATCACTATAACTTTGGACATTTTCAGTCTTAATACTATCAATTACCTGAAAAATATTATTAGTCAATAAACTTTTACGCAGAATAATAAAGCCTTGTTCAGTACTTGCAACATCTGTCCAAGTAAGATTAATTTGACTCACAGAAGTCACCGCCACTGCTATGTTTTCCGGGGCTCTCGGTAGATTATTTGTTGTACTTGAGGCTTCATTACTTAACCCTCCTCCAGCAGTATTAAGTACTCTAATACGATAAAAATAGACGGTGTTTTCACTCAAGTTTTGACTAACATATTGATTTAAGTTACTTGTAATGGTATCTATAGGTTGAAAATTTGTATTGTCGTTGGTAGAGCGCTCTATAATGTAATTAGAAAAATTAGCTGCAGTGGAGCTACTAGTCCAAGTAAGGTCAATAGTAGATGAACTGGATGCAGTCGCTTTCAAATCGGTAGGAATAGAAGGTGCTGTTACTATTCTAAAAGTACCCTCGGTGGCAAAAGCAGAACCAGTAAAGTTGTGATCTATGGCTTGTACACTCCAATAATAAGTATTAGCTGGAAGCTTGCGCAACATCTTGAGGTTATTTTGAAAGCCAGGTTTGGCAATTTTTCTAAAACCATTAGTTGAAATAGCCATAGAAGGTAATAAATCGTCCTTGCCAGGTGCAGTGCCAATTCTTAAGTTATAAGTGAGGGAATTTTGGTTTGTTTGAGAGTCAGTAGATTTATTCCAGCTAAGTGTTACAGTATCGCTTTGTACGACAGCACTAAGGTTAGTAGGAGCAGTAGGAGCGGTATTGGCGGTTGGAGCTTCATTTCTATAGATTTTGGCAAACTCAAAACTGCTACCTTCTCCCGAGATGTACAAATCTAAATCCCCATCGTTGTCAAAATCTGCCCAAACCAGCCCTCCACGATTAATCGGCGTAATAGAAATATTACTATCCTCAAAAGTACCATCCCCTTTGTTACGATAAATCTTCGCATTTGACATATTTCCCCCTCCATCACCAGTCATAACAATATCCAAATCTCCATCATTATCATAATCCCCCCATTTGGCAGCACTATTATCAACACTTACAAAGCTATTCCCACTATCTTCAAAAGTGCCATCTCCTTTATTACGATAAACTTTGGCATTGCTTGATCCTGTAATTAAAAGATCTAAATTTCCGTCCTGATCATAATCTCCCCAATCAACGCTTCCTGATGCTACTCCAGGCAAATTACTAATGCCACTATCTTCAAAAGTGCCATCTCCTTTGTTTTTGAAAACTTTTGCAATACCATTCCCAATAATCGCAATATCCAAATCTCCATCATTGTCATAATCTCCCCAGGCTACATCACTATTGCCAACCGCAGTAATGTTGTTGATACCACTATTTTCAAAGGTGCCATCGCCTTTATTACGATATATTTGAGTAATGAGTGAACCTTGACTTCCAGTAATAAGGATATCTAAGTCCCCATCATTGTCATAATCTCCCCAGATGGCAGTGCCGTTAGAAACTCCAGGCAGGTTACTAATACCACTATCTTCAAAGGTACCATCACCTTTATTGCGGTATATTCTGGTCACAGGATTCAAAGGACTGGTATTAGACCCAGTAACTAAAATATCTATATCTCCATCTCCATCATAGTCTCCCAAATCAAGCGAACCTTGATTGAGACCCTCAAGAGCAGGATTGCTCTTTTTAGCAAACTGGCCATTTCCTTCATTGATGAAGACTTCGGTGAGGTATACAAAATTAGGATTACCACTTACCCCTGATAAAACAATATCCAAATCCCCATCATTGTCTACATCTCCCCATTGTATGCTACTTTCTGAAACAGGAGTAATCACTGTTCTGTTTTTTGGGTTAAATAGCCCAAATGAAGATGTGACACTACTGACACTAGTAAAAGCAGATGCACTTCGAGTATTATAAGCACGCACTTTGTAATAATACTGGGTCATATTATTAATGAGCGTATTATCTTCCTGGTATTCTACGGTGCCATCTATACCAGAGGAAGGGCCAACCGTATCAATTACTACAAACCCACTACTTGCCGAAGTAGAACGTTGTATTTCAAATCCACTTTCATTGTTGGACTTATCTGTCCAACTCAACGTAATTTGGCCAGAACTTTCGCTAGCCGTCAGGCTTACAGGAGTGGTAGGAACACTTTGTATTTCGAAAGAGCCTAGTGACGCAAAGAAAGACCCTAAATAACCGTTGTCTATTGCTTGCACGCTCCAGTAGTATACATCAGCAGTAAGGTTGCTAAGCTCCAAGCTGTTTTGATATTGAAGGTTACCAATTTTGACTAGTTTTTGGTTACTAAAATTAGCGTTTGCTGGATTTATAATGGCCGCAGGTTGAAATTTATCTACAGTATTGGGGGAGGTACCGATATAAATATTATAAGAAAGGGTATTGGTAGGTGTTTCCTGATCAGAAGATTTATTCCAACTAAGTTTTACCGTGGTACCTGAAACTTCAGCCTTTAGACCACTGGGGATATTAGGACGATTGTTTGCCGTATTATTAAAATTTCGATAGATTCTAGTCTGACGGTGATCATCGCTATCCAACCCAGTAAGTAATACATCTAAATCTCCATCATTGTCATAGTCCCCCCAAACTACGCTACCTTGTAGTACTCCTGCAAGGCTATTCACACCACTATCACTAAAAGTTCCATTACCGTTATTATTATAGATTCGGGCTACTCTGGGTCCAGCTGAAGGGCCATTCAAACCTGTTAATAGGAGATCTATATCTCCGTCGTTGTCATAATCCCCCCAGGAAACTGAACTTTGAGTAACAGGAGTCAAAATATTTACTCCACTATCTTCAAAAGAACCATCTCCTTTGTTGCGATAAATTAGGCTAATTGGACTACTATTAGCGGATGAACCTGTTAAGGCAAAATCAAGGTTTCCATCATTATCATAATCTCCCCAGGCAACTTCTCCACTACTAACATTTACCAGATTACTAATGCCAGAGTCCTCAAAAGAACCATCTCCTTTGTTTTTAAAAATTTTAGTAGAAGCCTGTCCAGAAGCATTTTGTGCAGTTATAAGGATATCCAAAAAGCCATCATTATTATAATCTCCCCAGGCAGCATCACCAAATGAGCCTATATTAGTATTAAGTTTAGTAGTCCCTACATCAGTAAAAGTACCCCCATTATTTTGATATAATTTAGTCACCGCGTTGAACGAAGCATCTATTCCACAGGTGAGAAGGTCTAAGTCCCCATCATTGTCATAATCAGCCCATTCTGCATCTCCTGCTTTTAAAGCAACCAATGCGCTTACACCAGAAGTTTTTTCGGTAAAGGTGCCTCCATTATTATCGTATATTTTGATGGTATTAGAGGTACTCAAATTTCCCATAATGATAATGTCTAGGTCACCATCATTGTCATAATCTCCCCATGCCGTGGAGCTTTCAATGACGCCTACTAAGTTACTAATGCCAGAGTCTTCAAAAGAGCCATCACCTTTATTTCTAAAAATTTTACTTACGTTACCATTGTTTCCCTGCCCTACAATCAAAACATCTAAGTCTCCATCGTTGTCATAATCTCCCCAAACCCCTTGCCCCCCCGATATGGCTTCAAACGAGGCTTGTATGTCATTAAATTGGGCAAATAACTTCGGCTGAAATAGTAATGTTAGCCAAAAGAGAGTAACAAATAATTTGTTCGTAAAAGTAAATCTAAGTTGTGTGCTAATAGCCTTCATTTTGGTATTATTTTGCTGTTGGGTACAATACATTTGTAAGTTAAACGCTAGGCGAAAAACCTCATCAATATTTTATATCTAATATTTATTCATGCTTAATCAATTTCGTAACCCCTTGTTGTGTCCTTAGTTCGAGAAGTAAATAGTAAGTTCCTGTGGGGTATTTTGTTAGCTGTAGTTGCTTCTTTAGGACCTGATCATTTTTAATTCCTTGAGCCATTTTAAAACGTTGTCCTTTGGTATTGATAAGCCACAGCTGGTAATTCCCGTATAAATTTGATTCAACACTGAATTCAACACGATCACTTGCAGGATTAGGCGATAATTTAATTGCTCTACTCAAGTCATTATTAGCTACTCCAGTAGTAGTAGTTAAATCAAAAACATTGGAAGTAGCACTACAGCCATCCTTTTGGATAACTACATGGTATTTACCAGAAATGGTAGGGATATAATTGGGCTCATTGGCACCTGTGATGGGTTCAAAGTTGAAATACCAGGTATAAGTTTGAGCATTGGTAACCGATGGTACCAGCGTGCCATCTACTGAGCTAATATTTACGGTAAGAGGATCTTTTACTACTACAACTACTGCACTTTTGGTGGTTTGAGTACAGCTTCCTGAACTTACTTCACAGGTGTATTCGCCTGTTTGGTAAGCCACATAAAATTGAGCATTGGCACTAGGAATTTTTACACCATTACGTTTCCATTGATAAGTAGGCTGAAATAAATCAGCGGTTACTTCAATTTTGGCTCCTTGTCCTATACACACCTGGTTTATTTGCCCTTCGGCGAGTGAAACAAAAATAGGGAGGTTACATTCAGCCTTGGCCAGGGCTATATCTGAAAAGTCAGACAGTCCCCCAGAGTTTTTGGCACGAATACGATAATAATAAATTCTATCTGCGGTAAGACCAGTAGTGTCACTATAGGCTCTCAGTGTTTGAGCAGGTATCTCTGCAATTTGCTGATAGTTACTGCTATCGGTTTCTGGAGATCGCTCGATTACAAAACTATTGGCGGCAGTAGAAGTATATGTCCATTCCAATGAAATTTGTGAAGGAGAAAATGGATTAGCAAAAAAGTTTAAAGGTTTAGGTGGTAAAGCCACACTGGCGTCTATTGGCGTAGTTACTGAGGCTTCATCGGGCTCTCCAGACACTCCATTAGCATTATAAGTTCTGACTTCATAAGTGTAGGTTACATTCCCAATCAATCCAGTGTTATCACTATAGCTGTTTTGGTTGATTGTTTTCAGAGAATCTATAATCTGAAATTGATCATTGGAAAGCAAACTCTTCCGGTAAATAATGAAACCAGTCTCAGTTGAGGCTACATCAGTCCAACTCAGATTAATTTGACTCGACGAAGCTGCTACAGCGCTAAGGTTGATCGGAGAACGGGGTAAATTATTTGTTTGATCAAAGTCTATATTACTCAATCCATTACCAGCGGTATTATAGGCAAATACCCGGAAATAATAGAGTGTGTTTTCTGAGAGATTTGTAGCTTCGTAAGATCCTTGGCTACTTGGAATAGTGTCTATGTTTTGAAAATTGTTAGCATTCCCTGTCGACCTTTGTATGACATAACTAGAGGCGTTGTTATCGTTAGATTCTTCCAGCCAAAATAACAGAATTGTAGAAGAGCTTAAGGCAAAAGCCTCCAAGGTTGGAATCACAGGAGCCGAAACAACCTTAAAACTGCCCTCTGTTGCAAAAGATGATCCCTGAAGACTATGGTCTAGTGCTTGTACACTCCAGTAATAAGTGCCTGGAGATAAATTTCTAATGAGCTTTTGATTACGAGAAAAACCTCGCTTAGCGACTCTTCTTGAGCCATTACTAGCACTCATAGAAGCTACTATGTTACCTTTGCCAGGGGTGGTACCTATGCGTATATTATAACTTAAACCATTTTGGCCAGTTTGGGTATCACTAGACTTGTTCCATTGTAAAGTTACCGTATCTTTTACTACTTGGCTGGTCAAGTTAATAGGTATAGAAGGTAAGGTATTTGGGGTAGGTGTTTCATTTCTGATGAGCTTTGTGTAATAAGTATTTGATGAAAAAATGCCCTCCATATGTAAGAAGTCTACATCCTGATCTTGATCAAAATCAGCTAGAAATAGCCCATTCTTTTCTATGCCAATGTTGATACTGGTATTTGCTACGAAACTATCACCACCATTATTAGTAAATAACTTGACCCTATCTGTTCCATCAGCGCGACTGAAACCTGCAATTAGTATATCCAAATCTCCATCGTTGTCGTAATCAATCCAACGAGCATTACCGTCAGAAAAAGGAAATAATGTCGTAGTCACTACCTGAAAAGTACCATCTCCATTGTTTTTGTATACTTTGGCCGTTTCACCATTATTTCCAGCATCAGGGTCACCTATGAGTAATATGTCCAAATCCCCATCGTTGTCGTAATCTCCCCAGGTAGCATTTCCTGCTACTCCTGTAATGGTAATGCCTAGATTTGCTTCCTGAAAAGTACCATCTCCTTTGTTACGAAAAACCTTGGATATTTTTCCTCCAGATCCTCGGCCTACAACCAATGCATCTAAATGCCCATCATTGTTATAATCTCCCAAATCTAATGAGCCTTGGTAGATGGCATCAATTCCATGAGTTTTGATTTCAGTAAATTGCTTATTTCCATCATTTCTATAGATAGACAATGTACCACTAACACCTGAGTTTAAAAAACCAGTGACCCAGGCGTCCAAATCCCCATCATTATCATAATCACCCCAGGCCACGCTGCTAAAACGTACATTGCTAGTGGTAATGGACAATTCAGCGAATGATAAATTTCCTTGGTTTTCATAAATTTTAGTGATGTCATTCGTACCAAAAGCACCCGAAATTAAAATATCCAAGTCTCCATCTCCATCATAATCTCCTAAGGCAATATCTCCATCTGATACACCAACAATAGTTTTGTTTTGGGAATCTACAAATACACCATTCCCGTTATTAAGATAAATAATAGTTTGTAATGAACTAGATTCATTACGGCCAGTCACGATGAAATCTAAATCTCCATCATTGTCCAAGTCTCCCCAATCTGCGGCACCATTTTGTAAATTAACAAGGGCCGTGGCATTTTTTGGACTGAATATGCCAAAAATAGCTGTAGCGTTGGATACGTTACTAGCTGTTGAAAGACCTCCTGTATTGTAAGCTTTTACACGATAAAAATATTGAGTATTGTTCTGAATCGTGGAATTATCTTCTTGGTAGGTAGCAGTCCCATTGGTACCACTCTGGGCATTAATAGTATCAATAATTACAAAGGCATTGTCAACATTAGTAGTTGCTCTTTGTATGATAAACCCTTCTTCATTATTGGCTTTATCGGTCCATGATAAATCAATGAGACCATTGGTACGTGTTGCTTGCAACATTTCAGGAGCAGTAGGAATACTCTTTACTTCAAAGGTTTTTTCCTGAGCAAAAAAAGAACTACCTCCGCTTTGATCAATCGTTTGCACACTCCAATAGTAGGTATCTACAGAGAGGTTTTTAATTTTAATGGTTTTGTTGAGTTGAGCGTTTCCTCTTTTGAGTATTTTACGAAAACCAAAGTTTGTTGCCCCTACTGAGTTTACGGCCATAGAGGCTACAGTTTGTACGCCTTCGGCTGTTGTACCAATATAAAAATTATAACTGAGGCTATTTGTTGGGGTTTCAGTATCAGAAGCAGCATCCCAGGAAAGAATCACACTATCACCTTTGACTACTGCTTTGAGGTTTGAAGGTATTGAGGGGATAGTATTGGGGGTAACAGCCAAGTTGCGATAAATACGAGTTGCAGTACTTGTAATGGAGCATATATCTAAGCGTCCATCATTATTAAAATCGATCCAAAAAACATTTTGAGCATTTAATCCCAAGTCTGTTTCAGTGACTTGTCCATTTTGAACGATTTCATATAACCTTTTGGTACCCAAAAACTCTACTTTTCCATCTCTGTCAAAATCTGCAGCATCAGTCACATCATTTTGACCAAATGAAGTATTTTGGGTAAATGTACCTCCTCCTGCATTGATATACTCTCTACTAATAAAGCTTGGTTCAAAGTCTGTTCCTGCATTTCCGGTTACAATTAGGTCCAGATCCCCATCATTATCAGTGTCTTTCCAAAAGCTTGTAGTCCCATTTGGTTGGTAAACTCCAGGAATATTTATTGATAAAGCAGAAAAACTTCCATTATTGTTTACAAATATTTTAGTAGCAGATAAAGGGAAAACGCTGCTTATATCTGTGGTACCTGTACTTAGTATGTCTAAATCCCCATCATTATCATAGTCACCCCATTGCAGATTGCCAGCTGCTACGTTAAAGTTGCTAAGCGTAATACCACTTGCTTCAAAAGTACCATCCCCTTTGTTACGATAGATAAGGGTGTTTGGTGAGCCGAAACCACTAGTATTCCCACCAATTATCAAGTCTAAATCTCCGTCATTGTCATAATCTCCCCAATCAGCCGAAGAAAAATGTATCCCTTGGAGGGTAACCCCAGTGGCGGGAGTAGTAAATGTTCCGTTTCCTTCATTACGATATAAGGTAGCAATAGGGGTGACTGTAGCATTGGTGTTACCGGCAGCGGGATTACTATCACCCGTAAGCAAAAAATCTAAATCACCGTCATTGTCATAATCCCCCCAGGCAATGTGTCCGTTTTCTACAGCCGTAATGGTAAGCCCTACACTAGGTGTATCAAAACTACCATTGCCTAGGTTCCGGTAGATATTAGTACTAGTGCTATTAGCGATGATTAAATCCATATCACCGTCATTGTCATAATCAGCCCAGGCTACAGCACCAGAAGGTAAATTCGTATTCAGTAAGCCAAACTGACTGAACGCAGGTAGAGGCAGAAACAGAACTAATAATAAACTTAAATAGAGGGTGGATTTAGGGGGTATAGCAGAAGGTTTAGGGATAGGGAATACCCTTGGCGTTGAAAAAAAAATAGGCATCATATTAAAATTAGGTGTCAACTAAAGCGTCGTAATCCAAGTAGTTCTGATTGAGGGCTTAAGCTAATAAATTTATTGCTAATAAGATATAATTTTAATTGTATAAACAGGTGTAAAACTTACATCTAGTGGTAAGTGATGATATTATTCGTTAGGACACTACTTTTGCTACTAAAAGTATTTGTTTAAACTAATTGAAGTATTACTATTGTAGGTTAATTACCTGATTAACAGTGTTTTAAAAAGTATCTGGGATAAAGTAAACTTCAGTCAGTTTTTTTGTGTTTTTTATTTGACTGTAGATACAATCAGTGGTATCTTCAGGATATAGTTTAATGATGCACTAAAAAGTGAAACAAAGGCTCTTAAATATTACTTCTTCTTTTTTACTGCTCCTCATACTTCGTGGAGTAGTCATTTCGCCTTTGTATGCACAGGCTAATCTTGCCCCTGTTGCTCATCAACTGACACAAACGGTTGAAGAAGATTTCTGGCAAATATTGGTCAAAGCACTTGTCAACGGAAGCGAATCAGAAAAAGAACCCAAAGAGGGAGAAAAAGGAGACAAAGAGAAAAAAGAAGGTGCAGAAAACCTGCGAAACTCTTTGAAAGGAAAAACATCCCACTGGAAAGCTCATCATTGGCAAGCGATTTTATTTATGTATCAAGCTCATTTGTGCTCTTCTCATTGGCACGATTGGCTATATCATAGTTATCTTACTCTTAAAGCTCACAAGGCCACACACTTGTATATCGATCACCACAGTTTGAAAATTGATCCATTTTTCATCGCATAACTTCATAAACCTGTAAGGGAGCCTAATAGCAGCCCGACAGTATTTCCCATTATTTTCTTATTAAATAAACCCTATCTTTTTAGCGATGAAACTCTCTGTTTTATATATACTATTTGTGTTTTTACTATTAGGCTGTAGCCAAACCAACAAATCTCAAAATACCTCTGCTCCCGTAGCGTTAAAACCTTCTAAAGCCAAAATAATAGCACCTCACAAGGAGCAACAAAATACCTTAGGATATCAACAATCTCCTATCAACATTCCTAGCGAATACCAATGCAAGTACACAAAAAATCATTTAGTAGACTTTCATTATCGCCCCAGTCACGAAAAAATCATCAATACTGGACATACAATCAAAATGGAATATGAAGCAGGTAGCGACGTGATGTACGATAGGGCTAAGTTTAACCTCAAGCAATTTCATTTTCATACACCTGCCGAACACCATATTCAAGGAATTATTTATCCAATGGAAATGCATCTGGTGCATCAATCAACTAAAGGTAATTATTTGGTAATTGGGTTAATGTTTAAAGAAGGGAAGGAAAATACTACATTGGCAAAATTATTAAAAGATACCCCAAAACATCAGGGAAAAATTAATTCTGATCATTTGATCAATGCTGCTAATCTATTGCCACAATCACGTCACTTTTATACTTATCAAGGTTCGTTTACCACACCACCCTATACTGAAGGGGTACGTTGGCTGATTTTGCAAGAAATTATTGAGGCTTCAGCGCAGCAAATTCGTTTATTCAGACAACTAGAGGGGGAAAATATAAGAGCCAATCAACAACTATTTGATCGGGTGGTAGAGCGGTTTTAATAATGATTTAGTGGTTATATGATGAGGTGGGGCTCACCATATAACCATTGAGTAATTTCTTATTTTTTTCGCTTATTATTGGTTTTATTAAAGTGTTTATCAATCATCTTTTGTTGTTTTTTGGTGAGTCCTACACCATTCTTGCGGTTGATGATATCCGCTTGTTTCTTAGTTAAAATCACCTTATTGCGTTTGCCATAAGGTGCACCTGGAATGTTTTTCTTCTTTTTGGTAGCAGCATCCTTAGAACGGTGAATAATTTGCTTACGCGACTTGATAGCCAGAAACTCTATATCAAACTTCAGCACTGTATGAGGGGGAATACCATAAAAACCATTGGCTCCATAGCATAGGTAAGAAGGCATAATAAAATGACCTTTGGTACCCTCCCTCATGAGGGGAAGTACTTGGTCAAACCCAGGGATCACGAATTTATACCCCACAGGAAAGTCAAATACCCGACCATCCATTTTAGAACTTCGCCACACTTTACCATCCAAAAACATCGTCTTGTACTTTACCATTACTACATCGCCTTTGAGAGGAAAGTCACCTTTCCCTTCCTTGGTAAAATAATACAAAACACCCGCATAAGTTTTTTTGAGAGGTTTGGGAAACTTTGTTTTCTTCATGTAAGCAGCAATGATCTTTTCATCCTTTTGGCGTTGCTTGAAGACTTTTACTTCCTTGTCATGGAGAACTTCCTCGTGAGGTTGTTGATTCAATACCTTGATGACATACTTTACATAATCAGTAGGCTTGAGAAACGAAGGGCGCTTGCGCTTGATAGTTCGGAACAAAAAATCGGCCTGCATTCTAAAAGTAGCACTATCATCTACAGTGAGCTTGAGCAGCATTTCTGTGAGATAGCCCTTATCTGCGAAAGTATATTCCTCAGTAGAAATTTCTTTCACTACAGGATCATTAGGGTAAGTGGTACGTAGTAGAGAATCTGTTCCAGTGTCTTTGTATACCCAAAGATGAAAGGTCACAAATTGATTGATGATGATCTTCTTTCTGGTATCAGTACCCTTCTTGTGTATCTTATAATGGATATTAAACTCCTCGGGCAATACCTTATACCCTGCAGGAATACCTTGAGCCAGCCCCAGCTTGACTGAGGCACAAATAATATAGATCGTAATAAAAGTGGTAATCGAAAAAAAATGCTTCATTTGTGTTAGGAATGTAATCAAGTGTTTACACTTTATCATTAGTTCATGTTTTATAACGAAACTCTAGGGGGTTGGGATATTTAAATTGGTAATTAAGTCTTTTTACCAATTTATCAGCATTGATAATTTTAAAATCAGTAGCTCCTTCAGCGTATTTGGGTAACTCAAAACCAAACATCTTGGCATTTTGGGCATACACCGCCTTGCGTGGTGGATGCTGTGGTGCTACAATGTTGAACGTATCTTCCCAGACATTTTGTTGAATAATTTCGGTAATCATGCGTACAAGATCTACTGGATGGATATAATTAACAGGGTTATTTCCCCCGGTTAATCCTTCTCTACCTGCTACATATCGCCCCGGAATACGATCTTCTCCAATCAAGCCACCTGGTCTTACAATCGTAACGTTTTTTTCAGACAAACTTCTAATCATTTGCTCTCCTTTTAGCAGTGCCCGATTAACCCCTTTACTCCCCACACCATCTACAGAGCCATCTTGATTGGGAAGTGGTTCATCTTCATTTACCTCTCGGTTTACATTAGGATAAACCGAAGTAGAACTTACATAAATAATATTTTTTAGTCTTGATTGCTTCAAGTGAGGGAGGAGGTTGGTTATTTGAGCCGGATGAAAATCTTCCCCTTGGGAGCGAACCCCAGGAGGAATATTGATAAATAAAGTATCAGTGTCTAGAAAATCATCCAATGCAGGAGCTTCAATATCAGGAGTGAGTTTTATCAAAAAAGGTTCTATGCCTTCATTTTGCAAGCTTTCCAACTTGTTTATTTGAGTAGTAGATCCTTTCACTCGCAGGCCTTTACTCACTAAATGCCTTGCCAGGGGGAAACCAATCCAGCCACACCCTAAAATACTTATCGTGGTTTGTTGTGTCATTTAAAACTTGAAAAATGCTATCATCTTCTAAAATTATACAACAAATAAGTTAGCATGCAAGTTTTGATAAAATCTGAAAAAATCAGAGTGTAAGAAAAAGGCCTTTTGCGACAATTCAATGAATACTTTTGTATCCAGACATTATCAACTGAATACATATTTACGCCAGTCTTTCCATTTTTTTGTGAGAGGAGTTTTCAATTTCCGGCAAATCAAAATAGGAATATTGTGTTCTTCATCGATAGCATAAGGATGCGTAAACATTTGTACCAAGGTTACTTCTTCAAATAAATCCTCCATATCTTTTTTAGATAGCCCTACAGTAATCGCCATGGTAGCTTGTGGATTTCCTGCTCCCCATAAATAAAAACTCCCATGTACCGAAATAGCCGAAGGAAGGCCATAAGATTTTCCCAAGTGATTCAATGCACCCGCTTCGCCATAATTTTCTCCCCAAATAATACATTGTTTCTGTTCCTGAGGGCTTAATTGGTTATATATATCAGCTACAATCTTGACCTGTTTGGGCCAACCAAACATATCGGCATAATCACCTGAAAGGTTGGCAACCCGCCCAGTACGTAATGGTTTGATGGTATTTACACCTGTTTGTTGGGTATACTTGATAAATTTTTTGATGGGTAAAAATGGAGTGCCATAAGGCATCAAAGTCATTCCAAAAAAGAGTAAAATGACAATGATTACAGGCTTAAACACCCGTCGAAACTTGATTTTTTCCAGAAACTGGGCTACAAACACTGCTCCTCCTGCAAACATAAGCGGATAAATTCCATTGAAATAATAAGCTTGCCCACGAGCAATTAGAAACAATAACAAAGTAGCCAGGTAAGCGAAGCCTAACCAACGGAGACGAGTGGTTTTTAGAAAATAAAGTAGTCCAGCTAGCCAAATCGGTGCAGTCACATATTGATGCATTCGAATTTGTGACCATAAAAAGTCAGTAGCACTACTACCTTGTAATTGTTTTTTATACAACCCCTTGAAGTGATCTAACACAGGAAAATCATGTGTGTATTGCCATATAAAATTAGGAAGTAAAACTAACAATGTAATGCCCAAAGCAACCCAGGCCCATTTGTTCAAAATAAGTGTACGATGTGGTGTCAATAACATAGCCAACACAATACCTCCTCCGCAAAACAACATATTGTATTTGGCCATCATACCTAACCCTGCCATTGCCCCCACCAATAACAAATGTAAAGGCTTGGGGTGAAGTATGTAGCAAAGCAGAAAATAATAGGTGAGTAACCAAAAAAGTTGATCGAACACCACCGGTTGGAAAAGGGTGTGATTGCGAAATAGTGCTGGGCTAGCCAATATACAAGCTACTACCAATACTTGAGCGAAAACCTGAACTGTACTATTTTTTTGCGTGAGTTTTCTCACGATTTGAAGACTCAACAGTACAATGCTCATTCCGGCAAGAGCAGTTAAAACGCGAATGGCTAATAAACTATCGCCTCCTAATAAACGAGCCAACCTGCCCATCCAGGCAGTGATAGGAGGAACCTCCATATAGCCAAATGCTAAATGATCACCTTGAGCAATATAAAGTAACTCATCACGATGAAACCCATAACGATTGCCTGACCATAAGTGAATAAAAAACTTGAGACCAACCAAGCCAATCAATATCCAATACCAGGGGGTTGACCATTTCTTTTTTTGAAGCGTAAGTGCATCTGTTGTAAGTTGATTCATCATCATATGGTTTGTTTATGTATTTTCAAAAGTAATCGAGGTTTACTAGAAAAACACTGTATATGATTCAGAAAAGCGTTTTTCCCAATAGGGAAGTACAGAAAGGTGCTACTTATCAAGGGATAAATAGATAGCAAAAGAAGAAGTAAGCAAGAAGGGGCACAAACTGAAAAAGCACGCTTCCATCGAAAGCGTGTTTAGTGTAGGTTTTCAATTAGTCGGTTTTGTAGCTCTATAGCATTAGCTAGTCCGAATGATTAAGTTAAAGCCATTGGTTTGTAAGTTTAGGTATAGTTGTACTGTAGTCAGTTCACAAATTGCCTGATGGTATTCAATTTTTTTAATGTTTTAGTGATTATTGTAAGCTTGTAAGTTTTTGAAGTAAACAGAGAACCTAATGAAAGGCTCCCTGTTAATTAACCCCATTATTAGCCACTTGTAGTTACTTAAAAAAGATTAGTCGTAGTGTTAAATGTAAGATGCGTTTAGGTGTACATCTATTTAATTTCAAAGTTAGGTTTTGCAGATTCCGTAATGGTTTAATGTTGTTACTCATTTAAGTATTTTAGGTTTAGTTCTTATTCCAGTTTAGTTTCTGATTTTTAAAATTGTAAGTGTTCATAGTGTTTTATGAAGACAAGCCATCATCAGAGAGCGATGACTTGTCTGATCATCTTGTTTAGCTTTTTTCACAGTGTGTCATAGACATAATTACGAAATTGGTTTTCAATGCAAGTTTTGATATAGTGTTTCTAAAATTAGTAAGTTCAGATTTTATTAGTGTTTCTATTCCTCATTTAAGTCTCAATCGTTAGTGTTTTCATTATTAAGACAAGTCACAATCAAAAAGGGAGTAGGCTTGTCTGAAATTTTTTTTATTTAGTTTATAGTGTTAAAAAAGTAGTCTTTGTTAGTGTTTTCATTATTAAGACAAGTCGCAATCAAAAAGGGAGTAGGCTTGTCTGAAATTTTTTTTTTAGTAGTTCATAGTGTTAAAAAAGTAATCTTTGTTAGTGTTTTCATTATTAAGACAAGTCATAATCAAAAAGGGAGTAGGCTTGTCTGAAATTTTTTTTAGTAGTTCATAGTGTTAAAAAAGTAGTAGTCTTTGTTAGTGTTTTCATTATTAAGACAAGCCGCAATCAAAAAGGGAGTAGGCTTGTCTGAAATTTTTTTATTAGTTCATAGTGTTAAAAAAGTAGTAGTCTTTGTTAGTGTTTTCATTATTAAGACAAGTCATAATCAAAAAGGGAGTAGGCTTGTCTGAAATTTTTTTACGAATGTTTAAAAAGAGACTTCACAATTAGTAAAAAATGCAGAGAGTTGCTTAGCAGACGATTCAGAGAGATCATAATTACTATATAGGCCCAGTGAACGAAGTTTTTTTAATTTTCTTAAGGTAGCAGGCAAGGCTCGTAATTGATTAGCCCCAAAATTGAGATGCTCTAGATTTGATAAATTTCCTATACTTTCTGGTAGTTTACGTAATCGGTTTTCTTCCAAAGCTAAATCTTGTAGATGGATTAAATTTCCAATACTATCAGGTAACAAAGTCAATTGATTAAGGCTAATGTCTAGTTTTTGTAAATGTGTAAGTGTATCTATCCATTCAGGAACTGACTCAAGCTGATTAGCCATTAAATCCAAATTCTGTAAATCTGAAAATCCTTTTAAGCTTTCTGGTAGAGCAACAAATGCATTAGAGTTTAGACCAAGAGTTTTTAAATGTTGAAAATCTTTTACCCATTCTGGTAAGGAAGCGAGTTCGTTACCACCTAGCTGCAAATCCTCTAATTTCTTTAGGTTTTTGAGCCACTCTGGTGCTAAATAGAGCTGAGTACGACCTATATCTAGTTTTTGTAAAGCTTCTAATTGTCCTATAATCTCGAAATTCGAGATCTGTTCGTTTCCAAAAAGGTCAAGTTCTTTTAAGTTTTCCAGGTCTTGAATGCTGTTAGGAAACTTTGTCAACTGATTTTTCCCTAAGGCCAAAACCTGGAGGTTTTTCAAGTTGCCAATACTTTCAGGTAGCATAGTCAATTGGTTTCCTTCTAGATTCAACACTTGTAAACTTTGCAAATTTCCAATGCTTTCGGGTAACGTAGTCAATTGATTTTCTCTTAAGTCTAATACTTGCAAGTTTTTCAGATTTCCAATGCTTTCAGGCAACGTAGTCAATTGGTTTTCTCTTAGATTCAAAACTTGCAAGCTCTTCAAGTTTCCAAGATTTTCAGGCAGCGTGGGCAATTGATTTTCCCTAAGATTCAATTCCTGTAAATGTTGTAGATTTTTGATACCCTCGGGTAAGGCAGTGATTTTTTTATTCGAGGCATTGATTACTGGCTGATTCAAATTTACGATGTGTCCTGTTTTTATTTGTTTTTTAAACTTTCTGCTTATCAAGCATTTAAACAATTGTTGATATTCCTGAAGGATTTCCTCTAGGTTAATTTCTGGCATTCCTTCAGCCATTTTCAACGCCAGGTTTATATTAGACTCTTTAGGGGAGCTTAAAAGCTGTAAAAAAATTTCTTGAGTACTCATGCGGTCTATTTATTATTATAATGCAATCCTCTCAAAAGGAAGTGAAGTTATCACGGAGTTTTGCATTGTAGTGTTAGGAGATTAATCTTTGGTAATAAAACAATCCAGAACCGAAAAGGGAGTAGGAGGGAGGTATAAAAGAAGTGGCTTTTTATTTTTGCAAAGAACGTTTGCGATATGCAGAAGGAGTCTCACCAGCCAACTTCTTAAAAGCATTATTAAAAGCCGATTTGGAATTATAGCCCACCGTTTCGGCAATTTGTTCTATAGTCAGGTTTTGTTGAGTAGGATCTGCCAACACTTGTTTGGCTTCCTCTACTCGATAATATGCCAACAACCCGAAAAAGTTTTTTTGTAGTCGCTCATTCAATACCTGCGAGATGTTATGCGAAGAAGTATTCACCATTTTGGCGAGTTGGGGGAGCGAAAGCAAATTATCACGATAGATTTTCTCTGTTTCCATCAAGTGCAGCAGTTTTTGTAAAATAGCAGTTTTATCGACATCACTTAGACTGGATTTACTGTATTTATTTGCCTTATTCTTTTCAGGAAGTGCTAAGAATGGTTGTCTGAAGATATCTGGATGTTGAAAAAGTGTAAAGCTAATGTAGTAAATCACGGCTGTATTCATTGCTGCACTGGTATAATCTTGTAAATCCTGATATACAAAAAAAGTACGGTAGACCCAGTGTATATAATTAAGCAAAGACAACAAAAATACGTTTCTGAGCCAGCGTAATTTTGGGGAAGATAGTTTCCAAAAGCTAGTTTGTTGTTGATTGGTATGCATTCTAAACTGCTTCAAGACAAGCCCATAATAAACCCCATTAAAAATAATAGAGATGAGATTAATATGTTTTTTGATGCCTAAAGGGTCTTCACTCAATAGCTCTTGAGCTGCAATATGTGGTATTTCGGGATGATAGGCACTTAAGAAAGCATTGTATTTATAACCAGCCGATTGTATAAAAAAGAATAAAGCATATAACAGGTATACCCCAAGCGGAATGAAATGAAGCCACCAGTGCTTAGGGAGTTTTTGGCGGAGAAATGTATAAATATACAGAAATAGAATTGGCCCATAGGCAAAATTGAATGGTTCGGATGCATCATAATAATGGAGGGTATAAATAATATAGCCACTGTAGCACAGGAAAATTTCTAGTAAAGTGGCCGTATTAATGATGAGATAACTTGCTAAAAAACGATTGGGAATGGCTTGACGTGATGCTCCTCCAATCAACAACAAACCCATAAACAAGGCCTGAATGACACCCAAAAAGATTAAAACTGCAAATACATCTAACCGAGGCGAAATCATGCCGCAAGATAAAAGCCTGTGAGGATTCAACAAAAATTATTTATAAAGGAAGGATTCTCCTATTTGAATCAATCATTTGCAGGTTATCCCAGCATCTCAGGCGTGATACGAAAGCCAATCAACAAGATATCATCTGTTTGATGATGTAATTCCCCCATCCATTCATCCAAGGCATCCTCCATAATTTGTTGTTGTTCTGCCATTGGTTTTTCATGATTATCAAAAAGCTTAGTTCGGAATTTTTTCTTCATAAATTTTTTAGGAAATTTTGCTGGGCCTCCTAATTGATCCTGATACCCATCAGAATGAATGTAAACGGTAGTAGTGGTATCCAGCGCAAAAGTATGAGTTGTGAATTCACGTCGTTCTACCCTTTTCCAAACCCCACCAATCGGCATAATATTTCCTTTGACTTCCTGAAGCTCCTGTTTCTGAATAAAGTACATGGGGTTTTTGGCTCCAGCAAATTGTAACTTCCGTTGTTTTTTATCAATGACACAAATGGTCATATCCATTCCATCACTATTTTCGCTTTGACGTTGACGAAGTGCTGTCAATACCTGAATGTGCAACGATTCCAGAATTTGACCTGGATCGGTAATCTTTTTATTGTACACAATTTGTTTGAGCAAGGTATTCGCAATCATACTCATAAAAGCGCCTGGTACTCCATGACCCGTACAATCGATGGCTGAAATAATTACCTTCCCTTCTTTTTCACCATACCAATAAAAATCCCCCGATACAATATCTCTTGGACGGTAAATCAAAAACAATTCAGGCAGCTGTTGTTTGATATGTTTGAGCAACGGCAAAGCAGCCGTTTGAATACGTCTGGCATAATTAATACTCGAGGTCACATCCTTATTACGCTTTTGGAGTTGCTGGTACATATCGCGCATGATCTCGGCTTGTGCCGACATTTCCTTGTTTTTACTACGTAGTTCCTCTGTTCGCTCCTTTACTTTTTCTTCGAGGTTTTCATACAGCAAGGCATTTTCGATAGATACCGTAATCTGAGACGATAAAATATTCAGTATCTCTAGGCGCTCGCTGGTAAAAGCTCCAATAGCCAGATTATTCTCCATATAGAAAATAATGCTTACCCTTTCTTGCCTAATAATGGGATAGCATAGCACCGATTTTGGGCGATTTTTGCGGACATAAGCATCCTTGCGCAAGAGTTTTTCTTCTACCGCATTAGGTATAACTTCACTGGTTTTGTTTCGGAAGACATAATTAATCAAAGAAACGGGAAGTTGTGTACTCTTATCTAATGGAATACCTAATTCATTAATGCCCATTTCTTTGCCTTCCAATTCTCCCTTCAGACGTACAATTAAATCATCTTGTACATTCTCAATAATAAAGATGCGTTGTGCTCCTGCGTTTTCTGCTACAATACGCAGCATTTTTTCTAATAATGGTTCCAGGCGTACTTCACCAATGAGCGTATTGGTAGATTTTAAAATGGTATTAAAATCCAATACCCCGCCTCCAGTAGAGCTACGATGAGTAGTAGAGTAAAATTGAATTTCTCCTGCCGTACGCTCAGCTTCGGTATTTTTTAAGTTGTGCCGATCGCCAGATAAAAAATAAGGAAATTGCTCCTGCATCATTTTTACCTTCGCTTTAGCTCCCCATCCTTTATACAGTTGTGCAGCCTGCTTGAGATGCAGGCGTGCATAGCTTTCTTTTTTATGTTGTAGCCAAAAGTTCGCCAGGCGTTCGTGTACCATGGCTTCCAAATATAGATATTCAGTTCGATGGGCTTCTTCAATAGCCATTTCATACAAATCAATGGCATCAAACTGCTTTTGTTCCACCAAGTGCGCTTTTTCGGCCAATAAAAACAAATGCCTGGCTCGGAAGTTAGTAGGAGCATCTAATGCCCATTTTTCCATCTTTTGTATAACTTCATCTATTAAAACCAAATCTTGGGCTTGTTGAGCTTTTTCACGATTATCGTATACCGCCAGCAAGTGGAGCGCAATATAAAATACCCCCTCAGTGGCACTTATTAGGGATGGAAAGCTCTGTAATATGAGTGAATAATGTTCGGCGAGTTGTGCCCCTTGTTCAAAGTGATTGAAAATGTATAGATTACGAGCCTGAGCGGTATAAAATAAGGCCAGTCCATTGTTTTGACATTCATCTACAAACTGAACTTCGTTAAAGTCTTCAGAGTCAAAAGAAGTAGTGTAAGGGGTTTTACCTTGTAATTGTTGCAGTGGCTTGAAAATGCCTGGGATTACATTATCCTTGTAAATGAATTGATCAATACGCTTCAGGGTAGGCAAAAATGTGTTGTATTCGGCTTCTACCTCTTCTAAATGATGCCCAGTAAGAAATAACCCTAATAATAAAGAAAACATACCATAAGCAGCAGCGGCATGATTTCCCCCTTCGAGGCCATCTTCTATAGCTTTACGTTGGTAACGAGCGTTTTTTCGTTGATGAGAGACCCAATGTAAAATATTGGCACCAAAAAGATAATTCACCATAGCGTTGTCGGTTTTAGAATTAACCTTTTCCGACAAATTGAGTGCTAGTTTCCCGATCTTGTAAGCACCCAGGTGGTCTCCCTCATAAACTTTAGACATTCCATAAGAAAGTAAAAATGACGCAGCTTGTGGACTACTTCCTTTAGTGAGCGTAATGTTTACCCCCTTCATCACGGCCCAGGATGATACAGATACTTTGCCTAATATATAACTGGTAAGGCCTACTTTTAACCATAACTTCAACTCCAGCAATTCTTTACGAGAATCAATAAAGCGATTATTCATAATGTCCTCAGTAGTTACGTCAGCATAATGTTGGTTAGCCAGGGCATATTCTATTATCTGAAAATCAGCGTATGTTTCTTCCTGAGTAGGGAGCTCTATCCCAAGTAAACCCAAAGCTTCAAAGGCTTGCTCTAATGATTGTTCTACCTTACTTTGTGCCAAGCTCAAATCGCTCAATGCTTGGTAAGTTTCCACCCGATCCAATAATTCCAGATCTTGTTGCAACAACTGATTGTACAGGTTTTGCGCCAGTTCAAATTCACCTGTAAGCAAAGCACAAGCTGTACACTGAAAGTAAACATCAAACATTAGTGGATAATGCTCCTCCCAGTTTTTATTATTTAAACAAGTGGTGGCAATGGCATAATAGTTAATAGCTGCTTCATAAGCATTGGCTTTTTGGGCTTTTTGACCTGCCTTGTGATTGAGTTGTGCTACCAATAATTGCAAACTTGAATCATCTGACGAAGTAATAAAGCGATTAAAATGATTGACTATTGCAAAAATAAAGTCATCGCTTGCTCCCTGTTTTTCATACAATAACTGGCCAATTTTCTGATGTAACTGTTCTTGCTCAGGCAGGCTTAACAAACCGTAGATGGCTTGCTCGATACGGGCATGCGCAAAAGTGAATTGAGCTTGCTCAATTTGCAAATCGCTTTGATCCAGAGCAGAGGCAGACAAATGGTTTCCAGGGGAGTTTACATAACCTGCCGATATAGCAACCCAAAGCGACTTAAATACATTTTCAGGCGTCGTTTTTTGGATATGAGCTACCTCATTTAGGTTAAATTTATTGCCAAAACAAGCCGCAATCTTAAGGGTTTTTTGTACATCCTCAGGCAGGTTACTTACTTTATCAGTCATGAGTTCTGCCACATTATCGGTTATTTTTCTTTGCTGAATACGTTGAATATCCCACTCCCAACTTTGTTTTTTAAAGCTGTAGGTGAGGAGCATTTCCTCGTAAAGCGAGGTCAAAAACTGGCTCACAAAGAAGGCATTTCCTTGAGTTTTTATGTGGACGAGTTCAGTAAACTGGTAGAGCTTCTGAGGGTCATCAAAGTGTAATGTATCACTCAATAGGGCTCGAATATCTTCTATGGTTAAGTTATCCAGTAGAATTTCGTGTACAGGAGTTATCTTATTTTGTTTCAAAAACTGGATAGCATCATTTAGTGGATGACTTGCGCTTAATTCATTATTACGATAAGCCCCTATTACCCAAAAAAAATGATTATCGTCTTGATTAAGCATTGTACGCAACAATTGTAAGGAAGAAGCATCGGCCCACTGCAAGTCGTCTAAAAACAACACCAGTGGATTTTCCTTGCGTGAAATGGCCTTTACAAAATTTTGCACCAGTCTTTGAAAACGATTTTGACCTTCTTGCCCTGATAATTCATTTACTGGAGGTTGGGGGCCAATGATTAACTCCAAATCAGGCATGACATCGGTAAGTAAACGCCCGTTGCTACCAATGACTTCGAGTATAATAGTTCTCCATTTGGCTAGTTGGGACTCGGGTAAAGTAGTAAGATATCGAAACAAGCCATTAAAAGCTTGAGTAATGGCCGAGTAAGGAATCTGTTGCTGGAATTGCGCATATTTACCTTCAATGAAAAAACCATTAGATTGGGCAATTTTGGGGTACATTTCGTGAATAAGGCTTGATTTTCCTACGCCTGGTTTTCCTGCAATCAGAGCGAGTTCAGTAGAACCTTGAGCTACCTTTTCATATACTTGGGTCAGCTGTTGCAATACTTCCTTACGGCCGTAGAGATTTTCTGATAAACGCAACATTCCTGAATGGTCTTTTTGACCAATATTGACCTGGATAGGACTGTGGGGAGCGGCTTTGAAATGATAATCTACATCCGAAAGATCTACTTTTAGGCCATAGGCTGATTGATAACGATCTTCGGCATTTTTGGCCAATAGTTTTAGGACAATCTTGGATAATATAGGAGGAATTGATGGGTTAATTTCTTCGGGAGGAATAGGGGGAACGGCTAAATGGGCATGTACCACTTCCATCTTATCTGTGCTTTGAAATGGAAGCCTGCCCGTAAGCATTTCATAAAAAGTAACACCTAAAGAATATAAATCTGAGCGGTAATCCACTCGACGATTCATTCGTCCAGTTTGTTCAGGCGAAATGTAAGCAATAGTACCCTCTAATGGATGATTACCTACAAAAAAAGTCTTGTGAGGTAGTTGTGAGGCCAAGCCTAGATCAATCACCTTTACTTGATTATCAGGGGTAATCATAATATTATTAGGATTGATATCCCGATGTACAATATGGTGATGATGAATACGCCCTAAGATATGCGCAAGAGAAATTGCAATAGGCAGAAACGTGGCAGTTTTAAGTGGCTTTTTCTCTTTGAGACGTTGCCCCAATGTTTTGCCTTCTATAAACTCCATGTACAAGGCTGGCTTTTGATCAACAAACCCCTTTTGATATATTTTTCTTATGCCTTCAGTATCATTAAGTTGGGTACCATGTTCGTTTACTACCTGGGCAATAATATATTCATTGTTAAACTGGGCTAGTTCCTCTGGGGTAGGGTGATTTTTGTTAAGTACTTTAACAATGACAGGAGTAGGAAACTGATCGGACACCTGAAAATATATAGATGCATTCCGACCCTCAAAGAGTAAATCAAGATTAGTTTTCGAAAGATTCATATAGCCTGTGAATTAGGTTGAGGTATATGTAGATATACCACATGTAGGATTAACGACAGGATTTTATTTTGAGTTATGGCTGAGTTGTAGAAGAATGTAAGCTAATTGCTTAAAAAATACTTCTCGTAAATTTATACAAAAATAAAGCCTGATACAACATTGTATCAGGCTTTTGTATGTTTAAAAATAAGATGTTCTTTTGAACTTATTTTCTATTCTTTTTAATTGTTTTGGTGGTTTTAGTACCAAAAAACATAACCATATCTACTCGACGATTATTTTGCCGTCCTTTGGCCGTATCATTGGTGTCTATAGGGCGAGACTCTCCATACCCTTCACTGGTGATACGTTGCGCTGCAATCCCTTTATTGATAAAATAAGATCTTACTGAAGCAGCTCTATTCTTAGAGAGTGTAAGATTGTTTGCATCTTTTCCCACACTATCGGTATGACCCTCCAGGTGAATATTAGACTTGGGATATTTTCTAAGGAGTACTACTACTTCATCTAATATGGGGAAAGATATCGGCTTGATATCAGCTTTTGAGAAAGCAAACAATACCTTACTGGCTTTTTTCAAAATATCTACTTCTTGCTGCTGTAGAATTTCAGGACAGCCCTTGTTTTTCTTAGGTCCTGGCTTATCTGGACATAAATCATCTTCATCGTAAGTGCCATCTCCATCTCGGTCTTTACGTTTAGGAGGGGGGCAACCTTTTAGTTTCTTAGGCCCTGGCTTGTCTGGGCATTTGTCTACTAAATCTGGAATACCATCTTTGTCATTATCAGGTAAACAACCAAATTCATCTACATCTATTACAATGGGTAGTATCTCTTTCTTACCATTAATAGCCACCTCTACTTCATAAACCGATGAGTGACGAATCAAACTATCCAGCACTTTTAGACGAGAAATAACTTCGGCACGTTTAGCTTCATCAGCACCTCTTAATTTCTTCAATTCCCGGCTTTTCTTGATCAATAGTCTGCGACGGCGTGTTTCGAAGCTTTTGCGTACATTTCTAAATACTACCACTATTTTTTGTCCTTTAAAAGTGATAGGCTTTGCCAACTCCAGGTTGGAAATTAATTCGGGCGTAGTAGGGCACTTATCCCTTACATTAGGTACACCATCATAGTCACTGTCTACAGTATATACGGGGGATACATATTGGGCTTGTATTGGCGTGAATATGCCCACAAGAAATAGTAAACCAAAAAATATGATGAGCTTTGGGGTTTTACGTGTTTTCAATTTCATTGTAAATAGGAAATGTAAAAAATTATAACCTGCTTAAATAATAATAGACTGCATACACCTGAATGTAATGGTGGTAAATATACAATTTAATAACCGATGTTGTGCAAAAATTGAATATCGAACCCTGATTCACGAGTAATTAATTACAATTAAATAGTTGAAACAAGGCGTTGTTTATAGAGACAAACCCAAGATTCTGAACTCTCAAACCAATATCAATAATTCTAAAACGAAGAATTTATCAAAGTAGTCTTTAAGAATCGGCTCTTTTCCACTCAATGGTCTGAGTAGGGAAAGCAATATCAATTCCTTCTTTGTCAAAAGCTTGTTTAATCTTCATATTAATAGAGTCTTGCACTTTGCGACGAAGTGGGGGGATATTGCAGGCTACATCACAAGCGATGTATAAATCGAGCGAAAAATCTCCAAAATTTATAAATTCTATTTCATAGGTACCTTTTACCACTCTTTTGGTATTGTTCAGAGATTCTTCTACCAATCTTTTAGCGGTTACAATTTGGCGATCTGTCATGCCATAAGTAAGCCCAATGGTAAAAATCAGGCGGGTTACCTTATAGCGATTAAAATTTTTGACTGAAGTTTCAGTAATCAAATGATTAGGAATCGTCACTACAAACCCTTCATAAGTTTTTAACCGAATAGAGCGAAGGCCAATTTCTTCTATAACTCCTTCAAAATTGTTAATCTCTACATAATCTCCTAGCCCAAAAGGACGGTCGCTGATGATGGTGATCCCTCCAAAGATATTTTTAAGTAACTCTTGGGCAGCCAATGCTACTGCTAGCCCTCCAATACCCAGACTAGCTACCAGAGAAGTAACATTATAGCCAAAGTTATTGATAATAATAATGAACGTAATAACGATCAACGTGAAGCGGATAATCTTTCGGGATAGCGGTAATACGTGATCATACAGTTCATTTTTTTCTTCTGTTAGATGGGTTCTTCTACTACGATAACTGGCCAGGATGCGATCTACCACCCTAATGACTAGCCAGGCGATAGTAATTGTGAAAAAACTATCGGTAGTGTGAGTAAATAGTTTGTATATGCGAGAGCCTAGGGTAAGCTGATGATAACCAAAATAAAACCCAACAATGACTACCAAAGCCACCAAAGGTTCCTCAATCATATCGATGACAATATCATCAATATTGGTTTTGGTGTTACGGGTAATACGGCGTACATACTTTTTTAGCACAAAATACAAAATCCGACCAATGACAATACCTCCTATCAGGTAAGCCAAAAAAATCAAGTACTGGAGTACTGTATTGCCCTGAAAACGACTATAAATAATCTGATCAAAGGTAGACTGTAAAAAGATCGACAGCATCATAGAGGAGGGTTAGGCATTTTGAACCAAAGACTTCATAGTGGTGATGGTAACAATAGAATGGATGGTATTTCCACAAACAACATCAGGAATATGGTTAAATGGATACAGGTTGTGAAACCATTTAACCATATAATAAGCCATAACTATAAATAATTACTGAGCGGCATTTTGAGTAGGTGGAGGAGCATCCACAACTCTTTCCATCCGAAAACCATAACTGCTCGGGAAATAGCCAATCTTAAAGGTTTGCTCTTCATTGTTGACCACAACCTTGAACAAAATATAATGATCCTGGATAGGTAATAGTTTGCCAATTTCCTCTTCCCGACCATGGGTAAGCTCTATGCGGGTTTGAATCCCCATACGTACTTCCTTAATGCGTGCTTCGTGCTTTTTTTTGCCTTCAGAGTAAGCAATGGCTTCCTCCCAAGTCACTGTATCCTTTTCCAACTTGGGAGGATTTTGCTCTAGTTCTTCCAATTCGGCCTTCATCTGATCTACCTGATCTTTGAAAGTAATAAAATCCCGTACCTTATTCGCTACAGTTTGGTAATCCATAAATTTAAGTAAGTTTTAGTTTTTAATTTTTAGTGATAAAAGCCTTAGCGACTTCATAAACTCTTTATGGTGAATTACTATTGAGTTAATAGCTTGCGAGGAACACAAGTTAACCTGACTGCACTATTTTTTACTTTACAGGCAGACAATGAGTAATTCACCACCAACATATTCTTAACCTTTATAAATGATTGGTTTCCCTTTCGATTTCAACAATTTCTTGTTTTGGTAAGCAATATCCCCATTGACAATCACCGTATCTATACCGTCCGAAAACTGATTTGGATTGGCTACACTGGCTTTGCCGCGAATGGTTTTAGGATCAAAAATGGTAATGTCCGCGATATTTCCATCTTTTAGCATTGCTCTATTATTGAGTGAAGGACGCATCAAACGCGCTGGTAAAGTCGTCACTTTATCCAAAATCTTTTCAAAACTCATCCCAATATCCATTCCATGGCGAATCGCCGTAGCAAAACAGCCAGCACCTCTGGGGTGATTATTGGCTCGGGGTGCACTTTGAATCCCACCATCAGAACCAATCATGCAAAAATCGGTCTGAAGCGCCAGATCAATTGTTTTTTCAAATGGCATAGTGCCTTCAGGAACTGCTACCAATACCCCATGTCTGCGGCGATAAGTTGGGAAAGTTTGTGCCGTAATTTTTTTACCAGTACCCACTACTGTCAAATCGGTATAGGTCATACCAAATCGTTTACGCCACCCAGGAGCAAATCGTTTAGATACAATATAAGTAGCCCAGTAGCTATATGGGTAGACACAACAAGTAATTTCTAGTCCCATATTGTTCGCGTTTTGAATAAGCTCCAGAGCTTTTTCCATATTGAAGGTCCCTCCTGTGGAGTGTAAATGGTCAATATGAATACGAGCACCTCCTGATTCACGCGCAAGACGAATCGCCTCTTTTACCCCTTCTAGCTCTCGCTTCTCATCAGAATATCGTAAGTGTAAAAACAAGGGACGGTCATACTTTTTAGCCAGCTTGGCATATTCCAGTACCTCGGCATAAGAAGTATCTGGCTGATATTCCATACTGTGGGCTACAGCCAAGGCTCCTTGCTCAAGTCCTTGCTCTACATAATAATATCGCTTACTCAGTGGATAACGGAGCCTTAACCGCATGACAAAAATGCTGACACCATAATTGGTATAGTGTGGTACTCTGTCGAAGTGTTGGTGAAACTTTTTGGGAAACATCGCCCCTCCGTGCATTTGTAATACCGTAGTAACCCCATCGCTGACTTTGTATTTTTCAAACAAACGATAGGTTTGTCGAGGGTTACTGGCATTATCTCCCAAAATATCTATGAACCCTGGACTCACAATTTTACTAGAGGCATCTATTATGGTACGCCCCTCTAGTGGGGTTTCGCTAAGCTTAAGTTTACCTCCATAGGTAACCCCCACATGAAGCGATTTTAAGGCTCCCTGGGTAAACACCCGCCCGCCTTTAATTACAATTTTATATTGATTGTCTTGACCTACCAAAATAGAAGGGGTGAGTACTGCCGCAGTACCTGCTACTGCCAGTTTCTTGAGTGCCGATCGTCGGTTTTCACCCTTTGGTTGAGTAGTTTGGTCGTTTGTTTTGTTTTCCAATGCGCTAAATTTTTTTGAATAATCTCAAACCAGTAATTGTACCTATACCACTTCATTAATTTTGTAGCATAAAGTGTCCTTTAAAGAAGCCAGTCCTAATTGCTGATCCCTTGATTGCATTGTTCAAATTAACCAAATTATTTGTAAATTTTTAAAAAAAGCCCAAACTTACATGCACTAATGACCACGGTGGAAGCCTTGTAGCAAACCACCTTGACACCAGAAAAAATTAATAGCATTTAGAAAAACTTCGCATGAAACAACTTCCTTTTGACACTGTAAAAGGAGTGTGGTTGCTTACTTTTTGGTATTTATGTAGTTTGAGTAATGTTGTAATAGCTCAGCAAGACTCAGTAGCCATTTGGAAAGCACAACTAACCAAAACCACTTCAGATGAAAAAAAAATTGCCATTCTCCAGGATTTGGTGAGTTATTTATCAGTAGACAAACTGAAGCAAGCCCACAAATATGCCCAACAAGCGTTAACGTTAGCCCAAAAGCTAAAAGATGATGAAATAATTGCGCGAAGCTTCAACGATTTGGGAGATGTAGCACAATACCAAAGCAACTACAAGAACGCCCTTAAACATTATCAACAAGCCATTACATATAGCAACAAAGCAAAATCAAGCAATGGATTAGCCTATGCTCAAAGCTCTGTTGGAGTAGTATATTATTATTTGGGCGAATACGAAAAAGCCTTGCCTCAACTTCGAAAGGCTTACAAAATATATAAGGAAGCCAACAATGCCTCACGAATAGATGAATGTTTGCGTTACCTTGGGTCTATTTATTTTATTCAAGCCGATTATGACCGAGCACTGGAGTATTATCTCGAATCGTTGAAATACAACGAAAAGCTTGACGACAAAAACAGCTTACAACTTGCCTTTAACAATGTGGGGATTGTATACAAAAAAATAAAAAAGAACGATAAAGCCCTTATCTATTTTAAAAAGGCGCTTGATGTAAGTCGGGAATCCAAACTAGAGGATGGTATTGCAGGTGCTTTAACCAACTTGGGCGCTATATATGATGATGCTAAAGAGTACAATAAAGCATTGGATTATTATGAACAAGCTGTGAAAATATTCCAAACACTGGAAGATAAAAATAGTGAAGCCATAGTACTCAACAACATCGGTATTGTATACAAAAACCTAAAAAACTACGAAAAATCACTGGAATACCATGCACAATCGCTCAAGATCAAAGCCGAAATAGGTGATCGTAAAGGTGAAGCTGCCTCGCTCAATAGTATTGGGCAGACCTATCTTAGTAGAGGAGACGTAAAACAAGCCTTGGTATATTTGCGTCGTGGTTTGCGTATAGCCGACGAAATAGGCGTAAAAGAATACGAGAAAGAAGCTTATGAATTTATAGCAAAAGCTTATGCCCAAAATGAAAGCTATCAACGAGCTTATGAGTATTATCAACGATACACCATTTTGCGTGATTCGTTGTTTAGCTCCGAAAGCCTTGCCAAAATCGCTTCGCTGCAAAGCAAATTCAAAACCGAAAAAAAGGAAACAGGCATACTGCTCAATAATAAAAACAAAGCAATTGAGACACTTACAACAGAGCGTAATCGCTGGCGTCGTATTGCCATTGGAGCTTCTATTTTGTTTTTAAGTTTAGTGATTGTGTTTTTTGTACGTTTGCTACAGATGAAACAACGTGCAAAAAATACCAGAGAAATGAAGATCAATCCCTCTCACTCCACTACCGAAAACCCAGTATAAACTTGTAATGCTGTGAATGACTTCATATGCTTATAAAAAAAGAAGCAACCCAGACGAGTTGCTTCTTTCAGTAAAAGTTTGAATAGTATTCTATGAAAAGAGTAAAAATTAGACTTCAATTAATAATTGGGCGCTTATAGCCGATAGTATTAATAAAAAATAGAGTGTTACATGATATTCTAATTACGAACATCTTACTACAAACTACCCACTAAAGACTCCTGTCCCGAGCGATACTTGATGAAACGTTGCTGATAAAATCCCAACAAATTCTCAAAGCTCTCCTGATTGGGGATATACAAAAACTTCAGATCCAAATGCTCCGTTTTATCTTTCTTTTGTTGAATAGAAGCCAAGTAGTCATTTCGGTAAATGATTTTCAAGTCTTTGCCTTGTAACAATACCGACTCTAAATGTTTCCAGGGTAAATGCAAAGCAGCTTTGCCATCATAAAACTTAATTTCCTCACTATTGGCTTTGAGCATTGGTTCATCACAATTAGCTAATGTACGATAGTGAAATATTTTGCGTAGAAAATTGCTCACATATACCAAACAAACTACCCCCAAAGCTACCTTTACCATTAAGTAACCAGCCACGCTCAACCATAAAAAGCCATACAAAGCCATCGGAGCCAAAATCATGAGGCTTAGATTTTGAATTTCTTTTTTTACCTGACGTTGCTCTACAAAATACTCTATCTCCCAGGGAATTTCAGAAACATCTTGCCAGGTTTGGTCTCGATTACTGAAATTAGCCAGGCGTTTTTCTACTGTCATTCGCTCATTTTGGGCCAATTTCTGGAGCATTTTGGGATGCTTCAGGCCCTGCTCGGTAAGCCAGTTGCGACGAATGCCTTCTCGTTCAAGTGCTTGTAAATCTTCGGCATTAAGCAGTACCCATTTTTGCCATTGCTGACTCCCACGATTTTTAGAAAACTGACTGTAAAACAATACCAATACTCCATAGGCTGGAATCAGGATATTACTTAGGTTAATAAGGCCTGCCACAAAGCGAAGCATAAACAATCCTGTAATGATGACCGCACTTACAATCATGAGCATTCGGAAAGGGCGTTCAATCAACTTTTTACCTCTGGCGAGGGCTTCGGCATTGGTGGCATCAAAAATATAGTGTGTGTTCATAGTAATTGGTATTTTCTTGGTTCAATTGTTTCGTTTAGCCAATGCTTGAATGATTACCAAGCGTGAGATAACCTCCAACAATTTAGCAATGTAACCATTCAATCATCTATTGCATCAACAATGAACTATACCAGCTAACCCCAAACCAGTGGAGCAAATATTTGATAAAAAGTTAATTACTCAGAATAGAAGAAAGTGACAGCTTTTAGTTAATCTTGGTTTTCAGATAGTTAAGTATAGAAGTTGAAATGATTTTAAGTAAAAGAAAATCAAAGGGTACGCTATTCTTGTATATTTAAATAAGGAAAGTGCTAAATCCTGTACCAAACAAATACTTTATTAGGTCTCAACGAGCCTCATGAGACTTTTGATAGTAATAGTTTTATTTACTTGCAGCTAATATCCTAGCTAAAGGGAGTGAAAAGAACTTTTAAATTACTAAACAATTACAATGAAAAAACAATACGTCCTATTATTACTCGTCATAATTGGCTTACAAGCTTGCAACAAATCTCCACTTGTGATCAGACTCTCTCAGGAAAAGCTACAAAAGGCCATGGATAAGAAATTTCCTTATAAGAAAAGCGCCTTGGTTGCCAAAATAGAACTCACAAACCCCAAGCTTACCATTAAAGACGATAAGCTTTTTATAGATGTGTTATTCAATGGTTATGCCCTCACCAAATCCATCAAAGGTGAAGTAAATGTATCAGGCAAAGTAGCCTATAAGCAAGAAAAGAAGGCCTTTTACATGAAAGATTTCCATATACACAAAGTAGACATCGAAAATATAGAAGGCAGTAAAAAAGACCAGATAGTGGGCCTACTGGAAAAAGCCGTAGCTACCTATATGGCCAGTTTCCCCGTGTACAAGCTCAATAAAGCAAAATACAAACAAAACCTGGCGCGTATGTTATTACAAGATGTAAAAACCGAAGGCAATCAATTGGTAGTAACCTTGGGTTTTTAAGCTAATTATAGTTAGGTAGGAGCCATTTGTTTTTGTATCTTTTCATCACCCCAATCATACAAAACAATGAAAACCTATTTATTCTCATTACTAAGTTTCCTAAGCTTGGGAGCGGCTACCCAAGCCCAGGATTCAAGCCTGGAAATCCCTTTTTTAGCCAATATTTCAATGGATGGTAAGGCTAATGAATGGAAAAATGTTCCGAGCTATTACTACCGTCAGGCGTCAGAAACCAACCTTAAAGTAACAGGTGACATTGCCAAAAATGACCTGCAAGCCGATATTAAACTAGCCTGGAACAAAACGGGATTGTTTGTATTTGTACAATGGAAAGATAACATATGGGACGAACAGATCATTGCCAAAGAGCAGGCTACCATTCGACTGGAAAGTGGCCGCCGTATGGATAAAATGTACCTATACGACAATCTCAAAATCCAGATAAGAGCCTTAGATAACAACTACACCAGTTGGTTTGCTCCTCGCAAAAACGCCCTCCAATGGCAATCATTACGACAACGCCGATACCGAAAAAACGTAACTTTACCAGTAACAGAGCCTCAATATGTCATTAAGAAAAAAGGGAAGAAACAATGGGTTCTCGAGATTCAATACAAATGGCAAGATTTAAAAATCAATCCTAAGCTAAAAGACTTACGCGTATTGGTCATGATAAACGACGCTGATACTCCCAGTGCCAACCAGGCCCAGCGTCTTAAAGCACCTCGTAAATTTGTAACCCTTTATGGTAAAGCCACATTAAAACAATAACTCAGATGATCTGAGAACAGGAGGACTAAGATGGTCTGTTATGTGAGTAACAAAACAGTATTGGGCAAGTAACATATGCTGTTCTGGCTTTTTTCTTTAGCTTTCTAGCCAATCAAAAAAGTAAGCTGCCAGAGGTAACTAATTCCCGAAAGTCAACAAGAGTAAAAAATGCATTCGGTTTAAAACCTTAACACCCAAAGACGAACCTATGAAACCACTTCAGGATAGAGTATACAATGATGACCTTGAAATCGCCTGCGCCAAACTAGACGATGACGTATTCAAAGCCATTGTAGAAATTCAAAAAAAATACCGTGTATTACGTGGACAAGTCATTGCCAACCGTGACAAAGGCCTGGAATACCCTTCCAAAAGTGATGAAGTACATGAAGAAAAAAAAGATCTCATGCAGCGCTACCTCAGCGTTTGCGAAGAACTTGAAGACTTTGTCCGCAACAAATTTTCCTACCTCTTCGATATCTCCTCCAAAACCTTCGAGCAACAAGTCCGCTTTACTCTCAAAGACCGCTACGAAGTAGAAAAAATCGCCATCAATGGCAATTCCGCTGTGTTTTATACTGGTTACGAGCGCAACTCCCACCGCAAAGTCATGATCCGAGCCTTGAAGAAATACGACTTTTCCTCATTTGATGTCAAAGCCAGCAATCACAAAGAACACAGCGAATCTACCCGATTGCTCAAAATCATCAACTTCAAGCATCGCAACATTGTCAAAATCCTGGGAACCGATTTCGACTCCTTTCCCAAATGCCTCATCCTTGAGTACATTGATGGTATTTCGCTCGATGCCATGCTTAAGGTACTACCGCTTACCAAATCCAACGCGGTAGAGGTAGCCATCCAGTTGGCAGAAGCCATCAACTATCTACATACCCATCGTGAAATCCACCGCCGCATTCGCCCCTCTACTATCTTGATAGACAACGAATTACAGCCAATTATTTCTCCTTACGAAATGCTCGATGGCCAATATTCAGTGCAAAACCGCAAAACCTTCAAAGAAGACCTATACTACAAAGCCCCTGAAACTTTTTATGAAGATTCACCTGAAGGCGATGAAAAATCTGACCAGTTTTCGTTGGGCGCTACCATGTACGACCTTATAACTGGAGAGCATTTATTTGGTACTTCGGTGAAAAGTCTACAGAATATTTTCCAAAAGCGAAGAGATTTTTTCACCCAAAAGAAAGCTCGCAAGGCAATCCTCAGCAAAATACCTGACGCTAGGCTACGTGCCATTATGGATAAAATGTTGGCCGAAGACCCCAATGATCGCTACTTCAGCATGGCCGAAGTACTCAAGGAGCTACGCCAGGTACCCATTACCCCCAATCCTGAGTTCGACTTGGCTCTGGAGAGCTACCGTCGTTGTTGCATCCACAACCCCGATTTTTTCAATACCTTTTACGACAACCTTTTTATGCACCCTGAGCTAGGCAAGCAAATCGCCAGGTTTTTTGAAAAGCACCAGGCCGAAGAAGACGATCGCTCTCGCAAACGCAAACTTCGCAATGCTTTACTACTTTTACTCAACAACATTGAAGATCTAAGCGTATTCCGCAAAATCACCCATCTCAATGGCCATGGCAAACTAACGATGCCCTACTACGAAGCCTTTATGGACACCCTCATAGTCACTGTACAAGAAGAAGATTATCTCTGGAAGAAATACGAGGAAGCCCAGGACCACACCCTCGCCCAAGCCTGGAATACCATTAAGATCAAAACCCTACAGGGCCTGCAACAGGTTTTAAGCCTGAAGTGATTTATTAAATTAAAGATGTAAAACATACAATGAAAAATGGACTAGAGGCGAAAACTTGTCGAGTCCAATGTGTTCTTTCTTGTTTATGAGCCTAGGGTCAGCTACTTGAACTTATCATCTTAACCCCAGGAAAGATCAGCTTGCATAACAACAGATATAGATTGCTTAGGTAAGTAAAGTAAAACCATCAATAGAAATAAATGCCAAAAATGGCTTCGTTTTAGTAAGACCAAACAAGAAATGGAGGATTTTGTAATGCTGATTATTTCTAATACAAACAAAAATGAAATACACTTAAAATTTAGGCTCTGAGCTTTTGTAAATTTCATTTTTAACCCTCTACTTACATTTCAGTATTCGTATTACTTACCTCCAAAGCGCTTCTTTTTATGAGATATACCTGGCTTCTATTATTATTTACAATTGGTTGGTTGAGTTCCTGCAGCAGCCCCAAAAACAACTCCCCATTAAACTATTCTTTACCCCAGACTACTCATAAGCCTCCCATTGAGGTATTGGCTGACAGCATTAAAGTAGATGGGGCTCTAGGCAGTTTTACTGTACAAAAAAAGATTACCCAGGAAAAAGAAGGAGTCCAATTCGTCACTTTTACCTTTACTTCTCCCAAAGCTGCCGAATTGCTTCCTGTAAGCCTTAAGTTCAATTTCCGTTCAGTAGATATTAATGGGTACTGGAACCCAAAAATTGCGGTAGATAAGGTCAACTATTACTATAGTGGTTTTACTGCGAAAGCCTCCCGTAACGCCCCGGTGTTATCCTTTTACAACAACGCCTTACAAAACCGAATCACCATGGCACTTTCCGATGCCTTGAATCAATCCCAATTTGTGAGTTATTTAAAAGAAGAAGACGTTTATTTTTATCCTGAAATCAAACTCTTCCAGAAAAAACTTCCCAAAACAACACATTATGAAATAGTGTTACGCCTCGATACTCGTGATTTACCTTATTATAAAGCCATTGCTGAAGTAGCTGATTGGTGGGCGACTCGCCTGGAGTATAAACCAATGACGGTACCTAATGCGGCCAAACAGCCCATGTACTCTACTTGGTATAGTTACCACCAAGGCATTACCGCCAGAGAAATTGTAGCTGAGTGCAAAATTGCCAAATCTTTGGGCTGTGAGGCAGTGATTGTAGACGATGGTTGGCAAACCAACGATGGTAACCGAGGATATGCTTATACAGGTGATTGGAAACCAGAACGTATTCCTGATATGAAGGTATTTGTAGAGGCAGTACATCAGACTGGAATGAAGTTTCTACTATGGTATTCGTTGCCCTTCATGGGAGAAAAAGCCCAGAACTATGAGCGATTTAAAGGAAAGTATCTGCGGCATTGGGCCTCACAAAAAACTTATGTATTAGATCCTCGCTATCCTGAAGTACGCAAATACATTGTAAACACTTATATAAAATCATTACAAGAATGGAAAGTAGACGGCTTTAAACTAGATTTTATTGGATGGTTTACTGCCACCAAAGATACCAAACTTACTAAAGAAGGTGGGCGAGATTATGCAAGTGTCAACAAAGCCACTGATGCACTCATGACCGAAATTACCACCAAACTTACTGCCTTAAAACCTGATATTTTGATAGAATTTCGCCAACCATACATTGGCCCCTTGATGCGTAAATATGGTAATATGTTTCGAGGAGTAGATGCCCCTAACAACGCTGTGGCCAACCGAATAGAAATAACTAACTTGAGAATAATGGCCCAAAACACAGCTGTGCATAGTGATATGTTTATTTGGCGACCCGAAGAGCCTGTAGAAATAGCTGCTTTACAGCTATTAAATATTTTGTACAGCGTACCCCAGCTCTCAGTAAAGCTCAAAGAAATACCTGCCCGTCACCTTAAGATGATTAAGTTTTGGTTCAATTACTGGAATACCCACCGCCATATTTTGCTTGATGGTCAATTTATCCCATCCAATCCTGGAGCCAATTATCCTAAGTTAACAGCCATCAGCCAACAACACCAAATCACGACCCTTTATGAAGATATGGTAGTGATACCAACAAAGTCTATTCAACAATTAGACATCATCAATGCCAAGGCAAGCAACCAAGTGGCAGTAGTAATTTCTCAAAAATCTAAAGTGGTACTTAAAGTAATAGATTGTCAAGGAAAGTCAGTCGTGGAAAAAACAGTGGCTCTGGCCAAAGGAATTCATCAATTAGCCGTTCCACCTTCAGGGCTGGTTAAGCTACGATTCAAAAGCCAACCGTAATTTGTGATTTCTTATAAACAGTGTACCAATGGTTTATACTTTTCAATGTTGTCATCTTGACACCAGAAAAGATCAATTTCCATAACAACAGACCCAGACTGATGAGGCATACCAGGCAAAGCTAGTGCATACTTAATGTCGTTAGCACTAGTCGAATCGGAGAAGTTCTCTCCTGCTTTAAGAGAGCTTGGTTGGTCACATAAACAGTTATCTGAACTTGTCATCTTGACGCCCAGAAAGATCAGTTTGTATAACAGCAGACCCAGATTTATGAGGCACACCAAGCAAAGCTAATCTCGTTATTGCTAATCGGTGCCCTCCTGTTTAGGAGTGGTCACCTTGACATCAGGAAAGAATGGTCAAACAGCATAAAGCTAGCACATATGAGAACGATATATGTCCAGCTAAGACAAAAAGTTATTATCCCCACAATACATTATCATACTTAAAGTTTTTACCCATATTAGGTCTTCTTGATAAGCCATGATAGTCTCTCAACGCATCCTGGAGTTGTCCTACCTTATCTTTTCCAGTAATTTTTGTAAAAGGCTGTATACCTTTGCTATCAGTGACACACTCTACTATATATCTGGCCGTGGTAGGCGATATCCCTGCATCTATCAAATCCTGACGATCTACTTTACTGGCATCCTGAATGCGCGGCTTATTTTTCAGTGGAGCCAAATTGCCATAATCCCAGGGAACACTTTTGTTATTAATAGCTCTTATATCATCATCAGCATATTGAGGAGCCATCAAGTCCCAGGTTTTTTTAGCAGCATCGTATTCGTACTGAGCAGCCTTAAATCTAATTTGCTTGAATGCATATTTGGCTGGATCATCCTTTACATCTTGATCCGATGCACTATTAGGATCATTGATGTAGTCTACCAATGCCTCAAACTTAATCACCAATCCCTTACTAAGTACGGCTCGCTTGAGAGGGTCTTCTATTTTCTTCTCCATTTTACTATTGCTGGCCTTCGGTCCAGGAGTAAGGTTCCACAATTCGCCTGGACCAAACACCAAGTCATTCAGCAAGTGCATTTGCACATAAGATTTACGCTGTTTACCTGCCCGACTACGGATGGCATCCATCAAACGACCGTCTTTTGGAGGTGATCCGGCAGTATTAGAATGAAGACTCAATGGATCTGCCTTTACATAAATGCCTTCGGTAGGTCGGCTATTATTACCCGTGTATGTAATATTAGTAGCAGGTAAACTTGCAGGACTGGTAGCAGCACCTAGAGTGCTTAGTACTTGGGCTATAGCCTGAAGCGCCTTTTGTAAATTCTTCATGTTGGTTTTGGTACGAGCCCCAGCAATAGAGCCTTTACCCGAAATCTTAATCAAAGCCGCTTGAGCCTTCTTTTGCGCATTTTTGAGCGGCGTTAAAATACCAGTTATATCATGTCCTTCCCATTCTTTATCGCTGATTACTTCATCTAGAATCACAGGATTACTACATAAAAGGATTTTTAATTCTCCCTGGTTATCTATGATAGGGTATAGCTTGTGAGAATCTTCTTGCATCATCATATCCTCACTGCCTATACTTAAATCAAAAGAAGCACTTAAGCCTTCTTCTTGTATCAGGTTGTTCAATTCCTCAGCCGATAAAGCCGACTCATAGGAAGTATACCCCTTGTCAATATCTTCTTCTACAATTTCATCTTGTATGGCTTGATAACCATCCTCATAACCTTGTTTAAACTGTTCTTGAAATTGATCAAAATTAGATATTTCCTCCTGGTAATGGTTAAACACTTCTTTGGCATTTGCTAATGGATTGGGTTGATCAAAAGGATGATCGCTACATTCTATAGCATAGTTTCGTCCTGCTTCATAAGCGTAATCATACACCATTTCGCCCCAGTCTTCTGGAGTAGGTTCCCATTCCGAATCTTCCTCCATCAAGTCTTCCATAGATGCCTTTCCTTCCATCACTTTCCAAACCTTCATTAGAAAATCATCCTTATCCTCGAAAACAATCGGATCATCAGAATTCGTTTGTGCATCATTTAAATGCTGCATTACAAAATTATACAGCCGTTCTTTATTCTGTGGAGAACCCTCCAGCCCTTTGAGTATTCTTGCCAAGGTTTCAACCATGTTGCTATCATCCACTGGGTACATGCCAATCCAAAATACTCCTTGAACTACTACTTGCTGCACTGTTTTAGGAACCACATGAGTACTTGATTGTTTCGGTTGTGCCAATGCTTTAGTCCCCATTACATCCGCTTCTTTTTCCAGTCCGGCATCATCATTAATGTTTACTCCCTGGCTCTTGAGTTGAGTAGTAGGTTGTACCCGTCCTTGCTTTTGCTGCACCACATGCCAGGCTTCATGCGGCAAATGCTGCTCTTGCCCTGGGCCTACATGAATATCGGTTCCCTGGGCATAAGCGTGGGCTTTGAGTTGGGCGGGTTTGTCAGAGTTGTAATGCACCTTTACGTCATCCATCGAGTACCCCGATAAGTTTTCTACCCCTTGTTTGAGCTGGTCAGGCAATCCAGTATGATTTGTTGCCTGTTGCCCTTGATTATTGGGAGCAGCCCCAACCTGCTTTTGTCGTTGTAGGGGCTGTTGTTTGGCCTGAATGATTGGCTTTTTGCCCTGAGGACTCTCATAGGCGGGTTTAGTTTGCCGCTGTAGGGGCTGTTGTTTGGCTTGGATGTGTCCTTGCTTACCCTTCTTAGCCGAAGCCTTACCTTTGGGTTGAATAGTAGTAGCGTGCTGATCCAATGAATCAGTGGAATGAGATGTTTGCATTGTAGTGTAATGGATGTATACTTGTTGTAATGTTCTCCTAAGTGATAGTGTTACATCACTGGTTTTAGTAAATGAAAAATAAAACACGCTTTCAAACCATCCTATTTCACCCTGTTTCATTCCCTACATTTATCTAGAGGTAAACCAATGAATCACCTCTCAAGGGCTGGTATTAGAAGCTATTAATACTTCACAGAACTATTTTAATGTAACAATCAATCACACAATGAATACCTATTAATCCCTCAATCAAATTCTTAGGCATTACACATTTGCTTTTACTTAACCATCACCTAGATATAAGTTGAGGGCAAATCCAGATGTTAGCCCTCCCGTTTGACATGAACAAACTCCAGAAAAGGTCTGTAAAAATCAAGCTAAGACAAACCCATCATCGGAAGTGCATACTCGAGATTCAACTGTCTAAAAAGTTTTGGGAATCTAAACCAATGAGCAAATACAGCGCGCTAAGGCCTGGTATAGTTCTTAGTCATAAAGCGAATACTTATATAATGGATATGTGGAAAAACCTTACTAATTAATATATACCTCATCACTTGTCGATCTACAACAACTATATACCTACTTCAATTATTTTAAGATCCAATAGGTAACTTTGGTTTATCCAGGTACTGTGAATGAAGTAAAAAAGGTTTTTTTTCAATGGGGCTAATGATCAACAGGAGCGTAGTTTAATCACTTTAAGACCTCAACAATCAATCAACGAATAGCAACAATATTCATAACGTTATCCTGCAGTGAATAAAATGCCAGAAGAAACCACCTTTAAAGCAATAGGAGGGAGGTTTTATGAATTCTAGGAAAAAAATCGAGAATTTTCTCGAAAGGTGTTGTTTCTTAAAATAAAAAGTTTCACCTTTGCACTCCCAATCACGAAAGGTGTTGGAAACTAAATGTTGAAAAGGTAAAGCTAGCGACTTAAAAAAAGTCGTTATTTTTTTGCTCCCTAGTTTAGGAATTAAGAAAAAAGTTCTTACCTTTGCAATCCCAAATTCAAACGATGGTTTGAATTTCTTTTGAATTCTTGATAAAAGTTTTGAGTTTAGCTTGTTTTGAATGTTGTTTTAGAATAATGTTTTTCAAAGCGAGTGTTTTTCAGAATTAACTTCTAAATCTTTTAAAATTATTTTTTAGAGATTGTTTGGAAGTTAGAAAACAAATTCAGACTTTTGCACTCCCAATTTCTTGGTTATTTTGTTTAGTTTTCAGAGCGACAATTTTTGAGGAAAAAATAATAGGAAAATGTTTGGGAAATGTGAATTGATCTGCTACCTTTGCAATCCATTTCACGGAAAGAAATCAAGCTTTTATTTATTAGAATATATATAGCGGGCAAAAACGTTGCCAGTTACAGTTATCTGCGAATGAGC
>MLAY01000040.1 GCA_001890965.1 marine bacterium AO1-C | reverse complement strand
ATTTGATTTCAAAAATTCTTAGACAAATCTTACTAAAAATCTCAAAAAAACATGGCAACAATAAGTTCAAAGAACACTAAAGCACAAATATTACAAGCTTATAAGGATCTCGAAAAAGAGAAAAAAGAGATCGAGAGAAAACTCAAAACCTCAGAACAAGAGGTAGTAAAACTCCAAAAACAAGCTTCTTCGACTCCTGTTTCTAAACCTTCGGTAAAGGAAAAAACCGTGGTAAAAGTAGTGGGAGATTCGGCAAAAGTGGAAAACATCGAGGGTATCATTCTCAATTTGGAAAGTATTGAGAAAGGTTTAGGAAAAGCAATGAGTGAGGTAGCCAATAAATTAACGGTAGAAGCCGAAACTTTGGCAGAATTGACTCAGGACATCAACGAAGAAAAAGAACAACTGGGCAAATTGTATGATTTGGAAGTGAACAGTGATGTATTGGACAAGTTGATTGAGGATTACGAAAATTCCAAAACCACTTTTGAGGAAGAATCAGACAAGAAGCGTAAAACGTTTGAGGAGGATATTGCAGAAAAACGCAAAAACTGGCAAAAAGAACAGGAGGTTTATTATCGTAAAACTTCTGAAAGAGACGAAGAAAGTCGTAAAACTCAAGAAAGAGAGCGGGAAGAGCACGAATACAATCTTGAGTTGGACAGAAGTCTCAAAGATGATGAATACGATCAGAAGAAAAAGCAGCTTCAAGTGGAACTAGACGAAATGCGTGAAGCAAGAGAAACGAGTTGGGCTGCTGAGGAAAAAGCCTTGAAAGAGCAGGAAAATGAATTCAACGAATACAAAACCAAGTTTGAGGAAATTCCTGACAAGTTGGACAAGGCCGTAAAAAGAGCCGAAGCCGAAGGCAAAGCCATTATTGAGCGTGATGCCAAAGAAAAAGCAGAATTGCTGGCTAAGGAAACCGAAAGTGAAAATAGAATATTCGAGCTTACTATTGAGTCTCTCGATAACACGATCAAATCTCAGAATTCCCGCATAACAAGTCTTTCCAAACAACTGGAAAGTGCTTTGAAACAAGCACAAGACCTGGCAGTGAAGGCCATTGAAGGATCGGCTAATAACGATTCGTTCAGTGCTATTCGGGAAATTGCTCTCGAACAAGCCAAAAACCAGGCGAAATCGAAGTAGTGTTATTTTTATTTAGTAAGTTCACGAAAAACTGCGCTGTCA
>MLAY01000039.1 GCA_001890965.1 marine bacterium AO1-C | reverse complement strand
ACACTGCTACAGATAGTCAGGGTAATACGGACACAACGCCGGCAATGGTGACGTTACCGGTAGAAGTTCCAGTAACCAATTCTCCACCAGAGGCACAAAATAAAACTGGAGAAACCCGTCCCAATGATGAACCGAGTCCAGTGCCGACTTTAACCGCAACTGACCCGGATGATGACGTGTCCTTCTACACGGTCACGACGCTACCACCCTCGTCTCAAGGGACACTCTTGTATAATGGCGTGCCGGTACAAGCGGGACAGAAGTTGACTCCAGAACAGGCGAGTCAGTTGGTGTTTGACCCCAATCCTAGCTTTACGGGGAATGCTACATTTGAATATACAGCTACCGATGAAGCAGGTAATACCGATCAAACTCCAGCGATAGTAACTCTACCTTTAGTCGCACCAACAACAACTAACCCACCAGAGGCACAAAATAAAACGGCAGACCCCCGTCCCAATGACGAACCCAGTCCGGTTCCTACCTTAACGGGTACTGACCCGGATAATGATATTTCCTTCTTCACGGTAACCACCATTCCTCCGGCCAGTCAGGGAACGCTTTTCTACAACGGAGAACCGGTACAACCGGGACAAACGTTTACTCCAGAACAAGCAGGGCAATTGGTATTTGACCCCAACCCCAACTTTACTGGGGATGTTACGTTTAATTACACAGTGACTGATGAGACAGGTAATACTGACCCCACGCCAGCGACAGTTACCCTGCCTCTGACGGCTCCAACAACGACTAACCCGCCAGAAGCACAAGATAAAAATGGGCCAGTTCGTCCGAATAATGAGCCGAGTCCGGTTCCTACTTTGACGGCAACTGACCCGGATAATGATGTTTCCTTCTTTACGGTAACCAGTGTGCCAACTCCAGAGCAGGGGACTCTGTTTTATAATGGGGAACCAGTTCAACCTGGCGATACCTTTACTCCAGAGCAAGCAGGACACCTGGTATTTGATCCCAACCCCAACTTCACTGGGGATGCGACTTTCAACTATACGGTGACTGATGAGACGGGTAATACTGACCCCACGCCAGCAACGGTTACACTACCCATTGAAGCAGCGACAACGACTAACCCACCAGAAGCAATAGATAGGAGTGGCCCAGTACGTCCGAATAATGAGCCGAGTCCGGTTCCAACCTTGATCGGAACTGACCCGGATGGTGATGTCTCGTTCTTTACGGTAACCAGTGTGCCGAGTCCAGAAGAAGGGACTTTGTTTTACAATGGCGAGC
>MLAY01000013.1 GCA_001890965.1 marine bacterium AO1-C | reverse complement strand
ACACTAGGTAGTTAATAAATAACTCCTTTGGGTTAGCGTAAAGATAATTATTTCTTGGAAAAAACTAGAATCTTAAAAAAGTTATATCAAATTCCTTGTTTTCGAAGATAGTATCTAAGGCGGAAAGCAAGATGTTGCGATTCAAGCACTTTTTATTCTTGATGAAAAACATCAGAATGCAAGTCGCAACAAATAAAAATTAGTGTACGGTTTCAAACCAGATAAATAAAAAAACCTGACAGTAGTTCTGCCAGGTCAAAAAACTAAAATCTACTCATGATTGTCCTGCCCACATCCAGGCTTTTTACAATCATTTTCATCACGATGGCTCTTTGTTCTGAATTGGCCATGATGATTAAGCCTCGCTTGGATTTAGGCAACAGTACAATCACAGCAGCTACGCCTTTGTCACCGCCCGCATTGAACAAGGCATACTCGCCATTGGGTAAGTTGTCAAACACGATCCAACCCAGGCCAAAAGCTACCCCAGGTTTTACTTTACCCTGAGGACGTACCATTTCCCTGAAGGCATCTTGGCTCACGCCTTTCTGGGCTAATACATTTACTCCAAATCGCCCAAAATCTTCTATAGTCGTGAGCAAATCATCAGCAGCACTTGCCTTTTGGTTTTTCTCGAGTTTATAAGGCTTACCGGCTTGGTTATGCCCTATCGCAAAACGATTTTCGTCTACTCCTTTTCTCCAGGTGAGGTGACTATCTGCCATTTTATAGGGCTGAAAAATGTACTGATCACACAATGTTTGAAATGATTTTTTGAATTTCTTTTCCAAAGCACGCATCAGGTAATGAAACCCCTCTCCTGAGTACCCCACTTTGGTACCAGGAGCAAAATCAAACGTCAATTTTTTGGTTTTATGCATCCAACGCCAATTGACAAAACCCGATTGGTGGCTTAAGATATGGCGAGTGGTTAATTGTTTGTGACGAGGGTCGTTCTTTACATCAGGGTCTACCCAATATTTATACAAGGGTTCATCTAAACTCCACTTGCCTTCGCTTACTAATCGTAAGGTTAGTTGAGTAGTCACCGATTTGGTCAAAGAAGCCACATCAAAAATGGTGTTGTAAGGTGCTGCTACTCCTGCTTTGAGTTCACCCAATACCATTACTCGCTTGAGCTTGCCTTGCTCGATGGTGCCAATACCCAACGCTGACACGTTGAACTGCTTCATCCAAGTCTTTATGCTATCGGTTGGGGGAATTTGTACACTTGGAGGACTCTGTGCTTGGGCATTTACATATAACAGTAAGCAAGATACATTTATTAGAAAAAATAGTCTCATCGTCATCTATAGTTTGGTTAATCATTCATTATTATTTTCAAAAAGTCTAAACAAGCTTTTATTTTAAATGCACCACCTATAATAGTATACAAAGTTATATCTGATACAATGTAGCAGGTATTACCAAGTAACAAGCGCTAAAAAAACGCTTATGACAAATTAAGCGGTGCATTGTTTGGTCTTATAAAAAGTAATTGTTTAATCCTTTTTGGCTTCCTGATGATCGTAACTCAATACTCGCTTTAAGCACCAGCGATCTTCTTGCTTGATCCATAAATGAGTAAACTTAGCAGACCCTGTCAAGTGTGCTTTCTGTGCTGAATCAACCATATAAAACTCATGTATCCCCTTTTGGATCAGCCCATATAATTTCCCTCGGTCATACAATGGAAATAACTGTAAGGTGTTTTTTTGTAGCTTTCTTAAGGGCTTGTATTTTGCGCCGCTAGTGCTTTTAAACTTTCCTAAAAACTTTTCTTTGGAATCGGTTAACCCTCCCTGGTCATGATAAAACTCAAAATCTTCGTGCAATAGGCTATCGGTGCCTTTGGCATTTTGCTGATTAAATGCCAGCTCAAATAATAGACTGTCTCGTTTTTCCAAGGCCTGAAATAGCTTAGAAGAGCGCGCAAGACCTTCTTGCTTTTGTTTGGCGGTTTGCCCCATGCCAAAAGTAAGGCAAAAACAAGTGCATAAAGCGACTAACTGAGTTCTCAGAATAATCCTTGAGGTAGATGCTTTTACAAGGTTTTGAAAGTAAAGATTATACATTTTCATATTGATATATTATTTAGTAACGTGTTCGCAATAACTGTCCGATTTAGCCTAAATCCGCTTCACTAACTTTCGTTATTTTTATTGCCCGTAGCGCTGCTACGAGTGCAAAAAATGCCTCAGTTAGCATTGCAGATTTCAACAAAAACTAGAACCTTATTTTGAAAACGTTACTTAGTTATAAAAAAAATTAGTTGCTATTATAAATCCTTGGTCTTGCTATTATATTATACAAAGTTATATCTCATACAATGTAATATGTATTACCAAGTAACAGATTCTAAAAAAACGCTCAATCAAGAGCGTTGACTATTCCACGGTTTTGGTTAAGTTTCACCACCTATCATTATATTATCACTTTCTATCCCAAAGGTCATTGCCCAGGTAAAGTCGATGTTTTAATAAATGTTCATAGATTTTAAATATGTTGTCGCCATTCAAGAATATCACATAGCCGTTTTTGGACTTTGGAAAAATGACTGCCAAAGTGCTTACACCTGGGTCTTTGCCAGAATGTACCATGGCATATTCTCCTTTACTAAGGTTGGTCAAAAGCTCCCATCCTAGTCCAAAGTGATTGTTTGGCTTTATTTTAATCTGGGATTTCTGCATTTCTTGCAACAAGGATTTAGAAAGCCCAGCTCCATTGGTTACATAGGCTACAAACTTCCCATAATCCCCTACCGTAGTCAAAAGATTGGCTGCAGCATTTGCCTTATAGTATTTTTCGGTGGGTATTTTTTTGCCTTTCACATCAAAGTTTTGGGCGTATCGTGACTCGTCCATGGTTTTATCCCACCAAAAACGGGTATCAGTCATTCCCACAGGGGTAAATAATACCTCTTTGGCCAGTTCTTCAAGCGACTTCCCCAGTTTTTGTTCAATGGCCTTTCTCAAATATTCAAACCCCTCCCCTGAGTATTGGTATTTTGTTCCAGGGTCGAACTGAAAAGTAAGCTTTTTATCTTTGGTTAAGTATCTCCAGTTTGGAAATCCTGTTTGATGAGAAAGTACCAGCCTTGGGGTGAGTTTTTTGTGTCTTTTGTCTTTAGCAATTTCAGGGTCTATCCAATATTTGTACAGCCGCTCATCCAGCTTGACTTTCCCTTGATCGATGAGTTTGAGTACCGTAATCGCAAAAATTGGCTTAGTCAACGAAGCTACCTTAAAAATGGCATTGTAAGGCGTCGTGGTTTGTCCATCTAGCGTACCATAAGTTTCTACGCGTGTAAGCTTTCCATCTTTGATAATACCTAGGCCTAGCGCAGGTACTTTACATTCTTTGAGCAATGCTTCTATTCCAGTTATTTTCTTACCACCTGGAGGGGTTGAGGACTGATGATCAAAGCTTAATACCTCGCTCATTTTCCAAACACCTTCTTCTTTGATCCATACCGAGGTAAATTTTGCCGTGCTTGTCCACACGTCTGGTTTGTCCTTTTCTCTGATGTAGAAATGGTGTACGCCATTTTGGATGGCTCCATAGAGTTTACCATTATTATGCAATGGAAACACACTTAAACTGCCAGGTTCCAGCCTTCTGATTGGTTTCTTATCAGGGTTGCTACAGATATTTTCTTTGATGCTCTTGAAAAAAGCAGCTCTGTCTACCATACCAGCCTGGTCGTGATAGAATCGCAGGTCGCTTGCAATGTGTTTGTCCAAATAATCAAAGTCGCAACGATTAAATGATCGCTCAAAGAAAGTACTATCTTCTATAGCTAAGGTTTTGAATAATTCTGAATTTTCATCTATCTGTGCCTGGGTAGCAAAAGCAATCAGGCACAGAGTGATAAAGCTTATATATTTCATTTGGTTATTTTAAGTCTTGTCCAACACTGAGGGTTAGAATAAAATATCCGAAATCCTCTTATTTATCAAGGTTGATCATTTGATCGTCCGTTTGCTCTCCTGCTTTGATTAGGCTCTTTCCAATCAAATTCAAGGTAAACTCCAGAATTTCGTCTTTTTTGGTAAACAGGTTGTCATACACCAAATGATCAGGCTCTACTCCTTTAAACTCCTGATTGCCATTGGGGCGTACAATCAAGGCTTTGGGGTAACTAATGGCTATTTTGGTATGGGGCAGGCTAAACTGATGAATAGATCCATAGTTGGTGGCTACATCGGCAGTGGTTTCTCCAATAAGGGTTCCAAAACCATAATCTTTGACCATAGCCCCGGTAATGGTAGCCTGTGAATAACTGTAGCGATTAATCAGCACATATACATCTCCCTTAAAAGTAAGGTCGTCTTTTCTAGGCTGGTGATAGGGCATGTCAAAAGAAAAAGATTGGCCGTTTTTATGTGATAAAATCTGTTCCTTCAGGTCAACCAATAGCTTTGCTTCGCTTTTTACTTGTCGCCAGTATTGTTTGGTAATTTCGCTGGTGCGCACTTTGAAATCAGAACAAAAACGGAATTTTTTGTGGGCAAAGTAGGCCAACATTTCATCGCTGAAGGTATTGCTCCCGCCAGGATTATTGCGCAAGTCTATAATGAGTTTTCCTGCTTTTTGTTGTTTGATTTGGGTAAAGGCCTGTTCAATAAATTTTAAAAACTTACCCTTTTCAAAGGTTTCGGTTTTAGAGGTATTACCATCCGATTCTAGATTCATAAACATTCCAGGGCGAAGGTAGGCAATGTTTTTTTCCAGGAATTTAAATTCGCGCTCTTGCTCAAATAAAACTTCTCTTTTATTATACTCTGCCTCGAACTGTTGGCCAGCAATGGCAGGAACCGTGAACTCTTCTAAGATTCCCTCAGGCGATTTTAGCTTTATCTTATACTGGGGGGTGCCTTCTTCTACTGCCCAAAGAACTCTAGGGAAGGCATACATGTCTAGAATGGTATTTTGTAAATATTGACTCTCACCTGCCAGGTATGTATATATTTTGTCGAGGGTGCTTTTGATAGGCACTCCATTGATAGCCAAAAGCTCTGAACCAACTGTAATTTTATCGTTTTGGGTATAGTTGGTTTTTACCAATGCTTTGCCCTTGTCTATGGTGATATTGAGTGGAAATACTTTTCCTCCGCTTTTCAAAAAAGGTGCATAGGCTCTTTGAAAGGGATGATCGGTGGTGCAATGCCCCATTTTGGACAAGGCCACAAATGGTTGGAATACCCGATAGGTTTCTAATAAGGTTAACGAATCCTTCAAGGATTGACGAAGTGCCCGATAGGCTTGATTGTAGGCCTTTTTGTGGGTGGTGGCATATAAATTATAATGGGTTTTCTGTAAGGTTTTATACAGATATTTTAGGTCTTGGCGAAGTTGTTTTTTGGAAAACTTGGGTTGAGTTTGAGCCAATAGGAATGATACCCACCCCATGCACAGGGTGAATGCAATTATTTTTTTCATCGGTCAATTTAAGGTTATATGGTATAATGGTATGAGTTAATTCTGAAGCAAAAAAGAAGGCAACCGTATTTCTCCCAACACGGCTCCCCCTTTGAATGAGCTATAACATCTTTACTTTTTGGGAATGCCAAATTTCAAGATTAAGTCAAAAGTAATGGATCGCTGATTTAAAAAATTGTACAAAAACGAACCATCCTTTTTTTCGGGCGATTTTGAGCAACAAAATTCTCTCACCCACTACTCTGGTATAAACTTATGCTTCTTCAACCAAACTTTCATTGCGTCATAATAACCATCACAGGCTTGCCATCTCAACGCCGATAAATCTTCTTTATAAGCACAAGTCCGACATACCTGCAAATTATGATTACAGTTTTTGAATGTTTTGATGGTTAGCGTAGCATTGGTTCTTTTCCCTAAAGTCTGTTCATACAACTTTTTTGTTTTTCGCCAATCTACCTGGGAGTCATTCTCCCCAAATAATGCTAACACTGGACAGTTCACCTTAAGCAATACCTTGTCAAAGTCTTTGATGCAAACCCATAAGCCACTTTTCACATCAAAATACCCTTTACGGGTATACGATTTTTGATTTTGCAGGTATTTTTTCTTGCCCTCTTTGGTAGGTTCAGATTCATCTTTGTAACCAAACAACTTCCTGCAGGTGCTGTCTTGCATCAAAGGCTTAACAGCTCTTAGGCAATCTTCATAACTCCCCTGGGTGCAAAAAATTTCGTGTCCTTTCATCCAAGCCTGGTATAATTTATCTACTTCTTGTTCACTTTTGCCCACAATGAGTAAATTTGATTTTATGAGATAACCAAAGTTTTCTTTGTCATCGGTGCCACTTACCGAAATCCAAAAATCAACGGGAAACTGTTGATTGATCAAGGGGCAAATCCAACCAGCTCGGCTAACGCCCCAGAGTCCGATTTTGTTTGACCCTGGTATTTTCAACTTTTTGATTTCGCGAATAGCGGCCAAGGCTTCCTCAGCTGAATTTCCTACGGGCTGATTGATATCAAATGTTCCATCGCTCTTGCCACAGCCCATTTTATCCCAAACACATACGGTGAGCCCATAGGATACTAATCTATTGCGCAATCGGGAAAACCACTTCCCTTCTACAAAGTTAGTCTTTCCATATCCAGGAATTATCAATACCACCGCACGGGATTTTATTTGAAGCGGTTTTTCAATCAATCCCCGTAAGGTTTTATTCTCAAATTGAAACTCAAATGGTTGCGATACTACTTGCCCCGACGCAGGTAGCATCGTATAAATAAACAGTATTATAAAAATGGTCGATCTTATCATAAACCAGTGGTGTTTTATACAAAAAAAAAAAGTCAAGTATTGACAAAATTGTATAAACACGAACTGACTTAAATGAATCGCTATCAGACCCTATTTACTTGTTGTATCGTCTCGCTGCACTAAGACCAAAGAAGGCATTGCTTGGTCTCCCTTCGGTAAGACCAGGCAAGATGTGGTTTTTATTAAAAAAATAAATACCGAATATCGATCAACGAATTTTGAATAATGAACTACCCTTCTTTGGTCTTACTGCTAGGAAAACCAAAGACTTAAGGAGTTTAAGGCGTCAGCATCAGGCATTGCTTGGTCTCCCTTCGGTAAGACCAAGCAAGATGTGGTTAAGAACCACCAGAACAAAAAAGAATATCGATTAACAAATGTCGAATAATGAAATAAAAACCTTTGAAATATTGGTTTTGGAGCGCGCCAGCATCTTTCTAAAATCGTTGATCAGGGTTCGTTAATCGATGTTCTTTTTACTAACTAAATGGCATTGATAGAGAGAGATCATACAATATTCTCTTTGATCAAGCCCTACTTGGCTGCTTGAATTTTTGTAAAACGTAATTTATTTAATCGCCAATTGGAAATCTCGAAGCCAATCACCTGACCTCTTTTATTTCTGATAAACTCTAACTTTTTGCAAAGATAGTTTCCAGACTTGAAGATATTTTTCCGTATGGGTTTAAGGGCTATTTTTCCAGTACGGAAGTGTTTAAGTATCAACTGGTTGTTCTCAACAACCAGGCTATAGTCTGTACTGAGTTCTGCGCTTCTATAGGCTCCCAAATAATCATCCAATGGTACATCCTTTTGGTACTTGACATATTCCAGCGGTGTACGATCGTTGATTTTGAGCGATATACGATCTTCTCCTTTGCTATTCTTGTCAAATGTCACGGTAACATCTTCGGTATCGCCAATCATTTTGAAGGCGTTTCTGCTAATGGGCAGTAGTTTAGTTTCGCTTTTTTTGTTGCGATAATAGTACAGAGCACCATCGTCTTTTAAGTAAATCTTGCGATCATACCACTCCGCAGTTTCCCAGTAGGTACCCTCGTATTTTTTTAGCTCCGCTTTGCTTAGTTTGACAAAGCGTTTGGGGTCGTGTTCAAAAAAGGCGCGTTTCTTCTTATTTTCTTTTTCCTTTTTGTAGGCAGATTTCAGGTATATATCGGCAATGCTAGCCACTACATCCCGGTCAAACGATGCTACATTGGAGAGCACCATTGCTGCAAAGTTTTGTTCAGGAAAACGGATCAGGGACAAGCGGTAGCCTGCATCGGAGCCTGTGTGGTAAACGACTGGAAGGCTTTGATAAGAACCTAAAAATTGCCCCAATCCCACATCTATTGTTCGGCCATTGTTCAGTTTGGTTTTTGTGTGCATCTTCTTAAACATAGTAGCATCACCTATCTTCAGTGTTTTGAAGTTTTGAGCCCATAGGCTAAGGTCTTCGGCAGTAGTAAAAAGACTGGTAGCTCCTACCACAGCATAATTCAAGACGCTCTTTTTAAACTGCTTTGCCTTGCCTTTTCGCTGGACTTTATAAGAATAAGCTCGGTTGGCTACTATTTTCTCGTGATCATCATAAAACTGAGAGTTTTTCATTCCCAAAGGCTCAAAAATCTCGGCCTTGGTAAATTGAGCAAACGTTTTCCCTGAAACTTTTTCTACAATTTCGGCCAACAAGGTGAACCCTGAATTGGAATAAGAAAATTTGCTTCCTGGCTCAAAGTCCAGGGCTTGTTGTCGGTGTATCAAATCCAGGACATTGGCTTTTGTGATGACATCGTCTAAACGCCAACCCGCCAGTTGTAACAAACGCCATTGATCGCGCAAGCCGCTGGTGTGGGTTAATAAATGTTTAATCGTGATTTTTTTGCCATAATCGGGTAGTTTCGGAAAATATTTGCTGATAGGATCATTCAGCGAAAGCTTGCCTTGTTTTTCCAGTAGAAGAATAGCAAAAGCAGTGAATTGCTTGGATAAAGAGGCCGCATGAAAAACAGTTTGAGGGGTAATCGGAATATCATATTCCAGATTGGCTTTACCATAGCCTCGGGTGTAGGCTACTTTTCCATTTTGCAGCACGGCTATGGCTACTCCTGGCGAATTGGGCTTATCCCAACGTTCAAATAGTTTATCTACTTGCTTTTGTTGAGAGGTGAGTGCCTGGCTTTGCACTTGTAAAATCCCACACAATAGCATCATCACTAAAATCATTGGCAGTTTATTCATTTTATACATTTTTGAGTATTAAAATATATGTCTGCAATGATGACGACTAAGTATTAAAAACATTACAATATTATTTTTTAAAACTTAGTATTTTTTTAGGACTTTTTTGTCGAATAACAGAAAGAGCAGTTTTAGAAAGGTAATAGCAGCGGTGGTTGAAGTATTATTTTAATGGCTAAATGGCTGTATTGCTCGATGGTTTAATTTCGTTGAAATCACTATGCTAGGTTCGCAATGCGTCGCATAACAATTGAACAATATGACCATTTAGCCATATATAAAATTTATAATACCTACTTATTCATCCCGCAAACTCTCGATTGGGTTTAGGTTGGCGGTTTTGAGCGTTTGTACACTAATAGTAACCCAGGCAACAAATAGTGCTAGTACTCCTGATAAGGCAAAATACCACCATTCCAGATCTACTCGATAAGCAAAATTGTTGAGCCATTCCCTGGCCATAAAATAGCCAATGGGCAATGCTAAGGAGATGGCTGCCAGTACCATTTTGGTAAAATCTCGTGAAAGCAATAATACAATGTTCCATTTGCTGGAACCCAGTACTTTGCGAATACCAATCTCTTTGGTACGACGCTCTGCCGAAAATGCCGCCAGTCCAAACAAACCCAGACAAGAAATAAGAATGGCAATACCAGCAAATACTTGCGAAAGTGTGGCTGCTTTGTTTTCAGCGTTATAGAGTTTTTGGTAAGATTGATCCAGGTATTGGTATTCAAAGGTCAGTCCCTGATTCCACTCTTCGTACAAGTTTTTAATTTGGTTCAGGGCAGTTTGCTCATTGCCTGCCTTAAGCTTTACCATAATGGTATTGCCTTCAGGAGACAATCGAAGAAAACAAGGTTGTACGGCTTTGTAGAGTGATTCGTAGTGGAAATCTTTCACTACTCCTACCACATCGGCAGGTCTGCGCCACAGTTTGATTTTTTGCCCCACAGGGTTTCCTTTCAGACGCATCAGTTTTACTGCTGACTCATTGAGTATCACTTGGGTACGCTTGGCATCTACTGGATATTTCTTGGAAAAGTCTCGTCCAGCAATCAATTTCATTCCTACAGTTTTGATATAGTCAAAACCTACTTGCTGATTGGCTACCGATGTTTTTTGTTGCATGCCCTTCCATTCAATCGCAGAAGTGCTTCCAAAGTTTCCCAGCAAACTACCATACATAGAAGACACTGCCTCTACCCCAGCTACTTGCCTTAGTTGGTCCATAAAAACTCCTGTTTTTCCTCTTACGTTGCCATCCTTAGTAAAGGAAATGATCTGGTCCCGTTGATAACCCAGGTTTTTGTTTTGTACCAATTGGATTTGCTGGTACACCACCATTACCGAAACAACTAAAATAACCGATAACGTAAACTGAAAAACTACCAGCCCTTTGCGCGTCCAGTTGGCCCCTTTGCTGTTTTTTACCTGCCCTTTGAAAATAGCCACAGGCTTAAAACCTGATAGATACAATGCAGGATAGCTTCCAGCCAATAATCCAGTAAAAAGAATGATCACCAAGCCTCCTAAGATAAATTGAGGATCTGGCCCCAACTCGATTTGTTTTTGGGTAAACGCGTTGAATGTTGGTAAAACCAATGAAATGATCAATATGGCTACTAGTCCGGCTACTATAGTCATCAACATAGCTTCGCTGAGATACTGTCCTACCAGGGTACTGCGATGGGCGCCCAAGGCTTTTTTCACGCCAATTTCTTTGATGCGTCGGGAGGCTTTGGCAGTGGCCAGGTTCATAAAGTTGATGCAGGAGATCAGTAAAATGAAAAAGGCTACAATAGAAAACAGCCGTACATAGTCAATACGCCCTCCGGCTATTTGGCCATTTACATAGCGTCCATATAAGTATTTATCAGAATATCTTTGCACAAACAAGGTGCTTTTGGACTTTGGGGCATGAGACTTTACCAAGCCCGCTATCTTTTGGTTAAACTGAGCTACGTCACTGCCTTTTTTTAGCACCACATAAGTGTAAGGATTAGAGTTTCGCCAGTCTTTGGTGTTGGGAAAAGTCTCTAAAAATTTATTGTAACTAAATATCAGATCAAACTGAGTGGTGGAATTTTTGGGTGGTTTTGCGAATACCCCTTTAATCACAAACTTGCCACTCAAATCGCCATAATCCCATTCTATGGTTTGATTGATGGCATTGGCTTGCCTACCAAAAATTTTAGTGGCCAACTCGTCAGAAATCATCACCGATTTTTTATCGCGAAGAATACGTTTTGGGTTGCCACGAAGGACTTTATAGGAGAAAACATCAAAGAACGATTCACTCACGTATTGCCCATTTGCTTTGAAAGCTTTTTGGTTATGGGTAGCAATTCCTCCTGAACTATAGGCCCAAAACCAGCGGGGGGGCACTACTGTTGTCGCATTTGCCACCTCAGGATAATTGGCCAACAACGCCTGAGCCAATGGTCCCGGGGCATCATCAAAGGTCTCGATGCTTCCATCATTTTTTTGGAAGTTGGTCATTACCTGATAAAACTGACGATCGTTTTTATGAAACTTATCTACCCCGAGCTCGCTGCTCACCCATAGGTAAATAATCATGGCGGTAGCCAAGCCACAGGCTAGGCCAATAAGGTTGGTTAAAAAGGAGCCTTTGTATCTGAGGCTGCTTCTAATGAATAGGCGAAAGTTGTGGCCAAAGATGACTCCAAAATTCGTTGATTGATTGTTATTGCTCATTTCAGACAAAAGTTATATGGTTTGTAGAGCTTATTTAAAATTAGCCGAAAAGGCAGAGCTCGCTAAAGCTCGGTTCATTGATTAGTCCTTTTCTGCGCCTTTTGAGATTAGATGCGTCAAAAAATTTACTTTAAACGAAAATTTAAACAAGCTCTTAAGTAAATATAGATGGTATCAAGCTCAATAAATTGTATAAAAACGAACCCTAATATCTAAAACAAAAAAGGCAGCCCATGAAAAGACTGCCTAACTACTTAACATAAGAAGCTGCTTAGGTACTATTTGCTTTGCTGTTACAACCAAACCTAAACCAGCTTCCAAGAATCAAAACCTATTCTTTAGTATCTTTTAGTTTGCCAGTTACTAAATATTTATCCAAGGCTTCATGTAGCTGATCACCGTTGCTACTATTGGTAAACACTACAAAACCCACATCTAAATCTTTATACATTTTAAATTGGCATTTGAAATCCCCATTGTTGCCTCCGTGGCCAAAAGCTTCTCCAAAGGGGCCCTTCTCCATCCAAATACTTAAACCAAAAAACTCTTTCACCCCAGGGCGGGCATATTCCTTGTCTACTACTACATTTGTGTTTATTTTAAACATCTTGTCATAAGTTTCTGGTTTTAGCCCTTTACGATTGCGAAGTGCCAAAGCAAACGTGGCAAAAGATTTGGCTTCGGTATGCATACTCCAGGCCATTCCAGGCGCCTCAGGCAACACTATTCTACTTGGGTAAATACCATCATGACCATTGGCTACCACTTTGGCTAAACGCTCATTTTTCATAAAATAGGTGTTTTGCAAATTCAAAGGTTCAAGTACTTCCTCGCGCAAAACTGTACTAATGTCTTTGCCTGTAATTTTTGCAACTACTCTTTTCAGATACTCAAAACCTTCGCCCGAATAGCCATATTTGGTTCCAGGAGTGAACTTAAGATCAATTTTACCATTGGCCCAGTTAGGGAAACCAGTACGATGACTCAACACATAGCGAGCCGTAATGAGTTTATAGCGTTTGTCGTAGGCAATGTCCTCAAAAGGCAGGTATTGATAGAGAGGCTTGTCTAAATCAATGATGCCCCGCTCGGCCAAACGGCAAACTACAAAGCCAAACACTGGCTTAGTGATAGATGCGGCCTCAAACAAGGTTTCATCGGTTACTTTTGCTCCACTGAGGTTGTTTTTTATGCCGTAGGTTTTGTGATAAACAACTTTCCCTTTCTCGATCAAGGCCAGCGATACTCCTGGAATTCCATAATGATCCCGATAGGCTTCAATAAACTTATCAAGTTGTTTGGCTTTACTGGTGCTAAAAGCTGGTAAGATTCCCTTATCTGGAATCATATCAATTTTGGGCAATGTAGCAAGCTTAATTAATGGTGCTTGCGTTACTTGATTTGCTTTGATGGTTATCTTTTGGCTAAGGGGCGCAATTTTGTAGCTTTTGCCTTTTTTATAATAAAAGTTCCATACTGCACCCATTTTGTAAGTACCCGCTGGAAGCTTTGCTGAAAACTCTCCTTGTTTATTCACATCAACTTGTGTCCATAAAGCAGGATTTGTAGTAGAAGTCAGGCGAATTCTTCCAGGGACTCCTTCTATACTCTGATCTTTCCAGGCAAGTTTTCCTTTAATAGTACCCATCGCAACATTAGGGTTTGCAATGATTAAATCACCTAAACGGCCAGGCATCCGGCTTTTCCCTCCTTCGCTTCCCCAAGATACGTAAGACACTGTGCCTTTAGCTTCTGTTTTATCACGATCTGCAATCAAGTGATCCATCCCAATGGTTTTACCCACTTGCAGTTGAGTTCCTAGCTTTACTACTCCTTCGTAGATGCTTTTATTTCCCTGACGTTTGAAGGTAAATTTTACATTCTGCATCGTAGCATTCCAAACCGATGGGTCCCAGCTATCCGAAGGATCTAGCATCTTCTGATTGTTTTGGCTTATCTCGTATAACAACACGCCTGAACCCTTGGGTGAATGCTTTGCATCCAGGTAAAGCATATAGGTATCTTGTGCATTCCAAGCCGCATTTTTGTCTGTTACGACCATGTGGCTGTCATCTGTCACAACCACTGCTATGTAGAGGGATTGAGTAGCCAAATCGTATCCAGCCTGAAAATAGGCCGATAAATCTGCTTCGTTACGAGAGGGCTTTCCAAAAGGAATTTCTTTGATGGGGTACTTTTTTAGGCCTTTGCTCGCCCAATCTGCCAGATTGCCATCCACTGTAATACCATTGACTGGGTAAGCATAAGCAACTGCGCCATTGGAAAACAAGGGTTTGGGTTTGGCTTGTGCACCATAGGCCCAAAGCAAACTTACTAACCAAAGCACTAACAGCGCATAGGGGCGTTTTTTCAATGATTGTTTCAAATTTTTCATGAGTTAAAATGGGTTATATGGTTGTGATTAATATATCTTATGACACAAACATAGAATCATCCATTCATAAAAAATTGTACAGAAACGAACGCCTCCTATTGCAACTATTGCTTGAATTCAATGTCAGCGGTATTTGTGTAAGATCGGATTTCCATTCAAAGTTTTTTTACTTGTCTAATTTGTAGTTGGGTATTATATCTCTATTGTCTTTTTGCTTTCTCGATAAGCTTTCCATTTTCATAGATTTTTACCATTTCTATTGTATTGCCATTGCGCACAAACTCAAACTGATTGTTTTCATAATTTAAATAGAAAGTATTCTCTGACTCAGGAAATAGCTCTTTAGTCCAACCAGGCTTGCCATCATTAATATCGGTTACTCTAAGCAGTTTACCTTCTCTTTTAATATTTACTATTCTATCAGGCAACTTGTAATCTCCCACGTATTGATCCAAAACCTCAGCCGCTAATTCAACTTTGGCAAGTGGCTGGTGGTCATAACTTATCACTCGGGTAAGCTTCCATTCATCGTTTTCCTGTTTCCATAATGCAGTCATTTTTCCTGATCCTACTACTTTTTCTGTTCCATCATTGATTTGTAAATAAAAAACGTGTTCGCAAAACTCAAGAGCGCCGTATTTATCCATTGGATAAACCCTTAGAGTCTTCTTTTTTATCTCCCTTCTCAAAGGTTGTCTTGATCTTTGTTCTTTGCCACAAAAAATAGCCATACCTGCCATTTCGCTTTTTTTTGAATCGGTAAACCCTCCCTTGTCATGGAAGAATTCAAAGTCTTCGGATAAGAAGGAGGCATATGCCTTCAGGTCACAGGCATTTTGGGCCGAAAAGTACAGGCTATCCATTTTCGCAATTGTTTTGAAAAGTTCACTTGACTGTTCTGCTGCTACTTGCTTTGTTGCGGTTTGTTCCGTCCCCGCTGAGGCTGTTTTTATTTGCTCCTTTTTTCCTGTGGTTTCTTCTTTTTTGTGCGCGCAGTAGGTAAATAGCAAAAACACTACAAGTATGTAGAAGCTCTTTGTCAATAGTTGCTTTAAATTTTTCATAAGTTAAAATGGGTTATTTGACAGTAACTAATCTATTTTATTATCTAAATATAGATTTACCCATTCATAAAAAATTGCACGAAAACGAACAGTCTAAATTGCAACTATTGGTGGGATTAGGTGTCAACAGTAGGCATTAATACGATAGATCGCAAAAGTCATTTTTTCGAAAAAGTAATGTTCTTTATACCATCGTTTGACACTGAAAACGCGACGACTTTACCAGCCTTGTCTCGTTTAAATCTCATATCAAAGAAGTTTCGGTTTTTTGAACTAAAATTGGCCTTGGTAATCTGGGTGATCTTTATATCATCTAAACGTGGGTGTGTTAAGTAAAACTCCTTGTCTTTTTTTACCAGATCATATTGTGTTTTTAATTCATTGCTGTAGTAACTTCCTAAGTAGTCGTCTGGAGTCTTTGTTTTAGTAACTTTTGAGAGCCACAACCACATTATGTCTGGAACTCTCAACTCAAGAATGGGTTCCCCATAATCATTTTTCTTAAAGTTTACAGATACATCATAAGGGGTGCCCAACATTTTGAAATTGCTTTTTCCAACTGGTAATAATTTAGAACTTCCTCCATTCGCCCTTATGTAATAAAGTGTGTCATTTTTGAGCTGGACTTTCCTATAATTTTTTTCTTCTCGCTCAAAATAGGTACCCTCAAACTTTTTCATTTCAGCATTACTCAGTTTTATAAATTTGGTTTTATCATAATTAAAAGTTTTGCTGCGGGAGTTGTTAGTTCCATTTTTAGATTGTTGGTCTTTTAAGTAAAGATTAATCAGCTTATAAGTTTCCCGGCGAGCATTAATATAAGATGCATTCGCAAAAAGGATAAATTGATAACCAAGATCGGGAAATCTGGCAAAGTAGGCACGATAACCTGCATCAGACCCAGAGTGGTATATCATTTTGGAGCCTTTATAATTCCTTACAAATTGACCTTTTGCATAACTCACAAACGATCCATTATTTCTTTGCCCTTTCAAGCTCATAGATTGAAAAATTTTCTTATTGCCAATAGTCATTTTTTGGAAATTGATCGCCCATTTACTCATATCTTCCACGGTGGTAAACAAGCTGGTGGGGCCTACTGTAGCAAAATTTAAACGGCTATTTTTCAGTTTTTTATTGACTCTTTGATAAGAATAGGCTCTGTTACTTACTAGTTCTTCATGATCATCATAAAAAAAGCTATCACTCATTTGCAAAGGTTTAAAGATGGTTTGGTGAGCATAATTAGCAAATGATGTTTTGGTGAGTCTTTCTATAATAATGGCCAATAACGTAAACCCAGAATTGCAGTACATAAAGCGATCACCTGGCAAAAAATTGAGTTCTTTTTGATTCTTTATAAGTTTAAAAATTTGTTTGGTTGTAATTACATCATCTAATCGCCAACCAGCCATTTCTAATAGTCGCCATTGCTCTCTTAATCCGCTGGAATGGGTTAATAAATGCTTGATAGTGATGGTTTTGCCGTAATTAGGTAATTCAGGAATATATTTTCTCACATCATCATTAATAGATAAGATGCCTTCATCTTCAAGTTTCAAAATCATAAAAGCAGTAAATTGCTTTGATAATGAGGCCACATGAAATTTAGTCTTTTCAGTGATAGGTGTTCCATACTCCAGGTTCGCTATTCCAAAACCTTTTTGGTAAATAATGTTGCCATCTTTAATAACTGAAACGGCTATTCCTGGTGTTTTGGAGCTATTGTATTCTTTGAAAAGAGCATCTATTTTATCAGGAGTTTGAGCATAGGAAAATTTAAATCCTATCAGAAAAAACAATAGCCATGTTTTAGTCAGGCTATTGAGGTTTTCAGAAAAATATTTCTTGGCTATTTTTTGTATTTCAATCATAGTCATCATTCAGATTTTAGTTTGAAAGCATACGCATTAGCACAGCTCATCTTCTATGGCCTTCCAATGCTATATGCTGATATTGTGTAGCCTTACTTTTTGCGAATTATCTTTGATGCTGAAAATTCAATCGTGATAGTCTTCGGTACTTGAATAAAGGATCAAAAAACCATCGCCTCAACTTTTAGTAATCAATTTCAAAACCGTACACATTTTTTTTGCTGGAATCATTTCACCATTTGTTTACAGTGATAGAAATGACTACTAATCAGAAGAGTTTTCAGTATAATGTGATTCAAACATTTTTTATTCTTGATAAAAATTAGTGTACGGTTTTGAAGTAATCAGTTATAATCAGGCCTCTAAAAGATGAGACGATGGCTAGCTTCCTATATGTGCAATGATTATTTCTTAGGATTTTTTATTTTGCCTGTTACTAAAAACTGATCTAGTGCTATGTTCAACTGGGTTCCTTTGTCACTATTGGTAAATACCACAAACCCTACATCTAAGTCTTTATACATTTTGAACTGACACTGGAAATCTCCATTGTTGCCCCCGTGACCAAAAGCTTCTCCCATCGCTCCCTTTTCCATCCAGATGCTCAACCCATAAAATTCTTTGACATGGGGACGGGCATAGGCTTCTTCTCTCTCCACATTGGTATTTATCTTAAACATCTTATCGTAGGTTTCGGGCTTCAAGCCTTTGCGATTTCGCAAGGCCAAAGCAAACTCAGCAAACGACTTAGCCTCGGTGTGCATACTCCAGGCCATCCCTGGCGCATTAGGCAATGATATTTTGCTGGTATACACTCCATAATGTCCATTGGAGACCACTTTGGCCAAACGCTCATCTTTCATGAAGTAGGTGTTTTTCAGATTCAAAGGTTCAAGCACTTCTTTGCGCAAAAGCGTATTAATGTCTTTGCCTGTGATCTTCACCACTACCCTTTTCAGATACTCAAAACCTTCGCCCGAATAACCATACTTGGTTCCTGGAGTAAATTTGATGTCTATTTTGCCATCAGGATTGTTGTACGCCCAATTGGGAAAACCAGTACGATGACTCAATACGTGTCTTGCAGTAATAAGCTCATAGCGTTTGTCATGAGCAATGGCCTTAAAAGGTAGATACTGGTAGAGTGGTTTGTCTAAATCTATAATGCCTTGCTCGGCCAAACGGCAAACCAAAAAGCCAAATACGGTTTTGGTGATAGATGCCGCCTCAAACAACGTTTCATTGGTTACTTTAGCTCCACTGATGTTATTTTTGACTCCATAGGTTTTGTGATAAATAACCTTTCCTTTTTCGATCAAGGCCAGCGATACTCCTGGAATTTTATAGTAGTCTTGATAAGCTGTAATGAATTTATCTAGCTGTTTTGCTTTTTTAGCGGTAAAATTGGGCAAAATCCCTTTATTGGGAATCTTATCTATCTCTGGTAATACGTCAAGCTTAATTAATGGCATTTGGGTCACCTCATTGGCTTTTACAGTCACTTTGTGGGTCAATGGGGCAATTTTGTAGTTTTTACCTTCGCCTGTATAAAAACCCCAGGCCAGACCCATTTTGTATTTGCCTACTGGAAGTTCAGTCGAAAACTCCCCTTGCTTATTTACCCTTGCTTCAGCCCAAAGTGCTGGATTTTTGGTAGAAGTAACCCGAATATGCCCAGGCAATCCTTTAGCGTCTTTGTCTTTCCAGGCAATCTTTCCTTGAATGGTACCTGTGGCAACCTTTGGCTTTACAATCATCAAATCACCCAATCTTCCTGGAGCCTGGCTCTTGCCACCTCCACCACCCCAAGCCACATAAGACACACTTTTTGGGTCAGTTTCGTCACGATCGGCCACTATGTGATCCAAACCAATGGTTTTGCCTACTTTTAATTGGTCTCCCAATTTTATCTGGCACTCATACACACTTGTATTACCTTGACGTTTGAAAGCAAAAGTGACATTGTCCATGGTGGCATTCCAAACCGAAGGATCCCAACTTTCTGAGGGGTCTGACAGTCTCTGGTTGAACTGATTTAACACATACAAAAGCACTCCTGAACCTTTGATAGAATGCTGAGGGTCCAGATAGAGTAAATAAGTATCCTGTGAGTTCCAACTTGCTCCCTTTTTCTTTGCAGCCACATGACTCTCATCAGTCACAACAGTCACTATATAAAGCGATTGAGTAGCCATATCGTATCCAGCATGAAAATAAGCGGATAAGTCTGCTTCATTTTTGGCGGATCTCCCGAAGAGTACCTTTTTGATAGGAAACTTTCTTAACTTCTTAGCCTTCCAATCTGATAAATTACCATCTATGGTAATGCCACTCACTGGATAAGCATAAGCAATGGCACCGTTGGAAAATACGGGTTTAGGCTTGGCTTGTACACTGTAGGCCCAGAGTATACTTCCCAGCCATAATATCAACAGCGCATAAGGACGCTTTTTTAATGATTTATTCAAGTTCTTCATGAGTTAAAGTGGGTTATATGGTTAATATATTTTGCTAGATAAGGCTAGATAGAGTAGCTCGTAAAAGTTTGCACAAAGCGAATATTATATTTCTGACTTTCAAGCATTTACTTTTCGCCTAGCCAATCATGTACTGTTTATTTTTTATTCTTCTTTTCGTCTTCCTTTCTCCAATATTCAAACTCTTTTGCTAATAAAGTCACCGCAGGTTTTCCTCCTTCCTTAATACCATAGACAGAGAGCTTTAAGATAGATCCATTGACAGGACGATAAACCGAGATAAATGCTGATCTGGCATATTGGCTTCCACATCTTTTATCACCTCCAGCTTGCTCTCCTGCTCTTAATGCTAGCATTAATCGCTCGGCCAAAGTCTTGTTCCGATTTTTGTTAAAAGCTTCAAATGCTTTTTTCAAGACATTTTCGCTCACCAGTATATTACCCAAAACCGCAATGTCAGCCCCAATGATTTCTCCGCTCCAACTTGATATTTTAGTACCAGAATACACCAATGGTTTGGTGCCTCTGTCCAATACAACCACACCATATTGTTGCTTCTCAGGTTTATATCTTTGGTTTCGCATAGCAGTAAGAATCTCTTCAATAGATTTGTTGTTTTCCATCAAATCTACCCCCTTCATGCGGGCAAAGTAACTGCTCGAGGCTTGTACCACAATGGCCCCTCTACCTGGTACTATGGATGCAATTCCTTGTACATCAAATGTACAAGAAGCTCCAGCGATTCCTATTTCACCTGTTTTGCGATCTACAGCAATAATTGACCAAGTAGCATAAGCCTGAGTAGTCAAAAATATCAGTAAACCAAGGACAGGAAATAATCTCTTTATTAGGCTAATGTTTTGTATATATACCATTGTAATTAAGTTTTGATGTGTTCAATTGAATCGTTACAAAGGTAGGTTAGCGTACGATGAAAAGATTGTACAAAAACGAATGTTATGTTTTTGCTTTTCAATCGTCTATACTTGTTTAGGCCTGTTTTTCAGCTATTTAGCAGCTTCATGAATGTTCGCTTTTATACAATTTTTCCTTGATCCATCGCTTTACATTTGGTTATAATCAACATAACCCATACCCATGAAAAACATCATTTATATTTACTTTTTACTAGTGGCTTCTTTTGCACAGGCCCAATCAAAGAAACCAGTACAAATCACCGGTCAACTTTTTTCTCAAAAGGATGTAGTTTTAAAAATCAACAAGAAAAGTATCAAAGTATCTGACCAAGGGGCATTTCGTTTTACTGAACAATCGGCACAGCCACGCTTTTATGATTTTCAATATGGTAGGATGGAATGGTCTATGTATCTTGAACCAGGCGCTCGGACTAAAATACAAATGCCTCAAAAAGGTTTAAGTTTTATTCAATACGAAGGTGATTTTACTGCCGAAAACGATTTTCTTAAAAGCACTGCACAGGTAAATCAAAAGCTTTCAAGTTATCTCAGGAAAAATTGGGTAAAAATCCATCGACAGGATCAAGAAGGCTTTTTATCAACCATCGATTCCTTAAAATCGTTTTTTCTTCAACCTTTAAAAACATCTTCTGACTCTAAACTGTCTCAAAGATTTATTGCCTTGTACAAGGCCGATATTCACCTTAGCTTGAACCAACTCGTTTTACGCTACCCAGAAGGGCATTTTAGATTTACTGGGAAAAGAGTTTCATTGAACAAAAAATCGCTTGCTTACCTTGAACAAACGCCGATTAATCAGCCTTCTTTGTTGGTGTTGCCTTCTTATAAAAAATTTACCCAACGTTGGATTGACTTCAAACTAGCAAAAGCGATGAGTCAGATGCCAGAAGATTTGCATTCTGCTCACAAAAAAATGCAGGCAATGTTTACATATCTCCCAAACATTATAAAAAACAAGGAACTGTTTGACTTTTGGCTTACGGAGAATTTTTATCAGCATTTGAATAAGCACGCTATCGTAAATGGAAAACAATACTTGAAGCAGTTTAATGTCACCTGCAAAAACCCTCGCTACAAAGGCAAAATCAACAATTATTTTGCTGATCAACTCAGTCAATTAAAAGACCATGAAGTAAAGATTTACAAAACCGAGAAAGGATTTGCGATGGAGGCTCATATTTTTTACCCAGCAGGGTTTGACAAAAAGAATAAAAAACCAGTCATTGCGATTTTTCACGGGGGAGGCTGGTCTAAGGGCACGCCAAAATGGGCCTTTGGTAATGCCCGAAGTTACGCTAAGTTAGGAGCTATTGGGATTGCGGTACAATACCGTTTATCAAACTTTGAGGATGTAACTCCAGTAGAGTCTTTGCAGGATACTAAAGACTTTTTCAAGTGGTTGCGTACCAATGCCGATGAATTAGGGGTCTTGCCCAATAAAATCGCAGCCGAAGGTTGGTCAGCAGGCGGGCACTTGGTTACTTCCGCCGCCTTGTTTTCCAACCGACAGGCCAAGGTAAATGGTGCGCCAAATGCATTAATCTTAAAATCTCCAGCTCTAACTGCCAAGGACTCTTGGTTTAAGGTAGTGTTAGCAGATAAAAAAATTGCTCCTGAGAAACTTTCTCCAGTGCATAATGTGTCTGCAAATGTAAAAATGCCGCCTACACTGATTTTACAAGGAAACGTAGATCGTGTAACTCCTTTGAAAGTTGCAGAGGAGTTTCAAACGAAAATGAAAAGTAATCAATATTCTTGTGATCTGGTAGTATACAAAGGCTATGGACATATGTTTACTCCTGCGCATATAGACGACAGAGGCTGGCCTCAACCTGATCAAAAAATCGTAAAACAGGCACAAGAGAAAGCCAATACATTTTTGGAAAAACTGGGTTTTCTTTCAAAGTAATATCGCAAAATTTAATGTGTTCACCATGCAACCCTTTGTATCAGGAAGGTTTCTTTAAATTGTATTCGTAATCTTATAACCCATTTTAACTCATGAAAAAACCAATCTTACTTACTTTCGCTTTATCCCTTTTTGCTTTTATGAGCATGGCTCAAAAAGGTGACTATTCGTTCAAAGAGTCTTTTTCAGTATCATCGAGCCCCAATATTACTTTACGCAATTCTGATGGGGATATTAAAGTATATGCATCTAACAAAAATCAGGTAGAGGTATATTTTATAGCTCGACGCAATGGTCGTTTCCTCAGAATGAGCAAAGCTGATTTAGAGAAGGAAGATTTTACCTTTGAGATTAATAATTCTTCTGGTAATCTGGATATCCGTATTAGAGAAAGAAGAAATAACTATATGAATTATCGCAACCAGATCAACATTAGTATGGAAGTATACGCTCCGAAGAAATCTTCTTGCGATGTACATTCTTCTGATGGGGATATTGTATTGAAAGGCCTCAAAGCCGACCAAACAATTCGCACCAGTGATGGTGACATTGACCTTGTTGATATTCAAGGAGATATCAGAGGGCGTACCTCAGATGGAAACATCAACTTTAGAAATGTATCTGGTTCTTTGGATGTATCTACTTCGGATGGTAACGTGAAAGGAAATTTATTGGCACTTACCAATAGCTTAAAGGTAAAAACCAGTGATGGCAACATTCGCGTAAGCATTCCCAGAAGTTTGGGGCTAGATTTAGATATTCGTGGAGAGTCATTACGTATTCCACTCAAAAACTTCAATGGCCGCTCTACTGACCATAAAATCAATGGTAAAATGAATGGAGGAGGTAAATTGGTACAACTACGTACCTCTGATGGCCGCATTACCTTAGATATGTAATTCGTAATTAAAATATAATTGTCTTGCAAGGCTCAAAGTATAGCGTTTCTATTACTTTGAGCCTTATTTTTTTGATAAGGTTTACATAGGCTTTCACCAATTTACAATGTGTAAACTAAGATGCGGTTTCGGCAAACACCTTTACCTTTACTGGAATACCCGAGAATACCGCATTTCCACTCATTTCCTCATAAATGCTATGATCAATCAATTCGTTTACATTGACGCCCGCATGTTTTGAAGCCACATCCAGATGAACGTGTTTATCATGATGTCCCCAACCATGGGGGATGCATAGTACTCCTGGCATTACCTCGTCCGTAATTTCTGCCTTGATTTTGATTTGCCCCACATTAGTACTTACCTCCATCCAATCTCCATTTGCAATACCTCGTTTTTGTGCTTCTTCTGAATGTAACATGGCTGTACAACGTTTGTCACCATCTTTCATCAACCGAGGATAATTATGCATCCAAGAGTTATTGCTTCTCAGATGTCTACGTCCAATCAATAACAATTCCTCTTGGTCATTCCTTTTCTCCTCTAAGGCTTGAAGCACCTTGGGTAACTCTTTGATGATTTCCAGAGGAATCAAATTAATTCTTTTGTTTTTGGTAAATAATCGCTTAGGCAGGCAGCTTTGCATGGCACCAAAGTCTATACCATGGACTTGTTTTTTGAGTCGCTTAAGGCTAATGCCTCCCCCCTTGAACAAACGTCCACCCCATATACCATAAGGTCCAATTTTAAGCCCCAGATCGATTCTTCTTTCCGCAGTTAGCCAACCCAATAACGCGTGCTTCAGCTTCAGACTTAATATATTTCCTTGCTCTATTCGTTTTTGTAATTCAATCAAAATCTCCCAATCATACTTGCGATCCTTAGCAATGGGGAAAACGGCTGGGGAAAAATTAGCAATATTTCGGGGAGAAACTATGCTTAAGGCAAAGTCGTAATGAATTACCTCTAAAGCAGCCGCAGGTGGCAAAATCACATTCGCGTGGCGAGTGGTTTCATTGATGTAAATATCAATAGCCACATAAAAATCCAATTGTTCAAAGCCTTTTTTAAGCTCATTGGAATTGGGCGCAGAAAGTAGTGGATTGCCCGCTACGGTAATCATTGCCTTGATTTGGTCATCTCCTGGAGTCAACATTTCATCTGCCATGGTTACGGTTGGCAAAGCGCCTCCTGTTTCAGGTAATTGCTTTACTCTACTACGCCAGCGCAATTGTTTGGCTTCCTTTTTTAAAGCCTTTAGCAGATCAATGGCAGGTAGTGTAAACATCACTCCCCCAGGCACATCCATATTACCTGTCAAGATATTGATGGTGTTGATCAGCCAATGGCATACACCGCCAAACTTCACCGTAGAAACACCCATTCGGCCATAGATGATTGCTTTAGGAGCTTTAACAAAATCCTGAATCAATGCTTTGATTTCTTCTGCGGTAATACCCACAATTTGACTTACTTCTTCAGGGGTGAAACCCTGTACCAATTCTTTTAGGCCTACGATGTTATCCGATATTTCTAATACATGAGAATCTTTCACCCAATTGTGCATCAACAGTTCATGTACAAAGGCTAACAATAAAAATACATCAGTTCCAGGCTTGATAAAATGATGAATATCGGCTGCTTGAGCAGTACGAGTACGTCGTGGGTCAATCACCACAATTTTGGTCCCTCGTTGCTGTAAGGCTTTGAATTTTGCTCCAATATTGGGCGTAGACATAATGCTCCCATTAGACACCAATGGATTCGCTCCAAGCACCAGAAAAAAATCAGTATTCTCGATGTCAGGCACGGGAAACATTGCCTGGTGCCCAAACATTTCGCCTGCCACAAACATTTGAGGTAATTGATCTAGCGAATGAGAGGCATAAGAATTTTTGGTGCCAATAGAATTGATAAAATCATACAAATACAGAATGGTGCCCGTGTTGTGGGTAGTAGGATTGCCAGTATATACTCCTACGGCATCACCTCCGTGATTTTTGCGAATGCGTTTAATGTTTTCTTCTACCAAGTCAAAAGCCTCTTCCCAAGATATTTGCTGCCACCCTTCTTCCGTTCTTTTTACTGGATATTTCAATCGATTAGGATCTTCATGGATGTCTTGTAACGCAACCGCTTTGGGGCACAAATATCCCTTGCTATGCACATCATTTTTATCTCCCTTGATATTTTCTATTAAACCCTGATTAGTTGTAATCTCAAGGCCACACATTGCCTCACATAAATGACACGTTCTGTAATGTTTTTCCATTGGGTAGGTAATTGTATTTTCTTTATTTGTAATATACAACAATTAAGATTTATATCCATCCTTCCCATAAAAAAAGCCCCAATGTATCATTGGAGCTTCTCAACGAAATATTAATATTATCTATCGCTTAATCAAATCATACAATTGGCCAATCATTGTAGTAATTTCTTTGTACACTTCTTCACTTATATTTCCCATCATTACCAAGTGCATTTCTAAACCATCAAGCAAATAATAAATATGTTGAGCTAAAATTGCAGGATCAAGGTCCTTTCTAATTTCGCCTTGTTCTTGTGCTAACTCAATGATTTTTGACCAGTTCTTAGTTTCTTGTACTACCTGTTCTCGTATCTTTTCCCGCATTTCAGGAAAATATTGAACCGATTGAAGCATAAGCATAAAATAGTTGGAATCTAATTCTTCTAGTCCTGTAGACTTTAGCATATTATCCATCAAAGATTGCTTATGGTTCAAATAGGCTTGAAAATTCTCTAAAAAGCCTCTCTTCTGCATTTCTTCCAGATTTAAAGGCTCTTCGGCCATAGAGAAGAAAAAACGTTGTACTGTGGCTTGGAAAATGGCTTCTTTCCCTTTGTATTTTTCTCCTCGCTTGTTGAAATGATGATATAGCCCCCCTCGGCTTAGTCCTGTGCTGGCCTGTAGCTCTTCCATTGTTACCTCTTTGTAGCTTTTTTGTAAAAAGAGCTTAAAAGCTTGATTTAAGATGTGTTCTTTGGTTTTTTGTGCTTTGTTCATAGTTATATTGCTAATTATAAGCGACCGATTGATCGGTATATAATAAACGCACAAAAATCTAGAAAGGTTTGCTTATTGTGGGAAAGACTTTATCTCAATTTTAGGCTTCGCCTAGCCATTCTGCTTCTATTTTTTCCATTTGCTCCACGTGGCGTTGAGCATGCATGGCCAAAAAATAAATGTACTGATATACATCTATTTTTCCGAGTTCATTTACAGTCATCGTTGTCTTATACAGGACTCCTTCCCCATTAGGCATCTCAGCCAATACATTTAAGCATTGTTGCAATTGGGCTTCAAGTTGGACTTTTACTTTTGGGAGTTTTTTTGCACCTGTGGGTTCCATATGTTCAGGCCTTATCCAATCAAAAGCCAGGTGCTTTCCAATCTCGTTTAACGCTTTACTACCAAAGGTATACTGCGCCAACTCCTTGGCTAAATCTAAATTGTGGAGGTTTTTAAGGGCTTTTTTCTTCCCTTTTTCTATTAAGATGAGCAAAAAATGGTTGGTCAAACCAATATGTTCTAATATTTGATTAATTGACCAACCATCATTTTTTGGGGAATAGTTTTGTAATTCTGTTGATTTATCAAACCACTCATATACCCGACTAAAAGTATACTGCAAAGTGTCTGAAATATGATATATAACTTCTCTAATCATTCCCTGAAGTTACTTCACTCATTGCTCCTGGACGATACTTTACCCCAGAAAACAAATGAATCATCAATATCCGTGAGTAGCGATAAGAGATTGGAAAGGTTAAAAAAACAGCTACCAAAACCACTACTACATAAACCCAGGCTTCTGGGTTGTTTCCTATTACATAAGTTGCTAAACCACAGGCAATAAAAAGAGCCACTGAAAAAGCATAGCTTATATACATCGCCCCAAAAAAGAATCCTGGTTCACGCTCATAACGTAAGCCACATTTTGGGCAATGCTTATGCATCACATTAAATTTATTTACTTTTGATAATGGGTGCTCAAAAATTTTACCCTCACGACATTGTGGGCATTTACCCTGAATAATTGCCTGAGATTTTGACACGTTGTGCATGGCGTTTTTTACTATTTCTGTACCACAAGAAAGCGATTACACCCAAAATGAGGTAAGGGAAAACCGACAAATATAGAATGCCAGCATTTAATCCTGCCCCTACTCCAGCTCCTTCACTAATACTACTCTCCACGCTCGCTCTACACATCGCACATTGAGCAAAAAGTCCCTGACTTGTGATAGCTAAGTTTAAAATTATCAAGGTAATAATAGCCAATATCTTTTTCATATACAAATATATTTTCATATGTTAATTAGCTGTAATATGGACTTATCATTAAATATACTAAAACTCCAGTAAAAGCCACATATGCCCATACTGGAAAGGTCCATTTCACCACTTTTTTATGTCGTTCTATTTGCTGAGTAATCGCGAAATAAATAGCAAATAATGCCAAAGGAACTACAAACATTGACAACCCTATATGGGTAATCAGAATGAAAAAATAAATATACCGCAGGGCTCCTTCACCACCATATTTAGTTTCACTTCCTTGTGAATGATAAATCACATAAGACACTAAAAACAATGAAGATAGCACAAAAGCAGTCATCATAAATTTGCGGTGATTTTGCACATTATTCCGTCTTACAGATATAAAACCACCAATAAGGCAAACAAAAGTAGCCGAATTTAATAAAGCATTTACGTGAGGTAAAAATGCCACATTCAGATCTCCAAACAATCCCCCATTTTTACGCTGTAAGTAAAACAAAATAGCCACCACTACCGGGATTGTTATCGACACTACCCAAATGATAGGTAAGAATCGTTTATTTCTATTTGCAATTAATACTTCATTCATATTTTCTGGTTTATAATCTTTATAACCATAACCATTTGTTAATCAACAAGTTTTATTCTAGTTATAAAACCTGATTATCCTCCGTACTCCTGAATCAACACCTTAATTTCCAATATAAGCTTATCAACGTCGTCCCGGCTTACTCCATTATAATATCCTCTTATTCTTCCTTGCTTATCTACCAGCATCAAACGAGAACTATGGAAGTAATCAGGTGTTACAACTTCTTCTTCTTTTCCTACCGGAATCTTAAAGCCTTTTTGACCTAAATCATAAATCTTATGCTTATCACCTGTCAAAAAATGCCATTGTCCACTTACTGCCTTATATTGAGCCGCATAATTCTTTAAGATATCCACAGAATCATGTTCCGGGTCAATAGAAAAAGACAATATTTTTACATTCTGCTCTCCTTTAAATGCCTCTTGAACCCTGGTAAGTTGCGACGACATCTTGGGGCAAATACTGCCACATCTGGTAAAGAAAAAATCAGCTACATAAATTTTATCCTTTACTGATTCACTCGATACTTTTTTGTTATCCTGATTAGTAAATTCAAATGGAGTAATCTTGTGATACACTGAGTCTACCTTCCATTTACCATCTACCTTTACTGAGTCTACTCCCATAGGATAATATACAGGTAGGCTGTATTTGTTTTGGCCAAATACCTTCAGAAACAGATACAAAAAAACTGGTAGTGCTAATAATATTATTAGCACTCCAGCCTTCACAATTTTATTCATAAATATTTTTTCTTGACTTATTCATTAGCAATTTACTAACCAGTGAATCAGTCAATTGTTAGATTTAAAGTCTTAAATCAAATACTGAACTTCCTTCCCACATCATAGCCAAAATAAACCAGGCTACAAATATCATAGGTAATATTATACTCCAGACCAGGACTTTCACTTCATGGCCTAAGTGCATAAATTCAGCCACAATATAGAATGCCTTCACAATCGTCAAGATCACAAATATTCCTACTTTAAACATAGAAGCAGGCAATACAAAAGCAATCACGAATTCAAGTGCAGTAAGAATAAGCAAAATCCAGAAAGTTCTCCAAATAACCTTCGTTTTTGGCTTTGCAATTTCGCCATTATTTGTGTTATGAGTCTCTGCCATAATATTTTATATATTAATATTTTATCTTCTAATATTTAATATCTATACAAGGTAAAAGAAGGTAAATACAAATACCCAAACCAAGTCTACAAAGTGCCAGTATAAACCAACCTTTTCTACCATTTCATAATCATTCTTGCGACCATAAATACCCATAGTAGTATTGTAGAAAATAATGATGTTAATAATTACACCACTCAATACGTGTGTACCATGGAATCCAGTAATAAAGAAGAATAAGTTAGCAAAAGTAGTAGGTCCATATTGGTTTTCACTCAATCCTGCACCATAAAGCACTTCTCCTAGATTTCTACCATCACCAGAAAGCCGCAGCGCCCCTCCGTAGTCTGTTCCTACAATAAAGTGTGTCCATTCCCAAGCCTGACTACCTAAGAAAGTAATACCACCCAATATTGTCCAAAGCATCCATTTCTCAACATCCTTCTGATCTCCCCTATGGCCAGCTTCTACAGCCAGAACCATTGTAACACTACTCATAATCAGAATAAATGTCATAATACCTACAAACACTAGCGGAGCTTTTAACCCATGAAAAAACGGCACCGCATCAAAGACTTCTTCAGGAATAGGCCAGTACTTTTGAGAAGAGTAATAGTTTGAACCTTTCGCAGGTGCTGGCTTCCCTTTTTCTTTGGCAGCCTTTACTCGCTCTTCATAACGTTTCTCAAACTCTTCTTTGGTAATAGTAGTTTTACCATCATCACTTAACTCAATTGCATTATTGGGGCCATGTTGCTTAGGGTTGATTCCATAACCACCTTCATTGACTTCAATAACATATTCCTTGTCAGGGCTGTATGCTTCGTGGCTAAAACGAATCATACCATAAGAGATCAATAAAGCCGAGAAAGTAAATGCATCGGAAAGTAAGAAAAACCACATCATGAGTTTTCCATAACGAACACCTCCCAATGGGCGATTACCACCTCCCCAGTCAATCCCTTTCTTTTTCTCGTCTTCTGTTGCGACTGTTGCCATAATTCTATTGTGTGATTAAACTTCTTTTAGTGATTCAATAATAAAAAGCCAAACAAATATAACCAAAGGATGTCTAAAAAATGCCAATAAGTAGCACACATTTCTATCCTGGCTAATCTCTTGGAATGTATTTTTAGTTTAAAAGTTGATATAAGCACAATAACCAAAAAAACAACCCCACTGATGAGGTGAACCCCATGTAAACCTGTAATTACATATAAGAAAGATCCTGATGGATTAGCATTCTGCCCCGCAAACCAAATCTTGGAAGATACTAAATCTTTCCAGGCATAAACCTGGCCTACTAAAAAAGCAAAACCTAATACTGTTGTAATTACTACCCCTATTTTCAATAAATCAATATTGTCTTTTTTGGCCAATGTATAAGACCAATGCATAGAAGCACTACTCAAAAGTAATATTATTGTATTTACCCAAAACAAAGTAGGCAAATCAAACTCAAGCCAGTTACCTTCTGCTTTACGTACTATATAAGCACTAGTAAAAGCTGCAAACAACATGATAATTGAGACAATAAAAAGCCACATTGCAAACTTTTGTGGATGCATTGAAAGCGTTTCTTGTGGCTCCTCAACAAACCCAGACTTATTGTCAAGTGTATTTTCTGTAATCATATTTTGTCAATCAAAAAAGCTAATTGAACTATTGGCAAATAAATAAAGGATCCAAACATAATACGTTTTGCTTGTTGTTTTGCCAATTCCAAATCATTTTTAGGAGAACAATTTCTTAGCAATTGTAAAGCAGGAACCAAAAACAAAACGCCTGCAAGCGTAGCAATCAAACCTGCACCTATCCCTGTAATACCTACCTGAGTAGGCAATAAACCCATGGGTATCAAAAACATGGTATATACAGCTATTTGAAATGCCGTAGTTACATCTTTACCTCCTTTTGATGGAAGCAATTTGAAACCTGCTCTTTTATAATCATCGTCCAATACCCAAGCAATTGCCCAAAAATGTGGGAATTGCCAAATAAATTGGAATGCAAAAATAATTAGCGCTTCATAACTAATTTGCCCAGTAGCGGCTACCCAACCCAACATTGGAGGAAGAGCACCAGGAATTGCACCAACAAATACTGCTATTGACCCTACTCGTTTTAAGGGTGTATAAACAAATCCATACAACAACATTGAAACAAAAGCTAAAGCTGTGGTTAAAACGTTTGTATAGATCAACAATAGCGATAGTCCAGCGATACTTGTAATGATTGTATAAAAAATAGCTTCCTGAACTGACACTCGTCCTGATGGTATTGGTCTATTGCTTGTTCTATTCATCATTTTATCCAAATCCTTTTCCAGAATTTGATTAATCATGATTGAAGCTCCCGACACAAGAAATCCTCCAAATGCCAGACTAATAAAACTTGACCAATTAATTGTTCCTTGAAACGCCAATAAGTATCCAAAGGCTGCTGAAAAAGCAACCAAAAAAGACAACCTTGGCTTAAGTAGTTCAGTATATGTCTTAAACTTAACTACTGCTGTTGCAGATGTGCTAATATTTGTCTCAGTTGTTATCATTGTGAAATTAGTTGTTCCTGAGAAAACCCCTCTGATGTTCTGAATTCACTCTTTACAAAAATTTTCTCATAATTAATCGCTAACAGCAAAAAGAACTGTATTCCAAGCACCAAAGAACCAATCAATAAATGAATAGGCTGTAAGACAGCTGGAATACCAAAATAAGCCATTCCTATTCCTGTAGCGATTTCACTAACAATTAATACAAACAGAAATATTGTATATCTAAAAATATAGTTTTTTCTATCCTGAATTTGTGTATATAATAAATACACAAGATAAACGTGGCTTAAAAATACTAACCAGGAAAATGAGCGGTGAATCAAAAAACTTGAACCAAGATTTCCTACCCAAGCACCTCTTTGGCTTTCTCCCATAGCCTTAGCAATTACATCAATTGCCTCCCTCACTTGCGTTCCCAACACTACCTGCATGAATGATAAAATTAAGGCTAAAATTAACACTTGATTTATCCTCTTTTTATTACTCATTTGAGCAGGCTTCCAAACCGATTTAAAGCCTCTTATAATCGTATAAATTAACAAGAAAACAAGTGCTATGGCAATTACCATATGAATTGTGATCAGCGAAACAGATAAATCACTCGCTACCACCTTAGCACCAATCCATCCTTGAAATCCAACGAGTATTACACTCGCAAAACTTAAAACTATAATGCTTCTATCTGATTTTCGATAAGAGAAAGAAGCAATAAAGGTTGCGAATATAAAAAGACCGATTAAAACGCCAATCAATCGGTTTATATATTCTGTCCAGGTTTTGAATGCATCAAAGTCAGCTATTTCTTTCCCCTGAACTTTAAACTTTTCTTTATAATTTTTTGGGAGTTGAGATACCTCAGTAGGAGGTACCCAACTTCCAAAACATTTAGGCCAGTCGGGGCATCCCATACCAGAACCAGTGGTTCTAACAATACCCCCTACTGCAATTAAAAAATATACTGCAACAATTGTTACGATTCCCAGTCTCCTGAAAACCTTATGTTTTTTCTTATTGCTCATCTATTTTTATTTCCTCTTCGTTGTTTCCACTTTGCTCTAACAATTCTTTCTCATGAGGTAAGTTAGAATTTGGAGTTTGAGACAATGGAATATGTTGAGGAATAAAATCATCGTAACCATCTTTTTCCGAATTAGGCTTGCTGTAATCATAAGCCCAACGATATACGTGAGGAATTTCACCTGGCCAGTTTCCATGACCTGGATTTCTTGGCGTAGTCCATTCTAAGGTAGTAGATCCCCAAGGGTTAGCAGGTGCTTTTCTTCCACGGAAGATGCTATAGATAAAGTTAAATACAAATATAAACTGTGCAAAAACGGTTACAATGGCTGCAACTGTAATCAACGCATTCAAATCTGTAAATGACTTTGTGAAATCAAAGTTTGTAAATGAATAGTAACGACGAGGGAATCCAGCAATACCAATGTAGTGCATTGGGAAGAATACCAAGTAAGCGCCTACGAAAGTAATCCAGAAATGAATGTATCCCAATCTGTCATCCATCATACGACCAAACATTTTCGGGAACCAGTGATAAACACCAGCCATCATTCCAAAGAATGAAGCACTACCCATTACTAAGTGGAAGTGAGCTACTACATAGTAAGTATCGTGTAGCTGTATATCCATTGCGTTGTTACCCAAGATGATACCAGTAACCCCACCAGATACAAACAATGATACAACACCAATTGCAAATAACATGGCAGGTGTAAATACAATGTTTCCTCTCCATAAAGTAGTTATGTAGTTAAATGCCTTTACAGCAGATGGTACTGCAATGATCAATGTAAGGAACATAAATACTGATCCGAGGAATGGATTCATCCCAGTTACAAACATGTGGTGAGCCCATACGATAAATGAAAGTATCGCAATTCCTAAGATCGATCCAACCATTGCTTTGTAACCAAAGATTGGTTTACGAGAGTTGGTAGCAATTACTTCTGAGGTAAGTCCCAATGCAGGAAGTAATACAATATATACTTCAGGGTGACCTAAGAACCAGAATAAGTGCTGGAATAAAATTGGGCTTCCACCTTGATGGTGTAAAGCTTCACCAGCTACATATATATCAGATAAGAAGAAACTAGTACCTAAACTTCTATCAAACATCAACAATAAAGCTGCTGAGAATAATACTGGGAATGATAGAATACCAATAATTGCTGTAATAAAGAATGCCCATATAGTTAAAGGCAAACGAGAAAAGGACATTCCTTTAGTTCTCAAGTTGATTACAGTACTGATATAGTTAATACTTCCTAATAATGACGAAACAATAAACAATGACATACTTATCAGCCACATAGTCATACCTGCCCCAGAGCCCGACATTGCTTGTGGGAGAGCACTCAGTGGCGGATAAATTACCCAACCACCCGAGGCAGGGCCTGTCTCTAAAAATATAGAAGCAAACATAATCACACTTGATGCAAAGAAGAACCAGTATGATAACATGTTCATAAATCCAGAAGCCATGTCACGTGCACCAATTTGCAATGGAATCAAGAAGTTACTAAACGTACCACTCAATCCTGCAGTTAGTACAAAAAATACCATGATTGTACCGTGCATAGTTACTAAAGCAAGGTAAAATTCAGGTTCAAGTTTACCAGTATCTGTAATCCAGCCTCCTAAAATAGGTCTCAAAAACTCAAGACTCATTTCTGGAAAACCTAGCTGTAAACGAAATACCAGTGACATCAGGCCACCAATTGCAGCCCAGAAAATACCAGTAAATAAAAACTGCTTCCCGATAACCTTATGATCTTCACTAAAAATATATTTTTGAATGAAGCTCTGTTCGTGGTGATGATCGTGATCGTGCCCGTGATCATGGGAATGATCATGGCTAGTATCTTGAATTGCACCACTTTGATGTTGAATATCTGCCATAATTAAATAGTCAATTCGCTTTTAAAGTGTACAAATTTAGTCAATCTTCGCTTGTGCTGTTTTTTTATCTTCCTTCTTATTAGCAACGTTTTTCTTCTGTCGCAACCATTTCAAACCACGGTTTGTATAATCAGGATTTTGCTTCAAAAATGGCTCTTGTGATGCATACCATTTCTGATATTCAGTTTCGTCAAGTACTTCTACCAAAAGACGCATACTATAGTGACCTTTACCACAAATTTCGGTACAAGCAATCTCATAATTAAATTCAGGATTATTCAACTCAGCACGCATCTCAGCTGTAGTCTTGGTAGGTGTAAAATGGAATTGTGTTGGCATTCCAGGTACGGCATCCATTTTTAATCTAAAATGTGGAGCAAATACACTATGCAAAACATCCTTAGCTCTAATTTTGAAAAGAACAGGACGATTCGCAGGTATAACAACCTTACCACTCACAAAGTCATCATCTGATTCTTTATTCTCGAAGTTGATACCTAATTCATTTACAGCATCAATTAATCGAAAATCATAAGACCCTAGTTTTTTATCTTTACCAGGATAGCGAGTTTTCCAAGCAAACTGTTGACCAACGATTTCTACCACTTCAGCATTTTTAGGAGGATCTCCCATGATGTCCCACCATACTTTGTTTCCATAAAAAACCAATACTGTTAGGATAACTGCGGGAGTAATAGTCCAAGCAATCTCCAGTTTATTGTTTTCTGGAAAAAAAGAAGCTTTACGACCTTTTTTATATCGATAACGATATGCAAAATAAAATAAAGCTGAGTTGGTAACTAAAAACATTAAAATGATGACTCCTGTTGAAAACCAGAAAAGATCATCAGTTTTTTGACCGTGTACAGACGAGGCCTCTGGTAAAAAATATTTTGTTGCTTCCCCAGAATACCAAATTGCTGCTATAGTTCCCACTAGAGGTAGAATCCACATCAAATTTGCATTCAGGTTATTTAATCCGTCTACTTTTTCTTTATGTTCACCCTTTGCAACAGATACCAATCTTTGAATCCTAAAAAGCATTAATAGGATCGCAAAAATCAATACGATTGCAAGAAGCAGTATCAAATTAGCCATAAGATCAATCTATTAATTATCTGTTTGGTTCTATAAAAAAATGTTAAATCTAAATGTTTTATATATCGTGATATAAACTTTCTTCAATCATTGGGTGATTTCTAGGGGTTATATTCGCTTTTGCCAAGGCAGATGCAGTAACCCAAATAAATCCAGCAACAAACAAAACAACCAGGCCAATTTCTACCAGGCCAATACCTGCATGCTTACCAACAGTCCCAGGCATCATCATCAAATAAAAGTCTAACCAGTGGCCAAAGATCACTCCAACAGCAGCAATTTTTACTAAGATCATTCGTCTCTTAGAAGCTCTTGTCATCAAGAATAAGAATGGGAAAGCAAAGTTGATGATAATATTGAAATAGAATAAGAAACCAAAGTCTTCCATTCTATGAAGGAAATATACTGTTTCTTCTGGAATGTTTGCATAGTAGATAAGTAAGAATTGTGCAAACCATATGTAGGTCCAGAAAATACTAAAAGCAAAAATAAACTTGCCTAAATCGTGAATATGGCTATCCTTTACATATTTAAAATATCCATGTCCCTTTAAAACTACTACATACAATGCGATGGTGGCCATTCCAGTTACAAACCAACTAGCAAACATATACCAGCCAAACATTGTACTGAACCAGTGAGTATCAATTGACATTACCCAGTCCCAGGCAGCAGTAGAAGAAGTAACGGCAAAGATTACGATAAAAACTGCCGCATAAATACCACTCTTTTTATGAAAAATTGGGTTTTTAGCGTATTTGTAAAAGTCTACTTCCTGATCCTCTTTTAAAGACATTTTGCGAAGTAAGCGGAACATTAGGTACCACAAACCAAAGTAAAGTACCATTCTCACTAAGAAGAAAGGCATATTTAAATATCCAACCTTTCCAGCAATAATTTTGTCAAAATTTGGGCTTTTAGGATCAGATAGACTAGTATCTAACCAGTGAAAGATATCGTGACCACCAATAAAGAACATGGCTATCAAGATAGCTCCAGTGATAGGTAAAAAATTACCAAAAGTTTCAGGTATTCTTTTAATAAGCGTAGACCAACCTGCTTGAGCTAGGTAATTGAAGGCTACGAAGAAAACTCCTATAACTCCTATTCCAGTAAAGAATACACCATTGTGCCAAATATCTACAAATAAACGTTTGGTCCAATGAAAAGCGTGGTGTCCACCTTCTGCTTTTCCTCCTCCGCCAGCACCATGACCAGCAGGAGCATGTCCACCTCCATGAGAGTCGCCACCTTCATGGCCTCCACCACCGTGACCTCCTCCGTGATGTTCTTCTCCACCAAGGCCAATACCAAGATTCCACAGGATAATACCTATTACCAATAAAGCAGCACCTACTACAATAGCAGTAATTAATTGTTTACGAAGTTTGGGAGTAAACTCAAAATTCTTTTCCTGCGATAAGTCTGAAAGCGAAATATGTTTTCCAGCCATAATATTTAGATTCTTTTAAGCTTTATCTTCTTTTATAAACTGCTATTTATGTTCTGTTTTCTCAACGTTAGGCTGTTTTTCTGCTGTTTTTGCAGTACTATCTGCCTTGCCTTCTTCTTCTTTACCCTCTTCTTTTTTAGGAGCTTTTGAGTCTTTCATTGCAACCTCATAAAGGCGTCCTTGAAGTTTGTGTACATAAAGAGCAATTTTCCAACGTTCCTCAGGTGTAACAATTTGCTTGTGAGGCCACATTCTTCCTTTACCATGAGTAATCACGTGATAAATATGCCCGCTGCTGTTATCCTTTTGAGCACCAGCAGTTAGATTTGCTACCCCTTTGTATTGTTCATTTACTTTACCATCACCTTTTCCACCAGCACCATGACAATGCTTACAATAACGCTCATAAAGCGGTTGTGCTTCATTGGTCACGTACTTATCAATTGCCGCAGAATCTTTTGGTAATTGATTCAAAAGAGGATTTTGAACCTTTGCAGCCATTTCCAAACCTTTGGCATCAGCAGGAAAATTGTAAGCCATTAAACCGCTTTCTCCCTTTGCATTTTTGACAGTAGTATTATAATGACCTTTACGAGCTACTGTACCAACAGGAGGCTTTCGCAAATTCATGCCATTTGAGTTAATCTCATTTTTCTTTACCTGAGTATAAGGCTCATAAGGTATAGATACATACATCTGTGGAGCATACTCATTTCCTGGGCTATTCGGATTGCGAGAGCAAGAGCTCAGGAATAGCACCACGAGCATTAAGGTAAGAGGTATATATTTTTTGTATTTAAGTAACATCATCGCTTTTTTAAAGTAGTACTAACTAATTATTTGCCATTTAATAAACTATAACTCGACTTCTTTGGGCTCTTCAGTTACGCCGTTTTCCTTTAGGATTGCGACGATCTCATCCTTAGAGTGTTTTGTGTTTTTATCCAAATTAATCGCCATTACATGTTTATCATCTGTACTTCTTGGATCAAACATCTTAGCTTTCTTACCAGGGCCAAGATTACGTGATACTAAAAAAGTACCTACCATTCCCAAAGCGGAAATTAGTACAGTAGCCTCAAATGTTACAGGCACAAAGTTAGGAGCAGGTAAAAAATCCTTCCCCCCAATGTCCATTGGCCAGTCAAATCCTAACATGTAAGAGATCATTGTGATAGCTAAGGTAGTACCAGTAGCCCCAAACATGAAAGCAGCTTTTCCTAAACGGGTTCTTTTGTAACCTAGATAAGTATCTAAGTGGTGAACCGGATATGGAGTATATACATCATGAATTTGTACACCTGTTTCACGAATCTGCTTTACTGCAGGCAACAATACCTCTTCATCGTCAAATACTCCTACTATATATTTACTAGCTTCAGCCATATCTTTAATCAATTGTAAGATTTAGTATTTTGGATCGTTTGAGTTAATTATGAATCACTTACTTTCTTAGCCTCACCACTACCACTTGCTGCGGCTTGCTGCTCTGCGGCAACACTCTCAGCAGTACGAGCATTTACTCTTTCAAGGGTGGTTTGTGAAGTAGATTTCAATACAGCTTTTACCTCTGCCATGTTGATCACAGGCAAGAACTTCGCAAATAAGAAGAACAAGGTAAAAAACAATCCGAAAGTAAAGATGTAATCTCCAATATCAACCCAGGTTGGGTAAAACATTGCCCAGCTAGAAGGCAAGTAGTCACGGTGTAATGAAGTCACGATAATCACAAATCGCTCAAACCACATACCGATGTTTACTACAATAGAAAGGGCAAATGTAATATAAATACTACGACGTACTTTTCTGATCCAGAATAACTGAGGAGAGATTACGTTACAACTCATCATTGCAAGATAAGCCCACCAGTAAGGTCCAGTTGCACGGTTTATAAATGCATATGCTTCATATTCAACCCCTGAATACCAGGCAATGAAGAGCTCAGTAATATAAGCAACCCCTACAATAGATCCAGTCAATACAATAATCTTATTCATTGACTCGATGTGCTCCAAAGTAATGTAAGCTTGTAACTTAAATACGTGTCTGGTAATCAACATCAAGGTAAGTACCATTGCAAAACCAGAGAAAATAGCTCCAGCAACAAAGTAAGGAGGGAAAATAGTTGTGTGCCACCCAGGAATTAATGAAGTAGCAAAGTCCATACTTACAATAGTGTGTACCGAAAGTACAAGAGGGGTAGAAAGACCTGCAAGAATCAATGCAACTTCTTCATAACGAGCCCAAGTTTTTGCTGAACCATCCCATCCAAAACTCAATAAGCCATACACAAATGCTCTGATTTTATCACCACGAGCAATTGCTCTTTCACGAATCGTTGCTAAGTCAGGGATCAAGCCCACGTACCAGAATACAACAGAAACAGTCAAATAAGTACTAATTGCAAATACATCCCATACTAATGGTGAGTTAAAGTTTACCCATAGAGAACCATAAGTATTTGGTAATGGCAATGCCCAATAAGCCATCCAGGCACGTCCCATGTGCATTAAGATAAATGAACCTGCACAAAGTACGGCGAAAATAGTCATCGCTTCCGCTGCACGGTTAATGGAGGTTCTCCATTTTTGACGGAACAAAAGCAAAATTGCAGAAATAAGGGTACCTGCGTGACCAATACCTACCCACCATACAAAGTTGGTGATATCCCACGCCCAACCAATGGTTTTGTTCAGTCCCCACTCTCCTAATCCAAACCACCAAGTTCGGTATAGGGTATAACCTCCCCAACCAAGGGCGGCTAATGATAGCAACATAGCCATTATCCAACGCGGGTTGGTTGGTGGCGCTTCCACCTGTCTACAAATATCTTCGGTAATATCGTGATATGTAGTCGGTCTTTTTTGTCCGTTTTCCTCTTTCTTTAAAACAAGAGGGGCTCTTACCGGTGATGTTACTTGCATATGTATTTGGCAATTATTAGTTTTTTCTATTTAAAAAAGGAATCAGGGCATATACCCTGATTCCCTGAGTTTTATCCTTCTTTTCTTTCTTCTTCAGTTCTCTTGATAATCCCCTCAACAAGTTCGTTGTCATTGTTTCGGATTTTAGTCAAATAAGAAACCTGAGGGCGAACGTTGATAGATTCTAAAACGTGATAAGCACGAGGCTCGCTAATCACCCACACTTTCTCCTTCTCTTTACCACGAGCTTTTTCTCTCTCCTGAGCATTTACCATATGTCTTTCTTCACCAGACTTAGTTTTAGCTCCACCAGTCTCCTCTAGTACTTTCTCTTCTCCACCTTGCTCAACCTCTCTGATTTTCAACATTTCAAAGATGTTACTCTTACCATCATTCATATCACCAAAAGTGATTGCCTGAGTTGGACAAGCCTGGGCACAAGCTACTTGAATGTCGCCATCTTTTACAGGGCGCCCTTCTTTCTTCGCCTGAAGTTTACCAGCCTGAATGCGTTGTACACACATTGAGCATTTTTCCATTACTCCACGAGAGCGTACTGTTACGTCTGGATTCAAAACCATTTTACCCAAATCGGTAGATTGAGAATAGTTGATATCCTTGAAGCGGTAATCATCAAAATAGTTGAACCAGTTGAAACGACGAACTTTGTAAGGACAGTTGTTTGCACAATAACGAGTACCAAAGCAACGGTTGTAGGCCATTTGGTTCAAGCCCTCTGTACTATGAGTAGTAGCCAATACTGGACAAACTGTCTCACAAGGAGCATTGTTACAATGCTGACACATCATTGGTTGGAATACAACCTGCGGATTTTCCGCAGCATCTTCCATCTTACGATAGTCGCTAATACCAGGTGTTTGGTTTTCTTCTAAAATGTAAGAAGAAGTGTAATAACGGTCGATGCGAATCCAGTGCATCTCACGACGATTCAAAACTTCTTGTTTACCTACAACTGGTACGTTGTTCTCAGCTTGACAAGCAATCGTACAAGCACCACAACCAATACAAGAGTTTAGGTCTACAACCATTCCCCAAGAGTGGTTTGGATATTTGTGCTTAGATTTCCAAAGAGTCATCTCGTAAGGCTTTCTTTCTTCACCTTTGAAGGTAACTTTTGGATAAGTACGTCCAGCGTGAGCTTCTTCTTTATATTTTTTAAAGGTTGAACCCTGTACAATGTCACGACCCATAATAGTATGGTGTGTTTGTACTTGGGCAATCTCCATTTTCTTTTCAGTTTTGGCAATCGTAATCTTTGAATTTTCTAAAACTACGATGTTGTTTTTAACAGTAGCAAATGGGAAAGCATTTTTACCACCCCACTCTTGATTACCAAAAGCAATCGTCTTAAAGCTACCTTTACCAACTTTACCAACTACATCTCTACCATAACCAACTGCCAATGAAGCAGTACCACGAGTTTGTCCTGGTTGAACCAGTATTGGTACTTCTACACTTATTTTTCCAGCAGAAACAGTTACAATATCACCTTGTTTTAAGCCTTTCTCTTTAGCATAAGGAAGTGATACAGCTAAGTAATTGTCCCAACAAGCTCTTGAGATTGGATCAGCCATTTCTTGCAACCAAGGGTTGTTAGCTGAATAACCAGAACCCATAGAAATCTTTTGGTATAGAGAAAGCTCAATATCGTTAGAGTTTGCTTTATACGCACTCTTTACAGCCGACATTGCAGCACCCGTATTTCCATTAAAAGTTACTGAACCACCAGCCAAGGCAATGGCAGGAGTTTGAGTAGTAGTAGAATCAGTATTGGGACGAGGAGTTACTGGCGTCTCAGTCTCCTGAGTTTTTGGAGCAGCTTTTCCAGCAAAAGTCCCGTTATGTAAGGTACCTGCCCAGAAGTCTTCAAAGTTGCTAAACTTACTTTGTTGACTCATCATATTTTTCTTCCAATAACCACGTAGGTAATCATAGAAAGATTTATCATCACCAGCCCAAGTCAAGAATGATTCCTGAGCAGCACGAGTACGGAATAATGGACGAATAGTTGGCTGTTGAACACTATACATACCTTCAACAGGCTCTGCATCACTCCAAGACTCTAAGAAATGGTTATCAGGACAAATAATATCACATAAAGCCGTAGTTTCATCAGGAGTTTGAGCCAAAGAAACTTTTGTTTTCACTTTGCTCAAAGCAGCCTTTAACTCTGCTCCACGTGGGTGATTGTAAACTGGGTTTGCACCATAGAAGATCACCGCATTTACACTTCCATTTTTTACTTCATCAATGAAAGCATTCATTGCTACATCATCTCCTTGTTGTAGGTTTGACGCTTTCGCTATATCTATGGTTTTACCATAGTTGTTCAGGCTATTATTGATCGCATTCACCAATGTCTGTACATTAGGATCGTTCAATCCACATACAACCAATGATTTGCCTTTACTTGCTTGTAAATCTTTTGCAGCCTTGGCGATTTTTTTAGTGATATCACCTTTCAGGCCTTGCATATCACTACCACCTGTTACTGCACTGTGTAAAGCAGCTACAACCAAACCTAATTGAGAAGGTTTAGCTGGCACCCGATAATCAGCATTTGATCCAGTCAAAGAAAGACGAGACTCAAACTGATAATGGCGAGACATTGTAGCATCTTCGTTACCCTTTAGCTTTCTGTTCACTGCGTATTGACGAGCGTGAGCTACAGGATTTACCCAAGTTCCTAAGAAATCAGCATCAATACTCACGATTACGTCAGCTTTACTGAAATCATAATTGGGAACTGCCATCTTACCAAAAGAATCTTTGTTTGCCTTCAAGATTCCGTAAGCAGAGTTAGGATCATACATTACGTGCTTGGCAGATGGGTATTTTGCCGTAAAATCTTTGATGGCTTCTTTGGTAGAAGGACTAATAATAGTATGTGAAACGATACGAATGTTACCGTTTAAGCCAGCCATGATTTGTTTATCAACATCTTCCATCTTGGCTTTCTTACCCTTGATCATAGGATCTTGGTAACGGGTAGTATCGTAAAGGTCTAATACAGATGCCTGAATACGAGCAGTAGTTCCTCCCATACTTACTGGTGACATGTCGTTTCCTTCAATCTTGATGGGACGACCTTCGCGAGTTTTTACTACAATACTCGCATACTCGTTATCGACAAAATAGGTAGAAGCATAGTAGTTAGGTATCCCTGGCTCTATGTCTTCTGGTTTATTTAAATAAGGAATAATTTTTTTAACCGGAGCTTCACAAGCTGCCAAAGTCGCCGCAGCTACGCTAAATCCCATCAACTTCATGAAGTCTCTACGACTTGCATTCATGCCCTCCTCTTCCTTCGTGGGATTCTTTTCGTTCATGGGTAAGTACTCAGGGAATTCGCGCTCTGCATTTTTCACAAACTCAGTATCGTTGGTGAACTCCTCTATACCTCTCCAATATCTTTTATTGTTTTCCATAATATATGAATCGCTTCCTAGATAAAAATCAAAGTTTAAATGTGAATGAGAATTATAAAATCATCCGATTTTATGATTAATAATGGCACTTACCACATTCTAGCCCACCAATATCTTCAACCGTAATTGGCTTTTTGCTACCTTTTCTATGTATCTCTAGTAATTTATCATAGTAAGCATTTTTAGCCTTGCCATCAGCAGTTTCTTGTGCTCCTTTTACAACAGTTTTACGGTGACAGTCAATACACCATCCCATAGTCAATGGGGCTTGTTGTTGTACTACTTCCATGTCTTTGATTTGACCGTGACATGTTTCACATTCAATTCCTCCAACAACGGTATGTTGAGAGTGATTGAAATAAGCAAAATCTTGTAAGTTGTGAACCCTTACCCACTCAATAGGTTTGTTGTTCTCAATTGCTGCATAAATCTTCTGCATGTTAGGAGAACCTTGTTTTACAGCGTTGTGACAGTTCATACAAATGTTGGCAGATGGAATACCTGCATTTTTACCTTTGCGAACTCCGGTGTGACAATATTCACAACCAATTTCGTACTGACCAGCGTGTAATTTATGAGAGAAAGGAATAGGTTGAGTAGGTGCATATCCTTGTTGAACCCCAACAGCTAATAAGCTATCCAGGCCGGCTTGTGCCATCACTAATAAGAAAATACCAATGACTGGCACTAAAAATCCAGGATGACGTAAAACTTTCCCTACGTTGAATTTTTCGTGTAGAATGGCCTTGTCTCCGTCATCTAGCTTACCGTCACCTTCTTGCTGGGTGAGGTATCTTCTCAATACTGAGATGATTAAGAAAAGAACTGCTATAATTAGGATTAGTACAAAAACCAATACCCCAAGTACTAGATTAAAGTAGTTTGAAGAGCCACCTGAACCAGCTGTTTGTGTTTTTGTATCACCACCAGAACCAGGGGTTGCTGTTGGGGGTTTGTAGGCCTGTACATAAGCAAAAATGTTTTTAATCTCTGCATCGCTTAAGGCAAAACTCTGCATTTGGGTTTTGTTGTACTTATTATATAGTGCAACCGCATAAGAATCACCGCTGGCAATTACTTTTTGAGAGTTTTTCACCCAAGGAATTAACCACTCAATGGTGCGACGCTCTAAAATTCCTTTCAATCCCGGCCCTACAATTACATCAGCTCCTGCGCTGTGACATTGTTGACAGTTATTATTGAAAAGCGCTTTACCCGCATTCGCATCTCCCAGCGCATCTCCACCAGCTTTAGTTGAATCCTGCGCCCAGATAGTACCTGGTACTAACAAAAGCGCGAAAACCCATACGCTTAAATATTTGAGATAGTTTAGTCGATTTTTTGAAAACATACCTAACTATAGATCTATTGAATTTCGCAATTATTCTCTTTGAATTCTTTCTCAAAAATGAGTGTAAACTTATCAACAGGTAAAAGTTCATTTCCCAGTAGTGAATATAATTATTTGAATACCAAACAATTTATTCTTTTTATCTGAGTTATTATACTTGTCATCCTGAATAATCTTCACTCAAATTTGATCACAAATCTAATGTACAAAAGCATTGTATCAAAGATTTGGTTTTGAAATTTCCCAGTAAAACTTACACAACTCAATCTCTAACAAGCCTTGCAATCACCTGTATATCAATTATTTACAAACACAAAGGCATTATCTTTCTTTAATTTAGAACTATTATAAATAATTATTCAGTGTTTGAAATTGATCAAGTAATACTTAGAAGCCTTAATGCTCTAATTTTACTAATTAAAACATTAACTATAGCATGAATAGAATGGTTTAGAAAAAGTGAATTTAAGAATTGAGAAAACAAGTTACTCAACAATAAAAAAAATGGAGATGATTTGTATGAAAAAATGAATTAAGAAAAGGGGAGAAAAAAAGAGGTCGGAAGCGGATTCGAACCGCTGTACGAGCTTTTGCAGAGCTCTGCCTAGCCACTCGGCCATCCGACCTTTTAGAGGTGTTTTTCAAAAGGGAATGCAATATTAAGTAATAGGGTTTGAGTTTCAAAACATTGACTCACATTTTTTGTAAAAGACTTGTTAAAGTCTTAAAAATAGCCCCTCATACCCTTCTAATTTAACAATAAAAAAAGCGTGACGCATTGCTGCATCACGCTTTATTATTTTAATCAAACGATTACTTATGAAGCATCGTTGTTGTTATCCATTTGTTCTTTCAAAGAAGATAGAGCCTCGATGTCTCCCAAAGTAGTTTTGCTTTCAGCAACTTCTTTGTTTTTCTTCTTCTTGCCACCACCAGTGCTAGGCTTTTTCTTCTGATCTTTGTCGTCTTCAGTTTCAAAAGTTTTGGTGTGAGACAAAACAATTTTCTTCTCGTCCTTAGAGAACTCTAATACGATGAAGTCTAATGCTTCGCCAACTTCTGGCAATGAACCATCTTGTTTCTTAAGGTGCTTCACTCCTACTGAACCTTCAATACCGTAAGGTAATTCAAGGATGGCTCCTTTGTCGTTGCGAGACAAAATAGTACAAGAGTGGATAGAACCAGGAGTAAAGATAGTAGCAAAAGTATCCCAAGGATTCTCTTCTAGTTGCTTATGACCTAATGCCAAACGTTTGTTTTCAACATCTAGCTCAAGTACTACAACCTCCAACTCATCGTTTACTTTTACAAACTCAGATGGGTGCTTCACTTTCTTAGTCCAAGAAAGATCAGAAACGTGTACAAGACCATCAATACCTTCTTCTAGTTCGATAAACAAACCAAAGCTAGTAAGGTTACGCACGATACCTTTGTGCTTAGTACCGATTGAATAACGATCCAATACATCTTGCTTAGTCCAAGGGTCATCAGTCAATTGCTTGATACCCAGTGACATTTTACGCTCTTCGCGATCAAGAGTAAGAACAACAGCTTCAAGCTCGTCGCTAACTTTGATAAAGTCTTGTGGGTTACGCAAGTGCTGAGACCAAGACATTTCTGAAACGTGGATCAAACCTTCTACACCAGGAATTACTTCTAAGAAAGCACCGTAGTCGGCTACATTTACAATGCGACCTTTTACTTTGGTACCAACCTGAATGTTGTCTGGTAAAGACTCCCAAGGGTGAGGAGTAAGTTGTTTCATACCAAGAGAAATTCGTTTTTTCTCATCGTCGAAATCCAACACTACCACGTTCACTTTTTGGTCTAGATTTAACACCTCTTCTGGGTGACTAATGCGTCCCCAAGAAATGTCTGTGATGTGAAGAAGACCATCAACACCACCTAAATCAATAAATACCCCAAAGTTAGTCATGTTCTTGATAACACCTTCAAGTACCTGACCTTTTTCAAGGTTATTCAAAATACGAGCTTTTTGCTCTTCAAGATCTTTCTCGATCAATACTTTGTGAGAAACAACTACGTTGTCGTTGCTGTAGTTAATCTTCACAACTTTCACTTCCATTTTCTTACCTACATAGATGTCAAAGTCACGGATTGGCTTCACATCAATTTGAGAACCAGGCAAGAAAGCTTCAATGCTGTAAATATCTACAATCAAACCACCCTTAGTACGACGCTTCACAATACCTTCAATCACTGTATCTTCGTCCAAAGCAGCTTGAATTTTTTTCCAGGCAGTCAAGATTTTCGCTTTCTTTCTAGAAAGGATCAATTGCCCGTTTGCATCTTCTTGGTTTTCGATGAATACTTCTACTTCATCGCCAGGTTTTAAATCAGGCATGTCGCGGAACTCTGACAATGGTACTAAACCATCTGATTTAAAGCCAATATTTAAGATGACTTCTCTTTCAACGATCTTTACTACTGTACCCTGTACCACTTCCTTTTCTTGTACTTGGGTGAGGGTGCCGTTGTACATTTCTTCTAACTTCGCGCGCTCTTCTTCTGAATAGCCAAGGCCGAAGCTTTTGGTTTCTACATTATCCCAATCGAATTCTTCTGGAGAATTACCCATATTTATAAATTATGGCTCTTTGCTACATCTACTCATAGAGCCATTTTGAGTAGACTTTTAAGGTTAAAATAAAAAAACGTTTCCCTTGTAAATGCCTTGTTTTTCAAGGCCCTTAGCAAAGGAAACGCAAAGTTATAAATAAATATCAACAATTACCTTGTTGGTCAATAAATTTTAAATCTTTTACCCAGGTATTGTTTCCACTCTTCATCAATTGCTCCAGAGAAATCTCTGAGGAACATAATAAATGAAGGTTTGAAAGGAGGTCTCTTCAAAGGCATATTCGCCTCTTCTGGAGTTAAATCTCCTTTTTTGGAATTACAACTTTTACAAGCGGTTACCAGGTTGTCCCAGGTAGAGCGACCGCTTCTGGATTTTGGCAATACGTGATCTAGCGTTAAATCATGCGTAGCTCCACAGTATTGACAAGCATTACCGTCACGTTTAAATATGTTCTGACGACTAAGCATCACTCCTCGATAAGGAAGATTGACATATCGAAACAGACGAATAATGGATGGCATTGGGTAGGTACTAGATACCGTACGCAAAGGCTGATGCTTGTTTTCAGAGATCATTTCAGCCTTTTTCAAATAAACCAAGATAAATGCCTTCTGCACTGTACATATTGTCAAAGCAGTGTAGTCTTGATTTAGAATAAGAACCTTTCTTCCATTGAGACTCATCTTCCCTTGAATTTAATTGTTGGTAATAAATTGTGAACAAAGCACTAAGCTTTAGTTTGGTTTTGTAATGTGTTATGAAGTAGCACAACGTTCAAACATCTGGTTACCATCACTCTCTCAAGACAAGTCGCTCAAATAGCTCCTTATATTTACTTCAAAAACACGTGTATTTTTCTTAGTATTCACACATATTACACATGTCATCTTTCAAATAGTAACAAAATTATACATATAAATCATAAAACCAAAATCAATTTGTTACTTTAAGTTTAACTTAAAATTATCTTTCATTTATTGGTCTATTGATTCATTTTTTAATCTTGTACAATATTCCTTAAAGACTAATTCGTTGGTATTGAATGTATTGTTACAACTTGACAAAGTCAGATTTATTTGATCAGATCAAGTTTATTTTTAGCAATGACTCGTTTAAAAGAATGATTGAAGTGTGTATACTGTCGCTCATCCAAGTTGTAGATTCCTACATTATCTAACACATCAATCCTTACACAATCATATGCATGAATAATCCAGGTATAGGCTTCATCAGTGTTTGGTTTAGTCTCAGTATTAGTTGTTTTTACGTTTTCTAGCTTGACTTGTAATAAGTTTGCTAATCCCTCATCTAAACCCTTTATATCCTCAAACTGAACTATTATCCCTACATGAATAATTCGCTCTTCACGAGCAAAAAAAGCTAAATCTCCTGAAATAGTACTTTCAATAGTTGATACATTTATGCCCACCTCTGCTTGTTGATAAGCATCGCGTGGCAATTGGTAGTTTGCCAATTTAAATATTTGTTGGGTAAGCCCTGAACAATCGATGCCTGTAATAGTCTTTCCCCCCCATAAATAAGGGGTTCCTAAAAATCGAAAGCTTATTCCGAGAATAAACTTTTGCCCTAACATTTTCTTTACATGATACACCGAATTGTGGAACTTCATTGTTTGCTGATCCCAAGTGAGTATCCCTTGGTTATACAAAGGCAAGGTACTTCCCAAAAGTATAATTTGCTGATATGTCCCTTTTAATGATGAAAAATCTTCTGCTACCATATATTCCTGACTTGCTTTGGCTTGGTTGTAGCAAACTCTTGTAGCCTTCCACCAGCGGCTTTTCTCTATCCAACCCTGGTATTGGTCAAAATCGGCAAGAATAAATACAAACTTTTGATCTTGACTTTCTTCTAATACCTGAAAAGTCTCGCCAAATATCAATTGTGACACTTGTTCGCTTTTACTGGTTGGCTTGGCTCTCATGGGTATTATGGCCAAATGACATATACCATGCCCTATTACTTGATAACTATGATTTTCCACGTCCATAAGGTCAAAAAAAAATGTTGTCTGGATTAGACAACATTTTCAATTTATTTTGCTAAAATTCTTACTTCTACTCTACGATTGAGTGCCCTGGACTTTTGATCCTTCTTGACACTAAGTGGCCTCCTTGCTCCATATCCTTTGAGCTTAATCCGTTTGGAATTTATTCCTTTCTCTGATAAATACTTTTGTACCGATTTTACTCTACGTTTGGACAAATCCATCAATGCTTTTTTGTTTCCATAGATTTCTGTATGACCTTCCAGGCGTATTTTCATCGTAGGATTCTCTTCCATTGCTTTAGACAAGCGGTTCAATTCTGGATAAGATTCTGGTAATAGACGGGCGCTGTTTCTACTAAAAAAGATATTGTTCAATCTTACTGTAGCCCCTTCTTCAATGGGTACCAGGTATAAATCAGTAACAATCTCAGTATATTTATTAATACCTTTCAGATTAATGACAGTATCTACTGATAAGAAACCTTTTGCTTCCGCCAATAATGCATATTCTTGTTCAAGCGGTAATACGACCTTATACTCTCCTGTTTTAGGGTTAGAATTCCCTTTCCCAACGTTTTTACCCGTAGCCAGAATTTCATAATCAATTTCTGCACTAATTGGTTGCTTGGTCTTGGCATTGAATACCCTTCCTTTAACTAAGGCTACTGGTTTGGGCTTATTAGAATCCGACAGACTTACTCTAAAGATATCTCCACTACCTGCAATTGATTTGTGATAAGTGATGTAGTAAGCAAAATCGGCCTTGGCAGGAATACTGAAGTAGGCATCCCATTTATCGGTATTAATTTCTGGCCCTAAGTTTTTTGGAGTACTCCAATTGGTCCAGCTATTGTCTAGACGACGGGTTACATAAATATCGTTTGACCCAAACCCACTAAAACCAGAGGTAGAATAATATAAGGTAACTCCATCGGCTGCTAAAAACGGGGAAGTTTCACTTTCGGCAGTATTTACTTTTGTCCCTAGATTTCTGGGTTTAGACCAGGTTCTACCATCAGAGTTCAAAAATGAAACATAAATATCTTTCCCTCCTTTGGTATCCGTTTGCTGAATGGTCATTAATAATACTTTGCCATTTGGTGATAAGCAAAATTCAGAATATTTATTCAGGTTTCGGTATCCATCAATCTTTACTGCGCGAGGCTTAGACCAATTGCCATCGCTTCCACGACGTGTAATAGAGAGGCCTTTTTCCAATTTACCATCTGGGCGATACACATTATTCAATAACATGGTATTGCCATCAGGAGAAATAGAAAAAGAAGAATTGTGGTGCTCAGTATTGATAGGAGGGCCAAGGTTTTTGGCAGGGCCAAAGTTATAATCAGGTCTTAGTTTGGAGTACCAAACATCTTGCTTATGCTCTTTACCTATATTTTGGGGGTGTTTGGCTCTGGTAAAATAAATCGCTGAACCATCAGGCGCTACTACTGGAGAAATTTCGTCAAAACTGGAATTGACATTAGTCCCTAAATTTAGAGGTTTAGATTTTACATCCAGTTTTTTGGCTAAGTTGATTTTAGCTTTAACTGGGTCATTTGAGTCAGAAATAGCAATTGCATCTATCTGATTAAACCCTCTTACTTGGGCAGTACTCAAAACGACCTTTACACTTTTGACTTTGAAAGCAGTCTTTTTTACAAAGAAGTGATAGATTCTGCCTCTCACTCGTAAAGCCGCTACATTTTCATTTCTGTAAAGCAGGTGTTCACGATCAGCTTCGTCATACACATATATATGAGTAATAGCTCCTGGATTATGATTTTCGGCAATGGCCACTTGACGAATTTGCATAGGATTGGCAAACCCAACTTTGATCCATTCAGGAATTGGATTACTTCTTCTGGAAGGAGACCAGGCACACTTACTATCTCCAAAAGCTGGTAGTTTGTTAGGTATTCCCAGTGTTTGCTCTGCCCGGTATTGATGAGGCTCGGGAGATTTGGTATCACCATTGATTTCTTTCCTCTCTGATGAAACCCCAATTACTTTGGAGGCCCATTGTACTTTTTGTGCTTTGGTGTTAAAGTGAGTGATAACAATAATTAGAAATAGCAGCCAAGTTTTTTTTGTATTGAGTAAGTACATCATACTTTCATTGGTTAGGCTTGTATTTAAATGCGAGCCTTTTTTTCAGAAAAATACTACTTTAAAGATATGAATAGAATGTAATTTCAGGTATTAAAAATTTACATTAATGGCAAAAATATATTAAATCCTGAAATTTTCAGTAAAAAACACCTTACAATGTATGAAGGAATTTTAATTACATGGTTAACGTTCTCAATTTCATAAATTATTCAATCTGCTTAGTTACAGCAGATTAACTGTTGAACAAAAATAAATTATTCAACATTCATGTGTATCATGAAATTAATTTTTAACACTTAATATGTAACGTGTAAGGTTAGCGTCGTATTTTCTGAGAAGGCTGTTTTTCTAAATCAAATAAATCATTAAGCACATCCATTAGAGAATCTGCATCCCCTCTTTTACAGGCTGCTTTTAATTGTAAAACAGGGAGTTTAATGATTTTTTGCACGATGCTTTTGGTGATTTTGTCTACTTTTTCAGATTCAGATTCTGACAAATCTTTCATATAGCGCTCGAGCTCTTCCTGGCGGATTTGCTCTAAAGAAGTTTTGATCTTTTTGATCGTAGGTGAAACTTCCATTTCTTTTGACCACTCACCAAAGTCTTCCAGGGCTTCGTGTACAATGGCTTTTACATCTGGAATAGCTTGCAGACGACGCTCAAGTGCTTTAGATGCTTTGTTATTGATATCATCAATATTGTAAACTACAATACCTGCTACTTCTTCCAGGGTAGGATCTACACTACGAGGTACTGCCAAATCGATGAAATATTTGAATGAAAGTAAGTTGTGCTCTTTTAAGGATTGCTTGGTAATGAATGGTTCAGGCAGTGCAATCGATGAAATAATAATGTCTGCTTCCTCAATGGCTTGCCACACATTTTCATAAGGAACTACATTTGCTCCACATTCATCGGCTAAAGCCTGCGCTTTGGACAATGTGCGATTGCAAATTGTGACGTCATCAATAAAACTACCTTCTAATGAACGACAAACATCTGCACCAATTTCGCCTACTCCCAATACCAATACTTTAGGGTCACGAATATCGTTGGCCAAATCTTCTACTAGCTCAACTGATGCATAAGAAGTAGAAGCCGCACCACTACGGAAACTCGTTTCCTGAACGACTCTTTTATTGGTAAAAAATATAGTATGTAGTAAACGATGTAAGAAAGGTCCAGGTGTGCCTAAATCGGCTGCCCACTGATAAGCGTTTTTGACTTGATTAGAAATTTGCATATCACCTACCACCTGAGACTCCAGCCCCATAGCTACATAAAATAGGTGTTGTACTACCTCAATTGCATTATCGTTGTAATTAAAATACTCTTGGTAGGTTTCAATTTCTGCAATATTCTTTAGCTGTCCTATTTCCTGGATAACTTCAGAAGAATAATCGTGAGGTGAGGTAAAATAAACCTCGGTTCGGTTACACGTAGATAAAATAAAGATATCAGTAATATCATCTAGTTCTCTAAACGCCCTAAGCAATGCTTTAGAATCTGCTTCATTCAGCGACAACGCCTCTCTTATATTGATGGGGGTATTCTTATATGATAATGTTACTGATTTAAAATTGTGATACATATGAGCCGCACGATTTTTTTTGCAAAAATAATATCTAATTTTTCAACATAGAAAGTAACCTGATAAGGAGCGTCTTAATTTAGACATATTCCAAATAACTAACTACGTTAATTAGTCATTGAGTTTGTATTTGTACTCAATGCAAGGAACAGAATTTTGAATCATTAAAAAATGATATATGTCAACTTATGTACTAAAAGAACTCGAAGGTAGGATGATAAGTTGGATAAAACCACTTTATTTTCATCACTTTTATTGATTATGTAATAAATAATTCAAATATCCTCTGCCACCTTAGACACCTCAAGTTGTACCTTTAGTTGCTTTGCCAATGAAAAATTTCTTGCCTTAAAAATATAATTCCTTTTAATTTTGTAATTTCCTATACTTGTACAATTCTATTAGGGCATAGCAAAACTTTTTCGCACATTGCTCCTAAATAAAATAGGTGAAGTTGTATGCAAATGGATATCTATAATAATAAGTCAAAGTTTAAAGTAGGGGTAGTAGTAATCGCATTGCTATTGGCGGGTGCTTCTCTTTACTATACCAATACGCTTGTAAAGAAACTCGAGCAACGTGAAAAGCGCTTGATTGATTTATATGCGAAAGGTCTTGAGTTTGCCGTAGACGAAAAAATTGGCAATGAGTTAACTTTTTTGATGCAGGAGATTATTGGAGCAAACAACTCGGTACCATTGATTTTGACAGATGAAAAGGGAGATATTATTAGTTCCAGAAATATAACATTGCCTGAACCTAAAAATACTTCGGTTAAAGAAGCACAAAGAATTCTGGAAAAAGAAAAGGAGATTTTACAGGAGGAACTGGAAAAGATGAAAGCCGAAAACTCTCCTATTGAGGTATCATTTGGTGGAAAAAACTACATCTACTATCGCAACTCTAATCTATTATCTCAGCTGACTTATTATCCTTTTATTCAATTTGGGGTAGTTATTATTTTTGGGTTGCTTACCTATATGGCCTTTAACTATTCCCGAAGAGCAGAGCAAAATCGGGTGTGGGTAGGGCTGGCCAAAGAAACAGCGCATCAGTTGGGCACTCCCATTTCTTCATTGATGGCTTGGGTAGAATACCTGCGAGCTGACGATGAGGCTGATCCAATTATAGCAGATGAGTTAGAAAAAGATGTACAAAGGCTTCAGATGGTTACAGCCAGATTCTCGAGTATTGGTTCAGAGCCTACTTTGCAGCCAGAGAATATTTCGTTTGTGGTTCAAAACTTTATGAATTATCTGCAACGGCGTATATCGAGTCAGGTAAAAGTACGGGTAAAAGACTGGCTTCCCCCTGATAAGATGGTGAATATGAATCGTTATTTGTTTGAGTGGGTAATAGAAAATATCTGTAAGAATGCGGTGGATGCCATGGGTGGTCGAGGCGAGTTGAGGCTAAGGTTAAGAGAAATACCTGAAGGGGATGTAGTGATTGATATAACCGACACGGGCAAGGGGATGACAAAAACTCAAGTGAAAAAAGTATTCAATGCTGGTTTTACAACCAAAAGAAGGGGGTGGGGACTGGGACTTACGTTGGCCAAAAGGATTGTTGAAGAATATCATAAAGGACGTATATTTATCAAGGATTCAGAAGTGGGCAAAGGCACCACTTTTAGCATCATACTCAAAGAAGGCGAAGTAAAAGAAGAAGAAACTGTGAATGAGGTTGTAAACGTAGATAATGTATAGGTATATAGAGGTTACAATCTACACCTCTTTGCAGAGAATGACAAATTGTAACCTTATTTTATGTTAACTCACTTTAAGGACAATTTTCCCTGTATTTTTATTAGCCTCCATATACTGGTGTGCTTCTACTACTTGCTCCCAGTCAAATACGGAATCTATTACGGGTTTGATCTTGCCTTGCTCAATCAATGGAATAGCAAATGCTTTCAGGTCTTGATTCAGGCGGATTTGGTAGTCACGGCTTCTGGCTCGTAAGGTTGACCCCATGACTTTTAATCGCTTACGAAGCATTTTCCCAAGGTTGAAACCATCTACATTTAAGCCTCCCATAAGTGCCAGGATCACCATACGACCGTCAGTAGCCAAAGAATCAATATTTTTGAGAAAGTAAGGAGCTGCAATAAAATCAATAATAACATCTACTCCTTTACCTTCGGTAAACTCTAAGGCCTTTTCTTGAAAATCTTCGGTCTTATAATCAATGGCTAGTGAAGCTCCCAAATCAAGGCAAGTTTGGTGCTTAGGAGCTGATGCAGTTACAATGGTTTTCACCCCTATGGCTTTGGCTAACTGAATAGCTGCAGTACCTACCCCACTTGCTCCCGCATGTACTAGCAATGTTTCTCCGGGTTGAACATCAGCCAGCCATTTCATGGCTTGATAAGCTGTTAAGAAAACTTCTGGAATAGCCACCGCTTGCTCAAAACTGAAGCTACTGGGAATAGGCATTGCCATGTCTTGGTGAATTACTGCATATTCGGCATACCCCCCACCTGGGATCAAACCAAACACTCGCTCTCCTTGCTTCCATTGATTTACATTAGCACCAACCTCGACTACTTCACCCGCGATTTCTAATCCTAGAATAGGACTTGCACCAGCAGGTGGAGGATAAACTCCTTTGCGTTGCATAGTATCCGCACGGTTGAGGGCAGTGTTATGTACTTTTACTAATATTTGATCTTGAGCTGGGCTTGGCTTTTCCCACTCACCTATGGAGAGTTGCTCTGGTCCACCAAACTCTTTAATAATGACGGCTTTCATTTTATCTATATTGTATCAAATTGATTAACAAAACTAATTTTTCTCAAACTAAATCAGATTTCATCTATATTTGAACAAATCACATAATTATTGTCATTTATTTGTAGTTCAGATTACTACTTTTAATCTATGCAAACGGGTTTATTTAAGGATTTATTAAATATTGTTGGAGGTGGTGGTGTGATGGTCATCGTGTTGGCGGTCTCACTTCATTGGATGAAATTTCTGCCTGCTGACGATGTCATGGTTTTTATTGTAGGAGGCTTAGGTAGTGCCAGTATTGGAACTCTGATAGGCTTACTCTATAAAGTATCAGATCAAAAAACAAAGCATTAATCTCATGAAAAACAAACACTTATATTCTCTCCTTTTATTCCTCACGATGGGTTTTTATTGTGGGCAAAAACAGGTATTTGCTCAAAATAAGCTCACAATTGATCAAATTATGGAAGGGAGTAATTTTATTGGGCATTCTCCATCACGGGTATTTTGGTCAGAAGATGGTCAAAAAATATATTTCAACTGGAATCCTCAAAAACAACCACAAGGTTCGCTATACTATGTGAAAGTAAGAGATGGCAAACCTGCAGGTACACCTCAGAAAGTGAACGATCAGGAACTGAAAGAAATGCCTGGAAGGTTTGGTACTTATAACAAAGCCCGTACAGAAAAACTATACACTAAAAATGGTGATATATTCTGGTATAAAAACGGCAAGAGTCGCCAGATAACATCTACTGTAGCGCGTGAAAGCAATGTAAGCTTTTCGGGAGATGAAAAGAGTATTATTTTCCAAAGAGATAATAATTTGTTTGAATGGGTAATAGCTGATGGCATGCTCAAACAATTGACTAACTTTAGAGAAGGCAATCCAAGGCGAGGGGGTAAAGGGTCAGAACAGGCCCAATGGCTGAAAAAACAGCAACTTGAGCTGATGGAGGTGTTGAAAAAGCGTAAGAAGGATCGGGCATTTGGTCAAAAAGCGCGCAAAGCATTACGCGTAAAACGTCCTAAAACTATTTACCTTAAAGGTAGAAGATTGAATAGTTTACAACTTAGCCCTAATAAAGATTTTGTCACTTTTATATTACAAAAAAGCCCTAGTGGAAGAAGATTTACCAGTGTAATGCAATTCATTACTGAATCTGGCTATACCAATCCAGTAAATCGCCGGGAAAAAGTGGGAAGCCCTGAGTCTACTTATGAATTTGGTATTTTTAATCTGGTTACCAATAAGGTTCAAATGGTAGATTTCAAGCAATTGAAAGGAATTTATGAAGCACCTGCTTATTATAAAGAATACAAGCGTTCACTTAAGCTCAAAAAAGCGCGGAAAGTAATTCCCCATGAACTTATTTGGTCAGAAGATGGCAAAAATGCAGTGATGGTGATTCGGGCGTTGGATTCTAAAGATCGTTGGATTGTGTTGGCAGATCTTCAAAAAGGTAAGCTCAAATTATTGAACAGGCAACGAGATGAGGCTTGGATAGGTGGCCCAGGTATTGGTAATTGGTATTTTTCGGTAGGAAATGTTGGCTGGCTACCTGATAACAAAACTGTATATTTTCAATCTGAGAAGACAGGATATGCCCAGTTGTACACAGTAAACATCAAAAGTGGTAAAGTAAAATCACTTACCTCTGGCAAATTTGAAATCACTGATGTGCAGCTTTCCAAAGACAAAAAATCGTGGTACTTGCGCACCAATGAAGTGCACCCAGGCGAGTATCATTTATATCAAATGCCATTGAAAGGGGGCAATCGTACCAAATTGACTACTATGACTGGGTTTAACGATGGCACTTTGTCTCCTGACCAAAGCCAGGTAGCATTGTTGTATTCCTCTACTAACACTCCTCCTGAGCTATACGTAATGCCCAATAAAGCTGGAAGTAAAGCCACAAAAATTACTGACTCTCAGACCTCAGACTTCAAAAAGTACAGCTGGATTGCTCCAGAGGTAATCTCTTTCAAGGCACGAGATGGCACTAAGGTATATGCTCGTATTTACCGTCCACAAAATCCAATTTCTAAAGGCAAAGCGGCGATTTTTGTACACGGGGCGGGCTATTTGCAAAACGCCCACAAAGGTTGGAGTGATTATGATCGGGAGTATATGTTCCATAATTTTTTGGTACAAAATGGTTATACCGTGTTGGATATAGATTACCGGGGAAGCAAGGGCTATGGTCGTGACTGGCGTACTGGAGTTTATCGCTATATGGGGGGCAAAGATTTAACAGACCAAGTAGATGGGGCTAAGTTTTTGGCAGAAAAATATGACATTGATCCTAAAAAAATTGGAATCTATGGGGGTTCTTATGGTGGATTCATCACCTTGATGGCCATGTTTACTACGCCTGATGTTTTTAAAGCTGGAGCTGCGTTACGATCTGTGACTGATTGGGCACACTATAATCACCCTTACACTGCCAATATTTTGAACACTCCTGTAAAAGACAGTGTGGCTTACCGTCGTAGCTCACCTATTTATTTTGCCAAAGGACTCAAAGGTGCATTGTTGATGTGTCACGGAATGATTGATTATAATGTACAGTTTCAGGACATTGTACGATTAAGCCAGCGCTTGATTGAATTGCGCAAGGAAAATTGGGAATTGGCAGTTTACCCAGTCGAGCGTCACGGTTTTGTAGAACCCAGTAGCTGGGCAGATGAGTACAAGCGCATTTTTAAGTTATTTGAAGAAAATCTGAAATAATAAAAGTATTAGATAATTAATTATTGAACTCATCTAGCAAAGCATCAAGTTACCTCCCAACCAAGGAAATTTGGTGCTTTGTTATTGTAGATAAAATAGTGTAAACATACATGGATTATATTAATTTAAAGTACTTCAGAAGCACAACCGACGAAAGTTATTTTGAACCAGCTTCTAATGATACTTGTTGCTCTTTTTGCAATCAAAATGATTCACCCATCATTGAGTTAGATGATACCCTAAGCATTATAACTACGTCTTCTGAGAGCCTAACAAATGTTTGTTTAAATTGTCTCTATGAAAAAAAATATGCCTTTGAGCAACAGGCAGAGGGAGGGTATCTTATAAAAGATTCAATACTCACGGAATCTGAAAAATATCCATACCTGAAAAAATCCAGCGATTATGCTTCTGATCTTTTGCCTAAAGAACAGGCTTTGTTGGCAATGGACAAATCTAAAATAGATGAATTAAAACGGACTCCACCTTTTAGGGCCTGGCAAGGAGCTATTTGGTTAGTTCATTGTAATGATTTTATGACCTTTGTAGGCACTTGGGAACATGAGGACTTTATAAAACATTCTCCTGATGGAAAAGCTCAGAAATTTTTTGAAGAAATTTGTGACAACGGAGATGATCTTTACGAAAGTCAGTTTGGTCCCCAAAAATCAGCACATGCAGAATGCACTTTTTACGCCTTCGAATGTATTCATTGTAAGCAGTATCGAGGTTATATTGATAATGCTTAAAAAGATTTACTTTATAATTCTCAATTTATTAGCAGCCTTAAGTTTCATTTGAGGCTTGCCTTTATAAAGGTAAATTTTCCCTGTAGCCTGTATTTCTTTCCCTTCATAATTAGTCACTGGGCCAAAGCGATTGATATAACGGCCATTGATGGCAATGGTAAAATCCTGATTGGGATGAGGACGCGTGAGATTAATCAAGTGTATTTCGTTACGTCGCCCAAGATTCAAACTCTTAACACTGGCTACTTTACCTTTTACAGTGGCGTATTTACCTACGTGCTGGGTAGCTTCAGAAGCATTGATGACTAGATGTTCGCAGCTAGTTAACAACAATATGAATGCAGTATAAAAGGCAAGTCTTCTCATATTTAAAAATTGGAGGTTATGTCTGAACAAGTTACAATAAAAAATAGACGGAAAGAAATAAACTATTTTGCACAAGCTACTTCCCTCTTACATTCAATTTCACTCGCTGTTTTTTCCATTTCACCCCAAAAATCAACAACTTTATTCTTTGTCAGGTCAATTGACTATCTTCATTAAGTAACTTTAAACTTGAAAATACGCTTATGGCACACACTTACGATTACCCTCGTCCAGCACTTACCGTGGATTGTATCATTTTTGGGCAATCACCTGAGAGTGAAGGGAATAGAGATACCAAAGTATTGTTGATCCAGCGTGCTCATGAACCTTTTGTGGGTAAGTGGGCCATTCCAGGAGGGTTTATAGATGCTAATGAAACCGCGTTACAAGCGGCAAATCGTGAGCTTGAGGAGGAAACAAATTTGAAGGATATTGATATGAAGCAAATGCATACTTTTACTGCACCAGGACGTGACCCTCGGGGTTGGGTAGTATCTATTGCTTATTATGCTACAGTAAATATCAATGAATGTAAACCCATAGCAGGAGACGATGCACGCAACGCGACTTGGTTTTCAGTGGACGAGTTACCAGAAATGGCTTTTGATCATTCAGATATATTGAAAATGGCCATTGAAAGAGTATTAGGGTAGCTTTTGATAACAGAAGGAAGCACTCAATCAAAACAAATTGTATGAATTGGTTAGAAAAATATCAGGCAAAGATTAACGAAACGCTAGGTAATCGCTATGAAAAACACTTTGCCTGGACGGATTATGCACATTCAATTTTCATTTCCATTCCTATAGGATTGGTCATTGGAATCGTGTTTGGGATGATTAATACCTATTTGTGGGTAAGTATTGCAGCAGGTATTATTCACGGAATCATCATCGGTTTGTTTTTAACACTAGCCAATCAAGTTGCTTTGTATTTTTTCTCGTTAATACCTAATAAGGCCATTGCTCATTCACTAGCGTTGTTGGTGATGGCCATCTGTGCTGCGGTAGGTACTTACTTGATCAATTTTGTTGCTCATGCACTCTTAAACATTGAATCAAATTCACGAGCGGCTATGGCCCTTACCACCGTTTTTTATATTGCAGTAGGTATGCTTATTTATTCTAAAATCCTGCAAAAGGACAAACTAGACTCTAAGATCACTGAACAAGAGGTAAAACTCCTCGAACTCAAACAACTAAAAACCCAAGCCGAACTGGATGCGTTACACGCCAAAGTTAATCCTCATTTTTTGTACAATGCGCTCAACTCTATTGCGAGCCTTATCCATGTAAATCCTGATAAAGCCGAGGAAATGACATTGCTACTCTCTAAGTTTTTTCGCTATAATACCAACCGACAAAACCATCATTTGACTACCCTGGGCGAAGAGCTCGAAATGGTAGAAACCTATCTTGAAATTGAGAAGGTGCGTTTTGGCAATCGTCTCAAATATCATTTAGCTTTACCTGATACAGCACGTCAATATTTAGTGCCTCGTTTTTTGCTGCAGCCCTTGGTAGAAAACGCCATCAAACACGGGATTTCTAAGCTGGCAGAGGCAGGAAAGTTGAGCATTGAGGTGACTCAAGAAGAAAATTTGCTCGAAATTATTTTGAAAGACAATGGCCCGGCATTTTCGGAAAATATGCAATTGGGCTATGGTTGGCAGAGTACCCGCGATAAGCTAGAGCTGTTGTTTCCCAAAAATGCGGATTTTTATTTTGAAAATACTCCTGAGAAAAAAGTAGTTATTAGTCTAAAAAAAATGCTTGCCCATGAACACACCTCCAAACCCATCCAAATTGTACAAAACCCTGGTAATTGATGATGAGTCGTTGGCTCGTGAACGTCTCAAAAGATTGCTACAGGCACATACTGAGGTGTTTGAGGTAATAGGTGAGGCCGAAAACGGTCAACAAGGATTGGCTCTGGTAAACACGCTCAAACCTGATTTGATCTTTTTAGATATTGAAATGCCTTTATTGAATGGCTTTGAGATGTTAAGACAACTGGAGCATTTGCCCATTGTGATTTTTGCCACAGCTTATGATCAATATGCAATTCAGGCTTTTGAGGAAAATTCAATTGACTACCTATTAAAGCCTATTTTGGCCGAAAGGCTCGAGCGTACCATTCAAAAATTACAACGTTTTGAGGCAGAATCGTCTCAGGAAAACCCTCAAGTACCTGCATTACAACAATTACTGCAACAACTCCAACCTACCAAAACCATTACCAGTATGCCTATACAGGTGGGTGATAAGATTCGTTTGGTTCCATTGGCAGATGCGGCCTATTTTGAAGCTGAAGGTAAATATGTATATTTGAATACAGCCGAAGGTCAAAAACATTTGGTAGATTACACATTGAGTACACTGGAAAGTAAACTCCCCGAGCAATTTATACGAGTGCATAAATCGCATATTGTGAATCGTCAATTTATTCAACAATTTGAGAAATACTTCAGAGGACGTTTTATATTGCATTTAAGCGATAAAACCACTACCAAGATTACAACTGGGGCTAGTTTTGCCGATAGGGTTAAGGCTTTGTTTGAGATTTAGTTGATAGACCATAGTTTTTCAGTCCATAGTCTATAGAAAATTAAAGCTATAAATGAGTATTTATGGACTACGAGCTATTTCCTTAAGGGTCAAGATAGATAACGTTAATCCACGAAAGCCCCCTTTAATTCTCCCAAAAGGGGAAAATGATATTCGTTACATGGACTCGCTTATCGTTAAGGCAACAACATTGGACTACGGACTATTGACTGTTAACTAAAAAACACATGGACATTCTCATATTTGTAGGTTTGGGATTTATCGGGGCAGCAGGAGTGTTGTTGTATATGACCAAGCGCATTAAAAAGCAGTAAATCCCTCAACTTTTAGAGTCGTTTCTTCGTGAATATTATATAATACTATTGATCAAACTAAATGAAAAAACTGATGAAAAAAATTTGCGCCTTTCCTTTTTCTCCTCCCGATAATGGTCTCTTATTGTAAATGTTTCAAGTAGCCTTTTGCAGACTATAAACACCTGTAAAAGAACACATTACTTGTTTTATTATTGCTACAAAGAACACCTCTATTATCTGTTTCATTGTTTTTTAGAAATTTGGCCGAAAATTGTATCTTTGGTCAGTGAGGAAAAATTCATACCTATGAGAATACAAAACCTAATTCGTTATTTCAGAGATTGCTATCAGGCCGACCAACGAGAAGCTACTATCTGGAATATTTTTGATAAGAAGATTGAACACAAATATTTTACAGACAAGCAAGAAGAACTGCTCACTCAGAATTTACCCAAACAATACATACCTACTGAAAACGCTCTGGCCATCGAGAAAGAATTGCAGCTCTTTCAAAGAGAAAAGTCGCTTTTCTATTTTTCTTTTTTCATTACAGGTTCCAATCCAAACGAAACCATTGGCCCTAAAAAGTTATGTGCTCCTTTAATTTACTATCCTGCAGAAATTATCAAAGAAAAAGATGATTACTACATCAAAATAGATTTTAGCAAGCAACAGGTAAATTATCCGTTGCTATCAATGCTCAATCTGCAAGAAACCAATACTGAAAAGCTTTTTTTAGACATTCCTCAAAATGCCATATCCTTTGCCGATGCCAAAGCCATGGCCGACAAGCTCAAGCCTCACTGGAGTCAGGTAACATTTGATGAAATGTATCGCTATCCAGAAGATTTGTTAGACGAAGAATCCTTGAAAAAATTCGTCAAATCCAATGTCTTGCGATTGCTTCCTGCCAGTACACTCGGAATTATGATGAGTTCAAACACGACCCGTGGCGTAATCAACGAGTTGGGATTAGTAGCACAAAGTGAAGATTTTTCCTCGTCTCTGCAAGCCCTTTTTGGCGAAGCCTCCCCTATCACTGAGCACCCTGCTCCCACCCAACCCCGTGTACCTGCTATATTGAGTAAGGCCCAGAAGAAAGTATTGGAAATGGCTCAGTATAATCCTTTGAGTATTGTAGTAGGCCCTCCTGGCACAGGCAAAACCTATACAATTGCGGCGTTGGCTACTGACCACCTTACTCGAGGCGAATCGGTACTGATTGCTTCGCAAATGAACCACGCGGTAGATGTGGTGGGTGATAAAATTGAGCAACAACTTGGGTTTAAAAGTGGGGTAATACGTGGCGGTAAAAGCCAGTATATGAAGGACTTAAAACTGTACCTCAAAAATATTCTAAGTGGTATTGGTATTCCAGACCCAGGGCAGATTCCTGAAGAAAAGAAAAAGCTGCAACGCCAAGAAGACCGCTTGGCCAAAATAGAACAGGAAATAGCGGAACTAGAGGTCTTGTTTGACCAACGGGTGGACGAAGAAATAAAGTGGGGAAACTTTATAGCCTCCAACAGTCAAGCGAAAAACGTGGTGAAGCGCTGGATTGTAAACTATAAAACCAACCGAATTCGTAACAAACGAAGCGAACGTCCCATCCATTGGGATTTAGTTTCTAAGCTAGAGAAACTACTTTCACAACGTACCAAACTCCTGAAAGAATATATTCAATTGGGGTATCAACTCAAGTTGGCCGATGTGATTCGTTTTCGTCGCAAAGACTTGAGCAATTTCTTGAAGGCAGTAAAAGCACGTAAAGGTCACAAACAGGAAGAATTGTTTGAGCGGGTGGATTTTGAAACCATCTTGAGCACTTTCCCTATTTGGCTGGTCAATTTATCGGATGTGAGCAACATTTTACCGCTTAAGCAAGATTTATTTGATGTGGCCATTATAGATGAAGCTTCGCAATGCGATATTGCCAGTTGTTTGCCCATTTTGCAACGAGCCAAACGAGTAGTCATTGTAGGTGATCCGTCGCAGTTGCGCCATGTATCGTTTTTGTCGGAAGCACGCCAGAATTTTTTGCGGGACCAACACGAGTTGAATGACGAAATACAATTTGACATGGATTATCGCAATCAGAGTATTTTGGATGCAGTGAACAACTCGATAGAGGTACAGGATGCCGTAACCTTTTTGGACGAACACTATCGTAGCTTACCCGAAATTATCAACTTTAGCAACCGTACTTTTTACCAAAACCGCTTAAACTTAATGACTCAAACTCCTCATAATGAGAAGGTAAAGAGTTTAGCATTGCTCACAAACGAAGGAAAAAGAGATTCTAAAGGGCACAATGAAGGGGAAGCCCAAACGATTTTGGACAAGATCAAACAAACGATTGAAGATGAAAAAAGTCTTTCCAAAGAGATTTGTCATAGTATCGGGATTTTGTCTCCTTTTAGAAGTCAGGTAGACTATTTGTCCAAACGCATTACCGAAGAAATTCCTCTGATTTCGCTGAAGAAACATAACCTCATGATTGGTACTGCGCATTCGTTTCAGGGCGAAGAGCGCGACATGATGTTTATATCGTTTGTGGTAGACGAAGGCTCAGCCAGTGGATCTTATGTTCACCTTAATAAACAAGATTTATTCAATGTAGCCATTACCCGAGCACGAGCAAAACAGTTTGTAGTGACTTCTACCAATTTAAACGAATTGAAAAATGAGACTTTGCTCAAGCAGTACTTAAGCTATGTCATAGATGAGGAAAAGAATTTTAACCGAAACTATGACCCATCCGATGCTCATTGCTTATTTGCCGATGAGGTAGAAGCTGAGTTAAAGTCGTTGAACTATCATTGTTTTCGATCGTATCCTATTGCAGGCTTAGACATAGATATTGTGGTGCAAGAAAATCATAAAACGATGGGTATCAACTTGATAGGCTTTCCAGGGATTTATGAAAACGCCTTTACACTGGAACGCTATAAAATATTGAGCCGGGCAGGCGTACCCATTGTGCCTCTCCCCTATCTTACCTGGAAATACGATCGCAGTCGATGCGTAGAAATTATTCAGGGAACTTTTCAAAAAATTGGTTAGTCAAGCGCCCCATTCAGGTCATTGGATGGGGTTTTGTTGTTTTTCTCTACCCATAAAAGCACCGAGTCTCCTTTCCTTATTTTTGTTCTTTTTAATGGCTTTTGGCGAAAAACTCTATGAAAGTGTTTGGTAGCCTTATTTATATGAATGACCTGCTTTAACACGAGATCATACCCAGAAGTCAGCGCTTTAGCTTCATTCAATGAAAGACCTACTAAATTTGGCATAAATAAAGGCTCAATTGACGAGTGAAAGTTTGCGGGCACAATCAATTCAACCTTCTCTTTTTTATTGATTAAAGTGCCTGGTAATATCTTTTTTCCATTTAATCTTTGCTCCAATACAACATATTCTGGTGCCCCTTGCCCAAGTCTTATTTTACCAGTGTCTAAACCCGATTTTTTCAAAGTTGTTATGGCCACTTCCAACGGGACATCAATCAAGTTTGGCATTTTTACTTTGGACGCCGAAGTATTCAAATTGATCAAAATAACTACTATAGTTAATAGAAACACTCCGAAACCGATTCTTCTAATTTTCATATTTACAAAATCCACTTATTGCATCCATTACACCATAAACAATTCATATTCAACACTTTAAAGCCAAATATAAAAATCACACCTCATCTCCTATCTAAAAAAACAAATACTTTTCATTGGGTAAAGCAACCGTTTTCAGGTATTTCTTGTATTGCCATCAGTACTAACCAGTCATTTAATTTAACATGCTTAATCTAAAAAATAATCTTCGAGAAACTGAATATCAGGCCCAAAACACAACTCAAATGAATAAACCACAAATAGAAGCCGGAATATGGGTATTTGAAACTAAAGCACCTTTGGTACCCATGTATGTAGGCAAAATGCTAGGTTATGGAATGTGCGAAGTAATCTACGGAAAGAGTTTACCTTTTAGAGTTTACAAAAAAAGAGTGGCTACTTTACGTCCATTAAAGCCAGAAGAGTTGCATCTGGTCAATAATCCTATGGGTCGTGAAATAGAATTTGCCGCAAAATCTGCCTGACTATAATTTCCTACGTTCATTTATATTACTAGCCTCATTCATTCACTTGAATGGGGTTATTTTTTATTACTTACAACCCATAAATCTACTATTTCTCCAGCTCGTACTTTATCCATGTCGGGGTAAGTTCTAGTAGTTGGTTTTTGTCTAACAACTGTTCCAGGCTTTTTTCCTGGCCTTTCAATATAGGTAATATTTCTCAGCCATAATTGCGCCTCATCTATTCGTTTTTTTGCTTCTGTCAATTGTAATCCTTCTAAATCAGGCATTTTAAACCATTTACTATTTGTCCGAATCCCAACCAACAATTCAATTTTACTGCCTTTAGATATAAACTCTCCTGGTTTTATGAGTCGTCCCTGATAACTTTGGGTCATCACCGCATGATTATTTTTATAGGCTCTATAAGTAATTTTTCCAGTATCTAAGTTCAGACTCCTTAGTTCAGCAACTGCAATGTCCAGTTCTTTATCTATTAGTTTTGGCATTTTTACCTGATCAGTTATTTTTTTAGCCATAACCCCAATCAATACTTCGCGTCCTTCTTTGATTTCTTTACCACTTTTAGGGATTTGAGTAAGTATAGTGCCCGCAGTTTTTTTCAGTTTCCAATTATCTATCTCATGAGTAATCCTGTACTTTAAATTATACTTGCTCAAAAATTGTTGGAGCGTATCTACCTTGCTACCCAACAGGTTCGGCATTTTTACCTGATGACGTACCTTGGTAGGCGAAAACAAATAATTGAAAAAGAAAAGTAGGATTAATAAGAAGCCTACACCAGCCAAACTAATATTAAACAGCCCAACCAACACTTTTTTTCTTCTAATTTTCATATTTAATAATTTTTTATGGCTCAATCATAAACGAGATAACACACTTATAATCAATAGAATAAATAAAACAGAACTTATATGTAACTATATTTGTTACATTACAAACTTAAAATAGTTACTTTTTTGTATAAAACAAGGCAACCATTTTAAAATTTATTGCGTGTTGCCTCAAACAAATTATAAAATCAACAATTTTTTCACCGGATTATTTATAAAAAAGAAATAAAACCAATGCTTAACTTAAAGAAAAAGAACAATCTTCGGAAAACTAAATATCAATCAGTTAACAACAGTCAAATAAACACCCCAGGTATTGATGCAGGCATGTGGGTCTTTGACAATGAGTCCCCCATTACACCCATGTATGTGAGCAAAATGCTAGGCTATGGGATGTGTGAGGTCATTTATGGCAAACGTCTGCCTTTTAGAGTGTATAAAAGACGAATCGCTACCTTGCGTCCCCTTATGCCACAAGAAATGCACGCCGTAAAAAACACGATGTGTCGTGAGATTGAGCATATAGCAAAGTCGGCTTAGTATATGAAGTCGGCTCGCCTTCTATAAAAAAAGCCTCATCCAAAGAATGAATGAGGCCCTTACTATATTTTTTGCTTGACTATTTCGTAGAATCTTTCTTGGTAGAACCTTCCGTTTTCTTAGGTTCATCTTTTTTATCTTTGTCTTTGTCAAGCTTACGTTTCTTGTAGTTCTTGATCTCGTCGTATTTGCGGATATTGATCGTATCCAGATACTCTAGTGGATCTTTTTCATCCTTTTTACCTGCATTTTTCTTGGCCTTAGGTGCAGGGTTTCCTACTACCCATAAGTCAACCAATTCACCTGCTCGTACTTTGGTACGCTTACGATCATCCATAGGGCCGCCTTTTTTTACACCCTTCTTCTTTTTGCCAATAAATACCGCAGGGTTTTGACGAATCACGGTACCTAACTCACGTTTGCTACTGTATACATAAGTGATGTTTCCTATCAATAGCTCGTATCCTTTGAGTAGCTGCTCCGCTTCGTCGAGAGGCATCAATACCAAGTCAGGCATTTTAAACTCTTTTTCACCCAAACCATCCCCTACTACTAAGTCAATTTTGCTTCCCTTAGGAATGTAGGTATTTGGCTGAATCTTTTTGCCTTTGTAGAATTGCTCCATAATTACATTCTCACCCAGGAAGGGCTTATAGGTGATTTTCCCCAAATCCAGGTCGGCATTTTTGAGGGTACGCTCGGCCATGTCAAAAGGAACATCAATCAATTTAGGCATTTTTACACGAGGAGCATTTTTGGGAGTTACTGTGATGTAGATTTTGCGAAAGCGCTTTACTTTGGCTCCAGGCTCAGGAGATTGTAACAATACAGTACCAGGGCGGTTACGATGGCGACGAGAGTAGGTAGAGTCTTTTACTTCAAACACCAAATCGCGAGATTCTAAAAACCTCTTGAGTTCCTCTACTTTTCTTCCAGTCAGGTCGGGTACAGTTACTGTTTCACCGTGATTGGTAGTGGTGGGCAAAACAGAGCTAAATAGTACCATCACAATAAGGGTAGTCAATGCTACTACTATGCCCAGATGTACAAGTACATCTAAAAATGAATTACTCTTAACAAATACAATTTTTCGTGAAGCCATAGGTTTTTAGGTGTTTAGTTGGGGATGTACTCAAAAGGCATTGATCCCAGTCGTATTTCTATTAGTGTTTCTCAGTTATTATGCAAAGTTAATCAATTCAATTCAATTGGGCTAAATTCCAGTGAGTATCCAGCATATTTTCACAAACTACACACTCAAATACTTGATCTTTCACCAGATTGATGTGCTCACATTGGTAACAATACCTAAATTCATAAGCATTCGTAAAGTAGTCTGGCCCCTCAAGCTGGGCCTTTTTGATTGCTTTTGCTACACTTGGCCAAGAACTGGGTTCGGGGCAATATCCAGTGGATTGATTGGTGATTGCCGCAACGATTACTTCCCTATCTTCTATCTCAAAGGTAATTTCTCCTGCCGATAGTACCTGATGCCCACCAGCACACATCACGTGCTCAGAATGTCGTTCATTAATTACCAATTCTTCTTGTAGATTAATAATGAAAGTAGCGGTCAATTGATGGTTGAATAGCTCTTGTTCAGCATGCTTCATCCATTGTAGCACATCTTGTTCAGATAAAATTTTGGTGCCAGTTTGGGTCAAATCTACATTCCCCAAAATAGATGCTGGCCCCACATAAGCATATTGCCGTTTCATGTCCTTTTCATACTTTAAAATGTTTTATGTAACCCAAACAAAATTGTTTTTGTACGCTTACCTGAAAAAAAGGAGGGATTTATTGCAATTGCATTTGACTAGCCCCTAAATTTGAATGATTTTAACATTGCGAAATACGCCCAAACCCGTTTTTGGAAGTAATATATGTACAACACCATTACGATTCAGGATATTCCGGTGCATTATAAAGTAACCGGGGAAGGCCCCCACCTATTGCTTTTGCATGGTTGGGGTTGTGATTTAGAAATATTTAAGCCTATCCAAGACCATTTGTCTCAGCGATATACTACCTATAGCATCGATTTTCCAGGTTTTGGCAAAACTCCTGACCCACCTCAGCCCTGGAGCACCGAAGAATATGCAGCACTTACCGAGGAGTTTATTCAAAAACTAAATCTAGAGAATCCCATTCTTTTAGGGCATTCGTTTGGAGGGCGTGTTTCTATTCGTCTATCGGCCAAACATCCCATTCCAAAGGTAATTTTGACGGGTGGCGCTGGGCTCAAGCCTAAGCGTAAGTTAGATTATTATATCAAAGTGTATTCCTACAAAACAGTGAAGAATGTGCTGAAGCTTCCTGGGTTGCGCAATTATTCTGAACAGATTTTGGAAAAGTATCGCAAAAAGTCGGGCTCTAGTGATTACCAAAAAGCTTCGGGAATTATGCGGCAAACGTTGGTAAAAGTAGTGAATGAAGATTTGAGGTATTTGCTCCCCAGTATAAAAGCCTCTACCCTTTTGATTTGGGGCGAAAACGATACTGCCACTCCTTTAAGCGATGCTCATGTTATGGAAAAAGAGATTCCTGATGCAGGATTGGCTGTACTCAAAAATGCTGGCCATTATGGCTTTTTAGAAAAGCAGGCAGAGTTTCTTATTATTTTAGATCATTTTATTTAAAAGGTTAACACACTGGTTATCAACTACCTGATTGATTATGGAAAAAGTTTGGTATGGATTAATCTTGGCTTCTTTTGCGGTATATGCATTTACTCTTCTCAAGAAAGAGCTACATATGATGCAGCTTAATAGCTATCGCAATAGTCGTTATCGCCGTTGGACACAAAAAAACTTTAATCAGAAATTCACCTTTAGCATATTCTTACTAATAACAGGCGGTGTATTAGTACTCCTCAATGTAGCCCTGATACCTGCTTACATTGGCTGGATTGGAGGAGCCAGTTTGGGGGCTTATCGTTTGCTTACCGAAAAACATAAAAAGAAGTTAGTCTTTACCCGAAGAGCCAAAACCTTATTTTTTACCTCGCTTGGGGTATTTCTAGCCATAGCTGCTACGCTGGCCTTATTATTACCCTTAAAGTTTGTAATGCTTGGCTGGGCTTTGATGAGTTTTATCGCTTTTAGCTGGCTCATTATTGCCAATTTTTTACTCATTCCAGTAGAACGACGCATTGCACAGTGGTATAAAGACGACGCCAAAAGAATCTTACAATCAATGCCTCACCTCAAAGTAATTGGTATTACGGGTAGCTACGGCAAAACCAGTGTGAAGCATTTCTTGACTCGCATCCTTTCCGAAAAATACAATGTAGTGATGACTCCTGGAAGTTACAATACGCCGATGGGAGTTACCATTACAGTACGTAACCATTTGAAGCCCATCCACGAAGTATTTGTATGCGAAATGGGCGCCAAACAAATCGGGGACATCAAAGAGCTATGTGACTTGGCCAACCCCGAAATCGGTATTCTAACCGCAGTAGCTGATCAACATTTAGACACTTTTGGCTCTATACAAAATGTACAAAAAGGGAAGTTTGAATTGATTGATGCATTGCCCTCACACGGGGTAGGTTATATGAACTTTGACTATGAGTATGTGCGCAATCACGCACCTATTACCCATGTAGAAAACCATGCTTATAGCCTCAATCAAGATACGGCTTATCAAGCCAAAAATGTCGAGTACACACCTAAGGGGATGAAGTTTTCGGTGTATTACCAAAACGAAAAGGTACTGGATTTGGAAACCAAATTGATGGGTGAAGCCAATATCTCTAACATATTGGTTTGTTGTGCCGTGGCTCTTAAACTGGAGGTACCTGTAAAAAGCATTCAATTTGCCGTTAAGAATCTGCAGCCAGTAAAACACCGAATGGAACTCAAGCGGAATCCTGGAGGCATTACTATTTTGGATGATGCCTTTAACTCTAACCCTACTGGGGCAAAAATGGCACTGGAAGTACTCAAAAAAATAGAGGGTGGACAAAAGGTAATCATTACGCCCGGAATGATCGAATTGGCCGAAAAAGAATACGAACTAAATCGCATTTTGGGAGAACAAATTGCCGAGCATGTAGACTATGCAATTTTAGTAGGTCCTAAGCAAACGTTGCCTATCCAAGAAGGACTCAAAAATAAAAACTATCCTGAAGATCGCTTATATGTAGCTCGCAATCTAACCGATGCCAATCAGCATTTGATGCAAATAGCTAAGGCAGGTGATGTGGTATTGTATGAAAACGATTTGCCTGATACTTTTAATGAATAATACTAATCCACAATAAAAACCTGTACAATATCAAGTTGACTTTAAACTTCATGTCCCGTGTTTGGCTAAGCCGTTCATTTTTTCTTCAGCAAAAAAACGAACCAAAAATGCCGCGGCTGTAGTCCGTTTTGCCTAAATTTATTTCATTTCGCCTCAAATGCTCAAACTCGCCTCTGGCTCAAACAATGATCATTTGCCCTTCGGGATGGCTTTATTACATAAATTATTAACGGCAACAGACTAAGGCCGAAACAAAAGCTGACGCAACTTGTACGGATTATGTCTGTGGATTGGTATAATATCAGATTTCGAAAGAAAATAGCTATCAAGCTGATAAACAAAAAGTCTGCGGATAAACTACCCACAGACTTCAGCATTGTTAAACTAACTAACTCCCAATTAGTGAACTAAAAAACATTGAAACTCTCTTCACTGGCATAGGTGGAAACTTCATCGAGGCTAGAGGCTATATTCTCGATTTGAAAGTATTGCTGGATTAATTTTATTTGTTGATTCTCATAATGGGGAACTAAGGTGCCTCGCGCTTTCAGAAAATAATGATCCTTGGTAACAAACACCAAAGGCAAGCTGGTTTCAACCCGATGCTTGGTCACTCGTTCTACGGCCATTTGATAAGCCAAATGAGACACTGGATGTAGGATGTCTTTCATGTGGGCGTTTGGCTCATTGATATGGTCCCAGGTAAAATGCTCCTCCGAAAGCGGATTCATAAATTTGATTTTGCCAGAGGGCAACACATACTGAATAATTTCCTTGGTATTCTTTTCATCATCAGTAAGCCAGGGACGACGCTGCTTGTCTAGCTGGATAAAGTTGATGAGTACACTAATATCATCTTGAATCTTAATGATTTGGTGCGAAATCCACTTGTTTCCTCCAAAAGGAGAAGGAAACATCTCAATAAAAGGCTCATCAGTGGCATATACTCGTACATATTTTTGGTAAAAAGGATGGTCGGCACTTATGTGCAGCACCTCCCTTAGGCCTTTGCCAATCAGGCGAATCGCGCTCTCACCCATCATTGCACAAAATGCTCGGTTGACCTGGGTAAAAACAAAGTCGCGCGAACCAAATTCGTCTACCTTGCTTTGAACACTAAAGCGTACCTCTTCGGAGTTTTGGTTAAACCAATGGGTCAATGCTTTAAGCATTCTTTGTTTCTTAGATTCATCTTCCTGATGGATTTTGGTTGTTTTTAAGTTGTGTAGCGTTGTCATTTTTGTTTGAGTTAAAGGTGATTGATAGACTTATCGGGCAATGTAATACCTGCCCCGGTTTGTATTAAGTTGATAGCTTAGTGTAAACTGGATGTTTTGCACAGTGTCGTTTAGTGTATGTCCATTAGGCAATATTTCGCCCATGCTGCTAAAATTTCGTTCATAGCGTAGATCAAACCCTAAGCGCCCGGTATTGAAACCCGCCCCCACATAATAATTAATGACTACCGGGGCCAATGCTTGCGAAAACCAGGCATCTGCCAATCCCTCTCCTTTTTGGCTGGCCCCTACCTTGTAACTAAACATAGGGCCTGCATATAACCTGATTTTACTATTAGGTAAATAATACCCGATGGTTAAAGCAACATCGGCATAATAGGCATTGCGATGGGTAACGTTGCCCGAGACAAGTTTATAGCGGTTTTGTTCTAGTTTGGTCTCGCCCATGTAGCGAATGCTCCCACCTCTCTTAGATATCGTGATCTCTGGTTGTATAAAATGATTACTTTTGGAACGTTTGCTATGGAAATACAACCCGAAGGCGTAGTTTAACTGATGGCCTTCGCTTTGCCAATCGCTTTGTTTGGGGGTAAGCTTGGTATAGTTTGCTCCCCATCTAAATCCCCAATCTAGTTGCTGGCCTCTCAAATGTGGGATCAATAACCCCACAAGGCCCAAGGTTAAAAATATTCTTTTCATAGTGTTATTCGTTAGCAGTAGTATTGAAATATTGTTGGTCTAATTGTTTAATTTTTAGTGTTTTAGCAGGGTATTCTACATCTGGTATTTTAAAAATAGCATAGTTACTCAATTGATTAATTTTGTTGACAGACAGTGCGCCTTGGGCTAGTGATATTAAAAGTACTTTTGATTATTTGCTACCTGTGGTGAGATCTAATCTTGGTATAAAACTGAGTGCCTTTTTTTGCTGAGCAGTTACTTGCATCGCATTGTGATTAAGATGCAAGAGTTTGAGTTTTTTGAGTGCCAATACACAATCAGGAAAGTCAGTCAGTTGATTTTTGTTGAGGTAGAGAAATACAAGTTTTTTTAGATAGCTCAATGATACAGGTACCTCTTTCAAATTGTTGTGCGCAATGTCAAGAATCAGCAAGTTTTGCAGATTTTTGATAGACAAAGGGAGTGACTTCAAACGATTATTTTTTACTTCCAGCATTTTGAGGCTGCACATTTGGGTCACACAATTGGGCAATTTGGAGAATAAGTTGCTATCTAAATTGAGCGTAACCAGCCCTTTCATATTTGCAAAAGAATTGGGCAAGGCGTTTAACTTATTGCCTCGGAGATCCAACCCACTAAGCTTTTTTAACTGTGACAATTCCTTGGGTAAGGATATCAGGAAATTGTTGGCTACGCTTAGGTATTGTAGACTGGGTAATTGACTAACTACTTTTGGTAATTGGGTAAATTGATTGAATTGCAGGTAGAGGTTTTTCAACTTCTTCAGTTGAGCTATTTCTGCAGGAAGGTCAATCAACTGATTGTCGATGAGGTTTAATTCCTCGAGATCAGACAATTGACCAATTTTCGGAGACAGTTCTTGTAGTTGGCGTCCGTTGAGGTATAGACGTTTTACTTTTTTAGGACTTTTAAGTGCTTGCTCAATTGAGGTAAAAATTTCACCTGTAGGAGCTTGCTTACCAGTGAGCGGAGTAAGCCAGGCAGTTTGTGACCAGCCCAAAAGTATGATTGTACAAAGAATGGTTGAGATGGTTCGTCGTAGTTCGTGTGAAGTGTTCATAGCAATTGTTATTAAAGTAAAACCAAGCTTTTCAGTGTTTACTTTATTATGTTTAGCAATTTGCTATATCACCCCTTTTGGTAAATTTTCTTTTAGCTACTTCTCAATTCCTCTCCTAACTCACTGTTAGTCAGGCACATAAAAATCATTTTTTTTCATCATTGTCCTCCCCCTTTTGCTTCATCAATTGTTGAATTTTCTTAAGCAGTAAGGGATATTCTCCAAAAGCTTTTTTTATTTCTTCCTCATCAAAGGCTTCAATATCCATATTGAGGTCTTTGAGAAGTTCTGCCTCAGCGAGGCTATCAATCCACAGGGCTGCTTGGCGGTATTTGTCTACCCACTCAGCAAACCAAGGCTCTTTCATTTTTTCTTCAAATTCCTGAACCTCTTGAGGGTTGAGTTTGTCATTAAAAAAATCTTCGATTAAAAGTTGTTCTTCTTTGCTTAAGTCTCGCTTTCGTTCCTTTCCCATTCTAACAGTTTCTTGGCAACTAAATTTTTCAATTTCAGGATAAATTTGTCTTTAGCTGTTGAAGCGATTTGGGCACTACTGAAGTTCATCACTTTAGTAATTTCCAGGATGTCTTTTCCCTCTATTAGAAGTAATGTTAGCATTTGTCTGGCCAGTGGGTTTAGTTGATTGATACACTCAAGTATAATTTGTTGCTTTTTCTGCTGTTCAGTTTGTAAATGGTTCTCAATGTCTTGTTCACAACCACAAAGGTTTGTGTGACTTGTAGTGATAGTATTTCCCTTATGAATTAATAACTTTTTAGCAATTGCAATTACATAGGTTCTACTCTCATTGTTGAACTTATGTGATTTCCCACTTTTAAAATTTTCGGCAAAGATAATAATTGCTTGGCTACATGCCTCATTTAAATGCATAGTGTTGCAATAGGGAAACCATTTTTGTAATGACATGACAATATCTTTACGATGGCTTTCCAATCGTTTTATCAAAAAATCAGTAAAATCGCCTGTTTTTTCGGGTTGCACGTGGTTAATAGTAATTATGAAATGTCAAATATGAGTTGAATTTACAAGGTAACACTTTGATATTTAACAAATTATCACCCAGAAAGTTTGTTCGTTTTGACAGATAAAAATTATTTAAACAGGCAGACTATACTTAATAATTATGTTTGCATCATTTTGTTTATCATAATTGTTTTAAAAAACACAAAAAAAATCTGGTAATAAGTTCTTTCACTCATTACCAGATTCTTTAAAATTAAATTAATAAAGTCTGTAAATCAGCCCTATTAGGCCAACACTGCATCGTTTTGGATGTGCTTGAGTACTTCTTGAATCTCAAGAACAAATTCATCTACCAAGGCATCTATTTTCGAATTATCCTCGTTATTCCTGGCAATTTGTTCTATTTGGCGGGCTATTTTCGCAAGTCTTTGTAAATCTAGTATGTCTAAAGAGCTTTTTACTTTATGTGCCAATTTCCCCAAAGCAATGATATCAGCCGCAGCCTGCGCTTGCCTCATGTCATCAATCAAGGCTGGAGTCTCTTCTACAAACATATTCACCATTTGGCGTACATGTTCTTTATTCCCTCCCATCATTTTTTCAAGCTTTTGTAAGTTATAAGTTGTGGTGGCTTGCTTAACTATTGATTCCTGAGGGGCTAAGGCTGCTTTCATGGGTAAATCTTTCAAATTAGTTAAAATTTTCTCCAGCAAGTCATTTTGAGCAAAAGGCTTGGTCAGATAATCATTCATTCCTGCCTCCAGACATCGTTGACGATCTCCCTTGATGGCGTTGGCCGTAAGCGCAATAATTGGAATAGAAGAGGCTAACTTTTGCCTGATTACTTTGGTAGTTTCTACTCCATCCATCACAGGCATTTGCATATCCATCAAAATAAGATCATACTTTCCTTCACGAAACTTTTCTAGTGCTTCTTTGCCATTCTCAGCCACATCTACTACCACTCCCCATTCTTCTAGAATAGTGGTAGCCAAAAATTGATTCATCTGATTGTCTTCGGCTAATAACACGCGTTTTTCGAACAAACTCTGAGTGTAATCTTTATTCGCCTGGTAATCAGGAACCAGCTCTTCTGGGGAGCCTTTGTCAAAGGTAATACTAAACGCAAAGGTAGTTCCTACTCCAAATTCGCTTTCTACTTTTAGTGTACCTCCAAACAACTCTACCAATTGTTTGCCAATGGTAAGCCCTAAGCCTGTGCCTCCATACTTGCGGGTAATGCTGGCATCTTCCTGATTGAAGCTCTCAAAAATAGCTTCCAAATTTTCCTTCTTAATGCCTTTACCCGTATCAATCACCTGAAAATGAATGGATTGAGAGGTCTCATCTTGCTCCGTAACTTTGGCAATCACCCTCACATTACCCACCTCAGTAAACTTAATGGCATTATTTACCAGATTAAGCAAAATTTGATTCAAACGAACCGAATCGCCTGCTACAAAGGCATGCATGGCCGGGTCTATTTCGGCAAACAGCCCTATGCCTTTTTCTTCAGCTTTATAGTTTAAGGTAAATACTAAATGACGGATCATCTTGGGTAGGTCGAAAGCCACATGTTCTAGTTCCAGCTTCCCCGCTTCTATTTTTGATATATCCAAAATATCATTGATGATTACCAAAAGGTTGTCGGCCGAAACCCCTATAGCATTCAAATACTTATTTTGCTTATCGGTAAGCGTCGTTTTTTCCAACAAACGCTGCATTCCCATAATGGCGTTGAGTGGCGTACGGATTTCGTGGCTCATATTGGCCAGAAATCGTTCCTTGGCGTGTGAGGATTCTTCGGCTTTTTGGCGAGCTTTAATCAAGATTTTTTCAGCCTTTTTCTTATTGGTTACGTCTCTGTACTGCCATAAATGCCCCAAATACTGATCTTCGCTGAATACTGGGATGTAATCTCGCTCAAACACTCGCCCATCTACCAGCTCTAGCTCCTCTCCTACAATGATGTTTCGCGCTGTAAGTATATCATTGATTTCTCCAACGAAGGTATCTGCGTTTTTGAAATAGCCCTTGCTAATTTCGGCAAATGGCCGACAATCTACACCAATGAATTCTTCTGGGGATAATGGAATACCAAACATATCGCAAAATACCGGATTGGCCAATACCACCTTGCGCTCAGGGTTTTCGAGCAAGATCCCTGCTTGCATATTTTGTAGTAGCGCCTGGAGGCGGGAGTTGGTTCGGCTCAATTCATCCTCAGCCTCTATGCGAGCGGTTACATCTTGAATGAGCACCAAACGGGCTGGACGATTGCTATAAGTAATGTCTTTGGCGGTAATATCTACATAGATAATGGTGCCATCTTTGAGGCAATGCGTACTTCGTATTACCTGCTCGTTATGCAGGTTTTTCATTAAGAAAGGTACCTCCTCTTTGGGCCTTAAATCTTTGATAGTCATTTGTAGCAGCTCTTCCCTCGCATAACCATACTTGTCTATAGTAGTGTCATTCACAGCCATAATCTCCAATGTTTTAGGATCAAAAATCAACATTGGATGAGGGTTTTGGTGAAAAAGCAAACGGTGGTTTTGTTCTGACTTTTTGAGCTGATCTTTGGCGTTTTTTTGCTGAGTAATATCCGTGATCAAGGCAATGATTCCAATCTGATTGCCCTGTTCATCATAATAGGGAGAGGCATTAATTTGTGACCACCAAATGCTCCCATCTTTTCGTATTTGCTCTATTTCATATTTTTCAGAAGCCCCTTCTTTTCGCTGCGCTATTTTTTCTCTAATAAATGGCCATTTTTCTTCGGGTAAAAACAACTCATAGGCCTTGTTATGTAACAACTCCGACAATTGATAGCCTGACAAAGCTTCCATTCGGGGATTAGCAAAAATGATCTCCGTATCGGGGTTTGTGATAAGTAATCCCTCTTGCAGCTCTTCTACTACACTCCCATAAAGAATATCTTTTTCTCTCACTTCTTGCTCCATTTGCAGGCGTATTCTGCTCTCATATAGCGATATTTGGTGAGAGATACAGCCTTTCAACGAAACGGCAAACTTTTTAATAACACTCTTTAATTTATTAAGCTCTATTTGTGACAATGGTTCTTGCCATTTGGCAGAATATAGTTTAAGAAAACCGATGGTTTCCAAGCCATAAATAGCATACCCTCCTTGCTGAATGTTATGCTCTTGTACAAACTCATTAAATTGGGGTTGACTGCTCGCTATCGAATATCGTGGATTAGTTTCTAAACCTTTGATAATAGGGTGAGTATCGTCTATTACCTCGAGCGCGCTTTTGGAAGGCGGCACCGAAAATACATTGATGTATTTGTTTGAACCTGGCTTACTTACATCTACCAATGATTCTTTCAACCATACAGAAGCAAAATCAAGGCTTTTGCGAGACAATAGTGTAGTGAGAAAATGCTCACAGTTTTCATATAAATCCAGTGATGAGCCTATCGATAAGGATATTTCATACAAAGTGGTAATGTTGTCAAGAATATCGTTGTTTTGAATCATGGTGTCTTTACTTTATTAAGTGGTAGCTTGTGGTTTTTAGTGCATTGTTTCGCGACACATCGCGGAATAATTCATAATTGGCTATGAGCAATAAATATTCTCACATTTACAAAAAGAATAACTTATACCTCTAATGCCCCTACTACAATTGTCTTATTAAAAAACTCGATATAACCTTCGCCATAAGAAGATATCTCTCCCAGCGTAAGTGCACCTGATAAATTTTCAGGTTGACCCAACCCATCTTTCACCGCTTGCAGCTCTGCCCCAAAATCATCTTCCAGAAATAGTACCCTCGATATGCAATCAAACACCAAATAATCATTACTTTTTTTGGTAGATGCCTGTTGACAAGCAAGTGCTGCTTCGCCAGCGGCATCTATAAGGCTTTGTTTTTCGCCTTTAAGAATTGCCAAAGATGTATTTTGAGGAACTTCTCCTACACAGACCAAAGCTCCGTTTTCATTGACCATAATCGGGTCACGTACAATCACTTCTACCCCTTCTTTATTAATACCAAAAGGATAACCCTTGGCCAAATCAAAGAAATCATGTTGCGCAAACGATTGCCCGCTGCTTACTTCTACTACTTCTTTGTATATATCAAAGGCGTTGTCCCAATTGAGTTCAGTTATAATGTTTTTGTCGGTACCAGTAGCCATAATAGGTTCTACTATTTTTTGCCAGCCATGCTTAATCCCCAAGGTGCTTTTGGCTGGTATAAAAGCCACCAAAGCAGTATCTTGAAAAACACCCTCCTGATTAAACACACAGGGTTGTTGTTGTAAGCTTAAAGAGCCGGCTCCTCCTCCCATATAATTGATGGTATCGCCATAGGCCCCATACAATTTTCTCAAAAAAGTCGCTACATTTGCTGTAAGCCCATCCAACAATACCAAAGCACTTTGAGGAGTCTCATTTTGAGTAACTTGTGGCAATATCTCTATTTCAAAGTCGGGCTGCTCAAGACCATTCACTGTCAATAAAACGGTTTCTTCGGGTAATGCTTTCAATACCAGGCCGGATTCGTACTTTTGTTCTTGATCGATAATGCCTGGAAATACTCCTCCAAAAAACTTTACCTGGTGGGCTCTTAGTGTCTCTATCAAAGGTTCTAATGCTGGTAAATCTTGTTCGCCAAACATGAACAACCAGGTTTTGGACAAATCCTGGGTAACTACATCAAGCACTTCTTGGATGAATCGTTCAGCGGCGGTAATTTCAATATACATTGTTATTTAATATTTAGATGATGAATGGTTGTTATACCATACACCAAGATCACGCCCGCAACATAAAACCCTTAAAATCAATCGATTATATATTTAACCATACTTTTACTTTCCCATTTTGGGAATAGTTATTCTCCGTTTGAGAATTGCCTATCCTTCTAACACTAGTTCTCCGTTTTTGATCATACGATAAATAGTCGATTTGCCGATATCCAGTTTTTGGGCCACCAGCACAATGTTTTGATCGTACTTTTTAAGGAAATGGTTAATAATCAAACGGTTGTATTCTTTGAGGCTGGTTTCGTTCAACAACAGATCGCTCGCACTTTTGGTAGAACTAAAAGTAATATCCTCGGGCAAAATCTCTTCACCATTGGCCATCACAGTGGCTAACTCGATAACCGCTTTCAGTTCCCGCACATTGCCAGGAAAGGCATACTTTAAGAGTTTCTTCTGAGCTTCAGAAGATATCTTGAGGGCCGCCATCTGGTTTTCTTTGCAAAACTGTTGTACAAAATGCTTGGCCAGTAAGATAATATCGGTGCTTCGATCGCGTAAAGGAGGCACAATTACCGGTAAGCCTAATAACCTATAATAAAGGTCTTCGCGAAAATTGCCTTTTTGAACTTCTTCCAACAAGTTTTTGTGAGTAGCCACAATCACCCGCACTTCTATTTTCACCACTTCGTTACCACCTATTCGGGTTACTTCTCTTTCCTGAAGCACTCTTAATAGTTTGGCCTGCATATTCAAATCCATTTCACCTATTTCATCCAAAAACAGGGTACCTTTATGAGCCTCCTCAAACTTACCAATGCGTCGGGCTACAGCTCCGGTAAAAGCTCCTTTTTCGTGCCCGAAGAGTTCACTCTCGATGAGTTCTTTAGGAATAGCCGCTACATTTACCGCTACAAAAGGTTTTTTCTTACGATTAGAATTATAATGAATGGCCTTGGCTACCAGTTCTTTTCCAGTACCAGTTTCGCCATTAATAGAGACTGTAATATTGTTGGAAGTAGCTTTTTCCATGAGGCGAAATACTTTTTGAATCGCCGGGCTATTTCCTTTAATGATTTTGTCAAAAGTATATTTGCGCCCTACCTCCTCTTTCAAATCATCTATTTGCTTCTTTAAAGATAGATTGTCGCGTGCATGATTTATACTCTTCCAAAGGTTCTCCTTGGTATTATCATCTTTCACAATATAATCGTAAGCGCCCTCTTTCACTAAGGAGATAGCCGTAGTGATATCTTCTTGTCCCGATACTACAATTACAGGTACATCGGGTACTCGATCTTTGAGTTGTTTGAGTAGCTGCCCTCCAGTAAAATCAGGCAACGAATAATCAAGCGTAATGACGGTGGGTTTTCGATGAAGGTTATCGAGTAGCTCTTTGCCTGAGCTAAATCGGATCACCTCGTAGTCGGGGTTCATAGATAGACTGTACAGTAAAATTTTAGCGTACCAGTCGTCATCTTCTACTACAAATATTTTGAGTGCTTCCATATAGATGATTGATTGAGGGTTTGGTTGTCAACAAGGTACTTTCTAAGCAAACTGTCTTCGCTCAAAGCATTTGGTACCTATACATGTATTTGTACCTCATAATATCACCCAATGTTTTCTAAAAACGATGAACAGCACTAAAACAGGAGGGAATTCTACGCATATAAATATATTCTCATTCTGGGAAAAATTTCTTGAAAATAGATACAATCAAAAGTTGGCACGACCATAAAACACTGATAATCAAAAAGTTTATTCTACAGGCAAAGTTTTCTCATATAGATTGGCAAACAAACACTGAATGCTAAATAAAAGTAAAATGAGAAAATTAATCATGATATCGCTTATCCTTCTAACCATCACCCAGGCCTACGCCGATAACATTAACATTTTTAAAGCAGATGTAGAGGAGAAAAAAGTGGTATTGAGATGGATGACCAAAGAAATACGTGCTCAATATTTTGTAGTAGAGAAATCAACCAATGGCATTTACTTCAAAAATGTAAAGAAAGTAAACCCCTTACACGATATAGGGAAATTATACAAAACATATGATCATCAATTGATGGGCAATCAGGTAGTGTATTACCGCATCAAGCAAGTAATAGATGAAAACAACTGCATTTATTCGTCCATTATCCCACTTCGCTACCAAATACCATCACTCAAAATAGATGTATACCCTAAGTTACTCATGCATGGCAATGTACACGTGTGGCTCAATGATTTACACAGCCGCAGAGTAAAGATTTATGCTTTATCGCCTGATCATAAAATACTCTATAATAAATTTTTCAATACCAGATACAAATCAAGTCATTATGTAGAAATTCCACGCAAGTACCTGAATAGCAAGGCTGTAAAGCTCTTTATTGTTACTGATCAGGGAATGAAAAGAGAAGAAATTACGATAAAATAAAAAATTTTAATGGTGAAGGGGGTGATATTCTTTTACCTCCAACATTATAAGGCAAAGCTACTAATAAATAATACTATAAACACTTGATATTAGATACCCACTCGGCCACGAAGAAGGGTGGGTATTTTTTTCAAAATACAACAACACTAAACGACATACTTTAATCAACAATATTCTAAATAGCTTTTAAAACACTAGAACACATGAATACGAAATGGATAGGAAAAACTGCGAAATTATTTTGCCTATTGACACTGCTAGCATTTTCGGCCTGTAGATTAGTTCAAGACAAAGATGTAAGCCCCGATACCAACGGAGATCTTGGATCACTGGTATTTCCCGAAAGTTTTGATTACCAAAGTACTCAAGACGTAAATCTCAAAGTTGGCGCTTCAGCTTTGGGGAATCGCCTGGCCAATGTGCCTTTAAAGATTTATGATAAAAGTCCAGAAGAGGGCGGGCACCTGATGTTTAGCGGACAAACCAACAATTTGGGAGAGTTTACCAGAGAAATGGTATTGCCTGCACACTTGAAAGAACTTTATATGGTGGTTCAATATGTGGGTTTGGCCCGCGAACATGTGTTACCTATTACTGGTGAGACCATCAATTATAATTTAACAATGAAATCGGGTGGTGGCCAAAGAACCACTGCTGGCACTCAGACCAAACGAACTACCAATACTTATACTTATTTAGGAACTTTTGACAGCAACGGAGTTCCCAATTATTTGACAACTAACGATGTTTTTGACGATCTCTTTTTAACTGATGTAAACTATACATTACCCGAAAATGCTCCTGTACCAAATTATCACCCAGAGTATTTGGCAGTAGGTAATGTAACCGATATCAAAGTAACCGAAGAAGCCGATATTTGGGTAACTTTTGTACACGAAGGTGCTGGATGGCGAAATTCTTTGGGATATTATACCTATGACTTGAGCAACCCTCCTACTACTTCGCAAGAGATTGCTGAACTGAATATTATTTTTCCCAATGTTTCTTTAAGTGGCAGTGGTGGCGGATTGAATGCAGGTAATAAAGTACACCTGGGCAGGTTTCCCGCAGGAACTGGAATTGGCTGGTTTTTGGTAGCCCAAGGCTGGAAATCAAATTCACAATCAGTTGTCAACTCTCAATATACAGTATACTCCAATCCAGATTTTAACCCAGAGAGCAACGCCAGCGATCGCCAGCACAACGTGCTTATCAAAGATTCGCAAAGAAAGTTGGTATTGTTGGGTTTTGAGGACATTCGCCGCGATTATCCGAGTTGTGACCAGGATTTTAATGATGCAGTATTTTATGTATCTGCCAACCCTTACACGGCTATCATTAACGACAATATGCCCGAAGCTACCAATAGTGGTACCGATACCGATAATGATGGCGTAGCCGATGTGAACGATGACTTTCCTGATGATCCAAATAAGAGTTTTAGCAATCATTTACCTGGCGAAAACACCTTTGGCACCTTGGCTTTTGAGGATTTATGGCCTTCTAAAGGAGACTTTGACTTTAATGATCTGGTAGTGAATTATCACTATGAGTTGATCACGAATGCGCAGGATCAGGTAACAGAAATGAAAGCACAATATGTGATTAGAGCGGTGGGTGCTTCTTACCAAAATGGCTTTGCGGTTCAACTCCCCATCAATGCCTCAGATGTGGCTTCGGTTACAGGCACTCAGCTTACCGAAAACTATGTAACCCTGGCCAGTAATGGCGTAGAAGCTGGACAAAGTAAAGCCATCGTAATGGTTTTTGACAATGCCTACAAGCACGTACAGCGTCCCGCAGGATTTTTTGTAAATACTGAAAGAAATGCCCCAGTCGTAACTGCCGATACTTTTAACCTCACAATTACGCTGGCCAGTCCTATTGCTTTTAGTACGCTCAACGGCGCTCCCTACAATCCATTTATAATGGTAAATAAAGTAAGAGGGCACGAAGTACATTTGATAGATAAGGAACCCACTGATTTGGCAGATTTGACACTATTGGGCACCTCACAAGATAAGAGTAAGCCTAATCAGGCGAAATATTACCGCACCAGAAACAATTTACCATTTGCACTACACATACCAGTAAGTTTTGATTATCCATTGGAGAAAAAAGCCATCAATTCTGCCTTTCTAAAATTTGTAGAATGGGCTCAAAGCGAAGGGAGTAGCTTCACCGACTGGTACCTTAATCAAACGGGGTATAGAGACGAGACTAAGATTTATTAATAGACAGTTTACGGTCGACAGTCAATAGTCCACTGTTAGTGGTCAAATAAAGTACAAAAACTGTTGACTGCCGTCTGTGGACCGTGGACTAGTAAGCAAACAATTTTAACAACAATAAACAAAAACGCTATGAACAACATCAAAGTGGCTATAGTAGAAGACAACAACATCATGCGTTATATGTTGCTCAATTTTTTGAATCAGCATTTTGAAACGCACGCCTTTGAGGGAGGGCTGGTCTTTTTTGAATGGTTAGAAAACACCGAAACGCCCGATTTGGTAGTTACCGACATTAGCATGCCCGAAATGAATGGGTTTGAGCTAACCGCCAATCTCAAAAACAGTCAGATATTTAAGAACATTCCTGTCATTGTACTTTCTGGTTTAGACGATAGCCAAGATAGAATCAAGTGCCTGCACCTGGGTGCTGAAGATTATTTAATGAAGCCCTTCAACCCAGAAGAGTTATTGGTAAAAATTCAAAAATACATTAAAAACAAATCGGGCAATGAGCAAACCAGTAGTATTTTATATCAATCAAAATGAGCGAGAACGCCTGGATTTCAATATTCAGATGAGCTCTAACTATCACGTAATTGCATTTAGCGATCTACAGGAAGCCATCTACGCTTACCAAAGCGGAATTTACAGTTTCGATCTGGCAATATTTACCATTACTTACCCCATATTCGATTATGTGGAGTTTTTGCAAGAGATTCGTAAGCAACACTCTAAGCTAGAGTTTCCCATCATGTTTGTGTATCCCTCTGATATGCAAGAGTTTGCAGATCGGGCAATGCAGCATACTCAAAAAGGAATCAACGATATTTTCATCCAGCCATTGGATTACGAACTTTTACAAAGCCGGATGGATATACTGCTGAAGATCAAACAAAAACAGCAGGAAAAGGCAACAGCCCAAAAGGCCAGGGTCAAAAAAGTAATCAACAAAACAAGGTCGGTTTCAAAACGCTACCTACTCAAACGCAGCTTTGACATATTGGCTGCGGGTAGCGCTTTGTTGCTTTTGTCGCCTTTGCTGCTGCTGGTGGTGTTGCTTATCAAACTAGAATCGCGAGGAGGGGCTACCTATACCTCACGACGCGTAGGTACCAACTACAAGATTTTTCGCCTGTTTAAGTTTCGTACGATGTATCAGAATGCGGATCAAAAAATTAAGCAACTACAGCATTTAAACCAATACGACAGCAAGCAATTCAAACAGGAAAATGAGGCTCTGAGCAACACTTGCACTGAATGTGTGCTGCTGGAGCGTGGTTGTCAGCATCAATTATGGAAAGACAACGGAGAAGTGGTATGTGAAAAGTTGGATGCTGCACGCAAAACCAGAAACTCCAAGCCGGTTTTTATGAAGTTTGAGCGAGACCCTCGGGTTACCAGAGTGGGTCGTTTTTTACGCAAAACCAGCATCGACGAAATCCCCCAGTTGATCAATGTGCTCAAAGGAGACATGTCTCTGGTAGGCAATCGCCCCCTCCCACTATATGAGGCTGAAAAGCTCACCAAAGATAAGACCGTACTAAGATTTCAAGCTCCTGCGGGTATTACAGGTTTGTGGCAAGTAACCAAACGTGGCAAAGCCGATATGTCGGCCGAGGAACGCATTGCACTGGACAACGAATATGCACTGAAACATTCTTTTTGGATGGATATGAAAATCATTCTGAAAACTTTCCCGGCTTTGTTACAGACTGAGAAGGTTTAACAATGATTCAAATAGAGAATTATTTTCCCAAAAAGAGACTCTTTTTCTTTACAGGAAACAAAAACACATACATAAACAACTATTAATCAATTACTTACAAAACACCTGGTACACAAGAACGCTTTTTGGATACTTGATAATAAAACAAACAACCAAACGAAATGTATCAAAAAATTTGTGTAATAATTGGGTTACTTTTAGGATGGTTCGCAGCCAAAGGCCAAGCAACCGATAGCTCCCTAGCTCACTATCGGTTGCCGCCTTTGGTTTTATTAACCGAAGCTGCTCTGGATAATGCCCCTCGGGTAAAATACCAGCAAGCAATCATCCGACGAAACAATGCCAATATCAAGGCGCGAAAAAAGCGCTGGGCAGATAAAATCTTTATGGATGCCGGCTATAGCTATACCAACAATTTCTCAGTCATGAATGTCGATGCTAGCACAGGTGGCTTTGAGTCGGTATCCCTAAAAAACGGTGACAGTTATCGCTTTGGGGTCACGTTTCGGCTTTCACTGTTTGACCTTATCGGCCTCAAGCACGTAAAGCAAGGCGCTGTATTTGAAAAACAAGCGGCCGAACACCAACTCAAGGACATTGAGAAGCACATCCGCTGGACAGTTACCGAACTCTACAAGAACTTACAATTGGCTCAATCGCTCTTAAAAATCAAAAGTGATAAGATGCAAACCTTGTCGCTACAAAGACAAATGGCCGAGAAAGAGTTTATGCAGGGGCAAATCAAGATTGCGGAATTGAGCCGTCTGACTGAGTTGACCTCTAATGCCCGACAAGATTTTGAAAAAGGAAAAATTGAATTTGAGAAGGCCTACCTCAAACTGGAACAATATGTAGGCAAATCGTTGACGAGTTTTTAGCACCACCACTGTCAATGGTTAATGATCAAGCCTGAAAGGCTCCATTGTTATATGGCTACATTGTTTGGCAATGCCTCGCGAAACAATTCAACCATTGAACAATCCAGCCATTTTCAGGAAAAATAACCAAAAATGAATCATTGACCACTGACAATTAACCATTAAAAAATGACTCTAGTCGATTTTATACGTCTCATTGTACACAATATCAAGCTTCTGGTATTGATACCTGTTGTAATGGCGGCTGCGGTGTATTATCTGGTAAAAGACATGCCCGATAAATACCAGGCTACTACGCTCATTTACACTGGAATAGCTTCTGGCTACAACCTGGAAAGCAATGGAGGAGGACGAGTAGATTACTTCAGTGCCAACAATGCTTTTGACAATATGATCAATACCATCAAAGCCAAAGAAACCCAAAAGGAAGTGGCTTTGAGTTTACTCACCCAACACCTGGTACTTACCAAACACGACCCTACAATTTTGGGTCGAAAAGCTTATCAGAAGCTGCAACAATTGGTACCTGCCCAGGCGAAAAAAGAATTTCTGGTAAAAGGAAACCCCAAAGCAACTTATGAAAAAATGTTGGCTGCTACTCATACTTCTGGTAGCTGGATTAATGGGCTTTTGAATAGTAGTCACCCTTACTATAGTTATAGGGCAATGGGCAAAGTATCGGCCAAACGCAAAGGCTCCAGCGACATGATCACAATTGGCTACCATAGTGACGATGAGGGGGTGAGTCGTCATACGCTCAGTTTTTTACTGGAAAAGTTTGCCGCACGTCATAAGTTTCTCAAAAAGTCGGAAACGGGAGATGTAGTCGCCTATTTTCAACGACAGCTGGCCAAAGCCAAAGCCAAGCTTAACGGCGTAGAAGATCGCCTCAAAGATTTTAGAGAGCGAGGACGCATCCTGAATTATTACGAACAAACCAAGTTTATCGCTTCCAAAAAAGAAGATATCACCGATGCCCATAAAAAAGAAGTGGGTAATCTGGAAGCCTCTAAAGCAGTATTGAAAGAGTTGGAAAGGAAACTGGATTTAAATCAGGCATTTTTTCTCAAAAACGACGAAATACTCACCAAGAAAACACGGCTTTCTAACCTGGTAGTGGCGATGACTTTGCAACGCACCGATACCAGTAAGGCCAAAATTTACAAAAGCGCCAATCAGGCGGCTTTGAAAACGGAAGTGAATAAACTCAAAAAAAGCCTGAAAAAAGATGTGTTGGATTTGTACAACTACCGCCACTCTACTGAAGGTATTGCCATTGAAGATTTATTGGCCAAGTGGCTCAATAACCTCGTAGCCGTAGAGCAATCACGAGCCAGAGCCAAAGTATTGGGAGAACGATTGAGCGATATAGACCGGGAATACGATCGCTTTGCCCCATTAGGGTCTGGGCTCAAAAAGCTTGAACGAGAGGTAGGCGTAGAAGAACGTGCTTATATAGAAATTTTGCACGGGCTAAACCAAGCCTTACTCCGCCAGCAAAACATTGAGCTATCGTCTAACCTGGAAATTGTAGATATGCCAAGCGTGATAAGACAAGCCAATAAAAAGATGATGTTAGTGATTTTGGCCTTTTTGGTAGGCGCTTTTGGTACACTGGGCTTCGTCATTGCTACCGAGTTGTTGGATAGTACGCTCAAAAGCCCTCAAAGAGCTACCAGAGTTACAGAGTTGCCTTTAGCAGGTGCCTTGCCCATTCATCGGATAAAAATGAAAGAGCACCACCAAAAGGTGGAAAAAGCACTGGTAAATCAAATTTGTAATCAGATTACCCAATGGACTTCTGGCGTAAGTCAACCCATTGTAACCATTACCAGCACCCAAATTCAGGAAGGTAAATCATTTCTATCGGGTGCCATTGCTAAAAACTTTCGCCTTTCAGGCAAAAAAGTATTGCAGGTAAACCCAGCCAACAGCAGCAATGCCCATCGCTACAAGAGTGATCGGGAATATGCTGTAACTCCTGAGATAGCACATCAAGCATCTATTACTCCTTGGGTAAATGAAGGAGAGAATTATGACTTGATTTTGGTTGAGTTACCAGCCTTGGTACAAGGGCAAATCCCAGTTAAAATTCTGGATCAGGCAGCGCTTAATCTACTCATTGTAAGATCAAACCGTGCCTGGAAAAACGCGGACAAACATTTGACAAGTAGCCACTTATCTAATAAAGGGGCAGAATCAAATCAGTATCGTAATGCGCTGGTATTGAACGGAGTAAGACCTCATTACCTGGAAGAATTGGTAGGAGAGTATGGTCAGTCGCCTTCGATTCGCTCTTGGGTAAAACGGATTTTCCGGTTTGAGTTTAAGGTAAAGAAATTTAAAGTAAAACGAACTTAGACACCAACAACGAACAACTATGATACAAGGAAAAAACATTATATGCGTGGGCTTTCCATCCTGGGAAGGGGATTATATGAAAGCCATTGTACAAATACTTTCGGTATTGGCTCAAAAAAATCGGGTGCTGTATATAGACTATCAGCACACCTACAAAGATTTGGCAATGAGTGTAGTTGGTAAAAGCAAAGCACCACTCACGCGTATGCTAGGTTTAACCAAACGTTGTCGCACCATTCGGTTAACCAATCACACTGAAGTAAAGGTACTTACTCTACCTCCAGTTTTTCCGATTAATTGGCTCCCGGCCAATAAACTCTACCGTTGGCTATTGCACTGGAATTCACGACGAATCCGAAAAAGCATTCAAAAAACAGCCGAGCGATTAGAAATGTACAACCCATTGGTAATCAATGCTTTTAATCCTACTTATGGCATTCCATTGATCAATCAATTAGAAGAAAGACTTCTCTTGTATTATTGTTATGATGAAATAAGTCATGCGCAATGGTGTAAAAAACACGGTGCCCGTATGGAAGCAGCATTTGCGCCTCGCACTGATGCAATTATTGCTACCTCGGAGCCTTTACAAACGAGTAAAAGTAGTTACAATGAGCAATGCTTTTTGGTAAAAAATGGGGTAAACATCCAATTGTTCCAGCAGGCTTTGGGCCAAAAGAAGCAATACCAGGTACCAGACAAGCCTCAAATTGTAGGGTATTTAGGTACTGTGGATGATCGCCTGGATTATGAACTACTCGAGTTTTGCGTTCAAAAATCTCCCAAATTACAATTCTACTTTGTAGGCAGGGTGACTTATGCTTCGGGCAAAGCTCGCTTGAATGCTTATGAAAACGTACACTTCCTGGGTGCAATGTCTCCTGAACAATTGCCCCAGTATGTAGCCCAATTTGATGTAGGCATGATTCCCTTTGTGCGCAACGGCTTTACTGAAAATATTTATCCCTTGAAAATCAATGAATACCTGGCCGCTGGACTACCCGTAGTAACCACCAATTTTGGCCAATTAACTGATTTTCAAGACATAGTAACCATTGCCACACAACCTCAGGATTTTTTACAGGCTTTGTTACTGGAGGCTCACTACCCCGAATGCGATGAAGAAAAACAAGCCAATATTCAAAAACGAGTAGCCTTTGCCCGAGCCAATTCCTGGGAAAGCCGAGCCGAAGAATTATCTCAAATCATAGAACAAGTAATAGAGCAGAAGAAGGAGGAGTTCCTAGTCAACAGTCCACAGTCGGCAGTCCATAGTGTATAATGATTGATGACACGATATTGTTAAATGGTTTCGCCTTCGGCTAACGGCTACATTGTTCTATTGTTCCGCGATGCGTCGCAAAACAATGAAACAATTAGCCAAAGACAAAAACAATAAAGCAATGAAACAATAAGCGAAGCGGAATAATGAACTAAAAAAATGATGAAAACACCAAACAAAGACAATTTATGGGTACTGGGCGGAAACCTGGTCAATGCCGGGCTGGGATTCCTGACCTTTATGCTGTTGGCCCGAATGCTTTCGGTAGAAGCGTTTGGTGAGTGGTTGTTGTATGTAGCAGGGTTTACCTTTATGGAAATGGTACGGGCAGGGTTTATTCATCAGGCTTTGGTAAAATATTTGGCTACTGCCCGTTTTGCTCCTTTACGTAAGGCCATATTGGGGGCCTCCTGGTGGATTGGCTTGGGTACTACCGCTGTATTTTCGCTTACCCTGGCAATACTTGGTTGGGCATTGGAATCTCAAATTGCTGCTATCAAAATGACAGCCTTCTTTAAGTGGTACCCAGTAGTAATCTGGCTTACTTTGCCACTGAATATGGGTTTGTGGGTGAGTCATGCTCGTCAGCAATACCCACGCATGGTCATTCTACAACTCTTTATCACTGGCGGCTTTGCCATCTTTGTTTTTCTAAATTGGGGACAATCTATTAACGTTTTCACCTTATTGATCGTGCACAGCGTAGTACGTTTACTGGCAAGTCTTTATGCCTTGTTGAGCGGATGGAGCGCTATCCAGTTTATCATTTATCTCAGTAAAAAATATGTACGCCAACTCATTCATTTTGGTAAGTACAGTCTGTTTTCGCTCTTGGGCACCAACCTGCTCAAAAGTACCGATATTTTCTTAATCGGAGCATTTCTGGGGCCAGCTGCAGTGGCTCTTTATCAGCTCCCTCTCAAAATTATAGAACTAGCCGAAATTCCTTTGCGCAGTTTTGCCACCACTGCTTTTCCAAGAATAGCTCAGTGGCTGGCTGCTCACAAATACGAGCTCACCACTCGATTTATACAAAATCAAATCACTAAATTTTTGATTTGGATGATACCAGTTTGGTTGTTAATGCAAATAGGTGCCGGAACGTGGATGAAATGGATAGGTGGTGCTTCCTACCTGGATTCTGGACCTATTTTTCAAATCTTACTGATTTATGTGTTGCTACTCCCAGCCGACCGATTCATCGGTATTGCTTTAGACAGCTTGGGTAAACCACAATGGAATACCCTCAAAATTGCCCTAATGGTGATCGTGAACATTATAGGAGATTGCTGGGTGCTTAGTCAGGGAGGCTCATTGGTGATGGTGGCAGCAGTAACCCTGGTAAACATTGCTCTAGGAATTGCCTTTGGAAGCTGGAAGATGAGACGATGGTTGCCGATTTTTTCAGTCCATAGTTTTCAGTCTATTGTCCATAGTCAACGACCAAGAATTAATATATCTTACCTGAAACCCAGAAGGTCATTAACCATCGGTTATGGATTATCGTCTACCAACTCCCCACTAAAAACTACTAATCAAATACCCTTCATAGACTTCGCCAAGGGTTTTGCCATTCTTACCATTGTACTCATGCACTATGGTCAGCAAATGGCAGCCACAGGCTGGCTTGCCAATCTTTTGAAATTGGGTGGTACAGGTATTCATGTATTCTTTTTGCTTTCAGGTTTTGGGTTAATGTTGGGGCGTTACCAAGGATGGAGACATTTTTTCAAGCGCAGAGTAAGTAAGATTCTCCTCCCCTATTATTTCTTTTTAACCCTGATGTATGTACTTCATTTGTTGGCTCCCAATACTGCTTCCATCAGCACTTACGCTTACTTGGGCAACTTATTTTTTGTACAACTATTTGACGAAAGCATTGTATATGCCTTTGGCATTCAGTTTTGGTTTATCAGCACCATTTTGCAAGGGTATTTATTATTTCCTGTGCTAAGGTCATTTCTCCAAAGATCACGAATTGCCACTTTTCTATTGGTTTGTGTTACCGTTTCTATCATTTATGCCAGTCTGCTCTATTTCACAGGTGCATATGGGAGTAAACTATGGAGTCGCCTCTTTTTACAGTATTTGTGGGAGTTTGCTTTGGGAATGGTACTGGCCAAATGGTACCAAACACATCATTTTAAATTTTGGGAGCTTTCTTTTAAGCAAGCCTTTCTGGGCATCATCATCGGTTTTGGTCTAATGGCCCTTTTAACCTTTGGCCTTCCAACTGCTGGTATTGTGTTCAATGACTACCCCGCACTATTAGGCTATTTGTGCCTCACCATTATGTTATTCAAGTTGGCGCAACAGTTAGCAAAATTTAGCCTGACTGGAATGCTGTGGATAGGCAAATATTCTTACCCCTTATACTTAGTTCATATAGCTGCCCTTTCTCTTGTATTACAAATTCATTTAGGCAATAATTCATTTAAAATCAGTGCATTAACACTGTTATTTTATCTAAGCATTGCCTTTGTTTTCACCTATATATTTCAAAAAGTTTATCAGCTAATATTCATCAAGCAATATTTCACCAAAACACTATGAAGACAACCAAGTATCCATTAATAAGCATTATCACCCTGAATTATAATCAGGTAGAACTCACCTGTCAGTTGTTAGATTCATTACGGGCTATCACTTACCCCAACATCGAAACCATTGTAGTAGACAATGCATCGGCCATCAACCCTACCGATACAATTCGAGAATGTTTTCCAGAGGTAAAATTCATTCGCAATGAAGAAAACCTGGGCTTTGCGGGAGGAAACAATGTGGGCATTCGAGCTGCCAAAGGCAAGTATATTTTAATGCTCAATAATGACACTGAAGTGATGACTGATTTTTTGGAGCCGTTGGTAGCTACTATGGAGCAAAATCCTAAAATCGGAGTTTGCAGCCCCAAAATACAGTTTTATCACACCAAAAACCGCCTACAATACGCAGGATCTACTGCTATAAATCCTTACCGGGTGGCGAGTTATGCCATTGGTTATCAGCAGCCTGACCAAGGGCAGTTTGACCATCAGGGAGGACGTACTCATTTGGCTCATGGCGCGGCTATGTTGGTTTCCAGCGAGGCTATAGAGCTTGCAGGCTTAATGGAAGAGTCGTTTTTCTTATACTATGAAGAGCTAGACTGGTGCGAGCGCATCAAACGTGCTGGCTTTGAAATTCACTTTGTACCTCAATCATTGGTACTCCACAAAGAATCTATGACAGTAGGCAAACAAAGCGCTCTGCAACTATACTACAAAACCCGCAACCGCGTGTTATTTGCTCGCCGCAATTTTCGTCATATCAAATTATTTATTGCCCTTGTGTACCTGCTGTTTTTAGTAGCTCCAGTACGCCTGGGCAAGTTTTTAGTAGCCCGCAACTTCCGCAGCTTTAGAGTATACCTCAAAGCCATTAGTTGGCATTGCATCTGGCTACAGCCATTTTCCAATTTTCAAAAATCTTAATAAGTATTTTACCCCAACAAGGATAAATTAAGAATCATCTAAAAGCATGAATTACTCTACCCCATTTCGGCAGTCTTCTTCGCAATACCTTACCCTCTTGGGGGCGTTAGGTATTGCCTTGCCTGTGGCCTATATCATTGCCAAAGGCGGAATGTTGGCTGGCATGGGGTTAATGGCTTTGCCGTTTTTGCTGTTCTATTTTTATTTGCTGTTTACCTTTCCAAAACTGGGACTCTACTCTTGTGTAGCGGCTAGTTTTGTTATGAATGGGCTGGGGCGCTACCTTACTGGATTACCCCTGGGGTTGGCCATTGATGGTTTGCTGGTACTTACCTGGTTGGCGATTTTGGTTAAGAAAAATCAAAAATACGACGCCAATTTGCTCAAAAACGGATTGATCGTAGCCAATTGTGTTTGGATGGCTTACAACATTTTAGAAATCTTCAATCCCGAATCGCGTAGTATGGTGGCCTGGTTTTATGCCATGCGAGGAGTAGCCCTTTACCCTCTATTGGCAGCTCCGTTGGCTTTTTTGCTGATCAAGTCTTCGCAAGATGTACAACGCTTCATCAATATTTGGTTTGGTATTTCTATCATAGCGGCACTCAATGGCGCCAAACAACTCATTATTGGGGTTGATCCATTCGAACAAGCCTGGTTAGATGCGGGGGCAGCTACCCAACATATTTTATTTGGCAAACTCCGGGTATTTTCATTTTACAGCGATGCGGGTCAATTTGGCGCAGCTCAGGCCCATGCATTTGTAGCTGCTACGGTACTTGCCATTCAGAAAGGACTGCCTTTCAAGAAAAAAGCATTTTATATCGTTACCGCAGTCTTGTGTCTTTACGGGATGATGATTTCTGGAACCCGAGGAGCCATGGCGGTACCTGCGGTAGGCTTCTTTGCTTACTTTTTTATGAGCAAAAACTTCAAAATAGTGGGCCTCGGAGTGATATCAGTAATTGTGGTGTTTTGCCTGCTAAAGTTTACCAGTGTAGGGCAAGGCATTTATGCCATTAATCGTATGCGTACCGCACTAGACCCCAACGATGCTTCTCTACAAGTAAGGTTGGAAAATCAACGAAAATTATCACGTTATCTCAAATCGCGCCCCTTTGGTGGAGGGGTAGGCTCAGCAGGTAGTTGGGGACAACGCTTTAGTCCTGGTAGTTTTTTGGCCGAAACCCCTACCGATAGTTGGTATGTACGCATTTGGGCCGAGGAAGGCGTAATCGGGCTTTGGCTACACTTGTTGGTGTTGTTTTATATCGCAGGGCATAGTGGCTACTTTATATGGCATATGCCTGTATCGGAACTTAGGCAACAAATGATGGCCATTTGGGGAGGAACACTTGGGATTTATCTTGCCAGTTATGGAAATGGTGTATTGGGGCAAATGCCCACAGGTATGGTGCTTTATGTAGGAATGGCCATTATGTTTTTGATTCCCCAACTAAGCAAAGAATTAGCAAATGATTCCCAAAACGAGAAAAAAGATTCAAAAAGAGAATAAAGCACTCAAAGTAAACACACTTTACAAAATCATAAAACACTAATTATCAATTATTTAAAAAAGAATTCATGTTTTTCTCAAAATCGGGAGAAGTACTTGCCATTGAGTAAGTAAAACTCCAACAATATTTCACACTATGATTATTTTAACCATTTTGCTCTATGTATTAGGCGGATACCTGGCCCTGGCGGTAGGGTATTACAGCTTATTTTGTTGGGCTAGTTTGTTTTTTAGAAACAAACCAACTGCTCATCAAAAAACGGATGTATTGGCACGAATCGTTTTATTGATTCCGGCTTACAAAGAAGACGCAGTGATTGAGCGTACGGTACAAAATGTATTACAGCAAGATTATGATCACCACAAATGTGATGTGGTAGTCATTGCTGATCAATTACAACCTAGTACTTTGACACGCTTACAAAAACTACCCATTCAGGTAGTAGAAGTACACTTTCAGAAAAGCACCAAGGCCAAGGCGCTCAACTTTGCGCTAGATAAGCTCACAAAAGACTACGATTTAGCCATGGTACTGGATGCCGACAATCATTTGGCACCAGGGGTGCTACAAAAGATTAACCATGCACACCAACAAGGGCACTTGATTATACAGGCCCATCGTACTGCTAAAAATCACGAAAACGATATGGCACAACTAGATGCCATTAGCGAAGAACTTAATAATGCCATTTTTAGAAAGGGACATCAGGTTTTGGGATTACCTGCCGCATTGATTGGTTCAGGAATGGCCATGCAGCACCATTTGCACAAACAAGCAATGGCTTCTATCGATGCCATTGGCGGGTTTGACAAAGAACTGGAATTGAACATCTTAAAAAATACCACCCTGCCTACCCCACAAGTACACTACTTGGCAGACGCCTTGGTGTACGACGAGAAAGTTTCCAATGCCAAAGTATTTCGTAAACAACGTACTCGCTGGATTTCTTCGCAGGTAAAATATGGGCTTAGAGGCATCAAGGATGCTTTTCAGCAACTGCTCTTTAAGCAAAATATCGCGTATTTCAACAAAGTACTTCAGTTTTGGCTACCCCCTCGACTACTGTTATTAGGAAGCTTGGCTTTGTTCAGCCTATTAGGGATGCTTATTCATTGGTCGGTAGGGCTTTATTTTGGCAGTCTTCTTTTCTTGATGATGGGTAGCTTGGTAGTGGCACTTCCTGCCCGTTTGCGTACCTATCAAACCTTATTGGCTTTGGGCAAACTTCCATTGGTATTTTTATCTATGATTAAAGCCATTTTTCATTTAAGACAAGGCTTTAAATCATTTTTGCCAACCCCTCATCAATACTCTTCTAAACCCTAAACAACTATGGACTATCAAAAAACAGATTATATAAAAGCCATTGATTTGGGTACTCGTTCGCCTGAAAAACAAAACCCGAAAGCATCAGGGCATTATCCACCAATGAAAATTGGGATTGAAGCTCAGCGCATTTTCCGCCCCAAAAAACACGGAATGGATATCGTGGCGCTGGAACTCATCCGCCATCTGCAACAAATAGATACTTATAACCAATACTACATATTTGTAAAGCCAGATGTAGATGATGCTTGTATTCCTCAGGCCGATAATTTTGAAATAGTAACTGTCAGTGGACAAACTTATTTGGATTGGGAACAAATATATTTGCCTCAAGCCATCAAACGAACTGGGGTAGAGCTAGTACATTTTACCAGCAATACGGCTCCTATGCGTTGCGCCGTGCCTAAAATTATCACGCTGCACGATGTCATTTTTATGGAAAAAATGCCGCTCAAAGGTACCAACTATCAAAAATTAGGTTGGGCGTATCGTCGCTGGGTGGTGCCCAAAGTAATCAATCATTGTGAGCAGATTATTACTGTATCTCATTATGAGAAAGCCCAAATTTTGAACAAATTCCCTCAATTGAAAACCAAGCTTTCGGTAGTACATAATGGGGTAGCCGCTAGTTTTGAGGAATTCAAGCTTGCTGATTATCAGCCTTTACACAAAAAAATTAAGCCGAAGCAATTTCTTTTCTTTTTGGGAAATGAAGCCCCTAAAAAGAATATGCAAAATGTGCTCTTAGGCTATGCGCAATATGTAGAGAATCATCATACACCTCTACCCTTGGTCATTGCCGAAACCGTACCTAAACAACTTCGCGATTGGTTGACAAAACTTCACCTCAACTGGTTGGCCGAATACATTGTGTTGCCCTGCTATATTCCCAATCAACAAATTGCCCAATGGTACAACCAAGCTGCAGCCTTTTTATATCCCTCATTGAGAGAAAGTTTTGGGCTGCCCATTCTGGAAGCAATGGCTTGTGGTACCCCCGTGATCACGTCTAACACTTCGGCCATGCCTGAAGTAGCTCGAGGGGCGGCTTTGTTGGTAGATCCAACCCAATCTAATGAAATCGCTCAAGCGATTTATAAAATCACCAATGATCAGGCCCTGGCTGCAGACTTACGGGAAAAAGGACTTGTGAATAGTCAGCAGTTTACCTGGACACATCACGCGCAGAAAGTACAAGAGACTTATAAAGCTTTGGTTCGTTCTGAGCATTCTAACATTTAAACTCACTCAAAATATTAGATCAATTCATTGTTGATCATTAATACATCATTCAATGCAACATTTATCAAACGCTTATCATAAAGTCCAGATTTACTGGTGGTATTTCTGGGAATATTTACGCTTTGTAGACTTTGCCTCTATTCGTCAAGCCTTGCAATATGCCATTTCGGGCAGGTGCCATTCCGAAGATCGCCTGGTACATTCTCGTATGGGCACCTTTGCTTGTCGCAAAAACACCACTGATTTTATGTACGCCAACTACAACTATGAGCGTAAGGTGAAAAAGTTTATCCGAAAGAATTTATCCAATTATGACACTTTCCTAGATGTGGGGGCTTGTATTGGAGATTATTCGATTTGGATGGCTGGACAGGGTTACAAATGTTTGACTTTTGAGCCAGTGCCTGCCAATTATAAAGTATTACAAAAAAATCTGGCACTCAATAAAGTAAAAGGAAAAGTACACAGTTTTCCCTGGGGCCTGGGCTCTCACCAAGAAACAGTCAATTTTGAAGTACGTCCTCATAACAAAGGCGCTAGTAAAGTATTGAGGGAATTTAAACCAACTCAAGTCGATGACGAAAACTTTGGTACAATTCAATCATTAGATGGTGCGCTTCCTAAACTGCCGCTCAATAATAACGATCGGGTACTCATGAAGCTAGATGTAGAAGGTATGGAGGGTGAAGTGCTGAAAGGGGCCGAAGAATTCATCAAAAACTGTCCTCAGTTAATGATCATCATTGAAGCTACCATTTCTGACCAAAGCAGTATTGTAGCATTGTTGGATCAATGGGGAGATTTTACCTACCAAGCCATTGATCAGCATAATTTTGCCGCCATCAAGCAATCTTCGGCTATGGTAGAATATACTCAAGCAGAGGATTTAAAAAGAATGAATTTCATTGTAACACAGGTAGCAGAACATACGAGCAAAGATGCAAAAATTTTAGATGTAGGTTGTGGCAATGGCAATATGAGCCTGGCTTTGGGTGCTAACGGTTGTGAAGTATTGGGAGTTGATATTAGCCCCAAAGCCATTTTTTATGCCCAAAAACGAAACCCCTACCCCAACGTGTTTTTTGCGGTAAAAGACGTGAACACTTTGATTGCCGATGGTAAAAAGTATGATGCCATTGTATGCAGTGAAGTACTGGAGCATCTCCAGCACCCTGAAAAATTATTGCAGGAAATACGCAAGCTGCTTACTCCCAATGGAGTGTTGGTAGTAACTGTACCCAATGGCAAAGGTCCTCGCGAACGTTTGGTTACACGCCCGGTGCAATGGTTATACGCTCACCAACCCAAGCTTTGGTCGCTACTCACCCGAATAAAAGCCAGGTTGGGCTACCAAAATACGACGACTCAATCGCTGGCCGAAGATTTACAGCATGTACAGTTTTTCTCGAAGAGAGCTTTGCGAAAACTGGCCAAAGCAGAAGGATTTGAGATCAAGACCTGGAAAGCAGCCAATTTCATAGAAGCCGTATTTCCCTTGTCGTTTTTGACCAAGCGCTGGAAAGCCCTTCAACGCTTCGATTGCCAGGTAGCCGATAAGCTCCCCGTGGGCTGGAGTAGCGGTTTTTATATGGTTTGGAAAGCAAATCAAGAATAGAATAATAATAAAACCATGCAATCATTCAACAAGAAGCTATTTGATTAACCAACAACAATTTTTAACACAATGGAAAACATAATGATTATTTTATTTTGGCTAAGTGTAGGACTTTTGTTCTACACCTACCTTGGGTATGGAGCAGTTATGGCGATTTTAGTAAAAATAAAAACCCGACTACAAGGAAAAAAAGAGGTAAAACTAATGGACAATTTCCCTTCTGTATCCTTAGTAATACCTGCCTATAACGAAGAAAACTACATTCGTGAGAAGATTATCAACTCTTTGGGGTTACACTATCCTGCCAAAAAACTAGACATCGTAGTAGTCACCGATGGTTCCAATGACCTTACTCCAGACATCGTACGCCAGTACCCTGACGTACGTTTGCTGCACAAAGCTGGTCGTAAAGGGAAAATACATGCCATGCACCGTACGATGAAATGCATTCACTCCGACATTGTGGTATTTTCAGACGCCAATACGACCCTCAACCCAGGTGCTTTGTTGCATTTGGTAAAGCACTACCAGGATCCAAAAGTGGGCGCAGTAGCGGGTGAAAAACGAATCAAACTCAAAGCCGAAGAAAGTGCCAATGGTGCAGGAGAAGGTATTTATTGGCGGTACGAATCCTGGCTTAAGCGTATGGACTCTGCCTTTCATTCGGTAGTGGGTGCTGCTGGAGAGCTTTTTTCGTTGCGCACCAGTTTGTACGAAGAAGTCCCCAACAATGCCATACTAGACGACTTTATGCTCTCGATGCGGGTAGCGCAAAAAGGTTATCTGGTAAAATATGAACCTGAAGCGCAGGCTTGGGAAACGCCCTCTAGTTCGGTAAAGGAAGAATTTAAGCGAAAAATCAGAATTTGCGCGGGAGGTATTCAATCTATCTTATGGTTATTGCCCTTGCTCAATATTGTACGTTATGGTTGGCTGAGTTTTCAGTATGTGTCGCACCGAGTGCTGCGCTGGACTTTGGCCCCGTTGGCGCTGGTATTGGCTTTTGTTGCCAATGGTTGGCTGGCCTTCTCTTCTTCAGCATTATTTTCAGCGTTTTGGGTGCTACAAATTGGCTTTTATATTTTAGCCTTTGGAGGTTGGCAAGTGCGTAATAGGTCATTCAAAATCAAGGGTTTGTTTGTGCCTTATTACTTTGTGGTAATGAACCTATCGGTATTTTTAGGCTTTTGGCGCTACCTCAAAGGGCAGCAAAGTGTGGTGTGGGAAAAAGCACAGCGACGGGCTTAATAAACGTAAACCCTCTCAGAACAAAGGTTGCTGAGAGGGTTTTAAGCTTTTATTCAAGTTCGACTAATCCATTAAGAAATTCCGCAATATCGTTTTGGTACTCTTTGTACAACTCTCTCGAAGTATAAACCAGCAATTGGGTTGATCCTTTTTTACTGGAATAATAATAGCCATTGTAGACAAACTTTAATCCTTGTAAAACGCCTTCCATCTCAAGAAATATTACTTTCTTCCCGTTTACCATTCTGTATTCTTCTTTGAGCAACTTAAAATTTGTCGCAACTCTTTTGGCATTTTCAACGGCTACTAGCTTGAGCGTTTCCAAGGGCACAGATAATCTTTCATTAATCATCAGCCCGTATAAATCTCCTCCTCTTAAGTTTAAATTATATTCTGCTGCTTCGTTAGTAACCGATTTTTCAAAACTCCATTTCTTAGGGTTCAACCAAACTCCTGTATTCGCTTTCTTACTTTTCAACAAAAAAGTAGCAGAAGCACTTTTTACGAACTTCTTTGGATTCATTGAAATTTCTTTCTTGACATACACTGAATCCTTGACATATTTCCAGGTACCATCATCAAATAATAATACCTCATCGCCAGTTTCGGTGACTGCTTTGGTTTGAGCTTGAGCACAAAAACCTATAAATACCAAAGCGCACATTAGTGATAATATTCTCATCTTAATAAAAAGAGTTTAGATTATGTTGATTTATGCTGAAAGTTAAAACTTCTTATTCATATATACCGCTTTTATCTATCGTGATGGACAGTTCTATGGAAAATCATTACACCTCTCTAATTTTTCATTTCCCAAAAATCACTATATTGAATATTTATCAAATAATCTTCTTTATATGAAAAAGCTACGCTACGTTCTGCTGTTCTTAATTGTGCTTATTGTTGGAGGGTATTTTTACCTCATACAAGACTTTAGCAAGACCTCTTCGCTTATTATTTACAATGGCACCATCATTACGATGGAAAACCAGGCAGACAAGCCAGAAGCTATTTTTGTAAAAGATGGCGTAATACAGATGGTAGGTAGCAAGGCAGATGTAATGCAGCTCAAGGAAAGTAATACTGAAATGATTGATCTGCAAGGTAAAACTTTGATGCCGGGTTTTATTGATCCTCATACCCATCCATTGGTATCGGCCTTGTTGATAGATATGGTAGATGTGAGTGGCTTTACTCATAAATCACCCGAAGAAGTTTGGGCACATTTGGCCAAAGAAGTAAGAAAGTTTGAGCCAGGAACATGGGTATTTTGTCGAGGTTTAGACCCTATTTTGACCAAAAATCTCGCCTCACCTCATATCTCCAAGTTAGATTCTATTGCCCCCAATAATCCTCTGTTCATTTTTGCCCAAACCCTCCATAACTATTGGGCCAACTCTCTGGCTTTTAAAGCAGTAGGAGTTACAGCACAAACTAAAGATCCCTCCAAAACCAGTTTTTATGAAAAAGATGCTCAAGGCAAACTTACAGGAATGATTGTAGAGCAGGCCGCGATGACAGCTTTCAAAACACGTATCTTTGAAGAAATTGGCCAAAAAAAGCTCATTAAAAACTTAGCAATGGTTATGGATAACTACGCCAAAGCTGGTAATACAACTATTGTAACAACTGGCTTAACGACTTTTAAAAAAAATATCATTAAGCTATGTGAGCATTTTTCTAGTGAAAAACCAACCCTTTTTGGCCAGGGGCTTGCAACACTAAATATTTTTCCAGACCGCAAACCAGCTGTACGGCATTTTGTGTATGTGCGCCACGATGCCCAACATTTACTCCCTGATTCTCCTCAAAATGGGGACGATTTTTTCAAAATTGTAGGAGTGAAATATTGGTATGATGGTTCCCCTCTGGCTGGCTCTATGTATATGCGTAAACCATACTTCATGTCTCGCCTCACCAGGGAAAGCATTCGCATCAATTCTGGACACCGGGGAAAGTATTTGATTAGACCTACCCAAATGGTAAAAATCATTGAAAATCTTCAGAAAAAAGGTTGGCAAATAGCCACTCATGCCCACGGAGACCAGGCCATTGACGATGTATTATGGGCCTACGAAACTGCCAATAAAAAAGCTACTGTCAAAGAGTTCCGGCATCGTTTAGAGCATTGCATGTTACTCAATGAACAAAACCTCAAGCGTATGAATACGCTTAATATGACGCCAAGTTTTCATATCAACTTTATTTACTATTATGGTGATGCCCTCAAAAATGACATTTTAGGAATAGAGAGAGCCAATAGAATTTTAAAGGCCAATACTGCTTTCAAAAATCAAGTAAACCCATCGCTACATGCGGATCAGCCTATGTATGATAGTGACCCTTTTAGCCTGATGGCTACCGCCGTAAACCGAAAAACCAAAGAAGGTGAAGCCATTGGCCCTCAGGAAATGATTACTGTATGGCAAGCCTTACAAACAATGACCATTAATGCTGCCTGGCAAGTTAAAATGGAAAACAAGATTGGTTCTATCAAAAAAGGAAAGTATGGCGATTTTGTGGTATTAGATCAAAATCCGCTTAAAGTAGATAAGGCCAGCCTGCGTAACATCAAGATACTACGTACGATTGTACATGGGAATACGGTTTTTCAAAAATAAGATAACCCTGCTACCCTTTTGACAGTTACATGTAGAGTATGATGTTATAAACTTAACCAACCAACAATGAGCAAATTTTCAAACCAATATGCCGAAGTATTCTATGATACAGAATTAGATGCCATTTCCCTGATTTTCAAAGATGTAGCTCCTCTGGAAGAATTTATTCACATCAACCAAAAGGTGTTAGATATTTTCAAAACATTACAAACTAACCGTTTTTTTGTAGATACCCGTAAGATTGGGGTGGTTTCTCCTGAGGGACAAAAATGGGTCATCGAGAATTTATTCTCGGGGATGGTCAAGCATATCAACCATGAACGCTTGTATCATGTACAGGTAGTTCCCAGAAACGAAATATTTGGAAAGTTTGCGGCTGAAAACATCAAACGTCGCTCTCAAACCATGTATCAAAGCGAAGAACTCATTATTGAAGCTTTTGAGGATGAATTACTGGCCAAAAATTGGTTAGCTCATCAACCCAAACTAAAATCGGTACATTAAAAAAATATACATACCCTCACTAAAAGTAGCTAGACATACTCTTGAATCTAGCTACTTATCATACCTTTCCGCTCCATTTGATATTTTTTTACCCTGCGTGACACTTTCATAAGATCAATTGATTTGGTCATTCCAAAATTTATGGTAAATTTTGAATCAATTATCTAAATCATATTACACAAAACTGAATACTAATCAATAAATCTTAAGCTCAAACCAATAAGGTTCGTTTTTATAGTTATTCTACTCTCCCATCAGGCATCAGGTGTTCTCGCACCATCTACTAATACTCATACTTTTTGAGCGACTCATTTATTGATCCAGTTTCACCATTTATCTAAGTTAATTATATTATTTACTAACCCAATCTCTATCTAACATATTGAGCAATTCTCCTTTTCTATAAAGCCTATGCTACGGGATAGAGTCAAGCCCTATTATATTATGAAGAAAATCGCTTTAACCTTAGTTTTAATTGCCTGCTTTTTAAAAACGTACACTCAAAGTAAGACCATAGATAGTTTACAACAAGTACTGATCAAAGCCTCTTCTCACAAACAAGAAATTCAAATACTTAATAAAATTGGATTGGCCTATGTTAAAAATCAACCCAAGGACGGTATCGGCTATGCCCAAAAAGCCTTAAGGTTGAGTCAACAGCATCGGCTACCTCTGGAAGTGGCACAAAGTCATGTTACATTGGCTACCTTACAAATAGATTTACAACATCTCGATAAAGCATTGGTAAGTATAAAAGCTGCCTTAAGAATATATCAACAGCACCAGGCGCTTTCTGGACAAACCGAATGCTATCATTTATTAGGATACCGATTAAGCTTGTTGGGTAAGGAAAGCCAAGCCATTCAGCAGTATCAAAAAGCCTTGGTTTGTAATGCCAAAGAAGGCAAACAAGACCTCACCACAAAGCAACGAAAAGACAATCGCCTTATGAAGGCTCAACTCTGGAATAATATCGGTATTTCTTATGATTTTATGGGTAATCTATCCAACGCCAGCAAGTATTACCGAAAATCTCTGGAATATTATAAGAAATACGGTACTCCAAAACAACAACTCTCAGGATATGGTAATTTAGGGCAGCTCTATACCGCCATGGGTAAAATGGAGATAGCCTTGAGTTATAACCAAAAAGCGCTAAAGCTTGCACAGAAAATCAATGACCAATACGCCCAAAGTGTATTATCCAACAATCGCGGGATTATCTTTGAAAAACAAGGTGAATATTCTGAGGCGCTGCGTTTATATCAGGATGCCTTGGATATGGGCAAGCAGGTACAAAACGATGAAATGATTACTGATGCCTTGAATAATATGGGGCACTTGTATCTGGCAAAGAAAAAATACCAGGAAGCACAAAAGCATTATAACCAAGCCTTGACTATTGCCCAAAAAACCAAGAATAAACGTTTAGAAATGGATATTCTCATCAGTTTAGCCTATCTAAAGTATGTCATGAAGGCCTATCGGGAATCTGAGAAAACATACCAAAGAATACTCAGTCAATTTGAAGATGCAAACCTTGATCCTTACAAAGGAGGCATACTACGGCACTTGGGAGATATTTATCTGGATCAGGCCAAATACAATCAGGCTTTAAAGAAATACACTTCTTCATATAACTCTTTCGTTAAAACCCAGTTTCAGGAACAGTTAGCCGCTTCGGCCAACTCGCTTGCCCAAGCCTATTTCAAAATAAATCAACTCGATTCGTCTCAAAAATACACGCTGATCACCAAAAAAATTGCTCAAACCATTCAGTCTAAAGGGATGCTGAGAAAAAGCTATTTTAATCAATACAGGTTAGACTCTATCCAACAAAACTACTTGAGGGCATTTACTCATTATCAACAATATCAGGCGCTGAGCGATAGCCTGGACAAAGAATCTGACCAACGACGTCTGGAAGTATTACGCATTAAATACCATCTCAAAGAGAAAGAACAAGCTCTCCAGCTCAAAAATCAGGAAGCGGCATTACTGGCCCAGAAAAACAAAAACAGTCGCCAGGTAATCATGTGGCTAATTATAGGGGGCAGTTTGGCAATTTTGTTGATTGGATGGCAAATGAGTACTCGAGGTAAATCAGCTAAAATCAAAGAAGCACAAAAGCGGCTACTACAAGAGCAACTCCATCGGAAAAGGCTAGAAGAGCAGGTATTACAGGATCGTTTGGAAGCGGATGAATCAGAAAAACAAAACTTGCAAAAAACCCTTGAGCAGCAAAACCATGAGCTTACTAAACAAGCCCTTTATATGGTGCAAAAAAGAGAATTACTACAAACGATTAAACAAGAGACCGAAACAATCAAAGAAGCACCAAAGGATTATGTGGTTGATAAATTGAGTAAAATCACCAAACGTATCGACCAGGAACTAAATAAAAACGAGGAATGGGAAAAATTTACCCAAACGTTTGAAATGGCTCATCCCGAATTTTATATAAAACTCAAAAAAGCCTACCCAAGCCTTACGGCCAACGAAACGAAGTTATGTGCCTTGTTAAGGCTTAATTTTAATACTAAAGAACTCGCACTCATCCTCAACATTACCCCAGAAAGTGCCAACAAAGCACGTTCTCGCTTGCGTAAAAAACTTGACTTGGGTAACGTTAACCTCAACGAATACCTGATAAATTTTTAGCATTTTAGTACAACATAAGGCAGGTTTATCTGATGAGAATTTTCTGGAAACCTGCCTACCCATTTCTTACACTAGCTTCACTTCGGCCATTCTCAAAATAGCATATAAACATCTAAAAAGGGTTTTTGTAAATGTTGTCCCTATAGAATGCTTTACTTGTCCCTATAGAATCTCCTTATAAAAACCTTCATTTTTCACCGAAGCGCTTGTTTTGCAGGATCAAAACATCTCAGGCGTTTCAGGAGCAGAACTGTTTATTAAATAATCGTTTTTGTTAGTATCTCCTTGCTATAGGTAAATTACTCAATCCCTTAAAGCGTAATTTCTCTCTATGTCAGGTGGTATAGGCTTCCAGCCTGATGATGCTCACCCACTTCTTCTCAAAGGTATATCCAATACAAGGCCTATACCCAAAGGAAGTAGACCATCGATTATTAATTTCAAACCTCTTTCCTGCAATTATCGAGATGTATGATGCTGGTTTCTTATAGCTGTCAATTACCTGCACTGAAAACTAAACCCTTTTGATAACTAAGCTTAGGCAGATAAACTGACTGCAAGTCACCATTTACAATTTATACACTTATTTACTCAAACCTTAACACACCACAATGAAACAATTAAGCAACACCCATTGGTTAGGGCTGTTATGTGCATTGATGTGCATCAACCACCTGACCTTTGCTCAACAAAAAACGACGCTTCCAGGAGAAGGTCGTAACACCCAAACATTTAATTTTACAGTTCCCATAAAAGGCATCAAGACCCAACACATACTACGGCAGAAAGCTAAAGGGTTTTCATTAAGTAATTCAACACAAACTGCTGAGATTTTACTACCAGTAACAAAAATCAAGATTAAAAAACCGAAACCTTTTATCAGTGCTTATCTAGCCATTCACGGTAAAAACATCGATGATGAGTACTTCGAGCTGAGTATACGCACCTCTCAAGATGGGAAGGAATGGTCACTTTGGAAACTTACTGAGTTTGACAGTCACGCAATAGCAGAAGGAGAAGCTTTCTTGGCATCCCAGGTAGAGTACTTTGACGTAAAAACTAAATACTTACAGTACAAAATCACTACCAATCAGGAAACCCCCAATAACATTATAATCACCAAAATCAAAAGTGAACAATACAGTCCAGGAGAGTCTGACGAAGTAAAGAAAGTAGTCTTGGAAAACCAACGAACCAATGCCCGTACCAAAGCAGGGTGTAGCAAGCCTTCTATAGTGACCAGAAGCCAGTGGGGGGCCAGAACACCTAACGCCAGTTTTTCTACCTCTAAGGTGACTCATTTAGTTATTCACCACGAATTGGGTTCCAACTCGTCAAGCAACTGGGCTGCTCGGGTAAAAGCAGTGCAGAACTTCCATATGAATAGTAGTGGGTACTCTGATATCGGCTATAATTTCTTAATTGATCCCAATGGTGTAATCTACGAAGGACGTGCTGGCGGAGACAATATCGTAGGAGCTCACTGGTGCTCTCGCAACCGAAATACTATGGGAGTTTGTATACTTGGTAACTATACTTTTATAAAACCTTCAGCGGCTGCTCAAGCTAGTTTGATTAAACTTCTCACCTGGAAAGCTACAAAAGAAGGAATCGCGCCATTGGGTCGTGCTTACCACTATGGTGTCAACGGGCAAATGAACCAAATCATTGGCCACCGCGAAGGACTTGGGTGTTCTTCTTGCCCGGGAGACGCATTTTTTGGTATTATAGGCTCTATTAAAAGTAAAATAAACGATGCGGTTAACAATGGCTGTGGTGGTAGCGGCGGTGGCGGAGGAGGCTCCTCTGATACTGAAGCTCCAACTACCAGCATAAGCGCAGTAGGTGGCAATACCCAAGCTGGGGACTTCACAGTCAACTTTACCGATAACGACAACGTGGGCGTGACCCGTACTTTTTATCAGGTATTAGAAAAATATGGCAGCCAGTGGTTGGCCAACCGAAATCGTGGATTTTTCAATGACAATTTCGGAGTATTGAATACCTTTTATAATCAAGGAGATGGCACCTGGAGCATCAACCAAGCTCATTTACGGCAAGCTAATACTACCTCGAGCAATACTCGCTTGAGTACTTATCTGGCACAAAACTCAGGGCTACCTCAATTGTACGAGTTTTCGGCCAAGGTATTTTCTACCTCAGGCCCCAGAAAATTTGGTCTACACATTATGTCTGACAATGGCAATCAGGATCAACGAGGTAACTCCTACCTCATTTGGTTTAGTGGCGAAGATAATAAAGTGCGTATTTATGAGACTGTCAATAACGTACTCAATTTCAGAGCCATTGCCGATGCGCCACTGGATAACAATTGGGCCAGTTATAAAATCACCTATAGTCCGGGTTTTGGTGTGATGGAAATCTTTCGCAACAACAAATCTTTGCTACGTTGGACCGATAGTACACCTATAAAATCAGGAAATGCCATTTCGTTTCGTACCAACCAAACCATTGTAGAATTTGACGACCTCAAAGTGTATAAATTCCGGGTTGATAATAGTGTTATTATTACTACAGGTAGTGCTTCTAATGACGATTTGCGTCGCAGAGATGGTAAAATCAAGAGTATGGTTCGAGATGCGGCAGGCAACTGGTCGGCACCGGGTAATCTAGACATAACTTACACTGGAGCCAGCAGTAGAGTAACTGCTCAGGTAGAAGAAACACTCAAGGTATACCCTAACCCTATTATTGGAGAAGCCAATCTAAGCATTGCTCAGGAAACAGCTGGTAATCTACAAATAATCGTCTATGATATGCAGGGCAGGGAATTAAAAATCTTACCTCAACAATACCTGACGAAGGGGTATCATAGAATAGATTTAACTCGCGCTCTTGAAGGGCTCGATCCAGGAGTTTATTTCCTTCGCATACTCACTAAGTCATCTCTCAAAGTATTGAGATTTGTCAAACAATAACATCACTTACCCAAACCCATACTAATAGACATTTTGATCCAAGTTATCTGTACTCCCTTAGTTTGTACCCTTACAAACCGAGAATGTCTATTAGTATGTCTTAAAGCTTAAAAAATATGAGAATCATACAAGCATTATTTGGAATTTGGCTCCTGTTAGGGGCATTCCAAACCTACGCCCAACTCATTATTTCTAAAAATAACCAACGCTTTCAATGGTCGCCCCAGCAAGGTTTCAAACCATTAAATCACCAGAGAATGACTAGAAACTTTGCTACCTGGCAGCATTTTCCGTTAGATGAAATGACTAAAGATCCCCGAAAAGTTGCTGTAGGTCTAACAGCTTCTCTGGGGTTTGATTTTGGAACAGCCTTAAAAAACCCACACGATGCCAACCAGTGGGTATATATAGAAATTCAACAACTAGGCCCTGCATTTAAGTTGGTGCTTTTCAACAAAAAAGCGAATCATAAAAAAGAATTGTTGTACAGTACCAATCAGGATCGTAAAACGATGGCTTTCAAGCCAGTTGGGTGGTCTACTCAAAAAAACATACTTTACCTGGAAGGCTTTTATCTAGACAATGCCGATGAACACGAGGGTATTTGGTCGCTCAACCTGACGACTAACCAGTGGAAAAAACTACCCATGAATCGAAAGTACATGAAAACTCCTTTGCTTTCTCAAGATCGGCAAAAACTCATTTTTACTGGTTCGCTAGACGAACACTTTGACATACTCCATGGCCATACCGATATGGTGTTTACTTATGACCTCAATACACAAGTTTACCAAACATTGGTACAAGACAAGGGTACAATGCTCACGGTCAATGGCTGGCAAACCCAAGTACAAAACGTACCTCAAAACACTGCTCACAGCAATCAACGGGTAAACGCCGTGGATTATTATTTACCCTGGGATGCAGGCACTAGTTTGTGCGTATCTCGTCACGGAACACCTGGCCCATCGGGTAGCCATACTCACGAAGGTCGTTGCTTTGCCTTTACGGGTATTCAGCAACATAGCTACCCCGCGGTCGATTTTGCTACCTCACTATCCAGTGATCAGAATGTAAGAGCTGCGGCCAGTGGTACGGTAGTTTTTTCGGGCATTAGTGGTAGCCTTACCAGTGGATATGGTCGTTTAGTGATTATTCGTCACAGTGATGGTAAACATACCTATTATGCCCACAACAAAGTAAACCTTGTCAGTACAGGGCAAACCGTTAGTCGTGGACAAGTTGTGGCCTTGGAAGGAACTACTGGAGGTTCTTCTGGAGACCATATTCACTTTGAATGGAGAGGCCCCGACCGAGGAGCTTCTATTCCTGGCAGTTTTGCGGGTATTGGGCAACCCCGTCAAGATTATCGTTATCGTTCTAACAATGGCACCACACCTCCTCCCCCACCAAGTGGCGACACTCAAGCACCTACTACCAGCATTAGCGCAGTAGGAGGTAATACGCAAGCAGGAGATTTTACTGTCAACTTCACAGATAACGATAACGTAGCCGTAACCCGCACCTACTATCAGGTATTAGAAAAATACGGAAGCCAATGGCTGGCCAACCGAAACCGTGGATTTTTCAATGATAATTTCGGGGTATTAAACACTTTCTACAATCAGGGAAATGGCACCTGGAGTATCAATCAAGCCCATTTAAGGCAATCTAATACTTCCTCAGATAATACCCAATTGAGTACTTATTTGGCGCAAAACTCAGGTTTGCCTCAACTTTATGAATTTTCGGCCAAAGTATTTTCTACCTCAGGCCCCAGAAAATTTGGCTTGCACATTATGTCTGACAATGGCAATCAGGCACAAAGGGGAAATTCTTATTTAATTTGGTTTAGTGTCGAAGACAACAAAGTACGCATTTATGAAACCATCAACAATGTGCTCAATTTCAGAGCCATTGCCGATGCGCCACTGGATAACAATTGGGCCAGTTATAAGATTACCTACAGCCCAGGTTTTGGCGTCCTGGAAATCTTCCGCAATAACAAATCTTTGCTCAAATGGACCGATAGCTCCCCTATTAAATCGGGAAATGCTATTTCGTTACGCACCAACCAAACCATTGTAGAATTTGACGACCTGAAGGTCTATAAATACCGCACCAATAGTAGTGTGGTAATCACCGCTGGGAGTGCTTCTAACGATGATTTGCGCCGACGCGATGGAAAAATCAAAAGTATGGTAAGAGATGCCGCAGGCAATTGGTCGATACCAGGCAACCTGGATGTAACCTACACTGGGGCCAGTAGCAGAGTAACTGCTCAGATAGGAGAATCGCTCAAGGTGTTTCCTAACCCCATCATTGGGGAGGCCAACCTAAGCATTGAGCAGGCAAAAGCAGGCAACGTGCAAATTTCGCTTTATACTCTACAAGGCAAACAGGTGAAAACTCTATCGCCACAATATTTACACAAAGGATATCATTTATTACAAATCAACTCTTTGCTACAGGGTGTGAATTCTGGTTCTTATTTGCTACAGATCGTATCCAAAGATCAAAAAAGAATGGTTCGAGTGGTAAAAAAGTAAAAATTTGAATAAATCATTCTTAACTCAATCAACGGGTACAATCAATTTGTACTCGTTGATTTTTATTCATCCTATAGCTCCTGTATTACTTGCTGGCAAGTAGCTTCTAATGTTTCACAAATCACCACCTTTGGACAATCCTGCCCCAATCTTCGGCGAATGTAACGTTCGTTGGTAAAGCCTTTTTCAATACCCACTACTAGTTTTGCACCATCTCTTTCGTGTTTTACTTTCCACTCTCCCAGCTCAAACCTGGAAGTTTGGGCATAGGCTCTTTCTGGATAATGAGTTTCTTCTTTGGCCAACCAAAACATTACCACTCCATTTTTGGCAGCTTGGTTTAAATAATGGGTTTCCCAATCTACTTGCTCTGCATATACAAATTGACCATCCAGGTATTTTTTACGGGGAGAGGCAATGTAAATCTCAGGCGCTAATTTTTGTAAAATCTTGGTGGCCTCCGTTTGCCATTCGGGCGCTCCCTGGATAGGCCCTGCTAAAAATACTACGGGGGTATCTTGTACTTCTATATAATCAGGGGGAAATATTAGTTTATCGGACATATTGCAATTTTTTAAGTCTTCATAGGTAGTGCAATATAAAAGAGTATTTGTTGAAAATCCTCATAAACAAAAAAAGCCTGCTCTTTGCTTAAAGAACAGGCTTCATTCATATAGAATACAGCACTACCAACCCAAGTAGTAGTCTGTAGATAACCAACTGGGGCGATTGAGGCCAAAATGCTCTTGTAACATTTTTTCAGCAACGCAAAAAGCGCCCTCTACCCAACCTTGCTTATCTGAGTAGGCTTCACCAACGATATGAATATTGTCTGAAGGTAAAGGTTGACGCATATAGGGCATCACTTCGTTGATGGCATATCCCGCTTTCCAGGCGTGATATCCAGCCCCAAACGGATCATCAGTCCAGTCTTTAAACCAAGTCACATAAGGATCTGGAATATCTACCACATCGCCATGCAGCTCCCTCAATTGATTCATTACCTCATCTACCATCATTCTGGTAGCTTGTACATCATTCAGTTCTGCCAGCTCAGTAAAGGAAGCCGACTTGATGCCTTTAACTGCAAATAACAACTTATCGTCTGACAGCGCCTTCCAAAAAGAAGCAGTGCTCATATCACCATAGCTACCCAACAACATAGAATTGTTATTGTCAGGATCGGTACCAAAATAGTAGCATTGGCGCATCGGCAAGTCGGTGATTGAATGGCCCGAATCAATTCCAATGTCTTTCCACCAAGGGCGCTCAAAACCCATAAGAATTTTATAAGCAGGCTCTTTGATTACCGCTTTTCTATTATGAGTAAACTCCGCATTCTCATTGACGTTGAAGAAAAAGTTTTCCTGATCTATCAATTCCAACGAGCGGCGAGGCATTCCGAGCACAATCGCATTAGCGTATACCTTCCACTCCTGATTTTGGGGAATATTCAAGAAAGTAAGTTCGTACTTATGAGTCGCTTGTTGAGGATGCTGATTAGTAAATGTAACCAGTTTATTTTCGGACCAAATACAAGCTCCTGATTGCTGTAAATAGGTACTGGCCAAGGCGTACGCAATGCTATCAAATCCTTCTTGAATAGTTTTATACTTAGCATCGGCCGAAAAGTCTCCAATCATATAAGGAAATGCCTCGGCTGCGTTCCAGTTGATGGTATTGGAGTAATACCCTCCTGCATTGGCCAAAAAGTCGTAACCCTCTTGTGACACCTGATCTTTGATCAAGTTCCAAAAACCAATGTCATTGACTTTGCGCAGGTTGTAAGGCGAGCCTGAGAAATGATACTTAAGGTTCAGTTTTACATTGTCCCAATCTTCACTGGTCAGCCTAAACTCATAGTCATACTTAGAAGGATTAGCTACTTTAGAACCATAGTTTTGTACAAACCAAGGATCAGCCATCATTACATCGTACATGAGTTTGTTAAACAATTGATCGGCACTGTATCCTTTGTCATCATCATTCAAGTAATAGCGCGTTTCCAGTACATTCCCCTCGTCTTGAGCTTCTTCCCAGGCGTTTTGCATCAAGCGTTGTTTACGCAAGTACATAAACAATTTACTGGTATCTCCCATTGGAAAATCTATCGGAGTCAGTGGGTAATTCAATACTTTGGTTCTTTTGTTCAGATCGGGTTCAGTTAATGGATACCCCTCTATCAAAGTTGTAATAATTTCCTGTGAGGTTAAATACCGCATGCCACCCAATTCTCCCCAGAAATTCATCCCAGGCATCATCACCGATTCCAGCCTTCCGGCAATCTTGGTGTTCATATCAAATACCTGAAGTTGCGATCCGGTATACTTCCCTTCTTCTGTCAAACGATAAGCAGTATACAGACCCGAAGTACCTGCACCTACTACCGCTACCTCTACTTTCAAATCTGGTGAAAGACCATTATTTAAAGTGATATCTTTACTCATAATCGTAGTTATGTAATTGTAATTAGTATGTGTTTAAACTAGGTAATTGAAACGCTTTGAAATATTTATGACCAAGCCTGAAAGGTGTCAGATCAATATCAGTCTCACCATCCAAGGCCAAATCGGTGAGTATTTTGCCCAAATAGGGGGTAAACTTTGCCACCCAACCCGTGGTAGACACTACAATGTTTTTGTGGTTGGGCACAAATACTGGGGCAAAATCAATCAAAGTTTCTTTGTTAGGAATGGTACTCAACCCTACTAAACAGGTAGACATAAAATGAGGTGTGGGATCTAGTCCTGTCATGTGATTTTTTACCCATTCAGAATTATATGCCAGTTCTTGTTCATTGGGCACCAAAGATCGTTGATTGGGTTCGGGTACTGTTTCCATCACAAAATCAGGCGCAACCCGGATATAATCGGGGTGATCCCAACCTACTTCCGGGAAACCATAAAATTGATTTCCGTTGTCGCCAATGGCATTCTGAAAAACAAACCAAGTTGGGTATTGAATAGTAGGATCAGTTTTGCGAAAGTAAGCCGAAGCCATATTCCAGTAAATAATTTGATCAATGTTGAAGCCTAAAAAGTTGATCACACTATTCACATAAGGCCCAGGTACAGTAACTAATTTCTCCGCTTGTACTACCCCATTAGGGGTCGTCACTTTAAATATTCCTGATGTCTGCTCTATGTTAATCACAGGCGATTCTTGTTGTAGCGTCACGTGTTCGCTTTGCTGGCATTGATCATAGAGAGTTTTGATGGTTGCCCGAAAGTCAATGCTGGCTCCATCGGCCTGAAATAAACCCGTATAGTTCGGATCTATATTCTTAAAATGGTACTGGCTTTCAATTTCTTGTGCTGTTAGAGAGGTATAAGGAACCCCTAACGCATCCAGAGATTTCATAGCTTCAGCAATGTTTCCTTCGGTAGATTGTACCGTAGGATCGCCAAACCATAGCGTACCTACCTTATCCAATAAAGTAGCACTCGTATGGGTTTGCAGTTCGTCCCAATAAGGCATTGAGTCCAAGGCCATTTGTACCATATACTCATCAGGATAAGGAATTCTAAATTGCCGGGATACGCCCGCTGAGCTTCCCAATTGATTTTGAAAGGTGAACTGTTCAAGCACCAGGGTTGAGGCACCTCTTTTACTTAGGTAATAGGCAGTAGCTAGTCCTATAGCTCCTCCACCTACGACAATCACATCGAAGTTTGTGTTGGATTGAGTCATATAATTTTAGGTTTAGAGTGTTTTCGGATATTATAATTGCAGGATAGGCATCACAATCTTTCGTAAAATATCTATTGCTTGACTTGCCCTGTGATTCCTGAAAATACACAAGCAATACAAAATCAAGCAACAAATCCATTAACCACTGATAATCAAGCAGTTAATCAATTTTAAATCTTCGCATAGTAATCCCAGTCATTTTCCTTGATCATTCATTGGCTATGTGTAAGCCTTATAGAGATGACAAAGTCAAGTCTGGAAATTATTGAGAGAGATTTTTGGTAACAGCGTACCAGAGATAGGCTGTTTGCAAACGAAAAGCAGCCATTGTACAATTGTTGAGAAAATAAGGAAAGGCAATAAAGGGTAATAGATGCCTCCAAAGAGGACATAAGTGCAATAAAAGGTAAGGATTTCAAAGAACAGTTTTTTTAATGTGGATAGTTGGCGTTCTTTTATTGGTCACTCAGAAGAGTATTACACAATCTTTATTGTATGCTTTGCAAACTACTCTTTTTTTTAAATTTAGCAAATAATCATTTCAGTATATTTCACAGGCAAGCTTCCTCAGTGTATTCGTTTTGACAGGCGCAAAAGTCAAACCCAGAAATTTTGTCAGCTTAAAATAACATTTTTCAACAAAACCACGACATAATGACTTATTAATCAAGCATTTGGCATCCAAAAACCAATTGGTACAGCCCTTGATCATAGGTGAATAAATTTGATTTTTAAACCAACAAAACACTAAAAACTATGTCACTTATTAAATGGAATAGTAACCAATTTTTCCCTGAAATTTCTCATCCCAGATTCTCAAACTGGGTCAACAACTTCTTTGAAGATGATTGGTTTGCGAAGGGTAGTCAATTACCTGCAGTAAATGTAAAAGACAACGAAGGCGACTATCAGATTGAGGTTGCAGCTCCAGGGTTAAACAAAGAGGATTTTAAACTTTCTCTGGACAATAACATATTGACGATTGCTTCGGAAAAGAAAACTGAAAATGTGGAGGAGTCTCAAGAAAAAGATGAGAAAAAGGGCAAATACACCCGTCAGGAGTTTAGCTATCAGTCGTTCCTTCGCTCGTTTACTTTACCAAAAGATGTAAAGCAAGGCGAAATTTCAGCTAGTTACGAAAATGGCGTACTCAATATTGTAGTACCCAAGCAAGATGTTGCTAAAGAAACAGGTTCTAAAACCATCAATATTTCATAATTTATAGTCTAATCTTGAAAGGAAAGTGGTAATTACTGCTTTCCTTTTTTATATTCGTTATGTCAGAAAACGCTCTTAACTAATAGCATTTATTAACAAAGCATTATTTAAGTAAAGTTAAGGCGTGTTAAAGTTTGTTAAAAACTGGATACTATACAATCTAATTATATATGTTGATCGTATGGTAGATGAATATTGAGTTTATTTTGTCACACATATAACTTAAAAATAATAAAGGAAACACAATGATGAACAAAAAAGGATTTCTATCGCTACTTCTGGTAGCATTACTCGCAAGTGGCGTTACTTTAGGCGTTTATAAACTCGCCGGATTTGACCGCAACGAAATTGTTTTACAAGAAGCAGGTGAGGACAGCAATCTTCCTCAAGTACGTTTTGCCAAAGGAGGCAATTCTAATGCTCCTGCCGACTTTACCCAGGCCGCTGCCCAAGCCACCCCCATGGTAGTACACATTATCGCTACTCAAAGCGCTAACCGCCGCAGCAGTCGTGGTAACCAACGAATGGATGACCTTTTCAGAGAGTTTTTTGGTGGCCGTGGAGGTGGTGGTGAAGGATTCCGTCGCAGAAGCCGTCCAGCCCAGTCTTCAGGTTCTGGGGTAATCGTGACCAAAGATGGATACATCGTTACCAACAACCACGTAATTGATAACTCTAGCAAAGTAGAGGTAATTCTGAACAATAAGAAGACTTATGACGCTACCATTATTGGTACCGATCCTTCTACCGATTTGGCATTATTGAAAATAAACGCTAAAAATCTTCCAGCCATCGTATTTGGCAATTCTGACAAAGTAAAAGTAGGAGAATGGGTATTGGCAGTAGGAAACCCTTTTAATTTGGAGTCTACTGTAACTGCAGGGATTGTAAGTGCCAAAGGTCGTAGCTTGAATATGTTGCAAAGAGGTGCTGGTAACTTATCAGCCATTGAGTCGTTCATCCAAACCGATGCTGCTGTAAACCCTGGTAACAGCGGAGGGGCTTTGATCAATACTAAAGGAGAGTTGATTGGTATAAACACTGCCATTGCTACCCGCACTGGTTCATTTGCTGGATATTCGTTTGCCGTGCCTACCAGTATTGTACGCAAGGTAATGAAAGACTTGGTAGAGTTTGGAACCGTACAAAGAGCCGTTTTAGGTATTCAATTTGGAGAAATCAACCGTCAATTAGCCAAAGAACGAGGCTTAGATATCTCTGAAGGTATTTATGTAGGCAAAGTAGTAGAAGGTGGTTCTGCCGAAGCAGCTGGTATTAAAGAAGGAGACGTAATCATTGAAATGGATGGTAAAAAAATCAAAGGTTCTCCTGATTTATTAGAAATAATTGGCCGTAAGCGTCCTGGTGATAAAGCCGAAGTAAAACTAAGCCGCAATGGTAAGATTAAGACTTTGACAGTGAAACTGAAAAACCGTGACGGCAACGAAAAAATTGTAAAAAGAGAGTCTGCGGCTACTTTTAGTAGTTTGGGTGCCGAATTCAAAGAATTGACTAGTGCAGAAAAGAAACAACTAGACATTGATGGAGGAGTAAAAGTAAGCAAGTTAAACGCTGGTACTTTACGCACACGCACCGAGATTGAGCCAGGTTTTGTGATTACCGAAGTGAATGGTCGCAAGGTAAAATCGGTAAATGATATTAAACAAACATTGAATTCTACCGAAAAAGGTAAACTCATCACCATTGGAGGGCTTTACCCTAACGATCCAGGCCAACGTTATTACGCATTTAAGAAATAGTCAATCAGACCATAGCAAATAGTCGATAGTCCATAATTTTGGCTATCAGTTACTTGCAAATTAATCCCGATCATTCATTTGGTCGGGATTTTTTATTGATCGTTTTATATTTCCAATGCCCCATTCATAAAATCCAGTGTTCTACTTTCCGACCAATACAAGCCTGCTTTCTGTACAGAAGTAAATCCACAATGTCCGCCTTGAGCTGGTATTTCTAAAAATACTTTATCTAGTTTAGCCACTTGTTCGGTTGGGTAACAGGGAGGTGCCAAAAAAGTATCATTTTGGGCATTTATAATCAAGGTAGGAACAGCAATAGTGTCTAAGAAATAACGTGAACTACTTTTGGTATAATAGTCCTGGGCATTTTGAAAGCCATTGACTGGTGCCGTGTATAACTCATCAAAGTCATTGAGGGTTTTCATGTGCTTTAGGATGGCTTGGTCTAATTCTCCAGGAAATTGAGCAATTTTCGTCCTTACTTTTTGCTTCAACGATCTCAAAAACCTTCGCGCATACACAAAGTTATGGCGCTTATGTAACTCCACTGCACAAGAAGACAAATCTACTGGGGTTGACAAAGCAACTCCTCGGGTAATTTTGGAATCCAGTGCTTCTCCTTGTTCTCCTAAGTATTTCAAAGTTAAGTTTCCACCCAGGCTAAAACCCACCAGCACAATTTCGTCATAATCATTCGAGGCCAATACATGATTGACTACAGTCGCTAAATCTACGGTAAATCCACTGTGGTAAGCCTGAAGCAAACGATTGTCTTCTCCGCTACAGCCACGCAGATTCCAAGCCAGTGCTGCCCAATCGTTTTGGTAAAAAGCCCTTGCCATTCCTTTGATATAAGCTCGATGAGTATTTCCTTCTAACCCGTGCGAAATGATCGCCAAACGTTTCGGCTGTTTTTGAGCAGGTTTCCACCAATCTAAATCCAAAAAATCGCCATCTGGTGTATCAATTCGCTCTCGTTGGTAATGTACTCCCTTAACCGAGCGAAAAATATGAGGATAAACTGTCTGCAAATGTCTATTGATCAGCCAGCGGGGAGATTGGTAGGTAGTAGTATTGATAAGGGGCATCTTTTTATCTTTATAAATTACTTTGGGGTAAATATAAAGGCAAAATTTGGTTTTTGGGACAACTGGCTTTTCTCAAAGGTGAAATTAGCTAAATTAGTGAGGCAAAAATTAGCAAAAGTAAGTAAGGCAAAATCTCATATGATCACCAATACGCACGCCCAATTCATAAAAACAGTCATTTCCAAATACTCTCCAATTGAGGAAGATACACTTGTTCAATTACAAACAATTGCGCAAGTACAGCATTTAAAGAAAAATGAATTGCTCTTGCAAATTGGACAAGTTTCCAAATCGGTTCATATGCTCTATGAAGGCATCATAGTCGCTTATTTTTTAGATGCCAATGGAGATGCTTATCATAAAAATATTTTTTTGGAAAGCGATTTTGTTGGCTCTACGGTATCAGCTTTACAAAATACCCCTTCTCACTTTGCCCTGGAAGCTATAGAAGATGTAACAATCATTAGTTTCAATTACCAGCAATATCGTCAACTGATAGCCAGCCGCGAGGATTTGAAAAACTTCTACATTGCTTACCTCGAGAAAAACTGGGTAATTGATAAAGAGAAGCGTGAAATAGAAATTGTGATGAAAGAAGCCAAATCTCGATACGTAGACTTTATACACACTCGTCCTAACATCGAGAAACGAGTCCCTTTACACTACATTGCTTCGCACTTAGGCATTACTCCCACTCAACTGAGTCGTATCAGGAAAAACCTCAAAAAAAACCAGAAAAAATAGTTCGCCTCAACATATGTAAAGGCCAAGAAGGTTTGTATTGCCCAACTTTGCATTATGAAGTTGATTTTATTATACACCTTGGCATTTATGGGTGGCGTATTTCTGGCCATACAGGCTGGATTCAACACCCAACTGAGTACTTTTCTCAAGCAACCAGTGTTGGCGGTCATTACTACTTCGGTAGCCAGTGCATTTTTTGGCAGTATACTAATCCTGACGCTGGGAAAGGGACAGATTCAATTAAATATCTTGCGGCAGGTACCCACCCATTTGTGGTTTGTAGGCGGGCTTTTTAGTATGGCTGGTATTTCATTATACTTCTATACTATCCCTCAGTTGGGCATTGCCCGCATGATCACCTTAGGTCTTTTTGGTCAAATCTTTTTTTCTCTCATTGCCGGGGCATTTGGTTGGCTCAACCTACCAGTAGAACCTATTACTACTCGACGTCTGATAGGAGTTATTGCCATGCTATTAGGCATTATTTTAATCAATACTAAATAATCTAAGAAACATGATTCCAGAAACACAACTCACTAAAGAAAAGCTTATTCAACTGAATCTCCATAACCTTACTTCTCTGTGGCAAACTGCCAGCAAAAAGTTTGATGCTTATTTTGAGCAAGAGGAATTTAGTTTTGGGTATGTTAAAAACTCCCAGTGGCCAAACCGGATATGGTCTCACCAACCTTTGACTTTGTCACTACTTAAAAATATTCAGCAGGTGATTCAAAAGCACGAAGAAACACTTGTATTTTCTCATTTTGGTCAGTACTCCTCAATTACTGATGCTTCTATCACAAATCAAGGTTTTGAGCTAATAGCTAACCAATATGGAATGAGTATGCCCCTCGCCCAACCATTCGTTCATAACACCTTGTTGGAGTTCCGTAAAGTGTACAACCCGACCGAAGCCAAACAATGGAGCGATGTGTTTAAGGCTTGTTTTGGTTATACCATAAGCCCAGAAACATTGCAGGAAAGTTGGGATCAAATAGCCTATTCGTTGATTTGGTACCAAAATGAAATTGTGGGAACGGTGATTTTACATATTACTGAAGAAGTAGCAGGTATACACAGCCTGGGTATTTTACCTAAAATGAGGGGTAAAGGATTCGCCACCCAGGCAATGTATTTGGTATTAAACCAAGCCATTCAGACAGGGGCTACTTTGGCCACTTTGCAGGCTTCTCCTATGGCCAAAGCAATGTATGAGAAAATTGGATTTACCCAGCAGTTTGTACTACAAAATTATAGATTAAAAGACTTATAAATATGGAATTGATTAATCATTTAAGTTGGCGATATGCCACTAAAAAATTTGATCCAGTGCAGAAAGTATCTCAAGGCGATTTAGATAAAATCAAAAAAGTCATTCAGCTTTCCGCTTCATCTTATGGGTTACAGTTATATAAAGTACTGATTATCAATGACCTTGCTCTTCGTGAACGTTTATTAGAACATTCCTGGGGTCAACCCCAAATTGTTGATGCTTCACACCTATTGGTATTTTGTAATCATAGTGATGTTCAATCAAAAGATGTGAACGAATACCTCCAACACATGGCCAATGCCCGAAACTTACCCCTTAAGCAATTAGAGAGTTATGGAGAATTTATGATCAATTCCATTAATCAAAAAAATAGTAATGAAAAGAATACTTGGCTCAGGTGCCAAACTTATCTGGCATTAGGAAATTTGTTGGCAGCTTGCGCTGAGCTAAAAATTGATGCGTGTCCTATGGAGGGTTTTGATTCTAACGCGTACGATCGCATACTCAAGCTTCCCGAAAAGGGCCTTCAGGCTTCAGTAATTGCAGCTATAGGTTATCGCCATTCGGCCGATAATACCCAAATGTTACCCAAAGTTAGAAGGCCTATACAAGCTTTGTTTGAAACAATCTAAACTTTTAAAATCACAACTCAACTTGGTGTACGCGTCACAATAGAGACACTTTTCTTTTGTCAACTTTATCACCTAAAAGATCATATCAGCTTTTGGTTTTTTGTCTACAAGGTTATAATTCGTATTTTGGCACTTAACCCTGCCCATACGTACTATGACAAAAGAGGAAAAAAAACAATTTAACATTCTCATTTTAGAAGATGACCCTGATATTCAACAATATATCCAAAGCTTAGTACAAGGTTTTGGATATCAGGTGTCGGGAGTAGCCGCTTCTTACGACGAAGCGATAGAACTTTCTAAAAAATCCTTTCCCCATGTAGCATTGTGTGATATTAATTTAGAAAACGAAAAAGATGGTATTGATGTAGCAAATGCTCTGAAAGCAATGGGTCAAGTAGCCATCATATATCTTACAATGCATGCCGAAGAAAAAATCGTAGATCGAGCCTTGCTCACCAACCCTGAGAGTTACCTGATAAAAAGTACGATTATGACTCAGGCCAGACAGTTAGACATCGATCTTAAAAACATCATACAAAACTTGCAAAAAAATAAGATTACCCTCAAAAGCCGTGGTAATTATTACCAAGTAGACTATCAGGACATTATTTACATTGAAGCAGATAACAACCACTGCAACGTGGTAACCACCCAAAGAATTTATAACATCAATCAAAAATTTGGCTCAGTACTTACAGATCTCAAAAAGTTCCGTATCCAACAAATCCATCGTAGTGTGGCTGTCAACCCTGATTACATCAAAGCCTATGATAAAAAAAAGGTATTTATTGACATGGATAAAATGTCGGAAAAGCTTGATAAGCGAGAAAGGCAAGAAATCAAATCTACTTTAAATGTGTCGGATAGTTTTAAAAAAGAACTTGATCAACTCATATAAATAAACCAACTTTCGTAAAAGACAGCTTTAAACTAAGTTTTAATTGTGTGGTACTGAGAGGCTTCAGTATCACTCCAGTAGTAGTAAACTCTTTGGTTTGCTCTACCAGATTTGATTGGTGTTCATTCAAAATGAAAAATACAGGTATCGGATGTATTTTATTAATTAATCGCATCAGCTCTATGCCATCCGTTTCCTGCTCCAAACTCGCTTCACAAATGATCAAGTCGGGCATGGTCTGTTGGATGCTTCTAAGCGCCTGCTCATAGCGACTCACCTTATTGATAATTACCAAGTCTAAACTATTAGCAATTTGTTTTACTACCGAAATGCTTCCCTGGAATCCTTCATCTCTGCTAACTATTAAAACTTTTCTTTGATTTTTCATAAGTCCTTGTTCCCCCAAGTATGCTTCATTCATCAACATATCTCCCCTTCTATTTTTATTATGCCTGATTATTTTACAAGATAACTTTTTATGTTGAACGTTATCTAATTTATATTTTAAATTGTTGATCCTTAATAAGCTTTGTTATACGTACAAAAATTATTGTCGTATGCGATTTCACCATGGCAAACGAGCAATTCACCATGTGTTTCACTTCTATGCTTTTCTTCAGTACTCTTTTCATTTACATTCGCATCGCGTCCTGCAAACGACACCCGCACAAATAATAATTGTGTGATGAATAGTTTATAAAAAAAGTAATTCTTTCAACGATGGAAAAGCAAAAACAAAAGTTAACTAATATTGGCCTGATGGGCTATAATATGCTATCAAAAGAAGATTTAGAAACATTACCAGCCCTAAAAAATAATACCACAGAACATCATAATGAAAAATAAACCCTAATTAACCACAAATATTCAATCACTTTAATTCGTCACATCCACCAGTTTTCTTAAAACTGGTGGATGTTTTTTTTTATCCGTAGAATTAATACATTCAGGCTGTTCCAATCTTTTTTTATAAAACCCAATTAATCACCTGAGGATTATGCAGTGTCGTCTCTTGAAAATAATTGTACAAACGATCCTTTGCCTTCTATGTACTAGTAGTTTACATACATTTGCGCAGTCTACTCCTCAGACAAGTACTCAGGCCCTCCAGAATACAATTCAAGCTAATTTTAAGAAATTATCAAAAACCCAAGATCAGAAAGCCCTTGAAACCCTACTTCGCAAACAAAGAGCGTTACTCAGAAAACTAGATAGTGCTTCATTTCAGAAACAGCTGATTAAATTTCAGGAAATAGGTAGTAATCGAAAAAACCGCAAACGTTATTTAGCTATCAATCAGGCCATTGCTCAATCGCTTGCCCAACGCAGAAAGGTTAATCCAGGGACAGAGGCAATTGCTAAACTTGAAATGCTCGCTACCGAAGCTCAAGAATGGGATATGCTACATTGGGAGGGAAAGTTGTATACAACAATTGGGAAAATTTATCAACAGAATAACTTATACCCAGAGGCTTTTTCCAGTTATATCAAGGCCAAAGCTAGTTTTGAAAAACTAGGCTCTCAAGCCGAAAAAGCCAATGTTTTATATCACATTGCTTCCAATCTTTATGATGATCAAAGCTACGAAGAATCTATTGAGTATTTCAAACAAGTGATTGCGCATGCAACCGAGGAAACTGATGCAAGACAAGTGATTAATTCTTTAAACTCAGTTGGTTTATTAAAACGTAAAATAGGTGATACAGACAGTGCCCGTTTTTATCTAAAAAAAGCACTTATTCAAGCCGAAAATCACAAAGATACGGCCTGGATTGGTATTGTGAATGGAAATATGGGCACATTGTACATGTTGAAAGGGGATTTTAAAGAGGCTGAAAAACGGTATTTGATTGATATAAATACGAGTCATAAATATGAACAATGGGGAAGCAAAGCCAACGCTTTGACAAGTTTGGCAGATATTTACCTCCAGCAAAGAAGGTACGAAGAAGCCAAACAATACCTTGATAGCAGCTTGTATGTGTGTACTCAATATTATCCATTGCCTGTTTCCAGAATGCGTACATATGAAGGTTTAGCCAAGCTTTATGGTGCCACCCAACGGTTTGAACTTGCCCATGAGTATCTATCACTTTATACCAAGCTAAATGATTCTATTCAGGGCAAGAGCCACGAAAATCAGCTAAAAAAAATGAAACTGGTACAACAGTTTCGCGAAGCCAAAAGGCAACAAGAGCGCTCCAAGGAAAATCAGTTGCAAGAATTAAAAGCATTTCGTAGCAAAACATTTCAGGTTTTGTTGTTTTCACTACTAATGGTAGCCTTGGTCATATTAACGCTCTTGTACAGAAACTTGCAAACAAAAAAGAAAGCCAACCAACAATTAGCCTTTCAACAGCAAGAAATTCTTCAGCAAAACCAAAGACTCCAGCAACAACAAGAAGAAATTTTAACTCAAAACGAAACCATTGAACAAAAAAGCCAATTGCTGACTGAACAATATGAAGAGATTTTACGCCACCAGACCCTACTAACAGCTCAAAACAATCACTTGGAACAGGCCTATCAAAATGTGCGCTTGCTTACGAACATTGGCCAGCACATCACCTCCTCGCTGGACCTAAATGAAATATTGCATACGATTTACACCCATGTCAATCAGTTGATGGATGCAAGCAACTTTGGCATTGGATTATATGACCCTCAACACGAACAAATCACTTTTGAATTGACCATGGTAGATGATAAACCTCTCGAGGCTTACACTCGCGACATGAACGATAAAAACCAATTGGCAGTGTGGTGTATTGAGCATGGTCAACCTATTATTATTGGCGACTTTGCCCAAGAATATCACAAGTACCTGGGGAAATCGGTCAAAGATTCAGAAGTGTTGAGTAATTATCAACCTGTGCTTACTCCCAGATCTATTATATACATTCCTTTGATTGTTCAGCAAAAAATAAAAGGTGTGTTGTCTATATTAAGTAAACAAAAAAATGCTTATACCAATCAACACTTCGATTTACTCAAAAGCCTTTCAGTATATGTAGCTATTGCCATTGAAAACGCTCAAGGGTATAAAGAACTAGTTGCTCAGAAGGAATCAATCGATCAACAAAACAATCTCATCAGTCTGCTACTTAATGAAAACCAACACCGAATAGGCAACGATTTTGTAGCGGTATATGCCAAAATTGCGGCTATTGATCACACACATTCCCAAGCCAACGCTCAAGAATTGGTAGATAGTGCCAAAGAACGAATACGCGAAGCCATGGAATTACAAAACTTACTGCAGTACCACTTCCATGGGAGCAATCAAACTCTTGAGCAGCCTGAAATTCAGGAAAAACTCCAAACCATTGTACACACTTTGTATCGTATTCATTTTCAAGAGAATACTACGCACAAAATTAATGTCCAGAGTGAAGTAAAGTCATTGGATAAAAACCGCTTTGTGTTGATTGGCTTTTGTGTATTTGAATTGATCAAAAATATTTGCAAGCATGCCTTTAAAAACAAGCCCACAGCTCATCCTGTGATGATCGATCTTTCACTCCAGGAATCTAAGAAAACCATTACCCTCTCTATCAAAAGCAATGGTGAAGGATTTAAACCCGATTTGTTTGACACCCAGGGAGATTTTAAATTTAATCAACACAAAATCACCAAAGGTTTAAGCATTGTGAGTAGCATTATTGACCGGGAGGGTGGCTCTTTCAAAATTTATACGGAGGGGGTTCATTCTCAAATCAAGGAAGGTTCTACTTTTACTTGTGTATTTGAATAATAGGTTTTCTCAAAGTTTCACGTCTACACTTTTGCATTCACCATGGTAAATCAGGAATTCACCATGTACTTCATTTGCAGGCTTTTTACTCCTAATCAGTCCTTATAACTTTGCATTGCGTTCTGTAAAAACACACAAATCTTTTCAATCATGAAAAAGCACAAACAGCGTTTGACCAGTATTATCTTAGGCTGCAACTTATTATCTGACGAAGATATGGCCGAATTTCTGGCCAGGGAGAAAGAAATGAATGATGCAGATGATCGAAATAGATTATCTAATCAATCATAATTTTCCCGAATAACCCCATAACCTAAATAATAGTTTGTTTTTTTAAACATCTGCTGATCCTATGAGTTTGGCAGATGTTTTTTGTTTGCAAACATATATCATTTCATTCACCTCTTTATCCAATTCATTCGCCTGCTTAAAGAATAATTTCACCATGTGAAAAGATTATTTCACCAATAATACTTGAATATGTCACAATATTTAGTCTTTTTATATATAACTTATCTTGGCTTTTAATAATGAGCTATAAATCACTAAACAAAAGCAAGATTCACAGGTTTTCACAAACATTCAAAAAGTTAAGATAAGTTCATAATGTACCATTGTTAGTACACATGGCTTGCAAAATTTGAGATATCAAAAACTTGCTCGTTTCGTCTAAGGTAAAATAATACCCACAAGTAAAACCAAAGCTGCTAAACTAGCTGCTGAATATAACAATGAAGATCAAAAAATAGATATGAAAAAGATATTGATTATTAGTACAGATAGGCAAAAGGGAGGAAGTATTACAACTTTTAATCATATCGCCCAACAACTGAACCTTACAGTATTGGGCATTGCCGAAGACTTCGCCACTATTAGTGCTTACATTCAGAAAACAATTCCTGATTTAATTATTTGTGATGTGTCTCTTAATGATGATTATGATGGACTAGAAATATTAAGACAAATATCCACCAAATATCCTATTGCAAGCATCTTGGTCTCTTCTTGGCCAAATACATCTTATCCAGATGAAACCCAGGGAATACAAGTTGTAGGATATCTTACCAAGCCTTTTGTTCCAAACCAGGTTAAGATAACCATTAAAGTTTCTCTGGGTTCTCTTGTTTAACTATGCTCATGAGTAGATAAAGTTTATTCCATACCAAATTTTGAACGCAAGATTGACCGGAAACTCCCACTAACATTAATTTCTTGCTCCACCTCAGATATTAGGCCATTTGATAAGTTTCTGTAATTCAACTGAATAAATGTAGGCCCTTTCTCATGAGACTTGACTTTTTTCATATTAACGGCATAAGAACGATGTACTTGTTGAATACCAAGTGGCTCTAATTGAGAAACAATTTCACCAAATGGTTGATTGATGTCTATAATTTCTTGTTCAGTAAACAGAATACATTCATTGTTGCTAGCCTTTATGTACAAGATGGTATCTAGTTCGATATGATAGCATTTACCACGACTCCAAATACTGTATATTTTTCCATCAAGAATAGCCTTGGATTGATTCTTTCTATTTTCTAAACCTTGAATAGCTAACCTAATCTGAACATCCAGACTCCGATCATCAGTTACTTGGCTTTTCAATAGATAAGCCGCAGGTTGGGTTGTAATCGCTTCCTCTACAATATCTTCATCATCATAAACTGTGATATAAACAATTGCTAAGTCTGCGTTTCTTTCAGATGCCATCTCTGAAAGCGCTCTTGCCACCATAATTCCATCTCGATAACCCAGTATATTAATATCACACAACGCTACATCAGGAAACACATCATCAGCTACTGCCATGGCTTCTTTGTATGAGCGTGCAGCACCTGCCAGAGAGTAGCCTAAATCCTTGACCATATTCATAATAACAGTTTGGGTAGGAATTTCATCTTCCAACACCAAAATATTATAATTACTTTTGTTCTTTTTCATAATTTCAGTGGATATTTATATGTGCATTCAAATCTTGATCCTTCAGTAATTTCTGTGTGAACCCCAGTAGTGTAGATTTTAAAATCCCCTTTTTCTAGTTCAGTAATCTTTTTCACAATATTTAACCCTTTAAAACTACTGAGTCTTCCGAACACAAAGAGTTCATTTTCAAAAAGCTCTTCTTCAATTCCTTGTCCGGAATTGCTTACCATTAACCTCAAAAAACCTTGCGCTCGTTCCAATACAATACTAATGCTATGTGTTGTGGCTTTGTCCCTCCTGATTGCGTATTTACATGCATTGTTAATGAGTTCAAACGCACAAAAACTCACCAGAGTAAAACGACTTTTCACCAAGTCATTTATCTCAACCAACAAAGTTAAATTGGGGTAGTTTTTACTGTCAAAATGAAAGTTAAACAGGGTATTGGCAATATTTCGCAGCCTCAATTCTGTCTCAGATTTATTGATGATTCCTTCTTCACCTCGGTTAGAAAAAGAATAACTTAAAGACTCCTGTATATCTATCAATTTTCTAATATGGTCTCGGGCTTCTTTCAAATGTTCTTTCGCTTGTTCATCCTCCACCTGACGTCTAACCATGCTAATCTTTGCCTGGATAGATATTAAGTCATTGCCTGCCCTGTGCTTCATCTCACTTAATAGTAACTTGATGAGATGTTCTTGCGAATTCAATTGATTTACCTGGTCACCCAATTGTATGCTTTGTTTCTCTAGTAAAGTTTTCTGTGCCTTTAAGACCTTATTTTTTTGTTTATTAAGCTTTCTTGACCATAACAACAAACCCACAATCGCCAAAAGTCCAACAATGGTACTCACAATGGTGTAAACCTGAACTTGTCGTACACGATCCTGCGTCGCTTTTGCTCTCCTATAATAATCTAAATACTCTCTAAATTGATCAAGATTAACAATTGTATCTTGTTTAGTCAGGTTTATATCATTGGATGCTAAACCAGCTAATACTTCCTTTTTAAATCTATTGATCAACTCAAGATATTTTCGCTCAAAAGACTGTATCTTTTTTTCAAAATAATCAATCTTATCGTTTGAAATCCTGGTTTCATATTTCAGTGCGGCTAATTCCTTGAGTAGACTATCTCTTTCTTGTGTAAGAACTTGACTTCCCTTTTGAAAATCTTTTAAGCCTTTTTCCAGTTTTACACTATCTATTTTCGTTTCCTCAAAAATTACCAGATTAGTATTCATATGAATCACTTTACCATCTACCCTATCTACCTCATCGCGAGGGTTGCTTATATCACTTTTCTCTAAATGCATTTGAAGTGAAAAATATCCATTTTGATCAGTGTAAATTTTCTCTCCATTATGCTGCAACACCAATTGGTAATTTTTCAACACATCTCCCTGACTATTCCTTACCTGATACCGTTGTGGAGACTCTGTAATAGGTAATCTAAAACGAATAACTTGTTTATCCCCTTTTCCTTCCCTAGTCCAGTACAACCATTTGCCATCTTTGCCAATTCCCTTTTTGTAAACGGTAAACTTGCCTGAAGCCTTTCCCATCCCTCGAATCTCTATCTCTAAGGGCATGAGGTCTAGAATGTAAGCCTCGGTTCTAAAACTAAACTTGCCACTTAGCTCAAATGGAAACGAGTTACGATTAAAAATAAAATATGCTTTACGAATCTTTTGGTTATTTTTCCCTTCCAGTATCAGTTCATAACTTCTACTCTTACTTGTTACTTGCCTAACAGCAATCTCTTTGAGAGCATTCTCAGGACCTACAGGCTCATAACCTTCTATATTTTCTATGGTAATATCACTGTCAGAAAACTTCACCTCGATAGGAATTCTATAAAACCCATCCTTATCAGTTCGTATCCTAAAAGGCTGCTTTGTCTTAATACCAGATTGAGTTTTAGGGATTCTTACTATAATCCGTACATTAGGTACTCCTTTTCCTGTGGCCTGATCTATAATGCGTCCTACTTTGGTGCGCATATCACCCTGGCCTTGCGCCAATAAAGTCGAGCCTAACAGGCAAAGTACGCCGAGCCATCTCTTATATGTGATATGCGTATTGCACATACTTCGGATACAGTTTATTAACTCACTCATGATTCTGATTTGAACTCTTTAAAGATACCCTACTCATAAGACAATCCCCAGTACTGTGGGTGTAATGAACCAAAGAGCGGGTGAAATTCAGGACTGTAATGGTGAATGATTTTCTTACCAAATATTTACCCGAGCAAAGGTAAAAAATCATTCTTCTATTTGCACTTGTTTTACTTTTGCTGGATCAGTAACCACAACATATTTGTAAGAGCATTCAAACATTGATCCTTCCAAAACTTCTGAGTGGATACCTTTGGTTCTTACCTGAAAACTACCCTGTTCTAATCCTGTAATTCGGCGAATGATATTCATTCCTTTATTATCTTTTAACTTATCGAATGAGAAATTCTGCCCGTCAAACAATTCTATCTCTTCAATTCCTCTTCCAGTATTACTCACTAATAATTTTAGCCACTCATCTTCTTGTTTCAAGGTAACAGCCACTTTCTGAGGCAATGTCCCATTATCTTTAAGCGCATATTTACAGGCATTATTTATCAACTCAAAAACACAGAAGCTTACTAACTTAAATAGCCCTTCGTTTACGTTTTTAACCTCCAAAGATAAATCAAAGGTAGGGTGGTTTTTCTCGTCAAAATGGAAGTTAAACAAAGCGTTGGCTATTTTTATCAGCTCCCTTTGCATTTGATCAGAGGATTGGTCACCAACTTGTTTTTCTCTATCAAAGGTATAACTCAACGAATTACGAACCTCTATTAAGTTTTCGATATATACTTTAGCCTTTTCTAAACGTTTCTTCACAATTGCGTCATTGATACTAAGGTTAATATTACTTAACATCGACCAAATTGCTATCAAATCGTTCCCCCCTCGATGTTTAACTTCACTCAATAGCACTTTAATCAGGTCAGCTTGTCGTTCCAATTGCTTTTTTTGGTTTTCTAGCCTGTTTGTCTGTTTTTCTAAACGCGTATTTTGGTCTTCTAATGTTGTCGCCTGTTGTTCTAATTGCCCCTTCTTTTGTTCCAGCTCTGTTTTTTGGCTTTCCAATAATGCCTTCTGAGCCTTCAATACTTTATTCTTTTGTTTATTACGCCTTCTTGACCAAAACAACAAACCCACAATCGCCAAAAGTCCAACAATGACACTCACAATGGTGTAAACCTGAGCTTGCCGTACACGATCCTGAGTCGATTTAGCTTTTTTATAATAATCTAAATATTCATGAAACTGATCTAGGTTTACAATTGTATCTTTTATGGTCATGTTTGGATCATTAGATGCTAATCCAGCCAATACTTCCTTTTTAAATCTATTGATCAACTCGAGATATTTTCGTTCAAAAGATTGTATCTTTTTTTCAAAATAATCAATCTTATGATTTGAGATTTTTGTTTCATACTTCATAGCAGATAATTCGCTCAACAAACTATCTCTTTCCTCTTTAAGTGCTTTTGTCCCCCTTTCAAAATTTTTCAAGCCTTTGTTTAACTTGACACTATCAATTTTCTTTTCCTTGTAAGTTGCCAAAGTGGTATGCATCTGAATATTTAGACCATCCACCTGATCTACCTCATCGCGAGGATTGCCTATGTCAGACTTATCAAGTTTCATTTGAATAGAGAAATACCCCTCTTGATTAGTGTAGATTTTCTTTCCATTATGGCGTAAAACTATTGGGTAATTTTTCAATATCTCTCCCCGAATATTCTTTACCCGATATCGTTGCAAAGATTCGGTAATAGGTAACTTGAATTTAATCGTCTGCTTAATCTCACCCTGATCCCTGGTCCAGTACAACCATTTGCCATCTTTACCAATTCCCTTTTTGTAAACGGTAAACTTGCCCGAAGCTTTTCCCACCCCCTGTACCTCTATCTCTAAAGGCATAAGATCTAGTATCTGAGCCTCAGTTCTAAAACTGAACTTACCACTTGGCTCAAATGGAAACGAGTTACGGTTAAAAATAAAGTATGCTTTACGAATTTTTTGATTATTTTTCCCCTCTACTATCAGCTCATAATTTCTACTCCTACTTGTTACTTGCCTCACAGCAATCTCTTTAATAGCATTTTCAGGGCCTATGGGTTCATATCCTTCTATATTCTCTATAGTAATCTCACTATCAGGAAATTTAGCCTCAATAGGAATTCTATAAAATCCATCCTGATCAGTCCTCGTTCGGAAAGGCTGCTTTGTTTTGATTCCAGATTCTGTCTTAGGAATTCTTACCAAAACTCGCACATTGGGTAGTCCTCTTCCTGTGGCCTGATCTATAATGCGCCCAACCTTGATACGTATATCACTTTGAGCTTGTACCCAGTATGGCACTAGGCATAAGTAAATCCATAAACCGTTCGTAAGAAATAATGACTTGTTGAAAGAAACGTTCATTGTTGCTATGATTACTGCTAATTTTTGTTGCTTACTAAAACTATTCTAAAACCTACCCCTCTGCCAGGCTTCGCGAGATCATCCACGTACCCTTGATTAAATATTTCACATTGTTCTTTTGGAGTATTCCAACTTCCTCCCTTGGTAATGCTTATTTTTTTCAACACCCCTGGAAAAATCCTATAACACCATTCCTCTGCATTACCGGCCATGTTATGCATGCCCAATATGTTTTTTTTAGTATTATCTATCTTTACTCCATAATCAGGATGATTTCGTCCTATGGCTTCAGTTTTTTTTCTATATACAGCCACTGCATCTATGGTATCTCCTCCCGCATACTTTGGGTATTGATCTGGTGTCTTGTTTTCCAAGTCTGCTTTATGCCCTCCCAAAGCTGCATACTCCCATTCATTTTCAAAAGGTAAGCGAAATGTCAATCCAGTCGAATCACTCAACCATTGACAAAACGCAACCGCATCATCCCAAGAAACTCCAACCACTGGATAATCACTTATTTTATCTTTAGCGATACTCCCATTCTCAATTTGGTATCTACTTTTTTCTATCCCAGCCTGCATCTCTGTGCTGGTTTCATTCAAAAACATTCTAAATTGCCCTACAGTCACCTCAAATTTACCAATCGCAAAATCAATAACTTTCTCGCTACGTTTTGCGTGCTTATACACTTTCACAACCTTCTCAGGGTATACATGAGTATACCTTCCCCCCTTTACAAAAACCATTTCTCCTACACGATCTTGATAAGGCTTAATTAGATCGTTTAACAATTCCTGAGAATTCACAATGATCGGGTCAAAAGGATCTTGTTTCAGATGACAACTCTTCACTCGATGCAAATAATCTTTTGGATTAATAGGCGATTTTTTTGGATAAAGCCTGTAGGCCGAATCTAACCACCCTCTCTCATATTCCTTTTTCTTCAGAATATCTCTATGGGCATAATACATGTGGGCCAATTGTATGCGTGCGTATCTATCTCCTTGCATTGCTGCCCGCTTATAACAATAAATTGCTTTATTATAGTAAAATGCAATAATGGAGTCTGGCTGCTCAGACTTTGGTTTAAACAAGTGCCATACATCCCCCTGAAGTGCCAAACTAGTCACGTTTGATTCGTTTGCTTTCCAGGCTTTTTTAATCTCCTTCATCCCAGTAGCAGTATCTCTTAATACTCCTATACCTAGTGCTTTTAAATAGCCCAATTTGGTCTTGTACTCGAGGATTTTTAAGCTATCAAGTTCATCGGCTTCACGCTTCTTTACCCTTGCAAACTCTTTATTTTTCGCTGATTGATCGCTTAAATTCGTAATTCTTATTTTCCAGGCAAAGGTATCTTCTTCAACCTTTTTTATTGGATTTAGTCTTTTCTTCGTATTTATTTTTGTGCCAAATGATCCTACTATACTTCTATGTACAGGTAGTTTTTTCACAAATATCTCACAAAAAACTTGTCTAAAATCTGGCACTTTGACGGGTATATAGTTGGTCCCAATACGAACATCTAAAGCACGACGAGGTGCCCATCCAGGAATGGGAATATCAAACCTTCCTTGACTATTTGACCACCCAACCCTATAACCTGATCTACCTGCAAATTTGAAATGAATCGTTACTTCGGCATCTTTTACTGGTTTGCCATTTTTAGCACTTCTTATGACACCTCTTACGTAATATTCCAAACAAACCTCTAGATTATCTTTATCGAAAGTTTTCCACCCTCTGTTGGTCTGTTGTATTTTTACTCCACCTTTTTTGTAATTGAATTTATGCACCAATACGCCTCCTTTTCTCATTTTAAAAATAGCAGTATCTATCAGTGCTTCTGGATAATCTAAAACAAAACGGCCTTCTTGATTAGTAGAGGCATTGTAGAGATTCTTGTAATCTGTAATATTTATATTGGCAACCCCCTTCCCAGATTTATCTAATACAAGGCCTTCTACACGTACACTTTCCTTCGGCATATTTTGGCTATAACCATTACTTGATATAATCAAAAACACCCAAGTAGCCAGTCTAAAATTAGTTCGTATTTTTTTTATTGTATGACACATCTTTTCGGATATCAGTTTTTACTGCTAAGGATATATTCACATTAAAAATAATATGCTTTGTATAATGGAAAACCAACAAGTAAATTTGGTAAAACGGCAGGAAAAATCTGGGAGATAAAATTTAGCCATTAATTGAACAATCGATAATATAGCCATGATGATACTGATGCATTTGGTGATTATCTAGATTAACCATATAGAAGTATTGTATTAGCGATCACTTCTATGTATCGAAGGCTTAATTTAATATCTTATATTAATTAATAGTAAAAGTTCCCCATATTTTACCTTGCAAAAGTGATAAATCTCTTTCGTTTTACAATTAATAACTGCTCTTCTTAAGAACAAACACTGACTTAATAACTCCAAAAACCAAAGAAAAAACTAGGTATCTTGGTGGGATGATGAAAAAGAGGGGCGAATGTAGCGGCCTTGGGGGTAAGTAAAATTATTTTTTCATAGACAATGCATAATAATACAGTCATCCCCCTAAAGCAAACAAAGCCTCCCAAATATGAGAAGCTTCGTTTGCTATGAGTATATATTTTTTATCGACGCTCAATATCCAGCACAAAAAAACCATAGGTGTCATAATCCTGAAAATAGTCAGCACTATTGCGGCGATTAAGCGGATCAATCTCGTTGGTAACGTGGGCCATCATCGCAAAAAATGCTTTGGGGTCTAAACCATTGAGTAAGGGGTGTTTCTGAAAACGAATGATATTCTTGCTCTTAGGTGCTTTGGTATTCAGTGCAATTCGAGCCTTTTGTAGCTTACGGCGAATCACAAAATCACTGTAACGCATCGTATCCAGCGCCTTATTTAGCATAATTTCATCCAGGTGATAAAAGAAAAAACAATTATCCGTCTTCACAATTCTAAACCCTTCGCTTTCCGGATACTGTATTTCTTGGCCTATAGATACGCTCTCGCATTCCCATAGCGTATTGCTTTGATTATTGTAAGCATAGGGCATAATGATGAAGCCTAGCTCACTAAAAAACGAATACCAGAATTTTCTATCTCTTTTCATATATGTTTTGCCTGACGATTATTCATCTTGAAGTACAAATTCTAATGCTCTTTTTTCGGACCAGTATAAGCCCTGTTTGCCTCCTGGTGGAAAACCACAATGTCCTCCTGTAGCTGGATTTTCTACAAATATAGCAGGATGCGTTTGGGCCAGCACTACTGGCGAGCATTCTGGTGAAAGAAAAGAATCATTCACTGCATTTACAATCAATGAAGGAATCGTGACTTTATCCAGATAAAATCGGGCACTCACTCGATTGAAATAATCCTCAGCATTTTTAAAGTTGTGGATAGGTGCCAGATAAATATCAATAAAATCTAACAAAGAATCCACTTTTTTTAACATTTCTCGTGGTAATTCTTTGGGAAACTGCTGGCTTTTAAGCCTTATTTTTTTGGTAAGTTTCTGTTTAAAATACATTTCATACATCCAGTTGTTACGGTTTTGTAACAAAGGAGCACTACTTGCCAAATCGCAAGGTGTAGAAAAACTCACCGATTTTATAATTCTTGGGTCCAACTCCTCTCCTTTCTCTCCTAAATACTTCAGGTTTAGATTGCCGCCCAAACTAAAGCCAATTAATACAACCTCCTTGTAATGAGCACTTTCCAATGCGTGTTTCACCACTACATCCAAATCCTCGGTAATGCCATGATGATAAAACTGTAATGTTTGGTTAGGCTCGCCACTGCAACCTCTCAGGTTCCAGGCCAATGCATCCCAGCCTTGGTTATTAAAAGCTTTAACCATTCCTAAAATATAGGCTCGGTCTGCTCCCCCTTCTAAACCATGTGATAAAATCACTAACTTTTGAGGACTACCTTCTACTCTCGACCAATCTAAATCCAGAAAATCTCCATCAGGTGTGTCAATACGTTCCCGGTGGTACTTTATTCCCTTGATTTTACGAAACAAATTGGGATAAATGGTCTGCCAATGAGGGTTAGGTAACCACTTAGGCGCTTGATATAATGACTCTATTACAGGCATTTGGTGTATTTCATTTTTTCAATGATATGCAAATTGCACAAATTTTATTTCTATTGCGATGCATTTTACGACAAAATCGCATATGCATGATTTGTTCTTTGGATTCCTATCAATTTCTTTATAATTTAAAAAGCTAAGGGAATTTCACCCCAATAAAGTATTGACTGTAAACCACTTACCGAAAAACAGAGCGTCATATCATGCCTCTCGTTTTGAAAATTAAACCCTATGAAAATTATTTTTAGCACCCAAAACTATCATTATCTCAAAACAAAGTTACTACCACTGGGAGATTTTGAGAATGGTCAAACCGAAGTAAAATTCTTTCCTGACGGGGAGCGTTACCAGCGCATTTTGTCTGATGTGAATGGTAAAGATGTTATTATTATAGGAGGTACTATTTCCGATTCTGACACCTTAGAATTGTATGATTTGGCATGTGCTATTGAAAAATACGGAGGCAAAACCCTAACCTTGGTCATCCCCTATTTTGGGTACTCTACTATGGAGCGAGCAATCAAAAAAGGAGAAGTGGTAACTGCCAAAACCCGTGCTCGTTTAATTTCAGCAATTCCTATCACAGGCAGAGGCAATCATGTGTTATTGTTTGATCTACATACTTCAGGGTTACAGCATTATTTCGAGGGGGATATTCGCCCAGTACATATCTATTGTAAAGACATTGTAATTGAAGCTGCCCGGGAACTAGGCGGCGAAGATTTTATATTGGCTTGTACCGATACAGGTCGGGCAAAATGGGTAGAATCCCTGGCCAATGATATGGGCATTTATGCAGCCTTTGTTTTCAAACGTCGTATTAGTGGAGATGAAACCCAGATCACAGGTATTAATGCCGACGTACAAGGAAAAAATGTAGTGATTTATGATGATATGATTCGTACTGGCGGATCTTTGATCAACGCAGCTAAAGCTTACAAGCAAGCAGGTGCAGCAAAAATATCGGCTATTACTACCCATGGCATTTTTCCAAACAATGCCATAGAACGCCTACAGAAAAGTGGCCTATTTGAACATGTAGTTTCTACCGATACTCACCCCAATGCCGTCAATATTCAATCGCCTGTACTGAAAATAAAAAGTGTGGCAAGTCTTATCGCCGAAAAGCTAGCCGATACCATCGTATAAACTAGCTTTTCGTAATGCCCTAAAGCAAAATGGTAGCATATCCTTTCAAAAGAGTATGCTACCATTTTTTATCTTTTATTTAGTCAACCTTATGTAGAGTGCAAAAGGATTTAGTAGGCTATCAGATTAAACTCAACTTTTACGTCGTCAGCGTATTCTTCGCCACTTTCCAACATATCTAAGTCAGTTTTCTCGTAATACCAGTTGATGGTTACATCTCCATCTTTGTTAAAGTGGTAATCTTCCAGAATGTTCATCATTTCTAAGAAACGTCGGGAAGAACTGGTATTGAAATAACTCATACGAAAATTCAAAGTGATTTTTCGGCCACTGTCTTTGGTATAATCTTTTAACCAGTCGAAAATGGGTTGAAAAAACTCTATGGTATATTCGTGATAAGATTCCCCTGATATTTCCAATACTCCCGTTTCTGCATTAAAATTAACTTCGGGTATATAATGTGACCCCTCGATGTGAAAGTTTTCCATACCGCTATTAATAATTTGCTCGCTCTAAGTTATTATTCTTTATCAACTTTAATTGAAAGGGAAAAAAATGAATTTGTATCATTTACATCAGAAATGTCAAACTCTAATGGATTTCCAGATCTGCGCGCCATATCAATCAACCCGATGTTTGCACCAGTACTTCCGTCGGGCTTTTTATTGCGACGCTGCGTTTTGAAATATTCACGCAAAGCAGCTTCGTCCAGAGAGTTGATATAGTGACAACGCTCTAGCAAACCTTTCTTCACACTATTATCGATAAGGTTGCCAGAAATAAGATTGAGATGATCTCCACCGTCTTGCACAATGATTACACCTGCTCCTGCCAATCTACCTTTGATGATAGAAAACTCTTTCTCAGCAGAGTGGTGATAAATGTTTTGAGCTAACTCTACAAAAATCGCAAAAGTTTTACGGCTTATGTTGTGAGATTCAAACTTAGTTCTAAGGTTAACACCTACATCCGCAAGAATCTCTTGTGATATAGTGCCTTTGAAAGACAGGATGATACCTTGCTCATCCATATCCGTACAGTAATCAAATAAATTTAATTTGTCACTCATATCAGCTTTGACTTAAAAAGTTTAGGGGTACAATTAAAGAAATTTACCCGCCAAAGTTGAAAAGCTAGGGTTTAAAAAAAGACTGACTTTAAATTAAAAATTTAATCGCGATCACCAAAAATAAAACAAATATTATTTGGCTACTTGATTAAATTTCCTTGAAAAAACTATTTCTACATCTACCAAAATGTATCATTAGTTTTTCAAAGGAATACGTGCAATTTAAATAAATTTTACTTGCATCAGAGTTTTTTGTCAAAAAAATGACGAATATTTTGTATTACAGGTTTATAGCCTCACTCCAAGAATTGTAATATCATCTCTTTGTGGTGCTTTGCCTTGATGCTCCCTTAATTCCTGTACCAATTCTTTGCGTTGTTCTGAAAGACTCAACAAAGATAAGTCGGTCAAGGTTTGAAGAAAACGGAGTTTACCATACTTTTTGCGTCCATCTCCATTTTGGTCAGTATAACCATCTGAAGTAAGGTACAACATATCACTTTCGTTAAAGTGTTTTACATGATTGGTAAATATTCGTTTTTCTTCTTTTTGCATACCTCCTACTGATTTTCGGTCACCTTTGACTTCTATCAGTTCTTGGGTATGCTTGGTTACACAATACAAATTCCTTTTGGCTCCAGCGTAAGTAATTTTTCGCTTCTCTCCACTTTCGGGGTCTTTTTCTATTAAGCATAAACCAATATCAATGCCATCTTCGTTTTTCCCGTCGGCTTGTTGCAAAGAAATTCGAATGCTTTCGTGCACATGTCCTAAAATATCGGCTGGATTATAAATCCTTTTTTGGTTGACAGTTTCGTTTAAGGTAGCCGTGCCAATCAAAGACATAAAAGCCGCAGGCACTCCGTGCCCGGTACAATCTCCTACTGCAATAAAGGTTTTTTGCTCATCCGCAAAATGCCTTAGCCAATAAAAATCTCCAGAAACGATGTCCTTGGGCAGGTATACCAAAAAGTAATTGTTGAATACTTGGCAAAGCTTCTCGGTATTGGGCAAAATAGCGCGTTGAATGGTTTTTGCGTAGCGTATGCTATCAGTAATATTCTTATTCTTTATCTCAATTTCTTTGTTTCTTTCTACAAGTTCTGCGGTGCGCTCTCTTACTTTGCGCGAAAGCTCTTCGTTGGCTTGATCTTTTATTGCCTGGTTTTCTTTTAAAATTTCCTGATTCTCTCTCAACTGTCGGATAATGCGATCGTTGGCCAATTCTTTATCACGCTTGAGGGTGTTGATACGATCGGCTAAACCGAGAGAAAATAAAATAGCCTCAAAAGCAGATCCTATTTGCAGAGCAATTTGCCCATTCCAAATGCTTTCTCGCCAAAAAAACAGTAATGCGATACCTATGCTTATAAACAAAAATATGTTGGCAAATAAGTAATACCGTGCAGGACGAAAACCAATCTTGATGCAATTAAAAGCTACAATAGTATTGATGGTGATTACCGCCGCCACTAATGCATAATAAATGTAATAGTATTGGCGAATATATACACTTCCTTGTTGGGTAAGCGTAAAGGTGATAATACCTACTAATAACGCCAGCATTAAACCAATCATCACCTTAAGCACTCGATCGGCATTGGGGCTATTAATGCGGGTATTTAAATAAGTTCGGGTAAATGATGTATTAAATATTAAAACCAGTGGCAACAAAAAATAAGGCAGGTGGGTATCAAGCCAGGGAAACTCTTGCCAGAGGAGCTCAATCCCATCACCATCATTGGTCATAAATATAGTACCCAAAAACAGTAGGTACATTACATAATACAGGTAACTATAATCTCTTACCGAAATAAAAATCAGTAAATTATATAGCACCATCGTCAATATAAATCCCAGGTGTAGTCCTTGTACATATTTCTCGCTTCGCTTTTTCTCTAAAATATAAGCGCGAGAATACAACTTAGGACTAATCTTTCGACTAAAGTGGGGCGCTCCCGCTAATCGTATATAAAATGTTTGTCGAGTATTGTTTATAATAGGTAATGTAAGAAAGGGATGTTCACGATCTAGACTCAGTTTTACATCTCGCTGGCTCATAGGTAGACTAGCTCCTGTTTTCTTTACATCATCTTCATTAAAGTCTTTATATCTTGGGTTTTTATAATAAAGTTTAATCGAGTCCCAGGGTTCAAACCCCATTACCCAGTCTTTTTCGTGTTGTAATGTTGCCTGAGTAGAGAGTTTGAGCCAATACACCTGAATATCATCTTTGATGCTGGCGTTATTAGTAAATTTTTGTTGGAAATCGGAAGATGAGACCTGTTGAATAGTAAGCTTCCCTTGAGGATCGGGTAAAACTTGTAATAAACCTTTGCCGATAAGGTATTCGTTGTCAATATCAATGAGAGAAACCAGCGATGAATCTTGCCCTCGTAATGACTGACTAGCCATTAGGTTCAATATCACCCATAGGCAAAGTAATCCCTTTTGATATTTAAAAAAATTTAGACTCACTAATAATAAGCTTTTCGTGCTTTTGGAATGTTTTTAAAATTAGGATAATTCTGGGAGTTCTCAAAACCTATAAAATTTCTCCCAAAAAAATATTGATCAGTTTATGTCTGAAATGGTCAACCTACGCACCATCTGCAATTTTTGTACCCTGTTTTTTTATATGATATTCTTCTTCACCTCCCACGCTTCATTATGAACTCCTTACATTTTGAATTAAATTGAGATATTATGAAGTCGTCTCGACTTTTAATAATGAATTATAAATAGCTCATTTTGTCCCCTAACTTTGAGATTTTTTATCCTCGTAGCGCTGCTATGACTCAAAAAAATCTCTTTGCTATCGAACAAAAGCAGCTATTTCTACTATCATCCTAAAAGTCAAGATGACTTCTATATGAAACACTAACTAATTGAATTATTTATGAGTAATTATCAACGTATTTTTATTTACTGTATTGTAAGCATTGGGGGCTGCTTGTGCTTGTTTTTAGAAGGTTTTGCCCAAAAAGCTGAACTGGTGGTACAAACCGGGCATTATAAAAAAATTAATCATATCGTATTCAGTCCTAATGGAAAATACCTGGCCAGTGCTTCAGAAGATAAAAGTCTGAAAGTATGGGATTTAACTACTGGCAAGGAGTTTAGAACGATGCGTGGTCATAAAAGAGGGGTAAATAGGGTAGTATTTAGCCCTAATGGCAAAGTACTGGTAAGTGGCGGTGATCGATATGATGGCAGCATTATTTTTTGGGATTGGGTTACTGGCAAAAAGCTTCATGTCTTGAAGAGAGTTCATAATAGCCATGTCACAGTTTTAAAGTTTAGTAAAGATGGCAAACGCTTATATTCTGGTTCTTATCGCGAAATGAAGGTATGGGATGTCGCAAGCAAAAAATTACTATTTGAGCAAAATGACAAAAGAAAAAGTTATAAGGATATGCTGTTTAAGCATAATGTGAATGCCATTGTTTTTTCACCCAACAATAAAATATTTGCTACTGGGTCGTCTCGCACTTCTGGTGGAGGTGACATCTATTTATGGGATGCCCGTACTTTCAAAATACTCAAACACTTTGACCTGACAGGAACCAAGAGTTACGCAACAGCCTTAATGTTTGGCAAAAATGGAAAGGTGTTATATAACACTGGCTCTTTTGGAATGGTACTGGGTTGGAATATCAAAACCGGAAAAGTAGAAAGCAGTTTTGAGAATGCAGGTCAGGGATACCCTTGCCCTTGTGGATTTAGCCCTGATAAGAAATATGTATACTCGGCTTGTTCCAGTAAATGGTCTATTCAAGATATACAAAGCGGAAAATCTATATATACACTCAGAAAATCTACGTTTGGCTACAGTAGTATTGCTTTTAATATAACCAACCAAACCTTTGCAGTAGCGGCACAAGACCTCAAGGAACACTATGTCATTAACTTATATTATGCCCAAACTGGACGTTTTATTAGAAGCCTAAAAGGGTACCCTGGACAAATTACTTCGGTGCAGTTTAGTCATGACAATTTCAAAATTGCCAGTGGTAATTACCAACGCCCTACGCGTGTGTGGGAAATCAATGGAGGTGGAGGCTTTAAAAACTTCGCAGAAGGCACTTATAGCAAGCGAGGGGATATTACTTCTACTGTAGCTTTTAGCAATGACGATAAAGTCTTATATAATGGTATTCAGGGGCGAATTTATGCCTGGAAGACGAAAAATGGTCAAATGATCAGACGTATCATGAAAGGCTCTCATGAAAGACGAAATATTGTATTGACACCTGATGGTAAAACTATTTTGCACAATAACGGCTCAGCTCAGCTTTGGGATAGCAAAACGGGCAAAGCCATTAAAAACCTGGGGCGAGCTCGTACGATGACTCGAAGTGTGGCAGTATCACCTCTGGGAGATATTTTTTATGCAGGGGGGTACAAGGAGATTAAACGTTGGGATGCAAAAACACTGAAAGAATTACCTGCCCTGAAACCAGATGGTTATATTTGGGAAATAGCCGTAAGCCCAGATGGTAAAACATTGGCTACCCGTGACTATGGCGTAACGATTAGAGATGCTGCTACTGGAAATACCATTAAACGTTTGAAAGGCAACGATATGCGAGCCCCAGTTTTCAGTCCAGATGGAAAATTGTTAGCTGTAGCTCAAGGAGATAATATTCATATCTTAAACGCCAATAATTTAAATATTATATACACTCTGAAGGGGCATACTGATGTGGTGAGCACCTTGCACTTTAGTTATGATAACCGCTTATTGGTAAGCGGTGGCGAGGATACCAGCATTAAATTATGGGAGATAAAAACTGGTAAATTATTGGCTACTTTGCATGCTCTCGATAATGAAGATTTTATCATTACTACTCCCGAACTATATTATATGACCACCAAGGGAGGTTTGAAAGGGGTAGCCTTTAGGGTAGGAGATAAAGTGTTTCCTTTTGAGCAATTTGACTTGCAATACAACCGCCCCGATCTGGTGCTAAAGAAAATTGGTTATGCTAGTCAAAGAGTAATTAAAGCTTACAGACGAGCCTACAAAAAGCGTTTACAAAAACTAGGGTTCGACGAATCCAGATTTAACAAAGATTTTCACTTACCCACTATTCGTTTACTCTCCCGAAAAAGACTCCCAGTAAATACATCTAAGAAACAACTCCAATTTAAAATAAAGGCCGAAGACACAAAGTATACTTTGGACAGGCTTCATATTTATGTAAATGATACACCAATAGATGGCATCAATGGGATGGACTTGCGTCGTAAACGTTCTAAGGTATTTGAGAGAAAAATGAACCTGGAGCTCTCTAATGGGCTGAACAAAATACAAGTGTCGGTTATGAATGATAAAGGGGTGGAATCATTAAGAGAAACCTTCGAGATTAATTATGATGGCCAAAAAATCACTCCCAGCTTATATGTAATTGCACTAGGGGTATCACAATATAAGAACGCTAAAATGAATCTCAACTATGCACGAAAAGATGCCCAGGATGTGGTGAATGCATTATTACAAAAAAAGAAAGAATATACTCAGGTTGTGATAGATACTTTGTTTGACCAAAATGCGACTATAAGCAATGTAAAAAAATTAAAACAACGGCTTCAGACTACCAAGGTAGATGATCGAGTGATGGTATTTATTGCTAGTCATGGTTTATTGGATGAAGAATTGGACTATTATTTGGCCATGCACGATATCAATTTTAAGAAACCCTCAGAAAGAGGTTTGCCTTATGAGGATTTAGAGGGTTTATTGGATGGAATTCCAGCACGCAATAAGGTATTGATGATAGATGCTTGCCACTCGGGAGAAATAGACAAACAAGATCGTCAAGATTTTAAAACCAATACCAATACAGGTACTGTCAGTGCTCGGGGATTTGGCAAAACCACACAAGCCAAAACAAAGACTAACAAGGAAGAATCAGATGATTTTAATTTTGATGTGGCAGATTATAAACAAGTGGGCTTGGGCAACTCTTTTGATTTGATGAAAAAAATGTTTGCCGATTTGCGCCGAAACTCTGGGACTACGGTTATTTCTGCTGCAGGAGGGATGGAATATGCATTGGAAGGCAACCTTTGGAAAAATGGGGTGTTCACTTATTGTCTACTATCTGGAATGAAAAATAAGGAGGCAGATTTGAACAAGGACGGAAAAGTGATGTTGTCTGAGCTTCAAAAATATCTGAAAACACAAGTGCCCAAGGTAACCAATGGCAAACAACAACCTACCTCGAGAGTGGAAAACCTAAGTGTAGATTTTAGGATTTGGTAACCGCTCAATATTTTATTGATCAATGATATTGAGGAGCTCTTGAAACCTTTTTTCATCGTGGGCAAACAGGGTATCTTCAATTTCATTGATCCAATATTGAATAATCTCACTGTCACTACTTTTGAGCTCTACTAAAGCTTCTTTAATTTTACTGGTTTGATAAATTTCTAATCCAGTAATGTTAGCAATCACTGGCACCAATAGACTTTTTTCTTCATTGTTCAGGGCTTGTAATATTGAGGCCTTAGTGGGTTGACTGTTGGGATGCCTGCCATTTTGAACATCCGTTGACATAAGCTTTCCTATTGGAATAGTAAACCAAAAAGTTGCTCCTTTACCCTTCTCCGATTCCACCCCAATTTTTCCTTTTTGCGCTTCTACAGCCAGTTTACAAAAAGTGAGTCCCAGGCCAGTAGAGCGTACCCTTCCCAACTTTTTTTGATCTACTTGATGAAATTTATTAAATATATTTGTAACCTGATCTGCTGGAATGCCTACACCAGAATCCTTCACTAGAATTTTATAAAACCCTTCCAGGTCATCTTCATCTTTCACAAAAATGTCAATTTGCCCTGCTTGAGGAGTATATTTAGCAGCGTTGGTCAGTAAGTTGATTAATATTCTTACAGTAATTTCCCGATCAGCTTTAATCGCTGCATCAGGTAGTAAATGTAGGATCACCTCATGCTGTTTTCCTTGTATAAAATAATTGGTTTGTTCGACTGCCTCTCTTATTACCTCTTCTACCCTCATATCGGTAACCTGGAGCTGCATTTTGCTTTCCTCAAATTTTTGCACATCCAGAATATTCATTACCAAATGATACATTCTCTGACCAGACTGGTGAATGTTTTCAAAGAAACGAGGATCTTGCTGATGGTTAGACAAACCTATAATCGAGTTGAGGGGATTTTTGAGGTCATGCACAATCATCCCCATCATTTGCTGTTTAAACTTATCCAGCTTTAAGAGCTTTTCGTTAGATGCATCCAACTCTTCCAGCGAACGGTTTAGTTTTGTGTTACTAGTCTTTAAATCCTGGGTACGGTCTTCTACCAGCTTTTCCAAATTTTGATTGGTATAGTTAAGCTCTTGAGATAATGTTTCTGCTTGTATAAAAGCATTGGAAAAACGGCGTGCAAGTATAATAGCTTGAAAAAATATAAAGCAAAATATACCTACCGCAAATAAATTCCCAGTTTCAATAACATCTTCGTTATAAAGTACATCGTTTACTATTGTCAAAATAAATAATGCGTAGCCAATCATATATAATACCGCCCCTTCTCTTTTTCTGGCAATGCTCTTACTTAAAAGAACAAAACTATAAAGCCCAAGCAACAAAATACTAGTTTGAGATATAGCTACACTTTGGGTGAATATTTCGGCTGGAAATACAAGTACAAAGGCAGTAAGCAGGCCAAAGATTATGTTTATAACTAAAATGAGCCTCTGTCCAATTTCTTTGGGGAATAATTCATGCAACATTAAAGTGGTAGGAATCACGCCTACATTCATTGTAAAGTATTCAAGACGCAAAGATGCTGCCCAGTCTAAGTAATATAAGTCTTTGATAAAGTATTCATTGATCGTGAGCAATCTCAGTGCACTATTGGTACATAACAAGCCAAAATAAAGAGAGGCGATGTTTTTTCGACGAATCCAAAATAGCCCCATATGATATAGGGCCATTACTATAATACTACCTACAAGGAAAAAAGTAGTTATATTTATTTGCTTTTGATAGGCATAGACTTGTTTTTTCAAGCCAAAACGGAGGGTGTGGCCAATACCTCCTTTTCGATGATGATGATTAGATATCTGAAAGATAAATTCTACCTCTCGGGAAGTATTGGTAAACTCTACTATTTTAGGGTCATATTCAGGACTCCCTTTCTTTTGACTAATGGCTCCAGTAGAAGCCAACAATTCGCCTTGTACATACAACTTGTAGGCAGTACTGATAGGTGGTAGCTTAATTGCCAACATCAGGTTTGATTGGGGTAGTTTAACTGTTCCCCGATATGTAGCATACCCCTTACCAGGTAGTTTTTCACCCTGATATAGAAAGCTATTCCAGCTATTGGGTAATTGGATAAAACCTGATGCCTGGGGCAATTGGCGCTTGAAATCTTGTGGGCCGTAAAATTTTTGCCAATAAAGCTCCCACTCCCCATCTAGCTTTACCAAGCCTAATCTCTCGAATTGATAAGAAGTTAAGTCTAGTTTTCCAGAGGACAACTTTGGTTTAAGTTGGGGTTTACTACAACTTATTAACCCAAACAACAAGGCTGTTATTACAAGGAAATAACTTATTTGTGGTCGTATTCTCATAATAATTTACACTCAAGTAAATTTTCTTAAAGTACTTCAAATAAGCAATTAATTCTCAAAATCAAAATGTAGACTAGAACTAACTATTTAGCGGCTCTAAATGCTAAGTACAAGATGTTGAGGAATTAATTTTTTATATAGGGGATTAGGCACTTACGGAAACTCTCATGAATATGTCATACCTAAGAATAGCACGCAAACGAATGTTTTTTTATCTAAAAAAATAAAACAAATAAATTTTCGGAGACCTTTAACCTTTTGTGAGTATTAAAGGTTAACAAATACTAGAAGCATGTAAAATCTTTAACAAATTTTCTCCATTCAATCAGGTTAGATAGTATTTATTATCATTAAAGTCATTTTGACTTTTGTATCTGAAAATAGTATCGTAACTACAACAACCCAACTATACTTTAACTATGAGCGAATCCATCCAACAAGAACTGTTAATGGTCAATCCTCAAAAGCTTTTTGTATCAAAAAAATACAAAAAGGCTTTACAACAAACTGTGCATAAATTTGTGATCAAAAAACGTCTGGATAAATCAGCTGAAAAAAACTTGCTTCAGCAAACAGAAGCTTTTGTCCATTCAGAAGCAGGCGAGTATGTTCAAACACACTTTGACCCAAACTATCATCTGTTGCTACCGTTTTTTGAAAGAGTGGTGTTTACTTATTGCACTAAAATAGTGAATACAGTAATCGTTTAAATATGAAATGAGATACGAAGGAGTTCCTTCGTATCTTTAAGATTAACTTCTTGCTTCATTACCTGATAATCTCCTCCTCATTCAACCTCCATACAGAATTCGCATTATACGTTATTCTATCATCAATAAAGCAAAATAAACAGTTGTCAAGTCATTGATCTGGATAAACCAATAAGAGTAGATTAAAAAAATCAGGTACTCTAATACAGATAATCGAGCGCTATTTTATCTTGAATAGATAATTCCCCAGTGGCTCCGCTAGGAAAGCATTTCAACATGACAGAATCATAATCAAAGTTAGGGTCAGTATTGGTCATCCCTGTTCCAGGGATATGAATGGCCACGATGCTCTCGCTCCCTCCTGTACCACAACTAATCGAGTTATTGAACCAGTCGGTGTGCACCAGGCCCAGGCAATGCCCCATTTGATGTGTGATGACGTGTTCGTTTACATTGGTAGAGAAACTCTCGGTACCTGCAAAAATTTGGATAAATTTGTAAGGATTACCTCCACTTGGTAATCCAGAAGAACCACCTGCTCCTGCACCATTTGTTTTGTACACTACCATATCATATGTACTAAAGGCAGTGCCAAAATCGAGGGTAAAGGTAAGCAAAAGACCTGCTGCATTGTAGTTGTTAACTGCCCACTGCAAAGCTGTTCTCATCTTGGTAGTCAATGCAAACGAACCTCCAGTATACCCCAAAACCTTGATTACTCTAGGTAAACCTAGCACCAGGCTACTACTGCGATATTGCTCACCAATGGGATGACTTGCTCTTTTCGCCAGCATTTCCTGAAACTGCTCTTCTGACACAAACAAGTCCCCCTCAAGGGTATAACCTGTTTGGATTTGACCAGTTAAAGGGTTACGAACTTCTCCAAAGGTACCGTTACGTGCATCAATGTGTAATGATTTAAACTGATTAATGACTTGTTGACTAATGCCTTGTGTAGGCTCAGGAACAACATTTTGTGTGGTACAAGAAACTGTAAAGGCAGCACAAAGGATTATCATGGCTGCTTTGTATGAAAGATTTGCTCTCATAATTTTTGTGATTTGTTAGTGTGTAATATAAACTGTATTGCATGCTATAGCTGTTTTGGTTCCAAAACGGCAACACATAAACGATAATAATATCTAAAAGAATAACTATCAAAAAAAGGCGGTATACAAAAAGTAAACCTGCCAGAAACAATCAAAAAAAGTGTATACAGATTCAGGAAACTTATTTGATCATTTAGAAAAAATAATCAACATAAATTATTGTAAAACAGCATTTTGTAGCACTCGGTTGTTAATAAGGCTTATGAGGCAAAGGTTAACATTTGGCAGAGAAAAACAGCAACTGTTAATGTAGGAAGAGTGGATACAATTGAAAGGTATGTGATAATGCTATGTTTGTGCACACCAGCACCAATGGTTGGTTATTAAAACAAAACACCTCTATAATGCCTGAGAGGTGTTTTTTGTTTTGTAAGAAGGAATAATAGCTTAGAACCCATGAAGGCTTCTTAATTAAACAGTTCAATGGTTAACTCTTCTCCTTTAGAAGCCTTGCGAAATTTAATAAACTTAATAGCCCGGTAAGGAATCAAATATTTTCGTTTATTGACTTCGAAAACCATAGATTTTTCGTGATAAGAAACTGATAGTGAGTTAATTTTATTGTAATCATACTCACCAGCTTGCCATACGTTGTTTAACTTAAACTGGGTACTATTGTAGATAATGGCTACTTTTTTTACACTTTTGAGTGCGCTTTTCGATAAAAACATTTCAGCTTCATTGCGGGTAATCTGCGCCTGACTCGCTACCGTAAAAAACATCAGGCCAATAAAAATTAGTAACAGTTTGTTCATGATTTTCTTTATCTTTTTTGTTTTACCCCTATTGTTTTGTCTTTTTTTGGGGAACTTGTTCAACAAAAATAAAAATGGCATTTATATTTAGTGAATAACTCAACTCTTTGAGTGTATGTTTAACCATATGGTATTTTAAAGTTCATGACTTATGCCACAGAAGATATTTGTTTTTGATTTGTACAATACCCTCCTTGAAATCACCTCTCCTGCTATGCCTTTCATGAAACTTTATGGTTTGTACCAACGGTATACTCCTATCTCTAATCGTGAATTTAGACAAATGGTGATGACCAAACCCTATGAAAGCATCATCCAACCTTTAGTAGACGAAATTATGGTTGACCTAACCCCCGTACAAAATGGTTTGGATACTGAATTGGCTTCTGTAAAACTATACCCTGAAACTGTTGAAGTATTGTCCCAATTGTCTTTAAACTACCCTTTATATCTGGTGTCTAATCTGGCTTCTCCTTATAAAAAACCAGTTTTTGACCTGGGCATTGCACAATTTTTCCAAAAAATATTTTTTTCTTCTGATGTAGGCCATGTAAAACCTCAATCAGAGATTTTTAACCTGGTTCCTCGAAATGCAGACGATGAAGTAGTGATGGTAGGTGATAGTTTTAACGCAGATATAAAAGGAGCACAGGGTATGGGGTGGAATTATTGGTGGGTACAACGAAAAGAAAACAATGATCAGGCAAAGCGAATGATTAATAGTCTGAAAGAGTTAATCTAGCATATTCAAGAAACCTAAACTCGTTTGTTGTTTTTAATTTTATAAAGCAAAATTAAAGATCGAACTACCCTACATCTCCTTAAATAGGCAAACACCTGTCTAAACTTACCCAGTGGCTGATTACTCAAATACTACAATAAAAAACAACATTTTAAAAACTACTTACCCCTGAATCGTTAAGTTTTACCATATAGTTAGCCTAATTCACCAGAGTTATTTTCCTACTAATATTCCCTCCTCGTTATTTGTATCAAATAGGATTGAACAAAATGCAACAAGCTAACTACCCTGTTTGCATATGAATCAGTCTTAAATGCTAATCCAATTGTAAAACAATATCAAACAACAATGAAAGATCTAAATAACGAACACTTTATGAAAACTGATGCCTTTTTATGGCGTTCAAAAATTAAATTATTAAAGCATTATTCTTTGGTCGGTTGCAAAGCTTTTTTGCTAGCCCTACTCTTGGCTTTGCACACTTCTAGTGTTATGGCACAGAACAATATGCCCATTAAAAGAATGGAGACTTTAATAATTGATCATTATAAAAAACTTAATAGGCTCAAACAAAAAAAAGCTCAGGACAAGGCTACAAATCAGGAAATCTACTACACAATTTTTTCCTTCCAAAGGACACTCCACAGACTTCAAAAGCAAGATAACTATGCTCGTCTACAAAAAGCCCCAGCTTATGTGTATATCAAAGTTTCTCTACTCTACCTGCAATCATTGACTGTTTTGATGCACCCTAACCCTATTGATTTTAACATAAAACACCAAAAAGCCTATGAGGATGTAGAACAAGCACTGGAAATGAAGCATTGGAAAAAATACCGCAGAAGAGCCTTTAAAGGAAAGAGGCTTATCAAAGCTATTGTGGGTAAATCTAAAATGAAATCCATTGATTCAAAGTTGAAGCGTAAATTATTAAAACTCAGAACAGCCCTTGAAGCAAGGCACAAGTTTTTAATATCCCAAGAAGAAAAAAAGCTCAATCATTATTTCTCTCCAGGAACTATTAACAGCATAACCCAGTCTAACCAATTGGCAAAAGCATACCAGTTATTAGATAAAGGTTTTAGACAAAATATTATAGTTGAGCTAAAGCCTAAACTTAGAACTGGTGATCATCAATTTGAAACAGTTGAGAATAAACTTGATTTCTTCTTGCGCAATGTGGCTCAAATTCGTGAAATAAATAATAGTGGCGTATATCATGAATTTTCATTGATTTATGGTGCTGCCTATTATTTTGCCCAAGCCTACGCCATTTACCTTGAGCCAGATAAACTTCGTTTTGAAGATAAAATATGGACAGCCTTAAAGTATATTAATCAAGCCGAAGAATATTTTCTTGAAATTCCTACACTTACTGGAAACTCGAACTATTTCTATAAATACTTCAAAAATGAATGTAAAATCACTAAGAGTAGCTTTAGAAAACTTAGGATTCAAATCATAGATAGGTTTGAGATAGTCCAAAAAAGTCGTTATAAAAACTACAAAAAGCGGTACAATGAGCAAGAAAGAAAGGAAAGAAAAGAGTTATTGGATGAACTCAGAATAAAAACAGAACAGGCTTATGGAATGTACATTAGAAAGATTATCCATGAACAACGGATAAAAGACATCCCAATCGAGGAAGTTACATTCCAACAATATGCCACTCTGGTTGGAAAAAGTAAGGCCCTTTTTGAGTCAATCTTACCAGATGGTAAGTATAGAAAAGTCTGGACGGAATATATGATTACTTATGGGGCTGCTTACTATTTGCTTAAAGCAGAATATATTTTCCTAGACATTGACGATAACTTCTTTAAGAAAAATGCCTGGAAAGCAATCGGATATATCAAAGAGGCTCAGAGAATATACCATCAAGAAGCTAAAGCTACAGGCCTTCCTGAATTTATCCACAAAAGGCTCATGGAAAAGCCAGAGGTCAGGGATGGCAAGGCGGACGAAAGATATTCTATGAAAATTATGGAAAAGTCTTTTGAGCTTCTTAGAAAAGATATTTTAGCCAGAGCAGCAAGCTTAAATTATAAAATTAAGCAACTTGCTAATGAAAAAGTGATCGCCGATATAGAAGAACAAGTTACCAGGCTGAGAAAAGAAATGATAGCTTATCGCGGCAATCGCACTCCCCAAAAAAATGATAGCCTTAAAATACAAAGAAAAGTTTTTGACCTCATTGTAGAGATAGAATCCTCTAAGCTTGATCAGCGCCAAAAAAATGAATACAAAAATCAACTAAAACTATCCAACACCAAGATTGGCAAAATAGACACCAGTAAGCAAGTCAACAAGCCCATTGTTGAGGCACCTCCTAAACAGCCTATACTCAAAAAAATAGTAGAAGATATTCTTAACGATGAAGTATCTGATGTAAAAAAAATCAAGGAAGCACTGCTTGAGATTAAGAAAAGAATCTCAGAAGAAAAGTCACCCAAATCTGTATATACACAGCAATTGGTCTCTTTTAAAAAAGATTTAATTAAAAGCTTGTTCAAAAAAGAGATGCGTATAGACAATTTTATCGAGCTATGTAGAGAATTAAAGATTCAGCGTAACAAGACCAAAAGACAAGAACTATTAGAGGTAGGAGGTATCTCATCAGAGGAAAGAAAAAACATCTCCAACTTTATAAAAACAAGCACAACTCCTTATGAAGTACTAACTCTGGAGCAAGCGAAAAAGCTGATGGAAACAGACGATTTTATTTATACCAAACGCAAGATTTCTTTTCAGTTTTGGGTAAAGGAGGGAGAAACTACTTTCAAAGAAATTCTAAACTCTTACGGAAAAAAAACCACAGAAGCACAAAAAACAGCAATCTATGCAAGCCTGAGGTTTGTCAACGAAGACAATCTCACCAATCAAATAGAGGGACGTATTTGGACCAGAGCCACCAGAAGAGAGTTTATCAAAAACTACCAAAGAACCACGAAAATAAAATGTGAGCTCATAAGAATTCACAACCCTGCGGCACTTTCGTTCATTTTTGATAAACCAGTTAAGAAGACAAAACCTAAACCTTTTACCCTAGACGGAAACAAAGTAGAAAACCAATAAACACCGAACACGATGAAACTAATATCTTTAAGATCACCTAAAAATTTAGTCACCACATTATTATTGGTGAATTTATTCCTTGGGTTTATGCCAGCCCAAGGGCAAAGTGTAAGTCTCATTCTTGAAAAAGAAATTACTCCTATTCCATCCAGCACTCGTAGAATTTTAGTGCAGGCATCTTATACAAATAAAACAGGGAAAGAAGAGGATGTAGAGCTACCTTTTAAAAAATATGGAAGGTTGGTATCAAAAGCTTCAAACAAAGACACCAAGCAGACTCTCATTATTTGTAAAGTGTTGGATGCCAAAGTTACCCAGAACCTGCAAGCAGGTAATAGGAACAAAATAGTAAAAATAGAATCCGTAGACTCGACTACGTGGAAAGTGAAAGTTCCTAAAAATGCTACTATCCTTTTAGCTCTTGAATGCTATTGTCATGAAAGAGGTTTCGCCTATTCGGTAAAAGAACCCTTAGAATATTCTGACATGCGAAAAAAGCCAAAAGATGCCATAAGTGCCTGTGGAAATCAAATGCAGATGCACATTTTAGGAGAAAAGCAACGTTTTTTACCAAACATAGATATCACGGGTAACTTTGAGGATAATGAACTAACAGAAACTTTAAGGCAAGCAATCCAGAATGCCTTTATTGTTAATATATACCGACTTATCAGGACTGAAATTGGCGATTTCCAAGAATTGGTAAAAAACTCTGAGGTAAAAATCAATAAAAGTAAAATAACACAAGCAAATCTTCCTGAATTAGAAGCTGTACTGGAAATAACCCATAAGGGTAAAACATACCGGTTTTTAGCCTATTCCTTTACTCCCAATGCCGATTCTGATAAGCCTACCAATTTGGGCAGTTCGGCAGAAAACCAGGCAGAACATGGGGTATTCAATCTAAAATGCAAGATGGAGCTGAGAAGAGTGCCATTAAAGGCGAAATGATCATCGTTTAATCACAAACTATTTCATAGGATTTTACTAAAAAAAGCAGCAGAACATGAACTTAACACTCGAAAAGAAAGCTTCTTGGGCGAAAGTGTTCATATTTCTCAGTATGGGCATTCTTTTACCAGGTACAATATTAAGCGATATAGATTTACTCAATAATACTACATACTTTACATTTGGTTTAGGAAATAAGCTTACAATTTATATTTACATATTTGCTCTTTTACTCAGCCTATATGCTATATATTCTCTCAAAAAAGAAAAATATACGGCTATCCTCTTTCTACTAATCGCACTAATTGTAGAAATTGTGATGATCAGAAGCAGGGCATTTAGTGCTGTTACCTACTTTTGGTTATTGAGTCCAGCTATTTTGTCATTTTACTTTGTAATTATGGTAAAAAAGAACTGGATTAATGGATTAATATCCTCAGGATCACGTGATTCGAACAATCCAGATGCGTCAGATCAAAAAATCCCTCTGGTAGAAATGAATCGTCTTGGCAAATGGTGCTTAAGTATCTTAGGGGTTATTATTGTGGCATTACTTTTCCCATATACAGCAAATAAATTTACTAAGCCACTGGTTTTTAGGCTTAAACCCTTTGTGTTGAAAGGTCGTACCAACATTGCTCCGAAAAAAAATCCAAATATATCACCAGGTAGTTTAATAAAGTTAAACCTTATAAGTGCAAAAATTAATGATATTAATTTTCAAGAAGTAAACTTGACACAGTTGAAAGCGTCAAGTTCTAAAATAGTAGATTGTGCCTTTTTACCCGAAAACCCCAAAACTGGAAACGGTTTTACAAACTTGTCAAAATCTTCTTTTGAAAAAGCCACCATTCAAGGAACCGTATTTCAGGATGTAATACTAGATCACGCTAACTTTCAAGCGGCTATTTTTAAAAGTAGAACTCCAAAAGATACCACCTTTTTTAAGTACTCAGGCAAAAAGCGATACAGGGTAGAAGCAATGAATTTTAAAAATGCAAGACTACAGCAGGTAGTTTTCGAAAACATATATTTTGTTAAAACAAGTTTTGAGAAAGCTAAAATTCAAAATGGTATTATCTTTAGAAATTGTGACCTTTCCAGAGTAAAAGGCCTCGACTACAAAACAATCCATCAATTAAAGGGAAGTAACAATATTCTGCCAAAGGAGATTATAAAAGAATTTGTGGTAAATTTTAAAAAGAAAAACAAACAAGCCGTGCCTTCTTATTATCGACTTAAAAACCTAGGTGACAAGACCCATTACGCAAAGTTGCTTAAGAAATATAAAGAGTGTGACAAATTTTAGTATAAGCCCAGAAAGCTAGTTAAGCTTCCAATAATTTCTTGATTTACACTGTTTTGGATAGTGTACAAATTGCCTGAAACGGTGTAAATCAACTTTTCAATAACAATTTTTATTGATTTAACCTCACCCCTATCACCAACATATCATCCATTTGACGAATGCTTTCTTCATCTTCTTCAGGCGTTGGTAAGTAATTCATCCATTGTTCTATAGTATTGGCTAGTCCAGCTTTTTGCTCTTCCATCGGTAAGTGATGATTATCCATCAACCATTGACGCAAGCGCTGCCGCATAAACTTTTTGTTATCAGGCCCACCAAATTGATCCTGATAGCCATCCGAAAAAATATAGAAAGTAGTGGGTTGTTGGATAGAATAGCTATGATTGGTAAAATGAGCGTCCTCTAACGTAGAGAATATTCCTCCCACCCCTTGATGATCAGGGTTTACTACCTTTAAATTGCCCTCAGGATATTCTTTAGTCTTTTGAATAAGTAATAAGGGATTATTGGCTCCGGCATAATATAATCGTTTTTTGGCAGGGTTTACCACACAAATCGCGGCATCCATTCCGTCGTGATTATCGGTGTTTTTTTGTTTGAGCACCTCTACCACTCCATCGTGCAAACGGCTTAAGATTTCAGCGGGATTAGTTTCCCGTTGAATTTTCACGATTTGATTCAACAGGTTATTGCCAATCAGCGACATAAACGCCCCTGGCACGCCATGTCCAGTGCAATCTATAGCCGCCAAAACGTACTGGTGATTGACTACCGCAAAGTAATAGAAATCTCCACTAACCAAATCGCGAGGATTGAAATATATAAAGTGTTCGGGCAGATATTGACTAATTTCTTCACGAACTGGCAACATAGCCGTCTGGATATGTTGGGCGTAAGCCAGACTATCGGTAATATTTTTATTCTTGTCAGTAATTAAATCTTTTTGGCGGTTTAATGCCCGATTTTTTTGTTCTACCTCAATGGTTTTTTGTTGCAATTCACGCGACTTATGCGCAAATATTTCGTTAGAAACCCGATCTCTTTTACTATTGCGATAAAGGATAAAAGCCAGTACAATCACCAAGAAAGAAATGCCTATGAATGCATTTCGTAGCATGCGCTCCTTGCTTACTTCGTCTTGTTTGAGCTGTCGTTCCTTGCTTAACTGTTCTATTTGGCTTTGCTTCTTTTGTACATCGTAGCGGGCTTGCAACTGACTAATTCGCTTACTGGTTTGTTCGTTAAAAATGATGTCTTTTAGTTGGGCAAACCTACGGTGAGCCACAAAGGCCAAATCGTGCTCACCCATACGATGATAGGTAATGGCTAAACCTTCGTGCGCATTGGCCAAGGTCTGGTTAGATTTTATGGTTCTCGCCAGATTGATCGCCTGGGTATAATACTGAATAGCAGTTTTATACTTTTGTTGTTGAGTCAATACTCTGCCTAAATTATTACAAGTAGCCGCAATACGTTGGTTATCATTGAGCCTTTGACGTATCTCTAATGCTTTGATCAAAGAGTTGACCGACAGCGAATATTGGCGGGTCTCGTAATAGATATTCCCAATATTGCTCAAGGTAATGGCCTCACCTGCAAAATCTTTTCGGGCTTTTTTGATTTGCAATGACTTAAGGAAATAATAAAGCGCATTGGAATAATTACGTTGTTGATTATAGGCTTCACCAATGTTGTTATAAGTGATAGCCATTCCTTGTTGGTTTTCAATCTTTCGCTGAATGAACAATGATTTGGTATAATAACCAATGGCTTGATCATATTTTTTTAATTGATTATGCAACAAACCCAGATTGTTGTAGGTATTGGCCGCTCCTGAGTTATCTTTAAGTAATGCTCTGATTTTTAAGGCCTTTGTGTGGTAATTAATGGCTTGATCATAGCTCCTTTGTTGGGTGTATACTTTTGCCAAATATCCAAAAGTATTGGCTACTCCAGATTTGTAGTCTAATTGTTCATTGATTTTTAAAGCTTTGAGGAAGTAATTGGTAGCGTTGGCAAAATCCCCGGTTTGAAAGGCCACCAGGCCCAATTGATTTAAAGCTCTGCCTGCTCCTTGAGCAAACTTTGATTGTTTGGCTAATTCCAAGGCGTTTTCGGCATAACTAAAGGCGGTTGCTGGGGAGGTACGTAAATAGGCTCGAGAAAGCGCAATAAGTAAATTGGTGCGGGTATTATCATTTTTAGCCTCACTCAGTTTGGCCTTGAGAGAATTTATTTGGGAGGTTTGCGCGAAAACAGGCTGTACACTAAAAAATAGTATAACAGCAAGTACGATATGTATAATTGAATGGTTAATGGTAAATGATTAATGGTTAATAACAAATAGAATAATTACATTAAAATCAGCTCGATGTACTATTTTGTTTAGCAGTTTTGATGCTTTTGGTAATTAATTTAAATAGTTCTAAAGCATCCTCATAAATATTACCAAATTGATTCTGAGTGATGTAATGAGTAGCTTCAAGTAATTCTAACCAATACATCGTCTCATTAGCTTCTTTCTGAGCTATAGCTAACTTATGGATGAAATCTGCCTTACTTTCGGCGTGCTCTGCCTCTCTATATAAAGCTCCTATCGCGGTTCCTGCACGCATCAATTGCTTTGAAATAATAAACTCCTTTTGTTGATCACATAAATATTTATACAGCTTTACTATTCTTACTGCAAAGGTAAAGCTTTTATCTTTAATCAAGTTTTCTTTCACAATGGAAATGTTTATCAGATTACTCTTATAAAAATAATCACCAGTTGAGAAAGTCAAAAAGATATCTCAAATTATTAACTAATTAATCATTGAGCTTTAGCGTAAATCTAAACACACTCCCTTGCCCTTGGATACTCTCTACCCAAATGCGTCCGTTGTTTTTCTCCACAAACTCCTTACAAATCAAAAGGCCAAGTCCGGTTCCTTTTTCGCTATTGGTGCCTTTGGTAGTAAAGTGAGTATCCGCGTTAAATAATCGTGCAGTTTTTTCTGGACTCATCCCCACTCCATCATCTATAATAGATACTTCTAATTCATTGGCTTGTGTTTTCGTATGTATCTGAATTTTGCCAGCATCGGACGTAAACTTTATGGCATTGCTTATTAGATTTCTTATCACTAGTTTAATCATCTCTTCGTCGCCATAAGCTTTCGTCTCTTCCGGGACTTCACTAATTATTTGAACATTTTTTTTCTCCGCTACCGGGCTTAGTAATCCCACATTGTTTTTCACCAACTCATGTATATCAATCAATTTAATTACCGCTTCCATCCCCTCCATTTGAGCTTTTGCCCATTCCAGCAGGTTTTGCATCAATTCCAGCACATACGACAGCTCTTTGTTGAGTTCACTACTAAAGTGGATCAATTCATCCTTCTCCAATACCCCCATTTCCATCAATGCCAGTGTACCCTTCAGACTATTTAAAGGACTTCTTAAATCGTGAGAAATAATGGAGAATAGTCTGTCTTTTACTTGGTTGAGTTTTTTAAGCTCATTCCTACGTTTCTCTATTTCTATATTTTTAGTAATCACGTCATCACGTTGCTGGGCAATTTCTTCTTTTTGCTGGAGGATTTGTTCATTTTTCTCCGCCAAATCATTTTTTTGCTCCTCTATTTCTTCTTTTTGCTGACGCAATAATAAATTAGACTTTTGCTTTTGGAGGTTGTTTCGGTAGAGCAATAACAGAATGATCGCTGCCAGAACAAAACCTACAATAAAAATATTGATATATAGTTGGTTACGTCGCTGTTCGCCATCTTTTTGTTGAGATTCCAGGTCTTTGAGTTGCTGTTTTATAACCTGTACATTTTCGTTACCTTCTTGCCCAATATTCGCATTAATCTTAGTAAGTAGCTCATCTATGTTCTGCCCAAGGTATTTTTTTAGAATTACAGGGAGTTTAGCTTTGAAAGCTTCGCTTTTATAAAAAGCTTCTAACGGTTGTTTCCAATCGCTGCCCAAAGGCAGCATCATAGCGTAACCTTCATGGGTAATTTTAAGCAGGTTTTGTCGCTTGATACGCAATCCTTTTTGGCGGCCTGCAAGGTATTGGGGCAGTGCCGTATAACCAAAATTATCAATGCCAGTATCTATTCTCTTTAATATTTCCTGAGCGTTATTCACCATAGAGGATTTCACTTGGGGCAATCGTTTTCTTATTTCGCTCAAATATTCCTCAAATCGCTCGTTACGGGTATATAACACCGTAAAATCGGCTAAAATCTTTTTTAGCTCCTCCGAATTTTGAATTCCTGGCACTGCCGAATTGGATACAAGCACTGCTATTTCGGGGCAATAAGGAGTAGTAAATGTAACATCATTCAGTCTTTCGGGAGTGATGGCTAAGGAAGAAATGCCTAATATCGGCTCGTTTTTCTGGCTCTTTTTGATTTTTTCGTATACGCTTTGAGTATTGGCCAATGGCCTAAAACGAAGGGTTATGTCTACCTGATATTTAGTCTTTACAAAGGCAACCCAGGTATCTAACAGCTCTTTTTCTATACCTGCTAATGTATTGCCTGTTCTGTATATAAAAGGTTCGTTTTCAACATAATACACCTCAACACTACCTTTTTTACTGGCTTGTACTGATTTCCAGGAGGAGGATGGAGCTTGCGCTAAGGATAAAACTGTCCATTGCAACAACAACCAACCCAATAAAAACCCACCACGAATCACCAATTTTACCCTATTGACCATTAATTTATGATTTGCTAACTGAGTGTGAGAAACTCACAAGTTAAAAAATTATCCCCAAAAACTATTTTTCAATATCCATATTTATCCTGCCACAAATGCTTGAGTCTTTTACGAAGCTCGTTTTCTCGCGCATTTTGCCCTGGATCATATAGGGTAGTATTGGCAATCGCATCAGGCAAGTATTCTTGTGGACTAAAGTTGCCTGGATAATCATGAGAATATTGATACCCCTTGCCATAACCTTGTGCTTTCATTAGCTTGGTAGGAGCATTTCGTAAATGCAATGGCACTGGCAAATCTCCCTTTTGACGTACTAGCTCTTTTGCTTTCCTGATAGACATATAACTAGCGTTGCTCTTGGGCGAAGATGCCAGATAAGTCGTGGCTTGTGCCAAGATAATTTCGGCCTCAGGGTATCCTACCATATTTACTGCCTGAAAGCAATTGGTAGCAATCACTAATGCAGTAGGATTGGCATTTCCTACATCCTCCGACGCTGCAATTACCAGCCTTCGGGCAATAAATTTAGGATCTTCTCCCCCTTCTACCATGCGGGCCAGCCAATACACGGCCGCATTCGGATCACTTCCCCGAATAGATTTTATAAAGGCCGAGATAATATCATAATGTTGCTCGCCTGATTTATCATACAGTACAGTTTTTTGTTGAGCAGTATCCAATACCCATTGATCTGTAATTTCCAGTACTTCCTGGCCCTCTGGAAAAGCACTGACAATTAGCTCAAACAAATTTAATAACCTTCTGGCATCCCCTCCCGAGAGATTCAATAATGCTTCGGTTTCCCTCAGTTCAATGTTCTTGGTTTTGAGCCAATCATCCTGTCTTTGAGCATTCTCAAGCAAACCTATCAAAGTATCAGGTTCCAGAGCATTTAAGATGTAAGTTTGGCAACGAGACAACAATGCAGAAATGACTTCGAAAGAAGGGTTCTCGGTTGTGGCACCAATAAGGGTAATCAAGCCCGTTTCAACTGCCCCCAATAGCGCATCTTGCTGGGCTTTGTTGAAACGATGAATCTCATCAATAAACAGAATACTTCCAGGTCGATTCCGCGCTTTTTCTATCACTTGCCGCACTTCTTTTACCCCTGAGCTAATAGCACTTAAAGTAAAAAAAGGCTTGTTGAGGGTTTTGCCTACCAAACGGGCAAGTGTGGTTTTACCAACTCCTGGAGGTCCCCAAAAAATCATAGAAGGTGTTTTACCTGATTGTAGCAGTTTGGTAATGACGCCCTGCTCACCTACCAGGTGAGGCTGCCCCTGGTATTGATCCAGCTTGAGAGGCCGCATTCGTTCTGCCAAAGGAAATTGCTGAGGTTTGTCAAATAAGGTTGCCAAAATAAGTTTTCTTAAGTGATTCTTGATGATGCAAATTATATAGCCTGAACCATTTTATCATCATATATATGCAATTTGAAAGGATAAGTAATTTTTTTCAATGTTATGCCCAAATATTTCCTCCACAATCGCGAGTTTTAGCAAGTAAGTATTTATAACTTTGAATTTATTCGACATACAACAAATAATTCTATGAAAAACAAACTCAGTATTGTCTTTGCTACTTTAGCACTATTATTTACAGTTCAGGTATCATCGCAAGCACAATACAATAGAAAAGATTTAATTGGCAAATGGAAAATTTCTCTTGAACACGTTATTGAAAGCTTACCTGCTGCTCAAAAAGAAGCATACGATAAATTATCAGACAAAGAAAAACAATCCACCATCCTAATGCTTCAACAAATGGTAGGCAATCTTCGCTGGGAATTTATGCAAGATGGCAATACAAAGGTAAGCCTGGGTGACGGCAAAGAACAAAATGGCACCTGGAAAATGAATGGTAACATAATCACCCTCAATACCGATGGGCAAAACAAGACAATGACAATTTTAAAACTGAATTCAACTCTATTCAGATTCTCTTCAGTAGATGACACTGGCAATAAAATCATTATGACATTAGAACCAGTAAACTAAACAAAGGGAGGAACACCTCCCTTCCCTTTGCTCTACTTCTTCCATCCAGTCATTTTATCTAGTCCATATCGCCCAACTCTCCCCTTCGGTAGCCAATGTCCAGGCTCCATCGCAAGGTGTCCAACCAGTACCCAATCTTAATAACGTATTGCCATTCACCAATGCCACATAATGTTGCCTATTGGCAATATGGATGTATACTTCACTGGTAGATGTGATTCCTTGTGCTTTACGAATACCCATCAAAGTTTTAATCGTGCTTTTGAGCGTGTTGCCACTATCAAAATAATGCGTTTGATAAACCGTGGGAGTACCTGGATGCGTTAAAATATAAGCATAGCCTTCGGCTAACTTTGCCTCAGGAAAAGGCCAAAAATCCTGTCCTCCTCCAGGTGAAGTACCCGTGTCGTGGTTGTCTACAAAAGTTACAGCCATTTCTGGCCACCACCCCATTACTCCAATAGGTTTTCCTTCTGCATCCTTCAATCTGTAATATTCTTTACTCTCCGTCGCCAGCATCAGCTGCCACTTGGTAGTAAAGTCAAAAGCGGGCGATTTATCACCCGTAGCATTGATCCAATCTACAATTTTTTGTCGATGATAATTCACATCTGCCCCACTTGCTCTATAATCACCAGTAATATCTGGCCAAAGTTCCCCTACTGAAAAATAAGGGCTACTGGCATCATTGTAGGTTCCCGTAAACGATCCTTTATAACCTTTAACAAAGTCATATCGCCAACCTGTAAATCCCACATCATTTTTAAGCCACGCCATCCATTGTTTAATCTCGGTTTGTACCGAAGCATTGGTATGGTCTAAATCTCGCCCAGCATTAAAATCTGCTCCAGTATCTGGATTTCCAGTACCCTTTCCCCATTCATCTTCTGGGGTAATGGCTTGTGCATTATCGGCAAAAGCAGGATTGGTAAAATCGGCCCAATCAAGCGTGCCTACTCTATGATTAATCACTATATCTGCCAGAGATTTCACTCCTAAAGTTTTCAAAGCATTCACCGCTGTTCTCAGTTCAGCATCAGTACCATGGGCAGAATTCAAATTATACCATTCATTGGGCAAGTATCCAGTACCACCTGTAGATTTAGAAACTGGCGGAAACCATACCATTGTAAATCCAGCTTCTTGAATAGCATTTGCATCACTAGCAATTGTTTGCCAGGTATTGCTCTTCCACGAATTCCAATGAAAGCCTTGCAAAATAATATCTTTTCCATCTCCTGAATTGTAAGCAGATGTAGTAGGTGTGTTTCCTCCCGTTTGGGCTTGGGTAGGTAGTGTAGTGTCATCACAAGCATTTACATCGGGGTTTATGGCAGTATTCTCTTTAGTTGTACAAGTGGCCAATGATAACAACCCAACTAAAACCAGGCTTTGATGACAGTACTTAAGTAAGCTCAATAATCTTTTATGCATTGTGTAAAATATATAGCCTCACAAAATTTATATATGCACTCCAAAAATATTCTATATATTGATATATTCAAAACTAATACAAGCCCTTATCATCAATAAAGTAAATTTTAGTTACCAAGCATAAAAAAACCCGTTCTGATTAGAACAGGCCTTCTATTATACTTGACTTCAGTTTAGATCAATGGTATTTATAAAAACTTGAAGTAAACAAACGCTCCTTTTTTATCCCGAATGTATTCAATCGCGTTCAGAAAGTTACGTAAATCTTGCCCCAAATTATTGTCTTGGAAGTTTTGATTGGTGGTATCGTTTTCAATATTTCTAAAGTATACCTTGAGCCAAAACTTGTTTTGATCTACATAACGAATCTTCTCATAAAAATCAGGTTGATTGGTTAGTCCTAACAATAGTTTATGCACCAAGAGCTCTATTGTATCTAAAGATTGCTGACTGGCCCTCTTTTTTTGTTGAACTCTAGCCATTACTTCCGGTTCAGTTTCATTGGGTTTACCATACAAAAAACGATAACGATCAGGTGGCAATTCAGGAGGATAGTCACACATTTTTATCAAAGGAGAAATATCAGTATTGGTTATTTTGGCTAGTTGTGCCAATTCACTTTCTTGCCCTTCCTTAAAATCGGTAATCAACCAGCAAAACTGACGGCTCAACCGATACCCATTCTGAAATTGTATATAATCATCTTCAAATATATCGGGTTCCACCCCTACATGTATATCCACACCCATAGCATTTGTATTTAAAATTGTGGTACTCTGGAATTTTAAATATCCACTTGCAAATAACGTTCTACTCTTCGTTTGCCCAAGTAGTAAATGATAGCTTGGCTTGTTTTGCTAAAGGGCTTTGGAGTAAAGCTTGTTGTTGACTATCAGTAAGTTGGGTATTACGCAAAAGTATTTCTTTTAATAATGGTAATCCCTTAGTATGCATTAAGGCCTCAAAATGCTCAAACGAAACGCAATATTGGATATAATTATCCATATACTCTTCCGAATAATCGGTAAAATCTAATTTTTCTAATCGTTCAAAACAAGAAGAATTGGCCAAATGTTGAATAAAATCCTGATGAGCAAAACCAGTCTGAATAGTCAAATCACGTAAAGGGTGAACTTCACGTTGAAAAAAGTTTTCTGAAGGAGCCGAAGGAGCGATCAAGACCTCCAATTGAGGCATTCTATCTAGTGTTTGTCCCAACCCTCCTCTTTCTCCATAATCATCTTTATTAGTCACTATAATTCGGTTATGATTTTTGTTATTATTCAAAGGAAACTCCAGATACTTCATGTTTTCAAAGACCTGTTTTTTTGATAATAAATCACCCAAATCCCAAGCCTGAGTGCCATTGACGCCCTCATCTTCTGCCAAAAACCGCACACTACTCAACAAGGGGGCAATTTCGGCTTCTTGGAGTACTTCCATTACTTTTAGTTCATCATGTGCCCAAAATGTGTAATAGTATACATCATAAAGTCCATGCAAGCCTTCTACGACTTTCAGTTTCACACTTTCTTCTTGAAATACGTCCTCATCAAAAGAAGTCGCTATTTTTTCGGTCAACACTTTTTGTAAATCCATTGAATAATTAGTTAGTTAAGATTTTAAACTCTACCCTACGATTACGTGCTCTACCACTAGCAGTTTTATTGGTAATTACAGGTTGCGTTTCTCCCCATCCTTTTGCTTTCAAGCGTTGTGATTTTATGTTTCCTTCATTCACTAAAAAGTTAATAACAGCCTGTGCTCTTCGCAGCGACAAATCCATATTATCTTTCTCAGTTCCTATGTTATCAGTATGCCCAGATATTTGTATTTTCCAAGATGGATTTTTTTGAAGCAAATTGGCCAACTTAAGCAGCTCTGTTTTAGAAAATGACTTGAGTATTGCTTTGTCAAAATCAAATAAAACATTGTCCAAACGATAAGTATTTCCAGGCGCTATCAAAGTGCTTGACGAAAAACTCATTCTATTTCCTTTTTTCGCCACATATACTTCGTCTATGTAGTAATAAGCCGCTGCATATTTTACAGTAGGGTTTATTTCCTTGCGCTTGGTATCAGCATGATCAAAGAAATTCCCAATCATCATATATTGGTAAGTTTTATCAGGCACAAATACTCCACCTATGGTAACCCATTCCTGAGTTTCGCTTATTATTTCTATTGCGCTCACGTGCACTTTTTTGCCATTGTAAGCCTTACGAGGTTCATTTGTAAATAGAAATCCCAGATTATTGGTGGCATACCTTGAGTAACGCTCAGCCAGTGAAACCTTAATTCGTGCTTCATAACTTATTCCTTTTTGTAAAGGTTCTTTCAGCTTCACTCCTATTATTTCGTTGGGATATTTTTGATGATAAACCGTAATACCTGCATATGCCCGACCGCTGGCAGGAGCTTGTTGTCCGAAAAAATTGATAGGTACTTTTACATACTTGGTGGCCGCACATTCGTGAAACAAATCTGGTGTGTAATGATAATTCTCCCAGTACTTAAGGCGATGAACCTCACCAAATGCTTTTGGACAACTATCCAATACTTCAAAACCAGGGTTTGGCACTAAATTTTTCTCTTGCCCTATGCTATTACTCACTCCTGCAAACAATAAAATGAGCACTACAATTACGTGCTTCATAATTTTGAAGATTTCAGCCAGTTTAGCGCAGCTTCTTCATTATCAAAATGTTTTCTTTCTACTTCCCCATCGTCCGACTCTTCGTTAGATTGTCTTAGAGAAAGCTGCGCCACAAAAGCCGTAGTGGTCAAAAAAGCCAGTTTTTTCACACCATATATTGGATAAAGACGTGAGACATTTTCTACAATCCATTGTTGAGTATCGGGTGCAATAGGCAGCTCAAAACTACTGGTATCTATCAAATACCTGTTGGGTTCACATTGTTTGATGGCTGGCAACTCTCCGTTGATAAGCTCTTCCTTAAACGAATCTTGAGTAAGATGGTCGGTATTGAACCACCGCCCAATAAGAAGGTTATCTTCTGGATAGAATACATATTCGCAAAAATCACTTTTATAAATGGTTTCCATATTTTTTAAATCTTATCACATTTAATAAGATAAGAAATCTTTACTCAAATTACCCAAAGCTTGGATAAGGAATATTAAGTACTAATCTGGAAACGATAGAGATAATACTGGGTATGGAATAGATGAATACTAATGATTCAGCATCTCTTCATCTACGATAAGTTAAGCTTTCAACCAAGATAGGGCTTCTGCTTCATCTGAAAAATGCTTCTTTTCTACTGCTCGGTGGGCGGTTTCGTCATTGGATTGCTGTATGGACAATTGAGCTACGAAGATTTGTGACCTTAGAAAAGCTAATTTTTTCACCCCATATCGGGCATAAAAAACCGTGATGTTCTCTGCCATCCATTTTTGGGTTTCAGGAGTAATGGGTAACTCAAAACCGCTGGTATCTACCAAATATATTCTGGGCTGACATTCTTTAATCGCAAACAGCTCTCCTTTAATAAGTTCTTCTTTAAAAACATCTTGTGTCATGTGATCTGTATTGAACCACCTACCAATCAAAAGGCTATGCTCTACTTGAAAAACATATTCGCAAAAATCACCTTTATAAATAGTTTGCATATCTTTCTAATCACATTTAAATCCACCACGTTACTTAAATAGTAAGCTCATTTATCTTCTCAAAAAAACACATTTTTGGGGTAACAAATGAGGTAAATAACCGTCAACAAAAATATTGAATAGAATTCAAACCGTAGCTAATTATAAGATAATAAATTTTTATCGCTAATTTTGTTAATTCAACAGTGCTCCTAACATATCTTAGCAACAGAATGTTAAGATGACTCCTGTTGGTGAATTTAGCAATACCATAATGAAACAAGAAAATATCAGAAACTTTTGCATCATTGCCCATATAGATCATGGTAAGAGTACTCTGGCAGATCGTCTGCTAGAATTTACTCAAACTGTATCGGAGCGCAACATGCAAGCCCAGGTATTAGATGATATGGATTTGGAACGTGAGCGCGGCATTACGATCAAAAGTCACGCTATCCAAATGGTATATCATTATGAGGGAGAAGACTATACACTCAACCTAATAGATACTCCCGGACACGTCGACTTTTCTTATGAAGTTTCCCGCTCTATTATGGCCTGCGAAGGAGCCTTGCTTATCGTAGATTCCTCGCAAGGTATCGAGGCCCAAACCATCTCAAACCTTTACCTGGCTATTGGCAACGACCTGGAGATCATCCCAGTTTTAAATAAAATTGATTTGCCACACTCTATGCCTGAGGAGGTATCAGACGAAATCATCGATTTGATTGGTTGTGACCGAGAAGAAATCATTCCTGCCAGTGGCAAAGAAGGTACTGGTGTTGATAAAATCTTAGAGGCCATTGTGAAGAGAGTGCCTCCCCCAAAAGGAGATAAAGATGCTGAACTACAAGCCTTGATTTTTGACTCTGAATTTAACCCCTTTCGGGGAGTAGAAGTTATATTCCGAGTAGTAAACGGTACCATTCGCAAAGGTGATAAGGTAAAGTTTATGGCTACTGGTAAAGAATACCTGGCAGATGAAATTGGGGTATTAAAATTAAACCAAGAATCTCGGGAAGCGATAGAAGCAGGAGATGTAGGATACATTATTTCGGGGATCAAACAAGCCAAAGAGGTAAAAGTTGGTGACACTATTACCCAAGTAAAAAATCCAAGTAAAGAGCCTATTGCTGGATTTGAGGATGTGAAGCCAATGGTTTTTGCAGGTATTTATCCAGTAGAAACGTCTGAGTTTGAAGACCTGCGAGATGCTATGGAAAAGCTACAGTTAAATGATGCATCTCTTGTATGGGAGCCTGAAACTTCAGCTGCTTTAGGTTTTGGTTTCCGCTGTGGGTTCTTGGGGATGTTGCATATGGAGATCGTACAGGAGCGTTTGGAGCGGGAGTTTGATATGACAGTGATTACTACTGTACCTTCTGTACAATTTAGAGCTCACCTCAAAAGAGACGAAGAGGTAGTAGACGTACAAGCGCCTGCTGATATGCCAGAGCCGACCTTGATTGACCACGTAGAAGAACCTTTCGTACGTGCACAAATCATTACCAAATCTGATTTTGTAGGCCCGGTTATTAGCTTATGTATAGATAAACGAGGAGTGCTTAAAAACCAACATTACCTGACTTCAGATCGGGTAGAAATGACTTTTGAGTTACCCTTGGCCGAAATCGTTTTTGACTTCTTTGATCGTTTGAAGACCATTTCCCGTGGATACGCTTCACTTGACTATGAATTGATGGGTTTCCAGCCTTCTAACATGGTTAAACTAGATATATTGTTGAACGGAGAAAAGGTGGATGCACTTTCTGCCATTGTACACCGTGACAAGGCCTACGATTGGGGCAAACGTTTGTGCGAAAAACTAAGAGGATTATTGCCTCGTCAAATGTTCGAGATTGCTATTCAAGCAGCGATTGGAGCAAAAATTATTGCTCGCGAAACGGTGAAAGCAATGCGTAAAAATGTAACTGCCAAATGTTATGGTGGGGATATTACTCGTAAACGTAAACTCCTTGAAAAGCAGAAAAAGGGTAAAAAGCGTATGCGTCAGGTAGGTCGCGTAGAGATTCCACAAGAAGCCTTTATGGCGGTATTAAAGCTGGATCAATAAACAAACAAAAGCTTATATAAAAACGAAGCCCTCAGTCATATGATTGAGGGCTTTTTTATTACGCTAAGCGCTTATTTTTTTCCGAGATTTTCGGGGTGAATAATTACTCAAATTATCCAATGTAGATTGAGCCAGGTCACTCACCTTATCCACTCTCTTTTCTACCTTATCTAAATCTACTCCCCAGTCTTTTGCTTTGCTTTTGATACGTTTGCGGGTATTTTTTCCTTTATCGGGTGCCAGCAATACTGCGGTAGTTGCCCCTACTGCTATGCCAGCAACAAATCCCAGCCAAGATTTACTGCTCATATGTGTAATTTATTTGCGTTAGTTTTTTTAAGTAAGTAGTTTTTTAGCCCAATACGGAATAATTTCTCAAAACGCGACAAGCAGTAGAATCTTTTTCAAAAAAAATGTTCTGTCTCTACCAATTTGGAAAAAACAGAACATCTCAAAATTTATGAATATATCCAGTAACGACTTATTTCTCGTTGCTGGCGTTAAAAAGTCTTTGTTTCTCTTCTTTAGACAAGCTCTCATAACCTGACTCCGAAATCTTATCTAAAATAGCATCAATCTCTGCTTGATCAGGAGTAACATTTGCGTTGTTCATTGTTCTACGATTGGCTCTGGCATATTCATTACCCGCATTGGCAGTAACCTTACTCTTACGATAAGTTACTTTCATTTTAGATTTCTTACGAAACAAACCTTTGAAGCCATCTAAAATGTAATGAAGCCATCCTCCAAGGTCAGTTCCTTTATTTAAGGCAATGATAAATAGATATCCCATCATAGCTCCACCTAAATGCGCCAACTGCCCACCAGCATTTCCACCTCTAAGCCCAAATAAAGAAATTAATACAAAAACAGCCGCTATATATTTAATTCTTACAGGGCCTACAAAGAACAAGTGAAATGAGTAGTTAGGCATCAAAGTCGCAGCCCCTACTACCACAGCATACACTGCACCAGAAGCTCCTAACATTGACCATCCCATTTTTGCTCCAGGATAAAAATTGTACATCAATACATAAGCCAATGAACCTGCTACAGCACCCAATACATATAAGGAAATCAATCGTTTACTATTCAGATATTCTGCGATAAGCATTCCGAACCAATATAGGGCAATCATATTCCAGAAAATATGGCTGAAGCCAATATGAGTAAATCCATAAGTTAGGATGGTCCAGGGGCGGTACATTAGTTCTGATAATGAGCCAGGAACCATCAAATTTTTAGTCAACACTGCTCCAGCACCTGGACTCAACAGGAGCGTCATATTTACCACAATCCACAAAATCACATTAATAATAATGATTTGTGCCAGGGCATTATTCGGTTTACGAAAAGCGTTTTTAAGGTCGTTTAACATTTGTATATTATCTTTTAAATTTCTTGTAGCATTCCTAGTGTTTGTTATTATATTTTTTAGAGGTTATTTACCTTTCTAAAGGTAACGAAAATATTCAAATTATTGTTAGGTAACTCTCCTTTTAACCTCAAAAATTATTCGAGTTCCTTCCTTTTTAGGGTCAATATTTGAATCGCCATAGCCAAAAGCGCGCTAAGAAGAACCCAACAATTGCTCCTCCTAAGTGGGCTAAATGAGCTACATTTCCTAAGCCTACATTGTTACCCATTGCAGCATAGATGGTAAAGGCCATGTAGAATAGTACAAAGTATTTAGCTTTGATAGGTACTGGGAAGAATAAAAGCATCATCTCTACATTGGGGAAAAAGAGTGCAAAGGCCAATAAAATTCCAAAGATAGCTCCTGAAGCTCCAAGCATCTGAAAGTTGGGATAAGCTACCTTACTCATCTGTGAAGACATTTTGGTAGCATTTTCTTTGTAACTCAATGCAAAGGCTTTATTAATTTGAAAAATATAAGACTCCTTAGCTTCCTTAACATTAGCAATCAATGCCTTAGTAGAATCGCTAATATTTGTTGTATCTAAGTTTTTGATTTCTTTATCTGCTGCAAAAACCCTAGATGCCCCATCTAAAAACTTTGTATTTGCTCTGTATCTCGCCAGATTATATTTTTTCCAGTAAGCCTCTAAATTTTTCAATGTAGGCTCCTTTTGATATTTAATCAACTCAATTTTTTCTTGTTTTAGCTCTATTAATTTAGCTTGATTTAGACCTTGTTCTTGTTGATGTTTAAAAGCCTCTCCTCCCATTTGTAAGGCTGCTCCACCAAATCCACAAGCAATGTAAAAAATGAAGAAGTTACGAGCTCCCCAAGAACGCTCGAGCCAAGGCCCAAAAAAGAAAAGCCCCATCATGTTTCCTAGTAGGTGCATTGGGCCACCATGTAAAAACATATGAGTCAATAATTGCCAGGGACGAAAATGAGGAGATTCAAAATAATAGAGTGCACCATAAGCACTCAGAAAACCTTCATTGATAAACTGATCAATAAGAAATACTGCTATATTTATTACTAGTAAGCCCTTCGCAATAGGCGTTAAGTTTCCCATAAGAAGTCTGGTTTTTCAAAAAAATCTTTAATCTTATCTAAAGTCAACATCACCAGGGTGGGACGGCCATCGGGGGTATAATTAGGATTGGAAGATGCAAATAACTGATCTACCAGTAAGTTCATTTCCATTGAAGTAAGTTTGGTACCTGCCCGAATAGCGGAACGTTTGGCTAACGACCGCGCTACGATTGACTCGCGCTCAACCTTTAGAGTTGATTGATAATTCTTGAATTGCTCGAGAAAACCCTCAAACAATTCTTGTTCATTTTCATTGGTTATATCTGCTGGAACCCCCTTGATTTCAAGGCGATTCTCGGGTAAAACTTCAAATATAAAGCCTAAGTTACGAATTTCGGTTTCTATTTCCAATATCAACTGAAAATCCGCGGGATTGAGTGTAATAGTAGAAGGAAACAATAGTTGTTGGGCAGCACCACTATCATTTTTGAGTGAGTCTAAAAACTTGTCATACAATACCCGCTCATGGGCTGCTTGTTGCTCAATAAGCATCAAACCTGAGCGCACTGGAGTCATAATATATTGATTATGAACTTGAAAGCTTTGTCTTTCGCCTGCTGGTTCTATTGGGTTAGATGTTTCTTTAGCAGGCCCTTCATTATTTAATTTATTGGCATTACTCTCAAAAGTGAGAGTATTTTCTTCGTTTTTAGATTGAGTAGTTTCCTCAAAGTCAAATGTGCCATAAGTGTTTTCCTGGATGGCCTTTTTTTCCAGTCCTTCATATATTTTATGCCAGTTTGACAGATTTCGTTTTTCCTGAGGGCTTTTTTCAAAGGGACGATAATTATTCCCTCCTCCACCGCTCTGATAGTCCGATTTTGGGAAACGTTGTTGAAACTGAGGTAAAGTAGGATCGTGGTTTACATTAGAATCAAAATCCAATGAAGGAGTCAGATTATGCGTTCCTAAAGACTTCTTGACCGCCGCCTGAATGATCGCGTACACTGTTCGCTCATCATCAAACTTGATTTCGGTTTTGGTAGGGTGCACATTGATATCAATGTGTTTGGGATCAATCTCAATAAACAACACATAAAATGGATGCATATCCGAAGGAATCAATCCCTCAAAGGCATTCATAACCGCATGATGCAGGTAACTATGACGGATGTAGCGATTGTTCACAAAAAAGAACTGATCGCCTCTGGTCTTTTTAGCATTTTCGGGCTTGCCTATATATCCCTTGATTCTGATAAGCTCTGTATCTTCCTGGCAAAAGGCGAGTTTATCACGATAGTTTTTCCCAAAAATAGCTGTAATTCTATTGACTAGCTTACCCGCGTATAAATTATATACCTCGGTTTCGTTATGATACAATGAAAAGTTAATATCAGAGTAAGCCAGAGCAATACGGTGAAACTGATCTAAAATGTGGCGCATCTCTACCGCATTGGATTTCAAGAAGTTTTTGCGGGCAGGCACATTAAAAAAGAGATTCTTTACCGCAATAGAAGTTCCATCTTTGCAAGTTTCGGCTTCCTGGGCTTTGAGCTGAGAGGCAGCCATGCACAAGTATACGCCCAAGTCATCGGTTTTGCGTTTGGTCTTGAGTTCTACCTCAGCTACTGCTGCAATAGAAGCCAGCGCTTCCCCTCGGAAACCCATTGTATAAATAGAAAATAAATCATCGGAAGAGCGGATTTTGGAGGTGGCATGACGCTCAAAACTCAACCGTGCATCGGTCTCTGACATACCACAACCATCATCTATTACCTGTATCAAGATTTTGCCTGCATCTTTAATCACCACTTTGATGTTTCGGCTCTGGGCATCGATGGCATTTTCCATCAACTCCTTCACTACCGAAGCAGGTCGTTGTACTACTTCTCCTGCCGCTATTTGGTTAGCGATGGAATCAGGTAATAGTTGTATGATGTCTTCCAATGTTGAATGATTAGTTTTTGAATGATAATATTATTTACCTTAAAATTAGGCTTTTTTTCTCAATCTCAGATACACATACCCAATAATTACAATCCCAAATATGTAAGGAAAATATTCTCCATAGTTGAAGTTCACCCCAGCAATGGTTACATTTTCGCCACCATAGATCACATAACTCACCAAAACCAATATGACACTTAATAAGAATATCAAACGGAAAGAACCTACACTACGTGTTTGACGTTCACGACGGCTAAATGCATCAGAAATTCTTACAGAGTATCCAGCACGCATTCCTTCATCACCCTCATGTTTGCCTTGAGCGATACGCGCTTCGGTTACTTTTTCTTCAATACGTTCCTTTACTGGATCATAATAACGGGGCGTATAATTGAAGCGCTTGTGCTTATTAATCTTCATTAAAGATGGTATCTTCATAACTCTTTCATTTTAAGGGGGTTAAAAAAACTGTTGGTAGCCTTACTAAATCCGATTAACAAATTTACAAATTAAATTTGAAAGTATAGTCAGACTTATAACTAAAAATTTAGTTATAAATATCCATACGGCAACTCTTAGTTTTTTGTTTCCTTTGATTATTTACAAACCATTAACAAAATAATGGCAAGGTTATGTTTGTTATAAACAATTCTAGTGTAGTATCTTGCTCTTTAATAGCTCAAACAATCTCAGAAGAATTTGATCGTACATGTCTCTAAAACCTAAAAACCGAATATTCCCTACCCTATGCCTCGTTGTTGTATTACCTTTGTTTTGGTATTGTGGTCAAAGCCCTCAAAAAGAGCGGCTGGCGAAGGACTCACCCATCACTCAGGAGAAAAAACAATGGGTAGACAGTGTTTTTAATCGTCTGACTCCACGAGAACGAATTGGGCAACTCATGATGGTCGGAGTTTATACCCATTTGCCAGATACCCATCGGGTAAACCTCACCAAACTTATCAGAAAATATCAAATTGGTGGCCTGATTTATATGCGAGGCTATGTAGACAAACAAGTACAATGGACAAATCAATTTCAGCGTTTGGCCAAAGTGCCTATTATGATTGGCATGGATGCCGAATGGGGGCTGGGGATGCGGCTAAAAAACATGATGGATTTTCCTTTTCAAATGACTTTAGGAGCTATTCGCGACGATTCGTTGATTTACCAAATGGGTGCCCAGATTGCCCAACAAATGAAAAGAATTGGGGTGCACATCAACTTTGCGCCAGTAGTAGATGTCAACATCAATCGCATCAACCCTGTGATTGGCTATCGCTCATTTAGCGAAAATCGTGAAAAAGTCGCTCGCAAGGGAATTGCCTACATGAAAGGGCTCCAGGATAATGGTATTCAGGCCAACGCCAAACACTTTCCAGGCCACGGCGATACTGGTACAGACTCTCATTATGCATTACCAGTGATTAAGCATGATACCGCTCGTTTAGATAGTATTGAGCTATATCCCTTTAAGCAATTGATCAAAAATGGAGTAAAGAGTATGATGGTGGCTCATTTGAATTTACCAGCCTATGATGCTGCAAAAAATCGCCCTACAACACTTTCCAAAAATGTTGTAACCCATCTATTACAAAATAAATTAAACTACAAGGGTCTTATCTTTACCGATGCCTTGAATATGCAGGCAGTTACCAAGTTTTATAAACCTGGTGAAGTTGATTTACAAGCCCTAATGGCTGGAAATGATGTATTGCTTTCACCCAAAAATGTTAAAAAAGCAATTCAAATGATTGAATGGGGTATTCGTAACAAAAAAATCACTCAGAAAGCCATTAATCAAAAAGTAAAAAAGGTGTTGGGTTTTAAGTATGACCTAAAACTGGTAAGAAAGCCTAAAACAATACCACGCAAAAACTTATACCAGGATTTACGCGCTCCTGCTGCCAAAGCATTGCAACGTAAGCTGTACAGAAAAGCACTTACCGTAGTAAAAAATGACCAGAACTTAATTCCTTTTCGCCGCCTGGATACACTCACTTTTGCGGCCATTAATATTGGTAAGGATCGTAAATATGATTTTGAGCAAATGCTAAATAACTATGCACCTTTTACTCACTTTCATATCAATACCAAAAAAGCTCGCAAATGGCAATACAATGTGGTATTGAGCAAAGCTCGAAAATACAAAGTAGTGGTGGTAAGTATACATGATTTGCGAAAGCACGGTAATCGTGGTAAGTATGGATTGACTAAAAACACTGTAGCGCTGATCAAAGATCTGGAAAGATACACCAAGGTGATAGTGAATGTATTGGGTACGGCTTATAGTCTCAAAGATTTTGCTCAGTCAAAGTATCTTACTTGTGCCTATGAAGACAATAATATTACTCGGGCATTGGTTCCACAAATGTTGTTTGGGGCTTTTGGGGTAGATGGACAACTCCCAGTATCCCCCACCAGCACCTTGAAAGAAGGGGCTGGATTAAAAACTGAAAGTTTGAACCGCTTGGCCTATGGACTTCCTGAAGAGGTAGCAATGCACAAGGATTCACTTTATAAGATTGATCGTTTGGTCAACAAAGCTATTAAGCTACGAGAAATGCCAGGGTGCCAACTAGTAGTAGCTCGTAAAGGCAAGGTGATTTGGCATAAAAGCTACGGATATCAAACCTATTATCGTCGCCGAAAAATCACTCCTCAATCTATTTATGATATTGCTTCGGTAACCAAAGTTGCTGGAACGCTACCCGCAATTATGTATTTGCACGAAAAGGATTCTATCCAATTAGACACGAAAGTGTCAACCTATCTCGCTGAACTAAAAGGAACCAATAAAGCACAAATGACGGTACGCGAAGTACTCACTCATCAAGCAGGCTTATTACCTTATCTTCCTTACTGGCAACGCACGCTTAATCGTTATAAAGCATTGAATCCTAAATTTTATCAATACCGTAAAAGCACACGTTTTCCTTTGCAAGTAGCACAAGGTCTTTATGGTCGAGCTGGCCTGGAAGACACTCTTTGGAAATGGACCATTGCTACCAAGCTACGTAAAAAGAAAGTAGATTCCCTGCCCTATAATTATGAATACAGCGATTTGAGCTTTTATACACTCAAACGTCTTGCTGAGCATAAACTCAAACAACCCATTGAAAAATTCCTGAATAAAAACTTATACCAAACAATGGGAATGAGTTTTTTAGGCTATGAACCTTTGCGCAGATTTTCCTCGGTGAACCTTGTACCCACTGAATATGATCGTTTATTCAGGAAAAAAACTATTCGTGGTACTGTGCACGATCAAGGGGCGGCTATGCATGGCGGAGTTGCTGGCCATGCAGGACTTTTCTCCAATGCCAATGATTTGGCCAAATACCTACAGATGCACCTACAAGGAGGGCTTTATGGAGGCATTCGCTATTTCGAGAAAGCAACCATTGATACATTTACCAAAGCTCACTTTGAAGGTAATCGTAGAGGGCTGGGCTGGGACAAAAAACCTGAAAAGCCCTATTCTTATACCCCCAGTCATTTTTCTGAAGCATCTTATGGTCATTCTGGATTTACTGGGTGTGTAGTATGGGTAGATCCTACTACTGAAACTTTTGTGGTATTTTTGTCTAACCGAATCCATCCGTCGGCTAATAATAAGAAATTAATACGTAATCACACACGACGCAAGATTTTAGATTTAGTCTATAACTCAATTAAAAAGACCCAATAATTACTCATCAATAAACAATGTATATATGAAATTAAAGTTACTAACCTTGCTATTTATGTTGAGTGGCATATGTGGTGTACAAGCACAAAAAATGTCTAGGCTCAAGCAAGCAGCGCTTAAAGAAGCAGCTGCACTGGAACCCCAGGTAACCAAACTTTCGCAAGAATTGTGGAATTACTCTGAAACAGCTCTAAAGGAAGCAAAATCGGCCAAGTTGCTGATAGATGTACTCAAAAAAGAAGGATTTAAGTTAGAAGAAAATGTGGCAGGAATGCCTACCGCGTTTGTGGCTACTTTTGGTAGTGGCAAACCAGTGATTGGTATTTTGGCTGAGTTTGATGCCTTGCCTGGTGTAGGCAATGAGCCAGTGCCTTACAAGAAAAAACGAGCCGATGGCGTGATGAGTGGACAAGGATGCGGCCATAACTTATTTGGTTCGGCCAGTGTAAATGCAGCCATTGCCTTGAAACGTACGATGAGCAAACGTAAGATTAAAGGTACTATCAAGCTTTTTGGTACACCTGCCGAAGAAACTGTAGTAGGAAAAGTCTATATGGCTAAAGATGGGGTATTTAATGGCCTCGATGCTGTGATAGAGTGGCATCCAGCAACTACCAATGGGGTAAATTTTGGCAAATCGTTGGCAATGAACAACTTCGAGGTAGAATTCTTTGGACAATCGGCTCACGGTGCAGCCGATCCCTGGAATGGTCGTAGTGCATTGGATGGCGTAGAAATGATGAATTATGGCGTAAACCTTATGCGTGAGCATGTGTACCCAACTACTCGAATTCATTATGTGATTCCTAATGGTGGGGGTGCTCCTAATGTAGTGCCCGACTATGCCAAAGTGTGGTATTTTGTAAGAGATACCAGTCGCGCCAATGTAGAAAAATTTTATCAACGTATTCAACAAATAGCCAAAGGAGCTTCTATAGCTACCAATACTACTTATAAACTCCGCTTGATTACTGGGGTGCATTCTTACAACCGCAATGAGCCTATGATGAAAGCCATAGAACAGAATATTATGTTGGTTGGAACACCAAAATTTACTACAGAAGAACAGGCCTGGGGCAAGCAATTACAAAAAGCTGCTGGAAAAAAAGAACTGGGTTTTAAGACTGACATCAAAAAAATGCCCAAAGACTGGAAAAAAGTTTTGCCTTCGGGAGGATCTACCGACGTGGCTGAGGTGAGTTTTATCACTCCTACTGCTGGCTTTGGAGTCGCTACTGCACCCTTTGGTGTGCCTTGGCATAGCTGGGCTACCAGCTCAAGTCACGGTACTTCGGCTGGGTACAGAGGTGCCTTGGTAGCTACTAAAGTTTTGACCTTGACTGGCATAGATTTATTGACTGATCGTAAGCTTCTGGAAGCTGCTAAAGCTGATTTTAAGAAAAGTACTGGTGGTAAGGCGTACAAATCTCCATTGCCTGTAGATCAAAAAGTAATTTTACCAAAGCAGAAGTAAAAAAATTATTTATGCAAAATTAAAGCCTCCTAAGCTAATAAGCCAAGGAGGTTTTTTGATATTTATAAGTCAATAATTTTAAGCTTCCTTTTTACAAAAACTCATTGCCAGAATTTCATCTTCTACCTGAAGCGCACTCACGTAATGGTGGGCAGTCTCCAGGCGAATATCCTTGCCTAAACCCACCGAGTCTTGTACTAGTAAGTCCTCATGCTTTTCATTTAAGATATCTTTAAAATAGGTCTTAGGTTCACCTACTGGCTTTGTTGACTTTTCTTTTTTATGCATTTCGTATCCTTTAGAAACTCGCTCCAAAACCTCACTAAAGGCATCCTGATTATTGATATAGTCGAGATAGTCTTCTTCGTAAGCCTTAACAAATATTCCCTTGGTCTTAAAATTTAACCCCTCTTTAAAGACAAAATTCTCTTTTTTGGAATTCTGATAATAATCAGCATAATCACTGGTAGAGTTACTCATTTGTTCATTGGTAGCAAATTTCTCTACTTCGTCCCAAATCTCCCGCTGGCTGGCCACATAGCCTTGCTTTTGCATAATAATTTGCTTTTTAAGGCTACGACGCATAGAACTGTTTCCATCATAATCTGGCTTAGAAAACCCCTGGGTTTTACGCTCCCAACGGCCTTGCTCTACACAGCTTACCGGAATCACTGTATCAGAATTGGGTTCTAGTAATAATGTAGCATTTACCACGCGATTTTGCTTTTCTCCTTCCAGCAATGATCCTTCATAAATCAACAAAAACTTGTCAGACTTATTCAATACCTTCAAATCATTTACCGACCCATTCTCGCTAATTTCTACTACCTCCACAGTTTTTTCTTCCAGTCCTTTACCTAGTTCAAGGATGGGTTTGGAAAACTCGGTTGGATTAGCAATTTTAAAAGCTTGTACACCATTGTTGTATTCTGGAATAACCTGAAAATCCAACTGATTTACATGGGTCAATAAAGCCTCTTTTAGATCTTTGATCTCTGCTTCACTGTAGTTGTATTGCTTTTGGGCTGGCGCTGCCCGTTGCCCACCTTCCCACAGAGTGTTTTGTTGTATAGGTATCTCCTCCTGATACATCTGTTGCTGGGGTTGAAAACGCTCTAAAGGTTCTGAATTGGGTAGTGGTGTTTGATTGACAGGAGATTTCTTTTGAAATAAATTTTTGATTTTTTTGATTAGTTTGCTCATAGTATTTAATTTTTGTTGGTTAATATTTTCCCCTACGCATTTCTCTTAAAAAAGGTCTAAAAATCCATTGATCATAACTACCTTTACTTTGTATACCACGTAATTATACCGACAATTTTCCGAAACTTTTTTCTGCCAGTTCCGATAAAAATAATAGAATACCACCACTTGCTTACCTTACACTTCTATGATATTTAAGATTACCTTCAAAGTACTCGATCAGGGCGCCAGCTTACCCTTATCGTACCAATACGAATTAAGTTCTTGGATCTATCGCCTTATGGCAGATGTAGACCGTCCTTTTGCTACCTGGCTTCATGACCAGGGGTATGATCTACACGGTAAACGCTTTAAGCTATTTACTTTTTCTCGCTTGAATGTGCCCAAAGGCGGTTACAATATCAAAGGAGATCGTATGCAAATCAATGCTTCTTTTATTTCCTTCAAGGCTTCTTTCTTGGTAGAAAAAGCAGCTGAAACCCTCATTATGGGCATTTTTCAAGAGCAAAAGCTGTTCTTAGGTGACAAAAAAAGTCAGATTTCTTTACAAGTAGATCGTGTAGAATTATTACCTATCCCCTTATTTGGCGAACAAGCATATTTTCGCACTTCTTCTCCCATCGTTATTAGTCAAAAAACACCTGATCATAACAAAGAAACCTACTTGCATCCACTGGCTACTAATTTTGAGGAGCTATTTTGGCATAACCTCAGAAGCAAATATACCCACGCTGTCAACTATCGTTTGACCGAGGCACTAGATTGGGAAAATGATACTTTTGATTTAAAAATTCTGAGTGCCAAAGAACAAATCAAATCCCGTCTTATTACGATCAAAGCATTTACTCCTCAACAAACCCGTGTTAGGGGTTATCTGTTTGACTTTGCCTTGACTGCCCCCAAGCCATTATTGCGTTTTGGCGCCGTGGTGGGCTTTGGCGCTTTTTGTTCCCAGGGGTTCGGCTGTGTGCGGGTTTTAGAGTAAGAACTCATCTCAGCTTTTAATAATGCATTACAAATGGCTTAGTTTACCCATCGACTCCGAGATTTTTTATTGTGGTAACATCTAGTGGAGGTTGAGCCAACTCTCACAATGGTTTGTTATGCCTTAAAAAATCTCTTAATCACTGAGCAAGGACAAGATCCTTACAGGGCAGGTTTTCATCAGCATTCAAAAAGTTGAGGCGAGTTCCAGGTCTTGAATAATTTCCAAAGTCGATCAATCATTTTTTGGTCTCATTCGTTACATTAATAAAGCATACCAGCAAGTTTTATATTTCCCTTCCAGATCCAGTCTGTTACTCATAAAACGATGTAGTAATATTCAATCAAAAATCAATAGTTGCTCCCATGAAATCAAACAGTCTGAATCAAGCTACCTTAGGTGTAAACGTCAGCACTTCTACTCATAACCTTCCAATAATCTTTTGGGAAGCCCAACCCAACCCCTGGAAACTTACCTACGTTAGTTCTACCATTTACCAAACAATACCAGGTATTTCTGAGACATCCTCTAACTTCTGGGAACTAATCCACCCCGATGATCAAGGCTTTGTAAGAGAACAATATCAACACACCCTAAATCATCAAAAACCACAAACCATAGAGTATAGGGTTTGCCCTACACCAAATACCTATATTTGGGTAAGAGACCAGTTTGAAACATACTCTACACCTGTTCAAGGTTTAAAACTAAAGGGAGCCTTGGTCAATATTCACCAGGAAAGGTTACAGCAAGAGCTTTTGGAAAGTCAAGAACAAGTCATCAAAGAAATTGTGCAAATTACCGCATATAAAAGCGGGCAGGATTACTTTGAACAGATTGTCCTGAGTCTTAGTAAAACAATAGGGGCTGATTATTTAGCCATTGGCGAAAAATTACCCAATCAAAACGCGATACAAACAATTGTTCACTGTAATCAAGATAAAATTATCCCTAATTTCTCTTATAATTTAGAAGGAACCCCTTGTCAATTTGTAGTAGACAAACAAACCTGTGTTTATCCTGACAAAGTAGCCCAACAATTCCCCGAAGACACAATGTTGGCCGATCTAGAGATTGAAGGTTACCTGGGAACCCCCATATTTGATCATGAAGGGAATGGGCTAGGATTAATTTGGGCTTTGTACAAAACATCCATTAAAAATGCAGACCTAATTTCATCCTTATTTAAATTGTTTTCAAGTCGCATTGGAGCAGAAATCAATAGGCTAAAGGCTGACCTGGCTTTACTAGAAAGTGAGAAACGTTTTCGGAGATACTTCAAAGCTGACAAGGCTATTAGATTATTAATCAATCCAGAAAACCAACAAATAGAAGATGCTAATCCAGCAGCAGAGGCATTTTATGGCTATAGTTATACTGAATTGACTGGTTTGAAGATTTCAGATTTGCATGTTTTAAAAGAACAAGAAGTAATTCAAAATCTACGAAAAGCTCAAGACGAACAATCCAACTACTTTCAGTTTCAGCATAAAATAAAAAACGGGCAAATAAAGCATATAGAGGCTTATTCTACTCCACTGGAAGTAAACCAAAAAACATACATTTTAGCTACTATCCACGACATTACCGAAAGTACTCAAAACAAGCTGGCCCTGCTCAACGAAAAACAATTTGTTGATTCTATTATACAACATGCAACCGAAGGTATTTGTGTCTGTTATGAGGTAGAAGGTTTTCCATTTGTTCGGTTTACAGTATGGAATCATCAAATGGAAAAAATTACGGGATATACCCTGGAAGAAATCAATGTATTGGGTTGGTATCAAACAGTGTATCCAGATGAGGCCACTAGTAAAAAGGCTGCCACCCGTATGCGACAAATGCGTCAGGGAACAAATCTAATTAGAGAAGCATGGACCATTACGACTAAAAATGGCTCCTCCAGAATTTTGGAAATATCTACCACACTTGTTCATAATAAAGACAATATGCCTCATGTGTTGGCCATTATGAAGGATGTAACTGAAACTCAACTAGCAAAACAAGCTTTGGAAGCTCGTCAAACCCGTATGCAATTGCTTTACCAAATTACCAGCAATGTAGCTGAAGAAATTGACGAACAATTACAACAGGCATTGAAGCTTACCAATAGTTTTTTTAAAGCAGAAACTACTTTTATCAGCCACATCGAGGGGCAAGATTTTCTCATTACAAACAGCCATAGCATTACCAGTTCACTTCCTGCTGGCACTAATCTTCCACTTGATGAAACCATTTGCCAACTCACTTTTTCTCAAGAAAAGGTAATTATGATCAATGATTTGAAGCAAAGTCATTGGAAAGATCAACTCCCTCCAATTGATTTCGATAGCAAAGCTTATCTAGGTACAGTAGTATATGTTTTTGGTAAAAAACACGGAACCATATGCATGACCAGTACAATAAACACTATGCGTTTCAATGATATAGACGCTGAGTTTATGAATCTATTATCTCGTTGGATTGGTAATCTTATTGAACGTAAAATTAAAGAACAGAATCTCCGGGAAAGCGAAGAAAGGTATCGATCACTCACTGAGTCAGCACCAGTGGGCATTGTACTGCATTCACAAGGAATCATTAAGTATATTAATCCATTTGGGCAAAAAATGCTAGAGGGAGACATTCACCAACTTGTGGGCCACCCAATCAGTAAAATAGTGCACCCCGATTCGTTGGATGTGGCCGCCAAACGAATTAAAATGCTTTATGAAAAAAAAGGAGGCTTTGTCAGTCCAATGGAGGAAAGGTTCATTACTCTAAAAAATAATGTAAAGGAACTGATGATTAGTGGTATTGCGATTGACCAAGATGGCCAACCAGCCATTTGTAATGTATTTGCTGATATTACCCATCTCAAACAAGTTGAAAAAGAGCTTTTTAAAAAAACGAATCAGCTAGAAAAAGCCAACAAAGAACTAGAGGAACTAGCATATGTAGCCTCGCATGACTTAAAAGCTCCTTTGGCTAACTTTCAGGGTTTGATGATGCTCATGACGGCAGTTGATGCCATCAATACCAAAGGAGAGGAATATTTTGTGAAAATGCAGCAAGCAGTAGAACAAATGCAAGATACGCTCAACAATCTCAACAAAGTGATTGATATGAAACAAGCGCTTGGAGCAGAAAAGGAACAAATATCATTTCAACAGGTGTTTGACAATATACAATCCAGCCTGGAGACACAAATAACAGGGGCTCAAGCAACCATTATCGCTGACTTTTCCCAGGCTCCTTCTGTTTTCTATCCATTATTACAGCTCAAAAGCATTATCCAAAACCTATTAACCAATGCTCTAAAATACCGTCATCCTGAACGCCTGCCCAAAATAACCATTCATACAACTCAAGACAATGATCAGGTTTGTCTTATGATAGAAGATAATGGCTTGGGAATGGATTTAAGTAAATCAAAAGAAAAACCCTTTGGCCTTTTCAAACGTTTACACACACACGTTGAAGGGAAAGGAATGGGATTGTACATTATCAAGTCTATTGTCGATTCTCACTCAGGCCAGATAGAAGTAAGAAGTGAAGTTGATCAAGGAACAATATTCAAAATTTATTTAGGCAATGAATAACCACTTAGTTTTATTAGTAGATGATGACGAAATCACCAATTTTATGAGCAAACAGATCCTGGGTGAACTAGGGTTAAACAATGTGACATCAGTCAAAAATGGAAAAGAGGCGCTCAAGTATGTCCAAAATCGTTGTCCTGATCTCATTTTTTTAGACATCAAAATGCCCGTAATGGATGGCTTTGAGTTTTTAGCCGAATTACAAGAAAAACAGGCATGTCCTCACACTAAAATTATAATGCTCACTTCTTCGTCTCGGGAAGCAGAAAAAAAACAAGCTGCAATGTTTAAAAATGTTGTTGATTTTCTTGTAAAACCACTCACTAAGCCCAAAATAAGTCAAATACTACAAAAGGTATAAAAAAACCTGACGGCGTATAAACCATCAGGCAATTCTATATTAGATTTTGTATTTGCTTAGTATCGTTTTGCTTGCTGTATTTTTTGAGGGCCAGCATGTGCCACCAACCATTGATTATGGCTGGTATATTTTTTAGTTTTCTGATCAAATACCTGCACTTGGTTTTGAGCAGTATTTACACGAAACTTGCAGATAAATGCACCTTTGGCACAACCAGAATACTTATACATCTTTCCATAAAAATAATTCCCCTTCTTTACAGCATATTCTGCCAAGCGATATTGTAAACCACTGGGACAACGACTGATCATTTGCCTCTTAAGATTTACTTTGTATTTCTTAGCCAAGGGTTTGGTCAGTGTTGCCCAAACCAATTTATGTCCTTTGTTTCCCCATCGAGTCTTTTTTTCAGGAACAACTTTGTCTTCTACAACTCTATCTTTTTTTGTGGGAGTATTTTCAGTATGGCGAGAGATCATAGCAGTTGAACCTACAACTATAAGTGCCAGTGCGGCCATCAAAACGATATTTCTTTTCAAATTCATAGTATTTAATATTTAATGGTGAAAGTTTGGTTATTAGAACCAGTTCAATAATTATAAAGTCTTAGGAGTAAATCTCAATAATAGCTCTCCAACGATTAGGTTAGGAATCCAGTTGATCCACGAAGTAACTACTACTGCTAATTCAGGATTCATCGTGGGTAGTCCTAATTCTCCAATAAAATAGGTAAGCAATGGCATATATACTCTTAAAGTAACTGCCGAGAATACCAAGGCGTAGCTTCTAACCATCCACTTACGATGGGCCACAAAATCTTTTTGCATAGCCGTCTTAATAGCTAAATAAGTAGTGACAAACCACAACAAGGCTAAAATTATAAAGCCCAGCTTTGCCCAAAAACCTCCATTGGCATAAAACCCCATGTACAAACCACTAGGAGCTGCAAAAAACAAAATTGTAAATACATAGGCTTTGCCCAGCTTACGATGGAACATTGGATAACGTTGACGCCAACGTGGGACAAATTGTAAGGGACCAACAATTAAACAAACCAAACTACTGGTAATGTGCATATAAAAGGCAGCCATCCAGGCTACATCTTTTACCAAGGTTCCCTTCCAAAGCAAAAACTCTATATCAGTACGAAATGAAAAATAATCGGTCACATTCAGGAAAACAATGCCACTTAATACCAGCATAATCATCCAGCTTGTTCTTAGACTCCATATTTTTATTTTGTTTTCGGCTATCATCCTACATTTTTATTGGCTTATTCAACGTAAAGACAAGACAAAAACAAAAAGGTAGTAGTAAATATGATTTTTTTTTAAAAAAAGTGGAGGAGCTTAATTAAAGGGAAGTTTTATCCATGAAGTTGTTTAGGGTATAATCCCTAAAAAAAGAGTTGTAGTAAGATTTTTATAAGTTTAAGTGCGAAAAAAACCAAAATCAAACTACAACTGATGATAAAGTTAAAGAAAAAAGAAATAGAATATAGTCTAGTTCCTCATTTAAGCCGAGGTAATCGTGGCCCCCAACCCGCCGTAGGTATTTGGCGCATTGTTCGTGCGATTCTTTATCGTTTAAAAACAGGCTGTCAGTGGCGTGAATTACCCATGAGGTCTTTATTTAATAAGTCTATTCATTGGCAAACCGTATATTACCATTTTAAGAAATGGGGACGAGACGGTAGTTGGCGTAAAGTATGGGTAGTTCTATTGGATTTCAATCGTCAGTATTTAGATATGTCCAGTATTTCATTAGATGGTTCTCATACAATTGCTCGGCAGGGAGGAGAAAAAGTGGGTTATCAACCCCGAAAAAGAGCAAAGACTACCAACTTATTGTTCTTGACTGATTGTCAAGGCATTCCATTGGCTTGTAGTTCACCAATGGCAGGCAATCATCACGATTGTTACCAGGTTTTGAACTCAATGAATCAAATGGATAGTATACTTAAAGAGGCTAACATAGACTTAGAAGGGATTTTTATGAATGCAGATGCGGGTTTTGACCTGGGGCAGCTTAGACAATGGGCCAATAGAAAAGGGATACAAGCCAACTTTGACTTTAACAAACGGAATGCTCAAAATGGAGACCGAGAGGACTATTTTGATCCTTTGCTTTATCAAGAAAGGTTTGTTATTGAGAGAACAAATGCTTGGATTGATGGATTTAAAGCACTCTTAATTAGATATGAAAAGTTGGCTTGTACCTGGCTTGATCTACACTATATCTCTTTCTCTGTAATACTATTAAGGAAAATCGGATTTAAACTTTAAACAAGTTCCATAAAAAAACTCCCCCTTTAAAGGTAAAGGAGGAGTTTTTATGATGGCAATTTTGTATAGAACTAACAGTACATTAGTCTGTTTTGTCAGTAAAGAACTTATTGTTCCCTAGTATTTCATTATCGTCACTTAGGTTGTAACGAGAAATATTATTTTCAGAAGAATGAGGGCGCTCTACTAATTTCACCCCACGACGTAAATAAGCTGGTACGTCAATTTTCTCCTTAAGGCCTTCGTTTTCGAAGTTCTTACTCAATTTTTTCAACTTACTGATTCGTTCGTCAGCTTGTTTAATTAAGTGCTGACGTTTTAAATCAATTTCTGACAAAGGAGGTGACTGTACGGTAGGTTCTTCTACATGCGCATCATCTTCAGTCGTCAAATCTTTTTTTTTGGCGTGTGGTGGTATATCACTATCACCATTTTCATCATCCAAGTCAAAAACAACTCGTTGAGGTTCTATCGTCTTCGGTTCTTCTTCTTCCTGTGCTGTCTCATCCTGAGCGTTACCGTTCAGGTTAAATACCACATTTCTATCCTCTACAGGTTTAGGATTCACAGGTTGGGGTTTTGGGGTAACTGGAGACGAAACAGTTGTGTTGGTTTCTGTTTTAGGAGTATTTCTCACTTCTCCACTTCCTTCCTCAGAAGTAAAACCAGTAGCAATAATGGTTACACTAATGCTATCACCCAAAGTAGGATCAATACCATTACCAAAGATCATATCGGCATCTTCTCCAATCTGATCCTGGATATAATCGGTAATCGCAGTCAATTCGTCCATTTGAAGCTCAGAAGTTTCTCCTGACATAATAGACAACAACACCTTTTGTGATCCGTGAATGGTACGGTTGTTTAATAATGGAGAATTTAATGCTTCCTGAGCAGCACGTAGTGCACGATTCTCTCCTTCGGTTTTAGCAGACCCCATTACCGCAGCACCTGAGTCACGCATTACAGTTTTTACGTCCTCAAAGTCTACGTTTACATAACCAGGTACAGTAATAATTTCAGCAATTCCCTTGGCAGCAGTTGTTAGTATACTATCGGCCTGGGCAAAAGCCTCACTCATTTTTAAGTTGCCATAAACCTCACGTAGCTTGTCATTGGAAATAACCAATACTGTATCACAGTGTTGTTTCAACTGCTCGATACCATTGGTAGCATGCTTACGTTTCTTTTTACCTTCAAAAGCAAATGGAGCAGTAACAATGGCTACAGTCAAAACACCTAATTCGCGAGCGATTTCGGCAATGATAGGGGCTGCTCCTGTACCAGTACCACCTCCCATACCCGCAGTGATAAACAACATACGAGTATTGATGCTCAACATATCTCTGATTTCTTCTTTGCTCTCAAGAGCTGCTTCTCTTCCTCTTTCAGGATTTGCTCCAGCACCTAATCCTTCGGTAAGGGCAGTACCAATTTGTAATTTGGCAGGAACAGAACTCAGTGCCAATGCCTGAATATCTGTGTTACAAACAATAAACTCTACGTCTTGTATACCTCGTTCAAACATGTGATTAACGGCATTGCTTCCACCGCCTCCCACACCAATTACTTTGATGATAGAGTTTGTATTTGTAGGAATGTCAAACTTGTAATTGTTTTGTTCCATACGTTTTAAGGGGTTTTATGCACAACTCTCTCAAAATGAGAGTATTAGCATATTTCACTGATAAACACCTGATTATCAGTATTTTAATTGCCATCTAATGTAACTAAATCAAATTACTAATTTGATTTAGTTCGAAATATAAGGTATAGAAACGAAATACCCAAATAATTGATTATCTGTTTTTTAGGTAGCAATTTGCACTCGATTAATGCTAATTCACTCGCTTTTTTCAGATTAAACTTGGGGGATAAAAATAAAAACGTTTTACCCACATGACAATCAGGCCATACAGATAAAACGTTTAAATACTCAAATATTTTATAACTACTGATAATTAATAGTTATTCTTTTTATCATCAAAATCATCAATCAACAACCCTTTGGTACGATCAATAATTTTACGGAAGAAATCACCTCCAGTACCTTGTTTTGCCTTGGGTTTGGCAGTAGGAGTATTGTCAATTTGTGACTGATATTTGGTATCACGATCGTCTAAGGCTCGGAAACCTGCCATTACCAAACCAATAGTTGTGGCATACATAGGACTTTTAGCAGCTTCTACCTTTACTTTACCCAAATATTCGTTTGGATAACCAATACGAGCATCCATTCCTGTCATGAACTCAAACAATTGCTTACAGTTTCGCAATTGAGAACCACCACCAGTGATTACGATGCCTCCTACCAGCTTATTCAGATAACCAGATTTGATAATTTCCTGGTGTACTGATTCAATGATTTCCTGCATACGGGCCTCAATAATATGCGCCAGGTTACGCACCGAGATTTCCTTAGGAGAACGACCTCTCAAACCAGGAATAGATACAAATTCATTCACATTGGCTTTTTCGGCGATGGCCTTACCAAATTTCACCTTCAGCTTTTCAGCTTGGGTAGTCATAATCTTGCAACCTTCTTTGATATCAGAGGTAATAATGTCACCTCCAAAAGGAATTACTGCCGTATGACGAATAATATTTTCATAGAAAATGGCTACATCGGTGGTACCACCTCCAATATCTACCAAAACTACCCCTGCTTCGCGTTCTTCATCGGTAAGTACTGACAGACTGGAAGCAATAGGTTCCAGTATTAAGTTTTCTATCTCAAGTCCAGTACGTTTTACACAACGATTGATGTTGTTGATGGCACTGGTTTGTGCAGTAATAATATTAAAATCAGCTTCTAGTTTAATACCTGACATGCCAATAGGCTCTTTGATACCTGTCTCGAAATCTACCGTATAATCCTGAGGCATTACGTGAATAATCTCGTTGCCAGGAGGGGTTACAATACGGTACATATCGTTGATCAAACGATTGACATCATTGCGAGTAATTTCGTTTTCGGCTGAATCACGGGTAATGCTACCACTTTGCTTGAGGCTTTTGATGTGTTGTCCAGCAATGCCTACGTTTACAATGCGAATATCTATACCTGAAGTTTGTTCTGCTTCTTCAATGGCTTCAGAAATCGCATTCACTGTTTTGTCAATATTTATCACTACACCACGTGTTACTCCTTCTGAAGGAGCTTTGCCCATTCCAAGGATTTCCACCTTACCAAATTGGTCTTTTCGGCCAACTAATGCGCATATTTTAGTGCTTCCTATATCTAATCCTACTACAATTTTATCTTTCATGTCAGTGTTATTCGCAAATGATTTGTTTATCGAACCGTAAGCTGATTTTGCGATATGCGTTCCAGCCTTTTCGAGGGAGTATTTCTTTATAGTAAACTTTGAACCTTTCTAATTTTTCTTTCCACTTGGTGGTGTCTCCAAAGTCTACCGTTTGGTTGCCTAATTGTAAATACAACACCAAGTCATTGTTTTTGAGTACATCAATCTGAGCAATTTGTGCCTTTAGGAATGGATCGTTGTGAATGTACTTAACCATTTCTAAAAGTACTTTGTCTTGTTTATTGCGTTTAAAATCCGGTGCCGAAACCCGATCACTTTGAGTAATGAGTATTACCCTGGCAGTAAATTTTCTCAACACATTCAGGATAGTTCCATCTTTGTCAATGTATACATCTGGGTTTTTACTACGGATAAAACGGGCAATGGGTCGTTTCAGCAACACATCTACAAATAAAACACCCTTCAAATTTCTTGCTATTTGACATTTTTCTACAAACGCATTGCCTTCTTTTACTCTTTTTTCAAGAGTTTTTATAGAAATATTGCTAAAACTATTGTTGATGATCCTCTCTTTGCCTCCATCTGTCATCAAACGAATGACATCTTTTTTGGTCAAAAAATAGTTGTCATTTTCATTATCAATGGCAATCTCGATACTTGTACAAACCTTACCAGTATAGGTAAGCTCTACAAACCCAAATACCAAAAACACAACTACCACCCAAAAGGTAATGACTACGTTTTTTCTAAATTTTAACCTGTTTTTCGTCTTTTTCTGTTTCTTGCCGAACATACCTTTGTTTTAAAAGTGTTCCAATGTTTTCTACCATACGTCCAATGTCTCCTGCGCCAATAGTTACTACTACTTCGGTATGGTTTTTTTCTAAAAAGGTATAAATTTCTTCTTTACTACACAACCTTTTGTCTTCAATACTTACTTTATCCAATATTAATTGTGAATTGACCCCTGCAATGGGCAACTCCCTGGCTGGATAAATGTCTAACAAAATCAACTGATCGGCCAAACTCAAACTTTCAGCAAAGCCTTCCAGGAAATCACGGGTACGGGTAAACAAATGAGGTTGGAAAATAGCCGTGATTTTTTTGCTGGGAAACATCGCCTTTACCGATTGAAGAAATACCTCTATCTCGGTAGGATGATGGGCATAATCGTCGATGTATGTTATGTTGTCTTCTTGTAAAATATATTCAAAGCGTCGTTTTACCCCTTTATAGACCGCCAAAGCCTCTTTAATCTTATCTGGCTTGATGCCTAGCTCTAAGGCTGTTGCGATAGATACCGTAGCATTGGCAATGTTATGAAAACCGGGAACTTTGAGTTGAATATTTTTTATGGTAATATTTTCAGATACAAAATCGAACTCAAACGCTTCAGGACGAGCTTTGATAGCCTGTGCCTGATAATCAGCTACTTGCTCTAAGGCGAAGTCTTTTACCGAAAACTGATTCTTACGTAAGTTTGGGCCTAAATCTAAATCTTTTTTTATAAAAAGTCTACCGTTTGCTTTTATTTTTTGGGTGAAAGCCAGGTATGCATTTACTACCGATTGTTCATCATTGTAGATATCTAAATGATCAGCATCGATTGAGTTCAGAATGGCAATATTGGGATGTAAGTGTAAAAACGAACGATCAAACTCATCAGCTTCTACTACCACAACCGTTTCTTTGTCAGGCTTTTCGCTCAAAATTAGATTAGATTCATAATCTTGAAGGATGCCTCCTAAGAATGCCGTACAGTTCTTTTTTGCATAATGTATAATATGCGCAATCATCGAGGAGGTAGAAGTTTTTCCGTGGGTTCCTGCTACAGCTACTGTAAACCTGTCGCGTGTAAGAAAACCCAGCACTTCAGCTCTTTTTTTTATCTGAAAATTTTGACTCTGGAAAAAGTTTAGTTGCTGATGTGTCTTAGGGATTGCTGGCGTATATACTACTAAAGTAGTGGCTGGATCACGAAAACTTGCAGGAATGAGGTCAGTGTCATCCTCAAAATGAATCGTAATACCCTCTTGCTGCAATTGGTCAGTCAACGGAGTAGCGGTACGATCATACCCTACTACTTGATATTGATGGGTATTGAACCACCTTGCCAAGGCACTCATACCAATACCACCAATACCTACAAAATAAATGTTTTTGAACTTTTCTAACATGGTAACGTTCCCAGATCAGTTTTTTTGAACCCATTTTAGATTCATAAATCTTGCAAAAATAGCTAAAACGCTTTGATTTTGAAATGGTTATAGAGGGGAAATTTTGAGGAGTGAGGAGAAAAATTTATCTGGTAGCTATTTGAGAAGTCTTTATAAAAACTTGGCCAATAAGGCTTGACCAAGTTTGTCCGCATTAAAATTCATTAGATTTGCCCTAGTTAAGCAATGCACCAGTTAGCGTTTTTAATCATGTCTAACTCTCCGTCGGTATAAGTCACACAGGCATAAATAATACCGTCGGTTTCTATACAGTAATGAACCGTTTCTATCTCTTTTTCTTCCTGTAGTGAGGCAAGTGCCTGTCTTCCTCCTTTGAAAGAAGCCATTTGCTTGTAAGACATAGAAGACTGCTTGAATTTTTGAAAAATGTTTGTTTTCATTGTTAGTTGGATTTAGGGTTAAATAATTTTGTGTCTCACAAACTAGAAAAATATAATTAACTACACAAACTATTGTACTACTCGTACATCCCATAAAAATGCATCCCAAAATGAATAATCAATCGGTAAAGCGCTTATCACAAAAAATAAAACCTCCTCTCCCCTTTTGCCTCATAAAAGCGATAGTTTTGTTCCTGATCACTATTTTTCACAAATACTGGTCATGCCTCTTCTCCCTTCGGTATATAGCACTTGTAGGTTATTAGAATTTTCTTCGGCAAAGGCTTGCGTAATGGAGTGAGGAGTCACCAATGACCATTGTTTACCCAAAGGGCAAAAATGTTTTACGTTACCCATTGATTATTTGTAATTCCAGATGTGCTCATCAAAATTATTTAGGCATAAAGATGAGTAAATGCCTGGTAGCTTGAGATAAAAAGAGCGCGAAAGAATATAAGCTTTATTTGTTTATGGGGATGATTGTCAAGTCTGGAAGGAAAGCTGGCTATCAATAGTTGTATAGTATTGATTAACAACCGTTCATAAAAAAGGATTAAACAATTGCCTCATAAAAACGATAAGTTTTCGTTTTTTCTTTATCCCTGTTTTTCATAAATACTGATCGGGCTTCTTCTAGTCCTTCGGTATATAACACTCGTAGTTGATTTGAGTTTTCCTCAGCAAAGGTTTGTTGAATAGAAAGTGAGGTCACCAGAAAATCTTCATTCATAATGAAGACAATGTTTTTAAGCTTATGGACAATGTATACTGGAGCTATGACTTTATCGTGCCACTCTTGTAGTTCGATGCTCATCAAATAATGGTATTCGCGGGTATCGGTAATGAAGCCATCTACTTTATATTTCGGAATCAGGGGGACAAAATTCAAGAGATAGTCTTTAAATTCTTCATCCTCCATGTCATCACCAGTATTTTTCCAGTAAGCTTCAAGGATATTCAATGAAGGGTTGTAGTAGACTTCCCAAAAGGTTCTTTTTTGTATGAGTTGCATAGATTTATGGTTTTAGAGTGGAAGCACAGCTTAACTTAACCTGAATTAAGTATTTAGTTTGATGGATTTAGAGTGCTTATACTATACTCAAGAAAGTACAGCATCAAATAAGTAAAGTATATAATGTTTACTTATTTGTGGTTGTAGCCTTTAAATTTATGTACGATTCCTCCCAATTATTGTTTAACCATTTACAAATGGTTTACTTCAATGCTTTCACCTTCAATAAATCAGGGTATAAATCTTCAGGAGGTAAAGAACCGTCAGGTTTTACTTTAAGGTAGGTAATATGTAAATGGGTAGGAGATCGTTTTTCAGAAGCACTTTTTCCAGTGCGACCAATCCAGGCAATGCGCTGCCCTGGCTTGACAATATCGCCGGGTTTGACAAATAGTTTGCTATTGTGGGCATAATAAAAAATCCCATTGGTACCAGGATCATAAACCCACAAATAATGTCCACCTTCTAGCTCGCTGCCAGGCTTCCAGTCAGGATCATAGGCAATGACAATACCACTGGCCATGGAGAGCGTGTTTATTGGTTTGCCTGTATTATCATCAATGCTATCTTGGTTACGATCATACACAAAGATATCATGAGAGGGGTGCCCTCCGTGTTCATTGCCATCAAAATAGTTGTAGCCTTGAGGCACATAACCTTCGCCATTTTTACCACCAATAAAATGCTTGCTATAACCTTGAATAGGAAACACCCACTGGCTACGAGGATAGCTTTTACCACCTTTTGCCAAGAAATATTGCTTTACCAAAGGTAGCAACTTACGAATACTGTCTTTAGCTGCTGCACGTTTGATTTTACCGTCTCGCACTAAGGTGTTCAGACGATCAAAGCGTTCGCAAGGGTTAAGAGGTTTAGGTGTTTTGACTTTTGGAGGGGAAGAAACCTTTTTGATAGAGGCACTATCATTTTTGGGGGTCTTTGTTTTTGGAGGCAATGTATTGGCTTGCTGAACTGAGGAACTGGTCTTAGACTCTGATGAGTCAGAGGTACATCCTCCGATAATACAGACACTTATGATAATAACCATCCCCCAGTTACCCATTATATAGGGGAAAATCTGAGGGATGATTTTTTTTATTTTGACAGACTGCATACACTTGATTTATTTGGCAGGCTTTGCTTTTTCTTGAGCTGCTTTTTGGAAAGCATCGGCTTGCTCCTGGCTACCAAAAGTATTATAAACATACTGGAGCACAGTCTGCCCTACGGCCTTGAGGGTTTCTTTGTCGATGATGTCCATGTTGTCTTTATGGGTATGATGATATTTGGCAAAGTAGGTAGCAGGGTCGTTAGGATCAAACTCAATAATATCGACCATTGGTACACTTTTGCTTTTGTTGACATACACGTGGTCATCTACAATCTCAGGAGCATCTAAGGCGACAAAATAACCATTGGTGCCAATCTTGGAAGCAACTTGCCACAAATCTTTTACCACTTCACCAGCAGTTCGGATAGAATAACCTTCTTTGTAAAACTTGGCTCCTTTGGCTCCAACCATATCTAGTAATATGCCATACCAGTAGTTGGTATCGTTGTTCTTCGCCCAATGTTGTGAACCCAAACACCAGGTATCTTGTTTGGTTTGTTCTTTTATGAAATTAGGATACCCTTGGTCTTCACTATCAAATAGTACAATGTCGATATTGATGTTGGGCTTTACTTTAGCTTGCGAAATAGTACGCGCCAGTTCCATCAATACTGCTACTCCGCTGGCACCGTCGTTGGCACCATCTATAGGTTTTTTGGTGTCTACTGAGTCTTTGTCTGCTACATAGCGAGCATCCCAGTGAGCTGCCAACAATATCGTACGAGTGGCTTTGGGGGCTTTATAACTTGCAATAATATTACGCGAATCAAGTTCAACATCATCAAACCTCATTGCTTTGAAACTCTGAGCTTTTACCTCCCAGCCATATGCCTTGAATTGTTCCAGAAAATAATCGCCACACTTCACATGAGGTTCGCTATTAGGCACACGGGGCCCAAAATCTACTTGTTTTTTTACAAAGGCATACGCCGAGTCTCCATTTACTTTTGGGGTATTGTTGTTCCAGTAAACTGCGGGGGGAGGTGGTGGAGGTGGTTTTGTTTTACCATTACAGTTAAATAGAATAATTACTAACCCTAAACAAGAGATTAATAGTAAGCTGTAAAACTTATATGGATTACGTTTCTTCATAGTATGTTTTAATTTTTCCAACTAGACAGCAATTGCTCCGCAAATATACCAAGATTACTTAGGTATCCAAGGGTATGTTTAATAATGCATTTTTGGAAAAAGTAGCCTTGGTTTGAGAGCCTTCTTTACCTTCTGGTAAGTTGTTGGGTACGTAACTGTTTGATAAGGATTGGCAACTTCTTCTTGGTACTCATTGTCATTTTAGTTGTACTTTGCTGGTTCAGTACTAATACATCTCCCTTAACCGTAATTTGAGCGTCCTTGCGGTTGTATTCTTTCTTTACTTGCTCTAGCAATGCTTGCAACTTGTCTAGTGCCATCATTACAGGCATTACGTTGGGCAAATCATCGTAAAAATATAATAATAGCAGATAACCCTCCAGCATAAACTTTTGATCTGCTAAACGCTCCCATAAAGCCTCATTATCTAATGAAGGAGCACTTGCTATCAGAAAATATAGGGATTCGGTAAAACTACCCAACGACATAAAGATGGCTGATACAGAAAGATCAGTACGCCCAAACTCAAAGCAACCGCGTAAGATGTTGTTGTAGATTTGGGTAGTTTTCATGAGAAAGGCTTCGTGTTTATGAGGAGTTGTTAATAGAAAGTTTAATTCTGAATAATTGAAATGTTGGGTAATCCCAAGTTGGGTGACCAACTGTTTTATTGCTTTTAAATGTATATGCGCTATTGTTGGCTTTTGATATACCCAAGCTTGAGTCAACCTAGTAAAATGTGCCCCCAACAACCAGGCTTGTGTATACATTTCTTTCGGTTGGTATTGTAGCTCTTTTGCAGCAATGCTGATAAAGTCTAATTGATTATTGACGTGTTGTTCTTTTGCAAATAGACTCAATTCCGTTGGGCCAGGGATGGACATTAAAATATCAGTAAATACCGCTCGTGAACGGCACCCTTCTTTTCTAATATCCTGAAGAGAGCACAACATTTCACTTATTGGCTGCACTTGGTTGATAGTGTCTTTAGCAATTTTTGTCTGTTTCTGTTGCTTACGCCCTTCACAATGAGTCAATAAACTCATAATCAATAAGATATATAAAACTAGCCTAATCATTGTTTGCGTATATTCGAGTTTTTTAATCTTGTGGCATCAGTCGTTTTCTGATTTCTTTGATTTTGTTCACTAACTTTCTTTTAGTCCCTTCTTCTATGTATATACGTGTCTTGGTATTGTCTTGTGCCAAGATCATGTCATTCACATAGTTGAGACTGGGTTCCTGATATTCAAAATCAATTTTTACCTGATCAAACAAGAGTTGTAGTTCATTCAAAGCCAATATAACTTTTTTCACCTCTGGCGATTCTTCATAAAAAGATAACAATAACAGATATTGCTCTAACATAATTTTTTGATCTCTAAGACGATTCCAGAAAGTTTGTTTACGCACGTTAGATACAGAAGAGGCTAAAAGGTACAATGATTCAATAAAGTCACCAGTGGCCATCATGATAGATGCATCGGCATAACCCATTATCTGCCAATGATAACTCAAGCCTTCATAGCTTTGATTAATTCTCGATAAAAACTCACCTTGCTTTTTATTCTTTTTAAGCAAAACTTTAAGCTTACTTTCAGGAAAATATTGAGCCGCACTCAGTGTGGTAGCTAGGCGCTGCATTGCTTTAAGGTAGGCTTTAGCCATCTCTGTTTTTTTGTAAACACAAGCTTGGTGTAATCTGACAAAATAAACTCCTGAGAGCCAAGCCTGATGCAGGTAACCATTCGCCTTAGCTGGCAGTTTTGTTTTTTGATAGTCTATTTTTTGCTGTTGGGCAAATACGCTTATTTCTAAAGGGTTTGGTAGTGATCCAATAATGTCTGATAACACTTCTCTAGACAACCTGGGATGTTTTGATTTCACTTTTCCAATGGTTGGAAACTGGGCATAACTGGCAACACTGATACCTAGAAACAGGGCGATCATCAATACGCTATTCTTGATCATTTTTCTTGAATAGTTTAAGTGGTTAGTTTTAAAAGTTTAGAATACCCATTTTGAAGCTTATCATTAATATAAACAAACATTATGATAAGTAAAACATTCACATTTACTACTAAATCAATCTAATGCTTATATTTTGATAAGATCAAAGGTCTTTTTTGTATATACTAGTATTAGGTTTCTGAGTAGACTAAAATAAATGGAAAGGCTTATCTTTTGTATTTAAAATATTGCCTCGGATCATCCCATAGTATAGTTCCTTATACTAAAATCTTCAATAGCACCTAACCTTAGGTAAATCTGCTTCCCCATCGCTGATGACTGGAAGGTGGCATATGGCTTTCTTTGGCCAACCCCTATATTGATGATGTGCTTCATTACTTGTTCAGCATAACCTCTACGACGCATTTCGGGAATAATACCTAATGCATGAAAACCAACAATATCCTGGGTATAGTTAAGGGCAATAGTTCCTATTGCTGCATTATCTGTATTATAAACAATAAAAAACAGGGGAGTATGTTTCTCTTTTTTGGGTCCATAGCAAGCTTCTAAGTAGTGAGGAGGAATCAGGAAATTGTAACAGGTTTGAAATAATTGACTCCATAGTTGTGCTTCCGTAGAATTTGAAACTTGTCGCAACTCCAGCGCCTGTGTCGACTCAAGAGGAGTTTCTAGTTTCAATGACATTCCGGGGTGATCAAACAATGTAGTGAAACCTAGTTCCTCAAACAAGGGGGATGGTTTGCTGTCAAACTGTACTGGACAAGATACCATCATCGGCTGTCCAGTATTTTGTATCAGTTCTTTTATTTCAGTAAGTAATGACAGGCTTGCGGGTTCTTTTAACCATAAACGATTGAGCCAAGGGGTGCTCGTAGAAAAACAATAACTATAAGCCGTTTGCGAAAAGTATGCACCATGAGGTTTACTCATTTCCTCCCAAAGTGTGATAAGGTTGTGAAAGTTTTTTTGAATAAGATTGTCCATATTTTTAGTAGTTGTTTTGTGTTAGTATCTCTGGTATTAATCAACCATGCTACGACACATTTTGGGTATTAGTTACAACATTAAATACCTGACATAGGCTCTTCCATCTACTTACAAGGTTCTTTTCACAATCAAAAATATATCCCCCCTCCTACTCCCTTTTCCGATTTGTGCTGTCCTCTAAATACAATTGCCAAGGTTTAATTCTAATAAAGCATATATATGCCGCTAAGTAAGCAAAAAGGTAAAGATTTGTCGGATAAGGAATATTGGAAGAAATGCTGCCAAGGGGACGAACAAGCGCTCTTTTGCATTCACGAACGCTATCGTATCCAATTGTTTGGGATTGCTTATGCCATGACCAAAAAGCGAGAACTTGCCCAACAAGTTTTACAGGAAGTGTTTGCGCATTTGTACCAAAAAAGCCAGGAAAAATATCCAATTAAAAACATCAAAAGCTTTTTGACTGACTTGACAAAAACATTGAGTAATCGTGCTATATAAATTATTGAGAACTTTTATTGACTAAAACACAGGTAAACACCTGACTATCAATTAGAAAATCACTGCATTTATGCATAATACCTTTCTTTAGAAAAAGTGAGGTTTAAGGAAAAAGTGAAACAGACGACTGGATAAAAACTGATTAATTTTTTACACACAATTCATTTATTTAATGAGAAGACTTTCAAAATCTGTGAAACAATGAAAGATATTGACGGTAATGAACATACGGGCTACTTTGAACCTGATTATTTCAGTCAAGAAATGATTCTGGACTATGTAGATGGGCGGTTATCGAAAGTAGATAAGGCTTTGTTTGAGCAACATATGCAACAAGACGAAACGCTACTTTTGGCTGTAGAAGGCATTCGTGGGTTTTATATAGAAGAACAAAAAGATCGTTATGATTTAGAAGCTTTGATGACCCACAGCGAAACCGCACTGAAGGAAACCATGGTGCAGGCAGCCATAGCACCCAAGGTGGTAGATTTAGCCCATCGCAAACGATGGTTTGGCATAGCCGCTGCCGCCTGTGTAGCTATTTTGATGGTAATTAGTTTGCCACAATTGTTCAAAAAAGCGGGTACCTCCCAAGGTAGTATCAGTCTAAAGGACGAAAAAGGTCATGTTGATAAAAAAGGTGGAACATCCTCTGCTTCCTCAGAAGGAGTATCGCCTAATATTGTGAACCCTGATGCAAAAGGTGGAGAAACAGTCTCAATCGGCAAAAATGGTGACCAATCGATGCTAGAAAGTGATCTGAATGAAATGCAGAAAAAAGCGCACAAAAAAACCCTTGGTGCTACTGATTTGATGGATGAAGAGCGAAATGTGACCACTCAAAATACGATACTTGATAAGGTAAAAGAAACTGGTAAGATCACTAAAAAGAATACGCAGGAAGAAGCACTTTTTGGCAAACAACCGCTCCCATCCGAGGAGAACACCAGAAATAATGCTGCTAAAAAAACACATGCTGTTGCAGGTTCCACAGATCCTACAATAGCAAAAGGTAAACTACACCTTTGGGTTTTTGCCAATCAATCCAACACCGAATATGCTCAGTTGACCCAAATGGGTAAAGAAATTCAGGCAACTACTGGCCTACAACTAGAAGCTCAAAAGTTGAAGGTACAACAATACAATGCTACTCAGTTACAACAAATGATGCGTAGTCAGAAAGTAGCTAGCAATGATGTAGTTTGGGTACATTATTTAGGGAAAGAAAATGCTCAAAATTTTCAAGCCAAGGCAAATAGTAGAGGAGGAGGATACGCCCAATCCCCTGTTTCTAACGCTTCTATGGCGCAAAATGTAAATACAGTATTAGGAAGCAGCAAAGCATCTCTTAAAATACTGACAGTAGATCAGGGAGCACCTGTGCTTAACATTGATCGCTTGTTGAAAGATGAGACAATCTTAAGCAAAGATGATGATGAGTACAAAAAACGTTACTCAGCAAAAAAAGCAGCAGGAGCACGCAAAACTTCTCCTAAACCAAGCAACCGAGCTGCCTACAAGAAATTATTCTTAGGTACCAAAGGGATGGTGACCAATGTCTCGGTAAAAAGTAGTGCTGTAAGAGATAATTATCAGGGAGTATATACCAATCAGTTGTTGTTGAACATTCAAAAGGTGCAAAATACAAAGCCTAAAAAAATCAACTGGAACTCGCTGCTAAGAAAGGCCGAGAAAGATGCCAAAAAAGGAAACCGTAAGGTGAAGCGTAACTTGCGAAAAAGAAAGTATAGAAGGTAGTTGAAAATCCAATCTATCTAAACATCAAATTTCAGATAGATTGGATTAGAATTGATTAAAACAAAATATCACAATAATCAAAGAAGTCCTCAATTCTTTGCTGTTCTTTTTCATTCACAGGATTACCATAAAGACAAATTCTGAATAAACTTTTAATTTGTTTCAATTCATCTGGGATGGTAGTCAGCAAATTGTTATGCACATAAATACGTCTAATGCTATTTAATTTCCTCAAAGACTTGGGCAAAGTCCTTAGTTGATTATCTCTTACAAATAGCCCTTCTAAATTTTCTAACTGCGCCAGGGAATCGGGTAATTCACTTAGTTGGTTTTTATCAAGTTTTAAGTTTTTTAAACTTTTCAGTTTACTAATTGAAGCGGGGAATTGAGCAATTTGATTATCCCATAAAGTCAAATGGGTGAGTTTTTGCAAGTTTTTTATTTCATCAGGTAGGTCAGAAAGGTAGTTATGACTTAAATTGATTTGTAACAGTTTTTTCAGCTTGCCTATTTCTTTCGGAATTTCATCAAGAAACTTATTTATTTGTAAGTCCAGATATGTCAAATTTTGTAATAGCCCTATTTCAGCAGGTAATTTTGTAATTGAAGTACCTGAAATACTTAAACTTCTTAATCTTGTAAGCTTGCCTATCTCCTTTGAGATTTCTACTATTTTTTTCCCACTAACCGCAAGCGACTCTAAATTTTTCAGATTAAATATACCCTCAGGCAAAACATCTAACTCATTTTCGGTTAAAATCAGGTGTTTTAAATTACTTAGCTGATCAAAATTCTTAGGTAGAGAGGTTAGATTATTCCCCTGTAACATCAAATGCTCTAGTTTTTCGAGTTTGCAAAAACTATCTGGTAGAGATTCTAAGCCATTTCCTAACAAATCTAAATCTTTGAGGTTCTTCAATTCACCAAGCTCCCTAGGTATTTTTTTTAATTGATTCAACCCTAAATTTAGAACTTCTAATTCTCTCAATCTCGCTATATCAGTTGATAAAGATTCTAATGCGTTATTGCGTAGACTTAGCACCTTAAGTCCTTGTAAATGAATTATTTCTTGGGGTAATCTTGTTAAATGATTTCCCTGTAAATCAAGTCTTCTTAAATTTCTCAGAAGCTTAATTTGTGACGGTAGAGGGTTTTGTTTTTGATAATAGTGTTCAATTGTTTCTAAATTATTCAATTTCACGACATGTTTTACTTTTACATGTTTCTTCAATCTTTTGTCAAAAAACATATGCCACAACACCAGATAATCCTTCAAGTATTGATTTAAATGAAGTTTAGGATTAGTATTTCCCATTTCAAAAGCCAATCGAACATTGGCTTCGTTAGTAGAAGTTAGTAGTTGTAAGAATTTTTCCTGATCAGTCATTTTCCTTTTTTGTCTTAATCCCAAACTCCCCCACGATTCCTACATGATCTGAGCCTGTATACTGAAAAACTGTATTACCATAACAGATCAATTGGGGAGAATAAAAAATATAATCTATTGGTATGCCTGCCCAAAGCGCCCAGGTAGGAAAAGTAGTTTGTAAACGATTGCGCGTAGCCTTCAGGTGGGCTTGTTGCTTAAAGTCTATAATGATTTTTTCCCAAGGCACCGCATTGAAATCACCCAAAAGCAGGGTAGGCAAGCTACGATGCTGGGCTACTTCTTGAGCAAGTTTGTCTAACTGCTGATAACGTCTCCCAATTCGCCCTTGTAAAATTGGAGCACTGGTATGGGTACTGATAAAGTGTACTTTACCTTGTGGTAAACGGATGTTACCCGCTATGGTGGGAGGTTCATCTTCCAAAATGTAGTGAACATCCTCTAGCGGATATTTGGCAAATACTGCCATCCCAGAAAAAGCATTGTCTACTGGATGGATAAAATAATATGGATAAACTTGTTTCAACCCTTCTTGTAAAGCTTTGGCCCAACGATGATTGACTTCAATCAAAGTAACTAAGTCGGCTTTTTGACTCAACACTTGATTAATCAAACGCTGATGTTGGGTATTACGATCGTGCACGTTCAAATGCAAAGCTTTGAAGGTAGAAACCTCAGAAGTTCGTTTTTCCCAGCTTTCTGCTGGCAAAACGTGGGGGTACAAGTAGGCTCCCAACGCTACAATTCCTATCAAATGTGCAGCAATATAACGTTGCATATGAAACCAAGGAAATAAGCATACTGCTATTAGCCATAAAGCCCCTACCTGCAGGGCGATGGATTGCAAGGAAATAAACACAAAAAAGTCGGGAGGATAACATAACACCAGCCATAGTAATATGGGTAATAAATAGCCAATAATGGGTTTGCTCGTAAGTACTCGCCAAAACTCATTCCACCTCATCTTATCATTACTTTGATTTCGGACGCAAAGGTAACCAATCGGCGCCTTGGTTATAAAAAGTTTGCGCTACAAAATAACTCCCTTGTTCCTTTTTAATGGCCAGCCAACCACCTTGTAAGTCAGGAAATGCCAAATGACTCAGCTGCTGCAAAGCCTGTGTATAATGCGCATTTACTTCCAAAACAACAGCTCCATCTTTCATATGTAGTATCGCCCTTTCCAGTAACTGAGCCATTTTATGGGTATTTTTAATAGGTGAATAGAAATAAAGCAGATCTGCTTGATGAAATAAGGTAGCATCAATTGTAAGTGCATCACCTTCATAAGTTTTTATTTGCTGTTGTTTGTGCAAGCGAGGGAAATTTTGCCGACTCATTTTTACCAAATCTGGATTGTACTCTATGCCAATAGCCTGCTTAAATCCCAAGCAAAGCGAGGCAAATAACTTTTCCCCATTGCCTGAACCAACATCCATAAACACGCGTGGATGGCTTGGCTTCACTCTTTGTATTACTTCTACAAAAAAGGGCATATGGTATAAAATCCCTCCCCAATATTCAGGGTTAGGCTGGGCATCTTCTTCCTTTTGTATTTGAGAACAAACCTGATTAATGTAATATAAACTTAGAGAGTCGTTGGGGGCCTCGAGACTCTGTTGAATAGCAGTTTGCGCCAGATTTATAGTTTTTGATCTGGTAGATTGCTTTTGGCTGCAAGCACTCAGGCCTAGTCCTAGCAACAGGCAATAAAAAATCGTTTTCATCACTTTTTAATGGTTGGTTGAGAAGTAATACCTCAAAACAAGTGATGAATGGAGTAAAATATTTTGGCAACTTGTTTAAACAAATTTCACTGGAAAGGAAGCCAAATCTTTTTCGGTGTCTACATCAGAAAGCAAAGGCAGGTGATGAATTTTATCACTTTTAGCCTGAAGGTCTTGTAAGGTGTCTGGAAATACTGAAGCTGTACTCCAGGTTTTATTTTCGAATACTTGGGGATAAGGTGCATTCATTCCCAATAAATAGTAGCCTCCGTCTTTGGCAGGACCAATTACAAAGTCTTGGGTTTGCAATGCCTGAAAAGCTTCTTCAATAATGTCTTGGGTAATCTCGATACAATCGCTCCCGATAATGATGATAGAGGTGTACTTTTGAGCAAATCCCCAGATAAACCCGTTACTCATACGTTCGCCCAATCCTTCTCCTTGCTGTACCTGTTTTTGGTAATGGGTAGCTTCCCATAAATCAGTATTATCTACAAATTTGGAGTAAAAAACGGCCTTGTCAGTATTTGGTATATTTGCAGTAATAGAATGGGTGTGTTCCAATAAATACTGATATACTTCCAGGGCTTTTTGATCACCAATAGTTTTGGCAAGACGGGTTTTTACTTTACCCAGTTCAGGGTTTTTAGTAAAAATCAGGAGGAGTTGTTGGTTCATTATAAGTAGTAGTTTTTAGTTAGAGGTTAGTAGTTTTATGTTCATCGCTGAGAGTATACTACTTACTCCCAACGATGCTTTATCAACTAAGCTTACTCGTTCAACTTCCACGAATAGTTCAAATAACTTACTTTAGCGTTGGCACTCACCTTCACCTTAGAATATTTGTTGATAAACCCTACCAATGACGAACGCTTGGTAAAGTCTCCTTTGTACCAATTGAATAATTGAGATACTTGTACTGATCCGCTGCTAATTTTATTCTTGGCTTTGTTATTCACAAAAATACGGGCTTGTCGGTCCAATTCAGTATTGAGATTGGCTGCAGTGTAAGCCTTGTTTAGCAACTTAGGGCAAGATTGTGCGGCACAAACTAAGGCAAAATGTAAACGTGCATCAAAATATTGTTTGCGTAGAATGTTATGTTCAATATCGTTAAGGGTGTAGGTTTTCCCTGCTACTTTGGCAAAACGATAATCCCAAGGTTTTCCTCCTTTGAGCTTAGTAATACTTGTTGTAGGATAATTATCTACAATTAGCTTCACTGTGTAGGCATTGTAGGCATTGATATAAAAAGCCACTGCCGCTGATCTTGAGTTGGGTACTCGGGCAGTTGACAAATAGTTGATGTAACTATTCAATTTACTTTTTTCGGCTTTAAAACCACGATAGTTTACTCTTCCAGTAGAAGATACGTGTTTCCTAAGTAATTGATCCCAGGTTCCGTGTTGGGCCTGCATTGTGAAAATAGTACAAACTACCAGGCCAAGTGTGAATAAGTGTTTTTTCATTAGAGATGGGTATTGGTTAATTTCTTTCTCTAACGAGTCCCCCTTAGTGGTTCGTTCCTTATAAAATCCTAAGCAATTGTTAATCTTTAAATAGTACAATAACACACTTCTAAAACACTATGCCTCTTCTGCAATGTCCAAGGCCATTTCGTATTGTCCGATTGTATACTCAAAGCCAGCCTTGGTGAGCAATTCAATCGTGTGTATATCAGAAGTATCAATGTTGAGCACTCGTATACCCTCTGTTTCGTTGGCTACTTTTTGCACTACATGGTCTAAAAGTGTAGTGGCAATTTTTTCTTTTCTCTGAAAAGGTGCTACCAAGAGTTGCATAATCTGCTTAGACGCTGGATAATATACAACATAGCCTACCAAATCTCCCTCAATAAAACCACCTAAAATAATTTTTTCATCAGGGATGCGCTGAACTGCCGAAGTTGAGTTTTCCCAGGAAGGTTGCCACTCAAACCAGGTACGACATAGTTTGATATCGCTCACGCTCACTTCTTTAATTTCTAAATCGGCATTAATACTATCGGGTTTGTGGTAATTTTCGTGGGTTAGTTTATAACAATCAAAATTACGTACAATGTCAAAGCCTGCCTTTTTATAAGCTTTAATTGCTTTGGTATTTCCCTGAATTACTTCTAAAAACAATTTCTGAATGCCTACTTTTTGTAGTTTTGGTCGTACAAACTCTATCATCTTTTGAGTAAGCCCCAAACCACGATATCGTTCAATAATACCTGTGGCCGAGTTAAATGCAGTGGGTGAACCCTGCCATACATCGGTAGAAATCATTGTAAACCCTACCAATTGCTGTAAATCCCAGATACCTACTGAAGCACGGTATTGCACATGATTTTTGATCCAACGATTATAGAGCATGTCCTCATCTATGTAGCTCATATCTACAATATAATCATCAAATGCATCCTGAAAAGTTTGAAACAGCAACGGATAATCCTGTTCCTTCAAAAAACTTAATTGATAATCCATAATAATTATTATCTTTAATAGCATCCATCTTGGGTTTTACCTATTAGCAGCGTTAAGATGAATACTTAATATGCTTGCGAACCTACTAGCGAATGATGTATTTCAGAATATGTTTAAACGTTATAACCTGGGCTAGAAAAGTGCCTTTTTCACGATGATTTTAGCAATTTTATCATCCATAACTTTGGTTATGCACTCAAAAATATGCTGTATCAACGAGAAAAGTCCATCTTTTTAATCACCAAAGACAAAATTTAAACATATTCTCATCTAAACAAAACCTAATCCAAATTTACAATTATACCTGATATTATGTTAGGCCACCTAAAACCCCATACCTGTAGTTTACCCTCAGCTTCTCAAAAAGCCTACAAAAACTATTATTGTTCTATTTGTTCCAGTTTAAGAAAACAAAATAATGTTTCTTATACGCTGTTCATCAACAATGAACTTACCCTGGTCTTGTTGGCGTTGCAGCCTTATTTTAAGTCTCAGGCTACTACTCTTAAAGAGGCCCAAACTCGTTGTCCAGCAATGGCTTTTACCAAAAAGAATGCGATCTCTGTACATCCTGCAGTAGATGTAGCTGCTCAGCTTTCGGTATTGTTGGGCTGGATCAAAGTGACTGACTGGGCTTATGACCGTCCACATTTTGTCAAAGGTTTGCTAAGACGTCACCTAGACCGTAAAACTCATCCAATTTTTGATCAACTAGCACCTACCTTTCAGCGGGTTATTGAGGCGTATATAAAGCTTACTCAATCAAAAAATCCAGACTTTACCGAACTGTGTACGCAATCAGGAGAATTGTCTTACCAAATGGTGCAGGAAATAGGCAAGTATACTAAAGTGCCTCCACGCAAACTCAAAAAAATCGCCGAACTCTTTCGTGGATGTGGCGAACTTATTTTACTCACTGATCATTTGGTAGATCTTACCAAAGATCGTCAAAAGCGACAATATAATCCTATTATTTCATTGGTAAACGAACAAGATGTTGATTGGGACACGGCCTATTATACACTCAAAAGGCAATTTAACCAGAAAAATTACCAACTAAGGGCTTTGCTTCAATATATGCTGGATAAAAAGGTTGTACACACCAATTTTGCTCAGGCATTTCGAGCATCCTTGCACCAAATGGAGCATCAAATTATACAGCATAAGCCAGATTTTGTGGCAGATCAATTTGTGTTTACCGATGAAGAGGCTCCTCTAATGGTAAAAAATGAATGTTGTGAAGCAGGGTGTTGTGAATGTTGTGGTGAAGGCTGTTGTGAGTGCGGTTGCGAATCTTGTGCCTGTGATTCTTGCGCTTGCGGTACAGGTAATTGTTGTTCTTGCGAAGGAATGGCTTGCTGTTGCTGTGATAGTGCTTCTGGCGACGGTGGAGATATAGATGCTGGTGGGGGTGATGACTTTAGTGGATTCGCTGAGGATATTGAAATAGATGGTTTGGAAGATATAGGTGATGGAAATAAGAAGAAAAAGAAACCTGAAGACGAAAAACCACCTAATATAGATGAATCCCTGTCTAACGGCAGTGAATAAAAAAAGCACGGAAATTGAATCAAAATCCGCGCTTTGGTAAGTAAGGTCTATTATTTAAAACTTTTAATGTTTTTCGTTTATAACAATGCTTTGTCAACGAAAAAATGACAAAGGCTATTATTTTTTTCTGTAATCTACCGATGTAATGTTCCCCGACTCATCTACGATGTTGGTTTCTTTGCCAGGAATAATGTCGGTATTATGGGCTGAAACACATACCCAACCATCGGGCATTTTTTGCGCTACAAAACTAATAATGTTTTGACGCCCCTGGGGGCTTGCAACACCAGCATGAGGGGTTTGTCCAGTAAGCTTCATTCGTGCTTGTACCAGTGCCACTTCGGGAGTAATTGTCTTTACTTTCACCTTTCTCAGTTCTACCACCGAATTGTTAAAAATAGTTCGCAAACCATAATCGTGAGCCTTCCAAATGGCTTGACGATTGTGCCACCATAGGCCTACGACATTTACAAATTCGGCATCATCAGTAAACAAATTGGCAAGTGCTACAGCATCTCGTTCATTGAAAGCTTGTACAAATAAAGCAGCAATATCTTCGGGTTTGGTAACATACTTTTGTTGAAACATATGCTTTAATAATGAATGATTAGTGGTAAATGATTAATTGTATTGAGTGAACTCACCTCTTATGACATTACTTATTTTCAGTTTTTATTTTTTTAAGCTTGCAATTGACATTCACCCCTTCTACCAAATATTGGTGTTTACCTCCCAATGAATCCTGAAGTGTGAAAGTAAACTTGTAAGCATCTCCACTTTTATAATTTTGTCCTCTCAGCCTAAATTCATCATAGGATCTGGTACCCGACCTTATTTTTTGTGGCAATGAATTTTTCCACTCAATCCCCCCTTCCAGTGTTGTGATTTTTATTAGATCAGCTCCCCAGCCTAAATTTTTCATTCTTAAATTTAAAGAACCACCTCCATGACCACCTGTGTTTTTAGATTCAATATGTGGTGCGAATAAGGGCAATACCTTTTCAAAATGATAGCTTTCACCATCACCCAATACATCCAGCCCTTTGTCAGGACGCCCAAAAATTTGTCTGCGTTTATTCTGTTTTTTCGCATCAGCTAGCAACGTTTTTTTACTTACGATTACAGTTGAGAGCTCTTCCTGCTTGGTTAAATAATATTGCTCAAGTGTAAAGTTTGCAGGATCAGAGTAATCACCTTTGAAAGTAAAGAACTTACAAATCATTTCATCTCCATTGACTTCTTCTATTTTCAGGTACAAATAATCCTGATTATCGTAACTTCTCTTGGCTTTTTCCAGCTTGATCAAATCTCTATTAGATAATTGGTTTATTTGCGCTACAGTCTCAGCCATCTTCTCCTGTCGTCTTTGCTCATAACGTTTTCTGGACAATTTATCCTGGTAGTTTTTATAACCTGAATAACTTACCCATCCAGCTATCACTACAATCAAGATCACCAATAAGTAATTGGCTACTGGTGCACCTTCTCTTTTTTCTTTGACTACCCAAGTATCCGAAAGTCCATCGGGCCAGCTTCTTTCTTTTCCTAAATAAGAAAAGGCATTGAAGGGAATGTATCTAGAAAAAAACCGGGTAGCAGCCGCTTTACCAGTCAAAGTTGTTCCTTCACCCTCTAAAACCCTTGACTCAGTCAAAAACTTGGCAGGTGTAGCTCCCCACCATAACTCGAAAAACAAATAATAAATCAGTCTGGAAAAAAAGATAAGGATGTAAAACACGATTCTTTCGCTTAATATAAAGTCTCGTGAACCCATTAAAACAATACCAGCGAGTAACCCCATCATTGGGCTACAAATCAAAATACTCAGCACGGTATCAAGGATTACATGTACAAACCTCTGTCCTTTTGGAGTAGCTACATAAGGAGCAGGAGCCCAGGCATATTTTTTCTCTTCTGCCTCTTCCAGTACTCTCTCTTTTGATAATGTTTTTAATATGTAATAAGCAATTCCTCCCCAAAGCGGTATATGCACAACAGGTATTAAAATTACTAACCAAAGTTGTCCACCAGTATTCGCTGGGCCAATCAGATAAAGTAATATCATGAGAAATACCTGAATCAGCTTAACAGCGGCTGATAATAATACTACCGCAAAAAAAGCCCGCAATAAGCGAGTTTCTCTCTGGCGACTGAAAACATAAGCCAATGTTCCCAAAAACAGTACAAAATAAAGAGTGAGATTGATATAATTGAGCACTAAGCCAGAATCAAAATTGCGATAACTGAGGGTACGTGAAAAAAATCTAAAAAATGATAATTGTAGATCAGGGGTTAGGCCTTTGCAAATAAAAATGGCCGTGCGTTGAGTACTGCTTGGGTAAAAATCGACCAAACCCAATAGTTCTAATGACATTCCTGATAAAGCGGCAAAAAAGCTTATCAGGGCAATTTTAGTACTTACTTTCATGAGGTGTTAGTATAGGATTGTTTAGTGGTTCTTTTATCACAATCTTACACAATATTTCATAAATAAGCCGAGATTATCTTGGATATATTAAATAAAAAAAAGGCTAGTTTCTATTACCAAGAAACCAACTAATCTTTAAAAATTTACTACTTTTCTATCACCTCTACTCCTACTTCCAGCATTTTCTTCACGACATAATCCACTATTAATTCATCTTCAATTGAACAAAACCTTGGAGGCTCTTTCATAAAAATGCTGTAGTATACATCTCCATACATTTCTCCTTTTTCCAGATAGTAGTTATCAGCATTTTCTTGCCACATATCAGAAAAATTAGCTTCTACATACGCAATGTCAAGCTTCGCATTCAAGTCTTTCATTCGTCGAATGTGAAACCCTACATCAGAAAATCGCCAATAAGCCATTTCAAATTCTGCTTTGGGCAAATCCAGGGTTATCCAGGTATACTCTTTATTCAACTCTCCCCAAATCTTTTCTTTAGCTTCCTTCAAGCTACAGCCCAAGTACTGGGCAATCGTTTGCATTGCATAGATTTTGAAAGTTTCGTCTTTGTAAAGTATTTCAATCTGATACATAGTTATAAATCTTCGCTTTGCCAATAATACCTTCTAGATACTCGTCGCTTCGTTACTCCCTTATAAAAGCTACTTTCTATTTTTTTTAGTTCCTGACTGGTAAATTGATCCCTATACAATTGTTTAAAGTAACGCATCGCGCCAAACATGTGCGAAGGAGGTAAAATGTTTTTGGTATGGTGGTATCTATTAAAGTTCACAATGGAAGTATCAGCAAACTTAAGCACCTTGGCATAATGAGATACTCCGTGTATTGCTGCATTTGGTGATAAGGTAAATAAACCTACTCTGCCTCCTCTGTATTTCTTGATGATTACACCATTCAATAAAAACCTGGGCAATGCCTCACGCTCTGTTGCCTGGATATATTGCTGTAATATATCATCTATTTCTTTGTTAGAAAAATGCTTTACTCCTCCTCCCAACACTTTTTGCCCTTTTGTTTTCAACCAACGCGTTTGGGCTTGACAAGCTCCCACAACTACAATCAATATACTCCAGGCAATCCATTGTTTCATTACATTCAGGTTTTGTTAAATTGTACTTTGTAGACTTTATTTCAATCATATTACCCTATGAACAACTTTCCGTTAGAACACTTCATCGATCATATTGTAAGCCTAACTCCATCAATCAAACAAGAATTTTTAAACCTATTTCAGGCAGTGGATATCGGCAAAAAACAACATTTGACACGCTATGAAGATAGAGCCAAAAAGATTGCTTATATCCAACAAGGCATCTTACGCGGATATTATGTCAATCCTGTCGGCGAGGAAGTAACTACTAATTTCTTCGTGGCTCCTACGTTTGCAGCAGATTATTCCTCTTATCTCCAAAACCTGCCTGTTCGCATGAATATCCAGGTACTTACCCCCAGTGTGTTGCTTGTATCTGATTTAGACAACTTAAATGTGTTATCTGAAAAACATGTCATCATCAATAAATTCTATCGGGTAATCGTAGAAAGAGCCTTTGCCTTTCAGCAAGAAAGACAAGTATCTTTTATCCTAAATTCGGCCACTGAAAGATATCTGCAATTAATCAAAGACCGCAAACAAATATTTGAAGAGATTCCCCAACACTATATTGCCTCTTATCTGGGGATCAAACCACAATCTTTGAGTAGAATTCGTAAGAATCTAGCCAAAGGTTAATTTATTAACCTAGGTGAACGTTTTTTGGGTAGGCCCATCTCTAATTTTGTAGCAAATAAACGCTCAAAAAACATGAAAAAATTAAATCTTATTTTCGGTCTCCTATTCACCTTAGTTATCAATCAGTCTTTGTTTGCACAACAACACCAACACCGCGAAATCGGAAGATTTGCGGTGTTGTCAGGCCTACACCAGCCGATTGTTTTGAAAGGTGGCAACTTCGCTTTTAATTATATTACCAAAAACAACATTTCCCTGGAAGCTTCTTTTGGAGTGGGGCTCAGCTACGACAATCTGTTATCTGAGCAGGAACAATCTCAATATTCCAGCATTTCTACCCCGTTTTCTTATGGTATAGGTATTGGGTATTTTTATAAAGGTTTTAGCCTCAATTTTGAACCCAAAGGCACTATGTTTCGGGTAAAAGATCAGCAGGGTAAAGAAGTGACTTATACTACATATTCTATTGGAGCAGGCTTGTATTATAATTTATTTGTGTGGAAAAAACTGTTCTTACAACCCTCTATTCGTTATTGGCATAAGGTAGGAGCCTCGCTAACTAATGGTGAAGTAGAAATGGTAGGCCAAAACGATCAGGCATTTATCCACCAGGCCCGTAAACCTGGCACTAATGGATGGATTTACGGAGTCTCTTTAGGGTGGTTCTTTTAAGAGCACGTTTAAAAATTAGTTTTTCTAACTGATTTCAAACGTAAAACAGAGATCGCCTTCGGCTAAGTTATAATCCAGGCTAAAAAAGCGATTCTTACACACTGAGTTCAGTACAAAAAACTCATCTTTTTTAACTCTGAAGACAAAATTTAAACATACTCTAATATCTATCAATCCTTTCAGCCAGTCTTATGTTTTTTTATTATCTTCTTACTTCGACACATTCAGCAAACGGTAGGCACCTGATCCTAAATGCTTTACGAGGATTTTTTTATAGGCGGTAGTTTTTACAAACCTTCTTAAAAATTGACTCCAAATGCCTGCCCAATCACTACTTTTGGGCATAATCATTCCAAACTCTTCGCCTCCTTTTTGATCTCCTACTGGATGACGTTTGATAGGTAAGCCTCTTTGAATGGCAGAAGCGTAATAATTAAAATCTAAAGAAGTAAATGAGCGGGGATCACTGGAAACTTTTCTTAAAACCTCGATACTGGACGGCAAGTATACAATTCTTAGAGCAGGGAAATATCGACGCTTAAGATTCAAAATACGTTTGGCATTGGTAGATGAACGGATCGTATAAGCCTTCATGTTTCCAAAACTGCGCTGCAATGATCTCAAATTACCCAAGGTGGGTACGCGTTTATGAGTCAATAGTACAGATACGTTGTAAATAAATGCTGGAGTAAAATTAAATTCTTGTTTACGCTGCTCAGTAATTGTAATATTGCCCAAACCAAATACTCCTCCCCTGCCTTTTTTCACATTATTCAGAAAAATAGGAAAGTGGTCGCTGCGTCCTTTCACAAGAATGTTCAACCTTTTTACCCCACGGGTAGATTTTAGATAACTCACAAATTGTTGCACAATATCTACACAAACTCCAGTAAGTTTTCCGTTTCTATCACGATAAACCAGTCCAGGGGTATCAATGTAAGTCAAGATAATTTTACCAGACTTGGTACGATTTACTTTGGCCCAAGTATCTCCAATGAGTTGGGATTGGGCTTTTACGAGGGGGGCACATATCAAAAATATTCCGACAATTAATCCAGTTTTTCTCAGCAAGTTACTCAGCATAATTAAGTGTTTTTCGAAGCGTTGAATTTTTTCTAGAGCTATTACCTAGAAAATTACCTTAATTACTTAATTTTTGCAAAAAAACAACCAACTATTACTAACAATCGTTTAAGTTCAGCTAAAATATTTTATATTTCTTCAGTTTTCAGAATAATCTGAGCCTGCCAGTAAAACTTTTTACGCTGCCAAAAGGTCTGCGTAAGCTTTTCGCGCAAAGACTCTGGGGTAGCTTGCTGATATAAAGGGCGATCTTGAGCTTTACGTAACATACGCTCTACAATCACATAAATGGGTGTATCTATATAAATACTCACTCCTGCTTTATTAATACGTTCCATGTTATCAAAAAAGCAAGGAGCTCCCCCTCCTGTTGCTACAATGGCTGAGGTATCCCGATTTTGAATAACTTCGTGTAACACTTGCTGTTCTAATTTCCTGAAATGATCTTCCCCATGTGTTTCAAAAATAGCTGGAATACTCATTTGAGCCTTTTGTTCAATCAGGTCGTCCATATCCCACACTGGCAGGGTCAATTGCTCTGCAAGCTTCTGCCCAAAAGAAGTTTTGCCCGATCCAGGCATTCCTGTCAAAAAAATCAGCATAAATAATTTAGTAAATGATTGTTGAATGTGTACAATTGAATGGATTAAGTCAACCAAGAGTTGTTAGGGAAATGATCTAATTTTCCTCGGTTGGAGTAGGGGTATTTTGTTCGGTGGTTTTGGTTTCGCTCTTATCCCCTCCTGTATCCTCGCTAAGCAATAAGGTAAGTCTTTGCGTCATCTCTTCTGAACTTAAATTGCGATAGATTTTTCCATTACGCACTATAGACATTTGCCCCGTTTCTTCAGACACTACCACTACAATAGCATCGGCTATTTCAGTAAGTCCTATAGCAGCTCGGTGACGTAATCCCAGAGATGCAGGAAGCTCATCGTTTTCGGATACTGGTAAAATACAGCGAGCCGCTACAATACGTCCATCTCGGCTCACAATCACTGCTCCATCATGTAAAGGGCTAAATTTTTGGAAAATAGAAATTAACAAGCGTTTAGAAATAGTTGCATCTATTTCGTCTCCTGATTCGGCGTAAAACTTAAGCTCAGAACTGCGCGAAAACACAATTAAGGCTCCAGTAAGTGAGGCTGACATCTCCTGAGAGGCTTCTACTACTGAGATGATCTTTTGCTTATTCTCGGCTGAAGAGGAATTTTTGCTCCAAATGCTCTTCAAAAAACTATACTCTCCAAAAGGTGTAGCTTTTCCGATTACGAGTAGAAACTTTCGAATTTCTTGCTGAAACAAGATGATAATCACCAGTACCCCTACTCCCATAAACTGCCCTAAGATAGTACTCAGCATTTCCATGCCTGAAGCCGAAACCAGCAAATAAAGTGCATAGACTGCCAAACCACCCAACAAGATACGAGAGGCTACACTCCCTTTTACCAGGTTGTAGAGTTGATACATGATAAAACTTACCAACAAAATATCTAAAATGTCGGCAAAACTCATGTCCAGAAAGCCTATGGAAATCAGAAATATCATATACTAAAGTAAAACTCAACTGTAAATATAGAACAGGATGGGCGGTATACCCAACTATTATAGATGCATTGCAGGATTTATAGCAAAATTTATATCATTTATCATCAATAACCTACGAAGGTAACTCTCCCTCTAGTTTGTAGGTCACATCGATGTGAGCATTTTTAAACTTTTTGAAAATCTTATCAATGGCCTCCATTATTAATTTATACCCCAAAGGAGCATCTGTTTTAAAGTGGATTTCGCATTGATGACTGCCCATATCGGTACCTAAAAAACTCTCTGCACAATCTATTTTTAGATATACTATATCTTTGATGTAGGATGGGCAAAAATCGAACAACTCTAAACGCGAAGTCTCCCATTCATCCGTAAATTGCATTTCTCCAAACACATTTCTCTCCAACGCTACTCTTGGCTTCCCCTTTTCCCCAAGCAAATGCTCTTCGCTTCGAGTGTACATAGATCGCCAAGAAAACCAATCTAATTCCATTTCCTTATCAAAACCAGGTGGATATCCATAAAGCTCTATTAGAATGGGGATAATTCTGGAAATAAAAATCCTTATATCGCCTGGATAAGCTTTAGTCATCGTAGCCGAGAATTGATATTGCAACACTTCCATATCAATAGAGCCTACTCATTCAGCACTTTATTTTCATTCAATTTCTCTACCATCTTTACTGCCTCAAAGGCTGCTTTTACATCGTGCACCCGCAGAATATTTGCTCCATTTTGAAGCGCTACTGTATTCAAGGCTATAGTTCCATGCAAGGCTTCGTCAGGTGTAATCTTGAGCGTTTTGTAGATCATTGATTTACGAGATACTCCTGCCAAAACGGGTAGCCCAAGTGCCTGAAATATGCCCAAATGCTGCATTAGATGGAAGTTTTGAGGGATATTTTTGGCAAACCCAAAACCAGGGTCAATAATGATGTCATGCACTCCTAAAGCACGCAATTGTACTACCTTTTGCTGCAAATCTTGTAAAACCTCGTATAGCAAATGCTCATATTGATTGAGTTTCGTCATTGTTTGAGGGGTACCGCGCATATGCATCAATACATAGGGCACCTTCAAGGCAGCCACAGTTTCATACATCTTGTCGTCTAAGTTTCCGCCTGAGACATCGTTAACAATATGGGCACCTGCCTGTACTGCTTCATAGGCAACCTTAGCACGAAAAGTATCTACAGAAATCACAGCCTTCGGGTGGGCTTCTGTAACTGCCTGAATCACTGGTACCACACGCATAATCTCTTCTTTTTCAGAAATATCTTTGGCTCCCGGACGCGACGAATAACCTCCTATATCTAAGATTTTGGCGCCTTCTTTTAGCAATTGAGTCGCTTTTTCAAGGATTTGGGTAGGTGCATTATACTGCCCTCCATCATAAAATGAATCTGGTGTTACATTCAAAATCCCCATCACCAGAGGGCATTCCAGTGATAATAGCTCCCCTCGCAGGTTCAGTGTTTTTTTTGAGTAAAAAATTGTACCTTTCGTTTCCATTCAAGAATTTTGCTTGTGTTGAACCCAATATAAAGAGATCAATGCTTTGTGCAAAAAGGTTTGATCACTAAATATAAATCGCCGTTATGAAAATTGTCACTAGACTTGTTAGTTTTTTGGTAGGGGGCTTATTTATCTTCTCTGGATTGATTAAGCTCAACGATCCCACTGGCACCGAAATAAAGCTCGAAGAATATTTTACTGTTTTCAAAACAGATACAACTTTGCATCTGGATAAGTTAAGTGGTTTGTGGGATTTTCTCACCCCATTTAGTCTTATTTTGGCGGTAGCACTTACGGTAATGGAAGTAGTACTGGGAGTAAATATGCTGCTTCATCATCGGCCTAAAACCACTATTCGCTCTTTATTTGTATTAATTATCTTCTTTACCTTTCTTACCTTTTATTCCTGGTTTTTTGACAAAGTAAAAGATTGTGGTTGTTTCGGCGATGCTATCCCACTTACTCCATTCCAGTCATTTATGAAAGATGTGATCCTTACTGGAATGATCACCTGGCTATTAATTCAACGCAATAGAATTAGGCCCATTTTGTCTACTCGAAGGGGTTCTATTATATCCATATTGTCTACTATTGGTTGTATTGCACTTGGCCTGTATGCCATTCGTCACTTGCCTATCAAAGATTTTAGAGCCTATAAAGTAGGAGCCAACTTGCCCCAGAACATGAAGCCTAAGGAAAAGCTTAAATATGGCCCCGAAGTATACATTTATAAAGATTTGACAGCTAAAAAGAATGTGGAGATTGGTAAAGATGATTTTACGAAAAACTGGAAAAAATACTCTGATACGGTTAAATTCAAGTTTGTAAAACTTGATAAACCCTTACTAAATCCAGAGGCTCAGCCTAAAATTACTGACTATAAGGTGTTTAATACTCAAAATGCGGACATTACTGCTCAAACCTTAACAGGTAAGAAGTTTTTCATTATTATTCCCGAAATAGCAAAAACCAAGAAAGGAAAAAAAGTTGCCAAAACAGCTCTGGATGCTTATCCAAAAATCAATGAACTGGTAAAAGCATTGCGACAAGCACAAATTCAACCGATGGTATTGACTGCTGCTGGTGAGCAAGAAGTTGAGCAATTTCGTCATCAGGTACAGTTGGCGGTACCCTATGCTTTTGTAGATAAAAAAGTGCTCAAAACAATGGTACGGGCTAATCCTGGGCTAATGCTACTACAAGATGGCACAGTAAAAGGCAAGTGGCACCATAATGACACGCCTAAAATAGAAGAGGTGAAAAAGTTGTTGGCAAAGTAACATTGCCTTAATAGATATTAGATGGAGTGTGGGTTTTGTTCACACTCCTTTTTTATTTTTATTGAAATCGAGACAACACCATTATCTAATAATCTCTCACTTCATCAAACCACCGATTTACTTTTTGAGCGTCAATCTCAATTGCAGGAATTTGTCTCAGCTGATTCATAGCCTCCCCAATATCTTCGCGTTCAGTAGTTTCTATTTGAGGTAGTTCATTAAATACCTTGGCAAACTCGATCAAAATATCCTTGACTTCTTGCTCAGTCTTTATTTTTTTCAGCTTTTTCAAAGTAGCCTTATAGGTCTTTAGGGCGATTTTGGCATTTTTTCCAGTCCAGGCATCAAAGGGGATACCATATTCAGTGGTAAACCAAATAGATTTTCTCAATTGTGATACAGAAGAATACTCAAGGGTACGTTCTTTACCCAATTGTTTCAATTCACTTCTGAGCAGCTTTCCCTTACTTTCTTCAATGTTCCATCCGATAAATGAAGTCAAGTTACTCCAACTTTTCAAGGTGGGTAGCTCTTCTAAGTTGGGAGCATATCTAATCGCCAGGCTTTCTAAATGCTTAAACTTCTCTAAGCAGTGTAAATTAGTCAGGTTGCCCGATAAACTTAGACTGGTCAGATGCTTAAATTGCAAAAGACTTTCACAATCGAGAGGTTGTCCTAGGGGTTCTACTTTGATATCTAAAGTGCGTATTTCACTAAGTGCTCCAAATAAGGGTAATTGGTATGTATCCAAGCTTTTTGGGGCAACTTTTGGTACAAAAGAAACAGTATCAACTTGGCCTTTTTGAATAATACTCACTTGTTCTAAGTTTCCAGCCATGCAAAGGTAGCGATGAGTTCCTAGTTGTAGTTCTATTTTACTTGTTTCAGCCTGAATGGTCAACCTCCCAATATTTGACTCAGTAAAGTCTGCTGAAATGGTGGTTTGAGGACACCAGGTAAACTGTTCAATTGTTCTTTTTTGAGACCACTTAATAAAGTCAGCATTATTGCCCCAATAATAAAAAAAACGAGGCCAGTCACCATAAGGGAACAGATGGGCATTACTTTGCCCATGTCCTGTAAAAGAAGAATTAAAACAATCCCAGTTAATGGGTAAATCAGGTGCTACCAACACATCAAATTTTTTAACATCCATTCCCTCCTCTCCAATAGAAAAACTCCCCTGGCCTAATGGAATCTTTACAGAATGGCTGTTTTCACTGGTCAACGAAAGTTGCATTATTTCATCTCTACTCATTGGATGTTAGTGGCTGTTTTTCTAAAATATATTTTCTACGCTTGAGTGCAGGTTTTAGCACATACTTTTATTCTATCAAAAACTTCAACTCTTCACTTGTCTTGCTAGGTACAAATTGAATCAATTCAAAATCTGCTAAATCATGTGCTTTAAACGGATCTTTTTCAATAATTTCCTCCAATGCTGATTCATCCTTGATATTAGAAAGTATTATCCCCCCGGTTCTTGGCACTTTTCTGCCAGACGCAATAAAATTGCCCAAGGCATATTGTTCATTGAGAAACTTAATATGATCGTCTAAAAACTGTTCAACTTTTTCTAATTCAGTTTTGTAGGTAAGGTTTATAATAAACATTGTCTATTGTATTAATTGTTAAACTTTTGTTCAGTGATTAAGGAACATGTTCAACATAAGTTTCCAGATTTAGTAAAATCACCCAAAGTTAGACGAGGCGTTTTTTGCGCGCGTAGCCATAGCTACGGGCAAAAAAAACAACGAAGTATAACAAAGGGGAATAAAACCAAATCGGACAGTTATTGCGGACACGTTCCTAAGCATTATTTATCCGTAATAACACCTTAAAATTCCTGATTTATCGATTGTTTCCTGAACTATTTTTAAAAGCTTTTCCAGATTCGCCTTTTCCTGATATTCTTGTATTTCTTGGGACTCTAGATCATCTATCACTTCTAATAACTTTTGTACTGTTTCCAGCACAATTTTAGGTTCAAACATCAACTCATGAACTGCTCCTTCAATATTTACGATACTTGTTCCATCAAAAGAAGATGGTGCTCTCAAGACAAAATCAAACTCTTCATTTCCATAAAATCCAAAATCACTCATAGCTTGATGTCCTGAAAGTTCAAATACTGAAAATATTCCTCCATCAAACGCCACATAGTCGGTAATAGTCACATCATCAATATTTGTGACATCTACTTCATAAAGGCCTTGGCTCACTATTTCGCCACGAATGATTTCCTTCTTTTTTTCAATTCCTCGAATATATAATGTTACTCCCATTTTAATTTGTTTTCAATTACTTTCCCGAATAATAGTGCCTATAAAAAGTTACAAGTAATGATTTTTTCTTATCAAATACTACTTGATGAAAACGAAAATAGCCTCGATGTGAGGCTATTAAAATTTACGGAATGATAAAACTGAATTATTCCATCTTGGTAAGGCCAAAATCTTCATTCTGTCATAAAATAAAGGCCTTTATATGATCAAATAACCTTTAAGAAAGAATGTCATTCAATGCTCTGAATAGGTTCAAAGGGTATTCTGCTATGCGGTTACATAAATATAAATACCATTCTTTTCCATAAACAAAGTATACCTTGGCAGGATGCCCTTTGTCCTTCAGAAGTTCTAATTGCTCATTTTGAATACCAAAAAGGCTTTCAAACTCATATACACGCTTGTCAGCTTGATGGTGCTGTATTAGTTTTTCAGCTTCTTTTTGAATAAAGTCATGATGGGTAGCAATAGAGCATTTATGATTAATGGCCAACAACTGATCTATATAGTTTAAATAAGCATTATCCAAATCTTTTCCACGAGGCATTGCCAGTTCTTGTGGTGTATCAAAGGCTCCTTTTACAATTCGGATTCTACCTTTTTCGGTAACTAAATCTTTAAAATCGTCTTCTGTTCTATATAGGTAAGCTTGTAAAGTTATCCCTACATTATCATATACTTTTACACACGACTTGTAGGTGTCAATCACAGCATCAGTGGCCTCTACTCCTTCTGCGCTTATTATCACTTCTATATTCCCTTGTTGTGCTTCCTCACAAATCCGTTTCAAATTATACAATCCCAATTCTCTGGAAACAGCCAACCCAATATGTGAGAGATCTAGTGAAACCGTAGAATATAGTTGGTGTTTATTCGTTTGTTTCACAATATTGATAAACTCATTGGTAGCTTCATTGGCTTCTTTTTCTGTAACTGTATTCTCCCCCATGAATTCCACAGAACACTTAAAACCTTTAGCATTATGAAGTTTTACCTTTGGAATTGTTTCTTCCAGAGTTTCCCCACCAATATATCTATCAGCTGCTTTCTTTAAGGTTTTGAAAAGAGCTTCATTGTTTAGAATGTATTGCTTGGCTTCTTCATTTACTGCAGCCTTCTTCAATGCATGGCTGCCCATTAAGATTAAGTCTTTTTCCATTTTTATTATTTGTAATGATTGTCATTAGGTCAATAGCCCACAGCATTCAGTTCATAGTCCACCGCCGACTCGAACGCATATTTACTCTTTTAACAACTGAAAGTCAGCAGCTTATGTTAAAGTCGTCTACTAGCTTTATTTTTAAAAGGGTTTCGGTTTTACGCCTAAACACGTAGTTAAATAATTTTCGCATTCATAAGAGGCTGATGGGCAGCAATCAACTTTGACTAAAATCACTATGGAGTATTGTTAGGTGAAAAGTACCCATTAATAACCAGGTGATATTTGTTCCTCTCGAGGGGTAAGCACCATAGTAAATCGTATTTATTATCAATGATAAACTACCTATGATATTCAGAGCTTGATAAATCCCCATTTGAGTATTGATTCTGTTTTTATTATTTAGCCAATAGTATTAATGACTAGTGAATTCATAATATATCTATATATCTCGAAATGTCTATACAATAAAATATACCTACTCATAATGTAATGTGCACCAAACTATTTTTCTAACAACATTGTGTCTGAAAAACAGGTAGTATACTTACACTTCAAAAAATGCTTATATGATGATAAAAATTATAACTGTTTCAACAGCTCAATGTATTGTTGAATAGCCTCTTCGTTTCTTCTATAATAAGTCCACTTCCCATGTCTTGTAGCTATCAAAAGGTTTACCTTGTGCATTTGAGTCAAATAATGGGAAACAGTTGATTGGGATAGACCAGTTTTATCCTGTATATGACAAACACAAACTCCATCGTTAAAATCAGGCACATTTACTTGCTTTGGAAAATTATCTTCTGGCTTTTTTAACCAGGTTAAAATGTCAATTCTAACTTGATTGGACAGTATTTTACTCAATTCTAAGATATTCATAAAGCAAATATACAACTATAAATCTAAATATCTCGATATGTATTATTTTTATTAATCCCACATAACTCAATCAAATACCACTACCCCTTAGATATATGTATCATCTCAAAAAACTTTCAAATCATTCAATTGTTATTATATTTCCAGTGGTTTGTTATATTTGTAGGCTAATAGCAAACTTCCATTTTAAAACGTATTTTACTTAAGTGGTCTGCTTGCTTTACACCACTATTAGAGCATATATATGATTGGTTTTATTTTAAGGCGACTTGGTTATGGAGTAATGGTGATCCTGGGGGTTATCTTTGTCGTTTTTTTCTTGTTTCATGTATTACCTGGCGATCCAGTAGGCGTATTGGCAGGACAACATGGTACCAAGGAGGTTCGTGAAAATATTACCAGAGACTTAGGACTCGACAAATCTTTACCTGTTCAGTTTGCTTATTACTTAAATGACCTCTCTCCTCTATCGGTACACACCGACTCTAAGGAACATCAGAAAAAATACAAATATGCTACGATCATCCCAATGGGAGATCGAGTATTGGTTCTAAAATATCCTTATTTGAGGCGTTCTTATCGTACCAATAAAAAGGTAAGTGAAATTCTTCGTGAAAATATAGGTGCTACAATGGTATTAGCTATTGTGTCTATGTTTTTCGCTACTTTAATCGGAATCACCTTTGGTATATTTGCAGCCTTAAGACAAAACTCATTCGTTGATTACTTACTGGTAACAGTCTCAGTATTAGGCATTTCCACTCCGTCTTTTGTAATGGCTATTATAATTTCTGTTACCTTTGGTTATTATCTAAAAGACTACACCGGATTGGAGCACATCGGTTCGCTTTGGCGTACTACGATCGATGGTACCCAGTTGCAGCTTAAAAACCTCATTTTGCCCGCTACCACGTTGGCCCTTCGTCCTCTCTCTATTATTGTACAGCTTACCCGTAGCTCTATGCTGGATGTAATGTCTCAAGATTATATTCGCACTGCTAAAGCCAAAGGATTACTTTTTTACCGAGTAGTTGTAAAACACGCTTTGAAAAACGCCCTCAATCCTGTAATTACCGCAGTCTCAGGATGGTTGGCTTCCCTGATGGCAGGTACTTTCTTTGTGGAGTATGTGTTTGATTGGAAAGGTTTGGGTTATACTATTATTAAAGCAGTAGAAGAGCGTGATTTACCTATCGTAATGGGTGCTACTATTCTTATTGCTTGTATTTTTGTGATTATCAACATTTTGGTAGATATCTTATATTCTACAATTGATCCTCGCATTAAACTAAAATAAGAAAGGTACTTGACTCTATAAGCTCACTATCAAATACCCTTCTTCATTTCTTAAATTAGGCTTCAAATGTATCCAATGCCTTCAAAAATTGGGTAAGTTGATCATCGTTAAAATCAAGGTGGGTTACAAATCGCATCGTTAATGTGTCCATCATACCTGCCAATATTCCGTTGCTTTTCAGGTGCTCCAATAAACGATTCACAATGTCCAAATTAGGTAGGTCAAATAATACAATGTTGGTTTGAGGAGCTACTAAATTGCTTACATAACTCTTGGTAGTCAAATGTTTGGCAATAGCTTCTGCACGCTGGTGATCCTCGGCTAATCGCTCCACATGATGATCCAGGGCATAAATGCCCGCTGCCGCTAAATAACCTACTTGGCGCATTGCCCCTCCTAATACTTTTCGGCTACGCTTGGCTTTCTTCATCAATGCTTTGTTCCCAATTACCAAAGACCCAATGGGGCACCCTAACCCTTTGGACAAGCAAATAGAAATAGTATCAAAATGCTGCCCATATGCCTGAGCACTTTCACCTTTGGCGATTAACGCGTTGAAAACCCTGGCTCCATCCAGATGAGTTTTAAGCCCATGCTTTCGGGCTTCTTGTACTACATCAGTAATCTCTTGCAAAGTATAACAAGTACCACCCGCCCGATTTACCGAATTCTCAAGCGCCACTACACTTGTCCGTGGGTAATGAATATTATCAGGGTTAATATTTTCAGTAATGTCTTCTGGTTTCAAAATACCATCAACTGCATTGATAGTTCGGGTACTTACTTGCGAATTATAGGCCAATCCTCCACCTTCATATTTGTACACGTGTGCTCCTTTATAGCAAATAATCTCATCCTGTGGCTCTGTAATAATGCGCATGGCTATTTGGTTAGTCATAGTTCCCGAAGGACAAAACAAAGCATCCTCCATTCCAAACAAGGCTGCGGCCTTCTGCTGTAAGGCATTTACGGTTTCGTCTTCGTCATACACATCATCGCCTACTTTAGCCGAAAACATCGCCTCTAGCATGGCAGAAGTCGGCTTAGTCACTGTATCGCTTCTTAAATCTATCATTCGTTGTTGTTTGAAGTTTTCGTTCTTTTTTAACAATTAAGTTATGCTTGTAACAAATACCTAATGCAGCTGGTTGAACGTTTTGTACTAAATATCCTATTTGATTACCTTGCACAAAATAAAGTAAAAAACTATGAAAAAATATACTAAGTTGTTCATTCTCCTTCTTGGTTTTGTAGGGTTGGTTACTTCTGCAACTTATGCCCAAAAAGAAAAACCCAAAGCTTTTGAATACGCCAAGCTTTTTACTGAGAAAGAAATAAAAAAACAGCGACTTTATACACATCTTGGAGCAAGTACCATCAAAAAATATAAAGAGGTTTATAAACTCATGCTTAGAAGCTCAGGAGGGGTACACGGAAAGGTAGATGAAGTACCATCTTTTGTTGATACCTTAAAAAACCTGCAATATTTGTATGTAAAAAATGAAGCCTTAACAGACCTGCCTTCTACCATGAAGGTTTGTAAAAATATGCAGTTTTTACACATTAGCGGCAATAAGTTCAAAGACATTCCTGCAGTTGTTTTTTCTTTTAAACATTTAAAGCTATTGGATTTGAGAGCCAATCGTTTTACCGAAATTACGGCTCAGATTGGTGAACTTACCGAACTTGAATATTTATACGTGGGGGCAAACTCAAATTTGAGAATTTTGTACCTAGATGCCATGAAAAAACTCACTAAACTACGTTTTTTAGACTTGCGTGGCACCAACATACCACTAAAACAAGCCAAAGCAATTCAAAAGATACTACCCAACTGTAAAGTATCACACGATTAATATCTGAGAAAAGAATAAATAAGAATACCGACCATAAATCACGTTTTATAGTCGGTATTCTTATATGTATATAAATTATTGGAGTCGTTTTACCTTCATTTTCTAAAATACTTTGTCTTACTACTTTTCTTGGGCGATGCCAGTTTTACAGCTTCATAAGCAGCTCCTGGTTCATCGGTTGCTAAGATATCTCCGCCAAAGTCTGTCAGTACTTTCTTATAAACCTCTATGTTTGTCTTTCCAACCCGATCAATGCTACGCATAGTTCCTACTGTTGCATACATTTTAAGGCTATGTAGTATTTGAATTAGTTTTCGCTTGATTTTTAAGCGATATCCCCTTGCTTCCTTCTTTTCGTAACGCCCTACACCTGCAAAACACATGATTTGCCTTAATGGAATACCTGATTTTTTCAGGGCTGTAATATCACCTTCATTGCGTACTGATACTGATAGCATAAGCTTAGGAGCTAATTTATGAAATTTAAGTGCATCCTTTAGATTATACACAATGATTGCTACATAATGCTGGCTATGAGTTTCGCGAATGGCATCTACCACTAGTTTGGCACTTACTCCTCTTTTAATGTCCAGAGTCAAAATTGTTTTTCCTTTGGTCCACTCCAGTACTTCTTTAAATGTAGGAATTTTATAGGAGGTTAATTTGCCGTCATTATCTTTCAAACGAAGGCTTTTTAACTCTGCCCAGGTCTTCTCTGCTAAACGTCCTTCACCATTTGTAGTCCGATCAAGTGTCCTATCATGCATCATCACCAAACGGTTGTCACGCGTTTGTCTCACATCGCACTCTATCAATGCTGGATGTTTCCTAAGTACTTGTTCAAAAGTTGCAATGCAATTTTCCGGGTATCCTTCACTTGGTCCTCCCCTATGAGCACTTATTAAAGGAATACGATCGGGGGTTCGCTCAAAAAAACGATACAATTGTTTTGTGTTCTTTATCTTTATATAGTGTTGAGCATTAAGTTGACTCAGCACCCCAAACCACAAAGCTGTGGTCATCCATACCACTAGCATATGGGACTTATATAACCTTCTTTTTGTCATTGTCATGGCTTTATTTAAAAATCCAAATTACGCATAGGGTAGTTTAGGTAAACAATTTAACTTCATTATCTTTTTGTAAACTTTGTTTATGAGCATATCGTGCTTGCAATTTGGTTATCAACTGAAACTTCCAGAACTTTGCATTTTGTAAAGATCAAGAACTAGTTACAGAACCTCAACAACGGTTCTTGTTTAAACATTTAAAGACACTACAAATGGCAACACTTAGCCAAAAACAAGATATAAGAAAATTATCTCTGGAAGACATCACCAGTTTTTTAAAAAGTAAGGGAGAAAAAGCTTTTCGGGCCAAACAAATTTACGCTTGGTTGTGGCAAAAGTCGGCACATAGTTTTGATGCCATGACTAACTTATCGCTGTCGTTACGCAAAATGCTGGAAGAACACTTTGTGATTACAGCCTTGACCCTGGATCAACAACAAATAAGCCAGGATCAGACCATTAAGTCTACTTTTAAGCTCTTTGATAATCACGTGATTGAGGGAGTCCTGATTCCAGCCAATGAACGCATGACTGCTTGTGTGTCTTCACAAGTGGGCTGTTCACTAACTTGCAAATTTTGCGCTACTGGTTATATGACCAGAAAACGTAACCTCGAACCTGGCGAAATTTATGACCAGGTAGTAGCCATTGCTCAGCAAGCAGAGAGCCATTATGAACAACCTCTGAGCAATATTGTATATATGGGTATGGGTGAACCTTTACTAAACTATGGTAATGTACTGAAATCTATCGAGTACCTTACTTCTCCTCAAGGCTTAAACATGTCTCCCAAGCGAATTACAGTTTCTACTGCGGGGATTGCCAAAATGATTAAAAAACTAGGAGATGATGAAGTAAAGTTTAATCTGGCTTTATCGTTACATGCCGCCAACGACGTAAAACGTAATGAAATTATGCCCATCAATGAAAGTAATTCGCTGGAAGCTTTAAGGGATGCATTGAAATATTATTTTCAGAAAACAAAAAATCGAGTAACCTACGAATATATCGTATTCCATAATTTCAACGATTCGCTGCAGGATGCTGAAGAATTATACCGATTTACCAAGCACCTACCCTGCAAAGTAAATATCATTGAGTACAACCCTATTGCAGAAGCTGACTTTGTAAATACCAAAGAAGATAAACTTGATAAATTTGCACAGTATTTAGAAAACAGAGGGGTAATCGTAAATGTAAGACGTAGTAGAGGAAAAGATATAGATGCAGCTTGTGGACAACTAGCGGTAAAAGATAAAAAGGTGGAGAATTAGTCATTCTCCACCTTCTTTATAATCTTTTCTTTTTAAATTATCTTCTAAAGCTTAGTACTCCACCCGAACAATAACTCTTGGTCTTTTTGGTATCATAAGTAAAGCGGATGTAATAGAGACCAGTTTTTTGACAAGTGTATTGAATACCATCATAATACTTTCCATCCACATAACTAGTGGCTATAGCCTTTTTTCGAGCATTCAATATGGTGATTTTCAATCCCTCGCTTTTGTTACTTTGGGTAGAAAGCGTAATTAAATACTTAGAATTCCTACTTAAAATATAAGAATACTCTACTCTCTTCTTTTTTCCATTTTTACCATCTACCGGATAACCTTTCAGGAAGGTAAAACCTCTAGGAATAGTACCAATGCCTTTGCGAACCATTAGTTTGGCCTGACAAGCGGTAGGATTCACCGGGGTAGGTGTTGGAGTGAACCAAGCCATTAATGAAGTAAGTAAAAAACTAAAAATCATACGTTTGCTTGTTTTGTTAGTGTGAGATTGATCAAAAAAAAGACTCTCCAAATTTAATCATTTAGAAAGCCTTCCTTAATTTTTTTATAAAATAAAGATAATTAGCGTTTGAAGGCTAGCACACCTCCGGCACAGTAATCACCTTTGCCATCAAACTGGAATGTAATGTAGTAAATGCCTGTTGCGCTACATTTGTAGTTCAAACCACTGTAGTATCTACCTCTGGCATAACTTGACACTTTAACTTTCTTACGAGAATCCAAGACTTTCACAATAAGCCCTTCGTTTTTGGGGCTACTATTTTTGATTCTGATAGTGTAGGTCGAGTTTTTACTAAATATGTAAGAAAATCTGACAAGTTTTCTCTGCCCTTGTCTACCATCTATAGGATAAGCTTTCAGGAAAGTATATCCTTTAGGTAATTTCTTAATCACCAGATCAGTAAACGCCTTTGAGTTACAAGCCATAGGTTTTACAGCTGTTGGCGTAACGTTGGTAAATGATAGGAAAAACGACAGAATTAGATTTAAGACCATCATAATAATTTTGGTTTTTTAGTAGAATTATGTCAAAAACGCTTTGTTTTCTTAATTTAAATGAAAAATAATAATTGTTTGTGAGTGTCTTTTACAAAAAATAACAAACAGTATTGGGAAAAACCTTACATACAAATGTAGGATATTTTTTGAAAAACCTCCATATCCTGTTAGTTTTTTAAAGTTAAAAGTAAACCTTCACAAGATTTTATTTTATAACTCATTCTACTATAAAAAATTTTACTTGGTTGAATAAATTTATAGCAGCTTTTAGAGTTTTTAGATGAAATCTAAGAATTTGAATAGTTAAGAAAGTTGGACTTTCTTATGTTACACATCTTCCATTAACACATTCATACGAAAACCAAATGGGTTTAGTTTTTCCAAAATTTGAGTAATAAAAGCGGGGTTATTAATATAAAAACTCAGCAAATTCTCATATCGCTCCTGAGGTGCCCCATTTGGAAACAATTTCTCCTTCAGCTTAATAAGTTGATTTACTTCAGTCTCCATTTTACGCTCTTCTGATTTTTTCAGTCGCTTTTCAATATTACCCAATGATTTCAGCGCCTTTTGATGCTCTGATTTCACAAAACCTTCTAGAGATTTATCTACTTCCAGACTTTTTTGCACGAGTCTTTCAAATAACTGATTCAATCCTTCGGTTTCTTGCTCCAGAGTAATTTCATTTTCTGAATTAGCCAATACAAAGTTTTTGCGTAAGGTAGCTTCATCCAAAAACAAATCTTGTACTGTCAAATTTAGTTTGTTGAATTTCTTGACGCTGGGCTTATTCACAAAAAGTACAAAATTACGAGGCTGCAACATTGGGAAAGGTATTTGATAATGCTCAAACACTCCCTTAAGCTGTAGCCAATAAACCAATTCGCTTGGCCCTCCTATATAGCTCAAATTAGGTAAAATAAATTCCTGGTAAAGCGGTCTTAGAATCACATTAGGGCTAAAGCGTTCTGGGTGTTCCTCGATGAGTTTGTCCATTTCTTGGGGCGAAAACTTCAGCTCCGTTTCCAGTACCTCAAAGCACCCCTCCTTGTTTACAATACGTTGGCGTATACCACCCTCCAAGTAAAAGAAATTGATTTCTCGGGGAGTCACCTGGGTTTTATAGTGAAGGTTATCTAGTTTTTCGCTCGTTTTAGACACCAGGTCAAGCGATACTGGATTCAATACTTCTGCTTTAATCACTTCCTGATAAGCCTTTTTTAAAGCTGGATGATCTGCGTCTAAAACTACCAACCCTGTATCAGGAAAAAGGTGGTGTACCAGATAGCGAGTAGCTTCTGCTAAAGATTGATGTTCTAAATAAGCCTTTTTGAAGACTTCAGGAGCCTCATTAATTTCTTCGAATACCGACTGTAATCCATCAGGAGAAAATCTACCCACTGCACCAGTTTGACTTGTCTCCCAAGTATGAGTTTTACCAAACAAGTGAAAATGGTTGATTTCCTCAAAATCGTGATCTTCAGTTGCCATCCAGTAAACGGGTACAAAGTTGTAATCTGGATACTTTTCTTTGAGTACTTTGGCGGTATTGATAGCGGCCGCTATTTTATATACAAAATACAAAGGGCCAGTAAACAAATTGAGCTGATGCCCAGTAGTAACGGTAAAAGTATTTTCCTGCAATAGTGCATCAATTTGCCCTTTAGGAGCGTTATCAATCGCTTGGTATTGCGCTTGCAAAACCTGATGCAAAACCGTTCTTGTAGCTTTTGGAAATGATTTTTTAAGCGTTATTTGTTGAGCAAAGTTATCAATAGAAGGTGCCTGGTGATAGAATTCTTTGAGGGTGTCGTTTTCAGTAATATAATCTATAAAGGTTTGAGAAAATAATTTTGTATCGGCAAAATCGATTTGATGTAATTGCATGAGTCTTTGGTTTTGCTGCTTGTTCCTAAATATAGTGTTTGTTTTGGAGAGTATCCAGTCAATAGTTGCGAGTAAAATTAAAGGGTTTTTGAAAGGTGGGCTGTTAAATGGATGTTAAGTTAGAGAAGGGGTTATTTTTTTTATACCAAGCCCTCAAAAAACTGGTTTTAATAAAAAGAAATGTGTTTGAGAATCTTTGTCTTACTTGTGAAATTATTAATTTCGTCACCAACAAACTAATCACTCCTATCATATTTTAATACCATCAAACACTGGCATAACTTCAAAGGTTAAATTCATAATAACGTTTTTTAAATATCGACAATCAATAGACTATAATAGTATTCAGTCATACAAACTAATAAAACATTATGATGCACATGAGGGCTATCTTGATTGCAGCCTTATTTTTGGTAATAAGCTTTGCCTCACAGGCTCAAAAAGACTATCAGAAACTCTACAATGATATTGTGGCAGCTTCGCAAAAGAAAGATTATAAAACAGCTATCAAATTATCAGAAGAAATGTTGCCTGATGCGGAAAAGGTACTAGGCAAAGATTCTAAAAACTTAGGCTCCTTTTATTACAGTGTAGCGGGGTTTTATCAGGCTAATCGCCAATTTGACAAAGCTGAAAAACTATATGAACAAAGTCTGGCAGTACGTAAGGTTGCGGTAGGTGAAAAACATCCCAGCTATTTCAAAACTCAACGAAAATTGGCCACACTCTATTATGCCTCTCAAAAGACCGAAAAGGCCGCTAATTTATTTAAACAAATTCTGGAAGCTCAAAAAAATGCGGGGCTTGACAAAAGTAAGGAATATGCCTTGACCTTATATAATTTAGCCAACCTGAACTTTAGCCTTGGTAAAATTAAAGACTCAGAACAGTATTACCAACAAGCACTTGCCCTCCAAAAAGAAACTGTGGGCGATAAAAACCCTGAATATTTAAATACTCTCGAACGACTGGCTTTCTTATACTCTCAACAAGGGGATTACCCCAAAGCAGAGCCTTTATTCAAGCAAATTTGGCAAACTTATAAGTCTACAGTCAACAATGGGAACCCAAACTACATACGTGCCGTGGGTAACTTGGCCGAAATTTATTTTGCAATTGGTAAATATCAGGAAGCTGGCCCTTTGTATGATGAAACAACTCAATTGCTCAAAGCTACTAAAAGCCCATTGTATGGCCGTTTTCTGGTGAGCTATGCGATTTTAAAGGAGATTCAAGACAATTATGCTTCTGCCGAAAAACTATACCAGGAAGCTATTGAGGTGCTTAAGAAAGATGTGGGTGAAAGTCATCCTCATTATGCGCAAGCATTACACGATTTCGGAAAGTTTAACGAAATAAAAGAAGATTACCCCAAAGCTCAAGATTTGATGCAACAAGCGCAAAAAATCCGAAAACAAGCCTTAGGGATCAATCATCCCAAATATGCAGAATCGCTCAACGATTTGGCCAAGCTCTATTTTAAGATGGGTAGGCTAAATATTGCTCTTGAGAACTGTCAAAAAGCACTTAATATTCGCCAAAAAGGTAATGATAGAATAGCAGTGGTAACCACCATTCGAAATCTGGCCAATATCTATCGAGCCATGCAAAGGATCAACGATGCGGAAAGACATTATAAAACTGCACTGGCCGAACAGGAAAAAATTCAAGGTAAATTACATAAAGAGTATCTCACTACCTTGAATAGCCTTGGAGAAATGTATGATGCTGCCAATCGTCTACGAGAAGCTCAAGAAACATATAAGCAAGTACGTACAGCGCGTGCCAAAACATTGGGCACCAACCATCGGGATTATTTGTTGACGTCATATAATCTGGCAATGGCTTATCTGGCAGATGATAACAAAATAGATAGTGCTTATCAGCTGATGCTTCAATTGGAAAGGAATGAAACTTTCTTGCAAAAAATGCCCAGAATTTATGCCAACATCTTACGCAACTTAGGTGGCTTTTTTTACCAACAGGGTAAAGTGGAAGAAGCAAAAATACGCTTTAGCAAGGGATTGAAGATTTACCCCAGACGAGATGAAAGCTATATCCACTTTATTAACTCTCTGGCGGCTTCTTATGCTGAATCTGGTGCCTACACAGCTGCCGATTCGCTGTATGATGCAGCCCGTAAGCTCAGCCTGGATAAGTATGGTAAAGACAGTGAAATATATGCTATTACGCTGAACGAATCGGGTAAATTATACGAACAATCGGGGCGATATCAGGAAGCCGTTCACAATTACCAAGAAGCGCTTCGCATTGCAAAAAAGATAAAAGGAGCCAATAGTGCTCAATATGCTACGGCCTTGCATGATTTAGGTGTGGTTTTCAAGGCAATGGGTAAATATGTAGAGTCAGAACAAAGTTTTGAAAAAGCTCGAGATATTCGTAAAGCCAAGTTAGGTCCCAATTCCTATGCTTATTCAGTTACACTCAACGATATGGGTAATCTTTATAAAGTGATGGGACGATTCGCTGATGCTGAAAAATACTACGTACAAGCATTGAATATCCGAAAAAAGACTCTAGGTGTCAATCACTTTGAATATGCTGTATCGCTCAATGACTTAGCAGGGCTTTATCGCAAACAAGGCAAAACCAAAGAAGCTCGTAAACTATACGAACAAGCATTGCAGATTCGTAAAACCGAATTGGGCGAAAATCACCCTGACTATGCAGTATCGTTAGATAACCTGGCTAGTATGTTTCGCAGTGAAGGTAATCGCGAAAAAGCTGAAGAGTATTACATAAGAGCTTTGGAGATTAGAGGGGTAGTGTTGGGTAATAAGCACCCTGCTTACGCTGCTTCGTTGAACAACCTGGCGGTGTTTTATGAGGAAGTGGGCAAAATGGAAGAAGCCGAGCAAGCTTATAAACAAACCGTAGATATTTTCAAAGATCGCCTAGGCGAAAACCATCCTGATTATGGAATGACGTTGGCCAACCTTGCCGCGTTTTATGAAGCACGAAACAAGTTTACTGAAGCCGATCAATACTTTACTCAGGCAGTAAAAATTGTATTGAATCAGATTGATAAAACTTTCTCGGCATTGAGTGAAGAAGAAAAAAAGCAGTTTTATCAGGTAAATAAACGCTTTATTGATGGTTTTATGCGTTTTGCCTTCAATTCTGCGGGATTGAGAGCTTCCAAAGGTCAAGCTGACCTACCTATTCTGGGAGAAGCCTACAACTTACAATTGGCCACTAAAGCCTTGATCTTAAATTCTACCACTAAGGTTAGAAAGCGTATTATGGCCAGTGGCAATCAAGCTTTGATCAATAAGTACAACCAATGGCAAAAAATCAGGGAACAAATTTCTAACTTATACAACCTCGGGCAAGCCGAGTTGACGCGCAAAGGAATTAAGGTTAAAGATTTGGAAAATAAAGCCAATCAACTAGAAAGAGAGCTATCTACCAAAGCAGAAGGTTTCAAAGGTGCTTATAACCCTTCTTTACCTACCTGGAAAGATGTGCAAAAACGTTTAAAGCCAGGAGAAGCGGCTATTGAAATGATTCGCCTTAAAACCCTTAAAGATAGTATTTATTACAGTGTTTTAATTGTAAAGCCAAATACTAAAAACCATCCTGAATTTTTAACCATCCGTGGAGGTAAAGATTTGGAAAGCAAATATGTAGCTTACTACAAAAACGCAGTTAAATTTCGCAGAGTAGATCGTTATTCTTATTTGAAGTTTTGGAAGCCATTGAAGCAAGCACTTAAAGGGGTAAAAAAGGTATACATTTCCCCAGATGGCGTGTATAATCAAGTGAACTTGAATACAATGACTGACCCTAACACTGGCAAGTTTGTGATTGACGAAATAGAAATTGCCATGGTGACCAATACCCGTGACCTTCTGGAATACGGTAATCGTAATACCAACCGTAAGCAAGCAGTATTGTTAGGACACCCTACTTATCATATTAATCCTAAAAGCGTGATAAGGGCAGGCACGAAAAAAACAAACCTGGACGAGCAAACTGATTCCTGGCTAAGACATGCTTACTTTAGTGATCTGCCTGGTACTCAGGTTGAGGTAGAAGGAATCAATCAAGTTTTAGGTAAAAAGCGTTGGAAAACTACTATTCATTTGGGAGCAAAAGCTCGGGAAGATAGCTTGAAAACGGTGAATAACCCTGACATTTTACACATTGCTACTCACGGCTTTTTTATTCCATCTTTAAACGATCAGCAGAGCGATTCACGTGGGGTAAAGATCAAGCCAAGTAAGAAAAAGAAAAAAGATGAAAATGAAGGCGATAATGACCCTATGTTACGCTCGGGGTTGATCTTAGCTGGAGTTACGGATTACTTTAACGCTTCTGAAAAACCCAACTCAGATGATGGTGTACTTACCGCTTATGAGGCCATGAACCTGCAACTAGATCAAACTGATTTGGTCGTACTTTCGGCGTGTGAAACCGGGCTTGGTAAAGTACAAAGTGGAGAGGGTGTATACGGCCTACAACGCGCACTAAAAATTGCAGGTGCTCGCACCATTTTAATGAGTTTGTGGAAAGTAAGCGATGAAGCTACCCAAAAGTTGATGAATGTTTTTTATGACGAATGGCTTAAATCTGGTAACAAACGAGATGCATTCCAAAAAGCACAACAGCAAATCCGACAAGAATACAAACATCCTTATTATTGGGGTGCATTTGTAATGGTGGGGGAATAATTTTTATAATAAAAAATGGAGCGAAACTCAGCGCTAATATTTTGGAAAATGAATAGATTTTTGATTGGACTATTGGTCATCATGACTCTTGCTTCTTGCGGCAAACAACAAAAAACAGTAAGCGATACGGCCTCTGCTGAAACTACCAGTAAAACACAATACCTGGATGTAGATGTGGCTACTTTTCAACAAATGATGGCCAGTAAACCAGGCATCGTGCTAGATGTACGCACACCAGGAGAATTTGCGCAAGGCAAGATAGCTCAGGCAATAAATATTGATATCACCCGGCCAAGTTTTGCATCAAAAGCCCAAAAACTCGATGTCAAACGCCCAATATATGTTTATTGCCATGTTGGTAGCCGAAGTAGTTTTGCTATGAAACAAATGCAAAATCTAGGCTTTACACGTATCTACAATTTAAAGGGAGGTTTAAGCGCCTGGCGACAAGCAGGCTTGCAAGTGGAATAACAAAGTCTATATCTTAAAGATAGTTAAGAATCCTTGCCCATCGTTTTGATAAGGCAAGGATTTTTTGATGTCAATTCTCGATAAGTTTTCTCAAATTTGGATAAGCCCTCATAAGTTTAGCAAGAGTGTATACATCATAAAAATTAAATTCTTGCCTTTTGCCATTAGGGTGTTTGCACACAAGAATCATGGGCAAAGACGTGAGCGTATACACAGCCTTGCTTCCAGGAAATCGCACGCTTTGGGTACCTTGTCCTGCATTTTGCATTCTAATCTTGGTTTTACTTCCATTGGTAAAATAATATACACTGTTGCCTCTCATTTGTAAAAACTCGGTTACTCCTTTTCTCTCGAAGTCCTTACTTATAAAAATTGTAGGAATTACATAATACTTCTGTTTACGACCATTGCTATGAATACACCATAGTGAGTTAGCTGTTGGGCCATTTTCAAACCGATAAGTAGTTTTATTGTTGGCAAACTTCACGGTATTATCATCTATCCTAATCATATCGATAGGTTTGGTAAGGGCAGTATTCCAGTAAAAAGTCTGACCATCCATACCAAAACCAACAAACTCAGTTATCCCCTTCTTTTCAAAGTCTTTACTATAATAAATTTGGGCTTGTGCCAAGAATCCCCAACCCATCAGGAATAGGATTAATAGGTAGTTTTTTGTTTTCATAAGTTCATAATCAATTGCCAGGTGTATAAAAAAAGCCTTCTAAATCTGAATCTAGAAGGCTTGTAAGTTCTTTTGATTGAATAGAGTATCAGTTGTAATTAGCTGATAGATTAATTTTAACTTTTTTCTGACCATCTTTAAACAAAGCTGGAGGAATCTTTATTTTATGGTCGTTGGTGTTGATATCAAAGCTACTTTGACAAGTAATGACTTGTCGGTTTTTCACTACAATTGTCGCGGGTATAATACGTTTTTTTCTTACCCCATGCATATTCAAATAACCTATTACTGTTACTTTTTGGGGAGAGGTTTTATTGAAATCGATGGGTTCTTTTACCATTCCCTCAAACTTTGACAAAGGATATTTGCTAGCTTCAAGGTAAGTTTCGTTGAAAGGTTGTTGTAAAATGGGATTGTTGAATTGAAATTGTTTGACTGGAATCAGAAACGACACCATTTTCGTTTGAGAATTAAAGGTCGACTTCACCGCAGTGTTGGTGGCCTTGATGGGTTGCAGCGTAGAATTCAAAAATAAAGTCACCTTGCTGTTTTTGGTGCTGTATATTTTCTTTTGGGCTTGTGAACGATGCCCTAGTATCAACAAAAAAACTCCTGTCAACAAAACGAGCTTTTGCATAATGTGTTAATTTTATAGTGAGTATGGGTGATGAGAAACTACTTGGCTTTTACTCAATATTTTTGCCATTCCTAAGCCTCAAATAGTTTCAAAATAATCATAGTTTGCTTTTCAAGGTAAGATTTGTTCGGTGATTCTACAACTTTTGAAATAAATATAGCCTTCAACCTATACCTTAGTTTGTTGGGTATTACTAAATAAAATACCCGCTAATTCAATTAACGGGTATTTCTCAATTTATGATAAAATATTCTTTATTAATTCTTAAATCGGCTTAATCATCATTATCATCCCAATCAATATCAAATTTAAGGTTGCGCAGTTCCTTGAGTGCTTCTCGTAATTCCTTTAAATAAGATCCGTCTTTAAACTCTCTTTTCAAGTCTTTTTTCAAATGCTTCATTTCCTTTCTCAGGTTACGCATAACATCTGTGGATACATCTAAGCCAAAATCTACAAAAGGCTCAATCCGAATGCCATCCAATATTCCACCCAAATCAATTACTAAATCACGATTAAGGTTTCGTAAGCTACGAGTCAAATCTTTACCTAGCCCTTTAAGAGATACACTCAAGTCCTTCAAGCCTTCTTCTACGTCAATCCAGTCTCTCCACATGCTATCAGTAGTAGATTGATACTTCTTATATTTTCCTGCTTTAATTTTTTTACCATCCACATACAGCTTCTTCACATTTCCCTTTTTGTCATAGCGTACTTCATAATCAATGCCCTTAATAGTGGCTTCCAGATATACATAATCTTTTCCACTATCCATTTGGCGATAACGTCTTCCACGTCGGCCATTAATGTAAATAGTATTGTTGCGCCCTGGACTTATACGACGCATTTCTTTACCCTTCTTATCAACAATGGGCGAATCAACTACAGTTAATGGACGCAATTGCTGTAATTCTTCATAAATTTTTCGTTTGATAGCATCTTTTAGCAATGCTTTCGCCTCAGCAAGTTTTTCTGACTCGATTTTCACCTCATTTTTGGCTACTTTTTTCGCCTCTTTCTTTACCAAAAGCTTCTGAGGTGTCATTTTATTGGCCAATAAGTGGCTTGCCACCAAAGCAGGCTTTTGTCCATAAGAGATTTGGCTAAAGCCAATCCCTAAGACAGCCAAAAGTGGCACTAACAACATGTACTTTAAGTAGGTTTTTCGATGCATGGTTTTTTTGGTCATCATATCAATTCTCTTTTTTATTTGTGATTGTACTAAACGGTTGCCCAATGCGTACTGTGGCATACTTCCCAGACTTTGATTGAGCAATAAGAGGGCATAACTATGCGCATTTTGGTCTTGGATTACGGCTTTATCAGCCAAAAACTCGTGGTTTTCCCGCAAAGCGCTTCGCCACCAATAAATAATAGGGTTGTACCAAAACAGAATACAGAATAATTCTAATACTAAAATATCAGCAGTATGCCATTGTCGGATGTGTGCAGTTTCATGCGTAATAATTTGCTGCTTTTGTTCTGAGGTAAGCTTGAGGGTATTGTCCCAAAATAAATAATTAAAAAATGAAAGCATAGGAAGCCTTCCATAAGTATAAACTACCTTGTAGCCTTGCTGAGGCATCGCTTTGGCTCCATAGATGGTGCGTAAGATTTGCCACAAACGAAACAAAAACACTCCCAAAGCCACTACCATACCTGTTGCATAAATCAACCATATCCATTGGTACCAATCCCACGAAGATGTTTTAGCCTCTACTGGTTTTTGCGAAGTTGTGACTAGTGGTTTTACCTGTGTCAATACAGGATTAGTCTCTTTTTTTGTCGCCAACTTAACAGGTAAAGTATTGACTATAGGTTGATTTGCTTGTTTAGGCACTATGGTTTTCCATTCTACACGTGGTAGCACTGCAGGCACCGATTGTTGAGGCAAGCTAAATTTCAATGCAGGAATCGTCAACGCGAGTCCCAATCCTGCTAATAAATAGGCCCGGTTCAGGCGAAAAACTGTTTCTTTTTTCAAAAAAAGGCGATAAAAGCTATATAAAAACAACAAGCATAAGTTTACCTTAATCAAATAAATCATCCAGTCTTGCATGGTAGTCAGTGTTTAAGTGTTTTTAATCAATATCCAGGCTTTTGACCAAACCCTCAATGGTATGCAATAACTCTCGTTCGGTTTTGTCTAATTTCTCCTTATGTTTTACTTTTCTTAGCTCCTTAACGATGTTATCTTTAATGGTATAGCGCAACTCTTTTTTAAGCTTTTTCAAGTCTCTTTTAAGCTTTGGCAAATCACGTTTCTTCCATTCTTTCAGGCCATCATTCAATTCATTGAGCACGATGTGCTTAAGGTTTTCTTCTAGTTCTTTGCCCATTTTTTCGAGCTCTTCTTTGTTCTCAATGGTAAATTTCTTCCCATTAATATCAAAGTCGAGGTGGAAATCATCATTATCGATATGTATATCAATGTCCTGAGCTTCTGCAGGTCTATCTTGATGGTAATGTACTCGATATTCTTTAGTAGAATGGTCATCATTGAACCAGAAGCTTTTCTTTAAAAGCCACCCCGCCAGAAATATGAGCGGAATCACCATCAAATAGCGAATGATGGATTCTTTTTGGTTATGTTGTTTGTTTTTCATGGGTATTTGGTTTATTAAATTTCCTGATACAAGCTGTGAAAGTTATTCTCACCATTTTTACTTTTCAGTGATGGCATCTAGTTGTTTCATTAGCTTGCGTTCCAGCTCTTTTAGTTTATCTTCATCATACTGGTTTTCCAGTGATTTTAATTTTCTCTTCAATTTTCGTTTGAGTTCCTTTATATCATTCTGTATCTCATCACTATCCTGTTCAGCCCATTTCCGCACAATTTCGCTTACCTCGCGTAGATATATTTGCTGTATCTCCCTACCAATGTTCTCCAGCTCCTTGCTCAATTCCTTGAGTTCTTTTGGGTTTCTAATGACGGTTTTCTTCCCATTGACTTCAATACTGATGGTCACATCTTCGTTGTTCGATTCAATGTTGAATTCTTTGTCAAAATCATCATCGTCAAACGAATCATCTGTGTAGTCTTTCTTTTTCCTATCTCTACTTCTCTCATTTCCGGAGGTAGGCTCATCTTTTACCAGATTTATGTCTTTCTGGCTTCCAGGCGACTCTACCTGTACTTTTTTACTGGCAAATAACCATACAAGTGCTCCGACAAAAAGCACAACGAGAATGGTTTTGAATGAAGATTTACTTTTGCTCATCTTTTTTTTCCTCTCCTTTTTGTTGTTTTAGGTTGTGATCTATATTTTCCAAGATACCTTCTATATCCGAAATATCCACATCCTTATCCTTGGCAAAAAAGGAAGCCAAGCGAGCAAACGAACCGCCGAAGTAGTCATTCATAAATCTATTCAGCCAAAAACTGGTGTATTCTTCTTTCTTGACCAAAGGCTCATAGCGATAGGTATTTCCAAAAGATTGATGTGTTACAAACCCCTTATCCTCCAATAATCTCACTATGGTAGAGATAGTACTGTAGGCTGGCTTCTTACCTTTATCTGTATTAGGCATTTCAGCTACAATCTCTTTGATAAAAGCCTTTTCAAGCTTCCAGAGCACTTTCATCACCTGTTCTTCGGCTCGGGTCAAGCTTTTACTTTTTTGGTCTTTTTGTTTAGGTGTTTTTGCCATCAAATAAATCTATTTAAATAGTAGATTTAACTAAATTTTTAAAACTTCATTTACAAATATAAATTTTCCAACTAAGTTTTTAAAAGTATTAGTCAAAAAAATATTCCCTTGCAGGAACTAAATACTTTTTCAATAAGTAATTTTGTATAAATGACACCCTATCTGATAAAAAGTTGCACACTGGTCAGAAATTTTGAATAAACTATTCAATTCAACATTTCGTGATGATTATTATCAAAGATTGAGCAACGAAAACCATCGAATAATTGTATAGTAAGTAGCTAATTGATTAGATCCATGAAATATTTTTTACCACTGCTTTTTGCTTGCATATTTATTTCTAAGACAAACACTCAGGCCCAAAACTTTGCCAGCCAATCGGTACTTGCTCAGGGCAACTGGTTTAAAATAGGTACCACCCAAACAGGTATTTATAAAATAGATTACAACTTTCTTAGAGACGCTGGGATGGATGTAGACAACATCAACCCACAAAATATTCAGTTGTATGGCAATATAGGCGGCATGCTGCCCCAAGCCAACAATGCTACCAGAACAGATGACCTTCAGGAAAATGCGATCTGGGTGGCAGGTCAGGAAGATGGAAAGTTTGATGCAGGAGATTACATTTTGTTTTATGCTCAAGGAGCTGTTGCCTGGAGCTATAATACTACCCAAAAACGATTTGAACATACCCAAAACGTTTATTCTGACTCCGTATTTTCTTTCATTACCGTGGGTAGTACTCCTGGTAAAAGAGTTCAACTACAAAACAGTGTAGCAGGAGCCACCCAAACTCTTAGTGTTTTTGATGATTATCAAGTATATGAAAAAGATGAACGAGTGGTACTGGCTCAAGGCTCAGGACGTGAGTGGTATGGCGAATTATTTGATTTTGAGACTGATAAAAGCTTTTCTTTTGATACTCCTGGTCTAGTCAATGGTACACCTATTACGGTTACTTCTTATGTGATGGGGCGTTCAGCTTTAGACACCAAGTTTTCAGTCTCGGTCAATGGTATTGCATTGGGAGAACAAAGCATTGCTGCCCAACCTCAAGGGACTTATGACATCAAAGGACGTGACCAGGTAAGCGATTTCACCATCAATAGTCAAGTATTATCTGCCACCGAACAACTCGCCATTGGCTTATCTTACGATAAAAGCAATGGAAACTCTGTGGGGTATTTAAATTATCTCCGCTTAAATTATCAACGTGCACTACAATTATATAATCAGCAAACAACCTTTAGAGCCATTGCTAGTTTAGACCAAGCAATTACGAACTTTTCGGTGGGCAATATAAGTGATGGGGCTGTCATTTGGGATATTACTAATCCTCTTACTCCTGCAATACAACAATACCAACTCAATGGTAGTCAAGCTGTTTTTGGAGCCAATACAACTGATCTTAAAGAATTTGTGGTTTTTCAAGGCAGCAACTTCCCTTTACCTGAATCCATTAGCACAGTAGCAAGTCAGGATTTACATGCCCTTACCCCAACTAATTTAGTCATTATTACACCTGATGCCTTTTTAAGCCAGGCAGAGCGCTTGGCCGATTTTCGCCGCACCAATGATGGTTTAACCGTAACAGTCGTAAAAATTCAGCAAATTTATAATGAGTTTTCAAGTGGTAAGCAAGACATTACTGCCATCCGAGATTTTGCCCGAATGCTCTATTTGAGAAGCCCTCAAACATTTCGTTATCTACTACTCTTTGGTGACGGTTCTTATGATTACAAAGATCGAGTAGAAAATAATACCAACTTTGTTCCTATTTATGAATCTAGAGAGTCACTTCATCCTATCCTAAGTCACTCTTCAGATGACTACTTTGGTTTTTTGGAAGACTCAGAAGGACAATGGATAGAAACCAACCAAGGAGATCATACACTTGAGATAGGTATTGGTCGTTTACCAGTAAAAACCTTAGAAGAGGCTACCAATGTAGTAAATAAACTGATTCATTATGCCAATAGCACTTCTACCTTAGGAAGTTGGCGCAATCGGGTAGTGTTTGTGGCTGATGATGGTGATGTAAACATTCATCAATTAGATGCTGATGTTCTCGCTGAAGGTGTAAAAACCAATCATCAAGGGTTCAATGTCAACAAATTATTTTTAGATGCTTTCGAACAAGTGCCTACGCCTAATGGTGAGCTTGCTCCTCTTTTGAAGGAGTCTATTACACAAAATGTAGAACGGGGTGCCTTGATTATCAACTATACTGGCCACGGTGGTGAAATTGGTTGGACAGAGGAAAAAATTCTGGATATCCCTCAGATCAATAGTTGGGCGAACTACGATAAGCTGCCATTGTTTGTAACCGCTACCTGTGAATTTGGGCGTTATGATGATCCATTGCGCGTATCAGGTGCAGAGTATATACTCTTAAATAGTAAAGGAGGAGGCATAGGGCTAATTACGACTACGCGTCCAGTTTATTCTAGTACCAATTTCGTTTTGAGTAAAGCTTTTTATGCTGATGCTTTCAAACCTATCAATGGCGAAATGCCTCGTCTGGGAGATTTAATGGTCATCACTAAAAACAATAGCTTAAACGGGGCGATTAATCGCAACTTTGCTCTGTTAGGTGATCCATCTATGCGTTTGGCCTATCCTGAGCATCAAGTAATGGTGACCAAGGTAAATAGTAAGGATACTACTCAACCTCAAGATACAGTCAGTGCTTTAGCACAAGTCACTATTGAGGGGGAAGTAAGAAGCCTCCAGGGCACCTTATTAGATAATTTTGATGGTATACTAGACATTACTGTATTTGATAAAGAACAAACAATCAGCACTTTAGGAAATGAAGGAAGCCGCATGCAATTCAACGAAAGAAGTAGTAAGATTTATGTAGGCAAAGCCAGTGTCAAAGCAGGTAAGTTTACCTTTACTTTCATTGTTCCTAAAGATATTAACTATCAATTTGGCTATGGGAAGTGGAGTTTTTATGCCCATTCGAGCGATGGCAAAACCGACGCACAAGGCGCCAAGACTGATCTTGTCATTGGTGGAACTAACCCTAACATAGTGAAAGATGATACTCCCCCTACCATTACCTTATTTATGAATGACGAAACCTTTAAAAACGGGGGACAAGTACAATCAGCGGCTACGCTTATCGCTAAACTAAGCGATGAGAGTGGAATTAACATTGCGCAAACAAGTGTAGGCCACGAAATCTCAGGTACTTTGGATGGCGATAAAGAAAATCAATGGATAATGAATGATTTTTACAGTGCTGAGCTAGATACTTATCAGCAGGGAGTAGTACGTTATCCAATACGGGATTTAACCAAAGGTAAACATCAAATTACAGTAAAAGCCTGGGATACTCACAACAATTCCAATGAAGCTACAATTGATTTTATCGTAACCGATGATGCTGTGTTGGCCATCAGTGATGTAATGAATTATCCCAATCCATTTCGGTCTTCTACTACTTTTAAGTTTGACCATAACCGAGCAGGCGAAACACTCAATGTGACCGTGCAGATTTATCATCGTAATGGAAAGCTCTTAAAAACACTTTGGTATACAACTAATAATGCTCTAAGCCGTTTTGAAGGTGTTTGGGATGGTTTGGATCAACAAGGCAACAAAATTGCTCAAGGAGTATACATCTATAAAATCACCGCTCGTTCAACTACAGACGGTGCCGAACGCTTTGCGACCCGTCGCCTGGTAGTCCTGGACTAACTAGAAAAATCTTTGATTCAAAACTGTTACAAATTGTTATTTAGGTTGTTTTATAGGTATGTCTGGTAAACAAAAAGTATACAAGCTATTTTTTTACCTTTTTTTCCCAACAAAACAAGTATATTTGCAAGAGAATTTTAAAACCGAATCACAATGATATTTCAGAAGCGTGTAGTTTTATTGTTGGTTGCTTTATTAGCAACTGTTGGAGTCAACCAAACATTTAGTCAAACAGCTGTTATCCAAGGTCAAGATACCACCCAGCGAGTAATATCCACCGCCGTTCCTTTCCTGGGAATCACTCCTGATGCAAGAGCCGCCGGAATGGGAGATGTAGGAGTAGCTACTACTGCCGATCCTAATAGTATTTATTGGAATGCTGCAAAATTGCCATTTGCAGAAGATAAAATTGGCGTTTCGCTGTCATTTACTCCCTGGCTTAGAAAGCTTGTAAACGATATGTCGCTTTCTTACCTTTCGGCCTATTACCAATTAGACGATAAGCAGGCGTTTGCCTTTGGTTTAAGATATTTCAATTTAGGAAGTATTCAATTTACTGACGATCAAGGAGGCATCATTCGTGATTTCACTCCTAACGAATTAGCTGCTACTATTACCTATGCCCGAAAACTATCTGAAAAAATGGGGGTAGCTATTAGTGGACGTTACATTCACTCTAACCTATCAGCTGATTTGATTCTTTCTAATCAACAAGAAACAAAAGCAGGTAACTCTGCTGCAGCCGATATTTCGGTATACTATAAAACTCCCCTCACTGTAAGCGGCCTGGAATCAGAGCTTGCATTTGGAGCCAATATTTCAAACATTGGTGCTAAAATTTCTTATACCAACGCCAATGAAAGAGATTTTCTTCCCGCCAACCTTCGTATTGGTACTGCTTTCACTACTAGTATAGATGAGTTCAATAAATTTACCTTAGGTTTAGATATTAATAAACTAATGGTGCCTACTCCTCCTCAGGTAGATAGTCAAGGTAATATTATCTCTGGAACCAATCCTCGTGACCAAACATTGTTGAGTGGTACCTTTGGTTCTTTTGCAGATGCTCCTGGAGGATTTAGCGAAGAATTAAAAGAGTTTATTTTGGCCATTGGAGTAGAATACTGGTACAACAATCTCTTCGCAGCTCGTGCAGGTTACTACAACGAGCACGCCGAAAAAGGAGATCGTAAATATTTCACAGTAGGTGTTGGGCTAAGATATAAATTACTTGGTTTTGATGCAGCTTACTTATTGCCTCAAAAACAAACCAACCCATTAGCTGAAACACTTCGCTTTACGCTTTTATTCAAATTAGGAGATAAAGACAAGAAATAAATTCAATAGACGAATAATACTTCATAGTTCATAAATGAAACCCTTCTCTTTTTGGAGAAGGGTTTTTTATTTGTTTTATTGAACAACTATCCCAAATTTGATTATCTAGTTTTTGTAAGAATTGACTAAATCACTGAGAATGCTGGACAGATCTATACCACCTGCCTTTCAAGTAGTTGACAACGTATCCATTTTGCGAGCTAAAACCCAATACCTTGACAATGGTATTCCGGTACATATGATTAATGCTGGTGGCCAACCAGTGTTGAGAGTAGAGATGTTTTTTAAGGCAGGCGCAGCTTATGATCCCAAATTGGGCAACTCTTATTTTGTGATCAAAATGCTGCGAGAAGGTACTACCCAGCGCAACACCCAAGAAATCAGTGAATACATTGATCAGTATGGTGCATTTGTAGAGTTTAAGCCGGGCCCGGACCGAGTAGGTATTACTCTTTACACCTTGTCAAAGTATCTAGATAATTTATTAGGTCTCATTCAGGAGCTGTTGCAAGAAGCAACTTTTCCCGAAAAAGAACTCGAGAACTTCAAGAACATCAGTCGTCAAAACCTTTTATTAAATCTAAAGCGCAATGGTTTTGTAGCTTCCAGAAAAATGAGTCAGGTTTTGTTTGGTGGTCACCCTTATGGGCTGGACTTAACCGATGAGGCGATTGACCATATTACTCGAGATGATTTACTCAATTTTTACCAAAGTTTCATTAAAAATAATCCTTGTGACATCATCGTCTCAGGCGAAACCAATGATGAGGTTTTCAATACTTTGAACCAATATTTTGGTACTATGGATTTGTCTGGTTTTTTAAAAATGGATCAACAAGCCTTGCCTGTTCCAACCTCTGCTATTCAAAAACAACATTTAGAATTACGTGAACAAGCTACTCAATCTTCTATCCGTCTTGGGCAACTTTCGTTTACCAAAAACCATCCTGATTACCCAAGTTTTATTATTCTCAATGAAATATTTGGTGGATACTTCGGTTCCCGCTTGATGAGCAATATCCGTGAAGACAAAGGTTATACTTATGGTATTTATTCTCGAGTAGCGTTGCTTGAACAGGCCGCTTATTATGGTATTATGACCGATGTACGGAAAGAGTTTACACAACAAACCATTGACGAAATCCACAAGGAATCTAAGCGTATGCGGACTGAACTGGTTCCTCAAGAAGAATTAGAGCTAGTGAAAAACTATATGTCAGGTACACTTACAAGTACCATCAATTCCCCGTTTGCATTGGCTGATATCTTCAAGGGCTTGTATTTTCACGGGCTCGATTACTCCTTTTACGAAAACTATTTTGAGACACTGAAAAGTATTACTTCTGAAGATTTATTGGCATTAGCCGATAAATACCTGCGTACCGAAGAGATGTATGAAATTGTGGTAGGTGGCAAAGAGTAAAATATAGTTTATAGCCTTGTAAAAGTGTACAATCAAATTTTTGCTATATTTGTGGCAATACAAACGATTTACACAATGCTAGACAGGAATAAACACACGATATTGAAGGACCACTCATTGGATGCAAACCACAGAATTTTAACTGTACGTATGAAACATGCGGTGAGTCCAGGGGAATTAAGAACTACTCTGAGCGAAATAGTAGAAGAGGAGTTTAGAGGCAACTATACTATTGAAAATCACACTACTTATACCGATACCATGTACCGTGTTTCAGTAGTGCGAAAATCTTAGCAAAACATTCATAACTTCAACCAGCTTTGTCACTTCACACTCCTTATTCTTACAAATCTTTCTTGTATCGTTTCACCATTTCTTCCTGACTTTCAGGTGCCTTGTCGCCTCCTACTTGATCTTTAAGCATTTGCCCCATCGTGGGAAGCTCTGTCCGCATAATTTGTGCATCTTCTGACCACAACTTAGACCTCATCAATGCTTTTGCACAATGTAGATAGGCTTCCTCTACCGAAACCACAATACAGGTTTGGGGAGGATTTTTTTCATTAGAGAACCTCGCCAATACTTCGGCTTCGGTTGTTATATAAGCACTTCCATTCACTCTCAGTGTTTCGTCTACTCCTGGAATCAGAAAAAGTAAGCCTACTTGCCCCGTTTCTACAATATTCACCAAACTATCTAAACGATTATTTCCTTTAGCATCAGAAATGATTATTTGCTGTTGGTCTATTACATGTACAAAACCCGGTGCTCCGCCTCGGGGAGAAGCATCCACTTTTCCTTGCTTATCTACCGTAGAAAGCACTAAAAAGGGGGATTTGCTTATGTAGTGAATACAATGCTTATCTAAACTTGGTAACTGTTTTTTCAGAGCTCGTTCGCTAGGCTGATTATACAGTGTTCGTAGTTGATTTATCTCGGTTATTTTCATATGATTTGGGTTGGTTTAAAATTTATCCTAAACTGCTTTCAATTTCCAAAAAAGTTTGCTTCATTAAATAGTGATTAACAATGATTAACAAATATGGCTGCAGGAGATTGGAAAGATATGTTACATGCTGCCGAAACGGGCAACTTGGAACTATTGAAATACCACTTAAATAATGACGTAAACCCCAATTATCAACACCCAGAACTACTCACAACCCCATTGATTGTAGGAATAGAAAATGGACATGAGGAGGTTGTTAAGCATTTATTGGAAAATGGTGCCGACCCACAGCTCAAAGCGGGATTTAGTAATGATAGTCCATTAAAAGTAGCTAAATCCTTGAAAAACAAAGCAATGGTTAAAATAATTAAACAACATCTAAAAAAATAAAATAATATGTCAGGAGGAGATTGGAAAGAAATGTTTTATGCCGCTCAAGATGGTAAAATCGATTTAGTAAGGTATCATTTACGTAATGGAATAGACGTAAACTATAAACATCCAGAGTTTTTAACTACGGCCCTCATAGTAAGTGTAGAAAATGGGCATACTGAAATAACAAAGTTCTTATTAGAGAACGGAGCTGATCCTAAATTAAAAGATGATTTTAGTAGTAAAAATGCGTTGGAAGTAGCAAAAGTTTACAAAAGAAAGGAGATTATAAAAATCATTGAATCTTATTTATAAGGGTATACTAACAACTACTCAATCAAAAGGCCAACAATTAAGATATCATCGGTTTGGCGTATACCACCTTTCCAATTATCTAATTCCATTTGTAGTTGTTGTGCTTGTTCTTCTATCGGCAGTGAACTAATGCGTAGTAATAGATTACGGTAGTTTTTCTTTAAGTACTTCCCTCCCATTTCTTTGCTAAACTGATCCTGGAATCCATCAGAAGACAAATAAAGCATATCACCTGCCTGTAACTTTAACTCATGTCCATCAAATTGTTTGGCAGTTTTGTACTGATCCGAGCCACCAATTGGAAATATAGAACCTTTGATCTGATGAAACACCTCATCACGCACATAATACAAGGGCGATTTTGCTCCAGCAAAATATAGCATTTGTGTTTCTTCGTTGATCACCACAATAGACATGTCCATTCCGTCATTTACCTTAGAACCCGTCTGTGACTGTAGCGTCTCATTGAGTTTCCGATCTAGCAAATACAAAATTGCCTCAGGCTTAAACGTTTCCTGATATTTAATAATCTCATGAATAATACTGCTAGCCAAAATCGTCATAAACGCTCCAGGCACCCCATGTCCTGTACAGTCAGCTACAATAAGTACCTGATAATCAATACTGTCAACCGTTTTCTTACCAAACCAATAAAAGTCTCCACTTACAATATCTCGAGGACGGAAGAAAATAAAATGTTGAGGGAAATCCTGGGTAACATAAGTATCATGCGGCAGCATCGCTGACTGAATTCTTTTGGCATAATTGATACTCTCGGTAATGTCTGAATTTTTCTTCTCGAGCTCAATATTCATTTTGTTCAACTGCTCGTTGGTCAAATCAAGCTCCTCAATGGTTTGATTCAATTCTTCATTAGTCTCGACTAATTTAGCGGTACGTTCAGATACTTTTCTTTCCAACTCTTCATTTTCCTGCTCCTGCATTTTTAGCATCTCAGCGGATAGCTTTTCTTTTTCTGCCTTGAATATGTTGTACTTATCACCCAGAGCCATAGAAAGCAATACTACCTCAATTACTGCTGATACTTCGGTAGAATGCCACACCACTGCACGCTCTGGCAATAAGCCAAAGTCTTTTAAAGCGTGAAGAATAATACCAAAAGTGTAAATAATCCAGGCAACTGTAAAGTATCGCGAAGCCAGATTGCCTTTACGCCAGGATACAACTCCTGAGGCTATCAATATAATGGAATTCAGTAAAATGGTATAGCTGATAATCTCGATAGCCATTCTAAATGGTAGAATAAAAGACAATACCACTTGCACACTACTCACGACCGTAATCACTTGTAATGCCCTAAAAAGCCCTTTCGAATACTTTTGAATGTTGAGGAAAAATATGGCAAAAATTGCCGATCCAGTTACCATCACTGCCAAACCGAATGGAATTACCCGGTTTGCCCAATATATTTGAGTTGGCCAAACATATTGATATGAGTGTCCACTGTCTGCGGGATAAAACAACAAGGAACCCAGCACAAATATGATATAAAAAAGATAGCTGTTATCCTTCAGAGAAATATAGAGAAAAAAGCTGTGAGCTAGTATAAGCACCAATACTCCATACAGCAAACCATAGATTACATCAGACCAGGAAGCCTTCTTATAAAAATGAGCTCTTGAATGTATTTCCAAGGGAATTTGAATTGTTCCTGTCCCCCATACCCTCAAGTATAATCTTTGGTGTGATGAAGCTTTGAAATTGATGGGGAATACAAATTGGCGATTAAATATGGGGCGATTCTTAAATAATCGTTTATCACCAGTTTCAATTACGTCCCATTTTTGAGATTTACTATCAAAGTAATAAAAATCAACATAATCAAGGGTTGGGTAAGCATATTCTAGTAACCAGTCCAAGCTTTTCGAATTGTTTTGGACATCTACCATTATCCAAAAAAAAGAGTCCGAATGGCCTTTTATAATGCTTTGAACCTTAGAGAGGCTAAATTTCTGGTCATATTTTCCACTAGCGATTTGGTCAATGGTAATATTTGCGTCGGTAGTCTCGAAGATGAATGCCTGGGTTCCAATGGGATAGGTTTGTTTTTGATCATTAAGAATGATCTGTCGCTTGTCTTGTGCAAAGACTTGCGACTGAATCCATGATTGACAGAGGAGAACAAAAATAGCCCAAACTAAAGTGCTTTTTCCAAACATATTTACTGTTTAAAACCCTTGACTTATAATTATCACAACTTTTTTGAAGAAAATTACCAAAGTGTTCCCTCTTTACTATGTATATCCGTCGTAAGTGGTCGTATTTAGGTAAAGAACCTAAAACTCTATATGATAAACAAATTTTATTCTGAAAATTATAATAGAATCAGATATGCCTTAAAGCATACTCAAATATTGGTCAAAAATGAGAATTTTTCAGATTTATTTTCAAAAACAAAACACGAAATTTTAAAATCAGAAATTCTCTATTCGTAAGGTTTTTTTATAAATTTAATCAAACTTTTTTTGGGTTTTGGTACAGATATTACTTGTTTAATAACAGGAGTAAGCCTTGGATCATCACAGTGATCATTATTTTTGCATTGTGGTAAGTAAGTTTTTTTTCAATTTTTCTATCACTTAAAATTGCCAAGCACAAACACTTTATATTTTTTCCGTTGCACACCGATGCCAATTATTGTCTTTTTCATAAGCATACTGGCTTTGGAACATCATGTACAAGCACAGCCTGTGTTTAAGTTAAATACTATTCAAGATACCTATTCATATCCCCTTAACTCCTATATTCAAATCTTTGAGGACTCACTAGGTTTATTCAACATTGATCAAGTTGCAAGTAAACCTTTTGCCAGCAGATTCTCTCCCCTATCACAAACTACTCTCCGAAATGCCAGGAGTGTTTATTGGCTCAAAATCTCGTTAAAAAATAACCTATCACAAGATACCAAATGGATTTTGCACGTAGGCTATATCAATGAAGCCACACTTTTTACCCCAAAACCCAATAAAGGCTGGAGTAGTCAAAAAAGCGGGAAATTTGTCCCAATCAGCCAACAAGAAATTACCGAAGGACGAGATTCACAGTTTTCAATACTTCTTAAACGTAATACCACCCATACTTACTTTTTAAAAGTGGCTAACGTAGATGCTCGTCTACCAAGAATTCAGGCTAATCTACATAGTTATTACCGTTGGCATCGTTTGATTAGTCGCCGCAATCTGGTACAAGGTTTATTTCACGGCTTTTTGTGGGTACTTGCCCTCTATTACGTGTTCATTTACCTTGTCATGAAAGAGAATGTTTACATTCATTTTTCTCTCTACATTGTCTGCAACTCAATTTATTTTTTATCGGTTCATGGTTTTTTAAACGAAACGATCTTCGGCGAAGCTCCCAGGCTGAATGAGTTTGCGTGGTACGCCACCGTTCAATTTGCCTTTGTTGCCTACTTTCAACTACTCAGAGGTTTCTTTCACACCAAAGCATTTATTCCTCGCTGGGACAAAATAGTCTCTCGATGGTCTTCTATCCGTTTGATTTCTATCCCCATAGGACTCATTATTTTACTGGTAACTTTTAATGTAAACCGGATTAACTGGATTATTATCTGTAGTATTTTAATAGACATCGCATTATCCCTGGTCGTATTATGGAAGCTTCGCACTCAGCCCGTGCATTTTCTTGGCTACTTCTTCTTTGGCATCTTGCTTTATATTATTGGGGTGGTCACTACCATCGTCATCTTTTTGCAAGATACCAGTGCATCCATTTTAACTCAACCTATTCAAGCAGGTATTTGTCTACAGTTACTATGCTATGCTATTGGGCTTGGCATGCGTTTTAGATATAACGAATTACAAAAACGCGAGCATCAGAAAATATTAATTTCCGAACTAAAAGCGCATCAGGAAATATTTAAGCAAGTAAATCGGGATTTGGAAGAAAAAGTGGAAGAACGTACCCAGGAGGTGGCCGCCAAAAACACTCGACTTGAAGCTCAAAACCATGTATTGCAAGAACAAAAAGATCGCCTGGAATCTCTTAATAATCTAAAGGCCAAGCTATTTTCTATCATTTCTCACGATTTGCGAAGTCCAATCAATTCTATTCAGGGAGTATTACACCTCATGAATTCAGATGCTTTGTCACAAGAGGAAGTGAAAATGCTCTCAAAAAACCTGAACAATCAGGTACAAATTACTCAAAACCTACTCGATAACCTGTTGTATTGGTCAAAGCTTCAAATGCAGGGCCTCCAGTTAAATAATACTCAAGTAAACTTATTTCAGGTAGTAGATAATACACTTCATTTGTTTCGGGCTTCCAATCCTAAATCGTTGGATATACAAAACTATGTCCGCGAAGATCTTGAAGTTTGGGCCGATGCCAATATGCTGGCACTGGTAATTAGAAACCTGGTAGCCAATGCCATGAAGTTTACTCCGGAAAAAGGCCAAGTAATAGTAGATGCTCAACCAATTGAAAATCAATTCATTAAAATCGCGATAACGGATACTGGTATAGGTATTACTCCAGAAGATTTACCAAAGATATTCGATCTCAAGTCACACTTTACCAAACCAGGTACCTCTCAGGAAAAAGGTACAGGATTAGGGCTAATGCTCTGTAAGGAGTTTGTAGAAAAGCAACAAGGAAGTATTTGGGTAGAAAGTGTGCTCCATCAAGGTAGTAGCTTTTACTTTACCCTTCCAGTCCAACCTTTTCATAAGTCCCAGCCCCACCATATAAGTTGATTATGTGGACATTAATACTAACTTTGGGAATATTTGAACACTTTACAGATGTATTCTTAGAATGACACAATCTTCATCAATGAGAATTGTTTGGCTTACTGAAAACTACTATCCTAACAAAGGTGGAATGGCACAATCCTGTGATAGAATTGTCCATCATTTGCGTAATGAAGGTGTATTAGTAGATGTAATTCATTTTACTAATCGGGTAGAGCGCACTAAAATAGATCATGTGCAAAACGGTAAAAATATTGCTTTTGCCATGCATCCGGATGTCTCTCATAGTTTGAATCTTGTCTGGGCATTTTTACAAAATTACCAACAAGAACTTCTGCAACAGCAACAATCACCAATTACTCATCTTACAGCTTTTGGAGGATATGTTCCCATGTTAGCCGCGCCTATCTTAGCCGCCTGGCTGGAGGTTCCTTACGTTGTACTGCTCAGAGGTAATGATTTTGATACAGGTATCTTTTCTCCCAAAAGGCAAGAAGTTCTCAAAACAGCACTCTTAAACGCTGCGAAGGTATGTGTGGTAAGCCAGGATAAATTATATAAAATTCAAAAGCTTCTTCCTACCGTAAAAGTAATCCACATACCTAATGGAATTGATCTTCAGGAATGGCAGGTTTTGTCCTCAGACACTCAAAAAGCCACACAATGGCGTCAAGAGAATGTACAGGCGACCAACCCACCCAAAAAGATTTTAGGGATGTTTGGACATCTCAAATCCAAAAAAGGCATCTTATTTTTCCTGGAAGCACTTAAACTATCTGGTAAATTATCACAAGTTCACTTGCTCATTATAGGCGACATGACTGATGCTGTGCAGCAATTTCTTACCGAAAATGCTGATGCCTTTGGCTACACCCATTACCCTTTTATGGAGCGTTTTGCTTTGCTTCCATATTATGCCGCCTGTGATATGGTCGCTATTCCATCTTATTATGACGGCTTACCTAATGTTATGATGGAAGCTGGAGGCTTGGGGATTCCTTTTATCGCCTCTAACGTAGCTGGTATGGCCGACTTTTTACAAGAAGGCAAACACGGGTATTTATTTAATCCAGGGAATTTAGAGCAGTGCAGAGAAGCCATTCGTAAAATGTTTGCGCTTTCAGCAGAAGAACTCACACAAATGGGGCAAAACTGTCTGGAAATGGTAAAAACTCAATTAGATTACCGACTGGAAACCCAGAGGTACTTACAGGTTTTTCGAGAAATTCATTCACTCCGTTAAATCATAAAAGGCATTGAAGCGACGCCTCAATGCCTTTTACAATTCTATTTTATACAAAAACTCTACAGTTGAGCCAATATCTTTTGTTTCTTTTCCTGAAACTCTTCCTCAGTTAGTATGCCTTTGTCTCTCAAATCTCCCAGAATTCTAAGTTTTTCAAAAACGGCATCCTCTTCTTTATTGGTTTCGGTGCCATTCTTACTGTCAGTATCTTTATTCTCTGCATCTTTCGCTTCATCATCTTTCTTCTTGCCACCAAATCCCATGCGGCTTCTTAGATCTTGTACATAGTCTTTGCCTTTTTCAAAAGCATCTTGATACATTTTCTTGGCTCCGTCCATGTCAAATTTAGAAAGTACACTATTTACCTGAAGTTGCGATTTGAACACTTGTCCTAGTGCATAAGTAGAAGCACCAGATAATACTACCATAGGCACACCTCCTAAGAGTGATCCTACTACTGGTATAGTTTTTACCGCACTGGCACCTACTTTGGCTACTCCAGCGCCTACAATTGATTTAATTAGGTTTTTCCCAAAGCTTTCTGAATAGTCTACATCATAAATAAGACAAAGTTCTTTAAGCATATTTAATTGGATAGCAGTAACCGCGGCTACATCTACTATAGGAATAGGTAATGCACCCGCTCCCATAGACCACAATATGTGGTTGTCTACGATTCTGTCTGCTTGAGTTGATTTATCTGCCATGAGATTATATAGTAAAGTTAAGTTCTGTTCTATAGGAAAATGGTACTATTTCTATTGTGAATGTTAATTCGCTTAGAAGCAATATAACAAAATCCCTTTCAAGGAACAATCTATTATTTAAATACGCAACCAGTTAAGATTAGGTTTGTGGTAAAGTTGTATAAACACAAAATCCACACATAATCAGCTAGTTACGGTTTGATAATCAGCACTATAGCAAAAATTCAGCCGAGTTTTTTTTGTCATTTTGGCACGAAATTTCCTTGACAGTATTTGTATTTTTTTAAGATTTATTCCCATATAAACCTAATGAATAAATAGATCTGGCAGTTTTTTATGTCATACACTGACATTTTGCCAGAATAATATACTAAGCTGAAATTGAAATCAATAACCGATGAAGATTGTAAATTTTGACCGGGAAGTCGATCAACTATTGAACACCAACGATTGGCATAACATAGAACTCCTTGCTAACATATTAAAGGGCTTTGACTATACTCCCAAATATACGCGCCAGTTGATTAGTAAAATCACTTATTTATATTTTGATGAGTTTTTACCTAACCTGGATTATCATCGTTTTGGGTGTACTCTTATCAACAAGAATACATTTACCCTGATATTCAATCGTCTGAATGAATATCTAGATATTCCCTACATGATTGTAGATATATCGGCTGATACGATTATGCTCAATACTTATTTGAACAGCGAAGACGCAGGACAAACTAAGGTATTTCAGATTGAATTGGATGAGTTGGCTCGCTTCCTTTTTTATGGGCTAAAGGCCAGATTCGAAATTGGAGAACTCAGGGCATAAATACTTTGACAGTGGTTAGCTACTAAAGTGAATGAAAGTATTGGGTAGCCACTCTTTTAGTTGAAGCTTAGCTTTCTCTGTCAGAGGGTTGTCATACAAATAAAGCTCACGCAAACTTTTACAGTGGCAAATACTTTCAGGTATTCCTTGTATGCGATTGTTGCTCAGGTTAGCTGTTCGCAAACTAGTTAGTTCTCCTATACTGTCTGGTAAAATCATCAAAGCATTGTTTTGCACATCAAACTGAACCAATCTCCGAAGGTTTCCTATATCTTGTGGCAACGTCGTCAACTGATTGTTATTTACTTGCAAGATCTCAAGTTGGGGAATTTCGGTTATAGAGGTCGGTAATTGAAATAACTGATTGTGGTGAAGAGTTAGGTTTATTAATTGCCTCAGGTTTTGCCATTGCTCAGGCAATCGCCGTATTTGATTATTATTCAACCTTAAAATCTTTAATTTTCTCAAATTCGTGATTTCTAAGGGTAACTCTTCCAATTTATTATGCTCTAAATATAACTCTTGTAAGTTTTTTAGTTTGCCTAAAGATGCAGGTAACTCTGTGAGTTGGTTGTAGCCTATCCAAAGCTCACGTAACCCCTTCATGTAGCCAATCTTCTCGGGTAAACTCTCCAGGTAGTTCCAATGTAGCCACAGAACCTTCAATTTCTTCAGGCGGATGATTTCTTCGGGCAATGATGTTAAATCATTATTTTCGGCATATAAGCCTTTCAAATTATTTAATTCGGCTATTTCTGATGGGATTTCATTCAAATCATTATTACTAAAGTAGAGTCTTTTTAATTTATACAAGGGAGCCATCAGTCCAGTCTCAAAGCACAACTCCTTATAACGACTTTGCAGTAAAGCAATTAACTTTTCGGGCACACCTTGCCCTTTCATAATGTAAAAAGCAAGTTTCACATTCTGTTCGTCGTTGCTAGACAATAACTGATGCAATTTCTGCCCCTCAGCAGATGTAGGTTTTACGAATTTTTCTTTTTTTTTAAGTAAGTTAAATAACCTTCTCATGAATAAATCAGTCATTAAGAAACTGCCAAATCAACAAAAAACTGATAAAGTAGTTCGGTTTATATAGCTTTGTGTACTGTTTAATTAATATAACCAAAACCTGAGAGAGTTGGCATCTAAGGCAATGATTTTGTGCAGAACTTTGTAGACATTCGCCCAACAACCCCTTAGTTCCTGCGTAAATACTGAATGACACCAATTCTCTAATGTGTAATTAACACAATGCAAAAACATCATATAAACCATTACTTACTGAATAATTCATCTGAAGTTGATCAAATGATATTAAATATCCGGTCATTGCTAGCCAACAATGACTCAGACAAGGTCATATTGGGCCTTAGTCTACTCCAAAATGGTGGAGTACCTTCACGCCTTGTCACCTATCTATTTGTGTTGTCACGCTTACACTCCAACTATCAAATACGTGAAACCGCTCAAACCCTGTATTACAATTGGGCTTCTGAAGATTTGAAAAAATTTATCGCCAAATACTACAACAAAATGGCGGAGTGGACTTCTGATGAAACAAATGTGAGTCGCTGTCTGGAAAAAATATACTTGCACAATGACATAGACGCAGTAGATTTGGGGCAGCTTTGGGTTAAGTTTCGTGGAAAAGGGAATCTTTTCAGGTTAAAAAACAAAATAGAGTCTACCCAGGAAGTATTACAAAGCCTTTATAATACCAAAACCAAGACCCTTGTTTTAAGCGATTTACAATTAACTCGATTGCCCGAGGAGGTTACCCTATTTGATGTAGAGCACTTATACCTGGATGGTAATTTATTTAAAAAACTTCCCAAATATTTTTATCAGTTCAAAAACCTAAAGTATATCAATTATTACTGGACTCCTCTGAAAAAAAGTACTCTAGTCAAAATTCAGAAACATTATCCCCAAATAGTAATGAAAGCCTACCCTATCAGCGAAAACTTTGAAGAGTCATATGCACTAGGAGTTGTATAGATAGCATATATTAAAGTCACGCTTTCGTCATCAATCATCTTCTTATTATTATCTCCATATAAATATCTGAAAACTCACAGATCAGTTTATTCTGAATAAAAGTGAGTTTTGATTAGAATATAGTTGTATACCACAACTATATAATCACTCTATTACAGAAATTAATTCATCATAAATAAGGGGAAAAACCTATCTATAAACGTCTAAAAACAAAAAAGACAATGCCCCCCAATATTGGTGAGCACTGTCCGGAAAATAAGTGATCAAACTTAAGATGCAAAATTAGCATTTTTTTTGGCATACCAATGATTGGCGTAAGATTTCGGTTAACTTTTTTTAGTTTTTGCTAAAAAAAATGATCGAAACCTCTTTTTGCTATCAAAACAGGCTGATTTTCTCATCATCTTTTAATCTTAATAAAGTAAGTATTTACTCGTTTTTTTGCTCAAACCTAAACATTACTCCTTGCAAGCTTCTTCAATACAGAAAAGCAAGTAATTTTAACCTAAAAAATAGATGTATATTACAACTAAAAAAAGCATTACGCTATATCCCATTTTTCACATCACCTACTCTCAAAGCATAACGCTTATCAGGCTTATTAAATCTTGCTGCTTTATTCGTTAATTGTTCAAAAACGCTGTTTGATAGAAGACTACTTCTAAAGGTGGTCTCTCCTGCTATTAAATCGTATCTTTAAGAAGTAAACCTGACTATGTTGTAAGTAATGGCCTTGGAACATTCAATATTATAAATAGGATTATGAGCAAAGTAAAAAAGGTATTAGAAAGTAACCCTAACTTGTGTAATCATTTTAGAAAACACCGCACAGTATTTATCGATGGTTATGGAAATGCTTCTTTTATCCAAAAAATAGAAGGGATCAAGGGTTTAAGTTTAATAGAACTACATGACACACGAACATTGCATAAGTTTCCTGACACTGAAGAGATATACTTTTTGATTGAGACCGATCAACCTTGGTTCTTTCCAGTAATTTTTTCCTCTAACCACAGTGTAGCTTTTACTGATAAGGGCATATCGATTGTAGCTGATGGGAAATATAAATTTAATAAATTCTTACCCTGGACCGTCATTAAGGAAGTGCATTTGGAGAACGATCAATTTGTATTTGCAACCGATGATGAAGACATCAAGATAGACAATCAATGGATTTATAGAATTGAGAATAAAGAGAATTATCGCGCCGACGCAGAAATAATTGCTAAAATCATGCATTTGATTGCAGCTCAACACCAAGGCACAGACGATTGACTTCAACTACATTAGTGGTTCATCATTGAGTATTCTATTCCTGGTGTACTCATTACAATTTCATAAATTACTTTTGCTTAAAGTACAATTTTCAGCGAAGCTTTCTATATCTTGCTACTACACAAATGACACAAACCTTATGGTGGGGAGGTCGTTTATGGCAAACTATTTAGAAAACTTGCTTGCTAGAAGATTGAACACAAAAAATAACCTTCCCTATTAATAAATGGTATACATAAGCAGTGAACATTTCTCGACTGCACCATAAGCAGAAGATTGGAAAGTTCAGTGATTGATAATATTGTAAATTGAATTATGAGTAAAGTAAGAGAGGTATTAGAAAACAACCCCAACCTTTGCAATCATTTTAGAAAACACCGCACAGTATTTATCCACGGATATGGCAATGCGTCTTTTACCCAAAAAATAGAGGGCGTAAAAGGCCTAAGCTTAGAGGAACGAGAAAATGCGCGGGCATTGCATAACCTTCCCTATACTGAAGAAATATACTTTTTGATAGAGACTGATCAACCTTGGTTTTTACCACTATTATTCCCTTCCAGTCATAGTGTAGCTTTTACCGACAAAGGTATCTCAATCGTGGCCAATGGCGAAAAAAACATTGACCAGTTTTTGTCCTGGGCGATTATCAAGGATGTGCATTTGATCAACGATCAATTTGTTTTCAAAACCAGCAATGGGGATATCACTATAGATAATCATTGGATTTATAGTATAGAGAATAAAGAGCACTATCGTACTGATGCCGAAGTGATTGCCAAGATCATGCATTTGATTGCCGCTCAACACGAAAGTGCAGACAAACGCCTAAATGCAATGATTGGCCTGGATAAGGTAAAACGCAAGGTAAAGGTACTGGCCAATTTGGTAAAGATGCACAAGGTAAGACAAGAAAAAGGCCTGGAAGCTGTATTGCCTTCTATGCACTTGGTATTTATGGGAAACCCTGGTACTGGCAAAACCGAGGTAGCACGCTTGATTGCTGAAATTTTTCAGGAAATAGGCTTGCTGTCCCGAGGCCATTTGGTAGAAGCTCGCCGCTCTGATCTGGTAGAGAAATATGTAGGGCATACTGCCAAAAAAGTAGAAGAAGTAGTTATGAGTGCACTGGGAGGTGTATTATTTATAGATGAAGCTTACGCCTTGACCAATGGGGGGCAAAATGATTTTGGAGCAGAAGCTATTGATACTCTTACTCCTTTGATGGAAAATCATCGAGAAGACTTGGTAGTAATTGCCGCTGGTTATACCAAAGACATGGAACGGTTTTTAGCTGCTAACCAAGGGCTTAGCTCAAGGTTTTCAGAGGTTATTCATTTTGATGATTATAATCTGGATGAACTTACACGTATTTTTGAAAAAATGTGTCACGACAAGGGATATAAGCTCACTGAAGCAGCACGCACCAAAGTACGCAAGTTGATCATGAAATCGTTTGGTACTGATGCAGCCAAGTTTGGCAATGGCCGTGGTGTAAGAAACTTATTTGAGCAAGTATATATGAAGCAAGCCAATCGTTTGGGAGGAAAAGAATATGTGACTGAGGCAGAGCTTACAATCTTTGAAGAAGAAGATATAGATACTAATTATTAAATGAATACAATGAATGATTTAATGGCTAAGTTGTTATAAAGTCGTCACCTAACTTAGCCATTAAACTATCAAACACAATTTACTCTACCAGTATAATCTCCACCCGTCGATTGTCTCTACCGTGTGCTTTCTTCGTTTCTTCTATCCATACAGGTCTGGTGCGTCCAAAAGCCTGAATTTTCATTCTTGATGTAGCGATTCCTTTTTTAAGAAAAAATTGTTGTACCGCGTCGGCTCGTTCCTGTGAAATTCGTTGGCAACCTTCCGTAGTCCCATTTAAGTCTGAATGCCCCAATATATACACCTTGGCTTTTTTATTTTTTTGTAAATAGCGCACATACACCTCTAGGTTTTTATGATACTTTTGATCAATCTTGCTATTGTTGTGTTTAAAAAACGCCACTGCTTGTGGAGGAGTTAGTGGTTGGTTTTTCCTGGCAGCTTTTACATCAATTATCGTTGGAGTCTGAGTAGGTTTTGATGATGTGTTCACCTTCGTTTTATCTTGTGAAGATTTCAAAACTTTCCCCTTAGGACAATAAATTACTTTGCGGGCAAAATCTTCATACATATTGGGGTCAAAATCATCGCCAATAAAGGTAGTACTAGAACTGGTATCTACTGTTTCTAAATTATTGTAAGTCAATAATGTAAGATGTGGCCCATCTTTTTTTATAGGGCGGTAGCTCACCTCATAATAGTTTTTAAAAATGTAAGGCAATTCCTGATATACCTGAGCAATTTCTGATTCATCTTCTAGAAAATAGTTTCGCCCGTCGGTTAATAAAGCAATGGCCTCCAGCAAATTACGATTAGCTCCTTCGCCAAAACACACCGTAAAAAGGCGGGTATTGGTTTCGCGGGCTCGTTTTACCAATTGTTTGGCTGTAAAAGCATGTGAGTCAGAGAAGGTAAAAGACGAGTTTTCTTGTCCATCAGTAAATAAAACCAAGATTCGATGATATTTACTCTTCTCAATGGTTTTAATCCCCTCGTCTGCTCCCGCATACAAAGCAGTAGCTCCTCCACTTTCTCCATCAAATGCGCTTTTCTTAATAACATCATTTGCATTTCGTGCCCTTTCTACTTTTCTCACCAATTGATCATCAAACTTGATCACTGAGATTTCATCGTTTGGATTTTTTCTTTTAATAAATTCCTTGATGGCAGTTTCAAGGTTGGGGGTCACACCCCACATAGAACCACTATAGTCTAATACAGTAGCAATAGAGTAGGGTTTAGAAACACGTTGACTTACCTCTGTCACCTTAAAATCATTGATTGGAAAGGTCTCCCCTTCTATCTGTTCAGCCAATCCTAAAAAATATTTCTTAGCCGTAGCATCATTAGGTGCCAAACCAGTTACAAAATTCCCTTTAGGATCATAAGCCATTACCTGAAACTTGATTTCTTTGGGATAATTAGAACGATCATAAGCAAATATCTCAAAGCTCATCTTCATTCCAGGTTTAATCTTGGCAATAGGCTGTAAGCTACGAATGTAAGGGCGGGCTACTTTGATACGTACCTGATGAGGAAAATGCTGTTGCTTACCGTTACGCTCTACAACTAGCCGATAATAATTCTGTGCATATTTAGGTTGCAACATCATTCGGCCATCTAAAGGCAGGTTCTCCTGGAGTTTTTGGTACTTTCCTTCTACCCTTTCCTCTACCCAGACCTTTTCGGCTTTTGGATTGACTCTCCATTGTAAAATAGCATCTGCCTGAGGAGTAACTACTCGGCTCCCCATAAAAAAAGCTTCTTTGACTTCGATGTGATGGTCAAAATGTACGATTCCCTGGTTTTCAATTAGTAATTGATAATTCGTGGCTTGTGTGGGGCGTACATCAAAATAACCTACCTTGGGTAACTTTTCTTTGATTATCACCAAATGACCATTCACAATTTCGGCCAGTTTAATATTACGTGCAGCTACCAACACCCTCCAGGACAAACGGGCCGGATCACCAGCCAATACTTTCAAAGGCCCAGTAAATGAGGCATTTACAACTTGTACCCTAACGACTTTCCGAGCGATCGTTTTCTTTTTTCTATTTTTCACATATAAGTGAAAAGTACGAGAACGCTGTGGCCAATATGTTCTTTTGCTTTTGGCAGCTAATGATTTCTTAGAGTGTTCACCTCTTATACTTATTTTGTGTCTGCCTAAATTGTTTACCTTCCAGGAAAGCGTCATTGGATCGCCTGACTTTACAATTTTAGGAGCTTTGAGATAGGCAATCGTAGGAACAGTATTACGACAAGAAGCCACCATTGCCGTGAGTGTCAACACAAGCAATAATCGCAATGCCTCGATACGAAAAATATTCATTCAGATAAGTTTTTGATGTCTTTTGTTAATTATGCAAAAAGGTAACAGCTCCCATTTATAGAAGAGCGAACCATTTTACTTAAAAATACAAAAGAGCCTGAAGGAATAAAAACCTATCTCATGATAAAAGGATGAATAAAACACGAGTAATTGTCTAAATAAACAGGTCTTTTTGCCAGATCTGTACATCTACCCATTTACCGAGTTTAAAAGCGACCCTTCGCATGATCCCTATATACCGAAAGTTTAAAGATTGATGAAGCTTTAAACTCGCAGTGTTTCCTTTCACGGTTCTGGAGATCAACACTTTATAACCAAGCTCGGCCCCACTGTCCATCAATGCACGTAATAACTCTTTGCCTAATCCCTGGCGATGTACGTTACGATCTACAAAAATTGATACTTCTGCTGTTTTATTATACCCCCCTTGGGCTGCCCATTCGTTCAACGATGCCCAAGCAATGATTTCGCCTGTACCTCCCCTATCTTTTACCAATATAGGTAGGTTCTTTGTCTGATGATAGGCAAACCAATTCAATCGCTCTTCACTGGTTACAGCGCAAGTGTCTACATTGTATTCAGAATTCAACACTTCGTAATTATAAATTTCATTGATGGTATCTAGATCTTTTTCGGTTGCTAATCTGATCATGGTAAATTAGAGCTATGGTCTTGTATTGTTTAATGCTTTAAGCCATTTTTTCTTGAAATATATAACAAAATCCTTTGAAAAGTAGCATGAAAAAAGCTTTACTCTTCAAAATCTAGTCTTATAAATGGGTCTCTCCAATCAAACAAAATGGAAAAAACTTGATTATAATGTAAGAAATGAGTTAAGAAAGGTTTTTTAGTATCTTTTTAAGTCCTTTACTTTAACTCAATTATATTATCACTTAATTAACCCATAATTATTTATGAACAAGGCTATATTTTCACTAGATAAGTTTGCTGAAGGCAATCACTTATCTTCCAGTCAATTATCTGCCATAAAAGGCGGCCGTAAAATCATCACATACATCAATGTTAAGTCTTCTCTTGTGTCTGATCAAGACAAAGAGCAAGATAACAAGTTAGATAATCCTAATGGATCTAAGGATGATAATGATGGTGAATTGTTGCCTCCTCCTACTGACGGATAACCACGACCACAATTAAAAGCCTTTAAAATCAATTTTAAGGTATAGACCGATTATTTTTTAATCGGTCTATTTTTTTATCCATACTTTCACTTTTTAACGCTTTTTTATTTTTGACAATTAAGCTAATTTCTTACCTAGTAAGAATAAGTAAGTTTCAAGAAAAAACACCTTGCACTAGTTTATCTTACCAGTAAAAAAATTGTTCTTTTTTGAGGAAAATCGAGATAAAAAAAACTGGTTTTCTTCAAGTGATAAATTTTTGAAGAAAAATATAGTTGTAAGTTTTTTATAAGAAATGTAAAAAAATGGGGAGTCAATTTGAGGTGTGGATAAAAAAAAACTTGAGGGAAGCCAACAGGCGTTGACTATCCCCCAAGATCCTTCAACCAGCTATGCAACGCAAATGTAGAGCATATTGTTGATTTTTGCAAACATTAAATGTACAAAAAGATAATAATTAGTTTATGAATGTTTAAATTGCTGGCTAGCAATGCTCGTCTCATGTTAAACCAATAACTACTCATGGAAGCGTACCTTTCTATTCATCCAGAGGTGGTAGAGGCCCTCGAAACCAACCGTCCCATTGTGGCTTTAGAGTCTACCATTATCGCGCATGGTTTGCCCTATCCGGTCAATAAAGCAACTGCTTATCAGTTAGAAAAGATTATCCGCGAGGCAGGAGCAGTACCCGCCACGATTGCCATTATCAATGGAAAAATAAAGGTAGGCCTTGATGCAGATGATTTGGAACTGATTGCTTCTGAGGATGAACCAGTTGTGAAAGTGAGTCGCCGCGACTTGCCCCTATTGATTGCACGCAAAAAACACGGTGCAACAACGGTGGCAGCTACGATGTTAATTGCCTCTTGGGTAGGCATCCAGGTATTTGTCACTGGTGGCATAGGAGGTGTACATAGAGACGGGGAAAACACCCTGGATATTTCAGCAGATTTGATGGAACTTGCCCGTACTAATGTAGCTGTAGTTTGCGCAGGAGCCAAATCTATCCTCGATTTGGGACTTACCCTGGAATATTTAGAAACTCAGGGAGTACCTGTGGTTGGCTTTCAGACTGCAGAATTTCCTGCCTTTTACACTTCCAAAAGCGGCTTTAAAATAGATAGAATAGAAAACGTAGAAATATTGGCGAAAGCGTTGAAAGCCAAGTGGGATTTAAATCTTAATGGAGGTGTGGTAGTGGCCAACCCTATTCCACCTCGTTTTGAAATAGACTCCGAGTATTTAGAAAAAGTAACCATAGGTGCTTTGCAAGATGCCTCTCAACAAAACATTCAAGGCAAAGCAGTTACTCCTTTTTTATTGAGTCGGATCAAAGACCTCACCCAAGGAGAAAGCCTAGAAGCCAACCAACAATTGGTTTATCATAATGCACGTCTGGGGGCAGAATTGGCGATTGAGTTGGCAAGTTTATAAGCTATTCACTAATGTCTATCTTTTTAGCTTCCATTAAACGTCCTATTTCATACAGTTTTTCATCAATTTGTTTAACTATACTATTAGATAATTTACTAAATATAGATTTTTCAAATTGTACTTGGGTCCCTTTAAACTTGTGTTTCCAAATACCAACAACTTTTCCATTCACCAATACAGAGCCTAATGCATTCCCACCAGTGGCTCCAAGTTTACCATATACCTGGGGTAAATCTTTAGAGTCTACGAGTCGTTCTCGTCCTTCAGGGGCATAGCCCATCAAATAAGCATCCCATTGTGGCAAAATAGTTACTTGTTGTGTTGTTGGAATAGATAAAGTAAATGCTTCAAAATCATTTAAATCTTCTGCTAATAAGTAATAGTGCTCTTCCAGATTGGCCAAATCCAGGGTTGCTACTGCTTGCTTGGCTTTAGCTACAGTAATACCAGCCCACCATTGAAAGTCTTTCATCGTAGCTGGGCCAAAGGCTTTAAAATAGGCTTTAGCAAGCCAACTCAAAGCATCTTCTTGAGTGATGGATTGCAAATGATTTTCTGCCCAGTTGTCAATCCAGGCAGTGGTTTTTACATAGCTAATAGTATTGGCTCTTAAACTATTGCTCCCTACTCTTAACAAATATCCTTCAAAGGCCATTCGGTTGAGCACAAACTTGAGTTTATCGCCTGGAAAACTGATCTCTTTTTTCAGGTCTTTGACCATTTGAGGTGTATTGGTTAGATCGAGCACCTCGAGACGCCAAACCAGAAAGTCTTGATTGGGTAATTCTCTTTGCGCATAACGCTTTTGCCAGTAATCACCAGATTTAGGAGGTACAGTAGCCGCAAAAACATAAGGAGCACTTTCTACTGGAATTTGATGCACCGACAGGCGCATTGCGGGTATTCTGACAACCAATCGCTGCTTATCTAAGGTCTGAAAAACCTGATTATCAAATGATTGCATCCTGGCCCAAAGCGATAATGGTCCAGATGGATGGGCACTATATACTGCAATTACTTTTTTGAGGGCTTCTGTTACATCAGTTTCGCTTTGGTCTAAACCTTGTCGAAAAAAAGACCAGTGACGAAGTTTTTCTTGAAATGTGCTCATGTGTGTTTGACTTAAAAAATAGACAATCCGGTTTTGGTAGTTAGTAATTCTAAGGCACGCATACCTTTGGCTGAATTTCCTTTTTTGTTTAATGGCGGACTCCAAACAGCGACGCTATACTGCCCAGGATGAACTGCTACAATTCCCCCTCCTACACCACTTTTTCCGGGTAGTCCTACGCGAAAAGTAAACTCCCCTGCTTCGTCATAAAACCCACAAGTTTGCATGACCGCATTGATCCTTTTGGATTGGGATTTAGTCACAATTACCTGTTCATTAGGGTAGGTATGCCCCTGATTGGCTAAAAATAAAAAAGTTTGGGCAAGTTCCCGGCAAGTCATCATTAATGAACATGCTTGAAAGTAAAAATCGAGTACTTCGTCTACAGAATTACGAATATTGCCAAACGATTTCATCAAATTAATCAAAGCTTTGTTGCGAAAACCCGTGGCCTTTTCGGACTGAGCGACAGCCTCATTGTAATAAATATGGGTATTGCCACATAAACTTTGTACAAAGTGTAGAAACTCTGTTTTGGCATCGCGACAACTCTGCGAAATAATATCAGATACCACCAAAGCCCCAGCGTTGATAAAAGGATTACGAGGAATACCTTGTTCGTACTCTAGCTGTACCAAAGAGTTGAAAGGAGTTCCAGAAGGTTCTACGTGTACCCTTGTCCAGATGACTTCTTCGGCATAATCTACTTTGGTAATAGCAAATACTAATAACAATACCTTGACTATACTTTGGATAGAGAATTCTTCTTCACTATCTCCCACTGCATAGTGTCCTCCTTGCAAATCGCAAATATGCACGCCAAACTTTTGAGGATTGATTTTGGCCAGCTCAGGAATATAAGAGGCGACCTCCCCTGCAAACGCCTGACTTTGAATACTCTGGTAGATTTCTCCCAGAATCATTTGATAATCTATTGGCTTCATAAGATATATGTAAACTAGGGTAAATTTATATCTTTGCCAGATACCTACCAAAGGATAGATTTTAATGCCTAAAAAACTTCATATTAATTACATTTATCTGGTTTTATTGACTGCCATCGCAGTGCAGCTTTATCTACAATGGCATTATACTTTAGCCTGGGGAGATGGTTTTGTTCAATTCGAAATGGCTTATCATTGGCTGAAAGGCAAGGGCATACAATTGTGTGAGGTAAAAGCCAGTGATTTATCTCAGAATGTTTGTAGCAATCAACTATTATGGCCTCCAGGATATCCATTTTTGCTAAAAACCTGTGTACCACTTTTTCAGGACTTTATTATCACTGGCCGCTTCCTGGATTGCGTGGCCATTGCCTTACTCTTGATTCTGCATTTCAGGATTCTCCAAATCACTGGCTTCTCTCGCAAGACAGTTTTTGTTATATTCTTATTTTTCAGTGTTTTACAAGCTCCTTTTGCTTATTTATTCTCAACCGATGTTTGGTCTATGCTTGCCTATGAATGGAGTATCTGGTATGCATTGCTTCTTCTTAAAAAGAAGGCTCATGGGTGGCTACCTACGCTATTATTGGCATTGAGCATTTTTAGTATGGTGTTTTTCAAGTACATGTACTACAACCTGTGCATTATTCCTTCTTGCTTTCTCATCATTGGTTTTATCAACGCTGATCGTAAACTTAGACGCCAGGCACTTGCCCTCATTGTGCTACTGGCAGTTTTTACTTGCTTGTACTTCTTCTTTATGGCAAGCTATACAGGTAACCTCACACCTCTCAACCGTCTGGAAACTGGACTCTTTTGGCAACATTTGCTCAAAGTGGATGCATTGGGTACGAAAAGCCTATTTTTTACAGCAAACATTTACAAGTATTTGATTATTCATCAAATGACTGATCACTGGATACAGACAGTATTGGTTATTGGTGAATTCATGATTTCTTTCATAATTATCTGGTGTATTGGCTATCTGGTATTCTGGAAACAAAAGATACTTACAGGGTTTTCAAATGATTATCTTAAGAATAGTTATTTCCTGCTGGTAATTCTCACAATTGTGTATTCTTTGGGTTATTTGGGCGCACTCTCGGTAGTATATCGTTGGGCAAACGGCTGGACTTATGTTCAGGAAACGCGCTACTATATCCCCGCTATGATGGGCATATTCACTCTGTTTATCTATTTAGGTACACAATCAGGCTTGCCAATATTATATCGTTTTATCTCGCGTAGTATTCTCATCGTCAGTCTAGCATTTGCATCGATTTATGGTAGCTATCGCATCATTGCGGTAAGCTTTCTCAATCACGACAATTACAATATTTATTACCTGTTTGATGAAATATGGGAAGTCAATGCTCAAGTGTCCGATTTAACCCAAAAAGTCTCGGAAAAACCTGATTTATTTGCTGCCTCAGATTCACGCATTAGTCAATACGCTTATTTTGCCGGTGTACCACAAATAGCTCTGGCACACATTGAAAAAGATGGTGTGCATACTTCCCGCCCTATCACTTTGCTGTTGTATGTACCTGAACAAGACTACCGTACCGAGTATGCCTATATTCTAAAAAACAGATCCTATCGCATCTTAAAACGAGTCAAAAAACGGGGTAAAATATATCTGGCAGTAGAGATTCCCCCTACTCCATAAATAATTCGCCTTTCGTCAATCTTTTCTTGTAGTTAGTAGTTAATTTTATCGCTACAAAAGGTAAACATTAAAACAGTTAAACAAAAAAAATGAAAAAAATCATATGGGGTTTGTTCCTGGTGGCAAGCTGGGTACAACAGGATATCTATGCCCAAAACAAACCAGCCTTTACAATTGCTTTTGGTTCTTGCAATCGTCAGGATTTGCCACAACCGTTATGGAAAGAAATCATCAAAAATAATCCTAATCTGTGGATCTGGCTGGGAGACAATATCTATGGAGATACCGAGGATATGCAATTGATGAAATCTAAGTATGATCAGGTACTGGCCAACCCAGATTATCAGGCATTGATAAAAGCATCTAAAGTCATGGGTATTTGGGATGACCACGACTATGGAGTAAACGATGGGGGAGTAGAATATCCTAAAAAAGACGCTAGTCAACAACTAATGTTTGATTTTTTGCAATATCCCAAAAACACTCCTTTACGCCAACAGAAGGGCGCTTATCACAGTCAAACCATTACTACAAATGGCAAAACCATTAAAATCATCTTGTTAGATGCTCGCTATTTTCGCGACCCTGTCAAACGAGTAAAAGGGGTATATCTACCCAATAAAAGAGGCACCGTTTTGGGAAAAGCACAATGGAAATGGCTCAAAAAAGAACTGACAAATAGTTCGGCAGATGTACACATTATTGGTAGTGGTATTCAGTTTTTGCCTATGGAGCATCGCTTTGAAAAATGGGCCAACTTTCCTAAAGAACGAAAAAAGCTCATCAGGTTGATTTCAAAAACTAAGGCGAAGAATGTTTTGTTGGTGAGTGGTGATCGCCACATTGCAGAAATATCTAAATACGAAGATTCAAAACTTGGTTATCCTTTGTATGAAATAACAGCCAGTGGGCTTACTCATACCTGGCAACGCTCATGGAAGGAAGTCAATCGCTATAGAATAGGTGAGTTGATTATTGCCCTCAATTTTGGCTTGTTTGAGTTTTATTGGGGAGAAAAACCCAGCGTAACCGTAAAGATTAAAGGTTTAGAAAATAAGACCTTACTTGAACACAAAATTGAATTGCAAAAATAGAAAGATAAAGGGCAAATGGTTTAAGAATTTCAAACCACTTGCCCTTTTTAATTTTTATCAAGAAGTCATCTCATTTTTTAAGATCAAACCTTAAAACCCATCACAAGTACATCGTCTACTTGTTCGTGTTTTACACCTGACTGGTTAGTTTCCAGCCAAGACTCAAAGGTTTGCTCAAGGCGAGCCTTTTGGAGCGACATGGGTAAGTGATGAATAGAAAGTAACAAATCACGAAACTGACTCACCATAAACTTTTTGCCTTCTTCGCCTCCAAACTGATCTTGAAAACCATCTGAGAATAAATAAAAGGCCGTGGGCTTTTCTGGGTTTATTTGAATCGTATGGGTTGTAAAAGCTCTTTTTCCTTCCCTTTGTTCACCTCCTATAGGATATTTATCACCTTTGATTAGGTGTAATTCTCCATCTTGGATATAGATTAAAGGATTTTTAGCTCCAGCAAATTGTACTTCCTGTTTTTGCTCATTGATAGTCACCAATGATACATCCATTCCGTCACGGTTACCGGTTGTTTCTTGCTTGAGTGATAGGCGGATGTTTTGATGCAGTGCAGTCAACACTTGGTCTGGTTGGGTCACTCCTTGTTGTTTTACAATTTGGTTGAGGTAGGCATCGCCTGCCATACTCATAAACGCTCCAGGCACTCCATGCCCAGTGCAATCTACTGCTGCCAACACTGTTTTTTGTCCTGAAGAATTTGTATTTGCTTGGTCTTCCACATTGGCAAACCAATAAAAATCACCACTTACCACATCTCGTGGTTTAAACATCACCATAGATTCGGGTAAGGTTCTGTGCATCATTGCCAAAGAAGGGAGCAATGCTTCCTGAATTCGGTGCGCATATTCTATACTATCGGTGATATTCTGATAAGCGTTTACCAGTTTATCGTTTTTATCAGCGATTTGGTCACGTTGAGCACTTATCTCGTGATTCTGAGCAGTGATTTCGTGGTTTCGCTCACTCAATACATCATGAGATTTGCGCTTATCATCATATCTTTTGTAAATCAGCCCTGCCAGTGTCAACATTAAAAATAACCCTCCTCCTAATGCAGTATTGATTACCCGATTGCGTTGGGTAGTAATTTCTGCTTCGCGTTTCAGGTTGGCAATTTCTTTCTCCTTGGTATCTGCTACAAATTCAGCCTGTATTTTGTCTAATTGACGATGGTTGGTCGCTGCCACCATACTATCTCGCGACGCAATAAATAACTTGTAGTAATAGAACGCTTTCTGAGCATTGTTTTGGGCCTCATATACCTGGCTTAAGGTATTGTATACCTTACGATGTTGATAAAATGCTCTTTTGTTGTTAGAAATCAGCTTAAGTCCTTTTTCGCTGTATTCTATAGCTTTGCTGTAATCTTTTTGATTTTTGTATACTGTACCTATGTTGATGTATGTATTGCCAATATTAAAATCAACTTTTTTGCGGATATATTCTTTATTCTTTTTAAGCTTTTCGGCTTTTTTAAGAAACATGTCAAAGCCCATTTCTGCCTTTTCTACCGACCTAAACAAATACTTAAGGGCTTGGTCATATTCTTCTAAAAAGTTGTACCCCATGCCTATATTATTGAGTAATATATTTTGCATTTCCGGGTCAGGTTTGTTTTCGTCTAGTTTCAGCGCATCCTTAAAATACTTAAGGGCTTGTTGATACTCCTTAGTTCTAAGCGCCATTAAACCTCTCATATTCAAAAAGTTACCAATAGATGTGGTATCTTTTAGTTGTGTTGCTAATTTAAGCCCCTTTGTACTGTACTCATCTATTAGCTTGTCTTCATTCAACATATAATAAGTATCAGTAATACTCTTAATCACCATCAGGGAGTGCTTATCATCTTTAGCTTTTTGATAATAGCTGTAAGCTTTAAAGAAATGTTCGAGGGCTTTTTTACGCAAATCACGGTAGAGGTAGAGGTTACCGGACTTATAATTAATCTTGGCAATGATCTTTTGATCATCCAATTGTTTGCCTATTTCCATTGCCTGGTAGATGTAGTCAATGGCGAGGCTTAAAGAATCATGGTACTCGTCAGCAAGTTGTACCAATGCGTAGATACGCGTAGTATCATATGTAGCATTCTTTACTACATTTTGCAGACTATCTATTCGTGCTTTTTTAAAATCATCAAGAGCGCTGGCAGTCAAAAAACTTGAACAAATGATTATGGCCAGCATCAATATTTTTTTCATGGTTACCTGAGTTATATGGGCCTTCTATTACGAAATAAAGATATATTAATCAGTGTATGCGGCTATGATTTCTGGTAGGATGTGAACTTCTAAATTATTAATGAGCTATTTTTATATGGTTTTATTCAAATTTACGAATATTATAGGACAATAGGATGATTATATGTGTTAATAAATATGTTAAATAGACAAATTACCAAATATTATACACGTACAACCAATTTGTATGTATGAAATTCACCTTTGTTGAGATCACTTATGATGGGATATGTATGATTATATACTACCAGACACCCTAATGGGTTGCAAGGATGCATATACTAAAGTAAAAAAACTACCCAATGGGTAGTTTAATATTAAGACTCTTTTTTCTCTTCAGTAGCTTGCTCAGCTTTGTAAGTACTACCTTTTTTGCGGGGTCTCACATTACCATAACTACCCAAGAAAATTTTTCCTTTGCGGGTTTTTTTGTCTCCTTTTCCCATTATGAGTATATTTAAATTACTTAAAAATGTTTTTCTCTAAAAAGCTTTAAAGAGCGGGCAAAATTAGCCAAATAAAGGATAAGTTAAAAATTGCTTTCCAAAAGATTCTGTAATACCAGTATATTAGGCACTTTTATTATTGTTTAACTTTCTCCCTCGTAACTCTTATCAAAATAAAAAATCACCAAATAAGTCAATAAAGCCTTTTGTAGCTCCAATAGGGATAAAACAAGCAAAAATCGGTCATTATTTTGTTTAAACTTTACCCCTCAAATATTCAACAAAACCTTATTATTTTCCATTTTTTTTAACTATTATGCAAATACGGTGTTAATATTTTCATTTTTTTTTGAAAGTACAGAACATACGATTATATTGCTAAAACAAAAGAAAATCAACTAGAAAGACGAAGATATATAATTATGGATAACACGTTAGAATTCCATACCATAAATAAAGTTTCTGCTGCCTTAAAACCGGTAGCAATCAAACTTACCAAAGATATAGAGCAAGCCAATGATTTAATGCAGGAGACATTGATTAAGGCTTTTGTAAATCGGGAAAAGTTCAAGGAAGGCACTAATCTGCAAGCCTGGCTGTACACGATTATGAAAAATATTTTCATAACCAACTATCAGCGCCTTGCCAGACGTAAAACCTTGCTGGATCAAACCGATAATCAACACTTATTGAACACTGCTGGGCAAACTGTAGAAAACAAAGCTTATTCTAACTTTGCCACTGCAGAAATCAATGACGCTATCGATAACATTAAAACAATTTATCGGGTTCCTTTTCAACTATATTTTAAGGGATTTAAATATCAAGAAATAGCTGAGTCTTTGGAGATACCTATAGGAACGGTAAAGAATCGTATCCATATGGCGCGCCAAATGCTCAAAGGCAAACTCAAACAATACGCTTATTTAGATAGATAGATAACGATGATGTTTGACAAAAAATAAACCCCGACTCTCGAGCCGGGGTTTTGTATTTTAGAAGTTGCTATCACTTCATATGTTTAGTTATTTTCAATCAGCATATCCACTACTTTGTCAATTTCAGCCTCATGGTTCAAGGCAGATTCGGTTCCATCCGCTTTTAGGTTGGTTAAATTTTCTTCCTTAGCATTGTCCATGCTAGATTCGGCATGAACCAACTGAGGCTCAATACGAATGTATTGATCTGGCTTACCTACTGCGTCAAAGATTTGATGTAGCTGATAATTCACCGTTTGGGCCACTCCTTTCATCATGATGTCAATCAAAGGCTTAATCCAGCCAATAGCTCCCCATCCTTTGGCTTTATCGTATGAATAAGAATCCTTAGAACTACCTGTTCCAATGGATACCAACATCATTTCTGCCGCAGAAGGGTGTTGTTTGTCTGGCCCAAAATCAAGCTGGCGAGCTGCAGCGTAAGCCGATAGTGTGGGGTTATTGATGTAAACTCCACCATCAATCAAAGCATACTTAACACCTGCCATTGAGGTAGCCATATTTGGTTCAAAATAAGTAGGAGCCGCAGAGGTAGAACGGGCTACTTCTCGCATCAAAAAGTCATACCCTTCTATTTCTTTAGCTTTACCACTTTTAAAAAAGTGAGGGGTGCCTCGCTCTATGTCATAAGAAGTGATCAAACACTCCTTAAGCATTTCACTCAGTTTTACGTCTCCCAGGTATTTCTCCAGAGCCTCTTCAATAGGCTTAGAAGGATATTTTTCATCCGTAATTCCCAAGCTAAAAAACTTTTTGCTAAAGATATCTTCTCCATTTTCTAAATAAAGGTTTACGGCATCTTCAGCAGTAAATTTTGGGCGTCCATCTGCGCCAGGCGTAAGATAAATGCAACAAAGAATACCTCCGGTACTGGTACCAGCCATTAAATCAAAATAATCAGCCAAGCGAGCCTCAGGGTTATTGGTTTTTTCCTGAATTTTTTTCTCAATTGCCACCATAATTTGTCCTGGTAAGATACCACGGATGCCTCCTCCGTCAATAGACAAGATGCGCGTAAGTTTTTTATTAGCCATAGAATTGTAAAGTTTGAAATTTCTAAAGGATTAATATACAAGGATTTAATACTACATATTTTCCCAGTATGATACAAACCAATCTTTTAAAAATATCACCACTTTGCCTTGAGTTTTTAACAGTTGGGGAAAGGTTTGTGACCAACTGTTAAAAACGAGGGCTTATTTTATCAAAAGCTATCGGTAATGGCAGGCAAAGGCTCCCAATATTTACGAGGTTGGTAGGCCAGACGATCTTTTACTATGGTAAGAGGTGAGGTAACATTGTTATGATACAAACTACCTGTACCTAATCCGTGGAAGTTTTTGGTATCATGTTCGGCTGTAAACTGAGCAATGGCGTTCAGACCAATATTGGACTCAAGCGCAGAAGTGATCCACCAGCCAATTTTGCGCTTTTTGGCCAAAGTAATCCATTCTTGCGTGGCTACAAAACCGCCCAAAAGGGTAGGCTTAAGAATGATATAAGGCGGCTTAATTACATCTAAGAGTCTTTCTTTTTCAGATAAAGACAGTTTTCCTATCAATTCCTCATCCAGTGCAATTGGCACAGGGCTTTTTTCGCACAATTGACGCATACTGGCCAACTGGTTGGGGCGAATGGGTTGCTCAATAGAATGTAGTTTAAACTCGCTTAAACGATGTAGCTTTTCCAGGGCTTCGTTGGGTTTGAAGGCACCATTGGCATCTACTCTTAAAATAAGCTTCTCGGCCGAAAACTTTTGACGAATGCTCGACAATAATTGACATTCCTGGTCAAAGTTGATGGCTCCAATTTTCATTTTTATACACCCAAAGCCTTCTTCTAGTTTTTGAGCAATTTGTTGTTGCATAAAACCCTCATCCCCCATCCAAATAAGCCCATTGATCGGAATGGGTCGTTTTCCTTGAAAGAAGGGATTATTGAAGATTTGCTTTTGCCCACCATTTTTCCAGTCCAAAAAAGCAGTCTCTACCCCAAAACGAATAGATGGAAACTCGGCTGGAATCAATTGTGAGATTTCTTTGAGATGGTAGAGGTCTGCTTGCTCAATGTTGAGTGAAGAAATATTGTCGAGTATTATGCCCAATTGCTCGACAAAGTCTGGGCGATAATCAATGCTCAACCCCTTGAGTGGGGCAGCCTCACCTATGCCTATTTTTTCGGGTTGGGTGGTATCCCAAAGGCAAATATAATATACATCGTGTTCTCGCAGTATACCACGAGAGGTGCCTGCCTCAAATTTGAATTGTAGGGTATGTTTCTGAAATTTTAGTCGTAGCATGTAGCTATGTGGTTTGTTTGTAGTTGCAAAGTAATAGTTAACGCATTTCAAGGAAATCTTTCTGGGTAGATGTAATAAAAATTAACAATTTGTTTTTGGATCAACTCGTTCAAACGCAAATTTGCTTCCCTCTTGTTTCTCTGTAACTTTATATAAAAAACATCCACATGCACCCTTTACTCACCCATATTACCGAGCAAATTAATATTACTGAAACAGAGTTTGCTCAATCGCTGGAATATTTTGAGCAAGTTCATTTCAAAAAGAAGGCATTGGTCATTAGAGCCGATGAATTGGTAGATAGGCAGTTTTTCGTACTTAAAGGTTGTTTGCGTTCTTATTTATTGGATGATCAGGAACGGGAGCATACAGTACAGTTTGCTATTGAAAATTGGTGGGTAAGCGATTTTACAGCTTATTTTACAGGGGCCAAGTCTATTTTATATGTGGAATGTCTGGAAAATTGTGTACTGCTTTCTATTCATAAAAGTACCCTAGAGCGACTTTATAAAGAAGTACCTACTTTGGAGAAGTTTTTCCGCCGAAAACTTGAAAATGCCTTTGTGAGTTTTCAGAAACGTATTATTTCTAATTTGTATAAAACGGCTGAAGAGCGGTATCAGGAGTTTATTACGAACTATCCTAATATTGAGCAACGGGTTCGAAACTATCAAATTGCTTCTTATTTGGGTATTACCCCAGAGAGCTTGAGTCGTATTAGGAAGATGAGTATGAATGGTTAGGAATACAGGTAAATAGTTGGGAGTCCGTAGTTTTATGTAGCAGTAGCAAACTTATAAAAACTACGAACCTAATATGCCCAACTTCTCCCTCGTTACTTGCGCACCTGCAGTTCTGCTTTGATGCTTACATTGATTTCGTCTGCGATTTTTTTAGTCACAATTTTAGGGATTTTAATACCATGCTCTTTTGGCTTTACCAAAAAGTTTGTCTGTAAAGTAGCCACGCCTCCCTTTACAGTAATAGTAGCAGGTACAGTACGGGCTTTTTTCACGCCGTGAATGGTTAAATCTCCCTTAGTAGTTACTTTATATACACCATCTTTAGCAAGGTTGTAGCTTCCTTCTAACGATCCACGATAAGTAGCGTTAGGAAACTTGTCGCTTTCCATATAGTTTTCATTAAAGTGGGTTTGTTGCAAACGACGCTTAAAACTAAAAGCCTGAATAGGTACTCTTACCAAAAACTTGTTCTTGCTGGTTACCACAATGCCCTGAACGTTATTGTTCACCGCTCTGATGGTTTCTACTGGGGTTTTAGATTCAAAAACAATCTCACTTTTTTGTAAGGTATACTTGTCTTGTGCTTGTACATTTTGCGTAAATAAAGCACCAGCAATGGCTAGGAAAGTAAAGAGTTGATAAGTGAATTTCATTTGTTTATAAGTTAGAAGTGTTGATAAAAATTAAGCAATTGTTAAGTGTTATATATTATAGAGAGAAAACCCGGCTGATATTAAACCCAAAGTGAATTCCGCCTTTTTCCCAAGATTCGTTGGTTTCTGCTACGAAACCTTTTTCTATCATTGACAAAGAGTTGGTGAGGTGTAATGAAAACACGTGTCCTCCGGTTTCTATATCTAAACCAAGAGAGAAAGAATCCTGGAAAGTGTCAAAACGAGCACGCTGAAGCTCATCTGAAGGTGGGTTTCTCATGATATACTCTGCATTGATAGCCAATCTGCTGTTGAGCTTAAAACGTCCAGCGATGCCTAATGCCAACATATCGTTTTGGTCGTTGCGAGTTTCTACCAAGTTGCGGTGTACATAAGTAGGCACTACTTCTAGCGAGAGGCGATCGTTGAATTTACGTCCTAAGATTATCTGATGTACGAAAGACATCCTTTGGGCCGTAGTTCTTTGGAAAGTAGTAGGATCTTCTTGCCCATTGATAACACCGCTGGCTACATAAAGCAATGATACAGGCATATTGCGAGCTCCTTTAGACTGACGTAAAATTTTTGCTTTGGCAAAAAAGTCATAGTCTTTAGTATTACTGGTTCGCCCTACACCAATCATCAAACGATCGTGTAAACCATACTCTAGAGACAAACGAATCACGGCATTGTCTAAACCCCAAAGATTTACCCCACCTGAATTGAGTGTACCAAAACGGTGTGAAATTCTAAAAACCAAATCACGAGCCGCAACAGTTTCAGTAGAATGTAGGTTAACTACCCGAATGTCTTTGAATGCGGCTTCTACATATTGAGTTTTAGATTTAGCATTGGTTGATTTATCCAGAAGATTATCTAAATCATCTTGAGCCATTAATTGGTTTTGGCTCCATAGTAACAATAGGAGTAAAAATGGAAACGTTAGTTTTTGAATACGCTGCATAAAATATTTGATTTAATCTCTAATTGTGATTTTGATAGATACGACAATAGTACAAGCAAGCTATTAAAATGGTTGCTCAATACTTTTCGAAAACTTTTCTTAGAGTATGTTTAAACTTCATTGATTAGGTCTTTTACGCGACTTTTTTGATTATATATTGTCAAAGTTAGCCGAAGGCAGAGCTCGCCAGAGGCTCGGTTATCGGCAGTAGCGCTGCTATTCCCTCAAAATTTGACGCATCTAATCCAAAAATTCATCCTAAAACCTCCTGTAAACGAAAATTTAAACATACTCTTAGTTCAGAAGTCATTTAAAAATTACCTTTGTCTTTACACCAATAATTTTCACAACAACAAGTTATTTTGTAGGCAGGCTAAAGTCCTGAAAAATAATACTATATGCGCCTCAATTATTGCTTAATTTTTACCTTCATTGGTTTTTTATTTTTGGTAGATTTCGTGCAGGCTCAAAACATTGTCCAAGGCAATGCTACCATCGATACTACTCAAAAAACGATTATAATTCCATACACCATTCAGGATGTAGCTCCTTCCCGCCCAAGCAAAGTGCATCAATATAATCTTCGTTTATACTACACTCAAGATGGGGGAAAAACTTTTATTGGCCCATTAAAACAAGTGGTTGGGCACAGTGGAGAACAAATTTTGCCGGGGCAGAAAAAAATTGCGTGGAATTACGCTCAGGAAGAAGGGCTCTTTACAGGAAATAATGTCCAATTCAAAGTTGCGGGTAATTATGAACCCAGTGTGATTGGGCTCAAAGGCCCTGGCGCTGCCTTCAAATCTTTGTTGGTTCCTGGGTGGGGCAAACGGCAAACCTATCCATCCCAATCTACTCATCGTCGTTTTTGGTATGTACCTACCATTGCAGTTTACTCCTTGTTGGCAGTCGGAACCATTGCTCGTATATCGCGTGAAGATAATTATCGCAAATATTTAAATGCCACCAACAATCAGGAAGCAAATACATTTTATGAATCGGCACGACAACAGCATCGCATTTTTCTGGGAACCTGGGTGGCGGCTTCAGTTATTTGGCTGGCAGATATAGCAATGGTGGTTATCAGAGGGGCTTCTAATAAAAAAGCCCAGAAACAATTAATCAAAAAAAATCAAATGATGGATCAGAAAGTAGGCATTACTACCTCTTATGATTTTAATACCAACCAGCCTAACATTGGGCTTCGACTAAAATTTTAATTCACGCTTAATCAATTGTTTATGTTATTTACTTCGTATTACAAACAATGGTGGTTATTTGGTGTATTATTGTTGTTCAATTCTTGTCAGTGGTTTGAGTTAAAAGAGCGTCAACTGTTGGTGAGAACTTCGTTGGCTCAGCAGTTTACCTTCGAGCTCGGGATCGCTACTGGCACTTTGGTAGATAACCCCGTAAACAAAAATATTAGCAGATATGGTCATTGTTGGGATACTTTACCCAACCCGACAATTGTGGAAGATAGTTTTGTAACTTCTACTACAGACTCTCTCACTCCTTTTGTATCTGTATTTGGATCGCTCACCCCTAACACTCGCTACTATGTACGATCGTTTGTAGAGCTTTCGGATGGCACCGTGAGCTATGGAGAGAATATTACCTTTAGAACCTTAACGGATGTCGAGTTTATCAATGCCTTGATACGGATGCTTGGGGTCAATACTACCACTAGTAATTCCGCCGAAGCTATTGGTTTTCTGGGAAGCATTTCCACGCTGATTTTACCATTTATTAGCGAACATGGCTTTTGCTGGTCGTCTACTAATCCTACTCCTACTATAACCGATAACTCAGTCAATTTAGGTGCCCCATCTATTGCTGGTAGGTATACATCTACCATCGATAACCTGCAACCTGCCACCCAGTATTTTATCCGGGCTTATGTAAAATCCAATAATGGGAATTTGGCCTACAGTACCTTAGTATTAAACTTTACTACAAATCCTTAAAAAGCTTATATGCAATTAGTTACAAGCATTTGCTGGTTGATATTATTCATAGGTTCTACAACATTAGCCTGGGCTCAAAAACCTATCGAGAGCATCAGTAAAACCTATAACTTTGGCATTGGTCAGGTAAACTACACCTTTAATTTACAAGATGCCGAATTAAAAACACCATTGAATGAAACGGGTGAAGTTAACATTCAAAGCAACGGCAAGTCGCCAATAAACAACCAGGCACGTACCATTGCACAAGGCCAACTAAAGACAAGTCTATTCGTAGGCTACCAACATCGGCTCACCTTTAAAGTCAAGGGATTTGAGGATACTACGGTCACAGTGGATTTGCGTCAACAAGTTACAGGTTATAACCGACAACAAACCATCGCTCTAAAACCTCAAATGAAAGAGTTTAAGATTTCGCTCAAAGACATTGAAACCAATGAAAACTTAAATTTTGGGGTGGTATTGACTAATAAGAAAAGAGGGCAAAAGATTTATCTTAATTCCAAAGATTTACGCAATGGTGAGTATGTGGTACGTATTCGGGTAAGTGATTCCTATGATTTGGAAGTAAATAATAGCGAGTCGTATGCTTTTTATGCCACCAAGATCAACCACACTGAGCAAGCGCAACAAAAGAAAAAGCTGGCCATCAAACTAATTCCTTATAAGTTAGGGGCGCTTATTCCTCTCAAAAATATCACTTTTGCTACCAAATCGGCCCAGCTTAATGCCAACTCTTTTGCTGAACTGGATCGGGTAACCAAACTACTCAAAGATCACCCAACCTCCCGAATTTTGATAGAAGCCCATACCGATAGTGACGGGTCTTACCAGCGAAACTTAAGGCTATCTCAACTAAGAGCTCAAAATGTACTTAAATATTTGATTCAACAAGGTATTCAAGCTAGTCGCCTAGAAACCAAAGGGATGGGTTCGGCTAAGCCTATTGCCCCAAACGATACCGAAGCCAACAAGGCTCGTAACCGTCGTTTTGATATTATTGTGCTTAAGAAATAAATGGGTTAATTAATATTGATGCTTCTCTAAAAAGCTACCTTCAACAAACACTATATTGACAGAAAAACAACAATATTAGAATATTTAAATAAATATAAAGTAATTTATTTCTCTAAACATTTCCTCAAATACTCTATAGATTCACAAAATTGACCATAATTCACCTCTTCAGCTTACCCAAATTCAATATAGAGTAACTTTTTAGCAAAAAAGTGGTAGAGTGATTCCATAACTCCCCATAATTTTGAAAAAGCTAAGTTTATAAAGATTATAGAAAAGCCGTAAGTTTTTATTGAATTTTGAAGTATAAATAACTGTTTTACTGATTTTTTATCAATTAAGTCCAATTTTAAATCATTCAACCAGGTAAGCTTTTTCTACCATATATATACAACAGGCACTTACACATCAGCAATAAAACGCATTGTTCTCATCTAAAATTAAAGGATAAGATTAAGAGGGAAAAGAGTGATCGGGATTTATCTTTTATCAATTAATCACACAACAAAACCGCAATTTTATGAGACTAAAGTTGATGGCTACTCTTTTATGCCTGTTGGCTTTCGCTAAAGTAGAAGCTCAGGACATCATGATGCAAGGTTGGTATTGGGACTATCCCAAAACAGCCAATGGTTACAAATGGGCCGATACCCTCCGATTAAAAGCTGCTGAATTAGGCGCAGCTGGTATCAATTATTTATGGATTCCCCCACACGTAAGAGCTAGTTTTGGCAATGGCAGCAACGGATATGACCCCAAGGATTTATATGATTTGGGCGAATTTGGTCAAGGCCCCACAGGGTTGGGTACTCGCGCCGAGTTTGATGCCATGATCAGTGCTTTTCAGCAAAATGGTATCAAGCCAGTAGGCGATATGATTTATAATCATCGTGATGGTGGACGACCAGAAGATAACCCTGCTGTGGCCAACTACATTAAGAATTACAACAACCCTGGTAGCAATAACCCATTTCCGTCCGACCGTTTCCGTTGCTACCTTCCCTTGGGTGGCAACTCTGGAAATGGTGCAGGCACTTATTATTTCAAGATTGCTTCTAAAACCAGGGATGCTCGCTTCCATAACAAAACCTACATCGTAAACATGCAAACCAACGTTGTAGGCGCAAGCTCCCAACCTGCTCTTAATGAAGTAGAAAATAATTGCCCAGGTACGGGTACGGCCAATACTTTGCAACTCGGAAGAGATATGATTGCCAATATCGATGCCTGGGGTTGTCAGGCTGATGAGTTTTCAATTACCATTAGTGCGAGTGATTTTAATGCGCAGGGAGATACTTTATTTATCAAGCTCAATAATCCCAATGGCGACTATACCGATCATTACATTTATGGGGTTTGGAGCGGCCCTCGCAGTCAGGATATTGTCAATGAAATTGGGTATCAAACTTTTACTGATTTTACCAACTTACCAAGCGGACAAGGTGGAATGAACTGGGCCAATTTTAAACCCAACGGAACGCCTACTAATTTGGGTGGTGACTGGGATGCAATGCTTTTCTTTTATGATTATGACCAATTTGCTACTTCTACCCGTCAAACCTTGTTTGATTGGACCAAATGGAGCTGGCAAAGCACTGGCATTCGAGGACTTCGTATGGATGCAATCAAGCATTTTACTCCTACTTTTGTAGGGGACTTATTGGACGATTTACACGACAATGGCATTGATCCTGGACTGGTAGTAGGCGAATGGTATGGTACAAACCCCAGTGAGTTGATTGGTTGGGTAAACAATGTGCTAAATAGTATGGATAATGATACCAAAAGCGCAATCCAACCTCGAATTTTTGACTTTTTGCTAAGGGATAACTTGCGTCAGGCTTGTGATCAGTTCGGCTACGATGTACGCAATGTATTCAACGAAAACCTTCGCGCCAAAGGATTGAGTGGATTCAATATTGTCACTTTTGCCAACAACCACGATTTTCGTCGTCAGATTGATCCAAATTCTACCGCTTTTGATATGCTGATCAAGAGTGATCCAATTTTGGCTTATGCATTTATTTTAACCAATAATCAATTAGGAATTCCTACCATTTTTTATCCTGATTATTATGGATATCAACCTGCCAAATTCAACTACCACCCTTCGGGAGTGGCTCCAATGAAAAAGGAGATCAATCAATTGATCAAAGCCCACAAAGATTACATATTTGGTTCTACCAGTGTAGATTACCTCAATCGTTTTGGTTCGCCTTATGGCAATATCAGTTATTTTTCAGGGGGTGCAAATACTACAATGATTTACCAACTAAGCGGAGGAACTGCTGGCAAAGAAGTAATTGTGGCTATCAACTTTTCGGGGCAACCTTTACGAGTAGATCATCAAATAAAATCCATCGCATCGGGTACTCGCTTTACCGATGTATTGGGTCGCTCGGCATTTCCTTATGCAGTAGTAGATGGCCAAAACCGTATTTATATTGATTTACCTCCCCGTAGCTACAGTGTATGGGTACAGGGAGATGTTCCAGTAATTCCATTAGGGGCCAATGCACGTACTACAACCACCACAATTGCAGCCAAAAAACTAGACCTGGATGCGCAGAAGTTCCTAAAAGTATTTCCAAATCCATCCAAGGGTAAATTCACTTTGCAACTAAAAGAAGCGGCAGCGGGTGATAGCCAAATTCAAGTAATTGATTTACAGGGGAGACTAGTTTTGCAGCAGAAGTTTAATCGCAAAACCCAGATAGAAGTGGATGCCACTCAATTGCCAGCGGGTACTTATTTAGTAAAAGTACATCACAATGGCCGCACTTATGATGAACAACTTGTAAAGAAATAATTGAATTGTCTTTAAACCTTTTCGAGGTGAGAAGCATCTAAGCATTAAACAGGATGATTTTTGGACCAACTGGGTCACAGCAGTTATCCGAAAATTTTTGCTCAATAAATATGTAATACATATATAAAAGCCCGAAGTAGTTACTCCGGGCTTTTTTGGATATAAAGCAAATAGGGTCACCCAATCTACTTCATTTTCTTATTTCTTTCCTTTCCCCTTAGGGTAACAAATTTTGCAGGGCTTACGGGTCTTGCGAGCCATTGCCAATGCTACCGAAGAGGTTTTTGCTTTGCAACGGGCCAATCCTGTACACTTTTTCTTATGGTAAGTCTTAGTAGTTTTGCTGGTGCAAATAAGCACCTGGCCAGGTTTGGCAGTCGTCACTGCAGTAGTCTTTGCTTTGGCTTTCTTCTTAAACTTCTTTTTAGATTGTGCCTGTGCTTCATCGGTAAGTGCTGCACAAAAAATCATTACCAAAGCAATCAACAATAGACGATGGGTGTTTTTAAGATACGGTAAGTTCATAATTTTTAAGTGTTAATTCTCATAATTTTAATTACACTCATTAATAGTCTCACCTTAAAAGAAGTTAACGCTCATGGTTAAATTCTTTTACCTTATCGAACTATTTGCTCCATAACCAATCGGCTACCTCCTTACTCACAGCCCGATTACCAGTTTGGTTCCGATCACCCATCTCGCCTGAATTGCTCAATACAATAATTACTACTTCTTTGTCTACAAATCCTCGCACTACTGCATTGTGTCCCCAACTTTCGTTGCCTCGAGTCCACACTTCTTTGCTGTGCCAATCCGTGGTTGAGTTGGTAAACCAACCGTAGCCCACTTCAAGCTCTGAAGAAGTTTTGTAATAATTGTCCAACATGGTAGATACGCTTTGCCTGGACACAATTTTATAACCCATTACCCCTTGCCAAAATCTCCACAGATCTTCGGCAGTGGTATATAAACCTCCAGAGCCTATAAAACCCCAGTTTTTGCGTTTGGTACGTGCCGAAAGTCGTGTATTGGTACTGGCTGTTGCAGCACTTTCGTTGCCTGCTTCCCAAAATTTGGTTTGGGTCATGCCCACTGGTTTAAGAATGGCTTGATCAGTATACTTCTCATATGTTTGTCCTGTGGCTTTCTCGATAATCAACGCCAACATTTCGTAGTTTTGATTAGAATAGCTAAAGCCACTCCCTGGCGAAAACTTAAGCTTATCCTTCAATATTACCTTTAGAGCTTTTTTCGCATCTTTGACTCCATCACACACATAGTTTTGCTTAAACCCTGAACGATGTGCTAACAATTGAGCAATTGTAATGGCTTTTTTATCTGAAGGCACATCTATGAAAAACTTAGAAAGGGGATCGCTCAAATGAAGCTTACCTTGCTCTATGAGCTTGAAAATACCTACCGCCGTGACCGATTTGGTAATTGAAGCAATGTTGAATAGGGTATTCTTATTTACCTTTTGCTTTTTTCGTTTGTGTGCATAGCCACCATATTTGCGAAATACTACTTTGCCCTGGTGGGCCACCAACACGGAATACCCAAACTGAGCATCAAACTTTTGACTAAGTAACCGATCCAGTGACTTGAAGTTCTTTGGGACGGTTTGCCCATAAACAGCAAATATTCCTACCCAATAGGCGAGTAGGAAATATATAACCTGAAGCTTTTTCATCTGTATAGTTCTCATTATTTTGAAGCAGCTATTTTCTTCAAAATCAACTGATCACCAACTTTCATAGCAGGTACTTTGTCTTTGGTGACTAACTCAATCGCGAGTTGATTACTCTTGGCAAAGAATTTTTTTCCCTCTTGCTGATCAAATCGTTTGATCATATCTTCTTCCGAACGACTATCAATATCCATCAAACGTTTACCATTCCAGTAATGGAAAAAATACATATTTGTTTGTGTGCCAGCCTTTGCAAAAGTAATTCTTGAAGCAGTCAGGTAATATTTACCTCCTTGACGAGCCACACTTCCTAACACCTTGATAGATTGAGGTTTACCCAGCATTTGTATCATTCTTCCAAAGTCCTCTTTTACACCTTGTTCAATTTCTGCGGCAGAAGAGTTTGTTACATATTGGCTTTCTATTTTGGCATAAGCTGCATAATCTTGTTTGAGCAATGGGGTGATCATTTCCCTTGTTTTATTATCATAAATTTGAGCCTTTTTTTTATCCTCTTTGCCTGTTCCCAAAAATGCCATATATAATTCCGATCGATTCGTTCGTATTACCAATTGATTGTTAGCATTAAAACGTACTTGAAATTTTTGGCCTGAAGGTAGTTGGTAGGTACCTGTATATTGCTTAGCAAGAGATGCATCCATTGCTTTGAATTCTCCATGCATGATTTCATCAATCTTTTGAGCATAGGGAGTAGGATTTTTTCCAGTATTACAACCCACAAAAAACATCAAGTCTTTGTCAGGATAAAAACCCATATAATTCATAAAATAATTATTGCCTCCAGTATGCCAAGTAATTTCCCTCCCCTCTTTTTGTTCAGTTATCCAGCCATAATCATAATGGCTGCCTTCTCGTATCAGCATGTGTTTGGCCAAATATTTTTTGGTAGCTGTTTTTGAAAGTACAGTATTGTTTTTAATGGCCTTGTACCATTTGTGCATGTCCAATACTGTAGACATAATCCCCCCATTTCCCCGCAAGTGATAAGTAACCCCTTTGTGGTATTGAGATTTGCGATGGGTAGCCCCCCATCGAGTCTTCCCTCTGTACCCAATCACAATATTTTCGTTTTTCCACTTTGGCAATACATAGCCAGTTTGAGTCATTCCAGCAGGTTTAAACAATTTTTGTTGCAAATACTTTTCATAAGACATCCCACTTACTTTCTCTACAACCATTGCCAACAAACTATATCCTGCATTGCTGTAAGCAAATGATCCAAATGATTCTCTAAGCCTTTCGCTATACAATCTTTTTAGATAAGCTTGGGCACTGATCAACTCTTCATCCTGGCCAATACCTCCTGGCAAACCAGCACTGTGGGTAAGCAAATGGTGTAAAGTGATTTTTTGCATTTCGGCAGGTACATTAGGTAGGTACTTACTCATTAAATCACTTGTTTTGAGCTTGCCTTCCATTTCCAATTTGAGGATAGCAGCCCCAGTAAATTGCTTAGTGATAGACCCAATATCAAATACTGAGTTTTGATCATGCACAATATTCTTTTCCCGATTGGCTAGTCCATAACCCTTCGCAAAAATAATTTGCCCCTTTTGGGCTACCAATGCTACTCCTGCAAAGCCATCCTTCATGGCTTTAGTAAAGTATTGGTCAATAAGTGTGGTTTTTTTTTGCGCTAAAACAACTTGTGCGCTTAACAGCAAAACGCTCAACAAATAAACTGTTGAAATATTTAAATTTTTCATTGTATGATTTGAGTTATATGGTTTGAGTGACTTGAAAATAAACCTTAACATTGAACCCACCTTGAGTTTTCTTCGGGGTTATAAAATTATCATTTCACTTGCTTAGCCTTTATCAGCACATAGTGCTAAGGTGCTTTTCAAAAAATATAGGGATCGTCTTAGATGTTTATGTAAATGATCTGGTGAAGCAAAATTTGCTGAGGTTGTTTGCCCACAAATAGCACACATTTCTGCCCAATAAACGAACAAAAAATGCGTGCTAATTGCTTGTTTTTTTTCACCTTTATCAAAATTGTTATTTCAGGTTACTCATTTTTCTTAAAACCAATTGGTCCCCCACTTTTAAGGCTGGTACTCCATTTTTGGTGACTAACTCAATCGTTAGCTGATTGCTTCCTGCAAAAAACTTTTTACCTTCCTGATGCTCAAATCGCTTAGCCATTTCTTCCTCAGTGCTTCGGCTCATATCTATCAAGCGATTGCCTCCCCAATAATGGAAAAAATACATATTTGTTTGCTTGCCTGATTTGGCAAAGGTCACTCGAGAAGCCGTGAGATAGTATTTGCCCCCTCTTCGAGACACACTACCTAACACCTTGACTGCCTGAAACTTACCCAACCTTTTTACCATATTACCAAAGACGTGCTTTACTTGTCGCTCAATTTCATCAGCTTTTAGACTTGTTACATATTGGCTTTCTATTTTAGCATAAGTTGCATAATCTTCTTTAAGCAAAGGGCTAAGCATTTCCTTTGACTTACGGTCATAATCACTGGCTATCTTTTGGTCTTCTTTGCCTGTGCCTGAAAATGCTGCATACAAATCCGACCGATTGATCGGTACTACTAATTCATTATTTGCGTTCAAACGAGCGCTAAACTTTTGTCCGTTGGGCAATTGATAAGTACCAGTATAAGTTTTCACCAGAGAAGCATCCAAGGACTTGAATTCTCCATGCATGATTTCATCTACCTTATGTGCATAAGGGTCAGCATCTCTGCCGATATTACATCCTACAAAAATCATCAAGTCTTTATCAGGATAAAAACCCATATAGTTGCTAAAAAAACCATTACCTCCATTGTGCCAGGTAATTTCCCTCCCTTCTTTTTGCTCAGTACCCCAGCCATAGCCATAGTGAAAAGGTCCCCCCTCTCGTTCAATAATGTGTTTCGCTAAGTATTTTTTAGTCGCAGCCTTTGAAAGCACCGTGTTGTTTTTGATGGCTTCGTACCATTTGTGCATATCCAGTACAGTAGACATAATGCCTCCGTTCCCTCTCAAATGATAGGTTACTCCTTTATTGTATTGACATTTTTGATGAACAGCCCCCCAAAGGTTTTTACCCTTATACCCCATCACAATATTTTTATCTTTCCACTGCGGTAGTGTATACCCCGTTTGCATCATACCAGCAGGCTTAAAAATCTTTTCGTGCAAGTATTTTTCGTAAGACATCCCACTTACTTTTTCTATAATCATTGCCAGTAGACTATACCCTGTATTGCTATATGAAAATGACCCAAAAGATTTTTTGAGTGGTTTGGCATATACCTTTTTCAAGTAAGTTGGCGCATCAATCAGTTCACTATCGGGCCCTATGCCCCCTGGCAAGCCTGCACTGTGAGTGAGTAAGTGCTGTAAAGTGATTTTTTGCATTCCAGCAGGCACATTCGGCAAGTATTTGCTCATTTTGTCACTCGTTTTGAGTTTACCTTCCATTTCCAGCTTCATAATAGCTGCTCCAGTAAATTGCTTAGTAATAGAGCCAATACTAAATACTGAATTTTGATGATACGCAAAGCCTTTTTCCAGATTGGCCATTCCGTAGCCTTTACTAAAAATGATTTTGCCTTTTTGAGCCACTAATACCACGCCCCTAAACCCTTCTTTAGAAGCCTTATTGAGGTACTTTTCAATCATTGCTGCCTTGGTTTGGGCTGATATGGAGGGCGTATTTAAAAGTAAAATGCTCAACAAACTAATTGTTGAAATAATTAATTTTCTCATAATGTATTACTTGAATTATATGGTTTCGGTAATTTCACCTTAGAGCTTGTTTAAATTTTTGGATTTAGAAGGTTTTATGATGAGATTAGCCAAAAGGCAGAGCTCGCCCTTCGGGTCTCGGTTTTTGCTCAGATGCGTTAAATTTTTGAGTGAATAGCAGCGCTATTGACGATAAATTGAATAATATATGAGCGGAAATATCGCTTAAAAGACCTAATAGGTGAATTTTAAACAAGCTCTTAATAATGATGTAAGAAAGAGATTCCTTACCAACCTCGAAAATGAAATGTAGCAAGGGAGTGATATAATGGATATAAGGCCTGATTTAATTGATGCACGCTTTGGTCAATATTAAAACTACTTTGCTGTAAAAAAGCTGCACCTTTATCAAAAACCATCAGTCACTCAAGTTTTTTTGAGTAACTTCGATACGATTCAATACATAACCCATGATAAAGTTCAAAGATTTAAAGCCAGACCAAGTAATTACCGTTGCTTTTCATACCTTATTTTGGCTGGCCATTTCTTATTTTTATTTCAGTGCATCTTATAGTCGGCTTACCTTTGACGACCAAAATAGCATCTTTCAGGATCATAAATACTACGACCTACAATTCTTGATTCCTTTGTTGGTGGGCAATTTGTTCAAGGCCTTGTTATTTTATAGCAATGCCAACTTCCTGATTGTCAGTTTTCTTAAGAAGAAACGTTACCTTGATTATGTAGCTTATCTGATCGCTTTTGTAGTCATGTGTTATGGTTTAGAGGTGGGGGCAGATTATTTTTTGGTTGAAATGATCCCTCAAACCGAACCAGCCGATACCCATCCCCCCGATCATTTTATGCGATTAGTAGCGATGCAACCTCCTATATATTTGGTGGTTTTGGTAGTGTCTTTTGGCGCTCGTTTTACTCAGGATTGGGTAAAGTATGAAAAAGAAAAGCGATTGCTAATAGAAGAGAAACTACAAACTGAACTCAAATTCCTGAAGTCGCAAATCAACCCTCATTTTTTGTTCAATACCCTTAATAATTTGTATGCATCGGCACTTAGTGATGGTTCTGAGCGAACCGCTAAAGGCATAGCCAAGCTCTCAAATTTGCTACGTTATATGCTCTATGAAAGCAATGTAAGTGTGATTGCCCTGGAGAAGGAACTTAACTATATTGAAAATTATATAGAGTTGCAAAAGCAGCGATTTAGTGGAAAGTCGAAAATTCCTCAAATCAATGTAGAAGTAGACATCGATCACCCTGATGAATATGTAATTGCTCCCATGTTGTTGATTAGCTTTGTAGAGAATGCCTTTAAACATGGCATTAGTAAAAATAAGACACCAACCATAGACATTCGTCTTAAGGCAGAACAACAATGGCTCAAATTTGAGATAAGCAATACAATCAATCCTTATGGAGGAGAGCAACCCATTAAAGAAGCCTCTGGATTAGGATTGCAAAACACCCAGCGTCGTTTGGAATTATTGTATCCCGATCAACACGTACTGGATATTGTTCCAGGAGAGGAAGTTTTCCAGGTTATTTTATCTTTGTATTTAACCCAACCCGTTGTTCATGAATAAGATCAAGAGCGTGGCCATAGACGACGAATTTATGGCCCTGGAAGTTATTCGTCACCATAGTCAGAAAATACCCTATATTGAGCTGGTAGCTTGTTTTGAGAATGCCATTGAGGCGATGGCTTTTTTACAGCAAAACGAGGTAGACCTGCTCTTTTTAGATATTAATATGCCCGATATCAATGGGTTGCAGTTACTCAAAACCATTACCCAACAACCTGCCGTTATTTTTACCACTGCTTATCCTGAGTATGCCTTGCAAGGGTATGATTTTTACACTGTAGACTACCTGCTGAAGCCTATAGAGTTTGAAAGTTTCCTCAAAGCCGTCAACAAGGCCCAGCATTACCTACAGTTATCATCATCTAAAGAAACCGCACCTTCTCCCCCCATTACTGAGTCAAATGATACGACCATTTTGGTTAAAAGTGGTACCCAAATTCACCAGCTCTACCTTGATGAACTGCTTTATGTAGAAAGTACTGGAAACTATGTAAAATTTGTGACTGAAACTCAGGAAGTACTTTCGTTATTTTCAATGAAAGAAGTAATGGAGCTTTTGCCTGATCAAAAATTCATCAAAATCCACAAGTCTTTCATAGTGTCTTTCCAACATATTGCTATGATAGAAAAACATCAAGTAAAGATCAGGCAACAATACATTCCGATTGGTAAAACCTATCGGGAAAGCTTTCAGCAAATAGTACAAGCTAGAGTTGCTAAGTAGATCTAAACCTCCATTTCCTTCAAATGTGTAGTGTCACAAAAACGATCTATGGTAAACATGCTTCCCGTGTAGGTTAGTTCATACAAACAAAGATTGGTATGACTAAACTTGTCCATTTCCTTCAAAGGATAATTGAGCATCAGCGATAAAAATATACGCATAGCCCGCCCATGCATACAAATCAAGATTGTTTTTTCGTCTTCTCTTGATAAGATTTTATCCAGTACTGGTTTTTGACGATTTTGTACCATCACTGGGCTCTCACCTCCTTCAATGGGTGTTTCTATTTCTCCTTCGCCCCAGCGGCGTACCAATTCGTGATAATAGGCATCGTCCTCTTCTGAGATTTTTTTGCCTTCGCGAGTACCCCAATCTATTTCGTTGAGTCCCTCATAGTGTTCTACTGGTATGCCTTTGTCAATAAACTTCTGTACCGACTGAATACTGCGCTTGAGTCGGGAAGTGTATACTTTATCAAAGTTTACTGATTGATACATATCAAAAAAAAGTTCCGCCTGACGTTGGCCGGTTGCATTTAAATCTGAATCTACCCCACTACCTTGCACTATACCGTGGAGATTGTATTCGGTTTGTCCGTGTCGAACTAAGTATATTTTTTTTGTTTTCAATTTTATCTAATTTTATCGCCCTTACAGAACATTCTGTTTTTTCATGATGTTTAAAAAGTCGCAAGATAAAACCAACAGGCTTACAGGAGTTTGACCATAGCCCGACAATTTCATCTTGTTGCTAAATCACAAGATTACAATTTTTTATGCTAAATACTGATGTTACTCCCGAAATATTGAACCAAGGTAGCAAAAACCACATGGTAGGCCATGTTGGTATCGAAATTACCGAGGTTGGCAAAGATTATTTGTGTGGCAAAATGCCCGTAGACAAACGTACACACCAACCGATGGGTTTATTGCACGGAGGGGCTTCGGTAGTACTGGCCGAAACTTTAGGCAGTATTGGTGCAACCCTGGCAGTGGACACTACCAAATATTTTTGCGTAGGGCTGGAAATTAACGCCAATCACATTAGGGGCGTACGAGAGGGCTACGTATATGGCAAGGCTACTCCTCTGCATATTGGTCGCAGTACCCATGTTTGGCAAATAAATATTACCAACGAAGAAGGAAAATTGGTATGTACCAGTCGCATTACGATGGCGGTTCGGGAAATAAAAAAACCAGCAAGTAAGTAGTTTATCAGGTATAATATATTTCGTTACTAGCATATATGAGAAGAAAGGCATTTAATCAAACTTTGAAAACCGCTACTGATTTAAAGCAATTTCAAAGTTTTTTTCAGGCAGCATTGGCCCATGATTTACCCATTGCCATTTGGCGCTTGCCGCAAGACGACATCAAAAACGTAGTGATTGACTTGAGTGGACAGGCTCGACAAATGAAAATAGACCTGGAAGAAAGTCGCCCAGGGTTTGCCTTTAGTCGTTTTCTCAATCCAGAATTAAAAGAAACATATTTCTTAAATGCTGATGTATACTTCTCTACTGCGCTCGACAATATTCAATACCTTACACCTCCCCAACAACTCGATGAGCAAATCTTACAATATCAACAACGCTTTTTAGAAACCTTTGAACAGGCACTAGAAGGCGACGCTCCTGCTTCCAAAACTACTCCTCCCCCCTCTTCTGTAGATAATCTACACCTTGCCACTGAGGCCGACTATACCCAATTGGTGCAAAAAGGAGTGGAAGCTATTAAATCTGGTGATTTTAAAAAGGTGGTGCTCTCACGAGCCAAAGCGGTTGATTTGCCCGATAGCTTCGATTATGTGCAAACTTTTATGCAGCTCTGCCAAACCTACGCCAATGCGCTTACTTATTTGGTATACATTCCTCAGGTGGGTACCTGGATGGGAGCCACTCCCGAAACTCTCATTAGCACCGACGAACACCAACATTTTCGCACCATTGCTTTGGCGGGTACCCAGCAATACAATGCCGACATTCCGCTTAGTCATACGGCGTGGATGCAAAAAGAAATCGAGGAGCAAGCAATGGTGAGCCGTTATATTATCAATTGTTTTAAGAAAATTCGTTTGCGGGAGTTTGAAGAAGAAGGGCCAAAAACTGTGATTGCTGGAAACCTGGTGCATTTATGTACTCGCTTTCGGGTAGATATGCAAGATGTTAACTTTCCTGAATTGGGCACCGTCATGCTAGATCTCCTACACCCTACTTCGGCAGTATGTGGCATGCCCAAGGCAGCTTCTATGGAGTTTATTCTCAAAAATGAAGGCTATAATCGAGATTTTTATAGTGGTTTTATAGGTCCGGTAAACATTGAACAAGCAAGTCATATTTTTGTAAACCTGCGTTGTATGCAAATCGCAGGCAAGCAAGCTATTTTATACGCAGGTGCTGGTATTACCGAAGATTCTATGCCCGAAAAAGAATGGAAAGAAACCGAAATTAAGAGTCAGACGATGTTGTCGGTTTTAAAGGCTAAGTAAGATTTTTTGATGTGTCAGATTTTGAAAACCTGACACATCAAGTGTTTAATAATTAAGAAGCTATTCTTCTATTTCGCATTAGAACCAGAACTTTTAAATGTCTATTATTTTTAGTTCACCATTGATATTCAAGACCTTGGCTATCATTAATTCGTTACTTTTTTCTCCAGCTAAAAAAGTAACCAAAAACGCCGCCGGCTCCAGTCTGTCCGTCTGAATTTATTCCATTACGCTTCAAATGCTCAAACTCGCTTCGCTCAAACAGGTGATCATTTGCCCTTTGGGACAGCTACATTCTTTAAATTCTTAACGACGACATACTAAATGCCGGAATTTTAGTCTGCTTTAGTCAAACTTCATTATTCCTCGAATTAGGTATTAGTAAAAAATACAATGATCTTCCCGAAACTATAAGGTGAAATCAAAGTTCAATAAGGCTAATTTTAAACAATCTATTTGATAGCGAAAGATTCATTGATTCACAAAGCCTGAAACTACTTTGTCTTTCAAAAATATATCCTCAGTATTAAACCATCTCACACTCCCCGAGTTCAAAATCGTCTTGGATGGTTTTGAACTTCACGTTTTCTTTAACAGTACCATCATTGTAACGAACCGTTACTCGCTCGTTTCTTTTATAGCTATGAGTGCGTCTTGTGGGTTTCGAGGGTTTGAGCGGTGGCAAATCAAAACCACTATCGGCAAAAAGATTGGTGGGTTTATTGAGTCCAAAATCTTTTATATTACCAAAAAGTACATCACCTTGCTCCTCTTTGGTTAATTGAAAAGCATCTGCAAACAATACCTTTTCTTGTTCCTGAGCAGCGGCCAGTTCACTAGTAGGCGTAGTACAGTTTAACACAAAACTATATTGCCATAAATCGACATTATAGGCTTCTCTAAAGTTTTGCTTCACTGCTTCTATTTGCTGTGTCTGGGCTTGGTAAAGCGCTTCATCAAATACATGAATAGCGCGTAAAAACTCTACCACATAAGCGCTTCCCCATAATATATTGGCCATCATATGGCGATAGTCCATCACCACTCCACCCTTATCTCGCAGAAAGTCCGTAAATCTTTCCTGCTCAAACTGAAAAAAGGTTTCCCAGTTTTTGGCTTTGTTGTCTACCCAATATTCCAGCAAAGAATTCCAGGTCATGGCACTTACCACAAAAGAACACCCTTGCTGATGAATGTACTTCATAAACACCAACTGAAGTGTGCCTAAGATTGCTTGTTTGTTCTCGGGAAAGGTATTCAGCAAGTCTTCGCGCACATTGTCCCCTTTATATACCAATCCTCTGTCTACTACCTGACGAAATTCCTCGACTAAGTCAAAATCGTATTTGGCCATTTTTTCTCTAAAAGGCTGCCAGTCAAGTTTATCAGCAGATTGGCCTTGTTCCTTGTAGAGCTTTTCCAGCTCGATGCTAAACTTAAACAAAGTAAAATCAACGGTAGCCCCCTCCATCAGATTTTCATCGTTTTGCACCTTTACAAACAAGTGTTCTATCAGCTCGTCTACTGTTTCGGTATAGCCATAAAACAACGCGTGATAAAGCGTAAGCAGCATGATATCATAGTTTTGATACCCAAAACTCAAAAGATCTTGCAAATAGCTGAGCACTTTGTCACGGTTTCCCTGAAAACAATAATACTTCACCAAAGCTTCTACAAAATAGTCTTTCGTTTCCAGAAATAGCGTTTGGTTATGCTCCATCAATACTTGATAAAAAGCTTCAATTTGCTGGTATTTTTTGGAATCTTCATGATCGCTCAAAAAATTCAGTACTATGCTTACCACATCATACTGCTCATAAATCGCAGGAGAAAGTGACTCGCTAAAAGCCTCTAGAACGATATCGGTAAGTGTGCTAACATTTTCTACTTCGGCATACTGTTTATAAAAATCTTCAAACTCCATTGGTATCTACTGAAACTAAGGTTAATACTATACTACCAGATCTATTTATAAATGTTTCCAAAGATAAGTCAGGAAAAATCAAATGCATCAATAAGATCACTATGAATGTAACTCCACGCTGTCCTGTAATAGTAAGAAACTCTAATTTTAATTATATTCCCAAACCCAATCAATTCATTCCAGCACTCAATATCTTCAGGTCAAATCAATACGTCTTATGTTCAAAACAATTACTTTTTGTCTAGTATTATTCACAGTATCTTTTGGTTATTCATTCCAGAAGGCATCAAAAAAAAATACCCTGCTGACAAAAAAGCTCAAAGGAAAGGTAAAATCTGTTACTACTACTACATATAGTGTAACACAAGTAAAAGGTGAAATAAGGAAGAAATCTCAAACTGGACTTATAGCTTATGAAGCATTTAATAGTATCGGAAATATTATCAACGAACGAAAAACAAAGCCCAATGGTACAATCTTTCAACGTCAACAATACACTTATGATCAGCAGGATAATAATGTTGAAGTCAGAACTATTAGTAATGGAAAGGTTTCTAAGAAAACGATTTATAAATATGACAGATATAGCAACAAGACAGCTGAATATGGCTATGATAAACATAATAATCTCACGCACAAGATTTTATACTCCTACAGCTCACAACATAAGCTTAAAGAGATGCGGGTATTCAAGGGAAATGATAATGCCTGGTCTTATAAACATCGCTTTACTTTTAACTCAAAAAACAAATTGATTGGGCGACACATACTCGATCACAGTGGGCGAAGTCAACAATGGATTCACGAGTACAATGAGGCTGAAAAAAGCAGCAAAATTACTATACTCAATCAAGATCAGGCAATGGTTAGCAAATCATCTTTCAGATTTGATGATAGAGAAAATGAAATTGAGCGAACTGAGTTAAACGGAGCAAACGAGGTTAAGAGAATTATCCAAACCAAGTATAAGTATGATAAACAGGGGAATTGGATAAAAAAAACAATTTTTGAGAACCAAATTCCCACAAGTATACTGGAGAGAAAGATTGAGTATTTTGACTAAACGAGCGATTTTAAAATTTAAGTAGTCATCAAGTATAAAATTATAAAAAGCTTTGTAAATTACAATTTCACAATTATCGACCTTTTATGCGCTATTTATCCGCCTTTGAACCATCAGTAGAATATGAACTGATGTCTATATTTCGTCGTACCGATTTACTTGCCCGCGAACGTCTTCGTTTTACAGCGGTTTACCTTAATGTGAAGCATAGAGTAAGTATTCCGGCTTTAAGCCAGCAACTCTCCGTCAATTCAATGACTATTCATGGTTGGTTTAACCTCTATGAATCAGCTGGGCTCCAAGCTTTATTTGATGAGCCTCGCATTGGGAGAGTAGGTAGTTTAGAAGCTTATGATGAATCACTCATTCTAGCCCTCGTAGCATCACATCCTCAAAACTTGGCACAAGTAGTTGCCCTGCTTAGAGAACAACATCAAATAGAGACCAAGCCTGATATTTTGCGGCGCTATTTAAAAAAAAGGCTGGACTTGGCGAAGGATTAGAAACTCACTTCACAAAGAGCGTGACGAAATGATGTTTAGATTTTTCCAGCAAGAACTTCAAGCATTAAGCCGTTTGGATCAACAGGGAAGGCTTGATTTATATTTCAGTGATGAGGCTAGTTTTCACTTCAATCCTCAAAGTATGTATGGTTGGCAACCACCAGGGCAAAGCTATCATCTACCTTCCCAAAGAGGGAATCTATTGAATATACTTGGTTTTGTAAAAAGAGACCTCACCAATACTTTTTATGAGTACGAGCAAGCAATGAATGCTGAAATGTTTGAACTCTTGTTAGAGGATTTTATCCAGAAACATAAAAAAGATAAGCCA
>MLAY01000038.1 GCA_001890965.1 marine bacterium AO1-C | reverse complement strand
CAAAAGAGACAAGTGGTTTAATGCTGCATTTGCTCTACATCTTTTCAAAGAACTTTTTATCCGCTCATTCGCAGATAACTGTAACTGGCAACGTTTTTGCCCGCTATATATATTCTAATAAATAAAAACTTGATTTCTTTTCGTGAAATGGATTGCAAAGGTAGCAGATCAATTCACATTTCCCAAACATTTTCTTATTATTTTTTCCTCAAAAATTGTCGCTCCGAAAACCAAACAAAGCAACTAAGAAATTGGGAGTGCAAAAGTCTGAATTTGTTTCCTAACTTCCAAACAATTTTTAAAAAATAATTTTTAAAATTTAGAAGTTAATTCTGAAAAACACTCGCTTTAAAAAACATTATTCTAAAACAATACTCAAAACAAGCTAAACTCAAAACTTTTATTAAGAATTCAAAAGAAACTCAAACCATTGTTTGAATTTAGGATTGCAAAGGTAGAAGTTTTATTTTTAATTACCAAACTAAGGGTAAAAAAATTAGTAACTTTTTTATCTTAAAGTTACTCTCTAAAACCTCACAATCATCACTTCAATTAATAACAACTAACTCGCTTTCTGAATTAGCGGATGCAAAGGTAAAAGCTTTTTTTCTTAACTCCAAAAATATGGAGCAAAAAAATAACGACCCTCTTTAAGTCGCTAACCTTACCTTTTCAATTACTAATCTCCAACACCTTTCGTGATTGGGAGTGCAAAGGTGAAACTTTTTATTTTAAGAAACAACACCTTTCGAGAAAATTCTCGATTAATTTTATTAATTACCTACAACACTCTTAAAAACTAATCTAGTATATTAAATCATAAATATCATTATAACGCCTAAAAATCAACAAGTTACAAAAGAACTTTCTACTTAGTATACTAGTTTTATAAACTGGTTAGCTATATCCAAATATGTGAGATATTTTCCCAGTCTTGAATTTAAAAAAGTCATTTATATTTCTACCCTTAGACACCTCACCTCTCTTTACATACAAGTATATTGAATCTAATAATTAACTCATTCAAAGAAGAACCTTCATGCATCTTATGCAATAGTTTGGCTGGTAATAAAAGAATATGATAAAGCAGAAAGTAATATTTTCACTTTTAACATTATGAATGTCGTCTTGATCTTCAATTATAAATAACTCACTTTATACTTTTATGATAGTAGTGAACAAAAGCAACTATTTCTACCAACGTTCTAAAAATCGAGATAAGTTTTCGGTTTTATTATAGTGCAAGACAGAGATTCCCGAGTAACCATTGTTATCGGGAATCTCTATGTGTGGATACTAAAGAGCTTCAGAGCAGTAGTTTATTAGATGAAAATCTGTATTAGTTAACGTTACAAAATCTAGGTAGGCTCTTCTTTTTATTTGTATATCAAATTGTAGAGTATAATTCTATACAACGCCAAAAGCCCCCATTACAATGAAGTAATGAGGGCTCAATATTGGGCCGGCAGCGACCTACTCTTCCACATTTGATTGTAGTACCATCGGCGCAATGGGGCTTAACTGCTCTGTTCGGAATGGGAAG
>MLAY01000037.1 GCA_001890965.1 marine bacterium AO1-C | reverse complement strand
GCAATGCTGTCAACTTAACAATTAGTATCAACTTTTAGGTATAACTATCTTGATTATTTGTTATATTTAATCGTTTTGCAGTCTTCGGATGATGAAAAATACTCAGCATTAATATTCACAAGATTGGCTACGATTATGCAAGAAGAACCATTTAAGGAACGTCATCGTCGCTTTTCTCGCTACTTTACCCGTAAACGAGTATTAAGTTTTGTGGATTTACTTGTTCTTCAAATTAATCGTCTTGTTTTAAGCCTCAGCGTAGAATTATCTACTTTCTTGGATATTATTGGTTTACCAGCCATTATTAGCAAGCAGGCTTTTAGTCAAGCACGTCAAAACCTCTTACATACGGCTTTTATTGAATTACAGGAAGAATTTGTAAAGGGTTACTATGCCAGGAAGGATGACATCAAACTGTATAAAGATAGATATCTCTTGTTAGGCGTGGATGGTAGCAAGGTGCAACTTCCTGATCGTGAGGAATTAGCCAATCATTTTGGTTATAGCAAAAATAAGGGTTCCAAAGGCATGGTGATGGGGCGGTTATCGGTGGTTTATGATTTAATGAATGAAATTATACTTGGAGGAAAGTTCACAAGTCTTTCGATAGGGGAACGCCGTCATTTTTTTGCCCTCTATCAACGATTCAAGTCAATGGACCTCCTTACTGACTTTGTCCCCTTGTATTTGATGGATCGGGGCTATCCCTCTTTTGACTTATGTAAACATCTGGACTTGGATAGTGCTGCTTTTGTCATTCGTTGCAAAGCTAGTTTTTGCAAAGAAACCAAGGCATTCGTTGCCTCAGGGCTAACAGAACAAAAGCTCTATTTATCTCCTCGTAGTTGGTATAAAGATGGACGGACTAAAGAAAGTAAACATATAGAAGGGCTTGAGTTACGTATTGTAAGAGTTTTATTGAAATCAGGAGGATATAAATATCTTTTGACAAACACTGACTTTAGTATAGAACAATTATCTGAGCTATATCAACTTAGATGGGGAGTGGAAACATTTTACAGTTTCCTGAAGGAAAAAATGCAACTTGAAAACTTTTCTTCTAAGACCACCGAAGGGATACTGCAAGATTGTTATGCGAGTTTACTCACTGCTAACCTTTCACAAATACTCATACAGGAGGCCCAAGAAGAACTTGATAAGGAACAAGCGATCAAAAAAAATAAACACATCTATAAGATTAATAAAAACACTGCGATTGGTATTTTAAAAAATAGAATCCCCATATTACTATCAAATCCTCAGAACCTTCCTCAACAACTAAACCTACTTAGGCAACGCATCAAAAAAAACAGGGTAGCCATCATCAAAGGACGGTCATTTCCACGCTGGAAGTTAAGGCGGAGTAGGCGAAAATATCATTTTGCAAAAAAAAGTGCTTTATAGCTATAGCACAGGATAATTGCGCCCGATCATTAAAAGTGTACAAATTATCAAGCATTTATTCTTCAATTATTACCCGATAAATGTCATATCAACAGGAACAGAAAAAATGGGGCACTATGATATCTATTTAAAAATATAATACAGTCCTAAGTTGACAGCATTG
>MLAY01000036.1 GCA_001890965.1 marine bacterium AO1-C | reverse complement strand
ATCTACCTTAGTATATAAAGCTTTCCAAAACCATTTTTAAAAGCCTTATCAGCACTCGTTTTTCGCTGCTCAATGGCCTGTCCATTCACTTTCATAATAACCCTGTAAAGATATAAACCATTCGCCAACACATCTCCGTATTCATCTCTACCATCCCAAAAATATTTCGTGCGGTTATTCCCAATCACGATAGGCCCCAACTCATCCTGAGTAATTTCTCTCACCACTTTGCCAGTAACCGTCATAATTTGAATTTTCATCTCATCTGGAATCTGACTTCCTGTCAAAGTAAACACAAATTGAGTTTTAGTGGAAAATGGATTGGGATAAGGAAAAACGTTTGTGACCGTGGATTCATTGATCACCTCAAAATTGATCGTGTAAGGTTGGGTACCCGCCAGGTTATTAGAAGCATCTCGCCCTTGTACCCGAAGCGTATACTTCCCATTGGCCAGATTCTTTGGATGAAACTCTACATCGGTTTGTGTGGGGCTAGTATTCCACTGTACATTGGGATCACTAAACTGAATTGCCTGATACTCACAGTTTTCACAAGATTTGAGGGCAATATTTATCGCGGAGGTATCTTGCAAAACTTTGTATTGATTTTCATCTTTTAGGCGTACATTGATCACAGGACTAGGGGAAACAATCTCCCCATCCATAATCTGACGCCCATCAAATGAAACCTCTAAGATTGGATTGGCATTATCCGGCAACACATTGAAGTTCACCTGAAAGATATTGTTTTCATAATATAACTCGGGAACGATCCGCGGGTTTACATACACCGTCAAGGCATTGGCTCCCACTCGATTCAAGGTAGTGATCGTTTTATCAAACTTTACTACCTCCTTGGCTCCTGGTGCAAGTATTTTTACCGAATCCCTCAAAACCTCCTGGTTATTATTGGTCAGTACAAACCTTACCCATAATGAATCACTGGCAAAAGCTACATTAGAAATATTTCGATAAGCAAACGATAAAGTAAGTGGCTCACCCTCTGGTCTATCAGCCACATTGTAAGTAGCCTGTCCCACCGCATCTACATCAATCAACCCCTCTGGTGTGGGTAGTGATTCATAGGTCACCATCCAACGTTCTAATTGGGCTGGTGTAAAATCAATGGTATCCTGTACAATCAGTTTCAATCTAATGGTAGGAAAAGTCGTCGCATTCAATACATTTTGCAGATCAAGCTCGCTTGGCAAAGCAGCTTGCTGAGAAAAAACGGGTACTTCTTTACCTGTATTATCAATACCAATGATTTGATAGGTGATGATATCATTGGCATCGGAGGCCATTTTACCAAACAGTTTCCCCCAATTCTTCGCTGGACCAATGGGCAATGAAGTAATCTCCCCAGAAGAGGTACTGCGTACAAAATTGTAATCCAGCACAATCTTTTCAGCATTTTGTCCTGTAAGTTTGTTAGAAGCGACCTCTTGTAAAGCAGTTCCTCCTTTTTGTCCCAAAAGAATATAAGGATGTCCATCCTGTAAACTGTTAAGCACTGCTAGATTTGCCCCAAGACTTTGTACTGCGGTTTTAATGGAAGCATCCCAACTGCTAAAAGCCACATTTCCTCTACTAATCAATAGCACATAATCACCATTCGGAACAGCATCCAGATAGTTTTTCAAATTTGTCACCATACTATTATCGTATACATTGGC
>MLAY01000035.1 GCA_001890965.1 marine bacterium AO1-C | reverse complement strand
GTTCCAGAGGTCGCTGGGGTAGCGGCTAATGTAGCGGTGGTTACATTACATAAGGTTTGATCTGCCCCAGCTACTGCGGTAGTTGGCAAAGCATTGACCGTAATGACTACATCATCGGTAGAGTTGGCACACACGCCATTGCTTGTGGTCCAACGGAAGGTAGTGGTCGTAGTAGCACTCAAGTTACTTACGGTTGCATTCGGGTTGTTAGCTTGTCCAGCATCAATGGTACCTGGCCCAGTAACAACCGTCCACGTTCCCGTTCCAGAGGTCGCTGGGGTGGCGGCTAATGTAGCGGTAGTTACATTACAAAGGGTTTGATCTGCACCAGCCACTGCGGTGGTAGGCAAAGCATTAACAGTAATGACTACATCATCAGTAGAATTGGCACACACGCCATTGCTTGTAGTCCAACGGAAGGTAGTTGTGGTAGTCGTGCTTAGATTACTTACCGTGGCATTTGGATTGTTAGCCTGTCCTGCATCAATAGTACCTGGCCCCGTAACCACTGTCCAAGTTCCAGTTCCAGTAGTTGCTGGGGTAGCGGCTAATGTCGCCGTAGTTACATTACATAAGGTTTGATCTGTCCCGGCTACTGCGGTAGTTGGCAATGCATTGACCGTAATTACTACCTCATCGGTAGAAGTTGGGCAACTTCCATTACTACTTGTCCAACGGAAAGTGGTAGCCATAGTAGCACTTAAATTACTTACTGTGGCATTCGGATTGTTAGCTTGCCCTGCATCAATAGTACCTGGTCCCGTAACAACTGTCCAGGTTCCCGTTCCAGAGGTCACTGGGGTGGCGGCTAATGTAGCGGTAGTTACATTACAAAGGGTTTGATCTGCTCCTGCTACTGCGGTAGTTGGTAAATCATTGACAGTAATGATTACATCATCGGTAGAAGTTGGGCAACTTCCATTACTACTTGTCCAGCGTAAAGTAGTTGGAGTTGCAGCGCTCAAATTACTTACTGTGGCTGCGGGGTTATTTAATTGTCCAGCAGCAATAGTACCTGGTCCAGAGACAATTGTCCAGGTTCCAATCCCTGAAGTAATGTTATTAGCAGTTAATGTAGTGCTAGTGACATTACATAATGTTTGATCTGCTCCTGCGTTGGCCGTAGTTGGGTTTGCATTGACAGTAATATCAACGGTACTCACCGAAGCGGTACAAGTTCCATTGGCAATAGACCACTGAAAGCGAGTCGTACTACCTGGGGTCAAACCGGTTACTTGCGCATTCGGGTTATTAAGTTCTGCGGCAGCAATAACCCCTGGCCCAGACACTTTGATCCAGGTACCAGTCCCCGAAGCTGGAGCATTGGCGGCCATTGTGGTAAGCGTTACATTACATAAATCTTGATTTACTCCTGCTACCGAAGTACTAGGCAGTGCATTGACAGTGATGACTACATCATCGGTAGAGTTGGCACACACGCCATTGCTTGTAGTCCAACGGAAAGTGGTAGTAGTAGTAGCACTCAAATTACTCACCGTGGCATTTGGATTGTTAGCCTGTCCTGCATCAATGGTACCTGGTCCCGCAACAACTGTCCAGGTTCCAGTTCCAGAGGTCACTGAGGTAGCAGCTAATGTAGCGGTAGTTACATTACAAAGCGTCTGGTCTGCACCTGCTACTGCGGTGGTTGGCAAAGCGTTGACGGTTATCACTACATCATCGGTAGAATTGGCACACACGCCATTACTTGTAGTCCAGCGTAAGGTAGTAGCTGTAATGGTACTCAAATTACTTACGGTCGCGTTAGGATTATTCAAATCTACTGCGGCAATAGTACCTGGGCCAGAGAGTACGGTCCAGGTGCCTGTTCCAATAGCTGCAGGAGTAGCGGCTAATGTAGCGGTAGTTACATTACAAAGGGTCTGATCTGCTCCTGCTGCTGCCGTTGTAGGGTTTGCGTTTACAGTAATGGTGACATCATCAGTCGAATTAGCACAAGCCCCATTACTACTTGTCCAACGGAAAGTAGTTGCGGTAGTCGTGCTTAGATTACTTACCGTAGCATTTGGATTGTTAGCTTGTCCTGCATCAATGGTACCTGGTCCCGTAACAACTGTCCAGGTTCC
>MLAY01000012.1 GCA_001890965.1 marine bacterium AO1-C | reverse complement strand
GGGTGTTCACCTCTTCCCATTCCGAACAGAGCAGTTAAGCCCCATTGCGCCGATGGTACTACAATCAAATGTGGAAGAGTAGGTCGCTGCCGGCCCAATATTGAGCCCTCATTACTTCATTGTAATGGGGGCTTTTGGCATTGTATGAGAGTATAGTTTTTCATAGCCTAATTCTACATTTCTGTTCGAATAATTCTCACAATAAGATTTATTAATTGACCACATCTCATTATATTCATCCTAGCGATGAAAGGAGAACAATACACACTTAAGGACCTGGCAAAAGCATTAAACTTATCAGTATCTACTGTCTCGAGAGCTTTGCGTAACCATCCAGATGTAAATGAGGCTACCAAAAAAAAAGTACAACAGTTTGCAGAGGAGGTTGAATTCCAGAAAAACCCCATAGCTTCAGGTTTGCGTAGCCATAAGACTAATGCTATTGGTGTAATTGTTCCTGAAATAGCCAATTATTTTTTCTCTCAAGTGATTGATGGAATACAGACTGTAGCTTACAAAGCTGGATATAATGTATTGATATGTGTTTCTGATGAATCGCTGGAAAAAGAGCAAGCAATTACTAGACATCTGATAAATAGTAGAGTAGACGGGTTATTAGTAGCTCTTTCGGTAGAAACAAATCGTTATGAACATTTTGATTTTGTTCACCGAAAAAATGTGCCTTTAATCCTCATAGATCGGGTTGTCGCCCAAGTTCCAGCTAGCACTATTACGACAAACAATTATGATGCATCCTTTGAAGCTGTTGAATACTTAATCCATAAAGGGTATCAACGTATTGCGCATATTGCTGGACCGAAAGGTCAAGCCATTACTGAACAAAGACTTAATGGGTATTTAGAGGCACTCAAAAAGCATGAGATAAATATTCATGAGAAATTAATACAGTATGGAGGGTATACTCAGGAGGGAGGAGAGACCTGTACCAAGACTTTTTGGAACTTAGAAGAGAGACCAGACGCTATATTTGCGGTAAACGATCGAGCAGCAATTGGTGCTATGCGTTTTTTAAAATCGATTCAGGTAAAGATTCCTGATCAGGTTTCCATTATTGGCTTTAATAATAATCCTATGGGGGAAATTATTGAGCCAGCATTGAGCACTATTGTTCAACCACAATTTGAAATGGGAGAGTTAGCTGCTCGACTTATTTTGAAACAAATAAATCAGGAAGAATATTCATATCAGCATCTCACATTGCCATCCAAGCTTACCATACGACAATCCACTTTATAATTAAACTATTCAGTTTTTAACAACTTATCTCAAGTTTTTACCAAATAAAATTCTTTGCAAACGTTTTCGGTAACGTTTGCAGGACTACAGATCTTTAAAACACAAAATTATCTTCTTATGTTGCAATCAGTTGCGGAGGAAAACAGCTGACCTATGCAATGAATAAATCTTGGTTGAACAAGATGAAATTATACCTAATATGAAGAAGATCGTTACGTTTGGAGAATTAATGTTGCGCCTTGCCGCACCAGATTATTTAAGAATTTCACAAGCAAATTATTTTGAAGCAGTGTATGGAGGAGGAGAAGCTAATGTAGCTGCTTCTCTTGCAAATTTTGGTTTACACCCTAAGTTTATTACACGTTTACCGGACAATGAGTTAGGAGATGCAGCACTCATGTACTTAAGAAAGCATGGGTTAGATACGAGTGATATCATTAGGGGAGGTAGTCGTTTAGGACTTTATTTTTTGGAAACAGGTGCCGTAAGTAGAGGGAGTAAAGTGATTTATGACCGAGAACATTCGGCTCTAGCAACTATCCAGAGAGGGATGATTGATTGGGAAAAAGTATTTCAAGGGGTAGATTGGTTTCATTGGACTGGAATTACTCCTGCTATCTCAGAAAGTGCTGCAATGGTTTGTTTAGAGGCTATTCAAGCAGCTAGTCAGTTAGGAATAACCGTGTCAACTGATTTGAATTACCGCAAGAAATTATGGAAATACGGAAAAGCTCCTAAAGATGTAATGCCTGCATTGATAGAAGGGTGCGATGTGATTTTAGGGAATGAAGAATCCATTGAAAAGTACTTTGGTATAACACCTTATGGACAACTTGCTGACGAACTGGATTTTGTTGATCCACAAGCATACATTTCGCTCGCACTACAATTGAAAGATCGCTTCCCCAAGGCAAAAAAAGTTGTTTTTACTATTCGTCGTACTGTTAATGCTTCACATAATACACTATCGGGTATTTTGTGTGATGATGGATTGCTTTATCAAGCACCTACTTATCAGATTACCCATATTATAGATCGTGTTGGAGGAGGAGACGCTTTTATGGGGGGGCTTATTTATGGTTTATTGATGTATGATAAAGATTACCAGCGAGCATTGAATTTTGCAGTGGCTGCTTCTTGTCTCAAGCATACTATTAGAGGTGATTTTAATCTTGTAAATGTTCAAGAAGTAGAAAATTTGATGGAGGGAGAGGTAGTAGGTAGAGTTTCCAGATAACTTATTTACAAACGATTTAAACAATCTATACCATGGCAAAATTTAAGGGGAGTGAAGTGATAGAGAAAATGATTGGCAGTGGTTTCACACCAGTATTTTATAATCCAGCTATCGAAGTAGCAAAAAATGTGTTAAAAGCCTGCTATGAGGGTGGAGCTAGAGTATTTGAGTTTACGAATCGTGATGCCTGGGCTCATGAGGTATTTGCTGAATTAAAATTATATGCAGTCAAAAATTTTCCTAACCTGGCATTAGGTATTGGGTCGGTCGTAGATGCGCCAACAGCTGCCTTGTATATACAGCTGGATGCAGATTTTATAGTATCACCAGTGGTGAGTGAAGCAATGGCGAAATTATGTAATCAACGAGGAGTAACCTGGATACCAGGTTGTGGTACTTTGACTGAAATGCTTAAAGGTGTTGAGTTAGGGGCAGATATAGTAAAAGCATTTCCTGCAGGACAACTGGGTGGACCAGCTTTTATAAAGGCTGTAAAAGGTCCTTGTCCTTGGCTTAATATAATGCCTACTGGAGGAGTAAGTCCTGACAAAGAGAATATCCAAGCTTGGTTTGATGCAGGAGTGACCTGTGTAGGAATAGGTTCTAAATTAATCTCGAAAGACATGGTAAAGAATGAGGATTATGTTGGTTTGACCCAGAAAGTAACTCAAGTAGTCAAAATTATTGAACAGGTGAATAAGTAACAATGAGTAAAGAAGCTGTTTGGTAATTTCAAACAGCTTCTAAACACAATTTTATTGCTTTTAAAGAAGCAATAAATTTTAGATGATTAATTGTCTGGGTTTACAGTGAGGTCTTTTATTAATACCTGACCATAAACATTGGAGCTTGCATGACTACTACGGGTAGATTGTAGATAACACCCTGCTTTGAAGTAATTCTCATTTGCATTGCCTATATCAACAGATTGAAACAGTGTCTGTATTCTATTGCCGCTGTTGTTGAGGTTATAAAGGGTAACTACTCCGTTTTTCATGGTTAATTCAAAGTAGTACTCAGTATCCATTTGCATGTTGAAATTGATTGTTCTACCACTTCCTTCGATTTCCTCCGTTACATAACCCAGAATTCTCAATTGTACACTGCCTGAGTTTTGACCAGCACTCCCTTGTACTTGAACACGAATTACATCATCGTACTGATTGTCTCTTTCATGGATTTGGCCAAAGGCTAATTTACCAGAAGGTGGCAAGTCTTCAATCTTAAATCTCCATTTCATAGAATGTTCTGTATTTGTATTCCCATTCCAATATCCATCACCTCCGTTAATGATCTCTCTTAATTCAGATCTTGGATTAGAAGAACCTCCTGAAGTCGGATTTCCTGGGTATGTTCTAAAAGCCGCATACCCATCTTTTTCAAAGAAGTAATGACTTTCGGCAGTACTGGCATTGTCTGCATAATTTAATCCATTATCGTTACTCCCTACATTTAAGCTACCAGTATATCCATTGAGCTTCCATCCGCCTCCAATAATTGCAGCAGCAGTACCTGTATTACCGTTACCAGAGTTACCAGTAATTCTTGCTTCGGTGATACTTAACCAATTATTAGCAGAGTTTCCTAATCCGACAACACGTACATAACGTGCATTTCGCTGACTAAAACTATAAGATTGCAAATTGTTTGTATTGCCGCTACTAGTACCCTCAAATGCTTGACTTAAGCTTCCTGTACTGGTACCAGTAAGGATTCTGAAAGTTGCTGTTCTGGAATTCCCTTTATACCAGGCAATTTGTACAGTACCAATGCTTTTAGTACTCCCTAAATCATAAGTAATGTGTTCTCCAATTCCATTGATAGAGAAACGAGTACTAAAACTTCCATCATACGATTTATCAGGAAAAGCATTATTGTTTGCGTCTACCTTGCTATTGTCAGATGCCCAGGAGTTCACAATGTTGTAATTAGTAACATTGGAGACAGCTACTGGAATATCACCAATACTGGTAGGTTCTGGTGTAGGCGCTTCACGTTGATTGCAAGACCAACATAGGGTTAAAATTGCAATCACATAGTAAAAGGGTAAAGTTTTCCCTTGAGGTATTTTTGTGATAGTTTTCATATTACAAGGATTATTGTGTTTTGTGTAATAGTAATTGGTAATTGGTCGACCAGTTTTTCAAAGAATTATAAATTATATGATAAAAACAAGTTTTGATATGAATTTCATCGATATATTTTAATTAGCTATATGTATAGTACTAATTGCGGTTTCCTAATCTTACTTAATTAATTATCTAATTATTAGTGCTTTATGTTTTTAAACCTCAGTAAGTGTTTGCCACTGGGATAGATTTATAGACGTGGATAATTAGCTTATTCGGAGTTTAGGTAGGATTATAGGGTTTTGTAAGCCTACTAAAATCAATTTTTATTAATAAAAGCCTATAATGTCATTTTTTTGTTATAAAATTTTGCTGAGAGAAAAAAAATGGCTACGTTTGGTTTATCAAAAATTGGTCAACCAATTTAAAGTCGCCTTACAAAACCTAAAAATTTATGTCAAATTTTGATTTACTTGATAAGTTCCAGCAGATAATAATTGAAAATCCAACAGACAGGATTATTCGCCAGATAAGAGAATTAATTAGCTCAGGAGAGCTAAAGCCTGGTGATCGTTTACCATCTGAACGCAAATTGGCAGAAAAGCTTGGGGTGGGCAGAACCAATTTAAGAAGTGCTATTCAAAAGTTAGAATTTTATGGGATTCTGAAGACAATTCCCCAGAGTGGGACAGTAGTAGCTGGCATAGGTACGATTGCTTTGGAAGGTCTAATATCAGATGTTTTGAAAATTGAAAATGCTGATTTTGGATCTTTGGTAGAAACCAGGGTACTGTTAGAAACAGAAGCTGCAAAGTTGGCCGCTTCTCGCCGAACAGAGGCAAATATTGTAGAAATAAAAAAAGCACTACTGGCTTTTGAGACAAAGGTAGAGCAGGGCTTAAGAGCAGTTGAGGAAGATTTTATATTTCATTTAAAAATTGCTGAAGCTAGTCAAAATGCAGTTTTGAAATCTCTTATGTTAATCATCACGCCTGATATTATTCATCAGTTCAACAAATTAGACATTTGTAAAGATGGCAGAGATATGCAAGGCTTGCAGGAACATCATTTAATTCTAGAGAACATTATTGAGCAAAACTCAGAAGCAGCAGCTGATGCTATGAGAATACACTTAAAGGATGTGTATGACTATAGTCAGGATTTAAAAAGGCAACAATAAAGGATGTAAGGCTCCTGAATAACCCAATTATCAACTAAAAACACTGCGTATGAGACTAGAAAAATTTTACTATAACATATAAGATGGTGCACCTACAACTGTCAACATGGTTTAGGTACAAAATCAAAGACGAAAAAGTAATGGAAAAAGTAGGAAGTGTTCCTGCTTTAATTCCCAGTAAAAAACTGGAACTGATAGAAATGAATGAAAATTAAATGAAAAATGCTCATCAGGTGGAAGTGATGAGCATTTGATAAAATTTATAATCATAATAGAAATGATATTAGCAAAAATAACAAACAGTCGTTACAATTCCAACCTAACTAAAGGCTTGGTGATGTTATTCGTTTGCTTGATTTCCTATAATAATAGCCACGCATTTTTTAAGAAAAAAGGAAACAAAGTAAATGTCGTATCGGTCACTGGTACAGTAAGATCATCGGTAGATGATGCTGTATTACCAGGGGTAAATGTAGTATTGAAAGGTACAAGCAATGGCGTTACCACTGGTGTAGATGGTAAATTTAGCATTCAGGTACCTACCCAAGAAGTAGGAAAAGCTGTATTGGTCTTCAGCTTTGTAGGATTTAAAACTACAGAGATACCTCTCAATGGTAAAACTGTATTGTCAGTGGCTTTAGAAGAAGATTCTCAAATGCTAGAAGAGTTGGTAGTTAGAGGATATGGTATGCAGAAAAAATCTCATTTGACTGGTTCTATCTCCAAAATTACTAATAAACAATTAGATCAAATTCCTGTAGCCCGAGTAGATGATGCCTTGGTAGGACAAGTATCTGGGGTAAACATTCAAATGACCAACCCTGCAGCAGGAGAGGCGCCTAATATCAGAATTAGGGGCCAAGGGTCAATTTCATTTGATTCTAATCCCTTAATCGTAGTAGATGGAATTGTGGTGGGTACTGATGCCGATTTTTTGACTAGCCTTGATATGAATAATGTAGAGTCGGTAGAAGTGTTGAAAGATGCAGCCTCTTCGGCAATCTATGGATCACGGGGAGCCAATGGAATCATTATGATTACGACCAAAAAAGGGGTAGAAGGACCTGCAAAGATCTCTTACAACTCTTATTTTGGTATTAAGTCGGTACCAAGATCGGGAATATTAACTACCCCCGAAAAATGGGCAGAATTTGTAAAAGCAAACAATGGCGGAGTATTGACTGATAGAATGAGATACATTCAGCAGTTGGGTACTTACACTGATTGGGAAAAGGTAATGATGGATGGAGGTGCTATCCATAGTCATTCTATTTCGGCCCGAGGTGGAACAAAAAATACAAAATACAGAGCGGCATTGAGTTATTTAGATGATGAAGGAGTGCTACTAACCGATAACTTTGAAAAAATAAACCTTCGCTTAAATCTCGATACTAAAATCACTAAAAGAATTTCTTTTGGAACCGTATTTAATGCTTCGCATACTACACAACGACGATTTCCTATTGGTATTCACGATGCAGTAAGACAAAACCCTTGGTTGCCCTTATACCTGGATGCAAACTCTATTCAGTATGTCAATAGGTTTAGAGAAAACGGGCGTTGGGCCAATGCAAGAATTGGGGACTATGCCATGGAGCGAATGTTTGATAACTATGACCTGGAAGCAGGACAACCATTGGCTTCTGGCGGTACGAGTATTAGCTCTACATCTAATCAAAATGCCTTGGCAAAAGTGTTGGAACGTCGTCGTATGCGTTACCAGTCTAAAGTGCTTGCTCGCGCTTATCTGAAGGCAAAAATAATGAAGGGGCTATCTTTTAAACAATCTATTGGAGGAGACATAAGATATAAAAGAAACACTGACTTTACTGGGGTAGAAGCTACTCGAAACGGTGCGGGAGATGCAGCTTCAAATCGTTCTACTTCGTTACAATTCCATACTATTTCAGAGAGTACCTTGAGTTTTGATCGCACTTATGGTCGTCACTCAATAAATGCCATAGGTGGTTTTGCTTATGAGCAGTGGAACCGGGAATTTAGTGGAATACAATCCGCAGGTTTTGAAAATGATTTGATTGAAACTATTCCTGCAGCCAATGTAATTGGAGCTTCTACCACCGAGGCACAGGAGGCATTGGTGTCTTATTTAGGAAGACTTGATTATGCATATGCTGATAAATACTTGCTATCGGTAAGTACTCGCTGGGATGGAAGTTCTAAATTTGGCCCAGATAATAAGTTCGGTTTCTTTCCCGCAGCCTCGGTGGGTTGGAGAGTTTCAGAAGAAGGTTTTCTTAAGAACAGTTCAATTATAGATGAACTAAAAGTACGCGCTAGCTATGGGATTACTGGTAGCAATTCGGGTATTGGAGAATATGATCATATCGGACAAATCTCACCAGTAGCTACTGCTTTAGGGGGGACCCCTATAGGTTTTAACCCAATCAATATTGCAAATTCAGAATTAAGATGGGAGCGCTTGGTAGAGTTCAACCCTGGAATAGATGTAGCGTTCTTGCGAGGCCGTATTGGCGTGTCATTAGATTATTATGTACGAACCAGTCGTGATTTATTGTTGAGTTTGCCTATTCCATCAGTTACTGGATTTAGCACTGCATTGGTTAATAAAGGAGTGGTGGAAAATAAAGGTTTTGAAGTAGAAATCAATACCCGAAATATTGTGGGTCGCGACTTTGTCTGGTCTACCAGAGTATTGATGACGCATAATAAGAATACGCTGGTAGATTTTGCGAGTTCAGAAGACTTGATCAGTATTGTAGACCCTAAGCGCCCGGCAGAATGGATTGCAATGAAGGGACAACCCATTTCTTCTTTCTATGGATATGTAGTAGAGAAAGAAATTCCTGCGGAATTCATTAACAACCCATTTTATCCAATTAATGCTCAATCGCAAGATGTATATGTAAAAGACATCAATGGTGATGGAGTAATTGATACTGATGATCGTACCATTTTAGGTTCTCCTTATCCTGATCTCATCTGGAGTATGACCAATACCTTCAAATACAAGAACTTTGACTTTAGCTTTATGTTACAAGGTTCTCATGGGGCGGAGGTGAGAAATATTTCTTCTCAATACATCAACAACGAATTTAGCAGCAATCAGGACTATACAAGCAATTTCCCTGATGCAGATAAAGTTGTACAGCGAATCTTTACCAATGACGATATTCAGGATGCTTCTTATGTAGCCTTGAGAAATATCAATTTGGGATATACTCTACCCAAAGGGTTAATACCAGGCGTGAGAAGCCTCAGAGTGTATTTAAGTGCTCAAAATCTTCTGTATATGATGGCCAATGGTTATGTAGGATACAATCCTGAAGGAATCGACCAAGGATTGGGTAACCCCTTGACTTATGGCTATCAAAGAGGCCCAGCACCTATCTATCGTACCTATTCTATTGGTTTAAATGTTAATTTCTAGGATAGTTGGGTGACGAGTAAAACCACTAAAAAGCACAGAAATATGAAAAATATTAGAATATATATATTCCTGGTTTGTTTGGCATCTGTCTTTTATAGCTGTCAAGAGAAGTTAGACCTTGTACCTCCGTCTTTTATCGGAGATAATGGGTTTTATGAAAACGCTGATCAAGTAGAAGGTGGAGTAATTGCCATTTACGATGGTTTGCAGCAAGTGCCTCTGCGCGAGTTTGCTTTGTTGGAAATGCGGACTGACAATACCGAGACCCGCTCAAGTGAAGGGGATTGGGCGCAGTTTGAAAGCTTTTCGGTACAACCTACCAACTTAGCCATTGGAACTTACTGGCAAGCCAACTACAATGTGATATTTAGATCCAACCAAGTGATTAAACATTTAGGAGTTGTGACTGATGAAACCTTGAAAAATCAATTTGAAGGAGAAGCTAAATTTGCCAGAGCATTGGCACACTTTAACTTGGTAAGAGCTTTTGGAGCAGTACCATTGGTTGATCAAGTAATTATTCAAACCAATACTGGCTTTTTTGGCCGTAACGATGTTGCTGAAGTGTTGGCTTTTGTAGAAACTGATTTGACTGAAGCAGTAAATCTTTTACCAGAAAAAAGCGGTATAGGGGCTGGAAGAGCTAGTAAAGGAGCAGCTCAGGCGTTACTAGCCAAGGTTAAACTTACTCGAGGCGATTATGCAGCAGCAGAAACCATATTGAGTAGCTTGGTCAACAATGCTAATTACACTTTGGAAGAGAACTATAATGATGTATTCTATAGCGAGATGAATTCAGAAATCATCTTTGCTATACCTTATCTGGATGATAACACCACCGAAAGTCAGGATTTTTCTTTTGAAATGACCGTTGGAGGGCAGGCAAGCGGTCTCAACTTCATTACAGACGATTTTATCGCAGCAGTTGATGTAAGTGATGTAGAAAGAACGATGACTTTGTATGACGCCAACGTGAATAGAGCAGTAGGTAAATTTCTAACCCAATCGGCCAATGTTCGTCAGTGTGGTAATGACTGGATAGTATTACGTTTGGCAGATGTGTTATTGATGCATTCCGAGGCAATTTTGGCAGGAGGAGCTTCTACTCAAAGTTTGCAAGCCATTCAGTCTTATAACAAAGTAAGAGTGAGAGCTGGAATGACTCCTTTGGCAGAAGATGGAAGTGCTACACTTACCAAGCAAATGTTATTGGATGAACGAAGAGTAGAATTGGCTTTTGAAAATCATCGTTTTTATGATTTGATACGTTTTGGCGAAGCTGAAAACGTGTTAGGGGCTTTTGCTACTACTAAGGGGTATTCGTTTGCTCCTACCGACTTGTTGTTACCAATTCCACAGCGTGAAATCAACGTGAGTGGGGGAGCGCTTACCCAAAATCCAGGGTATTAATACGTTCCTGAATTATCAGAAAAATCTTATTTGAATTTACTAACCAGGCAATAGTTATTCATGACCTACAATGAATAAACTAGGATAACTATTGCCCTTCAAAAAGACCTTAGACATGCAAAAGTTTAAAGATATATATAGTAAATATTTGAATACGAGATACTTGAGTCTACTAGTGCTTTCCCTGTTTGTCATTACTGCTTGTCAGGAAGAATTACCCGATGTAGGTTCAGTACCAGACAAAACCCCTCCTTCGGCTAATTTTTCATTTACGTTGAGCGAAGCAAATTACAAAGAAGTGAGCTTTTCTAATTTATCATTGAGCGCGATTTCTTATAGCTGGGATTTTGGTGATGGTACGACCTCTACTGAGAAAAGCCCAACCCATACTTATGCCCAGGATGGGGATTATACAGTGACCCTCATAGCTAAAGATAAGCTGGAAGTAACCAATACCTACACCGCAGCAGTATCAATTGCAGCTCCTGTGAGCACTTTTACTCCTGAAATATTGAATCCAGGGTTTGACGAGGAAGGAAGTGATAGCTTCCGGGACAATTGGCGAAATGGCGATCTGGGAGGGGTGATTCAAATCACTTCTAGTCCTGTTCAAGGCGGAGAAAAAGCAGCTAAGTTACCTTCTGCTGGAGATCGTATTGGTTATCAGTTGATTACAGTAGAACGCAACAAGCAATATACAGTATCTTTTTATTACACAATGAAAACATCCCCAGCTGGTTCAATCAAGGTGGCTATTTTGGCGGGTAACGTAACCGACCCTACACAAATAGATGCAAAAACGATTGAGTCAGTAACGGTGAATGACCAAACCGATGCCAATGCTTATGTACAGGGTACGGTATCCTTTAATTCTGGTGACAACGCACAGGTAGCAATCTATTTTACCAATACTGGAGTAGAAGGCCGTATTGATTCTTTTTCAATTGAAGAAAAGCAAAACTAAATGAAGCTACTAACCACAGCAACAATGAGAAAAAAATATGCTTTGTATTTAGGCTGCATTTGTTTGATGGCAGGACTTTATGCTTGCAAAAAAGGCATTAGCCAACCTCAACCTCAAACAGTAGTTTCTGTCAAATCAGCAAACTTACCCAATATTGATTTAAACAATTGGAAAGTAACCTTGCCCATCGGGAAGCCAACTGAGGTAGCACCTCCAGAAATATTGAATTATGCAACGAATGAGACACTAAAGCCTTTTATGTACAATGACTCTACCGATGCATCCTTAGTGTTTTATACTTACCCGGCACAGAGTACAGCCAACTCTAGTTATTCTCGCACTGAGCTGAGAGAGCAAATGGTACCCGGTAGCAATAGTACCAACTGGACCTTTGCTCAGGGAGGGCGTATGAAGGGGACATTGAAAATGGGTGAGGTTACAAAAGATGCTAAAGGGAAATATCATCGAACCATTATCATGCAGATTCACGGGAGGTTGACCAATGCTCAGCGGGATTTGATTGGAGAAGATGACAACAATGCACCTCCTATGCTCAAAATCTATTGGAACAAAGGCAAGGTGAGGGTTAAAACCAAGGTGTTGAAGGATTTGGATACCAAAATGCCTGAGTTATTAAAGACCTCAGCCTGGACCGATGACGAAGGTTATACATTTCCTGAAGAAGTAGGCTTTGAGAAATTTACCCTGGAGGTAATCGTAACTGAAGGGCGAATGGAGGTAATTCTGAATGGCAAAAGCTCCAAAGTTTATGACAGTGACCATATTAAAAAGTGGGGCATATTTGAGAACTACTTCAAGGCTGGAAACTATTTGGTTACTCGAGACGAGGGGGCTTTTGCAAGAGTAAAATATTACAATTTAGAAGTGAAACACTAGATTTTTATAAAGAGAGAAGGGGAAGAAATAAGGTAACTGTCGATTTTCAGGATGATTTATAGCAAAATACTACTGTGATGCAGTTGCCTTTCGTGATTAAAACTGAAGTGATTAAACGGACTAGTGCTTTGTCAAGGGCTGTAATTAGGGCGTGTCTGGAGAAAATAGCAAAGTAGTTTAAGGCGCGAAAAACGCGCATAGCCATAGCTACGCAAGTTTTTTGCAACGCTGAAATACAAAGCTATTTACCCTGAAAACCCTAAATTTTAGTCTTGACAGAGCACTAGTTCAATTGTTGAAATTTCGTCTAAATCAGTTTACAATTTCGTGTGTTAGCTAATGAAGTATTCCCCGGTAAAAATGAGTTTGTGACATTTTCTTTAAGAAAAATACCGGGGTATTAGCTATCCTTTTTAAAACGATTGTTATGAAAAGAATAATACAAAAATATAAGTTCTTGGTGCTGCTAATGATGCTGTTTGTTGGTTCGAGTTATGCTCAACAGCGAAAACTGGTACACAACCAAATTGAATTTAAACAAGCCGTCAAACAAGCAAAGCCTGGTGATAAAATTGTACTGGCCAATGGTGTATGGAAAGATGCTGAACTAGTATTCACTGGCAAGGGGACTGCTAAAAAGCCTATTATACTTACCGTAGAGCAAAAAGGTAAAGTAACCCTTGAAGGCCAATCTAACTTACGTATTGCAGGAGAATATTTAGTCATAGAAGGACTTGTATTCAAAAACGGCTACACACCTACCAAAGAAGTCATTTCTTTTAGACGAAATAAAACTCATCTGGCAAATAATTGCCGAATTACAGAATGTGTGATTGACAATTATAGCAATCCAGAACGCTTTGAAACCGACTACTGGGTGAGTATTTATGGCAAAAACAACCGCTTTGACCATAACTTATTGGTAGGAAAAAGGAACCACGGAGTTACGTTGGCAGTAAGGCTCAACACGCCCGAAAGCCGACAAAATAAACATCAAATAGATTATAATTATTTTGGACACCGCCCGGTATTGGGAGCTAATGGCGGCGAAACCTTGCGCATTGGTACTAGCCATCATTCGTTGACTAACTCTAACACCATTGTAGAAAATAATTACTTTGATCGCTGTAATGGCGAACACGAAATTGTTTCTAATAAATCAGGGCAAAACATCTTTCGCTACAATACATTTTTTGAATGTCAGGGTACGCTTACTATGCGCCATGGTAACGAAACTCTAGTAGAGAGTAATTACTTTTTTGGCAATGGAAAAGTCAATACAGGTGGTATTCGCATTATTAATGAAAAACAACGAGTGATTAATAACTACTGTGAAGGATTGACTGGATATCGTTTTCGAGGAGCCTTGGTAATTATGAATGGTGTACCCAACTCTCCACTCAACCGTTATTTTCAAGTCAAAGATTCAGAGGCCAGAGGTAATACATTTATCAATTGTGACTATGTACAACTATGTGCTGGGAGCGACAAAGAGCGAAGCGCAGTTCCGGTGAATACTTCGGTAACAAATAACCTTTTTTACAATGACAAAAAGCCCGACTTATTTACTGTCTACGATGATATCAGTGGTATCACGTTTAAGAATAATTTACTCAGCAAGAACACTCAAACGATTAGTAAAACGGGCTTTTTTAAGCAAAAACTGAATTTTACCCGCAATGCTCAAGGAGCATTAATTCCTACCAATACAAAAGCAAGAAAACTAGGCTTTCAACCAGTAAAGGCAAAAGCAACCCCTGAAAACACTGGAGTAAGTTGGTATCCCAGAAGAGAAGAAGATGTGCGGTTCAATACTGGACAAGTAATTCAGGTGACACCAGGAGAAAATACGTTGTTTGATGCCTTAAAAAGGTCAAAGAGAGGTGATATCTTAGAGTTGGCTTCAGGCGAGTATATTATGACTAAATCCTTAGATATACGCCATCCTATTACAATTAAGGGCAAAAACTCAAAAGGGAAAAAGCCCTTTATCCAATTCCAAAAAACATCATTGTTCAATATAGAGAATGGAGGAAGCTTATCCTTAGAAAATATAACGATTAATGGCAAAGAAAGCCCAGATGCTTCAGGCAATACAGTCATTCGTACCAGTCGTTATTCAATGAACCGCAACTATAAGTTATTTATTCAAAACTGCGACTTTGTAGATTTGAATATCAATCACTCCTTTAATGTATTAAAGGTATTCAAAAACACCTTTGCCGACTCCATTATTGTACGCAATTGTCTGTTCCAGAATGTTACAGGTGATGTATTGTCACTCAACAAAGAAACCGATGATCGAGGAATCTATAATGTAGAGCGAGTAGTACTGGATAATTGCACTTTTGCTGATGTAAGAGGTGTTGCGCTTAATGCTTATCGCGGTGGACGTGACGAAAGTACGTTTGGACCTATGGTAGAGGTAGCAAAATGTTCTTTTACCAACGTAGGACGAGGGAAGCGTAATAAGACTCTGGCCGCCTTGTATTTACATGGAGTACAAGAAATCACCATACAAGGCTGTGATTTCAAGCAAAGTGCACCGATTAAACTGCATTTAGTCGTAGGTGATCCGGTAGTCAATATTAATGATTGTCTGTTTGAAAAGACACCTAAGATTATCTCAAACGATCCAGCTTATAAGACAAAAAATCTGATTTTCAAATAATAATAAATGCCTTATTTAGAGGTGCTTAGAATTAATTTAATTAACATAATTTATAGTTATAATAAATTCAATTGCAAAAATGAAGCAAAAAGAATTACATATTGAAGGTATAATCAAAAGAATCACCAGATTCATATATGTATTCCTATTGACTTTGTGCAGTGGGGGAGTAGCATCATTATTTGCACAACAGCATCCCCTGCTTATTCTCAAGAAGCAAGAGATCAATACCATTCGGAAAAACGTCGCCCAAGCACCTTTGTTCCAGCAGGTAGTAGCAAAAAATCAAGCTATAGTTGATCAGGAAATCAAGTTGGGGCCACAAGTACCTGTTCCAAAAGATATGGCGGGTGGTTATACCCATGAACGACATAAACGAAACTTTTTTGTACTTCAAAAAGCTGGCAACTTATTTCAGATTACAGGAGATGAAAAATATGCGCGCTACATTCGGGAAGTATTATTGGCTTATGCAAAACTATATCCCAAACTTGGATTACACCCCACCAAGAGATCTTATGCAACAGGTAAGATATTTTGGCAATGCCTCAACGACACCAATTGGTTGGTCTATGTAAGTCAAGCTTATGATTGCATTTATGATTGGCTCAAGCCCAAAGATCGCCATTTACTGGAGACCCAGCTATTTCGCCCATTTGCTGATTTTATCTCGATCAAAAACCCTCAGTTTTTTAATCGTATTCATAACCACAGCACCTGGGGAAATGCTGCAGTTGGTATGATAGGTTTGGTAATGGGAGATAAGGAGTTGATCAATCGGGCGCTATACGGGTTGCAACTGAATAAATCAGACGACGCCCAAAAAGACGACGATAATGGCCTCATTACTTTACCTAATCAAAAGAAAGCTGGGTTCTTTGCTCAGCTTGATCATGCTTTTTCACCTGATGGATATTATACCGAAGGCCCTTATTATCAGCGATATGCCATTTCACCTTTTATATTATTTGCAAAAGCTTTGGCAAACAATCGCCCAGATTTAAAAATCTTCCGATATCGCCATGATTTACTCAAAAAAGCAGTCTATGCTTTACTATATCAAACCGATCGTCAAGGCCTGTTCTTCCCAATCAATGATGCACAAAAGGGCATGTCCTTTAAGTCACGAGAGCTAATCTCCGCAGTAGATATCATCTACGAATCCCAAGGAAAAGATGCCTCACTATTATCCATTGCAGAGCAACAGGGAAAAGTTACGATGGATTATTCTGGTTTTGTTGTAGCGCAGGATATTCATCAGAAAAAATCTCAGCCTTTTATCAGGAAATCTATTGAACTCAGTGATGGAAAAAATGGAGATGAAGGAGCCTTGGGGATTCTTAGAAGTCGTAAAGACGATCAGGAGGTTTGTCTGGTATTCAAATACACTGCCCAAGGGTTAGGCCACGGTCATTACGACAAACTTTCTTACTCTTTGTACGGCAATCAGGGAGAAGTCATTCAGGATTATGGAGCGGCACGTTGGGTCAACATTGATCAAAAACAAGGAGGACGTTATTTACCCGAAAATAGAACCTGGGCAAAGCAAACCATTGCACACAATACCGTTGTGATGGATGAAACCTCCCATTTCAAAGGGCATTTTAGCACCGGAAATGCTCATCATTCTGATAGATATTTCTATGATGCCTCAAATCCGAATTTTCAAATAGCAAGTGCCAAGGATTTACACGCTTATCCAGGTGTAAAGATGCACCGGACACTGGCATTACTAAAAGACAAAGCATTCGATAAACCAATCTTGATAGATGTATTTCGAGTAGATGCTCTCAAAGCACACCAATTCGATTTACCACTGTGGTTTCAAGGACATTTGCTCAATACCAGCTTTCAATACAAGGCCCAAACCCAACAACAATCTACCCTGGGGACTCAAGCAGGATACCAACATTTATGGAAAGAAGCATTGGGTAAAAGTACCACAAATCAAGCCCAGTTTAGCTGGTTTCATCGTGGTGAGTTCTTTACCGCTACTTCATGGGTATCCAATAATGATGAATTAATTTTTGCCCGATTGGGTGCCAATGATCCATCATTCAACCTGCGACGTGATCCTGCATTAATCATCCGAAAGAAAGACCAGAAGCAGACAGTGTTTGCAACCATTATCGAACCACATGGCGCTTACAGCCCTGTTGATGAAGTACCTCAGCGACCTTTTGGTCAAGTGAGTAAAATAGTCGTAAGCCATCAAAGTGATGCCTACACCGCTATTGAATTTAGTACTGGTAAAAGCTCCCGCTGGACATTAATCATAGTAAACAACAATCATAATCTAAAAGCCCAACACCAACTCAAGATCCAAAACAAAACCTTCAGGTGGCAAGGGGTATATCATTTATTTAAACATTAATCAGTCATGAAAGAGACAACAGAAGAGAATCCAATCACAAGCGAAAGAAAAACAAGCCAGGAATTTCTTTTTGGCAATGAAGTAGCCTGGGAAACCATTGATCCAAAGCTTAAGCGACAAGTGATGGGATACGATGATAAAATTATGCTAGTCAAAGTGGCCTTTGAAGAAGGTGGTGTTGGGCAAATGCATGAGCATCATCATTCGCAAGTGACCTATGTAGAAAGCGGAGAATTTGAAATGACTATTGGAGAACAAACCCATTTAATCAAAGGTGGTGATTCTTATTATGTTCCCCCACATGTGATGCACGGTTGTGTTTGCAAAAAAGCTGGGGTGCTCATAGATGTGTTTAGCCCATTAAGAGAGGACTTTATTTCATGAATACAATTAAACAAACAAAAACAAGCCCCAAAGTGACCATCAAAGGAATTCGTTGGTGGATTGTGAGCTTAATTGCACTGGCTACAGTTATCAATTATATTGATCGTAATGCCTTTGGTATTATGTGGCCAGAGATATGGAAGAGCATCGGAATTGCTGAAAGCCAACAAAAAAATGTCTACGCAACTATCACGGCAGTTTTTATGGTAGCCTATGCGGCTAGCAAGGGACTCTCTGGTCGTTTGTTTGATATTATTGGAACCCGCATTGGTTTTGTCATTGCAATAGTAGTTTGGTCAGTATCAGCAGCACTCCATGGACTGGCTCGCGGGGTACTGAGCTTTAGTATATTTCGCGGCCTGCTAGGTATTGGTGAAGCTGGAAATTGGCCAGGTGCTACCAAGTCTAATGCAGAATGGTTTCCAGTAAGAGAAAGAGCCTTGGCACAAGGAGTTTTTAACACTGGTGCATCAGTTGGTGCCATTGTCTCTGCGCCATTAATTGCCATTTTATTCGGTATGTTAGGCTGGAAACTCACCTTTGTAGTCTTGGGTAGTTTAGGATTGCTTTGGCTTATTCCCTGGCTATTACTCAATAGAGGAACCCCTAAAAATCACCCCTTTATTTCTGAAGAGGAACGCAACTATATTTTGGGAGCGCAAGAGGAAGAAAAGAAGGAAGGAACTGAAGAAACCGAACGAGGGCTAAGTTGGAGAGAGCTGTTAGGTTATCGTCAATCCTGGGGAATTATGCTTGCCCGCTTTACCATAGATCCTGTGTGGTGGCTTTTCGTGATCTGGCTACCCATTTACCTCAACGAAACCTTTGGCTTCAATGTAAAAGAGATTGGTTTTTTTGCCTGGGTGCCCTATGTGGGAGCTGCCCTAGGCAGCATCTTTGGAGGATGGTTGGCACATCGTCTTTTAGGACGAGGTATGAGTGTAGACAGAACCCGTAAGCTTGTCATTACCATTGCTGGTGTAGTTACTCTTCCTGGCTTAATTGGAGGTGCATTTGTCAATGATCCGATGGTGGCAGTTACCTTGATTGCCTTGGTAATGTTTGGCTTTCAAATGGGTATTGGCAATATACAAACCCTGCCTAGTGATTATTTCTCTGGTAAATCAGTGGGTACCTTAGCTGGTTTATGTGAGTTTTCGGCTGCAGTAGGTTCCATCATACTATCCACTGTTCTTATTCCCTGGTTATCGTCTATTAGCTATGTGCCAGTGTTTATTATGGGAGCTATTTTGGTTCCATTGAGCGTTGGATCTATTTACCTACTGGGTGGAAAAATAGAAAGAGTCCAATAAAAGAAGTAAAACAAAAATAAACTTAAACAGATAATTGAGAAATCAACCAAATGCTCACTGACAGAGGCGTTTACTTGGTTTCGAACTAACTTATTTAAATTTTTTAACTATGAAATTGCAAGGAAAAACAGCCATTGTAACGGGTGGCGGTAGAGATATTGGAAAAGAAATTTCCATCAAGTTAGCTTCACTCGGAGCCAAAGTTGTGATCAACTATTACAACACACCCGATGAAGCACAAGACACTTTAAAAACCATTAAAGAACATGGTGGAGAAGCGATTGCAGTTAAAGCCAACCTAACCAAATGGGATGAGTGTTTTCGTTTAGTAGAGGAGGCACAACAAGCTTTTGGAAACCAAATCCACATTCTGGTGAATAATGCTGGTGGCTTGGTAGCTCGTAAGAAATTATGCGAAATGGACGAAGAGTTTTGGGATTTTGTAATGAGCCTCAATCTCAAGTCTGTATTTATGATGCACAAAGCTGTGATTAGTGCCATGCCCGAAGGAAGCACTATTATCAACTTAGCATCTTTAGCCGGAAGAGATGGCGGCGGTGGTGGAGCTTCTGCCTATGCTACTTCTAAAGGAGCGGTGATGACTTTTACTCGTTCTATGGCTAAAGAGCTTGGCCCTCAGGGTATTCGTGTAAATGCAGTTTGTCCTGGTTTAATCGGTACCACTTTTCACGATACTTTTACTCCAAGTACTGCAAGAGAAGCAGTAGCAGGTAAAACACCCCTTCGTCGTGAAGGAAGACCCGAAGAAGTAGCCAGCCTAATCGCTTGCTTAGCTTCCGAAGAATCTTCATTTATTACCGGAGCCAACATTGACATCAATGGTGGATTAGCATTCTCTTAATAAATTATTCAATACAAGTGCGCTTAAAACGATGTGAGAAACCGATTTCAAGTGCACTTGTTTGATGTAATATTGCTAAAATCCAGGAGTAATACTAGATACCCACACTTCTTATATCCAATAGAAACCACACTTTCCTTTCTCAATTGTAGTAAGTCTTAGAGTCTCCTACTGTTTGTAGCTTCTACATTTTATCAACCCTTACAGGAAGCAAAAATTCCAAAGCACCTGGATTGTATTTCCCAATCGAGCAACTCAATTGCCCAATCATGAGTCTTTAAAAAAATCAGGTATAATAATTACTTTTCAGAAGTAAAACACATGTTTCGTAAAGAACTGTTAATATTGTAAGAACACTTCTGATGTAAGTTTAAATTATTTATAATCATTCAAAATTGGTAGAAATATTATATTTAATTCTTAAATGAATAAGTACAAAAAAAGTAGGAGCGGGCTTATATGTATGGTATTTTTGTTAACAGGAATTTTTTTTCAAAGCTGGGGTCAAACTTACTATCCTTATCGCAAACATGAATACTCATTTTCCAAAAAATGGGGTTTTGCAGACAGCTTAAAACGTATGGTCATTTCCCTTCAATACGATGACGTAAATCCTTTTATAAATGGTGTAGCTAGAGTTAAAGTCAATGGGAAATATCGTTTTATAGATAAGAGGCAAAACTACATCAATGATATCAAATACGATTACGCCACCAACTTCAGCGATAGCCTGGCAATTGTAAGAAGAGGAAGTGGCTGGGGAGTCATCAATAACCAGGGTAAGCCTGTAACTCCCTTGATGTATGACAAAGTTTTCCCTTATAAAAATGGTTATGCTGCAGTAATTTACAACCGTCGTTATGGATTTATCAATCGAGAGGGCAAATTAGTTATCAAACCTGAATATGATTATGTACATCCTTTTGGTAAAAAATACACGGGAGTGAGGATTAGAGGTTACTGGGGATTTATCAACCGAAAGGGTGAAATCGTAATTCCTACAAAGTATAAAGATGTAAGCAATTTTAAAGAAGGACTGGCGTTGGTAAAATATGAAAATCGCTACGGTTATATAAATACCAAAGGCCAACTAATGATCAACTACCAATTTGAGGCCGCAGTTAGTTTTCAAGAGGGAATGGCTAGAATTGAAAAAAATGGCTATTCAGGCTTTGTAGACAAACAAGGTTGGCTGATAAAACCAAAATATTATGCGGTAGTGAGTTTTAGAGAAGGGTTGGCTAGAGTAAAAAACTTTACTTCGTGGGGATTTATAGATAAGCGGGGAGATACCATTGTCCCTTTTAAATATGAGAAGGCTACGAGTTTTTATGAAGGCTTGGCAGGAGTCAAAAATGGAGGTAAGTGGGGCTTTATAAATAAACAAGGCAAAATGGTGATTCCTCAGGAATATGACCAGGCTGATGTACCTCGTGGTGGACTTATAAGAGTCAAAAAAGGTGAAAAATGGGGTTTTATAAATAAACAGGGAAAAGAAGTTATCCCCATTAAATATGATTTTGTGAATAGTTTTCAATATGGTGTATCAAGGGTAAAGTATAATAATGAGTGGATTTATATAGATAAAAGGGGAATGGAATATGTGGATTATTGAAAACCTCAATTTGTATTTGTAATATTGTATTTTATATGCGTAAGTGTGCAAAAACTTACATTAAAATGTAGGTAATGGCACGGTTTTTTACCAATAGTTAATATATTAATTGTATTTTTCTAAGAGTAAGCACTTCGCAAGACTTAATATGTCATGATGAGTATAATTAGAAAAGCGTTTGTTTTTATTATAGTAGCGGCATTTGCTTGTCTACTAACCACAGAGCACGGGTTTGCGCAAAGAAAACCAAAGAACCCAAAAGATACGTCAAAAAAGAAGAAAAAACCTCTTTTTGTAATTGTTAAACCCACATTAATCCCATTCAGAAAAGATACAGTATGGGGATACGCTGATACGAACCGGCGTCTTAAGGTAAAGCCACAGTTTAGCGAGGCTTATCCACTTATAGAAGGCATGGGACGTGTTCGTAAAGGTGAAAAATGGGGCTTTATTAACAAATCAGGCAGATTAATTATTCCTCCCCGTTACGAACGAGTGAATGATTTTAAAGGTGGTCTGGCAATGGTAGAGTCCAATTCCAAATGGGGCTTTATTAGCAAGACTGGAAAAGTTGTAGTACCTATTGTATACGACTTTGTTTATGACTTTAGTGGAGGCATGGCAGCCGTTGGTAAAGGCGGCAAAGTTGGTTTTGTAAATAAAGCCGGAAAACTAGTTGTTCCTACTAAGTATGATGGTACTAGTAGTTTTAATGATGGCTTAGCTGCTGTTGGTAAAATTATGGGCGACCAGGCTAAAATGGGATTTGTCAACAAGAAAGGACAAGAAGTGATTCCATTGAAGTACGAAAACGTGAATGATTTTAGTGAAGGTTTGGCCTTAGTATACCAGGGAGGCAAGTGGGGCTACATCAATAAGCAAGGAAGAATAGTAATCCCAATGCAGTTTGAATTGGCATACGACTTTAGTGAAGGTTTGGCCAAGGTAAACAAAACAGGGAAGTGGGGTTTTATCAATAAGAAAAACCGAGAAGTAATTCCTTTCAAATACGACGAATCTTCGCATAGTTATGGAACCTTCAAAGATGGTTTGATCCGAGTAAGGTTGAATGGTAGAGAAGGATGGATCGATCGTCGTGGTCGTGAATTAGTAGCTTTGAAATATCGCGATGCCAACGATTTCAGTGAAGAATTAGCTGCTGTAAACTTTAATGGTAAGTGGGGATATGTAAACAAAGTAGGTAGATTGAGAATACCTATGAAATACGACAAAGCCCAGGATTTCAGTGAAGGTTTGGCAGCTGTTCAGTACAGAGGTAAGTGGGGATTTGTCAATCACAGAGGTAAAGTAGTAATCCCTTTCAAATACTCTAAAGCTGATAGTTTTAAAGAAGGAGTTGCTAAAATCAAATTTGGAGGCAAAGACGGGTTTATAGATCGTAAAGGAAAGCAGTACTTTTAGAAACTGATTAGAAGAAAATATACAAAAAGAAAACGGACGCCCAAAAGCGTCCGTTTTTATTTTATAAGTACTATAGAAATTATCTGGTCACCAACATCTTCTTAGTTTCAACCGTTCCACTAGCTTCTATACGATAGAAGTATATCCCAGGAATTAGGCGTGAAGCATCAAATGATACCCTGAAATTACCTTTAGGGTGGGCGGGGTTTTCAACCAATACTTGAACTACTGCACCTTTACGATCAATAATTGATAAGCGCATATTTGTGTTATCGTTTACCAAATAATAACGGATCGTCGTGAGATTTACTACTGGATTAGGTGTGTTTTGATACAAGAAAAACTTAGGTAAATTCTCAGTAGGTGTCCCTTTAAAAGCTTGATTAATAATGGGCTGTTCTTTACCTTCTGAATTGGTAATTGGATCAAATTGTTTCAATAAGTAGGTCTCTAGCTCTGAATCTCTTACCGAAAACCAGTCCTTAAGCACCGAAGTATATACCTGACGATAATCGTACTGTACCTGAAGATTTGAGCCACGAACTAAGTTTGTTAAATCGGCATTGTCTCCAATAACACCACCTTCGGCTCCATTTCCAAAAATAAACATAGGAGCTGCTGTTCCGTGATCAGAACCATAACTGCCGTTAGAGCGTACCCTACGACCAAACTCAGAGATGGTCATACCCAGTACTCTATCATCTTGTTGTTGCGCTCTCAAATCGTTAAAAAAGTCGCGCATTGCCGTAGACAAGTGTGATAGCAATACCGCGTGACGTCCGGTATCGGTAGCCCCAACTTCTACCTGTTGGCTATGGGTATCAAAACCTCCCAACTGAACCATGTAGATTCTGGTTTTGCTTCCTCCTGAAATAAGACGAGCAATAATTTGTAATTGACGAGCCAAGCCATTGTTTCTACCTACGCCTACAGGTACTTCTCCAGGAAACTGTAAACGATAGTCAATACTGTTGGTTCCTTTGTCATATACCTCCTTGATTCGGGTCGCATATTGATGCGCCTTTTCGTTCATCTGCTTTAGGTAAGTCAAACTCTTCCCGTAGTTGGTATTGATGTCAAGGTTGGATGCCAGCGTAGAACGAGCCCCTTTGTTCACTAAGTTGAAAAAGGAATCAGGATTACGAAAAGCAATACTAGTAGTAATACCTTCGTTGCGGCTAAAACCAATAGAAGACTGAGAACCAATCTCAATAGCCAATGGATCAGGCATGTTGTCGTTTGGATAAGAAACGGGATAATCAGGAAAGGCATCGTTGAGATAACGCCCCATCCAACCTGAGCCAGTAGGGTCTGCTGGGTCACCCGCAGTAAGCCACAAGTCACGGCCTTTGAAGTGAGAAAGAGACATGCTTGGGTATCCTACATTTTGGATAACAGTTACCCGACCTTCGTCAAACATTTCTTTGGTATCGCGCATAGAGGGGTGCATACCAGTACGACTGGTGAGGTTCCATAACCTTTTTTCGGGGAGTGCCAGGTTACTACGAAAGTTAAAATATTGTGCGTATTGATCTATTGGTACAATAGTATTCAGACCGTCGTTTCCTCCAGAAAGAAATACAATTACCAAAATACGATCTTCTTTGGTTCCTTGAGCGGCAAGCTTGGTGAGATAGTTGGTAAGACCCAGACCGTGTGCGGGCATACTACCGACAAAAGCAGAAGCACCGGCCATCGTTTGAATAAAACGTCTTCGTCTCATATATATAGAATATTTTAAGTCAGAATAAGAAATGTGTAAACTATGTGATTAATACAGATGGTACTCTTCCAAACGGAATAAGGTCACAAACATGGTTTCCAAACGAGTGGCTGCCGTAGTTTTGTCATTTTGCCATACAGTAGCCCAATCAGTTCCTAATGTATCGGCCAGAGCTGTAATTTGCTCCGAAGAAAGTGATACTGGGAAAATATAATTGACAATTTCGTTTATTAAAGTAGTAGCATTGGTAGCATCGCTAATGTTGCCATTCGTAACCCCATTTTCGATATATGCTACTGTGTCTATTTTGAGCGTTTGAGTACCCGTTTCAGTACCAGTATTATCACGAATGCTCACATTAGTACCCTTGGTAAATTCATCGGAGAAGCAAAAACGAAGAGGTAAGGTAAGTGTAGTGATCCAATCCTCATGATAGATAGGTGCCTGGTGATAAGCCTTCCAGCCAGCTACCTCTGGGGGATCATACAGTTCTTGTTGTAATTCTTCACAATAGCCACGCAATGTCGAGATATAACTGTAGTTTTCAAACGTATCAGCCGTACCCAGATTTTGTTGGAAATGGCGCATCGTACCCACGATAAAATCTACTGGGCTTTTGATAATTGCTCCCAGTGAGCTGGTAACTTCATAAAAGTGAGCACTTTTGAATAAGTTGTCTAAAACTGGTTTTAGCTGATAGTTATTATTAACCATCACTGAGGCCATCTGAGGGATAATAGTTTGCTCTACAGTGTCGCTGATTTTGGGATAAACAAAGAAGCGATAAAGGGCACGACATAGGTAAGAAGCTGTGGCGGTTTGAGCAAAAATCATATTGATCATGTCATCCAACTCATTGAGCGCATCTGTGCCGCTTCTTCCTGTAATTACTTGATTATTAAACTTATCACTAAAAGTTTTATTAGTAGTATCGTGTACACTTTCCCGAAATTCGGTAAATGGAGGCAATCCGGTGCGCTGGGTAGGTAAGGTATTGTTATGACGAAAGCCTGTCAATACTCTGGCAGCAGCTATCACATCTGCTTCAGTATAAGTAGTATAATCTTCTTCACCGATTTGAGGGCCTTTACCAATAGTATATAATTCTAAGAGCTCTCGTCCAAAGTTTTCGTTTACCCTGGTTTTAGTATTGAGTGTGCCATCCAAAAACAGTAGCATGGCTGCATCTTTAGACATCTCCACAGAAAATTGTTGAAGACTGTATTGACCAAAGGCACAACTACGGTATAGTCTGTTTTGTTGGTAGAGGAATGGATAAGCCATTCCATTGTTTGAGATGATCGTTGTAAAATGAACGTGTAACCACAACGTTGCTTTCTCAATCACCGTTTGCTGAATGTCAGCATCTAACATACGGCGAATCCACCAGGAAATCACATATTCCAGACGTTTGTCATTGGAAGTGGGAGGTGGAGGATCTTCTCCTGTGAGATATTCCTGATCTAGCCTCATGTCGTTACCTGAGGGATCAAGCGGTGGATTGGGATGGGTTGGATTAGTTTGCCCCATTAGCCCCAATAACTGATCAACGGCAGCATCTACCGAACCTAAATCAGTGTAGGTCTTAATCTCCTGACGATTTGGAAAAATCGAAGCACGACGTAGTAAATGGGCGGCTGTTTGGGTGGTCCAGTTACCAGTGTATTTTTCTAAACTCATAGCAAAATAATTTCTAAGCAGTGTGTTAGGGTTTAGGAACCTAATTTTCAATTAGCATAATGGATGGTTGAATACTTTTGTTAGATAGAAATGCATGGAAATGCACCCTCAATTAACGTAATGTTTGAGTACTAAGATACAAGATAATCGAGGGGAACGCTAAAGTTTTTCGCAAAGGTTTGTTACGAACTTAGCTAAATGCTTGATAGATAGAGGATTAAAGGTATATCGCGAAATTTATGATATACCTTTAAAAAATAGAAGAGTGTAAAGGGATTAGTTTTTCATTTTATCGATGATGCCATCGGTAATACCAGAAGCAGAGAAACCTCCATCATGAAACAAATTCTGCATGGTAACCATACGGGTCATGTCAGAGAATAAAGTGATGATGTAGTTGGCACAATCATCAGCGGTAGCATTACCCAAAGGTGACATACGGTCTGCATACTCATAAAATGCATCAAATCCATCAATACCAGTTCCAGCAGTGGTCTTGGTAGGAGACTGTGAAATCGTATTTACCCTCACCTTTTTAGACATACCATAGCGTGCTCCATAGCTACGAGCAATAGACTCCAATACTGCTTTAGCCTGTGCCATATCACCATAGGTATCAAAAGTACGTTGTGCCGCAATATAAGAAAGCCCTACTACTGAACCATATTCATTCAAAACATCTAATTTTTCGGCAGTTTGTAGCATTTTATGGAATGATAATGCCGAAATATCCAGACTTTTCAAAAACCAATCATAGTTTAGGTTTCCATAATCGCGCCCTTTGCGTACGTTAGGACTCATGCCTATTGAGTGAAGAACAAAGTCGAGTTTACCGCCCAATTTTTCCATGGATTGCTGGTAAAGAGCCTCGATATCCTCGATTTTGGTAGCATCGGCAGGAATTACTTCAGTGTCACAAGCAGCGGCCAGTTCGTTGATTTTCCCCATTCGTAAGGCTACTGGGGCATTGGTTAAAATAAAAGTAGCACCTTCTTCTTTGGCTTTTAGTGCTACTTTCCAGGCGATAGAATTCTCGTCTAATGCGCCTGTAATTATACCCCTTTTCCCTTTTAATAAGTTGTATGCCATAATTAATATAGTTAGTGATCTGAATCAATTTTAAAAACCCTAAATAACGACCATTTCACCAAAGTTCAAAATGAGATGAAAGGGTATTAAGCGGACATGAAATTAATCAGGTGAAACGGTATAAGGCAGGACAAATGAAGTGCAGTTCGCTTTTATACAATTATTTAGAGCGATTGTATTGCAACTTCGTCTATTACCTATTTACCATATATTCATAAAACCCATAATATCCATGAAATATATTTTTACGCTAATAATAACCCTTATAATCGTTGAACAGATACCTGCGCAACAAGTAGTAGGGCAACTTTCAGAACTGAAAAGTTCTATTCAGAATTATGTAGAAAAACATAATTTTAATGGAACCATCATGATTCAGCAAAAAGGTAAAACTATTTATCAAAAAAGTTATGGTTTGGCTAACCGTGAGTTTAAAGTTCCCAATCGGATAGATACAAAATACCGCATAGCCTCTATCACAAAACTTTTTACAGCCGTGTTAATTTATCAATTGGTTGAGAAACAGCGCATCGATTTAGATAAAACGATTCATCATTACTTGCCTAATTATAGGGGAGAAGGAGCAAAAAAAGTAACAATACATCAATTGCTGACTTCTACTTCGGGAATAGCTGATTTGGAAAAAGATGGAGACACGGTCTATGAAAAGAGACTAAATAGTGACCAAGTACTACAAAAGTACGCCAGTGGTAAATTAGAAGCCGATCCAGGTACCAAGTTTAATTACAACAATGCCGACTACATTATTTTAGGTAAAATACTTGAAAATATATATGCTCAACCTTTTGCTGAGCTATTAAAGCAACGGATTTTGGTTCCACTTAAAATGAGTCAAAGCGGGGTTTTTAACTATGGTGTGGTAGACAATCTTGCCACCTGTTACTGGTGGAATGAGAAAACCAAACAGCTTGAAAGAGACGTGCCCTACTTTGTAGAGAATTACCAGGCTTCTGGAGCCATGTATTCAACAGCAAATGACTTATTAGCTTTTGCGACAGCATTGTATCAAGAAAAGAAATTAATTGGTTCTAAAATGCTTAAAAAACTATTGGAAGCTAAAAACGATGTAAAGGATAAAGATAATTATGCCAGTGGGTTGTGGTCTTATGGTTATAGAGTAAACAAAAACCTGGTGCATCATGGTGCTGCCCGGCCTGGAAATATTTGGGGGACAGAAACTATGTTATTGAGGTTATTAGAAAAGCAAACTACTATTGTTGTACTATCAAATAGTATGGGTACATCAAGTATGTGGGGTTTTTTGAATAAAATGATTCCAAAGCTGTATGGTAAATAAACGGAATAACTCTAACTCCTGAAAAGAATATCATATGATCAATAAACTCGATAAGATATTGATAAGCTTTTGGTTAGAACTTGTGCAATAAATAGAGTAAATTAGAGAAATATTTTAATTTAACTAGTCAAAAGAATGAAAAAATTACTCTATGTATGGGGGCTTGTAATCATAGCCACCTTTGCGAGTCAGGCACAAACTACCCTAAATACCAGCGAGTGCGAAGAAGAAATCGCTTATATAAGCCCCGAAACCGGGCAAGCCTTTACCAAAACCGAGTATAAAGAGGCAATCATTCATATGCTCAAAACCAGAAGCTGTGAGTTCAAAGGTATTAAGTTGTATGGTAAAGTAAAGTTTGTAACGTCGTTTCCTGATATCAAAATCAAGTATGTTACTTCATTTCCCGATATCAAGGTTCAATTTGTAAGCTCTTTTCCAGATAAATGTGGAAAATGGAAGAAAGTCAGTAGCTTTCCTGATTTCAAAGTACAGGTCGTGAGCTCTTTTCCTGACCTAAAGGTAAAAAAAGTAACGTCGTTTCCTGGAATGAATTAAAGACTTCACTAAAAAAACCTACAGAATATCAGTCTGTAGGTTTTAACTCTATAGCAACACTTTTATCCTCCCAAATGAGAGAGTGACCTACCACTTTATTAAATTAAAATATAAAGGCATCAACAATTAGTTATCGTTATTTGTATACCCATACAAAACACTGTCATAATATTCTCTGCTCATTATAAATGTTGTCCCTTTTGTAAGTATATATTTCACTTTTTCGTGACTTACATAAATATTTTCTGTTACTAAAAAATGCACTTCTTCTTCATTCAATACTGGACGTTGTAATTTTACTCTGAATACAAGATCATAATCTACTAATATAAAGTCAGTTTCAAAGCCTTCAGCAGAACCAGGAACGGCTACCATCTGTAAATGAGGGTTTGGATCATCTATTATAAAGTCTTCTGGAATATTTGTGGTAGGAGTTACTCTATCTAGTGAAGATGCCTGGTTTTCCTCAACTGTTTCAACGGACGAAAGATTGGTATTGCCCCCTGATTTACTGGCAGATTCATTTTCTGCCCCTGCTTCATTTTGGGAGCCACCTTTACCACGTTCAGCAGCATTTAATATTGAATCAATCAGAGGACATTCGCTAAGATATTCCTTTGGGTTGTTCATGACCTCAGGCACAGCATCCACTAAATGGCGTAAGTTTACCTGCCCTTCTGAGCCAATTTTATTGACCAAGTCAATTTCACAGAATAAACCACCTTCAAAACTCACATCGGCATGGGCTTTAGCATAAGCGGCCACTTCTGCACTAAAACCAGTACCAATAGTTGCCTCAATACGAAAAAGAGCTTTGCCAACCATTAGTTTTACGAGTATTTCGTCTAGCAAACCTTCAAGCTGTTCTTGATTACTCTCATCATTGAGGTAAGATTTTAATGCGATGAAGGTTTCCATGATGCTTTCACTTTCCTTAGTAGCATCTTTTACCCCCTGGTGAGTAGCTTTCAGTTTTTCAAATAATGCCATAAAGTCTACATCGTTCATGCTGGCGTTGAGATCAAGGTAGATATTGTAATTGATACCCGAATAGTGAGCAGCGTTTTTAGTGCTATCTGCCAATAATGATCTGGTCCCTTGCTGTCTACGCATGAGTGTACCCAAGCGTCCTAAACCACCACTTGTCAATAAAAAGCGATTCTCTATAGATACTCCCTCTATCATGCTGGAAGTCAAATTTAGATTAAGACTTTGAGCGGTTAGGTTATTTAAGAAATCCTCCAAAGAAGAAAAGAGCCCTGTGAGGTCAATTACAAATGTTTGCTTGTTATAATTACCATCATATACTTTATCTTCTCCTGTTTTTTGATACAATTGTAACTTAATAGTAGTTTTTTTCCCTGGTTCTTGGGTAAATATAAGCTCTGCTCCAAATCCTGCTCCAAAGCTACTAAGCAAAGGAATAGGTAAAATGCTCTGTAAAAGCTTGGCTTCACCATCCATAGAAAACACAGTGATGGTTTTGTCACCCTCTTGAGTACGATCTAAACCTACATTTAACTGGCCACGAAGTTGACCACTTGCAAAACGTCCTAAGGAGTTAGCCAACGCAAGAGGATCTCCCTCAAGGAGCTTAGGTTTAGATCCTTGAAATGGCCTGCTATCCTGGCCACTCCACGTTTCAAGCCCACCTTTTTCCCCTTTTATTAGTTCTCTTTCATTGTAGGCACTACCTTCTCTTTGTATTCCCAGGCCAGCCTCAGCGTCAAGTTGAGCGTAAGCTGTGAAATCAACGCTTTGCCTTATATTGTATTTTTCCCAATCTTTTTCCAGTAATGATGTGATAGGAGTCGCTAGTACACCTCCGCCCAATTCAAAGACACTGGCAAGGAGTTTAGTACTTGCCAGTCTTATAAAAGTATCTAAGGGTATTTCATATTCTTCAAGAGCAGTAACTTGTAAACCTGCTTGAGCATTGGCTCCTGCATTTCCACCAACACCTGCCTTTTTCTCACCAGGTTTGGTGTGCTGGTCTCCAATAAACATAGAAGCTCCCACGCCAGTATCATAAGCAACTGTACCTTGTTTTCGTACCAATAAATGAAGCGTATCCACGTCTTTCCTTTTTAGGTATAGAATTGTTCCGATACCTGTATAAACGGGGTATCCCCAAGTAATGCCTCCTTGAATAGAAAAGCTCAAACCTTGACCAACAGGTATTAAACTATCCAAAAGATCAGTAGCCTCTTCTTCTATGTATTCAGCGGTTTCTTGTATGTTTTCTACAGTGGTTGGTTGTTGTCGTTGAATAACTTGGTTACTAGATTGTTTTTGGAGGGTGGTACTTGATTTCTTGCCACATCCAGCACAGCTTGCGCATTTACATTGACGTGCCTTGTTAGCCATTTCATCTGCTTCTCGCTCTAGTCGGGAATCATCATTTACGGGAAGCCCCTTGGCTTGCAAAGTAGTAGGTTGTACTCTTCCTTGTTTCTGTTGTACGGTGTGCCAGGCTTCATGCCCAAGGTGCTTTTCTTGGCCAGGCCCCAAATGTATATCCGAGCCTTGAGCATAAGCCAGCGCACCTACTTTTTGGGGTTCACTGGAGTTATGATGTACTTTTACATCACTCAAATCCACACCTCCCATAGCCTCCATATTGGCTTTCATTTGGGTAGGTAAGCCTTGAGTGTTTCCATTACTTTTACTAATTGGTTGCTGTTTGGCTTGTATGGGCCTTTGCTTAGCCTGAATGGGTTGTTGCCTGGATTTAACTCTCTGTTGTTTGGCTTGTATGGGTTTTTGTTTGGCTTTGTACTTAGACTGTTTTTTCTGAAGAATTTGAGCTTGATTATTTTGACCAGACTGGTTTTGGTCTTGCCCCAGTTGAGGGCTTTGTTGCAATTGTGACATAGTGTTGTGTTAGGCAGTAGATTAATAGCTAAGAAAACCTGCTGAAATAAGCAGGGTTGTTGGTTACAAAATTAGGGAGGCAGGCTAGGAGGTAGGGAGATTGATTGTGACAAAAAGAGGGCTTTTTATGACAAAAAAGGGACTATTTACGCCAATAGGGATTGGGCTAAATAATCTGAGAATAGCATTGGGAAATGTGCTGATTGAATAAATGTAGCAGTGCTTTAAAGGCTTTCACGGAAGTTTTTGGGAGTGATGCTCGTGTGCCTTTTGAAAAAACGATAAAAAGCGCTGATTTCATTGTATCCTAATAAAAAAGCAATATCAGCGATGGATAATTTTGCGTCGCCCAGGTACTTTTTTGAAAACGATAGTTTCACTTCTTCCACCAAATCGCTAAATGAATATTGTTCTGCTTTTAGTTTACGATGCAGAGTTCTTTGACTCAGGTTTAGCTCTTCTGCAATCCACTCCATTTGACAAAACCGCTGGTGTTTTTCATAAAATGCAATGAGTTTTTGCCGGGTTTTATTTACATAGCTATTTGGTTGATTTTCTTCCAATATTTGTTTGGCGTGATGTTCCAAAACTTGTAAAAGTTGGGTGTTTTGATGTACAACAGGCAGTGCTAAGATTTCACTTTTAAATATAAAGGCATTTTGCCCAGTGTTGAAATCCATCACAGAATGCAAATGTTGCCAACAAGATGGAACTTCTAAGGGGCTTTCTCGCCTGAGAAAAATATGTTGAGGAGTAAACGGTTGGCCGCTTAAATACTCTATACCTTTGATCATGCTACTCATCATGCGCTCAATTACTTGCTGGGTAACATTTTCTGATTGTTGGTGCCACGCAGGGGCTGCATTAAATACTACAGTAGTAAAGTATTGATTTTCTTGTACATCATAGAGTATCAAATCAGACAAAAGATGGATGTAACGATGCATTTTTTTGATAGCTGTTCCGATATTAGGAGAGTGAAGTACAATATGCCCCGCCAAGCCAAAAGAAAGTAAATTGAAACTGGCCCCACATTCCCATCCTAAAAAAGAGTTTTGAGAAATATCCAATAGCTCCTGCCAAATTTGAGTAAGTACTTCTACATCAATGGGTTCGTCGTTAGAATTACCTCCTGAATCAGAGTTTAGGTTATATTTCTCGAAAAAGTAGGCCGTTTGATCAGCATTAAGAGTGAATTGAATTAAAGAGACAATCAATGATTTGGTTGCAAAGTTTTGGGTAACAGCTTTCATAAAAAGTGTTAAAGGTTTTGATGGCTATTGTTTTTAGTAAGAAGTCGTCTCGACTTTTAGGAATAAAAGTTACACACTACTGTGTTGTGAGTGTCTAGTCTCAATTATTTAATGGAGTACGATTAATATAAAAATGTGTTTGTTCTATACTTAAAAAGCAGGTTCAGCTTGATAATTAAGCGTGTGAACTTGTTAAAGATAAAGTACTCATATAACTGAGGCTAAAAATTGAGCGTGTAATGGAGGGTTTGACACTTGTTTTAATTATGTGTTGTTTGTTCATCTTTTTATGCTTTAGGGGTTATAGTACAAAGATCAATAAACTGTTCCTCTTTAACCTTGGTAATTACCAAGATTATGTTTTCACATTGTTAAGAAACTTACTAAAGTTAGTTGGGTCAATTCCAAGATAGTTGGCCAAATACTTATGAGGTACTAATTGAAGAATATGAGGGGTTCTTTTCAGCAATTTTTTAAACTTTTCTTCTGCCGAAAAGCATTGCAACTCAACCATCCTTGTGAGTAATCCAGCTAAGCCAAGGTAAGTTTGTTGTTTGAATAAGTCGTCTAGTTTTGAATTATTTGTAATTGCTTGCTTGATATTTTGATGAGGTGCTCTTAAGAAATGTGATGTGGTTAAAGACTCATAATAATACTTAGATGGTTTTTGTAAAAGAAATGAATCGAGTATACCCCCAAAAGAATTGGGGTAAGTAAATACCAGAGTAGCTTCTTTGCCATTTTCTGAGGCAAAGTAAATGCGTTGCACTCCCCCGAGGACAAAATATATATAGTTTTCCTTTTGATCCTTATGGGTAATAATTTCTTTTCTTTTAACAGAATAAGGTTCCCAAATACTGGCAAAATGTTGCCATTCTATTGCCGAAAAAATATTTTCTCCTCCCAGGGACTTTTTAAGTACTTCTAATTTTTCATCTAAGCTTGTAGTTTTCAATGAATGTCGACGGTTTTAAAACGGATGAGTTTTTGGCATTTCATAACAGGTTTTGGCTTTTGAGGGTAATTATTTAATCAAATATAAGGTCTAATTTTGTAAAACAATGAAAACCATAGATAATCCAGCCTCAAAACATGAAACATATAAACCAACTTGAGTTATTACAATCTATATCTTTCAAACAAGACACTACTCCTAATACCAGAGACGAAAACCTCACTAAGATTTATGCCCAATTATTCCAGCAAAAATTGTTGGTGGCACAGAAAAAAGAATATTGGACCCAACAAGTAACCCAGCACATCTTAGATTATCCACTTGGAAAGCAATTTGTATTAGAAGAGGTTGCTGAAAAACTAAATATGACCACCAGATCACTTCAGAGAAAACTCAAAGAAGAAAATACCACGTTTTTAGAAATTCATAATCATATACAATTCGAGAGAGCGAGATTACTCTTGGGCAACTCAACTATGAATATATCCGAAATATCAGATTTGTTGGGTTATGCCGAACCTAGTGTTTTTCGTCGAGCTTTCAAGCGTTGGACAGGACAGAGTCCAAGAGATTTTTTGAAAAATGTGTAATGCTAAAAATTAGGATTTTATGTTCTTTACAAAGTACATATCCACTTCTCCTTTGTTCTTAGCTTTTATTTTTCCTCTATACTCACAATCAAAATCATTTTTGATCAATTCATAGGTGCTTCCTGAGATATTTACTTGTCCTACTTCCCCGCTAGACTCCATTCTAGAGGCAAGGTTTACAGTGTCTCCCCAAATGTCATAGACAAACTTTTTCTTCCCTACTACTCCAGCAATGATTTCCCCAGTGTGGATACCCAGGCGCATTTCCCACATTTCTTCTCCTTTTTTGGCCTTATCCTCTTTGATTTGTGCCATAAACTGTTGCATTTCAAGTCCTGCTTTGATAGCATCTACTGGATTGGTAATATTGGCAGTAGGTATACCTCCTGCAGCCATATAGGCATCTCCAATAGTTTTAATCTTTTCCATATGGTATTTTTCTATAATCCTATCGAAGGCTGTAAAGCAAAAGTTTAATTCTTCAATTACTTGTTGTGGGGTTATTTTTTCTGCGATTTTAGTAAAGCCTTTAAAATCAGTGAATAAGACCGATACCAATTGATACTGTTGGGGAGTAGCATAGCCTTTTTCCTTGAGCTCATTGGCGGTTTGTTCGGGTAAAATGTTCAATAGTAATTCATCCGACTTAGCTTTTTCCTTTTCAATGGTATCGTTTTGTTTTTGGATCAAATCATTTTTTTCGGTAAGCTCAAAGTTGGTCAATTCCACCAAACGATTCTGGCGCGAAATCTCTTTATTCAAATCCACCAAATTGTCTCTTTGAGTTTCTATTTCTTCCTTTTGCTGTTCTATCTCGGCGGTACGCTCCTTTACTTTATTTTCCAGTTGCTCGTTGGCTTCTTTTTGTACTTGAATTGTTTCTTCTTGGGCCTTTATCTTTTCTTCTTCAATCATACGAATGCGTTGCCCCAGACCAAGTGAGAAAAAGAGAATTTCTAAAAATACTCCGCCAAGGCTGAATAGATACCAATTGATCCGATTGGGGATTTTAAAAGCATTGAAGGCAAAAGGAATAAGTGTAGATAAGGTAAGCAACAAAGTACCAATCAGAAAGAAGGTGAGTACCCGGTTTTTGGGCATACTTCGGTAGAGCAATACCAATATTACGATCACAAGCAGGTCTTCTACAGCATTGGTATAAAATACAATATTGGTAGCCATAGAAGCGTTGAAACTGGCCATCAGAATGCTCAACACGATCACAAGCAATCCTACTCGAATGGCAATCCATAAAGTAAATATTTTGTTGACCAGGCGGGCATTTTTGGGAGTATCCAAAAAATAACGACTAAACAAAAAATAAAAGATCTCTACCAACATACCCGAAGCTACACCAATGTAAAAGGCAGATATAGGGTAATTATCCATGAGCGTGTCGGTCATAAAACCACCTTCCGAAAGGTCTGCAATGGCAATTACCAACAGGTAAAAAGTATAAAAAAGATAGGTGCGATCTCGGGTGGGAATAAAAATAAATAGGTGGTAAAGCAGCATAATCCACAAAATACCCTGAAAGATACCTTTAATCATATTACGCTGGGTGTTGGTTTCGTAGTACTGGGTTTGGGCAGTCATGGGCACTGCCAATGCTACATTAAAATTAGGTGGGGATTGATCTATACTTTGCAGCTTAAAAAAAATAACGGCCTGATTTCCACTAAACAACGAAACAGGTACGCCTACTCGCTTGAAACCTACCTTGACCATTTCTTTACCAGGACGAAAAATGCCACTCTTTTTCATAAGATATTCACCCTTGATATCTGGTATATAACACTCGATAAAACTGGCTCCACCTATGTTTAAAAACCAATCAGTATCCCAACTGAGCTTGTTTTGAATAACTACTCGGCCCCAATAAGTACGATTAGTTTGCAGCTTTTGATTACCCCGAAAGGGTACGAATTTTTTTTGGTTCTCTGCTTTGACTATTTCTTTAAAACCAAGCTGATTGCTGGAGTCAGCAAAAATGAATAAGAAAGGATGGAGGTTTCTGCTTTGAATAGTTTCCAGAGAAAAAACTGGCACTTTGGATTGGGCAATATTAGGAGAGGCATAGCAGAACAATAAGATAAACAGAATTGTGGCCAATGATAAGGAGCCATTTTTTGAGATCATCATAGGGGTTCGTGCTTATTTAGGAGTTCTAAGAATTAAAACAGCTCCTGAAATATAGCAATAATTCTATTAAAGAGATATGGAGTAGATTTTTATTGTGCATAACTGATAAAATGGCTGTTAAAAATATCTTAAATCAGTAACTTTGAAGGAAAAAAGGCGGAGAAGCTCGTAATAAAAATCAACTCTCCAAAGTTTAAACATACTCTAACTTTCCCTAACCATTTCATTGAAAAAATAGTTATTTATCGAACCCTTAAGATTATTATGAAATTAAAAATACTGCTATTTATTTTTGTGTTATTGGTAAGCATTAGTTTATCAGGCCAGGCTCAGAGTTTTGCATCCTCCAATGACTGCAATTTTAAAGTACTCATCGTCAAAGATCGGTACTTGTTTGGTAAAGCCTATCTAAAGGAAGAAAAACTAAAACGCATGAAGGTGAAATTTACCGCTACGGTAGTAAATGTCAATGTGCCTTTTCGCGAAAAGTCTATTTTATTGGTGATAGAAAACTCTAACTGTAGAGCGTATTGTCCAAGAGTAAAAAGAGTACGCCAACTCAACTCAGGCGATAGAAAATTATTAATCAAGTTATTGAAAAAAAGAAAGAAGAGTTTGCTCAATCAATTGAGTGCCTGCAACTTTAAGTAATTCCAGAAATGCCAAGTTTAAAAAGCTATTTGTATCGTGCCGGACTCCACTGGATGAAAGCCAAGCGAAAAGGGGAACCTTTTACCTTACAGGAAGGAAGAGTGTGGTTGGAAAAAGCAGGGCGAAGGTTTCCACCTATAGCTGATACTAAAGTTACCTCAGTGGCTGCTCATGGCATTCCTTGCGAATGGGTAACTACGCCTGCTTCCAGGGATGATCGGATACTGTTGTTTTTTCACGGCGGAGCCTATGCTGCGGGTTCGTTGCATTCTCATCGGGGAATGGTGAGCCGTTTGACAGAAGCAATGCAGGCCAAGGCATTGTCGGTAGATTATCGTTTGGCGCCAGAGCATCCTTTTCCCGCAGGAATTGACGATGCCGTAACGAGCTACAAATGGCTTTTACAACAACATGAGGCATCACAGATTATTTTAGCAGGCGATTCGGCAGGAGGTGGTTTGGCGTTGGCTACCCTATTAAAACTCAAAGAAGATCAAGTGGCTTTACCAGCAGCAGCGGTGCTCATTTGCCCCTGGCTTGATTTACATAACAATGCTTCCTCTATTGAAAAAATAGCTCCCAAAGACCCAGTATTGTATAGAAGCGGCTTAGACCGAGCTGCTCAAATGTATGCGCAAGGGCAAGATCTTAAGAATCCTTATATTTCGCCTATTTTTGGAGATTTATCGGGTTTACCTCCACTATTGGTACAAGTTGCGGCCAATGATATGATCTCAGGAGATGGAATTACACTGGCTGAAAAAATAAAGGAATTAGGTGGACAGGTACAGTTTGAAAACTGGAAACATATGGTGCACGTGTGGCATTTCTTTGGTCCCAAACTACCAGAAGCCCAAAAAGCAATCCAACAAATCGGACGCTTTGCTCAGAAAATCTGGCAAGAAAAAGCTTAGTCTAGCAGCAACAGAATAGTATCGACTGAGGTTCGTAAATCTTGGGCATCATCAGATATTTTACTAATTACTCGAAAGCCATTGAAAAATGTATACAATAAATTGGCGATGGCTTTGAGGTCTTTATCCTCTGAAACTTCTCCCGTTTCAGCACCTTGTAGCAAAAAATTATAAAAAGTTTTTTGAATGGCCTCCTGGTTATTTTTTAGCCTTGTTTCCAGCTCCTCATCACCTGGAATAAGCTCGGTAGTCGTATTTACAACAAAACACCCTTTACAATCTTTATCTGCCAAGGACTCTTCTATCAAGTGATAAAAAAGATTACGCAAGCCTGCTTTTACTTGAGTTTGTTGACTCAAAAAACGCTGTAGTACATTGTTGTTGGTAGAACGATAGTGTTCAAGTGCTTTATTAAATAGTTCTTTTTTTCCACCAAAAATTCCATACAAACTAGCACGATTGATACCAGCAAACTTAACCAAATCGTCCATAGAGGTAGCGTGGTAACCTTTTTTCCAAAAAAGCTCCATCGCTTTGTTCAATACTTCTTGTTCATCAAATTGTCTTACTCGGGGCATAATTACAAAATTGTGGAAGCCAAAAATTTTAAGGCTTCCACAAAGGTACTCATTATAGAATATTCATTCTACAATGACTTAAAATTTTTTAGCGTGACTTCCTTAGTTCAACAAAGGGTTTACATTGATTCCGCCATCAATATTGTACTCTGCACCAGTAATAAAAGACGCGTCATCAGATGCTAAGAAGGCTACTAGTTTAGCGATATCTTCAGGTTGGCCAAGGCGTTTAAGGGGTACACGATTTTGCATCGCTTCAGCAAAACCAGTGAGCTGTTCCTCAGGCATACCGGTTTTTCCAAAAATAGGCGTAGAAACTGGGCCAGGATTTACGGCATTTACTCTAATCTTACGAGCGGCTAGTTCGGTAGCTGCGGTACGGGTGTAAGAGTTCAATGCTGCTTTGGTAGCTGCATATACTGCTGTATTGGGCATACCAGTGTAGGCATTTATCGAAGAAAGATTAATGATAGAAGCGCCTTCGTTGAGAATAGGCAAGAATTTCTCTACGGTAAAAATGGCTCCCTTAAGGTTGATGTTCATTTGGGTGTCGTATAACTCTTCTGAGATTTGACCCAGTGGCGTAGGATAGAATACTCCAGCATTGACAAAGAGTACATCTACATTGCCAAATTCATTTTTTACTTGTTCTACCAAACTGTCAATAGCTGATAGCGAACTTGCGTCGGCTACAATGCCTTTTACGCCTAATTCGTTGGCCGCCTGGCTTACTTTGTCGGCAGATCTTCCAGTGATGATTACCTGGGCACCATCCGCTTTAAATTTTTTAGCAGCTGCATAACCAATACCACTATTACCGCCAGTTACTACGGCTACTTTTCCAGTTAAATTACTCATATTAATAATTATTTTGATTCGGGAATTTTATTTAGAACGTTCATTCTGTAACGCAAACATATGAAAAAGAACGATCATTCTAAATAAAAGTTGAAAATAATTACAAAACTTTTTTAGAATGCTTTATAAACTACTGATAATAAAAAGTTTATGTAGCTAAAATTTTTTGAACAGTTGCCTGCAAAGCAGGCACTATGTCTTCGTTAAACCAGGGATTTTTGCTTTGCCAAATGGCATTGCGAGGTGAGGGGTGCACCAGAGGAAAAAAATCGGGTTGATATTCCTGAAAAGATTTCACGGTTTCGGTCAGGGTCTTTTTGCGTTTTTTACCTAAATAATATTTTTGAGCGTATTGCCCAATGAGGAGCGTTAGCTGAATTTCGGGCATTTGATCCAATAAACGTTGGTGCCACAACGGGGCACATTCGGGCCGAGGTGGTAAGTCGCCCCCTTTGCCGCGACCAGGGTAACAAAACCCCATGGGCATAATGGCTACTTGAGCATCATCATAAAACACCTCTTTGTCCATTTGTAACCAATCTCGCAAACGCTCACCACTGGCATCGTCCCAGGGTACACCACTGGCGTGTACTTTAGTACCAGGAGCCTGCCCAATAATCATAATTTTGGCAGTTTTTTGACCACTCACTACTGGATTAGGACCTAGTGGCAAATGAGCTTCACATACTTTGCAAGCGCGTATTTCAGATAAGAGTTCAGAGAGTGTATTATTCATAAGAGATGTTTGATTGTTGAGAATGAGTTTTATCCTAGAAGAACAACAATCAAACATTAAAAATCAATCACCATCCGATGATATTATTTGAGTTTTCGACATAAAAGCGCTTTAAATGTATTGTATGATGTTTAGTCATTCAATATAACTACTGGACTAAAACCATAGCCTTCCTTATTATTATCCCCAAAATGAATTTTGAATAGATTTGTCCCCGCAGCACTTTGAGACACGTGGCCTATACGAGCCATTGGTACAATAATCGTTTTTTGAAGGAGAGTAGCCGTCATAAACCTTAATTCTATTATTTTATCCTGCCCATCGTCTGTTTTAAATATTTTAAAAACCACTTTTTTCTGAGCGATATAATCTTTTAAATCTGAGGCCAGTTCATCTAAAATGCGGGCATTAGGCGATAAAATAAGACGATGACCAGCAGCTCCCCATTTATGTTTCCATACATAATCATCATAGGTTAATGTGCCATTTCTAAAACCTTGTGCTACTTCGGAAAGCTCAAAGCAAGTAGGGTTGAAAGGGTGCTTTATATAAGGGGATAAACGTTTGGAAACCTCAAATGATTTGACAGGATGATTGACAAATTTTAAATTTTCGTAGTACTTATCGAAGCGAAAATTCCAAGTATCTGAATCTTCTGGATAATGATCATCAAACAAGGCCTCAGCCAACAAAATGCGATTATATAAACGCTTGACTTTCATTGGTTTTTGGGTGTTTCCAGGTGGTTTATAAAACAACGCTTGTTCTTTTTCAAAGAGGTATTTCATATCCACAATGTCAATAGAAGAATTGAGCTCTTTTTGAGTAGCGTAGAATTCAAAATTTGTTTTTTGTTGATCTAACAACCGATCTGTAATAATCACCCCGTCAGGTGAATCTCCCGCAATAATGGTAGAGTATAGGTGTATAAAATCATCCCAGGTAGTTGCTGGATTATCAGCGAAAATATAAGCATCAGTATTTAGACTATCCAGTAAGCATTTATTGAGTCGGGCAGCGCTAATAGGATAGGTAGCCACAGCCTGAAACTCAATATTTTGCAGCCCTGTTTCTGTTACCGCCATGTCGTAGCTGGCAAAAGAAACATCGGTGCTTGATTCGGTTGGGAGTAGGGTATCTGTATGGGGGTGAAAACCATCTGGAATGGCCAAATCAGGATGACTTTGTTGAGCAATTTCTTGCTTTACTTTGTCGATAAATTGTACAAAATGATTGGATAATGTACGACTAATGCCTACATAATAATTGGCAAGCCTCATTCTTTCCCCATTTTTAAAACCATACTCCTTGGCAAATAAATCTACCATGTGTTGATATACTTTGTCAGGGATTTTTTCTAAGAAGATACCTCCTTGTTTGTTCATAAAATATGCCTAGCTTTTATAAGGTGATATTTGATAAAGATTAGAGATCTACAGGTTGAAGTTCTGACAAAGTTGAGACAGATACTGTAGATGGAACTTTGAAGGCATAATGTGCCAAAAAAGCCTCAAGTCCCTGCTGTTCGAAAATATCGTTTGCAATATCTGCAGGAGATTTTTGTAAGGCTATACGCTCATACAATGGTTCTAAAAAGCATTCTTCTCCTAAATGCCTTTTTTGTAAGCCTTTTGCGGCAATATCAACCAGTTCTTTTAGCATGGGTAAAATACTTTGATTATTTATCTGGGTTTCAAATGTTTTGCGGCCAGCCTGCTCCCGTACATTTTTCCAGGTTTTCCAAGGGAGCTTATGGGTTAATCTTTGAGCATCTGTCAGGTTTTCGATCAGGCCAAGAGCGAGCGCAGTAGGAGCAAAAGTTTCACCAGGAGGTTGTTGGCAACACATTCGACTTTCTATGGTGCCATACTGAGGCACCAGACGAGCGTTGAAATAACAAAAAGTATTGAGATAGTGAATATCAGTTGGTTGAGGCTGAACCGTAACTTGTTTGCCTTCTAAATTTTGTGCAATGGTTGGTGTTTTATTTTGCAAAAAATCGTGAAAGGTAGGTTTGTTTAATATTTGTAATAATTGTTGTTCTCTTTTGAGCAACATTGGCTTAAATTCAAGCAAGTATTGTAGATATTCTTCGATAGTAGCAAATTGGGGTGGTATGCCCATTTGTTTCCCGCGATCTGGATAGCATTGTTCCCAAAAGAACTCTCGGTTGGCTTTACAATGAATATCTACCTGGCCTTGCCATATAGAAGAATTGGCGTGTAATATTATTTGTAAACCAGAAAGCGCATTCAATACATTGATTGCTGCAATGGCTTGTTGACGACAGATATCAATATGACATTGATTGGATGCTGTAATAGTGAGTAGATGAGCATCCGAGCCTTTTGACTTGGGAATGAGCTTGTTTTGGGAGAACTTTTCAAAAAAAAGATAACGCTCTTTTGGCATCAGGAGTTTTTTTGATGGAGGCGTAACCGGCTGGATACCAAAGCCAAGTATTAGGCAGTTTTGGGGTAAGAAATAGCCATAGAGCAATTGAATGATTTCCGTGAAACGATACTGGAGCTCATGAATGTTTTGTTGTGGAGCCAATACCACTTCTAACACCCCATAACCAGCTTCAGTGGTAATGGTATCTAAACAGTAGGCGAAGTTTTTACTACTCTGGAGGTTTATTTGGGTAGCTTCCACCAAGCAGTCAGAAAAACGATCTCTATGGATTTGAAACCCTTTGGTTTCTAAATATTTAAACAAGCCTTGAATGATGGAAAATTCGGGTACTGCTCCTGTAAGGGTTACAACGGGCAGCTCGGCTTCAATACCTATGCCTTTAGGTTCATCGATCGATGCCTTAAATTTTTTACGAAATTCGTAAAGCAATGCTGGGTGATTCATGTAAAATGATCGGATTTATAATACAGATTTGAAAAGATGAAAGATGTAGAGAAGTGAAATGGTGCTACAATAGGCGAGGCCTGAAAAGTACATGCATAGTTGTTTAAAGTTCGTTAAGTAAGGTGTTCGATAAAGGATGAGCAAATGTATAAAAATTGCCTTATATGTTGGTGTAATTAAGCGAAAATTATATGCTTGAGGGAGAAAGGAAAGAAGTTGCCGCGAATCGACATTCTTTATATGGCCCAATGAATGGGGGCTATTACTATCTAACCATAAAATCACTGAGCCATATATCAATCACGCCTAAATAATATCGTAGGCAATATGATTGATATTTTCGGTATAAAAGAACTTAAAGTTCTCTCGCAAACGATCCCATTTGCTTTCGGTAGCATACATTTCATTCATGATGTCTTCCCAGGCGAGGCGCATTTGCAAAGCACATACAAGCCCACTTACTTGACCTACCCCAGTGCCCAATCCAGGGATTGCAATGGTTTTTACCTTTTTACTGATTTTTTCACCATTGTCGAAATGCCTATCTCTAGCCAGGATGAGAATGGCACGCATTGCATGATACACATTAGGCGTGCGAGGTATGCTCATGGGGATACGCATCGTAGGAGCAGAAATCAGGTAAGGAAAATCTTCGTGTTCGGTAGGAATGATTTCAGCTTGCCCTATCAGCAATTCGCCATAGTGTTTTTTGCGGAGTTTGTCTTGTAGCCTTTTTTCAATATGCCAGCCCAACGTATTAGAAATGGCAAAGTCAATACCTCCGTTCATGTGTCCAAAACTATTGGCAGGACTTACCAGTGCATCGCAGGGATAGTCGAAGATGGAACCGTGATGCACCGTTATTTCTTCCACATCTGCAAATACTTTTCCCCAGGCATGCACTACCTCAGGGTTAAGATCTACTAAAGTTAAATTCATATAATTTTGATTAGATTATTTTAGACGCTGAGCATCTTATTTTGGTTGTCATCGAGAAGGGGTAATTATGAATAATAAATCCTAACTTCCAGAAGGCAATTTACCGTATGCTAAATAGAGACCCTACCTATCCTTGAGTTGCCTTGCTTCTATAGTTTCAAACCACTATTATTGTTCATATATCATAATCCACGCGAATAATGACGAAAATGATACACCTAAAAATATTACAAAACCCCATTAGTACTATAGTTGAGCTACCCTCCTCTAAAAGTGAAAGCAATCGAGCATTGATCATCCAGGCTTTAGCTCGACACCAGGCAAATGCTACGAACATTGATTTAACCAATATTTCGGAAGCCAGAGATACCCAAACGTTGCAAAGGTTACTCAAAGAAGATGGCAAGTTGCTTGATGTGCTGGACGCTGGTACCACCATGCGTTTTTTAACCTCATTTATTGCGGTAACTCAACAACATAAAATCCTTACGGGAACAGCCCGTATGCAGGCTCGGCCTATTGGTATTTTGGTAGAAGCCCTCAAGCAATTAGGAGCCTCTATCGAGTATTTGAAACACGCGGGATACCCTCCTTTAGAAATACACCCTAAGCAAGCGCTTAAGACTGCACCTATTCAGATTAGGGGAGACATTAGTAGCCAATATATTTCGGCTTTATTGATGATTGCCCCTTTATTGAATGAAGGACTGGAAGTTGATTTGATAGGTAAGATCAATTCACGCCCTTATATAGAAATGACGCTACAATTGATGGAGCATTTTGGCATCAAGAGCTCGTTTGAAGGGCAAAGAATAAAGATTGATCCTCAAAGTTACCAAGCCAACAACTACGCTATAGAGTCCGATTGGTCGGGGGCGAGTTACTGGTATGCCATTGTGGCTTTGGCCGAAGACGAAACTACCAAAATTACTTTGAAAGGATTGCGAGAAAACTCGCTTCAGGGAGATCGAGTGATCGTAGATTTGATGAAGCATTTTGGCGTAAAAAGTACTTTTACTGCTGAAGGAGTGATCTTAGAAAAAGAACCTATCAAAACACAACAGACTCCTTTAGTAATTGATTTTGCGCAATGCCCTGATTTGGCACAAACCGTAACTGTAGTGGCGGCTGCCAAGGGCGTACAGTTGCAAATGCGCGGGTTAGAAAGCCTCAAAATTAAGGAAACAGATCGAGTATTGGCCTTACAACAAGAGCTCAAAAAAGTCGGGACTCAATTGGAAGAAAAAGAGGCAGAGTGGTGGTTGCATCCAGGAGATGAGTTGCCTTCTACACCAGTAACGATTCAAACTTACGAAGATCATAGAATGGCAATGGCTTTTGCCCCGTTGGCTTGTGTGCTCAATTTGAGTATTGAAGATCCTGAGGTGGTATCCAAATCTTACCCTCGTTTTTGGGACGATTTACAAAAAGCCGGCCTTGAGACTCAAGTCGTATAAATACCTTTTCCAACACAAATCTAATTTTATGAATCAAAAACTTTCCCTTTTGTTGATTGGCTTGGTGTCTTTGGTATTGGTGCAGGCTTGTGGAAGTATAGGGAGTAAAACCGAAGGCATACAAGAAGTGAGAACGGTAGATACTACATTGACAGATACCACACAACAAATTACGGAAAATAAGCCCCCAGTAATTAATGATATGAAAAAACACAATACTGAGGTGGCCACTTGTGTGACTAAGTATCGTCGGTCGCCGATTAATATAACTACCCCAGGTGAGCAAAAAGAACATTCGCTAAAGTTTAAATATGTAAGCGCTCACGAAGTGGTAGAAAATCTTGGGCATACGGTAAAGTTATTATATGATAAAGGGAGTGAGTTGACATTCGATGGAAAGAATTATCGTTTGGTACAGTTTCATTTTCATACCCCAGCTGAGCATAGAATCAATGCTGATGAATTCCCTATGGAAATGTATCTGGTACATCGTGGGGCCGACAGCACTTATTTAGTAGTATCTTTGCTATTCAACGAAGGAGAAGAAAATTCATTTCTTAAAAGCTTTATATCTGATATTCCCAAGAAAACAGTAGAAACTACTGAATCTAAGAAGGAGATTGATTTAACGAATTTATTCCCAAAGGATGAGCGCTTCTATACCTATGCAGGTTCTTTGACTAACCCACCTTATACCGAAGGTGTACGCTGGGTAATTTTCAGACAACCTGTAACCTGCTCCAAAGCTCAGGTAGAGGTTTTTAAAAAAATAGGAGGGTTCAATGCTCGTAATCTACAGCCAATGAACTTGCGTAAAATAGAAGAGTTTTAATGCTAATATACTTATGAACATTAAACATCTTGGTATACTGTGTTGCTTCTTTGTGACGCTATCGTTTACTTCTGTCAAAAGCCAACCCTCACAATTATTGTCTGGAACCTGGGAGTTAAAAAAGATTTCCAATAAGGACATGGTAAATGTGACAATGAAGATGATTCTTGAGTTTCAAGCAAGTGGAGTATTCTATGAAGAGTTTATCAATAGAAATAAAACTGGGATGGGTACCTGGAGATTAACCAATGATGATACTCAAATCAAGATAACTCGCACAGGCAATGAAGAAGACAGTATTAAGATAGACAAGCTAAGCCAAACAGCGCTAGTGTTATTAGACAATGAGGGGAACAAGTTCCATTTTGATAGATTGAAAATTCCTGAGGTAATAAAAAAGGGAAAACGTTTGATGCAAAGAACCTGGGGACTTACAAAGGTAGAAATTAATGGAAAAGTGGATACTACAATGAAACCTAATGCAATGGTTTTAACCTTTAAAGTGAGTGGAGCCTTTTCTGCCAAAGGTAAAGAAGATTCTAATGGTAACTGGAGGCTGGTACTGAGGCAAGGTAAAATGATTTGCCTGCTTTTTGAAAACAATGGAGAGGATAAGGATAAAATAACCATTGAAAAACTGACAGCGCAACAACTGATTATAGTGACTAGTGAAGACGATAAGTTTTATTTCAAAGCTCATTAATATTTGAGCAATAAAGAGAAGTTTGGTATAAAAAAACCAACGATTTATCATAGAAGGCGTTATTAGACTTACGTATTAAACATACCTATATAATTTTACTTACTCATGAAAAATATACAAAGAATGACTTTTGCCGCTTTGGCATTATTGATTACCCTTTCTTCTTTCACGCTTATTTTGGACAAAAAAGATTTGATCGGAAAGTGGACACCAGAGAAAATTCAAATGGGAGAGGATGTCAAAACTTTTGACCTAAACGATGGAGAAGAGAGAAGCATAGAATTTACTGAGGATGGCAAATATTTTAAGGATAGTAGCAAAGAAGGAGGAGGCACCTGGAAAATGAATGAGAAAGGAGACAAGCTTACCATAGAAGGAGGCGAGTTTGCAGGCGAGTGGACCGTAAAAGAATTGACCAAAAAGCGATGCACCATAGCCTTATCACGAGATGGAAGAGAAGCAACTCTATTCTTGATTCCTTATAAAAAAACAGCCAAGAAAAAGGACTAACAGAAAAATAATAAAAAGTAGTAAAAGATAAGGGAGCCAAAAGTTGGCTCCTTTTTTTGTTTTAATAAGTAAGCTTATAAGCTCGTATCGTGTTTTTAGAAAAAGTAGGCACTAATAGTATTTTCATTGAGGGAATGTAATCTATATCGGTAGCATTTATTTTTTGATCCTGAGTATCCAGTAATAACTGTTTTTGGCCATTCTTATTTACTAGATGAATCAATCCTTTGAAACCAGATACTAAATAATGCTGATCATCTACCTTCTCTATGCCATCTGGGCCAGTCAATCCATTGCTAATAGAAGTGATTTTTTTTGTGTTTAAATCCAAATAATTTAAAGTTTTGGGAGTCCAGCAAGTCACCAAAAAACGATCCCCATCGGCTAGTAAACCATTAGGAGTGTCAATTTTAGGCACTACACAGGTGATTTTACCGTTTTTGAGCGCAAAAATCTGATTACCTCCTGTATCGCTACAGTATACTGTCCCATCTTTACCCACCTCCACATCGTTCAAAGCTTTGGCACCCTTGATGGCATACGTTTTTAAGATTTTCCCTTGGGCAATATCTATTGCTATTAGTTTGTCTATATCAGTTACGTATAACTTACCCTGAGAAATGCCAGTGCCTGTAGGAGCATCCAAGCCTTTGACCCAATGGCTCTCTACAATTTTTCCTTGAAGATCTACTTTACTAATGAATCCATTGCCGTCTTTTTTCATAAAATGCCCATTGATATTAGTCGTATAAATGTGTTTGCTCACTGGATCATAAATAACCGATTCTACAGTCGTAAGCAGAGCATCGGTTTCCCACAATAAGGTGAGTTTAGGGGCAAATGTGTTTGGCTTTGGTAGAGGTTGTGCTTTGACAGAGTCTATTAATAAAGCACTTACCCAAAGTACGCATACGAGGTATTTCATAAGGTCGGTTTTTACAGTTATACAATTTGGAAATGATTTCACAAACGTGATAATCAATATTAATTGATGGCATAACCAACCTCAACAACTAAAGGGTGAATGGCAGTATATCGGGGTGAATGGTAGAGGTGAGTTAACTCAACAAATCTTTGAGTTGCTTATACTGAGCACGGCTAATAGGTAGGCAATGGCCATTTTGCAGCGTAATTTCATAATTGTTAGAGATAGATGTTACCAATTGCATATTTACAATGTAGGATTTATGGATTCTACGGAAGTAGGAGGGGAGTAACTTCATGATATGCTGCAGAGATTTATCATGCAGTTCTGTTGTTCCCGATTGTAGATGAAGTTCGGCGTGATTGCCAGCACCCTGTATATAGGCGATTTCTTCGATAGCAATCATTCGTAGTTTCTGCTTTTTCTTGATCGCCAGATACTTTACCGGGTATTCTGAACGGTAATCTTGGTTTTGATAACGATCAAACGCTTTTTGGAGACGGGCTTTATTGAAAGGCTTTGAGATAAAATCCAACACTCCATATTCGTAAGCCACAATGGCTTTGTCAGGATAAGCGGAAAGAATAATGGTTTGAAAAGACTGGGCTACTGACTGTTCGAGCAGCTGAAAACCGTCCTTTCCATTCAGGTTGAGATCAAGCATTACTACATCTACGGGATGATCTTGAATATAAGCCTGCGCGCTTTCAAAAGTAGGGCATACTGCCAAATGGTGCAGTTGATTGCCCAATATCTCCTGGGTGAGTCGTTTTACTCGTTGGGCAATGAGATCTTCGTCTTCTACAACTAAAATGCGCATAAGTTTAGTTAACCTTTGATTTGAATTTTTACTTCCCAACCCTCATTTATAATTTGCCGCTCCAAATGCCAACGATCAGAATAACTTTCTTGTAAACGGGCTTCTATGTATTTGAAACCTGTGCCATATCCTTGGGACAACAAATCGCTGGCTTGTACCTCCCCATCATTAAAAAACGAGTAAGTTGTATAAACACCTTCGGTATGTTTGCTCAAAATAAATTTACCTTGACGCTTTACTCCGTAGCCATGGGTAATGGCGTTTTCTACTAAAGTGTGAAATATACCAGGAGGTACTTGTTCGTTACCGTCCAGGCCTTGAGTAATGAATTCGAAACAAGCACTTTTTCTATATTCCATTATTTTCAAATGAGTTTTGCACATTTCGATCTCATCAGAGAGCAAAATCACCGATTGATGAGCTACCTGGCTTAATAGCCGAAATTCATCCGCTAGTTTTTCCACAAAATCAGAGGCTTTATCAGTGTTTTGTTCGATAAGCTCTTGCAATGAGGCCAACGAATTGAGAATAAAATGGGGTTGGATGCTTTTTTTCAACAATTGGTTCTCCAGCACAGCCGAATGTAACACCGCTGCTTGTTTGAGTTTGATCTGTCGGGCTACTTTTTGCCCTACCGAAACGGTCATACTGACGATGAAAAATATAACCCCCAGAAAATATCCATAACCCAAGGTGCCATTTACCCACAGGTACATAAATATAAAAAAGCCCAGCAAGCCCACTAGTATCCAAACCACACCTTTTACCCGATGGTAAAGTCCATAAGCGATGATGGTACCGCCCCAAAACATCATGAGAAATAAAAAACGCGCTTCACTAAGGAGAAAAAAGCTGCAAATACTTAGCGTAGTAAAAATGGCCAGGTGCAACCAGCGATAACCTTGGGTAAGCTCCCAAATAAGAAAAGCTACCAGTAAAACCCCTGCAATGTTTCCCACGAAGTGTGCATATTCAAACGATAAATAAGGAAGCAAAAACTCAGGTGTATAAAAGTCCTGATAGGGTTTGAGGGTAGACTTGATGGCATAAAATATACAGTAAAGGCTCAAAAATAAGAAAGAAGCTTTCTGCCCAAACCCAAAGTAAAAAATGAGGAAAAACAGTGCTGAAGTCAAAAAAATAGTCAGCATCAAAACCATTTGCTGATTATTAACTTTTTCGTAGTGATTAAATAATTCAAAATCGCCCAAAAATACATTTAAGTGACTAAACTGCGCCTGCTTAAGTTGTTGATAAATAATGGTGAGAGTATGAGCACCCTGCTGGCTTAAAGAATCAGGAATGGCTACAAAAAAGTGATAGCGCCCTGCCCGAACGATTTGCTGTTTAGCATTTAATACTCCACTGGTGTACAGTTTTACATTGTCCCAAAAAACTTCTTGAACCCCGTGCAATCCCTGAATTCTTAGGGTAAGCAAGTCTTTGTTGAAGGTATTTTTAAAAATGACTTGAGTATGAAGGCGATAGCGATGATGGTTTTTGAAATTTTGAGTGGAAGGTGTTTTTTGCAAGGTTTTACCAACACAGAGAGTATCATCTGCCTTGAGTGTACAACTTGTCCAGTGTCTTAGGGGAAAAGCCTGCAGTTTGGATTCAAAATAACAAGTATCTTGAGCTACTACTTTTAAAAATGATAAACTGAAACAAATGATTATCAGGCAGTACTTCATGAAACATCATAAGAGATTGTGCATATATGATAATCAATTCTAAATGGAAAATCAACAAAATAAAAAAGGAGCCATCAAATGACTCCCCTCGACTTTATTCTAACAATCAATCAAAATTATTTCACTGTAAATCTTCCTAAGCCTACTGACTTAGTACGCCCCTGAGTCACCTTAAAGAGTTCCCAGTAATACTTGCCCGCTTTTAAACCCGTAAGTTTATATTGGCTCAACCCTCCGTTAATTTCTATAGTGCGAGGTGTGTTTTGTGTTTTGCTAGTCATCACTCGTAAACGATAACTATCGGCTACCCCACTTTTCCAGGCAAACGAAACGCCTTGCGTCACAGTATAGTTGGCGTCAAGCGTTGGACTTGGCACTTCTCTTCCACGAGTAGCCCCTTTGTTGGCGATCTTGGCATCCATATAAGCAATGGCTTCTGAGAAAACTGGATTATCTTGAATTTCCGGTGTTTTCTTTTCTTGCTTGTTATCAGGCTGCTTTTCAGAACCTTGATTTTGCTTTTTATCTTCCGTACCTTTTTTAGAAGGAGTGTTATTATTTGCTAATTTTTTCTCGTTATTTCCAGACGAATCTTTTGTGAGTGGCTTAGTTTGGGTTGTATCCTGGTTTCCAGAAATAATGTCTTTTTTCTGTGGATTACCTCCCAGGTTTTGAACAATTAACCATCCTGCTACCAACAATACCACTACACTTGCCGCTACGGCAATACGTCTTTGCAAAGACTTGGTAGTTTTTTGTGTTCTACGTTCATTGATAGAAACCACTGGAGCGGCATTGGCTCTAGCTTTATCCAATTTAGCAAAGTAGTGATGGTTAGCCAACTCGGCGATGTCATCCTCTCGCTTAAATTCGTAATAATCAAATACACTTATCCTACACTGGGCGCAAAGCTCCAGGTGTTCTTGCAAAGCCTCGGGTAAATCAGCCTCCCTTTTGAGCCTGAGTGCGTCTACCCAAAGCATCACCCCAGCATCGTTGAGGTGTCCGTCTTCGTCAAAATATTGATTGTTTTCCATAGAAATTTTAAAAGCCAAATAAGATATTTCAATAAGTGTATTTGCCGACCAATAGTCCTGATTTGGGTCGGTTATCTGTGTTTACTGGTTTACTCCTTAGAAAATGGAGATTTTGGTAACATTTGTATTAAATTTTTTAATTTTTCTTTGTCATAAGTCCGTTTACCCCCATCATTCAAGGCTTCCATTAATTCCTGGGTACGGTCATTAATCCATTTACGCAGAGCATCAGCCGTGTTTTTCTTCTGATCACAAGCGTTAAATATGGGTATTACTTCACTATAAACTTCCTTGTCTTTTTTATTGCTGTAAGGTACCCCATAAGTTTCTAAAAACTCCTTCAGCGTAGGCTTGGCGATTTTGGGGCAATAGTTGGTTACATCCTCTTTTTCTAATACAATGCGGGCATAGAGTTTTAATAAGAGCAAAAGCTTAAATTTGGTGCGAGTAAACAATCGCAAGTAATCTTTAAACTTGCGCAACTCCTCTTCCAAGATTTCCTGAAACATCAACTGGGTTTCTGGGTTAGAGCTATGCGGCTCTATCATGTAGCCTTCCAGCGCTTCTTTGCGGTGCTCTTGTTGGTGAATACTCAACTTGCTAATGTCTATGCATTTGTTGTAAACAGCCCGTTCGAAGTAACTAATTAATAACCCATCAGTAGGCTTATAGTTTTTTTGGATATAGGCCATTTTTTGAGTCAGAAAGGCAATATTCAAATCCTGCTGGAGGTCATCCACCGAAAACCCTTTAAAAAAACCTCGTTTCATAAACTTATAAATCACCCGTTTAATCACTTGCTGATAGTCATCTTGCATTAACAGCGTTTCGGGCTTATCGTGTAATAATTGATATTGTTCGGTGTTTTCCATTTTAAGGTTTGTGTTAGATTATGATGAGACGATTACCCCATCTTGCATGGTAATTATGGTATCTACCATTGGATGCTCTTCGACCAATGGATCATGGGTAGTTAGTATCAGCGTTTTTCCTTGCGCTTTTAATTCCGCAAATATATCTAAAATATTTACCGAAAGTTTGCGGTCTAAGTGAGCAGTAGGTTCATCAGCCAAAATAATCGTAGGATCGTTGACCAAGGCTCGGGCAATGGCTACTCGCTGCAGTTCTCCCCCCGAAAGCGTATCTACTTTGAAATTTAGGCGATGCTCTAGATTTACCTGTTTTACTACCTTTTCTACTTTTTCGCTGACTTGCTTTTGTCGCATTTTTTGAGGAATCAGAGGAATGGCCATATTCATGGCAGTGGTAAATCCTTTGACCAACTGAAAGTTTTGAAAAACCACTCCGATATGCTCTTGGCGAAAACTGGTCAAAAACTTTTCTGACCAACGCGAAACTTGCTCACCGAGACAAATGTATTGCCCTGAGGAAGGCTTAGCCAGGCAACTCAAAATAGTGAGTAAAGTAGTTTTGCCTGAACCTGAAGGGCCTTTAAGCACTACACAACTGTTTTCGCGAATTTGCAAATTTACATCTATCACTGGACGTACCTCGTTGGGTTTTCCAGCATTAAAAGTTTTGACTAATTGATGGGCTTCGATGATATTTTTCAAAGTGTTCAATTGAAATGGTATGGCAACAAAGAAATTGATAAACCCGATAAAACGCAACTTATCATCGTATTTGGTGGCATAGTTTTAGCCTTTGTAGTTGTAAAATTCAATTTTGATGATTGCTAACGTATTTAAGAGTTTAGTTTTTATGCTTGCCTGCAGCTTGTTGCTTACGGGTTGTGTGGCCAATGCCGAAACTGAGACCACTCAGCGGGTACTCAAGGCATTGACTCAGAGCAATCATCGTCTATTGGCTAGTCAGTTTACCAATCAAGTAACCATCACTGTAAACAACGAAACCCGTCAGTATAGTAAAACTCAAGCCACTTTTGTGATGCGTGCGTTTTTTAGACAAAACCCTGCAGTAAGCTTTGAATATTTGCATCAAGGATTGATGAAAAATGGCCGCCCTTACAGTTTGGGCATTTACCGTACCCCCACCCATACTTATAGTCTTGCTTTATTATTGGTTCCTCAAGACAAAGATTACCTAATCGAGAAAATGGTGTTTGCAAACATCAACCACCAAATAAGCCCGATAAAGTAATAAGAGCATTGCATAATTATTTCACCACCCAACACAATACAGCAATTGAAGTAGATGAGTTTAGGGTAAAATATATAGTATCAATTAATCATCAATCATTCCTGATTAATCATTGATAATTCTCTATTTTTGCCTTGTGAAAACTCAAGAATTAGCATATTTAACTTCCGAAAACATCGAGGCATTTATTCAAACTGCCTTGAAAGAAGACGTAGGCGAAGGTGATTTTTCTTCGCTTGCTTCAGTGCCAGCTGATGCTGAGCGCAAAGCCCGTTTGCTTATCAAAGATGAGGGTATTGTGGCTGGAGTAGATTTGGCTCGCCATATTTTCAAACAAGTAGATCCTGAGCTTGCCTTAGAAGTATTCATTGAGGACGGTACTACAGTGAAACACGGTGATGTGGGATTGATCGTATCAGGCAAGGCACAGTCTATTCTAAAGGCCGAGCGATTGGTGTTGAACTGTATGCAGCGTATGAGTGGTATTGCTACCTACACCGATAAAATCAACCAACGCATCGCTCATACCAAAGCCAAGTTACTTGATACCCGTAAAACAACCCCTAACTTTCGTTTGCCTGAAAAATGGGCCGTTACCATTGGAGGAGGGGTGAATCACCGTTTTGGTTTGTATGATTTGATTATGCTCAAAGATAATCATATTGCTTATGCAGGAGGTATTGAGCAGGCCATTACCAAAACACGTCAGTTCTTACAAGCAAATAACAAGGAACTAAAAATAGAAATCGAGACTCAAAACCTTGATGAGGTAAAAGAAGTACTGCGAGTAGGGCAAGTAGACATCATTATGCTGGACAATATGTCGGTAGCAGATATGACTACCGCAGTACAGTTGATTGATGGACAATATATTACCGAGGCTTCAGGAGGTATTACCTTAGAGACAATCAAAGAAGTAGCCGAAACAGGGGTAGACTTTATTTCAGTAGGGGCTTTAACTCACTCTATCAAAAGCTTAGACATTAGTTTGAAAGCCATCAATGAATAAAATATTAAATGTTATTATATAGTTTTAAGGAAGGATAGATGCTATTCTTCCTTTTTTATTTACTAATCAAAAAACTATGATGAAAAAACGAACAATCATTACCCTATTATTGGCGAGTGTGTTGGTATATGTAGCGGCCACCTTTCCAAACGCAAAGAATACTGAGCAAGGGCTACCACCAAACTTTCAAGCAATTAAGAAAAAAAGTAAGTTCATAAACCATAAGAAGTTTGATTTGACGAATACCATCCCTTGTAAATTTGACGGCTATCAGGCGATGACTAAGACGGAGTTTAATCGTTTGAATTTACCTTTAAAAGCGAGGGAAATACTGTTACACAGCGAAAGGTTTAAAGAAGATTCTCACTACTATTATGCTTTTCAGGAGAACCTGAATGGCAATTTTGGTATTGTAATCTTATCTTGTATAGAAGGCATGGGCAATGAATTGACTTGCTTGGTTTTTGGGAAAAATGGAACATACCTGGGAATAAAGACATTGGCTTATAATGGGGCAGATATGGATATGGTTTGGAATATGAAGGGAACCTTTGGTGCTAGGGGCAAATACAAATTTGAATATAAAAAGTATTTGGGAACGAAGGACCAAGTGTGTGAATGGTACAAGGCTTCGTTGAAATTTGAGGGCAATGGAAAAATATCTGGTAGTGATACTACCTATAGGGTAAAAGAAGACCCTAATGTACCTTGTTATGAGAAGAAGTTTAAAAAGAAAAATTAGTGCTTAAATGTTAGTTTATTGTAGGTGCTATATAATTTAAAGATCGACAATGGGGAAAAATTACAGTTCTAAACTGCCTAAAAATTGAAATAGCCGTATATTTGCATACTAATTTTTTAGAGTTGGCCTTGATGAGGCAAAAAAAATGCATTCATGATTGTAAAAACCAAAAAATTCGAGCTTCCTAAAAAAATATATACCCGCATTGGTATGCGTAACATTCTAAAGAAGCAATGGTGGTTACCTACCGGTTTGTTTGCTTTGTTTATGTTACTGAATCTGATTGTTGTGAGCTTTTGGTTCTTTTTCCTGGCGTTTTTGGCGGTAGGTTTATATTTGTTGTTCTGGTATGTGCAATTTGTTGGTGCCAGCCAGTTGCCCCAAAACAAAATTATGTTCCAAAAACTACGCTATGAGATAGATAGCCGACAAATCTTGATTAAACTCAACCAACGTGAGGGTATGCCCATGAAATGGGACATGATTAAAACAGCTCACAAGAATAAAGACCACTTTTTGTTTGTGGTTTCCAAAGGACAATTTGTATACATCCCCTTTACTGCTTTGAGCAATCCCAAACACGACATGCGTGTATTAGAAACCATAATGAAGCGCAAAGGCTATATCAAAGAAGAAAAGAAAGAAGTAGCTTAGAAGCACTTTCTTTGACAATAGTATTCAAGGACAAGGTTTTAGATAATGGATCTAAAATCTTGTCCTTTTTTTATTATTCTCAGCGAATTTTCAATAAATTATAAAACCTTTATTATGAACTATTTCTAATCAAATACTTACCCTTTGATGTGTTATTTATTTTCTTGAGTTGGCAGGTGTTACCAGGCATTACCGTACAAAGCTTTGGTTCTTATTTACTCATAGCCTTCTTATCTGGTTTTTCAGAAAGGTATTTTTTGAACTTATTGCAGATAGATCCTCAAAAAGGAGAAACTAAGGCAAAACAAATAAAACAGGTAGAAGAGGAGAAGCAAAAAAGAGCGAGTGTTACTGCGAACGATGTTCCTGAAAAAGTTTTACGGGATGAATCAGAAGTATCGCTTAAGCCTACCAAACCAACCCATATAATGCCAACAACAAACCTTCCATATGGCCTCTATCAAACTTCTGGTTCGGGAGGATCAAAAAGTGCCTATAACCCAGAAGATAAGAAAGATGAAGAAGACAAGGGTGAAAAAAAACTTGGAGAGTAACACAAGTTATCTTGGCTGGTTTGGATAATCGAAAGGATCGATGCAAGGGTCTACAGTATATCCCAGGTATACGCCTAAACAAGTAGCATCCCAAATGTATTTTTGGGTACTTTCGTTGGTGTAGCCGCCAGTACGCACATGAATATAGGCCAGATCAATATAGAAAGTGTCCTTTGAGATAATTTTGGTATAATTGGTTACCATATTGTCTTCAATCTCAAAAGTGGCAAATATGAATCCCTCTATTTTGATCTGGAATTTATCTTTAATTTCGGTAGGCTCTATTTCTACCTTTTTTATTTCCACTCGGCGCGCTACATCTTTAAGCTCACAGCCTGCAAATAGGATAATGTCTTTTTGTGTTTTTAAATAGTTTGCTGCCTTTTCTGCTTGTTTTTTTGTCAAATAACACATTCGGCATTGGGCCTGAACCGTTAATGAACCTAACAACAGAAATCCTCCAATCCATAGCAAACATAGTCTCTTCATAGAAATCGGATTTATGTAGGACTGATAAATCAGCCATTATATGATGTGCAAATCTATATAAATCCACCTAATAGCGTGCCGAAAATAGCTACTAATATTTAGATTATTTTTTTTACTATTTCTTTCTTGGCTCAAAACTTACCCCAATACAGGTTGAGTAGCAGGCTGAGTTTTGTTGGCAAGCGTTGCTTGTTGTTCAGTAGCTTCTTTACGATCTAGTTTTCTAAATTCAAGCATAAGCAAGACCAAAACAATAGAAATAACAAAAACATCTACAATGGGTGCACTAAAGTAAACCCCTCTAACTCCTATATAAGTTGGTAGAATAAGTACTGTTGGAATAAAAAATACTACCTGACGAGCGACTGTAACAATTCCCGAAAGCAACCCATTACCTATAGATTGTAAAAAATTACCTACAATAAAAATAATAGGGATTACTGGTAATAATGACATGATTATCCTAAAATTATTTAAATCAGTAGAGGTAAATAATGTGTCGGGTAAGAGCCAATGTAAGATTGTTTTTGGAAAGAACTGTACTGGTAACCAAATAGCTGTTAAGAGAATAACTCCCCCAGTAATAAATATTTTTACGGTTTTTTTAACCCTTGCATAATCTTTAGCTCCATAATTGATTCCTACAATGGGTTGCATAGCCTGTACCATACCAAACACAGGAATGATTGCTAGCATTAGTACGCGATAACAAGCCCCCATAAAAGCAATATCATCATCATTTCCATAATGAGCTATAGATTTAAAAACAAAGGCTTGCTGTACAAAAAACATCAATTGTAACATCATAGCCGCAACACCTACCGAAAGTACTTGAGGCATGATAGAGCGGTCTAAGTTGATTTTTTTGATATTTACTGGAAAAGAACTTTTTCCTCGGAGAAAATAGGAATAGTTCAAGATTGAATACACTACCAAAGCAGCTACTGTAGCTAACGAAGCTCCCTCAATTCCCCAGCCCATGCCTGGGATAAATACAGTCCAGTTTTCGGCTGCTGGAATTAATTGAGTAAACCAAGTGATTTCTTGAAAATTGATACGCCAACCACTACTAATAAAGAAAGGGTTGAGAACCATGTTAACGACCATACTTATGGCAGCAAATTTCATAGCCACATTTACTCTACCTTCGGCTCGAATGAGCATATTAGAGGCAATGGCAAAAACTCTAAAAAAAGAACCCAACATAAAGATTTGCAGGTAAGCTGTACCATAGGTCAATACTTGCCCTTTACCTCCCATGAAAGCGATTAAGTCTTTTGCAAAAATATACCCTAGCACGGTTAACAGGACAGATATGATGGTAGACATCCCCATTAAGTTACTGAAAACTTTTTTCTGAGTTGCGATATCTTTAGAGCCAATGGCTCGACTAAGCACCGAAGCTGAACCTACTCCGACCATAGCTGACAGGCCGGCGGGAATCATAGTGAGGGGAAGTACGAGAGAAATCGCGGCAAGTCCGTTTTGCCCAATGAGGTTTCCTACAAAGAGCCCATCCACAAAATTGTTTATGCTTACTACCAGCATGCCTAAGATGCCAGGAGTAGCCATTTTTAGCATCAGTTTCCAAATATTTTGATGTAGAATTTGCTCTCGCAGTGCTTCGTTTTGATTTGATTTTTGCATAATAATGCCCTTAAAATAAAATGGTCAATGGTGTATGGTGGTGTAATTAACTCCATTGAATTACGTAGTTTTCTGAATTCTTTCTAAAAACACCTGGGGGTATAACATTAATTTAACAGCACCTCAAAAGGTAAACGGAGTGAGTAATAAGAGGGTTTTTATATATAGAAATAACCTTGGTATATTTATACCAAACGTTGCTATAAATATAGATTTTTAGGGTTGTTTTTTGCGCAAAAAATACTTTCTGGAAAAGTATGAAGGATGATAGTGAATTTAGGATTTATATAATATTAATCGTAGGTCATTATTTTTATTATACGATATTAATTTCTGGTTTAATCTCAACACCAAACTTGTCGAGTACCGATGCCTGAATATCTTGAGAGAGTTTACGAATTGCGGCACCATCACCACCTCCATAATTTACCAATACCAAGGCTTGGCGAGTATGTACCCCTATATTTCCAAAACGTTTGCCTTTCCAGCCACTGTTCTCAATGAGCCATCCTGCAGGTACTTTTACTTGTGCCTCGGGAAGGGGATAACCTACAATGTTTGGAAAGCGTTTTTGTAAGGCTTCGAATTGGCTCTGAGGTATTACAGGGTTTTTGAAAAAACTTCCCGCATTACCAATTTCTGCAGGATTGGGTAACTTACTACTCCTAATTTGACAAACGGCATCACTGATAGCTTTCAGTGAGAGAGTTTCTACTTTATTGGCCTTGAGGGTATCTTGAATAGCACCATAGCTAGTGTTGAAGGTAGGTTTTTTAGAAAGTTTAAGGGTAACACCAGTGATTACATATTGATCCTTATGGATATTTTTAAAGATGCTTTCCCGGTAACCAAAATTGCAGGATTCGTTGTTGAAGGTATGAATTTCACCTGTATTACGATGGATGGCTTGTACCTGCTCAAGTACTTCTCTTATTTCTACCCCATAAGCGCCAATATTCTGCATAGGGGCAGCGCCCACTGTACCCGGAATAAGCGATAGGTTTTCGATACCACCATAGCCTTGTGCTACACAATACAGTACCAACTCATGCCAAACTTCCCCTGCAGCTACTTCTAACCAAACAAAATCTTCATTTTCTTGAATAACTTCTATGCCTTTTAGCTTGATTTTGATAACCAAACCTTCAAAGTTTTGGGTAAATAATATATTGCTACCACCTCCTAATATTAGTATAGGTTCAGTTGTTTGGGCAAGCAATTGTTGTAAATCGGCTATTTGGGTTACTTCTACGAATTTTTGGGCTTTTACATCAATCCCAAAAGTATTGTAAGACTTAAGCGATACCTCGTTCTGAATCTGCATATCTACGTTTCTTGTCTACCTTTCCTGTTCCTAAAATCCTATTCTTACGTGAGGGAGTTGCTTTCTAATTAAGGCCTTTTCTTCACGACTAAACGAATTACGTTTGATAGTAAAGATTTTAAGCTTAAGTAAACCTCCCATATTAGGGGGCAATTTAGCCAATAGATTATTATCAAGATAGAGTTCCCGTAAATTTGTCAAACGAGTGACCCCAAAAGGAATACGCTTTAAGAGATTGCTGGAGAGTACCAAAATCCGCAAAGAGGCCATGTTCGATATATTTGTTGAAATTTTTTGAATCCGGTTTTGACTCAAATCCAGAAAATAAAGTTCTTTTAGATTCCAAAATTCTTTAGGAAGTGCAGTTAGTCTATTATTGCTCATGGCAAAACTTTTAAGTTTGGTGAGTTGAGCAATCTCAGGTGGAAGTATAGAAATCTGATTGAAAGAAGCGTAAATACGTTCTATTTTTTTGAGTTGGCTAATAGACTTTGGCAAGGTTTGCAACATGTTTTTTCTAACCCAAATGGCCTTTAGTGAAGCCATACTTCCAATAGAATTGGGTAAATTTTCTAATTGATTATTGCTCAATTGCAGAGTGACCAAACTTGTAAGCTTTCCCAAACTTTCGGGCAGGTTTCTGAGCTTATTGTGATGTAAACTAAATATCTTAAGTTTTTGTAAGTTTCCTATTTCAAATGGGATGGCCAGCAACTCATTGTGTTCTAGCTTTACTACTTCAAGGTTTTTGAGATTTACAAACGTTTTAGGCAAACGTTTCATCGCATTTCCATTCAAATACAATAAAGTAAGTTGCTGCAAATCCCCAATTTCAGCAGGTGCTTTACCAATCTTATTGTTTTGCAGATAAAGCTCCCTTAGCTTTTTTAGATTTTTGATATTACTGGGTATGTTGGTCAATTGGTTACGGCTCAAATCCAGCGTTTCCAGTATTTTGAACTTACCCCAGGGAATGTTTTTTAGCTGATTGTTGCCCAATGCTACATGTACCAGCTTTCTTAAATTACTAAAGCTTTCAGGAAGTCTTTGTAATTGGTTATCAAATGCTTTTAGGTTTTCTAACTTCTTTAGTTTTCCGATTTCTTCTGGTAAAGATTTAATGTTGTTGTTAGCAATATTGAGAGCGGTCAGGTTACGCAGGCGGCCAATTTTTTTTGGGATATTGGTTATTAAGTTTCGGCGTAGATCTAATTGTTCTAATTGTTTTAAACTATCGATGCCAATGGGTAATGTTTTGATCTTATTATTATACAACCTAAGAATTTTAAGTTGTTTCATTTTTAGTAATACCTGAGGAAATTTCTTGAAGCGGTTGTTACCTAAATTTAACTCTTCAAGTTTTTTGAGTTTGAGAATGCTTTTGGGGAGATTATCGAGGCGCTGGCTACTTAAGTTGAGGCGATATACCTTGTCTTTATTTTTGAGGGCTACATTTAAATCGGTGAAAAAAGGATGGCTGATTCGAGGGATTTCCTGAGCATTAGTTGATTTCCACACCCAACAACACAAGATACTTAATAGAAGCAAGCGGTAAAATTTTGACATCTTAACTATGCGTTAGAATTAATGATATGAAAGTGTATACGAAATTACAAAATGATTTGATATTGTATACATTGAAGTATACCAAGAAATTTTAGCAAGATGCACATAAAATGTGGGTATAGAATTCACCAATTGACTTTTTGTTTTAACTTTTCATGATATATTTGCCAACTTTGGACAAGTCACAAAAACTCCTAAACGATAAACTAATGACATACGACGAAATTGTAAGTTTACTGGGGCAAGAAAATGAGCATTTGTTTACCCACGAAAGCAAAACTATCTCAAAAGACATGTTGCACCACCCTGGTCCTAATGTAATTGATGATCAGTTTGTGAATTCAAATCGCAGTCCACAAGTACTTAGAAGCTTGGCTTCTTTGTATAACCACGGAAGATTGGCAGGTACTGGTTTCCTTTCTATTTTACCTATCGATCAAGGTATTGAGCATACTGGTGGAGCATCTTTCGCTCCCAACCCGATTTATTTCGATCCTGAAAACATTATCAAACTCGCCATTGAGGGAGGTTGTAACGGAGTAGCTACTACTTTTGGAAACCTGGCATTAATGTCAAGAAAATATGCCCACAAAATTCCTTTTGTAGTAAAAATCAATCACAATGAATTGCTGACTTACCCAACTAAATACAACCAAATCATGTTTGGATCTATTCGTGAAGCTTGGGAATTAGGTGCTACTGCAGTAGGAGCAACTATCTACTTTGGTTCTGAAGAGTCTTCTCGCCAAATTATAGAGGTAGCTGAGGCATTCGAAGAAGCACATTCATTAGGAATGGCTACTATCTTGTGGTGTTATACACGTAACTCTGCTTTCAAGAAAGATGGTACTGACTATCACGTAGCAGCGGACTTGACTGGACAGGCTAACCACTTAGGGGTAACGATTCAAGCTGATGTAATTAAGCAAAAATTACCAGAAAATAACGGTGGTTTTGCAGCGGTTAATTTTAGTAAGCATACTCCTGCAATGTACGATCAATTAGCTTCTGATCACCCAATCGATCTTTGTCGTTATCAGGTAGCTAACTGCTACATGGGTAGAATTGGTTTGATCAACTCTGGTGGTGCTTCTGGTGGTGCTAGTGATAAAGCTGATGCTATCAAAACTGCTGTAATCAACAAACGTGCAGGAGGAAACGGATTGATCTTAGGTCGTAAGGCTTTCCAGCGTCCATTCGCAGAGGGTGTAGATATTTTACACGGTGTACAAAACGTATACCTTGAAGATAAAATTACCTTGGCGTAATTTTACTTTTGATAAATGAATTTTTTCCGTGATAGATCACTCTATCACGGATTTTTTTTGGGTAATACCTGATGTAGAGGCAAAGTTTTGCAGGAACAATCTTACATGCTTTTTATAAATTAATTATTTCCCCTTAACTTTGGCGACCAATTTTTAGTCAGTGTTGAAGTTTATTAGGTTTAGACTTCAATCTAAAGTTTTATAAGTCAGTTATTTATAGTTTTTAAGATTTGGTGAAATAGGCATTAAACAATCAGAGCCTACACCTGTTTTTAAGATGAGCTTTTGAAAGTCAAGACATCAAAATAGTAGGTAATCATTACCTGCTTGTACAGAAATGCCTAAAATACCAAATAATATGGCTGATTTGGTTGAAGGTAAATGTTGACTTTCATTCAAAAAAACAAAAATATGGCTTGGTATAAAAGAGACAAGAAAGGGATAGTTACGCCCACAGAAAACAAAAAAGAAACACCTGATGGGCTTTGGTACAAATGCCCTAAATGTAAACAGGTAATGCATTCTCGTGAGCACAAACAAAATGCTTATGTTTGTATTCACTGTAATTACCACACCCGAGTTGGTTCCAATGAGTATTTTGAGATATTGTTTGATCGAGGCGAATTTACTGAGCTCAATGCAAACATGTCATCAGCAGATCCACTTAGTTTTGTAGATACAAAAAACTACCCTGCTCGTATTCAGCAGGCTCAGTACAAGTCGGGACTAAAAGATGCTGTACGTACTGCCCACGGTAAAATGAATGGAGAATCTATTACATTGGCAGTAATGGATTTTGGTTTTATTGGTGGATCTATGGGCTCAGTAGTAGGAGAAAAAATTGCGAAAGCAATCGACTACGCCCGTGAAAAGAAAGCGCCTTTAATTATCGTATCTAAATCGGGCGGTGCCCGTATGATGGAAGCTGGTTATTCGCTGATGCAAATGGCCAAAACTTCTGCGAAGCTTGCTTTATTGGCTGAGGCCAAAGTACCTTATATATCTTTATTAACAGATCCTACCACAGGAGGAGTATCCGCTTCTTTTTCTATGTTAGGAGATTTTAATATTGCAGAACCAGAAGCTTTGATAGGTTTTGCGGGGCCACGAATTATTCGTGAAACCATCGGTAGAGATTTACCAGAAGGATTCCAAACATCGGAATACTTGTTAGATCATGGCTTCTTAGATTTCATCGTAAATCGTACTGAACTCAAAAACAAGCTTACTAAGCTGTTGCAAATGCTTAAGTAGTGATGTTTTGTGACTAAATAATAAAAGCCTGTAGTTTGGTAGAAACTACGGGCTTTTTTGTTTTTAGGGAGACTTTTTTTACTCAATGTTACGTTTAGGGGGAGTTAGAAAATTAATTGTATTTATGAATTTGACAGTAAAAACTTTAATAAGCCTACTACTTTTAGTCGGTGTGTTTTCCCAGGGATATAGTCAAGTATACCAACGAAAACTGCCTTCTGATCAATTTTTTCAAAAAATAGTGGGCTCCTGGAAGCTCAAAGGTAAGCCAACTCTGGAACAATGGATTAAATCATCCTCAGGAGTATACCAAGCCAGAGTAGTAAGCCTCAAAACTGGAGATAGTATTCTTACTGAAACTATCAAAATCGTGTATGACTTTGGAGAAGTCTATTTTGAGGCGAAGGTACTTAATCAGAATGAGGGCAAACCAATTCGCTTTCAGTTGGTGAAAAGGCGTAAAAAACGGCTAAAGTTTGCAAACAAGACCCATGATTTTCCTCAATATATTGAATATCAATTGATTGATAAAGATAAACTCAAGGTACAAATCAGTGGAATGGCAGGTAACAAGCTGCGAAAAATTGATTTTAACTATGAGCGAGTAAAATAAATGAAAAGTTTACCCCCTTACGAGCAATGGCAACCTTATGGGGTAGCTGAGGTATCTAAGTTGCGCAAAGGAGTTGACTGGATTTTGGCTGGGGGCAATGCATTGAAGCTTTTTCTTAACAAAACATACCGACAACACGCTGATATAGACATATTGGTACAACGAAGTGAGCAAAGAAAGATAATACAGTCTATTGATCAGCAAAAGTTGTTTGTGGCAACAAGTCCGGGGAGCCTTACTCCCTATGATACTCAAGAATACTATAACCAACCAATTCAGGATATTTGGTGTTTAAATGCAGGTGATACCGCCTGGGCCTTGCAGATTATGTTGTTTGATGTAGTAGATAACAATTGGGTGTATAAAAGAAATCCAGCTATTACATTGCCACTCAGTCAAATCTATTTTAAAAAAGAAGGAATAAAAGCCTTAAGGCCCGAAATTCAATTATTGTATAAATCAAAATCAATTCGTTCCAAAGATCAATTAGACTTTGAAATGGTTGTACCCCATTTGAATAAAGAGGCGAAGAGTTGGCTAAAAGATGCTCTAAGTGTTTGTTATGACAAGGTACATGCTTGGTCATTGTATCTTTAAACCTTATAAAATAATATAATGCAAAACCGTGTATTATACTTTACCAGTCCGGGATGTTCAGTATGCAAGGTATTGAAACCTAAAGTAAAGTCGTTGGTAGAGGCTCGTTATCCAAATTTAGAATGGCGCGAAATCAATATTGCCGAAGAGCGTGAAATCGCCGCTCAGTATAGTGTTTTTACTGTTCCAGTGCTTATTATAGAGCTCGAAGGAAAAGAATATGTACGACTCATTAGAGCTTTTTCATTGGATGAAGTTCAGGAAAAAACAGATCGTATATACTCACTATTGTTTGAAAATTAATTTGTCTATATTGTTCAAGAATTGTTGAGTTTAGGCAAAAATTTTGCGCTAGCTCATGTTCAGTCGTTCAGACAAAGGAAACTATCAACATTCGGTATAAAATATATGGAACATCATATCTATAAGAAAAAAGAACTGGTAAAAGGCGGTTTTTTGAAAAATTTGATTGGGCAAAAAGTCAAAGAAAATGCCTTAATCGAGATCAATAACTTGTTGGCAGATAAAGAATTGACAAGCATTACAGTAGAGGAGGTGCAAAACATTGCTGCAAAGTATAAAGTCAATCTGGAAGGCGAGTTTAATGATGAAGTGTTGGTGTTTTATACTGATTACCTTAAAAGCTGTTTAGATGATAAATATCTATCGGATGAAGAAATAGCAGACCTTAAGCACCTAAAGTTTATTTTGGGGATTAACGATAAAGAAGTAGATACCATTCATACCAGGCTGGCAGGTGATATTTATAAAACTGAGGTAGAAAAAGCCATTGAGGATGGAATGCTGGATGATGATGAGAAGCAACTGATGGAAAAGCTTCAGAACGATTTGAAATTGCCTAGTGATGTTGCCGAAAAAATTTACCAAACCAGTGGCCAGGAGTTATTGAACAACTTCATGAACAATGCACTCTCTGACGAGATGCTTTCACCAGAGGAAGAAGCTGAACTACAAAAAATTGCTCAAAACCTGAATGCAGAGGTAAAGCTTGATTCTGCTACCAGAGCCAATCTGGATAAGTATAAACTATTTTGGCAAATCGAAAATGATGAAATTCCTGAAATAGAGGTAAATATTGGACTACCTCGTAAAGAAAAATGTTATTTCCAAACTCAAGCCGATTGGCTGGAGCACGCCATTGAGCCAGATGTTGACAATAACACACGCTCTGGGTTAAGAATCAAGATTGCCAAAGGTGACTATTGGCGAAATATCAATAAAAAGGAAAAAACACTTAACGAGAAAGAGTGGAATCATATTGATACTGGTGAATTGTACTTGACCAATAAAAAAATCATCTTTAAAGGAGCAAAAGGAGATAAAATTATTTTACTGAATCGAATTACCGAATTTGAGGTTTTTATGAATGGCATTTTCCTGGAAAAAGAAAAAGGTATCAACCCTTTCCTTAATTTTACCTCGAATACCGATATTTTTGCCATGTTATTAGGAAAAGCAATTAGTCAAATAGGCTAAGAGGCCTCAATAAATTTTTATATCATAAAAAAGGTTGTATTTCTTCGCGAAGCACAACCTTTTTTATTTCAACTCGTAACTAATTAGTTACCCTCCTTAATACGTTATTTCCTCTCTTTTTTTGCGGAATACACTTTAATCTTATAATTCTTCTTGCGCCTGTAACTTTTTTTTTATTAATTGAAGAGATTTTTTGCAATATTTTAAGCTGGAATTGTGCTAATGCAAGATATTGTGTTTTTGCATAAGGTTTTGATTATAAGTGTTTTAACAAGTGATTTACTTGATTTTTTATTACCTCACTCAAACAAATCAAAAACTGCTTCGTTGATACATTAGCCTGTAAGATTTTTGCTTTACATCATTTTTTAATATTTAATTTCTTAAAATGGAGTAGCACAAAATGATTATCTGACAATTGCAAAAAAGTCAATTTAATTTTTTGTAATAGATTTACCGTTAATACAATAGAGAACAAATCAACAATGCATATGAATCAGGAAAATCGTAAGAAGAATTTTATTAGTCAATTGATTAGAATGGAGAACGATTTTTTAATTGGAGAAAACAACAACCACGAAGAAGCTTCAAAAAGCAAAACAGACGAAAACAGTCAAGAGTGGTTTGATGTTTTGAATAACCAATTAGATAACAATGATGTATAACAAATTGACGTAAGATTTTTCTGAATACCTTATTCTAATCGGTGCCGCAAATACGACAACTTTTAGATTTTAAAAAAACACCCCATTATATTACATTGAGCCGGAGGCAGTGATTGCTTCTGGTTTTTTTATGTCCAAAGGTTCCCATCTTCTTGAATTCCTGAAAACTTTAAATTTTATTGGTGAATATTATATAATGTAGGCAGTAGATAAAATTTAAGAATGCACAAAAAATTATATTACACAATCACGTTGGTCTTGTTGGTAAATGTCTTATTCATCTCTACCTCCAAAGCACAAACCAACTCTAAACTGTATTTTCTAGTACCAGATCGAGTATTCGACGGAGTAGTCATGCACAAAGGCTGGGCAGTACTTACCGAAGGCAATAAAATCTTAGCAGTAGGAGAAAAGAGTACTGTAGTTAAAAATCCTAAGGTGTCTAGAGCTGAACAAATTTCACTCAAGGGGATGACTTTATTGCCCGGATTGATTGAAGGACACTCTCATTTGTTTTTATATCCATACAACCAAGCCAATTGGAACGACCAAGTGTTGAAAGAATCATCGGCATTGCGGGTAGCAAGAGCTACAGTACACGCCAAAGCGAATCTGATGGCTGGTTTTACGACTTTACGTGATTTGGGGACCGAAGGCTCTGGTTACGACGATGTAGGCTTAAAGGCAGCAATTGACAGAGGAGTGATTCCTGGGCCTCGATTGTTGATTGCTACTCGAGCCATTGTAGCTACAGGTAGTTATGGCCCCAAAGGATTTGCCCCTCATGTACATGTGCCCTTAGGAGCTGAAGAAGCTGATGGAGTAGATGGGATTATCAAAGTAGTTCGTAGACAAATAGGTAAAGGAGCAGATATAATTAAGGTTTACGCTGATTATAGATGGGGACCCAACAAAGAAGCGAGACCTACTTTTACACTAGATGAACTCAAGTTAATGGTCAAGATCACCAAGAGCAGTGGGAGAGGGGTTGTTGCCCATGCGGCTACTGCCGAGGGCATGAGAAGAGCCACGTTGGCTGGAGTAGAGACCATTGAACATGGTGATGGGGGAACGCCTGAAGTTTTTCGTTTAATGAAACAAAAAGGAGTAGCCTTGTGCCCAACTTTGGCAGCAGGAGATGCTATTATGCAGTACAGAGGCTGGAAAAAAGGTGTAATGCCTGATCCAGAACGAATTGTGCGCAAAAAGAAAAGTTTTAAACAGGCTTTAGAAGCCGGAGTAACCATTGCTTTTGGAGGAGATGTGGGTGTTTTTGCCCATGGAGAAAACGCTCGTGAACTGGAGATGATGGTAGAGTATGGAATGAAACCTATTGAGGTACTAAGGTCAGCCACATCGGTAAACGCGAAAGTTTTCCACTTGGAGAATAAATTAGGCAAGCTACAAAAAGGCTTTTTGGCGGATATCATTGCGGTAAAAGGGAATCCTCTGAAGAATATAAAAGATATTCGTCAAGTAAAACTAGTGATGAAAGATGGTATGATTTACAAGCGATAAATTATTGTGGTAGAGTGAAAGAATAAGCTTTTGATTGGATTTAAGGCTTATCAATCATTTTCCGAAATTGAGTAGGTGTCTGTTTCTCATATTTTTTGAATAATCGACTGAAGTAGGAAGAATCGTGAATGCCAATTTCACTGGCTATTTCTCCAATAGAAAGTTGGGTTTGGTAAAGCAATACTTTGGCTTCTAAGACAAGTGTTTCATCTATCCATTTAGTAGGCGATTTGTCAGTAATTTGTTTGACAACTTTATTTAAGTGATTAGGAGTGATGGCCAACAAAGAGGCATAATCGCTTACCAAATGTTTGGATCTAATGTGTTGAAATAATAAAGCCTTGAATTGATTGGCCAATTTAACAGCTTGTATCTGGGTACTTTTAGACAGTGGTTGGTAAGCTTGGTTCAGTTCATAAAGCACTGTAATAAAATAGGCCTGAATTAATTCTAATTGCTTCAATCCTTGTTCAGTATATAGTTGAAAAACTCTCTGAAGCATTTGCAACACAGGAAGCGCCTGAGAAGGTTTTAGAGAAATCCGAGGGTTTCCCCAGACATTTAAAAAATCAAAATCATTTAAACCTTCCTTGAGTCCGATTTTTCCAATGACCATCTCAGGCTGAAAATTGCATAAGAACCCCTTGTTGATATCTAAATGGGTAAAAGAAAATACTTGTCCAGCGGGAACCAAGAGACATTCATCTTTATATATCGTATAAGTATCATTCCCTATAGTCATGATGGCTTCCCCCTCGGTTAAAAATATAAAGGTGTGGGTGGTAGAACGGGTAGGAGGAACTGGAAGTTTAATCAAACGAATCATATCCTCAACCCTTACAATGAAAAATTTCCCAAAGTCAGCTTTGAGCATATCATGGAGCATAGGTATATCTTGCATAAAGTGTTGACGAAAGCTTTCCGTACTATGGGTTTTGATATTGGTTTGGGTCATTAGTTAAATTAATTTACTTATTCGAAGAAGGCTATTTTCTCCAATGAATTACAACGTGCTAGAAATATATAAAGATGTGCCTGAAAAAGGCCAATACAAGGTACAATTACTATGAAAGTTATACTTTATTAGCGGTTATTGGTTGATATTATATTGATTTTAGATATAATTTTTTTGATAAATGAACAAAAATATTTTTCATAGTGTTGGTTTTATAAAGTAATATTTATATCATTGCTAAGAGCGACAAGCTCTTCCACTTCAATGGAGAATTTTAAGCATAACATATTACCCTCTTATTATTATTATCACCGATTTAGTTTCTGTTATTGGTGGTGCTAGTGCGCTATTCTCCCAAATCTACTCTGCCACTCGCTTGGCAAACTCTCAATAAAAATTTTCTTACAGTACAAAGCTGAACTTCTCGTTAAGTAAGCATTCAACAACAAACATATATAAAACCCCAAAAGTATTTTCCTATGAAACTAGAATTAGACATCCAACCCTTACAAAGTTGGGCTCCTCATCAGGACCGACCTTTGATTATCTCGGGACCCTGTAGTGCAGAATCAGAAGAACAACTGGTAAGCACTGGAAAACAATTGAAAGAGATTGGTATTGATGTGCTGAGAGCAGGTATCTGGAAGCCTCGCACACGTCCTAATAGCTTTGAAGGTTATGGAGAAAAGGCTTTGCCTTGGTTACAAACAGCCAAAAAAGAATTAGGTTTGCCTGTAACTATTGAAGTGGCAAAACCACAGCACATCGAATTGGCTCTTAAGCATGACGTAGACATCTTGTGGATTGGTGCAAGAACCACTGTAAACCCTTTTAATGTACAAGAGTTGGCTGATGCTTTAAAAGGTGTAGATGTGCCTGTAATGATTAAAAACCCGGTAAATCCAGATTTGAACCTTTGGATTGGCGCTATTGAGCGTATTTACAATGCGGGGATACGCAAAATGGCCGTGATTCACCGAGGTTTCTCTGCCTTCCAAAAGACCAAATTCCGCAACGAACCTACCTGGCAAATTCCTATTGAGCTAAAAACCATCTTGCCTAATATGCCAATCATTGGTGACCCAAGCCACATTGCCGGACGCCGTGATTTGATTCAAGAAGTTTCTCAAAAATCGCTGGATTTGAATTACGATGGTTTGATGATCGAATCACACCTTGACCCGGATAATGCGATGAGTGATGCCAAACAGCAGGTAACTCCTGATTCTTTGAACAATATTTTAGGAGGTTTACAAACCCGTATTTCTCGTGGAGAAGCCAACGATGTAGTATTTATCAATCAGTTGGAGGAGTTGCGTAAGCAAATCGATAATGTAGATCGAGAATTGATTGAGAACTTAAAAACCAGAATGAATTTGGTAGAGCAAGCTTGTGAGTATAAGCTACAAAATAACGTAACTATCTTTCAGGTAGAGCGTTGGAATGATATCTTCCGTAGCCGTTCAGAATGGGCCAAGAAGATGAACATTAAAGAAGACTTTGTATCGGAGATTTATAAATTAATTCACATTGAATCGATTCGTAGCCAAACCGAAGTAATGGTAAAGCGTGAGTCAGTGAGTAAGTAACTGATAATAATCAATAATGAATGACTGGTTAAAAAAAGAGGTTATCTTTACGCGAGTTTAAGATAACCTCTTTTCTATGATACCAGATTCAGGTTGGTATAAAATACGCTCATAAACCTATTAGAATTTAAAAGCTCACCAAGTTTTTGAAAACAATTTAACAAAGTTGTTAGCTATACATTTCAACTTGCAGTATCAGCTTTATATTGTGCGGCTAATTCAGGATTGAGTAGTAGACTTTCTTCAAACCTAAATTTTAAATACTCCATATCTAGCTCGTACGAAAATACTTTCTTCTTCCCATTTAAGAAATTGTCAATGGCCCTTTGATGATACGCACAAAAAATCGCCCACACCATAAGTTGTATAAAATCAGACTCTTTTTCAGTATTTAATTCTGCCTTGTAGCAGGATTTTGATAAAGTTTCAAAATATCCACCACCTTTTTCAATCTTTTTACCGTCAGAAATATCAATTTCAGATGGATAATATTTAATTGTCTGATTATAAATATCTTTAAACATCAAATTCTTAGTCATGTGTAATACCTAAATATATAGTATTTCATTCTGTTTAGAAATCTTCTTTACTCTTATTGATTTCTTATAGGGCAACTATTATTTTTAACCTTACTAAGGGTGCAAAAAACTGTGCGTGGCTAGATTCCTCAGTTAGTTTTGGTTATATGTGCTCAAACCAGGTACTGATTTAGCCGAAGTAAGACTTAGTTTGAAAATATTATATAAGTTTAAGATAACCTTTTATGAATCCAGATTGGCAAACCATACGCAAAAACTATCCAGCTACTGAAAATTATACTTATTTCAATACCGCCAGTTGTGGTTTGATATCGTCATCAGCCACTGATTGTAATCTACACTATCAAAAGTTACTTTCTCAGCAGGGAAGTGTCTACCGAGATACCTTGTTTGATGAAATGCAAAAAGTAAAAGCAGCAGCAGGGGAGTTTATTCAAGCTGAAGCAAAAGATATTGCTTTGATTCCAAATTTTTCCAGTGGAATCAATTACATAGTACCTATGTTGAAATCGCTTGGTTCGGTATTATTGGTAGAAAACGATTACCCCTCACTCACCCTTCCCTGGCAATTACACAATTATGATGTGCATTGGGTGCCTCAAAGCCCACAAGGAGCAATTGAGCTTGATCGAATCGCTAAAGCACTACGAGCTAAATCTATTAAAATACTGGCAATCAGTTGGGTACAATACATGACTGGTTTTAAAGTAGTAATGGAGCAATTGAGCCAAATATGTAAAGAAAACAATACATTGCTTGTAGTAGACGCTACCCAGGCTTTGGGAGCTGTTCCCATAAATTTGAAAGATACACATATTGATATTTTTATAGGGAGTTGTTATAAATGGACCACTGCGGGTTTTGGTAATGGACTTTTGTATATCCATCCTGATGTAGTAGCCCAATTTGAAACGCCTGTAATAGGTAAAGGAAGTACGGGCCTGTTTGACAATGTTTATCAGCCCGATAAGATGGGTTTACAAGCCAGAATATTTGAAGTAGGGCATTATAACTATGGAGGTTTTCTGGTATTAAAGCAGGCCTTGAGTGAATTAAGTCAGATTGGGATACAAAATATTTATGATCGTTTACTGGCTTTGACTCAATACTTCAAAGAGAGGTTACCTAATCAATATACTTTAATTTCTGGTTATGATGCTAATCAATGTACTGGGATAGTGGCCATTAAGGGAGGTAGCAATCAATTGATGGAGGTATTGAAACAGGAAAAGATTATTATATCAGCGAGAGGAGAGGGGCTAAGAATTAGTATGCATTTTTATAATACTTTCGAAGAAATTGATCATCTTCTTCAAGTGCTCGGAAATAATCATTGAAAAAGATGATCAAACAGTAATTATAACTGAATACCAATTACGGTAATATCGTCGCGTTGATCAGCGTCTTGTTGGTGTGCCGCTAATCTTTCGGCAAGAATTTGTTTCTGAGTTTCAAATGGTAAATTATGATTTTCCATAATGATATGCTTCAGATACTTTTCTCCGAAACGCTTACGACGTGGGTTGGGATTATCTAAAATACCATCGGTAGTGAAGTATATTTTTGTCCCTTTTTTGAGCTGGAAATGTTGATCTGAGAACGTACGATAACTTTCACGTTGCCATCCTCCAATGGATTTCCGATCGCCTTTGATGGTTTTCATTTCACCATCTTCTTCTATATAGTAAATATTTTGCTTGGCAGCCGAGAAAGTAATATCAAACATGTTATCAGCTTTTCGCTCGATACAAGCCAAACTAATTACCATTCCATCTCCCGAGTTAGCTTCAGCCTGGCGTAAGCGGGCTCGGATACCCATATGTAGGTTTTCTAAGATTTTGCCAGGAGCTAATATTTTACGTTCACTAATGGTTCGGTTGAGTAGACTACTACCAATCATAGACATCAAAGCCCCTGGTACTCCGTGACCAGTACAGTCTACAATAGCCAAATAAACAGTTGTTTCAGAGATTTGACGGAACCAGTAGAAGTCTCCCGATACAATATCTTTGGGCATATATAGCACATAGTAATCAGCAAACGCGTTCTCCATTTCCTCTTTTTTAGGCAAAATGGCGGTCTGAATGTTTTTGGCGTAGTTGATACTATTAGTAATCAGCTTATTTTTTACTTCGAGGCTACGGGTTTTATCTTGCAATGCTTCCTGAGTAGTTTGTAGCTCTTCCATATTTTGTCGGAGCTCTTCCTCAGTTGTTTGCAGTTGATTGATGGTATCCTTGAGGCCTTGTTCTTGTGAGCGAATTTTTTCGTAAGCCTTTTTGAGTACTCGCTCGTTGGCTGCCATCTTTTTGTTTTTACGCTCTAGTTCGTCTTTGGCTTCTTCCAGTACGTTTGACTGTTTTAAGATTTCCTCATTCTTTTGACGAATCTCTGTTTCACTTTCTTTTACTTGCTCATAGGCCATTTTGAGCACTTTTTCATTGGCAGCAAGCTTTTTATTGGCACTTTCCAGTTCGAGTTGTTTACGCTCCATCGCTTCTTGAGTAGCTTTGAGTTCCTCCATGTTTTGGCGAATCTCTTCTTCTTGCGCTTTCAACTCTTCATTCTTTTGCTTGATCTCAAGTTCACGGTCACGCGCTTTCTTATAAGCTTTTTTTAGTACCTGCTCATTTACTTCAAGCTTTTTCTTGGCTTTTTCGAGCTCACGTTGCTTTTCACTCATAGCCTCTTGAGTAGCCTGAAGCTCTTCCATGTTTTGGCGCATTTCTTCTTCTTGTGCCAACAACATTTCAGTTTGCTCTGTTTTTTCCTCGAGCGATTTTTCTATTTGTTTTTTCTGTTCTTCAATCTGTTGGGTTTTAAACTCAACTTCTTTCTGAGCAGCTTCAAGTTCATTCATTCGATCTTTTAAGGTCTCTTCCTTATCGCGTAGAGCTTGTTCTGATTCCTGAGACTTTCTTAAAAGTTTGGTAGTTTTTTCGTTAGACTTTACACTGGAAATAGTTACCGCAATAGCTTCAGCAAGTTGGGTAACAAATTGTACCTCATAATCTTCAATTAGGTTGAAAGAAGCTATTTCTAATACTCCCTCTACCTGTTCTTGTACAATTAATGGTACAATCAATACATTCTTAGGACTTGCCTTGCCTAAAACAGACTTTATATAGCCATATTCGGCAGGTACATCGGTAATATGAATACTTTCTTTTTGGCGGAATGCTTGCCCCGCAAGACCATCATGTATACTGATTTTTTCTTTTTGAATATCTTTATCAAAACCATAAGCCGCCAAAAATATAAGCTCTGCTTGGTCATCGTCGGATAGTTGATAAATAATACCTTGATGAGCATTTAGGTATTTTACTACTTCCAGAATTACCTCATTGCCTACCTCTTTTAAGTCATCCTGTGTACGCAAAATGCCAGAGAAGTGAGCCAATCCTTCATTTACCCATTTGTTTTTATCTTGTTTTTCGGCACTCACTCTGAGGTTGTCCCTCATTTTGATCAAGGTAGTACCTAGTACAATATCTTTGTCAAAGGCAATATCTGTATCATAGTTTCCTGTACCTACACGATCGGCAAAACTCACCATTTGGTGAATATTACGAGTCAACAGATTGATTTCAGTAGTAATTTGCCCAATTTCATCCTCAATATTCGTAGGGATTTCTTCAGGAGTGTTGCCCTTCATGAGTTGCTTTACATGATTTTGAAGTGTTTTGAGGCGTCTCTCTATATGTACTCGTGAAAGCAATGTAATAATGATTACACTTACTACTAAAATGACAATTCCAATGACTACAAACCATAAAATTAGCTTATTGGTCTGATTGAGAAGCTTTCCAGGAATTTCATAGAGCAATACGAGGTAATTGTCTTGACCTGCATTGGTTAGAGGTATCTTACCAGTGGCATAAATAGTATTGGCTACCTCAATTGCTTTGTTATTAGGCGATTTTAGTAGTAATGCTACCTCATCTGGATAAGAAGTTGCAGAATCATCTTTACTGGTAGGCTTTTTCCAAAGTATGGTGTTATTCGCATTGTATATAGTAGTACCATAGGGATCTACTAGCGATAAATGAGTATAGATATTATCCTTACTTTCAAGGTTATCATCCTTTTCCCATTGTGCGAGATCGTTCAATAATGGTTGTAATTCCAAATCTGCTACAATCATTCCCCAATGCTTGGTATCATTATCAACTACTGGAGTGGCATACAACATTGTCGGTTGCCAGGGTTTCAGCGGCTTGCCCTGATTATTAGTCCGTAAGCTTGGTAAGGTATGGTAAAAATTGTCTCTTGTAACCTGTCGGGTTTTTACAAAAAACTCATCCCCTTTACAATTTTTGAGTTCTTGATCATCAGCAAAAGAAGCTCCACCATTAGACTGAAAAGATACTTTGATAAGTTCTTGGCCCTCGGAATCTATAAAACGAATGTTACTGAAAACTTTTCGAGAATTGGCAAACTGAGTAAATGTATGTTTCAGATTGATAAGTAATTCATTGGATGTTTTGCGAACTCCAATTTTTGGAAGGGTGTCTTGGCGTTGTTTAACAAGGTTTTTAAGTTGAGGAAGCTTACTTAGAAACAATAAATCTTTTCTAGCACTTGTAAAATAATTTTCAAAACGCTTTGCTTCATTTTTGATCTCACTGTTTGCTTTTTTCTTAGCCTGGGCATGAAGTGTGTTGGTGGTTTCTCTGGTAGAAATCCAACCATAGATAACAACGGCAATCACTAGCAATAAGGCTATAAAAAATGCTAATCTTCTACTTATATTACGAAATAAAAAAAACTTCGACATTTTAAAACGGATGACTCACCAAAATAAGTTAATGATAAATAATATTTAGTTGGTTGTGTAATTGTTTCGCCAGTATTGTTTATGTAAAAAGTCGTGCCATAATTTCAATTATTTAGCAATACCCTACATAAGTACTCATATATTAATAATTAAAAAATCAATTGATTGTTTATCAAAACTCTATTAGCTGTTTTTATTTAATCAATATTGGTCTATGTTTTATAAAAGTAATATAAAAAACATAAAACCATAGGGTTTTTTATAGTTTAATGGCAATAAAGATAATATATTATCTGATTGGCTTATAGGTATTTGGCCTAAAATTAATAGATATTTATAAGTAGTAGCATGAGGGGTGAAAAATCTTATGACTAGTAAGGGCTTTGTGGCTAAGACTTGGATTTTGAAGCTACATTTTAACCTAATAAGATCGGTAGATGGTCTGATAATATGTGAGAAATTGATAGAATTAGACAGTTTTTATAAAATCAATATTGTTTTATGTTAAAGGCTCGAATTAAAAGTTTTGGCTATGCAGGAAAAGGAATTGTGTTTTTTTTCAAGTCCCAACCCAATGCAAAGATTCATGCAATAGCAGCTATCTTAGCCATTGGATTAGGGGGAATCTTGAACATAAGTAAGGTAGAATGGGTGGGAATAATTTTGGCAATTGGAGCTGTTTTGACTGCGGAGGCAATAAACACTGCATTGGAGGAACTGGTGAACTGGATTTCTCCTGAGTATAATACCAAAGCAGGCATTGTAAAAGATGTAGCCGCCGGAGCAGTATTGATTACTGCACTGACGGCTTTGGTGATAGGTGGAATTATATTTTTGCCTAAAATACTGGCATTACTTACCTAAGTGAAAAAGTGGTGTAAATTATAAATATTGAGTAGCCTTTTTCAAGTCATCAGCGGTATCTATTGACAATGTACTGATTTTGCTTACCCCTACTTTAATACGATAATGCTCTAACCAGCGGACTTGTTCCAGACCTTCGGCAATTTCAAGGGCAGACATTGGTAATGTAGAAATACTTGCCAATATTTTGGCCTGAAAGCCATAAATCCCCAGGTTTTTATAATAAGGGTGAAGTTGTAACCATTGAGGTTTGATTTTATCTTTATAATATGGAATTGGACTACGACTAATGTACATAGCTTCCATTGTTTTAGAGTTGAATATTACTTTGGCTTCTTTATAATCAAACAACTCATCATAATCGCTAATGCGACTTACTAAAGTACCGATTTGAGTATCAGGCTCATCAAATAATTTGGCCAATTCATCTATTTGATCGGGGTTGATAAATGGCTCATCACCTTGAATATTGATGCATACATCATATTCTTCTTGAAATCTCAAGGCTACCTCTGCACAGCGATCGGTTCCGGTAGGATGATGCTCAGAAGTCATGACAGCTTCTCCTCCAAACTCTTTTACATGAGTAAAAATTCTTTCGTCATCAGTAGCTACAATTACCTTGTCTAATTTTTTTGATTTACTGGCTTGTTCAAAAACCCTTTGTACCATTGTTTTTCCGCCAATATCAATCAAAGCTTTTCCCCTCAATCGTTGAGAGCCATATCTTGATGGAATAATTCCAAGTATTTTTGTCATCGTATAAATAGAATAAATGTTAGAAAAAGAACCTTACATTAAGCCGTTAGCGGTCCATCCACCATCTACATTGATATCTTGCCCAGTGATATAAGTAGACGCATCAGATGATAAAAATACTGCAGCACCTACCAAATCTTCAGGAGTCCCCCATCTTTTGATCATCATATGAGCTTCACGGGCCTGGCGTTTTTCAGGATCATTAAAACTACCAATGGTCATTTCGGTTTTGATATAACCAGGAGCAATGTTGTTGGCACGTACCCCGTATTTTCCTAAGTCACGAGCAAAAGCTTTGGTCATCAGACGAATGCCTCCTTTAGAAGCTACATAAGCAGGATTTGCTGGAAAACCAAGGCTGGCTCCCAAACTACTGATACTGATAATGCTACCACGTTCCATTTTTTTCATATGCTCAGCTGCTTCTCTGGTCCATCCAAAGGCAGCAGTAAGATTTACTTCTATGGTTTTGTCCCAGGCATCGCGAGGGTATTTGCCTTCTACTACTCGGGTAATACCTGCGTTATTCACCAAAATAGGCGTTCTACTGCAATTAGCGTAAGCTTTTTCGCAAATTTCTGCTTGTAGCTTTTCGTCGGTTACATCCCCTACAATCTGATGAAAATCATCATCTTCTACGTTCTGAGTATGTTGTAAATCTATGCTGTATATTTCTGCACCAAATTTGTGTAATCCTTTAGCAATGCCAAAACCATTACCACGGCCTGCACCAGTAACAATGGCTACACAACCTTTTAAACTAAATAAATCTTGCATATTATCTAGGTATGTTTGATTTAGAGTGTCAAAGTGGCAATTACGTGAATTTCAAATTCTTTTGCTCATATGATTCATACAAAATTATCGAAAGTAATCGTCCCTGCTAAACAATGGGTAATTACAATACTGGGTAGTTGGATACTGCTTTGGGTAACTTCTGGAGCAATCGAGGCCCAAAACACTGGTTATGATGTTGATCATAAATATACAGTACAAGAGCTTAAAGAGGATTTTAATTTAGTACGAAGAGTATTGAAAGAAGCTCATCCTGGACTATTTTGGTATACCACTCCCCAAGTTTTTGAGCAAAAATTTGATAGTGCCTATGCTCGCTTAAATCATCCTATGACAGAAATTGAGTTTTATCGTTTTTTGTCGCCTTTGATCGCTTTGGCCAACTGTGGGCATACTGTGCTAGATCCATCGCTTGATTATCAGGACCAAGGCAAGCGTTTTCCGATAGATCTTAAATTTATTAAGGATAAAGTTTATCTATTGTACAACTATAGTAGCGATAAGACGCTAAAAATGGGCCTTGAGCTTTTGGAAATAAACGGACAGCCTATTAAAAAAATCGTACATCAACTATTGCCTATGATTGGTTCCGACGGGCAAAACGAAATATTTAAATACAGCACGCTTGAGGAGGATTTTCAGAACTACTATGAAATTTTTATTGGTAAGCCCGATACATTTGCTCTGAAATGTCGCAATACTGAAGGTGAAATCTTGCAAATGAAGGTGGCTGCTTCAGATGACCCTTCGCTCAAACAATATCATAAGCGCGCTAAGCTTGAAATGCGTACCAATCCTTTACAATATGCCGAAATAGATTCATTGCAAACCGCTATTATGACAATCAATTCTTTTTATCCAAATGATATTAAGCAAGGAGGGCAGCGTTTTGGAAGATACCTGAGACGGAGTTTTAAGAAAATCCATAAACATACAATTAAAAACCTGATCATTGATCTCAGAATTAATGGTGGGGGGGAGATGTTGTATGCCAATGATCTGTTTTCATATCTTTATAATGAGCCTTATATGTTTTTAGATAGGATAGAAGTAGCGACTAACAAACCACTCGACTTTTTGAAATACACCAATTGGGATAAAATAGATGTTCATGATAGCAAGTATGTAGATGCCCAAGATACATTGGCCAAGGAAGAAGAGGGGAACTTTACCGTAAAGCCAAGTTTTTACGATTTTCTGGAGGTGCAGTTTCCGCGACGAAAAAGAGTATTTGAGGGGAAGGTATACATCTTAATAGGCAGAAAAAGCTATTCTGCTACCTGTTTATTTTCGTCACTGATGTATTCTACCGAGCGGGCAACTTTTATAGGAGAAGAAACAGGAGGTGGTGCTCAAGGGCTTAATGGAGGTACTTTTTTGGATGTTACTTTGCCTCATACCTACCTTACTTTAGTGGTACCACTTGAAAAATGGGTGAAAATTCCTCAAAATTATCCTTACCTCAAAAGAGGAATTATTCCACAAGTTCAAGTAGCGCCATCTATTCAGGATTTGATGCAAGGGAATGATGTAGTAATGAAAGAGGCTTTGAAACGAATTATGCAAGATAAGTTGAAGCAGGACTAAAACAATAACTTATTAGAAAAGTTATAAAACAGTTTTGATTTGTTTTCGTCTTTATAAAGCAGAGTAATTATTTGGAATAGCTTAAATTGAATAAACATAAGTGATCATCATATACATACACTGTTGCTCATAAAATCGATTGTATAGTAAAAACATTTGAATTGTACAAGATACAATCATATTTACCTTCACAATACTCTGTGATATTTGAATGATAAGGAGTATTCAACCATTCTAATTTTTTTGATTAACATTTACAATTTTTTAATAATCAGGCGATAACGTTTCTGTTATCGATGACAATTTTTGTATTATGAAAACAAGTTTTCAATGGCTAACTAGTAAACAGTGGCCAATAAGATGCTTGCTACTAATGATGTTGATAGGGGGAATTGCTAACCAAGCATCAGCCAAATTTACCCCACCTACCTTGAGCAATCTTATACCCGCACATAACAGTCAAAATGTAGCGGTGGATCAAGTACTTACGATTTCATTTAATGTAAATGTCAAAGCCGGAACAGGTGATTTTACAATCTCACCTATTGATCCTTTGGGTGCCGATATAGTAGTAGATGTAAGCGACCCTGAGGTGACAATTTCAGGATCAGATGTGAGTATAGATCTAGGACCTGATTTTGAGCTGTTTACCGAATATGAAGTAACTTTTCCGTCGGGAGTTATCCTGCAGGACTCGAACGATGATCCATTTGCTGGAATTACGGCCAATAACTGGCGTTTCATTACTGTTCCGGGAGATGTAAATATTACAGCTCCATCACTTAATCTTTGTAATGGAGGAGGCTATTCTACACTTGATCCTATTGTAATTAATGAAACCACCAATGGAACTTTTGCTACGGGTGCTGCGCAAACCCTAATTTTGTCGATACCAGCGGGAGCTGAGTTCAACCCTGGAGTAGGTAGTGTAGCCAGTACAGGAAACGATATTACTAATATTGTAGTTTCTAGTGTATTAGCAGGTGCTATTACCATTACTTATGATGTAGGAGATACTGAAGATATCAACTCAATTATTATTAGTGGTTTACAAGTAAGGGGTACTGCAGTAGGCTCAGGAAATATCACTCGAACTGGCGGTACTGCAGTACAAACAGGTAGTACTAATGGTACTATTCATGCGTCTTTATCTGCCAGTGCAGCACCTGGTGCACCTGTATTAACTTTGGGAGTAAATGAGTTTTGTGAAGGGTTTACATTTACCACTGAACAAGTTTCGGCCACAGGTAGCAATGTGATATGGTATAGTGATGCCGCTTTGACCAATCAAATTGGTACTGGGGGAACATTGAATTTAACCGCAATAGGCATTAATACTGCTATTACTGGAACAACCACAATATATGCTACACAAACTGTATCGGGGTGTACTAGTAATGCAGCTACACAAAATATTATCATCAAGCCAAACCCTAATGTTTTTTTAGTCAGTGATGATGCCGATAATGAAATATGTTTTGGCGAGCAAGTCACTTTTACAGCATTGGGAGATGCCACTACCTATCAGTTTTTGATAGGGGGAAGCCCAGTTACTACGCAGGGCACCACTACTGCTACCACATTCACTACATCTGCTACGTTATCGTCTGGGGCTTACCAAGTAAGTGTAAGGGGAATTTTGAATGGATGTATCACTACTACTGCTGATATAGACTTGACTATCAATGCTTTGCCAAATGTCACTTTTGTGGCACCTCCAACCACTTCTTTTCCCAATGACCAAACCACCGCAGTAAATTTGACCAATGGAATTACCTTTGGAGGAGCTTTTAACGGAACTGTTCAGGGACCATTGGTGGGTTCTTATTCTGGCAATGGAGTAGTAGGCAATCAATTCTATCCTAATATAGCTGGTACGGGGAGTCATACCATTACCTATGCTTATACCGATGGCAATGGCTGTACAAATACTGCCACGACCTCTCTCACAGTGTATAACCCCAACACCTTGATTCTTAATTTAGCTTCTTCTTACTGTACCTACAACACTGCTGCTACAGGACTGGTACCCAACCCTGCAGCTATACCAGGAACCATTTTAGGGTATACAATGTCTGGTACTGGAGTTTCGGGAACGGCTAATAATCCTTATACATTTAATCCTGGAGCTTTTTCAGTAACTACCCCTACTTTGTTTTTTATCAATATGTCAGTCACCAATCAAGTTGGTCCTGTTATTAATGTTCTCAACATCAATGTTCCAGTGATTGTTTCGGGTAGACCTACTCTGGTATTGGCAGCTTCTTCAACTACTGCTTGTGCAAATGATAACGCGATTACATTTACCACCACTTCTGATGGAGCCACAGTAACCTCAGGAACTACCTTTGAATACCGTACAACTTCTCCATTGGGAGCCTGGACTCCATTAGGAGGAACCACCTTTGATCCAGGCACCTTTGGTGAGGGAACTTATCAGGTAAGGTTTAGATATAGCAATGCGGTTGGTTGTGAAGGAACTTCCAATAGAGTCAACTTAACGATTAATCGTGTGCCTTTGCTGGATTTTACTGGACTCAATACAGCTTATTGTATTAGTGCCAATCCTGTAAATTTAACACCAACTGACCACGGAGTGGCCATTACAGGAGCTAACCTGTCTGATGTACTATTCGAAATAAGAAGCCTACCTTCTGGTGTTTTCTCGCCAATGGGGGGTACTACTTTTCGACCTCAATCTTTAACTGATGGAGATTATGAAATACAATTTAGTTATAAAGATGGTAATGGTTGTTCTGCAATATCAGGCACAAAAACAGTAACAATCAATGAATTGCCAAACTTGAATTTTACGGGATTGAATGCAGAATATTGTGTGACTGATGGTGCCTTTTCGCTGACTCCAACGGTCAATGGAAGTAGTACAATTCCTATTCCTGCAAATATTCAATTTATGATCAAAAGATCCAGTGAAACGACTTATACTAACCTTCCTGGCAATACTATCAATCCAGCGGTAACAGGAAGTGGAGATTTTGATGTGCAATTGAGTTATACAGATGGAAATATGTGTGCGAATGTATCGGATGTGGAAACCTTTACAGTACATGCTTTACCAATTCTTAGTTTTACAGGGTTAGATGCTACCTATTGTAATAATATTACTAATGTACAATTGAGAGCGGGAGCCAATGGTGTACAATTGACGCCAGGACAGGGTAATTTTGAATTGAGTAGTACAAGTGCTACCACAGGTTTTGCTATCAATGTTGCCTTAAATAGTGCTACCTATGTATTTGATCCGTCACAGTTAACAGCAGGAACCTACTGGATTAGATTTAGGTATACCGATGGTAATGGTTGCGAAGGTATCTCTACTGCAGAGCAAATCACTGTATTTGCTGCGCCTGTGCTAAATTTTACTGGTTTAAATGCTGCTTATTGTATTAGCGAGACTTCTGTACCTCTAACCCCTACCAATAATGGTGTAGCCATTACCGGAACCGATTTGTCAAATGTAATATTTGAAATAAGAGAACTCCCCGCAGGGAATTTCTCGGCTATAGCAGGTACCACTTTGGATCCCAGTAGTATTACCGATGGAGATTATGAGGTGAGGTTTACCTATGCTGATGGTAATGGATGTACGGCTACTTCTGCCCCCCAAACTGTAACCATTCATGAGTTACCTACGCTTAATTTTACGGGATTAAACGCTGATTATTGCATCAGTGATGGTAGTTTTACGGTGACTCCATTTGTAGATGGGAGCAGCACCATTCCGATTCCTGGTAATATTCAGTTTAAGCTAAAAAAATCCAATGTAACCACCTTTACTAATATTGCCAGTGGAACAATTGATCCTATGGTAATTGGGAGTGGAGACTTTGACTTGACCTTTACATATACAGATGGTAATAGTTGCGTAAATACCGCTGATGTACAACGCTTTACAATAAATCCTCTACCAGTGTTATCTTTTACTGGGTTAGAAGCTACTTATTGTAATGATATTGCTGAGGTTGAACTTACGCCATCGTCTAATGGAGTAAATTTAGCACCTGGAGAAGGCATTTTTGAGTTAAGTAGCGTCAGTGCTACGGCGGGCTTTAGTATCAATGCTGCGCTTAATAGTACTACCAATGAATTTGAACCCCCATTACTTATTCCAGGCACTTATTGGGTACGTTACAGGTTTACTGATGGCAATAACTGTGAAAATGTTTCGCCAGCTCAGCAGGTAATTGTATATGCATCACCAAAACAAACCTTAGATTTCACCTTTAGCAATACCTGTTTTAACGAGGTTACTCAATTTATCCCCATTGCAGCAGATACCAATGCCAATTGGACCTGGCAGTGGGAATTTGGAGATAACGGAATTACCTCTCAGGTGAAGAATGCTACACATCAATTTTCAACTTTTAATGCATTTGTAGTAAAACTAACGGCCACCAATGAAAATAACTGTTCATTTACAATTCAAAAAACGGTTGTGATTAATCCAGTACCTGTGGCCAATTTTACTTTTAGTGGCGCTTGTTTGGGAGAACCTACCGAGTTTACAGATGCTTCTACAGTGAGTTCACCAGGAATAGTGAACCAATGGACCTGGGATTTTGGCGATGGAAACACTTCTAATCAGCAAAACCCTGAACATAGTTATGCAGCGATTGGTACTTACAATGTAACACTTACAATTAATACTGATGGTGGATGTCCAGTGATGATCTCCAAAACCATTAATATTTTTCCATTGATTACAGTAACCGAGCAACAGCAATACTTACAAGACTTTAATCAAAGTGATGCAGGGTGGATTGCGGGAGGACAAAACTCTAGCTGGATACGAGGAGTACCAGCAGGAGCTAAAATAAGAAGTACTGGAACTGGTGATCAAGCCTGGATCACAAATTTAGCTACTACTTACAACGCCGATGAACAATCGTATGTAGAGAGCCCCTGCTTTAATATTGATGCTTTACAACGTCCATTTATTAGTGTACGCATATGGACTGATACGGATGAAGATGCGGATGGTGCAATTTTATTGGCAAGTCTGGATGATGGGCAGAACTGGAGAGTTGTAGGAAATATTAATCAAGGTCTGGAATGGTACAATCAGATTGGTATTCAGGGGAATCCTGGAAGCCAGGGAGCTAGCCTGCAAAACTGGAATGGAAGTATTATAGGATGGGCGGGCAATACCGATACTACCTGGCGAGAGGCTCGTTTTATGTTAGATGATTTGAAAAATGAAATTGCCAGCGACCCTGATTATCGTACTGTACGATTTCGCATTGCCTTTGGTAGTGATCAGACCAACCCCTTTGGTACAAACCTGGATGGTTTTGCTTTTGATGATTTTTTTGTCGGTGAAAGAAACCGGACAGTATTGATAGAACATTTTACTAACGTAACTGATCAGAATGCTATTAACGAAAATAATGCAGTTGATCAGTTTACAACTGATAATAGCCCAGAAGTTGTGAATCTCCAGTACCATACAATATTTCCTGGTACCGACCCTTTTAATCAAGATAATCCAGCAGCTCCTAGCGCCCGGGCTTTGTATTATGGGGTAGGGGAGGTACCCCGAACAGCAATAGATGGATTAATGGATAATAATCAGGTGTTTTCGGACTGGGGAACTGATTATTACAGTAGACGAACACTACTAGTATCTCCTTTTAATATTAATGTTGATTTTACCGGTACATCGGGTTCAGATTTACAAGTGCAGGCCCAAATCAATAGTATCTTACCCTTCACTGGGAATGTAATTGTGCATATGGTAGTGGTTGAGCGGGAAATTAATGGAATTACCAATGATGGGATTCCTTATAGAAATGTAGTCAAGAAGATGTTGCCTAGTGCGGCAGGTACTTTGGTTGAATGGACGAATGGAAAAACCACTGAAAGTATTACCCAGCGCTGGACTTTACAAAATGTGTATAATCCTCAACAAATTTCGGTGGTAGTATTTATACAAGATGATGTCACCAAGGAAGTATATCAGGCAGCTATTGGCAATGCGATTGGTTTGCAAAGGGTAAGGAATGTACAGGGGGCACAGGCTCAGGTAAGAGCCAATGATATAATATTATATCCTAATCCAACTACTCATCAGGTATTTATTAGTGTTCCCAAAAGCCTTGAGGTAAATACCCAGTTTAAAATTATTGATATGCAAGGGAAGATTATTGGCCAAGGAAAATTAAATGAGCAAACTGGAAGTGCCCTATTAAATACGCATAGCTGGGCAGAAGGAGTGTATTTTGTTGAATTTGAGAGCAAAGGAAAGGTGATTAGAAAACGTTTGATAAAAAAATAAAAAATATTTTATCCTCCAGACAACTTTTTTGAAAGTTGCCCTGACTTAGTCTTCAGGATGCTTATGTACTTATATTAATTGAAAAACTGAATGTTGAATTCCCCGAGTAGGTAGTTGTAAAAACTTACCTATTTGGGGTTACCATTCTCAAACCACACCGTATTTAGAAACATCAAAGTAAATATATTTAACCTGTCTTACTGTAAAAGTATTCACGCCTGTCGTTGGTTAATTAACTTATTCTTAAAGCCACCAATCTTATAAATATTAGTTTTTATTAGGTAGAGTTTTAGTATTGAACTATGATTACTAAAAGAAGCCCCCTAAACGTAAAAAAATACAAAAATAAAGAGTACAAAACCTGATGAAATGTATTATATACAATGTGAAAGAATACTGTTTTTTGAGTCAGGCAAAATATAATCGTCCATCCTAACTAACAGGATGAAAGTTTTAAGAAATTTTACGAATTAAATCATGTTTACAGCAACATTGAAAATTAATCGATCTTTGTTAAGAGTTGTCTTTCCTTTTCTTCTATCTCTTATAGCATTTAGTGCTTGGGCACAGCCTACTTTTAATAGTGCTGAAGTAGCAGCTGACCGACCTAATCGAATAGTGCTTAGGTTCAACACTACTGACAATATGGTGTCTAATGATCTGGGAACAGGTTTTACTATAAGAGTGAACCTGGCAGTAGTGACACCTTCCGCTTTTTTTCATTTAAATGTACAAGGGGTACCTGCCGATGAGATATGGTTTGACCTTGCTACTCCTTTGGATGATAACGATGGTATCACCATTGAATATGATGGTTCTGGAAATACGCAAGAGTTTTCCTCAACGCTTCAATTGGGTGCATTTGCAGCACAAACTGTTACCAATAATGTGACTGCCCTGGTACTATCACCTACCAATGGAGCAACCAGTGTCTCCCGAAATACTAACTTGAGCATAGATTTTAATAATGGTGTAACTCTTCAGAAAGGAACAGGTACAATTCGGTTAGATCCTGTGAGTCCAGCTGGTACACCAGTAGATATTTTAGTAAGTAGTACAGAAGTAAGTGTAGCAGGTGATGTGGTAACCATTAACCCTACGGCTGATTTAAGCCCCAATACCCAATACGAAATTACTTTCCCATCAGGAACTTTTTTAGCAACCAATGCCTCTACAGTAGCGGCTAATCCTCCTATGAGAGCCATCAACGCTGGAGAGTGGTTGTTTACTACTGGGGCACTAAGTGTAACTGCTCCATCACTTACCAATATATGTACAGGTACTTCTACTTATTTTGATCTGGCAGATATTGTAGTGAATGAGGGAGCTGTTTCTCATTTTGCTACGGGTGCAGGGCAAACTTTTATTTTGGATGCGCCTACTGGTTTTGAATTTGAAGCAGGTACTGGAAACATTGCCTTTACAGGTACTGATATTACTGGAACCCCAGCCATCAATGTAACTACCTCTCAAATTACGGTTACTTATGATGTATCTACCGTGGCTGACCTCAACACGATGACTATTAGTGGTATTAAAGTAAGATCAACCACCGCCAGCTCTTCTGGTAATATTACACGTTCAGGAGGAACGGCTACTCAGGTGGGGAATACCGTAGGAGATGCCTTGGTACACGCATCGCTCAGCTCAAATGCCAATACCTGTCCAGAAGTAAATACCTACACCCCCAATATTTTAGCTACCAATGTAGCCATAGGTGACAATTTAGTGTTGAATTTTAATACCAATGTAGCAGCAGGTGTTACAGGTAATATCACCATTACCCCCCTTAGCCCTGCTGGATCGGATATTGTGATTCCTATTGGTGATGCTCAAGTAACTATTGGTGGTGGAAATAGTACCGTTACAATTAACCCTACCAGTGATTTAGCCAATTTTACCCAATATGAAGTAAAGATTGATGCCGGAGCCATTGTTGGTGACGGAACAGGTGAAACATTCGGAGGAATTGCTGCAGGAGCCTGGACTTTTACTACCGCAGATTTGGTTTTAGCACTTAGCTCAAGCATACCAGTAGACAACTCTACTGATATTGCTAAAACAACTAATATTGTATTGACCTATAATACCAATATTGCGCAAGGTGCAGGTAATATTACTATAAGAAACATGACAGATGGGGTGAATCTGCCCAACATTCTAGTAAGTGACGCTCAAGTGAGTATCAGTGGTAACACGCTTACACTTAACTTAACCTCCGACTTAGATCCAAATAAGGAATATAGAGTAAGGATGGATGCGGGAGCTATCCTAAGAGCTTCTGATAATTCTGCTGGCCCCGCAATTACTGGAAACAACCTTACTTTTGAAACAGCCATTACCCAAGTTTCTTTTAGTCCAGCAAATGGCAGTGTAAATGTAGCAGTAAATGATCCTTTGACAGTTACTTATGATGCCCAAGTAACCAACGGAAGTGGAAATGTTATACTCCGTGATTTGACCAATACCTCAAGTGTTAATATTAATGCGGCCGCTTTAGATTACTCAGGAACCAATACAGCTACCAGAAATAGTCCAGGGCTAAACCCAAATACGGAATACGAAATTGAAATTCCAGCAGGAGTAATTGCTGCTGATGGAGGGGCTGGTTCTACGGTACCTGCTGTGGCAGCCAATACCTGGCGTTTTACAACTGCTTCAGGCATTACAGGAACTCCCAATTCACCTGCACATAATGCGAACAATGTAACTATAGGAACTACTTCTTTAGTAATAGATTATTCTGCAAATGTAGCTAAAGGTGCTTCTGGAACCATTGTAGTACAAGCCGTAGGAGGTGGTGCACAAAATATCAACGTATTAGGTGCCAACGTAGCTGTTTCGGGTAGTCAGGTCACAATTACTGTAAGTGCTTTGGCTGCCAATACACAGTATACAGTGGCAATTCCTGATGGGGCATTTGTAGCTGCTACTGGAGCAGGAGCAACTGTTCCCGAAATTGCAGCTTCTAGCTGGACATTTACCACCGCTTCGAGTATTACCTTAGCCAGTACTACCCCAACAGATAATGCCACTAATATTGCTACCAGTGCCAACCTGGTACTTAATTTCTCAGGAAATGTGCAGGCAGGTATGGGTAATATTGTGCTTAAAAATATTACAGATGGTGCAGCCAGCGATCAAAATATCAACGTTGCGGGTGCAGCGATTTCTGGTGGACAAGTGACCTTAACTAATGGAGTAGCTTTTACTCTATTGGCCAATACTCAATACGAAGTGGTATTTGCAGATGGAGTATTAGAAGATGCGAGTGGAGCCAATGGCTACGTAGCAGGATTGCCTGGTTCTGGAGCTACCAGATTTAGGTTTACAACTGAATCAGGGTATACAGGAACCCCCACCACCCCTGCCAATGGAGCTGTAAATGTTGGTGTAAGTACTAACCCTTTGATTACTTTTGATAATGGGGCTTCGGGGGCTATTCAAAAAGGGGTTGCTGGTAAAAAAATAACGATCAATCGATTGACTGCACCTACCTCTTCTACAGTACTTGACATTACCGATGCAAATGTTACCATTACTGGTGGATCTAGCAATCAATTACTGATTACAATACCTGATCTTGATCTTGGAGCACAGTATGAAATTCTTATAGATGATGGAGCAGTATTAGCGGCAGGCAGAGCGCAGGCCGAAATTACTGGAATTGCAGCAACTCAGTGGCGATTTACTACCGTGAATGGAGTATCTATTACTGCACCAGCTGTAACCACTTGTATAGGAGGAGATTTTGTAAACATAGATCCGATTGTAATTACCGAAAGCTCCGTTTCTTCTTTTTCTTCAGGTGCTACCCAACAATTGATACTAAGTGTGCCTACCAATTATGAGATGGAAGCAGGTGTAGGTTCTGTGATCGTAACTGGTTCTGAAATTATTAATGCCAGTTTGGTAGTCGCTACTAATACTATCACGGTACAATATGATATCACAGGCACTGATAACATCAACTCTATAATAATTAACGGGTTGAGGGTCAAAGCCAATACTTTTGGACCTGGTTCTATTACCTATAATGCGAGTTCTACTGCTGTTCAACAAGGGAATACAACAGGTACAGTACATGCTACCTTGACTTCGTCCACACTTCCTTCCAACCCAACATTGAGTCAAACTATAGTAAATTTGTGTCAAAACACGAATATTAGTACCCAAACCGTAACTGCCAGTGGTGTTTTCACGGTTCGGTGGTATTCAGATGCTACATTAAATAACTTATTGTACACGGGAAGTTCAGCAAACTTACAAACTGATTTAGGAATAAATAGTGCAAATACAGGCACGACTACTTTTTATGTAACCCGATACAATGGTACTTGTGAAGGAACATCTACCACATTGACGGTTAATGTTAATGCAGAACCTGTAGTTTCTTTGATTAGCAGTGATGCTGACAATATTATTTGTGAGGGAGAATCAATTACTTTTACCGCGGTATCTACCCCAACGGGTGCTACTTATGCTTTTAAAGACGGTGCCACTACAGTGCAAACTGGCGGAAGTGCTACTTATACTACTGCTGCCCTAACTGATGGAGCACACTCTATTACTGTAGAAGTAACAACTACAAACGGTTGTGTAGCTACTTCATCACCAGCTATTTCGGTGACTGTAAATGAGGTACCTACAGTAGCTTATGTAGAGCCATCTTCTAATAGCTTTCCAAATACCCAAACCGATGCAGTCGCGTTGACTGATGGATCAACTTATGGAGGAACCGTAGGTGGAACCATACAGGCAACTAATATTGGTAGTTATTCAGGAGCAGGGGTTATCGGAACCAATTTCTATCCAGATGTAGCTGGAGACGGAAACCACACCATTACTTACACTTACGCAGATGGTAATGGGTGTTCAAATAGTGCAACTTTTACCGTTACTGTATTTAATCCCAATGGTACTATCAATAATTTGAACAGCTCCTATTGTGAAAATGATGCGATTTCAGGTAATCTAAGTCCTGTGATAGGAGCAGGGACTTTATTTCCAGCTACTGAAACACGAACTCAAACCATAAAAATTCCAAATCCAAATCCTTTTGTAGGAGGGAAAATAAATGTGACTTTTACCAGTGTTTATACCAGGGCTGCTACTTTTACAATGGATACAGGTGTAGAAGGTATTCAGGGAACAGGGCCTTATCAATTTAACCCTGGTTTAATTACATTTGGGACTGACCAAACATCTAAAAAGGTTACAGTAAAAGCTACTTATATATATGTAAATACTTCTAACTCAAGTTCATCAGGATTATTTCCTCCCATACAGGTTTCAGGACCTGCCTATGAAAAAACCGCAAGGGTAGATGTAACCGTTACAAAATTACCAACTCTTACCTTAAGTGGTTTAAGTCCAGCTTATTGTACCGATGTTACTTCAGTAACTTTGGATCCGAGAGCTGATGGAGATGCAATTAGTAGTAATTTTACCATTAGCTATCAAAGAATTACCCCGACCGTCGGATCAATCCAAAGTTTGGCTGCTAATATCAAAGCTTTTAACCCATCAGTACTGGCTGATGGTACTTATCGAATGTTTTTTACCTATACCACAGGCGGATGTACAGTAACTTCACCTGATTTTGGTTTTGATGTAGACGCAATACCAGTACCTGCATTTACATTTCCACTAAGTGCTACTTCATATTCAACTTGTATTAATAATGCGGTGACTTTGAGCCCAACCGATGGAGGTGCTGCTATCACTGGTGGTAACCTTGCCAATATGTTTTTTGAAGTGCAAGTAAATAAGGCTGGGGCTTATATCCCATTAGCAGCGGGAGAAACTACGATTACTCCCAGTGTTTTTGGTACAGGTACTCATAATGTACGAATGACTTACACAAATGCAGCTGGTTGTAAAGTAACTACCACTGTTAGCAGAGAACTCACTGTAAATGCTTTACCAATTCCTCAATTTGCTTCAGGTTTGACTACAGCCTCTTATTGTGTAAGTGTAAATGCGGTAACCATTACTCCTCAAGATAATGGTACAAATATTACCGGAGCAAGCCTGAGTAATGTAATTATGTCTATTGATCAAGGGGCAGATGGTTCATTTACAGACCAAACCCCAGGGGATATTACCTTTGATCCAAGTGCTTTGGGAGAAGGTACTCATCAAATCAAATTTAGATATACCAATAGCAATGGTTGTTTAGAAGAGTCTGGTAACAAAACAATTGTAGTATTCCCATTGCCAGCTCCCAACTTTGCGGAATCTGATCTTACCTATTGTGCTGATGTAACCAGTGCTACGATTACATTAAGAGATGGTACGAATAACTTAGTGACCACCCAACTGAACAATGCTACTATTCTGGTAAGACTGAATTCTTCGGGCGCTTTTGTTACCCCTCCAGTAGGAAGTGTAACCAAAACCATAGCAACCTCTACAGTTACAATTAATCCGCAGGCTTTGGGAGCAACAGTCGCTGGATTTCCTCACCAAATTCAGTTTACCTATACCGATGGTAATAGTTGTGTAGAGACTACACCAGTAGTGTTAAATGTCACTGTAAATGCTTTGCCTACACCTAACATTAGTTTTGTAGGACCTACTACATTCTGTGTGAATGGTGGTAACCAAGAAATTGATGTAAGAGATGCAACTGCTCCTTTGACCGCGGCTCAATTGGCCCGGGTAACTTTTGAAGTAGACAAAGGGTCAGGTTATGGTGCCAATAGTGGAGAAGTTATTATTGACTTTGCTAATGCAAAAGTATATGCGGTACCAACCCTTTTGGGAGATGGTAATCGCAGAATAAGAATGACCTATATCAATGATAATGGCTGTCAGCAGATTACAGGTAACTTGAGTTTTATGATAGACCCTGAACCAATCCCTAACATTACTGGAATTCCAGCAGGAGGGTATTGTGTCAATTCAACTACAGCAACGATTAACTTACTGGATAACACCACGCCATTAACCGCCACGCAGCTTTCGGGTGGTAGAGTTACCTTTGAACTGAATAAAAATGGAGCAGGCTTTGTTCCTGCATTAGGTACTGAGGTAAGTATTAGCGGATCTACAGTAAGTATTCACCCCAACGTAATAGGAGAAGGAGGACACCAAATAAGGTTTACCTACCAAGACAATAACAATTGTACGAAAACTTCTGGAGACGTTCCGTTTACAGTACATCCATTACCAGTATTGTCATTTACTGGATTAGATGCTGCCTACTGTTTTGGTGCAGGTAATGTATTACTTCAAGCGTTTGATGGTGCCAATAACTTATTGAATAATTTAGCAACGGTAGATTTCTTTATTAGTAATAACAATGGAACTAGTTTTTCAACGGCTCCTACCTCTGTAGTAGAGATTGATGCTGTTACGGCTAAGACCATTACATTTAAGCCAGCTGGTTTACCTGCTGGAAATAATTATCAATTAAAATTTGAATATACAGATGGCAACGGTTGTAAAACCGAATCTCCTGCCATTCCTTTTGTGATTCATGAGCTTCCTCAGGCTACGATTACTATTGTAGCAGGGGCCACTGCTTATTGTGAGCTAGATGGAACAGCCCAATTGAGGTTGACTGATGTAACCACTGGAACTAATTTGAATAATAATGCGGGAGGAGAGTTAAGCCGAGTGACTTTTGAAGTACAAGTAAACTCTATGGGCGCTTATCAACCAGTAGTGGCAGAAGTAAGAGTTATCCCTGGTGATCCAGTGAGCGATAGTCGGGTATTATTAGACCCAGTAGAACTGGCCAAACTTGGTAAAGACCAAACCCATAACATTCGTTTTACATATACTGATGCCAATGGTTGTGTAGATGTATCTGACCCAATAGCCATCACAATCCACGAGTTACCAGTTCCTCAAATCACCAGTGTTTTCTCTGCAAGTACTTCTACTGGATTCTGTACTGATGCAAGTACTTCTACCCTTACCTTGCAAGACGATGGAACCAATATCACAATTGATGTAGCAGGTAGCAATGTGACCTTTGAGATTGATTATAATCGAGATGGTAATTATGTTGCTCCAACAGGAGCTACTTTTACCTTAGTAGATGGTACCAATCAAGTAACTTTTGACCCTACCACTGTCCCCGTAGGACAACACAATGTCCGGTTCTTATATCGTGATGGTAATAGTTGTCAAAATTACTCGGTAGGCTATCCAATTGAAATATGGGCTTTGCCTACGCTTACCTTATCAGGTTTGGGCACTAATCAGGAATTTTGTGCCGACGCAGCTAATATATTATTGAGTACCGACAATAATGGTAATAACTTATTGAATGATTTGGCCAATGTAAGCTTCTTTATCAGTAGTAATGGCGGAACCAGCTTCTCAGCTGCTCCTACCACACTGGTTGAAATAGATGCTGTAACTGCCAAAACAATTACTTTTAAACCTTCATCTTTAACACCTTCTTCTAATGCGCCAGGGGTGGATTATCAATTAAAGTTCCGCTACACCGATGGAAATGGCTGTGTGAACGAATCAGCTGCGATTCCTTTTATTGTACATCCTCTACCTCAACCTTCTATTACGATTGTGGGAGCAGCCACTGCTTACTGTGAGTTAGATGGAACAGCTCAGTTGAGGTTGACAGATATCACAACGGGAACCAATTTGAATAACAATGCTGGTGGAGAGTTAAGCCGAGTGACTTTTGAAGTACAGGTAAATTCTATGGGCGCTTATCAACCAGTAGTAGCAGAGGTGAGAATTACTCCTGGTGCTGCGGCAAGTGATGACCGAGTATTGTTAGATCCTGTGGAGCTTGCCAAACTTGGCAAAGACCAAACCCATAACATTCGTTTTAGATATGTCGATGCCAATGGTTGTACGGACGTGTCTACACCAATAGCTATTACAATCCACGAGTTACCAGTTCCTCAAATCACCAGTGTATTTTCAGCGAGTACGAATACTGGTTTTTGTACCGATGCAGCTACTGCTACTCTTACACTACAAGATGACGGTACAAACATCACAATTAATACTACTACTGGCAACGTAACGTTTGAGGTTGATTATGATCGGGATGGTTCTTATTCTACACCAACTGCCGGAACCTTTACTTTAATCAATGGTACCAATCAAGTAACTTTTGATCCTACGAAGGTTCCTGTAGGACAACACAACGTTCGTTTCTTATATCGTGACGGTAATAGCTGTCAAAATTACTCGGTAGACTATCCGATTGAAATATGGGCTTTGCCTAATTTAACCTTGTCAGGGTTGACTACTAATCAGGAATTTTGTGCCGACGCAGCTAATATATTATTGAGTACCGATAATAATGGTAATAACTTATTGAATGATTTGGCCAATGTAAGCTTCTTTATCAGTAGCAATGGCGGAACCAGCTTCTCAGCTGCTCCTACCACACTGGTTGAAATAGATGCTGTAACTGCCAAAACAATTACTTTTAAACCTTCATCTTTAACACCTTCTTCTAATGCGCCAGGGGTGGATTATCAATTAAAGTTCCGCTACACCGATGGAAATGGCTGTGTGAACGAATCAGCTGCGATTCCTTTTATTGTACATCCTCTACCTCAACCTTCTATTACGATTGTGGGAGCAGCCACTGCTTACTGTGAGTTAGATGGAACAGCTCAGTTGAGGTTGACAGATATCACAACGGGAACCAATTTGAATAACAATGCTGGTGGAGAGTTAAGCCGAGTGACTTTTGAAGTACAGGTAAATTCTATGGGCGCTTATCAACCAGTAGTAGCAGAGGTGAGAATTACTCCTGGTGCTGCGGCAAGTGATGACCGAGTATTGTTAGATCCTGTGGAGCTTGCCAAACTTGGCAAAGACCAAACCCACAACATTCGTTTTAGATATGTCGATGCCAATGGTTGTACGGATGTGTCTACACCAATAGCTATTACAATTCATGAACTGCCTGTTCCAGTAATTAATGGTTTGGTTGCGGGTTATTGTACGGATGCTCCTACTACGAATGTAACATTACAGGATGACGGAGTAAACATTACAATTAATACTACTACCAACAATGTAGTATTTGAGATTGATCCAGGAAGAACTGGTGCATACACTACTACACTTCCCACTGGAAGCATTACTTTGAATAATGGAACAAATCAAGTAACGATTGATCCTACAAGGATTCCAGTTGGTACTTACAATATTCGTTACAGATACACTGATGGGAACACTTGTTCACAATACTCTATAGATTATCCAATTGAAATCTATCCATTACCTTCTTTGAAGATTATTGGAATGAGTGCTGAGTATTGTATTGATAATCCTGATGTGACCCTACGTGCCGAAAATAACGGAAATGATTTATTGAACGACCTGAGCAAGGTTAGTTTCAGTATCAGTACTAATGGAGGACCGTTCAACGCTCCTGGTGGAGCCGTAGTAGTAGATGCAGCGGGTAAAACAATTACTTTCAAACCCTCTCAGTTAGCAGCCAACAATTATCGTATCAGATACTTCTATACAGATGCCAACCTTTGCGATGATTATTCTGATACTTTGAGTTTTGTAATTCATCCATTGCCCGTACCAACAATAGATATGGCTTCTGGAACAGCACCATATGCTTATTGTGTAGATGCAGGACAGCAAGAATTAACAATACGAAATAACGGTGTGCCTTTGACTACGGGCGAACTGGCCAATGCCATATTTACTATTGATAAGGGTATGGGTTTTAGTACCAACAATGGTGAAGTAGTTAAAACAGGAAACCAAGCTTTTATTGCTCCTTCGGTATTGACAGTAGGAACCCATAAAATTAGATATAGGTATACCGATGCGAATACTTGTGTACAGACTTCTAACGAGTTGACAGTAACCATCAACCGTTTGCCAACACCAGTAATTAACAGCATAGATGCTACCGGATATTGTGAAAGTGAAACTTCTGGTACGCTTACCTTACAAGAAAATGGGGCAAACATTACGATCAATGTTGCGACTAACAATGTAGTATTCCAGGTAGACACTACTGGTGCTGGTTTTACACCTCCTCCTACTGGTGGTATTACCTTGGTAGATGGAACAAATCAGGTAATTTTGAATCCAAATAAATTCCCGACAGGTGTTCATAGAATTCGTTATACTTATACTGATGGTAATGGCTGTGTGGCTACTTCAAGTGATGCAACTACTTTTGAAGTTTTACAATTACCTACGCTGACGTTTACGGGCCTGAATGCCACCTACTGTAATGATGATGCACAGATTCAATTGAGAGCTTTCAATAATGGTAATGTGTTGTCGCCACCTAACGGGGCTTTTACAATAAGTACTGACAATGTCAACTTTGCAGCAAATTCAGCAATTGATGCAAATACCCATATTTTAGATCCATCTAAATTGACTCCAGGCATATACTGGATTCGTTATGAGTTTACCGATGTTTCTCTTTGTAGCAATCTTTCAGCATCGCAACAAGTAGAAATTTTCTTCTCACCTGGACGTGATTTAGACTTTACCTTTACCAATACTTGTTTTGGAGACGACGTAGCATTTACAGCCACTGCTTCTGGTATTACAAGTCAATGGAAGTGGGAATGGGATTTTGGTGATGGTGGACGTGATACTACACAGAATCCTACACATAAATTCCCAACTTTTGCCTCATTCCAGGTTACTCTGACTGCTACTAGTCAAAATGGATGTAGCTTTACGATTCAAAAAACAGTAACTGTAACACCAGTACCAACCGCTGATTTTAGTTCAGCTGGATTCTGTTTAGGAAGTCCAACCCAGTTTACTGATCAGTCTACGGTATCACAACCTGGGCAAATTGTAAGATGGTTCTGGGACTTTGGAGATGGTAATACATCTACTTTACAAAACCCAAGTCATTCTTATGCTGCTGCTGGTACTTATACTGTTACATTACGTGTAGAAACCCTGGGTAGCGTAACGACTTGTACCAATACAATCTCCAAAACGGTGTACATCTTCCCATATGTAACGGTTACTAGTACCAATACCTATTTGGAGAGCTTTGAAAGCAGTGATGGAGGTTGGATTGCCTATGGAACAAATTCTAGTTGGCAGCACGGTACCCCAGCAGGAAGTAAATTTGATGCTACTGCTGGTAATGTTTGGGCTACTAATTTGACAGGTACTTATAATAATAATGAATCATCTTGGGTAGAAAGCCCTTGTTTCAACATTGATGGAATGTCTAAACCAGTAGTGAACCTGAGATATTGGGTAGACACTGACATTAACTTTGATGGAGCGGTGTTATTAGTTACACTAGATGATGGAGTAAACTGGGAAGTGTTAGGAACAGTAAGTTCTGGAATTGATTGGTATAATAAAACAGGTATCTTGGGTAACCCAGGACAGCAAAGCGCAGCACAAGCCAGCTGGAATGGTAACATTATTGGTTGGGCTGGCGATACAGATACCACCTGGAAAGTAGCGAAGTTCCCATTAGATTTGATCAAGGCTCGCCTGGATGCAAATCCTAATGATAATTTAAAAACTGTTCGTTTTAGAGTAGCATTTGGTAGTGATGCAAGTAGTTCACTGAACTCACAACTAGATGGGTTTGCTTTTGACAATTTCTTTATTGGAGAACGTAACCGTGTTGCTTTATTAGAGCACTTTACCAACAGTTCTAATACAGTAGCCAATAATGAAAATGTGTACGTAGATACTACTTTTACCGTGAGTGATCCTGAGGTAGTAAAAATTGAATATCATACTGAATTCCCAGGAGTGGACGTGCTGAATCAGGACAATAATGCTGCCCCAAGTGCCCGAGCTCTTTATTATGGAGTAGCAGTAACCCCAAGAACAGTACTTGATGGAGTGGCCAAAGATTCCGCTTTCTCTACGTATGGACAGGATGATTATAATACACGTATTCTGGAAGCTTCTCCATTCAATATCAGTATGGACTTTGCGGGAAGCTCACCCACTAGCCTTAATGTACAGGCCACGGTAAATGCAATTAATAACAGCGTTGTAGGGCCATTGATTATACACGTAGTGGTAATTGAGCGAGAGATTAGTGGAGTAGGTACTACTGGATTGACTTTTAAGAATGTGGTGAAGAAAATGCTCCCAAGTGCAGCTGGAACATTGGTAGATTGGACTACAGGTAAAACCAGTGAAGTAATTACTCAAAGCTGGACGCTGGATAAGATCTACGACAATAAGCAAGTAGCAGTGGTAGTGTTTATACAAGATGATATGACCAAAGAAGTGTATCAGGCAGCCATTGGTGATCCTACGAGCTTCTTACGTACCGGTAATGGTGGTGGTCAGGCTGCTGGATCTGGAAAAGTAACGGGTGTTGCGGATGAGTTACAGCACGATTTTATAGTTTATCCTAACCCTGCTACTACCAAGGTATATGTAGGATACAAATCTTATGCATACAAAGAAGATACGCCATTTATGATATATGATAAACTAGGTAAAGTAATTACTTCTGGTACAGTTCAGAAAGGTAAAAATGGAGTAGTTATCAATACCCAACAGTGGGCCGAAGGAGTGTATCACATTATACTTACTGCTTCGGATGGCTCTAAAACAAGCTCCAAGATTGTGAAGCATTAATTCATTGATTTTATCATAACTTCATAAAAACCCTTACTATTCTACTAGTAAGGGTTTTTAGTTTTTACCGAGTCATGATTTGAGGTAAACCACTTTCGTTAAATTTTTGTTAGTTTAGCATAAAATTATATTACACACTACGAAGTCATCTTAAACGTGCTCTAATATGACTTCCATTAAATACATAATCACATGTTTAATAAGCTCAGCATGTTTCTGGGTTTAATGGTCATACTATGCTTAATTCCATTATACCCCAAGGCCCAGCAACTGCCCATCAGACAATATATATTAGAGGTAGAGAATTATCGGCAGTTTGAAAAAAATGTAAAATTGTTGCAGCCAAAAATTAAAATTGTTGCGATAAACCAATCCAGCCATTTGGTTACGATTCAAGCCTCTGAATCAATTTTTACAAAATATCTTCAGGCCAATACTCATATTAAATGCTATCGAACCAATGGAAAATGGGTGATACCTGAAGCTAGTCAACAGGATCATAATTTTAACGTCAATAAAATTAATCGCCTCCAAAACGAATTCCCAACTTTGACTGGAGATGGGATGCTTGTCTCTATTCATGAGCCTTTTTTTGATACTACAGATATAGACCTTAAGGGGCGTTATGTTGCAACTGCTACACCTGCGGATTTTGTGGACCCTCACACCACTAATATGGCTTCCTTAATTGCAGGAGCAGGAAACTCATCTACTACTGGCAAAGGCGTTGCCTGGCAAGCAAATATTACTTCTTCAAGCAACGCGGATACTTTGCCCGAAAGTGATGCTTACTATCAAAACCTTAAGCTTGGTGTACAAAACCATTCTTATGGAGTAATCATACAGAGTTTTTATGGTAAACAAGCCAGAGCATTTGATTTAAGTGCTAACAATAATGATCAGTTACTACACGTCATGTCTATTGGAAATGCTGGGCTAGATGTGAGCACTGATGGTGCTTATAAAGGAGTGAATGGCTTTGCCAGTATTACAGGGAACTTCAAAATGGCAAAGAATATACTGACATTAGGAGCCGTTGATAGAAACGAAACTGTGACACTCATAAGCTCTCGGGGGCCTGCTCATGATGGACGGGTAAAACCAGAACTAGTGGCTTATGGAGAAGGTGGAACCTCTAACGCTACTGCGATTACTACTGGAGTAGTTACTTTATTGCAACAAGCTTACAAACAAGCCAATAGTAACCAGTTGCCTGCTGCTACTTTACTCAAAGCTATTTTGATTAATAGCGCCGAAGATGTAGAAAATCCTCAGGTAGACTACAAATCGGGCTTTGGTAACCTCAATGCTTATCGAGCTTATCAGGGACTTATACAAAACCAATATTTTCAAGGAACAGCTACTCAGGGAAATACCATAAACTTTGATTTAAACGTACCAACCAATGCACAAAACCTAAAAGTTACCCTAGTTTGGAATGATCCTGCGGCGGCTGAAAACGCAACACAAGCCCTGGTAAATGATTTAGATTTGACTGTAACCCAAATGAGTTCGGGTACTACTTTATTACCCTGGATACTAAATAATGCGCCTGATTCTACTGCTTTGAGTCAAACGGCTACCCGAGGAGAAGACCATTTAAATAATGTAGAACAAGTAACATTGGCAAATGCCAGCACAGGCTCTTATCGCATTGCAGTGAAAGGATTCAACGTTACTGGTAACCAAGATTTTTATATAGCATACCAATGGGATACAAAAGATCAATTTTCCTGGAACTTCCCCACAGGTAGCGATAATCTACCGCATCATGGGGAACAAATTAACTTTTTTCGTTGGCAATCCAGCTTTGCGACCGGGCAAACAGGGAAACTAGAACTAAGTGTAGACAAAGGCCAAACCTGGGAAACTATTGAGCCAAATGTAGACTTGAGCAAAGGGTTCATTGAGTGGCAAGAACCAAAAGATACTTTTGCCCTGGCATTGGCGCGAATGACAGTAGGAAGTCAGGTTTTCACTACCGATACTTTTACCTTGTCTCGGCCCATGCGTATTGATATAGGTTTTAATTGTGGAGATTCTGTAATGATCCAATGGCCCAAAATACCCGCAGCACAATCTTACACGGTACTTACCAGAGGGGACAAATACTTGAAAACCGTGACCCAACTAACGGATACCTCATTGATTATTAATAAATCGCCTGGCACAGATTCTTTATACTCCATAGTGCCCAACTTTTCTTCAACAAAAAGTGGATTGATGTCTGTTACAGTAGATTATGATTTTACCGGGATTGGTTGTTTTTTGACATCTTTTTTTGCCGAATCCCGGGTAGATACCGGTATTGCACTCAACTTATCATTGGGAACCAACCACGAAATAGCTCAAATCGTATACGAAAGACTCAATAATAGTGGCTTTGAAACGATTGGCACCCAGAATGCTTCGGGAGTTGTTACCGATTATGTGTTTTTTGATGAGCAGCCTTTTGGAGGGCAAAATTTTTATCGCGCCAGAATTATTTTTAAGAATGGAACCGAGATTATCTCTGATCAAACAAGTGCCTATTATCTCGATGAGGTACAGTTCATCTTCTTTCCTAACCCCGCGGTATGCACCAAACCCTTGAATGTATTTAGTCGCAACTTTCAAGGAGAAGAGATTACCATTAAGTTGTATAATGCCCAAGGAAAGCAAGTGTATAGTGAAGTATACACCTCTGATCGTCACACAATCAACCTCACAAATTATCCTAATGGTTTGTACTACTACAGGGTAGGTTCAGGTAGTATACAAAAGACAGGTAAAATAATGCTGAAGTAAAACAGCACTGGTAATAACTGCCATGTAAAAGCCCCTTAGGAAAATCATATCCCAAGGGGCTTTTGTGTATTTACTGGAAAGGGGATAGCCTACTTTGTAGCAATAGCCTTGTCTCCTTTTTTACTTTGTTCTTTAAAGTTTTTTAAACCTTCATCCAGGAATTTTACAAACTTCTTTACGTTTGGATCATAACTTGGTTTACGAGTTACTAATAACTCCTGAGTATGTGGATTTACCAAGCAATAATAAGGTTGGGCGTTACCATTGAACTTTGTTACCTGGAAATCAAAGTTCTGAGCACCAATTGTCTTCTTAACTTTATTGTCTTCTTTTGAAGTATACCATGCTGACTCAGGTAAGGTTGTTCTATCATCTACATACAAGGCCACAACCACATACTTTTCTTCCAAGCGACTCAAAACTGGGGGAGCAGCCCAAACTTTTTCCTCCATTTTGCGACAGTTTACACAGCCATGCCCGGTAAAATCTATAAAAATAGGCTTGTTGACTTTTTTAGCATAAGCTAAGGCCTCTTTATAATCAAAAAAGCCCTTTAGGTCATGAGGAAGGTGGAACTTATCGTGGTATTTTACTTTCGAGAAGTCTAATTCATCATTAGAGTTTTTATTTTCATTTGAAGCCAGGTTAACATTGCCTTTTTTCAAGGCATCTACCAGGTATTCTAGCTTTCTTTCGTTTTGTTCTAGTTTACGATTAACTCGGTGCATGTCAAACGGTTGAGTAGTTTGAGGGGGTAGGTAACCGGCCAAAGCAGGTAGAGGTGCTCCAAACATTCCTGGAATTAAATAAACGACAAATGAAAATACAAGAACCGATAAGATTGCTTTAGGTACACTTACTTTTTCAACCGGGCTATCATGAGGCATTCTGATTTTGCCTAACAAATAAAAACCAATCATTGAGAAAATTACAATCCAAAAAGCAAGATAAACATCACGACTGAGTAGATTAAAACCATACACCTGGTCGATAATGCTTAGGAATTTTAAGGCAAGTGCTAATTCGGCAAAGCCTAGTATTACTTTGATATTATTTAACCAACCACCCGATTGTGGTAAGCTATTTAACCAAGAAGGGAAAAAGGCAAATAAGGTAAAAGGTAAAGCAAGAGCGAGAGAAAACCCAAACATAGCAACTATAGGTTCTACAATTTGTCCTTCTCTTGATAGATCAAGCATCGCAGTCCCTAGAATAGGGCCAGTGCAAGAAAAAGATACCAATACCAAGGTAAATGCCATAAAGAAGATACCAACATAACCACCTTGATCGGCTTTACGATCTATTTTATTCACCCAGGAACTAGGCAGTACGATCTCAAACATACCTAGGAATGAAAGGGCAAACAAGAAGAATACTACAAAGAAGATAAGGTTAGGCAACCAGTGAGTACTAAGCCAATTGGCAAATGCAATTCCAAATGCAATGGTAAATACCGAACCAATAAAGGTTAAAATACCAACAATTGACAAACCATAGATGATAGCCTTTTTGCGTCCTTCAGCTTTGGTCTTACTTTGCTTAGTAAAAAAAGTAACCGTCATTGGAATCATAGGAAATACACAAGGCATAAATACGGCAAGAATACCACCACCAAATGCAAGAATAAACCACCCAAGCAAAGAACGCTTATCATCTTTGTTGGTATCAGTTTTTTCGGCGGTCTTTTCAGTGTTAGCAGTCAAGTTTTCCCCAGGCTTATTATCCTCTATTTTAGAAGTTTTGGCCTTAGCTACCGTTTCTTCTTTACCTTCGTCTTTTTTATTATCGGCTTTTTCGTCGTTTTTATCTTTGTCTTTGGTTTCCTCCTTGTTTTCAGCAACCTGTTTTTCCTCCTCCTTGGGTTTAGTGCTATCCTCTTTTTTGTTGTCTTGCCTGGCAGCAATTACTTTAATGAGTGATTTATCGAAGGTAAACTCCGCACTTCCAGGAATACATTGTCCATTTACATTAGAACACACCTGAAAATCAGAAGAACCTTTTACTTTGACGTTGGCATCCAGTACCTTAATTGTTTGGCGAAACAGTGCGGTGCCTACAAAATACTTTACTTCTCCCTCAAAAATAGAGTCATATTTTACTTTGGGCTTGATAGCTTTGACTTTACCAACAAGTTGATAGGAGGGATGTTTTTCAAACTTGAAAGTAGTAACAGTAGGCCCTACTTCAGGAGAAAAATCTGAAGAGTACATATACCAGTCCTGATCAATGGTTACTCGGAAAATCAAGTCAACAGTTTCTCCGGTTTTGACTTCTTTTTTGGATACTTCATAAGCCCAACTATCGTGTTTTTGGATTTGCCCCCAACCGACAGTGACTGTCAACAACAATATAAATAAGGTGATTGCTCTTTTCATGGATTGTTTTTTCTTAAACTGAGTTAGCACTAGTGACCAATAAAACGAATAGAAGAGATGCTTAAATCCAAATCAATTTCGTTTAACTAAAGTTTAACAGCACTTAAAAGAGTGTTTGAACGCTCTTTTAGTTCTAAAATACCTTGGAAAAATAATAAGAGGCAATTTAACCAATTTGAGGGCAGGAATCAATTTTTTGTGAAGAGTCCAATATCGTAGTTTGATCTAATCAATGTTTGTAAATATTTTTCCTTTCCAAAATAGTGGAGTTTGCACATCTAAATGGTTATAAAACTGAAAACTAAATGCTGCTTTCAAAACACCCGCTTGCCAGGCAACTTTATCGATTTTAATTTGTCCACTTGTACAATGAAATGTTTGTTTGCCTGTTGCTGCTTTTATGCTGTTTAATTCTATGGAGGCTTTACATCCTAAGGGCAATATCTCGATGTTTAAACTACTATGCGAAGAAACATTGGTAAGGGTGTGACATTTGGTAATATTACTGGCCTTATCATGTACTGCTTTTATGAAGTAGACTTGGCCAAATTCGTAACAGTTGCTTTCTGATTGGATAGAATAAAATTGATGGGTGGTATCTATTAGTTGGTAGTATTTTTTCAAATATGCTTGATAAATCATTCCTGCGGCATTCCTCATGTGGCTAGTTCCATCTGGGCATAAACCATCACAACAAAGTTGCCCAAATTGATTGCGGTATATACCCTCTGGGTAAGACCATTGGTTACGAAACGAAAAATCGCCTGGTAGAGAGTTCACCCAGTGTATACTGATGCTCGTGTTTGAAAGAGAATCCTGCGCTTGAACAGGTTCCAACAGCATAAAAAGAGTGTGCAGAAAAAGCAGAAACTTCAATGAATAGTTAAGAATAGTTCTCATTGATTTCTTAATAAATCGGTATAAAAAAGGTGAATACCTTCACGATATTCACCTTGTTAATTCTCTCTTTGAGAGAAAGTTACATTTTTTTCTGCCAGGTTCTAAACATTCCCGGACGATTACTAGGTCTTTCTTCAAATCCGTATTTTTCATAAAAGCCTATCACACCTTTGGCCGACATAAGCCCTATAAAAGCATTTTCAGCAGCGTGTTGATTCAAATACTTCATAATTTCATTCATGATAAATTTGCCAATGCCTCGTTTCTGGAAGGCAGGAATCACAATAATATCCTGGATATAAAAATAAATACCTCCATCACCAATCACTCTTCCACATCCAATGACTTCTTGTTCGTAAGTAGCACATACCGAAAAAATTGAATTTTGTAAGCCTTGTTCAATTGCTTTCGGATCAATTTTACTCCAATTTACCGCTTCTCTTAGTTTGGCATACTCTTGTGGAGTAGGAGTTCGCACCTCAATTTTGACCGAGCTAGGTGTTCGGGGCACCTGTGCTTGTCGTTGGTTATTCAACTGGTTCTTAGTTGTCTCTTCCATTTTGTTAATAGTGTTAGTAGTATAATTACTTTGATAATGAATAAGAGTAAATGTTAAATCATAAGCTAAATGAAATTGTTCGCTAATCGCCTCTCTTTATGATAATACGTGAGTCATAATAGGTTCTGTGACTAAAGTAAATGCTTTTTGTTAGAAAAAGAATAACAATTGCTAAACATTTTTAAGAGTATTTTAATGAGTGAGACACCTATTGATCTTCCTGAAACTATGAAACAACCCCAATACTATGGGTAGTTTATGCGATGATAATCTTGTGTTTATACAGGATTCAAGCAAGACAAAACAGATTGGGACTGGTTTAAAAGAGGAAGGCTATTTGGCTGAATCAGATGTTGGTTTGATAAACTTGGTACTTTGTATAGCAAAATACTGTGTAATACTTGTGTTGTTGGTAATATATTATTAGGTTTGTAAAAACACAAACCATATAACCTATCAATAACATGAAACCTATACTACTCGTTTTGGCAATTCTACTTGGAGCATTATATGCGGGTAAGGCGCAAGGCATTGCTTTTCATGAAAGTACTTGGACTAAGGTGCAGGCTCAGGCTAAAGCCCAAAATAAATACATTTTTGTAGACGCTTATACTACCTGGTGTGGCCCCTGTAAATACATGGACAAGAAGATTTTTACCCAACAGAAGGCAGGAGACTTCTTTAATAAAAATTTTGTGTCCTTGAGACTCGATATGGAGAAAGGAGAGGGGCGAGATTTTCAGAAGCAGTACAAGATATATTCTTTTCCAACCTTGTTGTATTTCAATCCTCAAGGTAGGTTGGTGCAAAAAAATGTAGGCTCCAAAAATGTAGATGAGCTATTACAAGATGCTAAGAATGCATTAGATCCTGAAAATCAATTGTTTGCACTCAAACAAAAATATGAAAAAGGAAAACGGTCTCCTGAATTTTTAAAAAAATATACCAAGGCATTAGCTTCTGCCAAAGAGTATGATGACATGAGCCTGGTATGTGATGTGTACCTTAGCACTCAACCCAGTGCTGCCTGGACTACTCCCGAAAACTGGACTTTCTTAGACAAATACCTGTTCCGGGCCGATACCAAAAGTTTTACATACATCCTTGAGCATCGTAAAGACTTTGAGACAAAGCTGGGAAAAAAGAAAGTAGTCAACTATTTAGAAAAAGTACTTACCTATCGTGATTTAGAAGCCATAGCCCGTTCCAAAAACAATCAGCGTCTTGCCAACCTGAAACAAAAATTAAAGCAATACTTCGGAGCCAAGGCCCTGGAATACACCACTGAACTGGATTTCTTATTTGAAGCTGACATGAACGGCTGGATGAATGCCACCAAACGAAAAGAAGATAAAACACGTTTTATGGCTTCTCTCGAAAAATTTATGAAGCATTGTGAAAACCACCGAAAATTACGTGCATTTGCCACTGTAGTAGCCAAAACCTTTACTGAACCTAACGAACTCCAAAAAGCATTAATCTGGGCCGATAAATCTATTCAGATTAAAAAAACAGTGAAAAATACCTATATAAAAGCCCACATTTTATATGTATTACAGCAATACGCGCAAGCCCTTAAAACTGCTGAAACTTCATTGGCCTTGGCCAAGCAGCGCAACTTTAACGTGAAACGTGTAGAAAAACTGATAGACAAGATTAAAGTGAAATTATAAAAAGCGAATAATGCATATTGTACATCAAGAGACAGGACATCCCCTGTCTTTTTTTGTTATACAAGTTTTCCTCAATGGTTGGCACTATAAAAATGGCCAAATTTTGAAGCTTAAAATCCACCTCACCTTATACAGATTCTTATCGCTCATTAGTATACTATTCATCATACCTTTTCAAGCATCAATTTCATCAAAACATCGGTTTGTTTATCGCTACCCAGATAAAAATCGTGATGCGAGAAGGCTATAAAGCCGTTTCTGGCATAAAATCGTTGCGCCCCCTTGTTATGTTCCCAAACCCCTAACCAAACCGATTGCAATGTTTGTTCTTTTGCTTGCTGGATGGCAAAGTCCAGCAATTGTTGTCCCAGCTTTTTTCCCTGGTAGGCCGCCATAATATAAATTCGCTCTACTTCCAGCGAACTTTCTGGCAGGGTTTCATTTTGAGCCTTGCCTGTGTTGAGCTTCAGGTAACCTACAATTTCGGCATCTATACGGGCAAAATAAAAATCACTTCCAGCAGTTTGCCATTCTTTAGTGATTTGTTCCAGTGTCATTTTTTCCTGCAGATAAGCATCCATGTCTTCTTGGGTGTTCATAGCTGCAAAAGCTGTAACAAACGTAGATTGACTAATTTCCTGCAAGACCATTAATTCATTCTCAGTTACTCTGGTGATAGATAAATTCATTTAGTACATTTTTTAATAAGCTTAAAGGCCCAATCATAATGACTCGAGGTGGCCGAAATAAGGTAAGCTCCTAAAGAAGTAGAGCCAGTCCAATGATAACGCTTTTTTTCAAATAATTCTTCATTGCTATGTTGCGCAATCAATTGCAATACTCGGGTATGAGACGCAGCAAATAGTTGACGGATTTCGGTTAGTGGGGTAGCAGCATATTTTTGTTGGATGACCTTATTTAAATCTGAAGTGGTTTTCCAGGTATAGCCTTCAGCGGGCATTGGTGGTTTTTGCCCTTGCATACCCACTTCATACCAACTAATCATCATCAAATGCCAATGATGTAGATGACCCAACACATCACGTATATTGCGATTCAAGTAGCCATCTGGAAAAGTTTGTTGCTGTTTTTCTGGAGAAAAAGTATCTATAAAGTTGATCAGGCGATCGTAATTTTTTTGACTTAACTCTTCTAATTCAGTTTTGGTTTTAGGCCTTGGCATACGCTAATAAAAACTATTTGGTGAACAGCTCCAAGTTATGTTTCCAAAACAAATGCATCAATGATAAATATCATTTGAGCCAAGTTACGTTCTGCATTCAATCTTTCCTTCTTCTATAGTTTCCAATTGATAATCAAAAGGACTTAGGTGTCCCTGTTCCCATTGGCCATTTTCATAAACACAAGACAAATAGCCTGCAAGGTTTTGATTAGAAGTGATCACCAGATTATCCCCCTTCTGGGGCTGGTAAGCAAAATCAAAACAATTTTGAGCATTCAATTGGGAAAGTACATAGTCGGTAGTTAATTCTTCTCCCAAATGACTTGCAGGTAGCTCCAGCATTCCATCCAGCATACTACGTTCAGCAGTGTGGCGTCTCAAAGTCCAAATGAATTGAATATATTTTGGAAATACCTTTTGAGTATAGGTATCTCCATATCGATTTTTGATTGTTTTGATTTTTACCTCATCAGCACAAGTACAAAACATCAAACTTTGGTCAGGTTGGCACATAAGCTTAGGTGATAACAAAAAAATATTCTACCTATCACTAACGATAAGTAGAATATAGTAGTTGCTAGTGAATAACTATCGTGGTTATTCATGAAACAACCGATCTCCTGCTACCCAACAACCGTGAAATCCTGCGGGCACCCGTTGAGGTAATTCAATAGTTGCCAAAGGCTCGGCCGCTATATTTTGTGCATCCAAAATCACCACCTCTGAGGTATCATTGCGTTGGTCAGTCACAAAACTTACCACATAACCATCATCTTCGGTTTGGGCATTGGGTTTGGGAATAAAAGGCGATTCACTGCCAAATTTACCCTCCCCATACCAATAAGTATCTGACGTTTGTTTTTCAGTATCATATTTCACAATACCGTCAAAACGTAACACCTCCGAAAGATCTAAATGTTGATTGTATGAATACCTGGATTTGCGCCCCAGGTATTGGCTATTCATCAATGGAAACTCCGTTCCACGATCATCCAGCGCGTATTCCTTGGTCTGTCCGGTTTTAAGGTTGAAATGATAACGGTACACATGAGCATTTAATCGTAAATAGGCATTGAGTTTTTCTTCGGGAGTAGCGCCTTTAGGGAGTTCTTGTTGCGGAGTGGGCTCAGGATTAATGCAACAATCCATAATAATTTCATCCCCTTCTTCCCAGGCATTAATCGTGTGATAAATATAGCAAGGTTTGGCTTCAAACCAGCGTACCTCCGAAGCTTGGCCATAGCGTGGAATAATGCCAAAACGACTAGGTAATTCTCTTTTGAAAACTGGGGCTGCTTTACCCTTACTTACCATTACATTCAAGTCATAAATCAACGGCAAATCCATCAATACCGAATAATTTTGTGTAATGGCCATATCATGAGGTACCCGTGGGCCAGGAGTAGGCACCTTGGTAAAATGAACCAATTTACCACTATGATCAATCGCCCCATAAGCAATATAAGCCTTGGTAAGCTCATAATCAAAAAACAACAACTCATTGGTGTGTTCGTCAACCTTTACATGTGCCATTGCTTTGGCATCAAATGTTCCTTGAAAATTTTCTACTCCATTGGTTTCCAGAGTAATAGGGTCAAGTGCATATAAGTCACCGCACATATACCAACCAGCCAGCAACTTGCCATTATGATAAGCCACCGCAGTATTGGCAGTATCCTTCAAGGGCACCCCTCGGTTCCAGGGACGATCTTTATTGGCCGAAAAACGCCCCATCAAACCTTGCCAAAGCGCTGTGTTGGCTTCTTCCTCTTCTAAAAAATTGTTAGTGCGTATCCAACGGTTTCTATAAGTAGCTTTACCATTTTCTAAATGTAGGGCATGCAACATGCCATCCCCATCAAACCAATGATGATGCCCCTGCGGCTCAAAGCGTGGATTGGGCCCATTACGTACATACACCCCCGTAATATCCTGAGGAATTTCACCTTTTACTTTGAGGTTTTGAGCCGTGACTTCTTCGTATACCGGAGCAAATGCACCCAAAAGGTAAGGATTGGCCATTTCGAGCGCATAATTCATTATATCATTTTTCATTGTGCAATATTTTATTGTTTATATAATTGTAGATAAGTAATGAGGCAGAATTATCTATCGTTTGTTGTTCTATTGCTCTATGGTTAAATTGTTTCGCGATGCATCGCAAAGCCATATAACAATGAAACAATTGAGCAATTTAATTTTGCCCAGGTACTTAGTGTTGTTATTCCATTGTTCTATTATTCCGCAATGCATCGCGAATCAATAAAATATCAAGCAATTAACCATTCATCACTAATCACTAACCATTAAAAATTCATAACTCATAATTGATTAAAGCTATTTCCCCACTACAAAACTTGCCATCGTGGTAAGGCTTCCGCCAATATTCAAAATACCTACATTTTGGGCATTGTCCACTTGGTAGTCCCCCGCCTGATTACTCACTTGTTTGTAAGCATCCAGCAACATTCTCACACCAGTAGCTCCTACTGGATGTCCAGCCCCAATCAAACCCCCACTTGGGTTTACAGGCAAGCTACCTCCCATAGCAATTGTGCCATCTTCAATTACCTTCCAGGCTTCTCCAGGAGCCGTTAATCCAAAATGCTCTAGTGCCACATATTCTGAAATAGTAAAGCAATCGTGGGTTTCTATAGCATCCAGGTCACGAGCCGAAGCCAAATTGGCTCGTTGCAAAGCATCTTGAATTGTTTTTTGCAAATGAGGAAAAGGGTAGGAGTTGGCTGGAATATTGGGTTTGAGTTTATCTTTCAAAAGCATAGGTGCGGTACGATGCCCCCAACCTTTGATTAATGGAATAGTGTCTAATGCAATGCCTCGTTTTTGGGCATATTCTTTAGCATATTTTTCTGAAGCCAAAAATACTACGGCGCTGCCATCGGTAATTCGACTACAATCCGATTTACGCATACAACCCTCAATAATAGGATTAAATGCTTCATCATTTCCAAAAGCTTGCTCAGTAAGTTCCCACTGGCGAGTTTGGGCGTTGGGGTTGTTACGGGCGTGGGTGTAATTATTTTGAGCAATAGTGGCCAAATGTTCCTCTTTTACCCCAAACTGTTCTTGGTAGTATTCAGTAATGTCCGAAAACAGCGATACCCAAGGAAACTGAGCTTGTTGTGCTTCACGACCTATCCAGGCAGCCGACCCCAGGTAATTAGCCGCATCTGCTCCTGTTACATTTCGCATCAGTTCTACTCCTGCCACGCATACTACATCGTACCAGCCAGCTTCTATATCGCGCATAGCTGCCAAAATAGCCATACTACCCGAAGCACAGGCTGCCTCGTGTCGTGCCGCCGGAACTCCTTCCAAAGCAGGATGCACGCTGGCCATCAAGCCACCCAAATGTCCTTGATGAGCAAACAATTCTCCGACAAAGTTACCCACATGGATGCTTTGTATGGCTTTGGGATCAAGGTTGGTGGCAGCAATGGCTTGTTCAAAACCTGCTTGTAGCAAGTGATATATAGTTTTGTCTTGGCGTTGCCAATTGAGCTTAAAGTCGGTTTGGGCACCGCCTAGAATGTAAGTGTTGTTGTGAGGCATAAGAGAGAAATCTGTAAAATGAACACTGTGTTCAAATTTTAATCTAATTTACAAATATTTCCTGATATTGTATAATTTAGACCTGTTAAAACACCAACAACAAACGAACTAAATCAATCAACACTTGTTTCATATATGTTATGAATGAAAGTTTAAAAAAGCAGCAAGTCCATTATATTATTAATCAGGCCGAAGAAGTATTTTTTGACAAAGGGTATGCTTATGCAAATATTTCGGAGATAAGTAAATTGGCCCAACGAAGTCGTACCACGATTTACAGCTATTTCGAAAGCCGGGAAAACCTCTACATGGCCGTGATTTACAAATCATTGCGGGTATTTATGCAAGAATTGTCCAAGGTAGATTTAAAAGATAGAAACGGACAAGAGAGAGTTCTGGCTTATTGTGCCGGTTATTTAAATTTTTGTCAGGGTTTCCCCAAACGCTATCAAATCATATTGGATTATTATACCTATGTGCGTAATAGCACGCTTATGCAACCTGAAGAACCGATTCAAGGGCCCTATAACTATTTTGCTAAGGTAAATCACGTGGCCAAAATTCCAGTGAATATGATGTACCATGAGATTACTTTGGGGCAAAAAGACCAAAGCATTTCTTCAGAGTTATCACCAGAGATTTTACTACTAAATATATGGGCACAACTGATAGGCATGTCTCACCTGGTAAAAATATCCAGTAATGACAATTTTATATTGGTAGACAAAAAGATTAAAAACTGGCAGGAAGATGCCCTACATATGATTAAGAAAATGCTACTCAGTGGGCATTAAAACCAATCCTCTACGAAAAACCAGATAAGCTGGGTCCGCTTTAGTCTCGGCCTTACCCAGTGGCCGTTAAGAACTTGAGTAACGAAGCCGTCCCGTAGGGCAACGGATTACTTGTTTGAGCAGAGCGAGTTTAATCCGTTGAGGTGTAGTGAAGCAAGTTTAGGTAACACTGGGTATAGCCGCGGTCTTTTTTGGTTCGTTTTTTTGACTGAAGAAAAAAATGCACGGCTTAACTGAATGCGAAACTTAAAGCTTAAAGTTTGCCTGACTCTGTACAAGTTTTCAATAATATCTAGTATGAGAGAAATAGGATGGAAATGATAAAAGGTTATATAGTATGTCATATAACCTTTTATCATTATAAACTAAAACTCAAAAATGTTCTTTTATTTAAATATAAGCTTCGTTATTCAATGCTTACCATTCGCTATTCCTGTATTTACCTATCCAAACTACGCATCACCTTACCATAGGTATGATCCGAAGAAATAGAGCGGGCTACCTTAGCAAATTGATCTTTTAGTTTTTGGTTACTATTTGGAATAAGCTTACCCACTTGTACCAATACTTTGCCTTTCTCATAATCGCTACTCATATAAGAGGTAGCTTTTAGAATGGCGGCCAATTGAGTTTCACTAGCCGAAGAAGTACGCAAAATGCTGCGTAATATCTTGCTACTTTCATAATCAGAACCAATACGACGAATCATCTCAATCGTTTTTACTGTTTGCTGATCGTTTAGGTTATTATGGGTCAAGATGGTTCTCAAAACCTTGCTTTTTTCATAATCAGAACCAATTTTGTTAGTAGCTACCAATATTTTGTCAAGCTCCTGATCATCCAATTGCTTTCTTTTGGCAATGCCTCTCAATACTTTGCTCTTTTCATAATCAGAATCAATATTCATCGAAGCATCAAGTACCTTGGTCATCAAGTTAGGAGGCAAGTTACCTTCCATGGCTTTGCGCAAGGCTTTACCTTTTTCATAAGAAGATTTGATGCTGGCAATGGCCGTGATGTAAGCATCAGCCGTTTCATTGTTTTTTAAGAATCGTCGCTGATTTTTGCGTAAAATTTTTCCCTTATAATAATCCGAGTTTATGGTGTTACCAATAGCATTTACCACTCCTTTAAGTTCCGAGTCTTTTACTGGGTGGTTTTGCAGTAAATAATTAAAGTATTTTTGTTGACCGTAGTCACTTTCAATATTTTGGATTTCAGCAAGTACCGCACTAGTACCTCCTTTTTTGAAGAAACGAGCAACCCTGGATTCAGCGCCAAACCCACCTCGGCGAACCAATTTGGGCAATTCTCTGGCTAACCAGGCACGGCCTTCTGGTTCGTAGGCTTGCTTGCGACCTCTTACATAGAAGGTACGGCTTAGCTTGCCGTCTGCTTCAGCCTTAATAAGTACCTCACGACGGTTTACTTTAAAACGGAAAAAACCATAATCCGAAATGGCAGTGATGTCTTTGTCATCGTCCGAGAGCGTGATTTTTCCTTCATAGTTTACGAGGGTTTCTTTGCCGTTGGACTTGTGTACGTATTTGTGTTGGGCCTGCACAAAAGTGGTAATGAACGCCAATAGAATGGCCAGGCCCAGAAATTTTACAGATGACTTCATGATTTATAATATTTTGATTTTTCAGAGGGTATAATATAATTGGTAGATTAATTCACACTACGAACGCTACCAGAACCACTGCTTTTGCTGATAATGCGAGGAGGGTTTCCTTTGTAGCGTACACTGCCCGAACCGCTTATTTTGGCAGTAAGTGCATCTTTTACAGACAAACGAGCATTACCCGAACCACTGATGCGTACTTCGGCAGAATTGGATTGGAGATCAAAAGCCCGAACACTACCCGAACCACTGATACCGATCATTTGAGAATTGGTGCTACCCGAAATATCTAGTCTTCCTGAACCAGAAATTCTGGTTTTCAGATTTTTCACATCTATTTTTCCTTCAAAATTTCCAGAGCCACTAATGCGTAGGTATAAGTCATTTCCTCGGATAACAGATTTAGCAAATACATCGGCCGAACCAGACACGCCTACTTCGCTGAGCGATTTGTAAGTCAACCAAATTTTTATATTCGTTCTACGACGCCAGTTGCGGTATCCTCTTCTCCAGCGGATTCTCAATTTATCACCCAATACTTCAGTTTCTATCTCGTTCAAGTCCACGCCACTTGCCTGGATTTTGATAGAAGACTCGCTTCCTTCGCGAAGCTCTACATCGCCACTAATGCCAATGCTTACTCGGCTAAAAGACGACAAATTTCTTGTTTCGGTATTTTGAGCATAAGTGGTACTGCCCCAAATAGCCAACAATAGCGTAATTCCTAAAATCTTTGAATACATTTTCATGAGTAATATGGGTTTAAATCAATTGAAACAGTTTATAGAAATGACACCTGTATCGCGAAAAGGTTGCAAGGCTAAAGGTGCCTAGTGTGCAAAATCTTACAGGATAAAAAACAATTGTAATTCCAGTTTATCTAGTGTGATTGACTATCAGCACTTTAGGAGCAGCTAACTATTTGTTATCATTGCTGAAACCGTACAGATTTTGTCCGTCAATAACACAGTTTGCAAGCAAAAAAATATAGTTTAGTAGCTTTTTATACTTGGATTATGAGACTGTAATTTTAGGGAGATATTTTGTAACTATTAGAAGCTGTGAAGTTGGTGTTTATATTTTTTAAAAAAACTTTGTGAATAGTTTTTTATCAGTATAATTGCGCCAAATTTATGATAAATGAAATCCCCAATATTGATTTCTCCAGATGCTTTTGAAGGCAATAAGCACTGGTATCCGAAAGCGCTCAATGCGACTATTCATCCAATGGTTGCTTTTTTCTTAAACCTGAGCCAAGAACGTATTGTAAAACGTTATTGTCATCTAAATCCAGTAGTGAAACCTGAGGATTTGATGCAGTGGATGAAATACCAACCAAAGCATTTTTATTGGGCAGGCACTGATCTTATCCATGTAACTTCTGAAACTGGTAAACGCCAAATGGTGGTGATTGAAACCAACTCTTGTCCATCAGGGCAAAAATCTATGCCTTTGCTAGATGATCATCAGGAAATGGGTGGGTATGAAATATTAATGCGAGATACTTTTAAGCCTATGCTCAAAAATCGTCGTTTGCCTGAAGGAGCTTTGGCGGTAATCTATGACAAAAACCCCATGGAGTCGTCAGGATATGCAGGGGCGATGGCCAGCGTTTTTCAAGAACCTGTACATTTAATCCCTTTTTACAACAATCAAGACGAGCAACGAATAAGACTCAATACTGAAAATATATTAGAGTTTTTGAATGATGATGACCAATGGATGCCACTTCGAGCCGTGTTCCGTTATTTGACCCAAAAACCCTGGAATCGCCTGCCAGTGAAAAGCAAAACCTTTATTTTCAATCCTGTAATTGCTTGTTTGGCGGGAGGGCGTAATAAAATGGTTGCTTCCAAGGCATATGAGTTTTTTAATGCTGAAGTAGCCGATACTGGGTTAAAAATTGCAACCCCAGAGACTATTTGGGATGTGAGCAAGAACGAAGTTCCGCTTTGGGTACAAAAAATGGGTGGTCAGGCGGTTATCAAGATACCTTACTCGAATGCAGGGCAGGGGGTATTTACCATTGTAACTCCTCAAGAGTTGGACGATTTTATGGCCAAGGAGTATGACTATGACCAGTTTATTGTCCAAAGCCTAATTGGAAACTACCAGTGGAGTTCTCATACACAAGGAGGTAAATTTTATCATGTAGGTACTATGCCCAACAAAAAAGGAGAAAGTTTCGCGGCAGATGTACGTATGATGTTACAAAGTACTCCACAAGGCTTCAGGCCTTTGTCTATTTATGCAAGGCGAGCTGCAGTGGCTTTGCCTGATGAGTTAGGGTCTGGAGTAGATTCCTGGCAGATTTTGGGAACCAACCTTTCTATTAAATTAGATGCTAATCAATGGAGTTCAGATACTGATCGTTTGCTATTGATGGACCGACGCGATTTTAATCGTTTGGGAGTTGGGTTAGATGACCTGATTCAAGGATATATTCAAACTTTACTGGCTACTGTTGCGATTGACAAAATGGCCATCAAACTCATTGGTACAAAAGGTAATCTGAAAACCAAACTTTTCCGTTCATTGAATAATGATCCCTCATTATTAAGTGAAATTATGGCATCTAAAAAAGAAAGCAATGGATAATGATATAGAAGTTATTAAAAGGCTAGAGTTGGATACAATTCCTGACGAATGCTTTAAAAAATATTGGGTACATCTGGTATCTAATGGCATTGCTCAGCCTATATATATCCCAGTAATGGTGGCCAGAGGCAAGAAGCCTGGGCCAGTATTAGGGATTACGGCAGCGGTACATGGCAATGAATTAAACGGTATTTCGGTTATACAGAAGGTATTTAAACAAATTGACGTAAAAACGCTTACCGGAACTCTGGTAGGAGTAATTGCGTTTAACGTACCTTCTTTACTGAATCAGGAGAGACGTTTTATAGATGGGGAAGATATCAACCGTATCATGCCAGGCAGGGAAAAAGGCAATACGAGTGAGGTATACGTGCATAGAATGATTGAACGAGTAATTGCCCAGTTTGATTATTTAATTGATTTACACACTGCCAGCTTTGGGCGTATCAATTCTTACTATATTCGGGCAAATATGAATGCCAAGGTAGCCTCTTGGATGGCTAAGCTTCAAAATGCTGATATTGTACTTAATAATCAGGGAGCCGATGGTACTTTGCGAAGTGCTGCGGCAGATTTAGGCATTCACTCGATCACTTCTGAACTGGGTGATCCAAACCGTTTTCAAAAAGGAATGATAAGGTCTGGTTTGGAAGGAATTTTCAATGTGATGATTCAACTCAAAATGATTCAAGGAGAAATACAGAAGCCAGATGTTCCACCTGTTTATTGTGACCGCTCTTTTTGGATATATGCCAATGAAGGAGGCATTCTGGAAGTATTGCCCAATATTCAAGACGAAATCCAAAAAGGGCAAAAGATTGCCGTGATTAAAAATGTATTTGGAGATATTGCCAAAGAATATTTTGCCCCTACCGATGGCATTGTAATTGGTAAAAGTGTACACCCTATCAATCAAACGGGAGGACGTATTTTGCATCTGGGAGTTTTTGAATAGGGCTCTTACCTAAAAGTTATAAAAAAAGCGAGACCGAAAGCCTCGCTTTTTTATTGGGGGTTGGTAAAACCGTACAAGTTATTCGTTTCTCAATACCTGAGAAGGATTCACTCTGGCTACTTTGAGCACTTGTGAGCTAATCGTAGCCAATGCAATGAGGAGTGCCACCAGCCCTGAGGCGAGGAATACATACCAATAATTCAGTAGGTTTATATGGTAAGCAAAGCTTTCCAACCAGCGATTCATTCCATAAAAAGCCAATGGAAGTGCAATGCCTGTGGCAGTGAGTACCAGGATTACAAAATTTCGGGAAACCAACTGTAAAATGCTGGTGATTGAGGCCCCCAGTACCTTGCGAATGCCAATTTCTTTGGTACGTTGCTCCGCAATAAATGACGTCAACCCATACAACCCAAGGCAGGCAATCATAATGGCCAATCCAGCAAAAATCATAAACAAAGAACCTTGTTTTTGCTCTTTTTCGTACAAGCGGGCAAAACGCTCATCCACAAATTGGTAGGTAAAAGGTTGCTCCGGAGCGAGTTTTTCCCAGGTTTTTTGAATATATGCTAAGGTTTCTTTAATATCTTTTCCCTGCATTTTAATGGCAATATTGGCATAACGATTATCCTTACGCATAAACATCACCAAAGGCTTTACGGGTTCGTGCATCGATTCGAAATTGAAATCTTTCATTACCCCGATAATTGTACCTGTACGTTGACTGTATTTGAAGCGAGTGCCTACTGCATCTTGAGGGTTTTTCCAGCCAATGCGTTTGGCAGCTGTTTCGTTGATAAAGAACGCAGCAGAATCATCTGTTTTAAATTTGCGAGAAAAGTAACGTCCTTTGATTAGCGGAATACCAAAGGTCTCCAGAAAATCGTGGTCTACACGTACCATACGCAATTCTACGCTAGATTTTTGAACCGAGTCATTCAATTCTACCTCTTCAGCTGCACCACTAGAGTTGAGCAATCGTTGGGAGGGAGCAATGGTAGAGCGCCCCAGGTTTTTGATCAATGGATTTTTGAGTAATTCTTGTCTAAAGGTCTTGAATTTACTATTGATGGCAGCATTATTACCCAAATTTATGATGTGATCTTTGTCCAGACCCAAAGATTTGTTTTTTACAAAAGACAGTTGTTGATAAACAATGGCGGTACATACAATGAGTACAATAGAAATACTAAACTGACTTACTACCAGCACCGTACGTAAAGTTGAATTCTTAGCACCAGTAGCCAGACGACCTTTCAAAACTTTTACTGGCTGGAACGATGATAAGAACAGCGCAGGATAGAGACCAGCCAATATGCCCACAAGTAACATAAAGCCTACTAATAGCAAAATGATTCCCGTATTGGAGAAGTAATTCATTGATAGACTTTTGCCAATAAACTCATTCAAAGAAGGTAACAAAGCTTCTACTAAACCAATAGCAATCAATAAGGCAATGAGCGTCATGAGTACTGCCTCGCTCAAAAATTGAAAAATCAAATGTTGACGATAAGCACCTACTACCTTGCGAATGCCTACTTCTTTGGCCCGATTGGCAGAACGAGCCGTAGAAAGATTGATGAAGTTGATACAAGCAATCAATAAAATAAACAAGCCAATGACTGCAAACACATACACATTGTTGATATCACCATTGGCCTCAGCTTCGGAATCTAAATGTGAATGTAAGTGAATATCAGTGAGCTTTTGGATATATAAATGGGTAAAATCAGACGCTTTTTTATCCTTAGGCATCCATCCGCGGGCAAGTGCGAATGCGCCAAAGGTCTTGTTCATAAACCCATCCAGCTTATCTGTAATATTTTTGGTATTGTAATTAGGAGGCAGCAAAATATAAGTCAAAAATGAATTGTTCCCCCAGTTTCTTTTCAGTCCTTTTCGCCCGTATATTTTTTCATTATCCAAAGTACTAAACGAAATCATGTAATTGGGATGAAAATGGGAGTTATCAGGTAATGGTTCGAAAACTCCAGTTACTTTCAGACTCATTTTCTCCCCATTATACCGCCAACTGATGATTTTGCCTATAGGATTTTCCTTGCCAAAATATTTTTCAGCCAGAGTAGTAGATAGCATCAATGTTTTGGGTTTGTTCAGAGCTTTATTTGCGTCTCCCTTAGTTACTTTAAAATCAAATATCTTAAAAGCACTAGGTTCTACAAAATAGCCTTTTTGCTCCTGAAAAGATCGGTCTTTTAGCAAAAACAAATCATTGGTAGGGTAGAAGCGGACTACCTGCTGTATATCAGGGAAGTGTTGCTTGAGTAGTGGACCTACTGGAGGCGCTACGTGGCCCAAGTGAAGGGTAGAGAGGTCATTATCTCCCCAAAAATCTCTGGTGACCCGATAAATACGATCCGATTTCTTATGAAATTTATCATAACTTGTTTCATCGGCAATAAATAGAGCAATCAAAATACAGCAAGTCAGCCCAATAGCCAATCCTGCAATATTGATGATGGAGTAGATTTTCCGTTTGAATAAATTACGAAAAGCTACTTTAAAATAATTCTTAAGCATGAGTAAAAAAGGTTATATGGTTTTTATTTTCTGGTTATATTTTAGGGTTCTATGGAAGCTCCAAAATCTCCTCTCAATAAATATTGAATATTTTGGAGGGTAACTTCCTTAAAAGGTCATGGTTACATGTATGCTTGATAATATTTTTTTAATGCTTACACATACTTCTAGTAGAAAGTGTCCGTTTTTTCAGACATTGTGCCCATCTATGAACAAGATCAACGCCATTTGGCCTAAGTGTGTTGATTAACAATGCTTTAACAAATGCTTGGAAAGGCCTGAAAGGTACATAAGCGTACAAGAAGTGTCCATTGGGAGACAGTTTGAATCGTTTCCAGGCCTGTTTTAGAAGGGGGGATTTGGTGAGTTTAATTTACATCAATGAGTTCTTCATATTGTTGTTGATTGGCAATGGCAACTGCTTGTTTCAAAGTGTTTTTCCAAAGCGCGACTTGAGGATGATGTTCCACATCGATTTGTTCAAGAATAGTTTTTATTTTGGTAAAATGATATACTTTACAATCTTTTATTTGATTGATATAAGGCATTAAATAGGCCTTGTCTTCTGCGCTCAATTCAATTGTTTGTAGCTGATTATGAGTATGCTGACCTGCTGGCTCGGGAATAGTAAGCGCCGCTTCAGACAAAGGCAAGGTAAACCAAAAAGTACTTCCTTTTCCTAAAAGCGTTTCTACGCCAATCTGCCCTTGATGCGATTCTACGACCATTTTACAAAAAGCCAACCCTAGCCCAGTAGACCCTTGGTGCGCATTGGCCTGATGATAAGGCTTAAAAATAGCTTGCTGATCTTGAATACCGATGCCTTCGCCATTATCAATAACCATTATTTTTATTTCCTGGGTGTTGGGGGCTATTTCGTAATTGATGGCAATGCGCCCATTTTGTGGGGTAAATTTAATGGCATTATGCAGGAGATTGAGAAGTACGCGAGAGATTAATTGGGCATCCAGAGAAAGCTGTATTTCCTGAGAAATCAACTGCTCTAATTGAATATTTTTAGCTACTGCAAACCATTGTACCTGTTCGGTAGCTGTTTGTACAAGCTGGGGTAATGACTGAGTAGATTTCTGAAGAGGAATTTTGGTATTGGTAAACTTTTGTGTGTCCAACATATTAAGAATCAGCAGGTGCATACGTTGTGCTGCCTGATGAATAGCAGGAATATGAGGGTGGCTATGAGAGTTTTGTGAAAAACCTATGATGGCCTGAAGTGGGTTTTTGAGGTCGTGGGCAATCATACCCACCATTTTTTCTTTAAAGTTGTCAAGTTCCTTAAGCTGATGCAGGGCTTGCTCTAAATCTGTTTTCTGATGGGCAATCAATTGGGCATTGGTTTGGATGGTATTGTAAGATTGTTTCAGCTCAGCATTTACCCGATTGAGTTTGTGGTTATGGTGTTGCTGGGTGCGATAAAATATAAACAGCAATACCACCAACAAAGCACTCAAGCCCAACCCTATATAGGTGGCTTTTTGAGTAGCTTCTCGCCTGCGAAGATCAGCCTTCATGAGTTGGTCTTTTTGAGCTTGTACTTGTTTGAGCGAATCGGCGCTTTTTTGGGCTACATATTGTGTCTCCAGTCGGGCAATTTTCTGAATAGTTTCTTTATTGAGAAGGCTGTCAGCCATTTGTTTGAAAAGAATGTGATTTTCCAGGGCTTTTTGGGGTTGGCCAGTGGCTTGATACACCTTGGCAAGATATTCTGCGCCATATTTTACAAAAAGAATAAACCCAGTTTTGGAGGCGGCTTTCAGCCCTTCTTCCAGGTATTTTTGAGCTTGCCCATAATCTTTTTGGGCATAATAAGCCATTCCCAGGTTTACTTGTGCTTCCGCCGACATCGCTTTTTCTCCCATAACTTCGCGCATTTTTAAGGCTTCCTCAAAAAAAGTTTGGGCTTTGGCGTATTTTTTTTGTAGAAAATAAACCCTCCCAATCCCCAGATAACTCTCGGTAATTCTTGCATTGAGGTGGGCTTGCTTTTCCAGGTCAAGCGCTTGTTGGTAATGATCCAGGGCTTTGGCGTAAAGCCCCTGAAGCTCTTGTACAATACCTATATTGTTATGGCTAATAGCCATCCCCCTTTTATATTTTTTTTGTTGATATTTCTCGAGTGCCTGGGTGAAATATCGCAAAGCGCTGGAATAGTCTCCTTGTACTTTATAGATATGGCCAATGTTGTTGAAACTTTGAGCAATTCCTGACTGACTCTTGAGCTTTTCCCGAATTTTGAGTGATTGATGAAAGGCTTCCAAAGCCTTTGGATAATTACCTTGATAGTTGTAGATAATGCCTAGGTTGTTGTAGTTGGCGGCGAGGTTGCTATTATCCTCAACTGCACTGGCCAAGACAATGGCCTGCTGATGAAACGTGATGGCTTTTTCAAACTTACCTTGGCGAGTATAGGTGCTGCCCATATTGTTATAGGTAATCATCAACCCCATGGTATCTCTGATCCCTTGCCTGATGTCGATCGCATCTTGGTAATACTTCAGGGCTTTGGGATAGTCTCCCTGATCGGTATAAATCATACCCAGGTTATGGTAGCAATTACTCATCCCTTTGGTATTTCCAATGCTTTCTTCTATGCGAAGTGCTTGGTGGTAGAGTTCAATTGCTTTGTCATCTTTGCCTTGATATTTGTAAATAGCCCCAATATTGACACTGGTAGATGCAGTACCTTCCTTGTCTCCAATTTGAGCTCTTATTTTGAGGGATTTTTTGTAATAAATTAGTGCAGAATCCATCTTGCTCTGAACCCAATAAAAGACTCCCAGACCATTATTTGCATTCGCAATGCCTTTTTTATAATCTGCTTTTTGCGAAACACGTAATACTTTTTGGAAAGACTGTCTTGCCTCAGCCCGATTTCCTTTGATAAGTTTTGCAAAACCTACATAATAAAAGGCATCAGCCTCCCCTGGCACATAGTCAATCTTATGACTCAACTCAATGGCTTTAGAAGCATATTTAGCTACTTGCGCCGAGTCCATATATCGGTACTCCTTGGCCATTAGATTGTATACATCTACTTTTTGCTGGTCAGAGATATTGGTTTTTAAAACTTGTTGCAAAGAATCAACTGTATGAAGATTTTGAGCAAAAGCGTGATTTAAAATCAGTGAAAATATGATAAATAAATAGCAAATAGCCTTCATTCTACTGGAAAGTTTGTGGTAGGGCATAAATTAAATAACTTGAGAACACATATGCTGATAGAAAGGCCGTGTTAATATAAAGATAATTTTTGCAGATTATCTGGTAAATTGTATTATTTAGGTTTTATGGCCAAGCAAGGCAACTCATAAAGTCCTTGCGTTGTAACGTTTTTAGTAAATTTAATTAATAGAATTATAGCTGTAGCAAGTTCTTAAACACCTTAACCAAATTGTTGCTGAATGAATGCTAATTTCCCTGTTCAAACTCCTAAGAAAATACTAGTAGCGGATGACAATCCTGACGTAATTGAGACCATTTTTCAATATTTCAGTGATGCTCATCAACCTTACGAATTGCTCAATGCCTGCAATGGTGCCATTGCCTATCAAATTGCCCAGGAGGAATTGCCTGATTTGATTATTATGGATTGGGAAATGCCGATTATGTCGGGCTTGGAAGTCATTGGTCACTTAAAAAAACTGGAAGAAACCCGCCACATTCCCATTATTATAGCTACTGGGGTACAAACTGGGGATCGTAATCTGGAGGAAGCACTGGAAGGCGGTGCTGTAGATTATATTCGCAAGCCTTTTGGACGCCTTGAGCTATTGGCACGTTCCAAATCGGCTATGCGTATGGCTGCACTGCATCAAAAAGAAAAAATGTTGATGCAATCCGTAATAGATGCTCAAAACCGAGAACTGTCTACCATTGCGTTGCAAGTGGCACAGAAAAACGAACTACTGGAAGGAATCGTAAAAAAGTTGCAACCCATTGCTGTGAAAAATACAGTAGTAAGGACCTACCTGAAAGACATTCAAAGTGGACTAAATCTAGACAATCAATGGGAAAAGTTTAAGCTACATTTCGAAAAAGTGCACCCACAATTTTTTGTCCGACTGCAGCAAAAATATCCCGCACTTACTCCCAATGAATTAAAGATGTGTGCTTACATGAAAATGAATTTATCTATCAAAGAAACTATGCAGATTCTAAACATCTCTAAAAAAGGCTTGGAAACAGCTCGTTACCGTATCAAGAAAAAATTGGCACTTACTCCTAAAGAAGACTTACATAAGTTGATTCATCAGTTCTGATAATCAACACAATAGGGTAAGGTTTACGTCTGATACTTCCTGAGTTTTCTTAAATCTAGTTGCAAAACTAGTAACCACTACATTCTATTTTAGACTACTTGAAGTGCATTTGCAGGGTTCTGTGAAGGGTATTTGAAGGGTGCTACAAATAGGAGATGGTAGCCTATTGCCCTTACTTTTGCCTTTTTTCTTGAACTCTACCAGCTAAAGGCAATTTACTTAACCACATTCACATTACTCAAGTTTATGTTTGATCAAAAAACATTGGAAAGTACTGCAAATGAGCAAAATGCACTTACAAACAATACTTCTCATTTGAATCACAAACCAGCGGATAGTCAACAATCGCCCTATCAAACCCGAGAAGGAAAACTGGGCTCCGTACAAGCCAAGCAACAACCCATTCAGGCAAAGCAGCGATCTGTTCAGGCCAAACAAAGGCCAGTGCAAAAGAATAACCTGCAGGCAAATCAACAAGCTTCAGGGACACCTGCCAAAGAAGCCCAGGTAAAAGCCAATGTAGGGGCACTGACAGGGGTAGATGTATCGGATGCGCAAGTACACTACAACTCCAACAAGCCCGCCCAACTCAAGGCCGAAGCCTATGCTCAGGGAAATGAAGTGCATTTGGCTTCTGGTAAAGAGGCGCATTTAGGACACGAACTAGCCCACGTAGTACAGCAAAAACAAGGGAGAGTGCAACCCACCATACAGGGAAATAATGGGGTAGGGGTAAATAATGACCCAAAACTAGAGCACGAAGCCGATGTGATAGGGGCACAAGCCATGCAGGCAAAGACTCTTGAATCAGGTAAGCCATTACAACAACTACCCGCTCAATCTTCCTCAACCCAATTGGTAGCCCAATGTAATGGATTGGTAAAAGATAGACTGAACGTAGTAGGAGAAACTCATGACGAATCGAATGCTCGACGTGTCGAAGAGAAAGCTTTTTGTAAAGAACAAACAGGTTCCAGTAATTATTGGGGAGAAAATCAATTCCGGGCTAAGCATAGTTACACAAACTCTAAGGTTCCTTTTGCCGATCCTTTTGTACTGCGAATTGATCAATTCATAAGTTTTGCTATCCAGTATTGCGAAGAAATGAAGGAAAGCGCCAAAGAATGGAAATCAAACCTTGCTATGGGAAAACTTTCCTCTGTGTACATGGCTCTGAAAGGACTCAAAGATACTTTGAAACTGATGGACGATAAGCAAGATGGATTTGAACTAAGTACTACTCAAAAGAGTGAGTATGCTCCTTTAAAACAGGAGATAGATGATAATATGCATTTGATTGCATCGGTAAATGCTTCGGTAAAAGAGTATCAATATGACGAAGAAAAACTAGAAAGCTTTGTGAAAGGCGATGGCTTATTTTTAGAATTTGAGGCTTGGCTAAATAGTTTGACAGACTTTAGGGATTTGAAAGACTTATATGGAAAACAGGAATTTTCTGAATTGTCACGCGAGATTTCACAACAAAGATCAGAGGCAATGCACGAAGCTGCCAATAGGCGAAATAAAGCCAAAGGGGTGTGGAAAATAGGTGAAAAACACAGACAAGACCTGGAAGGAAAAGCCGATAAAAAATACAATCTGGTAAGTAAAGAAGAATTTTATAAAGCAGGAAACTGGGAAGAGGATTAAGCTTACGAACTACACATATTTATCAATCTAAATTTTCATCATTTGACCACCGATTGGGTGCCTCAAAAAGGTACCCTTGGCTACATGCCTTAAAATCAACAATCAAGTGAAACCATTAATATAAGGATATAAGGTTACAGTAAAAGCCAAAAGCTTAAGTGAAAGCAATCTATTGAAGTGCATTTGAAGGGTGGTATGAAGGGTATTTGAAGGGGCAGGTCAATAGGTTTTTTAGCCTGATGACTCATAATTTTACAACAATTAACCTCACGATACGAATCTATCAGCCCTTTTTTACACAAATACATTCTGCAAAACCTGAACGATACTGGATAAGTCAATTTCTTGATTTATTCTATAAGGCAAGTGTTAATTCGTTGATTATAAAGGGACTGTGGATAACGTGTCAAGAGTAAATGCTAAGTTATTGTATACTTCATTGAATGAAAAGCCAGGATTGAGAGATCCGAAAATATGTATTAAAGCATAAGCGAATGAAGTCAAAAACTCCACGAAGCACGCAAGGCTCAATTGGCCATAATATTCAAAGACAATCTTTTACTTCGCAAGCTCCCGTGTTGGCCTGGACTTTAGCCCCATTGGCAGCTCCCTGGGTAGGGCAACACAGTAAGTTGGTAAAGGATAAACTAAATATAGTAGGAGAGAGGCACGATGAATCAGGGGTATATTGTAAAGGGCTTGACCGTCGTCGTGATGAACAATTATATAGTCTGAGCAAAGCTGGAGGAAAATATTGGCAAGAATGCGAGTTTCGAGCCAGAGAGGCAACCAAAAAAGAACCCGAACATCAAATTCCTTTTGCTGATCCTTTTCACCTTCAGGTTGATCAAATGTATTCCTACATCCTCAAAGAACATCATTTTCTTAAGACATTCTTAATGTGTGGTAAGCTAGAAAGCGCTCGTAGCTGCATAGTAAAGCTCATAAATTTGATGTGGTCATTGCACAGTCGGTTAGATTGTCAGCAAAATGGGTTATATCCTGGTACCACATCGATCAAGGGGTGCTCAAAGGTACTTACCTCATTGATAGTTCTTCAAAATCAAGGTTCCATAATTCGGCAAACCATCCATCAACTCAAAAATGCCGCAGAGGCGCAAACATATGAGCAAACTACCCAGTTTCAGGCTTTTTATCAGGAATTAACCAATTTGTGCCAAAGCAACCAGGATTGGATTGCCAAATATGATATTCCAAGGCCCAAAGATATTACCCGCCAAAATATCAATGAAATCATTATGAAAGTCGTACTGGAGCGTTCACTGGCTATTCATAAAGTGGCTGAGCAACGAGGCCAAACCACCCGAGGAGTATGGAAAATCGGAGAAGACCATGTGCAGGATATCAAACGGTTAGGATTAGCTTCTACCCATTACAATCTGGTGACTCGAGAGGAGTTTAATAGAGAGTTTTTGCTGGAGTATCCTAAGGCAGGTTATTTTGTTGAAGAGCCTTATAAAAGTTTATGTAATAAAATAGGCCTGACTAGTCATCAGGATTTAGCTAAAAAAGCAAAACGCTTTGGTTTTGCCAGATTACTCACCAAGAGAACGAAAAAGAAGCGGCAAAAAGTGATGATGTAAAACTTCATGAAGGGTTTTTGAAGGGGAGGGTGAAGTGTATTTGAAGGGGTGCGAAAATAGGATACCTGCCCCTTTCTGATTTAGTTTTGTATCACCATACTTGATATGTACCAATCCAGGCTTTGTCAATTTTCAAGGATCGCAAAAAGCCTGGATTATCTAAAAAATGTTTAAATACAAACTTGAGAAACCCTTTTGCCTGAATGATGGCAACACTTGAGAATTGTTTTAGTGCATAAGAGGGAATCATAGGGAGTTGGGGAGGCTTAAGCACAGGCTTTGTATCTCAACTATAAAACCTAAACTTTAGCTTCCTGATGCCCCCAAATTATTCTTAAAGAACCGATAAAAAAACTATCAAATACATTCCTTATAATATCAAATGGCCAAGGTAAAGGTCAGGTGATAAAAAAGGACGATGCCTATGAGGTAATTCTTTTGAAGGCAATAAGCTAAACCACAAAGTAATGGAGGGTAAGCGTCTTTCTGTGAGACGGGGACTCCCTCCATTTTGTATTTATGTTACAACCTGGGTAGGATTAAGTGTAACCATTATTGGGATATAAATCTGATGCCAACAAAACGGTAATAATTGAAGATAAGCCCATAACAGGGGTAAGTAATTCCTGCAATGCCGGCTATCTTTGAAGTACTTAAAAAACGCATAAGAATTTTTCTTGTGTGTTTTTTTATTAGGTACTTAATCATCTACTTGCCTAAGTTAAAATCGCATCTCTTTGTGTAGTCTTGTTAGCCAAATGGGACGTGTTCATTTTGATTGAGCTTTTTCAAGAGGCAGGCTAAATGGTTTTTTATAAAATGTAACTCTTTAATTGGGAGAATGGAGTCCAATGCGATTACCTTCTGAATCCAAAAACAAAGCAAAGTATCCGTTTTCATCGGCATGCGGAGTTTTAGGCGTGACAATTTTTCCTCCATTTTTTTCAATCTTATCTAAAACCACCTGGAGATCGTTACCCGCATTTAGATATATTGTTACCCCTTTGGGGGAAGGCGCATATCCTTCGGCTTTGATGATTACACCCGTGACCATTTGATCTTTATAAGGCAAAAGGCCCATTTCCATCCCAGGCATTGTTATCTTCTCAATTTTTAAATCTAAAACAGTCTCATAAAAGTGAATTGCTCTTGAAATATCACTGGCAGCAATCTCGAAAATAGCAATATGACTATTCATACGTTTGGTGTTTTGGCGATTGGCTTTGTCGGTATGACTTGATGGTGTATTGTTCTGACGATTAGTGCAAGCATAAGTAATAAGCATAATGATCATCATCGTGACACTGAATGTTTTTCGCATAAAATCTAGTTTTTATGCAAAGCTAGATTGATTCACTGAACGAAAATTGTAAAAACGCGACAACTCAATCTTTAGAGTACAGCAAGGAAGAAAGGGTGAAGTTTTTATCAGTATAAAACTGCTTAGGGCTAATACCTGTAAAATCTTTGAAATCTTTGATGAAATGAGCCTGGTCAAAGAATTCATTTTCATATCCAACATCTGTTAGTTTTTTATTGCCATCAAGTATTGTTTTCAATGCCTTTTGAAATCGGATCACCCTACAAAGTTGTTTGGGGCTTGTACCAACTTGCTTGATAAACTTTCTCTCCAAGCTTCTTCGTTGTCCGGAATTTTCTTGCGTAATATCTTTGATGCTTACGGTTCCATTGGTCTGAAGTATTTTATCGATCACAGATTTTAGTAAGCCAGGGACATCAATATTTTCTGTTAAAATATCAAGCAGGAAACGCTCAATTAGCGAAATTTTTTCAATCGTATCTTTCGTACTACTAATGGCGGCTTCTATCTTGGCAACCTTTGCTTCGTCAAACAATACTCTTAATTCGGTATCCTTATCTGTTAAATCACTCATAGCCGTTTTAGTGAAATATGAAAAGCCTCCCGGCTTGAAACGAACCGCAAACGTTTCTACTTTTCCCATAGGCTCAATCCACATTGGCTGAGTTATTTGACCAAGCACAAAAGAACGGGGTTGAACCAAATACTGATCATTGGGTAGTATTCTTCTGACATCATCCCCAAGGTTGAAAATCATTTCCATACAGCCATCAGATAGTACTTGTTGTCTGCCTTTGGGCACTTCTTTAGGAATGTTTAGTGTCCAGTAACACTTCACCAAAGTTTCTAAATCTGAGTCAGGTTGATATGTGTTGTATTCCACGGTAATATGATCTTTATGTACTGCATTGCTTCAATATACAATATTCATCTTTTTTTCTTTCATAGCAGAATGTTTCTATCTGGGTAATGATAAACAAAAACTTATGAAGCCATTCAGGTTTTACAAAATCAGCTAACACTGATGAAGGGTATTTGAAGGGTGTCTAAAATAGGAATCTACCCCTTGGGTACCTACTTTTGATACACCATAAAATATGTAAAAGATCCTCTGAAAACCCAGGTTTCGCTGAGGCCTGGAAGGTTTTTTACTTCAATTGACACCTCCATATATCTTCCTGTAAAACCTGAGTAAATAAGTCATCGGCTGTAAGAGGCGTATTGCTTTGTCCCGATTTTCACCAACAAATAATGAAAAAAATACGCAGACACATCGCGTAACAAATAGCTATCTGAATAGAATTTGGAGATAAAATAATGCCTAAGTACTGACTAAAATCAGGTGAATTGAAAAACGATAAGCATTAAAAATGGAAACCACTTTACCAGATTAAAACAACACAAAACGCATGAATTCTACTACACTAACCATTAATACCCCACAAAAAATGCTGTGGGCATTGCATAGCAGTTCATTGTCCAGTGAACCCAATGCTGCCTTTGTAAAAGAATGGTACGAACAAGTACATTTGCCGAGTACCACTCCAGAACAAAACTTTGAACTATGGAGCACCCACGATCGCCAACGCCTAACCCTATACCAAATAGGTGCTACCCACACCTTGATAACAAAACATGCCGCTTATTACCAAAATAGACTGCAAGTAAACACCAATGTACTGCAAAGACTGAGAAGCGACTGGCGACCCGAAAAACTAGGTTCCTGGGTAGAAATCCATCCAGAAGGAGTCAATACAGGTTGGTATTTGCCAGGGCTAATCTCGTTCAATCAGTTATGCCAGGTGTTGGAAAAAAGTGTATTTAAACAAAAGATCATTCACCGTTGGGCCAATATGTTTGTCCATTCTACTTGTATAGGATATGGCGAATCGTGGTCTACAACCTTCATTCGCCAAGTTGACTTAATGGCCAATGCTACCCAAAGCATTAGCAGCCAATACCACAAAGCATTGCACTTGTGTGAGCTGTTAGAGGTCCCCACCTTTCCAAGCTTTTTGCTGGAGATATTTCAAACCCACGAAGTACATCAACTGGGTGTTTCATTGTGGATGACCGACGAAAGTGTACTCAAATTTGGACTTCGAGTATTCAAACCTTCCATCAAGTTATTAATGGCTTTATGCCTGCTTGCCAGTTTTACCGACGAAGACGAAGACTTCTTAGCGCAAATACACAGTATGTCGGCTCGAGTACAATGGGTAGAAGTACAACAAACTACTGATGGACTAAAAACCGAAGTAAGTTATCAATTGTGAGGTCTCATATTATGAGATTTTACTGCACAAAAGCTTGCAACGATTCAAAAAAATTACTTAAACCTGTAGCCTTCAGGCTTTCACGCCAAAGCAAAGTCTCAGAAGCTACATCTCGTTCGGCTGGGAGCAATTCGGCGGGGCCTGCCTGACGAAATACTGCTGGGCCATAAAAATTATTACTTTCAACCACCGCTTCACAACAAGCACGGGCAATACCCATTGTGCCATCTTCTACCGATTGTGCCCGTTTGAGTGCTGTCCAAAGAATGTATTGATCTAATAAACGGGTACCACCTGCTTTGGCAGTTTTCCCCTGAAGGCCACTATTGGTAGGGCCAGGATGGGCACATAAACTTTTTATTTTACCTGCAAACTTGGGTCGTTGTTGAGCAATCTGGTCAGGCAACGTATAGGTAAACATCAAGTTGGCTAGCTTCGATTGCTGATAACGTCGCCATTTGCCCATCCCTGGAAAGCCATCTCCACCCAGATTTCCTCCATTTCTGCCCAAAAAACGTGCTTCCAGCGGGCGACCTTTGCGTGCCCCACTGGAATGATTCACAATGCGGGCTTCGCCTCTTTTACTGACCGCTATTTCAAACAATGGCCAAATAAGCGAAGTGAGCAAAAAATGGGATAAATGATTGGCCTGCATTTGTTTGTCAAAACCATCTATGCTCGCTTTATCAGGAATACCCATCAATCCTGCATTGTTGCAAAGTACATCCAATCCCTGAGGGCAAAACGTTTTGAGTTGTTCAGCGGCCCAACGCACACTACCAAAACTGAGTAAGTCGCAAGGTATCCATTGGGCTTCAACTCCTTTATTTTGCAATTGTTCCAAGGCTTTTTCAGCCCTTTTCGAGGTTCTGTTCAGCATCATAACTTTAGCGCCCAGGCCGCCACAAATATGCGCCAATACCAAACCTGTACCGCTAGTACACCCTGTAATGGCCACGGTTTTACCAGCCATTGTTGGAAATGCTTTTAAGTAATGAGGGTAAAGCTTGCTCTCTGGTGCAGGCACTGAGGGGAAAATATTTTTAAACATGATTTTTGGGATAAGAAATGACTTCAGAAATTAAAAGGACACACCAACAGTAAGGTTACCGTTGAAAAACAACTGATCTTCCTCAGTTTTGGGCCAAAGGTTACTACGGTAGGCGACTTGCCCTATGCCTAGTTGTATATTATAGAACAAACGAGATTTGCCAAAGTAACCTTTGTACCCTGCATAAAACTCTGGAATAAGAACAAAACCCTCATAGTTTTGGCCATCCACTACATTATTTTGGATTGTGATAAACTCTGGATAAATAGAAAGTTCGGTATTGAAGCCCTTCCACCAAAAATGCCGATAACCTACTGCAATGGCCCGCATAGATTTATCGCCTTCTTGTTCGTCAAAACTCAACGGACGAAAGTTGGCACTTATGATCAATTCGCCCTGCATGCCATTACTCGAGGTAAAAAGCGTGCGGTTATACTTTACTTGATAAATATTGGGTACAAACGGCCATATGAGATTTAACTCAATGTGGTTTTTTCGTGGGGAAGTTGACTCACTTTGAGCCAAAAGTGCATGACTGGTGAAAAATACCAGTAGCAATGAAATATAAAATTGTGCTTTCATAGTAAGAACAAAAATTATGATAGCACAAAACTAGAGGGTGACTGAACGAAATTTTTTGCCTTTTGTCAAAAATTAAAAATGAACAATTTTTCTTCTTATACGGCTCAAGGTGGATTGGGTAATGCCCAGGTAAGAAGCAATATGGCCCAATGCCACATTACCCATAATTTCAGGGTTGACCTCCATAAAACTCAAGTACCGATCGGTAGCGCCTTGGTTGAGCATGTTATTTTTGGCGGTGAGTTTATCCATTAGTTTAGTTTCAATGATCTTTTTTGCGATGGTGTCCCAACTCGGAATCTTTTCAGAAAAAGCATCCAGCGCGGATTTGGGAAGTGTAATTAATGACACGTTGGTTTCGGCCACTAAAAAATCGGTGGCTGGTGTGCCCTCATTAAAACTTTGGAGATTGACTGCCAATTGCCCTGTTTGAATGAAATATTTGGTAAACTCCTGGCCTTCATCATCATAAAAATAGGTGCGTAATATGCCACTTTTTACAAAACCAATTTCCTGACACCTTTTACCCGCCATATGAAAATGCTCCCCCTTGTGCAAAACCCGTTCACGTTTGTGGGTGAGTATTAAATCCTTTTCCTGTTCGTTGAGTTTTTGGTATTGTTCTATAAATGTGATAAGCTCCATAAAAGGCAAGTTTTAAGTCTGGATCGCCCTACTAATTTACTTATAATGAATGACTTTGCCTTGTGAGGTGAATGTTTATTTTGAGGATTATAGGAGCTTGAACAAAAGTTAAGTATTTAGAATGAGTTTATACCCGATACCACGAATATTCACGATCTTTATATTAGAATCATTTGCCAGTTTTTTACGCAATTTGGATACAAAAACATCTAAAGTGCGGCCAATATAGTTGCCCTCGTCTCCCCATACTTTTTTGAGGATGTGTTCTCGCTCAAGTGTAGTATTGGCTGCACTGTACAATAACAACAATAAATCAGATTCTTTACCGCTTAGTTCTACCTGTTTATCATCAAATACAAGCATCATATTTCTTTGGTCAAGGCGGTACTTGCCTATCTCAATGATGTGCGATAAACTCTTGGAAGATGTATTGGACGAGCCATTGCGTCGAAAGAAAAGCAGCCCGGTAAGCAGTAATAAACCACAAGTAAGAGGAATGGCTAAAAAGTAATTAGTTCCCTGAGAGGCTTGATGAGCTACAGGTTTAGCAGTGGCTTGATCCTCTTTTAAAATCGTAATAAAAACCTGATAGCAAGCTTTAGGTTGTTTTCGGCCAGCGCAAGGAACAATATTGGATCGCAACGAATTCCCCATTTCGTAGCTATAAATCGTTTGATGATTGCTACAATCTTCCACCTCCACCAGATAGTGAGTCGCTATTTGGGCTTTTTTTATATTTTGATCAATGATTTTCACGAGTTCTTCAGGGGCAAACTGAAAATCAGAGTCTAATTGAATTTTATAACGACCTGCTTCCTTTTGAACTGGCAATACCCGTGAAGTGCTATCTCCTGAAAACAAGAGCATTTGATGGCCAATCATTCTTAAGGCTACCGCTCTATGACTTTCTTTGAGGCTATGCTGGGCAATGCCACTTGCCTTAGTCAAGAGCACTAAGAAAAATACGAGCAAGTAGAGATGAAAATGTCTGATAGTCATTTCGTAAATTTATTGATTTACACACTACCGTAAAATGTTTTACGGTCATTTTACAACGGTTTTACATTAATTTACACTTCTTAAAGCCACTTGGATACGCTGAAGCATACTTTTACCGAAAAAAAATATTCGATATGAAAAAAAGTTTTGCATACAAGCGATGTCTTGGCCCTTTGCTGTCTTTGTTGATAATGACTGCATGTAGTGGACAAAACACCTCAGAGTTTACCAAAAAAAGCGTGGCGCAAGCCGCCGCGTATTCTACCAAAGCTATGAGCACATTTGGCTTAGATTATCTGTTGGGTCGGAGTAATTCTGCCTTTTGTTCGGTTAATTCTTTGCAAATAAGCGAACACGTCCGCAGGATATTTCAAGATAGTAAAGGAAACCTTTGGTTTGGCACCAACGATTATGGGGTTTGTCGTTACGATGGTCGTTCATTTACTTATTTTTCGGTAAAAGAAGGGCTTGGTGGAACCCAGGTAACTGGAATTATAGAAGATCGCAAGGGGAACCTCTGGTTTACTACCAATGGTGGTGTTTCGAAGTATAACGGTTGCTCATTTACCAACTATACCGAACAAAATGGTTTGAACCATAAATGGGCCTGGAGTATACTTGAGGATCGTCAAGGCACCATTTGGGTAGGTACTCTCAAAGGGCTTTGTCGTTATAATGGCACGAGGTTTACATCCATTGCTTTACCATCCCCTGACGTGAACAATCCTACCGTAGATTTGTCCAAAAACTTGATTGGGTGTATTACTGAAGATCAAAAAGGAAATCTGTGGTTTGGGGTAGACAACCAAGGCGTTTGCAAATATGATGGCAAAACGTTCCAATACATTACCAAAGAAGATGGCCTATGTGATAACAACATAGTTACTGTCCTGGAAGATTCCAATGGTGGCATGTGGTTTGGGTCTATGCACGGTGGCCTAAGTCATTACAACGGTGAATCTTTTATAAATATCATAGAGAGTAATGACACTGGTGACAATGAAGCCTGGAATATTTATGAGGACAAGCGAGGAAATGTTTGGTTTAGTTCCGAAGGATCTGGCATCTATTGTTTCAATAAAGAACGGAAATGTTTTACCAACTTTTCTAAGTCCAGAGGGGTAACGCAGCAAGCTGTACAAACAATTTTTGAAGACACTGAAGGTCGCTTTTGGGTAGGTGGTAAAGATGGGCTTTGCCGTTATAATAGAAAATCCTTTTTAAATTTGACCAGAGAGGAAACCTTGAGATAGTATAGGTTAGCTTGAGAAAAACTCAGGTACAATCTTATAGTAAGAAATTGTCCAGAGCTCTAAGTTTATCTGGTAGGTGGTTAAAATCTACCAGATAAATTATTGAATAATTTAGCTTAGGGATCAAAAAGCTGGGTTTACTTCGTGTAACCAATAAATTGTAAAAAAGCTTCTCGATATGCTTTGCTTATAGGGAGTTTGATTTCCCCTATAAATATTTGATTACCATAAATTTTCTCAATTTTATGGGTATGTACAATATAAGAGCGATGGACGCGAAAAAAAGAAAGGTTTTGGAGCTTTTCTTCCCAATTGCGTAAGCTATCCAATACCAAAATAGACTGTTTATCGGTAACCACCTGTACATAGTCTACTTCAGCCTTGAGGTAGACAATCTCATCAGCCTTAATCTGATAAATAGTTTTGTCAGCATAGAGCAAAAAAGGAGGATTCACTGTAGTGGTTGTGATCGAGAGGCGTTCATTGACGCGATTAATAGCTTTGAAAAAACGCTCATACGAAAAAGGTTTGACTAAATAATCTACCACATTTTCTTCAAAGGCATCTACCGCATAGTGAGAAAACGCAGTCGTAACTATTACTTGAGGAGGATTGATCAGAGTTTTTAGATAAGCAAGTCCGCTGAACTCAGGCAACTGTATATCCAAAAACAACACCTGAGTTTGTTGCAAAAGCTGAGTGTCTACCTCCAGACCACTTTCGTATACTCCAATACATTGGGTGAAAGGTGTTTTGGCAATATAGGTCTTTAACACCTCCTGAGCTGCTTTTTCATCTTCTAAAATCAAACAATTTATCATAACATTATCTGGAGGTGTACCCAAAACATCCCCTCTTGCTGATCAATGTGCAATTGGTGGCTATCTGGATACACGTATTGTAACCGTTGTTGAGTATTGCGAATACCTACTCCGCTCTCTTGCCAGTGTTCATCCATTATCTGGGTGGGCTGAAGCCTAAATGGGTTGCTACAGGCAAAGTCAAACACTTGTTTTTCTAACGTCAAACTAATAGTGATTAAATGATTACTCCCCTTGAGAAGACTGGTATATTTAAAAGCATTTTCTATAAAAGAAATGAGCATTAAAGGAGCCATCATTTGATCTGGATTATCTATAGTGACCTCAAATTGGACATTTACCTTGTTGGCTAAACGTTCTTCCTGCAAACTGATATAATCTCGCAAATGAGCCACCTCTTGACGAATGGCTACCTGTTCATTTTGCCCTTCCTGCAAAAGATATCTAAAATTATCCGATAACTTAAGAATCATCTCGGGAGTTTTGTCGTCTTTTTGCAAGGCGTTATAATAGATACTATTCAAAGTATTGAACAAAAAATGAGGATTAATTTGGGCTTTGAGGCTCGCTAATTCGGCCTGGATTTTTCCCTGATTGGCTTCCTTCAAAGCCATTTGCTTTTGGTAGGTGTCTTTTACTGAATAAAATGTATAGGCAAACAAGATAAGAAGCAAATAAGTAGACAGGTAACCCAAAGTATAAGTGAGTACTGCATCTTGATGAGAGGAATCAAATATCCAGTTATGCACCATAAAATTTCCATACCCCACTATGCAATACAGTACCAATAATAACACCCCACACTGTTGCTTTTTTGTGGAGGGAAAAAAGAACAAATAGGCACTATAAAAAACCACCATTCCAAAGAACAAGTCATTCAACTGACTACTAACATGAAGCTCTAAACCTCGAAATTTAAATAATGGGTAGATGAAATACGCCACCCAAAACAATAAATGAACCCAAGGTTCTTTGCGTTCTAGTTTGGTCAAAAATGAAGGTTCTTGATGGTTTATAAATGTATTGAGAGATTGTTTCATTGTTCTATTACTTGATGGTCTGTCAAACATTTAGTAATCAGTCCACTGGTGCCTCCTGATACCGTCGTTGTTTGCGTTTCCTTACTTTTCCTTTATTACGAAATAGTTGATAACGCATACTCACCAGAAAGTTAAAGGTTTGGAGTTGAATATTCCAGCGTGTGTCTTGCTCAAGATTGGGAGTTTGACTACGTCGCTGAAATACATTGCGATTAAAAATATCGACTACCCGCAAGTTCAGCGAAAGCTTATTTTTAAGTAATCGGACATTAATTGCGCCATCTAGTCGGTGGCGAGGGAGAATATAATTAAAAGTGTTTTGGCGTTTGGGCGTATGCAAATATGTAAAATCAATGCTGATTTTTTTGCCAACAGTCCAGGTGTTTTTGAATTGAAAATAAGTGGCATAAGTTCGATCCCAAGTCACAGGAGTTTGCTGATTTACCTGGGTAAAATAATGATGAAGGCTTAGCCCTGTTTGCCAAAAAGGCATAGGTTGATAGTCCAGTGTACTTTCTACTCCAAAAGAATTGAATGTGCCCGCATTTTGATATTGAAATATTTGCTGATTGTTTTCGGCTAATTCTATCCAAAGAATCACGTTTTGCCGATAACGGTAAAAAGAAGTCAAACTCGCTTGCAACGCCTTACCCTGGTAGCGATACCCCAACTCTAGGTTATTGCTAAACTCAGGTGTAATATTGGGATTATACCTCCATATATACAACGGGCTTACAATTTGAAAAGCATTGACATGATGAAAATTAGGGCGTGAAACTCGTTTGCTATAGCTCAAGTTCACAGTATTTTCTTTAGTAATAGTATAAGTCAAATGTAGCGAAGGAAACCAATTGGAAAACTGTTGAGTTGTTTCAAAATTATTGGTGAGACTAATAGATCGTGAATGAAAATGCTCATAACGCAGTCCCGCCTGTATAGCAAGTTTACCCCACGAAAAATGAGTTAATCCATATCCTGCCCAGAGTACCTCATCGTAGGTAAACTGATTATAAACAGAAGCCCCATTTTCTTGATGAAGTATATTCTGACTCTCCAAAGCCTGCGTATTTCTGGCAGCACCAACTTCTATCGATCCTTTTTTTTTCATCGGTAATGTGTAATCCAGGGCAAGTGATTGTAACACAAAATCTTCGGTAAGCATTTGATCAAATAAGCGATTATTATCTTCTGAGTCTTGAATTGGGTAGCTATTATCGCTTTGGTTTCGGTTAAAATCCACTTCCAGAAAATGATTATCTTGCCCAAGTTTCAACCGATAATTGGCATTGAGATTTGTGATATAATGAAAATGTTCATTTTCCCGCAGGTAAGTGTAATCATTACGATTAGTGACTTCGGTGAAATCGGAGCGATTAAAGTATTGATGCGAATCATCGGTATAATCTACCTTAAAAGATAACTCGTGGACATCTTGAATAAAAAAATCTACCCCCGAAGCCAGTTTATAAACCGTTCCTGAAAACTCATAAGGTGTAAAAATACTTTCAGTATTGCCATTAGTAAAATGTCGGTAAATTGTTTGGTTATTGGTGGTTTTCAAGTGGGTTTGAGAAGTATTGAACTTAAAATTGACTGAAGGAAGGCTATAATTTCCCTGTAAACCCAAGCCATACCTTCTGGTTCCAGTCGTAGCATTGATTCCCATATTAAGCCCTCGTTGCTGGTTTTTCTTCAGGATAATATTGATAATACCCGACAGGCCATCTGATCGATGATGAGCCGAAGGAGCAGTGATAATTTCAACTCGATCGATGTTAGCTGCTGAGATTTGTTGTAACAATTCGGTAGCGCGCAAAGGCGAAGGTTTACCATTGACCAATACTTGTACATTGTCACTACCTCGCAACCCTATAGTTCCTGTAGTCATATCAGTTTGTACTTCGGCAATTTGGTCAAATGCTTCGAGCGCATTTACTCCTGCTTGTTGAACGTCACTCCCTAAATGAATGACTTTGCGATCTATTTTCAATTGAGTAGTAGTTCGTTGACCTTCCACTACTACTTCATCTAGTGTCTTAGTATTGGGTGTTAGCCGAATATTTAGTTTGCTTTGTGGCTTAATTTGTATCGCTGTGATTTGCATTGTTTGGTACCCAATAAAACTTACCTTAAGGTGCGTAAAACCCAGAGGAAGTTGTAATTGAAAACGTCCTTTTGCATCAGCTGAAGTACCTCCCAGAAGTTGGTCCTGACGATAAGTTGCAATGGCAGCAAAGGGAATTTTAGCTCGAGTTTGGGCATCAATTACCTGCCCTTTGATTTGGATACTTTGTGCCATAAGAGGGGGCACACAAATTAATAGAGTTAAAAAAATGGTCAATGGTTTCATATGATGAGACTTGATAAGTTGTCAAATGCCCAAAAATGAAACCTTGCGTACTCAATTAAAATTTTACTCTGTGAATGGCTGGTATTACTCTGTAAAAGGAATGACAAGTAAAACGTATTTACTTGACTGTGGCGAATAAGTAAACTTATAATTGACAAGTCCTTATCGCTAATGGAGTAGCAATGGCATTCCGTGAAGTTTTCCTATGATAGGGTAAAGGGTGTCTCTTGTTTGGATTTATTTTACAAACTACCCAATGATAGTCTTTGCGAGTATTTTATTCGAGAAAAATGAGTATATTTCTTTTAATGGAAAAATTTACCGAATGCCTCAACGATTTAATGGATTACTTCATTTTAGGTGATCCTACCGCCTTATCAGCTTTTCAGCAAACCCATCAGTTACCCAATGATTTATTGGCTGAGTTTACCACCCAGGATAGTGGCGATTTGGTAGTGGAGCAAGGGGTGATTGTTCCCTTGGCGGGCATCGAGAATTATCCTTACACGATTTATTTCAACACCAAAGGAGAACCCTCAATATTTGAAGGAGAAAACGACTTACAATTTCACCGCAAGGGCTATAATTTGCAAGTACAAGGTGGAATGGTTTATCTCTTTACCATGCCTTATTTACGCGATTGGGCAAAGGCCCAAGAGTTATTGCAAGCGCACCCAACCCGTCCCCGTTTAGCTCTGGCAAATGGTTGGTATACTGTCGAGATTTTAGGAGGAGAAACCAACACCCCAGATGGCTGGGAACCCACCTTCGAATTTCGCTTACAGGCTTGTGATGAACCACCAGCTTATGCAGGGGATATTTATTTTCAGTACAAAGTTGTGAGCCGAGAGTATTAGAGTATGTTTAAATTTTCGTTTACAGGAGGTTTTAGGATTAGATGCGTCAAATTTTGAGGGAATAGCAGCGCTACTGCCGATAAATTTGACAATATATAATCAAAAAAGTCGCGTAAAAGACCTAATCAATGAAGTTTAAACATACTCTTAGTTGTTTTATACATCTACTAACAAACTTTACAAGCATTTAATAGATTACTTGTGGCCATTCATAGATTAAAGAAATAGTGAGCCAAAATGCTAAGTACTTTTGATAAAAAACAACGAGTTTATCATGAAACATTTAATGTACTTAGCGTATTTATTAGGGTTTGTTCAGATAGTCAATGCACAATCTAACCCAAAAGAATATTTCTTTTCATCACAAATTGAAGCCAAAATTAAAGAGAATACCTCAGCAAGAAAATTGCAAAGTTATGCGGTGAATTTTTCATTTATTGGAGAATATCAACAGGTACTGCAGACCGAGAAAAAATTTATATTAACATACAAAAAGTTGAAGAAAAAAAAGGTGAAAATGAACCACGACTTTTTGAATTACAAACCTTGCAATGCACTATCTGAAATAGAAAAAACGGCCAAAGAATATCAGATTATAATAATCAATGAGGCACATTATAGCGCACAAAATCGCTTATTCACAAGTAAATTATTGGAACGTTTGTATACCCAAGGCTATAAAACGGTATTTTTAGAGGGTTTACGCCCAAAAAAAGACAAATCCCTTAATAAGAGAACCTACCCGTTGATTTCTTCTGGTTTTTATTTTAGAGAACCTCAATATGGAAACCTGATTAGGCGAGCAATAACCAAGGGGTATACTGTACTACCTTATGAACACCCGCAAGATGCTAATGAACAAAATCCGTTAAAAAGATGGTATAGCAGAGAAGAAGGACAAGCCAATAATATTTTGAAGTTTCTGAAAAAGAATCCTAAAGCCAAAATTGTGATTCACTGTGGGTATGGGCATTTGAGCGAAAAAATATATGAAGGCGAAATCGTAGGAAACCTGGGTGCCATACTTAAGCAGAAATCAGGCTTAAACCCATTAACCATTAATCAAGAAGAGTGGCTGGAAACCCATTCCATGAACATTGCAAATCCTTATCGTATCATGCTTGACAAAAAACAAATTAGAGAAATAAGTGTGTTCAAAAATGATGAGGGGAAGTTGTTTTCTTCTACTCCCAAAAGTTATGATGTAAATGTTTATTTTCCTCCTACTAAATATATTACAGGTAGGCCTGCGTGGCTTTTTTCATTGAGTGAAAAAAGAAGCGTAAGCGTACCACATCATAAAATAAACTTAGGTTTTCCTTATTTGGTGTTTGCTTACAAGCAGGGAGATAGTGAAGTAGCTACCCCAATTGATGTAATTGAAGTGAAGACACAAAATGATCGTAAAGCCTTAGCATTAGAACAGGGGAGCTATCGACTTGTAATAAAAGGGTTAAATGGTGACACGCAAAAACTGACACTTGAAGTTCATTAGAAGATGAATTTATTCACACGATATCACCTCAAAAAAGAGGTGTTTTTACATCTCTTTTTTTGGTTATTCTATATTTGGTTTCCAGTAATTAAATCGGGTCAAAAAGAGTACTTTTTTCTTCATTTGGCACTCAATAACGTTGAGACCCCTTTTGTGATGTTGATTACCTACATCAATTTCTTTTATTTTTTTAGAGCCAATGGGAAAGGTAAAGTGATATATATGACTTTATTCTTCCTCTCTATGTCTACTATTAGTGTGTTGGCTTCCAAGGTAATAATTGATATGTACATTTATCAATTAAACAATTATTCATACAAATCTCATTTTATTAGTACCGTAGGACAATTTGTTTTCGTAAACCTTATCTTTTATACCATATATAGTATTAAGAAAAGGAATACTCTGAACGAAAGCCTGAGAATTGCTGAAATAGAAAACCTGAAAGCGCAGATAGACCCCCATTTTTTATTAAATGCGCTACATAGCATCTACAGTTACACCTTGTATAATAATGAGAAAGCATCAGAACTAATACTTATGTTATCCGATAACTTTAAGTACCTATTACACGAAGGTGTCACTCAAAAAGTATTGTTAGTAGATGATTGGCAACATGTTAAAAATTATGTAAGTATATGTGAGTTTCGCTGGGAAGATAAAATTGAATTTGAGATTGAAGAAAGCATTGATGACACGACTGCATTAATTTCCCCATTGCTTTTGATGACCTTTGTCGAGAATGCTATAAAGTACACAAGTAAAATAAAGGGACAACAAAAAATATCAATTCAAATGAAGCTGGCCGATGGTTATCTGCTTTTTTGTTGCGAAAATCCGTATAATCCAACGTTTAACCCATCAGATTTCTCAACCTCCACAGGAATTGGATTAAGAAATACGCAGCAAAGGCTGGAACTATTGTATCCAAATAAACACGAATTAACCATCAATAAAAACGCAGCAACATTTACCATTAAACTAGCAATGTCTTTATGATAAAATGCGCAATTATAGAAGATGAGAAAAGTGCCCAAAGGTTGTTACAAAATTATATTGCAAAAACGCCATCGTTAAAATGTTATGGCATTTGGGAATCCACTTCCAGTATCCCTAAGAGCTTGTTACCTGACATTGATTTTATCTTTTTGGATATGGAACTGCCAGACCTCAATGGTTTGGACTTTATCCGAACCATTGATAATCCTCCAAAAATAGTCATCACTACTGCTTATCCACAATATGCCGTAGATGCATTTGAGCTTGCCGTAATTGATTATTTAATGAAGCCTTTTTCGTATGAAAGATTTCTAATAGCAATTGAGCGTTTAAAGAAAAATATAGAAATAGATCCGACTAAACACCTCTTGGTTTATGCAAATAGAGCCACTCATAAGGTGACAATTGATGAAATCCAATACATAAAATCAGAGTTGGACTATGTGTGCATTGTAACGCTTAACGAGAAGCTCATGTTGTTGGGTAGCCTTACAAGTTGGGAACAAAAAATGGTCACTTATAACTTTGTTCGTATACATCGTTCCTATATTATTAATATGGATAGGGTTTTAAAAATTTATAAAAAATCATTATTAGTCGGCGAAACTGAAATTCCGATAGGCAAACGTTATAAAGAAAGCTTTTTAAGTGTTTTTAAAGAATATAATTCCTGAGTTAATGGCAAGTGTTTATGTATAGCACTACCCCGTCGTATTGTTATTTGTTAAAACAAGTATTGGATAACTTGAAAAGCGTAAAAGCTACCCTAGCCAGATGGCTTTTTTTGTTCATACTTTAGACGAATAGGGGGATACACTCAATGATATTCTAACAGTGATTTTTCTAGAGTTAGTTTCTTATAAAAGGAAAGTTAGATTATCTATTATGCGATTCACAAACAACCTAACTTTCCCTAAACTAATTATACTTCACTAACTACCAATCCTCCCACACACTCCTTTACAATCTCCCAAAAAGCTTGTCGGAACTGCAAATTGGTCAATCCCGCATTCATAGGTTTTTGATCCACAATTTTACCCAATCCCTTGCCTTCAGGAGCTCCCAACAAATCCCCTGATTTACCATAAGTACCATCCAAACTCTCTACAAATTTGTGTGCAGCCTTTTGCGGGCTTTGTGCGATTCCCAAAAGATTCATCATCGGAAAGCCTATTTTCTCCATTACAAAACGCTTGGGTTGGGCCACATCTCGCAAACCATTGGTACCTGAAGTCAGCCCAGGAGAAAACCACACATACTCCTTACTTTTATCCATTTCGGCGAGTTGCTGTACCAGCAAGCCACTCATAAATTTAGAAATCCCCAAGGCATCAATGTCCTTGTACTTACCCAAACCCTGGAGCAAATAAGTTTTAAAGGCCTCCACTGACTGAAATTCTGGTTTTTTGATCATTCCCTTAATGCCTCGAGCGCCTTCTCCACCCGGAAACACAATGCGGACATTAGGAGCCACCAGCGCTCTTTTTTCTAAATGCAATAAAGTGATATAAGCCCCAATGACATTTTGGTAAACCGTTTTCTCAACCTGTAAACCATTGGCCTGTACAAACTGGAAATCATTGGCCACCACCATTCCTCCCGCTTGCAGGAAAATGATATCAAATGGTTTTTGGGGTAATTTGGCCACTGCTTGTTCAATTGCTGTGGCATCATTCATATCAAATCCACCATAAGGTGCCAGCAGCGTATCCGTATCGTGATGTTTGAGCACTTCTTGTTGTGTCCACACTGCCTTTTCGGCAGTTCGACAGGCCAGTGCAATACTTTTTGCTTTTCTTTTACTTAAAATTTTAACTACTTCTAATCCTATCCCACCATTTGGCCCAGTAATAAAAATATTCGCATCCTTGATCATAATGTTATTGTTTAGTTTTAATTACAATGCAAAGATGCGTGTTACCTCTTGGTTACTTTGGAAGGATTGGGTCAAAGAATGGGAATTTTAGTTCAATAGGTTTTCTCGAAAAGCCGTAGGAGAGCAATTATAATATTTTTGAAAAGTTTTGGTAAAATACCCCACATCGCTAAACCCACAATCATAAGCAATTTCAGAAATACGCAATTGAGTTGTACTCAAAAGTACCTGCGCTTGCTCCAACCGTTTAGAAATGAAATACTTATTGGGCGAAGTCCCATAAACTGCAGAAAACTTTCGCTTAAAAGAAGACAAACTCAATCCAGTCAAAAAAGCCAAATCTTCCAGATTGAGGTTATCAAAAAGATGGGCTTGGATCACCTCCTGAAACTTATACTCATTGGCCATAAACAAAGCTCCAAATAACTTTTGAGTACTACCTGTTTTATCAGTATTGATCAAAATATAAATCAACTCTTGTACCTTCATTCGCAGCAATTCTTCTGAAATAAGCGTGGGGTGATCTAGATAGTGTTTAAGATTCTCAAAGTAATTATCCAGCAAAAAACCAGGCGTAGCTTTTTGTATCGGGAAAACCTGTTCGCTGGGTTTAGACACTAACCACTGAGGGGCTTGATTTTGATACACAAATTTTAAAAAATCAGAAGGCAACTGAAAGCCAATGATCTCATTCAGTTCTCCCGACGGATTCTCCGACCAACTGTTGATAAAGTTGTCAGGCTTCATAATCACTGTATCTCCAGCCTGTAGTTGCGTATATTGATTGGCCGCATACAAGTTAGAGCGCCCGTGAACCACGTGCACAATACGGGCTTCGTTGATGAGCGTATCCGAAGCCTTAAAAGGTGGAGCAAAACGGTTGCGTCCCAACACGATCCAATCTTGTACCTTATAAATTTTTAATTGAGGTTCCACGCAATGATTTGAGTTTGATGGAAGGCTTGAATATACAACTATTTCTTTTGTCTTGAAGATGAGTTTTGTAAATGCTTGTTTTTGAGTGTTTTATGTTGAGTTGGTGGCAACTGAGGCGCAACAGGATTTTGGTGAGTTTTGATTTACTGACTAATCTCTCTTCTAATCCAATTCAATGAATATTTGATAATGCCAATATACAACACTAAATAATTGAGGAGAATATGATACGCCAAATTAGGAAATCGCTTAAAAAACTCAAGATACCGAGTTTTGGTTGATACACCCTACTATTTGCCTGATATGCCCAAGTCAACTATGACTTGATAGCATACCTTTGTAGCATTAGAAAACTAAAAATAGAATTATGAACGAAGAGAAATTCTCAAAATTTACTGCTTTAGACTAAAAGCAGTTACAAGATATAAAGGGTGGTAAACCTCCTAGATTGTCAAGTAATCAAGTACGCTCTAGTGGTTGATTTTAAAGAATAGATTTATGAACAAGGAAACATTTATTGAAACGTCTCTCAGTGAGAAAGAAATGACTTCTATTAAAGGAGGGACAGTTCCCAAGGTGCAAAACACGAGTGATGACGATAATGGCTGATTTCTATTAATCTTTTTTAACAGCAAAATGTAGAATTATGAACGAAGAAAAGTTTGTTGAAGCTTCTCTCAATGAGGAGGAGATGATTCTTGTTAGAGGAGGGGATGTGCCTAAAATGCGACATGAAGGTGACGATGACGATGGTTGAAAACAATAAATATAGACTTATGAACGAAGAAAAGTTTGTTGAAGCTTCTCTCAATGAGGAGGAGATGATTCTTGTTAGAGGAGGGGATGTGCCTAAAATGCGACACACAGCTGATGATGAAAACGGTTGATAAACTTTAAAATATAGAATTATGAATGAAGAAAAATTTGTTGAAGTTTCTCTTAATGAGCAAGAAAAGGCCCTTATTAAAGGAGGTACAGTACCTAAGTTAGAAACCACAGATGCTGACGACGATGGTTGAAAACAATAAAATATAGAATCATGAACGAGGAAAAATTTATAAAAAATGCTCTTACTCAGGAAAAAATGATTTTTATTAAAGGAGGGACAGTTCCTAGGGTACAAAACACGAGTGATGACGATGATGGCTGATTTCTATTAATCTTTTTTAACAGCAAAATGTAGAATTATGAACGAAGAAAAATTTATTGAAAATGTTCTTACTCAGGGAGAGACGTTTTTTGTTAAAGGAGGCACAGTACCTCGTGTAGAAAACACAGATGATGACGATGATGGTTGATTGGGTTAAAACAATAAAACTTAATTTAATATGAACGAAGATAAATTTGTTGAAACTTTCCTCAGTGAGAAAGAAATGACTTTTATTAAAGGAGGCACAGCACCTAAGGTACAAAATACAGATGGAGACGATGACGGTTGAAACACATCAATTTGAAAGCTAATATGTCAGATCATTAGGCAACTTTTTTTATTTGTAACCTGGCTTATCCTCACTTTACGAGCTTGGTTTTATCAAATTTTCCTGCCAAATATAAAACAAAACGCTATGCCTTCCCTCTTTATTACCTGCTGATTATCAATGTCTTACTTTTTATTAAAGTCGTTTGCTTTCCTAAACTTATCGAAAAGAAAAACCCTGTAAATAATTGATTTACAGGGTTTTAAAGTTTGCTAGTGGCGAGGGGGGGACTCGCCACTAAATGCCTTTACAGTAGTCTGAAGGCGTTTTTTAGATGTGTCTATTTTGTCTGCAAATACATTCTGTTTTTTACACTATATTTTAGAGATGATGGATTGATAATACAAATACAATCCTACTACATTACTACAACTCTTTACAAAGGCTCATAAATCACTCTAAAACAGTACATTATTAATGTAGTAAGATAAAATTTAAGTAGTTACTACAAAGTTACTACATCTTACTACTAGAGTATTTTTGCTGGGAAGAAAAGAAAGGATTTTCAGTGTGGTTTAGGGTTATTTTTTAGGTTTAAATTATTGATTTTCAGTGATTTATTTTGTATTTTCATGTTGTAAATAAACAATTTTAGTTCACTTTAAAACAGATATTCAATAATGGCTAGTTATAACAAAATTATATTGATTGGTCACCTTGGTAACGATCCTGAAATACGTGAACATGAAGGTAGGAAAGTTGCTAATTTTTCACTGGCAGTAAATGCTTATACCCGACCAGGAGAAGAACCAAAAGCTGATTGGTTTAGAATTGCTTTCTGAGGCAATACTGCTGATGTAGTTGAAAAGTACCTTAAAAAAGGTGGGCAAGTATATGTAGAAGGCCGTCTTTCTACTCGTGCTTATACCGACAATACCGGTACCATGCGATTTTCAATGGAGGTAACAGGCCAAAACTTGACCTTGTTAGGTTCAAAAGATGATCAACCATCTACCCAAACACGACCTGCCCAGCCTGTTGCTACTGAGTTTGCTGGGGGAGGTGAGCCTGAAGATTTGCCTTTTTGAATTTCTACATTCAAAGGGAGTATTATTTTTAACTCCCTTTTTTTAGATAACCTGAAACTTTACTAAAATACCCGCGCTTATACCCAACATAGAGCAATCCCACTACTAAAATAACTGCCACAATCTCGAGAAGAAAGTTGTTCTGTGTATCTGGTAATTCTTTGCCATCAAATAAGTAAGGGTAGGGATCAATTGAGCCTTCTTTTTGGACAAGGTTAAGATCGATTCTTAGTTCAAAGTGCAAGTGTGAGCCAAACGAATAACCTGTGTTACCCTCCGTTCCTAGCTGTTCCCCTGCTTGAATTTTTTGTCCGACTTTTACATATAGGTTTGTGAAATGAAAATATGCGGTATAGTACCCGTTTTGATGATCAATTACACAGTAATTTCCTAATCCCTTATTACACCTTTGGTATCCAGCAGTACAACCTGAAGTTGATTGAACTACTATACCAGACGCTGCCGCTACTATTTTGGCCCCAACTCCGGCGGCTAAGTCTATGCCAGTATGGAAGTGATTACCTCGCTGTTTGTATGTGCTAGTTACAACCCCTTTATTTTTGAGCGGATGAATCAGTTTCATATCGTGATTACCTGAGTAATTTTTCGGGTTCCAAACTCAATTACATCGTTTAGTTGTAAGTCTGGTGTTGCTATGAGATTGTTATCAACTACAGCAATAAAGATCGGTTCAGCTTCTGAGCCTTTTATGTCAGTTATTTTGGTCCAAAAGGCTTCTTTTTGAGATCTTACTTTTGCAAATGCCTTTTGCTCGTTATGGAATGCTAGAGCTATCTTATCTGCATGTTCTTTGGTTTGCAATGGAAAAAAACTGTTTTTGAGATCAGGCTTTTTGATTGAGATGTTATTTTGAGTCATAGCTAAAAAATTAAACAAGCCTATTACTATAAAAGCAATAGGCTTGACTGGTTGAAAAAATCTTGTTTGGCCTACTCCAATGCCTCTTATTTTGATTTTTGTTTTTTGCATTATAGAGTGTTGGCTTGTTATTTATTCTTTGAAATTTGTCTGAAATGCGTTGTAGGGTCGCCTCCCGCTCGGCCCAGGACCGCTAGGCTTATTTAAGTCCATCGCGGGGACGGTGTGTCGTTTCTAGAGTGTCTTTAACTTTGAGTTTTTTGAGTTTTTCTGCTTGTTTGACTCCAAAGTTATAGAGGGTAGTTTCCAAGTAGTCATAGTCTGGCCTTAACTCCCAAAATACAGTGTCTCTAGACTGAGTAAACCGCCTTAATTTGGCAAATTTAATTAAGCCTTTTCTGGGGGACACAAGTTGGTAATTACCATCCTGGTCCACGACCATTTTGAAAAGTAATTCTGGAAACTTCTTTTCCAGACTGTCCCGCCCTTGCTTGAGTTTGTAGGCATAGATGCCTTTTCCAAACTCGCTACAACTGGACATTCCTAGCATAAGGCATAGACCAATTAATGCGTACAATATTGGCTTGCCTCGGTTGAATAATAAATAGTTCATTTTGTATATAGGGTTTAATCGAATTTATTTTGAGAATCGGCTCTTAGAATACCTCCTTCTAAGGCTTCCTCTATTGATAGGTTTTTTTGTTTCATGAAGTGTTTAAGCTCATCAATTCTAAATTCTACGGGTACAAAATCAGGGTGACCTTCGGGCAGAGAAGTGTCTACATAATTTCCGTTTCTACTATCTACGATCGTAGAAGCTTTAATTTTGAGTACTCTTTGATAATGCTTTTGAAGAGCAAATGCTTCGGTTCTTTCTATATTAATGTATTGATACACTTTGCACACAATATCTACTCTTACTAGGGTAAAATCTAAGTAGTGTGGTTCAATCTTAGCCTCTACTGCGCGGTAAATAACAGGAGACAGAATCGTTTTGCTGTTTGATATATTGATGCTTACTTTCATTGCTAGATTTCTATGTTTACTCTTTCTTGATCATTGTTTGTATACACTTCCGTTCCTATACCAATGGGTTTATTTCTTTGTGTGTTTATATGAGTGTAGTTTGACGGAGTACTGTAAATTTCTGTTCTTGCTGTGATTAACTTAGAGCTTTCTACATAGGTGTTTGCAATTCCATTCGCATCACCATAAATGAAATAATCAGAGCCATTGGCACTGTACACTGAATTTATAAAGTGCAGGTTTACTGCGCCTCGCCAGGCAAGACCATTACCGCCACAAAATATTTTTGTGTTTTCAAATCTAAACGTACCTCCCACACTTGACAGTCCACCGATTCTAGTAGAAAAATTCTGACAATTGATTTCACAGTTTTTGAAAGAACCTCCGCCAAATCCATATTGTCGAAATAAGGTGTTGTTGTTAGTGAATATGCAATTAGCGAAAGCTGGATTAGTACCATTTCCAGTACTAATATTTAAGCCATAGCCAGTGAAATAGCAATTTTCAAATTGTGATGCTCTAAATGCATCCCCTTCTAATTTCAAACCTTCTATTCTGTTGAACTGTGATGCTCCAAAAACTGTTACTGCCCCAGAAATAGAAGCGTTTCCTACCCCTATGATATTTCCCCTATCTAGTCCGTTGACAATAGGAGTAGTGATGTCTCCTTGTATTCTGCAATTTTCAAGAATTAACGTCACGCCTTGCAAATAACCTGGCAGAGTAATGTCCTCTGTTGTATCACTGATTAATCGTATTGTATCCCCGTTAAGGGCAGCGTCATAGGCTGCTTGAAGTTCGTTAAACTGAAGAGCCTTTTCTACTGCTGTTTTCCTTGTTGGGTTTTCTATAATTTTTTGGTTTGCAGGATTAACGACGAGTTCCTTTCCTGTATGAGTAGGATTACTATTATCATCTGTGTTGAAAAATCCAATCTCCATATTTCAGTTTTTAGACGAACAATAAAATATCAATGAGTTTGGGTATAGGTTCACCGTTCTCCCGCATTTGTTTGATGCGCTTGAGTGATACATAAATAGATAGGAGTGTAGACAGTAATGAAAATACTCCTATGACGATATAAAATATTTGAACTCTACTATCTTTTTCCATTTTTGAAATATTATACTGTCCAACTGATTTGCGCCCACACACCTACACCACTTGCATCAATGGTGAGTGGTTTTTTTGACTGGCTATCGTGTGGAAAACTATGAGACATTCCTGGCAGAAGTATGAATTCTTCTCCTTTGTCGTTTATGATTTTCACGTTGCCAGTACTATCAGGCATGCATACAACAGCCATTGATGAAAAATGAGTAGGTAGCTTGAAGCTTTCGTCTTCAACACGTTTAAACCTTATCTCTATACCAATTAGACTACTCATTTGAAAATTGCTTTTACAGTGAAATAGGATAATGAGATAGCAATACTTGCCAGGACTGCTTTGAAATAAAAGTCATTTTCAAGCTTGATGTTTACTGTGACTTTATTGTCTGTCTGAATCCCGTTTTCGCCTACAAGTCGGTCTAAGAAATTCGCCATGTACTACTTAGTTTTTGAAGGTTTTAAAGTCGGATAAGCGATATTTTTTATATTCCGATTCACTGATTTCTTGCCGCTCTAATGTTCGCATCAAAGCGTTTTCGGTAGGATGATCAAATATGCCTGATAGGTTTGTTTGAATACCGTGGTTTTTTAAAAGCCACAGCTGTAATTGTTCTACTTCTTTGCCTTGGCTACCAACTTGCAAGGGAAATACACCGCTATCTTTTTTTTCTTCCCCAGCAAAAGAATCCTCATCATGCGTAGTATTGGCTTCTTCAGAGTCACTTGTATCTTTTACTACATCAGGTTTTTGTGATTCATCTTTAGCCGTAGGCAATTGATTTGTTTTTTTCTTTTTTAGAAAATAGCGTATGCCTAATGCTACTAGGATGATGGCGGTTAGTGTTGCTCCACCGATTATTAATTTTTGTCTGTCAATATTCATTTTGTGTTTTACAAGTATGCTTGATAATTATTTGGAAATAGTGCTTTCATTAGATATTCCCAATCGGCACTCCTCACATATGTTGATGTACCTGGGAATGCCTGCTTATAGGCTGCGGTAGTTTTTGGACCCCAAACTCCGTCCTGAGTACCTGCATTAAATCCAGCATCGTTTAATGCTTCTTGTAACCAAATTACGGCTGCACCGCGACTACCTGGTTGAATTGGGAAATCCCCTGTGCTAGTTTTTGGAGTGGGATTATAATTACTTCCACTACCAGAACCTCCGCCATTGGGTTTATACCCAGTTCCGCCATTCCCCGAAGTGGAACTGGTACCTGAACCTGAACTCAAGCCAGGGTTCTTTGGCTTTTTCTTAAGAGATGGCATTTTGATTTTAATTTTTTCTTTTCCCTTGAAGGCCAGGTACCAAATCGCAAAACCAAAGAGAGCCAGTCCGAAAACGGTGCCGATACTTTTCTTCTGATCGCTTGTTATTTTCATAGCTGAGTTGAGTTTTAGGGTGCTTCTTTGATGATATCCATTGCGAGTTCATAGTTATCATCAGACAAGAAGTCTAGGAAGTCATCAAAATTTCTATCGTACTTTTCTTTAAACACTTGCCTAATTGTGGCTATCTGCCTTTTGGTTTTTCCTCGTAAGACGCTTATTACCTCGTCATCATTGTCAAAGAAGTAACCCAAATAATATGCTTTTGCGTCGTAGATTTGTTTCGCGTCGTCTTGTGCAGATGCATAATAGTTTGCATCTGCTTCTACACCATGCAGGTTATTTTGCACAGAGTTATTACCAACTCCCCCAGTGCCCTCTTCAATATGTTTTTGAATGATGGCTATTTCTTCCTCATTCCGGCGCCTAATACTTTGCTTATGTTTTAGTAAGGCAATCACTATCACCACCGCCATTGCCCCAGAAATCATATAGATTTGTTTTCTTTCAATCTGCATAACAGGTTATTTTTTGACGATTTTGGCTGTTCTTTCTGCTATATCAAGGGCTTTATCAGGGTTTCGGGCCGCAGCTTTCCCGCCTTTTACAGTTACATATATAATTAAAGCAACTATTCCACCTGCCATTACAATGGCTAGCAGAATACCAGCTCCTATAATCTTTGAACCGCCTTCTATGAGTCCTGAGAATTCTTCGTGTTCTTCTTCTCTCGTTGGTTTTTGATGTTGTTCAATTGGTATTGAAATCATAGCTAGTTTTTGATTGCTTGATAAGTTGTGAAACCGATGATAGCAATTACAATAAGTACTCCTATCATCACAGAAGAACCAATCCCTGAAAATCCTTTATTCACGCTTCCCCAAGTGTTCTTAGCTGAATCAGTGAGTCCGCTGAGGATGTTAGTCCCATCTATCTCTATCCCCTGGCTTTTGAGGTAAGTGCGCAGTTGATAGGTGTTTGCATAATCTTCACCTCGTTCTTCCCAAGCTTGGGAAAGCAACATGTTAGCATTATTTTTACCATACCTTTTTCGTAAAGCCTTATGCCAAGTAATCCAGTGATCGTCGCTTGAACTTTCATGTGGAATGTTATCTATTGTGTTTGCCATAAGATAGGTTTTAAGATTTTTTTGCCGCTTCCTCTTCGCGCCAATCTCTGATTTCTTGAAGCCATTCTTTTGCTTGCTTGGCCTGCTTAGGTGGTAACTTTCGTTTCCCTGTTTTCTTGAATGCACGATCACCCCATTCTTTGATGGTAGCTAACCGTTTTTGGGCTTCAAGCTTACGTTTTCCTTTTAAGCGAATTCGCCCTGTTTTCCTTTTTACTTTTTTCTTCTGGGTTTTCTTTGCCATAGGTGGTTGATGTTTGCCAATCCTTTCTTTTCTTCCCAGCAAAAAAGAATTGATCTAATTTCGGTTGATATGAATGTTATTACAATGTTTTTGGAATGTTGAGCCAAATGCGTTACCAAATAGGTTTTTGAGTTTTCTTAGTTTCTATTTTATCAAGGTGCATTGGGTGCGTTTGATTCATCTTCGTATTTAGCAATGATGACAATGATCGTGATCAAAACAATGAGTGAAATCGGAAACCAAGGAGGGTGAATAATGTAACTCCACCAAGGGCGTTTGCCGTGCCCGTTCCACTTCCAGTTCCACCATTTTCTTAGGAATTTTTCAGGTGGAATATTCTTAATTTCTTTGGGATTAAGATCTGGAACCTTTGGGTTATTTGTTTCAATTTGATCAATCACATCCTGTTGCGTGATGTATTGAAATTCAACAGTAAGACTTGTATGAGGTTCTAAAAATCTGAGTTGCAAATAAGCACTGCCATCAAAAATTAGTTCATCAAAGTTGGTTGGATCAGAGAGCTCGAGAACCGGGTTATTGTGATTCGGGTTAAAGCCGTTTTGTATCACTACACGGTTTTCGGACTGGCTGCCTACACTTTTTTGAACATATGTAAGCTCACTATTGAAATACTGATCTTCTTGGTTGTTAGAGCGAATTTTGATGCCCAATACCCGTATAGGGTTAGTGAGTACCTCGTATTCTAATTGCTGAAAATTTGCATCAAATACAATACTATCTACTTCATCCCTTCGCAAAATTACTGGGGCATTCCCGTTTTCACCATCGCCATAAATATAGATTTGCTCGGCATCAGGTAAGGTTCTTAAATCTTCCTCGCGACGATAAATTATAGACAACTCCTGTATTGCTGGAATGCCTAATGTTGACCCGAAAAAGGTAAGTATCTTTCGGGTAGGGTTGGGGTTATGGATAGTTACGGTTATGCTTCTCATTGTTTATCCAGCTATTTTTTTTGCATATGCTAGGACATAATGGCGAGGTGTAATATCAAGTGGTTGATTACCTCCAACGGTTGCCAAATCTCTACTGGTTGTTAGAAATGGTTCGCCTACCGTTGAATCACCTGTTTGTATAGTGCCGTTTGAGTCCCCGTTATCAAATTTCCTAAGAACTTGATTATATCCATTCCCAGCACTATGGTTGTGTGCAGGGATATTGGCTTCTAATATAGTTACCTGATTCTGTCCTCCAGTACTACCTAGTCCTGCGTTGGCAATACCCGCCCCATATATGAAACGAGTTCGCAAATCAGGTATGCCAGCCGCTTGTCCCCAGCAAAGTGCCCATCCTTCCCAGGGTTGCCCTGGATTCCCGTATCCATTTGCATCAAAAAATGAGACCTCATCAGTCATCGTTATTGCTCCGATAGGGCAGAGGTTACGCGCAGCCTTTTCTGCATCAGCAGTAAGAGCAATAATGTCGTTTGTGTGATCTTCAATGTCTTTGGCAGCGGCAGCGATATCTTGCTGGATATCTTCTATATCTAGTGTAATGGCGGCGAATTGAGCTTCGAATCCAGCAATTGCCGCATTAAGGATAACTAACTGGTTTGCGTGATCCTCTACGTCGGCCGTAATAGCTACTATGTCATTGGCGTGATCCTCAATATCTGCCGTGGCCGCAATAAGCAGTTGATTAATATCTGTCTTGAAGATGTAATAGTCCTGGGAAAGACTTGCCAGATCAGACGGTTTTTTGAAGCTATCATAAGCCACCCGCCCCGCAGCACTTTGAGTAGAAAAAACTACCCGCATGATTCTATCTTCATGAACCATGTGGGTTTTATTATCTTCATAAGTGGTTGGGGGTTGGGCCTCCAAGGTTACAACCTCTAAAAATGCTGTCTCACCAGAAGCAAGGCTACCAGATTGTGCTGGTACAGCAAAAATTTCGTTTTGGTCATAAACATATCCTTCGGTGATAGCCCAGGAATTACCAGTTACTTCTAAGTTTGCACCGGTAAGTATTGTAGGGCCACCTCCAGTAATTGCGAGGGCCAAAGCGTCGGCTATTTCTGCAAAACCATCCTGAATGTGCTCAAGATCAGTCAAGCGAAACGGGTGCCCTCCTTTATATGCGGTAACTAGGAATCTCATTGGTAGGTCTTAGTCTCGGTATTCTCTAATAAATTCTCTTAATTTAACGGCTCGCTCAACGTGGTCAGGGTGATCAGTAAGTACTTCCGTAACGGCACTCATTGCCTCATAGCGGGGAAAACCAAGGCCAAGAAATATCCTGGCGGCGAATAAATCGCATTCGATTTCGTTTCCTGACCTTTTGTACCAATGCGCCCATTCATGCAGTAAGATAAAGATTCGCATAGGAACTGTCATTTTCCTAAACTTGGCTGCGCTTATCTGTATTTCTCCTGTTCGTTTGTGAATCCTGGCTGGGGTAGTAGTACCTTGAAGATTTTGGAAATATAAAATAGGAAACTCGCCTTTGTCATTTGAGTAAGTCATCCCAGGCTGAGAAAAACCAGCTTCTTCGGCAAACTCAACCGCATGCCGAATGAAATCCTTCGTCATTTGCGAGAGATAAAGCTTTTCTTTCTTCAAAGCAGAAAGCTCAAATATATTTGCTTCAATGATTTGAATCAGTGGTTTTGATTCAACGATTTCCAAGGGTGTATTTGCTTCTACAGTGAGCAGTAATTGTGCGGGTGTAAAAGGCATTGGAAATGTTACTGTCCCTAAGTCCTTGATGTGCTTTTGTAGAGTAAAATAAGCACTGTTTATCTTACCAGGATCGGCATTGATGCCGCTAAAACGTACCATTGCCCCATATGGGGCCTTTACAGTAACAACAAGCTGTAAAGGCTTATCCTGAGTATTGAATAACAACTCTTTAACCATTACTTTTGCGTTTTTTTGTAAATGAGTACACCAGCTAGAGCAACCATTACCCCGCCTGCGATTAGAGCGGTTTTGTTACCATTTTTTTGCTGATTAATAGGGTTTGGCTGTGGATTGGGGTTGTAGTTGAGACCAGGTAGTGGTTGATTGGTTTGCTGTGGGTTGATAATCTTATTGCGAATATCTACTCCTTTTTCAATCAGATCAGCTGCCCAATCCAGGTGCAAATAGACCTTAGGTTTGTTTGGGTGTTGAGGAGTTTCATTGTTTATTCTTGACTCCTCAAAAATCTTTAAATCTTCCCCAGTTAAATCGTCATTATCGTCCATTTAACCCTCCTTTCTTTTTTTGATGATGATAACGGTAGTGATTATCCCTGCCAGAAGAACAACTCCAGCTACAATCCCCCAAATCATATTTTTGTTATTGTTGTCTTTGCCAGTGATTGATGGGAGGGTTGGCATTGGGAGTTCTTTGGTTAGGATGTCTTTTTCCTCTTCTGAAATTACTCGAGGTAGTTCTAAGTTGAGACTAGGTTCTAACTCTGCTCTTTTAGCTCGTAGTTGGGCAATACGTGAGCGATACTGGGTGCCCGTGGCATTCCACCAGGGCCATTTGATTTTTTTGAACATATGCTTGCTGGTTGACTATTTGAAGAAAATGAGAAGGACAACAACAAAAGCCCCAACGTATGCAAGTGTTGCTTGGCTTTGTTTAGATTTGTGTTCTGCCATCCGAAGTTGCAGAACTCCATTTAATTTGTCCGACTCTGCCTGGAGTTTGGCTGCTTCCAGTTGCTTCTCTGCAAGTATTCTTTGAGTAATGCCTTGTTGGTTGGCAATATCTCTTTGAACTTCCGCAGTTTTTCTATTCTCCTTAGCGGTGAATATACCTGTAACGCCGTTAGCGATTCCGCCAACAGCTCCTAGAATTGCTCCAAGTGCCATGGCTAATCAAATTTAAGTGCGAGTAAAACAGTTAGTCCAATCATAAGAGAAATGATTACACTAATTTTTATGCGTTTCTCATTCCAATACTTTTCAGTTGGGATGTTTGGACTTTGCATGATGCTAACAACTGGTTGAGAATTTTCGGAATTGATTGCAAAATCATCTGCTTCAGGATGTAACTGAAGGAAATCTTCTAAGGCTTGATCTCCGTTTTCTGCAATGACTTGGCTTACATATGCTTTAGTAGCTTCTACGCCAAGGTTAGGAGGTACTCTATGCCCGTAAGCATTTAGATAGTTCAAAACACCCTGATAATTTACAGCTGTAGTGTAAGTTACCAGTGCTCCGAAATGGGTTTGGGTTTGAGTTTCCATATTTGAAGTTTAGGAGTGAAAAAGATTAAATAAAGGCTGGATAACTAAATCCAGCCTTTTGTTCTTTGATCTTCAAATAGGCTTTACATTCGAGAATGACTAACGGCAGCTTCCACAACCGGAGTACCTTGCAATGTGTTTGAGATATTGCTACGCAACTTGGTTTTCAGAATTAAGGTGATATTCTGCCCCTTCAATAAGTTGAAGCGAATACCGGTATCACCATCAATTAGCCAATCTAGATTTTTGAGATCAACCACCTTGTCGTTGTTGTACTCTGGGTTAATCATACCCGCAATATCAATTGGGCTACCTCCAAAGGTTCCAGTACTGGTTTGCTTGGTAATTACAAGATCTTCAGTCAACTGGCTTGGGTCACTTACAATGATTCGACATTCGCCTACTACAAAGTTATTGACCATAGAGGTTTGCAATATGGTTTCGTATGCAACATTCTTGCTTTGCACAACGATGTTGGTAGGGTCATTACCATTGTTTGGTAATTTTAAAGTGCGGAACGCGTTGAAGAGGTTGACCTCTAGGGAATCGTTTACAGTATCGTTGTTGATAATTTTGATATTGTAAGTATTGTCATAGGAAGGGATAGCATTTACTTGATGCATTTCTGTACCTCGCTGTACAACTGCCTTCCCTGTCATGTTGGCGTATGGGTCTAGTGCCAACTGGTTTGGGTGGTTATAGCCACCAGCAACTTGTACTACAGGACGATCTACTGGGCCTCCGAAGTTCTCAAATTCCTGCATGGCTTGCGCTCTGAGTTGGCGCATTTTTTCTTTTCTCATTGCTGAAAATATTTGCTGATTGAAGCGATAAGGAACCTATAGGAATTACCGATGTTTTTTATCCAATGCAGGCTTGACAAGGTAGTCGTTTGCTGCAAGGATAATAGCAACAACTAAGGCAACTTTCGCTAAGTCTATTAGAGTCATAGATTTTTTGTTTGAGGTATGCAAATTAGCCGTTTGTATAACAGTCTACAAACGACTGAAAAATCCTAAATTTTTGTTAAGGTTGATTCAAACCGTTCTGGTTACTGAGAATCACTTTCCTTATTTGGTTGAGTATTTGGTTCGTTTTCTTTGAAAGTAAACCGCCAGGTAATTCGACAATGATCTTCGTATTTTTCTAGGAAACGGATTATTTGATTGTTGCTCAAATCATTGGGTGATCTGCTTGCCCAGGCTTTGACCTGTTTTTCTTCATTAGGGTTGTCAAATTCAAGCGTTGGCAATACATTCTCCCTGAAATGACGCATGGCCTCTTTTGGGTCATTGATAGTAGTTGTGTTGGAATTGTTGTTTTTCATAATTTTTAGAAATAAGGTTGAAAGTAATTTTTTTGCTCGAGGTAATAGTTTAAGGCTCTTTCTCTAGCTTGTGGGGTGTCTTTTTGAGCCTTTACTTTGGGGAAAAGGCGTTTCTTGACATAGGTCATGTTTTCATCCAAGTACTCTCTTGCAGCCATTTTGATTTGGTGCCTTGTAGCCTTGGATATAGAGTTTTTTTGGTGATCAATGTAGAGGTAGAATCTATGATTCCCTCTTTTTACCTCCTGCTCAATGATTAGTTCAGCAATTCTTTTGGTTTCATAGTTTTTGATTTTATTATGAAATTCTCCAGTTTGCTTATGTAATCTCACCCATTTCAGATTTTCCCATAATCTTGGAACAATGGCTCTGGAACTTTGAAAGTTAAGTAATAGGTCTAATCCTTTGTGACGCACGTTTACCAGTACTTTAATGAGTTCATGGGTTGCCATTCCAACCGTTATAGTATTAATATCTTCTGCGATTAAAAGGCCGTTTCTAAACCATTTCAACAAATACAATAAAATAGGTAGCAAGTTGTCTGTGGGTTCACCATGTTCATCTACAGGGCTTACTCTGTAGCAACCTTGACCTTTCAGGTAAGGAACTTTTGCCAAGGGTACTTCTTTCCAGTGTGCGTATGCTTTTTCTCTGTTGGTATCTAGTACTACGACAGGTTCCTGATGCGCTTTTGTGAACGCCTCAGCATACTTTACAGCAATAAATGTTTTACCTACTCCTTGTTCCCCAACAGCTACCTCAATACCTCGTGTTCTGTATTTTGTCATAAGCTATTTTTCGGTTTTGGGTTCTTTCTTGGTGTCTTTAGGTTCCTTAGATTTCTTTTCTTTCTGAATATCTACCAGTTCGGCAATGAATGCTTTGTTTGATTGTCTAATTTCTCTTGTGACTGAAAACAGTGAGTAACCCATTGCTCCAACTCCCATAAGCAATGCACTTTCTGGTCCTGGGTTAACCTGTCTTTTGTTCATTGTGGCTATGAGCGGCTTTCTAATTTGACTGGTTCCTGCTTGAACTGTTTTTGCGATAGCAGCTTGATTTCGACTGTTAATAGCATCCACTCGTTCAAAACTGCCTATCGGGACAATCTCCTCTTTTTCAGCTTTGAGGATTTGGTATTCATCAATTTTGGCCCAGTTACCGATTAGCATTGGTAAAAAATTAGCTATTAGACCAAGGAAAGTATCAATGAATAGGTTATCCTCGTCATCAAAGCCTATGTTTCCTTCGGCTTGATAATCAAAGTCTTGAGTTTCGTCATCGCTACCTTGAAAATCTTGAAGTTCTTCTTCCTCAAAATCAGGCATCGCGATTGCCCCAAATTCGGATTCTTTCTTTGGCGTTGACTGTGATTTAGGCTTTTGTTCCTGGCGAACCTTTGTAGCTTCTCGGTTTTTACCAGCTAAAGTTTTTACTTCCTTGGAAGTATCTTCTTCGGATATTTTAGGGGGAGGTATATTGCCTAAATCAACTTTAATGTGTTGTTCTGGGTCAATTTCTAATAGTAAAGGATGATCCTCTAATAAGCTATTTTCGTCTGCCATTTTATTGCTGGTCTAAGTTCAAAATTTTGATGAAGGTTTCTGTTTTCGTTTTGATTGCTTGGTGTTTATTTTTTAGAGTTGTGTAAACCCCATCCCATTCAAGTATGCTATCCATTTGGTGGATATAAGACCAAGGCATCCAGGCAGTGTTGTAACCCATTGCTATTGCTATTTTCTCAAGTGGCCAATGGCAGTATTCCCGCATTAAGTGGGCTGCAATCATTTTTGCCTCACAGTGCTTACGCTTGGTTTTGAGTTGATCTAGTTCAATTTCGTATGCTTCTGCTACTTGAGTAAGAATAAATTGACAGGTTGCATCTCCCTTGTCTACTTCTTGAACTTTTATTGCTTCTAGATTCTTTACACTAGCAACAATTTTTAAGACACTGAGAAAGTGTTCTGGCCCAAGCAAGGTCATAAGCTGGTTTATTTTTGTTTGAATCTCGCCGAATGCTGTAATTGGATGTATCATAATTAGCTGGTTTGAGGTGAATTTTCAGGCAACGAACTGGAATCCTTTTTTTTCTTCCCAGCAAAAAGCAATTGTGAAAATATCGGCGCAAGGAATTCATCCGCAGTGCCCTTTTGAATGATTGTAGGTGAGGGTGTGTGTTTTACAAAATAATAATTGAGTGTCGTTTTTGTAAACGGCTTCATTCCAGGCACTTGCGCCCTACGTGCTTCTTTTCTAGTATAAATGATATACTTTACTGAATCTGCCTCGTGTTTAATCTGCTGGGTTGCGAGGTATACATATAATCTATTTGCGTATTCGGTTGGATGGAAATTCTTAACATCCTCAATAAATTCTTGCACTTGTTGAAAAGGGAACATTTTGATCACGTTCATATTCTTCTCAATTGTTACAATCAATTGATCTTTGATTTGCTGTATTACCTCAGCAATCTTCTTTTTTTCTAGAACAGCTCCTTTCTCATTTACCACATAAAGCCAAGTATCACCATCTTCCTCAGCATCATTACCAATCACTAATTTTACTGGTTCTTCCCATTTCTGGGATAGCATTTTGATTTGTTCTATGAATTGCTTTTTGATTTTCGCAATCCCCTGTCTTTTAAGTGTATCTTCATTAAACATAGGCTGAAATTTGTTGTTAGATTAAAATTATTAATGTGGTTTTTGAATGAAAAAGAGGCTGATAGATTTTGGTACCAGACAGGTACCAGTCAGGCACTTATGTGGCACTAAAACCCGTATTTTTTCTTATATTTGTCAGGGAATTATTCATACTAGACCAATTTTCACGCAATGGACCAACTATCACAAAATACCGAAGAGCCGAATATGCTCCTGTCAAAAACCTGGCTTCCTCCTGAGGTTAAGCAAGCCTTAATCATTGAAAGCCGTAAAAGTGGTGATCGCTTCGCCTCTGCTTTGATGAGACGCATCGTAATGGATTGGTACCGTGAGCTACCAAAAGAAGAAAATGAAAATAAGTTAAAGGTAGCAGCCTAAGTGATTTTCTCCTTGACATCCTTGGCCATCTCCTGAATATTTTGCGCTTGCTTTTTGTAAAAGCCAAAAATTTCGCGTCGGAAGTACCAAGCGCCCGCAGCAACGATTAGGAGCACAAAGCCTGAAATGACGAAAGCTTTTCCTTTGTCAATGCCCAAGCCTAAAAAGCCTTGCTCAAAATCAGAGTCAGGCAAGTTTTTGAACTTCTTACGAACAAATTGCCGAAACTCTCCAAGACTTACATAACCATCTCTATTTAAGTCAAAAGGCGCATTTTGAGCTTTCACTGTTCTTGCCCAAGCATCACCTCTTTCACTGCCCACGATATAGTTGTTACTTTTACCTAAAGCGTAAGGATAGAAAGCGACGACATAGAGATCGTCAGGTGTTTTCATACGCCCAGCGTAGGGTGCGTAGTATTTGTAGACATAGTCTAGCTGGGGAATACCTCCCATCGCGGCTAGTGCCTGGGTGGTAGTGCCCAACCCTTGCGCGGTAGGGATCAAGAATTGAATAAAGCCAACGGCCCCAATTGAGTTTTGTATATCGTGTTTTAACCCTGACTCAGAGTGCATTACTTCCATAAGCCAGGAGGGTTTTATTTTGAGCCTTCTGGAAATACCATGCACCTTATCAATGAAGGCTTGACCATATCGTTGGCGGGCTATACTTTCATAGGGTAGAGCCATTATTTTTCAAGCTTAATGAATCGTTTATCAAACTCATTCATCTGAGACTTAAGTTTCTCTATCTCCTCTTTTGCCGCAGCATATTGTTCCTTCAAATGCTTATTTTCAGTTAAAATAACTCCTACATCTCGGTTGAAGTCAAAGGTCCGTTTTTCTACTTTTTTCGCTTCACTTTTCAGCTCGTCAATGTCACGCTGCTGGAGTGCATCCTTATTGCTGTGCTTTGCGAACATTTGACCTATACGGGCAATACCCAAGATTAAGCCTAAACCCGTGGTGACTATCCAAGTAGCCATGTTGTTACCAAACTCTTTCATTTGCTTGCTGGTTGATTAAATTATGGTTGAAAAATAGGTTGATTATTCTGCCGCTTCGGCTTCAGCCTCAGCTTCTACTTCAATTTGATCTTTCTCCTCTATTTTGTACTTTTCGTTTTTGCCTTTACCTTCCTTGGTAAGCTTGTACTCACCTACTTCTACCTCCTTTTTTCGTTGCCCACCTTTGTTTAAAAGCCTGGTATTAAAACCCAAATTCTTGAGATCTTCCTTGGTAACAAGTTCAATCTCCTGATCATAGAAAAGAACAAAAAGAGCTTTGATGTTGGGGTTCTTACAAGGACAGTTTTTGTCAGGTAGTTCCCTGTCCAGCCATTTTTGAATGTCTTTGGCTATCTCTTCGCTCGTAGGTTCTAAGGCTTCATTGTAGCCAGGGGCTTTTTTATCCCCTTTTTCAAAAATGACAATCTCTCGCTGAATATCCTCCGGTAGTTCGTCTATATCAATATTTTCCTCATCTAATAAAACTTGGTGAGGGTAGCGTTTTACTTTTCCCATAGCGTAATTTTTGGTATTCTAATGATTGAAAAATAACCCAACGACGTTGGCCGCTGGGTTTACTTGCTTGCTGGTTGACTAGTTTACGCGTTACTTGTTAAGCATTATAGGTCTTCGCGTAACCGAATGGGTCTTGGGTTTCAATGTTAGCCTGATCAAAGCCAATACTTTCCGCCCATTTGGGTACAGAGAAGCAAGGACAGGCCTTGTTCCAAAACTGGTTGTGTCCTACTAGCTTTGCTTTTGGCGTTTCTTTGTGGATTTTCTTTACTAGTTTTTCAAGTGTTGCTCGTTGTTCGGGGGTACGAGTATCTTTTATTCTACCTAAGCTATCAAGTCCACCAACTAGACAAATATTGATCGCTGCTGAATCCCGCCATCCACCAATTCCAAAGGTAGTCTCGTGGCTTTGCAAGCCGTCTGATAAATCAGCTTCCCACAACTCTACGAGGGTTCCATCGCGTTCAATCACAAAATGGTAGCCCGGGCGACTCCATCCTAATATTTCCATGTGGTAACGTTTTACCCAATCGGCATTTACATGGTTCGCGTTTTCAGGCGTGGCCGTGACGTGCAAACAAATCCAGTTTGGGTCTTCAGATCTGATACCCAATTTTGCGTAGGTTTGGGGTCCTACAATTCCATCAGACTTAAGGTCATTTTCGGCCTGAAATTCTTTGACTGCCTTTTCGGTCATTATTCCAAACCAACCATCATCTAATGTTTTGATTTGACGTTGTAGCCATTTGACTTGATCTCCCTGGCTACCGATTTTTAGAATCATTTGGTTATTTTTCATAGGGTTGATTTTTAATCTACAATTTTTGATATGATTTCAGTGTAAGCTTCCCGGCCTTCGGTGAGCACTAATTGTTTTATGCCATTTACAGCTTTTTTAACAGCTTCCTGCTTAGTTTTTTTTAGACCGCGCTTTCGTAGTTTGGCCTGTTTCCCAAAAGTAAGCGCCCGTTGATTCACAACGTATTCAATAAGGTCAGTAAGTTCTTGTTCTACCTTTTCGGGCACAGTCAGCTTAGGCTTTTCTTCTTTGAAATCCTCCAAAGGTGCTTTTTCCAACTTTCGGCGTTCACTACTATTTTTTGCGTTTGCAATTGCTGTGGCCTTGGCTTCTCTAAGTTCTTCCTCTCGCTGTTTTTGGCGATAAATGGAAATCACTCGGCGGCAACTAGTTATGTCAGTTGCTACCAATGCTCCTTTTTCCTCTTTGGTTAATGGCTTTTTCTTAGCGGGAGCCTTTGGTGTTGCCTTGGGTTTTGGATTCGTGTTGGCCTTTTTAGTACTCTCAATTTTTTCAAGCAAAAGCGTGTGGTTGCCATCCAGGACCTCCAGGATTTCTGCTTCAGTGAATTGCTGGTTCTGGTAATACTTGAGATCCTTTTGAATACCTTCAATTTCATCATACAGGGCTTTGTTTGCTTTGTATTTTGAGGCATCAATGGCGATTAACTTTTTTAGATTTTTATCTTGCATAGCGGTTTAATCTATTTGGATTAGTCTCAATCTGCGTTTTCTTTCCTTCTCTTTAGCCTTGGCCAGCGCAATGGCTTTTCGTTTGTTTGCTGTGACATCATCTACTTTCTTTTCTTCTGGCTTATTAATTACTACAAGGTTGGTCCGCACCCCAGTAGGGCGAAATGACGACTTAAAAGCATCATCGTCTAATTCTTCCACATAGGCCCCAACTTCACTAAGCCAGGTGTTGAACTCCTGGCGAACTTTTAGACGGGAATTAGAGTCAAAACTGCCCCTTGACATAATTGCGACCATACGCCCACCGGGTTTAAGATTATGTTCATACACATGTCGTACATGGGCAATGTCTTGGTGCTTTTCAAAAGGTGGATTCATAAGTACCCGGTCGTACTGGTTGTGGTGGGAGAGTGTATCAGAACCAACCACTTCAAAGCCTTTCAGTTCAAGAATTTCTCGAAGGCTATTCCATTTTTCAATTACTTTAATAGAGTTTTTCGGGTACTTCTTGCGAATGCCATTCGCAATGTCACCCAGGCCAGCAGAAGGCTCGAGAATGGTGTGTTCAGAGATAATATCAGCCCGGTGGACCATGTCCTCAATGATTGGCTCTGGCGTTGGATGGAATCCGTCTTCTTTTGAAAAACGCCATTCGTCCACAAGCTCCTGAAGTCGTTGTTCTTTTTTGCGTTCGGTCTCTTTCTCCTCTCTTTCTTTTCCTCCCAGCAAAAGTTTTAACTCTTCATGTATCTCATCAAAATCAGATTTGGTAATTAAGCCGTATTTCTCACCGCTGGATTTCAGGCGTTTTTCATCATATGTTTTGTATACAACTTCACTTGCCCGAAATGCATCATAATAGCTCTCCCGTGATCCGTCGCGTTGGCGGATAAAGTAATAGACTGGGTTATTATTAGGGTCTATAAATACGTTGTCTAGTACTAGGGAAAGCGTGTTGTTTTCCAGAGCTTCGGCGATTTTTAAGTAAATTTCAGCAGTGTCCTCTTCTATTTCAGCTTCAATTTTTTTGCTATTGTATTCTCTTTTTCTCTTTGGTGTATTTCGTAGTTTATTTTCAAGTTGCTCTTTTTTCTTCTCTGACCATCCCTGTAGCGTTTCAGCTTTTTTGCGGAATTTTTTGGCTCGTGAAAGGCGTTTTTTATTTTGATCCTCCTGGTTTAGTTCGTCGTTGTTATTACCTGAGTCTGAACTGCTTTTAGAGAAATCTATATAAGCTCTGGCAGGTTTTCCTGTGTAACGTACTGAGTATTTAACCCCAGCATTTCCCCAACTAATGGTTTCACTACCATTATTATGATATGGAGTTTCAGAGTAGAACACATAAGGCAATTCATTAGGTTTTGGGACAAACCAAGAAGGGTTTTTGATGTACTCAAAGTATTCATTCATTCCATCATAATACCCTGTTTGAGCAATTTTCATTTTACCCATTATGAGTTCCATTCGGAGCACATCAGCTCTTACTTTAGGGTTTTTTGAAAGGTCATAATGAGGTTTTCTTTTGTTTTTTGGAATGAAGACTCGAGTAGGTAAGGTCATTTCAGATAACCCCTCGATTTCTTTTTTATACCCTCTTACATATATACTTTCAGTCTTTCCACTTTTATTGATTTTAACAATGCTTTTGTTGTGTGCGAGCCTTCCAAACTGGCTTTTAGGATATTCCGCATAAACATACAATGCGCCTGTTTTTTTGTTTTGAAATACCTGTAGTTTAGTGGTAATTGTGTACTCGCCGGGGTTTTCAGTATAATTTCCTTCTGGCGTGTATATCTCTGGCCAGCTGCTTGAATTAAAAGTTAGAGGTTGTCCAATTTGAGAACCACCCCATTGTTCTTTTTCAATTATCTGTTTGGCATCCTGCCAAGCGGCTAATGCCTCTAAATGCTGCCTAAAAGGTAGCTTTATTTTGGACCCTTGTGGCTTTGCTGGTGTGCCTCCCTCAGTAGGTGCTAGTATTTCCTTTGTTTTCAAAAACTCCTCTACAGCTTCTTTTTTCGCAATTTGAAATACCCATCCTGTAAACTTTTCCCCAGTCTCTGGATGCGTAAGGCGTTTGTTGAACTTACCACCTAAGCCCTTACGCCCTAGTTGTTCGGCGTAAGGGCGCGTATTGCCCATTAGAGCTATTGACTTCTCACTATAGTTTATGAGTTGAATGTCGTTTTCAGTTTGATCTTCTTTCTTTTCCACTGGTGTAGGTATTGGATTTGGTGTTGATTCAGGCTTTGGCTTAGGGACTGGAGCCTCTTCTGGCTTGTCAGATTCATCCTCGAAAGAATCTATATCATCAAACAAGCCAGGGGCTTGCTTTTCGGCTTTTTTAGCGTCTTTGCTGGTTTTCTCTATTTGCTCATTATGAGCTATAATCTCTTTGTTTTTAGCACTGATTTCAGCCTCAAATTTTTCTATGAGTTTGGTTTTACTTTCCTTCCTGGCTTTGGCGATTAGTCCACGCAATTGCTTAATGCGTTTTTCTGCACCAGCAATTTTCTCTTTCAGTTCAGCGATTTGCCCATCAGCGGCTATGGAATAAGGAGTTTTGGACTCATAGTTTTGAAGATTGAGAGGCTTTTTAGAGTCAAAAAAGAAATTGGTAACAGCGCGCTCAATGGGCCTTACAAAACCTTCTTTTTTCTGAGGTAGTTTGGTTTTCCCAGACAGGTACAAATATTTGAATATCTCGTTTTCGTGGTTGTTGGAAAGCTTTGGATACTGCTTTCTAAGTTCACCGATCCATTCAGCATATTTTTGGAGGTTAGAGAAACTTTTGGCTTGCCCTGGGTCCGAAAGCTTTTCTAGGAATAAGCCTTTTGGGTTTAGCTTGCTAAGGCGCTGTAAGGAATTAATGTAGGCATTTGTCTTGAAATACCCTCTCAAACATTCCCCATTGCAGCCTTTTTGACTGGCTAATTTAAATGCATTGATGTCTGAAAGTAAGCCTTCACTGGTGCTTCCGCGGTTACTTTCCAGGACTGCGTATTCAATTGCACTTTCAAGATCACCTTGCCAGATTTTTACAGGTAAGGTTTCTAGTGTTTGATCTCCCTGTCCCTGCTCGTACAAAAGCCGGGATGCCTCAAAGCGACTATGTCCTGATATGACTATGTATTTTTCACTTTCAGGATCAAGCCAAACTTCTATTGGTTCTCGGCTTTTGTCAAACCCTTCACGCACAATTTTATCTACGCTTTCCTGCGACCATTTGCCTTGTCGGCCTTGGAAAAGCTCAGGCCGGGTAATGATCTGCTCACGCGGAATCTCCTTAACGGTTGAAAAACGTTTTTTTGTGCTATCGGGCATTAATTTGAACAGGTTTTGCAACAGTACTTCATTTGTCCATCAGCACAAAGGTACCTGTCAGGGTAACACGTTGAAAACGGCTGAAAAAAACGATGTTTTTGTTATAGAGGCGGTAATGGTAATACTAATAGAGAGGAGTGTTTTTACATTTGGTAGGTCATTTGGTTTAAAAGTTTAGCTTATTAATAAAACAACCTTGTAAAAGTGATTATTGAAGGGAGATAATGTTTATATTAGTTAGTAAATTTTGAAAACTTAATCTATGTGGAAATGCGAACCCTTACAACCGTAATCACAAACGTTATTACTACAATATTTCTCTCCTTAGTCTTATATGGTTGCAATACCATTAATGTTAAACTTACAGTTAAAAATGCCGAGAACTTTGACCAACAGGTTAAAGTGATTATTAAATCACCAAAAGCAAGCGAGAAATCTTTTGGGATTTTAGAGGCAAATGCAACAGATATGTTCACCTTTCAGGCCAATAAAAAATCTGATTTTGAGGTACAATCCTCTCAGCCTAATTCCCCTATAATTTTTAAAAGTGGAAATATATCTATATCGCCAGGTGTGAAAACATTTGAAAAAACTATTACTTTAAAAAAACAAGGAAGAGCTTTAGATGATTCGAAGGCATTGAATACACTATCTGCATCTTTTAAAAGATTAGGTCCCAATATTGGGGCAAATCCATTAGGATTAGGCAACGCTTTAAAGACAATAATTGGCGCTTTAGTTGTTGTTGAAACATATACCAATAAACCGCCTAGAATATTAAAAATTGTATCACCAAATATTTTAGGAGTAAAGGTTATAACTTTGAATGATATTGCTTTTCCTCCAACCAATGAAAGTGAAAAAGTAGAAATTAGTGGAAATAATGCAATCCAAGCTGGAGTTGATATTCCTCTTGTTGCAAAGTTTGGATTTAATTTTTCAAAAAGCTCGGTTTATCAGATGAGATGGATAATGAGAGGGTTTGGTGAGCGTATAAAGGAGGAAGACCCTGAAAAAAACCCAGCAAAAAAAATTGCTGAATTGAATCCAGATGATCAAAAAGAAATTGAAAAGCTTTTAGCTAAAAATGACAGGGTAAAATTGTATTACATTAATCGTTATTATGTATTGAAAAGCGCAGAAGCATTTGTTAAAAAAGCAAAAAAACTAAATACAGCTAGTAATTTCAACTTTTCAAATATTGTAACAGCTGATGGAGTTTTTACTTTTGAAAACTCGACTGAGGAAAATAAAGGTTATGGGCCTGTTGTACTTAATTACTGGGGGAATGAAGTATTTTTAACTAATAAGTCTTTTATGGCGACTAATGTTATTGTCAATAAAACAAATAGGTTATTTTTTTCTGGTAAACAGATGAATAATTATATTTTTAAAAAATAATGCTTGTCTGTTTTCTCCCCAGCAAAAAAGCTTCCTTTTTTATTACTCCAAAATATCCTCAATCCTAAGAATAAGTAACCTTTAGATATTTATTTTCTTTTAAAAAAACTTCTAAAGTTACGCACCTCTCATAGCCAGCCAAATGAGAAGGATGCAGCAATTCACTTGCTACATCCTTTTTTTATGCCAAACGCCCTACCAAACAATAAAACACCCTTCTATTACCCTAGCCTCATATTCCCACCTATATCAAAAAATCCTACACTAGGAGCTTGGTTGTACCTATTACTCAAAACAGTGTTATTAGAGCAATTTTTCAACTAGTTCAAAAATTATGAATAACAAGAATTTACTAATCCTCTTGGCCGTTTTGGGCGGTGGGGCGCTTGTTTTCCTTCTTAGTAAAAAGCAAGGGCAAAGAATGATAGTGATGCCTTCACTTTCAGGTAACCCCGCAAAGCCCAACACTACGAAGGTAAAGAAAACGGCTTTCCATTCACCTCCAAGGCCACAAGTAGGATTCCCAATTCAAAGAGGTAGTCGTGGCCCAGCGGTATTACAGCTCCAGCAAGCACTCGTAAGTGCAGATCAGAACCCGGGGCCGCTGGACGGAGTTTGGGGTGCTCAGACTTCAAGTGCGTTAAGGGACGAAATGGGGTCAGATGCGCCGATCTACAGCCAAGGCGAACTTGATGGTATAATTGCGCAAATGGCAAGCTAATGGACCCTATACAAAACGAACGAGTGCCTTATGGCGACCCTACAAAGGCTGATATGGGGTTTCAGGTATCAAGTATTAAACAGCAACAAGCTCACGATTTTGAGTGGATCGGGAGAGTGGATAAGGTTAGTCAATTAGCTCTTTGGGTTGCTGGCGGTACTGCTTTAGCAGTAATAGGAATGTTTATTTGGTTAAAAACAAGAAAATAATAACTCAACTAATTATGTCTAAAGGAAACGAAACTGAAAAAATAGAAGAAAACCAGGCTAAGGAGTCAAAGACTGAAAAAGCAGTCAAAGACAAAATGTCTTATGAGGAATTGCAAAAGTATTGCTTGCGCCTCGAGAGTGCTTATTCACTAGAAAGAATGTTCCCCAATGCGCAAGGTGTAGGGTACAGAGAACTAAACAAACGTGTAGAGGCTCTTGAACAAGAACATGCTCCGATGCAAGATAAGCCTTTGGAAAACGACTATGAAGAGCTTCGCTTAGAGGTGGAATCCTTGAAAAAGTCAAAGGCAAAAGATGTGTTTTTGTCCCTGCTACTGATTGGATTACAGGCTCTTCTTTTATGGACTGAGCTAAAGAAAGGAAAGTAAATACAGCCATATTATTTCGCTTTTTAAATTAAACCTAAAACCTCCCTGTTTTTAACAAGGAGGTTTTTTTGATGCTAAACTTTTGCAAGGTTGTTTATTTTGTTATAGGTGGGATTTTCCATTTGATTTTGTAATTTGTAAAAAGTCAAACGGAATGTTATGCAAAAGGAAGAACTGGAGTTTACTGACCAAGACAAGTTAGATTTATTTCTTAAAGATCCTGGGCTTATTAACGTTAGAAAACATCTGAAAAAACTTATATTGAGGTTTGGCATTAGCAATGTGCCTAAAGAAATAAGCAATCTTATAAATCTTGTACATTTAGATTTAAGTTTTGCCGATATTCCTGTGTTGCCGCCAGAGATCGGTAAGCTTACGAAACTTCAAGAATTACTCTTAAGGGGAACTAAACTTGTTATATTACCCCCTGAAATAGGCCAACTTATAAACCTTCAATATTTAAACTTAAGCCGTTATAGCGGTACTACTTTACCCTCTGAAATAGGCCAACTTGTAAACCTTCAGCATTTAGATTTAAGCCGTTATAGCGGTACTACTCTACCCTCTGAAATAGGCCAACTTGTAAACCTTCAGTATTTAGATTTAAGCCGTTCTGGCGTTACCTCCTTACCTCCTGAAATAGGTCAACTTGTAAATCTTCAACGTTTAAATTTAATGTACTCCAAAACAACCTCTCTACCACTAGAGATAGGTCAACTTAGGAATCTTCAAATTCCATATTCAAGTGATCTTGATAAAACATATACATCCTCTCAGGTTAAAACCAATGCAATTTACAGCTTTTGGGAGGTCGGCACACCGATTAAAACAGTAATGAAAAGAAGGAGGCCATATGAAGAAAATAAAGTGCAGGAAGTAGCTGCTCAATACCGAATTCAAAAAACAGAAAATACAATGCCTTTAGATATTTACCTTGATACTGAGAATAAAGAGGCTATTGAAGAGGCTAAAGGGGCTATTGTTAATCTTTTCAATGATTTAGGTTTCAAAATCAGTTGATGTTATGCCACATAATCACAGAAAACAAATCTCGAAAAAAATATTTAAGACAATTAGACAGTCATTAGATATTTTTTTAAGTAAAGCTGTGGGTAAAAACTACTCTGAAGTAGAGAAGACAGAGGCTGAGGGCTATAAAGCGAATGCAGAAGCTAGGAAAGCGGATGCTGAAGCTAGGAAAGCCGAAGCAGAAGCCCGTAAAGCTGAAAAAGAGGCTGATAGTGTGGCAATAAATAATGCTTTAACTCTTAAAAGGGCTAAAACACGAGATAAAAAAGAAATATTAGAGAATAGAAAAATTAAAGCAGAGATAGATAGGATAGAAGCAGAAACAAAAAAAATTAAAACAGGAGATACACCTAATCAACTCAATGCTAATTTACAACTGGTAGAACCAGAGAAAGAGATAGATATTCAGAAAACTCTTTATGATTTTGCTTGGGGGGTAAGAAAAATACCTCAATTAGCTGTATTGGCTGGATATTTATTGTTTGTGAAAGTGAGGCAGGAGCAAAAAACTGAATTTGCGATTTATAATTTGACTGGTTCCCAATTATTGATTCTAGATAGTAGCCCTGACCTTTTAAAGAAACCAAGTTCGTTAGCTTCGAAATTAGGTTTAATTGAAAAACAAACCGTTGCTTTTGATGAACAAGATATACTCACAAACCCACCTCGTGATTATTCCTAATATCCTCAGAGTCGGGGATAAATAGGTGTGGCCTTGGGTTATCTTTGTCTATCCTGATTGTGAACCAATTAGTTATGTATTTTCCCCCTTAAATAAAAAGGCAGTAGCTTGGTCACTACTGCCTTTTTTGTTTGAGCGAAAATGACCCAGGTTAGCAATGAAGTTGAACTACATCACCATTCACTCCACCTAAACTCCAATAAACAGGTTCCTCAGACTCATCTAATGTATATTCAATCAACTCATCTCCATCAACTTGGTAGTCTTTGTTTGCCTCTCCTTTTTGATTTAGGTTTTCAGCAATCTGTTCCAATATATCCCCTTCCTCCATTGTTGAGGCTCCGTTAATTATTTGATCTATCATGGCTTTATTTTTTCTTGATGAATGAATTTCTGAATGATACGATTATTTATTGTTGTTCATTATCCAGCTTATCACTGGTAAACTTTTCCCGATAAAGTTCCAAGACTTCAAAACTCCGAAGGCAGGTATAATAGAAATCTAGTAACTCATTTTGATGTTTATCTATCCCTTCTGTGTTTAAGTCTAGAGCTTCTAGATATTGTATATTTGATGTCAACCTATTTTGAAATTCTGACATTCCATGTATAACCCCATCAACCTTCTCTTCGAGGGCCAACAGAGCAGCTGTAAAAAGATCTGTATTGGAGTCCAAGTTTAGTAATGTCATCAAGTGTTTGACTTTTTCCTCGTCCAGCCTAACACTAAATTGCGTTTTGTTTTTCTTCATGTTTGTAATACGTTGTCATACAAATATATCAATTTACTTTTATAAGTGTAATACATTGTCATACATTTTTCGGGAAAACATAAAAAAAGACGCTTTCGCGCCTCAATACTGATCAAACAAAGGTTTGCTTATTATTTGCCATCTATTTTTTTATAATCAAGCCTTACATAATTACTCCTACCTCTGCAATAACAAGCAAATTTTATTTTAAAAAGAACACATTTATCAAATTATAACTAGCAAAAAACGTTAAAATCCAACCTTTTCGAGGTTTTAAACGAATAATATAGTAATAGGTATATTCCTAATTAGAACTAAAAAATTACATATATGGAAAAAAAAACAAAATTAGTAAGTCTCAACCCACATTCATCTCACAACTCACCTTTGCGAAATACGCGAGCAAGGCCACCAAGCAATTCTGTAGAAGGACCAGTATTTAGCAATCTTCTTTATGTAGCAGCTGGAATGGTTGCTTTAATGAGGGCATTGCAAGCTTTTGTGGCAGGTGACTATTCACAGGCTTTTATCTTTGACGCGCAGTTATCATGCTTTGCACTTCTTGCTCTACCTGCGACTCTGAAGTTAGACAAAGAACTGAAAGATGATGACAAGTTGCTAGCTCAACATAAAGAAAGCACTGGGATGGACTCTATTGCAACACTATTGGGAGCAGCAATTGCACCAGTCAATATGACATTAGCATCAGGGTGTCTCTTTTTTGCTGGAATGTGCCATTCATTTCAGCGATACCGAATATTTTCCGCAAGAAGAAAAGCTCAAAAAATAAGTGGAGAAGAGGGGACAGCACAAGAGAGAAAAGAAAGGGCAAATTCGTATTATTCCAAACAAGCAATTTCGTTCTCTCATTTAGGTTGGCTGTTCTATATTGCACTTCCCAGCACTGAGATTGGCATATTGGAGTATGCCTCAATCATTATTATTTGGGTGTTGTATTATCGTAGTAAATCAACATGCAACAATTAATAAAAACCGCAGTAGTATTCTCGTCCAAAGGTGCTACTGCTTTTTCTATTGGGCTGCAATTTAATAGTTTTTATGGGAACTCAAAAAACAATACTGTTAGTTGATACCACTTATGTAATTTTTTTATCCATTCTGTAGCCAATGTTTTTAATATACCCCTAATATAGCCAGTAACTTACCAAAATTGAAGGCTAGGGTTAGAGCGGTAGCAACAGCTAATCCAATGCTCATATATAAGTTTGTTTTTTGGAGCGATTTAACCTTTTTCTCTAATGTTTGCATACCTTTTTTATATACCAGATCATCATTTTGCAGTTGCTTAACTTTTTTCTCCAATGCTTGCATACCTTTTTTATATACCAAATCATCCTTTTGTAGTTCTTTGATTTCTAAGTCAAGCTTTGCAAGTTTGTCGGCTGCTTGTTTATCTTCTTCTTCTTGTTTTTTCCTTTCTTGTTCCTGGTTCAAAACATTTACAAAACCTCCCCTTTCCAAAAATTCGTTTAGTAATCCATCACTAGTTATCCTGATTTCGGTAGTATTACGACCTTGCGTTTTAATAATCTTGGTATTAAGGAAACGGTCACCTAAGGTTTCTTGAATGGCTCGAAGAAGCTTTTCTAAATAAAACTTATCGTCAGGGGCGTTTCCAATATCTAGAACCTGTCTCATATGTCGGCCAAGAAATGGATTACTTGAGTTTCTAAGTTTGTGTTGATATGAGGCTTCAAGTAGCTTATTAATATTTTCTGCATCTTGGGTTGTGATGTTTTCAAGCATAGGTATTGAATTTAAAAATTGAAGCAACAATTTACGAAAAAAGTCCTATATATCCTCCACCTTATTTTCCCTCCTGCACGCAGTGCAGAAGTACCAGGAATCCGTCATTGGGATTTCCTGACCGTCCACCTCTATATTAAAAGTTTCAGACCTGAGGTAGTGCTGCAAAGTGTTTTCCTGACAGTGGAAGCAGATTATTTTAAACTCGTCACCTTCCTTGGGTTGGCTCATATTTGAATATAGCAGATTTTGGTTGATACACCCTACTATTTGCCTGATATGCCCAAGTCAATTGTGGCTTGATAGCATACCTTTGTAGCATTAGAAAACTAAAGATAGAATTATGAACGAAGAGAAATTTATAAAAAACACTCTTAATCAGGATGAAATGAGTGCTATTAAAGGTGGAACACCACCTCCTGAATTGGAGCAAGGGGCGGAGAATGGTGATGATGGTTAATAGATCAAAAGGCTGGATAAAAGTAATTTATTTAGCCTTTTGGGTTTATTCTATTTGTTCACCAAACCTATGCACCTTCACTTTCAGTCCGTGTTCCTTAGCCAAGTTAATCATATGAAGAGTGCCCTTACTCTCACCATCCCAAAAAGCGATTAACGCATCGCTGTATTCGGCCATTTGAGCATTACGAACATACCCCGCTTTTTTGCCTAAGTTTTCCCAGTCGGCTGGAAACCTAGTGATCTTGTAGTTTCTGTCTTCTGCATACCTTTCCCCCAATTGATCGGCACCCCTGGCGGTGCCACTCACGATTTCAATCTCAGACTTATCCTGGTTTTGTAACATATAGTCACAAACCTTGGCCAATACTTCATAGTCGTTAAAACCTCTGCTTCCTGCGATGATTACTTTCATGCTAGCAATTTAAATTTTTAAAACGACACTTTGTATTGTATGTCTTAACAATGTTAATTTTGATAGCATTTTTATGGTTTTTTCCCTTAATTATGGCTATATTCGTTATACAAAATCAATTATTATAAAGATGAGTAGATCAAAACGACACCATTACATCCCACAATTTTTTCTTAAAGGATTTACGAATAAGGAGAATAAGTTTTTTGTCTATGATCTAAAACAAGATCGTTTTTATGATACTCCGATAGTTCCTAAAAATGTTTTTCTAGAAAAAAACAGGAATACACATACAATTAATGGAGAGAAGACAGACTTCATTGAAACAGAGATATTTGGAGTGTTAGATCATAGCGCAGCTTTACTTCTGAAACGAATTCGAGAGTCTAAACAATTAAGCATTGATGATGCTGCTGAACTGTATAAGTTTCTTGCAACTACATTCTGGAGAGTGCCCTCAAATGATTCTCGGGCACAGGAAAAAATTCAAAACTCCTCTTTAAAATCGTTAGGCATTGAAATTAAACATAAAGAAACAGGTGAAACAGCACCAGAAGAACTCATAAATAAATTAAAATCCTTGAGTGCTTTTACTGATATAATTCGTCTTGCATCTCCGCTTTGGGAAATGCAAAAAAACATTGGTAATTACGATTACAAGCATTGGTCTTGTGGAATTGATAGAGGTCATAATATTACTGGGGATATGCCAGTAATTGTTAGGAATGAGGATATTGATGACATATTTTGTTCTGAGTTTATCTTTCCTGTGTCTAGTAATAAAACTATATACTATTCAAATGGCAAAAAACTGAGCTTATCTAAATCTGATAAACGCCTTAGAAAGAAACTTGATATTTTGCTTGTTCTTAAATCACAAATACAAGTGTGTGGACGTGATAAAATATATTTAGAGAATGTGATTAATTCAAGCAAGGTCTACCAACGGGAAAGCCAGGTGGAGGCACTTAAAGAAGAAGTTTTTTCTGTGTTTAAATAGTTGTTTTTGTAGACCGACATAATTGTATCTTTTAGCCAGCAATATCTTTTTTACGAAAATGGATTAGAAATAATTCATTATAGTATATTCGGAAAAATAAAACATAATATCAACTATGCCAAATTACAGTTCTCTTATTCAGAATCTTGAAGAACTTGATCCCACGGATGATAAATATTCAGAGAAACTTACGTTGAGGCTTAAGAGTAAAAAGAAGCTTGATGAACTTATTGTTCTGTATGGAATGTTTCAGCATATGTTCAGGGTTGCTGATAAGGTAGAAATCCCTCACAGATTAGAAAATTGGCTAAGGAATGAGGCCACTACTTTTATAAATAATCATTTGAGAGTAATCTTTGGAGACTCTGATCCTAAAAACCTTGAACAAAACTTTACAACTTACTATGCTAAGTTCTTTAATCATGATAATGCAAGTCTCCTAAATTATACTGCAATTCTAAGCTTTGAAGACATAGAATCTGATGTTTATCAAATTGAAGATAAAGCCAGGCAAAGTTTACAAGAATTGGAGTCAATTATTGCTAAGGCAAGAGATCAAGCAGTTAATATGACTGCGGAATCTTATGCAAAAGTGTTTGAAGAAGAGGGGCAAAAATATAAAAAGGTGGCTTCAAGAGCATTAATAGGAGGCATTAGTTCTGTCATACTATTTATCTTGGTTTTAGTTCTCTTTTCTGTATTAGGTCCTAAGGTTTATGATATTGAGAAGAAAGTTTATCTTGTTGAAGGGATACTGGCTAGATTCCTTACTGCCTCTATTCTTCTTTTTGTGATTAACTTCTGCGCAAAACAATATAATATAAACAATCATCTTGCAGCACTTAATATACAGAGAAAACAAGCATTGGCTAGTTCATTTTTATTTTTGGAATCCATTGACAAAGAAGATTCAGCGACGAGAAATCTATTGGTTCTGGAAATTGCAAAAACTATATACTCTCAAACCAAAACTGGGTATATTTCTGATAAAACAATCCCACCTGATACTAAAAAATTAACTGACATTATTAAAATAGTAAATGCTAAGTCATAAAATGACAAAAAAAAGAAATGGGTAAAGCAAGCTTGAGTAAAGGTGTACTGTTATCATAATTGATTCATTTACCAAAACAATTTATAAAATGTTGTCAGAAGAGATTAAATCTGAATTACTTGTAGAGACCCTTAAGATTATGGACCTGCTTAATATAAATATTAGAACATCCTTTTGGGATAAAAAGGATGGTGATATTAAGTACGTTGAAGGCTCAGAGTATTTGGGCGCATTTTTTTGGAATATAGCAGATGATTGGGAAAACCCTGAAACAAGAGTTTATAAAGACCCTACAATTGCTTTAAATCCTAGAGCTAGACAATTACTTCTTAAGCCAAAGAATGAAGATGAAGGTTTTTTTGGTAAGTCTCTTGTTGTGCATGAACTTACTCATTATCTTCAAGTTGCCGATTATAAGATTTTACAAGGTTGGCCTGATTATCACATTCCTTATGATCCTAGCAATCCTTTATTATATTATTCTCAACAAGTTGAATTTGAGGCTTTTACAGTTTGTAGCTATTATTATTTAGTTAAAACTGATCATATTGACCAACTTAATCCTGATGATGGATTATTCAGAGAAAGGTTGATAGACTTGTACCTTCAATTAACAGGAGGAGTTGCAGTCTTTAACTGAAGGAATTTTACATGACAACCTGCGTATTATGCTCAGATTGTCATGTAAACTATTTAAAAATCTAAGTTAGATTCAATTAACCCATACAAGAACTCCAAGTCATTCTCCAGGGAAGTTTCTTTATCATATAATTCCTCGCCTGCCTTTTGTTGTAATTCATCTAAATTGTCACCTGTTCCAAACTCTCTATCTAAATCCTCAAGAATTCGGTCTTGAATATCACCACTTGATTTTTCGGAAAACTGATCGATGAGTCCTCCTTCTCTGATCAACTTTTGTATTTTAGAAAGATTGTCTATACTGGCATTGAGATTTATGTCAATATCAATGAATTCCCTGAAATTGTCCAAAATTTCTTTTTTCCCAAATATGTCATAATTATCAAAAGAAACTTCTCCTTCTTTAGCGGTTTTATATGAATTTATAAGAGAATCAAAAAAAGCATCTCTAAATACTTCAAGTCTGATCCTTGAGAATATGTTCAAAAACTTAGATTGGCTGCATTTAGGAGTGTAATATTTTTGATTCGCATTGTTTTTTATTGTTGCTATATTCACTATGCTTGCAGGCGATATACTACACCCATAATTATCAAAGAAATCGACAATACCACCTTTATTTTCTATCTTTTTTTTGGGTATTGTGATTATTTTCTCGTCGTATTCTAAGGAGTAGTTTTGGAATTCATTATAAACTTTTATATTCATTATTTATATGTTTTAGGAAGTTATTTGTAATTCCATTCCAGGCATTTCATCGTAAGTTTTCCCATTCAATTCCCGCCCATTCTTTTTTTTGTTTTTCCCACCCCATTGCTTAAAGAAGAACGGAACATCATTAACTTTGCATTGTTCTTGAATATCCAAGACCCAATCAACATCCATAGGTCTAGGAGTATGCCCGCTTTCCCCTCCAACTATTACCCAATCAATATCTTCTAAATCTAAGTTTGGTAAAGGTCCAAGCAAAGGCTCAAGAGATAAAAATTTCACTCTAGCTTTAGTTTGCCTTAACCATTTTATGCGATTAATAACTTTTTGATTTTCTACAGAAACTCCCATCCAGACATTGTGTGACCATTTTAATTGATCAGATAATTCAGCTAACCTCTCCGCTCTTTTCGTAAGTACCTGAAAAGTGTGTTGAGGGTTTTCGTTCATCACTTTAAACACTTTTTGTATGAAATTCAGAGAGATATTCTTATGGAATAAATCACTCATGCTATTGACAAAAACCATTTTTGATTTCTTCCAGGTATAAGGAGTTTTTAGTTCATCTATATGTTCTCTTACTTCAAAATTGTCTTTATATTTCTCTACACCCATAGCCTGAAGCCTTTTTGACATTATTTCGGCATAACAAAATTTACACCCTTGAGACACCTTGTCACATCCTGTAGTTGGATTCCAAGTCATTTCTGTCCATTCTATGTTTGATTGTGCCATATTATAGAAGTTTTATTGGTTTGGGAATTCTGTTCTTTTTTCTTATTACAGTTGAGTAGGCAAAAGAAGGGCTATCCAACTTTATCTTTCCATCTTGTTTTAATTGTTTTATTGTTGGGGCTACATGTCTAGATAAAAAACCATTATCAAGCATATATTTATATACTTCTAAATCATTTTTTAACTCTTGATTTAATATCTTCTTTTTCAGATCATTTTCAAACAAGTTTAGTTTACTTGCTTGATTCATTTCTTGGAATAATAAAGGGGTAGATGGGGTTAAATTATCACCATCAATATCAAAGTTGGCCTCACCTCTCTCTTCATCTTGATCCCAGCAAACTTTTAAAAACTTTTCAATTCCCAATTCATTATTACTCCCGAAGATTAACCCGTAATAATTAGTCCCCTTTTTAATTGTGAAAGGTGCTAAGTAATATTTCTTCTCTGCTGGTATAAATGACTTGTACTGATCAAGAACAAGTTTATGGATTTTTGAGCCAGGAGTGTTCTTAACTTCTTGAGGTGATAATCCAAGTACTTGTTGTATATGAGGATCTTCACTAAATCTTCCAAAAGTAGAAGAAGAAACGAAAAATATAATATCGGTCATTGGCATAGAAACAAGGTCAAGAAAAACATCTTTTGTTATATGCTTCACACCAAATTGATCAAGAAATATTAAATTTGCGGAATCCTTCATTTTAGGCTTCCAAGTATTAAAGGTGGTTTGAAAATCATTCCTAAGAACGTCTATCTTAAGATTATCTTTGTTATATTCTGTCGACTGGATGTTATGCTTAAGCTTTTTGTAATATTTAAGCTTATACTCATTAAGATAAAGGTGCACTGATAAATCAGAGCGATTTAGCAAATCTTTATATTCCTCTAAAATCTTAATCGCCCTCAAAGGACTACCTTCTATACCTTCTGAGTCATATCCAACTCCTGCAAAGCAATCGAATATATTTACAGTAGGAACTAGTAAATTTTGCCTTGAAACGAAGACTGGAACCCATTCTCTTACATAGTTTTCATACATTTGAAGTTTTACTAATGTCCCTTCATCAAAGGGTTTTTCAAAAAATTCTTTACTCATGATTGATTTTGGATAGATTAAAAAAAGTTAAGGAAATATACTAGTTTAAATCTATTTCACAAAAACAGAAGATAATCTTTCATAAATCTCGATAAAGTAAAGTGTAATATACAATAATATTAGCAATGCTAAAAGAAGTTGTCATTATTTAGATAAGGTCATTAAAACTGAGGATTAGTTTCTTTTGAAATAAATTCCTCAGTTCTGAGGAGGAGAGTTTGTCTCTTAACATGAGATTTTTGTGCGAAATTTATATTACATTTGGAATGTAAAAGAACCATAAACCTTGGTTTTAGGGTTCCTTTTTTCAAAAAACAAAAAACCATCACCCATTGATGAGTGATGGAACTTTAAATGAGACTATCAACACCTTTCTCCGTGTCCAAGCTTTGAAAGGTTAGATATACACCGCCGATAAGAATTATTTCTTATCGGTTTTTTTTGCTCCCATTCTTTCGTTTTTTACGCTTGAAAAGCCAGCTAAAAAACATCCCTGTTAAATTGGCTCCATTGTTCAGGATACTCAACACCAGGCTTAATAATAAAATGAACTTCATTTTACTGTTATTTAGAACGTGAGCTGAAGGAATCACTCAACTAAACTAGCTGAGGCTGACAAGATTCTTCAATATTAAACAGATTTAGGAGCGGTCAGCTCTACTTCCCAAATGCTTTTGATTTTCTATTTACAAAGGTACAAAACTTAAAAATGCCAAATTTTTAAGTTTTACTATCGTTGCCTTTAAAAGGTCCTAAAGCACAAATACTCCATTCCCATTTATTGGCCTAAATCCTCTTATTCTATCATCTAAAACAACATATCAATCACAATCTTAAAAGGTTGTGTAATGTAATATGCCAGAGTTTAAAGTGTGAATCAACAAGAAATAAGCAATAAATAAAGAATGGAGTATCTTCATTATTAGATAGTGAGTGCAATATAGGGAAAGTAGATTGAAAAATACAAGAGAGAGGCGGGATAATTCGCTGAATAGTGGCTGGTGTCAAAATTAGTTATCACGGCTTTTATTGATAAAAACAGGAAATGTACAATTTTTGAGGGATTCTTCGTGAAAATAATGTCGGTTTAATTCTCTCTTTGCAAGTCAAATAACAATGAAATCCTTAAATCCAAAGTACTTAGTTGCACTAATTTTAATTCTGCTAACCTTTACTGTGTATAACTGTATAGTTGTACAGAAATTGGAATGGAAGTCAAAAACGAACCTTAAGAATAGAAAACTTTATTTTGATCGTGTTAACATTCTTGAAGAACAAGAACCAGGGCCAGGCCCCTCTTTCAAACCTTTAACACGGTGGTACTCTGATGATATTAGTGATAATTTTCTTTCCAACAACTGGATTAATGTTACTCAAATATATAGACTACACCAAGAAAAGTATAGTAATGATGAAGATTTAATTGAAAATATTTGGGAGGTGTCATCAAAAGGTGATATTGTAGTGAGGAAGGGGTATTATATAAATTCGCAGAGTTTTGAAAATAGATTATATGATTTGATAGAAAAAGAGATGAAAGATGATGTGGTGGATCGCGTTAATTATCCACCTAAGGATCGAACGCAAAAAAGAATAAAAAAAGAGTTATCACCATATAGAGCAAAGAGGTTAAGAGAACGGGAAGCTATCTCGTTGTGGTTAATAGGAAGGAAAAAATTTAGAAACCATCCTGTTTTATCTCGAATGAGTCGTTGCTATCAAAACGGTTCGGATTTAATAAAATTAAGTTTGCCTAATAAAAAACCTGTTTTTTATAAAATTAACTGTTCTAAAAAGCAAAGCTTTCGTGATGGTAAAAAAAGGTTTTTCTTAGTATTACAACCCGATAATGCGAAAAGAGTTGATAAGGATCAATACATTTATTTGCTGCAAACTTATGACTGACGAAGAACACAATTTTTACGATACTCTTCACAAGTGGACTGCATTGGTTTTCACGATAGCATCTATATTTGTGGGTATATGGCAATTCAACAAGGGGCAAATAGCTACAAAGGAGTTAGAAATGGACAAGCTAGCTGAAACGGATAAAATTCAGAGAGATGAAAAAATTTGGCTAGACAAAAGAAAGGAATATGCTAAAGTGGGTTATGCCATAGGTGAAATTCTTGAAGTAGATCCTAATAATAAACTCGCTATGTTAAAGGCTGCTAAGAAATTTAGAAGCTTGTATTTTGGTGCTAGCATACTAATCGCTGACGAAGAAGTTTCCATAAAAATGACTAGTTTTTATGAAACTTTCCAAAACTATGTTGATGATAGCCAGTTTAGTGACTATTCTGAATTAGTCAAAGAAGGTGAAAAATTGCACGACTTTTTGAACAAAAGAAGCCTTGGGTTAGGTAACTCCAAGAGCGAAAAGAAAGATACTAAAAAGTCCAAAAATTAAGTTTATATCTTATGTCTAAAGTTTTCTCCTAGCAATAACGTGGCTAGGAGAAACTTTAAAAGTAAGGAGGACTTTCTACCAAAAAGGCGTTGTTATATTATCATAATATTTTTCTCGAATTTCCCATAGATACTTTAAATCCTCTATCTGTTCATTGAGTGATTTTAAGCATTTTGTTAGCCCTATTTTTTTTTCAGACAGATCTGTAGCTTTTTCCATAGCTATTTTCAATATTTGAGTATTATCTTCTACTTGATCACGATGTGATCTAAGTGCTAGATATAAGGCTTTGTTTTTGCTGTTTTTATAATCTATATCATCATCTTCTTGTCGTGTTTCTTCACCTGTTTTACCAATGCGAACATCTTTTAAGTTATATAGATAAACCTTTTCAATCCCTTTTACAACACCATCAATTTTATACCCGACATCTTTGGAAAGTATTTGGATGTCTTCTTCGCTAACAGAGGGTGCTTCTTCCAGGGTAACTTTACTTTCAGAGCTTTCTTTATCTTTAACTAGTAGTGGTTTTGGGATTGATAAACTACTTTGTCCAATTGTGGTTGTTTCCTCTTCTTCCTCTTCTTCAGTTTCTTTTTTTGTTGTTTTATAGTGACTTTTCCAAAGCTTGAATAATTCGTAATAATTCGGATTAGTTTGTGCGTCTAAATCTGATTTTCGCTTTTGTACTTTACACACCCAGATGCTACCCAAAGCACTATCGTAATCATCTGGATGATGCACATTCATCCGAACTTCATGTACAGTACTATTATCTATTGTGATCTTTTTATCTAATAGAAAGGTACGGTAATTACTCTTGTAGCCCTCGTTTGTGAATTTGACTGAGGAAAAGTCTTCGGTTCTTAGCCAATTATAAAGTTGATACTGTAAATCGGTTTTAATCCCCAGCAATTTCATACTATCTTCTTTGGTCATTGGTTTCTTTGGAGGAACATAGGTAGATTGTTTTTTTTCCTCATTCATTAATTGAATTACTTCCCCGGAGTCTGTGGATGATTTCCGTTGTATAGGACGTTGTTTAGCTTGTATGGGCTTTTGTTTTGTTTGAATTGGGCCAAGCTTGCCTTCACGGGTTTGGTAAGAACTATTTTGGGAGTCTCTTTTTGAGGCTTTTGCTTGACGTTGGGTAATAGATTTTTCCCCTTGATCTTGTTGTTCAAGTGTTGACTTGTGCATAGGCAATGAAGTTTTAATTTTGGTCGCACTAAAGATAAGAGACTTGTATAAGGAAAAATATTGCAAGTTATTTCACTTACTTCCTCCTAGGCAAATGCCTACTCAAATCTTCTTCTTCCCCCTGGCGGCGCTTGCGCCAGGTGCGGATTTTCTTCCAGGACCATACGAACGGGTAAAAAATGAAATAACCCAGAGCTTTCAAGGCTTTGACATCGGACCGGTTCTCAAAGCCTCCTTTTGGTTTTCTCTTTTCCATAGTGTCATATACTGATATATTTCTTCAATCAGCTAATTTTTAGTTTTGAAGTGTAAACAAAGAACACCCATCAAGTAGCTACTATTATTTTTGATTTACAAGGCGGCCTTCGAAAAGCCTGAATAGAGTAGATGTAAAATATTTTGTAAAAATCCTGAATAATGAAAACTAGCACTAAAAACATACTGAATCTCTTTTTTACTATAACCTTATGCTTTATAGTAGCTTCTTGTAATAATAAGAAAACAGAAGCAAATCCAACTGAAGCGCAAACTGCAAGCGACTTTCTTCCTAGTGATGTTCAAGAGTTTGGAAAAAAACTGAATGCAAGCTTTGATCACCATGTAGCGGCAATTCAGAAGCTAGGTTCTACAGCAAGTGTATCAGATGTTATAAAGGCAAGTCATAAGGTGCATGTAGATCATTTTGGTTCTTCACATCAGATGAGTGATGAACACCTTGATAGGCTTGCCAGCAACGCATCAAATAAAGGACAATGGGTAACGATAAATGATAGCTTGATTAATTCTATGAATTTTTCACTAACTGGCAAACAGTTAGTCAATAAGCTTAAAAATGTAGTCTCACATTCTACTACCCATGATGAGTTTCAGAAAAATCTAACGAACTTTGCAAAAGAATTACAGTCAGTTACATTACCTGATTCAGAGCTTAAGCATATTCAACACAAAGTAGTAGCTTTAGAACATAGCATGAGATATGTTCATGAGAATGTGAAAACATTACCAGGAGGTAGAACGACAGGATATTGGAGTTGCGTTGGTTATTCTACATTAGGTGCCGCAGCAGTAAGTGCTTTTAGTGTTGGCTTGGAGGGAGCCTTTGTTGCGGGGCCAATTGGAATTTTAGTTGGCGGAGTCGTAGGAGGAGTCGCAGGGGGTATAGCTGGGTTTGCTGCTGGCTTGCTCGGTTGTTGGTAAGAATTATTGGAGATATTTTAACTATACAGGGCCTAATCATTAATTTGATTAGGTTTTTTTATGTGAAATAGGGTGAAATATTTTTTCTCGTTTTGCTGTATTAACCTTGCGAACTATCCTTTCTTTAAAACTTCTAAAATTCCTTATCGATTTCTTCCATTACTGATTTAAAAATCAGTATATATTATTAATGCCTAGTTTACTCATAGTGGTAAGTTAAAAAAAAAAATCCCTGGCGTGACATTTTTTTGCGGGCTATGCATTTATGTTACTGAAGGGGATGTTAAAAAACCGAAAAAATAACAGTTAAATGTCATTTTCTCGGATACAAAGCATTGATGAAAAATGGATAACTATTCTATCAACGCATCCACAGCCTGCAATCCCCCAGCTTTTTTATTTACTTAACCGAAGTTGCAAAACTGTACTTGGTGCTTGTACTAGCTAGCTAACTAGCATGCTGGTGCGTTTTCTGAACCACAAGGCGGTGGTGGTGGATCATCACAACATCCTCCTTTTGCGTTTCTTTGTGCATCATGCGATAATACACAATCAACATGAGTAGTCTTGAACTGCTTGACAGACTTAGATGATTTAGTTTTTGCAACGTTCTTGAATTTGAATATCATGATTTAGAACTTTTAAATTAAACTTTGATTACAAATTGTATTTGCCTAATTAGTGGGCAAAAACCCGAAAGTGTGAGGGTTTACCCTCAACTTTTTTTTTGAAAAACTAACTTTGACCAACAAAATTGTATTAAATTATATTACGCAATGATCAGATTAATTACTTCGACCCTAATAACCCTGATTTTATCAGTTAATACTACTGTAGCTCAAAATGCAAGTGCACAACCAAAGGAAAGTTTTGATTTTTATTATAACAAAGCTTCTAAAAGTCTCAATAGTGATTTAGATAGCGCATACACTTACTCTAATAAAGCTTTTACATTGGCTAATGGGAGTCAGTTATGGAAAGCATACTTTCTGCGGGGATTGATAAGCAAAAAACGGAAAGAATATGGTAAGAGTATAATTTTATACAATCAATCAGTAGAGGTTGCTGAAGATACCATTAACAAACTATATGTGTACAATAATATTGCAAACACACATGTTGAGGCTAAAGAATACCAAAAGGCACTCCCATATGCTAGAAAAGTTAAAATTTACAGAAAGAAGAGTAAGCATCCCTACCTTTATAATAGCTTAGGAATTTTAGCTAAAATTCATTCCAAAACAGGGCATCTAGACAGCGCAAAAATTTATTTCGATAAAGCTATTTCCTTAATACCAAAAAAGCATGATAAAGATAAGCAGGTTACTGCTGGTTTTTTACAAGCCAAAGCAGAAATGTTTGCGGAACACAATTACCTAGATTCAGCAATTACCTTTTACAAGCAAGCTATTCACTTGCAGCAAAGCCCCTATAAAAAGACTGAATATCTACTAAGCCTTTCAGAATGTTATTTGCAGCAAAACAAAATTTCGGAAGCTCAAAAACATTTGGTAGAAGCCCAAAATTTAGGCGATTCAAACCTTCATAATCAAGCGAAGTATTTACAACTTACTGCTTCTATTCAGTTTACAAAGAGACAACGTGCTCAATTAGATATTACTTATGCAAAATTTAACCAGCTCATAAGTGAAAACTCTCAAAAGCTTTCTAAAAGTGATATGCAGCAATATTTCAAAATACAAACCAATATTTATCAGCAAAGCATTGCTTTATCTCAGCAAGCTGAAGCTGAAAGTGAAAGGGTTTCAGATATGCGTTTGGATGTGATACTAGCTTTATTAGTTGTACTCTTATGTATCTTAGTAATCTATCTTGCGTACTTACGAGCCAAGAGGTTACTGCCTGAACTTAATATGAAAGATTTAGAGATTTCAGCGCACAGTTTGAAACATAGATTAAAGGTGGCTTATGTTGGAAAACCAGATAAGGATAGTGAAAAGGATGGTATTTTAAAAAGAATAAGACAGCAACGAGAGTCAGGCAAGCCCCTGTTCCCCTCGTGACTTTATTTCAATGCCGTTTTGTTTGAGTTGTTCGTATAAGTATAAAATATCCTTTTTATATTCCTCAACCTCTTTGTCAATACCTTCTTTCTTTTCTAAGAGAGATAGTAATCTATTGTTATTGTCTTTGAGATACTCAATTTCTTTTGCCAATCGCTCGATTTCTTGATTTTTTACAGAAATCTGCTCATCCCTTTGCTTTAATTTTATATCTGTTTTTTGTATCTGTAGTTCGCTTTCATTGGTTTCTTCACCATACATTATTTCCTTCACCGTAACTCCCAGTGCATCAGCTATTTGTTCTAGTTGATCGATGGAGAGTTTCTTATTTCTATTTTCCCATCTGTTGTATTGAGTTTGCTCCATGCCTAAATAGTTAGCAACATCAATTTGCCTCATTTTCTTGCTTTCCCTTATTGTTTTTATCCTCTTTGAAATATCCATGATGATGCAAAATACCACTTTATTGTTGATTTGATCAATTGTGCAACGATATAGTTTTTTTTATAACATTTATGGCATATATGTTTTTTATATTACAATATTTGCATATAATTGCAATCGTATAACAAAAATAGCAACTATATGCAAGAATCAACAATTAATATGTATCTGCATGGTGTGCCAACCGAGGTCAAAAATGATATCGATGATATTGTACATCAAAGAAAAAAGAATGGTAATCCAAGAGAGTCCATTAAAAGTGTCGCACTGGAGTTATGGCAAAAAGCATTAGCTCTTCCCGAATACAAAGAGTACTTTGATGGTTCCACCTCTCAACCCTCCCCCAATGCATAACACAACAACTTGCGAACAAACCCAGGACTTTTACAGCAACTTAGTGTCGAGTTGTTTCGAACCAGTCCTGAGTCCCGAAAATGACAAAGAGGCTTGTGTCTTGTCACTTCCTGATATAGTCCTTTACATTGAATCACCTTCACCTGGGGAGAAGAAAATTACTCTTTCAGAATGGCAGCATAAGCATATTGAATCGGCTTTGAAGGATTTAGGTTTCACCCCAGAAACCTACGGAGACGAAGATTTACCCTACACTGCGTGGTGGGTGAAGTACAAGGAAACGCCAAAGGAAGAAGAAAATAGAGTAACTATTTCTCTTACCCAGCATGAGTATGAGCAACTCAACGCTTTTCTAATGTACTACGCGGCTTTTGTCGCCAATAATAGCGATAGAAAGACGCTTTTAAAACTTCATAAATCCGTTATAAAAGGTCAGAAAGGAGGTGAAAATGGGCGGTATGTTAAGTAGCTATGTCAGGGACTTGGGTTCATTGAAATATGGCCTAAGCCTTAAGCAAGGTGAAGTAGATAAGAACCTGCTAAAAGAAGATTTAAAAACTCTTAAAAGCAAGATTGCAAGCGCTTTCTCCACGGGAATACTCAGTATTGACGAAGCCTTTAGAAAGATTGAAAACAGTGAAAAGCTAGAGCCAAACGAGGTAATTGCCTTTCTGGAAGAACTTGAAAATACCCTTCTAAAATAAAATCCTAAAACTATGAAGAGAAATAACGAAAATGATAAAAGAATATACCTGAAAGATAAGTTTTTAGGCTTTTTTGAACCCTGCACACTTGAGGAAATAGACAATGATCCGAGATGTCAAATACTGACTGAGGGAGAGATATTCAACTTCTTATTAAGTCAAGGAGTCCAATCTAGTTCTTTTAGCCTGAGCGACTTCGAGGGTATTCCGTATGAGTGCGGAATAAAAGGTGTCAGCATAGGTGGTTTAATCGAAGAATATTCATTTGCCTATGCACTTAAATTGAAAGCAGGAATGGGATATAACATGTATTTGACTCCATTAGAGTTTAAGTATACCAAGGAAGCTTTGAATATTCAGTCAGGTAATAGAGAGCTTTCTATTCCTGATATGAGAAACTACCGCAGCCTATTCCAAAAATTTGTGTCAATCGAAAAGAGGGAAAGCGATGACAACAACTAACCCAAAACTACCCCTACTCTTTCGTGAAGTAGAAAATGAGAATACCCTGAGCTTTTGTACCGATTGCGGAGAGGTGTTCTATCCATCTATGAAGAGACGTAAGCGCCGATATCACAAAATCACTTATTGTGAGTACTGCCATCGCCCGATGTGGGGTGATATGCACAGCAACGCTACCGAATGCGGGGCGTGTCAATACGGGCCTTCGGTTCTGGAAGATTAAGTTTTATCAACGCTAAAAATCAAGAATAACAATGAGCGAAGCAAATGAACGACTCCCTGGCTCAGAGGAGTTAAAACAGCAATCAAATGCTGTCAGAATCGGTGACGCATTGTACTCTAGACCAGGACTAGACTTAAAATACACCAGACCAATTGATTACAAACCTTTAAACACCAAACAAACAACAATGAAAAAGTTCGACACATTGGAAGATGCCTTCCAACATTTCTTAGACAACGTGTACCCAAAGCTTCCACCTGAAAGAAAGTTCAAATACAAGGATGCGCGGTACGATTTTCTGAAACGAAAATCCATTTCACACAACAAAATAGAGTCTATCCTGGCTGATTATGCCACGATAAAAATGGAGATCACTTTTGAGGATTAGTTATGGAACTAGTAGAACACTTAAAAACGATAAGGGGTGCCGTAGGGCTAACTGGAACAAGAGCTCACATCCTTGTAAACCTAGATGAACTCTCCTACATAATAAACCCTCTGGAAAGCTTTGTAGAAGATCACGAACGAATGACGAGTTTTAAGCCTCAGTACAAACAAGTGCTTGATGAGCTGAAGACAATTCAATCTCAAATGATTGAAGTTCCTCTGAAATTATCCAATGAGCCAAGTGTGGATGAAGATGAGCTAATAATAGATAGTGGAGAATACAAGAAAGTAATCAGAGAAATAGCCACACATTATAATGAGCTTGTGAGGGTGATTACAAGGGTGAAAGAGGGTAAGCATAGTGCAATAGACGAGAGTGATAATTTAGATATAGAGCACTCCCTTGAAAAAATAAAAGATCAGCTTGATTGGTGTGGAAAGTATGACGAAAAGATAAAATACTTACGCTGGTATTCTAGATTATAGCTGAAAATAAAACGCACCCTCCTAAGTTTTGACGGACTCTGAGGGTGCAATGTAACGATCACAATAAGTAATGGCTACAGTGCAAAGGTAGCCATTTTTCCCGAGACGGTTTCAACATCCGTCTTTATCCTGCAAAACACAACAACACAACTATCAAAAAATATAACACGATGAGCGAAGATGCTTATTATAATACCAAAAGAGCTAAGAAGGACTTTAAGAGATTCGAGAAGTTTTTTGAAAAGAAACCTTTCTATAATAAATACCGAAACCTTCATCTGCTTTGCTACGGATTAAGCTGGCTTTTTGACTTCCTGAGCGTTGCTAGCGGGGTTTTAGGTGGTGCTACCCTACTCACAGCATTTATTATCCCTAATTTACTTATCGCGGCAATTATCTCTCTTGTGGTACTTGCTATACTGCAATTAATCAAAAGATGGCTCCTTACGGGCTGGGTAAAGGAGAAGCTTAATAATGATAGGGTGAGTCCTGGGTTTTTAACTACAAACCTATTGCTGATTGCTGTAAGCGGAGTTGCAACTGTTTATGGAGGGATTGAGGTTGTCAATCTGGCCAGGGGAAAGTCAAAACCCAGCTTGGTTTCTACAAAAGCAATAGAGAAAAAGTATAATACTGAAATTACTGAGATCAAAGCCAAGCAAAAAGACCTAATTGCTCGGAACACTGTTGGTAAAAACACCTATCTCTCTCCTGATGAAGAAGCCGATTTTCAAAACTGGGAGGAGGATATTAGAAAGTTCCGTGCTCAAAAAGAAAAAGAAATAGCTGCGGCCAAAAAAGGAAACGGTCAAAAGTTAAAGGAGTATGCTTCGGGTACTGATGAATACATTACTGGGTTTATTATCGCCAGTGTAATCATTGAATCCTTGTGCATTATCACGCTATGGTATTATATCTTTTATCAGTATAAGAGCCTTGAAAGCAAAGAGGCGACTATAGCATCATACCAACAGCAACCAATTGATACTTTAACCCTTCTGAATCAATTAAAACACTATGGAATCACCATTCCTTTATTACAAAATTTTAATCCCTCCCCTCCCCCGATAAAAGCAACACCTGAAAAGTTAAACGAACCTGCCCAAATTGATATAGCAGCTTTGGTAGAGAAAGAAGTACTTGCCCAAATTCAAAAAGTAAACCCTGAAAATGAAAAAGAAGTGCCTGAAACCCTAAAAACGCAGCCTACTGAGCTAAAAGTAGAACCTGAAAATGGAAAAGTACAGGGTGAAAATGAAAAAGAACCACCTCAAAATCTTAATGAAACGCCCATTTTAAAGTTCCAGGGCTACGAAATTCCAAAAGAAGTGCAGAGAATCCTAAAGCCAAGTAATGTGGAGCCAATTAGACAGGGTAAAACTGAAAAAGAAAGCCAGGAAGGGCAAAAAGTGCCCAGTAGTCCATATAAAAACGGGCGTGGCCCATCACTCGATTGGGAAGCGATTGAACCCGATATTCTAGCAGGAAAGCTTTCTAACAAGGAAATCGCTGAAAAATATAAATGTGGAGAAAGCACGATTAGGATACGTCGGTCAAAGCTTGCAAAAGAACTGAATGGGAAAACTATTAATAACTCATAATCAGGTAGTTATAAAAAGTGAGTTAAAAAAGCTTAACTCGCTTTACGTAAAGCGTTGATAATCAGTAAGTAATAAGTCTGTAATAAAATAATTGAGTAAAATACTCGAATCCTGATCTTAGGAGATAGGATTGTAAAATCTTGTAAATCAGAGAGTAATGGGGAAAACGAAAAAAATAACCGTGATAACAATGCCTAAGATACACGACCGAGGAGGGGATATGAAAAAAGAGTGGTATGTGGACTTCAGGTATTGGAACCCCGATACTGGGAGGATGCAGCGGTTCAAAAAACAAGCAGGACTTAACAGCATAAATGACTATGCCACCCGATTAAAAGCTGCGAAAAAACTAAAAAGCTATTGGACTAAGCAACTAAAAGATGGATATAATCCTTTCAACGATCCAGGTAAAGTCTATAAAGATGTTCCTGATGATTTAGGAGAGAATCACACAATTGAAAGGCATTTAATCAATGTTCTTGAAGGGCATAAAATTAATCTTGCTGAACGATCTTTTGCCCAGTATAAAAGTCACTTGTTCGCTTTTTGCCAGTGGCTAAAGGAAACGAAAGACAACAAAGGAGTCCTTTTAGCGCAGTACGACATTACTGATATTACAACTGCTCATACCCAAGAATTTTTGAACCAACTCAGGAGGCACGGAAATACAAGAAAAGGATATAGGCAAAACATCAGCCGCTTATTCACTCTCCTTAAAAAAAAGAAGATAGTTAGGGAAAATCCTTGGGTAGATTCTGAACTGCCGAAAGTAGACACGACAGAGGCAAAACGTGCGTTTCGCGAAGATGAGCGGGAAAAGTTTAAAAAGTACTGCATCGAGAATCATCTGCAAGAAGAATTGATGGTAATCCAATTTCTCTATTACACATTCATCCGACCCAAGGAGCTTAGACTCCTGAAGGTAGATGACATTGATTTTGATAACAAGAAAATCTTTGTGTCCACCCGAATAGGGAAATCCTGGCGGAACAGATACATGGCCATACCTGAAAAATTTGAAAAACCACTCAAAGAATGGGTTAAGGATAAAAAACCACGCCATTACGTTTTCCATAGGACAAATCCAGATAAGCCAAGAGGGAGAGACCATTTCAGGATACAACACCGACTTATTTTAGATGAATTAGGATACGAAAGAAACGGAAACGTTTCGCTGTATTCCTGGAAACACACAGGGGTAGTGGCTCTTTATAAAGCCACTATGGATGTTGTTGCGGTGCAAATCCAATGTGGACATGCTGATATCTCAGATACGATGAGATACTTGCATTCGCTGGGATTAATTGAAAATGCTCCAGCAAGGAAAATCCCTGAACTATAAACTAAACATAATAAAATATTATAAGGTGCAAAACTCTAAAATACTACTTAGTTCAATCAACCTATTGCCGCTGATTTATCTGGTAATGCCAGTAGGTTTTGCTGGGAAGAAAAGAAAGGATGGTGTGAAAGTCGAGTGGGAGGGGAGTTGTGCTGAGAATAAAGACTATGCTGACTAAACTAATTAATTGACCAACAAACACAAACGAAACTAGAATTATGACCAAAGGGGGATACAGCTCACATGAAGAGGAGTCAATTATGGATAAAATAATTGAGGTACTCAATAAAAAGGGTAATGGGCAATTAGAAGCCATTTATGGAAAACTAACGAATACTCCAGTGCTTACAAGGGTAAAAAAATATTTGGCGGGGGAATATGACATTAGATTCAACCTGATAAACAATGACTTTGAGTACCGATTAAAAGGTGAAGACAGTTATGAAGAACTTAATGAAAATGACCTTTATATTGAGTTGCAGGAGGATCGGATTAATTGCAGCATAGATAACCTGCGAACTCTTCTAAAAAGCAAATACATTAAAAATTACAACCCCATTAAAACCTATTTTGATAGCCTACCAAAGTGGGAGGTGGGAGACCAGGACTATATAAGCGAACTGGCTGGATATATTCAAACTACCGATCAAAAACGGTGGCTGTATCATTTCAAAAAATACATTGTTAGAGTAGTTGCTTGTGCCACTATAGATGGGGCATTTAATAAGCAATGTTTGACCTTGCGAAGTGGTCAGAATGATGGAAAATCTACCTTTTGTAGGTTTCTATGCCCTCCAACATTATCCAAATATTTCATAGAAAATGTACAAGCGGATAAGGATGGGCGAATAGCCCTGGGTGAAAATCTGATTATCAATATGGATGAATTGGCTTCTATGAGCCGCCAGGAGATTAATGATTTTAAGGCGATGTTATCCAAGCCTTGTGAGAAGGTAAGAAGGCCATATGATCGTAAAGCAAAAATGGCACAACGTATTGCATCATTTGTTGCTAGTACCAATGATGCAGAGTTTCTGACCGATACTACTGGATCAGTTCGCTGGTTGGTTTTTGATGTGCTTTCCATTGATTTTGCTTATTCAAGGGAGATTGATATTGATCTTGTATACGCTCAGGCTTTAGCGCTTCTGAAATCTGGATTTGAATACCAGCTTGATAAATCTGATGTATCGGAAAACGAGCAAGTAAATAGAAAATATCAAGTCAAAACTCCTGAAATGGAGATTGTTGCAGAAGCCATTTCACCGGTAAAAAAATCTGACTATGAAAAGGACAAAGCAAATCAAGATTATGCACTCAAAACAGCGACTCAACTAATAGAACTTTTTGGCGAACGAGCGGGTAGCATACGTCTCAACGCTGGCCGCATGGGAAGGGCACTAAGGTATTTTGGATTTGAACAAACCCAGGCCAGGGTAGGGGATAACGGGCTTAGTATAAGGGTTTGGATTGTAAAACTCAACAATAGAACTGGATATGAGAATATTGCAATTAATGAGGGTAAACCAGGAATTAAGGAAGAAGACGAATTAGGGTATCCAAAAAGTTGGGATAAAAAGTGAGATGGTGAATAAAGCCCATAAATACGGTTTTTGTAGTCAGATAGTCAGATGAAAAAAGCGTAGTGAGTAGTGACTACAAATTAGTTAAATAGTTGTTAGACAGGGTTTTAAATGGTTTTGTAGTCAGATAGTAAGATGGTTTTGCGATTTCGAGGGAAAAGAGTTGAGGAGTGAAAGGTTGGAGCTGACAAAAACGATGTGTAAATCTTGACTAAGTACAATTAAGATAAAATAAAGGAAGCATTTAACTGCAAAGTTCATGTATTCCTATTGTATAGTAATTATTGAAATTTTAGAAAGTTATGAAAAATATATTTACTCACGCTTCACTTTGCAGCGGCATTGGTGCCTGTGATCTGGCCGCTGAATGGATGGGGTGGGAGAACGTATTTCACTGTGAAATAGATTCGTTTTGCAGAACAGTATTAGAGTATCATTTTCCAAATTCAATTTCGTATTCAGATGTTAAAAAAACAGATTTTACCAAGCACAAAAGCTGTGTCAATGTCCTCACAGCTGGGTTCCCATGTCAGCCTTTTTCCAACGCAGGAACCCGAAGAGGTGCAACAGATGACCGTTACCTCTGGCCACAGATATTCAGAGCAATTCAACAAATCGAGCCGAATTGGATTGTTCTCGAGAACGTTACTGGAATCCTGCAGATGGTATTCCCCTCACAAATCAATGCAATGGAAATCCAAACAGATATTGAAGGCAAAATCTATCACCAAGAGTTGGCTGGAAAAGGAATACTCTTGTCTATTATTGAAGAACTCGAAACCGAAGGATATCAAATCCAGCCGTTTGTTATTCCAGCTCTGGCCGTTGGGGCACCGCATCGCAGGGATAGGGTTTGGATCATTGCCAACACCAACAAAGAGCGATGGGAGGCTGAGAGGAATCATCGGGAAAAACGATCAATATGGCCAAACAAAGACGGGCAGGTTGTACAAAATAAATGGCCAGGGGAATCGGGGGAGTTTATCCCTTCATCACCTGGGAGCAATGGGGTTACTGCCAACTCCAATATCAAGAGACCACAGAGGAAGTCGAAAGAAAGAAACACTAGAAATCAAAGGGAGAACAAACAGAAACAATCTGCCAGATTTCTTTGCTCAAGCTGGGAAATCTTCCCAACTCAACCACCGATTTATACTAGAAATGATGGGGTTTCCCCCGAACTGGACGGAATTACCTTTCCTTCGCTCAGAGTAAAATCCATAGAAGCTGGGGGCAATGCGATGGTGCCCCAGGTTGTGTATGAAATCTTTAAGGCGATTGAAGTTGCAGAAAGGGGGGAGTTATGAATTGTCAACAAGCTAAAGAAATACCAATGACTGAGTTTCTGGCTCGTTTAGGTCTAGAACCATCTTATCAATACACTCAATTTTGGTGGTATAAAGACCCTGTTACCAATGAAAATAGGGCAAGCCTCAAAGTTAATTTAAGTAGAAATACCTGGAAGAATGAGGCAACGGGAGAAGCAGGGAATATCATAAAGTTTGTTATAAGGTTAAAAGGAGGAGGGATAAGTCAAGCTCTACAATTTATAGCCATTACGATGAATAAGCATTTGACTGACACAAAAACTTCCTATCATAATAGGAAGCCAATGAGAATAACAAAAATTAAGAAATTGGGGAACAATAAAGCTTTAACTGATTATCTGAATAGTAGGGGAATAAGCCTAGAGCTTGCGTTGCCATATCTTAAGGAGGTGTATTATTACATAGGCGAAAAGCATTATTTCGCCTTGGGTTGGCAAAATGAAAAATATGGATGGGAACTGAGAAGCAAATACACCAAAATAGCAACAAAAAAAACTTACACTTTCATAGAAGGAGCAGGGCACCCTCTTTACCATGCTTACATGGCAGAACAAGAAGAAAATGGGGATGAATATGGAGGTCCTGATACAAAATGCTATTGTAATGTATTTGAGGGGATGTTCGATTATTTGTCTGCATTGGTATACACAAAACGAGATAGATTATATTATGATACGATAATACTGAACGGAATAGGAATGCTCAATCTAGTTTTACCGCTGCTTAGGGAGTATTACGTAATTAATCTATTTTTAGATAATGATTCAATTGGACTATCAGCGACAAAATCTTTGGTGGTGGACCAAAATTTTGTTGATCGCAGTAATATCTATAAACCCCATAAAGATTTTAATGAATTTTTAATGTACAAGACATGTACTATGGCAAGAAAGGGGAAAAAATAAGGAGAACGCAGAAAGACTACGTTTCATAAATTTACATTTACAAAAAACAATATTCAAAATGCCAATATTAAACTATACGACTACAATAGATGCTGAGAAAACCCTGGCTCAAATTAGAAAAATTTTGGTTAATCAGGGAGCAACAAAAATCGTCACTGATTACAAAGACAAGATTCCTGTTTCGGTCACTTTTGCAATAGAGTTAAATAATCAATTAATTCCTTATTCCTTACCTGCAAATTATCAAGGTGTATTGAGTACTTTGAAAAAAGATAAGAAGGTTCAAAATAAATATAAAAGTGAAGAGCAAGCTGTTCGGATTGCCTGGAGAATCATCAAAGACTGGATTGAAGCTCAGATGGCAATAGTACAATCTGAATTGGCTGAATTACAAGAAGTTTTTCTTCCTTATATGGTAACTAAAAGAGGAAACACACTATATAAAGAGTTTAAGGAGAATAAAACCTTATTACTTGGTGAATAAGTGGCATCTTGCTGGAAGAAGACCAAACCGTATGCTATGAATTTCCACCTAAAATAAAAAAATCAAAAAACAAAATATAACGACTTGCTGGTTTCTGATAACTAGCAAGTTTTTTTGCTTTAGTCTAAAGCTGAAAATTAGAGTCAAATTAGGGGGTAGGAGATAGTGAAAACATTGCAACCTGAACCTTCTTGTACGGACGCAATAGACCGCGTATTTATAAGAAGAAAGCCCTGTAAGTCGTTAACTTACAGGGCTTTAATTTTCATTAGTGGCGAGGGGGGGAATTGAACCCCCGACCTCCGGGTTATGAATCCGACGCTCTAACCATCTGAGCTACCTCGCCGTGATTTGGAGTGCAAAAATAAGTGATAAGTTTAGGTTTGCAAAAACAATTACAGAAATTTTATTTTAAAATTTTAAAATAACTGGTTAGTTTGTTGATTATCAGTGGTTTAATTGGTTCTGTGTAAAACAATCTTAATGAATTCACTAATTAAAATTTGGCTTAATAAAAAAAAATACACACATTGTTCACACTTACGGTAAAATTTAACTAAAAATAGTTCAAGTTTTTTTATATATTATCCAATCAAAAAAACGTTGTTTTCAAGTAAGTATTACATACTAATCACCTGATTGTAAGGGTGATAAAGGTCTTGGGGAGCCTGCCTACCCGATAGCAAAAGCTCAATGACCTGCTACCCAAATTAATAGATTTAAAAAGCGAAGTTCTATGGCAAAACATAAATTTATCAATGAGTACGAAATCCACGCTTCCCCCAAGCGTCTTTACTCCTTTTTACACACCTCTGGCGGACTTGAGCAGTGGTTTGCCTCCAAAGTAGAAGAAGACAATGCCAACAAAATTTTTAACTTCGTTTGGGACAATGAAGATCATTTTGCTCGTTTAGTCACCCATCGTACCAATAAATTGGTTAAATTTGAATTTGTAGCTGACAACAAAGAAAAAATCAAGAATGCCAACTACATAGAGTTTCGTTTAGAACACAACGAAATGACCGATTCCACTTTTTTGAAAGTGACCGACTATTCCGATATGGACAATGAAGATGATTTGGTGGGCTTGTGGGACGGTCTCATTGCCGATTTACGTGAAGTAATCGGAGGGTAGAAAAACTGCAAATACATTCAATGAAGAAGATTGACAAATTGGTGCTAAAATCCTTTTTTGGCCCCTTTATACTTACTTTATCAGTACTGGTATTTATTTTCCTGGTACAACAATTACTACATTATCTGGATGAATTCTTAGGCAAAGGATTAAGCTATCTAATTTTTGCCGAATTAGTATTCTATTTCAGCCTACACATTATTCCAATGGTATTGCCTCTAGCGATACTGTTAGCTTCTTTAATTACTTTCGGAAACCTGGGAGAGCATTACGAACTCACCGCGATGAAAAGCTCTGGTATATCACTTATTCGAGTGCTTGTGCCCATTTTTATGGTGGTGGTCATGTTTGCTGGAGTATCTTTTTGGTTCAACAACAACATTGTACCCAAAGCCAATCTCAATGCCTATAGCTTGCTCTATGACATTCGGCAAACCAAACCTGCCTTAGATATCAAAGAAGGGGCATTTTATGGAGGTATTCCCAACTATAGTATCAAGGTAAACCATAAGTATCCAGATGGACGCTCACTAAAAGATATTATCATTTATGACCATAGCGACCGTCGAGGAAACAAACAAGTGACCTTGGCCGATTCAGGACAAATGTACACCTTTGATCAAGGGGCCTATTTGGCGTTTGAGTTATTCAAAGGAAAACGCTATGAACAGCTTAAGCAAAGAGAAGGAGTGCGACCGTCTGAAGAGTTTTTGAAAAATGATTTTGACCATATCAAAATGATATTCAGTCTGGAATCCTTTAACATGGATACTACTGACAAAAACCTTTTCAAGAGTAACAAAATCATGCGAAATGTCAACCAGTTAGACGAAGACATTGATTCACTGGTCAACTACCGCGAAAACATTGAGAGTAAAACCCTCAAGTACATTAGCCCTTACTATTTGTACCACATGCGGGATCGTACCATTGATACTCTCTTGAAAAAAGGAACACCTCTGCAAAAGCTTACTAAAACCTGGAACGAACCCGTTGACACTGCTCGTTTTACCAAAACATTGGCAATTATTTATCGGGATGCCTTCAATAGGGCTAGTAATGTAAAAACAGTAGTAGAAAGCCGTACTAAACAATGGGAACACATCATCAAAGAACGAAATATCTTTGCCATTGAAAAACAACGAAAATTCACCAGTGCTTTTGCCTGTATTATTATGTTTTTGATTGGTGCCCCACTGGGTGCTATCATCAAAAAAGGAGGGCTCGGAGTACCGATTTTGATTTCTATCATATTTTTCATTGTTTTTTATCTACTTTCTATGACTGGGGAAAAATGGGCCAAAGACTCCATAGTAGAAGTTGAATATGGTATGTGGGGCGCTAACTTTATACTTTTCTGGATTGGTTTATTCTTCCTGCGTCAAGCAAAGAACGATTCACGTATATTAGAAGCCGATATGTACTTAGTATACTTTGATCGTTTAGTAGCCAGAATTAAACGACTATTTAAGAAGAGGCCAAAATCTAACCCTGAACCAGTCAATAATTGACCCTGAATAGATTAAAGATAATTTATAAAAAATAACCCCATCACTCATTATAGAGCGATGGGGTTATTTTTTTATAGTTTCAGGTTAAAGAAGTCCTCTTTTCTAAAAAATAAAATCCCTTGGCTTGTATTAAACAGGTACCTGCATCCCGTACTGCTATTAGATAATCAAAGTCAATCACTTATACCCCATGAAGAAAATAGATAAGCTAGTGCTAAAATCCTTTTTTGGCCCTTTTATCCTTACCTTATCAGTGCTCGTATTTATTTTTCTAGTGCGACAACTACTATATTACTTAGATGAGTTTATCGGCAAAGGAGTGAGTTATTTAGTTTTTGCGGAGTTAATTTTCTACCTCAGTTTGCAAATTATCCCAATGGTGTTGCCCTTGGCTGTTTTGTTATCCTCTCTCATTACTTTTGGAAATTTAGGCGAACACTATGAGCTTACTGCCCTGAAAAGTTCCGGTATATCGCTTATTCGAGGATTAGCCCCATTATTTATCGTTGTGGTAGGGTTATCTATGCTTTCTTTTTGGTTTAACAACAATGTGGTGCCCAAAGCCAACCTGAATGCTTATAGCCTGCTTTATGATATTCGGCAAACCAAGCCTACTTTAAATATTAAAGAGGGGATTTTTTATGGAGATATTCCCAATTACAGCATCAAAGTGAATCACAAATATCCAGATGGACGCTCTTTAAAAGATATCATTGTTTATGACCATTCCCAGCAACAAGGCAATAAACAAGTAACCTTGGCCGATTCAGGGCAAATGTACACCTTTGATGACGGTGCTTATTTAGCTTTTGAGCTGTTCAATGGTAAACGATACGAAGAACTTACGCAGCGGGAAGGCAAGCGCCCTTCTGAAGAGTTCCTGAAAAATGACTTTGACCATATCAAAATGATCTTTAATCTGGAATCCTTCAATATGGATACCACTAGTAAGGATCTTTTTAGGACTCACAAATACATGCAAAATACGAGTGAATTAGATAGAGGCATGGATTCATTGATGCATTATCGCAAGAAAGTTGAGAATAATACCCTCAAATTTATTAGCCCTTATTATTTGTATCATATGCGAGATCGCATTGTAGATACCCTTCTCAAAAAAGGCTCTTCTTTAAATAAACTTACCAAAACCTGGACGAAAACTATTGATACAACCCGTTACACAAAGCCTTTAGCAGCCATTTATCAGAATGCCTTTAACCGAGCAAGTAATGTAAAAGCAGTAGTAGGAAGCCATACCAAACAATGGGAACATATCATCAAAGAAAGAAATATGTTCGCCATTGAAAAACAACGAAAGTTTACCAGTGCTTTTGCTTGTATTATTATGTTTTTGATTGGTGCTCCATTGGGAGCCATTATCAAAAAAGGAGGGCTAGGAGTACCTATTCTGATCTCCATCATATTTTTCATTGTTTTTTATCTACTCTCTATGACTGGAGAAAAATGGTCTAAAGATTCTATTGTAGAAGTTGAATACGGCATGTGGGGCGCTAATTTTATCCTTTTCTGGGTTGGGGTGTTCTTTTTACGTCAAGCTAAAAATGATTCTCGTATATTAGAAACCGACATGTACTTAGTGTATTTTGATCGTTTGATAGCTGTTATCAAGAAAAGGTTTAAGAAGAAAAAGCTATCAACTGGAGATGCTTAATTTAATTAAATAAATTCAAGGGAATGATAAAGCGCTCATAACCAGTGTACAATCGTTTATCTCTAAAAAAAGAGTAGATAAAATTGGAAATTGTTCTCAAAAACGTCAATTTTGCGGTTTGTTATCATAATTGTGATTTACAATACTTTTATTGGAGAGAGAAATGTATTTGACGAAAGAAAAGAAACAAGAGTTATTTGAGCAGCATGGAAACGGTAAATCAAAAACCGACACTGGCTCACCGGAAGCGCAAATTGCATTATTTACTTACCGCATCAATCACTTGACTGAACATCTTAAGAAAAATAAGAAAGATTATTCTACTCAGCTTGGATTGAAAAAATTAGTAGGTAAGAGAAGAAGATTGCTAGATTATCTTTACGACAACGAAATCAATCGTTATCGTGCAATCATTAAGGAATTAGGTATCAGAAAATAATTTTAATACCAAAAAAGTTAAGAATGGAGCAATTCATTCTTAATTTTTTTATGAGGGACTTGCTAAAGTTTTTCTACGTAAGTTTCATATCAATCAAATCAATCTGAACTCAACCTTAGAAAGTTTGCTACACACGGAAAACTTGATTCCCGATAGTTGATAAAGACTTTTTTACCTTATCCCACACGTATGGGATCAAAAAAGTCCTTATCAATTATCTAGAGGGAATTTTTTTCGCTACTAGACAGACCATCTTAGGAGAGTTCTCCATTCACTATTTTTATATGTTACCAAATATAATAACTAAGGAGGTTTCCTTGGCAGATGGTCGAAAGATAACTCTTGAGACTGGTAAATTAGCCCGACAGGCCAATGGATCTGTGGTAGTTACTATGGGGCAAACAATGTTGTTGGCGACTGTAGTTTCTCAAAAAGATGCCAAGGACGAAGTTGATTTTTTACCACTTTCAGTAGATTTTCAAGAACGATTTGCTGCTGCTGGAAAGGTTCCAGGAGGCTTCTTAAAAAGAGAAGGTAGACTTTCTACTTACGAAATTCTTACCAGCCGTCTTGTAGACCGCGCGATGCGTCCTTTATTCCCAGACGATTACCACGCAGATACCCAAATCAATGTCTTCCTGATTTCATCTGACCCTGAGGTACCAGCCGATGCTTTGGCTGCCTTGGCTGCTTCAGCTGCAGTATCTGTGTCTGATATTCCTTTCAATGGTCCAATTGCCGAAGTACGTGTAGCACGTATCAATGGAGAGTTTGTTATCAACCCTTCTGTAGAAGCGTTAGAACAAGCCGATATTGAAATTATGCTTGGAGCTACCCTTGAGAGCGTATTGATGGTAGAGGGAGAGATGAAAGAGGTCTCTGAAGAAGATATGGTCGAAGCCATTCGTTTTGGTCATGAAGCTATCAAGGTTTTATGCCAGGCACAAAAAGAGTTTGAAGCTGAAGCAGGAGCTACCGAAAAGCGTGAGTACGAGCACGAAAAGCATGATCCTGAATTAAAGCAGCGCATGCATGACGAATTGTATGATAAAGCTTTTGAAGTTGCTAAACAGCAGATTGCTAATAAATCTGAGCGTTCTCAAGCTTTTAAAGCAATCAAAGAAGCTTTTGTAGAAAGTTTACCTGAGGATGACGAGACCGATATGTACTTGGTAGACCAGTACTATGGTAAAATCAAGAAAAAAGCTTGCCGTGACTTGGCACTTCTGGAGCGAAAAAGAATTGATGGACGAGAGTTTAATGAAATCCGTCCAATTTGGGGGGAAGTAGGTTATTTACCCGCCACTCACGGATCAGCTCTTTTTACCCGTGGTGAAACCCAATCTATTTCTACACTTACTTTGGGAACCAAGCTAGATGAGCTATTCATTGACAATGCTACATTCAAGGGTACACAGAAGTTTATGTTACACTACAACTTCCCTGGTTTTTCTACGGGTGAAGTAAAGCCTAATCGTGGTGCTTCTCGTCGTGAAATTGGTCACGGAAACTTAGCTTATCGTGCACTCAAAGGAATGTTGCCTAAAGACGAAGACAATCCGTACACTATTCGTATCGTTTCTGATATTTTAGAATCTAATGGATCATCTTCTATGGCCACCGTTTGTGCCGGAACAATGGCATTAATGGATGGAGGTATCAGTATAAAAGCCCCGGTTTCTGGTATTGCAATGGGATTAATTTCAGATGAAAATGACCCTAACAATTATGCAGTATTGTCAGATATCTTAGGAGACGAAGATCACTTAGGAGATATGGATTTCAAAGTGACAGGAACCCGTGATGGAATTACTGCCTGCCAGATGGATATCAAAATGCAAGGTTTATCTTACGAGATTTTGACCAAAGCATTGTACCAGGCTAAAGAAGGTAGAATGCATATTTTGGATAAAATCGAGGAGATTATCCCTGAAACTGCTGCTGACTTGAAACCTCATGCACCTCGTTCAACCACTGTTGTGATTGAAAAAGATCAAATTGGAGCCGTAATTGGCCCAGGTGGTAAAATTGTTCAAGAAATTCAAAAGGTATCAGGTGCTACGGTCGTTATAGAAGAGAAAGACGAAAACGGACACGTTAATATTTTTGCCAACGACCGCGAATCTATGGATGCTGCTTATGAGATGGTAAAACGTATCGTAGCAGTACCTGTAGTAGGTGAGATTTATGAGGGCAAAGTAAAATCTATTATGCCTTTTGGAGCATTTATAGAATTTTTACCAGGTAAAGAAGGTTTACTACATATCTCTGAGATCAAATGGGAGCGAATTGAGAAGATGGAAGGTGTTTTAGAGATTGGCGAAGAGATCACAATTAAGCTAATAGATGTAGATAAGCGCAATGGTAAGTTTAGGTTATCACGTAAAGTTTTATTACCTAAACCTGCAAAAAAACAAAATTAATACAACCTTGGAAGGAGTTTCCTCGTATATCTGGAGATTTCTTCCAATATTGTATTTTTTTAATATAAATAATACAAAGGATAGATATAGCAACAAAGTAGTTTTTAGAAAAAATAAATTTCAGCCAACTTGCAAAGTAATACAAAAAATGTTATATTCTTGGTTCAACTAAGAATTATAAACAGACAAATTGTGTTATTTAGTTGAGTTCAGGCAAGTATATTTATAATAAAAACGTCATTAATTTATACTTAACAATAAATAAGTTATTAGATAATTCACTGTAAATGAGTGTCTTATCTCTTTATTTTAATAGTTTTAGTTTGAAATTTAGCCTTGGCTATTATTGAAAACTATACATATTCATTTTTAGTTATATCTTAAAACACAACTATTTCAATGAGACAACTGAAGATAAGCAAGCAGATTACTAACCGAGAAAGTCAATCCCTGGATAAATACTTGCAGGAAATCGGTAAAGTAGATTTGCTAACACCTGATGAAGAGGTTGAACTTGCCAAGCGAATCAGAGAAGGTGATCAGGTAGCCTTGGAGAAACTTACCAAAGCTAACCTGCGTTTCGTCGTTTCGGTGGCTAAGCAATACCAAAATCAAGGCTTGTCTTTGGGAGACTTAATTAATGAAGGAAACCTGGGATTAATCAAAGCAGCACAGCGTTTTGATGAAACTCGTGGTTTCAAATTCATTTCATATGCCGTTTGGTGGATTCGACAGTCTATTCTACAAGCATTGGCGGAGCAGTCACGTATTGTTCGGTTACCGTTAAACCGCGTAGGTTCGTTAAACAAGATTTCAAAGACATTTTCAGAACTCGAACAAAAATACGAACGTGAACCTTCCCCAGATGAACTAGCTGAAGTATTGGATGTAACCACTTCTGAAGTGGTAGATACACTCAAAATTTCCGGGCGCCATGTATCAATGGATGCTCCCTTTGTACAAGGAGAAGAGAATAGCCTGCTGGATGTACTTGAAAATGAAAGTGAGGTAAAACCTGACTCGGAGTTGATGAATGATTCACTCCGTAAAGAAGTACAACGAGCACTCTCCACGCTTACTCAGCGCGAAGCCGATGTGATTACCTTATACTTTGGATTGAACGGAGAACACGCGATGACCTTAGAAGAAATCGGGGAAAAGTTTAACCTTACCCGCGAGCGTGTACGTCAAATCAAAGAGAAGGCCATCCGCCGATTACGACATACTTCCCGAAGTAAAGCTCTGAAACCTTATTTGGGATAACCTAATAGGGAAGGACACCATCAGTTGTTCAAAATTTTTATGTTTTAATATCTTCTTAGCCTAGGAATTAAGTTTCTTAGGCTAATTTTTTTGACAGAAATTTCAGAAATATAACAGACACTTGTAGATAAGTAGTGGTTTTGGCATCTCAAAATAATTACTATAAGTGTGCTTAAAGTGTAGATATGAAACCTAGAGGAAAGCATTGAAACCTTACCTGAAATAATTTTGTTCTTAGGGGGAACATCATCAGTTGTTCAAAAAACATTTTGTTTTTTTACAATTAGCCTAAGAAATTACATTCTTAGGCTAATTTGTTCTAAGGGCTTTTTGGATAAGCCCTATAATTTACCCAAATTTGAATATTGATCATATTTTAAAACAGTAAGAAATGACTACAGAAAGCGTAGATTGTTTGATTATAGGATCAGGACCAGCAGGTTATACTGCTGCGATTTATACATCACGTGCTGGTTTGAAGCCAGTATTATATACTGGGCCAGAGCCCGGCGGGCAGTTAATGCTTACCAGTGATGTGGAGAATTTTCCTGGTTATGCGGAAGGTATCATGGGGCCGCAAATGATGGAAGATCTTCGAAAGCAAGCGGCTCGTTTTGGAGCTGATATTAGAATGGGATTGGCTACTTCAGTCGATTTCTCAGGGCAGTTACATAAGGTAACTATCGATGATAAACACGAAATTACGGCAAAAGCGGTCATTATTTCTACTGGTGCTTCTGCGAAGTGGCTAGGCTTAGAGTCTGAGCGACGCTTACGTGATGCTGGTGGGGGAGTATCTTCCTGCGCAGTGTGTGATGGCTTCTTTTTCAAAGGACAAGATGTAGTAGTAGTAGGTGGAGGAGATTCAGCTACAGAAGAGGCATCTTATTTGTCTAAGATTTGTAATAAAGTATATTTAGTGGTAAGACGCGACGAAATGCGTGCTTCCAAGATTATGCAACAGCGGGTTATCAATAAGGATAACATCGAAATTCTTTGGAATACAGTAACTGAGGAAGTACTGGGAGACAATCAGGTAGATGCGGTAAGAGTAAAAAATACAGTTACCAACGAAACTACTGATTTAAAGGTAAGTGCTTTTTTTGTGGCTATTGGTCACAAGCCAAATACTGACATCTTCAAAGGGTATATAGAAATGGATGATACTGGTTATATCCTTACTGAAAAAGGAACCAGTAAAACGAATATAGAAGGGGTCTTTGCTTCTGGTGATGTACAGGATAAAGATTATCGTCAAGCAATTACTGCAGCTGGTTCAGGATGTATGGCTGCATTAGATGCAGAACGATACATTGCTGAAAAAGAAGCAGTTGGAGCGTTTTAATAGACTCCTGTTGGTGGATTAGAAAAGGTTAATCTTGAATGTTAGGGTTTAAATATTTTTTTGGATTTTTATTGATTTTTTGTTTACAAACTGGCTGGTCACAGGTGGAAACTCCTTTGCCTAAGGGTAATGGAAAAATTATACCCAAAGCCGCAAAAAAAACAAAGAAGGATACATTTGTAAAAGTAGATTCTACTAAAAAGCAAGACTTGTCTGGTGAAGCTACTGCAGGACCAAAAAATAACCAAAGAGCTAAAAAAGGCACAAGTTTTAATCTTTTTAGAAGAAATGCTGCCATTGTACGAGAAGATTCGGCTGGAAGCATAGATATCGGCACCAATCAAATTGTAAAAATTTCGGAGCAAATTAAGATTGATTGTGTATGGGTGACTGCTGCTGAATACTATTCAATTTGGAGTTCAAAGTACATCAATCCCTATCAAAAAAGCGCCAAATTATTCAAAGATACCATAGATATTAAGCTATATGATGCCGACCAGGGACAACTCTGGGCGGCACCATTGGCTACTACTCTCAAAACTTCTAACTTCGGTTATCGTTGGGGAAGGTTTCATCATGGCATTGATCTAAATTTACAGATTGGTACCCCAATTTATAGTGTATTTGATGGTATTATTCGCATATCTGCCTATGGAATGGGATTTGGTAATTATGTTGTGGTTCGCCATTACAATGGACTAGAAACCCTCTATGGACATATGAGTGCGAGGAAAGTAGAGGTTGGACAAGTAGTAAAAGCTGGTCAACTAATTGGTTTAGGAGGAAGTACTGGATGGAGCACTGGCCCACATTTGCACTTTGAGGTGCGTTATGAAGGAAATTCCATTGATCCACTATTAATATTTGATTTCTCAAAGAAAAAGCAGGTTTTCTCTCAATACTTTACTCTCAAGCCAGAACATTTCTGGCATTTGGGGAATAAAACTCGTAAGCGGATTTATCACAAAGTAAAGTATGGTGATACTCTATACTCTATAAGTCGTAAATACAGAATCCCGATCTGGACCTTGGCTCGACAGAATAAGCTTCATTATAAATCAGCATTAAGAGTGGGGCAACGACTGATTATTCGCTAATTCCTTATTTCTTCTTTTATGATACCTTTCGAGTCTTGAGCCTGGAAGTGCTTATGCGAACCATCGCAGTAAGGAGGGTTTTTCGTTAACTTACATTTACATAAGCTCACTTTTTTAGTTTCTGAAATAGTAAAAAACGTTGGTTTATGTTTTGTACCATTGTGTGAACTATTGCAAAAAGGCTGAATATCACTTAGCCCACAGGTACAGTATAAGTATTGCCCCGCCTCTAGTGTAGTATTTAGTGGCTTAGCCTCTGCGTGTGATTGCTTTTCAAAGCCCTTGTGCAATTCACTATTAGGATTATTGGTGCGAAATAGAGGGTAAAAATAGTTGGATAAAAAACCTTCCTTAGGATCATTTTCAATACCATATATTTTAGGAAACTCACTGGTAAACATAGCTGTACCAAACATTTGATCCCATATTGAAAAAAGATTTCCAAAATTACCGTGAGGATTGCTCACTCCATCTTTGGCAGTAAGCCCATGATGGGCGTGATGAAAAGCCGGGGTAATAATGATTCGCCGAATAGCTAGAATGAATGGACGTGTAGCTTTATTGCGATATAATGGAACGTCCCATTTCCAATTGCTATGACTACTAACTAACACCAGTTGCTTGATAACAACACCAAAAGCTACTGCAGGAGCCCAGCCTAAAAATAGGCATATGCCCATCCACCACACACTAGGAATGAATACTGGATACAGTAGTGCTTCGCGATAAGTCACAAAAATACCCATTTCAGGAGCAGCATGATGGGGGCGATGAAGTTTCCATAAAAAGGGATATTCATGAGCACTGCGATGATACCAATATTGACTCAGATCATCTACTAATAGAAAAATAGGCAAACTAATGAGTAAGCTTAGTTCTTGAAAATATAGAAAGTAATCGGGTAAGATTGCCTTCCCCAGAAGAATGGTAAGAAAAGCTGCACCAGGTTTGATAAGAATGGCAATAACCGCAATACTGACCGTTTCAATGAGCCAGTCATCTTTAGTACGTTTAGAGTTGTGGTAAAGCCCAGTAGTGGCATCTAGTATTCCAAAAATTAGCAAGTACCCTAGTACAATTAAGGTGTTATGATCCTCAATATTAAAATTCCCCATGATAAATAATTGATAGCTTTAGAATAAACTTACTAAAGTAAATAGTATAATCAAAGGAAATTATTTAATTATAGGATGTTTTTGATGGTGATTTTTTGCCCTCGAAACACTACCTGGTCACCTACCTGATGATTTTGTAAAGCTTGCCCGATAGGAGAGGCCAGAGAAATCATAAAATAAGTTTTTGTATCTAAGGTTACCTTACCTGCACTAATAGCAATGTAATAGCTTGCTTGTGAGGTAATGACTAAACTACCCAGCCCAACAACCTGATGGCCAGATTGAGGGGTAATCTGAGCTAATACCTTTTGTAGTTTTAGGCCTTCATTGAGTTGAGTGGCATGTTTTTCCTTCTCTAGTTGCATCATAGCTCTACCAGTTTCATATTTATCACCTGCACTACTTTTGGTTTCTTCATTTGCAGCTTGTTGAGCTGCTTCTATGGCTTTTTTGGCATTGTTGATTTTTTGGTGGATATATTGTTCGCAATGAATAAAGAGTTGTTGTTTGATAGAGAGAGAAGCTGTCATAGAATTCCATTTTGTGCTAAATGGAGTAATTTAACTTATTTAAAGTTGAAAGCCTAAAAATAAAATATCATCTCTTTGTTCTGTTCCTTCCATGTGTTGATTGAGGGCTTTTTCAAGTGCTTGTTTTTGGGCGTCAAGTGGTTGTTTATGTAGTTCGAATAATAAATTCTGAAGACGTGTTGTACCAAATTTATTTCTTTTTTTATTGTTCTGATCACCAAAACCATCAGTACTAAGGTATATAAGAGTATTTTTCGGAAGTGATAGAGTAGTTTGTTGTATAATTCTATTATCAGGATAATTTATTCCTATCGAAACTGGACTACCTTTTACTATTTTTAATTGGCTATCGTTTTCTGCAAGATACCATAAAGGGCGTTTAGCTCCTGCAAATGATACCTGGACTTGTGAACTTTTGGAAGTTTCTTCTAGTGTTACAAAAACCGCATCCATTCCGTTTCTATCAATAACTTCGTCTTGTCGTAAAGCATACCGAACACGTTTACGTAATTGTTCTAAAATTTGTGCTGGTTCAGTAATACGATTTGTTCTGATGGTTTCATTCAATAATGCTACTCCCACAAGACTCATAAAAGCTCCTGGTACTCCATGACCAGTACAATCTATAACTCCAACTATTTTTTTATTATCAATTTGGCCAAGCCAGAAAAAATCGCCGGATACAACATCTTTGGGACGATAAATAACGAAATAATTTTTTAGTGTTTGTTTTAGTCTTTTCGCGAAGGGCAATACTGCTTCTTGAATTGTTTTAGCAGATTTAATGCTTTGCTTGATTTGTTGGTTTTGTTGATCCAGTAAGTTATGTTGTTTTTCTATAGCATCTCTTTGAGCCATAATTTCTTCTTTCTGTTGAAACAACTCCTCATTTTGGGTAGTAATTTCATTATTTTTCTCAGAAATTTCGGTAGTTCTTTCTTCTACTTTGCGCTCTAATATAATTTTTTGTTGCTGTATGCGATAGGTATATATTTTTATAACCACCCAAAGGATTATCAGTCCTAATGTACTAAATATCAGGTATGCCCACCAAGTGCGATACCAGGGTGGGAATATTTTGAATTGATACGAAGCTATGCTACTTTCTATACCATAAATATTTTTTGCCTTTACCTGAAATATATAGGTGCCTTCCGGTAAGTTTGTATATTCTTTTTTGGTTTCTGTTGTCCATTTAGACCACTTTGAATCATAGCCAACCAATTGATAGCTATATGTAGTTTTTTCAGGGTGAATATAGTATGAACTAGTATAGCTAAAATTGGCAGAATTGTAGGTATAATTTAGTTTTGGAGAAATATACTGACCATATCCAGCAAATAACAAAGAGTCATTATTGGTTTTAACCTGACGAATCAGTGTAGCATACCTATCTTGTAATAGAAGTTTTTGATGTGGATTATAGCTAAATAATGAGAGAGAAGGAGTGTAAATCCAATAAGTGCCATCTGAATCTATAGAAAACACCTGCATATAATTGGTTGTTTTTTTGACAAGTTTCAGAGTAAGCGTATCGGTTATATACGTGTTGTCATGTGTTTTAGTATAAGGTGTCCAAGAGCCTGTTTGAGCATCTTTTACTGCCCAAAAACGATATGTAGGATCGGTTACTATATAAGAAATACGACCTTTTTTATGACCAAGCAAACGTTCGAAAGTGCTGTCAGATTTAAAACTATTACTTTTTTCATCAAATGAACTGATTCCTTTGAGCGTATTGAAGTATAATTTATTTTGATATTGGAAAAAAGATGGAACTGAAAAAGCGATTGAACCATACAAGGTATCAAGCATCTTAACTTTGGGTTTATCAAATATACCTACACCTTTAAACTGGGTGGTAATCCATTTACGTTGGTTTTGGTCAACAGCTATACCTGATACAACCATAGCTGGATTAAAGTTTTTTTTGAAAACCTCTACCCATTGGTTTTTTGAGAACTGCCAAATGCTTAACCCTTGCCTGGAACTAACATACAGCTGGTTGTCTTGCTTGTTAGTAGTTTGAATATAAGATGTGTTTTTTTGATCTATAATTTTTATTGCACTAGTATCTTTGATCTCATAAATACCCTCTTTATTATTCACCAAAAGTCTGTTCTGGAAGTTACAAAAGTTTCTGGATATGCCTTTAATCCCTGGGATTGGCGTGATTCTCCCTTGATTAATTACAAACAAACCTTCAGAAGTAGTTAAATAAGTTTTCCCTTTAAAAGTTTTAACATCGATTAATAAGCTATTGATACCTGTTTTTTCATTATGTTGAGCCAAAGGAGAATTGATTGTAATACGAGTAATACCATACTCTGTTCCTACCCATAAGTTGTTTTGAGAAGTATATAAGCATAATACTCGATTGGAAGCTAACCCAATATCTTTCTTTAAGTGATACCTGGTTTTTCCTTGTTTGTCAATGATCAAAATCCCATTATTCTGAAGCCCCAAAGCGTATTGAGACTCTGAGAGAGCATTGATTTGTGTAACACCTGTATTAATGACCTTCTCAAGTGATTGATTAATTTTGGAAGCTTGTTGAGTTTTAAGAGAATACTTCCACATTCCTTTTTCACGATCAATAATTAAAATGTTATTGGTGATGGATGTTAAGGCGGCTACTGATTTGAAACTCGCAAGTTGTATTACAGGCTGGATTTTATCTTGGTGTAATTGAGATATTCCTTGTTTTTGACAAATATGTAAGTGATTATTAATTAGATAGGTATTCGCAAAACTTTCCTGTTTTGTGGCACTCCATATTTTATTAATTTTATTTTGATAGTATCTGAATATTTTTTCTTTGCTAATAAAATAAATCCCATCTTTTGTGGAAAAAACCTTAGTTATTGCAGAAAACTTCTGATGCTTTTTATCTTTGATTTGGGATGATAGAGAGATAAATTTGGGGTTACCAAATTCATCACCTGTCAAATATCCAAAGTCTTTAGCTAGCCCAAGATAAACGATTCCTTGTTTATCAACTGTCATAGAGAACACTGGCTGATTGTTAGGAGTTTTAATTCTAAGCCAGCGGATACCATCAAACAATACAACATCTATATTAGTCCCAAAATACATAAGCCCCTTTTTATCTTGAACAATAGACCATATTCTCTGATGGCTTTTATATTCTTTTGGGGAATAACTATGAATAATCGGATTACCAAGCCTTTGATCAAGAAGCTGCCCGTAAGTAGCTTGAATAAGACTTAACAAGCATATCAGGAGAGTGATTAATACTTTATAGTTTGTATTATGCTTTTTTATCATCAGTTTATTTCTATCACTTAGTATATGAAAATCAATGTTTGATGTTGAGTGACAAAAAGGGAGTTTAATAGATTAAATTGTAGGCTGGGGTATGCTTTGTAAATCCTCAAAGGCTGGAAATGACATTTACGGTTCTGATTTTTTCCCGTTTTATCTATAATTAGTTGTGTACGAATTGAAAAGTTAGTAGGCAAGTGGCATTACGTAAGCTAGATCAGTTTTTATATCTTCAGTCTTAACCTCTGGTGATCTAAAAACTAACGAAACAGTATTGTTGTCAGGAGTAGCTTCATTTAATTGATCTCTCATGAGTTGTATTCCGTGAATCCTTTGGTGATAATGCATACCCGATTTAAGTGGAATGCATAAAATATCCCCCATTTTTACAATACCAAAATCTACCCGACCAGTAAGCAAAAGGCGGCGGAAACCACCATATTCAAGGTTGTATGGTATTTCAACTACTTTTTCGATATTAAAGAAACCTCCAGTTGGGAACGACATAATATGACAATAACTATCTTCGTAACAAGTTTTTCTAAGTTAAATTCAATTGAGCATATAATCAAAGAAGCAGATAAATATTTTTTAAGAACCTATATGCACAGTTTATTTTGATCATATAACTTATAACTCCCATAAGAAGTTTCTTATTATACTCGATATTATGTGTTTTTATATTATTTAGAATTATTTGGTTCTAAAAACAAAGAAACCTCCGAGTGGAGGTTTCTTTAGCGAGTACGATGTCATGGGTAATTAAACAATAGGCTACACTTAATAGCAATTTTAACGCACAAACTGAGGAGCAGACCTTTTTTTAGTCTTGGGCTTTTTTACTACCCACTCGGTTTGGAGGGTCTCCTGCGGTAGTTTGGGCGTTTTATATTCTTTGTTTGGATCAATATCTTGGGTGACTAAAGTACGTTTAAGTACCTTTTGTCGTTGAGGTTTTTGTACTTTAGGTGGAGCATATACCTCTTCTTCTTCCATTGGGAAACCTTCCAAGGCTTGAATGAATGCCATAAACTTCTTGTCTACTTCACCTACCTCATCAGCCTTGTCCAATTGTTTTTTACGGGCTAAAAATTTCTTGTAGTGAATAAGCGATGCCGAAATGATTTTAACATCATCAATGCTTACATTGAGTTTATTGCCTTTGGTAGGATTTGTTTTTTTAGGTTGATTACGTGTAGGCAAGGTTCCTGCAAACAGAGGTTTTTCTTCAGGTGGCTTGGTAGCATTGTTTGTAGGAGTGTAAATCGCTTCAGCAATTTTATTGAGCATTAATTTAGGAGAGATGAATGATACGGTTGCCATAGTACATTTATGTTAAAATTTTGAATATTGTTGAGATATAAATTGGGATTTGATTATAGATACCAAGCTTCATATGCAAATTCCTCTGATTGGTTTTGAGGAGTTGTGTGCATTAGTTGTTGTTCTAACTGAGTGTTTTGTTGTTTGATGGTCTTAATTTCATTTTCCAGGGAATGAATTTTATCAAACAAAATAGTAGAAAGCGTTTGAAACCGTTTTTCTACCAATGTCTTTACTGAAGAAGCCTCTTTTTTAGGAGTGTTTGCCTTCATTTTAGGAGTTTTGTTAATTTTCCAAACAAATTCTCTTGTTGAGTTATTGAGTGTTGAATTGTCCATGATATCCGATTTTTAATAGGGGGTATTTGTTTGTTGTGTTAATTTTATGAGCGTTAAATCTCATATCCTGAACAAATATAGAAGGGTTTTGATTGAATGCCAAATTTTTAAACATAAAAAATGCTATTTATTTGAGCATTTTAAGTTAGGCAAAAAGGGGGATGAGCTATTGACTTGAAAATCAATATGTTTATACGATGAGCATTTGAGGTGATATTGCTCAAAAAATGAGAATGTAGTTTAGATGAGAAAACCTAAGGGCGGATATAAGAGATATTGGCTTGTTGGTATTGAGATCTCTTGACTACTTTACGCAGTTGTTTCAGAGTATTGTACACACCTTTGGTAGCTAATGGGTTTATAATCCAGGTAGGAAGTCCTAAATTAGGTTGGGCATAAAACTGGTAGGTTACCAATGTTTTTCCATTGCCTAAAGATTTGAAGCGCCAATATCCTTTGGCGTGTTGCATACGTACTTTTTTACCTTTCTTTGGTAGAAACTGGGGTTTGTTTTCTATATCAATAATGATGACCCCATCTTCAGTTTGCTTGAGGGTGTTTAGACTAATCAAATCACGGTTGTTGTAAGGCCAGGGGAGGGATAATTCAGCATAAGTGTACCATTGAAAATCATTCAACACCTTGATATTCTTAAATATCTTCATTCGGTTAATCCAATCTGGTACTGATTTATCATCTTTGATAACAGCTACTAAGCTACTTAAAGAAGTATTAAATACCCCAAAAGCCTTTAATTCACGGTGCTTGGTGTTTTGGTAGGGGCGAGCATATACTTTAATGCCATCCTTTTCTTTAATCAGCTTCCAGGATTGCCCAGAAGCTGATAAAGAACAGATATGAATAAATATTAGAAATAAGAAAAAGGGTTTATAAATAAGTGAGTGCAATTTTTTTTGTTTTTTAATATCTATAATCTGGACTGACATCAGAAATTATCTTAGCTTGGTTCTGCAATTCATTACACACAATACATTTCTCAACTATCAAAAGGTTGCTTTATGTCAGAATTAAAAAACCACATTGCTCATTTTTGGGCGTTCAACAACTCCTCGGTAGAAAATGCCAAATCTACATTATACTATTTGGTATTTATGTTTTACCTGTTACTTATTGTGGTTTCTACCTCTGATGCGATGATTCTGATCCCTTCGAGTACCGTTAAGTTACCTGTTTTGGGTGTGCCATTACCATTGTGGGAGTTTTATCTTATTGTGCCGCTGTTGGTAATTATGCTGCATTTCAACCTTTTATACAATCTTATTCAGCATAGTAAGAAAGTGCATTGTTATCAACAAATAGAAAACGACCCTGATGGGTTAACTGTTTTTCCTTTGGTAGTAAATTTTGTGCTGGCTAACAAAAAAACACCTAATGGGTTATTTTTGAAATTTGTCATGTGGACACTGGTTTTTGCCTTTCCGCCAGTATTATTATGTTTTATTCAATGGCAGTTTTCAGCGTATCATAGTGCTTCCATGACTACTTGGCATTTTTTCTCGATTATATTAGATGCCTTAGTTTTAATGTTTACCTGGCATAAGATTTTTACCCCAACTTTACGAAACGAGGAGTCTAATGAAGAGAATGAAAGTTCTGAAGAACAGACTGATAAAGGGGCAAAGGTGACTAAAGCTCGTTTAGGACAATTGAGGATGATATTCAAAGCAATGAAGGTTTCCTGGTGGTCGGTGGCTTTTGTAGGATTTGCTTTTTTTAACTTGGTTATACTACTCATTTTTAAAAATACAGACGGACATAGTGTAAAACGTTTGATGCCTCATTTGAATGTGAGTAATCAGGTATTGATCAAAGCAGAACCCAGCGACCAAATCATTCAGCGTTTTATTGCGCTGGGAAAATCCAAAGAAGAGGCATATTGTGAATATGCTCGGGGAATAGATTTGAGCAAGCGTGATTTACGCTTTTGCAATTTTTCAGGAGCTTATTTAGTCAATGTAAACTTGACAAAAGCCGATTTACGAGGTGCTGACTTTTCTTCTGCCGATTTACATGGAGGGAATTTAACCGAAGCCAAAATAGAAGAGGCCAATTTTCATTACCCGAAAATGCACTATGTAACTTTAGCAAAAGTAAACTGGCGTAAGGCTACCCACAAAGGAGCTGACCTAAGAAATGCCATTTTAAAGGAATTGGATTGGAGTAAACTGAAATTGGAAAACTATAATTTTGAAGGAGCTACTTTTGAAAAAGTAAACTTGGAAAATGCTGATTTACAACGACTGCCTTTTACAGGAGCTATCTTCAAAGATTGTTTTCTGAAAGGAGTCAAGCTAAATAAAGCCGAATTATATGGAGTGACTTTTTCGGAGAATAACAGTATGGATGGGGCAAATTTGACTGAAGTTCAACTGCAAGGAAGCAATCTTAATGGTGTGAGTTTAAATGGAGTTGATTTAAGCAAAGCTACTTTAGAAGGAGTAGTTTGGCAACAAGATACAGTGCAAGGAGTAAATTTAAGAAATGCTAATTTACAAGGTGCTCTACTAGAAATCCCCTCATTTACTGGTAATTTCTTGGCTGGAATAAGTATTAAAGGCTTAGAAGCTAGAGCCACTGAAGGACAAGGAAATTACTATTATGGTATAGACTCTATTAGTACAGGTTCATTGAGAAAGTTAGAACAAAAATTCCAAAAATATAATACGAATGGTCATTTAGACATCCACATCAAATCTATTAAGGAAATAGTAGAAGAACGAGTTATAGCAGCTAAAAAACGTATGGATAAAACCGATACAACAACCGTTAGAGAATACTTCGGTACCAGTAATGGAGATGCGTTTATCAAAGCTCGTCAGCAAGCCGCTTGTCAGAATGTATATGTAGCAGAAGGAATCCTTTCTCAGAACCCATTCAACACTCAAAAAGAAAATGAGCAAAAACGTCAAGAATTGGTGGATTATTTACGGAACAATTGTCCTTTGATTTACGAAAAGATTGTGAAGAGAGGAGTGGTAAAGGTGAATTGATAAACTGACCAATTCTCACCTGGTGTTGGTATTAATTGCAACCCTATAAAATATAAAAATGTCATTTCAGGGTAATTTAAATAAGCAATTGTAATTATACCATATACCAACATATGAAAATTAAATTTATACCTTTATTACTAGTGTTATGGATGTTTGCTTGCCAGCAGAAGAAAATTGCCTACGTCTGTAAACCCTGCAAACTACCTTGTGATACCATAATTTTTGATAAGCCAGGTAAGTGCCCTCATTGTCATATGGTTCTAATAAAAAAGAGTCAGTTGATAGATGAATCATCATTAAAGCTCAATGCTATAAAGTTAGAAAAAGGCTCAGGAGTATTTTTGGTCGAGGGTGCACAAGAACAGCAAGAAAAAACTATCAAAGTATATTACCACAAGCCTAAAGGATACACCACTAGCTCAAGGGTTTTGATGGTAATCCCTGGGGCAGGACGTAATGGAGATAGTTATCGCGATGCTTGGATAGAAACATCTGAGAAATATAATGTACTTATTCTTTCTCCTAAATTTGGCGAAACTAACTATAGTTTTGAAGACTATCACATGGGAGGTTTAATAAAAGAAAGTAACTTAAGAGCTTGTATAAAAAGGGTGAAAAATACAAACATTGTTACTCTCAATGAGGATCGCTTTTCTTACCGCTTGAATTTAAATCAGGCACAATGGATTTTTAAAGATCTTGATCGCATATTTGATTTAGTAGCCAAAGCAACCAAATCTACTCAAACTAACTACGATCTTTTTGGGCATTCTGCTGGTGGACAAATCTTGCACCGATTGGCTATTTTTTCGCCAAGTTCAAAAGTAAATCATATCATAGCTTCTAATGCGGGGTTTTACACTTTACCTGATTTTAATTCAAAGATGCCTTTTGGTATCCAGAATACTGGTATTCAAGAAAAAAGCTTACATAAGTCCTTTGCTAAAAAATTAACACTATTAATTGGAGCACTTGACAATGAAACTGAGACAGGTGGAACACTTTTACGTTCAGCTACAGTAGACCAACAAGGAACACATAGACTGGCTCGCGCCCATTATTTTTATAAATTTTCAAAAGCCAAAGCCAAAGAAATAAGCGCAGAGTTTCGCTGGAAGATTCAAATTGTCCCAAATGTTGGACACAATCATAGAAAAATGGGAAAACAAGCTGCAAAACTATTATACCAATAAAGGAAAGTATTGACTCAAGTGTTCTTTTGGAAGGCTTGAGTTATATTAGATGTAGGTGATTCTAAAAGCAGATAATCTTATAAATTCAGGTACAATGAATAAATGCCTACTTTTGTAAAACAAAGTACTAAGCAAAATCTCCCGAAATGACTCAAACCAACATCATCAAAAACAAATATGTGCTAATGGCCAGTGTGACCATTTGGTTGATGGTGGCCTTGGTGAGCATTAGTGAGAGTGTGTTTTTTTATAAGTTGAGTAATAGACCAGTACCTTGGGAGCGAGTCCTGATTTGGGATATAAACTGGTTATTATGGTTAATCATTACGCCGTTTATCCTTAGTGTTTTGTATGCCTTGTTAGAGCATCACCAAAAGCTCTACCTTACCATTGGTAAAATTACTGCCTTTGCTTTTATTGTAGCGTTTTTACACATTTTCGTAGAATCTACCCTATCTTTTTGGTTGTCCCCCTTGTTTGGTAGAATACGAACCTTTGAGCAAGTTTTTTTGAGTATTTTGACTTATAAAACCCACCTTAATTTATTGATTCTTGCAGCTCTGACTGGAATTACTATTGCGTTACGTCACTGGCAAAAATCGCAGCGTTTACAACTAAATGCTAAACAACAACAAGCCGCACTCAACGATTTGCAACGCCAATTGGCCGAATCTAAACTAGAGTTGTTACGTCGCCAACTCAAGCCTCATTTTTTGTTCAACACCTTGCACGTGATCTCAGGCCTTATTCTCAAAAAGGCTTATGATCAATCATTGGAAATGATCGCCAAGTTGAGTGATTTATTGCGTCTAACACTACAATACAATGATCAGCAACTCATCCCCTTAAAAGAAGAGTTGAAACTTGTACAACTTTACTTGGAAATCCATCAAATTCGCTTTGGTGAAAACTTTCAGCTTGATATAGCTACACCACCTACTTATGATGATGTACTAGTGCCATCTTTTATTTTACAGCCTATTGCCGAAAACGCGGTAATTCACGGTATAGTGCCTAATATGAATCAAGGCTGTATATCGCTAAAAGTAAAGCACGAAGCCGAAACCTTATATATCGAAATCAAAGACAATGGAGTAGGGCCAACAAATGATCAAGAGTTTAAAGAGGGCATTGGTCTAAAAAACTGTCGAGAGAGGTTAGATAATTTGTACCAGCAACCCCATGGGCTAAAATTAGAAGGGCAACCCAGTAGGGGATTTACTACCACTTTGTATCTTCCTTATCAAAAAGCTGCTGGTTAATTTTCAACACATTTAGTAATAAACAATGGCTATAAAAGTACTCATAGTAGACGATGAACCCATTGCTCGGGAAATGATTGCAATTTTATTGCAAGATTTTTCTCAATTTGAGGTATTAGGTGAAGCCAGTAATGGCCAAGAAGCACTTCAATTGATGCAAGACCGATCCCCAGATTTGATTTTTTTGGATATTCAAATGCCAGGCTTAACAGGAATTAGTCTTGCTGAACAATTGCCCAAAAGCTTCAGAGGGCAAATTGTCTTTGTGACTGCGTATGATGAGTATGCTTTAACTGCTTTTAATCTCAATGCCATTGATTATTTGCTCAAACCTTTTACTCGACAACGTTTTGAACAAACGATTACCAAAGTGTTGACTAAAATACAACAAAATACCTTGGCTAGTTTTGAAGCAAAATTGAACCAATTGAGCCAGGACTATGCTTATCTAAAAGAGCAGGCAAATGTACCCAATCCTCAGGTATCTGATCAGTATTTGACTCGCTTTGTAGCGCGACAAACCAATAACAAAATTGTGTTTATTGAAATAAAAGAGGTAGAAGCTATTGTTGGAGCCAGTGACTATATAGAAGTGCATCACAACGGTGCCAAAAGCCTCGTGAATTCTAGTTTAAATGAAGCGGAAGTACGCCTTGATCCCAGAAAATTTATACGTATTCATAGGTCTTACATTATTGCTATTGAGCAAGTCAAAGAAATTGCCCCTTATTTTAATGGAGAATATTATTTCACTTTGAAGAATGGGCAAAAATATAAATCTGGGCGAACTTATAAGACCCAGGTACAGAAACTATTACAGCACAGCTAAACGAAAAAAAAGCTCAGTTAACCGATTCACTAATTTTTACTGCCTTTTTACATGCGTTATTAGATGCTCATCATAGTATCATTTAGCGTATGAAATTTACAATTCCAACCTACTTACAGATTGTATTGGTGCATATCATCTGTTTTTTTCCAAGTTTAACCAAAGGACAAAAATTTGAATTAGTCAAAAATACCCCTATTGGTGCTGTAAAAGATGGCTCCCGTATGGCTGCCTTTGTAGATGTAAACAATGATGGTTTGCTAGACATTTTCATATCCAACGGCCCAAAAGGAGGGCAAAACAACTCATTGTATCTTAATAATGGCAAAGGAAATTTCACCAAAGTAGCCAATGATCCACTAGTACAAGATGGAGCACCTTCTGATGGTGCTACTTGGGGAGACATAGACAATGATGGCGACTTGGATGTATATATTGTGAATTGGTATGGAAAGCCTAATTTATTTTACTTGAACGATGGTAAAGGCCATTTTACTCAGGTTACTCAAGGAGAGATTATCCAAAATGGTTTTTCGGAAACTGCTAGCTGGGGAGATGTTGACAATGATGGTGATTTAGATTTATATGTCACCAATTCTTCTCCTAATCGCTCAGGCCAACAAAACTTTTTTATTAAAAATAATGGAGATGGACGATTTTTCCTCGATACCCAAAGCATAATTACTCAAATAAAGAAAGATGCCCGAAGTATAAATTGGATAGATTTTAATAATGATGGGCAATTAGACCTTTTCGTAAGTCACGAAGATGGCTCTGGTAACCAGTTATTTAAAAATACCAAAGCGGGCTTTCAACAAGTGCAAAATGATTTTCAGGCTAAGCCAACGGCTTCTATGGGGAGTAGCTGGGCTGATTATGACAATGATGGTGATCTGGATTTATTTGTGGCTAATTTTAGAAGCAGGGCTCAAATATTTAACAACCAGGGCAATGGTACTTTCAAAGAAGTAGAAGTTGGGTTAGCAAAAAATGGTTTATCCTTTGGTTCTGTTTGGGGAGACATAGACAATGATGGCGATCTGGATTTATTCGTGGCCAATGCCACCTTTTCTAAAAATAAGGTGATTAATTTTTTATACCTCAATGATGGTCAGGGAAAATTTGCTAGAGATACCACAAGCGTTGTAGCTACCTATCAAGGCAATACCTTTGGGGCTGCTTTTGGCGATTATGACAATGATGGTGATTTGGACTTAGTAACTGCCAATACTTTTCAGAGTGCAGAAGCCAATACATTGTATCGTAACTTAGGTAACCAAAATCACTGGGTGAATATTTCCTTAAAAGGTTCTATTTCTAACGCAGCTGCTATTGGGACTAAAATTCGCCTGAAAGCAACAATTGGAGGTAAAAGTGTATGGCAAATGCGTGAAATTTCAAGTCAGTCAGGGTACAACTGCCAAAATAGTTTGCGGATACACTTTGGATTAGGTAATACTACAAAGATAGATTCATTGATCATAGAATGGCCAATGGGAGGCAAAGAAGTGAAAACAGATTTAAAAGTAGATCAGTTTTATATTTTTCAAGAGGTAATTCCCGCTGGTTTTATCAGAGCGAACTTTACTATTAAGAATGATGATCAATTGATAGCTACTACCAAAACCAAGATTGTATTTACTAATCTGAGCATTCATCACTCCAAAGCCAAGGTGAGCTACAGTTGGGATTTTAATAATGATGGCATCATTGATTCCAGAAAAGAGAATCCAACTCACATATACTCCAAGCCTGGAACCTATACCATTCGTTTGATAGTGACGAGTAACTCTCAAAAAGATACAATCATTAGAAAGAATTATGTTCAGATTAAAAAGTCAGGCGATATTTCAACCTCAAGCGATTGATTTACTGCATTTTGACAAACATAAGGTGATAAGGTGTTTGTGTCAAAATTAGCCTTGCAAAAGCTTACCCTTGTACTTTATATAAGACGCATCAATCCTATGCTTTATTTCGTATATTTGTATTTATCAGAAGAGAACCTTTTTACATTTATCTTGTTAATTTTTTACTTGACCATTAGCCTGATAAATTTTATTGGAATAAAAGAATGCAAAACAACGAACAAATATTAGAGGACGTGTCAAAAGTGAGCATCCAACTCCTTTTGCAAGAGCCTTTCTATGGACACTTTTTCACTGGATTGATCAAAAAAGTAACAAAAGATATTGATACGCTTGCTGTAGGGTATCACAATAGCCTTATTACGCTTTATATCAATTCAAAATTTTGGACTGATTCCCTCACTAACGAAGATTTTAAATACGGAGGAATCAAGCACGAAATCTTACATATTGTCTTCAAACACATATTTAGATACAAAAGCTTCAGCCAAAAAACGATCTTTAATGTGGCTGCCGATATTGTGGTAAATCAATATGTGGCTCCTAACCAGTTGATTGAAGGAGCTGTCTTATTAGGCAATTTCCCAGAGTTAAATTTAGAGCCTCATCAGCACGTGAATCATTACTACAATGCTTTGTTAGACCTTTATAACAAGTTTGCAGATGGCAAAAATGAAGAAGAGGCAGAAAATAACCAATCCTGGAAAAACCTGAAAAACTTTTTAGATCAGGATGCTGAAAACCAGAAACGACACTCTTTCTGGAAAGAAATTGATAAACTGTCCAGTGCAGAAAAAGACATTGCAGAAGCTGCAGTTAACCAAGCCTTGGAAAATACCCTAAAACGAGTAAAATCAAAGGACTTTGGGAAACTACCCGCTGGTTTACAGCAGTATCTGGAGGAGTTTGAAAAGTCGCTGGTTCCAGTAGTTAATTGGAAACGAGTACTCAAGCTATTTGCTAACAGTAGTAGTCGTACTGAAATCAGAAATACACTGAGAAGACCTTCTAAAAGGTATGGAACAAACCCTGGAATTAAAGTAAAGAAAAAACAAAAGCTTTTGATTGCCATTGATACTTCTGGAAGTATCAATATGGATGAATTGAAAGACTTTTTTAATGAAGTGTACCATATTTGGAAACAGGGTACCGAAGTTTTTGTAGTAGAGTGTGATACAGCTATCCATTCTGAGTATTACTACAATGGCAAAACCCCAAAAACGGTAAGTGGGGGAGGAGGAACTGCCTTTGAGCCTCCTTTGCAGTATTCTAATGATGTGTATCGACCAGATGCTTTAATTTATTTTACAGATGGTTATGCGTCAAATCCTACAGTACGTGCCATTTGCCCTGTATTGTGGTTAATTAGTAAAGAAGGATCTGATCTGGAATATTTGAGAGATTTTCCTGGCCGAAAAGTAAAAATGACCTAAATGAGTTTGATATAAAATTGTATAAACTATTATATAACTAGTTCATTTTAAGTCAAAATCATACATAAAACTCACCTGATAATTACTTCAGGTGAGTTTTTTATTTTCTAAAAGCTGTAAATTAATCGCTGATACCATTAATATTAAATTTTTGTATGTATTTGAAATTATTTTTATTAACTAACTTAAAAATAATTCAAATACATTCACCTAAACTATTTGACCACCATGACACACTACCAAAAAGAGGCTCTAGAAGATAATAAAGTTTTTTTTGAAATAGAGGCCGCCGAAGAAAATGACTGGATTACAACACGTTGGATTGGCTTTCAAAAAATGGAGCGCTCAAGAGCTGGCTTGGAAAAAGAATTAGATGTATTAAAAGCAACTGGACGCATAAAGATTTTGAACTATAATACCGAAATCAAAGGTCCATATCCTCCAGGTATTGAGAAATGGATTGCTGAAGAGTGGCAACCTGCGGCAGCAAGGCTAGGTTTAAAATATGCGGCTACGATTATTTCAAGCAATATTTTTGCATCTCTTTCTGCCGAACAATTAGAAACCGTCTTTGAAGGAATTACCTATAAGAACTTTGAAGATGAAGCAGCAGCTATTCGTTGGTTAAAAGACGTAAATGTTTAATAACGGTTGATAGCGGCTAACACCGTTAGATTTTCTACTTTATGAGGAAATCTAACGGCATTATTTATTTTAGGCAAAAACTTTCAATGTAACTTAATCCTATAAATGAAACTCATTGAAGTTCTCTTAGATACATTTGTATAGTGTTTTCCAGACCATAATATAAAGCATCACAGATTAGTGCATGCCCAATAGAAACTTCCTGAAGATTAGGGATCTGCTCTTTTAGATAACGTAGGTTATTCAAATCCAAATCATGACCCGCGTTTAAACCCAAGCCAAGATTCGTAGCCAATTTTGCACAACGAGCATAAACTTCTACAGCTTGTTCTTTGTTTTGCCCATATTGCTGTGCATAAGGCCCAGTATAAAACTCAATCCTATCAGTTCCTACTTTTGCTGCTCCCTCAATGAACTTTTCCTCAGGATTTATGAAAATAGAAGTACGAATGCCTTGCGACTTCAATTTTTGAATGATATCTGTTAAATACGATTCATGTTTGATGGTATCCCATCCGGTATCTGAAGTAAGAACATCCTCAGCATCGGGTACCAAAGTAGCTTGAGTGGGTTTTACTTGGCTTACCAGTTCCATAAACCTGGCATTAGGTTTTCCCTCGATATTAAATTCAGTCGTAACAACTTTTTGCAAATCAAGTACATCTTGATAACGAATATGCCGTTCATCAGGACGTGGATGAACAGTGATTCCCTGTGCGCCAAACCTTTCACAGTCTTGAGCAGTTTGCACAACATCAGGGTTGTTACCCCCACGAGCATTTCTCAAAGTTGCAACTTTGTTGATATTCACACTAAGTTTGGTCATTTTAGTACTTTTTATGTAAATTTACTTTATTATAAAAAATCAAAACTGTCTATAAATCAGTATATAAGCTTAAGTCAAACATATTTGTTTGCACATTTTATAAGCACAAAAACAGAACAATAATATAAAAGAATTATTCCAGAAAAAACCTAAATTACAAAAGACATGAGTTTAAAATCCCAAATTGATACCGATATTAAAGAGGCTATGAAATCAAAAGATAAAGATGCACTTAGAGCATTAAGAGCCATCAAATCGTTGATCATGCTAGAGGAGACTAAAGAAGGAAATAGCGGAAGTTTGAGCGAATCAGATGAGATCCAATTATTGAGCAAAGCAGCCAAACAAAGAAGAGAATCAGCGCGGATTTATCACGAACAAGACCGAGCCGACCTTGCTAAAAACGAAGAGGATGAACTCAAAATCATTGAAAAATATTTGCCTAAGCAACTATCAGAAGACCAACTGAAAGAAAAACTCAATGAAATTATTAGTCAGGTAGGTGCTACTGGACCCAAAGATATGGGTAAAGTAATGGGAAATGCCTCTAAGGCATTGGCAGGGCAGGCAGATGGTAAAGCAATTGCCAATATGGTGAAAACATTACTAGCCGATATTTCCTAAAACTAATCTGATATGAAAGATTCATTAGTTTACTTAATTTTTGACGTAATACTCCTGGCCCCTTTGGCCTGGGGTGCTTACATAGGTTTTCGTAAAGGCCTTTTGGCAGAAGTTGTGAGTATTTTACATTTTGCCATTGCATTTATCATTTGTTTTAAAGTAACAGGTTTTGCCTTGGGTTTACTGAATAAATATATTTTTACTTTTGATAAGGGCCTTTATCCTAAATTGGCATTTGTAGGAGGGGTTTTACTAGCTGCTTTTTTATTAGACAAGATAGGAGATCATTTCAAAACCGAGATAGACTATGATTTTCCTGGTAGTTGGGATAATATCATTGGTGGAGTCATTGGCTTACTCAAATTTGCTATTGTCATGATGTTTGTGGTTTGGGCGCTTACGGGCGTAGGTACTTTTAGGACTAAAATTCAGAAAAAAAGTTATTTGCACACCACTTTCAAGAAAATGGGAGAAGAAATTGCAGGTAAAAAAAATAAGAGGAGTTTAGATGAAATGATCAAAAACTCGATGTGATTGCCAATCTAACATAACTGGAGTAAATGATAACTGGCTTATAAATTCAATTAGATTGTAAATCTTTCAAATAGCTATTTACCCACAAAAAATACAATAAAACTAGGGGAACTTGCTGTGTGTGTTGTCAAATAAATTACTATAAGACCTGTAAACATCTTATATGATAAATTGTTTGGTAATACTGTTTTTACATATAAAACTTACGCCAACCCCAAATTACAGGTTTTGAATTATCAGTTGATTATGCTTAATTTACGACCTATGCTAACATCTGCTTAACAAGTAATTAATCAACAAATTGTAATAAGTAAGTGTTAAAAAGTAAGTGGAATTGTCTAACCAGCAATTCTAAGAATTGACAAGATTTTGTAGAATATTTTAGTGACAAAATTTCTTTAACAATTTTCAAAATACCTTAAGCGGATATTTTATCGTTGTTAATATGTAACTATAATAATCTTGTGCTGCATTTTGTTAGTTAATTGACATTTTGAACTATCAAAACTAATTATACATTATTCAATTAAGTAATGAGTGTATTGCCTATTAGATCAAATTCCAGAATAAACACAACAAAATAAACATCAAAATTATGATTGCTGAAGAGTTAATTAACCATATGATTCCTCCATTAAAACCTACTGACTCCATCAATAAGGGGTTAAACTGGATGGAAGAGTTGAGGGTTAATCAGCTGCCAGTTGTGGATAATGGAGATTATGTAGGGTTAATTGGAGAAGACATTATATACAAATACAATAATCATGAAGCATTAATCAAAGATTTGCAATTGATTGGTCAAGAAGTGTATGTGTCGTATGATCAACATTTCTACGATGTGTTGAAGGTGGCTGACAGACATGGCATTGAGGTGATTCCCGTGCTTGGGGAAGAAGGTAATTTTTTGGGAGTAGTAACAATGAATGATACATTGAGTGCTTTTGCCAAATCAACTGCAATGAAAGAAACAGGCGCCATTGTTGTTCTTTGGATGGATCAAAGAGACTATTCTTTAACAGAAATAAGCCGATTGGTAGAGTCAAACAATGCAAAAATTCTAAGTACTTATATTGCAGAAGATAACAATGACCCTTCTAAAATTAATGTAACTATTAAGGTTGATAAAACTGATTTGACTCGAATTATTGCTACCTTTGAACGCTTCGGATACCGCATTATAGCCAAATTTCAAACAGCTGAAAATCAGGAAATAGATAAAGAGCGTCTAGATATTTTATTTAGATATTTAGACATGTAATAATAAAACAAGCGACTGGAACGAATCATGCTAACAGTATTATTAAGAAACATATTTTGAGTGATTTTCTGATAAACCAACAATAACTTTTCATTTAAAAAATTATCTCCCAGTCATCATAACTTTAAGTTGATTTTATTCGTAGTGTGCTTGAGTAAAATCAAATCAATCTGATCCTACTAAATATCAAAAGGATTTATTTTTCAATATGATAGATTTTTCTTCGTTAGTGAAATAGTTTAAACGAATGAACATTGCCATACATGGTAGAACGTTCCGCACAGAAGCTAAAATATATGTGCAGGAAATGTTTCAGGACTTAGAGAAGCGAGGAATTGATGTTCAAGTATCATCAATATTTAATGATTTCTTGAAACAGGTCGGGATTAATCCAAAAATTGATTTCGTCTATACCAACAAGGATGATTTAAAACACGCTGATTTTTTATTTAGCTTAGGTGGAGATGGCACTTTACTTGAGTCCGTTACACACGTGGCAGACAAAGAGATCCCAATTTTAGGGATTAATACTGGACGTTTGGGCTTTTTGGCGACTACTGCACCCGAAGAAATAGGAGCTGCAATTAGCAATATTTGCAAGGGCTACTATAGAATAGATTCCCGTAGTTTGGTGAGTCTTGAGTCTGATACCGATATTTTTGACGGATTGAATTTTGGATTAAACGAATTAGCAATCACAAAAAGAGATACCTCTTCTATGATTGTAGTTCATACATATATAAATGGTGAATATTTGAATTCGTATTGGGCAGATGGATTGATTGTATCAACCCCTACAGGATCTACTGGTTATTCGCTTAGCTGTGGAGGCCCTGTGGTATTACCAGAGTCTAATAATTTTATAATAGCGCCCATTAGTCCTCATAATCTTAATGTGAGACCATTAATTATTTCGGATGAAAGTATTATTTCATTTGAGATTGAAGGTAGAAGTAAAAACTTTTTGGTGTCGTTAGATTCACGATCAAAAGTAATTGATGCATCAGTACAAATTGCAGTAAAGAAAGAGCGATTTCGAACCCAGTTGCTCAAGATGAATGAAGATAACTTTTTAAACACATTAAGAAAGAAGCTTAGTTGGGGACTGGACATTCGCAATTAAATGAAATACTAAACATTGTTAAATAGGTATATTTGTAAAAAAAGCTGTGGTATGAATAAGTATAAAATACTACTAATTTTCACATTGCTATCTCTTACCGGTTATAGTGTAAATGCACAAGGAAGATTTTTTCGTTTAAAAACAGAAGGTTTTCTAACAGTTGGTGCTCAAGTTGGGACAATCAATTACTTTGGGGATATGAACCCTTTGTCTCAATATGTGGCTCCTGAATGGCGGTTTTTGCGCCCCAGTATATCGGTAAATGTACAAAGAAAGTTAGGAAAGAATTTTCATGTGAGACTAGAGTTTACCTATGGTAGACTACTTGGAAATGATTTCGTGTCGGCTAGCCCAAATAACGAAAGACACCGTTATCGTTTTCTTAGGAACAATCATTTCCGTAATGATATTAAAGAATTATCCCTCGTAGGTACATATGATATCCTAGGGAGTGGTGGGAGATATTATCGACGTGTACCTTTTACGCCCTATGTGTTAGCAGGTATTGCCGTATTTCATCATAATCCCAAGGCGAAAACTCCTGAGGAATTTGGAGGTAAATGGGTAGCATTACAACCATTAGGCACCGAAGGACAGCAATCAGGAGTAGAAGGTTATGCAAAACCTTACTCTAGAATTCAGCCTGCAGCTATATTTGGAGTAGGAGTAAAATGGAAACTTACGGATCGCGTTAATTTCGGATTTGAGTTAGCACTACGCTACTTGTTTTTTGACTACTTGGATGATGTTTCAGACCGTTATGCAGACCCAGGAGATTTACAAAGTGATTTGGTGCGAGCATTGGCTAACCGTACATTGGAAGGCAGTGATGCAGCTACTGGCAGAACCCGTGAACCTGATTTAACTCGTCTTACTGAGCAGGTAAGCCCTAGAATAACTTTTACCGGAAGTGATGGTAATACCTACGAAACGATCGCTGGTTATGGAGCAAGAGGAGACAAAAGAGGAGAAAAAGGGAATAATGATGTTTTCATTACAGCAGGTTTTAGACTTTCTTATATCATCAATGTTGGTCTTAAATGTCCTACTTTTAGGTAACACTAACCAATTGCTCATTTCTTAAAGTAAAAAAATGAAATCTCTTAAATTCTTAATTTTAATAATATTTCCAGCATTACTGGTGCATCAGTCTTCCAAAGCTCAAATTCATGAAGTTGGAGTAATGGCTGGAATTGCAAGCTACAAAGGTGAAATGTCTCAGTATTTCCCTAACTTTCATCACATCGAAAATATTGGCAATCGTATTGCCGTAGGAGCATTTTATAGAGGTAATTTCACTAAATCTATTAGTTTAAGGGGAAACTTTATGTATGCTCGTGTAGATGATAACGATGCATTAAGTAGCGCTCCCATCGCCGCTTTACGTGGTCACTTTTTTCAAACCGATATTTTAGAGTTATCTGCACAAATTGAATATAACTTTCTAGACTTTAGACAAAGTGTTAAATTTCCAGAGACTTGGACTCCATATTTATTCTTAGGAGTAGGTGGAATGAAAATTTCTCCTAGGTTTAACTTATTACCGACCTATAATCTTTATAGTATAGCAATACCAATAGGGGTTGGGATGAAGTTTATGTTGAATGATAATCTAAACTTAGGTGTTGAGTTTGGTGCTCGTAAAACTTTTACAGACTTTATAGATGATATTGGAGTAAATGTAGATCAAGCTGGTATAGCTCGAGATCCTCGATATTTTACAGGTAATACCGCTGATAAAGACATGTATTTTTTTAGTGGATTTACACTAAGCTATGTGATACCTATTCCTCAAAGATTGTGTCCTGTAAAAGTACGCACTTTTTAAATTTTACTTAGTTCAAACTACAAGACTTTGGCTCACCTGAATAACGCTAACCCTCAAACTCTTTATTTCAATAGTCTTGTAGTTTGGCCCTAAAAGGGTATAAATAAGTGATGAAATAGTAATTATTCTAAGTAAGTATTTAAATAACCAATCCATTTTTATAACTTGCATCTCGATTAATAAATGGGGTAAAATAGTTGTTTTACGCTGTTTTAAAGCTTTCTGCTTTAAATGAAAGAGAAAATAAATTCTGAAAATTTACCACAGCATATAGCCATTATCATGGATGGTAATGGTCGATGGGCAAAAAAAAAAGGTGCTGTAAGAGTATTTGGGCATAAAAGTGCGGTTAAGGCTGTGAGAGATGTGACCGAGGCATCAGCAGAATTAGGCATTAAGTATCTAACACTTTATGCTTTTTCTACTGAGAATTGGTCTCGTCCTAAAAAAGAAGTAGAAGCCTTGATGAAGCTTTTAGTCTCAACTATACGTAAAGAGGTCAAAACCCTGACTAAAAACAATGTGAAGCTAAAGGCAATAGGTAATACAGAAGATCTTCCAAAGATTTGTCAAAAGGAATTGAAGGAAGCCGAAGTAATTACCAAAGACAATACTGGTCTCACATTGACATTAGCATTGAGTTATAGTGGGAGATGGGATATTATCAATGCTGTGAAAAGCATTGCTCTTGATGTGAAAAGTGGTAAAGTCGAACCTAATAATATTGATTCCAGCCTCTTTTCTAAATATCTAAGCACAGATCAAATGCCCGATCCTGAATTAATGATTAGGACCAGCGGCGAGATGAGAGTAAGCAATTTTTTATTGTGGCAACTAGCTTACTCTGAAATCTACATATCACCTATTCTATGGCCCGATTTCAGGCGAGAACACTTGTATGAAGCAATTGTAGATTATCAAACCAGAGAACGCAGGTTTGGTAAGACTAGTGAACAAGTGAATTTATTAAATAATTAACTGATGAAAAAGCAAGTGAAAAGAATTTTAGGGCTTGTTATATGCTCTTTAGTGCTTTCTATTGGGCAAGCGCAAGTCGTAGATGTTGATTACCGAACACCTAAGCAATACATTATAGGTGATATTACGGTATCAGGTGCTAAATATTTATCCCCTAATGTATTAATATCGATTTCTGGCTTGAAAAAAGGAGATAAAGTTCAGATACCAGGCCCTAAAGTAAGCGATGCTATTAAGAAGTTATGGAAACAAGGGATTTTGGGGGATGTAAAATTATCGATTTCCAAAATAGAGGGAGAAAAAGTATATTTTAATATTCAGGTAAAGGAACGACCTCGTTTGACACGAGTGATTTATGAGGGGTTAAGAAGAGGACAACGAGATAAAATTTCTGAAAGCATTTCATTAGGTAGGATTCTTACCGCTTCTATGAAAAAGAATATTTCTCAGATTGTAAAAAACTTTTTTGTAGAGAAGGGTTTTCTTGATGCAGAAGTATTCTTAAAAGAGGTACCTGATAAGTTAGTGGCCAACGGAGTAATTCTAAGAATAAAGGTTAAGAAAAACCAAAGAGTAAAGGTACGTAGGATAGAATTCTCTGGTAATAAAGAATTTTCTTCAAAAAAGCTTAGAAAGAAATTGAAAGCTACTAAGCAAAAAAATAGATTTCGAATTTTTAAGCGATCAAAATATGTGAAAAGTAATTTTCAGGAGGATAAAGAAAAGTTAATTGCTTTTTATAATAAGGAAGGATTTAGAGATGCTCGTGTTATCAGAGACAGTGTTTATCGTGAGGCTGATGGATTAGTACACATCGATATTGATGTAGATGAAGGAAGACGTTACTACTTCCGAAACATTACTTGGAAAGGCAATTATTTATATACTGCTAAGCAACTTGGTGATGTATTAGGTATTAAAAAAGGTGACATATATGACTTGGAAGACCTTAACAGACGATTGAATTTTAGTCAAACTCGTCTTGATATTACTTCCTTATACATGGATGACGGATATTTATTTTTTAGAGTGAACCCGATTGAGGCTGCTATTATTGGAGATTCGGTAGATGTAGAAATGCAGGTTTACGAAGGACCACAGGCAACTATAAACAAAGTAATACTGAACGGAAACACTAAAACTAGTGACCATGTAGTTATGAGAGAGGTACGAACTCCTCCTGGGCAGAAGTTTAGTCGTAGAAATATTATTCGTACACAACGAGAAATTATTGGCTTACAATACTTTAACCCCGAAACTATTGACATTAAACCTAAACCACATCCTGAAAATGGTACAGTAGACATAGAATATAAAGTTGAAGAAAAGCCTAGTGATCAGATTGAATTATCTGGTGGTTGGGGTGGAGGCTTCGGCTTCATTGGTACGCTTGGATTGGTATTCAACAACTTCTCAGTAAGAAAAATGGGGAGATTGAGTAACTGGCGTCCTTTACCTTCTGGTGATGGGCAGAGACTATCACTTAGAATGCAGGCTAATGGTACCCAATTCCAAACTTACTCGCTTACATTTACTGAACCTTGGCTTGGTGGAAGAAAACCAAATTCATTTACGGTATCTTTTAGCCATTCTATTCAACGCTTAATTGTCAATCAACAGGTACTTAGTTCCCTTCAGGTATCAAGTGTTACTTTAAGTTTGGGACGTCGTTTAAGATGGCCTGACAACTTCTTTACATTGATTAACTCACTTGGGTATAGAGCCTATAATAATCAGGAATTTAGTGCACTGACCCCAAGCGGTATTTCTCATAACGTTACCTTCAATACCACTATTTCCCGAAATAGTATTGACAACCCTACTTACTCTCGTAATGGATCAAGTATTACCTTAAGTTTAGAAATTACACCCCCATTCTCTCTGATCAGTGGCCGTGATTTCTCTCAGGTATCTGATGAAGAAAAATTTAAGTTGATAGAATACCACAAATGGATGTTTGACGCATCATTTTTCACACCTATTGTAGGAGATTTAGTATTCCATACCCGAGCGCATTTTGGATTTTTGGGATTATACAATCCAGATATTGGCTTTAGTCAATTTGAACGCTTTATCTTAGGAGGAGATGGATTATCTGGACAGAACTTCTTGTTAGGAAACGAAATCATTGGTTTACGTGGATATCAAAACAATAGTATTCGTCCAGTGAGGATTGATGGTACTCAAGAATCAGGAATTGTATACAATAAGTTTGTAATGGAGTTGCGTTATCCTATATCGTTGAATCCTTCTGCTACAATATTTGTATTGGCGTTTATGGAAGGTGGAAACAACTGGGGTAACTACGCAGATTTTAATCCATTTAATATATATAGATCAGCCGGAATTGGCGCTCGTATTTTTATGCCTGCTTTCGGTATGCTTGGTCTTGATTGGGGCTTTGGATTTGACGAAGTTCTGGGAAGACCAGGTGTTAATAAAGGACAGTTTCATTTTACGATTGGACAGATTTTACGATAGAAATTTTGCAACTAAAAAGTCCAATATCAATGTTTAAAAATCTAATTTTTTCCTTACTATGTCTTACACTGAGTACTGCATTTGTCAGTGCTCAGAAATTTGGCTTTGTAGACTCCAACTTTATTTTACAACAAATGGAGTCTTATAAAAAAGCGAAAACTGAAATTGATAAAGCTGCTGCTAATTGGCAGAAACAAGTAGAAGCTAAACTAAAAGCAGTAGAAAGAATGCGTGCAAAGTATATTCAGGAGGAAATATTGCTTACTCCTGAAATGAAAGACGAGCGAACCAAAGAAATTCAAAAGAAAGAAAAAGAAGCTCGAGAATATCAAAATAAAGTTTTTGGTTATGAGGGCTTACTGTTTCAAAGGCGTCAAGAATTGATCAAACCCGCTCAAGAAGAGTTACACAAAGCAGTAAAAACTGTATCTAGACGCTTTAAAATACAAGTCATGTTTGACAAATCCAGTGATTTAATTATGATTTACGCCAGCCCAACGCATGATTATACTGAGCGTGTATTGGTAGAATTGGGGCTGCTGGATGAGGATTAGGTAAAATAAAATATTTAAGTGACCGTTTCTTATGGGGAAATATAGAAATATTAACTATTCACAACCCTATTTGAATCTGCCTACAATATTGTGAATCGCTTAAGATTCTCTTAAAATTGCACTCATAAAGGTAGATGATTGATGTAATCATTGAAATAAATTTTGAATAATGGATACAAGAAAATTATTTGGTTTGAAAAGGCTACTACTGGCAATGGTATTGGTAGGGGTGGCAGTGTTGGGAAGCGTGACACAGTCACTGGCCCAAACTAAGCTTGGTTATTTTGACACAAACTATGTGTTGGGTAAGTTGCCAGAGTTTAAAAAAGCTCAAGAAGCAATCAAGATATACACTCAACAAATACAAAAAGAGGCACAGAAAAAACAAACTGAGCTTCAGACAAAGTTTCAGGAATATGACGCGATGAGAAAAAAAGCAGGAACTCCTCCTGCGATTATCAAATCTCGTGAAGAAGAAATTCAACGACTTCAACAAGAGTTACAACAATTTTCGCAAGCTGCTCAGAAGCAGGTGGTTCAGAAAGAAAACGCGATTTTGACTCCTATTTACCGAAAAATACAAGCTTCAATCGATAAAGTAGCTAAGGCTAATAACTTTGGAATTGTAATGAAGAAAGAAGCAATGTTGTTTGAGCTACCTCAGGGAAACATTTCTGATTTAGTGCTAAAAGATTTAGGCGTAGCTACAAAATAATGTGTGATAGAGAAATATCTCTAACTACGAAAATATTAAAGAGACAATGAAAAAAATTACTTATATTTTATTGATGGTGATTTGTGCAGGTTTTGCTTCGAATGTACAGGCGCAAACTTCACCCAATGTGCGTTTCATTGATGTACAGTATGTAGCAGCACAATTACCTGCTTTCAAAAAAGCACAAACCGATTTGCAAGCTTTCAATAAGTTGTTGACAGATGAGCTAAAAAAGAAGCAAACTGAATTACAAAAGAAGTTTGAATCTTATCAAAAAGAGGCTCAAACCTTAAGTGACTTGGTGAGAGCAAGCCGTGAACAAGAGTTGGGAAGGTTACGTCAGGAATTGATTAAATTTCAGCAGACGAGTCAACAACAATCAACACAGAAAGAGCAACAATTACTTGCTCCTATCTTCAAGAGTATTACCACCAATGTAGAAGCTTATTCAAAAGAAAAGCAAATTGATTTTGTACTGCAAAAGGATCGCTTGGTGTACGATACCGAGGCTTTGAATATCTCTGATGATATTTTAAGAAAGATGGGTGTTACTCCCAAGAAAACTACTCCCAAAGGTTCAGAAAATAAAAAATAAGCAACAATGAAAAGATTTTGGATTTTAATGATATGCCTTGGAGTACTGGGATTGGGTACTTTGCAGGCTCAAAATTATAAAATTGGTTATTTTGATACTCAATCAGTATTGCCTAAAATGCCTGAGTATAAGAAAGCCCAAACTGAGATGAAAACTTATGCAAAGAAACTAGAGGATGAGCTGAAGAGAATGCAACAAGTTTTTCAAAAGTTATATCAAGATTACCAGCAAAATGGACCTAAAATGTCAGCAGCAGCTAGAAAAACTGCGGAAGCAAACTTACAGAAAAAGGATGCTGAATTGAGACAATTCCAACAAACAGCTCCTGGTAAAATCCGTAAGAAAGAAGGAGATTTGCTTAAGCCTATTTATACAAAAGTAGAAAATGCAATCAAAGCTGTAGCCAAAGAAGGAAACTACAACTTTATATTTCGCAGAGAAACCTCTATTTATGCAGGTAAAAAGTTTGATGTTTCTCCATTGGTCTTGAAAAAAATGGGATTGAAAGCTGAGTAATACAGCAAAATATATAATTTAAGAGCCTGTTTGATCACAAGTATCAAGCAGGCTTTTTTAATGCATTTAACTTTTATCATTACTCATTATGAGACCTCCATATTTGCAAGCTGGGCAAAAGGTAGCTATTGTAGCACCTGCAAAGAGCATTAATCAGGCTGAGATAAAAATGGCAATATCCATTTTTGAAACTTGGGGTTTAGAGGTAGTATTGGGGAGACACTTATTTAAAACTCATCATCAGTTTGCGGGAACAGACGCAGAACGAGCGCAAGACTTTCAGGAAATGCTTGATAATCCTGAGATCAGAGCAATTATCTGTGCAAGAGGTGGTTATGGAACTACCAGAATTATTGATAGACTCGATTTTACGGCTTTTTTGCAAAAACCTAAATGGATAGTAGGATTTAGTGATGTAACTGTTTTGCATTGCCATTTACACAACTTTAATGTAGAAACAATTCATGGGGTGATGCCTCTATTGTTTCCTAAACAAACCGAAATTTCTATTGAAAGCTTGCGTCAGGCATTGTTTGGCAGACCACTTAAAGTGAGTTCAGTATTAAGTGTACTAAATAAAAAAGGGATAACTAAAGGATTGGTAGTAGGAGGTAATTTGACCCTGTTTGCCAATGCCATTGGTACACCATCAGAAATTGATACAAAGGATAAAATCTTGTTTCTAGAGGAAGTAAATGAATATTTGTATCATATAGATAGAATGATGGTTCAATTAAAGAGAGCGAATAAATTGGATGGATTGGCTGGGTTGATTATTGGACAATTTTCTGGGGTAAAGGATAATGATGTGTTTTTTGGACAAACCGTTTATGAAATTGTGAATGATCTAACGAAAGAGTTTAATTATCCAGTATGCTATAATTTCCCTATTGGGCACGAGAAACATAATATGACGGTTATTTGCAATCGAGAAGCTCGTTTGAATGTAGGCGAAAAACAAGTAGAATTGGCTTTTGATTAATAAAAAAGGCTGTCCAATTGAACAGCCTCCTCATATAATATATATTTAAGCGAGATTAGTAACGGTAATGCTCAGGCTTGAATGGGCCTTCTTGTGTTACACCAATATAATCTGCTTGTTCTTTGCTTAATTGTTCTAGCTCAACACCAATTTTCTTTAAGTGTAAGTTGGCTACTTTCTCATCAAGGTGCTTAGGCAACATATAAACGTTGTTTTCATAGTTGTCACCATTGTTCCAAAGCTCAATTTGCGCCAAAGTTTGGTTTGTAAATGAGTTAGACATTACAAATGATGGGTGACCCATAGCACAACCCAAGTTTACTAAACGACCTTCTGCCAATAAGATAATGTCATTACCATCTACATTGTAGATTTCTACCTGAGGCTTAACGGCTACTTTTGTTTCACCATAGTTGCTGTTCAACCAGGCAACATCGATTTCATTGTCAAAGTGACCAATGTTACAAACGATGGTTTTATCCTTCATTGCTTTGAAGTGCTCACCAGTTACAATGTCTTTGTTACCAGTAGCAGTTACTACGATGTCTACTTCAGCTACTGCTTTTGACATTGGTTTTACTTCGTAACCGTCCATAGCAGCTTGAAGGGCACAAATAGGATCTATTTCAGTAACAATTACTCGAACACCAGCACCACGCAAAGAAGCAGCAGAACCTTTTCCTACATCACCATATCCAGCTACAACCGCTACTTTACCAGCTAGCATCACATCAGTAGCACGACGAATAGCGTCTACTAATGATTCTTTACATCCGTATTTGTTATCAAATTTTGATTTAGTAACAGAGTCATTAACATTGATAGCAGGCATTGGAAGCGTACCATTTTTAACTCTTTCGTAAAGACGGTGAACACCAGTAGTAGTTTCTTCAGAGATTCCGCGGATTTCACCTACAAGCTCAGGATGCTTGTCTAATACAAGGTTGGTTAAATCTCCACCATCATCCAAGATCATGTTCAAAGGTTTTCCACCTTCAAAAGCGTTTAATGTAGATGCAATACACCAGTCGTACTCTTCTTCGTTCATACCTTTCCAGGCATATACTGGAATACCCGCTTTGGCAATAGCAGCAGCGGCGTGATCTTGAGTAGAGAATATATTACAAGATGACCAGGTAACTTCAGCACCTAGAGCTACCAAAGTTTCAATCAAAACTGCAGTTTGGATAGTCATGTGCAAACATCCAGCGATGCGAGCACCTTGTAGAGGCTTAGACTCACCATACTCTTCTCTAAGAGCCATCAAACCTGGCATTTCAGCTTCAGCAAGTTCAATTTCTTTGCGACCCCAATCTGCTAAAGTAATATCTTTTACTTTATAATTTTCTTGCGATGTTTCTAACATAGAACTAATATTTAGTCTAACTTGTAAATTTTCGAATGACTAATGCAAAAGTACTTGATTCTGACGATAAACCCAATTTATCGTTTTTTTATCCAGTCAGGTTGCAACAGTAAAAAATTCTAAAATTTAGTGCTTTTGTAAAATTGTGATGGGTGTTTTTTTTCAAAACCAAATGTATGAGAGAAAGTTAAGGTTATTGACTAATAATTAGATTTTTTTCATAGTGCATTTTTTTAAAAATCTGTAGAACCATTCGAAAAATAAGCGGTTTGATGAATATGAGCTATCCAAATTTTAAAAAATACATAGAGTCAAAGGTATCGCTTACTAAAGCAGATTGGGAGATTATTCAAGATGTTGCTGAAGAGCAGACTTTTGACGCTAATACAATGATTTTGGAAGCTGGGAAGGTGTGTCGTTATTTGTATTATTTGAATAATGGTTTGCTGCGCTATTTTGATTGGATAGATGGAGAGGAAAAAACTAAATTTTTTACATTTCCTCATCAACTCTTTACTTCTCAACAAAGTTTTCCAAACCAGAGTCCTTCACAAGAAAATATTCAAACATTAGAAAGTTCTCAAGTTTTAGCGATCCCCTTTAATCAAGTGCAATTGTTATTTGAACATGTGAAGTGTTGGTCCTTATTTATTAGGACTGTTATCTTAGAAGTAAGCCTGGATACTGAAAGTTTATTGAGGGCTTCACAAAATCAAACTGCCGAAGAACGTTACAAAACCTTATTAAATGACTCTCCAGAGTACCTACAACGTATTCCCTTGAAATATCTTGCGTCTTTTTTAGGTATAGCTCCTGAGAGCCTGAGCCGTATTCGTAAGAAGGTAGCTACAGAGTCTGGCAGTTAGTAGAGGTTTATTGATATGAGATCATAAAATTTACTGGCTAGTTTTTCTTAAGTATACATAGTGGATAGGGGCTTTTTTCGTTGTTTAGGTAGTACGTTCAGTACGATATTAGAATAAATTAAAGATATTTGCATATTCAACAAATCTTACCAATTCCAATGCGTGTAACCAACACTCTGAAACTAACCATTATCTTCATATGCCTGTTTCAAACCCTTAATATACCACAAGTATTAGGGCAAATGAAAATTCAAAAATATCGTTTCAAGGTTGATCTAACTCAGGTACAAGATGATCGTTTGCAGGTAGAACTGCGTGCTCCCAGAATTAAACAATCCACTATTGTCTATTATATTCCAAAAATTGTCCCTGGTATTTATGGTGCGCTGGATTTTGGTCAATATGTGTCTGATTTTCATGCATTAACAGCGGGTGGTAAGGAACTAAAAGTAGAGAAAATAGGAAAAAACGGGTGGAAAATATTGAATGCCCAACGTTTATTTAGGATCGTATACAAAGTAGATGATGCTTTTGAATCTCATAGCGAATTGGGTAAAGCATATTATAAGTCAGCAGCGAGTAATTTCACTGATAATGAGGTTTTTGTAATTAATCATAATTGTTTGTTTGGGTATTTTGCTGGTATGACTAAGCTTCCTATTGAGTTAACTTTTAATAAACCAAGAGGGTTTTATGGAGCTACTTCTATGAATGCTACTCAAAGGACTTCATTACAAGATGTTTTTTTAATGAATGACTATCGCTCATTGATAGACGCTCCTTTGATGTATAGTCGCCCTGATACAGTGACGATGCAAGTAGCGAATGCTAAAATAATGATTGCGGTTCATTCTAAAACAGGAAAAAAATATGCTAAAGGCATAGCCCAAAACCTAAAGAGCTTATTAGAAGGGCAAAAGGATTATTTAGGTGGACGTTTACCCGTAGATCATTACACATTTATTATAAGCCATGGTTTGGCTAAATCTAACGCGATTGTGGCAGATGCACTAGAGCATTCATACTCTTCATTGTATTTATTTGCAGCACTCAATGATGAATTAGACCCTATCGCTTCTCTAGTACGTAAGATTGCTTCTCATGAGTTTTTTCATATTATCACGCCTCTGAATATTCACTCAGAAGAAATAGCAAATTATGATTTTAATCATCCCAAAATGTCGCAGCATTTGTGGTTATATGAAGGAATGACCGAATACGCTACGATTCATATGCCTATCAAACAAAAAATGCAGGGAATATCGGAGTTTTTTAGAGTAGTGCGACAAAAAATTGTAGATAGCCGTCGTTTTAATAACCATCTGTCTTTTACTCAGATGAGTAAAAATATCTTGCAACAAAATAAGCAGTATTACAATGTATATTTGAAAGGAGCTTTGATTGGTTTGTGTTTGGATATTCGTTTGCGAGAACTTTCTAAGGGAAAGTATGGTACCCAGAACCTTATGCAGGAACTAGCTCAAAAATATGGGAAACATAAGCCGTTTAAAGATTCAGAATTGATTGCTGAAATTACCAAAATGACTTACCCAGAAATTCGTCATTTTTTTACTGATTATGTAATCAACGCTAAAGCTTTGCCTATTCAAGAGTATTTGTTTAAGGTTGGTATTCAGTACGATCCAAAAGATGACCATTTTCGCCCAGTGAAAAACATTACTGCCGAGCAAAAAAGACTAAGAAAGGCTTGGTTAGGGCTTTAGTAAGATAGTTGAATTGAGAAGAGTTAGATTGTTTATTGACGAAGCTTAGGCCTTTGTAATACCCAACCATCATGGGTAATTTGTAAGTTAGATTTTGGAAAGTCGAGTTGAGAGAGGCGACGAATTACTCTCACTACTTGTTTGGCAGGGTCAACGATGACTTTACCATCTTTTAGTTGTTTAGTAGGAACTAATTGGGCGCTGATGAATTTGCCTTTAGAATTGACAATGACTCTAGCCAAAGGAGCCATACCACTTACACCTTTGCGATATATGCCTGAATAAGTACAAAAATTTCCTAAACTGTAAGCAATAAAGCGATCTTTGTATACTTCGACAGCACGACTCACATGAGGGCCATGGCCAAATATAATGTCTGCTCCTTGCTCAATAGCATGATGGGCGAAGGCATAAATATTTCCTCTGTTTTCTCCGGCAAAATATTCTCTTTTTTTTGTAACCCGTTGATAGTTAGAACCCTCACCGCCAGCTCGGATCGATACAATTACCACGTCCGATTGCTTGTCTAAATGTTGAATAATCTGACTTACTCGAGTACTGTCGTTCATATTAACAGTAATAGTATCATAGGGGGTAAAAGCGGCAAAGCCATAACGAATACCATTTTTTTGGAAGGTAGTATAGGGAATAGAATCTAATCCAGCAAAATTTAATTGGTGCTTTCGTAAAAACCTGATAGTATTTTCAATGCCAGGCTTGCCAAAATCATTGATATGGTTATTCCCAATATTTAATACATCAAAATCGCAATCTAACAGGCTCTCAGCCACTTTCTCGGGAGTTCTAAACGCAAAACAGTTGTCAGAATCACCACAATGTTTTCGTTTACCTCCTGTGTCTAAAATTGGACCTGCCAGGTTACCAAAAACCACATCAGAATCCCACATAAACGGGTGTATCTCGGCCATTAGCTTTTTGCCATTTTCGGGAGGTAGTAAATATTTATGAGGATAATTGGTGCCCAGCATTAAATCCCCTACGCCTATAACAACAATACTATCGGGTAATTTTTGAGTAGCTTTGGGAGTCGAAATTTTCAGAGAATCCTTTTGAAGCTTATTTTTCCAATAATTCCCCAATATGGTATCTTGAGAGGCATATTCGTCGGAACGATTGCTGGGTATAATTAGTACCAATGCAATGCCAACAATGGCTAAAATTAATCGGAGAACTTTCATAGATTTTGTTGAATTTCACTCCTTGTGAGTCAAGGATTGTGCTATTTTTCTCCAAAACAATAAAAATAACCATCTCGAGAAGCAATAAATATTTTTCGGTCATCTACTATAGGAGTAGATTCAAATTTTCCTTCTCTTTGGGAGATTAGTTTAAACCTTAATTGATCGTCAAACTCAAACAAATAAATGCCATAATAATTGGCGGCAATGAGCTTGTTGCCTACGATAATGGGTGTAGAAATAGATGCTCCAATTTTTTGTTTAAAGACTAATTTAGGTTTGTGATATTGATGCAAAGTGTCAGGGCTTTTAACCTTTTGTTGGATGATTTTTTGATGGTTGATTACATATAAATATCCATCTATAGCCATAAAAGCGGCCAATTTAGGTACTTCCTTACCTTTATGATAAGCATCGTTGATGGCTACCGAACCTACAATACCCCCTTTCCATTCGGCAAAGTTGGCGTCCTGTACTGGAAAAAACCATTCTACTGCTTTTTGGCCATAGTGATTAGGGTTTAGTTTCATCACTCCTCCTTTGCCAGGAATGTATTGCTTTTCAAAAGATACAATAATACGTTGGTCATTGGTAACCACTGGTGATCCGTCGACGTCAGCGCCAATATAAAAATCCCAATTGAGGCGATGTTTAGCTATGCTATAGCGATATACCTGGCCAGAACCAGCTGAGATATAAATATTATTGTTGAGGAAAGCAGGCGAAGATTCAGTGACTAAATCCCCACGACGAAGGCCAATATCTTTTGGGGTGTATAAAACTGTTTGATGCAAAATAGTAGGTTGCTTCATCCCTTGCTTGAGCTTTATTCGCTGTGGATGAGGATCAAAATGGATAAAAAAGCCATTTTCTAACCCCAAATAAGCTTCTTTGTTAACAATTAACGCGGTACCATCCACATCCCGACTGTAGCTAGCAGTAGCTTCACTATTAAGCCGCCATATCTCTTTACCTGTTTGGTATTCAATAGCACGATAACTCGGAACTACTTTAGCCTTAAAACTTGCTCCTCGTCGGCTACCTTGTAAAATTAAGATTTTTTGTTGACCAGTTTTGGGATCAGAGTAAGGCCATAAGCATCCTGTACCCTTAATAACATCATCAAATTTGTATTTCCAGATTACCTCACCTGTTTGTGCGTTTATTTTGCGTAAATGGTGGTCAAATGCTCCGTGAATCAAATATTTTTTATCACCTTCCTGCACCAACAAAGGTTGACCTGTTCACCCTGCGCCACCCCATTCCAGCGTGTCACGTCCTACGACTGTTTTGCCTTTGCCAATAGGAGTTCGCCAAATGACGTCCAGGCGACGAGGAGCCTCATTACCATAATAATTACGTCGTTGGTTCCCAAGGTAAGTACCAATAACAATTTGGGGAGTAGGAGGGAGGTGCACTTTTTCAGACGTATATTTACCGGAATCAGGATTGTTTTCGTTTTTGGGAGAGGAAGTATTACAGCCTATCGCAACTAAAGTGAGTAATAAAAGCAAAAAACGAGAAGTATAGATGGTAAACAAGCTTAGAAAACGTTTGATAATTTGATGAGAAGTTGAAATATTTGCTCAATCCTTTAAAAAAAGGTATTTTTAATAATATAGCTAAAATTTATATTACTTAAAGCAGCTTCGTATCGCGAAAACTTTTAACCACTGACCATTATTTAATTAACTATTCAAGATGAGTTTTACCAAAGTAGCCTTAATCTTATTTTTCTATATAGGGGTTTTACAAAGTGTATTCTTTGCTTTATACCTTTTTATAAGTAAAAAAGGAAATATAATTGCCAATCGTTGGTTGGGTGTATTGTTACTAGCTTTGGTGATGCGATTGGGCAAATCGGCTATTATTGTCTCTATTGGCTACCGTCCCGATATGCTCATTAGTATAGGTTTATCAAGTTATTTAATTATTGGGGCCTTGATGTTACTTTATTTTAAGGCACTTACCAATCCTGATTTTCGCTTTCGTAAAATTGATATTTTGCAGTTTGTACCTTTTCTGATAGTGATTACTTGTAGTTATTGGATTCCTTACCCACCTAATTACTCAGGAGCATACAAGGCATATATTAGTCCTTATTACAATTGGTTTTATCGTGGCTTACACATCTATTTGTTTGTGTATCTAATGATTAACCTACGTTGGTTGGCAGGTTACTATAAGACCTTCAGACAACAGAAAAAGCCAACTTCCTTAGAGCAGGCCAAATGGTTTTGGATGCGGAGTTTATGGGGGATGTTGTTTATTGTGTGGGGTTTTTATATGACACATAATATATTCAGAGTTCCTCGATACCACACCTCAATTATTATCTACTCTGTGTTGGTGTTTGTGTTGGGTATGGTGGCCTTGTTCAATGCGCAGGTATTTACTCAAACTTTTAGCAAGCCCAAGTATCAAACTTCTCCCTTGAAAAACCAGGAAACTGACGAACATATTGCCCAAATTCGTCAATTGATGGAGGGGGAAAAAGCGTTTAAAAATCCAGAGCTAACTTTGCCTCGCATGGCAGAGATGTTGAGTATGCCCACTTATCAATTATCTCAAATCGTAAATGAACATTTAGCCAGTAACTTTGCCGACTTTATTAATCAATATCGGGTAAACGAAGCTAAGCAATTGCTTACTGACCCTAAATATGACCATTACAAGATTGCTGGAATTGCTTTTGAGAGCGGATTTAATAACTTATCATCGTTTAATACGGCTTTCAAAAAAAGAGTCGAGCTTACCCCATCCCAATACCGAAAGCAGTATAGCGTGGTTTAAAGCGTGTTTTTTTGTATGATGAATTTATAAATTTAATAGAATCATCATTTTTTTAGCCTTTCATTTGTCCCAGTATTTACCAAAAACAAATGATATAACCATGCAAAAATTCACATTACTAATTCTGGGACTTTTTATTACTTTTCTTAGCCAGGGTCAATCACTAGAGCAAGACAAAGAAGCAATTGCTCAGACCTTAAAGTACTACATTGATGGAGGTACCAATAGTGATACTGCCATGTTAAGAAAGGCCTTTCATCCCGAAGCCCGTTTACAGGGAGTAAGAAGAGGCAAGTATGCGGAGCGACCCATAGACCAGTATATCAAAGGTTTTAAACCTGGACGAAAATCAAACCGTAATGGACGCATTGTTTCTATTAATTTAATGGGGGATGCTGCCCAAGCCGAGGTAATCATTGACTATGCCAAGTTTAGATTTGTAGATTATATGCAATTGCTAAAAATCAACAACGAATGGAAAATTGTCAATAAGATTTACAAAGTGCAGCGTTTTCAACCCAAGAAAATTCTTTTTGTAGTAACTAATCACGAAAAACTGGGCAATACTGGTAAAAAAGCAGGTACCTACATTCCTGAAGTAACCTATCCATTTGAAGTATTTGAACAACAAGGTTATCAAATAGATTTTGTGAGCCCCAAAGGAGGTATGCTAGCCGTAAATGGTATTGCTAACGCTGCGGTAGATCCAGTGACTCGCAACTTTTTCCGAGACAAAAAGCACATCAAACAACTAAAAAATACGCTTAAGCCTGAAGATATTGATATTGACCAATATGCAGGTATTTACTTCATAGGCGGGAAGGGTACCATGTGGGATTTCCCAGATAACAAAAAGTTGCAGGAGATCACAGCTAAGATGTACGAAAGCAACAAGCTGGTAGGTGCTGTATGCCATGGCCCTTCTGGTTTATTGAATGTAAAACTCTCTAATGGAAAATATTTGATTAATGGGCACAAAGTAACAGGATACTCTAATGCAGAAGATGCCAAAATTAAGGGTATCTTACCATTCTTGTTAGAAGATAAACTCAAGGAGCGAGGAGGTAAATATTCCAAAGCACCTAAAAAATATGGCAAGCATGTAGTCGTAAGTGGGCGTTTAATTACAGGGCAAAATCCAGCGTCAGCGGCGGGAGTGGCCGAGGAAATGATTGAGACACTGAGAAAAAGTACAGAAAAGTAATACTAAAACTGCCTTTGATTATCAGAAAGACATAATCAGAGGCAGTTCCATTTTTATTCAAATTACGCCTATTCTCTGTTCCTCAAATAAAGGATAACCACTTTTCAAACTCAATCACAGTATGGATTACCCATTCATAAAACCGCAGTATTATTTCTCTTTACTCAAGGATATAATCAACTTTATTAAAAAGCCTGTCAATTTAAAAAATCAGAATAAATCAACAAAGTTTAAAATTTATGATACAATCGGTCTATTCATTCTCAAGCTGTTATTCTTAATTCCTTTATCAGTGATCATTGGGTCAATCCATGACCCTGAAAATTTGACCAAATCTAATATGGCTGAAAGGTTTTCGCCTTTAGTTTTACTTTTAATGACTGTCGTTATCCTTCCAACGCTTGAAGAAATCTGTTTTAGATTATCACTGAGGTTTAAGCCAATTTATTTTGCGTTATCCTCGGGAGTTTTTTCCTACTATGTTTTAACCAAAATTGTTTTTCAAACGAAACTTAGTGTAGCAGATGACAGCTTTTTATTGAGGTGTTTGGGGGCTATTGGACTGGCAGTTCTAACATATCTAATTTTGCAATCCAGTAGTTTTCTAAAACGTAAATTAGGTGAGTTTTGGGAAAATAACTTTTTCTGGATTTATTATATTTCTTGTTTATCATTTGCCTGGATTCACGTATTTAATTACGAGTTCAATTGGCTGAACATTCTTTTTTTACCTTTAATTACCATACCCCAATTAATGAGTGCTATTATCTCTGGTTATACCAGAGTATCCTTCGGTTTTCAATACCCTCTTCTATTTCATATGTTTACTAATTTAATGGTTACGTCCTTGTTGCTATTAAATGGCTAACATTGTATTTCGTGAAGAGGGGGGCTTCTTCGTTCAAATTATCAAAATATTACTAGAATTAAACAAAAGAAAATAATCATGAAAAAGACATATCAATTCTTTGTTTTGGCAATGATGCTACTAACCATATGCACTTCAGGATATACCCAAAACACAGCCGATGAAAAAGCGGCAATTCTCAAACAAGCACGTGCTTTTTCCAAAGCATTTATGGCACAGGATACCGATAAAATTATGGACATTTACACCAAAGATGCCTCTATTTTTCCTAACAGACGCAAGATTGTTAGCGATCGTAAAGCCATTCGTAAATACTGGAGTTTTAATCCTAAAGTCAAAAACCTGCATCATAAACTCATGCCCGAAAAAGTAGAAATTGTGGGCAATACCGCCTACGATTATGGCTACTATGAAGGTACTAACGAATACAACGGAAAGCAGAATAACTTTCGTGGTAAATATGTAGTCGTTTGGAAAAAAGAAGACGGCGTTTGGAAGATGTACCTTGATATATGGAATAAAGTAGATATGAAAAAGAAATAAGAAAATGTGGGCAATTTTCAATAAGCCTTATTGAGAATTGTCCTTTTTTATGAGGCCATAATGAAATCGTTCAAATGAGGTTTTGCTATATAATTTTCTTACTTCTCACCATATCCTGTGCTTCAAAAAATAACAATTATGAGCAGCAAACAGAAGAAAACCTGACTAGTAAAGCCTGGCTAGAGAAGATCATGGCATATATTTAATATATGCTGGTATTTATAAATCCTCGGAAGGGTTGAATTTTAGGGTTCAGACAGAAGATTCAACCTTAGTGCTCTCTACTGACTCGATCAACTGATACAAATACGCTGACAACTGGACAGACGAGCGTGTACAAAAATGCAATAACAAATCTTTACAATTGATTAAGGCAACCATTGATCAAGACAAATCAAGAATTGAAAACCGGTTTGGTGATTCCGCAGTAAATATGAGTGACTATGTTCAATAATACTTAGACATGCATAAAGGTGTATTCTTGCTTCTCCAAAACCAATCAAATATGAAGTAGTGAATATATTTTATGTAGATGAAATTTCAAACCATGGGTATGAAGCCAATGGTTGGTGCTGGATTACTTATTGTCGGGTTTATTGGTCTAGTGGACAAACCAAAATTGTTTGATATAATTGGCAACCTAAAACCTATTATATTGATGAATGGGATTTAGATAAACCTGTACCTTTCAAACAAACAATGGAATTCCGACTCAAGCCGCCTTTCAGATTCTGAATCAAGGTATATAATCCCAAAATGGTTATTACTAAGTGTTGGCATTTGTCAGGTATTCAAAAAAAACATTAAGGTATTCACAGATAGCAATAATAAACTCAAAATACGTGGTTGAAATCTCGTTGAGGAAAAAGATTATTAATAATTTTTACCTTTTAATGATTTAAACACCATGAGAAAATTATTACTATTATTCATTTGTGTTGGATGTTTTAATACTTTATATGCGCAATCGGGCATGGTACTCGCCGAGGGAGATCCTGTGAACCAATTTCGCCGAAAAATTATGGGCGACTATTATCGTCGACAGATTAGTGAACATGACTTAAAGAAAGCGCAACGAAAGAATATACCCACTAATTTTTTAGAGACTCTAAAGCAATACGATTGGGTATTGATGGAAACTTATAGTTTTAAAGATAAAACATACCGTAAAACAACCTCAGCTACCGCGCCTCATTATCGCTTTGTTTTTAACCGTTTTAACAAATACGGGGACAAGTATACATTCCTGCTAAAACACGTGGTTCGTAAGAGCATGGAGATTATCGATCGCTCAGAGTATAAAAAAGCACCGTTTATCAAGTTCAAAAAACAGGGAGGGCGTCATTACATCATTACTCGAGATAATAATACCATCCATTATAGCCAAATCATTAGTTTCGAAAAGCGAATGTTGATTGTTGATGAATCTAATGTTTCTATGGCTGGTACTGCTTCTTCTCAACGAATTCGTAAGGCATATTTAGCTATGCCTAAGTTTAAGTTTACCCATCTTTTGAGGCGAATGACTGGCCTTCGAAAAAACACCCAGGCAAATACTAATACTGTCAAAAAAAGCAAGAAACCGAAAAAACGAGTGGTGTCAACCTCTTCCAGCAATACAAGGAAAAAGAAAATTCGTTACAATAACTCAGGCAATTGTAGCGTAAGTAGCTCGACGTTTAACCAGGTTTATGGCCAAATCAAAGGGGAGAACTTTGACAAGAAAAAGCTCAACACTGCTAACCGCTTATTGAGGCAGCATCGATGCTTTACCACTGCTCAGGTTAAAAAACTAGTAAAGCTTTTCCCTTTTTCGGCTACACGGATGAAGTTTTTACGCAGTGCGTATCAATACACAGTAGATAAGTCAAACTATTATGATATTGCCAGTGAGTTGTCTTTCTCGAAAGAGAAGAAAGAATTGAAAAAAATGATGAGATAAATAATCATTGGGCCACAAGAAAGGTGTGGCCCAATGATCTTAGATAAAGCTCATTCAGATAAAGCATGAATCAAAAATGCTATCCAAATAATCGAGATAATAGAGTCTGTCAACATCACACCAAACACCAGATGTTGTAATCCTGGGAAAATACAACAAACAATAAGGATTATAGTAGCAATCACCATTAGGTATGACCACCTAATAAGAAAACGTGCTTGGTTTTTCATGACTTTGTGATTTTAAATGTTGAAAAAATGGCCGCCAGAATAGCATTTGCTCCAACGATTTTGAAGGCAATAAGCAACCATAACCCTGTGTTTTCCAATATATTATTGCCAGGAACATGACCTGCCGAAACTAGTAGTGAATGCACATATAGCGAAATTGCAATTAAAGGTAAATTGACTAGTAAGTACCAACGCCTCACTTGTGCGCTTGTAATCGTATTTTTAGGAGAATCCATAGGCTAAAACTTTATTATTAGGACCAAGTTGTCCGAAATGTATCTATAATTATATTTAATATATTAAGACCTTTTTATCTTATTTATAGGTAAAAAAAATCACCTATGTAAAAAAGACAATCCGTTATTGATATCCTTAGACAGCTCGTTCAAAGTTGTGTTTTGTAACAAGGTTTTTAAGTTACCTCTAATTTCTACAAACTTGTGGTGTAGGGGACAGGGTTTGGCAGCATTACATTCTTTGAGGCCTAAGCCACAACCTGTAAATACCTTATCTCCGTCAATAGTACGTACAATGTCGATAAGCCTTATCTTTTGTAAATCCTTTTTAGCAATCTCAAAACCTCCATGCGGACCTTTTACTGAGTTTATCAATTGATTACGAGACAATTGCTGTAGTATTTTAGCAGTGAATGCTTCAGGGGACTCAATATCTTCAGCTATTTCTTTAAGGTTGGTTCGTAACCCCTGAGAAGATTTTACTGCGATAGAGAGCATTGCTCTTAAACCATACTCACAAGCTTTGCTAAACATTGAATTTTTATTGGTATAGTGCGAATTTAATAAAAAATACAATTCGGACAAATTTATCCTAAATAGATTTTTACTGATAACTCCCAATAATAAACTTTTCAAGTGTTCGGGAATCGATGCATAATATTTTTAATTTGCAGTCTACTTGACTTCTACAAACCTCATGGTATACGTATACATTTTTTTGGCTTTTCAGTTCACGGCAGTTTTTCATTTATTGACACTTTGGATCATTGGTAAAAATAAAGGGCTTACTCCTAAAGAAATTACTTATGGGTTTGGTCCTACGCTGTATACAAGCATTACAGAACAAACCACTTTTAAAGTAGGAATTATATTGTGGGGTACAGGTATCTCATTTCACAAAAAAGTAGAAGGTGATTTTGAAGAAGTAGAAATTGATCAATTAAACCTCAATACCAGAGGCTTGTTTCGGTTGTTACCTGGAGTTATCATCACTATTCCAGGCATTGTTTTACTCAATATGTATGCTAGTTCGGCAGCCTTGGTAATCGCTTCTTTTATCATAGCCAATGGTGTGCTCAATCTTTATCAAGGCATTGTTCTTTTATTAGCTTCGCTGGTCGGGGAAAAAATCTATGTAGCCGCTTATGCTTTGGTATTTTTGACTGGTATAGGTGCCTTGGTATATTTTGTTATTTATCCTCAAATTCTGGTAGAGTATTGTTTGCGATTTTTTACTTGATATGCTCTAAAAATAAAAACGCCACAAATTAATTGCAGCGTTTTATTTTTGTAAATACTGCAAATTACTGACTAACAGGTACCAGCATTGGCTTACGAGTCAGTGTTACCTTCCAAATCTTGTGTGAAGCCATCGACTGTCCTTTACTAGAACCACCAGGTGCAGCCGATTTAGACAAAATACCTCCATATACATAACCAATATTAACAGAGTTTGATTCTCCAAACGTTTTTTGCAGATCGATTATCTCGCTATTGGGTACTTTTACAAGTTTTTCGTTGAGCATCAAGGCTGCTTCTGCCCCGTGTTTTAAGGTATCACCATTAAAAACTTCAGGTAAGCTTTTAAACTTGCTTTGTGGTTTAGTAAGTATAGTTGTATTTAGGTGTAGGATTGTCTTATACTGAATGTGTAGTCCATTGTTGGTAAAAGAAAGTTCTGTATCGTTTTTGCCAGCACCAATGCCGCCCAACAAAAAAGTATGTAAAGTCTCGCTGTTGGCATCATATCCCCCAAAATCAGCACAAGAATAAGCATTGTTTCCCTCTTGATTGTAGGGCTTGTCATAAGTATATAATTGCCCTTCTTTAGTTTGGGTTTCCGGATGAATGTAAATAGCATCAGGCCAGGCAGTGCCATCGTCGCCATAAGTAAACACGCCCGTATAGAAGGCTATTCCAGGCTTGAGCACGTTATCAATTTTGCTTAATATTGGTACAATAGGAGCATCTCTTCGGCGAAAAATAGTCGTGCTATCTGGTAAGTTATCGCTAATAGCTTTTCCCACTGTCACTGTTAGAAAATGATTACTACTATCAGCTAATTCAAACGGTTGTACTGCATTGAGGTACTTTTGGAAAGATTTTTTACCTGCTTCCTTAAAGTGATGTCCGCCAGCCAGATAAAATTTCTGATTGATGATAAACATCTCTCCGCCAGTAGCGATAATAGGTTCAGGTAAATTGAAATTAACCTTGATAAGCGCGTTCCAGTCTTCTTTTGATAAAGCCTCTTTTTTGATCAATTTCATCAAAGCTTTTACTTGTATTTTAGCTACTTGAGGATAAGTAATGTATCCTGCACCCCCTTGGTAATCAACTCCATAACCGCCTAAGATATAGATATAACCGTCTTGTTGAGTAATTTGAGGGTTTGAGTTTACGAAAATTGCACGGAGCTTTGGTAGGTCATTTTTCAAGGCAGGAAGATTTTCCACGATTTTCGCAACACAGCTATCTACTGGCATTTGGTAAAGAGCAGTATCTTGAACATTATATACAAAAAGGTTTGTATTAAAGGTCTTTTTAGGGAAGCCTTCATTGCTATAATTAGAAAAGTTGTGCATTCCTCCCGCAATTTTATCTGTTACATCGTTGGTTCTGCCACCAAATAGTAGCCATTCGTTACCGTTTACTGCATGTACAAAAGATTGAAGACTAGGAGCCTTGCTACCTTTAACCTCACTCAATGATACTTGGTATGTGTAAGGTTTTAGTTTTTGCTCAAGTTGGGTGGTTTTGCCAGAGTCAGAGGTTTGGTTGGTTTGCTCGTTATTAGAGGATTTACCACCACATGAGCATAGCACACTACTGAAAAGAATAAGGCCTAACAGGTTCAGATAAAATGTTTGCATGTTTTTAGATTTAGGTTCGTTTAAATGTTGCTTATCAGTAATTTACAGTTAGTGACAGCTAAATCCAAATGGACACTTTAGATATTCTTTGAAGTACTTTGGAAAAGAAGATTTGATGGGTAGAATGTAAAAACACTTCTTCAAAGATTTGCCAATTCCCCACAAAAAACTGTATATTTGCCATCCCATTACAAAAACCATTGATACAATTACATTCACTCAAAAACAAGAGGAGCTCAAATGCTGGACAAAACCTTTTTGATCATAAATGAAGAACGTTAGTAACGTACTAACAAATAACTTCTACCATTTGGGAAAAGCTACAACCCCTCATGGTATCAATGGCATGTTCCCTTAATTTCACTCAAATTTATCATTGAGCTTTTGCAACTATATTGATAATCGATATTCATTATTGATCCGTTTATCATTTATAAACAGTTGCTCTCAAACATTATACAAGCAAAATATTAATACTATAGGACAATGATTTATCCTAAAAATTTAGAAGAAAAATTAGGATTCGATAAAATCAGAGAATTACTCAAAGCAAGCTGTATCAGTACTTTAGGGCAGGCTTATGTAGAGAAAATCAAATTTTCGACCAAATTCGAATTAGTACAAAAACTGGTCAAACAAACCGCCGAATTCAAAGATATATTATTGCAGGAAGAAGGTTTCCCGCGTCAAAACTATATAGATGCTCACGACTACTTATCCAAGGCGGCACTAGAAGGAGCGTTTTTATCAGAGAGAGAGTTTTTTGAGTTAAAAAGCTCGCTTACTACCATACGAGAATGCTTACAGTTTTTTGACAACAAAGAAGAAACTACTTATCCTTATTTGATTGAGCTAAGTCGTTCGGTAGAGCTAGATAGAGGGCTTATTCGCCAGATAGATCAAGTAATAGATGAACGAGGTAAGGTAAGAGATACCGCTTCACCCGAATTGCAAAGAATTCGTCGCCAAATTATTGTAGAGCAAAGCAATTTACGCCGCCGTTTGGACGATATCCTTAGTTTAGCCAAAAAAGAAGGCTATGTAAAAGACGATGCGTCACTCACTATTCGAGAGGGACGTATGGTAATTCCAGTAAAAGCAGAAAACAAGCGTCGCATTAAAGGTTTTGTGCATGATCAGTCATCTACTGGGCAAACAGTGTATTTGGAGCCTGCCGAAATCTTTGATACCAATAATGAAATCAGAGAATTAGAGTATCAGGAACGCAACGAGGTAATCCGTATCTTGACATCATTGACTGACACCATACGTCCTCATATTGGAGTATTGCGTCGAGCTTATAACTATCTGGGAATGATTGACTTTATCCAAGCCAAAGCACGCTTAGCGCTAGATACTCAATCGGTGATGCCTACTTTGGTTGAAGCGCCATTGTTGGAATGGAATGAAGCACGCCATCCTTTATTGTTTTTGAGTTTCAAAGAGCAGGGCAAGAAAGTAATACCATTAGGCTTGACTTTGACCGAATCGCAAAAAATACTGGTAATATCAGGCCCCAATGCTGGTGGTAAGTCGGTTTCGCTCAAAACAGTGGGTTTACTACAGTATATGTACCAATGTGGTTTGTTGGTATCTATGCACGAAAATTCTCGTTTAGGCTTTTTTAGAGACATATTCATCGATATTGGTGATGAACAATCGCTCGAGAACGATTTGAGTACTTATAGCTCTCACTTGACCAACATGCGACATTTCTTGAAATTTGCTGATCAACGCTCTTTGTTTTTGATTGACGAATTTGGAACTGGTACCGAACCTTCGCTAGGTGCAGCAGTGGCTGAAGCTATTCTGGAAAAGCTAGATGCCTCCAAGGCCAAAGGAGTGATTACCACTCACTATACCAACTTGAAATTTTATGCTGAGAATGCTCCTAACATTATCAATGGCGCGATGCGCTTTGATGTAGAGAATCTAGAGCCTCTTTATCAGCTGGAAATGGGTAAGCCAGGAAGTTCGTTTGCTTTTGAGATTGCCCGCAAGATTGGTTTGCCAAGGGAGGTAATCCATCGTGCCCAGAAAAAAGCGGGGCGTAAGCAGGTTGATTTCGATAAGGTATTGCGAGAGTTGGAAATTGAGAAAAAGAATTTTGAGACTCAAAATCAACGTTTGACCCAACGCAATGATCAGTTGGAGAAAATGACCAGCCAATACAAATCCTTGAAAGAACACCTGGACAATGAGCGTAAAAAGATCATGAATCAAGCCAAGGAAGACGCAAAAAGACTGGTAGAGCAAGCCAATAAAAGGATTGAAGAGACGATTCGCTTAATCAAAGAGAATAAAGCGGATAAGTCTACTACCAAGGAATTGCGTAAGGATTTGAACGATTACCAGCAAGAACTGAAGCCCGAAATGGTAGAAGAGAAAAAGCCTGAGGAAGAAGTAAAAGTGATTGGTGGTAAGATTGAGATAGGGAGTTTGGTGCGTATTAAGGGCCAAACCACCATTGGCGAAGTCATCGATATGCGGGGTAAAGATATAGAGATACTGATTGGAGACTTGAAGTCTAAAATCAAACTCAATCGTTTGGAAAAAATTAGCCGTAAGACTTTCAAAAAACAGGCGCAAGAAAATAGTAGCCCCTCACGGGTAAAAGGATTAGACTTGACCCAAAAGATGGCCAATTTTAATAGTAAACTTGATCTACGTGGCAAAAGGGGAGATGAAGCCCTGAAGGAAGTAGAAGTGTTTATTGATGATGCCATTTTGGTAGGTATTCAGGAAGTACAAATTGTCCATGGTAAGGGCGATGGTATTTTACGTACCTTGATTCGTCAACGCTTGAAAGGTTTCAAAGACATAGAAAGCATGAAAGACGAGCACGCTGATAGGGGAGGGGCTGGAGTTACGATTGTACGATTGAAATAGCGTTCGTAAATACCTAGTGCTTATTAGCAAACTTCCTTTTTATATCATCAAGATGAGAATTTAATATAAATTGAAAACAAAAAAAGAGCGGCCAAAAGCCGCTCTTTGTATTTATATAAGTAAGAGGTTTCTATTGAGGAACCATTCTTAACTCGGTATTTACATCCAATTCAGCAATGATAATATTGACTTTGGTGCTACTTGTACCCTTTAAGTTTAAGTTGGTACTTGTAAGGCTTGATATAGCTAGTGTTTCCGTTCTGGAAGCTACGGTACCAATTTGTGGGAATATCAAGGTAAGTTGAGTTGGGTTAGCCGCATCATTGATAGACCAGGTTACTGGTGCAGGAACCCCTGATATGGTTACAGTATTTAAACCTAACAAATTAGTGCCAAATTTCATAGTTTGTGTGTCTATAGTCACCCCACTATTAATGCCATTATTATATATGCCTTGACCTTTCCAGGTAACTGCAGTTAATAAACTATTAGTAGGCACTTCAGAAGCTACACCTGTTTTGTTAAATCTCAACTCTGCGCCTGCTGGTAAAGGAATACCAAATACGTTGATATCTTTGCCAGATTCTCCAAAAATTACCAAGTCAGTGTCCGAAAGCGTGATTTTTAGCTCAGTAGTAGGAGCAGTAAGTAAAGCTGTTACAATAGACTCTATATTAGTACCGGCACTCAAGATTGCACTAGCACTAGGTATTTTCATTGTCAATAATGTTCCATCCGCGTTTACCTTCCATTGAGTAGTCAAAGGAGTATTTGTCAAGCCGTTTACAATAATGGTATTGTCTACATTTGTAGCTGTTCCGTTACCGTCTTTAAAATCAAGGGTAAGGTTAAACGTTTGCAAAGGAGTTGAAGATCCTGTTACATAGATACCAGTAGCTTTCCACTGGCTTGCAATCAATTTAGCTTCTTGTACTTGTTCTGGTGTCAAGTTGTTTTCATCTTTCTTTTTACAAGATGCAATTGCGAATACCAAAGGTGCCAATAATAATAGTAAACTATATTTTTTCATAGATATAGATTGTAATTGAAAAATTAAAAGTTTGTAAGCTTTTCGCCCTCTCTTTAATACGAGATTTTAGACGTATTAGTAACACTAAAAGTGAGAAAAAATAAGCCTAAAAAAAGACATTTTTTAAAAAGAGTTCAGTTGTTATACGTTATTTCAGAAACGAAGTTAGTCTATTTGTAAGAACTTATACTAATGATACTTTGATAAAGTTTGGGTAGATGAGATGGGTGATAAGATTACGTTAACAAATGGTTTGGAGTATTTTTTTTGTTCTTTTATTTCGTGTGTATAAATTATTGATTGACAGTTGATTGAATTGGTGTGTGTTGTTGCTTTAGGGTAATCTTGAAATGAAAAGTTTGCTCAGATTTAAGCCATTGTATTTAAACTGAAGAAAAATGCTTTAACTGTGTTTTTATAGATTTGTATGGTTTTGTAATTTTTCAGCACAGCATAAAAGAAACTGTGGATCAATAATAGAAAATATAAGAAAGGTGGACTTAATCTACAGTCCACCTTTTGACAAGCAGATTATTTTTTTACAAACTTTGTTTGGTGTTTGTGACCATCCTTCAGTTCAACGATTACAACAAAGAGTCCTTTAGGTAAACCTTTGATGTTTATTTTTTTAGATGTGTGTGGTGTCATACTTAGGGCCAATTGTTGTTTACCTGCAAGATTATAAATAGTTACTTTCTTTATTTGTTCCCAATGATTGAGCTCTAAAAAGTGGGTAGCAGGATTAGGATAAGCCTTTAAAGTAAATTTTGGAGAAGTACTTAAATTATTGAAGGAAGTCTGCCGACTTGCTAAATTCATAGCATTTTCACCGCTAGATACCCAATATAGGGCGTTTCTAAACATTTGAGGGATAGGACTTCCACTGGCAAGATCATAATGTTCTTGTCGTTCTCCCACTTGTATATAAGCAAGTCTACCTTGAATTTCTGTACCACCAACTTCACGGATAAAGCCAGTAGTAAGCCCTTGATTACCTGATAAAGTACTGGTGGCCATAATCGGAACAATTTCATTTACATTATTTCCAAATGTGGTACCTGGTTCAAAAGCCATATTAGTATAGACTTCATCGTTTACTGTAAAAGCTGTAGTACGGCCAATTAGGTTTATAACACTAGAAGCACCTGTTCCATCAAAAGAAAGAGAAGGAGCATCTAATAAATTAAGGCCAAAAGTATTAATAAAGTGAGGAGTTACATTATGGATGGTTTGATTTCCTAAAGAGAGACCAAAACCCGCAGCCGACGACTGTGCTCCAAATAAATTTACCAGGATTGTTTTATCAGTTGCAACAACATTGTCAAATTGATTATACAGCCCATGATGGTTAGAAAAAACGCCTCTGCCATGTTCTTGAACAAACCTTGCAATGGCATTTTGAGTGGCATTTGGCAAATAGCGTGTCCAGTGTTTAAACATATATAATCCGTCAGCATTTGCTACCAGGTAATCTAATACTTGTTGTTCATTATTAGGGTCAAAAGGTAAAGATGCAGGATTATTTAGATTAAGCGAGATTACATTGAATGTAAAGTCGTCATTAGGAGAGTTGGTAGCCAGTAATGCTTCTACATTTGTATGGTCGGCAGGTATATGGGCATGATTACAAGGAACATCATTTTCATGATTACCTGGCCCACAGTTTCCTAAAGTGACAGGCCCTCCATGCAAAAGCACTACATTGACTGTATTAGAAAGATTTGTAGGAGTACTTTGCAACAAACTGTGTAGTTTTTCTACAGTTTTCAATCCACTGGTAATATACCAATCTCTTTGGGTAAGAAGATATCCACCTGGAATAGCTGGAATAAATTGCGAAGTAGGAGGGGCTACAGCTACTGTAAGGTCTGCAACATAAGTGATCCCCAAGGCATTATATCGACCTTGAATATAACCAGGCGAAAGTGGAAAGCCTGCGGCCGATCTACCTTGCCATAAGCTTGGACTATTGACAGGATCTGGGTTCCCGTCAGGAACTCTACAATGTACACCAGTTTCGCTGCCATGACAAACGGCTGTGAAAGGTTTTCCTTGATTTACAAATGCACCTGCCAATGCGCTAATATGCTCTGAAACCGTTTGTACTTGGGTAGCATTAAGGCCTGCGAGAGAAAAGTTAGCATATGAACCATCTAAGGCATAATTTGTAACACCACTTCCCCCTAATACTACAAATGCCACATAATTATCTGGGTTGAGCACATCCAAGATATTTCCATCTGAAGGGGTAGAGCCAGGGTTTACATTGAGAGCATCGTCCCAAGCCTGCCCAGTGAGGTTTTGATAATAGGCACGAAATGCATTCATATTGCTTCCTGGAGCCAATTGATTATTTAAGGAAGAGTTACTGGGAATTAGATAAGAAAAAGCGGGGTTTCCATTGGCGGTTCTTACCTCAGTAGTATAACCTAAAGCATTTAATGCACTGATAATAGGACGGGTTTCAGAGTAATAATTTGAGTCAGCCGCAAAAATTAATACATTACCTAGTGGTGTAGGTGGATTTTGAGGTGGCTCTGGATCACTGGGAGTACCATCAAGGTGAACTCGTAAAGTATCTGCAAGCGCTACCATGTGTTGAGGATACCAATCAGCTAAAGTAAATATTGTCTCTCTTGTGTTTCCACTGGTTGGCACAAATTGAGGCGCTGTTAATGATTCACCAATCGTTAGACTTGGGTTATAGTTTACATTGATTGAAGAATAAATATTTCCAGTTTGAGTGGGGTTTCCAGCAAAACCAGCTGCAGTTTGTCCATCCAGCAGGCTTATGCAATCTACTGAATTTGTGGCACCACAAGGTACTCTAAAATGCACTGCTGGTGTCGATCCATGGCAAATTCCTACTACAGGATTTCCTCCGTTCAAAGCGGCCACTGCCAAAGTATTGAGGTGTTCAGCCACTGCTTGTACTTCTCCTGCTGAAAGCCCTCCATGAGGGCCATAGTTGCCATCTAAAGTATAAGCGGTAGCCCCGCTTCCGCCCAATACTACCAAGGCACGGTAATGCGCCATATCTTCAGTGGTAATGTCTAAAATACTACCATCTACCGAAATCGACACAGGCAAGGCATTTAAAGAAGGGTCCCAGGACTGGCCAGTTACTTGCTGAAATTGAGTGAGAAAATCAGCATAATTGCTACCAGCTAAGCTATTAGCTACACCATTGATTGTCTGGGGGCCTATCAGATATGGAGTTACTGGATTGGCATTGGCTCCTCGCAAATCTATATTAAATCCCAGGTTTTGCATAGCAGCAATAAATGGTGCTGTTTCGGAATAATAGTTTTGATCTGCAATAAACACCAAGATAGAATTTGTAGGAGGTATAGTGGTTACTTCAGGAGTATAAGGCAATAAAGCCTCCACCAGATCGAGTTGATATTGAGGGTGCCATCTACCTCCTGTGATAGTAGTAGTGGTAAATTGTGGGGTGGGAGGAGTTACCACTACAGCTTGTGCTTGATTAAAAACAGCACCATAGCCTGCAAGTACTGCTTGAGTGTTACCAGGGTCAACCATTGATCCTGTAATGGTTTGTCCGTCTAATATATTGGGGCAAGATAGGCGATTTGCTAAACCACATTCAGTATTACAAGAAGCTATAATAGCTGTGCCAAAACCTTGACCTACAACGGGAATGTTTGCTTGTCCAGCAGCCAAAACCAAATCCTGTACATGCGTAGCTATAGCCTCTACCTCAGTACTTGATAGCCCATTATATGGAGCATAATCTTGAGAAGGCAAAACCTCGAAACGTCCTGATGCGGGTGTGCCTATACCAGCAAAAATCAAGGCAGAGTAACTGCTCATATCATTGGGAGATATACTTAAAACTCCTCCAGTTACTGGAATTGAAGCGGGCATGGTGTTCAACGTTGGATTCCAGCTTTGTCCTGTAAGCGTATTATATTCCTGAACAAAAGTCGTGTAATTACTATTTCCTAAACTATTGGCAACAGTAATAATACTGGCATTATTGGGAATGAGAAAAGGAGTAAGCGGTTGGCCACTAAGGCTTCGTACTTCTACATTGAAGCCACTTGCTTCTAAGGCGGCTACTGTGGGAGCATATTCGGAGTAATAGGGTTGTTCTGCAATCAACAAGGCGGTTCCTCGTGTTTGTCCTCTTGCTTGCACATGAATAATACTAGAGAATAGTAGGGTGCATAAAATGAGTTTTGAAATGGTTAGTTTCATGTGTTTTAAGTTTAATTAAGTAACTAGAAATTAGGAGGTTAAGGTAAGTGTTAATCAAGTCTTAGCTGGTCACATGTTTATTATCCATGCATTGCTAAAACTGCATAACACCAGGTATTTCTAGAGTTTTATATAGGGCATTAAACCTAAGTAACCATTGATAAGCTATTCTATAAGATGAACCTCTAAAATTGGGTAATGAACCTGATAAAGTGATGTATGAACGGGGGCGAAAGCTAAACCGATATGCTTTACTTTATTTAAAAGAACTGATACTGATGATGTTTTCACAAAATTCGTATTCGTAAGATTGGTTGGAGCAAAGGATCAACAGGCGGTCTTGAGTATTTTTCTCGATTTCTTGATGATACCACGCAATCCCTTGATTGTCAAGGTTTGAAGTTGGTTCGTCTAGCAGTATTAAGTCGGTTTGGGAGTAAAAGGCCAAGCCAAGCTTGAGTCTTTGTTTCATTCCGGAAGAAAAATGCTTGATCTGTTTTTTTATTGCTTTCTCCAATTTCATGATTTCCAGAAACTCTTTAATTGTCAGGTTATCTTTGAGGGGTTTAAACTCAAGATGAAACTTGACGGCCTCTAGTAAAGTAAATTCTTCGATGAGTTCTAGATAGGGAGTAGCAATAGATAAATGCTGGTAAATTTTTTCTACAGGAATCGTTTGTGAGTTATCCTTGAAAGTAACGGTACCATTGGTGGCAGGAAGAATGCCCGCGAGGATTTGCAATAGGGTAGATTTGCCACTACCATTAGGACCAATGATAGTATAAGAATGAGGGGTTTGAAAGTGTAAATTTAGATTTCTGAAAATCCAGTCTCTTTGAAACTTTTTACTAAGATTATCTGCGATAATTTCCATTCAAACCCTTCTCACTAATGGTGAATTATTTAATTGACCATAAAATATTATTGAATTCCTTTCATAATACCACGATCAGACTTCTCTATAAAGTTAATGACTGAATCGCGTTCTTCTGACTGAGGAATATTTTGCTTCACTAAGTTGACAGCTTTAGTAGTACTCAAGCCATTCTGGAAAATAATTCGATAAATATCCTGAATGTGGTTCACTTGAGCTTTGGTAAAACCTCTACGTTCTAAGCCAATCGAGTTTACCCCTACGTAACTTAATGGTTCACGAGCTGCTGTTACATAAGGAGGTACATCTTTACGTACCAAAGATCCACCCGATACCATCACATGTGCTCCAATCTTAGAGAACTGATGCACAGCACTGTTTCCAGCTACAATAGCGTGGTAACCAATCTCTACGTGTCCGGCTACTTGTACCGAGTTAGATAAAATAACATTATCGGCAATAAGGCAATCGTGCGCGATGTGCACATAAGCCATAATTAAGCAATTACTACCTATTTCTGTCTTTCCGGCGTAGCTTGTACCACGGTTGATAGTAGCACATTCCCGAATGGTGGTGTTATCTCCAACAATAGCCAGTGAATCTTCCCCTCCAAACTTTAAATCTTGAGGGATGTTACTAATCACTGCACCTGGGTGAATTTTACAGTTGTTACCAATTCTAGCACCAGGCATTATCACCGCGTTAGGTCCAATCCAGCAATCATCTCCGATTTCTACATTGTCGTAGATAGTAGCAAAAGGCTCTATCACCACATTTTTACCGATTTTTGCACCGGGATGAATATAAGATAGCGTGTTATTTTTCATTTTTCTTTACAATACTTGCCGACAATTGAGCTTCACAAACCAATTCACCTGCTACAAAAGCTTGCCCATGCATGGTAGCAATTCCTCTTCTGATAGGGTATTTTAATTCACACTTAAATATAACAGTATCTCCAGGAACTACCATTTTTTTGAAACGACACTTATCAATAGAGATCAAGTAAGCACGGTAATCGTTGGGATCTGGTAAAGTATTCAGTACCAAAATTCCTCCGGTTTGGGCCATGGCCTCTATTTGTAATACTCCAGGCATTACAGGTTCACCAGGAAAATGTCCCTGGAAAAACGGCTCATTTACTGTTACATTTTTAATTCCGGCAACAGTTTTATCGTCTAGATGATAAATTTTGTCAATTAAGGCAAATGGGTAGCGATGAGGCAAGGTTTTCATAATTCCCTGAACATCCATCAAAGCTGGTAGCTTGGGATCATATTCAGGAATATTATTCTTGGCCTCTTTCATTTGTTTTTTAAGCTTCTTGGCAAAAGCCACATTTGCGGCGTGTCCTGGACGAGCTGCCAGAATTTGTCCTTTGATGGGGCGACCAGCCAAAGCCAAATCTCCTACCAAATCAAGTAGTTTGTGACGGGCAGGCTCATTTTTAAATCTGAGCTCTACGTTATTTAAGATTCCTTCTTTTCTAACTTCAATTTTGGGTTGGTTGAAAACATCTTTCAAATAATCCAACTCTGAATCATCAATCATGCGATCTACAATGACGATGGCGTTTTTAATGTTTCCGCCCTGAATGAGGTTTTGCTTGTATAGCATTTCTACTTCGTGCAAGAAACAGAAAGTACGACAAGCAGCGATTTCGGAAGTAAAATCCTTGATATCGTTCAAAGTGGCATGCTGACTATTCAATATCTGAGAATTGTAGTCTACCATGACCGTAAGACGATAGTCGTTTAGCGGAAATGCACCGATTTCTATATTTTTGGAAGAATCACGGTAGTAAATGTTTTCCGTAATCTCAAAATAATTACGCAAGGCATTTTGTTCTTCGACACCTGCTTCCTGAAGCGCTTCTATAAACTGTATAGAGCTACCATCCATAATAGGTGGCTCAGGCCCATCCAATTGAATGAGTATGTTGTCTATTTCTAAACCGACCAAGGCTGCCAAAGTGTGTTCTACGGTATTTACCCGAGCCCCACTTTGCTCAATGGTTGTTCCTCTTGATAAATCCACTACATTATCAACATCCGCATCAACAATAGGAGACCCCTCCAAATCTACGCGCTGGAACTTGATTCCGTGATTGGGTTTGGCTGGCAAAAATGTCATATTTACTGGTACACCAGTATGCAACCCAACACCTGAAACCGTTACTGTTTTTTTTATGGTTTGTTGCTTGATATTCATATTTACAATTAAGAGGAAAGCAAATTTAGAATTTTTTCTTCTAGTTGTTTGACTGTTTTCTTGAGGGTGTCAATCTCTTCGTTGACACTTTCTGAGCTACCGTTTTTTTCTAACTGGTCTACTCTTCTTTGAAGATCTGGCAGTTTTCTGAAAACTACAGAGGATTTCATAAAACCATTATAATCAAAGGCGGGGTACCCTTGAATCTTAGTACCTTTTTTCTTGATACTGCTATTGATACCCGACTGGGCACCCACTTGGGTATTGTCAGGAATAACAATGTGTCCGGCTAAACCAACCTGGCCACCAATTGCGCAATTTTTCCCAATCTTAGAAGATCCGGAAATGCCTGCCTGAGCGGCTACCACGGTGTTTTCACCGATTTCTACATTATGCCCAATCTGGATAAGGTTGTCTAACTTGGCACCTCGACGGATAAGGGTATGACCAGATTTAAGCGTGGCGCAGTCAATGGTAGTATTGGCACCAATACTCACATTATCTTCAATAACTACATTACCCAATTGGGGGATAGACTTATAAGTTCCGTCTTGTTGAGGGGCAAAACCAAAACCATCGCTACCTATGATGGCTCCTGCGTGTATAATGCAAGATTTGCCAATCACGGTGTGGTCATAAATTTTAGAACCAGCATACAAAATCGTTTCATCGCCAATTTCTACATTGTCGCCGATATAAGTATGAGGATAAATCTTTACGTTTTTACCGATTTTGCAGTTTTTGCCCACATAAGCAAAAGCACCTATGTAAATGTTTTCACAATCTTTGACCGATTCGGTTCCAATAAAACAGGGAGACTCAATGCCTTGCTTGGTAAGCTTCATCATTTTGTCGTATTGCTCCAGTATAGTGGTAAAAGCAGAGTAGGGATCTTCTACTTTTATGAGAGTGGCATTAACTTCTTTCTTTGGGGAAAAAGACCTGTTTACAATCACTGCATCAGCAGCAGTGGTATAAATAAAATTTTCGTACTTTTCGTTGGCTAGAAATGAAATAAATCCAGAACCAGGGGGTTGTTTATCAATTTCGATTACATCATGAATTTCCAGGGACTCATCTCCCTGAACTTCACCACCAACAACAATAGCGATTTGTTTTATTGTGAACTTCATCAAAAGCCAAATATAAATTTATCTAATAGAATTCTATAAAAAGAATATATGCATGACCTCTCAGTAACGAGCCCAACAAACATAATATTTCTTCACAATTTTACGTAAAGCTTTAATGTTAGGCAAATCCGAGGCTTGGGCGATATCACTAATTTTACCTTTTTTAGAGATAATTTTTATTTTTTCTCCCTTGCTCAAATATGCCTCATTAGTAGTGGTTCCTTTCACTACAAAATATTTAGATTGCTTGTTGGAAATTTGGTAATGCTGGGCGATTTTCTCGCGAATTTGCTTAATCAGCTCAGTATCATATTTTTCGGACGACAAAGTTACTTGAAATAATTTTCTGTCCAATAACATTCTACTAATTGTTGCTAAGACCTTATCAGAGTGGTTTGTCCATAACTTTACCGAAGACCAAATATCAATATCATCTAAATTGGCAAAAGCTTCTAAAAATTGCGGTTCATTCTTCAATTCGGGTAAACCGACCGAATTTTGCAAAAATAGCAATAAATTAGGCGAGGCCTCCACTTTTTTGCCTTTTTGTAGTAGCAATTTGGTTCGTCTCATCAATTGTACAAGCATTTGCTCTGCACTTATGCAGGTTTTGTGCAGGTATACCTGCCAATACATGAGGCGGCGGGCAGTCAAGAAGTTTTCTATACTATAGATACCTTTTTCTTCTACAACTAGCTCGTCATTATGAACGTTGAGCATTTTGATAATGCGATCTGCACCTATAGTTCCTTCAGATACTCCAGTAAAAAAGCAATCACGCTGTAAGTAATCGAGGCGATCTACATCTAGCTGACTAGAGACCAGTTGATGAAAAAATTTGCGAGGGTAAGTATCATTAAAAATGTTGATGGCTGTTTGTAAAGCTCCTCCAAACTCTCGATTGAGCTTTTTCATAAACAATAGAGAAATTTGTTCATGAGAAGTACTCGAGAGTATATGTTCTAAGCTGTGCGACATAGGCCCATGCCCAATATCATGCAATAAAATAGCGATTTGGGATGCTTCTACTTCCTTATCTGAGATTTCTTGCCCTTTATTTCGTAGGTTGTTTAAGGCAAGCCCCATAAGGTGCATAGCTCCTAAGGCATGGTGAAAGCGAGTGTGTAAAGCTCCTGGATATACAAGGCCTGATAAACCCAATTGTTTGATTCGTCGTAATCGTTGAAAAAAGGGGTGCTCTATCAGATCAAAAATCAGTTCAGAAGGTATTTTGACAAACCCGTATACAGGGTCATTGATGATTTTTCTTTTGTTCAAAAGTATTCAGCGGTTAATTTTTGGTAAATAAAGTAGGGTAGCTCTGCATTTAATGTATTTATGGCGATTATTCCCTCTAGATAACTAAATAAAGTAGATTAATTGAGTACTTTGTTTTTGAAATGCGTAGCAGATATACTGCCTGGGTGCGTAATTGGTTACAAATTTAAGATTATTTCTCAGATTTGGTAATTTGTTGACTGAAAAGGCCTTAACCTGGTTAGTTTGCTTGCTTTTGGTTGAATGAGCCTTATTTGATTAGAAATTAAAAAAATTAAACATTCAAAATATAAGAATTGTATATGCAAAGATATTCTATTTTATGGGCCGATGATGAAATCGACATGCTCAAGCCCCATATCATGTTTTTAAACAAAAAAGGTTATGACATTACTGCAGTAAATAGTGGAGCCGATGCGCTGGATAAATTTCAAGAAGAAAACTTTGACGTGATCTTTTTGGATGAAAATATGCCTGGAATCACCGGTCTGGAGGTATTGTCTCAAATGAAATCGGAAAAACCGAATGTGCCAGTGGTAATGATTACCAAAAGTGAGGAAGAGCATATCATGGAGGAGGCCATTGGTTCTAAAATAGACGATTATTTGATCAAGCCTTTGAATCCTAGCCAAATATTGCTTTCGGTGAAAAAAATTCTGGATAACAAACGTCTAATTACCGAAAAAACCAACCTAAGCTATCAGCAGGATTTTCGTAACCTGAGCATGGCTTATAGTGATGATATCGATTATGAAGAGTGGGTAGAGATATATAAGAAACTAGTTTACTGGGAGTTAGAGATTGAAAATACCGAACACAAGAGTATGTCTGAGGTATTTGAAATGCAAAAAAGTGAGGCCAATACCAACTTTGTGCGTTTCATTATGGAAAACTATGAGTACTGGCTCAACAACGAAGACGCAGACCGTCCTATGCTTTCGCATGAATTGATGAAAGAGAAGGTGTTTCCGTTGCTCGAAGATGATTCTCCGTTGTTTTTTATTGTGATTGATAATTTACGTTATGACCAGTGGAAAATCATTGAGTCAGACATTGCAGATTATTTCAAAGTAGCAGAAGAATCAGCGTATTATTCAATCTTACCTACTACTACGGCTTATGCACGTAACTCTATTTTTTCGGGACTGTTGCCCAACGAAATGGCGCGTTTTCATAAAGACCTTTGGGTAAACGAAAATGAAGAAGGAGGGAAGAACCTCAACGAAGCCGAGTTTTTGGAGCGTCAATTGAAACGTTATCGCCTGGATGTAAAATATTCTTATAATAAAATTATTACCCAAAATCAGGGGCGAAGTTTGGTAGATACGGTAAACAACCTGATGGGGAATCAATTGAATGCTATCGTATTTAACTTTGTAGATATGCTTTCGCACTCTCGTACCGATATGGAAATGATGCGAGAGCTTATGCCCGATGAGGCCGCTTATCGTTCACTGACTAAATCGTGGTTTTTATATTCTCCTTTATTCGATCTTCTTAAAAAGCTATCGGAAGCTAAAGTTCGGGTGATTTTAACGACCGACCATGGTACCATTCGAGTACGTAAGCCTTTCAAAATTGTAGGAGATAGAAACGTAAATACCAACTTACGCTACAAGCAAGGCAAAAACCTGAGCTTTGACGATGACGATGTGTATGTGGCTCGTAAGCCGGAAGAGTTGTTCTTGCCTAAGCAGAATGTATCTACCACTTATGTATTTGCCTTAGAAGATTATTTCTTTGCCTACCCTAATAACTACAACTATTACGTGAGCTATTACAAAGATACATTCCAGCACGGCGGTGTATCGCTCGAAGAGGTGATTATCCCTTACGTGTTATTGGACCCTAAATAATAAAACATAAAAAAGCCTTTGTAAGTCAATAACTTACAAAGGCTAACATCGTTTTACTATAATATATACTATGGTAGTTTGATCACTTGTTACAAACACACGTTTCGTAAAGAATCATGTAAATTGTTGTTGATTAACTATTAACCTATAGCTATTTTTTCTTCTAGTGTATTCTTTTCTGCTTTTAGCGCTTCTGTGCTCTCCTCTCCCTCGTTTACCTCATTAAAATCACTTAGAAAGCGAGCCAACCCAATATCAGTCATTGGGTGGTTAAAGAGTCCCTCGATTACCTGGAAAGGTGCAGTAGCTACATCGGCTCCTTCTTCGGCACAGCGAATCAAGTGCATGGTGTGGCGAATAGAGGCCGCTAGTACCTTGGTAGTGCATTCAAAGGTTTGATAAACCTGAGCTATTTGAGTAATGAGTCCCATTCCATGGTGAGATATATCGTCCATGCGTCCAATAAAAGGCGATACATAAGAAGCGCCCGCTTTGGCAGCCAAAATGGCTTGTCCGGTAGTAAACACCAATGTACAGTTGGTGCGAATGCCCTGATTTGAAAGATACTTAATGGCTTTTACCCCGTCTTTAGTCATGGGTACTTTCACCACAATTTTATCGTCAATTTTGGCCAGTGCCCTACCTTCTTTAATCATCCCTTCAAAATCGGTTGCGATTACTTCTGCACTTACATTATCATACACCAAATTACAAATGGCTTTGTAATGAGCTTTGATAGCATCTGGCCCTATAATATTTTCTTTTGCCATTAATGAAGGGTTGGTGGTTACCCCGTCTACAACGCCCATTGCCTGAGCTTCTTCTATTTCTGAGAGGTTGGCGGTATCTATAAAAAACTGCATGTTTTCGTAAGTTTTTCTTTGTGCGTTAGTACTTGTAGCAAATTACTGCCAAGTACTAATTGTAATATTTTTATTTTTTAACCTAGTATGTATTCGAGTTTGTCTCTAGAAAAACTTGCTCGAGAAAATCAGTGAAATATCTTTCGCGAAATATTCACTTTACTGTAAATTGTGATACCTGCGCACTGTATCTTTACTTCTAAGTTCTGGTAAAACATTAAGAAATACAATAAAGGAAAAAGTTTTTTTTGAGTGATAAATACTTGAAAAGTAAGTGCCTGTTTAAATTTTTGCGCTTTAAACACAAAACCCTAAAAGCTGTGTTTGTAGTGTTTATTCGCGTTTTTATGCCTTGGTGCTCAAAAAGTGCTGCTTAGATTTTACGCTTAAAAAAAGTTGAGTTTTAAAAGGGTTTTGAACCAGTTTCTTCAAAAGTGAGTATAAAAATAGTTCATTTTGCAAAATTTGATGTATTCAAAATTACCTTCATATAATTGCACCAATTTTTGAAATTTATCATTAGTTTTTGACGATAACCCTGGCATAAGCAAGGAGTTTTTTTAAAAGAGAAGCTTGAGTAAGTTACCCTTTTGTTGTTGTAATTTTTTGAGGAATAGCAGGTACACTGAATACAATAAAAAAAGCCCTTGTAGACCAAAGACTTACAAGGGCTTACATCGTTTTACTATAATATATGTACTATGGTTGTTTGATCACTTGGCAAATTGTGCAAACACACGATTGTTATGAATCATCATTGACTTATAAATATTGATTCACAAGATTTTCAAAATATTCCTGACGCCCACTTATTATTTGAGGTTCACCGTGTTCGAGTGCCAAATTTCGTAAGTCTTCTAGCGTAAGTTCACCATTTTCAAAACTTTTGCCCTTGCCTGCATCAAAAGACTGATAGCGTTTCTGGCGAAGTTTACGATAATTAGAGTTTTCCAAAATATTGTGGGCAATCATCAACGAGCGGGCAAAGTTGTCCATACCACCTATATGTGCGTAGAAGATATCTACTAAATCGGTAGAGTTGCGGCGAGTCTTGGCATCGAAATTAATTCCTCCAGTCTTAAATCCACCTGCTTCCAGAATTACCAGCATGGCTTCAGCTAATTCATACAAATTGATGGGGAATTGATCGGTATCCCAGCCATTCTGGTAATCGCCTCGGTTGGCATCTATACTACCCATGACTCCTGCATCGGCTGCTACTTGTAGCTCATGCTGGAAGGTGTGTCCCGCCAGAGTAGCGTGGTTTACTTCTATATTTAGTTGGAAATCATCTAGCAAATTAAACTCCCGCAAAAAGCCAATCACGGTGGCCGAATCAAAGTCGTACTGATGCTTGGAAGGCTCAGCAGGTTTGGGCTCAATCAGAAAAGTACCCTCAAAGCCATTCTTACGGGCGTAGTCGCGAGCCATATGTAGAAAACGGGCAAAATGTTCGCGTTCTCGTTGCATATCGGTATTCAAAAGCGACATATAACCTTCGCGTCCGCCCCAGAATACATAATTTTCTCCTCCAAGCTCAATTGTGGCATCCAACGCATTTTTTACCTGCGTAGCGGCATAGGTTACCACCGCAAAATCTGGATTGGTAGCGGCTCCATTCATATATCTTTTATGAGAAAAAAGATTGGCAGTACCCCAAAGTAGTTTTACCCCTGAAGCTTGCTGTTTTTCTTTGGCGTAAGCCACTATAGCTTGTAAGCGGCGTTCTGATTCTTGAATAGTATCACCTTCGTCTACCAAATCGAAGTCATGAAAACAATAATAAGGAGCCCCCAGCTTGGTGATGAACTCAAATGCGGCATCCATTTTTTCTTTGGCTTGGGTAATAGGGTCATTACTGGCCAACCAGGGATAAATTTTGGTACCAGGCCCAAAGGGGTCCCCCCCAGTACCTGTAAATGTATGCCAGTAAGCAATGGCAAAACGCAAGTGTTCTTTGAGGGTTTTGCCTGCCACTACTTTGTTTTCGTCATAATACTTAAAAGCCAGTGGGTTATCTGATTCCTTGCCTTCAAACGCTATTTTATCGATGCCTTTGAAATATTCCTGGGTTCCGGTTACGACTGAATTTTCTGAAATAGTATCCATTGTTTGGGTGATTAATGGTTTATTATATTTTTTGATGAACTGCTTTTATTGTTTGGCTAGTTGAGTTTCAAGAATGTCTTTCCATTGCTCAAAAGCCTGCTGATAGCTTGGTTGTTGTTGAGAATTGGGTTCATAGGTCTTGATGCATTGAAGGTTATCAAAAGCCTCTTCAAAACCTTGATAGAAGCTAGCCCCTACGCCTGCAGCTCTTGCCGCTCCTTGGGCTCCATCAGTATTATAAAGCTCTAGCGTAGTGTTGGTGATATTGGCAAAAGCCTCACAAAAGATTTCGCTCAAAAACATATTGGCGTGTCCAGCACGAATTACGTTGCTTTGCAGACCTAATGCTCGAAATACCTGAAAACCATATCCCAGAGCAAACACGATTCCTTCCTGAACCGCCCGACAAAGATGAGCGTTGGTGTGGCGATTAAGGTCTAAGCGATGAAAACCAGCTCCGATATCGGCATTTTGGAGCATTCTTTCGGCTCCATTGCCAAACGGTAATACGCTCAAGCCTTCTGAACCAATAGGGATATCACTCGCCATATCATTCATTGTGTTATAATCCACTAAAAGCCCCTTGAGGGATAAGTTTTTTCGGAGCCAACTGTTTAAAATGCCCGTGCCATTGACACACAAAAGCACTCCGTATCGGGGAGTGTTGTTGGTATAATTGCTATGAACAAAAGTGTTAACTCTTGAATTTTTGTCAGACACAGGCTTATCTACTACTCCATAAATGACCCCTGAGGTGCCCGCAGTGGTGGCTATTTCTCCTGGGTTTAATACATTGAGTGAAAAAGCATTATTGGGCTGATCACCAGCACGATAGGTAATAGGAGTGTTGGCCGTAAGGCCCAGAGTTTTGGCCGCATCTGAAGTCAAAGCTCCTTGCATTGAAAAAGTAGGCACTATCTCAGGGATGAGCTCTGGTGCAATTTCATACAATTTAAAAAGGCGCTCAGGTAATACCTGTTTTTGATAATCCCACATGATCCCCTCCGACAGCCCAGGAACGGTAGTCATGATTTGGTCGGTCATTTTCATTGCCAGGTAATCACCAGGAAGCATGACTTTATCAATTTGATCGTAAATCGCTGGTTCATTCTCTTTGACCCACTTGAGTTTAGAAGCAGTAAAATTGCCTGGTGAGTTGAGCAAACGCTCCAGACAGTAAATCTCTCCTAATTTGCGGAAGGCATCTTCGCCAATAGACACCGCACGACTATCGCACCAAATGATAGAAGGGCGAAGTACTTGTTGATCTTTGTTGACCAATACCAAGCCATGCATTTGGTAAGAGATGCCAATGGCCTTGATATGGTTGGCCGCCACTTGGGATTTTTTCAGTAATTGATGGGTAGCTTTGATTACATTGCTCCACCAAACCTCAGGATGTTGTTCGGCCCAGCCTTTATGAGGGCTGATAATTTCCATTTCTACATCAGGAGATATCGCAGAAGCTACCAAGGTTCCAGTTTTAGCTTCTATTAAAGATGCTTTTACTGAGGAACTACCTAAATCGTATCCTAAGAAATATACGCCTTCCATTTTTCTGAATTTTAATACTATGTATTTCTTCTAATTGGGTTTTTGTAATAGTTTTCTTGTGCTTATTTCAGCCCCTTATTTGGTGTTTAAGCAAAGCGTCACCAACAAGTAAATTTAGACTAACCTATCTCTTCTAATTGAGCGCTTTTAATAGTTTTATTATGACCATGTACCAGTGTTTCTTCTAATTCCTCTAATGATTTCCCTTTGGTTTCAGGGACAAATCGGTAGACAAAAGCCGCAGCCAACACACCCATTACACCATATAGCCAAAAAGGAAATGCTCCCTGAAAAGTGTTTTTGAGATAGGCATTGCCATCCATCATAGGGAAGGTTTGTGATACCATAAAATTGGAAATCCATTGAGCAGCTACAGCTACTGATAAGGCCAGGCTCCGTATTTTGTTAGGAAAAATCTCAGATAATAAAACCCAGGTAACTGGCCCCCACGACAAAGCAAAAGAAGCAATATAACCCAATACAAAAATGAGTAGCCAACTGCCTACATTTTGGGTATAAGCGCCAAAGCCAATCATTCCAATGCAAAGAGCCATGCCTAGTGCACCAATCATTTGCAAGGGCTTACGCCCTATTTTGTCCACGGTAAAAATGGCTATAATGGTAAATATTAGATTAACAGCCCCTACTAAGATGGTTTGTAATAAGGCTGTATTACTACCACTACCAAAACTCTTGAAAATTTCAGGAGCATAGTATAAAAATACATTAATGCCCGTTACTTGTTGAAATACGGAGAGAAAAATACCAATCACCAACAGTTTACGCATTCCAGGTTTGAGCAAATCTTGCCAGGAGCCCTGTTTTTGCTGGAAAGAAGCTTCGATATTTGACAGGGTTTGCTGTGTGACATCAACAGAGTTCATCTGTAACAACACTTGTTTGGCCTCTTCTCTTCTGCCTTTCATCATAAGCCAGCGTGGGCTTGCAGGTACCAGCAACAACATCAATAGAAATAAACCAGCTGGAATAGCTTCTGATAAGAACATCCAACGCCAACCAGTAGCAATGTTCCAGGTGGTATTGCCTTGCAAGGCTATAAAGTAGTTGACAAAATAGACCAGCAACATACCAAACACGATCGCAAACTGATTATAAGAAACAAGTTGCCCTCTTTTATGGGCAGGTGCTATTTCGGCAATGTACATAGGCGATAGCATGGAAGCCAAGCCAACCCCAATACCTCCAACAATGCGAAAAAGAATGAATTGGGTGAAATTGGCTGGAAAAGCGGTGCCAATGGCCGATATTAGGAATAAAATGGCAGACAAAAGCAATGATTTCTTTCTCCCTAGCGAACTACTTAAAAAAGCAGCCAATACTGCGCCAGCAATACAACCTACCAAGGCACTCGATGCTGCCCAACCCATAGCCGCATCGCTCAAGGCAAAGTGTTGTTTGAGATTGCCAATGGCACCTGAAATCACGGCAGTATCATACCCAAAGAGTAGTCCTCCCAGGGTGGCTACCAATGTGATAAATAAAAGCTTTGTAGGGTTGGACGATTTCATACTAGAGCTGCTTTGGTTTGGTTGAATGTTTTCTTTCGCTCAATGGCTTTTTGACAAGCCTTTATGATGTCTGGTGTACTGCATCCGTATTTTTTGAGCAGCTCATCAGGAGTGCCACTTTCCCCAAAACTATCATTGACTCCTACCATTTCGATAGGGAGAGGCAGATGTTGCCCCAATACTTCAGCAATTGCACTACCCAAACCACCGAAAATCTGGTGTTCTTCGGCAGTAACTACACAGCCTGTTTTTTGTACTGATGCCAAGACCGCAGCTTGGTCTAAAGGTTTAATAGTATGAATATTAATGACTTCTGCTTTGATGCCCTGGTCGGCCAATTCGGCTTGAGCCTCTATGGCATACCATAACAGGTGTCCAGTAGCAAAAATGCTCACATCAGTTCCTTCTATAAACGTGATGGCCTTGCCTATTTCGAAAAGTTGATTTGGATCGGTAAAGACGGGCATTTTGGGACGGCCAAAACGCAAATACACTGGGCCTTCGTAATTAGCAATGGCCAACGTGGCATTTTTGGTTTGGTGATAGTCGCAAGGGTTGATGACTACCATATGAGGCAGCATACGCATCATACCTATGTCTTCCAAAATTTGATGCGTGGCTCCATCTTCGCCCAGAGTAAGCCCAGCATGCGAAGCACAGATTTTTACATTTTTGTGCGAATAAGCGATGGATTGGCGAATTTGATCATATACGCGCCCTGTAGAGAAATTGGCAAAAGTCCCGGTAAAAGGAATCTTGCCACCAATGGTCATACCTGCGGCAATACCCATCATATTGGCCTCGGCGATGCCTACCTGAAAAAAACGATCAGGATAGGCTTGGGCGAAGTCGGTCATCTTGAGAGAACCCGTCAAATCTGCACAAAGTGCTACTACCTCAGGATTGGTTTGGCCCAATGTCAGCAAGGCATCACCAAACCCTGAGCGAGTATCTTTTTTTTCGGTAAAACTATATTGTAATTCAGGCATTGTTACGTGTTTAAAAATCTCCTAAGGTTTCTTTGAGTTGAGCTAGAGCTTCATCGGTTTGTTCTGCGTTAGGGGCTTTCCCGTGCCAGTGGTGTCCTGTCATCATAAAATCAACCCCTTGGCCCATCACCGTTGTCATCAAAATCATTTTGGGCTTTCCGTTATTCACCCCTCGTTGCGCATGCTGGATGGTGGCTTTCAACGCTTTCAAATCGTTGCCGTCACAAGTCAATACTTCCCAACCAAAAGCCTCATACTTTGCACTCAAATCACGATTGGCCATTACTTGTTCTGTGCTACCATCTATTTGTTGTTCGTTGAGGTCAATAAAAGCAATGAGGTTGTCTACCTGGCGATGGGCAGCAAATATGGCGGCTTCCCAAATTTGACCTTCTTGCTGTTCGCCGTCACCCATGAGCACATATACCCATCGGCTATCTTCTTTCATTTTTTTTGTAAGTGCAGCGCCAATGGCTACCGAAAGCCCCTGACCCAATGACCCAGATGCAATGCGTACCCCTGGTAGCTTTTCGTGGGTAGTGGGATGGCCCTGTAGGCGAGAATTGACCTTGCGATGAGTTGCGAGTTCTTCTACTGGAAAATAACCACTACGCGCCAACACACTGTACCAAACCGCTGAAATATGGCCATTTGATAAAAAGAACAAGTCTTCGTTGTCGCCATTCATCGTAAAGTCTTTTTGGTGTTGCATCATATCAAAATAGAGCAACACCAATAACTCTGTACAGCCCAAAGCTCCTCCTGGATGCCCATTGCCAGCATTGTGCACCATTCGTATAATGTCTCGCCTCACTTGGGAAGCAATATTGGCTAGTTGTTGATAGTTATTCTGCATTGACTACTTCTTTTGTTTTTTGACTATTTTCAGTTTCTCCTTCTCTTTCGTCTTTTTGTGCGGGGGCTTCTTTTTGAGCTTTTTGGAAATCGCTCAGAAAACGTGTGAGCCCAATGTCGGTTAATGGGTGGTTAAACAGCCCATCAATTACTTTGAAAGGTGCAGTTACTACGTCAGCTCCTTCTTCAGCACATTGGATCAAGTGCATCGTATGACGAATAGAAGCGGCCAATATCTGGGTTGAAAAGCCAAAGGTTTTGTAGATGTGGGCAATTTGAGCAATCAAACCCATACCATCGTGGGCGATATCATCCAACCTGCCAATAAAAGGTGAAACATAAGAGGCACCTGCTTTGGCGGCCAGAATGGCTTGTCCTGTAGAAAAAACCAACGTACAATTGGTGCGAATGCCATGACTGGAAAAATACTTAATGGCTCTGATACCATCTTTAATCATCGGTACTTTTACCACGATCTTATCATCAATCTTGGCAAGTGCAGTGCCTTCCTTGATCATTCCTTCATAATCAGTGGCGATGACCTCTGCGCTTACGTTTTGATCTACTAAATCGCAAATGGCTTTATAATGGGCCATAATTGCTTCAGGCCCTTGAATATGCTCTTTAGCCATTAACGAAGGATTGGTGGTGACTCCGTCCAGAACTCCCATGTCTTGAGCCTCTTTGATTTCATCGAGATTGGCGGTATCTATAAAAAACTGCATGTTTTGTTAGTTTTCGTTTGTGTGTTGTAAAACTTGAATAGTATTATTTTGATATTTTAACCTGGTATATTTTGAAGCTTGACTCGAGAAAAACAAGCCTCGGGAAATCAGTAAAATGGCATTCTCGAAAAAGACACCTTACCGTCAATCTGGATACCTGTGCACTGTATCGTTATTTCTAAGTTCTGTGAAAACAATGGGAAATACAATAAAGAAAAATGTTTTTTGGGGTGGTTAAATCTTTGAAAAACAAGGGCTTGTTTTGGTATATACGCTTTAAGCACATGTGGAGAAAATAGCTATAATGAGGGTATTTTACTTGTTTCTTGTTTTGACTGGAAAAATGAGCCTGATTGATTTTACACTAAAAAAAAGTGGGTTTATGAATCAACAAAAAATATTTTTTTTAACGAAATGGTTTTTGATCAATATGATTTCAAAATTTGAACTATTCAAAAAAAAGCCTGCAGAGAAATATTGAAAAGTGAAATTTTTTAGTGGTTATTTGCTATTATTGTAATACAAGTATTGGGAAATATTATAACAAAATCCAGTGCGACTTAGCGAGTGGGTATTGTAACTTTTTAAGAATAGACTATACTATAAACTATGAGAATTATTGCTTTGGTGAGCTTGATTTGTTGCTTTGTGTGGAATTCGACCAGGGCATTTTCAACCGATCCGGTAATTATTAAAAAAAATCAACAAGAGTTGATGGTAGCGCCTCAAAATCTGGAAGTGTTGGAAGACTTGAGCAACCAATTAACGATTCAGGATATTGTTACCGGAAAACATAACCAACGTTTTCAAGGTGGGTTTAAGGACCATCCAGGAGTCAAAAAAATCAATACTGCTTATTGGATACGGTTTCAGGTAAAGTTTGACAAAGAGGCCGAAACTCGTTGGTTAATGGAAGTACTCGATGCACACATTAGCCATATCAAAGCCTACATTCAGTTTGATAATCAATTAACCAAGTTTGATCAGGCAGGCTATCGTGAAATATTTACGCGCCGAAAATACCGTCATAAAAACTTTCTGTACGAGATACCTTATACAGGAGATCAATTGATGACTATTTACTTTTATGTCAAATCTGATAGTTTCAATCCTTTTTTTATAAAACTGCACGCCAACAACAATTTTATTTATTATGCCCTCAATGAATACCACCTGCTAGGCATTTATTATGGTATTTTGGTGATTATGGCCATGTACAATCTTATGTTGTTTGTATATGTGCGAGAGCGAATGTATCTCTATTATGTGCTCTATGTGTTGAGTTGTATTTTGGTATCATATGCCGAAGATGGGTTGGGGTTTCAATACATTTGGTACAATGTGCCGATCATGAATATATTGGTGGATAAATCGGTGCATATGGTGTTTTTGGTATTTTTTACCATTTATGCCCGCACTTTTTTAAAGTTGAAAAAGAATGCCCCACGCACCAACCGATTGCTCAACCTGATTTTGTTACTATTTGCAGGGTATTTTTTACTCACTGCCTTTTTCCCAATCTATAGTCATGCCTATACTTTTGCACTGCTTATTCCTTTCCTCTTGATTTATTTGGCTGCTGCCCGCATGTATTATAAGGGAAACAAAGCCATGACCCAGTTTTTCTTGTTAGGGTATTCATTTACAATGGTTGGCCTTATTAGCCTGGCATTAAGAAAAAATGGGGTAGCACTTTTCAACATCTTTTATATCTATAGTCTCAATATTGGTTTGTTAGTAGAGGTGGTGTTCTTTTCTTTAGCTTTGGCTTATCGTCTGCGATTGATCAAAAAAGAAAAAGAGTTAGCCCAACAGCAAATGATTGAACATTTGCAGGAAAACGAAAAGATTATTACCCAAAAGGTAATTGAGCGTACCGAAGAAATTGCTCGTCAAAATCAAGTAATTGAGGAAAAAAATAAGGAACTGGAGCAGCAAGCCGAAGAGATCAAACAAATGAATGAGATGCTCAACAAAGAAAACCAAGAGCTGCAGAGCAATGTCAAAGAATTGACCAAAGCCCGGGTGCTATTGCGTGATGTAGATTTTACGGAGTTTAGTCAAATCTTTCCTGATGAAGAATCTTGCTATAAATACCTCGCAGAGCTTAAGTGGTCAGAAGGATTTCAATGTATTCGTTGCGAGGGCCAAAAGTTTACCAAAGGACAGGGGCATTTTGCTCGTCGCTGTAGCAAATGTGGCTATAACGAATCGGCTACTGTGAATACCATCTTTCACCATAGCCATATTCCTATTCAAAAATCGTTTTATATGCTTTTTTTGGTATATGCCAATAACGGTGATATTACCTCTACCGAACTTTCCCAAATCCTTTCCATGCGCCAACCCACCTGCTGGAAGTTTAGAAAGAAAATCCTGGAGAAAATAAAAGTCAATAAAAACTCCGACAAGCACAATCATCTAGATGGTTGGGGAAGGCTTATTCTGGACTAATTAACGCCTCATATCTCCATTGAATTTTGAATAAGTACCGAGCTATGAAGCAAGTAATACTGAGTAGTTGTTGCTTTGTAATATAACTATTCTAAGAATGATTTGCTGAGCTTGTGGCTACTATTAAAATGATTTATAGAATAGTTTACCCCGTGAAATCATTTCAATTTTAAATTTCGCTCTCAAAAACGCTGATTTTTTTTATGCGTATGGACAACCCCCTGCTATATGCCATATGATCCCTTTATTTGATTTTTAAACCCCCTTTTTCCAAGTTTTTTGATATGTGGTTAAAGCGTATACGCTAAATGTAACTTGCTGTTTATCAGTGATTTTTGCTTTATATTTTTCCTCGCTGTACTTGGATTTTATGAATACATCATTGACCTTAGTTGTACAACTTCTTCGTTGAAGAGTCCAAAAATTGATTTTTTAAAAGATGCATCAAAACAATCAATTGCTGGAAAATCGTCAAGTGAGATATTCAAGGAGAGTTTTAGCTAAAACCTTTTTTGCCTGGTTCGATAAGCAGCTTTAAGCACCTACTTACGAACTGTAAAATGGAATTATTTTGTCCTAATAAGTTTACAATTTGTTGATGAAGTCATCTCGACTTTTTCTATGAGTTGCAAAACCACCATTTTGCTCTCTGACTTTGCCATTTTTGTTCGTCATAGCAATGGCTATGTCTACAAAAAATGACTTCATCAGAAAGTAAAAGCGAGATTTATCACTAACACATTAAAAATCAAGAAGACTTCACAGAAAAATTACTCAGTTTTTACACAATGGTTTAAAAATCTATTACAATGCAGTTGATTCAAATTATTCGAAATACGAGCAACAAGCTGCTTTGCTGGAGTTGCTCCCTCTTGTTACTGGTAATGGTTACCAGTACTGGAGTATTGGCTCAAACCACAAAAATACAAGGTGTTGTATCTTCTAAAGATGGCCCTATTCCAGGCGTTACAATTATGATTGAAGGTACCTCTCGTGGAGTAACGTCCAACCAAGATGGAAAATATAGCATAGAAGCCAAAGCAGGAGAAACCATCGTTTTTTCATTTATTGGCTATACCACTCAAAAAATCAAAGTAGGAGCCCAAACCCAAATCAATATTACTTTGGGAGAAGACCAACAAGCCCTGGATGAGATTGTGGTAGTAGGTTATGGGCAGACCCAAAATAACCGAACCATGTCTACTGCGATTTCAAAAGTAACCTCCAAATCCATAGAAGCTTTGCCAGTGTATCGTACCGAGCAGGCTTTACAAGGAACAGCACCAGGAGTGATTGTGTTGCAAGAATCTGGTTCACCTGGAGCGCCATTGACGGTACGTATTCGGGGAGTTTCTTCTTCTTCTAATGCAGCGCCACTATACTTAGTAGATGGACTACAGGTGCCTAACCTAGACTTTCTAAACTCTTCAGACATTGCTAATATGTCGGTGTTAAAAGATGCGGCTTCTTCAGCAATTTATGGAGCCAGAGGAGGTAATGGGGTAGTATTGGTGCAAACCAAAACTGGAAGAAGAGGCCTTAAAAACCCTAAGATTAGCATCAGCGGGTATTATGGGGTACAATCGCTTTTTAATAAGCCCGATTTAATGAATAAAGACGAATACATCGCCTTTTACAATAATTCGGTAGATTATTACAATGAATTTGGGCTGGGAGGTTCGGTACCAGCGCGAGGAAAATTTAACAGTGCCGAAGCAGCAGCTTTGCCTAATACTGATTGGTATGACGCAGTATTTGAAGAAACACCTATTAGTAACTTCTTTGCCAATATAGTAGATGGTGGTAGCGATTACTCTTACTCTATTAGTGCTGGGTTATACAACCAAGACGGAATGGTAGGGGGAAATCAAGGAAAATCTAATTTTCAACGTAGATCAGTCAGAGGAACTTTTGAAAAAGACTTATTTGAAGGGTTCAATATCTCGGTAAACGGTACTTTAGCCCAAACTGATCGTAACTACTTACGCGAAAATACCCCTCAAACTGGCTTTGGGATTATGAATTACCTGAATTCTTTGCCTCCAATCTATCCGGTATTTGCTACCAATGGTGAGATTTTCAATCCTGGCCGCCAAAGCCCAGTACCAGAATACAATGGGGTTCAATTGCCCGTGGTAGGAGCAGTAACGAATCCTATGTTAGCCCTACAGCTCACCAACCAAAACGCTGTAAATAATGTGGTATCTACTGGAGTAACCGCGAGTTATAAATTTTCAAATTTTAAAGTGGCTACTAACTTCTCTTATTATAGCTTTAACTTAAACGATCGTAGCTTTATTCCTACTTATGATTTTCCAGAGCAAACCTTTACCAATATTGCGGCTACTTTAACCGAGAGCCAAAGTAAGTTTTGGAGAACCCAATGGGAAAACACCGTAACTTATGATTTGCCCAGCGGAAAAGACCATAAATTACAGGCCTTGGCAGGGATGAGCATTATCCGAGATGAGTCGCGGGTGAGTTCTATGCAAGGAATAGGTTTCTTCGTAAACTCATTGGCTGAGGCTAACTTTTCGTTAATCGATGATCCTTCGCAGATTGTAGTAACCCCAGTGAATATCAACGAAACCGCTTGGTTATCTTATTTTGGGCGGGTAAATTATTCATTCAAAGAGCGTTACTTGTTTAGTGCTACAATCCGGTCTGATGCTTCTTCGAAGTTTGGAGCAAACAATCGCACAGGATATTTTCCATCGTTTTCGGCGGGTTGGAATATTTCAGAAGAGCCTTTCCTAAAAGGTTTCAAAGCCTTAAATCTATTAAAATTGAGAGCTAGTTGGGGAGTCAATGGTAACGACCAAATCGCGAATTACCAGTATACCTCCCAAATCACTACCTCAGCCCAATATATCCTCAACGGTGCCCAAACTTTGGGTATTGCTCCTGTCACTTTGGCAAATCCAGACATTAGATGGGAACGTGTAGCCCAAACCAACTTTGGGGTAGATATGAACTTATTCAACAATCGCCTGGGAATTACTTTTGACTATTATGTAAAGAAAACCACTGATATGTTGGCACCCACTGGAACGCCAATTTTGGTAGGACAAACCGCGCCATTTAAAAACGTAGCTGATGTAGAAAACCAAGGAATTGAGCTTCTAATTAACCACAAAAACCGCGTTTCTAAGGATTTCTCTTATAACGTACAGGTAAACTTTACCACCAGTCGCAATAAAGTAACTGCTTTGGGAGAAGGCCAACCGATTGCCTCAGCTTTTGTACAACCATCGTGGCAGCAGCCCATTTCGCGTACTGACGTAGGACACCCAATTGCCAGCTTTTATGGTTATCAAACAGATGGTTTGGACGAAACTGGTAATCTAAAATTCAAAGATTTGAATGGAGACGGAACCATTGACGATCAGGATCAAACCTTTATTGGTAATCCTTACCCAGATTTGATTTATGGAATTACAGCAGGGATTGAGTTCAAAGGGTTTGACTTTAGCTTCTTTATGTTGGGCAACCAGGGACAAGACATTTACAAAGCATACATTCGTCCCGATGCTGTCAATGTGAACAAACCTGCTTCATTTGTAAATTCCTGGACTTCTTCTAATCAAAATACCTCAGTGGCCCGGTCCAATTTATTTGGTGACAACAACGGACACGATCAAATCTCAGATTACTACATCGAGGACGGCTCTTTCTTAAAGCTGAAGACCATTACCATTGGTTATACCCTTCCTAAGCGTATTTCCAGTTATTTGAAAGCCTCTAAGATTAGATTTTATGTAACGGCTCAAAACCTATTCATGATTACCAATTATTCAGGAATCGATCCTGAAATAGGACAATCGTCGGCAGGTGCATTTTTAGATGTAGGGATTGACCGTGGATTCTACCCTCAGCCTCGAACCATTTTGGGAGGTTTCCAGATTAGCTTGTTTTAACCCTTTGAAATTGACCTACAATGAAAAAATATATCAAACGTATTACAACGCTGGTGCTTGTAGCGGTTTTTACATTCTCTTGTAAAAATAACTTGCTAGACATCCAACCTGCCTCTTCATTGAGTGGCAATAGTTATAACTCTGAAAAAAATCTATTGGCGGCTTTATATGCCTCTTACGAAGTATTGCAATGGCAATCGGTAGATGGTATTCACGTATTTCCCTTGATGTGGCAAGGTATCCGAGCCGATGATTTACATTCTCAGTTTGCTTCTTTTTGGACAGCGGGAACCATTATGGACGACTTTAGCCTGATGAATGCCAATAACCCAAGCGTAGAAAAGCTTTGGAAAAAATGGTATACTGGAGTGAATCGGGCCAATATTGTGATTGAGAAAGCGGCCGAGTTTAATGGCTGGTCAAGTGCTCAGGCCCAACAGCAAGTAATTGCCGAGGCCAAAGTTTTGCGAGCCTTTTATTACTTTGAACTGGTAAGAATGTGGGGAGGCGTACCATTGATTCTCAATAATATTGAAAGTACAGATGATATCCCTGCCTTGGGCAGATCTACTACTGCCGAGTTGTATGCGCAAATCGATAAAGATTTATTAGAAGCAATCAGCAGCGAGTCGTTGGCTTCTAAAGGAGGCGTAGCTGCTGGTAGAGTAACGATTGGCTTGGCCAAAACCTTACTGGCTAAATCTAAACTATACCAAAAAGATTACGCGTCTTGTGTAAAGTATTGCGAAGAGGTGATGAACTCGGGGGAGTTTTCGTTGGAAACCAACTTTGCCAATAACTTTAGTCTGGACAACGAGAATGGTGTAGAATCTATCTTAGAAATTCAATACGGAGATGGGTTTACGGCCACAAACTTCGAAGTAGCCAATCAAAACTCCCAAGGATCGGCCATGTGGCAAATGTGTTTTACCTGGGTATCGGGTCGTTATACTTCATTTAGCAATATGTTGCCCTTGGGCGAATTGACTGCTCAATATGACCGCACCAACGATACTCGCTTTGATGCCACTTTTATCACTGTAGGTACCGATTTATCACAAGCTTCTCCCAAGCTAGCCCAAAACTGGGGTAGTCCGGTTGCAGAAGGGCAAATGAGTTGGTTGCGTCCCAACCTGGAAGATTGTAACTATTCCCGCAAATACTTCCTGTCTTGGGAAACAGTAGATCAATTGCTAAACGTACAGCAATCTCCTAAAAATGAGAAAATTATTCGTTATGCTGAGGTGCTGTTGATGCACGCTGAAGCCCAAGCCTTGGGCGGGGGAGGAGCCATTAGTGGATTAAGCTCTATCAACGCTTTGCGCCAAAGAGCAGGCATTGCCGCGTTGGGAACCTATACTTTGGCTGATGTAAAACTCGAGCGTCGTAAAGAGTTGGCGACTGAAGGCTGGAATCGTTTTTCTGATTTGGTACGTTGGGGAGATGCTGCCAGCAATGCCCGCTTAATTAGCAAAAACTTTACGCCTGGACGCGATGAATTACTGCCCATTCCTCAGAATGAAAGAAACCTGGTTGGCTTTGATAAACTTGCTCAGAACCCCGGTTATTAGAGGCTAATTAAACAAAATTATGGTGCACAGAACGGTGCACCATATTCACTGTTAGTCAAATCACTTTCATATAAGAACAAAGTTTTTCAGTAGTATTTTTCTTTTGGTTCCAAAAGCTTGATTTAAGCTACCTGAACCAGAAGACGGGGAGAATTTTGTACACTGTCAAAAGCTCGTTTTTTTATAACCATTTGGCTAGCAGTATTTTATATGATTAACTAAGAAAAATGATCTACCCTTGTGTTTATGAATAAAACCATACAACATCCGGTTTTTATTGCAATCATTGTTGCTCTAGGTGGCTTCCTGTTGGGGTTCGATGGCGTGGTGAATGGAGGTGCAGTACCTTTCTACAAATCTACCTTTGGGATTGCAGATCGCCCTATGCTTATTGGGCTTTCGTCGAGTATTATCATTTTAGGAGGTATTATGGGAAACTTTTCTATTGGTTTCCTGAGCGAACGCTTAGGCCGAAAACCTATCCTCTTGATGACCTCTATTCTGTTTATGGCAGGGGCTGCAGGTACCGCACTGGCGCCTAATATTGGGATGTTTATCGTAGCCAAACTCATTGCAGGACTAGGTGTAGGGTGGGCTATTTTGGTGGCACCTATGTACATTGCCGAAATTGCTCCTCCCAAAAATCGTGGTTGGTTAGTAACCTTCAATCAACTGAATATTGTGCTGGGAGTATCCATCGCTATGTTTTCTAACTATTACATTCTCAATGCCATTCAAGACCCAAACCTCAATTGGCGTTGGATGCTGGGAGTAGGTTTTTTTCCAGCAGTGCTCTATTTTATCTTACTATTTCTGGTACCCGAGAGCCCCCGTTGGCTAATTCAAAAAGGACGAAGAGAGGAAGGTAAAGCATTATTGGCTAAAATTATAGGAACTCAACAAGCCGAAGAAGAATATGCCAAAATTCAGAAAAACCTGGCCAATGCTGATCAGGAGGAAAAGGCATCATTAAAAGAGCTATTTTCTCGTAAAATGCGCTTTGTACTTATTATAGGCTTTGGTTTGGCCATTTTCCAACAATTATCTGGAATCAATGCAGTGTTATATTATGCACCGATGGTATTTGCTAATGCAGGTACGGGCTTGGATGCTGCTTTTTTGATGGCCATTGCTGTGGGCCTTACGCTTACCATTGCCACCGTGATTTCTATGTTTTTAATAGATCGTTTGGGGCGCAAACCTTTATTAATTATTGGCACCTCGATCATTATTGTAGCTTTTGGCTTGGTAACCTATGCCTTCAATCAAGGGAGTTACCAACTGGATAAAGTCAAAATTCAAAAAATCACCAGTCAGATATATGAGTCCGCAGTAGTAAGCGCCGCCCAAGTCCAGTTTCCAGATAATTTGCTGGTACAAAACTCAGAGGTAGATGTACGCAACGTGAATGATGTGAAGCTTTACAACGAAGGCAAACTCGTAGCTACAGTAGATATGAGTACTGAGCCTTTGGGGAGAGCCAAAAGAGATGTCAAAGAATTGCGGGAGACATTGCAAAGGGTAGAAGGAGTTACCCATAATAGCGAAATAACCTTTTTTAATACCATCAAAGAAGAGTTGTTCAAGCGTTATGAGCCTAATCAGCAAAAATATATTCAGACCTTGTATAGTGAAAGCTACAAATCACTCATTCTCAACGAAGCCATCAACATTAACATTACTACAGTATTGTTGGGCATCTTAGGGTTCATTGCTGGGTTTTCTATTTCATTAGGACCAGTAATGTGGGCCATGTTTTCCGAGATTTTTCCTAATAAAATGCGAGCAATGGCCATTGCCATTGTTGGGGTAGCCAATGGACTCACCAGTTTTGCCGTAGCCACGGTTTTTCCTATTCAGCTTGAGTATCTTGGGTCGGCCAATACCTATCTCATTTTTGGATTGTGTATGGTCTTGTGCTTGCTATTTTTGCTTAAATATATACCCGAAACCAAAGGGAAGTCTTTGGAAGAACTTGAAAACGAATTGATTAAGAAAAGCTAGCTTAGATTATGAATGTTACAAAAACGACGATTCAAAACCCTATTTTGAAAGGTTTCAATCCCGATCCTTCTATTATCAGGGTAGAGAACGACTATTACATTGCCACCAGTACTTTTGAATGGTTTCCTGGAGTGCAAATTCACCATTCGCGGGATTTGGTAAATTGGCAACTCATCACTCGCCCGTTGAATCGTCGCACACAATTAGATATGCTAGGGGTACCCGATTCTTGTGGAGTATGGGCCCCTTGTTTATCATACCATGAGGGCGTTTATTATCTGGTGTTTAGCAATGTGAAATCTTTTGATGGTGTATGGAAAGATACACCAAACTATTTAGTAACTACTCAAGACATTCGTGGTGATTGGTCTGAACCTATATTCTTGAATGCCAGTGGGTTTGATGGTTCTTTGTTTCACGATGATGATGGCCGTAAATGGTATACCAGTATGCTTATGGATCATCGAAAAGGGAAGTTTTTTGGAGGCATTATATTGCAAGAATACGATCCTCAGGCCGAAAGATTGGTAGGGGAGGTGCACTACATTTTTGAAGGAACCGAGCTTGGTTGTACCGAAGGGCCACACATTTATAAAAAAGACGGTTATTATTATTTACTATTGGCAGAGGGTGGTACAGAATACAACCACGCTATGACCATTGCTCGTGCCCGTGAAATTACAGGGCCTTATGCATTGCACCCTCAAAACCCTTTGGTTACCAGCAAAAACAATCCAAACCTGGAGTTACAAAAAGCAGGACATGGCGATTTGGTACAAACTCAAAATGGAGACTGGTATGGGGTATTTTTGGTAGGCCGCCCACTCACTACCCGAGGACGATGCATTACTGGACGAGAAACCGCCATCCAAAAGTTTACCTGGGACAAAGGAGAGTGGATTACCCTGGCGCAAGGAGGAAATGAACCTGAGGCAGAAGTAGATGCCCCCAATCTTCCTTCGCATCCATTTGAGCCAGAACCTGTTCGTGAAGATTTTGAAGCTGATGTGCTAAATATTCATTTCCAGTCACTCAGACTCCCAATAAGTGCCGAGTGGGCCTCTTTGCAAAAGCGTTCAGGGTTTTTGCGTTTGTATGGCCGTGAGTCCTTGGCTTCTTTTCATTACCAAAGTTTGTTGGCAAGAAGAGTACAGCACGCCCATATAGAAGCTAGTACTTGTGTAGAGTTTGCCCCAGATACTTTCCAGCAAATGGCAGGATTGGTTTGTTATTATAATACTAGTCATTACTACTATTTATACCTCAGTGGAGATGAAGCTCACCAAAAATATCTAAACATCATTGCTTGTGATAAATTTAATACCACTGAGCTATTAGAAACCTTGGTAGATGTGAGCAATATTGAAAGAGTGTATTTGAAAGCCGTTATTCAACAAGCAGACTTACAGTTTTATTATGCCATAGAAGAAAACAATTGGATAAAAATTGGAGGAATACTCGATGCCAGTATCCTTTCGGATGATTATATTCAATACCATGACGGGCGTTATCGTCCGGCTTTTACTGGGGCATTTGTGGGTATTTGTTGTCAGGATTTGACTGGTAACAAAAAACACGCGGATTTCGATTGGTTTGATTATCAGGAAATTATATAACTATGAACATAAAAAAAATACTATTAATGTTTACAATCACTTGGTTGGTGGCTTGCGAAAACGTATCTGAGCAGGCCAACAATCAGGATTCGGTACGCGAAAACAGGCAAAAGTCTGAAGCAAAAAATAAAGTAACCAAAGCGTCTGCGAATACTTCTAAGAGGAAACTGGCAAAATATGAGCCTTCTAATGGTAATGTCATTGTGTTTATTGGGCAAGAAATGGAGGCATTAGGAGGACTGGAAGAGTTTAAAGATGGTTATTTGGATCATTTTAAACGTCCAGCTGGTTGGACTACCTACACTAACCTAACCCCTGGGGAAAACTCTTTCGGTTTTATTAATAAAGGACTGGATGGTATTTGGAGTACTGCTGATTGGGGCGACAGTAAAAGTAATTTGTCTTTGCAACTCAAAGATCAGGATTATGAAAACATGGCACTGGCCATTGGGCTTTCACTGGTAGGGCATACCAAACAAATCGCAAAAGGAGAAAGAGACACGCTTATCATAAAAATGGGTAATTACTTAAAAAGCCTGGCGCCTCGTCCTGTCTTTTTACGCATTGGTTATGAGTTTGACGGCCACGCCTGGAATCATTACGATCTCAAATCCCATAAAGCCTCCTTTCGTCGCATCAAAGACAAGTTGGATAGCTTACAGGTAACCAATGTAGCCTATGTGTGGCAATCTACAGGGTGGGTATCCGATCAAGATTTGTTAGAAGAATGGTACCCTGGTGATGAGTATGTAGATTGGTGTGGTTACTCCTTTTTCTCCCGCTGGAAAGAGCAAGAAATGATAGAATTTGCCCGTAAAAAGGGTAAGCCAGTATTTATTGCCGAGGCCAGTCCTCTCATCTCTGATCATATGACCAAGTTTGATGGCAATACCAAAGAAACCATCTTATCTAAGCCTCAGCAAGCTGAAGAAGCCTGGAAAAAGTGGTTTGTGCCATTTTTCAAGACAATCAATGATAACCCTGATGTAGTAAAAGCGATTAGCTATATCAATTGTAATTGGAAAGCCCAAAAAATGTGGAAGGACAACCCTAGCTTTAAACGTATAGATGCTCGCTTACAAACCAGTAAAGAGATTACCAACCAATGGAAAAAAGAAATAGGGCGTAGCAAATACATCCATTCTTCTCCTTCTTTATACACTGATTTACAAGCTAATAAATAAAGATACTGACAATGAATAAAATTAAATGGGGCATTGTGGGGCCTGGTATCATTGCCCATGAGTTTGCCCACGATTTTGCTTTTGCCCGATACGGAGAGTTGTATGCGGTAGCTTCTCGTTCTCAGGAAAGAGCAAATCAATTTGCCCAAAAGTATAATATACCCAAAGCCTATGGCTCTTATCAGGAATTATACAACGATCCTGAAGTAGAAGCCATTTATGTTGCTACTCCGCACACCTTTCATTTTGAAAACTCTCGAGATGCTTTGCAAGCAGGAAAAGCTGTTTTGTGCGAAAAACCTTTAGTAGTGCATCCTGAAGAGTGCCGAAAATTGATGGAGATTGCGACCCAAACGGGCAACTATTTGGTAGAGGGAATGTGGACTTACTTTTTACCTGCTATTAAAAAAGCTCAGCAGTGGGTAGCCGAAGATCGTATTGGTAAAATTTTGCACATCAAAGCAGATTTTGGTTATCCAATTCCTTTCAAACCCGAAGGGCGCATGTACAACCCTGACCTGGCAGGAGGAGCCATGCACGATTTAGGGGTGTACACCATTGCTGCGGCCTGGTTGTTTTATCAGCAAGATCCTTTGCAAATGACTGTTATTTCACGCAATGCCTCCACAGGAGTAGAAGATGACGTAACGATGCTATTTGAATACGAAAATGCTGTGGCCAATCTTTGTACTTCTTTTCGCTGCAAACTACACAACTATCTATATATCATCGGAGAACGAGGCTACATCGAGGTTCCCGATTTTTGGCGAGCCCGAGAAAGTTTCTTATACGAAATGGAAACACCCATTGAGCATTACATTGATAACCGTAAAGGCTTTGGTTTTGAGTATGAAATAGACGTAGTCAGTCGTGATATTGCTACCGATCAATTAGAATCTAGTGTAGTTCCGCTAGCAACCAGCCTCAAGCTACAAGAGCACATACATCAAGTATTGTCTTACAGGCGTCAAACTACCGCTTCATTGCACCCAGTCAACTGATTTTAAAACCTTTATAACAAAGCACTATGAACATTGCCCAATATGCCGAACAATTCTGGGAAGATGGTTACCTGGTAATTGAAGATTTTTTTGATGCGGCTCGTATGGATCATTTAAATGAAATGATTTTACAACATTTTGGACTTAAGCCTGATTGGGAGCATAGCGATGAGTTTATTCAAAAAGCAGCAACCGAAGTGATTCCCTGGTTTCCAGTACGAGAAGGGGTACAAGACTTTGAGTTAGTTGAGAAAACGGCAGAATTTGAACAACTAACCCAGGCTATTCTAGGAGAAGACTGGCAGGGACTGTATTGTATGGTTATGTTTTCTAAGCAAGGTACCAAAGGCCAGGCTTGGCATCAGGACTGTCCACCAGAAAATACGCAACAGTTCAACCTAAATCGCTTGGTATACACCCACGACATTACTCCCGAATTGGGTGGACAAACCATCGTTTATCCTGGGTCGCACAAAATGGGAGAGCTATCAGCTGGATTGCCTCACGAAGATTTGGAAAATCAAATTGTTTTAACACCCAAAACAGGCACCATTGTATTTTTGCACGGGCACACCTGGCATCGGGTTTTGCCTATTAATGGTACTTATCGGGTGTCTACCAACTATAGAGCAGTACCCAAAAATACCCCAGAGGATATTACAGATATAGCAGTGTATAGAAATATGCGTTATCGTTTTTCTACTGGTGAAGTTATAGAAGAAAGGGTATAGAAATAGTACAAGGCGAGCATTTACATTTCCAGACAGATTATTAGATGCTGTCTGGAAAATGTTATTTTTTCTTTTTAGGACAATCCTTGACACATTTGCCAGTATTGTCTATATAAAACCACTTCGTGTCTATCTTGGCATGGGCCAATCCGCGGTCGTTGAAATCGTGCAATTTGTCGTACTTTATAGGAATGATTATTTGACCTTTAATATTGATAAAACCAAACTTTCCAGCGAGCCCTACACGAGTCCTTTTATTTCTAAAGTCCCAGGCATCATCATATTTAATCGGGATTACTACCGTTCCGTGAGTATCGATGAATCCATACAAATGCCCGATTCTTACTTTGGCCAATCCATCATGATAAGGACTTACCCAATCGTATTTACTTTTGATATTTTGTAAACCAGCTTCAGTGGTTTTACTGGCACCTTTCTCAAATAACAACAAATTGGGCTTATTGTAAAGGAATAATAATAGGAGAGATAAAATCCCGATCATACCCAAAAAACGCCATTGATTAATATGTTGTGGGCTGGCCTGTTCGGTGATATTAACAGCCATCAAACGATTGTTTTTTTCGCTGATAATCAGGGCCAATTGCTCCTCATTGTTAGAAACGAGTTTCTTTATTTGATGAATGCGTTGTCGGTAATGCTTGAGTTCTTGTGGGGTGCGTGCTAAAATGAGTTTAAGTTGCCAGCGGTGTAGTAAATCATAATTATCCCTCAAGTTATTTTTCAAGTCTTTTATTTCAGCATCGTAGTTGGTGATCATTATGCTAAATGTTTAAGTATTATATGGATTGCAAGCGAATTGTATTAAAATAAAAATCAAGTTTTATACCACTATAGTTCCTTTTTGTTGGGAAAAAAGCGCATAAGGTACAAGTCTCAGATTAGAGGAGATTTTATAGGGGGTTATTATAAAAAAAGAGGGGGCAAAAAGAAAAAGGAACCTTAACTAGCTCCTTTTTCACCAAATCTAAAAACTACTTTAAAAAAACTACACATTGTATATTTTATCACAAAAGTAATTGCGATAAAAAATCAAAGCATAATGCTTCGAATTTTGTGTTATACAAATTTGAAAAATCAAAACTTGTACAATTATATACTTTATTGACTTTCAAAAAGTTTTACAAACTTCCAAAAAAAATACCATTTTTTTAATAAAAAAGTTCTTAAAAAATCTAAAAAAACTTGAATTATAATGAGGAAGCTTGGCTTACTACTTTATAAGATGCTCAAAAAGAAAAAAGCCCCCAATGTGAGGACTCCTTTCGATCACCTATTTTCATAAACATTACAAATGAGACTGGTTGTCGGAATTATGAATTTTTTGTTTGATTCAAATTTTTAAATGATTGGACTGTTGTTATGTTTATATACCAGAATTGGGTATGCCCAACGGACAAAAAATCAAAAAAAAATCTGTGAGATAGAGGCCTTTCAAGAATTGCGCATAAAATTAAGTAGGTAAGTTATTGACGAACAGTGAGTTATTAATGAACAACCGCTGAGTGTTTTTTAGTATTCTTGAATTGTACCTTGATTTAAAAATATTCCCTAAATAATATTTAGTACACGTTATTTAATTAAGCATTACCTGACATGCAGCATAATATCATTCAGCATTTTAATAATATAATCAACTTAACTAAGGAGGAAGAAAGTAGAATTTTATCTCTGGTAAAAGTCAGGCGATATAAGAAAAAAACAATGCTAATAGAAGAAGGAGCCGTTTGTAGAGCGATTTCATATGTATTTAAAGGATGTTTGCGTATTTATAAAATTGATAGCGAAGGCATAGAAAACAATGTTTATTTTACACTGGAAGATTGGTGGGTAGTTGATTTGAAAAGCTTTATAGAACAAACAGGCGCAAGGTTTTATATTGAAACATTAGAAGATTGCGAGCTCTGGCAGCTTACAAAAAACGATTTTGATGTTTTACTTGATGAAATCCTTATACTAGAAAAGTGGTTTAGAGTACTATTGCAAAACGCTTTAATTTCATCAGAAAATAGAATACACTATAAAACCTCATTAAAGGCAGAGGATCGTTATGATAAATTCCTTGAAAAATACCCCACGCTTGAAAGCCGTATTTCACAAAGACATATTGCCTCTTATTTAGGTATTTCACCCGAATTTTTAAGTAGCTTAAAATCAAAGCGTCACAAACAACAAAAACCTTAAACTACATTAAGATTTTCTGAAAAATGTGCCCATAGCTTTGTATTAAATTAAAAATATGAAGTTATGTTCAAGAAAATTTTAAGCACAAACAGCAATCCGGCCAATGCCTTTTTAAGGATTGCATTAGCCATTTCAATTCTACCCAATGGCTATCTAAAAATCATTGATTTCAACAATATCATAGGTATCCTACAATCATATTATGGGCTTCCTTGGATCATTGCCTTCTTAGTAATCATCATTGAGTTTTTTGGCGCCATTTTGCTGATATTGGGGGTGTTTTCCCGAGTAAATGCGGCACTTTTAGGCATTGTAATGATTGGCGCTACTTTTTATCATTTAGAGAATGGCTTTTTTATTAACTGGTTTGGTAAGCAAGCAGGTGAAGGAGTTCAATTCCATATATTGGCTATTGGAGCCGCAATGGCCTCAACGATTTTAGGTGCTGGAAAATGGTCGATAGATGCTGTCTTACAGCATAAATTCTAATAGTAATAAAAATCTCATGAGGTAACGATTAAAATTCATGGGTAAGGCTTTGAGAAGAGGTCGTCTTTGTCGTTCTTATAGACTAGAATTTATTCTTTTGTTTTTGAGAAGATCAGAAATTACAACCTTTCTGATATAGAAGTGGGGATGATTTGATAACAAAACACAAGGCGACTTCTAAACATACCATCATATACTCATGAATACTTTCAGTAAATACCTCTTTTCTGCCATTTTATTATTGTGTGTGCAAGGAGTACCTCTAGCGCAACAATTGGCAGATAAAACCTTTCGTCACTCCATTGCCAAACCAAGTTATGCCTCAGGCCAGGGGTCATTAGTATTAATTGATGAAGCTCACCATAATTTTCATAAGTTAGACGGGCGTTTTTACGCTTTTGCCCAGCTACTAAGAGATGATGGCTATGTGCTTCGAGCCAATCAACAATCTTTTACTAAACAGAAGCTTGATAAATGTAAAATATTAGTAATAGCCAATGCGATTCATCCCAAAAATCAAGGAACTTGGGCTTTGCCTGCATATTCAGCATTTACCAACGAAGAAATAAAGGCGATAAAACAATGGGTATATCAGGGAGGGCGACTATTGTTGATTGCTGACCACATGCCTTTTCCGGGTGCAGCTTATGATTTGGCTAAAACTTTTGGTTTCGAGATGAATAATGGCTTTGCCAGAAGGATTATCAAAAAAGGAGAAAGGAGAAAATTAGATAGGTTTAACCGCCAGGCTAAAACCCTTAAAAACCACGCGATTACCAATGGTGTAGGAAAGCAAGATAAGATAAATGAGATTATCAGTTTTACTGGACAAGCTTTTAAACCCCCAACCGATGCCAAGCCTTTAATTGTTTTTCCCAAAGGTTATGAAACGCTCATGCCAGACACTGCCTGGGCATTTAGACCCCATACCAAACGTTTACCAATCGATGGCTGGGTACAAGGTGCCACGCTTGAATATGGTAAAGGGAGAATGGTTGTATTTGGAGAAGCTGCAATGTTCACTAGTCAGGAAGTAAATAGAAATGGGCGTAAATTTCGCTTTGGTATGTCACACCCTCAGGCGAAACAAAATCCTCAGTTTGTGCTCAATGTCATACGTTGGCTAGATGGAAAACTTGAGTGAGTGGGAAAATACGATTTGTTGATCAGAGATATAAAAAAAGCCAATCAAACTCCCATTAAGATTGGCTATATTTTTTAAAAACTAAATTAAATAACTAATTACCTAAAAGATAAATTATTGTATGGTTGCACTTTATAAAAAATGTGGTTTGTCTTATGGTAGTTTTGTAGGTTCTAAAATTTAGTTTGTATAATTAAATGCTTTAATAGTATAGTTTAAATAATAAATTTTCTATGTTTAAATTAAAGGCTAGGATAAGCTTGTGCGGAGTGGAGTGGTTTTGATAATGCAAAATTAAGGAGGAAGAATTGCTCAAAAAAGACAAGTTATTCGTGGTAGTTACCCAAGTGATATTTTATGATTATTTTAACGTTTAAAAAAGGTGTAAAGTAGTTCTTTGCCTATTAAGTTATTGATTTTGAGTTATATGATAAATATGACGAAACAACTCTTATGATAAAATAGTGTGTAATAAAAGTTGCTATTGGTAATGCAACGTGAGGTTTTGTTGTTTTTTGAGTAAAATCTAAAAATACAGGGCGATTTTACTTCGTAAACTTTCTGTTCTGTGGCCACAATCTGACAAGTTTCAGAACGTTTTTAATATATTTGTATAAAACCAAGTTGAAAATATAAGTTCACGATGCGAAATGCCATTAATGATTTTATAAAATGGTTTATTCCTGAAAATATCCCTCGTGAAAGTGAGGAATATCGAAAGGCGGGGTTGATTATCTACTCTACCTTTATTACGATATTCTTTTGCATATTCTACATTTTTGTAGCCTTCTCTATTTGCCTCATTCATTTAGTCAATATCTTAATCTTTAATGCCGCCTTTTTTTTAGTCTTGTTGTTTGCCTTCAAGAGAACGGGAAGGTTTGTATTGGTGGGGAATTTATTTGCTGCTAATATGTTTATTATCAGCTTGGTAGGTATTATTGATACAGGAGGAATAGATTCTCCTTCAGTAGCCTGGCTTATTTTACCTACAGTAGCAGCTTTTATGTACGCCAACAAAAATTCGGCATATGTATGGGCTACGATTGCCATAGGATTAATCATTGAATTTTATTTGGTAGGCTTATACGGCATTACCTTTAGTGCCAAATACAGCAAAGATGCCCACTATACATATGGTTTTTTTGCGTTTACGGGTTTGTTTAGCTATTTACTGGTTATTTTTGTGGTGTACGAACAGGCCAAAGAACGTTTTGCCCATCAACTCAAAGAAGCCAACTTAAAAATTTCAGAAAAAAACGAAGAAATTCAAACACAGTCCAATCACCTGTCTGATGCACTTCAGGAAATCACCCATAGTATAGAATATGCCAAGCGTATTCAAAAAGCTGTTTTGGGAAATCCACAAGAGCTTACTACTAGCTTTCGTCAGGGTTTTGTGTTTTTGGAACCACGCGATATTGTGTCAGGCGACTTCTTTTGGTACAGTTCAGTGGCTCAAACGCCAGAAAAATTTGGTGGAGATCAAGAACAAGTAAAGGTTGTGATTGCCGCAGATTGTACAGGTCATGGTATCCCAGGGGCCTTCATGACTATTATGGGGAATGCATTACTCGATGAAATTGTCAATGAAAGACGAATAACAGCTCCTGATAAAATTCTGGAAGAACTAGATCAAAAAGTAATAGCAACGCTACAAAAACACGATGGGGGAGAAGGGACCAATGACGGAATGGATATGGGAGTGTTGGTAATCAATGAGTTTCAGGGAAAAGCTTATTTTGCTGGAGCCAAATCTCCTTTGTGGTATATTTGTGAAGGCGAAGTACACGAAATTAAAGGATCTAAATATCCAGTGGGTAGTACCCAATATCCACCGCCCAAAGTGTACGATTCGCATACGATTGATCTAAAAGTGGGCACTATGTTCTATCTTTTTTCAGATGGTTTTCAAGATCAATTTGGTGGAGACAATGATAAAAAATACTTGAAAAGTCGTTTCCGAAGGTATTTACTTTCTATTAGCCATTTCCCTTGTAGTAAGCAAAAAGACTTACTCACTAAAGAGTTTGAGAATTGGAAAGGATTCAACTCTCAGACAGATGATGTACTGGTGATAGGGGTTCAAGTGTGAGTAATCATGGACACTCATTTTAACTTTTTTGAACATATTTCCTAAGAAATGCGTAAGTTTGTGTAAAAAGGTATTGTGTTATACAAACTACCTTGTGATTTTATATTTATTACTGTTGTACTAAAATAATCCTATTATGAGCGTATTTAATGTCATGTTTGCCGGAATATTTGAAATGCTTTTCCGTCCTGAAGTAATGGTTTTCTTGGTGCCAATCACTGGTATTGCAGGTTTTGTGTATTTACGCGCACAAAAGATAAAAGCAGGCCAGGCATTGACTGGCGAAGATAGAGAGATGCTTTCGCATGCGTTACACGAAAACGAAAACTTGAGGAATCGGGTAGAGAATTTAGAGTCTATCATTACTGGATTAGACAAAGAATTACTCCAGATCAAAGCCAACGATGATGCTAAAGAAGTAGAAGATCGAGTACGTAAATTAGCCGATGCCTTGCGTAAAGATTAAACTATTAACTGCCAGGTTGACTTATATTTTTATAACGGAAAATCTTATAATTAGCGCTTTTTGGCAAAATATATTTGTTGAAATGACAAAAAGTCAGTAAAAAAGTTCTGGTATTTATGTTGTTGTGCAGATGAATGTATTGACTTTTTAATTCACCATTAACCTCGTTAAACCATGCATAACAAATGGAATAGTAATGACCGAAAAAAAATGTTCTCAGAATTTTTTGGGAGCGACTTTGACGATGTTCGCAAAGAGTTTGCGAAGATAGGTAAAGAGCTCAAAAAAGAGTTTGAAAATGCCGCACACGAGTTCAAAACCAGAACCAAAGATCATATGGAGTTTTATGATAAAGTGCCTCCAATGAATCTTGTAGAAACAAAAGACGGCTACCGAATGGAACTAGCAGTGCCTGGGTATACTAAAGAAGATTTCAAAATTAATTTAGAAGGACATACTTTAACCGTTTCGCTAGACATAGCCAAGACTGAAGTAGAAGGAGAAACGGTACATCGCAAAGAGTTTGATTATTCAAAATTCTCGCGAAGATATCATCTGCCCGAAGCGGCTAATTTGGAAAGTGTAGAAGCCAAATACGACAATGGCTTGTTGGTAATTAGTGTTCACAAAAAAGAAGAAGCTAAGAATCAATCCAGAGATATTAATGTAGAATAACCAATGTTGTTTAGTTTAATAAAAGAAAAACCCCTAATTGATAAAATCAGGGGTTTTATTATGCACTAATTAATCAAATGAGAATTTTTCAAATTTAAGCATAGTACCAGGTACCATTGATATTCACTACCTCTCTCCACTGACTTCCATTGTGGTAATACCACTTATTGTTATAACGATATACTCTTAAACCATCAATGGTGTACCAGCGGTTGTTTTCGTAAGTAGGCTCTCCGCCTCCTCCACCATTGCTGGCAGGATACATTTGATTGATACCACTAATATCTCCGCTTGAAAGTCCATCACGTTGTGCGCCAAAGGTACTTCCATCTTTCTTAGTAATGGTTGGCTGTCCATTGTTAGAAAATGCACTGGAAGGATACATCATAATAGATCCAAAGTCAAGAGAAGAAGTGTACTCGTCTCCGTCGGCACCACGCTGCACATAAGTTTGGAAATTGTGTTCCTTTCCAGACTGAATTCTATTGAAATGAATGGTTACATCATTATCACGATCAGCGCGAGTGTGCTCGTGCCACAAACCTACAGCGTGTCCAATTTCGTGGATAGTGTTACCAGTAGAACAACCAGAAGCCAGGTTGATATACTGACGACCTCCTACCATACCAACACTAGAAGAACATCCACCACCTACACGGAAAGTGATATAGTTAGACTGATTGGTTCTAACCTGAAAGCTTATGTTAGTATTGGCTTCCCAGTGAGCAATAGCATCGGTTACCCTTGATTGGTTAGGTAAGTTTGAATCAATATTGTAGTACACAATATTGTTTGGCCAGCGACCAGAAGTACGTCCTACGCTTTCGCCCTGAATACCTAAGTTTCCAAGGTTCTGAGGAGTAGAACTAATACGACTGCCATCTAAAATAATGTCTCCTTCGGTTACATACTGCCCATCAACGATCTCATACGAAACGGGACGGATTCCAAAATAACCTTTGGCAACTTGGCCTTGTTTGTTAGGGAAAGCTTGCTCTACAAGTGCATCGCCAATGTTAGCAATTTCGTTTTGAGGCTTGAGCGTTTCTTGGTTGGTTGAGCACGCAGTAAAAACAAACGCACTCAATGCGATTAATAATAACTTTTTCATGAAAACTAAAGATTTGGATGTGTAATATAAATTTTAACTAAGGCAGGCAATTTTTGATGCCTGCAAAGTAGGGCTGAAAACAGGCGAGTCATACACAACTTTGGTGCTTACAATTAATCAGAATTCTAGTAGGGCACCAGAAGCATTTTTTCAATTAAACAACTAGTAATTTATTATCAGTGTAAAATTTTGTTTGTGTAATATCATCTAGCGACAATGTTCGGTTTTTTTGAGAGGATATCAAATTTTATTAGGGATACAAAAGGTAAACAGAATCAAGAATAGGAATTTTTAGAGTAAACTTACTTTAGGGATATTTGGGCAAAAGATTGACTACTAGGGAATTGTATAGGGAAAATGGGTAAACAAATCTATTAACAATTTCTTAACATTAAGCTCTAATGAAGAGAGACAATTTAAAGAAAACAATTATAAAAGGTTTTTTGTTTTAGAATCATTAGAAATTTTTTGTGAAAAATTAAACAAAAAATAAAATCGAATACCTCTACATTTATTTGAATTTTATATTTAGTACATTAGTTCTTGTAGGTGTTTAAGCGAAACAACACCAACATCGGTTTAAACTTATTTGAAAATAACATGGAAAGAGATATAATTTTAGAAGAAACTGACAACAAAGGGCGTGCTTATTTTGGTGATCCTTTCAAGCCCGATGCCGAAATGACTTACTCTAAAGCAGGAGAGAAAATGATCATTATTGACCATACCGAAGTAAGCGATGCTTTGCGAGGGCATGGGGTAGGGCGTGAGCTTTTAGACGCTATTATAGAGATGGTTCGTCAAAAAGGAATTAAAGTAATGCCTTTGTGTCCATTTGCTAAGAGTCAATTTGATAAAGATGAGAGCATTAGAGATGTGTTGAGTTAAAAAATAGCTTATATTTTGAGGTGTTCTTGTACAATACAAGGGTACCTCTTTTATTCCATACTGTTCCCTCCTTAGTCCCCAAATCCAAAAATTTCATTAAATTAGTAAGCCATACCCTGTCATAATAGGGCAAAGAGGCCTGTATTGGTAGCCAAGGGATGGTTAAATTAATTCGTTAACTAATTGTCGCTCAGTGATTAATGCTTCGCTGGATGAGTAGTGATTGGGTAAGTCGTACATTTTTGAGAAAAGTTGACTTTTTTTTAGAAACTGTGCAACCCTGGACACTTTAGCTTGTCTTTATGATGAAAAACCCTAAAAACTGAAGTAGTGTGTCACAAGGAGCAGCTTTAAAGCAAAGAGTATTGAAGAAAGGATATACTGATATTCACCAAAAGCTGGTGGAATCTTGTAAGCGAGGCGATCGTAAAGCCCAGTATGAAATATACAAGCTTTACTCCAAGGCCATGTTTAATATATGTATGCGCATTACCAACGACTACGCCGAAGCCGAAGATGTATTGCAAGAGGCTTTTGTAGATGCATTTCGCAAGTTGGATACTTTTAAAGGTGATGCTACGTTTGGAGCATGGCTCAAGCGCATTGTTATTAATAAATCGATCAATCATGTCAAAAAACGAAAGGCAGATTTTGTATCGGTTGATAACATGGACTTTGGTGAAGAACCTCCTCAAAAATTATCGGGAGAGGATGAAGAGCTCAAGCTGCAGGTAAAACAAGTACACCGGGCAATTCAGCAATTGCCTGACGGATTTAGGGTAGTGCTCACTCTATATTTATTAGAGGGGTACGATCACAGAGAAATATCGGAGGTGCTCGGTATCACCGAATCTACCTCCAAATCGCAATACAATCGCGCCAAAAAGCGTTTGTTGAGCATTATTAGAGAAAACGTATTAATATGAATCGGTTGAACGAAGACATATTGGAAAAATTTATCACCCAAAATCGGGAAAAGCTAGATGGCTTTGATCCGCCAGCAGAAATGTGGCAAAACATTTCGGCGGAACTGGACAAGCACGAGGTAGTTTCTGGTGAGTTGGAAGAAGATAAGTTAGAAACCTTTGTACGCGATAACCAGGCGGCGTTCAATCTTTTTGAGCCTCCAGCCGAGTTATGGCAAAAGATTTCGGGTGAATTAGAGGTCAGCTCTGACGAGCAGGTATTGGAGAGTTTTGTAACTAACCACAAAAACTCTTTAGACATGTTTGAGCCACCTGCTGATATTTGGCAAAAGATTGCAGGTGAACTGGAAGATACTCAAGAAGACGTTCCTGAAATTATAGAAGATAATCAAGGAACATTATTAGAACAATTTGTTACAGAGCATAAAGAGGATCTACAACTATTTGAACCTCCTGTCGAAATGTGGCAAAAGGTATCGGCCGAACTAGAAACCAGCGAAAAAGGAAAAGTGGTGGCGTTATCACAACGTTCGCTTTGGCGAGTGACTTCTGTTGCAGCTGCCATTGTATTGGTGGGTTTTGTAGGATTTAAATTGTGGGGAGGAAGCAGCGCCAGTAATCCTGGCATTGCTCGTGGAGGAGACGATACTACTAAATTATTACAAGAAGCTACCGCAGATTTAGGCAAAGGAGGACTTGATCTCAAAACGATTGATCCAGAATTGGCGGAAGCTGAAAGTTATTATACTGAAAAAATCGCCGAGAAAAAGAAAGCGCTAGACCAATACAATCTGGATGACTTGGCTTTGAAAGAAGAGTTTAAAGGGGACATCTCTGAACTAGACTCTACTTATAGAGCTTTGAAGAAGGAATTGTACACAGTGCCTGGCAAAGAGAAAGTAAGTGAGGCAATGATATTGAATTTACAAACACGAATAGAGATTTTGAATCAACAACTTAAGATTTTAGAAAAGACCCAAAAAGAGAAGGGGAAAAAACAAAAGAAAAACACAAAGAACAATGAAAAAATGGACATTTAAATTGATATTATTTTTTTGGGTACTAAACACCGCCTGGGTACATGCGCAGGTTGAACGAACCAAAAAAATATCAAAGTCTTACCCAGTAACGGGAAGCACGGCTTTGAATATTGAGAATAAGTTTGGAAAGATTCACATCAACACCAACAATGGCAATACCATTAAAGTAGATGTGACGATGGTCGGGAGATCATCAGATGAAGCAAAAGCCCAAAGTATTTTGGATAAGCTTCAGATAAAAGTACAAGGCGAGAATGAGATTAGTTTTCGCACCAGTGTTATTTCGGGAATCCGCTCTACTCGTAGCCTAAAACGAAATAGTACTCGCCCATTTGAAGTAAATTATCTGATCTCGATGCCCAAAAATGTAAAATTAAGGGTAAGAAATCGTCACGGAAATGTTTTTCTGGGAGATTTTAGCGGAGAGTTGGACATGTATGTTGCTTATGGAAGCATAAAGGCTGGCAAAATTATTAATCCACAAGATAAAAAAATAAAAGTAGCCTTTGGTGGCCTGGACGTAGATCAGGTGGAACAAGGAGAGCTTACCGTAGCTTATGGGTCATTGAAACTAGAAAACGGAGAGAAAGTGCAAGTAATTAATAAAAACTCTTCGGTAGATATCAATCAGGTAAAGAACCTTGATATCCAAAGTAAGTATGGTAAGTTAAAAGTAGGAGAGGTAGACAATATTTCGGGTACTTCGTCTTATGAAAAAGTAAAGATTGGGGTGCTCAACAATAGCTGTACACTGGCGCTTAAATTTGCCAAAGGCTTTGAAGTAAGCAGGGTCAATAAAAACTTTAAGAAAATTGATATTGATGGTAAGTATAGCCCAATGGATTTCCGCTTTGAGATGGGAGCTTCTTTTGATTACCAAATCAATACCCAATTTGGAAAGCTTGTTTCAGCCTTGATGAGAAGCAAAAAAATTGGCGATTACTATAAAGGAAAATATGGTAACAATAGCGCCAAGTCTAAGGTAAGCATCAAGTCGCAATACGGTACCGTAAGAATTAAGTAGCCAAGTTTTATCATATAAAATGTCCATATAATTATTGAAAAACTATAGCAAGCCTTTCTTAATCTGAGGATTAGGAAAGGTTTTTTTGCTTTAGGCCTTTATAATTCATCAATATTTTTAAATTTGATTGTAAGAGTAAATCAGATCTGATTAGTTTTGAAAACCTGTCAGGTCTAAAATTTATCATTAAAAATCCATCGATTTGATCCCTTTAGAATACTACTTATACATTGGCGCATTTTTGTTTTGTGCAGGCGTAGTGCTGGTACTCACCAAGCGTAATGCTATAGTGGTATTGATGGGAATCGAATTGATTTTTAATGCCGCCAACATCAATCTTGTCGCATTTAGCCAATTTGACCCTCAACGTCTCCAGGGGCAAATCTTCACCCTTTTTGTAGTAGTCATTGCTGCGGCTGAGGCTACTGTGGCATTAGCCATAGTCCTCAAAGTTTATCAGCATTTCAAAACCATTCGCCTGGATGATTTGAATGAATTGAAGGGGTGAAGTCACTACAAAAAATCTAGAGTATTTTTCAAAATAAAATCTTTTATTATTGATTTCTGCAAGATTTCTCCCTGCCTGAAAGATACGATTCTCTGTTTTTGCAAAATTTACTAAAAACTCTTTTGATGCTGTGTATTGCCGTTTTTTTTTGTCGGAGCATATTCCAAGAATTACCCGTATTGAAGCAAATTTAATGGTAATACTAAACTTCATTTATATGAAAAATCAGATCAAACAGATAGTACTGTGGGCAATGATATTGTTATTGAATGTATCGTGGGCTTATGCTGATGCTCCGCCAGTAAAACAGGTGAAGGTTTTATCAAAAAAAGAGTCTCGTTTGCAAAGAAGACTGGAGCGACGACAAGCGAGAAAGCTCAAACGACAAGAAAGAAAAGTAAAGAGAGCAAAACGCTTTTTAAATTCAAGGTTAGGAAAATGGATATTTAAAAAGGTTATCAGAAAAGCAGTAAAACAACGTGAAAAACGAGCTCGCAAAACAAAAGATACAGTAAAAGTAGGACTTATCCTTTTGGCTATAGGTGGAGGGCTATTACTTACTGTATTGTTGATAGCAGCAGGAGGTAGTTTTGGCTTTAGTGGCGGAATAGTGTTGGCCTTGCTTTGGTTTTTAGGCCTTGCATCTTTAATCGTTTCTGGGGTGGCATTTATCATTGCATTATTGGTATAATCAACTATTTAATAAGATGAATAAACAATCTTGGCCTTTAAAGCGAATCGTTTTCTGGTTAGGGTTATCTATTGTAGTGGTTTCAGGAGTAGTCTTAATCTGGATTAATTTTCTGAAACCACCCAATGGGTTGGCAATAGGACTTATCTCGGTAGCTTTATTATTTGTTGGGGTGGTTGTGCTGATTATTGCTGGAATTTTGTATTGGTTAGATGATGGTATATGAGATGCTCTCGCAGGCTGGTAACTCTATTATTTGCGAATTTGATCATTATTGCAGAGATTGAATTTGATTTTTTATCGACTCAAGAATCATGAAACTGCACCTACAAAACTTTGGACCTATTCAGGAAGCCACTATTGATCTTACCCGCCGCATTTACGTGTTTGTGGGTTATAACAATAGCGGGAAGACCTACCTTTCACAATTGATCTGGAGTATTTTTTCGGAAGATACTTTGCAACGCTTTGCCAAAAAAGTGACAGCCATAGGAGAGGTAAAGGAACAATTGATATTAAGCGAAGGCTTACTTCAAGCAGTAACGACTCAATTTGCTGAGTTTATCATTCAAGATATCTTACCTGAAGTTTTCAACGATTCTCGCAAAGAATTTTTAGCTCACAAGGATTTAAAGCTTGATTTTGAGTTCGATACAGAGGCAATCACGCAGTTGGAGGTAGAGCTGCACTATCCGTCGCTTGCTAGCAATGGTGGCTTGCTAAAAATGGTAAAACCTCAGGGAAGCATGGAGATAGAAGCTCAAAATGGAGTGCCTGCTACTGAGCAATGGATTGACTGTATCACTCGCTTATTATTTCATCAAACCATTGGACAAACGCCTTTATTTTTGCCCGCCAATCGAATTTTCTTTCCCGCATTCTATAAATATTTATTCCAGCTTGAGCGCGAAGACAAACAACGCATGGAAACCGAAATGTCTCGTTTGCTTCGGTTACTTCAGTCTAACACCGATGAGCTGCAACAAGCCCTGGAAGCGGCTCTGGAAGCCTTTCAAAGCCCTTATACTGCGCCTACCAATACTTTGTTCAACAAAATGTATGAGCTTAATACCCATTCGGTAGCGCGGGATTATTACCAGGACTTGCTTAAAATGTTGGGCGACTTACTGGGAGGGGAGATTGTGCTACATAATGTAGAAGGTTTAGGCATTGTAGAGTTTCGCCTTCAGTTGGCCAAGCAAGTGCAACATTTGCCCATGTTTTTGGCTTCTTCGTCAGTCAATCAGCTCACCACCCTGTTTTTGTATCTAAAATACTGGGCCGAAAAACATAATAACTTTTTGATTATTGATGAACCAGAGGAGAACCTGCATCCAGGCAATCAGGTGAAATTGAGTAATTTACTGCTCAAGTTTGCTACCCAACACAACAACCGCATATTATTGAATACCCATAGCCCATTGATGGTAGAGAACATCAATAACTACGTGTATTTGAATATTTTAAGAGAAAGTACTGGACAAGACGTTGCTAAAATTATTCAGCAAAATCGCTTGAATATTGATCCCGACATCGACTTGAAACAGGAAGATTTGGGGGTGTATTTTTTCAAGCGGGGAAAAGTGACCGATTTGCAACATGAATCCAATGATTTTGGCATTCATTTCCGAGACTTTTATAAGGTGTCTCGAGAGGTAAGTAATACAGGAAAGATTTTGACCGACTACATAGATTTCGCTGACGATGAAGAAGATTTACTTGATTAATCATGAAAGCGAAAAAGGGCTACTACGAAATCTTTTTCCAGTTGCGTTGCGAAGCGAAGGGTTGGGGTTTATAGAAACAATTGCACTCACCGATCAAGTAAGAGTAGAGGGAAGCCCACATGAAAAAACTCCAGAATTGAATGAATTGATTATTAACCAATTAGATGATGTAGAGAATCTACGTGAGGTGTTGGTGGTCAATCTAGAACAAGACATTGAAGGCATTTCTACCAAACATCGTACCCCTGAGGTGGCTTTGTTACTTTTGCAAGAGTTTGAGCAAACTTTTCGAGTGCAAGTTTGGCTCATTGAATTGAAGACTTCACTGACCAATCGCTCACTGTCAGGCATAGAAGCCAAGTTTCGCTGTGCAATGAATCGGATGTACATGTTGATGAACTTTTTGGACTATGCGACTTATGGCCAACAAAAGAATGTATATCTCGGTTTCAAGGGTTTAGTTTTGTACAATAAAGATCACACCCAACCCGAAGATGACTTGGCCATTTACCAGATTTTGAAAAAGTACCAGCAAAACGAAATTGGGCACAAAAGAGATATTACCTTACGATGTGATACTTTATTGAGCGGAAATGATAAAATTCAGTTGAAATTTATTCAAAATAATAGCAGTAGTCTCCAGCGCTTTGTATTATCTTTGAATCAATTGATCAAAAATCCCTTTTAATATGGAGAATCTTGAATACCTCATATTGCTTATTTTAATATTACCATTATTCAACTTTTTGGTACTGTTGGCAGGCCAAAAAAAGATTAAGCAATGGGGAGGTCATTTAGCTTCAGGCATTTTGTTGATCAATACTCTTTTGGCAATAGTAGTAGCCATTCAGCAGATGGGTGGACAACCTTTTCATCTGGAAGCAAGCTGGTTCAAATTGGGGGGGACTGATTTTAAAATAAGCTTATACATCGACAACCTGAGCATATTGATGTTGCTCATTGTCAATTTTGTGTCTTTGTTGGTACACGTCTTCTCTCTGGAATACATCAAAGGCGATAAACACTATAACCGTTATTTTGCTTACCTGGGGTTATTTACTTTTGCTAAGTTGGGGATTGTGATTTTCTACAATCTCTTGATCATTTATATTTTCTGGGAGTTGGTAGGTTTGGCTTCTTACCTGTTGATTGGTTTTTGGTATGAAAAGAAATCGGCCACCCAGGCAAGCCAAAAGGCCTTTTTGGTGAATAGAATTGGTGATGTTGGTTTTTTGGTGGGTATCCTGTTGGTATTCAGTTATTTTGGTGATTTTAACCTTCTAACGGTTGCCCAAAGTCCTCAATTGGTTGGCCTTTCAGGAAGTGTACTATTAATCATGGGCTTGTGTCTGTTTTGTGGCGCAGTGGGCAAATCGGCCCAGTTTCCACTGCATGTATGGCTACCCGATGCGATGGAAGGCCCCACCCCAGTGTCAGCATTGATTCACGCGGCCACAATGGTAGCTGCAGGGGTTTATTTATTGGCACGTATCTTTTTTATGCTCAATGTAGAAGCACTTACTGTAATCGCCATTATTGGAGGGATTACCGCATTTATTGGTGCATTTTCGGCTTTGGCCCAAAGTGATATCAAGAAGGTATTGGCGTATTCTACCATTTCCCAGTTAGGCTACATGGTGATGGGAATGGGCATTGGTGCTTACGAAGCCAGCTTATTACATTTATTTACCCACGCGTTTTTCAAAGCAGGTTTGTTTTTATGTGCGGGTGCGGTGATTCATACCATGCACGAGTTAGAGCATCGTCTTGATTTACATTTTGATGCTCAGAATATGTATTTGATGGGAGGCTTGCGCAAAGCAATGCCCTTTGTTTTTATATGTTATACCCTTTCTGCTGCGGCCTTGGCAGGTTTGCCGTTTTTCTCAGGCTTTTTGTCCAAAGATGCTATCTTGAGTGGCTCATTAGCCTGGGCCTCTTTCAAAGGAGGAGGGATTTGGTACATCATCCCAGTGATTGGTTTTCTTTCGGCTTTTTTAACGGCCTTTTATATGGGGCGCCAATTGTTTTTGGTGTTTTTTGGTGACCTTGGCTTAGAGAAAGTATTTGAAAAGGCCAAAGGAGCCTTGGCTCAAGTAGAATCCGTAAGTCTAAAAATGAAAATACCTTTAGGAGTTCTGGCCTTGGGTTCTTTGTGGATCTTGGTATCTCCTAATCCGTTTGATGCTGAGAGCGGAGGGCTTTGGCAATGGTTACACGCTACAAATGGAAGCAAGGTAGTGAGTGCCAACGTGTTTAAAGAATTAACCGAAAGTAGTCACCACGTACACCTTTTTACTGCTTTGGCTTCAGTGATATTGGCTTCTTTGGGAATTGCATTGGCTTATGTATTGTTTCGACGCCATCGTGTGCACCCTGAGTATGAATTATTGGGGGCACCTGCCTTGTTTCATATGTCTCGCAATGCATTGTATGTAAACGATTTATATAAAAACGCTTTCTCAAAACTTACCCTTCATTTGTCATATAAGAGTTTTAGTATTGATCAGGTGTATCAACGAGTCTTTACCAATGGTATCGTAAAAGTATCGGCAGGAGTGGCTCATTGGGATCGTAAAGTAGTAGATGGTACGGTCAATCTAGTGGCTAGATTTCAAGTAGTATTTGCGCATATCATTGCCTGGATAGATCGGGCGGTTGTGGATGGCTTTGTAAACTTTTTGGCCTACCTGGCCAAATCTATTGGGCGTTTTACCCGTAGTTTTCAAAACGGTAACATTCAAAGCTACTATTTGTGGGTAGTGTTGGCGATGCTTATTCTAGTAGTCTTTTGGTTATTATAATACCTACCTATTTTCTCAATAGGCATTTAGCCTTGAATTTCATTTTTTGGTAATTGTTCCATTCATGATACTCCGATAGAGGATTTTGCTGTACAATCTCTAAAAACGGTGCTCCTAAGTGGGTTTGTCCAGCAATATGTTTTTGCCAGATTTGTTTGAGCAATTGGGTAATTGCAGGTTCAGGATAAATTCTTGTCTGGAGGTTTTGGTGTTGAATCCTCAAAAGCCAATCAGATACTCTTGTCAAATAGTTGATTTCTTTTGGAAAATCTCCTCGAGTAGTTTCGTAGTGTAGCCTTAATTCTTGTGGGGTAGCCTGAATACCCAATCTTTGCAAAGTCATATTCATTATCTTTATCGCATTTGCTCGTTGGTTATCTTGTTGAATATGAGATACCTGCTGATGATGCAATCGTTTTTGTATCAATGCCTGAGGAATGTTGTGGAATCGGGTAATAGTGCTCAACTTTGACCAAAGATGAAAATCTTCTGAAGGTTCATATTGACTATCAAATACGGGATTGTTTACCAATTCTTGACGAAACATTACTGAGGGATGAATAATGCTATTTCTAAAAAGTAGCATGGTCATAATTTCTTCATGATGAACTGGTACTTTTATCAATTCTTGCGAATCAAGTTCTAAAGCCCAACTTCCACAAACCCCCACGGCTGGGTTTTGTAAAAGGAAATTTAGTTGGGTAGCTATTCGGTTTGGTATTGCTATGTCGTCAGCATCAAGACGAGCAATGAATGTTCCTTGAGCATTTGAAATGCCTTGATTTAAACTCTTGGTATAACCTGTATTTTTTTCCTTGGTAAGCAGTCTTATCCTATGATCGCTAGCCATAAATGGGCGTATTGCCTGTAAGGTGCCATCGGTAGAGCAATCATCAATAATGATAAGTTCAAAGTGGGTATAGGATTGGTCAAGAATGCTTTGGATGGCTTGCCCGATAAAATCTACACAATTATAAGCAGGCATAATTATCGAGACCAGGGGGTTATTCATGGATAATTAATTTTTGATTGATAGCCAATAAGTATCTGCCTTCAAATATGATATGGTAGTTATGTCTGGCAATCAATTGAGCCAATGTTTCTTTATGTATAATGTCTTCATGCACCTGAATAATCATAAAATTAACCTTTGGCAAAAACTGTTTTGTAATTTCTTGATCTTCAAACAATGCCTTTTCTCCTCCTTCGATGTTTAGCTTGAGTAAGTCGATGTTTTCAATTTGATGAAGTTCCATCAGTTCAGGAATTGTAATAGTATCGACAATGTGGGTGTTTGTTTTGTGCTCGGTAGTCCATTGAGTACTTATTTCCCATTCTTGTTCTTTAATGCCTTCATTGGTTAAACTCAATTTGCCTGGAGTACTCCATAAACCCTTACAGATGGGGTGTACAGAGTTTATTTGATTCATCTCTAGATGCTTTTCCAAAAGTTGGAAGTTAGAAGGGCTTGGTTCTATCGCATATACCTGAGCCTGAGGAAACTTCTGCGCAAAATAGATACTACTAAAGCCATTATATCCTCCACCATCTATTACCGAGCGAACGGGGTGTTTGTATCCTGCTATAAGCCTTGTAATTGGATCGTAAATTTTGCGGAGAAAGATATCATGATATACTGCTAAATCGCTGGAGGCATGACGAATCAAAAAGCGCTTATCTCCAAGCAAAGGATCTTGCTTGATGTTTAACCTGGTAAAGGGTGGTTTTTTTGAAAAACTATTGCCTTCTGAGAGTAATTGATTGTAAACCTCACTTTTTATAATGGTGAGATAAGGAAGCTGTTGTTGTTGTTTATACAGTCGTTTCAATAAAAACTCGATGAAGACTTTCCTAAGAAGCTGGAAACGTTCACGAAGATTAAATTGAACAAATACTTTTATTTTTTTTTTGATTGACATTTTCAATACCCTTCAATTCAAATATGGGGATTAAAGTTAAGAAGAACTCTTTTTTTGTTTAAAAGAGAAGTTTGGTTGCACCACGCCTTTAATCATAGAAGACTTATTAAATTGGTATATATTTCCTTCATCCACGTGAAATATAATCTGGTTCAAAATCCAGTCCTGTATGTGATCATTGGCATTTACATAAATATCTACTTTATAAAGCCCTGGTTTGAGCTGTAACCTCGGAATGCAAAATTCATATATTGTGTCAGGTTCATAAACTACATCCAGAATATTTAAGAAAAGATTGCTTAAGTGGTAAATATTATTGTGAAAGACATCGTAGATATCGATGCCAAAATAAATATCTGAAAATGGTTTATCTATGGTAGGCTTCAGCGTAAAACCAATAACAAATTCATCATTTGGGAAATAGGTGCTTTTATTAAAGTAAAGAGAAGAAAATAAAAGCTCAGAAATTTGTTCTGAACTTCTAGTGTAATTATCCAGAGTAATATGCTGCTTAAAAGATTGAGCATTTAGTTGTGTATAAGCATTAATTACTTCTAATGGCTTGCCTTCGGTTTTAATTTTACCGTTCTCGAGAAGTATTGCCCGAGTACAAAGCGACTGAATCACCGATAAGTTATGAGAAACTACGACAATCGTCTTTTCTTCTTTTTTGAGGTCAAAAATCTTGTTGATACATTTTTGCTGAAAAACCGAATCTCCTACTGCCAGAATTTCATCCAATAACAATATATCCGAATCCAGAAAGGCTGCTACAGAAAAAGCAAGCCGCAGGTACATACCTGAGGAGTATTTTTTTATTGGAGTATGTATAAAAGATTCTAAGCCAGAAAAATCAATAATTTCATCTAATTTTTGTTTGATTTCATTGCGAGACATCCCAAGCATAGAACCATTCAAAAAAATATTTTCCCTACCCGTAAGTTCAGGATGAAACCCTGCACCTAACTCAAGCAAAGAACTCACTTTTCCATAGATTTCTAATGTTCCTTCGGTAGGAGTAGTAATTCTTGAAAAAATCTTCAGGAGTGTACTTTTGCCTGCACCATTATGCCCCAATATACCTAATACTTCTCCTTTACGAAGCTCGAAAGAGATGTCTTTAAGTACCCAAAGCTTTTTTTTATGATTTTTGGGCGAGGGTTTTATCAATTTTTGAATGGTATGAGCCAGGGAATTAACGGTATGATTCAACCGATATAATTTACCAATGGCTTCTACCTTGAGCGCAACTTCACCCATGTTTTATCTTACCAATATCTTTTTTACAATGGTACGATTTCCCCGAATAAACATCAAGTTATACACCCCTGATGTAAGCCCAGATGTGTTATAGCGGTAAGTATTTCTTCCTGGCAATACATTTAACAATTGTACTCTTCCACGTACTTTTCCTGAGCTGTTGGTTAATTGGAGTTGTACTACATCTCGATCTTGAGTTTGTGGTAAAAAGTACTCAATATTTATAAAGTCAACGGCAGGATTGGGGCTAATGCATAAAATTTGAAAATCACTTGAAATATCCTGACAGCCAAGGTTATTCTGTGAGTTGGCATCAGTAGTATCGTTTAACTGCATCACAGTAGCGCAAAAATACGGAGCACCCTGCAGTTGTTCAGTTGTTAGAGTACCCAAAATATTGGTTTGTTCATTTGCGTTAAGGGTACCAGTCCAGGTAGTCTCAGTAAATTGTTTAGTTCCTACATCCAACCGCAGGTTCAATTTCTTGATCGGTACAATGGCATTGTTTCGTACTGTAATCAAATATTGATTGTCTTGAATAATAACACTGGAAATTTGGGCATCCAATGTGTTTTTACACACTCTATTATCAGTGGTTTTAGCATCTAGCGTGTTATTTACTGCCAGAACACCTACACACGCATGCCAGGTAATATCTCCTTGACCACTGCCCAGATCAAAAGTCAATGTTTCGCTTGCCAGTGAGTTAATCACCCCTGTCCATTGCAGGTTTAAGGTATCTTGTTTATTTAAAATTCTTCTTAAGCTTAGATTCGTAACAGGCGTATTTCCATTATTAGTTACTGATACCTGCAGCTGATCCCCAACTATACTAAGGTCATTGAGTGCCACTTCTAATACATCGTTGGGGGCAGAAGCAATAATTTGCTGAGTTTTAGGAATACTACATCCATTAGCTGCCAGAGCTTTATATGTAACTGTATAAATTCCTGGATTGCTGTAGACATGTGATGGGTTTGGGGCGGTGCTGGTGGTGCCATCGCCAAAGTCCCATAAATGACTCACCGCAGTAGTATTTTGATTGGTAAAGTTTACCAATAACGGAGCATCACCATTGGTAGTAGAGGTTGACATCTGGCTACTGAGGCCTTCTGCAAAAGTAATCGTCTTTTTGATCGTATTGCTCACACCAAAATTAGTAGTGACAGTTAGCGTGATCTCGAAGGTAGTGGCAAAACCGAAAGTAACAACAGGGTTTTGCAGGGTGTCTGGTCTGGTGCTCAATGATTGATCGGCAACTCCTCCACCAAAATTCCATTGATAGCTAACGATTTTGCTACCCACCACATCGTTGACTGAGCTGGTGTCAACGAGGGTGATTGCGTTTTGAGTACAAGCTTGTTGATTTAGTCTGAAGCCAACCTCAGGAATAGCTCCAACAGTTACTGCTTGTGATGCAACTGAGGTACAACCGTTTATAGTATCAGTTACTGACAGAATGATATTATAAAACCCAGGTTGACTAAATGTATGACTTGGATTCTCGGCAAAATAACGGAAGCCTACCCCCTCATTAATTATCCATTGAAAAGTAGAATTACTATTTTTAGTAAAATTAGTACTGGTGTTTGTCAAGTTTACTACAGTATTAGCCGCAAGGGTGTCGTTAATCTCAAAACTTGCTTTGGGTACAGTACGAATATTTATTTGTTGGGTGAAGGCATTATCACAGAGACCAGAAGCAGTTTTAGGAGTAAGGCTAATGGTATACGTGCCTGGTTGAGTGTAAGCATGGGTGGGGCTTTTGGCGTTAGAAGTACCCCCGTCTCCAAAACTCCATTCCCAGGTTAATACATCACTATCGTTTCCTATACTATTATTTGTCAAAATAGTGGTTTCGCCCAAACAACGGTTTTGAAATGAGAAGTTTGGAATAATTGCGGAACTAATCGTAAGACTATCATTATAAAACTCCAAGGGACGACGTTGATTATCAAATGTCCTGAGTTCAGCAAAAAATTTGTTCGCATTAAAAAAGGAGACATCTACGTTGCTGTTGGATGTTGAAGAGGTAATACTAGAATTGCAACCTTCGTTTGGAAAACTAACCCTTGCAAGCTCATTTCCAACAGCTCCAATAAAGCGGTTTACAGCAAATAAAAACCAATTACTTTGATCTTTGGCTATGGCCATGGCAATACTCGATGGGTTTGATGCTTCTATTTGGCCTACCACCCCCAAGTTGCCTAAATCTTTAAAAACCGGTGATTGGTTGGCCAAAGTACTACCAAAATTGAGTTGATATATTACTCCGCCAGCTCCAGCTACATTGGTTAAAAAAAAGGCGAAAAACTCATTACCTTCCCTGGTAATTAACGCATCAAAGCCACTGTTGAAAGACGTGAAGTTTCCTGATATATTTGTAACTGTTGGCGTACTGTATAGGTTGGTGCCAAAACTAAGATGATTGACCGTAACAGGGGTACTGAAGGACACTGTAACTCCATACCAGTTATTTTGATCTTTTTGCAAACTTACTGAGTGGAGGCCACTACCAGGTAAATTAGCGGTAGCAATAGAGGCTGGACTAACGTTGGTAAGGTTAGAGCCAAAATCATAGAGTACCAGGTTTGTCCCAAAGTTGCAGGCAATTGCTACATACTTATCATTGGCACGATCATATTTGAGGTCAAGATCAGTGGCAAAGTTTAGCGATGTAGTGGTAATAGAGGTTGCAGTGGGCGAGTTATTACCAAGGTTGGTTCCAAAATTTAACCTTATAAGTCCTCCATTGTTTCCAGTAGTAACATTTACATTTACCAAGATGGCATACCAGTCATTATTGTACATCATAAACTTTATACCCATTGGTCCATTCAATAAGCCACCAATGTTTCCCAGGTTGGTATAAGTAGGAATGTTACTTAGGCTACTTCCATAATTAACTCTCAAAATTGAATTTCCTGAACGGCTGGTAATGAAACCATACCAATTAGTACCATCAAAAGCCAACTCGATACCTTCCGGGCGGTTGGTAGAAGGAAGACCCGTATTTATTTTAACTCCAGTAGGGGTATTCTTCAAATCTCCAAGACAGAAATCCCATTGGTGTAATGCAGCAGCAGGGGCAGGATTAACAAATGTGATGGGCACGTTAGGGCAAGTATCATTGGGAATCTGGAATCCTTGACTATAAGAAATATTGATTGATAAAAAGCAGGCAAAAATTAAAAAAAATATAAACTGGTAGTTTTTCATCGAAATTTTAGTTTTTATTCAAATAGATTACGTTTTTTTGCACCCTATAGTTTTTCAGAGAAAACCAATATTTTTGAGGTTTTATTCGGATTTTTTAAAAGAGCTCGATGGTATTCAAAGAAATAAAGATTCTGGTTAAAAAAGAAATATTGCTGGAGTGGAGAGAGCGCTATGCCCTTAATGGGTTATTGCTCTATATTGTAAGCACTGTAATGATAACTTATTTGAGTTTTAACCTCAAAAATGCAGTTTTATCGCCCCCTACCTGGAATACCCTGTTTTGGATTATTTTATTATTTACGGCCATCAATGCCGTAGCCAAGAGTTTTATGCAAGAACGACAAGGACGATTATTGTATTATTACACACTGGTAAGTCCGCAAGGAATCATCTTATCCAAAATTATTTACAATAGCTTGTTGATGCTCATTATTGCCCTCATTGGCTTTGCGATGTATGCCTTGGTATTGGGCAACCCCGTACAAGACCCTGCTTTGTTTATATTTAATATGTTGTTGGGAGGCATTGGTTTCTCTTCTACGCTTACAATGGTATCAAGCATTGCCGCCAAAGCCAATAACAATGCTACTTTGATGGCTATTTTAAGCTTTCCGGTAATTTTGCCCATGTTATTGATGCTCATTAAAACCTCCAAAAACGCCATGGATGGCTTGGCCCGAAGCGCAAGTTATGATGAACTTCTCACCTTGTTGGCCATCAATATGATCGTAGTTACGGTGTCTTTTATTTTGTTTCCTTATTTGTGGCGAGGGTAAAGATCAAATTTGATGTTTACTCCGAATATTTGCAATAGGATATTTGAAAACTAAAATTTATCTTGCTAACTTATTAGTAACTCTAATTTCTCAGATACATGGCAGCAGATAACGCAGCATCGGAAGACCTGATATATGATCGTGCCAAACACCATTTTATGGGCAAGTTCCCCAATGTTTTACCCATTGAACAAGCCTATGTGCACATCGGAATGTTTTTGGGGTGGGTATTGGAAAACGACTTATTTAGTGAGTTGTTCGAGGATGAGGCAGGTCATCAAATCATTCGTTTCAAAGATCGAGAAATTACAGCTGCTATTCTGAGCGCTATGTGGGATGGCTACTTAGGCGAAGATTTATTGAACGAAGAAGGCAATGAGTTTTCTAAGGAATATTACCAAACTGGTATTTACAAGAAAGACTACGAAGAGTTACTTACCTCAGGTTTGGCTTCATTTTATCACGTGGAAGATACTTGGGAAAACTTTGAAAAAATAAGCCAACGCATTGATAAACGATATGAGGACTGGAAAGAAAAAGCCTCATTAGAAGAAAACAAAGAGTCAGTAAAGGACTCAGAAGAAGAAACCCCCACCACTGAACAGGACTAGTTAAAATCCTGTTCAATTAATCCTCTTGCATTTTCTGATATACCGCCCAGGCAATTTTGATTTTAAAAGGGTCATATTCTTCTTGATACTGTTTGGTGAGATCGTTTAGCTCCACACGATTGTCTTTGAGCCTTAGGGTGGCCAGAATTTGATCTAGTTCCTGACGATTGATAAACTTTAACAACTCTACTTCATAGCCCAATTCATACAATATCACCAAATGCTCATAAATCTCTTCTATTGGCAGGCCTTGTTCACGGGCGATTTCTTCTGGAGTAAGATCTTGCTCATAAAACTTATGGGTGATTAAATATAAAGCTCCCTTAATTTTTTCACCATTGTGGTATTGCTCAATCAAAAATTCACGGATTAATTTCAAAAACGAAAGCCCAAAAGTTTCTGCTTTTTTAGGAGTCACCCCCGAAATCATTTCCATATTGGGCAAAGTCGTAGGGCGTCCTTTGGCAAATTCGCTTAAGGTATAGTCATTAAAAACCTCCTTGGCAGGCAGCTCATGTTCCAGCGCTAATTCTTGTCGTACAATCCGTAGCTTTTCAAAAAGCTCTTCATACAACATTTCAGACTTAGTGCGAGGCTGGCCTTGCCGTTGACTAAAATCAAATTCGGGTAATGCTAGGGTTATTTTATAATCTTCGTACAGCACCTGATGGCCTAAAGGGCCTTTTTTCAAGACATAATCCTGATCATATGCTAGTTCCAGAATGCCCAGGTTAATCATTTGTTGGAGATAATCTTTCCATTCGTGGTAGCTAACATCGGCCGCAGAGCCAAAAGTCTTGATGCGATCATATTCTTTTTCTGCAATAAGCGCAGTTTTGTTGCCTCGCAACACATCAATCAATACTGGCATCTGTACATCTTCTTTGAGACGAATACAGGCCGAAAGGGCTTTTTTAGCCAATAGTGTTGCATCAAATTTACTTCTTGGTTTCCGACATACATCACAGTTGCCACAATCCTCTTGAAGTGGTTCACCAAAATAATTCATCAAAATACGCCTGCGACAAATACTTGCTTCGGCGTATTGTTGCATACGGGCCAATTTGGCCATTTTTAACTGATGATTGTCTTGATCTCTGTTGTTTTTACTTTCAGCAATAAGGGTTCGCCAATGAATGACATCTTTGAAAGAGTAAAATAAAATTGCGTCGCTTATTTCTTGGTCACGCCCTGCTCTACCTATTTCCTGGTAATAGCTTTCCAGGTTACGTGGCATGTTATAATGAATCACAAAACGTACGTTGTTTTTGTGAATACCCATCCCAAAAGCTACGGTAGCACATACAATGTGTATTTCATCATTGAGAAAATCACTTTGTATTTGGTTCTGTTCCACACTATTTAACCCAGCGTGGTAATGAGCAGCCATAAAGCCTGCTTCCTGAAGTTTACTGGCTATCTCTTCAGTGTCTTGGCGAGTAAGGCAATAAATCAAGCCCGTTTGGTTAGGACGGCTGTGTAAAAACTTAATAATACGCTCCAGGCGGTGAAAACCAGTGGTTACATTGAGGCGAATATTGGGGCGATCAAATGGAGCTGTAAATACCTGGCAGTCATCTATTTGTAATTGCTGGATAATATCCTGACGAGTAGTTTTATCGGCGGTGGCTGTCAATGCCATAATGGGTTTATTTGGAAATTCTTCCTTGATGCGACACAGTTGACCATATTCAAGCCGGAAATCGTGCCCCCACATCGAAATACAATGGGCTTCATCAATAGCAAACATACTCACCTGAATAATTTTTAGGAAGTTTAAAAAAGTCTCATTGACAAGTTTTTCAGGGGAAATATAGAGTAGTTTGATTTCTTTATTGAAACACTTGTTCTCAATCATTTCTTGATCTTCGGCCGATTGAGTGCTATTGAGGTAAGCAGCTGGTATATTATGCTGAGCCAAAGCTGCCACTTGGTTTTTCATAAGTGCAATCAAGGGAGAAACCACAATGCAAACCCCATTTTTGACCATAGCAGGTACTTGGTAACACAAAGATTTGCCACCTCCAGTAGGCATCAGGGCTAGTACATCCTGATCATCCAAAATAGCATCAATTATTTCTTTTTGAAGTGGTCGAAAGCGTGCATAGCCAAAATGTTCTTTAAGTATTCTTTCTGATTCTTGAACAAGCATTAGTTAGCGTATTAGTTTGTTAAAATTACAAACTTTTGCTAATATTATCAATACATAAATGTTAAAAGATATTAGAAAAAATAGCTTTATGCTATTTTAATGGGCATTTATGGCTTGCCTTATTTGAGTTTAATACCTGTAACCAGAATGTCATCTACTTGCGAATTGTGGTCTTTCCAGGAGTCATGGGTTTGCTCCAAAATAGTTTGTTGTTTTTGCATAGGGTGTCGATGAATTGAGAATAACAATTCGCGAAATTTTTTAGACATAAATTTTTTACCAGCTTCACCACCAAATTGATCCTGATAACCATCAGAATACATATAAAACACTGTAGGTTGTTCAAAACTAATTGTATGTTCGGTAAAGCTTCGTTCCATTGCAAGTAGCTCTCCACCAATAGGTAGTTTATCTCCTTTGATTTTTATCATTTCGTTGCGTTGCATGTACAATAAAGGACGTTTGGCTCCACTAAACTTTAGAAGTTTTTGAGTTGGTTCTATAGTGACAATGGACATATCCATCCCATCACGATTTCCAGTTTCTTCCTGCTTAAGAACCCGCCTAATACCTTCATGCATTTCATTTAAGATTAAGCAGGGGCGGTGAATTTTTCGTTGATGTACAATTTCGTTGAGCAGCTCATTGCCAACCATACTCATAAAACCACCTGGTACCCCATGCCCTGTACAATCTATCACCGCAAGAATCATTTTTGGTTCCTGGTGTGCTTCCTCAAGTTTGGCAAACCAGTAGAAGTCTCCACTTACAATATCACGTGGTCTAAAAAATACAAAGCCATCCTCAAAATTTCGTTTGATGGTTTCTACTCTTGGTAACATTGCTTGCTGAATGCGTTGAGCATAGGTAATACTAGACGTAATCTGGATATGCTGTTCTTCAATGGCTATTTTTTGTTGCTCTAGTACGTCACGCTGGGTGGCTATTTCTTCGTTTTGCATGACCAGCTCGGCATTTTTTTCTGCAATTTCGTGGGTGCGTTCTTTTACTTTGGCTTCAAGATTTTCGTTGATTTGTTTTTGAATTGACAACGTTTTTTGAGTGGCTTCATCTCGTTCCTGAGTAAGTACCTTCAGGCGGTCGGCCAAAGCCACTGATAGCAAAATTGCCTCTAGAGCCGAGCCAATAGGAGCAGTATTGTTGGTTACAAAGTTGGTTGGAACAATGCCAAAGTTTTTGAGAATCAATAGCATTACTCCAAAAATGAAGGTAAACCAGGCAATGACAAAAAAACGTGCCGGACGGTAGCCTTCTCGTAGGCGTATAACCCCCGTGACAAGTAAAAACAACAAAGTAATCAGGGCCATTGGTGCACTGATTTTGATGCCAATTTCATAAGGGAAAATTAGAATGATTATAAAACTGGCATTAATGTATTTAATAACGTTGAGGGTTTTGTGAAGCCATTTTTTGGATTCATTGGTTACTAAAAAACCTTGGGTAAACGACACACTGGCAAACCCCGAGAGTAAAATCAAAAAAGGAATATTGTTGTTAGTCCACCAGGTAGCATTAGGCCATATGTATTGATAGGCCAGTCCCTCGATAGATAACTGAATGATGCCAAAACAACCAATGTAAATAATATAAAAAGTATAGCTTAGGCTTCGTAGACTAATGGCTACAAATAGGTTATACAATACAATGGATATAATAATGCCCAAATAGCCTCCCCAAAAGTAAAGTTCATTATTGCTTTTTTCGGCAAATGCTACTGGATTCCAGGCAGTAAGCAGTATTTGCATAGAAGTTTTGGACTGAAAACGAAAGTAGTAGGTATGAGTGGTTTTGGCAGGAATTTTTACAGGGAAAATATTTTTACGGTAATCTACCAGTCGTTGTTTAAAGGGGTATTGGGTACCGCCCTTGGCTGAGAAAATCATCTGACCTGAGCTACTCAACGTGTAAAAATCAATGTAATGCGTAATGGCATAACCATTTTCGATAAACCAAAGAACGGGTTCGTTTTCGTCGTTTTGTAAGTTGATCTTAACCCAGTAAACTGTCTTGGTAAGGCCAAAATTAGGGGTATTGTTATTACTTGCGACAAATTTGTTTTGGTAGGTAGCCGATGTTACCTCCTTTAGGGTAAGTTTTCCTGAAGAATCCGCCAGAATAGACAAATGTTTACCTAATAAATATTTGTCCTGAGAAGCTTTCAACGAAAGTGTTTTTTGTGCCTGAGTACTTATTGTTAAAAACAATAGTAAGATGGATAATCGCCAACTCATAGTCTCGATAAAAATAAGATTGTCTTTGTAAACAGTTAGTTAAATAGTGAAGAATGATGCACTTATTTTTGGAAAGGAAATATTGTATGATCATCAATCCCAATGATAGAAGTAATGGGAGTTCTGTATAATACAAATTTTATACGAAGATACCTTAAATACGAGTCTAAAAATGAGTAAGCAGGTAAATAACTAGGAAGAAGGATAAAAATGAAGTGAAAAGTTTCATTAACTAAATCAAAACGATGCCTGTTACCAGTAATCCTAACATCAAAAAGATTTGAAGAATAATTTGAAACCAGCCAATTTCTTTGTTTTTCCATAAATCAATCATTTGGTTGGCTGCAAAGTATAATTGAGTTACTATTCCAATGATTAATCCATAGTATAAGCCTTGAAATAATAAATGCCCTGATTGACTATAATGAATACGAGTGGCTAGAGAGAGATAGCTCAAAATAAAGGTTCCTAATAAAGCAAGTAGCCCTGCTCGAAAATGATGCTTGTTTATTACCCGGTATTTAGTTTTACGAAGTAGCATTACACCATTAATCAACAATGCCAGGAAGGCAAATACTACAAATGCTGCCAACCAGGGATACTTGTTCAAAGTCCAGCCATTAATAAAATAAAGCTGCATCATACTCCCCAATTGTTCTCCATATTCGGAGTTGGTAAACACCACAAATCCCCATTTTTTTTCTGGTTCTATGACAAACATGCAGGTAAAGCCTTCATTGTTACCCCCGTGCATATAAAAATTACCAAAGGGAAAAGTATAGTTGAAAAAACCAAGAGTGTATTGCAGTTCTAAAGGTATAGGGAAGGGTACCTGAGAATGACGCTTGAACATTTCGTCAAAAGACTCTTTTTTTAAGCCTTTGTGATTCATCATCGCAATTAACCATTTAGAGAATTCTATGGGTTCAGAATGGATAGACGCAGGAGCTATAAACAAACTATCAGATTTTTTGTATTTAGGATCTATCAATTCTCCTTTATGACCATAAGGTTTGGCTTTATGCTCTACATTGTAGCTATCTTGAATAAAACGAGTATGTTTCATTCCAAGAGGCTGCATAATTTCTTCCCGAATTTTTGCATCCAGGCCTCGCCAATCGGTCTTGAGCAAATGCTTGAGCACCATTGCCAGGTATTGGTACCCTTCGCCTGAATAATGATAATTGGTGCCTGGTTCAAACTTGATAAATAGCTTACCTCCTTTGTCTTTATAATCATCACGCCAATTAGGAAAACCCGAACGGTGGCTTAAAATCATGCGTGCTGTAATTTTTTTATAACGTGGATCATACGCAATATCTGGATAAGGTAAATATTTATATAAAGGCTTATCCAAATCCAGCTTGCCTTGTTCTACCAGAGTCATTGTAAAGTGTGCAAAGACAGACTTAGACATAGATGCCCCTTCAAAAATGGTTTGTTTGTCTACTTTTACCTTATTTTCTTTATCGGCATAACCCTTTACCCGATGATATACTACTTTACCATCGTTGATTACTGCTACAGCCAATCCAGGAATATTCATGGCTTTCATTTTATCCTCTAAATATTGGTCCAGCGTGGCGGGAGACATCGAGGTTCCTATGAGGTTTTGCAGGGGTTTACTTCCTTTATTTTGGCAACTGGTGAGCCAGCCAACCGAAAGAAGGCATAATACAATCAGGGTTCTAGAGTAAATAGTCATGGGATATATGGTTTAGTACAATTATGTATTGGTTAGATGCCATATATCCCGTGAAGGTTGCTTGAGAAATGATTTACTCTGTGGATAAGTAAAAAATCACGACCTAAGGAGTAAGCCGTGATTTTGGGTGTGATTATTGGCTGACGCTTGATGGTGTCTGGGTTTGGTCATAAATGGTTTGTAGTGTTTCCCAGGCTTGTTGCACGTCAGCCTCTTGAGTACGCCAGTTGGAGAATGCGGCCCTAATGGCAGGAGTACCTTCATACACCGTAGGGCTTAGGAACACCTCACCAGTAGAGGCTAGGTGGTTTAAAAATGACTTGATTTGTTCTTGGGTAACTAATTCAGCAGTGTGGTTTTTCAAGGTAAAACAAACAACATTAAGGCGTGCTGGAGCCAATAATTCAAACCGGTGATCTTCCTGGATTTTGGCACTTAGTTGTTGTGCGTGGTGATAATTTCTTTCCACAATTTCCTGATAACCCTTTTTCCCATAAGCTTTGAGGGTAAACCATACAGGTAGTCCTCTCCAACGACGACTGTTTTCTGGGGTCAGATCCATAAAGTTGATCTGTGATGGATCAGTATCCAGATAAACCGCATTATTAGAAAATACTTCGCGTTGTAGCGCTTGATGTTGGGTAAATATAACAGCAGCGTCGTAAGGCACATTTAGCCATTTGTGAGCATCAATCGTAATAGAGTCTGCATATTCAATGCCTTGCCAATAATGCGCAAGCAAGGGGCTACAAGCGGCAAATCCACCAAAAGCTCCATCTACGTGTAGCCAAAATTTATACTGTTTTTTCAAGCGACCAAGCGCTGTGAGATTGTCAAAGTCACCTGTGTTTACAGTACCTGCACTTGCTACTACAATGCAAGGTTGTGAGGCGTCCTGTTTTTGAAGTAGCGCTTCTAAGGCTTTAATATCGATGGCCTCACGTCCTGCAATAGACGCTACTTTTTCTAGATTATGTTTGCCTAAACCCAACATCGCAAGCGATTTATATATGCTGGAGTGAGGCTTGGCGCTTAGTATTTTGATAGGCTTCAAACTTCCTAAACCTTCCTCAGCAATTGAAATGCCCGCTTGTTGGCCTATCCATTGCCGCGCAACTGCCAACCCTGAGAAATTGGCCATAGTAGCACCAGTTACAAAGTTGCCTTGAAAACTAGTTGGTAACTGAAACAACTCTCTAAGATTTTGAACGGCTTCTTTTTCTACAATATCCTGAATACTGGAATTGGTTTGATCAAAGGTGCTAGTCATAAAATCTCCCATCAGAGAAGCAGGTGTGCTTCCTCCAATGACAAAACCAAAATAACGAGGTCCTCCTGAAGCTTGCACATATGGCCTAAACCTGTCATCGAATGCGGCCAAAGTAGCTTGTGCTCCGATGCCTTCTGAAGGAATAGATTGATAAGGTAATTCGTTGGTAGCGATATGAGGCGATTGTTGCTCTATCTGTTGGATAAATGCTTGATTATAAAGATGAGTTTGGTCTAATAATGTGGCAAAATCAGCTTTATCTTGACTTAACTTGTGATACATAGTATAAGACTTTTACTGTATAAATGGTTTGTAACACAAAGTTAAGGGGCATTAAAAAGAGAAAACAGAGGCAGTTTTTGTAAATTTAGACCATATCAGATGATCAAAAAAATAGAATGTCTAAAGAAAAAGAGTTTTTGTACCAACAACTGGCCGATAATCTACAGCAGCATATTCTTCAAAAAAACTTATTGCCAGGGAGTAAGTTACCCTCTGTGAGAACACTTTCGCAACAATACCAAGTAAGCCCTTCTACGGTATTTAGTGCTTATTATTATTTAGAATCTTTGGGATTGATAGAAGCCAAACCCAAGTCGGGGTATTATGTAAGACGTAAAAAGGATACTGCGAAAATAAAAGCATATCAGCGATTGATTGCAGAAGAAAGAATTGTTGACAAGCCTTTCAAACCTACCTCTTCAGGTATTATAGAAGAACTAGAGGTTATCAATACCCAAACTGGTTATATCAACTTTTCTCAAGCGGTGCCACCTATGCAACTATTGCCTACCCAAAGGTTTAAAAAGACCTTGGCTGATGCTTCAAAAAATTATTCAGACCAATTGTTACGTTACCCACCCTCAGTAGGCATTGAAAGCCTAAGACAACAAATTGTATTGCACGCATTTCAGTGGGGATTTGGAGGTGATAAAGATGATGTGCTCATTACCGCAGGGTGTCTCGAGGCATTGGTGCTGTGCTTGCAAGCGGTAGTGCAGAGGGGAGACATTATTGTGACTGACACACTAACCTATTTTGGAATTCAGCAAGCCATTGAACACTTAGGGTATCAAGTAATTCCAATTACTTCAGATCCCATACAGGGGCTTGACCTGGATTATCTAACACAAGTGTTTAAAAAGTTTTCGGTAAAAGCCTGTTTGTTTGTATCCAATTTTCATAACCCAACAGGGCATAGCATTCCCGATCATCAAAAAAAGCAATTGGCTGAAATAGTAAACCGTTGGCAGATTCCTTTAATTGAAAACGATGTATATGGAGATGTATATTTTGGAAAGCAACGCCCCTCTACGATCAAAAGGTATGACCAGGATGGTTGGGTGATGTACTGTAATTCTTTTTCTAAAACGGTAGCACCTGGCTATAGGGTGGGTTATTGTCTACCTGGAAGATTTAAGGCTGAGGTTTTTCGTCAAAAGCGGATACATTCCATTACTACTAGCTCGATAGCACAATTTGTACTGAGCGATTTTTTACAAAAGGGCAGGTATGGTTATCACCTCAAAAAGCTACGTAACTATTTGCACTTCAATATGATCAAATACGAAGAATGCATCATGGATAATTTTCCTGCCCAAACTTTCTTCTCGACACCACAAGGAGGTTATGTGTTATGGATAGGTTTTGATCAGTCCATAGATACTTATGAATTATATCAGCAAAGCCTGGTAAGTAATATTGTGATTATTCCAGGGCAGGTTTTTTCTTTTAGTCAGACTTATAAAAACTTTATACGATTGAGTTTTGCCACCCCATTTGATGAGCAAGTAGCAACTGCAATACAAACTTTGGGTAAATTGGCCAAGAATCTTACTTTTTAAAAGCATATTAACTCATGTGGATTGACTCGACATACTCCAGCATTCCTTAAAAAGCCTTATCTTTGCCTGTCAAAAAAAACGCCTTATGAAAAACGCCCATTTGTCGAGTATTTTTTGCCTCTTGTTCATATTAACGATGGCAAGTTGTAACCCAAAATCAAGCTCCTATAAGGTAAGTAACTGTGCCGTAAAAATTTCTCAGGGAGTATATGGAAGAGTATTTTGGGTGGCAGGCAATCAGATGCCAGTAATTGGGGTAAAACCCAAAAAAAAGGACAGTAAGGGGAACCAGCAAACAAAACCAGTCAAAAGACAATTATTGGTGTATCCATTAATGTCCAGAAATCAATTACAAGCTAGTGGGAGATTGTTTCAAGTACCCAATACCAAACCCTTTGCCACTACAATGGCCGATGAGGATGGTTGCTTTCAGTTAAAATTACCTCCAGGTAGGTATTCTATCTTTACCCAGGAAGAAGACAAAGGGCAAAAGTTTGTGTTTGCCAATATTTTTGATGGTCAAGGAAATGTAAATCCAGTTGAGGTAAAAAGTATGAAGTTAACTGAACTTAACATAAAGATAAATTATAAGGCAGTTTTTTAAGATTTTTTTGAAAGAGGAGTACCGATTTTATTAAAGACGAAATGAAGACAAAAGGAAATACAGCTACCAAAGTGAACATTGTGACTTTAGGATGTTCAAAAAACTTAGTAGACTCAGAAAATATATTGACCCAGTTACGAGGGAATGATATACAAGCCACGCACGAGGCTGAAAACGATGAGGCCAATGTAGTCATTGTGAATACTTGTGGGTTTATAGACAACGCCAAGCAAGAATCCATAGATACGATTTTGCAATATGCCCAAGCCAAAGAGGAGGGGATGATAGACAAATTATACGTTACCGGTTGTTTGTCGCAACGCTATAAGGACGATTTGGAAAAAGAAATTCCGATTGTTGATGCTTATTTTGGTACTCGTGATTTGCCACTTCTGCTCAAAAAATTTAAGGCAGATTACAAGCACGAATTAGTAGGGGAGAGGCTTATTACTACCCCGCGCCATTATGCTTATATGAAAATAGCCGAAGGTTGTGATCGCCCTTGTTCGTTTTGCGCCATTCCTATTATGCGAGGTAAGCACGTATCACGCCCAATGGAAGAGTTGGTAAAATCGGCTCAAACCCTGGCAAAAAATGGTACTAAAGAGCTCATTCTTATTGCTCAGGACCTGACTTATTATGGCTTAGATATTTACAAAAAACGTAATTTATCAGAATTAATGGCGCGCCTGGCCGATGTGGAGGGAATTGAATGGATAAGACTTCAATATGCCTATCCAGCAGGATTTCCTTTGGATATATTGGATGCCATTAAGCAATATCCAAATATTTGTAACTATCTGGATATGCCTTTACAGCACGGGTCGTCTAAAGTACTTAAGCTGATGCGAAGAGGTATTAATCGTGAGAAAACAGAGCAGCTGATTGATACCATTCGCCAGAAAGTTCCTGAAATTACCTTACGTACCACTTTAATCGCGGGACACCCTGGTGAGACAGAAGAAGATTTTGAAGAAATGTATCAGTTTGTAGAGAAATCCAGGTTTGATCGCTTAGGAATTTTTACCTACTCTCACGAAGAAAGTACGCACGCTTTTTCTATGGAAGACGATGTGCCAGCAGAAGTAAAAGAAGATCGAGCAGGGCAGATTATGGCGCTACAGCAAGAGATTTCGGCAGAACTGAATCAACAAAAAGTTGGGAAAGTTTACAAGGTGATGATAGACCGCAAAGAAGGTGGTTATTTCATTGGGCGGACTGAAGCCGATTCTCCCGAAGTAGACAATGAAGTGCTCATTTCGGCAGAGGATACTTATTTACCAGTAGGAGATTTTTCCCCCATTCGCATTACCGATGCTACTGAGTTTGATTTATATGGTAAGTTAGAACAATAAACACAGTCAATCTGTGATTTAAATGGATAAAATTATGCAAATAAAGAAACTATTTATTTTTACTTTATTGATAGCAGGATTAGCAGCTTGTGGTTCCAAAGAAATGAAAAATGCACCAGCCTTTACTTTCAAAAATATAGAAGGAAAAAAGCAGAGCTTGGCCGATTTTAAAGGCAAATATGTATTACTTCACTTCTGGACTACAGCTTGTCGTTCTTGTCGTAAAGACTTTCCTAAGATTGAGGAATATTACAGCGAAATTAAAGGGAAAGAATTTGAATTAGTGGCCATTAACGTAGGAGAAGATTTGAAGGCATCGGAAAAATTTCAGAAAAAATTTCAGTTGAGTTTTCCCATGTTAGGCGATGTGCAGGGGGTAACCGAAGATTTATATCAATTAGAGGCCTTTCCTACCAATATATTTATAGCGCCTGACGGCAAGATCATCCGCACCATTGTAGGCCCGGTGATTGATAAAAACCAGGTAGAGGTAGTAATTAATCAGCACAAAAAGAAAGGATAATTCTTTTAGATATGAACATCGATTAACAAATCAGGAATCGATCAAGAATGAAATATTTAATCAATATCCGTTAATCGATGTTCTATAAATAGTTAAAGCTTAGTTGTCTTTTGCACCAGCATCTACCCAACAACGAATCAACTCTATTTGCTGAGCAGTCAATGATTTTCCTGAGCTGCTAGGAGGCATCGTTCTTTCTGAAGTACGTGCCAAAATTCGCTCTGCTCTGTCTATAATGTTGGCTTTGTCACTCAAATTTGGATTTTGTGCTCCCGAAACGTGACAACCACTGATCGCACAATTAGTTTGTATAATAGGTGCTACATCATTGGCTAAACTTGTCTCGTCTGTAAGGTCCACAGTTATATTCAAGGTATTGGTACAGCCCGTACCATCTTTTACAGTCACAGTATAAGTGCCATTTTTTAAGTTACTAAATGTACCTGTAGCTTGAAAAGCTTGCCCGTCCAGGCTATAAGTCAGTGTACCTGAACCACCAGATCCACTTACCGTAATACTACCAGTACTTTGCCCACAACTAGTGCTCTGTGCTTCATTAAGCGTGAGGCTAGGGGCATTGGCGCAGCTGGGGCCGTTATTTGAGTTTTGTGGGTTCGGGTCATCTTCTGCGTTTTGACTAATACAAGAATACATACTGATCAATACGATTACCGCTAAGACGAGTACACGACGGTAGTTAGCAAAATGGGGTAAAGAAGTTTTTGTGTTTTTCATTGATGATACTTTAAGGTGCCTACTGGTATTTGTAGGTTTATTTGTGTTGATAAATTTAAAAAGTGAAAAACGCGTTTGCTCTCTTTACACCTGTCAAAACCGTGGGGTTGCTTTGAGGTAAAAATTTTTTCTTGAATGATTAAGTGCGCGATTGATAAAAGTTAGAAAAGAGAAGTTAATTATGATTGGATTACTATAAAACAGCCTCTGGATGATCCTGGGATGTATTTCTGATATATTGTCTGTCAACTACGTGATAAAAAATAAAAGGTTACAAAACTGATGGAAAAAATTGTTTTTTTTATGAAAAAGATGGTACTTTGCACTCGACGAGAACAATAACTGATAATTGAAAAATTGAGGCAATATGGAAGCAAATAGTAAATACGTCATCAAAAAAACAAAATCTGTAAGAAGCTTTCACCGTCCATATTTTATGATGGAACTAGAAAAAAAGAAAGTAGTGAAACGAAAATAACCCAACGATTTTAAAAGCATTTAGTAAGAAGAGAGGCTTAGATAGTCTCTCTTTTTTTTGTGCTCAATTTTACCAAATGGAATATTTTAGAATAAAAAAATCCTCTGAGCAACTAAGCCACAGAGGATAATGAATTTTAAGACTTTTGCTTTTATGATTAAGGCAATTCCAGCAACTCTTTTGCACTTAAAATAGCACTTTCTGACGGAGTAGATCCACTAATCATTTGGGCTATTTCTTGTATTCGTTCATCATCATTCAACTGGCGAATTCTACTTACTGAGCGTTCTGCTGAATGATCCTTGTATACAAAATAATGGTGATTACCCTTTGCTGCAATTTGGTGTAAGTGACTAATCGCAATGATTTGGTGACGATGGGCCATTTCTTTGAACATATTGCCCATTTTAAGGGCAATTTCTCCCGAAATCCCCGTGTCTATTTCATCAAAAATAACAGTAGGTAAAGATGTTTTAGTAGCCAAAATATATTTAATAGCCAACATCAAACGAGAAAATTCACCACCTGAAGCTACTTTAGCGATTTCTTGGGGTGGAATGCCTTTGTTGGCACTAAACAAGAAACTAATTTCGTCGATACCATAATTTCCTGGTTCAGTACGGCTTTGCTCTATCTTGATTGTAGCATTGGGCATTCCCAAATCTATCAACAAACGCATAATGTCTTCCTCAATATCAGGAGCAACCCCCTGGCGAGTCAACGAGAGCGATTCGCCCAACTGCATCAATTCTTTATTTACAGCCTCCAGTTGTTCTTTGAGGGACTGTATTTCTTCATCAAAATTGAGCACCTTATTTACTTTATTTTCTAGAGATGCCTGGATTTCCAACAGTTCTGCTACAGAAGCGGCGTGGTGCTTTTGCTGCATCTGGTAAATAAAACTCACTCGTTCTTTTACCTCCTCAATTCGTTCTTCATTGAGTTCTACCACTTCTTCTTCCCGCTCTATCTCGTTGGTAAGATCTTGTATTTCTATCAACGTACTATTCATACGCTCATAAATATCTCCAAAGGTCTTACTCAACTCACTGATTCCTTCTAAACCATTAGTAATGGTGCGTAATTGATCTATGATAGAGGTGTCTTCTGCCCGACTCAGAAAACCCAAAGCTTCATTAAGCTTAAGTTTTACTTCTTCTGAGCTTTCCAATAGCTTGAGCTCACTTTCCAGTTTTTCCTGCTCATCAGCTTGTAGATTGGCCTTAGCCAATTCATCATATAAAAATTTATTGTAATCCAGTTCGTTTTTGTGGGTATTGTACTCCGCTAACAACTGGTCGTATTGTTTCTTGATAGTGCGATACTCCTGGTATTTTACCTGATACTCCTTCAGCAAACCTTGATTTTCGGCACATACATCTACCATTTGTAGCTGAAACAAATTGTCTCCCAACAATAAATTGTCATGCTGAGAGTGAATATCAATCAAACGGCGCCCTACTTCTCGTAAAGCATCTAAGTTTACAGGAGTATCATTGATGAATGCCCGGGATTTGCCACTGGGAGTGATTTCTCGCCGAATGGTAGTTTCATCTTCGTAATCGATGTCTAATTTCTCGAATAGCTCTTTCAAATTATAAGACCAAATGAGAAAAGAACCTTCAATGACACATTTACTGTCTGTGTGCATCAAAGTTTTGGTGTCCGCACGTTTGCCCATCAACATACCAATGGCTCCCAGTAAAATAGATTTACCAGCACCTGTTTCCCCGGTAATAATATTAAGCGATTGATGGGGTTTGATCATCAATTGCTCAATGAGGGCATAATTTTTAATTAAAAGGTTCGTCAGCATAGTCTCACAGTACTATTTTCTATATCATCGGTACAACGATCCGTTTATTATTTGCAGTGAATAACAATTATAAATTATTAATTGTTGAATTATGAATTACTTTGACATTGATTTCCTAATTAGAAAACAAAACCTAATTAATCATTCATCATTAATAATTAGTAACATGGTCTACAATAATTTCTGCAATAGTGGTTTGTTCAATCACGTGTTTGCGATGTATGGTATCCTTGAAAAACACTTGTGATTGATTGAATTTATAAATTTTACCTTTGAGGGTCAAATCATTTTTCAAAACCAGACTTAATTCCTTATCAGACAATTGGGGTAATTGTGTTGCAATGTCTTGCTCAAAAATACGAATTTGCCTTTTTCCCATCAGTTAATTTACATTTATTATGCTATTAATTTACTACAAAGTTAATATTCTAAACAAAATAAATTGCTATTTCGAGTAAATCTTTACCAAATTACCTCGAAATTCTCATTTAAATAGCATTTTGAAAGATGTTTTGGTTAAAATTTTAACAAATAGAATGCTTGTTTATTCTCTAACATGAGGATTTACCTGATCAAAACTATCTCTTAATGAACGTAATTGATGGTAATAATCTGACAAATACCGGATTTGCTCATATTCGTTATAATTGACTAAAAAATACAGTAAATCATCTAATAGTTTAACGATTTGTTTTGGCGACTGCTCATTTAACAGTGCTTCAATAGCATTTAGATCATAAGATTTGTGCATAGTCTTCTCATTTTAGACTTCTAAAAAGTGCTTTATAGTTCTTATTTAGGCTCTTTTTGCGTGTTTTAAAAGATCGATTATTCACAAATATACTGTATTAATCATATTGATTCAATTTTTAAACTAAATTGTTTATTGTTTTTAAATTTTTTATTTTTGTCGGTTTTGGTTTGTTCAATTCTAGAAGGCGCTTCGGCTTAAAATATGTCAGCAAAACCGTGGTTTCGCAATGCATCAAAAGTCAAAGTGGTTTCTCACTTTAAACGCTTACGATGGATAACTTTGGAGATAATCTAATGTTGATGCGCAAAAGAAAAAAGCTTTCTCAAGCTGGTTTAGGTAAATTGATTGGAACTTCAGGGGATGTAGTAGGACGATATGAACGGGGAGATATCACGCCTTCTATAGAGGTAGTAGCAAAGATGGCAGATGCACTGGAGGTTTCGATAGATTATCTAATTGGAAAAACCAGTTTTTTGTTTGACAAAGAAATCCTTGAGAGAATAGAAGCCATGTCCCGTCTTTCCGAAGAAAACAAAACGTTTGTTTTTCGCTTGCTTGATATGGTGTTGAGAGATATCAGGGCTGAACAGGCTTATTTAAAGTAAAGAATTAAAAGTATTTGATGCTGGTCAAATAACACCAAATACTTTTTGAGGGCATTATTTCAATGCCCAAACCTTGGCTTTTTTACCAGCATAAGAGGTTACATAACGGCCGTCACTAGAAAACTTGACAAATTTGACACTGCCCTGGTGTTCACTATAAGTAGTCAGTAACTTACCTGTTTTTACATCCCAAATTCGAACTTTAAAATCACCACATCCAGTAGCCATTTTAGTACCATCAGGGGAGAATGCTACAGTATAAACCTCATTGTCATGTGATAAAGTGTGTACAGCCTTACCTGAATTTAGATTCCATAAGACGGCGGTTTTATCACCTGAACCTGTAATAGCGAGTGCCTGTTTGGGAGAATGAGCCACGCTAAAAGCAAATTTTTGATGGGCAGGAAAGGTTGTTTGAACAAGTTTTTTAGGTTGAATATCCCACACTTGAACTTTTGTGTCTACTGTTACTGCGATACGTTTGCCATTGCCCGAGAATGCGCCAGAAAATGTCCATTTTTTAAAATCGAATGTAGCAATGGGTTGGTAGTTTTTTGCAGATAATACAGCAGCGTGAAAACGATCAACGATTAATAATTTAGAGCCATCCTTACTGAAACGCACTTCTCTGGGTTGTGACTTGGTAGTAGCTATTAACTTACTCATTTTACCAGTAGCAATGTCCCATTCTCGTATTTTATCATCATCAGTAGCTACTATAATTTTTTTGCCACCTGGAGTAAAACAAAGATCTATAACATTTTTGCCTACTTTAAACTCTTTCAAAAACTTTCGTTGCTTAATGTCCCATAAATTTATTCTACCCTCTTTTTTAGGAGTAAAACTTAGGTAAGTCCCTCCAGTAAGCATCGTTTTTCCATCAGGGGAAATATCTACTGCGGTAATATAGCTGAGGGTTTTAACGCTAATAATGGTTTTTTGACCATGAACAAATTGCAGGGTACTAACCAAAACAATGAATAAATACCCAAGAACTAACTTTTGAATAGTAGAGCGAATCTTCATAAATGTATTTTTGATAAGTTGTTTGATTAAAAATACGATAAGAAAAAATGGAAATAGTATGGCAATTTATCTATTGTGAGATTGCACACTTGAAAGCCCGATGTGAGTTCATAGAGCCTTTTAGACATAGCGTATTACATAAAAAAAAGCCGAAGACAACACTGCCTTCGGCTCACTTATCACTTTTCGTTGTTAGCTTTTCGCTTTCTTATCCTTCATCGCCTCCTTTGGCTACAATCTTGATGGTGCGAGCGCCATAATAAGAATAAAACTCTCCGCTATACATAGCATCGGCACTTACTGGCCCCATCTTGAAATTACCTCTCGATACTGCCCTCACCAAATAATAAAAGGTTTTGGTTTTACGAGTTGCAGTCGCAAACAAATTGATACGATCATCGCGAATGTCAAAATGTTGAGGATTGTCTGCTCTCTTGATCCAACTTACCGCTGGAGAAGAAGAGGTTAAGCGAGGATTTTCAATCTCAAATCCAGCGGGTAACATATCGGTTAATGCCACATTCTCCACATTTGATCCATCAGTAGTGTTCACTGTTATTTTTACGACTACCAAATCGTTTTGACGGAATACCCCATCTTTTACTTCGTTACCATTACGGTCATAAAACTGCTTGCGTACCCTCAGTACTTTGTCTTTTTCTTCTACATTACCTGTCGCGCTTAATCCCTGCATCTGCCAGTAATAATACAAACTACCCGAACCAGTAGCGCGAATATTTAAGGCTTTACCCGCAATACTATTACTGATGGTAAGATCTTGCCCACTAAATACACCTACACTTCTACCACCAGCAGTCACTTCAGCCTGAGTTTTTCCCGTATTGGCATTGGCCAATTTACCTAAGGCCAATAACGAGAAGGCGCTTTCTTGGGTATTTAAGTAACGAGCCTGGCGAACTTGCTGTCCCAAACGTCGGGCCAAGGTGCCAATTTGTGGACTTTGTGGGTTGGCTTCCAACAATGCATTCAATGCCAGTGCCTGGTCGCGAATATAAGAGTAGAAACTACCTCCCAAGGCTTGTTCGGCCTTTTCACCACTAAAACTCTTAGGTAATAATGCTTTATAATTGACTTGGTCTCCCAACAAGTAATAAGCACTTGCCAGCAAATATTTAGCATCCAACGATAATAGCTTGCTATTTTCTTTGTAGTAGTTCATCGTAGATACATCAGCTTTTTTGGCCAATGCCAGAATGTACAACGAGTAAATCGCTTCTCGCTTGGCAATTACTTTAAGCTTACGGCTTCCATTATTATCACGATAGTAGTAGCGTACTCGGTTTCTACTATAATAAGAATCAGTACTATTTTTGGCTTGCTTGGCCAAATAGTCGTATAAGCGGTTGAGCATACTGGTATTTACATTATAACCAAGTTTTTTGGCTTCCAACATAAAGTGAGTAGCATATGCCGTACCCCACCAGCTTTCGTAAGTGCCTCCTGGCCAATAGCTTAAGGCGCCATTGTACATTTGCATCGATTGTAACCTCAAAATACCTTCCTGGATATTTTCTTTGATACGTGCTCCATAAGTGGCTTCAAAACCACGGGTACGTGGCATCAAGGCTTTTACCAGGTTTTGTGCGTATAGTTGAGGAAATACCGAAGAAGTGGTTTGTTCTACACATCCATAGGGATATTTAATTAAGTAATCCAGGTTTTTGGTAAACTGAATCAAAGGTGATTTACTAATCACCAATTTTGCTTTGGTAGTAGAAGGAATCAAATCATTTTTCAAATCCAGTGATTGATTTGTACCAGCGCTTACTACTCCGCCTCCGCTACTTTTTATAAGTCCCGAAACAGGGCGAATATTAATGCTTTGTTTTTCGGTAAATATTCTACCATTGGCATTTACTACTACTTCTACCTTGGCACTATCAATCACTTTATCTGCCTCAATCTCAAATAACACCTGTTTTTCACTATTGGCATTAAGTGGAATAGTTGATTTATTCTTGCTCACAATGCGCAAATTAGGCGTAGTACGTAACTGAACCGAAGCTTGCATATTTCCTTCAGTAGTGTTGGTGAGTGTTACAGGCATTTTTAACTGATCTCCTGGGCTAAGGAATCGTGGTAGTGCAGTAGAAATCACTACTGGATCAGCCACAATCATACTTTTTTCGGCGGCACCAAAAGCACTTCCTTTATAAGCTACTGCCATAATCCGCAGACTACCCGAAAACTGAGGGATATTGATGGTATAAGAGGCTTCTCCCTGAGCATTGGTTTTTAAAATACCACTCCAGAAGCTTACTAGTTTTATCCGCTTATTTACCATTGGGTTGGCGCGTTCATCGGCTACTGAGCCACCCCCTCCCGAGCTACTACGACGAATAAACAATTCAGGGAAAAGTTTAGGGTATAAATCGTAAGGGCTTACCTCTAAGGCTCTTTTTTGGAAAAAGTAGTCAAATGGATTAGGTGTTTTGTAGCGTTTAATCTGTAAAATACCTTCATCTACCACGGCCAAAGTTACCTGGATGTCCGATTCGGCTCGATTAGTTTTTACTTTGATCGTTCGCTTTTGCTTAGATTCCGTTTTTTCTACTGCATCAATGCTTACTTTCAGGCGATTTTCTGGCCGAACCACTTTTAGAGGAGCAAAACCGTGAGCCACAGTCAATGGAATGGCTCCATCGCTCAAAGGCTTGATCAGGGTAGCTGTAATGTACACATTGGGTAGATAAGCTTCTTTGATTGGAATAGTAACTGAGGCTGATTTTTTGTCAGTATCTACATAAAAATTCTGAAATACCTGATTGCGCTCTACAGTTACCAACATACGGCCTTTGAATGGAGTAGTGAATAAAACCTTGGCCTGATCGCCTACATTGTATTCTTTTTTATCCATCGTAATGCCGATCTTACCATCTTTATCTACTTCAAAAGAGGCATTATCAGTGCTTCCATAACGGTAAGCATAAAACGATTGCGCTACATAAAATTCGCTATTAGGCAAGTATACACGGATTTCGTATTCGCCAGAACGATTAGGCGTGAAATTGAAAGGAGTGGCTGCGCCATTGAGCGTAAGTGTATTTTCTTGCAATATTTTAGCCTTACGACGCGACACATATCGGGTACCATCATAGGTTTTTTCTAGTACAGTTTGCCAACGATAGCGAATCACTTGTACTTTGGCGGTAGTATTGGCAGGATTACCATCTTTGTCTACTGCAACTAAATTTACTGGCAAAGCAGCATCAGTGCTCACGTAGTAATCAAAATCTTTGATACCTAAGAAAACCTTTTGGGTAAATACATCAAAAGTTTTCATTCGGCTTACTGAGCGCCCGGTTTCATCAAATACAGTGGTATAAACCTTTCCCTGGAGTACGCCTTGCTTGGCATATTCTGTAGGTACCTTAAAGCTTTCTTTGGCAAAACCTTTCTTATCGGTTTTACCTTCTCTTCTTTCGGTTTTTAGATAATCAGTAGAAAGAACTCGTTTGTCTTTGCTTGAGCGAATATTGAAGTTGAAATCACGATACTTGGCGGCTTCTGGTTGGAAAAACTTTCTTTGTAAGTAAAAGCTCATCTCATAATTGCGATTGGCCGCTGGTGGGCCAAACAAATTCAAAGCCTCCACTCGTGCATGTACCTGATCGCCATGTTTAAGATCTTGCTTCCAAAGCTGAGCGTAATCTTTATCTGTCAAATCAATTTTTACCTTGATTCTATCTGGCATAAACTCCTCTACACTTATTCGCTTAGATGCCAGCAAAACACCAGTAGCAGAGTACACCTCTGCATTGTAAGTACCTGTTTGAACTGAGGTTGGAAGCTTAATTGAGGTAGCAAAAGAACCTTGTTTATCTAATACCCCTCTTATGCTGGTGAAATCCTTTCCGTTAGGTAATAGTAGTTTTAATTTGATAGGAATTTGCCCTGGAGTATTCCACTTCTTATTCCGTACAATGGTATTCAAGTTGATTGTTTCACCAGGACGATACAAGTCTCGTTCTCCATATAAAAATGCTTGATAACCTGATTTATTTTCTCTAATACCTCCAATATCAAATGCCGAACGTTCTACCGAAGTTTGGTTGAAATGTAAATAGTTAAAATCTTTCCCATAACGGGCAGTAATCATACGTACATTGGCTTGTGGGAATTTGTCTTTGATATTGGCAAATTTAGCTACCCCATTGGCGTCGGTTGTAGCTTTATAAAAAGGTTGATTACTCTTACTAATGAGACTTACACTTACTCCTTTTAAAGGTTTAGCGTTCATAATGGAGTTGGCAAAAACCAATACATCATTCGCAGTGTGTTTTACAATAAAGCCAATGTCCGATACCGAAACAATCTTATTGCTATTGAGCCATTGTTTCTCGGTAGAGGCTACTTTTACAGCATAAATTCCTTTGAAGTTGTTGGCCTTATCCAGATCAAAATTTAAAACATGCATTCCGTGGGTTTGAGGCAGCGACTTGGTGTCGTAATCCTGCTCTAAAACTACATCCCCATATTCGCTGTAGTTGGTATAGTAACTTGACGCATTGTCACGAATATAACCACGTTCCGAAATGAAGCGTTGAATGTTGTTCTCGTAAATTTTATAAACAGTGACTTTTACTTTGGGAACATTTACAATACGGATACCCACATTTTTGTTCCCTTTGCTGGATAGATAGAGCCCGTTTTTGGCCACAAAACTGATGTAAGGTGATAGGTTACCAAATTGTACTACTTGTTCGTGAGCCTCAGACAATTTGCCACCAAATACCCCTCGTATATTATCTGAAAGCGTAATGGTATAACTTTTATTAGCCTTAAAGTTTCCTCGGATAAGAAATCCGTGGTCTAGCATTTTTACCTGATATACTACCGAAGGCTTAATTTTTAGGTTATTCAATACTTCAAGCTCTTCTACTGCCTGGTTGGTTTGCACCCGAATGTAAGGTACATTGTTTTCATATTCGGCTTTGGCATGTACAATTTCAAGGCTACGCTTGTTAGGAGTAGTTATTTTGTGAGCGATAGGTTTCTTTGTAGTAAACTCACTCTCGGCACAACGCAAACCTGGGGCTACCGCAAGCTCAATATTACTGGCACTGGCGTTTTTCAAGCCTGCTTCGTCAATTACAATTTGGGCTGTTTTCGAGATATCATCATTGATTACCCTATAGCTTTGAATTTGCTCACCATCAGCTTTTACAGTTAAAATATTCTTGATGGACTGCGGCTTAATTTTGTAGTTAAAATTAAGATTTACCCTGAGCTGTTTAGTACGACGATTATCCTGAGTCCAAAATACATCTGCATCTTCTAAATCGAGATAAGGCGTATGAAAGGCAATATTTGATTTTTTGTTTACACTTGGGAGCTTATTAGGAGCTGATTTTACCAATGCATCCTGTAGCTTTGCTTTGTAATCGGTACTAGGCTGAAAACCTTGCAAGGGAGAAAAAACCAATTGATTTTTCTTCACCCATTTAAATTTTCCTTTAACCGTAGGGGTAAACTTAATGTAACTCGTCGTATCCCAAACACCCAACTTGCTATCTGCCACCAACGCTTCACTAAAGGTGAATGTCAGGTTTTGTTGCGTGGCAATTTCATCTTTGAAATCAGTTTTTTGCACCTCTACCAATTTCTTGGAGCAATGCGTCAAAAATATGACACTCAGTATCAGCACCGAGGTCTTAAATAAGGTAGTTTTTTTCATAATGTAATTCAACGATTAGTATAAGTGATTCTTGATTTTTGCAGGAATGCTTTTGCAAATAATTTAACAAAAAACGATAAAACTTACATGTTTATGTGGCTTAATACTGAAAAAAGTGAAAAGTCATCCATAAAAATGAATTTTTTGAAACTGTTTTGAAGTTTTTTTGATTTTCGATGCAACTATTTCAAACTTTAGTTGTCTTAGATATAAAACCAACAATAAAGGTCGGGTTATAACTAAAAAAATCCCGAGGAAGAAATAACCATATTCTTTTAATTTAAAGAAAAACACCATGAACAAACCATTCCTATCTCTAGATAGTCAATGCTCTGACTATCAATGTGTTCCCCTTATGTTTTCTTTTGTTAATAAGTTTTAATTTCTTTTAACAAACCTTTAACAGTAATACATAGAACCTTATATTGCCAAGTAGCGTAATTTAGTATAGATAAAGGAGTAAAAAAAATTGAAATAAATCACGGGTTAGTTTAGATTCCACAGATACCTTGCAGTTTTTGACGGCAAGGTATTTTTTTTCGACTAAAAAACCGCCCCTGATAGATGCCAAGGGCGGTTAAGAAAATTTGTTCCGTGACAATTACTAACGGAAAGTATTAAAAAACTTGTTTACTTCTATTACAAAAGTGGGTACAGAGTCAAAATGACCAGTACCATTCATTGGAAATAACACCACACTGGTAGAGCCATTGGCAGTCATTGTATTAAAAGCACTTTGAGAATTGATAAAAAGCACGAATTGATCGGCTGTACCGTGATATAATGTCATAGGGGCTACTGGCTTCCAATTAAAAGAAGAGTTATCACTTAGTGCTGCAATAAACTCGGTATCTGTGTCATTTTGCAAGCCATCTCTAAACTGTTGGGTAAATAATTTAGAAGGATTTTGTTCTATATCTATAGTGATACCTTCACCTTCGGGTTGGTTGGCAATATTGGTGGCGTATGGCTCATTAAAATAATAACTTAAAGGTCTATTCAAATTAGCATAGAGCTTATTGTAAGTAAGAATTACCCAAGAATAATTTTTAATGTTAAGCATAATCTCGTCACGTTTAGTTACATCTTTGGCAAATTCTACCTTATCATAGGCACCAGCCCCAGGCGCGCTGGCCGTAACTGTGAATTCATTACTAGCCGAGTTTTCAATTAATTGATGTAAGGCCATAGTAGCTGATCCTCCCTCAGAATAACCTGTCAAAAATAATTGATTATTTAAAGTAATGGCATCGTTTCGATTGCTAAACTCTTTAGCTGCCCTAAGCATATCTAAAGAAGCCGAGGCTAGCGTAGCACGATGTTCATAAGGATGATCAGCTGCAGCATTTTCACCATAACCCAAATAATCGGGAATAGATACTACGTAGCCCAAAGTAGCTAGATAAGTACCTGCAATAAAAGAATCGAGAGAGTTGGTAGTATACAACGAAGGTGCACCTGTTTCTTTAGAAATAGTCCCGTGCTGATAGCTCAACAATGGTTTGGCGGTAGGAGAGGTGCTAAAAAGAAAAGCCCCGGAAGCCAATACTTCATTTCCACTGGCATCTTTGGTTTTGTATACCAACTTGTAAACTTTGATTCCAGCTAAATCAAGCCCAGTAACATCGGAAGCTAATGCGCTGAGGCTATCTGCTGATAGATTGGATTTTACACCGTCTAGCGAAAGGTCAGCGATTAGTGTAGCACTTACTAAATACTGAGTATCAGTAAATAGTTGTGGTTTCTGATCTACTTCTTCAATTTTTTGACAACTGGTGAATAAAAAAGAACCAACAAACCAAAGCAAAACAATGGATAGTGATTGAGTAATTAAATTTTTCATATCTCGTATTATTAACAAAAAGTGTAAGTCTGAAATACCTTAGAATTTTTGGACAGCAAATTTACCTTGAATTTTGAGTTGGTAAATAAGCAATGTGATTTAGATCTGCCCGAGTGAGTAAGATATATGAATTAAAATACGAGAGAGTTGTACAATTTGATGGGTTTGAAAGAAATATTACAGCAAAATGATTAAGCTTTATGAGTCAAATGATTATTTTCTTAATCTTTTACTCAACTGACTTCGTAGTGCTACTAAAAACCTTTTGGACTGTTTCAAATGCCAGGGCCACGCTTTCATTCGGGCTTTTTTCTGATCATTCTTGAGAATAGTGAGGATCGGAAAAGGCATAAAACAAACCAAGCTAAACATTAATAAGCTGATAGCCAGTAGGTAAGTAGCAAGGTAACCTACAAGAAATAGCCCAGAAGCTAATAATAAAAAAACAACGCCAGACACAATCTCGCGACGAGTATTGTATTCTACATCTACTATTTGTGATAGATACAAGCGTTCTTTTTTACCTTTCTCGAACAAGTCCTTGTTTTTGTAATACTGTACCCGGCGATTAGAAACAATTCCAAAATAATTCTGTAATAATAATGTTTCTTTTTCACTGGGAGTAGGGTCATGTATGGGGACTTTATCTGGTATTACCTCTCTTGGTGGAGCAGAAGGGACCTCTATTGGTTTTTGGATAGGCTTCCCCAGTTTTTCATGATTAATGTTCCACACTACCTGATTTACATGCTCCTCTTCCGTTTCGGGTTTACCTAATAAGTTAGCATCTAATAAGGCTTTTTTGAACTGTTCAGCACTTTGAAAACGATCCTCTGGGTTTTTGGCGGTAGCCTTGTCAATAATTTTTTGCATATGCTCACTGGCTTCGGGCAAGTAAGCTTTCAGGCGTGGAAGTGGTTCATTTACAATCTTTTGGCTAAGGTCATATTCTCCCAGATTTTCGGGATAAGGTAAACTTCCAGTGAGCACCTCAAATAAGGTGATTCCTAAACTAAATATATCACTGCGGGCATCAATACTCCAGGAGGCACGTATTTGTTCAGGACTCATATAAAATAAAGTACCTAATCTTACTCCTGCCTGTGTGAGTTTTTTGTCTTCCTTATTAGCCATTTTGGCTATTCCAAAGTCCATTATTTTGATATCCCCAGTTTGGGTAATCATAATGTTGGCAGGCTTTATATCCCGGTGTACAATGCTACTTTGGTGTGCATAAGCAAACGCATCTAAAATTTTGGAGAAAATCCTTTTGGCTTGATTCTCGGTGAGTGGTCCTGTTATTTCGTATACATAACGCTCCAGGGTTACCCCTTGCACATACTCCATAATGAGGTAGAGGTTTCCCTCCATTTCTACATAGTCGTACAAGTCTACAATATTGGGATGGTGGAGCTGAGCCATAAGGGCTGCTTCATTCTTAAAACGAGCGCGAATATCAAGATCTACGGCAAGTTGAGGTTTCAGGCCTTTGATGGCCGCCTGACGACCTATTTGGGTATGATTGGCCAGATATACAGTACCCATACCACCAGTACCCAGTGTTTTCTCGATTTCATAATAGCCTATACGTGCTTGATGCGCCATACCTTGATAATTGCTTTCGCAGCAGAAACAAAATTACAATTTACAAAATGGTTTTGAAAATAAACAAAAAAACTGAGCTTCTAATACATTGACTAGCAGAAACTTAAGTAATGGGTTAGAACAATCTTATAACTATAGTTAGCCATATGTTCAAACAAAAGTGGTTTGTTGCCTTTTGTATACAATGATGATTGCGTCAAAATAGAGTTGTTGTTCTTTTTGATAACCACTCACAGACATTAATTTAGAGTTTTTATAAACTAATTGATTTAACTAAAAAAACTTATGAGCAAGCAAGTAAAACACCTTTCTTTGGCTTTACAGGGTGGAGGCGCTCACGGGGCTTTTACCTGGGGAGTGCTTGATCGTTTTCTTGAAAGAGAAGATTTGGTGTTGGATGGATTTGTAGGAACCAGTGCAGGAGCTATGAATGCTTCAGTGTTGGCCTATGGATTACATATTGGGGGTAGGGAAAAGGCCCGGGAGTTATTGAATAAATTTTGGAAAGTAACCTCCGATTCAGCGGCAAGTTCCCCTTTACAGCCTACTTGGTTTGATGGTTACTTTGGCAAAAAAGGAAATATGGATTTTTCTCCTTTTTACCGAGCCACTGAGGTGATGTCTTTGTTTTTCTCTCCCTATCAAAGTCCTATACAGGCCAATCCTTTGCGTCCTATCTTAGAAGATTTAGTAGATTTTAATGAACTTAAAAAGTGTACTGTTACTAAGCTGTATGTTTGTGCTACTAATGTAAGACGAGGGCGTGCCAGAGTATTTGGTTTGGATGAGATGTCCATAGACGCTGTATTAGCTTCTGCTTGCTTGCCTACCTTATTTCCAGCAGTTACTATTGACGGAGAAGATTATTGGGATGGGGGCTATATGGGTAATCCACCTATTTTTCCTTTGATTAGTGGAGATGCTTGTGCCGATATTATGTTGGTCCAGATCAACCCCATTAATATCCCTAAAACTCCTAAAACACCCGAGGAAATTCGTGACCGTATTAATGAATTGAGTTTCAACTCGAGCCTGATGCTCGAAATGCGACGGGTAAGCTTTGTGGATCGTTTGATTGATATGGGCATTAACCCAGATAGTATGTTTAAGAAGATTCGTATCCATAATATCAACCCTGAGAAAGATATGTGGGAGTGGAACTTATCAAGTAAGCTCAATGCTACCTGGGATTTTCTAACAGATTTGAAAGAGCTGGGAAGAAAATATGCAGATGAATGGTTGACTGAAAACTATGAACACATTGGTGTTAAAGCTACCTGTGATGTTCGTGCTACTTTTTTATAGAAAAGATTCCCTGTGATGTATCGTTTACAATGTTCACCACAGGGAATATTATATTTTAAAAGGTCTTTACAAAATCAACCATGAGATGGAATACTCCTTCAAACTTTGTTAAGGGTAAGGTTTCGTATTTATCAAATATATCGTGATAGGCCTGAATGCCCCCTAAAGTATACATATAAAAGCTGGGCACTCCATTTTCAGTAAAAAAGTAATGATCAGAAATGGCTGCTTTTCCTCTAATTTCTATTTTGGGTAGATATTTTTTTTGTTGATTAATTCGTTTAAGCCGATCAAACTCCTTCCGAAACACCGTCCCATTGACGACCTTAATACCATCATCACCTGTACCCAGAATATCAAAATTGACTAAAAATGCAATGTTGCCTAAATCAATAGGAGGACGTTTTACAAAATAATAAGAACCAATTAATCCTACCTCTTCAGCACCAAAAGCAATGAACAGTATAGAGTGCTTGGGTTTATTTTGAGGCTTACTGTAATGTTTGGCTAGTTCGAGGAGCATAGCCACTCCACTGGCATTGTCGTTGGCTCCTGGGAAGTAAATTTTCTTTCCCATACGACCCATATGGTCGTAATGAGCTGTAAATACCATAAACGAGTCAGGAACCTGCTGTCCCTCAAGGTAGCCAATAACATTTTGGGTTTGATATCCCTGTAAAAACTGATTATCTACTCTGAACTTGGCTTTTTTGGCTGTTTTATCAAAGCTAGAGGTTTTTACCTTTAAAATTGGGCGGTTCAAAGGACGGGTAGAATATCCAGTAGTTAATTTATCATTTAGTTCTATAGCTGCTTTGGATTCTTCTAGTTTTTTGAAAAACGCAATTTTGAGTTGTGAATTTCTTTGTAACTGCTGCAAGTATTTGGCTTTATATACCAAAATAGTTCTGGATAAATCTTTTTTTAGGAAATCCTTCACACGTTGAGGTTCTTTCAATAACAAAGTATCTAACCAAAGTAATCGCCCCCGACCTTTGCCTGCTTTAGAATTGGGATGGATAATGAAATCTACTCCTGGTTTCAATCGTTTTCTGCCAACCTTTAACTTCATACGGCGAGGAAACACATTTATATTAATCGGGAACTTTTGAAAATAGCTATCATTAAAGTTTTTAAGTCCCAGGTTTTTAAATTCGTTCTTGATATAATTAGCCGCAATTTGATCCCCATTGTTGATATAACCTCGCCCATGCATAGTAGGTGCGCTTAATTGTTGAATAGTCTTTTTGGCTCCTTTAATTACTTCGGAAGTAGAGGAGGTTTGGGCACAGGCAAAATGAAAAGTAATGCTAAGGATAATCCCTAAACACTGTTTCAGGTATTTCATATGGTTTATTGGTAAATAATCTAAACAATAATAATGGCCTAAAATTAAGGAGTTTTTGTAAAAACCAAGGAGTTATCTGGGTTTCATTGATTTAAATACAAGAGAGGAGGCGCTGGAAAATGATGGTCTGGTTCTTTATCTATACTTAAGAAAAGACAGACGATATTTTAGTTTAGGCAATCAGGATGAGGTTTTGTGAATACCCAAAATAAAAAAGCCTGACTCTTTACGAATCAGGCTCATCATATATTTTTGAATGTTAGATTATCCCAATTTAAAAGCGATTGGAACAAACATACGATATTTTACTGCTTGGCCACGTTGTTTGGCAGGATTCCATTTAGGAGATGCTTTCAATACACGAATAGCTTCTTCGTCACATCCACCACCAATTCCTTTTCTGATTTTGAAATCACTTAGGCTACCATCTTTATCTACCACACACTCAATAACTACTCTACCTTCGATTCCCATTTTACGAGCTTTGGTAGGGTATTTCAAGTTTTCGGCAACATATTTATAAAAAGCTTTCATTCCACCTTTTGGCAAAGCTCTTTGTTCCACAATCATAAAAATTTCTTCTTCCTTTTCTTCTACTTTTGGTGGAGGTGGAGCTTTCTTTTCTACTTTTGGAGGAGGAGGAGGAGCTTCTTCAGTCAATTCTACATCCAGATTTACTTCAATTTCCTCATCAATTTCTTCCTCATCAGGTACTTCTACAACCTCTGGTTGCTGAAGAACTGGGGGAGGTGGGGGAGGAGCTTCTGTAATTGGAATTTCAATTTGTTCCTCAATTTCAATTTCATCTTCATCGAGCTTCACTTGTTCGAAGTTATCATAAACTTTCCATTCGAAAGCAGCTACGATGGCAAACATGGTTATGGCAAGTCCAATACTATAAAAGAACCACTTCTTTCGTCCTATATCGGCACTTGGGTTTTTTTTGAGTTCCATTATATCAATTTTAAATTAATTAGTACAAAAGGTTTTTAAGTAGTTTTTATACCATATAGTATTGATTTATGATGTAAATAGTATTGTTATAGCTAAATACGTAAAATCATTACGAATAGATTCACCTAATGAGAATAAATATATAAATTGTACTTATCTGTGTAAATCTGGGGCAAAGCTAGGTATTGCGTTGAATTTTTTAAAGAAATCGTAAGCTTTTTTACCTAATTTAATGTTTTTTTAACATAGCCAAAATCTTTGTGAGATGTGGAAATTATTGACTACGCGATATTTGTACAAAATCAAGAAACATATATTGGTAGATTGTATTTCTTTTGAGGAAAGACACCAAATTTTTTAGAAGGGTTGCATTGGAATGGATAAATAGAAAAAGCCTGACTAATTTTAGTCAGGCTTCACAATTTCTTAAATCGTAATGTATGTTTATCTACTATTGTAGCTTAAACATAATAGGTATAGAACGACGAACCCTTACAGCAACACCACGTTGTTTACCAGCTTTCCATTTAGGAGCAGCCTTCAATACGCGAACAGCTTCTTCATCGCAACCAGAACCAATTCCTTTCAACACTTTGATATCAGTGATACTACCGTCTTTCTCTACAACAAATTGTAAGAATACACGACCTTCTACGCCCATACGACGCGCTTGTGAAGGGTAGTTAAGGTTGTCAGAAATATACTTGTAGAATTTTTTAAGACCGCCTTTTGGCATTGCCTGCTCCTCTACAATCATAAAGATTTCTTCTTCCTTTTCCTCTACTTTTGGTGGAGGTGGAGCTTTCTTTTCAATTTTTGGAGGAGGAGGAGGAGCTTCTTCAGTAAGTTCTACATCCAGGTTTACTTCAATTTCTTCATCAATTTCTTCCTCATCAGGAACCTCTACTACTTCTGGTTGTTGAAGTACAGGAGGAGGAGGAGGAGGCATTTCAGTAATCGGAATTTCAATTTGCTCTTCGAAATCGTCATCCTCATTCTGGATTTCTACTTTTGCAAGGTTATCATACTGTTTCCACTCAAATGATAATACAAGAAATAGCATAGTGACTGCTAACCCAATACTGAAGAACAGCCATTTTTTTCGTCCTATATCTACGCTAGGATTCTTTTTTAACTCCATAATTCAAACTTTACTTTATATTAGTATCTCTTCAAATATTTGATAACATTCTGTAATATATAACAAATATATTTAATCTTTTTTAAAAAAACTAAACTCTTAGTTTAAATTTTGTATATCAAATAAAAAATTAACAAACCTCCAAAACACCCAAGAATATTTGCTATAGCATCGGTGATATCGAAACTTCTGCCAGTAGCTAATAAAAGTTGCAATATTTCGAGAATGATTGCATACACAAGGCAAATGATTAATGATATTTGGATAGGTCTATACCTTAATGCACTAAAAGTGTGTTGTTTATGAAATCCAACAATCATTAAGAATATTAAAATACAAAACTGACTAAAATGGGCAAATTTATCGAAACTGAGTAAATCCCATTGATTCATTTTGGGTAAATCACCCTTGGTGGCAATGGTTAATAACAACATGATGATTGCCCAGCAGATAGTATATAGATTGTATCTTAAAAACATATTTGGGGAAAAGTTGGAGGGACAATTCAGTGATAGAATCGTAAAATAATCAAAAATGATAAAGTCATCAGTAAAGGTTTTTTACTGATGACTTTTATACAAATAGGTGTTTTTTTAAGCACCTACAAGGTCTTTGTATTCAGCTACGGGCATTAGTTCTGCCAAATCTTCACTATTGGCAACACTCATTTTAATCATCCACCCGTCACCATAAGGATCTTGATTTACTAATTCCGGATTGTCAGCCAATTTTTCATTGACTTCCAATACTTTACCTGCTACTGGCAGATAAAGGTCAGCTACTGTTTTTACGGCTTCAACCGTGCCAAAAACAGCATCTTTTTCCAGCTCTTCTCCTTCGGTCTCGATTTCAACATAAACTACATCTCCCAGCTCACCTTGAGCATGATCAGTAATACCTACAACTACGGTGTTATCATCCAATAACTTTACCCACTCGTGTTCTTTGGTATATTTTAGATTATCCGGAAAATTCATAAATGGTAATAATTAAAAATTAATATGTAAATTTCTTAAGATCTAAAAAACAATATTGCGATCTGGCTTTCAAAACTTAGAGCTTTTAAAGAAAAAAATAAGTAGTAAAAAAAGGTGATTTTTTAGCTCTAAATTAGCCTCAAAAGATCGCTTTGCAATAAAAGTTATTTTGGTAAAAAAACAAAATAAGCCTTAAGAATTGCAATAGGGTGGTCAATATAGGCAACACACGCACAGGCAAAAAAAGCCCGTTTTTTTAAAACGAGCTTTGTATATATAAACAGTCTTTTATTTAGCTTCGACTTCGTTGGGTTTATAGCCAAACAACCTCTTTTCTATAATGGCTTTGGCCACCTCGTTCGGTACCATAGCTTGCCAACCAGGTGTCCCTTGTTTAATCATGTTCAGTACATTGTCAGAGATAATTTTCAAACTATCTCGTTCAAAATTTTCAATGTCCTCGATTTTATCATTCACAATGAGATACTCATACAAATCCATCAAGTGAGGGGAGAGGTCAAAGTTGGCACAAGTGTATAATTCATCAGGCATATCGCGCATATAAGCAGGATATACATATAACTTTACGTTACGGCTAAACAAGGTACTAAAAGATTCCAGAATTCCCCCAGACAAGTTTTCGTAGTACTTTTCGTCAAAAATAAGCTCCAATACATAAATCCCGAGAATAATACCAATTTTACGCCCACGATTAAAATTAGAAAGGTAAGAAACTAAACGATAATATTCCTGATAGTTAGAAATAAGCACATGTTGACCCAAAGAGCATAGAATGTCTACCCGATCCAGAAAATCACGATAATCGATGTCTTTTTTACCCATCATCAAATCGTGTAGGGTGAGTTCAGTCAATACTATCAGCTTATTTTCATCTACGTCTTCCTCCATTTTAAACTGCTCCAGGCCGCATTTAAGCATGTCCAGGTTTACATTTGTAGGTGGGCGAAAACGGCCACGAAGCATGAGAATGTTTTTTTTGTATATAAAATCTGATACTTGATTTACCGAGCCATCTGGACCAAACATGGCCGCATTAGTCAATCCGTTTTTTACGAGCTGTAGCGTAAGGAGGCGGTTATCAATACGTTTGAAATCGGGGCCAGTCATACGGATCATATCTACTTCTACCCGATCTCTGCCCAAGCCATCAATTAAAGATCTTAATAAAATTTCAGGAGCATCATAGTAATTAAATGCACCATAAATAAGGTTGGTACCAATAATTCCAAAAGCATGTTGTTGAGCCAGGGTATCATTGTCATGCATAAATACGTGTACAATGATTTCATTCGGAGGGGTTTCAGGGCGTAGTTGGTATCTAATACCCAACCAACCATGGCCCACATTGGTTTTATGGTAATTGAGTGCTACTACGGTATTGGCAAAAGCAAAAAAAGTAGATTTTTCTCCTCTAATCTCCCCCAATCGTTCTTCTAATAGCCCATATTCTTTTTCTAACATACGAACCAAGCGAGGCTCACATACATAACGACCACTTTCTTCTGCACCATAAATGGCATCACTAAATTTCATGTCATAGGCTGACATCGTTTTAGCTACAGTTTGAGAAGCGGCACCTGCTTTAAAAAAAATGGCGGCAGTTTCCTGACCAGCGCCAATTTCGGCAAATGAGCCGTATTTTTCGGGGTCAAGGTTAATTGCCAATGCTTTTTCTTTGGTGCTTAATATTCGGTCCATAGAATTTGATAGGGGCTAAATTGTTGGTAATGATTGGTTTACTTATGCTAAAATAACAAATAAAACATGAATATTTATTCAAAAATAGGAACAACATCTTTGCCAAACAAAAGATTGTTTATGATAAAATTGTTATCCTGATTTTGTTACTCTAGGGCAAAAGAAGTGTTGATTTTGTACTAGTTATTGTTTGAATGATACAACTGACGTTCTGACAGTAAATATACTTTGGCGTTAGGATTGTACAGGTTTGGACATCAAAAGAAGATAAACAAGAGGGTAAGCTTTTATAATATTATAAGTAACGGAATTTTGGATAATAAATTCTGAAAAGGAGAAACTCATAATGCTTGAGTTTAGTTAAAGCCTATGATTTATTATGCAGAACAAGTAATGTTCAAATAAACAAGACTTAGTATACATTTTAGATATATTTGATTTATGATGCAAAAAATTCACGCCACAACTGTGTTGGCAATAGCACATAATGGAGAAGTAGCCATTGGTGCAGATGGACAGGCTACTATGGGAAATACAGTGGCCAAAAGCAATGTACGTAAGATAAGAAAGCTATCAGATGGTAAGATTTTGGCTGGTTTTGCCGGATCTACTGCTGATGCATTTACTTTGATTGAGCGTTTTGATGAAAAACTAAATGCTTATGGCAAAAACATGAAAAGAGCGGCCATTGAATTAGCAAAAGATTGGCGTACTGATCGTTATTTAAGAAGATTAGAAGCAATGCTCATTACTGCATCGAAAGATGAAGTATTGGTGATTTCTGGTACTGGTGATGTGTTGGAACCAGATAATAATATTGCCTCTATTGGTTCTGGAAGCATGTACGCCCAATCGGCAGCTACAGCTTTAAAGAAACATGCCCCCAATATGACAGCCGAAGAAATGGTGAGAGAAAGCCTTCACATTGCGGCCGATATTTGTATTTATACGAATCACAATTTGATTGTAGAAAAAATATAATTGACTGACTACCAGTTGATAAATATTGACTGGTAGTTATTTATTCCCCTCTTTTTTACTTCCGCTGATGTTTACTTGTACACTTGCGAATATATTTTGTCAAAATATAATCTGTCACCAAGTGTATTTGTAGCAGATCAATCACAATATTCTTTTTATAAAATTTAATATATGTCATTAGCTGAATTTGCCAACCTAAACCCTGGTAGGAGGAGGGGGAGCACCTCAAAAACTACGTCTTTTCGAGAAAATCTCAAGGCCTTTAAAAACCTACCAAAATTTTTCAAACTAATCTGGGAGACCAATAAGACATTTACTCTCATCAATATTATCCTAAGATTGATTTCCTCAGGGCTGCCACTAGCCATGCTATATGTAGGAAAAATTATTATGGATATTGTTGTGGGTTTGTATAAAACAAGCAACCTACAGCATTGGTACGATGCCCCTGAATTATGGAAGTGGGTCTTAGTCGAATTTGGATTAGTAATATTTTCGGATTTACTAAGAAGAGCCATCACCTTAATGGATGCGTTGTTGGGCGATTTATTTAACAATGAAACGTCAGTTCGTTTGATGGAGCAAGCGGCTCGTTTGGATTTGCCCCAGTTTGAGGATTCTGTATTTTATGATAAACTAGAAAGAGCCAGACGCCAAACCACCACTCGAGTAGTATTGTTATCATTGATGCTGAGTCAGGCCCAGGGTATTATTACTATCTTTTTCTTAAGTGCTGGACTTATCTTCTTCAATCCCTGGTTGATTTTATTATTAATTGTTTCTGTCATTCCGGCCTTTTTGAGTGAAACTTACTTTAACCGATCCAAGTATTCTTTGAGTTTAAACTGGACTCCCGAAAGGAGAGAACTAGATTATTTACGTTTTGTTGGGGCTAGTGACGAAACCGCCAAAGAAGTAAAGATTTTTGGATTATCTGATTTTTTGACGAAGCGTTTCAAAAAACTGGCTTATGAATATTATTACGCCAATCGACGAATATCAGTAAGAAGAGCAATTTGGGGTGGGGTGTTCAATATGCTGGGAAGCATTGGATATTACTTCGCTTATGGACTGATTGTGTTTCAAACTGTACAGGGTATTTTGACCATTGGTACACTTACTTTTCTGGCTGGATCATTCAATCGTTTGCGTGATTTGACCCAAAAGATTCTGTCTGATTTTTCAACCATCGCCCAACAGGCACTGTATCTTAAGGATTTGTTTGATTTTTTTGAGATTCAACCACTTATTCTTTCTCCTCAAGCACCAAGACCATTGCCTGAACAAATACAACAAGGGTTTGTGTTTGAGAACGTGAGTTTTAAATATCCCAATACGAATAAATGGGCGGTAAAAAACATTTCCTTTACGCTCAAAGCAGGTGAAAAACTTGCCTTAGTCGGTGAAAATGGTGCAGGTAAAACTACTTTAATTAAGCTATTAACACGTCTGTATGACCCTACCGAAGGACGCATACTATTAGATGGATATGATTTGACGGAGTATGATTTAACGGCACTACGTCAATTGATTGGAGTGATTTTCCAGGATTATGTCAAGTTTCAGTTAAATGTATCTGAAAATATAGCCATTGGTAAAATAGATGAAAAGGAAGAAGCATCTAAAATTGTGCATGCAGCTGAGCAGAGTTTGGCGGATAAGGTAATAGAGAAGCTGCCTGACGGGTATGAGCAAATGTTGGGTAGAAGGTTTGCCAATGGGGTAGAATTGTCAGGAGGAGAGTGGCAAAAAGTAGCCTTGGGTAGAGCCTATATGCGTGATGCACAACTGATTGTACTAGATGAACCTACTTCTGCATTAGATGCTCGTGCCGAATTTGAAGTATTTCAACGATTTGCTGAACTCACCCGTGGCAAAAGTGCAGTTTTGATTTCTCATAGGTTTTCGACGGTGCGTATGGCCGATCGAATTATGGTTTTGAAACAAGGACAACAAGTAGAGATTGGCTCTCACGAAGAGTTATTGGATAATGATGGATATTATGCAGAGTTGTTTAATCTGCAAGCCAAAGGCTATAGATAATATTAGGCAGAGTATTTTTTAGGATCAAATTGGACAAACTTGATCAATAATTGATGGAGTTTGTTCCAATCATCCATTTTTATTTGGGCTACCTTTTTTCCTTGTTGAATGAGCATTGCGGTATGGGTGTTTTCGAAAAGTATATTTTGACGAGGATAACCCAGCATCATTCGTTGGTTTACTTCAGTATCCAAATCCAAAAAAAGACTGAGGCTTTCCCATTGTCCAGTTACTACCCGATTTTCTTTTGTCGGTTCTTGAGAAGTAGGGGAGAGGTTGGCCAGGTGCATTTTGCGACCATAATTTTTAGCATAATCATATAGCAAGTTTTGAAAAGGAACTTGTAAGGCTGCTTCTCCTAAGCGTGCAGCTTGCTCTAGCTCCTGATAATATCTTCTAATGCGACGACGAGGAGTATTTTGATATTCAGCGAGTAGATTCGTGTAAAAATTAGAACCTACATAAATGATAAAAATTGTCCAGAAGATGGCTACTATAAGGTTTGCCAGCATGTTAAGATTAAATAAAAATGGGCAGAAAAGTAAACATTGAGTATAACCAATCTTAATAAATAGATTTATCTAAAAAAAGTTTCCGGACAGAATGTTTTTTAGGTAAATCAGGCCTAGTACTCAATTACTTTACATTCTACACGACGATTTAGAATTCTACCGTGAGCAGTTTTATTGGGGTGCTTGGGGCTTTTTTTGCCGTAACCTCGATAAGTAAGGCGAGAAAAGTCAATTCCTTTTTTGATAAGATAATCTACTACTGCTTTAGCACGAGCTTCTGATAGCATAATATTACTTTTTTGAGTACCAAGTTCATCGCTATATCCTCCGAGTTCTACTTTTACTTTTTGATTGGTTTCCAGAAAATTCACCAGTTTATCTAAAGATGGGTGGCTGTATTTTTCAATTTTTTTGCTTGAAAACCTAAAGAATACCTGAAAATCAGAAGGAGTAGTAGTGGCTAATTTTTTGAGCTGAATATTTAGTACTTTTTCGCTGGCAGCACTGTTTTCGGGAATATCAAAATAAGTAGAATAAAACATGTACCCGGTTTTTTGTACATATAATAAGTACTTTTTACCAGCTTCCATAGTAGTAGAATAAGCCCCTGAGGGATTTACAGAACTAAACTCATCTACCACTTTATTGGTGGCTACATCTATCAGGCGCATTTTGGCATCTACTAGTTTTTTGGACACCTCATCGGTTACGGCTCCACGCAACATAACAATAGATCGCTCGGTCTTGGAACTCGGTAAAAACTTGATTGGTAATGTTTTAACGGCTACCTGGAAACCAATTTCATTAACTTTTTTGATGTTGTACTTGGGCATTGAAATTACATAAATATCCTGCTGATTAGCAGCACCTTCTTCTACCGAAGAGTAATAACCTCGTTTTTGGTCACCAGATAGTACAAAGTAGATATCATTTTTAAGCGTATTGATAGGATAGCCCAGGTTTTCGGGCTTAGCCCATTCATCATTTTCGAAGTGAGTACGATAAATGTCATGATCCATACGCGACGAATCTTTACGATGGCCACGTGAACTAAAAAACAACGTCTCACCATCGATATGGATAAAGGGAGAATCTTCATCCAGTTCGGTATTAATATTTGGACCTAAATTGACTGCTCTTCCCCACCTGCCATTCTTTTGTTTGGTACTTTTATATATATCCAACCCTCCATAACCCCCAGGCCGATCGCTCGAGAAGTAAATCGTATTACCGTCTTTGGTAATCGTGACCGATGCTTCGTGATGCATAGTATTGATACTACGACCTAGAGAGCGAGGTTTAGACCAGGTATAGTCGGGCTGTAAATCAGATACATACAAGTTGCCTTGTTGATTGTCACGATAGATGAATAGCTGCTTACCATCGGGTGATAGTGCTACACCAGACTCATGCGTAGAGGTATTAAAATCTTTAATTTTTTGAGGCTCACTCCAGTAGCCTTTGGTTTTATAAGATATATAAATGTCTTCGTGAAATAAACTATCCTCTAAATCAATTCTACCACCAGTAGTATTTGGACGCCGTGAGGTAAAAATTAGCGTAGATTCATCGGAGGATATTACTGGGGCGTAATCGTCATATTCACTATTGATTGCTTTGCCTAAATTATTGATGGGACGACTGTAGGCATTTTGAGTATGTTGGATAGCGTTGTAGCATTCTTGCATTTTGGTGCGAATGATTTCTTTGATATCCTTAACCGCCATTTTATTTTCTATAATTCGGATAGAGTCTTCTTTTGTTTTAGAAAACTTATCAAAGGCTTTTCGGTAGTAGTTCCAGGCAGTATCTAGGTGGTTATTGTAGTGGTTGATTTCTGCCAAAAAAAGTTCATTTAATGAAATTAGAGATGGGTTGTTCTTATAAATTTTCTTTAAAAAACCTTTCGCGTCTTTTTTATAAGAAGCTTGCATCAACTGAAGAAAAAATACCCCCATTTCAATTTTCTCAGTGGCTTTTCGAAGTGATTTTTTGATGGTTTTTCCGTAGATTTTTAGGTTCGTATTATTTTTCTTAATCTCAGGATTTCCATTGGCTGCTTCGTCTCCATTTTTGGGGAATAATCTCTTGGCTAAAGCGCCTGAACGTTCAAATCTGAGGAAAAAACTTTCGGCTTCTTGCTTGGTGAGCGATTGCATAATCTGGATAAAGAAGGCTCCCAATTCTGCTTTTGTCTCAAACTTTTGCACCAGTCCCTGAATTCTTTTTGCATAAAAAGTCATATCTTTCGCAGGCTTGGTTGTATCACCATGCACTGCAGTAGTGTTTTCTTTAGGCTTTACATCGGTCTGAGCGAAAAGAGCAGGTTGAATAAAGCAACAAAACAGAAAAATCGACCATTTTTTGTTTAGTATTTTAGATAAATGATTTGTTGTTTTCATAATGATTTGTTGCAAAAAAATAAACCAAATTTTATAGTAAAACCAGTTGCCAAGTTATAGTTGAACGTATACAAAAATATAGAAAATACTTTATTTAATCAACGTCAATGGATACCACATACCTGAAACAAAACCACCTACTATTGCTAGATAGTATCAGTGGCAGCAAAGCTTATGGATTAGATAATGCTCAATCAGATACAGACATTCGAGGAGTTTTTGTACTACCTCAAGCGACTTTTTATGGATTGAATTATACGCCTCAGATTAATAACGAATCTAATGATATAACTTATTATGAATTAAGGCGTTTTATAGAACTATTAGCAAAAAATAATCCCAATATCTTAGAGTTACTTTATGTACCCAAAGAAAGTTTACTCTATGAGCATCCTTTGTTTGCCAAAATCAAACAGGTGCAAGTTCTATCTAAACTTTGTAAAAACACGTTTGGCAACTATGCCATGGCGCAAATCAAAAAGGCCAGAGGGTTGAACAAGAAAATACTAAACCCGATGTCGCCAGACCGTAAAACCATTCTTGACTTTTGTTATATTGTGTATCAACAAGGGAGTATTCCATTGAAAAAATGGCTTAAACTCAGGGGATTGGTACAAGAACAATGCGGATTGGTGAATATTCCTCATATGCGTAATATGTATGCCGTATATTATGACAATTCTAATCAGCTAGGATACAGAGGGATTATACAAAAAGACCATGCAAATGATGTTGTAGTGAGTTCTATTCCCCGTGGCGAACGTGCACTTACTTATTTGTCTTTCAACAAAGATGGATACTCTTCTTACTGCAAAGATTACAAAGAATACTGGGAATGGGTTTCGGAACGCAATGACACGCGTTATCAAAGTACTTTGGAGCATGGCAAAAATTACGATGCTAAAAATCTAATGCATACTTTTAGATTATTGACCATGGCAGAAGAGATTGCTCAAAAAGGTAAAGTAATCGTGCGAAGACCTGATAGAGATCAGTTGCTGAAGATTAAAAACGGAGAATTTGAATACGATGATTTGGTAAAACAAGCCGAAGACCGAGCCAATCGTTTAGATGAATTGTATGCGAAGTCTAAACTGCCAGAACAGCCAGACATAGAGGGTTTAGAGAAAGTATTGGCGAGTACTCGTGAGGCCTTTTATAAAGAAATGGAAGGTGAAAAAACAGTACTACCTGTAACAAAAACTGCTCAAGACTTAGTCAAAGAAAAGACAACAACTAAGCCGCAAGTAGCTACTGCTTCAGTAAAACCCCAAAAAGCCAAAAAGCCTGCAAAGGCTGCCACCCAAAAAAAATCACCTAAAGAATCTACTTCCAATGGTGAATAATTCACTAGAGATTTGTTGGGTACTACAAAAAAACTTAACACCTAAGCCTGTTCTCGAACAAATAAAAATAGCGTTGGAAGAACAGGCCATTGGTTATAAGGAGGTTACCGTGGTGCCTTTTTCGAATGAACTCCCGCAAGGTCTGGATTTGAATAAGTTCAATGTCTTTTATGGTTCTACTACCTTAATGATGAATGCTTACCAAAATGAGCAAACGAAGGCAGGGATATTTTATGAGCCTGCATTGTTTTCTATGAGTAATTACCTGAAGCAGTGGGGGAGGAGCTTATTCAATACAGATGCACAGTTTTTTACTTTTCAAGAATTAAGGGCGCAACGTTTACCAGACAATAGTCAATGGTTTATTCGTCCCAATGGTGATACCAAGGCTTTTGGTGGAACTTTGATGACCTTTGGCGAAATAAAATCCTGGTATGATAAAATTGCTCACTTGCCAGAAAGCGTAGTACAGCCCTCTACCGAAGTAATGATTGCCCCTCCGAAAATACCTGCAAAAGAATGGCGTTGTTTTATAGTAAATAAACAAATTGTAGGTGCTTGTCGCTATGCCTGGGATGGAACACTTGCGGTTGATTCACAGGATATACCAGAAGAGATGCAGGCATTTGTACAAACTTGTATTGATCAATATACCCCTCACCCGATTTTTGTAATGGATATTGCTTTATATGAGCATAAATATTATTTGCTTGAGTGTGGCTGTATGAATAGTACTGGATTTTATAAAACAGCTATTACGCCAGTAATTAAAGCTGTGAATGATGCTTTACTAAAATAATACAAGAGTGACTGAAAGAGGTGAGGTTTTACTCAGGTATCCAGTGTAAGTCGTTGATTTTCAGATAAATTATTTGACCTGACTTATATGCCTCAGGGCTAAATACCTGCAAAGTTTGTTGAGCATTAGTCTCAATATCTAATATATAGTGATTTCCCATAAAGTATTGCCGTTTTACTGAACCCTGAAAATCTGCTAAGGATTTTGAGGTGATTTGTAATTGCTCAGGACGGATACAAGCGAGCGAAGATTTTGATCTTCCGTTTTTAAGCCTTGTCGGTAAGTTGTTGCCTTTTAGGAAATTGCACCAACCAAAAAAACTCGCAACGAACTGGTTGGTCGGTTTTTGATAGATTTGTTCAGGAGAAGAAAATTGCACAAGATTGCCTTGGTGAATTAAAGCTACCTGATTGGCAAAAGAAAGTGCATCGTGTGTATCATGGGTAACAAAAATCAGTGTGGTATCATACTCAGTGACCAGCAGCTTTAATGCTTGTTTGATTTCTTGCTTTAATCGCCCATCGATCTGACTAAAAGGTTCATCTAATAATAATACTGCTGGTTCAGCAGCCATTGCCTTGGCCAAAGCTACTCTTTGTTGTTGCCCACCCGATAGTTCACGAGGGTATTTATTGGCAAATGTTTCTAAATGAAAAAGTGTTAATAATTCCTGTGTTTTGGTTTGTTGGAAATCTTTATTGTAGTAGCGAAGTGGATACGCAATGTTTTCTTGTACAGTATGATTGGGAAATAACTTGAAATCCTGAAAAACCATATGAATGTCTGGATGACCGGCAACAAGTTCTTCTGCATAAGCGTTTACCAATTCATCGTTTAAATAAATAGTACCTGCATCGGGTAATAACAAGCCTGCCAGTAAACGTAATAACGTGGTCTTGCCAGCTCCACTTGGCCCGGTAAGCGCCACAATTGCTCCCTGAGATATTTGCAGTGAAATATCTTGAACTGCGGCAATGGGAGTATCTGGAAATTGCTTACTAAGATGATTAATTTGTAAGATTACGTCTGACATAAATGCGTATTATTAAATTATTAGATGGTCAAGTTGTTTTTTTATTTCAAAACAACTTTGAACAAGGCAGCAATTTAGCCATTTCAACAATAAATTAAATAATGTGATTAGATATGGAATACCAAAAAAAATTAACCATTCCTGCTCCTCCTTATGGACGTCGTTTTGCCATTACCGATATACATGGTTGTTTAAAAACGCTGGAAGCATTGGTTTGGGAACAAATTCAACTTCAGCCAGAAGACCAGTTGTTTCTTTTGGGAGATTACATAGACAGAGGCCCTAGTAGTGGTGGAGTGATAGATTTTATTTTACAATTGCAAGAGAAAGGGTATCCTGTATATGCTTTACGGGGCAATCATGAACAAATGCTACTAGACGACTACCAGCAGTACAATGGAGAAAAATTTAAGGTAGTGATGACTAAGTTTAAGAAGACACCTGATTTATTGAATGAGTTTGGGGAGTTGCGGATACGTTACCTGGAGTTTTGTCGAAGCTTACCCTATTATATTGATACTGGTGATTTTTATCTGGTGCATGCTGGATTTGACTTTGCTCATGAAACTCCTTTCGAAGATTGGGTTTCCATGTTATGGATGCGTCATCAACCTGCCCATGTATCGCAATTACGATTGTTAGAATTGTTAGGCGGGCCACGCCGAGTGGTTCATGGGCATACTCCTAAAGCTATTCATGAGATTTTACAAAAAGCAAAAAACAAAGCGTTGATTATCCCTTTAGATAATGGGTGTGTATTTGGTGGAGTGGCTAGAGGCAAGTTTACTGCCAATGACTTAGGGCGGTTGTGTGCGTTTAACTTAGATACGTTTGAGGTTCTTACCCAAGATCGGGTGGATGAGGTATCGTAATTTCGAAAGGTGGGTTCCACGTTTTTTTTAATAAAAAGAAGTTGTAATAGTTTCTGAAACGTAGAAGTTCAAAGAAGGCTAATAGTAAAACCTTCTTGGAGAAACTAAAAACAACTTCTTAAAAGTATGCTTAAAAGAAGTAAGCCCCGGAAGGCCGTACTAGACAACCACCGAGACTTACCATTTAGGATAAGCACAACTTGGTAACTCTAAGCTACCTAAAAATGTTTTTGAAAAGTATACTTATTTTTTTTCAGCGGTTCGCGCAAAGCGATTACTATAGGCTTTGCTACGGTTGCCACCACTCCAGGAACCATACGGCCGATAGGCGATCGGGCTATAAGGATTGAAGTCGCTCATACTGATGCCATGTTCATAATAACCCCCACCACGGAAGCCAAAACCGCCTTTTTCGGTATCTCCACTAGGCCAATCTTTATTAGTAGCATATCCATAGCCCGTAAGGTTGCCATCGCCATGGGTGCCTTTAAATTGTCTACCTACTGGATCTCCAATAGTGATGACCCGCTCCCATACGCTGCCTGCTAAATCCATGACCCAATAATACGAAGCGCCAAATTGATCTCGATTTTGATCGGTCAACTTACTTTCATCAAGACCATCAAGCAACACCAACTCATCGTTTTCGGCTACTACTCTTAATACTTTATTGCGAGAGTTGGTATTCCAGGGAAATTCGTGGGCTACTGGTTTTTGAGGACCACGGCAAGCCTTGGTGTATTCCAGTTCAGTCCAGGGACGAAGACCTGCCCAATCGGCAAAGGCACAGCCATCGTCCCATCCTATGTAGTTACAGGGGCGCTGAGGACTTTTGGCGTAGTATTTATCTTTTTTCAAAACAATACTTCCTCGGTATTTATAATAACCTTTGACTCCAAATGGTACCCTAAACTGGGTTTGACCATCCCGCAGACTATTTAGAAAGTTGACATATTGGCCTTGAGTTACCTCGTATTTCATGACATAAAACGACTGTACTCCTTTGGGAAACTCGGCAGGCACAGGACCTTTTTGATCTCCTTGGTAGATTGCTCTTTTTACCTGGTAGTATAGCTTTCCTTTTTCAGGGCCTACTTCTACTACTTGGTTTTCGGCTGTAATTTTGTATAGCCCATCATATTTGCCTTCAGCATCAGATTTATAAAAGGCGCTGAAGTTTTTATAAGCGGTGGCATCAGGATCTCCCAAAGTATATCCTCCTTCAGGAACATAGACCATTTCGAGGCCATAAGCTTGTCCACGAATGCTATAAATGTTTAATCTTTTCAGTGCTTTCTTATCTAGTTTTACAACTAAAGTACATTCTACATCCCCTCGATATTTTTGACCAGGATATATAAAAAAACCAGCTTGATCTTTTGGGACATCAATTTTGAGATTCTTGACATTGCTACTTAATATTTGATAATTATTAGGCAATATCAATGCGTGGCGATTACCTCGACCAAGAGTACCTACTTTGATAAATACCCACACAGCATCGTGGTTTTTGGCGTTGTTCCAGGAGTTTTTCCACTTTAATGAAATTAGGGCACTTAATTGATTGCTACGAGTGCGGTCGTCTACTCTTAATTGAAAGCGGGTGATTTGAAAATCACTGGCAATGCTTATGATTGGACATAGCAGTATCAATACAAGTATGAGATACTTTGTTTTAAACATGGTTATTTTGGGGTTTAGTGAGGGAGCTATTTATCAAAATTGGGAGCAGAAATCTATTTGATTTATAAATAAGGTAGGAAAAAGTGCATTTTTAGGGTTTTGATGTAGTTTTTTTTCTTTTGTTAATGAAATTACCAAGCATACATTTATTCAAAAAAACAACTTAAACTTTGCTTTCCAAAATGATAGGTTTCACTCTATCAGCCACCTACTTTTGTCACACCTAAGAGTTATTCAGATAACTCAATAACTAATCAAATTCACTAAAATAAAATTTACAGAAACATTATGAAAAGTTTACTTACTGTAGTAGCCGTGATTGCGCTACTTATTGCCATTGTGGGTAGTGGCCTTATGGTTACTCGTACAGAAAAAGGTGTGGCAGAAATGGAAAAGTTAGAAAAAGCCTATGGCAAAAACTCAGCACTGGGTAAAAGTGTTAAGGGTGCATTAAAAGAGGCAGGGCTGGCTTCGGCAGGTACCTACAAAACGGTAGGAAATGTGAGCATTGTGGCATTGCTGGCTTTTCTGTTTTTTACCGTGGTGATGTTTACAAAAAAGAAAAAGCTAAAATTGATTGGGGCTGCGGCGGCTGTCATTTTAGGGTTGAGTATGGTGGCTTTGTCTCCCAGTACCGATGCGGGCAAGTCTAAATACAATAGCCAACCCAGTACTCAAAAAGTAGCCCTCATTATTGTAGGCATTGGCATAGCAGGAGTAGCTGCAGGTATGGGTAGAGATGCAGTAGGGGCTAAAAAGGATGCAGAAGCTTAATACTTTCTGCTAAAAAAAGAATTCAGAAAACTAACTCAATGAGACTGTTAACTGTAAGAGGTGGGCAGTCAAAACATTCACTTAACTAATAATTATTTATCATTAATATCAAAAACTATTGAATATGAACACGACATTCAAAAAATCGCTTTTATTACTTGTTATGATTGTGAGCATCGTAGCCTGTGGAGGTAAACAAGAAGGTTCAAACACAGACTCGAGCGATCAGGAAACGGGTGGTAAAAGCAAACATAAAAACGAAAAAATAGCGGTGAATAAAACTGCTAAAGTATTTGCAATAGGCAAGGGGGAAGCCGATGTAAAAGTGACAAGTGTTACTATGGACTTTTTTCCTGAAGGTAAGGTAGTATTGTTAGGAGATGACAAACAAGTGGTTCGTTTTGAGCTGGAAATCACCAACAACAATGATGATGAGTTTAGCTTTAATAATACAACCCTGAGGCTGAACACAAATACCGAAAAGGATAAAACGTTGGCCATCATTATCAATAAGTCAAACGCGAATGATATACTAGAATCTGCTAAAATAGCCAAGGGCAAGAGTATTAAAGGGGCTATGTATTATGAAGTACCCACGTCAGTTACTTTAAAAGATATGACGCTGGTTTTTAAAGGGTATGATGAAAAAATGCAAGCGAAAAATATTGAGATTCCTTTCGCTCAGTAGCTTTCAAATAAGCGTTACCTAATATTAAAAAAGCCGTCGTTATAGATTTATAATGACGGCTTTTTAGTTGTTAACCAATCCTCTACTGATTGCCAAATAGTAACATATCATTTCTACGAAAACCACAAACACAAATATCCAAACGACTATCCTTATTAAAATCTACTGCCTAAAAACTGAGGAGATACATATTGAGGGCAGGCAAGTTTATCAGAAAAGTTTCCCTTCCCATCATTGATTAATACTGGTTTTTCGGAACCATTAAAACGATTCCTCAAAAGGAAGTCTAAGTCGTTGTCTTTGTCAAGGTCTACTGAAATGACCTCGCTTGTGGTGAGTGCAAAAATGAATGCTTATAAGGTGAGCAAGCCTCCATTTATTAAAAAAAACACTTTAAATATTGCCCTCTGTTATGCATTGTTTCTGTGATATAGGATGCTACTTTTGTTGCATCAATGAGCTACTAAGGTAACTCAATAACTAATCAAATAAACACTTTGTAAAAATTACAGAAACATTATGAAAACATCATTAAAACTATTGGTACTGCTATCTTTATTTACTTTTTCATGTTCTCAATCTTACAAAACTGTTCCTATAGATGGAACCTCGGCCAAAATCAAAATTTATGAAAGAGACCGTGTAGACAAGAGCGATTACAGCGATGGTCGCGGAGAGCTTATGCTAGGTGGTAAGAAAAAAGTAAGAGTGATTTATGAAAAAATCGGGGAAAAGAAATTTCCTGATAATCTCGACTTTTTGGTAAAAAGCCTGGGGCAAGGAAAAGCAAAAGATAAGATGAAAATTACCGAAAAGCATACGTTGTCTAATGGCGTTTTTGGTATCACTTATATCAACAACGACAAGCCTGAGAAGAAGCATTATGTGTTTTACTCCAAAAAAGGCAGCGAGTATATTCGCTTTACCAACAACGAATATTACAATACCGATTTAAAACATTTTGATTATGTAAAATCGGTGATGGCGAGTATTCAGTAAGTTAAATTATTGAAAGTTATTCAAGGCCGTGGTCAAATGTATGATCACGGCCTTTTTCTTATTAAGGTACTAGGATACTATGATGAAATGCAATCATAAATAGTTGATATTTTTAAATACTTTTTACGATAGGAACATTCAAACTCTTGACCTTTTGTGTTTATTACTATTAGTTGCTTGTATAGATCGTTCCAAGGTTTGGGCATCTTTTGTGTGATGATATCTTTTACTTTGCCACCATTTTGTTTAATCCAGTTTAAGGCCTTTTTTTCAGACTCAATTGGAATCGATATTTGTTTTGATAAAACGCATTTTTTTGAGCGGCTATAATTATATGTAATTGTAGTATCACCTAACTCTTTAATGAGGAGATGTGGTAAGTTAGAGTAATGAGGTGGTTTATTAAGAATTTTATGATCGGCTTCTTTAGGTAAAATATACTTATTTATTTGATAACCCAATACTTTAGTAAGTCTGGAATACGATGGAGGAGGGCTTTTATCAAAAAAGTTTAAACTTGGGTCTTTAGAGTAAGTACATTGATAAAAAAAGGCACTTAATAGTGCTAAGATCACTAATTGTTTCATAATAAGTTTGATTAAATAAGTTAAGGGCGTATTACCAATACACCCTTCGTAATAAAATACGTGCAATCCTACCGCACAAATACCAGTTCCCCTGGCTTCACGCTATGTTGTTCACTAAAACTGTAGCCATCGTAGTCAAAGCCTTTCAAATCTTCTACAGTTTCGGCGCCTGTATCTATAATGTAGCGCACCATCATTCCCCGAGCTTTTTTTGCAAAAAAGCTGATGATTTTAAGTTTATCCTCTTTCCATTCCTTAAACTGAGGAGTGATTACAGGTACCTTAAGGGCTTTAGCGTCTACTGCGCTGAAGTATTCGTTGCTGGCCAGGTTTACAAATAGCTCATCATTGGCCAATTCTTCGTTGAGCTGCTTGGTAATCTCTTTTTTCCAAAACTCATACAAGTTGTTTTTGCGCCCTACTTTTAGCTGAGTGCCCATTTCTAAACGATAAGGTTGGATCAAGTCTAGTGGTTTGAGCAAACCATACAACCCAGACAAGATACGCAGCTTTTCTTCTAAAGCGGGCAGCTTATCCTCTGGAATGGTATAAGCGTCTAATCCAGTATATACATCTCCATTGAAAGCGTACACTGCGGGGCGAGCGTTTTCCTGAGTAAAAGGCGTTTGCCAATCCTGGTTACGTTGCCAATTGAGCTTTGCCAGATTATCGCTGATACTCATCAATTCGGAGAGTTTCTTAGGCGTTTTCTTTTTAAGGGCCGTATTTAGTTTTTCGGCTTGGGTAATAAAAGCTGGTTCAGTGTATTTATCGGTAGGTAGGGCCGTATCAAAATCCAATGATTTGGCCGGAGATATAACTATTTTCATAAACTTTGATTCTTTTCCTTTTAAGACGCTAAAATTAAGCTTACACAGGGACAAATAGAACAATGTGCAATTTTTCTTATTGATGCCTGATTGAGAAAACCTATAGAGCCGTTTATTTGTTCCTAAAAATCTGCTGAATACATGTTATTTTGCCAGAAAATATTGATAGTTGTTTATGAGCAGGTTTAACCTAAATGAAAAAAAGGGAGAAAAGATTAAGTTTTGCTTCAAGTGTTTTGAAAAACAGCCCCATAAATTTCATCACAAAAAAACAGAATGGAAAGTATACGATGATTATACCACCGAGCAAGTAAAGGTGAGATGGTATAAGTGCATGGTATGTGGAGAGCTGGCAGTGGAATCAAACAATGTGTAAAAATGACAATGCCCAGAAGGGTAGGCCATTTATGACTTATTGACCAACTTTTTCTATCAGACCTTTGATCTTACCACTAGGTCATGTCATTGAGAGAAGCATTTATCTTATAAAATGAATAAATAGCGATCAACGAATTTCGAGGTCTTGATGGGGTTTCCTGGCACTGGTGTTAGCCTCCTTCTAAAATCGTTGATCAATATTCTTTTCCTAACATAGTTACATTAAACAATATTGCATAGCCTTGCATTGTCAAGGCCATACAAGAAATGAAAGATGAACAAACTTAATTGAGCTTTTTCCAAAATACGACTTTGTCTTCTCCTTTTTGATAAAATTCTCGAATGATGGCCTCTTGAGTGTAATTGTGCTGGAGGTAAAACTTGCGAGTAAGCTCAAAATCCGCGTTACCAGAGGTTTCTACCAAGAGGATACGTTGCCCTTGTTGGCGAAGTAGTTCCTCCAGATAATGCATCATTTCTCCACCAATTCCCTGACCTTGATGTTTGGCATGTATTGCAATCAAATAGAGGTTATAGGTGCCTTCAGTCATATATTCGGGAGCACAATATACTACCGCCACGGGTTGGTCATTCACTTCCTTAGTGAGCCAAATATGTGGCGAGGATGGATTGTTAAAGTAATCACTGATCATGTCATCCAATAGTTCTGAAGGAAACAGTTCTGCCGAATCTATTACTTCCTTCAAGGCCTGTACATCTTGCTTGTTTACTTTTCTGATTTCTTGTTTCATTTCGCTGTTTTTTTATGCAAAGAAACTATACCGAAGGGAAAAGAAATTGTAAGGTTCTGCTATTATAAGCTTTGGAGGGGCTGATACCCAAAAGGTTTTTAAAGGCTTTGGTAAAGTGTGCCTGATCATAAAAACCTCCCTGAAGAGAGGACTGGGTGAGATTGGCTTCTTCTTGCAACAAGTAGGCAATCGTTTTTTTTAACTTTGTCCAAACCAGGTATTTTTTCAACGATATGCCTACATGCTCTTTAAACAGATGCGATAATCTACTTTCAGAAAGAAACGTGATGGCTTTGAGCGACTCGATCATTTCTTGATACTCCAGGTCGTTCTCTCTGAATATTTGCAGACAATTATTTACCCGTTCATCAGTTGTTAGCCATAATGAATGGTTATTTCCAAAAGTTTCCAATTGTTGAAAGATCTCAGAACTGGTGTGGGCAGTAAACACACCATGGGTGAAAGCAATACCCAATTGATTTAAACGATTGTTGAATAAGGTATTACAGCTTTCCAACATGAGCAGCTTAATACAACAGGCATCGGCAGTGACTTGATGCAATGTGTGCGCATCAATAATGGCAAAACGCAATGCTGATTCTTCAAAGAATGGAGTCTTTAAGTCAAACGTGCCTTTTTCAGCCATTACGATTTCTACTGCTGGATGGGCGTGAAGTTCAGTGTCCAAATATTCAGTTTCGAAATGATAAATTCCCTGCTGAATATCAAACTTGATTATCTTCATACCCCTTTTTTAAGAATCACTTATGTCTAACTAATCTTAATTTTCGCCCAATAAATTATTCTGATTCAATACTTTGAGTACTACATTTTTGTAGTTACGCCCAATTGGGATTTCTTTTCCATGAATCTCGATAAGTGTTGCCGAAAAAGCTTCTACTTTGTCAATAGCTACGATAAAAGAGCGATGTACCCGCAAAAACTTGTTTTCGGGTAGTTTTTCTTCCAGATAACTAATTTTCTGGTAAGCCACTACCTCCTTATACGCAGTTTTTACTCTTACATAGTCCTTAAGACTTTCAATATAGAGAATGTCTTTGAGCAAAAACTTAATCATCTTTTTATCAGCTTTCAGATAGATAAAAGCCTGATCGTATCCAGAATTAGAGGATTCGGGCATCATAGGGATAGGTGTGACCTGCGCTGGGCTATTCATTTGAGATACCTTGTTTACTGCTCGTAAAAAACGTTCAAACGAAATAGGCTTGAGCAAGTAATCCACTGCATCCAGTTCATAGCCCTCCAGGGCATAATCACGATAAGCAGTAGTGAACACCACACGAGGCGGATTATTGATATTTTTCAAGAAATCAATTCCTGTAAGCTTGGGCATTTGAATATCCAGAAACAATAAGTCTATGTCTTTTTGCTGAATCAGGTTAAATGCCTCAATGGCATTGTTGCACCTGGCTACCAAGTCCAGACTATCTATTCTATTGATATAGGTTTCCAGAATGTCTAATGCCAGTGGTTCATCGTCCACAATTAAACATTTCAAATTAGGCATACTATTCTTCTTTTGCCAATACACAGGTATCCTGTAGTTTGAAAACTTGCAACGTGTATTGGTATATATTATTAGATTGAAACTATTTTAGTCATTTATAAGGCTCTCTTGCTTTTGGCTGGCAGCTTCGGTAAACTGAATATTTTCCAGCAACTGATTCGAAGAAGAAAGCGTTAATTTGAGCACCACCAGGTAACTGGATGGCTCATCATCAAATATTTTTAATTCGTATTGATCCTTATATAATAAATCCAAACGCCTTTTGACATTGGCCAACCCTATACCACTGGCATACTCTCGTTGAGTACGTTTTACATATTCTATGCTTTTGCTATTTTCTACCTTTAAGGTCATTGCATTTCCCTGAATTAATAAATCAATGGTAATCCAGGCATTTTCTATTTCGCCACTCACACCGTGTTTAAAACTGTTTTCTACAAATGGTAAAATCAGCATAGGGGCAATTTTATTTCCAGCAATTTGTCCAGCAATGTTAAATGAGATATCTACCCGATTGCCATAGCGAATTTTTTCCAGTGCGATATAATTTTTGATATAGTTAATCTCTTTTTCAATATCTATATAAGGCGTATTGGTGTCGTACAACATGTAATTCATCAGATCGGACAACTTCAATACAATTTCGGGCGCGTGTTCATCTTTTTTCAAAGTAAGGGCATACAAATTATTCAAAGTGTTGAACAAAAAATGAGGATGAATTTGCCCTTTTAAAAATTTAAGCTCTGCTTCCAGTTTTTCTTTCTCAAGTTGCTTGGTGGTTTGCTTATCCCGATACCAAATTTTGAGTAATTTTAAACCTGTAGTCAACAGTATGACTGTATTGAGACTAATAGCATATTTTATAATTTTGTGAAACAACCAAGGGTTGGATACATATTCAGGAATTTCATAAGTAACCATTGTTTCGGTAGTCTGAGAAACTACCTTGACAAAGTCTGGATCATAAATCGGAAAATAAAAGTAGAAACTCAACAAACGAAACTGAATTCCAATAAATACAGAAGTTGGAATCAGCCATAGTACATATAGTAGATACTTCCGTTGCAATAAATAGCGGGGAACCAGAAAATACAGCCCTAGATAAACAATCATCATTCGGCCTGGTAGAAACATCATTTGAATCTTGAGTTCTGGCCAATATTCATCATCGTAGCTTCCCCACAGTATTGTAAAGAATAAGACATAACTTACCCAAAACAACGCGTGTAGCCCGATGCGATGTGATTTTGACTGATATTGTTTTAATAAATTAATTGGCATAGTTTAAATCTGATTCCAAAAGTGGAAGATACGTCTTAAATAGAATAAAATAGAAATTTAAAGGTTTAAATGGTTGAATGCTCAACCATTTAACCTAAGATGAAGCAATCCAATGAATATGATTGCTTATAAGTCAGGCTTTTTAATTCTGGCTTCCTAACAAAATTAATCGTTTTTTAAGAAAAAGGTTCTTGCAAAAGTTCTTTTTTAGACCAACTGTTAAAAATCAGTTCTTACTAACCTTTTGGGCACTATTAAAGGTAAAACCCGTCTGAATAGCGTCATTGGAGATTATATGACTACTTGCAGTTTTGCTCAAAGATGATAGATTTGCAAAATGCAGTGGGTTTATCAAAATACCAGATATTTGTTCGTAATAGGGTGGTGGTTATTTCTGACTGGCTGTGGCAAAGGAATTTCCTCCTCAGAACACCGAAACTTGCCCAAGATTTATCAAGGGGTAAAAAAAATGGTATTGATTTCCTCTGTTAGCGATAGCCCAGCTTTTTACATAGACATCGACCCAGTGACTTATCGCGATTTTAAAGCTTATGTAGAAGCTGGAGGAACCATTGCTGCTTATTGGGATGAGGCAACCTATAATATAAATGACCAACCCGTGACGGGGATAAACTGGTACCATGCCGCCGATTATTGCAATTGGCGAAGCAAAAAAGAAGGCTTAACCCCAGCATATGTACCAACTACTACGCCCGATAGTTGGGGATACCCTGGATGGAAGCTGGATCCACAAGCCAATGGATATCGTTTACCTTCTGAAGCACAGTTTATAAGGGCTGCTCGAGCTGACAAAAGTGAAGCACTTTACCCTTGGGGGAATGATTTTAGTCCAACTTTGGCCAATTATGATGATGAACGAGGAGTTAAAAAGGGCAATTGGTGGCGTTTGGCTAAGGTGCAGGAATTACAGGCAAATGCCTGGGGCGTGAGAGGAATGAGTGGTAACATTTGGCATTGGTGCGATGACTGGCTACAACTAAACCGTACAAAAATGTTGAAAGGAGGGGGTTGGGGTAGTATTAGCCCTGCATTTTTGCAAATTGACTATAAAACATTTTCGGCACCCAGCAATTACAATTTTGATATTGGTTTTCGTTGTGTATTACCTGCCAGCGCACTACAAACACAAGATACTATTGCCCAAAAAAATGTCCAGCATAGCTTTTACCAATACCAAACCTCCAACTACCAACAATCAACATCTATTGATTATTACAACCCAGCTTTTGCTCAACGTCTGGCTGCCTTTTTAGGAGATTATTTTCCACAGTCACTGTATTTTTTGGAGCGAGTAGACCAACAGCCCAAATTAACCCCGATCCAAATGGCTCAGGAAATTATAGCAGTCACTAAAGCCTACCAAGTGAATCCATTGTTTTTAACTGCCATTATGGTGAGTGAAAGTGGCTTAGGAAGTTGTTCTTTTCCGCGATGGTACAATAACCCAATGGCCTTTCACTGGCAAAATAAATTAATGCCTAATGGCTTGCCAGTGTATAATGCCCGACCTGGTTGGCGTAATCGTAAGTACAAGAACTTAAGGGAAGCTTACCACGCTTTTTGTAAAGGTATTCGTCGAGATTTGTACTTTCGGGCAGCTCGGGAAAACCTATACGATTTTCATATCATTTATGTGGGTTACGAAAGCGATACCTGGCTTTACACCATTGCCCGAGTGTTTAAAGATGTAGCAGGAATAAGGTTCGAGGCCGATGAACCCATCCAAAATGCAGGTAAATTTATTTACCTTGATTGGGAACAAATTAGGCAAGGAAAACCTCAGGTGAAAATTGTACAGAAACAACCAAAAGAACAAAAGCAGGCAAAACCTAAAGCTCCTCAGCCCCCAAAAGTAAAGAAACGAACGTTGTCTCGTTATTTCTTGATTGCGGGTAGTTATACCAGCCAGACAGTAGCAAAACGTAAAATGACAGCTTTACAAAAAGAGGGTTTCGACAAGGCGCAAATGTTACAAAGTGCCAAGCGTTTTAGGGTAACTTTTGGACGGGGGTATCAGGCTAGAGAGTCAGCTTTGGTAGCTAAGAAAGCTTTGAAAGGAGCCTATCCAGATGTGTGGATTTGGCGTAAATAAAAAGCCCTCTTGAGTTGTCAAAAGGGCTAAGAGATATTTAGACAACATCCTTTATGATTGTTGTTGTTTAATTAAAGCTTCACTACTCGACGTATGACAGTTTCGTGTCCGAGGCTAATTTTTACCAAATAGGTTCCTGAGGGTAAAGTCTGCATTGGCAATGTTAAGTGTCCATTCACCAAGTTTTTTTTGCTTGACAATACCGTTTTTCCTTGTTGATCTAATACCTTGATTTTTACCTGAGAATTGCTGATTTTCCCTTTTACTTCTATCGTCAAATCATCATTCACTGGATTAGGAAAAAGCATTAATTGAGTGCGCTTTAGTTTATCTGGTAATGAAGTGGCTGCAGAAGTAGAGATAGTAAAATCATTAGCACTGGTAGCCGTTTTACCGTGGACCTCCACAGTAATTTTACCTGTCGTGGCATTTGTAGGTACCGAAGTTTTAATTTCGGTAGCTGTGGCCGAGATTACTGTCGCAACAGTTCCATTAAACTTGACTGTATTATTTGTTGCAATGGGACTAAAGTTTGTGCCTTTAATGGTGACATTGCTATGTATCTGGTTCTCATTGGAGGAAAAGCTTGTAACAGTAGGGAGAGAAGTAACGATGAAATCAGTCGTGCTGGTAGCAGTCTCAAGACCTACTTCTACAGTAATTCTTCCCGTGGTAGCTCCTGTGGGTACCGAAGTCTGAATTTGAGTAGGAGTTGCTGAGGTGACAGTAGCCAGTATTCCATTAAATCGTACTATGTTGGTAGATGGATTATTGCTGAAATTGGTTCCCGTAATGGTAACGTTGGTACCCACAGAAGCTTGATTTGGAGTGAAACCTGTAATAGTAGGAGGAGATGATGGCTGAATTACAACAAAATCGTTGGCACTAGTAGTCGTTTTACCATCCACTTCTACGGTAATTTTACCCGTTGTGGCATTTGTAGGTACTGAGGTTTGAATTTCGGTAGCTGTGGCTGAGGTGACAATAGCCGCTACTCCATTGAATTTAACCGTATTGTTTGCCACTATTGAGCTAAAATTGCTTCCTGTAATAGTAACAGTTGTACCTTCCATTGCCTGATTAGGAGTAAAACTGTCAATAGTGAGAATTGTAGGTAAATTAGGGGTAAAAGTATATGTTTGCCCAGTAGCAGGTTTGGTATTGATGTTACGATTCTCGATGATGTGGCTTACAATTGGAGCATTAGAAGCATTATTGAGTGACAAATAGCCAGTATTACCGCGGCCAGTACTGGTAATGCCTATAGAAGCACTTGGGTTTGACAGGACTCCAGCTTCTTGCTGATAAATAAACTCAATTCTTCCATCAGCTTCATATAGCTTTACCTGAAAGCTAATGTCTGCCGCACTTGCTTGGCTGCCCCATTGGACATTGAGCCATTCTACAGTGAAAACCTGATTGCCAGGAGTACCTTCTGTTTTATAAGACACCACCCCACTCGACATATCCAGGTTGTCCCACAAAGGAGCAATGATAGGGTTTCCGGCAAAATTAAATAGACTATTACCAGAGAAAGAGATACTGGAAATATTATCTCCTAAGGTTAAATATCCATCGGCTGCAATATCAAGCTGATCATAGCTTTCACCTAAGTAATTAAAGTTAAAGCCAATATTAATATTCTTTGCTAAGCTTGTTAAGATTGAGTTATTACTAAGATTAGCGTTGGTGGCATTGGTCAAAGGGGTAAATGTGCCACTGCTTGCCGTAAATTGCGGAAGTAAAAACCCTTTGAGAAGCATAAACATGTAAAGGTTATCAGGATCATTAGTATTAAACCGTATCTGACCCTCATTATTTTCATTATAATCATACTTAAGTGTTATGTCGGCACTACTTCCTGGAGCAATGGTATTGGGCATATTACCCTCTATGGAAAACCCATCACCTGTGAGGTTGATATTGCTCAATTCTAATGGCAGGCTTCCTTCATTTTCAATGGTAATGGTCTTGGTAACCGAGTTCTGGCCATTGAAGATGCCAAATCCAACTGTACTATAATTTACCTCTTGTGACCCATTAGGCGTTTTCTCAACTACTTTCAATACAGGGTTGGGCGAAAAAAAGGTATAGATTTGTCCGTTGGCGGGTTTGGTATTAATTTTACGGTTCTCAATCGTAGAGCTTATTGTTGGAGTATCAGAGGCATTATTGAGCGATACATAACCAGTGTTTCCATTACCAGTACTGGTAATGCCAATAGAAGCACTTGGGTTTGACAATACACCTGCTTCCTGATTATAAATAAACTCAATTTTTCCGTCGGCTTCGTATAATTTTACTTGAAAACTAATACCTGGCCCACTTGCCTGATCGTTCCAGGTGGCATTGAGCCATTCTACGGTTAACACATGATTGCCAAAGTAACCTTCGGTTTTATAAGATACCACCCCGTTTGACATATCCAAGTCATCCCATAATGGTGCAATGATAGGAATTCCTGCAAAATTGAACAGGTTGTTGTTAGGAAAAGAGATGCTGGAAAAACTACCCCCTAAGACTAAATATCCATCGGCAGCAATGTCAATTTGACTATAAGTTTGCCCTAAATAATTAAAGTCAAAGCCAATGTTTATATTCTTTGCTAAACCCGCGATGAGTGAGTTAGTACTAATATTGGCATTGGTGGCATTAAACAAAGGAATGAATGTACCACTTGCGGCCGCAAAACGAGGGAATTGGAACCCCTTGAGGAACATGAACTCGTACCTGTTCAAAGGGTCATTGGTATTAAAACATAGTTTCCCATCATTATTTTCATTGTAATCATATTTAAGCATAACCTCAGCACTGTCTCCAGGCGCAATGGTATTGGGTATACTACCTTCTATTGAGAATCCATCACCCATAAGACTGATATTGCTTAATTCTAAAGGAAGGTTTCCCTTGTTCTCAATGGTAATGATTTTAGTAACAGAGTTCTGGCCACTGAGAAGACCAAACCCCAGTGTACGACTATCTACTTCTAGTGATCCATTAGGTGTTTTTTCGACTACTTTCAATACAGGAGAAGGTAAAGAAAAACTGTATACCTGCCCATTAGCAGGTTTGGTGCTAATGTTATGAGTCGCGTTTGTATGACTTAGAATAGGGGTATCAGAAGCATTATCGAGTAACAAGTAATCAACACTACAGGTGCTTGGGCGGGTAATACCTATGGAAGCACTGGGATCAGATATAGCCCCTGCTTCCTGGCGATAGGTAAACTCTATTTTACCACCAATTTCATACAGCTTTACTTGAAAGCTGATGGCTGCATCATTTCCCTGATTGTTCCATTGAGCGTTTAACCATTCTATGGTGAGCACTTGATTGCCAGAAATACCTTCAGTTTTATAAGACACCGAACCACTCGACATATCCAAGTCATCCCATAATGGTGCAATGACGGGGCGTTTTCCATTCAACTCTAAAATGAGTGCATTGAAAGGATATGATTGATCTAAATCAGTAATGTATGCTCCCAGCGTTATAAAGCCATTAGAAGAGACTGCAAACCTATTATAATTGCTTCCTGCGTATCTAAAGCTAAAGCCTATAGGTAAATTATTCTCGAAACCATTGTCTTTGTTCACTTCTGGAAGTGGAGTAGCATTACTGAGCGGAATATAGATTCCTTGTGAAGCACCGAATTGATAATCAGTGATTTGTTGATTCTGAGCTTGTACTTGTAATATACCCAAGTAGCAGGTCATAAGCCAGAATAAAAGAATGTAGGATGTTTTCATGTTTTGTGTTGTATTTAGAGCTAAAAATTGAATTTATAGTAGTAGTCATTACTCCTTTGAGAGTAAGTGACTTGTCAACCTTTTCAGAGGTGTTGTTGATCAGAAATAATTATTTCCTGTTAAATAAGTTTACCCAGGCAAATTGACAGTAAGTGAACCTGCCGAGAAATTAAAAAGAGGTCAAATCAGGTTATAGGACCTTTTTTAGGTTCTTTTAAAAGAGATAGGTAAACTTTTTTATCTGTGAATTTATGCTTGGTAAATTATACTGCTGCTTTAGTCACAAACAACTCGTAAAAAGATGCAGGATTTACCCAAAAAAATTGAGCCTCCTCATTTCTTGTAAGAGCTCTTCAGGTAGCATCACATTTGTTTTTACCTGAAAATCAAGTATTTCACCTTTGTTATTTTGTTGTATTTCGAAAAAGTCCATTAGCACTTCCTTGAGCTTTTTTCTTGCTCTTTGGATGCGTGATTTGGTAGCAGGTAAGCTTAATCCTAAGATGTATCCAACAATCTTTTGCGGAACTCTCTCTATATCACCTAGGTATAAAGGAGTACCATATTCCTGGGGCAAATATGTCTGTATGATAAAACCAAGTAAATCGTTAATATCAGAGGTAACCGTTTCGTTATCAGTGTTTTCTGAATATAAATCAGCTTGAAGGTAAGGGTGTCTCTGTTTCTCACGGTAAAAATCTACCATCGTGTTTTTAGCTACTTGAAACAGCCATGTTTGATAATTTTTTATAGGTTGTTGCTTCTTCAAAGCGAGGTATAGTTTTATTCCTACTTCTTGTAGAACATCATTAATTGTTGCCTTATCGTAGGTGCCTGTTTTAATAAAGTTTAGTAACTCCGGTTGGTGTTTTTTCCAAATGATTTCGAATGTCATGGGAATCTATTTTTTTTGAGTCAGGGAACTAATGCAAGTCGGGTTTGTCATCGAAAAAGATGCAGGCATTACTTGACCATTACTAAGCCTGTGATGACATGTAGTGTTTTTAATTTGTTGATATACAGTGATTTGTGTTTGAGATCTGAGTAAGTAATCACAAAAAAACAGTCAAGTTTTTTAGAGGAAGTGCCATTATTTGGATGCAACCTCACATACCTTCCAAGTATCGAATAAGGTGGAGGTATGAAAGGAAATAATGTGATGCTTTTGCTTTCTTTTATTAGTTCATTTGTCCAATAGTGAAAACCAAAGGTTATAACAGGTCAAAGAACTTAATGAGGAGAGAGCTTACTTGTACACTTGAGTATGTTGAAGTTTTGTCTTCAAGGATAAATTAATCATAGCTTATTATTTCATCGAGTTGAATGACAAGCACTGTTTTACCTTAGAAAATAAAACAGTGAACTAGTTTTGAACATACGCTTACTTGATGCTTTATCAGGCGATTATCTAACTTTTGGTTATAGTTATTTTGTAATAGATTGAAGAGGTTTGACTACCCAGGGAGTGTTATTGTTTCCCAATGAAAGCCCAAAAACTGTGGATGGCGATAGTTTTGTTTGGGGTAATCGAGGAAAAGGGGTACTGATATTAGGCAAGGGTAGAAGGATTAATGAATCGTAATTTTGTTTCATGATGCTTGTTGTTTTGAGTAAATATTTTGTTCTCCCTCTTTACGCCACAGCATCAAATTAATCTAATGTTTTTATATGATTGAGACCGTTCTTTTGCAAACCGTTCATTCTACCTAAAACCTTGGCTTTGTACTTTGAGGAAGCAGTTTAGTATAATAAGTAACAAACTTGTTATGTATTGAGTAGCATACTTGTACTTTTCTTAGTAGACCTGGATAGAAAAAGCAAGGAATAATTATAAAAACCTCTATGCCAGTACATTAATTAAAAGAGGGGTTGTCCTGATGTAGGAAAGGAGACAATCAGTTTTTGGTTTAGGTCAAATGGATAGTTTATACTAAAATTAATTGCCTATTTATTTTTTAGAGATAATTTATTCTGGGGTTTCTCTTCATTTCCGTACCAGTGCCATTGTCAGTAACAGGTACTAAATTTCAAGGTGGGCATAGATGAACAAAAAAGTATTAAAAGTGATGCATCCTTAGATGTTTTAATCTGGTATAAATGAAAAAAGCCCTCCCGAAGTTTTTTCAAGAGGACAATTTGGCTTTAATTTTTTAGGATTGATTCAATCGTATTGCTTGTATTAAAAGGCGTCTTGAGTTTTCTAGCCCAAGTTTTTAAGGCTCTACCAATTTCATGAGGAACATCTTCCTGAATATAATGCTTTCCCTTGCCTACATAAACGGCATCCAATCTTTTATAACTCTTTTTGATGCGCTCTACTTCCTTTTTCTTCAATATCATTCCTGGTTTTGCATACAATAGCAACTTAGGAATAGTCGTTTTTTCTAACCACTGAGCATAGCTGTTAATGGTTGCCCAATTGCTGGCAGACGGGCCATCAAAAGGAATTTCTTTAGGCCAAACTCTAATGGGCTTACGACTTTCTACAGTTGGATATGGAGCTGCATAATGTGCTTTTTCTTCCTCGGTAAGTTTTCTGTTGGTACCTAGTTTGAAAAGAAACTGCTTGATGAAAAAGTTATTGACCGCAATCATTTTGTGACCCTTTTTTTCGTTTCTGAATCTTTTGAATAAAATACGTTCTAAGAAACTGGCATCTTTCCACGATAGTGCTTTAGTAACAGCCTCCATAAATGCGATACCTACAATATTTTCTTCGTTTTGAGCCGCATAGCTAAATCCCAAACCAGAACCCCAGTCGTGAATAACCAATACTATATTTTTAAGATTCTTTTGCTTAATAAATTCATTGAGGTAGCGATAATGATCTTTATAAGTATAGTCAATGGCGGGTTTGTCAGATTTACCCATACCAATCAAATCAGGTGCTACAGCCCTACCAAGTCCTTCAACATAAGGAATGATATTTCGCCATAAATAAGAAGAAGTAGGATTGCCATGTAGAAAAAGAAAAGTCAATTGATCTGGGTTAGATTCATCTACATATTCTTCAACATAGTGCATATTAGACCCAAAAATATTTAAATACTTAGACTCATAAGGGAAATCAGGTGAAATGTTGTGTACCATAATACTGTTGTTTTGCAATGTTTAAAAACATAAATCAACCAGCTTTTCTGAATGCCTTTTAGTTGATTTGTTATTGATTTAGCTTATGGTACAAATGTAGCTGCTATAAGTTACTTGCTTTTTGCAGTTTAGCCCAAATGTTACGCAATTTGGGTCATGTTATAATCAAATGTATAGCAATAGGGCTATTGCCAATAAACAGGAGTGATAATGTTAAAATGTTTTTCTATTCCTTTAAAAATTCTAACCCTTCCCAAAAACCTATTAATTTGCAAGAATACAATCTTCAATACAGTGTGTGCAATTAGTCATAACTTGCTTAATTTGCATTACCAATGTCTATAAAGGGAGGTAGACTGTCAACTGTGAGACTATTGACCGTAGACTGTTACTTAAAATCTTATCTAAAAACAACAATGAAAAAAAACTACTACGAAGTATTCCATTCAGGTGCTAAAGGATGGATTGCACTCATTGTATTATTGGCCATACAAGCCTGTGGGGGAGGAGGCGAAACCAATCAAACCTCAAATACCCAAGATACCACCACCAATACCACCCAAGACTCTGCCAAAGCAAATACTCCTCAACCTCAAGCTCCTAAGGTAGATGCTAAACTTACCGCACATGCATATTTATTTGCTGGACTAACTCCAGATGATAAAGCAGGGATGGATAGCGTGTTTGATCAGTCTGGTGCTAAAAATCATATGAATGCTTTTGGGCAGCAATGGGGTAAATTGGAAAATGCACGTTTGAAAAAAATGCGTACCTGGCGAGGTACCGAGTTAGTTAAACTCAATGGCGAATCTCATAATTTATTTTATCCTTTCAGTGGCCCTGATTTTATCAATGCTTATGAGTTTTTCCCAAATTGTGATAACTATCTTATGTTTGGTTTAGAAAAAGTCGGTAACCTACCTGACTTCTCTCAGGAAAAAGCAGGTTTTGTTACAAATTATTTAGGTAGTGTACGCAATGCTCTGGGAGAAATCTTTCAACGAAACTATTTCATCACCACCATCATGGGCAGTGAACTTAACTCTAATGTGCAAGGAGTAGTTCCTCTGATGCTTACCTTTTTGGCACGTACCAACAACCAAATCGTAAAGGTGGAAAAAATCCAACTCCAGTCTGATGGCACTCCTAAATCTTTTCCATTGTCAGAAAAATTGAATCCAAAAACTTCAGTAGTAGGCCTTATGGTAGAGTTTTTAGGTAAAGGCAAAACCAAATCGCAAAAGATCTACTACTTTGGTACTGATGTACGTGATGCAGAAATGCCTAAGAAAATGGAGCTATCCAAATTTATTAAAAACTTCCCAAATAAAATTTCATTTGTCAAATCCTGTCAATACACCTTGCATGAGTCGCAGTTTAAAGTAATGCGAAACTTGATTTTAGACGATACCGAAGCAGTGTTGCAAGACGATACTGGTGTACGTTATGAGGTACTCAAAGAACAAGGCTGGAAAGTACAACTATATGGTAAATACAATTGGCCTATTGCCGATTTTGGCAAATATACCTATCAGCCTAAGCTCAAAAAGGCCTTTGCTGATGATTCTACAGCAAAACCTTTGAACTTTACTTATGGGTATCATTGGAATACGGATAATACCAGCGTAATTTTGGCCTTTAAACAAAAATAATTTTTTCAAATCGATGAAACTACTACAAAAATATATCACTTTGGGATTGCTAGTTGGTATGCTAGGATTTACAGCTTGCGATAGCCAACAAAGTGGTAAGGAAACTGGTACAGATACCACAAGTACTGCTAAAACAGATTCTACCAAAACCGATAGTACAAGTAAAACAGAGGTTGTCTCCAATGTAAAACCAGATGCTGCACTTACAGCCAAGGCTTACCTCATGGCTGGATTAGACATTGACGACAAAGGTGGTATGGATGCTTTGTTTACCAGTCCAGAAGGCCAAGAGCATATCAAGTTATTGAGTGAGAGTTGGAATCAACTGGACCAGAATCGTTTAAATAAGATTCGTCCTTGGAGAGACCAAGAGATAGGGCATTTGAACAAAGAACAACACAACTTATTTTACCCCTTCAGTGGGCCTGATTTTCTAAATGCGTTTTTGTATTTCCCCAACTGTGATAACTACCTCATGTTTGGTCTAGAGCCTATTGGAGAATTGCCTACTTTCAAGGCAGATGATAAAAAATTCATGAAGCAATATTTTTATCGCTCTCGTGAGGCTTTGGCGGAGTTATTAAAGCGAAACTATTTTATCACAAGCTATATGAGCGGTGATTTGAATACTGCTTCTTTAAAAGGAGTATTACCGCTTATGTCAATCTTCTTGGCCAGAACCGGAAGCAAAATCGTGAAAGTAGAGCGAATTGTATTTGATACTCAGGGTAATCGCAAGATAGTGCCTATTACAGTACCAACTGATAAGGACCGTACCTTATTACACATTGAATTCATTGGCAAGGGCAAAACCAAATCTCAGAATATTTACTACTTTGGTTCTGATATTCAGGAAAAGTTTGTAGAAAAGAAAAAGCACTTTATTGACTTTATCAAAAGCTTTGATAAGAAAATTACTTTGACTAAATCAGCGTCTTATCTGCCTCACTATGAGATTTTTACCACCATTCGTAACATCATTTTGGACGAAAGCTCTGCAGTGTTACAAGATGATACAGGAGTGCCTTATAGTTATTACAAGAAACAAGGCTGGAACGTACAACTATATGGTAAATATGCTCGCCCAGTATCTGATTTTAAAAGTGGCTATCAGGCAGACTTACGCAATGCATTCCAAACTGATAAAACTGTAAAGAAATTAGACTTTACTTATGGTTATCACTGGAAAACAGACAATACAAGCTTATTATTTTGCCAAAAGCCTAAAAAATAATTTGAGAGCGAATACGCTATAAATATAAACCCCAATGAATCAATTGATTCATTGGGGTTTATATTTAATAAGAGGTCGAGATGACTTCTAAGTTAAAAAGCGATCTAGAGTCCTAATTTCTCTAAAATATCCCGAACATCGATAATAATTTTATTATCAGCATATCCTACCACATAAGGTTGGTGTTGCTCCTTGTCTTTATTCATTACTTTGGCAATGTATTTTTTAAAATACAGAGCTTCCCAATAGCTTGTAAAATAGCCTAAACAATAACGATAATAAGTTTTATTATCATTGGGGTTTACATAGGGTTCAATGATAAAGTTTTTATGCTTATTGGCAAACTCACTGAAGTTTTTTGATGTATAAGAGCCAATTATAACCTTAAAAGTAGTATCTGCTGCGGTAATTTTGGTACGTTGAGGAGTGGCATTTACTTCTTTTTGTTTTTTACGTAATTCCTTTATTTCATCTTTCAGCTGCTGTATGAGCAATTTCTTATCACGTAACTCTTTTTGTTTCTTATCAACTTCAGAGCGCTTATCTGTAATTAATACTGTCTTTTCTTTAATCTTTTTATCCAATGATGCTTCGGCTGATAACATTATGCGAAATTTCTCTAAATTACTATTAAGCTTTCTTACCTCAGCTTTAAGCGCTTTTTTCTCGGCTTTGGAAAGCTTCTGAGCATACAATAGTGATGAACTCCAGAGAACGGCGAAAGTCAACAATAAAGGGCGAAGTTTGTGAGATGTCATCATAAGGTGCTTTTGTAAATATTAGTCAATTCTTTTTCCGTCAGTATAAGTAACAACCTTGGCTGCTTTGATAAATAGCTCATTCAGTATCTTTACAAACTTTTCAGCTTCTGTTTTATCATTAAAGTATCCCAAAGTATACTTTTTTAAGCCATCGTTATCTAAATCACCCGTAAAAACTGCTTTTTTCTCGCCTTGCACAATTTCCTTGTACAAATCATTATCAGTAATTTCTACTTGTACTTTATAAATCGTGCCTTGCTCGTTGGTTTCTTTCTTTATGACCTTTTTGGTTTCTTTCTTTTCGTTTTTTAGGCGTTCTATTTCAGCTCTCAACGTCTGCTCCTCCTTGTTTTTAGCGGCTATCTCTGCGTCAATTTTCTCGGTATTGATTGGAGCCTGAAGTTGTTTTTCAAGATCTGCTAATTTTGTCTCTTTATCTTCAATTTTTTGTTTGAATTCTTTAAAGCTTGCGGGGTTTTTATAGTAACGTTTCAAAGCCCTACGCAACTGCTTTTTAGACATTTTAGCAGGATCTTTATCTTTTTGAGCCTGGATTGGTGTAACAACTCCTACTAATAGCAAAATAATTAGTAAAGAAAATGCACGATTCATCATAAGTATAGAGGTTAATGAGTGATTAATTCTGGTGTTTAGCTTAATAAACAGTTATTTACCTCCGTCGGTGTTAACTTCGTCTTTTTTAGGCGTGTCAGAACTGGTGCCTCCCAGTGCTTCTTTAATACTGATACGGTTACCATCCTTAAAGGCCACTACCCAAGCTCCTTTAATGCCTAAACGTTCCAAATGATCGGCAAAAGACTTTGCAGGCTGATATTGTTTGAAAGAGCCCAATAAGTGCTTATTATAACCATCAGCGTTTTCGTTGGTATAGTCCGTACCTCCATTGCTGGTACCAATACTACCACCTTTGTAAGCACCAACTTGTACTTTAAACACAACTCCTGCTACTGTACCAGTAGAAACTGTTGGGTTAGCTGCGGCCACGGGTTTACGGTTTTCTAATTCTTTGATTTTATCTTTAGCTCTTTTTAGGCGAGCGCTAAGACTATCAATTGTACTCAGCATTACCGACTCTCTTTGTTCGAAGTCATGCTGAGCTGCTTTCAGCTTCAAGATTTCCTTTTTGTTACTTTCCAACTCTTGATTCGCCTTATCTTTAGCATCCTTTAGAATCTTGAGTTTAGCAGGGTTTTTATACAAATCCTTGGCTTCTTTCTTCAGTGCTTTCTTTTCAGCTTTTGAGAGCTCCTGGGCTTGAGTATTCACCACCACTAGTCCGATGAGCATACTCAATAGTATACATTTAGTCATAAACTTCATGAGATCGATTATAATTAATTTTATAATATCAACAACGAGGAAGTAAGAAACTTAACTCCCTCGTTTGTAAGGACATAACGTCAAAAGTAAGTGCAAATTTTAATAAATTTACTTCTTGAGACTTCCAATCATATTTTCTGGAACTACCCACTCGTCAAATTGTTCGCTGGTGAGTAATCCTAAATCGATGGCAGCCTGACGCAAAGTGCTATTCTCGTTATAAGCTTTTTTAGCAATTTTGGCTGCATTTTCGTAACCAATGTGGGTATTCAAAGCTGTTACCAACATCAAAGAATTTTCTAGATTTTCCTTAATGTTTTGGTGGTTTGGCTCAATACCTACTGCGCAATTGCGATCAAATGAGTCACAGGCATCTCCCAAAATACGGGCAGAGTGCAACAAATTATAAATCATCATTGGCTTAAAAACATTCAGCTCAAAATGTCCGGTAGCGCCTCCTACCGAAACGGCAACATCATTACCCATTACCTGTGCACAAACCATTGTTAAGGCTTCACACTGGGTAGGGTTTACTTTTCCTGGCATAATAGATGAACCTGGCTCATTGGCTGGAATAATAATTTCACCAATACCACAACGAGGTCCAGAGCTTAACATGCGGATGTCATTTCCTATCTTCATCAAACTTACTGCCAATTGCTTAAGTGCACCTGATGTTTCCACAATTGCATCATGGGCTGCAAGTGCCTCAAATTTGTTAGGAGCCGTTTGAAAAGGAAGGTTTGTGAGCTCTGCAATTTTATTAGCGACCATTTCGGCATAGCCTTCGGGTGTGTTTAGCCCTGTACCAACAGCAGTACCTCCCAATGCTAAAAGACTTAGGTGCTCAAGGGTGTTTTTAATGGCTTTGATAGCAAAATCAATTTGAGCAACATACCCTGAAAATTCTTGCCCTAAGGTAAGGGGAGTAGCATCCATAAAGTGGGTACGACCGATTTTTACTACATCTTTAAAAGCAATTGCCTTCTGCTGAAGGGTATTACGCAACTGCTGCACTTTGGGAAGTAAGTGGCGTTCCACCATTTTGTAAGCAGCAATATGCATAGCAGTAGGGAAGGTATCATTAGATGACTGTGATTTATTGACGTCATCATTTGGGTGGATAAACTTCTCTTGGTCGGTTAGTTGCCCTCCTTTAAGTACATGGGCTCGATTAGCAACTACTTCGTTTACATTCATGTTTGATTGAGTACCCGAACCAGTTTGCCATACAACCAACGGAAATTGTTCATCTAGCTCACCATTAGATATTTCATCGCATACTTTACCAATATATTCTGCTTTTTCTGCTGGCAAAACCCCCAAAGCACTATTCGTAAGTGCTGCAGCCTTTTTCAAAACGGCAAAAGCACGTATTACCTCCATAGGCATACGGTTGTCACCAATAGCAAAGTTTTCGCGAGAACGCTGCGTTTGAGCGCCCCAATATTTATCGGCAGGTACTTTTACCTCGCCCATTGTGTCTTTCTCTATTCGATATTCCATGAATAAAAACTGTGTTGTAGTTTTTCTGTAAAAGTTTTATTTCTTTAAACAAAATTAAAATTTTTTGAGTGATAAGTAGTGAGTACAAATGGGAAAGTTGTTAAAATTCACTCAAAATAGATAGGTACTAAAAAAGTGTATAGGTAAGTAGATAAAAAAGCGCATAAAAAAAGGTTGACTTGTTAGCCAACCTTTATATTCTATTTATTTGAAGTATACCTATTTAAGGGTACGCTTAATTTCTCGTTCTTCAAAGCTTTCAATGATATCGCCTACCAAAATGTCGTTAAAGTTTTTAACACTCAATCCACATTCGTAGCCAAATTTCACTTCTTGTACGTCATCTTTGAAACGTTTCAATGAAGCAAGTTCACCTTCATAGATTACTGTATGGTCACGTATGATGCGTATTTTGTTGTTCTTCTTGATGTATCCATCCAATACATAACAACCTGCAATCGTACCCACTTTGGAAATCTTGAATGTCTCACGAATCTCAATGTTACCTACAATTACTTCCTCAAACTTAGGCGCCAACATACCTTCCATTGCATCCTTCACATCATTGATGGCATTGTAGATAATAGAGTAAAGCTTGATTTGCACACCTTCTTGCTCTGCCAGTACTTTGGCCTTATTGAAAGGCCTTACCTGGAAACCAATAATAATGGCTTCAGATGCGATCGCTAATTGAACATCCGCTTCTGAGATACCCCCAACTGCTTTATGAATTACTCTTACTGCAATTTCTTCAGTAGAAAGTTTCAATAAAGAATCAGAAAGTGCTTCTACCGAACCATCCACGTCACCTTTAACGATTACTTTCAGTTCCTGGAAGTTACCTAGTAAACGACGACGGCTAATATCTTCAAGCGTTAACCCTTTGGTTGCTCTAATTTTTTGTGCACGTTGGATTTGCTCTCGCTTGTTAGCAATTTCTCTGGCTTCTCGCTCATTTTCCATTACTTTGAGCAAGTCACCTGATTGTGGGGCTCCGTTCAATCCTAGTACCTGAACCGGGGTAGAAGGGCCAACTTTCTTCAAGCGACGTCCCAAGTGATCAGACATTGCTTTTACTCTTCCGTAGTGAGAACCAGCCAAGATTACATCTCCCACCTTCATAGTACCAGCTTGTACCAATACAGTAGTTACATAACCTTTTCCTTTATCAAGAGAAGCTTCTACTACAGTTCCAGAAGCTTTTTTATCTGAATTAGCCTTTAATTCTAATAATTCTGCTTCAAGCAATACTTTTTCCAACAATTCAGGAATCCCCAAGCCTGTTTTAGCAGAAATCTCCTGGTCTTGGTATTTACCTCCCCAAGTCTCTACTTCTACTCCTTCACTAGCAAGTTCTCCACGAATCTTATCAGGATTAGCCGTTTCTTTATCTACCTTGTTAATAGCAATTACGATTGGCACTCCTGCGTTTTTGGCGTGATTGATTGCTTCTTTTGTTTGAGGCATCACGCGGTCATCAGCAGCTACAACCAGAATTACTACGTCAGTAAGTTTTGCTCCACGAGCACGCATCGCTGTAAAAGCTTCGTGACCAGGTGTATCAAGGAATGCAATACGTTTGCCACCTTCAGTTACTACATCATAAGCACCAATGTGCTGAGTAATACCTCCTGATTCGGAATCTGTTACATTACTGCTTCTAATATAATCCAGTAAAGACGTTTTACCGTGATCAACGTGTCCCATAATGGTCACGATAGGCGCTCTTTCACTTAAGTCCTCGTCACGATCAGGAGTTTCTTCTTCCTCCATCTTCACATCTTCCTCAGTACTGATGAATTCCACATCATCATATTCAAATTCGAGGGCAATGAATTTGATCGCTTCTGCATCTAAACGTTGATTAATAGATACAAACATTCCAAGGTTTAGACAAGAAGAAATTACTTCATTAATTGATACATCCATTAAAGATGCTAAGTCGTTGGCTGAAATAAATTCAGTTACTTTTAATATTTTTGAAGTTTGTTGATCTTCTCCTTCGGCAGCTTCTTTTCTCTTCTGCTTCTTAATGGCCTTAGCTTTACTACGACCTCCTGACCCGTGCGCTGATCCTGAGCCCTGAACCTGAGCCATTGTGGCTTTTAAACGATCACGAATTTGTTTTGCTGAAATCTCAGTTTTCTCGGGAGCATTGTTATTGTTTTTTCTATTTCTTCTATCCCGACGATTCCCTTGATTTCGGTTATTATTGTTCCGGTTGTTGTTATTGTTCTGATTCCGGTTGTTATTATTATTGTTCCGGTTGTTGTTATTATTTTGATTCCGATTGTTGTTGTTATTCTGGTTCCGGTTGTTATTATTATTGTTCCGGTTGTTGTTATTGTTCTGATTCCGGTTGTTATTATTATTGTTCCGGTCGTTGTTATTATTATTATTCTGACCCTCTCTGTCATTTGAGGATTGTCCAACCTTGGGGTTTCTCACCAATTTTTTCTTTTTCTTTTTCTTCCTCTTTTCATCAGAAGAAGCAACTGGCTTCCCTTTTTTCTTGGGCTTTTCTACCGGAAGTTCTATTTTACCTTTAATAGTAAGACCAGAAAGCTGCTGAGCTTTAGCTTTGATTACTTCAACTTCTGGCTTTTTAGTCTCTTCAGCAGCATCCTTGTTTTCAGGTGCTGGAGTAGAGGGCTTCGAGAGCTCTTCTTTTTTTCCCCTCTCGGGTTTATCGTTGCTCTTCTTGTCTACGACCGCCGGGTTTTCTTGAGTTTTTGTAGAGGATCGTTCCACAGTTCTTTCAGTTTGGTCCCTTGGAGTTTTTTCCTTAGGCTTTACGGGTTGACTTGTATTAGATGAATCGGATTTTTGTTGAGAAGACGGTTTCTCCTGAGCAACAGGTTTAGTTGGAGCAGGAGATTCTTTTTTAACTTCTTTAGTAGAAGTATCAGAACTTTTTGGTGTATTTTTCTGATTTTGCGAGCTTTTCTTTTTCTGCTGAGGCTTGTTACTATCCAAGTCTATTTTTCCCTTCACAGTCAAACCTGGAAGTTTAGAAGAAATAGTAGGAACATCGTCCTTCTTGCCAGTAGCTTCAGCTTTTTCCTTATTTGAAGTTTCTACAGTTTTTGGTGGAGTATTCGTTTTTGTTTCCTTTGATTCAGGCGAAGTATTACTTTTCGCCTTACTTTCTTGGGAAGGGTTTTTAACTTTATTAGTTGTGTCAGCTTTTACGCTGTTAGATGCATTGGGTTGATTATTTTCTTTGACAGTCGTTTTTTCAGTAACTACCTTTTCTTTCTTTACGGTACTTTTCTCTTCTATTAAGTTCGCCATAGGCACGTCAAACTCATTAGCCAAAATTTTCAAATCATCTACTGAAATTTTTGTACTTGGTTTTGGCTTTTTTTCTACATTGACCCCTTTGGATATAAGAACTTCAGCAATGGTAGAAATTCCTACATTGAGTTTTTTTGCCGCCTGGCTTAATTTTATGGTTTTTTTATCTGCCATCTAATACTTTTTTATTCTAATGCTTCTCTTGATTATTGAATTTTGATCCTCTTTTCAATAATTAACTTTATTCTTCTTCAAATTCTCGTTTCAGTAAATCAAGCAAGTAGTCAACAGTTTCTTCCTCTAGTTCGCTTCGGTTGATGAGTAGTTCGCGTCCTACATTAAGTACACTTTTGGCAGTTTCCATCCCCAAGCGACGAAGCTCATCCCTGATCCAAGGCTCTATTTCGTCGTCGTCAAATTCAGAAAGCTCGATGTCTTCCTCAATTTCGTACTCATCCATGTCGCGATATACATCAATTTCAAGTCCTACCAGTTTACTAGCCAACTTAATATTATGACCTCCTTTTCCAATGGCCAGCGATACCTGATCTGGTCTTAAAAACACAGAAACTCTACCATCATCTTCCATTTTGATGCTGGTAATTTTTGCCGGGCTTAAAGCACGGGTAATATATAAATCCAGATTATCAGTGTAGTTGATTACATCAATGTTTTCATTGTTTAGTTCACGTACAATACTATGAATACGAGAACCTTTCATACCTACACAAGCTCCTACTGGATCTATACGATCGTCATAAGACTCTACTGCAACTTTTGCTCTTTCACCTGGTTGTCTTACCACATTTTTTATGGTAATCAATCCATCATAAACCTCTGGAATTTCGCTTTCAAAAAGCCTTTCCAGAAAGATTGGAGACGTCCTGGACAAAACAATTTTAGGGTTACCATTGATCATGTCTACCCTATGAATGACCGCCTTGGCCATTTCCCCTTTTCTATATCGGTCTTTTGGAATCAATTCGTTTTTGGGTAGCGAAAGCTCATTGCCTTCAGCATCCAATAACAACAGCTCCCGACTCAAGATTTGGTGTACTTCTGCCACCACAATCTCTTCTGTCATATCCTTGTACTTTAGATATAGATTTTCTTTTTCTACATCTTTAATTTTCTGGATAAGAGTTTGTCTTGCGGTTAAAATGGCACGTCTTCCAAAGTCGCTCAAAAAAACCTCCTGAGGGAATTCATCTCCGATGTCTTCATCACTCATATCTGGATCAATTTTTTTGGCTTCCGAAAGCGTGATTTTATCCAACTCCTGTGCTTCGGGAGAATCATTGTCTACAATGATTCTGTTTCGGTACATTTCCAGGTCACCTTCATCAATACTAACGATTACATCAAAATTTTCATCTGAAGTAAACTTTTTTCGAATCATGGTTCTGAAAACCTCCTCCAAAACCTGTTGCATCAAAACGTTGTCTATGTTCTTTGCTCGGGCAAATTCCGCAAACGAATTAATGATTTCCTGCTTGTCCAATGCTTGATATATTTATATATAATTAGTTTAATCTATTTTACTTAAAAGACACCATTACTTTGGTCTTTTGAATCTGATCAAAAGGAATTTCCATTAATGGTGGAATTTCTTTTCCTTTTTTCTCAGGTTGAATCACAATAAGCGAATCTTCTACTTTCTCTAGCTTCCCTACTTCCCTCTGATTATCTTCCAACCACACTTTCACATTTCGCCCTATGTTCTTTATATACTGTCTTTTGCTTTTCAGTGGAGTATCTGTACCAGGGGACGATACTTCCAAAGTGTAAGCATTTGGTATAATATTTTGCTCTTCAATTTGTTTACCAAGCCATCTGCTTAGTTCGGCACATTTGTCAATCGAGATTCCCTGGTCGCCATCTATGAGTACTGTTAGTTTGGGTTTTGGCTTTTGATTCTTAAAAGTAAGCTCTACCAAAAAATACTCTGCTTCCAAGCGTTCTTCAATGATTGATGTTAATTTTTGTTCTTCTTGATTCATCACGTGCTATTTTCCTAAATGAAATGAAACCCTTGGGCATAAAAAAAAGGGCTAACCGCCCTTATTTCAATTGTATTTTGATAAGATTACAATACCGAAAGCCGTGAAGCTTTCATTGTAAATTGCACTATGTACAACAAAACATACATTAAAATAAGGACTTCTTCATAATATCACTTCACTAAATAGAACATAAGTATTTAAACTTTTTCCTTTCAAGCTACAAAACTATACTATTTTGGGATTCTATACAAATTTCATACGCAATTATTTGAATTATTTGTTGAATGTGAGGGAGATAGCAGGTGAAATATCAAATAATGAATATAGATGGACGAATTTCGAGTGCTGAAGGATAATTACTTTGATTTTTGTAAGAATGTAGTGTGCTTGAAAACCTTTTTCAACTCTTTCACATGTTTAAGGCTTCCTTTTCTTTGTTTTAGACATTTTAAATATCCCATAAGTTGTTGCGTGCAATAAAATTGTGGATAAGCTAAGTATTTGGTTTCATAACTTTTCATTAACAGCCCACCCCATCAAATATTTCTAAATTTGTCGGTCTCAAAATGAGGCAATTACGCAATGTTTTTTGCTAATTTGCGAGTCAAACTTTATGAAATGCCTGTTAGGTTCGTTAAACAACATTCAATAAGCCTGACAAGTGTATACAGACTCAGAAAAATCAATTTAATATTATAATACACCAATAAGTATGAGTAGAGAGAACCAGAAACAAGCATTTATTCCTCCTTTGAAGATTCATAATACGCTGAGCAATGAAAAGGAAGTATTTGAACCTATCAATCCCCCAAATGTGGGCATGTATGTTTGTGGTCCTACTGTATACAACAATCCCCATATTGGTAATGCTCGCCCCGCAGTCTTTTTTGACGTATTGAGTCGTTATTTGACTCATATAAGAGAATACAAAGTACGTTATGTGCGCAACATCACCGATGTAGGGCACCTTACTGGAAGCGCCAACGACGGTGAAGACCGCATTTCTCGTCAGGCTAAACTAGAGCAGTTAGAGCCGATGGAGATTGTAAATATCTACACCAACAAATACGTAGAATTGATGGATGCACTCAATGTGCAGCGCCCTAGCATTGCGCCTACGGCTACTGGACACATTGTAGAGCAAATAGACACTGTGCAAAAGATTTTGGATGCTGGTTTTGCTTACGAATCCAATGGCTCAATATATTTTGATGTAAAGAAATACAATGAATCTCATAATTATGGAGAGCTTTCAGGTCGGGTGATTGATGAGCTGTTTGCCAATACTCGCGAAAACCTGGAAGGCCAGGATGAAAAGAAACACTCGGTAGACTTTGCCCTTTGGAAAAAGGCCTCTCCTGAACACTTGATGCGTTGGAACTCTCCTTGGGGAGAAGGCTTTCCTGGTTGGCACCTGGAGTGCTCAGTAATGAGTACTAAATATCTGGGAGAACACTTTGATATTCACGGTGGAGGAATGGACTTAATGTTTCCTCATCATGAGTGCGAAATTGCTCAATGTAAGGCAGCTAATGATGGTAAAACTCCGGCAAAATACTGGATGCATAACAATATGTTGACGATTGATGGAGTGAAAATGAGTAAGTCGCCTCGTTTGCGTTGGGATGATCGAGCAGTATCTAACTTAAAGTCGAGTGGTTTGCCTGAAGATTTATTGGCCAAAGTGGTGGCACTCAAACAGCCCCAAGTGGATTTATTTGACGAAGACCCAGCAAAACTATTAGGTAAAGAAGTAACCCCTTATGTAGAGCTGATTAGAGAACAAGCTGAAGCCTTTGTCAATTTTATCACCATTGAGGATGTATTTTCTGGTAATAATGATGTGCTAAACCAGCCATATACACCTATGACAATTCGCTTGTTTATTTTGCAGGCTCATTATCGTAGCACCATTGATTTTTCTAACAAAGCGTTGTTAGATGCTCAGAAGGCTTATAAGAAATTGATGAATAGCTTAAGGGTATTGAAGTTGATGGAATATCCAGCAAATCCAGGTACAATCAATCAAAAGTTAGATGGCCAAATCAATGGGTTTTGTGATAACACTTTGCGTAGTATGAATGATGATGTGAATACTGCCAAGGCGCTGGCCCAGATTTTTAATATCAATAAGAAAATCAATCATTTTTATACCAACCCTCAAGACATAGCCACTATTACTAAAGATACTTTTGAGCGAATGAAGCATTTCTTTATCACTTTTGTGGTAGATGTCTTTGGTTTGAAAGAAGAGGTTGCAGATAACCAAGAAGCGCTAGTAAAAGGTTTGCTGGACTTGTACAAAGATGCTAAGCAAAACAAGGATTATGACAAAGTAGACCAAATTCGCGCTACTTTTAAAGCCAGTGGCTTAATTATAAAAGATATGAAAACTGGAGTAGATTGGGCTTATGAAGAATAAGTTGATAGAATAATTATTATCAACTTGATATATTGTTATTATTCAAGTTTTTAACATTATTTATTGGAACTTTTGTTTGAAACACCCAGTTTCTTCGAAAAATATTGTAAAAGAGAGTCAGATCATTGTATCTGACTTTTTTTATGGGATTTAGCAAGAGATTCTTACAGTACAAGTTTTGCTTGTATCATTTCAAAAACTATTACGTTACATCTAGGGAGTAACAAAAGAATATATATCTATCTTATAATCACTTACCTCTTTGCTACTAAAAGTATAAACCAACAAGATGTTAAAGAATATTTCACTAATTTTTTCGATTACAATAGGATTAATAATTTCTGCTAAAACGTATAGTCAAACCAGTTCCTCAAATAACACCAGTAGTACCAGTGCAGGAGGGCTAACTGCGCCCAAGTTTAGTAATGAATTTATGAATATTGGGGTTGGTGCCAGAGCTTTAGGAATGGCCAACACCCAAGTATCTATTGTACAGGATGTAACCGCAGGATATTGGAATCCAGCAGGTTTGCTAGACATCAAAACCAAGTATGATGTGGCTTTGATGCACTCCGAATATTTTGGAGGCATTATTCAATATGATTATGTAGGATTTGCTACTCCTATCGATTCATTGAGTCATTTAGCGATTTCTGCCATTCGCCTTGGTGCAGACGATATTCCTGACACACGTTTTTTATATGATGCGGATGGACAGCTCAATTATGACAATATCCGCTTTTTTGGCGTGGCAGATTATGGTTTTCTGATTTCTTACGCACGTCATTTGCCATTGATTCCTGGGTTGAAGTGGGGCGCTAATTTTAAGATTATCCATAGAAGTGTAGGAAACTTTGCCAATGCCTGGGGGTTTGGTCTGGATGCTGGAGTCAAGTTGGATCTAAAGAGTGGGTGGCATTTTGGGGTAATGGCACGAGATATTACTGGAACCTTCAATGCATGGTCACACAATACGGCCTTGGTGGCAGAAGTATTTGCCCAAACTGGTAATGCAATACCTAGAAACTCTATTGAGGTAACAATTCCACGATTGATTGTAAGCGCAGCTAAAGAATTTACTATTAGAAAGAAATTTGGAGCTTTGATTTCTTTTGACCTCAACACAACCTTTGATGGTAGAAGAAATGTACCGATTAATGGAGAGAGAATCTCTATTGATCCTAGTATGGGGCTTGAATTAAATTATTTAAAAAGAATTTTTCTAAGGGGGGGAGTCCATAATATCCAGCAAATCAAAAACGCCAAAGGAGGCACATTCACGTCTTTTCAGCCCACATTTGGAGTGGGTATTAGAGTTAGCCGCTTCAATATTGATTATGCTTTTACTGATATAGCAAATCAATCGGAAGCCTTGAGTTCACACGTTTTTTCTTTGAAGATAGCGATCAATAAATAAACTATTCTTGCTTGTTATACTTGTCTATTAATTTTAGTTAAGATGAAAATTACCAACCTCAAATATGTTTTCTTAAACCTTGGTTTGGTGCTGTTGGCTTATTCAGCCAATGCCCAAACGTATGGTAATGAATGGATTAAATACAACCAGCAATACTACAAAATCCCAGTTACCCAAAAGGGAATATACAAGCTTAGTTATGTCGATCTGATCAACGCTGGAGTTCCGCTCGCTTCTGTTAAGCCCAAACAGCTTCAAATTTTTCATCGTGGCCAAGAGCAAGCCATTTTGGTGAATAGTACCAGTACCGAAATTTTCTCTAATACCGATGAGGTGCTTTTTTATGGAGAAGGCAATGATGGTACTCAGGATGCTTTGATGTACAAAGACCCTTCTTTTTTGGTAAATAAATACTACAACTTGTACTCCGATACTACAGCTTATTTCTTGACCTGGACCCTGGATGGCACTTTGGGTAAAAGAATGACGGTGACCAATGAAGCGAACACAGGGGGATTAATCACAGAAGCCTATCATTGGAAAGAAGAATTACAGGTATTTAATAACACATACGCCTTGGGTAGAAGATATCCCGTAGGTTCTACATTAGATATCTACATCAGTGAGTTTGACATAGCGGAAGGATGGGTAGGGTCTGGTATTGGTACTGGTGGCTCCCAAGATATTATTTTTAATGTAGCAGGGATTAATAGTGGCAGTGGTGTCAAACCCCGATTAGAAGTCAGGTATATTGGTAATTCCTCTACTAAGGTGAACAAAACCCGGATTTCGGTGGGAAATTCTACGGGGAGTTTAAGGCTACTGGAAGAAGTCCAGACACTGTTCCAAGTGAACCACACTTTTACCAAAGAAATAGAACTGAGTGATATTTCAGGAACGGGTCAAGTAGTGGTGAGGGTAGAAGAAACTTCGGGGAGTGTTTCCCTTGCCTACGTAAGACTGGTTTACCCTCAGCAGGTGGACATGCAATCCCAAACAAGCAATGATTTTACGCTGAAAGCTAACACAGGAAATAAATCTTATATAGAAATAAGTAATCCTGCGGTGAGTACGCAGATTTTTGATATTACTGACAAAAATAATGTAGGTAAGATAGAAACGGGGACAAATGCAGGAAGACTTACCGCAATTGTCAATGGAACAAGTGTGGAGCGAACATTACATGCTTCTAGTAGTGCTGTATTTAAGAGCGTGATTGGGATAAGTAAGGTAAGTTTTAGAAATATTGATGCTTCTAAGCATAATTTTTTGATTGTCACCCACCCCTTGTTAAGACAAGCTTCTGGTGGAATAAGTGACCCGGTACAAGCTTATGCCGAGTATCGGGCGACTACTCAAGGGGGCAGTTATGACACGCTTACTATCAATATCCAGCAATTGTATGATCAGTTCAATTATGGGGAGTATAGCCCACTCGCAATTAGAAACTTTGCCAGATATATGTTTAATAATGGCAATCCTCGTTTTTTGTTTTTGATAGGCAGAGGGTATTCTATTGCAAATACCAATGGACGGATCAATTCTGCGATACGCGGACAAGATTTGATTCCTCCTTTTGGTTATCCACCATCAGATGTGTTGCTTACCACCAATATCATTGCTACTGATTCCAGAATACCCGCCATCCCCACTGGAAGATTGAGTGTCAATAAATCTTCTGATGTGGTGAATTATCTAAATAAGGTCAAGGAATATGAAGAACTGGGAGGAGAGGCCATATGGAAAAAGAACTTTGTGCACCTAAGTGGTGGAAATAATGAAGCAGAGCAAAAGTTATTAAGAGCTTATGTGGATTTTTATGCTCAGTTGGCCTCAGGAGGGTTATTGACCCCTGTATTTACTACGATTTCTAAAAACACCTCACAACTAATAGAAGTGATTAATTTATCCGAGTTAGTCAATCAGGGTGTTGGGGTAATTACATTCTTTGGGCATTCAGCTATTGGCATTACAGATTTGGAAGTGGGTTTTGTGTCAGATGATATAGAAGGATATCGTAACAAGGGTAAATATCCTATGATTATTGCCAATGGTTGCCAATTGGCTGATATATTCAATGGAGATAGAAGTGGAGCTACTGGAAGTTCGAGGTCGCTTTCGGAAGATTGGGTGAATACCGCAGATCGTGGCTCGATAGGCTTTTTGGCGCACACATTTATTGGCTATTCTGTTCCTTTATGGAGATACTCTCAGCGTTTTTATGATATTGCTTTTAATAATGTGAATTTTGTAGGAAGACCTGTAGGTGAAATCATAAGAGAAGTAATAAGGCTACAACCACGCACAAATGAGCAGGCAGAAACTACTGTAGACCAGCAAATGTTGCTACAAGGCGATCCTGCTATAAAATTAGGGCGGGGTAATAAACCAGATTATTTTACTTCCAATAATTTTGTTTCGCTCAAATCGTTTGATGGTAATCCAATTACGGCCGTTTCTGATTCCTTTCAAGTAAATACCATCGTAGCTAATGTGGGGATCAAAGACGCCCAAACATTTAGGGTTTCAGTGGAGCGTACTTTTGCCGATGGTTCTACGGCATTATATACAAGTACCCAAGAGTACAATCCCATCAATATTCAAGATACCATTTCTTTTACCGTAAGGCGTGATCCTGCTAAAAACGGAAGTGGCTTAAACAAAATTAAAGTACATATAGATTATCTCAATGCCATTGATGAAGTGAGTGAAACAAATAACATTGCCGAAACGGAAGTGTTATTTCAAAGCCAGGGTGCGATTCCTCTAAGCCCATTAGATTTTAGTATTGCCAATCAAGTCCCGATTGATTTTACGGCATTTTCGGGATCGCTGACCAATGAAAATCGGCAATTTGTGTGTGAATTAGATACCTTAAGTACTTTTAACAGCCCAGGTAAGCAAACCATTTTTATTGAACCCAATACACTATTAAACTGGACCTCCACACTATTCCCAGGGGATACTGGGGTAGATAGCACCGTCTATTATTGGCGAATTAATTATGCAGATCAAATTGGGAATCCAACCCCTACCTCTCTATGGGTAGATCGCTCGTTTACCTATATCAAAGACAGCCCAGAGGGGTGGTCACAAAGTGAATTTCCTCAATTTGAGAAGGATATCATTTCAGGGGATTTAGAGATAGATAATACGAGCAAAAAGTGGAAGTTTAAAACAGTTGATACTCGGGTATTGGTAAACACTGCGGGTAATACTGCCTCTGACCCACTCACTCAGGTATTGTACAATGGCATCCCGCTCATTGGGGCGAGCGATTGTGCTGGTGATCAAGTGATTGTGATGGCCTTTAAACAGGGGACTTTCCAACCTTATTTACTTTTTTCTCCTAGTACAAATAACCCTACCTGTGGACGAAACAGTAGTAGCACCGCCAGTGGCCTTTCAGCCAATGTATACGATAATAGTATGGTGACAAATTTGAAAAACTATCTGGATGCTGTTCCGAATGGTGATTATGTGCTATTGATTAGTAGAGGAAATGTGGCTTTTAGCAGTTGGGATGCTTCCATTA
>MLAY01000034.1 GCA_001890965.1 marine bacterium AO1-C | reverse complement strand
ACTTAGCTGCGATCAACAGTGGATATACTTTTGGTGGTACCACTACTGGCTGGTCTAACCTGACTGGTTCTGATGCAGGTGGTAGCCAAATCACAGCATTGGATGTATCTAAGGCAAATGCTGCACATGTACTTTATTATGGTACTTCTGATGGTAAATTGTTCCGTTTGAACAATGCCAATACTTCTACTGCTACTGCGGCTAACATTACCAATGCAGCTTTCCCATCAGGTGCTTATGTAAGTGGTATCGCCGTAGACCCAAGCAATTCAAACAATGTAATTGTTGTTTTCTCTAACTATCAGGTAAAAAGTGTATTCTATTCTACCAATGCTGGTTCTAGCTGGACTGACATTAGTGGTAACTTAGAGCAAAATGCAGACGGTTCTGGTAATGGACCTTCAGTACAATGGGCAGAGATACATATTGATAATAATGGCGGTAAAGTATATTTGGTAGGTACCAGTACAGGATTGTATTCTACTGAAGCTTTGAGTGGTACTTCTACTACCTGGACGCAGGAAGGATCAAATACAATTGGTAACGTACCAGTAGTGATGATTCAAGGACGTACCAGTGATAACTTAGTAGCGATTGGTACCCACGGTAATGGTATGTTCAGCGCTACGGTAACTTCTTCTTCTGGTGGGCCTACTTGTGGAACTCCAGGTGGTTTGAGCGCGAGCAGCGTAACTTCTTCTTCTGCTACTTTAAACTGGAATAGTGTGAGCGGAGCCAACAATTATGATGTTCGTTACCGTCGTCAGGGAACTTCTACCTGGACAAATGTAAACGGAGTTTCGGGTACTTCCAGAAACGTTTCTGGTTTGACGGCAAGTACTACTTACGAATTCCAGGTAAGAGCCAATTGCTCGACTACTGGTAGCTATTCTTCCAATGCAACATTTACTACTACCAGCGGTGGTGGTTCTTCTTGTACCAGCGCGTCAGGTTACAGCGAAGGTTTTGAAAGTGGATTTGGTACCTGGACTCAAGCTACAAACGATGACTTGAACTTTACTCGCCGAAGTGGCTCAACACCTTCTTCAAACACTGGACCTTCAGCAGCCAACGAAGGAAGTACTTATATTTATGTAGAAGCTTCTGGTAATGGCACAGGTTTCCCAAGCAAAGTGGCTACAATTACCAGTGAGTGTTTTGACTTGTCTGGATTGAGCAACCCTACTTTCAACTTTGATTATCACATGTTTGGTTCTCAAATCAATAATTTAAGAGCTGAAGTAAGCACCAATGGCGGAAGTAGCTGGACACAAATCTTTACCAGATCAGGAGATCAAGGAAATACTTGGTTTAGTCAAGCTGTTGATGTAAGTGCTTATGCTGGAAACAACGTTTCTTTCCGTTTCACAGTAACCACTGGTGCCAATACTACTTCTGGATGGCAAAGTGACATCGCCTTGGATAATATCCGTTTCCAATCTGGTGGTGGTAGTGGCAGCAACTGTGCAAGTCTACCTTATAGTGAGAGTTTTGAAAGTGGATTTGGTACCTGGACTCAGGCTACAAATGATGACTTAAACTTTACTCGTGATAGTGGTGGTACTCCTTCTAACGGAACTGGTCCATCAAATGCGACCAATGGTTCTACTTACATTTATGTAGAGGCTTCTGGTAACAACACTGGTTACCCTAATAAAGTAGCTACGATTACTAGCGAATGTTTTGACCTTACCAGTGTTTCTAACCCAGAGCTAGTGTTTGACTACCATATGTATGGTACCAACATAAATAGCTTAGTGGCACAGGTAAGCACCAATGGTGGTAGCTCTTGGACAACTATTTTCTCTGAAACAGGAGACCAAGGCAATAGCTGGTTTACTTCTACAATTAATTTGAGTGCCTATGCAGGCGGTGATGCTTCATTCCGCTTTACAGTAACTACTGGTTCTGGTAGTCAGGGATGGAGAAGCGACATTGCTTTGGACAATATTCGAGTTCAAGGTAGTGGAACGCCTAGCGTAGCACCTACTACTAGTGTTACTGTTGATCAGGAAACAGGAAATACCGTGGAAGTAATCGCTTCGGCTTATCCAAACCCTGCAACCAACTTTACTGTAGTAAAAGCACAAGCGCGTATTGGTGCCAAAGTGAAAATGTTGATGATGGATGTGAATGGTATCGGTTTAGTAAGTAAGCAACGTGTTTCTGAAACTGGTGAAGTAGAGGAGCGCTTTGATACTTCAAAACTTAAAAGCGGCTTATACCTAATCAAGGTATTTGTTGGAGACCGTTCTAAAGTAGTAAAAGTGATGAAGCAGTAACAACAAAATGCTAATCATTTTGACTTAATAAAATTGAGGGCCAAATACCTTTTTAGGTGTTTGGCTCTTTTTTTATATGTCAAGTAATTTTTGTGAATTGGATGGTGTAACAATTTGCTTCTAAGCGATGAAAATTTTGGTTTAAGGAATGAGGCAATGTTATATTATTGGGTGGATTTCGATTAAACTGCTACGAAATTCTGCTGTTTTTGGTTACAAAAAAATATTACATGGTAAACTACCCAAGTTTACCTGCTTTTCTACGGGTTTTTGATTGAGTAATTATACCTAAATTATTTATTATCAATTTGTTATCGAAATGTTAGAAAGTATGCTGTTTTGTTCATTTGTTACACGATGTTTACCTAATAATCCTTCAAAATAATTCGATGTTAACTTTTTGTAACCCTCATTTTTGGTCAAAAAAGCCTTTTTCTTGATACTTTTACGATAGGACTTGAGTCCATTTATCCAATTGTATTACACTTATAATTCATTTTGCATGACGCGTAATTTTACTTCTAACTGGGCGGTGGCCTTGTTGGTGGCATGTATATTTATGCTTGCACCCAACGCCAAAGCTCAGCAAATTAAACTCACAAAAGAGGGAAAACGTGCAGCTAAAGAAGCTTACGATTTCAATCGTCTCAAAGATCCCAGTACTGGTAAAATACCAGACGACATTCGCACCAAAGAACTTACTTATGTTCTTTCTAATCCAACCTTCAAAAAATCACTCAAAAACAAAAACGGACAAGTTATTCAGGCAGCTACCTGGAATCGTCGTGGCCCTTACAACGTAGGGGGACGTACCCGCGCCTTGGCAATTGACCGTACCAATGAGAACATCATCTTAGCTGGTGGAGTTTCGGGTGGTATGTGGCGTTCTACCAATGGTGGAGCCAGTTGGACACAAACAACGGGTGCTTCTCAGTTAAAGAGTGTGACTGATGTTTACCAAGATCCTAACAATACCAATGTTTGGTATTATGTAACAGGAGAAATCGTTGGTAACTCAGCCTCTGGTGGTGGAGCTGCTTTCCGTGGTAATGGAGTATTCAAATCTACCGATGGTGGTGTTACCTGGGTAAGTTTGGCTAGCACTACGGCTGATCCTACCGTATTTACTGGTGGCTTACAATACAGCTTACGCGTAAGAGTTGATCCTACCAATAGTGATGTATATGTAGCTGCTTTTGATGGTATCTATCGTTCTACCGACGGTGGCTCATCTTTTACTAATGTATTGAGCGGTCCTGATGCTCGTTACACTGACCTTGAGATCAGTGCAACAGGAGTGATCTATGCTACTTTGGCAAGTTTGAGCACTGGCAATGAAGGAGTATTCAAATCTACCAACGGTACTAGCTGGACCAACATTACTCCATCATTTGCGGCTGGCTATCAGCGTATCAACATTGACGTAGCACCTTCAAACGAAAACATTATTTATGTATTTGCTAATACGCCTGGCGGTGGTAAAAATGATCACCAGGTATTTTATTCTAGCAATGCAGGATCAAGCTGGACCAACCGTACCAATGGTTTACCTGCTTACGGTGGAAGTGTAGGTAACCTTTCTCAGGGTTCTTACAACCAATACATCAAGATTAAGCCTGACAATCCAAACGTAGTATTTATTGGTTCTACTAACCTTTACCGTACTACAAATGGTTTTTCTAGCACTGCTGGTAACGAGTGGGTGGGTGGTTACTCTCCTGCCAACAACGTTTCTACTTACACCAATCATCACCCAGATAACCACTCATTGGTATTCTACCCATCTAACCCAGCCAGAATGTTGACAGGACACGATGGTGGTGTAAGCCGCACTGAAAATAACCTGGAAAATGGTGGAGGTAATACTCCAGTTGACTGGACTTTGTTGAGTAATGGTTATTATACTACTCAAGCATATGGAATTGCCATTGACC
>MLAY01000033.1 GCA_001890965.1 marine bacterium AO1-C | reverse complement strand
TTGAGTGTTCAGTTTAACTTCCCCACCGGAGTTTTTGCCGATCTGGAACAAAATGTTTATATCAGTGACAAGACCAATCAATCGATTCGCAAATACTTTATTAACAACCCCAGTGGTAAAGTAACGGCTGGTCAGCAAGTATGTGCGGGCTCAGGAGGAACCTTGAATTTAAGTGGCCACACTGGCACAGTGACCAAGTGGCAATCTTCTACTGATGGAGTCAATTGGACCGATATTGTCAATAATACGACGAGTCTGGCTTATACTAACATCAGTGCCAACACCTTTTTCCGGGCCTTTGTTCAGGATGGTGCTTGTGCTCCTGAACCTTCTAACTATGCCATCCTCCTCATTGCCGGGCCTACCGCTCCGGTTTCGGGTGGAGACCAAACCCGTTGTGGGGCTGGCACGGTGACATTAACCGCGACTGGGGCAACCGATGGCAACTATCGCTGGTACAACGTGGCCGCTGGAGGTACGTCTCTGGGTGCCAATGCTTCTTATACCACCCCTTCTTTGGCGGTGGGTAGCCATACTTATTATGTGGCGATTGCCGGAGCTACTTGTGAAAGTGCCCGGGTACCTGTAAACATCACCGTTAATGCTGATCCTACTCCGGTAGCAGCGGGAACCAATACGGTTTGTCCCAACCAAACCGAAGCTTATACCACGGCTGATAATGCTGGAAGTACTTACAACTGGGTGATTACCAATCCAGCCATTGGTACCATTACCGCTGGTCAGGGAACAGCCTCAGTAACGATTCAATGGGGAACCACCCCCGCAGCGGGAACTTTGACCGTTGCTGAGACTTCGGGTGATGGTTGTACCGTGACCTCTGCTCCTTTGAACATTACTATCAATTCAGTTGCCACTGATCCAGGAGTAACCGACGCTTCCCGCTGTGGAACTGGTACCGTTACCCTTACCGCAAGTGGTGCGACCGGGGCTCAAAAATACCGTTGGTATGATATGGCCACTGGGGGGACAATGCTCAAAGAATCAGCGAATGCCACCGATCCAGATTATACCACGCCATCCATTAATGCGACTACCGAATATTATGTGAGCATCATTGATGGGGTTTGTGAAAGTAGTCGGGTAAGAATTACCGCCACAGTTTTAGGCACCACGCCTACTGACCCCACGGTGTTGGCAGTGCCAGATACCAGATGTGGCGCAGGAGATGCCAACTTCCAGGCCTCAGGAGCTGCCGCTGGTCAGGTATACAAATGGTACGATGATCCTACCGCAGGAACACTGTTGAAGACTTCTGCCGATGAAAATGACAATACCTTTACAACTGGAGTAACTGCCACTGCTACTTATTATGTGGCGATTGCCAATACCATTTGTGCTGGAGAGAGTAACCGGGTAGCAGTTACGATTACAGTGACTACTACTGGGGGCGCTACCCCAAATGTAGCCAACGTAAGCCGATGTGGTACAGGGGCAGTCAATATTAACGCAACAAAGTCTGATGGACAGCCTTTGGGAGCAGGCGAAGAGTTTCGCTGGTATGTAAGCAATACGGAGCCTACCGCTTTTGAAACCAATACCGGAAGTTTGGTAGTGGCGAACTTAGCAACCACCACCAGTTATTTTGTGAGTTTTTACAATGGAAGTTGTGAAAGCGACCGGGTAGAAGTAACCGCTACCATACAGACATTACCTGCACCTACCGTCATTGATGGTTCTCGTTGTGATCCTGGCGCCGTAACCCTTACTGCGAATGGGGCTGCTGCGGGACAAAAATATTTTTGGTATAGTGCGGCCACTGGTGGCAGCATTATCTATCAATCTACTGATGAGAATGATAATACTTACACCACTCCTTCTATATCGGCCAATGCCTCAGTGTATGTGGCTATTGTGAATGACAATGGTACCCCAGGAGATGTTTCAGATGATTGTACCAGTGATCGGGTACAGGTAAATGCTTTGATTAATCCACCAGGAACTGCTCCTAATGCCCCTACCGCAGTGGCTATTCCTACCACTCGTTGTGGTACAGGGGATTTTGTATTGGATGCCGCAGGTGCTACGGGTGGACAGGTATACGAGTGGTATGATAATGCCGCTGGAACCGGGGCTCCTTTGAAAACAAGTGCCAATCATTTGGACACGACTTATACTGCCACGGCGATTGCTGCCAACACCAGTTTTTATGTAAGAGTAAGCGATCCAAGTTGTGGGGTGCAAAGTACCTTTACCCAAGTGGATGTGGCGGTAGCTGCACCCATTGCTGATCCGGGAGTTACCCCGGCAGATCGTTGTGGACCTGGTACGGTAATCTTGACTGCTTCGGGAGGAACCAATGGACAATATCGTTGGTATGCTACGGCTACCAGCACCGATGTGTTAGCCACTACCCCAGATTATACTACCCCAAGTCTTACCGCGACTACTACTTATTATGTGAGCATTTTCAATGGAACTTGTGAAACTAATCGGGTAGCAATAGCGGCTACGGTGAATAGTGCGCCAGTGGCACAAATTTCAGGAACCAATTTGGCTTGTAATGGACAAACAGTACGCTATGAAGCCAACAGTACTGGAAACACCTATACCTGGACTGTAACCAATGGAACAGTGATGTCGGGAGGTGGTACTAGTTCAGCCAATAACTTTGTAGAGGTACAATGGGATGGCGTGGCAACTTCTGGTAAAATTACCTTAGTAGAAGCCATTAGTACTTGTACCAGTCAGGATGAAACCAATTTTAGTCTTAAACCCATTCCTACCCCAGCCATTGCTGGGGCTGCGGCAAACTGCATTGCTGAGCAAGCCAGCTATACGACCACAGCAGTTGCAGGAAACACTTATACCTGGACGGTAGTTGGAGGTATAATCAACCAAAGTGGAGGAAGCACCTACACAGCCTTGAATGGTAACGCCATTAATGTCACCTGGATTGCTGGTGTTACGCCAAAATCGGTGAGTGTACAAGAAGACAATGGGGCTTGTAATGTGACGGCCACGGCAAATGTCAACCCCACCCCAGTAATTGCGGGACCTACGACTGCTTGTCAAAACGTAGCAGGTACTACTTATTCTACCACCCTCAATGCAGGTAACACTTATGTATGGAATGTAACGGGGGGAACCATAGATGCCAATGGTACGGCAACCATTACCGGAGTGGATATTAATCAGGTAGCCATTACCTGGACTGACCCTACGGCAGGTTCTTTGACCGTGATGGAAACTGATGGCTTAGGGTGTAACACCACCACCAGTGCCTACAATGTTTCTATCTTTACCAAACCAGCGGCTCCGGCATATACGGGCGATATGAGCATTTGTGCCTTTACCGATGGCACAAACTATCAAGCTACTTACACCATTACTGCTCCCAATGCCAACTACATTTATTCCTGGAGCATTGTCAATGCCAGTGATGGGCAAATTGTGTCTGCGGCCGATGCCGATTCTACGGCCATCACCATTCGTTGGAGCAATAACTTGCCTTTCAATGCATTGGATGTGGCAACGGTGAAGCTACAAGTAGCGGCGAAGATTAAAAGCACTGATTGTATCGGAGATGTAACCGAGCAAGATATTAGTGTAAGACGTACCCCCATCAAGCCTCAGCTAGTGGATACCCAGGATTCGGTGTATGTCAATAACATTAGAACTTATGCCACGACCACCAACAATACTGGAAGTACTTATAACTGGACAGTGAATGGAGGAACCATTCAAACAGGGGCGGGTACCAACCAAATCACCGTGAAATGGGGAGGTACTGCGACCACTGGACAAGTATTTGTCACTGAGGTGGTTACCCAAACGGGTTGTGAAAATGTTTCGGATACCGCTACTGTACAGGTATTTCCTTATGCAATTACGGCCAGTCCACTCTCGGCCACTTTATGTGAAGGGGGGCAGGTAAGGTTGAAAGCGGTAGATGCCAATGCCAGTAAATTTGAATGGTATGATGCCCCAACTGGCGGAACTAAGGTAGGAGAATCTACCAATGATGGCTCCGCTACTGATACCCTGAGAATTACCCAAAGCCTGGTGGGAAGCTTTACTTATTATGCAACCCCTGTGACTGGGTCGGGAGTTAATGGAGCGGATGATTCAGGAGGAGATAATGCCCGAATTGCTACCCCATTTAGTGTGGTCGTGAACGATCCTACCAACTTTACCATTGTAGGGGATACCACCAATGCGCAATTCTGTACCTCTACTGGTGCAGGCGGAGGGGTAGTGACTCTTACCACGGTGTCAGGAGGGTTTTCAGGGGCACCTTATACTTATGTGTGGACCAAAGAAGGAGATGCTTCTTATAATGCAACCACAAAAGACATTACAGATTTGACTCCGGGGACTTATACTGTACAGGTAACCGATGCAGGTGGGTGTACTTCTAACTTGATTTCATTCCTGATAGAAGATAATCGTCAGTTCATTACCGATGCGCTGATCACTCCGTCCAGTACAGGCAATATTTTGTTGAATACGGCTCGAGATACGGTCACGGTAACAGTGGGTGAGTCAGTGACCCTGGCAGCCACGGCTACGGATGCAGCCACTTATCAGTGGAGTGCAGATACAGATGCAGATGTGGCAAACATCTCGGATGCGGCGGCAGCTAGCCCAACAATGACCCCAAAACAGACCACTACTTATACGGTCACCATCAGAAATACAAAAGACTGTGATACTACATTATCTATTGTGGCGCGTGTTTTGAGTTATCAGGTATTCGTACCCACAATGTTTACGCCGAACAATGACAACAAAAACGATCGATTCCAGGTGTTTGGTAATCAGGTAGGAGAACTGGAACTCAAAGTTTTTAACCGAGAAGGAAAGTTAGTCTACGAAAGTAAAAACATGGACGAGTTTTTGGGTAGTAATGAGTTCGGAATTAAAACCAGTGAAACCGCTACCAAGGGTTGGGATGGTACTTTTGAAAATAACCCC
>MLAY01000011.1 GCA_001890965.1 marine bacterium AO1-C | reverse complement strand
TGAAGGATCGGCTAATAACGATTCGTTCAGTGCTATTCGGGAAATTGCTCTCGAACAAGCCAAAAACCAGGCGAAATCGAAGTAGTGTTATTTTTATTTAGTAAGTTCACGAAAAACTGCGCTGTCACGATACGGCGCAGTTTTTTTTATTTTATTATTTGTTTCCTGCGCCTCTCCTTTCTCAACATCACTCACTTTTATTTACCCATCTGTCGCGACTTTTAATAAAAAAATCGTACAATTAGCCAGGGAATTTGCAACACTACTATCTGCAATCGTTGACTTTAGAGTATATTTAAATGTTGTCTTCGGAGATAAAAATGATGAGTTTTTCGTACTAATGCAGCATATTTTTAAAGGATGGCAACATCCAATAGATGTTGAGCCAGCCCACAGCGATGCAAGCTATTGCTGCAAAAATTGCTAAGATTATTACGTAAAAATCGCTTTTTTAGCCCAGATTATAATTTTTAAACATGCTCTTACCGCAGAAATGTTTTTTTTAATTAGCTATATGGATTATAAAGAAGACCAAAACCACAAAATTATCTCTCTCTTTGCTACCGATGACCCACAAAATATAGAATTGGCATTTCAACTATGCGTGGGCCTCCAGGCCAACTATAGCCCTGCCGTAGCCGATCATCTCAGAAAACACGTATTTTTATGTTTGCGTTACGGACTAGAAAAAGAATACACCAAAAACCTGTACGACCTCCTGATTACCAACCGTAACCTTACTACCCTCCCTCCAGAAATAGGACAATTAGTAAGTTTGAATTCTCTCTCGCTGGGTTACAATTATTTAGAAAAGCTTCCCAAAGAAATTGGCAAATTAACCGAACTCAAAGCCTTATGGGTAAACAACACGCGTATTCAGGAAATACCAGCTGAAATCGGGCAGCTAAGCCAATTGCAAGAATTGACTATGTACGAAAACCAGATTCATCACCTACCCGTAGAAATTGGGCAACTACGCCAGCTTAAGGTGCTCAGTATTCATCACAATCGTTTGACAAGCATACCCGTAGAAATCGGGCAACTGTCTAATCTACACCGCTTGTTTCTCAATGATAATCAGCTCACTGCCCTTCCCACTTCTATCCAAAGGCTTACTCAATTAAAATTATTACGCCTAAGGAATAACGCTATTCCAAAGGAAGAAACGGCTAAAATAAAAACCTGGTTACCCCATTGCGAAATAGAACTTGATGAATAAAAATACCCGTCATCAATAAAGATCACGGGTATGCCTTTTCGAGCTTCTATTTTTTGATAGTCAATTCCTTGTTTACCTGCAACCCACTTTGAGCTGAAGTATACAATGTCTTGATAAAATCATCCTGAGTAGTTATTTCCAATATACCATTGTCAGGTATAATATTATCGGTTATTTTAATGGGAATCGATACTCTAAAACTCAAGTGAGATTGTCCATTCAACGAACCATAGCTCCCTCCCATCATCCAGGCAGCATTACCAGTAGTCACAAATACTTCTCGATCCTTGGTAGTAGTCATTTCAAAAGCATAAGGTTTACTCAACACATCGTCATTGTCGCGTAGAGGTTCCAAGTCAATGTTTTCCTCCTCTACCTTAAGGATTAACCTATCTGCCAATTGTTTTTGGTAAATTTCACTTTGAGGTGTGTAGTCAGCACTTAGTCCATTGTCACTAATAATGTAACCAAACTTTAGATCTGCTGATGGGGGTAATTGTACTGGGTCGTTTTGCTTGTTACAAGCAAACAAAAACGTGGTTAAACAAAATACATATGCTCCCCACCTTAATAGTTTTAAAAATTTAATTCGTGTGGTTTTATTTAGGCTTTTTTTCATAATAAAATTTGATAAAAACTTATTTAGAGGGAAAGACCTGCCCATCGCTTAAAGGGTTGCCTTCCCTCTATAAATTTTTAAACCAAATCATCCAACAAACCATCATCTACCAAGTTGGGTAGGGTCACCTTTAGCTCAGGTGTACGTGCCATTTCGCGCTCAATTGCAAAGCGGGCATTTTTGTTTCGAGCCCAGGAACGACGCGCAATGCCATTGTTTACATCATAAAACAACATTTGCTTCAAGCGATTTTCGGCCTCCTGGCTACCATCGAGCAACATTCCAAAGCCACCATTCATTACCTCGCCCCAGCCTACTCCACCTCCATTGTGAATAGACACCCAGGTAGCGCCTCTAAAGCTATCGCCTATTACATTATGAATTGCCATATCAGCCGTAAACTTGCTTCCATCGTAAATATTGCTGGTTTCGCGGTAAGGCGAATCAGTTCCGCTTACATCGTGGTGGTCACGGCCCAATACAATTGGTGCCGAGATATCTCCTTTGGAAATGGCATCGTTGAAAGCTTGAGCAATTTTGGCTCGGCCTTCAGCATCCGAATATAAAATACGGGCTTGCGAACCCACCACCATTTTATTTTTGCCTGCCTCAATAATCCACTGAATGTTGTCTTCCATTTGTTGCTGGATTTCCTCTGGCGAGTTTTGCTTCATTTCTTGTAGTACCTGGGTAGCAATGTTATCCGATTTTTGCAAATCTTCTGGTTTGCCCGAAGTACATACCCAACGAAACGGCCCAAAACCGTAGTCGAAACACATAGGTCCTAAAATATCCTGCACATAAGATGGGTATCGGAAATCAATCCCATTTTCAGCCATTACTTCGGCACCCGCCCGAGACGACTCTAGCAAAAAGGCATTGCCATAATCAAAAAAATAGGTACCCTTGGCGCAGTGTTGATTGACTGCGGCTACGTGGCGTCGCAACGACTCATATACTTTTTCTTTAAATTGCGCAGGGTTTTCACGCATCATCTCATTAGATTCCTCAAACGAAAGTCCTACTGGATAATATCCTCCCGCAAAAGGATTGTGCAGCGAGGTTTGGTCGGAACCCACATGTACAAAAATATCTTGCTCGGCAAAAGCTTCCCATACTTCTACAATATTGCCCACATAGGCTATAGATACTACCTCCTGGCGAGCTTGTGCTTGTTTTACTCGCGCAATCAGTCCATCTACATTATCTACCAATACATCCACCCAACCTTGGCTATGGCGTTTTTCGGCTGCATTGCGATTTACCTCAGCACATACTGTAATACAACCTGCAATATTTCCTGCTTTAGGTTGAGCTCCACTCATTCCTCCGAGTCCAGCCGTCAAGAAGATTTTACCGGCTGATGTTTCACCTTTGGGCAGAGTATTACGAAAAGCATTCATCACAGTAATGGTGGTTCCATGTACAATTCCCTGAGGGCCAATGTACATATAAGAACCTGCTGTCATTTGGCCATACTGGGTCACGCCCAATGCATTGTATCGTTCCCAATCATCAGGTTTAGAATAATTAGGAATCATCATTCCGTTGGTTACCACCACTCGAGGGGCTTCGGTAGAAGAAGGAAACAAGCCCATAGGGTGACCAGAATACATATGTAGGGTTTGTTCGTCAGTCATCGTGGCCAAATACTGCATCGTGAGCAGGTATTGGGCCCAGTTTTGAAATACTGCTCCGTTACCTCCATAGGTGATCAATTCTTCGGGGTGCTGGGCTACGGCAGGATCCAGATTGTTTTGAATCATTAGCATAATAGCCGCTGCTTGCTGCGATTTGGCAGGATACTCACTAATAGCTCGAGCGCGCATTTCATAAGCTGGCTTAAAACGATACATATAAATGCGCCCATAATCGTTGAGTTCCTGGGCAAACTCTGGGGCTAGTTCAGGGTGCCAGGCTTTGGGGAAATAACGCAATGCATTACGAATGGCCAGCTTTTTCTCTTCTGGGCTCAAAATATCTTTTCGCTTGGGGGCACGATTGGTATCTTGGGGATAATCGCGTTTGGCAGGCAATTCAGCTGGAATTCCCTGTAGTACTTGTTCCTGAAATTGGGTGGCAGTAGTGAGCATTTTTCTTGATGATTAATTGTGAACGATGAGCGGTAATCAATAATTACCTCAAATTTCCTGATAATTTTGATACCTAACAAGATCATTTTTAGCAACTATTGATAACTAAAAGTTATTAAAATTTATCATATTGCCATCTGTTGATCTATTGATATTGTTTTGAGGTGAATTAAAAACGATGATTCAAAATATTGAGATAAGGCATTTGCGTTATTTTATGACTGTAGCCGAAGAGCTACACTTTCGCAAAGCCGCAGAACGGCTGTATATTTCTCAGCCAGGATTAAGCCGACAAATTCGGCAAATGGAAGAAGATTTAGGGGTAAAGCTTTTTGAACGTACCAACCGAAAAGTAGCACTAACCCCCGCTGGCCAATACCTCAAGCAAGAGGTAAGTGTATTGCTCAAAAGCCTGGAAGAAGCCTTTGAGCATACTCAGTTGATGGAAAAAGGGCAAGAAGGTAGCATCAAACTAGGATATGTGGGTTCGGCCATGCAAAATGTAATTCCTGACTTATTGATCCGCTTTCGCGAAATACATCCCACCATTCTATTTAACCTTACTGAGATGGACAATGCTCAACAGGTAAAAGCGCTGCTTAACAAAGAAATAGATGTAGGTTTTGTGCGGCTGAATCAAGTACCAGAAGATTTGCAGTTGCACCCCATATTGAGCGATACCTTTAGCCTGGTGCTTCCGCAAAATCACTCCCTGGATGCAAGTAATTTCGAGTCGTTGACACAGCTACAAAATGAATCTTTTATCTTATTTGAGAAAGACTTCAGTCCTGTATATTTTGAGCGAGTCATGAGTGTATTCGAACACGCAGGTTTCAACCCCAACATTACCCATTATACCGTACACGCCAATACTATTTTTCGTCTGGTAGAAAGTCAATTTGGTGTATCTATCGTACCTACCTCGCTCAAAGAAGGCTATGATATGCGGGTAAAATTTATTGAGTTAAAAGACATTCCTGCCCGAGCGGTGCTCTCTATTGCCTGGAATACCAAGAATCGTAACCCAGTGTTGGAAAAGATGTTAGAATTGGTAGTAAAATGAAAAGTCGCAAATAAAAACAACATCTGGTCTCCATTTATTTTTCTTGAAATAAGACTGTCTCATTTATAAATACTTTCTCCGTATAGACCTTCAAATCATCACAACAATTATGAATTTACATAATAAAAAGTTTAGAGCTGTAGCCAACAATCAAGGCCTGTCATCCAACGAGACCACATTCCAATATTACCAAAAAGGCGAAACGATTACAGGAGTATACAACGGAGGAAAAATTGTAGAAGGTTCTATCGTAGGCAAACAAACTGGTGATTACACCATAGAATTGCTATTTCAATGCCTCACTACCGAAGGTGAGCTATTGTCGGGTACATCGCAAGGCACATTGACTCTAAATCAAGCAGGAAAAATGGAAATCCAATTCGATTGGCATTGGTTCAATGGAGATCAATCAGGTGGAAAGTCACATTATATCGAGGTAGAAGGAGAATAAAACCTACGCAATACTACAATGGCAACCAGTCTTTTCTTTCAATGAAAATATTACTCCATTCATTGAGCTTTCTTGATCCTTGGTTGAGTTCTCATCTCAAAAATCTGATAAACTACGTTTGGGCAAGAGTAAATAATTCATCACACGCTAAAAGAAATTTGAATTCTATGAAATCATTCAAAGTAGCTTTACTCCTGACCTTGTTTTTTATGAGTACTCAAGTATTTTCGCAGGATGTGGTAGGTACCTGGAAAACCCTGGACGAAAAAACGGGTAAACCAGCGTCTTATATCAAAGTTTATAAAAACAAAAAAGGGGTTGTTTTCGGCCGCATTGTAAAAATTCTTGATCCACAAAAACGAAATAACCGATGCGATAAATGCGATATCAAATCTAATGGATTTGCCAAAAAAGGAGATAAAGTAGAAGGAATGCTTATCCTACGTGGTCTTACCAAAGACGGTGATGAGTACAATGGTGGGCAAATATTTTCTCCTCGCACCAACAAGATTTACAAGTGCTACATCAAGCTGGAAAGCCGCAATAAACTCAAGGTAAGAGGATATATGGGGAGTCGTTATATGGGTGGTACCCGTTATTGGTATCGTTTAAACTAAGAGTATGTTTAAATTTTCGTTTACAGGAGGTTTTAGGATGAATTTTTGGATTAGATGCGTCAAATTTTGAGGGAATAGCAGCGCTATTGCAGATAAATTTGACAATGTATAATCAAAAAAGTCGCGTAAAAGACCTAATCAATGAAGTTTAAACATACTCTAAATACAATCCTGGGATAAAAACAAAAGCCATTGATAACCTAGCGTTACCAATGGCTTACAGTTAGAATAAATATAAGAACATATAAAATACAAGAGGTTAGGCTTGCTGCATAGTAATAATTCGTTGAGGTAATGGGGCTTCATAACCTGCACTACCCAAAGCTTCTACAATTTTTTGACGTGTATCCCAGTATACATCCCAGTAGCCTTCTACACTAGAATAAGGTAGAGCTACTAGCTCTATGGCGCTTTCACCCAGGTTGTTTACTCCTACTCGTGGAGCAGGATCTTTCAACACGTTTTCGTCTTTTTGCAATACATCCATTACAATCTTTTTGGCGGCTTCTACATCAGCTCCATAGCGAATGGCAAACAACATATCTACCCGTAGGTTACCAATGGTAGAATAGTTGGTAATGCGCCCTGCGGTAATGGTTCCGTTCGGAATGATCTCTGTTTTGTTTTGGAAGGTTTCCAGCTCAGTTACAAACACTGATATTTCTTTTACAAAACCCAAAGTTCCAGCGGTTTCTATCAAATCTCCTACTTTAAAAGGACGGAAGATCAATAACATAACTCCCGATGCCAAGTGCCCCAGCGAACCGTTAAACGCTGCACCAATGGCAATACCCACACCCGCAATCAAGGCGGCAAAAGATGCGGTAGGAATGCCTACAATACCTGCAATGGAGATAAATAATAATGCCTTGAAGGCAAAACTAATAAGGGTAAGCAAAAACGGACGGAGTGTCTTATCAATCTTGCTGCGGTCAAACACCTGAGCAATTCCTTTGATGACCATGCGGATGATCCAAAGCCCCACAATGAGTGCTGCTAGTCCACCAATAAGCTTGAGACCCCAGTCACCAATACCCGTGGAAATGGAGTTGAAGAAGTTTTGCAAGGCAAGTTTAAATTCAGTCATAAGTTTGGAGATTTTTGTAAGTGATTGTTTAGATTTAGAAAACATTCAAGAAATAGCCAGCAAATACTTGTTGCAATTTGCACTATGACAATACATATGTACCATTTCTTAGTAGTTTTGTAGCAATATACGGTGAGTGTCGCCTACAATCATAAGAGTATTGGATCAAGGCACTGAATTTGTCGATAAAGCGTTGAAATAGAAAGGTTTTTAAAGATCGAGTAACATTAAGACACTCTTTGGAAGGCAAGTACTAAACAGGAAAATGAGCGAGTCTATTTTTTATTCTCTTCCAGAAACTTATAAACCTTTTGTACCTGTAAGTCAATATTTTTGATTTTGTAAATGGTGTAAATCAAGCTCCGTTTTTTACCGTCTGAATATTGCTCAAACTGTTTTTTGACTAAATCATCTTGCTCGATCAAAACCTGCAATACTTCAGGAATCGCTACCCCTAGTGGATTGGGATCTTCATATATTTTAAAACGCACGACATCACCAGTCTCTTTTTTAAGTTTTTTGAGATACTTGGTGGCCACAATAATAAAGTAATTTCCATCCCCCAAGTGGTTAAGCCCACAAGAATATTGCACTGTATCATCAATTACACATATAAGGCGCGTGTGTCTCTTTTTCTCAAAATGTTCTATAATATCTGCATCTATTTTGAGAAAAAAATATCCTCCTCTTCGCTTCTCGAGTTGCCCCAGTGCTTGTTCAAATTCAAATACAGGCATTTTATACCAGGTTGGTTCCACTATTAAAAGCAAGCAAATCGTATTTTGTTATCGTTTTATCATTCTTTCTCACAGAATAGCTTACCAATGGCTTCTTGCTGTTGGTATACATACTGTACAAAAATATCGCGGGTACGTTGCATATCTGTCTCGCTAATGTTTGCGGCAAATCCTTGACTATAAGAAGCACCTACTGACCATATTTCGCCATTGATGGCCAGATGAGGCTCTACGTCTACTCCAAACTCAATGCTCTCTACCCACTCAAAGCGATTTTCCCAAAGGGTTATTTGCCATAAACTAAAATTATCGATGCCTACATAACCATCCTGATACTCACGGTGAATCGAAGCATAATAACCGATCACCGAAAACGCCTGCCAATGATTCAAATGCTTGCTTAGCAATAGCTGAAAGGCCAATTCAATGTTCGCGGTCAAACCTGAAGCAATCAAACGTTTGATTTGAGCAAAATCTTCAGAAGGCACCAGGGGGATCGCATGTTGCATTTATGAGAGCTTTTCGTTGCACATGCACAGTACTTCTATTTCCGCTTGTTGCTGATATGCTCCCTTCACAAACGATCCTCGTATTTGGGTAATACTTTGTTTATCCCTCATCATATTTCGGTGATAATATTGTTTGAGGTTTACCTCTTTTCTATCTATGCGTAGGTAGTAATCATAGTGAAAATTATGGTATTCAAATTCAATAAATTCTATTTCTACCCCACTAATATTTGTGCTCCAAAGCAAGTCTTCTGCATCCTCAATAGAGGCATATCTATTGATTCGTTGCATAGGCACCCAATATCCAATCAAAGAAAAAATCTGCCAATATTGCATATCTTTCCCCAAACAAAGTTGCCAAGCCAATGATACATTCTCAGAAAGGCCCGATTCTAACAAGCGTTTGATTTGGACAAAATCTTCGGAGAGCATTAATGGAATAGCGTGTTGCATAATGATTAACGAAATTTCGACTAATAATTAGCGGTTTTTTAATTTAGAAAGAGCAATAGAATAATGCATATTTTCAATGAGTAACCTATACATCTAAAACCAAAAAAGGTCGACAAATGCCGACCCTTCTTATAACTTGTTTGTTGTATTAAACGATCATTTACTTTCGCATGTCAACGTACTTCAAAAATTCATTACGGGTATTTTCTTCTTGAAACTTTCCTCCGTAATAAGAAGTAATGGTACTACTGCTTGTATCTTGTACTCCTCGCGACGACACACACATATGGTCGGCATCTAAAATTACCGCCACATTTTCGGTCTCCAGCATTTTTTCCAATTCTTTACCAATTTGCATCGTCAAACGCTCCTGTACCTGAGGACGGCGTGCATAATATTGTACAATACGATTGATTTTAGATAAGCCAATTACCTTTCCACTTGAAATATAAGCCACATGTGCTTTACCATAAATAGGCACAAAATGATGCTCACAATTCGAGTAAAACGTAATGTCTTTCTCTACCAACATTTCGTTGTACTTGTATAAATTTTCAAACATTGTAGGTTTAGGCTTATTCTCTGGGTTTAGCCCACTGAATATCTCCTTTACATACATTTTTGCTACTCTATGAGGTGTACCATTCAAACTATCGTCTGTAAGGTCCAACCCTAGAATGTCCATAATTTCTCGAAAACGTTCTTCTATAAGCTTGATTTTGGTATCATCGCTCAACTCGAAAGCATCATCCCGCATGGGGGTTTCGTAAGAGGTAGCAACGTGCTCGTCTCCCATCTCTTCATACTTCCCGTTTTCCAGTTTTTCCTGGTCTTTTTTGTTGTGATTGTGAACCCCATTATGCTTACCGTTTCCGTTAGGCCGCAGGGAATTCAACAAAGTTTCTTTCTGTTTCATACAGTCTGATTTTTAAATCGAATTTAGAATCAAGCCTTTCTCTCAAAATTTGCCAAATAACCATCGCAATATTTTCGATAGTAGGATTCAGGCGTTCAAATTCTTTTAAATCCAAATTAAGGTTCTTATGGTCAAACTTGTTTAACACATAGGTTTTTACCAATGTAGCCAAGTCTTCGGTCCGCATGACGTAACCTGTGGTGGGGTCTATTTCGCCAATTACCTGAACTTCGAGGTCAAAGTTGCACCCGTGATAATTTGGATTATTATAAGGTCCAAATATTTCGAGGTTTTTTGCTTCGCTCCATTCAGGGTTGTGCAATCGATAGGCTGCATTGAAATGCTCTTTACGTGCGATTTTTGCTTTCATCTACTAACCATTATCACCCAAACTTCATAAAAACAAGCTTTTGGTGATAGTCATATTCAAAACAAGATATTAATACTTTTGTTTAACTTTCTTCGCAATGTAGCAAATTAATTCCAAACAATTTAAGGATTAATCTCCACTACTCAAACGAATGCATCTATAAAAAGATGTGAATCAGAATTGTTTTTTTTATTTTTTACAGTAAAAAATTTTTATTATTCATCAAAATTCACTAAGCAAAATATTCTACTAAAGAAATTGCCCTATTTCTTTTTATCAACCTTATAACAAAATTTTTCACCAATTAGTTGTATTAGCAATTACCTCAGAATATAGCTGAATACTCCCACTCATTTTATATTTTTCTAAGGTGGGCATTTTCTGAAGTATGAAACTCATTGCTAGCATATGAAAAACGATGTAATTGTAGTTGGTACTGGAATGGGCGCTCTCACGACCGCCTGCTTGTTGGCTCACCAAGGTCTCAAATGTCTGGTATTAGAACAAAATTATTTACCAGGAGGTTGCACCAGTTCTTATTGGCGCAAAGGTTTTGTGTTTGAGAGTGGTGCTACTACCCTGGTAGGGTTAGACGAATACATGCCCCTGCAACATTTACTTAATACGATAGGTGTAGACCTGGAGCCCATCCACCTGAAACTCCCAATGAAGGTGCACCTCAAAAATGGTAAAATACTCAATCGTTACCAAGACCTAAACCAATGGATTGAAGAAGCAGAAAACGTTTTTGGCAAAAAAAATCAACGTAAATTTTGGGAGTTTTGCTTCAGGGTAAGTCAGTTTGTTTGGAAAACATCTCTACGCCAAACCAGTTTTCCCCCTTCTAGAGTTTCAGACCTCTGGCAAGCCGTCAAAAATGCCAGTTTAGAGCAAGTAAATTTTGCCCGTTATGCGTTTTTTTCGATGCGTTGGTTACTCAAAAAATTTGACCTTTTAGACAATCAAGACTTCGTGGATTTTGTAGATGAACAACTCCTCATTACGGCTCAAAATTACCATCCAGAAGTAAACGTTTTGTTTGGGGCTACGGCTTTATGTTACACCAATTATCAGAATTTTTATATGCCAGGGGGGCTTATCAATTTGGTCAATCCGCTGATAGAATACTTGGAGCAAAATGGTTCACAAGTAATATTACGTAATGGGGTGAAACAAGTAAATTACAATGCCAACAAAAAACAATATGAAGTAGTAGCCAAACAAGACAACTACACCAGCGATTATTTAATATCGGGGATCCCACTCAACAATACTTTACAAATTTATGACAATGGTTATTCCAAAAGGCTAAAGAGCAAAGTATTAGAATCTAAGCAGTTGAACAGTGCTTTTCAAATGGGCATTGGTTTCAAACGAATGACCACTACACCAGCCGATAGCATTCACCATCAGATTCATTTAGCTGAGCCTCTCCCCTACATTGGTTCTCACAGTATTTTCGTAAGCCTCAACCACCCCAGCGATACTACTCGTTGCGACGAACCAGGGCAAGCAGTGGCCTCGATAAGTACCCATATTGCCAATCCAGCCGATAATATTGACATCAACAAGCAAGTATTAGAGCAAGTGGTGATTGAAAAGCTAGTGCAAAAAGGCTTTCTAAAAGCAGAAGATATCGTATACGCCCATTCTTCTACTCAAAAGTCGTGGCACAAATGGACAATGCGTGAACATGGCTTTGTAGGTGGATACCCACAATATATGCATATAAAACCCTGGCAAATGGTAGAGGCTCGCCTGGATAAGAAAAAAGCTTACCTCTGTGGCGATACTGCATATCCCGGGCAAGGTATTCCAGGGGCGGTACTCAGCGGTATTATTGCCTTTGAAAAATTAAAAAGAGATTGGCTTTAGTGACTGCATTGTCTTATTGTTACGCCTTCGGCTGATTGTTAAATGGTTGTGTGATGCGTCGCAAAGTTATGGACAATGGACTAAAAAAACTGCCAACGCTGAACAGCTACGAATTAGCATCGTGCCAAGCGTAGACATTAATTCTCAGTAATTCCTTTTTTTACAATGTCCAGAATTTTAGTTTGGTAAAAGAATGTCTTCTTAAAATCGGGTAAATACCTTGCTGTATTTTGTAAAATAATGACGCTTGTTTGAGTCTGAGGAAAATAAAAGTTTGCAGAGACATAACCAGGAGCAAATCCCAAGGCTCCTATTTTTATCTTGCTTTCGTTTTTTTCAAAAGTAAGTCCATATCCATAGTCTATTTCTCCAAAAATAGGATGTTGTCGAGTAGCATATCGAGTTGACATCAATTGATAAGTAGCTGGTTTGAGCAACTTACCCTGATACAGTTGCTGATTCCAACGTACCATATCTTCAACATTAGAAATAAAACTGCCAGCGGCTACATAATTCCTAAAACTACTGGTCTCAAAAACCAATTCACCATTAGGCTTTGCAGTATATCCCTTGGCTAATTTTGCTTCTTTTTTTCTTTGAGGATGATAAGTATTCATCATTTTACACTGAGCAAATAACTCAGCAGCCAAATCTGCAAAAGTTTTACCTGTAACCTTTTCCAGAATTTTCGCCAACAAGTCATAGCCTAATTGAGAATATTCAAATCTTGAACCTGGTTCGAAATTCAAGGGCTTATTTAAGGCCTCAATTCCGTGCATGTGTGTTAGTAAATGATGTACTGTTACTGTGTCTGCCCAAGGTTGAGGCAATTTTGGGAGGTAAGCTCGGATTACTTTGTTGAGATCAAGTTCTTTTCTTTCATAGGCTTGTAATACCATTACTGCTGTAATTTGCTTACTAATAGAACCTATCACAAATTGATGATCTTTTGTAAGTACTACCTGATTTGCTATGTCTGCAAATCCTGCTGTCTCTAGGTAGATAGTGCTATCTTTTTTCGCAACCAACACCGCCCCGCTAAACGCTTCTACCTCAGGGCTTTTCAACAATGAATCTATTTCACTCAGGTGTTTTGGCTTCGATGAGGTGGAGTTGTTAGGGCTACATTGTATTAATGTACTTATCAGGCCTATTAATACGATCATTACTTTCAATCGCGAGATATAATACATACTTCGAATTGCTTAGATTTAGAGACAAGAAAAATTTTTAAAGTTTTTCATTTTAGTTGAATGAGCAACTTAATAAACTTGTCTATAACAAAGAAACAATTCGTCTCCTTCAGCTGTCTTTAGTCAACCATTACCATTCATCATCATCAAGTTCCTGCGGTTGAATGCTCTCAAAAAACTCTTCTAAATCTATAGGTTGGTAAATATGTACCCAACCCGATTGGGCAAAAGTATTGATGCGTAGCAGTTCATCATAATGAGGAATTTGCACATCTTTGGGGATTCGTCTTAGGCGAGCGTCTTCTTTTTCGAACGGACAAGGTATTTTCGACTCAAACATCATGTTCCATAAAGGAATAGATGCAAAATATAAAATACGGTCTACCTCGTCTACAATTTCCCAATCCTCTAGCTTTTGGTTGATATCTTCAAAAAACTCTAAGGTGTTATTGAGACGTACCCTCGATCCATACTTAGATTTGCCTTTGGTTTTGAGATGACTCCCCTGAAACTTACCTTGTTTTTTACGAATCATGTACTTTCGTACTACCTTATGATTGCTCATTTCACCCTCTTCGAAATATCCCAAAGCTGCACTTCCAGCCTGAATCAATAGCATTAGATAATCGGGTAAAGTAGTGGAAATTTTGTTAAAGTAATCTTCTGGGCTTTCAGTGTTATCATCTTCTCCTTCAATGGGAGGATAAGGCAAAGGAAACTTAAACTCAAACCAGGGATCATAGTTGGCGTCTAGCACCACCAAAGCATTTTTCTTAGCCTGGAGTTGTGCATTCAAATCGGAACGTTCTTCCAGCAAATATTCATAAAACTGATATGCTTGTTCGTAGGATAGCAAATGAGGCTGTTCGTTGGTGGGTTCCATCAGTGATAATTTCTTGATTATGAGTAACAAACAAGATGTTTATACGGTATAATTCTAAAAAAGATACCATCAAAATAAGTCAATATCATGGATGCCTCCATCAAACCACCTCATTGTTGTTATTGCGGCGCAAAGCTTACTCTCAATGAATCAGTCATTCATAATACCTTTTTGGATAGCTATCCTGGTAAAACCATGTTACAATCGTGTAGTTCACTCAAAACCTGTAAACACCCCAACCCCAGAGAAGCTTACAAAAGCCGAAAAATTGAGGTTGAATACCAACGAGTAACTCGAGAAAATATTAATCTTGATGATTTAATGATTGGTTAAAGCATGGAAAATAGTTTGCGCTCTATTCGGGACTTACAAAGCCTTCTAAAGCTTCTACCTCATCACCTTGGCGAATCTCACCACCCTTGACCACCTTAGCCGTAATGCCTCCATGACCACGCATGGCGTTATAACCACCTTCTCCTAAATTGGTCTCCATTCGGGAACAGGGATGGCAAAGTCCGGTAGTTTCCAAAATCGCCTCTCCTATTCTAAACTGTTTTTCTTTGAGTGCCAATAAATTAATACCCTTTACCACAATGTTTCGTCGCGTTAACCCAGGGTCAATATTTTCTACTCCCATCATAGAAGCCACCGCAGCCAAGTGTTCAGCCTGAATAAGGGTAACCTGGCGTTTTTGGGAGTACTTTCCAGCAAAATGATCACCCTCTAAACCATTTTCACCATTTGCCATTACCGATTTCACGTCCTGTAATGGTGCTCTTTTCTCGGGTCTTAGCCCAATCCATTCTACTTTTCCCTTTCGAGGAAAATGAGCCATTAATTCACTCATGGGAGTGTTTTTGGAATCCTTATTCATAGATAAAATAGTTTGATATGAAGTAAGCAAAGAATAAGTTTTTAACCAAAGTTACATTTTTGTTAATTACCGTATTTAGAACAAAATGGGCATCTAAGTATTTATACTTATAAAATACCTAAATTTCCTGGGTTAATCGGCCAATTTTATAGCTAAAGTTGTTAAATTTACAAATGTAGTTTTTCCAGTGGCTATGATTTGGATATAGTCATTAAATTCACTTTTTTGGAAATTATTATGTATGCATCCATTTTGAGAATGATTTTGTAACATAATCAGGTAAAAACCCAATTATTATAAATAAGAAAATTCTCCTTCAAAACCATGCAACATAACATTAAAGGGTAGATATGAAATCCATTTTTATAAAACAAACTAATAAATCTCCTGAAGTCAATTTCAATTATGACACTGGCGAGCTGAAAATAACGGGTAACTCACTCGTTCAGAACAGCTATGAGTTTTACACCCCCTTGTTAGAATGGATAGATGATTACGTAAGAGCTCCCAAAGCAAAAAACACAAAGGTGTATATCAAAGTAGTGTATTTTACTACCGATGCCTCTGGTTTTTTCATCAAGATATTGAAAAGACTCGAACAACTGGCAATGGCCAATCACTTGGTGATTATCAAGTGGTATTACGAGGAAGGGGATGTGGATATGCGTGAAACCATTTCTATGTTTAAGAGTCTGGTTCCTCAATTGAACCTCGAACCCATTGTGGTAAAAGAGGTATTCTAACAAAAACAAAGCATCAAAGCCCTGATTAGTATTACCTAATTTGGCTCTGATGCTTCACTTCTTTATTACAGGTCTAATGCCTTCACTATTTATCACATGATTTACTTCATCTTAATGGAGTGCATCATATCATATACTGTTTTTTTCCAGCGACTGAGTCGTTTGGCATTGCAGGTAAAGTTAAATATGTAAATTTTGCTATCTTTTACAGTATACATCAGATAAGAATACTGTCTAAGGGTACCTTTGCTCTTACCAATCATACTTTTTTCCTCGTTTTTGATTACCCCTACAAACTCTAGCACCACAAAGTTTCTCTTTCGAATCATTTCAACCTTATCCTGCTTAAATCTCACATCACTGTGTAAACGCAAAATGGTAGACTTATACAAACTCTTCATCATTTTGAGGTCATTCACACTCCACTCTGCCTGATGTTTACGCATTTTCCCTTTGCTATCTACAAAAGTTTGTCGAGTACCTGCTGGTACATGGGTCAGTGCAGTATTAATACCAAAGGTCGCCTTGCTATTCTCATCGCGGTACATAGCAATAGGTTTACGATAGCCAGCAAACTCTTGACGGTATTCACGATCACTCATCACAATAAAACTTTCGGGAAGTTTCATAGTGATTTCCTCGGTCACCTTGGTTTTCTTGAGTTTTTGCGCGTGGGTATAGGTAACGGTGAGCCCCAGCAAGCAAACAAATGCAATCAGTTTATTCATATTTATTCAAAGTATCCTGTTTATTATTTTATTCTGTTAGTCAAAACGGCCTCGGTAAAGGTTTATTATAACTCTTATGCAGCTTTAGGGCTTCACTTTACCCTATTCTTTTTCTTTTGTAGGTTTTATCGTACCCTTAGGTATTTTTTTAGCTGCTTTTCTTCTATCTCTTCTTAGGCGTTTTGTGCGCTTACTCCCTTTGGATTTGCGAAGAGGTATACGATACATCAAATGGTAGCCAAAGTTAAAATTAGCCCCGTTATTGGTGCCATAGCCTGGAATATCACTCGGTGTAAGCAATTCTCCTTCGCTGCCAGTAAGTTTGGCTTTAATACGAAACATAGGCCCCATATAGAGGTTTTTGAAAAGCTCTATTCTAAACCCAAAATTGAACTCCATCCAGGTTCCAAAAAGCTGATTTTCCGCTAATTGTTGAGTTACATTTCCCAAAGGGTTGACAATAGTATAAGTAATGTCATGGTTAAACTGAGCATAGCCAAAATGTAAACCCACATAGATAAAATCATCATCGCTTTTCTTGTGCAATAGGTTATAGTTAATCCCTAAACGCCCATAGCTCCCATTACTTGTGTATTTGTATTCTCCAGCTCCTCGGCGAATTACCTCATCTATGCCTCCACTTAGTTCTATTGAATATTTATTGTTGAGTAGCAATTCAAAGGTTCCCTGATAACTGGTGCGGTTTTCATCAAATTGAGCAAATGCGGTGGGTAAAATATCTGCTCCAAAACGTAATCCAGCAATACGGATTGGTTTCCAGGTAGTGTCTGCTTCTCGTTTGCGTTTTCTGGCTATTTTTCTCTCAAGGCGTCTTTTGGCTCGTCGCTCTTTTTTCGTGAGAGGTTTTTTAGTTGAATCCTTTTTAACAACTGGTTTTACAGTCACAGTTTTTGTTACAGGGCCTTCGTCTTCCTGAGCATATCCTGCTTTTACCCATAACAAGCTCATTAAAAAGCACGCAATGATTCCTACCTTAACTTGTATGTTTGTTCGCTTGTTTTCCATTATTTCAAAAAGATTTTCACGTTGCCTTCGGTTTGGGTAGTATCTATGCTATTGCTCGACAAGGCTACCAGCTCTTCATTGGCTGCATCAGTAACTTTGGTAATGGTAATATCCTCACTCACCCCACAGTCTGGGCGGATAACACTTATTTTTCGTGTAAAATCTACCTTGATGGTTCGATTAAACGACTTGGTTTCGTTGGTTTCGGTATCAGTAAAAGTACCTTGAATAGAATAAGTTTGGGTTAATTCATCGGAGGGTAAAGCAAATATCACACTGGAGGCATCTACTGCATCACTTTCTGTACCACTGGTGAGCGCCACGCCAGGTGTTCTTCTGGTGATCTGAACAGTATCGGCGGCAGTATCAGCGCTATTTAAAAAAAATACAACCCTAATGTAAGCACCAGTGTTGTTACTTTTTATATCCTGGCAATTTTGGCATTGAACCAGAGCCAAAGCCAATACACACCATCCCATCGTTTGCAAATATTTATTGGATTTGCTGAATAACCTCTTCATTATTACCTATTTGTATTTTAATTTTTCCGCAACAAAAGTACAAGTAAATACGAAACGATGCGCAAATTCGCCTCACAACTTGCCATAGGTTAACAAAAAAACCTTACAGACAAGGGTCCGCAAGGTTTCCAAACCATATAACCATGAAAAACCTAACTTACTAATTCTTTATATCTATATAGGAAAAATCGATATCATGAACAAGTAAAAAGGTATTTTTATTTATACAAATGTATCAATAAAATTAATACGATAAAAAAATTAATCCAATTTTTACTTACTACACACCATCTCTAAACCCAATTAACTACCTTACAGCATATCCCTTGAGATGGTTGCTATTTGCATTATACAAATAACAATATTTATTATCAAAAAGTTTGCGAAACCTTTAAACCCAACAAAATATGAATTTAAAAGATGCACGTGTTTTAGTAACAGGTGGTAGTGCCGGTATAGGCAAAGCTACTGCCAAACTTTTGATTGAGGCCGGAGCCAAAGTTTTAATTACTGGTAGAGACGAGAACAAGCTGCAAAATGTTGCCCAGGAAATGGGTGCATTTTATGTAGCTGCCGATGTAGCCTCTCCTGCTGACATTGATAAAACAGTAACCGAAATACATAACCAATTAGGTGGTCTCGATGTTTTGATCAACAACGCAGGTATTGGCGAGTTCCCTACTTTGGAAGAATTAACGCTCGAAGCCTTCCAAAAAGTATATAATGTCAATGTTTTTGGTTTGGCATTGCTTACTCAAAAGGTGGCGCAAATATTTAAAGCCCAAAATTCGGGCAATATTATCAACATAGCGTCCACTGCGGCTACCCGAGGTTTTGAGAGAGGAACAATCTATGCCTCGTCGAAGTTTGCGTTGCGAGGAATGACCGAATGCTGGCAAGCAGAGCTACGCCGTCATAATGTACGAGTGATTTTAGTAAACCCTAGTGAGGTACCCACCGCCTTTGCTCAGGCTGATCGCAAAGAAAGAGAAGAAGTTCCACATAAGCTTACCAGTCAGGAAATAGCGCACACTATTAAGGGAGCGCTGGAAATGGATAACCGAGGATTTATCAAAGAACTCACGGTGATTGCTACCAATCCGTGGTTGGCAGAGGGCAAATAAAATTGTGAACCCAAAATATAGGTGTAAAATCGCGTGTAACAGACGCGATTTTAACACTTAGCCTGTAATTGGTTTAAAGAGAAAGTAAATATCCAGGGTTGGATTATTTCCTGTACAAGACTTGCCATCACCTTTCTTATCTTTTTAAAACAAACGCTCGTGATCTTCGATCTCTAGGAGTAAAAAATGCCTATGCTTAGAAATACCCTCATTTTATTGATTCTGTATTGTATTATGTGCTTATATGTACCTGTTGTTCAGGCACAAAATCAGTTTCACGTAAAACATTATACCACAGATGAAGGCTTACCTCATAATGTAGGGTTTGATATATTGCAGGATAGCAAAGGCTATATATGGATTGGCACAGACAATGGGCTGGCTCGCTTTGATGGCAAAAACTTTAAGGTCTATAGAAACAGTGATGGACTGCTAAGCAATTATGTAGTAGGGCTTACAGAGGCTAAGGATAGTACATTGTGGATAGGTACCTGGAAAGGAGGAGTAAATGTGCTGAAAGATGGGATAATACATACCCCAAAAATTGATTTTCCTCTGTTTAGTATTTCATATATTGGTGTCAATAAAAACCAGCTATTACTATCAAATTTCGGTAACAAGGTACTTTCTTATGTAAAATCTACCAATGGGTGGAAACTTAGCCAGCATCAAAAAAAGCAGTTTTTATACCTCAAAGAAGATTCTTCTATTGTTCACTACAGGTCTTATTTAAGCGGGAAAACACATAAGCAAAACAAGTCTTTAGAAAGGATTTCTTATATCAACGCTTATATCACTCAGGATCACTCTATTTTGTTATTTGGCAAGTACCCTGGAGTTTGGAAATACCACAATGACAGCACCTTCACCCCCTTTTATCCTAAAGTTATCAAAAAAGAGGTGATTTATTGTCTTTCGCAGGATAGCAACCAAAAATATTGGCTGGGTTTTCAGGGAAAAATTATCACGATTGACCGCCAGGATAAAGTGTCGGTGATAAGTCAAGGTATACCAGCTAAATACATTTATATGCTCAAGGTGAACTCCAGAGGGCAAATTTATTTCATCACAAAATCTAAGCCCAGGGGTGTAAGCGATGGCTTTTATAGCTATGATCCTCTCACAAAAGAGCTGATAGACCTGAAGGAAAGACTGGCTTTGAAAAGCTTACCTTCTTTTATTGAGATAGACAAGGAAGACAATGTATGGCTCACTACCAATGGAGATGGGGTGTATTGTATCTCTACTTTTCCTGTGAAAAGCTATGATAATAAACGTGGACTTTCGAGTGTTTTTGTAAAAGCCATCAAAGAAGATCGCTTGGGAAACATATATGTAGGCACATTGGATGGTTTGTATGTATACAAAAAAGAACAACTAAGCAAGCTACAATTATTTGCCGATAGCGCACGATACGAAATAGTTGGTCTGTTTACAGATAGAAAAAAGAATTTGTTAGTGACTGGCAATGGCAAAGGGAGTTTTCTGGTTGAATCGGATGGCAACGCTTATAGAATATCACGTAAAAAAAATATCCAATACAAACAATCTCTGGATAACCAGGGCTATACTTATGTGTTTTCTAACGGAACACGATTGATACGTCAACGCTACCGAGGGGCATTTTCACCTTCTGCTGATGAATGGCTACGTTTGCCCAAGGCAAAGCTCAATGTGAATCAAATTTTTGAGTATAATCACAAACTTTGGCTTGCTACCAATGAAGGATTATTGGGTTTTCGAGCAACGCAGTTTTCAGATAACAACAAGACAATACAGTTTACAGACACTCTCAATACTGCCCATGGTTTAGCCACCAACGATGTTAAAATGGTGGCAAAAGATGCCCAGGGTGTGTTATGGATTGCTACCAGTAATGGCTTATGTAAACTGGAAAACAATAAGTTTACTTGTTTTGATAACAACGAAGGCTTGGCAAATAACAACTGTACCAGTCTCTTGTTTGATCATTTGGGAAGACTATGGATAGGAACCTCCAAAGGCTTGTCTTGTTTTGATGGAAAAACATTTACCAATTATAATCACAAGACAGGATTGGTTTCTTCTGACATACGTTGTCTTTTTTTGGATAGCAAACAGCGGCTTTGGGTAGGTACCAGTAAGGGCGTATCAATGATGAACCTAAGTACCCTTCCTCAAAAAACAGCCCCACCTCTTATTTATATAGATGGGGTAGATATTAATGGTATGATCAAACCTCTGCCTCGCTCTTTGTTGGAACTTGATTATGAGGCAAGCTTGCGAATTCGCTTCAATGGGCTGACTTATGCATATCCTGAGGGTGTATGTTTTCAGTATCGTTTGAATAAAGGTAGGTGGCAATCTACTTCGCTTAATTTTGTCGATTTCAATGCATTGCGCAGTGGTGTTTGTACTTTTGAAGTACGGGCCAAAAAGACGAACAGTGAATGGTCTCCTCCCAAAAAATTAACTTTTCGAGTAATGCCCCCTTTTTGGCGAACAAAGTCAGCCATTACTGCATATATCATTCTATTTATATTGGTTATATATGTCATTATCAGGCGAAGGTTTAGAAGGCTGGAAAAAGAAAAGTTGAAACTGGAAGCACTGGTAACTAAGCGAACCTATGAGCTGGAACAACAAAAAGAGCAGATAGAGGCTCAAGCGAATCAATTGAAAGCAATGGATAAAACGAAGTCTCGTTTCTTTTCAAATATATCCCACGAATTTAGAACTCCGCTTACACTAATTATAGAACCCGCCAGAAAACTGCTTGAACCCTTGAATAAGCAGTATATCAAAATGTATTCGCAAACGATACTAGCGAATGCTGAACGGCTTTTAAGGTTGATCAATCAATTGTTGGATTTAGCGCAACTAGAAAACAAAAAAATGACGCTCCGATTAAATAAGGAGGAGTTTACTGGTTATCTCCAAAGCATTGTTTCTTCTTTTGAAGTATTGGCCAGGCAAAAGAATATCAAGTTAGATTTTAAAGAATGTACAGAAGAAATTGTCTGTGAATTTGATGAAGATAAACTCGAGAAGGCTTTTTTAAACCTACTTTCCAATGCATTTAAGTTTACTCCTGCCAACGGGACTATTTTGGTAAGAGTGACCAGAAAAGCCGAGATGCTGGAGGTGGCAGTAGAAGATACTGGGATAGGAATCCCTAAAAAATCATTGCCTTTTATTTTTGACAGGTTTTACCAACTGGATACTACCCAAACAAGGGAATACGAGGGTAGTGGGATCGGTCTTGCTTTGACGAAAGAGTTTATTAAGCTACATAAAGGATCAATAGAAGTAAATAGTGAATTGGGTACGGGCACCAAGTTTTTGGTCAAGTTGCCCATCGTTACTCAGGCAATCCCTCAAAGAGCCGAAATGGTTGAGGGTGATGGAGGTTTTTCGGGTAAGCATATAACTGGGCCAGCACTGGTTTCGGTGGATTATGCGCAAGACGTAGCTTCAGATAAAAAAACAATCAAAGATAAAATCCTGGTAGTAGAGGATAGCCAAGAACTAAGAAAGTTTATTTGCATACAGTTAGCCCCTTTTTATGAGGTATTAGAAGCGACAAATGGTGAAGAAGGCATTGCCAAAGCTTTAGAGTGCGTACCCGACTTGATTATAAGTGATATCATGATGCCCAAAGTGGATGGGTTTGAACTATTGCACACCCTCAGAAACAGCCCACTTACAAGTCATATTTCTATTATTATGCTGTCAGCCAATGCTTCAGCAGAAAGTAAAATTAAAGGGTTAAAAACAGGGGGAGATGATTATCTCACGAAGCCTTTTAATGTACAGGAGTTGCTCCTGAAAATTAAAAACATCCTCCAAAGAAGAGCGCAATTACGTTGCTTATTTCAGCAAAGTATAACCAAGCCTCAAGTAACCATAGAACCCTCTCAGGTGACATTAGATTCTATGGGTGAAGCCTTTCTGAAAAAAGCGATTGAAAAAGTAGAGCAGCATATGGGTAACCCTGAATTTGATGTGGCTTTTTTTTGTAAAGAAATGGGCATGAGTAAGTCCAGTTTACTTAGAAAACTGAAAGCCATGACTGGCTTCACAGTGACTGAATTTATACGCACACTCAAGTTAAAAAGGGCCGCTTCTTTGATCCAACAAAAAGTAGGAACTGTAGAAGAAATTGCTTTTCAGGCAGGTTTCAATGATATGTCTTATTTCTATCGTTGTTTTAAGAAACAATTTGGCGTTACTCCTACCGAATATCAAAAATAAGTCATCATAACATACTCTTTTTCAAAACCTTACCCTCCTTGACGAATATAGCAAGTATTTTGACGAATATGTCCACTGCTTGTTTTTTTGTGCCTGTCTACCTTTGTAAAAATGCAAAATCACCAAGAGAATCAACATTCATCATAAGATAAGATTAAGCATTTATAAGCGGTCGCCGAAAAGCTTCTAAAAGAGTAGGCCACGACTAAATTTATATTACAATGAAAAAATTTGAAAAGTTAAATGCCCAAAAATTCCAAACCGTTGAAAACGATCAAATGAGTATGATTCGAGGTGGTTTACCACCAGCACCTAAAGGTTATACATATAGACTAAACGCTGTGCCGATCGGTAATTATGGGGGATGGCATTTAGTAAAAGATGGCGAGTCCTCATAAAACGCTGTCTTAATCAACAACCAATAAGGCTTTTGCATCTTCTTCTCTAGAAGGTGCAAAAATCATTATCCTACACCAGGATAAACCTCTCACATTCAAAGACTTTAACACATATAACAAGTATTTTAAAGGATATACCTACTATCCTTTTATGCCCTCTTTCTTTGCAAATTACAAAGAGGGTAAACACCCATATAAAATTAAGCATTTATAAAGCGATCGCCGAAAAGCTTTTAAGAGAGTAGGCCACGATTAAATTTATATTACAATGAAAAAATTTGAAAAATTAAATGCCCAAAAATTCAAATCTCTTGAAAATGAGCAGATGAGTACTATCAAAGGTGGGGTTGATGAACCAGATCCAAATCGCACATACTACTATGTTCGGAGAGGTAATCGTTGGGTTCGAAGAAAAGATCGTTCTGGCTTAGATTAAAAGTCAATACGAGTTCTAGCACCTAATTAACACACCACACAACTTTTGCATCTTTCTTTATAGAAAGTGCAAAAGTTGTTCGCTAACACCGAACAAAAATCATCATAAACATCTTATTTTCAAACACTTGACACTCTTGACTAATACAACCAGTATTTTGACTAATGTGTCCACGGCTTGTGTTCTGTGCTCGCCTACCTTTGTAAAATGCAAAATCACAAAGAGGATCAGCCTCTATATAAGATTGAGCATTTATAAAGCGGTCGCTGAAAAGCTTTTAAGAGAGTAGGCAACATCAGAATTCTTATTACAATGAAAAAATTTGAAAAATTAAACGCCGAAAAATTCCAAACTATTGAAAATGAGCAAATGGGTAATATTAAAGGTGGTGGCCCAATCCCTCCAAATGTAACATATGCTTATTATTGGGACAAAAGCGCAAGACGATGGGTTGGAAAAGAAGATGGTCCTATTCTACTTGATTAAAAAGTTATAGAAGTCATCTTGGCTTTATCTTCCAGCTAATAACAAACGAAGCTTTTGGGCTTTCTTACTTCAGAGAAAGCCTAAAATTATTTGTCTTTATAAAGTTTTCAATATGATATTAATACTGAGCAATTCGGGAGATTTATCAACTGAATTGGTAATGGATTGGTTAAATGTTTATAATCATCCTTTTATACGAATCAATTCACAGGACTTTGTAGACAAATCCTGCTTTGTGTCTTTATCTCCTCCTCAGTTGATTATTGACGAACAAGTCGTTCCTGCCCAAGAGATAAATGCCATATGGTATAGAAGGTTTGGAGGCTTTACTAATTCATCGTTTTTTACTGATCACCGTACCCAGCTCACTCAACAGGCCATTAATCAACTTCAGGCTGAATTCTATTCATTTACTAAGGGCTTTACTTCCTTGTTTCAAAAACAGTACTGGCTCACTCATCCTAAGAGTGTTGCGGTCAATAAACTGGAAATGTTAAACCTTGCCCAACAATGTGGACTCGATATTCCTCTTAGTTATTTGATTAGTACGCGTAACCAACTCTTAAAAATATTAAACACTACTGCCGTTATATCAAAATCTGTATATGAGCCTTTTTTTATGGAAACCAACCGAGGGCTTTATACTATGTATACCAAAGATATAAGTCGAGAAGAAGCACAAAAACTTCCTACATCTTTTTATCCATCGCTTATACAAGAGAAAATAGAAAAAGAATACGAATTACGCATTTTTTACCTTGAAGGAGAGTTTTATAGCATGGCCATTTTCTCACAACAAGACGAAAAAACCCAAGTTGATTTTCGCCGCTATAACCAGGAAAAACCCAACAGGAATGTGCCCTATGTATTACCAGAGAAGTTGAAAGGGCAACTGCATCAACTAATGCAAAAAATCGACCTGAATTGTGGTTCCTTAGATGTTATCAAGAGTATTGACGGAAAATATTATTTCTTAGAAGTAAACCCTGTAGGACAATTTGGGATGACTTCATCGCCCTGTAATTATGATTTGCATCAAAAAGTAGCCAAGCACCTAATAAACAAAGACTTAACCTATGGAAAAGTTTATCAATAGCATTGAAGAAGAAAAAAATAAACAACTGTACTCTATCAATTTCTTGTTGGCAGAATTACACGAACATACTTGTGAAAATGAAAGTAAAAAGCCTCTTTCCGAAATACCTGCCACTAAACCACCTACATCTTCTCAATACAACACAAACGGTTTGGATACTTATAATTTTTATAAACCTATAGCCACTACTTTAACCCCCATGAGTATTCAACTATTGAAAGAGAAAGAGATATGAAGAGCCATTTTGTTTTATTTGCCTGTTGTATTCCTGTAAAAGGAGCATCCAGAAGCACTATCTGTGATTTACAAAGAAACTCTTTTGAGTTGGTACCCAATGTATTACACGAGATTCTAACCGAGCACACAAACAAGTCTATCCAGGAAGTATTTGAAGTGTATGACCATGAATATAATGAAGAAATTAAAGAGTATTTTGACTTTCTGGTTGACAAAAACTATGGTTTTTATAGCAATGAGCCACACAACTTTCCAAAACTAGATTTAACCTGGCATAATCCGCTTACAATCACCAATGCCTTGGTAGACTTTGATAGGCACAGTACCCATGATTTGTCGGTCATAGTAACTCAGCTTTCAAGTTTGTATTGTAGTGCTATAGAGCTACGCTTTTTCTCTTCTCTTACCTTAGAAAAACTACGGCAAGTCATTCGCCTATTTGATAATACAACCTTTCGTAGTGTACAAATTACCGTAGGCTATCATCCTGAATTAACTCCTGAAAGCCTTTTTATGATTAGACAAAACAATGAAAGGGTGCAAGAAATTTTGGTACATTCTACTCCTCAAATAGATGAAATAGTATTGAAAGAAAAGTTCAAAGTAGCTATTTACACTTCTCAAAAAATAAATACAGAAGCCTGTTGTGGTAATATATCTCCCCATTATTTCACCTCAAGGGTTGAATTTTTTACCGAAACTCAATCTTTTAACAGTTGCCTGAATCGTAAAATTAGCATCGATAAAAGAGGTTATATCAAGAATTGCCCTTCCATGAGCCAGGCTTATGGACATATTGACGATACAACTCTTGCGAGTGTAGCTCAGAGCAAAGATTTCCAAAAAGTATGGCACATTTCCAAAGATCAAGTAAGCATCTGTCAAGATTGTGAGTTCAGGTATATTTGCACTGATTGTCGGGCTTATTTGGCCACTCCCAATGATATACTCTCTAAACCCGCAAAGTGCAGCTATAATCCTTATGAAGCTAATTGGGAAGATAGCTCAAGAGAAAAAAATAAAGCCATTATATAAAAGTATAGCGGCTTTGCTTTTATTACTTCTTACGCCTTCGCGAGAAAACCCAGTTTTTTTTGTCTGGCCCTGTTAATTTAATTTTATTCTTATTGGTAAAGACTGCCTGATATTCTTTCTTGTCAATTTTTATTTTGAACGCCTTACCAATGGTGAGTTTTTTAATTGCATCGGTAGCTGCACCTAGTCCATAACCAGATTTAGGTGAAAACTTTCCCTGAGTCCAGTGCTGATTTTGGCTTATTTTTATGCTATTTCCTCTCCTATCTTTAAAGAAACCATGAAGGGGGTAATATTGGGATTGTACGGATAGTACTCTTCCATTTTTTTGAATTTGATAATAATGATCTACCTCGCTGTTAAGTCTTCCTGCCCTACCCTCTTTGTCTCGTTTGTAAGACAAATTTCTAATGTGTAAGGTATTTTGAGGTTTCACTTGGGTAATGTCTACTTCATATGCTGCATATATTTGATTTTTATCGGCTTTACCTATCACAAGTCCATCAATTGTCTTTCCTTTTTTGGAATAGTTGATAAGGAGGCACTGTAGGTCAAGGCCTTCCTTTAGGTAAAAATAAAGCAAGCTCACGTATCGATCAGATAAATTTACCCGACCATACTTGTAATAACGTATACGTTTGTTCTTCAGAGCACTCTTGCTATATTCTTCTATTTCATCTACCAGGCTTTGTCCTAAATTTTGGCTTCCTTCTCTATCATTATTAGAAAATACGAATATGCAAGGTCTCACTACCCATTGTAAAGCTTCGGGAGTGGTCATAGGAATCATTTCTTTATAAGGGTTCCCCTCCAGAAACTTCTGGGTAATATCTGAGAAAGGAATGGTCTTAAAACTTTTAAGGTAAGACTCAAAGTTCGCTTTTTCACTTTGAGCCATTGCCATATGAAACGATAGTATTACCCCAAAAACAACCGTATTAATCAAGGTTTTGTAAGTTTTCATTGCGTCTTTGATTTGTTGGTGTTAATGGTATAACGCTATCGACCACTTATTTGATTAGCTTTTGTTTTAATGCTGCTGCCACTGTTTGGTCTGCCAGCGTAAATTGTGGATATCCCTCTTTAGTGGTCACAGCTATTTCTTTCCATAGTTTATCTTTAAAATCTATGAGTTGACCTTTCTCGATCAATTGTTCAAATGTTTTGAGGCTCTTTTTACCCAAATATCGCTTCAGATACTTTTTGAATAATTGGTGATCCAATCTACGTGATTTTTTCCCAGTACAAGCCTTGAGCAAATCGAACATGAGATTGTCTAAACTTTTGCGTTGTTTGGTTTTTTGTTTGATTTGAGTGTCTAGTAGTAGTGCATAGAGTGAGCCTCTATAGTATGGCAGCTTTTGATATGCATAGTTTCCCCAGTAGTTTTTATAGGTTAAAGAATCGTTGGGGGCATTTTTTATTTTGGAAGTATAATGGGGCTTGAGTATTCGTTGATTGACCATTTTCAAATATGTCTCTAAATCAATGAGTCCTCCTTTGAGCATTAGTTTGTAAGTATAATAATCGGTAAATCCTTCGCTAAACCAATATTGACGCTCTTCATCTGCATTGATAATTTTTTTCCCCACCCAATTGTGCATCAGTTCGTGGTTGTACAAATACTTGATGAGATCAAATGTAGTGTATTTGTTTTTGGAACAATAGGTAGCAAATGATCGGTGCAGGTTAGTTCCCCCTACCGACGACCCCATAGGAGTATGTATTTCCATCAGCGTAACAGTATAAAGACTGTCCCGATGATCTTTCCAAAAATCACGCTGATTGCGGATTACCTTTTTGAGTAACTCTGCTACTTGGTCGGCGTTGAATTTCTCCCATTTTCCTCTGACTACAAAATGTACCTGATTACCCTTAATCGTAAAGATGTATCGTTTAAAATCACCTGCTACAAAAATAGAGGAGAACAATTCTTCCTCCTTGAGGCGTAAGGTTTGATTGGGTGCACCACCAAAGCTATTGTGAACCACAAAATCTCTTGGGATATTTCGCCAACGGATTGTAAATAGGCGTGCCTCCTTATTACTGAGTGCTCCTAGTGGCAGCAAAAACAACCGATGCCCAAACGAATGCAAATAGGTAGGTTGTATAATGGGGCGATAACAATGTTTGTGTTCTATAGGGCCTCCCATATCCTGCACAATGTGGTAAGTAATCTCGTAACTTGTATTGGGTTTGCCCACAATCTGAATATTATCTTTATCTCGCTGGCGATCCACCTTTTGCGCAGCAGGTTTGGTCGTTATATTTTGTAAGCAATCAAATAGCCTGCGTTGCCCCCAGAAGCTATCATTGTAATGAAGATTCAAGATACCCTGCTCGTTGGTTTTGGCCGAAAACGACACTTTTAAATAAGGTTTTTTGGCTTCCAGGTGAGGTTCCAAAGTATAGGTTAAATGTTCCTGAGCGAACATAGGTAAGCTAATAATTAGGCATAATATTCCTGCAATCCAACTTGATTTGGTGAATAAATTCATAGATAAAATGGGTTATATGTTTAATACGAATAATTTCGTAGATAAATATATACGAAAAGATTCGTAAAAGCAATTACCCTCAAATCCGACACCGATTAATTAACAAAATTTAATATTTCTCCATCAGGATTGCTATCATAGTTTTTACTCCTTCTACATAATTGCCCACCCTAATATTTTCGTTGGGACTGTGCTGATTGTTATCAGCATTGACAGTGGGCACCAATACTGCTGGAATGTTAAGGGTTGTTACAAAAGGAGAAATAGGAATAGAGCCTCCTGCCATTCTAATCTGGATAGGTGTTTTGCCAAAAGCAGTCCGCATAGCTTTGCGTAGCCACTTACCTACTCTGGTATCAAAGTCGGTTCGAAATGCCTGATAAAATATTTTGGAATTAAAACGAATCAACTTACTATGTTTTTGACGTTCTGCCTCAGTAGGCTGCCCATTTACCAAATGGAACCCTTGATTAGTGATGTGTTTTTTGAGCAATTGAATCAATCTTTTAGGATCACTTTCTTTCACCAAACGAATATCCATTTCGGCCAAGGCAGTGGCAGGTACAATGGTGCGGGTTTCTTTGCGTACCCAACCCGACTCTATGCCTAAAATATTAAGGGATGGGTATTGAATAGATTCCTGGTAGTTACTCGCTACTCGGTCTATTTTGCTAATTCCAATTTTTTTGCGGATGTCTTGTTCTTTATCGGGTACTTGCTTCAATATTTTTTTAACTGCTGGCGTAAGCGTGATGCCATCATACCAACCAGGAATAACCACTCTTCCTTGTTGGTCTTTCATTGAAACCAATAACTGCGAAAGAGTAAGGGCAGGATTGGGGGCATAATTGCCGTAATGCCCACTATGCAGCGGTTTGCGAGGACCAAATACTTCTAAGGTAACAGTGGCAATCCCACGGGCACCATATACCAGCGTAGGTTGGTTGCTTACGTGGCGAGGGCCATCATAAATAATCAGTGCATCAGCGGCCAGTTCTTTTTGATAATCTTTTACGGCTTGAGGCAAGTTGGGAGATCCCAATTCTTCTTCAAAATCCATAATTACTTTGATATTGTAATTGGGCTTTACCTTCATTTGAGCGGCGGCGTCCAGTGCTGCCAAAAACATAGCAGCAGGGCCTTTGGCATCTGAAGTGGCTCTGGCAAAAATGCGATAATCAGGATTATAGTTTTTGCTTAGATTTTCCCACGGTATTTCTTCCCATTCCTTACGCTGGTCGTCTTTGGAGGCATTATAAGCAGGGTTACGTCGTTTGAGAGCAGGCTTCCAGGGGTTTTCCTGGTACCAGGCACTGGTATCCACAGGTTGTCCATCTATTTGCAGATAAATCAAAATGGTTTTACTGGCACCCTTAGCTTTGCGAGTAGCCAATAGCAATGGTAGGCGCTTGGTTTTTAGCTCTTGGGTGGTAAATCCTCGGGCTTCGAATTGTTGCTTGCACCAGGTTACGTTTTTGTAGGTTTTCTTTGGGTAATGAGCATCATTGAAAATGCTCAGCATTTCGTAAAAGTTTTGAAACGACTGCTGAGCATATTTGTAGGCTATTTTATCGAGTTTACGTTGTTGGGCTTTTACCTGGGTTAAGCAACCTAGGGAAATGACTAATAGTAGTAGTTTTTTTAGCATAATCATATGGCTTTAAAAATGAGGTATATAAGCTTCATTTTTTAAATATAAACATCCCCCTACAATATGACAATCTAACAATAAGCTACCTTTTCTACTTTTATTCCCACTTCAAATCTTTCTACTCAATCTTTGGCATCACCACTTCTTGGAGTTTGCCACGGTATTGAGTATGTCATCTATCTCTCTGGATTTTTGCACATTCGCCGAAATTGCTTCAAACAATCGGTTTACCCAGTCCACTGCTAAGCTACCACAAGGAAGTAATATTGTAAGTCCTCATATTATCTATTTAAAGGAACATTTTTCCAGACACGTTCTTGAATACTGGCCTGTGCCTGATCTAATATTTGCTGTACTTGGGCAAATTCTCGCAGAGAGGCTGCATTCGTCAACAATTCGGAATCTTGGGCCAGGAGCCTGGCAAAGTGATAGGTACCATTGGCAAACAGATAATTTCCTAACTCAGGACCTAATGCTTCTTTGGCTACATCTAAGACTTCTACAGTTTGCCAGCGCTTATTCGGAAAGTCTTCTCCAGTATTGCTCAAAAGTGTACCGTTTTTTAAATGAAAACTTCCTTTACTTCCATGAACAATCACATCAATGCCTTGATATGCACTCAATGCAGTAGTCAAAATTCGTCCTTTGGTTTGTCGACCAAATGTATACAATAGCTGCACATGTTGATCACCAGTGGCTTGTTGGGTGAGTTGATGTTGATCAGTACGTTCTTTTATCAAAACCATACTATCAGCCATTACTTCAGTAATGGTATCATTGAGCAACCATTGGCTTAAATCTATCAGATGGTCTGCAATTGTATTAAGTACTCCTCCTCCTTTGCTAAGGTCGTTTTGCCAACCATAAGGAGCGGTGCTATCAAGTCCAAAATTATGACGATACTCTAGTTCTATCCAATGAATCTCCCCAGCCAAGCCAACCTGAATCAATTGCTTGAGTTTTTGGATTACAGGAACAAATCGTAGCTCAAAATCAAAGAGTATTTTAGCCTTCCCTTTTTGTTGATTAGCATAATTTAGTAGGTTCTGCGCTTCGCTATAATTCATCAATGGAGCCTGACATATAACTAGTTTGTTGTTTTTCAGCGCAAATTTGGCCATTTCGTAATGCAAAAAGGTAGGAGTAGCAATACTTACGGCCTCTATATTATCATCAGTTATCAATTCTTTCCAATGCTGATAAGCCTTAGGCAAATCCAAACCTTGTTGCACTTTTAAAGCGTTTGAGTATTGGCCAGATGCTATACCGTAAGGTCGTAATCCGGCTTTTTTATAAGTCTGGATTTGCACTTTTTCAGTCCATCCAGTTCCGATAAATCCTATGTTCATTTGTATAATTTTTTATCAAAACTGACCAAAAGAATCACAGGCTAAAAAAGTATTACGTTGTTACTATGAATTATTATGTAGATGGGTATTTCTTTTATGCGTTTGTAAGGCTGGTAAGAATATGGTTAATTTGATACAAAGGATGTGAAAATGCAGGATTATACTTTTATAAAAACCGGAAAGAAGATTGTAAAACTAAAATTTGCTCAGATTGTAGTTATCAAGGGCTTGAGCAACTATGTGCAAATCTTTACCAACGATGATCAGATAAATACTATTTATGCTTCATTGAAACATTTGATCGAGAAACTACCTGATGAGTTTATGCGAGTGCACAACTCATACATAGTAAACTTGCATCATATCGATGCTATCGAGGATAATCATATTCATTTGGGTGAACACAAAATCCCTATCAGTGCCAACAATAGAGAATGTGTAGCTCGACGGGTCAATCAGAATATGCTTTAATTTAAAATAACTTACTGAATATTTAAGAAAATCGCTACTTGATAAGCTCCATCAAATCTATGCCCCAGGGATGTTCAAACCCCAAATCCTGGGCTTGCTGCCAATCTATCAATGCATCTGCGTGCTCTCCACATTCATAATGAGCCATTCCTCGCATGTACAAGGCATAAGTTAAGTTAGCCTGAGTAGGCTCCAGTGCAATTACCTGTGTATAGTAACTAGTAGCCAATTCATAGCTACCCTGTTCGTAGTAGTGTTCCGCAGTATTTAATAGTTCTACCACCAGGTTTTCGGGCTTGAGTGTAAAGTTTAATCGGTTCTTCATCATTTTCGTATTTAGTTTTTCAAATCATTGTTACGCTGAATAGATGATCAAGGAAAGTAGAGGAAAAAGGAAGGGTGGCAAGAAAGGATGTTCTGCAGGTTGGTTTCTATTATTATATACCATTTTGAAAATCATTTGTGGACACTTTTATTTCTCTTTTTTTCTATTCACAAATTAAATATCTGAAAATGAGGCATTAAAATTCAATTTTTTAAATATTTTTTAGTGGCATTGAGTACAAATCAAACACAATGGCCTTTCTTAAAATGAATACCTTGATATAGATTTTTAGTATTTTTAGATAATTTGAATAGTGTGTATTTGAATAAAATTTAAGTGTTAGAAGTCGCCTTGGCTTCATAAGTAATTAGGTTTTCATTGATTATTTAAGTGAGTTTTTTTTCATAGTGTTTCTGCCGCATATGCGGATAAAATTAGTAAGTATTTAATACCAAAAAGCCCCATCAAGTTGATGGGGCTTTTTTATTATAAGATGTCACTCTTAACTTAGAGTAACAGGTTTCACACCGTTCTTATTTTTTCACAAATCTAAGCGTTACTGGGGCTTTTTGTCCCTCAGCATAAATACGGATAAAGTATACTCCAACTGGCAAGTCAGCAATTTTGATAGAAGTCTCGCTCGTTTTAATTACATTTACCGATTTTCCATACATAGAGAATACGTCAAATCCTATTACCTTCTTACCCTTGGTATCAATGTTAATTTCTTGATCGGCAGGGTTAGGATAAACTACAAAATCATTCTGAGTTTCATCGTTCAACTCATATGTCTTGATGTTTTTGCGACTTGCCGCATTTTCGGTACCAGTGTTCTGCACACAGAATACGATGTTGGCTTCTCTACCAAATGCACCACCAGTGGCTATGATACCACCTGAGCCTGATAGGGTAAACGAACCTTCACCAAATGCACAGCAAATACCATCACCAAAAGAATCTTTGATAGTAAAGGTATAGTTACCGGTTGGCAATCCGCTAAAAGTTCTGGTAATGCTTGATCCATCAGGAGTAGCCGTAGTATAGCTTGCTGAGTCAATGATATTTCCTTGATCATCCTTCAACTCCCAAGAAGTTTCTTGAGGATAATTATCAAAAGTAAGATCTAAGGTAACATCACCAGGAGTACATTCGCCTTCGGTGTTTAACAATAAGTCATCTACCGCAATATTAGCCCACATGAAAGTGTTGGTAGCACCTACAAATCGCAGTTGTACACGCTTGCCACGATAAGCATTTAAGCTAATGCTTTCAGACAACCACTCAGGTCCTTGGTTTCCAGTTCTTCCCCAGATAGCAGTCCAAGACGAACCGTTATCAGTACTAATTTCAAGATTCAATGTTCCAGTTTTAAAAGGCGCATTCATGAAATACTTGAAGCTGAAAACAGGGTTACCACCTTCTGACAAATCAAAGCAAGGAGAAGTCAAGATAGATGGGAAGAATGGGTTTCCTCTCCAAGGATGTACATAAGCATAACGATCACCCTCAACAGCGGCAGGAGCAATGTTAGGATTAGAGTAATCACCTGGTTTGATAGACACCCAACGTAGTCCTTTGCTATTGGTTTGCGTCCAGTCACCTAATTGATTTTCGAAACCTTGGGTATATGGATAAGAAGTAATACCATTGTCACAAGATACGGTAGAGTTGTTGATACAGAAGCTTGTTCTGGCTTCGCTTCCAAAAGCAGATTCAGAAATAATTACTTTTCCTCCAATGCTTAATGTATAACCTCCTGGAGAGAAGATACCATCACCGAAAGAATCTCTCATAATGAAAGTATACTTACCATCTGGTAAATTGAAGTCCTTAGAAATAGAAGAACGATCAGGAATAGCATTGGTGTATTGCTCAAAATCAACGATAGAATCATTCTCATTTCTAAGCTCCCAGGATACTTCTTCAGGGAAGTTATCAAAGGTAATGTCTAACTTAAGCTGACCCTCTAAACAAATCTCAGGCTCACCTAAGAAGATATCATCAAAAGCTATATCAGCAGTTGATCCAAACTTAGCCAAACGGTTAAATCTCAATTGAATGTTTTCGCCTAAATATTGTGCTAAATTCACTTGTACAGTATTCCAGTCATCTCCCTGGTTGCCTTTCTGTACCCATAGAGTTTCCCAGGTAGTTCCGTTGTCTTTACTAATGTCAAGACTTACTCCGCCTGGCTCGTAAAAGCTCTTAAGGTGGTATTTGAAGCTAAATACTGGATTGCTCAAACCATTTAAGGTAAAGCAAGGAGATAGCAAGAATGCCTCTGATTGCTTATGACCAAAACCAAATTTGCGAGTAGCATACGCGTAGAAGCTTCCTTGAGCTGCACTGTCTGGGCCAGTGTGGTAACGTGGTGTAGATCCACTACCAACTTTCCACTCTATCTTCTTGCTATTCATTGGCGTCCAATCACCAAATCCATCCTCAAAACCTTGAGTATAAGGATAAGCAATGATTCCGTTCAAGCAGAAAGGACTGTTTGGAGTAGTTACACTCAATGGCTCACTAAATGCTGATTTGTTACCAGCAGCATCGCGGGCTCTTACTGTAAACTCATAAGTAGTTAATGGCGTAAGTTTGGTTACTGTCAATGAAGTACCACTCACAATACTTGCTAAAGTTCCATTTTGATATACTTCGTAGCTTATCACTCCTATGTTATCGGTAGAAGGCTGCCAGCTCAACTGTACAGTGCTATAAGTAAGGTTTGAAGCAGTTAATTGCGTAGGTACTGATGGTGCAGTACTATCTGGAACTGCTGAACCAATTCTAAAAGCAGCTACACGGCTACGACGTACCTGACTGGCATCAGGGCCTTTGAAATATTCTCCAATGTGCCAGAAAGTAAGGTCATCGGTAGGGTCAATAGTTAGCTGAGCATAGTCACCATAACGACCATCTCCTCGGTTTTCAGTAGCATCACCATCTACAATTACATTTTCGCCAAAAGTCATAAGACCTAATGGGTCACTGGCTAAACGTCCGGTATAACGAAGTGCAGTGTGTACTGTAGTACTTACAATACTATATCCCAAACCAATATTTCCCTGGCCATCCATCTGGATACTTCCACAATAAGCATTGTGACCATCAGGTTGTACATAGGTACCTTCCTGGTAAATGCTCCAGGGTTGACCGTCTGCAGTTTGACGTAGCTCATACCAACGAATAGCAGCTTGAGTATCATTTCCGCTCACATCTACTACAAAGTTAAGCACTACAGAGTTATGTGTACCAAAACGACGATAGTTGGTCATATACATCATGGTTGCTTGAATCGCATCCAGATTAGGACCACTGCCAGGTTCATCCAGGTTTTGGAACGAACCACCATTGAATACCCCATCAAAAGGAGTAGTGTCTAATTCTTGTGCAGTAGAAATGCTAGAGCTAGTAGGGTTGGCCCAGTCTACAGTAGTTGTCCAGATTTTAAGGTGGTCACGATCTACTCCTGCCCAACCATCATCTTGCATGTAGATAATTTGGTGACCTACTCCTACAGGAGGCAAAGTAGTACCAGTAGCGTTGAATCCACCAGGACTGTAAAAACCGTTAGTGCTTACACCAGGTAAAGGAAAACCAATGATTTGGGCAGATTCTCCCAACAACATTTTGTCTCTTTCCAAAGCAAATACTACCTGACTGGTAGCTGCGCTATTTTGGTCTTTGTTGGCTGTAATGTAGTAACCATCACTCCAGATAGACAGTTTTTCATAGTCAGGGAAAGTACCTGTGTTGAAGCGGTAAGTATACCAGCCATCGTTTACAGGATCGGCACCTTGACAAACAGCAATAAGAATACCGTTAGGGGTATTGCTAAATTGCATAATGATAAAACGGTTTGCGAAGTTGTCGTATACGACAATAGGGTCTCCCAGGGTTTCTCCAGGGAACAAAGTAGCCAACGATGCCTCGGGTACCAATACATTTCCGGCTCGGTCTAAAATACCAAATCCAGAATTGAAGGCATAGACATAATGGTTTGGCCCAATAGCTCCAGTAGGGTCATTTAAAACCGTACCTGCGTGGGCATCAAAATTGGCAATAGGTGCAACAGAGCGACTTGTTCTGCGATTTGCTTGGCGACGCACATACTCAAGTTGTTTGTCCATCAGCTTATCGCCCGCTTTGTTAGGCAATCCTTTGCCTTCAATGTACGTGTTTTTACCACGTCTTTTAGCAGGTGCTTTATGCGCCTGGTTTTTAGCAGATATGATGTTATCCATATTGCTTAAAGCCGGGATTTTACGCATATAAACGCTCTGCGCTGTAAAATTAGCCTTTTGTGTAACTTTCTGGGCATACACACCCACACTACACATTAGCAGCATTAAAATGAAACTAAGGGTATTTAACTTCATAAGTGAAATATAAATTTAGTGGTTAATTATTCGCAGCTGATTTTAAGAACGGGCTCTCCTTGAGCCATAGCATAATTTCACCTATTACCTTTAAACCTTTGTTAAATTATATTACCCTGATTTTTAACATCTTACCATATATTTTACTACCTTTTTCTTATAGTATAGTAGTTTCATTTTTTAATTTGGCTGCATAGATAACAGAAAATTTTGAGCAAACAAAAATTAATAGTCGATTATATGAACATAAATATTAGTTTAACAATACAGTCTTTTTAAGTATTTCAACCAATTGCTCTACTTCACCTAAACTCGTAGCGGGGAAATTAGCAATCCTGATTTGGCTCGTTTTGTTCTTTCCATAGCCACTCCCAATCACCATATTTTGATTAGCCACTTTTTGGATAAGTTCGGCAGCATTTCCTTGAGTATTGGCCACTACTACTACTTCAGAGCGATGGGCAGGGTTTTGTACAAATATATCCAGGCCTTCTATAGTATCTACTGCCTTGTAAAGCAAGTCGGCTTTCTGTTGGGTTTCTTCTCTCATCTGTCTTATTCCTTTATTTAATAAATCTTGAGTTACTTTACTGAGCAGGTAAATCCCTAATACATTGGGGGTTGGGGGTGTTTGAAATTTCTCAAAAGACTTCCACAAGTTGGTTAGACGATGATAAGTACCCGTAATCTGTCCCTGACTTTCTAGCCTTTGGGCTTTCTCCAAACAACGACGATTGACCAACCATACACCCAGTCCAGCAGGTAAGCCAAAAGCTTTTTGTACCGAAAAGTAGGCAGCATCTACCTTGGTAAAATCTAAGGCTGGAATAGGAGCCGAAGATACCATGTCTACTACTAATAATTTATTTGGATAACGATCCTTGAGGGCGTGAATATCAGCTACTGGCATGCTTACTCCTGTACTGGTTTCGTTGTGGGTAACACAAATCATTTCCACATTTCCAGGAATGTCTATCTGTGATACATCAAACCCCTGTCCCCAAACTACTTCGTGCAAGTGAGGCATCTTATTGAGCAACAACGCAAAGTCATAAAAACGGCGAGAAAATGATCCATTGACCAAATGAAAAGTCTCTTGAGCCACACAATTTTGCAGCAAACGCTCCCATACCTCAGTAGCCGATCCTGTAAAAAGCACGGCATAATCATCAGGCAATTGAAAAATCTCTCGAATATTTTCATACGTTTGCTGATAAATTGCTTGAAACGCTTTGCTACGATGTGAAATAGAAGGAATTTGTTCAGCAAAGGCTACTTGAGTATGTTGGGCAACAGTAGGGTAAATGGCGGCTGGGCCTGGAGTAAAAAATATTTTTGGGTTCATAGAGTCTCAATCATTTAAATAAATTTAGGAAATCGCGAACGTACGCAAGTAGTCGGGATTAATCAATAATCATTGCCAAAATTTGTAGGCAAGTCATTTATATGAAGAAGATCATCCGATTTCTTTTTTGGGTTTTCATTATATTATTTATTGTTGTTCAGATACTTACGCTTGACAAAGCTCCTTTGCCCTGGTATGACGAAACCTTCTTTGCCAGTATTGCCCACCAATGGTTACAAACTGGGCAAATGACTCCACAAGTAGCTATTTTTCAAGAAGTAAAGCTGTATGGCCCTATCTACTTTTGGCTCACTGGAATCTCTCTTAAACTATTAGGATTTGGCGTTTTTAGTTTTAGGTTAATCAACTTGTTGAGTGGTTTTGGCGTGGTTTGGATCAGTAGTCTTATTCTTAAACACTTCACCAATCATTCAAATAAACCTAAACAACGTTTATTAAAACTTTGGTGGATTTTGCTGCTAACCGACCCTTTGTATTACCTGGTAATGCACGAAGGTCGTATGGATTTGCTGGCATTGTTTTGGGCTTTGAGTAGCATTTATTTACTACTGCCTTTCTTAACAAATTCACCTCATCAACCCAGATTAATCAACCGTTTTTTTCTATCGGGCATACTGGTAGCATTGGCAGTACTTACTACGCCTAGAGTAGCGTTTATTTTTATACCATTGGGGTTGGTGTTGCTCTGGAGTTGTCGGCGAAAGCTACATTTATTACTGATTTGGGGAATCGTAATTATAGGTATTTATGCCATTTGGATTTTTACAGCTTTTGGTAGTCTCACAGCTTTGTTGGAATATTATACTGGCGACAATCCTTTTGTAAGCACTTCGGCTGTAGGTTGGTATATGGGTGGGGTAGGTTATATTCCTCGTCAATCATACCCTTTGATTGTTGGTGCTTTACTAGGACTATTAACGATTACATTTCACAGGGCCACAAAGTTATTTCAACCTTATATTTTTATTGCACTTATAAGCATTGGTTTGTTTTATAGTTTGGTACACGACTATGGCCAATATTCGGTATTTATACTACCATTTTATTACTTTCTTGCACTATATGGGCTGAGCGCTCAACCATTGCAATTAAAAAACTGGATGATGTATCCAGTGTGTTTTTTATTACTGCTTAACCTGGGATATTTCACCCTCAAAAATCTACAGACCCTGGCCAGTTGGCAGCAACGTAAACCTACCATTGCCACCCAATTTGTTCAAAAACACATACCGAAAGGCTCAAGGGTCATAGGCGAACCTATGTACTTTTATGCCGTAACCCAAGCAGGTAGCCAATACCAATACATGGACTTGTATGAAACACTGGAAACCCGAGAAATCCGCCAACGTACTCAGTTTAAATATCAATATATGATCGTTACTGACCATCTACGTTGGCGCAAACCTCAGGTAGTAAAACATTATCTACAAAAAGCCCAATTTAAAGAAATTGCTCGTTTGAAAACGCCTCCCTCCTACTGGACTCAGCAAATTGCTCGTTTGGGGTTGGTTTCTAATGTAGAACGAGATGGGTATGATTGCGTGATTTATAAAAGGGTTACCAAATAACCTTGAATAAGTTCGTAGCATTCCATTTGGCATATGGTGAGCCTTCTAAATATAACTTCTGTTAAGAATGCTTTTTCAAAATCTTGACATCCTCAATCAAGCGCTCCATCTCTAAAGGCAGCGTACCATTGTACACTCCACGAATGTGTCCTTCGCCATCAATAAGAAATACATTTTCGGTATGTAAAAATTCATTATTGGATTTGGTTAACCCAATGCCCTTTTCGGCAAAATAGCTTTGTCGGGCAATCTCGTATATCTTGTCCTTTTCCCCGGTAAGCAAATGCCACTTTTCGTTGTCTACATGATTTTTTGCAGCATATTTTTTTAGCATAGGCACTGAGTCAAACCAAGGCATCACCGAATAAGAAACTAGTTTGATGCTTTGATCTTTGTTGAAAGCCTGCTGTACCGCAAATAGATTGGTGGTCATCTTGGGGCAAATAGAGGGACAAGTAGTAAAGAAAAAGTTGGCCACGTAGATTTTTCCAGCCAAGTCCTTGTTTGCTACTTTTTGTCCTAGTTGATTCGTAAATTGAAAAGGAGCAATTCGATGAAGTTTTTTCAAAGGCTCCTTTAATTCTGCTTCCCAACGGGGAGTAAAGTCAGGTGTAGTATAATAAGGCAAACCTTCCTGACTCTGCTGACAGCTCGTGAAAACGCCAAGTAATCCCCCAATGATAATTAATTTAATTCTTATTAGTTTTTTCATTTTTATAAACGCTAACGCAATTCTTTCTACCCAAAACGCCATAACGACGCCCCTTTTTTACAACATAATTGGATACTATTTTACCTTTCTGATTCCACTCTTTTTGCGCCCCTTGTTCTTTACCATTCTTAAAATGACGCTCCACGGCTAATCGCCCATTACGGAAATACATTTTTTCTACTCCTACCATTAAGCCATCTTGGTATTGACGCTCAAATCTTTTCTTACCAGTACTATACCAGCCATAGTGTTTTTTTACTCGTTTTCCTTTATGATAAAACTTTTGGTATCGAGGCCGTCCACTGGCATAAAAGGCTTTAGCCTCTCCTTCTTTTTTTCCCTGCCAATATCCAGTAATGGTGGCCGTTTTGCCATTGGGATGTTTGGTAAAACGATACCCTGAAAAAGGTTTTCCGTCGTACCAAAGTGCTTTATTTTTTTTCTTAAAACCAGGCAAATCGGCTTCTACCTTTGCATCTGGAATTTTGATGTTTTGTACTTGACTAGATTGGCAATGCACACACGCAATTGCCAATCCTACCAAGTATAACAGTTTAAAAACCTTTCTCATTGTTAGCGGCTCACTGTTCCAGAAGTACCAAAGAAACCATCTCCATTAATCCAGGGAGCATCGGCAGTGGTATGATAATGATAAATACCATTAGGGAATTCGGTTGTCGCATGAGAATGTCCATGATAAGCATCTAAATCAGCGCTTACCAAAGTTTTACCATCTTCTTCGGGACCATAAATCGGGAAACCATCCAATAAAAAGCCAATTAAGGAACTTTTGCCATTTTGAGCAGTCAACCATACAGGCTCTATATGATAATGATATTGACCATTAGAAGGACTTGGGTGTCCGCTGTATTGATCGGTATTGTTAAACTCTAAATCATCTAACAAATTGCCAGCACCATTGTATTGGTTGTAGATTACTACTCCATTCAATGCTACTCCTATGGGTCCGCCTGGGGTAGATTCTTTAGTAGAAGCCTCAGCAGGATTTACCGGAATACGGAAAGTAATGTCTTGCTCTTGTAAATCAGGGTCTTGCGAGCTTCCACCTAAGCTAATAGAGGTGCTAAAATTAGAATTTGTACCATTGTAAGGCTCATACTTGGCATCGGTGGTAGGGTAAAATGGACTACCATGATCAGGTAAATCTTTTGTGCGAATCACTACAAAGTCTCCATCCAGTTCAACTGATTCTACATTGTAAAATTTGCTAAAAACATCAGGGAGTGTCGTAGTTGTAGTAGGTGATGCATCTTCCGACTTGTTACAGCCTGTAAAAACACCTAGAGTGACCAATAGGCAAAGTGATAAAAGTGAAAATCGTGAATAATTCATACGCATGTTTAGAATTAGTATCTGGAATTGAAAATGTAGATTAATCGCTTATCCAGAAATCTTATAAAACAATTCCATCAATAATTATTAGAGAAATAAATTTTATATAAAGAGGCTATTCACGCGTATTTGTAATGAAAATGAACTCTAAAGTATGTAAGGGAATTCATTAACAGTTTGAGGTCTTTTTGTGTTATTATCAATAAAACTGCCTTCAAGCCTGCATATTTCTGTAAAAGCAGAAACACAACCTCGAATGGCAGATAATCTATCAATTAGATCTTGATAAAATTTTTCATCTATGATAAAAACCCTTGACGAAAGTTTTTGGAGTAATCGTTATGTTACCCAAAACATGGGCTGGGACGTAGGCACCATCACTACTCCTTTGAAGGCATACATTGACCAATTAGAAAATAAAGATTTGAAAATTCTGATTCCTGGTGCAGGGAACAGTTACGAAGCTGAGTATTTATACAAACAAGGATTTAGCAATGTAACCGTGGTAGACATAGCCGAAGAGCCACTGGAAAACTTCAAAAAACGTTGTCCTGATTTTCCAGAAATGCACTTGCTACATTTAGATTTTTTTGACCTGGACGGTAAGTATGATTTGATTTTTGAACAAACTTTCTTTTGCGCTTTAGTGCCTGATTTACGAGCACAATATGTTACACAAATGAAGAATCTGCTAGAACCAGAAGGCAAATTGGTAGGGGTACTATTTTACAATATATTTTTAGATGGTAATGGCCCTCCATTTGGTGCCACAGAACAACAATACCGTGACTATTTTTTACCACATTTTAAGGCAAGACACTTTGCCGAATGCTACAATAGCATCAAGCCTCGCCAAGGGGCTGAATGGTTTATCAATTTGACTGTATAAACAACACGAAGCCGATTGTGTTTGCAATCGGCTTCGTTATAATTAACTCAATAATTTTCACACAAATTTATTCAGGTTTCCAGGTTATTTTTATTGAACCCAATTGTTCATTTGGCATATCAAGCACCAAATGTTTGCCTTTCTCAAATGCTACGATTGGGCTACGTCTCTCGTTGGTTACTTTGGTAACAAGCGCTCCTTTATCTACCTTCCAGGTACCGGTTTTCACGCTTCCATCAGGATCGCTTACTTCCAGCTTGTTTCCCTCTTTAATATATAGGTACTGAGCCTTTATATTGCTCAAAATTCCTTCCTTTTGTTCATCGGATAAGAAACCCATTTTCTTTTCTATTTCTGCCAGTAATTGCTTGCCATCTATGGTATATTTTCCAACAATATCTGCGGATGAAACATTTACTTTATCTTGTGCCTGAAGGCCGACTTGGGTTGCCAACGTGAAGAAAAAGCACACAATGAATGATAATGATTTAAGGTTTTTCATGATATTTTTAATTTAAGAAGCCATCTCAACTTGTGGCCGTTATTTTTAACAAATATACTTTGTGATCCTGCAGGGTTTCTAAAAATTGTGATCAACCGAAGTGCACTTGTGATAAACGTTATTTTCTGGGGGATAACACGTTTGAGACCTTTTTGAGGTATTATTTAATCAATAGCTTTTGAACGATTACTTGCTGGGGCAAACTAATTCTGATGAAATAAACCCCAGATTTCAGCATTTTGAGAGAAATCTCCATTATTTCTTCGGAAACAGGCTGTTTTTGAAACAAGACTTTACCTCTTATATCCAATACCTCTATTTGTTTTATTTGAGGGTTATTCAAAGGAATTTTTACCTGATGTTGTGCTGGATTAGGGTAAATATTGACTACTTGGGTTTGCAATGATTTAGGTAAACCAGTAACTCGAGCACTATCTCGCTGAGCTAATGGTTGGTACTGGGTGTTGGTCAGAATTAAAAAGTATAAACCTAAGTTTAGCCCTCTGGCTCCTGCCTCCTGCAATACACCTTGGTTCCAAATAGCCCAAACTGCTTGCTCCCACAGAGGATGCGCTTCTTGTTCATACTGAGATATCTTCCAAATACCATTAAGCAATGAAAACGGTATATCTCTCGAGCCAGGCCCACTGCTGAAAGGCAACCCAATATTCACCAACTCGTGCGCTAAGTTATCTAACATAGCCACTACATAAGGCTTCAGCCGGATAGCCAATTCAATATCTCCCCTATCTCTATAAGCCACATAGGCTTCTAAAGCTGCCCAGGCATTCATACTATGGTACCAGGGAAGCGCGTTATGCCCATCCCACATTCGTCCAGGTACTCTTGCTACTTCGTTGAGGCTTGAAAAAGGAATCCCAGTTACTCCATCTACCAAGCTGTCATTATTTACATCCATAAGCACTCCTGGCTTTAGGTTACGCTCTACCCTATCAGTCAAAGCGTTTTTAAAATCTTCCCGACCAGTCCAATTATACAATTGTGCCAACATCCAGATCAATTTGGCCGTGTAGTTATGGTTTGTTACCAATGGTTGGGTCATTGCCCATTCGCCTGCCAACAATACCGATTGTTTAAACAAACTTTTAAGTTGGGGATTGGTTTGTTGGATCGCAGCCTCTATCATATGAGCACCCGCCCAACCCATATCAAAACCTGCCCCTCCTATATCTCCTATCAGCTCTCCATTTACATTGGTGTGATCGGTGGTTGCAAATCTTTGGCCTGCAAATAAACCTTGAGTATAAGGCACACACAATGAAGGAAACCGCTCACAAAAACCTGTAGTAGCTACTCCAGCCACTCCAGTAAGTGCACAATCATCAGTTGGCTCTCCAAAGAAATACCCGTAAATACCAGGTGTTGCCACCAATGGAGCAGTGGCATATTTTTCAGAGTATTGTTGAGCCTCTAACATTTTACCAATTTCTCCGAGCACAGTCAAGTTGTCAAAATACTGAGGATTGGCCAATCGCGCATAATAAGCACCCAATGCCAACGAAGGAGAGCCTCGGGCAATCTCTGGGCATTGTATCACAAAACGCTCTATCCCAGGTTTGTATACATTGTCCCAGAGCGTTTCTATGGCTGCCAATGTAGGCCGAGTAGTATTTGCTGGTTCACGGGGAGTATAATCAATCTCAGGACACCCCAACCTAATACCACGTGTGGCTTTAGCACGATTAATCGCTGCGATCACCTCCTGAGCAGAACCATTGAGCATCGCTTGCTGAATAGCCCTACGATCGTCGTTTGTGCCATACGTAAGGTCGCATTGGGCATAGGCATGCCCCCAGCATACCATGATGCTTAATATAATAGTCAAAGATTTCATGAGTTTCTATGTTAACTTTCTCGATGGGGTTTGGTGGGTCAACTCAAACTATTAGTCTGAGATCTTTTTGATAGGATAATTTCCTCCCCACAACAAACGATTGATTTTACCCGACTTATTGCGGGCAAATACAATGGGCACATACATTTGTGGATAAAAGAATTTATTGTCACCCAAAGGTTCCAGAGGCAGAAAATAACCTCCTGTTCCTTTCAAATAAAGCCTTTGGTTGTCTGCTTTGATCCAGATTTTCATCTTGGGGCTTACCTCATAAGTACCTACATACTCTTGCCACAATTGCGGTTTTGGTTCGGTAATTTGTCTTTGCTTTGCAATTTTATAAGGCTTGTTTAATACAATTGCTGCCAGGTCTACTTTCATTTGGTTGATGGCACCACTACGAATGTTACCCAGTATGATGATACAAAAGTCATCGGCAGGAGCTATAGACATATGTGCTACAAACCCAGGGTTGCTTCCATCTTGCTCCAGCACTTGCATGTTAAACCTTTTGCGTAGCCCCCAACCATATGGAAACGCCTTTATATCAAACAATTTATTTTTGCGAAGCGCCTGATACCACCTATGTAGATCGTTGATGGTAGAATACAAAGAACCACTCCCAAACAATACCTCTTTATTATAATAGGGCGCTCGTACCAGTCCTTTTATTCCATACCAGGGTTCATAACCTGTAGCCCTTTTTGCAATGATTTGTTCATCGCTCCAAATGCCCGTGCTTTGCATATAGAGAACGTTAAATATTCGCTCTTTCAAAAACACCTGATAAGGCTTGTTGGAGACTTTCTCGATAACCTTGGCCAATAAGGCATATCCAGTATTGCTATAGCTATTTTGAGTACCAGGTGCAAAATCCAACGGTTTCGTTTTCACAAGTTCTATCCATTGCTGGATAGTCATAGGCTGGGTTTTGAGTTTTTCGTATTCGGGCAAAGCATAAAAGTCGGGTACTCCTGCACTATGGGTTAGCAAATGCCTAATAGTGATTTGTTCGCCTTTGGGGAAGTCAGGTAAAAACTTCGCCAATTTGTCTTCCAGCCTTATTTTCTGGTGTTCCTGCAAAATAGCAATACCTGCGGCTATAAATGTTTTGGTCAAAGAGGCAATGTGAAACTTGGTTCTGAGGGCATTGGTTATTCCCCAATCTGCATTGGCCAATCCGTAACTTTTACTTATGATTATATCATCTTTATATTTAATGAAAACATTACCACTGAAATCCTTCATTTGGAGCAAAGGTTTCATGTATTCATCTACTTTTTTACTCACCTCTTCGGCTGTCTTGTTCTGAGCAAAAACAACAGGGTTCAGCATCATGCTTGAAAGCATTAGGCATAATAATCTTGACAAAGTTTTCATTGGGAATATAGATTTTCAAGTTATTCTCTAAGTTTATCTAACCGTCTTTTCTGAGTAGGAGTCAGCTTATTTTTCAACCTCACATAAAGCGTAAGGCGGATAGCTTTAATTGTATTTTCCAAGGCCAATACTTTTTGTAGTTGTTGCAAGATTTTTTGCTCATTTACGATTTCCTCAGATGCCATTTGTTTCAAAATCTGCGTTTCGCCTTTTAGCTTTTCGTTGTTTTCGTCAAATCGTTTTTTAGCTATTTTGTACTCTTTTTTCATATAGCTAATTTGTGATGATGATAGCTTCAGCTTCTTCGCATATTTTTCAATCAATTCTACTTTGTAAAAATGCTGCTCGGCAGAAATGACCTGGCCAAGACTTATTTGGCTTTTTAGACCAGTTGCCACTAATACAAAGGCAATCATATATATTTTTTTCATAGTTGTGTCGTGTTAAATTCTACTTCAAGAAATCATCGGTTGGTGATTGCCAGTTGTCTAGCTTATCTCCAAATAATGATTCGTTTTTCTTCCCTTGTTGAGGTTTGTTTTCAAACAGGGGCTCATCGACTGTTTGTTTAGTTTGAAACAACTGCTCAGGATTTTTTTGGGTATTGAACGCTAACAATTCCTCGGTAGGAGATTGCCAGGTGATCAATACTACGGCATTTTGTGGAAACAGAGGCTCTTCATGATGCTTAATCGTCCATAGGCGTAAACCAATAAAAAGCAAGAGCATGGCTGCCACCGATACACCTGAGTAAAGCCCTATTTTTCTTAGAGAACCTGATTTGGTTTTTACTGGGACAGTAGACATCTTATCATCTAATTGTTCACGGAAAAGCTTATAGGCAGGTATTTGCTGCGATTCTTCCGCTTTCAATTGTTTAAATGCCTCTTCTATTTTTTGTTCATCCTTAGATAAATTCTTTTTCATAAATCCAGATTTTTTAAATCTTCATTGAGCCGCTTCTTACCTCTATCGTAGTGCTTGCGTACCGATCCAATACTTATCTGAGTAATTTTGGCTACTTCTTTTAGGGTGCAATCGTGGTAAAATACCAGATACAACACTTCTCTCTGTCGTTCGGGAAGTTTTTGCAAAGCTTCTTTCATCAATTGGGTTAGCTCCTTGTCTTCTAATTCTTTGGCAAGGTCAGTATCGTGCAATGTATTTTCCAATACTTGAGTGGTTGTTAGCTTTTGCTGACTCCTTTTTGATTTCTTCACATAGTCAAAAGCAGTGTTTTTAATGATGCTAAACAACCAGGTCTTGAAACTTGACTTCCCTTTAAAGATTGCTTTTCCATCCAGAATCTTCAGATATACAGCCTGCATGATGTCCTGCACCAAATCTTGGTTATAGCCACAACAATGCAATGCCCAAGTATAAGCCGCCGCATAATGTGCCTCTAAATTTTCTTCCAGATTAAAATTTTGCAATCTTTTGACTTTGGTTTATTGCTTAGTCTTAGAGAGGGGGGTATTGTATGACACACAAAATATCTTTTTTTTATTTTACGTATACATTTATCGTCTAAGCAACTTACTATCAACAAGTTGAGAAAGTGCTAAGCATTTGTATTTTCCTGACCATATTTAAAACGTAACATCGGCAAACAGGCCACAAAAACGCCAAATATCACAGCTGCGGCTAATAGAAAAGTGACTGTTCCGAAGGTATTGTAGATAAATCCACCCACGATGAGTCCTATAATGCTGGCCAAACTACCAAAACTATTGGCTACTCCTTGTACATAACCTTGGTATTGAGGTGGGGGAATTTTAGCCAAAATTGATAAAAAAGAAGCCCACATTAAGCCATTCCCCACCGCAAAAAATAAGGTGGCTAAATAAGAGAGGTATACATCATTGAAACTGATCAATATAAACTGAAAACCCAAGATAAAACTCCCCACGACCACGAGTTTTTCGTCGGACACTCGCTTGGATAAATAGCTGAGTAGTGGCCCATTGACCAAAACCATCAAGCCTCCCAGAGTAGAAAAGAACAGCCCCAAATCCAGTATGCTCCAGTTAAGCCCAGTTTTGCTTACGGCGTGCATAGGAAAGGCAGTGTAGAAAATATTAAAGCCTAAAAAAATCAGGAAATACAACACAAACATATAGGGCATATGCTTGATTTTCAGGATGTCTTTGAGTGTAGCGTTGCTTTCTTCTACCGTATAGCAATCTTTATGTTCTTGCGAAAGGACTTTTTCCAGGCCATCTTGCTGAATGTGTTCATCCATAGGCTCACATTTAGACTCTGGCAAATATTTGTAAATGACCCATACCGCAAGCAAAGAGATAAGTATAGCAGCAAGTACTGGAATAATTTCGCCAAACTGGGTAGCTCCCAAAACCCCAGCAAGAATAGGCCCTATGATAAAACCCATATTGGCTGAGGCAGAAAGTTTACCAAAGTTGGCTTTACGATTGGTGTCGTCCGAGATATCGGCAAGGTAGGCATTGGCCACTGATACATTCCCACCAGTGAGCCCATCTAAGGCTCTGGCTAAAAAAAGCACTAATAAAGGAATGGTAATGCTAAAGGCTCCCAGTGAACTTGTTTCAAATTTGAACAGGGCCTGAATCGGTATCAGTAACGCAAAAAGAAAAATAAACCAGGAAAATAGGGTGCCTGCCTGACTTAACAACAAAATTTTACGCCGACCATGTTTGTCTGACCACTTACCCAAAATTGGAGCCCCTACCAATTGGAAAGCTGGATAAACCGAACCCAATACTCCGTAGATCACGGCATTGCCTCCAAACTTGGTAACCAAAAACACCAAAAATGGAAGAATAATGCTATAACCGAGGGTACCTATAAAATTGACCAATAACAGGGGGAAAATAGAGGTTGGTTGTTTGGTAGAAGCAGTAGTGGTAGACATATTTTTATTTTAAAAATCCAAAGTAGTCTTACAAATCGTAGGTTATAACAAATTTACATGGATTTACGAGGGGAAAAAATTTTACGGGTAGAGGTTGGCATTTTTTAAGATTTGCCTTTTAGCCATCCACAAGTGTGTTGTATAAAATGGCCATTAGTAATACTGTACAATATCCGTTGATGATGCCTTGTAAATTCTTATAACTGGTGCCTTCACGGTTTCATTTCATAATTTGCAAATATGAGAACCTTCAACAAGCATTTGTAAGTGGCTATGAATCAAAGGGTAACCATAATATTTCTAGCAAAAGTCAGGGTAAGTCAAACATTATCTAAAAAACTTAGTTGTATATTTGAGTTTGTTAAATAGCTGTAAACCTGTTTTAAACCCTACACATTGTTATCTACTAATACAAATATATCAACTAATGAGGAAGAGTTGGTCAAGTTGCTGAAGAGCAAAGACAGGCGAGGTTTTGCTATACTTTACGATCGGTATGCCAGTGCCTTGTATGGAGTAATTCTTAAAGTTGTTCGAGTTGAGGAAATTGCCCAGGATGTTTTACAAGATAGTTTTGTAAAAATCTGGAAAAAAGTACAACACTATGATTCAACAAAAGGTACTCTATTTACATGGATACTGAACATAGCCCGAAATACGGCTATTGATAAAACCCGATCAAAAGCTTATAAACAGCAAGTAAATGTGCTGGATATAGACAAAGGGGCTACCATAGCGGCGTCTAATCAAGACAATAAGTCTAAGATAGACTACATAGGGGTAGACAAAGAGGTAGCAAAACTAAAACCCGAGTACCAACAGGTCATCGATTACATTTATTTCAAAGGCTACACGCATTCGGAAGCCGCAGAAGCCCTTGAACTTCCGCTGGGCACAGTAAAAACCAGAATAAGGATGGCCATTAAAGAATTGAGAAAATTAACATAGTAATAACTTGGATATACAAGCTTACATATCGTCAGGAATCATAGAAAACTACGTGCTTGGTGCTACTACTGCCGAAGAAAGTGCCGAAGTAGAACGACTCGCTGGTGAGCATCCTGAAATCCAACAAGAAATAGAAGCAAACAAGCACGCCTTGTTGGCTTATGTGTTGGAATTTGAACAAGAACCTCCTGCCCACATCAGGGATAAGGTATTAGACAAACTTGATCAATTGGCGGCAGAAGATGATGACATGAACTTTGCCACGGCTGATTTAGATGACACTGCTACTATTGAGCGGGAAATTGCCCAAATTCAGCAAAATCCAGTCAGAAAATTATTCCCCTTCAAAACTTATCTTATTGCAGCTTCATTTATTTTGTTGGTAGCCAGCATGAGTGCCAATGTATACTTTTATAGTAAGTGGAACGAAACCAGAGATGATCTTAGATCGGCATTGTTGGACAAACAAGTAATGGCCAGCAAGCTCAAAGTCAAAGAAACCAAGGAAGCAGAAATGGGAGAAGAATTGGCTCTGATGAAAAGCCCTAAGGTAGCATCGGTAAAATTGACTGCGGTAAAAGGTAAACCATCTTGTTCGGCAAAAATTTATTGGGATACCAATTCTAAGTTTGTATACATTGATGCCAGTGATTTACCTGAACCACCTCAAAATAAACAGTACCAGTTGTGGTATATCGACGGTGAAAACGTAGTAGATGCGGGAGTCTTTGACATGGGTAATAAAGCAGGCAAGCTACAAAAACTCAAGCTTGTACCTAATGCGCAGGCTTTTGCGGTAACTCTTGAAAAATACGGAGGGGTACCTAAGTCGGAAGGTGATATGTACACCTTTGGCAAAATGGCCAACAAAGTAGATAATCAGAACTAGTAAAACTTAGAATATATATTTATATCAAAGCAAAGGGACATATCTGAATAGATAGGTCCCTTTTTTTGTTTCATCATTATGTTGCAAGCAGTACAGTGCCCAATCATATACGTTGACTTAAGTGACTACTTCGTAACGCTTGATATCGATGCCAGTACCCCACATAAAAACCGACATTTGGCTTTTGGCCTCACTGGCTTCTACTTGTACTTTGAGCCCTTCTACCTGTAAGGCCTTAGGCATATTGCTAGGGCGCCACTTTTTACCATCAGGACTAATAATTCCCCAAAAACCAGGGCCTATGTGCTGAAATACTACTTTTCCAGTAATTGTCATAAGGTTGTGTTCTTTTAGTAAGAGATTAGGTTTGTGCTAATATAGTAAGGTTTTCCGAATAACAAGAAAGCAGTGGAGGTTCAGGGGAGAGTTTTGGCGGTTTACCTTCATGTTTTCAAGTCTAACTCAAAACTAAGGTTTATTAATCCCATCGTTTGCATCTAATACTATTGATATTGTAACTATCAGTTTTTGTTCTGTCAAACTTGAGGATTCGGTTTTTACTGAAAAAACTGATGCACAGTTGAGCTTTTGATCAAAATATGAAATGAAAAATGAAAGTTTATAACGCTCGATTGTTGTCAAACAAAATAGGCGTGTTAGCAACTAACACGTCTCATTATATCAATTTCTTATTTTGCTGTAGAGGTATAATAGTAAACAGAATGAGGCTTTCACAAAAATTAATCTGTTTTAATATTGTGAGTAGTCTTTAATTTATCCATAAATTCCTGAGAAACTTTTTCGGTTTCTTGATTCAACCGCTTCTTAAAATCACCATCTGCATTATTTTCTTCAATATTATTAGCCCCCCATTTATAAATTTCTACAACAATTGGTATAAGCTCCAGTCCTTTCTTTGTTAGAGAATACAAATAAGATGACTGATTATGTTCATCTATTTGTTTTGTTACGATTCCATAATCAACCAACTTCTTAAGCCTGTCTGCAAGTATGTTAGTCGATATTGCTTCAATCGTTACCAATTCATTAAAATGCCTGTTCTCGAAGAACATAAAGTCCCTTAGAATCAATAATGTCCACTTATCTCCAAAAATGTCTAATGACAAACTAATAGGACAATCTGAACGCCTTTTATTTTTATCCATGCTCAAATTTACCAAAAGCACTTGTTTTTCGCAAGTACTTTTGGTATACTTGCACTTGCATTTTACAAGCGCTTTTTAACACTAACATTATGTCTTACACTCAACAAGTCTCGATTTTATCTGATTCGGAAAAAATATTCAATGCGATTACCCAACATATTCCAAAATGGTGGGGAAATACAGACTCACCTGTTTCAAAAGTGGGTGATGAGTTTATAACAAGCTTCGATAAAACATATTGGAAGTTTAGAATTGCAGAACTCATTCCTGGTAAAAAAATAATTTGGGAATGCATTGAAGCAAAACATATCCATAATGGTTATGACAATATAGAAAAGGAATGGTTAGGAACTTTTGTCAATTGGACCATTGACCATGTCTCTGAAAAAGAATCTAAACTGTTATTCAGTCATGATGGATTGACTTCTGATTTGAATTGTTATGAAATTTGTACTCCAGCCTGGGATAGATTTGTTACTCAAAGTTTAAAGAGTTTTGTAGAAACAGGCAAGGGGATGCCTCATTTATCTTAATTATTTGAAAAACAAAAAAATAGGCGTGTTAGAAACTAACACGCCTATTCACCCAATTATATTACACAATGTATATATATCCCTAATGCATTTATTTTCTCATTAGATGCTACAAAGGTAAAAGAGCAGTTCCAAATAAAATTCTGTTTCACAACTTTTTTTTCGTTTTCGAAGCATTTTTTTAGCAATTTAGACACTAGCTAAGAAAACCTTGTACTTTTCCTCGAAATTACAATTAACCACTTACAAATCAACACTTTATACAAATAAAGCTATCTTAAAAACCACCCAATTTTATATGCAAATTTTGTTTTTCGTTTAAAAACAATGAAATCGAATCAATAAAAACAAAATTTTATTCCGAATTACTATTTTCAAGCCCTACTACCTTTCCACATTTATTCTTCTTTATCCGTCGTCTACAATTGGCTTTATTCAGTAGTATTTTTACCAGCTTTGTCTCTTCACATAAAAGCAGGAATTTACTTACATCTAAGTTCAGTTTTGTTGTCTGGATTGTTGTCTTCACGAATAAAAAAGGCTAACTTTGCGCCTTAATTTTAGAGACTTCACCCTAGATTAGGAGTTATTAGATTGATTTTGAACACGCCTAAAGGGTTGAAAAGCAGGGAAAGTGTAGAAGCAATGCAGTGGTTAGTATGATTTACCCGAGCATCAAATGCAGATAAGCAATAACATTTGTTTGGGTCCCCAGATTAGAATTTTTTATAGATTACATTTAAAACCATACATATTATAAAATGTCCTCTTTGGTAAAAATTTTCTCAGGAACAAGTTCTCATTATTTAGCTAGCCAAATTGCTTCTCAGTACGGTCAACCCCTTGGCGAACTCGTAATCAATCGTTTTGCTGATGGAGAGATTTCTCCCCGATTCGAGGAATCTGTCAGAGGTTGTGAAGTATTTTTGATTCAATCTACCAATCCTCCATCTGACAACTTAATGGAGTTGTTGTTGATGGCAGATGCTGCTCGCCGAGCTTCGGCCAAATATGTGACTGCGGTATTGCCTTATTTTGGGTATGCACGTCAGGATCGTAAAGACAAGCCTAGAGTAGCCATCGCTTCTAAATTGGTAGCCAATTTGCTTTCGGCGGCAGGCATTGACCGCTTGATGACTTGTGACTTGCACGCGGGACAAATTCAAGGATTTTTTGATTTTCCAGTAGATCACTTGGATGGTTCAGCCATTTTTATCCCTTACATTGAATCACTTAACCTTGATAATCTCATTTTTGCTGCTCCTGACGTAGGAGGTGTGGGTAGAGCTCGTGCTTATGCTACTTATTTCAAGTCTGATATGGTAGTATGCGACAAGCATCGTAAACGTGCCAACGAAATTGCCTCTATGCAGGTAATCGGGGAAGTAGAAGGAGCCAATGTGGTGATTATTGACGACATGCTAGACACAGGGGGAACTATGTGTAGAGCTGCAGAAGCTATTTTAGATAAAGGCGCCAAGAGTGTAAGAGCCATTTGTACGCACCCAGTATTTTCGGGCGCTGCTTATGACAATATCGCCAATTCAGTGTTGGAAGAGGTAGCAGTTTCTGATACCATCCCATTGAAAAAAGCGGCACCTAAAGTACGTGTATTGAGCGTAGCCGACTTGTTTGCTACGGCAATTCGTCGTATTCACGAACACGAATCGATTAGTAGCTTGTTTATACAATCAAGCTAATTTGATTAATAGATGAAGGTTTTCAATTGTTGGTTTTCAGACAATTGGAAATGTGTTGTTAGATTTTTAAACATTATTATTTATGAAAACGCTAGAGATTATAGGGTATAACAGAGCAAATCTCGGCAAGAAATCCTCAAAGGATCTTCGCAGAGACGGCAACGTACCATGTGTATTATACGGTGGAGACAAGCAAGTGCATTTTCACTCGCCTATGATTCTTTTCCGTGAGTTGGTATATACTCCAAACATTCACAAGGTATTGTTGAACGTAGAAGGCGAAGAGTTTGAGTGTATTTTGCAAGACATTCAGTTTCACCCAGTAAGTGAGATCATCTTACACGCTGATTTTCTTCAGATTTCTGAGGACAAAGCGATCAAGATGGATGTACCTGTAACATATGTAGGTAACTCACCTGGTGTAATGGCTGGTGGTAAGCTTGTATCAAAGCTTAAGAAGTTGAAAGTAAGTGCTTTGCCTGCTAACATGCCAGATTTTATTCAGATCGATATTTCTGGTTTACAGTTAGGTAAATCAATCAAAGTAAATGAGATCTCAACTGAGAACTACGAAATATTGGATAGCCCTCGCTCTCCAGTTGCTTCAGTTGAACTTACTCGTGCTCAGCGTGGTAAGCAATCCGCTGCAGGCGAAACTGAAGAAGAAGCAGCAGCAGGAGAAGAATAAACTACTGTCTTTCTTTTTCAGGAAAATAATTATCAAGGTCATTAGTCTTCAGGCTAATGACCTTTTCTTTAACCTTGAATACATAAAACACTAGACTCATGAAATATTTAATTGTTGGACTAGGTAACATTGGGGCTGAATACGAGCTTACCCGCCATAACATTGGTTTTTTGGTAATGGATCAATTGGCTGACAAACACCAGGCACCTGATTTTACCTTGCAAAAGCTTGCCCACAAAACCGAGTTTAAATACAAGGGGCGCACTTTTCACCTACTAAAGCCTACTACTTATATGAACTTGAGTGGCAAGGCCATCAACTATTGGATGCAAGAACTTAAAATCCCTCAAGCAAATGTTTTGGTAGTGGTAGACGATATTGCCCTGCCACACGCCAAGTTGCGTCTAAGGGGTAAAGGCTCTGATGGAGGACACAATGGCCTCAAAAACATTCAAGAGGTGCTAGGCAATGATAAGTATGCCAGAATTCGTTTTGGGGTAGGCAATGATTTTCATAAGGGAGAGCAGGTAAAATATGTATTAAGCAATTTTACTCAAGAACAACTCGATACCCTCAACGAACCCATGGATTTGGCTTGCGATATGGTGCTTTCGTTTGCAACTATTGGACTGGATCGTGCGATGAATACACACAATAAGAAGTAAATTTTAGGCCCAGGGTTTACGGCTAGTCTTTATCATCTCTGAATTTAGTAAGGTAGGTGGCCTCTACTTTTATAGTTAACTGGGTTCCACGTAAAAAACTGGTATCCTCCTGCCTACCAATTCCAAACATAAAAACGTCTGGTACTACCAGTTGTGCAGTTCCTGATAATTGTTCTTTGCTGACTCGAGTTATTGTGCCTGTAGCAGTCATAGGTTTAGTTACTCCTCTTACAGTCAGCTTTCCTTTAATAGCAATTGGGTGAAGTTTACCCTCTTCTAAAGTCAGTTTTGCGTAATTAACAATGTGCCCTTTGAATTTAAAGTGCGGAAATTTTTTAGAATAAGTAAAACCAGGATAGTTAAAGTACTTTTGTACAAGAGCACTTCGAAATTTAAAAGATTGTACCGGAACCAGAAACAACAGCTGCCCCGTTTTGCTATCCAACACACTGGTGCTGTTATAGTTAAGCCCTTTTACGGCCAGCGTTTCTACTTGAGTAATCAGTGTTACTTTAGCGTTATCGGCTCTATATTTTTGTTTTTGAGCAAATAGTAAACTTGTACAAAAGCATAAACTTATGAGTATTAGTAATCTATACAACATCTAGTATACTTAGCTTTCTATTCTATAGAAAATTACTATTTATTGGCCTTTTTCTCATAAGTCACTTCTACTTTGGCATCTACCGATATCTTTATTTCTTCTGTCAAACCCTTTTGCTCCTCACCATTGCTCGCAAACAGGCTGGCATCAGGTATTGTAAATGACGCTTTACCAGCAACTTGTGCTTTGCTCAGGCGACTCAAGTTACCTGTAACCTTGATGGGTTTAGTCACTCCTCTAATTGTCAGACCTCCTTCAATATTAATTACAGAGGTTTTATTTTTTCTTCGTAACAGGCGCTTTTTATAGTTAACAATACGTCCTTTGAAGGTAACAAATGGATGCTGTTTGGCTTTGAGAATTGGGGAAGCTTGAAAAGATTTTTGAAAGGATTTTTTCTCAAATTTGAATGCATTTATAGGAATCGAGAACTGTATTTGTCCAGTTTTAGCGTCAAATTCGCTAGTACCCTCATCATTACGAGTTCCCAATCTGATTTTGTTAGGCCTTTTATCATTGCCAGGCTCTACTTTTTTGAGTTCTACGAGTATATCCAAAACAACTTTAGCATTGTTGGTCTGATATTTTTGAGCCATCAATGGGCTGGCAAAAAGAAATGTGAAAACAAGTAAGGGTAATTTGTACAACATATCAAGAAAATTGTGTCTGGCCAATATAGCGAAAATAACATAAAAAAAGGCCTCCCCTGAACTCAGAGAAGGTCTTTTGAAGTTTAAATTACGTATCTATGATCTATTTAGAGATTGTTTATGCTTATTTATTGATTCATTGGGGGTTAGCTGCTTTTATTGGTAAGTAACCCACACTTCACATTCTATATCCTCGGCCACATTATTTTTCTTACTCTTGTACTTTGGCTTGCCTACGCCATAAGCACTGATGTTTTTTACAACAAACTTTGAATAGCCTTTGACCTTTCCCCCCTCCACAGTTAAAGTTCCTGTAGCCGTCATTGGTTTAGTAGTACCACGAATGGTCATGTTACCCGAAACATTTACGTTGTATTTTCCATCTTTTTTGAAGTTTACCGCGCTTAGGTTGGTAATATTTCCCACGTATTTGATTTTGGGATATTGCTTAGAGTCCATAAAACGAGGTTGGTTGAAATGCTTTTGCATGAGACGCTTTTTGAACTGAAAGCTCTGTACAGGGACTACAAATACCATTTTTCCAGTACTCAAATCCAGATTACTTACTACATTATTGTTGGTAGCACGAATGGTCTCGGCTACTGTTTTTGAGAAAATAGTAGATTTTCCATTTTTAGCTTTTTTCTTTTGGGCCTGGGCTGCCGAAAAAACCAATACAAGGGCAGTGAATAATAATGAAAATTTCTTCATTGTTTCTAATAGTTTAGTTAAATAGAGATGTGTATTTAGATGAAAATTTGATAGTGAAATTGTCTTTTGTAAATAGCAGACTTTATACGAGCTTTCTGCGCTCATTTCGCTAACAAATACCGTCATAAAAAAGTAATAGTTCGGCCTTAACAAGAAATTAACAAAGAAATGATGGGTTTGAGCACTTTATGGGTTTTATAAATTTTGCTAACACTTTTTTAAGAAAAACCTCTGAACTGTCGCTGGGTGGACGTTGTTGAACAAGGCAGAGAATTGCTCACAAATATTCGGTTTACAGTAATTTTAATTACCCCGTTGTGACGCTTATTTTAAGTTGTGTAACTGCAAAATTATAGGCAGGCGCAACCATTTAACCCTATGGTCTTGTAAAGACCATGTTTTCAAATAAAAGTAAATACATCTATCACTCTAAACTTAAGTAAATTATGGTAAAAAAGATTCTCATCGTAGTAGGCATTGTTGTTTTGGTTGGGGGCGCATATGGCGCATACGTTTATCTTCAGCCACCTCGTGATGTACAAAGCGCTAAAGTAGATGTTGTCACTACAGCTAAGGAGTTGATTGCCGAATATTTGAAAGATGCGAAAGCAGCTAACAAAAAATACCTTTCTTCGGATGGTGATTCAAAGATTTTTGCTATTTCGGGCAGAGTAAGCAGCATTACCGAAAATGCCGAAAAAGCTAAAGTAGTTATTTTGAAAGAAGATGGTGGTAAGGTAGGTATTAGTTGTACTTTTACACTAGATGCCTCTAAATCTCCCGAGACTACTAAACTAAAAGAAGGGGATCAGGTAACTATTAAAGGAGCTATTACTGCTGGGCCTGCTTATGACGCTGACCTGGAAGAATACACAGACATGGTGATGATTCAGTGTGCGTTGAAACCTGCTGAGAAGTAAACGTATACTACCAATAATATAAATCGAACGCCCAGAGAAACCTTTGGGCGTTTTTTGTTTTACCCTTCTGATGTTTGCTCGAAGTACTTCCCCAAAATCGTAGTAAGTTCCGATTTTTTGTCGCTTTCATGAATTTGGTCGTGAAACTTTTTCAACTTATTACATAACTGTACCAGTTTTGCCTTTTCCTCGATAGATAGATCCCCTCCTACTACATGGGCGGCCTGCATCATTTCCTCCTGAACTTCCCCCAATACTTTTAGCCCCAAAGGCGTAATTTTGAGCTTTTTAGATCGGCGATCTTCCAGGTTTTCGTATTCCTCGATAAAGTCGTGTTTGAGCAAGCGTTTCAAGATTTCGGTACCCGAAGTAATCTCTAGCAAATGTTGTTGAATCAGTTCCGATTTGGTAAGACCTGGTGTCATCATCAAAGATGCTAAAAAGACATAATCGTCTATGGTAGCCAATATTTTATCTTTGAGCACTTTTTTGCTGTAGTGCTTGGCATAACGAAATAGATACCCTACTCCCGCCGTAATTTGAACATCGAACTCATGGTGTTTTGCCAAGCTTTTCTTTTTTGCGTCTATGTCCTCTTTGGGGTCACTGTCAGTGGTGAGAAACTCTGTAAGCCATAAAGCAAACGACATGACCTTTACCTCATTCTCCTGATTTTCCTCCTCAAACCGCTCTATCAGCGGCAATAAGTCTTGTAGCAATTTATATTTTGTACTCATTTTTCATTTTTTTCTCTTTACTCTAAACAATTTATAGGTGCCTTTGTTATTAATACGAAAACAAAGTAAATATATTTATTTATTACGAAAAAGCACAATAAAACTTCATTAATATCAATGGTAACTCTTAGAAATAGTTGTTTAATCCTGGCTCTACTGTTATTGGGTCAGTTTGCCTGGGCGCAAAATGGCAAAATTCGCGGTCAGGTGTTTGACAAAAAAAATAATGAAAATATTCCTTTTGCTACGGTAGTCATCCAAGGCACCAGCAAAGGAGTCACTACCGATGTAGATGGAAAATTTGAAATAGCAGGGCTCAAGGGAGGATTATACAACCTGGAAATCTCATACATTGGTTATAAAAAGAAAGTAATCTACGAGGTAGAAGTAACGCTGGCCCGTCCTGCCATCGTGAAGGTAGCCATGGAAGAAGAAGCCACCAAGCTGGAAACCGTAACCGTGACCGCAGGTTCTCGTTTTTTTAAGAGTTCCGAAAGCCCAGTGTCTTTACGCACCATAGGCACCAACGAAATTAAAAGAAACCCTGGCGGAAACCGAGATATTTCAAAAGTAATTAGAACCTTACCAGGGGTAGCTTCGGTACCTTCTTTTCGCAACGATGTGATTGTAAGAGGAGGAGCACCCAATGAAAACCGCTTTTATTTGGATGGCATAGAGGTACCCAACATTAATCACTTTGCAACTCAAGGTTCTTCGGGAGGTCCAGTAGGCCTTATCAATGTAGATTTTATCAGAGAAGTAGAGTTTTATTCGGGAGCTTTTCCAGCCAATCGCGGCAATGCCCTCAGTTCGGTATTAGATTTTAAGCAAAAAGATGGTCGTGATGATAAATGGACTTTGAATGGTATTGTAAGTGCTACCGATGTAGGAATTACGGTAGAAGGCCCAGTAAGCAAACAATCCAGTTTGATTTTTTCAGCACGTCGTTCCTATTTACAGTTTTTGTTTGCCGCTCTTGAGTTACCTTTCTTGCCTACCTACAACGACTTTCAACTTAAGTACAAGTACAAATTTGGCAAAAAATCGCAGCTCAGTATTATTGGCTTAGGCGCCATAGATCAGTTTAAGCTCAACCTGGACGCCAATGAAACCGAGGCTCAGCGATATACATTAAATAATTTACCCGTAACAGAACAGTGGAACTATACCATAGGGGCCAAGTACGATTGGTTTAAGAAAAACGGGAATTATACATTTGTTGTAAGCCGTAATGCGCTGAATAACAACCTTTTTAAGCATCCAAACAACGACGAAAGTTTGCCTAGAATCTTAGATTATAATTCACGCGAAATAGAAAATAAATTTCGGTTTGAGAATTATATAGAAGCCAGTGGCTGGAAAATAAACCTTGGGGTAAATTATGAACTGGCTCAATATACCAACTCCACCAATAATCAAGTAGTGATTCCTAACGCAGCCCCTATTACCAAGCGTGTACAATCGGAGCTAGATCTAAATAAGTGGGGAGTATTTGCTCAAGTAAGTAAGCAGTTTTTCAACGAAAAGTTGAGTCTTTCGGTAGGGCTTAGGGCTGATGCCAATGACTACTCTAGCAGTATGAATAACTTGTTGGATCAATTTTCACCTCGCTTTTCAGCTTCTTATAATTTCACCCCACTGTTTGCCTGGAACTTCAACACTGGCATTTATTACCAACTTCCTGCTTATACCATCTTAGGTTATAAGGAAGGAGATACTTTTGTTAATAAGCAAAATGACATCAAGTATATCCAAAACTCACAAATTGTTACAGGATTGGAATACAATTTCCCAGCTAGTAATACTCGGGTTACTTTGGAAGGTTTTTATAAGCTATATAGAAACTATCCTTTCTTAATTCGGGAGGGTATCTCATTGGCCAACTTAGGAGCCGATTTTGGCGTAATTGGCAACGACCCTATCAACTCTACTTCCGAAGGCCGCTCCTACGGTCTGGAATTATTGATCCAGCGAAAGTTTACCAAAGGGTTATACGGAATTTTGGCCTATACACTGGTACGTAGTGAGTTTACCGATCAGAACGGCAACTTCGCCCCTTCGGCTTGGGACAATCAACATATTGTGAGCTTTACAGGAGGCTATAAGTTTGGCAAAAACTGGGAGTTTGGTACGCGCATTTTATTCTCGGGTGGTGCCCCTTTTACGCCTTTTGATCTGAACGCCACCCTTACTCCTTCCAACTGGAATATTACTGGCATGGGTATTCCAGATTATAGCCGATTAAATACCGAACGTAACAGTGCATTTTATCAGGTAGATGTTCGCCTGGATAAGAAGTGGTTTTTCAGCAAATGGAGTTTAAATGTATTCCTCGACATTCAAAATGTGACCAATGCCCAAGTACGTTTTCAGGATAATATAGATGTGGTACGCGATGCCCAAGGCAACCCTGTAGCAGACCCTAACAACCCTAATTTGTATCAGGCAAATTTCCTGGAAAACACCTCAGGAAACTTACTCCCTAGTATTGGAATTATCGTAGAATTATAGAATACTTCCTCTATTTTGTTGAACGTTTCACCCAATTTGGTTAAAAAACTCAACACATGAGAAAAATTCTATCAATTTTATTGCCGATTATGAGATAGTTGTACTAACTTATTAGCACCATTTTATGTGGATAAGCACATATTTTAAAAGCGGGGCAAGTCTTATTTGGCTCCGCTTTTTTGCATGATTACCCCTTTTGTTTCAATTTTGGCTTTTTAAAATAATGAGTACACTGTAAACTAAATTATCAGACATGATGGTGAAACAACTTCATAAAATTTTATTTGCTTTACTTCTTGTTAGCATCACAATGGCTTCGTTTGCTACCCCTACCAAAGTAGTGGTAAGAGCCAAGGCTAAAGATGCTAAATTTATAGGTACTTCAGTAGGTGGAGCAATGGTGATCATTCGCAATGCAGTAACTGGAGAAATATTGGCCAAAGGAGTGACTACTGGAAGCACAGGAAATACCAAACTTATTATGCGCACACCAGTTGAGCGCTATAAACCCATAAGTGATGATCGCACTGCTAAATTTGAAGCTACTATAGACATTGCCGAGCCAACTTTTGTAACGATACAAGTAATGGCCCCTTACAATAAAAAACAAGCAACTGTAGCTGCACAAACTCAAGTGTGGTTGATTCCTGGCAAGGATATCATAGGAGATGGTGTCGTAGTAGAAATCCCTGGATTTATTATAGATGTATTATCTCCTCAAACCCATGCTTTTGTTTCGCTGGGCAAAAACAACAACCAAATAGATATCAAGGCCAATGTAGTGATGATGTGTGGCTGCACCATCTCGAAAGGTGGATTATGGGATGGCGAAAAAATGGAAGCAAAAGCCATTGTGAAACGCAACGGACAACCCTATCAAACGGTAACGCTTAATATAGGCAAAAAAGTGAATACCTTTGAAGGTGCGCTCAAAACCAGTGAGCCGGGTTTGTATGAAATACTGGTATATGTATACGATGCCCGCACTGGAAACACCGGAGTAGATAAGGTAAATGTGGTGGCGAGTAAATAGTTCTTTAGTCCGCTGTCGGCAGTCACAAGTCTACAGTTGAGATATAAAAAGTAAAACTTAAGTCTGGGCAAACTCTACAATGAAGGTAGCTCCTTGCCCAGGCTCACTTTCACACCACACCTGCCCTTTCATTGCTTCCACGTATTGTTTTACAATAGACAGCCCCAACCCGGTAGACTTTTCACCTCCAGTAGGTTTGGCCGAAAGCTTTTGGTATTTAATAAATAACTGAGACATTTCTTCAGGCAAAATACCTACCCCCTGGTCTTGTACCTCTACTCTTACTTTTTCACCCATATTATGACAACGCACATAAATTTTACTGTTTTTGGGAGAAAATTTAACCGAATTTGACAATAGGTTTTCAAAAATCTGCGCAATGTGAATTTTATCTACCAATGCAATTCCAGGATGAATATCGTTGATGATTTCGATATTTTTTTGAGCCGCCAAAAAGATAAACTCATCAGATACTTCTTGTAAAATCTCGCCTAAGTTGAAAGCTTCCAGGTTGAGCTTGGCTTTATTAGATTCTATAGCATCAATGTCCAAAATATTATTGATTAGCTTGATGAGGCGATCAGCCGATAAACCAATGATTTCCAAAAACTTAGACTGTTGTTCAGTCAAATTTCCAGAGCCAGGATCAATAATACTAATCAAGCTTGAAATGTGGCTAAGAGGCACTTTAAGGTCATGTGCTACCACATGAATTAATTGATTTTTCTCTTGATTGAGCGCCAATAATTTTTTGTTGGTGTATTGTATATCCTCGTTTTGCTGCTTAATTTTTTTGTAAGAGTCGGCCAGCTTCAGAATTGAATTGATACGAGATAGTAGTTCAGTTCGCTCAATGGGTTTTCGGATGTAGTCAATTGCCCCTGCATCCAAAGCAACCTTAAGGTGTGCTGGCGATAGCATTACCCCAGTAGCCATAATAATGGGGATATCTTTGGTAGTTTCTTGTGCTTTGAGATAGCGGATCGCCTCAATCCCTGACATTACAGGCATTTCCCAATCCATTATAATCAAATCTGGTAGTTTTTTTTCGGCTACCTTGCAAGCAATCCTTCCGTTGGTTGCGTTCAAAATGCTGTACATACTTGAGGAATCCTCTAAGTATTTGATAATCGTATCCAGGTTTCCGGGCTGGTCATCGGCCACCAAAATTCGATATGTTTTCATGTCGTCCAATTCTGTCACTCAATATTTATTTCCAATTGCGATTAGAGAGTTTTCAAAAAATAACTTATCAATGATCGAGTCAACTACCCTTGAATACTTATGATTTTTAAAGCCTTATTCAAAACTGCTTACTGGTATGACTATTACCTGACCTAAAACACAAACTTTATTCAATGAATTCTTCCAAATTTTGGCAAAATTTACACAAATCGTTCAAAAACAAAAAGTTTGACCTCACTCAATGCTTTGACAATTTATCCTTTACTTTGTATACAATAACAAATCTATATAATTAGGTCAATAATAAATTTTTGAATCTACCCAAATAAGCTTTTTAGCAGGTGTAGTATTCGATATCTAGATAACTATTACATTATGTTAATTGTAAAAAATGTATATATCAGTGATGATGTAGCGGAAAATTTTTTTGTATGTGATCTTGAAAAATGTAAAGGGGCTTGTTGTGTAGAGGGGCACCTTGGAGCACCCCTGGAAGAAGAAGAGCTACCAATATTGCATCAAATATATGACAAAGTAAAACCTTATCTGACTCCCGAAGCCATCAAGGTAATCGAAAAAGATGGGTTGTACATTAAAGACCACGAGGGCGACTATTCTACCACTACCATCAACGATCGGGAATGTGTATTTGCCTACTATGATGACAATGGTTTTTTGAAATGCGGCATTGAAACTGCCCACCAAAAAGGTGAGGTAGACTTTCCCAAACCTATCTCCTGTCACTTATACCCTATTCGTATTACCAAGTTAGATGTAGAAGAAGCGCTTAATTACCACCGCTGGCAAATTTGCACACCTGCTTGCGATCATGGCAAAACGCTGGGGGTTCCTTTGTACAAGTTCTTAAAAACACCTCTGGTACGTCGCTATGGTGAAGATTGGTACAATGAATTATTGGAGCAGATAGAGCAACGAAAAAAGGAAGGAACATTGTAGATGATAAACTGATCAATCCTGAATGATTGACATAGCTATACAAATAAACTCACAGGAGGCATATCTTCTGTGAGTTTACCTAAAACAAAATACCCTTAATTTTCTACAAATTCTTGAAGCAAAGCCAAAGATTGAGGGATGGCTTCCAGGTTTAACGTATGCCCTACCTTTTCTATGATTCTGAAATCGCTATTAGGGATAGAGTCAGCAATGGCTTTATTAATTTCGGGGGTACAAAGTATATCTTCTTCTCCTACCATTACCATTACAGGCAACTGGATTTGTTTGAGCATTTCCCGATAATCCTCACTTTCGGCAGTGGCAGTCATCAACATAAATAAGTTATGATTGGGCAAATGCAAATCTTTTCGCCCGGTTTTAATGATTTCAATCGGGATAATGGGATTCTCGAAATAACTTTTACCCAATACCGAAGGCAACATGACATCGAGCATAAGCTCATACCCACCTGCTTTGAGAGCATTGGTCCACGCCATTCCTATGGCATTGAACATAGGAGGTTTATGGGCAAAGGATGCCATAATCACGCTTTTGATCAACATCTCAGGGTAATTGACCATAAAGCGCATATTGACTGCCCCTCCGTACGAAATTCCAACTAAATATACTTTGGCAAGTCCCAAATGGTCTAGCAGGCTTTTTATGTCAGCTGCATGTTGGTCAAAGGAACGATGCGTAGCTGGAGCATCAGATTTTCCCTGGAATATCAAATCAAGTAATACAATACGGTAATTGGATTTCAAGACGGGTAAATAGCCTCCCCAAGCTATTGTAGACTGTGATAAGCCTCCAATAAAGACTAAAGTTTTCTCTGCATTTTCCTGGCCATGTACTTCGTAGTACATTTTGGCTCCATCGGGTAGGTTGTGATGCACGGTATTGTTTTTTAAAAGTTTAACAAAGTATTTCTGTTTAAATAACTAAAACCTGAAGGATTAAGCAAAAATCTAAGGCAACTTGTAGACTTCACAAAAGTGTATTCGTATAGGTAGTAAAAAATTAAAACGGTTTGGTTTTATTCCTCAAACCATTAAAATCTTTTATATCACAAGAAATTGACACACGTTATAAGATTAATATCAAGATTGTGGTTACATTTCTTGCCTAAAACGCATTACCAAAAGTAAATAGTTGATTTAGTTTATCCCTTTATGAGAAGAATAGTCATTTGCTTATTATTCTGTTTAGCTACACTACATATTGCCCAGGCACAACAAGGCCCCTTTCATTTCGCTGAAGATATTACCTCTAAAGATTATATACCTGGAGTGATTGTTTATAAGCTCAAACCCAATGCTACTCAAGTCCCTACTTATGGCCGTAATACAACCTTTAGTTATCAGCAACCCAAGGTTTTACAAGAATTAAAAGGCAGTAAGCCTCAGGAAAAATTCCCACATGGGCTCTTACCTCATACAAATGCCAACAAGGCTACCCTGGCTCAAAACGAACTAGCAAGCAATGGCTTATCTCAGCTTTCAGGAATCTATACGGTGCAAGTACCCCTGGCAATGGATTTAGAAAAGGCAATTACTCTGCTTCGTCAACAACCCAATGTAGTATATGCCGAACCAGTATACCGATATCACAGCCTCAAAATTCCAGAAAAAAAACCTTTCTTAACGCCAAACGACCCTCAATTGTCCAGTCAAACTTATTTGGATAAAATAAAAGCTAAAGAAGCCTGGGATGTACAAACTGGAGATCCCTCGATGATTATTGGGGTGGTAGATTTTGGTTTTGATATCAATGTAGGAGGTAGCTATGCCCATGCTGACTTGGCTACCAATTTTGCAGGGGCCTTGGATATTGGAAATTTTCCTACCACCGACAATAACTTATTGTATGTGGGTACCGATGACAATCATGGCACCGAAGCAGTAGGCATTACCTCGGCCAGTCCCAACAATGCCACAAACATTGCGGGAATTGCCTACAATTGTAGATACATCGCTATTAAAGCCAATAACGATGCAAATACTACTTTTTTTGGCCTAGATGGTGTCAATACCGCCGCTTTTAATGGGGCTAAGGTAATTAACATGTCTTGGGGACGTCCTGGTGATCCGAGTCAATTTGAACGTGATTTTCTAAGGGCTATTGTAGAAAAATATGATGTGGTATTGGTAGCCGCTGCTGGGCAAGATATAGTCAGTTTTACCACTGGTACCGAAAGATACTGGTATCCTGCTTCTTATTCAGATATTGTACTAAGCGTAACTGCTACCGATGAAAATGATCATCGATTTGCTCCTGTCGACTTCAATGAAAAAGTAGGGATAATCGCCCCTGGAAAAGATATTTTCACTCTAAAAAATGCCAGCGGTACTGGTACTGCCTCGGGTACCTCGTTTTCGGCTCCTATGGCCGCTGCTGCCGCTGCTTTGGTAAGAGTACAGTACCCTTCGCTCAGTGCCTCTCAAGTAATTGCCCGCTTAAGAGCTACCGCCAATGCCAATGCTATTTATGGTTTGGCCGCCAATAATGCTTATGTAGAGAAATTAGGTTCGGGAATGTTAGATGTTCAAAAAGCAGTAACAGAAGCCAACCCTAAATTTTTATCGCTCGAATCTCATTCAAAAAATACTACTGGCACCGCTGGAAGTACGACTAATATCACTTGTAACTTTAAAAATCAGCTAACTGCCATTGGCAATTTACAGGTTGAGTTGAGTTCGAGTTCGGCCTTGGTAAATATTACCCAAAATACTGCTACTCTTGGAGCCGTAGCTACCAACGAGGTTACTGGTAATGTAGCTACACCATTTGTGGTAAACATTGATGCCAGTACTCCGGCTAACTCCAGGGTGTTGTTTACCCTTACTTTTAAGGATGGTGCTACTACACTTCATACGCTCTCGTTTTATGAAACCCTCAACCCCAGTACAAGTACTGACAAACGAGTAGACTTAAATATCAATGATCTAAAACTTACCCTAAACGATGTGGGGCGTTTGGGGGTGTATGATGCTGCGGATGCCAGTCAACCATTAGGCCTAGGGCTTAACTACAAAGGTGAAACTATTTTGGATGAGGCAGGACTAATGATTGGTGTAAATAGTACGCAGGTTTCAAACTCAGTGGTAAGTACCGATGGAAGCGCCACCATTACTCGTGATAATAAGTTTACTACAAAATCGTCCAGTATTCAGTATTTAACTAATAACGATACTTTGCAAGATGTAACTTTGAGTTATGAAGATATTACTGATAACACAGAACGTATACAAATAGAAGTAATCCAACGTAACCGCGCCTGGAAAGGAACCAGCAAAAACAGCTTTATTATTGTAGAATACAAAATTCGCAATATTAGTGGAAGCACTATTAATGACTTGTACGCTGGTATTTTTGCTGATTGGAACATCAATAACCCTGATGAAAATACCGTAAACTGGGATGCAACCAATGGCTTTGGCTATGCCTTCGACAAAGGCCAAAACATCTATGCAGGCGTCAAGCTTCTTACTACCCAAACAAAAACTCATTATGCCTTAGAAAATAAGTCTTCTATTGATATTAACATTAATAGTGATTTTACTACTGCCGAAAAATTTACGACACTTTCCAATACTGATTTAACCCAACACAGTATTGTTACTGAAAAAGATGTTTCACACGTGGTAGGTGCACGTTTAACAAACCTAGCTAACAATGAAACACGTCTGGTAGCCTTTGCACTCATAGCTGCTGATAATCTTGCAGCACTACAACAAGCGGCCACAGATGCAAGCACCCAGTTTCAGGTAGCCAAAACTGCTCCGGTTCCAGTAATTAGCAATCCTACTGTATGTAAAGGCGCATCAACGAGCCTGGCTCCCACCAATGGTACTAGCTTTGATTTTTTCGCAGATGCCTCTCAGTCTATTTTACTATTTAATGGCCGTTCGTTAGCACTCAATAATATTACAACAAATGACACGATATATGTAGTCAACAAAGATTCATTGTGGGCAAGCGCAGCCCAGCGGGTAATTATAACCGTGGCAAGCGATCCAAGGGCTCAGTTCAGCATGAATCAAACTGTTCCTAACAATACTACCCCTCTTACTTTCACAGATCAGAGTACAGGAGCTACTCAATGGGAATGGGATTTTGGCAATGGTCAGACTTTTACAGGACAAACCCCTCCTGCCCAAACCTATACTCCAGGAACTTATCAAGCCAAGCTCAAGGTTACATCTGCTGGGGGTTGTGTAGATTCGTTGGTACAAACCTTTAATGTGGTAGATTGTAGCACCTGGAGCGATGCCATTGTGATGCGCACTGATGTATTGGATATCGGCACTACCGACACACTCAGCTTTAGTAATACTGCCACCAGCGCAGTTACCTATCAATGGGATTTTGGCAATGGTAACACTTCTACACTGGCCAATCCATTGCAATTGTTTACCCAGATAGGTACATATACCATTACGCTCACTACTCAAAATAATCAGGGCTGTAGTACAACATCCCAACGAACATTAGAAGTAATCAATAGCTTTACAGTAGGGTTAAACGAAGAACTGAAACAACAAATTGGCTTACACCCCAACCCTGGCAAACAACAATTTAAGCTCACCCTACCTGCTTTACCTGCCCAAGCTCAGTTACAACTTACGAACTTACAAGGGCAGTTGGTGTTTGAAAAAACTGACTTACCACGTGGCAAACAAACGACTACGCTAAATTTACCTAAATTACCCGCAGGGGTTTATTTATTCAAGGTAAAATGGGAAGGTGATTTTTGGACTACTCGTCTTGTTATTCAACATGATTAGCAAGTCTTCATTTAGCTTTACCAAGGCTAAATAGTTATATCATCAAGGAGTTGGGTAAAGTTTTATCCAACTCTTTTTTATATGTCACCTCAGGCAAAGCCCTCGCCTAAATATCTTATAAAACCCTTTTAAAATACTATTTTTCAGAATTTTATACAGACAAAATAGAACAAAACTCCTCGAAGTAAAGTTTGGAATTTCGGCTACAATAGAATGGTAAGTAAATTCAATTTATTATTTTAGCCTCTAGGGTATACCAACTTTTCAGAAAATACCCTACTTTTGAATATTCATTTTACCTGTAATCAAGCCTATACTTATACGAAGTATTCAGAGACTAACTTTACAGACAAATCAAAAAAAACTACACACAAGAATGATTATATTTATTTTTCTAATTGCGCACTGGTATTTGTCATTGTTTTCGCAAACATTTTTCCAGCACCGATATGCTGCCCATAAGATGTTTACAATGTCAAAGTTTTGGGAAAGATACTTTTTCATTTTCTCCTATATCACTCAAGGTTCTTCTTATTTAAGCCCTTATGCTTATGGAGCCATGCATCGCCTGCATCATGCCTTTGCCGATACAGAGAATGACCCTCACTCTCCTTCTTTTGACCCTGATCCATTCACTATGATGTGGAAAACAAAAGGTGTTTATCAAGAAATTTTTGCTGACAGAATGGAGCTAGAAGATCGTTATACAAAAGATTTACCTGAATGGTGGGCGTTTGACCGTTGGGCCGATAGTTGGAAAAGTAGAGCAATATGGGCCGCAGCATATATCGCATTCTATATAGCATTTGCTACCCACTGGTGGATGTTTTTATTTTTGCCTATTCACATTACTATGGGACCTTTTCACGGGGTAATCATCAACTGGTTTGCTCACAAGTATGGCTACCGTAACTTTAAAGTACAAGACACTGCGACGAACATTATGCCAGTAGATGTATTTATGATGGGAGAAGGCTATCACAATAACCACCACGCGCATGGCTACCGCGCCAACTTTGGTTATAAATGGCACGAACTAGATCCTACTTTTGTAGTGATTAGAATATTGAACGCATTGCATATCATACGATTAAAACCTACCAAAATCAACCCTAATCCTCCTTACAAAAAGAAAGCTAAACTGGTAGAAGAAACTGTTTAGACAGATGTCGTTTTCAGATATATTATTAGGCATTGCTATTGGCGATGCCTTTGGAGCAGGAGTAGAATTTCAGGATCGTGACTGGATCAAATCTCAAGTAGATTTCAGTCGCTTGATCAACGCACGAAATTCTATTGCTGCTCATTTAGTTGATAAACCTGCCAACTTCCCCCCTGCCGAAGCTTTTACCCAAAATTATACTCCCTGGGACTACACCGACGATACCGAAATGACAATTGGGCTAATCAAAGCTTTATTGAGTCAGCAAGAATTTACCCCTGATTTGTTGGTAGCCCATTTTACCAAAGAATATCAACAAGGAAAAGCACAAAAGGGCTTTGGTCGCAATGGTCACGGTTCTATGCAGTGGGTGTTTGATGGCACGCAAAATATAGAAGAAGTGAGGGCTTTTCAGCAAAAGAGGGCTTATCCAGGCAATGCTCCAGTGTCGCGAGCAATCCCACTAGGGCTTTTATCTGCTCATCTACGCACCAATTATGCCCTTATAAATGCCAATGCCACCCACCCTCATCCAAAAGCACAAGTAGCAAGTGTACTTATTGCGGAGGCTACCCATTTCTTACTGGTAGAGCAGGGTGCTCCCAAAGATCTAATCGCTCATTGTTCTGCTAAAATTCACAATCAAGATAAGGAAACGGAATCTTTACTTGCTCAAATCACTCAATTACCTCCACCTGATCAGCTTCAACCCGATCATTACGAAATTCTTTGTGGCCCTCAGCCTATAGTTGAACCTCGCTTCTTACCTGGCATCAAAGGTTTGCCTTCAGACGCAATGCTTACAGGAGTTTGTGCATTGTACGTACTCAGTCACGCAAAAAGCGCTTTTGAAGGCCTCAAGATGGCTGTACAAATGGGAGGCGATGTAGATTCACTGGCGTCTATTTGTACAGGAGTTTTGTCAGGAAAACATGGGCTAGATTCATTGCCTGATTTTATGCTGGAAAATATAGAAGGGAGAATCTATCTGCGGCAATTAGCAAATGATTTTGAACGGTATTTAACTACTTTATAATCAAGCACTAAACCACTCCTTAGCAGCATGCAAATAAGCACTTGCCTCAGAGTATCCCAAAATATAGGCAATATCTTGGGTTTTGAACTGATTGCCCTCTCGCAAATAAGTAGCCAGTTCCTTTTTAATGCCATTGGTAATGCTTCGAAAGGACTGCCCTTCGCTAGTCAAGCGCCGCTGAAAGGTACGATCACTCACCGGAAACTGTGCCTTTACTTGCTGAAAAGTCGGTAGTTCTGGTGCACACATTCTCAAAACCATTTGCTTTACCATAGAAGTAAAATCCTGGCTGGCCTGACCTTGCTCCAGCATCGTAAGATACTTGGGCAACAGTACTTCTATAAGTTGCATATTTCGTTGATTGATCGTTTCGTTCACCTTGCTGGTCTCAAATACAAGGCAATGGGCTTTCCCTTTAACAATGGTGGTTTTTAGTTGTTGTTCAAAAGCAGCTACATCTTCGTATGGTAGTTGAATCTTGAGATTTTTGGCCTCTAGCATCATACAAAGCTCTCGGTATATTACCACAAAAGTATTATCTAATATATGCTTGGCCAATATGGCTTGATCAACTTGGGTTTGTAAAGTAACCTTGAGGCTATTTGCTGAAGCCTCTTTATGAATCTGAATAATTGGAAAATGAGTAGCCAGGTAATCTTCCAATAACTTTAAAGCCTGCTCGATACTATTGGTACTCAATGAAATCTGATAAATAAGCCCTAAGCTTCCTAAATTGAGGTACATGCCAAACGCTAACCCTAAGTGTTTGTCTTGTTGATCGGTAATGATTTGCTCTAACACGCTACAATACTCTTCAATAGAGACTACTTGTCCGTTTTGGTTCAGATCAAGCGAGGGGTCAGGCAACAGCTCTAGTAAAGCGCGGCGATTCATTCCACGACATACCGCAAAATCGATCAAATAATTGAGAAAAGAAGCATTCATAGGCATAGGTATTTGCAGTTTGGCGCAAAATATCAATCTTTTTACTCTTTAGCCAACCAAATTTGAGACATCAAAAAATTATTGCATTCAACATTAAACGCTCATACTATGAATACATTAAATCGTGCCTTAACGGCCAACTTTCTGATGTCTCTCTCATCTGGTATTATTCTCATTGCTTTTCAGGCTCAAGTAGCCCAACTATTTGGGGTAGCACCTCATGCCGTATTTCCTGTGATAGGTGTTGGCTTATTGCTTTTTGCCCTAAGCATTGCTATCGAGATCAAAAAACAACGAGCACTGGCCATTTTATGGATTAGTACCCAAGATGCCTTGTGGGTAATTACCAGTGCAGTGATATTGATCTGGCAACCCTGGAACATTTCGGCTGCTGGTTATTGGGTGATAGATGGAGTAGCCATGTTTGTATTATTGTTCTGTATTTTTCAGCTCAAAGGATTGGCCCAGATGAACATCCGCAATGGTGCCAAGGTACTGTCGTTCAAAAGGGTAATCAATGCTCCTCAGGAAACGGTGTGGGAAATTATTACTCGTTTTGAAGACTTTCATTTGGTAGCTCCTAATATAGACCGGGTGCAAATCCTTTCTGAACAAACTCAAGGTACTGGGATGATTCGCGCTTGTGGTCACGGTCAAAAGTCCTGGCAAGAAACCTGTACCTTATGGGAAGAAGGTGAAAAGTATGCCTTTGAGGTAGATACCAATGCTCCAGATTATCCCTTCCCTTTTGCGTCACTTAGAGGGAGCTGGACACTACACCCAGCTAGCAATCAACAAACCGAAATATTGATGGAATTTGAGGTAGTGTACAAAAAGAAAATCCACAATGCGTTGCTACACCCCATAGCCCAATGGCAATACACTAAAACTGGAGAAAAGCTGTTGGACAATTGGCAAAAAATGGCAGAAGAGATGGAGCAATTAAAAGTATAAAATAAGTCTTCAATGGAAATCATCTTTAGAATTGTTCTCTTTTTGGCTGGATTGGTCAATTTTGCTCCTGCTATGATTGTCTTTTTTCCTGAAAAAATAGCGCAGTCTTACGGGATACAACTCACCGAAGCCAACCTAGAGCTACTGATGCGTCATAGAGGAATATTGTTTGGTCTAATAGGTGGGTTGATGATGTATGCCGCTGTTTTTAAGAAGTACGAAAATCTGGCAGTGCTTTTAGGTAGCATAAGCATGGGCACTTTTATCTTGCTCTATTTTATCTCTACCCCTAATTTCAGCCCAGGCATTACCAAGATCATGCGTATTGATGTCGTTGCCTTTTCTTTACTTTTGACTGCTTATGTTATACATCAGTTGAATTTTAAATAACTCTCCAAGGCTTACCAAAATCAACTATGATCCCTGATTGTTTCTCTACAAACGATTAGGGATTTTTTTGATAGTAATCCCAAAATAGCCCACATATTTCTTCAGAGCAAATACTATTTTTATAATATTGGTTATTCCCTCAATCAAGTGTCAGGTTTTTGACGTATAACTACTTTAAAAGCGATACTATTCAACGAACACATATGATCAAAGAAAAGACTCCTGAAGAAAACATACCTGACTTTGACGCTATTGAAGATGAGGTAGCCCGAATAGATGCCGTCTGCTTGTTTTGTGATCGCAGCCGTAATACTTTTCCTCCCCAAAAAAGCATCGAATTGGCTGAACAAGCCTATCAACTTGCCCAAAAAATTGGCTATAAAAAAGGAGAAGCTTCTTGTCTAAAAGGCTTTGGATATCAAAATTGGCATTTGGCCAACATCGAATTAGCCCAAAAACAGCTTCGGGAAAGTCGAGAAATTATGGCTAGCCTCAATTATTATTACGAATGGGGGGAGGTTTGTTTGATCGAAGCCATGATTATGTGGAATCGCGGCGATCATGAACCAGCCATGAATTACGTGTTAGATAATATCAAGTTTTTGGATCAGCGACAAGAAACCCAAGCTCAGGTATGGCTCTATTGGACTTTGGGGGTTTATAATTATGACCTTAAAAACTATGATAACTCCATCAAGTATTACAATCAGACATTGGCTATAGTGCGTGTTATGAAGCGTTACAATCCCGACCTGGAAGGATGGACACTACTGGGGCTTGGCACCGTATATCGGGCAAAAGGACTGCATCAAGAAGCATTGCAATATTTAGAAGAGGCCAAAGTATTTTCGAAACAATACAACCAATGGATGCAGGCAGCCCGGATTCATTTCGAGCTTGGCAACCTTAAGCTTGCACAACAACAACTCGAGGAAGCCAACGAAGCTTATCTCGAGAGCTACCAAATACGTAAGTATTACCAGCTCAAACCAGCGCTGGTCAGCAGTTTACTATCCCTGGCTGAGGTAAAAACCCTACAAAAACAATATCCAGAGGCGTTGACCAAGGTGATAGAGGCCCTGGAGATTGCCAACAGTATCCATTCTCGTACCAAGATTTATCAATGTCACGAAAAGCTTGCTCACCTATATGAACTCACTCAAGACTACCAGCAGGCTTATCACCACATTCAGTTATTTCATCAAGTAAGGTCGGAAGTGATGAGCGAAGAAACCGACAAAAAATTGAATGTACTGGAAGCCAATTTTGCGGCCCAAAAAGCCGAACAAGAAAAGGAAATTCATCGCCTGAAAAACGTAGAGCTCAAAACTGCCCACGAAGACATCATCAAAAAAAACAAAGAAATGTTGGCCAGTATTGCCTATGCTCAACGTATCCAGAAAGCAATGCTACCTCCACTAAAAGAAATACAACAGGTATTTCCAGAATCGTTTGTCTTGTTTAAGCCTCGCAATATTGTAAGTGGCGACTTTTATTGGTTCAAGCAAGTAGGCAATACCAGATTCTTGGCAGCAGTAGATTGCACTGGGCATGGTATTCCAGGTGCTTTTATGAGCATGCTGGGTTATTCGCTACTCAATGAAATCGTCAACGAAAAACAAACACCTCAACCAGGAGAAATATTAGATCAATTACACCAGCAAATCCGTAAGGTATTGCGCCAGGATCAAACCCATAACAAAGATGGCATGGACATTTGTCTTTGCAGTTTTACGATAAGCCAAAACTGTATAACCCTACAATTTGCTGGTGCCAAGCGATCGCTTTATTATGTAGAAAACCTCCAGTTTAGAGAGCTAAAAGGTGATCGCCAAAACATCGGAGGCCTCGAAGGTCTCCATCACACCAATTTTACTACCATTGATGCCAAAATATGTGCAGGCACTACCCTATATCTAAGCACCGATGGCTACAGCGATACTCCTAACTTTAAGCGAAAAAGTTTTGGACAAAAACGGTTCAAACAGCTTTTGCAGGAAATAGCTACTGAGTCTACCCGAGATCAAAAACGACGTCTGGAAGAAACCTTGGCACACTTTCAACAAAATGTAGAACAACGAGACGATATTTTGGTAATTGGGGTGAAGGTTTAGATTAATATCTTTATTCTAAGATGCAACTTTAAAATTATATTTTTTTGACTTTCCAGGCAATTATTCGTTAATTGACGCTTACCAGTTTACGACAAAACTCTTCACTCACATTAATGAATAATAAATTATATAGTTTAAAGGAAAAAGATATTAAATTAATTTTAATAATCTATAGTTTATTATTTTCTGTTGGGTTATTCCTTTCAGTGCTTATTATTTTACATGATACTACTTTTATAAACTCTTATTCTATAACATTAAAAGCACTATTAGGTTCAATTGGATTTACTCTATTAGCAAGTACACTACATTATACAAGGAAGATATATAAAATATTAATAGATGAGAACGACAAAATCTCAAAAGGCGACGAAAAAAACAAATTTTTAAGATTAGGTATTATAATATATCTAATATCCAGGCCTTTGTTCTCAATTATTTTCTCATTATTTATAATTATAGTCCTCAAGTTAGGAGTAAGAATCGTGACGATTGAAATTAATGGAGTAAAATTTAATCATACGTTTATATATACCGCTATGTCTTTATCTTTTGTAACAGGTTTTTCGGTTGGAAAAGTAATAGACACATTATTAGAAATAAGGAATGATACAATTAAAAAAACCTTTAGTAAATAAACATGGATAAAGAAGAATCTATAAAAAATTTACAAAACTTAGCCAAAGAAGTAAAATCCCTCAAAGAACAAGTTCACCTAAGAAGGCCTATTATTATCGAGTTTTGTGGTAGTCCAAAAGCAGGCAAGACAACTACAATTACATCTCTTAATGTATTTTTAAAAAGGAATGGTTTCAAAACTACAGTTTTGGCCGAAAAAGCTAGTATTTGCCCAATAGAGAAGAAGACTCATTATTACTTTAACATGTGGACATTATGTTCCAGCATTACAGACTTACTCCCAAAGATATTAAGTGATACTAAATTTGACATAATTATAATTGATAGAGGTATCTTTGATGCCTTATGCTGGCTTGAGTGGCTTAATAATAACGAACACGAAAATAATCCTTATCTAAATGATGAATATTTTAATATTCTCACTGAGTTTGCATCAATGGATTTATGGACCTCAATAATTGATTTAGTTTATATTTTCAAGGCAGAGCCAGATATATCAATTGAGCGAGAATATGCCAACCTTTTAACAGCCACAAGAGGAACAATAATGAACGAATCTGTTCTCGAGAGTTATAACCTAGCTATAGAACAGACACTAGAAAAATTTGAAGGTAAGTTTCGAGAAATTCAACAACTAAATAATTCATCTAAAAATCCTAACGAAGTAAACCATACTGTAACAAAAACTATTTTAGAAACCTTAAAAAATCTATTAGCTGATAAAATAGGCTACTTTAGAATTCCCAAGGGCAATTTAAAACAGGGAATAAATCATTTCGAGGTAATAAAAGACCATAAACTGGAATTTGATACACGTAGTGACGTGGAAAATAATTATAATCTCATCCAACCAATTCCTATTGTTGTTATTACAAATAAAGAGAAGACAAAAGTTCTCGTGGTCAAAAAAAATGAAAAAACTACTCCAAAAGAATCCGCAGAAAACAACAAGCTCCTCATCTATATTGGTGGACATGTCAGGAAAGAAGATTATAGAAGTGATAACCTGAAGGATACTTTTGCAAGATGTTTAAACAGAGAAATAACGGAAGAACTAAATGAATCTATATCTACAAATAAAATACAACCTTTTCTCATATATGATCCAAATACACAAAGTAGCTCTAAACACTTAGCCATATGTTATATATGCATCATGGACCTAGACAATAAGATGTTTTCGCCCTCTGAAGAAGAGTTTGTGCAAATGAGAGGCACGACAAAAAGTGGGCAAATTTATGAAGTAAATGAGTTTGTCAGAAAACACAAAAATCAGATTGAGTATTGGAGTGAACAAATTTTAAGGAAAATCTTTAACATTAATTTCTCGATAGAGATACAGAAAACATATGAAGATGAAAAAATAGGGTATTTCAACAATCTAAAAACTAACCTTAAATCTGGTATCAATGATTTTACCATTCTCGATAGTTTTAGGTTGGAATATGATTTTAGAAAAAAAGTAGAGAAAAACTATAATCTAATTCAACCAATACCTATTATAGTCATTACTAATTATCAAAAATCAAAAATTCTTGTAGTTAAAAAAAACGAAAAAACTACTTCAAAGGAGTCAGCTGAGAGCGAAAAACTTTTATTGTATCTAGGAGGCCATGTAAAAGAAGATGATAATAAACATACTCTAAAGGAAACATTTATAGAATGTTTATATAGAGAAATATACGAAGAACTGAATGAAAAAATAAAAATTAATCAAGCCTTCCCTTTTTTAATATATGATCCTATTATTAAAAGTAGTTCAAAACATCTTGCAATTTGTTATGTAATTGAAATGGATTTAGATAATAAAATTTTTTCACCATCAACTGAAGAATTTGTTCAAATAAAAGGTACTACGAAAAGTGGACAAATTCATAATATCAAGGACCTTGTAAAAAGCTATAGAAATATGAAGCAAATTGAAAATTGGAGTAAACATATCCTAAAAAAAGTCTTCAATATAAATACCTTTGATACGCTTTTTGAAAATTAACTTCTAATAATCCTGTTCCAATGGATGAATCATCAGTTCATCTACAACCACATGGGCCGGCGCACTAAGCACATAGCTTACCGATTGGGCAATATCCTCAGGCTTCAGCCAATTTTTATTGTCTGGTTCACCTGGTTGGTTACCATTAAAGTGAGTATCTACCAATCCAGGGTAAATTGTGCTCACTTTGATTCCAAAACTGCGCACTTCTTTGCGCAAAGCACTCATGAGAGCATCTTGTGCATATTTACTGGCACAATACACCGAGCCATTTGGGAAGGTTCGCTTGGACACATCAGAAGCAATGGTTACAATATGGCCTTGCTTACGTGATTTCATATGCAGAACCAATTCTTTGGTCAGCAAAAAAGTACCCTTGATGTTGACATTCATGATACGATCCAACTCAGCTTCTTCAAAGGTTTCAAACTCTTGAAAACTGCCTACCCCTGCGTTATTAATCAAATAATCTATCTGGGAATGTTTGTCTAAAATTTGTTCTACTGTCGATTTTACTTCGTTAGCTTGAGCAATATCCAACGCATAAAAATCAGCTTTTCCTCCCTTCTGTTCAACTTGGGTTTGTAGTTCAGTAAGCTCCTGACTATTGCGGGCAATCAGTATTACATAAATTCCTTGTTGAGCAAGTTCTAACGCAATGGCTCGGCCAATACCACGAGAGGCACCTGTAATTATAGCAGTTTTTTGCATATATTTCTTCAATTTTGACTATTCGCGTTCAATATAGATAATTTACTACGTATTACCATACAACCAAATATCATCTATGCTTGACAATCCTCTGCAAAAAAACTATTTTCATTTAATGAAACCACCACCCGAAGTACTGGCCCTTAAGCACCTCAAACAAGTCATCTTTTCAACGGTTGCTTTTTCATCTGAAGAATGGGAAGATTTTGCGCAACACTGGGAATTGGTTACTTATCCTAAGAATACCTATCTCACCAAACCTGGCCAGACTGAGCACTACTTGTACTTTGTAGAAGATGGGGTACAGCGAGGTTTCCATTTGGTAGATGGCGAAGAAATTTGCGTGGCCTTTTCCTTTGATCATAGCTATTCAGGAGTAGTGGATTCGTTTATCACCCAAACTCCAGCCAAATATTACCTCGAGACCATTAGTGATAGTGTTTTGCTACGCCTAAGTCACGAGGATTTACAGCAATTGTTTGAGCAATATAAAGTAGTCGAGCGCTGGGGTAGGCTTTTGGCCGAACAAATTTTGGTGGGTAAAGCCAATCGGGAGGTAGCCATTTTGTCTTATACTGCCGAAGAACGTTATCGTCGCCTGATGACCCAAAGTCCTCGGTGTATTCAGCTCATTCCGCAAAAATACCTGGCTTCTTACCTCCGCATGACTCCTGAAACTTTTAGTAGATTGCGACGAAAGGTGAAGGATTTGTAAAGCTATTTGATTTACATATCACCACGAAGTTGATCTACATCAATTGAGAAAACTTCGCAAAACTCTACATTTGTATTCAGCAATCTATTCATTGATAGTCAATGGATTATCATAAATATTAAAACACCATGAAAATAAACACTGAAGAATTACTCAAGCAAGCCAAAGCCGACGCTCAGGAAGATTTGCAAGTAGCCAAAGATAGTTTTAACCACCTTACCGAAGAGGAATTGTACTGGCAGCCTGCTCCTGGCAAATGGAGCGTAGGGGAATGTCTGGAACATTTGAATATTACTTTTCGCAACTACATGCCCAAAATGAAAACTGGAATTCAGCAAGGAATTGAGAAAAACTGGAAAGCCAAGGAAATCTTCAAAACCGGGCTTATCGGGCAAAATTTCACTAATAGCTTTCGACTGGATGAAAACAACCAACCTCGTCGTCGAGTAAAAACCTTCAAAAATTTTGAGCCCAATAATTTACCCAAAAGAAATCCAAGAGTAAGGGAAGAATTTGCCGAAAATATGACAGCGTTTATTGCCCAAATAGACCAAGCCGCTCAAGTAAACCTCCAAAAGGTAAAAGTAACTTCCGCCATTGGGCCTATTTTTCGTTTCCGTCTGGGAGACGTGCTTCGTTTTGTCAATGTGCACAATCATCGGCATTTGGTACAGGCGCAGCGGGTGATACAAGAAAGTGAAAAACGAAAAGAGGAGAGAATGAAAAGTTAAAAATGTAAAATGAAAAATGTTTTTTGTAGGTAATAGCAACACCTATACCTCCAAAACGGAATAAAAAATTTTAGGCTATTCTTTATTAACACACAAAACTTATGTCAAAGGAAAATCCATTAAAAGATAAAAGTTACCAATTTGCTATTAGGATCGTTCGTTTAGCCCAATACTTACAAAAAGAACATAAAGAATTCGTATTAAGTCAACAGGTGTTAAAAAGTGGAACTGCTATTGGAGCCTTGATACGTGAAGCAGAGTTTGCTCAAAGTAAACCAGATTTCATTCATAAAATGAATGTAGGTCTAAAGGAAGCCAATGAAACTGAATATTGGATTTGTCTATTAAAAGATACTAATTACATCCCACAAAACTTATTTGAGAGCTTAAAAAATGATGTCAATGAACTCATCGCTATGCTAATAAGTACTATCAAAACAAGTAAGATGAATCCAGCTTCCTCTTGATAGAAAAATTATTTTTAATTCTTATTACTCAAGAAACCTGTATTTTACACATTGCTTTGCGCTCATTTTTCACTTTTCACTTTCAACTTTTCATTTAAGTAGGTTTCCCCCCATTTTTTCATACTCTCAATAACAGGTAGTAAAGAGCGACCGTAGTCAGTCATGTAGTATTCTACTCTGGGAGGGATTTCGGCAAATATTTTTCGCTCCAAAATGCCATCAGCCTCTAGTTCACGTAATTGTTTGGTGAGCATTTGCTTGCTAATGCCCTCAATACCACGCTGCATGATACCAAAACGATTGGCTCCTTTCTCGATTAGAAAAATAATGATGGGTTTCCATTTACCCCCAATTTTGCTCATACAAAAAGTAACTGGGCAAACTTCGGGTTCGACTGACTTGGTTTCTACCATGGTGTGTTCAATTTTATAAAATACTGATTATCAATATTAGTCATTTTTTATTGACTACCATACTTTTACTCTATTAGTAATCAATAACGAACAAAGGTAGCGTTTTTGAAAGGAAAGGGCAAAAGTGTAGCAAAGCTACACTAGCTTTAGTACCTCATCTACAATCTGCTGTGTAGCATTTGGTTTGCCTAACTGTGCAATATTTTGGGCAAGTTGAGTTTGTAAGTCGTTGTTTTTAATCAGATCCAATGCAGCGTCTATCAAACGATCTTTTGCTTCACTATTTTTGATATGAATGGCTGCATTTTTAGCTTCTAGCGCCTGTACATTTTTGGTTTGGTGATCTTCAGCCGCAAACGGAAAGGGAACAAAAATCGCAGGTTTGGCTACCAGACAAATCTCAGAAACCGCCAACGCACCAGCCCTTGATACAATCACATCGGCTAAAGCATAAGCCAAATCCATTTCATAAATAAATTCAGTACGCTTTACCAGAGGGCTTGTTAAATGTGTGGCATTGTCAGGGTTTTCTTCAAAACTGTTTTTCCCTGTTTGCCATAAAATCTGTACGTCTGCCTGTACAATCTTATGCAAGTCTTTAGAAATACTTTCGTTGATGCTTCTAGCCCCTAAGCTCCCTCCTACTGCCAGGATTGTTTTTTTGTTAGGATCTAGCCCGAAGTGTCGGTAAGCTTCGTCTCTTTTGGCGGCAGCATCTAAATCTAATATGTCTTTACGCACTGGATTTCCAGTATAAACCAGCTTTTCCTTGGGGAAATATTTTTCTAAGCCTTCATACGCTACACAAATGGTTTTTACTCTTTTAGAAAGCCATTTATTGGTCAATCCAGCATAAGAATTTTGCTCCTGAATAAGGCAAGGAATGCTCATGCGAGAAGCCATATAAAGCAAAGGCCCACTGGCAAAACCTCCCACACCAATGGCTACCTGAGGACGAAACCGTTTGATAATGCTTCTGGCTTTGAGCAAACTAGAGGTGAGTTTAAACGGAAAGGCCAGATTATCAGCCGAAAGGCTTCTTTGAATTCCACTAATCCAAAGTCCTTCAATAGCATAACCAGCTTTAGGCACTTTTTCCATCTCCATTTTGCCCTTGGCTCCTACAAACAAAATTTCAGCGTCCTTATGGCGAGCTTTTAGTTCGTTGGCAATGGCTATGGCAGGATAAATATGGCCACCTGTTCCTCCACCACTAATAATGGCTCGGAATGGTTGGGAATTCTTATGCAGGTTTTCTTTTGACATTTCCAGTTTTTGCTACTTTACCAATTCTATCAATATCTTCGTCTACTTCTCCTCTACTAATGCTGAGTACTATACCGAGCGCCATTCCAGTAAACAACAATGATGTACCACCCATACTGAGCAATGGCATAGGCATACCAGTAATGGGCACCAGCCCTACCGAAACTGCCATATTAATGAGTGCTTGTATCACAATACTAAACACCAATCCAGCTGACAATATTCCCCCAAAGGGCCGCCTACTGTTGGCCATGACCATCATTCCCCGATAGAGCAATACCAGATAAAGCACCAGCACTACCATACCACCCAATAAACCGTATTCTTCTATGATGATGGCAAATATAAAATCTGAGTAAGGGTTGGGTAAAAAATTTCTTTGTACACTATTGCCCGCACCTACCCCTGTTATTCCTCCAGTAGCAATGGCAATGTAAGATTGTTGGGCCTGAAAGGGTATCTCTTTAGAATTATACTTAGCCGCAATTCTGCTTCGGAAAGTGCCTGCCCGTTGCCCCATGTACAGCGATGCCGAAATGGATATAAAACCCACAACCACCAATAAAATCAAATAATTGATAGGAACTCTACCAATAAACATCAATACCAAACAGGTAACAAACAACAACAAAGCACTGGATATGTCAGTGAGCCCAATAAGACCACAAATGACTCCTACCCAAAACAAAATGGGCATAATCGCATCTTTGAAATCATCTATGCTTCGTTGGCGCTTAGCCAGCATACTCGCCAGGGTGGCCAATAATGCCAACTTGGCTAAATCGGAAGGCTGAAATGATTGATTAATGATGGGAATAGTAATCCAACGACTTGCTTCGTTGATCTTGGGTCCAAATTGCCAGGAGACAATCAACAAAGGAACAGATAACAGCAGGGCTACTCTGGATAGTCGGGAATAATAGCGATAATCAATACGGTGGGTTATCCAAATGGCGATCAAACTGGTAAACACCAATATGGAGTGTTTCATCAGATAATGTGTACTGCCTTGTTGGTTTTTATAAGCAATGGTTCCAGTAGCACTATATACTACCAACACACTAATCGCAGCCAATGCTACAATTACCATCCAAATAAACTTATCACCTTGTAGGTTACGGTCAAACCAGTTTTCCCGAGGTTGTTCCTCAAAGAACTCTTCTTCTGGTTGTTCGTGTGGTGTGTTTTCTATTGTGGTATCATCCATTGATTCTTCAATTAGTCGACGGTCGACATTTTAATAGTCCACAGTCGTTGGTCTTTAGTTCAGTCTTTGGCTAACGGTTCATAGTCTAAAATAGCTTATGAACACCCATCGACGGTGGACTGTTGACCGTCGACTATTATTTTTTCTTACGACTCTTAAGCCTTACCAGCTTTTGTACTGCCTTTTTGAAATTATCGCCTCGTTCTTCATAGTTTTTAAACAGATCGAAACTAGCGCAGGCAGGAGACAACAATACAGTATCGCCAGGCTTACATAAATCATAAGCTTGCTCTACTGCCTCATTCATCTGCTGGGTCTGGATGGTTACGTGAACGTCTTTCTGGAAATAATTGTAAATCTTTTTATTATCCAATCCCAAACATATCAATATTTTCACTTTTTTGGTAACCAAATCCTGGATTTTTTCATAATCATTGCCTTTATCTACACCGCCGGCAATCCATACCAAACGACGCTGATCTTCAGGCATTTTGATACTGTCTAGCGCATAAAATGCTGAATCTATATTGGTAGATTTAGAGTCGTTGATGAACTTCACATTATTTAGTTCAGCTACTTCTTCCATTCGGTGAGGAGCATTGCTAAAGTTTTTCAAGCCCTCTTGCAGCGCTGCAGTAGACGCTCCCAAGATTTGACAAGCCTGCAATGCCAGCATTGCATTGAAAATATTGTGTTTACCAGGCAAAGGCAAATCACTCACTGGAATGTTCAAAGTTTGTTGTTCGCCTTCTTCAGGTTTAAAATTCATGACAATCTCCCGTCCACTCTCGTTGTAATAAGACAGATTCATTGCCAACGCTTCTGCCTGATCTACGGCCTGTAAACTCACTGGCAAACATTTAGGTAGATTGATAGCTTCTTGAGCTACGGCCTCTTCCTCTCCTCTCTGTGAAATCACCCCGTCTTTTATTTTCTGCAGTCGTTCGCTGATGTTTACATCATCGTAATTATAAATAAAATAATCTTCTGGGGCTTGTTTTTGGATAATCCTAAACTTAGAAGCGATGTATTTATTGAAATTATTTTCGTAACGATCCAAATGGTCAGGCGAAATGTTGATCATCAAAGCAATGTAGGGGCGTAGATCATAAGTGTTGTCTAATTGAAAACTACTCACTTCTACTACAAAATAATCGTAAGCATCTTCTACTACTTGTTTGGCAAAACTTTCTCCTATATTTCCAGCCAGTCCTACTTTAAAACCAGCTTCTTGCAATAAATGATGAGTCAGTAGAGTTGTAGTAGATTTTCCGTTGCTTCCAGTAATACCAATAATCTTGGCTTGAGTATATCTTGCGGCAAATTCAATTTCCGAAATAATGGGAATTTGCTGGCGAGACACTTTGCGAACTATTGAGGCATTTTCTGGTATACCAGGACTTTTGATCACTTCATCGGCAATCAGTATAAACTCATCGGTGTGGCCTTCTTCTTCGTACTTTATCTCATTGTCTATCAACACCTTGCGGTAATTTTCCTGCAAGATGGAACTGTCTGATACAAATACATCGAAACCTTTGGCTTTGGCTAGTAAGGCACTCCCTACACCACTTTCGGCACCTCCTAAAATTACAATGCGTTTTTTACTGTTTTGCTCTTCAGTGATTGTTTCTCTATCTGTCATTGGTTATTTTTTTTAGCGACAATGGATAAGTTCAAAATAGCAAAAGGGTATGCAAACCAATATGAATACTTTGTGCATCACCCATTTTTGAAAATATCAAATATCTTACCACCTGTTACCAGTACATTTGGTGTGTGGATGGCTCTTTTTATCCAACATAACTAATCAAATCATAATTGATCAATATGGATAGTATTTGCTAAGTTTACACCAAATTTATCATATTATTTACCAATCCAACAACTATTTACGTTTTTTGAAAGTAAGCCAATAATATGTACTTATATAGTACTGTTTTTGCAATTGTTTGTCAATACACAATTGAACCAAACCATAAGTTAGCAACAACTTTATACATATGAAAATAAAAAAATTTTACGTAGTTCTGGCAGTGTTACTAGTGAGTACTTCTTGGGTAATGGCCAAAACATCCTCTAACAATGATACTACGCTTACTACTCAAAATAAGCGTAGTGGAGAGCAATTCCTGTTTCAGCTAAAAATGCAGGATATACTGAATCAAAAATTTGATCTCACCAGTCAAAAAAAACGTAAAGGCTGGCGTGATGGGGTCACTTTTCTTGAAATTGGAGGTGGAGCTGCAGTTGTTTATCGTTCCAATGATCGCAACTTCCAAAATGCTCGTTTACCGCTTCATTTTTTTGCCGAATTTGGCAATACAGGGGTGCCTTTAAGCTTTGTACTTTCCTACAATGCCAATGTTCGCTTCAATGCTGATAGCTTGTCTATCAACCCTCGACATATCAATTTAAGCCTTAAATATTCCCTGTTACGATATGCTTACTTTATTCCAGAATGGATAGATGCTTATGCGTTTATGGGTGTAGGTTTATGGACCAATAATATTGTTCGTCGTCCTGACCCAGGAGCACCTGCAACTGCTGAGAGATCTCTTCCTGGGGAATCTGGCTTTAGCTTTACTGCAGGTTTAGGTACTTCTTTTCGCATTATTGATCGTTTTGCCCTGAATGTACAACTTGCTTATTACAATGGTGGATCTGATATTCCAGTAGTCACTAACAATCCTAACCCCAATCCTCCCCCACCAACGCTTATCTTCCCACGTCGTATAGATGCCGGATCACTACAGGTACAACTCTTACTTAGCTATCGTTTTGGGTTTAGTGGAGGTCATAAATATGTATGCCCTACATTTTTGTAAAAAAATAATAATTTTTTAGATGGAAGCTGTAGACTAAAAGTTTACAGCTTTTTTTATATCTTAGAACTTCTTACGACACGTTTAACAGGTAACACTTAATTGTATTTACAATAAATAACTCACCTAATCACTCTTTGCAAGTCGCATTGCTACAATAAAACACGTATTATTAGCACTCTTTTCTTTTAACAAATCAGAAGTTAATTATGATGTATGCGGAGTACTGAAACCTATTTTGTTAAAGAAATGTTAATAAAAATAAAGTTTTTTTGAATATTCAACTAGGGTTTTAGTTAAAAAAAAGCGTCAATTCATCACAAGATATATTACATTACTAAACTAACTCGTGTAAGCCCAGAGTACCTATCAGGATTTAATGCCATTATAAACTCCATCGATTGGATGGAATCTGTCATTAATTATCTTGTCTGGGATGATTGTAAGTATAAATATGAATTTGAGAATTAGCTGTTTCCATCTATTAATGGCCTGTTTATGCTGGATAATGAATTCTGCCCAGGCCCAAAATTTTTCTTATCTAAAACATTATACTACCGACGATGGCCTCCCCCACAGCGTGGGGTACAGTCTTATGCAAGACAGTAAAGGTTATCTATGGGTTTGTACCGATGATGGTCTGGCCCGTTTTGATGGTAAAACATTCAAGGTTTATCGTAGCAAAGATGGTTTGCTGAGTAACTACCCAATTGATGTAGCTGAAGCAAAAGATGGGACGCTGTGGGTAGGTACCTGGAAAGGAGGCACAAACTATATTCGTAATGATTCTATTTTTACTGCAAACATAGACAATCCACTATTTAGGATTTCCAATATCGAGATTAATGGGGATAAATTGATCTTATCTAATGAGACAAAAAACACCCTTTTTTATCAAAAAAAAGGTGATCAATGGAAGTTGCTTAGCAACCCTAAAAAACCCAGATTGGCATTAAGAAAGGATGTTTCCCCTACTTACATTCAACTCAAAGATTTTGACACTACCAAATACTTCAAAGTTCTAAATTACCCTAAAACATATTTAACCCACGACCAGAGAATGCTTATTTTTGGAGGACTATCGGGAGTATGGCAATACCAAAGAGACTCTACTTTTACTCCTTTATTTCCCGAAATAATCCAGAAAGATTCTGTATTCCATGTCATGCAAGATGCCCAACAAAACTACTGGATGGGAGGGCATGGGAAAATTTTTAAGATTAGTCCACAAGGTCAAGCAGAAATCATCAATCAAAACCTCCCACTAAACGATATTTATGATATTCAGCATGGCATTGATGGAAAGATTTACTTTTTGACCAGTTTTATAGATTTAAATCAACGAGGTCTTTATAGTTATGATCCTGCTACTCGAGAGCTAATAAACCTGAAAAAACTCTACGATTTACAAGCCCTTCCTATTGACCTGGAGGTAGACCGAGAAGGTAATGTATGGTTTACAACCAGTGGAGATGGTGTATATTGTATCACCTATTCGCCTTTTGAAAATTACGCTCAAAATCAAGGCCTTGACAATACTCAAATTACACATCTTGTTCAAGATGGTGGTGGACATATGTACGTGGGCACCATCAACGGCTTGTATCACTTTCAAGATAAAGGTCTTGAACGGATAAAACTAACTGCCCAACAGGCTTCTACCGAAATACAGGCTATGTATCCTACTCAACAAGGTAGCATAGAAGTTTTTTTTCATTCTAAGAATATAGCCATCGGAGGAAGTATCGAAATTTATAATCATGAAGTCAAAAGAATCCATGACCATATGTTTAGTCACAAACGGTACCTCGATAGTCAAGGAGAAACCTGGTTTTATAATAATTATATTATGTATAAGCTAGATACTATATCATCGGTTGGGGCAGATACTCTAAAAAAACACCTGTTTGCTAGAGATTTATTGGTGCATCAGGTCTTTGAATATCGGGGTAAACATTGGATAGCTACCAACAAAGGGATGTTTGCTTTTCGAGATAACCCCAACAAAAAGAAAAACTTTCTGGAAATCACAGATTCTATTACGGTAAAAAATGGCTTGAGTAGTGATTTTATAAATACAACGACTCACGGGAAAAATGGTGAGCTTTGGATTGGCACCAAGGAAGGACTCTGCCAGCTCAAAAATGGGAAAATCAGGCAGTTTAGCACTAAAAATGGCCTCATTTCTGACAACTGCACCAACTTGTTGATAGATCATCATGGAAATCTTTGGATAGGAACTCCCAAAGGACTTTCACATTTTAACGGGAAAAGATTTACCAATTACGATCACAAAACAGGCTTAGCCTCACCAAACATTAGTTGTTTGTATTTAGATAAACAAAAACGGTTGTGGATTGGTACCTGGAAGGGACTTTCGGTTTTGAATATCAAGCAGGAACCCTCCATAGTAGCCCCTCCTCGTTTTTATCTCGAAAAGATAAGCAGCAATGGTACTCCAGTACAAGACACCTCTGATATAGAACTTGGCTACTATGATGGTCTTGAGGTGAACTTTCAGGCACTTACCTTTGTGCATCCCGAAGGAATTCGCTATCAATATCGCATAGATAGTGGTCCCTGGAAACAAACCCATTTAAACTTTATTAGCTATAACCGATTCACTGCGGGAAAACACCTACTTGAAATACGCGCTAAGAAGTTTAACAGTTCCTGGTCAAAGACTCAAGCCATACGCTTTGAGGTAAAGCTCCCCATTTGGAGACGAAGCTGGGCCGTAATTGGCTACTTGATTGTACTGGCATTGCTCATGAACCTGATCATCAGGCGACGCTCTCAAAAATTAGAAAAAGAAAAACTACACCTCGAAAAAGTAGTAGCAGAGCGGACCCATCAATTGGAACAACAAAAAGAAGAAATTACGCTACAGGCCGAAAAACTCAAGGAAATGGATCAGATAAAATCAAGGTTCTTTTCTAACATTTCGCACGAGTTTAAAACTCCCCTAACCTTGATTATTGGCCCAGCAGAGAAAATACTCACTGACCATAAACCCAAAGCAGCCAAAACCTATGCCCAGTATATTTTGGCCAATGCTGATCGCCTGATGAAGCTCATTAACCAACTGATGGACATCTCTAGAATGGAGAGTGGCAAAATGGTTTTACAAACCGAAACAGGTGATTTAGTGGCTTTTTTAGGGCAAATATTGCAGTCCTTTGAGCTATTGGCTCGCCAAAAAGCTGTTCAGATTGATATGCAAGCTGCTCAGGAAGAAATCATCTGTGACTTTGATAAAGATAAAATAGAAAAGATATTTTTTAATCTGCTCTCCAATGCACTAAAGTTTACTCCCGAACAAGGGAAAGTGATCTTGAAAATGGAACAGCAGGCGAGCAAAATTACCATCACTGTATCAGACACGGGAGCTGGTATATCTCCTGAGCAGTTACCTTATATTTTTGATCGTTTTTATCAGGTAGATAGTTCTAAAACCCGAGCCTACGAAGGTACTGGCATTGGATTATCGCTGGTGAAAGAATTGGTAGATTTGCACCATGGTACGATCAATGTAAAAAGTAAGCCAACTGTTGGTACCGAATTTAAAGTAGTACTTCCTTTTACTCAGTCAGGAGTCAAACACCTGACAACTTCTATCTCTACTACTTCTCTTCAAAACATTGACTCAGAAATTCCAGACCAGCAAATGTCACCTTCTGGAACAGGACAAAACACCATATTGGTGGTTGAAGACAATCCTGAACTAAGAGAGTTTATTGTCAATGAATTAAGTAACTTTTATCAGGTGTTGGAAGCCAAAGACGGAGCAGAAGGCATTGAGTCTGGAATTAAAAATATACCAGATTTGATCATTAGCGACCTCATGATGCCTAAGGTAGATGGCTTTGAACTGTTGCAAACGCTAAGAGGTAAAACTGATACGAGTCATGTTCCTATCATTATACTTTCGGCCAAAGCATCTTTTGAAAACAGAATTGCTGGCCTGGAAAAAGGAGGAGACGATTACTTGACTAAACCTTTTAGCCCTAAAGAGCTTCTACTGAGGGTAAAAAATATGCTGGATCGCAGAGACAGAATGCGTGAAATGTTGGTCCGAAGCATTACCCAACCCAATGCCCCAATAGAAACTTCTCCTGAAATGAATTCTCAGGAAGAAGCTTTTTTACAAAATGCGGTAGAAATCATAGAACGAAACCTTCATAACACCACATTTGATGTAGCCTTCTTCTGCAAAGAGATTGGAATGAGTCAATCCAGTCTGTTTCGCAAATTAAAAGCGTTGACTAAGATGTCTATTGTAGAGTTTATACGCTCTATTAAGCTGAAAAAAGCTGCAACATTGCTCACCCAAAAAGACCATGACACCATAGAAGAAATCGCTCTCAAGTCAGGTTTTAATGATATTTCTTATTTCAATAAATGTTTTAAGAAGCAATATGGAGTAACTCCTAAGGAGTATAATAAAAACTAAGCCTCGTTGTTCTTGAACTTATCCCAACGTCGGGTTTCTCGCTCAAGTAAGCTTTTAAATTTATGAGGGATATCAATATTGATGTTTAGGGGGGTGTTTAGTATTGGGTGAGCAAGCTCTAAAGAAGTAGCCGCCAGAAATAAACCTTTATGCAGTAGGGTATTGCCTGTTTCTCCATATTCAGTATCACCAATAATTGGATGCCCTAAATGAGCCATATGAATTCGCAGTTGGTGTGTACGGCCCGTATGAGGCGAAAGCCTGACTAGTGATACCGTGTCATTTTGTAAGGAACGAACCGTTTGTAGCAAAGTGTATTCGCTATGGGAAACTTGTCCTTCAATTGCCTCACGAATATGCCCTTGTGCTTCTTGAGGTGTACCCTGAACAATCGCATGGTAAGTTTTTTGAATCGTTTTTTGTTCTAGTTGTTGTCCCAGGTTCATATGTGTTTGAGCCGTTTTGGCAATCATTAAAAGGCCACTGGTAGGCACATCTAAACGATGCACTGGCTTGGGCCATTTGAGAGCATCTGGCGCAGGAGAAGGCTTGACGTTTTGGGGTAACATATTAACAACGGTACGAAACTGATTACCGCTTACTTTTACACCTGCAGGCTTATTGATTACCGCCATATAGTCATCTTCATAGACCACTTTCAGCACATAGTCATAAGATTTAGGAGGGGTTTCTTCCAAGTCTACCAATGTAATGACGTCACCTGGCTGTACCCAACGTCCTGTTTCAACAACTTGCCCATTTAATTGCACAGTGCCTTTTTTGATGGCTTTTTTTACACCTTTACGCGAAGGTAATTGCTCAAAAATACCGCAAGCATAATCACTAATTCTTTGTTTTTGTGTAGAGGATGGAACAGTATGGGAAGCAAGAATGAACATTTGTAAAAGTGAGATGTTAAAATTTTTAGCCTACAAAGTTACATAGATTTTGGTGCAAAAAACACAATAAACGGAACCAACCTCTCGAATACCAGTGTTCGATACTCGACATTCGAACTCTCATAATAAACTTTTCTTATCGTTATGATGCAATGGTATATCCCCATCACAATTTTACCTGGAATTTCACTGCTTATTCTTTCTACCAGCAATTTTCTGATTGATATTAATCGGGAAATCAAAGATTTAAAAAACCAGGGGGAGGCATATGAAAAAATTATGCAAATGAAGCTAAGCCAACTTATCCGACTCAGTTGGGTGATTTCTTGCCTTTACGTAACGGTACTTTGTCTAACACTTTCGGGCCTCATTGCCAGCATCGAAAAGATTGGTATTCATCTGGAAAGATTGGCGGTGGTATTTCTGGTGCTAGGAATTACAGTGATGATGGGAGCCATTGTTATCCTCATCGTATTTGCCATTCGTGGTGTCAAAATCAGACAAGCCCACTTAAAAATCTAGTTTTCTAATGATCAATGGTTAAAGGTGAATTATAAATTATGAGTGATTAATTTTTTATTGTTACGCCTTCGGCTTATTGTTCTATTGTTAAATGGTTCCGCGATGCGTCGCAAAACTATAGACAATGGACTGAATGCTATGGACTAATCTCCGCTTCGCGCCATTTTTCACTTTTCATTTTTAGTTTTTCACTTCAAAAGCTACCATCTAATCTGTGGGCATTGTAAGCCAGTGTCTAAAATGTAGGTAAAGTGGAAGCCAGTCACAAAGTAAATATCACGACCACGGCTGCCACGAGCACTGCCAACGCCTAGTCCGTTGAGGTTTTCGTAGGTTACACCATCAAAAGCTACAAAATTAGTAGAGCCATATTGTTCACGTAAAGCCGCTAAATTTCGAGCGGTACCGTTTACCGCACCATTGGCTTCCAGCGAACGATTAGATAATGTCTTGGCCAAAGTGCTTGTGAGGTCTCCCGGATCGGCTACATTCCCCCCTACATCATCCAAATAGTCAGTAAACGTAAGACGTACACTGGTCTCGATAGCAAAATCCCAGCGACGACTCAATTTCCAACGCAACCCAAAGCCCAATGGAACTATTATCTGCATTTTGTTATAAGGTGTGTCATAACCAGGTCTTCCTTGTCCTTCGGTACCAATGGCTTGTAAATCTACCCAACCATCTACTCCAATGTTATTTTCTCTTTTGGCTTGCGGGTTTTGATGCACTACGCCCAACCCTGCTAAGATATAAGGGGTAAAACCAGCTCGTTGGTAATAACGACTGGGGCTATTCACTAAATCGTAGGTTCCTACTAAGGTGAGTTCTTTCAAGTTGTTGCGAAAATGCAGATTGCGGGCATACTTTGAACTAGTAGTACTGGCTTTGATATCATCGCCAAAAATTTGTCCAAAGCCCAGGCTAATACGAGCGTGCACTCGCGAACCGAGTTTACGCATAGCGTGGATTTGTAAGCCTGGCCGAGTCATAGAAAAATCAGAATATACATCTCCTCGAAAATTCATTGCATTGAACTGAATCCCAAAACTCATATATCCTTCGGTAGCGCCAAAACCTGGGCCTTGAGCATAGGTTTTCGACGATAAGGAAAAGGCAAATAAAAGGGACAATAAAATGCTAAACGAGCAGGCTTTGTGTATTTTGATCATTCTACAAATGGTTTGACTAATAAATTACCCGAAAGATAACGATTGTTCAGGAAATTTGTTGCTGATTGTGGCTTATGAATGTCGAATAATAAATGTTGAACCTCAAAGCATATACTTTCATCTCACTTCGAAATCCAACATTCATTATTCAGAAACCTGTATTTTAATAAAATTTAATACCCTTTCGCGGTATCATCTCCACGCTGATCGGCTCCACCTTCTAAGGAACCATTGGGTAGTACCAAAATCGCATCTACTTTCCCTATTGGCGGACGAGGACGAATACTATAGCCCAATTTACGCAGCGTTTGTCTTGTTTTCTGATTTAAGGCTTTGTTCTCTACAAAAACTTCATCAGGCAACCACTGATGATGAAAACGAGGCGCATTCACCGCATTGTACATGGTCATGTCGTACTCAAGTACGTTCAAAATTACCTGAAAAACAGAGGTAGTAATGGTAGAACCACCTGGAGTACCTACCACCATTTTTAGTTTCCCGTCCTTTTCTACAATGGTTGGAGTCATAGAACTCAACATACGCTTACCTGGTGCTATGGCATTGGCTTCTGCTCCTACTAAACCATAAATATTGGGTACCCCTGGCTTGGCGCTAAAGTCATCCATTTCGTTGTTGAGCAAAAATCCTGCTCCGGCAACCATTACTTTAGAACCAAAACCACTATTGAGCGTAGTAGTAATGCTTACAGCATTGCCTTTTTTATCTACTATTGAGAAGTGGGTAGTTTCTTCGCTTTCAGTTCCCCAGTTTCCTTCTTTGGTAGTTTTAGAACTCCCTGCTTTTGCAAAACTAAAGTCTTTCATTCTCTTCTTAAGATAAGCTGGATCAAGTAAGTTATGGAGTGGCACTGGGTAATAATCAGAGTCTCCCAAATATTTGGCCCGATCGGCATAGGCTCTACGTTCGGCTTCTACCATGAGTTGTACAGCTTTAGGCGAATGCCAATTCATCTTTTTCAAATCATAAGGCTCTATCATTTTCAGCATCTGCATCAACACAATACCTCCTGCCGAAGGAGGGCACATAGAAATCACCTTGTATCCTTTATAATAACCTACCACTGGTATGCGCCATACTGATTGGTAATTTTTCAAATCTTCTTTGCTAATAATTCCTCCACCAGCTTGCATTTCTTTCACAATCAGATCGGCCGTTTTACCTGCATAAAAACCATCTCGCCCATTGTCTCTGATGCGCTCCAGGGTTTGTGCCAAATAAGGGTATTTGGTTACCTCTCCCGCTTTAAAAGGTGTCTTGTCATTCTTTACCAATGGGTAAGGGGGAGTCGTATTATGATCAAAGAAAGCGTTGCGATAGCTATTAAAATTACGGGCTTCGCGTGCAGTAAGCACTACCCCTTTTTTGGCCAAATCTATAGAGGGCTGTATTACATCTTTGAAAGGTAGTTTTCCAAATCGTTTGTGCATTTTTACCATGGCATCTACACTACCAGGTACCCCTGCTGATAGATGTCCATTACGACTTAGGTTTTTAATGACTTTACCGCTTTTATCCAGATACATATCACGATGTGCTTTGGCAGGTGCTTTCTCGCGATAATCTAGTGCTCCTATAGTGCCATCGTTGTGACGGTACACCAAAAAGCCACCACCACCCAGATTGCCCGCTACTGGATAACAAACCGCTAGGGCAAATTGCACTGCAGCAGCGGCATCGTAGGCATTGCCTCCTTTTTTCAAAATATCAACGCCTATTTTGGTAGCATCAGGGTGAGCAGTTACCACCATACCATTTTTACCAATTGCTCCTCTTTTGTTTTGAGCCTGGCTTAACAAAGGATGCCCAACCAACATTATGAGCAAAAGCATCCACATCGGATAGTTTAAATTCTTGGTCATTTACTATAATAGTTTTTGTGAGTCGCAGTCAGATTCAACTGCATGTGTATTTCCATCAAAGCATGTAATCTGCTCTAAAATTAACAAATAATAAAATAACTTATGTAATCTAAATGACAGCGGCTGTTTTTGTTGAATAATGAATGATCAATGGTGAATTATAAATTATGAATTGATCAATTATTTTTAATGGTAAATGATGAGTGATTAATTTTTTATTGTTCTGTTGTTGCATTGCTCTATTGTTTCGCTTCGCTTATTGTTCTATTGTTAAATGGTTCCGCGATGCGTCACAAAACGATGGACAATGAACCCAATGCTATGAACTAATTTCTGCTTTGCACTAATTTTTCACTTTATGTTTTACATTTTTAACTGAATAAACTTCGCTTTACGCCCACTTTTCACTTTACACTTTTAGCTTTTCACTTAAGAAAACCGTTCCCCATTCCCATTGACCGCTCCCCATATTTTGCTTTCCAGCAAGGCTATTCTGCCGTACTTTTGAGTAAATCATTTAGAAAAATTTTAAAACACATATAATTATGAAAAACCCCTCAGTTGTCTTTTTGGTCATTGCTTTTTCTCTGTTGGCAGGGATGGCCTTTGCTACGCCTCAGAGTTCAGAATTTGAAGCATTCAAAGTAGAAGTAAAAGGTACCAACAAACAAGGAAATATTTTATTTCTCCCCGGTTTGGGATGCCCTGGCGAAGTGTGGGACGAAACCGTAAAGGGTTTCCAGAATCAATACCAATGTCACGTATTTACCCTGGCTGGTTTTGCGAGTCAACCAGCACTTAAAGGAGCTACGCTGGCCACCATCAAAGATCAAGTGATCGCCTACATTGAGAGCAAAAAACTCAAAAATGTATCCTTAATCGGACATAGCTTGGGCGGGTTTATGTCATTTTGGATTGCTTCTGAACGACCAAAACTGATCAAAAAAGTAGTTGCGGTAGATGGCCTGCCTTTTTTGGGTGCTATGCAAAACCCCTACGCTACCTCTGAAAGTATGCGCCCAATGGCTCAAAAAATGAAAGACAATATGCTAAAGTCTCGTTCAACAGAAGTAGCTACAAAAATGCAAATGCGCACCTTAAGGACTATGATTACCGACAAAAAACACATTGACCAGGTATTGCAATGGAACCTGAAATCTGACCAAGCTGCAGTGGCTCAGGCCATGTACGATATGTACACGGTAGACTTACGTGAAAAAGTAGCCAATATCAAGGCTCCTACTTTGGTAATGGGTGTTTGGTGGGGCAAAGATTTTGGCTCATCTCTGGAAGCTGTACGCCAAACCTATATGGGCCAAATCAAAAAAATACCTAATCATCAGTTTTTGATGCACGAGAAAGCCAAGCACTTTATTATGTATGATGACCCTACCTGGTTTCAGACTCAGTTAAAAAAGTTTTTAAATAAATAATCATTTACTCGTCATTACCTCAGGTTTTGAGGTAATGACCCTAACCAAGTTTTATGAAAAAGTTTGCGCTCATAGGCTGTTTATTACTACTACTCAACACTGCTTTTGCCCGAAAACTCTATATCAAAACCTTTGGAAAACCTACCCAACCGGCCATGATCTTTCTTCACGGTGGCCCTGGTTATAATAGTGCTGGTTTTGAGTTTACCACTGCTCAAAAATTGGCAGATGCAGGATTTTTTGTAATCGTGTACGATCGTCGGGGAGAAGGGAGATCTACAGCTACTCAGGCACAATTTACTTTCAAGGAAACTTTTGCTGACTTAAACCAGATTTATAGCCAATACAAGCTCAAAAAAGCTACTTTGTTAGGTCATAGTTTTGGAGGAATAGTAGCCACACTTTTTGCCGAAAAATATCGCCCAAAAGCGCAAGCAGTGGTACTTATTGGTGCACCAATAGCATTACAGGAAACGTTTCAAACAATCATTAGTCGGGTAAAGAAGATTTATACCACTAAAAAAGACCAAACTAACCTGCAATATGTGGCTATGTTGGAAAAAATGGATAAAAAAAGCATCCAGTACAGCTCGTATTGTTTTATGCACGCTATGCGAAATGGCTTTTATACTCCTAAAAAACCAACCAACGAAGCCAAAGCTATTTATGCCCAGTTTGGCACCAATGAATCGCTCAAAAAATACGCCCGACAAATGGGCTATACGGCACCACAAGGCTTTTGGAAAAACGAACATTATACCACCATTGATTTGACTAAAAACCTTCAGAGATTAAAGGCTAAAAAAATCCCTATATATGGTTTGTATGGTCAAGATGATGGCCTCTATTCTGCACAACAAGTAAAGAACCTGGCAATGCTTATTGGCCCAGAAAATCTACAATACTACGAGCGTTGCTCACACAATGTATTTATTGATCAACAAACTCAATTTATTAATGCTCTGAAAAAATGGGCAAAAAACTAACTTAAATATTCACTTCAAAACAATACTCTCATGAAAAAACAACATCCATTTATCGTATTAGGTACCATTGGTTTGGCCATTAGTTTGATATTACATTTGTCTTTTATAAAATTGGGGATTGCTACCACATCCTATTGGGCCAATTACATGGTTTGGATTATATTTTTATCCATGGGCTTTGCCCAAAACCGTTCGTTTCAGGAAAAGAAAGCTACAGGACATTCAAAATCATAAATGATGAGTCACTCCTCAAAAAAATCCAGCCAATATTATTGGTATTGCCAGGGTATTGGCTGGACTATTTACACCTTTATTAGTTTTACATTTTTTACCCTGGCGGGTAGTGCCACTCCCCGACTTTTCATCTATTATACCATTGTGTCGCTTACTGGCTTAGGACTTACCCATGTCTATCGATATCTTATCCAGCGTTGGGGCTGGACCAAACTCAATGCAGGGCAAATTACGCTTAGAATTTTCCCAGCGAGTATTCTTTTGGGAATATCCTGGTTTTTAGTGAATTCATTAGGCTGGATGATACTAAAGGTATTTGCCGCTAACCCTACTCCAATGAGCTTTCAACTGGCTTTTGGAATTATATTCAATACCAGTGTGGTGGCACTTATTTGGTCATTGTTGTACTTTGGATGGCATTTTTTCAATAATTATAAACAAGCCGAAATAGATCATTGGCGGATGGCTTCTATTGCTCAGGAAGCACAACTCACTGCACTTAAATCCCAAATCAACCCGCATTTTATGTTTAATGCACTAAACAACATTCGAGCACTTATTTTAGAAGACCAGCACAAGGCTCGTGAAATGCTCACTGCCCTATCGGAACTTATGCGCTATGCCCTCAATTACAGCCAAGCCAAACAAGTATCGCTCGAAGATGAAATGTATATTGTAGATAGTTATCTTCAGTTGGCTTCTATTCAGTTCGAAGATCGGTTGCAGTTTTCTAAGCATATAGATGAGGCATTGATGGATGTACAAATTCCTCCTATGTTGTTGCAAACTTTGATAGAAAATAGCATTAAACACGGCATTGCTCATTTGCCAGAAGGTGGCGAGGTAAAGTTACGCGGAAGCAGAGAAGCCAATGAGGTAAAATTAGTGATCGAGAATACTGGGCAATTTCGACCTAAATCTCCCACAGAAAAGAAGCAAGGAAAGAGTACAGGCACCGGATTAAAAAATGCCACCGAACGACTCAAAATGCTCTATGGAGAATTGGCTTCTATTCGGCTAACTCAAAAAAATAATTATGTAACGGCTACAGTTACTATTCCTCAATAAATTATCTCTATTACTATGAAAGCAATGATCATTGATGATTCTCGTTTGGCACGTAAAGAGCTGCAAGTATTGCTCAAGCAACATTCCGAAATTGAGATAATAGACCAGGCCGCCAATGCCATAGAGGCTTTAGAAAAGATAGATCAACAATCACCTGAATTGATATTTTTGGATATCGAGATGCCAGGGAAAAATGGCTTTGAACTGTTAGAAGAACTCACCAAAGCCCCTAAGGTAATCTTCACTACGGCCTATGACGAATACGCCATAAAATCGTTTGAATACAATGCGCTGGATTACTTGCTAAAACCCATCAAACCCGAACGTTTACAAAAGGCGTTGGAGAAACTTTCACAAGAAGTAACCAATACTACCTCAGAGCCAGAAGATGCCCCAAAAGAAATGCTCACTGAACATGATCAGGTATTTGTAAAAGATGGAGAACAATGCTGGTTTGTAAAGTTGAGTGATATTCGGCTTTTCCAGATTGAAGGTAATAATACTCGTATATTTTTTGAGAACCACCAACCACTCATCACTCGCTCACTCGGCTACATGGAGCAACGATTAGACCCCAGAAAGTTTTTCCGAGCCAATCGCCAGCATATTATTAATCTCCAATGGATAGATAAGATCACACCTTGGTTTAGTGGTAACTTAAAAGTATCGCTCAAGGCTGGAGAAGAAATAGAAATTTCTCGCCGTCAGGCCAACAAGTTCAAAGAACTACTGAGTTTTTAGTCGTTGTTTATCAATTTGTCTATTTTTGGTTTTCTTAACTGAAAAAACACACATTGCTTATGAAAGTTAAGATTGATTGGGCAAACCAAATTGTAGAGTTTTTTGTGGTAATCATCGGTATTTTAATTGCTTTTCAGCTAAATAAATACTCAATTATCAACGAACAACAAGCACTGGTTCGAGAACACTTAAACAATATCAAAGCCGAGGTAATATTTAATCAAAAAAGCTTAAAAGATGCCCTCAAGAGAGCTACTCTTACCCTCCAAAAACTAGACTCCATTACCACTCTAATAAAAAAAGATCGTAACCTTGATAGCATTAATACCCTGGCATTGCAAGCCAATCATTGGGGTGGTGTATATTTGAAAAAGAACGCCTACAATTCTTTTAACCAATCTGGTGACATACGTTATCTCAAAGATTTTAAAATGCGCTCCCAAACTGTCTTTTTGTACGAATATTATAATTGGATTGATCAAACCGAACAAAAAGTAAGCACAACGCTCAAGGCTGGTTACTTAAGCTACATTACCCAGCAGTTAGATTTTATGACTCAGAAAACCCAAAATAAAGAAGTATACTTTTCAAAGGCCTATACCAATGGCTTAATGAATTATAAGTTTTCGCTCAACTTCGTAATCACTCGATATAAGGAGTGTCTTACCCAAATTGAGCATTATCTAACTGCCACTGATAAGTATATCAGTTCCTAAGAGAAGCCTTACACTTGCTTTACTTCTTCAGTTTCTGTTGAAGGCTGCATAATTCTCTCCCGATGATCTAGCCCCCATTTTCGAAGCACTGCTATCAATTCATCCAACGATTTGCCATACTCCGTAAGGCTATATTCTACCGTAACTGGGGTAGTGTCGTATACTTTACGGTTTACCAAGCCATTTACCTCCAAATCTTTTAGCTCTTTGGATAACATTCGTGGAGTAATACCTTCTATCAATCGTTCCAACTGCTTGAAGCGTTGGTTGCCAAACGACAACGCTACGATTACAGGAAGCTTCCATTTACCCCCGATCAACTCTATAACATCTCTTACTGGACGAATAAACTGCTGGCACTCTTTACTTGCTTGACTTAGTTGTGACATAAGTATCTGATTTATAAATAGCTACCCTTTAGTATACTACTATACTAAAGTATATCGCTATATTTTGTATAGCACTAATTTATAAATTTGTAATCACATTTAAAAACTTAAAATTTGTTACCTCTATGAAAGTACTTGTATATGGAGCCACTGGTTCACAAGCCAAGCCAATAGTATTTGAACTACTCAAAAAAGGACACACAGCTTTAGCCTTCACTCGAGATGCTAGCAAAGCTCAAGATTTGGCCGATGCTGGAGCCGAAATCATTGAAGGCGATATGAGCAATTATGATGATACCCTACAAGCCAGCAAAAAGGCCGATGCAGTAGCGCTGTTAGTACCTACGTTTGGAGCGGAACCCTTAAAAATGGCTCAAAATGCTATTAATGCCGCAAAAGAAGTCCAAATAAACAACCTGGTATGGAATGCTTCTGGGGTAATTTACCCAGAAAGAACAGGTAACCCCGCCTACGATATTCGTATAGATATTCAAGAAATTTTACAACAGAGTGGTATTCCACATATTGTCTTACAGCCCACCCTTTATGCCGAAAACTTATTGGGTCCCTGGACTGCTCCTTTTGTAAAAGAACAAAACAAAGTAGCTTATCCTACCCTGCCTGATTATAAAATTGGTTGGTTGCCCTCTGCCGATATGGCCAAATTAATTGTAGCTGGTTTAGAGAAACCTGCATTGGCAGGAAATCAATTCGTGGTAAGTGGTAAAGAAGCCCTCAGTGGTACTGCCTTGGCCAAATCTTTCAGCAAAGCATTACAAAAAGACATTGCTTATCATGCATTACCTCCTCAAGAGTTTGGAGGCATCTTGAACAATGTAATGGGTGAAGGTGCCGGAGATGGTGTAGCCGCTGAGTATCAAGCCATTTGGGATGGTAAGGCCAATCCAGTAATGCATGTAGATATGGCAGAAATATTACAAAAGTTTGAGGTAGAGTTTACCAGTATGGAAGACTGGGTAAAGTCATTTAATTTTCTATTTGCTTAGTAAGAACAACTTTGTACTTATAAGGCTGCATTGCGATGTCAAAACAACTAGGCCCTGGATTTATGTCCAGGGCCTTTTTATTTCTAATTTTTCCTCTTGACAATTCCCTAGAAAATTTTGAAGCTTGAGCTTGGGGCTGACCATCAAATGGAAACAGTAGCTCTGGAAAACAAATTTGTGAATAGAGAGTACACAAATGCAAAAGCTCCATTACCAATCACTCCTCAAAGCCTGCTTTTGAAGATTAAACTAAATATTACCCAAAATACTTATGAAAATTTGCAGGTATTTTGGATTTCTTATTTGAGTTCAGTCCGTCTAAACTCTTCTGATTAGCCTCCCTATAGAAACTTATTTATAAAATATCCCTGCTTTCTCCTATTTCAGTTGTAAATTTGTGTATTAGCAAAGTACTAATTTTATTACACTGACTTTCTGACACCACTATAAAACATCAAAATCCACAATGACTGAGCAATACTTCAAAAAATTCAGGCAGGGAATTATTGGACTGGACTTACAAATACCCACTCCTGAGGGTCTAAAACCAATGATTTATGCCGACTGGACTGCCAGCGGTCGCAACTATGCACCTATTGAGCACCGCATCCAAAACGAAATCATGCCATTGGTGGCCAATACCCACACCGAAACCAGCACGACTGGTATGGCCATGACCCATGCTTACCATCAGGCCCAAAAACTCATCAAGCAACATGTCAACGCTGCTCAAGATGACCTTATCATTACCGCTACTTCTGGTATGACTCGCCTGGTGAATAAGCTGCAACGTATGTTGGGTATTAGAATGCACGAACATCAATGCATTCAGCTTCCCCCCGAAAACCAACGCCCGGTAATTTTTATTACCCATATGGAGCATCACTCTAACCAAACTAGTTGGCTCGAGACCTTGGCTACGGTTGAAATCATCGCACCAACTCAAGATGGTTTGGTAAACCTGAATCATTTAGACGAATTGCTGGCCAAATACGAACATCGTGCGGTAAAAATTGCCTCTATAACCGCTTGTTCCAATGTTACGGGTATTATGACACCCTATCACCAGATTGCACAAAAAATGCATCAGGCAGGTGGTTATTGCTTTGTAGACTTTGCTTGTTCGGCTCCTTATGTAGATATTGATATGCACCCTGCCACAGAAAAATATGGTTCTGAAGCCCATTTAGATGCCATCATCTTTTCTCCCCATAAGTTTTTGGGAGGCCCTGGCTCGGCAGGTGTGCTGGTATTCAACCAGAAACTATATAAAAAACACATTCCAGATAATCCAGGAGGAGGCACTGTAGATTGGACCAACCCTTGGGGCAACCATAAATACGTAGAAGATATAGAAGCCCGCGAAGATGGCGGTACTCCTGCTTTTTTGCAAACGATTAAAACGGCTATGTGCATTCGTTTGAAAGAAGAAATGGGGGTGAAAAACATCTTACAGCGAGAGCATGCCCTTGTAGATATCTTATGGAACCATCTTAAAGATGTACCCAATGTACACATATTGGCACCTCAACACCGCGACCGTTTGGCGGTATTTTCTTTTTATATAGAAGACCTGCATTACAACCTCGGAGTGAAACTATTGAACGATAAATTTGGGATTCAATGCAGAGGAGGGTGTTCTTGCGCAGGCACTTATGGTCATTATTTATTGAATGTTAGTCCAGATCAATCGCGTGAAATCACTGATATGATTGATCAGGGAGATTACTCTACCAAGCCTGGGTGGATCAGAGTATCGCTACACCCAACAATGACCAATCAGGAAGTAGTTTTCATTGCCAAAAGCATTGTAGCATTGGCCCAAAACTTTGAAAAGTGGATTGAAGCATACGATTTCAATCCCAAATGCAATCAATTGACTTCCCCCAATCAAGTAATTGAGACCAAGATAAAAAATCAGATAGAAGATACGCTCACTAACAACTTTACATCTGAACCTCAGGAAGTTCGTCCATTAAGAGCCCGTACTGCCAATGCAGCTCCTGGACAAGCAGTGCCTAAGAAGATCAAAGTAGAGCATTTGAATAACTAACAATATGTCCTTTCTTCTGTACAAGCTTTTCTATCAAGAAACCAACTTGTACAGAAGAGGCATTTTCAGAGTAAGCTTTAATGGGGTCAAATAGTAACTGCCCCAACAACTCTAGTGGTCTTTGCAAGATGAATCCAAAGCTTTCGGAATGCACACATTGAGGCAAAAGGTTGCCACAAAATCCCTCTACTGGTGATATATAACCCCTTAAAACTTCAATGACACACCAATCTTTGGATTAACAGTCTATTTATTTAGTTCTTGCTTAATCCATTGTTGCCAGCTTCCTATATCATCATAAGTAAACTTTTCCCCACTAATATTTTTCAATACTTGATGGGCATTTCGAAAATTATGACCATCTTTTTTCTCGAGTATTTCTATTAAAACAGGTAATACTCGCTTGAGTCTGGCTTTAGAAAGCACCTGATACAAAGGCAATGACCTTAATATTACCAATGCTTTGTTTCTGTCTGTAAAGCTGGGATAATTGAGGGCCTGAATTACTTTATCTAAATTTACCTTAACACCTTTTTGATTACGAACCAAATAATAAATTACCCGCATCACATTGTTACGAACTCTAGATTCAGGGTCATTGATCGCAGGCATCAAGACATTTGCTAATTCCTGCGCCTTAACTTTTGAATGGGCAAGCAAAAAAGCGGCATTAGCACGGTATCGTACCACATTGCTTTGGTGGAGAATTTCAATCAGGTCTTTTTCATAATTAGGAACATGCTTACTAAAGTATTCGAGGTAAGGCTGTAATTTGGGATGATTAAATGCCCAAATACAATGATAAACCGGGCACTCCATATCTCTTATTTCTCCTTGCTTGAATAGTTGAAAACTTAAGGTCTCATATTCCTGCCATTTCGCAATTAAATTTGCTGGATCACCTAGTTTCAATGTTTTCAGATTTCGGAAACGCATACGAGCAACTGCTTCTTGTCTCTCTACAAAATCAATTATAAAACTGATATTGTTTATATAGCTTTTAAGCAAATACACATTTACATAACTAAAATCCCCCCTTTTCAGAAGCTGATTGGCAAAATGCTTTCTAGTTAAGTGATATGCATCTTTGTTGGCTTCATATTCTTTTTGTAGAGTGGTCAACATTTTTGAGTATTGTTCTCTTATTTGGTCTGCCGATATAGTTTGCGTTCCAAATACCGTCACATTGAAATTGGTCTGGCTTTTTGCCTTCGCGCCAGATATTACAATGCACACAATTACTATCAAATATTTACTCAATGGCATCTTTAATTCGTTTATCATACGATCAGATATTCTTAAAAACCCCACTCCATTTATTTTTACCAGAAACAGTTTTTTGATAAAATTAATCAAGCAAAGATTGAAAAATCTTTACCCTTATTACTACAAGTGTAGTAGATAAGGGTAAAAAAAATCAAGGAGTGTCTCCTCTACTTCTTTTTCATTTTTTTCAACATCTCTTTTTCTAATTGCTTTTTTTTTCGCTTCAATTCCTCCTGATACTTTTGCCCCTTTTTCTTAATTTCTATCATTCGTTCTTTCTTCTTCTCTTCATCCTTTATTTTTAAAGCTTTCGTGTAAGCTTCCGCGAGCTCTTTCTTGTTTTTGACCGCTTCTAATTCTAGTTTACTGTACTTTTCTGAAAATATTTTCTTGCTGTGATTACGCGCTGCCTGAAGTTCCAAAGCTCGTTCTATGAAACTAAATTTTGCCAAGTCTTTTCCAGCATATTTTTTATCATCCAGATAAAATTCAGAAATTTTACCCTCAGGGTTTCTGATGACAATGGCCTGCTCATACCGCCCATTACTTTCTTCGTTTACCCGGAACGTATAGGCCTTGAAGGACTTTGCTTTTGGTTTTTTCTTAAAAGCTTGCGCCCAGGAGAACTGAATTCCTGGCAAAGTAAAAATAGCTACTATGACCACTAAGCCTATCATTCCAGCGATAGACAGTGGTGCTAAAAAACGAGGTTTTGTTGAATGTTGCATGATATTATTGTTTAAAAGTTGTTTAACTCGCTTAGTTAAAGGCTTTTGCCGAGCTGCCATCGAAACCACCCAGCGAGGTTGTGAAGTAAACCACCCAGCTACTTCTACCAGACATTTAGCCAAGGCCTGATTATTCAGGGTAAGTTGTACCGCTTTGGCATCACATATCTGCTCGGTTACTTCATACATTTGTTGAAACAGCCAGCGATTCAAAGGTTGAAAAAACAGTACAACCTGCAATGCCTGACTTAGCTTAAGCCATAAGTCATCGCGGCGCTGTAAATGAGCCAATTCATGCGCCAACATGCTTTCCTGTTGTTCTAATGACAACTCCTCTAATGCTTTCACTGGAACCACAATCGTGCGCTTGTTTAACACCAAAGGACTCAACGTATTTGTCACCAAAAGTAATTGTACCTCTTGACGAAGTTTGATTTTATCGGACAAGGCTTTTAGTAAATGATCCAATGCTGGTGAGGGAATAGAAACAAACGCTAAGGAACGCACAAAACGATGTTTCAACCAAACAAAGCGAAGGGTTAAAAATACCACTGTTACTAGCCAACCCAAGGTCAATGCCTCATGCCAACGAATGGCAAAACTCGTAGTGTTTGGTTGTTCATTTTGAGGCGAAGTAACTGGGAGGATTTTTTTTGTTGCTGGTGGTAAATTTTGGATATCAAGCCTTTGGCTTTGGGTATTTGGCTGTTGAATAGTCTGGTTATCAATGGTTATGTTCCAGCCTTTATTTCCGTATAGCTGAAAACCAGCAGTGAATATGCCCGCTACCAGTGCTATTTTCAGCAATACATCCTTTAAATAAATACTCATCTTAGGGCGTTTTTTGAACCAAACCCACAACAGTAACACCAATAAGCTACTGTGTAAAGTATAGGTAAATACCCAACTCAAAAACTGAAGTGTAATATTTGAAGTACTTAAATCGCCCATTAATTATTTCTGTTTTTTTCCTCTGCTTTTTCAATCATTTTCTTGAGTTGGTCCAATTCTTCCTGATCCAATTCATCTTTTTCAATCAAGTGATTGACCAACGAAACCGAACGCCCTTTGAACAATTGCTTGACCAAGCTTCCTACCATCGAGGTTTTAGTCTCTTGTTCCGATATCGCAGGTTTATAAACATACTTTCTCCCTTGAGTAATGTGAGTCACCGCCCCTTTCTTCTCCTCTAGCCGCGACAAAACAGTTCCAATGGTCGTAATGGCCAAATCACGTGAATCCTTCAAAGCATCCTGAATTTCCGCAACAGTGGCCTCCCCTTTTTCCCAAAGTACTTGCATAATTGCCAGTTGTAACTCATCTAACTTTATCTTACTCATATCTCATTTAATCTTATCTGTCTCAAAAGTAGCCCCTTAATTACTACAAGTGTCGTAGTAATGATTAAAAAAAACATAAAGGGTTGCAGAATCTAGCGAATTACCTGTTTGATGCTTTTTCTAATACTTATACTTGCTTTAGATTTTTGGTAATACCACTTCATATATAATCAAGTTCAGTATAGATAATACAGTAATTACTACATTTGTAGTTGCAAATATACTACAAGTGTAGTTAATAACAATTTTTGATCGCATATTTTCATATTACTTATATAAATCAATAGAAATTAAACCCACGCTTACGAAAAACGTAAATAAATGATTTATGACAGTTAAAGAATTGAAAAACAACAAAGTATGCCAAATAATCAACGCCATAGAGGTCAACACTCCGATGATGTAAAAAACTTTAATGACAAGTGGATTATTACCTTAAAAAAAGCTGTAAGTGATTTGAGTTTTTTACTCTCTAATGGCTATTCTGACAAATCATCACTCAAATTAGTGGGTGATCGCTATCGACTAAATGCTCGACAACGTCAAGCCTTATTACGTGCCAGTTGTTCTGACGAATCTCGGTTTTTGCGTTCGCGTCGTCAGGTAGAAGCAGAGGTGCTCAAAGGCGAGCAAATTGCCATAGATGGGTACAATTTGCTCATAATTACGGAGGTAGCTTTATCGAATGGAATTATTTTGGCTTGTAGAGATGAATGTTACCGTGATATTGCCAGTATACACGGTACTTATAAACGAGTAGCCGAAACCATGACTGCGATTCAATTAATCGGCAACACCATCCAACAGCTGGGAGTTACTCAAGCCAATTGGTATTTAGACTCTCCCGTATCCAACAGTGGCCGACTCAAAGTATTGCTGCTAGAAGAAGCCGAAAAAAATGGTTGGAACTGGGAAGTTACCCTGGTTCATAATCCTGATAAAGCTGTCGCCGAAACCAGACAAATTGCTATATCTTCCGATGGTTGGGTTATTGATCATAGCCCGAGTTGGTTCAATATGTTTGGTTACATGTTGGAACATAAAACCCTGGAAGCCAACTTGAAAGTACTTGGATAAGAGAAGGTTAAGGTTGCTTACAACTTTTTTTATGGTTACCTTGTTATCCATTTTTAGGTCTAAAAGGTTCGAACGATACAGATTACGAAATAGAGGTATTCAGTGATTGATATGATAACAAAAAATATAAAGAAGATATGGAAGATTTGCTGTATAGTATTGATCATATACCCCTCGTTTGCCCAAGCCCAAAAAATCACTCAAGCCGATAGCCTGGTAGCCTTGCTCAATCAAAGCAACGCCAATGCCGATAAAGCCCGACTTTTAATAAGTCTGGCTGAGTTTTATCACAAAAAATCTACTAATCGTTCGGTTGATTATGCTCGGCAAGCACTCAAACTTTCTGAAAAACTCAACTACCAAAAAGGCATTGGGGAATCTATGTACTACCTGGCCATTGGGCAATTCAACCAAAGCAAGTTTACAAGTGCCCAAGATTATTTAAACAAAGCATCTATTCTATATCGCGGTATTGACGACCAAAAAGGAGTAGCCAATGCTCAAAAACAGCTCGGAAAAATTTATGATCGCTTAGGGGATTATGACAAAGCGCTCGAGCACCATGTCAATAGCCTAAAAATCAACGAAGGTCTCAACAATCAAAGAGGAACTGCTGCCGCTTATCTGGAAATAAGTCGGGTGTATGATCACCGGAGTGATTACTTCAAGTCGCTGGAGTACTCTCGGGAAGCCTTGAGCATTGCCCGCACAGTAGATGCTGATGATTTATTGGCCGAAGGATATAAAAATCTGGCCACTACCTATCAAAAAATCCCTGAATACAAACAAGCCCTTACTTATTATCAAAGAGCCCTCAAAATATTTCAACAGCAAGAGGATCAAAAAAATATTTCTACTACCCTACTCGGCATTGGGGAAGTTTATTTAAATGCTCAGCAAACCAACAAAGCTTTAGAAAACTTACTCAAGGCCAGAGAAATTCAACAAGCTGCAAGCGATCAGGAGGGATTAGGCTATGCCAGCCTGGGCATTGGGCGTGTATATACTGCAGCCAAAAACTACAAGCGAGCTCTCGATTATCTCAACAAAAGCCTGGAAACTTTTAAAAGCATTCAATCCAAGAAGCCCATCAGCGAAAGCTATTTGTATTTAGCTGAAGCTTACGAAAAACAACAAAAATATCAGCAAGCCTATCAAAACTATCAATTGTATAAGGCTTATACCGATTCTTTATACAATGAGACCCGTTCTCTACAAATTGCCGAAATGCAAACTAGGTTAGATTTGCGTACCAAAGAATCTGAAATCAAACGCCTGAACAAAGAACAAGAGTTAAAAGATTTAACCATCAAACTCAAAAACGCCGATATTAGCCGACAAAGTACTATTTTGGTGATTTTACTGGCGAGTACCGGGGCAATTTTAGCATTGGCATTTGTACTGTTCAATAGTCGCCTCAAACTCAGGAGAACCAATCGAAAACTCCTGCAACAAAACAAAGAGATAGATCGCCAAAAGAAGATTGTAGAAGGACAACATCGCAAAATCACGGATGGCTTGCGCTATGCCGAAACCATACAGCTTTCTATTTTACCTCATCAACCACGCATTCAAGAATTCTTCCATGAGCACTTTGTGATCTATAAAGCCAAGGATATGGTCTCTGGTGATTTCTACTGGATAGATCAGATAGACGATAAAATTGTTACCGCAGTATTGGATTGTACCGGGCACGGGGTAAGTGGTGCATTTATGAGTATGGTAGGCAATACTTTGTTAAACGAAATTGTCCGTCAACGGAAAATCATCTCCCCTGCTGTTATTCTGGAAGAACTCCACCAAGGTGTGGTAGAATCATTGCGAAAGCAAGAGTCTAACCTGGATTTAGGAATGGAAGCTTGTATTTGTGTTATTGAAAAATCTGACCAGGAGAAGCAACAGCTCATCTTCGCTGGTGCAAAACGACCTTTGTATTATATTCACGATGAAACCATCACCGAAATAAGGGGAAATCGTAGTGCAGTGGGTTTTGATTTTGGTAAAAAACGCATATTTGAAAATAAAACCCTTGATGTAGAAAAAGGCGGTGTGCTTTATTTAACTACTGATGGGTTTAGCGATCAAGCAGGAGAACATAATCAAAGGCTGGGGCGAAGACGTTTCCAAGATTTATTGGTCGCTTACTCAAAGCTTCCGCTTGATCAACAAAAAGAAAATCTTGAAAAAGCTTTACAAAAGCATCAAAAAAACACTCCTCAAAGAGATGATATCACTATTTTGGCGGTTAGAATATAGTAGGTAGCATTTTTTGTGTTACCTCCGTATTATCTTTGAATATGAATTTGATTGTTATGTGGATGAAGAATGTACGCCCCTCTCAGAAAAATCGCACTGTAATAGTTTTTACTCTAAAAGTTCTTTTACTAACCTCTATTACTATTTTCCAGGTACAAGCACAATACCGATATCAAGCCCCCAAAGGAATGGTTCTGATTGAGCGAGATACGGTGCAAATAGGTTCCAAAGATGGCCGTGCTGACGAAAAACCTACCTTTCCTTTCATCATACGCCCCTTTTTATTAGATGTCAATCCTGTTACGGTCAAAGATTTTAGAAAGTTTGTACGATTTACCCGCTATACTACCGATGCCGAACGTATTGGCAAATCTTATGTTTTTAACCAAGATAAAAACAAGTGGGATACGATTGTAGGTGCCTACTGGCTATACCCTTTTGGCCGTGATAGTAGTATGGCCATGTATACCGATCCAGTGACCCATATTAGCTGGAACGATGCCAAAGCATATGCCGCCTGGCTTGGTAAGCGATTACCCACTGAATTCGAATATGAATTGGTCGCCAAAAAAGCCGCAAAGCTAAAACTTCAGGACATCAACCAAAAGCTTTGGCATTGGTGCAACGATTGGTACCGCTTTTATGGTGAACAAGATTATTACACCAAACGAATCAATGATCGAAAAACCCTTCGGGGAGGAAAATTTGTCCATTCCAAAGCACCCTATCGCCCTTCACAGCGTATGTCGGCTTTGCCCTATACCAGTACTTCTATTTTTGGCTTCAGATGCGCCAAAGATTTGCAATAGGTTTTGTTGAAAAAAAGTACATCCACCCAACTCTTTTCTTTGATTTAGGTTATTATATTTGATAAAAGCACCAAAAAAATTCTATCTTAGAATCAAAACCCAGAATAAAATTTCGCGAACTATTTTAGGGAGCTTGTAAAAATGACATACCTATTTTGGAATAGCACTTTTGACTGTATATTTCATTGTTTTTATTGCCCATAACGCTACTATGCGTGCATAAAACAGTATCATCTACAAACAAAAGCGCCTATTCTGAAGAAGAAACTATTTTCTATGACCTCCCCTATCAAAATTAATAGCTCATGTTTCAACACAGACACCTGTTAAAAAAACTATTCATGATTGTATTGGCCGGGTTTGTCCTGACAAACTGTGGCGTAAGGCAAAAATATACCATCTTATACAACTTAGGAGGAACCTCCTCTGGCACAGCTACTAATGATATTGTAGACATTTCAAAAAACATCAAACGATTTCGCTTCGAAAAAGTAGTAGATTCTTCGGTAGGAGCCAAAAACAACTTTATTCAACTACTTAAGGGTAAAGTAGATTTTGCGATCACCCACAACTCCATTAGTGTAAAAAATTGTAGGGATGTTAAATTGTCTAAAAAGGAAATTGAAAATGAAAATAACCTCAGGGTAGTTGCTCCACTATATGGTGAAAAACTATTCATTATTTACCCTGACAGCCTCAAGGCCAAATCCTTGCCCGAATTGATGGAAGGAAGACGTATTGGAGTAGGCCCCAAAACCAGTGCACTGAAAGATTTACTGGTAGATTTAATGGAGCATTATAAGGTAGATATCAACAAATGCACTTTCGTAAATACTCCTTACAAACAAAACAAAGTAACCAACAACAAAATAGATGTGAGTTGTTTCTTGACTGATTATAATGATAAAACAGTTCGTGCCCAACTCTCTAACCCTGATCTAGTACTATTTGACCTGGATGCAAGCACCACCAACCCCAAACTATCTTCTGCTGAAGGTTTTAGAATTTTTCATCCCGAAGTACATACCTTTATTATTCCAGCCAAATTGTATGGGCATACCCCTAAAAAACCTGCCATCACCATTGGTGTGTCTGCGGTTTTGCTTACCCATAAAGATGTACACAAACACAAAGTATATGATTTGATCGACAACATTTTTAAATTCAATAGCAAGGGACATATACTGAATCGAATGGAAGAAGATTTTGATCCAGATGACTTGCATTATGCAATACACGAAGGCACCACGCTCTTTCAAGACCGAAACCGTCCTACTTTTATTGAACGTTACTCTAAACCAATTGCTTCTGGTTTGAGCGTACTCATTGCTGGTTTTGCGGCTTTTATGCGTTGGCGTAACAATCGTCGCTATCGCTTATTGCGGGAGTTTTATCAACGCGCCCTTGAACTCGAAAAGCGCATCAACCAAAAAGGAGGAGAAGCTTTTTATAGAGAAGCTTTTGCTGAGATTTTGGCCATCAAAGCGCAAGTATATGACCTACTCATAGAGGGTAAAATTCAAGTAAATGACAACTTTCTGGCATTTCAGGCATTGATCAACAACTTGATTCTTCAGCTTACTATTAGCGATCCAGAAAGCGCGAAGATTGAATAAAGCTGAGCCTTTTTAACCTTAAAAAAACAAAAGCGCCACAACAGTTAATTGTGACGCTTTCTTTTTATAATCAATTAAGCCTCTACCAACTGGTGGCTATCAATCAATGCTTCGGCAGTAGCTTTCAAAACCTCAAAGGCATTTTCACCCTATGTATCCATAACTAAAAAACATCTGGTGGTATGCTCTTGCGTTTATAAGATATTTACCACTTTTCCAGATTAAAAAGATAAGCTCAGTAACATCATACAACCTCTAAACTTCACCTCTCTTCACTTCTCCATTTGTGCTCACCATCGTAATAGATAGTGAAAAAGCTATTACTCCACTTTTTCAAAACAAAACCCACAAACACCTATTAATCAAACACTTAAAATTCTTCAGTTAAGAAAATATTAATCCTATAATGAGCTCTTGTTAAGCTTTTGTTATACCCTTTAATTTGAAGACCTCCTCCCCCCCTCTATAATTTTGTCGCATTACATCAAGCACCTGCTCATACACTTGCGGGTTCAGTATCACTTACATATTAAAGGACTACTATATGAAAATTTATTTGTCACTCATGAGCTTATTATTAGTAGGCTTACTCATGAGTAATCAGGCAAAAGCACAGTCTTCTGTGCCTGACAAACAGAAACCAGACATGCTAGTCATTACAGGGACTTATTCATTAATCCTGGGCTATGGCTTTTTTATTGAACACAGGGGCGCCAAACGCACTGGCCGAAAACAACTCTACAAAAAATTAGAAGATGCGCTTGAAAGGATGGGAAACCCCTCAGACTTTATGAACAAAATGCATGAATTAGGCTACGACTTTATTCAAGCCTATAATTTCAAAGCATTTGACGAAACCTCTAGTACTAACTATGTCTTCAGGAAGCGCAAAAAGTAAATACCCAGCTTTATAATTCACCAGACAGTTTTTTAATCACAATCTGACTGGCAAACCCTCAATTTTAATAAACATTTTTTTATGAAAAAATCATTATTACTATCGTTAGTAATCCTTTTTTCAGGATTATGTATTGCAGAATCTAATGCAAAAGGAATTTTTGGTGATGCAGTAGGCATAGACGTACCAGCTCCTAAAAAAGAGAGAAAACTTAGTCGTAAAGAACGTAAGGCTCTCAAAAAACAAAAGCTAAAAGCTCTTAGAGAGAAGTTGGTCGAGTTTAAAAAACAAATTAAAACAGCCGAAGCTTCATTGCCAACTCGCGCTGAACGCAAAGGGTTTACCAAAGCCCAGAAAAAGCAGTATCGTGCTAAAAAGCGAGCACTTCGCAAGGCTAAACGTACTTATGGAGCATTAAAAGCTTATGCAACTACTGGTACCAAAGTATTGGCAGTGGTATTGTGGATATTCTTAGGAGGATTAGGGATTCACCGTCTGGCTTTTGGCGCTAGCCCAATCGTGATCTTAGGTTACTTCTTTACTTTTGGTGGAATTTTCGGATTACTTCCATTAATAGATATCTTCTACATGTTGATAAAACCTGGTCACTACGAAGACAATAGTAAGTTATTTGCTGCTTTTGGAGCAAAATAGTCAATTTAAATTTCAGGTAAGTAAGGCAAGGGAGCTTCATTTGACAATTCAAATAGCTCCCTTATTCATTCACTAATAAACAAATCATCCCTATTCAAGTACTCTCTTTGTAGATTAGAGTAAGTCTTATTCATGCCTACCAAACAATAGTATAAACTCGAGATAAAATCATACAAAGAGTTCTGCTGGAATTAAGATAATCATCCGACAATTCAGCATAGTGTTAGTCTGAAATAACTTGGAGTCAAAACCAAGCAAAAACCTTTCGTCATATTGATGAAAGGTTTTTTATTTGTATAATGGTAATTTTACTATAATTTACCGAACTCAAAATAGTGCATAGATGTTTACACTTGTCAACTAAGAAAAAAATTCCAGCAGGCTTACTAACTTCAAACCTCTTTCACAATGAAGCGGACTATCATAATCACTTTATGGTTCATATTTATAAACTTACCTGTTACACAAGGGCAAAATAAGCAAATCGATAGTTTAAAATACCTCATCCAACAGTCAAAAACAGATTCTAGTCGCGTAGTACTCTTAAATGAACTAGCTTATGCAATGCGAGATATTGACCTTAAACAAACGCTAAAATATAGTATGCAAGCTCTTCCAATTGCTCGTAAATTAAAGCTTAAAAAAGAAGAAGTTGCCTCGCTGATTAGTTTAGGTATATCTTATGCTTTTCAAGCAGACCCTATGAAAGGCATCAAGTACAGTAAACAGGCTCTAGCCTTATCAGAAGAATCAAAAGATACATTGTCCATTGTTGCTGTGCTCAATAACTTAGGGGTTATTTATGATTATCAATCCAATTATTCCAAATCACTGGAATATTATACAAAGTCTCTTAAGCTTGCTGAATCATTAAGAGATACTCTAGGTAAAGCTGATTTATTAAATAATATTGCCAATATTCATATCAATCAAGATGAATATGATACTGCTCTTAAAAAATTTAAACAAGCTTTACAATTATATAATCAGGTCAATGATTCGGTAAAGGCAATGCAAGTAGTAGGTAATCTTGCGGTGACCTATCAACGCCAGAAAAAATACCATTTGGCGATGGAGTTTTTTCAAAAGGCTTTAAAATTTAACCAAAGACTAGGCTATCAGGAGAACACGTTAGTTAATCAGGGAGGAATGGGAGAATGTCAATGCAATATGGGCAAATATGAAGAAGGTATTCGCAACCTAGAAACCGCTACTCAAGGGTTTAAACGAAACGCCAGTTATTATTTTGTAGTTGTTGGAAATATTGCCTTGGGAGAATGTTATCTAAAACAAAAAAAATATAAATTAAGTGAAGCGAGATTGCTAGAGGCCTTGGCTTTAGCAAAAAAAATCAACACGCCTAATGATGTAATCAAAACCTTAGAGACATTATCTAAATTATACAAAGCAAACCAGCAATATAAAAAAGCATTAAGTCATCATGAACGTTATCTAACATTAAAGGATAGCCTCTTTGGCATCAAGAAAACAAAGCAAATAGCTAATATAGAGAGTAACTTTAAACTAGAACAAAAAGAGCAGGCGCTTCAACTAAAAAGTAAACAAATAGCCTTGCTTCAAAAAACAAAAGCTCATCAAAAATTACGCAATCAAATACTTATAGGCATATTATTCATAGTAGCAGCTATCAGCGTTTTGATAATTTTCACATTACGTTTTCGCATTCAAAAAAAGAAACAGATTATCATTCAAAATAAAAAGCTACACCAAGCCCAACAAGAACTAATTGAAGTTAAACTTACTGAGAAACAGTTAATTGCTGAAAACTTACAAAAGACCTTAGATATCAAAAATCAACAATTAAGTTCTAAGGTATTATACATCATTCAAAAGAATGAAATGTTAGAGCAAATCCGTGCTAGTTTGGTAAAAATGGACAAGCAAAGTAAGCAACCCAGGGAATTTTCAAAAGTGATTAAAATGATTGATTTTAGCTTTAATATAGACAAGGATTGGAATAATTTTCTAGGTTTGTTTGAAGAGGTACACAGTGATTTCTTCAAAAAAATCAAAACAAATGCTCCTTCGCTCAGCTACCAAGATTTACGCTTATGTGCACTTATTAAATTGAAATTTAGTTCAAAAGAAATTGCCGGAATTTTAGGAATTACACCAGGCAGTGTATCAGTGGCTCGTCATAGGTTGCGTAAAAAGCTGGAACTGCCACAAGAACAAAAACTATCTGACTTTATCGTCAGTATATAATAAATCCTTACCCTGTAAAAAGATAAGGATTTACACATTTTCTTTTTTGTACTTAATGATTAAGCCTCTACTAGTTGGTGGCTATCAATCAATGCTTCGGCAGTAGCCTCCAAAATCTCAAAAGCGTTTTCTGCCATTAAATTAATCTTATTGTCAAGCGTAGGATTAATTTCTACCATCTCCCAACATACCAATTTAGGGCTTTGAGCAAAACCAGTATTGAGGGCCTTGGCTTCCTCCATAGAAATACCGTTTGGCACTGGGGTTCCGGTTCCCATCGTAATGTCAGAATCCATACTGTCTACATCAAACGATACATAGATCATATCGCATTCTTTCAAAATATCGAGGGTTTGCTGTATAATAGCATCCGTTCCTTGCTGTTTTACCTCCTCAGCAGTAAAGTTTCGGATACCGTATTTGTCCATCAATGCTTGCTCTTCTTTCTCTATATCTCTACCAGCAATTAGTACAATATGTCGGCCTTCTAGCTTTGCTCCTGGATGGCCTGTATTTTTCAAAGCTTCCCAGTGCTCATAAGTTTCAGAGTCCAGCGTATTTATTTGGTTTGCTTTGTTATCGTCATTTAATGATATGGCCAAAGGCATGCCGTGCATATTACCCGATGGCGTAGTATAAGGAGAATGAAGGTCAGCATGGGCATCAATCCAAATTACTCCTAGTTTTTTGTGAGGATGGGCTTTTTTGAGCCCTGCAATCGTACCTGCTGCTGAGCCATGGTCACCCGCCAATACCAACGGAAACATATTTTGTTCAATGGTTTTTGCTACATGATCACAAGTAGCGGTGAGAACCTTTCGCACCCCATTAATGCGCTTGGCATAAGGGAATCTATTTTTTTGAAACAACGTATCATTTGCGTTTGGCACCTCTAATCGCTCGTGTTTGGCAAAAAATGTCTGGTCTTCAACAATATTATTCTGATAAGCTCTATTCAAACAAGCGGTTTTCAGAGCATCTATGCCTAAGCTAGCCCCCCGAGTACCCGCCGCTATCTCCGACTTTACTTCAATAATTCTTATCTTCGTCATATGTATTTTTCTGATATTGGTGTAGTAACTATTGTACAAAATTACAAAAATATATGTTTTTACTACGATCCTGATTTATAAAGTATACGCTGCAACCCGATTTGCCGTACAACTAATGGCGCAAATTCTCGTTACAGTTTTTAGTAATTCTTACTAAATTCAACGGGTTTTCTACTTTTTTTTGTAAAAAAACCTAAAACTCTATTACATTTAACCTCCAATTGCGTTATACGTTTGTACATAGATTGGTATAATAAATGTACTATTTCATATAATTCATTATAATAAAGCGTTAAACACTATAAATTATATAAATTGATGAAAAAAGTTTTGACTGTATTTGCTCTGGTAGCATTGATTGGTTTTACTTCTTGTGCCAAAAAGAGGTATACTTGTCCTACTTATATGAAAGATACCAGAGAGCAAAAAGACATTAAAGTAAAGAATACTCTTGACAAGAAAAACAAGGCTACTTTGGTAAAAACCAGAGGATAAGCTATAAGATATTTAGTTACCTGAAGATAAAATAATTTGGGTAGCCTGATACAAGTCATTCACAGTATAATCTGAGAGCGGAGACAGCGGTTTATGCTCAAAAGTAGATTCAATTTGTACTGTTTTGACTTGTATTTTTTTTGCCGCTTCTATATCAGTGGGGCTATCGCCCACCAACCAAGATTGAGTAACATCAATGTTGTATTTGCCAATGGCTTTTTCCAGCATCCAGCTATCAGGTTTGCGCGACAGAGAAGCAGAAATACTGGGGTGATATTGCCCCATAAATAGATCATCCAATAAGTTATTGCAATGTTTCTGAAGATATTCGTGGCATTTTTTAACATCCTCTCTTGTATATAATCCCTTAGAAATCCCTGATTGATTGGTAACTACTACCAACAAATAACCCGCATTCTTTAATTGTTGTAAGGATTCGCACACCCCTTCTAAAACTTCAAAATCGTCTAATCGATAAACATAGGTTCCACGCTCGCGATTCAATACTCCATCGCGATCCAAAAAAATGCATTTATTCATAAAATTTTGCTGTATTAATTATTATTGGTGTTTCGCTGTACTGATGATTATGTAACAAATCATAGACCGACTCACTTAGAGTCTTGCCGCCATCAATAATCCCAGGTCTTTGTAAGGCATGTCTAGTTTTTTGGCCAAATACTCGTTGGTAAGACTACCTTTGTAAGTGTATACACCATCCATAAACCATTTATTGGCAAAGATCATTTCATCCATCCCTCCTGCTTCTGAGATTTTCATCAAGTAAGGGGTAAAAATATTGCTCAAGGCGGTGCTCGAGGTGCGGCTTACGCGTGAAGCAATGTTGGGTACACAATAGTGGATCACATCATGCTTTCTAAAAGTGGGATTTTCGTGGGTAGTTACCTCAGAGGTTTCAAACACTCCTCCCTGATCAATGCTCACATCTATGATCACCGAGTTTGGTTTCATGTCTTGTACCATTTCGTCGGTTACCACACAGGGAGCTAAGCCTTTTTCACCTCGCATGGCTCCAATCACTACATCGGCTCGGCTAATGGCTTCAGCCAAGACTCCAGCATCTATGGTAGAGGTATACATCTGATGCCCCACGGCATACTTTAAGCGGCGAAGCTTATAGATATCTTGATCAAAAATTTTCGTTTCTGCTCCTAACCCAATGGCAGTACGAGCAGCATATTCTCCTACTGTACCAGCCCCAATAATGACAATCTTTGTAGGAGGTACTCCAGTAATACCACCTAATATAATTCCTTTGCCTTCGTGTGCACTGCTCAAATACTCCGAAGCAATCAACATTACTGTGCTTCCAGCTATTTCGCTCATAGAACGAATAATAGGCATCTCTCCTACCTTGTTTTGAATAAACTGGTAAGCAATCCCAATGCATTTCTTTTGCATCAAAGCCTTGAAATAGGCGGTATTCATGCGTGCCATAGGCAAAGAAGACACAATGGTACGACCAAAACGCATGTATTCGATTTCTTCGATGGTGGGGGGTTCAATTTTGAGTATTATATCGGCCTCAAAAACCTCTTTGGTAGAATAACAAACTTCGGCTCCCGCTTCACTGTATTGCTGATCGGTAAATTTGGCTCCCAAACCAGCATTGGTCTCTACTCTGATTTCGTGCCCATTACGCACCAAAATTTCCACAGCCTCGGGCCTGAGCGATACCCGGTTTTCTGATTTACTTTTCTCCCGTGGAATACCAATGAATAGTTTTTCTGCTTTTTTTCTAATAGGAGCGAGTTGTTCGCTAGGGTATAAAACAAGTTGTTCTTTAGTGAGGGTAGCCCCTTCAGTGTACGTTTTCTTGCTCATATTTGGTGCTTACTCAAAATGGGTTAATTCAATGATCCGATGATCAGATTGCAATATTATAGCAATTTTTAAATAATTGGTGGGTATTAGGTAAGGAATTTTAGAAGCCCACTCAATAAAACAGTAGTTTTTGTCATAAAAGTATTCTTCATACCCCATATCCATTGCCTCTGTTTCATTTTTCAATCGATAAAAATCAAAATGATAATAAGCATCCCCTTTATCATCCTGATACTCATTTACAATAGAATAAGTAGGGCTTTGGATCGTATCTACAATACCCATTTGCTGGCCAATGGCTTTGATCAAGGTAGTTTTACCTGCGCCCATTTCTCCATCAAACACCCAAATATTTGCAGGCTTTGCTTGAGCCTTGGCAAAGTCAATAACTTTGCCCGCAACTCCCTCCAATTCGCTCAACTCGCGATAAATTATCTGCATATAGTCCCCTTTTTTGCCCTTAAAAAAAGCAATAACTACCAATAAATCAATGTAGTTCAATTTTCTGTTCAAAAAACTGATCAATTACACGCTAAAAACGCCCTCCTCTACTCCAGATGCCTCTTCGTTCTCTTTTAGCCTCTTGCTGTAATTTCAAAAATTTATTTTTCAACCGTTTGTTGTACTTATCAGCCTGATATACTGCATACCCTTTTCTCAGTAACAACTCATTCATACTATGTCCACTTTTTTGGATGTACAAATAAGCCAATAAACGTCCCCATTGGTCAAATTTCTTTTTATCGTAATCGAGATAAATCTTAGTTCCAGGTTTTAGCTTTCTGCGTACATACCGCTCTGCATGGCGAGCGTAGGCTTCATCAAAATCAAAAATGTGATTCGCTCTTTCGGGGCTGTCTACGCCAATAAGCCTCACTTTTTTCTTTTTGTAGCGCTTGGTTTTCACAATGATCGTATCGCCATCTAGTACCTGTACCACCACTCCACGGTCGTAGTTTTGAGTAAAAAACCAATAAAGCAGGTACATACCACCTGCCACTACTCCAAGCACTATGAGTGTAGTATTTAAATCCATCGTTTGACTAGTTTTGTTTCAACCCATGCATGAACGAAACTCGTGCCATACCTTAGTCCCCCGTTTATTTGCCAGTATTTGCTTCTCGTTTGAAAAATACAAAACCATTTTTTGCGCCGATTTTCTTAATTGGGAAACCCGCCTTTTGCAAAGAATCTAATCGCCTGATACGGTCAATTCGCGTAACTAAGTATACTGGTTTGTTGGTTTTACCCGTAAGAAACCACTCCTCAGAATTGTTTTTGGGGCTTTTTTCGGGGGTACGAGCGGTATAAAAATACTGAGCATAGCTCTTATAGCCAATGGTGCCCACGTAGCAATCTTCTTTTTGCTTCGATTCCATAAATTCAATCGCTGCGGCTTGAGTATATTTCTCAATTTTGGGAATAAACACGTAAAAGAGCACCTGTAGGGTAATCAAAACGCTGAGGAACAAGGCTTGCGCTCCTCTCACTGGATTTTTGCGGTTCCAATAGACCAATGTGGTAATAATAATTCCCAGTAGAAAGAAACCAATGACAGATTCGAAGCCTGACCAATACACCACAGCCTCCAGATTGGCCACAGCAAATTTATCTTCAATGTAGGGCTTCAGTTTTTCTTTGTATTGAATGGCAATGGGTAAAGCCGCTAATAATAGGGCGATCACAGCTCCAATAAGACCAATCAAAATGTTGAGCAACTTGGCAAAACGGAATTTTTTCTCTTGAATATGAAAAATATAGGTGGCCGCCATAAAGGTAAGCGGAAAGTAGCACATAGAGGAGTAGTGCATAATTTTGGTCGTAATCAACGAAAACACAATGAGTACTACCCAAAACAAAGTTTTCATCCAGGTTTTAAAGCGGCGTTGTTCGGCAGTATCGGCAGTATTTCGTTTAAATGAGCCTAGAAAATATACACTGGCTGGAAAACACCCCAACAGCAACACCACTGGGTGGTAGAAAATAGGCTGTTCGTGCCCTGTAGAGGTAGAGCTGGCCAGGTCTAGCTGGTACTTGATAAACTCAGTGATAAACCAAACACCGTTATTGAGGGTTTCGGGCAGAAACCAAACTGAAGAAATGATAAACGCTACAAAACCAAAAAGTAGCAATTCAACAATTCGGAAAGTTTTCCATTTGCGACTCAATATCCAAAAAACCAACAGAGTTAAACCTGATAATAGCAAGGCTACTGGGCCTTTGGTAAGAATGCCTAGCCCTATAAAAAAACCCGCCAACATTGCCTTGATATTACGTTGCCTATTGCTCTTGCCCAATGTCATAAGGTATAATTGATATACCCCCAGAAAAATAAATAAATTGAAGAGTGGATCGATGATACCCGACTTGAAATAAAAGTGGGGTAATAGTGATCCAGCGTAAACTAAAGTCCACCATAACCCAAACTGAGGATTGTAGATTTTACTTCCAATATTAAAAATTAATACCAAGGTAATAATGCCAATGAGGGCATTGGGAAAACGTGCGGCAAATTCGTTGACGCCAAAAACTTCCATAGAAGCCGCTTGTAACCAAAAAAACAGTGGTGGCTTCTCCCAAAAAGGTTTAAAATCTATTTGTACTCGGGCAAAATCCTGGGTGACCAGCATTTCACGGGCACTTTCGGCAAAATTGATCTCGTCCCAATCAAACAAATGAACTACTCCTAAAAAAGGGATAAACAATAAGGCTGCTCCAATGGCGATTAGCCAGCTAATAACTCTGGTATTCATTTTTTTGTATCTTTTTTTGTCTTTTTTCCCTTGTTTTGGGTTTTGGCTTTTGCGGGTAAAATTAGAGGGTTTTGGGGAGGTTTTGCAAAAGTTATGAGCGTTTTTTCACACGTAAATCTCCAATTTAGCTTAAGAGAATAACCTCTTTGGGAGTTTAATCGTAGTAAAAATACAACAACATTCAAATTCTTTTGAAGTTGCGTATTATTTTGTAATATTACATAAAGAGAGGGCTTGGATAATCCTTAAATATTTCAATCATTCTCTCGTTATTTTTTTATAAACTTATTTGTAAACTATAAAACCGCACAGATATATGGGGATTTTTGGTAGAATATCCGATATTTTCAAAGCCAATGTAAACGATGCCCTTGACAAAGCAGAAGATCCATCTAAAATGATCAAGCTGATGGTAGTAGAAATGCAAGAATCTATTGCTAAAGCTACTTCTGCCTTAGCTACGGCAATGGCTCAAGAAAAGAAAATGGAGCGTTCTTACAAACAACATGCTACTGCAGCTCAAAACTGGGAGCAAAAAGCCATGCAAGCTTTGAGTGCTGGTAATGAAGATTTGGCAAGAAAAGCTTTGGCTAAAAAAGCCGATTCTGAAGGACAAGCCAACCAATATAAAGCTATGTACGACCAAGCTTCTGGTACTACAAGAAAACTAAAAGATCAGGTAGATACCTTGAAAGCTAAGTTGAGCGAGGCTAAAATGAAAGAAAGTACTTTATTGGCACGACAAGAAGCAGCACAGGCGCAAAAGAAAATTGCCAAGCAAGTGGGAAGCTTCGATGCTAGCAGTACTTTTTCTAAATTTGATAAATTTGAAGAAAAAATTCTTAAGGCTGAGGCTGAAGCAGACGCTTTTGCTGAACTAGCCGATGGAGGTAATGCTTCCTTAGACGATGAGTTTAAGCAATTGGAAGCAAATGCTTCAGTTGACGATGACTTGGCCAAGCTAAGAGCTAAATTGAATCAAGGTGGAGTATAAATAACTGGTATTCTACTTGAAAATATCATCCCTCCAATAATAATATTTTCAAACCCTTGTGCCTTTAAAAGGCGCAAGGGTTTTTTTATGAAAAATTTTTAAAATGGAAAACGGTATTGAGTGAAAAACTAAAAGTGTAAAGTGAAAAATTAGCGCAAAACGGAAATGAGTCCACAGTCGACGGTCAATAGTCTAATGCTATTTCCTTAAGGGTTTCTAGCCAACGAGTGCATCGAGTTTGTCATCCCGAGTTCTAATTTTTTGGTACCCAAAACACATCAATGGAGATGACGTGTTCGATTGTCATGCTGAGCTTGCGAAGCATCTGAGTCGTGGTTTTACTATCTCTCAGCCCTTCCGACTGTGCTCAGGGTGACAAAACACATACTTTTAGCATTTTACAATCACCCAATAATCAACGCTTTGTATAAACACGTCATCAGTACGAAGGAGGAGGCAGCTCATTTAACCGCCTGTACTGGGGCTCGAAGTGATCCCTCTTGACATCGGGAGGACAAGCACTCGTTAAGGAAACAGCATTGGTAATAGTCCATACGCATCGCGGAACCATTTAACAATAGAGCAATGCAACAACAGAATAATAAAAAATTAATCATTCAATAAATAATTATTTTCTTTCCAACAAAACTTTAAATTTGTGCGTAAATACACAAGATCATGAGAAAGCTCAATTAACATACCTCCTTGGATTAGTCATTGGCCAAAGGCCAATGTCTCCCCTATCTATTTTTGGTGACTACAACCACCTTATCAATACTTATTTATTATTGAGGGCTATTGTTATACCCCTCAAAACCTCTTGATACATTCAAATGCAGTATTTCGAAAAGTTACTAGAACTTATAAAAATAGAAAAAGACGAAGATCAGCAGCAATACTATAACCAAATGGTACTTACGCCCTTAAACGAACGAAAAAAGAAGGGCGTAACCTGGTACCCAATCCTGGTAAAGGATACCGAAATTGGTTCAGGTGAAAACTATTACCTGAGCCTGGAACGCACTACCGAGCTAAACGAAAATCATAGCTTTCAAGTAGGTGACATGGTGTCTTTGTTTAATAATACCAACAGCAAGCAGGCCAAGAAGGCCAATATCTCAGGAGTGATCACTTATGTGAAGAAAAATGCCATGCGCATTGGGTTTTCTATAGATGAACTGCCTGAATGGGTAGAATATGGATCTCTAGGGGTAGATCTCTTGTTTGATGCGGTTACCTACAAAGAAATGGATGAAGCCATTCGACAAGTGGTTAAAACTGAAGACCCCAGGTTGATAGAATTAAGAGATATTTTATTGGGTAAGAAGAAGGCCTACTTTTCACCTGAAGCCGAACTCCCTGATTATTATCAAGTTCCGTCGTTGAATGAGTCGCAAAACGATGCCATAAAGAATATTTTACGTGCTCGAGATGTGGCCATTATTCACGGCCCTCCTGGTACTGGGAAAACCACTACGATGGTATCGGCCATTAAAATGACCCTCGAACGGGAAAATCAGGTATTGGTGACGGCCCCCAGTAATACGGCGGTGGATTTGCTGACCAAACGCTTGTTGGCTAAAGGGGTAAGCGTGATTCGGATTGGTAATCCGGCTCGGGTAAATGAGGATTTGATTCCTTTTAGTTTAGAAGCTCAAATTGCCCAGCACCCTGATTACAAATTGCTAAAAAAGCTCCGCCGAGATGCTGAAGAGTATAAGAAAATGGCGGCCAAGTACAAGCGAAACTTTGGCAGAGAAGAACGTGAACAACGCAAGCTGCTATTTGCCGAAGCATCTAAGCTCAAACACGAAGCTTATGCTTTGGAGAAGTACATTGTAGATAGCTTGTTGAACCATACGCAGGTAATTACGGCTACGCTGGTGGGTAGTGTCAATCGGTTTATCCGTTATCGTAGGTTTTCTACGGTGTTTATAGATGAGGCAGCTCAAGCACTGGAACCCGCTTGCTGGATTCCAATTATCAAATCTGAAAGGGTGATTTTTGCAGGGGATCATTGTCAGCTCCCTCCTACGATTAAGTCGTATGAAGCAGCCAAAGGTGGGTTAACCAATACGCTGTTTGAGCAGGTGATCCAAAAGCAAGAAGTAGATGTGATGCTCGATACCCAATACCGTATGCACGAGCACATTATGCAGTTTTCGAATCAGGAGTTTTACCAGGGAGATTTGAAAGCAGCCGAAACAGTCGTAGCACATAAGCTTTTTCAGCACGCACAATTGTTTGACGACCCCATCAATCAAGCAGTGGAGTTTATAGATACTGCGGGCTGTGGGTTTGATGAAAAAACAATGGCCGAAGGTGGCAGCAAGTATAACCGAGGCGAAGCAGATATCTTGATGAAACATTGGCTTAATTTGGCGCAGCAAATCCAGCTGGTAGAGCCTGAGATGGTAGCCAGTGGACATTTTTCGGCGGGTATTATTTCACCTTATCAGGCCCAGGTAAAACACATTCGTGAACGCCTGCACAACCACCCGGATTTGGTAGATATTGCCCAATGGCTGGACATCAATTCGGTAGATGGTTTTCAAGGACAGGAACGAGATGTGATCTATATTTCATTGGTGCGTAGCAACGACAAGGGCAAGATTGGTTTTCTGGAAGACACCCGGCGGATGAATGTGGCCTTGACTCGTGCCCGTAAAAAGCTCATCGTCATTGGCGATAGTGGCACTTTGGGGCAAAACGCTTTTTACCAACATTTTCTGGATTATATAGACCAGATTGGGGCTTATCGCTCAGCCTGGGAATGGATGGGTGAGTAAGTGCAAAGCTAAAAATGAATAGTGAAAAGTTTTATCTAATTAACAGGTAAACTTATTGATGATTGAACCCGGTTCGTTTGAATCGGGTTTGTTATTTACTGGGTGATTTTTTGAGGTTATAGGGATAGAAAACTAATTTTGCATCAGAATTGTGATTCCCAGAATGACTATATTTATCAAGTATTGGTTTTTACTGTGAGTAATACCAATCCACAATAAAAACTTGTACGATATCAAGTTGACTTTAAACTTCATGTTCCGCGTTCAGTTAAGCCGTTCATTTTTTCTTCAGCAGGATAATATCCAGTGGATATTAGGCCAGCCAATAAGGATGGAACGAACCAAAAAAATGCCGCGGCTTTAGTCCGTTTTGCCTAAATTTATTTCACTTCGCCTCAAATGTTCAAACTTGCCTTTGGCTCAAACAATGATCATTTGCCCTTCAGTACAGCTGCATTCCATAAATTATTAACGGCAACGGACCAAGGCCGAACCAACTGAAAGAAGCTCTGTACAACTAAACCAAGCTGGCGCAACTTGTATAGATTTTCACAAAGGATTGGTATAAATGGAGGTTGAGGGAACAATATTTGACGTTTTTTTACGTGCTATAATTTTTTATTAACACATGACGCAGCATAAATTTTCTATAAAATTATCCCTGATCGCTGGACTATTATTGGTTTTGTACACCAATGGCTTCAGTTTTTATAAAACTGATCCGGTAATTGTGCTCCCCAAAAATCTTGGCAAAATCAAACTAACCCCCGACCAATTCCTTTGGTTGGAAGATAAATCCAATCAACTCTCTTTCAAAGAAGTGCTCAAGGAAACCAATCAGCAACGATTTGGTCAAATTCCAACGCTTAATCTTGGGTTTAACTCGAGTACCCATTGGGTAAAAATAAGACTCAAAAGTAACCTGCTCAAAGCGCGGGAAGTGGTGTTGGAATTATCAAACCTGACCCAACAGGTAACATTTTTTTATCGATCCCAAGAAAAAAAAACGGCCTGGGTGACTACTAATACTGGCCTGCTCAACAGTGAATTTAAAAAGCGAGACATTCAACGACCTTACTCAGCCATTATCCTGAACATATCGGGTAACGACCCACCTATGGATATTTACCTAAGACTCAAAACTACCTCTATCCAGGTGCCTATTCATATTTATAGCACTCAGCATTTTCGCAATTATGTGGTGATTGAGCAAGGTATGTATCACTTTTTAATCTATGGAATTCTGATCTCTATGCTCATTTACAACCTGTTTTTGTTTTTTGTGATACGAGATAGGCTTTACCTGATTTATGTGGTGATGATGGTAATGAATATTATCCTAACACTGATCTCAAGTGGGTATTACTTGTACCTTTTGCCTTATACGCACTTCTTTAAAACCTACAATGATACTATTCTGGTGGTAAGCATGATTGCTCAGTTGTTTTTTGGGGTGACATTGTTGGATATTAAACGAAACGTGCCTTCTTTTTATAAAGTACTCTTGGTTTTGATCGGGATCAATGGAATATTTTTAGGGTTGAGCCTATTTAGCAATGTCCTCAAGTATTTGGTACCCAGTATGTTTATCAATGCTTTTTTGGGGATTACGCTGTCCCTTTTTCTATATCGACGAGGGTTAAAAATGGTCCGTTATTACCTGGTAGCGGCAGTATTTACCATTGCAGGGTTCTTCATCAATATTTTTCATATCATGGGTTTCTTACCTACCACTGCCATTATTCACCAGGCGCCTTCCCTGGGTGTGGCGCTGGAAGCCATTTTCTTCTCCTTTGCGTTGGCCGATAAAATCAACCTGATGAGAAAAGAACGGTACCAAGCCCAAAAGGCCTTGTTGGAATCTACTCAAAAGAATGAACAGTTGGTGACCCAACAAAACGAAATTTTGGCCAAAAAAGTAGAAGAAAAAACCGAAGAACTACGGCACGCCAACGAAATGCTCATTGCCAGTAACGATTATCTGCAAAACTCACAAGAAGAAATTGCGGCTCAGCGCGACGATATTCGGGAAAAAAATGTAGCGCTGGAAGCCAATCAACAAAAGATACTTCGGCTGAATCAATTTAAGCAGCAAATGATGGGGATGATCGTACACGACCTCAAAAACCCACTCAATTCTATCATTGGGTTATCAGAGGGCAATCAAGACGATAGCTATGTAGTTGCTATCAATCATTCGGGAAAACGGATGCACCATTTGGTGATGAATATTCTGGATATCCAAAAAATAGAAGACAGTCAATTGTCACTCCGCAAAGAAACTATCTCGCTTGCGAGTTTAATGGAAGTGGCTTTGCCGCAAATCAGCTTTGTTACCCAAGAAAACAATCAATCTATTGTAGTAGAGCATTTACCCTCTGCGACTCTGGATGTGGACATCAACCTGTTAAGTAGAGTAATGGTAAACTTATTGACCAATGCAGCGAAATATTCACAACAAAACGAAAAAATACGCATTGCTGCTGAAATAGCCGAAGAAGACCTGAAAAAGGGAGAAAATCGTTGTAAAGTATCGGTTATCGATCATGGCGCTGGTATTGCGCCTGAATTTTTGGATAAGGTGTTTGACAAATTCGCTCAGGTAAAAGAGGCCAAAGCCTATCGTCATAATTCTACCGGGTTGGGGCTTACTTTTTGCAAATTGGTGATTGAAGCTCACGGGGGAAAAATTGGGGTAATATCGGAGCTTGGTAAAGGAAGTAATTTCTGGTTTGAACTCCCCTGCGAGGTTACATCTGAATCTATTACCACAATCACTCCTCAAGCACTCCAGCCTGAGCAACAGGTGTTGAATGACCGTTTTACCAGCGATGAGATAGAAACGCTTAGACCCATTGTAGATCAGGTTAAAACGTATGAAATCTTTGAAACAGGGAAAATCATAAAGCTGCTGGCAAGCCTGGAAAACCACCCCAATCCTAATTTGGCAGAGTGGAGAAATACTTTGGAAAGTACTTTATTGACAGGAAACCAAGCCTTATTTGATCAGTTATTGGATATTTAACGCGCTTTTGGTGTATTTAGCTCTTTAAGTTTTTAAGCCGCCCTTTGGGATTAATTAATTTGAGAATACTGATTTTATATAACTTTACATCTTGAATATACCCTGTTGAAATCACACCATCACCAGTTTTTTTTGGATAAACTTTTAAATAATCAATCAATTTGACTTTTTCTAACTTCCTACCATTTGTAAGTTCACTATCAAAAGGTTTGTAATCAATACCAAAATTGAACTCTACGGATTGATCTAAGTATACTCCTCTCTTAAGTGCTATCAGATATTTCTTATATCTAAATACTATTATTCCTATGGTACCCTTTTTGAAAATAGGCATTAAGAAAGCATTACTTTTGATAACTGGCTTAATAACTGTCGTACTTATTGAATCTTTGAATACAATATAAATCTGGAAATCATCTTGTAACTCAATAGTTTTGCTATCTTTCGTAAAAGAAACTGATACTTGATGTAACTGCCCAAGGATAATCCTTGGTGATATTACTAATAATAAACCTATTATTAATCTCATCATTTAATTTTGTTGTGTCTTGATTTTTCTAAACTCCCAGCTGGTGCCCCCACGTTGTTTTAAGTGTTCCATCAGATCACTTGAAACTATTTAATGAAAATCAGTCTCCTGACTGATAGCCTTTGGCTTAGATTAGCCCTTTATTTTGCAATAAAACCTATGTCAGCCTATAAATTTTATAATCCTGATGGTATTTATTTTGTCACTTTCGCAGTGGTACAATGGATCGATGTATTTACCCGAAAATCTCACGCAGATATAATTATTGAAAGTTTAAAATTTAGCCAGCAAAATAAAGGACTCGTTCTTCACGGTTGGTGCCTGATGAGCAACCATTTACACCTCATTATCTCTCGAAATAGTGAAAACTCTTTATCTGATATTTTAAGGGATTTCAAAAAATACACCGCAAATCAAATACTTAAAAATATCAATCAACCTTTTGAAAGTCGTAAAAGCTGGATATTATGGTTATTTAAAAGTGCAGGTGCCAAAAACGCCAACAATACCAAGTATCAATTTTGGCAACAAGACAATCATCCTGAAGAATTGATTTCTAATCACTTTATGTATCAAAAGCTTCAATACATGCATTATAACCCAGTAGCGGCGGGTTGGGTAGAAGAACCCGAGCATTATTTGTACTCAAGTGCCCGAAATTATGCTGGCCACACTGGTTTACGGGAAATTGTTTTTTTGGAATAAACAACCAGATAAGAAAATAAGTCTGTCCAACTTTTACATTGAACAGGCTTCGTATAACTTGCTTGCGCAAAACAAGTTTGGAAACTTGTCATTTATTCAAAAGTTTTAAGTTTCCGCTACGCTCAAACTTAAAATAACTACGGTGCAATACAATTGCTCGTATAAATGAGCATCAGACAAACCTTAATTTTATTGTTTTACAAAAAGTACCTGAATTAAATTCTTACCCTGTGTAACATGAAGCCTAATAGTATCTTTATCGCTATTTGACAAAAGTATTTTGTGATTTCTAAAACCAATGTTTTTAGCATCGGGTGAGGAGAATTTAATAGAATCAGAATCAAGCCATTCTTGTTGAAAGTTAATACAGAACTGGCTCTCTTTCTGGGTATCAACATTTCCACGCATATCTTTATAACTCCATACATATTCATCCCAAGCCTCAATAATCTCAAATTGGTGATTTTCGAGGTTAAGTATTTTAATGTTGGGTTTATATTTTGCTTTAAAAACTCCAAGCTTCTGTGAATGAGCAATATTACTACTAGCTTGGACTACACCAGTCTTGACTTCAATTGTTGGGAAATACTTATACATAAATCCAACCACAATAATCAACAATGTAAAAGCCATTATATACTTCTTTTTTCTCATTTACTTTTTCTGTATTCCTTGAGGTTTATCAATTTTGCATTGGAATTTCTTTTACCATTTTTTGAAGTCAGCTAATGCATCATTTGCAATATGAACTGCAAAAACACATCCTCCATTATTGTTTCGCTTTCTCAAAATCGCAATACAATTGCGCGTATAAATGAACTCGCTGAAAGGCGCACTAGATAGAGTATCCTGCGAATCTTCCAATCCTGCTCACCCTGATGCTGACAAAAATAGCCCTGCTCAAATTAATGAACAAGGCTTTGTATCGCTTGCTTGCTTCATGTCAGTTATGAACTAACTTAGTTTCGTTCAAACTCCATCGTCGCTGCTACGCTTAGACTACGAAGAACAAGATTATTTTACGTTGAGTTTAAAAATTTCGCTTGAAGCTACCCAAGATACTTCCCCTTTTATTACACCTCGCCATCCGCTCTTGGGTGGAGAACTAAGCCTTTTTGAGAAGAAAAAATATTTATTGTCAGGCGTCATATATGGACAAAAGTAAATCCACCCTTCATTTATGGGCTCTCCAAGATCAAAAGAAACGGGTCTTTGCCACTTGCCCTTCTTTTTAAATGATACTGCGAACCCCTTTTGATCAGAATAAGTATTGGCTGTTATTAAGAAACTTTCATCTGGAGAAACATATGTACTTCTTTCTGATTTTTCAGAATTTACTGCCGAACCAATATTTACTGGGGAGGCAAACTGGCCATCGCCTAAATATTGAGCACGATAAATATCTCGTTTACCTAATCCACCAGGTCTATCAGAGGTAAAGTATAAGCTTCCGTCTGCTACTACAACGGGATATGACTCTGCATATTCTGGTGTGGATATCGGATATCCAACTTTAGTAGCTAATTGCCATTTACCATCAACTTTTTGAGTCCTATAGATGTCTGGTTTTGATTTTTTCAAGTGATCTTCTGGACTAATACCTAGGAAATACATCGTATTTCCGTCTTGAGTAATTGTTGGATCAATGGCAACTGATTCTTTCTCTTGGTTCTTAAACATTTGTATAGGCTGAGGAGCTGTCCAATTACCCTCTATCAACTCAGAATGATAAATAGTAAACTTTTTGTTAATGATTCTTGTGAAGAACATTTCCGTAAAAGAAAAGTTAAAGACAGTATTGATTTCAATGCTGTCGGTATTAACAACTGTCGGGGCAAATGTTCTAGGTGTAGTCTTGGGTAAGGATTTATCGAGATATTGACGATTGGAACTGGTTGGGTTGCAACCAAACAATACAAGGTTTAGTCCAACCACTACTAATAAAACACTTTTTTTCATTTTGGTTATAATGGATCAAATTTGACAATGAGGGTCTAATTTGGCTTTACAGGTCTCGCTTCACTATGCTTACCTGGATTAGCACAAATTAAAATGTATGGAACAGGCTAACAATTCCTGCTCATTTTATGTCAAAGCTATTATTAATTATTTCTAATTACAAGTCCCCTTCAGTCACCTGGAAATGATTATAATGCAGGCAGTTCCACGTTGTTTTAAGTGTTCCATTAGATCACTTGAAGTTGTATAATAAAAACCAGCTAGTGCATCATTTGCAATGCGAAATACAAAAATATCTACCTTAATATTGTTTCGTTTCCCAAAAAACCGCAATGCAATTGCTCGTATAAATGAACTCGCATTGAAATGCGCGCCAGATAGAGAATCCTACTAATCTTTCAATCCTGCCCTTCCTGATACTGACAATAAAAAGCCCTGCTCAAATCTATGAACAAGGCTTTTTATTGCTTGCTTAAGCAATGTCAGTTACAAATTGACTTGGTTTCATTCAAACTTCATAGTTTCGCTGCGCTTAGACTATGAAAAACTGGGGAGCTATTTTAACCTTCTCATAGCTTTTCTAGCAAATTTCTTATCAATACAAATCATGAAACTTCTTTTAATTAAACTAGGATCATCTGGGCCACCTATTCTTTCCAGCGAAGTCAAAAAAATATTTTGTCTGAAATTTTTTTCTAATTTTCTAATAATTACTGAAGGTAATTTACCCTTAAACTTTAACCATTGTTTATCTAGCTGTACTGTAATTTTATCAATTGATTTTGTTGCAACATTTACCGTGATTTCAATTGGAATTGATGAGTACTCATACAAAGTTAAGAACTCATTATAGGAGAAAACTCTATAACCTTTCCCCTTAAAATGTATCGCAGGAGTTGTTGAAAAAGATGCCTCATACCCATCTGTATTATACTTTGTAAAAAGAAATGTCTCCATATTTTGTGCAAACACTATCGAGTTTAGAAAAATCAAGAAAACAACTATTAGATACTTCATTTCTTTTCTTTTTTTATTGAGATGCCTATTCAAAAGATGAGGAGTTTTACCTGTTTTAGCTCGCGTTGTTTTAAGTGTTCCATCAGATCACTTGAAGCTGTATAATAAAAACCAGCTAATGCATCATTTGCAATGCGAAATACAAAAATATCTACCCTAATATTGTGTCGTTTACCCAAAAACCGCAATGCAATTGCGCGTATAAATGAACTCGCATTGAAATGCGTGCCAGACAGAGAACCCTGCGAATCTTTCAATTCTGTCCATCTGATGCTGACAAAAAATAGCCCTACTCAAATCTATGAACAAGGCTTTTTATTGCTTGCTTGCACAAAACAAGTTTGTACTGTAAGTATCTAGACTTGCCGTTTATTTTAACCTTTTAAGTCCCTTGCAAAAGACTTAAAGGAACTGGGAGCTCACTCGGTAACATTTGTTAATTTACCAAATAAATATTTTGCCCCTTTGGGCATGAATTTATTTGTAGGAATAAAAACATTAATGCTCGAGTCTCTGTAACTAACTAAATCTTCCTTCAGTATCATTACATAACCTCGCTCTGGATTTTCTTTATAACGTAAAAACGTTGGTACTGTATTGTTACATAAGTCAAACAAGTAAATTGTATCATATTTTTTTTCATTTTCCTTTTCAACAACACACTCATACAAAGTTGCATACTTATCATTTTTGCAGCCATAATTGCTAGGATATATCGTGTAATTTATAACATATAAATGATCTTTAATTTTTGCCAACTTATATTGACTTAAATCAACTCTCTTTTTGGGGTATGTTGTTAATTTCGTATCACATGAAACAATAAAAATACTTATTACTAAAGTACATATATTTCTCATATTTAACCTTGATCAATTGGGTGTGTTCCTGTACTTTTATTTAGTTTATCAGATCTATATAACCTATATATCCTTCTTACTTGTTTATCTTATACGCCTGTAAACCCAGCTAATGCGTCATTTGCAATACGAACTGCAACAACACCTCCTTCATTATTGTTTCGTCTCCTCAAAACCGCAATGCAATTGCTCGCATAAATGAACTCGCATTGAAATGCGCGCCAGATAGAGTGCGTCATTTGTAACGCACACCTTTTTTAACAAGCATTTACAATGCAAACTGCAAAAACACATCCTCTATTATTGTTTCGTCTCCTCAAAACCGCAATGCAATTGCTCGCATAAATGAACTCGCATTAAAATGCGCGCTAGATAGAGAATCCTGCGAATCTTTCAATCCTGCCCATCCTGATACTGACAAAAAAAAGCCCTGCTCAAATTAATGAACAAGGCTTTTTTAATGTATTTACTTTACTAGATCACGCGTGGGGACACGCGCGCTAGCAGAGTAGTTTTTCATAATTTCTTGAAATAAGCCTTTAACAAAGTTTGGGTCGTTTTGAGGTGGAGTAATTCTTTTGTTACCTCTTAAATAAAATAAATAACGTAAACCACTCTTATTAGCATCATATCTGCCATCAGGCGTCGTAATTGCCCACGCATTTTCTGACTCAAAATCAAAATACAAATTGCAAATCAATTGACCATTTTGAGCATCCCACAACTTAACTGTTGCAGTATAATCACCAGTAATAATAATTTTCTTATTCAAGTATGTAGCAAAAGTAATATCCCATTCATGTCCACGAAGAGTGAGTAAATTTTTCTCTGTTTGAATGTCCCAAACTTTAACTTCATTATCAATAAAGCCTGAACCTGCCAATACTTTAGAGCCATCTTCTGAGAAACTGAGAGCAAATATTCTTTCATCAAAGCCTTCAAATGATTTCAGAAGTTTTCTAGTCTTGAGATTCCATAATTTTACTACTGGATCACTCTTATTTCCACCTGTTAAGATTTTTTTACTATCTGGTGAAAAAATAACAGAATTAATATTGGTATTGTACAATTGAAAATACATTTCATATTTATTTTGCTTAACATTCCATACATTCAATGTATCATAACCTAATGTTAAAAGTTTAAGATCATTCTGGGAAAACCCTATTCCAATTCCTTTTTGCGGGGAAAACCCCTGCCCAAACTTTCCCGTGTTGATATTCCACAAATATGTTCCTCTATCAATACTACCTAAAAGTATTTTAGAGCCATTTGGTGAAAACTTATAATCTGATCTAATCCAATGAGTGCTGAAACTTTTAAAGGTTTTTAAACAATTACCGTTATTTATATCCCACAATTTGACGACTGAATAACAGGATTTAGTAAGCATTTTTGTGTTATCCGGTGACACTTCAAAATTAAGTAAGCACTCTATATCAAGCTTAGTCTTTTTGATCATTTTACCACTCGATAAATCCCAAATTCTCACATTTCCATTTTGTGATACTATAATGATTCTCTTTTTATCGTTAGAAAGAGCTAACATATTCGATTTTTCACGATTACTTATCAAATCTATTCTAATAGATGTCTTGTCAATACAATTAGTCAGAAAAAACAAGCTAGTAATCAATAACCTTGAGAAAAAAAACTTTATCCAGTACATCAACTAAAAATTTTATTGCATTTTAACAGGCCTGAACAATACAATGCCACAATTATTTTTGCTTAAAAAAACTAACATCCTAGTATTATTACTTCATTAGTGAAAATAACTACACTTCAATTTTGATCATTAACTCTTTTCAACTTGATTACATACAAGCATGGCCCCTCTTTAACCCAAGTTGTTTTAAGTGTTCCATCGGATCACTTGAAACAATTTAATGAAAATCAGTCTCCTGACTGATAGCCTTTGGCTTAAATTAATCCCTTATTTTGCAATAAAACCAGCTAGTGCGTCATTTGTAGCACAAACTGCAAAAATACATTCTTCATTATTGTTTCGTCTCCCCAAAAACCGCAATGCAATTGCTCGCATAAATGAACTCGCATTAAAATGCGCGCTAGAGAATCCTGCGAATCTTTCAATCTTGGTCATCTGATGCTGACAAGAAAAGCCCTGCTCAATTCAATGAACAAGGCTTCATATTTCTTGCTTGCGCAAAACAAGCCTGTACTGTAAGTATCTAGGCTTGCCGTTTATTTCAACCTTTCAAATCACCCTTCGGAAGACTTAAAAGAACTAGGGGAAATCTTTCTAATGATCATGCCTTTTTTCTCATATTTCTTTTCAAGAGAATCACCAATTAAGTATCCTAGAATTGCTAAAATCAATGAAAAGATAAAATACCAACTTGGGACTCGCAGTAAATACAATATAATACCTATCATAAAACCCAACACTCCTACTCTAAACCTAAAAGTACCATTTAAATAATATCCATGATCATTTATTAAATGATCTCTAGCTGGCCTTACACGAGTTATCCAAGAGTATCTAAGTTTATTTTGATCTAAAACACTTATATCATCCACTCGCTTAAAATTATTATTTTCAAAAAAAGTGTCTAACTCCTGTAAATGCTCTAGCACTTTTCTCTTGTAGGCTCTACACTTAGCGCAGGTACTTGCATGAGCATTAATTTTTTCAACTACATCAGGTAATATATGAATACCTACACTTAATTTAGATAAGATTTTAAATGAAGTTTTTTTAAGAATACTTTGAAATAATATTGAAACATCATTAAGCCAAATTGTATTTTCCATGTTTATTACTGTTTTGATAATTGCTCAGCTATAAAAAGTAGAATTTGGGCAACTTGTCGTGCATCATCTAAGTCATCATGTCCAGTCTTATTACCGCTTGATTCACCAATTCTCCATATTTTTCTGTAATGTCTCATTACTTCTGATATTGACTTTCGAGGATTATCAGTTTTAAACACCTTGCCTAGCCCTGCCCACATTAATAGATTGTTAATACCATCTTTACCTTTATTAAGATATCGGTTTCCTCGGTTATAGGTTCTTAACGCTGCGGCATTAAGCTCACCGCTTAATATTTCCTTCCAAGTTTTCTCTAGTTCTTTGACGTCTTTTTGAAGAAAGCTAATACTTTCTTCAAAAATAGCAATATGCTGTCTTTTACCGTCTGCATGGGAGTTTATATCTATTCTATACCCACTTCTACCATCCATCTCAATACGGCGAAAAGTGAGAGTCTCGCCTGCTTCTTTATCAATAATCATCAGTTGTTTTTCTCTACCAGTAATACTCCTTGCTAATGCCCTAATAAGATCAACACTTTCTGTGCTAAATTCAATTACAGGTATTACTCCAGCAGCAGCAGCACCTGGAAGCAACCAACCTAATGGATCATATCCATCATTGTCATCCACAGTTTTATTACTTGGATTTGCAGTTGATGGTGTTCCACTATTTGTATCTGTTTCACGTTTGGCAGTTACAGTAATTAGGTCTAAATTTTCTCCATCACGAACCCAACTTGTTCCATCAAAGGTATAATTCACTCCATTTGGAGAGGCTGTATCTCCTTTTTTAGCCTTACTCGGATCAGGGCAATCCGGACATAAACCAGTTGGATCATTTAAACCAGCAGGATCATTGAATGCATAATTGTATGGTGTAATTCCAGTAAATAAATCTGCAAGGGGGTCAACTTGATGAAACCTTCCCAATTGCGGATCATAACTTCTAAAAGGTGTTTCATCCCATTGCAATCCAAAATTTTTCTCACGTTCAGTTCCAACATTATACAAATACCTAAAGTTTGAACTATTATTCTTCTCTAACCCAGTTAATCCCAACCCAAAAGGATAATAATGGTTTTCCTGTACAATGAGTTGAGGGGTAAAGGTGACTCTCAGGTCATCAAACCACACATTTTTGTCCGAGGACTCATTAGCGGTATAAATCTGCAAAATGCCATTTTCAGGTACATCATACTCAAAATGTAGCCGTTCCCAGTTAGGGCTATTGGCTATCAAAGATACAAAAACTCTCCCACTTTGGCGTACCGTATCTCCGGTTTCGTTGTATAACACATAACGCAAATAAGCTACTGGCAAACCAGGCGATTGGCTGGACGCATTATTTGGGTTGTATTTAATGCCCACCAACAAAGTATTTGGGTTGTTGCTGCTCACGTCTCCATTTGGGCTACCACCACTGGCCAAATTGGTCACAAAAGCTTCTAAATTGCTCCACAGCGACTGGCTCGGGGTTCCTTGCACCTGAGCAAATACTTCGGCTTCTACCTTGTCACCCTTGGTCACTTTAAAGGTTTTCCAGGCTCCTAATGGTTGGGTATCCCCTCCTAGTTGAGCCGCGTTTCCTACGCCATTGGGTTTGGGTTTTACGATGGCATTGTCATACTCAAAGCCTTGGTCTTTATCAGTCATAGGAACCTCAAAAGTAGCCAAAGAGGTTACTTGCTGTCCTTCACGGAAGGCCACCCTCAAATTCCCCAAATGGTCTTTGTAGTGGTATTCGTACAAAAAGGCCAGATTGCCTTCTACCGTGCCTGGAGCCAAAGTGCGCCCTTCGGCGGTATGGATAAACTGCAGATTATCCCCTTCGTAGACAAAGCTACCTACATAATTGGTCCAGTTAATTTTGACCCCATTTTCGTAGACATCTTTTCTAAGTTTAATCCCCGCAGCATCATAGGTGTATTCTATTCTGCGTCCTTCGGTAAATTCAATAACCGTGGGTAAATTCAAGTAATTGTAGGTGATGCTGGTAATCTCCTTGTTTTTGTCCTGAATCATGTTGCCGTTGACATCATAGGAGTAGTCAGGATTATTTACCGTAGCAACGTGCTTATTTCTAAAGTCTCCAGCTACTCCTGATGTGTTGCTGTTTTCGGCATCTTCTACCTGGGTCAGTTGGTTGCCTCGGTATTGGTAAGTGAGGTCATCCATGATACCAAAGGTTCGGTTAAGCTGTACATCACTGGTGAGCAATCCCTTGCGGGTCAAGGTTTTAATGTTACCATTTAGATCATAAGTCAAATTACTGACATCAAAATCAGGACGTTCGTTTTGTCCATAGGCTTTGGTATCATTATCCGAATAGTCTGCACTCGTCAGGCGATTGAGGCCATCATAGGTGTAGTCGTATTGGCGTTGTACCCCATCCAGGCTACTTTGCCAGATCATTTGCCCAATGTTTCCATTGAGATAGCCCGCATTGTTGTCTTTTTTTCTGGCATACGTGAGCTCAAACCCAAACAAGTCATTGTCGGTTCCTGAGGTGTTGAGGCTTGCATCGTTCAAATGAGTCATCCAGCCTCGAATGTTGTACTTAAAATCAATGGTTTGGAGCACCTCAAGGTCATCTAAACCATTGGTGGTAGTAAGTGGCCCTACCCAGTTTTTAGTACCCAGCTTTTTGGTCATCAGTTGACCTAATTCGTTGTAACCCAACTCACTGATTTTTTCTACTTTCGCATCTTGTTTTGCAAAAGCCAGGCTTTTGTAGGTATACACCCCGCCTTCCTGAATCTCCTGATAGGTTTTCAGCACTCTTCCCATTTGGTCGTATTCTGTCCACTGGGTTACGTAATGCGTCGTATTATTATCTACATTGTAGTGTTGTACAACACTTTGTTTTACCAAACCATCAAAGGCGTATTGGGTCATCATGCGGTCTTTACCTTTGGGGCCATCATTGCTGGTCACGTGGTTATCGGCCACCGTTTGTACTACCCTGCCTCTACGGTCATAATAGCTCACCGTTGTCAAATAAGGATCGGATAATGTACTACCTAAAATCTTGGTTTTGGCAGCCGTTACCAGCCCTAAAGTGCTCTCAATTAAAGGTTCTGCCTCAAAATCAGCCAACCCACCGCTTTTGTCGTAATCGTACTCAACACTTCCATTTTTCCAGGCATAATTATCGTAATAAGTCACCGAATGAATATTCAATTCAGTCGTTGGAAAACTTTGGTTGGAATAGAAATGATTATTTGTTTGAGCCAAATCAAATTTTTCGTGAGCAATGTAGCCCGTCGTACCAAAGTTGGCATCCAATGCGGCTTGCAACTGGGCCCGGGTTTGGGTACTGGTATATAGTCCCGTCATTACCGGACGGTTGAGTTCATCGTATTTGGTAAAGCTCCATTCGTCCCGCTGACGTTGGTTGGCATCTTGGGAGAGCACCAAGCGGTCGCGACGGTCATAAACCATCATTACTTTACCTGCTCCAGGTACTTCTTTGGTAATAAGACGCTTCCGGCCATCGTAGTAATAGCGGTACCACAAACGAGGAATTTCGACACATACTGTGGCGTTGGTAAAATCCCAGTTGTGGGCTTCTAATACCTTTACTGCTTCGGGAGGAAGCACGTAACTCAACTGGCCAAAATCGTCGTAAGCGTAGTAAGTTTGGGTCCAGGTATTGTCCGCTACTTTAGCACGTTTCAAGACCACTTGCCCTGTTTTATTCTTAAACTCCTCAGTTACTTTCCCATCCTCATCGGTTATGCTGGTATGGACAAGCTCTCCTTGAGCATAAAACCCAGCAACCATTGGCACATTGTTATCTCCCGTATTAATCTCTAAGGTAATGGTAGGATCATTATCGGCTACCGTAAAACCTTCGTTCAATACAATGCTATTGCGTGCCTCATAAGTAGTGATCAACTGTTGGTTTTGGTCTTTTTCCAGGGCATCTAGTATCCAGGTATCCCGATCACTGGTTACATCTCCTTGCCCTAGTACGTTGTTTACCCTTAGTAAACGGATTTTGTCCACCCCATTGGTAGCCGTGTTGGGGTCAATGTTGGTATGCAAAGTTGTTTTTACGGCCTTGTTAGCACCTACCCATTCTTCTCCAGGGGCATATTGCACAAAGGAACGATTTAAGGGCGATGGCTCAAAATCGGTACGAGCATAAGGATGAGCACTGTGGGCAACATTTGGTTGGGCGTTATAAAATCCTTTTGCCTTAGTTACACCATTTGGCTTAAAGCTTTTCGGATTTGCATCGTCTGCTACGGTAAAAGGCAAATACTTGACTGGGCTACGACCAATTTCGTCGTATACCATAGTTTGCACCACGTCTAGTTGATTGGGTGAAGCTTCCTGGTTGATGGATTGGATAGGTCTCCCCATTCCGTCCAGGTAAGTTTTTTGCCAAAGCGCTTCCTTCGAGATTACCGACAACCCCGGCAAATTGGTTTTATCCGTTTGTTTTACCCGTACAGTTTGTACGCCAGTCACATTCAAATCCGATTCGCTCACATTGTTGTACTTGGTAATTACCCGTACAGGAATGCACAAGGTTTCGCCTTCACAATCTCCCGTAGTGTACTTGATTTTAACCCGTACTACAGTGGTTTGGCTAAAGTTAGCCTTCAACTCTCCCATTTGGCTTTGAGCATCCTGGGTTTGAGATACAATGGTATTGGGAGATGCTACCGACCACTCATACACCTGGCCAGCCTGCGCTCCTCCTATCTGAATCGTTTGCGCTCCCTCGTCCACCAGGTGGGTAGGTGCTGAGATCACAAATGGCTTTGGAAGTGCGGTTTGGACTGGTAAAGTAATGGTAGTTTTTGGACTGGCACAACCTTGGGCATTGACGATATCCAATGCATAGGTATCACCTGCGTTGGTCAAAGTAACTACTAAAAATCCTTTCCCTTTGCTCTCTTCGATCTCTACATTGTTTTTGTACCAACGGTAGTCATCAGTATGTCCGCCTTTGGAGGCTCTAATGAGCACCTTGCTACCCACACATTGGCTATTTTGCTCAAGTGTATAAGTAGGTGAGCTCAGGTTATTTATTTGTACAGCTCCAGCAGCTACTGTAGCAGTACTCAAACATCCCGTATTGGCATCTTTGAGTTTTACCGAAATATTTACTGTACCCGTAGTAGTGGTGGGATAAGTCAATACATTGCCTGAAGTAACAGCGTGAGCTACCCCATTGACCAACCAATGGTATTCCGAATACAATCCTGCAGGGTGATTTACTGTGGCTACGATGTTTTGCCCCTGACAAACACTGGCAGCGTTTAATGAAATGTTGGTACTGCTAAAATCAAAAGTAGGCACACTAATCGTGATTTTCTGCCCTTCGCAACCATTTCGGGAAATATACCCACGATAGCGAATGTTGGCATTTAAACGATCGGCAGTCACAGGATTAAATACTCCCGTAGTATTGGGAGCGAGGGTAGTTTTTTGTTGCCAAACTCCACTCACCAACTCTTCTACTATTAAATGATACATATCTCCGCTAGTGGCTCCAGTAAGCGTGACAGTTTCGCCACAATTGGTCACGGTATAATTACTTGGCAGAGGAACAACAGGTACCGTTACGATTTGATCATCGCTTTTACAGCCATTACGCATAATATACGCCACATAGCGAATATCATCGGTCAAGTGATCTGCTAGGGTTAAACTAAACACACCTGTACTATTGGCAGGTGGTGATACTTTGTTTTGCCAGGTATTACCTACCAACTGTTGCACTAGCAAGTGGTATACATCTCCGCTTTGCCCCCCAGTAAGGGTCACGTTTTCACCACAATTGGTATAATTCACCGTAGGTTGGCCAGGTTTGGCAGTAGGGGTAATGGTAAGCGAATGTTTGCCACTCAATGCCACATCGTTCAACACGGCCTCTACATATACCTGACGGCTTGCCTCCTGAAAAGGCCCCATCGTTACCGAACTCCCGATTCTGGCTGCGGTGACATCTCCTACATTGTTGTACCAATTGTAGCGAATATAATGAGGACCACTTGAAAAATTGGTGGTTACTTCTTCCAGAGATTGGTTCGAAGGCCATCCATTGAGCACTACACTCACGGCATTGTTGCCATTACATCCGGTTTGGTTGTCGGAAGGTTGTAGCTCCAGACGTAAAATATTCACTGCTTTACGTGTACTTGTTACCCCATAAGTACTGTTGTAAGACGCTACATAAAACGTATGCACCCCAAGGGTAGACAAATTCAATACAGGGTGGGTATTGTACGAGTTAAGAGGACTTCCTCCACTTGGAGTGGTATACCAATACCAACCATTTCCGTTAGCCCCTGGAGTAGTTGTTGGTTGGTAACTTGCACTAAAAGTAACAACATCAGCCCAACCTTGTCCAAAATTGGCACTTACCGAAGGTTCCTGAATTACCAATACTTCCCAAGTAGCCTTCCCACGACATCCGTTGCTGTTGGTTCCCTCAGCTTCAAAAATAGTATTTTGGGTAATATTAACTACACTGGGACTACTAATGGTAGTCCAGGAACCACTACTTGAGGGTTTATACTTCCAGGTATAGCTACTGGCACCAGAAACCGTAAGGCTAGCTACGCCATTGTAAGCCACTACTTTAGTTCCCGAAATTGTAATTGTAGGCTGAGGTTGTACCTCAATGACTTTTTGGGCAATTGTGTTACCTCCGCTGTCCAGGGCTTTCAAAGTAAAGAATCCGGCACTAGTCCAACTTACCGAAACCCCATCACTAGTAGGCGTTATAAGGGTTCCTCCACTTACTAAATCCCAAGAAGCCGCATTGCTGGAACTCAATAAAGTATAGTCGGCTGTTTCGCCTACACAAACAGGACTTTGCCCCGTAATCGAAGAAAACTGTGCTGCAGAACGGTGAACATTCGCCAGCGTTAGGATAAGGCTTAGCCCCAACCATTGGAATAATTTTAAATATCTCGTTTTCATGAGTGATCTACCTATTTTTTCAGTTTGCATACTTATTCTCCTTTGTATTTGTAAGTGTATCGTTTTAAGATATTGCCTTCAAAATCACGGGCCAACTCCAAACGATTTAAGTTGTCGTATTGATAATACTGAGTCTGGTGTCTTTCGTTGGTCATCGAGCTCACCCCTACCATTGGGCGATGCGTAAAGGTTTGCATGCGCGCTTGCACTGGGTGGAGGCGTAATTCGTCTAAATACACTCCCTGATCAACCGTAATACTTACCTGACCATTGGGCAAATCGCTTCCTTTCACTTGCGCTGTATACAACGACCAGCCATTGTTGGTCCACTGCGTGTTCAGAGTTTTCACCAAGGTGAGATTGGTAACTCCAGCAATGGTTACATTACCTACTCCCTTTTTCCAGAAACTTACCTGATAGGTTTCTCCTGAATTATGGGGTAATCCTTTGCTGGTAATAGTCGCTGCCTGGCTGGTAGCCCAAAGACTTTTCTCCCCATTGTAGCGGTTATTGGCATCTAGCGCCCAAACAGTAGGTGAAAGGTTCCATCCTCCCCAATCAGTGGCATTTTCGAAACTGGTATAAGCAATTTGATCCGCGGTAGCATTAATCACCTGGGCCGTCATAGAAGTTTGGTTGTAGTTCCAGATAAAAGCAGTCGGAATATCATCTTCCTTCACTACTTGTCTGATATGCCCATTATTGATGTCAAAAGTATAGCTTTGTTTGCGCTGAAAATGAATGAGTTTGCCTGATGGATCCTCAGCATATAGTTCTGACTCAGTGTTGAGAGGAGTCGCTAAATCGGCTACATAACTAGCCTTTGGAAACACTTGCTCGTGGTGAGGGCCAAATGCCAAAAACTCCTGGTAAGTAGCTCCTATCACTTTGTTGTCTTGCAAAGTGAGGCTAATCATAGGGCTGCCAATCATGTATTTACTCTTCAGCCAAAATGCCTGAGGAAAGAATTTCTCTGTGGCCAAAATATCCTGTGGATAGCGATTTTTAGTGACCAATACGCGTCCTTCACTATCGGTTTCGCGAGTGCGGGTAACAAAAGTATGCATCGTAGGATTGTCATAAAAATACTCCTTGAGCGTAGTCATCGTACGCTGGCTGGTAGTACCAGCATCATTGGCATCATAAGTATAAGCAATACTTTCGGTGCGGTCTAAACGATGCCAGGCCGAAGTCAATTGAAAAGCTACATAACTCAAGTCAGTCTCACTGGTATTGGCATCGTTGCATATATAATCGGTAATAATGCGAGCCACTACTACGTTTGCTTCATAATGGTTCGACTGATCGCCACCCTCGTCCGAAGACAAATAATGATTGGTAGTTTTGGCCAATATGCGTCCACTGGCATCATAAGTACGTTGGGTCAACAAGTGTCCACGCTTCCAATCCAGTCCTTCTTTTTGAGCAAAGATTCTTTCTTGTGCTAATTCAGGGATAATCGTTTCTAAATCATATAACTTTTGTCGGCTATACTGATACAATTGATCTGTAGTAAAAGAATACTCATATTCTTCGCTCCCATTTACTCCGCACTCACCATTCAATACTTTTACTTGACCATATACCACAGGACTTCCTTTGCTGTAGCCAGCTGGCACCTGACTCTCAGAGGAGATCAACCAGCTCAAACAGCGCATGCACTGAAACTGATCATCAGGATGAGGATAAAAGTTCATTTGGAAGCTACCGTATTTCGGTGGATCAGAAACCATACGCCCACTTGATTTTTTGGCATTGGCAAAATCTCGGTATTGATATTCTTTCACAATATCATTTTTACTATTTAAGCCATCACTCATGACTACCTTAGCAATTCTAAACCCTGGCCCTGGTTGGTTGCAGCCTTCTGGCCCTAAAAATTTCGTGCGTTTGTAATTAACCACTACGTTGGCAAACACTTCTTCCTGAATTTGATTGTCTACCAAAAGCTCCATTTTGATCACATAATTACCCGCTTTGAGCTTGGGAGAAAATACCTTAGTGAGATGCCCTTGATCCTGAAATACCTCTACCAATGCAGCCTCACTACCATTGGCATAACTATAAATAAAGATTTTTCCATTGGCAATAGCGGTAGTAGCATTACCTTCCGCAGTTAATGGGCGTTTATAACTCGTTGTAATCTCTATATTTTGCTCACAATCCAGTTTAAAACTTTGTTCTTTAGTCAAGAAATCTGTCTGAGGAGGAGCAGCTGGGTTATAGTTATAGCGTAGCAATACTTCCTCTTTTACTTGTTCCTCCTCGGTACTTCCCTCGTTTGCACAAGTGAGTGAATTATACACATGAGATTCCCAGGTAAAAGAAGCCTTGCCCCCCATAGGATTAGTCATTTCGGTCAAAATGCCAATTTTTGCTTTTTCGGGGTTTACTTCCCGATTGGCTCCCACAAAATTATACCCCCAGGCACTGTTGAAAAAGCTAGGTAGTAAAGTGGTATTGGCAGCCCCATTGTAATACCCCCAATGGTCTATTCCTTTTTCAAAAACAGGGTCTATTGAAACTCCAGAAGGTAATTGATAAGTAAAGCGGTAGGCTCCTTTTTTATCGGTGGTATTATAGGCAGATACTTGTTGTACATCTTTGAGCAGCAATCGCTTGTAAGTACCAGCTGTAAGATAATCGTAAGATAAGTCTGTCTTTTTTATCATCTGATTATCAGCATTGTATAGGGCTACGCTTCCTAGTCGCTTGTCTGGAAAATCATCCCGATCAGCACCTTCAGTCAATACAATCTTATAACCGTTGGCACCTACAATCTCTTTGACGTGCAAGCGGTTGCTAATAATGGTTGTGATTTTATTTACGTTGGCCGTTTGCGGATTAGGGCATTCAAAACTAGTTTGTTCTCCATAGACTTCAAGTCTAAACTGACGGTTTTCGCTCCAGCTAACTTGAGTGATATCGGTTCCTTTGGCATTGTAATAAAACTTGATGCTATCGGTTCCGTTGGCCGAAGTAATACTCTTTAGATACCAGGCAGAAATATTAGCGCTGATATTCAATTGGTTAAAATTAATAGTACCTGGACTGGAGGCTTCGGGGGTAGAACTCGTTACGGAAGCTTCTTGCAAACTCACTGTATTACCTTGGGCATCGGTTACTGTTCCTCCAAATTCATAAATGGTACCATCGGGAGTGGTGATTTTCCACCCGCCATTTTTAATATCTTCAGGAACTTCAATCTTTATGTTTTGATGAGGGATTAATCGTGCCTCTAGTTTATTATTCACTTTTACCAGGAAAAACTGTCCAGCAACTCCCCCAACATTGAAATTGTATAAATCAGGCTGGCCATCTTTATCTCCTAAATGGATATCTTTCAGAAAAGACCAATCCGAAGAATTGTTGTAAGGGTCATAGGAGGTTTTTATCTGATCGGCATAATTATGATAGCCTCCTGGCAAATCATCCGGACGCCCTTGAACTGTACGGGTAATTACTCCACCCGCGTTTAAAGTCCAGCCCAACCCTACCCAACTGGGTACTTCATTGGGTTTAAAACCTGTATAATGATAGCTCAGCGAAACAGCGGTTGACAATTGTTTGCTTTTGAGCCCACACAAAGGGACACTAATGTTGGGAATACCAGTATATAAACCCACAGGAATCTCGGCAAACTTTTCCATAGATTCGGCATTCGGGGATTTGGGTACATCGGGGGTTACCTGAGCCCAAAGGTTTGCATTTGCTCCCAACAAGAGGCCTACTAATAGCAACCACTGATAGGGGAACATTCGTTTGACTGTATTCATTTTCCTATGCTTTTTTGTAATTATCCTGATCATTTATTTTGCGAAATAGGTACAAGTAATGTGTTGTGCCTGAAATGACATTACACAGTTTTGCATGCCTGAAACTAAGAAGGAGTTGTTCTCATTTTTAGAAGTTTTTTGAAGTCAGTTAACTCACTATTTGAGTCAATCTATTCGGTAGGATTTGAATCACTATTTGTTATTATTAAAAGTCCAACCATCGTTTTTCAAAATCTTTTTTAACTTCTATTATCATGTACCAAAAACAGGAATGCTCGATGGAGACTTTTGGACAAAAACTTTTTTCACTACTTTATAAAACACTGATTATGAGCAACTTTAAAATCAGAATATTTCTAAAAAAAGTAATTTAGTCTAAGTTTTGGGGTGGGATTGTGATAATTTCTTAGGCTAAACTTAGCCAATGGAGGGTCTTTTGATGAAAGTTTTTTTGAATTATTGGCAAGTAAAAAAACTAAAATTCTGGTTTCCCTTATCGTTTGAAAAATTTCATCCTCCAGATTTTCCTTGTATCTTATGAAAAGTATATTTGATGAAGCATTATGAATGAAATTACCTCTACCCAAATGCCCTGGATTAGTGAGGGTTATCGAGTGTTTGCCCACGAAGGCCCAGTAGGATTAAAAGTAGAAAGACTGGCCCGCAGTGTCAATAAGAATAAGTCCTCGTTTTATCATCACTTTGCTGACCTGGAAGTATTTACAAACTTTTTGCTGAAGTATCATTTACTGCGAGCCGATATCATTGCTGAAAAGGAAAGTCAATGTACCAACGTTGAAGAACTCATAGAGGTACTTGTAGCACATAAGCTAGATTTATTGTTTAATCGACAATTGAGGATTCATAGGCAAAACAAAGATTTTGCAAATTGCTTTGAAGAAACTAACCAACACGTAGCCAATGCAATTTTAGGGGTTTGGGCCAATATGCTTGGGCTTACCGAAAACTCTTACCTCGCTGCCTTGGTACTCAAGCTCAGTATGGAGAATTTTTACCTGCAAATTACTGAAGAAACGCTCAATCCTACCTGGTTATCGGGGTACTTTAAGCAATTGCAAGAAATGGTCAAGGAATTCAAGAAGATGGGTGATTTTGTACCATTTCACAATGGTTGATCATAAATAAAGGCTGCTCATAGTTTATTCTACCAACAGCCTTTGTACCTTGTTTTATTATTGTTTTTTAAGCCATTCGGCAAACGCTTTTACTTTATCATCACTGCTTTTGAGCCATTTCAGGGAAACTTCATCACTAGAAAGGCTGATAAAATGACAAAAGGCCTCCATATGGTCGCTTTTAGATAACTTATAAAAGAATGGGGTGTAAAACTCCCACCAAATATTCTTTTTTTGTTTGTTATTCTCCTTTAGTTCTCCCATTACAGCAAAAAAACTAGCGGTATTTTCTCTAAACAGTTCCTGCTCAGTCTTGTCTTTGTTTTTTTCAGTCAAACGGTTGGCAGCCAACATACTCAGCATCAATTCGGCAGGCGCAAACTCTCCTTTACCTGAGACTGATAAATTAATCTTATTAGGATTGTCCTTCTCTTGCTTTACTCCACTGGCAATATTGGCCTTGAGCAATCCATAGGCTCCCTTGGCTCTTTCGGAGTTGGGTTCTAAAAACAACGCATAATAAATAGCAAGCACTGCCTGTACTTTATTTCCTTTCATGCTGTGCAAGTTTCCCAGCATAAAGTGGCTACTGGCGTGGTCAGTTTTTATTTCAATCGCTTGAATGGCATACTTTTCGGCGTTGTCCAAGTCTTTTAGCTTGAAATAGTTCAACGCTAAATTGTAGTTCAATAAATGGCTGCGGTATTTCTTGATTGCCTTTTTAAAAAGCTTAATCGATTTACTGGTTTCACCCAATAAGTCCAACGCTGACCCCTTGACCATATAAGCGGCTAGCTCATGCTTTGCCTCTTTGAGTTTTAGCACCTTGTCGCTGTATTTTATGGCATTTTTATAGTCTTTATTGCGCATATAGCTCAGGGAAATCTCATAATTGGCCAATGATGAATTGGGTTCAATTTCCAATGCTTGTTTATAAGATGCTATTGCTTTTTCGTACGCTCCGGCATCGTGATGTTTGATGCCTTCTTTGATCAAACTAATGACTTTATCATTTTGAGCAAACCCTAGATTTGCAAAAAATAACAAGGTAAGTAAGGTCACTATTTTCTTCATAATTTTTATCGTTTAGATGAATAATCCTGAAATATAATCAAAAGATGCGTTTCTATACGCTAGCCACTATTTAGTTTTTATATCACGCTCCTAATCTTTGAAATTTTGCGTTGTTAAAACCACAATTAGGCTTCTTGATGGCTTCCAGGCCTTGATGGATTTTGCAAACAGGTTGGATTTAGTTTATGAATTGGTACATTTGCAAAATCACTGTCAAAACATACTATAACTCTGATGAAGAAAATAGTCATCACTGGCTCGAATGGATTGTTAGGCCAAAAACTACAACAATTACTCATTACAGCACCTTATCAATCACAAGTGGAGATTATAGCCACTTCTCGCGGTGAAAACCGCTTTTCTGGTAAATCTCCCAACCTTTCTTACCATTCTTTAGATGTAACCAATCAAACTGAAGTTGTAGAAAAGATCACTCAATGGCAACCTGACGCAATCATTCATACAGCAGCCATGACCCAGGTAGATGCCTGTGAAACCGAACGGGAATTGTGTTGGAAGTTAAATGTAAACAGTGTAGAATATTTAATAGAGGCTTGTCAAAAACTTGGCACATTAGGTAAGTCTTGTTTTTTGGTGCACCTCTCTACTGATTTTATCTTTGATGGCGCTGATGGCCCCTACGACGAAGAAGCAATTGCTAATCCCGTAAGTTATTATGGTGAAAGCAAATTAGCTGCTGAAAAAGCATTACAAGCCAGCAATATCAATTGGGCCATTGCCCGTACGGTATTGGTATATGGCATTACTGAAGCTATGAGCCGTTCGAATATTATTCTTTGGGTAAAAAAATCGCTTGAGGAAGGCAAAACTATTCATGTAGTAGATGATCAATGGCGTACGCCTACTTTGGCTGAAGACTTAGCAATGGGATGTTATTTGATTGCAGCAAATGAGGCCACTGGTGTTTTCAATATCTCAGGACCTGACTTCTTAACTCCTTATGAAATGGCTATCAAGACAGCACAATACTTTAGCCTGGATCAATCATTAATTGTAAAAACAGATGCTTCTCGTTTTTCGCAACCTGCCAAAAGACCTCCTAAAACCGGGTTTATTTTGACTAAAGCACAAGACAAATTAAACTATCAACCACATTCGTTTGATGAAGGAATAGCTATTTTAGATAAGCAACTCAAAACAGTCATGTAAGAACTATGTAAGTATAACCTCATATATACATAAAAAATATCATTATTTAAAGTCTATAGGGCGCAGATTCGTTCTTTTACTTTTTTAAACTTTATAATTTAGTTACTTTAGCATTTAGAAATATCTTTTCTGCTCAATTTTTGTTCTTCCCAGTATCATTGTGCATTTATATTTCAGACCACGAGTTAACTATTTTAAGCAAATTGAGTCAATAATTTAGAAATCTCTAACCAATATTTTTAGATTATTCTGATGAAAACCATCAGCAACCAACCCTACTATGATGGAGATTTGCCTAACCCTAGACTTAGATAACAATGAGCTCACAAGAAAAAAAAGATGGGTTATTGAATTACTACACAAAGTACGAAGTAAAGCGTGCACTAAAATACTATGTTCCTACTAACTGCCAGAATGTAGCCCCTACCCTTGAAAACAACGCTGATAATAACTTTGCTTTTGTAACCCGCCAGCCACTTATCCCCTTTTTCATTAATAGAAACATTAAAGACTCTATGTATAGAGACAAGTTTTATATCATTTTGGCAGAAGCTGGAATGGGTAAAACGACTTTTATGATTAATCTCTATACTCAATATGCCGAAAAACTGGCAGGAACAGAGTACCAAATAAAGATTTTCCCGCTGAGTTTTCCTTCTGCTATGGAGCAAGTAGAGCAAATACCAGTGGAACAACGCCCTTATACAATTTTATTGCTAGATGCCTTTGATGAAGACAATGAGGCAATTAAAGCGCACCAAAAAAGGCTGCATTATATTTTACAAAAAGTATCTGATTTTAAAGAAGTAGTATTTACCTGTCGTACCCAGTTTTTTCCACGTGAGGAAGAAGATTCAGGAGAGACAGGTGTACTAAAGTTTAAATATAAAGAACACGCTTACGAGTTTCGCAAACTATATCTTTCTCCTTTTAATGAGGAAGACATTAAGATTTATCTCAAGAAGAATTACAACTTCTTGAATATTATTAAGCGTAAGAAAGCCGAGAAAATCACCCTCCACTCTCCTAATTTGATGATTCGTCCTATGTTGCTTCGTTATATAGACGACCTCATCAAAAGCCGGGATAATTATAGCTCTACTTACCAGATATATACCGAGCTAATCGCTAAATGGATAGAACGTGAAGTACAACGTCGCCCTGCTGAGAAAGAAAAATATCGTCGAGATTTGTATAAATTTTCTCGCGAGGTGGCTATAGATATGTACATGCACCGTAAACGCCGTGGCGGGTTTATCATTTCAGATGATGAATTGAAAGTACTGGCCGAAAAAAATAGCGTAGATTTAGGCACTCTTGAGCTTAAGACCCGTGCTTTGTTGCATATGAATACCTTGCACCAATGTACTTTTGCTCACAAATCTATTCTTGAGTATTTTCTGGTAACAGAAACCTTCTACAACATGGAGTTTGCTCAACAGTTAGACTTGACAGATCTCGAGCAAGGAGAGCAGTTACGCAACGAAATGTTTTTTGAAAAGGCCAAATCTCTGTTTGGACGATACAAAACTTACGATTCCAATAAGAGTAAAGACTTTGCATACATCAAGGCTGGTGACCTGGAAAAGGTACAGCATGCCGCATTGATCAAAATTGACCCTCATGATGTACAGGTTTTGCGTACCTTCAAAAGTTTGGGGCTGTTACAAATCAACGAGATTCAAATTGGCGTAGAACAGTTGGATGATTTCTTGTATCAAAACCGTTTAGATTTGAGTAATAAAGGGTTGGTAAACATTGGTGACTTACAGTTTTTGACCAATCTGGAAAATCTGGATTTAAGTAATAACAAAATTACAAATCTGATTCCGCTCAAAAATCTTAAGCGTTTGAAAAAACTTAATCTGAACTCTAATCAAGTAAAAGATATTAGTGTATTGGCTGAGCTGTCAAATCTCGAAGAGCTAGATATTCAAGATAATCCTTTGGATGAGAGCAATTTAGGGGGGTTTAGCAGCCCATCGTTACAATTGACAGTTTAAAAGAACCTTTATTTCAGTACAGGTTTATATCATAAAGTCTGTCTAAAGTTCCATAATACTTTAGACAGGCTTTTTTGTTTAAATTGCACCATATTGATACCAAGTACTTGAGCTTATAAACCACCGAAACGTTTCATAATTTACTTGAGGCACCTGCATGGATTTAACACCAGAATTAGAAAATTTACGTCAACTATTAAACAATGATGATGAAAGTACGATTCGCCTGGGGGTACAGTTGGCCAAAGGCATGGATGTTCCTTTTGCTTTATTTCCTGATTTGACGAATACTAACTTTAAAAAATTTCTCTGTCTTGAAGCTGATTTCATTGAGCCACTCAAGTTTGTCACTAACCTGAATATAAACTCACTAGATATTCAAGAACTACCGTCTAGCATTGGGCAATTACCACAACTAACCACGATCAAGGTATATAGTAACCAGATTCAGGAACTACCTTCTGGTCTCTTGGTGCTCAAACAGCTCACTCGCTTGCACGTAGATAGCAATCGGCTCAAAAATCTACAAGGTGTAGAAGAACTCACGAGCTTACAGCATTTGTATGCACATTTCAATCGTTTGACTGATGTGCAGGCAGTAGGTGCGTTACAGGATTTACGAAGCCTTCACCTAAACACCAATTATATCCAACAACTCCCTGAGAGCTTCAAAAACCTGACTCAGCTCCAAGTATGCAATATCTCACAAAATCAACTGATTCGGTTGCCTGATTTTATTGGGCAATGGCTTAAAATAGAAGAATTAAACCTGGATACTAACCAAATATTTGAAGTAAGTTCAGAAATAGGGCGTTTACAAAAGCTCCAGAAACTGTACCTTTCCAATAATCGGCTGGAAACATTTCCAGAAGCACTTACAAAGCTCACTCATTTGAAAGAACTTCATATTAACTTTAACAATATCAGCGAATTACCCTCAGATATAGACAAAATGCAGCAGCTGACCTGGCTCAATCTGGGAGAAAACAAATTCAAACAAATTCCTGAAAATATTGGCGCACTCAAAAACCTGGAAAGGTTAGATTTGGGTGATAATCGCCTGGAGTCTTTGCCAGAAAGTCTTACTACCTTACCCAAACTAACCCATTTGCGCTTACATTCCAATCAGCTTTTTTCGCTACCCAAAGGCATAGAAAATATGACACAACTAAAACGACTCACCTTGCTGAGCAATAACTTGAGTAGAGTTGAAAAGGCAGCCCTCACTAAAAAACTCCCTGATACAGAAATTACTTAACTCTCTGTGTATTTTTTGGTATAATATTCGGATATAACTAACTTATCAATCGAACATTACATAGAAGTCGTCTCGATTTCATATACTAAATTAACCTAGAAATTCATGTCACTGATCAGTAGTAAACCTTTTACCCTAGACCGTATTGTCAGGATTTTAATATGGGTGGGAACCATTTGGGGGTTATATATGATTCTATCCTACCTTCAGGATGTCTTGATCCCTTTTGCCATAGCCGCTCTGCTTGCCTATATCATGAATCCATTGGTGCTTTTTTTACAAAATAAGGTAAGGATCAAAAATCGGGTATTAGCTGTTTTACTTAGTCTGATTTTGGTATTTGGTGCTTTTGTAGGTATAGCTATGATTGTGGTACCTTTGGTAGCCAAGGATGTAAACCATATGGGTACCATGGTAAGGAATTTGGCTGCCGATCCCCATTTAGATAAAAAAGCAGACGAATATATCCCTCCCAGCATTCGAAATGAAATCAATAAGTTAATCAAAAGTAAAGAGTTTCATGATTTTTTTCATACTGACAAGTTTACCAACCTGGCAGTAGATACAGCTAAAAAAATATTACCCAATGTAATTGGTCTTTTCAATAGTGTTTTACACCTATTGCTTGGTGTGATGGGGTTTGCTATTGTCTTACTCTACTTGATCTTTATATTGCTTGACTACCATAAAATCATGTTTCAGTGGACTGACCTTTTACCAGAACAATATCACAGCCAAGTCAAGGGAGTAATCACTGATTTTAAATCGGCAATGGGGAACTATTTCCGAGCCCAAACCTTGATTGCATCACTGGTGGGGGTACTCTTTGCCATTGGTTTTAGTATCATTAATTTACCGCTGGCTATTATATTTGGCCTAATGGTAGGCGCTATGAATATGGTACCTTATTTACAAAATATTGCTTTTATTCCTGCGGCGTTTTTTGCGCTTATACACTCTCTGGAAACAGGTCAAAGCTTTTGGGTGATGATGCTATTGGTACTGGCTGTATTTGTAGTAGTGCAGCTGATTCAGGATGCGATTCTCACTCCCAAGATTATGGGGAATGCTATTGGATTAAATCCTGCAGTAATGTTATTGGCGCTCTCAGTATGGGGTAAGTTATTGGGAATCTTAGGGTTAATTATCGCATTGCCTATGACTTTCTTGCTTTGGTCTTATTACCGACGCTTCCTGATGAGTGCCAAGAAGACACCAGTAGAAGATGCTGGCACCAAACACGCAGCTGTGCCTAGGTCAGACACTTAATTACTCAAAATATATCATAAAAAATCCCTGCTTTATCTTCTATTGAGATTATTAAAGCAGGGATTCTTTATATAAATTAAAGTCAATATTCAAATAAGATTTTCGGCCAATCCATAACGCAATTGGATGTTGTGCATCATATTTACCAACACTCTCAAAGCAGCATCTATAGCACCTTTCTTAATAGCATCTACACATTGCCTTACTACTTGGTATATAAATGTAAAAATAGAATCTCGAGAGGTGTGTGCGTTGATGTTATCTACTATTTGGGGAGCTGCTCGTTGGTAAGTTCGTAGGTACAGCACTCCAATTCGATCTTTTGGCAAATGCTCTTCCTGAAATTGTCGAAGTATATTAAAATCCTCGTAAGTCTGAGCAGAGATACCTGCGTGTTTGCAGGCGGCAGCCAAATAGCATTCTTTGGCTAATCTTTCAATTGTATTTTTCGGCGTTGTATTATTGTTTAAGCTTTGCATTGGTTTTTAGTAGTAGTTTTAAACAAATAAGCCTCAGGATAGGTAATTGTACTCATTTTTGCGGTAGAAAGTACAAAAATGAAGAAAATTAGGCACTTACAAAGGAAATTAACACATTTATTTAACCACTATTCTTTGTTGCCAGGTTTGAGTATTGGTAGATACTTTCAGGATATAAACGCCTTTCGACAGATACTGGATGCCTATTTTTTTATGCAAATATCCCTCAGTTTTGAGTTCTTGAGCATCTTGCCACAAACGCTTGCCCAGTATATCGGTGAGTTGAAAATTTATTCGTCCAGATACTCCATTCAACCTTACCTGAAATTCCTGATCTGTAACAGGATTAGGAAACACCAACAACCTAATTCTATTAGATGATACATATACCCCTTCTATAGGTGAATATGCACTTGTACCATCAAAATCCACTTGTTTTAAACGATAATAAAACAGCCCCTCCTCTAGTGGTTCATCAATAGTCTCGTAATGTAAAAGGTCTTCAGAATTACCATGGCCGTCTACTGTATCTACTGCTTGCCAAATTTGTACATCACGGCTTCGTTGAATGATAAAATGCTTATTATTGATTTCCTGAATAGTTGCCCAATTCAATAAAACTTTGGATTGATTTGCCGATGCTCTAAAATATAAAAGCTCTACTGGCAAGCCGCTTGTATTATTATTGGTACAAAAAGTAGATGGGGAGCCAGGGGGAAAACAATCTGAACCTCCATTTTCACAACAAGTTGAGAATGTAATGCTAGGGCAAGTGCCTGCACAGGTATTATTATTTTTTACTACTAAGGTTCCTCCTTTTAGAGTTCCATTTCCAGCAAACTGGTTTCCATTCTTTACTGTAAATGTACCATCTACTTGTAGTGTACCATTGATCGTATACAATACATTATTATTGTCACTATTGAGGTTTCCTGTAACGATGAGGGTCACTCCCGTAGGTACAGTAAATGCTGGATCAGCACCATTAGCATTAATATTTAAATCTCCATCAATGGTAATTGAAACATCAGCAGTTAAAATATCTCCATCAGACAAACTGTTGATGGTTACTGTTTCTGTATAAGTAACACCATCTGTTATGGGAGCTGTGCCTCCACCAGTACAATTCCAAGTAAGTGAGCTCCAGTTTGCTAATCCGCTAACAGTAGCATCACAAGCCTGACCAAATGATGAAATATAACTTACACTCAATAAAAAAATGAGAAAAAATAGGTTGAACATTCTCATAAAAACTTAATCAATTTCCAAAATAATCTTTGGAGTCAAAATCTATATAGTTCGTAGTATAACTTCTGAGATAACCATCTAATAATGGCTTCGTTTAGCAAATGTATGTAAAGGTTTTGGTAAGGAAATATAGAATTGTAGTAAAGGTGGTATTTATTGTTGTGTATTTATGACAACGAAATTAATACCATTTTGATTCTAAACGAGTGTCTTTTTATGGTTATATTTTATAACTAAATATTATGATAAATAATAAATTTCACTTTCTATCAAGAACAATAATGTAAACACAAGGGTTAACTTTTTTTTGCCAAAAACGAAGATTTACTAAAACAATAACTTTTTCTTTGAGTACCAAACTGGAAAAAGTGGCTTTAGGAGGAGGAGAAAGAAAATTGCCAAGCAACATGCCAAAGGTAAACTAACCCCTCGCGAAAGAATTGATTATTTGATCAATGATGGGAGTGACTTTTTAGAAGTTGGCGCCCTTACTGGTTTCGATATGTACCCAGAATATGGCAGCTGCCCATCTGGTAGTGCAGCAGTAGGTATAGGTCACATAAGTGGCAAGCACTTACAAAGGAAATTAACACATTTATTTAACCACTATTCTTTGTTGCCAGGTTTGAGTATTGGTAGATACTTTTAATATATATATGCCTGCTGGCCAGTCGCTCGTAGTTATTTTTCTAAGCAAATAGGCTCCATCCTTAAGTGTATTCTCCTCTTTCCATATTGTTTTACCTACCATATCTACTACCTTAAGATGCACTTGACCCGATACCCCACGCAATTGTACTTGAAAGCTCTGCTCTACTATAGGGTTAGGAAAAACTAACAGTTGAGCGTTAATTACTTTAATACTCACTCCTTCAATAGAAGAATAGGCACTTGTACCGTCAAAATCTACTTGCTTGAGACGATAATAAAACAAACCATCACCTGGTAGTTGGTCAAGGGCTTGGTAATATAAAAGCCCCTTGTAATTTCCACGGCCTTTTACAATATCTATTGATGTCCAAGATTTTAGGTCGCGACTTCGCTGAATAATGAAATGCTTGTTGTTGATTTCTTGAATTGTAGCCCATCTCAATAAGACATTAGACTGGTTAGCTTCTGCAATAAAATACAAAAGCTCTACAGGTAGGCCAGTGTTTTGGTTGTCTTGGACTCCCTGACCATCTACTCCCCCACCATTTCCAGCTGATTGACTTCCTATAGAATTATCAAAACCAGCATCACCTGGAGTCGTTGTAGTAGTTACATTGCTAGTAGGTTGAGTGCTTGAATAGATTACTGCTCCCTGGCCACCGCCGCCGCCGCCGCCTCTGATCAATATACCATCGGCATTTCCTCCATCTCCTCCGTTTGCCTCAACAGTAAGTGGGCAACCAGCGTCAATGATAAAAGTTGTTACCTCGAGTACTACGGTTCCTCCTGCGCCAGCTCCTCCTCCTCCATTAGAAACTCCATTGGTAGCTCCCCCACCATTGGCTGAGATCGTTCTTCCTCCACAAGTACCTGTAGTAACCAAAGAACCCGCTCTCACGAAAACAATACCTCCACCGTTGCTACCGTTTCCACCAATACCGCCGAAATTGATTTGGCCACCGCCACCGCCTCCACCCATAAAAACTCTTCCACCTGTGATATGCGCACTCAAGTCGATGCCCCCTAAACCTCCTGCGGCTCCAGCAGCTCCACAATTAAAGCCCCATCCACCTTCACCTCCTTCGCTGAAGTTACCACCACCGCCACCACCAGCATCGAGAAAACTCCCACCACCGCCAGCGTTTAAAATTTTAGCTCGACCAAAATCGTGGAGTGTATTGGTGCTTTTATAAATTCCTTCTCCCTTTTCTCCTGTAGAGTTCGTATTTGTGATAAAAACGCTGTTATCACACCCCGCAGGCAAAGTAGTATTCCCGTTGGCATTTCCTCCTCTGAAACCCACACCATTTGCACTAATGTTGTGATTCAATGTAAGCGTACCTGTTACTTGAAAAGCTAAAACTCCTCCTACATTACCATCCCAGGATAACGAGGTAATGTCTGCCGTAGTCGTAAAATTAGGGCTACCCAACTGAGGAAAAGTGACAATTTGCACTGAACTATTCGAGCCTGTATTATATGTTCTTGAAGGTGCCGAAGTCAAATTAATTGTAATGGGCACACCTACTATTTCATTGATAGAAAGAATAGTAGCTAATTCATACAAACCAGCTGATGCAATGGCATCCAGGTTCCCGAAATTTGCATCGTTGTTTGTGTTGGCACCTATTACATCATCTTGAATTTGTATGATAATGACTTGTTCGCCAGCCTCGAAAGTATCAAAAGTTTCGTCTACATTGCTTAATGTGAGGGTTTGGTCACTAATGTTTGTGACCTTTGCATATCCGTTTACTTGAGAAAAAGCAAACTTGCTGATCATGCATGACGCTATCAGAAAAAAATATAATCTAAGCTTTTTCATTTTTTATTGTATCCTAGTCAACTTGCACTTGATAAAAAGTAAATCCTAATAGTCATTAGGGTTCTATGGTCTCCAAAATTAAGAAAGTGAATGTTGTAAAAACATTTCTTCCTATTTCAATTCGCTTAAAACACTTTACAGATCAAGGCCTTTTTAAGTTGCCAATGGTAGTATTATCAAAAGTTAAAGATTGTTTGTTGCAAGGATAGTAGTTAAAATTATGCCGCAAAGCTATGTAAACACCCCTCGATGTTATGCTGCTTGACACTTTCTACAATAATTTCTTATTCCTTTCTTTTTAACCAAACATTATGTTAAGTAATTAATTTCACTTTCCTTCAGGAACAATAATGTAAACACAAGGGTTAACTTACTTTTGTCAATCGGTTATAATTCTTTTTATTTGCACTTTCATTATTTGAATACCAAAACAGACCTATGAATTTAGAATTTGCCAAAAACGAAGATTTACTAAAACAACAACTTTTTCTGTTGAGTACCAGACTGGAAAAAGTGGCTTTAGGAGGAGGAGAAAAGAAAATTGCCAAGCAACATGCCAAAGGTAAACTGACCGCTCGCGAAAGAATTGATTATTTGATCGATGATGGGAGTGACTTTTTAGAAGTTGGCGCCCTTACTGGTTTCGATATGTACCCAGAATATGGCGGCTGCCCATCTGGTGGTGTAGTAGTAGGTATAGGTCGCGTAAGTGGTAAACAATGTGTAATTGTAGCCAATGATGCCACTGTAAAATCAGGGGCTTGGTTTCCGATTACGGCTAAAAAGAACTTAAGAGCACAAGAAATAGCCATAGAGAATAAACTTCCCATTATCTATTTGGTAGATAGTGCGGGGATTTTTCTTCCGCTTCAGGCAGATGTATTTGCCGATAAAGAACACTTTGGAAGAATGTTTCGCAACAATGCACAAATGTCGTCTATGGGCATTGTGCAGGTGGCAGCCATTATGGGAAGTTGCGTAGCTGGTGGAGCTTACTTGCCCATTATGTCCGACGAAGCCATGATTGTAGAGGGTACTGGTTCTATATTTTTGGCAGGGCCTTATTTGGTAAAATCGTCTATTGGAGAAGATGTAGATTCAGAAACTCTGGGAGGAGCCACTACCCACAGCGAAATTTCAGGAGTGACGGATAATAAATACCCAGACGATCAGTCTTGTTTAGAAGCCATACAACGCATATTCGATAAATTAGGAGAGAACGAGAAAGCTGGGTTTAATCGTGCTACCCCTCAACCACCCAAAGAGAAACCTGAGGAGATTTATGGGATACTCCCTGCCGATCGGGCCAAGCCTTATGACATGGTAGATATCATTAAGCGTTTGGTAGATAACTCTGAATTTGACCAATACAAAGAAGGATACGGCAAATCAATCGTATGTGGACGTGCTCGTATAGATGGTTGGGCAGTAGGTATTGTCGCCAATCAACGTAAGATTGTAAAATCTAAAAAAGGCGAAATGCAAATGGGTGGAGTAATCTACTCTGATTCAGCCGATAAGGCCGCTCGTTTTATTATGACTTGTAATCAGCAAAAAATTCCATTAGTGTTTTTGCAGGATGTAACAGGTTTTATGGTAGGGAGTCGTTCTGAGCACGGGGGCATTATCAAAGATGGCGCTAAAATGGTGAGTGCCATGGCCAATTCAGTGGTTCCTAAGTTTACGGTTGTGGTGGGTAACTCTTACGGAGCTGGAAACTACGCCATGTGTGGTAAAGCCTATGATCCTCGTCTAATGATTGCCTGGCCTACGGCTAAAATTGCGGTAATGAGTGGGCAATCTGCCGCTAAAACTTTGTTGCAAATTCAAATGGCTTCTAAAAAAGCTAAAGGAGAAGCCACTGATCCACAAGAGGAGCAAGAGCTTTTGACCAAAATTACCGAAAGATATGATAGTCAAATGTCTCCTTATTATTCGGCGGCTCGTTTGTGGGTAGATGCTATTATTGATCCACTTGAGACTCGTAAAGTAATATCACAAGGTATTGAGGCTGCCAACCACGCGCCTATCGAAAAAAGATACAATGTAGGCGTTATCCAAACCTAAGTTTGTGATAAGCTTCATTAAATTATTATAAACAAAAAGCCTCTCAGATATTGAGAGGCTTTTTGTTTGGTAATGAACTTATAGTTCTCAGACCATTTTTACCCTTTACGAAAAATACGTAGACTGGTGCGCATTTAAAGGCGAATTAACCACTCACCTCATTGAATCCAGGTTTTGGGCCAATAAAACCGCATTAAAATGCTTGTAATAAATAGGCACTCATTGAAAATGAGCACCAGCTCTCCAGCAAAAATTGTTGAGGAAGCGAATTTATTTTTTAAGAATTCGCTTCACAGTACGTTGATCACCTAGTCTAATTTCCAGCCAGTAAATGCCTGTTTTTAAGTCATTCACCCTCAAGGTCAACTCCTTAGTCGCTGAAAATTTACTAAATGGATATCTTGCCAAAGCCGTACCCTGAGTGTTTCGCAATATCACTTCGCCTTCTCCAGTAGCTGCCATGTCTAACCTCACCTTGGTTTGTACATCAGCAGGGTTCGGAAATACTTCGGTATGTTCTGCCATTGCTTCCGAAATCCCAGTAGTTTGTTTGTCAGGAGCAATTCTTATCTGAACATAGTCAGACACTAAGTTTCCTTTAAATGCACGAATACGATAATAAGCCTTGTCTCCCAGAATGCTACCAAAATCGGTATAGCTAGTATCATTTACAGTCAACGTAGCCAGCAGGGTAAAATCTACCCCATCACCTTTTTCTAAATAGAAACCTTCGGTACGTGGATCACTGTTTGTCCAGCCCAGTTCTACTGCCCATACAGTATCTACTGCTGCAATTTGGCCGTGAAAGTTTGTGGGTGCTTCCAATGGTTTTACTACTTCTACTTTTACAACATTAGATTCTATCTGCCCACATTCAGCCGAATTAACCAAACGACGGAAATAAGTAGTTACAAACAAAGCCTCTGGCGTATAAGTATCATCAGTAGCTCCAGTAATTGGGCTCCAGTCGATTCCATTAATGGATGTTTCCCAGGTATAAGTCAGGTACCCAAATCCTCCACTGGCTGGGGCCAATGCATTGATAATGGCTGGAGTACCTCCCTTCTGTATCATTTGATCTGGGCCAATGGTACCTCCACTCAATGGAGATAAGGTGATATTAATGACTGCTCGATCACTTTCAAAATCACATCCAGGTAAATACACACTTACATAATAAGTGGCATCGTCCGAAACATCTACTACATACTCGGGCTGTGCGCTTTCTTGTAACAGGGTCCCTCCTACTTCGGCATCATACCAGCGGTATTTAATATTTTGTTCTGCAGATATGGCTGTCATTTCTAATAATCCAGTACCACAGATTCTATAATCACTTACCAATGGCTTGGCTACTCCAGTAACTACTTGGGCAGTCACAGGTACTCGTCCACTCTCACAATTGCCATTAAAGAAACTCACATAAAAAATACTGGTAGTAGATAAATTGCCAGTTGTAAATGTTCCATTGTTGCTCGCTAGAAGCACACCTCCATTAGCAGCATTATACCAGCGGAATAACTCATTTGCAAAAGGTTGGGTACCATCAGCTTTTGACGCATTTAGTATTACTGTGCCTGTACCACAACGCGATACGTCTGTAACTAAAGGATTGGCAGCTATGGCATTGAAAGTGATGCTTAAAGGAGCTGACGTGGTCGAGCAACCATCTACCGAAGTTTCGGTTACAGTTAAGCTTCCTACCGCAGGTGTACCATTCCATTCAACTGTGATTGTAGAAGATCCTTGCCCATTAATAATAGTACCAAGGGTAGGATTGGTAATCTCCCAATTGTAAATACTTCCAGCATTATCGGTTGTCGTATAGATTTCGGTTTGTCCAGTACAAATGGCGGTGGCTCCGTTTACTACTGGCGTAGGCTTCATATTGATCGTAACATTTACAGGTACTCGAGCACTTTCACAAGTAGCTCCAGCAATGGCTACATAAAAAGTATGACTGCCGACTGACAATGAAGGAGTGATAAATGATCCATTGGAACCCAAAGAAAACCCTCCTGTAGCAGTAGCATACCAACGATAGTTGCCATCTGTCGAACCAGTTGCAGTAAGGGTTACATTTCCTACCTCACATCGGATTTGATCGCCGCCAGATATGGGAGCATTAGGCCCTGCAATACTTAATACTGCATAATTAGAAGGTGTAGGCCCACAAATACCGCTTTGTACAAATGCTCGATAAAAAGTAGTAGTATTTATATTTACATAATTTAAAACTGTCGCAGTATTGGCTATATCAGTCCAGTTTATCCCATCAGTAGAAGATTGCCATTTGGTAACTGTTCCTGTATGCCCACTAAGCGTTAAGAAACCACTTGATCCAACACAAATTTGCTGACCAGCAGTAACTTTACCACTGGGGTTATTAATAAAATATTTACGAACCCATCCATTCAATTTATCGCTGATATATACATTTTGCTCTAAGTCGGCAAATACACCTGTAGGGAAATTGAATTGTACATTCAATGCCGTACTATTATCAGTAGTACCTGCCACTCCAGCACCTGCTATCGTTGTCACATTTCCTCCACTAATTTTACGAATTACATGATTTCGGGTATCAGCTACAAACACATTGCCTTCCTTGTCTACTGTAACGCCAGCAGGGTGATTGAAGCGAGCATTTGCTACAACCCCATCTATAGCTCCTGGGCTTGTTTGAGCAATGCTTCCAGCAAAAGTAGAAGTGGTTCCATCAGAAATTAATACTTTACGAATGATGTTGTTGTGGCGATCGGCCACATAGAGGTTACCTGACGCATCTAAAGCTACACTGGTTGGAAAGAAAAACCGAGCACTTGAAGAAGCACCATCTACTGCCCCTGCTGGAAAAAGTGTGCCCACAGGAGCTCCTGCCAATACTGAAACGGTGTTGTTGTTTAAGTCAATTTTCTTGATTTTGTGGTTGTTCTTATCTGCAATGTATAGATTGTTAGAAAAGTCAAGGGCAATGTCTGAAGGCTCACGGAAACGAGCTGCGGTAGTAGTTCCAATAACATCTCCTTGCACACCATCACCCGAAACAGTAGATACTATGGCAGCACCATCAGGGTCTACAATCTTACGAATCGCGTGATTATCTTTATCGGCTACATACAATGTTCCAGACACATCAATGGCTAATCCGGTAGGGAAGTTAAAACGAGCTGCAGTACCATTTCCGTCGATAAATCCACTGTTGCCTAGTGAACCTGCAATCACACTTACAACTCCAGAAGCTGTTTCTACTCTTTTAATAACGTGGTTCTTTTCATCAGGCACATAAATGTATTGGCCATTTGGAGAAATTACCATACTTGCAGTACCATCTGAAGTAGAAGTTGGGGAAGCATTAAAGTTAAAACCACCCGCAAGAGCATTTACATTTTCGGTAGAGTTACTTCCACCATCTACCAACGTAATCGTTGTACTTGCTTCAATATTACAAGCCCCTTGAGTTACTTGATAAGTGATGGTATAAGCTCCACTTGCCAGACTTTCATTAAGAGTGATTTCACCCGTAGAAGCATCTATTGGTAGTCCTCCAGTAGCAGTATAAACACCTCCTGTTAAATCTGCACCATCGGGGCTACTAAGTACTACCATAGCCGAACCTGCGTTTTTACACAAGGTGTTAGAAGCATAAGCAATCACCGCAGTAGGGCAAGTAAACGGAGGGACTGTCCAAAGTTCAGTTCCCACATTATTATCTCCATCAAAAGCACTAAAAAACAAGGCGTCTTGGTTTACTTTTGTTCGTACTGCTGTAAGTCCTGCAATTTTTGAAGCGTTTGTACTGGGGCTGGGGTTGAGGTCTTTTACCAATACAGTTCCAGCACTTGTACCATCAGTTTTCCATATTTCACGCCCTGCAGTAGCTGTAAACGCCGTAAAATACACTTCTGCTTCGGTAGCACTTACTTGTATTTTGGTAAGCTGTTCGGGGCTGGAACCAAAAACACCTGCAAAAATATCTTTGACCATCACCGTACCACTTATGGTTCCATTACTTTTCCACAGTTCTGTTCCTGCGGTAGTATTGGTGGCCGAAAAATAGCAGGTGCCATTTACTGAGGTAAAATTAGAAGGGTTAGAACTAGCAGATCCAGCATTGAGATCAAAAGGGGTAGTATTTACTCCATCACTAATCCATAATTCGGTACCAAGGGTAGCATTGGTAGCAGCAAAAAACAAAATATTGTTCGAGTTTACCAAACCAGTAGTCACATCTACGGTAGTTCCAGCAGGCAAAGGTACTTTAAAGGTTCCCGCATTGGTTCCATCACTTCTCCAAAGTGCCTCGCCAGAACCATCATTGGCAAAGAAGTAACATAACCCGTTTCTTTCTACCAAGTTGCTTGGGTTGGAACTATTACCAGTGCCTATGTTAATGTCTTTCACCAAGCGCGTACCAGCTGTAGTACCATCACTTACCCACAATTCCCGATTTACATTACCTGCGCCTCCATTAAAGTTAGCATCTGCAGTAAAGAATAACTTACCATTGATGTTGGTTAGGTTCTCAGGATTGGACGGCATCGTAAACCCTCCAATAGGATTGGTATTGATATCTTTTACCAACACAGTTCCTCCTGCTGTTCCATCGCTCTTGAAAAGCTCCTGACGACCAGAGGGGTCTTGACCTGCAAAAAATAATGTTCCCCCAACATTGACCAAAAATTCACCATTTCCGGCTCCAGGAGTACTACTTGTACTTCCTAATGGGTTTACATTCACTACAAACTCAGTAGTACCATCAGCCACATTGGTACGGTACAATGCTCCTGCATTGGTATTGTCATTCGCAAAATAATAGGCATAGGTCACGCCTCCCTGAACCAACTCAGTAAAATATCGTGCATTGGAGCTATTGGTCCCAACAAAGATATCTCGAAGTAGCGTAGTACCTGCTACTGTGCCATCACTCAGGTGAGGCTCTTTGCCTATACCACTACCTGTAGCATTAAAAATTAAGCGATTGCCTACTGCTGTAAGCTCCGACGGATTGCTGGAGTTTGCCAAGCCAGCAAAAATGTCGATGGGTTGTGGCATACTCTGCCCCCGGGTTTGAATAGATGTTCCTGTTAAACATAGCCCGATTAAGCTGATTAACAAATAATGAACATACTTGTGAGATGTCATAAAATTATGTTTAAAGGTTAATTAATAGTAGAAATTCTCAGGAAAACTCATTGCATCACTGGGGGTAATACAATTGAATAGCAGATGACTTTTATGCCTCAGATAAAGACTCTAAAAATCACCTTGACTCACCCAGAAATAAGCGCAGTAAAAGACTCCTCAATCAAAGACAGGTAGCAACACAAACTCTAAAACACCTATAGAATAGTGTTCTCTTTTCAAGCTTTTGAGCCAGCAATGTATGTTGGCCATTTGTTGAAAAGCATTAAAGTAAGTGGCAATTGAATCTATTTGCCACGTCTAAGACTTTGGAAAAATGGATTTACTATAGTGAGTTATTTTAAGAAGTGGAATGTATGGGTATGGTGGTATAATATGTTGTAATATAGCGTGAGTATAAATACTTATAACAAAAAGGTAAAATTACTAAATACGCAGCAAGGTGTAGATAAATGATCATAGAGGTTTTAAGTTTGTAACAGTTTGATAAACAATAATTAAGCAGGTAAAATTAATCAATAGGTAAAATCACTAATTACGGCTGTTTATACAGGATGGAGAACAAAAGTAACTCCTTATAAGAACCTTTTTTTAATAAATAAACAACCGATAAAATTTGAGTTCAAAGAAGCGATTAAAAAACGAAAAAAAAGACCCAGTTCCCGAGTTGAGACCTCTTTAGAAGTCTATAAAATGTTAAAAAGTCTACTTAAATAATTTTTAATAAAAAAAGCCTGCTTACTGAGTAGTCAATAAGCAGGCTTGGTATCTTAGGAAGTCTTCTTTTCTTAGCGGGAAAATACCAATACCCATTCGTTGTTGATATGCGCCGCGGTGGTAATAAAGAGTCCTTCGTTCCAGCATTGTTGCACAATGGCATCTATCTCATCCCAATTATGACGCAGGTGCATTCGTTGCTCACGGTAAGGGGTACCAAAGGATTCGATAAAGAAATAATCTCCATCATGATCAATAATATCAGTAACCATGGGTTGGTCATGACTTGAGTTAAACCCTCCTTGACTGTAGCTATCAAAACGACCACCTGAACGTTGATAAGAAGAATTGCGAGCAGTACGATAGTTTCTATTATAAGGACGGTGGCGCTGCCCTCCCACATATACATCTTCTGGCATATCTTCCCAGTTAGACATTTTCTGTTCCCAGTTTAGGCCTTCGGCAGTCATCGCTATATAGAGTTCATCCTCATCGTCATAGGCTATTTTTGTAACAGCTTGTCCATTATAGGTAAGCTCATGAAACATATCCTCAAAATCGTGGAAATTATGCGTACTTTGCCAGCTTTGTGCTCTTAGGTTGGTTCCCGCTGTAAATACCAAAATCCACTCTTCGTCGTCAATGGCAATATTGGTTACTATGTAACCTTCATTCCAACCATCTTCTATATGTCGCTCTGGAAATTCTCTGCCAGATTCGATATACTGCTCACGCCAGCCTGTTCCAGCACTCATCACTACATGGTAAACACCATCACCATAGTCAAAATCGGTAATCATAAAACCATCATTCCATAGTCGCTCAATTTCACGTTCGCATCTGTCCCAGTTTTCTTCAATAACTAATGCTTGTTCAGATATTCTCAATGGTACCATAACAGTAAGTTTTATATGTTAATATTTTATTTAGTTGGTAGTTTATTAGTTCGTAGTCAAGAGTTTTTAGCCTATCGCAAACTATCAGCTCCCAGCTACCAACTCCTCACGTCAATATATAGATTTGTCCCCAAAAAAGTTAGCTTTGAGTAGCTAGTTTTTTAATTTTTTGCCAGAAAAACAATAGTGCCAATAGTAGCATAGTCACATTGATAATGGCCAGCCAATACCCAAAGTTTTGCATAAAATTTACCCAATTGAGTTTAGCAAAAGAAAGGTTTTTATAAAGCATAATAGAGATGCTGGCAATGTAGGCAAATGCGTCGAACATATAGATTAGAAACCCTACGGTGCCTTTGGTGTTAGAGGCGGCTAACAAGCGATCGAAAAGAAAAGAGCCAATAGGAATGTACCCCAGATAAGTCCCCATCCCGATGAGAATCATCCAGACAAATCCAGTAATCATGCCTTGAGCATATAAAAGTGAGCTAATACCCACTAAAGCGGAGCCAAGCCCTACTCCAATCAAGGTAATATAAAAGGCTTGAGCATTTTTTCGAATGTACACGATCAAACTCAGCAATACTAATATGATCACACTCACTACAATTTCGGACTGAGTAAAGGTGGCTAAATTGGCATTTTTGTCAATACCTGCCCAAATCTCTTTGGCAAAACCACTCCGTGTTTCCCGGAAGGCATTGAGCAACATGTATAAAATCATGAGAAAGATTATCCCCCCCAAATAACTTCTCAAAAATTGCTTACGCTGACGACCATCCATTGGTTCTCTCACTTTTCTTAGGCGAATGTCCTCTTGGTTGGGTGGTGGTGTGTGCCCCAACAACCAAGCAATGATAAGCATCGGCACAAAATAAAAAGCACTGACTACAAAGGGCATCCAGTATTCAGAAACGCCCCATTTCAACACCGACTGACCGATTTGCTGGCTAAAAGCTGCGGCAAAGATAAAACTGGCGCTCAATCCTGTTCCGAACAACTCAGTATGCTTACGCCCTTCAATAAAGCTCAACATTACTCCCCATACCAGGCCCAAAGGAAGGCCATTGATAAAAATAAAAATCAGGTTGTAAGGGGCTGGGGTAATGGCCCATAAAATCCAACTTGCCCCTGCAGTGGTCAACAGTAACACAAGAGTTCTAATGAGCACAAAATTGTCCTTTTTGATTTCAGCAATGAGCTTAATCCCAATAAATTTGGCCGTAGCATATCCCAGGGTTTGTACTACTACCAACAAAGTTTTATATCCAAGGGTAACATTGAGTAAAGGAACCTTAAAATCAAGGTTAAAAGCACCTGCTGTAAACGGCTTACGAAAACCATAGGCACAGAAGTAGGTACAAAAGACAATGGTCACTAAAAATATATTAAGTAAAAGAGGGGAAGCATTGCTTAGTCGTTTTTCAAGAGATTTGTTAAAAATATTCATCCGTTTATTGGGGTCATAAGTTGTGTAATTGGTAAAAGCCAAGTTAAGGCTAATGGGGTAAAATGCAAAAAGCAATTGATCTTACCTGGAAAACCAATTGCTCTTCAACCCTGTGTTTATACTAACAGCTATTTAGCCAACTCAGGATAGTTTTTCAGAAAATCCTCCAATTGTTTTTGCCTTCTCGAGTCAAAAGCAGTATATTTTTTACCTGCAATATCCTCTATCTCCAGTAACTTCACTTGCAAAGTCGCATTTTTATCTGGTTGGTTATCAGCGTTAAACGCCGAACTTACAATGCCTCCAGTCGTAAAAACAATGGCTTGTCCAGGTTTCAAACCCTCTTCATAATCATCTCCTTGGCGTTTGTCAATAATTAAGTTTATATTACTCGAGATGCGGCTTACTTCATACCACGGCTTCGTGCTGTTAGGATTCATGATTTTCACATTCACTCGAGAAATTTTGCGCAACGTGATAGTGGAGTTATTCACAATTTTGTACGAATATCCTAAGCTATAAAGTTCTGCATCATCAGGTTTGTCATATGTAAATTTTGCTTCCTGGATGTCAATAGCCTTTAAAATAGTCGCTTGTTTCTCAGCATTTGCCTTTTCCTTGAGTAATTTATCTACTTGAGGACGCACATCTTTCAACGCATCCACTCTTGCCTTTTCTAAGATTTCCTTGCCCATTTTTAGAACCTGGTCATAGGTAAGTCCATCTAGTTTTTTTTGTAGCTCCACCGAAAAAGATTTCCCTGTATTTTTATCGTTTAAGTAGCCAACATCAATATGAGTAAATGCAATGGCCCTGATGGCTTTTTCGAATTCAGCTTGTTTTTCTTTGGGCAGTGATTGCTGCATTGCTTTGGAAGAAGTCATGAATGTTTTGGCATTACTGGCATCAATCTTTTTTTGACAGGCACTTCCCCCTACAATCAAAACAACTAAGCATAAAACCTTAATCACCCACGAATAAAATATTTTATACGATTCCATAATCAACGACTAAAGGTAAAAATCATTTAGAAAAACAAGCTGATGTTCAGATGATTACGTTATTAACTATCAATGATTCCACTATCTCTGTCCCCTTGATTGAGGCCAAACTTCTCTTCTCTTTTCTCTTGCTCTTCGGTAGTGTATTCGTCTCGTTCTTTTTTCAATACATTTCGTGAAGTGCGTTGATAAGAAATCTGCAAAATAACATACCCAATCAGGCTTAGTAGGGCAATACCCCACCCCCAGCCTCTCAAACCAGGGTTATAAATCATCAAAGTTCCCCATTTATACATCAGGTAAATGAAGAAAAGAAAGCTTACTCCAATAAAAAAGAAATCTTTATAGTAGGTAGGATTATTTTTAAACAACTTGGTAAAGTCAAACCTTCTCATGTAATGCCAGTTGCTTTTCCTTTCATCAATTTCACGTTGATCGCCATAAATATCGGTACGGGAAAATTCTTCTCCGGTGTAGTCTTCTATTTGTTGTTCTACATACACTGTACGAACTTCAAAGGTAGAACGCTTAAGGTGCAATAGCTGAATCAACAACACCATCCCTGCATAAATCAATGGCAAGATGAGTAAGATGTGCTTTAGAGGCAATGGTATTTTAGTAGATGAAATCTGAGCGGTAGGCACTTGCAATTTATCTTGTTTGTTCTTTTCGGTAGCAATGTGCTTTTTTAGCTCCTTCTTGTTATAGTCAAACAAACTATCATTTTTGATAACCTCTTGTTTGATCTTGGTTTGGTCCTTCTCTTTGAGCAGTTTGAAGATCTTCTCCCAGTCTGCCAGAATCTTTATCGCATTGTTATTAGTTGTGTCTTTTTTTGCGGTGGTATCCTTTTTGGTAGCTTGTCCAAGAGGCTCAACTTCTTTATTCAATGCCTTCCAGGTTTTATACTTCCATTGCCACTCTTTGGCAGTTTTATCCAGGGTTAGCCAGGGAGTAATGGTGCTATCTCTGGTATATTCATCGTATTCCTCTTTAATGAGGTCTATTTGCTTATCAATACTTTTGGTAGGGTCAGTCCATACTGCAATGGGAGGATATTCTTTTACTAATTTTTTTAGTAGAGACACAATCAATGAATCCTTGGTTTTCAGATCCAACCTTATACCATCAGCTTCAGTATCTATATCCTCTAGTAGCTTTGTTTTTACTTGTAAAAGTGAATCATTAACAGCGGAAGAATCTCCTATTCCCAATCCAGCAAATTTTTTCTCCACCGCAATCGAGTCTTGTGAAAACTTTCGCAGCTCGGCCGAATCTTTTACCATTATCTTCTGATAGGCCAATAAATTTTCTAATTGTTTAGAAATTACGGATAAACTATCTAACAAAATACCTTGTTTGGGCTGCTGATAGTAGGTTAACATAGGTGAATCGTCTGAAGCAGAAGTATCCATGAGTTGCAAAATACGATAACGATTCAATTGCGTAACAGAATCTTGGCTATTCAAGAAGTCTCGGTAAGAAACCCCTTTCAGTAAACCTTTATCATACTTTTTTTCCCAGCTAGTAAAGGATTTATAAGCGTCTGCCCAAGCAGAGGGTTTGAAATCACGGAAGAAAATCAAGGCCGAAAATGCTACCAAAAACAATATGCCTCGAGTGTAAGTGTTTTTGATCTGCAATGATTTTTTGTCAATTCGATCCATCAGGAGTTGCCTGCTCTTGTATAAGCTATCGAGTTTTTGCTCTAAACTCGTTTTTTCTCTTGCCATGTTCGTGATGTGTAAGTTTTTAGTAAAAGAAGTCATCTCGACTTCAAAGTTATCCCTCACAACTTCTAAAAAAAATCGGAAAAAAGAAAGTTTTTGACTGGAATAATATCGCTTAAAACTCTCACTTTCTGGGGATTACATAAAAAAGCCTGCTCAACTTCACTCGAACAGGCTCAACTTAAAACAATCAATCTTTTTATCGCTATTTTTCTTTCCCTTGCTTGGTTTCTTTCTCTTTTTGCTTTAGCGCTTCATTGGCCGCTTTTAGTCGTTTAGCAACATCGGCATAAGATACCTCAGGCAACAAAATATTATAAGCATTCCAAAAACCAGGTTTTGCACTCTCGTAAAATGAATAGGGATTCCGCTGCCATTTTTTAGACTTTATCACTTCATCTTTGGGAAATGGCTTGGTTTGTTCAGGGTAGTAAGCCGTTACCAAGTAATCTACCCTATAATCATCCTTAATGTTGTACATTCCTAAACGATCTATCTGCTTGGTTTGGATTATACTTGCTCTATGTAAATAATACCTCCCTCCCATCTTTTTATAGTAGTGTTGGCGGCGATACTTCAATAACTTGGTGGTAATGCCTAATTCGTCTAGCATATAGCGCTCATACTTTTCTAACTTCTCTTTATAATAACCAATACCTTTAGGGCTAAATGCAAAATCTAAATACACAAAAGCAAAGGTGTGTTTGTCTATCCAAAACTCTCCTTTATACCCTACACCCTTAAAGCTGTCCTTCTGATTAAATGTAATGACGTATACTTCGGTATCTTCATAAGGTACCACCTTTTTTACCTGAAAAACGTGATTTTTTAAGCCTTTCTTATCTAAAATGCGTACTCGCTTCGAGCGATTTACAACATCAAGATTCAGCAAAGTAGTAGTTGCTAACAAAGGAGTGAAGCCCTCATATAATTCATGATTTGTTGATCTTAGCTTTTTTAACAACACTTGATTTTTACGGGCAGGTTGGGTTTGATACACACGAAAGGCACCCTCTCCAATGGATATATAGTCTTTATTATTTTTACGTGATGTCGCTCGATAAAACCCTTCAGTGGTATAAGGCTTTTGATAATAATTGTCAGGAATTTTTTTGAGAGCTTTTTTGAGAATAGTAGCGGTTTTCAACCCTTGAAAAGTTACCTCAGCCAGCATTCGGGGGTCTTCAGGAAGCCAAAAACTTTTCTGATTGGTGATTTTATAATTGACCGTTTTGTAGCCAATAAACGAGATTTTTATAAAGCTCTCTTTATATTTCTCAGGCACCAAAAGCCTAAATTTTCCCTGTACATTGGTAATGGTTCCTATTTGATTATTGGCCAAAGCCACGCTTGCGTACTCGAGTGGCTTACGGGTGCTTTGATCATACACAGTGCCTTCTATAACCAGATTATTTTTGGAGTTTGACTCCTTGGTGGTTTGAGCAATTAAGTTGGATGATGTAAAACACAATAGATAAAAGACTCCTGAAATTATTAACTTGACTTGCATTATTATTTCTGTTGATCGGTTAATTATTAAACAAAGTTTGATTTAAGTAATACACTTTATCTTTACGGTTGAAAATATATATTGAGTAGGTGAATACCTGCTTTTTCACGGCTTTAAAAGCCTTTATTATTTATACTGATAGGGCTTATGTCTACTACTCCTTTTGTAGTTGTTTTTCTTTTAGCACCTCATTAGCCACTTTTAGTTGCTTAGCAACATCGGCATAAGACACTTCAGGCAACAAAATATTGTAAGCATTCCAATAGTCAGGTTTTATATCATTGAAAAATGAAGGTTGGTTTTGCATCCATTTTCTTGATTTAGCCACTTCTTTCTTAGAAAATGGCTGGGTTCGCTCAAAGTGATAGGCGGTTACGAGATAATCTGCTTTGGTACTCTTTTCAAAATTATATACCCCCCAATGTTCATGATGTTGTGTACTTTGTGAGCTGATTTGGTGTAAGTAATAAGCATCCTTAATTTTTTTGTAATAATACCGGATACGGCTACTCAATAGCTTATAACTGATCCCCAAATCCCTAAAATGTAAACGCCAGGTTTTATCCATTTTGACTTTGTAATGTTTGACACCTCGAGAACTCAATGCAATATCAAGGTACACAAATGCAAAGGTTTTAGTATCTATCCATAATTCCCCTGTATATCCTACTCCCTCGAAACTATCTTTCTGGTCAAATGTGATTATATATACTTTGGAATCTTTATAAGGCTTTACTGCCTTTACTTGAAAATTGTGGCTTTTTAATCCTTTCTTACCTAAAAGCTGGTTTTTGTTTGGCCGATTTACAATATCAAAATCAAGTAAAGTAGAAGTACCAAATAACGGAGTAAAATACCTGGAAAATAAATTGTGACGACTTTCTCTCATTTTATTCATGAGCACTTGATTCTTTCGGGTAGGGCGTGTCTGATACACCTCAAAAGCCCCTTCCCCAATGGCAATGTATTCTTTGTTATCTTTTATGCTAACAGAGCGATAAAACCCCTCAGTGGTATAAGGTTTTTGATAATAATTGTCAGGGATTGTTGCAATTGCCTTTTTTAGAATGGTAGCGATTTTCAGTCCTTGAAAAGTTATCTCTGCTAACATACGAGGATCTTCAGGGAGCCAAAATTTTTTCTGGCTGGTGATTTTACTGATTTTATAATTGGCCGTTTTGTAGCCAATAAACGAGATTTTTATAAAGCTCTCTTTATATTTCTCAGGCACCAAAAGCCTAAACTTTCCCTGTACATTGGTAACAGTCCCTAATTGATTATTGGCCAAAGCCACACTTGCATACTCTAGTGGTTTACGGGTGCTTTGATCATACACGGTGCCTTCTATGACTAGATTATTTTTTGGGTTTGACTCCTTGGTGGTTTGAGCCATTAAGTTTGAAGGGGCAAAGCACAATAAGTAAAGTATTCCTAAAATTGTTAATTTGACTTGCATGGTTATTTACATCTGTCGGTTAGTGACTAAACAAGATTTGATGTAAATGACATTATCAGTCTTTTAGGGTTGCAAGGGTAGACGAGAACTATGGAGCAACTTTATTACTTAATCACTATTCTTAATCAATTGTACATAAAAGCGAATGAGTTGCTGATAACCTTTTTTAGATACTCGTTCATTGGTGCCATGCAACCCATCAATGTCTTTGACAGGAAGAAGCAATGGGGTAAAACGAAAAATATTTTTGGAAAGATCACGGTAATATTTAGAGTCAGTACCACCTACCATAAGCGCAGGAGCCACTACAGATTCGGGAAATAGTTGACGAATGGTTTTCTGTAGATTTTTAAAGCTCTTGGACCGCAAATCAGACATTGGCACTGGCAGATTAAACTCATCTGCCTGGATTTCCACTTTTACCCGATCATCGCCAATAGCATCTTTGAAGTGCCGCAGTATCGTTGCTTTGGTTTCTCCTGGTTTAAGGCGTAGATTGATGATAGCTGATGGATTGGCTGGTAATACGTTTGACTTGGGGCTTCCTTTCAATATAGTAGGAGCTGTAGTGGTTCTAAGCACTGCACTGGTAGTGGACTTGCCTAGCATAATTTTTTTGATGACTGGATTAAACAGCCAACGATTGGCAAAGGCCAATTTATAAGGGGTACTCATTTCGGGTGCCAAGTAGTCCATCATCTCTTTAGTAGCACCCTCTATGGAAGCATCAAATTGTTCTTTTTCCAGATTTACGATGGCTTGACTCAATATACCTACCGCAGTTTGAGTAGTAGGACGGGAAGAATGTCCTCCTGGCGATGCCACACTGATTTTGACATTGGCATACCCTTTTTCAGCCACCCCTACATAGGCCACAGGTGCAGCAACTCCTGGCATTTGCCCTTCCAGGATAAAAAGGCCTTCGTCCAATACGTATTCAAGTTTTGTATTTCGCTTTGCCAAATGGTCAGCTATCTTTTGTGCTCCCCGATATCCGCTTACTTCTTCATCGTGGCCAAAAGCCAGCAAAATGGTTCGCTTCGGGGTATACCCTTTTTTGAGCAGGTACTCAACAGCTTCTAACATACCCAAAGCATTCATTTTATCGTCTAGCGCACCTCGCCCCCAAATATACCCACCGTTAATATTTCCAGAGAAAGGAGGATGTGTCCAGTTTTGCTCAGTTCCTTTTTCTATAGGCACTACGTCCAAATGAGCTGTTAGCAAGACAGGTTTAAGCCGAGAATCAGTCCCTTTCCAGGTATATAACAAACTAAGTTCGTTGATGACCTCACGCTTCAGTTGACTATGTACCAGAGGGAAAGTAGATTTGAAATAACGATGGAGTCCCTTGAAGGCATTGGTATCTACTGAAGCCGTTCGGCTGTAAGAAATCGTACGTAGAGTAATGGCTTTCGATAAATGCTCAAAGGCATTGGCTGGTATATCCACCGAAGGTATCGCCTTTACTTCTATCTGACGAGAAGACGTACGATAAGCATTGATCACCAACACAACTACCAACACGGTGAGTAATACAAAAAAGCCAAGTAATATTTTTCTGAACATAGATTTTTCCGTATTAGTAACAAACTATCAACAATCTATAGTTTAATTTGTACCTTTAAATAAACCTGAGTTCTTCTCAAACTCACGACAGGTAATTCTGCATAAATAATTAATGTTTTTGTATATGTCATCTTTTTTTGACCAAATTATAAAAAAAATACTCCCTTCCAGTCCCAATCCTCAGCAACCCTTGGTTACTGAACTCCTCAAACGTACTGAAGTTCAGCAAAATGCTTATAAAGAATGGCTTACTGATCAACAACATATTTCTCTACTAGAATCAGTGGCTAAAGCTTACTTTCTCAAACAAGAAAAGCTCACTTCTGATATTCAAATCCATCTATTTGCGTCTCCTTATGCCAATGGATTTGCCATTACTTATGATGAATCCAGTATGGGCAAACAAGACCTCATGTTTTTATGTGAACACTTCAAAGACATAATCCTTACGCTCAATTATGAACTAAAGTCGTCTCAACGTGAAATCACTGATAAAGGTAATTTTGTAAATACCGTAGAAAGGTATTACCTCAAACCTGAAGCCAGACAAGCCATTTTAGAAAACAAACGCATTGACCAACTGTATGGCAATTTATTGCTTGAGTATGTTTTGGTAGACGAAAAACCAAGTTACTTAAAAGTACTTTCTACAATTTATGCAGATCGAACTTTCACTCCTGCCCAAGACTTCAACGATTTGATTCAAATCCTTTTTCGATTGAATGAATAATAGAAAAGTCGAGATGACTTCTAACAAAAAAATTGTATTTTTGCAATATTAAACCGGAGCCTCATCAGTCTGTTCTACCTGTAAAAAAGTAAAACATATTGCTTTTCTATTTTTGAATAATTCCAATGCACCAAAACAGCGCCACATTAACTCATAAAAACTATTGGGCAAGTTTTTTTAAACTGGTCAGATGGCAAAACCTGGTCATCATCATCTTTACCCAATACATGGTGAAGCTATTCTTAATTAGCCCTGAGCAACCTTTACTCAAAACCGCACTTGAATTCCCTCTTTTTTTAATCAGCGCTTCTACTGTTATCATTGCTGCCGCGGGTTACATCATCAACGATTATTATGACATTAAGATAGATCGGGTAAACAAACCTCAACGAATTATTATTGGCCATAAAATTCAGCGAAGAGTGGCATTGGGTGCCCATTTTACCCTTAATATAATTGGTATTGGTATTGGTTTATGGGTAAACCTCAAGGTTGGTATTATTAATTTTATTGCAGGTTTTTTACTTTGGCTGTATTCTAACCAGCTCAAACGCTTACCATTGGTGGGCAATACTGTTATTGCTGCACTTACAGCCCTAGTCGTTATTGTAATGGCAGTGTACTATCAAAAACAACAGATGGTTTTATTTACTTTTTCCACTTTTGCTTTTTTCATTACTATGGTAAGAGAAATCATCAAAGATATGGAAGATGTAAAAGGAGACGCCACTTTTGGCTGCAAAACCCTCCCCATTGTTTGGGGGATACGACGCACCAAAAACGTGATTTATATTTTTATGGGTATCCTTACCCTCATACTGCTTTCTACCCTCTTTGTTTATCGTAACCTATTTATACTTTATCTGGTCATATTTGTACTTCCCTCACTTTTTTTCCTTTTTATTCGCCTACGAAGCGCCGATACCAAAAAAGAATACAGATATTTGAGCCACTTTTGTAAATTCATTATGCTCATTGGGGTGCTCAGTATGGTTTTGATCAATTATTAATATTTCATTGTTACGCCTTCGGTTGATTGTTATACTGCTCTATTGCTCCGCAATGCAACACATAATAGTGGTTGATGAGCAATCATGAATTATTATTTTCGCAAGTATGAGAATACTTATTGCTCTGCAATGCATCGCGAAGCAATAAGCGAAGCGGATCAATGAGGTAAAAGGACTAAAAACACATGAAAAACATTGCCATTTTTGCTTCTGGAACAGGAACCAATGCTCAGAAAATAATGGAGCGCTTTGCACAACATTCTCTGGCTCAGGTAACCCTGGTAATTTCTAACAAACCCAAAGCACTGGTTTTAGAAAAAGCCCAAAACTTTGGAGTTGCAACTCAAATAATTCATCGCGACAGTTTTTATCACAGCGACGAGGTAGTACAATCTCTCAAAAAACAACAAATTGACCTTGTTGTACTTGCTGGATTTCTATGGCTAATCCCCCAGAATCTGATTGCCGCTTTTCCTGATCGAATTCTCAATATTCATCCGGCATTGCTCCCCAAATATGGAGGCAAAGGTATGTATGGTATGCGTGTACACGAAGCAGTGGTAGCTAATCAAGAAAATGAATCAGGTATAACGATTCATTATGTAAATGAGCATTATGATGAAGGAAAAATCATCTTTCAGAAGAGTTGCCCAGTAGTAGCAGAAGACACACCATCTGATGTAGCTAAAAAAGTGCAAGTACTTGAACATCAACACTTTCCAGAAGTAGTAGAACAATTGGTGAAAAAGCTATCCAATCAATAAAAAAACATGTAAATTTGCGGCTTAATTAAAGCCTGACTCGATTAGAGTATAAAGCTCTAATTTTCAAGCAGTTACTTGTTATCTATTTCAAAGTACTTACATAATTGGTTTTGTTGACAAAATCAGACCCTGTGTAATTTCATTTGAGTTATGCTACAATAACTGTAATCCAGGCATATACAAACCCCCAAAATCTTAGATTACATTGAAAAAAATAGAATCTGCCCTCATTTCTGTTTTTCACAAGGAAAAACTAGACGATATAGTCAAATTGCTCAACCAATTTGGTGTTAAAATATACTCTACTGGTGGTACCCAAAAGTTTATCCAGGATTTAAATGTACCAGTCAATGCTGTTGAAGATCTTACTGGATATCCGTCTATCTTGGGAGGAAGAGTAAAAACACTTCACCCGAAAGTTTTTGGTGGTATACTAACGCGTCGTGACGAAGCTCAAGATACTGACCAAATCACCGAATACGACATTCCTTCTATTGATTTAGTAATTGTAGATTTGTACCCCTTCGAAGACACAGTTGCTTCTGGCGCAAGTGAAGCCGACATTATTGAGAAGATCGACATTGGGGGAATTTCTCTCATCAGAGCTGCTGCCAAAAACTTTAAAGATGTGGCTGTGTTGGCTTCAAGAGAACAATACGAAGATTTTAAAACCTTACTTCAACAAAATCAAGGGGCCACTACCCTAGCCGACCGTAAGCGTTTGGCTGCCCAGGCATTTGACATTAGCTCTCACTACGATACTGCTATTTTCAATTACTTCAACGCTGACGAAGCCATTGCGCTTCCTCGCTTTAAGCAAAGCATTCGCGAAGCTAAGACGTTACGTTACGGTGAAAACCCACACCAGCAAGGACATTTCTATGGCGATTTAAGCGAAATGTTCGATCAACTCAACGGAAAAGAGCTTTCTTACAACAACTTGGTAGACATTGATGCTGCGGTGGCTTTGATGGAAGAATTTGATGCCAGTGTAACAGCTTTTGCTGTGCTAAAACACACCAATGCTTGTGGAATAGCTACGGGTAGTTCTTCTAAAGATGCTTACTTACGCGCTTTGGCAGGTGACCCAGTATCGGCTTTTGGTGGGGTAATCGTGACTAACCAAACCGTAGATAAAGACGCTGCAGAAGAATTGCACAAATTATTTTTTGAAGTATTAATTGCACCTGATTTTAGTGACGATGCCCTTGAAATTCTGAAAGGAAAGAAAAAACGCATTTTGCTTAAAAAGAAAACCAATCTGCCTACCGAGCCTTTGTTCAAAACTTTACTGAATGGGGTAATTGGTCAAGACAGAGACTTGAGTATGGAAACTGCTGCCGATTTAAAAACGGTGACTAAAAAAGAAGCTACTCAAGAAGAGGTTCAAGCATTGTTGTTTGCCAATAAAATCGTAAAGCATACCAAGTCTAATACCATTGTGTTGGTGAAAGATAACCAACTGTGTGCCAGCGGTGTAGGGCAAACTTCACGAGTAGATGCGCTTAAGCAGGCAATCCTAAAAGCAAACCATTTTGGATTTGATCTTAAGGGAGCAGTAATGGCTTCTGATGCTTTTTTCCCATTCCCTGACTGTGTAGAAATTGCCCACGAAGCAGGCATCACTGCGGTGATTCAACCTGGAGGGTCTATCAAAGATCAGGCATCAATCGATTTCTGCGATAATCACGACATGGCTATGGTATTTACTGGAGTAAGACACTTTAAGCATTGATAATCAGGCGGTATAAGAACTTAGGTAATTTCACCTGTTTTTTTAGGCACGTTCGTTGTCTTTTATGTTGCTAAAGTTTTTCTTCATATATTTACGGATGTAGTAAATCAGTACCTCAATAATTTTGTACGTTACTGTTGGCTATTCCATTTAACTTTTTAAAAGTTTTTAATTTTTTGTTAGACTACCATGGGATTATTTGATTTTTTTACTGGCGATATCGCCATCGACCTTGGTACTGCCAACACCCTTATCATCCACAAAGACAAGGTGGTGGTTGATGAACCCTCTATCATTGCCATAGATCGAAAGAATAGTAAAGTGATTGCAATCGGCAAGCAGGCCATGCAGATGCACGAAAAAACTCACCGAGAAATAGAAACTATCCGCCCACTAAAAGACGGGGTAATTGCCGATTTTACCGCCGCTGAACAGATGATTCGTGGGTTGATTAAAATGATAAACTCTGGAAGTAGATTTTTCACCCCTTCTTACCGAATGGTAATTTGCATTCCTTCTGGAATTACCGAAGTAGAAAAAAGAGCGGTAAAAGACTCTGCTGAGCACTGTGGTGCACGTGAAGTATATATGATTCACGAACCAATTGCTGCTGCTATTGGTATTGGAATTAATATTGACGAACCAGTAGGTTCTATGATTGTAGATATTGGAGGGGGTACTACCGAGATTGCTGTAATTGCCCTTTCAGGTATTGTATGTGAGCAATCAATCAAAACCGCAGGAGACGTATTTACGCAGGACATTCTGAACTATATGCGTCGTCAGCATAACCTTTTGATTGGAGAACGTTCTGCCGAACGTATCAAAATGGAAGTAGGTTCGGCCATGGCCGAATTGGATGATCCTCCAGCTGATTATGAAGTAAGAGGTCGTGACTTGATGACTGGTATTCCTAAAACGATCAAGGTAAGCTACTCAGAGATTGCATTTTGTCTTGACAAGTCTATCTCAAAAGTAGAAGATGGTGTACTTAAAACATTGGAGATGTCTCCACCAGAGCTTTCGGCTGATATTTACAACAATGGTATCTACCTTACAGGTGGAGGTGCTTTGTTGAAAGGATTGGATCAACGTTTGGCTCTTAAGACAAAGTTACCTATCCATATTGCCGATGATCCATTAAGAGCAGTAGTAAGAGGTACAGGAATTGCCTTGAAAAACCTGGAAGCTTACAAGCCAGTCTTGATGACATAAACTTTATTTATTTGTAAGTGTCAGATAACAGGTACTCACAAATAAATAATAGTGCGATTACGCAAATTTTAAGTGCTAGTGTACTCCTGTAAATTTTTTCTTCGAAGCGATTTGTTAAAATGCGATGAAGAAATGATTATTGCTTGATTTTCAGGCGATAGATGGTGTATATTAGCACTTTACTTTATCATAAAGCCAATACTGCTTTATACAAGCTGTTACAGGAAAGAGGAAGGGATATATGCAGTCGTTATTTTTATTAATCAAGAGGTTTAGGACACCAATTTTATTTCTACTGCTAGAGATTTTTTGTTTAATCCTTATTGTTAGCAGAAACCGATACCACAATACTATTTTTTATAATATTTCCAGTGAATATACTGGTAAACTATTGGGCTTCTCTAACAGTGTTTGGGAATATTTTAACCTACAGGAAGAAAACAAAAAACTGGCTCAGGAGAATGCTCAATTGAGATACCTGGTATCTAAAAAACAATTTCCTACACAGGGTCAAAAAAAAGCTATTCGTGACTCATCTATTGTAAATCAGTATCAATTTGATGTAGCCAAAGTAGTAAACAACTCAACCCATAAAAGTAACAACTACATCACTATTAACCGAGGTCGAATTCACGGTGTCAAACCCGGTATGGGAGTGATTTCGCCAGAAGGTGTTGTAGGTAAAGTAAAATCCTGTTCTGATCATTATTCGGTGGTAGTGTCACTCCTACATTCAAAAATGAGGATTTCGTCAGAGGTCAAAAAAAATAACTCGTTGGGTTATGTACAATGGGCTGGTGGAGATCCTTCTAAAGCAAAAATGTTGGATTTGCCTCGTCACTTGGATGTCAAGAAAAACGATACGATCATAACATCAGGTTATAACAGTACTTTTCCACCCGGAATTACCATTGGGGTGATTAAAAAAGTAAGCCTTAAATCAGAACAAACTTTTTTTGATATTGATGTACAACTATCTACTGAGTTCAATCAGTTGTCTTATGTATACATTATCAAAAATCGATTAAAATTAGAACAAGGAAAGCTCGAGAAAGAGTCATTTGAAGATATAGATGAATAATAAAACAATAATAAGCCAGGTTGTATTTTTTGTGTTGTATGTCGTTTTACAGGTATTTGTAGCTAAATACTTAGACCTTTTCGATGTTGCATTTTGTTTTTTGTATATCAATTTTATTTTCAATATTCCACACGATACCAAACGAGAAGTTTTGTTATTGTTGGGGTTCGTGATGGGTTTTGTGATTGACTCATTTTATAATACCTGGGGAATACAAAGTGCCGCCTGTGTTTTTATTGCCTTCGTGCGGCCGTTTATTATCAAGGTTTTGACTCCAAAAAATGCAGGCGAAGAAAACGAAATTCGCGATATGGGTTTTTTAAGGTTTGGCCTTTATGCCCTCATTTTAACCTTCCTTCATCACAGCATCATTTTCTTTATAGAAGTAGCTCATTTTAAATACTTCTTTAACACCATTATAAAAATCTTTTTTAGCACGATTTTTACACTGGTTGTTATTATTATCATACAATATTTATCGCCTAGAAAAGTAACCAAAAACGCATGAACGACAGCAGAAAATGGATAATACTTGGGTTGTTTACAGCTACTGGTCTTACTTTCCTGATCAAGCTGTTTATGATTCAGGTATTGGCTAGTGATTATAAGATTAAAGCCGCAAGTAACGCCATCAAAGCTATTAAAATATACCCACACCGAGGATTGATTTATGATCGAAACGGGGATTTGATTGCCTCTAATATTCCTGTATATGATTTGATGGTAGATCTCAAAAAAGCTAAAATAAAAGATACGGTAGCTTTTTGTAATGTACTAGGAATTACCCTTGCTCAATTTCATAAAAATATGAAAAGGGTAAAACTCCAAAAGGGAGCAAAACCCAAAACATTCTTAAAACAGATTTCTTCTCGTGATTTTGCTAAAATTCAGGACAAACTCATTGATTACCCCGGTTTTAAAGCAGAATCTAAATTTGTACGCTCTTACCCCCACAAGAGTCTGGCAAATGCCTTGGGTTATATAGGAGAGATAAGTAAAGGCCGCCTTAAACGAGATACTACAGAATATTATCAGCAAGGAGACTACATTGGTATTAGTGGTTTAGAGGCCTCTTATGAGCAACATTTGCGAGGTAGACGAGGGGTAAAAATGGTATACGTGGATGCTCGAGGCCGAGAAAAAGGTCGCTACAAAAGTGGAAAATATGATACTGCATCAGTCGCAGGGCAAGATTTGATTTCAAGTATCGATCTTAAGCTTCAGCAATACGGAGAATTGCTAATGCGCAACAAACGAGGAGCTATAGTGGCTATTGAACCTAATACAGGCGAAATACTCACCATGATTTCGGCACCGTCTTATGACCCTAATTTATTGACTGGGCGAGAGTTTTCTAAAAACTACGGTCCTTTGGCTATCAATAAGAATAAGCCTTTGTTTAATCGTGCCATTCGTTCTAAGTATCCTCCTGGATCTACTTTTAAGACTGTGCAGGCCTTGATTGGACAACAAGAAAATGTAATATCTGCCCAAACAGTGTTTGCTTGTAACAAAAGCCTCGTAAAATGTCACTGGCACCCTACTGCTGACTTACAACGCTCTATTCAGCACTCTTGTAATCCTTATTACTTCAATGTTTTCCGACGTATTATTTATCAAAATAAACTCATTATCAACGATAGTACTACTACCTTATCAAAGGGAAGTGATGGAAAAATAGGATTTAAAAAATGGCGACAACATTTGCTTAGTTTTGGACTAGGCGCCAAAATTGGAGTAGACTTAAACAACGAAAAAGCAGGGAATGTGCCTTCGTTATCTTTTTACAACAAAAGGTTTGGAGAAGGGAAATGGAAGTTCTCTAACATCTACTCACTAAGCATTGGTCAAGGTGAATTGGGGGTAACTCCTTTACAAATTGCCAATTATGCCACTGTTATCGCCAATCGAGGTTATTATTACACCCCTCACCTGATTAAAGGCATTGGCAAAAACAAAGAAAAGCTGGCAAAATATAAAGTAAAACATCAAGTAACTGTTGACCCCAAATACTTCCCCTTAATTATTGAAGGAATGCAGGGGGCAGTGCTAGCAGGTACTGTAGCACCTACTGCTATTATGCCAGGCGTAGAAATTTGTGGTAAAACAGGAACGGTTCAAAACCCACATGGAGAAGACAATTCTGTATTTATTGCTTTCGCTCCCAAGAACAATCCTAAAATAGCCATTGCAGTTTATGTTGAGAATGGTGGTTTTGGGGGGGTATTAGCGGCTCCAATTGCTACCCTGATGATTGCCCGATATTTAAAAGGGGAAACGGTTCGTCCTTCTACTGAAAAAATGGTCATAGATAAAAGCTTAATCAATTGAGTAAACAAGATTCAAAATCAGGAATAAACTTCGACGGCCTTACTGTTTTATTATACCTCGCACTGGTAATTATAGGACTGTTCAACATTTTTGCGGCGGTTTACAAACCTGAGACGCACCAAAATCTTATGTCTTTTTCGCTAAGCTCTACCAAACAGTTGGCATTTTTTGGTTTAGCCATTGTACTGATTATTATCATCATGGTAGTCGATATGCGCGTATATGAGGCTTTTGCTTTTCCTATCTACATACTCATGATTTCAGCTCTGGTGTTGGTGCTATTGGTGGGTTCTACTATTAATGGTTCCAAGTCTTGGTTTATGGTTGGAGGTATTGGATTACAGCCCGCCGAATTTGCCAAATTTGCCACTGCACTTGCTCTGGCAAAGTTTCTCCAGGCTCCTCGTTCTCAAAATTTAGGTTTCTTTGGCCGTATTGTATGGTTTTTCTCTGAGCAAGTATTTGGGTTATCCCGTATTGGGTTGGGCATTCCTCGCAAAACACTGGAAAAGCTTGATACTTATATTATAGCAGGAATCATCATTGCTATGCCAGCAGTATTAATTATCATTCAGGGAGATACAGGTTCTGCAATGGTATTTGGTTCTTTTGCCTTTGTGCTTTATCGCGAAAAAATCATTCCTCATTGGATGTTATTGGGAGGTTTTAGCGTAGCTATCCTATTTTTCCTGACGTTGATCTTGGGGGTAAGAGATCTGATGATAGGCGTACTTTCTTTTACTGTAATTGGCCTACTTATATTTGGTCGTCATACTCGTAATGGCATTATCATCTCTATTGCAACTCTATTGGTTACTGGCTACATATTTAGTGTTAGTTATATTGTACACGACGTTTTGAAGCCTTACCAGCGCAAGCGGATTATGGTACTCATTGAGCCTAGCAAAAAGGAAAACCGTAAAGAAGCCTGGAATGTCAATCAATCTAAAATTGCTATTGGATCAGGAGGTTTTTCAGGCAAAGGGTATTTACAGGGTACACAGACTAAATTTGGTTATGTGCCTGAACAAAGTACTGACTTCATTTTTTGTACTATAGGAGAAGAACATGGCTGGATAGGTAGCTTTGTGATTATTTCGCTGTATTTGCTTCTACTCTCCCGAATAGTAACTATAGCCGAGCGACAAAAAGATACCTTTGTTCGAGTTTATGGGTATTCCGTAGCCTCTATTATATTCTTTCACTTTGCCGTCAATATAGGAATGACTATAGGCTTGTTTCCAGTAGTAGGTATCCCTCTCCCACTAGTGAGTAAAGGAGGATCATCACTCTGGTCGTTCTCTATTCTGTTGTTTATCTTACTTAAACTAGATGCTCACCGAAAACAGATTCTGGCAAGACAATAATTTAGAGATTCCGTTTTTTGCGACTAATTAAACAGACAATAAAGCTTACTACCGTCAAAGCAATCATCAAAATGCTAGGATAGTAGATGTTCCAAAAAGTCGCCTCGTCAAAACGTATGATTTTCTTTTTATAAAACTTTGAAGGGAGGTATTTGATATTCATCTTATCTCCCTTCTTATATTTTTTCACGTTACTCCCCCTTAAAAACTCAAATCCCCCCTCTGCTTCAGTGCCACTTTGAGTTTTAAATTTTACAGTTAAATAAAACTTAGGTGTCTCTTTTGATCCTCTCACAGGTTTTACTTTATAATATCCCCTTACTTCACCTTGTGCCTGCTTTCCCAAGGATAAAAACAATCGCTTACTTGATAATTCATACAGGGTAATAACTGAACAAATTACTCCGATTACGACGAATAAAATACTAAAAACATAAGCAGTATGATAATATGCCTGCTTGCTATTGGGTCGAATGTTTTGGCTTTGATTCATTGCATTCAATCTTGGTCAACCTTTATTTAAACATAAGTCAATTATTTCATCCAAAAAAACATTTCATTTTTGACAAATCACTTGACTCACCATATACTCCTCATTATCAGACAGTTAACCACAAATCAAAATCCTTGTTGAGTCTTTGTATACCATACGTAGGGCTTTTGTAGGGCGTAAATTTTCGTTTCTACCCTTATTCCTCCCCTTTCTTTGTCCCATCAGCGCCAAACATCGGCCTGAAATAAAAACAACTAATTTTAATCACTAACATTTATCAAAATGATGATTTCTAACAAAAAACTCTTCATCACTGGTGCATTGCTTTGCATTTGTGCTATGTTTTCCTGGGGGCAAGGTTTGGTTACTCCTGTTCTTCCACCCCAACAAATCGTTCAAGCAGATGTCTTCTTTGTCAAACCATATCCTAATAATGGAAATAGCATCCGTTTTTTGACTAATGATAATACCAGAAGTTTGTCTATGTGGAAAAACTCCAAAGACCTATTTAGTTTTAGAAGTACGATTGCCTCAACAGACGATGGTTGGCGTTGGGATGTGAGCGGAAATTCTACGTATGCAGCTTATTTATCAAATGCTGGAGACCTTCACCTAAATGGAAGTCTTTATGCCAGTGGTGCAAATTTCTCTGGAGCTGGGGTCACCTTGGCTAGTACCAGCCCTCTGACTGTCAACAGTTTAGCTGAATTTAAAGGAGAGCTTAGAGCACGTAGTACTGCTCGTTTCTACAATCTTGCCCGATTCTACAGTACGCTAAAGATAGAAAGCGGGGGACAATTTCGTGCTACTGGTAATTCTATTTTTGACGGTTCGGCCACGTTTAATGCTGCTACAACCTTTGATGGAAACGTGCAATTCAATGGGAATGTAGATTTTGGCAACAACTTTAGTGCAGACTTTACTAATCCAAAACTTAGGGGAGATGTCAAACTATATGGAGACATCACAGTAATGGATGATAAAAAAGTCAATATAAAGGCCAGAGAGATCAACTTACTTGTAGATAATCCAGTAGCAGGAGGGCTAAAATTCCGTGATGCCAACGGAAATTCACACGGAGTGGGTTTTACTTACTGGACTCCAACGCACGCATTTAGAGTATCAGGTGCAGGCACTTCTTATACTCATTTTGAAGAAGACTTTGTCAGACATTATAATAATGTAAAGATTCAATCAAAAATTGGCTCAGGACTGGATACGCATGAGTTTAATTTATTCAAGGCATATGCTGAGTTTACTCGAGATTTACGAGTAGGTGGTGCGCTTACTGCCAATGATATAAAAACCGAGAAAATAGACATTAAGAGTCCAAACGACCCTGCTGGTGATGGCTGGAAAGTATACGCCAATGCCGATGGTTTTAAAATAAGTCGTCAGCAATACGATAACCAAGGCAATCCACATAACGATCCTTTAACTTACTTTCACATTACGCACGGTGCCCCTCCTGCCAATGCCAGTACTACCAGCACTAGTAGCACTAGCCCAGAGCTTCATATGATTGGTATCGTTAAGTTTATGAGTCAGGGTAATGTTCCAGATTATGTTTTTGAGCCTGACTATAAGCTACTTACTTTGAAAGACTTAGGGACTTATATCAAGAAAAACAAGCACTTACCAGGGGTGCCTAGCGCCAAACAAATCAAAGAAGATGGTTTTATAGATGCCGTAAAAATGGATTACACTCTGTTGGAAAAAATAGAGGAGCTTACACTTTATACGCTACAGCAAGAGAAACAACTCAAAGCCAAGCAAACCGAATTGGATAAGCTCAAGCAGCGCATGGCAAAGATGGAAGAACTATTAAAGCAAGTAGTAAAAAACCACAAAAAATAAGGAGAAAATCACTATGAAAGTATTGAATATAAATCAAGGAGGGCGCTGGCCCTTCTTTTTATGGTTTTGTTGTGCCTTTTGGCTAATTAGTCAAGCAAGCTGGGGGCAAATCAATTGTCAAAACCATTCTATGCCGATTATTGAAGAAGATGCAAGCACTCCCAATACAATATGGATGGCTAACTCTATTGCTGATACTACCATTACAGGACTAGCACGTGAATATTATTACCCTAGTAAAAGCGTAAAGTTTACGACTGTTCACCCTACTAATATTTTGGAAACGCCATTCAATTTAACATACCGCTTATCGGCCATTAAAATCACTTGTAAAACTTTTATTTTAGGAAGTTTTGGTAAAACTACTACACTCAACATGAACACTAATGTAATTGTACAATGTGAGCGTTTCACAGTTAAAGATGGTGCTCATATAAACATACTCAATAGTAGTCGCCTTACAATTATTGCTTCCAATCAAGTTTCAAGTTGGCCCAGTTCAGATTTAGCAGGTACAATAAAAATTGAAAATGGCAGTAGCTTTAGAGCGTATGCACATGGCGCAATCACTAATCGGGCCTCGTTTAAAGTTGGATTACCAAATTATACACCTGATTTAACCCAAAAAATATTCGATTACTCTTCACTTCAATTATTTGCTACGGATATTCATCATCAAGCAGGTGGACTCAATATAAAAAACGATCGTTCAGTAGCAGGAATTTGTGCATTGAGAAATCAAACAGCAACACCCTTAAGTGAATTTAGTATTAGATACCCAGCGCAGGCTACTTTATATAACAATCAGCTGGAGCCTACAGGTGTTGCATTGGATATTTGTAAAGGAGATGTTTTTACATTTTTGTCAGGAGTAGGCGGAAGTGTTAGTTTGAGCGGTAATGGTGCCGTGATATCATTACCTGATTTAATAGGTTGGGTACAAAACAAATTAGAAGTAAATAGGTGGGATCCTGATTATGACATACAAACAAATCCACCTCCTACTTGCCCTAAAGGTCAAGTAGACTGGGGATATGAACTAATACTACCCAACCAAAGTAATTTAAGTGCTTCACAAATAGTTTACAGGATTGCGCGAGAACAAGCAAAAACCAATAGAATGACAGACTATAGTCATATGAAATTCAAGCCAGATCCTCCACGTCTACCTTTTTATAATTATCCCAACCCAGCAGATCGCAAAAATGGAATTCATTTTACTTCAAAAGAACCAGGAAAAGTAACACTGGTGTTACTCGATTTGCAAGGTAGAATGATAGAAACCATTATTAATGGAGAGCAATTAAAGGCTGGACATCATTTCAAAGAGTTTAATACCACTCACTTAAAAACAGGGGTATACATTTACAAGTTGGTTACTCCAAAAGAAGGTGTCCGAACCCAACGATTAGTTATTAAACGCTAGCTTGGTACACTCTAAAAAACAAAACCTCTGAACTTTCACTCAGAGGTTTTTTATTGTATAAAAATCTAATTTCTTATTTTGCTTCGGCAGTAGCAGCTTCTAAAGTCACTTCACGCTCTACAGTATTGAATGGCCCCTCAATGGCGTTGCCATCTTTGTCAATCAATTCTAGCTTAACAGTTACCTTTCCAGCTTCTAAACCTTCAATGGCATAAGGTTGCCATTTGTCAATCATATGCTCTTCGCCATTAATCGTGGCTTTTACTTTATTACCTTCAGCTCTAAGCTCTACATTCAACAAGAAGAAATCTAACAACAATTTGTCGCCTGCATTCCACTTATAAGTTCCCTTGGGGCGGCTATAAAACATATGAGGAGCTTTAAAATCTGCTTTTGAAGGCTCAGCATCACCTACCGAAAACTTACGAATTACATAAGACTTACCATTTTTAACGCTCTCGTGATAAGAACGTGACAAAAACGCCAATACTACATAACTTCCTGCTTTCAGGTCTTTCTTAAATGTAGGCTCATAATGTGCAGAGTATGGATCATTGTTCAAAATCCAGTGAATGTGCTGTCCTTTGCCAGAATTTGCCAAACCTTTGTCCTTAGCATCAGGTGTTTGTTCACCTAACTTGTAATTTTTCACATCAAATTCGAAGGTATTTTCTCCCTCTTTGAGTTTGGCGTCGTTTTCAAGATTCTTGATAGACAGCTCTGCATCAGCAAATGCCGGTGATTCTACTGGAACCAGCTTATATTTTTTAGTGGTGGTCGTAGTGGTACTGGTCGTATCACTGTTTGTGGCAGTAGTATCAGTAGCCTGGGTAGTATCGGTCCCTTCATTGTTACCTCCTTTGCCTCCACAATAGGTCAAAGCAAATACGCTAGCAATCAACATAAGATTGATGAAAATCTTTTTCATGATAGTTTTTAGTAATTGGTTTATTGATAGTTTACCAGATAACAAAGAAAATAGCTCGAGAGTTTAAAATCAATTATTACCGCATTTGACCTTCTACATTAAACAAAAAAGTCCTCCCTAATAATATCAGAGAAGACTTTGCTAAACTAACCCATTCTATCGTTTACTCTTGCTGTTTAGAGTATTATCTATAGAAATATTTTTATAACTTTTTTATAGTAAGCAGGCCCTTCATGGTCATGACCTACTACAAAAATAATTTTTTGAGCAATAGTAAAGTTGTCAAAAACTGCTTATTGGGATTTATTCCAGGTTGCTATCAAATATTGTTTCCCAAACAAGCTTTATAGGTAATACTATACGAAAACGAAAGCCTTGGCCTCAGAAAAATTACTTTCTTAAGACCAAGGCTCTTAAAATTTTGACTTAGTCACTTACTCAGGTAACTGTATGATCTAAAAGCTGTCCAAAAAAGGTAACGAGGCCACCTTGAATCGTTTGACTCTCTTCAGCTGACAGAATAGTTTCTTCATTAAAATTATCTAAAGTTTTCATGAGTTATAATATTTAAAGTTAAACATAAAAATACGCGATGGATTAGGGTAAGTACATGCGCTTTGATATGCTTACCCAGCCTGACTCTTTTCTAATAAATATCAGGGTTAATATTTCGTTTGAAATCAACTTGTACGCTAGGTGTTCGAAACAATATCATCATTTAAAATTGTGCATTTTCGAACACTTTTCAACTTATAAAACCCTATAAATCAGAATTTTATATCGACTTAATCTTGATTTAACAAATATAATTATTTTATTCAAAAACACATTTAATTTTCATTTTTTTTCAAAGAAGTCACGTTGTTCTATGTTAAAAACAATATCAACGCTTTATAAAAAAGGGGAGCATTAAGTCTGATTTATTCAGATAATGGAGTGAATTTTGATGTAAGAAATGCTTAGTTTTTATAAATTAAAATTGTACTCAATTGATAATCACTTGAGTACAATTGTCAATTAAGGGATTTCTACAAAACCTAACATTTTCAAAAAACCGACCTTTAGTTTATAGAATTGAAGGTCTTTTTTTATGTCCTTTTTCCTGATATCTGGCCTTCTCATCATTTTATAGGGGCTAAACAACTGAGATTTAGAATACATTTAATAAATTGCCCTCACTGTTTTGGTTAAGAATACTTTTTCGTAGCATTGTGTACTTTAAAAGCATAAATTTGCTTTGAATAGGCTCTGTTGATAAACTGATAGTTACTCGTTCGCTTACCTAATATTGGCAGCAACCAACGACTGAGTGACCTGAATTTATTCTTGCCATCTCCAATATTTGGTATTTGATTGATCTGATCTTCGAACAGGAAGGAAAATAGAACTTTAACTTACAAAAAAATGATGTTTAGAACCCTTAGGAAAGTATCTTGGATGGGCGTGTGTGCATTGCTGCTAATTTCAAAGATTACATTAGCTCAAACTGATCAACGTTCTATTGTCAAGGCACACATTCAAAAGCTTCGTGCTTTAGCCGATAGTTTAGAAAAACAACTCGACAACATTCCCAATACCCCCATCGTAACCCGGGATGTAAATGAGCGTGAACGTATTCATCAAAAGAAAATCTACATAGATAAAGAAGGTAGAGTATTTTGGCAAGTAGGTTTGCCTGTATACATATTTGCTTCTTCCAAACCTGATGGTTCGGATATGCATCGTCTGAACTATTGCAAAACCAAACAAATGGAATCATTTTCTGATCCTATGTATTGGGAAGGTCCAGGCAAACACTTCATCGGGCACAAAGATGCTAACCCTAACGAAGAAGTTCAGTTTGAAATTAATGCCGATGCTGCTGATCCTATATCTGTTATTGAACTTAAAAATGCTCCACGTTATGCAATTGAAGGCAAAGTTTTTTTTGGTAAAGGATTAACCGCCAAGATTATAACCAAGGATGAATTGTCAGGTGTTCGCAAAACCTATCACTCAATAGATAGTGCTGCTTATGTAGCTCATAAAGATTCAATAAACTTCAATGAAGATAAAGAATACACGGTCACTTTTTACGGGGTAGATAAAGTTGGAAATGTAGAAAAGCCTAAGTTTACCAAGTTTAGAGTTGACCTAAATGCTCCTACCACTGACCATAGAGTGACTGGCGATCGTAAAGGTGATATTTTATCTCCGAGTGCTATTATTCAGTTGATTTCCAGGGATCAAGCTTCGGGAGTAGCAGTGACTCGTTATCGTTTCAACGAACAACCCTTTCAATCTTATACGGGACCTATTTCTCTAAAAAACCTTCGCGAAGGTGAATATGTATTAACTTACCTTAGCGTAGATCGCGTAAAAAACGAGGAAGAAGAAAAAACTTATACCTTCTACTTGGATAAGACCGCGCCTAAGATTGTAGCAGAGGTAATTGGAGATCAGTACCAAAACCGAGGTAGGGTATTTATTTCAAGCCGTACCAAAATGCGTTTGACTGCCAGCGACAATAAATCTGGGGTAGACAAAGTGTATTATTCTATAGATGGTGGACTGGAGCGTTTATATCGTGAACCATTCCCATTGGTAAAAAGTGAAGGTACCCATAGTATTAAATATACTGCGCTGGACCGAGTAAAAAACCGTGGCACATTTGAAACCAATGATTCTTATGAAAACATGTTTTTGGATTTGACCTTACCTACCATCAAGCATACTTTTACTGGCCCAGTGTATCGTAAAAATGACACAATATTTATTAATCGTAAAACCTTGATTAATATCGTAGCTAAAGATCCCGAATCGGGTATCAAACGTACAGGTTTTAAAGTAGACGGAGCAAGGGCAAACCCTTATCGTGAACCATTTGGAATTAGTGATGATGGATATCACAAAATAGAGTATTACGCACTAGATAATGTAAATAACCGAGTAGCAGAAGACTTTTTCGTAATTGTAGATAACAAAGGCCCCTCAGTTGCGATTTCTTTTAGTGCTCCTCCAATTGGTAAAATTACCGCTGATGATATCACCCAAACTACCTCTGTATACTCTACTGGTACTTATTTGTTTGTAACAGCCAGGGACGAAAATATTGAAATTGAAAGTGCCTATATCTCTATTAATGGCTCGGCAGAAGTGAAATATTCAAAACCTATTCTCATGAGTACGAAGGGCTTAAAAACGATTAAAGTTCGAGGTACCGATAAATTAGGTAACGAAACAGTAAACAAAACACTTGAGGTTTTCGTCAAATAAAGTAAATACTCGACGCAACAACATCAAAAATCTTATACCATAACCCAAAGCTACTCCATTGGCCAATCTTGGTCGGTGGAGTTCTTGCTTTAGTGCAGGTCAGTCATAAACCTGATTATACCTACTCTTTAGATTAGAAACCTAATTGAATTTTTGGAATATCTTCTTGACGAAAGGCACTGTTGGGTTTTACCCCTTTGGGAATTAAAATCGTATACGTCTTATCTTTTGATTTAATAGTCAATGTTTTGCGGCGTAGCCAAGGGTTGTGTACTTTGAGCATCTTGTAAGTAATGCCTTGCTGTACTGCAAAATCTACCAAATCAGGAATGGTGCTATCTACTATTACCTTTTTGTAGTCGATGGGTTTGTATCGCTGACTTTCCGGAATATTGAAACCATATTTTGTGGGGTTTTCAAAAATGAGCTTTACAGCAATTGCCCTGATAACATATTTAGCAGTTTCGGAATTCAGGAACAAATCGTAATAAGAAGTTACCCTCTGTCGGTTTACATTACTGCGTATCCCTCCCATTCCTCGGTTATAAGAAGCTGCCACTAGTGCCCAGTTATTAAAAATACCATGTGCATCATTCAAATATTTGCAAGCGGCTTCGGTAGCCTTTAAACGATTATAGCGCTCATCTACTTCTCTATTCACTTCTAGCCCATATTGCTTGCCAGTTGCTTTCAAGAATTGCCAAAACCCTGTAGCTCCTACTTTTGAGATCAGGTTGAGTAAATTACTCTCAACAACTGCTATATATTTGAAATCTTCAGGGATGTTATTCTTTTGTAAAATAGGGACAATCTGCGGAAACCATCGTCCTGCACGCTTTAGATTCATAATCGTACGACTATGACGATAAGCAGTTTGTACCAGCTCCATTTCAAGACGTTCTCTTACTTCTGGATCATCGAGTGGCACTTTCTCTCCTGCAAAAGTAATTTGCTCAGGAATAGGCACACTAGCATATGAAATGGCCCCAGTAAGCACCTTTGATGACGTTTTGGTTGGAATGGTATCGGAAGCCTGTGATTCGTTGACAAAAATATACCCTGCTAACCCTAAAACGGCTAGCAGAAGTACCACAATTAAAGTATTTTTCAATAATGTAGGGGTTAAAAGTTAGGCGATAGATTGTATTGGCCATAGAAATCATCAATCGCTTTCACCGCTTCGTCTACATCATCTACCAATTTGAACAAGTCCAAATCCTCAGGATTGATGTTATGAGCTTTGGCTGCTACTGTGTCTTTCAACCAATCGATCAAACCTCCCCAATAACTACTATCAAATAATACGATAGGAAAGCTACCGATTTTTTTGGTTTGAATCAACGTCAAAGCTTCAAATAGCTCATCTAAAGTACCCATTCCTCCTGGCATTACGATAAAACCCTGGGCGTATTTCACAAACATGACCTTTCTCACAAAGAAATAGTCAAAGTCTAATAATTTATCAGGATCAATATAAGGGTTGTTGCCTTGTTCAAACGGAAGTTGGATGCACAAACCTACCGACTTTCCTTCGGCCTCTTTGGCTCCTTTGTTTCCTGCCTCCATAATCCCAGGACCTCCTCCTGTAATTACTCCATACCCATGCTCTACCAACTTCGCAGCAATCAGCTCAGCATTCTTGTAATGTGGATGATCCGGTTTGGTACGTGCCGATCCAAAAATAGAGACACAAGGTCCTATTTTGGCCATTGTTTCGTAACCATTGACAAATTCGGACATCACTTTAAAAATACCCCACGAATCGGAGCTTCGGATTTGGTTCCAGGGGCGTTGTGAACGGGTAAAGGATTTGCGAATGCGGTTGATTTCTTCGTCTCGCTGCTGGGGATTTGATTCGTGATCTTTCTCCATAATTCTGATTAGTTTTAAATCAATTTACTAAGTATCATTTTCTACTTCTGAAGACTTGGGTCATTTCAGTAAGCTTACAAAGCTAAATTTTTCACTTTCAAAACCAAACAAAAACCGCATTCAAATAACGTGTAAGGCATTTTTGTGTTATAATTTAACATAGAAGCATTTTATTTTAGTCTAATATTAATCTACGAGTACTTTTATTGAAATAAAATGATTGAATCCAATCTTGATAAAGGCAACTCCACTGCATATCAAACAGCAAACCCCAAAACTTTCAACAAGTCTCACCATATTATCCACTAATATAATTTGTTATTTTAATGCAATACCCGATCAAAAAACTTTATAATTGCATTATCGATCAATAGCAAGAAAAATCATGAAGTATATCAAGAGAGGGTTAATCATCATCATTTTGTTGGTGGTAATAGTAGCAGTTGGAGGTTATATTTACCTCAATCAAAGCAACAAATATCAGGTAGACGGCACTATTACATTGGACGGAATCTCAAAAGACGTCACAGTTTATCGAGACGAAAAAGGCATGCCTTATATTTATGCCAACAATTACCTGGATTTGATCAAAGCCCAAGGATTTATCACTGCACAAGATCGTCTGTTTCAAATGCAGCTTACCCGCATGTTTGCTGAGGGTCGTCTCACTGAACTGGCTGGTGAAGTTGCCAAACCATTGGATGTACGCGCTCGCACCATGGGCTATGCCCGTAATGCCCGAAAACACGCCAAAATCCTTAATAAGGAAAGCCGGGAAGTTGCCCAAGCTTATATTGATGGAATCAATGCCTTCATTAAACGAGGCAAAAACATTCCTTTGGAATTCAAGTTGGCAGGCCTCAAGCCCGATTTATGGAGTATCGAACATTCATTGGCTATCATGTATTATATGGGCTGGGGAACTGGGTCAAACCTCAAAACAGAGGTAATTGCTCAATTATTGATCGAAAAGTTTGGGTTAGAAAGGTTTAAAACCTTGTATCCCATCAATACCAACCTCGACTCCCCTAATCGTTTACCCGATTCATTGGCTTTCAGGCCGGAAACGAAAGATAGTACTCAAAAAGATAGTAGTAAAATCGCCCTAAAAACCACACATGGCCAACAACTCATGGCTTTTGCAGGCGATGACTTATACCGCATGACTTGGGGTAGTAATAATTGGACAGTAAGTAGCGAGCTATCGGCTAGCGGCAAGCCCATTATGGCAAGCGATCCTCACTTGGATGCACGCACATTGCCAGGAGTTATGCACGCAGTAGGATTATTTGCCGGGGATATTCGGGCAGTAGGTGTTACCGTGCCTGGAGTTCCTGGTTTGCTCATCGGGCGATCTAAGTATTTATCTAATGGGCTCACCAACGGCTATCTCGATGTAAAAGATTTATACATCGAAACGGTAGATCCTGCCAACTCAAAAAACTACTTGGAAGGTGAAAAGTCTATTCCTTTTGAAGTCATAACCGAAACCCTAAAAATCAAGGATAAAGAAGCTGAAAATGGCTTTAAAGAAGAAAAATTAACGCTGCGCAAGACCAAACGGGGCATCGTCATTTCAGATCATTTACCAGAAATGAAAACCAAAGAAGTAATGACTTTGCGCTGGGCAGCTTACGAAAACATGGGAGAAAACCTTGGCATAGATTTTTTGCTCAAGGCTAAGTCAGTAAAAGAAGCTAAAGAGTATATTAAGGAGACTTCTATCATCAATAATAATTTTACACTTGCCGATGTTGATGGCAATATTGGCTGGTATACCACTGGTAGAGTGCCCAAACGTAAACCTGGAGTAGGCAGAATACCTTGGAAAGTAACCAGTAGTGAAGACACCTGGTTAGGCATCATACCTTTTGACTCGTTGCCTCACAAAGACTCGCAAACTACTGGCTGGATTGGTAATGCCAATCATAACACAGTTAAAGCAGATTATCCTTACTACATCTCTAACTACTACTCTCCTTATTATAGATATGCTCGCCTGAAGCAACTCATGAAGAGCAAACCTAAATTTACGGTAGATGATCACTGGCAATATCAACGGGATGACTACAACGTTTTGGCAGAAAAGATAACCCCTACGTTGGTAAAAGCTCTGAAAAAAAACCAGGAAACGCAGGCAATGGCCACTATTTTAGAAAAGTGGGATTTTCATCAAAAAATTGAATCGGTTGGAGCCACTATATTTCAGAATGTTTACCGCATATTACCTCAAAAAATTTACAAAGATGAAATGGGAGAAGAGCTTATGATGTTTATGCTCGACTCTTGGTATTTTTGGCAAGAACGAGTAGAGAAGATGCTTTTGGAAGACAAAGCCAGCTGGATCGATAATGTGCTGACCAAGGACAAAAAAGAAACCATAGAGGATTTAATTATTCAGGCTGGTTTGCAAGCCCAAAAAGAGCTTACTCAAAAATATGGCGCAGATTTAAACAATTGGACCTGGGGCAAAGACCATCAAATCGCTTACATAAACCCTATTCGAAGAAATGGCATAGGCAAAGAATGGTTAGGCGTAGTACCTCGCCCCATGGCTGGTTCTGGTGAAACATTGTATCGTTCGTTGTATACTTATGACAAACCACAAGAAATTTCGTTTTCGGCTTGTTTGCGCATGGTAGCCGATATGGCGGACAATGACAAAGTACTGGCAGTAATTAATGGAGGTACTACCGCGCGTACGTTTCACCCTCACCAAAAAGATCAAATAGAAGCCTATGCAACTGGCAAAAAGCTTTACTGGTGGTTTAGCGATCAAAAAATTAAAGAAAATGCTAAATCTACCCTTGTCTTGAAAAAGTAATTTTCTTAGAAAAAATAAAGTAAATAATGCTGCCTACCTTCCTAATCTTATGGCAATGCATTTCGTAATTATTTGGTAAAAGGTCAAACAAAAACTAATCTTAAAACATTATGTCAAAATTAGGCAAATTGGTAGCTGCGTTGGCGGTATTATTTGTAGGAATAGGGAGAAACGCCGATACTTTATTGAGAGGCTGTGTCCGTAATGCTGATAATGTAGTAAGTTTCGGAAGTAATGCCGTTCGTCACTCAGATGACTTCCTCAAACATTCAGACGGTTTCTTTTCAGGAAGTAGAAGTTTTTCTAAACAAAAGGTTTTTGACGACTGGAAATACGCAAGCAATGAATTAGCAACTGGGGTGAAATCAGGAACTAATACAGCAGCCTCAAAATCATCATTAAAAAACTACCTCGCTAATGACAAAGCCAAAGAAAATATAAAAAGCCTATTGGAAGAAGTGATAGACTTGAACGAGGAAGACCTAACAGATGATGATCAGATATCTGAAGTGATGGTACAATATGCCAATCGCAAAAAACTCAAAACTGATAATCCTCAGGAAATTGTGGATGCTTTAAAAGTAGATAGACTAAACAATGCCTTTTATACCCTAAACTTCAATAGGTGTCAGAAAAATACGCAAAAAATTAATGGCGAATCTAAGGCATTCATCAATATCGCTCCTAAGTTTTCATTGCCTTATCAATATCATTCTCAGGTAGATAGTCTGGTAAACCAACTCAAAAGTAAAAAGCTTGAAAGTTCGGATATGGTGGTAATTTCATTGGAAACAAGTGATGCTACGAAATTTCAACTCACCAGATATTTTGGGGATCAACATGTGGTACTTTCTTCTCCAGGTAAAAATCAACTCTTGGATCAAATCAAACAACTCAAGCAGGGTAAAAAATTGATATTTATACTAGCCCCAGTAGAAAATGGACAAATTGTGGTCAAAGCTCCAAATCAACACACAGCCGAGCGCTTCAACTTTGACGAAGTTACTCATTTGGCTTCTACATTAAATTTGAATGTTTTTCTGTTAGGTTGCAAAAATAATTTAAAGGATGGAATCAAAAGAATTATGCTGCCAATGGTAGCCATAAAGTATTTAAATAGCGGGATAAAGTCCAACCAAAGCCTTTTGAGTTTACTCAATCATTTTGCAAAAAACGGAGTTCAGGTACTAGTAAAACCTAATAATACCAATGCACCCAAAACAAATAGTCTTATTGGGGTTATTAGTATGGATACAATCCCTTTTGAGGTAATGAACCATCAATCAACCAAATCCCCTTAAATTGGTTTATCTGCAAACAAAAAACTATAATGACACGAACAACACTTTACATTTTATTGATTGGGGTAATTGCTACAAGTTGTCTGGATCCTATATCTTATAAAGATCCAGACTTGCTCAAATGGCAGGGACTAAATGAGGACTCAGCAAAAAAGATTGTAGCCAAAAGAGTCCCTTTAGGTATTTCTCCCGATTCAGTCACAGTTTTTATGAAAAAGCAAAGACTCACATTTTCAGCAGTTACTCCCAATGAATCAGGTTATTACATTACGGCATCTACTGCTATCAGGCGCGAAAGTGTAATGATGAAATCTAAATGGTTACTTAAGTTTCACTTTGATTCAAACCGAAAACTCACCAAAATAGATGTGCACAAAGGATTGATTAGTTTTTAATCCAGCAATTGTTCCAAAGCTTGTTTCAAATCGGGAAATTTAAATTCAAATCCACTATTTGCAATTTTTTTGCTTGATACCCGATTACCATCTATTACAATAGAGGCCATTTCTCCCAGCATTATTTTAAGCATAAACGACGGTACATTGGGTAAAAATGCAGGCCTATGTATCACAGATGCAATCATTTTTGTCATTTCAGCATTGGTTACTGGGTTGGGAGCCACACCATTATAAGCTCCTTGCAATTGATCATTTTCCAAAGCATACAAAAAGATTCGGGCAATGTCGTCAATATGAATCCAGGAAAGGTATTGCTTACCACTGCCCAGAGGAGCACCTAAACCCAAACGAATTGGCTGTAGCAACTTGGGCAAAGCCCCACTTTCGGTACTCAATACCACCCCTACCCTCACTTTTACTGCTCTAATTCCTTTCTTCGTAAATTCTTCTGAACTTTCTTCCCATTGTTTGGTCACATTTGCCAAAAAATCTCCTCCTGCCTGACTAGACTCATCCAGCAATTGTTCACCAGTATCTATGCCATAATAACCTATCGCCGAAGCACCTACAAATACTTCTGGACTAATGCCTAATGCTTCTATGGTAGACACCAATAATGTCGTTGATTGGGTTCTGCTTTCTAAAATTTCTTTCTTGCGGCTATCGGTCCAACGTTTATCCGCCACTCCAGCCCCCGCCAAATGAACAATACCATCTATATCTGCAAAGGCTTCCTTGTCTATTTTACCTTCTTGTGGATGCCATTCAAAAACCTCTACTCCTTTTATGCTCCGTTTGCTTCGGCTAAGGTATCGTACAGAATAATCTTTTTCCAATAAAAACTGAGTCAGGCGTTTCCCTATTAATCCAGTGCCACCAGTAATCAATATTTTTTTTCCCATACACTACCAACTAACTTTATTTTGTTTTGTTTGCTCATTTATTACATCCTTTTTAATCCCTCATTTTCAGCAAGTATCACAGCGTTATTCTAATTATATTCTCTATTCAAATGTCCCAATTTCACCCATCTTTACCGAGCTTCATTTTGAGCATATTCGCCTCTCAATCATAAACATAACTTAACCATTTAGTAACTGTTAGTTGTGGCTTGATTTGTAGATTACCCCAAAGAAATTAAAATCTTCATCAATGAAATTCACACGTAAAAGTTACATCAAACTTGTGCTTATAGTAGCTGTAAGTGCATGTCTATTGAGAGGAAATAGCGCCTGGGCCCAAAAGCCATTGGTATTGGGAGTAAGTACTGATGTGAGCAATATTGCGGTAAGAAAAGACGCCAGCAAAGCCATCGCTGCTTATTTATCAACCAAGTTGAATCGTAAAATAGAAGTAATACTACCCGAAAAGAATAAGCAGTTAATTGAAATGCTGCAGGACAAAAAGGTAGACATTGCTTTTTTAAATACATTTGGATACATCCTTACTTCTGCTGAGGCTAATATCAAGCCTATTGCAGTTATATCAAGCGATGGAAAAACTCCTACTTCTTACAAAAGCTGTATTATAAAGAACAACTCTGTAAGCAAAATCAACTCTATTGATGACATCAAAAAGAAGAACATAGCCAAAACAATTGCTTTCAAGTTTGTAAACCCTACGTCTACCTCTGGTCACTTAATTCCACGTCTATATTTTAACTCACTTGGGTTAAACTATACCGAGTCGCATTTCAAAGAGGTTACTTTTGGTAATGATCATCAGAATACCATTATGCAAATCCTCCAAAATAAAGCAGATGTGGGTGCCTGTTCTTACGATGATTTGCAAAAATTGATCAAACAAGGAAAACTAAAAAAAGAAGATTTAAAAGTACTGTGGGTTTCTAAACCCATTGTAAACGGTCCTGTAGTAGTACGAAAAGACTTAGATGCAACTAGCCAAAGATTACTCGCTGATGCTTTTTTAAAAATGGCTACCGAAGCACCTAAACTACAAGCCAAAATAAAGAAAATATGGCACGCCAAAGGTGATAAACCTTACTTTGTAAAAGCTCAGGATTCGTGGTATAATTCTATTCGTGAAATGGCTAACTCAATTGAAGAGTTAATTTTGATCTTGAGTTATTATACCGACTAAAACCTGAGAATTTTATTCCTAAGCTTAATCATCAAAAAACATAGTTTAGCCTGGCTCCTCGGGCATTTCGCAACAAAACATACAAAGAGAAGCATATCAATAATTTACTCGAAAACGCATAGTTTGTATGAGCTATGCGTTTTTTTATGATACTTTACTGGCTATTGATTCTAGATAATCATGTCCTTCCTTAAATAATTACACAAAAAAAGGTGCCCTATCAAAGGCACCTTCTAGTTATATATCTTATGTATGCAGCGTATTACTCAATTAGATAAGTAACTCCAAGTGAGAAAGTACGTCCGCGATTAGATAAATCATATACTGAAGTAGAAGATCTAAAATCGATTTCCTGACGATAATCTGGGTTCAATAGGTTTCTGGCTCGGAAACTCACTTTCCAGTTCTCATTCAAGCTTTTCTTCAATGTAAAGTCCAAAGCAGGACGAGGTTTTTCATATACATCTGGCACTGCTCTCTGTGAAACAACTACCATACGACGACCAAAAATGTTAAAGTTCAAGCTTGCTTGCCATCCATTATTTTCATTGGCATAGTTCAAGTAAGCGTTGATCAAGAATGGAGATTGAGCAAACAAAGGACGAGTACCCTTAGAGGCTAAGTCAGTAATACGCTGTGGATCAATAGAACGAATTACGTTTAATTCATCTTCTACAATATTCAATTCAGAAGTTACCACTGTAATATTGGTTCCAATAGAGAAGTCATTCAAGCCAATAAAGCCTAATCTTTTACGAACTTCTAACTCAGCTCCTAATACTGTTGCATCTTCTTGGTTCAACCAGGTAATCTCTGCATTTGGGGCAAAAATAGAAAACGCCGTTGCAATCGGATCTTGAATTCTTTTGTAGAAGAAACTCAATGTAACAATCTCACCTGGTGTAGGATACATTTCCCAACGCAAGTCAATATTATCAATCAATGAACGCTTAAGGTTAGGATTACCCACTTCTACAATACCTCCTACTGCGTTATAACTTGCATAAGGGGCCAATTCTCTAAATACTGGACGAGCCAACGTACGACCATAAGCCAAACGAAGATTCATATCTTTCTTCAACTCATAGGTAATATTCAATGCAGGCAAGATATCAGCATTATCCAAGATACCCTTCGTCAACAATGGGTCATCACTCGCTACTTCAATATCAGTCTTTTCAAAGCGAGCACCAATCAACACTCTAAATTTAGAGGTCAACTTTAAGTCTCCCATTACATAAGCGCCAATTATTGATTCAGTACCAGTGTAGCTATCTCTAAACTGTGTGGTGTTGTTAATACCTAAATCAGGTGAATTGAAATAAACCGCTGGGTCAAAAGTACCATCAGGACCTACCTGACCAAATCGGTTGGTTCCAGAGGTTCCATAATCAAAAATGGTTTGCTTAAAGTCACGATTCTTCAGAGTAAAAGCAGCTCCTGTTTTAAATCTACTATCATTACCGTTGATTTTAAACGGTACAGTTAAATTGATTTTATTATCAATATTCAACTGCTCTAAATTTCTAAAAAAGCGTTGTTGGTTACGGTTAGTAGCGATAAATACTGTTCCATCAGGCTGTACATCATAACCAAAGAATCGTAAGTCAGGTTGACTAGCCAAAGAGATTGTAGCTGCTGAAATCCAATCCAACGAAATTGGTTTCTTTTCTTTGCTACTACCAAAAGCATGCTCCCCTTTCAATTGAGCAGTACTCAAAGAACGACTTTGAAAATCTAATGCAAAACTATTAAAAGTATTTGCGGGGTCTTGATCCAAAAATCCACTCTGTGTACGAGTTTCGGTCACACCATTTTGGTTGTGCATCAAGTTCAACCCAATTTTATTTCTATCATTTAACTTTAATGACAAGTTCAACAAAGCACCCCACAATACTGTCTCATTTGCCTCTTTGTTTACTACATTATAGTTAGGGTTCAAGTCATCTAAATCTTGTACAAAACCAGCCAAACTAAATCGTCCTAAACGACCACTTTCAAAAAACTGGTTTGTTTTACGGTAAGATAAACCTGCGATATAGCCAAATTTTTTAGTACCAAGGCTAATTTGATTACCTACTGAAACTGAATAGCTCTGATTTAAGAAAGGAGATTTAGTTTGTACTTGGTAATCACGGCTAAAATTATTTACATCAGGATTACGATCATCGCGAGATACAGGCAAAGAGCGAGAACCATCGTCAAATCCTAAAAAGTCAATACCACCTCCGTTGTAAGTCAAGAAGTTTGAATTGAAAGTAGCCTGGTCATTAAAACCTAAACTTGCACTAGCTTGGAAAGTAAATCGATCTGGGAAATCTTTTGTGTTGATATTGATATATCCTCCGGTGAAGTTACCTGGAAGATCAGGTGAGAAGGTTTTCAAAATCACCATATTATCAATCAAGTTAGAAGGGAATAAATCCATTTGCACCGTATTACGGTTGGGGTCTAGTCCAGGAATATCTGCACCGTTCAAAGTAGTTTTGGTATAACGATCACCCAAACCACGTACATATACATACTTTCCACCTTCAACCGATACACCAGTTACCCGCTTAATGGCCCCGGCAGCATTGCTATCTCCTGCTCTGGAAATAGCCTGAGCCGAAATACCATCTTGTACCAAAGCTGATTTTTTTTGCATCGTAAGCAAAGCTACCTCTGCTTTACGCTCTACTTTAGCAGTTACCACTACCACATCCAATGCCTTGGCATCAGTTCCTAGTTTTACATTTTGTACTACTACTTGTCCAGCTTTTACTTCGATATCTTTTACTTCTTTTGTTTGAAAAGAAACATAAGACACCTGAATAGTATACGTACCGGCCGCAACCGAAATAGCATATTTTCCATCAATATCAGTAGCCGCTCCGTTGGTAGTTCCTTTGATTACTACCGTGGCACCTATCATGGCTTCGCCCGTTTCACCATCAGTTACGGTACCTCGGATCGTTCCATTTTGAGCAAATACGCTTGCTCCTAGAAGAACACATAAAAATGTGAGTAAAATACGTTGCATTGAAATAGATTAAAATTAAATGAGAACAAACTTGAGAATCGAGTGGTAAATTTCAGCTTCTACTTTTGGCAATTCAATTTACCCATTGCATTGATTTGTGGCGGTATAGTATATTGATTGTATTAGAGGTAAAAAAAGAACGGATTTTTTAAATCCGTTCCTTTATATTATTAAGTAAACTAATTCAATTATTTGATTTGAGCAGCAGTAGCAGTCCATCCTGTGTACCAAGCATCAGTGCTTCCAGAGAATGCACCACGGTAAGCAGCAGCAGTAGGAGCACCAGTAGTAATAGTAGCATTAACAGCAGCAGGAATTACGTTTGCACGAGAAATTACCGCATCGTTCACTGTGTTACCATTAGCATTTGATAATTCAGTTTGTAATTTAGTTTGGAAAGCAGTTTGCTCAGCCGTAGTTGGCTCTTTATCGGTAATAACACCTACTTTGAAAAGGTCATTAGCAGTGGTAGTAGCACCACCGATCATACCGAAAGTGTTGTTAGCGAAAGCAATATCGCCAGCATCGTAACGATCTTTACTAGAAGTAGAGTTTAAGTACTCAATATCAACACCCTTGCTCCAGTTATAGAAGATACTGTTATAATACTTACCACCAGCATTGTCACGCAAAGTCATTGCACGGTTAGTTCCGTTACCTACCGAGGTTACGTTCCAGAATACAGGAGTAGCGAAAGGAGTTCCAGTTTCAGGGCTAGTACCACCATCGTGCTCACCACCACGGTCACCACCAGTAGGATCTTGGTAGATCAAAGCAAATTGGTTTGTACCACGGTATCCTTCATCATAGTCAAATGAATCGTCACCGCAAAAACCTACAACTGCGTGATTAACACCAACAGTTCCACCAAACCACTCAATACCATCATCTTTGTTAGCAAATACTTCTACATAATCAATTACAGTTCCTGTACCAACTCCACCAAGAGTTAAACCGTTGATTTCGTTGTCAGCACCAATTACAGCACCACCGTGACGAATAGAGATGTACTTCAAAGTACCAGAGTTGTCAGCATCATCAGTACCACCGTAGATACCACGAGGCTCAGTAGTAGGAATACCTTCAATAGCAGTTTGACCAGGAGTAGAGTTCAATCCAGCTTTTCCTAAAACGATCAAGCCACCCCACTCACCTTGAGTAGTACCAAGCGCACCATTCAAGTCGTCATTCTCACCAGTAAAGATGATAGGAGCAGAAGCATTACCCTCAGCGATGATTTTACCGCCACGAGCTACTACCAATGCACTCGCTGTTGCACCAGTAGATGGAGTTTTTTTACCTTTAATAACAGTTCCAGCCTCGATAGTCAAAGTTTGACCGTCATTTACGAACACTAGACCGTCTAATACGTATACATTACCACTAGTCCAAGTTACAGTACCAGTTCCTTCTCCCTTATCAACATAAGTTTTAGAAGGCTTGCTCAAAAGAGCGTCAGTACCGTCAGTGATGGTTGTAGCAGTAGCACTTGTTGTTGTTGTCTCATCGGTAGAACAAGACGAAAAGACAACAGCCAAAGTTGTTAAAAACAATGCACTGTATAGTAGCTTTCTCATTTGATTAAAAGTTTTAATATTTTTTTGTTTTTGATGCCGCAAATGTCAATAATTAGTTTTAACTTTTTATTAATTGGGTGTTATGAAATGTTAAATCTTAACACCATTATTCAATTCGCCCACCAAATTAAAACACTGATTATCAAAACTTTAAATCAACCAATTAAATAGCTTAATTAAGTAGTAAGCCAATATTAATTAACAAAACATTAATACCAGGCAGGGTCAAGATGATGATTTCTTTAAATTGAAATTGTATAATTTAAAGTTATCATAAACTTTTACCGCGAAATATCCATGTATGGTTTATTCATAAATCGCCACAGTTACTTATTATAAAACACTAGTAATAAGACAGTTACCTATTACCCAATCTATTTAAGGCATTAAACACAATGTGCCAAAAGTCATTATAATACAAATCAAGGCCATTATACAAGCTCAAATTAGAAGCATCCAATATTATCTAATTATTGGTTTTTTCATTTTACCCTTCTCATCAACAAGCCTTTCTTTAATTCATTACCTATCCTAAGGGTGCTTTTTACTTGCATTAGCTTAAAACATGACCCGAAAAATGGTTTCGCTACTTAATATAAGCGTCCCTAAAGCCTGCTACGCAAGAGAGAGTCGTTTCATTCTACTACAAATTTTCTAAAAAAAACATAATGAGGTTGGAACAATCAATAGCTGCTGTTTAGCTTTGTATTCCAGGTATAAAAGTCATTTTTAATAAAAGTAAACCTTTATGAATTATCAGAACACTTTAGACTTTGCGCAAAAGCAAGATCAAGAAGATGTATTGCAACACTTTCGTGAAAAGTTTCACCTTCCAACTCAATTACACAAGCAAGTCATCTACTTTTGCGGGAATTCTCTGGGTTTACAGCCAAAAAATGTGAGAAGCTATATTGAAAAGGAACTCACCCTCTGGCAGGATTATGCCGTAGAAGGGCACTTTGTGGGTGACCACCCTTGGATGGATTACCATAAAGCGCTTAAAAAACCAATGACCACCATCTTTGGAGCAAAAGCACATGAGCTTACTGTCATGAATAGCCTTACGGTGAACCTACACTTAATGATGGCTACCTTTTACCGCCCTACTGCCACTCGTTATAAAATTTTAATGGAAGCAGGCGCTTTTCCTTCCGACCAATACGCTATGGAATCTCAAGCCAAACTCCATGGATTTGATTATGAAGATGCTGTAGTAGAGATAGCTCCACGAGAAGGAGAACACACCATTCGTACGGAGGATATCATCACTACTATTGAGCAGTTAGGAAACTCTTTGGCTTTGGTAATGTTTAGTGGGGTAAACTACTATACTGGACAAGTGTTTGACATGCCTGCTATTACCAAAGCAGGACATAATACAGGTGCCTATGTAGGATTTGATTTGGCTCATGCCGCAGGTAATGTTGCACTGAAGTTACATGAGTGGGATATTGATTTTGCGGTATGGTGTTCCTATAAATACCTTAATTCCAGTCCAGGAGGTGTTTCAGGGGTTTTTATACATGAAAAAAACGCCACAAACACCTCACTTCCTCGTTTGGCAGGTTGGTGGGGACACAACGAAGAACGTCGTTTTTTGATGGAACGAGGTTTTCAGGCAGAACCCAATGTAGATGGATGGCAACTCAGCAATGCTCAGGTACTTTTGCAAGCCGCTCACCTGGCTTCTCTTGAGATTTTTGCAGAAGCAGGCATGCCTAACCTAATCGCTAAAAGTAAAAACCTCACCAGTTTTCTGGAATTTGTAATTCAAGAAGTCACAAAAGAAGCTCATTTCCCAATAGAAATTATTACTCCAAACGAGGCAAGAGGATGTCAACTATCACTACATGTGCCACAGGAAGGTAAAAAATTATTCGATTATTTACATCAAAATGGGGTTATTGGAGATTGGCGTGAACCCAATAGTATCCGTATTGCACCAGTTCCATTATACAATTCGTTTGAGGATGTTTTTAGATTCGGGCAAATTTTACAAGAAGCTATTACCAAGCTGCAAGCGCCTCTCAGAAGTACCTAATATTTATTTGAAAACTGATAATAAAACCAATGAACACCTTCATAGGACAAGATTTAGATAGAGCTGCTCAATTTCTAAAAGAAGGATCATTGGTAGCCATTCCCACCGAAACAGTGTATGGGCTGGCTGCCAATGCTTTTAATGTAGAAGCAGTAGCCAAAATTTTTGAAGCAAAAAATCGCCCTTCTTTCGATCCATTAATTGTGCATACCCATAGTATCGAAGAAGTAGCCAAATTCACTTCACACCTACCAGAAAAGGCGCTAAAACTAGCTGAAAAATTTTGGCCAGGATCATTAACCATTCTTTTGCCCAAAAATCAACTCATTCCTGATTTGGTGACTTCGGGTCTAAACACAGTGGCAGTAAGGGTACCCAACCACCCATTGACTCTTGAACTATTAAAAAACCTGGATTTTCCCCTGGCTGCTCCCAGTGCCAATCCATTTGGCTACATTAGCCCTACCACAGCATTGCATGTAGAGGCTCAATTAGAAGGCAAAGTAAGCTACATTATAGATGGAGGGTATTGTAGAGTTGGGATTGAATCTACTATTGTAGAAGTAAATGATGATAAAACAACTATCTATCGTTTGGGAGGTATTAGTGTAGAAACAATTAAAGCCGAAATTGGTGAAATAGAAGAAATAAGGCACTCTTCCTCCAATCCCAAAGCATCGGGCATGCTCAAAAGTCATTATGCGCCTACCAAGCCTTTTATTTTGGGAGATATCACAACATTGGTAGAAAACCACGATATACAAAAGACAGGCATCCTTGCTTTCCAAAATCAACAGGAAAATATCCCAAAAGAACATCAGGTCATTTTATCTGAATCAGGAGATTTTGCTGAGGCTGCTCAACATTTATTTGCAGGTATGCGCTACCTCGATAGCCTTGATGTGGAGGTTATTTTAACTGAATTATTACCAGAAGAAGGGCTAGGGCGAGCTATCAATGATCGTTTAAGAAGAGCTGCTGCCACTAAAATGTGATTTTTCTTACAGTCTGCTTTTTTTCTAAAATCCTTTGTTTTAACTAAATTTTAACAACAATTAAGAAAATATTTGCACAAAAAGAGCTTTTAAGCAAATTTATTATCGCATTTTTCAATAAAAATGGAATTTTATCACACAAATATTACAATAAACCCCTAAATAATTTGCCACAAGTGAAACTTTATTTTTAAAATACAGTAAATATTAACAAGTACTTAGAAATTGTAAGAAATAAAGAAGTTGATTAGATGGGAAACAATTTCCGAGGAATCCTAAAGGAAAAGATATTAATAAGTGTAATATAATTTGGTGAATTGGTGTACTAACTTTTGGTACATCAATTTTTTTTTGTGCATACCATTTCACCTCTTTCAAAGTTACCTCTCTTTCTTAAACAAAGCTTTCAGTGAATACGTTTTAAAACAATCTTTTATTTTTATCCAACAAAATTGTAAGTGGATAAAAAAAATGGTAGATTTTGATGACTATTTAAATAATATTCAATCCTAATGGATTTAGGCGCACCATCCAAAAATTTTTAATTTGTCAGATATGGATGAATTGACAGAAAAAATTGGAAAATTATTAGCAAGTGAACAATCTAGAGATGTCGATCAGGCATTTGAGCAGTTAAAAAAGCTGGGAGTCAATAATATTCCCAAAGCATTGTACGATGATTTATCGTACCATCCTCTCAAATGTTTTCAGTATGACATCCTTACTCCTTTAAAACACCTGAAAGAATTAGATTTACAGGGCAAAGGACTTACTATGTTTCCCAAGGGACTATCCCAATTAGCCAAGCTACAGTTTTTATATCTGCACGATAATCAAATAAAGGATTTACCTTCTGGCATTGGTTTTCTAACTGATTTGATTTGGTTAGACCTCGAACGAAATCAATTGAAAGTATTACCTTCCGAAATCGGGCGACTACAAAACTTACATCGTTTAAACTTAAGTTTTAATCAATTAAGTGTACTCCCAGTAGAAATAGAGCAGCTTACCAAACTCCAAAGCCTCTATTTAGATGGTAATAAGTTTAGTAAACCAGAACGAGAACGAATAAAGCTAATGCTACCTAAAACTGAGGTTTATTTCTAGTCGTTTCTCAAAAATTTAGATAAAAACGAAGCACCCAATGTAGCAAGTTCATTGGGTGCTTCGTTTTTTAGGTTAACCTTTACTTTACACATGTTATAAAATTCGAAAGGCTTATAGATTAGTTGTTTATATGCCTCGAAGAAATATCTTTGCATGTGCACAATCATAAATTTATACATCAATGAAAATCTTGCATAAACTTTTAACCTTCAAAATATTATTCATACTCACAATTCTTGTGGTATTCTTAAATGCATGTGGTGGCGGCGGTGCTGCTAAGAGTGGAGACATTTTTATTCCTAAAAATGCTTCTATTGCCGCTGTAATAGATTTAAAACAAATTTCATCTAAAGCTGAACAATGGCGAGATGTATTCAAGCCAGAATTCTTAGAACAATTTGATATCAACATCGACGAGGAAGGCGTAGAAAATACCATCAAGTTGGTTCAAAAGATCATCCCAACGCTCTCACAGGATAGCAAAATCAGTATCTTTAATGGTGAAGTGGCCAAAGATCGTTCTAAAAACCACTTTGTAATTGCATTCACTATAGCCAATGTTTCTGAATTTGAGAAGGCCTTGCAATCAGATAAAGGCATTAAGATCGTAAGTGAAAATGGTGAAAAGCACGCATTTTTAGATGAAAAGGCGATTTTAAACTGGAAAGGTAATTCAGGACTTTATGTTGGCTATGAATTTAAGATCGAAAATCCACAACAAGCACTCAAAGCAAAAGTAAAAGAGATAAGAGGCACCACTGCTGCTGATGCCCTCGAGAAAAGCAATAAAGAATTTAAGGCATTGTTAGGAGAGAAACACGATGTAGCCATTTGGGCCAATCAAAAAGAAACACGCAGCCTTACTCCATCAATCGATATGTACAGCAAAATGTCACCTACTATCGCTAAGTTAGCTGAGGCTAATCAATATGGAACTTCGTTTATTGACTTCGAGCCAGGTAAGTTAGTTATTAATGGAAGAGCATTTCTGGACGAAAAACTTACTGCCAAATACAAGCCCATTCTAAACGTAAATGCTGACAAAGTAATCAAGAATCTTCCTATCAAAAACCCACTACTATTATTAAGCTTAAGCATCAATATGCAGGATATTAAAAAAATTCTGGATGAGGAAAATGCTTATGATAAATTTGATGGAGGAGCCATTGCTACCTTGCAAGGAGTTGGCCTTACACCACAAGATATAGCTGAGATGCTAAGTGGTGATGTAGTAGTTGCCTTAGAAAATATCAAGATCAATGGCCTACAAAGTGTAGATGCCAGAGTAGTTGTGGGGCTAGGTTTAAACAATCGTGAGGTATTTGAGAAAGCGCTCAAGCCTTATGTAGATCAAAAACTCTTGTTTAAAGAAGGGAATGTATATGAGCCAATCATTGCGCCTTTGGGTATCAATATCAAACTTATCGTAACCGATGAAGCCGCATTTATTGTTACTACCGAGAGTTTCAAAGACGCAATCACTTCTTCTAAAAAAACTTTGTTAAATAGTGATTTAAAAAATATGGCAGGCAAGAGTAATTTTATGATGTTCTTGAGCCCCAATGAAATTTACAGTAATGTTCCAGAGGGCACCCTAGGGCAAGACGAACTATTGGGAGCACTGTTTCCATTGGTAGAGTCGGTAACATTGAATACCCTCCCTGCGAAAAATGAATTGTTGGAAGGTAATATCATTGTAAACTTTAAAGACAAGAAGAAAAATGCTTTGGCACAACTGTTAGGTGCTTATCAGCAAAAACCTGCCAACTAAAAGATAATTAGATGAAATACAGAAGGTCGGCTTCCCAAAGTCGGCCTTCTTTGTTTCGAAGTAAGTTGACAATTATATAATACCCTGTGCAATCCACTAAAAAAGCTTACCTCTGTTACTCTCTATAAACAGACTATTTTTATTCGTGTCAGGCTTAGCGTATCTTTGCAAAAAAGATCAATAAAGAATGGTTTACATTTGTAGAAGAGAAACATTCAACGCCTCTCATAAACTATATAATCCCAACTGGAGCAAAGAACAAAACGAAGCCATGTTTGGGGTTTGTGCCAACGAAAACTGGCATGGACACAATTTTGAATTAGTGGTAACTGTCAAAGGAATTCCTGATTTAGAATCTGGAATGGTAATAGATTACAAAGTATTAAGCAAAATTATTCGTAAAGAAATCATAGAAAAAGTTCACTACAAGAACCTAAATCTAGATGTGGATTTTTTACAAAATAAAATGCCTAGCTGCGAAATCCTCATCATTGAGTTTTGGAAAAAGCTGGCTCCTGCAATTCGAGCAGTCAGCCCTAAGTCTGAGCTTCATCACCTTAAACTCATTGAAACAAAAAATAACTTTGTAGAATACATGGGTGAAGGATTAGAGCATTATCAGGACTTGACGCTTAAAAATCAAGCCATCAACGATGCGGTTTAGATCGTTAGAGGAATCCTGAAATTCACGGGATCCTTTTGCAGAAAATACCCAGCTTGTTTCAAGAATTTGTCTCCTTCTCTCGAGGGAGTTGGAGACAAACTTTTTAGAATATTATTTGTCTGAAAAGGCCTTACCAGCACCCGAGACCAATTATATCGAGGAATACCTAATATTTTAGATATTTCTTCTCCCATTAAAAAACGCATGTAAGTGGTTACAAAATCTTTAGGAAACCGTTTTACAATAGATTTTTCCAAAAATGTAATAAGGGCCTGGGTAAGCTCTTTACCCTCCTGTGAACTTTGAAACTGCCTCTCTCCTATTATATCTGCCAAATCCAACGCCTCCTGGTAGCGATTGGGCAAATGTTCAGGAATGTTTCCCAAGAACTTGCCAGCAACCTTCCATACATGCAAATATGCGCTCATGTCATATTGCTTAAGGTGGTATTTCATTTTCTTGAGACCTAATATAGGCAAAGCAGAAAAAGCAAGGTTGGTTCCAATCATATCTTCCTGATTGACAGGTAATCCCCACGAAGAGTTCCAGCGTTTATCCTTATTGAGATGATATCTTACTGCGGCATGCATTAGCCTTACCTTCAAGCTGCTTACAATGCCATTTCCTTCGGGAGCAAATGCATTTGGTGTCGTAATGTCTACCAAATAGCGCGCAGTCTCATGCAAACGTCTGGCAGTGTCTTGATGAATACGTCCTGTCAGGTATAATACTTTTACACCATTGGCAGCCGCATATGTATAAGGCAAAGATAGAAAACTAAGCATAGCGCTCAATTGAGCCGCATACTTTCTAAAAAATACAGTACCCTGTTGCAATAAGGTCTCGTTTGCCCAATTTGGCATCTCTCCTTCCTGTATAAAAAAATACTTAATTTCTGTGGGTAGATCCTTTTCATAGACATCTTGGTTACGTTCTAATTGACGAAAAGCAGTATTAAGCTGCTTGGCTTGCTTGTTTTCAAAGAGCTGTCGTATTAAGTCATCTGCTGCCACATCTCCCTGCTGGCGAAGGTTATCTAGAGTTTGAGGTTGAGGTATTTCAAAATCAGGTTTGTTCATAGTATTTGTTTTTGACAAATAACATCATGTAAACAATTCTTGTTTGGCAATTTCCCGCAAGGACAAGGAAGATTCTAAGCCTGCCTATCAGGTTGTCTACGCTTTGTCTATGTTTTTGAATACGCTTTGTCTATGCTTTTTTTTAGGCCTCAGGAAAAATACTTTTTACCTTTGTTATAAAATTAACCTGAAGGATAAAACCTTACTACAAAGTAAAATGAAAGAGAGTAAAAATGCTGGCGGTGTACAATTTCAAGTACAGGTACCTGCTGGCTTTGTGATATGGCTATTTCGCAAGCAACAAAGTGTTCATCAAACACTGGCATCTATGCAATGCCAAGCGAGTAATTTCCATCGAATTAGTGATAAATCATTCTACTTTGAAGTAACAGGTGCAAGGTTTACTAATAGTTTTGTAGGCCTTATCCGTAGTATCCTGTTCCAGCACCTGCCAACAAACTTACATCCTGCAACTCAAGATTTTATATCGATACAAATCAAAAAAAGATATTGAACAGGTAATATTACCAGATTACCTAAAGTTTTTTAATGTGGTCGGGAGCCAGGCAAAGATTTTTTAAATCACGTCTGGTTCCTTTTTATATCTTCTAATCAAACCTCCACTGTATTGATAATTTGCCCTATAAAGTTGATTCAATGTCAACCTTTTGTCAATACAATTAATTTCTCTTTTGCTCATAAATCTTATAGTTTTGCAGCCACTTACGAATAATCATAGTTGAACTACTTATTTTTATATTCACACAATCAATAACCCAATGGCTAAGACTAAAGTAACCACCACAAAAACGAATCAAGACAAAAAAGCACGAGTAGCCAATATAGGATTACGAGGCTTTAACCTTTTAGACGAGGAGGATTTGAAGGAATTGCTAGGGGAGGATATTTCAAAAGACGCTCTTGACAAGGAGGAGTAATTTAAAGACAAATCATTCATATATTCATCCTTTACACAAAACTCAAAAAAACCAGTTAGGTAATCACCTACTGGTTTTTTGTCATTGAATTTATACACAAATTGCTGGCAAAGAATCAAAAACTCTTACCACTATAATAAAGAAGTTTCAGTAGTTTTTTCATAAGTTTCGTCATAGTCCCGACACATTGTTCCCATCGCTCTATCCCAAAACAAAAAATACAATCCGTAGTTTCCTCTAAATTGTTTGTGATGCTGATTATGTGCCACCGAAGTATTAATCCAGCGTCCGACCCAGGTTTTATGAAAATTTTTGGGATATAACTCAAATCCTAAATGCCCATATACATTGTAGATAATCTGAAACAGGAAGAAGGTTCCCGTAGAAGCTCCATGTACTGGTAAGGTAAAAGCAATTAAGGGTAAAATAAGTGCTTCTAGAGTCGCCTCAAGTGGGTGAAAAGCGTATGTTGTCCAGGGAGTGGGATTGGTAGAACGATGGTGCACTAAGTGCACCCATTTAAAAATCTTTGGTTGGTGCATGAATCGATGCATCCAATAAAAATAGGCATCATGTAAAATAAACATCCATACCCAGGAAAAAATATAATATCCCCACCCGTAAGTGTCTATGTTTTGATAAGTATTGTTGTATTTACCAAAAATATAAAAGGTAAACATCGATACCGTGGCAAATATGGCAATGGTAACCATAGAGTAAAAAATATCTCGGCCATAGTCAGAAATTTTGGGTAGTTTCTTTTGAATTTTACGAAACCAAAAGGGCTTTTTGAGGATAATGTAAAATATCAAAAATACAATGCCTGCATAGGTAAAATATTCGGCCACATTTGACCAGGCTTCCCGAAGCCAATATTGCAAAAAGTCGATCATTTGTAGATGATTTATAAGGTTATATGATAATGGTTATGATTGTGTTGTTGACAAATATCAACATTACAATGATCTCTAAAATCACCTTATCTATCGTCTGAGAAGATACAATTTGAGGTATTAGGACGTATTTTTAAGGTACGAATACCTTAAGTGAAGGTATTCGTACTTATGGAACTAGCTATTTTGGAGTTGTTTTCGAAAGTTGGAAGGGGTTTGTCCTGTAAACTTTTTGAACGCGGAGTTGAAGGTAGACTTAGATTTGAAACCAGCCTCTAGCGCAATACCCAAAATACTATAATGGTTAAAAGCAGCATCGTTTAACTTTTGCTTTACCTCCTCTACTCTGTAATAGTTTATAAAGTCAAAAAAGTTTTTACCTTCCTTCTGGTTAATAATCTGCGACAAATACCCATTACTCAGCCCGGTTTTTTCGGCCAAAAGGCTCATATTGAGTTCCGCATTTTGGTAAAGTTTTTCTTCTTCAAAAAGTCTAAGTACTTTCTGATAATGTTCTTCAGTTTTACTGGACAGTTCTATACCTTTAGTACTTTTTCTCAAAAGTTCTATATCACTTTCTTCTTTGGTTTCCCATAGGTCTCTGTAAATATAAATAGAATAACCCAACCAATAAATAATGAGTGCCATGCCAAGCTTTAGGGGGTAAAACATCCCACTTTGAGGATTAGGAGTCAATAGTTGAATACCAAGTGGAATGGCCCATAATATCCAAAGTACCCCAATGGGTATGAAAGTTTTTTTGAGCCAATGAATGCTTTTCTCCTGAATCTCAGAAGGATGTCTTTGGTAATTTTTGAGCTTTTTCAATATCAACACGATGACTACCAAACAATAAAAAAGCCCTAAGGTCTCAGTAGTTCTATCAATCACATAGAGCGTTTTAGCATAATTGGCAATCTCGTCAGCTGCCAGCAAATACCATATAATCTCAAATAGTTGAAATACCAACTGACCACTGCTCAGCATTGCGATTATGTAATCTGTTTTTTTGAAACTATAAGTTGGGTTGAGTAAAAACTGAACAAAATAATAGAGTGAAAAAGGAATAAGAAATGACCAGGAATTGGAACACAATCCAACAATTGGATAGATTTTTTGAAGGTCAATATCATTGAGTGAGCTGATGAGGTTGGTAGCGGAAATTGAAAAAACCAATAGTACCAAAAAGCGAGTGGAAGTACGATGAAACCGCTTACTACTCACAAACAGCAAACAAAGTAAGAAGCCTTGCAAGCTTCCTAAAAGAGTAATAATGTTTAGTAAGTTAAAATTTAAACCTTCCATTAGGGTAAAAATACAGCATTTTTTTAAAAATGTTATACAACCTTAACGCAAACTCTCCAAATATCAGGTGTTATTTCCAGTAATTCCTTCTCAATCTATATTCCCTTAATCAGCATTAGCTTAGTTAATAGAAAGCACTTGAAAAACAGGCGAGTTTTTGTATTTTTACTCCCTAAATCATCACCTGACACATCACTTGAAGAAAAGATTAAAAAAATTGGGGCTTATATTTATTGCATTGGTTGTGGCCAATTTGCTACTCATTCTATTTTGTAATTGGAAAATTGAGCAAAAGTGCAAAGCTTCTTTGTATAGCAACATACGCAGTGTCCCCATGAACAAGGTAGGGCTGGTACTAGGCACCAGTAAGTGGTTAAAGGATGGTAGACCTAATTTATATTTCAAATATCGTATACAAGCTGCATATGCCTTATATAAAGCTGGTAAAATCAAATATATTCTGGTAAGTGGTGATAATAGCTTTGAAAGTTATAATGAACCTCGCGAAATGCACAATGCCTTGGTAGATTTGGGGGTCCCAAGTGAAGCCATTGTATTGGATTACGCCGGTTTTCGCACTTTGGATTCAGTAGTACGGTGCAAAAAGGTATTTGGTCAACAAAACGTAACCATTATTTCTCAACCCTTCCATAACAAACGTGCCTTATACATTGCCTCTAGTTATGGCATGAAGGCCATTGCTTTTAATGCCCAAGACGTAAACTTGTACTCAGGATTAAAGACTCAATTAAGAGAAAAGCTAGCCCGCGTAAAAGTTTTTATAGATTTATATCTCATTAATAAACAGCCCAAGTTTTTAGGAGATAAAATTGAAATTGGGGTTTAAACAAAACCCTTATTCCTCCTTCTCCACTCCTCTTACAAGCACAAGTTTTAGTTAAGCTCTCTGTGTGCTCGCCATCGTTTCAATAACATCATCAACACGATTTTAAAGTTTTTTAAAAGTTTTTCTTCTTTGGTAGGTGATATTACTTGCAAGCCAACATATAGTAATGAGTGATACTATTTCAAAACATCACAGGAAATAATGTAAGAAATATGTGATATGCACATTATGTACTTCTGGTCTTAGCAAACATTCAACAAAATGAACACCTTATTTATTCAAAACCCCGATAATTTATCCATTCCTGATGTAGTGCTTGATGTAAAGTCAGGTAAGTGTACAATTTCTGGAAATTCTTATATGGAAAATGCCTGTAACTTTTATCAGACTATTTTGGATTGGCTTACAATCTACACCCGAAAATACCAGAGAAAGATGCAGTGGGACTTTCATCTGGGGTATTACAACTCCAGTTCAAAAAAAGGCTTAACAAACATCATTAGGAAATTAAGTGATTATCAATCTTCTGGTGGTCAGATAGAAGTAAACTGGTATTATTTCAAAGATGATCTTGATATGTTAGAAGATGTAGAAGATTTAATGGCGTACTATCAATTCAAGATTAATGCAATTGCTTACGCTACTACTTACCAGGAAACTTGGCTTGCAAAGCACAAAAAAACACGTGCTTTGGCTTAATAATTACTTTAACTTGTATTTATAAATCTACTTATGAAAAGTCTAGAAATAGAAGAAAGCTATTATTCACCCAGAATATCTTTTGATGTGAGACATAACGAATTCGTCATCTCAGGAGAATCATATCTGGAGCACGCTTATGAATTTTATAAGCCAGTAATTAATTGGCTGGAACAATACCTCAAAAACAACAAAAATCCTCTTACCATTCAATTTCAACTTACTTATTTCAATACTCCTTCATCTGGAATGATCTTTACGATCCTCAAAATGTTAGAAGAATATCAGCAAGCACAGCACATACCAATTAAGATTGCCTGGTTTGTTTCTCCAAATAATGAAGAATTATTAGCGGAAGGAGAAATGTTTAAAGAAGATTTTCCTACGCTTCCATTTGAATTCAAAATCCCTACAATGGTAGCATAAAGAGATAAGCCATTAAAGATCGTTGATATTTTGTGGCCATAAGTATAATCTAAAGCAAAAAACGCTGATGATCAATAGATTATCAGCGTTTTAACTTGTGATTCCAGAAGGACTCGAACCTTCAACCTACTGCTTAGAAGGCAGTTGCTCTATCCAGTTGAGCTATGGAACCAACCTGGATTTTGTTTAAAAAGAAAACCCGTTTAAAAACGGGCTTTTAATTTTGATAGTCGGGGTAGTAGGATTCGAACCTACGACCCCCTGCTCCCAAAGCAGGTACGCTAACCGGACTGCGCTATACCCCGAACAAATAACAAAATTCTGGCGGAGAGAGGGGGATTCGAACCCCCGGTACGATTTCTCGCACGCATGTTTAGCAAACATGTGGTTTCAGCCACTCACCCACCTCTCCGTGAGTGTTTGTTGAATTGTTCCTATCAATTAGGACTGCAAAGGTAACAGGTGATTTCATTTTTTCAAATGAAACGCGAAAAAAATTACTAAAAAAATTATCGATGGCGCTTAATTAAACCATAAACAACTAATTATCAAGCGATTAACTTGATATTTTTTTTATTCTATCACAAGCATTTTTTGAGTAATCAGGTGTATATCTAAAAGTTTAGTATCTTTGTAAGCACAACTATTATCTACCCTATGGGCCTACAATGGTATCAGGAATTTGGAATTATTGAATATACATTGATTGCAGTATTTTTAGCTGCAATGATTTTATATATTCTCCGGGTTCGACGCATTGCTAGAATATTACAAAGTAATTATCGCTGGATTTTTTTCAAGCTCCCCTTCCGTATCATTTATTTTGCCTTGCTTATTATAGCTTTACTAGGCCCCTCATTTGGTTTTGGCAAAAAATCTATCGCAGTAATAGGGAAGGATATTTTTATTGCAGTAGACTTATCGCTTTCAATGAAAGCCACTGATGTACAGCCTTCCCGCTTAGACAAAGTAAAATATGAATTGAGTAATATTATAGATGCTCTCAAATCTGACCGACTCGGTTTAGTCATCTTTTCATCTAGTGCATTTATGCATTGTCCGCTTACTTATGACAAAGGAGCTTTAAATCTTTTTACCCAAATTCTTAATACCAACCTGATGCCAGTAGGAAGCTCAGGTACAGACTTTTATGCGCCACTATCACTTGCCTATGAAAAGTACCAAAGTGTAACTAATTTCAAAAAAGACGAATATGCCAAAATTATCATTTTATTTAGTGACGGAGAAGAATTTGGAGATCGCTATAACGAGGCAATTAGTCAACTAAAACAAAACAATATCAAAGTGTTTACTGTAGGTGTAGGAAGTAAAAATGGAGGTAAAATACCTACATCTTTGGGTTTCAAGAGAGATAAAAAAGGCAAAGTAGTAGTTTCTAAGCTTAATACCGGGGTTTTGCAAGTAATTGCTGATGAAACAAATGGCCGCTTTTTTGAGATATCTGAAAATAAAAATGAAATACCAGAATTAATCAACGCGATTCAAGAAATTAAAGGTCAAAAGCTGGATGTTCGCAACATTGATGTTACTTCAAATAAATATTCGTATTTTATTTGGGCAGCTTTGATATTACTGTTGCTGGACGTTCTGATTACCGTGAAAGTTATCAGCCTATGACAAAGATTTTAGCCATATTCACATTATTGTTGGTGTCTAATCCACTTACTTATGTAACAGAAGTAAATGATACCCAGAAACAGGCGCTGGCAGCCTTTAATGATCAGCAATACCTGGTGGCCATCTATCGTTACGAACATTTGATAGAAAAGCTTGAAGTAAAGGATTTGAATATATTTTTGAACCTGGCCCATGCTTATTACAAAGCAAAAAAATGGGATGATGCCACCAAGTTTTATCAAAAAGTAAGCAAGGGCAAACAAACAAAGCTCGCTTCTTTGGCTTATCATCAATTAGGGATGATTGCTGAGATTAACTATCAGCAGGACTCTTCTGTTGATAATCTCCAAATAGCTTTAAAACAATTTAAACAAGCTATTATTAAAAATCCTGGCAACTATCCTGCACGCTATAATTATGAGTTGTTGAGCAAAAGGCTTGAAGAAATAAGAAAAAAACTCAAGAAAAATAATCCTAATCCTCAAAATCAATCAAAATCTGGTAAAAAGAAAAGCAAAGGAGGAGATAGAAAACAAAAAAATGCTCAAGGAGAAGGGGACGGAGATAAAGAGGAAAAACGAGCGTTGAAAGAAGCCGCAAAGGATGGTAAAGAAAAAATTGATGAAAAAAGTAGTGATGGTAAAACCAAAGGTGCAGGAGATAATCAAGATAAAACAAGTAAACTACGCCCTGATCAATTAAAAGCGATTAATATCAATCAGGAAAAGATCAAGACTATCTTTGAGGCGATGAAAAATAAAGAAATACACTACTTACAACAAAAAAGGAGAAGAAATAAACCAGGTAAGAAAGGCTATAACAAAGGTAAACCTGATTGGTAGGATAAGTTAAGATCACAATAACACGAATGGTGGTGAACCACTTAGTATTCACCACTCTACTCTATTTCTTCCATAGGTATAAACTCAAAGACTAATTCTGTAAAAGAACTAAAATAATCTCCAAGGTCTTTCATATCTTCATCTTCTTCTTCATAATACCAGCAGATATTGATTTTATTGTCTTCTTTCTCTTCTAATGCTTCTACAATCTTAATCAATTTAGCAACCATTGCAGAAGTACCAGTATTGATGTATACCAGCTTAAATAACACATCTGTTTCGGGTTGAGGTTGCTCTTGTATATATTTTTCTAATAGCTCTAAGACGGGATTATAAAAAGCTTCTGCATCCTCTGGAATAGATATACCCTTAATTTCAAGAACGCCCTCTTCTGGTTTAAAATGAACCTGTGGTGTAGTGTCTGTCTCTTCTACAAATAATTCTTCCATCATAAAAATTTATAGCGTGTATTTACCTTTGGATTACTTAATAAGTTTTTTCGTAATAAGTCCTGGTTATTCCTCCTTTACTAAAATATGAGTTGTATTTGATTCTTTATGAAGGAATTAGGAGTATAAGTTGAAATCTAAAAATAGTGAAATAAGTTTCAAAATCAATTATGACTTGGCATTTTATTTGGCCTTTTGTGAGGCTTGTTTAGTCAAGTCTTACGCCGATTACTAAAATATCATCAATTTGTTTGTGCTCTCTTTTGTGTTTAGGATCATACATCCAATCTTTCAGCGTATTATCAAGCCTTTTCTTTTGCTCACTCATGGGTAGTTCGTGAATTTCATAAAGCAATTTACGAAGCTTTTTCTTTGCAAACCGTCGTCCTTTAGGCCCACCAAACTGGTCTTGGAAACCGTCTGAGAACACATAAAAAGTGATAGGTTGCTCGTAAGAGATTGTATGCTTTGTAAAAAGTCTTTCTTTATCTTTCTGGAAACCACCAATTGGCAATTCACTGGAAAGTAAAATGTCCATTTCGCCATTCTGAACAATAGTAAGTGGGCTACTGGCTCCTGCAAACTCGATGGTCTTGGTTGTGGGATCAATTACAATCAGGGCGATATCCATCCCATCCCGGTTTTCAGTTTCGTCTTGTTTTAAAGTAGTTCGAATATTTTTGTGCAATTCATTTAATACAAGGTCAGGAGAGGTAATACCTTGCAAATTTATGATTTGGTTTAGATAATCATTTCCCAACATAGACATAATAGCTCCCGGAACTCCATGGCCAGTACAGTCTACTTCAGCAATGATAATCTTTTCATCTTTTGTATTAAAGTAATAAAAGTCTCCACTAACTATGTCACGTGGCTTAAAAAAGATAAAGTGATTAGGGATATATTTTGTAATCTCTTCATTAAAAGGCAGCATGGATTCTTGAATCCGCTTGGCATAGTTGATACTTGCCGTAATGTTTTTGTTTTTGCGTTCAATTTCATCGAGTGCCTGTTCCAGAGTGCGTTTCTGGCGGTTAATTGCCTCTTCGTTGGCCTTATTTTGTTCGATTTGATCGGTAAGTCTTACTCCCTTTTCTTCAAGTTCTTTACTTTTTCTTTGTAATAGCTGATTAATTCGTTGAGTTTTAAGATTGTTGCGATACAAAAACACAAGAAAGAATAATACCACACCAATAATGATGATACCTCCTAATAGCAATCTATTTTGAAACTTTCTATTATTCTCATTGAGAATTTCTTGCTGCTCTGAGATGAGTCTATCTTTCCAGTTTTGTTTTCTTTGGGCGTTGTATTGATTCTGAAGTTGCTTTAGCTTTTCGTTACTTTGCCGTTGCTTAATGCGCTCTTTAGTTTTGGCATATAACTGATAATATTCATACGCTTTTTGATAGTCGTTGCGCTTGGCATATACTTCAGAAATTCCTTGGTAAGCTTTCAACATTTCTGTTTCATCACCGTCGGTACGAGCGACTAACAGTTGCTGACGATAATAACGTAGAGCATTGCTATAATCACTTTTTTGCAAGTACAAGTCTCCAATGCGATTGTAGTTATAACTCAATACTTTCTTATCGGGAACCCCTTCTACTTGAATGGCTTGCAAATGATAATCAAGCGCCTTGTCATAGTCAGTATTTTCTTTTGAGTTATAAAAATTACCAAGATTAGTAAGGCTTGTCACAACCCCTTTGTTATATCCAATTTCTTTGCTCAGTTCTAAAGATTTGTCGTAGTAATCAAGTGCTGATTTCTTATCGCCTTTTCTTACATAGAGATTGCCTAACTTGTTGTAGGCTCTGCTTATTTGGATTTTGTTCCCAAGTTTTTCCTTGTAGCGAACTGATTTATTGAAAAACTCTAACGCTTGTGTAAACGCTCCCTGACTGTAATAAAAGTTACCTACATTGTAGGAACTATTGGCAATACCAGTCACGTAATCTATTTTCTCAGATATCCCTAAAGCTTCTTCAGCATATTCTTTGGCCTGAAGTGGATCATTAGGAACTAGTTCTTCATATAATTGATTAAGAATGGCAACTCGACTTGTGTCTGACTTGGTATTTTTGTAGAGGATTTTGAGGCGTTCAATTTTACTTGCCTGCAGTTGTTGCTTTTGATTGGTGGGCTGACCTAAAACAGGGCATACAAGTGATCGCATTACTAAAAATAGTAATGTAAAACCAGATAACCTTAAACCAATGTAAGCACTATTAATCATGTAGTTTTTCTTTTACCCGTGGTATACTTTCTAAAAATATCAAGAAAGACACCTTTAGGCCTATAATGCATTGAATTATACAGATCTCGATAACAGTTGTTATCCTGCTTATGAGAAGTGTATAAAATAAAGTAATGCAGGGTTGAAACAAGTGGATGTGATGTAACCCACTTGCTTCAATGTTTAATGTCAAAAAATGGGGTTTAATCTTCCGGTTCGAAGGAAAACATATTAATTTGAAGGCCAGTACTTTTCATGTAATCTTCTGCCTCTTCTGCAATACTATCATCATCGTCTGGATAATACCAGTTGATAGCTACGGTACCACCTTCATCCTCATATTTTTTTAACGCACGCAAGACATCCAGGATACCTCGAGAGGAACTTGTATTAAAATAAGTGAGTCTGAAATTAAAGGTAATTGCATTTTTTACCTCTTGAACGTATTGCTCAATCCACTTAATAATTGTATTATAAAATTCATCAGTATCTTCAAGATAAGATTCACCAGAAATTTCACATTCACCTGTAGAAGCATTCAAATGTACAGTAGGGATGTAGAAAACACCACTTTCACCTTTAATCTCTAAATCTTCCATTTTTTAATGATTATATAATATTATTTGTTTTCGCCAAAATTTACTTATCCAATAAATATGATTTTATCATAATTGTAAAATACACCAAAAGCGTACCATATTGGTAGTAGAGGCTTATTAAAAAATACTTTATTTTTGTACGTCTAAAAATAAGACAAAAAAAGAATATTCATGGCTCATTTCTAGGATTTTCATTTCAAATTTATCAGCAGTCAAGGCTGCTTGCACTAGTCCAATACCTGCACCATCTCCCTCTTGATCATAAGATTGATCTCTCAGGTCTCTTTTGTAAGCTCGTAGCGCACCTCGGTCAAACTCTTTAATTTTATCACATTTTTGAGTTAATTCAGCCACCATTGAGTCTTCAATCATATTCCCTACAATTATCTCATAACTCACCCCGCTGTCAATAATAAAAATTGAACCTACTCGGTTTTTGTCACCAAAAAGATTGATTTCGCTAGAGTAGTACAAGACATTTTGTGCCAGTTCCATAAAAATCGCAAATACCTTTTTAGCTGCCTTCTTATTACTTCGGATATCTCTTCGTATGTCTCTGCTAAGTTCCGCAATTAACACAGGAGTAATAGGTCCCTTATAAGAAAGAATGATATTTTCCTGATCAATCTGATTGTGATACTCAAAAAAGTTGAACTCTTTGGAATCCTCTTTACTCATAGTAATTTGAATATGTTGCGAAATAAACAAAAAAGAAAAAGATTCCCAAACAATTGCTTCAGGCGAGCAATACTTAGGAACATAGGCATAACAAAGTATTAAACTCTTATACCTACAATAGTGATATCATCTCTTTGTTCAGTGTCTTGTTGGTGATCTGCCAAAGCCTTTACTATTATTTGTCGTTGTTCATCCATAGGCAAGTGCGCGATCTCGATAAGCATTTTCCGGAATCGTTTCTCACCAAATTTCTTTCTCTTGGGATTGGCACTATCAGCAAAACCGTCAGAGGTAAGATACAATGCATCATCCTTCTCAAGTTCTATGGTTTTATTCTCATAATCACGTTGCATACCTTCAAGCCACCCTCCAATAGACTCTATGCTTCCATGTATTTTCTTGAGTTCTCCTTCTCTTACCAAAAATATAGGACGTTTAGCCCCTGAGAAAGTCAGTTCAATTTTGTCATCATCTCGGTATTCCAATCGACACAAACATACATCCATTCCATCACGATTGCTCGTTTCTTCTTGCATTAGTCGAGTTCTGATTCCTTCATGCATTAATTGTAAGATACGCGCAGGGTTGTGCTTGTTTTGATTATTTACAATTTCATTTAGTAATGAATTACCAATCATACTCATAAACGCTCCTGGAACTCCGTGTCCCGTACAATCTACCACCGCTAAAAAAGTAAATATCTGGAATCCAGGTAAAGCTTCTCCTTTCCCCTTGTCCCTAATTTTAATGCGTTTTCTGATTTGAGTAGTCCAATAAAAGTCTCCTGAGACAATGTCTTTTGGAATAAACACAACGAGAGAGTCCTCAAAAGATTCTTTCATTTTGTTTTGAGTAGGCAGTATGGCTTGCTGGATGTTTTGTGCATACTGAATACTGGACATAATCAGTCGGTTTTTGCTTTCTATTTTTGCCGACTCTTTTTGTAGAGCTTCCTGCGTAGATACAAGCTCTTCCATATTTTGCCGCAACTCTTCTTCCTGTACTCTCAAAATCTCAGCTTGACGTTGAAAGTCTTCCAGTAATTGACGAGATGCAGTAATATCAAAAGCCAGCATAATAATTTTAAAAACTTGCCCTCGTTTATCTATTGCTGGAAAATAAGTAGCATTTAACCACATATCTTCTTCTTGTTGGTTAATCCGTTTATATTCTCCAGGTTGTTGAGAACCATTCCTTAGATTATCCCAAAAGAATTCATATTCAAAAGAAGATGCATACATAGGATCTACCAACATTTGATGAAAAACCTCTCCATCTTCGATCTGATCTGAGTCATAATAAAACAAGTTAAGGAATGCATTATTGGCAGAAGTAATTTTGCCGCCTAAATCAAACTCAGCTTTGATAATTGGGCTATTCTCTATGGCATTTATCTGGCTATTTAATTCCAATTGCGTTCTTTCAATCTCCTCCTGAGTAGCCAATAATTCCTCCATGTTTTGGCGCATTTCTTCTTCTTGCGCTTCCATCATCTCATTCTTATCATTGGCTTCACTCAATGCGGTTTCTATTTCCTTTTTTTGTTGGGAAATAGTCTCATTGTTACGGTCAGCTTGCTCTTTCATCAACTGGGTAGAGGCCAATAGCTTTTTAGGCTCGGTAATATCTACTGCTAGTTTGATGATTTTGGTGATCTTTTTCTTTCTATTGATTACTGGTGAATAGGTCGCATTGATCCAAATAGTACGTTGGTCTTTTGTGACTCTTTCATACTCTCCTGGCTGACACTCTCCAAGTTTTAGATTATCTAAAAAAGCATGATACTCTTCTGTCTCAGCATATTCATTATCTACAAAGTTTTTATGGTGTAGTCCTTTCAATTCTGATAAAGTATACCCAAACATATCACAAAAGGCTTGGTTGGCACTGACTACTTCAAACTTCATATTAAATTCTACCTTGGCAATGGTACTATTATTTATAGCAGCCATTTGGCCATCTAGCTCTGCTTTGGTAAATTCCATTTGCTCTTGAGTAGCAATTAGCTTCTCCATGTTCTCCTGCATACCAAACTCCTGCTCCTGGAGAAGCTTATTCATTTCGGTAAGCCGGGTTTGGGCTTGCTCAAGATCCTCCATATGAGTACGCATCACTTCTTCCTGTGATTGCAGAATATCATTTTGCTCAATCTTTTCAGATAATATTTTCTCAAGCTTCTTCTTTTGAGTTTCAATCATCTTGGTTTTTTGCTCTACTTCTTTTTGAGTGGCATTGAGTTGATTAAGATGTTTGCGTAGAACCTTTTCTTGAGACTTAAGACGATTATTCTTTTCTGTTTCAGCTTTCAAAGAAGCTTCAATAATTTCTTTTTGTTCCTGAATTTTGGCTGTACTTTCATCAATTTTTCGCTGTAACTCAGCGCGTCTTTTGCGATGTTTTCTCGTATTTGATCCTACTACAATACTGATCAAACCAGCTACTCCAATGATATATAATATGTAGGCCCAAATAGTGCGGTACCAAGGTGCTAAAATCACAAATTGATATGACGTAATAACACTCACTACCCCTTCAGCATTGCGAGCTTTAACTTTAAAAGTATAAGTTCCTTCTGGTAGGTTTGTATATTCTTTCTCTACGTTTTTACTCCATTGTGACCACTTCTCATCAAAGTTTTCTAACACATGCTGATAAGTAATCTCCAAAGAATTTTGATAATATGGAGCAGCAAAACTGATTCTTAGTGAATTGTTTTTGTAAGGTAGTTGTAAAATTTGCTCAGGTATCTGTTTATCTACAATGAACCCATCCTGAGCGACAAAGTTTCCGCCAAAAAATATAGAGTCTTTCCCCAAAGCATCTTCCTCTACTCTATGAATTAATACTTTAAATGCGTCTTTTTTGCGAAGCTGCTCTTGTTTTGCATCATATAAGACAATTCCTTCTTGGGCAATAAATGCTACCGTTCGATTGAGTAAAGGTAAAATTTGGGAAGGCTTATGAATTTTAGGAAGGTATTTGACTGTTTCTTGTGAACCTTCATTTTTTAGTACTCCAGTCTGGCGCTCAGTAGCAAACCAAATATTGCCTTGAACATCCTCAGCTAATACTTCAACAGATTGTACCCCAAGCGCTGTTTTTTGCCACTTTGGATGAGGTTCAAACCTATTATTAGTATTATTAAAACGATAAATTCCTTTGGTTGTAGTAAAAACTAATTCTTTCCTTAAACTATAAACCTTATTCTTATTATTGGCAGGTAATCCATTTTCAACGGTAAAGAGTTTCAAACCCAGTAATTTGGAGGAATCAGCGTTAATCTGGACTTTATAAATTCCTTTGGTCAAATGTGGTAACCAAATGTTACCAGACTTATCCACATGTAGTTGTTTTACTTTATCATCAAAACCTGGAAATATTTTCTTGACCTTCCACTGTTCATCTTGTTGTTCCAATAATAAAATTTGATCCTGAGCAAGTGCCAGCACCTGATTGGGATTGTTGGGTAGAGAAGCAAACGCACGAGCAGAAACCTGGGGAACGGCTATGATAGAGGCCGAATCTTTAATTTCAATGAGATTTTTAGGATGGCCAACCAATAACGTGTTTTTCAACAAAAACAAATTTTGATTATTGCCTGCCGTAAATTGCATTGGCTGAAAAGGTTGATTTCGTTGCCATTTTTTACGGTATACGTTCAAAGAGGTCGCTATGTAGAGGTTTTGATTATCAAAAATAATCCGATTAATCTGGCCCTGAAGCCCAGAACGCTCATCTATGAGGGCATAGGGTGCGTTGATTGTTAAATATGTAATCCCGCGATTTGACCCAATCCATAAATTATTTTCCTGGTCATTAAAGATGGTTAGAATGGTATTAGATCGAAGGCCTGTATTTTTATCAAAATGCTTAATCAGTTGACCTGCTTCATTAATCACCACTAAACCAATCTGTAAACTTCCGATAGCATATTGTTTATTGGGTAACTGAGTCGCAAAATTAACGAGTTGATTTTGTAGTAAATTGGTTTGCAATCCATTCCAGGCAGTAAGTTGTTGTCCTCTCAAAACTAAAAACCTGGCGCTCTTGGATATCAGTAAAAAATTGTTTGATTCAAAAGGTAGTATAGAGGCCAATGGCTCGCCAATTGGTATTTGTTGAGCAGTAGTATTTTCTAACTTTTGGGTAGTAGGATTTAAAAAGAATACACCCTTGTTTGCTACCTGTACCAACAATTTGTCATTGACTTGAAAGCCAGCCCAATAAGCTTTTTGCTTAATTTTAAGAGGGTTAATTTTTCCATTATTCAAATGAAAAATGGCTTTGTTAGTAATATAAAAAACTCCTTGCTTGGTTGTAAATATGTTTAATACTTCTCCAAAATTACGATGTTGTACAGGAATTTTTTTGAGTAGTGATTCATATTCCAGTATTCCACGTTGATTAGGTTTTAGATAACCTAAATCATCTACTCCTCCAACATATATCCTTCCTTTTTGGCCGACTTTTAGGGCTTTTACCTGTCCTTGATTGCTCAAATGAATAATTTGCCAATGCACACCATCAAAGACTAATACTCCCACCTCATTACCAAAATACATGACACCTCTTTTGTCTTGAGCTATAGTATAGTTTTGATACCCAGCCTGATAGTCACGTGGCGCATAATTTTGCAAAAAAGGTAATCCATATTCTGTAGATGTACTGTGCTGAGCTTTAACCGAAGAGAAGAAAAACCCGGTAATAAAAATAATAAGCAGGCTTTTTGAAACGCTCATTGAGTTTAAAGTCGATTTTGACAAATCTTTGGTGTTTGAAATTGTTTTTTGTTGGTCAATGAAAAAATAGTACCAACTTTACTTACTTGATTGAATTTCTATACCTTATAGTAAAAATTGAACCAGATTCAATATAATAGAATTATCTTCACTACCCAAGAACAAACCTTAAGTAAAAGTAGTTTTAGCAATAAATAACAAGCGCGAATGATTTAATTACAAAAGCGTACTTGCTTAGCAGAAGATTTTGTTTCTACGCCATCACCTCTCCCATTACTTGTTCAATAGATTTAGTATTTTCAAATAACATCACCAATCGTTGTATTACCCGATCTACTAATGCATCTGGACAAGAAGCTCCTGCCGTAACCAGTAATTTTACCTTTTCCTTGTCAGGGATAAAAGGCGTGGTGGTTTCTTCTTTTTTAGTGTGGAAGTTAAAGTGATGAATAGTATCACTAGAAACAATTTTGTGCTCTGAGTTGATGAAATAAGTAGGCAACTTTTCTTCACATAACTCTGCCAAGTGGGTAGTATTAGAACTGTTGTACCCACCAATGACAATGGCCAAGTCAGCACTTTGCTCTAATAACCCATAGGTAGCTTTCTGATTATCGTTGGTGGCATAACACAAAGTATCGCGGGTGTCTGCAAAATGTGTTTTAATATTTGCCTCTCCATACTTATCTACCATAAGTAAACGAAAATAGTCAGCAATAGCCTGAGTTTCAGAAGCTAACATAGTAGTTTGATTTACCACGCCTACTCGTTGAAGGTCTTTGGCAGGGTCAAAATTATCGGAATAACGATTGGCAAATGTGGCTTCAAATTCAGTCAGAGGGATTTCACCTTTTATAAAAGCACCAAGCTTTTGGGATTCCTCCATATTTTGTACAATGATAGAAGGAGCCTCACTTTTGCTATGAGAAAAAGTAGCTCGAGTTTCTTCGTGCTTTGCTTTGCCATGGATAATCACAGTATAATCTTTTTGTCCTAGTTTGGCTGAGGTTTTCCAAACTTTTTCTACAAATGGACAAGTAGTATCATACTTTTCAGTCTCAATACCTTTATTTTTTAGAAGCTCTTCTATTTCTATGGTAGTTCCAAAGGCAGGGATCAATACAATATCCTCTGAACTTATCTCATCCCAGGGAATCAGTTGTTCACCTGCAGTATTCATGATAAACCGAATTCCTCGCGATTGTAGATCATCATTTACCAGTGGATTGTGAATCATTTCACTTAATAAAAACACCTTCTTATTCGGGTTTTGTTCTACAGTGCGATAGGCAATCTCTACGGCATTTTCTACCCCATAACAAAAACCGAAATGACGTGGCACAAAAATTTCTACTGCACCAAAATCCAGCGAAAAAGGGGTAAAATCTTGTTTACGAGGATCAGCGTCTTTACGTATTTTCTTTACCTGACCAATGATAGGACTACGATAAAACTCGGGTATATCAAATTTTTTCATGAAACAACTTGTCTATGCTAATGTCTTCTTAACCCAATAACCATTTTTAAGCGGATTGGTTTGATATGAAGCGAAGTTAGAAAAGATTGAGCGAATGTTTTAACTTAGTCCAATGCAAATCGAATTATATTCTAAACGAACTATTTATCTTAAAAAATTTTATCAATGGTCCAATGGGGTTTTAGAAGGCTATCCAAATGAATATCTCAATCGTCGATACATCGCTCATGCTCTTGAAACTGCCGAAAAAATGCATCCTAAGCCTCATTTATTTACTCCGCAAGAAATCCCTCTAAATGTAAAATTACCGAGTTTTCTTGGCAAAGCAGTTGAGATTCCTGGCATTGCTTGTGTTGCCTATTTCAGATCCTCAGGGCTGAGAAAAGATGATGACGCTCCTCTATATGAATCTTACTGCTCTATGGTGTGGTTTCAAGAAGCTTATGGCTTGCCTATAGACCAAGAAATCTTAGAAAAAATTAAAACACTTGAATGGGAATCGGTTGCTACTGAATACGAAATATAGTATCGAATATTATAGGGTGGGTTCAAACAAAGTCTTTTTGCAAAAAGTTAGATTCTCAAAACTTTAGGTTGTAGCTTTGCTATTAATTTAAAGCATCAGCAATGAAGCTTGCTAAAAGCCTGTTTCTATTTGTAATTGAGTAATCTATTATTATGAATATACCTTTATTAGTCGGTGATTTGGGGCATCTTTTTGTGATTGTAGCATTTGTGACTGCCCTGGTTTCGGCTTTAAGTTATTTTTTTGCAGCCCGTTTGCAAAAAAAGGAAGATGCCCCTCTCATTCACGAAAAAGTCCGTAGCTGGAAAAAGTTTGCCCGCATTTTTTTCTTTATCCATGGTACTGCGGTAATTGGGGTAGTTGTAAGCCTTTTTTACCTGATATATAATCACCATTACGAGTTCTACTACGTTTGGAATCACTCTGCCAACGATTTACCAGTTTATTATATGGTTTCGGCCTTTTGGGAAGGTCAGGAAGGCAGTTTTCTATTATGGATATTTTGGCACGTAATACTCGGTTTCATTCTTATTAAGGTTAATAAGTTTTGGGAAGCCCCTATGATGAGTGTGTTTGCATTGGTGCAAGCCTTTTTGATGTCTATGATTCTGGGGATAGTTATTTTTGGGGGCAAATTTGGAAGTGACCCATTTATTACCCTCTGGGATGCTGGTATTATACCCAATGAAAAAATGGTTCCCAAAGACGGTACTGGTCTCAACCCTTTATTACAGAATTACTGGATGGTGATCCACCCTCCTACCCTATTTTTGGGCTTTGCCCTTACTTTGATTCCGTTTGCTTATGTGATAGCTGGATTGTGGCAAGGTAAATACCGCGAATGGATTCGCCCTGCATTGCCTTGGGCCTCAGTAGGTGGGGCTATCTTGGGTGTTGGAATTTTGATGGGAGGTTATTGGGCCTATGAAACGCTGAGTTTTGGGGGTTATTGGAACTGGGACCCAGTAGAAAACGCTGTATATGTCCCCTGGCTGGTATTGATAGCTTCTTTGCATACGATGATTGCTTTCAAAAAGAGCAATACGGCGCTAAAAGCATCTATTATTCTTAATATCGCTACTTTTGTACTCATATTGTATTCAACTTTCCTGACACGTAGTGGTATTTTGGGCAATGCCTCAGTACACTCTTTTACCGATTTAGGTTTATCTGGTCAACTGCTGATTTATTTATTGACCTTTACGATACTTTCTATTGTATTGGCTGCTCGTCATTGGAAGCATATCCCTACCACTCAAAAAGAATTAACTACTTATTCTAAAGAGTTCTGGATTTTTATTGGGGCTTTGACCTTATGTCTGGCTGGCTTTCAGGTAATTATTTCTACCTCTTTGCCTGTGTTTAATAAAATTGCTGAAGCCTTAGGATTTGTTTCCAATCTAGCTCCTCCCGAACCAGAGCATTACAATAAGTTCCAGATTTGGGGAGGAATATTGGTAGCTATTTTCTCAGCAATTGGGCAATTTTTATGGTGGCAAAAACCTGATCGTAAGAAAATCAAGAACGATTTATTGACCAGTTTGACCCTTACTTTACTGTTTGCCTCTTTGTTTATCATTTTATCTCGTAGTACAGGTACAGGCCTGATATTAGATACCAGTAAGATTGGCAAACCATCTATACAAGCTTTGTTTAGTGGTACTTACATTCAGTTTTATACCTATCTCATATTATTTACTGCGGGTATATTCTCTATTGTTTCTAATACCACTGTGTTGGCTCGGTTGCTCAAAGCTCGTTCTTATAAACTTTCGGGTGGAGCTATTTCGCACATTGGTATTGCGATGATGCTCATTGGAATGATGTTCTCTTCGGGATACTCTAAGGTATTAACCAAAAACTTAACTGGTAAACTAAGAGTATTAGGAGAAACCAAACAAGCCGATGATTTTAACAAAAATCACGTAACGCTTTACTTGAACCAACCCACGCCAATCAAAGGTTATCAGGTAACTTACAAAGGTAATTATGCCGATGTAGATGGCTTCCCAGAGTATGTAGAGCAAACCGATTTATTACCAATTGCTCCTAACAAAGCTTTGGCTCGCGAAACCCTTACTTATAAAGGAAAAACATTTTTCAAAAGAGGTGATACAGTAAGTCTAAACCCTGAAAATATATACTACCGTTTGGACTACCGTGATGATCGTGGCAAAATCTTTACTTTGTATCCTAAGGTGCAGTTTAGTTCTGCCGAAAACGCAGCGGCTTCACCTGATATTCGTCGTGGCTTCAATCGTGACTTATATACACATTTATCAAGCATTTACCCTGATCCATTTGAAGGACGCCAATGGAAGCCTCGCCAAATGATGACGGCCAAAGTCAAAGATACCTTATACATCAATGACTATATTGCTATTTTTGATGGGGTTACCAGAATGCAAGCAGATGATTTTATCCAACTTACATCTAACAAAGATGTAGGCGTAAAAGCCAATATTACAGTATTGGGTAAAGGATTTAAACCTTATAAAATGGAGCCTGCGTTTTTGATCAAAGATGGACAAGTAGGTAAAATGCAAGATGTATCGCCAGAACTAGGTATTAAGATTGTTTTAGACAAAATAGATCCCAAAACGGGCACATTTACTTTTGGCATTAACACTACCGATCGCAAAGACCATGTGGTCATGAAAACGATGGCTAAACCTTTGATCAATGTATTGTGGTTGGGTACTTTTGTATTAGTATTCGGCTTTGGTATCGCCAGTCGTCGTCGCTATATCGAATTTAAGAAGATGCGCGACAAAGGAATAGAATAATTTTGCACTCTTTTCGGAATTGATTATAAATAAGAGGTACAAGTGAAAACTTGTGCCTTTTTTACTTTATACTCTCACCCCCCAAATTAAAATATCGTCTCTTTGATGTGTACCCTCCATATGTTGTTCAAGCATATGCTCCAAGGCTCTTTGCTGTTTTAAGAGCGAAAGTTCAGCATTTTGCTCTAAAATACTCATCAAACGACTTTTGCGAAAATTACGCCTTCTGCGATCATTCTGGTCAGCAAAGCCATCAGAGGTAAGATAAATAATGTCACCAGGTGTAAGCCAAACTTCTTGATTTTCAAAAACAGTAGGCTCAGAAGGCACTCCTCCTATCCACCCTCTTTGTCCCTTTATTTCTTCTACTCTAGCCTGAGGTCCCATAGGTTTTTTAATAAAAAATAAAGGGCGTCTGGCACCTGCAAAGGTTACTTTTATTGGCTCATTATCTTGTACAGGGTTTTCTTCTTCTATGGCCACCAAAGCAATGTCCATCCCATCTGTATTCTCATTTTCCCGTTGGTTGAGCACTTCCACAATCAAGGTTGTCAAGCGGTTCAATATCATTGCGGGATCAGTGATTTGCTCTACTTCTACAATACGATCCAGCAAAATATTACCAATCATACTCATAAAAGCCCCAGGTATGCCATGACCTGTGCAATCTACCGAAGCCAGCAGAAGTTTTGGAGGCTGATCTTTGCGTTCAATTTTAGAAAGCCAATAAAAGTCCCCTGAAACCACATCTTTAGGACGATATAACACAAAATATTCTGACAAACTACTTTGTAATCTATTGACAGAAGGCAATACTGCTCGCTGTATGAGCAATCCTGCACTAATACTTTGTTTGATCTGAGAATTTCTTTGCTCCAGGATGTATGTTGTTTGCTCCAGTACACCATTTTTCATTTCTAAAAACTCTTTACTTGCCTGTAATTCCTCTCCTTGTTGGTGTAGCTCTTCATTCTGGGCCAAAATCTTGGACTGCTGGTCTGTTAGCAATGTATTTTGATGAGAAATCTCGTCTTTTTGTTTTTCTAATATGGCGTTCTGGCTAGCGACTTCACTTTTTTGTTTCTGAAGTTGTTGATTGGTTCGTAAGAATAATATGGCAGAAAGTACAGCCAGAAACAAAAATACGCCAATGGCAGTGGTTATAATTGTCTGTTGACGAATTGTTTTTTTCTTCAATTCATTTTCTTTACGTAGTAATTGGTTTTCATTTTCTTTTTTTTGACTATCAAACCGAGTAAGCATTTCGGTTAGTTGAGCATTCTTACGGGCATTGAACACACTGTCTTTTAAATGAAAGTATTTTGCTTGATAGCGAAAGGCATCCTCAAAATTATTACGGGTTGAGTCCAAGCGAAATTTTAGCAGATAAGCGTTCATAAGCCGCATGATATTGCCTATTTTCTTGCTGGTATTGATACCTTCTCGCAAATATTCATCGGCCAATTCATACTGTTGAGTCAACGTATATAATTTACTAAGTCGTAGCAAGGAAGAAACAATATAATATTGATTACTGGCCTTACGAGCCGATTTCAGTGCTTTTTTATAATACGATTCAGCTTCTTTATATTGAGTTTGTCCTTCATATATAGTCCCAATCCTCAAATATGCAGAGTTAACTCCTGACGCATCATTTATTTCCTCATATTTTGCTACTGCCTTTTTCAAAGATGCTAATCCCTGGGCTGTTTTTTTCTGGGTTAAAAGCAATACTCCTTTAAAATTGTATAAATCTGCCAAGGCATTTCCTGCCTTATATTTTTTGGCAAGTATTATTCCTTCATTATAGATTGTAAGCGCCTTGTTGTAATCACGATATACATAATGTAAAACACCTACATTGACATAATTGACCAATAATGCTTTTCGCTTATTGAGCTTTTGATATATGGATTTGACCTTGTTGTAATACTCTAGCGATTTTTCATAAAATGCTTCCTTGGCCTCCTTAGGGGCACTAATCATTTGGCGTTGATAAACTAACCCCAAATGGTCATAACAACGAGCAATGCCTTCCTGATCTTTTAATTGTTCAAAAACTTTTAATGACTTCAAAAAATACTTTACCCCCTCGTTATAGTTGCTTTGCATACGATAATGGGTACCCAACCGTCGGTTACCTTCTGCAATACCTTTTTGATAATCAATTTTTGTTGCAAGGGCTAATCCTAAATCGACTTGTTTCTTGAATATAGTAGCGTCTTTTATTCTAAATAAATCGGCATATTTAAATAAGGCTTGTACCTCAATAGAATCCCCATTGTGCTGATCGATTATTTTTTTCAGACTATCTACTTGGTTTTGCCCCCAACCAATAAATGATAGTAAACAAGTACAGAATATACATAAGATGCTCTTCATAGATGTTTTCTGAAGTCTAATCTGTTGTTTTTCGAATAATGAAATATTTTATGGAGATATTATAAAGCTGCAATGGTGGCAGGGTAATGCCGATAGGATATATCAAACTTTATTTTTGATAACTCTTATATGCTAAGACGAGTAATGACGATTAGGAGATTCGCAGAGCTTTAATAAAAGCAGTTAAATTTATAAAAAAAATACCTATCACAAAATTTGTGATAGGTATTTGCACCTTAACTAAGCTGTTACTAACGTATAAAATTTATAAATATCTTGTTTGCCCTATTTCTTGGGCTTTAATTTCATTATTCTGGAACCTTTTGGCTTTGCTTTTCTTGCTTTTACCAGCACTTCTTTTGTCACCGACTGATTTGATTTAGCTTGAGGGCTTGGTCGCTTCATCAATTCGGCTGTAAGCAAAACCGCGAACATCAGTAAAATGCCAGCAATGGCACCTAATAAATGATTTACCGTTACAGGAGTAGCCTTTTGGGTATTCATAATTCTTCTGCTTGCGTTCTATTATTAAAAGGCCAGTGTAGTACCAGTGTACTTAGAAAAAGTATTTTTTTTTGTAAAGGCAGTAAAGGAATGGGTACAAATAACTGTAAATCAGCTATTTGCTTTGCACTATTTTTTCAATAGCAGTAATAAATCGATCAAGGTCTTGGGTGGTAGTAAAAACATTTGGACTCACTCTAATTCCTTTTATTTTTCCCAGGTCTACCGTTAAGGTATGAATTCGGTATTTCTGCGCCAGCTTCATATTTAGTTTAAAAGAATTCGCACCATCCACCCCAAAGTGCCCTATTCCGCAAGAATATTGAAGTTCTGGACTGGTATTGATTTTTACTCTTGGAATATCTTTTAAAGCATCTATCCAATAATTTTTGAGATATTGCAGGCGGCGCTCTTTGAGTTTACTCCCAATAGACAGATGAAAATCTATGGCGTTGGAAATGGCATACTGAGGAGCCCTCATGATAGTACCTATGTGTTCAAATTTCCTAATGTCATTGCTTTGAGGATTGGGAGCACCATACAAGGGATATGCTAAAGGCATGGCCGATTTACGTGCATACAATAGACCAGTGCCAAAAGGGGCACACAACCACTTATGTAAGCTTGTGGCATAAAAATCACAGCCCAGGTCAGGAATTTTAAAATCAAGATGGGCAAAAGTTTGTGCACCGTCTACCAGAGAAACGATGTTCTTTTGGCGCGCAATGTCGCAAATCTTTTTTACTGGGAGAATTTGACCTGTCCAGTTGATCATATGGGTAATGTGCATGAGCTTGGTACGAGGGGTAATTGCTTTCGCAAATTGTTGTACCAGTGCATCTTCATTATCGCTGGGCAAATCCAAGTCTAGCCATACTAATTTTACACCATTTCTTTGGGCCAATTGTTCATAGGCTACTTTCACCGACGAATAATCCTGACGTGTAAGAATTACCTCATCCCCTGCTTTCCAATCTAGCCCAAAAATAATATGATACATCGCCATAATTGTATTGGTCTGTAAGGCAATTTCTTCTGATGAACAGCCTGCCAGTATCGCTAGCTTCTGGCGAACAAATTCAATGTCTTGATTTAGGACTCGATTTACATAATAAGTAGGGCCATTATTGGCCATCCTGTTGTAGGTCTCTACGGCTTCTTGCACCACACGTGGTTGAGGGCTTAGTCCTGCACTATTGAGGTATAAAAAGTTGGGATTCAGAGTATAGGCCAGTTTTATTTGTCGCCACAATTTTTCGTCTTTTACAGATTTTTCTGTGGGTAATGCCTGGAATTGCTGCCAGGTATCTTCTAAAACTTCGGCTTGGGCTCTTTGGGATATGCTGGTGATTGATAAAGTACCTAATGTCGCGGTAAATCGTTTGATAAAGCTTCTGCGGTTTTTCTTTTTCATCTTTCGTTATATGGGCGATGAGGAGCTTGTCTCCTCACGATTCCTTTTTTCGTTTGGTCAATAATCTTCAATTTAGCAATAGAACGCCAAAAAATATGCTATTAACAAAATTTTATATGTTCTAATACCGCCAAAGCAGTTCAATCACTATTTATATTATTACACAGCTTATAAAGCCTCAAGCCATTGAATAAGCTTCTGAATACCAGTGGTTACCATAGGACAGTTTTGCTCCAGGAAAGCTTCGTCTAATGATTGATCCCAGGAGATTTGTTCACTGACTTTCAAAGCTTTATCTCCATCAAAATTGACATAAGCCATTCTGATATTCAATTCATTTTTAGGTCGACCAAAAGCGTAACCAGGCAAGGCAGCTACTCCTGTTTCTTCTAAAATTCGTTCACATAAATCTACATTATCAGAAATACCCAGATTGGCCAATTTTGCCCGATAATTTTCAAAATCAGGAAAAATATAAAATGCTCCTTCTACTGGATGAATGCGTATATTGGCTTGGGTGAGTTGTTTTACGATCCATTGACCTAATGCATCGAGTATTCGTCGCGAATGACGTAAATAATTGGTAATTTCTTCGCTTTCCTGAAAGGCAGCAATAGAGGCGTACTGAATGGGTGCTGATACTGATGTGTAAGTTTCGCTGGCCACGACCACCAATGCATTGAGCAACCATTTGAGATTGGCAGGGAAGGAAAAAGTACCCAAGCGCCAGCCACCAGCTCCACACCATTTAGATAAGCCAGCACTAATGATTGTACCTTCTGGATAAAAACGAGCAATAGAAACATGTTTTCCTTGGTGATTGGTTTGCCCATAAATCTCATCCGATAGCACAATGATGTTGTACTTGCGAGCAATTTCTGCAATTTTCATTAGCTCTTCTACACTATTGCCATCACCGTAAGGGTTTGAAGGATAATTTAGAATGAGCAAACGCGGCTTATCCTGATCATTTTCTGCAGCACATTGCTCTTCTAGAGCTTGTGGTGAAAGTGTCCAGCGATTCTCATAGCTGGTTTCTATCAGGGTTACTTTTCTGCCTATAATTTGTGCTTGGGGAATATAAGAAACCCAACATGGAGCTGGAATCAAAATATCGCCATAAAAAGCCAGCTGTAGCAAAAACATCAACTCTTTAGAGCCTGGCCCAATCATTACATTTTCGGCCTGAATATTTACACCATCTTCGCGACGATGAAAATCAGCCACTGCCTCACAAAGTTCTGGCAAACCTTGCACTGGTAAATAATCTTTTTCGTGGGCATGTTTCTGAAGGGCTTTTACCACACAATTGGGCACTGGAAAAGGTGATTGCCCTAAACCAAATGAATAGATTTCTTTGCCACTTGCCTTTAATTCAGCCACTCTTTCATTAATGGCCAATGTCGCAGATTTTCCGAGTCCTCTTACATTCAAGTTGAGGCTTACTTGCTGAAGTCCCATGAAGCTACTTGTCTATGTTTTTGATGATGTTTACCGATATATTGCCACAGCAGAGGTTGTATAAGGTTTTAACGAATACAACAATATAGCCATTTTAGGTAATGATTACCATCCTACATAGCGAGGAGGTTTTATGCCTTTGAGTCGCAAATACACTACTAGCTGCCCCCTATGATGCGTTAAATGATCCCGAATGAGGAGATAAATACCTTTTTTAGTCATGGCTACATTAGGAGCAAAAAACTTGACCGAATGCCCCGTCTCTTTGTCTTTTAAACCCTCTACTTGCTTCATAATGGCATCGAAACCTTTGTTTAACATTGAGAGTGTTTCGGATTTAGACTTTCCAGTCCGCTTGAACCCATCTAAAAAGGTGGCTTTTTTGCCTGTAACATAGTATTGTAAAGAAGCAAAGTTGGCGACTACGTGGGTGAGTTCCTCCTCAAAGGTTTTTGCTTCCTTGGTAGGCTTGTACTGGTAATGTTCCTCTGGCATGGCTTCTGCCACTTTGAGCGTATAAGCCTTAGCTCGTTGCCAAACGGTGCCAAATTCGATGGCGAAATCATTTTGGGCAAATAACGGGTGGTAAAAACCTCCAAGGGCTACCAATAATATCAGTCTTGCAATCAGATTTTTCATAAGAGCGAATGAACGAAATTGATGATGCCGTAAAAATAAAGATTCTCATGAAATGAAAAAGGTTGATTTGTTTTTTTGAAGAGAAAAAGAGAAATAGCAAGAGTAATCACCCTATATTTATCCCAGTCAAACGCCAAACATATGAACCCAACCCAACTTGCCCAATTATTGGGACGCATAGATATTTATTTGCTGGATCAGGTATTGAAAGGACGCTTTACAACCAACATGCGAGTACTCGATGCAGGTTGTGGTAGTGGGCGCAATTGTGAATATTTGCTCAAAGCAGGTTGTGAAGTACACGGCATAGATCAGTCGGCAGAGGCCATTACCTACCTACAACAAACACTGCGTCCTGCAAATCCTGCGCATTTTGTAGTGGGCCAGGTAGAAGCCATGCCTTATGAAGATGCTTCCTTTGATTGGGTCATTAGTAATGCCGTATTGCATTTTGCCAAAGATGTGCCTCATTTTGAAGCTATGGTATACGAAATGATGCGGGTACTTAAGCCTGAGGGGGTATTATTTGCCCGATTGGCTTCCGATATTGGTATTGGGCATCTTATAGAACCTTTAGAAGGTGGTTGGTATCATTTGCCAGATGGCAGTGATCGTTTTTTGGCTACAGAAACCCAACTCATTGCACTTACACAAAAGACGAAAGGGCAATTGGTAGAGCCTATCAAAACTACTAACGTGCAGAATATGAGAGCAATGACCACTTGGGTCATTAAAAAAACCGTGTAAATTCAGCTATTTTCTTACACTTATCCATATTTTTCCTAATTAACAAAATGGTAATTTTCTGATAAAACAATAAGTATTAATACTCATTGAAAACAAAAATGAATATAAGAAAAATCCTTAGCTTTTTTAGGGATTTCACCTAACACACTTCATCATACCTGATAAAGATTCATATTTCTTACATAAGACATATTTCCGACGACACTTTCGTGATTATATTTTTTCTATTTTTGTTTATGTCATGTTTATCCCACCCTGCATTCCTAACCTCACTGTTTTTATTAGCATATTTCAATAAGAGATAGTACTGTTTTTTACAGGTGAAAACCCCTGTTTTCGTGTGTAATCAATAAAGATAACTTGTTGATTTATAGTCTAAACACTACATTTACTCTCATAAAATCACACAAGTATTGTTCATTTTGTACTAGCGTGATTAGATAAAACAACGGGAGACTTTTTTGTAAGCTGGATTTATTCGAACAAAAGTATAGATGAAATAAAATGAAATATTAAAGAAAAACATGACACTATATTTTTGTTGCACATTAACATACTACCACGAGGGAATAGAAGACTAAAAGTAAAAGAGAAGGTATTGGTTACTTTTGAGGATCATATCGAATATACGACTTTAAAATACCTCTCACATACTCAGGCACTTAAATACTAAAAATCGCAAAGTGATTCAATAGCAACAGCAGTGACTTAACTTGTCACAGGTGTCTATTGCTGCTTTATCAATCACTTTTGAAACATTTGGTATTGGTGACACAGCTCATCTATAATTAAATATCAGAAATTTCTCCCCACAAAGCTCCAGAATATGCTTTTGCTGAAAAGTCAGCAAAAATAGATTCAGAATTTAATGTTTGCATTTACAATACAACAATCTATAAATTTTTAATTAACGGATAGAATATACACTCATAACTTTACTGGAACGATGATGAAAAACACTACCAGTTTATTTTCACTAAAAACATATACCCGTAATTGGTATGTGCAAAAATGGCTTTTAGTTATAGGGTTTATTGCTTTGTTTGGTTTCAATGCCCAATGGATCGCAGAAAATGTGCTGCCTAAGGCAAGTAATAAAACAACAGTAAAAGACAAGCCTATAAGTGCAACTACAACAAAAAACAACTTAACGCCTAAGCCTGTAAACAATGACATCCCATTAGTAACTCCTGCACCTAAAATATTTATGGAGATATGTGACAATGGTATAGATGATGACGGAGATGGCTTAATTGACTGCTACGACCCAGATTGTGAAAACTCTACTAATTGTGATGGGTTCTTTTATGGAAGCCCGATTCCGAGTTGTAATTTCACAGCTACCACGGGTAACTTTACCATTAGCGAAATCTGGAATACCAGAACAGCCAATGGTGGGGTGGCAAATGATAACAACCAACCAGGTACCGCTCCTTTGGATCAGCGTGCTACTGTAATGGTAGGAGATATGGATGGTGATGGTACTCCTGAGGTAGTAGCCAAACAAGATACTCCGGGTAGACTATATATATTTGATGGAAAAACAGGAACTGCCGAAGTAAACATAACGATTGACGATAACAATAAATTTAGCTCCCTCGCCATCGGTGATGTAGACAATGATGGTTTAGGGGAAGTTTTCTTTTTTAACAATAGTGGCAATTTGCAGCGTTATGATTACGCAAATGGCAATCTTACGCTCACCTTTACTTCTACGGCAACCAGTAATAGCTTAAACACCCCTAACATTGCTGACTTCAATCATGATGGAGTACCTGAGGTATACGCTGGTAACGATATCTACTCTTCAGTAGATGGTACCAGACTTGTAAATGGAACAGGTTCTGCGGGAGATCACAGTACTTCAAATAATGAACCTTTTTCGGTAGCGATCGATGTTTTATCAGATGCCTCTTGTACCGATTGTAGTGGCTTAGAACTAGTAGCAGGTAATGTAGTATATGCAGTAAATATACAGACGGGTACTATCACCGCAGCAGTAACCGCTCCAGCTGGCCTAAACGATGGGGTTACCTCAGTAGCCGATGTGGATAATGACGGCGATATCGATGGAATTGTAGTAAGTGATGGGGTAGTATATGTTTGGGACTTACAAACTTCTACGCAATTATATTCTACTTATAATATTGCTGGTACTGCTACTGGGGGTAGAGCCAACGTAGGTAACTTTGATAGTGATCCTGAACTGGAAATTGGAGTTGCTGGACAAAACAGGTATGTAGTAATTGACCCTTCGGGTAGCTCAACATCGGGAGGTACTCTTGGCACAAAGTGGGAAATTACTGGTTTGGATGACGGTTCACAACGAACTTCCAGTACTTTATTTGATTTTGAAGGTGACGGACTAAGTGAAGTAGTTTATAGTGAAGAAGAAAATCTGGTAGTATACAATGGGGAAACTGGTGCACTAAAAACTACCATTGTATCGCGGTCAGGTACTCGTTTTGATAACCCAGTAGTAGTAGACGTAGATGGAGATGGCCAGTCGGAGATTATCTGTACCGCACAGGATAGCAATGGACCTTCAGATTCTCAAAATGGTTATGTAAGAGCTTTTAAATCTTTGGATTTGCCCTGGCGCCCTTCTCGTCCAGTATGGAACCAACACAACTACTTTATTGTCAATGTAAACGATGACTTAACCATTCCAAGAGTACAACAAAACTCCTTGACGCTTCCCTCTTCTTTTGATGGTAAGCCTTATAAAGTAATCTTGAATACTTTCTTGAACCAGGCCAGCATCTACGATGTGGCTGGAGATCATATCTTCCCCGCGCCAGATATTAGTGCTGAGATCAATGGAGGTGCCATCAACATATGCCAAAATGGTACTGATGTCTCTTACAGCTTTTTGATTACCAACGGAGGTAGTGCTGATCTACCCGTAGGAACCAATATTGCGGTCTTTAGTGATGACCCCTACACCAGCAGCAACCCTAATTTGCTCCAAACCCTCTCTACTCCTTCAGTTATTCCAGAGGGAGGTACTTTGACCATGGCTGGAACCATTACTGGAGCACCTGTCAATATGACCAACATATATGTACTGTTGAATCATAACCACGCTACTGTGCTTAGTTCTGCTTCGTTGAGTTATCCATTAGCAGCCAATACAGTGGTCACTGGAACCGCTGAGTGTAGTTATACCGACAATATTGCTACCAAATCAGTGATCCAATCAGCCCCTCCAAGCAATACTTTAACTGTAACGGCTGGTGGCAACATTGTGTGCCCAAGTGGAAGCACTACCATTACTGTACAAAGCTCAGAAGTGGGAGTAACTTATCAATTACGTAATGGAACTTCTAATGTAGGTGCCAGTCAGGCTGGAAATGGCGGAAACCTCACCTTCAATACTGGAAACCTTACCACTGAAACTACTTTTAATGTGTTGGCAAGTAATGCAGGTGGTTGTTCGGCTATACTTACGACTACGCAGACAGTAAAAGTAATTGACCAAAGTCTTACTTTACAAGCAGCTACTGGAACAGTATGTAGTGGCGAACAAACTGAAATCAAGTTATTGAAATCTCAGGATGGTGTTACTTATCAGCTAAGGGTTGGAGCCTCAACCATTGGCTCTTCGGCTACTGGAAATGGAGGAACCATTAGTTTTAGTACAGGTGCTATTACTACCAACCCAACTACGTTCAACATTTTAGCTAGTGGAGGAGCTTGTGCTGGTGTACAGCTCACCAATACAGTTGATGTAGCTACTACTGCAGCTCCAAGTGCAGCCCTTACCGTAGGCACAGATGTAAACACTGTTTGTAACGGAGGAACTGCCAACATTACAGTAGCGAGCTCTGAGTCAGGGGTGAATTATCAATTACGTACTGGCACTACCAAACTAGGAGTTGCTCAAGCAGGTAATGGTGGTACACTTACTTTCCAAACCCCAGCCATCACTTCTTCTACTACTTTCAATGTTTTGGCTACCCGCAATGGATGTACTGATGTACAGCTAACCCAAACTCAAACAATTACTCCAACGGCAAGCATTAGCACAGGGCTGACTGTTGGTTCGGATGCTTCTACTGTTTGTACTGGAACGGGCACAAACATTACAGTGGCTGGTTCAGAAACGGGAGTTACCTATCAACTAAGAAACAATACAGATAATAGCACCGTTGGAAGCGCAGTTGCAGGTACAGGAGGTAGTATTAATTTACCCACAGGTAACTTAACTGCCACTACCACTTTCAACATTTTGGCTTCACGCCCTGGCTGTACCGATGAGCAGTTGACCAATACCCGCCAGATTACGGTAGCACAAAACCCAACACTGACCCTTACAGTGGGAGCTGCCAGTAGTTCTGTTTGTTCAGGTACTGGAACCAATGTAACCGTAGCCAGTTCAGAAACAGGGGTTACTTATCAATTAAGAAACAATGCAGGTAATGTCAATATAGGTTCAGCAGTAAGTGGTACTGGGGGAACCATCAATCTACCAACTGGAAACCTTACGGCAGCTTCTACCACTTTCAATGTATTAGCTACTCGCACGAGTTGTACTCCTCAAGCGCTCAACAATACCGTAACAGTAACTACTTTTGCTACGGCACTTACGACCTTGAATGTAACTACTGATAATTCTACTATCTGCTCTGGTCAGTCTGCAAACATCACAGTAGAAAGCTCTGAAAACGGGGTAAGTTATCAACTAGTAAACAATGGTACCAATACCAATGTGGGTACAGCAGTAAATGGAAATGGAAGCAACATTAGCTTTTCTACTGGTACACTCACCGCTACGACCGCTTTTAGAATAGAAGGTACCAAAACTGGCTGTAATGCAGTCAATGTAGGGTCGGTACAAACAGTAAATGTTAATCCGCTTCCTGGTAATGGCCTAACTGCCAATATAGATAATAGTACCATTTGTAACGGGGCAACGGTTACGGTAACCGTTCAAAGTTCAGAAAATGGGGTAAGTTATCAATTACACGATGGATCAGGCAATACTGGAACTGCCGTAGATGGAGATGGTGGAAATATTAATTTAACCTCTGGGGCGATTACGTCTAATGTAACCATTAGTGTGATTGCTACCAATAAAACCACCAATTGTACCAATACACTTACGACTAATTTCCCCATCACTGTCAATCCATTGCCATCTAATACTTTGTCGCTTACGCCAAGTCAAAGTAACATATGTAGTGGCGAATCGGTAACCTTTACCATAGCAAGCAGTGAAGCTGGGGTAAATTATCAGTTATTTGATGGTACTTCAAATGTGGGAGCTCCAGTAGCAGGTACTGGTGGCGATATTATGATTGTAGCCAGTAACATTACCAATGCTTCTACTACTTTCTCGGTGATTGCAACCAATACAACTACCAATTGTCAGGCAACTTTAACTGATACAGAATTAATTCTGGCAGGTGCGGTGCCTAATACTGGCCTAACTGTCAATACCAGTGCTAATAATGTATGTAGTGGTGGTTCGGTAAATATCACGGTTGAAGGATCTGAAAATAATGTGAGTTATACTTTATTTGACGGAAGTAGCAATGTAGGCAGTGCTCAAACTGGTAACGGAGGTACCCTTACTTTTACTGCAGATAATCTTACAACCAACACCACTTTTAGTATACAAGCTACCAACTTAAGTTCAAGCTGTACAGCTACTCTTGCTACTACGCATAATATTACAGTTACTCCTGCACCCAATAATGGCCTAACAGTAAGCGCCAATACTACCAGTATTTGTGTAGGTGGCAATGTAACCATTACGGTGGCTGGTACCGAAAACGGGGTAAACTACCAATTAACAAATGGCGCAGGTAATGTAGGTAGTGCACAAGCAGGTAACGGTGGTGACCTAACCTTTGCACTTACTAATCTTACGGCTAGTTCTACTTATCGTGTGGTAGCTACTAATACAACCACTACTTGTTCAACTACCTTAACACAAACGGTGGATGTTACAGTGAATGACTTCAATGCTTTGATAGATAATGGGGCCAATGTAAACTTCTGCGGAACAAGTGGAGTATTAACTGCTACCTCGGTAACTGGGGCTTCTTATCAATGGCAAAAAGATGGAGCAAACATTGGAACGAACAGCAACCAATTAACCGTAACTGAATCGGGTAATTATATTGTAATCATTACTGTAGGTGGCTGTACCAAGGCATCGGCAGCAAGTGTGGTAACCCTTACCACTCCTCCTGTTTCATCAGTGGCTGCTACTTCTGATGCTACCAACAATGCAGTATGTGCTGGACAAAACATCACTTTTACGGCTACGGCTACCAATGGTGGTACCAATCCTACTTACCAGTGGAGGATCAATGGAAACGATGTAGCAGGTGCCAACCAGAGCACTTTTACTTCTAATAGTTTGACTAGTGGAGATGCAGTAAGTGTAGCCATGACTGCTGACTTGACTTGCGCCACCCCAGTAACCTCAAATGATATAGTAGTTACTGTCAATGCTTTACCAACTGTGACTTTTACTGGAGTAAATGCTACGGTGGATAATAACAATCAGGTAATCATTGATGAAGGCAGCAGTGTTACTATCAATTTAACTGGGGCTGCTTCTTACACCTGGACTCCAACCACTGGAATCTCTTCACTTTCTACCGATGGTTCAGAAGCGGTATTGGCACCTTCAAGCACCATTACTTATACCATCACTGCTACCAGTAGCGAAGGTTGTGTGAGCAATGGAAGTGACACGCTTCAAGTAGTGGTTAGGCCTAATACCGATATTTTCATTCCTTCTTTGTTCTCTCCAAATGGGGATGGTAAAAACGACCGCTTCGTAGTACGAGGAACTGGCATTCAGGCTATAGACTTCCGAGTATTTGACCGTTCAGGAAACCTTATTTACCAAACTACTTCGGTAGATGAAGCAATGAATACTGGATGGGATGGTACCAAAAATGGAGTGAACCAACCTATTGGTATGTATACCTGGAGCATCAATGGAGTTTTTGTAGATGGGCGTAAAATCTCCTTCAACGGGGTTTCTGCCGGAAAGATCAACTTACTCCGATAAATACTGAAAATCAAATAGTTGGGTGGTTTTACATCGCCCAACTTTCAAAAAATAAACATCATCTCTCTTAAAAGCATTTACTCATGAAAAAAATCTTACAATCTCTGGTACTTGGGATTGCCTTGCTATTTGCATTTCAATGGCAGGCAACCGCTCAGGATTTTAACATGACACAGTACCACTATACACCATTGCTTACCAATCCAGCTATGGTGGCTTCTACCAATGATCGACAGATTTTTCTGAATTACAGAAATCAACCCAATGTGGCTGATGAAAATTATCGCTTTTTTATGGCCAGTGGTACGTATTCGTTTATTAATCAAAATACCCAAAAACGTTGGGGTGGCGTAGCATTGGGGTTTGTAAATGACCAAAACGGTACATTTTTGCAAACAAATGGCTTGACTGGCGCTTTTGCCTATAACATTGAACTTGGATCTCACTTTTTAGGTAAAAAGACGGATACTTATTATTCTAAAAACTGGGGCAAACATCATATTAGTTTTGGTGCACAGGGAGGCTACTTCCAAAGGTCTATCAATTTTGACAACCTCACTACTGATAGCCAGTTTTTGAATGGAACAGTAAACCCTAATGCTGGACTAGGCGAGGATGCTGCCAATACTTCACAGAGCTATTTTACAGCAAGTGGTGGTATGATGTGGTACGCTGAGGATACTTTAGGGCAAATGAAAGCTTATTTGGGCGTGTCATTGTACAATATCAATGAACCTAACCGATCGTTTTTCAATGAAGTAGAAGACCGCATCAGAAGAAAGGTCACTGTTACTGGTGGATGGCGTGTATGGGAAAACGAAAAGTTTTCGGTGATTCCTAACTTTCGTTGGGTAAATCGTACAGGAAACAATCAAATAAACGCAGGTGCCTGGTTTTTTGCTAGTCCTTTCCTGTTAGGCCAGGTTGCGCCTTATTTCAAAGATGCAAAAGTGGGGGTAGGTGCCTGGTACAACCTCAACGAAGCCATTGTAGCCTCGCTTGAATTTCACAAACCATCCTATTTTGTAGCTTTTAACTTTGATTGGCCCACTGCCGAAAGCTCTACTCTATGGCAAGGAAACAGCGTGTTTGAGATTACAGTAGGGTTTAAGTTTAAGCGAAAATTACCAGAAAAACCTATTTACGAAGCCGACTCATTGACTTCGGAAACTACTATGAAGTTTGAAAACTTCTCTATAGCGTCGGTGCCAATGCAAATGATGAAGGTACCCGAACCACCTAAAGAAACACCTAAGACTAAACCTGGTGGAGAGGATGGTGCCTTTCGTTTCAAACTGGGTAGTGATGAATTGGATGAGCGTTCTAAGGCCTTACTTGATAGTGTAGCGGCTACCCTAATAGAGCATCCAAATGGTACTATTGAAGTTTCAGGACACACTTGTAACATTGGTACCAAGGCAGGAAACCTTAAATTATCTAAAAGAAGAGCTGCTGCTGTAAGAAAGTATTTGATCAAGTATGATGGTATAGACCCACGACGTATTACCACTGCAGGATATGCCGATGAGCGTCCTCTTGTACCTAATATAAACGAACCCAATCGTAAGAAAAACCGACGGGTAGCCTTTAAAATAAGGTATCCTGATTAAGGTAGTTTTATTTAGGCCCAACCTATTTTGAGGTTGGGTTCCTTTCAATTTTCTTTTTTGATTTTTAAAATATCACTAACTTTTGTAATGAAGTTTAAACCTGATTTTTCATTACAATTTTCAAAAAATGACGACCATGCAACACATCAAATACTTCGGTTGGTTCGCTATACTCTTGATCGGGCTCCAGAGCACTCAAGCCCAGTTCAAGGAAGTAAAAACCAACATTGTAAACTTAAAGTATAGCTCGGTGGCCTGGGGTGACCAAGACAATGATGGAGATCTTGATATTTTTATCATGGGTTGGGATGGCAAAGCCCGCAAAACTCTCATCTACAACAATGAGAACGGACAGTTTGAAGATATTGAAGCTGGACTACCTGGAGTAAACAGTGTGGCTTCTAATAATTTGGCCTGGGCCGATCTGGATAATGACAACGACCTTGATTTGGTAGTTACCGGGCAAGATGGCTCCGAAAGAATCGCTAAAATGTTTAGCAACGAAGGTAGCGGGTATTTTAAGGAAATGCCTCAAAGCCTGGGCGGTGTATATGCCAGCACAGTAGTGTGGGGAGATTATGACAATGACGGGGATCTTGACTTGCTGATGGCAGGACATATGAAAAGTCAAAAACGTGAGACTGTCGTGTTTAGAAATGATAATGGAAAACTAATACGTATCGATGCTAAGCTACAAGGCATATCCAGGGGTACTGCTGCCTGGGGAGATTATGACAACGATGGAGATTTAGACATCTTAGTATCAGGACGTTACCACCCTACCAAGAAGCTATCTAAATGTATTATTTATCAAAATAACAATGGTGTATTTAAAGATATCAAAGCCAACCTAAGTGGGATTTCCAGAGGTTCTTCGGCCTGGGGAGATTATGACAATGATGGCGACCTGGATTTGTTGATGAGTGGCTTGGATAACAATGGAAAACGCATTACCAAGTTGTATAAGAATAATAACGGAAAGTTTAGCGATACACGGGCAAATTTGGTACAAGTTGCCAGAAGCTCATTGGCTTGGGGAGATTATGATAATGATGGCGATTTGGATATTTTGATTATGGGTTTTAACAACCAAGGCAAGAGAGTTACCAAGTTATACCAAAACAACAAAGGGTCATTTAAAGATGCTAAAGCCAATTTGATGGGATTATGTGCGGGTTCGGTAGCTTGGGGAGATTATGACAACGATGGCGACCTGGATATTTTGATCTCAGGAGAAGACAATGATTTTAACCAACATACCAAAATTTATCAAAATACGATGAATAATGGAAGTAGTGTTAAAATTCACCCTCCTACCAATTTACAGGCAGACGTAAAAGGTAAAAATGTGCTACTAAAATGGGAAAAAATAAAAGACCTTAAAGGCATTACTTACAACATTCGAATTGGTACCGCCCCTGGTAAAAATGACCGACTTTCACCTATGGCAGATGCTCAAAGTGGACGTCGCCTGGTAGTAGATGAAGGGAATGCACACCACCATGACAATTGGCTAATCAAGAATTTACCTCCTGGCAAATACTACTGGAGTGTACAAACGATTAATGGTGCTTTTAAAAGCTCTAAGTTTTCTGCAGAAAAAACATTTACAGTAAACTAAAAATATTGAAATTACTCAATTAAAAATCCCCTGCTCACTCATCATAAGTAGGGGATTTTTTAATTATACCACGCAAAGAGAGATGCAGTGTTAAACACTCTTAAATTCGGAAGGAGTTACCCCAAATTGTTTTTTGAAACAACGGTTGAAGTAAGAAATATCATTAAAACCTGATTGAAAAGCAATGTCTTCCATCTTACCAACATCTTGTTTAATCAATCTAGCCGCTTTTTTTAATTTAATGGTTCGAATAAACTCAGTGGTAGACATTTTAGTAATTGCTTTTAGTTTTCTAAACAGGGTTGCTTGAGCCATTCCAATTTCCTTGCAAAAATAGGCCACATCAAATTGAGGGTTATTGATATGCTGCTCTACAATATCTACTGCTTTCTTTAAAAACTCCTCTTCCATAGAGGTTGATCCATCTGGGGATATCTCTAAAGGGATATTAGGAATGGCTATCTTCTTGGAATAAAGCTCACGAAGCTGATCTCTTCGGGCCAGTAGGTTTCTGACCCTCAGCTTCAATTCTTTGGGGCTAAATGGCTTGGTGAGATAATCGTCACTCCCCATTTCCAACCCACTAATTTTGTTGTCAAATGAAGCTTTAGCCGTGAGCATAATTACTGGAATATGACTTGTAGCGGTTTCTTTCCTTACATGTTGTAAGAGTTCAAAACCATCTACTTTGGGCATCATGACATCACTGATGATCAAATCTGGGACATGCTGTAGACTCTGGTCAATACCTTCTCGTCCATCTTTGGCCTCTATGACATTGTAGTCACTAGTCAACTCCTGACAAATAAACTGCCTCAATTCAGGGTTATCTTCTACTACCAGTACGGTATATTCGGGTATCTTTGAGAGCGGCTTGGCAGAAGTTACTTCTTGTACTTGCATTTGCTCATCGTTGATAGTAGGGACGATTGCTTTTTCCTGTACAAAACCAGTCTGAGTTTCTACCAATGGAAGTTGAATCACAAAAGAAGTCCCTTGGTTCATCTTGCTATGCACTTCAATAGAGCCATGGTGCAGCTCTACCAGTTCTTTTACCAACGATAATCCAATACCTGTACCTTCAAACTCACGGGTTTGAGAGCTGTCTACCTGATAAAAACGCTCAAAAATATAAGGCAATTGCTTAGGTGGTATACCCAGTCCAGTATCCGAAACAGTGATCTGCACCCCATTTGGTTGCTCTATACATTCCAGCTTTATTTTCCCTGCAGCTGGGGTAAATTTAAACGCATTAGAAAGCAAATTAAAGAGCACCTTTTCAATCTTGTCCTGATCAAACTCATACAATGTTGAATTAGGTAAATTGATTAGTTCAACCTCAATCTGCTTTTGCTGAGCCAATGGTTCAAACGATTGCAAAACTTGCGATAAAAAAGCCCTAAGGTTGCCTGGCGCAGGTTTTAAGGTCATTTTGCCCACCTCTAGTTTAGAAAAATCCATCAATTGATTGATTAACTTCATGAGGCGTCTGGTATTCGCTAAAATATACTGCGTGTATGTCTTCGATTTTTCGTTGGGGGCACTGGTCAATAAGTTTTCGGCTGGCCCCAAAATCATTGCCAAAGGAGTTTTAAGCTCGTGAGAAATGTTAGAAAAGAAACGGGATTTCAACTCATCAATTTCTTTTAGTTTTTCGGCCTGAGAAGCAATTTCTTCTTTTTGTTGCTCGAGTTCCTTAGTACGTTTGGCCACTACCCTTTCAAGGCGTTCATTTTCTTTTTCCAGCTTTTTAGAGCGCCACTTTACAATTCCTAATACTAGTAAAGTCAACCCAAAAACATAGATCAAAAAAGCCCACCAGGTTCTCCAAAGTGGTGGCGATACTTTAAAGGTAATTTTTTCAACCGGTGACCAGCGGCTATTAAATTTTTTGGCGCGTACCTCAAACGTATAGTCACCTGCCGAAAACTGATTGTATTGAGCAAAACTCAGACTGGTTTCCTGCCATTCACCCCCATTCAAACGGTATTGATAGCGTACTCCTTTGGGATGAATGAATGTAAGCACTCGGAAGTCAATCTTAAGTCCTTCGTGGTGTTTTAGACTTAGCCTGTTTGTATAGTCCTGGGCTTTGCCATTTACCAGTACTTGCTCCAGGTATAATTTGGGAGGTTTTATGAGCTCAGGTCGTTTGCGGATGTCTAACATAGAAATTCCCTTACTGGTACCAATCCATAGCCTTTTTTGATCGTCTAGATATAAGCAACTGATATCGGGAGAAGCCAAACCTGTTTTGTGGTTAAAATTGGTAAACTGCTCCCCATCAAAATAAGAAAGCCCTTTGGAGGTTCCTATCCACACATTGCCATGATGATCCACCAATACGCTGGTACAATTATTAGAAATTAAACCATCTTTGGTAGTCAATACTTTCAATTCACCATTTTGTAATAAACAAACTCCTTCCTTGGTGCCAATCCATAATTCACCATTTTTGCCTTCGGCTACCTGGTTTACAAAATTGCTCGGTAATCCGTCTGCCATTTTAATAGACTCAAGCATTTGCAATGTTGGAATACCTCTCTCCTTACCTTCTTTAAATGCCAATAAGCCTTTATTGGTAGCTAGCCAATGTTTGCCTTGATATTCAAAAATTTGATGTACTAGTAAATTTTTAGGTAATCTGTATTGGCGACGTGCAGTTTCTTCTCTTAATTGGTTAAAGGGAAATACATGCAGCTTAAAATCCATAAAAAACCACAAATCATCTTTGCTGTCAAAATACTGTTTATTTGCCAGCCCTGCTACCTCTAGTACTCGAGGTACCGAGTCATTTATTTGAAAAAGGTATGCTTGGGCGGGTTGGGATTGTCCTACATTGACCAATAGCCCATGTTTACCTTGTGAAATCGCACGCACTTCCACATTCTGTTGCCCCTGAAGCAACTTGACTCTCGAAAAACGGTTATTTTGTAGTTTAAATAAGCCATGGATTGTCCCTGCATAAAGATTTCCCTGTGTGTCTTGCGCAATATGTTGCACAAAGTTAGTTCTGAGTCCTTGAACCTGGCCATAATTGGTAAAGGGAGAAGCTGTAATACAATACAAACCATCTCCACTGGTGGTAAACCATATATTTTCTTCTTTGTCTATTTCTATATCAATAGGTAGTGTTTTTAGATTGTATAGTTGTAACAAATCAACCAATTGCCGAGTCACCGGATCAAAGCAATAAAAACCACGTTGATTTAAATCATTAGAGCTTGTGAGAAAGTACACTTTTCCCGAAGAAGAGACCTTTATGCCATAGGCATCAAAAGGTGGGAAATTATCTGAAAATACCTGAGGCCGACCTTTTGAATCTATTTTAATGATTTTACTCTTTCCTCCTACCCAAAAATTATGATCCTTGTCCTGTATCACACAGGAAATGGTGTCTTGCTTGATAACCTCAGGATAAAAAGGCTCAAAATGACCATTCTTATATTGCCAAACTCCTGCTACGTTCCCATACATCAACATTGCTCCCTGGTGGCTCAGATAACTTCTTTGAATGGCTAAGGTTCTCAAGTATTTAGAGGTATCCAGCACATTGTCATAAGCTATACCTCCTTCTTTCTTAGCAAACAACATTTTAGCTTTTTGAGCTTTGTCTAACACCCATTTTTTTCCTTGTTTTCTAAAGAGATTTGTTCGGTAATTTTTATCAGACAATAACAGTTGATTTCCACGAATATGTAGTTGTGAAATCCTAAAAAGCGGGTAATCAATATCAGGTGTGTGGACAGAATCATTTTTAATATAGTTCAACCCTCCTTTCCAGCTACCAATCCAAAGCGTACTATCTTTACTCTCCCCAATATCGATTGGATAGTTACTCAGTAAACCATCTGAACTACGATAAACCTTGAAATGGCTTCCATCGAAACGTACCAAACCATCGTCGGTACAAATCCATAGAAAGCCCTTACTGTCTTGCATAAGGTTGTAGCCTATGTTGTGGGGCAAGCCATCATCGGTAGTATAATGTTTTAAATTGTAGAAATTTTGGGCCTGAAGAGGAGACACGATCCAAATCAAACCTATTATTAACCATAGGTAAAAAAAGGAATAGTTACGATTCATGTAAGTAATTTATGGGTAGCAGGTATAGTATAAATAGCTTTATATCAATAGATTCTCAAACAATGCTTATACCCTTAGGTACGCATTATCTTATTTTGGCGGCACAAGAGGTAGTCTAAAAATATTTAGGTTTGACGATTTGAAAAAATATAAAATATGCGAAAAGGCGAGAAATTGAAGTGAAATGTAGTAATGGCATGGATCAAAAAATAGGGATGTTTCGTAGGCATATCTCTTAGTTGTTTCTTTTGCTGATAATTTTGGTCTCTGTCATTTATTCTCAAAAATGTCCATCAAAAAGAGGCCAGTTCGTAGTGGATAACTGCTGGAAGGAATAAGAACATATATAGTGTCGTTAGTAATATTACATCTTTACGTTCAAGTTAATTCATATGAAATAAAAATTAAAACTTAAAGCCAATAGTTTTGTTAGGTACCTGAGTATTATTACTTATATAACGTAATAGACATAATGATGGTTTGAAAATAATAAAAAACCCCTTCCTAAAAAGAAGAGGTTTTCGATAATTTATAAAAAAAGCGATATGACTAAATAATTGATCTATAGTTGTCTTATGTCAATTCTTTTGGTGGTATTAGATTTGAAATCTTCACGAAATGGTGCAAACACTTGCAGCTCTCCATCTTCAAATACAGCCTCTATACCTTCGACATCTACTGCAGAGCTAATAGGAAATGACTGAAAAAAAGGAGAAACTACTCCTTCACCCAATTCACCATCTCTCTGTTCTGGCAATGTCGTGAATATTGTCAATTGGTCTCGGTTGATCTCAATATTGTAGGCTTCTACTGAAACAGTTGGGATGTTCATTTTCAATAAATAACCATCCTTTAACTGCATAATTTCCATTTGGGTAGTGGCCATTCCTCCTCCTATAGTATTCAAGGCATCAACATTTTCAGCAATGGCTTTCAATAATGTTTTATCTATGGTCACTTCGGCTTCCTGATTTTTTCTAATGTTATCTTCCATCTTAGTATGTTTTAATAGTGTTTGGGAATATTGTTGGTTTTTAATTTCAGTGTGGTATGATCAAAGCACAGGCCAATGCCCAAAAAGTGATGAAATGCTCTAAAAGAAGGGGAAACTTGTCAGTAGCACAGTCATTTTGTCACTAAATTAACAATCCCTTTTCAAAAAACTGACCATATGGCATAAAAAAAGCCTGACAACTATCGTCAGGCAATTATCATAACAGTAAAAGGTAAAAAGACTGCGTTGAACATTTAAGATATAACGTAATTAGCGAGTAATAAGTTTTACTTTTCCTCCAATCCAACAACCAACAGTTATTAACTGACCAGTCTTATAACCATAACTAAAAGCCGTTTCAACTTTGGGACATTGAGCCTTTGCTTTAGCCATACCAGCTGTACTACCAGCCTTTTGATACATATGATAAGCTGCTACATAAGCTGCCCTAGCCAATACGGGATTTTTATGAGTACACATTTTCCCACTATTATAATACAAGTTGGCAATCAAACCATAAGCTTCTACTGCTTTGTTAGCATCAAACTTAATAGCTGCTAAGGCTAGTTTTCTGGCCTCCTGATATTTTCCTTTTCTGCTTTCATACCGAGCAACCTTGAGGTTTGCTTCTGCTTTTGTCTCGTTGGTTTTTGCAAGTTCAGGTAGTTGATAAGTCAGTTCTTCTACCTTTTGCTTATCTCCCAATTTTTGGTAGAGTTTAATAATAAGTAACGCTCCTTTATAAGTGGGTGCATGATTAAAAAGTTTCTCATTCAATTGTACAAAAGTGGCATTATTGCCACAAGGAATGGCTGGATTTTGACGCCTCACCAAGATAATGTAAGAGATAACTTTCTTGATTATCTTTATGTCGTTGGGGTTTTCATTGTATTGAGGCATATAATACCTTTCAATAAACTCGCAATCTAACAATGGCCCTTCCCCATTATCTCTTTTCATCAAGGCTATTTTGGTGAAGATATCATCTACATATTTCCTCGTCTCTTGCCATTCTTTAGGCTTTTTAGCTAAATTATGTTCAATAACTCTAGTCAATTGATCATATATATCAATCACTTCTTTTCCCTTGAGTAGCTCTTTTCGGTATTTTTGAAATACCAGGTACATATAATTAGAAATAACCTGAGAGTCGGTGTTATCACCACTCAACTCAATAATTTTTTTGTATAAATCATGAAGTTCTTCTGATTTATCTGGACGCTGACCCCAGTAATAAGGAGCATAATATGCTTTTTGCTTCAGCACTTTTGCTTCTTCACCAAAGTGCCGAATTCGCAAATCATAAATTTGCAATGCTTTGTCCTGATAGGTTCTTTTTAGCTCAGGATTTTGGGTTTGCTGAACCAGTTTATGATATAGCTTACTCCCCTTGATATAAACGTTTTTATGAAATTTTGGGCTATTTTTCAACAGCCAATCTAAAGGCTCAATGGCTTTTGTATATTCCTTGCTTTTGTAATAGCCATCCAGGAGTACGTAGTTGGTTTTCTCTTGTTGGGTTTGTGCTACTACGCTCAAGGAGCAACCCAACGTTAAAAACCAAAACCAATGGGCACGTTGATATACCATATTAAATTTTTTCATTCACTTATAGTTTAGTATAACCATTTTTATTTGATGCTTTTTAACAAACAATCCATTAAAAGCAGTGAGTAAATAAAAATAATTCGTTTCTAACACAAAACCAACTATCCAGTTAGTTTTTAAACTAAAAGCTTGGGTATTACAACGCAAAAAGATAGTGAGGAAAGAAAAACAGGATTGCTGCCGTTTACTTTTTAGGAAGATATTTCACGATATAGTCCTTCTACGATTTGGTCTTTAATAACATCTATATTCTGTAGTAAAGGCTCTATTATCTGCAAATTTGCTCGGTTCAAAGAAAGCTCCCTTGCTTCTTGTAAAGCCTCCAAAAGTTTGGTAGTTCCAAACAGTTCCGTAGAAGATCTTAAATTATGCACAACAATACGCATAGGTTCAGGTTCGTAACTTAAAGCAGCGGCTTTGAAGTTTTCGATGGCAGGTGATAGTTCGTCGGCAAAAATACGTACCAACTCCTCACGCATTTCCTGATCACCTGCACAAATTTCTTCCAGTTTTGTTAAATCAAAAAATTGATCAGATGCAGCCTCAGTCTGTGGTAAGTCAGTTTGTAGCTCTGCTACTAGTTCTTCGTTTTGCTTAGTATATTTCATTATTTTGTGGTATAGTTCATTAGGATTAAAGGGTTTGGCAACAAAGTCATTCATTTTTACTTGCTTTGCTTTTTCCCTTTCTTGATTTAGCGTAGAAGCTGATAACGCTATGATTGGCGTAGATTGGTAAGCATCCATTTGGCGAATATTACGGGTAGCCTCAAAACCATCCATTTTGGGCATAAGCAAATCCATCAAAATAATGTCATACTGTTTTTGTTTTACCTTTTCCACAGCTTCCAATCCATTAAAGGCAAAATCTACTGTAATCCCCCAACGTCGCAAAAATTTAGAAGCGACCATCCGATTTATCTTGCGATCCTCCACCAACAACAAATCTACATTTGTCAGATGTACCTGTGCATCCCCTTCATTATCAGCAACCAAACCCTCTAATTGTTTCAGTTTGCTAATCTCGAAATCAAGATGAAAAACAAACTCAGAACCTTTGTCTACTTCGCTTTGTACTTTAATTCCTCCTCCTTGATGCTCAATTAAATATTTGGTAATGGCCAACCCAAGTCCAGTGCCTCCAAACCTACGCGTAGTGTCTGAATCGGCCTGAGTAAACCGATCGAATATTTTGGCTATTTTTTCGGATGAAATACCAATCCCTGTATCTTTTACACTAAATAATACCGTTACTTTGTTATTCTCTTTGGTTTGCTCCTTGTGCAACCTTATTTTTACTACGACAAATCCCTTATCTGTAAACTTGATGGCATTGCTTAGCAAATTAGTTAAAATCTGATTTAAGCGAATAGGGTCTCCTATCAAGATATTGGGCACTGAATGATCTATATAGAACTCTAGCTCAATTCCTTTTTCATCGGCTTGATAAGCAAAGCCTTGTTTGACATTATTGATAAATTCTCTCAGATTAAAGTCAATCTCCTCAAAGCTAAGTTTACCGGCTTCTATCTTATTATAGTCTAGAATATCATTGATGAGGTTTAGTAAGTTTTCTGATGAGAATTTGAGCGTATTAAGATTCTCTAATTGTTCAGTTTTGGGGCTTTCTTGTAACAATAAATGGGTAATACCAATCACGGCATTCATTGGAGTACGAATTTCGTGACTCATTGTAGACAAAAACAATTCTTTGGCCCTCAAGGCTTCTTCAGCATCTTGCTTAGCCTGAATCAGTTGTTCCTCGAAGTTTTTATTATCAGTGATGTTTTGTACTACTCCCAAAATTTGAGTCACTCTACCTTCTACATTAATTTTAAAAGGTACAATTCGGTCATACACCCATACATACCGCTGATTTCCCTGGTGTAATTCCAGTGCTGCTTCCTGCTCTTGGTTTTGTCTTCGGTCACGACCAGAAAAAGGGTTACAAGCCAGACGATAAACCATTTCATACATGTCTTCCCCACCCTTGTATACTTCTTCAAAAATGATTTTTACGTCTTCCACATCTTCAGGATGAATCAACGACCAAACTTTGTTGAGTCCTCCCCTATCAATATCTTTTACTGTAAATCCTGAATATTTGAAATATTGTGTATTGGTATATACATATTTTTCTTTCTCCAGATCATACACATATACATCATTGGGAATAGCATCGGCAATACTTTTGATAAAGTATCTACTCTCGTTGAGCTCTCGTTCAATAGAGAACTGCTCCGATACATCCTGGGTAAAAGTTACAACTCCCTGTACACCATCTTGCTCGTTTTTGATCGGGAAAATGATCAGATTTAAACAAACATCTTTATTAGCCGATTTGCCACTAGAGTCATAGGTGGTCAAGGTGGTTTCGAGTCGAGGTAAGAAAATACTCTCTCCTCCAAAAGCTGATTTATAAAAAAAGTCCAGCCCTGCTTCTTGTGCCATACGATCTTCAAGGATATTAAAATCCATCTGATCATCGTTCTCTTGTGGTAATCCCAAAATATTTCGTTGGGCATCATTCATTTGCAGAGAGTTACCCGCTTGATCAAATATTTGAATACCAATGGGAGAGTTTTCTAAAAAGGCCTCAAACAGGCGGTTTTGCTCCAGAATGGCCTTCTCAGCCTGGTTACGCTCGGTAACATCGTGCAAAAAGCTACGCAACAGTGGCTTACGACCAGTACGTATATTGATACTGCCCTCGAGCATCAGCGTGTTGCCTTCTTTGGTGATAAAACTCACGTTGAACTGATGTGCTCCTCCTTCTCGCTTGAGTTTGGTCAAAAACTGTAAGTACTCATCACGTTCATCAGGAGAAATTACATCCAACAGATTGGTGCGTAATGCTTCAGCTTTGCTATACCCCAGCTTTTTGCACCAATAGCGATTTACATATTGAATATTTCCATCAAAATCTACACTTTGGATCAACAACGAGGCATTATCCAAGAAATCTTGCAATTGTTCTTCACTCTCTCTCAGCTTTTGCTGTGCACTCTTATAAGGAGTAACATCACTCACCAACACCGACACTCCTACTTCTCTGTCGGGAGTTTCGGGTAAATAATTGATCGTGCAGGAATACCAGTTTTTTTTGCCTTTTTGAATCGCGGGATATTCAATAGTCTTGGTGGTTTTATTATCTAATACATACCGAAGCGAACTGGTAAAATAGCTTCGCATGGGATCATCAAATACCTCGGTAACTTTTTTGCCTAAAAAGTCTTGCTCTGAAAAGATTAATTGTTGACTATCTCCCCAGAAGTTCGTAAATATTAAGTCTTGATTAATCTCAAATACTACATCATTAAAGGAGGTTAAAATGGCCTTCATGCTTCTTTCGTTATAAGCAAGTTGTTCTTCGGCCACTTTTTGGTTTGTAACATCTCTGATTACCCCTACTAGTACTTGTTGGTTTTTATCGTCTCTAAATATATCTACTCTTGCTAAAATAGTTCTTTGTTCATTGTGCGCATTACGAATCACCCATTGAAACTCCTCCAATGCTCCTTTTTGTAGTGCTTGTTGATCCTTGTTACGAAAAACCTCGGCATCTTCTTTAATAAATACCTCAAAATCAGTGTGATGCAAAATTTCATCTCGGGTCTTACCCACTAACTCACAATAAGCATCATTGACTGATATAAATTGATACTGCTCGTTTTTAACAAATACAGGGTCAGGAATGTGCTCCAATACTTTTATTAAATAGTCTCTGGATTGTTTGAGCACATTTTCACTTTCCTTTCTTTCGGTTACATTTCGGGTATTCACCTGTACATGGCGTAATGTACCATCCTCTGCATATACAGGAAACAAATGACTCTCTACCCAAACCCAATGCCCTTGTTTATGCCTAAACCGATACTCTACCACTTTTGGGGTTTTGGTTTTGAGCATTTCGCGCCATACTTTCATCGAGGACTTTCGATCTTCCTCGTGCACCCATTGTATCACATCCTGATGCAATAACTCACTCACCGTATGCCCCGTAAGTCCCTCAATAGCAGGGGAAAGGTAATTAAACTTGGCGTCATAAGTATGCAAGCATATCAGGTCTTTAGTATTATTGGCGATCAAACGAAACTTGGCTTCACTCTCTTTCAGCTGAAGCTGGGTTTCTTTGAGGGGGGTTATATCAAATGAATATCCCAATAAGTGACTGGTGCTTTGCAGAGGAAGTGGAATTAATCTTTTGCCTGTACGGAAAAAACGTAAATCACCCTCAGTATCTACCTGCTCTTCCCAGTTATCCGGCACTCCTCCTTGTCTTACAAACAGGTCTTCTTCGTGAAATTTATCAGCCAATGCCTTAGGAAAGATATCGTAATCGGTTTTGCCAATAAACTGCTCTGCCTTGCCTTTGAAAAAGTCTAGCATCACCTGATTGATAAAAATTAATCGCCCACTTTCGTCTTTGATAAATACATGAATAGGAAGTGTATTCAGGATTTTCTCCAGCATTTGTTTTTGCTCCTGGAGTTCTATTTCTACCTGCTTGCGTTCGGTAATTTCTATCCCTACCGATTGATACTCTTTCAGTCTCCCCCCTTCATCAAATATGGGATAGTCAGTCCAGCGAATCCAGGTATCCTGGGTTTGCTGCTCTCGTAACACCTTATATTCTTGGGTAAAAGGCTGTTTTTTCTCTGCAATGGCTTGCAATTGCTCTAATATTTCGGGCTGATTTTCGGGCGGTACAATTGCCAAAAACTGTGTCCCTAGTAGTTCTTCTTTAGTTTTTCCAAAAAATTTACAATATGCTTCATTGACAAATGTGAGCGTAGTATCAGGCAAAAAACGACATATAATTTCTTGTTGGGCATTGATCACTGCCCGATACAAGGCCTCACTTTGCACCAATTTTTGATTGGTCTCCTTTATTTCGGTAATGTCTCTGGCCAGCCCCAGTACTTGTTTTACTTCCCCGTTTGCGTCCTGATTGAATACTACGTCTTTGGTAAACAACCACGAGTACCCTCCTACATCATTCTTAATGCGATATTCTATAAACTCAATTTGTCCTTTTTGCAAATGCTTTAGATCTTCCCTGTAAGCTTTTAACCGAGGGTAATCTTCAGGATGAATTAAATCCTTGATCTCATTAAGACGTAAAAAAGGGGCTTGTTCGTGTCCAAACTCACCGTAATTACGATTACTATATACCAAATGCTGCTCCTGCACATCATATACATACAATATATCAGGAGTAGTTTTTAAAATTCCCTCTAAAAATTTACGATTGGCTGCGAAGTCGTTTTTCTGAATGGCCACCTTTTGCATGTCTTGCAACAATACTACATAATGCCCAGCCTCGTCGCGGCTCATCGTCATTTGGCAATTCCATAAATCCTCGTCCTTTGCAATAAAGGTTATCTGCCTAATCAGAGGTTTTTGAGGCTGTACCAAGTCTGCCAACACTTCAAAAGATGGAGTATCTTTAACCCCACAATCTAGTGCAAGTGTCTGTAAATCAATTCCTAGCACCAAATCTATTAAGTTATAGTGATCGATTACTTCTTCTACCTTATAACCCAATTGAATTTCGGCTCCCTTGTTAAAAAAAACCACTACACCTTTATCATTGGTAACTATAATAGGGGTAGTTGTAATGGCATTTAAGATACTATCGGTATGTAATTGATAATTGACTGGCATTATTCAACCTGTAAGTATGTAATCCTTCAAAATAAAAAATTAATCCTTAAGAAAGGTAATTTGTTAATTTATTTAGACAACACAATCCTTATTTCTCCTAAATTTAGTGTAAACCCGCTCGCTTATCTTTTGAACAAATATAATTGTAAAAACCTGCTTACTTTGTTTGATAGTATAGGCATTTTTCGGTTTTCAGAATAAAATTCTATAAACTTGAGAGTTAAAAAGTTGTTTGAATTAGGTTTAGCCCTTGTTTTATGTGTAAAACACAAACAACTACTCTAATCAAGAAAAATCTATATAACACTTCTCATCACAGAAGATTTTATCAACATTAAAAATTTTACAGGATGAATAAACATTTAGTTTGCGCATGGCTTTTGGCCCTTTTGGGTACAGTTCAGGCTTTTGCTCAGCGCACTGGAGGTTATTGGCAACAAAAGGTGGACTATAAAATGGATATAGACTTTGATGCTACTACCCACCGCTTTACTGGTAAACAAAAAATAGTATATACTAATAACTCTCCTGATGTACTCGATAAAGTTTTTTACCACTTATATTTTAATGCATTTCAGCCAGGTAGTATGATGGATGTGCGTTCTCGCACCATCTCCGATCCTGACCCAAGAGTAGGTAGTCGTATATTCAAGCTTACTCCTGATCAAATTGGCTATCAAAAAATTAAATCTCTCAAACAAGATGGTAAAAAATTAGACTACAAGGTAGAAGGAACCATTTTAGAGGTAAAATTGAATAAATCTATCCAGCCTGGAAAAAAGACCACCTTTGAAATGGAATTTGAGGGTCAAGTGCCTAAACAAATTCGTCGCTCAGGAAGAGACAACAAAGAAGGAGTGGCTTATTCAATGACACAATGGTACCCTAAATTAGCTGAATATGACCACCAGGGATGGCACGCCAATCCTTATATTGGTCGTGAGTTTCACGGAGTATGGGGCGATTTTGATGTAAAAATTACCATGGACTCGGCTTATGTAATAGCAGCGTCAGGGTATCTTCAAAATCCAGAAAAAATTGGCCATGGTTATGACACCAAAGGTAAAAAAGTAAAAAGACCTGCTGGTTCTAAGCTTACCTGGCATTTTGTAGCACCTAATGTACACGATTTTGCCTGGGCTGCTGACAAAGACTACATCCACAAAACAACCAATGGCCCTAATGGGGTGAAATTACACTTCTTTTATAAGAAAAATCTTAAAAGTACTTATATCAAAAACTGGGAGAAACTTCCCGAATATACTGCCAAAGCAATGGCTTTTGTCAACAAAAACTTTGGTGAGTATCCTTATAAGCAGTATTCGGTGATTCAAGGAGGTGATGGTGGTATGGAATACGCCATGGCTACATTAATCACAGGACGTCGCAGCATTAACAGTCTTATAGGAGTTACAGTACACGAAATGATGCACAGCTGGTACCAAATGGTATTGGGAACCAACGAAAGCTTATACCCCTGGATGGATGAAGGCTTTAACACTTATGCTACTGGTCTCACGATGCAATATTTGTTCAGAGGCACTGCTAAAGTAGGGCCCAATGGCTATGGAGGCTATATGTATATTGTAAATGCTAAAAAAGAAGAGCCATTATCTACCCACGCCGATCACTTCAATAGCAATCAGGCGTATGGCATTGGCTCTTATACCAAAGGAGGCATGTTTGTAAACCAGTTGAACTATATCATAGGGCAAAAAAATACCGCCAAAGGTATGCTAGATTACTTCAATACCTGGAAATTTAAACATCCAACCGATATTGACTTTGTAAGGGTGATGGAAAAAGTTTCTGGACTTGAATTGGACTGGTACCGCGAGTATTGGGTACTCACTACCCACACCATTGACTATGCCATCAAAAAAGTGCAAGATGCTGGTAACAATACTGAGATCACCCTGGAACGCATTGGTAAAATGCCTATGCCTATTGAGGTAGTCGTAACTTACAACGACGATAGTAAGGAAAAATATTATATGCCTTTGCGTATTATGCGTGGTGAAAAGCCCCAAGAAGACAAAAGCATGAAACGTATCGTAAAGCCGGACTGGCCCTGGACTTTCCCTACTTATAAACTAGTAGTAAATCGTAAGATGAGTGATATCAAGAAGATTCAGATTGATCCTAGTAAAATTATGGCTGATATTGATCTGAAAAACAATGTATATCCTGCTCCTGTGAAAGTAAATAGCGAAACAACATTTTCTTCTGATAAGAAATAATTGTTTACAGTATTGAAAAAAAATGGCCAGGCTTTCTAATGAAGGCCTGGCCATTTTTTTTCAAATTGATTTCTTAATTACCTCAATAAAAGTTGGCTCATATTAAGTCTTATACCCATAAGATAGAATAAATACTAGATTCGGCTCCAATCAGACGATGAGGAAGATTTGTATCTAATTGTACATTAATCAACGAAGCATCTGAGGGTTTGAACTTACGACTAAGCCCTGCCAAAATACCACGATCCAGGTAACAGGGGTAAGGGTTTTTACATTCTACCCGAGCTTCTTTTTTTCTGGCATCAAAACTTAATAATGTATAGTATCCTTTTTGCCCTTCACGGTGCCCTTGTTGCATCACAGCATCAAGGCTTTTCAAAGCAGCATTTAAGCTTTTAATCTCTTCTGGAAACCTCAACGAATCAAACAAAGATTTACCCATACTGAATAACATATGAGGACCTAAGTTTTGTGCAACGTCTTTGTATACATTCAAGAACTTTTGCTGTTGACACCAATCACTTGTTTGAATATTTTGAATACCATTGCGGGCACAAATATTACGTATCTTTTGTTCTTGCTGAGGAATAGCGCTTAGAATAGAAGAAATGAGGCTGGAAGAGACTTCAACATTGGGAGAAAATGCTTTATACTGAGCCATAGTTTAACAATAATTTAATATTAAGAGAGCCTGTAGTCTAGAATTTGGCATACTTACGATTTAGCAGCCATTTATTTGGAGACAAATTTTATACCTTTATGAGTAATATCCTAAAATAAATAGGACAATTACCGAAGTCAAACAGTACTATTTCTATTAAAAAACCTCTTGAGTAATATTTATATACAAAACAAAAATTTTATTATTTGTCAACTATCTAATCTCTTTTACAGAATCTATACTATTGATTATTCTAAATAGCATTTTTAAGGAATTGTTTAATAAAAACAATCACAACTATCTCCTATTCAGAAACTTATTGACCGACTGATTAAAAAAAATTAAACAAAACCAATATAATTATAATACAGGTGTATAAAGAAGAAAGGTCGCTTCTGAGATTGGAATCTAATAATGAAGGATTAGCCATTAATCTAAGATGTAAGTAAACAGGTAAAACAATTTATTTTAGGCGTTAGCATCACTTTCATTTTCCAAACCCCACACCAAAGCCATCGAAAACCTTTGTTTTTTAAATTTCACACATAGGATTAAAGCAAAACATCTTCTATTTCAACAAGCTTATTTTGTCGTTCTAAGATTACATAAACCAGGTTTCTTAATAGTTATGAAGCTTGGGTTTTAGAGATGCCCACCAAAACTTGGGGATAAAATTATGCGCAGTATCCATGGTTGCTTTTACAGGCTTTTCTTGTCCATTTATGTAAATGTCACAAGTTGTTTTTGTACAACAATCACATCGAATATTCTTCTCTAAGCTTAACTTATTCTGATTCCATTGATATACTTTAAAAAGCATGTGTAAATCACCACACCCAATACTCACATAAGAATAGATCTTGCGATCTACTGGATTGTATTGTCCATTTGAGATATTTTTGTATTCAGGGATAAGTAGTAAACGACTATCTTGATATATCCAAAGTTGTGACCTTTCGGTAGTATGCATCATTCTAAGGTCTGTCATTACCTTCAAATCTTTTATCTTATCTCCATTGTAATCAATAAAGTCTATGATATGATGATGAGGTGCCCCAAGTGTATGAGGGTTTTTGGTACTGGTTTCAAAAAAAGGTTTGAACTCATTCTTTACCTTTTTTAACACATGAATTTTTACGATAGAATCTGAGGTAGAATAACCCACCAGAGCAAATGTTTGCCCAGTATTAAACAAGTCTCCAATGAGGAGGAGCTTTCGATAAAACTTATACGAAGCATCTGTAAAAGCAATTTGAGAATTCAATTGAGGACGATGTTGAAACTTACAAAACTCCGCCCATACATATTGTTTGTGCGCTTTGTAGGTTCTTTTGTAAGAACCAACTTTAGGTAATTGATCATTTGCTTTGTTAATCGCTATCTCGTTGTTTGTTTTTTTACCCTTTGCACAATCTCGCAAAAACAAGTGAATTTGCTTATCAGCAGTCTTTCTTGTTTCTTTCTTTCCAGGGATATTGACTTTATTATTTTCTTTATGGTTGGCAGTTGTTTCGTCTGCTTTTTTCTGAGGAGAGCAGCTTATCAAAAAAATAGCCACCATACAAAAATGAACAAGTTTCATCACACTAGGATATTTAAAGCATAAATGATTTGATAGTATTTATATGCTGCCCTACCCAATACTATGAACAAGGGAAAGGGTTATTTTTTAGAACTTCATACGAGGTAAAGCACTTACGTTTTGGCTGGTAAATTCTTCTGCTTGATACTTATAATACCCTGCGATGGCAATCATAGCGGCATTGTCGGTACAATATTCAAACTTGGGAATAAATACCTTCCAGCGATGTTTTTGAGCCATTTCTTTGAGAGCCTCACGCAAGCCCGAGTTTGCCGATACTCCTCCAGCAATGGCTACCTGACGAATTCCTGTTTCTTTGGCTGCCTTCTTGACTTTATTCAATAGTATGCGGACAAGCGTGTATTGAATACTGGCACAAATATCAGCCATATTTTCTTCAATAAATTTTGGATTTTCTTTGACTTTATCTCTCAGAAAATACAATATATTGGTCTTTATTCCGCTAAAGGAATAGTTTAGTTTTTCCATGGTAACTTCAGGAAAAGGAAAGGCATGAGGGTTGCCCTCTTGGGCATATTTATCAATCAAAGGCCCTCCAGGATAGGGTAATCCCAGTAGTTTGGCAGTCTTATCAAAAGCCTCTCCTACGGCATCGTCAATAGTTTCTCCAATAACTTCCATTGTCAGGTAATCTTTGACCAGCACAATCTGAGTATGTCCACCACTCACGGTCAAACACAGAAACGGAAATTTTGGTTTTGGCGTATCGATAAAGTGAGCCAACACATGCGCCTGCATATGGTTAACCTCTATGAGTGGTATGTTCAACCCTAAAGCTAATGATTTGGCAAAAGAGGTACCTACTAAAAGTGCACCTAATAATCCAGGACCACGGGTAAAAGCTACGGCATTTAAATCCTTTTTGGTTACTTTTGCCAAATTAAGTGCTTCGGCGATTACCGGGACAATGTTTTTCTGGTGTTCACGAGAGGCCAATTCAGGAACTACACCCCCATAAGATTCGTGTACTTTCTGGTTGGCAATGATATTGGACAAGACCTGGCCATCTTTGATAACAGCAGCAGAGGTTTCGTCACAAGAAGATTCTATGGCAAGTATAATACTAGGCTCAATATTTGATTTTAAAATATCAGGTTCCATCCTATTTTTTAAGGGGGATTAAAAAGTTTAGATGCAAAAAACTTTGGCAGAAAATAGTGTTGCAAAAGAAACACCATTTAGAAAGCGCAACGTAGTCAAAAACGTCTGGCAAGTTATTAAAAAAATCACTATTAGAACAGTAAAGTTTTTTTTGATAAGTGTCGTGGGCTTTGCTGTGCTTACTATTTTCGCTCTTTACTTTTCTTTTACCCAAACCATTCTTACCCAACAAATCTTTAAATATGTAACCCAGAAAAGCGGGTTTGAAATGGAGATCACCTCATTGGACATTGATTGGCTCAATGCTACTGTTACACTTACCGAGCCTAGTATTCGTGATGTTCATAAAAAACAAATGATTTTTGCCCAAAAGATCAAGGTCGATTTCAACTATCGTAACATTTTCAAAAATGGCAATATTACGCTGGAAAAAGTAGTGGTAAATCGTGCCAACATAAACCTTATTATAGATGGAGAGACACGCCAATTAAACATTGTCCAGTTTTCGGATACATTGGCCCACGTCATGTCCACATTATTGCCCTCTTCCTCTTCTTCGGGTGGCGGCACTTCTCCTAAGTTTATTGTAAAGAAAATAGAGTTAGTTGATAACTACTTTGGCTACGAAGACAATCGTTTTGAGCCTTTTATAGATCATAAACTGTTTGACTATAACCATTTTGGTCTGGACAATATCAACCTTAAAGCATCTAACTTTCAACAGGCCTCAGACACTACCCAAGTGCGACTGGATTCTTTGAAGGCCCACGAGTTAGGTAGTAGTTGGCCCATTCATCAGATAAGCACCTTTTTTAGGGTGTTTAATAAAGAAATGCAGTTTTGGAATCTGGACTGTCACGTAGGTAAATCCATCATTAGAGATGAGGTCATCTTTAAGTATTTTCGTATGGGCTTATTGAGTAGTTTCAACGAAAGCGTGGGTATCGTAGCCCGCCTTGACAAAACGGTTGTACATAGCGAAGACCTGGCCCGATTCGATTATTACTTCAAAGACATGCAAGACGAAATCACGGCATCGGGTAAGGTAGTGGGGCGTGTTATTAGATTTAAGGGCAGTGAAATGGATGTGAAGTTTGGGAAAAACAGTTTTATCAAAGGTGATTTCTTGTTTGACGGTTTGCCTGAGGTAGATTCTACTCAAATGAATCTATACTTTGAGGATTCCAACATTTTGGCCAGTGACCTAAGTCCTTATACCCAAAGCCCCTCTACGGATTCTATTTTGCAAAAATTTGGCAATATCAAGTATCGTGGTTCTTTTATAGGTTCTATTAGTGATTTTACAGCACGCGGCAAAGTAAATACCGATTTAGGAACCATTGTTACTGATGCCAAGTTTCAACTTCGCCAAAATGAAGCCCTTTCTACCTATGAAGGAAAAATAGAAACCCAAAAACTTCATTTGGGGCAACTCATCAATCACCCTGAGTGGCTACAACATATTGACCTTAAAGGAAAAATCAAAGGTCAGGGATTTTCTACTCGCTACGCTCGCTTTAAGCTCAAGGCAAATGTAGATCAAATAGGAGTAATGGGGTATAATTATCAAAATATACGATTGGATGGTGAGTTGGGACAAAATAGATTCAACGGTAAACTAAACTCACAAGACCCTAACTTTGACCTAAGTCTCAATGGCGTCGTAGATTTTGCCTATCGTGACTCCATAAACCGTCAATCACCCCGAGGAAAATTTAATCTTAGGTCTCATATTCGACACGTCGACTTTCGCGCCATTGGCTTTTCTCACAAGCCAGCCATTTTGCAAGGAAAACTCTTGATGAATGTTCAAGGGTTAGATTTAGATAGTCTAATAGGAGATATTAGTCTAAGCGAAGCAGCCCTGATGTATAATAACCGAACACTTCAGCCTACTAAAGCCTTTTCATTTGGGTCTCGTGAAACAATTGATAACAAAGGTAAGCCTCAACGAAGTATTACCGTTGATTCAGATTATCTCAAAGCCAGTCTTAAGGGCGACTTTAGGTTCTCTCAGCTCATACAAGATCTACCCGCCATTCGTCAGGAGTACAAATTGAGTTTTTTGAACGATTCGGCTAAAATCAGAGAATATTATGAGGCCAAAAAAGACAAAGATAAACACACTTACAGTCTTAATTATGAATTTACATTATCAGATTTAAACCCAATATTGAGTCTGTTGGATGTGGATGCTTCTATCTCTCCCAATGTAAATTTTGAGGGTTATTTGGTACAAGACGATTCTCTTACGATTACATCTATACACACTACCGATAATATTCCCCAGATTAGTTATCAGGATTATCAGCTATTTGATACTCGGATAGACTTATTGTCTCAAGGCCAAATTGATAGCTCTAATGTGTACGTTGATTTTTATGTAAGCTCAAATAAGCAAAATTTTGCAGGCATTGCAGGTGATAGCTTGCTCATAACTACTCGTTGGCAACGCGATAGCATTAACTTCTCGCTCAACCTTGCTCAAGTGCCTCAAATCATTCAAGGTGAAAATATCCATAATAAAATCAGGCTGGCGGGAGGTGCCAAGATAGCTCCCAATAATATTGCTTTTACCTTTAACAATTCTTACTTCAATATTTTAAATAAAGAGTGGCGTATAATGGATGATAACCTGATCACCTGGAAAGATTCATCCATGGTATTCAAGGATATTTTTATCCGAAGAACACATCTTCGCAAAGGTGCTGCTTATATTGGTTTAGCTGGAAAAGTAAGTTATGACCCTAAAGATACCCTCAAGTTAGATTTTAATAATGTAAGAATTGCTCCTTTTGCCAAATTGGCGGGAATGAATGCCAGTGGTTTGCTCCGAAGCTCATTTAAAATACACCATGGCTACGAAAACCTACAGGTAGACGGGGATGCTTATGTATATAATCTCATGATTGATAGCGTACTGATTGGGGATATTATGGCCAACAAGCTTGCCTGGGAAGATTCTACTCAACAAGCAGCCATTGATTTAGACTTGTATCGCCGCAGTATGCACCCTATGCTTGGATTGTATGGTACGTATCGTCCTTTTGCCAAAACCGATAACCGCTTTGATGTATCGGCCAAGCTCCAGGGAATGAAGATGCTCATCTTAGAGCCTTTTTTTAAGCCCTATCTTAGTCAACTAAACGGATCTGCAAATGGCCGTTTGCGCTTGCTGGGGTCACTTAAAAAACCAGTGGTAGTGGGTAATGTAAACGTGGTGAATGGTACTTTTAAAATTAATTATCTGGGGTCTAAGTTTTATTTCGCTGATGAGATCTTATTTAGAAAAAACGAGATTGCAGTGAATAACCTCCGATTGTATGATAACTGGAATGAATATCAGGAAGAATCGACCTCTAGTGTTTTAAATGTCAAAGGAGGGATTTACCATGACTATTTCAGTAATTTTTTAATGGCTTTAGAAGGTGATTTTCGCAACCTGCAAGTCATCGACAAGATACCTCTACCCAATGAAAGCTTCTATGGAAAGGCCTTTGCTTCGGGCAATTTAAAAATAACGGGCTATATAGATAATCTGGTAGAGTTTAAGGTAAATGCCAGCAGTGAAAAAGGTACCCGATTGTATATGCCGCTCGATGGATATACTGACGTGGCCCAAAAGAGTTATATAGAATTTGTAAACCTTCGTGATACACTCAAAAAACAAACAAATACCATCAAAAAGGTAAGCTTGAATGGCCTTAAGATGGATTTTAATCTGGATTTGAACGAAAATGCTCAGTTTGAAATCATTTTTGACAAGCAAGCTGGAGATTTAATACGCGCTACAGGAAAAGGAAAAATCAACCTTGAAATGGATGAAGAGGGGGACTTCAGTATTTTTGGAGATTATATCATTTCCAAAGGAACTTATAACTTTACTTTACTCAACTTAATCAACAAAGGCTTTGATATAAATGCGGGCAGTAAGGTGAGTTTTATTGGGGATGTGTATGATAGCGATATTGATATAAAAGCCAAATATTTGCGGCAAGTTTCGCTGTTGCCTTTACTAAATTTGGACCAACTAGAAAACCCTCAAAACCCGGAATATCGCCGAAGATATCCTGTAAATGTGCTTCTGAACTTGCAAGGAAAGCTATTGAGTCCAGAAATTAAACTAGATTTAGATTTGGGAGATGCCAATCGAATTCCAGATCCTGTTTTGAGCAATGCCTTCAGAAGTGTGGCTTCTACCATCCAAACTGATGAACAAGAGCGTAATCGTCAGGTATTTAGTGTTTTGGTTCTACAACGATTTTCCCCTCGTAACTCTTTTGGTGGATTGGGCGCAGCTACCGGAAGTAGCTTGTCTGAACTCCTCTCCAATCAATTGAGTAACTGGGTGTCTCAAGTAGATAAAAACCTGGAACTTACCCTTGACCTGGACCCAAGTGCGTTGGATGCAGCCCAGCTGAATGTTTCTTATAGTTTATTTGATGGCCGTTTGCGTATTAGTCGTGAGGGAGGGTTTACCAACACCCAAAATCAAACTGATGTGGCCAGCGTGGTTGGTGAGTGGACCATAGAATATATGTTAAGCCCAGATGGGCGTTTTAGAGCCAAGATGTACAACAAAAACAACCAGGGGCTTTTGAACAATGTTAGTTTAACCAATGCTACCACGACTACTGCTGGATTTAGTTTATTGTATACCGAGAGTTTCTCGAGCTTGGGAGATTTAATCAAATTTGGTAAAAAGAAGAAAAAACGAAAGAAAAAAGGCAATAAGCAATCTCAAAACGCCAAAGAAAAGAAGAATAATACGCAAAAAACACCCGACCCAAAAACCATTAATCATTAAAAAAGCCCTCTCCAAAGTTTGGAAAGAGCCTCAAAAAGATTTTTGATGGTCATACTTAGAATCCAACCCCAATCGTAAACGAAATCACATTGGTGCGAATGTCATCGGCCGAAGATACAATATTGAAACGGTTAGCGTCTTCAGTATCTGCCGGACTAATACCTAAACGGTAGGTAAGATCTAGCATTAACGTCATATTCAATCCAATCGGAACTTCTCCTCCAATGCCCATGTATATGCCAAAATTTAACCTTTCAAAATTGCCCGTCACATCTTCCTGATCAGTACTGGTTACCCGCAAAGGAACACTCCCTAAAATAGGATCATTTACTGTAGGAAAACTCGCCGAAGAAAGCTCCATTGTACGATCATAGCGATCATAACCACGCATGAGTATTCCCAGTGCCGGACCAGCAATTACTTTTGGTTTAAACTCCATATCCCAGCCCAGTAGTTGAGAAACATCCAACCTGGCCAACACTGGTATATCTATATAATGCAAGGCATAGTTGTGGGTGGTAGTACGTCGGGTAATCAATGTGTTGAGTCCGGGAGGCATATTTTCAATGCTCAACTTGGTACCACCTTGTTGTTGGTATAATACATCTAACTCTACATCTAGCATCGGCAAAACATTATACTTTACAAAACCTCCCAGCTGATAACCCACCCGGCTACCAGTATGAGGCTGTTCGTTTGTGAAATTGCTCACTGCCAATCCTATTTTGCCACCAAAAGAAAGCTTCTTATCCTGAGCAATAGTATATGTAGAGAGGAAGCATAAAACCAACAATAAACCACCTCTTATTGCGTGTGGTATTTTCGAATATTTTATGTCTTTTTTCATAAATAAGGTTTTATGTCTAAAAAATAATCCAACAAGAAGCTGATCTTGAGGTAGCGGTAGCCACCCCAAGACCAACATTCTGGCATTATTCTACCGCTAAAGTTCTGATGCCAGACCCATAAGTAATATCTAACTTGTAGGTTTTGCCTGGTTCAGGGCTACTAAAAGTAATTACTCTTACCGCAGCATTGCTAATACCTAGCGCAGGTGAGTTAACTCCTCCTCCTAAGGTTACAAAACCAAAGTCTTGCTGAGTACGGTTGGTAGTTGTACCTGAGGTAGTAAGGTAGGAGTTGGCATTGCCCAACTTGAAAGTTTGGGTAGGAGCCGAAGCGCTTGTTCCTGCTACTGGGGTACCAGAGTTGATCAAAGTAGGAGGCGTGTTCAGGTTGGCATCTGTTCCACCAATTGTAAAGTTAAATGTAGCAGTGTTACCCAAAATGTCGGTAGCGGTAAAAGTTACATTAGAAGAAGCTGTATAAGTACCACCAAACGTAGTTAGGTTTGTCAAACTGGCCAAGCGACCATAAATGCTTCCTCCTTGATTGTTTACAGCAACAGTTCCGCTAAATATATCTCCCAAAGAAGAACCTGAATTTGGAGTGCCCGCAACAGCTCTCACTGCGGCAATTGTTGGTACGGCGGTGAAGTCATTGCTGGCAGTATTAAACATACCAAAACGAGTCGGGATTTCCTGTGCAGCAAATGCCCCTTGAATACCTCGTTGTCCAGTACTATCCGATCCGTCTTTGTAGTTGTTGATGGCTACTCTTTGGTTGGCAGTAAATTCATCGAATATGATATTGTAGCTAATAAAAGCACTTGTTTGTGCAGGTATTGCACCACGGTAAGTAGGTACTTGCAAGCTGTAGTTTCCAGTAGCATCTACTGTGGTTTCATATGTCTGTAGGTTAGGCAGCTCTACATTGTTAAACTTGATGTTGTTTTCGTCATCATCCAACAAAGCATTGGCTATACTTGCCAAATTTAACTCTGCTACTACCCGAGTTCCTTGAGGCACATTTTGGTAGCGAGTGTTAGAGGTCTGATCAATCTCTGCTACTGCTTTTCCTGCAAGTGTAGCTGTAGGTAAATCTGTTCCCCCAGTTTGCAACAGTCTGGCAGTGAAAGACGCGGCCTGCCCTCCACCCGTGTTAGACGAAAAGTCCAGGTAGTTGGTGTTTACCGAAGCACGCATCGTCACGTGATCAGTTGCTACAAAAGTTACCTCAGCAGTTCCGCGCTTTAAAGTAAAGTGAGCTACCCCATTGGCATCGGTAGTTGCGGTGGTATCTACTCCTGCCTGGTGAAAGGTCACTGTGGCGCCTGCTGCTGGCGAATTTTTAGGAAAACTCAATACACGCACAGTCATGTTTACTGTTTGGTCGGAGGTTTCTTTTTCCTTAGCAATTCGTTCCAATTCATTGAGTACATCCTTCTCTGAGTTTTTGTCTTTACAAGAAGGCAATGCAATGATTACAAAGGCAAAAATACTGAATAAAACCCTGATGTTGTATCTAAGGTGCTTCATAATTGTTTTGTATTTAATATTAGAAAATTTATATAATTAGTTAAAAATAATGCTTACAAAAGCGCATAGTTGTACCATACAATTTTATTTAAAAAACTGTAATCTATTTTATACAAAGGATTTATTCAGGAGTCTACAAAGGATTAATTAAAGCGTAATATTTAAAGTATATATCAATAAATATCACGCATGCTGATCCTGTAGAATAATTATGCTTTTGTCATATTTTAGCTCAGCAGGTATCGGTAAGTCTCTCAAATGGTAATTGTCAATGACGCACAAAGTACTATCTATGCTCAACCACAAAGATGAGAGATTACAGATTTAACCTAAGAGGCTAACAAATAGCATTATCTCCTGTTAATCAGAATAATAAATAAAATAAAAGGGTGATATGTTTTAAAGTATCAGGACGGAGGTTGCCCTGATTTAGCAGTTTTTTTATGTTCCATAAGTTTTTATACGTTAGGTTTTGCCTGAAAAAAAAAATTATCAATAGCTGTTAGTTTTGATTGATTCTTTATAAGAATGATCTAGTAATTGTTTTGTTAGTTAGCAATAATTTGATGTAAGTTTTCATTACAAATGAACAAAAATATTTTCTATTAATCAAAATAATATTTAGGAAAGTGTTCAAATATTTCTCTCACTCACCAAGCCATTATATTAAATTGCATATATATCAAATAAATACAATTAACATTTCAAATATATAAAGTTGTCACATAATATTTATTACTCAATTCATCAACATTTGATGCGAGTTTACAAATCTTAGATATGAGTTCATGAAATGTAATTGCAGTATATAGAATAGCTAAACATTATGCAGGAAAATAAGTTGAGTAAATGACTCTTGAACAAAGGCAGAATTGCTTAGTCCATAAATAACTTATTGTATGCAAAAGATTTCACTTTTTTGGTTTCGTCGCGATTTGAGAATCAAAGACAATACGGGTTTGTTTCACGCATTGAAAAGCGAATTTCCAGTACTACCTATTTTTATATTTGATCGTCATATTTTAGACAAACTTACTTCTACCCAAGATGCACGCCTCACTTTTATTCATCAAGCACTTGAGCAAGTTCAGGAACAAATCTCTACTGATTATCAAAGTAGTTTGAAGACATTCTATGGAAAGCCCGAAGAAATATTTGAACAACTAAGCCAAGAAGGCATAGAAATAAACGGAACTCAATACCAAATTCAGCAAGTATATACCAATCACGATTACGAACCTTATGCAATCCAGAGAGATCAAGCAGTAGCTGAAATCCTTCAACAGCAAGAGGTTGAATTTCATACCTTTAAGGATCAGGTGATTTTTGAAAAGCAAGAAATTTTAAGTAACACCCATTCTCCATACACGGTTTTTACGCCTTACAGTAAAAAATGGAAAGCGTTGGTAAGCGAAGAGACCTTGGCATCTTATGATGTAGCTCAGCATACCCAACAACTACTAAAAGTTACTCCTCCCCTACCATTAATCACCCTGGAGGCCATGGGTTTTACACCAAACCCGCAATCTTTTCCTTCCAAAACAGTGAAAAGGGCTTTAATAGAAGGGTATGAACAACAACGAAACTTTCCAGGAATTCAAGGTACCAGTCGTTTGAGTGTACATTTACGCTTTGGCACAATAAGTATTCGGGAAGTAGCTCGAGCTGCCCAGAAATACAGTGAAACCTGGTTGAATGAGTTAATCTGGCGTGATTTCTACATGATGATTTTAGTGAACTTTCCTCATGTCGCTTCTAAATCTTTTAAGCCTGCCTACGACAAAATCCAGTGGCGCAACAACGAAGAGGAGTTTAAGCATTGGTGCAATGGTACTACAGGCTACCCCATTGTAGATGCAGGCATGCGCGAACTCAATACTACTGGTTTTATGCATAATCGAGTGCGCATGATTGTGGCTAGTTTTCTAACCAAGCATTTGCTCATAGATTGGCGGTGGGGAGAGGCATACTTTGCCGAAAAGTTGTTAGATTTTGATTTATCTGCCAATAATGGAGGCTGGCAGTGGGCTTCAGGTTCGGGCTGTGATGCCGCACCTTATTTCCGGGTATTTAACCCTTACACCCAAACCGATAAGTTTGACAAGGATCGCGCTTACATTCGCCAGTGGGTACCCGAATACAATCAAGCACATTATGCTAAACCAATTGTAGAGCACAAGTTTGCCCGCCAACGTGCCCTGGATACTTACAAAGAAGGGCTAGAAAAAGCGAAAGCATTGGCCAATGGATAAAAAATATTGTTAAATGGCTAAATTGCTGAATGTTTTGGCTTCGCAAAGCTTTCAGTATTCGGTTTGCAATGCGCAAAACAATTTAACAATACAGCAATAAAACAATTTCCTAATATTATGCCCTCATACCCAAAAGAAGCACTCATCACAGCATTAAAAGCACATCAGGCAGATTTTGCTCCTGTTGTTGCAGTAGATTTTCAACAAGAACCCTTTCTTGCCTTTGATTTTTCGGTAACCAACCCTGAAATTACCCATGTTGATTTTAGTACGGTAGAAAAAATGGATGAATATGTATTGGGTAAAATGGAGGAAGCCAAAGTAAAAGTAGCTGCGGGAGGCTACAATGAAGAACGGGCCGTGTACAAGCGGGGGGCTAATTTTGCTATTGAAGGTGGTTCTCGTTCTATTCATCTGGGCATTGATATTTGGATGGAAGCCGGAACCCCGGTTTTTGCCCCACTCGAGGGTAAGATTCACAGCTTTCAAAACAATGATAATTTTGCTGATTATGGCCCTACCATTATTCTAGAGCATACAATAGATGGGCTTACATTTTATAGTTTGTATGGTCATATGAGTCTAAAATCGTTGGAAAATAAACAAGAAGGACAAGTAGTGGCTAAAGGAGAACAAATTGCCGACTTTGGGGTAGCCGAAGTCAACGGGCATTGGACACCACACCTGCACTTTCAGCTTATAACCGACATGTTGGGCAAAAAAGGGGATTTTATTGGAGTGGCCAACAAAGCCGAACGTGCATACTACCTCGACATTTGCCCTGACCCCAATTTGATTCTAAATATTCCCTTTTAGAGGTACACATACCTGTTCAAAGAAAAATTTTATACCCTATGAGCCAAAAAAGTAGTTTTGCTCGTGTAGTAAGTAATCTCGCTTTTTTAGGCGACTATCTATCAAAATAGGGTTTAGTTTTTAAGTTTAGATGATAAAAGCCTGGTCTGGCATAGACCAGGTTTTTTTTATGCTAATCACTTCTATTTCAAGTATTTAAATTAATCTATAAAAAATGATTATTCTCTAATACTTGTTATAAGTCATACACCCCTCTAAACAGATGCGTACAGAAATACAGCCCCTAACCTCACTCCTGGCAAATTTGCTGAAAGCATTGCTCAATGAGAGATTGACTATTCTTAGTACAAGATAGATAACTCCAAAAGCTTGTCTTGCCTCTAATTTTGTAATGTATTAAATCATAATAGGATGACATTACAAACACAATTAACACAAATCAGAGAGGCTACATTTGCCCGTGCACCTCAATCAGCCATTGAGGCGCTAAATGATAGTATCACTAATATCAAAACCAGCAAACAAGAAGAACAAGCTTTACAGCCAGGAGAGGTAATGCCAGATTTTGAGTTGGTGGATATCCAAGGAAAGCCACAGACTATTCGGCAGTTACATACCCAAGATTTCTTGATTCTTAATTTTTACAGAGGGGGTTGGTGTCCATACTGTAACCTAGAGTTGAGGGCTTATGAGCAATTAAGGAACGATTTTTTGGCATTCGGGGCCGACATCGTAGCTATTAGTGCCGAGAAAAACACGTTAGGTGTCCAAACTGCTGATAAAAACGCGCTTTCTTACCCAGTGCTTACTGACGCGGATGCCAACATGATGAAGGCCATCGGGATTGTTTTCCAATTAGATGAAGCCACTAAACGGGAGTACCAAAACTTTGGGCTTGATTTACAACAAATACAAGGCAATGATCACTATGAGCTGCCTGTACCAGCCATTTATGTACTCAATAAAAAGATGGAGGTAGTTTTTATGCATTTTGAAGCAGATTATATGACTCGCCTAGAGCCTTCTCAGTTATTAGAAATTCTGAAAAATCAACTCCAAATCCAAGTGATTTAAAAGGTTATGAAAAGAGTTAAAATTATTTATTGGGTGGCCACTGGCCTACTTAGTTTTTTATTTGTAGCGGGAGGGCTTATGTATCTATTAAATTATCCAAGAGCCTATGATTTTTTCATCAATTTAGGATTTCCTGTCTGGATTATTTACCCATTGGCCATTCTAAAGTTTGCTGGGGTAGCTGCAATATTAAGCCGAAGGTCGCTTTTCCTGAAAGAACTAGCTTATGCTGGTTTTTTGTATGATGCACTGCTTGCTTTAGTGGCGCATGTTATGGTATTAGATGGAGAAGCAATGCCCGCAGCAATTTCGTTGGTGCTCATCGCCGTATCCTGGCGATACGACCGCAAAATATTTGGCGCTTACATCCAACAAAAGGGTCAATACTTGATGGTTAATCAAGAACAAAACAGTGCGCAACCTTTAAAAGAATTCGTTTGAAAAATTCAAAAACGATTTAAGTAAGAAGTTATCCATACTTCAAATAAAAAACCCTCCCTAATGCCGAATCAGGGAGGGTTTCTTTAGTTTGGATACAGTTAATTCTTCTTCAACTTCGCAATCAACTCCTCATTAAGACGTACATAATCAGGATTTTTTCGTTCTTTGGCCACTTTGATGCTCTGCTGCGCAGTAGCAATTGCCGCTTTGTATTTTTTCATTTTACCTTCAATCTTGGCCTGTACATGCCACATCCAGTAAGCTTTAGGGCGTAGTTGGGTTGCTTTTTTAATCCAACCATAAGCTTTATTTAAATCGCGACCTGTTTCGAGATAATAACGCGCTGAAGTGAAATAAGCTCCCGCTAAAGAACGCTCTGGATTGTCCATCATGCGGTTTATCTGGCCCATTACTTTTTTATCTACATTGGTCGTAATCTTGAAAGAAACCATCGTGTTTTCCCAAAAAATACGTAAGTCAGCACTGGCCTTGTCAAAATTGGCAAAGTCGATGGTAAAAGTTTCGTAAGCAAGACCTGTTCGGCGGGCTTGTACCTTAAAACGGTGCACATCCTGACTGGCGTCATAGTCGTTGCCAAATCCTTGTTTTTTGTTCAAAATAATGGTCCAGGCTTGAGGGCCGGGAATGGTATGTAATGCGTATACTCCTTTAGAAATTTGCTTCCCTCCGATGGTTACTTCTTCGCTAAAAATCAAGCGAGTATTGTCATTGGCTCCAGTACGCCATACTTTGCCGTAAGGTACCAAAGCACCAAATATCTTGCGCCCCTTCATGCCAGGACGAGAATACTTCAACTCAACTTTGGTCAATCCTATTTCCTGCACCAACGTAACTGTTGGGCTAGCTGCTGGCACTTTAATTTGAGCTTGAGTAAGGGTAGGCACACAGGCCAACAAACACACGAGGCAAGTAAGATTCAGTAAAATTTGTTTCATTTGAATGAATGTTTAGTAGTACAATATTTGCAAAACTGATTAATAAATAGAATGTTACGACTCAAACCTCAAAAATAAACTCTTAATTACAGAGGGTATTTTTGATAAGCCAAGATAATTAATATATTTATGGTTCAAACCTATGGCAAATTCATCACAATCGCCTAAGGTTTATCAAAAAAATGGTAAGTCGGCTTTTAATTATTAGAACAAACGCATAAAAATCAACTTTAACATTTGAGCGTTTGGCTCACAAAATCAACACTTGCAATGGTATTAAATTACATTTGGGTTGCTTTTTTCCTGATTGCGTTTATCATTGCGCTCTATAAGCTGATTTTTGAGGGCGACATAGACATCTTTGACCGTCTCATCAAGTCTACTTTTGACCAATCTTCCCTTGCTTTTGATTTAGCTCTTCACCTTACGGGTGCTATGGCTATGTGGTTAGGAATTATGAAGATTGGCGAAAAAGCCGGCGTTGTAAAATTACTTACCTTTATTTTTGGTCCTTTTTTCCGTCGCTTGTTTCCCGAAATTCCTACCAATCACCCTGCTATCACTCCTATTTTTATGAAGCTCTCTGCTAATCTGCTAGGGCTCGACAATGCAGGTACTCCATTGGGAATCAAGGCAATGCAGGAAATGCAAAAGCTCAATCCCAAAAAAGACGAGGCTTCCAATGCCCAAATCATGTTTGCGGTGCTCAATACTACCGGGCTTACCTTTATTCCGTTGACAGTAATGATTTACCGGGCTCGTTTGCAGGCAGCCAATCCATCCGATATTTTTATCCCAATTTTGATTGCCACTGCTATCACTGGTATCTCGGGGATGATTCTGGTAGCATTATACCAACGAATTAATTTATTTGACCCAGTCTTGCTAGGATACCTGGCCGTAATACTGGGATCACTGGGGCTTATCATTTATAATTTATCGGGCTTGCCCAAAGAACGGATCAGTGAGATATCAAAAGTCTTTAGCAACCTCATTCTCTTTAGCATCATTGTATTTTTCATCCTCTTAGCACTCTTTAGGCGAGTCAATATCTACGAGTCTTTTATCGAGGGGGCCAAGGAAGGCTTCGATGTAGCCATCAAGATCATCCCCTATCTGGTGGGTATTATGATTGCTATTGGGGTTTTCAAAGAATCAGGAGCTCTCGAGATTATTACCTCTACTCTGGAAAAACTGGTATTATTGGCAGGCCTCAATGCTGATTTTATCCCTGGCTTACCTACCGCTTTTATGAAGCCGCTCAGTGGTAGTGGGGCCACAGGCATGATGCTGGAAACAATGAACCACTACGGGGTAGATAGCTTTCAGGGAAGATTGGTTTCTATCTTTCAGGGAACTACTGATACCACCTTATACATTTTAGCCATCTACTTTGGTGCTATCAACATCAAAAAGACTCGCTACGCAGCTACCTGTGGGCTTTTGGCTGACCTCATTGGGGTCATTACGGCCATTTATGTAGCGTATGTGTTTTATCATTAGCAACAACCTAAATAAGTGAATTCTGCATGAAGTTTTATATGTTATATGTAGCCTTTATTGCTGCATTCCTTCTGGCTATTAATCAATTTTTAGAAAAACCCGTCTGGAATACTACCAAAACCACCGTTAAAAAACGCATTAATTTCAAATTTGAGAAAAGTTTCCCGACGCTTACCGAAAAAGACACCAATACCATAGGTTATCATTATCAAATCATTACCCATCATTTCAACAAACCTGCCCACCATGCTTCTGCTACTGCCAATATTTTCCGAGACGATGATGGCATCAAAAAATATTATACTCACCTTACAAGCAGCAAGAATGAGCTCACCGTCTTTTTGGGAAGACTAGGAAAAGCACTCATTATCTATTATGAAAACGATCACAGTGCCTTTTATCAAATAAATTCTTATGGGGATACACCATTGGTTACCGATCAGTCAGAAAAACTCCTGGGTAAACAAAAATACTATCACTTGACTTTGGGTAAGATATATTTGCTCAGCTTGTTTTCAAAAAAAGATGCCATAGAAGCCTTCAAAAAAGAAATTAGTATCAAGGGAGATACAGCCACTGCTTATGTAGAACTGCTTAAGGCCTGTCATGAAGAAAGAGATTTTGATGAATTGCACAAAATAGCCCAAAATCCAGCCTTATTACCATATTTCAAAAAAGTGAATCCCAATGTATTGACAGATACCTATTTTGTAAAAGCGCAGGTGGTCAAATATTTACAACAAAGGTTGCGCATCAATACCAACTATATTGGAGTGATTGCCAGCCTGTTCATTGCCCTTACCTGGTTTTTGTATATCATTCGCCTAAAGGTCTTCCAAAAACCAAATTATGCAGCTTTGCTTAGTTGTTTTTTGGGCGGAAGCATATTTGCATTTTTAGCCCTTCCTCTATACGATTTCTTTGATCTTGTTTTAAACTTTAGTTTGAAGGGATACTTGGTCAATGATTTTCCTTACATGATCCTGGGAATTGGTTTGATAGAAGAAACTGTCAAATTGCTGCCTTGGCTGCTAGTATTAGTTTTATTCCGCAACGCAATTCAAGAACCAGTAGATTATTTACTATTTGCTTCAGTAGCAGCCCTGGGTTTTGCCGCCACCGAAAACTTCATTTACATTGCAAAGGATTCTACTGCAATTGTACAAATGAGGGCTTTTATGCCCACTCTGGGCCATTTGTTTGATAGCTCTATCGTGGCGTATGGGGTTATTTTGGCTCGTTATCGCAGAAAACGCCCTGTCTGGATTTACATACTACTGTACCTGCTATTGGCCGCTACTGTGCACGGATTTTATGACTTTTGGTTATATATAGGCCTTTATTTGTTCTCGATAGCAATTGCCATTGTGGGCATGGCGATATGGATTACTTTTCTCAATAATGCCCTCAATATATCTCCCGCTTTTGATTATAAAAAAGCCTTTAGCTCGAGCAAGCTCCGTAGATTTGTGATCGTAGCACTTACTAGCATTGTTTTGTTTGATTATGGTTCCACTGCACTGGTCAAAGGCGCTGATATGGCCAACCAAGAATTGCTAAGTACCTTGCTATTTGCCGGATTTTTTATGGCTTTTATGTCTACCAGTTTGGCTAATTTTGATTTGGTAAAAGGCTATTGGTCTCCACCTTATAAAACAAGTTTTTTTCGCAAGGTAAACTACAATCGCTTTGTAGGAACCTGGGTACACATCCAACCTAAGCAGTCAGATGCTCGATTTGAAGAAATAGAACTTCCTGATAAACTACAAATTGAGGCAAGGTATGTTTTTGCTGGTCAAACCAACTATTTTGGAATTCGCTTAGAGCAACCTATCAAGCTGGATGAGCAAACGATTGATTACTTGTTTATCCAGCTAAAGTACAAAACCGCATTTTTCATTTCCAAAGAAAAAAACCATACTACCCTATTTTATCCAAATAATAGCAATTGGCGCAACCTTACCGATACTATTTACCGTAAAGAAATATTACAATCCTGGGTAAGAGCTTCTATACAAAAAACAGAGGCCTAACCTTATTCTTACACAAATTATAAGTGATTAAATTTATGTCTAAACCCAAACGAGGAATCCCTCGCAATGCATTTGTATGGACACTAGGTGTCCTGACCTTTCTTGGAATTGTTACCTATGTGGTATATACCCAAATGAGTAAATCGGCTTCCCGACAAGCCATAGAATATGCCAAAACTCAACTCGCCAAAAAGCGCTACTACAAAGCCATGAACGCGGTGGCTGTTGCGATGCACCATGACAAAACCAATCCTGATGTCTACTTTTTATGGGGGCAGGTAGAACTAGAAAAATACCATAATTATCCACAATGTGCTTATTGTTTTTCGCAAGCTATAGAATACAGTGAAGAGCCTTCTGCGGCTTTGTTCTTTTTGAGAGGCAAGTGTTATTACAAAAGTAAAAAGTTTAAGAAGGCGTTGGCCGATTTTAAGAAAGCCTCCCAAAGCAAAGGAAAGGAACAAGTAGATAGCTTACAATTTTATCTGAAACGCACCGAGGGTGATTTGGACTTGATGACTGATTTTAACTAAAAGCTTAACAACAAAAGCTGAATTAATCACGAATCTTCTGCTTACTTTCTAAGAGTTCTTCATATTTTATAAAAGGATTCCATTCCCGGAGAAGTACCCGACGCACATTTCTGATTATAAAATTGGCATATATCGACACTTCTCTGGGAACTCCTTGTTCAAGCGACTCACGTGGGTTAATGGTGAAAAACTTTGTACGACCATTAGACCATTTTATTTGTATATTCACTTCAGTTGCATCATAACAAGGCGCACAACTCCCAAACCTTTTTCCGCTTCCTCGATAATGAACAAGTTGCTGAGGCATCGCATACAAAATGTCTCTTGCAAGTCTTACCTTGGTTGTGTCTTTGCTCAGGTCAATACTATAAGTACGCGGATTTTTGTCATATATATTCCGGCTTTCATTGTCAAGTTTCAAGACAAACTTTCCCTGTTCATAAGTTAGCTTAAACCTCGGCATACAATTGCGGAAGCACTCTCCCGTAGTGGTTCCAAAAATGAAAGCTTTTACATAAACACGGTTTAATGCTGGGTAATCAACCTTTCTTGCAATTGAACTTACAGGTAAGTCGGGTTTAGCACAACTAGCAAAAAATAAAAGAATAAGTAATAATGGGTTTGATAACTTCATAAAAACAAGCCATAATTATTTATGGCTTGCCAATTTAAAAAATAAGTAAAACGGAAAAAATAAAGTAGTCCAAGTTTGGCTTAGGTTATTTTTGTAGTTTGAAGTCGTCTCGACTTTTAGGATGTTAATATGGATGGTTGCTTTTGTTCGATAATAAAGAGATTTTTTTGAGGCATAGCAGCGCTACGGCAATAAAAAATCTCGAGATTAGCGGGCAAAATGAGCCATTTATAATTCATTATTAAAAGTCGAGATGACTTCTTTTACTAAAAAGCTATTTCAGCACAGGGATTTGCAAATAAGATAAGGTAGTACCTCCTGAATAAATAGAGGTGTTGCCTTGGTTGACATTGTTTTTGTGCTCTTCCTGAGACTCCAAAATATCACTTCCCTGAATCACCAAAAGTAGCTGTTCGCCAGCATTAAATTTAATAGTGGTTGGCCATATCTCCACTTGTACTTCTACCTGTTGGTTAGGGGTAATTTTCTCAATCATATCGTGTTGATGAAACGGAATTTCCTCCGTAGTTTTTTGCACATTGAGCGCCCTCTTTGACACTCGCAACCAACCAGAAGCTACTTGCCCGTTGGGCTCTGCTGGCCCTTGAAGGTAAACTATATTTCCATTACCATCTGCTTTTTGTATTCCCACAAATAAGTCAATGTCGTTGGCCTGGTCGGTACTCACAAAAAGATTGAGTTTAATACTACCCGCAATTTTGGTTTCTTCGGTAAAGATATGCTTAAACACTACCCGTTGATTGTCTCTTATAGCAGCAGGATTGTCTATTGGGTTAGCATCATAAGTAGCAATAGTAACCATAGAAGGGGCATCGGACCTTAATGTATTGGTAGTGGCATCAAGGTAAAGCTTTTTCAAGTCTCGGCCTGGTAAGGGCCAGGTAGAGGCCGTTTCTATAGTTCCTTGATAATAAGCTTCTCGCATTTCATATCGTATGGGTGGTTGCGCCAACATATCATTGTCTATATCCTTTAAAAAATAATCGAAAAACTTTTTCTGGCGTGAAGTTGCATCGGCTCCATAGTAAAACTCTAGTTTTTTCCTTCCATATAACTCCAGCCATTTGTACGACGAACTAATTTGTTGGAATCCATTAATGGTTCCTCTGGTGTGCAAACCATGGTCTTGAATACTTACTGCAATGTAAGCAGGAACCGTAATACTTTGTAAAACCCCAGTAGCATCCAATTCTCGGTGAACAGTAGAAGAGATAAGGGGGTTTGCTTCTACTTCTGCTGGTAAGTCCCGGTATCCGGTATTGGTAGGCGAAAGCTTATTTAAGACTCTGTATGGGTACCAAAGATCTAGAAAGGTACTGGGAATGCCCCCATGATAAAATACATCACGGTAAGCGTCTGTAAATCCTTCCCAACAAATGATGGCCTTTAAATGAGGTGGATTGAGCGCAGCTACTTTCCATTGAGAAATGCCAAAATAAGACATTCCATTCAGACCTACTTTGCCTGATGACCAGCTTTGTACACCAGCCCATTCAATTAGGTCATAAAAATCTTCTGCTTCCTTATCTTCCAAAAGGTTCAGGTGGCCATCAGACTTGCCTGCTCCTCTGCTATCTGCCGCAATCACCACATACCCATGCTTTACCCAAAATGCAGGATCGGGTGTTTCATAAGCCGCATATTCGGATACCTGAATAACGCCATCGTTGATAGGGTCATAATTATATGGTAAATCATCTTTTCCATAAGGGCCCAAAGAAATAATCACGGGAAATGTTCCTGGAGCATCAGGACGGTATACATTCACCGAAAGCTGGACATTATCGCGTAAGGATACTTTAATGTCATTTTCTACTTTTAGAGAGTACTCAACACAGCGTTCTGATACGACTATCTTTTCTTTAGGCTGACAATTGGCTAATATGAGCAAGCTGCCCAACAAAAATGTGCTTTTAAGCAAGTGGTTCATAAGCTAAAGTTTTTTAATAAAACAATAGCACAAGATTATGGGGAATCGTCAAAAAATTTTATCCCAAAAAGGCCTTAGACTACTCCTAAAAGCTTTTTCTTTGGTTTTGCTTCACTACTGATGACAACATCATGTAAACAACTTTTTGTCCTTCCTAATGAAATGAGGATGAGGTAAGAAATTATCAAATTTCGTGAACCCTTACCGCACCCTCACTGAGTTTGGGAGAACGAGGAACGTTTTCGAGTAATACCCAGGTCACCTCTATTGATGTATTTTGAGGACCAAAAAATCATCTCTTAGGAAGGTTTTGGAAGCAATCTCAAATACGCCCATAGTATAAGAAAAGGGGTTTCCTTTGGCTTAATAAAACAAAACAAGCCGTAAATAATTACGGCTTGCCAACTCTAAGTATGTAACAGCGTGTTTACTCCGCCTCCGCATAGAAATCCTTGAATTGGTCGCGCAACGTAAGCTTACTAAACTTACCCGTAGCCGTCATCGGAATTTCTTTCACAAAGACAATATCATTGGGGATTTGCCAGTCAGCAAACTCGCTTTTCAAATGTTCTTTGATGCCTTCTTTGGTAGGATTTTGACCCTCTTTTGGAATTACGACCAACAACGGACGCTCTCCCCATTTTTTGTGTGGCAAAGCAATCGCGGCCGCCATTAGTACCTCAGGGTGTCCCATGGCCAGGTTTTCCATATCTACTGAGCTAATCCACTCCCCTCCCGACTTAATCAGGTCTTTGGAACGGTCTACGATTTCCATATATCCAAAACGATCTATAGAAGCCATATCGCCTGTATCGAACCAGCCATCGGCATTTACCGCAGGTTTATCGGCACCAAAATAGGTATGCACTACCCAATTACCCTTTACCAGCAAGTGTCCTACGGCTTCTCCATCTCGTGGCAGTTCATTTCCTTCTTCATCTACAATTTTAATATCAATCCCAAATACTGGGCGTCCCTGCTTCATCCGAATTTTGGCTTTTTCTTCGGCAGGCAAATTATCTAATTGCGGAATGGAACGATTCATTGTACCCAATGGGCTGGTCTCGGTCATTCCCCAGGCATGTAGCAGTTCAGCATCGTGTTTTTCTCTAAAAGCGGTAAACATCCAGGGAGGTGCAGCCGACCCACCTACCACCACATCGCGTAGTGATTCCATTTTACGGCCTTCCTTATCGGCAAAATCCAGCAGATTGGTCCAAACGGTAGGTACTCCTGCCGCCGAAGTGGCCTTGTATTTATCTATTACCTCAAAAATAGCCACCCCATCCATGCGTTTACCTGGAAAAATAAGGTTCGCCCCTACCATGGGCCCTAAATACGAGATTCCCCAGGAATTGGCGTGAAACAAAGGTACTACCACCAAAATGGTGTCCATACTATTGATACCAAAACCATCGGTAGACCCAGCTGCATAAGAATGCAACAAGTTAGATTTGTGGGTATACATGACCCCTTTGGGGTTTCCGGTAGTTCCAGAAGTATAGCATAGTGAAGAACCACTGTTTTCGTCAAACTCGGGCCAGGTAAATTCGGTAGATTCGTCTTTGATCAGTTCTTCGTAGCAATAGAGCTTTACATCGTGAGCGGTAGTAGGCATGTGCTCTTTATCAGTCAATACAATGTAGCCTTCTACCTTGGGGAATTGAGGATGCAGTTTCTCGATTAATGGCCAGAAAATATGGTCTACAAAAATAAAGCGGTCTTCGGCATGATTGATAATGTAAATCATTTGGGCAGGCGACAAACGAGGATTGATGGTGTGACAAACTGCCCCCTGGCCAGAAATGGCATACCAGGCCTCTAAATGGCGATAAGTATTCAAGGCAATCGTGCCTACTCTATCTCCTTGTTTTACGCCTAGTTTTTGGAGCGCATTGGCAAGCTGGCGTACTCTGCCCAATACTTCGGCATAGGTAATTTCGTGGAGGGTATCATCTTCTACTTTGCGGGTAATCACTTTTTGGTGGCTAAAATACTTCCCGGCATGCTCTATACATTGGGCCAGGTTAAACGGGGTATTTTGCATGTTCATATTTTCGTATGTTTGAAGATTTTCAAGATTTTTTTGCTTACAATAATCTTTTTAGAAAGTAATTGTTTGAAAATTGCAATATTATTCTCGAAAGGGCAATATTTAACAATGAAAATATGGCATCATTGCCGATTATATGCGAAGTCAAGATAACTTCTACTTCTTAACTATAATTACTCAAGTGTGAAAAACTTATTAATACTCTTTGTACTGCTGGTATTTTGTCAAAATGCCTTGGGCCAGTCCAAGCCAGCCTCTAGAAAACCTTACAAAAATCCGATCTTTCTTAAAAAAAATCCACAGGCACTCAGCGAATACCTCAATCGCAACATCACTGATGATTCCCTCAAGGTTGTGAATATTTATACCTGGATTACTCACCACATTAAGTACGACTTAAAGTCTTTTCTAAAGAATCAATCGGTTTGGAAAGGCAGCCGCCGAGTGATTCAATCTAAACGAGGAGTATGCCTGCATTATTCTCGACTATTTCAAGAACTCTGTCGCAGAAGTGGTATCCAAAGCGTGTTCATTACGGGCTATATCAGAGACTCTCGTTATCAAGCAAATCAGCATTTATACTTTGATGAACACGCCTGGAATGCAGTCAATATTCACCAAAGGTGGTATTTATTAGATGCTACCTGGGGAAGTGGTTATATCGCTTTAAAAAGAAATTGGCTAAAAAAAACCTTCAATAAATTATTTCGCATTCCTTATATCAATCACGCTTCCCGATTTAAGAGGCAACCTAATCATCGCTTTTTTCTTAGCAAACCCTCCGAATTTGTGCTTACTCACCTACCCTGTGATCCTAAGTGGCAATTGCTTGACAAACCAGTCTCACTTAAAGTATTTGGTGAAGGAATAACCAGTATTAAGCAATATTTACAAAAAGCTCCCCAAGCCCAACCAATTACCCATTCTCCTCAGTTTGGCAAACACCTTCATTTTTCCCAGGCATCCCAAGACTTCCATACCATAAAAGATGCGCTAATTTTTAACCCTAAAAACCATCGACTAGCGGCTTATGCTTTCTACAGCTATGCTCAGGAGTTATATCAGGAATGGCAAAAAGACCTCACCAAAAGCCGAGCAAAAGAAATTGCTGCTTATTACGAGAAGTCACTTCATCATGCGCAACTATTTCAAAAAGATAATCGACAAATTTACCGAAGTAATCTTCATCGCTTGCGCCGTTATTATAGTCAGGCAGTAACTCAAAACGAGCGGCAATTTAAAAGAAACACTAGCCAAGCGAACGCTTTTGCAAGCTTGGCAGAAAACGGTATCACCAAACAAAAAAAACTTGATCAGCTTATTCAAAAATTAATGCTTACCGCTACAAAAGCAATGAATGACTCAATGAAAATCCTGCAAGACAGCTTGCTTATTCAGCAAAAAGCTCAAGCAAAACGTCAAAGGATAATCATAAAAAACTATTTCCTACTTAATGCTTTAAATGATGAAATTGCCCAGTTAATCACAAGACATCGCTCTTTGGCTTTTAACAATGTCAAACTCCGTTATCTAATGCCATTGGTTCAAAACAAAAAGCGTTTGTTCGCTCGCAGAAATGCACTGTACCAACAGGTTCGTAAGCAGGTCAATACCTATGCTTTTCAAAATAGACAATTGGGTTATTGGTTGAGAAAACGAAAGTTGATAAAAATCCAAAGTGCACTGAATATCTACCTTGAGGGGCTTGCCCAAACAAAGTCTTTTTGGGCAATGATGAATACTTTTTATAATCAACAGGTAAAAGCGTTGTTGGTAGAAAAAAAACTACTCACAAGTGATCTTGATTTGGCTACTTTAAAACATCACCACGAGACATCTATTAATCGCTTCTTATACAATGATGAACGCAATCGTATGCGTTTAATCACCAATAATACCCAGGCACAAATTAAAAAGCTACAAAGGGTGATTCGGAAAGTAGAGTAATTTGGTATTTTATTTACTTAAAACTTTTAATGATTTGTCTCGCTATTTTTTCATATCTAAGCCTTTGGCGTTGGGGATACCATAAACGCACCCGAATAATATGCTTTTTTCTAAAAAAATGCCCCTCCCAAAACGCCAAGCCATTGTTACTAAACACCATAAATTCACAATAGTCCTTGTACAAACGTGATTTGATCAAGCGATTAATTGTATCTGAAGGCGATTTGGAATAACCGTGATATTTGAAATACGCTTGATAGTCTGGTCTTCCTAATGAATCCTCATAATAAAATCGTTTTTTCTTAATCATCAATAGTGACTGCTGATCTTTAGAAACAAAGTGTTCCGAAGGCATTTCTTCTCCTGTATAGGTAGCATAAGTAAATACTTTGAAAGGAATATCTACACAATAACCAATCTGCGAATTGCAGTAGGTTTGATAATCAACCCCTTGAATTGTTTTTTTTACTCCTTTAAGAGGTAAAGTTAAAGCCTCAATAGAAGTCTTTTTCAGGCGTTTATAGCCTAAATATTTTCCTACATACACTTGGTATTTCTGCCCCCTACAAAGAAAGTCTTCGCCTGATGTTGTTTTTTCTACTACTAATTGGTCATTTATTAAATGTAATCTAGACTGAAAATCCTGAAAATATGCCCTATTCTTATGTCCAGTTACCAAATCATGTCCTATCGCTTGCCCTGTCTTGGTATCAAAAAAACAAAGCAATTGATAAGCCTGTATCTTGGTTGTGTAATAGTTGTTAGAATCAAACAACTTAACCAATACTACTGTCATTTGATTTTTGTTAGGATAATCCAGCTTGCCTACATATTGTCCTGATAACCTCAAAAGTGTTTTTTTCTTCACAAAGTTTGTCAAAGTATCATCCAGTCTTCCATATAGTTTTAGATTACGTCGTACAAAGCGTCGCATGTATACATCAGTTATAGTCTGGGTAGAATCTGGCGGAATGTTTTGCTTGGCGATTTGGGGCAGGTCATATACTTTTTTGAGTGAAATAGAAGGAAACTTGGCTAAAAAGTCATCAAAGTCTTGCTTTAAAGAGTTTTTAGATAATTTTGTTTTTTTGACTTTGGGTTTATTTGAAGAAGATTGTTCAGCACCTTTAGTTATTGTTTTTAATTCAAACTCCCCTTTTTTGGTTTTTATGAGTCTAAAGTTCAAAAAAGCACTAGAGTCTTTTTTACTTTGCTTACCATCTATAATATGGTATTTCAATGAATAATCTATAGAATCTACTGGTAAGGATATATCACACTTTTCAAAATAAGCTTTTTCTTTTTGCCTAAAAACCAAATACAGTCTCAGTGTATCTCCAGGAGATAATTTTTGCGTTTTAAGTCTAATCATTGGGTAAGGGTGCAATGATGAACCGACCGATCCGATGGGCAAATAATAATCAGGAAAAGCCCACATAATATCCTTTAAAGACCTAATCCTGACAGTTTGCTTGTGGTGATTAATCAAAGTTACTTTCCCATAGGTATTAAAGTTACGCCCTTCTCGTACCCCAACCTTTTCATCATAAGTCAAAGACAAACCCTTTAGAAACTGCCAAAAAGGTAGTTTACCCTGCTCCCAAATAATTTCCAGTCCTTCTTTTTTAGGTTTCTGCTGGGTACAGCTCGCAAGTAAGATGAGTGATAAACCTACTAGTACACTTAATTTTTTCATCCAATCACTGTGTTTTGAAATTATCATTCAACAGTTGATACTTACCAAAACAATTTCACTAGAGCAAAAAACCCGATTACTTCTCAAAAGAAATAATCGGGGATATTTTTAACTTGTTGGTGACGCTTCGCTTAAACACTCAACAAGGGAGTCAATCGCTATTTGTTCCTAGTAATCATCGTCCTCATCCTCATCGTCTTCAAAGGAGAAGTTAGATGGGTTGAACATACTGCTCAACAAGTCTTTGAATTGTAAGCCTCGGCTTAAAATATTCTTGCTTAGCATAGAGTACTCGGCCAATCCGTGGAGGGCAAACTCCATCAGGAATAGCTTCATTTCGTAAGACTCTTTGCCGTGATAATCTTCTATTAATTGCTGTAAACCCGTCACTTTCAGCAAGGAATCCTTATAGTCGATATTCGTAGAGTCATTCATCACATCTACAGTGTTGCCTGCTCCAAACCAATCGGTAATAGACTTGTAAGGATTTTTTTCCTTTTGTTTTTTCATCTTTTCCGGATCAGGGAAAAAGTTCAAAAACATAGAACGAACCGTTTTCCCAATGAGATTTTGGGCTACAATCAAAGGTCCCTCTTGCTCTCCTTCATATACCAACTCTACCTTTCCGGTAATGGCCGGAATCACTCCCCACAAATCGCCCAAACGAGCTTGGGTATTGGGTTCACCGTTTTGCAAAGCCCGAAGCTCTGCCGCACTTACCAGGTTTTCGTAAGCCGAAATGGTCAAACGGGCCGAAACCCCACTTTTAATGTCTACATATTCGTTTTGGCGGGCTTCCATAGCCAATTGCTCAATCATGTCTTTCATGACATCATTGACTGCTACCAGCGACTTTTGCTCGTCTAATACGCGGGCTTCTTGCTGGGTGATTTTTCGTCCTATCTCGATAGACTTTGGATAGTGAGTAATGATTTGGCTATCGATACGGTCTTTGAGCGGCGTTACAATGCTTCCCCGATTGGTGTAGTCTTCTGGGTTGGCTGTAAATACAAATTGAATGTCTAGAGGCAGACGCACATTAAATCCACGAATTTGAATGTCGCCTTCTTGCAAAATATTGAATAAAGCTACCTGAATACGAGCTTGTAAATCGGGTAACTCATTGATTACGAATATACAACGATGCGAACGAGGAATCAATCCATAGTGAATTACTCGCTCATCGGAATAAGGTAGTTTCAGGCTAGCCGCCTTGATCGGGTCTACATCCCCAATAAGGTCTGCTACCGACACATCAGGAGTCGCTAGTTTTTCGGTGTAGCGATCATCACGATGCAACCAGGCTACGGGTGTATCATCGCCTTTTTCGGCAATCAGATCACGTGCATACTTAGAAAGCGGTTGCATAGGGTCATCATTTAGCTCCGACCCTGCTACTACAGGCACTACTTCGTCTAGCAACTTTACCATCAAACGGGCCAATCGGGTTTTTGCCTGCCCTCTTAGTCCCAATAAATTCACGTGATGACGCGATAAAATGGCTCGTTCCAAGTCAGGGATTACGGTTTCTTCATACCCCCAAATTCCTTGAAATACTGTGTCTTTGTCTTTAAGTTTTTGTATTAAATTATCTCGCAGTTCTTGTTTAATTGATATTGGTTCATAGCCAGCCTTTTTTAAATCACCTAAAGTCTGGATAGAAGATGTATCTTTTTCAGAAAATTTTTTACGACTCATCAAGATAGTTTTTAAAAAATGTGTTGTTGATTGTAATCATTTCAATATAATTTATTGTTTTTAGCTTTATCTTGTATTCCTCTGTTACTCAAAGAAATAATTGTTTAATTTTGATTAAGGAACGGACAAAAAATAACCTTTTAGTTGAGAGGTGAGCCCTCTTCCTGACACTTCATGTCGGAATAAAATCCCTATCTCAAAATCGGTTACTTGTTTTTTACCATTCCTGGAAGGAAATAATCCAATTCAATTGGCTAAGATGTTCTGCTAAACTCCAATACTTTATTTTTTACAGATTACATAGTTGTAAATTAATCAAATAATATCTTAAATTAAAAAAAATAAAAACCAGGCAATGTTCAAGTGAACTTCTAAGTATCATGTACCAATTATCAATCAAAAAATTAACCCCGACACTTCAGCCTCAAATGAACAATTTATTCTTTAACAAAGTGGAAATATTATTACCCACTTCTATCATATCTATTTTCTCAAAATTTAGTTCAATATGACCAAATATATGAATTATAGACGATGGTGGATACTGGGTATTATAACCTGTTTTGGGCTTGTTTTGTTAAAAAACCTGCAGAAGGTTCCGTCTTCACACTTAGTTGGTGTGAAACAAACCCCAGATATAAACTCACTGCCTCAAATCCCTGCAATCAATAACATTCGGGAAAACCTTAGAGGAAGGCTCCAGTACCAACAACAACGCCTGGAAGACCCGGCAACGCACCAAATTCCACAAAATGTGCGTACAACAGAGCTGGATTTTGCCAACGCATTACTCTTGCAGCAACAAACCAATAACACCGCACTACGAACCAAAGAACAAATATGGCTACCTCGTGGCCCTTACAATGTAGGAGGACGCACCCGGGCTTTAGCCATTGATGTAAGCAATCCAAATGTGATTTTAGCAGGAGGAGCTTCGGGTGGTATGTGGCGCAGCGAGGATGCAGGAGGTACCTGGGTGAAAACCAATCCTGAAAACTCGGTACAAAGCACCACCGCGATTGTGCAAGACACTCGCCCTGGCAAAACCAGTATTTGGTACTATAGTACAGGTGAATTGAGAGGTAATACGGCCGCTGGAGGTGGAGGTGCTTTGTATCGCGGCAATGGCATTTTCAAATCTACTGATGGAGGCCTCTCATGGCAAAGTTTGGCGTCTACCACCAATGCTACTCCTCAGGAATATGACAGCACATTTGAATTTGTGTGGAACCTATCCATAGATACCTCCAACAAAACCCAAGACGAGGTGTACGCCGCTGGATTTGGAGCGATCAGTCGTTCTACTGATGGGGGACAAACCTGGACTCGGGTATTGGGATATGATACCAATTTTGTAGCACGTTATACCAATGTCGTTGTTTCGCCTCAAGGCGTAGTATATGCTACCCTTAGCAATACCTCTATTGCCAATCGTGGAGGCAATGTCAAGGGATTTTACCGTTCGGTAGATGGTGTAAACTGGACCGAAATTACCCCACCTGGTCTTCCTGAAATTCACGACCGTACTGTATTGGCTATATCTCCTCAAAACGAAAATGAAATTTACTTCTTGACTTATACTCCTGGCATTGCGGGCCTCATTAAGTATAACTTATGGAAATATACCTATGTTTCGGGCAATGGCAGTGGTAGTGGTGGTACCTGGGAAAACCTATCGGCCAATATACCTGCTTTGGGAGGAAACTTAGGAAATTATGATTCTCAGGAGTCTTACAATATGCTCATTGCCTTTAAACCCGATAATGCCCAAACCATGTTTATAGGGGGTACCAACTTATATCGTTCCGATAATGCTTTTACCAGCGCCTCTAGTACTCGTTGGATTGGGGGTTATGAAACTACTGGTGGGTTTGGCTTTTATCCCAATCATCATCCAGATCAGCATTCGTTGGTTTTTCACCCGCTCAACCCCAACCGTATGTTCTCAGGAAACGATGGAGGTGTCTTTGTAACGAATGACAATCGGGTCAACAATGTTACCTGGCAAAGCCTCAATCGAGGTTATGTTACTACGCAGTTTTATTCAGTAGCAATTGACCCTCAGCTTGAGTTTGTGGTAGGAGGCATGCAAGACAATGGCACTTACAGCACCAGAAATACCGATGAAACCCAGCCTTGGGAACGTTTGCTAGGCGGCGATGGGACTTTTTGTGCCATAGGCGCCCAATCAGTATATGTATCAGCTCAAAATGGGCAAATCTTCCGATTGGCCTATGACAACTCTGGCGAATACGAAGGCTTTGCTCGCATAGACCCTGCGGGTGGTGCCGGATACGACTTTGTTAACCCATTCATTATCAACCCCGAAAATCAGTTTGAAATGTACTTACCTGCCGCCGATACGCTGTGGTACAATTCCAACATGAGCGATATTAAGCTAGGTAGCAACGATAAACCATCTACCAACTGGAGCATTATTGACCAATTACCCAATCCTGACGATCGCATTACTGCCTTGAGTTTATCTACAGTAGAAAAAAACACCCTCTACTATGGCACTAACAATGGTAAACTCTACAAAATGCAAAACACCAATGATCCCAGCAAACGAGCTCGTACTGAGATCACGGGTAGTGCTTTTCCTATAGGAGGGTATATCAACTGTATTGCGCTCAACCCACAAGATAAAGATGAGGTAATCGTGGTCTTTTCTAATTATAATGTGCCCAGTATATTTCATAGCAACGATGGTGGCCAAACCTGGACAATGATTGGGGGTAATCTGGAAGAAAACCCTGATGGCTCTGGTACTGGCCCTTCTATTCGTTGGATTACTATTTTACCGCTGGCCAATCAGGCCAAAGCTTATCTGCTGGGAACCAGCATTGGTTTGTACACTACGGGCACTATCAATGGATCAAGCACAGTTTGGAGTCAGGAAGGGCAAAAAACCATTGGCAATGCCGTAGTAGAAATGATTCAAGCCCGTATTACCGATGGCTTTGTAGCCGTGGCCACTCACGGAAGAGGGGTATTTAGTACTCGTTATTCTAACCCATTTGGCATTCCCTCTACTGATGGTTTTGCATTGGAGCAGAACTTTCCCAATCCCTTCCGAAAGCTTACTTCTATTCGCTATCGGTTGGATGAAGATTCCCAAGTGCGTTTAGCCATCTACAATGTGCAAGGGCAACTTATACACTTATTGGTAGATGCGTTTCAACCTGCAGGCAATAAAACCGTGATTTGGAGTGGCGAAACAGGATATAATCGCCGAGTAGTGAGTGGTATGTATTATTATGAATTGCGGGTAAATGATAAAAAGCGTACGAAACGAATGTTGATGCTGCGTTAATATTGCTGGTGTTTATCAAGAGCACCAGCAAATCCATTCAGGAAGAATCATTGTGCACAGATCCAGTCTATTTTAGACTTCATACAAGCTGTTACACCAGCATGAGCAACCTCACCTTTAATTACCTATTTTTCAAGAGATTTTCTGAATGCACTCTTTTTTGTCCATTGTACCATATCAAATGATGTATATATTAATAAAGGCATTTGCCATTATGAGAAAATCAAACATGAAAAATCTATCACTTATCCTTATTTTATTTTTTGTTCTGGTAAGCGCTCAAGTAAAGAGTCAAAATACGGCCAGCGATAGCTCAAAGACCACTGAATGGGCAGAACAGCTCACTGGTGGTGTAGGCGTAGGGTTTGACTATGGGGGTATTGGAGTAAATATGGGGCTATTTACTGGCCCATTTGGAGTTTTTGTTGGATTAGGAGAAAATGGCATTGGCATGGGTTTCAATGCAGGGGCTAAATTTAAGCTGACAGAACGTATGTTCACCCCTTTTCTCATTGGTATGTATGGGTATAATACAACCATCGCTATTGCTGGTTACGGACAAAGTGTTTTCAATGGTATTACTCTTGGAGCAGGCGTGGACGTAGCTCTTGGGAAATCCAAAAAAGCCTATTTTTCTCTAGCAGTACTACGCCCCTTTCGTACCTCAAAAGTGGATGAATATATTGACCGAGCCAAATCGCAAGGGGTGCAGTTTGACAATAGCCTCTCTCCTTTTACAATCTCTATTGGTTTCAAGGTGGTATTGCATCGTTAAGTGAACAGATGAGCTTGCAAGCTCAGTTCTTTCTTTGTTAGAATGACAAATACCCAACCTGAAAATAATCAAGAGATGTTGACCAATAAACCATTGACCACTCATCATTGATAATTATTTACTTTCCAAAAACTTTTTATGGGCAATTGCCATTTTGAGCTGGGGAAATTCATACGCATGGTCTAGAGCCACTTTGAGGGGATTCAGTTGGTTATGGCCTAGTTCTTTGGCCTTGGCGACAATGATATCTACGTCTTTTTCGGGCATAAAATCAGTAACCGCAAGCTGGCCGCTGGCTACAAACTTGGCCAGGTGTCCTTCAATAGTGGTGGGTGTGAGTCCACGATCTATTGCAATTTCTTCTATGCTTTTACCCCCTTGATAAAGCTCAAAAGTAATGTCATAGGTAGAGTTTTTGGGTACATTTTGGGCTTCGGCAAAGTTTTCTATTTGTTCCTTGTAAGCAGTCGCGTTTTCCAGTGCTTCTTTGCTTAGCATTTCGTCGTTGGCCACACTACTAAACAACAACTCCGTTTTTACGATTTGCTTGTTAATCTCAATCAACCCTTGCTGGATTTCTATCAGCTCTTTGAGGTATTTTTTTACCTTTTTCTTCTGATTTACTTCTTTTTTGTGGACTTCAAACTTATTAGATAGATCCTTGATCTGTGGCAGAAAATAAGCCGAAGCCTTGCCAATGCGTTCCTGCAAATGTTGATTGGTCTCGTCAGTTTGGGGTTGACTCGCTATTTTGGCCACCTGACGCATAAATTTATCGCCTACCTCTTTCATTGGTCTAAACTCCTCCAATATTTCCTCAGTCCAGCCCTGATAAGCTTGCTTGGCCGATCGGTTTTCGTCTTTATCAAACGATGCCAAGTGATCTTGCAACATTTTTTCCCAGGCACTGAAATCAAAGGCTTTCATGGCAAATTGTTGTAAAAAGCGCTGACGTTCTTTCTCTAAATTCTCACTCAATATAGAAGCAGAAGCTTTTTGGCTTTGAAAATTCCTCAGCACTGGGTCTTGGGCAATCTGACGGCGAGGAATGGGCGAAGCTAAGATCATTCCTTCCAATCCAGTGAGGCGGGAAAGCGCCACATACATTTGCCCAGGCGCAAAGGTTTTAGAGAGGTCCAAAATAGCTCGGTCAAAGGTCAGTCCCTGACTTTTGTGTACTGTAATGGCCCAGGCCAACTTGAGTGGATATTGGATAAAAGAGCCGATGATTTCCTCTTCGGTTTCTCCAGTTTCTTTGTTTACGTGATAACGTTTGTTCTCCCAGGCAAAAGGTTCTACATAAATCACCTTATTCTGCTTTCCTTTCTCTGTTGTATCCGCTACCTCAACACCAATGGTGTCTTTTTCCAGCACTACGATTTTACCAATTTTCCCATTGTAATACCGAGGTTTGTCGCCTGAATCGTTTTTGATAAACATGACCTGCGCCCCTTTTTTGAGTTCAAGCTTTGCAGCACAGGGATACAGGTTTTCTGGAAACTCCCCCTCTACTTCAGCCGAAAACTTATGCATAGATGATAAAATTCGGTTGAGTTCCCGCTGATTAATCGTATCGGCCTGGTGGTTATGGGTCGTAATATTGATATAACCTTCTTTGGCATCTTTGGCAAAGGTGTCATCATAATGTTCATTGAGCAGGGCAATGTCTTCGTTATAGAGTTGGTTATCACGCAAACGGTTGAGCAATTCCACAAAACGTTGGTCCGACTGGCGATAGATTTTATCCAACTCAATATAAATAGGTGGAGTATTGACCAAAGCTCTAGCTCCAAAAAAGAATACCGTTTGGTAATAGTTACGCAAAACATCCCATTCTTCGGGGCGTACAATGGGTGGCAACTGATTGAGGTCGCCAATAAATAGCACTTGCAACCCACCAAAGGGGCGACTGTCTCGTCGAATGTTACGTAAAATGAGGTCGGCACAATCCAGCAAATCGGCCCGCAACATGCTCACTTCATCAATAATCAATAACTCTAACTTTCGGAGTAGCTTTCGTTTTTCCTTGCCAATTCGTTGTTCCTCAAGTACTGTTTTGGGGGTATAAAAACGGCGATTGGCGCTGTAAGAAGTGTATTCTTGATTTTCGGGAACAAAACTCCCAATGGGTAATTGCAACAATGAATGTAAACTTACCCCACCTGCATTGATAGCCGCTATGCCTGTAGGTGCTGCTACTGCCGTAGTTTTAAAAGTATGTTGGATGATATACTTCAGCAAGGTGGTTTTGCCTGAACCTGCTTTACCCGTCAAAAAAATATGCCGACTGGTAGTATTCACATAATGTACCGCCAAACGAGCTACTTCAGAAAGTTCAATGTTTTGCATAGTCAAATTAAGGCCTTTGTATCGGATTTTACAATTGATTTTTAAAGTCGCATTTTTCTTTTCCTTTTTAATTTACTTCACTTAGTCATTTCTTTAAGGGAGTATCCAAAAAATAACAGACCCAATTAATAGCCGTACGAATATATTTCGTTATTGTTAGCCTTCGGCAGAGCTCAGCGCAGCAAGCTGCAGCTTCGGTTCTTGCCCGTAGCGCTGCTATGAGCGCAAAAAATAGCCTTATCTATCCGCAAAACTACTAGCTCTAATGGGGAGACTATTTATTAAACTCTCCCTAAATAATTTCATTGGCTCATAAGGCACTATTTTTTTGAATAAAAAATCAAATTAACTGATTACAAATCCAACCTTAAAGGCTTATATTGTCTAAGGGTCTTATTACACCTTATATTCCCTCATCCACAGCAAGCCCCTTCCTTACCTGCTAGTATCCTCATTTTGACCACCTACGATTGCGAACAACCTTTTGTATATCAACAAATTACTGAAAGCAGATGCCAGAACATTCACAGGAAAGTACAGGACATAGCACTTCAAATAATAGTACCAACGCCGTAAGTCAACAACCCTCCATTTCTTCGGGGCAACAACCCATTGCCTCTCGCCATCAAAACGTCAACCGGGGACAACGACGTCATAAGGCACGTCAACGCCCGGTTATCCGATTTAATCCTAACCGTAAAGATGTAGATGCCAAGTTGGCCCATATGCAAGATTTGCTCCTCCAACTTGATTCAAACTTTCAAATTGCCAAGGTTGATCTACACGCGATCGTTATGAAATATCTGGTAGGGCAACAAGGGGTTGATCCTAATACAATGTCCCCTTCTGATTTGGTATTGAAAGTAAGACCATTTATGGCGCCTGAATATGTTGAACTGGAAAGAAGTAGAAGAATGAGTGCTGGTAAAATGAATAAGGTGCTATCACAAACGGTATATCCTGACATTATGCAACAGCTCGATGACAATCCAGTGCTAAAGGCAAAATATATTGACCAAATGAGTCGTAATAGAGAACGCGCCAGAAAAGATCAGAGAGGAAAGCTACATCAAGGAATTTCGCTCGATAGTGGTTTAACCGATGATGAATCATTGCAGCAACTTTTTATTCAGGCAAACCTATCGCTGATGGAGTTTGATCAAAAACTGGAAGAAGTAGCTTCTATGTTTCAACGAGGCGGAAAATTTGTCAAGGCTAAGGCTTCTAGCATCAAAGGCTGGGAACGAGCCCATGAAAAACAACATGACAAGTATGGCCAAGATGCTACGCGTATACTCGATTTGGTAAGGGGAACACTGGTTTTTGAGTCAGTAACAGATTTAGTACAAGGTCAAAGGTACATCTCACAAGTATTTGAAGTATATCGGATAAAAAATACCATTGGTTCTGAGTTTACCGATACTGGTTATCAGGATATGAAAATCAACGTACAATTGAGTACTGGACATATTGGGGAGCTTCAGCTTAATTTAAAAAGCATGGTTCACCAAAAAGGCGCGGGTGGACACGGACTTTATCGTTTTATAAGAGCATTTGATGAGGGTAAAACTTACAAACCAGCCGATAAAGCCAAGGCAGTGGAGCGTTTACAACCAGTGCTTGAAGCATTGGGTAGCAAAAGAGATAGAAGAATTGCTCAACACGAACAAGACTCTGGCATTAGCCAACGTGGCCCCCTTGATACGAGTTCGGTAGATGGTCAAATTGCCTTTATAGAACAACTTATTCGTCGTATTAATAATGACGAAACCTTCGACATTCAACCTGATGAAGGTAAGATGCTGAAAAGAATTAGTCGTATTATTTACAAGCCTGCCAAAGATGACATTGATAGAGAAATTGGTAGCAGACCAAGACTGGGCAAAGCAATTGGTAGAATCAATTTAGCGAGTCATTAATGTAGCCATTTCAAGCTATGGTGAAGAAAAAGCAGTTGGACCTAAAACGGTTTAACTGCTTTTTTACATTTTACTTTAACCCAATTCAAAAATATCCTTGAGGGCTTCATTACTCAGGTTACCAATCCAGTTTTCGCCAGTGTTTACTGTAAGGTCGGCCAACTCTTGTTTTTCTCTAATCATTTCGTTGATCTTTTCTTCAAAAGTCCCCTGGGTAATCATCCGGTACACCATTACATTGTTTTGTTGACCAATGCGATAAGCCCGATCGGTGGCTTGATTTTCTACTGCTGGGTTCCACCACAAATCATAATGTACCACATTGCTGGCTTGGGTGAGGTTAAGCCCAGTACCTCCTGCCTTGAGCGACAAGAGCATTGTTTTTACCTGGGATTTGGTCTGAAAATCTTCCACCATTTGGTCTCGTTTTTTGCGGCTTACTCCCCCGTGTAACCAAAGTGGGGTGCTATGATACCGCTGCTGTAGCAAGGGCACCAACAAATCCCCCATTTCGCGGTATTGGGTAAAAATCAAGGTTTTCTCGCCACTTTCATAGATGTTGTCTAACAATGATAACAGCATTTGCATTTTGCCCGAATGACTCGGGTCTACTTTGGCTTTTTTCAGGTAATGGCTTGGGTGATTGCAAATTTGCTTAAGCGCATTCATTAGTTGAAATATGAGTCCCTTGCGCTGTACCCCATCGCTACCCTCTACAGCTTTTAGGGTCATATCTACTACATTTTGGTAAAGTGCTGATTGCTGAGCAGTAAGGTGGCAAATCTGATCATTTACTATCTTGTCGGGTAAATCACTAATGATCTTCTTGTCGGTTTTTACCCTTCGTAAGATAAAAGGGGCTGTTACTTTTTTAAAGCGTTCTAAATGCTCCTGACTACGCTCAATTTCGATGGGTTTAATGTATTCGTCTTCAAATTTAGTCAAAGAACCAAGGTATCCTTTATTAACAAAATCAAAAATGCTCCAGTATTCTGATAAACGGTTTTCTACTGGAGTACCACTCATCGCTACTACTCGTTCAGTTTTTAGCTTTTTAATGGCTTTGGTTTGTTCGGTCGTGGTATTCTTAATGTTTTGAGCCTCGTCTATCGCCAAAAACCCCCATTGTTTTTTACTCAATACCTTAATGTCACTCCGGGCTACTCCATAAGAAGTAATGATAACATCGGGTATCTTCGTGTCTAACTTTCGTTGGGGCCCATGATAAATTGTAGCTTTGAGCGAAGGAGCAAATTTCTGAATTTCCTTTTGCCAATTGCCCAACAAAGTGGTAGGCACCACTACCAGCGCTTTCTTTTTGGCAAGCTTTCCTTCTTCCTTAAGTTTGAGCAATAAACTAATTACTTGTAAAGTTTTACCAAGGCCCATATCATCGGCCAATACACTCCCAAAGCCCAGTTGGGTGTTTTTGTATAACCACTCATAGCCTCTCTGCTGGTAGGGTCTTAGAGTAGCCTTGAGGTCTTTGGGGCAAACCACTGTATCAGATTCTATCACACTGCGAATCAATGCCTGAGCTTTATCGTCCAAGGTTACCTTAGCTCCCTGATAATCAGTCGCAATCCCTGCTCTCAGCACTTCATTATCGGTAATTTTAGGTGGATTTTCCAGTCTTCGCAAAAGGTTTTCTATTTCTTTTTGGTCTATCAATACAAACTCATCATTGAGCTTTACAATGCCTCTGAGTTTGCGTACCATCTGCTTAAATTCTTTGGGAGACACTACGGTATTGCCAATAGCCACCTGCCACTCAAATTCTAGCATGCTTTGCAGATTTACAAAACTTTTATGGTTTCCAGTATTGTCTTCTATGCCTATTTTTCCTGACAACTGAGGGCGAGTCAATCTTTGTAATGCTTTGGGCAACATCACCTGAATATTGAGCAAACGGAGGGTAGGCAGGGTATAGAAAAATATTTGTACAAATTGCTCACTATCTACCAGAATCTCGGTCTTTCCTTTGGTTTTGATCAATCGCTTGATGGAATCAAGGTATTCTGACAAAATAGCCAAATCCTGAATAACTCCTAAGCGAATATTTTGGTATTTTTTCTTATCAAACAAATCGCGGATACTAATCAATCTTTGCATCGCGTCTTGTTGATTTTGTACCCAAAAACCAAGCTTAAACCCACCTATTGCAGCTTTTTCTTCCACTTTGAGCACTGGCTGGTATTGTTTCTCGCTGAGGTAAAACTTTTGCAACCACTTTTGAATGGATTGCGCATTTTCTTTTTGTACAAAGCCGTCGATCGACAAGATATCCTGCTGAAAGAAGGCTCGGAAAACATCTTCGCTATTGAACCGATCGTTGGGGTTTACATAATATGCTTTTAGGAAATGGTGCAAAAAGACTCCCACTAATATTTTCACCTGTTCTGTTGGTTGAACAAACTGTACTTTGTTTTCTGAAGTAACTACCAACATCTCTGGGGGCATCAATTCGCTCAACACTCCACAAAGCGCTTTCACTTCTTTGATTAACAAGGCAGGTATCCATCGAATAATATATTTTTTGGGAGCTACTTCGATAAGTTCGGGGATAAAAGCAGCAGTAGTAGCCAAATGCAAGGCCAGCTGATAACTAAAATACAGGGCAGCTACTGAAGGGTGATAGTTTTGCAGATGGGCTAGTTTGATTTGGCGAATGTTACCCATTAAGTCTTCAATGCTTCGAAGATTTTGGGGTACTTGTGGCTGCTCTTGATCTATTTGCAAACTTACATAACGAAAATCCAGCGTATTGTCTAAAAACACAGTGAATTCGCCTTGGTTTTCTTCAAAAAAATTCTGGGTAGCCTCGCTGGACAGTGTTCGTAATTTTTTAACTCCTTTGGCCACTTTTTGATAAGCCTTACTCAATATCTCTTTAAAATCTCCCTCTGGAAAAAACAAAGGTCGGTCAGGTAATAGTTTGAGCAATTGTTCACGACTTTCGGACAAAGTAGAGAAATCTATTTTATCCATCAGTTTAGCCTGAAAAGCGTATTTACTACTATCAACATTCGCAGTTAAAAGCTTACGCAACGGAGTTACAGGCAGTCTAAAATCGCCTTGAGCATTGAATCCTCTTTTTTGAATTTCGGCTAAAATATCCAATCCCTTAAGCTCAAACACTACAAAAGGATTTTTATCGATCTCATTGGCAATAATATATACCACTGCAGCCAAATGCTTACAAGGCACAGCCCAGTCTGGGCAAGAGCACCTGCCATTCATGTCTCGCCAACTTCTAGGAAAAAGGCTAATGCCTTTTTGAGTTAAAATATCCAGCAAATCCTGAGGCAACTCGCGATTGAGCAACGAAGACAAGATGAAAGGGTCTTCGGTAACAATATCTAAGATATCTTCTTTTTCGGATGGGGTAAATGCCTGGATTTCAAACTTTTGATCATAGGGGTAGGTTTCTGATCCATTCACTTTGGCTTTTACGATATTTCCCTGAATCACGACATCTTTTACTGCTCCTTTGTTTGCGTAGGTTTTTCCACGTGGCAAGCGACTCGAATAATCAATATGATTCAAGGCACTGAGCCATTGTAGCCCCCACCAGGTGTTGCCGTATTTTTTTGCCATAAGTGTCGTTTTTGGTGTCTTAACAAAAGCAGTATTAGGCAAATATCCATAAAAAGTAAGAAATTAAACAAATTGATTGGCTGTTTTACAGCACTTTAGGCTCAAAGATTAAACCGTTGAAAACTCCCCCATTTGCAAGGCTTTGATGACAAGCCCTACCACATTTTTCACCCCAAACTTGTTTAGTAAATTTTTGCGATGGGTTTCAACCGTACGAATACTTACAAAGAGCTGATCTGCAATTTCTTGCGTAGTGTATTCTTTCAAAATTAAGGCGAGTACTTCACGCTCGCGAGGGGTAATACTTACTTCATCGTCTACTTTGGGCTTGGCAGCAATGGAACGCTTTTTCTTTAGGCCACTCAACATAATTTGGGTCACAAAATCATCAAAATAATACCCTTTGTCAATGACTGTACGAATGGCTTTGCACACATCTTTGCCCGAGGTGAGTTTGCGTAAATACCCATTTACCCCCAGATCGAGCAAGTGCAGCACATAGTCTTCCTGATCGTATACAGTAAGGGTAATGACTTTAACCTTGGAATAATTTTGTTTTAAAATACGTGCACACTCCATGCCATCCATTTTGGGCATTTTAATGTCTAGCAATATGACATCGGGCAACACTGTAGTGTGTGATAACTGGTTCAATAAATCTTCTCCATGCTCCGCCTCCAACACGATTTCCAGGTCAGCGTGTTGTTGAATGATAAAGGTTAGCCCTTCTCTAAATAATGGTTGATCGTCTACAATAGCTACTTTGATGGTATCCATGCTTCTGGTGTATTTTAGGATTTTCAACTAATTATCGTTGATAGGAAGCTGATTTGCTTAACCAATGCATAAAGTTGCTCCAAAGCCCTGCCCTAAGTCAGATTGAAAATTAATTCTACCCTGTAATGCTTCTGCTTTACCTATCATGTTTTGCAAACCCAAGCCAAAATTATTGGTTTTGGATAAACTGCCCAGATTCACCCCTACGCCATTATCGCTATATTGTAAGGTCAAATGTTGGCCTTCAAATTTCAGGTTCAGCCATATTTCACTGGCTTGAGCATGCTTAAGGGTATTATTTAACAACTCCTGGGTAATACGATACACTCCCAGTTCTATGTCAAAATTTAATCGTTGTCCTTCATTATATTCAAAGCTTACCTGAATTTGATTTGCTTCTTGAATTTTTTTACACATTTCGGTAATGGCACTGATTAAACCAAACTTTTCAAGATTTTGGGGAGTAAGGTTGTGCGCAATATCTCTCACGTTTTGAGCAGCTGCGTCTACCAATTGATCTATTTTTTGGGCAACATTTTCGATGTTGGGTTGAGTCATCAAATGACTTAAATATAATTTAGCAGTAGAAAGTACCACACCTACATCATCATGTAAATCGTTGGCAATACGTTTCCGTTCTTTTTCCTGTACCTGGTTAGTGGCTAAAAATAGTTGTTGTTGTTGTTGGTTTTTGAGTTCCTGCAAACGGAGCTGTTGTTGAGACAATCGCTTTTGGTAAAATACTACAAATAGAATAATAGCCACTGCCAACATAAAGGTAATGCCTATACCAGTGGTGAGTAACCAGGCAAATTCTATTTCTTGGGGTTGATCCATAAGGCAATAGCTGCTCCAATGTAGAATATAATTAGGAAAAAGGCGTGGATAGCCCAAAAGATAATTCCTAGTGATTGAGAATATTTTAGTAAATAATTGCTAAATATAAAAATAAACAAGGCTCCCGAAAAATACAATAAAGCTCCCCCACTAAACCAAAATAGTGGTTCCCGATCAATGCGTTTTACTTTAAGTTCTTTCAGAGTTTTAAAAAAATAAACAAGTATAAGAGCAATCACCAGCACACTTTCCAGAATTCTTTGATAAGAATTATTGGTTTGCCAACCCTGGATAAAAAAAGTGTTTAAAAACGAAAACATCACAAAAAAAATGACTCCCTTTAGGAAATTGGATGAAGGGATGATGTCATTCAATTTGATTTTGTAAATAAATACAATAAACAAAAACTCTAGTAGTGTATAAATATGGGCAATAAACAAATTGGGCACACTAAATAATGCCAAGATAATCTGGACAATATTTAGTCCCAATGAACAAATCATTAGGACTAAGATTAAGCGCTTGAGTAAGCCCAAAGAACGGTATGTAGACAAGCCTATGATTACTGGAATACTCCCTCCAACAAACATCGAGATAAATATTGCATTGATAAAAGGATTCAAATTGGTTAAAAGTTAAGCTAATATAAAAAATTTTTTGTGTTACAAATTACTGACAATTGTCTAAATAAGGCAGAAATACTGCCTTTCTAATGCTTAATTAATCGCCACCACCACCACCATTACACAAAGGAGGACAAGGGGCACCTGCATCATAAAACGCATTTTGTATCTTCTTGCCAGCTGTACCATTAGAAACTACAGTAGAAAATAATAAATCAAAAAAACCTTGAGTAGGATCAACCATTGAATTAGAATCATAATTGAGATAACAAAAATCAATGCGAATTGTAATATCCTCTTCGGGAAATGACTCTATGCCTATAAAAATCCCAAAAAAATCTATCAGAGAATAATTATACCCTCGCAATGTTTTGGTTTCCTTTAGTTTTAGTGTATTCTCATTGATTAGATTTATTTTAAATATTCCCGATTTCAACGTTGTGAGCTTCCGCCAGCTCTCCAAGCGACTATGAGCAAGAATGATTGGTAGTTTTGCTACACTATTACGCATTTCGGGGAGGTTCGGAATAGTTTTATTATCAAATGTAAAGTCCTGATGATCCAGAATTAGGTAATTAGTACTCACCTGGGTAAGTGTACCATTTTGAGCATTACCAACTCCCCACAAGACCAACGCAAACTTATCTTCCTGAATCCCAAAACGAGCTTTAAAAAATTGAGTTCCTACAGTATTAATGAGTTGTTTGAAATCCTTAAAAGAAACACTAAAGCCACTGCCAATGCCCTTGTCACCAGGCAGTTTAAAATATTGGGTCAAATCTGTATCTAACTTATCTCCAACTGTATTTACCCATGCGTCTAAAATCGGTTTTACTTCGGACTCAAAACCAGTTTTATCAATTACTTTTGCCATTTTTGTGATATTTAAAATTGAACAAAAAACTTGTGCTCAAGTTCTTCCGTTTGCCTAAACAAAACAAGTAAGCAACAAAGCTGCCTAGCACACAAATAACTGATAAACAGATACTTACACCAAAAACACTTCATTCAAAATACCCAAAAACCCCGAGCAAAATCAGGGTTAACCCTGAGGCTTTTTTAGCCTCGTTTATGATTGGTTACTTGTTCATTAAAATAGAATTGGGAGTACATCCAAAACGACGTTTAAAAATGGTTGAAAATGTGCTGGCATACTCAAAGCCATGGTTCAGCGCTACTTGAATAATTGATTCAGCTTGACCACTCTCGAGTTCTTTTCTTGCCAGTTGTAGTTGCACTTCTCGAATAAATTGAGCTGGTGATATCCCCAGGGTTTGTTGTATCCTGCGATTTAATTGGCGTTTGCTAAGACAAGCTATCTCGGCCAATTCGTTTACTTTGAGAGGAGCTTGACGGATATGTTGAGTAATGGCATCCTCGAGGATACTTATCCAGGCCTCTTCTTTATCATTCATCTTAAAAGCTACAATGGACTCACAAAGAAGCTTTTGTGTAACTTTAGCCGCAATATTGCCAGTAAGCACTTGTCCCATCGTACTCAGTTGATCCCATAAACCCGCAGGATTCCCCTTCCTCTCTCGAGAAGATATTTGGCAAGAGACAAAATTCAATGGTTCATTGACTGGTTTGTGTAACATAGCTATTAACCGAGGTACTTCATTTAATTGTGTTTTAATCTTTTTAAGGGTCTGCCAATCTTCAAAAGTAAATCCCCAGGCTTGCGAAAGCTTCATAAAGCCTTGGTGATGCATACTGGCTTCTCTAGGAATAAAACACCCTTGGATTTGAGGAAAAGCACTCAATTTATCTTTTTGTGAGGGACTCGCTATAGCTTCGCCCAAAAGAAGGATGAAAAAACTATCAGACATAATGATTAATTTTAGAATACTTATAATAATTATTACAAGCAAAGTACCTCTATACCTATGTCTAATACCATACTGGTAAAATGGCATGTTTAAAAATTCAGTGTTTTTCCTGATTTCCTAAGTGTTTTACCGGATATAACTATTTCTTTCAGGTGATTGGCTTCAAAATGTCCTATTTGAGAAAATAGAATCGCTTTCCTTCTCTTAAGTTTGTATCAATAATTACCCAAGCAGTTGTAGCGTACTTATTTGTAGGGTTTGCTCAACACCTTTCGTAACTATGCATTACATAAAGTAAGGCATCACAAATGTTCAACTTGCTATGAATAATGTAAGTAAGGTCTGTTAAGTGCAAGCGCAGGACTCCCAGCCTGCGCTTTTTTGCTTTCTACCTGGCTTTCTACTTTTTGAAATCCCTCTTTAGTAAACCTTATTCAAGGTAGGATTCTCCCCTTCTCTCAAGAAATGTCCTTTTTCAAAAAGAAGTTGTCTGATTTAAGAAAATGCAAATGTTCGCATTGAGATAAGTTTGCAATGTTGATCAATGAAAGGGGGATGCTGAAAACCCTTTAACCAGAGTAAGCATTTTAACAAAAATCACAAAATCATGGATTTAACAGGAAAATGGCAAATTAAAAATCAATCTGGCTCCTATTATGTACGACAGCTAGATGATAAAATATTTTGGTATGGAGAAGAAGCCTCAACCAACCCTTACTGGTCTAACATTGCTTATGGCACAATTGAGAGCAACGCGATCGTTAAATTGACTTGGGTAGATGTTCCAAAAGGCACTACTATTAGCGATGGTAGCGTCGTATTAAATATATCTGATTCTGGTCAAGAAATGACCGTAGAAAGCCAAACTGGTGGTTTTGGAAGTAGGGTTTTCCAAAAAATAGAAAAATTGGTTGAAGCCTAAACTTTTCCTAAACCTCTCTTTTCTATGTGTTACTTTTATTGTAGTTATTGAAGAGAGTCCCAAAAACCGCTACCCATCCCAAAAGATAAGTGGCGGTTTTTATTTTTAGCAAAATAGTAAACTTTTACATTACTTCAGAAAATTTATAGCTTCTACTATTTATTTTATAACAAATAATTATGTTAACCTTACTCCCATCACCAATATATCATCTATTTGCTCTTCGTCTTTCATCCAATCGTTAAGTTGGGCATCTAAATGCTGGTGTTGTTGTTCCATAGGCAAAGTAGCCATTTGGTGTAGCATTTCTCTAAAACGTTTTTTTAGAAACTTTTTCCCTTGTGGCCCACCAAACTGATCGGGATAACCATCAGAATATAAGTAAAAGGTTGTGGAAGCAGTAAGCTGAATAACTTGCGAGGTATATTGATAACCCTTTGGAGTACGTCGCCCATTAATGCTGTGTAAGTCACCTTTGATCTCTTTAAATTCTTGATTTTGATAACATAAAAGCGAGTTTTTGGCTCCAGCAAAGGTCAGGGTTTGTTCGCTGGAATCTATCACACAAATGGCGATATCCATCCCATCGTTTACATTGGTTTGCTGACTCTTAAGAGCTTGTCGCAAATAGGCATCCAGATGATTCAATATTTGGCCTGGCTCATGCACATTGTCTTGGATCACAATGCTATTCAATGCTTGCGAACAAAGCATTGTCATAAATGCCCCAGGTACCCCGTGCCCAGTACAATCGGCTACTACCAATATTTGTTTTTCGTTAGAGAAACCCAACAATACCCTGCCTAATTGGAAATCACTGCTTTCTTCGTAAATGGGTTGGGACTCCGTTTTGGTTAACCAATAAAAGTCCCCACTGACGATATCGCGAGGTTTGTAGAAAATAAAATGTTCGGGAAAAATAGCTTGAACGCTTTCAGTAGTAGGCAATACCGCTCGTTGAATCCGCTCAGCATAATTGATGCTAGCCACCATATCATTTTTTTGCTCATTCACCAACTCCAGGGTTTCTTGTAAGGTGCTATTAATGCTTTGTACCTCTTCGCTTGAAGCCTTGATTTCCTCGTTGGAAATGGCCAATTCTTCATTGGCGTGGTTGAGTTTACGGTTGCTTTTTTGTTTTTCGACAAAAAAGAAAAGCAATACTATTACCAGTCCCAAAGTAAGGGCTAGCCCTATGTAAGTAGTGCGCTGGTTTGCCTTGCGGGTAGTTATTTCATTTTTTAGCGCCTCTTGTTTACGGGCTTCTGCAAACTTTAGTGAGTCTTTTTCTTTCTGAAAACGATAGGTCGTTTCCAGTTGGGTAATACCCTTGGCATTTTCCAGGTTCAGTAAGCTATCGGCCAATTGTTTAAATAGTTGATGGCTAGTCAAAGCCTTCGCGGTTTCGCCCAAAGATTCATAACAAATGCTTAATCCTCCCTGTATATCTCTTTTGAGGGCTAAATCTGTGGTTCGTTGTGCCAGACTGGACGCCTTTAAGTAATATTGCTTGGCTTTGCGATATTGCTTCTGTAATTGGTAGTTTTTCCCCAGACCATAATAGCTTTGAGCAAGTAATCTTGGTTTGGTTCTAATCGCTATGGCTTTGTCAAACCACTCTTTGGCTTTTGGGTAGCGCTTTTGTTCTTGATTTACGATTCCCATTCCATTGTACGCCCAACCAAGTATCGGTTTATGTTTTGCTTTTTGAGCAAGAAAAATGCTTTTTTGGTAATGCTCTTCTGCCTCAGTATACCTGTGCAAATGCTGATAAGCCAAGGCAATGTTGTTATAACTCAGGGACTGAAGTTTTTGAACTTTTAGTTTTTGAACTACCTTCAGGTGTTTGTTATAATAGGTAATGGCCTTTTCATAATTTTGTTGCTCATACAGCAATACTCCTATCCTGTTATAATTAATAGCAAGAGAAAAACTATCTGCCAAAAAAGTCTCTCTTACCTTCAGTGACTTCAGCAAGCAGTCCAATGCTTTGATATAGTTACCATTTGATTTATAGTAAGACGCAAGTTGTGAGTTTATTCTTGCAGTTTCTTTATAATCTCTTAATGCTTTGCTCATTTCTAGAGCTTGCCTTGCATATTGTGGGGCTTTCGGATCTCCTTTTCTCAGATAAAAACTCGCATAATCCTTCTGTATTTTCATTATCTCTTCGGGCAAACGATTACTTTGGGCAGTTTCCAGCGCTTTAGCATAGTATTCCAATACCTTGGAATCGTTCTTCATATAAGCATAAGCAATTCCCTGCATACGCTGTGCTTCAATTAGGATTGATGGTGTATTAAGCGCTTGTGCTGACTTCTCTACTTGAGAATAAAAATTCAATGCTTTTTGATTTTTCCCTTGTTTATGCGCCACAAAACCCAAGGCTAAATGTGCCCTTGCTTTTCCCTTTTTGCTTTGATTTTTTTGAGCTATGAGCAATGCTTTCTCGGCAATTTTTTGTGCTTTTTCAAAGTTTTTCCGAAGTGCTAAATTTTTGGCCTGTTGGCTGTAAGCTTGCACCAACCCGATAGCGTAGTTAGTAGTTTGTGCTAATTGAATGGCTTTAGAAATATACTCGTTGGATTTTCGGGTATTGTTTCCTTCAAAATATTGAGCTAAGGCGTTGTACACATCTACCTGTTGCTGAGGGCTGACTTTGCTTTGGAGAACGGCTTTAAGGGAATCTATTTTAGGCTGGCTTTGAGCAAAAACCTTGGGAGTACCTACAAACAGCATCAGTAAATATATCCAAATCTTGTACATACAGTTTTTACTCCTTGGGTGGTAGATTTTGCTTTGTCTTACTACTTATAAATTTATGCCAGCATTAGCACTTCAGGCAAGTTTCTTTCGATCATGTATAGCAGATAACGGTTGATGTGGATAAGTTACAAAATGTAAGGATAATGATTTTTAAAGTATCGGAAAAATATTTGCTGAACTGTTTAAAGTCAAGTATTTGAGCAAAAAAAGTAAACTTACTATGAATTGGTCTCTCTTTTATGTGCTAAACCTGCAGCATTTTTTAAGAAACCCAAAGCTTTATTACTTTCTTGATGCATTTTTTTGCCTGAACATCAATCAATAGCAAGCTTCCCCACCCTGCTAAACCTCCCTGACTCACCCCAATGCTCATAATTGCGTATTTATAGTCTTTTGTATAGGTCAAGTTTGATAGTACTACGATGCCAAAAGATTTTCGATATTTCTTACGAAAAGTTGCCCACCCTCCATTATCAAAGATTGCATTTAATTGAGTAGTACCTAAAATCGAGATTTTATAAGGCATTTTGATCTTTTCAAATTCAATAGGTCTCATATTATCGTCTTCAAACTTGCGAATAAGTTTGATAAAAGTTAAATCAGGAAAGGCCGCACCCTCTTTAAAGTTAGCCAACGCCATATCTATATTAAGCAGATATTGTATAGTATCTTTTGTAGTATCCAGTCCATAAAGTTCCAAATTTCTTTTTCTTATACGTCTACTTATTACCAAGCTTTTAGTGCGTCTTCTTTTAGAATACTTTTTAACAAACTCGGTCAATACTTTAGAATACACTTCATGGTCTTTGGGCCTCTGGTTTTGAGAAAAGCAAGTACCTGAGATAAAGATGGATAGTATTAATACTTGTAGAATATTGAATAAAAAAGTTGTACGCATTGGTTTTATAAAAAAATCTCAAAAATAAGTTGATAAAAAACCGCTACCCTTCTGCTAAAAGATGAGTAGCGGTTCTGATATATAGACTTTATATTTCTGCGTATCCCCTATTTAGTGCGCTTCCAACCAGGTTTGCCCTTCTCCTACTTCTACCTCCATAGGCACTTGCATCGTACGATTAATACTCGATAGGGCATTTTTCATCAAATCTACAATGGCAGGCTTCAAGATGTCCAACTCATCTTTGTGAGCATCAAACACCAATTCATCGTGTACCTGCAGAATCATTTTACTTTTGAGATTCTCTTTTTTGAGAAACTCATGCAAGCGAATCATAGCGATTTTGATCATATCTGCCGCACTACCTTGTATAGGTGCATTGATGGCGTTTCGTTCAGCATTGCCACGCTCTACCGCATTGCGAGAATTGATATTACGCAAATAACGACGACGCCCCAGAATAGTTTCTACATATTCCTGATCGCGGGCTTTGTTGATAACCTCGTCCATGTATTTTTTCACCGCTGGGAATTCCTCAAAATAAGCTTTGATAATTTCTCCAGCCTCTTTGCGAGGAATGTTCAAACGCTCCGAAAGTCCATGAGCCGAAATACCATAAATAATTCCAAAGTTGGCCGTTTTGGCTTTACGGCGCATATCGCTATCTACTTGGTCTAGAGGCACTTTGTAGATTTTACTGGCAGTAGTAGCGTGAATGTCTTCTCCATTCTGGAAAGCCTGAATCATAGTTTCATCCTGGCTAAACTCGGCCATGATGCGAAGCTCAATTTGCGAATAATCCGCAGCCAGCAATACATAATCATCGCTGCGAGGAATAAAAGCTCGTCGTACTTCTCGCCCTTGTGCAGTACGAATGGGAATGTTTTGGAGGTTGGGGTTGGTAGAACTCAAACGCCCCGTTGCGGCTACTGCTTGATTGTAAGAAGTATGAATCAATCCAGTTTTCGGATTTACCAATTCGGGCAAAGCATCTACATAGGTGTTTTGTAGTTTTTGCAGGCCTCGAAAATCCAGAATGTGCTGTACAATCTCGTTTTTGTCAGCGAGTTTTATCAAAATCTCCTCCCCAGTAGCATACTGCCCCGACTTGGTTTTTTTGGCTTTGTCGTCTAGTTTCAGTTTACCAAACAAGATATCCCCCAATTGCTTAGGCGACGCAATGTTGAATTGTTCTCCGGCAATTTTGTAAATCTTCTCTTCCAGTACCTGAATCTCTTTGGTTAGCTCTTTTGAGAATTTTGCCAAACTATCACTGTCCAGCTTTACTCCATTGCTTTCTACGGTGGCCAATACCTCAATTAGTGGTGTTTCTACCTCATCCATCAGCTTCCGCAGTGTTACCTTTTCGGAGCCATCTTCGGGCGCGGGGTGACGCATGTCCTGAGCTTGTATCTGGGCATCAAAAAGCTCTTTTAGCTGAAAAGTAATATCGGCATCTTCGCCAGCATATTCTTTGATTTTTTCAAACTCAACATCCCGCATGTTGCCTTGTTTTTTGCCCTTTTTACCAATCAGCGTAGTGATCTCTACTGGTTCATAGTGCAAATAACTCTTGGCCAACACATCCATATTATGACGCATATCGGGCTGTAATAGGTAATGGGCCAACATAGTATCAAAAAACTTCCCTTTGATCTCGACGCCATAGTTGCGCATCACAACCAAATCGTACTTGAGGTTTTGGGCAATCTTGCCAATACTTTCGTTCTCAAACACTCCTCTAAACTCTTCTACAATGGCTTGGGCTTCTTTTTGGTCGGCAGGAACAGGTACATAATAAGCCTCTTTGGCATAAGTAGAAAAGGCAATTCCTACTAGTTCAGCGTTTTGAGCTTCTATATTGGTGGTTTCCGTATCAAAACAAAACTCGTCCTGTTGTTCCAGATGCTCTATCAGTTTTTTGCGTAGCTCAGGGGTATCAATCAAATAATAATGATGTACTGTATTGTGGATGTTAGACAGACTCGTTACAGGTTGGGCAGTATTGCCATCTGCCGTTACTCCATCACCAAACAATCCCATTTGATTGGCCGCCACTTTAGGACCACGCTTGGCCTTTTTCTTAGGAGTAGCAGGGGCTGCTTCTTTAAATAATCGCTTGGTGAGCGTTCTAAATTCCAGCTCTTCAAACAAAGCCTTTACCTTGTCTTTGTCAAAACTTACCCAACTCAATGCTTCTTCACTAAACTCTATGGGCACTTCGATATTGATAGTTGCCAGCTTTTTCGATAGCAAGGCTTGATCTTTATTAGCCTCTACCTTTTCTTTTTGCTTGCCCTTTAGCTTGTCTGTATTGGCTAGTAAGCCTTCTACAGTATCATATTCTTTCAAAAACTTAATCGCTGTTTTGGGCCCTACTCCTGGAATCCCTGGAATGTTGTCCACAGCATCGCCCTGCATACCCAAAAAGTCAATGACTTGATCTACTCGTTGAATATCAAATTTGGCCAATACTTCTTTTACTCCCCAAATATCTACCCCATTGCCCATATAAGAAGGCTTGTATAAGAAGATCTTATCCTCTACCAACTGCGCATAATCCTTGTCAATGGTCCACATGTATACTTCATCAAACCCTTCTTTGACAGCTCTTTTGGCAATAGTTCCTATAATATCATCGGCTTCGTACCCTGGCAATACCAACGCTGGGATATTAAAAGCTTCTACCATTTGGTAGATGTAAGGGATTGCATTAGTAATGTCCTCGGGTTGCTCTTCCCGATTGGCTTTGTATTCTTTGTATTCTACATGGCGAAAGGTAGGCTCGCTGGTATCAAAAGCAATTCCTATATGCGTGGGTTTTTGTTTTTCCAGGACCTCTACCAGCGAATTGGTAAATCCCAATACAGCACCAGTGTTCATTCCTTTAGAGTTGATCCGAGGGTTTTTGCTAAATGCAAAGTGTGCCCGATAGATCATGGTCATGGCATCAAACAAAAAAAGTTTTTTCATAGAGTCTAATTTTTTGTGTCGTAGATCAACAATCCAACATCCACAATTTCTTGTAATTTTTTATCAAATCTTTTCAGTTCCTTACCATCGCCTATGGACTACCGATGGCAGGCTAATTATTATACTACTTCAAGCAAGGTACGGAACGCATTCATTTTACTTCCATACCTTTCTACTACATCTTTGCGCAGGTTCTCAGCATAGTTGTCTATATAGTTTTGGTAGTCTTCCATGCTATTTGCTAAATAATGAAAAGCGTAAGTAGTAGCGATTGCTTTTGGATCATCTACCAATACCTTCATCATCTTGTTTTCCACAAAACACCCAGTGGCCATTACATCAGGCACATGGTGCTTTTTCATCCATTCCAACCATTCTTCACGCACGTCATTTTCTATCAATATAGTGACATTATATACAATCATGGAAGATAAAATTTTAAGGTAAAATCTATTTGCTAAATTCGTTGAGCAATTGTTAAAACTATTGAATAAAAGTCTAGATTTTCAGGCAAAATACCAAGTTTCCACCCTATTTTCATTAACTTTTGCCGACTAAATTCTATTTCAAGAAAACTTTAAAAACGAACATGAAATCAATTACTCAATTATTACTTATTACAATCATTGCTTTTGGTTTACAATCTTGTGGAGGTGGTGAAAAAGCCAATAATACTACTGATACTACCAATACAACGCCTGACACCAGTGCCACTGCTGGCAAAACAGACAAACCAGATAACACTGGTGAAACAAAGGACACTCCTGCCAAAACCGATGAAGGTAAATCTACTGAAGATAAATCAGCCAAGAAAGACACTGGAGATGCCGAAAAAAATGGTATTATGGAACGCACACTGGTAGGGGTATGGTCACAAGGCGATATGGTTTCGTTTACTTTTGGTCCTGAAGCCAACCGATGCGCCTACACTGACCCTGCCGCTGACCTAAAAGGTACTTATCGTGTAGAAAATGGCAACACCTTGATTGTGGAAGCTGATAACAAAAAAGAATACGAAAAAAGTACTGGGCGACAAGGCACTATGACCTATAAAATTGTTCAAGTGACTGAGCAACCGCCTTATCAATTGATACTTCAGGAAGGAGAGGTAAAAATGACCTTTAAGTTGACTAAATCATTTGGAGATTAAACCTTATCAGAAAAATCAAATCTATATAAAATTAAAAAAAACGAACATGAAATCAATCGCTCAATTATTACTCATTACCCTCATTGCTTTTAGTCTACAATCTTGTGGAGGTGGCGAAAAAGCCAACGACACGACTGATACTACCAGCACTACGACCGATACTACTGCCAATACCAACAATGACAATGCAGATGCTAGTGGTGACAAAAACAGTAGCACCACTAAAACCGAAGATACCCCTACTAATGATGCAGACGCTGGTAACGAAGCGGATGCCAAATTGACTCAGCAACTCATGGGTACCTGGGGCGACAAACCCAACATGAGTCAGTTCGATTTTATGGAAGGAAACAAGTTTAAGCAGTATACTCCAGTAGCTGAGATTAATGGTACTTTTAGTATTAAGGGAGGCATGTTAACTTTAGAAGGCACGCAGGAGTTTGATGGCAATAAGACCAAGGTGAGTGAAAAGTATAAAATTGAAAAGATTGAGGATAAAAAATCATTGACACTCAGTAAGACTGTAGAAGGAAGCTCTGAGCCTTTCAAGATGACACTTCGTTTTGGCGAAAGTATTATGTAAAAAGCTGTTTTAAAATTACGCTTGAATTTTTGAGGCTTGAAGTCAAAGTGATAAGTTTGTCGATATAAATTTTTGTTTGAAAACTATAATCCAGCAAACAATATGAAATTTTTCACGAAACTCTTTTGTATACTCGCTTTGACTTTTGCCCTTCAAGCTTGCGGTGGAAGCAGCAAAGACGAAAGCAAAACACCCAATACTGAAGACGCAGCAGGTGGTCAGGAAACGCCTTCTGACAGCACCAAAACAGGAGGAAACGACGAAAACAATGGCAGTGTCACTCCTCAGTAGATAATCGTTGTAAAATTATTACAAGAAAAAAGCCTGAGTATCTATCATCAATTGATATTCAGGCTTTTGCGTATTATTTAGCGTGGGTTTGAGAATGCTTATAAGCTTCTAACATCACGTTTTGATACATTTCCAGAAATTTATCCAAAGGCTGATCAGCCCGTGCAGCATAAGTGATCAATGCATCCAGTGAATGCCCTAAATCATAATAATTATGTACAACCCAAAACACACTTTTTTGTATACTGTTGATTTGGGTTTGCGGGTTAAAGGGCGGCACATTCTGAGGGGCTTGTTTTCCCTCTAATTTAGACTTAATTTCCGCCATCAACTCTGGTAATTCCATATCTTATTTGCTTAACTTTAATGAATACAAAGCTAGCAAAATTGCCGGAATGTTGACCAAAAATGCCGATCAAGTACAGCTTGCACTTATTAATATTGTCACCCTTTTTTCATCCTTTCGCTCATTTAAAGGAAATGTTCCTTCGTAAAATGTATTTCTACTACTACATCAAGTTGGTATAAAAGATGCATGAATATTGCGCACGAATTACATAGTTTATTACACAAGCAAGTAAATATAAAGAGAGGAATAATAAATATACATTGATCAATGTATATTGACATTAAAATATTACATAATGAATTTACTTACGGCCACACCCAATAGAATGGACCAATTATATTATCACAAAAAAAGGCTATACATTATTTTTAACTGGTGTTTTTTATTGTTCTCTGTCTGTTTTTTATCTATTAACCACACAGTACAGGGACAAAATGCTCAAACTGATAGTTTAAAAAAATTATTGGCTGCCAGCAAGGCAGATACTCAACGAGTAAAAATACTCAATCGACTTTGCCGTGGCTACTGGCGTCACTCTCCCGACACTTCCCGAATTATTTCTCAACAAGCTCTCGAACTTGCCCAAAAACTCGATTTTACGCTTGGTATTGCCAACGCCAACAATGCCATTGCTATTTCTTATTATTTTCAGGGTAATTATGTGCAAGCTGTCGAATATTACAAAAAGGCATTGGCCAGCCACCAGAAAATCGACAATAAAAGAGGGGTATCTCGAGCATATAATAACTTAGGAGTTTTGTATTCCAAAAAAGGCGACTATGCTCATTCTCTGGAATACTATCATAAAGCATTGGTCATTCAAGAAGAACTTAATGACGAACGACTGATGGCCAAATCCTACAACAATATTGGCAACATTTATCTGGATATTAACGAATATCCTAAAGCGCTTGAGTTTCATCAAAAAGCACTGGCTATTAAACGAAAACTAAAGGCGAGCCCATCAAGCATGATGTACACCTATACAAACTTAGGGAATGTTTACAAAAGTATGGAATCGTATAAAGAAGCCCTCGGCTCTTACCGAAGTGCATTGAAGATTTGCTTGACCGAAAACCTACTTAAGGATGCTGCTTTGTCTTATACTTTGATGGGGTTTGTGATGAATTTTCAAAATAAGCTGGACTCGGCTATTTATTACCAGAAGAAATCATTGGAGATTGCGCGTAGAGACAGCCTAAAAAACATAGAATTAGAGGTTTTGTACCGCCTATCTTTTGTCTATAGTCGAAAAAAAGAATTGAAGAAAGCCATTGATTTTGGTAAACAAGCTGTAACACTAGGGCTACAAAACAAAGAATACCCCTTTGTAAAAGACGCTGCTAAAGTAGTAGCTGACAGCTATACACAATTGAAAAATTATGGACAAGCCTTAAAATATCAAACCATTTATCTGCAAAGCAAAGATTCGTTGTTTAACGACAATAAAACCAAAGAGCTTACTCGTTTGGAATTAAATTATGCCTTTGATAAAAAACAAGCAATCCTAAAAGCTGAGCAAAAAGCCAAAGAAGATAAAATCAAGATAGAAAACGAGAAAAAACTACAGAGGGAAAGGTTTTATCTACTGGGTACACTAGGGGTACTATTTGCCGTACTTGCCATTAGCATATTTGCTTTGCGAAGTCGTACCATACAAAAAAAGCTCAATCAACAATTGGTCATACAAAAAGATGAGCTGCAAGAACAAAAACAAGAACTGGTTCAACTTAATGAGGAATTGCAACAGAATCAAGAAGAAATTATTACCCAACGTGATTATATAGAAAAACAAAATATCAATCTAAACCAGCAACAACATCGAATTCAAAGTAGCATAAGAGCAGCACGTACTATTCAACAAGCCATGCTTCCTTTTGAGCAGGATTTACAATCTTTACTTCAGGATTATTTTGTGATTTATCGTCCCAAAGATATCGTATCAGGGGATTTTTATTGGCTAAAGCAAGTAGGTGATGATATTATTATAGTAGTTGCTGATTGTACTGGGCATGGCGTACCAGGAGCATTTATGAGCTTGATAGGTATGAACTTATTAGATAAAATTGTTTTCCAGAAAAACATTACCGTTCCCAGGCTTATTTTAGATGATCTGCACCAACAAATGAATTTGGCGCTACGCCAGAAAAACGCTCAACAAGTAAGAGGGGGAATGGATGCTGTGGTATTGAAGCTTTCTAAACAAGACGATCATTATTCAAGAGTTGTGTTTGCAGGAGCCAAAAATCCCTTATACTATTTTGTACCAGATGCCGATGAAATACAAATTATAAAAGCTGATCGCAAATCTATTGGAGCACTTAATAGCAAGGTGAGCCAATTTAATGAACAAGAAATCCATTTACCTCAAGGTAGTGTACTTTATGCTGGTTCAGATGGTATTCAAGATCAAAACGATGCAGCCCGCAAAAAGCTTGGTAGTCAGCGTTTGATCCAAGTACTAAACCAAATGGCCCCTCAACCTATGTCTGCTCAAAAGCAAATGCTGGAAGAATGTATTGACCAACATATGAAAGACACTACTCAACGTGATGACATGTTATGGATTGGGATAAAAGTCTAGGCGAGATATTCTTAAACTAAAGGGCACTACAATATAAGTAATGCCCTATGAAGGCTTTAGTTTGCTTTTATAAAGTCATTGACAATCTGCGCCAATTCTTCGCCTCGATCTTCCTGGATGAAGTGACCTCCACCAGCTACCGTAGTATGTGCTTGCCCTTTGGCACCTGGAATCATTTTTTGAAAAAATAAATCCCCCCCCTTTGTAATAGGATCTGAATCCCCAAAACAAGTCAAGAAAGGCTTTTTCCACTGGCTTAGTACTTTCCAGGCATTGCGGTTGGCTTCCGATTCTACATTGTCTGAGCTATCGGGTACCAATGCTGGGAAGATTCGTGCTCCTGCCTTGTAAGTTTCGTCAGGGTATGGTGCATTGTACGCTGCCACAATATCGTCGCTCAATTGGGTAGTAGTAGCTCGCTGAATGATCCCTCCCACTGGAAATTCGGGTACTTCTTGCGAGTATTTTTTCCACTGCTGAAACGATTCAGGCATTTTTATATCTCCTGTCGGCAAAAAAGTATTAGAGGTTACCACCCTTTTGAATCTATCAGGGTTTTCGGCCACTAACCTTAGCCCTAACAAGCCACCCCAATCCTGACAAAACAGTGTAATATCTTTCAAGTCCAGTTTTTCAACAAATGCCTTCAGCCAAGTCAAATGAGTTTTGTATGTATAGTCTGACGTCTTGGTAGGTTTGCCAGATTTACCAAAGCCAATCAAATCAGGAGCTACTGCTCTATGTCCTGCTTTGGCTATGATGGGAATCATTTTACGATATAAATAAGACCACGAAGGCTCTCCGTGTAACATCAATACCGTTTCTGTGGCTCCTTCAGGGTGCTCATCTACATAATGCATTTGTAGGTCCTCATCCACTGAAACATACTTTGGTTCAAAAGAGTATCCTGGCAGATTATCAAACTGACTTTCAGGGGTTTGTAATACTTGCATGGGCATTCTATTTATAAAAGTTGATTATTTTTTTGATTTGTTTCTTTTTAGTTTCCCAATCTAATAACTTCTGAGTATTATCGCGGCTATTCAGAAAGAATAATCAAATGATTCCCAATAAATTTACTTACTTTTGGTTTCCAAAGTCACTTAATTTTTATCAAGTTTCATTTGATTACTTGGCTACATAGCTTAACTAAACATTAACCCTTTTATGACTTACCCTAAGTTACGTTTTAGCCCTTTGCTAATTCTAGGCATTGTTTGCCTTTGGGCTTGTGGTAGCTCAAATAACACCAATACTGAATCTACTGATAGTATCATCGAGAAAGATACTATACAGCAAACTGCTCCTGATATAACTCATAAAAACCTTAAAAATCGCAAGCCAGGCGAAATACCTTTTGATTTTCCGACTGTAAGCACCACGGCCAAAGCTCAGGAATATGTATTAGCCCCCATGCTTCAGTGGATTGAGGATGGCTATCTTAAAGGCAAAGACCAAATGGTGCTCATATTTCATAGCCGAAAAATGATTGAACCTGGAGCGGTAGAGTCTAAGTTAAAGTCTATTGGCAAGGAGGTCATGATGCCTAACTCAATGATTATTCCTATACCTAAAGGAGCCAAGGCTAACAAAGGAGATATACTACTAACCTGGGAACAAAATCGTGGAGCTAGTATGCGTACTGCTATTGTAGTAGATAGTAAAAACCCAACTACTCCTAAAATACAATACCTTGACAATCCATATCAAGCCGATCAACCTGCTGACCAGGCACAGCCCAATAGCTTTGTTGTACTTAATCAGCCTTGGCAGCCAGGCACTTACCTTGCGGTAAAATCTAATTTTGGTTATGATTATGTTCAGGTAGTAAGGGTAGCAGATGAAAAGGTGCTCACGGTAGGATTTACCGGAAAAATCAAGGTTTATAACAAAACAGACTGCGTACCTGTTCCTATAATACTTGATGTAAAGCCAGGAGATAAAGTACAAGTAGTTAAAATCGCCTCTTTTAGAAATGGAATTGTAAAAAAAGTATTTCCAGATATTGGTAGAGTAGCTGTAGAGATTGAATTTGGAGGACAACCACAAACTTTAGTAGTAGGTTATGGAAAAGTTACTAAGGGGTTAATCGTAGATTAGTATTTTATCTAAAACTCTAAAAATCGTTTATAAAAACAGGATATTTGTTGCTTTATTTTAGGTTTTTTCGTTAAATAAGCAACAATATATCAGGGTTATATAAAATTGCTCAATTTTTGATCGGTAATTTACAGTTCAATTCTAAAAAACTAACAGCGCCGCAGGACAGTCAAATAACGTTTTCAAATTTAGTGGAGGATATCGTTCCGTAAACTTAGTTATCATTTAATGCATTTAGCACAAACAATGTCTGAAAAAATCAATTTTTTTGCTTACCAATCGGATTTCCATAGCAAACATGAGGTGCTTCTTTCCTACACAGGTCCGGTAACAGACATTATTCTCTCCGAAATTAGCAAAGAAATTCAAGATAAAATGAAGGAAAATCCCCGTGTTTTCAGAAAACTTCATGCAATCTGTATTGAATTAGCTCAAAATATTTTATATTATTCAAGCGAATACAATCATTTTCGCAAACAAGAAAAAGTAGGATATATCATAATCGCCCGTTCCGATGATCATTATTATCTCGAAACGGGTAATTTAGCAAGTACAGTTTCTATTAAATTATTAAAAGAAAGATGCAAGGTAATCAATGATATGGATACCAAATCTTTGAGAATGTATAAACGACACATGCGTAAACTGTCATTAATGGCAGGAGCCAGAGGGGCTGGTATTGGGCTTATTCAGTCTGCTTTGTTGTCAGAGAATCCACTGGAAATGAAAAGCAGAAAAATTGATGATGATTATACATTTTTTACTTTATCTGTTAAAATTGCAAGATAAATAAAGTTGTTATGGAAAACTTATATATCAAGGGGCAAAGAGGCATTTATTTTACACCAACTGTAAAGTTGGATGCTGAAACTTCCGTGTGCGAAATTTCGGGAGAGTCGTACCTTGAGGATACTGTAGATTTTTATGATCCTATTATTAAGTGGCTCAACGCTTATGCTGAAGAATCATATAAATCGCTGACCTTTAACTTTAAGCTCACCTACTTTAATACTAGTTCTTCCAAGGCTATTCTCAACATCCTGAAATCTCTAAAAAAATTCAAAGAAAAGGGGGGAGAGATAGAAATTAACTGGTATTATCCGGATGATGACTACGATATTCTGGCCGAAGCTGAGGATTTTATGGAAGACAGTAAACTCAATTTTAACCTGATCCCATACAAGCTGGAATACTAACCAACTTGGGCTTGAATTTTGTAACTTTTACTGGTTCAAGTTATTTTTATTAAATTAAATATTCTCAATCATTGATTTATATTTAAAATCATAAGAGTTTATAATCGCTACCATACCATATATCATTTATGGATACCAAAATATCGCTGGACTTATCTTCTGAAATGCACTGTATGCTTGATTCCTCGGGTAAAATTGTGGAGATAAATGCGCTATTTCTTAAAAACCTTAGTTATTCCAAACACGAACTTATCGGCAAGGAATTTATCAGTCTTTTAGCAGAACAAGACCGCGGCACCCTCAAAGAAACCCTCGATAATCTAGCAGCTCAACCTCTGCACAAATCTCAAGATGCAGACATTAGGTTTTCTACTTTTAACTGTCAAATTGTATCTAAAAACAATCAAACCCAGCAAATAAAAGGTAAGCTGGCCAAATCTGATGATCATCACATTTATATGATCGCCAGTATTGCTATCATGCAAGATGCTCCTTTGGCCCGTTTTCGTCGCTTTTTTGACATGTCCTTGCTAGCCATTGTCATTATTACCGACAAGGACGGCAATCTGGTATTTGCTAATAAGGGATTTTCTGATGCATTGGGCTATAATTGGCAAGAAATGACAGAGTATCCTTTGTTTCACTTTGTACACGAAGCCGATAAGCAGGCCACCAAGGATTACTTCAAAGAGCTAAACGAAAACATAGGGGTAACCAAAGAAATTATCAATCGTTGTGTCTGCAAAGATGGTGGTTATAAGTGGATAGATTGGCGAGCGATATATGCCCGAGATCATGTGTATGCTGTGGCAAACGATATTACCGCACGCAAACAACAAGAAATCAAAATACAGGAGCTGCTTGAACAAACCATTCATACTAACAAAGAGCTATCTGCTTCTCGTGACAATCTGGAAAAAACCCTTGAAGAATTAGAGATTCGTAATTTCGAGTTAGATCAGTTTGTATACAAAGTTTCTCACGACTTACGAGCACCGCTTACCTCTATTTTAGGGCTAGTAAACCTCTCAAAACTAGAAGGTGAAAATGTAAAGAGTCTGATGGGTTATATTGGGCTAATTGAGAAAAGTACTTTAAAGCTCGATAACTTTATTAAATCGTTGCTCGAATATTCTCGCAGTGGCAGAGCCGATGTAGTAACCGAGAAGATTGACTTTGAAGCCATGATCAATGATTGCATTGAGTATTTGAAGTTTATGAAAAACTATGATCGGGTAACACACGATGTAATCGTAAAAGGTAGTCAGGAGTTTTATAGTGAGCCTCTACGTTTGCGTATCATCCTGAATAACATCATTTCTAATGCCATTAAATACCAGAATATATCCGCAGAGAGTTTCCTCAATATCCAAATTGATCTCACTGGCGAAAATGGTGCAGAATTAACTTTCAAGGATAATGGTATTGGTATAGCCAAGGAATACCAAAACGATGTATTTAATATGTTTTTCCGGGGAACTGAAAACGCCGAAGGATCTGGGTTAGGTCTATACATTGTAAAGCAAACCGTAGATAAAATGAAAGGAAACATTTCATTGGAAAGCGATTATGGCAAAGGAACCGAAATAACGCTAAAAGTACCTAATCAATATGAGCAGTTTTTGAATCAACAAAACGACCCTGTTGATAAGGCTGAAACTCACTAAAAAATATTATTCATATAAAAAAGCCCCGATTCAAGCAGAATTGGGGCTTTTTTATTGCTATTTGATTAATATACAAATTATTCGTTTTTCAACACATTTACTGGATTTACCGAAGCCGCTTTGTAAGCCTGAAAACTCACCGTAATGATTGTGATGCTAACCGCTACCAAGGTAGATAATATAAACACAAACCAGTTTTCCCAAACCTCTGTACGATAAGCAAAGTTTTGCAGCCAGCTATTCATAAAGAAGTAAGCCAACGGAATGGCCACTATATTGGCAATTAAGACAAGTCTTAAAAACTGTCGGGACACCAGCACCATTAATTGAGCTACAGAAGCGCCTAATACCTTGCGAATGCCCATTTCTTTGGTGCGTTGCTCGGCTGTAAACGAAGCCAAGCCAAATAACCCTAAACAGGCAATAAAAATGGCTAGGCCAGCAAAAACTAATAAAACCTGCCCACGCTTTTCGTCAGCCTTGTATTGCTGGGCAAACGATTGATCCAAAAAATAAGGTTCGAATGGATGTTTCTGGTCAATAGATTCATATGTCTCTTTAAGGGAACGAAGTGCAGATGATACATTTTTTCCATTGATTTTTACCACTAATTTTCTTGCTCTTTCTACTAAAAACAAGGTCAGGGGTTGAATTTGATCATGCAATGAGGTTAAGTGGAAATCTTTCATTACTCCCACTACTTTTGCCTTACCCACTTGTTTGCCCAATGGTTCTTTCCAACCGTATTTTCTAACCAAGGCTTCATTTACAATCGCTCCTTTTTGTTTTTGATCCCGTTTTTGGAGCGATCGCCCTTTCAGTATCTTAACTCCCATTGTTTTGGTATAATCCTCATCTACCAAAAAAACATCGGTATGTCCCACTTTCTTTTTACCGTCAGTCTGCTCAATCTCTATCCCCCAGTTATCGTTTTCGTCAGAGCCTTGTATTGCGGTGGTACTAGTAATTTTCAAAACATTGGCATTGTTTGACAAACGGTTTTTGAATAAACTCACCTTCTCTCTAGTCTTTCCTTTCAAATCTACGATCACCATTTGTTCCTGGTCAAATCCCAAATCTTGTTGGTTTACATAATTCAACTGTTGATATACAATCCAGGTAGCAATAATCATCACAATAGAAACCGTAAATTGTACTACTACCAAGCCTTTACGCAAAGCAGACCCTTTTTTGCTACGGCTAAACTTTCCCTTCAGCACCAATACCGGATTGAAACCAGAAAGAAAAAAGGCTGGATACACTCCACTCAATCCTCCAATAACTATAGTAATTCCTATAAACAAGCCAAGCAACGTTGGTTGCTCCATATAATTGATTGTTAAGCTCTTACCTGATATTTGATTAAAGAATGGCAGGGTTACCTCTACCAACAGTAAAGCTACTATTAATGCACAAAGCGCAATCAGAATGGATTCGAACATAAAGTGCTTCAGAAGTGATTGACGATAGGCACCATGTACTTTTCGTACACCTACTTCTTTGGCACGATTGGTTGACTTTGCTGTTGCCAGGTTCATATAATTGATACCTGCGATAATCAATAAAAATAAGGCTACTGCTGAAAAGATATAGATATAAGCCATATTTCCTCGTGGGCCTATCTCATCGGCATTTGCTACGTTTGACCTCAAATAGATATCGCCCAGAGCCTGCACATCAAACCAATACTTAAACTCATCTGATTCTTTGGTATACTTATAAATCAAATTTTTCACCTGCTTCCGAAATACCCCCACATCAGCTCCTTTTTTCAGTGTCATAAAGGTATGCCCGTTGGCATTATGCCATTTGTTAAGGTAGGTTTTGTTGAGATCCAGACTATTGAGTGATACCAATGCCGAAAACTGCATGTTGGTATTTTGAGGCAAATCTCGGATAACTGCTGTTACTTTAGCCTTTTCTTTATTCCCTACATCAATTATCTGGTTGACGGCAAGCCGAGCACTTCCAAAAGCTTTTTTAGCTACATTTTCTGTGAGCACAACAGTATAAGGATTATCAAGCGCTGTCTTGGGGTTTCCTGCAATAAACTCAAAGTCAAATATTTTGAAAAGGGCTGATTGAGTATAGTAGACTTGTTTTTGATAGAACTTGCGGTCGCCAGTAGCTATAAAAGCTTGTCGCTTTTTATAGAAAAAAACGGCTTCCTCCACTTCTGGGAAATCTTTTTTCAAAGTAGGGGCAAGTATAGCGGAAGTTAGAGGAATTTTTCTTTCCTCGGTGGGTATTTTAAAGTGAGAGGTAACCCGATAGATTCGGTCATATTTTTTATGATGTTTATCAAAACTCAGCTCATCTTGCATGTACAAAAACAGCAAAACAGCACAAGCCATTCCTACACCTAACCCCAATAAATTGATCAGCGTACTTACTCGGTTTTTGAGTAAACTACGGAAAGTAATTTTCAAATAATATCGTATCATGAGGAATATATGGTTTAATTATTTGGTTATACAAGGTAGTTTGTTATTTATAATACAAAATATCATTCCTAAACCACATACAACTGATAATCAAACACTTAAAAAGAAAGCAAAAAAAATCTTGCTTTACTTTTATACAGTAGCTGTACGATTACGCACATATTTACTCATAATCAACTGTTCTGATGCCAAACCTTCATCTACTAACATCAACGGTTATAATTTCGCCAGCCTTCTTCATAGTACTGTACTAGCTTCTGTGTATTGAGCGTGTTGATTTGGGTAGGCAGTTTTGCCATATCTTTGTCGAAATACAGAAAACTATTGATGACCTCAGGGGTAAGGTAACGTAGTTGATTTTTGAGCGCAGGGTTTTGCTCAAATAATTGCTCATTCAGGTAAGTCGCCAATTTTTTCTTATCAAAAACCTGATTAGGTCGGGCTATGGGATAGTTAAGGGCCACATTAAATCCCCACTGTCCAAAAGAGGGTACATTGACCGTATAGGGCACCACCGTCGGAAAAACTTCTTTTAGGGTACTATTGATACACCAAAATGCCTTTCGGGCAAAAAATGGAGAAGTAGATTGAGTTACCATCGCTCCATCTTTGGCAAGCCTACGCTTTACCAACGAATAAAACTCTCTAGTGTAGAGTTTTCCTACATTAATATCATTGGGATCGGGCAAGTCAATAATGATTAAAGAATAAAATTGTTGGGCTTGTTTTTCTACAAACTTAAAGGCATCCTGGTTAAATACTTTGACTTTGGGACTCTCGAAAGCTCCTTTATTGAGCTTTTTAAATACGGTATGTTCTCGACCAATTCTGGTCATTTCGGGGTCTAAATCCACTACATGGATTTGCTTTACCTCGGGATGCTTGAGTACTTCTCGAATGGCCAAACCATCACCAGCACCCAAAAACAATACTGATTCCATATTTTTAGCCAATGCCATTGGTACATGTACCAAAGATTCATGGTAACGATATTCATCTACCGATGAAAACTGAAGATTTCCATTGATATATAGCCGAGTATCGTCTTTCCATTGAGTAATGACCAATCGTTGATAGGGAGATTGTTTGGTATATACCACGTCGTCTTGGTAAAGAAACTGCTCAAAAAAACCACTAATGGTAAAAGCTGAAAAAAAGCCTACAATGTATATCACAGTAATAAGCAAAGTGACGGCAACCATTTGCTTGAATTTGGCAAGCTGGGCTTTGAAAATCATCATATTAAACAAAGCCACGCTGAGGTTGAGCAAACCAATAAAAAACGAAGTACGGGTAAGCCCCATGTAGGGTAATAAAAACAGTGGGAAAAGCACCGAAGCAATCAAAGCACCTAAATAGTCAAAAGACAATACTTGAGCCAGGGTATCTTTAAGGTTGAAATAACCCCGGATAATACGGGTCAGGATAGGAATTTCTAATCCTACCAGCGTACCAATACTTCCTAACAATAAAAAGGCAATGAGGTAATAATTTTCGGTAATGGCATAGCTTACATACAATAAGGCACCTGAGGCTCCTCCTATCACCCCCAGCCACACTTCTATAATAATGAATTTATCTAGCAATCTATTATCAGAAATAAACCGGGAAATATAGGCGCCTAGCCCCATAAAAGACAAAAATAGTCCTATGGTAAGCGAAAAATGAAGAATACTGCTTCCCAGGAAATACGCTGATATACTGCTAATGAGCAATTCGTATAAAATGCCACAAATAGCAATAATAAAAACCGATACTAGCAGTATCGGCACGGAAGCTTTTTGAGTAAGGTTTGTTTGAATATTTGAGGGTTTGTTCATGAACTTAGTACCGCCGCAATAATAATACACACTCCCAAAATCAATGCACCTGTTACAATAGCTAGTGCGACATTGCCATCTTCGGCTATTTGTTTAGAAAGCGCTCCAGGAGTGATTAAATCAATGAGCTTGAATGCAGCAAAAGCTATGGCCATCCCAATGGCTACAAAGATGAGAGTTTCGATGATTCCATCCTGAATACTAATTCTGGTAGATGGAGCAGTTTCTTGCAAAAAAATCGTTAACAAATTCATATTCAGATAGTTTACTTATGTTTTCAATTATCAATTAGGCTATTTTCCTCCACGACGACTCCCTCCTCTAAAACTACGACTTGAGCGGTTTCTGAGCCTTCCTGAACGGTTTCCAGAACCATAATATCCCACACCATAGGCTCGCTGCTCTTTTTGATATTCGCGAATGACTCGATCATTACGAAATGAAGATACCCACCAGCCTTGCGAACCAGACATATAGAGCATTACCAAAAATATTATGGTAATACCAACAATCAGAAGGCGGGTGTAATCTCTCATAATGTTAAGAATTTAGTCAGAAACTAAACATACTATTTTTTTGTATGAATCACAATAACTACTTAGCAAATAGCCTGCTAAAAATTAGGCTACTTTCGCCAAAAAAACATAACAAATATTGTAATCATTAAAAATACAATGAATAAATTTTGAAAATAATCAGCAATCAGGTTGGTGCCTGTTTTTGAAACCTGAAAGGTAAATATGTGCGATTGAGGAATCACATTGTTACTTTCCAGCCAATATATTTCGGCAGATAGTTCTCCATCTTTGGAGGCTTTGAAGTTGAACCTATCAACATAATCTCCTTCACTCCAGGCTCCGTCCGAATCATACCCGCTTTCGTGCCAAAACTCCATTTCTTTCTCATTAATCACTTGATCGTCCCCATCCAGCAAGCTCATTCCCGCAACCATCCAACTTGACAATACCTCTTTATTTTCCACCCTTATTTGGTATAGGGTTCCTTTTTTTACCTTGAAGGATGGAACCGTAAATGAGGAGTCTTTGGTATGATTGGTGAGCTTATGGCGATAGATTTGTGGGGGCTGCTTATCAAAATTTGTGAACATGAGAACAAAGCTAATAGCTGTAATACCTCCGGTAAACCAGAAAACAAAAGCACGAAGGCTTATTCTCGAAAAAGGGTCACGAAAAGCCATAATCTATTGATCAATCTCCATAAATTATTCCAACAAGCACTAACAATAGTGCCCCAAATACCCAGAATAGGTATTTAAAATAATTAGCGGCTACTTTAGTACCAGCCGTAGTGATTTTTATATTTACAGTATTAATTTGTGGAACTCGTTTACCTAAGCTTCCTCCAGCCCAATAAACCTCTCCTGATAGTTTCTCCGTTTTAGTAGCTTTAAAATAGATAATGTCCCGATAATCACTCTCGCTCCAGTACCCATCATCGTAACCGCTTTCGTGCCAAAATTCAGCCTCGAGCTCATTCACTACGGCATCGTCATCGTCTTGCAAACTCAACCCTATGGCCATCCAGTTATTGGACATTTTACCAGATGTAACTACCATACGATAAATCTCCCCTTTTTTAACTTGAAAAGTAGGTGTACTAAAAGAAGAGTCTTGAGTGATATTGGATATTTGGTGTGAAAATGAAGCTACTTGTTTGCCACTGGCTCCCGAAAGCCAACCCACCAGCCCAACCACTGAAATACAACCTATTATCCAAAGGAAAAAATCCCGGTTATCCAACTCAAACATTTTGTACTTGCGGAGGCTAGTCATTGTATATGGCTTTGAATGAAATTCTTTTTGTAATAAATAGAGACTTTTGTGAACAAAATGAGGTTTAAACCAACATTCGCTACTTTTTTGTCTAAAACTTTACGCTTAATTTATTATTTTCGATAGAAAATAGATGGGTTAAACCAAAGAAAATTACTTTTTTTTGAACATTAAGCCAAACAACATTGGCTAAAAATTACTTTTTAATAAACAGAAGTACCTTTAGTGCTCGCTTTAACCGCTTTACATCAATTTAAGGCAAAGTAATTGCGTAGTTTCTTTTAATAATACCACAAAGCAAATTATCAAATATAAATTTACCAGCCAGAGGAAAAAAAGTTGCCCCTGGATCAATACGAACTATTATTTAAATCAGGAATAGCACCTTAATCAGTCACTTTATGAATCATTTGAGAAGTTATTATTTTACGTGCTTGATAATTTGTGGACTTGCCCTTCAAGTAACTTTTGCTCAGTCAGATCAAAAAGTTACTCTAGAATCGACTATTGCTTTTAATAGAAAAGATAAAGCCCATGTAGATGCTTTGAATCGTCTGACAATTATTGAAAAAAATACCAACCCCAGCAAGGCTTTTAAATACGCCCAACAAGCCGAAAAAATTGCCAAGTCGCTCAATTATCAGCTAGGACTTGCTACTGCTAAAATCAACATGGGAGATATGCAAATTAGCTTCAAGCGCTATTTTCGAGCTGCTAAGTACCACGAAGAAGCTTTTAGTTTGCTAAAAAACCTACTAGACAATAATCAAATTCCCAAACAAAAAATGCTAGACTTTATCAACAAGAGTCTGGTACCAGCCACTCGTATTCTTGATGGAATGCTTAAACCTAGTCGTAGGGAACGTAGAGCTATTCGCCGCTACAAAAATATCAATGGATTGGCTGCTCCATTTATTGCTGAGGTAAATGCTTCTGCCAAAATGGAGTTAGAAAAGAAAAACGAAGAGCTGAAGAAGAAAGAGGATGATTTGAAGAAAAAAGACGAAACCATTTTAGACAAAGAATCTGAATTAAAAGATAAAAATAAGGCCCTCAGAACAACAAATTATCAGAAACTGTTATTGGCACGACAAAAGCTGTTGTTGTCCTTAGAAAAGGATTCTCTGTCTACCCAAACTGACACTTTAGCGAGAAGCCTCAGAGTTAAAGAGCTAAGAGAAATGGCTTTGCAGGATAGCTTAATGCTGCAAGATTTAGAAAAGAAGAATTTACAGCTCGAAAAAGCTAAAACTGAAGCCAAGCAAAAACAACAAGCTGCTGAGCTTAAACAAAAGAAAACCATTATTCAATTTGCTACTGGTGCAGGGATCATTGTATTGATTTTATTGGCATTAGTCATTCGCAGCTACTACAAACAACGCAAAGCAGCCCGCTTGCTTACGCTTCAGAAAAAGTATTTGGCCGATAAAAACGAAAAAATCACTAAGCAAAAAGAAGCCATTACTGAAAAGCATCAAGAGATTATCACTCAGCAGGAACAACTCCAACAAAAACACCAGGAGATTACTAAACAAAAAGAAGAGTTGGCCTTGAAAAATGATGCTATTACTAAGAGTAACAGAGAGATTCTTGCTCAGAAAGACGAATTGGCCGAGATGAACGAGGAGATCAATCAACGAAACGAGGAGGTAAGAATGCAGATGGAATTGATTGAAACCCAAAACGAAACCATCAAACAAGAACAACAAATTGCTGACGCCTTGCTTTTGAACATTTTGCCAGAGCAAGTAGCCAACGAGCTAAAAGAAAACGGTAGAGCAAAGATTCGCCATCACGATATGGTATCGGTGCTTTTTACTGATTTTAAAGGCTTTACGCGTTTGGCCGAAATTATTGAACCACAAGGCCTGGTACAAGAACTAGAAAAATGCTTTACGCTCTTTGACGAGATTATGGAAAAACATAACCTCGAGAAGATCAAAACCATTGGGGATGCTTACATGGCTGTAGGTGGATTGCCAATGCCTAATACGACTAATTTTGTTGATATTGTGCTGGCCGCACTAGAAATGCAACGCACGATGGATCAATTGAAAATAGAGAAAGAAGCCAAAGGAGAACCATTCTGGGAAACTCGTCTAGGAATCAATACCGGGAAACTCATTGCAGGAGTAATTGGAAAGAAAAAGTTTGCCTATGATGTATGGGGCGATACTGTAAATACTGCCAGCAGAATGGAATCAAGCGGAGAAGTAGGAAGGGTAAACATTTCGGGGGTAACCTATGAACTGGTGAAGGACTTCTTTATATGCGAATATCGTGGTAAGATTATGGCAAAAAACAAAGGAGCCATTGATATGTATTTTGTAAATGCCATTAAACCTGAACTATCATTGGATGGAGAAGGTATAGAACCTAATCAGGAATTTAAGATGATGTTGGAAACTAAGAGCAAAGAAGTTGCGGAACAATTACAAGCCGTAAATGCTTAATTCAATTGAATTTTACCTTCATTAAAAGTATAAATACCTGCTGGGGTAATACAATCGTCTAAAGGAACATCATACGCATCTATATCTAAAATATTCTGAACGGGAGGAAACCATGACACTCCCGTTTTTTTTATATCTGGCCTACAATTTTGCAAAAACCGGTCATAAAACCCACCACCATAACCAATTCTAAATCCTTGATTATCAAAACAAAGTAAAGGCACAATTACCCAGTCTATGGCTTGATTATCAATAGGCTCTGCCTCGCTAGGCTCTGAAATCCCCCAACGATTGGTTACTAATTGTGTTGTAGGCTTCAGCTGATAATTATGCATAGTTTTGGTCTCAAAATCAGTGACTGAAGTAACAATGGTAGTATTGATAAAATTTTCCCAAATATCATGAATAATGGGCCAGGTATCTATCTCATTATTTTTAAGAATGGGCAAAAATACATGAAGTGTTGAGCTTTTGGTGTTTTGAAACAACTTCAGAAAACCATCCGTGATTGCTTGATTCTTTGCAACCCTCTCTCCTCTTCTCAAAGTCTTACGCTTCGCCAAATATATTTTCCGAAGTTGTTCTTTATTCATTCCAATAGTTGATTACTTCCACTTTATATTGCAACCCACACTAGGGATTTGTTCAGCACTTACCGATTCGCCAGCCAACATCGCATCCAACGCTTTACGAATATCTTCGCCAGTTACTGGTGTACCACTACCTGGTCTTGAGCCATCTAATTGTCCGCGATAGACACATTTACGATCACCATCAAAGATGCTAAAATCAGGCGTACATTCTGCGCTATAGGCTTTGGCTACTTCCTGAGTTTCATCATACAAATAAGGAAAAGGATACCCTAAAGTTTTGGCCATAGCCGTCATTCGGGCTGGGCTATCTTCTGGATAATTGGCTACATCGTTGGAACTTATGGCAATGAAAGCCACTCCCTTGAGCAAATAATCTTGCGCCAATTGTACAAGGCCTTCGTTGACGTGCTTTACATAAGGGCAATGGTTGCAAATGAACATGACCACGGTGGCCTTGTCTGATGCTAGTTCGTCTAAGGATAGTGTTTTTCCAGAAACAGTATCTGGTAAACTAAAATCAGGTGCAGTAAAGCCTAGTGGAATTTGTCTGGTAGGTGTTAAAGCCATAAATATTGAGTAAAATAATTAACAGTTAATATTCTGGATACACTAACTTTTATCAAGTGAACAAAGTTCATCAGTCTTTTTTGATAAACAAAATCATTCTGAAAATTTGAACCTATTCAACAACGATTTTAGCAATTGAGAAAGGTGATATGAGTCTTTTTATGACTATTAATAAGAAAAATACGTATAACATAAAAATATCATACTTCAAATGAAACAAATCATTGCTCAATATACGATATATCAATATTGAGTGCGAAATAACGTAAGAAACTATTGTAATATTTATATACACTTATTTTTTAAACAACTAACAATCAGAATATTAAGCAACATTGCAGTAGGATGGCATTAATTTGGAAAACTACAGATTGTTTTCTCTGCAAAAGAATGCAGTATTCCTGCTGTTTTTCCCCAAACAAAAAATAAAATGAACACCTTCTACATCCAAAATCAACAGAATTTATCCATTCCAGAGGTTACACTAGATGCACATTCAGGTAAATGTACAATTTCTGGAAACTCCTACATGGAAGATACCTGTGAGTTTTACCAACCCATTTTAGATTGGATTATGTGTTACACACAACAAAAACAAGAAAAAATGTGGTGGGATTTTAAACTTGGCTATTATAATTCAAGTTCAAAAAAGAATCTGGCAAATATTATTGATCAATTAGGTAACTACCAATCGTCGGGTGGGCAAATAGAGGTGAACTGGTACTACCACGCAGATGATCTTGATATGCTAGAGGATGTCGAAGACTTTATGCAATCGGCTAGAATATCAATCAATACTATTCTTTATCCCTCTAATCGGCAAGAAACAATGTTTTTCAAACAAAAAATATCTAAAACTATTTAAGAGCTCAAAATCAATCGTCCGTAATACTTATGCAAAGTTTTCAAATTGAAGAAAAAGATTTTACCCCCAGAATCTCCTTTGATACTGATCAAAATGAATTTAGTATTTCAGGGGAGTCTTATGTAGAGCATGCCTATGAATTTTACAAACCAGTGTTAGTCTGGCTTGAAAAATACCTTGCAATAAACAAACGCCCTATTACTTTTCACTTTCAGTTGATGTATTTCAATACACCATCATCTGCCATTATTTTTCAAATATTGGAGCTGCTTGACAAAGCCCATACAGAGCAAAAGGTACCTATTCAGGTTCATTGGTTTGTACCAGAAAATAATGAGGCTTTGTTAGAAGAAGGAGAGTTACTCAAAGAAGACTTCCATCAATTGCCTTTCAAGTTAATTATTCCTAAAGCTGCATAATCTACAGGGCGGTTGTAATCAACAATACTTAAACAGACAACTCATCTTTACGCTTTTAAATAATTTCGTAAAGATGAGTTTTTTCGTTGAATCAGTCAGTTTTACACCAAAAACAGCAATGCCTCCTATTAAAACTCTGACCTGATAAACTGTTTGAGAGAAATACCTTCCGGAACCCCCATTCTCTTTTTGAGTCTGTTACGAGCTGTTTTCACCGCAGATACCGAAACATTGTGCAGCTGTGCTACTTCTTTTAAGGTCAGGTTTAGCTTGATATACAAGCAGTGCTTTACATCATTTGCCGATAACTCGGGGTATGATATCTTAATTTTCATCAGCATCCCTGGGTACTTCTCTTCTATACGCTCCGTGAGGACATCAAAATCGCTTACAGATTCAATAAACTTGGACAAATCTTTAGCTGCCGACTTAATTCGCTTGTCACACTTTTTATCGATCGCTAAAAAAAGCTCATCTTTGATTACCGCTGCTTTATACAATCTTTCGTTAATTGTTTTTATAATCAAAAGTAGCTCATTCTCACGCTGTTTGATCTGGCTCGTCAAAACCTCCTGTTCTTTTTCTTTCAGTTGTATTACCTCGGTTTTACTCTGTTTCAAATCAAGGTTTAGCTGATTAAGCTGTTGTATGGCTTCGTTCAGATTAAAAGTTCTCTCCTCTACTTTCTTTTCTAGTAACTGTTGCTTTTTCACTAAGTGTGATAAACGCCATTTGATATAAATGACCACCAACGTAATGCCACCAATCACATACAATAATAGAAACCCTTTGCTTTTCCAGAAGGGAGGTTTTACCTTAAAAGTATACTCTGTTGTTTTACTCCATATCTGGGCATCTCCTATGGCTTTTACCTGAAAAGTATGCGTGCCAAAAGGCAAATGTTGGTATTCGGCAAAAGGTTGTTCAGAAGGTTGGCTCCAGGGCTTTTTGAGGCCCTTGATTCTATAGCTATATTTTGTTTTTTGAGGCCCCTCGTTGCTCGAGGTTGAGAAGTGTAACTTTATGTGCTTATGATTGTGATCCAAAGTAAGGTTTGAGGGATAGTTTTCAAACTTAGGAATTGTTCCAAAAGTAATTGCTGATTTTAAACTATCAGGCAATAATCTAAAATTCACGAATGTACCGTTAATATCTAATTGCCGTAAATGAACTTGTGGCACACCTTGCGAGACATGAAAATTGTTTAAGTCTAAATTGATCACTTGCTTACCCGTCCCCCACCACAGTTTATTCTTTTTGTCTAATACAACACACCTCGACTCAAAACTTACGGATCTCAAACCATCTGCATATCCATAATTAATTATTTTGTAAGATGGTTTGCCGTTTTGATGTGGATTCAACTGTGTTTGCATCAAATTAAGCCCTTTTTCGGTGCCCAACCATATATTTCCTCGCTTATCTTCAACAATAGATTTAATGAAATCAGAAGATAACCCCTCTTTGGTAGTGTAGTAGGTAAAAGTATGCTTATCGAACAACATAAGCCCGTTTTTGTAAGTCCCTATCCATATATTTCCTTGGCTATCCTCTAGTAAATCTATGATTACCGAACCACTCAGCCCTTCTTTCTCAGTATATAGGATTGCCTGATCATCCATTAGTTTATACAATCCTTTTTCGGTTCCTATCCAGGTAGTTCCTTTGCTGTCCACTAAAATTTTGATTACGTCAGCAAATAAAGGAAGCCGATATTCAATAAATTGCTTACCATCAAATTTAATAATCCCCTGACTTGTCTCCATCCATACATTATTTTCACGGTCGCTGGACAATCCTGTCAGGTATCTATCATTGGGAATAATGGGATAAAACAAGCACTCTTTGGGGGTATATTGAATCACTCCTCCTTTTACTCCTATCCAAAGGCGGTGTTGCTTATCGGTGGCCAAGCTATGTGCAATATGGTCTACTTGTGGATTGTCTAAAGAAATCGTGTGTACGGTATCATTACTTACCTTTAAAAGCCCCGAATTACGTGTAATGGCCCACAAAACACCTTGTGCATCTTCCTGAAAAGCACGAACAATATCTTCATAACTTTCACCCTGTAAATTCTGATGGTCAAACGAAGATGGTTTAAACTTCATAAGGCCAGCTTTATAAGTTCCCAGCCAAAGATTTTTTTGACTATCTTCCATTATTTTAATAATGAAATCTCCTATCAATCCATCCTTCACTGTATAAACCCTCAACTCCTTTCGATCTTGGTTATATTTCACGAGTCCTTTGTTGGTACCCAGCCAAAAGGTTCCTTTAGAATCTTGAGTAATTGCATAAACTGCCTTTCCAGGTAATCCCTGGGATTGGTCATATTGCGAAAAACTTTTACCATCATATTTTAACACTCCTCCTCGATGAAGCCCAAACCACATACCACCTGCTTTGTCTTCAAATATGGTAGCTACTCTCGACCCAGAAATCATTTTAGTAAGGTTAAAACTCGTGATGCTTTCACCATCAATTTTTATGATTTCCTTATTGGAGGTTGTCCAAATCTGTCCTTTTGAATCAACAAATAATTTGGTATAATTTGCCTCCCCTAAGCGGTAATGGGTGATGTGTTTGCCATCATATTTGGTAACTCCTTGCGGTGAACTCCACCAAATATTCTCCTCTGTATCTTCCACTATATTAAAGACAATATTGTTCATTAGTCCATCTGCCTCAGTAAAAGTAGTCAGCGTATCTCCGTTGTATTTACACAAACCACTTTGTCTTGGGCAAAACCACACATTTCCTTTGGTATCTTCCAACACTACCCGAACATTCCCATTTGGCAAACCTTCATTAGTAGTAAAATCGGTAAATGATGTTCCATCATAATAACTAATACCATCATAAGTAGCCAACCACATTCCTCCTCGTTTACTGGGGTGTATATCATACACCACTGACGAATTAAGGCCTTGCTGTTCACCAAAACTTTGAATATTGAGTAAAGCATTGTCTCGGTAATAAGGTGATTTTGCGATTGTGGCGGGGGTAAATTTCATTAATTGATTTTTCCCGGTAAGAGATAATGGAGTCATTGTAGGAACCGTGTTATTACCTTCCAGATTCACGATAGTTTTTTGACGGTTCAGCAAAGGTTGTGTTTTTCCCTTAATTTGATGAATTATCGGCTTTCCTATCCTTTTTACATTTGTGTATAAAGGTCGTTTCTGGATGTTTTTGTTTGTCAAAGAAAGCTTTCTTGGTTTTAAATTCAATACCTGAGACGTTATCGGAATGACTCGTCCAGTGTGCATCTTGCCTTTATCTGGCCATTTTAAAGGCAATATGCTATCCCCACTTAGTACATTGTGGGTATAGCCCTTTTTTAGGTTTACGAGAAAAGATTTAGGGGAAGCATACAAAGTAGACGGGGGCTGGATTGTTGATGATTTTTTCTTTCTACACCCTAAAATACATGCCCCTAGCAGAACACAAAGAAATAGCTGTTTCATGTTTAGTTTTCATTCCAAGGCAAATAGCAGGTCGAGTGAATCAGGCTAGTTGAAAAGTAGTGAATAGATTTGCCTTGTTATTTTAAATTAAGTGGTTAGTTGCAAACGTGTAAATGTAGAACTCATCTTGACTTTTAATAATGAACTACAAATCAAGACGAATTCAGGTTTTAGGCGATATATGCCATAAGTATTGAACAATAAATAACACAAAACTGAATAATAGAATCACCCTCATTGACACTGGTTATAAGTATCCAATCTTGGTATTGCTCATTCAATACTTTACTACAACGATAATATAATCTTTAGTATAAAAAATCTTAGGTTTATAGTGGTATACAAAAAGTATACATGAGTATATTTAATAGCCCCACAAAGTTTCAATACAGGAGTAATCTTTTTCAGTGTAACCGTTAACCCAAATAGGTCAGGTATACCTTTCAGCACACTAAACAACTGATAACCAAAAACTTACATAATTACTACTTCAGCGAATACCTGAAATGTATACCAAATGTGTACCTCCAGGTCAACTCATTGTATACTAACAAACGGATTGTTTTAAGAAAAAACCTCTGATATTGCCGATGTTTAAAAGCGGGGCAGTAAAACGCTAGTTTACTGAAAATATCGCGTCTGCGTGTACCTGAAAAATTAATAATTAATCACTACAGGTGATGATGAAAGGATGGCCAATTGCCATTAAATAATACTATTGAGGAGACTTATTTCTAACCAAGCATAAATACCCAAAGGATATGATAATCTTGTAGTAATACGAGTATATTCTAATATGAAAAAATCAATATGTTTTTATTTATCAATATTTATTTGAAGGGACATTATAAACCAGCTTATCTGAAATAGAAAAATATAAGCAAAGCTATACCACGATAATTAACAACCACAAATTTACATTACAATGAAAAAATATCTTTTATTATTCCTAACCCTTGCTTTTAATTTATCACTATCAGCCCAACAACCATTTGTCAATGGAACAATACCCATACAACCTGGCAAAAAACTGGTATTGAATCCTGACATGAGTGATGAATTTAATGGACAAAGCCTTAACAGAAACAAATGGCACACCTCCTCTCCTACCAGCAACTCTGGTTGGAAGGGTCGCTTCCCTGGCTTGTTTCAGGACAGTGCCGTTAGTGTAAAACAAGGAAAGCTTTGGATCAAAGCCTCTGCTCAAACGGCCCAGTTTCAGGGACGTACCTGGACTCACCAAGGGGGGCTGGTTAGATCAAATAAAACCGCTCGTTATGGTTACTACGAGTGTAAGATGAAAGCAAACCAGACAATTATGTCTTCCACTTTTTGGCTCAATAGCCCGTGCGATGGAACCAGAAGCACCGAACTGGACATTACCGAAGTAGTGGGGGAAGGTGACAAACCCTGGATTGTAAATAATAATATGCGATCTATGAACTTCAATACACATCATTGGAGAACTTGTCATCGTACCGCAGCAAATGACTTTGCCAGAAAAGGTTCGGCACGCCTGGAAGGCAATGTTTTAGCTTATGAAGATTACCATGTGTATGGTGCTTTCTGGAAAAGCAAAGACCTTATTATTTTTTACCTAGATGGAAAGGAAGTGGGCCGTATTACTCCCAGAAGTGATTTCAATATGGAAATGCATATGCTGATGGTTGTAGAAACCTATGATTGGAACCCACCAAATCCTGGCAATGACGGAATGAATCGTTCTGTTGAACAAAGAAGCACTACTTACGAATATGTACGTGCCTGGACTATAGAGGACGACAATACACCATCTCCTGCGATTGCTATTCCAGGGCGCATTGAAGCAGAAGATTTCACCAACCAAAGCGGCGTTCAAAATGAAAATACTTCTGACAATGGTGGTGGTCAGAATGTAGGATACATCAATGATGGAGATTTTGTAGAGTATTCCGTAAATGCTGCTTCGGCAGGTGATTATAACTTAGATTTCAGAGTGGCCAGTGCTACCTCAGGAGGTACTATTACTATTTCTTCTAATGGTAATGTATTGGGTACAGTAAGTTTAGCTGGTACTGGTGGGTGGCAAACTTGGATTACATTACGCACTACCGTGAATTTACCCGCAGGAGCCCAAACTTTGAGATTAGATTTTAGCGGCACTACTACCTACTTACTCAATGTAAATTATATAGACGCTAGTTTTGTGCCTGTACCTGTAACCACTACCCTATCGCCTGTTCACGATGCTTACCTCCAAGGCAATCAGAATCTTAATCACAATATTCTTAGAGTAGAAGCTGGTAACAGAGTAAGTTATCTAATGTTTGATTTGAGCAAAATTAATGGAACCATTACCAATGTAAAACTCAAAATGACTTGCAATTCCGATCCTGGAAATGGTAGTTTGATAGTTGCCTTGGGAAGTCAAAACAATTGGACAGAAAGTAACCTGTCTAATAATAACAAGCCTGGCGCAACAACTACTTTGGGAAGCTTGAACACTTCTTATACTGTAGGAACAACCTATACCTGGGATCTAAATGCCTCAAAGATCAATGGAGGGGGAAACATTAGCCTCATTGTAAGTCAAAATGGTGGAAATGACGTAGCATTTGCCTCTTCTGAAAATACTGCGCTTACTCCTCAACTAGAGATTACTTATACCCCTGCCAGTACATCTGCCAATGCCAGGGTTGTAGCAAAAACCACCCCTCAGCAAGTAATAACTATTTTTGAAGAAAGTCGCCTATACCCTAATCCAAGCACCAATGGAGTATGCTATCTCAATCTCAAGGGACATAGCGATAAGGTAAATATTCGAGTATTTAATGTACTTGGCAAACTTGTATACGAAGGGGTAAGCCAGAAAAAACAAGTAAGATTGGAAACCCAGCATTTACGGAAAACTGGTACTTACTTCGTGCAAATACAAAGTAATCGTAAGAAGGAAACTTTAAGACTTTGCATCCACTAATTTGAAAGAAGAAGTTGCCTCAATATTCATCTTGAGGTAACTTCCTTTTTATCCTAAAACAGATAATGATCAATTCAAGATCATATCTCAATACCCTAATATATGATTTAGAGAACGCCTAGCATCTCTATTATTTCAGTGTTTATTTATAAACCAAACTTTCCACAAAATGCTTAATTTTCAATTTAAAAGAGCAATGCTGTTCACGGCATTATGCTCGTTATTATCAATCTATTATGCCCATTCACAATCCGCAAATATCAGTGGAACTCTTAAAAAATGGCATAAAATCACCCTTACTTTTACGCTACCAGGAGCAAACCTCTCTGAGTCATCAGGGACGTTTCGAAACAATCGCATGGATGTGATTTTTACCCGACCCGATGGCACAAATATACGTGTGCCAGGCTTTTATGCCGCAGGTGGAAATGCTGCCAACGTAAGCGGGAATGGGGCTACTAATGGAACTGTTTACAAGGCTTACCTTAGAGCCGATGTAACAGGTAGCTGGAGCTATCGGGTACTCTTTTACAAGGGTACTAATGTAGCACTTGCAAATGTAGGCAACTTACCTGCTCCTCAGTACAATATTACCGGAGATGTTGGCAATATTTCGGGAACGGATAAATCTGCTCCTGATTTAAGAGCCAAGGGTCGTTTACAATATCAAACCACTGGAACCAACAATCAGAGAAGATATTTAAAGTTTGCCGAAACTGGAGAATACCTTCTAAAAATTGGCCCAGACTCCCCAGAAAATTTTCTGGATTACAATGATTTTGATTTTGCTGCTCCCAGAAATAATTGTGGACTATGTACACAACACTTTTTTAACCCTCACTCGAGCGATTATAACTCAGGTGATCCCACTTGGAAAGGGGGTAAAGGAAAGAATATTATTGGAGCATTGAACTACCTCAAACAACGCCAAATGAATTCCATCTCGATGTCTTTATTTGGGGGAGATGATAAGAATGTATTTCCTTGGGTAAACCTAAACAACCGATTTGTATTTGATGTATCTAAGTTGGCTCAGTGGGAAATTGTATTTGACCACGCCGAAAAAAATGGTCTATTACTACATTTCAAATTGGCTGAAAACGAAAACTGGGATGCCTTGAACCTGGATCAGATTAAGGTATATTATCGTGAAATGGTGGCTCGTTTTGGTCATCACCTGGCCTTAGAATGGAATATCTCAGAGGAATATCGTGGTTCGGCAAGCTCTGCCCTGCCTCGCATCGATTGGCTGGCAGCCATTGATCCCTGGAAAAATCACAGAGTAATTCATACCTATCCAGGGGAGCATTCCAAATATCAGGAATGGTTGAACTCAAGCGCTAAATTAACGGGAGCTTCTATTCAAAGTTCTACCAGAAATAATTACAACGATGCTTATGATGGCAGTTCTGGAATTTTGACTTGGATCAACAAATCCAAGGATAATGGAACCCCTTGGGTAGTTGTAAGTGATGAGCAAAACCCTGGGTCTACTGGCATATTTACCAGCAAAAATATCAACACTACTTCGGTAGTTGTCGAGGCAAGAACAAAAATTCTCTGGAAAGGTCTCGTAGCTGGTGCAGCAGGTGTTATGTGGTATGGCGGTGGCGAGGGAGATTTTAAAACTGAAAACTTTAACCGTTTTAATACGCTTTTTAACTGGACAAAGTATGCTGTAATTGATTTCTTCAAAGGAAACAACCTTGAATACTGGAAGATGGCCAATAATGATAACCTGGCTAGTGGTGCTAGTAATCGCTGTTTTGCTGAAGTGGGACGAACTTATGTTATTTATTTAGAGAATGGCGGCTCGAGTAATTTGAATTTAAATGGACAATCTGGTTCTTTTACTGTAAAATGGTTTGACCCTCGTAATGGTGGAGCTTTGCAGAATGGAAACGTTACCAGTATTAGTGGTGGTGGTAATAGAAGTATCGGCAACCCACCTAATAATGCCTCTTCGGATTGGGTAGCATTGGTTACGGTATCGGGAGGAAACAACGTTGCAGTAACAGGCGTTACTGTATCTCCTGCTACTATAAGCTTGGCTGCAGGTCAAACACGTCAATTAAATGCTTCCGTGAGTCCTACAAATGCGACCAACAAATCTGTAAGCTGGACATCTTCTAACACAAATATCGCTACTGTTAATTCAAGTGGGGTGATAACCGCAGTTCGTGCAGGAACAGCCACCATTACTTGTACCACCAATAATGGCAACTTTACAGCTACAAGTACAGTAACCGTGACGACTAATACAGGTTGTACAACTGATTACGAGGAAGTGAATGGGATGGTAATCATGGAAGCCGAGCATCTAAAAGTTGCTGGAACAAACTGGAAGGTGCAGACCAATGTAGCTGGGTTTACAGGTAATGCTTATATCAACTGGACTGGAGCAGACAGCTTTGGCAATCCAGGCTTGGGATTGATTACAACCACTATCAATATTAAAACTCCTGGTAAGTATCGCTTCCAATGGAGGTCAAAAGTTGGACAAGGAACCAATTCTACGGAGCATAATGATTCTTGGTTAAGGTTTCCTGATGCTTCGGCTTTTTATGGTGAAAAAAATGGTAACAGAGTATACCCCCGAGGCACAGGTTTAACGCCCAACCCTAATGGTTCAAGCAAGGATGGCTGGTTTAAAGTTTATCTATCTAGCACTACAAATTGGACCTGGAGCTCAAACACTAGTGATAACGATGCCCATAGCATCTTTGTAGAATTTGATAGCCCTGGGGTTTATACTATGGAAATTTCTGGCAGATCAAAGTCACATTTCATTGATAGAATAGCACTTTATCGTACTGGCAATGGCACCAATCTTAGCAATCCAGAAACTCCTTGTAGTGGTGGCACCCCAGTAACAGGCATTAGTATTACTCCTACAAGTGTATCGTTAGAGGCTGGACAAACGGCTCAATTAAACGCAACAATAAGCCCATCGAATGCCACCGATCAGTCTGTGAGTTGGTCTTCTTCTAACACTACAATAGCTACGGTTAATTCCAATGGTTTAGTTACAGCAATAAATGCTGGTGTCGCAAGTATCACTTGTACAAGTAATGACGGAAACTTTACTGCTATCAGTACCATCACTGTTAGCAACTCAACGGTTAGCAGGATTGCTATTCCAGGGCGTATAGAAGCAGAAGATTTCACCAACCAAAGTGGGGTTCAGAATGAAAACACCTCCGACAATGGTGGGGGTCAAAATGTAGGATACATCAATGATGGGGATTTTGTAGAATACGCAGTAGATGTTGCTTCAGCAGGTGATTATGACTTGGATTTCCGAGTAGCTAGTGCTACGTCAGGAGGTACTATTACCATTTCGTCTAATGGTAATATATTGGGTACAGTAAATGTAGCTGGTACTGGTGGATGGCAAACCTGGACTACGCTAAACACCAGAGTTACGCTCCCTGCTGGAGATCAAACTTTAAGATTAGATTTCAGTGGTACAGGTAACTACTTGCTCAATGTAAATTATATAGATGCAAGTCTTGTTCCCGAACCAGTAACTACTACCCTATCACCTATCCACGATGCTTATCTGCAAGGCAGCAAGAATTTCAACAACAACATTCTTAGAGTGGAAGCTGGTAATAGAGTGAGTTATCTCATGTTTGATTTGAGCAAAATTAATGGTACTATTACCGATGTAAAACTAAAAATGACTTGTAGCTCTGACCCTGGAAACGGTAATTTGGTAGTTGCTCTGGGAGATCAAAGCAATTGGATAGAAACCAACTTATCTAATGCCAACAAGCCTAATGCTACTACGACCTTAGGTAGTTTGAATACTTCTTACGCAATTGGGACAACTTATACCTGGAACCTAAATGCCTCAGCAATCAATGGCGGAGAAATCATTAGTTTCATTGTAAGTCAAAGTGGTGGAAACGATGCAGCATTTGCTTCTTCTGAAAATACCGCACTTACTCCCCAATTAGAGATTACCTACATGCCATCAGGAGCTCCAGTTGCAGAAGCAAACACACCTCAACAAACACAAAGTTTCTTCAGAAGAAGTCAGCTATATCCTAACCCAAGTGTTCGTGGAGTTGTCTCGCTTGACCTTAAAGGGCACGGTGATCAGGTAAAAATTAGTGTTTTCAACACGTTCGGGAAACTCGTTTATGAAGAGATAAGCCAAGGAAATCAAGTAAAGATCAAAACTCAAAAGTTTCAGAAGGCAGGAACTTATTATGTACAATTACAGAGTAAACTTAGAACAGAAATGCTAAGACTTAGCATTTATTAATTTGATTAATAATCAAAGTATCAATTGCTACGTTTAGCCAATTTAATAAAGAAGAGGGTTTCCTCTTCTTTATTTTAGATTTATAGGTTGAACCCATCTAGACTCCATTGTTTTTTAAAACCTGTATCCTATCCCAAGCTCAAAATTATCAGCTGCACCTAATTGGGTTTTGATGGCAAACGAAGTGAAAAAATCCTGATAAAAACGCCACTTAAAACCATATTTATTATACCATATGGCATCAAAATCTTGCGGCTTGTATATGTATAAGCCCGCCTGAATCATAATCACCATTTTTCCCATCAGAATATCAATTCCAGTTAGAATAGAGCCTCGGCCAGGATTGTTTTTTTCTGGTAAGTTTTGACCTTCAGGAATATATTCTTTGTATAAATTATTATAAATCCCTTCCAACCCCACCAACCAGCTAAGCTTACGGCTAATTCGTTTCTCACCCAGTACATTCACATTATATACCGCATATTTTTTTCCACCAGTGGGGTATTGTTCCAATACTCCGAAGCCTCCAAACACATTCCATCGCCATTTTTTAGGCTTTTGAAAGGGTTTTACGGTATCTAGTATAGGTTTTGAAGTTTTTCCTGGAGTATATTTCGCTCCCAGTCCCAAAGAAAACGCATTAATCCCACCATTGGGGAGTTGTAAAGCCGCATTTGAATAATGAATAATACCTGCCTCAGCCGATAGTTTCACTTGAGGACTAAGGTGATAATTATAGCCTAGCATCATCTCAAAAGAATAGTTAAACTGGCTACCTATGTAGGTGTTTTTACGATTTCTAAATTTATTAAAGTTTTCGGTGAGGTAAGCTACTCCATAACCAATCAAAAAATGCCAATCGTGCTTAGCCCGTTTTTTTAGTGGGAAATCACCTACTCCTTGCAGACTTATTGCTTTTCCTAAAAACTGATTCCGAAAATCATAATAAATTACAGTCAAACCAAAACGAGGAGATTTGTACCAATGATGCCAATCTTCGCTACCATTGGTTTCTTTCATAATACGTAGCTCTACTCCTTTAGGGCTACTTGTCAATAGTTGTGGTGAGGTGGTACTAATCGGAATAATCAAGGAAGTAAGGCCCTGAGCATCAATGCTTAGTCTTTGAGCAGAGAGTGTATGTGTCAATAACAAACTTACTATTAGTAAATAACTAAATTTCATTATCTGAGTGTGATCAATAAGGTTCAATAAGAGAATTTTAATTTCCGGCTTCTACTTTACCAAGTCCTGTTACGTTGGCTTCTACAAAAGTAGGGTTGCCAAAATACCTAATGTTGCCAGTGCTTTCTACCGTAGCAAATAATGAATCTGACACATGCACCTCAAATTCCCCCTCATCACGAGTACGTGCAGTGCAATGGCTAGTCACAAAATTTCGTCCTTTAAAAAAACCCACATTATGTGAAAACAAGTTGCTACGTGTACTTCTTCCAGCTACGGTCAAATCTCCTAATTCTAGCATAGAACAATCAAAGCTGTCTAAATTTACTAACAAATTCACATCACCATTGCCACTCACCCTCACATTTAAACTTGTGCCTGATAAAGTGTCCAATGATGAAATATTACCAAAGCCCCATTGTTCTATTTGAGAAAGTGTTTGGTATTTAATTTTAACAAGAGGTTGTCCACCTGCTCTTGACCAATGGCATTGGTTATTGTTGCGTATTACCAGAAAACCCGAGGTTGTTTCATTCTCTAACACTACATTATTTACCAGGTTTTCCCCTACTACTATTGTAGCTTCAGGAACACTTCCTTTTTCCAAAATCACATCTGTCCAACCATATACTTTGATCCCAGTAAATGGTGCCAAAGCACGCCTTTGTTCTGTGGTTTTGCCCTGTCCTTTTAAACAACCATTTTCACAACCGCACAAACCAGCCAACACCACACCAGTCACAATAAATAGATAAAATTTGCAAAATTTCATGCTTGTGAGCATTTGTATGTTTATGATGATTTCCTTAAAAAATTGACTATATTGTCATTTTTGCAGCACCAAAAATACAGATTATTTTCAGGCTTACCCCTATTCCTTTATTTTTCATCCTGTAAGTTGAAAGTTTGCACTAATTTTGAACGCAAAACTTACACGCAATTGTGTATATTTGTTTAGATTTACAATTATAAGGACATACTTAAAAGTTATATTCCGAGCTGAAAAGGCATTTTTTAATCCGAAAAGCAAAGTTTAAGTATATTCTACATACACAATACCCTTACTGATATTCACTATATAAAACTTTAGAGTTTCTAACATGATTCAAACTCTTGAAAGAAGTTTAAAACAATTTGCCACCTCTGGTAGTGTAGAAGGAGACTCCTTCTGGACCAAAAACTATAAATACGCCTTTGTACTTTATGGCTCATTTATGATTTTTGCCAGTTTGTATTGGTCAGTATCTGGTATTATTCTCAAATATTACTGGTTTGCTATCGCATCTGGTGTCTATTTTTTGACTACTATTGGTAGCCTTATATTTTTCCTCAAGCGCAAACAACTTATTATCCCTAGAGCCTATCTGCTAACTACTGGTATTTTGCTTCCCCTGCTTTTCCAGTGGTTTTTGGGAGGATTCAAATCTTCGGGTACCTTTTTATTATGGGGATTGCCAAGCGCCTTAGGGGCTTTTATTTCTGCTCCTCTTCGTCAGGCCATGTATTGGGTATATGCCTTTTTAGTAGGCATACTCATCTCTGTAGCGATTGATACTCAGCTCCCGATATTATTAAATATTCCTGCACATAATCAAATGAGTGAGGTTTTCTTTCATATCAACCTCATCATCGTGTTCTTAGTCATTTTTGTAACTGCAGGTAGTTTTGTGCAAAATACGTGGCGGGTACAGAAAGTATTACAAGGACAAATTACCGCGCTCAATTATAGCTTGGGTACAATGGAATTGGATCGCCATGGGCGCATTACCTTTATCAATGATTTATTTTGTAAATATGTTGGCCTAACAAAGGAAGACGTCATTTCTAAACGCCCCAAGACTTTCCTAAGATCATCTCGCTGGAACAATAAAGAGCACTATAAAATATTTTGGCGCACCATCAAGCAAGGCATTAGCCAAACTGGTGAATTTGAATTCCCTACCCAACGTCGAGGTAGCCTTTGGTTCTCTATGACCTTCACCCCTATTTTCAACGATCAAAAGCGTTTGCTTAAGGTGATTGCCATTGCCAATAACATCTCAGACAACATGCGCAAAAAGGATGAGCTGGAAGAGTCCAATCAACGTTTACATTCCTCGGAAGAAGAGTTGCGACAAAATATGGAAGAATTGATGGCAACTCAGGAACATCTACGCCGCATAGAAACCGAGCAACGTGGACATTTGGCAGCCATCAACCGTACCTTAGCAGTGGCTGAATACGACATAAAAGGTAATATTCTGGAAGCCAACACCTCCTTTTTATATTTGATGAAATACGAAAGGGAAGACTTATTGGGTAAACACCATGATATTTTGGTAGATGAGTATACCAAACATAACAATGGCTATGCTCATTTCTGGGATGACTTACAAGACGGAATGCCTAAAACAGGGGATTTTAAGCGTATCAATCAATACCAGGAAGATGTTTGGATTAATAGTACTTATACTCCCATTACCGACGATCAGGACAATGTAATTAAGGTTGTTCAAATTGCCAGTGACATTACCAACACTGAACGGCAAAACATTGAGTATAAATCCAGAAATGAAGCCTTTACAAAATTCAATACGATCGTAGAGTTCAGCTTGAATGGTTATGTGATTCATGCCAATGATTTCTTTCTAAGATTAAGTGGTTATGAGTTGGAAGAAGTAATAGGACAAAACTATTCTTTCTTTTTACCTGACCGGGAAGAAAAGCAAGAGATTTATGAACGCTTTTGGCGCAGTGTGAAACGCGCTGGGTTTTATGATGGGGTATTTCGTTGGATTGCCAAAAGCGGAGAAGACTTATGGTTTAGAGGTGTATATTCGGTACTCAGAAACAATGACGGTGAACCGCTCAAAATCATCAAATTTGCTCAGGATGTCTCCAATGAGAAACTCTTGGAAAAACAAGCCCAGGAACAAATAGAGCAAATTAAAACTTCAGAAAGAGAGCTTCGTAGCAATGCCGAACAAATGTTGCTCACCAACGAAAGTCTATCAAGAGCCAAGCAAGAATTGGAAGAAATTACTTCCTTCCAGAAAAGTATGTTGCGTAGTGCGGAGCTATCCATTATCTCTACCAATCTGGATGGGGTCATTACCAGTTTTAACCCAGCCGCTGCCAAATGGCTTGGTTATACCGAAGAAGAATTAAAAGACAAAGAAAATTTACTAAAACTCCACGATACAGATGAAATAGAGGCAAAATCGGAAGAAATTGCCAAGGAGACTGAAAAGGAAGTAAAAGGAATTCAAGTGTTATTCTCTAAGGCATTGGAAGGAGAAGTAGAACGCAACGAATGGACTTATATCCGCAAAGATGAATCCCGTTTTAAGGTATTGTTGACCATTTCGGGTATTCATAACGATGCAAACGAAACTATTGGGTTCCTGGCAGTAGCCAATGACATTACCAAAGAGTTTGAACAACGCCAAAAGGTAGATGTACTACTCAAAGAGGCCAAGCAACAACAGAACATGTTGAGCCGTATGGAGAAAACGGCTAAGGTTGGAGCCTGGGAATATGACTTGCGTAATGAGAAAAAAGCTCGTCTGGAATGGAGTGATCAAATGTTTAGGGTATATGGAGTACCCTTCAATTTAGAGCCTACCCTGGAAGACTTCTTCAAATATTATAAAGGAAGAGATGAAGAAGTAATGCGAGAGCATTTTAATCGTGCACTGGAAGAAGGTAAACCCTATGAGCTTGAATTACAAATGCTGACTGCCAAAGGGAAAGATATTTGGGTAAGGGCGATTGGTAAAGCACAGCAAAGAAGAGGCAAAACGGTACGTTTGTCAGGAACTATTCAAGACATTACCTACCGTAAGAAAATAGAGGAACAACAAGATCGTTTGGTATCTATCTTGGAGGCATCGCCTAACCTGGTAGCAATGAACGATGGTGAAGGACACATTATTTATATCAACCAGGGGGGTAAAGATTTATTAGGTTATCCATCTGACTTTGATGGGTTTAATGAAATGACAACTGCCCAATTCCAAACACCTCGCAGCACCGAATTAATCAAGAATGAGGGAACTCCTTATGCAATGGAACACGGCGTTTGGATTGGTGAAACGGAGTGGTTACACAAGGATGGTTATGAGGTACCTACCAGCCAGATTATTGTAGCACATAAAAATCCTGATGGCTCTATTAAATATTTCTCAACGGTGGCTTTTGACATTAGCGAACTGAAAAATAAACAGCAAGAACTGGAAGCAGCCCGAGACATTTTGGAGTCTTCGCTAGATGAACTGAAAGCTAAGAATGATATTCTTGAAGAATCTAAGCGAATTTTAAGTGCTAGTAATGCCCGTATAGAAGCCAGTCGTTTGCAATTGGCTGAACAAAGTCAGAAACTAGCCAAACAGAATAAAAATATTACTGATAGTATCAACTATGCCAGTCGTATTCAGCGTGCTTTACTGACTCGTGAGCAAAAAATTATAGATCGTTTCAAGGGAGCTTTTATTCTATATTTACCTAAAGACATCGTTTCAGGAGACTTCTATTGGTATTCGGAAATAGGTAATCGTTACGATCGTTTTGGCGACTATGACCAAGGCCAGCCTAGTAAAAAGCCTAAAAAAGTGTTGATTGCAGCAGACTGTACTGGACACGGAGTGCCAGGTGCTTTGATGACAATCATTGGTAACAATATTTTGGATGGAGTGGTGAATAAACAGCGTATTACCGAGCCTGATGAAATTTTGTATGAATTGGATAGTCAACTGGTAGAAACACTACAATCTGATACCGATACAGAAGATGATGCAAAGGTAAATGATGGGATGGATATTAGTGTCATAGTGATAGATGAGAACCGTAATCGCTTACACTTCGCTGCGGCTAAAAACCCCTTGCTTTATGTAAGAGATGGCGAGATTCATCAAATTAGAGGCTCCAAGTTTCCAATTGGTAGCAATACCCAATATAAATTACAGAAAGTTTTTGAAAAGCATACTGTTGATATCAAGCCTGGTGATGTGTTTTATATGATTTCAGATGGATTTCAGGATCAATTTGGCGGTAAAAACGGAAAGAAATACCTTACGAAACGTTTTCGTAATTACTTACTGTCTATCAGCCATTTGCCAATGGAAGAACAACGTGAAAAGCTATATGAAGAGATTACCACCTGGCGAGGTAATACTCCTCAAACTGATGATATTTTAATTATAGGAGTTAAATATTAGTTTTTATTTACTCCTGTAAATGAGAAAGCCCTTTGATTCGCATCAAAGGGCTTTCTTGTTGTATTTGTGCTTATGATTAATGTCCTATTTATTTTGCAACCCAATTTTTTGCATCCTCTAATGAGCCAAAGTGCTCATTTCCCATTCTCTTACTTTTAATTGCGTATTCTTTGGTTGATAACTCAGTAAAGATGTTTCTGGAAGTAACAAAAGCCATTTTTTCGAGGCCTGAATAACGAGCTGCTGGTAGCCAGGTTTTGATCATCCAGTTCAAAGAATCAGAAAAAGAGCCTTCCATAAAGGCAGTATCCATTACTATGCGTCGTGCTTTAGACTTTTGTAAAAGATTTAAACAAGCTTGCATTCCTTCTACAATATTATCGTGGGGGCAGTATCCTTGCCATTGAGCAATTACTGCATCTGTTTTTTTACAGTGTTCTAATTTTACAAAGCTAATGCCACTAGGTCTTTTCAAAACTGTCATCGTAATCGTATTGAGATTAATTATTGCTTGATTGCGTTGCAATGCTAGTGATTAAAATCTATCTGTACAAATGAGTAGGTTTGGCCTAACGTAAGTTCAAGCATCAAAAATTGCGAGAAAAAAAACAGGTTTTTACACCCACTGCTGTAAAGTTAAATATGTAGGTTTTTTGGCTTTTCACTTCTTTTTGAGACAATATAAATCACTAATATTTAAATAACTCGCTTATTATCAAGCATTTACAAATAATTAGTATTTATATACTAATATTTAGTCATTCAATAAATTAGTGTAATAAACACAAAAAAAACAGCAAAAAGTGCACATTATGGCTCTGAACTATAAGTTTTAGCACGACCGAAGTTAAACCATTTTATTTTCGCCAAAGCAAATGCTATATATGTACTTTTCAATGATATTGGCACTCAGTTATATGACTAAAAAAAGCCTGATAGTCAAGAACTATCAGGCTTAAAATTTATGAATTATTGAATATATGACGTTTAATTTCTTGTACTTTTAGTAGATATTAAAGGCGTATACCAAAACTAAAAGCGTTCAATTCGGGCCCTCTGTCTTTTACAAAAAGGCTATTAAGATCATACTTGGCAAATAATAAGAAACCTCTAAAACCAAGATGAGTCATTAATCCGTATCGCCAGTTGTTCAAAAAGTAGTTGTTATGAGGACGCTGTGTACCAGCACCGCTAGGCTTTATTTTGGCGTAGCTATCTAAACGATACCCTGCATATCCTCCAATATCAAAGCGGAAAGTGGTGCGCCCGTATTCGTTTCTAAATTTAAATCCTAACAACAATGGCACATTGGCATATATGGTAGTAAGCTTACTTTTATCTAGTGGAGTGCCACCGTTATCGTCTGCATAGTCTCTAAACTGTACTGCGGCAGAATCTTGTACGATGTATTTGTTGTTTTGAAACATAAAGTTGTTCCAACTTACTTCTATTCCCATTGTCAAATAAATTGGGCTGCGGAAAAAACTCGTACGACGATACCAACCTACAGAGATATAGCGGGAACCAAAAACATCCAGCCCATAGTCTTTACCAGATTCGTCTGGAAATTTGCCGTTCTCCAAATAGTTATTAAACCCTAAATCTACCGCAAAATAGTTTCGCACATAAGATCTTCGGCGATAACGACGACGACGTAAGTCTCTTTTGCCGTATTCGTTTTCATAATAATTCTTAAAATTATCATTGGGTTCATATACAATTACAGTAGGCTCATTTGTTTGTGTATTAGAGCGAGTAGAATCGGCCTTTTTTAAGGCTTCTGCCACAATTTTATTTAAGTCAACCCGAGAAAGGTTCTTCAAACCATCCTTATCTTTGGTAATAATCATAATCTTATTACCATTTATCTCTATATTCAGGGTATCCTGGGCCTGCGTAGTGGTCACACACCACAACATCAGAGCTAAGGTAAAAAATCCTATATTTTTCATAGCGAACAATTTCATATGCTTAATAAATAGTTATATGGTTCAATGGTTGTTTATCGTGCTATGTGGTATACCCTGTTAGTTCTAGAAACACACCGATAAACGTTCGTTTTAAAAATTAACCTTTTATAAATTTAGTCGTCTCTATCACCTAGAAACTTAAGTATTCCAGACTTCTTCTTTTTAGTTTTTTTCTTGGTTTTATCCTCTTGTCCAATGCCTTTGATTTTTTTCCAGATTTTTTTCAATCCCTTTTCTGGCTCGTCCTGGTCTCGGCTTCCAGCCATATTTTCCGACAACTTTAAAACTACCCTGATTTTAGGCTGAGCTTTAGGCTTAGGAAGTAAGTTTTTCAAGGCACTTTTCTGTGTAGATAACTTTAATCTTTTGGCTCCTGACACCAAGTCTACTTCTTGCAAACCTTTACGCTTGGTAGCAATTACTTTACCTTGCTGAGGATCAACTACTGGCAACGAAGCAGTTACTTTCTCTCCTTTTTCGTGAGCGTTATCCAACTTATTTTGTGGATTACTCAGATTAGATAAAGTTGTATTTTGCTGTCCACCATCTTGCGAATTCAGCGTTGGATTTTGTGTAGAAATATTGTCAGTAGTAGTATTTTCTTGGTTATCTTTTAGAATATCTATTTTCTGAGGAGCTTGTCTACCAGTAAAATCAGTAGACATGGGCACTCCTTTGAGTTTCATTTGTAAAGAAACCATTTTAGCCGCAGTTTGAGCCGGTAGTGGAGTCAATTGAGGCTTCCACAAAGCCAACCCAATGGTCAGAAAAGTAACAGATAGGCCGGTAGACCACCACACAACCTTCCGTTTCCACCACGATACGGGTGTTTTTTGGTCAAGTTGAGCGTTGAGCTTATCCCACACTGCGGCTCGGGGCATCTGCTCAAAGTCCTTTAACTTTTCTTCAAAAATTTTGTCTATTGGATGTTTAGTCATGATGATCTAAGCTAAAAATTTTTTTTTCCTGTTCTGATACATATTTCTGCAGCAATACACGCGCTCTCGACAACTGAGATTTAGAAGTATTGGTACTAATACCCAATCGCTCTGCGATTTCTTTGTGCGAATACCCTTCTATGGCATACAAGTTAAAAACTGTACGATAGCCATCGGGTAATTGATTGACGCATTTCATTAAGTCTTCAGCATTTAAGTTGCTTTCGGCTTCGGCATATTCGGCTACCTCTTTGGTATTTTCTATATCTACCTCCGATTGCTGCATTTTATTTTTGCGGAGATGATTTAGCGCCTCATTTACCATAATTCTTCTTATCCAGCCTTCAAAACTTCCTTCTTCTTTGAATTGGTCTATCTTGCTAAAAACTTTCAAAAACCCATTCGTCATCACTTCTTCAGCGTCAAATTGATGGCGCACATAACGCAGACATACCGCAAACATTTTAGGTGAGTACTGCTCGTACACCTGTTGCTGCGCTTGCCGCTTGCCTTTTCGGCAACCTTTAATCAATGCTTTTTCTGACGAAAATCTCGACATTGCTCGTTATATGCTATTAGTTTTTAAGTAAAATTATTTAGAAGTGGTTAGCTTCTAAGTATTGGTTATATGTTCAGTTCTATTGGGTAGATACCATTATAACCACAAAGGTTGCTTGAGGGTGAAAAAATTTTCACTTCTTAGTAACATTCAAATATAACCATCTGTAAATCAAAAACTTATATTTTTAATTTTTTTCACTTTTTTTTCAAACCATTGCAAGCACACTTAGTTTTGTCACTATGCATTCATTCAAGAAAAAAATAAAAGCCCTGGACAACGACACCATTGACAGAATAGTAGAGATGGCTTGGGAAGATCGTACACCCTTTGATGCCATCTTGACTCAATATGGTTTGAAAGAACAAGAAGTGATTCAACTGATGCGCCAGGAAATGAAACCTAAATCGTGGCGTATGTGGCGCAAAAGAGTACAAGGACGCAAAACCAAGCATCGCAAACGTCGATCATCTGAGGTAGATCGCTTTCATTGTAGCCGTCAAAAAAGCATTAGTGGAAATAAAATTTCAAAGAGGTAAGAGAAAAAGTTTAATTTTAGATAGTAGAATTTGATCAAGTATTTAATTCTACAGCTTTAATTGCTTCATTATCCAATTTTTGTGCAATACAATACTTAACAAACCTTGTAATTTTTTTTTATCATAGGACCTAATCTCCTCTTATGATTTCCTCAAATATTAATACCTATACCTACGAACAATACAACTCTGTGTGGTGCAAAGTAGTTTCTTTGGAAGAAAACAACCCAAGTGACTCTGAAGTCATCTATGAATGTCTCGATAATATATACATGTACTACACCCCCGAAAGTTGGGCAGATGTCTTTCAATTGAAGGAAGATCATTGGCAACTATCACAAGGAGAACATGTGGAAGTTGTAGAAGCAATCATTCAAGGGGCGATCTTTCATCGCCAAAAAGAAAAGAAAGAACAGATTGAATGGAGAAATCAAGTACTCCTTTACGTAGGTTTCGAAGGGGGTATGGAGGCTTATAAAAAATCAAGTCAGGAAGTACAAACAGAGGTAAGAGCAGCAATCAAAGATAATTGGTATAGCCCTGTAAATAAAGATGATTTGCTTCCTCCACCCAACTTCACCGAGTACACTGAATTAAAAACCGAGTTCTTGAATAATACTTTTACTATAAATACACGCTTTTATTTCAACAGAACGGTGATCCAAGCCAAAAAATCAATTCAGGAAGGTGATAGCGAAAACGTCCCAGCAGTAATTGGCATCGATGACAACCAAGCTGCAATGATGTGGTTCAATTTCTAAATGATAGGCATACAATAGCTCAATTGCTACATAGTATATTGTGAAACAATTAAGTATAAAATCCGATCTGGGAATAACGAATCTTACTTTGATTCCCTTGGCAAAAACACATGAAAAGTAGTATAACGACCTACTTCGCTTTCTACACTAATTCTCCCTCGTAGCTTTTGTACTGCTTTTTTTACTACATACAAGCCTAGTCCATTTCCTTCAGTAGCGGCTTCGTTACCCCGAAAAAACATGCGGAAAATTTTACGGAAATATTTATTAGGGATGCCTGTACCATTATCACTGAATATTATTTTGACACAGTTTTCTTGCTTGACATTATGCACCAAAATGCGGATAAAAGGCACTACCCCAGCTTTTTTAGTCCGATAAATAATGGAGTTTTCAAGCATGTTATTGAGAATAATCTCAATAAGTTCCGCATCTGAATAGTAATTAAGGTCTGATTCTACCTCTACCTCAAACTCTATTTTGTGCTCCTCCAATTGGGCTTGAAACTTTCCCTGAAGTTCCTTCAAAATGGCTTTAAAATCTATCAGGGTATGGGGTTTTTCTTCAACTGCGGGCTCAAGAACTGTCTCTACGCTATAGCCATAGCGATTGATCATATTGACCATCAGCAATTTACGCAGCATGTTGTCAGTCTTCCCTACTACTTTTTTTATCTCCTCCAAAAAGCCCAGTGCCGTTTCATCTTTCACTTCCATCTTGGCTACATTGATTAATCCATTGATAGAAGCAATAGGTGCCCTAAAATCGTGGGAGGCCCGATAAATAAAAGCATCTAGTTCACGATTGGCCAGCTCCAGGTTTTTGTTCATCTTAAGCAAACTTTGGGTACGCTCCTGCACTATTTGCTCGAGTGCCTGGTTCATAGCCTTGAGATTAGCTTCTTCGGTCTTATCTACCGCCGCATTGTCCTTTGAATGATTGGTTTCCATAGCACTTCTTTGTGGGTTATTCAGAGCTTTTTGTAGTATCAAACTGATTTGCGTTCAAATAATAGTGATTTTTTTCCTAAAAAGAAAGGTTGCTTTACCATAAGACTCGAGATGATACGACACAAAAAAACCCCAGTCAAGATTTTGACCAGGGTAATAATACTATCTATTTCATCCACAAAGCATTATCAAGACTTTGCTGGGTTTTGCCCTTGTGGATGGTTGTTTTTACCTTTTTTATTTTTATCCTTTTTCTTCTTTTGTTTATTCGGATTGGGCTGATTTTGCTTGGGCTGGTTATTGTTTTTCTTTGCCCAGCTATCTTTAAGCGATACTGTACGGTTAAATACCAATTTATCCTCGGTAGTGTAATGCGTATCTACACAAAAATATCCCAATCGCTGAAATTGGAATCGCTCGCCTGTCTTGGCAGTTTGCAAGCTTGGCTCTAGTTTACAATCCGACAAGATTTCCAAAGAATCAGGGTTAATAAACTCCTTGAAGTCTTTTTCTTCTTTCTTGGCTTGAGCAGAAGGCTCCTCTACATTGAACAAGCGATCATACAAACGTACTTCCGCATTAATCGCGTGTTGAGCCGATACCCAATGCAATACACCTTTTACCTTTTTACCACTAGTGTCTTCTCCGCTTTTAGAGTTAGGATCATAAGTACAACGCAGTTCTGTAATATTGCCTGCTTCATCTTTGATAACTTCCTCACACTTGATAATGTAAGCCCCTTTCAAGCGAACTTCACGATCTGGTGCCAAACGGAAAAACTTCCTGGGTGCATCTTCCATAAAGTCGGTTTGCTCAATATACACCTCTCTTGAGAATGGTACATCGCGCACACCTAAAGTAGTATCTTCAGGGCTGTTTTCCAGTACCAAAGTTTCTACTTTATCTTCTGGATAATTGGTAATTACGACTTTCAAAGGCTTTAGAACCGCCATTACTCGAGCCGTAGTTTTATTCAAATCTTCCCGAATACTGTGCTCCAGCAATGCTACATCAATTAGGTTGTCGCGTTTGGCAACCCCTACCCGCTCAGCAAAATTGCGAATAGATGCTGGCGTATACCCACGACGACGTAAAGCAGAAATGGTAGGCATTCGAGGATCGTCCCAACCATTAACCAAGCCTTCTTCTACTAATTGAAGTAGTTTTCGTTTACTCATAACTGTGTAAGACAGGTTAAAACGAGCAAACTCGGTTTGCTTGGATGGAAAGATTTCTAATTTATCAATCAACCAGTCGTATAAGTCTCGGTGAGCGGCAAACTCCAATGTACACAGGGAGTGAGTTACCTGCTCAATAGAGTCGGACTGTCCATGGGCAAAATCATACGTTGGGTAAATACTCCACTTATCCCCAGTACGGTGATGAGGCACATCATTGATAATGCGATACAAATAAGGATCACGCAGGTGCATATTAGGCGAAGTCATGTCTATTTTGGCTCGCAATACCTTAGACCCATTTGGATGTTTACCATCTCTCATTTCTTCAAATAACTGAAGGTTTTCAGCTACCGAACGATCACGAAATGGGCTATTAGTACCAGGAGTTGTAGGAGTTCCTTTTTGCTTGGCAATTGTTTCAGCATTTTGATCATCTACATAAGCCAATCCTGCCTTGATCAATTTCACTGCATAATCGTACAGTTGATCAAAATAATCAGAAGTATATTTTACGTCACCACTCCACTGATAACCCAACCACTGAATGTCTCGCTTGATGGAGTCTACATACATGGTTTTTTCGGTTACAGGATTGGTATCGTCAAAGCGCAGGTTGCAGTCTCCCTGGTACTGTTGCGCAATCCCAAAGTTGAGCACAATAGACTTGGCGTGTCCAATGTGCAAGTAACCATTTGGTTCGGGCGGGAATCGGGTCTGGACTTTGCCATCATTCACTTTGTTGGCAATGTCTTGCTCAATCTTCACCTCAATGAAGTTAAGCGATTCCTTTTCTTCGGTTGCAGTACTCATTTTTCGCTTTGATTTAAAATTTTCTGATATTAAAAAAGATATGGTAATGACTTCTAATTCAGCCATTACCACTAATACATTTTACAAATATAGGAAAGTTTTCAGGGAAATGAGTAGGAGTTTGTCAATAGAAAATTGACTCTAAGTAAAAAGTCAGTCACATTTCAATCAATATTTGCAGTATTTCAGGATATTCAATGTGATCTGTATTATAACTTGCTCTATAAACTTTATTGTTTCAAAAACCCTAGCAATTGCTGGTAATGCACCTCACTATCGGCAAAAGGAATGCGATCTATCCAGGCCTCTAAAGCAGGACTTCCTTTCCAATCTCGGTTTTGAAAAAGCATCATAATTTCTCCTGCATCGTAAAAAGCAATTTTTTCTAATTGAGGGATATAAGGGTTGATTTGCTGTAAATCTTCCTGAGTAAACTGATGACTCACTAAATCCTCGTCCTCAGTAGATATTGGGGATGGTTTTGCAATCCTGTGTAAGGGTTCTTCTGCATTGGCCAATGGTACTGTAAAATAAAACCAGGCACCTTTCTCGCCTAGCTCTTCTATTTCAGAAATAGATAATACCCCAATTTCTCCATCGTGGGCCTCAACCGCCAGCTTGCAAAATGCCAACCCTAACCCAGTAGAACGGCGGTCTAGCTTATCTACCCGGCCAAATTTCTCAAAAATGGTATTTTTATATTCAGAAGGAACTCCATTGCCGTTATCCTTTACCCAAATTTTCAAAAACCCCTGATCTGAAACTAGCTCAGACTCTAGCTTGATAATAGAGTGAGTAGAAGTGTATTTAATGGCATTGCTTAGTAAATTGGTAAATACTCGGGTAATGTAGCTCTGGTCCACCTCAATCACCAAGTGCAGCGGAATGTTGTTTTTAATGGTAATAAGTTTTTCATCTGCCAAATGCCGCATTTGATTGATAGCCACCGTGATTAAATCTCCAATAACTACCGCCATCTTGGCCAGTATTACTTCATTATTTTCAAACTTTTGCACCTCAAGCACGTTTTCCAGCATTTCCAATACTTGTCCAGCCGCTTTACGCACTCCTGGATCAGCAAAATTTATTAAAGGCGATAGTGGTTGCTTGGCATCGTGAATTAACATGTGGGAAAGTTCTTCCCTAAAATTGGTCAGTTCAGCCAGTTTTTCGTTACTGGTTCTTAGTTCTTCAGCTTGTTGGGTAATTTCTTCTTTTTGATGTTCAATCTCGCTGGTACGTTTACGCACCTCATTCTCTAAATGCTCCTTTTGTTCCTGAATTATCCGTACATTCTCTAACTGTACTTGTTCTTTTTCTCTGCGATAAAAGTTGATCCGATCTGCTAGTGCCAATGAAAACAGCAGGGTTTCCACCGTCAAGCCCGATTCAAGTAGGTAATAATCAAAACTCCCAAATGGCAGCAAACCCGCATTGGAAAGCGCTAGCATAATGCTTGAAAACATCATTCCAAACCAGCCCAGCAAGTAAAAGGACGCAGGTTTATAACCTTTGCGATAGATCATAATCCCCAAAGTAATCACGAACAAAACGGCAAAAGGCAAAAGGACTTGAGTAAGAGTAATGGCTAAAGCATTATTGAAAAAATCGGTAATAATCGTTACCAAACATAACCCATAAAAAACCCTGAATATATTGATGGTTTTAGGGTAGTATTTTTTGACATTGAGAAAGCTTTGGGCAAACAATACCACAAACAAACCAAAACTTCCAAAGCAAACTGAAATGAGGTCGTTGAACGCTACCTGGTCACCTAATAAGAATTGTAAAGAGTGTCCTTTGATAGTGGCTGCTGACATAAGTCCAGCAGCAACATATAATATATAATATAGATAGGATAGGTCCTGGGTAGAAACAAAGATGAAAAAGTTGTAAAAGATCATCATCAACATAATGCCATAAAAAGCACCAATGATGATATCTTTGGGTTGATTATGCTCAAGAAAAGCCTGATAGTTACCAATACTCATTGGCAAAGGCAACAGCTCTTTAGAATAACACCTTAGGTATATCGTATGAACTTTGCCTTGAGTAAGCGTAACTTCAAACAGGTAATTGGTTACTTTGAATTTCCGTTGGTCAAAAGGGATTTTATCGCCAACCTTGTCTACCATTGCATAAGCACCTCTTTCTTCTTTTTGATAATATAGGCGAGCATCCTCAATTGGTATGTTTCTGAACTCTACTAAATACTTCCCCGTTTTTTGTACTTGCACATCAAATTTCAGCCACGCAGTTTTTTTGCCTTTACCCAGGTGTAAGGTTGGTTGAGTATTCAATGTAAATTGCTTTTGAGTTGTTGTTTGTTGAATATCCTTCAACGTTAATTGGTGAGTAGTGTCTAACAAATAGTATAGATAGGGGCTCAGGTTTATTACCTCAGGTTGATCTTTCAGGAAAAGTTTTTTTTGAGTTTGGGCGAAGGATGCTTTCCCTCCAATAAGGACAATAAAGAACCAAAGAAGAAAGCTTTTTCGGGATAAGCTCATATGCTTGTCACTATTCTTAATGATGTAGAAATTATTAGGCAATTTAAGCAAGAATTGATCGAAACTAAAACCTTACCCCCATCACCAATATATCATCTGTTTGTTTCTCCTCCCCTTTCCAGGTATCCAATGTTTTCTCAAGCACTTCTTTTTGGTCGGGCATAGGAGAAGCTTCAATCTCTTGTAGTTTGCTTTTAAACTTCTTAACCATAAACTTGGTATTATGTTCTCCTCCAAACTGATCAGCATATCCATCGGAAAACAAATACATGGCATCTCCTTTTTGGTAAGTTATACAGTTTTCCTCAAACTGCTTCGTAGCATATTGAGAGCTACCAATAGGATACTTACTTCCTTTGATCACCTCTAACTGATGATTTTTGAAATAATATAAGGGGCGTTTGGCACCCGCAAATGTGACCTGTTTTTGATCAAAATCAATTCGACAAAGCGCCAAATCCATCCCATCTTGTACTTTGTTCTTGCTTTTTCCTCTGGTAGATTTACCCGTACGTACGCCAAGTGCAGTCACCACCTTTTTGTCTAGTTCTTCTAATATAGCTCCTGGGGAAGTTGTCCGATTTTCCTTTACGATTTGGTTGAGTAGGTTGGTACCCATAATCGTCATAAAGGCTCCTGGCACCCCATGTCCAGTACAATCGGCCACCAGTACTATGAGTTGATTTTTGTCTTCTACCTCAGCAAACCAATAAAAGTCACCCGACACAATGTCACGGGGTTTGTATAATACAAAAAAGCCCAAATCTTTTTTGGCCAACTGTTTTTGCATGGGTAACAAAGCCAATTGAATGCGTTTGGCATATTGAATACTGCTTTGAATCTTGGTATGGGCTTGTTTTAAATAATGGTTAGAATCTTCCAACGTCTGAGATTGAGCTAAAATCTCTTCCTTTTGTTGTTCAATTTCTTTGGTACGCTGTGTTACTTCGTGTTCCAAATACTCTTTTTGCTCTCTTATGATTCTGTCATTTTCTTTGCGGTAATAATTCATCCGATCTGCTAAAGCCAATGAAAAAAGCAGAATTTCAGAAGTCATCCCTGCTTCTATCACATAACTATAGGCAGTATCGAAGGGAAGAAAACCCATATTAGAAAATGCCACCAATATGAGACTTACTACCAACGTAGCCCAGCCTATGAGGTAATAACGCGCTGGATGATAATTGTTACGCAAGACTACTACACCTAGTATAACTACAAAAATGCTACTTGTAATAATTGCCAAAAAGGTAACACCTATTGCCGCTGGTGCATAAAAGAAGTTGATGATAAACGCCAGGGCAAACAATACATAAAATATATTAGACAGCTTTCGGAAACGAGGAGCAGTGACTTTAGTATTTAGGAAACGATTGGCAAAAAGTACTACAAAAATACCAGTGATAATCGCATAAATAGGGACCCAATCGTTTAAAATCGTCTGATTAGGCCATAAAAACTCCAAGGCATGTCCTTTAAGCGTACTGGTAGTTAATACCGAAAAAATCACATAAAAAATGTAATACAAATAAGATAACTGTCGAGTGGTGATGAAGATAAATAGATTATAAAAAATCATAATCAGTACTACGCCGTAGAACCCACCCATAATGAAATCAGTCTGATGGTTGTCTTCCAAAAAAGCCTTATAGCTTCCAATACGCAATGGAAAGGTCAAGACCTCAAAAGCATAACACCTCAGATAAATTGTATGTACTTTGCGATCTTTGATGTCCAGTTCGAATAAGAATTTAGTTGCCTTTACTGGACGATGGTAGTAGGGCATATTATCTCCCAAAGTATCAAGGGGGACATATTGTTGTTGTTTGTTTTGCTTAAATAGAATGATTTCTTCTACCCCTGTATCTCCAAACTCCAACAGATATTTGGTGGGACGATTGGCTCTTATATTAAGTTTAATCCATACTACTGCCTCTCCTGGCCCCAGGTTTAGATTATCCTTTTTGTGAGCAATAAATTTTTTCTGATAAGGTGCGCTTAAGATTTGTGAAAGGGTCAGTTTTTGAGAATCATCGCGAAGGTATTGAAGGTTTGGTCCTAGGTTTTTGATTTGTTTGGTGCCGTCTAATAATACTGTTTTTTGGGCCTGAGCCACTAAAGTAAATAGTGTACCTATACAAATTACTACGCAAATTATACCAGTCTTCAAACAACGCATCTCTATAATCAAAACCTATAATAAGTGTATCTATAAATAGTCTAGTTCTAAACCCATTTCACATCTCTAAAGTTTAGGCATATTCTTCTTTTTGCAGAAGCTATTGTCCTTAAAACCTCACCCCTAAAACTAGAATATCATCTGTTTGTTTTTGGGTTCCTTTCCATTCCTCTAGAGTGTTTTCCAGGGTTTCTTTTTGCGCTGGCATCGGTTTCATCTCTACTGTTTTCAGTAAAGTTTTAAAATTTTTGAGCATAAACTTGGTATTGTTTGCCCCTCCAAATTGGTCAGGATAACCATCCGAAAAAAGATACATAGCATCTCCTTTTTCAAATGAAATGACCTGCTCATCAAATGTTTTTTCGGCAAACTGAGTGCTACCAATTGGATATTTACTTCCTTTGATAATTTCTAATTCGTGGTTTCTAAAATAATACAATGGACGTTTGGCTCCGGAAAAGATTACTTTACGCTCATCAAAATCAATCAACGTAAACACAATGTCCATTCCATCTCGTATTTTCCGCTTCTTTTTGCCTGTTTTATTGTGCTTTACCCCTAGAGCATCTACTACTTTCCTGTCTAGCTCAGTCAGTATTTCACCTGGCGAAGTTAACTTGTTTTCTTTAATAATTTGGTTGAGAAAGTTATTGCCCATAATGGTCATAAAGGCTCCTGGTACACCATGCCCCGTACAATCCCCTACTGCCACAATCAATTGGTTTTTATCTTCTACCTCGGCAAACCAATAAAAATCACCTGACACTATATCACGAGGTTTGTATAATACAAAAAATCCCAGATCTTTCTTGGCCAATAGTTTTTGCATAGGTAACAAAGCCAACTGAATACGTTTGGCATACTGTATACTGCTTTTGACCTTGGTACTGGCCAAATGCAAACGTTGGTTGGCATTGGTAAGTATTTGGGTTTGCGACAAAATCTCTTCTTTTTGCTGCTCTATTTCACTGGTGCGTTTGGTTACTTCCGCTTCCAAAAACTCATTTTGCTCTTTTATAATGCGTTCGTTTTCTTTCTGAGCATTTTCCTTTTCTTTTCGGTAAAAATTAATCCGATCGGCCAGTGCCAAAGAAAACAAGAGAACCTCTCCTGTAGAACCAAGCTCGAGTACGAAAATATTATCAAGGCCAACAGGCAACACATTGGCATATCCTAATATGATAAAAGTACCTGAGACAAGCACACAGCTCCAACCTAACAAATATAACCGGGCAGGCCCATATTTTTTCAATGCCACTACTACGCCAGTAATAATCATTAAAACAATGGTGAGTAATGCTACTATTCGAAGTAATTTGGTAGAAATACCCAAGGAAAAGAAACCAATAAAAATTACAACTATATAAGGTACAAAAAGCCAATAGGATAACTTTCTGAGGCGTGGAGCATAACGTTTGGTATATAAAAACCGATTGGCAAACAAAATGGTAAACACCCCAATAAAAATAATAGGAATGCGTCCGTAATCGTCCCATTCGGGGTGATTGGGCCATAAAAACTCTTGTGCGTGTCCCGCCATCACAGCCACCATCAATGTGAGGTTGAGCGCATAGAGCACATAATATAGATAGGCTACTTCTTTGGTTCTGAAGTATATAAAGAGGTTGTAAAGGATCATAATGAGCATTAACCCAAAATATCCTCCATGCAATAAATCTTTTTGGTGATTTTTTTCAATAAAAGCTACAGGAGTTCCTATATAAAGCGGAAACATTAAAGTTTTTTCGGTAAAGCATCGAAAATACAATACCTGAGGTGCTTTGCTATTAATCTGAATTTTGAAAAGCGGACTGGTAGCTTTAATGGAGCGTTGGGCATAAACACTCTTTTTAGTAACCTGAAAACTACCATCTGACTGCAGATGATACAATTCTTGAGTATTTACTGAGGCATTGTTCAATTCCAGCACATACAAGCCAGGAGTAGCCTGTACAAGAATTTTAAACCAAATAGCTCCACCATGCCCATAATTTTTATTTCCTTTAGAATTGAGTTGAAAACGCTTTTGAATAGAAGGGGTTACGATGTCTTTGATGGTGAGTTGACGACTTGTATCTTTAAAAAAACCAGCAAAATGGGCAACATCTATGATGGCTGAATTCTGATCAAGTTTAAGAAGTTTTTGAGCACTTGCCTTGCCAAATGTAATCCATTGAATTACTACAATACATACAATCGTTAAGATTCTCATTTTCAACCCATTTTCTTGTTTCTTTGCAAGCACAACTTACAAAAAACGGCTCATAAACTGTACCAATACCCAACAATGTCTTAAAGGAAATTTAAGCGTTTCCAGCCTGTATAAAACTGTCTCCACTAAGCATCTTAAACAGCCCTAATTATTGTTTATACATTGTATAAACATCTGTTACTTAAGAAAACACATGAGAAAAGGGATTGTAATCAGGTGTGTACGAAAAACTTTGGATAATTTTAGGTTTGAGCATTTGCACAAACAACTTAGTAATTTCGGTTTTAAGGCGATCCTCGTAGCTATAAGTCAACGTTTCGGTCAGAAAAAAAGCCAGTTGTGATAGCAATCCGCCAGTTTTTGGCACAAAACGAAAGTTGGCATCTGAAAACAAATCGGGTACGTGACGACCTTTGATATAACGGGCAAATTTTGGCACAAATTTACTTTGTCGATCTGTAGGAGGAGCTACGAGCTTTAGTTGAGGAAACTGAGTAAAAAAAGTATCATCTGCTACAGTGTTAAGCATCTTATAGAAGCGTACCCAGTGGCGAAAATCATCTTTTGACAATTGGCGTTTATCAATTACAATATAATGCAGTAAGAAAGGAAGTTCAATTAGCTTTTGTAATAAATGAATACGCGCCTCGTGATTATTAGCCATAGAAGTTAATACCTCTTGAGGTTGTTGCTTATCAAACAAAGGTACTTGATTAGGCGTGACTTCTTCGTTGTATTGTATGGTATTAAGTACTTCCTGAATTTTTGCCTCTACCTCTTCCACTACCCTACTTTCAATCACCATGGCATTGATGATAAAGTGTGAAGAAGTGCCCTTACGAGCAAAATTAAGATTACTATTTCCGCTTTCTTCTAAAAAAGCCCAATAATCTGTCATAATTGAGGAAATACTTGGTACAAAACAACTCGCAAGGTACACCAAAATCTTGATAATATGATTAATACATAGGCTGTATTTGTTAAAAAGTCTCCCATAAGAAGTGACTTTATGACCTTTCAAGACATTTTATTAACTTTGGAAGCTAAAACATAACCACTCCATTGATTTTCAATTAGTTTGATTAAAAACTAATATGTAGCTATCAGGCTCATATAGCAGTAAACAGGCTTTTAGGGTATTTTGCATACATTTCTATCTATTCTAAATTATTATTTTAGGAGAATAAGGGCATAAAATTCACTACTAATCCCTGAAACATAGTTATTTATGATAGTTATTTTGTATAATTGTCTATTGATGTAATTACATCTTTTACTGATTCAAAATACTATACATTATGAGAATGCCTGTTACTTACCACCAAAATTTTATGACTGTAGAACTATGATTACATTATTTTTAATTGACGACCACTCATTGGTCCGATTAGGGTTATCCAAAATATTGTCAAGATTTGACGACATCAAAATTTTAGCAGATTTCAGCAGTGCAACCGAAGCACTGGCGGCTTTGGGCCAAAATCAACCAGATATAGTACTTTGTGACATAAGCCTTCCCGAAATGGATGGCATCGAATTCACCAAAAGAGCCAAGGACAAATATCCCAATCTTAAGGTAATCATGTTGAGTTCTCACAAGGAAGAATTTTATGTATTGAAGTCGGTAGAAGCAAAGGCTGATGGTTTTTTACACAAGGATGTACTTGAAAACGAACTCATTGAAGCAATTAACCGAGTGCATCAAGGGGGAAGTTTTTACAGCCAGGATATTTCTCAAATCATCATCAATAGTTTTGTAAATGGTGATAAGCCCTCCATTCCACAATTATCTGCCCGTGAAAAAGAGGTACTACACTTTCTGGTAGAAGGCTTATCCAACAAAGAAATTGCCGATAAGTTATACATCAGCTCTAAAACTGTAGATAATCACAGGGCTAATATTCTGAAGAAACTCAACCTAAAAAATAACGTGCAACTTGTGCGATTTGCGATTGAACACAAATTGGTTTAGTCAATGTATATAGGTAATTTACCTATACAGTTGCAGGATACACTCAAACAACTTCCCAAAAACAACCTATTTACTGGAACTACAAAACCCATTACCTTTGTATCATAGCTGAGAGAAACACATTCTCTCTATCAACTAAGACAAACAAAATCTAGATATAGATAAACTAAGTTGTTTTAATACATTACTTAGTTAAAGATATTAAACGATTTACTTTGATAAACTATACGTTAGCAGGCGTTCTACATCAGGGGGAGAATCATTATTCTCTCGCCTGATTTTTTTTTGCACCTATCCTATCTCTTTTTACTATTTTCGCTAATTACTTAGTCATTTTAACAGTTTCTTACCAATCCCATTCGTCGATTCCTATTAATTTTACTTTTCGTACAAACCTTAGCGCTTTTTCAAGATACTTTATATTACACTAACCTTTGAAAATAGCCTTTTTAACCTTAAAAACATCTTCCATGAAAAGAACCCGTTTTTTATGGTTGGGACTGTGTTGTTTATTGGCACTTCCCTCCTTTTCACAAAATACCCAATTAAAATCCAGTACTGTAGCTGGTTTAAAGTTTCGCAATATTGGTCCTGCATTATTTTCAGGAAGAGTCATAGACCTTGCCGTAAACCCTAACAACTTTAGTGAATATTATGTAGCGGCTGCTTCTGGTGGCATCTGGAAAACTACCAACGCAGGTACTACCTGGAAGCCAATTTTTGACCGTTATGGTTCTTACTCTATTGGTTGTATTACTATTGACCCCAACAATCCTAATGTATTGTGGGTAGGTACTGGCGAGAATAACGCACAACGTAGTATTGCCTATGGCGATGGCTTGTATAAGTCTACTGATGGTGGAAAAACCTGGAAACACGTAGGCCTTAAAACCTCAGAGCATATTGGAAAAATCGTGGTTGACCCTCGCAACTCTGACGTAGTATATGTGACAGCTCAAGGCCCACTGTGGAGTACTGGTGGCGAACGAGGCCTGTACAAAACCGAAGATGGTGGAAAAACCTGGAAAGCTATTCTTAAGATCAGTGACAAAACTGGAGTAAGCGACTTGGTAATGGACCCCAAAAATCCAGATATTCTCTACGCTACTGCCTGGCAGCGTTTCCGCTCGGTTTTTAGTATGCTAAGTGGTGGCCCTGAATCGGGGATTCATAAGTCTACTGATGGTGGAAAAACCTGGAGAAAAATTCAAAACGGCATTCCTGGCGGAGAGCTTGGTAGAGTAGCATTGGCGATATCTCCAGTTGATAATCATTATGTCTATGCCATTGTAGAAGGTAAGCCTAATAATCGCGGCTTTTATCGCTCTACTAACAAGGGTGAAAGCTGGAAAAAAATGAGTGGTTACAATAGTAGTGGTAACTATTACCAGGAAATTTATTGTCACCCTACCGAAATCAATACGGTGTATTCTATGAATACTTTCGCAATGGTAACTTACGACGGTGGACGTAGTTTCAAAAGAGTTGGTGAAGATTTAAAACACGTAGATAACCACGCCCTTTGGATTAACCCTAACAATGTCAACCATATGCTCATTGGATGTGATGGTGGTCTGTATGAAACTTTTGACAGAGCCAAAACCTGGTTATTCAAGCCCAATTTACCCATTACCCAATTTTACAAAGTAACAACTGACAACGCCAAACCATTTTATAATGTATATGGTGGTACTCAGGACAATGCTAGTTTTGTTGGCCCTTCGCGCACCAACAACGATATGGGAATAACCAACTCTGACTGGCAGATTAGTACTTTTGGAGATGGATTTGAAACTCAGGTAGATCCTAAAAACGAAAATATTGTTTACGCCCAATCTCAATATGGTGGATTGGTTAGATTTGACAAAAAAAGTGGCGAGCGTATTGGTATCAAGCCCTTAGCTGGTAAAGGTGAACCAGGCTTACGCTGGAACTGGGATGCCCCATTATTTATTAGTCCACATGCTAATAAAACCCTATACTTTGCAGCCAATAAGCTATTTAAAAGTACTGATAGAGGTAACTCCTGGAAGGCCATTAGTCCTGACCTCACACGTCAACTAGATCGTAATAAAATGAAAATGATGGGCCGGGTATGGAGTGTAGACGCTATTCGAAAAAATGCTTCTACATCTATATTTGGTAACATTACCGCATTGCACGAATCTCCCAAGAAGGCAGGCGTACTTTATGTAGGTACGGATGATGGCTTGGTACAAGTATCGGAAGATGATGGAGCCAACTGGCGCAAGATTGAGAAATTTGCCGGAGTGCCTGACATGACTTATGTAAACGCATTATTGGCTTCTCAACACGACGAAAATGTAGCATATGCGGTATTCAATAACCACAAACGTGGAGATTTTAAGCCATACTTATTCAAAAGTACCGATAAGGGCAAAAGCTGGAAATCAATTACTGCTAATTTACCCACTAGAGGGTCGGTATATTGCATTGTGGAAGATCATGTAGACCCCAACTTATTGTTTGTGGGTACCGAATTTGGCGCTTTCTTCAGCAATGATGGTGGTAAGCGTTGGATACAACTCAAAGCAGGTCTTCCTACCATAGCCATTCGTGATATGGAAATTCATAAAGGAGAAAACGACCTGGTAATGGCTTCTTTTGGTCGCGGATTCTATATTCTAGATAACTATACGCCACTTCGCCAAACCAACCAACAACTATTAGCCAAGGATGCTTATATTTTCCCAGTAAAAGATGCTTTGCTTTATCATGTAGCTACTCCACTGGGTATTCGTAAAACTGGTTTCCAAGGGCACAACTTTTATGCTGCTCCCAATCCAGCATTTGGCGCAACGTTCACCTATTATTTAAAGAAGTCGCTAAAAACCCGTCGCCAAAAACGACAAGCAACAGAAGCAAAAGCTCGCAAAAACAAGCAAGACATTAAATATCCGTCTTTTGCCGAAATGCGTGCCGAAGATGACGAAATCAGACCTTACTTATTATTTACAATTGCTGATGAATCGGGTAATGTAATTCGCAGAATGAGAACTTCAGCGGGGGCAGGTATCAAGCGCATTGCGTGGGATTTACGCTTTCCAGCTATTGACCCTACTCGCTTGACTCCTTACCCTACTTTGGATTATTATCAATCAGCACCTAAAGGTCATTTTGTAGCACCAGGAACTTATAAAGTAAGCTTGGGCAAAGTGGTAGATGGAAAGTATACTGAAATGGTACCTGCTCAAAACTTTAAAGTGGTGCCTTTAAACAACACTACGCTTCCAGTAACTAATCGAGCGGAAGTAATGGCCTTCCATCGTAAGTTGAGCAAGTTGCGTCGGGCACTTTCAAGCTCTAACAATTTACGTCGTGAACTTCAGAATAAAGTACGTCACATGCGGGTAGCGGTGATCAATGCGCCTAATGTTCCGATCAAAACTCTGGAAGATATTCGTAAAGTAGACAAGCAATTGAGAAGTATTAACCGTACACTTAATGGAGATTATAGCTTGAGCCGTCGTCAGTTTGAAACACCACCTTCAGTAGCTGGACGTATTGGTACTGTAAACTATCAATTATCTAACACGACAGCTCCTCCAACTAAAACTCATAAAGAAAATCTGAAAATTGCGGAGGAAGATTTTGCAAAAGTGTTTACCCAACTCAAAAAGATTGTCAATGAAGACATTAAAAAAATTGAGAAGGCGTTGGAAAACGCGGGTGCTCCTTATACACCTGGTCGTGTGCCACAATGGGTAAAAGATTAATTTTCTAAAACTTGTGTAACACATACTGACTCGCGAACTCGATTCGTTTTGTAAAGGTTATATTTTAGAGGTATTTCTAAGATATAACCTTTTTTTATGTTAAGTTTTGTTAAACCTTTAAGAACAATTTTTATGATTATGTTTCACAGCAAAATTGTTCTCCTTTCAAACTTTTAACATTGCATAAGTTTTTTTAAATTAGAAGATACATGTGTATGTATTAATATTTGCTTGAGAAGCCCTGAAGATCATTATTACTCGATTTGCATAGGTGTAGCTGGTTACTTATGAGTCATAAGTTGAGCGTAAAACGCCTACACCATTACCCAGAAGATGAGTTCTCATCTCTTCCAACTTCTTAGTTATTTGAGGTAAACTGTAGGTCTTGATAATGTCTATCAGAAACCATTTTTACGAATGTATGTTTTTATCACAAAGCAATAATCGCAATTAGCCCATAAACACGATGAACAAATTAATAGCTGAGACAGAATATCGTCCCCAACTTGAGAGATTATTGAATAGCAGTGATGAGGCAAATCATCACATTGCATTCCAGATTATGAGCAAAATTGGAGTGCCTGGCGATTTGCATAAAAAAATGACTGACCAGGTCTCTAAAATATATTTATGCTTAAAGTATGGATTCCGAAGTCTTATTTTGGATCGTAAGGTTTCTATGCCTGATGAATTTTTACAGGAATCCATTAGAGAATTACTAGACTTGTCTTATGATGCGTCTATTACCTACCGCCATTTATGGCAACTCGAAACACTCACGTTGGAAGAAACTCCTCCTCGTAATCATTTTACTTTTGGCCTTGAAGGAGACGCTACCAGCCTGGAAGGACTACAGTTTGCCACCCAGCTCAAAAGGCTCACTATATTGAATCATGAAATAGACGAAAACGAAATTGGTGCCCTTCGTCATTTACACAGTTTAGAACATTTACATCTTCAGGGCATTAGTCAGGGAGCTTTTAGAATGAAAGCGGTACAAGATTGGTCTCCTATTAGTCATTTGAGTCATATCAAAGAGCTTCATTTAATCGAGAATCAGTTGGATCGGGTCAATTTCTTATCAAAGAATTTGCCTCACCTACAGCTCTTAAATTTGCAAAAAAACAATATTGAGGATTTAAAAGATTTAGTGAATAATCCAGCGGTAGTCAATTGCACTATAGATCTAAGAAACAATCCATTAGAAGCAGAGAAAGTAAAACATCAGATTGCTAAACTAGAGAAGCGAGATATAGAAATTATGCTTTAAAAATAAGCCAAATGAAATTTAGTGCCTTGCACCCGATTCCACTCAAGAGTGGGTGCAGGCACTTTCAGAAAATTGATAAAGTTGAATACCCTCCTTAGAAACCTACTTCGGGTTTTGATTTTAGAAAAATCTATATCTAATGAAAGTAAATACTGGCGATAACGGGGTAAATCAGGCACTGCCTGACCACGTAAAAAAGCTGGGTTTTTAAACTCATCGAGCATACCATTGGCACTGTATCCCACTGCTATATTAAGCCAGGCTGGCCACCAACTTTTTTCCCCGTTGCTTCCTGGTACATTGAATGACAACCAATAGGTGTGTGCATTGTAATCCATAAAGAAGCTTTGCAATTGATTTTCCCCCAAATAAAAAGGGTTGTAGCGAGGGTATCCTGAAGGACTATAAGAAAACTTCATTTTTATGGGTTGATCTTGTAGCGTAATTTGCTGGGCAACAAATAGCAAGGAACCCAAACCATTGGCTACTACATCTCCCACTGAGAACCCATACCCTTCGTAAAAAGCGTCATAAATCTCTAGTTGAGATTGTAACATAAAGCCCGCCAGTCCTCCGTACCAGGCAGCTTTAGCATTGCTCACTCCTGCCCAACGAAGTGCTTCATAACTTTTGGCGGTTTCCTGATAAGCTCCAAATGCATGACCATATTTGTCTATTTGCAGCCACCCATCATTATCATCATAAAAGTGAAAGGGGGTAGTTTTGTGGTTTTTATACCAAATAAACTGTAAAAACACCAGCTCTGCAGCATAGATAGCCGATTCAGTCAGGATTACATTGCGTAAACGCTTTTTATTGACTTTTTGCTTAAAAGTAGGCACAGGGTTATTTGCATTGATTGTTAATGACAAAGAATCCTGCGCCCGAACAATCATAGTTACGAAAAGCAAAAGAAATGTTAAGGTTGACCACTTGTATAGTATTTTTTTATTCATAAAGTATCCATTAAATCCTGAAAAGTTTTAACCAATACGTTTATGCTATGCCCTACGATACAATACCTCTTGTAATTCAATGTCATTAAGTTAAGTATCACCTTGACAAAAAAGCATATCGAATATCCATTAACGGAACACATAATAATGAAAGAAAAACTTTGAAATATTGGTTTTCTCTAGGGTTAGAGAGCGCCAGCCTCCTTCTAAAATCGTTGATCAACGTTCGTTAATCAACATTCTTTTTACTAACTAAATGACATTGTCTTGCACCTTCACTTTCTGACTAAGCATTATCTATTACCCGTTCAATTCACTACCTATTATGTTCAATTCGCGTAACTAATCTCTATCTTGAGTTGCGTGGGGTTTATAATCTTGTATTTTTATCATAAATTATAGTGCAAAACCCTCTACAATGAATTTGAAAACCTCTCCCCGATTATTTTTGCGGCTGTTTTTACTCGGTTGTTTATTTTCTACCCATCTGGTGGCCCAAAACACTCAAACCATTACCGGAATTGTAAAAGATAAAATAAGTGGGGAAAGTCTTCCCTATGCTACCATTGGTGTACAGGGTACCAACAATGGCACCAGTACCAATACCGATGGTTACTTTACCTTATTTAATGTACCCAGTAGTGGAGTGCTCATCATTAGTTATCTGGGATATCAAACCACTAAAATCACACTCACTCCTGAAACAATCAAAATTCGGTTGGTTATCCAGCTGAACCCTGATTACAATGAATTAAAAGAGGTAGTAATTACCGATAAAAAGGATCAGTTGATGAAGGTTTCGGAAAATATCAGCCAAATTTCAATCTCTCCCGCCCAAATCGCGACCTTGCCCAGTTTGGGAGAAAAAGACATTTTCCGCTCTATGCAACTTTTGCCAGGGGTAAGCGGTACCAATGAAACCTCCGCTGGTTTATTTGTACGAGGGGGTACTCCCGACCAAAACCTGGTGTTATTAGATGGCTTTACAGTGTATCAGGTAGACCACTTTTATGGCTTTTTCAGTGCGTTTAACTCTAATGCTATCAAGGATATTCAGCTCTATAAAGGAGGGTTTGATGCACAATTTGGTGGGCGTTTGTCCAGTGTAATGGAACTCACTGGCAAAAGTGGGAACACCCAAAAAGTAGGGGTTGAAGGAGGGGTGAGTTTATTAAGTGCCAATGCCACTGTAGAAATTCCGCTTATAAAAGACAAAGCCAGTTTGCTAATTGCAGGACGGCGTTCTTATACCGATATCCTCAAAAGTAGTTTATTCCAAAATATTTTTGATTTGGTGGCCAATGCGGAAGAAACGCCTCAGGAAAACGGATTTGTAAAAGTAGATAATGAGCCCTCTTTTTACTTTTATGATTTCAACGCCAAGCTGTCTTTTAAGCCTACTGCCAAAGATATGATTGCGCTGTCGTATTATAGTGGGGAAGATAACCTGGACAATTCGCGTAAGGTAAGCATTGTACTCCCTTCACTAGATATTATTTTTGATACCAAAGACTTTAGCAATTGGGGCAATCAAGGTACTAGCCTCAAATGGGCCCGCCAATGGAACAGTCGGCTTTATACCAATACCGTGGTAGCCTATTCTCGCTATTTTAGCAACCGAGATCGCGATACAGATATCATTATCGATCGTGCCGATACCACCAGCACTACCATTACCATAGGCACATTGGAAGATAACCAACTACAGGATGTTACGGCCAGGATAGACAATGAATGGTTGATATCGGCCCAGCACAAGCTGGAGTTTGGCTTACAAGCTACTTACAATGACATTGCTTACGATTATTCATTGAATGATACGGTGCCTATTTTGCAACGGGATGGGATAGGTTTACTCACCGCAGCTTATGTTCAGGATCAATGGAAAGTAACCCCTCAATTTACCCTTAATTTTGGCGTTAGAGGAAGTCATTTTGACGTTACCAGCCAATATTATATAGAGCCCAGAGCTTCGGCTAGTTTTCAACTGAGTAAACGTATCAAGCTAAAAGCTGCCTGGGGACAGTACTACCAGTTTATGAATCGCATTGTACGAGAAGATATTTCGCAGGGAAGTCGCGATTTTTGGCTGCTAGCCGATAACCAGGATAACCCCGTGAGCAACGCAGTGCATTATATTGCAGGTATTAGCTATGAAACCCCTCTCTTTTTGTTTGATGTAGAAGCCTATCACAAAGACCTCACAGGCCTGTCAGAATTCACATTACGCCTTACTCCTACCAGCGAAACCATTAATACCAATAACTTATTCTTTGGTGGTACAGGTTATGCCCAAGGGGTGGAATTTTTACTTCAGAAAAAAACCGGAATTTATAGTGGTTGGATTGGTTATACCCTCAGTAGGGTAAGGTATAATTTTCCAGGAATTAGTGATGTAGAATATCCTGCTCTCCATGACCAAACCCATGAACTCAAAATTGTCAATAGCCTTAAGTTGGGCCAATGGACTTTTGCCGCTACCTGGCTATATGCCACGGGCAAACCGTATACCGCGCCAGTGGGTAGTTATAATGTTGATTTGTTGGACGGCACATCAAATGATTACCTGAATATTAGCGCAAAAAATGCCATACGCCTGCCTGCTTATCATCGCCTGGACTTTTCGGTAACCTTTAAGTTTAATCTCACCGATCTCACCAAAGCCAATGCGGGTATTTCTATTTTCAACCTGTACAACCAAAAAAACATTTGGTACAAGGAGTTTGACATCATAGACAACCAAGTCATAGAAACCGATATCAATTACTTAGGCTTTACCCCCAACTTATTTTTTAACCTGAAATTTTAATTGTCATGCAAGCGATCAAAATCAAACACTTCTTTTTATTTATCCTCTCATTTTTGGGGTTAGCCGCATGTCAAGACAATTCGGATAATCTTACTCCTGATACAATGGTGGTAGAGGCTTATTTATATGTCAATCAGCCTGTTACCAACGTAAGAGTCACTCAGTTGGTACCCATAGGCCAAAACACCACCCAACCTACACCTATCAACAATGCCGAAGTACGCATTAGCACCAATGGACAAAGTTACCTTTTAACTCCTTCGGCAGGAGATTCAGGTTATTATCACTATCCAGGCACTGATTTAGTAATTACTTCAGGAAACAGTTATGCACTGGAAGTAAAGTATCAGGAACAAGTGGCTACCTCTGTTACTACTGCCCCAGTAAAACCTTCGGGCTTAACCATTACCAAAGATACCTTACGTATTGCTCCTATTCGTAGTGTCATTGATTTTGGAAACCGCCAAACTGAGGATTTAGACGTTACCTGGAGCAATCCCAATCAGGAATATCATTTTGTATTGGTCGAAAATATTGAAACAAACCCAGGAGTTATCAATCCTAGTGCTCTCAGTAATTTATTACCCACCGACCCTATCAGAGGCGATAGTCGACAGGTAGTAGGCGCCTTTTTGGCTGAATATGGTACACATCGAGTGATATTATTCAAAATTAATCAAGAGTATGTAGACCTATACAACAGTGCTGAGCAAGACTCTCGTAACTTAAATGAACCCTTGACCAATATCACCAATGGATTGGGCATTTTTACCTGTATCAATGCCGACACTACTTCCTTTTTTGTAAGACGCCCCTAAGAATTTTGGATTTCCAATAGATCACCTTCAATTCTAAAGTAAGGGGGATATTATAGAAAGTGAGCGCTCAACACATCGCTTCTATTACTTGGTTTCACCTTTCATTTTTGCATTTCTTGGCTCAATTGCAAAAATTTGAGGTGACTTCGATAAAAAACTAAAAAAAAGACTAATTTTTGCGTACATTTCAACAAAATAGGTGACTTTAAAGTACACCTAAATACGAACTTGGTACAAGCAATCATTCTTTTCCAGCCTCGCTTTGAAAAACCATGTAAATTTCACCATATACCATATGTATAGAGCCGTTACTATTGCTATACTTTTATCTATTCTTTTCACATATTCTTCATTACAAGCCCAGCAGTATTACTTTCGCTCATATAGTACAGAGGAAGGACTTCCTCAGTCCGAAATTCGTTCTATTTTAACTGATTCAAGGGGTTATGTTTGGTTAGGCACCCAAGCAGGTCTGGCCCGTTATGATGGACATTCCTTCAAAACATTTACTCCCAAAGATGGTTTAAATGGCTATTATATTGGTGCGCTGGCTGAAGATAATCAGGGAAATATTTTGATTGGTACTCAAACTGGCGCCAGCCGTTACGATGGGCAAAAATTTACCACACTCAAACAACAACGTTCAGGTCGGATTATTCAAGTAGGTTGTACTCCTTATGGTGATACCTGGGCCGTTTCGGTAAGTAGTAACCAACTCAGATTTGCTTGTCTAAAAAACAATGAGTTGATTGATTTGGCGGATGCCAATCAGAAGTTGTTAGGAAACACCCCTTATGCTTTTTTCACAAAAAATCGTAAGCAACTTTTTATATACAATCCCTCGTCGGGCAAAGCCTTCGAACTAAAAAACGGTCAATTTGTAGCTGTTGCTTTACCCAAAAAAGTTTTCAATGGAAAAAGCCTTAGCAATATTTTATATCAGGATAGCAAAGGAAACATTTGGTATACAACTCCACCCACATCATCTCAGGGCCGCCAGATGTTTTGCTACGACGGAACCCAAGTAAAAGAAATTAAATTGCCCGCCTCTTACGGTTTAGGCCCAATACTCAGTCCTTATGAAGACAGAAATGGACATATGTGGTTTGGTTCAACCAATGCGGGCTGTATACGCTACGACGGCCAAGGTTTTCAATCCTTCAATGCAAGTAATGGTTTGCCTCACAATTCTGTTTCTGGATTTACCCAAGACCGAGAAGGTAATATATGGGTTGGCACCAATAACTCAGGGTATGGAGTCTTAAAATATAGTGGAGAACGATTTGTAAACTATAATCAAAAAGATGGTTTAAAAAGTGTCATTACCTGGTCGTTTCATGAAGACCATAAAGGGCAAGTTTGGGCTGGCTTTCTCGATCAAATATCAAGACTTACTGGTTCTGGCATCAAAAGCTTCACACTGACCAACTCTCCCAATACCAGAATATTTCGCTTTTTCGAGTTATCTGACCATAAACTCAACGCGCTCACTCTCCAGCCTGCGGGTATTTATCAATTTAATGGAAAGAAATTCGAAAATATAATATCTCAATACCAATTACCTGCCCCACCCACTGCTATGTACCAGGAACAAGACACGCTTTGGTTTACCTTGGCAGGCGGGCGAATCGTAAAAACATATCAAGGTAAAATCATTGAAGATGAGCAATGGAAATCGGCTCAATGGCCCAACGGTTTTATTTTTGGTATCAGACGTGATCAGCAAAAGAATTTCTGGATGAATTCGCCCAATGGTTTGGCAAAATATGATGGTAAAAAACTGACCGTTTATCTCAAAAAAGATGGGCTAAAGTCTGATTTTGTCATTCAAACCCGAGAAGATAAATGGGGTCGCCTTTGGCTGGCCTGTAGCAATGGACTGATGTATCATCAGGATGGGAAGTTTGTAGATATGACTGACAAGGTAAAGCTTCCTTCCAATGTGTTGTACTCTATGGTTACAGACCAAGACAACAATCTTTGGGCAGGTCACCAAAGTGGAATCAGTAAAATTCAGTTTGATGAAAATGGCGCTTTTAAGACCGCGGTTCATTATGGTAAACAAGAAGGTTTTTTAGCTGGTGAACCTAATTTGGCAGCAGCATTTCGGGACTCAAAAAATTATTTATGGTTTGGAGGGGTCAAAGGCATCTCTCGCTACAATGCCAAGGCCGATACGCTCAAAACAATTGCCCCAGTGGTGAACATTGCCCAAATGAAGCTATTCTTGAAACCAGTGCCTTGGGATAGTGCAAAATATAACAAATACCACAAAGGTGTAGTAAACTGGCAGGCTGTACCTAAAAACTTACGCCTCCCTTATTTTGAAAATAGCATTTCGTTTGATTTAGAAGCTTTATGTTTCCACGCCTCTGAACAGGTAGTTTTTCAATGGAAACTGGAAGGTCTCGACAAAACCTGGTCACCAGAAACCAAATCGCGAGAGGCCGTTTATACCAACCTGGCCCCTGGCAAGTATACCTTTATGGCAAAGGCCAAAAATAAAGAGGGCCAGTGGAGTACAGTTCAAAAAGTAGAGTTTGAGATTTTAAAGCCTTTTTGGGCCGAATGGTGGTTTAGAATATTAGCCTTATTGGCCATCATTGGTATCATTTATTTGGTCTTCCGTTGGCGTATCAATAACATCAAAAAGCAAAAGATACGTTTGGAAAAAATCGTGGAAGAAAAAACCGCTGAAGTGGTCAAGCAAAAAGATGAAATTGTTGAGAAAAACGAAGAACTAACCCAGTATGCCGAAGAACTCACTGCACAAGCCGAGACTTTAAAAGAAGCCAATGAGGAAATATCGCGCAAAAACGAAGACATTACCGCCAGCATAAGTTATGCAGAAAGAATCCAAACGGCAATTCTGCCTCAGGTACAGCGTCTGAAAAAAAACTTTCCAAACTCGTTTGTTATATTTAAGCCCCGTGATATCGTAAGTGGAGATTTTTATTATTTCAACACCTTAGATCAATACCAAATTTTGGCCGCAGTAGACTGTACTGGGCACGGGGTACCTGGTGCTTTTATGAGTCTCATTGGCAACGATTTGCTCAACCATATCATCAGTGAACGTAAAATTTGGCAGCCTGATTTAATCCTGAATGAACTACACGTTCAAGTAAGAACTGCTCTCAAACAGGATAAATCTGATAATCGCGATGGAATGGATATATCGTTGGTAGTGATTGATTCTGCCAGCAAAACGCTACATTTTGCAAGTGCTAAAGGCAGCCTGATTTATTTTCAGGATCATCATATGCAACAAATCAAAGGAGATAAATTACCCATAGGGGGCGAACAACGAGAAAATAAGCGAGAGTTTACTGCTCATCAAGTAGACATCTCACAGCCCACTACTTTTTATTTATTTTCGGATGGTTATGCTGATCAATTTGGTGGTCCACAAGGCAAAAAGTTTATGGTGACTCAGTTCCGACAATTACTTGCCGAAATGCACCAACACCCAATGCCATTTCAACAAAAAATATTGGAAGAAACCCTGGAAAACTGGATGCAGGGCGGAGGCCAAATTCACCGCCAACTAGACGATATTTTGGTAATGGGCGTACAATTGTCATAGTTTTACCTTGAAAATCCTTTCCTAAACTTTGGAACACCCACAATGTATGCAACCACCTTGACGTAACCCTTGTCTTGACATTAGAAAACAACCCATATAAACTTATAATTTATGTTAAGACTTAAATATACATGGCTAGTGAGCTTGTTGGTCCTGGCCTCTGTCGTACAAGCCCAACCGACAAACAAATTTACCAATCAACAAATCAAAACCTTTACAAAAGACCTCAAAGCCCTCAAGGCTTATTTTAAAATACCAGGCATGGCTGCTTTGGTTAAATATGAAGATCAAACGGTTTTGGAAGAATATAATGGATGGGCCAACGTAGCTCAAAAAAAACCAATGACTCAAAATACGCTGGTTCCCATTGCTTCACTTACCAAAACATTTGCTGCGGTATTGGTTCTTAAACTAGCTGAAGAAGGTAAGCTATCTTTGGATGACCCACTTAGAAAATACTTCCCCAAACAAGATTTCACTACTAAGATACTTATCAAACACGTGCTTTCGCATACCTCACAAGGAGACATTGGTAAGCAATTTTACTATAGTTATAGGTTTGGCACCTTAACTCGTGTTATCGCCAAAGCCTCTGGTATGGGTTTTCAGCAATATTTAGAAAAAGTAATCATTAAACCACTAAAACTGAAAAACACTCGGTTATTGGTCAACAAAAAATCTATCCGAAATGTGCCATTTGCCAGCCCTTATCAACTAAACGATGAAGGAAAAATGGTAAAGGGTAAGGTAGAATATGGATTCTCGACTTCGGCGGGCATTGTATCTACAGTGCGTGATTTGGCAATATTTAATCAGGCATTGGATCAAAACAAAATTATCTCGGCTCAATCAAAAGCCCAAATGATGAAAGCTTTTGGCAAAAACCTGGCGTATGGCTATGGTATTTTTAGTCAATATTTTATGGGCGAGAAACTAGTATGGGGCTATGGGCAATATGATTGTTATTCAGGGCTTTACCTTAAAATACCTGCTAAAAAACTTACCTTGTTTTTATTGGCCAATAACAACTTAATGAGTGACCCAGCTCGCTTAATCTATGGCGATGCTACTTCCTCGTTGTTTGTGCTTAGTTTTTTGAAAAACTTTGTCCTCAATAAGCCTCAAATACCTTTGTTAGAAACATTTTCGGCAACTGCCAACAAGACCTTAGAGAAATCTGAATTTTATCGCAAGAAACTATTGGCTCAGGCATTGGCCGAATCTTTTTTGAGTCGCTATGACAAAAAACATTTCTACTATAGTATTAGGCTATTGAAACAAGTTTTCGCGCAATTTCCTGATTACGAAAGTTATGCCCACCTCAACCTGATGCACAACTTGCTCTTTTTAAAAGAAGTGGCTTTTCACAAGAGTAAAACAAATTTTGATACGTTTGACAAACAGGTGAAGAGCATTGGAGCCAAACTGCTCAAGGTGCATCCCGAAAACCCCTATGCGAATGTATATATGGGGAACTTTTATGTACGTAATAACCAAAAGGACGAGGCAAGGCCATATTATGAACGTATTGTTGAGGCCAAAAACTTCTCTAACTTCTGGTATACTTCCGTAGCTAAAAATTGGCTTAAAAAGAATGCATCTAGCAAAAAATAAAAAATAAATCCAGTCATTAAATCACTTTGGGTAATCTCCAAAAAATAGCTAATTTCGATTATGCACTTATTCGAATTTGGAGATTACCTTACTCTACCTTTTGATCAGGAACAAAATCAAAGACTCAAAAGCTACCTCAATATGGTATGGCAAAATCGTGCGATCTTTCACGAAGAAACCATTGGTCAATTGAGTTCCCAGCAACGTTTGTTTGATTTTGACGAAAACCGCTTAAGAGCGCGAAACTATGTAGGCTTTTTTCGTTTTGAGGGGGTAGAGTTTCAAGTATTGCCTAAGATTTTCAATGTGCCATCTCCCCCTTCTCCTCAAGCATGTTTTCAGCATGTACTCTATTATTTAAGCTATAGCCAACGGATTCGTTTTCCGTTTTCGCTTACTCGTATAGACGCTACTCCATCACAACTTTTGCCTGAAATTTGCATTTTTTTATTTGCCTCTTATACCGAAAATCTACTGGTAGAGCAGCCCACCCAGCTATATCAAGAACGTACCGAAGAATTAAACTTTTTGAAGGGCCAACTGGCCGTGGAACAATATGTACAAGAAAACCTGGCTACCGGCAATTGGCAAAAACTCCAAAGTCGTCATGCTCCACTGCTTTATGATAACCGTTTCAATCAAATTGTGAAACACACCACCCGCTGGCTACTCTCAATTACTCGCCATACGCCCACCATTGAGCGCTTGCAACGAATTTTACATTTGCTACAACGAGTAAGCAATGCTTCAGCAACTTATGAAGATTGCCTCAAGGTGCGTTTAAACGAGTCACAATCGCCACAGCAAGCTGTATTGGATATGTGCACCATGTTTTTGGGCAACGAAATGATCAACTACCAGGTAGGTCAAAAATACAATTTTGCATTTTTGCTACCGATGGAGGTTGTTTATGAAGATTTTATTGCGGGGTTTATCCAAAAACATTTTCCTGAATGGCAAGCACAGATTCACCCCAAACGCTACTTGGGTAGCAATCAAACAGGTAAAAATGTGGGCCTAATTCAACCTGATATTCTATTACAAAACCCACCAATGATCGCAGATACCAAATACAAAATCAGGAAAAAAAATCAAGCAGTAGAAGATCATGATTTATACCAAATGTTGGCTTACGCTACTGGGTTTGGTTGTAACAATTTAGCATTGCTTTATCCTCAGTTATTTGGACAAAACACCTCAGAGATCGACCATTTTACTATCGAAAATGATGCATTGAATCAGAAATTGTTCATAAAAGCAATAAACCTTGATGTAACCACTCATCAATCAGAAAACCTGGTTCAAAGTCTAGAACAGAAAATTAAAGCACAGTTAACTTACCTCATTCAAAATCAATAATCAAATACGCAGTTATCTTATCAATGAAAACATTCTAATCACCCCACTCTTATAAAAGTTTATTACATTTGGATTGATCAAATTTCTCTAAACATGCACAACTCGCCTGATACTCCACGCATCTTAACCATTGTCACCCAAATTGCCCAAGACCTTGTGAGCAATTATGATCAATTATCCAATTATGGAGGCCTATACAGTAGTAAAATTGGCCTTGCTTTATTCTTAGCAGATTATACCCTACACACTCAGGACGATCAGTTTGAGGATGTCATCTACCAATGTGTAACCGATTGCCTCGAAAACATCGATCCCAGCATGGGGCTATCCCTATCGGGCATTGCAGGTATAGGCTGGGGGATTAATTATCTGGTGAGCCGGGAGATTCTGGATAAAGAAGAAGTAGCAGGATACTTAGCACGATTACAAGAGGTTGTGATTTCTTCTATGAAATTACCTCAAGAAGCCCAAAACTATGACCTGATGCATGGGTTTATAGGCAAGGTGCTATTTATCATCGCTCAATATCATAATGGTTTTACCTCTAAGGAGGTCTTAATAGAAGTTATCCAACAGAGTCTGCAATATTTACAACAAACTGCCATTAAAAGCGAAGCAGGCCTTGCCTGGAAGTACACAATGCACCAAGATATGGAGTATAGTTTAGGGCTTTCGCATGGCCAACCTGCCATTTTGGTATATTTATGTGAGTTGCTTTCCTTAAACCTTCTTTCTGAAGAAGGACAGCAAGAAATTCGCACAATGATTCAAGCGATTGCCCAATGGTTGATGGATAAACGGGTAATGGGTGATGATCAGAAGTTAATGTATCCTCAATCGTTAAGTTTTGATCGACCACCTAGTTTATTCAATCGTCTTGCCTGGTGCTATGGTGATCCTGGGATGGCCATTAGTCTTCTCAATGCAGGTAAAGCACTTAATCAAGACATTTATTTTCAGGAAGGCAAACAACTTATTTTACAAGCTACTGGATTATCTCTCGATAACGCCCGCATTATGGTCAACGAAGATAACCCTTCCGAAATAGACATGGGTTTTTGCCATGGAGTGGTGGGGGTTCTGCACATGTTTCATCGCTTTGCTCAAGTATTTGAGGAAGAAGCCTTTCAGCAAAGTAAAGCTTATTGGCTGGAAGTAATGCTCAATAATACTCGAGAAGATGATGTATATATGGGTTGGAAAGGTACTAAATCTGAAGATGAAGGGGCCACTTTCCATTGGATTCCCAAAGAAACCTTGTTGGAAGGCGCCGCAGGTATGGGTATGGTGTTGCTGCATGATTTTCTAATGAAACCTACCAAAGGGTTACAGTGGGATCATTTCTTTTATACTGATTTGGCCAATTTATAAAGTATCGCTTTTAGCTGCTTTCTATGCCATCTTAAGGCTGTTTCGTATAAAAAAAGCTACGAAATGCTTCAATACCTGCCTCAGAATATTATATTGGTTTAAATCACGAGACATTCTCAAAAATTTATACCAATAACCATTATCCATGAAAATCGCATTCTACCTAATCATTTTGGGCTGGTCGACTGTATTTGCCCACCCATTGTTTGCTCAAGCAGAAACTACCACTGCAGTTATCGATGACCTGGAAATACTGCTGGAAAAACGAAAGTATAAGCTCTCTGAACAAGAAAAAAAAGTCCAAAAGGCGGACACTGTATTACAAGATCTTAAAAAATACGATTCTATTCGGTCACTTTTTGAGGCATATAAACAAGGAAGCGAAGTCATTGGCAAAATGTTTCAATATACCCAGGCCATTAACAAAGGACAGTTTACGGATTATCAAGGTCTCAACACCTTACTCAAACAAACCGATTATAACATTGGTACCGACTGGGTAAATGCCCAGAACTTCAAACGGTATTTGCCCAACATACGCATTGTATTTAAGGAACACTCATCCAAGCTATTATCCAAAGCGCAGGAAGCAGCCATAAAACTTGGATTTGCCGAGTACCTTATTGAAATCCATCGCCGACGAGAAAAGGAGTTTCAAATAGAATATCAGGTTGGCTGGAATAACCTTGTTTCGTTGTATGATGCCATCAGAAGTTTGTATGTAATCAAAAAGACGGTTACCCCTATGTTGCAGGCAGGTGTAGTAGAGAGTGAATTTGAGCGGGTGCGCAAAAGTAAGATTTATCGCCCAGGAATGAAGGTTTACAAACGTTACATCTTATTAATTAAAAACGAAGAATTGTATCGGGACAAAATACGCTATATCAAAAAAGCAAAGGTATTTTTATACAAAATGCGCGATATATACCACGCCAAAAACACCCGCACTTTTGGAAAACTTTTAAAAAAAGTAAAAAAGGTATCTAATATAGAAAGCCTGATCCTGGCTTATGATGTGGAATAACTATATTTGGGGGTAATAAAGCATTAAACTATGAAATCAGACTTTTTTAAGCAACGTCCCAAAGTGATCATTACCCTCATTATAATTTTGTTTGCAGGTACGATCATCACTGCCTTTTTTCCTTCGCTTGGTCGTCAACTCGTGCTAGATAGTGCCAGTATTTCGGCGCCTCAAAAGTGGTATCAATTCATCACCTACCCTTTGGTTACCAATGGGTTAATCAATTGGTTGGTTTCTGCTATTACATTATACTTATTTGGACAAGTAGCCGAAAGCTATCTTTCCAGAAGAGATCTCATCATCATTCTCCTGGCTTCCACAATTTTGGGTGGCGTGAGCTTTGCGGTATTCAACGGGTTTAAAGCAGCCCTATCGTCACCGGGTTTTATAGGTTGGGGATTGGGAAGTGTTGCTATTGTGCTAGGCATTAGAAACTGGTATACCAATGAAAGCATAGAGAGAGCCATCGTTATTTTTTGCATTTTCTTAGTCATATGGCAAATTGCAAGTTTCAATCCTCCTGTTTTTTTCGCCCAATGCGTGGTTATGGCCTTTGCCGCACTTTGGGTAGCTATCCGCTACAAAAAAACTTCAGATGATATACCCAACATTGAAAATTTCGGAAAATAGTCAAACTTACTTATGAATAAACAAGATATTAAAGAATTCATCCCTAGTGCAATCATTATAGGGCTCTTTATAAATGCCCTGATACAAATTAAACTATATAACTATCTCTTTGGCCCAGGATTATTTTTTGGCTACGCACTTTTTGTTATAGTGCTCATTAGCTTTTTTGTAAACCGTAAGTTTTATCGCTATTCCCTTGGGTTTCTCTTAATCATGGGTAGTATTAACCTGATTACTTTTACTCCTGCCATACATGTTGTAGGGTTTTATTTTAAAATGAACATAGGAATTAAATTAGATATAGGGGTACAGCCAATTTCTAGTGTCTTACTACTGGTTTACTATGCCGTTTATTGTAAACAGCTCAAAGTATTATGGTCAAACACTGCTAAAAATAACCCTAAAAACAGTCAGGAAGTAGCTAATACACAGGTTATTCAATTTAAAAAAACGTTTGCATCCAAGAACAATCAGGAATTGCAAACGATAGTTGATGACAATGATAGAGTGCCTGCTGCTATCCAAGCTGCCAAAGAATTATTGGAAGAAAGAAAATAATCTTTGCCTTGTTTAAGTTTAGGATTATTTAACAGAATTCTATAGAAAATAAAATACTTTACGGCCAATTAAACCAAAATCATTAACTACTTTTGTAGTTCATGGTTAATTTGAAATTTTGAATCACAATTATGTCAGATTTCACTTTCTTATGGAACTAATTATGTAAAAGTTAGTTTGAGAAGGAGAGATTAAAGCTAACCAAACAATAATTGCCTGTATTCATTCTGAAAATTTAAATTTTTATGGAAAAATTTTTACTTACTGTACTAGCGTCACTTGTATTTATTACAGCCTCTCATGCCCAAAATAGTGGTACTGGAGGTTTTGCTCAAGGAGTTTTCAACTATTCTCAGCAAGCCAATGTGCCAACCAGCGGTGACATGAACAAACTGATGGTGTATGATAGTTACAAGAATGGTAACCAACAAACGCACTTTTTCAGTGAAAACTGGAGTCAAGGTGTGTTGTACATCAACCAAATGTCTGGCCTTAAAGTATATCGTGGTTATCCTATCCGTTTTGACCTAGGAAACCAAGTAGTATTTATCAAGCTAAGAGACAATGATGCTATTGGTACTCCTTCAAAAATGATTTTGTTGGACGAAGGAAAGCTAAAGTCTTTTGTACTAAACAACCCTATCAGTGGTGAGCCTCACTACTTTGAGCGTTGCAAAGATTTCAATACTGCTACTAAACTTCCAGGTTTCTTTGAAATTTTGTACAAAGGAAAAGACCTAAGATTACTAAAAAGAGTAGAGACTCAAATTGTTCAGGTAATGAACATTGGTAATGCTACTGAGAAAGCTATCAGAAAAGATGCTTATTATGTTTCTTTCAAAGGCAAAACCATCAAAATGCGTCGTAGCAAGAAATTCATCTTGAACTTGTTCAAAGACAAGCGCGCAGAAGTAAAGAAATTTATCAAAGACAACCGTTTGTCTACCCGTAAAGAAGCTAGCCTCACTAGTATCTTTGCCTTCTATAATGCAATGGTAGCCAAATAGGCTCATTTACTATTTAAAGTAAAATACAAGCCAGAAAAGAATTGATTTCTTTTCTGGTTTTTTTATGGCCTTCCTAAACCGTTGCCTACAATATCGAGATGCAGATCTATAGTCACTGCAACTCTCGTCCACTCACCAATGTCTTTTGGGCGTATTCAAAATACCTAAATTAAGAATTCCCTTCCTATGAGCAAAGAAAGGCTATATTACTTGGACTGGCTCCGTATTGGGGCTTTTGGCTTACTGATTCTTTTTCATTGTACTCGATTTTTCGATTTCTTTCCCTGGCATATCAAAAATCGCCCACAAAGCGAGCTTGTAACCCAGTTGTTTTTATTTACAACCAGTTAACATATGCCTCTTATATTTTTTGTATCTGGTGCAGGTACTTATTTTGCTATGCAATCAAGAGGAAGAACTTTTCTGATGGATCGTTTCAAGCGACTATTAATTCCTTTCTTCTTTGGTATTTTAATCCTGATACCTCCCCAAAAATATTATGAATACTTATTCAATCAGAATACTTATCTTTCGTTTAAAGCCTTTTTACAAATTTATCCAAATCAGCTCACCAACGCCAATAATGGGTGGAACCTTACTTGGTTTGGATTATTAGGCTATCATATTTGGTATTTGCCTTATCTTTTTGTGCAAACCCTCTTTGCATTACCATTATTTCGCTGGCTTTTAAAAAGAAAATTGAAAGAACCCTTTTTATCTTTTCATATATACTGGCTATTTATTCCTCTTATTTTGATTAATATTATTTTGAGGCCTTTTTTTCCTCAGTATCTCCATTGGGCCGATTTTGCTCACTTTTTCTTCTTTTTTGTTTTGGGATTTTATTTTGTAAAATTCCGTCAGCAAATTACACCACAATTACTCAAATCGCTGAAGTGGTTTGTTGCAATAGCAATCATTACTAGCCTACTTACCCATTACTTTGCTTTATTTTCCTCTTACATGATTAAGTGGATGGATAGGCCTGATTCTTCCTGGGACTATATTGGCTTTTTGGTTATTCGTAGCACCAATTCCTTGGCTTGGATGTGGTCTTTTGTAGGTTTGTTTATCCTATACTTTGATAAGAAGCATTCTATCTTACCTAAGCTCAATGAGGCTGTACTACCTATATATTTATTGCATCAAACCTTCATTATTGCCTTTGGTTTTTATATCGTAAAATTATCATGGCCTATGTTTCTAAAGTTTGGAGTCATTTTGTTACTATCTATAGTAGCCATGCTTTTTACTTATACAATCATTAAGCGAGTAAAACCTTTGCGATTTTTATTTGGCATGAAAAACCTTAAATTTGTCAAGTACGTTAAACAAAACGCATGAAACAATCTATTACATATCTCAAACAAGGCCTGGCTTTTCCATTTTGGTTGGCAGTGGCTTTGTTGTCTGGTTTGTCGGGGTATGTAGCGTATACACCAGATCCTTTGCGGGCTACCTATCGTACTGAGGTTGTTTATATACGAAAAAGTGCCGTCGAACAGGTAAATGTTCAGCAACAAAAATGGCCTGAGCAAACTGACAGACAGTACTTTAACCAATTCAATGTGCGATGGCATCAGCACCAACAGCAGGTTGCCTTCCGACAAACTACCCAAAAGCATCATTCAATAAAAACTCAGCAACTCCAGCAGCTGCCTTATTTGCCAGTACAATACGCTACTGAGCCTCCCCTACCTACATTTCTTGGGTAAACTACACCAACCTATTTCCGATTTATTCTTCCTCTTTAACCAGTCTTTAATAATTCATTTTTATCTCATGAACACTTCTCGAGTGTACTTTTGAGCGATCAATTGCTCATTCGAGGTAGGTTCAATTGAATGATCAATTATCTCATGAAAAAATTTAAAAAAACGTTAAGACGTATCCTATTTATATCTTTGGTTATGCTTGCAGCAGCAGGTGCAGGTATGTTTGGAGCCATTATTCCTAATTATCGCCGACAGGACGATTTAACCACCAAAATAGAGATGGTGGAAGAAACGACTGAATCTCGCAAAGAAGAAAGAGAATAATTATCAATGCCTCAAAACTCTTTGGTAGACCTGCAAAGGTGTGCCAAAGAGTATTCTTATTTATACAACAAGTATTATCACGATAAATCATAGGTACTGATATTCAGTTGGTTATCTTAAGTTTAAAAACAAAGAGAATCCCTTAAATCAAATCACCTAGTCAGTGCTTGTTGGTATCGTTTCACTAAAACACCAACAAAGGGCGAAACTCAAAATAGCAGCAATGCGCATAAACGCTATGTCACACCAATGGTGACCCTCCAAAACATCACTATTCTAAGATTTCATCTAAAAACCATTCGCAGTAAAACTTATTTACTCAATTATAAGTATATAATAGTATAACTTTTAGATCAAACTATCATATCTAAGAGAAATAAGTGAAATAAATTATCAAATTTAACAAACGAAAAAATGGAAATGAGTGAAACTGAGCAACAAGAAGTTGTGAATCAAATCTATGATTATGCTGCCAACCTTTTAGTCAACGAAAAATACACTTCCTACGAAACTGAACAAGCCCTCATAGAGCAAGGGTTAGATGAAGAAACTGCTGCAGTTGTGGTACGCAAACTCGAGCAAGAAATTGGAGATGTTAAGCAAAAGAGAGCAAACAAAGATATGTTATATGGCGCCCTGTGGTGTATTGGAGGTATTGTGATAACCGCGGCCTCTTACTCCGCAGCCAGTGGAGGAGGCACATATGTTGTTACCTGGGGAGCCATTGTATTTGGAGCCATCCAGTTTTTCAAAGGCTTGGCCAACTCTGCCTCATAAGCCTGATAGGCTTTTACTTTTTCAATGATGTTTTAAATCCCCGTTTTGTACGAAATGGGGATTGTTTACTTCATATGTTTTCTAATATATGAGATCGCCATTAAAACTGGTTATTGTCTGAATTTTAAGATCAACTCACCTCAATTATTCTTTTCTTTTAGCCCGATTTTGTAAAGGCTTCAATTTGTACTTTCCCAGAAACAACTCCTTTGCAAACTTCTCAAAGTGTTGCATATCCCATCCCAATTGATATATAAAATATTCATCCCTTATGACCTTCTCTTTTCGAAATACTTGCTTGACTCGCAGATAAATAATTTTTAAGTCTGATAAAAACCTTCGGGGATCGTCTGAATGTCTTCGGATGGTGCTACGTCTTATATTTGCAGCATCTACCCCAATATTTGTCTGGTAATAATCTCGCAAGATTGCCAATGTCTTGTGTAGCGTTTGCAACAAGTTTTGTTCATATCGTTTACTTTTTCCTGCTCTTTCAATCTTGTCTGTTACAAAAGCAAACAGAGTTGCTAGCTCATAGTCTCCTTTTGTATGCAGATAAATCCCATGACGTAAATCAAAATCCTGAATCGTGAGAAACGCTTGCTGCTTATATTCCAGTAATTTGATAGGTTCACGCAAGTATCCATAAAACTTAAAGGTGTCACTCCTTGCCAAAGTATCGTCCATCAATTCTTTCAAAGTATTGGTAAGATTCTGAGCTACTTTTTGAGCCAAATATTCTTCTTTAAAATTGATTGATTTGGTAGTACGAATAGTACGTGGTGGACGCCAACAACTAGTAGTGATAAAAACCAGCAGTAGAATAAGTAGGTATTTGAAGTACATATGCTAAATTTAGCAAGTTATTGCAAAAGCAATCATAGAATGAGCATTATATAATACGACACTTATGAAAACAAAACTTGTAACCTATTTCACGCAATTGATGCCTTTAACTGAAGAGGAAAAACAGGCGGTTTTGGAAAGTGCCGAAGTTCGTACATTCGCCAAAGGCACCACCCTGTTACAAGAAGGGCAAATTGCTCAGGAAGGTTACTTTGTTTTACAAGGAGTGATTCGGCAATATCAGGTCATAGAAGGAGAAGAAAAGACCACCAACTTTTTCACCGAAGATCAATGGGTGCTTTCACTCACCAGCATGCTGCAACAAGTTCCTGCCGACCATTACCTCGCCTGTGAAGAAGACGTAACTGTGATTACAGGCGACGAAACCAAAGAAAAAGTACTGTTCGAAAAATACCCTAAGCTAGAAACTCTCTCCCGAGCTTTGCTGGAAAGGGAGCTGGGCGAACAACAGGCCCGCATGAGTCGCTACATCACCCAAACCGCCGAACAACGTTATCTGGAACTCATGCACACCCGTCCCAATTTGGTGCACAGGGTACCCCAATACCAGTTGGCCAGCTATATCGGGGTAAAGCCAGAATCATTGAGTAGAATCAGAAAACGGATGACTCAAAATAGACAGCCTAATTCAAAATAAGGGTTGATTGTTTTTTAAACCCTTTGATGATGAGCCAAACACCAAATACCAGCTCGAATACACCTCCTGGAATGGCAAACATTACGCCTACGGCAAAACCAAATAACTCGGCTATGGCACCCATCGCCAATAGAAAGTAGCCTACCCCTCCCCATACACTCAACCACTTGGGTATGAGTTGTGATTTATAAAGGGAAGCACACAATGCTACGCTTCCTATCCCAAGAATAAGCATTGCCATCTGATAACTGAGAAAGTTTACTTTTAGGCCTATAGGCACCCACGTTTGAAGCTGATTGGGTGAACTTTGTGCTATTTCAGGAAGTATTAGCAAACCAATAACACCTATTGTCAATAAAACCGCTTCTATGATTCGCGCCCCTACATAACCCAAGGCTACAGTTTTATGATATGCGTGAAGCACCGGGAACATCAGGATTCCAATAATAGTAATAGACAAATTATTGCCTAAAATAAGCAAAGCTCCTATCACAATTTGCGTTTTCCCTGTGACTAAACTTTGGGCATTTGTCGGTTTTTGGAGCAATGGTGCAATCAAACCATCGCCAAAAGCATACGCAAAAATGGCGAGTATAAACAAGCCTCCTATCAGTATCGCGTTTTTTCGTTGTGTATTCATGGGTAAATTTTTAATAGATAATCGATGTATACACAAAGCTATATGGCAGGAAATAAAATCTCGTTGACAATTGTTAAGAAAGGAAATGAGATACTTCTCATCAAGTATTACATCATTTCTATCTCTATTTTTTTGATCATCTCAGTATTGGGATAAAAGTAAATTAAAATAATAGAGTTATTATGATGAAAAAAACAATTGTAAACATCGCAGGTGTGCTGATGATTTGCCTCGTGTCAAACTTTATCGTTCAAGCGCAAACTGGCCCTAATGGGTATAACCCTAACTCGGTACGAGGGGCAAAAAAGCTACGTCCAATATTTGGTAAGCCTATTTTTGAGGCAGATGTGATGTATCGCACTACGGTTTGGCGAAAAATAAACTTGCAGGAAAAGCAAAATCAACCTTTTTTCTCCCGAGACAAGGAAATCACACAGGTGATTATTGATGCCGTCAGGGCTAGAAAACTTCAGCCTTATGAATTCAACTCCTCGCCTACTGATGATGGCGTTTCTTCACCTATGGAATACGACTACTTCTTAAGCAAGTTGTCGTACTATGATGACGCGGTGGGAGATACAGTTGCGTTTCGTGCCTCGGATTTATACCTGATAGAGCTTAAGGAGGATTTGATATTTGATCGACGCACTTCACGTATGAAACACGATATTCAATCCATCACCCTTGTGATTCCTCAAGGAACCAATGCTGCTTCTGAATTGGCCGATGTACGAATAGCTACTTTCAAGTACAAAGATTTGTACGCCTATTTTAAAGAAACGTATGAGGCTTCCCAGCAAAAAGGCACGTTTGAAGGTATCAGGGCTTGTTGGTACAATCCTGAAAATCCGCGTCGTCATATGTCTTTGGCCGATGCTATGGAGCTACGTTTGTTTAGTTCTCGTATTATCAAAGTGTCCAACCCCGCTGACGATAGCATCATTACGATTGTAAACGATGAATACAAAGGACAAGAGAATAAAAATGCTCAAAAGGTGCTATATATGTCGCAAACCTTAGAATATGACTTGATGGAGTATGAGCATAATTTGTGGGAGTACTAACCGCTCATCAACAAGGAGTCCCAATCATGATCAATCACAATGATTGGGACAATTCTTTTTTATATTCGGGTAAATTATCCCCTTGCTGCCCCAAATAGTTTCCCGTCTAAGTAGTAAGATACAAGTACCATCATCAATATTGCGGTTGCGGGTGCAAATCCCCCATCTTTAGCCATTACGTGGGCTCCAATACCCAAAGACAGCTCAAAAAAGAATCCAGCATAAGCCCACTCTTTGAGCAAGGGAGATAGTTTGGTCCAGATAGCTACTAACCCAAGGACTTTTACCAAGGCCAAAGGATAAATCAAGTAAGTAGGATATCCCATAGCAGCAAACATTACTTTCACTTTCTCGTGGTCAAAAATGTACATGCTTACTCCCATCAATATCATTGCGGAAAACAATCCGGTAACAACCCAATAAATAATTTTCTGTGTTTTCATCTGTTTAATTGTTATAAAGTGACCTCAGCGTATGGTTAAATACACGGTCAAGTAAGTTTATATATATATTTCTATGACTACGCCAAAATTTTTCAAATACCCACATCTTGCTTGGTCTTACCGAAGGGCAATGTCATTAAGTTAAGAACTATTGCAGCCAAAATGAATATCGATCAACGAATATTGAATAACGAAGGAAACCAAACTTTGAATGGTTGATTTTAGGGTGTCAGCCTCATTCTTAAATCGTTGATCAGCGTTCGTTAATCAACATTCTTTTACTCACTTAATGACATTGTACCGAAGGGAGACCAAGCAATGGCTTCTTTGGTCTCGCTTCACTAAGACCAAAGACTTGCGTGGTTATTATAAAGTGACTTCAGAGTATGTCTAAACATACGCTCAATTAATTTCCATTACAAAATCGTTGCGCTTTTTACGCACCTTTGGCATCTTGGCATACACATCTTCTGCCGACCTGTACCCTACTGGCAAGATAACTACAGGCAATAAGCCTTTGGACTCCAAACCAAGGATTTGCTGATACTGGATGGGATCAAATCCTTCCATAGGTGTGGTATCCACTTGTATGGCTGCTGCAGCGCTCAATACTGTACCCAAAGCAATGTAAGCTTGCTTGGTAGCCCAGGCTGTTTTAGTTTCATCATCCCAGGTGAGCAAAAAACCCTTCACCATATTTCGATAATCATCCAAAGATTCTATGCTTACATTTCTTACCTCAGCCATTCGGTGAAAATAAGCATCTATTAATGGTTCATCTATTTGCGTATGTACCGCAAACACAAACAAATGAGAAGCATCGGCTACCTGAGGTTGATCTCGGGAAGCTTTGGTCAGTTGATTTTTCAATTCCTGATCCTTAATTACAATTAATTTGAAAGGCTGCAGACCTACTGAAGTAGCCGCTAAATTCCCAGCTTCTATCAGTGTTTCTATATCCGTTTCGCTTACCTTTTTGGCTGCATCATATTTTTTAATAGCAGCTCTCCATTTGAGAGAATCTATAATATTCATCTTTTAAAAATGTTTAACAATACCCTTGAAAGTAATTTGAGTATATCTGTTATTATTTATATTCCTAGGACTTATTCACCTTAGCGATATTCCCCAAGGAAAATATTTAAATAAAAAAATTTAAAACTTGGAAAAAGTGTTTGAATTTTATATACACTCCTCGGTAATATTTTCCAAGGAAAGTATTTAGATAAAAAAAATCAACCGCGTAATCTATCTAAAATTTTATTCACCATTTTGGCCTCTTCTTTAGTTACTCGATCTACAATTGTTGACTTGTAATCTATATTAAGCACATCAATTTCTTTGAGCAGTTCCAGTCCTTTTTCTGTAATTTTTACATATACCACCCTGCGATCGTCTTCACTGCGGCGGCGTTCTACCAATCCTTTGGCAGTGAGTTTATCGGCCAAACGGGTAGTATTGGGGGCTTTATCTACCATACGCTCTTTTACTAAGCTCATGGCCAACCAGTCTTTGGCTCCTCTTAGAATCCGCAGAATATTGAATTGTTGAGTTGATAAATCAAATGGCTTCAGAAAGTCTGTATACTTACTTGCTATCCAATTAGAAGTAAAGCTCAGATTGACCAAAAACTTATCTTTGTCATCAATTATTTTTCCTTTAAACTCTTTATCAAAAGACCCCATTTTGTAAACTTTGATACAAAGCTAATAGAAAAAATTTTACTTTCCAAGGAAAATATTTCTCAGGAAATAAATTTTAAGGAAAATACTGAAATTTATGCTCATAAAGGAGTTGTGCATTAAAGATGCTGCATTCCTGTTTCTACATCTATATGGCTTTGAGGACTTAAGCGGTATTGAGGTCTTAGTTGGGCTTTGGTGGGCTTTTTTCGTCGCCCAATCGTCATATGAAAATTAACCATATAAATACTTCCATTCTTCTCATCCCCTTCCTTTTTGAGCGTAGTAAGCCCAAAGTGCTCTCTCATTTCACACAACCGAGGGCTATAGCAGTCAATCCAAAAATGTAGCCCATTTTCCTTTTTGATTACTGTATTATATTGAAAGCTGACCTCCTCTCCTATAAAGGCTGTCCCCCAATCGGCCTGATTCCGTGACGGAGCTTCGTTTTTTATCACCGATATATGAGGATGGGCATTGGGTTTAAATATTTCTCCTTCGTTTTCTAGTTGTTCTACCAACATTTGATGAAAAGTTGCAGGAACCTGCAGCAAATACCAGTTTTTATTGTAAGCAATGATTCCCTTGATTTGGGGCGCCCCAGCAAATTGTTCTAATGTAGTGGACATAGTGTTTTAGTTTTTATAATGACACAAAACTGGATATTAGGTACGCAGTTTTTTTGCGTATTACTATCCCCTCCTTCCTTTCTTATCTAATTTAATTAATCATACCCTTTAATCCGTCCCTACCAACAAGTAAAATATTATAGGACTTGACCCTTATGGCCTTTTATTGAGCGATATTTAGCACAGAAGTCATCTCGACTTCACAATGTAAACCATCAGTATAACCAACTTAAAATCTTATGAAGAAATTATTGATCATTGTGTGTTGCGCAGTTTTTTTGGTAGGCTTCCAAAAAGGCCACGGGCAAAGTAGTGCTAAGACTGCAAAAAGTTACAAGGTTGAAATTTATGTGAGTGATGCTGGCAACTTTAACAAAGGCCCTTACCAGATTTTAAAACTTGATGAAAACGGCCAAAACCCAGTGGTTTTTCATAGTGACAAGCTGGCCTGGCCTCAGGATATTCTATTTCTGGAAGACAAAGGCATCGTGCTAATCCCTAACTTAAGCAAAGGCTACATTGGCAGGTATGACATCAAGACTGGCAAGTTTATAGACAACTTTGCGACAGGCATCAAAGGCCCCACCCGAATAAAAATTGGCCCAGACAATTTGTTGTACGTGCTACAATGGGTAGGCAATGGGTTGGTAAAACGTTATAAACCCGATGGCACTTTTGTAGATGACTTTACCAAAGTGGGGGTACCCCAAAGCATTGGTTTGGATTGGGATAAAGCAGGTAATTTGTATGTATCGTCGTTTGGCAAAGGCAAAAATGGTCTGATTCGCAAATTTAACTCTTCTGGAAAAGATCTTGGGCTTTTTGCCAGTAACAATGCTCACTTAAAAGGCCCTACCAATATTCGGTTCGATAAATCAGGCAACTTGATTGTAAACGACTATGCCGCTGGCACACTTAGGAAGTTTGATTCGAAAGGTAAATTCATCAAAAACCTGGCAACCAATATGGGCAAACTAGAAGGCATAGGAATGCTCAAAAATGGGCAGTTCCTGGTGGGTAGCAAAAACTCCGTAAAGCTGTTTGATAAAAATGGCCAGTTTATTAAGAACTTTTATACTGGCAAAAAATTGCTGAATGCCAATGCGGTATTTGTAAGATATGTAGTGAAGTAGTTTTTACTCTATCAACAACATTGTTACAGGCATTTAGCCAAATGCTTGCACTTCTGTCTTTTAGCAACTACAACCTTGCAAAACCCTGCTTGTTGAAGCCTTTTTTCTTAGATTTAAGTCTGGAAGTCATAATCAGTTAAACTATGAAAAAGCTAAAAAATAAGATAGGAGGATATCTCTTCAATTTGCTCTTGTCGGCTGACCAATTTGGCAATGCGGTCACTGGTGGTGATCCTGACAATACCATTTCGGCAAAAGTTGGCTACTATTGTTACCATCGTACTCCTAACGAGAGCGCTCCCTGGCAATGGAGAGTATTTAGAGCGATTATAGATGCTGCTTTTTATCCAGTAGATGGGCCAGCACATTGTCACCAGGCTTATCATAGCGACCCTGGGGAGAATTTTGAGAATCAAGCCAGTAATATCACTTTGGTACTTATTGCCCTGATTATTATTCCGTTTTGTTTTATCATTACCATCATACTCGGCATTTTGTGGTTCTTTTTTTTAGTGCAACCTAAAACAGATCGCGAGCAGGAGCGTCCCCAAAAAGTGCAAAAACGATTAGACATTGCACAACGAAAGCTCAAAGGAATTATGCAAGAATTAGGAGAAATAGAAGATTCAAAAAAAGGCAAATATGTAGAGGTCATTAGTACCATTGCTCAAGCTAAAAAGACCATAGAGGAAGCTAAGGACAAACTTGCGGTACAGCCATAACACTTGCTGCTGCATTCAGTTTTTTTGGCAAACTCTACAGCTATGAAGAGTTTTAGTCGTACACACTACCATGGAAGACCCAACAAACTTTTTGAAAGCTACCCTCGAGAGTGAGTGGAACATCTACGGTATTGGTGAAAGCATTGCGCTAAAATTATCCATTGAGTTCTCCCAACATTTGCTACCCGATACCCAGGTAGAAGTGATTCCCCCTGAAAACCTCAATATTTATCCAGCAAAAAAGTATCAGGTTACTCGCCTACAACAACACCCTACTGAGATACTTTCTGCCACAGAAGATCTGGTATATTCTTTTTTTCAAAACACCATTGCATTTTTTGAGGCAGGTCTTTACCAAATCTCTTGTGATGTTTCAGTAAAAGTGTGGTCAAAAGAGAAAAAAGCCTCTATTGTAAGCTTACCTGTTTCGCACCGTGTAGAAATCAGAAAATACCTGGATATTGCTGAAATAGATCGTAGAATTTGTGATTTATTGTGGGAAGAACATTGCCTGCGTGAGCTCGATGAGCCTTATTACCGAAAACAATCCAAAAGAAGTGACGAAGAGGTAGCTAAAGATTTTGAAGATTTAGAAGAACGTATCAAAGAGCTGGTGCAATATATTGCCCGATCTGACTTTGACAAAATGCTGGCTCAGGACTTTGCTGTAGACACCATTTTGCGCTTAAGTTTTTACCATCCCGAAGATGATACAATAGCCAGAGCCAAAAAATATTTAGCCAATCCAGATTTCTATGAATTAGATTATGATGATATCCAAATGGCCCAAATGATTATAGCAGGGAATTACTAAATTGCGTGAGAAACAAAAGAAATCCAGAGAAGTCAACAAATATTATTAAGTGTAAATGAAACCTACTACCATACTTTATCTGTACCTAGGCTTATTTTTAGCCACCTGCACAACTAAAAAAGAAGAATCATCTGTAACAGTTCAATTTGCCCATGAAAAGGTTCTGGAACGTCTAGATTATACATCATGTCTAGAGAAAAATAAACAACTCTTTAAAGATGCCAATATCCAAAAGATTACCAGAAAGAATCCTTGGTTAGAAACTGAAGATATCAACAGTATTGCCGCTTTCTATAATGTGATCAACGAACACACTTTTTTGGATCGGCAGGCAAATGTTGAATGTAAAAAGCAAATTAATGAGACGACTTCTTACTATGATTTACACGGATCTTATGGTAAACAATTGGCAATCTATGCTGATAAAAAGCAATTCACTCTTGAAGATCAGGATTTGGAGAAGTTGAGGTATACTATTGATATGTACAATAAAGGGGTTTTGAGTAAATCAGCGGCTTTTAGACTCTCAAAAAATGGGGTAGATTATGAATTTGTTGTAGTTGCTCAATTTCCAGAAAAAACGAAATCAGAAATACAATCAGTGCAAGAGCATAATCTCAAAATCAAAAGAGCCTCAAACGAAATTTCTCTTGATATAAAAGTTTCAGAGATTTTTTGTCTATTAGATTATTACCTGATAGCTATAGAAAACCCTTGTACCCCCAAAGAAACCAAGACTAAACCTATATTAATTGAAAAAGATATCTTTGTCTCATATTATGTAAAAAAATAACCCTTGTCATTACTTACCCCTGGGTTTTTGAGGATAATCAAAATTCATTAATTCACACTAATAAAAAGCGTATATAGTCCTATCGCCAAAAGAAAAAATACCATAAACCACCCATATTGAAGGGTATTTGAAGAGCATAATGAAGGGCATTTGAAGGGTTGTCAGAATAGGAAATATCATCTCCCAACACCTACTTTTGTCCCACTTAAAGAACTTTCTTTGAAATCAATCAGGTCAAACCCATCTACATATCACGATTCATCTTTTGTATAACAATTATTGACGATGCTTTGGAAATAAGCATATACACAACTTTAAAATCTAAATAATTAGCGTTGTATATAATTTGTATATGTCTATCTCTTCCTCACTTTTCGCGAGAATTGTACCTTGCCGCCGCATTTAACAATGAACTATTACTAGTATTCTTCGCCAGGCAAGTTTTGATTACGGACTTCTAAATTTTCACCATTGCTTATTCATATATAAAAATAAATACTTTCACATTCTTAATTATCAAAAAAGTACACTAACCAATTGTAACATGGATAAATTAACTCAGTTTTTTAACGAGCTATTAATCAATGCAGACAAATTACATCATTTTAACACAGGCTCAGACAAAGTCGAAATTACCCGTAATCGTCAGCGTATGCTGGAAGCAGCAGGAGTAATTCAGGCAGGCGAAATTCTTGAGATGAGTACTCAGGATTTACAAAACTTTATGCAACAAACATTGACTCAAAAAACCAGTGATGAGTTGGAAACCACTACTTGTGGGCTCATTGCAAAACAGGCATTTGCTTATCCAAACCGGGTAGCCATCATCGATGGCCATACCAAAATTGACTACCAAAATCTGATGAAAAAAGTCGGTGAAGTAGCCGGAGAACTTCAAAGCCGCGGCGTAGTGCCAGGGTCATTGGTAGGGGTGTGTATGAATCGTTCCTGGGAACTAGTGGCTACCCTCATTGGGGTAATGCAAGCAGGGTGCGCTTATGTACCATTAGATCCTTCCTATCCACAAGATCGTGTTCGATACATGTTGGAGAATTCTCGTGCAGTAGCGGCCATCGTAGACAACGAACACACGGCTAGCCTATGTAGTGGCGTACGGGAAGTGATTCGCATCGATGAGGTGGGTACTCATATAGACCGCACCATACGGGCATCTACCAACGATTTGGCCTATGTGATTTACACCTCAGGTTCTACCGGACGTCCTAAAGGGGTGGCAGTAGAGCACCGAAGTGTAATATTGGTGCGTCATTCTATGCGCGAACTATTTAGTGATGAAGAATTACAAGGCGTATTTGCTGGAGCTTCGGTTTGTTTCGATACCTCAGTCATGGAGATTATGGGTACCTTGTCGTTGGGTGGTACAATCATACTTGCCAAAAATGCCCTCGAACTCACCAAACTTCCTGCGTTAAATGAGGTAAAAGTAGTTGTCATGGTGGCTTCGGCCATGCAAGCCTTGCTTTCTACCGAAAAACTACCACAAAACATCCAGTGCCTGGTATTTGGCGGTGAAGCCCTCAAACGCTCTTTGGTAGAACAAGTGCACGCCCAAAAACCAGATTTACGAGTGTTTAATGCCTATGGCCCTACCGAAGACACGGTTTATTCTACCATTGCCGAAATTGCTCCAGGCACCCAGGTAATTACCATTGGGCAATCAGTTCCTAACTCTCGTGCTTATATTCTAAATGATAATTTGCAGCCTGTTTCTAACGGCGAAGCAGGCGAGCTGTATCTGGCAGGAAGCAAACTGGCTCGTGGTTATTTATACGAAGAAGCCCTCACCAAAGAGCGTTTTATCGAGCGTGAATCCACTGAATCAATTCCAGATACTCGTTTGTACAAAACGGGCGATTTGTGCCGCTGGACCGATAATGGAGAGATTGAGTTTCTGGGGCGGGTTGATCAACAAGTGAAGGTAAGAGGTTATCGCATTGAGTTGGAAGAGATTGAATCTACCCTGGAATCGATGGAAGGCGTAGATGCTGCTGCCGCTGCTGCCGTAGAAGGAGGCATTGGTCAGAAAATGCTGGTAGTCTATGTAGTGAGTCGAGATCAAGCTGTAACCGAAGCCAGTGTCAAGGCCTACCTTTCGGAACGACTCCCTAAATACATGGTGCCACAAGTGGTAAAACATCTCGAAGAATTGCCATTATTGCCCAACGACAAACTGGATCGCAAAAAACTAATGCGCATGGAAGAAGAGGTTCGTGCCAAGCAAGACAATAACACGAATAATCTTATTCAACGTTTGATGGGTTCCAACAATGAGCAACAGGCCTCCTTGCTATCTATCATCCAAAGGGAGGTTGCTTCTCTTCTCAACTTGGGCGATCCAGCGAAGGTATTGCCAAACGACGCGTTTGATAGCCTTGGGCTTGACTCACTTACTACCCTGGAATTTAGCCGTCGTCTTACCAAATTATTGGGGCGCGAGTTGCCAGCTAAAGTAATTTTTGAAAACCCCACCCCCAATGCTTTGATTCATTATATCATGAATGTGGGTGGAAATGACGCTAACACTTCATCAGCTGATAAGCGACCTAATATAGCCACTGATACATTGGCAAGCTTCCAAACCCATATTCAGTCCAGTCACCCTACATTTCAGGCCGCCAAAGCTACGGCCTGGGATGCCACCGACAAAAGTAAGCTGGTGCAGGAAGTATTGCGTATGGTAAACAACGACCGTCGCAATCCTTATAGCAAAGTGTTGCGTACTGGAAGTGCTACCCGGGGTATTGTGGGAGATGCTTACAACGACGAAGAGCAAGAAGCCATTATCTGGACGACTAACCTCTACCTTGGCTTGAATCGTGACCCACAGGTAATGGAAGAAGCTTCTATTGCTTTAGGAAACTTTGGTACTGGGATGGGTACGTCAGCTGCGGCCTCGGGGATGACCAATCATCACCTGGAGTTTGAAAAAGAGTTTGCCGATTTAACTGGAAAGCCCAGTGCTTGTCTGTTCCCGACAGGGTATACCGCCAATGTGGGCGCAGTTGCTGGCTTATTGGGCAGAAACGATGTAGTCGTAATTGACCAGCTTTGTCACGCATCTATCGTGGATGGGGCTCGTTTGTGTGGAGCTACAGTGAGAACATTCCAACACAACAATGCAGATGACTTAGAAGCTGTTCTTCAATCCGAAGTATCGCCTTATCGTACGGTGTTGGTAGTGCTGGAAGGTGTATATAGTATGGGCGAAGGTGCTGCTCCTGTGGCAGAAATCGTGCGTATGGCCAAAAAATACAATGCACTTGTGCTGGTAGACGAAGCCCACTCATTTGGTTTTTATGGTGAAGGTGGTGCGGGTATTTGTGCTGCTCAAGGGGTAACCGAAGAAGTAGATTTCATTATGACTACCCTCAGCAAGGCCTTAGGAAGTTTGGGTGGCGTAGTTTCGGCTAGTCAGGAACATGTAGATTTGTTGAAGTCATCTTCTCGTGCCTATATTTTCCAGGCATCGGTGAGTCCAGCAGATATGGCAGCTGCGCTTACTTCGCTACGACGCCTTCGTTCAGATGATGCCTTGCGCGCTCGCTTGTGGGATACCACGCGTTATATGCGCCAGCAATTCGAAAATGCAGGATATGACTTAGGCACTGGAGATGGCCCGATTGTTACTCCTCACTTTGGCGACAAAGATAAACTGTATGCCATTGTACAGGGGCTATACCAGCGAGGCATTCAAACTTCGGCGGTAACCTACCCAATTGTGGAGAGTGGACGTGGTCGCTTGCGACTCATTTGCTCAGCAGCTCATACTAAAGAAGATGTGGATAAAACCCTGGCTGCTCTCATTGAAACCGAGCGCGAAGTAGATGCCCAACTTGCGACCAAGCGTGAGGAAGTAAGGAATGAAAACATTACCCAAGCTGATGTAGAAACCTGGGCCAATGATTTCTCGGCTTATTTGAAGGAAACCTTGATGGGAGCCTCTGTGGCCTCTCCTGATCTGGCCATTTCGGTAAGCGTTACAAAACAGGCTGCACCTATCAATATTGTAGTGAAAGACGGAACGGTGGCTTTGAGTACTCACAAACCGTGTGACTTGCCGTCTTGCTCATTGTTACTGACTGATAAAGCTGCAGTTGAGGCTTTGCAAGCCTCTAATGTTCAAGGCTTGCTTTATAGCATTAGCAAAGGTACTTGCGTGCTCAACGGACAGGTAGAGCCTTTTATCTGGCTCATTGCCCGCATTGTAGATCAGCAAAAAGTAGTACCTACCTCTGTTGAGGAAGCAGCATTGGTTTAGAAAACTTAATGTTTACTATTCTATAAATTTCCATCCATCTATTAATGAACAGGCGTTGTTGGCGCCTGTTTTTTTATGGGGTATTTTTTGGGAAAACAACCTTGCAAAACTCTGAAGGGAATTGTGTTTTTTGTTAAGTTACATTCGATGCTAGTTCTAATAATCAAAAGCTTATCATTTCACTGATTGAAAAAGAAGGTATGTAATTAATGAAGTAGGCTGATTATTAACATTTATGCAGTTACTATACATCACCAAGCTATTCTTGTGTGAATTTTAAATGTACTTCCAAATATTCATTTTTTTAAAAAAATCATGGCTCAAACAGATTTCATTAACATTTCTCCATCAGAAATAAACTCTTTCAGAAATACAGTAAAGGATGTTTATGAGCTTGGAGAGACACCAAATGTCCCTGAATTACCTAATAATGCAAATTTAAATCAGACTATATCTGTTACAACTAACCAAATCAAAAATACTTTCAGTGCTTCATTAGGCTTTGGAGGGGTGAATATTTCTGCAGACGTTGAACATGAGTATCACGCATATGATATTGTAAAATCGGTTGTTGTTCAAGGATCAATAGAAGGACCAATAATGTCTGCAACATATGGTGTTGGATGTAGATTAATTCTAAAAATAAAAAAAACAGACCTTGAAGTTAACATTGACCTCTCTCAATTAGCTGCTCAAACCGAACTTGGGTTAGTTAATACTAGTATTGCTCTGGAATTAAAAGGGTTCGGAGCAGGATCATTACCAAATATTCCCAGTGATGTTTTTACTTTCAGCAAGTTTGATCTGGATAAATTCACCAAGGTTAATAACCTGATCAACAGTGTATTAACTTTTCTTACTAACCCAGCAAATGAGTCATCTTATGATCCAATATTGCTAGGAGTAGATTTGAAAAAGCTTTATACAGATGATATTGAAGACATTTTAAAATTTGGAAATTATGCCTTATGGAGAATCAAAAAAGGTACACCCCTAAAAGAAGCAATATCAATAGCAAACGAAAATGGGGTAAAATTAGATGAAGAAATTGTACGTAGGGTATATGCCTTAATGTTAGAGAGACCCCAACTAGCCTTGGAAAACTCCCAAGACTTACCGATTGGATCAAATGAGCCAAATAATGACGAATCAGGAAGAGCAAGAGAGCTTCTAGTTAAATATCGGAGAGTAACAAAAAAGGATGCGGATAACAATCAATAATTCTATAATAGTTTGCTATAAATCAAACTCCTCACAGATTTTTCACTGCGTTCAAAATGATACTAGTCTGGCTACAAACTCGCTAAAACCGATTGCATAATGTTGAGGTTGTAGTCATTCACTTTGCGGTGGGTGGGCATCCAACCTAGCAGGAATCGGGTAAAATCGGTGCAGGCAATGGGATACATTGTCCTCCACTCCTGCTCGAGTGCTTTGAAATCAATATTGGGTTGGATACTACCCAATGCTTGTTCTAATGTCAGAAAATAAAAATCCAATAACTCATCTTGGTGTAAGGCGCATTCGGAGCTCGAAAGACAGCTTCCCAAAAAGTAGGCAACGTCTTTCATTCCACATCCGCCTCCTACGTATTGAAAGTCCACCGCAGCTACCGCTCTCCCACTTTCTGAAAAACAAAAATTGGCTAGTTTGGCATCTCCATGCACAATCGTTTGATATGTGCATTGATTCAGTAAGTCATCAATAAGGTGCGCCTTTGATTTAAGCTCCTGATGCTCCATCTTGTTGAGTTCATCGGGGCGAGTTGCCAAATGCCAATAAGTACCTACCTCCCACAAACCTACGGGTGCTTGATGCAAGAAAGTACTATGAAAGTTTGCCAGCCATTTTAGGCACGCTTTGACCTCTGCCAGCTCAAGTTGGGTTTTTCTTAATGGAAAGCCTTGATTCAAATCTTCCAATACAATCCATTGATTACTCCCCTCAGCAAATGAACCAATCAACTGGGGGACTCTACAATGCGGGATGCAGCGTTGGCTCCACTGCTCATACCAATTGGTTTCTACCTGGTAAGACTTCACCTTTCTATTGTGCGAATAGGCGGTATTCCAACCTCTGGGATGTTCTTTGGATTCATTTAGCGCTATAAACTTTACGACCACCGTACGAAGCGATGCGTTATCTAGCTGATAGCGGGAGATTTTACCATAACCACTCCACAACGATTGGATGGTTTCAATTTCTTTGCATTTTGTAGACTTGGTGAGTTTTAAAAGGTAATCGGTAAATTTGGTACTCATTGAAATAATTGGCCTAATTGCTACAAGAAGTCGTCTCGACTTTTAATAATGAGGTGCAAAAGTAACAGTATTTTTATGAACTTGTCTCACCCAATAAAACACGCTAAATATTAGATCAATGAATTCTGTATATTAGAGTATGTTTAAACACTCAGGTAAATTTGACATTTTTGAATGATTTACGCCCAACAACAAGCCCACCCCGACCTTAGAGATTGTGTAAGATGTTATTGGAAACTTGAAAATAACACCCAACAGCCCTTGCATTACACCATTATGCCTGATGGCTTTTTTGATTTATTGATTTGCTATCATAAAAATAATCTGGAAAAAGTATTTTTAACGGGTTTGTGGACTAAAAAAGTTAACGTCGTTATTCTACCCAATACTACTCTGTTGGGCGTTCAGTTTAGATTGTTGGCCATTGAACATCTCATCCAAAAAAGCATTGCTCCTGTCTTAAACGATATGATGACAATGGAAAAAACATTCTGGGGGCTTGATACATTCGCTCAACAGGTTGATTCATTCTCTTTTGAGCACCTCGATCGGTATTTATTACCCTTTATGAAGGAAAAAGATTCCATTGACTCACGAAAGTTCAACCTGCTAAATTTAATCAATCAAACCCAGGGGAATCAGACCATCGAAGATTACTCAAAACAGGTATTTTGGACTAAACGACAAATCAACAGGTATTTCCAGTCTACTTTTGGGCTTTCGCTAAAAAGCTATTGTACCATTCGCAAAAGCGCCGCATCTTATAGCCATATAAAAAAAGGACAACTTTATCCTGAACACAATTATTTTGACCAATCTCATTTTATCAAAACAATCAAACGGATCACTGGTCATACGCCCAAGGAGTTGACCAGGAATGAAAACGACCGATTTTTACAATTTTCCATCATAGAAAGCGAATAGTATTGCAGCTTTCATTCAAAATACATTTCTATGATATTACAGATTATAAAATTGAAATCGGATTTGCCAGAAGATGAGCTATTAAAAAGAGCCAAAGAAAGAGAACCTCAGTTTAAATCTATTGCTGGTCTGCTGCAAAAATACTATGTAAAAACCAGTCAATCAGGAGAATATGGAGGCATTTACGTTTGGGATTCGGCCGAATCTATGCAAGCTTATCTCCAGTCCGATTTGGCCAAAAGCATTCCAGGAGCTTATGAAATTAATGGAGCACCCAATATCGAAATGATGGATATTATTTTCCAACTGAGAAATAGCTGACAATCTTTTACCTTGTGAAGTTATCTCGACTTCTGTATTTTAATGCTGCATTATCTCTCAAGATTTCATTAATTTAAGTGTTGGTGTCAATAGCTCCTGAGTAGAGCTATTGACATAACAATCTCACAAAAAGCTGGCTTAAATACCATGTTTGGACAAAAAGATATAGCAGAATACTACGACACAACCACCACACATTACCAAAGGTGGTGGGGTTTAAAAAAGCACTTATCGTTGCACTATGGTATTTGGGACAATACCACAAAATCTTTTAAAGATGCCATTAAAAACACCAATCGGTTGTTGTTAGAAGCAGCCAACATCGCCCAAACCGATAAAGTCTTAGATGCTGGATGTGGGGTAGGTGGAGCAGCGTTTTATATTCACAAACACACAAATGCAGAAGTTACAGGTGTTTCTTTAAGCCAACGTCAGATATCAAGTGCCCAAGCGAAGAGTCGCCAAAAGAACGTGGAGGATCAGGTAAAATTTATGGTAATGGATTTTACCAAAACTAGCTTTGCCGCTGAAACATTTGATGTAATCTGGGCTTGTGAAAGTGTTTGCCACGCACCCGATAAATCTAAATTCATAGAGGAAAGCTTCAGGTTGCTTACAAAAGGAGGAAGACTCGTAATGTGTGATTTTTTCCTGACAGATGAGCACCAGGAAGATCAAAAAAACTGGATTGATAAATGGAAAAACACCTGGGCTGTTGAAAGCTTTGCCACCAAAGCTCACTTTTCAGATCAGCTAACCCAAAGTGGGTTTCAAAATATCCAAAGCTGGGACTACACAAACAACATAAGAAAAAGTGCACGAAGACTGTACTACTCCGCATTATTGGGAGCCGTTCCCTCGGAAGCTTATAATTTACTCTATCCAAAAGTATCTCGTTTTGCAAAAAACCACTATAAATGTGGTTATTATCAGTTCAAAGCCTTGAACGAAAAGCTATGGGGTTATCATATGATATTGGCTGAAAAATAAACACCTGCTGGTAGTTACTTCGCATCACAGGTAAAGCAAAATCGGCAATAAAATATTCTACACCTAGAATAGTTTTCATATATTCAATCACTGATAATAATTTATAGTTAAAACCGTAAACGATATGAATGAGCAACCATCGCCCTCATCAGAAAGCTTGCCCGAAAAGCTCGTTTTGGAGTTTTTTGATCGAGTATGGCACACCCCGCATGAACTAGATGCAATTGATGAATTAATGACTGAAGATTATGTAATCACCACGGCTGGCAAAGAAGTAAAAGGAAGAGCGGAGTTTAAAAAATGGGTGGGTGCATTTCACAAACAGCTCATAGATGCCAAAACAGAAAGTGTAGAAATATTTCATAATGAAAAGCAAGACAAAGTGGTATCCCGATGGATTTGTTCTGGCAAAAATAATGGGCTCTTTGGGCTTGAGCCTGACCAACGTTTTATTTCTTTTACAGGAATTGCCATTTGGACTATAAAAAATGGTAAACTTGCTGAATGTTGGGTAGAACGAAGTGCTCATGAGTTGTATCAAAACCTTATATCTGGGCAAAAAGAAAATGATTTTGTATGATGAAAGCTAATCATTGATTGTCTACATTTTCCAATCTTACATACAGAAAAATGGATCAAAGTATTATTGATATAATTAACCAGGATTTCAGTCCTGAGGAAGCAGCATTGGTCATCAATGAACTGTCTTCCATCAAGCTAGATCATGTAATGGCCCAATCCAAATCTCAACTAAAATACACAAGGTTATCTGTTTTACAATTAGCCAAAGGTGATTTAGAAGAAGTAATTGATTTGACCAAAAAAGCTAAATCTGACTTTCGTGATATTTTATATTGGGCCTCTTTGCAAGGATAAATAAATCTATGAAATTCATAAAACTGCTGACATTACTTTCTCTAAGCTACCTTGGCAATGCTCAAGAACTGGCCCAATCACAATCATTAAAAGCGGACCCAGTAGATGTGTTGGCATATCAGGTGCGCGTAGAACCCGACTTATCCAGGCGTTACATTGAAGGTGTTGTATCAATCAGATTCAAATCTTCAGCCTCTACAGGCAAAGTAGCTTTCGATTCGGGTCGACTAATCGTCACAAAAGTGGAAGGGACTCAGGTAAAAGGCTTCAAACAAACAGGCAAGCAAACCATTATTTCATTAACTCCCAATAACACACAAACCTATGAAATAAGGCTGTTCTATTATGGCGCTCCCAGAAGAGGGTTTGTCTTCTTAAATAAGGCTCAAAAAATGTATTCTGTGTACTTTACCAGCGAATGGATGGTCTGCAATAATGCACCTGATGACCGAGCACCTATTAAGCTTGAGGTATTGGTACCGAAAGGTGTCATCAGTGTAGCAAGTGGTGTTCTAAAAAAGACAGTGAATACCAGCAACAAGGTCTTGTTTTCGTGGAAGCAGACTTATGCCACTCCTGCCTATACGTATGGATTTGTCATTGGCTCTTTTGATACCACCCTGGACAGCCATAACGATAAACTCTTAAAATATTATTCGGACGGTTACACAAAAAAAGAGGTCAAGAAAATTTTCCAGTATACTGGAGATATGATGGCTTTTTTTGAAGATAAATCTGGCATTCCTTTCCCACAGGATACTTATTCTCAAGTATTAGTTGGCCGTCATTATCAAGAGATGTCGGGGTATGCCATCCTCAAAAACTCTTACGGCAGGCTGGTATTGAAAGACAGCACCGAAACCAACCTGATATCTCATGAGCTGGCGCACCAGTGGTGGGGAAATATGATTACCTGTAAAAACTGGAAGCACTTTTGGCTCAATGAAGGTTTTGCCACTTTTATGTCGGCAGCCTATAACGAACACCGATTTGGGAAAAAGAAATATGAGGCAAATATTCAAGCTTACTTTAAAGTATATGATCAAATCAAGTCAAAAGGAGGAGATAAACCCTTGGTGTTTAAGCGTTGGGTAAATCCATCCCGAGACGATAGAAACCTGGTGTACTTCAAAGGCGCTTATGTGTTACATTTATTGAGAAAAGAACTAGGGGATGCGGCTTTTTGGAAAGGCATTAAAAGCTTTTCTCAAACCTACTACGGCAAATCAGTGACTACTAAAGATTTCCAGACCGCCATGGAAAAATCTTCCAATCAATCATTAAAAGTCTTTTTCAGTAAATGGGTGTACTGATCTTCATTTGCGTCTCAATTATCCAAAGTACACTTTAAATCAAATAATTTGATGTTTAAAACCCTAGTCTTTGGGCTTACCACTAGGGAAGCCAAAGACGGTGTGTATGGTCTCGCTTCGCTAAGACCATACAAGAAGTGGTTGTATACACAAATATTAGCGCTCATGAAAATACTGAAAATCTGCGTATTATTTCTTTTGACGCTTGGATTGAAAATAGGATACACTCAAAAAGTGCCTCTAAGCCAAAGTTTAATCGAGGATGGTCATCGTTATTTGGCTCAGGGCAACTTAGCAGATGCGAAGCAATCATTTAGCAAAGCCAAGCAGTTATTCTCTTCCAAGAAATCGGTGGTAAATGATGCCCAACTGGGATTAAGCGATTATCATTTGGCCATCAATGATACGGCAAAATCTATCCATATTTTGAGAAGTGTGATAGGAGAAAACATCAGCAGAAAAATTGAGGATGCCCAATTTTCAGGACTCAAAAAAACAAAGAAAGACGCCTGGTCTAGCTACTATGCTACTACCAAACGAATTAAAATTGCCCTCAAACAGCAAGACTTTCGTATGGCCAAAAACTACTTAAAATATCTAAAAAAATACGTGAGGGTTAGCTGGTATTGTGGAAATGGAGCAATGGGGCATCACCTATTCATTGATAGGGTGAAGGGCACCTTGAAAGTCAATGGATATTAGTCCAGGCTTTATGTATTACTATATGGTCAAACAAATCTCAGGAAGTATCAATGAAAAATGTTGTAATTATATTATTTGTGGTGATTTCGGTTTCATCATTTGGACAAAAAAAGATGATGAAAAAAGCCAAAAAAGCTTTTATCCATTACCAAAAAGGAAGAAAATATAAAGCCCTTTTAATTTTTAAAGAACTGGTAAAAGATTACCCAAAGTCAAAACAATACGGACGAAACCTATATAACATTCCCACCATTTATCAGGAACTAGACTCCGCCAAAATGGCCATTAAATGGTTTAAGAAAGTTCTTGACAATAAAAAACTTAAAGATTCAGAAGCTGATTACTCTCGTGGTATTTTGGAAACACATACCAATTTCAAACATTATGCATCGACCAATATTGGGGTCATTAATTACAACAGAGGAAACTACAATGAGGCTCTAAAATATTATAAACTGGCGCACGAAAAATATCGATATTATAATACCTCAGGAACTAGCTTGAAACTGAATAAAATAACCCTGGCTTCCAATATTTCTGACTGCTACAACAAATTGAATCAAATTGATAGCGCAATTGCTATCCTGCTTCCTCATGCGTTAACTGAATCTCCAAAAGCAATTAACTATTCAAGTAAAAAAATATTACGCCTTGTCAAAAAGCATCAACGAAAAAGCTCTTTTAAGTCGGAGTTAGCAAAATCCATTGAAAACTTAAGAAAGATAAAAGGTGGCGTTTTATTGATCTGCTATGGAATAGAGGTCAAAGTTTATCCATATGTACATAAGGAATTGACGAAGGAGCACCTTAAAAACACTGATTTTTATCAAGCAATAAACAAGTAAAGCTAGGTAGAATACTTATGCATAATTGAAGGCAGTCACAGCTATTTGAATTACATTGGGATTAAGTAGACCTTATTTACACCGCGAAATCTATCAATATTTTCAAATGCAAAAAGAAACTCGAACCCACTACCTGGAAGCAGTCAACCGAGCCATTGAGTTCATAGAAGCCAATACCTCCAGAAACATTGGTTTGGAAGAAATAGCAAGGTATGCTTTCTTATCTAAATACCATTTTCATCGCATTTTCAAATCTATTATAGGCAATACCACTAAAGATTATCTTACCCGATTACGGTTAGAAAAGTCGGCGCTCATGCTCAAAAACTCTACAAAAACCATTAATCAAATTGCCTATGATTGTGGCTATGCCTCTCCAGAAACATTTATGCGCGCATTTAAATCTTTTTTTGCTACTACTCCCACTTTGTTTCGGGAAAGCACCCAACAGGAGATTGTCCATAAAGGAATTCTGTATAATGAGACTTCTTTTGAAACGCTGAATATCGCTCCACCTGAAATCGTAGAAAAAGCCAGTGTACATTTGGCTTACATTCGTCAATTTGGCAGCTACGATAAAATAGATCAGTCTTTTCAAAGACTATTTCTTTGGGCAACTGAGCACCTTCCCCTTCAGCAAGTGCCCGAAACTTTGGGCATTGTTCACGACAATCTGGACCTGACCGAAGAATCAAATTTGAGATTTGATGCCTGCATTGTTGTGCCTCAGGAAATACAGGCAAGTGGTGAAATTGGCTACAAAGAAGTAAAAGGCGGTAAGTTTGCCGTTTTTCGCTACCAAGGTGCCTTCGAAACATTTTACCCAGTGTACGACTACATCTACAATGTGTGTTTGTTTGAATATAAATGGGAGCTGAGAGACGAGCCTGCCCTGGAGTGGTATTACAGTCCCCAACCATTTTATGGCTCCCAACAGTTGGTCACCGATTTTTACCTACCCATCATTTAGCAAGAAACATCAGTATTTACAAAGCCATATAGGCCAATTTTGCAGGAGTTAATGAACATTAAACCTGAAAAGATATGAGTAAATTACCAATAAAAACCCACGGATCGCTTTTGTTGATGAGTTTTGTAACCTGGGGATTTTTTGTGTTGGTGGGACTACCAGATTATGGTCAAAGCTGGAGCTATGACTTAACCGTAGTGGTTGTTATTGCCATTACCGTTTTGTATGTACCACTGGGAGCGTTTTTATTAAAAAAAATGTTTCCTACAAAAGATTACTTCCGAAGCTCCCTATGGTTAGCCTTTTATCTTACCATACCCTTGTTTACCTACGACACTGTATTTATAGGCGTTATTGGCGGTGAAGGTCTAAAATTCCTCCCCAAGTATTGGTACTTAACCTTTTTTTATTTTTCGTTTTGGGTCCAATTTCCTCTCATTGGCTTACTGCTGGAAAAAAACCTGCAAGAGAAAAACGCACTTGGGTAAAACGCCTCCTCGTTGGTACCCGTGTTTTTGCGGGTACCAAATAAGTGGATGAACAACAGCCCCATTACACCAAGCTAAATTCGTTACTTTATGATGTAACTTCAATTAACAGCTAGTAAATTCGCTCTAGCTCAATTGCTACTGACAAAAGTTTCCATTTTTTTAACTCTGATGTTGATGCAAACAAATACATCCCCTCAATTACCCAGAAAAAGCGAATTGGTGCCAATCAATGGCAAGAACATTTATTACGAAGTTTATGGAAAAGGCAAGCCTTTATTTCTTCTGCATGGGTATACCCAATCTTCTGTTTCCTGGCAATCATACATTAACGACTATGAGAAAGAATATGAGGTATATTTAGTCGATTTAACTGGTCACGGAAAATCAGATCCTTTCCAAGAAGACCTTCATATAAGATCGGTAGCAGAAGACCTCCAGGCTTTGATCAACTATCTAAAGCTAGAACAAATCAAAGCGATAGGATTCAGTTTTGGTGGAGATGTGCTTTATCAACTCGCTTTGATCAATCCCACGATCATCGAACGCATGATCACTATTGGAGCGATAGGTACCTGGACAATTCTCGACTTTCCAGAATATTTAGAAACATTTACTTTTGAAAATCGCAACAACTTTCCCTGGCTCAAGACATCTCATAATGGAGAGGAACACATTAGGGCGATTATGGAGCAATTCAAAAATTACATTGTCAAACTAAGCGACCAAGAATTACAAAGTATCCAACCCGAAGTGTTAATCATGATTGGAGATGATGATGAAGGCATGAACCTGAACGACATTGTTCGTACAAGGCAAAATTTGCCCAACTCTGACCTTTGGATATTACCAAATGTTTCGCACGGAGCACACGAAGGCGAAAATAAAGAGGAGTTTATCAAAAAATCAAAACGCTTTTTAAATAAAAGTTAACGTTATAAATCATAACCACTGGAATACTAGAAACCACCAACCACACACCTCATGTTTCATTTTGAAAAAGACTACATTATAAGTAATACAATAGCCGAACTAAGCCCTTTGCAGGACGCTCATGAGTCGGCCTTGTTTGAAGCTTCAAACAATGAGGAGATATGGACACATTTTACCGAAAATGGCTACGGTAAGGCCAACTTTAGCGCATATATCAAACGGGCCCTCCAACAACGAGAAAGAAACAACCAGTACCCATTTGTAATAAAAGACCTGAGAACCAACAAGCTGGCTGGAATTACAAGACTCTACGACATTGATAACCACCTACAAAATGTCAAAATAGGCCATACCTGGATAGGTAAGCAATTTCAGGGTACTGGACTTAATAAAGCCTGCAAGTTTTTATTATTTGAGTTTTTGTTTGAAGAAATAAAAATGGAACGCATTGGCTTTGGCGCTAGTGCCGAAAACACGAAGAGCATACAAGCCATGGAAAGCGTGGGTTGTGTGCAAGAAGGCAGGCTTAGGAGCTTTTTACCAAAGGAAGGTTCAACACAACGGATTGATATAGTCTTGTTAAGTTTATTGAAAAATGAGTGGGAACAACAGGTAAAAGCAGCGCTCGCGCAGAAATTAAAGCAATACACTGGATAGTTGGGTAAGAAATCACGTAAATCAGGCATTGATTTACGTGAAAAGCGTATCCGTAGTCAATAATACAAACCCTCGACTGATGTAGTATTCATAAACTATTGATTACACACCCAATTAAACCCTTCTTTTTCACAAGCAAAATACTCGGTTTGAAAAGGTAATTCGGTCTCTTCATTCATAGTTTGTACAATAGATAACTGTGAAATAAAATCCTGACTGGCCAAAAAAGCCAGTTTCTTCATTCCTGATTGCACATATTTTGGGAAAATATCACTCACAAACCAGGCTTGCAGAGCGGGCTCAATAATTACTCGGTGTTCTCTGGTATCTACCAATACGGCCTTTGGTTTTTGCCTTTTTACTATAGCGGCCCACTCTAGTATCAAAGCTTTGTATGTAGCAATCTGATTATTCAGTAAATCGCTTTCATCTTTCCAGGTAAGCTTCAATATTTTTTGTTCTTCTAATTGCTGAATGCATCTAAATTGATTGTCTTTTAGTACCATAAGTAAATGATGTAAAAGGGTGACTAGTCGAAAACAGGAAGGCGAAACAACCTTCTATACTAAAATACATTTTTTGGTTCTAAAATGACAGTAATTTAAACAGTTATCAACCAAAAACCTTTACTGGCATACGCGTATTGCTGAATGTTTGATTTGTTTTTACTTTTGTCTAGATTTAAATAACCATCAACAAGTTTGGTTAAGAAAGATACTAATCATGGAAAAGCTATTTGTATATGGAACTTTGGCCCCAGGAAAACCCAATGAGCACCTCCTGAAAAACATAGGGGGAAGTTGGAAAAAAGGATATGTATGGGGCAAGTTATTTGAAGAAGGCTGGGGCTCGGACATGGGGTTTCCAGGCATAAGAATCGACAATCAAGCAGAGAAGATACAAGGGCATGTATTCTGCTCTGACAAGCTCGCCGAACATTGGAATACCTTGGATAACTTTGAGGGAACCGCTTACCAAAGAATAAAAACCGAAATAATATTAGAAGGGGAAAAAGAAACAGTAGAAGCATTTATTTATGCGCTAAAATAGGGCGTATTTCATATGATTGCTCATCTGACAAAACACAACATTTACCCTGATAATGTCTACCTGTTAGCTATAATTTATAATGCCAAGAGTTATTTTTGAGCATGTAGTTGTTCAACATTTTGTGAATGCTACATCGCTACCTTTTTGTAAATACACTTCCATTCGTTTTTTCGAAATTTTGTTGATTGAAAAAGGGTCTGGTTTACTCAAGATCAATAATCACTACGTACCCTATAGCGAAAACCAAATCTTCGTTTTAATACCCAATGATAAATACACCTTTGAGATAGAGACGCCTACTACGATTTCTGCCATCAAATTTTTAAATAGCTTCTTTGCCGAGCTATCTTCAAATAGCGACCAGTTGCCTCGCAAAGATTGGTTTAAAAAAATAGAGGAGATTTTGTATAGTACCAGTCGCACTGCGCACCTCCAGTTACAATCCGACGCAGAAGAGAGTAGCATGCGTTCGCTGTTTACGGTACTTTGCAATGAATATAGCGACAAAAGCCTCAACAGTGAAGTAGTGCTAAAGGCTACTCTGCATGCAATGCTCAATATTGTGTCGAGAAATATGAGCTATATATCTGCCAAAGGAACCGAATCAAAAATACAAGACATCATCGATTATATTCACCACCATATCCACGATGCCGAAAAGCTTTCAAGAAAAACCCTGGCCTCTACCTTCTACTTTTCCGAAAATTATATCAGTGAGTTTTTTAAACGTGAGATGGGCATTAGCCTAAAAAAATACATTCTAAACTATAAACTAAAGCTAGTAGAAACCCGACTTAAATATACCAATTTGACGGTTTCTGAAATTGCTCATGAGTTAGGATTTACAGACAGTAGTCACTTGGCCAAAACTTTCCAGGCCTACAAAGGTATGTCGGTTGGAAACTATAGAGCCAGTGCCCAAAACACTGACCATTCCTAGAACCTCTGTTTTTACTAAAATGTCCTTTTTTCTTACACAATTACAGGCAGGTTCCTGCGCTAACTTTGTACCATAATCTCAAACAAATCATCAATTCAAAAAAGAGAATACCCTATGGATTACAAAAATTTTCAAACGTTTACCGCAGAACAAAAAGGAGCTATTTTAACCGTAACCATTGACTTTGGTCCTGTAAATGTACAAGGTCAAGAAATGTTGGCAGACTTGAATAGCCTTGCTTTGCGTTTAGAGCGTGACAGAAGCGTAAAGGTAGTGGTGTTTCAATCAGCCAACCCCGAAATTTGGGTATGCCACTACGACACCAATCTACTAAAAGATATGTCTACTGAGGCTGTACCTAGAAATGAAGTAAAACTACTTGATTTACAGTCTGTACTCGAAAGAATTAGCAATGTACCTCAGGCTACTATTGCCAAAATTGAAGGTTTTGCCCGTGGTGGAGGCCACGAAATGGCATTGGCTTTGGATATGCGTTTTGCTGCCAGAGGAAAAGCCAAATTTATGCAAATGGAAGTAGGTATGGGCATTTTACCTTGTGGAGGTGGAGCTTCACGCATGGCTCGACAAGTAGGTTTGGGCAAGGCACTTGAAATCATCTTAGGTGCAAAAGATTGGGATGCCGATCAGGCAGAACAATGGGGTACTATCAACAAAGCACTTGATCCAGATGAAATAGGCCCATACGTAGATGCTTTAGCAGCACGTATTGCTCAATTCCCAGCCGAATCAATCGAAGCTTGTAAGCGAGCGGTATATGCATCTATTGATTTACCAATCGCCGATGCGCTCAAGGAAGAAGCTTACCAACTGTATCAGGCTACAAGCAAAACTCCAGCAATCAAGCGTTTTACTGTTGCCGATGAAAAAGGGTTACAGTTTGAGCTTGAAAATCAAAGAAATTGGGAAAATATGGTGATGGATGTACAAGACATCAACTAACTGATAAATAAGCCACTTGATTTTTGTTATTAACTAAGTCATTCCTGCATAATAGGAGTGGCTTAGTTTTTTTATTTCCCCACCTTGTAAGCCATATTTTATATCCCAGTTCCAACAACACTATTTGCTATAATATCCACTGACCAACAAGAACAAATACCTTCTTGTTTTTCTTCTTGAAAACTACGACCTTACATGAAGGAATTTTGCAACGCTTGATTACTTGTTTGTAAATAAAAATTTGAATCACGGTTAAACCCTTTTGTAGATGAACGCTGAAAACTTCTTAGTAAATTACCTATCTCAATACATGACGCTCAGCGAGGAAGAGGTTCAAATCATAAAAAATGAAAACATCATAAGACAGTATAAAAAAAATGAGGTCTTGCTGAAAGAAGGGCAAATAGCCAAAGAGTGTTTTTTGGTATTGAAAGGTTGCGTCAAGCGATATTATTTAGAGGATGGGGAAGAAAAGATTATGGAGTTTTACACCGAAAACGATCCTATTGCCCCTGTCAGTTATATCAATCAAGCACCATCTGAATATTATTTATCCTGCATTGAGTCTTGTATCATTTCTACTGGAACAGCCGAAAAAACGCAGGAATTTTTGCAAAGATTTCCCCGATTTGTGCCCATCTTTATCAAAATAGGTGAAAGCTTATCTACCGAAAAACAAGTGGCTTTTGATGATTTTAAGAACCTCTCTCCCGAAGTACGTTATCAAAAATTATTAGAAACAAGACCTGACCTGGTCAATAGAGTACCCCAATATATGATTGCCAGTTATTTGGGTATCAAGCCAGAATCGTTGAGCAGAATACGCAAAAGGATTTGGTCGAATAAGTAGGGTTTCACCAGTAAAAAGTCCACAACGAAGACTGAAAAACTTTGCAACGCATTGTATCAGTATTCAAAATGAGTTGAAAGCGAAACCCTCGAATAATACAAAAAACTTCCCCTACTTCTCCTTTCTTAACCGAGGTCAATGAATAGCACCTGGACTGCCTCTATCTTTGTGCTATCAAATGTATTTAAATCATATACACCATGAGAGTTTTTAAAATTACTGCAGGATTAGCCTGTGGAGTCACACTTCTATTGTTTGTGCTGGCCTCTACGAGCAAAAGTCCTGAAGCTGTATTGTATAAAAAAACAGTCGAGATGTTAATGAAGCAAGAAGGTTTGACTTCTGCGAAAGAAATAGAGGCTCATTTTCCATCATTAAAGGATGTTCGGTCTCACATGAGGCAAATTGCTGAATTAAAGCAGGTAATCGCAAGCAAAAATCAAAATCCTGCCCCAGTAATAGGCAAAGAAGAAACGCTGAAATTGGCAGGCTACCAGAAAAAAATACGCCAGCTTCAGCGTGTGGTTAGAACCAAACTGTCTCAACTTACAGCCACTTATGCCGAGAATAACCACGAGTAAAATATACTCCAATAAAATTAAAGAAGTAATTTTTAACCTTGATAAGATATGTTAAACAACAAAATAAGCCCCCAGACACTGCTTTCTACCCTTTGGGTATTTATTCTGCTCAATATGTTTTTGAGAGATTTGCACGAATTTCCAACCGAAGGATATATTCAGGAATTGATGTCCTTGAAAATATCGCAGCAAACGATGCTTTTTTATGCCTTTCTAGGGGAGATACCCATTTTGATGGTATTACTATCCAGAATATTAAACAACACCGCCAACAAATGGGCAAATACCCTTGCGGTGATTGTTGCCAGCCTTGGGGTACTGTACACTCTACCCTCAGGAGATTTGGATGAAGTATTTTTTGCCATTGTCGATGCTGCTGCATTTGTTATCATCCTTGTTACTGCGTGGAGGCTACCTAATCATCAGCCTGCACAAGTATAGGTAATCTACATTGTTCGTAGTAGCATAAAAAAACTCCTTCAATAAGCATCCATCCTTCTTCCAGCATTGCTAAATATCTCTAGGTACAGTCACAAGTAAACCCAACCCACCTTTAGGTACAGGATTGAATACAGGGGTTTACCTTGTAAATATTAGATAGGCAAATATTGTATATTTGGATGCAAACATTTACGTCAAAAACAATACAATGGCAAAACCGCTAGTTCACTGGATCATTTTTCTCCTATTAATGATTGCCTTCATTGCTTGCAACGGGCAAACCCAAAAAGATTTACCCAAGGATAAAACAAGTAAATCAAAAGTAACACCTAACAAGCTCCCAAAACTTATAAAAACTCAAGGTTCTCACGAAGGTGATAATGTAAATTGTAGCTTACAAGACAAAGCGGGTAATATTTGGTTTGGCACCACTGGTGAAGGTCTGTACAAATATGATGGAAAGTCGTTTACCCAATTCACTATAAAAAATGGCCTTAAAAGCAATCAGGTGCACTACATTTTGGAAGATAAAGATGGTCAAATTTGGATAGGCACCGCTATGGGAGTTTGCCTTTACAAGGATAAAAACTTTGTTGAATTTCAAATCCCTCAGCCCAAAAATCCCACATCTAGTCGGCGTAATGTATTTAGCATCATGCAAGATCGCAATGGGAAGTTATGGTTTGCCACTGTAAACGGGGTTTATATTTATGATGGTCAGTCCTTTACGACATTTGTGGTAAATGAAGGCGGTAAAGGTTTTTTGAGTCAAAAAAATAATGTAGAATATATTTTAGAAGACCAGGAAGGCAATATCTGGTTTGGAGGTAGAGGAAATAAAGGAGTATTTCGTTATGATGGCAAATCTATCACCAATCTTCAACTAAGGAGTTACAATGGTTTTTCACCTACCTTGCAAGACAACGACAGCTGGGCCTGGCCTGTTTTACAAGATAAAAATGGAGATATTTGGTTTTGCAATTGGAACGGTGTCTACCGATACAATGGCTATTCATTTACCACTTTTACAAAAAAAGATGGCTTAGCTAGTAATTCGGTTGCTCGAATTATAGAAGACAAAAACGGCTATCTTTGGTTTGGGTGTGGAGCTGAAAACAATGAAATCTGCCGTTATGATGGTCAATCTTTTACCTGTCTTGCGATAACAAATGGGCCACGCCAAAAAGGGATTTGGTCACTATTGGAAGACAAAACCGGAAACCTTTGGGTGGGTACCAGAAATACAGGCTTGTATCGTTATGATGGCACCACCTTTACCAACTTCTCTGAGAAGTAACACACTATCTACCAATAACTTATTATATTAATTCTCACGTATATTCATTAAGCAAAAAATCAACATACGTGAGAATTTAGGCACCCTGTTTTTCGTTTACTTTAATCCCTTTATATATTCAGCATACCCACTTTTAGTCAATACCTCTTGCACATTTAGCTTGTAAAGATCTCTCCAGCTTTCTGGCCCATTTTTTTTCACGTAGGTTTCTATAATGCGAAAGCCCAACCAGTAATTTAAGCTCTTGGGGGCGTTTTTAAATAGTTGAGATTTTTTCTTTTGCAACAATGGGTTGTCTCCACTTTCGTCATCAAAATATTGCTTGAGTTCGGTAAATAATTTCTTTTCATTCTCTACATACCACTGCCAATCCTGCTTTGTCATGTTCTCAACTGCTTCATATTTAGGAATTTCTTTATCGAAAAATATCCAGGTAAAATAACAGGCCAACCCCTCATCTATAGTTTGTCGCAAGGCCGTATTCTTTTTCGGGTCATTTTCTCGCAATGGCTCGTAGGCCAAATGATTTAATTCATGAGGCAATCCTTTCTTGATCGTGTAGCCTATCTCTTGTTCTTCATGATTGAGTTCAATGCAAAACTGATCGTTGGTGCACCCTCCAAATAAAATTCCCGTAAGGGGGGTAAATAAAATACTAATGGTAGATTCTACCTTGTATGGCACCAAGCGATCAAACTTAGTAAGGCTGGCTTTCAAAACAGAATCAAGGTTTACCTGAATCAAATCCTTGACTCGTTTATCAAAAAAATCTTTATTCTTAAGATATAGGCTTTTATTCCAGGCTACCATTCCTGCCTCGGTATTAAACTTTGAGGCGTTTTGCGCACCAAAAATCATTGCATAGCAACTGTCCCACAAGGCTTTGTGGGGGCGATATACTTTCTCTACAATCATGGTGCTGTCAAACCCAGTGGCAGTATGCGCCAAGATCTGGCTTTTAAAAAGGTTTTTAATGGTGATGCCTGCTATCCTGGTACTATCCGAAATTTGGGCAAGTTGCTCTCTAAAAGTGGGCACTTTCTTTTGCTTATTTTCTTTGGTTTCTTTTGTGGTACAAGAAGCCAAAAACGTTAAGCTTCCTACTATCAGGCAAAGTAGTTTCTTTTTCATGGGAGTTGTTAGTTAAATTATATGGTTGGTTATTTTTAGCATTTTATTATATGCTCTTCAAAATACCATACGTCTAACAATCATGATTCAATTCACTCCATCCATATTTTAAGCAAACACTTTGGATTGATTCCTTTGCAATAATGAATTTATTATATTGAACACTTACGTATCAAAAGCAGAAACATGACCAACGAAGAGATTCAAGAAATTATGAACGCCACCTTTAGTGGTTTAGCGATTTTTTGCAGAGACCTAACCCTGAACGAAAACTTAGTGTCGAAATATGAACCAAATCAGATTCTGGTAGAAAGAGGATTTACAGATTTAACCTACAAAATAGGCGGAATGACCACCAACTGTAGATATTTGGTGGCTTCATCGCAAGGAAAGGATTTGTCAATGCTTAGTCCAAACCCCGAATTTGGCCACATTGTCATCCAGTCAGGGGCCTTTTTCAAAGTGCTGGACATACAAAAAGAAAACGGGAAAACTCAAATTCTGCTTTTAAACATTCCTCCTGAGGGGGTAAACATATTTGCATCCTCGAAAATAAATATTGAGGATCAAATTATCGAAAAAGGAATTGAAGTCTTTAAACAAAGTATTGCTTCTGAGGCACTTCCTGAATTACAAGCCAAAGATTGGGTAGAACGAACTTCTTTTCCAATCGGAATGACTGAAGAAGGGGTATTTTTTATGGATATGGAGTAACAATAGTCCACAGCATTCAGTCCATAGTCCACCGCCGATTCGAGCGTATGTTTACTCTTTTAACAACTGAAAAACAGTAGTTTATGTTGAAGTCGTCTACTAGCTTTATTTTTAAAAGGGTTTCGGTTTTACGCCTAAACACATAGTTAAATAACTTTCGCATTCATAAGAGGCTGACAAGCAGCAATCAATTTTGACTAAAATCACTATGGAGGATTGGAGTAAGGCGATGCTATATAATTGCTACTCGTCCGAGGCAAGCAGCGAATATGCATTCGCTCGGCTCTAGTTGAGTGAGCAACATTAGATTTCTTGATTAATGAGTTAGTAAGAAGAAAATAGCGGTTAAAAACCTATCATCAAGCCATTATCACCTCCCTCCCAACAAGTGATTAATTCTACTACGGTAAGTCTGCCCAATAGGTACTTGGTGCTCTCCGATCATGATTCGGTTTCCCTCTATCATTTTTATCTTATCGGTAGCCACTATAAAAGACTTATGCACTCTTAAAAAGCCCGATGCAGGGAGTAACTCTTCAAAAGAGGATATTTTTTCGTGACTTATGATCATTTGTTCTGCCAAAAACACCTTGGTATAGTTCCCATAAGCCTCAATAAACAGTATGTCATCTATATGTATTTGGTGGTGTTTTTTATCACCTTTCAGGAAAAAACGTTTGTTTTCTTCATGGCTATTATTAGCTGGCACTGAGGCACTTGTTTTTTCTTTCGCTGTATCACCTACCTTGTTTACCGCCTTTAAGAAACGAGCAAAAGAAAAAGGCTTCAGGAGGTAATCAACAATGTCTAGTTCGTACCCTTCCAGTGCGTATTCTTTATAAGCCGTCGTCACAATAATTTTAGGAGGTTGGGCTAAAGTTTTGAGCCATTCAAACCCCGTCATCTTGGGCATATTGATGTCCAAAAATACCAAATCTACTTTTTGCTGAGTAATGATCTCTGAAGCCTCAAAAGCATTGTACGCATTGCCTGCTTTATGCAAATGGGGCAATTCTGCACAGTAGCCCTCGATGATCCGATGCGCAATGGGTTCGTCGTCAATGATGCAGTATTTCATGTCAGTTCAAGGTTTAGATACACTTTGTAGGTAGAGTCTGTTGCTTCTATAGTCAGTTTATGCTCATTGTGGTAAAGGTGAGCCAATCTTTTTTTCAGGTTTTCTAACCCAATCCCTGGCTTGTGATCAGGCAGAGGCTCATCAATATTGTTGACAATAGTAAAAAAAAGTTGGTTGTTATGTGTTTGCATCCGCATATGGATAAAGGCATCGTCATGCGTTTTCTCTACCCCATGCTTAAAAGCATTTTCTAACAAAATAATAAATAACAATGGAGCTACTTTTAAGCCACCCTCTACCTCTTGGGTAAATCTAATGTCTACTTTTTTTCGATAGCGAATTTTGTGTAATTCGATGTAGTTCTCAAGATAACTGATTTCATCTTTTAACAATACCAAATCTTCTTTTCCCTCATAAATCGTGTATCGCATCATATCCGAGAGCATCAAAACAACCTCTGGGGCTTTGTCAGATTTTTCTACTACCAGCCCATACAAATTGTTCAGTGTATTGAAGAAGAAATGAGGGTTGATTTGACTTTTTAACAGGGCCAATTCGGCATTGGCTTTATCTGCCTTGAGCATTTTCAACCAACGCCACTGCTCGTAACCCCATAAGGCTGCAAAAGCAGGAATAGGGATGATCATAAACTTGGCAAAAGTCACCCGATTGCTTGCTCCATAGGTAGTCAGGAGGCCATAAATAATGTAGTAAGAAATCACTAAGCCATACACTGAAAGAATGGCTACTTTATATTTATTGAAAAATTGAGGCAATATAAGGTAGGTTACTCCCAGCCAAAATAAAATAATGAGTGGAATGGTTACAGGGTTATCTTGGTCATCCAGGTTACGCTCGGCCACCATTGCTACAGCTAGTAAACTCAATACTCCCAAAACTTTATAAAAAGAGTATTTGTCGATCAAAAACGTTGTCAACAACCAACAAAAAACAAAAGATAAGACATTCACTAAGGTATGAATAGATTTGGGTATATAAGCTGGGTGATTAAAACCATCGCTTACATTAATCAAGATGATCAGAATTATAGTAATAATTCCTCCCAGGGCCAAAGCGTTATAATTTTTGAGAAAAGAAATATTCATACCACAAAAATATAGTTACTCCTATCTACTCCCAACCATTTTTGACCAACACAGTCATTTTTGAGTCAAACCTTACTCTTTTTTTGTCAAATCGTATTGACTCCCAATTCAAGCGTGTGTATGCTGTTTTCGTTGGGGTTCATCAAAATAATTATAAGGTACGATCAAGCGACTCTATGTTTGAGGAAAATACTGCTGAATTAAACACTCAAACTGTATAACTATGAAATTTTTTTTGAAGGTTTTGAAATGGATAGGCATATCAATCAGCTCGCTATTAGTGCTCATCATTATGGCTGGTTTGGCCTTTCGGCTATTTGGACCTCAACAGCATCCGCCTCTGGGAGAACTAATCGATATAGGTGGTTTCAAACTACACATCAATCGTACTGGAGAAAAAAACAACCAACCAACCCTCGTGATTGAAGGAGGTGCAGGCTCATCAAGTGAGTACTATCATTGGCTCAGTGAAGGGCTCAAAAATCACATGCGAGTGGTTCGGTACGACAGAGCAGGTATTGGATACAGCGACGCAAGCAATACCTCTCGTGATCCAGAAACCATTGCCCGAGAATTACACACTTTGCTGGAAAAAACAGGAGAAGCACCTCCCTATATCTTGGCAGGTCATTCGATGGGTGGCCCTTATATTCGGGTATTTGCCCAACTTTACCCCAGCGAAGTAGTTGGGATGGTTTTTCTGGATGCTACTCATCCTGAACAAGTAGAACGAGGGGGTGCACCAAAAAAATCTTCCTTTAAATTCAAAGCCGTCATCGGGATATACCAGGCATTGGCAGTGTTGGGAGACCTGGGAGTTATAGGGCTTTATGATCGTTTTTTTGGGCCTACATTAGCAGGAAAAGGACTCCCCGATGAAATCAATCAGCGAATACCTGATTTTTTGCTCAATGGAAAACTGGTGCGCGCCTACACAAAAGAAATCGAACAGTACCACTACGCCTTAAAACAAGCAGGCAAAGCCAATCAATTTGGAACAATACCCATTAGAGTATTTACCGCTGTAGAACTCAATAAAAAGGCCCATAAAGCCGCAGAAAAAAGCCTGAACAAAACTATACAAATGCAAAAGGAATACACTCAGCTATCCACCAATGGCAAGCAACTGCTCATCGACGGAAACCACAATTCCATCTTTACCCGAAAAGAAAACGCCACTATTATTTGTAAGGAAATCATTCAGGTTTTGGAAGAATTACAAAGCAAGTCGGCTTCACGATAACCAATATTCATCATAAACAATAACCCATGAAAACGATAAACCCAGAAAAAGCAAACCTTATTACCTCTTGGATATCAGTCATTTTGTTGCCGCTTTTTGCCTATTGGGGCATCTCGTCTCAACTAACCCCTGGTAGCTATTTTGATTCCGAAAACCCAAATGACTTCTCTGTTGATAGGGTCATGTCGCACCTTCGGGTCATTGCCAGGGAGACTCATTACATAGGTGCGCCTTATCATAAAGAAGTCAGGGCCTATTTAATCAAAGAATTGGAAGCATTGGGACTCAAACCACAAGTACAGCCACACCGCGTATTTGAAATGTCACCACGATCTACTCAGGGTATGGTGGTAAAAAATGTAGTCGCCAAAATTAAAGGTTCTGGCAATGGGAAGGCACTATTGGTAATGGCTCATTATGATTCAGCGGCCCCTCATTCTCCTGGTGCAAGCGATGCCGGCTCTGGAGTGGCCACTATTCTTGAGGGGCTTCGAGTTTTTCTGGCCAAAAACAAACAGCCCAAAAATGACATCATTGTGCTCTTTTCTGATGCCGAAGAAGCTGGCCTGATGGGAACGCGTGCTTTTATCGAGCACAATCCTTTGGTAAAGAATGTGGGGTTGGCTTTGAACTTTGAAGCCAGAGGCAGTGGAGGCCCCAGCTATATGTTTATGGAAACCAATGGCAAAAATGGCAAGTTACTGGCAGAGTTTATGAACGCTAACCCACACGCTCCTAATACGAATTCAATCCTGAATGCCCTCATTAGTAAACTTGGCGTTACCGAGTCGGAGCCACTTCGAGAAATCTCCAACATCAATAGTTTTTTGTTTGGCTATATTGGCGATTTCTTTGATTACCACACCACACAAGACACTCCCGAACGTGCAAATCGCTCTTCACTGGCTCATCACGCCGATTACCTCATGAGTTTACTCAATCACTTTGCTTTTTCAGACCTTGAAAACCTAGAGGGTAAACAAGATCAAGTATTTGTAAACCTGCCTCTTGTCAAACTTTTGAGCTATCCTGTTTCTTTAGCGTTCCCACTCTTTATTATCACATTCGTATTGATAGTTACTCTCATTGTTTTAGGAGTAAAAAGAGGTCAGATTAGTCTGAAAAACGGACTCAAAAGCTTCATCCCCTTCTTACTCACCCTTGTAGCCAATTGTGTAGTTACCTTTGGGTTATGGCGTTTGATTTTATTGATCCATCCGTCATACAATGACATTTTACACCGATTCCCCTACAATGGCTATTATTACCTGGGAGCTTTTATGGCTCTTAATTGTGGTTTGTCTGTTTTAATCTATCAAAAGTGGCTGGCAAAATACCGTGGTAGTGACTTAGTGATAGCCCCCCTTACTATTTGGCTGGCACTCAATCTATTGATGGCCATTGCATTACCAGGTGGTTCGTTTCTAATTATCCCTGTTTTTCTTGTAGCAGTTATGTTGGCCATCTCATTATTTACAGAATGGTCGGCCAGCACCAAACAAATAGTATTTACTCTTCTCTCCCTTCCTCTATTGTATATCCTCTCCCCCATTATCAAGTTATTGCCCATTGCCCTGACCCTGATGGCCGCGGCTTTAGGTACATTTTTTCTGGTACTGGCTTTTGGTCTTTTAACGCCTGTACTCTCTTTGGCCAGCAATCTAAAATATGTAAAGTATGGATCGGTAGGTGTCACCGTCATTTTGTTGGCCATCGCTACTTCTATGAGTGGATTTAATAAAGACCGAAGAAAACCCAACTTTGTGAGGTTTTACCACAATGCCGACAAGAACGTTTCTTATTGGGGGAGTTTCAATGGTCGTATGGACCCATTTCTGGCCCAATTCTTTGGAGAGCAACCCAACAAAGGAAAACTTCCTGAAGAGGTGGGTATGGGACATCCATTCATCAAGGCTTACAAAAAAACCGAAAACCGTGATTTAAAACCCACTAAGATTATCCTGCATCAAGACACTGTGCACGCTGGGAAACGGTTCATTGATTTTACTATTTCACCCCAAAGAGCCATTAATATGATAAGCCTGATTGCAAAAAACGATCTCAAAATCACAAAAATGACTGTCAACGGAACTCCTGCTTCAGCAGTGAATTATAAGGGTTTTGCCTTTGAACGGAAAAAAGGCACAAAAATATTAAACTACATTCTGACTGATGCCGATAAAGAACTGCGTATTACTTTATTGATGGAAAATAAACCATTGGAATTTGCCTTGGAAGAGCTGTCTTATGATTTATTGTCTAATAAGCACTTTAAGATACAGCCTCGTGCCGATTATATGATGCCCCAAATTGGCTCAGATGCCATTCAAACAACCAGAACGGTTAAGTTTTGATATCGGCACAAAATACCATCCATAAAAACTTCTTCTTGTATGGTCTTAGTAAAACGAGAGCAGCATCCCATAAGCTCGCCCAATATTAACTTTGTTGAGTTCCTGTTGTGTTGTTGTTTCTTTGGTCTCCCTAGCGGTAAGACCAAAGACTTGAGGAGAGGCTTGATATATTTTTGACAGACAAAACACCTTCCATCAAAACCGCTTCTTGTATGGTCTTAGTGAAACGAGACCATACAATGCCTTTCTTGGTCTCCCCGCAGTCAATGTTATTAACATTGAAAGAATGTTGATTAACGAATCCTGATCAGCGATTTTTGAAGGAAGCTGACGCCAGTAACAGAAGCATTCATTAGTACTTCAAAACCCACTTCTTCTATAGTCTTAGTGAAACAAGACCATACAACGCTTTTTCCTTCGCTACTCGATATTCACTTTTGTAATTGAAACTACTTCTTGTAGCGTCTTAACGAAGCATAAAGCCAGGGAATAAGTTTTGGAAATCTTGATGGCCTGAGGCTGTTAAATAAGGATAGAGCATTGATAAAAGCTGGAATGAAGCCACCTCGACAGTTTCAACGCTATTTTTTTTAACTTCATACAGCTCCGATGCATACAACCAGGTATTGCTATAATCTATCATTCTATCAATTAAGAACGGGTACTCTTGAGCAAACGAAGGTTTTTTCAAGGTTTTTAGGTCCATCAAAAAATCAAATACCATCTTGTACCCATTAATTCTATCGGCTTTTACCTTTATAAAATGGTGCTTTATTTTATCATTTGATTTTAGAAGATAGTATAAATCTGACCAAAAAAAACGATAATCTACCATCCTTTTCATACTGGTCTGAATGTCTGCTTTCATCAATTTTAGAGAGATTGGCTGGTCGCCTAACCTTTGGACTCTCTCATCAAAAATTGCTACCATCTCAAAATACAGTGCCTCCAGAATATCTTCTCTTTTCCGAAAATGATAGTTCAGATTCCCTGAACTTATCTCCAATTTATTAGCAATCATCCTGATAGTCACCTGACTAAATCCCGCTTCATTGAAAAGTTTTCTTGAAGCATCCAGAATATTTTGTTTAATATTTTCCATTAGTAAACTTGTCCTAAAGCTGATTCTTTAGTAAACTTGCCCTAAAATTATCATTATGACTTCACTATTCAAATCTATATCAGGCAAAGATGAAATTATAGCCCTCTATGATCAAAAGTTAGAGGAACTAAATATCGCTCATGAATCAATTTATGTCGATACATCTTTTGGAAAAACACACTTGATTGTTACTGGAGATTCATCCAATCCGCCCCTTATTTTGGTGCATGGCTCCAATGGATGCGCCCCCATTGCCCTGGAATGTTATCCTAATCTACGCTCAAAATATCAAGTGTTTGCGATTGATGTACTTGCCCAGCCTAATAAAAGTGCTGAAACCAGGCTTAGTATGAAAGATGATACTTATGGTGAATGGATGAATGAAGTCATCAATGCCCTGGCGTTAGATCAAGTAGTATTGGCAGGCTTTTCATTTGGGGGGTTGGTTATTTTGAAAACGCTTGCGCATAATGAAGCAAAGATCAAAGAAGCTTTTTTAGCTTCTCCCGCCTACATAGCCAATGGAAATCCATTAAAAGCGCTGTTCAAAATTTTTATCCCCATGAAACGATATATGAAAACTCATCAGATGAAATATATCGAGAAGTTTTTAGCGGTGGTTTTCACCGATAGAGACAAATTTGCGGTTGGGTTTCTATCCAAGGTATTTCTACATTTTGACATGGACTTTACTCCAGTACCAGTTATAAGTAAGCAACAGGCAGGAAAGATCAAAACGCCCATTACGCTTATTGGAGCTCAAAATGATCTATTATTTCCTGGTGCTAAAATCATCAAAAGAGCCAAAAAACTGCTCCCTTCCCTAAAACAATCCTTATTGCTCAAGGACTCAAAACACGTACAAAACGCAAAAGGAAATTCAATTGTCGAAGAGCTGATACTAAAAGCACATCATTCATAACAACCTCATAAGTTTTTGCTGCCTATCTCATTGTTACACAAAACCAATTAATATTGTGCGCTAAAATTCTTAGGATAAAAAATGGGTGATTACTTTAATAGGTATCACCCATTGTATTTTAAAACATAGTTACACAAATAGCAATAGATAGTATATTATAGCCCTAACAAAGTCTTCTTCTTGGCATTGAATTCTTCTTCGGTAATTAGTCCTTGCTCTTTCAATTCAGCAAATTTCTTCAGTTCGTCTGCACTCGACACTTGATTCACCACCTGATTACTCTCCTGTTCTAGTTTTTCCTTCAATTCCTCAATCATTTCCTTTGCTTTTAAAAAACCAGCCGCTTGTTTTTTCAAAAATATGATGGTGTTCTCTTCAAACCCGCCAGGTTTCACTACTGCCACTTCCCCTGGAACCGAAAACTGAATTTTTCCATTCACCATCATATTTCCTTTAAAATACTCGATAGCCGAGATATTTTTGATAGGTATTTCTTTGTCAGAAGCGGATCCTTTGTTGATGAGTGCTACTAAGCCCTTTCGTTTAATAATAATTTTTTTATCAGTGACAACCAATGTCCCATTTCTACCTTTAACTTCTAATAGTTGAGTCATAATTTTTGATTTAATCGGATTATTTTTATTTAGAAAATTTATGTTTGATATTCGCCTAAACCCCTTATTCTGAGCGCATAGCGCTACTTTTACCAATGTTCTCCTTACAACAAGGGATACACCTCACTGCTATGGTGAATAAGTAAAAAGAGGAATATGTATTGGATAGATTTGCCTCAGGAAGGTTTACCCAAAGGTTTCAATACCAGGTGTGGAATGATGAGGAGAATAGTTGAAGCTTATTCTTATCGTGCCTGAGGTAATGAATGATTGCAAATTGTTCATGTAAATTGTAAAGTTTTGTGAATAAAAATTACGGCATTCATTTCTTTACTCTGCCAAGTCATTGTTCCTGACATTTCAATCTTCTTGCTACATTCCCTCGGTTTAGTTGTTGTGGAGTTTGTGATAGATGAATAACCCATCTACCCTGTGTATAACCAAAGCCCAAACCTATCAAAAAACAAATCGGTAATCGTCTCATTGCATTTCCTGAGACATTTCGCAGGTCTCAAATGCACCCCGTACATGGCCAAAGGCACTATTCTAAAGAAAACACTTTTGCGATAATAGGCTCATAACTATCTCGCTTACAACACATAAAGCATTATAAATCCAATTATTATTTCAGTAAACGTGAGAAGTAATAGTAAACTTTATTGAGACCTGTATTTATGGTTGGGCAAACCATTAGGCCATTTTATTAGAGATAAGTCATCAAAGTTTGATAAGGGTATGCTTTGTATCTCTTAAGTAGTATACCCATTAAAAGCAGTAAACCTGCTACTATATAAGATTATTACAGGGCATTGGGTATATACTATTATTTCTAGGGCTGTCGTGAAAGGGCTAAAAATGTACGATTCGATAAAGTAAAATAATAAGTACTTTGTAAACTAAGTTTTTTACGTTTCTATGACTACCCCAAAATTTTTCAAATACCCACATTTTGCTTGGTCTTACCGAAGGGAGACTGGCATCCCACAAGCTCGCCCAACATTCCCCGAATGTTGTCGGTTCTTTTGAAAACATTAGTTTACAGTGTAATAAGTTAGGACTCTTTTTAAATAAGGAATCCTAACTATTGTAACTAAAAAATTATGCTTTTACATCTTCAATAGAAGCGCCAAAGTTGATATGTAGCGCATTACCACTGGGGGTTACCAAAGCTGGAACAGATTTTACACCTGCCTTTTCTGCTTCAGAAATCCTTGACTTATCTTCGCCTATGTGTACAATTTCCACATTGTTGGCTCCAACCAAATTGACGATATCGTGCTCTGCGCTTACACATACAGGGCATCCTGCGTGATAGAAAATTGATTTACTCATCTCAATAAATTTTTGTTTTAGCGTTATTGTGATACAAATATAGTTAGGAATCCTAATAACACAAATGAAATTTAAGATTTTATATAATCTTTACCCCTCTTTACCTTTTTATGGTGCATGCCCAATGTTGTTTAGTCGTAGAAAATATAGGCAGTTAGTTACTCTTGTAGCACACCACTCTAGTTCTCCTTTTCTAAGGAGAGAACTTCTTTGACTTGCCAGATCTTACCACTAAAATTTAACTTAGCAACTATCCTCACATACGCCAAGCAGACAAAAGTCTAAATTACGCTCTAGACTCTTCTTCTATATTCAAAAGTTATCGCCAGAGTTTGGATTACTTATTCAAGTACAATCCTAAACTCTGGCGAAACCTTATTCCCGTTTTATCTGATCTATCAGGAGTAATTCAACTACCGAAAATCTCCTTAATTGTTATTAAGTAATTTCAACAACTCTTTAGCCACCCCTGTTGATGACTTGTTATTCTGACCTGTAACCAACTCGCGGTCTACAACCACGTGAGGTGTCCAGTCTTTTTTGTTACGAGAATAATTGCCACCCGCATTGGTAATGGCATTTTGTGGCCAGTAAAACAATTGGTCACCACCCAAGTAGTATTTAGTGGCAGTAGTTTCTTCTGTATTACTAAAAACGGTCATGTTATAACCTGCATAAATCCAACCTTTGCCAGGTTTTGCTTTTTTACCAGCTCTCATCTCAGCCTCAAACTGAGCACTATTGGGCAAAGAAGATAGCAAAGCAACTGGGCCATGACATACCAAACCAGTAGGCTTCAATTTGGCGTGGAAATGATGCAAGAACTCGCTCAGTAAATCATTGGCTACCAAATCTCCTAACGGCGCATGACCACCTGGCACAAATACCGCGTCAAACTTGTCAATACCGATTTGCTTAATGCGAGCAAAGCTTACTACAGGACTGTGTTTTTTGTCGGTGAGCATCAACCGGTTAAACAAAGCCTTGTGTGCATTGTAGTTTTTTTGGCTCTCATCCAAAAAGTGCTGTCGTGTATCAGATACTGGGTCAAGTGTTGGTGCAATACCTGTGGGAGTAGCAAAAGTCAAGGTGTGCCCTGCATCCATAAAGATTTTCACTGGCTCCATCAATTCATTTAGATAAAAACCAGTCTTATAATCATACCCTCCTTTTAGTTTCATTTGCGATACATCTGACATAACCACCAGAATATTACCAGCAAATGTGGCTTGACTGCTTACTAAAAAGGCTACTACAACCCAAAGGTTAAATTTCACCATATGTTGTTTGAGCGTCATTAGTTTATTAAACCAAGTGTTAGTTGTCGCGATTAATGTTTGTTTAGTACTCATAATTATTTGCGTTTAAAAATTTATTACGCCACAAAGATGAGGTAGTAATGTTATAAAATGAAATAACACATTTTACATATGATATAAATTTTATTATATCACTCAATTCAAGCATATTTCAAAATTTGCGTTGCCCAGTTGATAGATTGCGTAAATGAATGTCATATATTTGACTGATAAGTAAAGTTTAGAACAAGGAAATAACTGAAAAATGAAAGCATCAGTAATATTGGCTCACCCCTACGAAAAAAGCTTCAATCACGCAATATTCAACACAGTCATTGAGTCTCTTCAGGCAAATAATATTCAGGTATATGCGCATGATTTATATGAAGAAAACTTCGACCCTGTATTAACCAAAAAAGAACTGGGAACAGACAAATCAGAAGATGAAAAGGTAAATCAATATGCCAGCGAATTGGTTGATTCAGACCTCCTTATTTTTATTCATCCAAATTGGTGGGGACAACCTCCTGCCATACTTAAAGGATATGTTGATAGGGTGGTTAGGCCTCCTTATGCATATGATTTTCCAGAGGGAGATTCTGGGGGTGGATTACCACTTAAGGTTTTAAAAGCCAAAATTGGGGTTGTGTTTAATACCTCAAACACCGAGGCAACCAGAGAAAATGATTATTTCGGCGATCCGCTTGAAAATATATGGGCTAAATGTGTATTTGGTTTTTTGGGCATAGAACAAACCCATAGGAGAATGTTTAGAATTATAGCTGATAGTTTGCCAGAAGAAAGAGCAAAATGGCTTGAATTAGTCAAGCAAGATATTGACAACATTGCTCAATAAACAGATTCGCTTCATAATTCTAAAACTTAAGTATTTTACTCAAATGCTAACGTACCTGTAAAGCATATGCCAATGTGCGTTAGCTCTTCTTTAAAACAAATAATCTCCTGGTTTCTTTCCTTGAGAGTCTAAAATCCAGCTTTAAACAAGCCCTAAATCAAACTTGGTTCTAATCATAAAAAACAGTAACTTAAAACTTACCTCACCCCTTACTCAATAAAACACTTAACCATAAAACTGAATGCGGGTAGTTCTATCATCATTAGGTTTAATATTCGGACTCTCTGGAGTAATCATTGGAATTGTAATCATCCTCCATCCCAAACCTTTTATTTCTCCCTATTTTGGCCCCTTACTCCTGTCAGCATCCTCCGTAATGTTTGGCTATGCGATATGGTCGTTGTACATCTGGAGTAAGAACCAGCAAGAGGACTTAAAAAACCGTATTTTATCCGACTCTTCTCAGTTGATTGCCCATTGGCATTATAACGCCAATCGATGGAGACAATTTTCTGAATTAGCGTTAAAAAAAGGCCGTAAAGCTACCTTTCTTGGCCTCTGGATTTTTGGTGCCATCTTATTGTTGATTACTGTTTTGGTGATGTATTTTAATTCTCAGTTCAGATGGTCGGCCTTACAATATGCATTCATAGGTTTTATAATATTTATGGCTTTGGGATATCTTTTGGCCACCCAACACCAAAACAGAAAACGCCGAATTTTCCTTGAGTCCATCAAACCAGAAGTACACCTTAGTACTTATGGGGCGTTGATCAATCGTGAATGGACGTTGCCTTTTAAGCAATCCAATGTTGATTTAATACAAGTGGATAAAGTACATCTACATCAGGAAACCTGCCTTTGTTTTACAGTAAAAATCAGTAGTGGAGAGGGGGATGCCCTCAAAAAACATCATATACCTGTTCCTCAAAATGAGATGGAGCATTTGCCAAAAGTGCTGGAAGCTTTTCAAGAAAGTATATCTATAACCCAACAAAAATAATTCTCCGTTGCAGGTGTTTAAGTGAAATGACACCTGCGACTTTGCCTTTTAGGGGCAAACTTTGTTGGTGACGCTGCGCTTTAACATCAACAAAGGCTAAAAATTTCTTAAATTAAAAATCAACATGCATTATTTACTAATTGATCAAAACCCAAGAATGGTTTCGGCTTGGCGGGACTTTTTTGGAGAAGAAGAAAATGTAAAAATACTTGAAGGAGACTTAACCTCAGTCACTTGCGATGCCATTGTGAGTCCAGCCAATTCATTTGGTTTTATGGATGGAGGAGTTGATTATGCAATCTCGATGAGATTAGGTTGGGAACTTCAATCAACCTTACAAAAAATAATACAGGATTTACCAGAAGGCGAACTTATTGTTGGCAAGGCTTTGATTCTTGAAACAGGAGATGATTTAATCCCCTATCTGGTTTCATCACCAACAATGAGGGTTCCTATGAGCTTCAATATATCAACTTCAGTCAATGCGTACTTAGCCATGAAAGCAACATTGATTGAGACCAAGAATCATCCGAAAATAAACTTTGTAGCTATTCCAGGGTTTTGCACAGGTGTTGGCAAGATGCATCCACAAATTGCCGCCCGACAAATGTATCAAGCATACAAAGAAATAATTAAGGGCGAGAAAATGGATTTTAAAGGATTTGCAGAGGCCCAGAAATACCATTGGGAAATAAATCCACAAGGGTTGATCTTTGAATAAACCGGTGAGGTCATTTCTCCGTTGCAGGTGTTTAAGTGAAACGACACCTGCAATTTTACCCTTTAGGGGCAATCTTTGTTGGTGACATTGCGCCTTCACACCAACAAAAGTGAAATAAAAATAACTCAATAAGCTTACAATGATGAAATCGTGGATAAATATATTGAAAGGAACAATTTTATCGGTTTTGGTCTTTTTTTCTGTTTCCTTTCTTTTTGTACTTTACCGAATAAGCCCCATTACCTCAGGAGATACCTACCATCTAGAAATTGGGTTTCCTTTCATCTACTATAAGCAATTTCAGTTGCAGGGCAACCCGTTTTTGAATTCAAGCTGGCATGTAACTTATTTGTTGATCGATTGCCTCATTACTTGGGTAATTGTTTGTGGGCTGTATTTATTAGCAAAAAAGAAAAATTAGTCCTCCTCGCAGTCCTTTCCTCAGGTCAAATCTTATTTATGCATTTCTTTTACCCCGAAATATTATAATACATTGCCTAAATATTCTAATTTATTATTCTAAAGTGATAGACTATTCTATAGATTTTACTTTTTAAAAAATAATCCGACACATTTCCAACGATTGCATCTTTATATTCCTTATTTTGAACACCTATTTACCTTTCGGTCGGTTTTTATTCAACTTTGGAGCAGTGTGTAAGTGCCAATCAGCTAAAAACTAATTACCCCTTTGACAGGGCCATCAAGCAATATCACAAATTGAATAAAAATAGAGATTGGTTATTACTCGCCTGGTATATCACTATAGCGGTCCTTAGCTAAGAGACAAACTGCTTTGGGTCAATAAAAATGGGCGAGAAGTTTAATTTCACAACATTGTATCAAAGGGAAATCATACCAAAAGAAGCCTAAAAAATAATACTATCAGAAATGAGCAAAACTATTATTGTATCTAATCGCCTACCTATTAAAATTCAGAAAAATGACAATGATTTAACCTATAAATCAAGTGCAGGAGGGCTTGCCACTGGCTTAGGGTCAATTTACAAAGAAGGTAACAATATTTGGCTGGGTTGGGCAGGCTTATGCCTGGCAAGTCAAGCAGAAGAAAATCAAGTGACCGAAGACCTGCGAAAAGAAAGTCTCAAACCTGTTTTTTTGACAGAAGATGATCTGGAAGGTTTTTATGAAGGCTTCAGTAATGCTACCCTTTGGCCTACCTTCCATTATTTTCCTCAATATGCTGTTTACAACGACGATTTTTGGGAAAGTTATAAACAAGTCAATCAAAAGTTTGCCGAAGCCATTTTAGAAGTTTGCGAAGAAGATGATATAGTTTGGATACACGATTATCAACTTTTGCTGGTTCCACAACTCATCAGGGAAAAGCGGCCAAATATAAGCATCGGCTACTTTCAACATATCCCCTTTCCTTCTTATGAAATTTTCAGGCTCTTACCTTGGCGTAGGGAGTTGCTTTTGGGTATGCTGGGAGCCGATTTGCTCGGTTTTCATACCTATGACGATATGCGTCATTTTTTGAGTTCGGTAAATCGTCTGGCAGGCATGGGGTATTTTCACGGAGAAGTAGAAGTGGGTAATCGCAAAGTGGTGGTAGATGCCTTTCCTATGGGCATCGATTATGAAAAATATGCTCAAAAAGCCCTGGCCCCAGACACTATCAATAGAGAAGTGCGTTATCGCTCTTCTTTAAACAATGAGCAAATCATCTTGTCTATAGATCGTTTGGACTATTCAAAAGGCATCAAAAACAGGTTACAAGCCCTTGAGATATTTTTTGAGCAATACCCTGAGTATTTAGAAAAAGTAGTTCTTTTTATGGTTGTGGTGCCTTCTCGCGATACAGTACCCAGATACCAGGCCCTAAAAACAGAAATAGACGAGTTGGTAGGTCGCATTAATGGAAAGTACGGTCGGGTAAGTTGGACCCCAGTTCATTATTTTTACCGTTCGTTCCCCCTCGAGGCTCTCTCTGCTTTTTATAGAATGGCCAGTGTAGCTTTAGTTACGCCCTTGCGTGATGGAATGAACCTGGTTTGTAAAGAATACATTGCCAGTAGGCTAGACCAGACCGGGGTATTGATTTTGAGTGAAATGGCTGGGTCTTCCAAAGAATTGTCTGATGCCATTTTGGTAAACCCTAATGATATCCAGCAAATTGTTTCGGCTTTGCATGAAGCCCTCACTATGCCCCAGGATGAACAAAAGCTCCATATGGAGATTATGCAAAACTCTTTGAAACGATACAATATTCATCATTGGGTAAAGCTATTTTTAGACAGGTTGACTGAGGTAAAAGAGCAACAAACCTACATGCACACCAAAATGCTAGAAAAAAAGACCATCAGCCATATCAAAACTGCTTACCAAAAAGCAAAAAAGAGGTTGTTGTTCTTAGACTATGATGGCACTTTGACGGGTTTTGCCAAAAAACCCGAACAAGCTCAACCCAATGAAGAACTCTACGATATTCTCAACAATTTGATTAAAGACCCTAAAAACCAGGTAGTGATCATTAGTGGGCGTAAACATGATAATCTGGAAGAATGGTTTGGACATTTGGACATAGATTTGATCGCCGAACATGGCATTTGGAGCAAGCAAATAGGCAAAGACTGGGAAGTACAAGAAGGAATGAATAGCGATTGGCAAAAAGAAATTTATCCAGTCATGGATTTATATGTCAACAGAACCCCAGGGGCTTTTGTAGAGCAAAAAGCTTACTCTCTGGTATGGCACTACCGCAAAGTAGAAGTGGGGCTGGGAGAACTAAGAACCAGAGAACTGAGTAGTCATTTGAAGTATTTGACCAACAATATGGGACTGCATGTACTGGAGGGAAATATGGTGGTAGAAATAAAACCTATGAATGCCAATAAAGGAGTGGGTGCTACCAAATGGCTACAAAAATATCCTTCAGATTTTGTAATTGCATTGGGTGATGACAAAACAGATGAGGACACCTTCAAAGCGATGCCCGAAAATGCTTTTACGATTAAAGTGGGAGCGGGCAGTTCAGAAGCCAATTATTACCTGGATAATGTTACCGAAGTTAGAGATCTTTTAAAAGAATTAGCAAAATAAGACCTTAATAATAATACATGAATAATAGACATACCTACGATTTCGGCTTGATTGGAAACTGTGCCTATCTGGCGCACATTGCCAAAAACACTAATATTGTTTGGCTATGTTTTCCAAGATTTGATAGCAGCTTTGTATTTGGAAGTCTGCTGGATAGCAAAAAAGGTGGAGAGTTTTCTATTTTACCTCCCCAAGACAATTTCGAAAGCCAGCAGTATTATGTTGAAAACACCAATGTTCTTTGTACTGAAATCTCAACCAATGAAGGTAAATATAGAGTGACCGACTTCGCACCTCGTTTTTACCACGTGGATCGTTACTACCGCCCTTTGATGTTGGTCAGAAAAATAGAACCGCTTTCGGGTTCACCGAGGGTAAAGGTGAAATGTCGTCCCGTAGGAGATTATGGCAATTTCACTCCTAAAAACCATCGAGGAAGTAACCATATAGAATATTTGGGGCTAGAGAAAAAAATGCGCCTCACTACCAATGTGTCGTTGACTTTTATAGAGGATGAATCTTATTTTTTGCTCAATGAAACCAAGTATTTGTTTTTGACTTATGGTAGCCCGATGGAAGCCAGTATTCCAGATACGGCCGAAACCTTCTTGAACAATACCGTCAAGTATTGGCGAAAATGGGTAAAAACTACCAGCATTAGTGATTTTTACCAAAATAAAGTGATTCGTTCAGCTTTGGTACTCAAAATGCACCAATACGAAGATACGGGGGCTATCATTGCCTCGGCTACTTCGAGTCTGCCCGAATCTCCGCAAAGCACCCGCAACTGGGATTATCGCTACTGCTGGATGCGTGATACTTTCTACACTTTAAACGCTTTTAACAATATTGGGCACTTCGAAGAGCTGGAACTCTACTTTAAATACATTACCAATATTGCCCTGAGAGATGACAAGCGGTTGCAACCTTTGTACAAAATCAATGGAGATGATTTTATTGAGGAAAAAATATTGGACTTAGCGGGTTATCAGGACAATAATACTCCAGTAAGGGTAGGCAACCAGGCTTATGAACACATCCAAAACGACGTATATGGACAGATCTTAGTGTCGTTATTGCCTATTTATGCAGATAATCGTTTTGTTTTTGAAGAACGGCACGAGTCTAAAAAATTGATCTTCAGATTGTTACAAAAAATAGAAGAAACCATAGACGAACCCGATGCAGGTTTGTGGGAATTTAGGAATAAATCCCAATACCATACCTATACTTATTTGTTTCACTGGGCGGGAAGTTCGGCTGCTTTGCGCATAGGCAAATTCATGAAAGATGAAGAGATGATCACCCTGGCGACCAAGTTGCAACAAAAGTCGGTAGAATACATTGAGAGGGCTTACGATGAAACCAGAGGAGTATATACTCAGGCCATTGATACACCAAACCTAGATGCCAGTACGCTACACTTGATTACGATGGGCTATCTTAAACCAGACAGTGAACGCGCTAAAAACCACTTGATCGCCCTGGAAAAGGAACTGAAAACCCCCGAAGGCTTATTTTACCGCTACAAACACCAAGACGATTTTGGCGAGCCTGAAACCACCTTTCTCATCTGTGCTTTTTGGTACGTAGAAGCGCTAGCTTGTGTGGGTAGATTAGAGGAAGCCATCAATACTTTTCAGCAATTATCGGGATATAGCAATCACTTAGCTTTGTTGAGCGAAGATGTAAGCGCCAAAAATGGTAGCCAATGGGGTAACTTCCCACAAACCTACAGTCATGTGGGCTTGATGAACGCCTCGGCCCGGATTTCTAAGAAATTGGATAAGCCTAATTTTTTGAGTTTTGAAAAGCACTAAACTATGCTGGTTTAGGTTGCAAACCCGAACCTTATCTGTGATGAATTTGCAATTCGCTCAATAGGATTAAAAATCCATCACAGAGTGCTTCCAGGTTGCAAATCTGGAAGAGCTGAGTTTAAAGCACTCTTAATTAGATATGAAAAGTTAACGCGTACCTGGCTGGACCTACATTATATCTCATTCTCCTTCTCTGTAATCCTATTAAGGAAAATCGGATTTAAACTTTAAACAAGTTATTAATAACAGTTTCATAATCATTGTCTATTTTCATCTTAATTTTGCTTGTCAAAAATTGAAGCCTTCTATTTTGGAGGGCTTTTTTCATCCCTTAAACAAGGACATCAGTCAAAACTTATATAAATACGAACCAAACAAGATGAAAGCCGTCACAATCAAAACACACTTACTAGTTATAATTTCATTCACTGCACTCTTACTATCGATGGGTTGTAGTCAATCTTCCACCGAAGCAAATAATACTAATTCAACTACTGGTTCAAACACAACAGGAGACCCCATTACCGACAACATTAATAAAATTAGCTATAAGGCTGGCTCAGGCAACAACGAAGAGCTGATTGAATATGAGGCAAGCTACATTAGTAAAGGTGATAAATGCATTTTGCAGGTGATGAATACCTACCAATATGTAACCAATAGTGCCCCCAAGTCACAACATACGAAAACGTTTCGTCTCAAAGATTTAGACCCCTTGAGCTTAAAAGTGGAGTATCAGGATAACGCAAAATACGGGTTATTTGTAGCAACCAAGAATTTTAAGAAAGCAATTAAGCATAAACACACCACCATTAATAAAAAGGTATTTACTGAATATGAGGCAGGTATGACAATTTTTAGTAAAAACGAAACGCTGTTAAAAAACCTAAAGGCCGCTTTTTTGAAAAGAATTCAAGACTGCCATTGTGTTAAAGGAGATTTTATGAAAGAAGCCAAAACATCCTTTACCAACATTACCAATAAAATCAACGGCCTCAGCTATACTTCAAGGGGTAGTGAATCAAAAAAGATCAACGGCAATTACAAACTAAGCAATATGAAACCTGGCAACAAGTGTTTGATCGAAGTCATCAGTAATAAATGGTATACGAATGCTAGTGATAGTTCTAAAAGTACCAATGTTTTTAACCTGAAGGATTTAGACCCTCCCAAACTCAAAGTAAAATATACTGATATCATGGAAACTTATAGTTTGTCTCTTCACACCAAAAATGGTCAGGGACTAATCAAACAAAAGCTTCCAACCAAAGATGGAGGTTCTACTAGTATCAATACAAGTCTTTTTTTGATCTACAGTGACGATGAAACAGTTTTAAAAACCCTTAAAGAAGACTTTCTGAAAGCAATCAAAGGGTGTGAATGTGGAGAATGATCCCGCTGACGCAAGTTTAGCGAAGCGTAACTTGTGCCTCTTGATTTTGAAAAGTTTGTAACTTTCCTTGCTCCTTAAGAGCAACTCTAAACAATATAATAAGATTTTGCTTACGCAAGAACAGTTGCAAACTGTTCATAACCCTCACTGACGCAAGTTTAGCGAAGCATAACTTGTGCCTCTTGATTTTGGAAAGTTTGTAACTTTCCTTGCTCCTTAAGAGCAACTCTAAAAATACAGTAAGATTTTGCTTACGCAAGAACAGTTGCAAACTGTTCATTACCATTAGATTTAAGTTACCACTACGTTCCAAATGAAATTAAAAAAGAAAAAATATATTATTCTGATTGGAATACTTCTTGGCTATTTTTTTATCAATTCGATTAGAATTTATAATTATTCATTTGAGTATTATGAAAGTAAATCTGACGCTGCTATAGTTCTTGGTGCAGGAACCAAAAACGGAAAATTATCTCCTGTTTTTAGAGAAAGAATAAACCACAGTATTCTGCTCTATAAAAAAAGAGTAGTAGATAAAATCATTTTTACAGGAGGTTTTGGGGAAGGTCAAAAACAATCGGACAGTCGAGTCGCTAAAAATTATGCATTAGGAAATGGAATTTCTGAAAAGGACATTTTGATTGAAGAAAAATCGAGGTACACAGTTGAAAATCTAAAACAATCAAAACAAATTATGGATTCTTTGGGATTGACAAATGCTTTAATCGTTTCTGACCCAATGCATATGAAAAGAGCAATGAATCTTGCCAAATATTATGAAATCCATTGCAGGCCCTCACCAACTAAAACAACTATGTATAAATCGGCAAAAGTAAAGATTAGGCAACTCTTATATGAAACTTTTTATTTTAGTCTAAGAGAACCAATAAGTATATTTTGACCGAAATAGAAATAAAAAATGAAAACACAACAAGGTGTAAAAATGTATTAAAACGCACTTTATACTAAACGTTGTGTAGCATTTGAACGAATACTTCAACAGAAAGATGATAAATAATGAAAATAGAAACCAATAGACTTTCGCTAAGACCAATATCACTAACCGATAAAGAATCAGTATTTGAATATCGCTCAGATAAAGAGACAAATAAATATCAAGGTTGGATTCCAGAGACAGTTAATGATGTAGAAGCTTTTATCAGTAAAACTTCGAATCAAATAAACGAACCAGAAACTTGGTTTCAGTTTGTAATTACTGAGAAGAAATCAGAAAAAATAATTGGGGATTTAGGAATACACTTCTTCGGAGAAGAAAATTTACAAGTCGAAATTGGTTGTACTTTGAATAAGCTTTACCAAAATAGAGGTTACGCAACAGAATCCATTGAATCTGTAATAGATTTTTTATTTGACGACTTGAAAAAGCATAGAATTATAACTTCAGTTGACCCTAAAAATATAAATTCAATAAAACTTGTTGAGAGAATTGGGTTTAGAAAAGAAGCACATTTTATTGAGAGTTTATTCATTAAAGGAAAATGGGTTGATGATATTGTCTATGCATTAATCAAAAGGGATTGGGATAAATTACACGAATCTAGAAAACAGAAAGTTAATTAATCCCGCTGGCGTAAGTTTAGCGAAGAGTAACTTGTGCCCCTTGATTTTAGAAAGTTTGTAACGTTCCTTGCTCTCAAAAGAGCAACTCTAAAAAATATAGTAAGATTTTGCTTACTCAGTTATTCCAAGTCTTCCAAAGGGTGACTTGGAACTTTTCAATAATTAGAAATCTCCAGACTTCTTTTCGCAAGAGCGAAACTTCTTATTTCCAGACAAGTAAGCCAAAGGCTATTAGTCTGGAGACTAATCTTCATTAATAAGTTTGCAGTGGCCCTGCGGAACACTACAAACAACGGGGTCTGAAATCGCGCAGCAATTGGGATTTACAGACAGTAGTCATTTAAATAAAACCCTTATGAGCTACAAAAACATTAAAGCTGATGCCTATAAAAACAGCTTAAAAGCTATTTAAAAAATACAATCCTCTTTTTTTACTAAAACCTCTTTTTTTCTTACCAAAGCTAAACTCAGTCTAACGGTAAATTTGCATTATAATTTTAAAACAAAAGTTATAATGAAAAATCCTCAAGACGTTTTTGAAAGCCATATGAAGGCTGTCGATACCTTGGACGCTAACAGTGTAGCGAATGATTATACAGATGATGCCTTATTCATTACACCAGATAAAACCTATAAAGGGAAAGAAGAAATCTACGATTTCTACGAGGAATTTTTACCAAATTTTGAAGATTTTGAGTTCATCACAATCAAACAAGAAACTAATGACAATGTCGTGTATTTTGTTTGGCACGGAAAAAACAAACACATCAATATTAAGCTTGCAACAGACACTTACATCATAGAAAGCGGAAAAATAAAACAGCATACATTTGCTGCAATTAATAACTAACACAAAAACATTGCGGAAAAATTTGGAACAGTAAACAAAGCCTTAAATGCAGATAAAACTGGACCTTATGTTGATGCACTTGCCTGGCTATAAGTAAAACACCGGCAATTAAGCGTTTTACAATAGCAGACGAAAATGGTGCTCAGTTTGACCACAATGACCAAAAGAACTGGGAAAACATGTTAATTGATCTACCAGAAATTCAAAGAGATTAATTTGATACTTATCATAGGTTAATAAAACGAATGTCTTCCATAGTAAAGGCATTCATTTAAAAAAAAATATAGAAATGATACATAATAATGCACTCGCACAGGCTAGATCGCTCACCTTACCAACTCGTGAAGCTTCGCTAAGACGTGAACCATCTGTCTCACAATTTTGGAATAGTAATCGAAAGTTACTTGAAGATGCCTGGGCAGAATGGGAAATTGAAAATAAAGACAAATTACCAATTCCCGATGAAACACTACTTGACCCAAAGTTAAGAAAGGCTATCAATGATGCTTGGGAAAATCCAGATAAAGAAAATGCTGTTGCAGATTTGTGGGAAGAAATTATTCCTGGAGTTTATGTTGCTCAGTTTTTTGACGTAGAACGCTTAGCAGAATTCCGTAGTTATTTAGAAGCTGTGGTAGATTCCCAAGTGCCAAAGCGTGCGCCATATGGCATTCAATTAAATCGTTATGGCATTATGCTCGACTCACGCTCGGAAGGGCATTTGGCTGCACCAAATTTTCAAGCGTTTTACAACGCTATAATGGATCGTTATATGCGCCCAATTGCACGCTTGTTATTAGATACTTATGGCTACGATACGCAAACATTTGGGTTTTCTATTCAGTATAATCCTGATAAAGACAAAGATTTACGTGCACATACAGATGCTTCAGCAGCTACCTTAAATATCAATATTAATTTGCCAGATGAAGAATTTACAGGCTCACAAGTCGATTTTTATGATAAGGCATCGGGTAAAACAGTACAAACCGTTTTTGAACCTGGCAAAGCGATTATTCACCGTGGGAGTGTTCCACACGTTACACATCCTATTGAAAGTGGACAACGTAGTAATTTAGTAGTATGGTTGTATGGTGACCGTATGCAAATTCCAAACGGTGGTGCAAATAACTATGGCAATTTTGGCAGTACTTCTTCTGCTGTAGACATACCAGAAACCATTACAGCTCGTCAACGTTGGAGTGTGCCAAAAGAACCTAAAGATACATCTGCACCATTTTAAGAGGTATGTTTTAAAATCATAAACAATGGCGCAAGTTTAGCGAAGCGTAACTTGTGCCTCTTAATTTTGGAAAGTTTGTAACTTTCCTTGCTCCATAAAAGCAACTACAAATGGCCGCAGTTACAACAGGAGTTTCTAAGAAATAGATTTGGCCGCGTTATTCCAAGTCTTCCGAAGGGTGGCTTGGAATTTTTCAATTAATAGAAGCTTCCCAATCCTTGCAGGACAGGCTTTCTTTTCCCCTGCTGGCGCGCGTGCCCCACGCGTGACCAATGAAGACAATTCAACTACAAAACCCTGTTCAGTCATTGATGTATACAGACACACGCGAAGACGCGTGCGCTAGCAACTGACTGATCTTCCCCCGCTGGCGAAAGTTTAGCGAAGCATAACTTATGCCCTCTTGATTTTGGAAGGTTTGTAACTTTCCTTGCTCCTTAAGAGCAACTCTAAAAAATATAGTAAGATTTTGCTTACGCAAGAACAGTTGCAAACTGTTCATAACCATTAGATTTAAGTTACCACTACGTTCAAACTTAAACCAGTGGGGGATTGCTGATTCGTTTTTTGTGGAAGTTATTTTCTATTTTGGTTATAAAAAAGCGAGCATTTCCAAAATCTAATAGTATTGAAGATGCAGGTAAAGCATTAACGAATATTGTGCTTGAGAAAACGACTTTGCCTAAAGGGAAAAATTATGCTGCACTACAGGCTGGAAAAATGCCCTTCTCTTCACCTGCAAAACTGGCTCAAAATATTGAAGTAATGGAAAAAGCATGGAATGATAGTATGAAAATATTAAATTTAGAAGTCGAATAAAAAGCAGTCGCTAGCAAAGCATAAAACTGAACATTATATCAAAACTTTACATACTTTCAGAGCCTTTATAAAAACAAATGAACCTGAAAAAGAACTAACAGAAGAATGAAGTTTACTATTTTAAAAAAGAAAATCGAGCATAACAACTTGTATCACCTGCCTGCCGCTGACAGGTCTATTGCTGTTTCAAGATGATTTACGAGAATTCTAAAGGCACACACCAGATAAACTAAACACTGATGAAATTAGTAGTAGATTTTATATTTGTAACAGGTATCGTGCTGAATATCGTAGCATTAATAGGCTTATTGCGTTTAAAACAAAAGAAACTACCGCAATATATATTGATTGTTTTTTGGCTTGTAATTCTCAATGTTCTTATTTTTTTCTATGCGCACCTGCATGAGCTAAAAACCTTAAAATTTATTACTAATTTTTTTCAGGATGGCGCCCGATTTTTAACACCTCCGCTAATATTTCTCTACTTAAAATCAATTTTTAGCAATAAACCGGATTTGCTAAAAAAGAACTTCATTCATTTTGTTCCGTTTCTCATCTATTTCACGTTTTATACGGTTCCTAATTCTTTTGATTTTCAATATGCTATATTCATTGATGGACATACCAGAGCATTAATAAAAGATGTGTACGGGATCGTATATTTTAGCATTTCAATAAAACTTTTCTATGTTTTGAGTAAAACTATGAAGCAGAATTACTCAACCATTAAAGAAAAAGACTTTCTATGGGTTGAAAAGTTTTTAATCTGCTTTCTACTTGTTCGCATAGTTGCCTTTGTTCTAAATACCAGCGAAATTTTATTTGGATATGATGTTTCTTGGGATGCATATATTACCATATCTTTTATGACAGTAGCTATGGCATACCTCGCATATTATGGAATTACACAATCCGAAATTTTCTTACCTGATTTCTTAATTCAAGACCATACGACAAAAAATAGTGAATTAGAAAACAAAACCTCATACTTAAAAGATGACGAAAAAGGTGAGTTAAGACAAAAATTCAATAAATGCATGAAGGAGGAAAAATTATACTTATCACCAGATTTGAATTTGAGGATGTTAGCAAATAGAATGGAGGTTTCTGAACGCAAGCTATCAGCATTTTTTGGTGAGGTATTAAATAGTAGTTTTTATGATTCTATTAATTCATTTCGAGTAGAAGAAGCCAAGACCATGTTAAAATCTAATGTTGTTGAAAGTCACTCTATTACTGGAATTGGGCTTTCTTGTGGTTTTAGCTCAAAAAGTAGCTTCTATAGAATTTTCAAAAATAAAACAGAGATGTCACCCTCAGCTTACAGAACATTAGCTTTAAAAGAGTCCCATCGCACGGAATAAGACCATGTTTCTTTATTATTCTGAATTTTTGATTGAGAAAATTTGACCTTTGGTCTTATTCACAAACAAAGAAATAATATGAATAATTTTTTTTGCGCCCTTGTACTCCTTTTATGGTCAAATGTATTGACATCTCGAGAGGGAAACCCTGAAAAATATCAAAGTGAAATATGTAAGGCTCATAATGAGCTTATCAAAAAGAATGATGGTTTTCTAACCGTTAACCGTGAAAAGATATTCAGTCAAGAATTAGAGCCGTTTAACTTAGTGATTGATTCTTTAGAGCAAACCGTGAAGAAATTGGTCAAGGATTATGAAGCAATAGATTCGCAAATAATTGATAGCCTATTAACGGAAACAAAATTCAGACACAAGAGATATCGGTTGTTGTACCCGCAAAACTATCATCGTTTTGCAGATGATTTTAAGACAAAAGCAGCCGTTTCCAATGACTATTTTGAAAACGTAATGGAGGGAAGTTTTAAGAATCCATCCTTATTGCAGTTTAAAGAATATCGAAAATGTGTGAATAAATATTTCGACATCCTTTCTGCTGGAGAGTATAAGTTTTCACACCTTGAATATGTGCCTGTAAAGCGTTTGGACAACCGCTATGACGCTATAGCTGGCTTGGATGCTCATCAGCGTATTAAAGATTTTTTTATCAAGGAGCTTTTTACCTCTAACATTTGGACTTATCGTGTCGAGGCTTTTGATTACGCATTCTCGAAAGTTTCGAAAGATGTCAAAAATCAAGAGTATGTGCAGAAAATCAAGGATGCCTACAAAATGGGGCACGATAGAAGGAATGAGGCTAGCGAAATAAAAGCTTATAGAACTATAGACGGCATCACTTTGAATGCACATATCTTTTACCCAGAAAATCACGATAAGAGCAAAATAAAACCTGCGCATCTGTTTTTTCACGGTGGTGGTTGGGCGATTGGATTACCAGAATGGAGTTATAGCTCTTGTAAGAGTGCTGCAAAAGATGGAAGAGTTGCAATCGCTTTCGATTACCGAAAAAGAAATGTATACGGTACAGACATTAAAGCTTCGGTAAGTGATGCGCTAACCGCCATAGCTTGGGTACGTGAAAATGCGAAAGAATTAGGTATTGACCCAAACAAGGTTTTGGCAGATGGTTTTTCTGCAGGAGCTCATTTAGCTTTGGTTTCAAGTATGATTGAAAACAGAGAGGATTTTGGGGTAATTTCAAAATTTAGTTCAAGGCCTGATGCCTTAATTCTTGGTTCTTGCCCGTATGACATTGCGGGCAGAGATGTTTACAACATTAAGTACGATACAAGAACCATCTCACCACTTTATCTAATCAAAGAGAACTTGCCACCCATATTTGCATACCATGCTGAAGAAGATCGTATGGTTAAATTTTCTGAATTTGAAAAATTTAGAAATGCCATTCAGAAAACAAAGAACAGTTTCACTTCACGTTCGTATCCTGGTGTGGGACATTTTTTCGAGGGAAGCTCTAAAGAGGATGCAATAGAAAGAGGAAAACTTAGGAAAGAATTCTTGATTAAACATGGTTTTAAAGCAAAATAAAGCCTGCAGAAAACAAACACTATCATCCATAAGCTTACTAAGCTATTTAGAAACGCTAGTGCGATCCAATACTTTAGTAGAAATATTGAAGTCCAGCTTACGGACGATAGTTGGACGTTGGGCATAATTTTGATAAAACAAAGAGCAAATGAAAAACACTTTAATAATCATTGGGCTTATTGCATTTATGGTTTCTTGCCAAAGTAACAGTGCTAATAAAAAGGCAACTTTGAATATTCTGGACTATCAGGAGGATATTCAATATTTAAAAGATACCTTACCTATAAAACATCCAAATTTATTTTTTCACCAAAGTAAAAAAGAGTTCTATGAAAATTTAGATTTTATAGCTTCTGAAATTAATCTTTCTAGTAAAAACGAAGCCCAAATTATTATGCAACTACGTGAAGCTACCGCAGAGTTGGGAGATCCACATACTAATTTTGGGTTCTATGATGTCCTAAGGGAGAGCGGATATTTTCCCATTGAAATTTTTTGGTTCGAGGATGGTATATGGATTACAGGAGCCGATAGTAAATATCAAAACGCAATAGGGAAAAAGATCATTGAAATCAATGGAGTATCCATAAAAGAAGTGATTGAAAAGGTTTCAAAAGTTGTCCCTGAAAATGCTCCCTATTTCAGACATAAACGAATGCACTATTTTCTGCCGATGTATGCTATCTTGAACTATTATGAAATAACGCCAAAACCATTAGCCAATTTCAAATTAAGTGATGTTAGCGGTAAAACAGAAAATATAGAAATTGGGACTGCCAAAGGAGATTACAATCCTGATACGTTTGAGCACATGAAGCAAACTCCTTATTATTGGTTGAGTGTGCAAGGAGATAATCAGGAATTATTTAGACATCATTTTTTTAAAGAAGATGGTATTTTATTTATTCAATACAATAGTTGCTGGAGCAGGGAACTAGAGGAAAGACACGGAAAAAAAGAAGATGCTAAAAGCCTCCCTTCATTTAATGATTTCAAAAATGACATCTTTGAAATCATTAAAAATGAAAATGTCAATAAAATATTATTTGACATGAGATTCAACGGAGGAGGCAGTTCACCACAAGGAACAGCATTGATTAAAGAGTTAAGTACGATTGAATCTATCAATCAAAAAGGGAAACTCTTTGTAGCCACTAGCCAACATACATTTTCTTCGGCTGTTATCAATGCAATGAATTTCCGGCAGTCAACAAATTCAATCTTGGTTGGAACCCCTACAGGAGGAAGCCCAAACCATTACGGGGAGGTAAGGACACTAATATTGCCAAAAACAAAAATGGAAATTTATCATTCCACCGACTATTTTAAATTTATTGATAAAGATTTAGAAGCAGTCATTCCAGACATAACAATTCCAACCAAATTTATTGATATTTCCAATGGAATAGATCCCATTTATGAATATGTAAAAAACTATGCCCAACACGGTAAATAGTGGTTTTTGTATTTAAATGAAAAACATATTTGTTAACAAAGGTTAGTTATAAACCGAAAAGTTAGTGCTTAATAATCCGCTACATTTCATATAAAAGGCGTTCCACACCGTTTAAGGAAGTTCTTTTATATGTACAAATTTATAAATGACGAAATGCTCACTAAATCATAAAAAATGAAATATGCTATTTTAATCATTCTATTATCGTTTCCCTCATTTAATGATACGGAACCACCTGTTATCGAAAAAATTTGGCAAATCTCTAAAGGGTTAGAGTTTCCAGAATCCGTAGTATACGATAAGGAAAACAATGTACTTTATGTCTCTAATTATAAACGTTTTGTGAGAAATGGCAGTAGTTATGCTGATTGTTCTATTTCTAAAGTTGGTTTAAATGGTCAGATTATCGACAAAAATTGGATACCCAATTTGTCTTCACCAACAGGATTGTTTTTAAAAGATGGTTTACTGTATATCGTTGAAAGGTTTGGAATAGCAATTTACGATATCAAAAATGATAAAATGAAAGCACGACATCGTATTAAGCATAATTTTTTGATTAATGATATTACAGTAGACAATGAAAATAACATGTATGTTACAGAAGCTGGAAATAATACATTATATAGAATAAAGGAAAATAAAGTAACCTCATGGATTAAGAGTGATAGCATAGGGGATGCCAATGGAATCTCTTTTATAGATGACAAAATTTATATTGGTGTAAATAAAGATGGCTTTCTCAAATCCATTGATACAAAAACCAAACAGATTTCAAATGTATACCATTTAGGAAAAGGTAATATAGATGGTATTAAAAAAAGGGGGAATCAACTTTTAATTTCTTTGTACGAAAAAGGAATGAGATTAATTGATGAAAATGGAGAAATTATAGAATTTGCAAATACTGCGTCAACGGGATTACACTGCGCAGATTTCGAATACATTCCGCATAAAGATATGATTATAGTTCCTTCTCTATTTGACAATACATTAACAGCATACAAATTTAAAGATTAGCCCCTGCTGGCGCGCGTGTCCCACGCGTGATCATCCAAGCCAATTCAACTACCAAACCTTGTTCAGTCATTGATGTACACAGGCAAACACACGCGAAGACGCGTGCGCTAGCAACCAAAGTATTGAGTGTAGTGGAAACTGAACATTGTCACCACTTTTTTATTATTCCGACGCAGGAGGAATCTGTTGATAACCCCGCTGGCGCAAGTTTAACTTAGCGTAACTTGTGCCCTCTTGATTTTGGAAAGTTTGTAACTTTCCTTGCTCCTTAAGAGCAACTCTAAAAAATACAGTAAGATTTTGCTTACGCAAGAACAGTTGCAAACTGTTCATAACCATTAGATTTAAGTTACCACTACGTTCAAACTTAAACCAGTGGGGGTTTAAAATGCCATTTTCTATCTATTACGTAGTGGCGTTCAATGGCGAAATCTGGGAGAAAGCTATCCTCCCTGGTCTAGTGTCTACTATTACTTCCGTATTTGGAAATCTAACGGTACCCTTGAGAATATTAATACTGCTTTGAATCAACAAGAGTGTATTCATCAAGGGAAGGCAACTACTCCAAGCCTGGTTTGCATTGATAGTCAGAGTATTAAGACTGCTCCTTTTATCAATGAAGACAAAGTATTGATGGTAATAAAAAGATCAACAGACGTAAAAGACATCTCTTGGTAGATACTTTGGGGTTAGTCTGGAATGTAGTTGTTCACGCAGCTGATATTCCAGATGGTACCAGGACTCACCAGCTTATAGATCACCTACTAAGTTACTTACCACGAATGAAAAAAGTGTTAGTAGACCAAGCCTATAAAGTGGCTTTTGTTGAATGGGTAGAAAATAATATCGCTGGCCTAGAAGTAGAGATTTCTTCCAAACCACCATCAGCAAAAGGTTTTGTACCAGTCAAATGGAGATGGGTCAATGAACGCTCATTTGGGTGGTTTAATTTCTTTAGAAGGCTATCGAAAGACTATGAAAAAACAACAAATAGTGCCGAAAGCTGGATTTTGTGGGCCAATTGCTAAATTTTATTGAATAGATTTCATAACAAATGATATTTAATTTTAAACATACTCTAAAATGAAATTTTCGATTACACTTTCTCTTCTTCTCTTTTCTCTTCTGACTTTCGGACAAGACCTGACCGAAATAAAATCTTCATTGGAAAAAATTAAGATTGACAAAAATGGTTCGTACGAATCTGATAAATGGTATTACAATCCTGAAACAGCGGACATAAAAAAAGTAAAAAAGAAAACTCTGAATAAAGTACTGGCTGAATATGAATTATACAGTGCTGTTTTGGAGGGATATTACGGTTGGCACAATAAAACTTCTCGTTGTTTAATTTTAAGAAAACCTGATAACGGAGAATTGACAATTATTAACCCAATTTGGTATAACGAAATAAGTACAGAACTTATTAAAATGATAATTGGATATGAATTTAATAACGAGGAAGAACTTAAATTATTCACTTTCGAATTACAAGATGCAATGCTCATTGGCTCTACACACAACAAGGAGTTTAAAAACACTGTTTTTAGTAAAAATATAATTACAATTGACCTTTACGATTCTTATAAAGAAGAACGCCTTTGGAGAAAAATTGAAATCGGAATTGAAAATAAATCTATCAAATATTTGAGCTCAACGAATCCAGTAACCGACGAAAAAATATTAATTGAATAAAAAACTGCTTACAACAATGGCTATAAGTAATTGCTTGTTCTCGCGGATTTTCAGTTTGGTGTGTACTTGCAAAGTTTAGTGCAAAACCACGCAACTACTCATAGCCGAGATCGTCGTGCCAAAGGCATTCCGCCGTTATTCCAAGTCTTCCGGCGACTTGGAGTTTTTAATCAAAAGAAGTCTCCTGATCCTTACAGGACAGGCTTTCTTTTCTCCAAAGCGAAACTTTATTCATTACCCAATGAGCTATTCGGTTACCCCCGCTGGCGCAAGTTTAGCTTAGCGTAACTTGTGCTTCTTGATTTTGGAAAGTTTGTAACTTTCCTTGCTCCTTAAGAACAACTCTAAAAAATATAGTAAGATTTTGCTTACGCAAGAACAGTTGCAAACTGTTCATCATCATGAAGTTTAAGTTACCACTACGTTCAAACTTAAACCAGTGGGGTTTTGATAGTATTGTGGGCGTAGCGTTGTAGGCTTAACTTTTATTTAAACTTTGAGACAAGATTTTGAATAACTGAATCGGACATACGTAATACAATATTTTTTATAAATCTAAATATATTAGCCCTATTCGCTTAAATACAAAATAAATACAGTAAATAAGGTCTTTTTATAAAATCGGATATACGAATGTCATATATTGGGGTGTTAGCACCAATTGTCATTCTCAAAAAATATTTTAGATGAATAAAGGAAAAGTTCCGTTTGAAAAAATAACTGACATACTTAATTCACTTTGTGAAACGAAAGAGGATGAGCAAAATTTACATTACTTGTCACAGTGGATCCAATCTGTACATGAAGATGAAGGATTTATAATTGTGGTTTTGAATTGTCGAAGAAAACATGTGTTAACTATTTCGTCCGATACACAAGAGTATGTCGAGTTCTTTTTTGATGTCACATTAGAACCTATTGAAAAGATACTAGATGAAGAGTATAGCTATTTTGAGCCAGACATTTCTTCAATAGGAGCTTGGGGCGACCCTTATGACTGGTTAAATCAAATCACACAGGAAGATACTGAGCGTTTTAGTGATATCCAATTTATGCTCAGTGTAACAAATGGCTGCTATTTCTCAATAAACAATCAACAGGTGTTTTTGGATCGTGATCACCCTGAGATAGGGTTGTCAAAATTGAGCAAGGGTGAAGCAATTACAAAAGACTATGAGCACCCATTTGCTGATTTTGAGTTTGAAGGGAAAAATACAAATTCCCTGTTTCTTACACTGGTCAGATATTTCATTGAGAAAAAAGACTATCCGGTTGTATATAAAGTATCAATTTTTAGCACAAAACACAGGTTAAACACTATAAGTGAACTGGCGAGTATGCTAGATATTAAAATCAAAGAAGCCAAAAAGATGGTGGAAGGGCTTACTCCTGTTGCTAAAAATCTTGATTCCGAATCGGCCTTAAAACTGAAAAAAAAGTTGGAGAGCATCGGTGTAAAAGTATCCATATCTGAAGAAATTGAAGACAGTTAAATATTCTAAATGTATCAAAAAAAGGTGCTAACATTATATAACAAAACCTATCCTTTGGGACAGCGACATCTGTTATATTCCCCGCTGGCGCAAGTTTAGCTTAGCGTAACTTGTGCCCTCTTGATTTTGGAAAGTTTGTAACTTTCCTTGCTCCTAAAGAGCAACTCTAAAAAATATAGTAAGCTTTTGCTTACGCAAGAACAGTTGCAAACTGTTCATAACCATTAGATTTAAGTTACCACTACGTTCAAACTTAAATCAGTGGGGCTTCCAAATTATAAATCTGGAAGAGCTGAGTATACGTTTTCCCAAAACCACTCAAAGGTTTCGGGGAGGGTGTTGAATTGAGGCATTTTGATTTTTTGGAGTTTAGGTAAAGGTAGGGAGATTTCATTTGATCAACAATCACATATAATATTCTAGAAAAAAAAGAGAGAAAATAAACGAATATCGTATATTGGGGTATTGGGCGTAATAAAATAAAAAATCAAATAAATTGAAAAGAGATAATGTTAAAAAACTTGGAATTGTTCTTTCCATAATTGCGATACTTTTAGTCGTCTTTGGCTATCTTTCTGTCCATGAAAAATTTACTTGGGACTCATTAATCAATGATTTCTACGCAAACCTTGCTGCTGAAATTGGAAGTATTGCGATAACAATAATCATTGTTGATAGGATTGTAAGAAGGCAAGAAGAAAAGCAAAACGAAATAGAACTTAAAAATAAATTGATAAGAGATATACACAGTCCTGTTAATTCAATAGCGAACAATGCTGTACATGAACTAAGGGCTTTAGGTAGATTGACTGGTAAAGATGCTTGGACGAAAGAAACTAAACTTGGAGGATTAGCTAATTTAGTTAATGCAAGACTTTATGATGCCAATTTTTATGGAACAAGCTTAATTGGAGCAAATTTATTTATGGCTGACTTGCGAAATGTTGATTTTAGAAATACAGATTTAACAGGAGTAAATTTATTTGAATCAAATATCAAAAGAGCGAAATTTAATGAGTACACTATACTCCCAGATGGTATTGAATGGCACAAAGAAATTGATTTATCAAATTATGTTCAAAATAACAAATGGCAAAAGACATCTAATTGGCTTCAATTAATCAATGTTGATACTGAATCAATAAATATTGACGAATTACTTGAACGTGACACCACAATTAGAAATGTAATATTGTACTTAAAATCTCAATTTAGAAATGCTGAAATCGATATAGCGGAAGATGAGATACACTTTCTAAGACATTGGAGGACTTTGAAAAAATTAAACTATCAGAAGATAAGTGATATTGACTATTTACTGCTTAGAACCAAAGAAGCAAGGCAATGGGTTTGGAAAGACAAAATGATTCCTTATTTAATTATAAATATTTCTTATTCTATTGCATTGGAAGGTCCAGAACACATGAATCTCGTCCACTGGAATGAAGAAACGATTGAAAAAGTTAAAGAAGCCAGATTGAAATATTTTAATCTATGAATTGAAATACTACGCCCAACAAAGTATACCTGGCTATGCCACCCATTCGGGATGGCACATCAGGTATACAAACAAGTTCCAAGTCTTCCGGCAACTTGGAGTTTTTAATCAACAGAAGTCTCCCGACTTCTTTCCCACGCGTGACCATCCAAGCCAAATCAACTACAAAACCTTGTTCAGTCATTGATGTATACAGGCAGACACACGCGAAGGCGCGTGTGCTAGCAACTACAAAGCAGGTACAACCCGCGTGATCAATGAAGACAATTCAGTTGCAAAGCCTGTTCGTTCATTTAATTGAAGGGGCTCAAATATCCAATAAGCGGGTTGATACATAAAAGACAGGATTTACCCCTTTGTTAGTGGTACTTCGCTGGCTACGCTACAGAACACAGCATTTAGCGTTTGCCCATTGCGAATGATTGTCCACAAAAGACTCATACAACTTAAAGATTTAATTGTATCTCAATATATCTCAAAACTAACGACAAAATGAAAAAATCAAATCGTACATTTTCAAAGGTAGGCTTGATGGTTATGATGCTCCTTACCGCAAGTATCTTTTCCTGTTCCGACACCGCAGATAAAAATAAGGCCACTCGTTCCAGCACCTTGGTAAACATCCAAATATCCTACCCGACAGCACAGGGTGATCAACCCTTGGATGGAAGATTGATTTTTTTAATATCAAAACAAATTGATAAAGAACCCCGATTTCAATTGAGAGATGATTCAAAGACTTGCCAAGGCTTCGGTATGGATGTGCTGGACTGGAAACCCAATAAACCACTCCAATTTGACCCAAAAGCCTTTGGGTATCCCATTCGTAGCTTTGATAGTCTGCCGTCTGGGGAGTTTTTTGTGCAAGTCGTGTTTCACAAATACGAAACCTTTAAGCGGGCCGATGGGCATGTAGTCAAATTGCCCATGGACCGAGGAGAAGGGCAACAATGGAACAAAGCTCCAGGCAACCTTTACTCTACCCCCAAAAAGATAACAATAAGTAACGGAAAGCTACCAAATCTCACCTTGGCACTGGACAAAAAGATACCCCTCATTGCCCAACCCAAGGATACCAAGTATGTGAAGCATATTAAGATCAGAAGCAAGTTATTAAGTGACTTTTGGGGAAGAGATATGTATTTGGGAGCACATGTGTTGTTACCCAAAGGATGGGAAACCCACCCGAATGTGAAATACCCACTTGCGATTATGCATGGGCATTTCCCCAGTGATTTTGGTGGATTTCGTACCACGCCACCAGATTCAAGCCTGAAACCTGAATACAGTGAGCGATTTAAGGTGGAAGGGTATAATTTGACTGTTCAACAAGAGGCGCATGATTTTTATAAAACCTGGACAGGACCTAATTTTCCCAGAGTCATTGCCATTAAAATCCAACATCCCACTCCGTATTATGATGATTCGTATGCAGTGAATAGTGCTGCACAAGGGCCTTATGGAGATGCGATTACTTACGAGCTTATTCCATATATCGAGAAACAATTCAGAGGAATAGGAGAAGGTTGGGCACGGTTTGTTTATGGAGGAAGTACGGGCGGATGGGAGTCGCTGGCTGTGCAAGTAAAGTATCCTAAAGAGTATGGGATGTGTTTTGCTGCTTGTCCAGATCCGATTGATTTTAGAGCGTATTGCTTGGTAAATATATACAAAGACAAGAATGCCTACTATAAAGAAGGCACATTCAGAAAAACATTGGTTGCTGGTCATCGAGATTATTTAGGAAATGTAGATGCTAGCTTAAGAGATATGAATTATCGAGAATTAGTATTAGGTACTAAAGGTCGTTCAGGCCAACAATGGGATATTTGGGAGGCCACTTATTCGCCCATAGATAAAGAGGGATACCCTAAAAGAATCTGGAATCGCATGACTGGGGTAATAGATAAAGAAGTAGCAAACCATTGGAAAGAAAATTACGATCTCGCTTATATTTTAAAACGAGATTGGTCAAAACACGGTAAGGATTGGAAAAATAAAATTCATTTGTATTGTGGTGATATGGACAATTATTATCTCAATAATGCCGTATACCTTGCCGAAGAAATCTTATCAGAAACCACCGCCCCTTATTACAATGGTGCAGTAGATTATGGTGATAGAGCCGAACATTGTTGGAACGGCGATCACGATAATGGGAACCATATTAGCAGACTGCGATATCACCGCATGTTTATTAAAAAATATGTAGAAAAGGTTCAGAAAGTTGCTCCCAAGGGTGCCGACTTGAAAAGCTGGAGATATTGATTTTTTTCTTAGCCAGCACACGCTTGAATGGTAGACATACAGGCTGGTGCTGGCAGTTTCCCTTGCTGGCGCGCATGGGCCAACAGAAAATATCTAATTTATCATATACATTTGCTAGCACACGCGGAGGTGCGTGCGCTAGCAAAGTACAATAACTATAATTTTGCATTGATCTTTCCAAGCAATGCTTCAAGCGCAGTTTTGATCTCATCGGCCCAACCCTTGATATCTTTACCAGCTTTTTTGGTCAATACAATAGCCTCTTCAGTCACCTTTTTGGCTTCCTTATAACGCTTCAGTTTAAACAGCAAATGTGCCTGGGTGCCCATATTGAAGAAACCTTTCATTAATTGTACTGATTTTTCAGCCCACTTCAGGGCTTTTTCTAATTGTTGAGGATCATCATATTTTTGATGAAATTGCCAGGCTATCCTATCAAACTCAAGGGCATTATTGCAATAATTATCAAAGTATCTACTTGCATACTGCGGTGCTTTATCTTTATCGTTGGCATAAAACATATACTCGACCTTGGCAATATGCTGATCTGCCTTTTTACCAAATGCTTTCAATTGATTTGTGAAGGCTGCCAGGCGGTTTTCGTCTTTAGAACGCGCCACGCTTTGTATGTCTGCCTTGAGCACTCCAATAATGTATTGATCTACTTCTTTTTTACCTAATTTTTCTGAGCTGCCTATTGCTTTTGCAAACACGCTTTGGTTTTTCATTACGTATCCGAAAACCTCATCAGAAGATTTGCGCACATATGCACTGATAAATTCCCAGCCTTCGGCCGTAGTCCAGTAAGTTTTACCCATTTGATTGAGGTACATTTCAGCGGGCTTGCTAAAATCTGCCAGAGCATCGGCCAAAGCGATGACGTACCTCTTGAGAAATTCCTGGCTTTTTTCGCCTTTTTCAAAACGACGTTTCAAAGGATACAACTGGGTTTCGGGGTTGAGTGCTCGGTTGGCTTGTTGCAATAGTTTCTTGGCAGGAAAGGCCCCCAATGTTCGATGAACTATTTCGCCTTTTGGACTAAAGTACAACAATGTTGGATAAGACTTCACTTTGTATTGTTTGGCAAAAGCTACCCCCTCCCCTTTTTCAGCATCCAGTTTAAAGGCTACAAAGTTCTTATTGAAGAAATCGCCCACCTCTTTTTTAGGAAATACATTTTTGGACTGCCACTTACAAGGTCCACACCAAGTAGTGTATGCATCTACAAAAATGTGCTTGTTTTCAGCTTTGGCTTTAGCTTTAATCTCAGTCCAGGTACCTTTTTGGAAAGCAATTCCTTGAGCACCTGCACCAAATGATATCAATAAGATAAAAAATAACGGTAGTAAAGGTTTATTTTTCATTGTTAATGGGTTTAAGTTTTTTGTTTGACGAATTAATGCGAATAAGATTACACAGAAAATTCTGCCTATAAACAGGCCAAAAGAGATACTCGTTGCAAATGTCCTCTCTAGCACTCATTTGCACGGTAAATGTAGCTGAACCCACATCTCAATACGTCTCCCTAAGTTTAAGGAGACTAATTGGGGCTTATTAAAATCTCAAAAGTTGTAGGTATCATTTCACTTAAACACTCATAAGGGTATCCAAGAAAGGCTAATAAAGCTTTCACCAACAAATTCGCAAGATGACTAAAATCAAAGGAGTGCTCCTAAAAACAAAAAGACAAAGCCATTGAGTTAGGCCTAAAGTTTGGCAAAGAAAAAATAGTTTTTCTCCTAATTATAGAAAGGCCTGGTTATTCGCTTTTTTACAATTCATTATCCTATTTACTCATTAATATTGCTCGGTGAAAATGTGTGGAAACATACAATCTATAATATCATTCTATAATTAAATGAGAAATATAATAACTACCCTATTTTATGCGCTGTTAGCAACTTTGTTATTAAGAGAGCAAGCATTATATGCCCAAGGTGCTGATCAAATACCCAAAAACATTGAATCACAAATTGACCGTATATTTTCTTCATTCAATAATCCAAACAGACCTGGTGCCGCAGTTGCTGTGGTAAAAGATGGGAAGATTGTTTTTAAGAAAGGTTATGGTAGTGCCAACCTTGAGTATAATATACCAGTTACTCCATCAACTATTTTCCCGGTGGCTTCATTATCCAAGCAGTTTACTGTTTTTTCGATTTTACTATTGGCAGATCAAGGAAAACTATCCCTTGATGATGATATCCGCAAGTTTATTCCTGAGGTTCCTGACTTTGGGCATAAAATCACATTAAGACACCTGGCCACTCATACCAGTGGATTAAGAGAGGAAGATGGTTTACTGGCCATGGTTGGGGGGCGATATGATGATGTAATTACAACGAAACAAGTATTAAAAGTCATTACCAATCAAAAAGAGCTAAATTTTAAACCAGGAGAAAAACACCTATACTGCAATACCGGATTTACTTTGTTGGCAGAAGTGGTGGCAAGGGTTTCCAAGATATCATTTGCTGAATATACCCAAAAGCACATTTTTAAACCTTTGGGAATGAAAAATTCGCTGTTTTATGATAACCACGAAAAAATTGTAAAGAATAGAGCCTACTCTTACTGGTCTAATGGAGGCGCTACTAAATTCTATAAAGGCGGGTTAAATGATGGCCATGTTGGGCCAACGGGTCTTTTTACAACTATTGAAGATATGAGTTTGTGGGCGATGAATTTTTCAAATCCCAAAGTGGGAAACTCAAGCATTATCTCGCAAATGAATACGCTGGCAAAGCTTAACAATGGAAAAACATTTGGGGGAGCCTACGGACAATTTATCCAACCATATAAAGGATTATATCAAATTTACCATGGAGGCTCTTCGGCCGGATTCCGGACTTACTTGGGCAGGTTCCCCAAGCAAAAATACGCGGTAATCGTTTTTAGCAATTATGAAAGTGCTAACGCTAATTGGCTGTCAATGCAGGTAACAGACCTTTTTCTGAAGGATTATATGTCTCAAAAAACCTCCGAGAATAAAAAAGAACAAAATGGCTATAAAAAATTAAAAGTCAAGAACTTACAAGCCTTCGGAGGATACTATTGGGATGAAGAACGGTTTACATCAATCAAAATTTATGTAAAAAACGATACCTTAATGTGGGCTATAGGAGGACGAAGAAATGGCAGTCCATTTGCCCCAATCAATAAAAACACATTTAGGAGATTGAGTGTAAGCACTGATATCAAAATAAAGTTTGAAATTGAAGGTAAAGAAAAAACGATGCTTATTATTGTTAATAATGGTGAGCCAATCATATGTAAACATTATGTTCCTGTAAGCTACTCCAAAGAAGACTTGACACAATTTACGGGTACATTTTTCAGCGAAGAACTAAATACTTCCTATACTTTCCTTCTTAAGGGTGGAAAATTGATAGCCGAACACTCACGAATAAGTGACATAAGTTTCGCACCTGTAAAGAAAGACACGTTTTCTGGAAATCAGTCGTTTTTTAAAAATGTAAAATATGTAAGAGATGCTAGTAACTCGGTCGTTGGCCTGAAGGTTTCGAGCTTTCAAATTAAAGACCTGTATTTTAAAAAAACAGCTCACAATAAAAAATAGATGGCATTTCAACAACCATTTATTTAGGTTTGCTTTAGGCACGGCTGTTCCCTCCTTATTATCCTAAATAGTATGAAGGATAGTTTGGGGCTAGTTTTTCGCAGTTGGTATGCCTTGTTTTACAACCTTTGCAAAACCACCATTGAGAATGAAAAACATTGTAGTCACCATATGCATTACTTTCGTTTTGTCTTTTCTTTTACAGGGAATCAATGACCACAATGTTTTTATTTTTTCTAATTGGAGGCAAAACAATATTGCCAACATTCTCCATCTATGGTTTACATTTTTAACCACTTATTATTTGTTCTCTTTTGTTGTAGAGTTAGGATTCAAAAAGCTTAACGTTAATACTTCTCAAAAGCTAATCAGGTTATTATTCGCTACCCAGGTAATCACATTTTTGTGGGTGATTCTAGTAGATGTACTTTACTACATATTATACTACAAAATTGACTCGCTCTCGGAGACTACTTTTTATGAATTTGACGTACCCTTAGCCATTGCTATTCTAACGATTGGTAGCGTTTATTTTTACCAGCAAAAGTATTTAAAACCAATTGGGGTTCATCAATCAGAACCCCATATTCAACCAGCGCTCGAAAAGAGTCTGGAGGCTTTTAAGGGTTCTCAAAGCTTTTTTATTAGCCATTCTGATATTGGCATAATTCATTTATCGGATAAAATAGTTTGGGTAACTACTACCCAAAACCAAACCTTTCAGACAAACTTCTCTTTAGCAGACCTCATTGACGAACTATCATCTTCAGATTTCTTTCGTTTAAACCGACAGGTCATTGTTTCCAGAAAAATTGTGCAAGGGTATGACAGGCTAGAGTACCAAAAGCTTGCGGTTTTGATAGATGATCATTTCCTGCCAGAATTAAATTTAGTGGTATCGAAATATAACGCGCCTAATTTTAAAAAATGGCTAACCAATTCAGGGTAAAATTTAAGCACATTGAGCATTTCATTGCTTGTATTGATTCTAAAGCAGCCTCACTAAACATTGTTTTGCAGTAAAATTTAAACTGTAAAATAATGAATTTAAGAACTTATTTATTTGTACTAATTATAGGAGCATTTAATAGTATACAGGCACAGCAAAAAGTAAAAGACTTCTACTATCTAGAGCCCAAAACCAAGAATCTACCTGTTTTTGTGCGAGGCGATTTAACCTCAAAAAAGATACTGCTATACGTGCAAGGGGGTGGTGCTGATAATGGGATTGATTTTGGCCGTTCTGATTATCCCAAGTGGAAAAAAACCCTCGAAAAAAAGGTAGCGATTGCATATTTTGACCAAAGGGGTCTCAACCGAAGTGTTAAGAAAATAGATACTTCAAAAATTAATCAAAAACAGGTTTTACGGGATATCATATCTATCGCCCAATCTCTAAAAGAAAAATACAATGCCAACATTTACCTCTTTGGTTACAGCTTTGGAGGGGTTAAGGTGTTACATTGTTTGGCTCGTTTTCCTGAAGCGACATCATTCATAACTGCTGGAATCGTGTTTAACGCCCCCATCACTACTGATTTCTCACCAGAACGCTATAATCATTACCGACCGTTGTATTTAAAGAATCTCGCCAAAGAATTTATAGCCCAAGGCAAAGACACTACTTATTGGAAAAATGCCTACGAATGGATGAATAAAACTGATAGCATTGCAACTATAGAAGATTCCAAACAGTGGAATGCTTATGTGGATCACGCTTTCACCCCTAAAAAACGAAAAATAGGATTAGGAATGACCTTTAAAGTTATTTTCTCTAAGCCATACAACCCTATTAAATATTTAAACAATAAGGACAACAAGTTTATATCAGATAAACTTTGGTATACCGAAAAAGCATTATGGGATCGTGGGAGGCAAACTCCCTTGTGGAAGTTATTGCCTAAAATACAGCATCCTGTTCTTTTAATTACTGGAAGATATGACGCCATTGCTGTTCCTGAAGAAATGCAAGAAGCCTATAAACGAATAAAAAATACCAAGCTGGTGATTTTACCAAATGCCACTCATGAATCTTATCTGGTACAGCCCCAATTATTTAATAAGGCAGTCCTGTCTTTTTTAGGTTTAGAAAACAGATAGTGTATTTGTATTAAGTTCATTTTTGATACAATACCTATGCTTGGGGCACTTGATTATAATGTTATTTCGTGAGTAACAAACCGCAATATAATTGCTCGTAAAAAGGGTACTCATTGCAAACGAGCACCAGTAGAAGCACTTGATTATAATGTTATTTCGTGAGTAACAAACCGCAATATAATTGCTCGTACAAAGAGTACTCATTGCAAATGAGCACCAGTAGATTCATAGTACCTGATTATAATGTTATTCCGTGAGTAACAAAAGCGCAATATAATTGCTCGTAAAAAGGATACTCATTGCAAATGAGCACCAGTGGATGTTATTCCGTGAATAGCAAAAGTGCAATACAATTGCTCGTAAAAAGGGTACTCATAGTACTTGATTATAATGCTATTCTGTGAGTAACAAACCGCAATATAATTGCTCGTAAAAAGGGTACTCATTGCAAATGAGCACCAGTAGAGGCACTTGATTATAATGTTATTCCGTGAATAACAAACCGCAATATAATTGCTCGTAAAAAGGGTACTCATTGCAAATGAGCACCAGTGGATCTTATTCCGTGAGTAACAAAAACGCAATACAATTGCTCGTGAAAAGGGTACTCATTGCAAATGAGCACCAGTAGAAGCACTTGATTATAATGCTATTTCGCAAGTAACAAACCGCAATACAATTGCTCGTAAAAAGGGTACTCATTGCAAATGGGCACCAGTAGACACTACAAAAGGTCAAAATTCTACCACAGAAAAGCCATCCCCAAAATTCGGGATGGCTCAAATACTTTTTTATTAGGCTAAGTAATCATTTCAATTTATAACTTCTCACTTCTTTGGTTTCCCTAACAGTAAGACCATACAAGAGGAAGTTATTTAAAATGATCACCAAAACGTTGATAAACCTCGCTTAATCAACAATTAATCTTTTGGTCAATTTGCTGTCACCTAATTTGATAAAATACATACCTTTTGGTAAACCAAGTGCCTCTGCATTTAGTGCTAGATTAGTTTGGTTGGCCTTGATCGCAAAGCGCTGAACAATTACCCCTTGATGGTTATAAATGGTTACCTGCGAAGGTTTAGTCTGCGCTTGAAGTCTCACGGTAAAGGCTCCTTTGGTTGGATTTGGAAATACGCTCAAATCTGCATCCGAAAACAGCGTATTGTTTAGCTCTGCTTTAGGTTTGTCGGTTACGGCAATACTAGTGATGAGTGTCTTGGCAAATGATTCGCCTGATACATGCAAGGTGATATGGTAAATACCACTTGTCAAGCTTTCTGTAATCTGGGCTTCGTAATTATTGCCATTTTTCTCAAAATTGACAGGGATTTCTACACTTGAGGCATTCCCTAGTTTTAAGTTAACCTCCCTTTTGAGCATCGCCGATATCTTAATCTTTTCATTCACCACGCTTCCATTGGCCCGAACAATTGAAGACGATAAAGTCAAAGGAGCATCGTTGGTATGTACCAATTTCTCATCAGTCAAGCCAGTATTTAGCACCACCTGAATTCCACTTTCTGGTAATATAACCGCAGGAGTTTCTTCATTAGAGACTATTCTATACTTACCAGGCACTAGTTTACCAAGCTTATAAAGACCTTTTTGATCTTTTGCTGTGTTACTCACTGGAACCGCCCGTATAACTTCTGAGCTACCTATTCGCTGCACACTCAACTGCTGACCTGATGACAGATTGGCCACCATTGTAATATTACCAGCGTTCTCTTCTACCAAAAACTCTTGCTGTCCTCCTACCGATTGGGTGATTTGCATTTTACTACTCACGATCGCATTAGGGTTGTAGCTTTTCTTGGTTCGGGCAACACTCCTTCTTTGGCTTGAGCCTTCCAGAATGTTTTTAAAATAAGGCCAGAATAAATTCCCACGAGTTACTTCAAAATGATCAAGATCGGTTTCGTCAGGCCCATCATAAAAAGTTATTCCCAAAAATTTATAAGGTTCCAAACCTTCAAAAAGAGAAACACTGTTAGGTCTCTTGGCATTTTGATAAGCAATCACTCCATCGTTTCCTCCGCTTGATTTGCTTCCTTCGGCCAAGTAGAGCAAACCTTGTGGAATAGACAATCGGGCAAGAGGGCCATTTCCCCATCCGCCTAGAGTGGTCACACTCACGGTATTGTTGGGATTATTGTCGGTAATGGATCTGAAATAATTCATGTAGCCTCTTTCCAGACATTTTGTAGCATCATTGTCCTGCATAAAAATGATATTTAGCAGCGCCAATAAATCGGCATTTGCCAGCTCTGCCAGGCTGGTACCAAAATGCGCACCACCAACAGTAAATACCCGCGATACCTTTGTATTTGCCCCAAAATGGACAATGGCAGCATCGGTATCTACGGCTCCTTTGCTCCAGGCAACAATTACTACTTTTGATACTCCATAGTAAGCCTTGATTTGATCAAGCATTTTGGACAGCATATTGCCATTGGTCCACATATGTCGATTGGGAGTCATGGATACAAATGCAGAACGGTACCCGTCTCGGTACACATCGGCATAGGCATTGTCACGACCAGTATACCATACACTGGCACTACTGGCATAGCCGTGTACAAATACAATGACTGGCTTGTTCGATGAATTTGACGGTGTTCGCCCATAATAAATGGTATTGACATCATTCCCATCATATAGGTCGGTACCCACAGGTAATAACTCAACCCCTTCTTTTGTGTAGGGATACCCCAGTAAGTATTGCTGTGCTGTTCCAAAATCCTCTATAGAGGGATAGTCAAACCCAGGATTTTGATATGGAAATTGTGCAACTAGCTTGTGGCTCAAAATTGTGAAAAGACACAATAAGAGGATTAGATAATTTGATTTGTGTAACATAATTTAAGGTGTATAAATTGTATATATGTAATTATTGATATTAATATAGTAATACAATATTTAAAATGTATAATATTCTATTAATAAAATGAAAACTTAGAAAAATACTATAAATTAAATCAGATTAAATATTAATTTTCATCGAAAACAAGGGTTTAGCTTGTAATTTTAAGCTTTCTAAAGAATGGTTTTAAACTTTACATTTAATATAAAATCATTGTCACCCATCTTATTATCGATAAATATTTTGGTCATAAGTCAAACAAACCAAATATTGTTTTAATCGAACTTAAGACTGTTTTCACTCTCAATATTGCAGTAATACTCCGCGAAAATTCAGTTTAAAATATCATTGATCTATCTGGAAAGTTTTTTTGTAAATGCTTATGGGCAGGCTCAGAGGCGAGTAAGGAAGGTATAGTTATTTGGAACTTGAAAAAACTAAAATAAATACTTATTTGTCATTAAATGACCAATAGTTATAATTCAAACAATATGAATATAAAAAAACTATTCGGCAGATTAAAGCAATATATAACCAACGAAATACAACTTGTGCCGCAAAGTACAATTTTCATTACTTCTACAGACACAAAATAAATCAAGTATCTCAGGAACACACAAGCTCCTCACTCCTATCTATAGAATACAATTCAATTCCAAAACTTTACGCATTCATTTGAACAAGATTTTTTATTGATACATTTGTGTATACTTGCAAGCACACATGCACTAGCCTGTGTATCAATCACACAAAGTCATAACTATTTAATCACATGGAAGATAGAATCATCATCATCGCTACGTCAAAGTTGTTGGATAATCAATTGCCCCAACTAAAAGAAGTGGTGAAAGAGTTGCAGGCGCACTGTGCCAAAACCGAAGAGGGCATGCTACAATATGATTGGTATATATCAGAAGACTCAAGCACTATTAGAGTAGTGGAAACTTATACCAACTCTGAAGCCGTTTTATTTCATTTCGACAACTATAAGTCTTTTGCTTCTAAGCTGGGAGAATTCAGGACTTTTGTAAGCCTTGAGATATTAGGCAATGCCAGCGATGCATTGAGAGAAAGGGCGAAGAAAATAAATCCTCAACATTTTACGGCTATTTCATATTTGAATAAATTAAAGTAGTATTTAGCACCGTTGACACGCGTTGTCCTCGCTTGTGTCTTGGTAAGTCATTTAGCAAAATAAGCTACCTTTTCTGGCCATTCACTTTTGATGTACCTTTGCAGCTGTAAAGACCTGTAGGATCGGTATATTTCCATTTAGCTGTTCCTGTTAGTGTTTGTCCTTCTATGGTCAGGAATAATTCTTTGGTAATTGTTCCTGAATCCTGATAGGTACCCTTTAGATAGATTTGCGTGCCATTGACAACGCCTTTGAAGGCAATGCTGGACTCTAACCCAGGAATTGTCAAAACCGCCTGACAACCTGTTTGCTTCATTAAGGTATTAATTTCAACTTTCTTTTGCCCCTCGTCACAACCACTGGCATCTACCAGTTCTTTGATAAACCATTTTCCAGCAGCATTCTGACAAGACTCTCCCGCTGTGAGCGCTGGGTTGGTTTTATTTTCCAGAGATTTGTTGCTTTCCTGTTTTTCCTCTTCGCAAGCAGTCATCATCAAAGGCAGGCAAACAATCATTATTTTAATTAACTTTTTCATTCGTTTATATAAGAAGTCATCTCGACTTTTAATTTTTGATTAGTGTTTGGTAAAAAGACTTACTAAATATTTTAGAAAAACCTTTGACAAAAACAAAAACAATTAATTTATTCGAGACAGATACACATTCGCGACCTGGTAGGCATTCATCCATAAAAATTAAAGGCATGACATTTTACGAAGAAGAGGTCAAAAGAATTAGACAAAGCATCTATTCTAACCAAGGGCAACTTGATATCATCATGGCAGTCCGGATATACATCAACAATCATTATGACAATGCCGACTTAAATTTGGACTTACTATCACAAATTCACTGCATCTCTAAGTACCATTTACTACGCTTGTTCAAAAAGTATTATGGACTCACCCCAAGGCAATATTTAATGGACAAGCGTATTGAGAAATCTAAGGAATGCCTAAAAAACAGAATGTCGGTCACTGAAACTTGTTTCGCGGTTGGATTCCAAAGTTTGGGGTCTTTTAGCACCCTATTCAAAACCAAAACTGGCAAATCACCTGTTCAATTTCAAAAGAGCAACTTTCAAGAAGCAAGCTAGTTTCTGATGATATATCTTGCACATCCTAATCTAAAACTTAAACGACAAATACAATGAGAGTAACCATTATTAGCATTCCAGTAAGAGATCAGGAGAAAGCATTAAAATTCTATACCGAAAAACTAGGGTTTCTAAAAAAACTAGACCAGCCATTAGATGGTGGTAACAGATGGCTAACGATCGTTTCTAAAGAGGCGCAAGACGGCCCTGAAATTTTGCTGGAACCAGCTCCCAATCACTTTGAACCCGCAAAAGTATTCCAAGAAGCATTAAAAGATGCAGGAATTCCCTGGACACAGTTTGATGTAGACAACGTTCAGAGCGAATATGATCGCTTGATTGCGCTTGAGGTAGAATTTAGTATGCAACCCACCCAAATGGGTACGGTAAAAATTGCCGTTTTTGACGATACCTGCGGGAACAATATTCAACTCGTAGAGCATTTGAGCTAATTTTAGACAGGTTATCAATATTTATTTGCAAACCCAATTGCAGAAATCAAGGCAAATGATAATTTCCTAATGATTTTTGCAATTGGGTTTTATTTTCCCAAAACTGCCGCTTAATCTTTTTCATTATTAGCTTAAAATCAGGGTTATTTTCCAATGGTTTCATAAGCGGGTCTTTGTCTAAGAATAGGACAATCCAATACTGGTAATTATTTTTGGATGCGAATATTTTAAACTGTTCAATTGCCTGGCTAAACTTCCCTTCATGCACATACTTTGCTGCCAGACCCACTGGTTGGTAAATGGAGTGATCAGTTTGGCAATGTTTCGAGAAAGCATTATAAAAGCTGGCGGCTTGCTCCGTTCGCCCCATTTTTTCATAGGTAATCCCTATTTTAAGATCTTCAAAAGGATAAATATTTAGATCGTATTTCTTCTTAACCTTTACAAATCTTTGATAGTAGTAAAAGGCGCTATCATACTTTTCCTGTAAATAATAAAGCTTTGCCACATCCTGGATAATATCTAAACGTGTGGTGTCTTTTTCCCATTCCTTTACCAACAAATTTGTGGTTTTATCTATATTTCGATGTTGGGCATGCTCGATAAATATTTTCAAATGAGGTGCGTATTCGTTTGCAGGGTTGTGGCTCAACGATAGGTTTATATACTCTAATGCCTCCTCTACAAAACCATTTTGAATGAAAGCATTGCTTAAATGTAAATAGATATAACTTTTGCCTATAGAATCATTCGATGCAATGTCGAGTTGTATGCCTCTCAACGCGTATTTTAAATATTTTGCAGTATTGGGTATCACTCGGGCATACATGTCCGAAAGCATATTTACCACCGAGGCCGAATTGGGATTATACTCCAAAGCTTTTTCCAGATGAGGTACCACCTGTGCAAACTCTCGGTTGTTGATGTAGTAAAGCGCTTTGGCTATCAGGCTTTCCGCCGATTTCGTATCATAAAGTAAGGCTTTGTCTGCATTCCTATTGATAATATCGGTGTAGCGTTTTTCTTTCTTATTAAAATCAAGGTAAAAGTATGCCCTGGCAATTTTGGCATATGCCATCGAAAATTGAGGATCGTGTTTGATGGCTTTTTCAAACAAAGGAATAGACGCTTTCAATCCTTCTTCTGTCTCTGACTGAAACAACTCCATGGCTTTGAGGTAATAATCGTATGCCAATAGATTTTTTGTAGGTTTCTTATCAATTTGTTCCAGTTCGGCAGGAGTTACTTTTGCCTTGATGGCATTGGCAATTTTCTTGGCCACTTCATTCTGTAAAGAGAAAATATCTACTACCTTATAATTATACTGTTTAGACCAAACAGGCGTATCATTTGCTGCTTCAATCAATTGGATATTCAATAATACCTGATCGCCAATGCGTTGGCCGCTCCCTTCTACCAAATAGCTGACCTTAAGTTCTTTGGCTATTTCTGAGACATTCTTTCTGGTATTTCTGTATTTTTCTACCGATGTCCGGCTGATTACCCGCAGGTCCTTTATCTTTTGTAAGTTATTTAGTGATGATTCCATCAGGCCATTGACAAAATAGAGGTTGGCAGAATCACTACTCATATTTTTAAAAGGTAATATAGCAATCGATTTCTCAGGGGGAGCGTTTTGGGCCTGAGTGGTGGTGGGAGTTTTATAGAGGAATAGGAGTATACCCAAAACTACTACCAGAAAAGCAGTAAGGATGATGGGCCATTGGTATTGTTTGAAGAAGCTTCGTTGTCCCACCACTTGGTCTGCTACATCAACCTGACCTTTTGCATCTACCGAGTCTGCTACCAATACTTTTTCGGAAACTTTTTTTCTAGCTTCTCCCGGCGAGTATCCATAATGCTCTCTAAAACATTTGATAAAGTACGAGTTATTTCCAAACCCTACCTCGTAAGCAATCTCAGACACGGTAAGCTCGGTTTGTTCCAATAGCTCCATGCCTTTCTGAAGGCGAATGAGGCGAATAAACTGACTCACCGAAAGGTCTGTTTGCTTTTTTACTTTTCTCAGCAAATTTGAACGGCTCATATTCATGAGGTCGGCCAGTTCTGAAACCCCAAACTGTTCATTAGAGAAATTCTCCAACACAAAGACCTCAGCCTGTTCAATAAACTCTCCTCGAAATGATGTATAAGGCATGTTGTTTTATACTATAACTGAAGCACAAAGTTACTCATTTTTTTTACTGGGCTTGCATTTGATTTTCAGTCAGAATACGAAGCTCTTGCACCATAATTTATACGCTTGCATCATAATTTTTATCCCTACAACAAATTTAATACACATGGCTACATATGGATTTAGCCTCTCCCTGCCTTTTGTTAAATCTTTGTGCTATCAAAAAGTAAATTTTAATCATAAAAACTAAATCATGAAAACACAAAGAATAAGTTCCTTTAAAATGACCATTCAGATTTCATTGCTTTTTATCTTTTTTGCCAGCGCCTGTGCTCAACCTGAAAAAAACAATACAGCTAAAATCAATAACGCTGAAGTGAAGCCCAAAGGAATTAAACCCAAAATGAATATTCATGCTGCCATCATACAAGGAAAACTAGATATAGTAAAGCAACATATTAAGGCAGGAACTGATATAAATCAAAAAGAACCCATGAGTAGTTCAACGCCGCTCATGTCGGCCATTACATTCAATAAACCCGAAATAGTCAAAGCATTAATTGACGCGAATGCAAACCTATCTTTAAAAAACAACGATGGGTCTACTGCTCTACATACTGCAGCATTCTTTGGTCGCATCAAGATGGTGCAAATGCTACTGGATGCCAAAGCAGATAAAAGTATTAAAAACAATTTTGGTGCTACTCCAAGAGAAACCGTGCTAGGAGAATTTGCCAAGATGAAACCAGTTTATGAAATGCTTATTCAGCAACTAAAGCCCATGGGTTTTGTACTTGACCTCGAAGCGTTAAAAAAAGCACGTCCGGTAGTTGCCAAAATGTTACGATAATCCATTCCTTATCAATATTCAAATGACAGAAAACAGAAGGCATGATATAGATTGGTTAAGGGTAATTGCTATTGGGTTATTGCTGGTTTATCACATTGCAATCATATTTCAGCCCTGGGCCATGTTTATAGGTTTTATCAGAAGCAATGATTTAGCAGAGAGTCTGTGGGCTCCTATGATGATGCTTAATGTATGGCGAATTCCGCTGCTATTTTATGTATCTGGCATGGGCTTGTATTTTGCAATGAAAAAGAGAGGTAGTAAAGCGTTAATTCTGGAACGATCCAGGCGAATTCTTTTGCCATTTGTTTTTGGTTTTGTAGCCATTACCCCATTGCATATATTGATATTTCAAAAATACTACAACCTACCTTTAAGCTATTATGCCAGTAGTGGTCATTTATGGTTTTTAGGCAATATTTTCATCTATGTTCTTTTGTTATCACCGCTTTTTTTCTACTTGAAAAGACAAGATCAATCAAAATTTAAAAACGTGATTTCAAAGGTCCTGGCCTATGCTATAGGGCCATTATCTATTGCTGCTTTTTTTATGCTAGAGATAGCTTTGGTAAAGCCTAAACTATTTGAGTTATACGCCCAAACCTGGCATGGCTTCTTTATTGGCTTTCTTGCCTTCTTTTTCGGTTTTCTCTTTGTGTATAGTGGCAAAACTTTTTGGCAGACTGTTTTAAAATGGAAATGGCTATATATCGGAATAGCTACTATTTTATACATCATCCGACTCACTGGATTTGGGGCAATATCCAATATGTATATCACTACCATAGAATCTAACTGCTGGATATTTGGTGTTTTTGGCCTGGGGTATCATTACCTCAATAAACCCAGTGGCTTGTTAAGTTACCTGAGTCAGGCGGCTTATCCAGTATACATCATTCATATGTTTGTATTGTATGCCGGAGCCTGGGTGATTTTACCTTTAGCGGCCCCATCTTTACTTAAATTTATGGCCATTACAGCATTTACTTTTATTGTTTGTTTTCTGTTGTATGAATTTATTATCAGACGATTAACTATTTTAAGGCCGTTGTTTGGGCTTAAATAATTGATGTTATGCAGTGCTATTTGGATTGTTAAATCGCTACATTGTGCAACAGAGTTCTGGCGAACGCAACGCAATAGCCATACAAAGAAAAACACTCCAACTCACTCGTATTTGCCTTGGGCGATATAAGCCTGCATGTAATATGACAAATATGGGCCAGTGGGAGAGTTATTTCGTATAACGCAAAACAAACAACTTGACATGGAACTGATAAGACCACGAAGTATTTACCAGGAAGTAAGTAAACTTATATCAATCCCCCCAGGTATTTCTAAAAGGCAACAAAAAAGAGGGTTTCCTTTGTTAGACATATTAGCTTATAATGAGCTTGAAAGAACAAATAAAAGATACAGTAAAAAAGGTTTGGAGTACTTACCCTACACCAAACAAAGTTTAGAAGATGCATATGATTTTATTTTTGATGGACAAGATGCGTTGGATGGTGAGTTGATTTTTGCTTCTTATTTATATTGGGAAAAAGGAGGAGTTAAAATGCAGGCAACCGAATCAAGGGAGTTTTTTATCAATAAGCATCTTGATATTTTTGACAGCTATCCTGATTTTCGCAACGACTGCTTCTTCTTTTTCTTTATTCAGGCAGGTAGGGTATTATATTATGAACACGTAGACACAGCCTACGAGATTTTTTGTAATTAACTCTCGCTCCTTCAAAAACAAGCAAGATTTTAATACTCATTATTTAGTTGTGGAAAAGAGAAAAGAATGTCGTATATAGGAGCATTCAAATTTATTAAAAAACAGACTGAATGTTTAGTGCCAAGCCATATATAGCCCTTGATAAGCTTCAAAAATGGAATATCAAATTTGACCTGGGTTTGATCAGTAAAACGGCAAAAAAAGGAGAAGTTTTTCTGAAAGCAGGCCAAAGATGTGACCATCTTTATTATATCGTCAATGGATTTACCCGGATATACTATTTGGATTTAGAAGGCAATGAAGTCACCCATTGGTTTTGTGCACAAGACTCCATGATCACCTCCCCTTTCAGTTATGTAAAACGCGAAACAAATATTCTCTTCTTTGAGGCACTTGAAAATACCGAGCTTCTACTGATTAGCTCAGCTCAATTAGAAAAGCTAATTCATCATTTGCCCGAACTATGCGAAACCTTTAGGCATATAAATGCCGAGTTTGCGATGGTTTTGAGCAGAAGAATCATGAGTGTACATACCGAAACTGCCGAAGAACGTTATTTGAAACTAATGAAAGAACATCCCCTGCTATTTCAAAAGGCTAAGCTAACCCATATTGCTTCATTTCTGGGCATTACCCAACAAAGCCTGAGCAGGGTTAGGAAGAATTTATAGCCAGAAAGAGAAACGACAAATAGAGAAACACCAGTGCCTTTATTCTCAAGGTATTCTGATAGCTATAAGGCCTATCGAATCACCTTCATTTTTATTAGTATTTGGCAAAGCAATAAAGATTACCTGGAGCCAACGAATAAACACTCCCTCCTATCTTAGAGGTCTGAATTCCCTTATTCCTTCAAATTATTCAATAAAATTTAAAGGGTCAGAAAAAATATGACCAGTCCTCACTTTTTACCATATGGTAAGAAAACCAGCTTGGGAAAGCCCCAATTTTGTATTGAACAACTAAACAATACAAGATGAAACTAAGACAAATCGTAATCGCCATCGCACTGTTTTTTATCAGCAATGCTGTCTTTTCGCAAAACTCAAATCCAGAAAAAATGCAAAGAAAACAAATCGAATCGAAGACCATCGTCTTTATACATGGGCTTTTCATGAATAACAAAACCTGGGGTAACTGGAAAACATATTTCGAAAGCAAGGGCTATACTTGTTATGCTCCAGCCAACCCCAAACATCAAGGTGAACCAATGCAACTTAGAGCAAACCCTCCTGAGGGGTTGGAAGAAGTTCAGTTTCAGGATTGGATCACAAATCTCGAAACGCTTATTGACAGTCTACCCGAAAAACCCATCTTAATTGGTCATTCGTTTGGAGGACTTACTGCTCAAAAGCTGGTAGAATCAGGAAGAGCAGAGGCTGCAATATTAATCAGTAGTGCTCCTCCCAAAGGAAATACTACGTTCAAACCCAGTTTTTTGAGAGCTAATGGTAAGGTAATCGGTCCTACGAAAGGAAACTCTGTCTTTAACCCAAAGGAAAAGAAATACAAGAAGTGGTTTCACTTTGCCATTGCCAACACATTTACCAGAGAAGAATCTGATAAATTATTTGATCAATTTGCCGTACCCGAAAGCCGAAGAACTGCTCGGGCTGCTTTGAGAAAAATCGCGAAGATTGACACCCAAAAACCACACGTACCCTTATTATTTCTTGGAGGATTAGAAGACATCATTGTTCCAAATGTATTGATCAGAAAAACGATCAAAAAGTATACGGACAAAAACAGCATTGTGGATTTTAAATTCTACGAAGGTAAAGATCACTTCATATGTGCCGCTCCCGGCTGGGAAGAAATTGCTCAATACTGTCTGAATTGGCTTTCAAATTAGAACACAGAATATTAAGAATAATGAAAACAACAATATTCATAGTTTTACGAGTTCTTTTGGGTCTTTTTATGGTAGTCATTGGGCTAAACAAGTTTTTAGTTTTCATAGAAATACCCAACCCTCCAGGAGATGGAGGCAAGTTGATGCAAGTGTATATTACTTCTGGTTTTTTGAAGCTGGTTGGTGTGTTAGAATTTTTAGGGGGTGTTGCCTTATTGATCAACAAATTTGTTCCCCTTGCTTTGACTATTATCACGGCCATTATGTTCAACGCTACCGTTTTTCACGGCCTACATGATCCAGCAGGTACAGGAGCCGCAGCTTTTTGTTTATTGCTAAGTCTGGCTTTGATCTATGGCAATAAAGAACGCTTTTCGGGTTTGCTAAGTGCATAAGAACTAATTGCCCTAAGTCTTCTGAGGAGGGCTTAGGGCTTATTACTGTAGGATAAATAGAATTCAACCTGCTCAAAGCAGGAAAAACGCCATCAAAAATAATTATCCCAATATCAGGTATATCTGCATTTTATTGTGACCACTTCAAGGTACTGCTATCAATCATTCTTACTGATTTGGCTATACTAGGCATACAATGGTTTATCTAGTATTTGGAAACATTTAAAATCCCCAGCCAGTAATCGTAGTTTTGTAAATATGCAACTAAACAAGTTTAATATAGTCATTGTGTAGTGCAAAATAAAGAACGGTTAAACCACCTATATTCAAACATTTTATCATGCAATGTAACCATATGAATTTACGACGTTTCTTTTTAATCCTACTTGTTTATGTGGCCTGTACCCAGGTACAAAATGCTACTCCTCATATTAAAAATTTTAGTAGTGCAAACATGGGAGATTTATTCCACAGGGCCTATGTCAGCTCAGGGACATTAAACCGACCTACTTTGGTTTTGGTACTCCATGGTGATGCACCATTTGGCAAACCTTCTTATCAATATGCCATCGCAAGGAAAATTGCCAAAGAGAACCAAAATGTGGTGGCAGTAGGAATTCTTAGACCTGGCTATACCGACAGTAAGGGTAACCATTCTGAAGGGGAACGAGGAAAAGCTACTGGTGACAATTATACCAAAGAAGTACTCGCTTCAGTACATGACCTTATGATTAAGTTGAAAACAAAATATAAATCCTCGAGAGCAGTTTTAGTGGGACACTCTGGAGGAGCAGCTATTTCTGCAAATTTACTTGCTAAATATTCTAGCGCTTATGCGGCTGCCTTGCTTATCGCTTGTCCGTGTGACCTCCACCTATGGCGAAAACACATGAAAGCGTTGCAACCCAACACCAACATCTGGGATATGAAAGTAAACAGTCTTTCTCCTATTGAAGAAGCTAAATATATTGATAATGCTGCCCAAGTTGTGGTAGTTCATGGGACCAATGACAAAGTAGTGCCTCTCAATATTGCAAATAGATACGTCAAAGCATTGGAAGCAAACAAAAAGAAGGTCAAGTTCATTACACTCAAAGGCCAAGGACATGAAGCAGCCTTTAACCCGAAAGTATTTGAAGCTGTAAAAGCACTCATTCAATAGTATCTGCCCTTTGTTGCCCTCAACCTTTCTTTCTAAGCAAGACTGAGGGCTTTTGTATAAACCAAAATACATTAAATCCTTTTCGTAAGAGTACAATACCTTCAACCTACTCAAAGCAGAAAACACTTCTATTCAATAAACCCAGCAGAGGATTGTTAATGATTCGTTATCAATGAGGCATTGATCATCAACATGTTATAATTTAGGAAACTAAAATTTAACCATTGTTAAAACCATAAAAAACCATGTTGAAAATCATTAAACACATCACATTCAGCCTTGGGCTGATTGGGTTGATCACTATTGGTGGACTCGCTGCAAACCAAAGCACCAATTTTAAAGTAACTCCCATTGCCAAAAATGTCTATAGCATTGTTTCACCATCCAAAGGTTTGCCCACTCCCGAAAACAAAGGCTGGAACTCCAATGTCCACTTTGTGGTCACAGGAAAAGGAGTACTGCTTTTTGATACTGGGTCATCTGAGGCCATTGGTCATAAAATAAAAAAAGCCATTCAATCAATTACCGATCAACCCGTTCGCTGGATCATCAACTCCCACAGTCATGCCGACCATTGGTTAGGCAATGCCGCATTTACCGATACTGCTACTGAAATTATTACCAGCGATCAGGCATTTGCAACGATGAAAAAGCATGGGCCAGGCGCTTTAAAATTTTACGCACGCATCACCAAAGGTACTATTGGATCTACTCGGCTTGTATACCCAACACTGCAATTGACCCAAGGGCAAAAACGTACTTTTGGAGATGTAGACGTTGAACTCATTTTTGCTAAAAATGGGCATTCACCAGGAGATATTTTGATGTGGCTACCCAAACAAAAGATCATATTCGGAGGAGATGTATTAAGCTCTGATTGGATGCCGATGATTACTGGGCATGGCAATGTTCCAAACCTAATTAAAACCCTTCAGGCCATCGCTAAGCTAAACCCCAGTATTGTTTTAACAGGACATGGCAAAGCCACCACGGCAAAATCCATCAAGCGCGATGCTGATTTACTCTCAAGCGTTTGGAAACAAGTAAAGGCAAGTCATAAAAAGGGGAAAACGCTTGATGAAATCTTGTCAAATGTCAGCGCTAAACTAGGATCAAAATATAGCGTCTTGTATCAAGATTTTGTCCCAGAGATTGAGCGTCATGTAAAGCTGATGTATAAACTACAGCAGTAAATCACGCTATTGCCCTAAGTTTTCCGCAAGATAGTTTAGGGCTTTACCAATTTCTTTTCACAAACGTGATAATTCATCGGTTAATTAAAGTTTTTGACATCATTGTAAATAACCCATCATGAAAGTATCCTTTAAGTTACTCCTCTTCTTAATTATTTTCAGTAATTATTCCTTCTCACAGAAAGTAGTTGAAGATTATGAACCATTAAAAAACGACCGCTTAAGAATTGGCATAGGGGATAGTGACTTCTTGCCCTTTATCCAAAGCGGTTATACGCTGATGCTTCCAGAAGATAAAGGGATAAAAGGTGTGCTCATTCTGCTTGAGGATTCGGGTTTTGACAAAAAGAATAAAAGTGCAAAGCAGCTTTATAAGCAAGCTTCTGAAAAAGCCTTAGCAGTATTGTCAGTTTCAACCGAAATTCCTTTTGACTTTTACTTCTCCAAATCCTCTATGCTTTCTACGCATAAGCTCATCCAAAAAGCCTTTGCCAAGCATAATTTACCCAATGAAAATGTCTTCTTTTTAGGAGCGAGTTTAGTAGGACATAGGGCAATGAGGTATATCAAATTTATGAAGGAGAGTAATGACAAGTTTCAATTAAATATAAAAGGCATTGTCATCTGTAACTTTACCTTAGATTGGACAAGAAAATGGCACCAACATACACGTGAAATAAGAATCAAGCGCAATAACTTATGGGAGGCAAGGTTTATAAATTATATGTTGGAAACCTACTTAAAAGGCACCCCTAAAACTAAGCCAGAGCGCTATCATGACTTCTCAGCATATAGCTATTTTGATGCGAATAATAAAAATATCAAGGTGTATAAGCCCTATGCTATAAGGGCTTATATAGAGCCTGCGATAAAATACAGGCTCACAAAATCTCTTAAGACCTTGTATGAAAATAACTCGACCGATATTGTAGGGTTTCTGGCTGAGTTAATACTTGCTGGAAATGAAAACACCGAACTGATCGTGTTACAACCGGAGGATAATCCATCCCCAAAAAAGAATGCACAGGCCACTTGGGATGCATTAAATAAAGATGAATTAGTGGATTGGATTCAGAAGCAAATAGAAAAATAAACTACCAGTTTAGCAAATAGAGAACATATGAAAACTACTCAATTATTGATACTGGCACTTGTTATATCACTCCATACTGTTTTTGCTCAAGAAAAGAGTGAAAACGCTGCTAGCTTTCCAACGTTAAAAGGGCCCTATTTTGGGCAAACCCCACCAGACCTCACGCCTAAATTGTTTGCACCAGGCCTCGTTTCTATAAACGGACGCTATGAATTTGGAATCTCGTTTTCACCTGACTTAAACGAAATGTATTTTTCAGCCAAAGAAGTTGATAAAAAGACTACTATTTACTACTCAAAACGAAAAAACAACAAGTGGTCACCTATCAAGAAAGCAGATTTTACCAAAGGAGAGAAAGATACCGAAATGAAGCCATTTGTTAGTTTGACTGAGAATAAAATATACTTTACAGCATATAACGCAGCATCTAGAAATACGAAACTTTGGTATGTAACCCGTACCAAAGACACTTGGAGTAGTGCAAAAAAGCTCGTTTCTCCTGTTAATGGGGATAGGGTATTTTATCTCAATCAAGGAAAAGGTGGAGACTTTTATTTTACCAATATTGCCAAGCGTAAAATGTTTTATACGACCGACTTTTCAGAAGTAAAAGCGTTGGATATTGAATTTGGTACTCAGGGTTTCATTTCACCTTCACAAGATTACTTAGTTGTAAACACAAGAAACAAAGAAGATAGCACCCGAAGAGATCATGACATGTATGTGTACTTCAAAAAGAAAGATGGGAGCTGGTCAAAACCGATTAATCTTGGGGAGCAGCTAAACTCTACTTTTTCAGAAACGGTTCCGAGCATTACCCCCGATGGCAAGTATTTGTTCTTTAGCAGATACAACGAAGAAAATCGCATATCAAACTTTTACTGGGTGAGCACCAAGGTTATCCATCAATTAAAAAAGGCTTATTTTAAGAAGTAATAATCAGTATAAAATGATCCTAAGCTATCTTTCTGAAGGCTTAGGACTTTAAAATAAGTAAAACCCTCCCAATCTCTTAAAAAAGTAAACTAACAACACAGGTATGAGGTTGTATCTCTTAATTATCAGGAAATCACATATGCAACAAAGTTGCATTTATAATTGTTAGTAGTTAAACTTGCAGCAGTTTTTCATTTGTAGAAAAGCGAAGATTATAAAAAGAGTTACACCACAAATGACTTTACCATATGATGAATGATAATAGTGATATAGATGAGTATTATGATGTTGTCATAGTTGGCGCAGGACCTGCCGGTATAGGCGTAGGTATCCTGTTACAAAAACTGGGAATAGAACACGTCATATTAGAAAAAACCTCTATCGGTGAATCATTCAAAAAATGGCCTGTAGAAACTCGATTTATATCTCCTTCATTCACGGGAAACTTCTTCAAGATGCCTGATTTGAATGCAATCACTCCAGGTACTTCTCCTGCATTCTCATTGTTGACTGAACATCCTACTGGAGAAGATTATGTCGAGTATCTTGAAGCGCTTGCCAAGTATTATGATCTGCCAATCAAAACCGAGGTTTGTGTAAATACTGTTCAAAAAAATGCGGACTCCTTTGTATTAGCTACCAGTAAGGGCGAATACAAGAGTACCTATGTGATATGGGCAGCGGGTGAATACCAATACCCCAATAAAGACACCTTTGAAGGTGCTCATCTATGTACGCATTACTCAGAGGTGGATTCCTTTGCAGAATTGGAGGGTGACGAGCACATTGTGATAGGCGCTTATGAATCTGGCTTTGATGCCATGGTTAGCTTAATTAGGGCCAGAAAGATAGTAACCCTCCTTGATGATGCTGATTATTTAAACTTGGTAAAAAGCGATTCGAGTTATTCCCTTGCTCCATTTACAAGAGACAGGATAGAATACGTGGCCGATCTTTATGATTATTACACCGAAACAAAAGTGACCAGTGTAGATTTTATAGATGGTTCCTATATTGTAAAAACCGCCAATGATCATACCTTCACTTCTCCCCAAAAACCCATCAATTGCACAGGGTTTGCCAGTAGCCTCACCTTGGTAAAGGATTCGTTTGAGTTTAAAAATGACTACCCCCTACTGAATGATTTTGATGAATCTACCAAGACAAAGAACTTATTTTTGGTAGGCCCTCAGGTAAAACACAAAAATGCATTGTTTTGCTTCATTTATAAATACAGGCAAAGGTTTGCAATAGTAGCCGAAAAGATTGCCAAACGAATGAAGGTTCCTGCTAAAACAATAGAGAAGGAACTTAAAGAATATAAAGACAATAATTTTTATTTGACAGATTTATCGTGTTGTGATGATGAGTGTACATGCTAAAGTTAAAGTGAAGAAATCCATGGAAGTATTAAACTTGTTAGTGGGCTTCGAACTAATTATCGTAGGTTTATTATATCTGGTCAAGCCTGATATTGCGTCTGCTGCAAGTTGGTCTATTTTTGGGTGTATGTATATTGTAATGGATAAATATTCCGTGCTTGAAAATATGTCAAAAAATCGCAAACTTGTAGAAGACATTAAATATGGAGCAGCCTGGCTTGGGTTCCTTATTAGCACCGCATTTCTAGGATACATGACGTTTACAATTTAGGTCCAAAGCTCTTCCGCTGTTGTCCTGAGTCTTCCGAAGGGTGACTTAGGGCTTTTGAAGAAACAGAAGTCTCTCACTTCTTATAGATAAGCTTTTTTCGCAAGAGCGAAACTTTTTAGCACTAATCAAATAACCCTGCCCTGTAAGGGTCTAGATTTATGTTTATTTATAAACTTGAAGTGCCCCTTCGGAACACTTCAAATAACAGAACCGTTGAATAAAGTCAGATAGTCCCAAATGAAAATTAAAACACAATGAGTCGATCAAGGAAAAAAAACAAGATACAAGGAATCACTACTGCTAAATCTGAGAAAGTAGATAAGCAAAATGCCAATAGAAAGTTTCGCAGAATAGTAAAGCAGAAAGTAGGAATTAATGAGACAGAATTACCAAAATTAAGAGAGCTTTCAAATGTTTGGGGTTTCTCCAAAGATGGCAAAAGGTATAATCCAGAAATTACAGATAAAGAGTTACGAAAATAAACCCCTAGTTGCCCTAAGTCTTCCGTAGGGTAACTTAGAACTTTTGAAGAAACAGAAGTCTCCCGACTTCTTTCCGCGAGAGTGGAATATGAGTGAAAAAGGCAATTCAATCCAAAGTACACACTTTCATACAGATTTTTCGGCAAGCTCAAAATGACAAGGATAGGCAGACAATCCTGTGAATCCTCAAATCCTGGCTATCCTGATACTGACAAGGAGAAAACAATTCAATCCAAAGTACACACTTTCATACAGATTTTTCGGCAGGCTCAAAATGACAAGGATAGGCAGACAATCCTGTAAATCCTCAAATCCTGGCTATCCTGATACTGACAAGGAGAAAACAATTCAATCCAAAGTACACACTTTCATACAGATTTTTCGGCAAGCTCAAAATGACGAGGATAGGCAGACAATCCTGTGAATCCTCAAATCCTGACTATCCTGATACTGACAAGGAGAAAACAATTCAATCCAAAGTACACACTTTTCGGTAAGCTCAAAATGACTAGAATGGGCAAAAACCTTGTAAATTCTTAAATCCTGGACACCTTCTCAGTTATCCTAAGTCTTCCAAAGGAAGAACTTTTAAACGATTGTCGTATATTTAAATACATATCCTTTAGGATACATAAACCTAACCACTACAATGAAAATGCTCACTTACCAAATCAAATACTCTCAATTCATCCTGTTTCTTTCTCTTACAGCTATCATAAGTTGTAATTCGGTAGATAAAAAAGAACAGATAACTTCTGAAGAAAAAACAGACACTACGTTGATTGATAGTGTAAAAGTTGAGAATGACAAAAGTTTATCAAAAAACACCGCCAAAGTTGACACCACGCTGATTGATAGTACCAAGGCTAAGCCTGACCGAATTTTACCCAAAGATCCAAATGCTCTTGAAGTCCTTGTGCTTCCCAATGCAAATTCATATAACTATATGTCAGAAGGTTACTTTATTAACAAGCACATTGGAAAGGAACTAAATAAACTGACAAGCATTAAGGTTAAACCATTCCCATTTGGGGCACTTAGGGGAGTCACATATCTGGGAGTGTTCGACAAAAGGTATTGTCTTCCAATTGTTAGAAGGGTAAATGTCGATTTCTTAATTCTGAGTCGATTTGACACAGATTTTCCACCAAAAGGAAATCAGAAGAAATGGGGTTATCAATTGAGGATAGTTAACGCAAAAACATTGCAGCAGATCAATACAATTAACGCGCATGCCCTGAATACTTATTCAGATGTTGAAAAGCATATTCGAAGCAATATAGAGAAGCTTAAAACTGACATTGAAAAGTTTAAATCAAGGTAGCAGTAAATTTGAAAATCCTGGCCATTCCCAGCTGGTGCGCATATGCCTGCGTACCTTTTTCCAGGAGCGTTTGCAACGCGGTTTTAGGGTAAACGAAATAACAATGAAGCGATGTATTTGCACAAATCGCATTAAAAATGCTCGTAAAAAAAATACTCATTACAAATGAGCATCAGTAAACTTTTCACACAGATTTTTCGGCAAGCTCAAAATGACAAGGGTGGGTAAAAAACCCTACAAATCTTTAAACCCTGCTGGTGCACATATGCAGGCGTACCTTTTTTCCAGAAGCGTTTGCAACGCGGTTTTAGGGTAAACGAAACAACAGTGAAGCAGTGTATTTGTATTTGCACAGATCACATTAAAAATGCTCGTAAAAAGGATACTCATTACAAATGAGCACCAGCGAGAATGTGCCCCCTTCGGAACACTTCAAATAACAGTGGGGACAAGTAAAAATAATTCAATCTAACTCCCCACGTTACAACAGGTTCTTCCTCCCTGCTGGTGCGCATATGTATGCGTACCTTTTTCTAGGAGCGTTTGCAACGCGGTCTTAGGGTAAACGAAATAACAATGAAGTTGCATATTTTTACTGATCGTATTAAAAATGCTCGTAAAAAGAATACTCATTATAAATGAGCATCAGCAAACTTTTCACACAGATTTTTCGGCAAGCTCAAAATGACAAAACGCAGCAAATAATCCTAAACATTTTAAAAATCCTGGTCACCCTGCTGGTGCGCATATGTATGCGTACCTTTTTCTAGGAGCGTTTGCAACGCGGTTTTAGGGTAAACGAAACAACAGTGAAGCGATGTGTTTGCACAGACCACATTAAAAATGCTCGTAAAAAGGATACTCATTACAAATGAGCATCAGTAAATTTTTCACGCAGATTTTTCGGCAAGCTCAAAATGACAAGGGTGGGTAAAAAACCCTACAAATCCTTAAACCCTGCTGGTGCGCATATCTATGCGTACCTTTTTTCCAGGAGCGTTTGCAACGCGGTTTTAGGGTAAACGAAACAACAGTGAAGCAGTGTATTTGCACAGATCGCATTAAAAATGCTCGTAAAAAGGATACTCATTACAAATGAGCACCAGCAAAAGGGTGGGCAAACAATCTTGTGAATCCTTAAATCCTGGCCATCCTGATACTGACAAGGAGAAGCAAATAAAAATCCCCGCCTCTTTCGAAACGGGGATCACTCTATTGGATAATGCGAAAGTCACTTCGCGAAATGGATCAATGCTTAAACCGCAGCAGCTTCTACGGCTTCTTCCTTAAAGAAAGACTCACCGTTGGCCGCCATGGCGCGTAGCTTGTCAGATACCTTGAAACGCTCACCAAATTGGGCTTCAAACTCGTCACAGTCTTTTACAAACTGAGCGATACCTACCGCATCTACATAAGAGAATGCACCACCTGTAAATGGAGCAAATCCCCAGGCAAAGATAGACCCGATATCCCCATCAGTTGGGTTACGCAATACACCTTCTTCTAAACAACGGATACACTCCATCGCCTGACGGTGCAAGAAACGTTTTTTCAAAGTTTCGATATCTGGTTGGTTTTCAGCCAATGGGTAGTGCTCTTGCAAACCTTCCCATAGGTACTTCTTACCGTTTTCTGGGTAAGCGTAGAAACCTTTCTTGGCTTTTTTACCTACACGGTCTAGCTCTTCGTTGAATTTGATTACCACTTTACCACCAGGCATATCTTCCATGGGTTGACCTAAGTCTTTAGAAGTTTGCTTCATGATTTTGTAAGCCAAATCCAAGGCTACAGCATCGGCTACATCTAGAGGACCTACTGGCATACCAGCAGCTTTTCCAGCATTCTCGATCAAGATTGGGTTGATACCCTCTTGTAGCATTTCCATACCTTCGGCAGTATAAGTACTGAAACAACGAGAAGTATAGAAACCACGAGAATCGTTTACTACGATTGGGGTCTTCTTGATTTTTTGGATATAATCCAAAGTAGCAGCTAGAGCTTTGTCAGAAGATTTTTCCCCCATAATCACCTCTACCAGCATCATTTTGTCTACTGGCGAGAAGAAGTGAATACCGATGAATTGATCTGGACGCTTAGAAGCTTCAGCCAAACCAGTAATAGGCAAGGTAGAAGTGTTAGAACCAAAGATTACATCTTCGCGAATTACAGCTTCTACTTCTTGAGTTACTTTGTATTTCAAGTCACGGTTTTCAAATACCGCCTCAATTACGTAATCAGCCTCGGCCAAGTCAGCATAATCAGCTGTAGGGTGGATCAATTCTAATACTGCATCCGCTTTTTCTTGAGTCATGCGCTTTTTAGACACACGCTTCTTCAACAAGTTGCGGCTATAGTCTTTTCCTTTTTCAGCGTTTTCTACTGAGATGTCTTTCAAAACTACCTTCATTCCAGCCATTGCCGAAACATAGGCAATACCAGCACCCATCATACCTGCACCTAATACTGCTACAGTTTTGATGTCGTACTTAGGCACATCCTTTGGACGCGCTTCGCCTTTATCAGCGGCTTGCTTACCGAAGAACAAGGTACGAACCATACCTTTGGCCTCAGGTGTACGCAAGATTCTGGTAAAGTGGCGAGACTCAATGTCCAAGGCTTGGTCCATAGGAACTTGCAAACCTTCGTACACACAGCTCATAATTGCCAATTGTGCAGGGTAGTTACCTTTGGTTTTGTCCATCAACAAAGCTGTACCTGGCATCAATACCTGTACTCCTTTAGGGCTTTGGATATTACCCTTAGGTACTCGGAAGTTTTTCTTTCCTACGATCTGACCTTTACGGTTTTTCTCGTCCCAAGGCTGCATGATAAATTTATTCTCAGCAATAAATTTCTTGGCAGCGGCCATCATTTGGGCTTTATCAGCCACTACTTCGTCTACCAATCCAGCTTTCAAAGCTCTTTCTGGAGACAAAGTTTTTCCTTCTAATAACAAAGGAGCTGCTGCTTCGATACCTACCATACGAGGTACACGCTGAGTACCACCCGCACCAGGAATCAAACCAACTTGAGATTCTGGTAATCCAATTTTAGATTTTGGATTATTAACCGCCACTCGGTAGTGACAAGCCAAACATACTTCATAAAAACCACCCAAAGCAGTACCATTGATACCCGCTACTACCGGCTTACCGCTGGTTTCGTAGCTACGGAATAATTGGTTTAACTGACGAGCGTTTTCAAAAGCAGTTTTAACATCTAAATTTTGTTGGTTTAGCATGCTCTTGATCATCTTCAAGTCAGCACCTGCACCAAAAGTTTCTTTTTCAGAAGTTATGATAATACCTTTTACCGCTTCATCTCCTACAGCTTTTTCAACAGCGTCAGCAAAGGCTTTGATAGAATCTTCGTTCAATACGTTCATGGTGTAGCCTTCCATGTTCCAGCTAATAATGGCTACCCCTTCTTCTACATTGTATAAGACCATAGATGTATGTAGTAATTTTTTTCTAATTGGTGTAAAGTATTCAGTCCATAGTCGATAGTCCATAGATTTATCAAATCCGCAAGTACTATCGACAAGTAGTATCTATATAAAAATCTATGGACTATGGACTGAAAACTATTGACTAATAAATTTAAACTCTCTCAATCACAGTAGCGATACCCATACCACCACCAATACAAAGCGTAGCCAAACCTAAAGTTTTGTCCTGACGCTCAAGCTCGTCTAACAAAGTACCCAAGATAATAGCACCAGTAGCACCTAATGGGTGACCCATTGCAATCGCACCACCGTTTACGTTCATGATAGACTGATCGATACCGATACGGTCCATAAACAACATAGGAACTACGGCAAAGGCTTCGTTTACTTCATACAAGTCGATGTCAGAAGCTTTCAAACCAGTTTTCTTGAATAATTTTTCAGCAGCAGGAGCTGGGCCAGTCAACATAATGGTAGGCTCAGTACCGATAATAGTAAATGAGTGCATTTTAGCACGAGGCTTCATTCCAGCTTTTTCACCTACTTCTTTGTTACCAATCAACAAAACACCTGCACCGTCGGTAATTTGAGAAGCATTACCTGCGTGGTGTACGTGGTTGATTTTGGCCAACTCTGGGTATTTTTGAAGTGCCAATGCATCTAGTCCACCCATTTGGCCCATCATTTCAAAAGAAGGCTTCAGTTTAGACAAACTTTCAGCAGTTGTGCCAGGACGAATACCTTCGTCTTTGGTCAACAAAGGAATACCTAGGCTATCCGTTACAGGAATGATAGATTTATTAAAGCGTCCCTCGCTCCAGGCTTTTTCAGCACGTTCGTGAGAAACCGCTGAAAATTGATCTAATTGCTCACGAGAATATCCATATTTGGTAGCAATCAAGTCAGCAGAAATACCTTGAGGAACCATTTTATGCTTACCAATCATTTCTGGGCTGGTGAACATGGCACCACCATCAGAACCCATTGGTACACGAGACATAGATTCAACACCACCTGCTACGATCAAGTCTGACTGACCAGACATTACATAAGCAGAAGCCGTGTTGATAGCCTCTAATCCAGAAGAACAGAAACGGTTCATTTGAACCCCGGCAGTAGTTTCAGAATAACCTGCCTCAATAACCGCAGCACGAGCAATGTCAGCACCTTGCTCTCCTACGGGAGATACACAACCCATGATGGCGTCTTCTACCAATGAAGTATCAAGATCGTTGCGATCACGTAACGCTTTCAGAACAGTAGTTAAGAGGTGAATTGGTTGAGTGGTGTGTAAAGCACCGTCAGCTTTTCCGCGTCCACGGGGAGTACGAACTGCGTCGTAAATATAAGCTTCATTCATAACTAAATTTGAATTTTATTGGGTTTTGGGTAATCTTTCTGATTAAAAAGCAAATGGCCTGATGGCCCCGCTCGTTAATAGTATGCACGCATACTATATATTTAAATAAAAAGGAGTTTTCACTCCTAACCAATTAACATTTTCCATTGTTTAAAAAGTTCAATTCTAAATTTTGGATTAAATCCACAAATTTGCTTAAACTTTTCTATGCAATAATACAATAATTGTTTGAAAAAAGTAAGAAAAGCCAACTGAATCTTTGTGCTGGCGTAATTTTATGACCATTAGTCATATTCTATTCTTCACACTGTTTTTATAACATTCAACAAGATAACACTTGGTAATAAGCCATTTAAGCAGGCAACTCACTATTCTTTCCGATCATTTCATAGTTCAATCAGGTCAATTCACCGAGGTTTGCTCATCTCAGCCTTTGTCATGCCGTATTTTTGAATGAATAATGATTTAAACAGTCAGTCAAAAATATAAAATGAATTCACCCATCACCTTAAAAATATTAGCCGTATCGTATTTACTGGCTATTGTCATTGAGCTTATTTGGTCAATAAAAAAAGACAGGAAAGTATACAACTTGAAAGACTTTTTGGCAAACCTGGCCATTATGGTCGGTGGAAACTTGATTAAGCCCTTAGCAGTGGCTTGGGGATACTTTATTTATTCCAAGCTCCTGCCCTTTCAATTGATGACGCTGGAAAGTAATGCCTTGACCATTGTGGCGGCTTTCTTTTTGGTAGAATTTATTTTTTACTGGTACCATCGCCTAAGCCACGAAATACCCCTGTTATGGACGCTTCATCATACGCATCATTCGAGTCTTTGGTTTAATTTCTTTACCGCAGGTCGGCTCAATTGGCTCGGGAGGTTTATGTCTCCTGTCTTCTATCTCCCGCTAATTCTGATTGGGTTTAGCCCCGAACTTATAACCATCATGATGATGATTAGCTTGTTTTTTCAAATTTTCGTCCATACCGAAATGATCGGCAAGCTAGGCTGGATTGAAGGTATTTTGAACACTCCTTCAGCGCATCGGGTGCATCACTCCTCTAATGAAAAATACCTGGATAAAAATTATGGAGGAATCTTGATGATTTATGACCGAATATTTGGCACGTATCAGCCAGAAGAAGAACAACCTAAATATGGGGTAACTACTGGATTTGTAGGACACAACCCATTGGTTATCAATTTCCAGCCAATGATTCAACTTTTCAGAAAACAAATGAAGGCAAAGAAGGAAAAAATTGTTTTGCCCACTTCTACAAGCGTGGATCAGGAGTCAATTCCACTTCAAAATTAAACAAGTCAAAAATCTAATTACCCTAAAATCAATCATTTTTATGAAAAAGACGATTTCACTTTTTGCAATGCTATTAATCAGCATCTTTTACTGTTACCAAACAAGTTATGCTCAGCAAGCAAACGGTATATCAGCTGAGCAAAAAGCAAAAGTTAAAGCTCAAATAGCAGAGGATATTGCAAAATTGAGCTTGAATGACGGCCAAAAAAAATCTTATAAAGACATCACGATCAAGTATGTAAAACAATTTCAGGGTTTGAAGAATTCGAGCAGTGGTCGATTTGCCAAATATCGAAAATTCAAGTCAATCATCAGTGCCAAAAACAAGGAAATGAAAAAGGTATTATCTAAACCTCAATACCAAATATACCTGGATACTCAGGAAAAAAGGATTGAAGAAATGAAGAGTAGACAATAAAAAGAAAACGCAACAGTAATTAATTTTTAGATTATTCTTAAAGTCTGGGGTAGCTTTACTCCAGACTTTCTTAACTTAAGTCATTATCATTTAATCTAGAGTAAACACTTGAAACAAAGCATTTTTATAAAAATAGGGATTGCTCTTTTACTCACTTGCGTTTTTTTGAGTATCCGGCTGGCACTTTTGCTCAACAATCCTGTGATGAGTAATGAGCTCAATATTACTTATGGCGGTATTGTCATGAGGGCTTGCTTTATGGTGACTTACATTTATATCACTTTTAGCTATACTCTTTGGGCACGTAATCAGGGTTCCTGGAGAGTCTTTCTATCCAATCTGGGGATTACATTTTTATTTGCGTTTAGTCTGTTGATTATACTACGTTTTAATAAAGGAGTATTCTTTGAGGCAAGGCGTGAATTTTTCTCTTCGTTTTTTAGCTATTTGGTGCTCTTTGGTGTGGTGCAATTAATTGTGGCTTTTGTTCAGGCCAATCAAAAAAAATTAGAAGTAAGCATTTCTAAAGAAAGATTGGAAAAGGAAAAAATAAGCATCGAACTCAACAGTTTAAAAGCACAACTCAATCCTCACTTTTTATTTAATGCACTCAATACGCTCAATGGGTTGATACGGATTGATCCTGATCAAGCTATTGAATACAATGAGCAGTTGAGTAGCATACTCCGTTACATTGTTCACCATCGCAATACCGCGCTGGCAAGCATCCAAGATGAACTAGAATTTATCAAGCAATATGTAGCGTTGGTTAAAACCAGGTACGGAGAGCACCTGAAAATATCAGTCCATATTCCAGATGAAGCATTACAGCATAAAATCCCTTGCTTAAGTTTACAGCTATTGGTTGAAAACGCTATCAAACACAATGAGGTGTCTTCATCACATCCATTGGAAATAGTGATTTCTCTAGAGAAAGGTGCCTTGATGATCGTAAACCCCAAAAAACAAAAAAAACAAGCCTTGAAAAGCACTGGGCTTGGGTTAGATAATTTAAATCAACGATCGCTTTTATTACAAAATCAACCCATTCGCATTGAACAAACCGAAGATATGTTTAAAGTAGTAGTACCCACTACATCCTAGTTTTAGCTTATGAATGTATTAATTATTGAAGATGAATATATTGCCAGAGAAAATCTAAAAATTATGCTGGCAGCCATAGATAATACCATTCAGGTATTGGCCGAAGCAGCAAGCATTACCGAAGCAATCAATGTACTACAACAACATCCAGAAGCTCAGCTTGCTTTTTTGGATATTGAATTGGCAGATGGCAATTCTTTCCAGATTTTCGAAACACTCACCCCCACCATCCCTGTTATATTTACCACAGCTTATAGTGAGTTTGCCCTTCAGGCTTTTAAGCTAAATAGTGTAGATTATCTATTGAAGCCAATTACCCAAGAAGCTTTGCAGCAAGCCATTACTAAATACAAAAATATACACCAAAAACCTGTAAATCCAGATTATCACACGCTGCAACAGCTCATTCAAAACCTCTCTACTACTAATACCAAGACTTATCAGCAGAGCTTTTTAATTGAAAAGGGAGATAGTTTGGTACCTATCAAAACCCAAAGCCTGGCCTATATATACATAGAGAATGGTATTGTAAAAGGGGTTACTACTGATAATAAAACGTATCATTTGAATGAAAAACTGGAAAAACTCAATGAACAACTAGATCCCGCACAGTTTTTTAGAGCCAATCGACAGTTTATTGTAAATCGGGAAGTAATCACTAAAATTTCAGTGTACTTTCATGGCAAACTCGTAGTACACACCATCCCACCAAGTCCCGAGAAAATCATTGTGAGCAAAGCCAAAGCAGGTGAGTTCAAACAATGGATGAACGCTCCTCTTGGTTAAGATAAATTTCACTGTTGGTTTTAGACGTTTCACTAATCGATTTTACTGCTTCACTTAGTTTACCTCCTTACTAGCGAAGCCCTTGCTGTACTTTTGTTTCAAACGATTTAGTTAAGCAAAATACATAAGCAATGGATATACAAAGTAAAATCAAGTGGTTGTTTATAAGCATTTATGTACTGGCCATTGGTACTGAATTAATCTGGGCAAAAATTCACCGGAAGCAGGTTTATCATTGGAAAGATTCTTTGGCAAATCTGGCCATTGTAATGGGAGGCAAAATTATCAAGCCATTGTCTATAGCCTGGGCTTATTTCTTATATTCTTCCATTACTCCTTATCAATTGATGGAGATAGAACCCAACGGTTTTACTTTATTGGTTGCCTTCTTTTTGGTAGAGTTCATTTATTACTGGTATCACCGCTTGAGCCACGAAATTCCTCTTTTGTGGAGCATTCACCATACCCATCATTCTAGTCCCTGGTTCAATTTTACTACGGCTGGCAGACTCAACTGGCTAGGAAAGTTTACTGCTCCTGTATTTTATATCCCACTTATTTTAATCGGGTTCTCGCCTGTGATGATTACCCTCCTCTTAGCATTCAGTCTGGTGTATCAAATATTTATTCACACCGAAATGGTAGGAAAGCTCGGCTTTTTAGAAGGCCTGTTCCTTAATACTCCTTCGGCTCATCGGGTGCATCACGCCTCCAACGAGGGGTATTTGGACAAAAACTATGGTGGCACTTTGATCATTTTTGACCGAATATTTGGCACCTATCGTCCTGAAAAGGATCACACAAAATATGGCGTAACTACCGGCTTTTTAGGGCACAACCCCCTGGTAATTACTTTTAGTCCCTTGATTAAATTTTTAGGAAAGAAATTCAACACCAAACACTAAATGTGTACAGTGAAGCCATTCAGGCCTTCATTATTTTTAAACAATTCACAAATTTTATTATGAAAAAAACGATTTCATTTTTATCAGTATTGATTGTAGCTCTAATTTTTGGAACTCAAATAACTTATGCCCAAAGTGGTGGTAAGTTTACTCCAGAACAAAAAGAAAAATTTAAGGCCCAAATTGAAGCCGATCTTAAAAAACTGAATTTAACCGATGAACAAAAAGAGCCTTACAAAGAAATTAGCATTAAGTACCTGGACAAACTCAAAGGAGTGAAAAGCGCAGGGGGAAGTCGTTGGTCTAAATACAAGAAGCTTAAGGCGATACAAAAGGCCAAAAATGCTGAAATGAAACGCTTATTGTCTAGTTCTCAATATAGTACTTACCTTGAGATTCAGGCCAGAAGACGCAAGGAATTGAAGAAAATGCGACGTTAAAGACTTCGCAGGTTGTTTGTTTTTCAGTCCTGTGTTTAGTGGAACACAGGACTTTTTTTTAAAATGTTAACAGTTGAGCAAGTTCTTTCACTTTCTCCTTACTCATCTCCTCTTCTATCCAGGGTATTTCACCAATCACGGGTAACTTACTATAAGCCAAAATGGCTTCTTTGCTGGTTGGATTGATCTCCCCATTAAAAATAATTCCCTTGATGGGAATATTGTGGGCTTTGAGCACTTCTACAGACAGCAAGGTGTGATTGATACTGCCTAAATAATACTTAGAAACCAAAATAACAGGCAAATTCCATTGCTTCAGCATGTGCACCATAAGCAAATCTTTGGTCAATGGAACCATCAACCCACCAGCCAATTCTACCACCAAGTTGTTGGAGGTCTGAGGTAGTGTGAGTTTCTCAGCTTCAATAGTTACCCCATCGATATCTGCCGAGGCGTGAGGCGACATAGGAGTTTTTAGGCGATAACCTTCAGGGTGAAATTTGGATTGGGTATTGGTTACCAGAGCTTTTATTTTATCAGTATCGGTATGGTGTAAGTCGCCAGATTGTACGGGTTTCCAGTAATCGGCTTGTAGCGCTTCAGTGACAATGGCCGAGATCACAGTTTTACCTATTTCGGTGTCTATTCCAGCTATGATGTATTGGTGCATATATTAGTCAACAGTCCATAGACCACAGTCCACGGCTTTTGTGTTTAAGAATTTATTATTTGGATTAACTGCTGGAGTTGGGCTTCTGTATTAAAAGCATGCAAACAAATCCGTAGGCGTTCTTGTCCAGCAGGCACGGTAGGGCTTAAAATTGCTTTTACATAAAACCCAGCTTTTTCTATCTCTTGAGAGAGGGTTCGGGCGTTAGAGTTTCCGGGCACAATCACACCTTGAATAGGTGATGGGCTTGGTAAAACCTCGTAACGGGCAGCACTTCCCAAAGTATCTTGAAAAATACGGATCAGATTAAACAAGTGCTTTCGCTCGGAGTCTAAAGTAGGAAATAGCTCATAGGCGGCCTCAGTGGCTATAAGCGAGTGCATAGACAAAGCAGTGGTATACACAAACGAACGTGCAAAATTGATTAAATAGTTACGTAAGTCACTGCTTCCCAATACTATAGCTCCGTGAGCACCCAAAGCTTTACCAAATGTATGGATACGGGCCAATACGCTGTTTTGCAATTCTTCGCTTTGTACTACTCCTACCCCTTTATTGCCAAAAATACCAGTACCGTGGGCTTCGTCTACGATCAAATGTGCATTGTATTTTTTGCACAATGCCGCTATTTCGGCCAAAGGAGCCACATCACCATCCATCGAGTAGACTGATTCTACCCCAACGAAGATGTTTCCCTCAGCCAGACGTAGTTTCTTTTCTAAATCGTTCAGGTTATTATGACGAAAGCGTAATCGCTTGGCGTGGGTGAGTCTGGTACCATCAATGATGCTGGCGTGAATCAATTCATCGGTAATGATGGTATCGCCCCGGCGAGCCAAAGAGGCAAATACACCTATATTGGCATCATAACCAGAATTGAATATCAATCCAGTTTCGGCCTGATGAAAAGCCGCAATTTTTTGTTCTAATTGTTCAGTATAGGTGTAGTTTCCACTGATGAGTCGGGAGCCGGTAGCTCCTACTTTGGCAGGTTGGTATTGAGCCAATTTTTGGTCAATTAACTGTTTGAAAGCCGCTAATTGGGCCATTCCCAGATAATCGTTGGAGCAAAAGTCTGTCAAGTGCTCCTTGTCTACCAAAGTACGCATCAATCCGTTTTCGCGGCGTTCTTCCAGACGTTCGTTCAGAAAATCAGTATTGGTTTTGATCATAAAACAAAGTAAACCCTACCAACAAAACCAGTTAGTAGGGTCAAAGTGTTTTTTTCTAATGACTATTTTTCTTCTACAGTTTCCTTTGGACGGAATTTCTCACGGTCAATTCCTTTGTAAGCTTCTCTTGGGGTAAGTCCTAAGATGTTGAACATCTCCATATCATCTTTAAAATCAGGATTAGGAGTAGTCAACAACTTGTCACCAGCAAAAATAGAATTGGCACCCGCCATAAAGCACATCGCTTGCTCGGCCAAAGACATCTCAGTTCTACCCGCTGAAAGACGAATAACTGTTTTGGGCATTAATACACGCGTAGTGGCGATCATACGTACCATATCTTGTACAGGCACTTTGGGTTGGTTTTCCAGAGGAGTACCTTCTACTCTTACCAATGCGTTGATCGGTACTGACTCAGGGTGAGGAGTCAAGTTAGACAATACCTTCAGCATTCCTACACGGTCTTTGTGGGTTTCACCTAAACCAACAATACCACCAGAGCAAACTGTCATTCCTGTTTTGCGCACATTATTGATGGTATTTAAGCGATCTTTGTAATCACGGGTGGTAATCACTTCGCTGTAGTAATCTTCAGAAGTATCTACGTTATGATTGTATGCATACAAGCCAGCATCGGCGAGTTTTTGGGCCTGGTCGGCATTTAACATACCCAAGGTACAGCAAACTTCCATGTCTAGTTCGTTTACTGCTTTTACCATATCCAACACCTTATCAAAGTCGCGATTGTCGCGTACTTCACGCCAAGCTGCTCCCATACACAAACGTGAAGAACCTGCTTCTTTAGCTTTTTTGGCAGTGTTTACTACTGTCTCAAGAGACATGAGCTTATGTACATCTACATCGGTACTGTAACGCGCTGCTTGTGGACAATAGGCACAGTCTTCGGGACAACCACCAGTTTTGATAGAAAGCAAGCTACTAATTTGTACTTCAGCATAGTCCTTGTTTTGACGGTGAATGGTCGCCGCCTCAAACATCAAATCTAGCAATGGTTTATGATATATGGCTTCAATCTCTTCGAGAGTCCAGTCGTGTTTTGTCATATCACAATTGGGTATTAATTACCTAAAAACTTTATAATCAATATTTTAAACTTCTGTAGTAAATCAATTTACCCCAGAAAATGTTTTGCAATTTAACAGAGGTTGGACTAGAAAACGAACATTTGAGGTTTTTTTGTGGAAAGTGAAGGAATGAACAGGCGTTTTGGAGAGGAGAGTCGGTAGCTAATCAGTCTCCTGTTTTCAATGGTGGATCAGGCAAACTTTATTTCGATTAATTACTACAAATTTACTTTTCACTTGCATCTTACAATTTAGTTAATGTACTTTACATTTTATTTACTTAATGACCTGCTTTGCTATGCACATTTTACAAGATACCTTCAACAACCGCATCTATAAAGTACCTGAAAACACTCTTCATAAACTTCCCCTTAGCTTTATTCAAGCTAAAGATTACCCCCCTATTCTAATTATCAAATAATACAAATCTATTATCTAGGCTCAGCTGATCGCTTAGTCCAGTTTTGTTGCTTAACAACCAGTTTCATATATGCACACATTAAAGAATACACCTAATAACACCATACATACAAGTAAAAAGAAATTACCCATTAACTCTCTCTAACATTATTCAAATCAAATAAGGTAATAAACCTAGCATTGCTATGTAGCCTTCAATTTAGATAACCTAGTTCATAGTTTATTTATTTAACCAAATAGTTTTTATACATGCACATTTTACAAAACGCCTCCAACAGCAACCAAGAGAATGCAACTGAAAACAACTCTCAAAAAATTACCGATAATACTATTCAAGCCAAACAAGGGAATAAGCCTCCTATACAGACAAAAGAAGGGCAGAAACCTCCTATTCAAGCCAAACAACAAGTAGTACAACGTACTCAAGGCAGCTCACCCAACAATGGCGGTGGAGATGAGGCCAGAATAAAACAGAATGTGAGTCAGCTAACAGGAACAGATGTTACGCAGGCCAAGGTACACTATAACTCAAGCAAACCAGCTCAGTTTAAAGCCGAAGGCATTGCGCAAGGAAATAATATACATTTGGCTCCCGGAAAAACGCAACATCTTGGCCATGAACTCACCCACGTGGCCCAGCAACAAGAAGGACGAGTGGCCCCTACTACCCAGGCTAATAATGGAGCCAGCATTAATAATGACCCTAAGCTTGAGAAGGAAGCAGATGATATTGGCGCAAAAGCACATCAAATGAGTGCCAGTAACCCAATGCAACTAAAAACTTCTGATAATGCATCACAAGGAGCAGGTGCTTCAGCAATTGTACAAAAAAAGGGAAGCACGCCTCTTATGCCCGAAATTGTCGAGTCTGTTACTGATGCTTTAAGCACTCCACCACCTATACACTTACATACTTTTCAACAGAGGATTATACATCTGGTCAATGCTTATGATAATTCAACAGATGGTCGCCCTAGTGAACAAGCTCGCCTGCTCCAGCAAATGTTGGATATCGTATCTAATTATCATTATGGCAGAATAGAGCAAGGGCTGGGTCACTCTAGAGAAGCACTCCAACTCATCCATTATTTTAAATCTGTTTTGAGGGCTGAAATGGTTACTGTAGGTGGGCAAGAACGCCGCTTGAATGATTATACCAAAGACAATGATGCACCTTATAAACAAATGACTGATGAGGGAATGTTATGGAAACATGAAAGCTATGAGCATAACACCGAAAACATAGGCAAAACAGGCAAGGCTTATTTTGAGCATTTATCTGAAATGAATCGTGACTCTATGACTGAAGAAATCAAAGACAATGATTTAGACACTCAGGAATGGTTTCCACAGTTTGTAAAAAGAGCCCAAACTGCTCTGTCTAGCGCAGTAGTAAATCACTATACCACTGAATCCAGAGCAGAAGCTATGTTAGCTGGTGGAGGCATGAAGTCAAAAATGATGTTGGAAAAAGATCTGGCTACGTTTAAACACAATACCAGTATTTATGATGATCTGGGATTGGCCAATAGCGGATTTGTATTTTTCTTCATCGAGTCGCCCAATGCACCATTACGAGGAACTCGCTTCTCACAAGATAGTGAAAATCAAGATGATAAAGCAGCTCGCATTTCAATACCTATTGGAGAGTCGGGTTTGCTCCAGCATGGCTGGCTGATGTTAAGTGATTTTGCCCAGAGAGAATACCCTGATATCATGACAACCAGTAAGGATGATAAGCATGCCTCTACTTTACCTACCAGAAAACAAGAGCATTTGGAGAAAAAACCGAGCTTTGATAAGCAGGTACGTCACTTTCAAGGAGGACTGGCACCTTTGACTATGGAGGAAATGGAGTCAACCATGGATATGAGTCAAAACAAAAGGCAGGCTTATACCGCAGTAACTCCTCAGGTAAAGGGAGATTCGGACAGTAAGCAGGTATATACCAACTCCGACACTGGAAAAAAACTGGAAGTACCAGATCGCATTTTCAACAATATATTGGTTGGTAATGATATTATTCCTGGGATAGCTACCAGAGCAGGGTTGGAAGTAGCTCGTATTATGCAGGTAAACCCAGCTTTAGGCGCTCAATTAAGTAAACTTGATGGTGATGCTTTGATGTTGTTTATGCTCAAAGATTTGTTTAGACCTCAGGCAATGATTCCAAACCAGGTAATTATTGGACGAGGCAATATACAGGTGGCAGATTAAGAAAGCACGCACCTGAAATATGATGATACCTAAAAAAATTGGGCAGGTACTCAAAAGTACTGCCCAATTGGTAGGTTAGGAATGAAAGCGATGTTACGTTTTATTTGAACTTATAGGTTAAGTTAACAGTGAAGATGTCGGATGCGAGGCCAGTACTACGACGATACATTCCATAGCGTACACTTAGTGCACTCAAAGGCTTGATTAAGATACCCTTAGGAGGTGCCAATCTTAGCCCCACTCCCACAAACTGACTCGAAAATCCAGACAAATCGTAATCACTTGTAAAGAATGTTTCGGTGAGATTATGTTGGCGGTAAGGCGCAAAATATTGGGCCTGGTTTTGAGTGTATAATCTAGCAAATGGATAGAAAGACACACCTTGGAACATTTTAAAAGGTGCTTCCAAATTGAGGGTATGTGCAGTTAGCCCCCAGTTGTCCCAATAGTAGCGATAATACCCTCTCAAAATCAAGAAGTCGCTCACGAAGTAGTTGGCTCTTATGCCAAATGGCAATTTAAAACGGGTATCGGGCAAGTGTTCAATTTTGGCCTGGGTTTGTCCCTGAAAATACACTCTGTGAAATGGGGTAGAAAGCCAACCTTGCTGATATACCACGTCTGTCAATAAAGCGATTTGTAAACGCTTGTTTATCACCTGATTGTATACAATAGATGCCGAATAAGAATTACGAGGAGTAGTGGCATAATCATCGTCGTCATCATCGTCTCCACTAGCCCCAGGTGGTTTAGGCGGTCTTAGTTCTTTTGGGAAAATCAAGCTCCATTGATCCCAAAAAGCCGATAAGCTTACGCTTAGCTCACGATTACGGTTTGGAGAATATTTAGAGAATGAAATGCCTGCTCCACGCGATACATAATCGTATTCGGTAGAGTAAGACAAGTTGGCTCCAATGGTAAAGCGTTTCTTTTGATTATCGAGCTCCCAGGACAACGAAGGGTACACGTGTACATCACCCGATGAAGCCGAAGAAATCGTATTGGGGTCAATATTATCTGAAGAAGCCGAAGTATAACTATCTACTCCTACATTGAACGAAAAGCTGTGTAAGTTTTCGCGTTTGTCTTGATACACCAGTGAAAACCCAGTATTGGTTGCCACGTTGTTCAAGAGTTCGGTTCCCAATCCCCCAGTAACTGCGGCATTGTTTCCGTCTTGCTGATAGTAACTAAATAAGAAGTCGGCCTCTGCCTTTACGAGCTTGTTCTTCTTGTATTTTTGTTGGGTAGAATCTTGTGCCATCACAGCCCAGCTTACCGATAGTAGTAACAGGATGGTTATGGTCAATATTTTTTTCATCTTTCTTGTCATTAGTCCACAGTCCATTTTCGATAGTCCACTGCTACTTCCGTACACAATAAACCAAACTGAATGAACTGGGTGTTGTTAACTAAATCAATTACATCCACAACCTCCGCCAGTTTTGCCTCCATTGGCACCCGCGGCTCCTTCTCTATAAAATTGAAAATAGGTTTCTACCTTGGCCACTTTTCGGCCAGCCAGTTTCATGTCGCTATCGTTGAGGTACATCTTCTGGTAGCTTTTCACTGCCGTACAAGAAGACATCGCCATGCTGGCTATAAGCCCAATGACGAATGTTTTTATGATGTTTTTCATTGCTTATATTCTATTTGTATGAAAATGAAAAAATGGCTTGCTCAGGTCACTTTGCTTAAGCACCAAACAAGCGGAAAATCAATTATTAAGGATTAGTAATTCTGTAATGGAATGTTTTTGGAATAATGTACTTTTTGGGCATCGTCTACCAGAATGGCTTCTACCCCTTTGAGTTGATTGACTAAATCAAGGCCTACCTCTTTGCCTAATACAAATACCGAGGTAGCCAAAGCATCGGCCAGTTCGGCATTGGGGCAAATAATGGTTACGCTTTTTAACCCAGCCACTGGATAGCCAGTACGTGGATCGATGATGTGGGTGTATTTCTTACCATCTATCACGACAAATTTTTCGTAGTTGCCAGAAGTAACCACTGCTTGATTTTTCACGGCTATGCGCGCAAACGCCTGGTTTTTAAAGTTTGGATTGGCAATGCCAATGGTCCAGGGCTTGCCGTTGGGCTGATTCCCCCAGGCAGCCAAATCTCCTCCAGCATTGATAATTCCGTTTTTTACACCTCGTTTTTGCAACAAAGCTTTGGCTCGCTCCGCAGCGTAGCCTTTGCCAATGGCTCCAAACCCAATACGCATTCCCTTATTTTTGAGAAACACAGTAGAGTTCATCTTATCTATCACGATGTTGCGGTAGTCGATCAAGCGAACAGCTTTTTTGGCAGTAGCGGCATCAGGGAGTTTTTTAAGTGACCCATCGAAGTGCCAAATGCTTTTATCGATAGAGCCAAAGCTAATATCAAATGCTCCTTGAGTAAGTTTAGACACTCTTTTGGATCGCTCAATCAGGGCAATCAATTCGGTATCTACCATCACAGGTTTAATGCCTGCTGCACGATTAATCGCAGAGGTTTGGCTTTGCTTATCCCAACTTGAGATCAATTGTTCGATGCGCTTAATCTCTGCAATGGCGGCCTGAATATGGTGTTGAGCAGTAATTTGGTTTTGATCTACTACAATGACCTCAAATCGACTCCCCATCAACAAAAGGGTCTTTTTAAATACTCGCAAGCCATGGGTTTCGTCTAACTTGATGGCATTGTTGAGTGATCCAGTTTCTGTTTTTTTAGCTGGTTTGTTTTTTACAAGCGGCTTTATTTGCGCTACAAATGCATCGGGACTCAAACGTGGCAGACCTTCCCAGGTTTTCAAGACTTTTCCTTGAGCATCCATTAACACTGTAAGAGGAAAAATTCCTTGACGATTATACTTTTCGGCTAGGGCTTCATTGTGCTTTACTTGGGCTTTATCCAAGCGGTTTTTGCGTTTACGAGGGAAGTCGGCTCGTACCAAGACCAGATTTTTGTCGGCAAACTGCTGAAATGCAGGTGCGGCAAAGATCTTTTTCTTCATACGAATACAAGGTGAGCACCAGTCTGAACCAGCAAAATTGAGCAAGATGAGCTTGCCATTTGCTTTGGCTTCGGCCTTAGCTTTGGGCATATTGGTACTCCAATCGGTAGCATAGCCAGGTACCAATAGCATTGTTAGTAATAATCCAGAAAGAAAAATTCTCATTTTTTTGGTTTTAAAAAATTAGTGAAATCTTAAAAAACCAGGTGGGTATGAGTAAAACTTAATTTTACTCTCAATTCCGAAAAGATCTTACAACAAGCTCAATGCTTTGATGTGTAAGTAAATATATGAAATGATAAACGTTGAGTGATTTTTAAAGAAAAGGCAAGCTGGTTAAATATGTACTCAACTTTTTTTTATTTTTTTTATATCATCCTTTCAAAAGTGCTTCTACTGCCACAAAAGCAGATTCTCCCGCTCCGTGTACCGTAGAGCTATCGGGTGTGGCATAGGCCTCGCCTGCAAAATAGATTTTGTTATTGATGGTTTCCTTTAATACCGCCTGAGTGCCTTCATCGCTACCAAAAGAATAAGAACCCAATACATAGGGAGATTTAGACCAGTTTTGAATCACGTGTTTTTTATAAAAACGAGAGGCCTTTCCTTCAAAAACTTGATCCAATTCGTTGATTACTACTTCTATGGTCTTGTTGTCGTCGGGTTGGTTGGTGTAAAATGAGGCATCTTCTCCTACGGTAAAAAGCCCTAGCACATGGCTTGCTGCATTTTTTCTAAAAGCTGCATTGTAGTATAGCTTCTCTCCGCTGGAATCATCAATTAAATTTGTTAAACTACCAAATCCGAGTAAATCAGGATAAAATCTTTCTGAAAACTCCATAAATACCTTGATTCCATCAGGCATATCTATTTGCTGTAAAGCGTCTGTCTTTGTCTGGGGCAAAGCAGGCGTAAATGTGATACTACCTCGCTGGAGCACAGTAAGAGGTACTGTAACTATTACCCGATCGGCCTCAAACTGATTGCCTGCTGCATTGGTTACGGTGATTCTACTACCCGTATAATCTATATTAGTCACGGGGCTGTTCAAGGTAATATTATTGGCAATACCAGGTACAATGTAGTCATCAAAGAAACTAAACCAAGTAGTGTTTTTGAACTTGTATTCCCCATAAAAATTATTGAAGAAATTTCGTTTTTTCAGATTGCTACCATCCCATAAGGCAATAGATTCGGGGTTGTAGTTGATGATGTCTATATTGGCTTGTACATTGGGATCGTTGAGCATGCGCGCCAACACTGAGGGATTAGTATGAATCCATTCAGCGCCCAGATCGATCGGGAAATCTGCAAAATTGGAGGCTTCTTTTACACGCCCTCCGTAGGTATCAGACGCTTCTAAAATCTGAAAGCTTATGTTGTTTTGTCTAAGCAGGTGGCCTGCCATGAGTCCAGCAGCTCCTGCACCTATGATTAAAACATTGCCCGAAAAATTGACTTCAAACTGCCTAAAAAACTCTACATCCTGATTGCACGAAGTAAGTGTTGAGGACAAAAAAGGCATCCCTAGCCCAAGTGTTGTACCTAATTTTAGAAATGATCTTCTATCCATTGCTTTACTTTTTTAAGATGTACAATTTAACTCCTAACTCCACAAAAACACTCATTGTGCTTCCGTTGCCATTGCTACTAAAAAATCGCTGGCCCCAGGTGTATTTGTTATACCAGCCTAGTTTAGAATTTAGATTGCCTCCAAGCTCAAAGCCCAAAGAAGGCATTAAAAAGTGACTGCTGGATCGCTGTTTGTTCGTTTTTTCGCCAGTAGCCAAGTTAATAGAAAACGATTCTACTTTGGATTGTATCAAGTATCCCAACCCAGCAGTAAAAGCAGTATAAAATCCTTTTTCTTTTTTTCGGGTTTTGTACATCACTTCGGCATTTATCAAGTAATTGGCGTCTCGGTTAATGCGGGTAAACCAAGCCAATTGGGGATTGATCGAGAGGCGCTTTACTCGAGTAACATTGCCTTTTTTGCGGCTTCGTTCTTTTTCCCAGGTTTTGAATGGAATTTCGGTGCCCACTTTTAATCCTGGTTGAATGGCATAATGGCCAAAATAACCAATGGAAATAGGTAAACCTCGGTCATTATCCTGACTGTAGGCATTGATACTACACCAGGCAAGTAATAGAAAGATAGTAATTTTGGGGGGTATTTTTATATGCATTTATAGAGGGTTGCTAATAAGAGTATGTTTAAAAATTATAATCTAGGCTAAAAAAGCGCCTGATCAACGTTAATTTTAGCATTTTTTTCGTCAATAGCTTTGGCTATTCACTCAAAAAAGTGCTGCATTATCGCTGATCACTCATCATTTTTATCTCTGAAGACAAAATTTAAACATACTCTAAATAGGTGAATAATATGATCTCATAATACTTCTTGCTTTTTACGAAAAACACAGGCTTACAGTCGCCTTTCGCTTCAAAAAAATAATACTAGTTTAGGCTTAATCCTTATGTCAACCAGATAAATTTAAAACCGTACACTTTTTTATATTAGGTAATGCTTGAGTTTGAGGATAGTTTTACAGCATAAAAATAACTGTTGATCTGCTAGGTTGTAAATCAAAATTTAGTTTCGTGTAACTCAACAGTCGTTCATTTTTTTCAATAGCTAAAAAAACGAACCCAAAAAAGCCACCGCTGTAGTTTGATCGCTAAAATTTACTTCATTGCGCCTAAACAGCTCAAACACTCCCTCGTGACCTCAGTCGGTGATCTGTTTTTAACGGCTTCATTACATAAACCGATGGCTACAGCTTGCTGTGCCGAGCTCACCGTAAGGTAATTTCTTAACGCTAACAAACTTATATCTTTACATCATCTTAAAATAACACAAAAATCTATATATTATAAAAAGCCTAAAT
>MLAY01000032.1 GCA_001890965.1 marine bacterium AO1-C | reverse complement strand
CATTACAATGAAGTAATGAGGGCTCAATATTGGGCCGGCAGCGACCTACTCTTCCACATTTGATTGTAGTACCATCGGCGCAATGGGGCTTAACTGCTCTGTTCGGAATGGGAAGAGGTGAACACCCACGCTATAACCACCGTTAGGTCTTGCAATGTTTGGTAACTATTACTAACTAGTAACTACTACTCTGCATTGACTTGTATCTTTAAAGTTCTTTTATTAATAACATAATGGAGGCAAAATTCTCAACGTCTCTTAGTTGCATACTCACTTCAACACTCAACTTCACTTCATCTACACTGATCTCGCTACACTTTGCTTTCGTTCGCTACTACCAGTCTTCACTTTCCTCACTGTCCAACTCTTCTCTGCTATCTTCATCATCTTAGGAAGCTTTCGGGTAATTAGTATTGCTCGGCTGAGTGTCTCTCAACACTTACACCTGCAACCTATCTACGTCGTCATCTACAACGACCCTCATGGATATCTCATCTCGAGGCGAGTTTCGCGCTTAGATGCTTTCAGCGCTTATCTCTTCCGAACATAGCTACTCAGCAATGCATCTGACAACACAACTGATACACCAGAGGTTCGTCCAACCCGGTCCTCTCGTACTAAGGTCAGGTCCTCTCAAATATCCTACGCCCACAACAGATAGGGACCGAACTGTCTCACGACGTTCTGAACCCAGCTCGCGTGCCACTTTAATGGGCGAACAGCCCAACCCTTGGAACCTTCTCCAGCTCCAGGATGTGACGAGCCGACATCGAGGTGCCAAACCTCCCCGTCGATGTGAGCTCTCGGGGGAGATCAGCCTGTTATCCCCGGCGTACCTTTTATCCTTTGAGCGATGGCCCTTCCATACAGAACCACCGGATCACTATACCCTAGTTTCCTACCTGATCGACCCGTCGGTCTCACAGTCAAGCGTCCTTATGCTATTGCGCTCTTCGTACGATTACCAACCGTACTGAGGACACCTTTGGAAGCCTCCGTTACTTTTTTGGAGGCGACCACCCCAGTCAAACTACCCACCTAGCAATGTCTCTTTACAGATTAGATTCCAATTATATAAAGGGCGGTATTTCAAGGATGATTCCACGATGCCTGGCGACACCGCTTCACTATCTCCCGCCTATCCTACACATTAGATAACCAAAATCAATGCTAAGCTATAGTAAAGGTGCACGGGGTCTTTCCGTCCCGTTGCGGGTAATCGGCATCTTCACCGATACTACAATTTCACCGAGCTCACGGCTGAGACAGTACCCAGATCGTTGCACCATTCGTGCAGGTCGGAACTTACCCGACAAGGAATTTCGCTACCTTAGGACCGTTATAGTTACGGCCGCCGTTTACTGGGGCTTCAATTCAGAGCTTCGCCGAAGCTAACTCCCCCTCTTAACCTTCCAGCACCGGGCAGGTGTCAGGCCCTATACCGCATCTTGCGATTTCGCAGAGCCCTGTGTTTTTGTTAAACAGTCGCCTGGGTCTAGTCACTGCGGCCTCTTGCCGAAGCAAGGAGGCGTCCCTTCTCCCGAAGTTACAGGACGATTTTGCCGAGTTCCTTAGCCGTGGATCACTCGAGCACCTTAGAATTCTCTTCTCGACCACCTGTGTCGGTTTGCGGTACGGATAGTATTAACATTATTTAGAGGTTTTTCTTGGAAGCTCTTACACCTACTATCTGCGCACCCGAAGGCTTGCAGTACTGTCAGGTTCAGCACAGTCGGCGGATTTGCCTACCAACCGTTTACCTACACCCTTCAACGATGTATTCCGTCACATCGCGAGGCTTTCATTGCTCCGTTACCCCATCACTCCTAATACTAGTACAGGAATATTAACCTGTTGTGCATCAGCTTCGCCCTTCGGCTACGCCTTAGCGTCCGACTAACCCTGATCCGATTAACGTTGTTCAGGAAACCTTGGTCTTTCGGTGTGAATGTTTCTCACATTCATTATCGTTACTTATGCCTACATTTGCTTTTCCAGATGCTCCAACAAAGCTTACGCTTCATCTTCGCCGCGGCTGGAATGCTCCCCTACCACTTGCGTCCATCGCTTCGGTGAATAGTTTAATGCCCGTTTATTATCGACGCTCTGTCGCTCGACCAGTGAGCTGTTACGCACTCTTTAAAGGAATAGCTGCTTCCAAGCTAACCTCCTGGCTGTCTCAGCAACAAAACCTCCTTTGTTCAACTTAACTATTACTTGGAGACCTTAGCGGATGGTCTGGGTTCTTTCCCTCTCGGACATGGACCTTAGCACCCATGCCCTCACTCCCGGGATAATCTTATGGCATTCGGAGTTCGTCAGAATTTGGTAGGCGGTGAGGCCCCCTAGTCCTATCGGTAGCTCTACCTCCACAAGACATCTCCCGAGGCTGCTCCTAAAAGCATTTCGGGGAGTACGAGCTATTTCTCAGTTTGATTGGCCTTTCACCCCTACCCTCAACTCATCCAAAGGCTTTTCAACGCCTCCTGGTTCGGTCCTCCATCCCGTGTTACCGGAACTTCAACCTGGTCAAGGGTAGATCACCAAGTTTCGCGTCTGCAACCACTGACTACACGCCCTATTCAGACTCGCTTTCGCTCCGGCTTCGATGCTGAACATCTTAACCTTGCCAGTAATCACAACTCGTAGGCTCATTATGCAAAAGGCACGCCGTCACCCCACAAAAGGGCTCCGACCGCTTGTAAGCGTATGGTTTCAGACACTTTTCACCCCCTTATTCAGGGTACTTTTCATCTTTCCCTCACGGTACTTGTTCACTATCGGTCTCTCAGGAGTATTTAGCCTTACCGGATGGTGCCGGCAGATTCAACGGGAGTTTCACCGGCTCCCGCCTACTCAGGATACTACTATTTACAGTTCGCTTACATTTACGGGGCTCTCACCCTCTACGGCTTAGTTTCCCAAAAAATTCAATTTCACTAATGTAAATTATGTAGTCCTACAACCCCGCTAACGCCGCAACGATAACGGTTTGGGCTGCTCCCCTTTCGCTCACCACTACTTAGGGAATCACTATTGTTTTCTTCTCCTATGGGTACTTAGATGTTTCAGTTCCCCACGTTTGCGCATTGCAATACCTCTTCAAGGTATTAGGTTGCCCCATTCAGACATCTCCGGATCAATTCGTATTTGCCAATCCCCGGAGCTTTTCGCAGCTTATCACGTCTTTCATCGCCTCTGAGAGCCTAGACATCCCCCATACGCCCTTATTTCACTTCCTTACCAACTAAAGTATTTAACTTTAAGATGATGAGAATTTTTTGCCTATTTAATCCATTACGTCATAGAACTTTTACC